>NZ_JABJWV010000001.1:0-3015000 GCF_011083025.2 Pseudenhygromyxa sp. WMMC2535
TCGAAGCCGCCGTCCACCGACCAGACCAGACGTCGACCTCGACCCCGGGCCAGGCCGCTCCGGCGGCGTCCGTGGTCCGCCCGCGCAAGCTCGCGGCCGCCGGCAGGACCACGCGCAGGTCGTCGAGATCGCGGGCGCCGAGCTCGACGACCACGGGCTCGGCCGGGCCGGGGCGGTGGGTGGAGGGACCGAGCGCGATGGCGTAGCGCCCCGGCTCGAGGCCGGCGAACACGAAGTTGCCGCGCTCGTCGCTGTACTCGTCCTCGCGGCTGGCGAGCTCGGCGACCGAGCCACCAAGACGCGCGCGCAGGCGCAGCGGCACGCCGGGGATCCCCCGCCCGCGCTCGTCGACCACCTGCCCGCGGATCTTCAGGCCCTCGATCACCTCCCAGCGCAGCCCGCCGACGTGGTCGTCGCGGACCAGGAGATCGGGGTAGCGCGGGCGGGGGATCGCGTCGCGGCAGCTGAGCGCCACGGCGTAGCGCCCGGGGGGCACGCCGATCAGCTCGACGCGGCCGCGGGGATCGAGCTCGGCGTACTCGCCGTGCGCGCGGCTGTGCAGGCGCAGGCTCCCGTGGGTGCAGGGCAGCCCGCTCTCGACGAGCTCGACGCGACCGCGGACCGTGACCCCTGGGCGCACGCGGATCTCGAGCTCGGTGACGCGCTCGCCGAGGCCGAGGGCGACCAGGGTCTCGGCGTGGCCGTGGCGGTCCCGGGTCTTGGCCGCCGGCCGGTAGTCGCCGGGCTCGAGCGCGGAGATCCGAAAGCGGCCCTCGGCGTCACTGCGCACGTCGTAGCCGCTGCCAAAGTGTCCGCCCGGCGAGACCAGAGCGCCGGGCACCGGGGCGCCGTCGCGAGCGTCGACGACCCGACCCTCGAGCACGGACGCTGGCGCGAGCACGAGCGCCACGCCCTCGTCGGGGGCGAGCACCTCGCGCTGCCCGTGGACCTGCCCGCCGGCCCAGGCCACCACGGTTCGCGGGCCGCGGGCCGCCCACAGCTCGAAGCCGCCCTGGGCGTCGCTGCGGGTCACGGCCACGCCGGCGCTGGTGCTGTGGGCGGGGCCCAGGACCCAGACCAGGGCGTCGGCCAGGGGCGCGCCCGCGAGGTCGAGGACCCGCCCGCGGATCGCAACTCCGCCGCGACGAAGGCGGATGTCGACGTCCTCGCGCTGCTCGCCCGGGGCGAGGTCGAGGCCGATGCGCGCGCGCGGGTGCTCGGGATCCCTGCGCCGCTGAGCGATGAAGCCGCGCGCGCTGGCGTGGATGTGGGTCTCCACCGGCCACAGGTCTTCGAGGTGATAGCGGCCGCTGGCGTCGGCGCGGACGCAGCGAGGCGCGCCATCATCGAGGCCGCGCAGCGGGTAAGTCTCGGCGAAGGCGCAGACCTCCGCGAAGGCCAGGCCCTGCCCGCGCGGATCCAAGATCCGCCCGCTGACCCGAGCGCGCGCCCCCCTCGGCCCGAAGCGCCGCCCCCAATCCGAGCGCACGCGGCCCCGCTCGGCGCGGCTGTGCTCGCCGCCTCCCCGCTGGCCGCCGTCCTCGCGCGCGCCCAGCCGCCACCACCCCAGGCCCAGCCCCGCCGAGCTCACCAAGAGCAGCGCCGCGAGCACGACCAACCAGCCCGAGCCGCGCCTGCCCTGCTCCATCACAGCACGCAAAAACGCACGAAGAAGCGCCGACACCTGCGCAAGAGCAGCTCGACCACGTCGGCCGTGGCCGCGTCGAGGCGGTCGGCGTTGTCGTCGAGCTCGCGCCACACGGGCGAGCGCTCGCGCTGCTCGTAGCGCAGCCCCGCCAGCGCCTCGCGCACCTGCGGCTGGGCGATCGCGGCCAAGAAGCGATCGAAGCAGGCGAAGGGCTCGCGGGCCAGCTCGGGGGCGCCAAAGTGCTCGAGGGCGCCGGCCAGGCGCAGCAGCGACGGCCAGCCGATGTGCGCGCCCAGGGCCACGTCGCGGTCGCCGTCGTCGTCGATGCTGTCGAAGGCCCAGCACTGCAAGGCGAGGTTGGCGAGGTGCCAGAGCTTGCGGCTGTGGCGGAGCTTGAGCACGCGGATCCCCCAGCCCTTGTCGAGCTCCTCGACCTTGTGGCGATAGTCCACGCACAAGGTCCGGTAGTAGCGGTGCAGATCGTTGCCCAGCGAGGTCAAGAAGCGCCCGCGGGAGATCGTCGCGTCGGCGTAAGCGCGAAAGATCGCGTGCTTGGTGGCTCGCCCGGCCCCGCCCAGCCACGCGCCCTCGGTGAGCAGCAGCGCCCGGTAGGTCAAGCTGAGGTTGCTGTCGTTCTTGCCGCCGATGTTGCGGGTCAAGGTCCGCAGGTTCACGGCCTGGTCGAAGGTCTTTTGCGGGACGTCGAAGTCGCCAGCGTCCGCGCCGCTGAGCCGCGCGATGACCCGAGCGCGCAGGTCCTCGGCCTGCGCGCTGGCGAGGCGATCGCCGTCGTAGATGAAGGCGAGGTCGAGGTCGGAGACCGGCGAGGCCTCGAGGCGCCCGAGCGAGCCGAGGGCGAAGACCGCCGCCGCCCCGCCAGCGTCGCTGTCGGGCAGGTCCAGCCCGGCCAGGCGCGCGCGGGCCTCGTCCTGGCGCAGCCTCGAGTAGCGCTCGGCCGCGAGGATCGCCGGGACCTCGTCGACGCCCAGGCCCAGGCGCGGGAGCAGCTCGGCGAAGGCCGAGGGCGGGGACGCGGATGCGCCGGCGGAGCTCTCCTCGGCCATCAGATCTCCGGGGCCTCCGAGGCCGGCGGCTCGGCGAAGACCGCCGAGGGCAAGGGCAGGCGCAGCTGATCCCGGCGGCGCGAGACCAGCCACGCGCGGGTCTTCTCGTGGCGGTAGCGCTCGATCCAGCGCGACAGGCCGAGGCCCTCCTGGCCGGCCTCGGGCTCGATCGCCAGGTCGACGTAGTAGCGCTTGCGAACCCGGACCATCAGCGGCTCGCGCTCCTCCTTGGCCACGCGCTCGCCGTAGTCGGCCCGGACCCACAGCTCGTAGTCGCGGTCGTCACGATCGACCAGGGCCGCGCGCTCGAGGCCCTCGGCGCCCAGGCGCCGGCGCAGGGCCGAGTCGTCGAAGGCCTCGAGGCCGTGGAGCACCGTGGCGTCGATGTCCTGGGCGACGAGCTCGCACAGCCGCGCCTCGGCCAGGATGTTGGAGGGCAGGTTGATCACCTGATCGTAGACCCGGTCCTTGAGGCCCCAGAAGCGATCGACCGCGGGCAGGGCCGCGCGGCTGATGCCGAGCTCGTCGCCGACCCAGGTGAACACGCGCTCGGGCAGCCGCACGCTGCGGACGCGAAAGTCCCGGGCCGCGCGCTGGATGCCCTCGAGGGTGTCGAGGTTGATCGGCGCCTTGAGCAGCTCGGCGAGGGGCGCGAAGTCGGCGGGGAGCTCGGGGCTGCGATCGATGATCCCCCAGACCACGGCCGGATCGATGTCGAGCTGCTCGAGCTGCGGGGCCAGGGACTGGACGCGGGGGATCGGGCCGGCGCCCAAGATGATCCACCGCCCGACCTCGTGGTGGCCCGCGCCCAGGACCTTGGCGAAGGCCGGCTCGGCCGCGTGCGAGAGCGGGTAGTGGCCGACGTCGTGGAGCAGGCAGGCGGCGACGAACACCCGCGCCTTGGCCGTGGGCAGCGCGAGGGCCTCGGCGGCGTCGGCTGCCAGGGCCGCCACGCCCAGCGAGTGCTCGAGGCGCGTCGAAGCCCGGCGGCTGCGGGGGTGCTCGTCGAGGGTGCCCAGGAAGCTGATCCGACCCAGGCGGCGCAGCCAGGGGCTGTGGACCAGGTCCGCCCCGAGCAATTCGTGGACGCGGGCGCGCTGGCGGGCGAGGGCCATGGACGATCGACGGTAGCAGAAGGGGCGTGGTCCGGGCAGACTCCCGCGCCGTGGACACCTCGTCGCCCCCCGACACCGCCCCCTCCCCCGACGCCGCGCGCTCGTCGATCCTCCAGATGCGCCTGCGCGCGGCCGCGGAGCTCGGCTGGACGGCGACCTGCCTCGATCCCGAGACCCGCTGGCTGTGGCAGCTGCGCAAGGGCGGGCGCACGCGGGTGCTGGTCGCCGGCGTGTCCGCGGTCAACGACGCCGCCGCCGCGCGCCTGGCCTCCGACAAGTTCTTCACCGCCACGGTCCTGCGCGCCAACGGCTTTTCGGCCCCGACCAGCGCCCGCTGCCTCGCCCCCGGCGTCCACCTGCTGCCCGACGGCCACGATCGCTTCTCCGCGCAGCGCGGCCTCGCCCCGGGCCTGGCCTTCGCCGAGCGCGAGGGCCTGCCCGTGGTCGTCAAACCAAACCGCGGCTCGCGTGGCCGCGACGTGATCCTCGTCGAGCGCCTCGAGCAGCTGCCGACGGCCCTCGAGCAGGTCTGGGCCCAGGACGAGCTCGCCCTGGTCCAGCGCGCCCTCCCTGGCCTCGACCTGCGCGTCGACCTGCTCGACGGTGAGCTGCTCTTGGCCTACCTGCGCCGGCCGCTGCGCCTCGTCGGCGACGGCCGCTCCACGGTCCTCGAGCTGCTCACCGCCGCCGACGCCCGCGCCAGCGCCCCGGAGTTTTGCGAGCGCCTGCGCAAGGATCCGCTGTGGCGCGCGACCCTGGCCGCGGCCGCCCTCGACGACGCCTCGATCCCCGCGGCCGACCTGCGCCTCGACTTCCCGGCGACGATCCTCAACTTGAACCGCTGCTGCACCGCCGAGGTCCATGGCGAGCTGCCCGCCAAATGGATCGCGCTGTGCCGGCGGATCGCCGCGCTCATCGGCCTGCGCCACTGCGGCATCGACCTGCGCGTGCCCCTGTCCGACGATCCACTGGCCGGCGACCCCGCCGAGGCCGTGGTCCTCGAGGTCAACGCCTCGCCGAGCATGGGTCAGATCCACGCCATGGGCGCGGCCGCGCTGGCGTCCGCGGCCGAGCGCCGGGTGACCGCCGCGATCCTCGACGCGAGCTTGGGCTGAGCCGCTCGACAACGACAGAGCCCGCCGCCGGCGTCGCCGGGGCGGGCTCGATGGCGAGCGACGCTGCCGGCCTCAGCCGGCGTCGCCCTCGGGCGCCTTGGGCTTGGGCGGCCTCTCGCCACCCTCGGGGCCGCCCTTGCCGGGGCCCTTGCCGCCCGCGCCGGGGCCCTTGCCACCCTTGCCGGGACCACCTGCTCCGGGGCCCTTGCCGGGACCACCTGCGCCAGCGCCCTTGCCGGGACCACCTGCGCCAGCGCCGGGACCACCTGCGCCAGGCCTGCCGCCCGGACGCGCACCGGGAGGGCCACCCGCGCCCATGCCGGGCGGCAGCGGCTTGCCCTCGGTCACCGAGGTGATCTCGAGCAGGAAGACCAGCGTGGAGTTCGCGGGGATCCGGTCGCCCTTGGCGGCCGCGCCGTAGCCGAGCTCCGGCGGAACCACGAGCTTGCGCAGCATGCCCTCGCGGACGCCGACCAGGCCCTGAGAGAAGCCCGCGATCACGCCGCCGCCGCCGGCCATCGCCGACATCCCCTCGGCGCGGCCATGCGACGAGTCGAACTCCTTGCCGTCGCTGAGCATGCCGATGTAGTGGGCCTCGACCATGTCGCCCTCGGCCGCCTCACGGCCCTCACCAGCGACGATGTCGTAGATCTCCAGGCCGTTGTCGAGCTTCTGCGTGCGGACCGGCGAGCCCTCGTAGGCGGCGGCCGGCTGGGGCACGAAGGGCTCGGACACGCCCATGGCCTCGATCGTCACCACGATGTCGCCCATGGGCGGACGGTTGGGGGGCGCGTCCTTCTCGATCAGCGCGGCGGGGATGGTGATCTTGCGCTTGCCGCCGACCTTCATGCCCGACATGCCGTCGGCCAGGGCCTTGGAGATCGGGCTCTGCTCGCGGGCCGCGTCGTTGAGGACCAGCTTCGCGGGCTTGAGCTGCGAGCCCATGATCGCGCGGGCGTGGGCGGTGCTGTAGCCAGTGTAGCTGAACTCGACCTGCTTGCCCTCGACCACGACCTCGCCGTCACCAACGAGGTACTCCTCGACCACGACCTTGTCGGCGACGGTCTTGCTGCTCAGCGGCTCGCCGTCGAAGGGCGCCTCGAACTTGATCTCCGGGACCTCGACGCCGAGCTGCTTGCCCTGGGCGTTCACGATCCCCTCGGGAACGGGAGCTTCGGCCTCACCCTCGTGAGCCTCGCCCTCGTGGGCCTCGCCCTCGTGGGCATCACCCTCGTGGGCCTCGGCGAGCTGAGCCTCGATCTCGGCCGGGGTGAAGCAAGCGGTGGTCAGCAGGGCCCCAGCGAGGGCCACAAGGCGGATGTCGAGCTTCCTCATCGCGGGCGCACTTATAGACTTTTTTGTCCGCGGTGTAGAGCGCTCGGAGCGGAACATTTGCGCAGACTCACAGGTGCGCGAGCATCCGCGCCGTCGCGTCGCGCAGCCGCGGCATGCTCCCGGCCTGGACCATCATGTCCAGGAAGGGCGTGCGCAGCATGCCCCGGGCCAGACCGCCCGCCCAAAACGAGGGCAGGAAGGTCGCGGCGCAGCGCCGGGCGTAGCGCTCGAGGGCCTCCCGCTCCCGCGCCCGACCCGCCAAGACGTCGTGGATCGCCTCGGCGGCGAACATGCCGGAGCGCATGCCCTGGTAGATGCCCTCCCCCGTCGCAGGGTGCGTCATGCGTCCAGCCTCGCCGACCACCACCCGCCCGGGGTCCACAGGTGGCCCAGGCGATAGGAGTAGACGATCGGGTGGCCCTTCCACTTGCCGAGCTGCGTCGCGCCCTCGAGGCGGTCGCGGTAGTGCTTGGCCAAGAAGGCGCGAAAGATCCGCCGGGCGTTCTTGAGCTTGTGATCGTCTTGGTAGGTGATGCCGATGTTGACCCGGGTCTCGGTCTCGGGGAAGAGCCAGCCGTAGTAGGGCAGCGTCAGGTCATCCCAGATCATCTCGACGGTGTGCGGGCGGTAGTCGACGCCCTCCCACCAGCCCATGATCGCGTGGATCATCCGCTTGGGCCCCGTGGCCGTCGACAGGGTCGAGTGCGCCCCGTTGGCGACCACCACCCACTCGGCCCGAACCTCGCGGCCATCGCGGGCCTTGATCCCGATCCAGCGATCTCCGCGGACGATCGGCTCGCTGGCGGCGAAGCCCGGCAAAAATTTCACGCCCGCCTCGAGCGAGCGCTCGTGAATCTCGAAGTCCAGATCACGGCGCAGACAGATCGCCGCCGCGGCCTTCTCGCCCGCCGACACCAGGGCTTCGTGGCCGTCGCGGGTGACGATGCGCAGATCCGTGATCGGGTAAGTCAGTGGCTCGATCGAGTCCCAGATCTTCAGCTCCTGGAGCGTGGTGATCGCCCGGGGCGAGAGCCCGCTCCCGCAGGTCTTGTCGCGCGGGAAGTCGTGTAAATCGACGATCACAACGTCGTCGATGCCCAGCTGGGCGAGGTGGAGCGCCGTGGCCGAGCCCGCCGGGCCCGCACCGACGACGACGACCTTGGCATGGGTGACCGGGGCGTCCTCGTTGTCTTGCATCGCAACAAAAAATAGCGATGTTTTTTGCGCTGACGAGACGAAGCGGCCCGACCCATGGCCTGGATCACTGACACACCATGACCCGAGCCTGGATTCAGCGCACAGCCAAAACGCTGCTGCACCAGGCGTACTGCAAGACCAAGCGAGGGGGTCGTGTTGGGTTTCACCACGGGCTGCTAGAGTCCGCCGCGATGATCAGCCTGCGCCACACCCTCTACGTCGCCGCCCGCCCCGAAGAGCTGTGGGCCGCGCTCACCGAGGGCGAGCAGACTCGCCGCTACTACATGGGCGCCCGCGCCGAGTCGACACTCGAGGTCGGCGCGCCCCTGCAGATGTTCGGCGACCCCGCGCGCAGCGAAGACGACGACTCCCCCGATCCCGACCCCGACTCGCCGGAGTCCCGGGTGCTGGCGATCCGCGGAGAGATCCGCGCCTGCGAGCCCGAGGCCGCGCTCGCGCACAGCTTCGCCTTTTGTGACCTCGACGAGCCGAGCAGCGAGCTGCGCTGGCGCCTGAGCGTGCCCGAGGGCGCGACCAAGGTCGTCCGCCTGGACCTCGAGCACGAGCTGCCCGAGGGCTGCGCGGCCACGCTGGACCGAGTCCGCGAGGCCTGGCCCATGGTGCTGTGCGGGCTCAAGACCTGGCTCGAGACCGGCGAGGCGCTCGGCCTCGACGGACTGTCGAGCGCGTGAGCCCAACCCCAAAGCGGTCTAGTGTGCGCGGCAGAGGACTTGAAGGGTCCCAGGCGCCGGATCGCCGGTTGCTGACGAGGCGCGAGGAGGGAGTTTGTCGGGCACAAATGACTGACGAGCAACGAAGTCAGCGGCCGGTGCTCCAAGCCTGGGGCCCTTCAAGTCCTCTGCCGCGCACACTAGAGCGGCGATCGGTTTGAATTCGCACCGCCAGGCACATCTGGGCGGACCCGTGGTCGTTGTCGCTCGGCGCTCGCAGTGGGTCCACCACAGCTTCGGCCTCGCTCCTAGCCACGGAACCGCCAAGACGCACCTGACGGCGCGCCTTCAAGCTGATCGCCGCTCTAGAAGCGAACCTCGAGCTCCAGGCGCAGGCGGTGCTCCGGCGAGGGCGTGCGCAGCTCGGTGCTCGTGCGGTTGTCGAGCCACAGCACGTTGTCGTAGCGCAGCCGGGCCAGGAACACCTTCTTGAACACATAGGACAGATCGACGTAGGTCCACAGCGACTGCTCGTAGCGATCCGCGTCGCGCGGCGCGTCGTCGGAGTCGGGCTCGTCGTAGTACTTGGTCCGGTTGATGTCCTCGTGGAGGTAGCGCATGCGGCCGACGATCCGCAGGCTCCGCCAGGGATTGGTGCGCACGATCAGGTAGGCGGCCGCGTCCTGGCGCGAGCGCCCGTCGATGGTCACGTCGTCGAGGACCTCGTGCTGATACTGGGCGGTGATCGACAGCCGCTTGATCGGCTTGAAGGCCAGGCGCGCGGTGATCTGGCCGCTCTCGGCCAGGCAGCGCGAGCGGTAGTTGGGGTCGTCGTAGTCGAAGCTCGGGCGATAGACGACCTCGCCGTCGATGACCACGAACAGGCCCCCGCTCGCGGCGCAGCCCTCGGTCTTGCCGGGGCGCAGGTCCGAGCTGCGGTACTGAAGCCAAAGCCCCGGGCGGAACCAGGAATTGACGTCGATGTCGCTGCGCACGTAGCCGAGGAACTTGGGGATCTTGCGGCTCGGCGTGACCCAAAAGTCGACGGCGCTGCGCAGGTCGAGGCGGTCGGCGATCCGCCCGATGTAGCGCACCCGCCCGCCGGCCTCGTCGCGGGCGCGGTTGCCGTTGAACTCGTCGGCCTGGGCGATCGAGCCGGCGTAGGGGTTGGCGTAGTCGATGTCGTAGTAGCGCGCGCTGAGCTCGAGCTCGTGCTTGCCGAAGGTGCTGGTGTGACGAGCGACGCCCGCGAAGCCGCCGCCGCCATAGTCCGCGTCGCTGCCGACCACGCGCTGCATCGAGTCGAAGCTGCGCGCGAGCTCGACGGCGAGGTCCGACCACCGCCGGCCCCAGGCCATGTCGACGCCGACGGCCCCCCAGGCCCCGCCGAAGGGCGTCGACGACCAGTCCTGAAAGTCGAGCGTGGCGCCCTCGACGTTCCACAGCGCCGAGGCTCCGTAGCCGGTCACGCCCACGTGGGTGCGGCGGTCGTAGAACCAGGTGAAGTTCGCCCCGCCGAGGACCTCGTCGTAGACGTTGGGCAGGGTCTGGCTCTTGTGCGCCGAGGTCGGCGCGAGCGCGTCCTGGTCCTCGTCGAGGACCAGGAAGGCCGGCGCCGAGCAGGCGTCCTCGCTCGAGCGCGGGTCCGAGCAGGCGTCGGCGTCGTAGAGCTCGTACTGGTAGATCTGCCGGCGCTGCCACGAGCCGAAGCCGTAGAGCTGCAGCCAGCCCACGGGCACGTCGAGGTGCTTGGCCCCGATCGCCAGGCCGCGCTGGCCGTCGCGCCACTTGAAGTCCTTGGTCTCGTAGCTGTAGCGCGCCGCCCCGGCGCAGGGCGAGACCGCGAGCTCGCCGGCGCTCTCGCGGCAGGCGATGCCCAGGTCGTTGTCACGGTAGACCGCGTCGTCGAAGTAAAAGCCGTTGGGCGTGTAGCGATCGCTGGTGTCGAAGACCAGGCGCTGGCCGAAGCCCGCGCGGTAGGAGCCGACGATCACGCCCCAGCGCGAGGTGTCCCACTGGGCGAAGGCCTTGGGCACGGCGACCCGCGGGCGCGCGACCTCGGCCATCAGCGCGTCGCGGGTCGGATCCCACACCGGGTTGCCCGGGCGCTGGCGGGTCAAGAACGCGGCCACGCCCACGGTCAGGTGGCGCAAGGTCGTGACCCGGGCCTGGAGAGCCATGGGCGGGACCTTGGTGTCGCCGGCCGTCCACGCGGTCTGATAGCGGACCCAGCCGTGGGTGGCCGTGAGCCGGCTGCGCGGGTCGTTGGCCACGATGAAGGTCAAGATCGCCGCGAGCTTGCGCTCGCTCAGCGCCCCGGCGGCGGCGAGGTCGGCCGGGCGGTGGATGACCCCGGCCTCGGCGCGGTAGGCCAAGATCGCGTCGACCTCGTCGTAGGTCAGGTTGGGCAGGGAGTAGAGCTCTTCGCGGGTCGCCTCGTTGAGGTCGACGCCCCGGCGGCGCAGCTCGACCAGGGTGTTGAAGGTGTCCTCGGAGATCTGGTCGCTGATGTAGAGCTCGTAGAGCTGCTCCTCGTCATCGACGTCGATGAAGATCTCATACTCGATGGCCCAGGCCCGCGTGGGCGCGAGCAGGCACAGCGCAGCCAGCAGCAGGCCCGCGACGGTGATCCTCGTGATCCTGGGTCGTCGACTGTGCACGTGCTCGCTCGCTTCCTCGTGGTCTCGCGCCCTAGCAGGGCCTGGGCTCGCAGACGGCCCACAGGCCCTTGTCGAGCTGCTCGGCCGCGTACTCGAGGTCCTCGTAGCGCTCGAGCTCGTCCTCGCCGTTGGGGGGGATGTGCAGCACGCAGGCGTGGCCGCGCTCGACGAGCAGCTCGTTGATCACCCGGCCCTTGAGCTCGACGTAGGCGAGCAGGCGCCCGTAGGTGTCCTCGCACTCGACGTCGTAGCGCAGGCTCACGGTCTGGCCCTCGACGAGGTCCGTGTTGGCCTGGGCGGCCTCGGGACCCCAGCACTCGACGGCCGCGGGATCGGTGCTCTCGGGGGCGTCGATCATCAGGTAGCGCACGCGCTCGCCGCCCTCGAGCTCGACGGTGTCGCCGTCGATGACCCGGGCGACCACGGCCTCGCTCGGGCCGCAGCTCGAGCCGCCGTCCCCTTCGTCGCCCTCCTCGGCCGCGCAGCCCAGCCCAGCCAGCCCAGCCAGCCCAATCAGGCCGGCCGCGCACGCGACCCTCGCCAAGGTCCGAGACCCCAGCCGCGCCGCAGCGCTCGTCACCTGCTGGCCGACCGCGCGCATCACTGGCACTGCTCGTTGTCGGCCGCCGGCGTGCCGAGGTCGCCGTCGCCGTACTCGGCGACCGCGTAGCACCAGGCCGCGTCGGCGTTGTCGGCCGTGTCGTTGACGTCCGGGTCGTAGCTGCTCGGATCCAAGCTGGTGCTCTTGCCCGTGCCCACGCTGGTCCACGCGATCTCGTCGAGGAGCACGCCCTCGCTCGACACGAACAGGCTGCTGTTGCTGTTGGTCAGCCCGAAGCTGAAGGTCGCGTCGACGGCCGGGAGGCCGCCGTTGGTCGCCGCGTCGTCGTCGCGGGCGAGCAGCGCGGTCTCGCCGGCGGCGAGCGGGACGCAGTCGGCGACGTCGACCGTGGCCAGCGGGCCGTCGGCGAACACCCGCCCGAGCTCGAGGCCGTTGAGATCGAAGCTGGCCAGGGCGCGCAGCTCGAACCACTCGCCAGCGGAGTCACCGACCGCCGCGGGGTTGGCCATGAACTCGGAGATCACCACGTCCCCGGCGATCGGCGCCACGATGTCGCGCCACGCGTCGCCGTCGAGGCACTGCCCGTCCATGCCCCCGCCGCCCTCGCAGCTGGGGTTGACGTAGCCAGGGGTCCCGAGGTCGCCGCAGCCGTAGGGGTCGACGGCCGTGCACCACTCGAGGGTGTCGGGGTCCTGACTCGAGGCCGCCCCGGTCGCCGTGCTGACCCAGCTGACCTCGTCGAGGAGCACGTCGCCGTGGCCGATCTCGAGGTTGGAGTTGCTGTTGCTCAGCGAGAAGTTGGCCACGGCCGTCGGCGCCTCCTCGAGGCAGCTGGTCTCGAGCACTTCTTCGCGGGCGATGACCACGTAGCTGTCGGCCGCGATCTCGATGCAGTCCTCGCTGGTGATCGTGGTCGAGAACACCCCGCCCTTGCCGATCTGCAGCCCGTTGAGGTCGAAGCTCCCGCTCGCGTGGAGCTCGAACCACTCGCCGTTGGTGTCGGAGGCCGCGTCGGGGTTGGCCATGTACTCGGTGATCGTGACCTCGCCGGCCTCGGGCACGTCGAGCATGCGCATCAGCTGGGTGTCGGGGTCGAGGCACTGGCCGGAGTTCGAGCCCGCGCACTCGCTGTTGGCCGCGCCCGGGGTGCTGGGGTCGCCCTCGCACCAGTTGTCCGGGTCGTCGTTGTCGACGGTGTTGAGCAGCGCCGGGTCGAGGCTGCCGCTGACCCCCTCGACCACCGGTGAGAGCGGCGCGCGGTCCCAGATCGCGGCCTCCTGACCGTCGAGGGCGTAGCCGATCAGCAGGTCCGTGCCGCTGTTGTTGAGCGACACGCCGAATTCGTAGTCGACCTCGGGCAGCCCGCCGTTGACCTCTGGATCTGCGCTGCGCGCGATCAGCAGGTAGCTGCCCGCGCCCACGTGCACGCAGTCGTCGCCCTGAACGATCACGTCCTCGAAGTCGTCGGCGACCACGTCCTCGTCGGCGGTGTCGCTGGCGATCTTGCCGACCTGGAGGCCGTTGAGGTCGCCGGAGCCCGAGGTGAGCAGCTCGAACCACTCGCCGGTCGCGTCCTCGCCCGCCGGGTTGGCGAGGTGCTCGGTGATCACCAGGTCGCCGACGGCGAGCGGCTCGATGTCTCGCCACTCGCCGAGCTCGCCGTCGTAGCACTGGCCCTCGGGGCCGACGCCCATGCACTGGGCGTTGGCCGCCCCCGGTGAGCCGAGGTCGCCCTCGTCGTCCGCTTCGCCCGAGTAGGGCAGCGCGGCGTCGCACCAGTTGGCCTGGTCGTCGTTGGCCGTGGTGTCGATCGCGTCCGGATCGAGCTGGAGAGACTCGCCGTCCCCGGCCCCCTCCCAGTCGAAGAGATCGAGGAGCTCGCCCTGAGCGCCCAGCCACAGCGCGCCGTCGCCGGTCAGCGCCATCGAGGTCTGCCAGACGATCGCCTCCTCGGGCAGCCCGCCGTTGTAGTCATCGGCCGTCGGGTCGCTCTGGGTCGACTTGGCGATCACGTTGTAGCTGCCCGCGGAGATCGGGATGCAGTCCACGGACGCGACGATGTCCTCGGCCTCCTGGTCCTCGACGTCGCGGCCCATGGTCACGCCGTTGAGGTGAAAGTCGCCGTCGGCGTAGAACTCGAACCACTCGCCATAGTCGTCGGACACGGCGCTGGGGCTGGCCATGACCTCGGTGATCACCAGCTCCCCGGGCGCCGGGCGATCCACGGCCACGAGTTCGCCGTCGAGCATGCAGGTGTCCGAGGTCCCGCAGGGGTCGTTGGCCGCGCCGGGCGTGCCCAGGGCCTCGGGCCCGTCGAACTCGCTGGTCGAGTCGCACCAGCTGCCCAGGCTGTCGTTGGCCGCCGCGTCGGGGCTCAGCGCGCCGTCGAAGGCCCGCGAGGCGCCCGAGCTGGCCTCGTCGTAATAGATCTCGTCGACGGTCGAGCCGTCCTCGCAGCGCACCGCCAGGTAGCCGCCGCCGTTGCCAAAGTCGCCGAGCTCGTCGGCGTAGCCGTAGTCGACGATCGACTCCCCGCCGGCGAGTTCGTCGAGCACCCCGCCGAAGACCACGTACTCCCCGGCCCCCAGGCTCATGCTGCGCGCGATCGTGTGCGTCTTGGTCCCCGAGCCGTCGGCCTTGGCGTAGACCAAGGTCACGCCCTCGAGCTCGATCGCCGCGCCGCTGGCGTTGTAGACCTCGAGCCACTCCTGACCGTCGTCGCTGCCCTCGGGGTCGGCCATGACCTCGGTGATCACGAGGTCGCCAGCGAGCAGCGAGCAGTCGCCGCCCGCCTCGTCGGCGGACTCGCCGTCGTCGGAGGGGCAGCCGAGGGGGCCGAGGGCCGCGAGGGCAAACAGCCCAAAGGCGGCGCCAGTGCGGAGGCCGAGCGGGGTCTTTCGTAGGTCGCGCATGATCAAGTCCAAGCTCTCGAAGAATCTCAGTCGGCCGCGCCCTCGCCCTCGTCCGCCGGCGCACCCGGAGCATCGGCATCGGCATCCGCGTCGGCATCGGCATCCGCGCTCCCGACCTCGCCCGCGGCGTCGGCCGAGGTACCCGAGTCGGGGGAATCATGTGAATCAGGTGAATCAGGTGAGCCCGCGGATTCAGCGGAGTCGGATGGCTCGGGCGAACCGGAAGCATCGGGCGAGCCCGCCGCCGGCTTGGCCGACGCCGGCTCCTCCACCGCCTGCGCGTCGATGGCCTGGCCCTCGTAGACCATGTCGGGGTCCGTGTCCTCGGGCCGCCCCGGGGGCACGTAGTCCGGCAAGATCACCTGCTCGGGCACCTGGACCTCGATCTGCAGCTGACGCTCGCCGCTGCGGCGGTCGGTGTAGGCCGTGACCACGCCGCGCACGCGCACGTACTCCCCGCGGTAGTGATCGATCTGCGAGTCGACGAACACGTCCTCGTCCCAGAAGATCAGCGGGAAGTCGTCGAACATCCGCCGGCTGAGCAGCACGCGCTTGGGCCCGCGCTCGCCCTGGCGGATGTCGCCCACGGTCGCGAGCACCTCGACCTCCTCGCCGAGGGCCGCGGCCAGGCGCTGCTTGGCGTCCCAGTCGTCGAGGGCGATGTAGCTCGGGTCTTCGGCGGCGAGCTCGTCGAAGCCGGCCACGAAGCGCCCGCGCGCGTCCCACCAGGCCAGACGCAGGTCGTAGTCGGTGTAGCACTGGGCGCCCTCGGCCCAGATTCCGCGCTTGGCCGCCCGCGCCTCGTCTTGCGCGGCCACGAACTCGGCGTGGAAGCGGCGCGAGAACCCGTACTTGGCGAAGTAGGGGCTCATGCCCGCGCGCACGACCTCGACGTTGTAGTTGATCCACTCGCCGTCCTCGTCCTCGACGAACACGTAGGCGAGGTAGCGGTTGAAGCGGCCGCGGATCTTCTTGGGGTCGTCGCGCTCGAGCCGGACCCGGGTCACGCCGGAGAAGAAGTCCTCGGCCCAGTGCTTGGCGTCCATGCCCAGGGGCGTGGGCACCTTGATCGGCCGCGAGGTCTCGCCCTGCTTGGCCGCCAGGTAGGCCTCCCAGCCGACCTCGAACTCGCGCCAGGCCTTCTCGGACTTGAAGGTCTCCTCGGTGTCGATGGCCAGCAGGCGCAAGCTCGCGTCGAGGCCGTCGACCTTGATGGTGTCGCCGTCGACGACCGCGCCGGGCTGGAGCGGGAACTCCCCGAGCACCAGGCCGGCGTCGGAGAGCTCGAGCTCGCTGCGATCGAAGCGCGAGTCCGAGGCCGCGCAGGCCGTCAGCGCGAGGCCGCCGGCGCAGGCCGAGCTCAGGGCCGCGGCGCGCAGCCAGGCGCGCAGGCCCAGCTTCGGGCTCACTCGCATCGGGCTCACTCGCATCGGTTCGCCCTCCCAGGTGTGCCCGGCAGGCCGAGGCCGAAGAGCGGGTAGTCCGGGTCGGCCTCGAGATCGTCCACGCACCAGCACGCCCCGTCCTCGACGGCGTCGTTGCTCGCGGCGCTCGGCGGAGCCTCGGCGTTTCCGCAGGCCAAGGTCCCGTCGGCCGGGAGATCGTCGGCGGCGTAGTAGACCGAGTCGATCAGATCTTCGCAGGCCTCGAGCTCGATGAAGGCCGCGTCGTAGCGCAGCAGGTCCTTGGGGAAGACCGGATCCCCGCCATCCTCCGGGGCCGGATCCCCGCCGGAGATGTCCCAACCCAGCGCGTAGTCCATCCACGTCGGCGGGTCGTCGGGGTCACCGGGGCCGAGCACCGCGTAGCCGCCGGCCGCCAGGGGCACCGACTCGCGCACGAAGACCTCGAGCTCGTCGCCGCCGCTGCTGCGCAGGCGAATGACCATGCCCTGGAGATCAACGCTGTGATCCCCGGCGTTGTAGACCTCGATGTACTGGCCAAAGGTGTCGCTGGCGTTGGCCGAGACCCCGCGCAGCTCGGAGATGACCAGGTCGCCCTCCTCGACCACCGGACAGATCTCCGGCAGGGGCTCGCGGACGCAGGCCAGAGGCAAGAGCGCGGCGAGGCCGAGCGCGCGGGAGGCTCGACCGAGGGCTGGGGTCGAAGACGGCAAGCCCGGCGATTTTAGGGGCTCCAAGACACGACGAGCCAGCCACCAGGCGGGCTCACCGCGTTGCCCATCTTCGCCCCTCCAGACCATTTTGGCGGACGAGAGGCCCACAGTCCGCACATCGCGTGCGCGATCACGTCCGTGAACCCTCGGTGACGTCCCGCCTTCGCCCGGGGCGATCTCCCCTCCCCCGCGCCGCGCCGACGCCGGATCTCGAGCGTCACCAAGTCGCGCGGGGGGGCCACGCGAGAACAACGCTGCGGCCAGGGCGCGATCGCCACAGGTGCACGCCGACCTCCCCAAACTCGAGATCGATCTCCGCACGCACCAACCAAGCTCGCTGACCTGGGCGATGGCCTGGTCGCAAGCCTGGCTCCCGACGCGTGACGCAATTGTGGCGTGACCCCTGCCCCATTTGAACGATATGTCGATTCCTCCACTACCGGAGTCGTCGCTACGCCAGTATCACCTTGCAAAGCACAGTCTTCGCTAGCACGCTCACCGTGGTTGCGAGAGGCTCGGGGTCGACATGAAGGGCGCGTTTTTGAAGTGCATCAAGGAGCTGGTCATCACCCAACACGGTGAGGACCAGTGGACCAAGATCCTCGCGACTTCGAGCTATCCCTCGAACAAGCCGATCATGGCGACGGCCACCGTCCCCGACGAGCAACTCTTCGGCGTGATGAAGGAGGCTCGCAAGATCCTCCGCATGTCCAAAAACCAGTTTTACGACGCCTTCGCCGACTACTGGATCTGCATCTACGGCCCCCGGCTCTCCCCGCGCCACTACGACGAGGCGACCAACAGCCGCGAGTTCCTGACGATGCTCGACGACATCCACGGGCGAGCGCGACGCCGCATGCGAGGGGCCACGCCCCCGAACATCGAGATGCGCTGGCTCGACGAGGACACCGTCGAGCTCACCTACAACTCCGAGCGCGAGCTGATCTTGATGATGACGGCCCTGGTCCGCGCCCTCGGCCGCTACTTCGACGACGACATCGAGCGCGTCGACCTGATCGACGACAAGACCGTGCACGTGGGCTTCGTCAGCATCGCCGACGACGTGTCCGCGGCCGAGTGAGCTCCCCCCGGGCTCCGGGCCGCGCTCAGGTCCTGCGCTCGAGCAGCCCCTCACCGCATAGATCATCGAGGAGCTCGCCCGCCTCGCTCGCGTCCGCGCCGAGGCGGACCGCGACGGCGCACAGCTCGGCTCGGCTCAGGGGCTGCTCGGCGGCGCGCAGCAGGCCGACCAGGGACGCCGAGGCCCCGCCGATGTCCACGCTACCGTCGGCCTTGGCCTCGACGAGCAGCTGCTCTCGCCCGCGCCGCGGCGGCGGCTTGGGCCAGGGCTTTCGCCGCCGCGCCAGGGCGCGCAGCGGCTCGTCGCCCAGCTTGGCGCGCACGCCCTCGATCCAGGCCAGGCTGCCCGCGGGGACCTCGAGGGCGACGATGCCCCGGGCGCAGACCAGGCGCTCTCCCGCGCCCCCGGGGACCGCCGATACCGATACCGTCGAGTCCGCCGCCGCGCGCCGAGCCCGAGCGACGGCGGCCTCGATCGCCCCGGCCCCCTTGGCCCGGCTGCCCAGAAACTCGCCGAAGGCCACGACCATCGAGCCGCGCTCGAAGACGCAGGCGCGGAACACCGGCGAGGAGAAGAAGCGATCGACGGCGTCGACGCCCAGCGCGGCGGCGCTCGTCGGGTACTCGTCGAGGATCACCTGGAGGGCCCGAGCCCGGCGCATGGCGTCGGTGGCCAGGGCGCGGGGATCGACCTCGCGCAAGAGCGCGCGCTCGCCCTCGCTCAGCTCGGGCAGCGGGCCGCGAGCGCGGACGGCCTTGGCGTAGCTGGGGTCGAAGAGCATGCAGACCAGCCCCTGCTGGACCCGGCGGGGATCGACGCCCGACCCCTGTGACTGCTCCGGCTGCACGCTCACGAGCCGACCTCCCCACAGCCGGCGACTGCGGCGACTTCGGCCAGCGCCGCGGGCAGGCGCTCGCGGACCTGGGTGAAGAGCGGGGCGACCTCGGCGATCGCGTTGCGCTCGCACTCGACGACCACCGCCCGCAGGTTGCTCGCGCGCTCGAGCGCCGCCTCGGTGATCGCCCAGGTCTCGGCGAGGACCTCGATCCCGTGGTCGTCGTCGACCCAGGCCAGACCCTCGACCTCGCGCTCGCGCCCGCCCGCGACGTGGAGCTCGACGACGCGATCCCAGGGCAGCAGGTCGAAGCCATCGAGGGGATCGAGGCCGCGCGCGCGCTGAAACATGGCCAGGTGCGCGCAGTCGATCAGCAGCCCGGTGTCGGCGCGCTCGGCCAGCGCGGCGAAGAACTCGAGCAGGTGCAGCTCGCCCAGGAAGATCGCCCCCGGCGGGTTCTCGGGCAGGACCTCCAGGCCGGTCGCCTCGCGCAGCGCGACGATGCCCGCCGCCATGGGCGCGACGGCCTCGGCCGTGAGCACCGGCGGGAGCAGCAGCATCTGCCCGCGCTCCCGGGCCCCGAAGTGCCACAGCCCCGCGTCGCCGCACATCCACGCCGGGCGCAGGGTCTCGACGCAGTCGCGCACGGCGGCCAGCCACGGCCCGTCCGCGTAGTCCTCGGGCTCGTCGAGGTTGACGTCCAGGAAGTGATAGGTGGTCGGCCAGCCGCGCGACGCCCAGGCCTGGGCGTCGGCGTCGAGACCCTTGACGACCTCGACGCCGACCTCCAAGAAGCCCGCGAAGGCCGGGTGCTCCCGGCGCAGCTGCGCTGGATCCAGGGCGCCCTCGGCCTGGCTGGCCCCGTACTCGGTGCTCACCCCCAGGCCGAGCCTGGGCAGGGCCAAGACGCGCTCGAGGAAGCCCTGCTCTTGTCGGGTGGGCAGCACCCGCGGATGGTACTCCCTCCCCCGAGCGCGCAGAAGGCCGCGGACGAGCCCGCGGGAGGGCGTGTCAGCGCACGCCGCGAGCGACGCAGACCTGCTCGCTCAGATCGAGGTCCACCACCAGCCCTCGTCGCAGGACGCCTCGACGCTCACGAGCTGCGTGCGCAAGCAGTCGAAGCGCGCCTGGTCGTCCTCCTCCGCCAGGCAGGCTTCGAAGTAGGTCGCGTCCTCGAGCGCGCCGAGCTCCGCCTCGCTGACGTCCTGGCTGAGGTCGTAGACTCCCCAGACCCGGGAGATCGCCGATCCGTCGTCGAGGATCAGCGTGTAACCCTCGACCCGCTCCATCCCGGAGTAGGCGTCGTAGTCCCAGTGCAAGTAGCCCGGGGTCCGATCCCGCAGGGCCTCGAGCGCGCAGGTCAGGGCGTCCGGATTTTCCACCGTGAAGGTCGCGTCGTCGGCGAGGGTGGCGATCACGGTGTCGCACAGCTGCTCCCCGCAGGTCGGCAGGTTCGGATCCTCGGGGCCCGAGGGCATGTTGTCGTCCGTGTAGGGCTCGTCGATGATGCACGAGCAGCTCTCGGGCAGCTCCTCGCCCGTGGTCGTGTCCGTCTCGGTCTCCGTGTCCGAGTCCTCGCCCGTGGTCGTGTCTCCCGCGCTCTCCTCGGAGGAGCTCTCCTCGCCGTCGTCGCCCCCATCCCCGCCGTCATCCGTGCAGCCGCTCAGGACGGGGAGGCAAAGGCAGAGCACGGGCAAGAGCAGGCGGGCGCGCCCGCGAAGACCCTGGATATTCGAATTCATCGACATGGCTCGCCTCTATAGCTCAATTGCAGGAAACGCCCATTGCACTGCCAGTTGCGTATTCACGGCAACATCGCGGCGCAGCGAGATTCACAAAAACCCTTCCTTGGCTTTTTAGTTTCATCCCCCCACCCAAAACACAGCGGGCGACCCAATCGGGCCGCCCGCAGACGCTGTGTTCGAGACCGGGCGAGCCCGGGGCGATCAGATGTCGAGCTCGTCGGCCTCGGACGCGCGCTCCATGATGAACTGGTAGCGCATCGACGCGTCCTTGCCCATGAGGTCGTGGATCGTGCGATCCGTGGCCAGCTCGTCCTCGATGCCCACGCGGATCAGCTGGCGCTTCTTGGGATCCAAGGTCGTGTCGCGCAGGGTCTTGGGCATCATCTCGCCAAGACCCTTGAAGCGCTGGATCTCCGGCTTGCCGCGCTTGATGCCCGCGAGGATGCGCTGGAGGTGGGCGTCGTCGGCCGCCCAGTGCGTCTCCTTGCCCACGTCCACGCGAAACAGCGGCGGCTGGGCCAGGTAGACGTGGCCGGTGCGGATCAGCTCCGGCATGTACTTGTAGAAGAAGGTCAGCAGCAAGGTCGCGATGTGGTGGCCGTCGGAGTCGGCGTCCATCAGCAGGATCACGCGATCGTAGCGCAGCCGGCTGACGTCGAAGTCCTTGCCGATCCCGCAGCCGAGGGCCTTGACGATGTTGCCGAGCTCCTCGTTCTTGGCGACCTTGGCCAGGCTCGCCTGGGCGGCGTTGAGCACCTTGCCGCGCAGGGGCAAGATCGCCTGGGTGTTGCGGTCGCGGCCCATCTTGGCCGAGCCGCCGGCGGAGTCACCCTCGACGATGAACAGCTCGGACTTGCGCGGGTCACTGCTCGCGCAGTCGGCCAGCTTGCCCGGGAGGTTGACCCGCGCCTGGCCGGCGGCCTTGCGCGTGACCGAGGAGACCGCGGCCCGCGAGGCCGCCCGCGCCCGCGAGGCCAGGATGATCCGCGCGACGATCGCGTCGCCGACGCTGCGGTTCTCGTGCAGCCACTGCTCGAGGGCCGGGGCGACGGCGCTCTCGACTTGATTGGCGACCTCGGGGTTGTTGAGCCGGTTTTTGGTCTGGCTCTGGAACTGCGGCTCGAGCACGTAGACGGAGATCAGCGCGAGCAGGCCCTCGCGGATGTCCTCGAGGCCGATGCTCACGCCCTTGGGCTCGAGCTTGTGCGCGGCCACGTAGGCGCGGATCGCCTTGCCCAGGCCGCTGCGCAGGCCCTTCTCGTGCGTCCCGCCGTCGGGCGTGGGCACGCCGTTGACGTAGGAATTGATCGTGGTGTCGGTGGCCTCGGTCCACGCCAGGGCGAGCTCGAGGCGCGGCTCCTCGTTGCGCTCGAGATAGAACTGGCCGCTGTGCACGGCTCGCTTGCCGCGCACGGCGACGAGCTTGTCGAGGTACTCGGCGATGCCCTCGGCGTGGTGGAAGGTCTCGGTCTTGCCCGTGGCCTGGTCCGTGAAGCTGATCTTCAGGCCCTTGTGCAGGTAGCTCTTGGCCTCGATGCGCTGGCGGAGCACGTCGGGGTCGAGGGTCGCCTTGGCCCCGAAGATCTCGGGGTCCGGGCGCAGGAACACCTCGGTCCCGGTCCCGCGCGCGCTGCCCGACTTGCGCATCTTCCCCTGGAGCACGCCGCGGTCGAAGACCACCTCGTGGATCTTGCCGCTGCGCTTGACCCGGACCTCGAGGCGCTCGGCGAGGGCGTTGGCCACGGCCGCGCCCACGCCGTGCAGACCGCCGGAGTGCTTGTAGCTCTCGCCGTCGAACTTCCCGCCGGCGCCCAGCTGGGTGAACACGGCGACCACCGCCGGCATCTTGAGCTCGGGGTGCTTGTCGACCGGGATGCCGCGGCCGTCGTCGATGATCGTGATCCCGCGGTGGTCGGCCTCGAGCACGACCTCGATCTTGCTCGCGTGGCCGTTGATGACCTCGTCCACCGAGTTGTCGAGGATCTCCCACACGATGTGGTGCAGGCCGTCCTTGTTGACCCCGCCGATGTACATGCCCGGGCGGGCGCGGACGTGGTCGATGTTCTGGAGGATCTGGATCGACTCGGCGCCGTAGCCCCCGCCACCGGTCTTGCGCTTGCCCGTCTTGGTCTTGGTGGTCTTGGTCTTGGCCATCATTCACTCTCCACGAGGCCGAGCTCGACGAGGCGTGCCGCGCCGGCTTCGAAGTCGGGGGTCTCGGGCAAAGGCGCGCTCACGGCCTCGACCGAGCCGCGCTTCATGATCGGGCGGCCCTTGCCGCCGCGGTTGGTGACCGTGGCCTTGGCCGCGCTGATCTTGATCGTCCCGCCGGAGGACTTTTGGATCTCGACGGTGGTCTTGGCCTTCCAGCAGGCCAGGACCTCGTCCTTGGCCTCGAGCTTGATCATCGTGACCCCGCGCCCGGGGCCGGCCAGCAAGTTGATGTCCATGACGTTGCAGCACAGCAGCTTGCCCTTGCGGCTCAGCGCGCAGACGTCGTCTTCGGCGTAGACCTGGAACACGTCGACGAACTCGTCGCCGGACTTGAGCTTGCCGAAGAGTCGGCCGTTGCGGGTGCTCGGCTCGCGGTGCGGCCACAGCGTGAAGCGCAGGGCCAGGCCGCCCTTGGACACGGCCAGGAAGTGCGGGTAGGGCTCCTCGTACTCCTCGCCCAGGTCGGGCTTCTCGGCCGCGGCGAACTCCGGCATGAAGCGCGAGTCCGTGGTCGCCGCGCCGATCACCTTCTCGCCGTCCTTGAACTTGAACAGCTGCTGGATCGGCGTGCCGTGGCCCGAGGAGGCCGGCACGTCGTTGATGCGCAGCACGTAGGCCGAGCCGCGGTTGGAGAACAACACCACGCTCTCGCGGGTGCTGCCCCCGAGCAGGGCCAGGGGCGCGTCGCCGTCGCGCATCCGCGTGCTCTCGAGGTTCACGCTGCGCTGGCGCTTGATCCAGCCGTCGCGGGTCACGAGGACCATGGCGTCCTCCTCGATGATGAAGGACTCGGCCGAGAACTCCTCGGTCAGGTCCTCGGCGTCGATCCGCGTGCGCCGGCGGTCACCAAACTCGGCGACCAGGGCCTCGAGCTCGTCCTTGACCACCTTCCACAGCTTCGCCTCGCTCTTGAGGATCGCGCGGATCTTCTTGGCCTGCTTGCGCTTGTCCTCGAGCTCCTCGCGGATCTTGAGGATCTCGAGCTTGGCGAGCTTGTAGAGCCGGGTCTCGAGGATCGCGTCGGCCTGGATCTGGTCCAAGTCGAAGGCCTTGATCAGCTTCTTGGCCGCGTCCTGGCGCCCGTCGCTGCCGCGGATCAGCTTGATCGCGCGGTCGAGGGCGTCGAAGATCTTCTCGAAGCCCTCGAGGATGTGGATGCGCTCCTCGAGCTTGCGCAGGTCGTACTCGAAGCGCCGGCGGACCGTGAGCAGGCGGAAGTCGAGGAACTCGCGCAGGATCGACTTGAGGTCGAGGCGCGCCGGGGCCGAGACCTCGGGGTTCGCCGTGGGCACGAGCACCGTGAGGTCGAGCTTGACCGTGGTCTGCAAGCGCGTGTGCTTGAACAGGTAGGCCATGACCAGCTCGGGGTCGACCTCGACCTTGGGGTCGAGCTCGATCTCCACGCGGATGTCCTCGGTGCTCAGGTCCTGGACCCCGATGACCATGGGCAGCTTCTTGCCCAGGATGATCTGGCCGATCTCCTCGACCAGGGCGCTCTTCTCCACGCCCCAGGGCACCTCGGTGATCACGATCATCGGGTTGCGCCCGGCCTTCTTCTTGGACCCACGGCCGTCGGCCGGCTTGCCCTCCTCGAAGGTCCAGCTCCCGCGCAGCTTGAAGGTGGACTTGCCCTGCTCGTAGGCCTGGCGCAGCTCCGTGCGCGAGGCGACCAGCTGGCCGCCGGTCGGGAAGTCCGGGCCCTTGAGCTTGCCCATCAGCTTGGCGACCGTGGCCTCGGGGTCGTCGATCAGCATCAAGCTCGCGCGCACGACCTCGCCGAGGTTGTGCGGCGGGATCGCGGTCGCCATGCCCACGGCGATGCCCGTGGCCCCGTTGACCAGGATGTTGGGGAAGCGGGCCGGGAGCACGATCGGCTCGTTGCCCGTGCCGTCGAAGGTCGGCCGAAAGTGGACGGTGTCGCGCTTGAGCTCCTCGAGCAGCTCGCTCGACAGCGCCGTCAGCTTGGCCTCGGTGTAGCGGTAGGCGGCCGCCGAGTCGCCGTCGATCGAGCCGAAGTTGCCCTGACCGTCGACCAGCGGCATGCGCATGTTGAAGGCCTGAGCCATGCGCACCATGGCGTCGTAGACCGCCGTGTCGCCGTGCGGGTGATACTTACCGATCACGTCACCGACGACCTTGGCGCTCTTGCGGTGGCGCGCGTCGTGGGTCAGCCGCAGATCGTTGAACATCGTGAACAAGATCCGCCGCTGGACCGGCTTGAGGCCGTCGCGGACGTCGGGGATGGCCCGCGCCGTGATCACGCTCAGCGCGTAGTTGAGGTACTTGCGGCGGGCGTGCTCGGCGAGGTCACCCTCGACGACGCCAGCGCTGCCGCCGGAGCCTTGTCCGGCAGGGGCCGCCTCCTCACCCTTGGGCTTTCGGCGGGCTTCCGGGGGCTGATCTGGCGGGACGGGGATGAGCTCGAGCTGGGGCATCGATCGCGGAAAGTGGTTTGATTCCGGGGGCTTGGAGCGCCCCTCGGGATACTTGGTGCCGAGGGTACACGTTTGGAGATCCGGGTCAAACTTTCAGCAGGGGAAGCGGCCAGCGCCGGCTGCGCGTGACCTGGCTCGGATCACGGTCGCCCGGCTCGGCGACACCCGAGTCAGCCCGATCGTTCTCGGCCCGCTCAGCCCTCGCGCAGGACCTCGAGCTCGCCCCCGCGCAGCTCGAGCACCTGCAGCGGCCCGCCGTAGTAGGCCGCCATGCCCACGTCGATCATCCACACCTTGCCGTCGCAGGCCGAGCCGATGCCCTCCTTGTGGACGGTGTGGCCGACGATCATCCGCGCGACGCCGAGCGCGTCGAGGGCCTCGTCGAGCAGGGCGCAGTCTGCCTCGTCGGGCTGGTCGGAGTAGTGGCGACTCCACACCGGCCCGTCGGGATCGATGATCGCCTTGGGCGGCTCGCGCAGCTCGCCGCGCAAGAAGGCCTGGCCGTCGGCGTTGACCGCCTCGAAGCGCCGGGCGTAGTCGGGCAGCACCCCGCCGTGGACGAAGGCGCTGTCGCCGACGACCAAGATCGTGTTGCGCTTGGCGAGCTCGAGGGCCCAGGGCATGCCCGGCATGAAGGCGGCGACGCGGGCTCGGGCCTCCTCGGGCACGCGCGCCATGACCGCGGCCAGGCGCGGATCCTCGGGGTCGACCCCGGGGGCGTCCTCGAAGTCCTCGAAGCCGCCGGGGGTCACGTAGCGCAGATCCCCGAGGGCGTTCATGTACTCGTGGTTGCCGTTGAGCAGGTGCACGGCGCCGCCGGCCGCCTCGGCCTCGTGCTGGAGCCGCGCGAGGAGCTCGAGGATGGCCTGCTCACCGTCGCCGCGGTCGAGCTGGTCGCCGGTCTGGACCAAGACCAGCTCGCCGCCGATCCAGTGGTCCTCTCCGTCGATGGCTCCGGCCAGGCGAAGGGCCCGACGCGTGGCCTCGAGGTCACCGTGGACGTCGCCAATCGCGACCAGGCGCGCGGGCGCGTCGTAGCGGCTCTTGGCCGCGGGCAGCTCGCCCGGGAGGATCTCGGCGGCCTGGCTGCCCACGCCCTCGGCCGCGGCGCCAGCGGCCGCTGCTCCCCCAGCGCCCTCGCCTTCGCCCTTGCCGGCCAAAGACGGCCCCGGCGCGTCCTCGATGGAGACCTTCCGCACCGCGCTGGCGTCACGCTGCGCGTCGAGCTCGTGGGCCGCCGGCGGCTTGGTGCAGGCGAGCGCCAAGCTCGACACCGCGCTCAGCACGACAAAGGAAGCACGGAAGAGGGCTCGAGCCTGGGGGCGGGCGCGCATGGTGACTCGATTCAGTAGGCGATGGGCTCGTCGCCGTGCGGGTCCTCGACCCCGCCCTCACCCTCGAGGGCCTCCTGGGCCGCGGCGGTGTAGCGCGTGGTCGGGCGCAGCTCGAGGCGGCGGAAGGGGATCGGCTCGTCGGTCTCCTCGCAGATCCCGTAGCTGCCCTCGTCCATGCGCGCGAGCGCGGCCTCGACCTCGGTGAGGCGGGCCCGGTCGCGGGTCAGGAGCTGGCGCGCTCGGTAGCGGCCCGCCTCGTGGGCGGCGGCATCCTCGACGTCACCGGGGTCGACGTTGGTGTTCTCGGCGACCTCCTGGCCGCCCGTGCTCACGCGCCCACGCAGCTGCTCCGCCTCGTCCTCGAGGGCGGCACGCAGCCGCGCGACTTGATCTTTGGACAGGTGCTCCATGGATCCCGCACCCGCGATGGTGACTCACTGGGCAGACAGGCTCAAGGGCAGCTGCGCGGTCGCGCCGGCGGCCGCCGCCAGCGTCCAGCCCTCGGCGACGGAGGCCAGGCATGCACGCAGCGCCTCGCCCAGGACCTCGGCGCCGCCAACGTCGACCTCGGTGACCTTCCCGGAGGCGTCGAAGCGCAACCCCAAGGTCGCGCGCCCGAGCTGGCTGGCGTCCTTGCTCAGAGCCATGGCGTGGCAGGTCTCGAGCCCGCGCAGGTCGGCCTCGGCGAGCTCGCGCAGGGCCACGGCCGTCGCCGCCTTGGCGCCGCGGATCTCCGGCGTGCCCACGCTGACCTTGGGACGCTTGCGCGTGCGATCACCCGCGCCAAAGCTCAGGGCGTCCCCATCGACCCCCACGCCGGCCTTGAACCCGGCGTCGAACTCGTCTTGGGTGAGGGTCGACTCGTCGAGCAGGGCGAGCAATTCGGCGTCGGCCTCGGGCGTCCCGGGCGCGGGGCCCGAGGGCAGCTCGGGTGCCAGCGGATCCGACCTGGAATCTGCCTCGCCCGCCGCCGCGACCTCGACCGATCCGTCACCCTCTTCGGCCTCGCTCGCGTCAGAAGTATCAGGCGTATCGGGCGTATCAGTGACTACACCCCCAGCCGTGGCCGCCCCCTCGACCGCCTGCTCCCCCTCGATCGTCGCGGCCACGCGCGCGCGCTCCTGAGCGGCCGTAGGCGGCAGCTCCTCGAGCGCGGGCGAACCTTCGCCAGCCTCGGCGGTGGGGCTCGGCGCGGCCTCGGCCACGCGCGGCTCGACCTGCTCGACCGACGCCGCCCCTTCATCTTTTGCGCAGCTCGACGAGGCGAGCACAGTCAGGACCGGGGCGAGAGCGAGCAGGGAGCGGCGCACCGAGCAATTGATGTCCGGGCGCGCCCGCGGGTCAAGGCCCCCCGCGGTGCAAACGCGCTATGCTCGAACAATGCCGGCGGCGGCATGGAAGCACCACTGCCCCCAGGCCACCGCGGGGGCCATCGCTAGGGCCGCCCAGCGCCTCGACCTGCGCGCGGACGACTGCCTGCTCGCGCTCGTCGCCGAGGGCGGCGACCCGGATCTCGAGGCCATCGTCGCCGCCCTGTCCGAGGCGCCCTGTCCCTTCTTTGGCGGGCTCTTCCCCGAGCTGTTGATCGCCGGCGCCCGGCACCGCGAGGGCGCGCTGCTCCTGCGCGTCCCCAGCCTCGCCGCGCCCCTGGCCGTCGCCGACTTCGACGCGCCCGAGGCCGCCCTCGCCAGCTTGGCCGCGGTCTTGCCCGCCGCCGGCGAGCCTCCGGCCACGCTCTTCGTGCTCGTCGACGGCCTCGCCCCCGGGCTCTCGCGCCTGCTCGAGGCGACCTACGACGAATTCGGCGATCGCGTGCGCTACTGGGGCGGCGGCGCCGGGACCAGCGACTTCGCGGCGCGCCCTTGCCTGTTCACGCGCGCGGGCGTGTTCCAAGGCGGCGCCGTGCTGTGCATGAGCAGCCTGCACGCCAGCTTGGGCGTCCGCCACGGCTGGCACGCCTTCCGCGGCCCATTGGTCGCAACCCGAGCCCAGGGCAACGAGGTCCTCCAGCTCAACTGGCGCCCGGCCTTTTCGGTCTACGCCGAGCACGTGGGTGAGCACCTCGGGCGCACCGTCACCCCCGACGAGGTGTTCGAGGTCACGCGCAGCTATCCCCTGGGCCTCCAGCGCCAGGGTCGGGAATTCGTGGTCCGCGATCCCGTGGCCACCCGAGAGTCCGGCGCGCTGCGCTGCGTCGGCGACGTGCCCCAAAACGCGGTGCTCTCGATCCTCCACGGCGACCCCGACAGCCTGATCGCCGCCGCCGAGCAGGCCGCCCGCGAGGCCGCCCGCGCCGACCCGAGCGCGGACACCTGCTACTGCCTGATCGCCGACTGCATCTCGCGCGTGTTCTTCCTCGGCGAGCGCTTCGCGGCCGAGCTCGAGGCGATCACCCGCGGGCTCGGGCCGCTCGCCCAGCGCTGCCCGCCGCTCGGCGTGGCGACCCTCGGCGAGATCTCGTCGCGCGGAGACGGCTACATCGAGCTCTTCAACAAGACCTGCGTCATCGCCACGCTCCACCAGCCCTGAGCCCACGAGCGCCTCTGATCCTTCCCACGACGTCTCCCCCTTTTCCCTCCCCCGTCTCTCCCTTTCCCCCCTTCCCCCCCTCTCCCTTTCCCCCTGCCCGCCAGCGCTTCGAGGCCGTGGACAGCCCAGACCAGACCTTCGCGGACATCTGCGTGCTCTACGAGCTCGCGCTCGCGAGCGGGAGCTCCCTCGATCTGCGCGAGACCTGCCGCGGCTTCGTCTCGACCCTGGCCGCGCGCAAGGGCTTCTCCTACGTGGCGGTGTGGCTGCGCGACGACGCCCTGACGCTGACCGAGCTCGACGCGGTCCCCGAGACCTTGACCCTCTTCCACGCGGCCCCGCGCTCCAAGATCCACGCGCGGCGCATCAGCGGCGCGGACCCGCTGTGGCGCCGCGTCTGCGCCGGGCCGTTCTCGCTCGCGCCCGACTCTCACGAGCACGAGCACGAGCCCAGGGCCCCGACGAACACCCGCGCCTTCTTCCCCCTCTGCGGCCTCGGCATGCTCGAGGTCCACGGCCACCGCGACCTCCCCCTCGGCCCCGTCGAGCTCGCCCAGCTCGACACGGTGATCCGCCACTTCGCCGCGGCCATCGATCGCTGCTTGACCCACAGCCACCTGGTGCTCGAGATCGCCGAGCGCGAGCGCGCCGAGCAAGAGGCCCGGCGCATGCAGGCCCGGCTGCAGGAAGCCCGCAAGCTCGAGGCCGTCAGCCGCCTCGCCGGCGGCATCGCCCACGACTTCAACAACCTGCTGATGAGCATCCTCGGCACCGTCGAGCTCATGCGCCTCGACGCCGAGGACCCCGCGCTCCAGGCCGACCTCGATCAGATCACCACCGATGGCGAGCGCGCCGCGGCGCTGACCAAGCAGCTGCTGACCTTCGCGCGCACCAAGCAGGCCAGGGCCGAGCCCGTCGAGCTCGACGCCGTGGTCCGCGAGGCCGTCGAGCTGCTCCGCCACCGGCCCGACTCGGGGATCGAGCTGGTCCTCGACCTCGAGCTCGACGCCCGCTGCGTCCGCGGCGTGCCGGCCTCGCTGCGCGAGCTCGTCCTCGACCTGGCCTTCAACGCCCGCGACGCCATGCCCGAGGGCGGCAGCTTGACGATCTCGACCCGCGCCGAAGCTGCGCCGGCCAGCGGCGAGCCTCAGCTGGTCTTGCGCGTCAGCGACACCGGCGAGGGCATGACCCCCGAGGTGGCCGAGCGCGCCTTCGAGCCCTTCTTCACCACCAAGGAGCTCGGCAAGGGCTCGGGCCTGGGGCTCGCCGCCGCCTATGGCGTCGTGCGCAGCCACGGCGGCGAGATCAGCACGCACAGCAGCCCGGGGCTCGGCACCACCTTCGAGGTCCGCCTGCCCGAGCTCGCCGCGCCCTGCAAGCCCGAGCGCGACCTGGCGAACCTCGGCCCGCGCTTCGCCGCTCCCGGCCTGGTGCTGCTCGTGGACGACAGCGCGGGCCCGCGCCAGGTCGCCTCGCGCCTGCTCTCTCGCCTCGGCTTCGAGGTCATGGCCGCCCCCGATGGGCCGACCGCCCTCGACCTGCTCCGCGCCCGCAGCGACGAGCTGCGCGGCGCGGTCCTCGACGTGCGCATGCCCGGCATGAACGGCGTCGAGACCCTCCGGCGCCTGCGCGAGCTCAACCCCGAGCTGCCCGTGGTCATGGCCTCGGGCTACGCCGACCCCGAGCACCTCGACGAGCTCGCCACCCTCGGCGTCCACGACGTGCTGCGCAAGCCCTACACCCTCGACGAGCTCGGCGGGGCGCTCGCGCGGGTGCTCGCCAGCGCGTGACACTCGGCGGCTCTGCCCGCCCCCAACCCGAGCGCGCCGCGACCCCAAAAAAGCACTGACGGATGCACCGCCGCCGGCGATGGCCGCCGGTGAGATGCGAGACAACACTCGACCCCTTCACCGCCCCTCGACCACCGCCTTGTTCATCGCCCTCGTCTGCGCCCCGCTCGCGGCCTGCGACAGCGAGGAGATCGAGACGACCGACATGCTCGAGCTCTCGGACGGCGAGTTCGGCGGCGACGAATTCCGAGCGGCCAACTACTACATCCCCGTCGGCACCCACGACGTCGCCAACTGCGACACCATCGCCGGCTGGGTCAAGGACGGCGACACGACCGCCCCGACTTGGGTGACGATCCACCGCGACGCCGCCTGGCCCAACGGCCAGGAGGTCGCCGTGGTCCAGGCCAACCTCTACCGCGCCGACCTCGACTTCGCCGACAAAAACCACGGCTTCTCGATCCCCACCCCGGCCTCGCTCAAGACCGGGCTGCCGGTGCGCCTGTACATCCACGGCATCAACGTCGACGCCAACGGCGACTGGGACGTCAACGCCCTCAGCCCGCTGCTCAGCCAGACCGGCAAGGAGATCTGTTGCGGAGACCTGTGCGACTTCGACTCTGGCGGGGACTTCGTCGACATCCCCCAGCAGTGAGGTCGGCGCGGCCGCGAGTCTGGAGCGCTGCGCTCCAGGCTCGCGCCGCATGCCGCTCAGCGCACCCAGACGACGTAGGCCACTCCGCCGTCGGGGTAGTTGATCTTGAACCCGTCCTCGTAGTTGCGAAACATCCACCCCGCGCCGTCGGTCCCGCAGGCGGTCATCCCCATGTTGCGCTCCGTCGACTCGGAGAAGTCCCAGCCCGAGCCCAAGTTGTTGTGGGTCTTGCAGTCGTCGTAGGCGCCAGCCGGCTTGTTGACCTGCCCCTCCCCCTCGTCGGCGTAGGACTTGGCGCCCCCGCACCAGTAGTAGCCGTTGGGGTCGTTGTAGAGCAGGTATCCGTTTTGACCAAAGTCGATGCGCAGGTCGTCACGCGAGATCCACTCGCTGAGATAGCCCTCGTCGCCGCCTGCGTAGGCCGCCAGGCGCAGCTGCGTGTACTCGAAGTCGTTGAGGTCGAGCCAGGCCTGGACCCCGTCCGAGACCTCGCTCGAGGCCAGGCTCGGACCGACCGCGAGCTGCTGGTTCTCGACGTAGCCGTCGCCAAAGTCACCGACGTCAGACCCCTCGTTGACCGAGTTGATGATCAGCGCGGCGGTCATGCCCTCTTCGGTCATGTCGCACCACACCTCCACGGGCTCGCCGCCCTCGTCGACGCCCTCGGGATCGATCAGGTAGACCCCGTCCTCGATCCCCGCGCCAGAGTCGTAGATCGCCTTGCAGGTCCGGCCCAGGGCGCAGACGTCGTTGGCGTCGGGGTAGGCCTCGGGGTCGTTGTCGTTACAGTCCCCGCCCTGACCGATCGAGTCCGGGGGCTGGAGGCAGGACGCGGTCGACGAGCTCTCGTCACCGTAGCCGTCCATGTCCGCGTCGGTGTACCAAAGCGGCGCATCGACGGCGTCGTTGTCCACGAGCTCGTCGCAATCGTTGTCCTTCTCGTCGCAGATCTCCTCCGCGCCTGGATAGACCTCTGGATCGTCGTCGTCGCAGTCGAGGCTCGCCGGCACGCCGTCCATGTCCGCGTCGGGATCGCTGGCGTCCGTCGTCTCCGTCTCGGCGCTCTCGCTCTCCCCGCTGCCCTCGGCGCTCTCGCCTTCCCCGCTCTCGCTCTCCCCGCTCTCCTCGCTCCCCTGGCTCTCCCCGCTGTCGCCGATCTCGTCGTCACTGTCGGCGCTCGCCTCCACGATGTCGTCGCCGCAGCCCAGGCTCGACGCGATCACGAGACACAACGCAGCGCTCCCAGAACACAAAGAAAGTCGCTTCATCTTCCTCCTGTGCCATCTTCACGCATCGCGTGCAAGCGGTATTAGCGCACCTTCATCCCCCCACGCTCCCTCGGTGCACCTCAGCGCACCTGGCGCATTTGGCCGCTTCGTGCGGACCTTCGGCCAGACTGCTAGCTTCCCGGCCCGTGACCGCCGAAGACGCCCAGACGCCCACCTCCGAGCCCGCGCAGGCGCCCAGCAAGCCCAACGTGCTCCGTCGGCTCTACGACTGGGTGCTGGGCTGGGCGGACAGCCGCTACGGGCTCCCGGCCCTCTTCGTCCTCGCCCTCGCCGAGTCGAGCTTCTTCCCCATCCCGCCGGACGTGCTGCTGATCGCCCTTGGCATCGCGGCCCCCACCCGGGCGTTTCGCTTCGCCCTGTGGTGCACGATCGGCTCGGTGATCGGCGGCGTGATTGGCTACTACATCGGCTACGCGGTCTGGTCGAGCGTGGAGCCGATGATCATCCCGCGGCTCTTCTCCGCGGATAAATTCGAACACGCCACCAACTACTATCACGAATACGGCGTTGCGATCGTGTTCGCTGCCGGGTTCTCGCCGATCCCCTACAAGGTGTTCACGATCGCCGCCGGCGTCGCCAAGATCAACCTCCCGGCCTTCATTGCGACCAGCGTGGTCGGCCGGGGCGCCCGCTTCTTTTTGGTCGCCGCCGTCGTCCGCCGCTACGGCGACGCCGCCCGCGACTTCATCGACCGCTACTTCAACCTGGTCACGCTGGCGTTCACGGCCCTGCTGGTCGGTGCCTTCTTGCTGATCAAGGTCGTGCTCTGAATCCCGAGCGCTGAACTCCCCGGGCAAACAAAAAGGGCGGCAGCGACCTCGGTCGCTCCGCCCTCTTTGCATGCCCGCGCCGGCGAGCTCAGGTCAGCATGTCCATGGCCATGAAGCGATCCCCGTGGAGCGCCGCCGCGAGGCCGGGGCCTTCGACGACCTGACGGGTCGGGAGCTCGACGTCGTCGCTGTGATAGGCGACCCAGGAGATGTCCGCCTCGAGGAAGAGCGCCCGCTGGGTCGCCCAGGCCTCGCGGGAGCCCCCGCGGACGTAGAGCCGCACGAAGCCCGGCACCCGAGCCCAGCCCTCGCCGGGGTGCGCCCCGGAGGGGACCCAGCGCAGCTCTCGATCCTCACCACCGGCGCTCATCTGCCCGTACCAGGCGCGCCAGGGGTTGGGGATGCGCTCCCGAAAGCGCCTGCGGTGGTCGAACTCCGCCCAGTGCAGCTCGAAGTCCTCGGCGCTGATCTCTTCGGCGTCGGGGTGCTTGACCATGTAACCGACGCTGACCGGACGCCGCAGCAGGATATCCTCGGGAGAGAAGCGCACGCCCTCGGCGTGAACCTGAAGCTGGCGATGCACCCAGCCCTCGCGGTCGACCTCGTAGAGGGTCACACCCGGGGCTCCATCCTCGCTGCCCTTGTACATCCTGATGTAGCGCATTCCCTGCTTCTCCTCGGAGCCTCTACGCCGGCGCATCCATGGCCGTCGGCGAGAGCTCGATCGATGATTCGATCTAAACAGTCGACAGAAGGGTGTTGAATTCAATCAATCGAATGAAGGTTTCAACTTTGGATCCCGTATCTGTTCGACAATTCTGGTGTACAACGTGGGCGCGTGGATTTCAACATGTATATCAAAAAAATCCAGTGGAGCTGAATTCGTCCCTTTTAGGTACATGGTACCACCCTGGACCATCTCCGATGGGGGGCGAATGTGGTTCGCGCTCAGAGCGCAACACCCAACTAAAACGTCGATATCTGCTTTCGAAGCCCAGAAACGTGATTCAGAGTACAAGTTCTGAGGTGTTTATAAATGAGAAACTAGACCGATTTGGTGGCTGAGTGAAGCACCCACAAGTAGGCGCATGTCACGCTCTTCCAGTCTAGCTGAATTTTCAAGCCTGGCGCGAGCAGCGCAAGAGCGCGCTGAAGCGTGCTCTACAAAGCCTCAAATAGGCCCGAATTCGCACCTCAATGGCCCATTGGGACAGTTACAAATAACTACACTCGGCCTCGTCGACATGTGTCAATGTCCTCAACGTGATACCCAGGTACTCACTTTGGAGCCGCCTGAACGCTGATATTCCGCTACCGAGTGCAGCCATAGGGGGCTCAGGCCCCAGCACCGCAGCCAGAACCACAGCCGCTCAGTGCAGCGGAGACAGGCCGCGCCCGGGCAGCCGCGGCCTGGGCTTTCCGGCCTGCGGATCTGCCTCTGGCGCGTTGGCGAGGACGATCCAGACCATATCGAGGCGATCGAAGCGGACGCTGGGCACGACGTCGACGATCTGCGCGTCGACCTTGCGATCCACGACTGTCACCCGACCCACGGGGTGGCCCTTGGGAAAGAGGTCGTCGACACCCGAGGTCTGGATGACATCACCCTCGACCACCGGCTCGTCACAGGAGATGATTCGAACCCGACACTGATCCTCGCCCAGGCCCTCGAGGATGCCGGGGCAGCGCGTCCTGGCGACCTCGACGGCGATCTTGCTCTCGGGGTCGGTGATCAGCATGACGTCGGCGTGCTCGGCGTGGGTCCGGTTGATCCGGCCCACGACGCCGTCGGGGGCGAGCACGGCCATGCCGGGGCGCACGTAGTCGTCGCCGCGGTCGACGGAGATCTTGACCACGCGGAAGAAGGGCGACTGCTCCACGCCGGTGACCGCGGCCGAGAGCAGATCCTCTGGCACCTGGTCACGCATCTGGAGGGCACGACGCAGCTGGCGGTTCTCTTCGCGCAGCTGGGCGAGCTCGACGAGCTGGCGCTTGTGCTCGCGGTTTTGCTCCTCCAGGCGCTCCTTCTCGTCGAGCATCCGCGCCTGAAAGACCCAGCGCTCGAAGAAACTCCCGACCCAGCGCGCCGAGTAGGTGACCCCCGCCTCGAGCGGCGCGCCGATGCGGTGCACGGCGCGGTCGAAGCCGTTCATCCGGTGGGGGTCCTGGATCGTGCTGCGCAGCAGGAGGATCGGGATGGCCAGCAAGAAGACCACGATCGCGCCGCTGCGGACGTCGCGAAGAGAGACTGCCATGCGCCCGCTCTCCCGCGGCTAGCCGCCGCTACACTCGCCGCTACTCAATGGCGACCTCGCGCAGGATGTCGATCTCGTCGAGGGCCGCGCCCGAACCGAGCACGACGGCGAAGTCGGGCTCGTCGCACAGGAACACCGGCAGGCCGGTCTCCTCGGACAGGAGCACGTCGAGGTTGCGCAGCTGCGCGGCCCCGCCGGTGAGCACGATGCCCTTGTCGACGATGTCGGCGCACAGCTCCGGAGGCGCGCGCTCGAGGACCACGCGCACGGCGTCGACGATGGCCGAGACGGGCTCCGAGAGCGCCTCGCGGATCTCGTCGGAGTCGATCAGCACGGTCTTGGGGATCCCGGCGACGAGATCTCGCCCCTTGACCTCCATGGTCATGACCACGTCCGTGGGCGCCGCCGTGCCGATCTCGATCTTGACCTTCTCGGCGGTGCGCTCGCCGATCAGCAGGTTGTACTTGCGCTTGATGTGCTGGACGATCGCCTCGTCCATCTTGTCGCCGCCGACGCGCACGCTCTTGCAGGCGACGATCCCGGCCAGGGAGATCACCGCGACCTCGGCGGTGCCACCGCCGATGTCGACGACCATGTTGCCGCCGGGCTCGGTGATCGGCAGGCCCGCGCCGATCGCCGCGGCCATCGGCTCTTCGATCAAGAACACCTCGCGCGCGCCAGCGGCCAGGGCCGAGTCACGCACGGCCCGCTTCTCGACCTCGGTGATCCCCGAGGGCACGCAGATGATGATCCGCGGCTTGACCAGGGTCTGGCGGTTGTGCGCGCGGTTGATGAAGTGCCGCATCATCGCCTCGGTGACCTCGAAGTCGGCGATCACCCCGTCTTTCATCGGGCGAATGGCGACGATGTTGCCAGGCGTGCGGCCGAGCATCTCCTTGGCCTCCTTACCGACCGCGAGCACGCGCTTGACGACGCCGCCCTGCTTTTGAACCGCGACCACGCTGGGCTCGTGCGCGACGATGCCCTTGCCCTTGACATAGGTCAGCGTCGTGGCCGTCCCGAGGTCGATGGCCATGTCGTTGGAGAAGAGGCCGTATACCCAGTCGAAGAGCATGCGACGTGCAGGCTGCGGTCGGCCCGGGGGCGCGCTCGCAACCGCTGTGGGATACACGGGCAGACCCCCGCGAGCAAGTGGCCACAGCGGGGACGCCACAGACACCGGAGCGCAGCGTGAACAGCCCGCCAGAGTGGGTGGCTGTGTATCTGCGCAGGTGTTTGCTCACAGCGGCCTCTGGTCCGCCACAGCTCGCGCGATCCCCGAGGGGGCCCCCTACGCAAGGCCGCGCGATGGCAGTAAGGTGCCCGCCCCATGCTCGGCAGCGAACGCGGAAAAGGCGGCAACCTGATCACCTGGTTGATCCTGGGCGTGCTCGCCCTGGCCTTTGGCCTGACCTTTGGCCTGCCCTCGGATCAGCTCTCGCTGGGCGAGGCCGGGCTGGCCCGGGTCTTCGGCACCAACGTGACCAAAGAAGACTTCGCCTATCAGCAGCGGGCGCTCACCACGGTGATGAACACGCTGCCCGAAGGTGAGATGGCCCAAAAATGGGGCGTGCGCGAGGAGGTCTTCGAGGCCGTCATCGAGCGCCTCGTCCTCGTCCACACCGGCGAGGAGCTCGGCCTCACCGTCGAGACTCACGACGCCGAGGTGATGACCCGCGACGGCTACTTCATGGTCCTCGACCTCGAGCGCTCCTACCCCTGGGCCTTCGACGGCAAGTTCGACTACAAACAATTCAAGAATCAGTTCTTGAGCGGCTACTTCCTGGTCTCGGAGCAGCGCTACCTCGAGACCCAGCGCCAGGAGATGCTCGCCCGCCAGGTCCGCGACCTGCTGTCCTCGGCCGCCGTCGTGCCCGAGGCCGAGCTGTGGGAGCGCTACGAGGAAGAGAACAACCAGCTCTCGATCCGCTACGTGCGCCTGCCCTACAACGACTACGCCGAGCTCGTCGATCCCACCGACGCCGAGGTCGAGGGCTGGATCGCCGAGCACGGTGACGAGCTCGCCGAGATCTACGAGCGCGAGGCCGCGCGCTTCCTCAAGCTGCCCGCCGAGGTCGACCTGCGCCTGATCGAGATCGCCAAGCCCACGGCGCCGCCCGAGGGCGCCGAGGCCGAGCTGCTCGCGCTGCACGCCGACAACCTCGCCCGCGCCAGGGCCAAGATCGAGGGCGCCCGCACGTCGATCGTCGACTCCGGTGAGCCCTTCGCCGCCGTCGCGCGCCGCCTGTCCGAGGACCCCGACACCGCCCGCTCCGGCGGCCGCTACGGCTGGACCCAGGTCGCGGGCACCGGCAGCGGCCTCGATCGCGCCGTCGACAAGGCGGCCGAGGGCCTCGCCGACAACGAGGTGTCCGAGATCATCGAGGGCGAGGAGTCCTTCTTCCTGGTCACCGTCGCCGGCCACCGCGAGGGCGACGTCCCCGAGGAAGACGCCAAGCGCGAGCTCGCCGAGGAGGCCGTGCGCACCGCTCGTGGCCGCGAGCTCGCTCGCCAGGCCGCCGAGGAGGCCCTGCTCGCCGTCAAAAACGGCAAGGACATGGCCAAGCTCTTCGACGCCAGCGACGAGACCATCGAGGACTATGGCGTGAGCGAGAGCCCCGCGAGCCGGCCCAAGCACCAGGTCGAGGAGACGGGGCTGTTCACCCATGGCCGCCCGATCCCCGGCCTCGGGGCCAACCCGGAGCTGAGCGACAAGGCCTGGGCCGGCGACCTCGACTCGCCCCTGCTCGACGAGGTCTTCGAAGTCGCTGGTGGCTACCTCGTCGCCGAGCTCGTCGACAAGCAGACCGCCGACCGCGAGGGCTTCGCGGCCGCCCGCGAGGAGCTCTACGACAACGCCGCGCGCTTGCGCGCGAACGGGGTCGTCAGCGGCTTCACCAAGCGGCAGTGCCTGCTCGGCAAGGCCCGCACCCAGCTGCGCATCAACGAGAAGAGCGTCGACAAGATCATGAGCTACGACGGCAACCCGCTCGTCGACGAGGCCGGCAACAGGCTCACGCCCCCCTACAAGGTCTGCTCGCGCGTCGGCGATCGCGGCGGCCTGCTCCAGCTCGCGGCCCTGCAAAGCCGCGGCGTCGGTCGCTAGCCCCAGCTGCTCGCGCCAACTCTCGGCGCCCCACGCTCCCGGACTTTGTTTTCCGCGGCGCTTCGGTCACGATGGACCGAGGTGTTCGCGCGGCTGTGATCAACGACGGCACGACGGGGAGCTCGGTCGCGGGCGGCCTCGAGAGCCAGGGCGAGACCCTCGCCGGCTCCTTCGACGACCTCGAAGCTGGCCTCGAGGGCGAAGACGACGCGCTCGAGGGTGCCCCGGAGCCGGCCCCAGATCCTGCACAGATCGGGCGCTTCGTGGTCCTGCGCCGCCTCGGCGCCGGGGGCATGGGCGTGGTCTATGCCGCCTACGACAACGAGCTCGATCGCAAGCTGGCGATCAAGCTCGTCCGCGCCGAGCGGGCCGGCCCCGACGTCCGCGCCCGAGTCCGCCGCGAGGCCCAGGCCATGGCGCGGCTCTCCCACCCCAACGTCGTGCAGATCTACGAAATTTCTGATCAGTAGCGTCAGTCAGCTGAGATCACTGGGATTTCTCGTTCTCCTCTCCGCGCGTCTCCTAAGTTTCTCCACCGGCGCCCACCCACCCTAGGGGTGAGGGAGCCCCACCGGTGGGGGAGCTTCGAGCGAAGCGATCGCAGCGTGGGTCAGTCCCGGGGCCAGGTGCATGTAGCACTCCGTGGTCATCAAGCTGGCATGCCCCGCGAGTTCTTGGATGACTCGGGCAGGTATACCGCGCATGGCCAGGTGCGAGCAGAAGGTGTGCCGCAGAGTGTGAGGTCCACGGCGCTTCACCTTGGCCGCGGAGCACAGCCTGCGGAGTCGCTGTAGCAGCCACTGTTGCCCCACGGGGTGCTCGGGCGCAGCTCGGTGCGTGCTCACCATCGCTCGGCACAACACATAGGGTCCAGACCCTTGTCCACTCAGCGCCTCCAGGGCTTCGCACAACCTCGCTGTCATGGGGACTTCACGAGACTTGCCGTTCTTGGGGACATCGAGGACTCCTCGCCACAGCGAGCGCCGAACGATGAGGACGCCCCGGTCGAAGTCCACGCTGTCCCAATGCAGCCCGCGGATCTCTCCCCAGCGCAGCCCTGCATCACCACCGAGCAGTACGCCCACGCGCTCGACCGGCGTGGCCGTCGCGTCGATCAAACGCGCGTACTCGTCGAAGCCCCAAAAATCCCGCGGGGAAGACTTGGGCTTGAGCCGCTTGATCGTTGGAAGCGATCCTGCGGGAATCAGCCCCAGCAAGATCGCGCACTTGAGCATGGTGCTCAAGGTGCTCAACGCCTTGTTGACAGTATGTGCGTGTTTCCCTGCCAGCCTCGAGCGCACACGCTGGACCTGCGACACGTCGATCTGATCGAGCCGAAGGTCTCCAACGATCGGTCCGAGCAATGTGCGGATCGTCTGACGTGCATCCTCGATCGTGCTGGCTTTGTGGTGCTTGGACTGGTGATATTCTTGAATGTATCGATTCTCGAATTCCCTGACTGTTGGTACGGTTTCCTTCCTGCGCTCACGCGGCCCATGCTGTAGCAGGTACCGCTCCCGCTCACGCCCCCAGGAGCGGGCAGCTGCCTTCCCGCGGGTCGGCGCTTTTCGGCGCTCGCGGTAGGCCTGTCCGTTGGGGAGGGTGATGCTGATATCCACTTCGTAGTGGTCTTTGTGGCCCCGGTAGGGGCGGATCGTGACGGTCATGTCGAACTCTCCGTGACCGCCGCCGAATTTGTGCGAAGGCACGTTATCAGCGGCGCGAACGCGGTGGAGCCGAGAAGCTCAACACAGCGCATCGCAGGCGTTCAACGGCCGAGAAGCGGGGGCATGCCCCCTCCTCTAGGCGCAGCGCTCCGCGCGCAGACTCTATGAGGGTAGTCGGGTGGGTGAGTCACTGGAGCCTGATCCGCTGCGTGAGCGTGTTGTTGTCTTGGGTGACTGAAGATGTTTGCCACTGATCTCCTGAGATAGATCGGCGATGCTTGGACCGTGCAGGACGTGAAGTCGAGTCGAGCCCGTCAAAACTCGCTGCTCGCGCTTCTGGGTCTGGTGGTGCTCGTGCTGCCGCCGCGGGTTGGTGCGACGTCGCTGGCGGGGAGCTTTGTCCAACGCCTGACCCTCGCGGGGCCCCTGGCTGAGAGCGCGCCCCAGCTCACCACTTCCGCGCCTGTTGGGACGCTGCCCGGGACCTTTGTCGTCGATGACCGTGGAGCTGCGCGCTACAGCGTTCCGCTCGCGCTTCCGCCGGCTGCTCGCGGCTTCGCGCCCGCGCTATCCCTCGAGTACGACAGCCAGCGCGGGGACGGTGGGCTCGGCGTTGGTTGGGCGCTCTCCGGGGCCTCGGCCATCGACCGCTGTCCGCGGACGCTCGCTGATGACGGCTACTTTCGCGGGGTTCAGCTCGATGACGAGGACGCGCTCTGCCTCGATGGTCAGCGCCTGCGCCTCGTCGAGGGCGAGCACCTCCAGCCCGGCGCCCGCTACCGGCCCAAGCGCGACGACCTCTCGTCTGTCCGCGCCATCGCTTTCACCGAGGGCAGCAAGCAGTCTTGTCACGGCGGTCTTGGCTTCGAGGTCCGGCGCAGTGACGGCACCATCGACCTCTACGGCTGCCGTCGGGACGCCGTCGCCCTGCATCCGCGCGGCCTCGCCAGCTGGTCTCTGGCCGAGCGGCGCGACTGCTTTGGCAACGTCTACGCCCTCAACTACACGAACGAGACGGAGCTCCTCGAAGACGGCGAGGCCGACGTCGAGCGCTGGCTGACCAGCCTCGAGTACGGCGGCCACACCACGCTCCACGCCTTCACTCGACACGTCCGCCTCGAGTGGGAGGACCGCCCAGACCCCGCCGCAGGCTGGCGCCTCGGCGCGCCGCAGCGCCAGACCAAGCGCCTCGCGGCTCTGAGCACCTTCGCCGAGGGCGAGCTCGTTCACCGCTACGAACTCGACTACGACACCCCCTCCATCACGGGCCGCAGCCTCCTTCACGCCGTCCGCCAGTGCGACGCGCAAGGCGTCTGTCGGCCAGACACCACCTTCGCGTGGACCGCCGGCTCCCTCGACTTCGACACCGTCCCCCAGCAGACGAACTTCGCCATCGAATACGCCTGGCCCTACCTCGCCAGCATCTGGTCCGACACGCCCAACACCCTCGCTCCCCGCGTCCTCGCTCAGACCATCCTCGACGCCAACGGCGACGGCCGCAGCGACTTCCTGCTCGCCGTCGGCCAGTCCAACACTCCCGCGCCCGAAGGCCGCGGCTGGGAGCTGTGGACTTCCCAGCCCAAGGCCGACACGGCCGTCGCCCCATGCAGCACCCGCGACGACGACCTCGCGCAATGCCTCGGCTTGGGTCACTACCTCGTCCACGAAGACCCCATCTCCGGCCTGCTCGCCGGCCCCAGCTACGACGACCTCGCCCCGGCCACGCCGCCGCTCTTTGCGGCCGACATCGACGGCGACGGCCGCGATGACGCCGTCGGCCTCGGCGACTCCATCAACGACTTCGGCGGCGCCCCGCCAGCCGGCAGCGCCTTCTACCTCGCCCTCGCCCGCCCCGAAGGCGGCATCGAGCAAGTCGAGTTCGACCCCGGCGTCTCTCCCATCTGGCAGTTCACCGCCCACGACCAGACCGGCGACGGCCTCGGAGACCTGCTCTTTTGCGCTGGCGACCCGCTCCCAAACGCCCTCGACGAGCCCGAGCTCGGCACTGGCACCTGGCACTTCACTCCCAACCTCCCCACTGAAGGGTTCATCTCGGAGCAGGTCGTCGACACCGGCGAGCCCTGCTCCGTCTACGACAAGCTCCTCGCCCTCGACCACGACGGCGATGGCCTCGCCTCACTGCTGGTAATCCCCACCTGGGACGCGCAGCTCGGCGCCTGGATCCCTTCATCCAAGTGGTCCAACTACCACGCCCTGCGCCTGAACCCCGGCGACTGGAGCCTCTCGCTCGAAGACACCGGCCTTCCGCCAGACCTCGCGCAACGCTGGCGCCCCAGCCTGACCGCCCACTACAACGACGCCTACCTCGACGAGGACTTCCCTCGTTCACAGCAAGGCTTTGGCCTCGACAAGATCCTCGACATCGACGGCGACGGCCTCTCGGACATTCTCCGCTACGAGCTGGTCTCCGGCGACACGGCCGAAGACCTCGGCACGCTCATGCAGACGATCGTCGTCTTCGATCCACCCTGGGCGGAGCAAGGCGGCATCCGTCTGTGGCGCAACACCGGCGCAGGCTTCGTCGACGGCGGCTGGCTGCTGCTCAGCCCCGAGCCCGGCAGGGGCGGCTTTCGCCGCTTCCTGGCCGCGGGCGTGCTCGACTACGACGCCGACGGCCGCCTGGATCTGCTCTCGCCCGTCAGCGATCCCAACGACGACACCTGGAACTGGTCGATCTTCAATCTCGACAGCGAAGGCGTCCTGCACGAGCACCCCGAGGTCTTTCACAGCCCCGTCCAAGAGTTCGCATCCAACGTCCACAGCGTGGGCGCCTTCGACCTCGACGGCGACGGCCTGCACGACCCCGGCGTGTTCCTGGGCAGCAGCTGGCAGCTGCGCACCCACGCCGGCGAGGTCCCCGACAAGCTGAAGGCCATCACCAACGGCCTGGGCGCGCGCATCGAGGTCGACTACCGCGCGAGCGCGGACATCGACGCCCCTGAGGGCTACGCCGACGCGGAGCTCGACAGCGTCAGCTGCCTCTACCCCGCCCGCTGCGACCGCAGCCCGCGGTTGCTCGTCGAGGCCCACCGCGTCGACTCGGGCATCAGCGATGCCCCCCAGACCTTCACCCACCGCTACGGCACCGCCCGGCGAGACCGCGAGGCCCAGCGCAGCCTGGGCTTTCGCTTCCACGAGACCACCGAGTGGCGCGACGAGCTCCCCGTCTACCGCCGACTCGTCCGCTTCGACCCCAGCTACGACGACGACCTGCACGCCTTCCCCTTCGCAGGCATGCCCTCACTCGTCGCCGAAGACCGCCGAGACCCCGAGACCGGCCGCCACGTCGTCCGCGTCACGAGTCACAGCTTGAAGGTCCATTCGACGGGCCCCAGCAGCTACCTCCCCTACGCCGCCCAGACGCTCGCCAGCCGCTACGAACTCGACGCCTGCGAAGAAGACTTCTGCGCGCTCACGGAGCTCGACGAAGACCACCGCATCACCCGCGAGGTCCACACCGTCTTCGACCTCGACGACTTCGGCAACCCCACCCACTGGACGCGCACGACCTCCACCGGCAGCGAGACCTTCACCTACCGCACCCAGACCAGCTACCAAAACGACGCCGAGACCTGGCTCCTGGGCCTACCCACGAAGACCGTCCTGAGCTTCGAGCAGCCGGGCATCCCCATCCGCACGCGCGAGTCCATCGCCGCCTACGACCCCGAGACCGGCGCGCTGCTCCACCACGAGACCCAACCAAACGACGCCGAGCTGCGCCTCGTCACCGGCTCCGCCTACGACGCCCACGGCAACGAAGTCACCCGCGCCGCCATCGACACTGGCGGCATCCTCCGCACGGACACCACAAAGTTCGACGACCACGGCGTCTTCCCCATCTCCACCACCAACGCCCTCGGCCACCAGACACAGCTCCGCTGGCACCCCGGCCTGGGCGTACTCACCGAGACCCGCGACCCAAACAACCTCCGCCTCGTCGCCGACTACGACGGCCTCGGCCACGTCACCGCCCTGCGCCACTTCGCCGGCGACGACCCCCGCGGCGACGACGTCACCTTCAGCTACGCCGCCCTCCAAGACCAAGACCCCGACGCCCCCGTCCTCGAGCTCCGCCAAACCACAAAGGGCCACGGCCACCGAAGCCTCGCCCTCGACCGCCTCGGCCGCATCATCCACGAGCGAGCCCTCTTCGCCGACGGCCTCGAACGCGTCACCCACAGCCGCTACGACCAAGCCGGCCACCACATCGCCCAATCTCTCCCCACCCTCGTCGGCACTCCCCCAGATAGCTACGAGCGTTTTTTCTACGACCACGACGACCGCCTCGTCCGCCACCTCCTCCCAGACCTCAGCGAAGAGCGCTGGGACTACGCCGGCCGCGAAGTCCTCCACCACGACCTCGGCGGCACGGCCTCCCGCCTGCGCTACGACGGCGCCCTGCGCCTCGTCGAGAGCGTCCGCGCCCTCGGCTCCCCCGACGAAGAGCGCCTGTGCTTCGACTACGAAAGCTTCGAGCAGCTCACCCAAGTCCGCCCCAACTGCATCACTCCCCATACCAGCTTCGACCTCCCCGCCGGCGAAGCCCCGCCCACCATCAAGTCCTTCGCCTACGACGACCTCGGCCGCCTCACCCACAGCCACGACCCCAGCGAAGGCCCGCGCAGCTACGCCTACAACGGCCACGGCGAGCTCGCGGCCATCCTCGACGCCAACGACCAGCTCACCACCTTCACCCACGACGGCCTCGGCCGCCTCATCACCCGCGACGACCCCGACGGCCAGACCACCTGGACCTGGGACACCACCTTCATCGGCGCCCTCGCCCACACCCAAAGCCCCAGCGGCCACGAAGACCTCTACGACTACGACCCCCACGGCCGCCTCAGCGCCCTCACCAAGGTCATCGCCGGCGAACCCTTCGCGCTGCGCTTCGCCTACGACCAGCACGACCGCCTCGCCGAGATCCACTACCCCGAAAACGACATCAGCGAGCCGTTTTGGATCCGCAACCTCCACGCCCAAAGCGGCGACCTCGTCGAAGTCCGCCAAGGCAGCGACGACGCCCCGCTATGGACCCTCGAGTCCCTCACCCAAGCCGGCCGGATCAGCACAGAACGCCTCGGCAACGGCGCCCAGACCACCCGCAGCTACGACCCCCTGCGCGGCTTCGTCGAGCAGATCCAGACCCACTCCCTGCTCGGCGGAGACCTCCAGGATCTGCGCTACGACTGGAACCCCGACGGCACGCTACTGCGCCGCCAAGACCTGCTCGGCGCTCAATCCGAAGTCTTCAGCTACGACGACCTGCACCGCCCGATCCAGACCACCACCACCAAGTCCGGCAGCGAGCACGTCCGCCACTTCGCCTACGACGCCCTCGGCAACCTCGCCTTCGCCAGCGATCGCGGCGCCTACGACTACGACGCCAACGGACGCCTGACCTACGCCGACGGCCGCACCCACACCTGGGACCCAAAGGGCAACCTCCTCGCCCGCGAAGCCCCCGGCGAGACCCTGAAGATCACCTACACCGCCTTCGACGCCCCCGCGCAGCTCCTCGAAAACAACCTGCTCACCGAGCTCGAGTACGACGCCGATCAGACCCGGGTCTACCGCTACGCCGAAGCCCAAGACGGCCCCCGCGAGACCATCTACGTCACGGATCTCTACCAACGCCAGCGCACCCCCGAGACCACCGAGCACCACTACTACATCCCCGGCCCCGAGCGGCTGATCGCCGACGTCGTCGACACCCACAGCGATCTCGAAGCCTCGCGCGACACCCACTACATCCACGTGGATCACCTCGGCTCCACGGACGCCCTGAGCTCCGAGCTGGGCGTGCTCGAGCACCGCCAGTCCTACGACCTGTGGGGCAAGGCCCGCGACCCCGAAGACTGGACCCTGCCCGAAGAATTCGCCGCGCTCAGCCCGATCAACCGCGGCTACACCGGCCACGAAGCCCAGTCCGACAGCGGCCTGCTGCACATGCGCGGCCGCATGTACGATCCGCACCTGGGCCGGATGGCGTCGGCAGATCCCTTCGTGGTGGATCCGCTGAGCAGCAGCGGCTGGAACCGCTACGCCTACGTCCTCAACCAGCCGCTGGCGCGCACGGATCCCTCGGGCTTCATGCCCACGGCCGCGTCCACCGATCCCGACAGCAGCAGCGACGCCGAGCCCCAAGACTTCGGCTTCGAGATGACCGTGCCCGTGGTCGGCACGCGCACCGCCGAGGGCGTCGCGGGCAGCGGCCAAGCCCAACAAAGCGACATCGGCGGAGGCGGCAGCGCGAGCGCGCGGGCGGATCAGCAAGCCGGCGACATCGGCCCGAGCGCAGCGCAGATCCAGCAGCTCCACGACAGCGCCCGTGCCCGCGGCGCAGGGATCGTGCGCCAACTCAACGCCCCGCCGCTCCAGGGCTTCACCGACGCGATGGTCCGGCCGGAGAACCCCTCGCAAGAGCGGCGCCGGCTGGAGGTCTCACAGGAGGCAGGCGCACGCGTGATCGCCACGATGCAAGACCCACCGACGCACGTGGTCGTCTCGGTGGAGCTGGCGATGTTTTTCCTCTCGGGAGACGTCGAGATGGTGGGCGGCGCGCTGCGCTGGGGGATCCAGCGCGCGGGGCAGCGCAAGGCGGTGCGGGAGCTGGCGGAGGACGGCGGGGAGATCTTGATCGCGGGGTCCGTTAAGCGTAAAGGGAAGAAGCGCGGGCCCAAGACGGATCCCAACGCGCCCCACAACGCGAAAATTCGCTCGGAGGCCCAAAAATTGGAAACAGAGGGAAATGTCATAGTTGCAGGTGGAGGACAGGAAAAGGAACGACTCATTCGCACCTATGGAGGACACAAGTCTGGACGCCGGCCTGACATTCTATACAGGACTCCAGACGGAAACCTCCGCGGTCGAAATGTCGGCAGGACGAGGGCGGATGGAAGTCCTGTCAAACGAGAAATAGAGGCCCTCGAAGACCTGAATGGTCCTGGCCAGACTCCTACAGACTTCACGCCATACGACAGGTAGAGAAATGCCATCAATATCATCGCAATTTTATGCAACAGAAGAAGAATTGGCAGAAATGGTTTCGTCATGGCTGAACAGCTACGACATTAATGGTGCTGCGGTCTTTTTCTTTCCATTCTCAGTCATAAATATCTCTTCTCAGACAATCGAGGCGGGGGGGCTCTCAGCATGGCCTGATGAGTTTGTGTTTAGTGAATATGAGATATCTTGCTCAGCAAAAAAACAATCTGAATTCATGGATGCCAACACTGACATCCTCATCCTCAACCTTGGAAGCCTCGGTCCTCGCGGGCTGTCGGAGAGCCACCTGAGCACACTCGAGAGCACGCCAACCTGGAAAAAGATTGCATCCGACCTCAAGCGGCGCACCAAGGCTGGAATGAAGGGGAAGCATGAACAAAATGGGGCGGAGGGTGTCGATCGAAACTGCAGGTATACGCCCGGAGCAAAGCGGTTATACGAATCAGGAATATCGTTGAGGCAGTTTCCTCAGTCAGCCATCGTAATGTCTCCACTTCCAGTCAACAAGTGAGCCCCGAAGGGGAGGGACGAGCACGCCAACCAACGCCAGCTCCAGATCCGTCGATGAGCAACGATCTCGAGACTGGACCCGGATGGGCCACGAAGGCGGCTCCCGCTTGCCCACGCGGACGGACGCTCAGTCGTCCAGCACGAAGTCCCAGCGGCCGACGAGGACCTTGCCCTGCATCGGGTCGTTGTCGATCGCTCGCACCGTCACGTCCCCGCGCATGCTGCCCTCGGTGAACGAAATCTGTTCGAGCAGCCCGTCTTCTCCGATGTGCTTCATCGTCGCCAGCTGGGGATCCACGTACCACTCCAACTCTTTCGTGCGATAGGGGAGCTGGAGGTCGCAGGGCGTGCTCGGGTGGATCTTGTAGGTCTTCTTGGTCTCGGTGCTGGCCTTGAAGGTGTCCACGGGATCCCCCTTGCTGCCGTAGCCCTCGGCGGGCTGCGGCCGACCGGCCCCGAGCACGACGGAGCGCGGCACATCGACGGCCATCCCTGCGCGCAGGCCGTGACCCGCGTTGGTTCCGAAGTGCTCGGCATAGCGGATCTCACCGGTGACGCGCGCGCGGATCACTGTCTTCTCGGCCACGATCACGCTCGCCGAGATCAACTCGCGTGCGGCCTTATAAGGGCCGACCGGTCGACTCTCGACGCCAAAGACGATCACGTCTCCGGTCTCGAGCTGGTCGAGCGTCTCCTCGGAGGGCGGCCAGCCGTCGCCGAGGATCTCATCGAGGGTCTCGGACTCCTCTTTGTTGAGCGCCTCGTCCCCGAGGAATTCGTACCCCAGGGTCTGCTTGGCGCCTCCAGGCGTTCGCGGCGGCGCGCTGGGGACGATGTTGCCCTCGTCCTCGTCGGGTATCGCTTGCCCGCTCTGGCGCCGCTTGTAGGCCCAGATGAGCCCACCGATGACGGCAGCGACCCCGACGCCCCCGGCGAGCCAGGCGATCCACTTCGTGCTCATGTCTGCATCCTCGTACTCTCGGCTTTCATCGAAACCTGGATCGCCAGCTGACGACTGATTACCACAGCAACAAGCTGGGCTGTTTTTCACAAACCGTCAACATGCCCGAAGGTCTGCATGAGTCCAGATAAATGGGGGCCAGGTTGTATGCATGCCTTTGGGAGTGCCAATCCCTGGGTCTTCGAAAACCGGCAGATGTTCCTGTTTTCAAGAGCCTGGTGGCCTGACTCGAGTTTCGGCGTGGGGGGCTTTCCGGTCTATTGGATTTTCTATTGGATTTTCTATTGTCCGGTCTATTGTCCGGTCTAATTTTGTGCCTGAGTCGTCTAATTTGAGAGCTGAGAAGGAAAATAGACTTTTCGTGTTGGAGCCCGCTACTTTCTAGAACTGACCTCGATCTCGCGAAGGCGACCCACGTCGAGTCGGCTCCCTTCACGGCGGAGACTCAGGGGTGCTGCGCCCCCTCAGCTGCAACTCGCTCGGGTCGTCGACGTCCATCGAGGAGCTGGCACGCGCCATCGTCCAGCGGCGAGCTGATGCCTTCGAGCATCGAGCCCAGCTCGAAGGTCTGGGGTGGCCACTCCCATCCCGCATCGAGGCGTCGTCAGCACCTTGGCGGTCGGAGACGCGGTCGGAGCGCGGACTCAAAGCCGGCGGTACCTGACTCTGCCCGACGGGGTGCTACCAGGCGTCCCGAGATCAAAGTGGCTCCGCTCTCGAGCATGACTTTGCTCTCACGTAATTGTCGTCGCCTCCACAATCAATTTTCGAGCTGCGGCCGTGCATGGTTGTGAGACTCGAAGCCCTCCTCGAAGACGGCCGCCGCACCGCGGTGCTCCGCGTCATCCACGGCCACCCAGAGACGGCCGCAGGTCGTTGGGCGACCCATCCTCACCAGCGCGAACCAAATCGCGGCTAAAGCGCACCGCGTACCGACGGGCACAGCCGGTTGGAGCCGTTGGCATCGGGCGGTCGCCATGGGCGTCTGCGCGTGGCGCGCAGTCACACTTACTGGTGCCACGCTCAGGCTCAGCCGTTCTGCGAAGAGCAGGAGGGATAGCCGACGATGCAGGCATGCGGAGACTCTCTCTTTCTCAGTGAAGAGGAGCGCGAGTGTCTCGCGGACTCGCTCGAGGGCTTCGAGGAAGAGGGCAAGCGCTACCTCGACTGCGCGAATCCAGCGATGGAGGACTACGGCAACTGTCTGAGCATGAACACCCAGGGTGCGAAGCCAGCTGGTACTGAGCTCTTTGGAGCTTCGGCCGGAGGCTCATTTGAGCGCCTCGCGCCTTTCAGCGTCGAAGTGGGCTACCTTTGGCCCTTCGAGGAAGCCCATCATGATCAAGAACACCACGCTCATACTCGCCTTTGCCCTGGGACTACTGCTGCCGGCCTCGGCCTTGGCCTCGCTCCCGGACCTTTGCGATGACGTCTACCTCGATGAGATCGGCGCCCCAGTCACCGACAGCGAGGGCACCAGGCTATCCCGCTTCTGCCAGTGGACCGGGCCCGACGCGCCCCTGTGGGCTGACCACGTGTGCTGCTCGATCGGCGCGAGCGCGAGCTGTACGGCCACCGACGAAAACGGGCGATGCACGACAGGCATCAAGATGTGGTGCGACTACGGGGAGCAGATCAACGGGGAGGTCGTGTGCTACCAGCCCTTCGACGATGCCTGTGATCGAGGGTTCTGTGATGATCTCGCTCCTTCAGGAAGCGACCTTGTCTACGTCGCTCCGCTTTGCTGCTTTGAGCATCTCGATGCCTGCTACGAGCTGAGCATTGCAGAATACTGCGGAGGGTTTTTCTTGAACTGTGACTCACCCTACTCGAACTCCGACGGCACCGTTGGCTGCGGAGAGGGATGACACTTCTTATTGTTCATATTTTCTGCAATGCACTTCAGTTGGGCATCGGCAGCTTCGCTACTTCCACTCATCCTAAATAGAGACGCAGCACGATGCCTAGCGTGTGATGCCCTCTCCCAGGCTTCCGCTTCTTCCCATGCGTCGGCTGCTCCTTCCAAAATCCAGCTCGCAACAACGATGTCATCAATGATTTCATGTTTGGCAATGATCTGCTCTCCAACGCGAGTGGATAAAAAACCATGAAGAGAGGGGTGATCGGGTCGCAAGATGTCGCGGCTGTTTCGCCAGTGCTCATACACCTCGCGAGATTGCCCCGCGGATGCCGCGTTCCACGCCTCGAGGTTCTCATGTAACCCCACCCACCACCTGGGGACCGAGGGCAACGGCAGGACTGCCATGGAGCTCTCACGACCAGGCACATCTCCGAGCTTGGTTGCCGCAAATCCTCCCACGAAGGCCAAGAGCAGACCCCCCAGGAGCACCTGCCCCCACATCGATCGCCTGCGCGTCTTCCGCTCCAGTGCCTCTCGCTCCGCGCTCTCGAGCTCGGCGAGCAGGGCCTCCATGCTCGGGTGCCTGTCTTGCGCTCGCCAGGCCAGCCCCCGAAGCAACGCAGCCCGGACCCGCGGAGGGATCCCCGGCAGGGCTCTGTCTCCGGCCGCCAACTTCCCGGCCTCCATGGCCTCGAGCACGGCGATGCGTGTCCCTCCACCAAAGGGCAGCGCCCCATAGAGCGCCCCGTAGACCGCCGCACAAAACGAGAACTGATCGGACTGTGCATCCCCAGGACCCCCGATCACGCGCTCGGGCGCCATGTAGCCGGTCGTACCCCCGGGCCTCTGCTCCGACTCACTGCCCCGGGGCATCGACGCCGCCAGGCCAAGATCCGCCACGCACACGCGCTCATCGTCCCCGAGCAGCAGGTTCTCGGGCTTGAAGTCGTTGTGGACGAGCCCTGCCTCGTGGATGGCGATCAGGCCACGGGCCGCCTGGCCGTAAACATAGAGCACCTCCCTCCAGTGGCGCGGATCCCAGTGCGCGGCGTCCTGACCACGGATGAACTCCATCACCACGTAGAGGTGGCCCTCGTACTCGCCGACGTCGAACACCGAGACCACGTTGGGGTGCGAGAGACGAGCCAGGGCCTGGGCCTCCTCGAGGATCCGTGTGTCCCCGCTGGGCATCACGTCGGTCCACAGCTTGAGCGCCACCAACCGCCCGAGCGTGGGATCCCAGGCCCGAAACACCACGCCCATGCCCCCGTAGCCGATCATCCGCAGCAGCTCGAAGCGTCCGATGGTCTTGCGTTGACCCGCGTTGATCAACGCACGTCGGTGGTGGACATCGACCTCGCGCCGCAGCGCTCGCCAGGGCCCCTGGGCGTAGGGGTCCTTGTACTCGTAGATCTCAGCAGGCGGATCGAGATCTTCCCCATCGGGACCGAAGTACTTGGCGTACTCACGCTCGATCTCCTCGTGCGACATCGGTACATGTCGCTCTTCGGGTTGGTACTCGATCGCCACGAGGATCCCTGGGGGCCAACCCTACACCAATGCGCTTGAACTTTGGTACAGTTTCGTGGTGGTTGCAGCGAGTGATAGCGTTTGATGGTGAACGACGAGGAGTTGGCCAGGCATTTGGAGAGACTGCGAGTCGCCGCAATTGCAGAGGAGCCTGGTGCCGTCGATGCGCTGGGAAGGGCGCTATACGAGGAGTTCGAGCGGATGCTGGGTTCGGAAGATCTCACCCATGACGCCTTCGAGGCGCTATGGCGCAAGATCGGGTCTTTCGAAGCTCGGCAGGAGGACTCGTTTTTGCGCTGGGTTCGAGTGTTTGCGAAGAACCAGCGGGTCTGGTCGCGGCCGAGCAAGGCCCGGCGCTCCTGGGAGCAGCTCGACGTCGAGCTGGTCGCGCGAGACGAGAGCCCAAGCCAGGCGTTCGAGCGGCGCGAGCAAGTTCGCCGGCTGGAGAGCGCGGTCGCCGAGCTCGGCTCGATCTTCGTGCGCGCGCTTCGACATCGACTGAGCGGAGGCCGACCCGAAGCCCTCGCCGCAGACGAGTCCATCCACCTGAGCGCGGCTCGATGGCGCATGGGGGAGGTGGTGCGCCGGCTTCGGAAGGTGCTCGGCGAGGCCCAGAGCCTTCCCCGGGTCTCGGGCAGCAGCTCCGCCTGACGATGGGTCTTCTCTAGTACGGGCTGACTGTCAGCAACCATGCACATCCGCATAGAAAGAACCGGCTCAATTGCATGGGCGTGGCTGGCCGAGCTCGGCCCGGGTTCACGAGCTCTCAGACTCGCGCAAGACTGTGAGGAACCTCTCCCTTTTATTTCTCAGTCTTTCACTATCAATTCGCGGTGGGCACCTGTTTATGGGCGTGAGCCTGGAAGCCCTCTTCGAAGACGGTCAGCGCAGCGCGGTGCTCCGCGTCATCTATGGTCATCCGGAGATCAGCCTCGGCGAGCTCGCCAGCTTCGTCATGAGCGACGACCCCCTGGCTCCGGTCCTCAGAACCCTGACGATCGATGAGCTCCTCCAGGTGAGCCGCACTGCGCAGGGCGGCGACTCCGACCCGTCAGCGATCGACTACGCCCGCCTGGGGCGCGCCAAGAAGGCCACCGGGGAGGACTTCGATGAGCTCGCCATCGAGGTGCTCACCGCAGCTGGACGGCCTGTCGCGGCGGCCTACCTGCGAACTCGCCTCGGGGGCCCTCGCTGGAAGCTGCAAGCGTCGATGCACCGTCTCGAGGCTGCGGGGGTCGTGCGGCGTCACGGTCAGACCAGCGGAACACGCTGGGGGTTGGTAGAGCGTTCCTAGTTGGGCCCCTCCTGCGTGCCTGCGATGAGCCGCGCCCTGCCCAAGCCCATCAAGCGAGGGGCCACCTTTCGTGATTTCAACCAGCACGATCGCAAAGACCGGGTGACGGAGCTGATCGGGGGAGACCTCTACAGCCGACCCGCGCCCCACTTCTTCGACCTCGTGGTGCGCTCGACCTTGCTCAGCGAGCTGGAGCGGCTCGAGGGATGGCTACTCCTCGAGGAGCCCCTGCTCCGGCTCGATGGAGAGGAGCTGCTCGTGCCCGGCATCGCGGGGTGGCGCTACGAGGGCGAGGCCACGAAGTTCGAGGCGCAGCACATCTGCGCCCAGAAGCGGCCAGACTGGGTCTGCGAGCTGCTCACGCCTGCGTTCGAGGAACTCGACCGCCAGCGCAAGCTGCCGCGCTACGCCGAAGCCGGAGTGGCCTTCGTCTGGCTCATCGACCGGCCCCGACGGCGGCTGGAGATCTATCAGACACGAGATGGCGTGCCTACCCTGCTCCAGACTCACTCCGGCAACGCCTACGTGCGAGCCGATCCTTTTGTCTCGTGCACCCTGAGCCTGGGCCCGCTGTGGTGATCGCCCGAAATGCGAGCTCGCCTCCTGAGCGAGAAGGTCTCTATCGAATCGGTATCGGTGATTGATGAACACGACCGACAAGAAGTTCAGCCAAGACTTTGGCAGTCATGTTCGATCTCTGCGCAAGGCTCGGAACATGACTCAAGAGGGTCTCGCCGAGAGCTCGGGGTTGTCCGCGGACACGATCCGCCGGCTCGAGAAGGGGAACTTCTCGCCGAGCCTCGACACGCTGAGGAAGCTCTCCCAGGGAATGACGCTCAGCCTCAGCACGCTCTTCGCGGCCTTCGAGTTTGGCGAGCTGGATCCGAGTCGGGAGCTCCAGGATTTACTCAGGGGGCTCGAGACGCAGGAGGTGAGGCAGATGCTCAGGGTGTTGCAGGTGTTGCTCGACTGCCTGAAGGGGTAAGCTGTGCTTGGTGTCTCGGTCCGGGAGCGGCCGATGATCCCGCGGTGCGGCTGCTGGTGATCAGCGATGCGGTATAGGTGCATGTGGACGTCCGAGACCGAGGGCCCGCTGCCGTAGGCCGCACTCGCCGAGGGGCCCGCCTGCGCTTTGCTCCCGCGGTCGCGTCTCTCGATGTCAGGCTCAGTGAGTAGGTGAATTGATTAGTCACTCCATCGATGTACATATAGTGTGTATGATCACGAACGCTAGGTTTGAGTCTGGAGTATGAAGTGTAGGTTCGTTGCACGCGGGGTTGGACGCAGTGAAACCCCGGTCTTGCGTGCAAAATGACGAATTCGGGTTCTGAGAGGGGTGTGGCGGGCTGTTTGAAAATTGAAGAGAACCACATGAACAGAGTTCACCCGAGCGCGAAATCGCCCTGCGTGCAAAAGGCCTGAGAAAGCTTGTAATTTCGAGGGGTTAGAAAAGAGCCCCTTCCGCCCTCGTTTGAGGGCGGCCCCGTTGAAGCTTCGCCGTCGGCCCGCATTGCTGGGCCAAGGGAGCGACCGCCCTTCCGCCCTCGTTTGAGGGCGGCCCCGTTGAAGCATATCATTGACGATCTCTTCCGTCGTCCTGACGATCCTTCCGCCCTCGTTTGAGGGCGGCCCCGTTGAAGCTCGGGGGGGGTGCGCAGCGAGGCCCAGGCGACGAGCGCCTTCCGCCCTCGTTTGAGGGCGGCCCCGTTGAAGCGACGCGGCCCAGGCAGCCGGGTCCATCGACGTGTCTCCTTCCGCCCTCGTTTGAGGGCGGCCCCGTTGAAGCCGGTCCCGTGAGTGCGAGTCCTCGCTCCCCTCCATCCTTCCGCCCTCGTTTGAGGGCGGCCCCGTTGAAGCTTCTCGCTTCACCGACTCGCGGTGAATCTGGCCTTGGCCTTCCGCCCTCGTTTGAGGGCGGCCCCGTTGAAGCAAGGAAGCAAAGATCGAATCCACCGGCTCCTGGCCGGAGCCTTCCGCCCTCGTTTGAGGGCGGCCCCGTTGAAGCTTTCGCAGCGTGAGGAGGCTGGAGAACAAAGCCTCTCCTTCCGCCCTCGTTTGAGGGCGGCCCCGTTGAAGCTGGATGACCCTGGTCCACTCGGTGCCGGGGGTGGCCGTCAGCCTTCCGCCCTCGTTTGAGGGCGGCCCCGTTGAAGCCATCTAACCGGGACCTGGATCACGGACTGGATCTCTCCCTTCCGCCCTCGTTTGAGGGCGGCCCCGTTGAAGCCGCGAGCCCCGAACTTGCCGCCGATGGTGACGGCCCTTCCGCCCTCGTTTGAGGGCGGCCCCGTTGAAGCAGGACACGGACCAGAGCCTCTTGGGCGCGGGCGTACAGCCTTCCGCCCTCGTTTGAGGGCGGCCCCGTTGAAGCCATCGCTCAGCGTCTTGGCCAGGATTCCGCGGTTGACCTTCCGCCCTCGTTTGAGGGCGGCCCCGTTGAAGCGAGCAACTCGATGCGGCCGCCCTGCTTCCCCAGCCTTCCGCCCTCGTTTGAGGGCGGCCCCGTTGAAGCAATAATATCCGGCAGAGACCGAATCAGGGTGGGCAGCCTTCCGCCCTCGTTTGAGGGCGGCCCCGTTGAAGCAATGATGGGGTGGATGTACCGGCGTTGCGGTCGTGCGTGCCTTCCGCCCTCGTTTGAGGGCGGCCCCGTTGAAGCACGCGATAGACCGGCATGCCCGCGTCAGCGTCCAGCCTTCCGCCCTCGTTTGAGGGCGGCCCCGTTGAAGCCCGTTACGTCCCACCAGCCCGTCCGAGCGGGGCCTGCCCCTTCCGCCCTCGTTCGACCTGGCTGGAGCTCTCGACCACCCACCATCTCCTCGTGTCCTTGAACGCGATGAAGGCAACGCCTCGAGCAGACGCAGGCCAGTAGGCTCTCCCAAGCAGGGAGGTCACCGGACGGAGCATCCCGCGCCGGAGAAGCCTCGGATCCTTCTCCGAGATTTCTCCACCCTTTCAGCAAGACAAAGCCTCCCGCCGGCATCGCCAGCGGGAGGCTTTGTCTTGTCTGGGGAGCCCCCAGCTGCCAGTTGGGGCCCAAATTCAGCAGCGATCATGCTTGCTTGCAGCCGGGGGTCACAGATCTACGAAGTCGGCGACTACGGCGAGCAGCTCTACGTGGCCATGGAATTCGTCACCGGGCCGACCCTCGGCGAGTGGGTCGGCGCGCAGCGGCGAGCGGCCGAGCGCGAGGGGGCGCCGCTGCCCTGGCAACAGCTCCTCGCCATGTTCGTGGCCGCGGGGCGCGGGCTCGCGGCGGCCCACGGCGCGGGGATCGTCCACCGAGACTTCAAACCCGACAACGTGATCGTCGGCGACGACGGCCGGCCGCGGGTGCTCGACTTCGGCATCGCCCGCGAGGCCGGGCTGCCCGCCGAGCAGGCCGCGACCCATCCCCCTCCCCTGCCCCATCCCTCGCCCGCCAGCGCCGACTCGATCGCCCTCGACGACACCCAGGCCTCGAGCCCGAGCATGGGCGGCGATACGGCGGACCGCGATCGCACGCCATGGCTGGCGCCCCTGACCCGGACGGGGGCCATGGTCGGCACGCCCGCGTACATGTCCCCCGAGCAATTCGAGGCCGGCACCCTCGACGCGCGCAGCGATCAATTCAGCTTCGCCGTCGCGCTCTACGAGGCGCTCTACGGCGAGCGCCCCTTTGGCGGGGCGAGCACGAGCACCTTGATGTTCGCGGTGCTCTCGGGCGAGCTCAGGGATCCGCCCGCCGACGCCCCGATCCCCGCGTGGCTGCGCCAGCGCATCGTCCGGGCGCTCCAGCGCGACCCCGGCCGGCGCTGGCCGACGATGGCGCGCCTGCTGGACGCGCTCGGCGACGATCCCGAGCGTCGCCGACGATGGCGACGGCGCCGCGGCCTGGTCGCCGCCGGCGTACTCGCGACCTTGGTGGGCGCCGGCTGGTTCGCCAGCGCCCAGCGGCGCAGCGCCCTCGCGGCCGACCGCCTCGCCCGCGAGGCCCGCGTCGAGGAGGCCCGCGCCCTCCGCAGCGAGCTCGCGGCCCAGGCCGAGCGCGACCGCGCCCTCGAGGAGGCCCGCGCGAGCGCGACCCGGGCCCGCGACACGGCCCGGGTGCTCGCGGCCAAGGGCCTGTCGCGCGACCCGACCGCCGCCGCGGCCCTGCTGCGCGACGCCGAGCAGCCCGAGGAGGCCCCGGGCTGGCGCTCTGCCGCCGTCAACGTGCTCTCGCGGCCGATCAGCGTCAGCGCCTTCCAGGCCCACGGCGGCCGGGTGATGTGGGCCGAGTTCAGCCCCGATCGCCGCTGGCTGGCCACCGCGGGCGAGGACGGCAGCGCCCGCCTGTGGCCCCTCGACGCCGAGGGCCACGTCGGCGCGGCCCTCGAGCTGCGCCACGCGGTCGACGGTGAGGCCAACAGCGTCCTGACCGCGACCTTCAGCCCCGACGGACGCCGCCTCGCGACCACGGATCAATCGGGCGCCGTCCGCCTGTGGCCCGTGCCCGACCCCGACGCCCTCGATCGCAGCGCCACGATCAGCGCGCAGCTGATCGGGAGCCACAACGGGACCTCGTGGATGGCGGCTTTCTCCGCCGACGGGCGCCGCCTCGCGTCCGTGGGACGCGATCGCCGTGCGCGGGTCTGGACGCTCCCGGACGCCCTCGACACCCCGCCTCCGCCCCCGCAGGTCATCCTCGCCAGCGAGGGCATCGTATGGGTCCCCCGCTTCTTCGCCGGGGGAGAGCGCCTCGCCCTCGGCGACGGCACCGGCCGCGCCACGCTCTGGTCCCTGGCCGAGCCCGAGGCCGCCACCCGCGTCTTCGCTGGCCACGGCGGCCCGGTCCAGTTCCTCGACCTCTCCCCCGACGGCGCGACCTTGGCCACCGCCAGCGTCGACGGGCACGTGCGCCTGTTCGATCTCCACACCAACGACGACCGCGGCCGCGACCTCATGGACTTCGGCGCCCCGGTCCACCGCGTGCGCTTCTCCCCCGACGGCCGCTACCTCGCCGCGGGCTCGCGCTCGGACGTGGCCGCGCTGTGGCCCTTCGAAGCCGCAGGACCAGGTGAGGTCCGCAGCCGCGTCGGCGAGCCCCAGCGCTTCGACGGCCACATTGGCGACGTATGGTCCATCGCCTTCTCCCCCGACAGCCGCCTGCTGGCCACGGGCGCCCGCGACGGCGCCGGCAGGCTGTGGCCCGTCGACGGCGGCCAGCCCCAGGTCCTCATCGGCCACGACGCCGACGTCTTTCGCGTGCGCTTCAGCCTCGACGGCGAACTGCTGACCACCGCCTCCACCGACGGCAGCGTGCGCATCTGGGACGCCCGCTGGCGCCAGGTCTCGTCCGAGCTCCACGGCCTCGAGGCCCCCTCCACCGTCTTGCACATCGAAGACCAGCGCTCCTTGTTGATCTCCGGCGACCGCCACGGCGACATCGTGGTCCGTCGCCTCTCGCGGCCCGGCGAGCACCAAGCCCCGGGCCCGCCCCAGCGCCAGCACGCCCACCTGGCGCTGGTCTACGCCCTCGCGACCCACCCCGACGGCATGCTGGCCAGCGGCGGTGACGATCGCCTGGTCCAGATCTGGGACCTCGACGACTTCGGCCCGCCCATCTACTCGCTCCCCGTCCCCTCCCCCTTCACCCGCACCCTCGTCTTCTCCCCCGACGGCGCCTGGCTGGCGGCGGGCTCCCACAGCGGCGAGGTCATGCTGTGGAATTTCGCCGACCTCGCCAAGGGCGAGCTCGAGCCCACGATCCTCGGCTACCACCTCCACGAGTCGCCGCTGCTCCACGGAGTCACGGACGTCACCTTCGATCCCCAGGGCCGCTGGCTCGCGTCGGCCGGCCAAAACGGCAAGATCCAGCTGTGGCCGATGCCCGCCCGCCCCGCCGAGCTCACGAGCTTCCAGGGCCACGCCTCGCGCGCCTGGAAGCTCATGCCTTCGCCCACGGGCGACCGCTTGTTCTCGAGCGGCATGGACCAGGTGGTGCGCGTGTGGACCATCGACGCCCACGGTCGCCACGATCCCGATCCCCTCGAGCTGGATCACGGCGGCTCCGTCGTCGGCTTCGACATCGATCGCAGCGGTCGATTCTTGCTCGCCAGCTGCAACGACACCAAGGTCTACCTGTGGGATCTCGAGCTCCCCGAGGTCCCGGCGACCTTCACGGGCTCGCTCCGAGAGATCCGCCAGGCCGAGTTCGTATTCGAAGATCGGGTGATCGCCGCGCTCTCCTTCGACGGGAACCTACGCCTGTGGCCGCGCGACGGCGCCCACGATGATCCCGTGGTCTTGCCCGTCGGCGAGCGCAGCCTCAACCTCGCCGTCGGCCACGACGGCGCGAGCTTGGTGACCGGCGGCGGCGACTCGCTCCTGCGCCTCAACCAGCTCGACCCCCACCTCGACGTGCCCGCGCTGCGCGAGCGCCTCGACGCCGCGACCAGCTACTGCGTCCCCGTCGATCAGCGCATGCGCCTCGTCGGCGAGCGCGAGGACATGGCCGAGGCGCAGTTCGCTGCCTGCCAGCGCCGGGGCGTCGAATCTCCCCCGCTCGAGCCCGCGGGCTGAGAGTCTGTGAAGGCGCGCGCCCGGCTCGGGCAACACGAATTTCGAGAAAACCATGCACGCCCCGGCGACGCGGGCCGAAGACACCTTCGCAATGCTCAGTACGCTGCACGAGGGCCTCGTCTCGCTCTTTCTCCAGGATCCTGCGCTCGCGGTTCGCCTCGCCAGAGGTATCGATGGTCGCGTCCTGACCACCGCCCCCGGCTGCCTCGTCGATCGGCACGCCGCCTTTCACCGGGACGCGGAGCGGGTCTTGCGGATGCTGCCGCGCAGCATGGATCTGCTGCTCGTCCATGAAGATCCGGCACATGACGAGGGCGGCGTGGTGATCGTCATCGAGGTCCAGCTCGACGACGACCCGCAAAAGCAGCGAAGAATCGCGTCATATTTGGGCTTGGTCGTGGATCGACATGATCTCCCCGTGCACTTGGGCGTGGTCAGCCTCAAAGAGAGAGTGTCCCGAAAGCTGGCCAATTGGAGCATTGGGACAGCCCTCACGGTTCGCCCCTATCTCTTCGATCGCCACACCATCCCTCGCGTGGATTCCGTCCTGGACGGCCTCGAGAGGCCTACAGATGCGATCTTGTCGGGGACGGTGCACGGGCACCACGGCAACCTCGCGGCCGCGAGGACGGCCATCGAGGTCGCTCGCCGACAACCCAATCAATTGCGACAACGCTATACTGCGACCGTGTTGGCGGGGCTCGGCGACGAGCACCGAAAAATCATCTTGGGCGAGATGCCCATGGAGGAGCGCATGCAAGTCAGTCAGCTAGAACGAAAGTGCGGCACCTTCCTCGCTGGGAGGCGGGAGGGCCGAGAGGAAGGCCTCAGCCAGGGGTTGAGCCAGGGCCTCAGCCAAGGCCAAAAAGAGGGCATGCTGCGGCTGCTCGGCGCGCTCCTGGGGCGGCGCGGACTCGTGCCCAACGCGGCGCAGTGGGCTCGGCTTCAGGCGGCCCAGCTCGACGAACTCGAGGCCTGCGCAGCCCGGGCGCTCGAGGTCGACAGCGTCGACGACTTGCTGCGCTCGCGGCTCGAGTGACCCGCGAGCGCGCCGCCAACTCGGTGAGGGTGGTGATTCGATCACCCACCTCGGGCAGGCCCCAAAATCGCTTCGGGCTCGCTTGACACCTGCTCTATGGCCTGGCAAAAGACTGAACTAAGAGACAGGTAGTCGTATGAGCAGCACGCAAGATCCCTCGCCGATCCCCGCGCCCGTCCGCGCCGTTTTGGAGCTCTTCAGCGGGCCGCTGGCCGAAGTCAGCTTCCCCGATGTCGACCGCGAGAGCCTCGCCGCTTCCGCCGCCGAGGTCGAGTCTCGGCGCGAGGTGCTCCAGTCGGCCCTCGAGGCCGTCGCTCGCGCGCGTGAGGCGCTGGAGGCCGGCCAGGCCAGCCTCATCGAGCAGGCCCAAAAAGCGCACGCCTATGCCAGCGTGTTCGCCTCGAGCGACGCCGATCTCCAGTCGGCCCTGGCCGAGATCAAATTCGACGGCCGAGCCCTCGCCCCCAAGCGCCGCCGCGGCCGACCGCGCAAAGCCAAGGCCGCATCCAACGCTGGGTCCGCCAAGGCTCAGAGTCAGACCAGCCTCGCGGTCGCCGACAGCGACGCGGCCTGAGCTCCGCCTCGAGCCGATCCCCGCCGACCCGCCGCTTCCCCGGTCGCCCCTCAGTCTCCACTCTTCGCACCCCGACTCGAATCAACCATGGACCGATGGCCCAAGCAGGCGCGGCCCGGCGCGAACTCCAGCCCGGCCCTCGGCCCCGACGCCAACGAGCAGTCCGGCCCGGGCGCTCGTCGGGACCTCGGTGCCCGTGGAGGAACCCAGCGCGGCTCCTGGCGCCAGGATTTCCGTCGAGGGCGCGAAGTCAAAACGCCGTTGTACCGGGTGTACTGCCAGTTTTGGCGACAAAGCCCTCGGCGAAAAGACCAAGCCAGGTGTCGTGTTGGGTTCCTCCACGGGCGCCTAGGAGCCCATGGAGGAACCCAGCGCGGCTCCTGGCGCCAGGATTTCCGTCGAGGGCGCGAAGCCAAAACGCCGCTGTACCGGGCGTACTGCAAGTTTTGGCGACAAAGCCCTCGGCGAAAAGACCAAGCCAGGTGTCGTGTTGGGTTCCTCCACGGGCTCCTAGGGAGGCCGGCATGAGGATCGCCCCCGATCCCAGCGCAGAGCCCAGCCCCGAGCCCGACGCCGGCGCCCTCGAGGTCTCGGAGATCTGCGAGCGGGTCGCCAGCACAGCCCGCCGCGAGGCCCAGAGCCTCGACGCCCGCCGCTTCTTCGCCATGGTCGCCCGCGCCCGCGGCCGCGACCGCCGGGCCCCGCGGCGCACCTGGGGTCGCGCCTGGGCCGAGATCGATCTCGAGGCCGGCGCCGCCCTGGCCAGCGAGCTCGCCCCTGCCGTATCCGAGCCGTGGGCCCGCGACGGCATCGATCGCGGCCTCCAGCTCTTCGCCACCTGCGTCGACGAGACCGGCCGGCGCTGCGTCGCCACCTTGGTGGCCGAGTACATCGCCTGGCGCGAGCCGCCGGACCGCTTCTTCTTCCGCTGCGCCCAGCTCCTCGCCCGACGCAGCGCCACGGAGCTCGTCCGCCTGGCCCTGGTCACCTCCGGCTACGCACGCATGTCTCGGCCGAGCGAGGACGAGGCGCGGCTGCTCGCCGCGGTCCCGCACCGCTCGACCAGCCCTGGCGACGACGGTCGCCTCGCCGTGCTCGCCTTCGCGGGCGAGCCCCCCGAGGAGCGCCAGCGCCACGCCACGGAGATCCCCAGCCTGGGCAGCGACCCGGTGATCGCCGCCTTCGCCCGGGCCGAATTCGGCTGGCCGGCCGAGCCCGGCCCCGCGCGCGTGCCCCTCGTCGGCCGCCCGCTGCTGTGGTTTCCCTGCGACCTCGACAGCGAGCTTCGTCGCCTGCACTTGCTCTTCGCCGCGGCGATCGCCTGAAACTCCTCGATCCGCTCCGTCCCCACGAGCGCATGATCGTCCCCGTGGGCGCCCTGCTCCCTGCTTCGGGGACGATCCCCCCGAGGCGTTGCGCGTCGTGGCTGCGCGGGCGAAGCTGCCCGGACCGTGAGCCAGACTCGAGCGCCCTTCTCCAAGATCCTCGTGGCCAACCGCGGTGAGATCGCCCTGCGCGTGTTCCGAACCTGCCGTGAGCACGGGATCGCCACGGTCGCCGTCTACAGCGACGGCGACCGCAACTCCCCCCACGTCGCCGGAGCCGACGAGGCCGTGCACATCGGCCCCACGCCCTCGGCCCAGAGCTACCTGCGCGCCGACCGGATCATCGCGGCCGCCAAGCAGACCGGGGCCGAGGCCATCCACCCCGGCTACGGCTTCCTCAGCGAGCGCGCCAGCTTCGTCGAGGCCTGCGAGGCCGCCGGCCTGACCTTCATCGGCCCCGGCACCCGGGCCATGAACGTCATGGGCGACAAGGTCCGCGCCCGCAAGGCCATGCAGGCCGCCGGCGTCCCCCTGGTCCCCGGGCGCGAGGACCTCGCCGACGTCAATGACGCCCTCGCCGCGGCCAAGGAGATCGGCTACCCGCTGATGGTCAAGGCCTCGGCTGGCGGCGGCGGCAAGGGCATGCGCATCGTCCACGACGACGAAGCGCTGCGCCGCGGCTTCGAGGCCGCCCAGCGCGAGGCCGCGGCGGCCTTCGGCGACGATCGGATCTTCGTCGAGCGCGCGGTCATGCAGGCCCGCCACGTCGAGATCCAGCTCATGGCCGACAGCCAGGGCAACGTGGTCTTCCTCAACGAGCGCGACTGCTCCGTGCAGCGCCGCCACCAAAAGGTGATCGAGGAGGCCCCCTCCCCCGGGCCGCAGATGACCCCGGAGATCCGCGCGGCCATGGGCGAGGCCGCCTGCAAGGTCGCGCACGCCGTCGACTATGTCGGCGCCGCCACGGTCGAGTTCCTGTTCGAGGAGCAAGCCGACGGCGAGCCGCGCTTTTACTTCCTCGAGATGAACACCCGCCTGCAGGTCGAGCACCCGGTCACCGAGATGACCACGGGCCGCGACCTCGTCTGGGACATGATCCGCGTGTCCGCCGGTCAGCCGCTCGGCTACACCCAGGCCGACATCCCCCTGCGCGGCCACGCGATCGAGTGCCGGATCTACGCCGAAGATCCGCTGCGCTTCTTGCCCAGCCCCGGCCCGCTGCTGCGCCTGCGCTGGCCCGAGGGGCCTGGCCTGCGCATCGACGCCGCCGTGCGCGAGGGCAGCGAGGTCTCGAGCCACTACGACCCGATGATCGCCAAGCTGATCGCCTGGGGCCCGACCCGCGCCATCGCCCTCGGGCGCATGCGCCGGGCGCTCCAGGACACGGTCGTCCTCGGCATCGACTGCAACATCCCCTTCCACCTGCGCGTGCTCGACGAGCCCGACTTCGTCGCTGGCCACTTCGACACCCACTACATCGACAAGCACCAGGCCCTGGTCGAGGCCCACGAGCTCGACGAGGCCCGCTCGCAGGTGGTCGCGGCCGCGGCCGCGGTCGCTGCCGCGAACGCTCGGCGCCAGTCCACGAGCGCGGGCGCGACTGCCGAGCCCGCCGGCTTCAGCGCCTGGCAACGCAGCGTCCGCTGGCGCGGCTGAGCGCGAAGTAGGCGACAGACACCAGGCACAGCGAAGAACGAGGGCGACCATGGCTCACGTATTGATCACCGGTGGCAAAGGCTTCATCGGCGCGGCGATCGCCCGCGCCCTGATCGCGCGCGGCGACAAAGTCACGATCTGGGACGTCGGCCGCGCGCCCACGGACCCCACCCTCGCCGCCGCGCGCTACCGCGAGGTCGACATCAGCGATCGCGCGACCGTCGAGGCCGCCGCCGACGCGACCTTCGCCGAGGCCGGGGGCGTCGACGCCGTCATCCACAACGCCTCGCTGGTCCACACCAAGCAAAACCACGCCGAGATGGTCTGGTCGGTCAACCTCGAGGGCACCCGCCACATGCTCGAGGCCACCCGCAGCCGCGGCGTCGGCAGCTTCGTCTACATCTCCTCGGGCAGCGTGGTCTACGAGGGCCGCAACATCGAAAGCGGCGACGAGCGCCTGCCCTACGCCGGCAGCTCCCAGGCGCCCTACGCCGACAGCAAGATCGCCGCCGAGAAGCTCGTGCTCGCGCAAAACGGCGTCGACGGCCAGGCGACCTGCGCCCTGCGTCCGCACGTGGTCTTTGGCCCCGGCGACACCCGCTTCCTCCCCGCGCTGCTCGCCCAGGCCGACGCCGGGCGGCTGCGCGTCCGCGTCGGCCTCGGCAACTGGCTGTCCGACTACACCTATATCGACAACCTCGTCGACGGGGTCTGCCTCGCCCTCGACGCCCTGCGCGACAAAGGCGTGGAGAGCGTCGCCGCCGGCCAGGCTTACTTCATCACCAACGGCGAGCCGATCCCCTTTTGGGACCTCGTGCGCATGGTCCTCGCCGAGCTCGACTACCCGCCGATCCTGTTCGCGGTCCCCGGCAAGCTGGTCTACGCGATCGCGGCGATCAAGGAGCAGGTCGACGCCCTGCGCGGCGAGCTGACCGCCGAGGACGGCCTGACCCGCTTTGCGATCCGCTACATGTGCACGCACCACTACTTCAGCATCGACAAGGCCCGGCGCGAGCTCGGCTACGCGCCCAAGGTCTCGATCCAGCGCGGCGTCGAGCTGACCTGCGCGGACCTGCGCTCGCGCGGGGAGCTGCCCCAGCGCCGCGCGAGCTGAGCTCTCTGGTTCGCTGGACGGACCTGCGCGCGTTCGAGCCTCTGGACCGCGACGGAACGCGAGACGAGGGCCTGCCTGGCCGCGCTCTCGCGTCTGCCAACGCGGCAATTTTCGCGGCTGCGAGGACCTCAGCGACTCGCGCCGATACGAGCGATCAAATCGCGCTCTTGCGCTGTGAGAGAACACCTCGCCGCGCGTCGCCGATCCCCGCGACCTCGACTTCGAATCGTCATCGCATACACCCCGACCCCGCCCTGCTCGAGCACGGCTCGTGCCCACTCGCCGACACGCGCCCGCCTAGCCGCCTCGCGCGTCGCGCCTTGACCAGCAGCCATGAACGTGCCACTAGGAGCGCCCGTGCGGCGGCGTAGTTCCACCAAGCGGACCAAATTCATCTTCGTGACCGGCGGCGTTGTGTCGTCCCTCGGCAAGGGCCTGTGCGCCGCCTCCATGGGCGCGCTGCTCGAGAACCGCGGGCTCAACGTCGGGATGCAGAAGCTCGACCCCTACCTCAACGTAGATCCGGGGACGATGAGCCCGACTCAGCACGGCGAGGTCTTCGTGACCGACGACGGCGCCGAGACGGACCTCGATCTCGGGCACTACGAGCGCTTCGTGTCGCATCGCATGTCGCGACACAGCAACTACACCTCGGGCCAGATCTACCAGTCTGTGCTCGAGAAGGAGCGCAAGGGCGACTACCTCGGGCAGACCGTCCAGGTCATCCCCCACGTCACCAACGAGATCAAAGAGGCCATCCTCGAGGCGGCCGAGGGCGTCGACCTGCTGATCTGCGAGATCGGCGGGACCGTCGGCGACATCGAGTCGCTGCCCTTCCTCGAGGGCATCCGTCAGCTCCGCTTCGAGGTCGGGGCCGAGAACGCGATCTTCGTCCACCTGACCTTGCTGCCCTACCTGCCCACGGCCGGCGAGATCAAGACCAAGCCCACGCAGCACTCGGTCATGAAGCTGCGCGAGATCGGTATCCAGCCCGACGTGCTCGTGTGCCGGGCCGATCACCCGATCGAGGCCGACATCCGCGAGAAGATCGCGCTGTTCACCAACGTGCCCCTGGCCAACGTGATCCCCCTGCCCGACGCGGCGACCATCTATCGCGTCCCGCTGATGCTCCACGAGTCGCGCCTCGACGACGTGGTCTGCGAGCTGCTCAACATCTGGAGCCGCGAGCCCCAGCTCGACGAGTGGCGGCGGATCGTCGGGGTGATCGAGAACCCGGCGCACAGCGTGAAGATCGGCGTGGTCGGCAAGTACGTCGACCTCCACGAGTCCTACAAGAGCCTGTCCGAGGCCCTGACCCACGGCGGCGTGGCCAACAACACCGGCGTCGAGATCGAGTTCGTCGACGCCGAGCAGATCTCGGCTCGCGGCCCGGCGATGCTCGAGCACCTCGACGCGATCCTCGTCCCCGGCGGCTTCGGCGAGCGCGGCAGCGCCGGCAAGGTCGAGGCGATCCGCTGGGCCCGCGAGCACAAGGTGCCCTTCTTCGGGATCTGCCTGGGCATGCAGCTGGCCGTGGTCGAGTTCGCTCGCCACGTCGCCGGGCTCCCCGGGGCCCAGAGCGCCGAGTTCGATCCCCAGGCCGCGGACCCGGTGATCGGGCTGATGGACTCGCAGTCCGACGTGACCCACAAGGGCGGGACCATGCGCCTGGGCGCCTACGACTGCGATCTCGCCGGCGGGACCTTGGCCCGGCGGATCTACGGCGCCGAGCGGATCTCCGAGCGCCACCGCCATCGCTTCGAATTCAACAACGCCTACCGCGATCAGCTGCGCGAGGCCGGGCTCGTGCTGTGTGGGACCTCCCCCGACGGCGGCCTCGTCGAGATGGTCGAGCTGCCGGCCCGCGTGCACCCGCACTTCATCGGCTGTCAGTTCCACCCCGAGTTCAAGAGCCGACCGACGGCGGCACACCCGCTGTTCACGTCGTTCATCGCCGCCGCCCTCGACCACCGCGGTCGCAAGGGCGACGCGCCCGCCTGAGCGTGGGCTCGCGCGAGCGTGTTTTACGCTCGCGCGAGCACCCGCGACAGAGCGGTCCCCAACAGCGTCCCGAGCTCGCCCTCGGACCGTGCACGACTGTGCATGGCCGAGGGTGGCTAGCAACTTCTCTGGGGCATGCAAGCCCTTTCTCGGGCCATTTTTGCAGGGTAGAGCCCGCGAATTGCCCTGGGTCCGCCTTTAGCGATCTGATAATCTAAAAGGCACCCCTATGGTCCTGCACATGCGCCAAGAGCTGCGAATGAGTCAGCAGCTCGTGATGACTCCTCAGCTGCAGCAGGCCATCAAGCTCTTGCAGCTCTCGCGTATCGAGCTCCAGGACCTCGTCCGCAGCGAATTGCTCGAAAACCCGCTGCTCGAAGAGGCCCAGGAGATGGGCACCGGCAGCGAGGAGCCCGTGTCCTCCGTCGAGATGCAAGACGGCGTCGAGCTTCAGGGCGAGTCGGGCGAGCCCGCGCCCTCGCCCGAGACGCCTCAGCAAGAGGTCAAGGCCGACTCGCCCAACGACGACAACTTCGACTGGGAGGCCTACCTCCAGCACCAGTCGCTCTCGGGCTCCATGCCCGGCACCGGCGTCCGCCCCGACGACGACCTCCCCGGCCTCGAGCAGACCATGGCCGCCGAGGAGACCCTCGTCGAGCACCTGATGTGGCAGGTCCGGCTCTCGAATTTCTCCCAGGTCGAAGAGGACGTCGCCGAGTACATCGTCCGCAGCCTCTCGCCCTCGGGCTACCTGCGCAGCGTCACCGTCCCGCAGATCGCGCGTCGACTCGAGGTCTCGACCCTGCGCGTCGAAGAGGTCCTGCGCCGCGTCCAGCAGCTCGACCCCCTGGCCATCGCCTCGCGCAACCTCGCCGAGGCCCTGTGGATCCAGGCCCGGCACCCCGAGCACCCGATCGACGATCCCCTGGTCCTGACGATCATCGCCAAGCACCTGCACAACCTCGAGAAGCGCGCCTATCAGGCCGTCGCCCGCGACACCGGCGAGGCCCTCGAGGAGGTCTACGAGGCGACCAAGGTGATCATGGGCCTCGAGCCCCGCCCGGCCCGGCAGTTCGTGTCCGAGTCGCCGCAGTACGTCACCCCCGACGTCTACGTGCACAAGCTCGGCGACGAGTACATCGTCAGCCTCAACGACGACGGCCTGCCCAAGCTCAAGATCTCCAACTACTACCGCGCGGCCATGCAGGGCGACCCCAAGGGCGCCAAGGCCAAGGGCGCCAAGGCCAAGGGTCACCGCGACGACGGCGGCCAAGCCAAAGATTACATCACCGAGCGCCTGCGCTCGGCCCAGTGGCTGATCCGCTCGATCCAGCAGCGCCAGCGCACGATCCTCAAGGTCACCCGCTCGATCCTCAAATTCCAGCGCGAGTTCTTCGAGAAGGGTCCGCAGTACTTGCGCCCGCTGATCCTCAAGGACGTCGCCGAGGACATCGAGATGCACGAGTCCACGGTCAGCCGGGTGACCACCAACAAGTACGTGCACACGCCCCAGGGCATCTACGAGCTCAAGTACTTCTTCAACGCCGGCATCTCCCAGCGTGGCGGGGGCGAGCTCGCCTCCGAGGCCGTCAAAGAGAAGATCCGCCGGCTGATCGAGGCCGAGGACTCGCGCCGCCCCTACAGCGATCAGAAGCTCGTCGAGCTCCTGCGCGAGGACGGCATCAAAATTGCCAGGCGCACCGTCGCCAAGTATCGCGAGCAGCTCAACTTGTTATCGAGCTCCAAGCGACGCAAGCTGTTCTAGCAACCGCCTTCACCAGCAAGCACTGCCTCCGCCTTTGACGCGCCCCGATCACCCACCCCGCCCCCGGAAGACGCCCTGCGTGGCGCCCGGGCGAGGCCGGGCCGGCGCCCGACTCAGGCACGACTCCCTTCGCTCCCGACCTCTGGCCGGGGCGATTCAGCACGACCACAAGGAGAACCACAAGCATGCAGACTCAGTTCGTGTTCCGTCACATGGACTCTTCCGACGCCCTGCGTAATTACGCCGAGGAGCGCCTCACGAAGATCAAGCGCTACTTCTCGGATCCGCTCAAGGTCAACTGCACCTTCTCTGTCGAGAAAATCACCCATATCGCGCAATTCGACGTCACATTGCGCAATGGTCTGCAACTCCACGCCTCCGAGACCACCGAAAACATGTACAGCTCCATCGACATGGCGCTCGCCAAGATGGAGCGGCAGGTCCGGCGCTACAAGGCACGAATCACCAACCACAAGCCCCACAAGGGCAAGACCGCGCGTGTTCGCCAGACCGTCTACGCCCCCGACTCCTTCGAGGAGCCCGAGACCATGGTCGAGGCCGAGCAGCGCCGGGCCGCCGAGGCCGCCGAGGCCGAGGCCCCCGTCGTCGCCCGCGAGAAGGAGTTCCGCGCCGAGCGACTCTCGGTCAAGGACGCCGTCATGCAGCTCAACTTGATGCACAAGCAGTTCTTGGTGTTCACCAACACGGACACCGGTGACATCAACGTCGTCTACCGCATGGAGGACGGCGGCTATGGGTTGATCGAGACCCGCGGCCACGTCGAGGACGCCTGAGTCCAGCGGCTCGCCGCGCAAGCCCTCGCGCAGGTGCAAGCCACCGCGCACGACAGCGCCCCGTCTTCGCGGGGCGCTCTCTTTTTAATCTCGACGCTCGCGCCTGGAGGTCGGCACGTCGACCGACGCGAATCGATACTTCGGTGAGCACGACTCCAGGGGCGACAGCTCGCACGCTGCGCATGATCGCGCCGCGCTCGGGTCGAACCCTGGCTCAGACGGGAGCAGGCTCAGACGGGAGCAGGCTGCTGGAGCGCCGCGATGACCTCGCCCTCGATCCGCTTCACGCCCCCCTTCACGGCGAGCCACACGAACAAGAGCACGAGCAGGCCCGGCAGCAACCCGGTGAAGACGATGAACAGCGTGAGCAGGATCTGCACCAGCATGCTCGGGAACTGCCAGTTGAGCTTCACCTGGTTCGCGTTGCGGATCACCACGCCGACGCCCGTGGCCAGACCCTCCCCGACGACGACGACCTTGGGGCCGCGCGCGCTGATCTCGTAGTTTGGTAGACGTTCGCCGAGGTAGCCCACGAGGTCTTGGGCGTTGCTCAACGAGATGGCGGAGTCGACTTTGGTTGCCATGGCGATACGGCGCTCACCCTATCGAGCGCACAGACCCCGAGTCCACAAAAAACCCGCTCAACCCCGCTTTCGAGCCAAGAAGCGCTCGACACCAGCCGCGAAAGTCGGGCCGTCGAGCACTTCTTGCCCGCCCTCGAGTTCCCGAGCCATGGCGACCTCGATGGGATCTCCCCACTGCATGTAGCTCGACCGACGATCTGCCCGCAGGCAAGCCTGCGGGAACGCGGCGATCTCCCTGGCGAGGGCCTTGGCGGTCTCGAGCGCCTGCCCAGGCTCGCACAGGCGGTTGGCCAGGCCGATGCGCTGGGCCTCCTCTGCCCCGACCTCGCGGCCCGTGAGGATCATGTCCAGAGCGCGGGCGTGGCCGATGAGCCGGGGCAGGCGGACCGTGCCGCCGTCGATCAGCGGCACGCCCCAGCGCCGACAAAACACGCCAAAGACCGCGTCGCGGGCAGCGACCCGAAGATCACACCACAGCGCGAGCTCGAGGCCGCCAGCCACGGCGAAGCCCTCGACCGCGGCGATCACTGGCTTTTGCGTCGACATCCGCGTGGGACCCATGGGCCCGTCGCCCTCGGCCGCGGTGTGGTTGAGGCGACCCTGGGCGATCTCCTGGAGGTCCGCGCCCGCACAAAAGCAAGCGCCAGCCCCGGTCAGCACAGCCACGTCGGCGGACTCGTCGGCCTCGAAGCGGCGCACCGCGGCGGCCAGGGCTTCGGCCGTGGCCACGTCCACGGCGTTGCGACGTTCGGGCCGGTCGATGGTCAGGATCGCCAGCGGAGCCTCGGACTCGTATCGCACGCGCATCGGCCCGACTATAGCCCGGAGCCCTTCTCACTCGGCCCCTGTAACTCGGCCCCTGTAACGCAGCCTGTGACTCAGCCGCGGCGTCCGCCCATGGCGTGGGCGCAGTGCTGTGCCCAGTCATCGAGGCGCGTCAGGGTGCTCTCGAGCATCGCGGGCGAGCGCGACAGGGCGCCGATGGCCGCCTCGAGCGCCTCGCGGGCCCGCTGCAACCGACTGCGCACCGTACCCGCAGGGACACCGAGCACCGCGGCGATCTCCTTGGTGCTCAGCTGCTCCCAGTAGTGCAGCTCGAGCACCACCTGATAATTGACGGAGATGGCCCGCAGGCCCTCGAGGAGCAGACGCTGCTCCTGGCGCTCGGCGATCACCGAGCTCGGCCCGGGATCCAGGTCGTAGACCGAGACGAGATCCAAGTCGAGGTCGGCCCCGCGCCGATACTTGCGACGCAGGTGACCACAAAACACGTTGTAGGCCGTGCTCAGCAGATAGCTGCGAAAGCGTGCGCCCTTCTCGACCCGATCCCGCGCTTCGACGCAGGCGGTGAAGGTGTCTTGCAACAAGTCACCCACGTGCTCGGGCCCGACCTTGTTGAGGAAGAAGCGCTCGAGCTGATCGTAGTGCCGAGCAAACAGAGCTTCGCCCGCCGCCGAGTCTCCACCACGCCAGGCCTCGAGCAGGTCAGCGTCGTCGGGCAAGGCTTGGGGAGTCTCGGACATGGAGAGCGAGGCGCAGCGGCCCCGCAATGGTAGTGAGCGCCCCGCTCATTGTCACCGCCTGAGGAAAGGGCCCGCCCACAGTCGTCGAATGGGGTCTCACCCCGGTCTACGCTCCCTGCGCACTCGCTTCGCAGACCAGGGGGGGTGGATCCGTGAGCCCCCCTTTCACCGCTGGGCGTCCCTTTCAGCCCAGGTTTCCCCAGCGATCGAGGTTCTTCACCACCTGGTGCCGCGTGAAAAAGTAACGGATGGCGTTCTTGCGGTTTTGAATCAGCCGCGAGTAGCGGCTGGTCGGGTGCCACTGGTGAAACATCTCGGTGCGATCGCTGATCCACTCGAGCTCGAGGCCGTAGGCCAGGGCGCGGTCGCGCATGTCCGTATCCTCGCTGCCCCAGTGCACGAAGGCCTCGTCGTAGCCGCGCGCGTGGAAGAAGAACTCGCGGGTGGCCGACTGGCAGGCCCCAGTACCGATGCTCTTGCGCCGATCCGCCTGGGCGCGCAGCCACTCGAAGTCCGAGAGCGCGTAGTCTCGCTCCGGTACGCGCTGAGGCAGGTCCGAGCACGCACAGACCACGAGGGCCTGCCGAGGTCGCCGCGCGTGGACCTCGAGGATCGAGGACACGAAGTTGGGCGCGAAGATCATGTCGGCGTCGGTGCACAGCAGGTAGTCCGCGCTGGCGTGCTGGATGCCGAGGTTGAGGGCGCGAGAGCGGTTCCAGTCGCCGAACTCCTCGTTGCGCGCGACCTTGGCGTCGAAATGCTCGGCCAGCGCGACGATCGAGGCCGCGTGCTCCGGGTCGCTGCCGAAGTCCGAGAGCACGATCTCGAGCTCGTCCCCCAGAACCTCGGTCGAGTTTTCGCTCGAGTTTTCGGTCCCGGCCAGCTGCCAGCGCAGCGAAGCCAAACAGTTGCGCAGGCGCGTCCCCGAGCGGTTGCGGACCGGAATGATGGCGGTGAGCCGCGGCACGACGGTCAGTTAGCGCGAAGCCAAAATCGGCGCAAGCCGCCCGCTCCCGCCCCGCGGCCCGTGGACTGACCAGCCTGCGCGCGGCCGACGATCGCGCGAGGGGTGTCCATCGCCAGACAGACGGTAGAGTGATCGCGTGTCCAAGCAACACGTCGTGCTCGTGCCCGGCTTCTTCGGCTTCGTGAATTTCGGCCGCCTGGTCTACTTCGCGCACGTCCGTGAGCTCCTCCAGCGCGCCTTCGAATCGCGCGGCCTCGACGTGGAGATCCACCGCGTGCGCACGGGCCCAGTCGCCTCCTTGCGCCAGCGCGCCGGCGATCTCGCCGAGGTCATCCGCACCGAGATCCCGCCGGGTGAGCCGCTGCACGTCATCGGCCACAGCTCCGGTGGCCTCGACGCGCGCCTGATGACCAGCCCCGGCGTCAACCTCGGCCCCCTCGACGTCGAGTCCATCGCCAGGCACGTGCGCAGCGTGATCACGATCTGCACCCCCCACCGCGGCTCGCCGCTCTCGGATCACTTCGTGGGGCTGATCGGCGAGCCGCTGCTGCGCACCTTCTCGCTGCTCACGGTCATCGCCCTGCGCCAGGGTCGGCTGCCCGCGCGCCTGGCCTTTCGCTTCGCCCGCGCGCTGGTCGGCGAGCGCCTGATGCCCGGGACGCCGATCCACGTGGTCCTCGAGACCCTCGAGCAAGAGGCCATCGCCGAGCTCCAGCGCAACGAGGACCGCCTCGGCGGCGGCGCGCTCTCGGTCGCCGACTTCATGTCCGAGCTGCGCACCGAGGCCCACCTGATCCCCCAGCTGATGCCCGCGGCCTGCGACCTCTTCAACGCCGCGGTCAGCGACCGCCCGGAGACCTTCTACGGCTGCGTGATCGCCCGGGCCCCCGCCCCGGTGCTGCGCTCGCACCTGGCCCTGGGTCTGTCCCCCTACGACCAGGCGACCCACGCGCTCTTTCGCTGGCTGCGCCTGCGCTCCGCGCCCATGCCCAAGAGCCTCGGTCGGGCCCCGGACCAGGCCCAGTCCAAGCTCATGCGCGCCACCTGGGGCGAGGTCGCCCGCGCCGAAGACACCGACGGCATGGTGCCCACGCGCTCGCAGCTCCACGGCGAGCTGCTCCACGCCGCCACCGCCGACCACCTCGACGTCATCGGCCACCTCCACGAGCCCGAGCACAACCCCCCACACTTCGACTGGATCGCCTCGGGCTCGGGCTTCTCCCGCGAGGATTTCGAAGCCCTGTGGGGAGCCGTCGCCGCGCGGATCATCTCGCTTTGAGCCCCGCGTGCTACTTTGGCAGTCGGTGAACGCGCAAGCTCTCAAGCCGACGCTCGAATACGCCCTCCGCCCTCACGCCGTCCCCCGCGATGAGCTGATCCGGCGCTACCGACCCGTCATGATGATGGTCCGGCAGATCCTCGGCGTGGTCCCCCACGCCATGAGCTACTTCGAGATCTGGCCGCCAGCGCTCACGACCTACAGCGTCCTCGTCCCGGCCATGCTCGACATCCCGCGCTGCGACATGGGCCGGGGTATCCCCCCTGCCCTGCGCAGCTTGGTGCTCTACGTGGCCAGCCGCAGCCACGGCTGCTCCTACTGCGCCGCCCACTCGGCCAGCGTGGGCACGGTCTTTCGGGGCTCCGGCGGCAACCTGGCCCGCAACGCCCAGGCCATGAGCCCCGAGGCCTGCAAGCTCTTCAGCCCCGCCGACCTCGCGGCCATCGACTACGCCACGGCCGCCGCCAAGCTGCCCAACGAGCTCGAGGAGAGCCACCGCCTCGGCCTCGCCCGGCACTTCAGCGAGGACCACGAGGAGGCCATCGCCCTCGCGGTCACGCTCATGGGCTTTTTGAACTGCGCCATGGACACCCTGGGCATGGTCCTCGAGTGGGGCGTGCTCGACCGGGCCCAGCGCCACCTGGCGGCCAGCGACTGGACCCCGGGGCAGAACTTCGACCCGCGCTTCGACCAGTCGGTGGTCGAGGCCGACAAGCTCACCGACGACGGCCAGACCCTCGGGCCGCTCGAGCTCGCCCGGACCATGGCGGGGATCATCGCCTACGACCGCGGCGCCCTCGAGACCATCGCCAAGCGCCCCGCCAAGGTCCACGAGCAGGTCCGCGAGGCCATGGGCTTCGTGCCCTACTACGTCGAGCGCGTCGAACGGACGCCGGCCAAGCGGGTCTTCGCCCACATGCTGGTCGAGCGCGTGCAGTCCAGCGCCGGCGAGCTCCCGGTCTGGCTCAAGCACGCGGCCTGCTTCGCGGCCGCCCGCAACAGCAAGAACGACCTGCTCGCAGCGCACTTCGCACACTGGGCCATGCGTGCTGGTGCCAGCATCGAGCAGCTCCGCGGCGCGCTCATGCCCCGCCCCACGGGCGGCCGCGAGGCCACGGCCTTCGCCCTGGCCAAAGTCGCCAGCTCCCAGCCCGCCACCCTCGGCCACGAGCTCCTCGAGCGCGTGACCAGTCAATTCAGCCCGCCCGAGATCATCGAGCTGGTGACCATGCTCAGCATCCAGGGCATGTTTCAGCGCTACGTCTCCACCTACCCGGTGGACAGCTACGAGTCCCCCGTGGCCGACTTCGTGACCGAGCACGGCACGCTCCTGGGTCTGCCCCGGCGGCCGAGCCAGGTGAGTGCGCGCTGGGACGAGCTTTGCCAGCGCGCCCGGCTGAGCGCGGCCTGACCACGCCCTGACCACGGGTGACCACCGCCACCCAGCCCCTGGCATGAATGGGTGGTCGGGGGATTGATGCCTCCGGCTCCCGCGCGTAAAGCAGATCCGTGTCGACTGGGAAATTTGCCGCGCTGCTCGAGTACCTCCACCGCGAGCTCCACGACGAGCCCGGAGACCTCCCGGTCTCGGGCTTCTTCACGGCCCTCGACCCCGCCGAGGCCGAGCGCCTCTCGGCCCTGTGGGAGGCCACCTGCCACCTCGTGGACGAAGACTTCGAGGCCGCCACCCGGCTGACCGAGGGGCTGGTGCGAACCATGCCCGACGAGGACGACGGCCACGGCGCCATGGTCGTGCGGACCTTCGCCGAGGCCCTGCTCGGGCGCAGCCGCCAGGTCAGCAGCAGCGGCGGCAACCTCTACCTCGGCGCGCGGCCTCCGGGGGCGCAGCTGCGGGCCTTCGAGCTCCTGCGCATGCGCACCCCGCTGATCCCCTTCGCCTACGCCGCGGCCAACCGCGCGCTGATCCACGACCTCGAGCCCGACTCCGACGTCACCTTGATCGACGTCGGCATCGGCCGCGGCGGCCAGGTCCGCGCGCTGCTCCGCAACCCCCTCGCCCGCACCCGCATCCGTCGCCTGCGGGTCGTCGGCGTCGAGCCCGACTCCGACCCCGGCAGCGGCCAAGGTGCCCTCCAGCTCGCCGGCGCCCAGGTCCTCGACGCCGCCGCCGAGGTCGGCCTCGAGGTCGAGTTCATCCCCGTGGGCAGGCGCGCCGAGGCCCTCGCCGCCTCCGACTTCCCCGAGCTGCGCGGGCACATCCTCGCCAACGCCGCCTTCGCCCTCCACCACGTGCCCCCGGCCGCGGCTGGCGGCCGCGAGCGCGGCGACGTGCTCGCGCTGCTGCAGGAGCTGGGCGCCGAGAAGGTCGTGCTGACCGAGCCCGACTCCGACCACGTCGAAGACCGCCTGCCTGCGCGGCTGCTCTTCGCCTATCGCCACTACCGCACGGTCGCCTCGAGCCTCGCGGCCATGCTCCCCCAGGCCGACGCGGTCCTGGTCTGGACCGAGTTCTTCGCCCCCGAGGTCCGCAACGTCGTCGGCCACGAGGGCGTCGCCCGCACCGAACGACACGAGCGCAGCCCGACCTGGGCGGCCCACCTGCGCCAGGCTGGCTGGCGGGTCGATACGCCTCACCAGCTCGTCCCCAGCGCCGGCGCGCCGCCAGGCTTCACCCTCGACGAGTCGGGCTCGGGCTTTCGCCTGCTCTTTCGCGGGGTGCCGCTGCTCTCGGTGATCCGCGGCGCCCAGGGCTGAGCCAGACAGATCCAGCGAGCGGCTGGGAACCCTTCCAACCCAGTCCCCCTTCTCAGAACCGTGGCGTCCGCTATTCTTCACCCGATGTCGGCGCTCCGCCCCCTCTCCCTCCTGGCCAGCGTGGCCCTCGCTCTCCCGCTCACCGCCTGCGGCCTGCAGCTCACCCGCATCGAGACTGCCTACGAGAAGCCCAGCAACGTCGCGGTCTACTTCAAGGTCGAGAACGGCAAGGGCGAGCCGGTCGGCGGCATGACGGCCGAGCAGTTCGAGATCTACGAGGACGGCGAGCTCGTCTCCACCCTCGAGAGCCAGCAGACCATCCTCAACCCCGAGGTCACGGCTTCGCACTACACCTTGCTGCTGATCGACATGAGCGGCTCGGTCGTCGACTCCGAGGACGCCGCCAAGGTCAGCGAGGCCGCGCTGCTCTTCACCTCCGAGGTCGAGAAGAACAACAAGGTCGCGATCTACGCCTTCGACGGCGAAGAGGACATCCACAAGATCACCGACTTCACGACCTCGAGCGGCGCCGCCGAGGCCCGCGCCAACTCCCTGTCCAACTTCACGCCCAAGGACAAGAGCACCAACCTCAACGGCGCCGTGATCCAGGGCCTCGAGGTCCTCGACGAGGGCCTGGCCAAGGCCGAGAACCCCCTGCGCATCGGCACCTTGGTGGTCTTCACCGACGGCACCGACCGCGCCTCGCGGGTCTCCGAGGAGGAGATGCTCGGGTCCGTGCGCGACAGCTCCTACGACGTGTTCGCGATCGGCCTGGGCGACGAGCTCAGCGAGTCCGACCTCGAGAACATCGGTAAGTCGGGCACCGCCCTGGCCAAGGACAGCGCCGAGATCCAGGCCGCCTTCGAGACCATCGGCAAGCGCATCGATCAGCTGACCCGCAGCTACTACCTGCTCAGCTACTGCTCGCCCGCCCGCGCCGGCGAGCACACGGTTGCGATCAAGGCCAACCACACCCCCGAGGGCAAGAAGAACGCGCAGACCGGCGAGCTCGAGACCGAGTTCGACGCCGAGGGCTTCACCAAGGGCTGCGACCCCAACAAGAAGCCCAAGTTCGACATCACCCAGGGCGACGCGCTCTCGGGCGGCGAGGACAAGAAGCCCAAGAAGGTCAAGACCAAGGTCAAGGCCGAGGCCAGCGCCAGCGCCAGCTGAGCGCGCCAGCGCCCCCCTTCATCGGAGCTCCCCGGCCCAGCCTGGGAGCTCTTTTGTTTTTGGTGGCGGCGCGAGGAGAGAGGGCTCAGCCCGTGCCCGTCTCGTCGCTGTCATCGCCCTCGTCGCCTTCATCGTCATCGTCATCATCATCGTCATCGTCCCGCGCCGAGGCGGCGTAGCTCGGACAGGACTCGGCCGTGGGCTCCTCGGCCACGCAACCCGAGGACTCGGCCGTGCAGGGCGAGCAGTAGGGGCGCTCGGGGTAGGCCTCGGCACACCACGCGTTGGTGTCGAGGGCCTTGTGCAGGCAGTGGTCCTCGTTGGGGATCTCGCAGGCCGGCGTCAGCCCGAGCGCCCCGCCCAGCGCGACGCCCAGCGCTGCGAGGGCCCAGGCGCGGGGCGCAGCGGCGGGGCGGAGCTGAAGCGTGCGTGGCATGGGCTCGGGGAGAGGCGTTCGGCTCAAAAGCGCAGCCCTGCTGGCGAGAGCTCGATCCGGCGGGCCTGGGCAGCCCCCCGTCCGCTGCGCTGGTGCGCCGCGACGATCATCAACACGGCGGTCACCGTGACGGCTGCGCCGATCGTGGTGGTCACCATCCCCGCCGGGCGCGTGCTCGTGACGAAGGCGGGGCGGGCCGCGACCAGCTCGTCGGGTAGCGAGAGCAGGGCCACGCCCACGCCCACGGCCGAGATCGCCAGCGCCCCCACGCTGATCCCGGCGATGGTCATGCTCCGGCACGGCTTGGTCGTGCAGCCGAGGCGGTCCACGCTCGGCGCGGGCGTGGACGCGAGCGCCTCCTGCTCGACGGCGTGCTCGACCGCGTGCTCGACCGCGGCTTCGTGCCCGTGCTCCGCCTCGTGATCGTGCTCGGGCTCGGGCGCGGGCTCGGCGGGGACGATCTCGAAGGGCTCGAGCGCAGGCTCGGGCGCCAGGGGCACGCTCGCGGGCGCGGGCGCGGGCTCGCTCATCAGCGCCACGAGCGGGAACGCGAGGAGCAGGGCGGGCACCACCGAGCCATAGCACGCGCCAGGGCGCTGGCGCTATCCGCCGGCCATCACCTTCGACATGGCGATCTGCGCCCCGCCCAGGGACCAGCCGCCGTCCACGGGCAGCACCGCCCCGCTCACGTAGCGCGCGGCCTCCGAGGCCAAGAAGAGCGCCACGTCGGCGCAGTCGTCGACCGTGCCCAGGCGCTGGAGCGGCACGGTCTTGGCGAGCTGATCCGCCTTGGAGGGATCCGCGAGCAGGCGGCGCATGCCCTCGGTCTCGGCGATCGGCCCGGGCACCAGGGAGTTCACCCGCACCCCCGCCGGCCCCCACTCCATGGCCAAGGTCCGCGTGAGCATGTCGACCCCGGCCTTGGCCGCGCACACGTGGGCCTGGAAGGCCATCGGCACCCAGGCCTGCGGGGCCGAGATGTTGATGACCGCGGCCCCGGGCTTGCGCAGGTGCTCGAAGGCGAAGCGCAGCACGTGGAAGGTGCCGTTGAGATCGATGCCGATCACCGAGCCGAAGGCGTTGGCCGACATGCCCAGGGCCGGCGCCGGGAAGTTGCCCGCCGCGCCGCTGACCAGCACGTCGATGGGGCCGTGGGCCGCGACGGCGCCAGCGAGGGCCGCCTGGACGGCCTCGGGATCCCGGACGTCCGCGCTCGCCCCGTGGGCCGCGGGACCCAGCGCGCCGAGCTCGGCGACGGCCGCGTCGACCTTGTCCTGCGAGCGGCTGAACACCGAGAGCTTGGCCCCCGCGCGGGCAAAGCCGCGGGCGATGCCGAGGTTGATGCCGCTGGTGCCCCCAAAGACGCAAACGTGCTTGTCGCTGAATTCACTCATGATCGCTGGTCCTCCTCGAGGGGCAACGCTAGCAAGTTTCGCCCCGCGGGGGGACTGCGCGGCGCCAAGGCGAGCTCGCAGATCCCTGCTCAGCCAGCCTCGGGGTCCTCTTCGGGCGCCTCGACCTCCTCGGGCTCGTCCTCGTCCTCGGGCTCCTCATCTTCGAGTCCGGCCGCCTCGTCGACCTCCCCTGGCGCGTCCTCGCCCTCGACCTCGCTGGCCTCCGGATCACGCCACGCGTCCCCGCAGCTGGCGCAGGCCGCCGGCGGACGCACGGCCAGGCCGCCCGCGGACTCGAGCTCGACGAGCGCCTCGGCCGTGACCCACGACAGCGACGCGCTCGCGCCCTGCTCGCGGCTGAGCTCGACGAACATGCCCTCCCCGACCCGGCGGAGGTTGAAGCCGCGATCGTCCGCCTGCTTGCTCCTCTGCTCACCGACCAGCTTGCCGCCCGCGACCAGGTAGGCGTGGCTGCCCGTGCCACAGCCGCCCTGAGTGTAGAGCTTGGCGCTGCCCACGTCGCAGATCAGCCACTTCGAGGGATCGCTCGACGCGTGATCGGGGAGCTTGGCGACCGCCGTCAGCGGATCGATCTCGCCTCCGCCCGCGCGGTGGCAGCCCTCGGGCGGGCTGGCGATCGACTCGCCGCGCGACATGGGCGTGGGCTCGAAGCCCCACTCGCGCAGCAGCGCCGCCGGGTCCTCGGGCGGGGTCTTGGGCGGGCGCTTCCACTTGAGCGTGCCGCCCTCCTCGACCACGCCCTTGACCGTGAACCGGCCCGCGGAGACCCAGCCGACGGCGAAGCCTCGCCCTTCGCCGTGGCGGTAGACCTGCCCGCCCGCGCCGCCGAGATCGACGAGCGGGTAGAACATGCGGTTGCGACGATCGAAGAGCAGATAGCTGCCCTCGTGGGCCTCGCAGTCGGTCTTGAACATGCGCTCGAAGAGCAGGAAGTCGTCGCCCGCCCGACCAAACACGGCCGTCGCTCGGGTCAGGCGCTTGCGGGCCAGGCCGGCCTCGGGGTCCTCGGCCTTGGCCGGCGAGTAGTTGACGAAGAGCTGGCGGATCGTGTGCTCGGGGCCCTCGCCCCAGGTGTCCGTCTCCCAGCTCACCCACGCCCGCGCCGGGTCGAGCTGCATCGGCACGCGCGGCGCCCCATCGGCGCCATAGACCTCGACCTCGGCGATGTGGACCACGGCGTCCTTGTTGCCGGCGTGGACGTCGAGCACCTCGATCGCCAGGCTCTGGGTCTCGACCGGCGGCGAGAAGCGCACGTAGTTGTGGTTGGCGCCGTCTTGCAAGCTGGCCTCGACGTAGCCCGCGTCCGTGTGCACGCGGACCTTGGCCACGCGCGGGTGCCCCTTGTAGTCACGATAGCGCGGGCCCGCGGCGACGTAGAGACGCAGCGCCTCGACCTTGGCCGTCTCGGGCAGGGCCAGGCCGAGCACACAGGGCGCCTCGGCCCCCGCCTCGAAGGCGCAGGTCCACGCGCTGTCGAGATCGTCGTCGCGCACCAGCTTGGCCTCGCCCTCACCGGGCGCGCCCCAGTCGGGCACCTTGGCCGTGGCCGCGAGCGCGAACAGGTGGATGACCTTCTCGAGGGAGAAGCCCAAGGAGCGCGTGCCCTTGGCCGTGACCCCGGCGAGGGCTGCATCCGCGCGGGCGATCGTCACCGCGGCGGCCCGCGGATCGTCGGGCTCCTCCAAGGGCGCCGCCTGCTCGTCGCCCCCGACCTGCTCGACGGCCCCCGCCTCCGCGCCCTCATCGGCCGCAGCGCCGGCCTCGACCGCCTGCTCTTCGGCGGGCTGATCGGCCTCCCCCGCGGGCTGCTCGCTCTTGCAAGCCAAGGGTAGCGCGAGGATCAGAGCGGCCGCCGCGGTCATCGACAGCGAGGCATTCGAGGGGTTCGAAGACAGGAGAGGACGCATGCTTGACTCCGCGCGCATGCTACTCGCTTTGAGCGCCAGCGGCGACCTCCCGCCCCAAAACCCCCGAGCGACGCGCCCACGCCCCCCCTCTCGCTAGCAGCCCGGCCCCCCGCCCCTCGCCAGGACACAGGGTGGCCCGGCGCCCGAGCACCTCGCCCCCGAGCTTGTATGCCGATTCAATACAGCGCATTGACTTCCGCGCCCTGCGGTTGGGCTCGCAATAAAGTCGTGAGATTTCACGAAGGCAGAACACCAATATTGCTGCAATGGCAAAAACCTCGGGCTAGTCTGATTCGTGAGATTGGTTGTGCGAGCGTCGTCGGCCTCATGCCCCGGGCCGCCGCCAATCCACCGCACACCGAAGCTCGGAGGTGCCCGTGTCCGAAAAGACGATTGGAGAGGTCTGGCGCGAGCTCGCCGGTCCGCAGCCTTTTTGCACTCAGCCGGCCTGGCCGCCGGACATCTTTGCGCTGACCTCGGTGTTGCTCGCCGACAGCGGCGCCTATCGCCTGGCGATCTCGCCGCACAGCACCGCCACGGAGCACCAGTGGCCGCCCCTGCCCGATGAGCTGCCGAGCGACTACGACGACGTCCCGCTGCCCCGCCGCGGCAGCGGCAGCGGCAGCTTCGAGACCCTGACCGCGCTCCGCCGTCGGCACTGGGCCCTGCACCTCGAACGCGGGGCACGGCGCTGGCGAGACTGGGCGGAGCACCAAGTCACCGGCGGGCCCCCACCTGCGGGCCAGCCAACCGAGGCGCGAGCGCCCGGGCGCGAGCCCAGCCTACCCACGGGTCCAGGTTCGGACATCGAGGCGCTATGCGAATTGCTCGCCGCGAGCTTCGATCGCACGGTCATCGAGCTCGCCGAGCCAGCGAGCTGGCCGCTGTGTCGCGCCCTGCTCGAGCTCCACGCCCTCGCCGACCTCGCGAGCGCGGGCTTTGGCGTGCCCGGCTCCTGCGAGCTCCCTGGCGTGGGCATGCGCGCCCGCCAGGCCCTGCTCTACCGCGGCAGCGTGGCCACCCTGCCCCCCGACCGCGTCCGCGTCCTGCCCAAGCTGCGTACGCCTCAGACCGGGCTGACGATCCGCTCGCTCTCCCACAACCTGGCCATCGATCGCTCCGAGGTCCGCGTCAAGTGGCGGACCAGCACCATGCTTCAGCCCGGCGCCCGCGCCCACGAGCTCAACTTACTGATCTTGCCCTGGCCCTACGAGGTCGACGAGGACGACTTCCGCGAGCTCCACGTCGGCGACGCGGCCATCGATCCCCAGACCTTCGGCTTCTTCGCCTACGAGCCCCGCCAGCGCTTCGATCCTCGCGCCCACCTCGTGCCCCTGCTCGACGTCGCCGAGCGCGAGCACGGCAACGTCAGCGCGGTGATCATGCCCGAGAGCGCGCTGTCCGAGCGCGAGCTCGAGTCCGTCGAGCGCCGGCTCGGCGACCGCGTGGGCTTCTTGCTCGCGGGCGTCCGCGGGATGCGTCGCAACTACGCCTACCTCGGCGTGCGCCACCCCTCGCACCTCGCCCGCTACTACCAAGACAAGCACCACCGCTGGCGGATCGACGCCGCCCAGATCGAGCAGTACAAGCTGCAGGAGTCCCTCGATCCCAAGCGCCTGTGGTGGGAGCCCATGCAGGTCCGTCCGCGCGAGCTCCACTTCGTGTGCGCGAACCCGTGGCTGTGCATGGCCCCGCTGATCTGTGAAGACCTCGCGCGCCCCGACCCCGTCGCGGATCTGATCCGCGCCGTCGGTCCAAACCTCGTCGTCGCCCTGCTGATGGACGGCCCCCAGCTCAGCGCGCGCTGGCCCGGGCGCTACGCCAGCGCCCTCGCCGACGACCCCGGCAGCTCGATCCTCACGGTCACCTCGCTGGGCATGGCGACGCGCTCCGTGCCCCCGGGGATGACGGCGCGGCGAACCGTCGCGCTGTGGAAAGACCCGGTCGAGGGCGCCCACGAGATCGAGCTCGACCCGAGCGCCGACGCGGTGATGCTCAACGTCGCCGCCGAGTTCGTCGAGGAGTTCACGGCCGACGGTCGCTCCGACGGCGGCGCCGCCGTCCGCCTCGTGCTCAACGCAGTCCATCAACTCCAGGCGCCGCGCGCTCCAGCGCGCGGCCCGATCTCCACGCGCGCGCGCACCCTCCCCGACGGCGGGCTGGGAGGCTGAACCATGGGGTTGTCGCAATGAGTCAACATTCGAATCCCCTCGCGTCGCGCTGGTCTTCCGAGCGCGACGCTGACATATTGGGCGCCATGGAGCTCGACGAGACTGGACTGAGCGCGCTAGCCAACTTCGCCGAGGCAGCCGTCGCCGCGCCGCGAGACTTCGAGCGCATCGCGCAGGCCACCGTCAGCGACGCGCGTCGCTTCGACTCCGCCGCCAACTCCAGCGCGCTCACGGCCGCCATCGAGGCCATCGGCGCGACCTTGACCAAGCTCGAGCGCGACCCCGCGGCGCGCACCGTCGACACCATGATGCTCACCGCTCGCCGCCTGCGCGAGCGCGACGACCAGCTCGCCCAGGAGGCCGGGCGAGCGATCGTCTGGGCGCTCGAGAACCAGCTGCTGCTCGCCGCCCGCCGCGACGCCGACCCCCTGCCCTCGGGGGTCCACGACGTCGACCGCGGCCCCGAGCGCAGCCGGCCGGTGCCGATCCGCAGCCTCGAGGGCTGAGCCCGAGTCGACCCGAGTCAGCCCGGGTCTGGGTGGGCCGCCAGCCAGCGCCCCGCCGAGTTCGCCCCGCGCTCGTCTCGCCCGGCGGTCGAGAGCGCGAAGCCCCGCTGCGCCAGCGCACGCGCGAGCCCGGCTCGCGTGCCCGTCGACATCGCCCAGGTCGCTCGCCCCAGGGCAAAGAAGATCTGTCCGCGCAGCGCCGCGTCGTCCTCGTCCGTCACAGCCAGCGCGCGCTCGAGTCGCGGGCTGGCCTGCTCCGGCCAGCCGAGCTCGAGCTCGGCCTCGCCGAGACCCGCGAGCGCGCTAGCGAGGTCTCGGCGGCCAGACTCCTCCGCGCCCTCGAGGATCTCCAGGCTGCGCATGAATTCTCGGTAAGCACGCGCGAACTCGCCGAGGCCGAGGGAGGACCGCCCCAGGGCGACCCAGATCCTCCCGACCAGGACATGCTCCCGACCAAAGACGCCCTCGCGCACCGCCAAGACACGCGCGTCGTAGGCCCGCGCCTGCTCGAAGTCTCCGCGCGCGTGCGCCACCGAGGCGAGCCCGGCGAGGGTCGTTGCGACGTGGGGATGCCCCGGCCCCAAGCTCGCCTCGAACACCGCCAGGGCCCGCGACAGGTAGTCTTCGGCCTGATCGAGGGCGCCGGTCTCGATCGCTACGAGGCCCAAGTTGACGAGCACGCGGGCGGTCGCGGGCTGCTCCTGACCAGCGCTCGCCTCCTGAATCTCGAGCGCTCGCTCGAGGTAGACCCGCGCGTCCTCGAGCTCCCCCACGGCCATCCCCGCGATCCCGAGGTTGGTCAAGGTCACGGCCAGCTCGGGGTGGCTGCGGCCCAGGCTGACCTCGAAGATCTCCAGGGCCCGCTTCGAGTAGCCCAGCGCCTCGCGCTCCTCGCCCAGCACGATGCAGATCGAGCCGAGGTTGTCGAGCGCCTCTGCGACCTTGGGGTGGTGCTCGCCGTAGATCTCGAGCCAGCTCGCCAGCGCTTGCTCGAGCAGCGCCCGGGCCGTCACATAGTCCCCTTCGGCGAGCGACAGGCCGCCGAGGTTGTTGAGCGCGGCGACGGACTGCGGGTACCCGGGACCCCTCGACCCGCGCTGGAGCGAGAGGGCCTGCTCGAGCTCGGTCCGCGCCCGCGCCAGGTCTCCCGCCTCGATGGCGAGCACACCGCGAACCGCCAGGTAGTCGGCCCGCGCCTCGTCCGTGCCCAGCGCCCGCGACAGCGAGTCGGCGTTGAGCGCCCACAGTCGCGCCTCGACCGGCTCGGCGAGTCGCCGGCCCGTGACCGAGAGCAGCCGGGTCGCGGCCGAGCTCGCCACCTCGAGCGAGCCCTCGGCCAAGCTGGCGACGTAGGCCCGCTCGAGCGCGCGCTTGGCCCCCTCGAAGTCCCCCATGTCGCCACGGATCCGCCCCTGGCTCAGCCGCGCGCGCGCCCAGGGCTTCCTCGTCCAGCACCTCGGCCTCGGCCACCGCCGCATCCGCGAGGGCCAAGGCGGGCGCGTAGGCCCCGAGGTCTCGCTGGCTAGAAGACATTCCCAGAATATGTATCTATGACTCGCGCAGCCCAGCGCATCGCGGACTGATAACACTTGGTCCAGAATCACTGGGCTCGCGCTCGAGCCCGTGATCAGCTTTTCCCACACGCCTCGCCTGCTCGATGACCAGGCCACCAAACACCCTCGCAGCGCGTCAGTCCTCAAACCGAGCGTGCGAGCGAGGCTGCGCACGGGCGTGAAATGCCGCCCTCCGGCGCTCCTCCCCAGGCTTTGACGGCGCCCGCCGCCCGTGGTCGACTGCCACCCGATGACGGGTCCCTCGACCTCCACCCTCTCCCTGCGCGGCCGCCAGCTGATCGACCAGCCGGCCATCGCCGAGTACATCCGCGCTCACTTCCAAAACGCCGCCGAGGCCTGGGACGCCAAGGCCCGCCCCGACGGCTACATCGCGCTGTGCATCGCCGAAAACCGCGGCATGTGGGAGGTGCTGCGCCCGCAGCTGGCCAACTACCGCGACATCCCCGCGCGGGTGCTCGGCTACGACGCGATGACCGGCGCGCTCGAGTTTCGCACCAAGCTGGCCGCGTTCATGAGCGAGCGGGTGCTCGGTCGGCGCGTCGAGGCCGAGCAGCTCGCCGCCCTCGCCGGGGCCGGGGCCGTGCTCGAGGTGCTGTTCTACGCCCTGGCCGATCCCGGCGACGGCGTGTTGGTCCCGACCCCGAGCTACGCCGGGTTTTGGACCGACCTCGAGACCCGCGACGGCCTCGAGATCGTCACGGTCCCCTGCGCCAGCGAGGACGACTTTCGGCTCACGCCCGCGCGCCTCGACGCGGCCATGGCCGAGGCCACGGTCCCGATCAAGGCGCTGCTCTTCACCACCCCCGACAACCCCATGGGCCGCGTCTACACCCGCGCGCAGCTGCTCGAGGTCCTCGCCTGGGCCGAGGGCGCCGGGGTCCACGTGGTCTTCGACGAGGTCTACGCGCTCTCGGTGTTCGGCGAGCGCCCCTTCGTCAGCGCGGCCTCGCTGCGCGAGCGCCTCGGGCCGTGGGCCCACGTGATCTGGGCGTTCTCCAAGGACTTCGGCGCAAGCGGCCTGCGCTGCGGGGTGCTCGTCAGCGAGAACCCCGAGGTGCTCGCGGCCGTCGACGCCCTGTCCTACTGGTCGGCCTGCTCGGGCGACACCCAATACCTGCTCGGCGAGCTCGTCGCCGACGCGGACTTCATCGACGGCTACATCGAGACCATGCGCGCGCGCCTGGGCCAGGCCTACGCCGAGGTCCACGCCGCGCTCGCGGGCATCGGCGTGCACCACCTGCCCGCCGACGGCGGCTTCTTCGTGCTCTGCGACCTCCGGCCCTTCCTCGACGAGCCCAGCTTCGCGGCCGAGCACCGGCTGTGGCGGCGTCTGCTCGACGAGGCCCGGGTCAACCTGACCCCGGGCGCGGCCTGCCGTGTGGCCGAGCCGGGCTTCTTTCGGCTGTGCTACGCGAGCGAGCCGGTCGAGGCCCTGCGCGAGGCCGTGGCCCGCGTCGGCCGGGTGCTCGCCGGCTGAGCGCCCAACCGCGCACCCACGCCCGCGCGCGTCCAGGAGACCGCCGATATTCAAATGTGAAACAGGCCGCGTCGGCATCACCGACGCGGCCTGTTCGCGCGCAAAACGACTCAGCGCGCCGCGACGGGGCCGGACTCCGGCTCCTCCTCCTCCTTGGGGTGCTCCTTCTCCCACTTGCGGCGCTTGTGCTTGTGCCAGGGCCGGTAGACCCCGTCGTCGAGCAGCGGCAGGCCGTCGCGCTCGCGGATGAAGTTGGGCAGCTGGCCCATGACCTCGCGGGCGCAGCTGGCCTCGTAGAGCACCTTTTGGTGCTTGGTCTGCTCGAGCCGCTCCTCGGCGATGTAGTAGCCGGTCTTCTTGACCGTCTCGGGCTTGGGGATGCGGTACCAGACCTTGATCAGGTGGACCTTCTCGGGCATCTCGCCGCCGTGCTCCCGCGCCCACTCGCGGCACTCGTAGCGGGCGTACCACTTGCGATACCACTCGCCCTTGCCGGCCATGCGCCGGTTCATCTTGCGCCGGCGGTCGTTCCAGATCCACGGGATCGGCTTTTGCTCCTCGGCGTAGACGTCGGTGCGCAGGTCCCAGTCCTCGCCCTCGGCATCGGTGACGACGACCTTCAAGAACACGTTGCTGCGCGGGGGGTTGGGCGCGAACATGCCCCAGCCCTGGGTGGTCTGCGTGGTCTGTAGCCAGGTGGCCACGGCCTCGCGGGCAGCCGGTCGGAAGCTCGACAGGCTGTCCTTGCCGGGCATCAGCCAGATCGCCACGGCGCTCATGTGCCAAGCCAAGACCAGGCCAACGAGCAGGCGCGCGGTCGGGCCGTAGGCCCAGGGATCCCGGCGCCCGCCGGTGCTCGGATCGCGCACGGCGACGCGCTGACCTCGGGTCGCGCGGACTCGCCAGGCGATCACGCCCAGGAGCCCCGCCGCCGTGGCCAGCCAGATCAGCCGATAGTCCCAGCTGGGCTCGAGCTCGACGCGCACGAGCACGCCGCCGACCACCCCGGCGATGCCCAGGAGCACCGCCCAGTCCGGCAAGGTCGCCGTGTCGCGGTGCTGCGTGGGCAGGCTGGGATCCGCGGGCGGCACGATCGCGGCGCGCTCGACCACGGCCTTGGGCAAGAGCTTGCCGAACACCCGCGGCGAGACCTTGGCCATGCGGTGGCCGACGTCGCGGAAGATCGCGGCGATCTCCTCGCCCTTCAAGAACACGAGCGTGCAGGCGACCATCGCGGTCTGGAACTGGCCCACGTTCATCAGCGTGAAGATGTGGGCGTGGAAGGCCAGGTGCCACACGAGCAGCACCCGGCGGCCAAAGATCCACCGGCACATCCACGCGCGATCGATGACGACCGCCTCGTCGAGCTCGCGCCCGAAGATCTTGGTGATCCGCCACGGCGCGCGGCCGAGCTTGAGCCACAGCAGCCAAAAGCCGACCCACAGCCCGACCCAGATGCCCGTGAACGCCGCGGCGCTGATCTTGGGCGTGATGTGGACCGGGTAGGCCACCCAGATGATCGCCGCCGAGCAGAGGATCATCCCGGCAAAGGCCGCGCGCGCGATCCAGGCCTTGGCCGCCGGCAGCGGCGCGAACTTGCGGTCCATGACCCAGCGCGCGATGACCCCGAACATGATCATCGGGAACATCGTCTGGCCGATCTTGACCGCCCAGGTCATGCCCCGAAACACGTGCGTGCCCAGCAGCGAGGCCATGTACTGCGGCGGCAGACGATAGAAGTGATCGAGGTTGAGGGCGTAGTAGAGCGAGTCACCGGCCATCCACACGGCGCCGGTCTTGAGGGTGCCGGTGGTCACGTAGACCGTGGCTAGCTGGAGCATCAGCAGCTTGCGCGGCCAGCTGGGGATGCTGCGGTAGATCGGCTCGAGGCCCTGCGGATAGTCCTCGCTGGGGGCCAGCCCGGCGCCCTTGCCCGGGCCGTCGCGCTCGCTGAGCCGGCCCTGCTTGCGCAGCTTCCGGCAGCGCAGCCAGTTGTCGACGCTGTAAGCGTGGCCGCTGCGGGCCAGGATCAGGTAGGCCAGCATCACCCGGAACACGACCTCGGTGCCCTCCCAGGGCAGCGAGTTGCGGACCAGGATGCTGTTCATCAAAAACCAGGTCAGCACGCCGAACAGGCGCGTGCGAAACCCGATCATCAACATCAGCGCGCTGACCTCGAAGGCGATCAGGTGGATCCAAAACGCCGTCGGCGAGTCCCAAAAGAAGAGCAGCGAGTACTTGGGGCCCTTCAAGAACTCCCACACCGCGGCGAGGTCGTAGAAGCCCTCGGGGTCGTCGGGGCGCAGGCCGTCGCCGTAGCCGGCGAACTGCTCGCGGGCGAAGACCTGGCGCGCCACGTCGGCGGTGAAGATGCCCTCGTCGGTGAACAGGAAGCCGAAGAACTCCCACATCCCGTTGATGTTGCAGATCACCAAGAAGGCGAAGACGATGCGGAAGACCGCGATGCTCCGCGGGTCCTCGGCGCTCAGCCACCACCGCCGCCACTTCTCGGCGTGCATCGCGAAGACCAGCGCCAGGCAGACCACGCAGGCCAGCATCAACCAGCCGATGGTCGGCGAGATCGCTACCGCCTCGAGGTTGGGCGGGTCTTTGGCCAGGGCCAAGAGCGCGGCGCTCATTGCAGCTCTCCTCGCGCCTCGGCCTCGCGCTGCTCCTTCTCGAACCTGAAGATCCAGCGATAGAGCACGAAGATGAAGGTCGCGCCGAAGATCCAAAGCCCTCCCAGAGAGCCGAAGATCGCCAGGTCGATGGGCCGTACGAGTGCAAGCAAAGCCATAGTTACGCTCCTACGATCGTTGATATCCGCAATCTCGGCCGCGGCTACGCGCGATGAATGCGTGAGTCCAGTTACTCGTGTGGTCGCCAACGCAAAGCTTTCGCGGCCTGAAAAAGCCGCCTCGCGCCTGGGGCCCGCGATGATCGAAACACCGTCCCCCTGTGACTCCCCGGGCATGCTCATCAAGACCATGACGAGTCGACAGCTGCCCGTCGCCGTGGCCTCCCTCCTGTTGTGCATCAGCTCGTTCGCCTGCTCCGACGACACTCAGAGCAGCGAGGACGATGAGACCTCGACGAGCGAGGACTCGACGGACACGGACAGCACGGAGTCCGACTCCTCCGACTCCGACGCCTCCGACACCACCCCCCTCGACACGGACACGGACACGGACACGGACTCGACCGACACCGCGGGCACCTGCGAACTCGAGTTCGAGGAGGCCGCCCCTGGGACCTCGAGCACGATCACCATCCGCAACGAGCGCGACAGCGCGATCTACATCCCCTTCACCATCTCCACCTGCACCTTCGAGCCCTTCGCGGTCTACGACGGCGACGTGCAGTACCTGTGGTACGACGACGCCTATATCCCCAAGTGCACCGAGGTCGTCGAGGCCGGCTGTGAGTGGGGCTGCTCCGACGGCCCGACCCAGGTCATCCGGCTCGAGCCAGGGGCCGAGTGGGAGGTGGCCTGGGGCCTCTACGTCTGGGCGCCGATCGAGCTCGACGAGGCCTGCGCCGCCGAGTCGGACGGCTGCGAGGCGGGAGCCACGTGCTGGGCGGGCCGCGAGTGGGTCGAAGATGGTCCGCTCACCGCCCAGATCCGCGTGAGCGAGGCCTGCTCCTTCGACGAGTGTGAGTGTGGCAGCGACGCCTGCACCCTCGACCTCGACTCGATCACCGCCGAGGAGTGGGAGGCCGAGATCGTCGAGCTCGAGTTCGACGCCGGCTTCGTCGGTGACATCTCGCTGACGATCGAGTGACAGCCCCCGCGGGCGTGCAGGCGCCCCCCTCGTGGACACGGGGCGCCTGCACCCTCCTGTGGTCGAGCGCGGCCGCGCTGGCGGCCAAGTGAGGCCGAGTTGGACCTCTCGGCACTCGAGGCCGACCCGACAAGGGGCCCGCCGCGTCTCCCATGGGTTGGGCCTCGGGCTCACACGCGGCGGTCTTGAAGCGCACGCGCGACCGCGCTAGTTCAGCGGCACGACACGCGCCGCGGCGACCTCCGCCCAGCAGCGTCGTCGTGAAAAACCGACTCCCGACCCGGGAGCTGCACCCGACCCTCGAGTGAAACGAGCCAGGTCCATGCGAACCCGTATCTACACGTCCACGCTAATCACCCTGTCCCTGCTCTCCTTGCCCCTCGGCTGCGCCGTCGAGGACGAGTCCGAGGAGGCGCTGCTCGAGCGCGACGGCGAGTACCCCGAGCTGCCCGCCGAGGGCTCCGAGCTGGCCTACGGCATGCTGCGCGTGGCCAACGAGCTCGACTACGACACCCTCGACGTCGACGTCGATCTCGACTCGCGCTCGGCCACGAGCATCATCGAGTACCGCGCCGGCGCCGACGAGCTGATCGGCACCGCCGACGACCGCTTCATCCCCAGCCTCGCGGTCCTCGACGGCCTCTACTGGCTCGGCCCGGCCAACCTGTGGAAGATCCAGGACTACGCCAGCCTCAACGGCTACGTGCCCACGGCCCTGCCCGCCGCGGCCTGTGAGCCCGAGCTCGAGGACGCCGTCGCCGAGTGCCTGTACTTCCTCGAGGACGCCGCGACCCCGATCCAGAGCCAGCTCCAGGGCCAGTACGGCTGGGCCCCCTTCAAGGCCGACCTGCTGTCCAGCTGCCTCGACGCCAGCGACGCGACCTACCCTTCGGCGGACTACTTCACCGACGCCGGCGCGGTCGGCTACCTCGACCCGCTGCTCGGCTACCAGAGCCTGATGTGCGAGCTGAGCAGCGACCCGATCTGCGCCCTCGGTGTCGCCGGCGTCGCCGACCTCGACCAGCCCGAGTGCGCGGACCTGTTCTCCGCCGAGATCGAGCTCGACGAGGCCGAGGTCGACGCGACCGACCGCGCCGACTGGGACGCGCAGATCGACGCGCTCGAATCCGCCTGCAACGGTGAGTGCGGCTACTGGGTCCGCGTCTACGAGTACGAGGCGGGCGTGGCCCCGACCCTGCTCGGCGACGTGATCGACGTGATCATCCCGAGCTCGCCCCTCGACTACGGCTACGGGGCCGGCTACCTGACCCGCGAGACCAGCGACCAGCTGCCCTCCGTGGCCGCCGGCGCCCAGGCCCTGCTCAGCGACGTGCTCGCCGACCTCGGCCTGTCCGGTGAGCCCTACGAGGTCGCCTCGGCCGCCGACGAGGTCGCCTGCCCGAACTGCCACCACTTCCTCGACACCTACGTGATCCAGCTGCGCGACGCCGGCGTGATCATCGTGCTCGACGTCGAGACCTTCTGGGACTCCTGATCCCCGCGGCCGCCGACGCGGCCTTGGCTTGCCTCTGAGGGGGGCGACGATCGCTACATGGCGATCGTCGCTCCCTTTCGCGTTCACCCGTCGTGCAATGTCTCCCGACCCGCGAGGTCATGAGCCTCGCCGCCTTCTACTCGAACGAGCGCTCCCCCCAGAGACGCTGGAGCATCTCGAGCAGCTCGGCCGAGGCGCGTGCAGCCCCCACCGGTGACTCGAAGCTGCCGTCGAGGAGGAGCGCGACCAGATCGCCAGCGGACGAGAACGCCGCCCCCGTCGGGTTCCCGCCCGACGCGGAGACCACGAAGAACCGAGGCTCCCCACCGGCAGCGCCGATCGCTAGCACCTCGAGCTCGCTCGCCTCGGGATCGAGCGTATACGCCACGAAGGGGTGAAAGACCGTCTCCTCGTTCAGGCCCTCGCTCGTGGTGAACGGAGGCTCAGCGCCCCCGGCCTCCTCCCAGTTGTCGAGGGCATCGTCCATCAGCGCGGGGGCGAGCCAGTCGCGCTCGAGAAGGGCGATGAGCCCACTCAGGACGGATGCAGGAAGAGCGTCAGCGCTGGCACCGAGAACATGGCGCTGCACGATGAGGGAAGCCTCGCTCATGTGCTGCTTGTACCACCGAGGACTTGGTGCCCGTGAAGGGGCGACGATCGCTGCGTGTGGTCGTCGCCCCCTTCGCGTTCATGCCCTGGCACCCGTGGTGGGTCACCCCGTGCCTGCCAGCCCACGAGGCTGTAGTATCCGGCCATGAGCGACGCCGAAACTCAGGAGCGAACGGGCCGATGCATGTGCGGCGCGGTCGAGTTCACCGCGCAGATCAAGCTCGAGCTCTCCGCCTGCCACTGCGGCATGTGCCGACGCTGGTCTGGCGGCCCTCTTCTCTGCGTGCCCACGCTGAAGGTGCGCTGGGCCGACGAGACCAAGATCGTCACTTTCGAGTCCTCGGCCTGGGCCGAGCGCGGTCACTGTGGCGTGTGTGGCTCGAACCTCTTTTATCGGATCACCGAGACGAACGCGCCCGAGGCCGGCTACGCCCTGCCCATGGGCCTGCTCGACGACCAGAGCGGGCTGGACTTCAACCGCGAGTGGTTCATCGACGCCAAGCCGGAGGGCTATGCCTTCAGCGGTGAGCGCGAGTGCCTGACCGAGGCCCAGGTCATGGCGATGTTCGCCCCGAGCTGAGCGCCACTTCCCCGATCCAGAGGTCGCGCGGGCTCTTCGCCCGCAGCCTCTCGCCCCGGCTGTCTGGCCAACCTACGGGACACTGGCCTGTGAACAGGCCGGGCTCTCCGCCTCGCCCCTTTGAAATTACAATGGTTTCCGCTGGCCTGGGCCTTGCGATGGCACCCAGCCATGCCGAGCACACTGCACCAAGGCGTCGCCCGCATCCTCATCGACGAGCCCAGCCTCGGCTTTCGGATCTTGCGCGAGGTCTTCGAGGTCGAGCTCCCCGCGCTCCGGGATCTACGTGAGCGCCACGCGGTCATCGATCGCTTCACGCCCTGTTTTGGGGACACGCATGAGCTTCGTCCGGACGGCATTTTGTCCGGTGATCACCCGACGGATCTGCACGGTGGCGTGGCCATCGTCGTCGAAGCGCAGCGCCAGCCCGATCGCAAAAAAGCCGCGCGGCTGTGGGTCTACTGGGCCCTGGTCGCCGAGCAGATCGGCTACGTGACGGCCTTGCTGGTGATTGCGCTGTCTGGCGAGGTCTCGCGCTGGGCTCGGCGCCTGGGTGAGCAGCGGTTCTCGCCCCATGAAGCACTGCTGGTTTTGGACAAGAAAAACATGCCGGTCGTCACCGAGGTCGAGGATCCGCAGCGCCCCGGCTGGGCCGTGCTCTCGGCGTTGATCCACGCCGCGCATGGCAACCTCGAGCCCTTTGCCGTAGCGTTTCAGGCGGCGCTTCGTCTCGAGGACGAGCGCCGTGGAAGATACGCCTCATACCTACTCGCGGCCCTCGACGAGGACGCCCGCGAGGTCTTTTTGGGAGCAACGAAGATGCAGACAAACGAGATCAGCGACATCGAACGGCGCAGCGTGGCCTTTCACGACGGCCTGCGCATGGGAAAGGCCGAGGGCCTCAGCAAAGGCCACGCCGAGGGCCTCAGCGAAGGCCGCGCCGAGGGCCTCAGCGAAGGCCGCGCCGAGGGCCTGCGCCAGCTCGTGCGCACGATCTTCGAGCTGCGCGGGCGCGAGCTTTCCCCCGAGGGCCACGCACGGCTCACCGCCTGCCGCTCCCTCCCCCAGCTCGAGCGCTGGTGCGAGCGCGCCAAGGCCCTCGACCCCGTGGACGAAGGCCTGCTCTTCACCACGGACTGCTAGAGCGGCAACCGGCCCCATCGTCGATGACGTCGAGGCCGGCGTCTGGTCGCAGCTCAGCCGGCGAACAGCGCCTCGTCGAGGCAGCTGCGGTCGCCCGAGCGGATCGACTTGCTCAGCCCGACCACGCGCGGCAGGTAGTTGGCCACGAAGAAGTCGAGGTTGAGCAGCTTGCCGCGCAGCAGCGGGCGCTCGCCGACCTCGGCGATCTTGCGCTTGGCGACCATGGCCTGATCGAGGGCCTCGTAGCCGAGGACCACGTAACCCATGGCGTTGAGGAAGGGCGTGGCGTGGAGCATGGCCTCGTCGATGTCCTTTTGCCCGAGGCCGGCCATGTGCATGGCGGCCGCGCCGACGGCGTCGACGGCCTTGCCCAGGGCGGTGGCCTGCTCGCCGAAGCCCTCGGACTGGGCCTGCTCGACGGCGGCCTTCATGTCCTGCATCCACTCCATGAACAGCTGGCCGCCCTTCATGCGCAGCTTACGGCCGACGAGGTCGAGGGCCTGGATGCCGTTGGTGCCCTCGTAGATCGACTGGATCTTGGCGTCGCGGACCAGCTGCTCGACGGGGAACTCCTGGGTGTAGCCGTAGCCGCCGAAGATCTGCACGCCGGTCACGGCGACGTCGAAGCCGAAGTCGGTGCAGATCGACTTGCAGATCGGCAAGATCAGGTCGGCGCGGCGATCGGCGCGAGCCCGGACATCCTCGTCGGGGTGGGTCTCCGAGAGGTCGAAGTTGAGGGCCAGGCGGTAGCACATGGCGCGCATGGTCTCGATGAGGACCTTTTGGGTCATCAGCATGCGGCGCACGTCGGGGTGCTGGACGATCGGCACGCTCTTGGCGTTGGCGTCGCGCATGTTCTTGAGCGAGGTGCCCTGGACGCGCTCGTGGACGTAGTGGCGGGCGTACTGGAAGGAGGCCGAGCCGGCGGCCAGACCCTGGACGGCCACGCCGAGCCGCGCCTCGATCATCATCTCGAACATCACGCGGATGCCGTCGCGCTCCTCGCCGACCATCCAGCCGCGGCAGGGGCCGCGCGCGCCGATCCCGAGCACGCAGGTGGCCGAGCCGTTGATGCCCATCTTGTGCTCGAGCTTGAGCACGTGGGCGCCGTTGCGCTCGCCGAGCTCGAGGGTCTCGGTGTCGAACCAGTACTTGGGGACCATGAACAGGCTCAGGCCCTTGGTGCCCTCGGGCGAGCCGGGCGTGCGCGCGAGGACCAGGTGGCAGATGTTGCCGACCATGTCCGAGTCGCCGCCGGTGATGAAGATCTTCTCACCCTCGAGCAGCCACACGCCCTCCTCGTCGGCGGGCTTGGCCTTGGTCCGGTTGTCGCCCACGGACGAGCCGGCGCCGGGCTCGGTCAGGCACATGGTCCCGCCCCACTCGCCGGCGAACATCTTCTCGGCCACGGGCACCGCGAGCCCCTCGGGGGCGTACTTGTGGATCACCCGGGCGGCCGCCGTGGTCAGGCCCTCGTACATCATGAAGGCCATGCAGGCGCCGGAGCCGACCTCTTCGAGGTAGGCGCCGATCACCGCCGGCATCCCGCCGCCGCCGAGCTCGACGTCGGCCCGCGGCGACAGCCAGCCGCCCTCGCAGCTCGCCGCCCACGCATCTTTGTAACCCGGCGGCGTGGTCACGTTCCCCTCGTCGTCGAGCTTGCAGCCCTGACGGTCGCCGCCGGCGTTGAGCGGGGACAGGATCTCGCGGGCAAACTTGTAGGCCTCCTCGACGGTCGCCGTGTACACGTCGCGGTCGAGGTCCGCGTAGCGCTCACAAGGCGCGAGCGCGTCGTGAATCTTCAGCTGGTCGAAGTAGGTGAAGAAGACGTCATCCGTGTCGAAGGTGTAGGCCGTGCTGCTCACGCTCGGGGTGTACTCCTCGTGCGCCGACTTTTCCAGGGGCGGCGAAATTCATGCGGCTACAGCGTTAAAACCCTGAGCATGCGTAGCATGCGAAAATCGCGCATGGCCTCTCGGGACGAGGCGAGGCGAGCGCACTTTGGCGCCCGAAGCTCCTCTCGCGCGCCCGCGCCCATGGCCTCGCCGAGCGCCCCGCCGAGCGCCCGCCACGATCGCGCAAAACCCGTAGCCACGGCCGGGCGCCGCCCGACCCAGACAGGCCCGCGACCCCCATCCAGTACCCCGCAATCTCCACCCACTCAATCGAGCCTTCGTTGATCGAATCACTCCCGCCAGGGCACCACAGTCCACCCACTCGTGCACTTCGACTCCCTCGAATTCATCCTCTTCCTGACCGCGGTCGTCCTCGGCTTCGCGCTGATCCCCGGGCGCGCCCGGCTGGCCTGGCTGCTCGCCGCCAGCTTGGGCTTCTACGCGGCGTGGAGCGTGCCCTTGACCGCGCTGATCCTGATCTCGGGGGCGACCGACTTTTGCGTCGGCCTGCTGATCGAGCGCAGCCGGTCCCAGCCTCGGCGCAGGCTCCTGCTCGCCCTGAGCCTCGCCATCAACCTCGGGTTTTTGGCCTACTTCAAATACAAAGGCTTCTTCCTCGACAACCTCGTGGCCCTCGGGCTCATCGAAGACGGCGGCTGGGCCGAGGTCCTGCTCCCCCCGGGGATCAGCTTCTACACCTTCCAGACCATGAGCTACAGCATCGACGTCTACCGTCGAGAGCTCACGGCGACCCGCTCGCCGCTGCAGTTCCTGCTCTACGTCTGCTTCTTCCCCCAGCTGATCGCCGGCCCGATCGAGCGCGCCAGCAACCTGCTCCCGCAGTTCGAGGCCCTCCCCCTGCACCGCCTGCGCCTGCGTGACCTCGACGCCGGGGCGCGGCTGATCATCTTTGGCCTGTTCAAGAAGGTCGTGCTCGCCGACTACTGCGCGCTGCTCGTCGACCGGGTGTTCTCGGCGCCCGAGGCCGCCGGCGGCTGGGCGACCCTGTGCGCGCTCTATCTGTTCACCCTCCAGATCTACTTCGACTTCTCGGCCTACTCCGAGATCGCCAAGGGCTCGGCCCGGCTGCTCGGCATCGAGCTGGTCTGGAACTTCGACCAGCCCTACCTGGTCACCAACATCTCCGACTTTTGGCGGCGCTGGCACATCTCGCTCTCGAACTGGTTTCGCGACTACGTCTACAAGCCCCTCGGCGGCAGCCGGGCCAGCAAGAGCCGGGTGCTCTTCAACCTCGCGGCGACCATGTTCTTGTCGGGGCTGTGGCACGGGGCGGCCTGGAACTTCGTGCTCTGGGGCCTCTTTCATGGCCTGCTCTTGTTGATCCACCACCAAGGCCGCGCCCGCCCGGCGATCGTCGCCCTGCGCGAGCGGGCCCCGCAGCTCGCCCGTGGCCTGGGCTGGCTGTTCACCCTGCACGCGGTCGTCCTCGGCTGGCTGCTCTTTCGCGTCGAGGACATGCGCAGCGTGCCCTACATGCTCAACGAGATCGGCCGCGCGCTGATCGGCAAGGAGCCCGTGTCGTGGCCGGCGATCGCCGGCATCGCCGGCTTCTTTGCGATCCTCGCCATCAGCCTGGCCGCCCGGCGGACCCGGGCCCTCGAGCGCCTCCAGGGCTCGCCCACGCTCTCGCTGTGCGTCTACGCCGGCTTCGCCTGCGCCGCCATCTTGCTGGCCCGCGACGAGGTCACGCAGTTCATCTACTTCCAGTTCTGAGCCATGGCCAAGCGCCCCAAACACACCACCGACCCCGAGCGCTCCGACGCGCGCGCCGGGCAATTCGTGCTCGGCCTGATCGCCGCGCTGCTGCTCGTCGATCTCCTGCTCGGCGCGCTGCCTCGCCAGGTCCGCGACACGCCCGAGGGCCCCGGCCCGGTGCGCGCGCTGCTGGCCGCGCTCGAGGATCACAGCGAGGTCGAGGGTCGACGCAGCTGGTTGATGATCGGCGACTCGGTGCTGGTCGGCGACACCGGCCAGGCCGAGCTGCCCGACTGGCGCGAGCGCCGACTGATCGACTACATGCGCCGCGAGCTGGCCAGCGACGCCGACGTGGTGTTCGAGCAGACCGCCTACAGCGGGCTGCTGCCCGTGGACATGCTGGCGATCGTCGAGGCCCTCGACGCCGTCGACGCCGACGGCTCGGTCTCGCTGCTCGTCCAGCTCTCGCCGCGGCACTTCTCCCCGGCCTACGCCGCACAGCGCGAGCACAGCCGCCCGTGGTTCGCCGAGCTCGGCCACGCGGCGCTCCCGGCCCCGGCCGGTGGCGACAGCGAAACCATGGGCGCTCGGCTCGCGGCCTCGCTGTCCTCGCGCTTCGCCGCGATCGCCCGCCATACCCCGATCTACCGCCACCGCGAGCTCTTCGCGGACGCCCGCGAGACCCTCGCCGAGCCCAGCGACATCCCCCTGCGCGTCGAGGGCGACCACAAACGCGATCGCCAGGGCGAGGCGCAGCGCGAACGCGAGCTGAGGGGCGCGCTCGAGGCCCGCGCGCGCCTCTCGGTGCACTACCGCGACCCGGACCTGCGCCCCGAGTCGGTTCAGGTCGCCGCTTTGACCGAGCTGCTCGCGCGCTGCCGGGCCAGCGGGCGCCGCGTGGTGTTCATGGCCACGCCCGTCGAGGACGGCTTCTTCGACGCGCAGCTCGACGCGCGCGCGCAGGGCGACTACCTGGCGAGCCTCGACCAGCTGATCGCCCCCGACGGCCGCGCGGTCGAGCTGCTGCCCATGGATCACCCCCTCTTCGCCTCGGCGATGTTCTGGGACCACGTGCACCTGCGCCCCGAGGGCCACCGGCTGCTAGCGATCAACCTGCTCTCCCAGCTCGGCCTCGGCCTCGAGCGCCTCCCCGCCCGCCGCGAGCTGATCGCCCGGGAGGCCGTCGACCGCAGCTTGATCGCCCGCATCGAGGCGGGCTACGCCGACGGGCCAGCCTGGGCCGCCAAGCTCTCACAGCCCAGCGGCCTGGCGATCTCCGAGGACGGCGCGCGCCTGGTCATCGCCGACACCGGCAACCATGTCCTGCGCGAGCTCGGCGGCGACATGCGGGTGGTCTCGACCCTCGCGGGCGCCCCCGAGGAGGCCGGCGAGCGCGACGGCGCGGGCCGAGACGCGCGCCTCGACAGCCCGCGCAGCCCGGTGTTCATCGCCGACACGCTCTACTTCATCGACGGCCGCGGCACCCGGCTGCGGCGCCTCGACCCCAGCGGCGAAGTCAGCACGATCCACCGCAGCCGCTGGCGCAGCGCGAGCTTGCGCGCCCACGCTGGCCAGCTCTACGTGCTCCAGCACCGCTCCTCGGGCAGCCGGATCCTCGAGCTCGATCCCGACGTCCAAGACAGCGAGGGCGTCGAGCTCGTGCTCGCCAAGGGCCGCAAAGGCGATCGCCTCGTCGCCTTCGACCTCGACCCCGAGGGCGACGCCTACCTCGCCGACGGCAGCGGCCGGCTGCTGCGTGTGCCCGCGCTCGGCGAGCGCACGCGCCCCCTCGTGCTCGAGCGCGGCCAGCGGGAGGGCGAGGGCCTCGAGCTGCTCTTCGACAACGGGATCGACGCCAGCACCGGCGGCGACCCCAGCCCGACGGCCGCGACCACGCCGCGCGCCGTGCTCCCCCAGGCCAAGGACGACTTCTTCCCCTACAGCTACGAAAAGCTGCTGCTCTCACAGGTCGCCGACCTGCGCTACGTCGAGCGCTACGGCGGCCTGCTGATCCAGGACCTCGCCCCCCAGCGCAAGCGCGGCAAGTACGGCAACCCGCTCACCGAGCGCGCGCAGCTGCGTTACTTCGACCTCGAGCGCGAGCAGATCTACCCCTGGCTCAAGCCCCTCGTCGCCGGCATCGGCTATTTCTACAAGAACGACAGCACCGAGGGCTTCGCCTCCTACTACCACGAGGGCTCCATGGCCGTGCACCAGGCCAGCGCCACGCTCTTCTACCTCGAGCGCGAGCGCTCGCGGCTGCTCCGCCTCGAGGACGGGCTGCTCGGCGTCGCGAAGATCAGCCACGTCCGCTACAACAAGCTCGGCATGTCCGACGTGCTCGCGTCCCGGGCCGGGGAGCGGGCGACGAGCGACCTTCGCCCCCACGATCACCTGATCACCAACGAGCGCTACCGCGAGCTCGACGGCCCCTACACCTGCTTGATGATCGGCTCGTCGATGCTCGCGATGTCCGACAGCGTCGGCCAGTACTCGCTCGGCAGGGCCCTCGACGAGCGCCTCGGCCTCGAACTCGAGCTGCGCGATCGCAAGGCTCTGCACACCTTCTTGCGCGTCATCCCCGGGGCCAGGATCCAGCGCCAACTCGAGACCCTCGACGCCTTCACCCAGGCCGGTGGCCGCCCCGACGTCATCATCTTCGAGACCAACGCCTCGGACTTCCTGGCCGAGGACGCCGACGAGGCCTTCATGGTCGAGCAGCTCGACGCCATGGTCCGCAAGGCCGGGGCCTGGGACTCAAAGCTGATCATCCTCGACACCTCGCCCTACTTCGCCCGCAACCGCGACGGCCTGCGCGAGGTCCCCCAGCGAGTCCAGCGCTTCCTCGCCCTCGCGCGCCAGCGCGAGATCCCGGTCATCGACGTCGCGGATCGCATGCTCGACGCCCACCTCGAGGTCTCCCCTCTGTCCTCACCGCCGATGACTGGGATCCACATGTCGCCCTGGGCCATCGACGCCCTCGGCGAGCTCACCGCCTCGGCGCTCTCGCCGATCATCCGCGAGTTCCTGCGCGGACGGGCGCCCGCGGCCCGAGCAGACGCGCGCGCGGACGCGGGCAAGCGCCGCAAAAAGCAGCTCGCCGCGGCCTTCGAACTGGCCGAGGCCGCCGAGATCGACTGGGGCGCGGCCTTGCCTCGGCTCCCCCCGGCGGCGATGCAGTCGGTCCTCGTCGGCGAGCAGCTCCAGGTCTTCATCGACCTCGGTCAGCTCCCCGCGCACGCAGGCGAAGCCATGGACGCCAGCGAGCTCGACGCCCTGGTGCTGGCTTGCATCTATGAGCACAGCGTCCGCCAGCGCGACGGTGCTCGCGGCGCGACCGTCCAGATCGGTCGCTTTGGGCGCTATGACGAGTATGGGGCTGGGGTCCTCGAGGGGGCGGCCATCGTGCACGCGGAGCAAATTGATCGCGCACGCCTCGAGCGCTTGATCGCAGATTTCGACGCGACGCCGTGAGCGGCGATCGCCTCGGCGGGACGAAGGTGTTCGCTCAGGCGGCGAGCTCGGCGGAGTCCTCCTGCTCCTGCGCCTCGCGTGCCGCCTCCTCGGCGGCGTAGGCAGCGGCCTGAGACTCCAATAGATCGAAGACCATCGCCCAGTAGCGGGGGTAAAAGAGCTCGGACCGGATCGCGTACTGGCTGGACATGGACATGGTTCAACTCCCGGCCATCAGAGGGCCTCATGGTTCGAGTGTCCAAAGGGTCACTTCGAAGCTCAGATCCACCCAACAAAATTGCGTAATCACGATCACACAGTGATCACGACTACACAGAGTCCAGGCCGCGAGGCGAGCACCCGAATCAGACCAGCGCCGCGCACTAGTGTGCGCGCCAGAGGACTTCGTTGCTCGTCAGTCATTTGTGCCCGACAAACTCCCTCCTCGCGCCTCGTCAGCAACCGGCGGTCCGGCGCCTGAGACCCTTCAAGTCCTCTGGCGCGCACACTAACGCAGCCGCAAGCGCCGGCTGGCCTGGACGAAGAACACCGAGAAGCCGCGAAAGCGCGGCAGCAGCTCGCGCTTGGGCTCGCCTCGCTTGCGCGCGCTGCCGTTGTCGGGGCGCAGCGTCACTCGGCGACGCTCGAAGTCCACGGCGCAGGCGTAGCTCGCCCCGCGCTCGCTCCACAGCCGCGGGAAGTCGGCCAGCAAGCTCGCGGGGTCGCGCTCGCGGTCGCCGACCAGGGCCGCGCTGGCCTCGTCGATCACGGCGCAGCGCGGGCTGAGGTCGTCGGCCTCGAGCAGGGACCAGTCCTCGCCCTGCTCGAGGCCCAAGCCGGCCAGGCGCGGCTCGAGCCAGGCCTCGAGCTGGCCGCTCCCGTCCTCTCGCGGGTCGCTGGGCTTCGGCGCAGGCGGCAAGGGGGAGGCCTGGCCCGCGGCCGCGCTCGCGTCGTTGATCAGCGTCCACAGGTGGAGCTCGTCGGCGACGCGCTCGCGCAGCTCGACGGCGGCGCTGCCGGAGTCCCCGGCCAGGCCGGGCAGGCGGCGGCCCTCGATGAGCATCGCGACCACGGCCCGGCGCAGCGCCTCCCCCTCGAGCACACGAGCCTCGCGCTCGAGCACCGCCCCGGCGTAGCGCCGCTCGACGCTGGCCACGACCTCGAGCGGCTGGCTGGGCTTGGAGCGCACGCTGGGCTCGGTGACCTCGAGCTCGCCGAGGCCGGCCGCCGCGACCTCGGCGAAGCTACAGGGCAGCAGCATCCGGCCCGCGCCCCGGGCCCGGCTGCCGGTGCCGATCCACTCGTGATCCAGGATCAGGCCAGCGCGCGGCTCGGGGTCCCGGGCCTCGGGCTCGAGACCCCAGGCCGTCCACTCGCGCAGCCCGAGCTCGACGCGGCCGTTGCCCCAGGGGGTCGGCGGCGGCGACTTGCGAGCGCGACCGCCTGGCCCACGACCTCCACCGCGATCGCGATCCGCCCGAGGACGCCGCACGAAGAGCGCCTCGGGGATGCGCGCGAGCAGGTGCGCGACCAAAGCCGCGCGCGCGGGCAAGGGCCCCGCTCCCCTGCGCGCGCCGACCAGCTCCGCCAGCGAGTCGGCCAGGCGTCGAGCCTCGCGCAGCCGCGCCGGGTGCAGGCCGTGGGTCGCCGCCCGGCCGTGGCGCAGGAGCCACAGCGAGGCGTGGACCTCGTCTCGGCAGCCGCCCGGGAGCTCGCGCAGCAGCGCCGCCCGGGCCTCGTCGACCGCCCCGCGGCGGCTGCCTTGCAGGGCGCCGAGGGGCAGGGCCAGGCTGCGCCCGAGCTCGAGCAGCGCGACGAGCTCGGCCAGGCTCGCGGCGAGCTCGGGCGGCGGCTCGAGCAGCACCCGGGCCATCTCGGCGGACACCGGGAGCCCGGCCAGGGACTCACCCAGCGCGGTGATCCGCCCCTGCGCCGCGAGGGCGCCGACGCTGCGCAGGCGCTCGCGGGCCGCGTCCAGGGCGAAGCTCGGCGGCGCCGCCAGCCACGGCGCCCGGTCCAGCGCCGGGCCGTCGAGGCCGCAGCCCGCCGCGCGCAGGACCAGGTCATCGAGCTCGATGCGCTCGATCTCCGGGGCCGTGACCTCCCGCGGGACGAAGCGCTGGGACCACAGCCGCAGGCAGCGACCCGGCGCCACGCGGCCCGCCCGGCCGGCGCGCTGATCCATGCTGTCGCGGGCGACGGTGGTCAGCGCGAGCACCGAGCGCCCGCCACGGTGGACACGCATGCGCGCCAGGCCGCTGTCGACCACCGCCCGCACCCCCGGCAAGGTCAGCGCGCTCTCGGCCACGTTGGTCGCCAAGAACACCCGCCGCGGGGCCCCCGGGGGGCGCTCGGCGAAGGCGTCGACGAGCACCTGCGGCGGCACGCCGCCGTGGACCGCGACGCACTCGATCTCGGCCCCCAGCCCACCCCCGGCAGCCCGGCCCTCGAGCTCCCCCGCGCAGCGGTCGATCTCGCCTTTGCCTGGCAAGAACACCAGCACGTCCCCGGGCTCGCGCGCGAGCGCCTCCTTCACGGCCGCGGCGACCCGGCGCTCGAGGTCGCGCTCGCCGGGGGCCTCAGCGCTCTCGCCGAGGTAGTCGATCGCCACGGGGAAGCTGCGACCTTCGGCCCGGATCACCGCGGCGTTCAGCGCCCCGGCCAGGTCCTCGGCGGCGAGGGTCGCCGAGCACAGCACCAGCTTGGGGCCCTGCTCTGGCCGCGCTCGCAGACCCCGCAGGAGCGCGACGAGCAGCTCGACCTCCCAGCTGCGCTCGTGAAATTCGTCGATGATCACCGCCGCCCAGCCGGCCAGGCGATCCGCGGCGTAGAGGTTGAGGGCCATGCCCGGGGTCACGAAGAGCAGCCGCGTCCCCGGGCCGCTGCGATCCTCGAAGCGCACCCGGTAGCCCACGTAGCCGCCGGGCTCGCCCTCGCCCCGCGCCCGGGCCAGGTGCAGCGCCAGGGCCCGGCAGGCCACGCGCCGCGGCTCCACGACCAGCACCGGGGCGTCCAGGGCCTCGGCGGTCCAAGGCGGCAGCTGCGTGGACTTGCCCGAGCCCGTGGGCGCGGTGACCACCACGGGTCGCGCACCGGCCAGGGCCGCCAGGTAGTCGCCACGAAGCGCGAAGATCGGGAGCTCGGCCACGGCCGCAGACCATAGCAGCCCCCTGCGGTAGCATGCTCGACCATGACGACCCGGCCCCTGACTTACCTGCTCCCCCTGGCCGCGCTGCTCCCCCTCGCCGCCTGCGGCGACTCTGGCAGCGACGACGACGTGATGTTCATCGAGACCGACGCCGGCGAAGAGAGCACCACCGACACGACCTCGACCACGGACACGACGGACACCACGACCGAGTCCACCGACACCACGACCGAGTCCACCGACACCACCGAGGAGTCCACGGACACGAGCGACACCACCGAGTCCACCGAGTCCACCGACACCACCGAGTCCAGCAGCGAGGAGGACACGGGCGTCCAGGACTTCTCGACCTACACGGCCGAGGCCGCGCCCGGGTCCTCGAACCGCGTGGTCGTCACCCGCCAGAACTTCAACGTCACCACCTGCTCCGAGATGGTCCTGATCTCGCCGCAGATGTTCGACGACTTCGACGTCGAGATCGACGATCCCTGGCGCGTCGAGTTGGTCCGCTCCTGGGAGGGGACCACCGACTGCCCCGAGGACAAGAGCGACCCCGACTTCGAGGCCGGCGGCGGCACGGGCAGCATCGACTTCCTGGGCTTCGACGCCCTCGACACCTACCCCTGCGCGCTGAGCTTCGAGCTCGAGATGTACATGAACACCGAGCCGCCCAGCGCGGTGCCGTGGATCAGCGACAACGTCGTGGTCGACGGCGTCAACTGCGGGTAGCGCCCGCCTCGAGACCAAAGCCCGCGTGCAACATCCGTACGGCCAGCTCGCCGTACTTCTCGTCGACGACCACCGAGACCTTGATCTCGGAGGTCGAGACCATTTGGATGTTGACCCCCTCGCGGGCGAGGATCGAGAACGCCTTGGCCGCGACGCCGGCGTGGGTCCGCATGCCGACCCCGACGATCGAGATCTTGGCGATCTTGGGGTCGGCGAGGATCTCGACGTCGGGCTGGCTGGCCACGGCCAGCCCCGAGAGCGCCTCGCGGGTGCGCTCGAGCTCGGCCTGGGGCACCGTGAAGGTCACGTCGGTGTGGCCCTCGCGGCTGGCGTTTTGGATGATCATGTCGACGACGATGCCGCGCTCGCCGAGGGCGGTGAACACCGTGGCGATGGTCCCCGGCACGTCGGGACAATTGGTGAGGGTGACTTTGGCCTCGTCGCGGTCGAGGGCGACGCCGGCGACCAGCACCGCCTCCATGTCGGGGGTCTCGGGCACGATCCAGGTCCCTTCTTCGAGGTGCAGGCTCGAGCGCACGTGCACCGGTACGTTGAACTTCTTGGCGAACTCGACGGAGCGGATCTGCAGCACCTTCGAGCCCAAGCTGGCGAGCTCGAGCATCTCTTCGTGAGAGATGCGCTCGAGCTTGCGGGCCGAGGGCACGAGGCGCGGATCCGCGGTGAACACCCCGTCGACGTCGGTGAGGATCTCGCAGACGTCGGCGGAGATCGCCGCGGCCATGGCCACCGCGGAGGTGTCCGAGCCGCCGCGGCCCAAGGTGGTGACGTTGCCGGCCTCGTCGAGGCCCTGAAAGCCAGCGCAGACGACGATCGAGCCGGCGTCGAGCATCGCGTGGATGTTGGCCGCGTCGATCGACACGATCCGCGCGTTGGTGAAGCTGCCCGAGGTCACCAGCCCGAGCTGGTGGCCGATCAGCGAGACCGCCTCACCGCCGAGGTCCTGGATCGCCATGGCCAGCAGCGCCGCCGAGACCTTCTCGCCAGTGCTGACCAGCTGGCTGAGCTCGCGCTCGAAGCCAGGGTCGTCGCGCTTGACCGGCGCGACCCAGCCCTTGCCGTCGGTGCCGGTCGCCTGCTGCTGGTGACGCCCGATGGCGTGCAGCTGGTTGGCGAGGGCGATCAGCCGGTTGGTCTCCCCGGCCATGGCCGAGACCACCACCACCACTCGGTCCCCCTCGCGCTGCCGCGAGAGCGCGCGCTCGGCCACGGCGCGGATGCGCTCGAGGGTGCCGACGGAGGTGCCGCCGTATTTTTGAACGACTAGCACGCTTGGGTTTTCGGCCCCGCGGCCGAGGCTGTCAAGGTAGCCTGTGCTCGATGCGCATCCCCCAGCTGCTGGTCTGCTCGGCCGCGCTGCTCGCCGGGACATCGGGCTTGGCCTGCGCCGCACCGAGGCGCCACGAAGCCCCGGTATTCGACGACGCCGCGCCGCCCTCGGCCAAAGACGCAGCCGCGCCGAGCATGCGCGCCGGGGCGGCGAAGGTCGACATCACCCCCCTGCCGGGCGTCCCCCTCGGCGGCCACTCCCTCGAGGGAGGCACGGGCTACGGCCTGTGGAACCGACTCTGGGCCCGCGCGGTCTACATCGAGGACCCCCACGGCGAGCCCCTGGTCCTGGTCGTCGCCGATCTCTGGGGGATCCCAGCGGGCCTCGCCGACGACGTGGTCGAGCATGTCAGAGCCGACCACGATCTGCGCCAGCTCGGCCGCGCGCAGGTGCTGATCTCGGCCACGCACACCCACCACGGCCCGGCCAATTTCGCGAGCGATAAATTTTATAGCCGCGCCGTCGGGCCGCAGGCCGGCTTCGATCCCGAGCTGCGCGACTTCCTGGCCCGGCGGATCGCGGCGGCCATCGCCGCGGCGGCGGCCGCCAGCCAGCCGGCCCAGCTGCGCCTCGACAGCGCGAGGGTCCCCCTGATCGCGCGCAACCGCAGCCTCCCGCCCTTCCTCGAGAACCCCGAGGCCCCGGCCCTGCTCGCCGCCAACGCGGATCTTCCGACCTGCCCCGAGTACCCGCGCGAGGTCGAGGGCGTCGATCCCTGCCAGGCCGTCGACCCGACCCTCACCACCTTGAGGATCGAGGACGCGGCCGGCCGACCCCTGGCGGTCGCCGCCTTCTTTTCCGCCCACCCCACCGCCATGCTCAACGCGACCGACGTCTACAGCGGGGACTTCTTCGCCGTGGCCACCGCCCGCGCCGAGGCGGCCCTGGCCGCGCGCTGGCGGGCCCAGGGGCTGACCCACGCCGATCCCGTGGTCGCCCTCTTCAACGGACCCGAGGGCGACGTCTCCCCCAATTGGCAGACGCAGGGCCGCCAGACCACGCTCGAGCTCGGCCAGCGCCTGGCCGCGGCCATCGTCGACAGCGCGCGGCTCGAGGCGGAGGCGCCGGTCGAAAACGCCCCGGACCCCTGTCGCGCGCAGGCGCTCCTCGGGGCGATCGAGAGCGGCTTCATCCGCCAGCCCATGGCCGACCAGCCCGTCGAGGGCCCCCCGCGAGCCCGCACCGCCGCCCGGGCGCTCCCGGGCAAGTCCATGCTCGCGGGAGCCGAGGACGGGCCCACGCGTTTTCGTCCGCGGATCCACGAGGGCCACACCGTGACTCGCCACCGGCGGGCTGGTCAGGGCCCCAAGCAGCCCGCCGTGCCACCGATGCTCTTTTGGCTGGGCTTCCCCCGCGAGACCTACGCCCAGACCGTTCCGCTCTCCATTCATCGCCTCGGTCCGCTGACCATCGCCGGCCTCCCTGGTGAATTCACCACGGTCATGGGTGCCAGGATTCGCGCGAGGATCGCCCGCGACGATCCTCCGAGCGCCCCGCGGCCGCTGCTGATCGGCCTCGCCGGCGAATACATCAGCTACTTCGTGACCCCGCAGGAGTACGCCCTTCAGCACTACGAGGGCGGCTCGACCCTGTGGGGGCAATATGCCGGCACGTTGATCGCAGAGCGCCTCGGGACCCTATCTGCGAAGGTCGGTCGGGGCGAGGCCGGGCTGCCCGAGGGCTCCCCCGGCCTCGCCGCCCGCGATCGCCCCGGGCGACGCGAGCACTTCGCCCTGCGATCCGGCCCACGAGCCCGGCGGGTCCTCGACGATCTTCCCGACCGCCTTCATCGACAGCTACAGATTGAGGCGCCGATCGAGGCCCTGCCCCGATTGCAATTCGAGACTGCCGTCCCCAACTGGTCGGACGCGCAGCCATGGCCCGAGATCGAGGTTCAGCGCCGCGATGAAGCCGGGGCTTGGCAGACGCTCCTACGTGGGAATCGCCCGGTCGATCAACGCGGTGAAGAGTTTTTGATTTTCCCGGTAAAGCTCGACGATACGCGCTGGATCTGGGAGATCTGGTGGATCGACGCGCCCCCCGAGGGCGAGCGCCTGCGCCTGCGCGCCCGCGGCTTCGATGGACGTGAACGCTGCTCCGGCGAATTCGAGACGCGAGACGATCGACCGACACCCGACATCCGAGGCTATCCCTGTGCTGCACATTACAAGCCACGGATCGATCCACGCGATGGCTTCGGCGTACATCGTGGCGATCCTTCGCTATGATTGCGGTGGCTCGGATCGGTCCTCATCCCTCGCGCAATGGGTCTGGCGCCGCGAAGTCAGATAAATCGAGGTTGCATGTCCATTCAAGATGGAGTTACAAGGTCGGTATAGAGCCGGGACGAGTCTGGCTCACACCTCCCTTTAGGCGGAAGAACAGAGAATGCGCAGGAAAGTTTGGCTTGCGGCCTTCTTATCGATTGGCACGACAGCAGCCGCACAGCTCGTCATGATCCAGGAGGCCGAAGCCGGCCCCAATGACGCCGTGCTCACGGGTGTCGTCCGCAACCCCGATACCGGTGAAGGTATCGAGGGCGCCGTCGTGGTCGTCACCAGTGACAAGCTCCAGGGTGAGCGGTCCATGACCACGGACCGCACGGGCCTGTATCGCATCCCCGATCTCCCCCCGGGGACCTACGAGCTCAAGGTCTACTACAGCAACCGGGCCAAGCGTCAGCCCAATATTGAGCTTCGCGCCGGTAATACGGCCCGCGTCGACTTCAACCTGCGTCCGACCGAGGAGGCGACCGAGATCGAGGTCATCTCGCCTCCGGTCGATACGACCTCGAGCTCGACGGGTCTGTCCATCGACAGTGAAATGGCCCGACGTGTGCCCATTGTCACACCTACGGGCAAGGGCGGAGCCAACCGCTCATTCGAGTCACTCGCCGAGGCCACCCCCGGAGCGGCCTCCGACCTCTATGGCACCTCGGTCGCGGGCACGACCTCGCCCGAGAACAAGTACACCATCGACGGCCTGTCGGTGGGTGACCCGGGCTTCGGCCTCGCGGGCACGAGCCTGAGCGTCGAGTTCGTCGACACGGTCCGCGTCGAGTCCGGCGGCTACATGCCCGAGCACGGGCGCGCGACCGGTGGTGTCATCAACGCCGTCACCAAGTCGGGCTCCAACGACTTCCACGGCGGCGTGTGGGCCTTCTTCACCCCGGGCCAGCTCGAGGGCTACCGCAAGGCCCCGGTCCGCGCGGGCCAGACGATCCAGGCCGAGCGCCAGCTGCTGTGGCTCGGCGACGCCGGCTTCGACGTCGGCGGCCGGATCATCCGCGACAAGCTGTGGTTCTACGGCGGCGTCAGCATCTCGCACACGCGCTACGACGTCGCGACCTCGTGGAACCGCCTGGTCGTCGACCCCGACACCGGCATCCCGCTCACCGACGAGGAGACCGGCTACAACATCACCGAGCGCATCCCCGGGACCGAGGTCCACCGCGTGGCCCAGGGCACCACGGTCCAGGCCCTCGCCAAGCTGACCTACGCCCCCGCCGAGAACCACACCATCGAGCTGTTGGGGATCTATGCCCCAACCTTCTCGGGCGGCAACGGCACCTACGGCATCAACGCGTCCACGGGCAACCCCGAGGTCAGCTCGGTGCTCGGCACCTACGACAACCTGGCCAACAGCTACCGCGACAACTCGGCCGACGTCCAGCTCCAGTGGAACGTCCTCGCCGACGACAACCGCTGGGACATCTCGACGACCATCGGCTGGCACAACCAGCTCAACACCGCGCTGCCCGTCGACGGCAGCGCCCTGGGCAGCTCGACCGGCCTCGCCGGGACCCCGGCGGTGCTCTACCGCCAGAACAACCCCGAGTATCACTCGGTCACCGAGTTCATCGACCTGCCCCCCGGCGCGGACGCGGCCGCCTGTGATCCCTGGGAGGATCCGATGGACGCCTCCAACCGGACGATCACCTGTCCGGCGACCACCTTCAGCGTCGGCGGCCCGGGCTTCATCCGCGAGCGTCGGCTCAACCGCCTCCAGGTCCGCTCGAACGCGGCCCGGCTGCTGACCGGCGCCGGCCACCACCTGGTCAAGTTTGGCGTCGACTTCGAGTACATGCAGTACGACAGCGCCCGCGGCTACACCGGCGGGGCGTACTACCGCGAGGCGACCAGCGGCAGCTACTTCCAGGATCTGCGCCGCTACGGCTACCTGACCGGTCCCGACCAGATCACGGATCTCGCCAGCCTTCAGTGGCGGGTCTACTCGACGACGATCGGCGGGTTCATCCAGGACAGCTGGTCGATCATGGACAAGGTCACCCTCAACATCGGCCTGCGCTACGACGCCCAGCACCTGTTCGGCGGCGACGGCCTGCTGTCGATGGCCCTGCCCAACCAGGTCTCGCCGCGCGTCGGCCTGATCTGGGACCCCACGCAGGCTGGCAAGGCCAAGATCTTCGCCAACTACGCGCGCTTCTATCAGAGCGTGCCCCTGAACCTGGCCGACCGCGCCGGCTCCGGTGAGCCGGGCGTCGGTGGGCTCTACGCCTCCTCGCTCTGCGATCCCACCGATCCCCAGAGCCTCGCGGACGACTGCCAGTCCGGCGCCAGCACCCTGGCGATCGGCGGCCCGGCGGACCCCGACCGCTACTACTACTCCTACGGCGCCGGCAAGACCGCCGTCGACCCCAACCTCAAGCCGCAGTCGAGCGACGAGATCGTCGCCGGCGGTGAGTACGAGATCATCCCTGGCGGCAAGCTCGGCGCGACCTACACGCACCGCTGGCTCAGCCAGGTGATCGAGGACATGAGCCGCGACGAGGCCACGACCTACTTCATCGGTAACCCCGGGTCGGGCATCGCCAAGGACTTCCCCAAGGGCCAGCGCATCTACGACGCGGTCATCGTCTACTTCGACAAGCGCTTCGCCAAGAACTGGCTGGTGTCCGGCAGCTACACCCTCTCGTGGCTGCGCGGCAACATCGCTGGCCTGTTCCGCCCCGAGACCGGTCAGCTCGACCCGAACATCAACTCGGACTTCGACCTGATCTCGCTGCTCGACAACCGCTTCGGCTACTTGCCTGGCGACCACCGCCACGCGCTCAAGGTGTTCTCCGCCGGCGAGATCCCGTTCCGCAACGGCAACGCCCTGATGCTCGGCGGCTCGTTCCGGGCGTCCTCCGGCGGCCCGACCAACGTGCTCGGCTCCCACGAGCTCTACGGCAGCGGCGAGGCCTTCCTCATCTCCCGCGGTGATGGCGAGCGCCTGCCCTGGGTGTTCCGCATCGACACCAACATCGGCTACCGCAAGTACTTCAACCCCGACCTGAGCATGGAAGTGACCATGGACGTCTACAACGTCGCCAACTTCCAGGCGGTCACCGCGATCGACGAGAACTACACCTACTCCGACGTCAACCCGATCGAAGGCGGCAGCCTCAGCGACCTCGAGACGCACACCGACGTCAACGGCGAGGCAATCGTCAAGAACCCGAACTTCGGCAACCCCACGGCCTACCAATCGCCGCGGCAGTTCCGCTTTGGCATTCGCCTGAACTTCTGATCGGAGTGAATCATGCTGACTCGCCCCACGATCCTCTGCGCGACCTTCCTCCTGGCCACGAGCGCCACGGTGGCGCTGACCACCAGCTGCGCCCAGCCCCTGCTCAACTGCACCAGCGCCCACGGCTACTTCGCCGCCGAGTACACCCTCGAGTCCGGTGACCCCGACTCGGCCTGTGGTCAGCTCCCCGGCGACGTCCTGGGCATGCAGACCTACTTCCAGGAGGGCGGCCAAAACGGCACCCCCGACTATCAAAACGCCAAGCTGGCGATCCGCCCCGAGTCCCTGGGCGTGCTGATCGACAACGCCGAAGCCCGCGGGGGGATCGCCCCCGAGGACAGCGACGAGGTCTTCTACCAGGGCAACGCCATCGGCTTCTTCACCACCGGCTTCCCCGACGACGACACCTTCTGCATGGTCGACGAGTTCGAGGAGGACGCCGCGGTCTCGCTCCCCGAGCTGCCCGAGGTGCTCGACGATCCCGAGACCGAGGACGAGGACGAGAGCCTCCCGGCCGAGCCGGCCACCGAGGTCCGCTACTCGTGGAGCAACGCCCGCTTCGTGGTCTCGGCGGACGCCCAGGGCACGCAGTTCGAGGCCGACCTCGAGTACAGCCGCGACGGCTGCACCGCCAGCTACCACGTCGTCGGCGTCTACCCTGCCGTGGGTTGCGAGACCAACGACGACTGCAACGACGACAAGAACGGCATCAACCCCGACTTCTCCGTGCGCTGCAACACCGACCTCGGGATGTGCGTGCTCGACGATGAACTCCCGGCCTACGAGTGAAGCCCATGCGACAGCTTGCCAATGATCCTGCGCGCACCAGCGCGCGAGTCCGTGCCTGGGGTATCTGCCCGGCGATGGCAGCCGCCATCGCCCTGAGCCTCGCGCCCGTCGCCGCTCAGGCCGGGACCCAAGGCGCCCCGGCCGAGCAACCCACCACTGATGCGCCCGCGGATGCGCCCGCTGACGCGGCTGCCGAAGCCCCCGCTGAAGCAGCCGCCGACGCTCCGGCCGACGCGGCCTCCGAGCCCACCTACGGCGAGATCGAGCCGGTGGAGATCGAGCCACCGCCGGAGCCCGAGCCGATCGAGCCCGAGCCCGAGCCCGAGCCCGAGCCCGAAGTCGAACCCGAGCCCGAGCCCGAGCCCGAGCCCGAAGTCGAACCGGAGCCCGAGCCCGAGCCCGTCGGTCCCACGCCCGAGCAGATCGCTCAGGCCAAGACCATGCGCCGGGCAGGCATCGGGCTCATGGCTGCGGGCGGCGTCGTCTCGCTCACCGGCCTCAGCCTGACCATCGCCTTCACCGCCCTCGGCGACAAAGCCCAGGGCGCCGAGACCCCCGTGCTCGAGGACATCGAGAAGCACGACAGCTCGGCCAAGGTCGGCGGCATCTTGTTGGCCTCGGGCATCGCGGTCGTCGCCATCGGCGGCATCGTGTTCACCAACGCCAAGAAGAAGACCAAGTCCAAAGAGGAGGCCCACGTCCGCGTGACGCCGGCCCTCGGCGGCCTGGTCCTGTCTGGGAAATTCTGAGCGAGCCTTCGGGCCGCGCTCTTCGAGAGCCCCCGCTGGCCTGCGCCAGTCGGGGGCTTTTTGTGGTCCAAAACGCCTCGAACATGCTGGTGCAAGATGGCCCAGCGTCTCGAGATCGAATTGTGATCGGTCACGAGCTGTCCACACGCAAGAAACAGCGCACCACACGCAACTTGTAAATCATCGTTTCTACGCAATTTTTCGCATCTCGCGCGAATGATGTCTCCTCGTGCCATGCTGGCCATATTTGCACTGGCGAGCCGGCTGGCCGGTTCCGTTCTTTTGGACAAGGTGGTTAGACTCCGCCGCATGCGCGCAGCCCACGAGACCCTCTGGCCCGACCAGCAGATCGTTCATCGGCTGTTTTCGATCCGATGGACAGTTGGCTGCACCTTCACGCGTCTACACGGCACCCTCGCCGACGACGCGCAGACCCGGGCACAGATCGACAGCTGGCTACACCTGCTCGGTGAAATCATCCCGCAGACGGGTCACACACATGTGTCTGTATTGGACACATCGGAACTCAGTGACGTGCCGCGCGGGCTGTGGCTCGACCTCGCCAAGCGCATACACGCCATGCCCCGTCGACCCCTGCGCCGCGCGGTAATGACCGCCGATGGCTGGCGCGGCGACAACCAGGCTCAGGTCGGACAGCTGATCACCGCCGGCCACGTGCGCGCCTTCAACCTCGACGAGACCAACGCGATGATCCGCTGGGTCACCCAGGCCGGGACCATCGACGAGTACCGGCTGCGCTACCTACTCTACTGATCTCGAGCAGGCGGGTGAGCCCGCCCCAGATTCAGCCGTGCAGGTAGCCCAGCGCGATGATCAGCCCGCTGCGCGGCAGCGGCAGCGGCACCTCTCGAAAGCGCAGATCCTGGCCCGGGACCAGGGACCAGTCGAAGTCGCGCAGCAGCTGCGCCAGGACCATGTGCATCTCGAGCTGCGCGAAGTGCATGCCCAGGCAGCTGCGCGGGCCGCCGCCAAAGGGGATGTAGGCGAAGGGCGGCAGGTCCTCGCAGCGCCCGTCGAGCCAGCGATCGGGGTCGAAGCGCGCTGGGCTGTCGTAGTAGTCCGCGCGCCCGTGCACGCCCCCCACGCCCACGGCCACGCGCCAGCCCTTGGGGATGCGGTAGCCGCCGAACTCCGCGTCCTCGAGCATCACCCGGAAGGCGCCGGCGATCGGGGGGATCAGCCGCATGCTCTCTTTGATGATCGCCTCGAGCAAAGGCATGGCCCGCAGGGTCTCGAGGCTCATGCGGCGGTCTGTGAGGCCGTCTTGCTCGGCCCGCGCCCGCGCCCGCAGCTCGGGGCGCTGCGCCAGGTGATAGATGGCGTTGGCGGTCGCCGTCACCGTGGTGTCGTGACCGGCGAAGAGCAGCAGCTGGAGCTCATCGACGATCACGTCCCGGGGCAGCAGCTCGCCCGCCTCGTCGCGGACATCGAGCAAGGTCGAGAGCACGTCGACGCCGCGGCGGTCCTCGGCGTCGCGGCGCATGACCAGATCATCGATGGCGGTCATCAGCCGCCCGCGCGCGGCCATGGCCCGGCCAAAGCGGGTCTGGGGTACGGCCACCGGCGCGAGCACGAACATCCCCTTGGTCCAGGTCTCGAAGTCGCGGCTGAGATCCTCCAGCGAGACGCCGAGGTCGGCGGTCTCCCCCAGCAGGTAGGTGGCCGCGACCTCGAAGGCCAGCGCGCGCATGTGCGGGACCACGGCGATCGGCCCGAGCGCCGCGTCCGTCTGCCAGCGCCGCAGGTGCCTGCGCACGACCATGTCCATGGGCGCGACCACGCCGGCCATCGCCGTGCGCTTGAAGTGTGGCGCCAGCAGCTTGCGCCGGGCCCGGTGCGCCTCGCCGGAGATCAGCGAGAGCGAGCGGGCCCCGAGCAGCTTGCGGACCGCCGACGACCACTCGTTTTCGAGGTAGCGACCCTCACCGGCGAAGATCCAGTGGTTGGCCTCGGCGCTGTTGAAGAACACCGTGGGCTTGCCGAGCACCCGGGCGTAGAACACCCCGCCGTACCGCTCGAAGCGCTCGCTGGAGAAGCGTGAGGGCGAGCGCAGGAAGTCGATGGTCTCGCCGATCAGCGGCAGGCCGTCGGAGCCGGGCGGCAGCGGAGCTCGAGCTGCAGATGCGGCGGCTGGCGCGGTCGAGGCCCCTTGCATGGCCTCTCCATGGTAGGCCATCGCCAGCGCCGATGGCCGCGGCGCTTTTTCCCCACCGAGGAGTTGGCTCCGGGTGACCTCGATGATTGTATGGGCCCATCATGACGCGCGCGCGCCCCTTCTTTGGTCCCTACATCGGTCTGCTCTTCGCCCTCGGCCTCGTCGGCCTCGTCGGCTGCGGCGACGAGGGAGCCAGCGACACCGGCGCGGAGGTCGGGTCCGATGAGATCGATGACTCGGGGAGCCAAGAGGGCGCAGACGAGATCGATGGCTCGGAGAGCGCCGCCGACGACGGCTCGGGCTCCACCGACGACACCGCCACCGGCGAGACCACGACCGAAGGTGACACGAGCGGAGAGACTGCTACTGGCGACGACGCCTCCGACGACGGCAGCACTGACGACGGCAGCACTGACGACGGCAGCACTGACGACGGCTCCACCGACGACGGCTCGACTGACGACGGCTCCACCGACGACGGCTCGACTGACGACGGCAGCACTGACGACGGCTCGACTGACGACGGCTCCACCGACGACGGCTCGACTGACGACGGCAGCACTGACGACGGCTCGACTGACGACGGCTCCACCGACGACGACACCACCACTGGCGAGCCCGAGAGCTTCGACAACTGCGGCTTTCCAGAGGACGGCCCCTGGGTCGAGATCGAGTACTGGCAGCTCGGCTCGGTCAGCTCGCCCTCCTACAGCTACTCCGACACCCCCGGCTGGGGCGAAGACGAGTGGGCCTACCAGGGCATGAGCTGGCCCGAAGTGTGGTCGATCGGCGCCAACTCGATGAACAACGACCCCATCGGGATCGTCGCCGAGATCAGCGGCCAGTGGCAGATCATGATCGGGCTCGCGGGCATGGTCAGCTACGACTACGCCTCGGTCTGCTACGAGGGCCGCAGCGTCTCGGTCAGCTCGAGCGCGACCGTCGACGTCTACAACCCCTTCAACGGCTGCGGCGTCGAGACCCAGATCTCGCACTCGTGGGAGGTCCACAAGGTCGGCGTCGACCTCGGCGACTGCCTGATCCCCGGCAACAACACCCAGGCCGTGCGCTTGGATCCATGGGGTGGCAGCGGCCGCCTCGGCCTCGTGCGCCTGCGTCTGACGCTCCACGGCGCGGTCTACTGAGCACAACTGCCCGCAGGTGGGCGCGCAGGCGCGCAGCCCTTGAAATCCGCGGCGATCCGCGTTTTGGTGTCGCCATGTCCGAATCGCGCGACCTCTCTCGACGAGCGGTCACGCTGGGCTTGGCAGGCGCCCTGGCGTCCCTGGCCATCCCCCGGCGGGCCCACGCGGGCGAACATCGAGCGCTGATCCTCGGCGGCTCGGCGATCCACGGCGCCCTCGGCAAGCAGCTCGAGCGCGGCATGGCGGCCCTGGGTCACGAGACCCTGCGCGACGCCAAGACCTCCTCGGGGCTGGCCCGGCCCGACTTCTTCGACTGGATGGAGCGCGCCCGCGAGCTCGTGGCCGAGTTCTCGCCCACGGTGACCATCGCGATGTTCGGAGGCAACGACGCCCAGGGCCTGTGGATGGGCAAGGACGCCGAGCCGCGGTGGATCCGCTGGCCCGAGCCCGGCTGGTCCGCCGAGTATCGCCGCCGCGTCGAGGCCTTCGCCGAGATCGTCGCGCCGCCGATCGCCGGGCCCAAGCGCCGCGTGGTCTTCCTGGGCATGCCGGCCATGAAGTCCGACGACTTCGACGAGCGCATGGCCCGGATCAACGAGCTCGTCGCCCACGCCATGGCCGAGCACCCGCGCGGCTACTACCTCCCGACCCGCGGCCGGCTCAGCGAGGGCTACGCCCGCCGGATCGAGCGTGACGGCGAGTCGGTGACCATCCGCGCCGCCGACGGCGTGCACTTCAGCGGCGCGGGGGCCAAGCTCCTCGCCCAGGTCCTGGTCCCGCACATCGACGACAAGCTGAGCTGAGCTGGGGCTGGGCCAGTTGGGCTCAGCTCAGCAGCGGCCCGCCGAGATCGAGATCGAGATCGAGGAGCATCCGCTCCGCGCTCAGCTGGTCGGCCGAGGCCCCGTCGAGGTAGCGCAGCAGCCCGACCTTCTCGTAGTAGGGCATGATCCGCTCGCTCATCAGCCCGATCGCCCGCAAGTTGGGGACCAGGCGCGAGAACATGACCTGGCGAAACATCCGCATGCCCGGGGCCTCGGAGATGAAGGCCCGCCAGCGCTCGCGGCTCATCAGGCCCTCGAACCACTCCTCGTAGACCTCGTAGACCATGAAGCGGTTGCGCATGAGCAGCGCGACCTCGAAGGCCCAGTCCTCGCGCTCTTGTCGCTCGCGCGCCGAGAGCTGCTTGGTGATGTGCTCGCGCAGGGCGAGCACGCCGTAGTGGACGTGGCGGGCCTCGTCTTGGATCACCCGCTCGAGCAGCGCGCGCAGCAGCGGCTCGCCGGTGACCTTGTAGATCACCCCGAAGGCGCCCAGGGCCAGGCCCTCGACCATGATCTGCATGCCGAGGAACTTCATGTCCCAGCGCGCGTCGGACATCAGCGAGTCGATGATCACGAACAGGTTGTCGTTGATCTGATAGAGGCGGCCGAGCTTTTGGTCGAGGTAGCGGCTGAACACCTCGATGTGCCGGCCCTCGTCCATGACCTGGGTCGCGCCGTAGAGCTTGCCGTCGAAGAGCTGCACGGCCTCGGTGACCTGGGCGGCGGCGAACAAGGCCCCCTGCTCGCCGTGGAGGAACTGGCTGAGCAGCCAGCAGGCCACGCTGAAGCTGATCTTGGCGAACTCGTCGTCGCTGAAGCGGATGCCCAGCTGATCCCCGAGGCTGCGCGAGTCCAAGAAGCGCTCGGGCAGCAGCGGCGTGCTCGGATCGAAGGGGTCGACCTGTGTCTCCCAGGGCAGCTCGTCGGCGTCCCACTGGCCGAGCTTGGCGCGCCGGTAGAGCTCGGCCATCTCGGGCTGATCCGCCGGGTAGGTCCAGTCGAAGTGGGCCGCGTAGCGCACCGGGATGCGCGTGGGCTCGCCCTGCTTGCCGCGCTGCAAGAGCATGCCGCGGACCCCCGAGGGGCCGAGGGCGCGCAGCACCTTGGGATCACGGATCTCCATGAACACCGACAGCGCCTCGAAGTAGCTGTCGACCTGAGCGCGCATCTTGACCGGCAACAGGTTGGTCAAGCGTTGTGTATCCAGCATGGAGAACCTCCTTTTTCAGGCTGCCACTGTGCCATCAAAGTGTAAAGTAGAACTAGACAGTGAAACGCTGGTAAGCAAGCGGCGGGCTGTTACCCTGCCGAGGTGCAAGTCGAGCGGGTCGAGCACCTGATCATTGGCGCTGGCGTCGCCGGACTGACCTTGCGCCACCACCTCGAGAGCGAGTCGGTGCTCGTCCTCGACCCCGCCCCGGGCGGCTACAAGATCGGCGAGTCGCTGATCCCCGAGCTCTTTCGCCCGCCCGCGCTCGCGGCCCTGCTGCCGCGCATCCAGGCCCTACCGTCGTTCACGCCCAAGTACGGCACGACCTTCGTGGCCAACGGCGAGCTCGCCTACTTCCCGATCGGCGGGCCCGAGATCGGCGAAGCCATGCACGTCGCCCGCGCCGAGCTCGAGGCCGAGATGGCCACGGCCTGGGGCATCGAGATCCGCCGCGCGGCCGTGACCGCGATCGACTGGCAGCAAAAGCGCGTCGAGACCAGCGCCGGCCCCATCGAGGTGTCGGGGTTGATCCTCGACTGCTCGGGACCCGCGATGGTCGTCGCCCGCTCGCGCGGCGAGGTCGAGGAGCTGCTCCCGGGCTGGGCCACCTGGGCCTACTACGACGTCGTCGAGGAGCGCCCCGAGGCGCTCGCGGCGGCCATCGAGGCCCGCGGCTGGAAGGCCCTGCGCTACGACGTGCGCCACCGCCAGCCCCTGCCCGACGCCAGCCTCGACGCCCGCGAGCTCGCCAAGACCACCTGGCTGGCCCTCGTCGACGAGGGCGGCGGGCTGTGGACGTGGCAGATCCCCCTCTATGGCGGCAAGCGCCTGAGCCTCGGCGTGGTCTCGCGCCACGGCCCGGTCTCGCCGGAGCAGTATCGCGCCGTCGCCGAGGCCCACGCCGCCCCGCACTTCGTCCTCGCCCGCCGCGGCGAGGATGGACCCTCGCCCTTCGATCGCCTGCACACGCGCGGCGGCTTCGCCCGCCGGGCCAAGGTCCCCGCCGACCGCGACTTCATCTTGCTCGCCGACGCCTACGGGTTCTCGGATCCGGTCTACTCCGTGGGCGCGGGCCTGGCCGTCAGCCAGGCGGTCGAGGTCGCGCAGCTCCTGAACCGGGGCGGCTGGACCCGCGAGCGCTGCGAGGCCTACGTGGCCCGGGCCGAGCAGACACTCGCACGCGCGCGCGCGGCCTTCGAGTTTTGGTACAGCGGCGCCGTGCTCAGCGACGCCGCCGCCGCCAACGAGGTCCAGGACGACTTCCTGCTCGGCGGCCTCTTTCACCGGGGGATCAGCGAGCACTACGGCGCGGCCATCGAGCTCGCCAGCCTCGACAGCGAGCGCGACCCCTTCGAGGCCGACTGGAGCCAGGCCGACCTCGCGGCGCCCCTGTCCGCCCTGCTCGAGCTCGACGCCGACGCCCTCGCGGGCTGGACCCTGCTCGGCGCCAGGCCGTGCGCCGGCGGCCTCCAGCTGCGCTGGTCGGGCGAGGGCCACGGCCAGCCCGAGCTGACCATGCTCGTCGCCGAGGATCCCGCCCAGGCCCAGCCCTGCTACCGCCGCAGCGGACCGCTGGCCCTGTCGTACATGCAGCTCTTCGAGCGCCCCTACCCCCAATCCCCCGCCCTCGACGCGCTCTTCGAGGCCCTCGCCGCGCGCCTCGACGGCCGCGCCGATCAGCTGCACGCCCTCGCCCATGGCGAGGCTGCCCATGGCGAGGCTGCCCAGGGCGAGGCTGGCCAGGGCGAACCCGCCAGCGCGACGCCGGCCGAGTAGCGCTCACAGGGGCAGGCGCATCGTCGGCTCGATCACCAGGCGGCTGAGGTACCTGGCGAGGTCCTCGATCGCGGGCGGATCCTCCTGGCCGAGCCACCACGCCAACACCTCGATCGTCGCCGAGATCGCAAAGGTGATCCGCAGGTCCAGGGGGCAGTCACCTTTGGGGATCGGCTCGCCGTGCACCGCCGCGATCTCCCGCGCCTGCTCGACGAAGGTCTCGCGCAAGATCGGCGCGGCGCCGCCGGTCAGCAGCGTGCGCCACAGCGCCTCGCGCTCGGCCACGTAGCGACACAAGGCGACACAGGCCTGGTAGGGGTCATCCCGCGACAGCACCGCCATCGACTCGCGCAGCAGCTCGCTGATCTCGTCGGCGGCCAGGTCGTCGAGCAAGGCGGTCTTGTCGGGGTAATGGCGAAAGAATGTCGCGTAGCCGATGCCCGCCTCGGCGCAGATCCGCCGCACGCTGAGCGCCTCGAAGGGCCCCTCCTCGAGGAGGGCGAGCAGCGCGCGCAAGAGTCTGGCGCGAGTCCGCACCTGTCGAGCATCCGTGGACGAACTCGCCATTTGTGAAACACTGTGTATCATATCTCGCGGAGATCGTCATGCAGAGCGTCGTCGAAGACTCAAAACAAGGTTGTCCCTTCGCCACCGAGAACACCGACAGCAAGACCGCCGCTGCCGTCGCTCGGCGCTTCGCGGTCAACCCGGACTACGAACAGGTCCAGGACTTCGAGCACGCGCGCAAGGTCCTGCTCGACAAGGGCCTGCTCCAGGCGGGCGCGGGCGCCGAGTTCATCGACAAGAGCAGGCCCGAGCTCGCGCCGGTCTTCTACCTCGATGGCCCCGAGCACCTCGCACGGCGCACGGCCATCGCCCGCTACTTCACGCCCAAGACGATCACCTCTCGCTACCACGCGATCATCGAGCGCGAGACGGCGCGGCTGCTCGGGCAGCTGCGCCGAGACGGCCGCGCGCACCTCGACATCAGCAGCTTCGAGCTCACCGTCGCCGTCGCCGCCAACATCGTCGGGCTGACCAACAGCGACGTGCCCAAGATGGCCAGGCGCCTGGCCATCCTGCTCGCGGGCGCCGGCATCCACAAGCTCGGCCCCATCGCCCGCGTGGCCACTCAGATGCGGCGTGTACGGGCGATCGCCAGCTTCTACATCAACGACGTGGTCCCGGCCGTCCGCGCCCGCCGCTCCCAGCCCCAAGACGACATCATCTCTCAGCTGCTCGAAAAGGACGCGTCTTGGCGGGTGATCCTCACCGAGTGCATGACCTACGCGGGCGCCGGCATGGTGACCACCCGCGAGTTCATCGTCGTCGCCGCGTGGCACCTGCTCGACGACCCCGCGCTGCGCGAGGACTTCCTCGACGGTGACGAGGACCGCCAGTTTGCGATCCTCAACGAGATCCTCCGCCTCGAGCCGATCGCCACGCTGCTCCACCGCCGCACCCCCAAGGACACCGAGCACCCCGAGGGCCACACCTACGCCCTCGACCTGCGCTCGATCCACCTCGACGAGGCGGCCGTGGGCCCCTGCCCGCTCTCCCTCGACCCCGACCGCGCCGCGCAGAAGAAGGCCAACGCCGCCTACCTGAACTTTGGCGTGGGCGCGCACCACTGCCCCGGCAAGCAGGTCGCGCTCCACGAGACCCGGATGTTCCTCGACGCGCTGCTCCGCGTCCCGGGGATCCGCCTCGAGCGCGCCCCCGACGTCGGCTGGTCCGAGGCGCTCGAGAGCTACGAGCTGCGCGACGCGATCGTCGTCTGCGACCGCGCCTGAGCCCCGAGGCTCGACGAACCATCGAATCAGTCCAAGGCCGCGAAGAAGTTCCGCGCCTTGGCCTGATGTAGCCGGGCCAAAAAGCTGTTGATCAGCGGCAGCCCGCGGCGAAAGAGCTCGGCGACCTGGTCCGCGGGGAGCCGGGCGAGCTTGGGGGTCAGCATGCGGATCTGCCCGGAGAAGAGCTCGCCAAAGCGCTCGACGTAGACGCGCAGGTCCGCGACCTCGAAGCCGATCTCGCTGGTGAAGCCCGCCGCGCGGAAGCTCCCCCACAGCTCGACCACCCACAGGTCCGTGGCCGGCAGGTGGAGCGCGCCGCGGACCTCGAGCAGGCTGAGCAGGCCCAGGTCCTCGAGCGCGCGCAGCTCCTCGAGCGCGACCTCGTGGCGACGCAGCAGCCCGCTGACCGCCACGGTCTTCGCCGCGCTCCCCTCGAGCACGTCGGCGACGCGGACCTTGACCTCGCTGAGCAGCGCGCGCTGCTCCGGGCTGAACTCGCCGTCTTCGCCGTCGAGCACGGCGCGGATCGTGTCGAGGGGCAAGAAGCGCTCATTCTTCAGCTCGAGCACGAGGCGCAGGCGCTCGAGGTGCTCGGCGCCGTAGTAGGCCATGTTGCGCCCGGTCTTGTGGCCCTCGGGGACCAGGCCCTTGGCGATGTAGAAGTGAACGGTCTGGCGATCGAGGCCCGTGCGCTCGCACAGGTCCTTCATGCGGTAGGGCCAGCGCTCGCGGTCGACGGCCGCTCCAGCCATCAGCGCGGCTCCGGGAGCCGCGCGCGGATCCGGCAAGGGCTCAGCGGCTGAGCCACGCAGGCGAGGATCTTGCCGGCGGCGCGCTCCTCTCGGTCGAGACAGTTTGGCTCGTCGAGGGCGACCTCGCCGGCCTCGAGCTCGACCATGCAGGCGCCGCAGCCTCCCATGGTGCAGGAGAAGGACAGGGGCAGCCCCGCGTCGAGGCCAGCGTCGAGCAGGCGCTCCCCCGGCGCGACGATCACCTCGACCTCGCGGCTGCGCCCCGCGTACTCGAGGACCACCGTGAGCGGCCACGCGCGCGCGGTCTGGCTGCGCCCCGGGCCGTGGTCGTCAGCGGTCGACCTCGACGCGCCTCCCTCCCTCGGCGGCGCCGCGAGCTCTCCACCGCGGGCGTCCTGCCTGGCGTAGCGCGAGGCGTCGCGCGGCTGCCAGCTCGGCGCCCGCTCCCCCCGCAACCCAGAGACGACCATGCGCAGGTCTCGGCGCAGCTGCTCGACCCGCGGCGAGAGGCGGTGCGACACGAGCTCGCGCACCAAGGAGGGAGACGAGGGCTGAGACGACACCCCTCCAGTGTCCGCCCGCGATGGCCAAAGTGTAAAGTCAAACTCGACACTCTAGAGCCGCCATGGCCAAGAAAAACGCCCATCTGCCAGGCAGATGAGCGGTTTTCTCCGAGCCCTCGCTACCCGCTGAGCCTAAAAGCTCGCCGGCAGCGCCCAGGTGACCATCGAGAGGTTGCCGACGATGTGCTTGGCGGGCACCCACCACAGCACGCCGTCGGGGCTGACGGTCACCCGGCCGAGGTTGGGCATCACGTCGAAGTCGCTGACCTCGCCGGTGAAGGGCTGGACCTCGACGATCGACAGGTCCGAGAGCGAGGCGTAGACCAGCCCGGTGAAGCTGTCGTGGCTCAGCGAGGTGACGCTGACCTCGAGGTCGACGACGGGGGTGCTCTCGAGGGTCGCGGTGTTGAAGCGCAGCAGCTCACCGGTGTCGAGGGCGACGAGCAGGTGGACCGCCGTCAGCGGGGCCGCGGCCGTGACCCGCGAACCGAAGGTCCCGAGCAGCTCCTGGTTTTCGTTGATGAGGTCGACCGTGTCGAAGTCCCCATTTTGGTTGGCGTTGCCCACGTAGAGGCGCAGGTCGTCGCCCCAGGTCAGGCCCATGGGGCCCGCGTCCGCGGCGTTGCCACCAAAGGGGCCGTCGTTGCCCTGCGTGGCCACGGCGGGGAGCACGATCGGCAGCGGCTCGAGGTCGCCCTCGATCAGCCGGGCCACGCCCTGGGGCGGATCCGCCTGGCAGCCGCAGGTGGGGCAGCAGGTGTAGGTGATCGCGACCTCGCCGAAGTTGTCGCCGCCGACGGTCTGCGGCTCGCCCCCGCTCGCCGGCTCCACGCCGCCCAGCGGCGGCAGCGGGTACTGGGGGTTGAGGGCCTTGAGCACCTTGATCTCCCCCATGTTGAGGTTGGCGACGCCGTCCCACTCGGTCAGCGTCCCGCCCGGGGTCATGCGCCGCACGTAGTCGGTGCCGCTGCGCAGCGTGACCATCCAGGCGTTGCAGTCGTCGGCGAACTCGAGGTCGAAGATGTCCACGGCGAAGGCCCCGTCGAGGGCCTCGAGGGTCGGCGTCTCACAGGCGGCCGGGCGATCGCATACGCAGGCCGTCCCCCAACACTGCCCCTCCTCGCAGGTCACCGCGCTGCAAGGCGCGACGGCGATGCAGCTGCCCTGGTCGTTGCAGACCGAGCCCGGGCCGCACTCGCTGTCACCGCAGCTCGTCGACGCCCCCGACAGCGTGCAAGGGCTGCCCTCGGCCACGCAGTCCCCGGTGATCACGTCACAGACCGTCCCCCCTTCGCACAGCTCCGGGTTCGGCTGGCAGCCGGACTCCCCCGTGTCCGTGCTCGACGAGTCCGTCTCGCTGTCCGTCTCCGAGCCGCTCTCGCTGCTCGACCCCGTGTCGCTGGAAGAGCTCGACTCCGAGCCCGACTCGCTGCTCTCGGACTCCCCCGTGCTCGCGTCGCTGGTCTCGCTCGTATCGCTACCGTCGACGCTGCCGATCTCGTCGTCCTGCGAGCCATCGTCGCTGCAGGCGACGGCAAAAGCTGGAGCAATGAGGAGCGTGATGAGGGGGCGAAGGGTCGTCTCGCGCATGCGCCAAGCTAGCAAGCTACCGAGTGACTCGCTACGCCAAGGCGCTGCGCGGAATCGCCTCTCCCCATGGTCTACGACGCCCCCTCAATCAGTCGTCTCGGAGTCTGTCTCGGTATCGGTCTCGGCTCCCGACTCGGTCTCCGTCTCCGTCTCCGAGTCGGTCTCTGTCTCGTCCCCAGACTCTGTCTCGTCCCCAGACTCCGACTCGCCCCCGGACTCCGTTTCCGAGCCCGTGTCCCCGTCCCAGTCGGGCTCACACAGCCCATCCAGCGTGCAGCTCAGGCCCTCGCAGCAGGCCTCGTCGTCCACACAGAAGTACTGGAGGTCCAGGGCCTCGAGGCAGCTCGACAGACACGCCGCCGAGCCCCGCGGCGGATCTGCCTGGCCGTCCCACGTGGCCACGCAAAACCCCGACTCGCAGTCCTCGCTGCTCTGGCAGTCGTCGCTCGGCTCGCCGGCCTCGTCCTCGGAGGCGCTCGTCGCTTCGCCCCCGCTGCTCTCCTCGCCCTCCGATCCCCCTGCCCGACAAGCGAGCAGCGCGACCGCGAGCAGGCTCCACGACAGCGTCCGCGCCTTCATGGCTCCATCACGCAGCGAACGCGAAAGGGCTTGCGATCACGGGGGATGGTCGTCGCCGGCGCCGCCGCTGGATCGGCGAAGTCGACGATCCAGACCTGCTTGTTGTCCTCGGCGAAGGGCGTGCGCGTCCAGTGGTAGCCCTCGGTCGCCTCGAGGCCCTTCACGCCGGCGAAGCGCGAGACCTCGTCCTTGCTCGGCAGGCGCCAGCCGTCGCGGCCGCCGAGCACCAGCTCGCTACAGTGGGCGTCCCCCGCCGGCTGGAGCGCCTCCGGACAGGGGTTTGGCTCGGCGCAGGTCTGCACGTAGAGCCAGGGATCCTCGATGGTCACGGCGCCCTCTGGCGCCAGCGACGGCTCGTTGCGAGGCTGCGCGAAGTTGGCCCCCTCGTCGGCCGCGTCGTCATCAGCGTCGGCCTCGGCCTCCTTCGCGGGCGCCTCGGCCGGCTCCTTCTCCACCTGCTCCTTCGCGGGCGCCGAGGGCTTGCACCCCAGCGTCCCCAGCAGCGAGAGCGACATGAACCCGGCGGCGAGGCAGACACGCATCGCAGCCAGGCTAACAGGGCCGCGCGCGCGCTGTCAGCCCTCGCGGTAGTTGTGGGCCAAGCGCATGTACTTGCCGGCCAGCTTGCGATGGAAGTCTTCGTCGGACGCGCTGAGGGTCTTGACGACCTTGCCGGGCACGCCAATCACCAAGCTGCGCGGGGGCACGCGGGTACCTGCCGTGACCAGCGCCCCCGAAGCGATCACGCTGCCTTCACCGATCACCGCCCCATCGAGGATCGTCGCCTGAATCCCCACCAGGCAGCCCCCGCCCACGCGACAGCCATGCAGGACGGCCCGATGACCGACGACCACTTCCTCGCCGATCACCGTTGGATCGAGATCTCCGAGGTGAACCACCGCGCCATCTTGAATGTTGCTGCGCTCGTGCACCTCGATGCGGTTGACGTCACCGCGCAAAACGCAGCCGTACCACACGCTGACGTCATCACACAGCGTCACGTCTCCGACCACCGAGGCCCCGGGCGCGACGTGAACGAAGGCTCCGAGCGCCGGGATCTTGTCCAAATAACGCTGGAAGATCGCCCCTGGGAAGCGATCTCGGAGCTGCTCGAGCTCTTCCTCGAGCGCCTCCGCGTTGGGAGGCGGCCCGAACACCCGTGGGACCGAGTCGACGATGGTCCGAGAGGACATGCGAAGAGCATATCTCAGGCACCGCCGAAGGCCCGGATGATGGCCCCAGGGACCCCGCGGGTGGGCTCTGAGTACTTGCCAGCGGCCCGTGGGTTCGCGTAGAAGAATCGCGTGGCTGCGACCAAGCGACCGAAGAAAGACTCCAGCGGAAAGACGCCGGGCGCCGGCGAGCGCAGCACGAGCAAGAAGGCCTCGGCGCCCAAGAAGAAGGCTGCTTCCAAGAAAAAAGCCACTTCCAAGAAGAAGGCCGCGTCGAAGAAGAAGGCCGCCGCCAAGAAGACGCCCTCCAAGAAGAAGGCCGCCGCGAAGAAGACGCCCGCGAAGAAGAAGGCCGCCACCAAGAAAGCCGCGTCGAAAAAGGCCGCCGCCAAGAAGGCGCCCGCGAAGAAAAAGGCCGCTGCCAAGAAGGCGCCGACCAAGAAAGAGGAGCCGACGCCTCCCACGGCCGAGCGGAGCGCAGAGAGCTCGACGCAAGCATCCCCCGCCGCAGCCTCGACCGTGGACGCCACGCCCGAGCAGCCGGCGAAGGGAGCCAAGAAGAAGGCCGCCAAGAAGAAGGCTGCGTCCAAGAAAAAAGCTTCCGCCAAGAAAGCTTCCGCCAAGAAAGCTTCCGCCAAGAAAGCTTCCGCCAAGAAAGCTTCCGCCAAGAAAGCTTCCGCCAAGAAAGCTTCCGCCAAGAAGAAGGCCGCGACGGCCAAGAAGACCGCCGCCAAGAAGGCCGCTGCCAAGAAGGCCGCCGCCAAGGCCAAGGAGCGCGAGAAGGCCAAGAAGGCCAAGGAGCGCGAGAAGGCCAAGAAGGCCAAGGAGCGCGAGAAGGCCAAGAAGGCCAAGGAGCGCGAGAAGGCCAAGAAAGCCAAAGAGCGCGAGAAGGCCAAGGAGCGCGTCGAGAAGGCCAAGGCCCGCGAGAAGGCCAAGAAAGAGGCCCAAAAGGAGGCCCAGCGCACCCGCGAGGCCGCCAAGAAGGCCAAGGTCGCCGAGGAGCAAGAGGCCAAGGAGGCCCGCCGCGCCGAGCGTCAGCGCCTCGCCGAGGAGAAGCGAGCCGAGCGTGCCCGGGCCCAGGCCGAGCGCCTCGCCGAGCGCCAGCGCAAGGTCGAGGCCCGCATCGAGGCCAGGCGCAAGAAGGCCGCCGAGCGTGCCGCCGCCCGCGAGGCCAAGCGCAAGGAGAGCGAGGCCCTCGCCGAGGCCGAGACCGAGACCGAGCTCGAGGAGACCCCCGAGCTCGAGGCTGCCGCCGAGCCCGAGGTCGAGGAGACCCCCGAGATCGAGGTCCCCGAGGCCGCGCTGGAGATCGAGGCCCTCGATGAGGACAGCCGCGAGCTCCTCGACGAGATCGGCGACATCCTCGCCCGCGCCGAGGCCGATCGCCAGCGCGCCAAGGCCCTGCGCCGAGCCCTGCGCGACCTCGAGGACCCCGCCGCCGCGCCCGTGATCCTCGAGCGCTTCACCCGCGACGACGACCCCTTCAACCTCCGCTCGCACCTGCTCGCGGCCATCGAGCGCCTCCCCGAGGACGCCTACTTCGACGCCTTCATCGGCGCCCTGCCCCAGCTCTACAAAAACGCCCCCAACTGGGCGTTCTCCGCCATGTGCCGACTGATCACCACGCGCGGGACCAAGGACGACGCGGCCGAGCGCTTCGAGGCCGCCCTCCTCGCCGCGGGCAAGCGGACCATCGAGACCGCGCTCGACCTGCTCTACGAGGGCTCCGAGTCGCTGCCCGCAGACATCGCCAGCGAGGTCGCCCAGACCTACGCCAACCTCGGCGGTGATCCCAGCGAGCTCTGAGGCGCGGGCCCGTCCAAACAAAAGACCCCAGCGGCGCGAGCCACTGGGGTCTTTTTGCGTGGCGAACCGGCGCCCGCGCCCCGCTCGAAGCGAGGCTCAAAACGAGCCAGTGATCTTCAGGTAGGCGATCGACGAGCCCGTCGCGGCCTGGCCAAACTTGGTGGTGTTGTTGCCCAAAAAGGCGAAACCACCGAGCTCCAAGGTCGCGTAGCCCCAGGGCGGGACCATGATGATGTTCGGCGCGAGCACGGTGCTCGGGTCCGTGCCGCGCTTCGAGGGCAGCTCGGTGACCGTGAAGACGCGGAAGATCAGGTGGCGGCCAAAGAACACCAGATCGGTCCCGGCCATGATGTAGTTGCCGATGTTCCCGGCCCCAAAGTCGTCGACCATGCCGCGCAGGTACTGAGCCTGGACGTAGACGTGCTTGCCGATCGTGTAGTCGGCGCCCGCGGTGGCCTTGATGAAGGGCTGCTTCTTGACGACCGGGCCCGAGAACTCGGCCACCGGGTTGACCACGCCGTCGTCGGGCGTGATGTCGAGGAAGAGCGGGAGCTCGACGCGGAAGTTGTACTCCTGCGTCGGGACGATCAGCGCCGCTTCGCCCCACAGGCCCATGTCGTCCAAGAAGGGGATCTGCGCGGCGAAGTCGAGGCCAGCGACGTGCATCCGCGGGTAGACCAAGGTCACGTCGGAGGCGAACCAGTAGCCGTCGACGTCGTCCTCGGTCAGCGCGGCCAGCGAGCGCGACTGGGTCTCGTAGGGCACCGGGATGTCGTAGAAGCCGTAGTAGTACGACGCGCTCATGTCCACGGGGCCGATGCGCGTGCCGACCTTGACCGCCGCCTGCCCGTTCATGATGTTCACGGGGGGCTGCTCGACGTGGGTGCTGACCTGGGGGTTGAACTGCTCGTTGGTCGCGATGAAGTTCTGGAGGTAGCCGAGCTTGTCGCGGTCCGACTGGTTGGCGAAGTAGACCGGGGTCTGCGGATCCGCGAGCGCCGCGGAGGCCGAGGTCGGGAGCAGGGCCGGGTAGAAGAGCGGCACGTAGACGCCCTGAAACCACAGCTTGTCCTCGAGCGGCGAGAAGTCGACCACCAGCATCTGGTTGGCGATCGGCTCGGTGAACAGCGGCCGGTCCTCGAGGTCGTCGGGGTTGATGTTGTTGGTCGGGTTGAACTTGTCGGCCGTGCCCCAGACCACGATCTGCCGCCCGATCTTGATGTCGAGGTGCGGCAGGGCGTCGTAGATCGCCACGTAGGCCGCGTCGCTCTCGATGTGGAAGGGCGTGAGCATCTGGCGGCTGGCGAGATCGCCGAGCGCGCTGGCCTGCGAGACCCCGAGGAAGACCGGCTCGATGTCGCCGACGATCTGGATGTGCTCGTTGGGCTTGTAGGAGAAGAAGAACTCGAGCCGGTTCTCGTTGCGGCTGATCGTCCCGCGCGGGACCGCCTCGCCGACCTTGAAGGCCGAGGGCTGCTCCACGCTGTCTCCCAAGCTCGGCTGATCCGGGTTCCAGCGCCGCCCCTGGTAATAGTTGTCGATGTCGACGTAGACGCTGCTGACCACCCGCACGCGCAGGTCGAGCTTGCCGTCGAAGAGCCCCGAGCCCGTCGGCGGGCCCTTGGCCTCGAGCTCGGCGGCCGTGGGTAGCTCGTCGAGGGTCTCCTCGGTACCAAAGATGTCGCTGAGATCGAGGTCCTCGGCCGGGGCGACCTCGGTCCCGCCGACCACGGTCTCGATCTCCCCCTCGTCCTCGTCCTCGTCGTCCTCGTCCTCGGGCCCAGCAGGGGCGCCCTCCCCCTCCGCCGCCATCGCATCTTCGGCCGTGTCCTCGTCGTCCTCTGGCGCGCCAAAAAAGGCGTCCATCATCGCGTCGTCGGCGTCTTCATCGGCATCCTCGAGCGCGGCGTCATCCTCCGGCGCGGCGTCGTCCTCCGGCGCGGCGTCGTCTTCCGGCGCAGCGTCCGAACGACCAGACGCGCCCGAGCCCGAGGGGCTGGACGCGTCTGGATCCTCCGGCTGTGCCGGAGGCTGACCAACGAGGAGAAGGAGCGAGAAAAGAGAGTTGGTCGGGAGCACGGGGATTCGAGATCAGCGCAGCAAGGTGCGCTTCGAAAACAGGCCGTCGTCGACGCCCTGATCGACCTTGAGGCCGGACATGTTGATCACCGTCTCGGCCCCGGTCTTGAGGTTTTTCATGGTGATCTTGGTGGGCATGCGCTCACCTTTGATCTTGGTCCAGCCTTCGCGGTGCTGCTCGCGAATCGCGGCGCCCGAACCATCGAAGTAGATCATCTTGGTGACGCCGCCCTTGGTGCGATCGATGATGATGTCGACGCGCGGGTAGCTGACCTGAGCCTCCGGCTTGGGGGTCAAGGTCAAGGTCGTCTCGTTACCCGACTGGCCGACGAGCTGGGCGTCGAAGCGGCTAGCGAGGCGCGCCATGGTCATGTCCTCGGTCCTGAACTCGCTGCCGAGGAAGCCCTGGCTCTCCGTGTGGGCCGCGACCTTGCGGACCTTCTTGAACTCGGGGCTGTACATCCACATGTTGTCGAAGGACATCAGGATCTTCATGCCCGCGACGTCACCGGGAGCGGTGAACTCGATGTACTGCCTGTCGAGGCCCTTCATCACCATGTTGAACTGAAGGGTCTTCTTCTTGGTGCCGCCCTTGTAGACGTCCATGCTCGCCACGTAGGAGACGTCGGCGAACACCTCGGCGTCCTTGTCCAGCTTCTCGAGCACCTTCGAGGCGTCGGCCGCTTCGACGACGGTGGGCGTGGCCACCAGGGCGAGGGCGAAGGGGGTGCAGACGAGGAAGGCGGACAAAAGCGTCGAGAGTTTCATGGAGGTGGCTCCGTGGGTCTTTGAGTGGGTGACCGACTTCAGGGTAGGAGGCCTGGCGGTCGCGCGGGGCCTTGGACGCCTTCGGACGGTGGCTATTCTCTATTTTTACGGCTGAAATTCAGCCTCGGAGAGCAGCTAAAACTGAATTCCGGTTCATTCGGGTGATCGGGATCACTCTAGTGTGAGGCTGCGCGGGATCAGGGCTGTGCAGGGTCCTTCGCGTCAGCAACTGGCTTCGCGGATCCCTCGGCCGAGCCAGCCTTGGGTGTCCGGTCACGGATCAGCAGCGGCGTCAGCCAGACCGCACCCAGGGCCGCACCGATCAGCCCAATCGCCAAGCCGACGCCGAATTCCTGGAGCGGCGGCATCTGTGACCACAGCAGCACGGTGAAGGCCAGAGCCAGCTGCACGGCGCTGATCACCACCACGGCGCCGAGCTCACGCACGGCTCGCTCGCCGCCGCCGTGCTCGTACTGCCGCGCGCGAAAGCCCAGGTGGATCGCAAAGTCGACCCCGGCGCCCAGCGCGATGCAGGTGATCATGCTGGTGCCCACGCTGATCGGGTGGCCGAGGGCCGCGAGGATCCCCGCAGACACGGCCAGGGTCCACAGCGCAGGGATCAGGGCGAAGAGCGAGCGAGCAAACACCAAGACCACGCTCAGGGCGAGGATCGACACGAGGGTCGACACCCACAGCGATCGCGTCACGCTCTCGGCGAAGGCCTGGCCGATCACCGGCTGGCCAGTCAGCCGGACGCGAGCCGCGACCTCGCGGACCTCGGCGCCCGCCGGCAGGGCGTCGGCGGACACGGCCCACTCTTCGTCTTGGAGCTCGGCGAGGGCCGGGCGCAGCGTGTCGCAGCGCGACGCTCCCTCGGGCTCGGTCTCGAAGCCCAGCGCCTCGCACCAGCCCTCGACCTTGTACTTGTCCTTCTCCTCGTCGATCCACGCCCCGAGGTGCTCGGCGGCGGGCGCGATGCCCTCGGGGTCCTCGGCGACCGCCGTCGGCAGCTGCTCGCGCATGTAGGCCTCGAGCTCGTCGCCGCGCAGCACCAGCAGCTTCTCGGGGGTCATCGCGGTCATCTGCTCATCGGGGATGTCGACTGCGAAGATGCCCTCGTCCTCGTCGTCGAGGCCGTCGCGCAGCTCGACGACCTTGGCGAGCAGCGCCTTGGAGGGCTTGCCGCCCCCGCTGGCCAGGGCCTCGGGATCGATGGCCTCACCGGTCAACTTGGACAGACGCGCGATGGTCTCGCGCTCGCGCAGCGCGGCGACCTCGGGGCTCTCGGTCTTGGCCACGCGCATCACGTCGTCCGCGGGGGCGTGGCGCGCGATGATCTCGCGGATCTGCTCGGTGACCGCGACCTGCTCGTCGCCGCTCATCGGCGCGAGCTTGATGTGGATCAGCCCGCCGTCGGCCTCGTCGGTCATCAGCTGAGCCATGGCCGGGTGGCCGATGAGGTAGGTCAACACCCGCGTGGCCCGGGGCGAGGTCTCGGGCACGCCCGCGCGCCCACCGAGGGCCTCGTTGAGGACCTCGACGGGCTCGTAGACCGAGCGCACGTCGACCACGCCATCGATCCGCCGAGCCTCCTCGCTGATGTTGCGGATCATCCGCAGGACCTCGGCCTCGCCGAGCTCCGCCTCGACGGTGACCTGGAGGTAGGTCGAGCCGCCGAAGTTGTCCTCGAAGAAGCGGTTCGCCACGCGGACCTCGCTGTCCTCGTCGAACACGTTGTTGGTGTCCGGGTCGGCCCGCATGCCGCGGGCGAGGAAGAGGCTGAGCACGGCGACCCCAGCCAGCAGCCACCACGGCGGGTGACCGGGCAAGGGCAGCGCGCGCTCGGGGCGGTGCTCGAGCAGGCCGTTGGGGAGCACGGCGAGCAGCGCCGGGAGCACGAGCAGGGCGAGGACCAGCAGCAGCAACATGCTGATCCCCGCGACCAGGCCAAAGCGCTGCATCGGCACCTGGGGCATGACGACCAGGGCGAAGAAGGCCACCGCGGTGGTCAGACCCGACATCAGCACGGGCTTCCACAGCTCGCGCAAGGTCGCCGAAGCCCGCTCCTGGCTCGAGCCCTGCTGGCGCTGATAGCCGGCGAGGATGTGCACGCCAAAGGCCCCGCCGAGGGCGACCATCATCACCGGGGTCGAGGAGCTGACGATGGTCAGCGCCTCGCCAAAGCGCCCGTGGGCGCCCATGATCAGCGCCACGCCCAGGCCCGTGACCAGCAGGTTGATGACCGCCGCGCTGACCGAGCCGAGCAAGAGCATCGAGGCGAGCGCGAGCACGCCGATGACCACCGGCGAGAGCCGCTCGATGTCCTTGCGGCTCGCGGTCGACGAGGCCATCTCGGTGTAGGGCGCCCCAGCGAAGTAGGAGTTGCCCTCCCAGCGCGCCTCGACGACCTCGCGGGTGCGCTCGAGGGTCTCGCGCCGGGCGGCGAAGGCCTCGGCCCCCTCGCCCTCGCGCGGGAGCAAGAACACCAGCAAGGCCGCGGCCTCGCCGTCTTCGGAGATCAGGTTGCCGATGGCGTCGCGGCTGCCCAGCACCCGCTCGCGGATCGCGTCGCCATCGGTCATGGTCTCGGGGACCAGCGCGTCGACGATCATCCCCTCCTCGGTGACCACCGGGTTGGGCAGATCCACGAAGGAGATCGCGGTCTTGACCCCCGGGATCTCCTTGATCTCCGTGACCAGCTCGCGGACCTCGGCGACCCGCTGCGGCAAGAGCATGCTGCCCGAGCCGTCCGCCGGCTCGAGGCCGACGAGCGCGAGCTCCATCATCCCGAAGCGATCGGCGACCTCGTTGAAGTTGATGACCTCCGGGTGCTCCGGAGGCAGGAACGCGAGCACGTCGTCGTCGTTTTGGATGCTGCCCAGGCCGGGGATCAGCCACGCACAGATCCCCACGAAGACCGCGAGGATCACCCAGCGGGCCGTGACGATGGGATGCAGGGGTGTGGGCTTGGAGCCGTTCGCGTCACTCACCAAGGCGATCTCCTCCGCGCACGGCCTCGACTGTCAACGTCCACGCCGCGGGGTGTGGGCCATACCACACTAGAGAGGCCACAGTGGAACCCACCGCGGCCTCTTCGAGGAGATCTCAGCGGCTCGCTACCAGATGGGCGTCAGCCACTCGCGGCGCTTCTCGACCCGACCGTGGACCACGTCCTGGAAGTACTGGTGGATCCGCCGCGTGATCGGACCAATCCCGCCGTCGCCGACGAGGCGGCGATCGACCGAGCGCACCGGGGTCACCTGAGCCCCGGTGCCACACAGGAACATCTCATCAGCGACGTAGAGCTCGGTCCGACCGATCGGCCGCTCGACGAAGGACAGACCGAGGTCCTCGGTGGCCATCGTGATGATGCTGCGCCGGGTGATGCCGTCGAGGTTGTCCTCGGTGCTCGGTGGCGAGAACAGCTTGCCGTCGTGGACCAAGAACACATGCTCGGCGCTGCCCTCCGAGACCATCCCGGCCTCGGTCAAGAAGATGGCCTCGTCGAAGCCGTTGTCCTTGGCCTCGCGCCGCGCCAGGGCGCTGTTGAGGTAGCCGCCGGTGGGCTTGGTCCGCGCCGGGATGGCGTTGTCCGGGGTCCGGCGCCACGACGACACGCACACGTCGATGCTGTCTTTGTCGATGTAGCGGGCCAGAGGCATGGTCCACACGATCAGCTGCGCGTCCTCTTCCCGGAGGACCGGGGCCAGCTCGGCGGCGCCGCTGACGACCATCGGCCGGACGTAGACGTCGTGGTGAACCTCGTTGCGACGGATGATCTCCAAGATCGCCGAGTGGGCGACCTCCCACCCGCCAGGGATGGGCAAGTAGAGGATCTTGGCCGAGCGCTCCAGACGGCGGACGTGGGCGTCGAGGCGGAACACGAGCACCTGCTCGCCGTCGTCGGCGAGATACCCTCGAACACCCCCGAAGCAGCCCAGGCCGTAGTTCAAAGCGCGTGTACGGACACTGAGCTTGGCGTCCTCTTCGCGTACGAACTCACCGTTGAGATAGATCCACATGGGGAGCGCGAGAATAAGGGATCCGCGGCTCGGGTGGGAACCAGTTGGCGGCCACCAACGCATGAAGACGCACGGCGCATCACGCACGGCCCAAAATCGCAAGCGTGGATGTGCAGGACATTGCACGGCCGACACTGCGGCAACAGCGAGAAACGATCAAATGCGCACGCGAGACCTCTTGTCCACGCCATCCCCGCACACCTACAGTAGGAGCCACGGCTCGGGTGTGCGTTCATGCTCACAGCCGGCTTAAGAAGGAACGACTCGATGGACACTACCAAGCTTCGAATTTCCAAGTCTTTGATCTTTGGCCTGAGCATGAGCGCCATGGCCATCGGTTGTGCCGACGACACCGGCGACACCACCGACGATGATATCGGCGTGACGGATGGCACCGCGGACGAGACCGCGGAGACCACCGCCGAGGGCTCCGGCGAAGAGGCCAGCACCACCGCCGACACCACCGGCGACGAGACTGCTGACACCACCGCCGACGAGACCGCCGACACCACCGCCGACGACACCGCCGACACCACCGCCGACGAGACCGCTGACACCACTGCCGACGACACCGCCGACACCACTGCCGACGAGACCGCCGACACCACCGCCGACGACACCGCCGAGGACACCGCCGATACCGACACCGCCGAGGACACCTCGGAGGAGAGCACCACCTCCACCACCGGCAACAACAACGGCTGTGAGGCCCCCGCCGCCTACGTCGACTGCGACGGCGAGCCCGGCAGCCTCACCACCGATCCCTTCCAGGCCCTCGGCATCAACTGTGGCGACGACCCCAGCTCCACCGTCGTCGGTGCCAACGCCTCCATGAACTCCAACAGCGCCAGCGCCTGGCGCATCGCCACCCAGTTCGGCTCCGCCAGCCAGGAGCCCGGCGACAACCGCTACAACGGCGCCCTGTGGGCCGCCAACCTCGACCCCTACGTCAGCCCTGGCGAGGACGGGGTCTCCGGCACCGAGGACGACGTCGAGGTCCCCAACAACACCTCCTCCGCCATCCTCGTCCTGTCCACCGGCACCATCTCGGCGCCCGACGCCCAGGGCGTCATCACCGAGACCAGCGGCTCCCAGTCCAGCAACGGCGACAACGGCAACGACGACGGCGACTCGCTGCCCGGCCCCCTGAGCGCCCAAGAGGGCTCCAACAACGGCGCCGGCGGGACCCCCTTCGTGGACTGCGACGGCGTCAACGACTGCTCCGACAGCCTCTGGGATCAGTGGAACAACCAGGGCTGGGACAACCCCAACGACAAGCTGTGGATGCAGTTCGACCTCTCCGTCCCCGGCGGGACCGAGGGCTACGTCTTCGACTTCGCCTACTTCAGCTCCGAGTACCCCGACTGGGTCGGTACGAGCTTCAACGACCTGTTCATCGCCTGGTCGACCTCGGAGACCTTCACGGGCAACCTGACCTTCGTCAACGAAGCCCCGCTGACCATCACCTCGCTCGAGAACGCGGGCTCCTTCCAGTACAAGGACACCGATTCTCAGCTCAACGGCACCGGCTTCGAAGGCCACGCCGGCACCGGCTGGTTCACCGCCCGCGGCTCGGCCACGCCCGGTGAGCAGTTCCAGATCACCTTCTTCATCGCCGACATGGGCGACAGCATCCTGGCCACCGGCACCTTGCTCGACAACTTCCGCTGGGAGTGCGCCGGCTGCGTGCCCAGCGAGGTCAACTCCTGCGGCATCCAGCCGCAGTAGCGCTCGGCGCCTTCCCCGAGAGCCCCCCCGCTTCGGCGGGTGGGCTTTTTCATGTCACCCGAAGGCAGCGCCGAGATCGTCTTCAGTAGCCTCGATTCGACGATATCCAGCGCAGGCTGTCTCTCCGAGCGCACTCCACGTCGTGGAGTGCCCCCTCGAATAGATGACCGCCAGCGCGATCTCGTGCACGATGCGTTCTTCTATTCGAGGGGGACTCATGAACACCAAATCTACACTCAACCTGCCGCTGACCTTGCTCACCACCGTCGCCTTGGGCGTTGGCTTTGGATGCTCCGACGACGCCGCCGACACCGGCACCAACGACGACGAGATCGGCTTGACCGAGACCGCTGAAGAAGACGCGGAGACCACCGCCGAAGGCTCTGGCGAAGAGGCCAGCACCACCGCGGGCACCACCACGGACGAGACCGCGGACGAGGACACCGCCGACACCGACGACACCGCCGGCACGACCACGGACACGACCGCAGGCACCGACACCGCCGACACCGACACCGCCGAGGACACCGCCGACACCGACACCGCCGAGGACACCGCCGATACCGACACCGCCGAGGACACCTCGGAGGAGAGCTCCTCCTCCACCTCCACCACCGGCAACAACAACGGCTGTGAGGCCCCCGCCGCCTACGTCGACTGCGACGGCGAGCCCGGCAGCCTCACCACCGATCCCTTCCAGGCCCTCGGCATCAACTGTGGCGACGACCCCAGCTCCACCGTCGTCGGTGCCAACGCCTCCATGAACTCCAACAGCGCCAGCGCCTGGCGCATCGCCACCCAGTTCGGCTCCGCCAGCCAGGAGCCCGGCGACAACCGCTACAACGGCGCCCTGTGGGCCGCCAACCTCGACCCCTACGTCAGCCCTGGCGAGGACGGGGTCTCCGGCACCGAGGACGACGTCGAGGTCCCCAACAACACCTCCTCCGCCATCCTCGTCCTGTCCACCGGCACCATCTCGGCGCCCGACGCCCAGGGCGTCATCACCGAGACCAGCGGCTCCCAGTCCAGCAACGCCAACAACGGCAACGACGACGGCGACTCGCTGCCCAGCCCCTTGAGCGCCCAAGAGGGCTCCAACAACGGCGCCGGCGGGACCCCCTTCGAGAACTGCGACGGCGTCAACGACTGCTCCGACAGCCTCTGGGACCAGTGGAACGGCCAGGGCTGGGACGACCCCAACGACAAGCTGTGGATGCAGTTCGACCTCTCCGTCCCCGGTGGGACCGAGGGCTACGTCTTCGACTTCGCCTACTTCAGCTCCGAGTACCCCACCTACGTCAACACGAGCTTCAACGACCTGTTCATCGCCTGGTCGACCTCGGAGACCTTCACGGGCAACCTGACCTTCGTCAACGAAGCCCCGCTGACCATCACCTCGCTCGAGAACGCGGGCTCCTTCCAGTACAAGGGCAGCGACGCCGAGCTCAGCGGCACCGGCTTCGAAGGCCACGCCGGCACCGGCTGGTTCACCGCCCGCGGCTCGGCCACGCCCGGTGAGCAGTTCCAGATCACCTTCTTCATCGCCGACATGGGCGACAGCGCTCTGGCCACCGGCACCTTGCTCGACAACTTCCGTTGGGAGTGCGCCGGCTGCGTGCCCAGCGAGGTCAACTCCTGCGGTATCCAGCCGCAGTAGGAAAGTAAGTTTCCTCTAGAAAAACGCCGGTATTATACCGGCGTTTTTTTGTATGCGTGTCCGGCGAAGAACGGTCTCCCAGAGCATTCCCTCCCCAATTCCAGCAAAGATCAGGCAGGATCTCAGCGACACAGGGGGGCATATGAAGCACACGCCTACTTTCAAATTTCCACTGACTCTCCTCACACTCACCGCCGCCATGGCCATTGGCTGTGCCGACGACACCGGTGACACCACCGACGATGATGTCGGCGTGACGGATGGCACCGCGGACGAGACCGCGGAGACCACCGCCGAGGGCTCCGGCGAAGAGGCCGGCACCACCGCCGACACCACCGGCGACGAGACCGCTGACACCACCGCCGACGAGACCGCCGACACCACCGCCGACGAGACCGCCGACACCACTGCCGACGAGACCGCCGACGACACCGCCGACGAGACCGCCGACGACACCACCGCCGACGACACCACCGCCGATACCACCGCCGACGACACTGCCGACACCACCGCCGAGGACACCTCGGAGGAGAGCTCCTCCTCCACCTCCACCACCGGCAACAACAACGGCTGTGAGGCCCCCGCCGCCTACGTCGACTGCGACGGCGAGCCCGGCAGCCTCACCACCGATCCCTTCCAGGCCCTCGGCATCAACTGTGGCGACGACCCCAGCTCCACCGTCGTCGGTGCCAACGCCTCCATGAACTCCAACAGCGCCAGCGCCTGGCGCATCGCCACCCAGTTCGGCTCCGCCAGCCAGGAGCCCGGCGACAACCGCTACAACGGCGCCCTGTGGGCCGCCAACCTCGACCCCTACGTCAGCCCTGGCGAGGACGGGGTCTCCGGCACCGAGGACGACGTCGAGGTCCCCAACAACACCTCCTCCGCCATCCTCGTCCTGTCCACCGGCACCATCTCGGCGCCCGACGCCCAGGGCGTCATCACCGAGACCAGCGGCTCCCAGTCCAGCAACGGCAACAACGGCAACGACGACGGCGACTCGCTGCCCAGCCCCTTGAGCGCCCAGGAAGGCTCCAACAACGGCGCCGGCGGGACCCCCTTCGAGAACTGCGACGGCGTCAACGACTGCTCCGACAGCCTCTGGGATCAGTGGAACAACCAGGGCTGGGACGACCCCAACGACAAGCTGTGGATGCAGTTCGACCTCTCCGTCCCCGGTGGGACCGAGGGCTACGTCTTCGACTTCGCCTACTTCAGCTCCGAGTACCCCAACTACGTCAACACGGTCTTCAACGACCTGTTCATCGCCTGGTCGACCTCGGAGACCTTCACGGGCAACCTGACCTTCGTCAACGAAGCCCCGCTGACCATCACCTCGCTCGAGAACGCGGGCTCCTTCCAGTACAAGGACACCGATTCTCAGCTCAACGGCACCGGCTTCGAAGGCCACGCCGGCACCGGCTGGTTCACCGCCCGCGGCTCGGCCACGCCCGGTGAGCAGTTCCAGATCACCTTCTTCATCGCCGACATGGGCGACAGCATCCTGGCCACCGGCACCTTGCTCGACAACTTCCGCTGGGAGTGCGCCGGCTGCGTGCCCAGCGAGGTCAACTCCTGCGGCATCCAGCCCCAGTAGTCCTCCAACGACAGGACAGCAAAGAGCGGGCGGGCCCTCGGGCCACGCCCGCTTTTTCGTGTCGACAGATTCTCAGCCCTCGACCGAGCTGAGGTGGCCACGAGTGCGCGTGAACAAGGCGATGTCCCTGAGCTCGACGCGCCCCTGCTCGGCGTCCAGGACCACGCGCAGCGCCGCACGATCGCCGCCGGGGGACCAGCGCAGCGGCTCGGCGAACCACGTCGAGGCTCGCTGCGCGGGGACCTCCAGCGCGCCGATCGGCGTGTCTCCGGCGAACACCTGCAAGCGCGCGCCCGCCTCGGTCGTGGTCCGCGAGAGCGTGACGACCACGTCCAGCGACAGCGGCTCCCCGCGCTCGTCGAGGGGGAGGTCCACGGCCGCGAACTCGAGCGCCTCGCCCGCAGCCAGGGCCAGGGAGCGCCCGCGCACCTCGGGCTTTGGGCGGGTCCCGGGGCGGTAACGCGACAGCGCCCGTCCACGCACCCAGACCGCCGGCTTCAGCGGATGCCCGAGGTCGTCCGCGGGTGAGATCGTCCGCGCCTCGAGGTGCTCGGGAGGGAGCTCGTCGATGCCGCCGCCTTCCCGGCCGAGCAGGCGCAGCTCGAGCAGACGGCCGTAGGGGCAGTCCCCCTCGGCCCGCGCGTCGGCGCCGAGTTCGGGCGACCACAGCTCGATCACCCGCGTCGGCTGCGGCTCGACATCGGCGAGCTCGAGCGGCAGCGGCAGCGGCTTCGGCATCTCGATCGCCGGCAGCGGCGCGGGGCCCAAGCTGGCCCGCGGCCGGGCGCGCAGCCCCTTGGGCGCCTCGAAGGCCAGGCGCTGGCCGTCGACCTCGACCCGCCAGCGAGGGACCTGCGCCGCGAGCTGCGAGTCGGGGCCGAGGCCCCCCGCGACCACCACGAGGTGCCGCGCCGACGCTGACGCTGGAAGGGTCACGCGCAGCGCTCGGGTCGGCGACAGGCAAGTACCGCCGTCGTCGTGCAGACCGCCCTGGACCGTCACGCGCGCGCCCCCAGCCCCATCGACCTCGCCACCGGCCTCACCATCGATGAAGCGAAGCCGCTCGATCTCGCCGAGCTTCGCCGGGTCGACCTCCAGCCTCAGCAGCGCCATGCGCAGCTCGTGGCGAGCCACCCGCGTGGGCAGCTGATCCGCGACGGGCGTCAGCGCGTGGACGAAGAGCTCGAGCAGGCGCGCGTCCTCGATGACGAAGGGCGCCCACAGCTGATCATCGAGGAGCGCGAGGCGGGCCCCCTCGGCGAGACCGTCCACGCCGGCACGCCGCGCGTGCTGATGCGCGGCCTCGTTGACCAGCAGGTAGACCGGCGGCGGCGCCTCGCCGGTCCGCGCGGGGCGAGCCACGAGCAGCTCCCAGGCGGTGATCCAGGCGTCCTCGCGGCTGCGATAGGGCACCACCGTGACGCCGTGGGCCATGGCCAGCGCCCCGCCGACTTGGTTGTGCGTGTGGTCGTGGTGCCAGCCCTCGCCGCCGGCGATCAACACGGCGCCGGGCTCGAGCTGATCCGCGAGCCAGGCCACGGCGCGATCCGCCGGCTCATACTCGCGCAGGCGCAGCTGCGGCGCGCGGATCAGCGGGCCCGCGCTCGACCACAGCACGCCCAGGCCGAGGCCCACGGACAGCCCCCAGGCCAGCAGCCCACGCAGGCGCCCCGGCGCGCTGCGGGCTACGCCCGAGCCCGAGCCCGAGCTGGTCTGCTCCCCGTCCCCGTCCTCATCGGGGCGCCGGCCCTCGTCGCCCTCGCGGCCCCCTCGCTCGCCCGCCAGGCGCTCCCGGAGGCAGCCCAGCAGCGCCACGCAGGCCAGCGCGGCGCAGGGCAGCAGCTCGGGCACGAGGTAGCGCCCGTAGTAGAAGAAGGCCAGCTTGGGCAGCTCCCGCGGCGCGTAGAGCAGCGCGGTGACGGGGACCACGGCGGCCAGCGCGAGCAGCCAGACCTCCACCGGCCGCGGCCGCCAGCGCCGCGCGACCACGATCACCCCAAACCCGGCGGTGATCAGCCACGGCCAGCCGAGCAGCACCACGGCGGCGTCGAGACGGGCGAAGGGCGGGCGCAGCAGCGCCACCTCGGGGCGCGCGCGAAGGTGCCACCACAGCACGAAGGCCGCGAGCGTGGCGACGGCCAGCAGCCGCGGGGCGACGGCCAGCACGCGCGCGCGCAGCCCAGGCGCGAGCGCACCGAGCTCGCGATCGATCCCCCACCAAGCCAGCGCGCCCAGGCCAAAGACGAGGATCAGCGACAGCGGCCCGAGCTGCAGCTCCGGCGCCCTGCGCAGCAGCTCGTCGTGGAGGTAGGGGTAGGCCGTGAGCGCGTGCAGGCAGACGCTCGCCACGAGGGCGAGGAGCACCAACCAGGCGGCCTTCGTCTCGCCGCGCTTGCGCGGCCGCAGCCACAGCACGGCGAGCACCACGGGGAGCACCAGCAGCGCGTTGCCGCGGACGAAGGCGGCGAAGCCGAGCATCGCCGCCGCCCACCAGGCGTCCGCCCCTCCCCCGCGCTCGCGCAGGCGCAGGGCCGCGAGCACGGCCGCCCACTCGAAGACCGCCATGCTCGTCTCGCTCAGCGGCGTGCGTGCCGTCCAGATCGCCAGCGGCGAGCTGACCACCAACGCCAGGGCGAGCGCCGCCCACGGCCCCCGTGGCCACAGCCGCCGGGCGCAGCACGCAAAGAGCAGCAGGTAGAGCGCCCCCAGCCAGGCCAGGGCGGCGCCGCTGCCCACGGGACCCAGCGTCGCCCGGCCCACGGCCAGGAGCACGGGGTGCATGTGAAAGAACTGGGTGACCACCTCGCCGCGATCGCGGTCGGCCAGGTAGGCGCCCGGGCGGTAGGCCGCCTCGTAGTGGCCGCTGCGCCACTCGCCGCCGCTGCGTGGATAGAGCCCGAGGAGATCGTGGGGCCCGGGCGCGTCGGGGTCCTCGGCGCGGTCGCGGCCCGCGTCGGCGAGGACCTCGTCCGTCCACCCCAGGGCCCCCGTGCGCGCCGTGAGCTCGGCTCGCAGGGCGTAGCTGCCCTGGTCGCGCCCGGCCAGGGGCGCGGGGATCGTCGGAGAGCGCAGGCCCACGCCCGCCGCGACGAGGGCCAAGAGCGCGAGGGTGTGCCAGCGCGAGGCGTCTCGCCGGCGCGCGCCCCCTGCCCTGCCCGCCCGGCGCCACGGCCAGATCACCACGCTCGCGCAGCCAAAGATCCCCGCGAGCGCGGGCGCCGAGAACAACCCCGCCCAAGCCAGGGCCGTGCCCACGAGCCCGACCAGGCCAGCGTGGAGCGCCAGGGTCAAGGCCAGCTCTTCGAGGCCCAGCTCCCCACGCGAACGCCACAGGCGGGCCAGCAAGGCGACCGCGAAGGCGACGAGAGTGGCGAGCGCAGCCAGGGGCACGCGGCGAAGATACTCGACGACGAAGTCCGGCCACAGCGCGGCGCCGGCCCCCCGCGGAGGTGGCCACCGAACAACGAACGGCCGCGGCTGCGCGTGTGGACAGCCAGAGCACGGGCGCCCGCGTTCACGAGCGACACCCCAGGCAGCGGGGCGCCCACGCCTGGCCTGCTACAGCCTCAGCCCTGCTTCGGCATCGGGAAGCGCTCGCTTTGCTCGGCTTCGATGGCCGCCGCGCGCTCGAAGGCCGGGCGCGCCTGGAGCCGCGCGAGGTAGTCGGCGATCGGCCCTTGCTGCGGCAGCACCCCGAACATGCTGCCAAAGCGCGCCCCCGAGCCAACCACGGCATCGGCGGCCGAGAAGCGCTCGCCGAGCAGCCACGGCCCGGGCGAGACCCCTGCCTCGAGCACCTCGAGCATCTGCGCGAAGGAGCCCCAGGCCACGGAGCGCGCGGGGACCTCCCACTTGAAGAACTTCTCGCCGAGGGCCGGCTCCATGATCGCGCTGGCGAAGAACGTCCAGCGCAAGTACGCGGCGCGCTGGGGATCGTCGACGGCGGGGGCGAGCTTCGCCGCGGGGAAGCGATCCCCGAGGTAGATGGCGATCGCGCCGAGCTCCGAGACCGGCACCCCCTCATGGATCACCACCGGGACCTTGCCCATGGGGTTGAGCGCCATGAAGTCGGCCTGCTTGTGGCGCTCGCTGGCGAGGTCGAAGCTGCGCAGCGTGTAGGGCTCGCCGAGCTCTTCGAGTAGCCACAGCGCCGTGAAGGCGCGCGTACGAGGGGCGTAGTGAAGCTCGAGGGTCGGACGCTCGGACATGGGCCGAACAGTAGCAGCCCGCTACTCGTCGAGGTGGTTTTGGTAGTCGGCGAGGACCTCGGCGCTGTCGAGCAGGCGCTCGAGCATCGGGTCCGAGCGCTCCCCCGTGCTCGGCGGGCGCCCGCCCTCGGGCGGCTCGAAGTCGAGGGGATAGCGGACCTGATAGACCTGCGTGTCGAGGTGCCCGGCGGGCACGTCGAGGGCCCAGGCCGCCTCCTCGAGGCAGGTCACGAGGGCATCGTCGCCGTAGTTGAGCTCGGCCTCGGCCACGCCGGCCATCATGACCTCGCCCTTGCCGACCTCCATGGCCAGCTCGACCTGACCTGCGAGGACCTGGTTGCGGGTCAGCGCCTTGTTGTAACAAGCCCGCGCCCGCGGCAGCACGCGAGAGCGCAGCTGACGAAGGATGATGTCGCCGTCGAGCTGGCCCACGGCCTGCCAGCCGACGCGGCCGGCCTGCGCGAGGTTTTGTGTGGCCAGGCGACGCATGCTCGGCGTGTACCAGTCGGGCAGGACCAGGCCCTCCTCCCGTGCCCGCTCCGCGTCGCCCTCGCGCGAGGTGGCGACCAGGGCGTGCGGCTCACCAGCGCGGCGCAGCGCCCTGAAGCTCGCGCTGATCTTGCTGCGCCCGAGCCGGCCGCGGACCTTGACCCGGGTCGGCGCCTTGCCCTCGTAGCGCCCCTCGAGGACCACGAAGTCCCCCGCGACCAGCCCCGTGGGCAAGGCGTCGTCGAGCACGACCTGCTTGGGCAGGCCGAGGTCGAGCTCCCCGAGCACCCGCGGGGCCGCGAGCAGCTCCCCGGTCTGCGCCGGGCCGAGGTTGGCCACGGTCTCGAGGGAGATCCGCGCCCCCAGGCCAGCCGCGAGCTGAGCCACCGGGTGCTCCGCCGGCAGGCCGCGCGCGTTGAGCAGGGGATCATCGATGACGAACAGCAGCTCCGGCCGCGCGGCACCCCCCAGAGCGTCGCGCAGCCCCGCGTCGACCACGTCTGCGTCGACGCTGGGCGGGAGCATGCCGTCGGTGACCACGAGCACCAGCGGCCGCTTGGCCTTGCGCTCGGACAGGTGCTCGCCAACCAGGCGCATGGCCGCGCGCAGGTCCGTGCCCTGACCGGGGCGCAGCGCCGTGAGCGCAGCGCCGAGCGCCGAGCGAGCCTGGGCATCGTCGACCCGCGGCGCCGCGCCTCCCTCGACCCGGCTGGGCTCGAGCAGCGCGCGCGCCTCTCGGTCGAAGGCGAGGGCGTCGAAGGTCGTGCTCTCCGGCAGCTGATCCAGGAGCTGCGCGAACACCCGCCCGCTGTCCTTGGCCAGGCTCGAGGCCCCCGAGAGCGAGCCATCGACGACGAGGACCACGTGGTCGGGGCTGATCGCCTTGCTCGGCCCGAGGCGCAGAACCAGGCGCACCCGGCCGCCGCGACCATCCTTGTCCGGGCTGGTCTCGAAGCTGCCGTCGAGCTGGGCGAGCTTGGCGGCGCGCGCCGGCCAGGACACCGCGACGGCGTCCTCGGAGCGCGTGACCATGTAGGGCGTGCCCGCGCTCGAGGTGTCGTCGACCCAGAAGCTCTCGCCCTCGCCCAGGCCCTGGACCAACACCCGGCGCTGATCCACGAGGTTTGGGACCTCGGCGTTGCGGCGCGGGAGCTCGAGCTGCCAGCGATCTCCTCGCAGCGTCGGGTAGACCCGCAGGCGCAGCTCGACTTGAACCGTGGCTCGAGGCGCCAGGCCAAAGGCGACGAGCTCGACGGCGGGCAGATCCCCCGGGTCATCGGACTCGAGCGGGCGCACCCAGATCGAGCCGGGGTCGCGCCGACCCTGCTCCACCCCGCCGACCTCGACGTCGCCACCGACGAGCGAGCTATCCTCGGCCTCGCGCCAGTCGCCGCCCGCGTTGATCGCCAGCGCGACGAGCTCGCTGCCCCGCGGCAGGACCAGGGTCTCGACCGCGTCCTGCTCGACGGTGCTGGCGTTGCGCAGGGCCACGCGCAGCGCCAGCTCGGCCTCGTAGTCCTTGCCCGGGCGGATGATCGCCTCGTAGCTGAGCTCCTCGACGGGCACGTAGCCCAGCTGAGGGTCGCCATCGAGGGTGTCGGCTGCGGCCGGGGCGGCGAAGGTCGCCAGGCCAGTCAGAGCGCAAAGGGCGAACAAAGGGAGACGGCCACGCGCAGACACCTCTCCAGCTTAGGCCAGCATCTCGCTCGAATCCACGTCGCGCTCGATCTCCGCAGCGAGCGGCGCCCTCGGCCGCGCCCCGCGGCTCGGACCGTACAGTCGGAGTCCCCTGCGCGAGATTTTTTTCGAGCGAGGGAACTTTTCCTGCGCTCGGAACACGCCCAGCTCAGCTCCACGCGCTCATGGCCAGCAGCGCGCTCGCCAGAGGCAGCTGCGCGTCGGGGTCGAGGCCCGGCCCCAGCATCTGGGCCAGGCTCGAGCGCCGCGTCAGCCGCTCGTCGACGCGTGCCTGGGGCGCCGCGCGGACCAGCTCCGTGAAGAGCAGCTGCAAGTTGAGCGCCCGCGAGGGCTGCATCCGCTCCCCGAAGGCCGTGAAGTCGACGAGCGGCTCCGAGAAGATCAGCGGCCGCCCCTTGGTCGCGTAGACGTGGACGAAGCCCGCGAGCTCGTCCTCGCGGCTGCGCACGGTCTTCTTGCTGGTCTTGCGCATGACCATGCCGCCGGTCGCCACCGCCATGCCCACGCTGAAGGACTTGGTCTTGACCTCCTTCTCGTGGACGCGGCTGCGGATCTCGTTGCCACGCAGGATCAGCCGGATCGCGTCGATGGGCAGGGTCGTCGGATCCCCCTGGCGCGGGCGCGCGACGATCGCTCCCTCGCGCCACTCGAAGCTCGACACCACCGTCTGCAGGCGCACGAAGGGCGAGGTCTCGGGCTCGAGCCTCAGCACCCGAAAGCCCGCCTGCGCCAGCGCCTGCTCGCGCGCCGCCGCAACCTCGGCGTCGCTCGTGTGGACGACGATCGAGGGCGTCGCAACCAGGCGCTGGCGAGCCTCGTAGGCCGTCACCCCCAGGGCCTGCGCGAGCGCCTGGGCGCGCTCGCCGAGCTCCCCCTCCACCCGATGGACCGCGATCACGTGCATGGCTCAATCATGACCCATCGCGTCCCAGCGTGGGCCTGATCTGGCCTGATCCGGCCTGAACTGACCTGTTCAGGCCTGAACTGACCTGTTCAGGCCGAAACCGGCCGACGCCCGCCTGAGTCCGACCCGGCGCTCACTCGCGCTCGGGCTTGCGCGCGACCACGGCCTGGGTCTCGATGTCCCGGTTGAGCCCCATGTCCAGGAAGTCTCCGCAGTGCCTCTCGAGCACGAGCCCAGCCAAGCTGATCAGCATGCGCAGCTCCTCGGGGAAGATCTGCCGGTGCGCCAGGTGAACGACCTCCTCGGGCTTGTCCCGCGGGCGCAGGCGTCCGCCGATGGCGTTGTCGTAATAAATCCGGATGTGGCAGATCTGGGTCTCGTCGTCGTACTCGTGGTTGGTCGAGTAGATCATCTTGCGACCCGTCCGCGGATGTTCGAAGCGCGTGATCGCGTGGCGCTCGTTGGGGTCGGCGAGCAGCCACTCGAGATCCGGGAGCAGCACGTCGAGGGCGAAGGTCCCCCCGGGGCCGAGGACCCGCGCGACCTCCCTGAAGCAGGCCAAGAGGTCCTGCCAGGTGTAGAGGTGCATCAGGCAATTGAAGGGCGCGATCACCATGTCGACGCTGGCGTCGTCGAGGGGGATCTGCGTCATGTCGGCGAGCAGCGGCTCGATGGTCCCCGAGACCGGCTCGTCCGAGGCCGCGAGGGCCTCGAGCTTGCGCTGGAGGTGATCGAGCATCGCCTGCTTGCGATCGAGGGCGATCAACCGGTGGCCGCCGCGGGCGATCGGGATCGCCACGCGCCCGCTCCCGGCCCCGAGCTCGAGGATCCGCCCACGCCCCGGCCGCAGCCGCGCGTCGACGAGATCGCAGTACCAGTCGACGTCGTCGTGCTGGCTGACGTACTCGAAGTCGTAGAGGACCGGGTCCTCGTAGTGCTCGTCCGTGCCTCGAGACAGGAGGTCTGCGAGCTCACGCTCGCGGGCACGGGAGCGACGCGCGGCCATGGTCAGCTATCGCGGCTGCCCTCGACCCACGCGGGGTCCAGGACAGGCGCCGAGTTGTTGGATCCGCTGGCCCATGGGCTTGATGAACGAGGCGCTCAGTCCCTCGCGCGGGGCCGGCCCGACTCGCGCCGGCCGGAGTCCTTGCCGCCGCGCCGACGGCCACGCCGCCGGTTGCTGCGCTTGCGCTTGGCCCCGGAGCCGGAGCCCCCAGAGCCAGAGCCAGAGCTCGAGCCAGAACCCGAGCCGCCTTGCGAGCCGCCAGCCTTGGCGCTCTGCGCCTGGAGAGCCGCGAGGGCCTCCCAGTGCTCGAGGGCGTTGCCGCCGTCGTGGCCGCGGACCTCGACGGTGAAGCCCAAGAAGAGCAGCGCGTCGTGGAAGTACTGGCGCTGGACCAGCGAGCTCTTGCGCCCGCGCCGGCGGCTGGGCTGAACCATGCGCCGGTGGGCCATGAAGATCTGCCGCGACAGCTCGCGGTCGCGGCGGGCGACGCCGAGGGCCGCGCAGGGCGGGGTCATCAGCTCCTCGATCTCGGCGTCGAGGTCGGCCCGGCTGGCCTCGCGCAGCTGCGCGTCGAGCAGCGGCGCGAACAAGACCGCCTGGATCACCGGGTTGCTCGGCGTCTGGCCGGTCTCGATCACGTAGTCGTCGAGGGCCTGGAGGTAGCGCCACAACAGCGCCACGGGGCCCTCGCTGGGCGCCCCGGCCCCGGGCCGACGCAGGCCGCCGTGCGGCTCGTAGAGCTTCACGTAGTCGGGCCAGATGTGCTGGAAGAGCTTGGCCTCGATCATCAGCTCGAAGGCCCGCCGGGCGCTGCCGCCACGCAGCAGCTTGTAGATCTCCTCGACCAGGCGCGCGCGGCTGCATCGCGCGATGTCCGAGGCGCACTCGAGCAGCGCCGTCCACGACTCGTGCTCGATGGTGAAGTCGAGGCGCGCGGCAAACTTGATCGCTCGGATCATCCGCACCGGGTCCTCGCGGTAGCGGACCTCGGGCTCGCCGATGGTCCGGATCACCCCGCGCTCGAGATCCGCGACGCCGTCGACGAAGTCGACGATCGCCCCGCGATCGAGGTCGTAGAACAGCGCGTTGATCGTGAAGTCTCGGCGCCGCGCGTCCTCCTCGACGGATCCCCACTCGTTGTCGTGGGTGATCAACAGGTCGTCGTCGGAGCTCGGCTCGTCGTCCTCGTTGGGGTTGGCCCTGAAGGTGCTCGTCTCGATGATCTTCGACCCGAAGAACACGTGCGCGAGCTTGAAGCGCCGCCCGATGATCCGGCTGTTGCGGAACACCCTGCGGATCTGCTCCGGCCGAGCGCTGGTTGCGACGTCGAAGTCCTTCGGCTTGCGATTGAGATAGAGGTCTCGCACGCAGCCGCCGACGAGGTACGCCTCATAGCCGGCGGCGAGCAGCTTGCGGACGACCTTCAGCGCGTCGTTGTCGATGTATCGAATGTCGAGGGCGCCGCGCCCTCCGCCATCGTTGCGAGCGTCCCGATCACTACGATCGCGTCGCTCGACAGATGGACTCCGCCTCTGCTTGCCCTTGTCGGTCACGTTTCGGCCGTCCCTCTAGCACGGACACAGCAGAACCCGAAAACGGGCGACGCACGCACGTCCGAGAGCGCCCCCACGGACGACTGTTCTTTGGACCAAGAACACCCCGCGTCGCGGCAGCACACCTTCTCTGAGCCAGATCAGGTGGGCCCGAGGCCCTGGCGAAGCGCGCAGGTGAGTACTATACAACTCATCAGGACTGGTCATGAGTTCTGCGCACCATCACAAGACCCTCGGGCGCACCTGCGAAGGTGAGCATCTGGCGATCTGGGGCCTCTGCGACCAAGATCAGCTCGATCTAGCCCTGACCCAGATCCTCGTCGGGCGCGAGTCGCGCGGCATCCGCGTCCCCGTCGTGACCCTGCTGATGCGCCGGCGAGAGGACGCCGAGTGGATCACTCAGGCAGTGGACTGGCTGGCCACGCGCGGTCGCCGAGTCATCGTCCGCACCCGGGTCGTGATGCCCAAGACCCTGGTCGCGGCCCTGGTCCGCGCCCTCCCCGAGTCCGGGGGCGCGCGGGGCGGGACGGGCGCAGGAGCCGTCGTCGAGCTCGAACTCGCCCATCAAAAACCCGCGATCCAGCGCGCGCTCCTCGGCCGCGAGGCCGACCCGGTCGCGGCCCTGCTGCTCCAGGCCCAGCACCTCGAGACCTGCTCGATCCCCGTGGTCGCCCGCCTCGCCCCCTTGCTGCCCGGCATCCACGATCAGGCCAACGGCTTCGAGCCGCTGCTTCGCAACGTCCAGGGCGCCGACATCCGCCGGGCCGTCGTCGAGGTCGGCCGCCTCCACCCCGAGCAGATCCGCAACCTCGTCGAGGTCGCCCGCGACCTCTCGGTGGCCGGCCTGCTCGAGCTCGCCCGAGCCTTCGGCGTCGACCCCATGATCTTCCTCGGCGGGGCCGAGCTGCCCCACGCAGAGCCCGGCGCGAGCGAGCCGCGGAGCTTCAAGCTCAAGCCACGCCGCGCGCGCGTGCTCGAGCATGGGCTCGAGGCCCTCGCACGCGACGCAGGCCTCGAGATCCCCTCCTGCCCGGGCAGCGAGCACTGCCGAGCCTACTGCGCGCTCACGGGCGCAACCCGCGACTCCAGCCCTGCCGCCGCCAACTATGAGTCGGTGATGGGTCGCGACCTCTTCGCGGGTCTCGAAGCTGGTTGATGACTCGGCTTTGGTCCACGCGATCCGGCGACTACACTCCCGGCGACCATGGCCTTCGAAGTCGGCACGGACATAGAGGGGATGTGCAGCTCCTGCGGCGATGTATGGCACGTGATCGTCGCCAAGGTCGGCGACAAGATCACCAAGGTGCAGTGCAAGCAGTGCGGCAAGCAGCACCGGCTCAAGCCCACCGGTGACGCCCCCGAAGCCAACCTCAAACCAGTCAAGCGCAAGGTCGCCGCGCCATCGGGCGGCGCCAAGCGCTCCAGCCGAGCACGCGCCTCGACCTCCACCCCCGGGGTGGTCATCGACCCCAACAAGCCGCTGCGCCCTTACTCCATGCGCGAGCGCTTCGAGGTCGGCGAGCAGATCGACCACAGCAAGTTCGGCAAGGGGGTCGTCTACGCCCTCGCGGAGAACAAGATTCGGGTCAACTTCGACGCCGGAGCCAAGGTCTTGCTCCACGACAAAAAATAAATCGTGCAGTGCCGGGTTTTCAAGCCTGGTTGACGCCCGACAGACCCTCGGTCAAAGTCTCCAAGCCGTCTAGAGGCGAATTGAAGCCGCCTCAGAAAACACCAGACGCAACGGAGTAATTCTATGGCGACGTTCAACCAGGTCCTCTCCCGGGTCAAGTCCGACATCCGCGAGGTCTCGGTCGAGGAGACCAAAGCGCGGGTCCTCGACAACCCCGGCGACGCCCCCGTGCTCGTCGACGTGCGCGAGCGCGACGAGTACGAGCAGGGCTTCATCCCGCGAGCCGAGTGGATCCCGCGTGGCTTCCTCGAGCTCAAGATCGAAGACCTGGTCGGCGACCGCGAGCGCGAGGTGATCATCTACTGCGCCGGCGGTGTGCGCTCGGCTCTGGCTGCGCGCTCGCTCGTCGAGCTCGGCTACACCAAGGTCTCGTCCATGGCCGGCGGCTTCCGTGCGTGGAAGAACGCCGGCTACGACTTCGAGCGTCCGCGCGTGCTCAGCCCCGAGCAGATCAAGCGCTACAGCCGGCACATCATGCTCCCCGAGGTCGGCGAGGCCGGCCAGGCCAAGCTCCTCGACGCCAAGGTCCTGTGCCTCGGCGCCGGCGGCCTCGGCTCGCCCAGCGCCCTCTACCTCGCGGCCGCGGGCGTGGGCACCATCGGCATCGTCGACGACGACATCGTCGACGAGTCCAACCTCCAGCGTCAGGTCCTGCACAACGTCGAGCGCCTGGGCATGCCCAAGGTCGAGAGCGCCCGGCGGACCCTCCAGGCCCTCAACCCCGACGTGAAGGTCGTGCCGATCGAGGACCGCCTCGACAGCGAGAACGTGCTCGACATCATCGCCAACTACGACGTGATCGTCGACGGGGCCGACAACTTCCCCACGCGCTACCTGCTCAACGACGCCAGCTTGAAGCTGCGCAAGCCGGTGGTCCACGCCTCGATCTTCCGCTTCGAGGGCCAGGTCACCACCTTCCCCGGCGACCCGGAGAAGGGCCCCTGCTACCGCTGCCTCTACCCGGATCCGCCCCCGCCCGGCATGGCCCCCTCCTGCCAGGAGGCCGGCGTGCTCGGGGTCCTGCCCGGGATGATCGGCACCCTCCAGGCCAACGAGGCGCTCAAGCTGATCCTCGGCGTGGGCGAGAGCCTCGCCGGACGACTGATGGTCCTCGACGCCCTCGGCAGCAAGTGGCGGACCATGAAGCTGCGCCGCGATCCCGAGTGCCGGGTGTGCTCCAAGCACCCCGACGACATCGAGCTGATCGACTACGAAGAGTTCTGCAACGTGCGCTGACCGGGGCCGGCCAGCGACGTGGGGCCCGGAATGATCCGGGCCCTTTTTTCAATTCCGCGCTGCTACCATCGCCGCGTGACCGCCCCGCACCGACCCTGGCGCGGCGTCGCCGAGCGAGGCGCGCTCGCGCTGCTGCTGATCCGCCACGGGCGCTCGACCTTCAACGCCGAGCGACGCTTCAACGGCGCGGGCTCGGACCCGCCTCTGGACGCGCAGGGCCGCGAGCAGGTCGCCGCCCTCGGCGAGCGCCTGCGCGGCGAGCCCGACCGGGTGCTCTGCTCGCCCCAGCGCCGCGCCCTCGAGACCGCCGCGGCCCTCGGCGCCACGCCGACGGTCATCCACGATCTGCGCGAGCTCGACCAGGGCGCGCTCGAGGGCCGCGTGATCCCGACCGCGCTCGCCGAGCACGCCGAGTTCTTCGCCGCCTGGCGCCGCGACCCCGCCGAGGTCCGCGTGCCCGGGGGCGAGACCATGACCGAGCTGGCCGAGCGCACGCACGCGGCCATCAGCGGGCAGCTCGGGCTCCCCGCGCTGCCCAGCTCCGAGCGCCGCGCGGGCGCGGTGATCGCCGTCGTCGGTCACCAGATGGCGCACGCGGCCTTCACCTGCCGGGTGCTCGGGCAGCCGCTGAAGCGCTGGCCCGACTACCAGCTGCGCAACGCCACCGCGAACCTGCTGGTCTGGGACGGCCACGGCTGGAGCCTCGAGGGCCGCGATCTGTGAAGACCGGGACCCGTGAACGCTGCGACCTGTGAGCCCCGCCCACGGGCGCCCTGCTAAGCTGCGCCCGTGGCCACCCCCGAGCGCCTGATCCTCGTCGACGCCAGCTCGCTGATCTACCGGGCCTACTACGCGATCCCGGCAAATTTCACGACCGCCAGCGGCCTGCACACCAACGCCATCTACGGCTTCGCCACGATGTTCCGCAAGATCCTCTCGGGCCGCAGCCCGGAGCGCGGGGCCGTGGTCTTCGACGCGCCGGGCAAGACCTTCCGCGAGGACAAGTACCCCGAGTACAAGGCCCAGCGCCCGCGCATGGACCCCGAGCTGCGCGAGCAGCTCGCGTGGGTCGACGAGCTCGTCGAGGCCCACCGCTTCCCGCACCTGCGCGTGCCCGGCTACGAGGCCGACGACGTCATCGGCACGCTCACGCGCATGGCCGTCGAGGCCGGCATGGACGTCCACATCATCTCCGGCGACAAGGACTTCGCCCAGCTGATCAGCGACCGCGTGCGGATGATCGACACCCTGCGCGACGTGACCTTCGACCCCGAGCTCGTGCGCAAGAAGTGGGGCGTGCCCCCGGAGCAGTTCATCGATCTCCTGGCGATGATCGGCGACAAGGTCGACAACGTCCCGGGGATCCCCGGCGTCGGGCCGAAGACCGCCAAGGCCCTGCTCGACAAGTACGGCACCCTGGCCGGGATCCTCGACCACGTCGACGAGCTCAAGGGCAAGCAAAAGGAGCGCTTCGCGGACAACCGCGAGCAGGTCCTGCTGTCCCGCGAGCTCGTGACCATCGACACCGCCGCGCCGATCGAGCTCGGCCTCGACGACCTGAAGCTCACCAGCCCCGACCCCGCGGCCCTCAACGCGCTCTACAAGCGCCTCGAATTCTACTCGCTGCTCTCGGAGGAGGAGGCCGCCAAAGACCAGGCCGCCGACGCCAACGCCGACTTCGTGGCCCTGACCAGCCTCGCGGCCGTCGACGCCCTGCTCGCCGAGCTCCCCGGGGCGCAGGAGGGCGCCGTCGCCCTGATGCCCTTCATCGACGACGACGCCCCCGTCCGCGGCGCGCTCGCGGCCCTCGCCCTGTCCACGGGCCCCGGGTGGGCGCGGCTGATCCCCCTGGACTGCGTCGGCGGCCTGGGCGAGGCCGGCCTCGCCAAGCTCCGCCCCTGGCTCGAGGACCCCGCCCGCGCCAAGCTCGGCCACGACTGCAAGGCGCTGTGGATCGCCCTGCGCCGCCACGGCATCACCCTCGCCGGGGTCGTCGGCGACGTCATGCTCGAGTCCTTCCTGATCGATCCCAACAAGATCATCCCCCACCGCCTCGAGCAGATCGCCAAGGAGTACCTCCAGCGCACCATCCCCCCGGCCAAGCGCGTGCTCGGCTCGGGCAAGAAGGCCAGGCGCTTCTCGCAGCTCGACCCCGAGGCCCTGCGCGAGTGGTGCTGCCAGCAGGTCGAGGCCGTGGCCGACGCCTTCGTCCCCGTGCGCACGCGCCTCGACGAGGAGGGCCAGCGCGCGCTGCTCGAGACCCTCGACCTGCCCCTGTCCTGGGTCCTCGGCCAGATGGAACTCGACGGCGTCGCCGTCGACGTCGACGACCTCGCGGCCATGGGCGAGGAGTTCGCCACCCGGCTGAGCGAGATCGAGGCCGAGATCTACGCCCTCGCCGGCCGCGAGTTCAACATCGCCTCGCCCAAGCAGCTCGGCGAGCTGCTCTTCGACGAGCTCGGGCTGCCGGTGATCAAGCGGACCAAGACCGGCTACTCGACAAACGCCGAGGTGCTCGAGCGCCTCGCCGCCAAGGGCCACGAGATCGCCGAGCACGTCCTCGAGCACCGCAAGCTCGCCAAGCTGATCAACACCTACACGGCCGTGCTCCAAGACGCCGTCAACCCGGCCACGGGGCGGATCCACACCACCTTCCAGCAGACCACCGGGGTCAGCGGACGGCTGATCACCACCGACCCCGACCTCCAGCGCACCCCCGTCAAGACCCCCGAGGGCAAGCGGATCCGCAAGGCCTTCATCGCCAAGTCCGGCTGCAAGCTGATCTCTGCCGACTGGAGTCAGATCGAGCTGCGCCTGCTCGCCCACTTCACCGGCGACGCGCACCTCGTCGACGCCTTCGCCCAGCACCTCGACGTCCACGCGCGCACCGCAGGCCAGCTCTTCGAGGTCCCCGCCGACGAGGTCAGCGCCAAGCAGCGCGGCGTCGGCAAGCTGGTCAACTTCTCGACCATCTACGGCCAGGGCGCGACCGCCCTCGGGCAGATCCTCGGCGTCCCCCGCAAGCAGGCCCAGGCCTATATCGACGGCTACTTCGCCTACTACGCCGGGGTCCGCGAGTGGCTCGATCAGACCATGGCTCAGGCCCACGTCGGCGGCTTCGTCGAGACCATCCTCGGGCGCCGGCGAGTGATCCCCGAGCTCTCGAGCAACAACTGGCAGGACCGCCAGGCCGGCGAGCGGATCGCCGCGAACACGCCGATCCAGGGCTCCGCCGCCGACATCTGCAAGCTCGCGATGCTCGCCATCGATCGCGACCTCCACGCGGCCAAGCTCGAGACCAAGATGCTGCTGCAGATCCACGACGAGCTCGTGTTCGAGGCCCCCCTCGCCGAGGTCGAGCAGGTCGTGGCCATCGCTCGCGCGCGCATGCAGAGCATCGAGGGCCTGCCCGAAGCGCTGCGTGTCCCGCTGGTCGTCGACGTCGGCGTGGGCGACACCTGGGCCGAGGCCCACTGATCCGCCGCGGCTCACGAAACCGCCCCGGGCCTCCGACCGCGCCCCCCATCGCGTGTTTGGCCGTCTCGCGCGAGACAATCGCGTGAGCGCGACTACCCGACTACGCACGATCGCTACGCAGCCGCCTGTTTTCACGTCGCGCGCCGCTGATCGAAAGGACGCCTGAGCCCTCCTCTCAATGACTTCGGTACCGATCTGCTGATGACTTCGTAGCTTGGCTCGCAGGCCATTCGTGCTTTGTTGGCGACGGGCTTTATTCGTTGTCCCGCTCGCCCCTGCTCCCTATCCTTGCCGCGTGGAACGACGGATGTTGCGAACCCTGGCCGGGCTCGCGTTGCTGTGTGCAGCGCCCGCCTGCTACTCCGGTATCGATCCGGACGGCGATGGCATCGCCGACGGCGACGACTTTGGTGAGGACGCGGGCGAGGGCGCCGACGAGGGCAGCGCGGGAGAAGGCGACGGCGGCGAGGACGGTGAGCAGGCCGAGCTCCCCTCTCCTTCGCCCCGCTTCTACCGCCTCACCCACGAGCAGTGGGAGAACACGGTCCAAGATCTCTTCGAGCTCGACGCCCCCACCGGCCACAGCAGCCTGTTCCGCGCCGACCCCCAGGTCGCGGGCTTCATCTTCGACAACGACGTGAGCGCCCTCGAGATCGACGAGGCGCTGTGGAACGGCTACCGCATCGCCGCCGGCGAGGTCGCCGACCTGGTGACCGCCGACCCCGAGCTGCTCGCCACCTTCACCCCCGAAGACGACGGCAGCGAGCTCTCCGAGCGCGCCGACGCCTTCGTGCGCAGCTTCGGCGCCAGGGCCTACCGCCGCCCGCTCGAGGCCCAGGAGGTCACGACCCTGACCGCGCTCTTCGAGGCCGCCCCGCCGCTCTACCCCGACATGGACGACGACTTCGCCGCGGGCGTGCGCCACGTGGTCGAGACGGTGCTCCAGTCGCCCTTCTTCCTCTATCGCATCGAGCGTAGCGCGACCGTCGTCGACGGCCTCATCCCCCTCGACGACTACGAGATCGCCTCGCGCCTGTCCTACTTCCTGTGGAACAGCATGCCCGACGCGGCGCTGCTCGAGGCCGCCGCGGCCGGATCGCTGACGACCACCGGCCAGGTCGCCGCCGAGGCCGAGCGCATGCTCGAGGATCCCCGCGCCGGCGAGATGGTCGTCCGCTTCCACTACCAGCTCTTCGAGGGCCACAAGTTCGAGACCATCGCGCCCTCGGCCAACTTCTTCCCCGACGCGCCGGAGGACCTCCCCGAGCTCGTGGCCGAGGAGCACGAGCGCTTCGTCCGAGACGTGGTGTTCGGCGGCGGCGGCGGGCTCGTCGAGCTGCTGACCTCGAGCGAGACCTTCGTCAACGACGACCTCGCCGCGCTCTACGGCGTCGAGGGCGTGATGGGCGACGAGTTCACCCACGTCGACCTCGACCCCAGCCAGCGCCAGGGCGTGTTCACCCAGACCGGCTTCCTGGCCGCGAACTCGACCTCCGTCGACCCCGACCCGATCCACCGCGGCGTGTTCCTGGCCAAGCGCATGTCCTGCCTGACCATCGCCGCGCCCCCCGACGGCGTCCCCCCGCTGCCCGCGATCGAGCCCGACCAGACCAACCGCGAGCGCGTCGAGGCCCACACCGAGGCCGAGGGCACGGTCTGCGTGACCTGCCACTCCACGCTCATCAACCCCTTCGGCTTCGCCTTCGAGGGCTACGACGCCCTCGGCACCTGGCGGACCGTCGACAACGGCAAGCCCGTCGACGCCTCGTCCACGGTCTTCCTCGGCACCGAGCCGGCCGCCGTCGACGGGGCCATCGACCTCATGCAGGCCATGGCCAGCAGCGAGGCCGTGCACCAGTGCTACGCCAAGCACTGGTTCGAGTACGCCTCCGGCCGCAACGAGGCCAGCGGCGACGACCAGATGATCGAGCGCCTCGGCGCCGCCTCCCTCGATGAGCAGCAGTCGATCGCCGAGCTGCTCGTCAACATGACCACCTCGCCCGCCTTCCTCAACCGCGCCGCGGAGGAGCTGTGATGACCAAGCGCAAGCATGACCCCGTGAAGACCACTCGCCGCGCCTTCCTTGCCGGCCTCGGCGGCGTGGCCGTCGGGCTGCCCTTCCTCGAGGGCCTCGCCCCCCGCGAGGCCAAGGCCGCCGACGGCGTCGATCCCTTTGCGATCTTCTTCCGCCAGGGCAACGGCGTGGCCGCGGCCCAGACCACCGACCTCGGCAGCGAGCCCGAGCGCTTTTGGCCGACCGCGGCCGGAGCCCTGACCGCCGCCACCGTCGAGGGCCGCGCCCTCGCCGAGCTCGGCGACTACCTGGGCAACATGCTCGTCGTCGGCAACGTCAGCATGGAGGGCTACAACTACGGCGACGGCCACGCCCGCGGCGCGCTCCAGGGCCTGACCGCCCAGGGCCCCGAGACCGAGGGCCTCGGCGGCAGCTCCGAGGCCAACGGCGAGTCCATCGACCACCGCATCGGCCGCGAGCTCAACCCCGACGGCCGCGACTCGCTCTTCCTCTACGCCGGCAAGCTCGGCGGCTGGCTCGGCGGCCCCTGCATCTCCTACCGCGGCTCGGCCAACCGCCGCGCCGCGCTCCACGATCCCCTGCTCGCCTACCAGACGATCATGGGCCTCGACGCCAACCAGCTCGAGGAGCTGATCGCCCGCCAGCAGAGCGTCAACGACCTCGTCCGCGACCAGCTCCAGAGCCTGATGAGCTCGCCCAAGCTCAGCGGCAGCGATCAGCAGCGCCTCCAGCTGCACTTCGACAGCATCCGCGACCTCGAGAACAACCTGACCTGCAACTTCGCCGAGGATCAGCTCGCGCTGCTCGACGGCCTGTCCGCCAGCTACGACAGCACCGTCGGCGACGAGGTCCTCGCCGCCGCCAAGGCGCACATGCACATCGCCGCGCTCGCCGTGGCCTGCGGCTACACCCGCTCCGTGGCCATCCAGGTCGGCTCCGGCAACGACGGCTCCACGCGCTACACCAACCTCGACGACAACTCGCTGATGGAAAACTACCACTACGTCTCCCACCGGCGGGCCTCCCACGACAGCAGCGGCACGATCATCCCCGACTCGGATCGCCTGCACGCCATGGTCGACACCCAGTTCGCGCGGACCTTCAAGTACCTGCTCGATCTGCTCTCGGCCTACGAGCTGCCCAACGCCGAGAGCATGCTCGATAGCGGTTTTTGCCTCTGGTACAACGACATGGGCAACGGCCCCGCTCACTCGGCGCGCAACATCCCGGCGATCATCGCCGGCAGCGCTGGCGGCTTCTTCAAGCAGGGCCAGTACATCCAGGCCAACGCGGGCAACTACGAGGTCAACCACGCCCGGCTGCTCAACACCCTGGGCAGCGCCGCCGGCCTGCGCGACGCCAACGACGAGCCGATCAGCGACTTTGGCGACCCCGCGCTCGCGCGGACGCCCCTGCCCGAGCTGCTCGCCTGAGCGCCGCGAGCTGGCTGCCTGATCCAACTGTTCCGGCTGAGCCGGCTGAGCGGCGCCCACCCCCGACAAAGGGGTGGGCGCTGTCTTTTTCAGCTGTCTTTTCAGCTCAAAAGGCCCCGTAGCCGACCAGCTCGCTCGCCTCGACCTCGACGACCTCGCCGACCGTGGCCAACGCCGCGAGATCGACCGCCTCGCGCTCCCCGACCACGGCGACGATCATCCCCGCCTTGGCGTAGGCGCTCGCGAGCGCCTGGACGTCCTCCACGCCCGCCGCCTGGATCTCCGCCCACTCCCAGGCCCGCGGATCTCCAGCCTCGCCGCGCCGATCCCAGTCGTCGACGAGCGCGACGATCCACCGCGGATCCACCCGCGCCGCCCGGTACTCGGCCTCGAGCGCGCTGCGGGTGTTGGCCAGGCGCGCCGCGTCGATCGGCCGGACTCGCAGCAGCTCGGCCCACACCCCCAGGGCGTCCACGGTCTTGTCCCCCTGAGTGCCCATGTCGCCGATCAGCGCCCAGTCGTCCGCGGGCAGGACCCCGCGATCGACATAGCCCGAGCTGTGATAGGCCAGCCCTCGCGCCTCGCGGAGCTCCTGGAAGAGCAGCGAGCTCATGTCGCCGTCGAGGTAGTACTCGTAGTAGCGGGCCAGGGGGATCTGCGCCCGCGGCTGAGGGCCCTGAGGCAGGGCCAGCGTCAGCGCCGACTTGGCCACGTCCTTGTTCAGAAAATAGATCCGCGTCTTCCCCGGCTCGAGCTCGCGGTAGCGCAGCGGCGCGCGCGGGCCCGCCTCGCGCCGCGCCTTGCCCATGCCCACGACCGCGGCGACCTCATCGGCGGCGCGCGGGCCAAAGTAGAGCGTGCGGTGCCCGTAGTCGAGCAACCCGGCAGCGAGCCCGCGCAGCTGCTTGGCGCTCGCCCGGCGGACCGCCGCGTTGCTGGGCGCGCTGAGCCAGGGGCTGTCCGCGCCGAAGAGCGCGTAGTCGCCGAGGTAGACCGCGAGCGCCTCGGGGTCGTCGAGCTCGTCTTCGCGCCGGCCGAGGATCGTCTCGCGCAGCTTGTCGAGGGTGCCCGCGTCGAAGCTGGGGTCCCGCAGCCAGCCCTCGACGAGGGCGACGCTGCGCTCGAGGTTGCGATCCAGGCCAGCGAGCTCGAGCGCGCTGGTCTCGGCCCCGCACTCGAAGTTCACGCTGGTCCCCAGCGCAAAGAGCTCGCGCTGGAGCGCCTCGGCCGAGCGCTCGCCTGCGCCAGCGCGCTCGAGCAGCTCGAAGGCCACGCACAGCAGCGGCGCCTTGCGGTGGCCACGGTCAAAGCGATAGCGCAGGGTGAACAGCTCGTTGCGCGGGTTGTGAGCGACGATCAGCGGGCCCGCGGGCAGCTCGAGGTGGACATAGTCCTCGCCCTCGCGCAGCAGCTCGGGCTCGATGGGCGTCACCGGCGAGGCCTCGATCCGCGCCGCGAAGGCGCTCTCGCGCGAGATGTCGAGCTCGATGGGCGTGATCTCGGGCTTCTCGAGGCCTGGGAGGCTCGGCTCGCCGAGCTTGCGGTGGACGGCCACGAAGTCCTCACCCAGGTAGGTGTTGGCCACGCGGATCACGTCCTCGCGGGTCACCGCGCGTATCGCCTGATCCTCGGCGAGGGCGTCGGCCCAGGGCTGGCGGCCGATATAGGCGTCGAGCATGCGCGACGCCCTGGCCGCGTTTCGCTCGAGCCCGCGCGCGTCGGCCATGACCTCGTGGAGCACGGCCGCGTCGACGGCCTCGGCCTCGAACTCGCCGGCGCGCAGCTTGGCCACGACCCCCCGCAGCAGCGCCTCGACCTCGGCGTGGGTCTGATCCTGGCGCAAGCTGGCGTGGACGGCGAAGAAGCCGGCCTCGTTGAAGAAGCTCGGCCACGAGCCCGCGCGCTGGACCTTCTGCGGCAGCTCGAGCTCGAGCGCGAGCATGCCGCTGCTCGAGCTGTCCATCAGCCGATCCATGATGGTCAGCGCGGCCACGTCCGCGTGCCCGACCCCGACGGTCCGCCAGGCCAAGCTCACCTCCTGCTCGCCCTCGGCGACGACCTCGCGCAGCACCCGGCCGCGCACCGGCGGCAGCGCGGCCGCGCTCGGGGTCGCAATCTCGCGGGCGGGGATCTGCCCGAGGGTGTCCTCGAGCACCGGCAGCGCCGTCTCGGCGTCGATGTCTCCGGCGAGGATCACCGCCATGTTGTTGGGCGCGTACCAGCCCTCGAAGTAGTCGACCATGTCGGCATAGGCCGGGCTCTCGAGGTGCTCGCCGAGGCCCAAGGTCGGCTGCGTGCCGTAGGGGTGCTCGGGGAAGAGCGCCAGCGTCAGCGCCTCCCAGACGCGGTCGTCCGGGTCGTCGAGGCTGAGGTTCTTCTCCTCGTAGACCGCCTCGAGCTCGGGATAGAACAGGCGAAAGACCGGGTCCGAGAGGCGCTCGGCCTCGACCTCGGCCCAGGCCGTGAAGCGATTGCTGGGCACGTCGGCGATGTAGGCGGTCGCGTCCTCGCTCGTGAACGCGTTGACCCCCTCGATGCCCAGGTTCGCGTAGAGGCGGTCGAGCTCGTTGGGCACGGCGTAGGCCGCGGCCGCCTGGGTCTGCGCGTCGATCTCGGCGAAGAGCTGCGCCCGCCGGGCCGCGTCTGCCCCGCGCAGCTCGGCGTAGAGCGCCGCCACGCGATCGAGGTGGGGCTTCTCCGCCGCATAGTCCAAGGTCCCGAGCTCGTCGCTGCCCTTGAAGAGCATGTGCTCGAGGTAGTGAGCCAGGCCCGTGGACGCCGGCGGATCATTGCGGCTGCCGGTGCGCACGCCGATCCACGCCGAGATCCGCGGCTGCTGACGATCGCTGCTGATGTAGACCGTCATCCCGTTTTGCAGCCGATGCACGGTCACCGCCATGTCGTCGCCAGCCAGCGGCGCGTCGTTCACGGCCGGAAGCGCCGACTCGGCGAGGATCTGCGCGAGGTCCTTGGCTGGGGCCGCGGCGGCGGCGTCCTCGGGTCGCGCCGCCGTGCTCGAGGGCGCGGGCTTGCAAGCCAGCGCGAGCGCGACACTCGAGAGCAGGCCCACGCGGCCCAGCAACGCCCACGAAGACTCGAAGAAAGATCGACGCATGCGCGAGTGATAGCACGGCCGACGGCCATCACGCCGCCGGCCCGCGCGGACTCGCCGGGCGACCGCTCAGCCCTGTGGGTTGAGCTGCTGCAGCCCCACCCCACCTGGATAGAAGTAGCTGCCGTGAGAGACGTAGCCGTAGACCAAGACCTCGACGCCCACGTTGGCCGGCGCCTCGATCTCGTGGGAGGCGTTGGGCACCGGGACGTAGACATAGCCGTGGTTGCTGTCGCCGCCGATCGGCGTGGGCTCGGGCAGCGCTTCACCGTCCATGGTGATCAGGTCCCACTGGTCGAGCGCGGCGACGATGGTCACGTGATCGTGGCACCACTGCTGGCTGCCCGTGCCCGGGCTGAACAGGTAGCGGTTGAGCCAGTTGCCCTCGGGGTAGACCCAGCCCACCGCGGGGTCTCCGGGGCTCTGGAGCTGATCCGCGCAGTCGTAGGGCACGAAGGGCTGGGGCAGTAAGCTGCCCGCGGTCATGAAGTGCGTCAGGCCGAAGGCCTTGTTGCCCTTGGCCCAAAACACGTCGCCGGTAGCGATGTCGACGAACTCGCCCGCGTCGAGCATCAGCGTGTCCTCGTGGTCGCCGGTCAGCTCGATGACCGTGCCATCCTGGTCTCCGATCACTCGCCAGATGTCGTACTTGCCCGGCTGGCCGACGGGCAAGAAGCGGACCCCGGCGTACTCGGTCCCGTAGATGCTCGTCGGCGGCACCGAGGTTGCGATCAGATCAGCGCAGCACTGGCCCTCGGGGATGTTGGCGAGCTGCTTGCCGCTATACACCGCCACCGGCTTGTCGCTCTCGATCACCGACGCGCTGAATTCATTGAGTTCTTCGCCGTTCTCCCAGTGACCGACGATCAGCATGGTGTCGAGGCGATCGAGGGTCGCCGCGAGGGTGTCCATGCCCATGTCGTAGTCGAGGGCCTCGAAGGGGCCCCCCGCGAGGGTCTGGGAGAAGGGCTGCGCGAGGGTGAAGCTGACCTCGGTGTCGTCCTCGGTCGCAACGACCACAGCGTACTGCCAGGTGTTGTTGTTGTGGACGTTGTAGGTGACGACGCGGTGGCGCTCACCGAGGGCCGGGCCAGGCAGCACGATGCTGGCGTCGGCCGTGGACGTGCCGTCTGGCGGCATGTACTGAAAGACCTGCAGGACCTGGTCGGACTCGATCACGTAGCCGTCCTCGCCCAGCTCGGTCGAGTTGTTCATCTTGTGCAGCCCCGTGTCCGTGAACATGTGCGTGGCCCCGGGCTCGACGGCGGCCTGCTGGAGCACGCCAGACTTGTCCGCGAGCGTGACGTTGGCGACGCTGTCCGAGACGTTGCTGACCATGAAGCCCGTGGTCTGCTGGGTCCCGGGCAAGGCCAGGGGGTAAAACTCGCAGCCCACGCTGGTCGAGGTCGCCTCGGCCTCGGCGCAGGTCTCGGGGAAAGAGGGCGGCAGCCCGCTCTCGCCCAGGTCCGAATCGTTGGCGATGTCGAACTTGATGCCCCCTTCCTCCTCCTCGCTCTCGCTGGACTCGCCGGCGCTCGACTCCTCCTCACTCGTCGTCGACGAGCTCGTGTCCGTGGTCGTGTCCGTGGTCCCCACCTCGTCTGCGCTGGTCGCCTCCTCCTCCGAGCTCTCGCTCCCGGGCGCGACCTCGTCCGCCCCCGTGTCCGCGCCGTCATCGCCACAGGCGGCCAGCGAAGGCAGCGCTCCCAAGGTCAGCAAGACTACGAATTTGCAACGTGGCATATGATGAATCTTGCCCAGCGAGGGTCGAGCGCGTCAATCGACATGGGACCCAGCAGACGCAAAAACGCCGGCGTCGCCTCGGCGACACCGGCGCTGGTCAGAGCCACGTGGACTCGCTGGCGGCTCAGGCCCGCGCGCGGGCGAAGGGCACGCGCTCGCTGACCTTGGTCCAGGCGAACTCACCGAGCTCGCGGGCCACGACCGGCACTCCGCGACCGAGCTCCGGGGCCTGCTCGACGACCACCCCGGCGAGCATCTTGGCCTTGCCCGCCAGCTCGCGGGCGCGGGTCTGGGTCCGCTCCCACTTGGTGGTCTGCATGTGGTCGTAGACGTCGTGGACCATGCGCGCGGCCTTGCAGGCGACCTTCTGGCGCTGCGTGGGCACGTAGAGCGCGCTGGCCAGGTCGGGGTTCGCGGCGATGTAGTCGCGGACCTCGTCCATGCTCAGGCCGGTCTCCTCCAGGGCGCTCTCGACCTCGCGCTCGGCGTTCTTTTGCGCCTTGAACAGGAACATCTGCACGCGCGAGTAGAAGTTCACGGCCCCGTCGCCGCTGGTCTCGACAGCACAGAAGATCGTCCCGGGGTAGCGCTCGGCGACCGCCGACTGCACGCCATCGCTGATCGCCGAGCTCGGCATGCAGCCGAAGGGCTTGACGCTCAAGGTCATGTTCGTCTTGCGCTTGACGAAGTTCTCGATCGTGTTGGCGACCTCCATGTGGCCCTCACCGCCGCGCAGCTCCGTGCTGTAGAAGCCCTTGGCGACCTCCTTGCCGTGGGCGACGCTGTGCAGGCGGTAGTTGTAGTAGCCCATGGTCGTGGAGTAGGTGTTCCAGACCGCGCGCACGGCCTGCTCGGCCGCCCACAGCAGGCTCTTCTTCTTGAAGGCACCGTAGGCGCCCTTCTCCTCGAGCCCGCTCTCCTCGTCGTGCTGGCGCAGGAGCATGCGCTGGTCGAGGTCCTCGACCTCCTCCCACACGTTGTAGAGCAGCCACTCGGACACGAACTGGATCTTGACCTCGGCGCCCTCCTGCTCGAGGAAGCGCTGCATGAAGTAGTTGCCGGCGCCCTCGGTGGTCATCGCCCAGAACTCGCCGGTGATCCCGACGAGGGGCTTGATCCGCGTGTGGTCGACGGCGACCTGGGCCATGCGCTTGCGGACCCGGTTGAGCGCGGGCAGCAGCGGCCGGCCGCCAGCGAAGGCCTCGTAGCACATCTGCTTGCACTCCTCGACGGCCTTGTCGGTCGCGCCCTCCTCGACCTCGTAGGGGCGGATGCGGTAGCCGAGGCCGTTGATGATGTCGCCGATCAGCACGCCCTTGACGATCGAGATGAAGAACTTCGGGCTGAGGTCGAGGCCGCTCTCCTCACCGGTGGCCTGGTCGATGCCGCCCTTCTCCTGGAAGAGCATGACCCGGAAGCCGTCGAAGCCCGCGTCACGCAGGGCCTTGCGGTACTCCGTGGCGTACATGCCGAAGCGACAGGGGCCGCAGGAGCCGGCGGTGAAGAACACGAACTTCTTGATGATGTCCTCGGTCGACATGCCCTTGTCGTCGCGCAGGGCCGTCAGGTACTTCACCAGGTTGCCCACCGTGTAGTAGGTGGGGTTGCACTGGGCGCGGTTGCCAAATTCCTTGCCCAGGCGCAGAGACTCGTTGTCCGGGCGATCGAGGGCGACGATGTTGTAGCCCACGCGGCGCACGGCCGCCTCGATCAGGAAGTCCTGGGCGACGGTCAGGCCGCCGATCAGCAGGGTGATCTTGGCCTTCTCGGACCTGGTGAAGCCCGCGTTGACCATCTCGTCGGTCCAGTACTTGTCGGTGCCCTCGTCCTCGAGGCCGAGGCGCTTGCGCTCCTCGGCTTCGAAGGCCGCGAGCTCCGCGTCGATCTCGCTGAGGTTTTCGGAGACCTGGGACTGGCCATAGATCGGGAGCTTGTGCCGGATGACGTCGTTCATGGAAGGTCCTCGTGTAGATGATCCGAGTTGGGTGGCTGCTCGGGAAGTAAATTGTGGTGTTCGAAGGGGTGGAGACGAACGAGAAGTGAATTAGGTGGTCGCCTGCTCACGCTTGGGCTTGCGACGAATCTGGACCAGGTTGCGGGCCTGGCCGAGCAGGGCCTGGCCGGCGCCGACGACCGGGGTCGGCACATAGTCCCGCACGCGCTGGCGCACGCTCTCGAGCGCGCGCTCGATGGCCGGATCCCGGCGCTGGAGCTTGCGCAGCTGCTCGGCCTTGAGCTCGAGCAGCTCGAGGCGCTTGCGCTCGATCGACTGCTCGAGCTCGGCGCGGCGCTTGGCCGCGTCCTCGAGCCGCTCCTTGTGCAGGCTCAGCGAGTGCGTGTAGGTCTTGACGCGGATCTTGATCGAGCCGCCGGGCTTGTTGGCGTCGAGGTCGTGGAGCGCGGCCGCGGGGACCTTGGCGGTCTGGATGACCGAGTCGATCAGCCCGTAGGTCGGCGCGTCCGAGCCACACTTGAAGCTCGACAGGTCGAGGACCGCGACGTTGGGGTGGTGGGCGGCGAAGTTGGCCCCCCACACGCGCTGGGCGCTGTTCGCCAGGTAGTTCTCGGGCCAGACCTGGCTGACCTGGAGCGGCGTCTGAATCAGCCCGGCCTCGAGCTCCTTTTTGTAGTAGCGGTCGAGGTACTCGCGGTCCTTGGGGATCGAGCGCAGCGAGAGGATCGGGTAGCCGAGGGCCTGGAACTCCTCGGGGATGCTGTGCCCGATGCCGGGGTCGCCGTGGTAGGGGCGGCAGAGCACCAAGATCGCGATGTCGTTCTCGGCCTCCACGGTGTCGAGGATCGCCCGGCCCTTCTCCTCGAGGTCCTCGTGGAACACGTCGAGGGCGATGAAGCCCTGGTCGACGGCGAAGTCGCTCTCGTCCTCGGTGATGCCCAGGCGCGGGCCCCAGGTGTCGAAGAGGTTCTTCTTGAGGAAGTTGCGCGCGTCCATGTTCAGCGGGTCGTCGATGTACTCGATGCCCCGCGTGGCGAAGAAGTCGGTCTCCTTGGTGAAGGCCGCGCGCATGACGTTGGGGGTGCCGGCGACCACGGGGCAGACCCCGTTGTTGAGCGTGTCCGACACGAAGTTGGGGATGAAGGTCTTGACCGGGAAGTAGATGTAGTCGAGGCCCCGGCCCTTCTCGGGCTGGTGCTTGTGGAAGAGCAGGTTGTGGATGTGCGCCTGGCAGACCTTGGCCGGGAAGCAGGGGTCGACCGAGCCGTAGCGCCCGCCCTCGGTCCACATCGTCTCGTCGGTGACGTCGCTGAACACGATGTTCTGCTTGGGCACCCCGAGGGTCTCGAAGTAGGCCCGGAAGAAGGGCGCCGTCGAGTAGATGTTGAGCACGCGCGGCATGCCGACGCGGACCCGGCGGAGGCGCTCGTGGGCGTCGGAGCGCTCGAAGCCGCGGGTGACCTCGCGGCGCGAGATCTTGAGCACGCCCTTGTCGACCTCGTAGTCACGGATCGGCGTGCCCGCGGCGGGCAGCGGCGCCGTGTCGTAGAAGTGCATGAAGGCCTTCTTGGCCTCGTAGGTCAGCATGTTCGGGTACTGCGACGCGATCTTCTTCTTCTCGCGCACGACCTCGAGCATGGCCTCCTTGCTCTCGACGGTGCCCTTCTCGCAGCTGAAGCCCGAGATGTAGCGCGAGGTGCTGCCGTCCGGGCGCTTGGTGTCGATGAAGGTCCGGCTGCACTCGTTGGGGCAGAAGTGGCAGGTGGTGCTCTCGTCGTTGCGCGTGCTGAAGTCGAGGTTCAGCGTGGCCTCGATGCCGATGAAGCGGCTCGTGCCCGTGCGCTCGTAGCGACGCAGGGTCTCCATGGCCGCGCCGATCGCCCCGGCCTCGCCGGTGTGCGGGTGGACGTAGACCTCGGCGTCGGGGACCCGCTCCTTGATGTAGTCGACCTGAGCCTTGACCGCCGCGAGGTTGTACTGGGTGCCCCCCTGGAGCACGAACTTGCGGCCGAGCGAGGACAGGCGCGGGATCTGGACCACGTACTGCCACACGTTCTTGGGCAGGACCTGGGCCAGGCCGGCGAGCAGCTCCTGCTTTTGGAAGCCCTCTTTTTGGAAGTTGACGCGGTCGGTGTCGAGGAAGACCGCGCAGCCATAGGAGAACTTGGGCGCGAGCGAGGCCTCGAAGGCGGTGTCGGCGTAGTCGGTGATCGGGATGTCGAACTGGTCGGCCATCGCCTGGAGCAGCATGCCGTTGCCGGCGCTGCACGAGTTGCTGAGCTTGAAGCCCTGGATGTCGCCGTTGCGCATGAACAGGACCTTGATGTCCTGCCCGCCGATGTCGCAGATCACGTCGACGTCGCCGAAGTAGTGCACCGCGCTCATCATGTGGGCCACGGTCTCGACGATGTTGACGTCGGCGAGGGCGACCTCCTCGAGCACGTCGGCGGCGTAGCCCGTGGCCCCGAAGCCCAGGCACTCGATGGTCGCGCCCTGGCCCTCGACCTGGTCACGCAGCGATCGCAGCAGCTCCTTGGCGTCGACGATCGGGTTGCCCTTGGACAGCTGGTAGGCCTTGGCGACGATCTCGCCGTTCTCGCGCACGAGCACGGCCTTCGACGAGGTCGAGCCACCGTCGAGGCCGATCACCGCGCGCACGACCTCACCGGGCTCGAGCTTGGGGGCGACGAACTTGGGGACCTCGTAGGTCTCGCGGAAGCTGTCGACCTCGACCTCGTCCTTGGCCAGGGGCGGGCCGGCCTGCTCGCCGAGCTTGGCCCGGCGCCCGTTTTGGATGAAGTCGCGCAGGGCCTCGAGGCCCCGGAACTCGCAGTCCTCGATGCCCAGGGACATGCCGTAGATCGCCGCGCCGAAGGCCGCGTAGAGCTCGGCGTTGTCGGGCACGAAGATCATCTCGTCCGGGTCCATGTCGGCCGGCGGCTCGTAGCCGCGGTCGCGCCAGGTCTCGGGGATGCGCTGCTTCCAGCACTCTTGCAGGAAGGGCAGGTAGGTGTTGGGCCCGCCCAGCAAGAGCACCCGCGGCTTGAGGGTGTTGCCGCGGGTCAGCACCGAAAGGTTCTGGAGGACGATCGCGTCGGCCAGCGAGTTGAGGATCTCGTCCTTGGGGATGCCCGACTTGACCAGGTTGACGATGTCGGTCTCCGCGAACACGCCACACTTGGCGGCGACGTGGTGCAGGGCCTGATCGCTGAAGTGCAGGTTGGTCGCGAAGCCCGGCTCCGCGCCGACCTTGATCATGCACTTGTCGATGGTCGCGCCCGTGCCCGAGGCGCACTTGTCGTTCATCGACGCGTTGGCCGTCAGGTTGCCGTCCTGGTCTTCCTTGAAGACGATGATCTTGGCGTCCTGACCGCCGAGCTCGATGACCGCGCGCACGTCGGGGTGGAGGTGCTCGACGGCCAAGGTCACGGCGTTGACCTCCTGCACGAAGCGCCCGCCCGTGGGGTCGGCGATCGGCCCTGCGCCCGAACCAGTCAGGAACATCTGGCAGCCCTCGAGCACGTCGGGGTGCGCTGCGATGATCGCCTCGAGCAGCTCGAGGACCTTCTCGGGCTGCTTGGTGTGGTGGCGCTGGTAGTCGCTCCAGAGGATCTCTTGGCTATGGCGATCGACGACCACCGCTTTGACGGTGGTCGAGCCAATATCCATGCCGATGACGAGGTTCGAGTCGTGGCTGCTCATGACAAAAATGGCACCTATGGCGGACGCGAGGGCCGTCCGTCAGGAGACATCGTCACCAGGGTGGGTGGGGTGGTGACGACATCGTTGAAGCTCGTGACAGGGATATAGCAGGCGGGCCCCGCTCCACGCGACGCATTTCTTGCCGACGCGCATCTTTTTCGGAAATCGTGAATTTGGGCACTAACGTGTGCTGTGAGCCACATTCACGGAGCCACAGGGGTGTGGCGATGTGCCAGTTCGGTGTCGCCACCACGCATCAGATGCGCGGCCCAACCAAGACATTCACGAATGACGCTTCATTATTCGGCGAGAAAAAACGCGGTGATCTCAAAGGGAACCAAATCTAGCTACATCGATCGCGAAAAAAATGCAGACGCCGGCCAGAGCCGCCCTGGATCCAGCCCGAGGAGACGAATTCGTGGTCTCTCGACCTCAGCCGTCGATGGGGCAGGCGGCTGGCAGCAGCGTCCCCGAAGGCAAGGCACCGCAAGCCATGGCGAGCCAGCGGGCCGGCTCCGTCGGCCACCGCGAGATCGTTCCCAGCTCGTCGACGGCGAGGAGCTCGCCGCTTTGTCCCTCGCTGGAGGCAGCCGGCACCACGGCCCGCGCCGCGTGGACACGGAAGCGCCCGATCACCTCGCCGCCAAACTCCGGATCCAGACGCCACAGCTCCACCGCCTTGGGCCGCGCCACCGCGAGCAGGGCCTCGCCGCGCTCGGTGGTGACGACCGTCAACGCGAAGATCGCCGCGGACCCGAGGCTCGCCGTGGCGAGGCGCTCGCGCTTGGAGATCGACCACAGCTCGGCCTCGCCCTCGGCGTCGACGAGGGCCACGAGGTCGGCGAGGATCGCCAGCCACTTCGCGCTGTGCTCCGCCGGCAAGGTTGCGATCAGGGCCGCCGTGCCCGGCTCCCAGACCCGCAGCTCGCGGCTGCGGTCGGCGCTGACCAGGCGCGCGCCGTCGGGAGACAGGGCCAGGCGATCGACGGGGGCCTCATGGCCCGACAAGGTCGCGATCGGCAGGCCCGCGCCGTCCCACAGCGCGACGCGGCGATCCTCGCCCGCGCTCGCCAGCAGCCGCCCGCCCGCGCCCAGCTCGAGATCGAGGACGCGGCCCTCGAGCGTGAGCAGGGCCGGCGTCTTTGGGCCCACGCGGCCCTTGGCCACGGCCGCCCGATCATAGAGCGCGGCGCGGCCGTCCGCGAAGCGCAGCGCCACGCGGGTGACCCCGAGATCGACCGCGACCTCCTCGACCTCGAGGCCGTCCTCGATGACCAGGCGCATGTGCGGCAGGTCGGGGCGCCCGCCAAACCACAGCGTGCGGCCCTCCGGACCCTCGCGCCCGGCGAGCGAGAGCTCGCCCTCGGGCGTCAGCCGGGCCTGGCGGGGCGCCGGCTGATCTCGGACGCGCAGCGCCTGCACCCGCAGCTCGCCGTTGCGATCCCCGGACACCAGGGCGTCGCCGGCGAAGACCAACACGCTGACCGGGCCCGCGTGGCCGTCGAGCGCGGCCACGGCCTCGCCCGCGCTCGACCACAGGCGCAGGCCGCCGGCCTCGTCGCCCGTGGCGATCAGCTGACCGTCGGCGCTCACGGCCAGCGCGGTGATCACCTCGTCCTGCTCGGCCACGTGCTCGACCGCCCCGCGCTCGAGCGTCCAGGCCAGCAGCGCCGTCCCGCCCTCGATCTGGAGCAGCACGCGCGTGGCCCCTGGCAGCAGCTCGACGCGCCCGACGGCCGCGGCCTCGACCGGCGCGGGCACGCTGGCGACGACGCGCCCGGCCGCGGGGTCCCAGAGCTCGAGCGCCCCGCCGTCGACCCGGGCGACCCGGGCGGCCTGGGTCAAGGTCGGCTCGAGCACCCCGACGTGCTCGACGGCCACCCCAGGCGCGAGGCTGCTCGCGCTGAGCAGGGCGCTGCTGTTGCCCGCGGCCGGATCCACGAGCTGGACGCTGCCGTCGCGGCGCAGGAGCTTGACCGCCCCGCCGTCGTCGATGCGCAGGCTGTCGACCGGCGCGGGCAGGCTCTCGCGCGCGGGCGAGGGCCCGACCGGCGGGAGGATCGGCGCGGGCCCGTGCACGCTGTTGTCGGATAGATCCCAGGTCGTCAGGGCGCCGGCGCGGCTCAGCGCGGCGATCCGTCGGCCCCCGGGCGAGATCGCGACGTGCTCGAGGATCCCCGCGGGGCTCTCGAGCTCGGCCACGCGCTGGCCGTCGGTGAGCGACCAGACCCTGGCGAGCACGCGCCCGCCTCGCTCGTCCCCGCCGCTGTGGCCAACGGTGACCGCGCGATCGCGGCCGAGGGCGAGCAGCTCGACGCCCGCGCCCTCGTAGGCCTGGACGAGCACGCTGTCTCCGGGGCTCGCGAGGTTGGCCGTGAGCGCGCGGGTGACCGACGCCGGCGCGGACTCGGGCTCCCCGGCCCACGGCTCGAGGGCGGCGAGGGCCAGGCGCAGGCCCTCACCGCGGCGGCGAGGGTCCTCCGCCAGGAGCTGCGCCCGCTCGGCCTGCTCCACGGCCAGGCGCTGGGAGAGCGCGCCCAGCTCGCTGCGCAGGTCCTCGTTCTCCAGGCTCAAGGCCACGCCCGAGGCCTGCTCCACGGCCTGGCGAGTCTGGCCGACGAAGCTCGTCGGCCCCTCGCCCTCGCCAGCTTTGTGCTTGTCCTCGAGCTTGGCCTCCTCGGCCTGGGCGCGCTCGTCTCGGGCGCGGCGGCCATCGAGCTCGCTGCGCCGCGCGGCCTGGTCGACCGTGGCCTGCAAGGACTCGTCGACGACGCGCTGGTACTGCCACAGCGCGCCGCCCAGCAGCCCGCCGAGGCTCAGGCACAGCGCCCCGCCCACCCAGGTCAGCCGTCGCAGCCGCGCCGTGCGGGCCTGCTCGCTGGCGAGCACGAAGTCGAGCTCGCCGGCGGTGACGTCGGGGCGACCTTCGATCCACGTCCGCGCGCGCTCGAGGGCCGCGCCGCGCAGGAGCTGCCCGGGCCGGCGCCCGCTGGCCTCCCAGCGCTCGAGGGCGTCGCTGATCGGGCGACCGGCCAGGGCCCGGCGCACCCAATTGCGATCGAAGGCGCGCTCGATGATCTTGTTGCGCACGCGCAGCTTGCCGCCGCGGTCTCCCGCGACCAGGCCCGCGACCCGCATGCGCGCGACGATCAACGCGCCCTCGGAGCCCAGCTGGCGCCCGCGCAGGTCGACGCGCTCGCCCCTGAGCACGCGCTCGTAAGCCCCGAGCATCCGCGTCCGCCAGGGATCGCGCTGATCTCGACGCAGGCGCCGGGCCGTGTCACCGAGCAGCGGGTCGAGCTCCGGCCCGCGCTGCAAAAAGCTCTCGCGGATCACCGTCTCGACCGCGCTGGCCTCCTCGCCGCGCTTGACCTCGCGCAGCAGCAGGTCGCCGGCGATCCACTGACACAGCGCCGGGTGCCCGCTGGTCCAGTCGTAGAGCGCGTCGAGCACGGCCTCGGTGTCGACCTCGAGGGCGTCGAGCACCGGGGCGAAGGCGCCGAGCTGCTCGCGGGAGAAGTCCCGCGGCGCGAGCTCCCTGGCCCCGAGATCGAAGGGCCCGCGCCGGGTGTCGCTGGCGAGCTCGTCGCGGGTCAGCGCGCCGATCAGACACACGCTCAGCCGCGCCCAGATCGGCTCGTGGCCGCGGGCCTCGGCCATGGCGCGCAGCGCCGCGAACACGTCGTCGCGGGCCGGCCCGAGCGCGCGGCACAGCTCGAGCTCGTCGATGAACAAGACCAGCGGCGCCTCGCTGCGCTCGAGCACCACCTCGCGCAGACCGGCGCGCAGGCGCAGCTGGGGCGGGCCCTTGGACCGCCGCCACGCGTTCTTGGCCTCCTCGGCCAGGCCCAGGCTGCGCCCGGCCTCGACCAGCAAGGACGCACAAAACACGTCGACCCGGCTCTCGGCCCCGATCGCCCCGAGGTCGACGGTAGCCACGCGGATCCCCGCCTCGCGCAGCCGCGCCTGGGTGCGCACGCGCAGGCTCGACTTGCCCACCCCGCGCGGCCCAAACACCAGGGCATGCTCGCCCGCGCTCAGGGACTCGAACAGCGCCTCGTCGATCTCGCGCTCGACGTAGGGGCCAGGACCATAGAAGAGCTGGCCGCGCTTGGGGGTGTGCTCGCTGGGCATCGGGCCCCGCGATGGTACTGCGAAGCCGGTGCGCTGTGCACAGGGCCGGCCCAGCGGCGCTAACAGCCCAGGCTGGGGCTGTGGCCGCTGCCGAAGCTCGCCAGGGCCTCGATGAGCTCCCGCTCACAAAAAGGCTTGGCGAGCCGGCGCACCCGGGCGTAGCCCGCAGGGATCAGCTCGGGGTCGCGGTAGCCGGTCAAGAAGCAAAACGGCCGCCCGCGCCGGCGCAGAGCCTCGGCGATCGGCAAGGCCGAGCCGCCGCGGATCGCAAAGTCGAGGACGGCCGCGTCGACCCCCTTGGCGTCGATGATCGCCAGGCCCTGCTCCACGGACCCGACCGGCCCGATGACCGTGTGCCCGAGGCCCTCGAGCACGTGGCGGAGGTGCTCGCCCGCGAGAAAATTATCTTCGACCAGGAGCAGCCTCATGACGCCTCCCGCGCGAGCTCGAGCCGCCAGCAGACCCCCTCGGGCGTGCACTCGTGGGCCACGCAGCCGCCGAGCTCACACTCGACGAGCCCGCGCACCAGGCTCATCCCCACCCCCTCGCGCAGCGAGCTGGGCGGCGACTCGACGCCGCGCTCACGCCACTCGATCACCCTGCGCCCGTCCGTGCAGGTCCAGGTCACCAGGACCCGGCCGCCCTCGCAACCCAGCGCGCCGTACTTGAAGGCGTTGGTCGCGAGCTCGTAGATGACCTGAGCCAGGGGCACGATCACCGCCGGCGCGAGCTCGGTGCTCGGACCGCGCAGCGTGACACAATCGATGGCGAAGGGGCGCAGCGTCGTCCGCAGCATCTCGCCGAGATCGAGGCCCTCCCAGCCGTCCTCTGCCAGGGCCTCGTGGACCCGGGCCATCGCCCGCAGCCGCGCCTCGAAGCTGCACACGAAGTCACCGACGTCCTCGACCCCGACGGCGCTGAGGTGCATGAGCCCCAAGATCGCCGCGATCGTGTTCTTGACCCGGTGATCGAGCTCGCGGAGCGTGCGTGTGCGGAATTCTTCGGCCTGCTCGTGTTCGAGCAGCTCGGACTCGGCCCGCCGCTGGGCGCTCATGTCCGTGACGATGCACGCGAAGCCACGCACATCCCCCTCCTCGTCCCGCAGATAGTCCCAGTCCACGCGGACATCGAACACGCCGCCGCCCTTGACTAGCGCCAGGGTCTCGTAGGGCGCGGGCGCGGGCTGATCCCGAACCAGGCCCGCCATGTAGCCGATGAAGGCCTCGCGGTCAGCGGGCCGGGCGATCAGCTCGAGGACTGATCGACCGACCAGTTCTCCCGGCGCGTATCCATGCATGCGCGCGTGTGCACAATTGCTGAAGGTGATGATGCCCTCGCGGTCGCACTCCTGGACGCCATGGGGGCAAGCGTCCACAAGGGCTCGCAGCCGCTCTTCTGTCCAACCCACACACAAACTCTAGCAGCGGCTACCGTTCTCGCCACAGACAGTGGCTACATTCATCGACGATTATCCAACACCCCAACCTCACGATTGGCAACACTCTCCACACCTCCACCAATGTTGGATTTCATCCTCGAAAATAGGCTAACCATAGCCACGCCTGTGAGCCCTGGCCGGCCTCGAGGCGCGCGCCCAGGCCGATGGCGCCGCCGGCTCCGACGCCCACGGCCGTGGTCAGGAGCGAGGGGGGAATGATCGCCCCGTCGTCGACCATGTGCGTGCCCCGGCAGACGAAGTTTCCCGCCGCGTCGAGGCGCGCGACCCAGGCCTCACCCCACTCCAGGGCCTCGAATTCGTCCTCGTTGTCGAAGCTCCCGGCGACGGCGATCCCTCCCGCGGCGCTGAGCTCGACGCCCCGCGTGCGCCACCGCGACCCGTGCGTGGCCCAGTCTGCCTCGGTCTTCACCCACAGCTCGGCGCCGCTGGCGTCGAGGCGATATAACCAGCTGTGGAAGACTGCCCCCTGACTTTCAATTGCAAAGTATAGCGATCCATTCGAATCGACGGCGAGCGCCACGGGATCATGTATGTGGTCCCCGCTCGGGCGCGGCTGGATCTCATCGAGCAGCACCCCCTCGGCGTCGAAGTGCAGCAGCACCGCCTCGTGTGAATCGTAGTCGTCGTGGCGACGACCCCCCACCCAGACAGTCCCGTCATTGGCGATCCCTACCGCCCCCGCGCGATCGATCGACCAGGTCCCATCGCCGACGCCCGACCAGGTCGCGTCCCAGATCGCCTCACCGTCGGCGGCGTCGAATCGCCGCACCCAGACGTCGTCGTCGTTTTCGCCCACACGCAGGTTTCCGACGACGACCGCGTCGCCTGTGGGCGTCGTCGCCAGCGCGGTCGCGCGGTCGTCCGAGCCCAGGTTGGGGCCCTCGGCGTCGACGATCTGCGACCACAGCTCGCCGCCGTCGGCGGCGTCGTAGGCCGCGTACCAGATCGCCTCCCCCGCCCGCGCCTGCCAGCCGGCGACGAGCAGCTCGCCGCTTGGACCAAAGGCCAGGGCCTCGGCGCCGTCGTTGCCCTGGCCGCCGTCGACGCTCACGCTCCACACCGGTCCATGCTCGTCGCTGCGCAGCAGCCAGATGTCGCGGTCGGCCTCGACGCGCAGACCGGCGAGGTAGAGCTCGCCCGCAGCGTCGACGGTGAGGTCACTCGCCCCCTCCACCGCCGAGTCGATGTCGACGCTCGCGCTCCAGACCATCCCGCAGGCGGAGATCTCACAGGCCGGAGAGCAGCCGTCACCCACCTCCAGGTTGCCGTCGTCACAGACCTCGCCGGGCTCGAGCACGCCGTTGCCACACAGCGCTCCGGCGCTCTCCCCCACCCCTTCGCTTTCACTTTCGCTCCCCTCCCCTTCGCTCCCCTCCCCTTCGCTCCCCTCCCCTTCGCCCCCCGAATCTTCCCCCACCTCGCCCGCTTCCCCCCCAGCTGGGCAGCCCGACCCGACGCAAGCGCCGGCCAGCGCCCAGATCAGCGACGCGGCGCGGCGACTCGGGGGTTCTCGCCCGGGCATGTCGGGAGTTTCCCCACGGTACCGAGGCTCGTCCAGCCCCCAGCACGGGCTGCTCGCTACGACCCCGCAGCCATCGGTGATAGCTTCGCCCCGTGCGCTGCGCTCCACAGCTCTCGCTCACGATCGCCTCGTCGCTGGTCTGCGCGACCCTCGTGCACCCCTCGCTCACCCACGCCCAGGCGCCCGCGGCGTCCTCGGAGCAAGACGGCGAGGATCCGCTGGTCGAGGCCCAGGCGCTCTACAAAGAGGGCGAGATCAAATTTCAGACCGCCGACTACGAGGACGCCCTCGTGCTGTGGAAGCGGGCCTACGCCATCCTCCCCGACGGTGAGGACACCCGGGCGATCCGTCACGCGCTCGTCTACAACATCGCCGAGGCGCACAGCCGCGCCTACGACGTCACCCGCAACCCCACCCACCTGCGCAAGGCCAAGATCCTGCTCGAGAACTACCGCGCGGACCACCGGGCGCTCTACGGTGACACGCCCGAGGCGATCGCGGAGCGGGCCGAGGCAGAGGACCGCCTCGCCGAGCTCGAGCGCAAGATCGCCGAGTCCGAGGCCGCCGGCGAGCAAGCCTCGCCGCTCTCCGAGGTCCCCAGCGAGCAGGGCGAGCAGGCCGAGCAGGCCGAGTCCGATCAGCAGCAGCCGCCCCCGCCCAAGCGGCCGCTCTCGCCCCAGCAGCAGTGGGACGCCGAGGTCGAGCAAGACCCCGTGCTCGGGCCCAAGTGGGCCAAGGGCAACAAGCGGATCGTCGGCGGCGCGGTCATGACCGGCATCGGAGGCATCTTCGCCTTCGTCTCCCTGGGCATCTTCAGCGTCATCCCCGAGCTCGACACCGGCCTCGGCTCGGGCCGCGCCGCGGCCTGGACCGCCGGCGGCATCACCGGGGTCCTCGCCACGGGCCTGCTGATCCCCGGCGGCATCTTCCTGGGTCAGGGCGTCGGCCTGCGCAAGGAGGTCAAGGCCGCCAAGCCCAGGCCGACGGCGCGCCTGTTCCCGATCACCTCTCCCCACGGCGGCGGCGTGGGCTGGGTCGTGCGCTTTTGATGTCGAGCATCGGGCTGCTGCTCGTCTTCGGGCCGCTCTTCGCTTACGTCATCAACACCCTGGCGCTCTCGCTCCAGCGCTGGCGCGCGGGCGTGCCGGATCGCAAGCAGCTCGCCGACCTCGACCCCTACGAGCTCGCGCTGCTGCGCGGGGGAGAGCCGGCCGTCATCAAGACCGCCGTAGCCGCGCTCTTGCGCCGCGGCGCGCTCACGATGACCAGTGACCGACGCCTCGCGCTCCCCGAGGTCAACTACCGCAGCGAGGCCCCCGAGCCGCCGGCGGTCCCCGCCGAGCGCGAGGTGTTGGCGACGATCACCGCCGCCCAGGGCCACAGTTGGAGCATCGACGAGCTCTACGAGCGCTGCGCGGGCCTGGCCAAGGACCAGGGGCTCAGCCGCCGCCTGAGCGAGCGCGGCCTGCTCGTCGACCCCGACGAGCGCCAGGGCCTGCGCACCTTGACCAGGGCCATCGCCCTGCTCTCCACCGTCCCTGGCCTGCTCACGCTGTTGATCGCGCTGATGATCAGCCCCTCCCTGTTCACCGTGGGCCTGCTGGGTGGCTGGCTGATGACCTCCATGGTGCTCGCCCTCGGCCAGCGCAAGGCCGAGCGCGACAACGACCGGACCAGCCACGGCGACATCGCCCTGCCGCTGATCCGCGGCATGTACGACAAGGCCCGGGGCATCGCCGAGCGCGAGCCCGAGCGCCTCGAGCCCGCGAGCGTGGCCTTGCTCCACGCCGTATTCGACGACGAGGCCCTGCACGGCCGCGAGGCCGCGCTCTCGCGTGACACCAACGCCAAAGACCGCCCCTACGCCAGCTTGCGCCAGCTCTACAAGCGCGCCTTCGTCCACCCCGGCTGGACCCCCGAGCTGGGCAAGCGCGCCAGCCGGATCAAGCTGCGCGAGCTCGACGGCCTCGAGCAGGCCTCGTGGTACAGCCTGCTCACGGCCTCGGCCACGGCCTACATCGTCGCCCAGTTCAGCCTGATCTTCTCGCCCGCCATGGGCGCCCTCGCCCTGGTCGCCGTCCCCACCCTCTTGTGGCAGGCCTTCCTCCGCCGAGACCGCGCCCGCGTCCGCGCGCTCTTCGAGCGCCAGCTCGCCCTCGAGGCCGGCGACCAGCCCCCTGCGTCGGCGCTGCCCGCCGACCAGGGCGAGGCCCAGGCGCTCGCGGCCGCGAGCGAGCCCGCGAACACCGACGTGGACGAGAGCGCTGATAGGCAGCCGGCCCAGCACCTCGGCGCCGACGATGCCCCCGAGACGGACGAGCCCACGCCCTCGCCCTGAGGGGCAGGCTCAGCTCAGCTCAGGGCGCGTCGCGCAGGCGCAGCGCCGCGCGGGCGACGGTCGAGTCCTCGTCCTCCACCATGCGCGCGGCGACCTCCCGAGCGCGCTCCGCATCGAGACGACCCAGGGCCTGGAGCGCCTCGAGGCGAACATATTTATCTTCGTCCTCGACCAGAGCCGCGATCTCGTCGAAGGCCTCGCCGACCCCCAGCACGCCCAAGCTGCGCGCGGCCGCGGCCCGCGTGCGCGCGTCCTGATCTCCGAGGCGCTCGCGCAGGGGCAGCTCGCTCGCCCCAGGAACCCCCGCCGCCGTCATCGCGGCCTCGTAGCGCACGCCCGCGTCACGATCGTCCAGACCCAGCGCGAGGCCGCGCAGGGCCGCCTCGCTCGGGGCCCGGCGCAAGCTCGAGACCATCGCCGCGCGCACGGCCGCATCTTCCTCCTGCGCGAGCAGCTCGACGAGCGCGTCCGCCCACTCGCCCCCGGTCCGCGGGAGCGCGGCGGCCAGGGCCGCGCGGGTCTGCGAGGGCTCGCTGGTGTCGCCCAGGCGGGCGAGGAGCACCGGCGCCATCGCGGGGTCCTCGATCGACTCGTCCGCGAAGCGCAGCTGCCCGCCGCGGGTCGCTCGTGGGCGCGGCCCCTCGGCGGTGTCCGAGGCCGCCGCGGGCTCGGGGCTGCCCGCGCTCACCGGCGCGTCCACGCCAGCGCCAGCGCCATCGACATCGACATCGAGGGCGCCAGACGCAGACTTCGAGGGCGCCTCGAGCTGGGCGCTCGCGGCGGGCTGCGACGCCTGGGCGGGCTCGGGCGACTCGACGCTCTCGCCGTCGCAGCCGAGAGCGAGGCCAACGCAAAACATGAGGGCAAAGCTACGCGCGTCCATGATCATTGCTCTCCAAGCAGGTGCATGCCGTCTTGCCACCAGTCGTCGGTGGGCGTGCGGGACACGTTGGACCCGCAGTGCACCTCGCCGATGTAGACGTGATAGGTGTACCAGTCGTCGACGTGGTGGATCTCGTAGGCCGAGGGCAGCGCGTCCGCGAACGCAGCGATGAAGGGATCGCTGCCCTGGTCGCTGGTGTCCGTGCGCATGAAGGGATCCGACACGAAGATCCGCAGCGGCTCCTCCGGCAGGTTGACGACCACCAAGTTGAGCATCCCGGGGATCAGCGCCGCGGTCTCGAGCGGCGCCGCGCTGTAGGGGCACTGCGACAGGCGCTCGAACAGCCCGGGGATGCGGATGATGTCCTCGGGATCGAGGTCGAGCTCGGCCTCGAGCTGCTCGCGGACCGCGTCGAGGTAGTTGGCCTGGACGTCGTCGTTGGTCGCGCGCAGCTCGTCGTCGTCGAGCATCGAGGCGACCGTGGCGTAGCCGTGGCTCTGGGCGTAGCGCGGCAAGCTGGTGCTCGGGTCCATGGCCTCGAGCAGCTCCCAGGCCGCGTTCGTGTCGGTGATCAGAAACTTGAAGCCGCGCGCCGAGTCGGGGTCGGGGATGAAGCTGAGGAATTCGTCGACGTGGCCGATGCACAGCCAGGTCGTGTCGACGCGGATCGGCGCCTGCAGAGCCTGCTCGTCGAGGAAGCTCTTGATGATCTCGTTGGGCCCGCTCCCGTCCTTGTCGCCGTAGTAGATCCGCCCAAAGGGATAGTCGACGCCGCCGGCGCTCACCGGCATGGTCACCTCGAGGTTGCCGAACTTGTCCTCGGTGACGTCGGTCCCGGCCTGGCCCCAGGTCATCGGCTGGATGTCCGGGGCCTCGAGACCCTTGACGTAGCTGTCGAGGGCGCGGTCGCGGATCGAGTCCATGGCGATGTTCAGGCGCTTGTCGGGGGCCGTGGCCGTGGCCCACTCGAGCTCGTCTTGGATCCACACGTCGTTGCTCGACACGCTGACGAAGCGGTCCCCGAGCACGCCCTCGAACTCCGCGATCATCTCCGAGTTGGAGCCCGCGGGCACGGCCCAGACGTACTCGGTCGGCTGGCCGTGGTGGTTGATGACCAGCGGCGAGGCCATGAACTCGAGGCTGAGCGTCGCGACCTCCACGCCCCCGGCGTCGAGGCTGCGCGCGGTGATCGTGCCCCAGCGATGAAAGTCGCCGAACTCGACCTGAAGCGTGGCCGAGAGCTGCGCGCCCGTCAGCGCGACGCTGGTCACCGGCTCGTCAGCGCCCACCTGGCCGAGGATGGCCTCCCCCTCGAGCCAAAAGCGCAGCTGGTCGACGTCGCCCTCGACGAGCAGCTCGACGGAGCCGCCCTCGCCCGCGGCCTCGACCGCCGCCTCGGGCAGCGACCAGTCCGTGAGGTCGTTGTCGGCGTCGAACGCCGGATCGTCCCAGTCGGCCTGACCGTTTTGATCGTCGTCGTCGAGGTTGGGCACGCCGTAGAGCCCGGGCGGCGCCTCCTCGCCCGTGTCTCCGGTGTCCCCGGTGTCTCCCGCGTCCCCCGTCTCGGCGCCCTCGTTGCCCTCTCCGCTCTCCGCCTCGCTGCCCTCCTCGGCGCTCTCCCCCGTGCCCGTGTCGACCTCGTCACCACCACCCCCGCCGTCGTCCGAGCAGGCGGTGAGCAGCCACGAGGCACAGGCGAGAACTCGCGCGATCGAGATCGAGTCGGAGCGCATCGCCGGCATGCTACACGCAGGTCGGGTGCGAACTGCTCAGCGCACCCGCAGACCCGCCGTGGCCGCCCGCTGACGAGCATTCGCCCGCCCGCGCGCAGACAGGGTTACTCCATACCCACGGCGAAGCGATAGGCTGCGCCGCCGCCGTCACTGTGCAAGACCTCGGGCTCGAGGGCCGCGAGCGGGCTCGGATTGTGGATCAGCGTATCGCGGAGATCGAGCGTCTGGAGGCGCTCGAAGATCTCCGCGTGCTCGACCATCCACGCCACGTGGTCGTCGCCGAGGTCGCTGCCGCTGAGGTCGAGGTGCACGAGCGTGGGCGGCAGGCCGGCCTCCAGCGCCTCGAGCAGGTTGCTCGCGCTCGCAAAGGAGGTAAGCGAGAGCGACTCGATCTCGGTCTGCTTCAGCGCGGCGAGCAGCCCGCGGAGCTCACCTGCCCAGTCATAGTCCTCGTGCCAGCCCTCGTCGTCCTCGTACTGTTCGTAGTAATTACTGTAGTCGTCGTAGCGCTCACTCTCTACGTAGGCCCCGTCCTGCTCCGGCCAGGCGTAGGTGAGGGTCTCGGGCAGACGCAGCGCGAGGCGACGCAGCTTCGGCCAGCTCGCCTCGATCAGCGGCTCCGCCGTCTCGCTGGGGATCGAGTAGCCCTCGCCCCACCGCAGCCCCAAAAACGAGAAGTCCTCGAGGGCCGGAGCGTCGATCTCTCCGAGCGGCACCTGGGTCATGTCGGCCACGACCAGGTGGAGCTTGCGCAGCTGCGGGATCCTCCACAGCGCCTCGAGCTCGCCGAAGTCGACAAGGTTCTCGTCGGGAGAGTAGTCCGCCGAGACGATGATCCGCGACTTGCTGGCCCGCTCGTCGACGAGCTCGAGGTCCGTGCAGTTCTCCGGCAGGCCCTCGGCGAGGGCCGCCACCGCCGGGCCGAGCTCGACCTTCTCGTCGTTCGGCGTGCGCGCGACCAGGCGCAGGGTCTGCATCTGCGTCGCCAGAGGCGAGGCGAGCAGCGCCGCGATCACGGCCGCCACGTCATCGTCGGGATCGATCAGCACCGACAGCGTCCGCGGCACGCACCACTTCCAGTCGATCTCGAGCTTGGCGCGATGGGCCGCCAAGCTGCCGAAGATCGCCTCGGCGTGGCGCTCGAAGAGCGCGTCGCGGTCCCCCGGGCTCGCGCCATCCTCGATCGCCTGGCTCAAGGCGATCAATTCTCCGCGGGGGTCTCCCGCCGCCTGCAGGGCGTCGGCGTAGACGAGCCAGCTATCTTTGGGGTCTTCGAGCGATGGCTGAACAGCTGCGGTCATGGCGAGTGACCTATCATAATCACCGCTGAACCAATGACACATTTCGCGCGGGGGAGACTCACTCTCCAACCAAGGCACGCCATGCCGAGGGCCCACGGACATCCACGTCGGCGGCGTCGAGCGCCGCAGCGCACACGACTACTGCGGCTCGGCCAGGGAGAGCCGAGCCGCGGCCACGCTCGGGTGCTCTGCGCCGAGCGCCCGCTCCCAAATCTCCAGCGCGCGCTGGAAGTCGAGCTTGGCCGCCGCGCGCTCGCCGAGCGCCTCCTCGGTCAGCGCGAGGTCATAGACGCTGTCGGCCAGCGCAGGGTGCTGATCGCCCAGCTCGCGCTCGCGCAGCGCCACCGCGCGCTCGAACAAGGGCTTGGCTCGCTCGGGCTCTCCAGCCGCGCGCAACACCTGGGCCAGCGCGGTCACACGATCGGCCTCGCGCCGCACCGAGACGTCGCTCGCCAGCGAGATCACCACCGCGGCGTGCTCGGCCCAGCCCTGGCCCTCGCGGTGGCGCTCGAGGTGCACACCCACGGTCTCGACAAGGTCGACGGCCGCCTCGCTGGCGACGTCCCAGGTCCGCGCGCGGGCGGCCTCGCCGTAGGCCTGCACGCCCACGGCCTCGGCCTCCTCGTAGCGCCCGAGATCACGGAGCAGCGAGGCCTCGCGCACGCGCGCGGCCGCCAGCTGCGGCGTCCAGCTCAGGCCCTCGGCCTGCTCCCGCGCGCGCGCGGCCAGATCCAGGCCCTCGGCGTAGCGCCCGACGCGTTCGAGGTAGCGGGCCTGGGCGAGCTCGCGCCGGACCGCGGCCAGGTGGACGCGCAGGGCCAGCGTCGGCGCCTCACCGCGACCGTGTAGCGCCGCCTCGTCGAGGCAGGTCGACAGCGGCGAGAGCCCGGCGGCCGCCTCGACGATCCCTGGATCCGCCTCGCCCTCCTCCGCCAGCGCGGCGACTAGCACCTCGAGCTCGAGGCGGCGCTCGTCGAGGCACCAGCCCGCCTGGGCGTAGCGCTCCGCGTCCCAGCTGTCCTCGATGGTCGCGCGCTCGCAGGCCTCGGTGGCCTGCTCCCGCCAGCGCCCCACCTGACGATCGATCCACGGGAGCACCCGCTCGCTCGCCTCGCCCAGGCGCTCGCGCGCGTGCTCCTGGGCCGCGATGCTCCACAGCTCGTCGATGGTCGCCCCGTAGTCGGCGCAGGCCTGCTCGCGCTGGAGGCCCTCCCAACGCTGGTAGCCCAGGGCGCCGCCGGCGACCAAGGTCGCGGCCAGGGCCGCCACGCTGACCTGACCACGGCGGCGACGCTTGCCCCCAGCGGCCAGGGCCGCGAGCAGCTCCAGCATGTCGGCGTAGCGCTCCTCCGGCGCCGACGAGAGCCCGCGCTCGACCACCTCGCGCAGCCACAGCGGGACCTCGAGGCTGCGCGGCTGCTTGCGCCGCTCTCCGTCGAGCACGGCGATCGCCAGCTCGGCCACGGTCTCGCCGCCAAAGGGGCGCTCGCCAAAGAGCGCCTCGTAGAAGACCACGCAAAACCCAAACTGGTCGCTGCGCGCGTCGATCTCCGTGCCCTCGAATTGCTCCGGCGCCATATAGGCCGGCGTGCCCATCATCGCGCCGGTCCGGGTGAGCGAGGCGTTGAGCGCGTCGTAGGCCTGCGAGCGCGTGGTCGTGCCCCCTCGAAAGCCGCGCTCCTCGTTGGTCCGCGCCAGGCCGAAGTCCATGACCCGGACCCGGCCGTCGTCGCCGATCATCACGTTGTCGGGCTTGAAGTCGCGGTGGACCAGGCCCACGGCGTGCGCCGCCGCAAGCCCGCGACCGGCCGCGGACATGATCGCCACGACCTCCTTCCACGGCCGCGCGTGGCGCTTGCCCTCGCCGTCCGCCATCCACTCGCCGAGGGTCTTGCCCTCGATGAACTCCATGGCCAGGAACACTCGCTCGGCGTGGATGCCGACGTCGTGCACGGCGACCACGTTGGCGTGGTTGAGCTTGGCGAGGGCCTGGGCCTCCCGCTGGAGCCGGACCTGCGCGGCCTCCCGGTCACCACCGCGATACTCGAGCAGCTTGATCGCTACCTTGCGGTCGAGCTTGGGATCGTAGGCCGCGAACACCACCCCCATGGCGCCCGCACCGAGCTTCGAGATGACGACGTAGCGCCCGATATGAGAGCCACGCTGGAGGTCGTCGGTCTCGACCTCTTCCTCCTCCTCGACAAAGCCCCCGCGCGAGTCGTGGGTGCCCGCGAGCGAGGTCCTGCCTCCGTCTTCGCTCGCGGTCTCGGCACCATCGTCCATTCTCGACCGATTGTATCGGGCCCTGGGGGTCGGCTTGAAGAGCCAAGGCACATCGCGCGAACTCGCCCACCGATGCCCCCCGACGGGGGGCGGGGATCATGCGCGTCACACGAGCTGCGCAGATCACCAGCACCCCCCAGAGCACGCGGCGCCAAGACGCCGCCGGACGAGTGCCCAGTAGGTAGGCTCGCCGACACGACAAACTCGGCCAACCACCCGACCGGCCGTAGCGACCACAGCGACCGCGCTACCACGTCGACCACAGCTGCTCGTCGCCGTCGGGCACGCCGTCGCCGTCACGGTCGATCCCCAGGCGCTCGCCCGAGCCCGGAGGTACGCAGGTGAAGGTCACCGGCCCCCCGACGGCCAGGAGCTGGACCTGGGCCGCGTCGAGGCTGGGCAGCGCCGAGAAGCTGGTGCTGTAGCCCCCCTCCTCGTAGAGCAGGCCGAGTTCGAAGGGTCCCAGCCTGGTCTTGGCGATCAGCTCGCACTCTCCCGCCTCGGCGCGCGCGCGCAGCAGCTCGACGCGCGCGAGCGCGGCCGCCCAGCCGGCTGCACCCCCGAGGCCGTGCTTGGCGTGCTTGCCGTGCTTGCCGTGCTTGCCCGCATTGTCGCCGCCGCCCCCCAAGGTCACCTGCTGACCCACGACCGGCGCGAGGTTGGAGTCCATCGCGACCAAGAAGCTGGCGACGGCGAGCATGGTCTCGACGTCCTCGAAGCCCTCGGGGGCAAAGGTGAACGCGTTGAACACACGCAGCAAGCCGTCCTTCGAGCCGTCGTGGGCGAAGCCAAAGCCGCGGATCTGATCGCCTTGGTGACTCTCGTCGTAGAGCGGCATGTCTGGCGCGTTGAAGAGCGGGTCGCCCCCCGGATAGCCAAAGCTCCCGACCTTGGTGTAGAGGTTGCGCATGTGCGGGATCTTGAGGGTCTGGCCGAGCTCGGCGAGGACGATCTGGCCCTCGGTCCCAAAGAAGCCCGGGCGCTCGACGCCGTACTCCGCGTTGCCCTCGGGGTCGATGCGGTGGCAGCTGATGCAGGTCATCAGGCTGTTGTCCGCGGTGTTGAGCACCGAGAGATTGTCATAGAAGAAGTCCCGGCCAATCTGCTGCTGCTCGGTCAACGAATTGTCGAGGTTGCGGATCGGGTTGGGCGGGTAGGTGAGCTGGAGGACGAAGTCCGTGAACGAGAGCATCTGCGCCTCGCTCAGCGGCTGATCCCGCCCGACCAGCCCGGGAAACGCGACATTGAAGGCCATGAAGGCCGCGACCTCGTCATAGGCCCCCGTGTCGGGCTGGGCGCTGGGCTCCTCACCGGCGCCGTTGCGATCCCCTCGCCAGTGCATCGGCCCGTGATTGTCCAGACCGCGCAGGCTCTGCGTGGTCATCGGCCCCTTCATCGGGTGAAAGTCGACGTCGCCAACGGCGAAGTCCGTACGAATATTATCTGGCGTCGCCGTGACATCTCCGTCGGGATCCCCGAGGTCCCAGGACAGGTCGTCCTTGTCACCGAAGATGTGACAGGAAGCACAGGACTGATCCCCGTGGCTCGAGGTCAGCTCCGCGTCGTAGAGAAAGCGACGCCCGGCGACCAGCGCGGCCGGCTCGGGGTCGTGCATGCTCAGGTGATCGATCTCCTCGAGCGCGTCGGTGTCGACGATCGAGATCCCGTTGTCGAAGCGGGTCAGCGCGTAGATCCGGTCGTGGGCCTCGTCGAGGACCAGGCCCGTGGGCCCACCTCCGCTGAGCGGGATCTGGTCGAAGGCGTCGGGGTAGAAGCTGTCGTCCTCGAGCTCGGCGGTGTAGTAGATCGCCAGCTTGTCGTTGCCGAGCACCGCCGTATAGAGCACGGCCCCGTCGCTGGAGATCGCCATGCCCAGGGGCTGGGACACGCTCAGCTCGCGCTCGCCGCTGGGCACCGGCCCGCAGCACGCGTCGTGGTCGATGTGCTTGTTGAGCAGGCGCGGGTGCGAGCCCTGCTCGTCGAGCACGGTGATCCGGTTGTCGACGGCGTGACCGCGGACCGAGCTCCCCGAGAACAGACCCGCGCCCTCGAAGCGGACATGGTTGCGGGCCTCGGTGTTGGTCACATAGACCTTGTCGCTGACCGGGTTGACCACCATGTTGAACAAGGTCGTGCCGACCCCGGTGAACACCCCCTGCTCGCCGGCGACCAGCGCCGGGCTCGGGCCCCAGGCGTCGATCACGAACACGTCCCGGTCGGGCAGGTTGAACTTGATGTCCTCGTCCCAGCTGCGCCCGAGCTCGTCGACCCAGTGCGCGCCGTCGAATTTGACGATCAGCCCGATGTCCGGCTCGGGCTCGCCGCCGTGGCTGATGTTCGGCCCCGGGATCCCGCCGGCCGCCTCGCCCTCGTCGGTGATCACCCCCGGGGGACCACCGCAGTCTGGTTGCCCGAATTGAACGCGGCCGCGTAGACCCGCTTGCCGTCGGCGCTCACCGCCAGAGCCCGCGGGGTGTCGCAAAACAAATTGAGGATCGTCGGCGCCTGCCCGGGGTGGTTCGCGTCGAACACCCAGACGTCGGCGCGGCCGATGCCGGGCGTGGTCAGCTGAGGATCGAAGGCCGTGTTTTGCCCGCGGTGGGCCGCGGTCACGAAGGCCCGCTTGCCGCCGGGCCCCGCGAACACCAGATCCCGCGGCTCGTCGCCGACCTGCAGCGTGCGCGAGACCTGGGGCCGCGGCGTCAGCGAGACCACCGACACGCTGTCCGAGAGGTGATTGACCACCCAGACCTCGTGCGCGCTGCGAGCCGCGACCGCGACCGGCTCGAGGCCGACCGGCACGGAGCCCTCGTGGACCAGGCCATCATCGGTGATCGCGTAGATCTCGAGGCGGTTGTCCGGGGTGTTGACGGCAAACAGGCGTTCGCCATCTGGGGACAGGGCCAGCGGACGCACCTGGCCGCTCTCGAAGGCCGTGAAGGGCTGCGCGGCCCTGGCCTCGACCGCCACCGAGAGGCAGATAGCTGCCGACAGAAGCGGAACGACGACTCTTTGACGACCCATGATTCATCATTGATCAATGCGCTCATAATTTCCAGAGACTTTTCGAGATTCTACTGATAACGACAATATCCTACAGCGTCACCTCGCCATCACATCAGAATAAATACCGTCATTTCTTCCATCACAGTATCGCCAAGCCAGCGTCACTGGAGGACATCAACAATTGTATCATTTTAAAAACTGATGCATTTCTCCCCGGCAAAGCGCGCACATTCTGCCCCGAGGCGCGCTCTCGAACCCAGCGTGCGATGACTGTCGAGTCGAGCCCGTCCATCCGGGCAGCTCCCTCGAGGCCGAGGCGGCCGTCGAAAGCGTCCACCTGTCCGAGAATGGGCCCAAAAATTTTGAAGGTCGGATCCACCCGGTCATGCGTACGCAGGCGAGCCCGACAAGCCAGACCCACCCTCGATGACGATCATGACCCACTCCTCCCCCCTCCCCCGACCAAAGCCCCACGCCAGCACCCTGATCTGTCTCGCGCTGAGCACGGGCTTGCTCACCGCCTGCGGCACCAAAGACCCCACGCCAAGCGTGACGCCAACAGACGAGCCTCGGCCGGCCCAGGTCGAGCTCGAGGCGCCCAACGAGCAGGCGCTGGCCGAATTCCACGCCGCATACGCCGCCTTCGAGGCCGCCGAGGCCGACGGCGCCCTCGACGAGGCAGAGTGCGCCGCGCTCAGCGCGGGCTTCAACCAGGTCTACGACGCACACCCACGCTCGATGCTCATCGCCCGCTTCAACGCGGGGGCCGTGCTCGAGAGCTGCGGCCGCCTCGACGAGGCCATCGCCATCTACACCGAGCTCGCCCACGCCGGCTTTCACCTCGCGCTCAACAACCTCGGCGTGCTCGAGTGGGAGCGAGGCAACACGCAGCTGGCCCTCGATCTCTTCGCGCGCTCCGTCGACGCAAACAAAGTTCAGGCCGTCGCGGCCCGCAACAACCTCGCCGCCATCCACCGCGACCGCTACGCCCTCGAGCTCGACGCCGACGACTTCGCCACGGCCGAAAAGGAGATCAAGAACGTCCTCGCCGTCGACACCAGCAACAAGGCCGCCTACGAGAACCTCGCCCGGCTCTACTACGACCGCGGCCGGCTCGAGGACCAGTCCTACCTCGTGCTCGCCAACCTCGTCGTGACCCAGGCGATGCGCGTGCTCGAAAAGGACGGCCGACAAAGCGCGGCGCTGTGGAACCTCCGCGGGCTGCTCTTCATGGAGGACGACAACCAAGTCGACGGGCTCAGGGCCTTCGAGCGCGCCGTCGAGATCGACCCCGAGCACGCCGACGCCAGCCGCAACATCGGCTTCATCGCGATCCGCTTCCGCGACTACGCCGGGGCCGTCGCCGCCTTCGAGGTCGCGCTCCACGACGAGGCCGTCCAGCGCGACCCCGAGGTCTACATCGCCATGGGCGTGGCCAAGCGCGGGCTCCAGGACTACCCCGAAGCCGAGCGCTGGTATCGAGAGGCGATGAAGGTCGACAGCGCAGACCCCCGGCCCTGGTACAACCTCGCGGTCCTCAACCAGGACCACCTGATCAGCCAAGAGGGCGTGGAGCGGCCGCAGATCGAGGCCTTTTATGCGACCGCCAAGGGCCACTGCGAGACCTTCGAGACCATGGCCAAGGGCCAAAAGCGCTACACCGCCGCCGTCGCAGACTGCATCGATCGCGTGGCGATCATCGACGACGCGCTGCACACCTTCGCCGTGATGGACGAGATCACCCGCAAGTCCGAGGAGATCCGGATCGCGGCCGAGAAGGCCGAGCTCGAACGACGCGAGCGCCTGCTCGAGCGCGAGCGAGCAGCGCTCGCGGCCGGGGCCGAAGCCGTCGGTGTCGTCTCCGAGTAGCTCGGCCAGCGAGCGGCCAGCCAAACTCCCCGCGCACAGCCAGGTGCCAAGCAGCCCGCTCAGCCCCCAGCGCGCGACTTTCCTCCGCTCCGGCCGCACCGCCGCGCGCCCGCTCGACAAATGTTAGAGATCCACCCGCGCCGGGCCAGCGAGGCCCCGACGCAGGAGTCTCCACCATGAGCGACAACGCCACCCACCGCGCCCTCATCGAGCGCTTCTACACCGCCTTTTCCCAGCACGACGCCGAGGGCATGGTCGCTTGCTACCACCCGCAGGTCCGCTTCTCCGATCCAGCCTTTGGCGATCTCGACGCTCGCGAGGCCTGCGGCATGTGGCGCATGCTGGTCGAGCGCGGCAAGGACCTGAAGCTCGAGTTCTCGGCGGTCCAGGCCGAGGGCGAGCGCGGCTCGGCGCACTGGGAGGCCTGGTACACCCTCTCCACGACGGGGCGAAAGGTCCATAACGTCGTCGAGGCCGAGCTCCGCTTCGCCGACGGCCTGATCATCGAGCACCGCGACCGCTTCGACTTTCACCGCTGGGCCAAGCAGGCCCTGGGCCCCGCGGGGCTGCTCCTGGGCTGGACCTCGATGCTGCAAAACAAGGTCAAGACCCAGGCCCGGGCTGGGCTCGAGGACTATCTGGCGAAGCACCAGGCCAGCTAGCGAAGCCCTCGAAGGGCGCCATGCCCCTCCGGCATCTCCATGGATCCCGTCCAGCAGGACGCGGACGGGACCCATGGAGAACTGAGCACAATTTGGAAACATCGGCGCCCTTCGCCGAGTCTGAGGCCCGCGACCTCCCTTGCGGTCGCTTCGAGGCACCGTGAGCAATTCCCTCGTCATCGAAGACCTGTCCAAGACCTACTCCAACGGCGTCCAGGCCCTGCGCGGCGTCTCGCTGACGATCCCCACGGGCATGTTCGGCCTGCTCGGGCCCAACGGCGCGGGCAAGTCGACGCTGATGCGGACCATCGCCACGCTCCAGGACCCCGACGCCGGCTCGATCCGCCTCGGCGAGCTCGACGTCCTGCGCAACAAGGAGGGCGTGCGTCGGGTGCTCGGCTACCTGCCCCAGGACTTCGGTGTCTACCCCAACGTCGACGCCCTGACCTTGCTGACCCACTTCGCCACGCTCAAGGGCATCACCGGCGGCGAGCGCAAGCAGGTCGTCGAGGCCCTGCTCCACCGCGTCAACCTCTGGGAGGTGCGCAAGAACAAGCTCGGCGGCTACTCGGGCGGCATGCGCCAGCGCTTCGGCATCGCCCAGGCCCTGCTCGGCAACCCGCGGCTGATCATCGTCGACGAACCCACCGCCGGCCTCGACCCCGAGGAGCGCAACCGCTTTTTGGATCTGCTCTCGGAGATCGGCGAGCACGTGGTCGTGATCTTGTCGACGCATATCGTCGAGGACGTCGCCGACCTGTGCACGAACATGGCGATCATCGCCAAGGGTCAGGTGCTCGCCCAAGACGCCCCGCAGGCCGCGATCGCCCGGCTGCGCGGCAAGACCTGGAAGACGATCATCGACCGCGAGCAGCTCGAGAGCTACGAGCGCGAGCACGAGGTCATCTCCAAGCGCTGGTCCTCGGGGCGCACGCTGATCCACGTATTCGCCGACGCCCAGCCCACGGACAGCTTCCAGGCCGTCGAGCCGCGGCTCGAGGACGTCTACTTTCATACGATCCACACAAAGTCCGCGGGCGCGTCCGAGCCCCAGCCCCAGCCCCAGTCCCAGCCGGGGGCCGCATGAGCCAGCTCCTCGACGTCCTGCGCTTCGAGCTGGCCTTTCGCCGCCGGCACCCGCCGCTGTGGATCTTCACCGGCTTGTGCTTCGCGTTCGCGTTCTTGACCGTGGCGATCCCCGACGGCATGAACCCCTTCGGCGGCGTCGGGGTCGTGGCGCTCAATTCCCCGGTCGCGCTCATGCGCATGCTGCTGGTCTACTGCCTGCTGCTCGGGTTGGTGATCACCACCGCCTTCGTCTCGGCCTCGGTCAACCGCGACGCCGACTACGGCATCCAGGGCCTGTTCTTCGCCTCACCGCTGCGCAAGCTCCCCTACCTCCTGGGCAGGTTCAGCGGCTCGATGCTCGCGGCGTGGTTCATGATCAGCGGCCTGGCCGTCGGCGCGCTGCTCGCTAGCCTGATGCCCTGGCACGACCCCGAGCGCCTCGTCAGCCTGAGCCTGACGCCCTACGCCTACGCCCTCGTCGTGTTCTTGTTCCCCAACCTGCTGCTGATCGGCGCGATCTCGTTTTCGGTCGCCACGCTCACCCGCCGGACCATGTTCAGCTACGTGGCCCTGCTCGGGCTGCTGGTCCTCTACGTGGTCTCGGGCAACTACATCGACAACCTCGACAACGACTTCCTCGCCGCGATCAGCGAGCCGTTTGGGATCCGCGCCTACGGCCACTCGGTCCGCTACTGGACCCCCGCCGAGAAGAACACGATCGCCGCGCCCTTCAGCGCGGAGATCCTCGCCAACCGAGCGATCTGGATCGCCATCAGCCTGGCGATCCTCGGCCTGACGCTGGCCCGCTACCGCATGAGCATCGAGGGCAGGCGTCCGCGCACGGCCAAGGCCAAGGCCAAGCTCGCAGCCGCGGCCGAGCTCAGCGCACCGCCGCGCGCCTACGCGGGCGCAGGCTCGACCCTGCCCACGCTCACCCCGCGCTACGACCTGCGCGCCCAGCTCGCGGCCTTGCGCTTTCAGACCCGCTTCGAGGTCCGCTCGCTCGTGCGCAGCGCGCCCTTTGTGGTCATCGCGCTGTTCGGCATCGGCAACGTCCTCGGCGCCACCTCCGGCTTCATCCAGCGCGGCGGCACGACCACGCTCCCCGTCACCCACCTGATGCTCTCGGTCATCGAGGGCGGGATGTCGGTGTTCATGCTGCTCGTGCTGGTGTTCTACGCCGGCGAGCTGATCCACCGCGAGCGCAAGTACAAGCTCGACCAGCTCTACGACACCTTGCCCACGCCCAACTGGGTCCCGCTCGTGGCCAAGCTCGTGGCCATGGTCGTGGCGATGATCCTGCTGCTGCTGATGGCGATGCTGACCACGATCAGCTTCCAGCTCGACGCGGGCTACACCCGCCTCGAACTCGGCCTCTATCTGTGTGACATCTTCCTGTTTCAGCTCCAGGTCTGGGCCGTGCTCTGCGTCGCGGCCGTCGCCGCCCAGGTCATCGTCAACCACCGCTTCCTCGGCTACACGGTCATGGTCCTGATCTTCGTCGCCCAGGCCGCGCTCCCAGCCCTCGACTTCGAGCACCACCTCTACAACTTCGCCAGCTTCCCGGGCGTGACCTACTCGGACATGAACGCCTACGGCCACTTCGTCACCGGCCAGATCGCGTTCTCGATCTACTGGGGCGCGGTCGCGGGCCTGCTCGTGATGATCGCCGAGCTGTTTTGGGTGCGCGGGACCGACAACCCCTTCAAGCGCCGCCTCGCCATGGCCCGCGCTCGCCTGACCCGCGGGCGCGTCGCGGCCATCGTCGCGCTCTCGCTGGTCTGGCTGGGGTCGGGCGCCTTCATCTACTACAACACCAACGTCCTCAACACCTACCTGCCCAGCGACGCGGCCGAGCAGCGCCAGGTTCGCTACGAGACCGAGTACAAGCAGTACGAGGGCCTCGCCCAGCCGCGGGTCGTGGGCGTCGAGGTCGAGGTCGACCTCTACCCCTACGCGCGCCGCGTCGAGGTCCGCGGCACGCTCCAGATCGTCAACGAGAGCGACGAAGCGATCGAGACGCTGCACGTGCCGAGCGCGGACCCGGAGGTCGAGATCGCCCTCCTCGACATCCCTGGGGCCACGCTCGAGCACCAAGACGAGGTGCTCGGCTATCGCATCTATCACCTCGCCACGCCGATGCAGCCCGGCGACCAGCTCGAGGTGAAGTACGACTATCGCAAGCACCCGCGCGGCTTCGGCAACAGCGCGAACGACAACATGCTCGTCGCCAACGGGACCTTCTTCAACAGCTACGCCTACATGCCCTACTTTGGCTACGCGCGGCAGTACGAGATCGAAGACCCGACCAAGCGGCGCGAGTACGGCCTGCCCGAGCGCCTGCGCATGCCCAAGATCGACGATCAGCTCGCGCGCCAGAACACCTATCTCTCCCAGGACTCGGACTGGATCAGCTTCGCGGCCACGGTCTCCACGGCCCCGGACCAGATCGCCGTGGCCCCCGGCTACCTGAAAAAGGAGTGGCTCGAGGACGGACGCCGCTACTTCCGCTACGAGATGGACGCGCCGATCTTGAACTTCTGGTCGGTGCTCTCGGCCCGCTACCAGGTCCGGCGCGCCGAGTGGACGCCCCCGGAGGGCAGCGCCAACACCGAGCCCGTGGCCATCGAGATCTTCTATCACGACGCCCACGACACCAACGTCGACAAGATGATCGAGGCGATCGAGCTGTCCCTCGACTACTTCACCGTCGAGTTCTCGCCCTACCAGCACCGCCAGGTCCGGATCCTCGAATTCCCCCAGTACTCGACCTTCGCCCAGTCTTTCCCCAACACGATCCCCTACTCGGAGAGCATCGGCTTCATCGCCGACGCCAGCGACCCCGAGGACATCGACTACGTGTTCTACGTGACCAGCCACGAGGTCGCGCACCAGTGGTGGGCGCACCAGGTCATCGGCGCCGACGTCCAGGGCGCGACCTTGATGTCCGAGTCGCTGGCCCAGTACAGCTCACTGATGGTCATGAAGCGCCACTACGGGCCAAACAAGATGCCCAAGTTCCTCGAGTACGAGCTCGACCGCTACCTCCGGGCGCGCGGCGGCGAGCGCATCGAGGAGCTGCCGCTGCTGCTCGTCGAGAACCAGCAGTACATCCACTACAACAAGGGCAGCTTGGTGTTCTACGCGCTCGAGGAGTACATCGGCGAAGACGCGCTCAACCAGGCGCTGAGCGACTACATCGCCGAGGTCGGCTTCCAGGAGCCGCCCTTCACCGTGTCCTACGAGCTCTACGAGCACCTGAAGCGGGCGACGCCGGACAAGTATCGCTACCTGCTCGAGGACATGTTCGAGAAGATCACCTTGCACGACAACCGCACCCTCGAGGCCGAGGTCAGCGCGCGCGACGACGGCAAGTTCGAGCTTCGCCTGAAGCTCCAGGTCCGCAAGCTCTACGCCGACGGCAAGGGCGTCGAGACCGAGGCCGAGCAGCTCGACGACTGGATCGAGGTCGGGGCCTTCGTCGACGACGAGCCGATCTACCTCGAGCTGCACCGCTTCTCCTCGGCGGAGCTGGACGAGGACGACACGATCGAGCTGACGCTCACGCTCGACGAGCGCCCGACCGAGGTCGGGATCGATCCGCGTCACCTGCTGATCGATCGCCAGCCGGACGACAACCGCAAGACGATCGCCGACTGAGCGCTGGCCAACTGAGCTTGGGAGGGAGGCCAGCGCTCAGCCGAGCCGCTGGTCCTCCTCGCGCAGCATCTCCAGCAGCTTGCGGCGGACCTTGGCCGCGGCGGCGTCGTTGCTCATCAGCACCGGCTCGAGGCCAAAAAAATCGTCGGTCCCCATGCGCTCTTGCACCGACTCGATCAAGGGCACGTCCTCGTCCTGAAAGGCCCCGTGCATGCCCGCGATCTTCTGCGCGTTGTACTCTGCGTCCTCCTCCAGGTGGTTGCGGCGCGTGGCGAAGAAGTAGTGCGTGCGGTCGATCGACTCGGGGGTGACCGTGTGCAGGTCGTACTGGCCGATGGTGTGGTCGAGGTCGAGGGCGTTTCGAGGCTCCTGCGTGGCCCCGACCGAGAGCTGGATGTGCCCGGGCGGGGTCCAGGTGATGTCGAAGAAGTGCCGCGCAGGCTCGCTGGGCGCGGGCAGAAAGTTGGCGAAGATCATCATCGCCGGCTGCTGGCTCCACTCCCAGCGCGCGTTGACCGAGCGCTCGCCGAGCGCCACCTGGGGGATCAGCGGGGTGAGCTGGCCGCGGGTGGTGATGATCTCGCCGTGCACGTGATCGATGTGGCTGAGGTCCATGACGTTGTCGGTGATCAGCTGGTAGTTGGCGCCCACCGGCATATAGGTGTAGCCGACGCTGTTGGGGTGACCGCTGACGAGCTCGCCGTAGTCGGGCAGCGCGGACATGTCCGCCGGCTCGTCGCCCATCCAGATCCAGATGAAGCCGTCCCGCTCGACCAGGGGGAAGCTGCGGACCTGCGCCAGGACCGGGATCTTGCCCTTTCCGTGCGGGTTGTGGTTGCAGGTGCCCGTGCAGTCGAAGCGCAGCGCGTGGTACATGCAGACCACGTCGTCTCCCTCTCGCCAGCCGCGGTGCAGCGGGGCGAAGCGGTGGGGGCAGCGGTCGTGCAGCGCCACCGGCTCGCCGTTCTCCTCCCGCCGATAGATGAGCACCGGCGTGTCGAGCAGCGTGCGGGCAAAGAGCGCCTCGGGGCCCACTTCTTGGGAGAGCGCGGCCACGTACCAGGTGTTTTGCAGCCAGGGTCGCGTGCGCTTGGATTGGATTTCCAGCTTGGTATCTACGGTCACGGCTCATGATCCCGAGCACCAGATATTCGGTCCAATAGAATATCTGGCGGCTATTTATTTGTTTTGGAAATAAATTTTCGAGTTCGAGGCACCACCAATTTTGCTTTATCGAGCTCCCAATTCGATAGCGAAGTCGCTTTCGCAGCAAGGCGGAAAATGGCCATAGGCGTCCACGACCAACGTTCAACCACGCTGTGCTCCGAGTTGCGCAGCTCGACCCACATCTCGCAGGCGAAGAGCTGCTCGCGAGTGACCCTTCGGCCACTCACGAGCACGCGCGTCAGTAGAGGTAGACCGCGCCCGACCCCTCCATGCCATTGCCGCTGGCGTCACCTCCGATGCCCTGCGAGCCGCTCGACTCCCATCCCGCACCCACGCCCAAGACGGCGCCGTCATGGCTCAGGGCCATGCTCATCCCAAAGCCCTGATCGCTCGTGGTGTTCGTGGCCTTGACGTAGGACTCCAGGACCCAGCCCTCGCCTTCGAGGTCATGATAGACGTAGCCCGCCCCGGCGGTGGAGGCTCCGCTGAGCGAGTCGTCTCCACCGACCCCCTTGGCGCCGCCGGTCTCGAAGACCGAACCTACGGCCAGCCAGCGCCCGTCGCCGCTCAGCGTCAGGCTCCAGCCAAAGAAATCCCCGTGGCCCGGGGTCGAGGCCTTGACGTAGGCCTCCTGCGCCCAATCCATCTGCTCGTCCCGGCGAAGCACATACGCCGCCCCCGCAAAGTCGAGCGAATTGTCCCAGTCGAAGCCATCGACGCCCGCGCCCTCGCCGTCTTCATGCATGGCGCTCACCGCCAACACGTCGCCCTCGGCCCCGAGCGCCACGACGGTCCCGAACACGTCCCCAGCGTCGGTGTTCGAGGCCTTGACGTAGGCTTCCTGCCCCCACCCCGTCTGCTCGTCTCGGCGATACACGTACACCGCCCCAGAATCTTCAGCCGAATTGTCCGCCTCGTCCCCGCCGACCCCCGTCGCCCCTCCGTCCTCCAGGATCGAGCCCACCGCGAGCATGCTGCCATCTCCGCTCAGCGCCACGCTCTCGCCATATTGATCCCCGGCGCCCGTGTTCGAGGCCTTGACGTAGGCCTCCTCCGTCCAGTCCCCCCCATCATGGCGATACACATAGACCGCCCCCGCCGCCGGTGACGAATTGTCCGTCTTGTCCCCGTCGATGCCCTTCGCGGCGCTGTCTTCGAGGATCGCGCTCACTGCCAGGGTCTCGCCGTCACCGCTCAGCGCCACCCGCCACCCAAAGTAGTCGCCCCCCTCCCCGTTCGAGGCGCGCAAAAAGGCCTCCTCCTCCCAGCCCGCCTGCACGTCTCGGCGAAACACGTACGCGGCCCCCATCGAGTCCTCCCCCTCGGGCCCGTCCTTCAATCCAGCGCCGACGGCCAGCACCATCCCATCGGCGCTCAACGCCACCCGCAACCCAAAGCGATCGTTCTGCCCAGGGTTCGAGGCCTTGACGTGGGCCTCCTGAATCCAGCCCTGCTCTTCGTCGAGGCGAAACACGTAGACCGCCCCGGTGTCGTTCTGCGGATCCCCGCCGTCTTCATGGGGAGCGCCGACGGCGAGCATGCCGCCGTCGGCGCTCATCGCTACCGCGCCCCCGAACCCGTCGCCTTCGTTGGCGTTCGAAGCCTTGAAGAAGCCGATCGCCTCGATCATGTGATCCGCGACCACCAGCGGCTCCGAGTCCGTGCAGCCGTCGCCGTTGCAGGCCTGGAGCACGTAGGTGGCCCCAAATTTGGCGTGCAGCGGCATGGTCAGGCTCAGGGAGGTCTGCTCGAGGTCCTCCCCCAGCTGCTCGAAGGGACCGTCGTCTTGCTCGAGCAGGCGGTAGAAGTCCGCGCCTGGCGACGCCGTCCATTCGAAGTCGAACTGCTTGATGGCCGAGAAGCTCAGGCTCAGGGTCGAGGGCTCCGGGCCCGGGTCATCCGTGTCGCTCTCGCTCTCCGAGCCGCTCTCGCTCTCCGAGCCGCTCTCTTCCTCCGAGCTGCTCTCGTCTTCGGAGTCTGTCTGTGTTCCGCTCTCCCCCGCCTCGTCGTCTTCGGCCCCGCCGCCTTCGGGCACACAACTAACGACGACCAAGCAGCTACTCAACAATAACGCCGACTCATGGTGCATCATGGCACACAGCGTAGCAGCGCATTCCAGTCATGCACTCGATTTCCACGCATCGAACACTCAAATCATCCAATACGACACGAGCCGCTCGAGCGCGCCGAAAAACCTAAAGTCGCATCATTCGACGCCATCGCATACGACAAAGGAGCGCTCGCAAGTGACCGCTCTCGATCACCTGCGAGCACCCAGTCGTCGGCTATCGAAGACGACGTCCGGTCAGTAGAGGTAGACCGCGCCCGAGGCCTCCGCGCCATAGCCGCTGGCGTCTCCACCGATGCCCTGCGAGCCGCTCCCCTCCCATCCGGCACCCACGCCCAAGACGGCGCCGTCGTGGCTCAGGGCCATGCTCAATCCAAAGCCCTGCTCGCTCTCGGTGTTCGCGGCCTTGACGTAGGACTCCAGGACCCAGCCCTCGCCTTCGAGGTCATGATAGACGTAGGCTGCCCCGGCGGCTGAGGCTCCGCTGAGCGAGTCGTCCCCCCCCACCCCTTCGGCGCCGCTCATCTCGTAGATCGAGCCAACGGCCAGCCAGCGCCCATCGCCGCTCAGCGTCAGGCTCTGTCCATAGAGCTCCTCTTCGCCCGGGTCCGAGGCCTTGACGTAGGCCTCCTGCGCCCACCCCGTCTGCTCGTCCCGGCGAAACACATACGCCGCCCCCGATGCATTGAGCGAGTTGTCCCAGTCGAAGCCATCGACACCCTCACCGCCGCCACATTCACGCATGGCGCTCACCGCCAACACGTCGCCTTCGGCCCCGAGCGCCACGACGGTCCCGAAGCGGTCCCCAAGGTTGGTGTTCGAGGCCTTGACGTAGGCCTCCTGCGCCCAACCCGTCTGCTCGTCTCGGCGATACACGTACACCGCCCCGGACTGTTCAGTCGAATTGTCCGCCTCGTCCCCGCCGACCCCCGTCGTCCCTCCGTCCTCCAGGATCGAGCCCACCGCGAGCATGCTGCCATCTCCGCTCAGCGCCACGCTCTCACCAAATTGGTCCCCGGCACCCATGTTCGAGGCCTTGACGTAGGCCTCCTCCGTCCAGCCCCCCCCATCATGGCGATACACATAGACCGCTCCGGCCGCCGGTGACGCGTTGTCCGTCTTGTCCCCGTCGATGCCCTGCGCGGCGCTGTCTTCGAGGATCGCGCCCACCGCCAGGGTCTCGCCGTCACCGCTCAGCGCCACCCGCCACCCAAAGTAGTCGCCCCCCTCCCCGTTCGAGGCGCGCAGGAAGGCCTCCTCCTCCCAGCCCGCCTGATCGTCCCGGCGAAACACGTACGCGGCCCCCATCGCGTCCTCCCCCTCGGGCCCATCCTTCAATCCAGCGCCGACGGCCAGCACCGTCCCGTCGGCGCTCAGCGCCACCCGCCCCCCAAAGCGATCGTTCTGTCCAGGGTTCGAGGCCTTGACGTAGGCCTCCTGAATCCAGCCTTGCTCTTCGTCGAGGCGAAACACATAGACCCCTCCCGCCCATTGGATCGAGTCGTCCTGCTGATCCCCATTGATCCCAGCCGCCCCACTGTCTTCATAGGGCGCGCCGACGGCCAGCATGCTGCCGTCGGCGCTCATCGCTACCGCGCCCCCGAACCCGTCACCTTCGCCGGTGTTCGAGGCCTTGAAAAAGCCGATCGCCTCGACCATGTGATCCTCGACCACCAGCGGCTCCGAGTCCGTGCAGCCGTCGCCGTTGCAGGCCTGGAGCACGTAGGTGGCCCCGAACTTCGCGTGCAGCGGCATCGTCAGACTCAGCGAAGTCTGCTCGAGATCTTCCCCCAGCTGCACGAAGGGGCCATCGTCCTGCTCGAGTAGGCGGTAGAAGTCCGCGTCGGGCGACGCCGTCCACTCGAAGTCGAACTGCTTGATGGCCGAGAAGCTCAGGCTCAGGGTCGAGGGCTCCGGGCCCGGCCCATCCGTGTCGCTCTCGCCTTCCGAGCCGCCCTCGCCCTCCGAGCCGCTCTCCCCCTCCGAGCCGCTCTCCCCCTCCGAGCCGCTCTCCCCCTCCGAGCCGCTCTCCCCCTCCGAGCCGCTCTCCCCCTCCGAGCCGCTCTCGCCCTCCGAGCCGCTCTCGCCTTCGGCGCCGCTCTCCTCCTCGCCCTCGGAGTCAGTCTCTGCTCCGCTCTCCCCCACCTCGTCGTCTTCGGCGCCGCCGCCTTCGGGCACACAGCCGACCACGCTCAAGCAACCACTCAGAAACAGCGCAGATTTCCCTCGCATCATTGGGAGCCAGCGTAGCAGCACATTCAAACCATGCACTCGATTTCCATGCATCGAACACTCAAATCATCCAACACGACACGAGCCGCTCGAGCGCGCCGACAAACCTAAAATCGAATCATTCGACGCCATCGCATACGACAAAGGAGCGCTCGCAAGTGACCGCTCTCGATCACCTGCGAGCACCCAGTCGTCGGCTATCGAAGACGACGCCCGGTCAGTAGAGATAGACCGCGCCCGAGTACGCCGCGCCCTCGCTGAAGTCCCCACCGATCCCCTGCGTGACGCTCCCCTCCCCTATTGTGCCCACCGCCATCACCCCGCCATCACCGCTCAGCCCAATCTCGTACCCAAAAAAGTCATAGTCGTCTGCCAATGGGCCCTTGACGTAGGACTCCACGACCCAGCCCTCGCCCTCGAGATCGTGGTAGACGTAGGCCGCCCCAGCAAAGTCCAGACTCTCGACCTGTCCGCTCCCCCCGACCCCCATCACCTTCATCCCCTCGCTCAAGGCGGTGACAGCCAGCCAGCGCCCATCGGCGCTCAGCGCCACTTCGCCACCAAACTCGGCGCCCAAGAACGTCCTCGTCGCCTTGACGTAGGCCTCCTGCGCCCACCCCACCTGCTCGTCTCGACGAAACACATACGCCGCGCCCGCATCCAACGTCGTGTTGTCCCAGTCCTGGCCGTCGAGACCGGTGTCTCCGCCGTTTTCACCGACGGCGCCCACAACCAGTACCTCACCGTCGCCGCTGAGCGCGACGCTCCTGCCGAACTTGTCACCCAGATCCATGGTCGCGGCTTTGACGTAGGCATCTTGTGTCCAACCCGTCTGCGCGTCTCGGCGAAACACGTACACCGCCCCAAAATCGTACCCGCTCACGTGATTTCCCTGGTCCCCGTCGATGCCCGTCGCCCCGCTGTCCTCCATGTCAGCGCCTACGGCGAGCGTGTTCCCGTCATCGCTCAGCGCCACGCTGACCCCAAAGTCGTCTCCGTCGTCGGTGTTCGAGGCCTTGACGTAGGCCTCCTGCTCCCAGCCCTGTCCGCTGTGACGGAACACGTAGACCGCTCCGGAATCCAGGGCCGAGTCACCTGTCTGGTCTCCATTGATCCCCGTCGCCCCGCTGTCCTCACGAAAAGCGCCAACCGCCAGGGTCTCGCCGTCGCCGCTGAGCGCCAGGTCAGCCCCAAACATGTCTTCCGCATCTGGCTCGGCAGCATGCAAGGTGGCCTCCTCGCTCCAGCCCGCCTGGCCATCGCGACGAAACACATAGGCTGTCCCCGCACCGACCGTGTTGCCCAGCGAGTCCACATAGGCGGGGGCGCCGACGGCCAACACGTTGCCATCTGCACTCAGCGCTACCCTCCACCCGAATCGGTCCCACGACGCGGGGTCCGAAGCCTTGATATAGGCCTCTTGGATCCAGCCCTGCTGCGCATCGTGGCGGAACACGTAGGCCGCGCCCGACTGCGTGGACGAGTTGTCTTGCTGATCCCCATTGCTCCCCGGCACCCCCCCATCCTCGCCCGTGGCGCCCACCGCCATCATGGTGCCGTCTGCGCTCAGCGAGACCGACGCCCCAAACACGTCGCCTTCGCTGGCGTTCGAGGCCTTGAAAAAGCCGATCGCCTCGACCATGTGATCCTCGACCACCAGCGGCTCCGAGTCCGTGCAGCCGTCAGCGTTGCAGGCCTGGAGCACGTAGGTCGCCCCGAACTTCGCGTGCAGCGGCATCGTCAGACTCAGCGAAGTCTGCTCGAGGTCTTCACCCAGCTGCACGAAGGGGCCATCGTCCTGCTCGAGTAGGCGGTAGAAGTCCGCGTCGGGCGACGCCGTCCACTCGAAGTCGAACTGCTTGATGGCCGAGAAGCTCAGGCTCAGGGTCGAGGGCTCCGGGCCCGGCCCATCCGTGTCGCTCTCGCCCTCCGAGCCGCCCTCCCCCTCCGAGCCCCCCTCGCCTTCCGAGCCACCCTCGCCTTCCGAGCCACTCTCCCCTTCCGAGCCGCCCTCGCCCTCCGAGCCGCTCTCCCCTTCCGAACCGACATCGTCCTCCGAGCCGCTCTCCCCCTCCGAACCAACATCGTCCTCCGAGCTGCCCTCGTCTCCGGGGCCACTTTCGTCCTCACTCCCCGTTGTCGAGTCTGTCTCTCCCCCGATCTCGCCGGCCTCATCGTCCTCGACCCCGACGTCATCGGGTCCGCAGCCGGTCGCGGCCAGGACCCCACTGACGATCATCAGCGCACACTTCCTTTGCTTCATGGTGCGCGAGCGTAGCAGCGCGATTGCACCACGCACGTTCGAACACCATTTAATCAATCATGACATTTTACAAAACCAGCGGCACTCAATGCGCCGACTATCCACACCGAGTGCTGAGACTGTCCCTCAGAAATCCTTCACGAAATTATCGAAAAATCTTGGTCACTCGAATCCACACCGCGAAGTCCCGCTAGTCGCGCAAACCAAGCTCGACTGCGGTCCCGAGCAACGGGCTATCCCCCTGCGCTCTGCCGCGCTATGAGCCACGAGTGTTCTCATCCACCTTCCTCGGCCATCAAGGCTGGCAGATCTCCGCGTCCGGGACCTCGCTGCTCCTCGACCCGCTGCTCGGCGCGCGCTTCGGCCACGGTGGACTGCTGGGTCTGCTCTATCCGCCCCGCCAGATCCAGGTGGGCGCGCTCTCGCGCATCGACGCGGTGATCATCAGCCACGAACACGACGACCACTTCGACCTCAGCTCGCTGGCCGCGCTCGACCGCGAAGTCCCGCTGTGGCTGTCGAGCCGCGCGAGCGCAGCGGCCTTCGCGGCCGTGGCCGACCTCGGCTTCACCTCGATCCACGCCCTCGAACCCGAGACCAGCCTCGAGCTCGGCGGGCTGATGGTCCACACCTACCTCGGAGACCACCGCGCCCCAGGATCCGGCGACGAGTGGGACGCCTGCGCGCTGCTGATTCACGACCGCGAGGGCCACGGGAGCTTCGCCTCGACCGTCGACCTCCCGCCGCCGCCGGGGCTGTGGTCGCGCATGGCCGAGCTCGGCGTCGCCCCGGGGATCTGGACGATCGCCAACAACAGCTCGCGCGCCAGCTTCCAGCACATCGGCCTGTCCACGACCCCCACCCCGGACCCGAGCTGCCGCGACGAGCCATCTGACACCGAGCTCCTCGCTCGCGTGCTGTCCCGGCGCCTCGACGAGCTCGTCGCGCAGTGGGGGCTCCCTGCGCTCGCGGCGATCTGCGGCGGCGGCTGGAGCCTCGACGGTGCGCGCGCGTGGATGAACCACCACCTCTTCCCCATCGACGGCGATGCTCTCGCCGAGGCCCTCGCCAACGCGCGACCGGAGCTTCGCACCCGCGCGCTCGTGCCCGGCGACATCCTCTGCCTGCGCGAAGGTCGACTGGTCGACACACCGAGCAGCGCGACCTTCGTGCACCTCAAGCCGCGCGACCGATGGCCTGCGCGCGACTACCGAGGCCCCGGGCCGACGCTCGCGGACTACGCCCCGGCCAGCGTCCCCGACCCCGCCCCCGAGCCCGACCCCGCGACCTTCGATGAAGACGCCCGCGCCCGCGTCGAGCTCGAGCTCGACGCGCTCGCCCGCTTCCTCTTTGCCGGCCCGATCTTTCGCGCCCTGCACTCGCTCCCGCCCCGCCTCGGCGATGGCCGCGAGGCGGCGCTGTGCCTGGCTCTACGCCGCCTCGGCGCCGACGATCTGGTCTACGTCTACGCGCCCACCCGCGGGCGCTTCGAGCCACGCAGCTGCGCCGAGCCGACGCTCCGTTACGCCTCGGGGCTCGAGTGCTGGGCCGTCGACCTGCTCGCGCTGCTCGAGGGCGAGCTCCCAGCCAGCGCGCTTTGCTACGCAGGGCGAATGCGGGTGTGGAACGCCGCCCCCGAGCGCCTGCGAGTCTCGCCGCAGCTGCTCTGGGAATTTGCCCATCCCCTGCACCGACCCGATCGCACCCGTCGACTCTACGCTCGCCTGCTCGCCTCGCTGACATGACCCGCGGCCTGAACTAGTGTGCGCGGCAGAGGACTTGAAGGGCCCCAGGCTTGGAGCACCGGCCGCTGACTTCGTTGCTCGTCAGTCATTTGTGCCCGACAAACTCCCTCCTCGCGCCTCGTCAGCAACCGGCGGTCCGGCGCCTGGGACCCTTCAAGTCCTCTGCCGCGCACACTAGCGATGGGCTCACGCCCCCTCGCCTCGACCAGCCTCGTCGGGGCGCGCATCGGGGCGCGCATCGCTCCGCGTAATGTCGATGACATGGTTCGGCCGCGGATCGACGTGCATGTTGAGACCCGACGGCGACCCCGAGCGCACCCGCGATGACGCGGCGCGAGGGATCGTCGCCCAACCCTCGACACAGCGTAGAAGACAATGGCAACAATCAACATTGGTGGATATACCGCCACGGTCGAAACCACGAATAGCGGCTTTAGCGGGACGCTCGAGCTCATCGTACATCAGTTCTCGGGCATCGATGTTCTGCGGATCTGCTCGAGCCAAGACGAGGACGCCGGCGCCCTGATTCAGGGCAGCTACGACCCCTTGTCGGCGACCATCGACGGCAAGCTGATCTTGCTCGCGGGTCTCTATGAAAAGGAGATCTACATCATGGCCAGCGAGACCGGCTTCGACGTCCCGCTGCCGAGCGTCGACGTCGACGGGGCCGAGGTCGGTGGCCGGGTCAAGCTCGATGGCAACGAGGTCGAGGTCACCCTCGACATTACCGTCGATCTCCCGCTCTCCTACAAGGGCGTGTCCTTGACCCCGCAGTTCACCTTCCAGGAGATCACCACAATCGAACTCGACACCCTCCCGGCCCTCGGCACCAGCCAAGCCTTCACCGTCTCGGCGTCGATCCTCGGCGTCAGCGTGAGCGTCGGCCCGATCCCCCTCTCGGTCCCCCTCAACTCGATCTCGTCGATCTCCGACAAGATCCTCGAGGTGATGCTCGACGAGATCGAGGACATCATCGAGGACTACCTGCTAGGCTGGGCTCAGGATCTCGGCCACCTCGCGACCGACGTCGCCAACTACGTCGCCGACTTCGCCGGCAGCATCGTCGACGCCGTCGCCGACTTCTTTGGCGGGGGCGGCAGCGACAGCCCGCCCCCGCCCTATCTGGTCAACGCCTCGTCCTCGGGCGTGGCCATCGACACCTTCATGTTCGCCTGGGGCCAGGGCGCGAGCTTCGTCGACGGGGCCCAGGTCGTCGGCTTTCCGACTAGCTTTGGCGGCCCCTGCCGAGCCGCGCTGGTGACCACCGCCCGGCCCAACATCGCCTCGAGCCTGTCCGTGAGCGCCCGCGCGGCCAACAGCTTCAGCATCGATCGCCACAACGACATCAGCTATCACATCCCCTTCAACTGGCTGGCCTTCGGCCCTGCTCCCGGCGCCTCGATGGCCGAGAGCGGCTACGTCGACCACGGCTCGGTCCGCATCCAGTGGGGCCGCGGCGTCAGCACCAGCGACGACGGCCAGAGCTTCAGCCTGCCGGCAAAGTTCGGCAGCGGGCCGGTCTCGGTGGTCGTATGCGCCGATCAAGGCGGGGTCCGCCCGGGCATCTCGCTGAGCTCGGTCAACGCTAGTGTGCGCGGCAGAGGACTTGAAGGGCCCCAGGCTTGGAGCACCGGCCGCTGACTTCGTTGCTCGTCAGTCATTTGTGCCCGACAAACTCCCTCCTCGCGCCTCGTCAGCAACCGGCGGTCCGGCGCCTGGGACCCTTCAAGTCCTCTGCCGCGCACACTAGCGCCGGGAGCTTCACCGTCGACCGCGACGCGGTCATCAACGGCAGCTTGCCCTTCACCTACCTGGCGATCGGCCCCGCCGAGGGCGAGACCCTCAGCCAGGGCATCCTCCGCGAGCGCGGCGTGACCATCCAGTGGGGTCGCAGCAACTCCTCGAGCGACGACGAGCAGCTCTACTCGCTGCCGACCAGCTTCGGCTCGATGAACTTCAGCGTCGTCACCTCGATCATGTCCCCAAACATCCAAGCCGGCCTGTCGGTCTCGCGCCCGATCAACGAGGCCAGCTTCATCGTCAACCGCGACGCCGCCATCAACGGCACCATCCCCTTCAACTGGATCGCCGTCGGCTGGTGATCTCGGAGCTTCAGTCATGACCGCAACACGATTCACCATCAAGACCGACGCAGGCTACTACTACAACGGTTTTCACGACGCCGCCGTCGTCGGCAACCTGATGTTCCAGTGGGGCCAGCACAACAGCACCCTCGACACCAGCCAGGCATTTGCCCTGCACCAGTCCTTCGGCAGCCGCTGCTATGCCCTGCTGACCTCTTGCTCACGGCAGAACGTGTGGAGCGCCCTGGCGCTGGCCAGCCGCGGACGCTCGAGCTTCACCGTCGACCGCGACGGTGCGATCGACGGCAACTACCCCTTCTACTGGCTGGCGATCGGCGACGCTCCGGGCACCTCGATCGCCGCCCCTCACTACGCCACCCTCGGCGACAGCGTGATCACCTGGAACGACGCGCTGAGCGACTACGACGGCAACCAGGTGTTCACGACCCCAACGGCCCTCGGCGGGGGGACCTCCGCGGCGGTGCTGACCGTCACCGAGGCCAACATTCGCTCGGCGCTGGGCATGGCCAGCTTCGACGGACCCAACCGCAAGCTCACCCTCAATCGCCACAACGACGTCAACGGCGGGATCGACTTCAACTACGTAGCGATGGGGGCCAAGCCTGGCAAGACCGCGACCGGGGTCCAGCAGATCGGCGACCTCAAGCTCCAGTGGGGCCGGGCGACCACCAACTCGGACTACGAGCAGGCATTCTCCTTCCCCGAGCCCTTCGAGGACATGAACTTCGCCGTGATCACGGCGCTGCAGGGGGCCGGCTCGCGGGCGATCGTCTCGCAGACTCGCCCGGTCAACGCGCGCAGCTTCATCGTCGACCGCGACGCCTCGATCGATGGCTCGTATGGCTTTCACTGGCTGGCGATCGGTCGCTGAGCTCGGCGCTCACCCACCGACGAAGCGGGCGTCTCCAGGCTCTTCGGCCGGGGGCGCCCGCCCTCGTGCGTGCTATGACGACGAGATTCAGACCGCCGAGACCATAGACTCGAGCGGGATCGACGCTCTCGATCCGCGCCTGCTCCCAAAGGCGGCCGCGCTCGCGTCCATCAGCCGCTTTCGCGTCATCCGGGTGCTCGGCGTCGGAGCCATGGGCGTGGTCTACGAGGCCATCGACGAGACCCTGGGCCGGCGCGTCGCCGTCAAGCTCGTCAGCCCGGCGACGCGCTCCGCGGACCGCCAGCGCCGGCTGCTGCGCGAGGCCCAGGCCATGGCTCGCCTCACCCACCCCAACGTCGTGGTCGTCTACGAAGTCGGCAGCGTCGGCGACGAGGTCTACATCGCCATGGAGCTGGTCGAGGGGCCCAGCTTGGCGACGTGGCTCGCCGCGGACGCGCGCAGCTGGCGGGAGATCCTTCACCTGTTCTCACAGGCCGGCTACGGCATGCGGGCAGCCCACGCCGTGAATTTGATCCACCGTGACTTCAAGCCAGCCAACGTGCTGCTCGGTCGCGATGGCCGCATCCGAGTCGCCGACTTCGGCGTGGCTCGCCTCGGGGAGTCCAGCGACCTCGAGCATGAGCGCGGCCTCCCCGGTCAGCTGCTGGCATCGATGACCGAGAGCGGGGCACTGGTTGGGACCCCGGCCTACATGGCCCCGGAGCTGCTCATCGGCGCACAGGCCGACGCGCTCAGCGATCAGTTCAGCTTCTGCGTCGCGCTCTACGAGGCCCTCTACGGCGTGCGTCCCTTCGCCGGCGCCGACATCCCCGAGCTGCGCGCAAACATGAAAGCTGGTCCGCTCGCGGCCCCGCTGCCAGGACGCAAGGTCCCCGCGTGGGTGCACGCGGCGGTCGAGCGTGGCCTCGGCCCGCGAGCCAGGCGGTGGCCGTCGATGGACGCGCTCTTGCAGGCGCTGGATCCAGAGGCCCGACGGCGCCGACGGGGCGCGGCGCTGCTCGGCTCGGCTCTCACACTGCTGACCTTCGTCGCCGGGCTCGCCTGGTCTCGAGTCGACGGCGAGCGCTGCACCGCCGAGCAGGCGCTGATCGGGGTGTGGGACGAAGACGTCCGCGAAGAGGTCCGCGGGGCCCTGCTCGCGACGAGCAACGGTGAGCACACCGCCGCCACCGTCATCGGCCGCCTCGACACCTACGCCGAAGACTGGCAGGCGGCGAGGACCCAGGCCTGCGAGGCCACGCGGGTCCACGGCGAGCAGTCCGAGGCGATGATGGACGCGCGCATGCACTGCCTGGACCGGCGCGCGCTCGAGCTCGGGGCGCTCGCGCGGGTGCTCGCGAGCGCGGACGACCAGGTCGCCGAGCGGGCCGTGGCAGCCGCGGCGGCGCTCCCCGAGATCGAGCGCTGCGCAGACCTCGACTATGTCAGCGCCGAGCGACCGCCGCCGGACGATCTAGCGACGGAGGCCGCCGACGCCAGGATCCGCGAGGCCCTCGCCACGGTCCGGGCGCTCGGCCGCTCGGGGCGGCTGGTCGAGGCGCGCGCGCGCAGCGAGGCCCTGCTTGAGGAGGCGGCGAGGCTCGGCTACCGACCCCTGCTGGCGGAGGTCGGGCTGGCCCATGGTCAGCTCCTCGACGAGCTCGGCGAGGCCAGGCCCGCGGCCGAGGTGCTCGAGCAGGCATACCTCGACGCCGATGCCTGCGGCACGGACGAGCTCGCCCAGGAGGCCGCGCTGCGCTTGGTGCATGTCCGCGGCTACCGCCTGGCACAGGCCGAGCGCGCGCTGCTGTGGGCCCGCCTGGCGCAGGCCAAGATCGACCACGGCGGCGACGCGCTGGCCAGGGTTCAGCTCGCGCTCGGCCGCGGTGAGGTCCACGAGGCGGCGCGAGAGCCCGAGCAGGCGCTGGCCGCCTACCGCGAGGCCCAGACCCTCCTCGACGAGCTCCCGCGCCCCGATCCCCTGCTGCACGCAGAGGTCCTCGACGACATCGGGCTCGTGCAGCTCGAGCTGCAACACGACGAGGCTGCTCAGGCCAGCCTCGAGCAAGCCTACGCGCTGTGGACGGCCGAGCTCGGCGACGGCCACCCTCTCGTCGCCCGGGGGCTGAGCAGCCTCGGCATCCTCCACGCTCGGACCGGGCGCTACCGTGAGGCCATCACCGCTTGGGAAGCCGCCAAAGACAGCTGGACAGCGAGCAAGGGAGCGATGAGCGAGGACGTCGCTACCATGCACAGCAACCTCGGGGTGGTCTATCGCATGGTCGGTGACTACGAGGCGGCGCGGAACAACCTCGAGCGCGCGCTGGCCATCCGCGAGCGAGAGTTTGGACCCGAGGAGCCAGCGGTGGCGAGCGTGCTCGGAAACCTGGGCAACCTCGCGCTTCATCAGCGGGACTTCGCCGCCGCGCGGGTGGTCTACGCGCGCGCCCTCGCGATCCGCGAGCGGGAGTTCGGAGCGGACGACATCCGCCTGGCGACGATGCTCAGCGGCCTCGGTGAGGCCGAGCTCGGCCTCGGCCACCCTCGCCTGGCCCTGGCAGCGCTGGAGCGCGCCCTGGCCATTCGCGTGGCCCACCTGGCTCCCGGGCACCAGCACATCACCGAGATCCGCGGCCTGATCGCCATGGCCTGGCTCGCCCTCGGAGAGCCGACCCTCGCCTGGGAAGCGCTCGCGCCGGGGCTCGTCGAGAGCCGCGACCAAGAGGGCGGAAAGTGTCGGCTCTCGGCGGTCCACACGGCGCTGCTGCGCGCGCAGGGGGAGGCGGAGCGCTGGCGAAGCACGGCAGAGGCGGGGCTGCGAGACTGTTGGGCGTTCGACGCAGAGAACGTCCGGGCGATCCGGCGGCTCGAGGAGCTGCTCGCAAAGTGAGCGCGAGCGCGCGGACTACTCGCTGATGATCGTGGCCTCGCTGGCCAGCGGGGCTCGGATCATCCCGGTCCCGCGGGCTCGCTCGACCAGCCGTTTGGGGTCCAAGTCGGCGCGCTGGAGGTCCTGGCGGAGGCGGTGGAGCAGCACGCCAAAGTCGTTGTCGTCCTTGTGAAGGTCGTCGGGCCAGATCTGGCGACACAGCTCGCGGACGCTGACGAAGTCACCGGGGCTCGCGGGTGGCGAGGGGACGAGTAGGGCGTGGACCAGGGAGAAGCGAAGCGGCGCGAGGTAGACCGAGCGCTGCTCGTCAGCTTCGCTGAGAGTCAACAGTCCGCCGCGAGCGTAGCGCTCCAGGCGAAGGCTTAGGCCCGCAGGCGAGGCTTCGCCGCGCGGCCCCAGGACCGTGCTGGCCTCCTGCGAAGGGTCCGAGCCCTGGACCAAGATGGTGCCCAGGGGAGCACCAGCGATGCTCAGCCGGCCGCCAGCTCGCGCCAAGGTCGGCGCGTCGATGGCCTGGCCGTCGACGCTAGCGACCTGGCGCCCGACGTTGACGACCTCGACCCCCTCGGCCCGAGGCAAGAGCAGGAGCTGGCGCCGGCTGATGGCGGGGTCATCCAGCACGACGTCGCAGGAAGATCCACGCCCGAGCACCGTCACCCCCGCGCGCAAGCTAATGCAGTAGCCCGTTTCGAATTCGAGGAGCCAGCGCTCGGCGATCGTGCCCACTGCAACGATTGTCCCACGAAAGCGGCTGCTCGAAACCCAGACGCGGGGATGGCCGAGAGGACAGGGCAGCTCACTCTTGGCTGACGACCACCGTGCCCGTCCCCGAGTCCGTGCCATCGACCCAGACGTAGGCCTCCTGGCCGGCGCTGAGGTCGAGGACCAAAGACGCCTGCGGCAGCGTGCACTCGGGATCGTCCATGGCCTCGCACTCGAAGCCCAGTCCGCGCACCAGCCATCCTTCGAAGTCGGCGTCGACCAGCGCAAAGCTGTAGACCCCGGCCTCCTCCGCGGTGAACAGACGGAGCACATCCTTCCCATCGCCGCTCGCCTCTCCGCAGCTACTCCACACCCAGCTGCTCCCTTGCGTCGTGTCCACGGGGTTGTCCCCGAGCGACCAGGTGCCCTCGAAGATATCGGAGCACTCCGGCGGCCCGGCGTAGTCGGCTCCCCCCTCCTCCGCCCACTCTTCGGCCGACTCCTCTTCGCCCGTGGTCGTGGTCGTGGTCGTCTCTCCGCTCGTGTCCGTGGTCGTCTCTCCCGACTCTCCCGACCCCGACTCTCCCGACCCCGACTCTCCCGACCCCGTCTCGCCAGCCTCGGTCTCGCCGGCCTCGCTCTCTCCTTCGCTCCCCGCCGTCGTGCTCTCCCCGCTCTCCTCCGTGTCCATCCCCGCGTTGTCGTCAGTGCTCGCCTCCTCACTTCCGTCGTCGCTGCACCCGAGCAGACTCAGGCCCGCGACCAGCGCGAGCGAAGGCAGCACGCTCGGCGCCTGGACAGTGCGCAGCCTCGCGGCGCAAAAAGGGCAGTGGTGCTCGTCCTCTCGGACGTAGCGATGACAGGCGTGACAAGTCAGCATGGGCTCAATCCTACCCTCACAAAGTCCGACGCGTAGACGCCTATTGTTCGGTCGACTAGAATCCCGGCCCCATGAGCCCCGACGAAGCTCGCGCCATCCTCGATGTCGACGCGCACACCGATGCCCGCACGCTCAAGCGCGCCTACCTGCGCAAGATCAAGAAGGCCAAGCCCGAGCGTGACCCCGAGGGTTTTCAGCGTTTGCGCGCCGCCTATGAGCTGCTCGAGTCGTGGCGCGAGGACAGTGAATGGGACGCGCGAGACGAATGGGACGAGCCCAGCGCTCTTTCTAGATCCGGCGAGACCAACGCCGATTTTCTCGCGGCCCTACCTTCATCAGCGGCCCCAAGTGCCAACGAGGCGCCGATCCTCGACCCTCCTCTGCCACAGGCCGAGGCCCCTCCCTCCCCGCGCGACCAGCTGTGGACGCTCGTCGAGGCCATCGACGCCACCCTCGAGACCGCCCTGGAGACCGGGACCTTCGCGGCCACCTGGGCGCTGATCGACGAAGCCCTCGACCTCGCCGAATTCGAAGCGGCTCCGGCCCCACCCGCTGCGCTGATCTTCGAGATCACCACGGCGGCCTTGATGCACGCGTCCGACCCCGAGCCCGCCTGTCAGGCCTTCTCGCGCTGGTCGAGGCTGACCACGGACTTGGATCCGAGCAGCGCGGCGCTCGAGGACGAGGAGCGGGCCTGTCTGCTCTTGCTCGCCGAGCTCGTCGAGTTCGTCGACAAGTCCCCGGGCTGTCCACCTCCCTTCTACGCGCTGATCGCCTCGGCGCTCCACGAGCGCGATCCAGACGCCCGCCGCGTGGAGCTCAGCGAGCTCGCCGAGGCCCGCCCGAGCGCAGCCCGCAAGACCCGGGCGCAGCTGCACCATCACGCGCCCAGCCTCGCCGCGATCTACTCGGCCAGCCTCGGCGAAACCACCGATCCTCAGCTTGGTGGCGAGCGCGCCCAGTTCATGCGTAAGTTCCTCCAGATCCTGCTCAAAGCCGGCGTCGTGATCCTCATCATCGGCTTGCACTTTTGCAGCTGAGCACAGCGCAGCAACGACGAGCCCCCATGTCCACACCCATCGTCGGCATCGACCTCGGCACCACGAACTCCCTCGTTGCGATCATGCGCGCGGGCCAACCGGTCTTGCTGCCCTCGCCAGTCGGCAGCCTCACGACCCCCAGCGCGGTCAGCATCGACGACTCCGGCGAGCTCCTGGTCGGCGAGGCCGCCCGCGCGAGAGCGCTGACCCACCCCCAGCGCTGCGCCACCAACTTCAAGCGCGACATGGGCACCAGCCGCCGCCAACACCTCGGCGAGCTGTCGATGTCGGCCCCGGGGCTGTCTGCCCTCGTGCTCACCAGCCTCCAGCGTGACGCCGAGGCCGCCCTGGGGGAGCCCGTGACCCAGGCCGTGATCACCGTGCCCGCCTACTTTGGCGATCTCCAGCGCCAGGCCACCCGCGACGCCGCGAGCTTGGCTGGCATCGAGGTCCTGCGCTTCATCAACGAGCCCACGGCCGCGGCCTTGGCCTATGGTCTGCACCGCCTCGACCAGGAGCTGCGCGCCCTCGTCCTCGACCTCGGCGGTGGGACCTTCGACGTCACCGTGCTCGAGATCATCGAGGGCGTGATCGAGATCCAGGCCTCCGCCGGCGACGCTCGCCTCGGCGGGGAGGACTTCGCCGAGGCCCTGGTCGAGCTGCTCGCCGCGCGCATCGCCGAGCAGCAGGGCGTTCCCCCCGACCTCGAAGATCCGCAGATCCACGCCCGCCTGCTCGCCGCCTGCGAGCGAGCCAAGCGGCGGCTCAGCGCGGCCGAGGAGGTTCGCGTTCCGCTCCCCGACTTTCCCCTCGGCGACGAGCGCCTCGACCTCGAGCTCAGCTTGACCCGCGCCGACGCCGAGGCGCACTGGCAGCCGCTGCTCGCTCGCCTGCGCGGACCGATCAACCGCGCCCTCACCGACGCCGAGCTCGAGCCCTCGGCCATCGACGAGGTCCTGCTCGTCGGCGGGGCCACGCGCATGCCCTGCCTCATCGCCCTGGCCGCGCGGATCTTTGGGCGCATGCCCAATCGCAGCCTGCCCCCCGACGAGGCCGTGGCCATGGGCGCAGCGATCCAGGCCGCGCTGATCGCCGACGACGAGGCCGTCGAAGACCTCGTCGTCACGGACATCGCCCCCTTCAGCATGGGCGTGGAGACCTCGACCCGCGTCGCCGGGCGCGCCATCGGAGGGATGTTCTCGCCGGTGCTCGAGCGCGGCACGGTCATCCCCGCGAGCCGAATCGAGCACTACCTTCCGCTCCACGACGCCCAGGACACCCTCGTGCTCCGGATCTATCAGGGCGAGCACGCCCTGGTCCGCCACAACACGCTCTTGGGCGAGATCCGCGTGCCCTTGCCGCGCGCGGGCTCGTCCGAGCACAAGAGCGTGGGCGTGCGCTTCACCTACGACCTCAACGGCATCCTCGAGATCGACGCGATCGTCGAGGCGACCGGGGACAAGCACAGCCTCGTCATCGAGCAGCGCCCTGGTGCGCTCACGGCCAGCGCCCTGGAGCGCGCCCGCGCGGCCATGCAGCGCCTGAAGTTCCATCCCCGCGAGAGCCTGCCCAACCGCACGACCCTCGCCCGCGCCGACGCGCTGCACGTGCAGCTGCGCGGCGCCCCGCGAGCGCTGCTGCGCGAGCAGATTCAGTTCTTCGAGGTCGCGCTCAGCGGGCAGGAGCCCCGGGAGATCGAGCAGGCCCGCGAGTCGCTTCAGGCGACCATCGAGGGCCTCTCGCGTTTTCTCTAGTTCACCACGGACAGGCACATACAGGCACTTCATGAACGAGCTCCTACGAGTCGCCCCCCTCTCCTTCGCCCTCGCCCTCACTACAGCGGCCTGCGCCCGTCCCCAGGCGCCCACGCCTCCCCCCGTCGAGGCCGGCGAGATCGTGCTCGGCCACAGCCTCGTGCTCCACTCCGAGATCCTCGGCGAAGATCGGCTGATCAACGTCTACTTGCCCGCGAGCTACGCGGGCGGCGAGGCCAGCTACCCCGTGCTCTACCTCCTCGACGGCGGCACGCACCAGGACTTCGTCCCCATGGCCGGCATGGCCGCGCTCGCGGGCCTCAGCGGCCAGTACCGCGAGTTCATCCTCGTCGGCGTGCAGTCCAACGACCGCGGCCACGAGCTCACCTCGCCCTCGGAGGTCGCCTTCGACCGCGAGCGACTGCCCCAAAACGGCGGCGCCGCCGACTTCCGCCGCTTCCTGGTCGAGGAGGTCCAGCCGACCATCGACGCCAGCTACCGCACCACCCGCGAGCGCGCGCTGATCGGCGAGAGCCTCGCCGGACTCTTCGTGGCCGAGACCTTCCTGCGCGCGCCCCAGAGCTTCACCCATTACCTGGCGATCAGCCCCTCACTGTGGTGGCAAGACATGGCCCTCGGGCGCGAGGCCGCGGCGCTGCTCGAGGCCGGTGACTTTCGCGGGCGCTCGCTCTACCTGACCACCGCCGACGAGGGCTGGAAGCACCAGGAGGGCGCCGACCTGCTCGTCGCGGCGCTCGAGGAGCACGCGCCCAGGTGCCTGCGCTGGTGGTACGACCCGCTGCGCTTGGAGCACCACAACACGATCTACAACCCCGCGGCCTTGCGGGCGCTGCGGCTCGTGTTCGCGCCCTGAGGCGGCTATAGCAGCCGACCTTGGCCCTGGAGTCGATCCCAGAGCCCACTTGACGGCCCTGCGCTGGCCCTCGCGTCACACTGGCGTCATTGAATGAATTCGGCGACGTACACCGACGGCCCCCAGCCGGACCCGTCGGTCAGCATCTCGACGCCACCGTAGACGAGATCCGCGTAGAGTGACTCCCCCTCGGGACCCCAGTCGACGACCACCGACAGCCCGCTGGAGTCGAGCTGTGATTCGATCTCGGGGCTGGGAATGACCTTCGAGGTGTAGTCCTCGACAGGTGACCGGAGCATCTCATCGGCGTAGTACAGGTTCTCCCCGCGGAAGACGGTCAGCGGCGCCCGCAAGAGCACTTGCTCCTCCGCGTCTCGAAAGGTCAACACCCCCTCCACCTCGACCCCGGTCGGCGCACAGGCAACCCCTCGACCCGCGACGTACTCGTGCAATCGGATGCTCTCGAGGTCGAGTTCGAGGGTGGCCGACGCCGGGACAGCTTGACCGCCATCGACGATTTCCACGTACTCATGGCTCTCCTTCCAGTACCAGGTGCCCTCGTAGGGGCCCACGAGTTGGGCGAGCTCTTCCCCGACGACGCTTCCCCAAGGAGTGAGGTCATCGGCCGAGAGCGGCGAGTCCTCGTACTGACAAGGTTCCTGCTCGCTGGGGCAGGTCCTCATCATGGCCAAGGCGGCGAGGGCTACGAGAGCACGGCTAGCGTGGAGCACGGCTATCTCCAGGGCTGGGCGAAGGATCGGCCTGCGCGAGCAACACTGGGTCGCAAGCCGTGCAGGTCAGCGGAACCCGAAGTGGAACCCGCCGGGAGACGGACTCACCTTGGGCGAAGGCGGCGACATGGCCGACGAGCACGCCGGGCTCGACCACAGCGGCGCGCTCCCCCTCGCTCAGGGCGTAGCCCAAACGCAGCTCGTCGAAGACGAGCTCCCCCATCCCCGGCTCGACAGCCCGCAGCCCTGCCTCGAGATCGGCGACGGCCTGCTTCACAGTGCGCTGGATCTTGGCAGCGCCCGCCGGTTGAGCCGAGACCTCGGAGAGGACAACGCTGGAGAGTTCGCCCAGGCGCGTGACTCCGACGCGGAGCTCGGCACCAGAGATCTCGAAGCCATCCACCCTGGGCCGGATCGAGAACAGGTACTCAAAGGGGGTCGCGGGAGCGGTTCCCTCATCCTCTCGGCTACCAAATCCGCCCGACCGCGTGGCAACTTCCATCGCTGCGTCCCAGGTCATGGAAGCGTCCAGCTGGTCGCGCAGCCGAGCGAGCGTGCCCTCGGCAATCGTCTGGGTCTCGTCCATGCTCAGCGTGTCAGCCACCATGCGGTGTCGATTTACGCTTGGTCGCGCACGCTCCAGGGCGCTACGATTGCTCACGCGCAGCTCATCGTTATCGGGGTCGTAGCTGAGATCGAAGATCTCTCCGTCGCAGAGGAGGCTCACGAAGGCAAGGCTCCCACTGGCCTCGATCTCGGCGGCCCAGCGCGCCAGCCTCTCGTCCTCGCTTGGGTCGAAGGCCCCACCAAGAGCGAGGACCAAGCCGCTCGCGCGCTCACGCAACTCGACGCGCCCACGTTGAGGCCGGGTCAGCTCCAGGCGCGTCACCACCTGTCCCATGGAGACCTCAGGCATCGACTGCAGGCTGCTGGAGCAGCTGCCACAAGGAGACGTGCAACCGTTGTCGTACATCTCGAAGTAGTAGCCACCGGCCGGCTCGGGGAGCTCGCCCAACAAGCCCTCACCATCGGCGAGGTTGGTGTGGGGATGGACAGCCTCGGCCTCGGCTGCAGAGCTGCCCAGGGTGGTCGTGACAGGAGAGTTCTTACCCGGCGCGCCGTTGTTCTCCATCTCGTCGAGCCAGGCGTAGGCCGTGGGCTGTCCATCCTGGGTGCGCTTGAACACCTTGCGGGCCTCGTCATAGCCGACGTAGGGAGAATTGTGATAGCCGAGAACCTGACGAAAGGCGTTCTGCCGATAGCTCGACCACAGCAGGTCTTGCCGAGAGGTGCACGAGGTCAAAAACATGGCGACTCGGGCTCGGTCGCCAGCGAGTCGACCCAGCCGGACCTCCGTGCGGATACGAGCCCGGCAATTTCCATTGTCCGACGGGCGGCCCCACTGCAAGCGCCCCACGTTGCCGTGCCCGGCGTAGACCACGAGCGAGGCCTGATCGCCATAGGTATCGTCGAGGCCGAGGGCCAAGATGCTGCGCTCCCAGAAGTCCTCGGGCCAGCTATTGTCGTCGACAAAGCGCAACCCAGACCAGCCGGCTTTGTCCAGACGGTTGCGCAGGGTGCTCGTGACCGTGGAGACATCCTCGTTCTCACAGGCCCCGCCCCCGTCGAACTTGGTGCTCTCGCCGATGAAGAAGGTCTCGTAAGCGCCCGCGGGTGAGCCGTCGTCCTCTTGGCCTTGGTCGGTGGCATCCGGCTCGCCGACCTCGTCAGCGCCGGTCGAGCCTTCGCTGGAGATCGACGTATCAGCGCACGCGATCGTCAGCACGGACAGCACAAAGGCCACTCTGCTCGACCCCGACAGCCCCTTCATCAGCCCACCATAGTCGAGCCTCTGGATCTCTGTCAAAGGGATGGCCAGCACGTGACACGAGCGCAGCGCTTGCCTCACCACCGCGACCACACCAATCAGTCCCGAGAAGGGCCTGCTGTCAAAGACAATCCTGCGAGCGCGGCTCCCCGACGCGCCGCTGTCGAGGACGACGGCCTCGTGCCAGTCGAGGATGCCTGGTAGCCCCCGAGCTCAGGAGGGCATGATCCGAAACGCCCGCCGGCTGCTCCCGAGCAGCCAATGGATCTGCCCACGCACCGCGTCGAAGCGCAGCTCCACGCGCTGGACCTCGCCCTCGCCGATCTGCGCCTCGACCAAGCAGACAGCCTGCTCGAGGGGCATGATCGCCCCCGGCTCGCAGGCCGACGCGTCCTCCCCCAGGCTCGCGTGGCAGCGGGCGAGGGCCTGCTCCCGCGACCACCACAGCTGGTCCAGATCCGCCTCGACCAGCGAGCGCGCCGAGCTGTAGCCGCGCTCGCAGCCATCCAGGACCTCGGCCTCGGGGAGTTCTTGCGACTCGGCCGTGGCCTGGACCATCGCCGCCGGCTCGACAGCGAACATCGCGTCGACCATCACGGCGACGCAGGCACCGGCGACACCGACCATCATGGCGAGGATCTGGATGGCGAAGTGGAGGCGCATGCGGTCGGTCATGGGCTCAGTATACCCCCAGCGCTCGCGGCGCTCGCCCGCGCGCTCCCCTCAATCTATCGATTGACCGGTGCAAATTAACGCTACAAGAGCCCGTGAACTTCGAAGACAAACTCAAGAACCTCGCAACCAAGGCCGAGAAGACCGCCGGCATGCTCGAGACCGAGGAGGCGACCAAGAACGCGCTGGTCATGCCCTTCATCGCGGCCCTGGGCTACGACGTCTTCGATCCCGCGGAGGTCATCCCCGAATTCAACGCCGACGTCGGGATCAAGAAGGGCGAGAAGGTCGACTATGTGATCAAGCGCGGCGACGACATCGTCATGCTGATCGAGGCCAAGAGAGTCGCCGCCGAGCTCGACATCTCGCACTCCAGCCAGCTCTTTCGCTACTTCACGGTCACCAAGGCGCGCATCGCCGTGCTGACCAACGGGGTCGTCTATCGCTTCTACTCGGACCTCGAGGAGCCCAACAAGATGGACGAAAAGCCGTTCTTGGAGCTCAACTTGCTCGAGCTGCGCGAGAGCCTGATCAACGAGGTCAGCAAGCTGTCCAAGGCCCACTTCGACCTCGACGACATGCTCGAGGCCGCGAGCGAGCTCAAGTTCATGCGAGAGATTCGCGCGGCCTTCGAGCGCCAGTTCGAGGCGCCCGAGGAGGACTTCGTGCGCTTCTTCTTCCAGCAGGCCAACCCCAACGGGCGCTTCACCCAGTCGGCCAAGGAGCAGTTCACCCAGCTGGTCAAGCGCACCCTCAACGGCTTCGTCAGCGACCGCGTGGGCGCGCGGCTGCGCCAGGCCATCGCCCAGGAGGACGCCCGCGTCGAGGTCCCGGCCCAAGACAGCCCGGCCGTCGTCGCCGACGAGCCCGAGGCCCCCGCGGCGCCGAGCGACGGCGTGGTGACCACCAACGAGGAGCTCGAGGGCTTTCAGATCGTCAAGGCCATCGTCTGCGACGTGCTCGCCCCCGAGCGCGTGACCTACCGTGACAGCAAGACCTACTTTGCGATCTTCGTCGACGACAACAACCGCAAGCCGCTGTGCCGGCTGCACTTCAACCGCGCGCGCAAGTACGTGGGCACCTTCGACGAGCACAAGACCGAGACCCGCCACCCGATCGAGGGCCTCGACTCGATCTACGGCCTGCGCGAGCAGCTGCGGGCCACGGCCAAGCACTGGCTGTCTCTGGACGCGAGCCCGGCGGACGGCGAGCCCACGCCCGAGGGCAAAGAGCGCGCGAGCTGACGCGGAGAGCTCGCGCAGCCCCGAGCGCTGCGCGGCGTCCGAGCGCCGCGCGGGGCTGACTCAGGCGGCCTCGCCGGTCTGTACGCGCCACAGCGAGGCGTAGAGCCCGTCCTGCTCGAGCAGGGCCTCGTGAGTCCCGTGCTCGACCACGCGGCCGTGCTCGAGCACGAAGGTCGCGTCCGCCCGGCGGATCGTCGACAGCCGGTGGGCGATCACGATCGTCGTGCGGTCCTTGGTGATCCGCTCGAGCGAGCGCTGGATCGCGGCCTCGGTCTCGTTGTCGACGCTCGAGGTCGCCTCGTCGAGGACGAGGATCGGCGGGTCGGCGAGCAGCGCCCGGGCGATGGACACGCGCTGGCGCTGGCCGCCCGAGAGCTTCTGGCCGCGCTCGCCCACGATGGTGTCGTAGCCATTGGGCAGGCCGAGGATGAACTCGTGGGCCTCGGCGGCCTTGGCCGCGGCGACGATGGCCGCGTCCGAGGCGTCGAAGCTGCCGTAGGCGATGTTGTCGCGGATGCTGCCGTGGAACAAGAACACGTCCTGGCTGACCAGACCGATGGCCTGGCGCAAGCTGCCGAGCTCGAGCTCGCGGACGTCGACGCCGTCGAGGCACACGCGCCCGCCCTTGACGTCATAAAAGCGCAGCAAGAGCTTGATCAGCGTGCTCTTGCCGGCGCCGGTCGAGCCCACGAAGGCCACGGTGTGCCCGGCGGGGATGTCCACGCTGAGCCCGCGCAGGATCGGCACGAGCTGCGCCTGCTCGCCGCCGAGGTCTTTCGGCCCCAGTGAAGGGTCGTAGTGAAACTCGACGTCCTCGAAAGACACGGCTCCGCGGACCTCGCCAAGCGCGAGCGCCCTGGATCCCGAGCGGATCTTGGGCTCGGTGTCGAGCAGGTCCAGGGCCCGGGTGATCGAGGCCATGGCCCGCTGGTACTGGTCGAGCACCGCGCCCAGCCGGGTCAGCGGCCACAGCAGGCGCTGGGTCATGAACACCAGCACGCTGTAGAGGCCGACGTTGAGGTCGCCGGCCAGGGCCATGCGCCCGCCGTAGACCAAGATCGCCGTGAACCCGGCGACGATGAACATGCGGATCACCGGGACGAAGGCCGAGCTCAGCGTGATCGCCCGGCCGTTGGCGGCCTCGTAGGCGCGGCTGTGGGCCTCGATGCGCGCGACCTCGTGGTCCTCGGCCGTGAAGCTCTTGATGGTCGCGATCCCGCCGAGGTTGTTGACCAGCTGGCCGTTGAGCAGCGAGACCTGCTCGCGCACCGCCGCGTAGCGCGGCTGGAGCAGGCGCTGGATCCTGATTGATCCCCAGATCACGAAGGGCATCGGCAGCATGGTCATCCACGCCACCGAGGGTACGGCCACGAAGAAGATCGCCCCGACCACGAGGATCGTGGTGATCAGCTGGATGATCTGGTTGGCGCTGTCGTCCAAGAAGCGCTCGAGTTGGTTGATGTCGTCGGCGAGCACGGCCATCAGCCCGCCGGTGCTGCGGTCCTCGAAGTAGGCCAGCTCGAGGTCCTGGACGTGGCGGTAGACGTCCATGCGCAGCTCGTGCTCGATGGTCTGGGCCAGGCGCCGCCACTTCAGGGCGTAGGCGTACTCGAACACCGATTCGGCGCCCCAGGCCGCGAGCGTGAGCCCGGCGAGGACCCACAGCTGCTGCTCGGCCTCGGGCCAGCCGAGCTTGGCGATGAAGGAGTCCTGGCGCGAGACCACGATGTCGATGGCCGCGCCGATCAGGATCGGGGGCGCGAGGTCGAAGAGCTTGTTGAGGACGGAGTAGAGCGTGGCGACGACGATCGTGCCGCGGTGCCCGTCCGCGTGGCGCAACAAGCGGACCAAGGGGTGGGAGGGAGAGCTCGCCATGAAGCGCTGCATATACACGGCTTTCGGGCGCCTGGTCCGCGAGCGAGTGGAGATGAGTCCAGGATCAGCCCAGCGCGGAGGTCCTGCCCCAGTCTGCGGGTTCTGAAGTCGCCGTCACGAGATCGTCGCGCCGAAGTTGCGCGGTCACGAGCCCAGCGAGCCGTGTGCAACCCAGCGTGGTCTCACCAGCCCTCGCCGGAGTCTGCCTCGCCCGTCGCCAGCCTCACCGCGACTACGTCCCGCTCCACAGCCCGCGCCACGGTGCTACTTTTTGACCACCATGAAATCCTTGGCCTGTCCTCGCGCGCTCCATCTCATCCTCCCCTTCACCCTCCCGCTCCTCGCCTGCAACCAGTACAACCCGAACTTCGACGGCGACGGCAGCGGAGACGGCAGCGAAGAGGCGAGCGCCGACGAGGTCGGCGGCTCCGCCGACGAGGTCGGCTCTGCGGATGGCTCGACGACCAACGGCGAAGGCGGAACCGCCGACGGCGGGTCCTCGACCGCCGACGGTGGCACCGCCGATGATGGCACCTCGACCGCCGATGGCGGCACCGCCGACACGGACAGTGAGAGCGGGGTCGAGCTTTGCTACCCCGACCTCGAGGAGACCCTGCACCCCGTGTATGGGATCGCCGACGATCTCGCCGACGGTTGTCCCTCGGGGGACCCCTTCTTCGTGACCTACAGCGGCACCAGCGATGACTTTTGGAAGGTTCGCCATTGTACAGGGATCGGCTGCGACGATTGCAGCGGAGAGCACCCTCTAGGCGCCGTCAACATCAGCGTCCCGGACTACGCCACGAGCAACGAAGGGACCTGCTACATCGTCGAATTCAACGAGTACATCGGGGAATACGATGGCATGTGCGCCTACAACTCGCTCTCGGTCAAATTCTTCGATATCGAGCCCCAGATCGCCCCGCCAAAGTTCGCCGTGGGCCGTGGTAACGCAGACTTCCCCGAAGGCACGGCAAAGGATGGTTACGTCAGCGACTGGCAGAGCATCGAGCCGCTGCAAGAAGACATCTGCCCCTGCGACCAGCTCGGCTCCGGAAGCAACTGCTGCGCAGATGGCCCGGGGATCAAGACCTTCAGCGTGCTCGACGTCAACAGCGTCGAGGTGACGCCAAAGGTCCCCACCCAGGTCACCTTCCAGAGCATCGAACAGGACACGTACGACTTCGAGTTCCTGATCACCCAGGCCCAAGATGGGCAGCTGTGTGACGACGTCGAAGACATCTCGTGGTTCATGTACTACACCGGTGACTGAGCCTCACTCGGAGGCCCCCACGCCCACCGGCCCGGTGACGTCCATCCACAGGGCCAGCCCCGCGTGGCGGCCAAACTCCGCGTAGCGGGCCGCGATCCCCCGGTCGTCGCCGGGCTTCAGGCCATGGAGCTCGGCCGCCCGCTTGCGCACCCAGCTGTCGAGGGCGAGGTCGTCGAAGTGGCCGAGCAGGCGCAGCGCCTGACCCACGGCGTAGGGCCCAAAGCCAGGCAGCGCGAGCAGCCGCCGACGCAGCTCGACCGTGGGCAGGCTCGGATCCAGGCGGGCCTCGAGCCCACCGCTGGCGAAGCCCTCGGCGAGGGCGCGGCAGTGGCCCGCGCGATAGCCCACGCGGACCTCGTCACGCCAAAAGCTCTCGTCCTCGCGCGCGCAGACCTTGGCGCTGGGAAAGGCCCGTCGGCCCGAGGGGGCGCGCCTACCCAGGCCCTCGACCGTCCGCCTCACCATGGCCTTGGTGTTGGACCACGCGCAGTTGGTGGTCATCAGCAATTTGAGCAGGTCTTCAAATAGGGTCGGCGAGCACATCAGCCGTCCCGCCCCCTGACGCCTGACCCAGGCCAGGCGCGAGACGGCGTCGCAGCGCGTCCAAAATTCCTGAAGCTCGAGCTCCACGGCCAGGCTGCGAACGAGAGCACGACGCACATGGGCGAGCTGCTCGCGCGAGAGCGGCCGGCGAGCGCTCACGCGTACACGCAGCGCGTCGCTCGGGGTTCGTTGCCCAACCTCGAGGTCGACCACGGGGCCTCGCCCACAGACTGCGGATAAATCCAGCGCGCTGCGCAGGTTTTCTTCGTCGAGCTCGTGTGGAGCCAGCCCAGCCCAGCCGTGCCCTCGCAGGACCACGCCGAGGTCGTAGGGGGTCGGGACCGAGATTCGCAAGCTCCGAGTCGGCACGCGTGCATGGTAATCGCGCACCAGCGTGACGCGAAGTTGGCGCGTACCTGGGTTGTCGCCGACATGGTAAGAACGCCCCCATGGTGCGTGTGCATGCGCTTCACTTCACCGGGCTCGGCGCCGTCCTCTGTGCATCATGCACCATGACGAACCCGGCTTTCTCGCAGGACGAGAACCTTGGAGACGGGCTCGACGATGAGGGTTTCGAGGCTGGCGAGAGCGCTGGCGAGGTGGGTGAGAGCGGCGGCGAGGGGGAGTCGGGCTCGAGTGGGAGCGAGAGCGCTGGTGAGGGTGAGAGCGGTGAGAGTGAGAGTGAGAGTGAGAGTGAGAGTGAGAGTGAGAGTGAGAGCAGCGACGACAGCGAGAGCAGCGGCGAGACGAGCGACGACTACAGCGCTTGCGAATATCTCGAAATCCGCGAGCCCCTGCACTTTGGCGTCACACAGGGCACGAACAACGGAGGGGAATGCCCCTCGTCTCCCCCAACCCGCATCAAGGCGACCAGCTACGAGTGGGACGCCAATGGCTTCGAAATCAGGGGCTCTAGCTGCACCGGACTCCTCTGCAGTGACTGTGACGAGTCGCCTCACACCATCCACGTCCGCCATGGCCAAGGCCTGGCCGACGAACTCATGGATCAGGTGGAGGAAGCAGATGACGTCTCCCCACCAATCTGCATCGAGGTCGAGCTCGGATCAGCCATCGGGATCGAAAATGAGCGTTGCGACTACGACTCGATGACCCTCGTGGTAGCCAGCAACCCCGCTCTCATCGCCTCCCGCGACGGAGCCACGCTCACGGCCACAGGCGACAACGTGATCCCCGACCCACCAGTCCCCGGCCTCGAGACCAACTCGTGTGCGTGCAACCAATTAGACGGCGCAGCCGTCGAATGCTGCAACGCTCTTGGCCAACCCACCAACTTCGAACTCGACTACGGCGAGGACCACATCAACCTCGGCAACCATGTCGCGTTCACCTACGTCGTGTCCGCCTGGAAGCTCTTTTCGGTTCAGAGCCACAGGCTGCCCGAGTGCACGAACAACTCGAGCGCGCTCACCGCCTACTACTCCTGGTACGCGTTTCGGACCTCCTGGTTGTGAGCCCTCAGTTCACGCCACCGCGTGACTGACACTGTGGTTCAATACCCGGGTGGGAACTCCAAGCGCTCTCCCCCGCCCTCCCATGGCGCCTGGCGCCCTCCCCCTGCTCGGGCACGCGGCGCAGCTCAAGCCCTCGGCGATCCTCCCCTTCGTCGAGTCTCAGGCCAAAGCGCTCGGTGAGGTGTTCCGCATGCGCATGCTCAACCGTGACGTCGTGCTCATCTCGCGGCCCGAGCACATGCAGAAGGTCCTGCTCGAGGACCGCGCCAACTTCGTCAAGGGCTCCGCCTACGATCCGGTCCGCCGGCTCATGGGCATGGGCCTGGTGACCCTCGAGGGCAGCGACTGGAAGGCGCGCCGGCGCCTGGCCCAGCCGGCCTTCCACATGCGCAGCCTCCAGCGCCTCGCCACCACCATGGTCGAGATCACCGACGAGTGGATCGCCGACCTGCGCGCGCGCATGCCCGAGGGCGGGCGCCTCGACGCGCACCGCGAGATGACCAAGCTGACCCTCGACGTGGTCGTGGCCACGCTCTTTGGGCGCAGCATCACCGCCCACGCCGAGGTCCCCTACGAGCTGCTCTCGGGCGCGCTCATCGACCTCTCGGAATTCGGCAACGTCCCGATCCCCCGCTGGCTACCGACCCCGAGCAACATCCGCTTCAAGCGCACGCGCGCGTCCCTGGACGCGGTCATCTATCGGCTGATCGCCGAGGGTCGCCGGGCCCTCGCCCGCGGCGAGGACGAGGGCTCGCTGATGTCCATGCTGCTCCAGGCCCGCGACGAGGACACGGGCGAGGGCCTCGACGACAAAGCGCTGCGCGACGAGCTGATGACCTTGTTCCTCGCCGGGCACGAGACCACGGCGCTGACCATGACCTGGATGTTCGTGCTCCTCGCCCCCGTGCCGGAGGTGGTCGCCAAGCTCCAAGCCGAGGTCGACGCCCTGCCCCCGGGGCCGCCGAGCTACGAGACGCTGATGGCCATGCAGTACACCAAGCAGGTCGTGCAGGAGGTCCTGCGCTTGCGCCCGGCCGCGGCCGCGGTGATGCGCGACGTGATCGCCAACGAGGAGATCGGCGGCTTCGCCCTCGAGCCCGGCGACATGGTCATGCCCAGCTTCTGGCTGCTCCACCGCGACCCCGCGCTGTGGCCCGACCCCGAGCGCTTCGACCCCGAGCGCTTCGCCCCCGAGGCCGTCAAAGACCGCCACCGCTGGGCCTGGCTGCCCTTCTCCGGCGGGCCGCGGGTGTGCATCGGCAACAGCTTCTCGCTGCTCGAGAGCGCGGTGATCATCGCCGCGCTGATGCGCAACGCCGAGTTCGAGCTGGTCGCTGGCGCCGACGTCCAGCCCGAGCCCGTGGCCACCGTGCGGCCCGCGGGCGAGGTCGCCATCGCCCTGCGCTGGCGCGACTGAGCCCGCCGCCTTGCGGGGACCCGCGCCGATGCAGCCTCGCTGCACCGGCGCTCGGGCCATCGCGCGCACGCCCGCGGCCCTGATCAAACCTGACCAAACCTGATCAAACCTGATCAAGCCTGATCAAACCTGCTCAGCCGTTGATCAGCGACATGTTCGACTTGGGGTAGCGCAGGCCCGCGAAGGCCCCCGCCGGCGCGAGCTCGTCGAGGGTGGCGAGCTCCTCGGCCGTCAGCGTGATCTCGGCCGCCTTCGCGTTCTCCTCGAGGCGATGGATCTTGCGCGTCCCGGGGATGGTCAGCACGTGCTCGCCGCGGGACAGGACCCAGGCCAGGGCGAGCTGAGCCGGACTGCAGTCGCGGGCCGCGGCGAATTTCTCGAGCTTGGTGACCAGCGCCCGGTTGGTGTCGAAGTTCTCGCCCTGCAGGCGCTCGGCGCTGCGCCGGTAGTCGTTCTCGGCCAGGTCGTCGACCTTGTTGATCGCCCCGGTCAAGAACCCGCGCCCGAGCGGGCTGTAGGCCACGAAGGCGACGCCGAGCTCGGCGCAGGCTCGCACGGTCGTGGCCTCGAGATCCCGGGTCCACAGCGAGAGCTCGCTCTGTAGCGCGGTGATCGGGTGGACAGCGTGGGCCCGGCGCAGGGTCTCGGCCGCGGCCTCGGACAGCCCGAGGTGGCGGACCTTGCCGGCCTTCACGAGCTCGGCCATGGCCCCGACCGTCTCCTCGATCGGCACCTTGGGGTCGACGCGGTGCTGATAGTAGAGATCGATGTAGTCGACGCCCAGGCGCTGGAGGCTGGCGTCGCAGGACTCGCGGACGTACGCCGGGTCGCCGCGGACGCCCTGGAAGGAGCCGTCTTCGCCGCGGACGATCGCGAACTTCGTGGCCAAAAATGCCTTGTCGCGGCGGTCCGCCAGGGCCTTGCCGACGAGGCGCTCGTTCGCGCCCACGCCATACATGTCGGCGGTGTCGAGGAAGGTGACGCCCATGTCGAGGGCGTGGTGGATGACTTTGATGGACTCCGCGTCGCTGGCCGGGCCATAGAAGTCGCTCATGCCCATGCAGCCCAGGCCGATGGGGAAGAGCTTGGGACCATCCTTGCCGAGGCTGCGTTCGATCGTGTTCGTCATGCCCACGAGCTTGACCCAAGCTGCGACGGCAGCCAGGGCGAGAACATCTGTGCTCTTGCCTGATCCTGCGGTCCTGGCACCGCAGCCCGAACTTGCCCGATCCTGCGATATAGCGATGGGTTCCTGCCTCCTGTGACGATCTCGTGGACGTCGGCTACGGCCCTCGGTCATGCTGGCGGCGAGCGAGATGCAAGCCGCACTTCGTCAGCTCCTTCGCCAGGTCTCCGCGCTCGTCGAAGATCAGCCTCAGGGCCGCAACGCCACGGCGCTGCCCGGGCTGTGGCTCTACCGCGCCGACGCCCCGCTGACCAACAAGCGCTCCGAGGCGCGCATGGTCACCCTGGCGGTCATCCTCCAGGGCCGCAAGATCGTCGACTTTGGCGATCAGAGGCTGACCTACGAGCCCGGCGACTATCTGCTGGTCACCGGCGAGCGCCGCTACGTCTCGCACGTCGAGCTCACCCACCCCGAGCAGCCCTACTACTCGCTCTCCCTCGAGCTGCCCCCGGAGCGCATCGCCGCGGCCGTGTTCGCCCTCGTCGACGCCGGCGTCCGCTTCCACCGTGACGAGATCGAAGAGCCGGCGGTGGTCGCCAAGCTCGAGCAGCGGCTGCTCGACACCCTCGCCCGGCTGATCGACAGCTTGAACGATCCAGTGGCCACGCGCGCGCTCGCGCCCCTCGCCGAGCGCGAGCTGCTGATCCACCTGCTGCTCAGCCCCGCCGGCGCCTCGCTGCGCCGGGCCGCCGCCGTCGACGACGAGCGCATCCAACGGGCGCGCAGCTTCTTGCAGACGCACCTCGGCGAGCACCTGACCGTCGAGGAGGTCGCCCGCCACGTGGCCATGAGCCCCTCGCACTTCGCCCACCGCTTCCGCGAGATCGTGCGCATGAGCCCGATGCAGTACCTCAAGCACCTGCGCCTGCATCACGCGCGGGTGCTGATGCTGGGCGAGGGCCTGGGCGCGGCCGAGGCCGGCGCCAGCGTCGGCTACGCCTCGCCCTCGCACTTCACCCGTGACTTCAAGAGCCAGTTTGGCGCGCCGCCGGGGACCTACGTGCGCCGCTTTCGGTGAGCGGCGCTGCGAGGTTGGCCAGGCTGGCGAGGCTCGCTATTCAGGGCTCGGGGCAGTGCGCCCCGGAGGCGATCCAGGCTCGGACCAGCTGGCCAAAGAGCGCCTGGTTGCCGGGTGCTGGCTCGAGCTGCGCCGGCGGCTTCCAGCCGTAGCCCACGAGCTCGTCGTAGGCCATGTGCTCCGCGAGCTGGTCGAGGCTCATGTCCCCGTTGCGCGCGGGGTCCTTGATCTGCGCACAGATCTCCGGGAGCGACTTGCCCTCCCAGGCCATCTCCGCGGGAGCCAGGTGCCACTTGGGGTTGCCGGGCACGTTGAGGTAGTTGGCCTCGCCGTGGCAGGTGGCGCACTGCATCGCGGCGGCCCCGTGCCCGTCCTCGCCGCGGACCACCAGGGGCTGATGCAGGAAGCCCGCCTCGCCCTGGAGCGGCCGCTCCCCGGCGGGGTGACAGTTGACGCAGCGCGGGTGCGAGATCACCTGGCCGAGCTCGGCGAAGAGCGCCAAGGAGCGCTCGCGCTCGTCGCTGATCTCGGTGAAGTCGGCGACCGAGCGCAGCCCACTGTCGGCGGGCAAGACCGCCTCCTCCGCGGGGCTCTCGAGCTCCCCCGAGTCTCGGCAACCAGCGAAGAGCACCAGCGAGAGCCCGAGCAGGGCCCCCGAAAGCCTCGGCGACAGCAGACTCGAAGGTGCAGCGCGGCTCATCGCCCCTCCTCCGCCTCGTGGTCGCTGGCTCCCTCGCCGCCCCCGCCACCGCCACCGACGGACTCGGCGGCGCTGTGGATCGCCCGACGGATGCGGACATAGGTGGCGCAGCGACAGATGTTCCCGCTCATCGCGTGGTCGATGTCCTGGTCGCTCGGCGCGGGCACGCGCTCGAGCAAGGCGATGGCGCTCATCACCTGGCCCGACTGGCAGTAGCCGCACTGGGGGACGTCGAGGCCCTCCCAGGCGGCGCGCACGGCCTCGGCATGCGGCCCGGAGGCGCCCTCGATGGTGGTGACCTGGCGACCGGCGACGCTGGCGACCGGCGCCACGCAGGCCCGCCGCGGCGCCCCGTCGACGTGGACCGTGCACGCGCCACACTGGGCGACGCCGCAGCCATACTTGGTCCCGGTCAGGCCAAGGTGATCGCGCAGGACCCACAGCAGCGGGGTCTCGGGATCGACCTCGAGTTCGTGATCCTGACCGTTGACTCGCAGCTTCACGCTCATCCTTCGTCTCCTGAATCGGCGGCCACGAGGCGATCGCGGCGGCTGGTATCGAACACCGGCAAGCGACGGATCCGCTGGCCGGTGGCCGCGAAGATCGCGTTGACCAGGGCCGGCGCGGCCGGTGGCGTGGGCGGCTCCCCGACCCCGCCCGGCGGCGCGTCGGAGGCGACGATCTTCACCTCCATGTGGCGCGGCGCCTCGGGCATCCGCATCAGCCGCCAGCGCGGAAAGTTGTCCTGCTCGATCACCCCATTTTTCGCGGTGATCTGGCCATAGAGCGCGTTGGACAGGCCGAACAAGGTCCCGCCCTCGAGCTGCGAGGCCGCGTGGTCGACGTTGGCCACGGTGCCCGCGTCCATCACCGACCAGACCCCGGGGATCACCAGCTCGCCCTGGTCGTCGACGGCGACCTCGACCACCGTGGCCACATAGGACACGAAGGAGCGGTGGGCCGCGATGCCCAGGCCGTGGCCCTTGGCCAGCGCGCGACCCCAGCCGGCCATCTCGGCGGCGAGCTTCACCACATTGGCGAGGCGGCCGGTGTCGATGGGGTAGTCGGCCATCGGGCTGCCGTAGTTGTCGTATTGGGCGCCCTCGGTGTTGGGATCGATGGTCCGCGGCGCGCCGATGAGCTCGAGCAGGTAGTCTTTTTGATCCCGGCCCGCGGCGGCGGCGAGCTCGGCCGCGAAGCTCTGCACGGCGAAGGCGTGGTAGATGTTCGCAACCGAGCGCATCCAGCCAATCCGGACCTTGGCGGGGGCCTCGCCGGACTCGAGCTGGAGGTTGGGCACGTCGAAGGGCGTGTCCGAGGCGCCCTGGCGCATGTCGCCCCAGCTGGCCTTGCTCGCCCCTTCCATGAAGGTGGAGGCGATCGGCGGAAACACGGTGCGGTGCAAGAAGGCCACGCAGCGGCCCTGCTCGTCGAGGCCTCCCTCGAGGCGCTGGGCGCTGACCGTGTGATAGTAGCCGTGCTGGAGCTCGTCCTCGCGCGTCCACATCAGCTTGACCGGCGCGCCCGCGGCCCGGGCGACGAGCGCCGCCTCGACCACGAAGTCCGGCTTGGCCTTGCGCCCAAAGCCGCCGCCCAGCCAGGTCACGTGGATCGTCACCTCGTCCTCGGGCAGCCCGCACATCGCGGCCACGGCCGAGCGCGCAGATTGAGGCGACTGGACCGCCGCCCAGCACTCGACCGCGTCGCCAGACTCGCTCCAGCGCGCGGTCGCGGCCGGCGGCTCCATCACCGAGTGCGCCAGGTGGGGCGCGTAGTACTCCGCAGCGATCCGCTTGCTCGCCCCGGCGAGCGCCGCGTCGACGTCACCGCGCTTGCGCCGGACCTCGCCCGGCTGACGGACCTGCTCGAAGAGCAGCTCGGCGTAGGCCTCGGAGTCGTAGTCGGCGTTTGGCCCCGGCTCCCACTCGAGCACGAGGGCCTCGCGCCCGCGGATCGCCGCCCAGGTGTCGCGCGCGACGATCGCCACGCCGCCCAGGGGCTGAAAGGACACCGGCGCTTTGGCCTCGGGGAGCTCGACGCTGGCGACCACGCCGGGGATCTGCTTGCTCGCCGCGTCGTCGAAGCTGCGCAGCCGCCCGAGCACCTGCGGCGGGCGGGCGACGACGGCGTAGAGCATGCCCGGCAGGCGCACGTCGACGCCAAAGGTGCCCTGGCCGCGGACGATCTTGGGGACCGTCAGCGAAGGCAGGGGCGCGCCGATGTAGCGCCACTTCTCCCGGGGCGTGAGCGCGGCCTCGGCGTCCTTCAGGCTCGGGATGGCTTGCTCGGCCGCGCCCGCGGCCAGCTCGCCGTAGCCCAGGCGTCGCCCGCTCGCGTCGTGGATCACCTCGCCGAGCTCGGCGCGGCAGGCCTTGGCCGTCACCTTCCACTGCTTGGCCGCCGCGCGGATCAGCATCAGGCGCATGGCCGCCCCGGCGACGCGCAGGCGATGAAAATTGTTGCGGACCGAGCGCGAGCCGTCGGTGTTCTGGTCGCCGTAGCGCGGGTGGCCCTCGGCCTGGATGATCTCGATCCGATCCCAGTCCGCGCCGAGCTCCTCGGCGAGGATCTGCGCCATGGCGTTCCAGACCTGCTGACCCATCTCCGAGCGGTGACAGGTCAGCTCGACCACGCCCGCCGAGGTGATCGCGATGAACAAAGAAGGCGTCGCGTCCCCGCCTCGGACCTTGGTCAACGAGGGCGACGCCGCGTCCGCGTCCCGCCCGAGGGTCAGGCCGAGCACGAAGGCTCCGCCGGCCAGGCCAGCCATGAAGGCGCGGCGCTGCATCGTCACCGGCATGTACGCGGCTCCTCGAGCGCGGGCGTCCCTCCGGCGGCGCCGTGAGAGAAGGATGAAAAAACAGTGCTGTCCATGGCGTCCTCCCAGGGCTGGGCCGTCGGCAAATACACCTCGACCTCCGCGAGGACCAGCTCGTTTCTCTCAACGAGCTGCCCAATCCTCGCAAACGCGATCCGGTACCGCCGGGCGATCATCCCGTTTGCCTTAGCACCCCCTCCCCCCGGATGACAAGCAGTGCCAGGCCACCACCTCCACCACTCGCCTGCGCGGCGCCCTCTTCGCCTGCTCTTCGTGGCTCGAGCAGGCCTACCCGCGAAGGCCCAGCCCATCACTCGGCCGCCTCCCCTCCTTCCGAGAATTGAACCAAAAGTCGAGCGCAAAGACTACACGCCGATGTCCAGGCGAAGCGCTGCAATGCCACGATGAATATCACCATGTCGACCATACACACATTTCACTCTCGCGCGCAGGACCAGCCAAGAAAGTCACGACACATTCGAGAGCGAGAGACAAATCAGACACAGGACATTTCAGCAACACAAAGAACGCTCACACATGCACACCGACAAAGCATGCATTTTAGACTTCAAATCATCAGACACATCCTTCACATTACAAAACCATGAAGACCAAGAGCCTCATTACTCGCGCGCTCCTCCCTGTCCTGACCGCCGGTGTGCTCACCCTCGCCGCGGGCTCGGCCTCCGCGGCCTCGGCTTGCATCGACTACTCCACCTTTGGCGTGAGCACGAGCTACGCCGTGGGCGGCTTCGCTGCGACCGGCACCTCCACCATCCTCTATCAGCCCTTCGAGTGGTCGAGCGGGACCACGACCTACGCCGGCACCGCCACCATCGTGGCCTCCAACTACGCCAACGGCACTGCGCCCGAAGTCAACCTCAACAACATCAACACCTACGTGTTCCCCAACAGCGCGGCCGACAGCGCGAAGTTCCTCTACGCCGACCTCGGCGGGAACGTGAACTTCGTCGTCAACGGTGACTTCTACAACACCGACGACCTCATGGACCTCGACGGCACCGTCATCGGCGGCTGCCAGATCTCCGTGAGCGAGGTTTCCTTCTTCGGTGGAGTCTATGGCGCGGTCGAGATCATCCCGACCAGCGGCACCTCCATCAACTTCTTCGGCTTCGGCGGCCAGGAGTTCTTCGCCGACGACGTCTGCTACGAGTACTGATCCGCGCCAGTGCGCGTCGCGGCCGGGCTTCGAGTACCAAGTGGCTCGAAGCTCGGCCGCAGCGTGATCGAAGTCTGCCCGTTCACGGGCCGCTCCCGCCTCGCGCGCCCACTGGTGCGAGGCGCCGTGGCGCGTACACTGACGCGCTCATGGCCAAGCGCAAGCAAAAGACCAGCTGGCAGTGCACCGCCTGTGGCGCAACCACCCGCGGGTGGTTCGGCCAGTGCCCCAGCTGCGGCGAGTGGAACACCATCGAGGAGGTCGTCGACCGCCCGACCGCCGGCGAGCGCGTGGTCCTGCGCAGCGCCACCAGCGAGGCCACGGTCGTCCCGGTCACCCAGGCCCAAGCCCAGGCCGAGCGCCAGTCTCGGCTGCGCGTGGGCATCGGCGAGCTCGACCGCGTGCTCGGGGGCGGGCTGGTCCCCGGCAGCGTGGTCCTCGTCGGCGGCGCCCCGGGCATCGGCAAGTCCACCTTGCTGCTCCAGGCCTGCGCGGCCGTGGTCGCCGGCGGCTCCACCGTGCTCTACGCCAGCAGCGAGGAGTCCGTGGCCCAGGTCGCCGGACGGGCCGCCCGCCTGCGCGGCGGAAAATTCTCCACCCACGACGAGCGCCTGCTGCTCCTGGCCGAGACCCGCATCGAGTCGATCCTCGACGCCGCCGCCGAGCGCCGCCCGGACCTGCTCGTGGTCGACTCGATCCAGACGGTCTACAGCGACGCCCAAGACGGCCTGCCCGGCAACATCAGCCAGATCCGCAGCGTCACCGGGCACCTGCTGAGCTGGGCCAAGGGCCGCGGCGTCCCGGTGATCGTCGTCGGCCACGTCACCAAGGACGGCCAGCTCGCCGGCCCGCGCCTGCTCGAGCACATGGTCGACGCCGTGCTCAGCTTCGAGGGCGACGACGAGCGAGCCACCCGCATGCTCCGAGCCACCAAGAACCGCTTTGGCAGCACCGCCGAGCTCGGCGTGTTCGAGATGACCGGCGTCGGCCTGAGCGAGGTCGCCAACCCCAGCGAGGCCTTCCTCGCCGACCACCCGGGCGAGGCCATCGGCTCGGCCGTGACCGCCTCCCTCGAGGGCTCGCGGCCGCTGCTGCTCGAGGTCCAGGCGCTGCTCGGGCCCAGCCCCGGCGGCTCCCCGCGGCGGACTTGCGTCGGCGCCGACCCGGCCCGCCTCGCCATGCTCCTGGCCGTGCTCGACCGTCACGCGGGGCTCTTCGTCGTCGACCAGGACGTGTTCGTGAACGTCGCCGGCGGCCTGCGCCTGAGCGAGCCCGCGGCCGACCTCGCCGTACTCCTGGCCGTGGCCAGCTCGCACATGCGCAAGCCGATCCCCCGGGGCACCCTGGCCATCGGCGAGGTCGGGCTGACGGGCGAGCTGCGCCGGGTTCCACGCCTGGGTGAGCGCCTGGCCGAGGCCGCGCGCCTGGGCTTCACGCGCGCGATCGTGCCCCACGCCAAGCTCGAGGCCGGAGCCCCAGCGGACGCAGCCAAGATCGACTGCGTGGCCGTGCATACCGTGTCCGAGGCCATCGAGCGCTGTTTTTGAGCCCCACCCAGCCCTGCCCTGCCCTGCCCTGCCCCGGGGAAGCGCGCGGGCCGACGCGCATGGGCGGCGAGGACTTCCATCGCGGCTGATTTTCTCGCTACCGTCACATGTGAGCTCGATCGGCGCTGCGGGTAGACCTCCGTCGCGCACCCAGCCGTTCTCCCACCATGCCCGTGAACCGGTCGTCCCCTGCGCGTCTGCTGCTCGTCCTCGTGCCAACGCTCTTCGGCTGTGACGGCTCGCGCACGAGCACCCCCGAGGATCCCAGCATCGAGCCCCCCGCCGCCGCTGCCCTCACGCCCACGCCCACACAGTCTCCTCCGGAGCTCGCTCCAGATCCCGAGCAGGCTCCCGCGCTCGACTCGAGCGGTGACGACAGCCAAGCCCCCGAGGCCCCCACGCAGCCCCAGCGCGTGTCCTGGGGCCACGCCGACCTCGACCCCGACAACGACGCCGTCATCGGGCCGCCCGAGCCCCTCGACGACTGCGAAGATCGCCTCCAGCAGGCCGGCGTCTCCTTCAAACCCGCGCGCATCGGCGTGGGCAAGAAGCGCGACGGCGTCTACACCTGCGGGGCCCACCAGGTCGTCCGCTTCCGCCGCGGCCCCGGCAAGATCGCCTACAGCTCGAACCCGCTGCTGACCTGCACCATGGCCGTGGCCCTCGCCGACTTCGAGCGCGTCGCCCAGGAGGAGGCCGACCGCATCATGGGCTCGCGGATCACCGCCATCGACCACATCGGCACCTACAACTGCCGCGAGATGGTCAACTACGACATGCTCAGCGAGCACAGCTTCGCCAACGGCATCGACCTGAAGACCTTCCACTTCGCCAACGGCGAGTCCGCCGACGTCAAGGCCGACTTTCAGCCCGAGCTCGACGAGCCGCCCAGCCCCCAAAGCGAGTTCCTGCGCGCCCTCGCCAACCGGCTCTACGACGAGGAGGTGTTCTCGGTGGTCGTCACGCCCTACTTCGACCGCCTGCACCACAACCACATCCACATGGACCTCGCTCGCTATCGCGTCGACGGCTCGCGGCCCTGAGGCGAAAAAAAAGGGACGAAGCACCGGCCTCTCTCCCGGCGCTCCGTCCCACGAAGACTGTCGCGCTGCGCGCTGCGGCGCGCTCGCGCGACTAGAACTCGCGCGACTAGGACTTGCGCGACTTCTTGGCCGCGGAGGTCTTCCCGCGGACGATCTTGGCTTCCTTCGGCGACGGCTCGGGCTCGGCGCGGCCGCCCTCGATGACCGCCTGCGGCCCACGCGAGAGCCCGTGCTTGCCGAGCACCTCGGTCTCGATCGCCGCGAACATGTCGGTGTTCTCGCGCAGGAAGTTCTTGGCGTTCTCGCGGCCCTGGCCGATGCGGTCGCCCTTGTAGCTGAGCCAGGCGCCGGCCTTGTCGAGGACGTTGGCGTCGACGGCAAGGTCGATCAGCATGCCCTCGCGGCTGACGCCCTCGCCGAAGTTGATGTCGAACTCGACCTCGCGGAAGGGCGGGGCGAGCTTGTTCTTGACCACCTTGACCCGGGTGCGGTTGCCGGTGACCTGATCGCCCTGCTTGATCTTGCCGATGCGGCGGATGTCGAGGCGCACGGACGAGTAGAACTTGAGCGCGTTGCCGCCGGTGGTGGTCTCGGGGCTGCCGAACATCACGCCGATCTTGGAGCGCAGCTGGTTGATGAAGATGACCATGGTCCGGCTACGCGAGATCGAGCCGGTCAGCTTGCGCAGCGCCTGGCTCATGAGCCGGGCCTGGAGGCCGACGTGGCTGTCGCCCATCTCGCCCTCGAGCTCGGCCTTGGGGGTGAGCGCGGCGACGGAGTCGACGATGATCACGTCGATGGCCCCAGAGCGCACGAGCATGTCGCAGATCTCGAGGGCCTGCTCGCCGTAGTCGGGCTGAGAGACCAGCAGATCCTCGGTCTTCACGCCGATCTTGCGGGCGTAGGAGACGTCGAGAGCGTGCTCGGCATCGATGAAGGCACACACGCCGCCCTGGCGCTGGGCCTCGGCGAGCACGTGCAAGGTGAGGGTGGTCTTACCCGAGGACTCCGGGCCGTAGATCTCGATGATCCGCCCGCGCGGCAGGCCGCCGACGCCCAGGGCGATGTCGAGGCCCAGGCAGCCCGTGGGCACCACCGGCACGTCTTGGCCGGGCAATTTGCCCTCGGCGTCGAGGCGCATGATCGAGCCCTTGCCGAATTGCTTCTCGATGGTGGCGAGGGCGAGGTCGATCGCGGCGCCGCGCTGATCTTGCTGCTTGCTGACGGGGACGGGCTTGGCCATGGTCTTGGAGATCCTGTTCTGAGGTTCGGTGCGCACCCTAGCGCGGGTTGGGCTCGCTGCGTTGTCCGAGCCAGACAAGGGGAAGGGAGAGGGGGATGAACGTGAGCGGGGCGGCTCAGTCGACGCGGTGGCCGAGCTCGAGGTGATCCCAGACGAGCTTGAGCGCCCAGGAGACGGCGCCCCGGCGGACCTGCGCGCGGTCACCAAACAGGCGCAGGCGCTTGTAGGTGGTGCCCCGCTCGCTGGCGACGGCGATGTCGACGGTGCCCACCGGCTTGTCCTCGCTGCCCCCGCCGGGGCCGGCGATGCCGGTGGTCGCCACGGCGATGTCGCTGCCCAGGGCCGCGCGGGCGCCCTCGGCCATGGCTCGGGCCACGGGCTCGGAGACCGCGCCCTGCGCCTCGAGGAGCTGCGCGGGCACGCCGAGCTGACGCTGCTTGACCGTGTTGGCGTAGGCGATCACCCCGCCGAGATAGATGGCGGAGGAGCCGGGCACGGCGGTGATCGCCTCGCCCACGCCCCCGCCGGTGCAGGACTCGGCGGTGGCCAGGGTCTGCCCGGACTCGACGAGGTGGCGAACCAGCTGCGGGCCGATCTCCGCCGGGCCATCTTGGGTGCCGACGGCGAACACGGCCCGGCCCAGGGCCGCGCACAGCTCGGGGTCGAGGCTGGCGAGCTCCTCGGCGCTGGCGGCCGCGCCATCGGGCCCGGGCGTGGCCTCGAGGATCAGCTGAACCTCGGGGTAGCGGGCGCGGTAGTGGACGAAGACATTGGCGAGGCCGGGCGAGCGCTGGCGGGCCGCCTCGATCCGCTGATGCACGTCTTGCTGGACCGAGGACTCGCCGCGGCCGATGGCGCGGTAGACCCGGCGGGGCACCGGCGTGAGCGCGAAGCGAGCGCTGATCCGCGGCTCGACCTGCTCGCGCATCATCTTGTGCACCTCGCGAGGGACGCCGGGCATGGCGAAGAGCAGGCAGCCCTGGATGTCCACGGCGAAGCCGGCCGCCGTGCCGATCGGGTTGTCGAGCACCTCTGCGCCAGCGGGGAGATCTGCCTGCTTGAGGTTGGTCTCGAGCAGCGCGCGGCCGCGAGACGCGAAGAAAGCCTCGAGGCGCTCGGCGAGCTCGGGGCGGCGCTCGAGCTCGACCCCGGCCGCGCTCGCCGCAGCTTGGGCGGTGAGATCGTCCGTGGTCGGGCCGAGACCCCCGGTGACGAGACACAGCTGCGCTCGACTCGCAGCCTGGGTCATGGCCGCGACGATCTCCTCGCGGCGGTCGCGTACCGTGGCTGCGCCCACGACCTCGATGCCCAGCGCGCGACAGCGCTGACCCAGCCAGGCCTTGTGACGATCGATGATGTCGCCGGCCAGTAGCTCGTCACCGATCGTCAGCAGCTGTGCCTGAACGCGGCTCATCGTGGCTCAAGCTCGCCGACCACTGAGCATATGTCAAGCCCACAGGGTGGTCGGTGAGCAGACCCGGAGCTTGGGCCGCTCCCGGGGCAAATTCAAGGCACGGACAGCCGCGAACAGACCGCGGTCAACACGCACACCAGCCTTGGCTGGGGCCTGGGAGCAATTTGGGCCGTCAGGGGGTGTTGTTCCCGTGATCTTGGAGACCAAGGGATCTCTGCTGGTGTCACAGCGACCACCTCGGCGGCCCGATCAGGGAGGACGCACGGACCAAGTTGGAAACCCGACCGACTCGCTATTCCTTTTCCCTCAACCTCGTCTAAGATTTTTCCGCTGTGCGAATCCGCTACGCGGCCAAAACCGACGTCGGCATGAAGAGGACTCACAACGAGGACTACTTCGCGCTGATCGAGGACGAGCAGCTCTTCATCGTCGCCGACGGCATGGGTGGTCATGCCTGCGGCGAGGTTGCGAGCAAGCTCGCCGCGGACGTCGTCGGTGAGTTCTACGCCCACTCGCGCGACGCCGACGCGACCTGGCCGTATCGCTACGATCACAACCTCAGCTACGTCGAGAACCGACTCGTCGCTGGCGTGCGCCTGTCGAACCTGCGCATCTACCAAAAGTCGCAGAGCGAGCCCAACCTCCGCGGCATGGGGACGACGGTGGTCAGCTGCCTGATCAACGGCGACCACGCCTACGTCGCCCACGTCGGCGACTCGCGGGTCTACCGGGTGCGCAAGGGCGAGATCAAGCAGCTCACCCGCGACCACTCGCTGCTCGAGGACTACAAGGACGCGCGGCCCGACATGACCGAGGAAGAGGCCCGCAACTTCCCGCACAAGAACGTGATCACCCGGGCGCTGGGCATGCGCGAGAACGTCGTCGTCGACATCAACAAGTGGGAGATCCAAGACGGCGACCGCTTCGTGCTGTGCTCCGACGGGCTCTCGGGGATGCTCACCGACGAGGAGATCCAGGGGATCGTCGAGGGCGCCTCGGATCTCGAGGCGGGCGTGAGCGAGCTGATCGACGCGGCCAACGCTGCGGGCGGCACCGACAACATCACCGCGATGGTTGTCGAGTGCAGGTACTGAGCAGCCTCGACCTCGCGGACGCCCCCCTCTCGCTCGCCTGCTCACCCGACGGCCGGTGGGTAGCGACGACGGGCGACGACAAGAAGCTGCGGGTCCGCGACGCCCGGACCCTCGACGAGCTCGAGGCGCGGCACGTCGGCAGACGCCCCGCGGCGCTGTGCTTCTCGCCCGACTCGCAGCGCGTCGCCGCCGGCGCGACCGGGCTCACCACCTGGGACACGAGCAGCTGGAAGCGCGCGCAGGCTTTCAAAGGCCACAAGCGAGACGTCGCCCGGGCCGTGTTCTCTCCCGAGGGCACGAAGCTCTACAGCGGGGGCAGCAGCGACAAGTCGCCCTTCGACAACACGCTGCGCTGCTGGGACGCGGCCACGGGCGCCGAGCTCCAGCGCTGGGAGGCCCAGGGCAGCATCTGCGCCCTGGCGCTCTCGCCCGACGGGGCGTCGCTCGCGGTCGCGACGACCAACGGACAGACGATGTTGCTCGACACCGAGACCTGCACGCCGCGGTGGACGGACCCGCCGGAGGCACGCACCAGCGCGCTCGCCTTCGCGTCGGACGGCCGCCTCTTCGGCACCCTCGATCACGCCCTGCTCTTCACCTACGACCTCGCCACCGGGGCGCAGCAGCCCCTCGTGCCCGCGCTGCGCTACGGGACGGCGCTGGCGATCTCGCAGGACGCGACCGCGGCCTTCGTCGCCTGTGGCAGCGGCGGCGCGCCCGAGGGAGCCGTGGTCGCGGCGATCGATCTCTCGACAGGCAGCGTCACTTCGACCGCCGCCCTCGGCCCCGCCGCGCTGCCGCGAGGCGTCGCGCTCTCGCCGGACGGGCAGCGCCTCTACGTCGCGCACACGCGACCGAACCGCCTCGTGGTCTTCGAGCGTTGATAGACTGCCGCGCCATGGCCGAGCTGCCCACGATCTACCCGGTGACGCTGAAGACGGATCGCCTGACCCTGCGCGAGCTGGCGGTCGAGGACTGGCGAGACGCCCGGGCCATCGACGGCGACCCCGAGGTGACTCGCTACCAGTCTTCCGACGTGAAGGACGAGGCGGAGAGCCGGACCTACTTGGAGCGCAGCGTCGCCCAGGCCCAGGCTCAGCCGCGGCGGGTCTACGATCTCGCGATCACCATGGGAGACGAGGACCGCTTCCTGGGCCGCGTGGGCCTGGGCATCGAGCGGGCCGAGCACCGCGACGCCCAGGTCTGGTACGTGCTCCGTCGAGATCTGTGGGGCAAGGGGATCGTCAGCGAGGCCGTGACGACGATCCTCGGCTTTGGCTTCGACACCCTCGGCCTGCATCGGATCTGGGGAGACATCGACCCCCGCAACCCCGCGTCGGCGCGGGTGCTCGAGAAGCAAGGCATGCGCCGCGAGGCCCACCTGCGCGAGAACTGGTGGCTGAGCGGCGAGTGGTGTGACTCGTGGATCTACGCGCTGCTCGAGCAAGAGTGGCGCGGCCGCTCCTAGCCCCCACACATCGCGGCGGCTCGCGGGCTTGGCGCAGCATTTTTCATCCCACGGTCGCGGCGGCTCGGCATGGCTCGCCAAGATCGCGGGCGATCCAGCTGAGAGCAGACTCACCTCTGTTTGGCCTCGCCCTGAGATAGGGTGCCGGCGAGGAACCCCATGGACGTCAAGCAGATCTTCGACGAGATGCCGCGCCGCTACAAAGCGGGCTCGGCCGACAAACCGGCCGTCTACTACTTCTCCATCGACAACCACAAGTACACGGTCAAGGTCGGGGACAGCTGCGTCGTCGAGGCGGGCAAGACCGTCGACAACGCGGACGTGATCCTCAAGACCGACGAGAAGATCTTCGTGAACATGGTGGTCAAGGGCAAGCTGCCGGGGCCCATCGACATCGCCCGGGGCAAGATCAAGACCAACGACCCGGCTGGGCTGCAGAAGCTCAAGCAGATGTTCGACTTCGGCTAAGCTCCCGTGGTGCGCGCGAAGCTCAACTTGGTCCCCCTCGCCCTCGTGGCGAGCCTGACCCTCGCCTGTGGCGACAGCGACGACGCGGAGGATGCCCCGGCGGCCGGCGAGACCGCGGCCGGTGAAGGCGACGCTGGCGAGGGCGAGGCCAAGGCCGGCGAGGCGGAGGGCGAGGTCGCCAAGGCCCCCGCCCCGCCGCCGGATCCGATCACCGGGCCCGATCGCTTCAAGCGCTGGTCGCCGCTGCACGCCTTCATGAACGCGCCGATCGTCGTCGGCGAGGTCATCTCGGACGACGAGGCGATCGTCGCCAGCAAGGATGGCCACGTCGGGCTGAGCGTGGACGGGGGCGCGAGCTGGCGCTGGACCAAGGCCGACGATCGCGTCGTCGACGTCACCGGCTACTCGGGCGGGCCCTACGTGGTCCTCTACCCCGGGGCGATCTCGATCTCCGACGACGGCCTGCGCTGGCGCCGGCTCCCGCGCCTGAGCGAGGACGACCTCATCGACGTGCTCGCCGCGAAGATCGGCGTGATCACCATCGGCAAGCGCGGCGGCTGGGCCCGCTACACCCGCGAGGGCGAGGTCGGCGGGGCCGGGTGGATGCCCGACAAGTTCAAGCCCAAGACCCTCGCCGAGCTCAACGGGGCCGTGCTCGCCTGGTCCGGCCGCAAGGGCTACGGGACCACCGACGGCAGCGCGTGGACCGAGCTCGAGGCCCTGCCCCAGCTCGGCGACGGCCGCACCTACCTGACCAGCGCCGGCAGCTGCTCGATCTCCAAGGTCGGCAAGGCCAAGGGCGTGGTCTGCTCGGTCTCCGGCACCGCCTTTGGCATCGGCGAGGAGTTCGCCGTCGAGAGCCGCGGCGCCGTGGCCCTGACCCGCGACAGCGGCGAGAGCTGGATCTCCGCCCGCCTGCCCGTGAACTTCAAGTCGGTCGGCTCGATCTTCGGGCGGCCCGGCGGACCCTACTACGCCGTGGGCAAGGGCGGCGCCGTGGCCCTGTCCAAGGACGGGAGCAGCTGGGTCGACCAGCGCTGGCAGGGCTCCACGGACCTCACCGACGGGGTCATCGACGGCGACAACATGGTGATCGTCGGGGCCAAGGGCACGCTGATCTACTCGAACGACGGCGGCAAGAACTGGGACTATGCCGAGGCCCCCGCCGGCAAGAACTTCAACTGGGTCGGCGCCATCGGCGGCAACTTCCTGGCTAGCGACGGGCGCGTGTTCCTGACCAGCGCCGACGGGACCAGCTGGAGCGAGACCGAGGCCTTCGAACTCCCGGGCAAGCTCGAGCCCTGCGACGACGACGGCCCCCTCGACGGCGAGGCCTGCCGCTACGACGCCGAGATCAGCACCCCCGAGGGGCTGCCCAACGTGCGCGCGCTGACCTTCGACGGCGAGGTCGGCATGGCCATGGGCGACGACGGCCTCGTGGCCCTGACCCGCGACGGCGGGGCCGGGTGGGCCGCAGCCAGCGGCCTGGCCCTGGGTCGCAAGGGCGCGAGCGCCTTCGACGTGGTCGGCGACATCCTCGTCGCGACCAACGGCAGCCGCCTGCTCACCTCCCTCGACGGCGGCGGGTCGTGGTTCGACGGCGAGTTCGTCGGCAAGCCGCGCTTCAACACCGTGATGGTCGTGAGCGACAAGCTGCGCCTCGCCGCCGGCAAGAACACCCTGCTCGCGGCCAAGGCCGACTCCCCCGTGTGGCTGCCCGTGACCGAAGATCTCCCCGCGGCCAACTGGGTCGCGCTCTACCAGGCCTCGGGCATCGTCTACGCCGCGGCCTCGGGCGGCGAGCTGCTGCGCAGCGTGGGCGGCAGCGGCGAGTGGGAGCCCGTGGTCACCGGCATCTCGCGGCCCGTCATCGACCTCGCCGCCGAGGGTGAGCTCGTGTGGATCCAGGTCGCTGGCGGGCGCTACGACCCGCCCACCTTGATGTACAGCGAGGACGGCGGGCGCCACTTCGTGCTCGCCGGCCCCAGCCCCAGCAGCCGGCGCCTGAAGGTCCGCGGCGGCGGCGTCGAGGTCGGCGGTGAGCGCTCGACCGACGGCGGGCGCAGCTGGACGCACGTCGACGGCTACCAGCCCGGCGAGGAGCTCGGTGACGGCAAGAGCCTGGCCGTGCTCTCGCAGTACAAGGCCGACGACCAGCTCGCGCTCTACAGCCAGGCCGAGGGCGAGCTCGAGCGTCTGCTGATCGTCTCGGCGGCGCTGCGCGGCGGCCAGCTCGACTGCGACCCTCAAAGCGGCTGCTGGATGCTGGCGTCGGGCGTCTTGTACCGCCCGCTGGGGCGCTAGAGCGGCGAGGAAGCCCAGCGCGTCGCAGGGTTTTCCACGCACCGCGAGCGCCCCCGCACCCCCGCACCCTGCCCCCACCGTGGGCAGTCGACCCGCCGAGCGCGCGCCTGGAGCCCGTGCAGCAAGGCGGATATCGTCGCGGCCATGGTCTACGCGCAGCGCCGCCGCGCCCTCACCTTCGCCGCCCCCCTCTCCTTTGCCCTCCCCCTCGCCTTGTGCACGCTGACCGGCGCATGCAAGGCCAAGGACCCACTCGACGCCTCGGGCGCGCGCAAGGTCGACCCCGAGGAGCTGCCCAGGCCCGAGCCCATCGCGGTCGACGGCAACCAGCTGCGCGCCGCGGGGGTCGAGATCACCGTGCCCTCGGACTGGCAGCGCCTCGACGAGGACGAGCCCAACTTCGCCTTCGCCTACCGGCCCAGCGAGCACCCGGCCTTCATGCCGATCTGCGCCATCGAGCTGCGCCGCCAGGGCACCGGGCCCATGCCCAAGGGCGTCGTCGCGGCCCCGAACCAGGCCGACGCCTTCGAGCTCGCCGGTGACGAGCAGCTCGACTACACCCACGGCACCTTGCGTGGGCGCGTGCGCACCATCGCCGGCCCGACCCCCGACGCCCGCGTGGTCGTCCACTGCCGCATGCCCCGCTCGGCCGACCAGTGGAAGGGCATCGAGGACGCCTTCGCCTCCCTGCGCCTCCTCGACCCGCCGGCTGCCCTGCCGGAGAAGAACCCCGCCGAGCTCGAGATCGCCGAGCTGTGCACCGGCGCTCCCGCGCGCCGCTCCATGGTCTGCGCGCGCACCAAGACCGGCGCGGTCCACTGCGGCGCGAGCACCAGCACGACCTTGCCCCGGGTCCCCGGCCTCCCCCCGGCCGTCGAGCTCGAGTGCGCCGGCATGCGCAGCTGCATCCGCGACGGCGAGGGCGAGGCCTGGTGCTGGCTCCCCGGCCAAGACCCCGTCGAGCTCACCGCCCTCGGCCACCTGCGCGCCCTCGCAGGCGGCTGCGTCATCGACAGCGCCGGCGCCCCCAGCTGCCCCAGCGCCCCCGCCAGGACCATCGACGCCCTCGAGTTCACCCCGCTGATCCCCCTGGGAGATCCCAGCCACGCCCTGCGCGAGGTCGTGGACCTGCTCCCCGACAGCGACACCGAGCAAGGCTGCGCCCTGCACCAGGGCAAGGTCTCGTGCTGGTCTCGGGCCACCGGCCTGCGCGAGGTCGAGGGCCTCGCGATCGAGGACGCCGACGCCATCGCCGAGTGGACCAACCGCCTGTGCGTCCATGCCGGCAGCCAGTGGACCTGCGTCGCCAAACCCACGAAGGCCGAGACCGAAGCCGAGACCAAGCCCGAGACCTGGACCGTCGAAGGCTGCGAGCAGCGCGCCTGCGGCTGCTCGCTCATCGGCGCCGCCCAGTTCAACTGCGAACACGAGCCCATCCAGCGCATCGACACCCGCCCCCTCGGCCGCATCCACGACGTCGTCGCCATCGACTCCCCCTGCGCCGCTCAGCTCGACGGCACCTTGCTGTGCCGCGGCCCCGCCGAAGGCAGCGCCCCCGCCGAGCAGAGCACCGACGACCAGCTCGCCCACGGCCTCCCCGGCCTCGTCCACCGCCTCGAGCTCGTCGAGACCCGCTGAGTCCCCAAAACCAAGACCAACGGCCCCACGAAGACAAATCTTCGCAGAGCCAACGATCCCTCTCTGGAGGGCGAAACCAGACGGCCTAACCAGACCCCCTCCGGGGGTCACTACGTCAGCACCGTAGACCTCATTCGAAGCCCGTCCCCCTCGCGCAGCGAGGGGGCGTTCGCTGCGAAGCAGCGGACGTGCACGGCCCCAAACGACGCCCCAACGAGGGGGGCCTAACCAGACCCCCTCCGGGGGTCACTACGTCAGCACCGTAGACCTCATTCGAAGCCCGTCCCCCTCGCGCAGCGAGGGGGCGTTCGCTGCGAAGCAGCGGACGTGCACGGCCCCAAACGACGCCCCAACGAGGGGGGCCTAACCAGACCCCCTCCGGGGGTCACTACGTCAGCACCGTAGACCTCATTCGAAGCCCGTCCCCCTCGCGCAGCGAGGGGGCGTTCGCTGCGAAGCAGCGGACGTGCACGGCCCCAAACGACGCCCCAACGAGGGGGGCCTAGTAGTAGCTCTTGGAGGGGACCGAGTCCGCCGAGGGCACGCGCGGCTGGTCGAAGTCCACCCGCGAGGTCACGTCCTCGTTCGCGCCCCAGCTGCTCGAAGAAGCCACGCTGGTGCTCGGCCGCGGCATGCTGGTCGACAGCGGCTTCACGGCCGAGACCGGCGCATGCTCAAGCTCGCCGTTGGCGTTGCCGCCGAGCTGCAGGGCCAGGCGCAGCAGGCTCTCACGGTTGCCCGTGTTGGTCTTGGCGAAGATGTTGTGCATGTGCCACTTCACCGTCGCCCGGCTGATCTCGAGCTCGCGGCCGATCTGCTGGTTGTTGCGGCCGTTGAGCACCAGCTCGAGGATGTCCTGCTCGCGGTCGGTGAGCTTGTGGGTGCGAGCCAGGCGGCTCACCGCCCAGCGCAGCCGCGCGGGGCCGTCGCCCTCGTCGAGCTCACGCAGGACGCTGTAGCCGAGGGCCTCGAGCACCGCGCTGATGCGAGCGGCGTCCTCGTCACGGGCGACGCGGATGTGGACCTGGTTGGTGATGGAGATGGTGGCGGCGGTGGTGGTGGCGGTGTTGGTGTCCATGATGAGCTCCTGCGTTGGAAAGCGAGTGATGAAGATGAAGAAGAGGAGGAGGAGGGAGGCGATGTCGTCGTCGTCTCGACCCGTCGTTTGCAGGGACAACATGCAACCCCGGAGGGCGGACCGTCAGGGACCGCAGTGCAACCGGCGGGTCTCCGCCACGAACCACCAGCCGGTGACGCCCGTCCTCCGTGCTGGCCGTAAACAGGCCGAATTCGCGGGCCCACGCCCGCTCGGTCGGGATGGGGCCCAGCCCGAACGTGGCGTAACCGTCCGTCACCGTCGGGCACCGGCGACAAACCATCGCGCACCGATGCCAGCGCGAAATTGACCGCGCCCGTTCACGCCCATCGGCCGCTCGACCCTCGCTACACAGCACGATCCACAACGAACCCACAATCAGCCAGCCAGCCAGCCGGACGCAGACGACCGAGCACAGACAGACAAACAAAGAGAGCGGGCGACCCGAAGATCGCCCGCTCTCTCTACTCGTCTGTCTGTGCTTGTCGTCTGCGCTCGAGCGCCGCGGCTACCAGGCCTTCGAGGGCACGGCCGCCGCGGGGATCGGATCACTCGCGGGCGCGGCCTTGTGCGGCTCGGTGGCCTGCTCGGAAGGCCGCGGCGCGGGGCTCTCCTCGCCCTCGGAGCCGGGGTCACGGGCGCCGCCGAGCTGCAGGGCCAGGCGCAGCAGGCTCTCGCGGTTGCTGGTGTTGCTCTTGGCGAAGATGTTGTGCATGTGCCACTTGACCGTGGCGCGGCTGATCTCGAGATCGACGCCGATCTCCTCGTTGTTGCGCCCGGCCAGCACGCGCTCGAGGATGTCCTGCTCGCGCCCGGTCAGCTTGTGACGCTGGGCGAGGCGGTTGACGGCCCAGCGCAGCCGCGAGGGCCCGTCGCCCTCCTCGAGCTCGCGCAGCACGGTGTAGCCGAGGGCTTCGAGCACGGCGCTGATCCGGTTGGCGTCGGCGTCGCGAGCAACCCAGATGCGGACCTCGTTCTTGGCGGGGGTAGTAGCGTTCGCGGTGTTGTTTGCAGTAGCGGTAGTGGATTCACTCGACACGGCGGTATCCTCGACTCCTGAGCTCGCGCTCGATGAGCCCGACGGCGGCCGGGCTGTAAAGATGGGTGACGACGGTCCGATCTCGACCGACGGCTTTGTTGAGAACTGCCTTGCTGTGGACCTTGCTCTCGCGCAGACCCAGCAAGCTGATGACCTGTCCGACGCGCTGCGGCGTCACGCCCAGGTGGCGGCGGGCGATCTCGGTGGGGCTGAGCCAGCCGTGACCGATGGTCGGCTTGAGCTGCCACAGCGAGCCGTCGAGGGCGACCTCGGCGGCCACGACCCGGTAGGCCCACACGACCTCGGGATCGACCTCGGCCTCGCGCTCGACGGACTCGCACAGCCCCTCGAGGGCGTCGTACTCCCAGCGCCGACGCTCGAAGTCGAGGCGCTCGCGGGCGACGGCCGCGATCTGGCGCTCGAGCGGCGAGCTGTGCCGGACGCGACGCGAGAGCGCCTCGACCTCCGAGATCACCCGCTCGCGCAGGTGACGAAGCAGGCGCTCCCCTGCCCCCGAGCCCTGACCTGCGAGGCGCGCGACCGCCAGGGCCACGCCCGGCTCGCGCAGGATCAAGCTGCTGCTGGCCTCGACCAGGCTGGCCGGGAGCACCTGCCCGCGATCCTCGAGCGCGGCCTTGAGCTCGGCGAGCTCGAGCTCACCGATGCGCAGCCAGTGCTCGCCCTCGCTGGCCTCGTCGGCCCAGTCGAGCGCAAGGTGACGCGCGAGCTCCGAGGCGCCCAGGCGCAGACCGAGGATCGCCGCGAGCTCGCCGGCGAACCATCCGGGCGCCCCGCCGATATCCAGCGTGGTCAGCGTGCGTCCCTCGAAGCTGCCCACGAAGCAGATCCCCGTCGGGGGTCGGGTGGGCTCGTCCCATGCCTCATCGGCTGGGTGGGATTCGTAGTGTTCTTGGAACATGGCTCGGCTCCGCTCGAGGTGGTGGGGCGTAGGTCCGCGTCGGGGCACGACCACGCCCTCACGCCGGACCACCTTGGGGGGTAAGGGGCCTGACCGTCAGGTACGCGGGAGCAACCGGCGGATCACCGAAGCGAACGGTTCGAAGGCCGCGCGAACCGTTCACCGACCAACCCGAGCGCGAGCCAAATACCCTCCCAGAGCGCGGATCCACGGCCCTATCCCCAATCTCCCCGCGGGCCGCGTGCAGCCCGAGGCGCGGGCCCCCGCCCGCGAACCTGGACGGACGAGCCGACACGGCCCGTCACGCCTCGTCACCGCAAAGCCGGGCGCGAGCGGCGACGTTCGCAGGCTCTTCCTCACCCGCGGCAGGGGGAGGCCCCCGCGTGCAGGGGAGCGGAGATCGTCACCACCCCCCCGCCAGCTGCTAGCCTCCCGGCATGCTCCGACCCAACCTCGACGTCGGCCGCCGCCGCGCCGCCCGACCAAAGCGACGGTGGCTCGCCTTTGGCCTGTGCCTCGCAGCCCTGACCCCGAGCACGGCCCACGCGTGGTGGGACGATGGCCACCGCATCGTCGGCGAGATCGCGGAGCGCAACCTCAGCGAAGACACCCGCGCCAAGGTCCGCGAGCTGCTCGCCGACACCCCCGAGTACACGACCCTGGCCACGGCCTCGACCTGGGCGGATCAGGTCGCCCGCCAGGTCCCCGAGCTCGCCTTCGTCGCGTCGAGCCACTACGTCAACCTGGGCGCGCGCCTGAGCCCGCGCGAGCTCCATCAATTATGCCTCGAGCGCTCGGGCTGCGTGGCCACGGGCATGGCCTACTACGCCGAGATCCTGCGCAGCCAACGGGCCAGCAAGGCCGAGCGCGCCGAGGCCCTGCGCCTGCTCGCCCACTTCGTCGGCGACGCCCACCAGCCCCTGCACGCCGGCCACGCCGAGGACCGCGGCGGCAACGACATCAACGAGCTGCGCATGCTCGAGTTCACCCCCGCCAAGGAGCGCACCAACCTCCACGCGGTCTGGGACGGCGGCTTCGTGGCGATCCACCTCGGCCGCGAGGGCATCGACTGGCAGACCTACGCCCAGCGCCTCGACGAGCGCGTCACCCCCGAAGCCCGCGCGCGCTGGGGCCGGGGCTCGGTCTACGACTGGCTCGAGGAGTCACGGCTGATCGGCGCCGCCGAGGGCTACCTGCACGCCGACGGCATCACCCCGATCCGCTCGGGCGACACCCTGGGAGAGGACTGGTACCAGCGCAACCTCCCCGTCGCCGAGCAGCGCCTCCAGCAGGCCGGCCTGCGCCTGGCCCTGGTCCTCGAAGAGGTGCTCGGCGAAGGCTGAGCCCGCACCCCAGCGCCCCGCGACCGCTCACAGCCAGTCGCGGCGGCGAAAGAACACGAACAGCGCGCTGGCGATCAGCACCATCACGACCAGGACCACGGGGTAGCCCGCGCTCGAGGTCAGCTCCGGCATGTGCTGAAAGTTCATGCCGTAGATCGAGGCGATGAAGGTCAGGGGGATGAAGATGCTGCTGATCACCGTGAGCAGCTTCATGACCTCGTTCATGCGGTTGTTGGCCGTCGACAGGTGCAGCTCCATCAGCGCGTTGGCGAAGTCGCGCTGGCGGTCGAGCTGCTCGCGGACCTGCAGCGCGTGGTCCTGGACGTCGCGCAGCCACACCCGGACCTCCGGCGAGATCGGGCTCTGCTCGCCCTGGAGCAGCGTCGAGAGCAGGCTCTGCATCTGCCGGACCGGGCGCTCGAAGTCGCGCAGCTCGCCGCGCAGCGCGTGGATCCGGTTGAGGTCGTCACGATCGCCGCCGTCCTCGATGATCTCGCGCTCGAGGTCCTCGAACTGCCCGCCGAGGTGCTCGGCGACGGGGAAGTAGGCGTCGACGACCGCGTCGATCAGCGCGTAGGCCAGGTAGTCCGCGCCCATGCTGCGCACGTTGCCGAGCTTCTCGCGCAGGCGCATGCGCAGCGGCTCGAAGACATCGCCGGCCTGCTCCTGGACCGTGACCAGCCAGCCATCGCCGACGATCATGCTGACCTGCTCGTAGTCGATGACCCCGCCCTCGATCAGCCGAACCATGCGCACGATCACCAGGTGGTTGTGCTCATAAGGATCGACCTTGGCACGCTGAGGCACGTTGACCATGTCCGCGAGAGCCAGCGGGTGGACATGAAAGGCATCGGCCAGGCGCCCGAGCAAGCTCGCGTCCGACAGGCCGTCGACGTCGATCCAACGGACCGCGACCTTGTCGGCCTCGCGCTGGGCCTTGCCCATGGGCTCGAGCTGCTCGAGCCCAGGCTGCCACTCGCGGCAGTACTCCGAGCCATAGTCGAAGGCCCGGACGTGCGCGGGGGCGTCGGCCTCGGCGAGCACGAACTCGCCGGGCCGGGCGCCTGCCTGCGGTCGCCGGGCCCAGCGAGCGCGTCGGCGTTTTCGCTGGTTCACGACGACAGCCTACACAGCTTTGCGCCCACGTCCATGGAGTGGCCGTCTGCGCCCTGATAGGCTCGTGCCATGCATGGTCTTCGTCGCTCGCCTCCCCTGATCACGCTGGCCGTGCTCGCGTCGCTCTCATCTTGCGCGAGCGAAGAGCAAGGCAACGACGCCGCCCAGCCCCTGGCCCAAGAGGATGGCCCCCGCGCCCTGGCCGAACAGATCTGCGCGTCGCTCTTCGCCTGCGCGTGCACGACCCACAGCTACGCCGACGAAGCCACCTGCATCAACGAGCAGGTAGCCGTGATCGAGCCGTACATCGCCGCGGGCAAAGGATGGAACGAAGACTGCGCCGGCGAGCTGCTGTGGACCTGGCAGCGCTGGGGCTGCGCCCCCTTCGAGGAGGCGCTGGAGCTCGCCCCGCGCCTCTACGGCGTCTGCTCTCTCTTCTACGGCACGATCCCCGCAGGAGAAACCTGCGAATACGACACGCAGTGGTACAGCCCCTGCGCCCGGGGTCTGACCTGTCAGGACAACCTGTGCGCGCCCGCGCCAGCGCTCCCCGTCCGCGTAGGCGAGCGCTGCTGGGGCCTGCTCCCCTGTGAAGAGGGGGCCTACTGTCACCGCGGCAGCGAGGCCACCTACACCTGCCAACCCCTGCCCGTGCTTGGCGACGCCTGTGACCCCGGCCTCAACTTCGATTGCGGCAACACGGGCGAGCTGATGTGTGACATCGACTCGCTGACCTGCCAGCCGGCCCCGGGTGAAGGCGAGTCCTGCGAGGAAACCTTCACCTGCGGCCCGGAGCTCTACTGTGACGGCGGGCTGGGGCTCACCTGCCAGCCCACCCGAACCCTGGGGGAGGGATGCAGCACCAGCGCGGTCTGTGCTGGCTCGGCGTCCTGTGTTGGGAACACCTGCGTCGCGGATCCTGCCCTCGCTTGCAACTTGGTCTATTGAGAGTTGACCGCCCAAGGGGGGCATGTCAGAAGCACAGGGGTGGAGACGATCGGCGCCTACACTCTGCTCCGTCGCATCGGTGAAGGGGGCATGGGCGAGGTCTGGCTCGGCCAGCGGCGCACCTCCGTCGGGGCAAAGAAGCTCGTAGCGATCAAGCTGCTCGCCCGCCGCCACCTCGAGGCCGAAGGTCTACGCAAGCTCTTCGTCCAGGAGGCTCGGCTCTCGATGAAGCTCAGCCACTCGAACATCGTGCAGGTGTTCGACGTGGTCGAAGACGGCGAGCGCTGCGCCATGGTCATGGAGTGGGTCGACGGCCTCGATCTCGCCCAGCTCTGCGCCCGCATGCGCGCCGTCGGACAGCGCCTCAGCGAGGTCCAGAGCGCCTTCATCATCGCCAAGCTGCTGCGCGCCCTCACCTACGCCCACGAGCTCGACCATCGCGGCCGCAAGGGCCAGATCATCCACCGCGACGTCTCACCGCAAAACGTGATGCTCTCCGTCGGCGGCGAGGTCAAGCTGATGGACTTCGGCATCGCGCGGTTGTCGAGCGAAGACAGCAGCAGCAACCTCGTCAGAGGCAAGCCGCGCTACATGCCGCCGGAGCAGCTCGCCGGTAGCTCCCGCGAGCCCACCATCGACCTCTTCGCCGTCGGCGCGATCCTCCACGAGCTCCTCGACAACCGAAAGTTTCGCTCCCAGGCCGACGACGACGGCCAGCTCTACGGGATGATCCTGCGCGGAGAGGTCCCGCCCCTCGGAGTCGCGGTCCCCCCCGAACTCGACGCGCTACGCCGCGACCTGCTCGCGCCCGATCCCCGCGAGCGCCTCGCCAGCGCCCGCGAGGCCCTCGAGCGCCTCGACAACTGGTCGGGGATGCGCGACCTCAGTTTCCAGCTCGAGACCCTGGTCCGCGAATTCGTCGACCTCGGCCCGCGGCCCTCGGCCCTCGCCGTCGACATCCCCACGAGCGAAGCAGACGCCACGCACCTCGCCGCCTCGCATTCCGAGTCACTCGCCCTCGGCGACGCGACTCCGCCTCCGCTGGCGACCCTCACCCCCAGCCAGCCGGCCACCAGCGCCCACGAGACCGAGACCCTCGACCCCGAGACCATCGCCGAGAATCTCGAGGCCTCGAAGGCCCCGAAGCCCGAGGACTCCGCGCCCCCTCCAGACACCCCACCGGCCCCACCGACCGCACCTCACCCTCTCGGGCGCGCCCTCCCCAGCAAACCACGCCAGTGGACCATCGCCTTGACCCTCGGCGGCGTGTTCATCGTGCTCCTCACCCTCACCTTGGTCTCGCTCGCTCGCCACGACGACACACCGACTGCGCCTCGCCCTCAGCCGCACTGGTCGCCCTGCCAGACCGCCCACCATCACCAGACCTGCGCCGAGCTATGCGGCGCGGTCGGTGAGGCCTGCGTCCCCGGAGGCTGCTCGGCCGACGAGCAAGGCTGCTCGTCTTGGTTTTGCGCGCAGGCCACCTTCGGCGTGGGGCTCAGCGAAAACCGGTGCATGGATCCCAACATGTCGGTGCTGGCCACCTGCGAAGCTCCGCTCGACTGGACGATCAACACCCACGCTCGCTGCTGCTGCGCGCCGGAGGACTGAGCCCGAACGGCCCCAGCACGGCGTCGCTAGTGTGCGCGCCAGAGGACTTGAAGGGTCTCAGGCGCCGGACCGCCGGTTGCTGACGAGGCGCGAGGAGGGAGTCTGTCGGGCACAAATGACTGACGAGCAACGAAGTCAGCGGCCAGTGCTCCAAGCCTGGGGCCCTTCAAGTCCTCTGGCGCGCACACTAACGACGTCGCGTCCGCGCGAACACACCACGGGCGATGATCTCTGCGCTCGAGATGACCAGCTCGAACTCCTCGTCGTCGAAGCGCGGCGCTCGACCCAAGCGATCGACATAGACCAGTCCGTAGTAAGCCTGGGGGACGCGCATCGGCGCACACACGGCCGCCCCCTCGAAGCTTCCCCCCTGCTCGCGCACACGCGTCGGCCCACGACTGCGCAGCACCTCGCGGATCGCCCCCTGCGACAGGTCCCTCGGCAACGCCGCGACATGCGGCTGACCGCGAACATGGATACCGCGCGGTCCCAGGCTCGCGCCCCTGAAAAAGAAGAGCACCGCGCGATCGGGATCGAGCGCCAGGACCAGTTCGTCCAGCGCCACGGTCCAAAAGGCCTCCAAGCTCGTATCCTGATCGATCTGCTCACTCAGCCGTCGCACCGCCTGCTCACAGCTCGACTCGCGCCGAGCCGACGACACGAACACGGCGCTATCCTCCACGACCTCGATATCGATCTCGATCGACCCCATGTCGAGGGCATCGACGACGCTGCCCCTCTCGTCGAGCAACGCCAGCTCGGAGAGCTCCGAGACGTTGATGACCCGGGTCGGCTCCGCCCGGTTGCGCGGCCGCGTGTCCTTTCCTTCGAGGACCTCGTTGAAGTAGGGCGCCGCCGCGATCATCTCGAAGCGCAGGACATGGCCGCCAAGCATCACCCGATCCCCGTGGCCGAGGCGCGCCTCCTCCACCCGACGTCCATTGACGCGGACCCCGTTCGTGCTGTCCATGTCGCTGATCACGTGGTGATCCCCCCGCCAACGAAACTGCGCGTGGTGGCGCGAGATGTCATCGTCGACCAGCTGAATCACGTTTCCCGGATCACGACCGACCGTACAGGTGCGCTCACCCAGATAGTACGAAGCCCCGGGCCGAGCGCCCTCGAGCACCCGCAACCACGCCGAGACCTGCGTCTCCCCCCGCGCCTCCTCGCCAGAGAACTCGCCCGCCTCATCCTCGAAGCGCAGCACGTGAGCGCCGACTTCCAGGAGATCACCATGAGCGAGCCTGCGCTCGCGGATCGACGCACCGTTGACCTTCGTACCGTTCTTGCTGGCGAGATCCACGACCACGTGGCCTCCCTGCGCCCACAAAAACCGAACATGCACACGCGATGCCTTTGCATCGACGAGCAAGACGTCGCAGCTGGGATCACGCCCCGCCGTCTGCGTGCGCTCATCGAGGACGAAACACGCCCCGCAGTGCTCTCCCTCGATGATCCTCAGCAGGGCCATGGCTCCCGATTGTCCCATGCCTCGCTCAGCGAAGCCAAGGCTACTTCGCCGTGGACAAGACTCGCTCCAGGGTCCGCCGCCGGCAGGTCACCCGCACAGAAGCTCATCCTCTTCGCCATGGCACATTACCGCCATCCGTGATGTTCCGCATCTTCATTTTCAACTCACACAATTCATGCAACCCCACAGCCTCCAAGCCACAAGGCCAAGTCCTCGTCTGAGACTCCGGGCCTCGGCGTTATCAACAGGACCTCGCCTTCGCTCAACCTTCGTACATGGTCAAGGCCGTCCTCGAGCCCGACACCTGTCGCTCTGCGGATGGCGTCTACGAACTTGATAGCATGAAATTCTCGGGTCTGCGCCACAATTCGAATCATGCTCGTCTCTCAATCTGAAACCTTGATGTTCACCTCGTGGCGCCCACCGACGTCGACCCCGGCAACCGGGGTGCCGCCTACGGCTCGAGTGACAAATGGAGCAAGGAGGCGCTCCACAAACGCCCGAGCGTCACCTCGCCCGGTGAAATCGCCCATGCAAAAGTCGTCATTGTCCACCACGGAGAGCCAGTCCGTATCGTCGCTGCAGAGCATTTCGGAAAGTTCCCTAGACAACCCCTCTCGCCAGACCGGAGTCTCCAGTTGATGCCGCAAAAGATTGGAGGCTGTCAATTCGTCGAGGCCATTCTCGGGCGAAAAGAGGCCAAGAGCCTCATGGACATATGAAAAAATCTCACTCATGGTGTTGCCGCGGGGAACATTGTACCAGGGTCCCCGACCAGCAACCAGATCCTCACCTCGACGAGCGAAATGAGCAGTCGCGCCCGAGAAAACCGGCATTGCGACGCAGAGGCACCGCCAACAGCCTCATGAAATCGCAAACGGTGCAGCGAATAGACTGACGGCTGTTGAGCTTGAAAACGGGACTGCAAGGCTTTGTAACCTTGGCCCCTGTGGCGTCCGCCCGGGCTTCGCTCAACTCGGGCGAACATACCCCCACCTCTTTGCTGCGTATCGAACGATCACGTAAGCAAGAGCTTCTTCGAGCGTGCCCGCATCAACTCGGAGAAAATCCTCACCGAGAGGGGGTCCTGACGCGATTGCCGTGTATGCACCGTTGTCTTCGAGACCACGCTCTCCATCGAACTTGAACACCACCACCGCCCCCTCTACTTTCATCTTCTCGAGGATTGGGAGTACCGCATCGACTCCTGACCAGTTCGCCGCGACGAACGGCACACCAAGCAAAGCAGCAATGTCTGGAACGAGTTGTTTGTCTGTTTGCACTCGAGCGTCCCTCCTTGGCTCTCGAACCCCTGGATGGCCTTGGCCCGTGTCGAGTCTGCCGATCACCTCCTACAAGCCCTCCTTGATCCTCTGCACCCATGCCTCATCAGCAGGTGCCGCTACCCACACGGGTGGAGATGGGAGTCGCCACGTCCACGGCTCGAAGGTATCGGACGAGAATATTTCGAGGAACTCGCCGTTGTCGAGCACTAAACGAGGATCAACAGCGAAGTCTGCCGACTGAGCCTCGACTCGCACAACCAAACGACCAACGAGCTTCCCGACGTCGTCCGATGCGTTGTCATCAAAACATGCGGCAAGTACCCGGTTCGGGGTTCGGATCCTCCAAGCTCCAGGGGTGTTCAATCCCCAATCCGTGCCGGAGATGGTGAGCACTTCACCGGTCCAAGACGCGTGGGATATTTTCAGGGGTAGTTGCTGGTTGATTTGATTGAAAATGCTCATCGCGTTTGCTCCATCGGGGGAACTTGTTGGCTGTGAGTTGATCGGCCTTCGCTCATCGCCACCGTGCTCCTTGGCCCGTGTGACGTCGTTTAGTCTGAGGATGACGCTCACTCGAAGTGATTGACTCTTGTCGTTGCTCATGGCGTTCTCCTCGGCCTCGCGGAGACGATATGAGTCCCCTCTGCGGCAGATATATTGCTGCTCTCCTGGCTGGCCCGTGCCCCCTCTCCTTCAGGAAGCACGCTCCTCTCGGCTGCACCCGGAGCATAGACCCTTTTTCCATCCCCCGCTTCGGTTACCCCACCCAGCCTCGAGCCCCCTGCCTCATCCCCCGCCTCTTCGAGCGCCTCCAGTCCCACACTCGCCTCATCCCCCTCCATGGGCATGTACCCACGCGACTCCCGGCGGGAGATCTCTTTCTCCGACACTCGACGCCAGTATTCGTACTGCCCTCCCTCCAATACCCTCCAGCTCACGCCTCGCCTTCTCCGCTCCTGCCCCCCGGGATCTGCCGCCAGCAGATCTCCCATTTCGGCTTGGTCGGCGGTCACGTTGTCGCTACTGTTTAGGTGCGAGGATGTGCGGACACGCGGGTAGTCTGAGAGGAGGACATCACTAGTGGCCCAGGACGAGAACACATTGGTCTCATTGTTGATCGGGCGCCGGACGCCGCGGGTCTCAGAGATGGAACGCGAAGCGTTTGTCCCTCCCTTCTTGGCCGCGAAATACGCCCGCGAGAGTGCGGCACGCGAAGCAGCTGAACTGCCGCACCTGTCTGCGCCCCTGACGGCCGCACTGCTGCGTGCGTCGTTTGAAGATGAGGAGGAGGACGTGCGGGCCGCGGCTCGGCACGCCCTGATTATCCATGGGGGAACGCTTGGCGACGCCATGCATCTCGTGCTTACGATGGACCCTAACCCCGAAGTGCGACATTCAGCCTTTGACGAAGCCCTTGAGGTTGGGGATGACGCCCGTCGAGCAAGCCTGGTCCGACAAGCAGTGGAGTCGCTTATTGGCGACGATGAGGAATCGGTTCGGGCGCGGGCGCGGGCGTTCGCGGACGCGTCCGAGTGGTCAGAATAGGCAGCGCCGTGGGCTGCTCCGGCCCCGCCCAAAGTGTCCGACGAGACGCAGCGCGGGCACGCGGGTAAAAGCGACAACTATCGGTCTTCCCATTCCTCTACAGCGTCACTCAAAGCCGCAATGAGCGATTCGACCATCGCTGGTGATAGATCGAAGCGAAACAAGTCGGCTGAGGAGTCAGAGGAGAGCGACTTGAAGCTAAAGATTCCTTCCCTCCCTACCAGGCGCAGGGGAACGCCGAATATCTCTCCGACAATCAACTCTCGACTCTCGCCAGTTCCCGTTGAGAGCATGCCTTGCATCGCTCGTAACCCTCCGCCTGGCAACAAGTGCCACTGAAGACCAAACTCTCCCGCGTTCAGGGCGACGGTGAGAAGACCTTCCTCCCCACCGTCGATCAGGAGATCCACGTGTACTGCTTCTGTGCTTCGCATGGGACGAGTCTCTCTTCAGGTGATTACCGTCGAATCCTACGTTCTGATGAATATTTCCACTATTCAGTTGGACATCCCAGTGTGCGGGGCAACCAGCATGAGCTTTGTCTCGCAGCCAGGTTAGCTCTTCCGTGTCAACGCGTCCTACTTCGCCCCGCCGGGGGCCATGCGCCACTTGTCGGGGAGCTTCTCGACCCACTTGGGCACTCCTCCCTGCGGCGGATGAAACGCTGCTCTCCTGGCTGACCCGCGCTCCCTCACCTTCAGGAAGCACGCTCCTCCCGGCTGCACCCGGAGCATAGACCCTTTTCCCATCCCCCGCCTCAGTTGCCCCACCCAGCCTCGAGCCCCATCCCCCCGCTTCTCGAGCGCCTCCAGTCCCCCCTCGCCTCATCCCCCTCCATGGCGATGTGCCCACGCGACTCACTGCGAGAGCTCTCTCCCTCCGACACTCGCCGCCAGCACTCGTACTGCCCTCCAATACCCTCCAGATCACGCCTCGTCCCTCGCTTCGGCCTCACGGGCCGAGCACATCCGCCGCAGCGCCCCCCTCGGCTTCGCAGCTCGAGCATGCTCGACGCAGCGTCGTGCTGCGCGCGAGCGTGTCCTCTTCTGGCTTGACGCTGCAGCTCGCGCAGCTCCGCTGGATCAGCCCGCCCGTGTTGGCCGCACCCATCACCTGATCCCCCACCGTGCTCCTTGGCCCGTGTGGCGTCTGGGCAATGACAGGAACGCTCCCCACTGATTCCCGTAGGAAACCCGGGGCGGATCCGATCCTGAGCAGGCTCCCCTGCGCGTTGCAGGAGGACGGCGACTCCCCGGTTGTGGTTTCCGAGGTTTGAGATCATGCTGGGCTGGAGGTCACCATGGCAAGCCGGAAAAAGCCCAAGAAGCAGCCCAAGAAGCCGAACAGTGAGCTGGTGCGGAAGCTCGCGGCGATGATCAAGCAGAAGGTCGACGAGCAGCTCGGGCCAGATGCGACCTTCGAGCAGCGGCGTGATCTGGAGGCGGAGCTGATGCGAGACGTGCTGTGGCAGCGTGAGGACGACGACTTGCGCGAGTCTGTCTCGGAGGCCGACGTGGTCGAGGTCGGAGGCCGACGCTACGCTCGCCTGTCGCAGCGGTCGTCGGCGACCTACCACGGACGCTGGGGGCCGCACACGATCGAGGAGGCGCTCTACCGGGAGCTCGGCGTGCACAACGGGCCGACGATCAAGCCGCTGGAGCTGTGCGTCGGTATGATCGCCCGACGCTTGACCCCCGACTTCGCCCGCATCGCTGGTGAGCTGAGCGCGGACCTGAACAGCCGCGAGCTCGAGAACATCCTGAGGGTGGTCGGGATGCGGCCTCCGAGCCGTTCGTTGCTCGAAAAGCGCGTCAAGCTGATGTCCGCCGACATCGTCGAAGACGTCGACATGCTCGAGGCCGCGAGCAGGGCCGTGGAGGCCATCCCGCCGGGAGTGGCCTCGATCAGCTGCGGGCTCGATCGCTTCTCGGTGCGCATGGCTGAGCAGCTCGACGCCGACCTCGCGGAGGCGGCGCGACCGAAGCGGCGGCTCGCGGAGTACGTCTGATCAGCGTCAATTATTTTTTCCGATTGGCGACGATTATTCCTGCCGGTGCGAGACTTGCGCGTCCCCGTGCACGGCGACCTCGCGCGCGGGGTAGTTGTCGTTCGGGCAGTTGTCGCAGCCCGGTGTAGTTGTCGTCGGGCGTCAGCCCTTCTTGCGCCCCTTGGCCTTCTCGGTCCGGTAGCTGGGCACGTTGAATTCCAGGATCACCGAGTGGTGCACGAGCCGGTCGATCGCGGCCGAGGTCGCCATCTTGTTGTTGAAGATCCGGTCCCACTCGCTGAAGACCAGGTTGCTCGTCAGCGCCGTCGAGCGTCGCTCGTAGCGCTCGGCCAGCAGGGTGAAGAGGACCTCGGCCTCCTCGGCCGACTGCTTGACGTAGCCGATGTCGTCGAGGATCACGAGCTCGAAGTTGTCGAGCCGACGCAGCTTCCGGGGCAGCTCCAGATCTCGCTTGGCCGCGAGCAGCTCCTGGATCAGCGAGTAGGTCGGCGTCCACAGCACCGAGCGGCCCTGCTCGACGAGGGCGTGGCCGAGGGCCGCGAGGGCGTGGCTCTTGCCGACGCCGGGCAGGCCGAAGGCCAGCACGTTGATCGCCTCGTCGAGGAAGTCGCCGGCTTGCAGCTCGCGGAGCTTGCGGACCACCGGTCGCGGCAGCCGCTTGTCGTCGAGGGTCTCGAAGGTCTTGCCGACGCTGAGCTTCGAGGCCCGGCGCAGGCGAGCGACTCGGCGAGCGTGGCGGGCCTCGGCCTCGAGGTCCAGGACCTCGGCGATCGTCGCCAGCGCTGGCTCGTGGCCGTCGGTGACCAGGCGCGGGACCAGCTCCTCGGCCGCGGTCGTCAGCTTGAAGCTGCGCAGCAGCGTGGTGATCTGCTCGGCGTGGGCGGGGGGTCGAGGGTTCACGCCGCACCTCCGAGCAGCTCGTCGTAGACGCCCAGATCGGGCTCGCCGACCTCGAGCTGCGGGACCTCGGACTCCGTGGGCTGGACCCGCTGCTTGACCGTCGCGTAGTCGAAGGGCGCGCCGGCCTCGAGCAGCTGCGCGAGTTCGGCCTCGACCGTCGACTCCATCGTCATCGCCGCGAGGTGCAAGATCCTCACGTAGTCGACGTGGCCGCGCCCGGGTCGAGCGCGCTCGAGCGCGTCGTAGGCCCGGCGGAAGATCAGCGAGGGGTACAGCTCCTCGCGGAAGCAGTAGTTGGGGAAGGCTCCGGGCTTGCGCACCAAGGAGGCGATCACGTGGCGGTAGTCGATGCGGTGCGCGCCTTCGCCTCGCAGCCGCGGGAAGGTCTCGACCACCTCACCGCCGTAGCGCAGCTCGACCTCGTTGGCGTGCAGCCGGACCTCGACCTGGTGGCCGATCAGCTGCGAAGGCACCGAGTAGATCCGCCCCCGCACCTTGATCGTGCTCCAGCGCCGGACCTTCGGCGTCTCGGTCGTGTAGGTCGGCACCGGCTTGATCGGCAGCGGCCTCAGCAAGGGGCTCTCGAGCTCGAGCTTCGCCGTGACGTGCTGGTTGTGCTCGCGCTCGAGGGTCTGCTGGACGAAGCGCTCGTAATCCTCGACGCTGGCGAAGTCCCGGCTGCCCCGCAAGATCAGCGCCTGCTTCAGCAGCTTTTTGGTTCGCCGATGCCGGACCTCGACCGCGCCGTTTTCGTGCGACTTGCCCACGTTGATGCGCCGGACCGTCTCGATGCCCAGATGCGTGCACGCGTCCGCGAAGCGCTTGTTGAGGCTCCGGCCCCGCGCCTTCTTCAGCTCGTGCGTCGCCGCCGACATGTTGTCGAGGGTCAGCTTCCGCGGCACCCCGCCCAGGGCCCACAGTGCCCGCTGGAGCCCCTCGACCAGCGCCTCGTAGCTCTCCGACAGCGCCACGCAGGCCCAGGTCCACGCGCTCGCGACCAGGACCAGCTCGAAGAGCAGGTGGCGGAAGGGCTCGCCCGCGATCGTCACCTGCAGCTCGTTGCAGTTGGTGAAGTCCAGCGCCGCTTCCTCGCCGGGCGGGTGCTCTTGCTGGAAGTAGACCTCCTTGTCTGGTCCGTGCAGCGCTCGCCAGTCCCGGACCCGCCGCTGCATCGTCCGCAGCTGGCCCTGGTTGAAGCGCTCGGGCTTCTCCTCGATCAGCTGCTTCAGCAGTGTCTTGGCTTCGAGCTCGCCCTCCTTGTCCCGCTCGAGCAGCGGGACGATCTTCTCCTCCCACACCCCCTCGAAGGGATCCTTGCGCGTCCGCCAGTGCCGCGGCTCCTTGGTCTGCGAGGGCAGTGGCCCGCTCTGCCACTTCCGCGCCGACCTCACGCTCATTCCCGCCGCCGCTGCTGCGGCCTGCTGTGTCTTGCCTTGGTTCATCTTGCTCCGTAGCAGCCGTACTTGCTCGTCCGTGACCACGTGGGGGCTCCTGCTCCCCAGCGTCCCACGCGCGTTCTGGCTGGCTCGGACCGGCAGGTTTAGTTGTCGTCGACCGGCAAAAGTTATTGTCGTCGATCACTAGCCATCCGTCAGCGCTCCATGCCGAGGCTGTGGCTCCATCGGATGCGGTAGCGTAGACTGGTCGGGTGACCGCCGAGGCGAAAAAGGTCTTTGAGCAGGCCCTCGCGCTGCCCGACGAGGACCGGGCGGCCCTCATGGAGGCGTTGAGCGACAGCCTGCACGAGGCCGCCGGAGAACTCAGCCCAGAGTGGAAAGCCGAAATCGAGCGCCGCATCGAGGCCGTCGAACGCGGTGAGTCCCGTCTCATTCCCGGCGACGAGGTGGAAGCCCGCATCCGGGAAACCCTCAGCCGCATCTGATGCGGCTGCCGTTCCAAGCCGACGCGGCCGAGGAGTTGGAGGAAGCCGCCGCCTGGTACGAACGCGAGCGACGTGGGTACGGCGCCCTGTTTGTCGCGGAGGTGCAACGTGCAGTCGATCGCGCCGTAGAACTGCCGCAAAGTGGCCCTCGCGTACCCGGGACGCCGCCGAGCCGTGATGTTCGCCGCTTCGTCGTTCGCCGTTTCCCGTACACGGTAGTCACCGCGATGCTTGCCGGTCAGCAGGCCGTCGTGGCCGTCGCTCACGGACGCCGCCGACCGGGGTACTGGCGCGACCGGCTGAAATAGCCGAACACCCCGACCCCTCCGAAGGCCCGGATCGCAACGGCCCGTAGCCGCCCGTAGTGGCGCGGGCCGTCGGTGGGGATCAACTCGCCGTCGCCGCCCGTCAGTGGCGCGGGCCGTCGGTGGGGATCAACTCGCCGTCGCCGCGCGGGGCGCCCCCACCCGGGGTGTTTCACCGGCGTCTGCACCCGCGGTCTGGGGGAGTGCAATATTCGGGGATCTTGCTGTGGGCGGAGCGGTCTATCGGGCGCTACGGCGTATCTACGACCGTTCCCTCAGGCCAGCCCGCCGCCGCAACCTCCTCAGCGTCGGCCGGGACGAGCCTGGCGTACTCCTCGCGGATCACGGTGTCACCGCCGGTGGCCTCCCCTGGGTGCCGCCACTGCGACTCGCAGTCGTCGCAGACAACAACCAACACCCCGGCGTTGGGCAAACGGGCGGCCTCAAGTGTCCCCTGCCGGCAGACCGGACACTCCCCGAACGTTACTCGGGTGGTCACGGTGTTCCTCTCAGTGTGGTTGTTGGGAATGAGGGGGCGGCCCGACGGCAAGGCTGTTGCGGGCCGACCACAGATCCACCGCTAACCCTTGGCCAGTTTGCCAAGCACCGCCGCGTGTTGCGCCTCACCGCCCAGCTTGGCTAACAGCGCCTTCAATGTCGCAACCTCCTCGCGGGTTACCTCCACGCCATACTCATAAAGCTGGTCGCAGAGAGTCTCGACTGCGAGGCGGCACTCACCGAAACCGACGTAGCTCAACGCGTCGCTCAATACGTCGGCGTTCAGCCGTCCATCGAACAAGGCGCCAACGGCACGCACTTCGGCTTCAACCTTCTGTGTTTGGCTTTCGGTCACGGTACGAGTGCTCCTGTTGGGACGGTGTGCGGGTCCGGGAAGGCCGTTATTACCTCGCCAGTGGCCGGTTCGTACACAACCCTGGTCCTCACTCCATCACGCACCTCCCACGCTCGCCAGCGGGCCGGGTTGCCGGCGGCGGTGTACTGACCGCCGCTACCCGTCTGCACGTGCCATCGCGTGTTCGGGCTCGTCACTATGTCCCCCACCTCGTGGACGATCTTGTCGCCGGACCAGTTCTGGGGGAAGGGCGTCTTTCCGGGCTGGCCCGGCCACAGGTGCCCGCCGCTGCCCGGACCGTCGCCATGAAGAATGTGCTGCCGCGACCGTGGAGACAGCACATCAACGAACTCATCCGCTCCCCCCCCTGCGGCGGATGAAACGCTGCTCTCCTGACTGACCCGCGCCCCCTCTCCTTCAGGAAGCACCCTCCTCTCGGCTGCTCCCGGAGCATAGACCCTTTTCCCATCCCCCGCTTCAGTTTCCCCACCCAGCCTTGAGCCCCCTGTCCCATCCCCCGCCTCCTCGAGCGCCTCCAGTCCCAAACTCGCCTCATCCCCCTCCATCGCTATGTACCCACGCGACTCACGGCGTGAGATCTCTCCCTCCGACACCCGCCGCCAGTATTCGTACTGCCCTCCAATACCCTCCAGCTCACGCCTCGCCTTCTCCGCCCCTGCCCCTCCAGGATCCGCCCCCAGCAGATCTCCCATCCACTCACTCATCCCCCTGTCCAGCTTCTCCACCTCCATCTTCGCCTCCCACAGCACCGACCCCGCTCCCCGGTCCACCCCCGTCAGATAGAACCTCAACCGAGACAGCAGCCGCCGCACCTCTCCTTGCAGCCCGCTGTACTTCCGGACCAGCCGCACCGTCTCTCCATGCAGCCTGATCCGCTTCGCCTCCGGCCCCGGACCCGTCACGATCCGCACCGACTCCGCCTTCACCACTCCCCCCGGCGCGTCGTACTCCACACGCACCTCTCCAATCGGCAGCTCCTCGTCCACCCACACCTTCGTCCCTTCTGGGATCTCTGACTTCACCTTCCCCCAGCTCTTCGCGTCCAGCTCCCTGCGCTTCCCTGCGTTCAGCGCCTCGTTGTGTCGCGCCGACCCCAGCAGCCCTCGATCCACCAGCTCTCGGCTCCGCCCCGACAGCTTGCTCAGATCCAGCCCCTTGCTCAGGTCTCGGCCGTCATCAAACCTGTCAAGCAGCCGCGCCGCGTCTGCAAAGTCGTCCGCCTTCCCCAGCTTCGTCGCTCCGCCTCCCACCACCTCCAGCAACACCTCGAACACCACCTGACCCGCGACGTCACTCACCATGAACACCTTCTCCTTCATGTCCCCCTTCTCGAATTTCTCGACCGCCTCCTCGTAGATCTTCCCCGCAATCTCTGGCGCCGCATCCACTGTCACCCGCACGTCTGCGCGCCCGCTGTCCTGCCTCGCGCGTGGCCACATCCATCGATCGGGGACTCGTGCACAACAAGACCACGACCGCCGCCAACGTCCTGCACTTCTTCAACGGCCGCGGGCTCAACGAGGCCGTCTACGGCGAGGCGAAGTCCTTCGCTAGCCTCGACTACATCCCCTGCCGCCGCCGCGCGGCCAACGAGGTCTTCACGCTCTCGACCATGCTCGCCCACAACCTCAGCCGCGAGCTGCAGATGCAGGTCGTCGAGCCCACGCGGCGGACGTCGACGACGAGGGCACCGCACTACGAACTCAAGACGCTCGGGACCCTCCGACACCTCCTGCTGCGTCGGGCCGGCCGACTCACGCGACCCCAGGGACGCCTGCACCTTGCAACCTTGGCCAGCGGCGTTGCACGGCAAGAGTTCGAGAGCATCTACGATTCTCTCGCGGCCTGACCCAATGCAACATCAGGGTTCATGGGTCTCAGACATCGGTTCGTTGATGTCGGAGGAGGACGAGTCCTTCGGTCCGTCCCAGATTCCTTTGGGAAGGCTGGTTACCCTCCGCCGGCCAAGTCCATGGCAATGAGTTCTCCCAGAAGCGCGTCAAACTCGCTGTCGGGCATATCGCCGTCGCTAACTCGGTGCCACCCACCAGCCTCCAGGAGCACAGGTAGTGGGAGCGAAGGAAACGCCCGCTTGAAGCCCGCCACCACGACTTTTTGCGTAAGCTCAACGCCCAGCATATCTGCGAGCTTGTTTGCCAAGGAGTGCGGCGGGTCTCCGGTCCTGAGTGCGTGTTGCCGGAGTTTTTCGTAGGTGCTCATTTTGGCCTCGTGAATACTGGTACGACGAGCTTGCTGTTATCTTTCAGAAGTTCCACCTCGGTGAAACCGAACTTCTTGGCCATATGCCCAGTAAACGTGTGGTCAAGAGCAGCTGTTTCGGGCGAAACACCTCGCGCGACGGCAGCCTTGTAGGCGTCAAAGTTGGAAGCCAGGTCGCCGCCTCCACCCCACCTGCCCTCGATCGCTTTGATCGAGTCGGCTCCAAATGCATCAATAGCCTCCCTGAACATCGCGCCGCCCTTCGGTGTGTGTTCGCCCGCGGCAATGTATAGATGCAGAGTTCCATCCTTGTCGAGGGAGGCCATGAGCCCCTCCAAGCTGTCCCCGACGAAGTGCCTCTCCAGAGCTTCACCAGGCTTGAGTCTCGATCCTCCCCCCCCTGCGGCGGATGAAACGCTGCTCTCCTGACTGACCCGCGCCCCCTCTCCTTCAGGAAGCACCCTCCTCTCGGCTGCTCCCGGAGCATAGACCCTTTTCCCATCCCCCGCCTCCTCGAGCGCCTCCAGTCCCAAACTCGCCTCATCCCCCTCCATCGCTATGTACCCACGCGACTCACGGCGTGAGATCTCTCCCTCCGACACCCGCCGCCAGTATTCGTACTGCCCTCCAATACCCTCCAGCTCACGCCTCGCCTTCTCCGCCCCTGCCCCTCCAGGATCCGCCGCCAGCAGATCTCCCATCCACTCACTCATCCCCCTGTCCAGCTTCTCCACCTCCATCTTCGCCTCCCACAGCACCGACCCCGCTCCCCGGTCCACCCCCGTCAGATAGAACCTCAACCGAGACAGCAGCCGCCGCACCTCTCCTTGCAGTCCGCTGTACTTCCGGACCAGCCGCACCGTCTCTCCATGCAGCCTGATCCGCTTCGCCTCCGGCCCCGGACCCGTCACGATCCGCACCGACTCCGCCTTCACCACTCCCCCCGGCGCGTCGTACTCCACACGCACCTCTCCAATCGGCAGCTCCTCGTCCACCCACTGATCGACGACAATAACTTTTGCCGGTCGACGACAACTAAACCTGCCGGTCCGAGCCAGCCAGAACGCGCGTGGGACGCTGGGGAGCAGGAGCCCCCACGTGGTCACGGACGAGCAAGTACGGCTGCTACGGAGCAAGATGAACCAAGGCAAGACACAGCAGGCCGCAGCAGCGGCGGCGGGAATGAGCGTGAGGTCGGCGCGGAAGTGGCAGAGCGGGCCACTGCCCTCGCAGACCAAGGAGCCGCGGCACTGGCGGACGCGCAAGGATCCCTTCGAGGGGGTGTGGGAGGAGAAGATCGTCCCGCTGCTCGAGCGGGACAAGGAGGGCGAGCTCGAAGCCAAGACGCTGCTGAAGCAGCTGATCGAGGAGAAGCCCGAGCGCTTCAACCAGGGCCAGCTGCGGACGATGCAGCGGCGGGTCCGGGACTGGCGAGCGCTGCACGGACCAGACAAGGAGGTCTACTTCCAGCAAGAGCACCCGCCCGGCGAGGAAGCGGCGCTGGACTTCACCAACTGCAACGAGCTGCAGGTGACGATCGCGGGCGAGCCCTTCCGCCACCTGCTCTTCGAGCTGGTCCTGGTAGCGAGCGCGTGGACCTGGGCCTGCGTGGCGCTGTCGGAGAGCTACGAGGCGCTGGTCGAGGGGCTCCAGCGGGCACTGTGGGCCCTGGGCGGGGTGCCGCGGAAGCTGACCCTCGACAACATGTCGGCGGCGACGCACGAGCTGAAGAAGGCGCGGGGCCGGAGCCTCAACAAGCGCTTCGCGGACGCGTGCACGCATCTGGGCATCGAGACGGTCCGGCGCATCAACGTGGGCAAGTCGCACGAAAACGGCGCGGTCGAGGTCCGGCATCGGCGAACCAAAAAGCTGCTGAAGCAGGCGCTGATCTTGCGGGGCAGCCGGGACTTCGCCAGCGTCGAGGATTACGAGCGCTTCGTCCAGCAGACCCTCGAGCGCGAGCACAACCAGCACGTCACGGCGAAGCTCGAGCTCGAGAGCCCCTTGCTGAGGCCGCTGCCGATCAAGCCGGTGCCGACCTACACGACCGAGACGCCGAAGGTCCGGCGCTGGAGCACGATCAAGGTGCGGGGGCGGATCTACTCGGTGCCTTCGCAGCTGATCGGCCACCAGGTCGAGGTCCGGCTGCACGCCAACGAGGTCGAGCTGCGCTACGGCGGTGAGGTGGTCGAGACCTTCCCGCGGCTGCGAGGCGAAGGCGCGCACCGCATCGACTACCGCCACGTGATCGCCTCCTTGGTGCGCAAGCCCGGGGCCTTCCCCAACTACTGCTTCCGCGAGGAGCTGTACCCCTCGCTGATCTTCCGCCGGGCCTACGACGCGCTCGAGCGCGCTCGACCCGGGCGCGGCCACGTCGACTACGTGAGGATCTTGCACCTCGCGGCGATGACGATGGAGTCGACGGTCGAGGCCGAACTCGCGCAGCTGCTCGAGGCCGGCGCGCCCTTCGACTACGCGACGGTCAAGCAGCGGGTCCAGCCCACGGAGTCCGAGGTCCCGCAGCTCGAGGTCGGCGAGCCCGATCTGGGCGTCTACGACGAGCTGCTCGGAGGTGCGGCGTGAACCCTCGACCCCCCGCCCACGCCGAGCAGATCACCACGCTGCTGCGCAGCTTCAAGCTGACGACCGCGGCCGAGGAGCTGGTCCCGCGCCTGGTCACCGACGGCCACGAGCCAGCGCTGGCGACGATCGCCGAGGTCCTGGACCTCGAGGCCGAGGCCCGCCACGCTCGCCGAGTCGCTCGCCTGCGCCGGGCCTCGAAGCTCAGCGTCGGCAAGACCTTCGAGACCCTCGACGACAAGCGGCTGCCGCGACCGGTGGTCCGCAAGCTCCGCGAGCTGCAAGCCGGCGACTTCCTCGACGAGGCGATCAACGTGCTGGCCTTCGGCCTGCCCGGCGTCGGCAAGAGCCACGCCCTCGCGGCCCTCGGCCACGCCCTCGTCGAGCAGGGCCGCTCGGTGCTGTGGACGCCGACCTACTCGCTGATCCAGGAGCTGCTCGCGGCCAAGCGAGATCTGGAGCTGCCCCGGAAGCTGCGTCGGCTCGACAACTTCGAGCTCGTGATCCTCGACGACATCGGCTACGTCAAGCAGTCGGCCGAGGAGGCCGAGGTCCTCTTCACCCTGCTGGCCGAGCGCTACGAGCGACGCTCGACGGCGCTGACGAGCAACCTGGTCTTCAGCGAGTGGGACCGGATCTTCAACAACAAGATGGCGACGTCGGCCGCGATCGACCGGCTCGTGCACCACTCGGTGATCCTGGAATTCAACGTGTCCAGCTACCGGACCGAGAAGGCCAAGGGGCGCAAGAAGGGCTGACGCCCGACGACAACTACACCGGGCTGCGACAACTGCCCGAACGACAACTACCCCGCGCGCGAGGTCGCCGTGCACGGGGACGCGCAAGTCTCGCACCGGCAGGAATAATCGTCGCCAATCGGAAAAAATAATTGACGCTGATCAACCCACACCTTCGTCCCTTCTGGGATCTCTGACTTCACCTTCCCCCAGCTCTTCGCGTCCAGCTCCCTGCGCTTCCCTGCGTTCAGCGCCTCGTTGTGTCGCGCCGACCCCAGCAGCCCTCGATCCACCAGCTCTCGGCTCCGCCCCGACAGCTTGCTCAGATCCAGCCCCTTGCTCAGGTCTCGGCCGTCATCAAACCTGTCAAGCAGCCGCGCCGCGTCTGCAAAGTCGTCCGCCTTCCCCAGCTTCGTCGCTCCGCCTCCCACCACCTCCAGCAACACCTCGAACACCACCTGACCCGCGACGTCACTCACCATGAACACCTTCTCCTTCATGTCCCCCTTCTCGAATTTCTCGACCGCCTCCTCGTAGATCTTCCCCGCAATCTCTGGCGCCGCATCCACTGTCACCCGCACGTCGTGGTCGAGCTCGTCGTAGCTGATCTCCAGCTCCGACAGCCCCCTCCCATCCAGCACGTCGCTCCCAAACTCGGCCCCACCCGCCATCGCGTTTCCGCCCAGCTCACCGACCCCTCCTGCCGTGTTCACAGCCCCCTTCAGAAGCCCCGTCCGAAACCCTTCCGCCGACGAGTACGCCCCGATACCCCCCTGCTCCAGCCCATCGATCACCCACTTCGCCCGCTCCAGGTCTTCGCCCTCCAGCACCTGCCCCGCCAGCCTCTTTGCCACATCTCCCGAGCCCTCCAGCCCAGCTTCCAGCCACTCCACCCGCGCCTTCGCCCGCCTCTCCACCCCCTCGTTGAGCGACTTCGCCGTCTCCGACGACCACCGCGCCAGCTCCTGTCCCCCTGCCCGCAGCAGCCCCCGCTCCGCCATCGCCCCCAACTCCAGCAGCTTCATCGCCGGCGCCAACACCCGGCCCTCCTCCGTCAACAGCCCCACCCTGTCCCGTGCTCGCACCAGGACCCCACCACCATTCCACATCTCGTTCGCCGTCTTACCGTCCGCTCCCAGCCCCTCCGCCTCTCCATAATCTCGCAAGTTCATTCGGACCCTGAACTCGTCCCCGCTCCCCACTCGCTCCACTCGCAGACTCCCCACGATCGGGATCCACGCCCGTGCCTCGCCGCCCCCTCCCGTGATCGCGCTCGCCAGCGCGTCTCCGGTGCCAACGAATCCATAGTCGAAGCGGTCGAACCACAGCTGGTAGACCATCTCCACCAGCAACGCCAACGTCTCGTTGTGCCCCGCGTAGCGCGTCAGCGCTCCAGACTTCGACAACATCGACGTCGCCTGCTTCACCGCCCGTGGCCGCCCCCCTGCCCCGATCTCTCGTAGAAACTCGATCGCGTCCTTGGCCGAGCCCGCCTGCTCCCCCGCCTCGGGATCCGCCCAGATCACCCGCATCGCAAACCCCAGCTCGGGCCGACGATCCGGCGAGAGCCATGAAATCAAAACCTTCCCGCGCTCCAACCTCGACAGCGCCGTCAACGTCACGCTCGGATCCGAGAACGCCTCCAGCACCATCGGCGCCAGCCGCTCCGACTTCGTCGTCCCCTCATCGTAGAAGTCCACCCAACGAAACGCCCCCAGCACAACCTCGAGCCTCGTCCCGTCAGGCTTGCCTCCGCTCAGCGCTCCCTCGATCTCCTTCGCAAACATCCGAGCCCCGCGCCCGATGTCGTCCATCACCGCCTTTGCCAAGGTCTGCGAGCGCTCCGTCATCGACGGCCCCCACTCGAAGTTTTCGGGAACGTTCAGCCCCGCGAGGACCTCCAGCTGCACCTCCAGCACCCCCGTCTTGCTCTTCCCACCCATCTCCAGCAGCTTCCTGCTCAGCCGCTCGTGCTCCGCCCGGATGTCCTTCAGCGGCTGCCAGTTCCAGTACGCCGACATCTCCTCCCGAACCTTTGCCAGCTCCGCCTGGATCTTCGCCTCCCGGTCCGCCCTCGCCTTCGCCTCTTCCAGCGGCCGCAGCGTCGCCTCGAGCGCTGCTCCTTGCTCGAAGAACGCGTGCTTGCGCAGCTTCTTCGCCGTGACGCACGCCGAGCATGACGTCCGAGCCGGCTGAACCCGGGATGTCGAGGGAGAGCGAGGTGTGCGGCTCGGCGCTCGCCATCGAGGCGATGAACTCGCGCAGCGCGGGGCTGCGGCGGTGTGGTGGGGTGTCGATCTCGAAGGTGGTCCCGCCGTCGACGCGGACTGCGGCGATGCAAGTTGGGCTGACGACCGTGACTCCCTCTACCCGCTTGGGTTCACGGGCCCCTGCCTTTTGGCAGGGACCCCCAGGCTGTGCCACTTGGACGGCGGCGAGGGCGGTCAGTTGGAGGCGAAGGTTGGCGAGGTTCTCGTGCTTGGTGTTCACCTTCCAGTCTTGCCAACTCGCCTCGGAGAGAGTCGCCGGGGATAGGAACAGTCGGTGAAGGGTTCCATCGCACCATCTGTTGCATTGGAGACGGAGCGCGCTCGGTCATCTGTTGCAGCAGCACCCCTCGGCCCGCCGGGAAGCCTTCGTCGCTCCGTCAGCGCTCCCAGACCTCGGCAAGCTCCCGAAGACAGCCGGCCCCTGGGCGTGGATTTCAGTCTGATCAGGCGGGCGTGGATTTCAGTCTGATCAGGCGACTCGCACCTCTGCGAGCAGCGTCGCGTAGTGGGCCTCGAAGGCTGCATCGAATCGACCCGAGAGCATCAGTCCCCTGGCCGTCATGACGCCCCGTAGCCCAGGAGGGCGCCAGTGCGAGCCCGGGTGTTTGACGCGAAGCTGATAGAGCCCACAGGTAGACTCGGTCGTCCCGCTGGCGATCGGCAGTCCCTCATCGCGTGCGGCCTTGTACTTCATCAGCGGTCGGCGGCGCTCGAAGTAGGTCAGAGCGGCGTCGATGGTCTCCGCGAGCGCAGGCTCGAGGTCAGGCTTCGCCGCTTCGTGGCGTAGATGGCGGACGACTCGTTGTGCGCCATCGTCATCGTTGAGCAGCCAGCCTCGATATGCACGCCGCATGTCGTAGGGGTCCCCGTCATCGCGCGCAGTCACGATGGCGTCGAGGTAGCCGATCGCATGGTGGAAGTCGACGAGTTGCCAGCGAGGCACCCCCTCGGGGAGGCGCTCTCGCACAGCTTGGGGGAGCACGGCGAGTTCGGCCGCCCCGTCTTGGATGATCGCCACGGGGATGTCTCGCCGCTCATCGACGAGATGGAGGATGTCATCGGTCATCCGAGCTGCAAGTCGGTGAGACTCATCTCCCGCATCGGTGCCATAGCGCAGGCTCCGACGGGCTACGCCTTCGGTGTCATAGAGGGTGACGTTGCCGGCCCAGGCCATGCGCCAATTCTGCTCGTAGGGTTCAGGCGGCGTCCGCTCGTAGGCTCGCTTCTGACGAGCTACGAGCTTCGCGTCTCGCTCGGGCCCATCGGGGAGCTCTTCGTCCATGGCCACGGCAAAGCGGTCGAGGCCGCAGCTGACCGCGCCGAGTTCGAAGTCGAGCTTCTCCTCGACGCGGACCTCTTGCTCGAGCTCGCGCACGGTTGTCGCCATGTCGTCGAAGAGGCCGTCAGTCCGCTTCTGGATCGTGGCCCGGCTTGGGGGGCGAAATCCGAGTCGGGTCAGCGTCTCCTCGACCTCCCGGCTCGTCTGAACGGCGCAGAGGCTGCCCAGCGCCAGTGCGAGCTCGGGGAGAAGCGAGCCATCGACGACACCGATGACCCGATCGAGAGGTCGGAGCGTTGGCCCATTGCGCACCCCTTCTCGACGGTACAGAGGCTCCTCGATCCGGTGGGCTCCCCACCGACCATGGTACAGCCGGCTCGAAGGCTGGGGCATGCGGCGGTAGGGCTCGCCATCGACGATGATCCTGGCGGCGTCTGTACGTGCAGCCTCGAGTCGTTGCTCTTCTCGGAGCCACAGGGCGTCGGCCACGACGCAAAGCTCGGCCTGCGAGGTCTCCATCCACCCTCGCTCACCTCCCATTCGTTCTTCGACGACCTCGGTGATGAGCTGGCCGATCATCATGAGGCGCTTGTCAGTACGGTCGACTTGTGGGATCCTTGCGTTCCTGGGCATCGCGTTTTTCTTTTTGTTTGGCGACTGAAGTTTGACGCGCTCTGCCCTCTCATACTCGTCTGCAAATATCGTGACGGTCACATATGTATGGTATTCGATGCCGAGCGGCTGACTTGATCGCTGCGACACGCCGGCTGGGTATCTCGGACTCGATTGCCAAATTGACCATGCACGGCTTCGCTACTCGACCCGATGATTCTGTCGAGTTGTCGTTGGCCCTGGCCTCGACCGCCTCCGCTCGGAAACCCAGCGAGTCCTGCTCAGGCAGCGATCCGCGCCCCTTGGGGGCGTCGCTTCGTACTGCTGCTTTCGCTTCGTGACGGGCCTCGCCGTTTGCGCCTTTTGCCGAAAGCGTGAGGGCTTGAGCCTCTTTTCGGGCGAGTTTTTTTGCGGATCCTGCAATGAGTCGGTCTCCTCCAAATGTGTATATATCTAAGACCGTGAAGATGACGTCGAGGCTGACTTGTGTGAGTGCGTTGCGTGCTCTTTGTTCGTCGCCAAGCTCAATGGCCGCTCCTAGTTGTCCTGCGTCGTGCGGGAGGTCTACTAATCCTATTAGCGGAAGGAACTCTGCGATTAGTGGCCGGTTGTAGTGGTCGGCGTCTTCGACTTCGAGTTGGTGCTCTAACTCTCGGTAAACTTCTGCCTCATACTCTGCGTCGGTCTTTTTCCGCGGCGTGGGGTTGTCTTCGGTTTGGGATGTTGCGGTTTCGCTATGTTCTGTTTCTTCTTCGGCCTCAGTCGTCTGAGGTGACTGCGGTATGATATATGAGGGATAGAGCTCGGGCGTGGGGGAAGATGGCGTTGGAAAAGAGTCTATTGTGTTTGATAGCCATCCTTTATTCCCGTTTAGATCTGTTGTTATGGTGGGTTTGTTTTTTGTGTAGGTGTACTGGTTCAGGCCATCGGCTAGCCCTATTGGATCTGCCGCCGTCCATCGCCCGAGCCAAGGCGCGTAGTAGCGGGCCGTGTGATACGCGAGCCCCGTCTCCTCGTCGCGCTCCATGCCGGTATAGCGGTAGCGTTTGGGGCTGACGTCGATGGCAGCGTCGACGGCACGGTAGGCGCTTGTCCCGTAGGGGTGGTACTCCTCGTAGGAGATGACCTGGCCGGCACGGGTGAGCTCGATGGCCGCAGAGCCGAGGTGGTTGCCGAGCTGGTAGCGCCAGATGGGGAGGGGGTCTTGGATGGCGGCGCCGTCGGAGATGGTCTTGGTCTCGATGAGGCAGATGCGGCCTGTGCCGTCGCTGACGTGCAAGCTCTCGCGCTCGAGGTCGAGGTCTCCGTTGACGCGCTTGCGGTAGAGTTCGAAGGGGCCGAGGTAGATGCGCTCTTCGGTGGTGGCGCCGGCGTGCTGGGTATATTTGCGGGCGCGGCTGCTTCCTGCGTACTGGAAGTGGACGGTCGTGGTGCCGGCGGTGGCTTGCTCGAGCTGGTCGTCGTGGTTCCACAGCATCGCGGCCAGGTGCGGCATGGTGGTCATGCTGCCGTGGGCGTCGTGGGTGTAGGCGTGGGTGTAGACGTTCTGAGCGTCGCCGGGGGCGGAGGAGGCGAGGAGGCGGTTGCCGTCTTCGGCGTACTGGTAGCGCCGGGTCCAGCCAGTGCCCGTGCTGGGGATGTGCTGGAGGGCGAGGATGTTGCCGACGACGTCGTAGGTGAAGCGCTGGGTGTAGCGCCGCATCGCCGACGGGTCCGAGGTCATCGGCTGGGGGCCGACGGGGAGCTGGTCGTGGGAGCGCTGGGTGGTGCCGTCGCTGGCGTGCTCGCGGCCGGTGGCCTCGATGAGGCGGTAGAGGGCGTCGTAGGTGTAGGTGTTGGCGGCTTCGACGACGGTGTTCTGAAAGTAGAGGGTCTGCTGGGCGGCGTCGCGGACGTCGGTGAGGTTGCCGGCGGGGTCGTAGTGGTAGTGGAGCGACTGGAGCAGGGCCTGGTCGCTGGTGCGCGTGGTGGTCAGGCGCTGTAGACGAAAGGTGTGGGGGTCGTAGGTGTAGGCGGTGGTCGAGGTGGGGGCATCGATGGGGCCGTGGGTGATGGACTGGCGCTGGCCCTTGGCGTCGTAGGCGATGTCGCCGACGAGGGTGTCGAGGGTGGGGCCGCCGCGGTGGCGGAGGTCTACGCGGGTGAGAAGGCCGCCTTCGTCGTAGCCGTAGGTGACTTCGCTGCCGTCTGGGGAGACAGCGGCGAGGGTGCGGCCGAGGGCGTCGCGGGTGCTGCTGGCCGAGAAGACCTCGGCTTCGAGCAGTGGGGCGGCGGCGCCACGGCCGGCTCGAAGATCGAGTGGACGATGGCCGACCCGACCACGGCGCTGTCCACGACCCCCCGGGAGGGTGCTGCCCACAGCAGCGGGGGTGCTCTGGAGAACACGACGGGTGCTGCCCACAGCAGCGGGGGTGCTCTGGAGAACACGAGGGCTGCTGCTCACAGCACCCCGCCCCCCCCCCCCCACAGAGACAAGGAGACTGTCAGAGAACAAGAGACAGACAGAGACGGTCGGTCGTCGTCTTCCCCTTCACCTGACGGCTCAGATCCTGGTTCCCCGCGGGCGTGGGTGGACGATCTGTCGGATGCCGACCTCCTGGCGATGGAACCTCCCGAAGCCGGCTTCGACGCGACCTGGCGGTCGATGGATGCGGCAGAACGCCGCGAGTACCTGGGCGACGAAGACCCGCCCGCCACCTGGACGACCCTCGTTGCCGGGGTGCGCGTCACCTGGTCGCGCGATGGAGGCGTGACCTGTGGGCGCTATCCCGGCCTGTCGGCGACCGCGTGGGCCTCGGCACTCGACAAAGCCGGCGGCCCCGAGACACGCGACAACCTGATCGCGGCGCTGCACGAAGTGGCGGGTGAAGTCGCGGTCATGCACCCCGAGCGACACTGCCTGATGGTCGCCGGGTGGGTCGCGGACGGCGAGCGCCCCCGGAACGCGACCGCCAGGAAACCCAAGCCGGAGGTCGGCCAGAAGTACGACGCCTTGGAACAGCAACGAAGCCGCCCGAGCGGAAGGAGGGCCCTGTGAGCGACTACCGACTGCGGACCGACCTGCCACGTTTGCTGCGTGACCTGGACCGGATGGACCCCGAGGCTCGTGAGCAGCGCCTCGGGCAACTCACCCACCTCATCACCGGCGACCGCATCCACTTCCCGCTGGAGGCCGACGAGCAACTCACCAAGCGCGACCGAACCTGGGGCATCGTGCAACTCGCCGAGCACCTACGCCGTGCCCATCGGGACTTGCTGCGGAAGCATCGAGTTCGGCATCTCCTGGTCCCTGAGCGTGACGAGGGGAACGTCGAGGTCATCGAGGAACTGGAACCCATGCAGATGCCCGAGCCGAACGAGCCTCCCCTCGCGGTGGTGTTGTCGGGACCAAACTCGACCGGCAAGAGCCTGCTTGGGGCGTGGCTCGCCGTGCGCTTGCTCGGCCGAGGCGTCGAAATCCAGACGACGACAGAGCATCTGCGAGGCATTACGCGGGCGGGCACCTACGCTCCGCCCCCGAGCTTGGTCTTCGCCGGCACTCGGCTGCGCGCCACTTACGAGCAACAGGTCGTGACTCGGCCCTCACTCGACAGCGTGAGCATCGTCCGTGACCCCGACTTCTTGCGCGACATCCAACGGGGGTACGACGACGAGGATGCCCCGTCCGAGCGCCAACGCATCAGACGGCTCGCGGCGACGCCCCTCGTCATCATCGAGGATCTCGGCTGGCGCCACGGCGGGAAGCCCGACTTTCCTCGCCGGATCTGGTCCGATTTCTTCGACCTGCGGGAGTCGGCCACGGGCTCGGTATTGATCGTCACCACCAACCTCACGGAGCGCGAGCAGATGATCGAGCACATCGACATGCGAGGGTGGGAACGCCTCGGCGGGATGGCACGACGGTCGGGTGGGTGGTTCGACCTGCGTGGGCAATCACGTAGGCTCGGAGGGCAAGCCGCATGACGGGGCGCATCGACATCGAGATCATTCCCGACCGGATGGGCGTGGTGTTCTTGCGCACCCTCGCCGACGCCATCGAGAATCACCTCGACCAGCAGGCCGGTGCCCTGGTCGAACTTCCCTTCGCCGTGCCCGACAAGCTCGGCCACGCCGCCCTCGTCGAACTCACCGACGCCATCGACCAGACTGGCGCCCTGGACACCGGCCTCGATCTGGACACGGTGTGGGTCGTGGTCGATGCGTTCCTGTTCGTCGGCACCGGCAACCGCCCCACCGACCTCATCGACGCCTTGATCGACGTGGGGTCGTCGATGTCGGACGCTGACGAGGGGATTCTCCTGGAGCGCGTCAACGGGTGGTTGCGGCGTACCGACCACGGCTACCAGATCGTCGAGGACGGGGACGGTGGCTACCACCCCGTCGAGAGTCCCGCTCCGGCCTTCAAGGCCCGCCGCATGAGCTTCAAGGTGCTACCTTGATCGCCGGCGGGCCTGAGAGCCCTCCAGATCGTTTCGAGCCCCGAGTCGGTGCAGTGGTCCATCCGGCCCGGAGCTGCTCACGGAGGCGCACAGGATCTCGTGGAGGGTGCCCCGGTTGACGCCGGCCACCGCCCGCGTTCATCAGGACGATGCCCGACCTCGACGACCTGATCGAACTCGTCATCGCCGCGCTCGCCCGGCACCCGGACGAGCGTCGGCGCACGAAGGAGATTCTCCGCCTCCAGGAGAAACTGAAAGCCGAAGGACCGAAGGCGACCAAGCTCCTTCTCGACCTGGAACAGCAGATCAACGCCCGCGACGCTTTCGCCATCGAGGTGGCCCTGCGTGTCGGGCTTCGAGCCGGACAAGCCGACGCCTACGCCGCGCACCTCGACGACCCCACAGCCGAGCTTGTCGCCGACCTTGCGATGGCCGGTGTGAACCTCTCGAAGCTGAGCCGTCTCCAGGCGATAGCCGAGGTTCTTCGGCTCGAACTCGCCGACGCCGACGATGTGTTCGACCGCTGACGGCGGGCACGACGGGCGAGGCCAAGCTGATCAAGCTCGTGCTGGCGCAGCACCGGCTCGATCAGCTTCGGGTTTCGGGCGATGGCGTTGCGGATGACAACGCCGACGCGCTTCTTGGCCTGGGATACGGCGGCCCGGCTGATGCCCAGGGCACGGGCCACCGCGGCATCGTTCATGCCCTTGTGGGCGCCCTCGACCAGCGCCTCGAAGATGCGCCGGTCGGATGGCCGAGCCTCACGTTCGACGACGGCCCACAGGCTGCGGCGGAGCACCCCGTGCATCGGATGGCCCGGGTCCACGAGCACCGTCACGATGGTGTCGATCACGTCGTGCTTCCTGATCGGCTCGACTTCATCGCCATCGACGCGAACGATACCGGGCTTCCGGGCCTGGGCTCGGAGCACGTCGATGGCTCGCCGTCGAGCGTAACTCTTGGCGACCGCCAGCACGTCGCGGGGCACGAGGGAACCGGCCGCCACCTTCTCGACCGTGAACCCAGGCGCTTTGCCGACGCCGTAGAACAGGGGCAGCCGGCTGACCTCGCCCGATGCCCCCAGGCCAATGATGGCCGGCTGGAGAATGTCGTCGGCCGTGGTCGTCGTGTTCCGGAGCAGCGGTTCCAACGACCGCCTGACGGCTGTCACCAACCCGGAGTCCCGGGGCGACAACCAGTTCGCCTTCACTCTCGGCCCGAACACCTCGACGATCTCTTTCTCGGGCACGACGTTGCGCATCCAGGTGCCCGGGTTCACGCCGGCGATGCCTTCGAGAACCGAGATGCGGGCGAGAAGGTCGAGGCTGGTCGTCCTCGCGTCACGGGTCAGGAAGGCGACGACCAGGTTGGGAAGCGAAAGGCGGGGCATCTCGTTGTGGCGGAACCCATCGGGAGATCACCGCCACACGCCTCCGAAGAACCGGCCCGCGAAATAGTCAGGGTTTTCGTTCTTGAGCCTCCGCCACGTACGCCCGGTACTCGTCGGTATCGGGAGCACGCACCAGCAGACGAGCGCATTCCGGACATTCGACCACTTCCCGGCCGCCCAGAAACAACAGACTGAGCTTGCGGCGGTCTATCGGATCGACGACCTCATCGTACGCTTCCTCAGAGATAAGCCTGTGGACTCCGGGGTTTGGGAATGCTCCCGTGCTTGTTCGATGCCCACAGGGACAGGTGACCCACGATGACATGTTGTGCTCTTCCTCCTAGTTGATGACCCGAACGCTGCGGATGTTCATGACGCCGCCGGCCGGCTCGATGAGCAACCGAACTTGTTCGAGGATCTCGGCCTCGGTGCCCAGGAGTTCTGGCGTCAGACGCGGGTTGTTCCGGATGTTCACGATGATGTTCGGCGCCTGGTTGTTCTTGGAAGCGATCCCCAGATACACATTTGCGGGGTTCGAGGTGCGAGGTGTCAGGACATCCATGACCATACCACCCGCTCCGGTCCCTGCCTCTCCACCAACGAGAAGGTCTGCGGTCCCCGCCCCGCGCGGTCCGGTCGGTGTCTGGAAATGGACGTTCTTGCCCTCGGCCTGAAGGACCTTCGCGGCCTGGATTTCGCCGAGCGCTTGCACGTCGCCGGCCTTCGCCGCCCTCGCCTTCGCCAAGATTTCACCTCGTCCAGACACGACTCCGGGCGCCACTCCCCCCTTTGCGGCGGATGAAACGCTGCTCTCCTGACTGACCCGCGCACCCTCTCCTTCAGGAAGCACGCTCCTCTCGGCTGCTCCCGGAGCATAGACCCTTTTCCCATCCCCCGCCTCCTCGAGCGCCTCCAGTCCCACACCCGCCTCATCCCCCGCCTCCTCGAGCGCCTCCAGTCCCACACCCGCCTCATCCCCCTCCATCGCTATGTACCCACGCGACTCACGGCGTGAGATCTCTCCCTCCGACACCCGCCGCCAGTACTCGTACTGCCCTCCAATACCCTCCAGCTCACGCCTCGCCTTCTCCGCCCCTGCCCCTCCAGGATCCGCCCCCAGCAGATCTCCCATCCACTCGCTCATCCCCCTCTCCAGCTTCTCCACCTCCATCTTCGCCTCCCACAGCACCGACCCCGCTCCCCGGTCCACCCCCGTCAGATAGAACCTCAACCGAGACAGCAGCCGCCGCACCTCTCCTTGCAGCCCGCTGTACTTCCGGACCTGCCGCACCGTCTCTCCATGCAGCCTGATCCGCTTCGCCTCCGGACCCGGGCCCGTCACGATCCGCACCGACTCCGCCTTCACCACTCCTCCCGGCGCGTCGTACTCCACACGCACCTCTCCAATCGGCAGCTCCTCGTCCACCCACACCTTCGTCCCTTCTGGGATCTCTGACTTCACCTTCCCCCAGCTCTTCGCGTCCAGCTCCCTGCGCTTCCCTGCGTTCAGCGCCTCGTTGTGTCGCGCCGATCCCAGCAGCCCTCGATCCACTAGCTCTCGGCTCCGCCCCGACAGCTTGCTCAGATCCAGCCCCTTGCTCAGGTCTCGGCCGTCATCAAGCCTGTCAAGCAGCCGCGCCGCGTCTGCAAAGTCGTCCGCCTTCCCCAGCTTCGTCGCTCCGCCTCCCACCACCTCCAGCAACACCTCGAACACCACCTGGCCCCCGGCGTCACTCACCATGAACACCTTCTCCTTCATGTCCCCCTTCTCGAATTTCTCGACCGCCTCCTCGTAGATCTTCCCCGCAATCTCTGGCGCCGCATCCACTGTCACCCGCACGTCGTGGTCGAGCTCGTCGTAGCTGATCTCCAGCTCCGACAGCCCCCTCCCATCCAGCACGTCGCTCCCAAACTCGGCCCCACCCGCCATCGCGTTTCCGCCCAGCTCACCGACCCCTCCTGCCGTGTTCACAGCCCCCTTCAGAAGCCCCGTGATCAGCGTCAATTATTTTTTCCGATTGGCGACGATTATTCCTGCCGGTGCGAGACTTGCGCGTCCCCGTGCACGGCGACCTCGCGCGCGGGGTAGTTGTCGTTCGGGCAGTTGTCGCAGCCCGGTGTAGTTGTCGTCGGGCGTCAGCCCTTCTTGCGCCCCTTGGCCTTCTCGGTCCGGTAGCTGGGCACGTTGAATTCCAGGATCACCGAGTGGTGCACGAGCCGGTCGATCGCGGCCGAGGTCGCCATCTTGTTGTTGAAGATCCGGTCCCACTCGCTGAAGACCAGGTTGCTCGTCAGCGCCGTCGAGCGTCGCTCGTAGCGCTCGGCCAGCAGGGTGAAGAGGACCTCGGCCTCCTCGGCCGACTGCTTGACGTAGCCGATGTCGTCGAGGATCACGAGCTCGAAGTTGTCGAGCCGACGCAGCTTCCGGGGCAGCTCCAGATCTCGCTTGGCCGCGAGCAGCTCCTGGATCAGCGAGTAGGTCGGCGTCCACAGCACCGAGCGGCCCTGCTCGACGAGGGCGTGGCCGAGGGCCGCGAGGGCGTGGCTCTTGCCGACGCCGGGCAGGCCGAAGGCCAGCACGTTGATCGCCTCGTCGAGGAAGTCGCCGGCTTGCAGCTCGCGGAGCTTGCGGACCACCGGTCGCGGCAGCCGCTTGTCGTCGAGGGTCTCGAAGGTCTTGCCGACGCTGAGCTTCGAGGCCCGGCGCAGGCGAGCGACTCGGCGAGCGTGGCGGGCCTCGGCCTCGAGGTCCAGGACCTCGGCGATCGTCGCCAGCGCTGGCTCGTGGCCGTCGGTGACCAGGCGCGGGACCAGCTCCTCGGCCGCGGTCGTCAGCTTGAAGCTGCGCAGCAGCGTGGTGATCTGCTCGGCGTGGGCGGGGGGTCGAGGGTTCACGCCGCACCTCCGAGCAGCTCGTCGTAGACGCCCAGATCGGGCTCGCCGACCTCGAGCTGCGGGACCTCGGACTCCGTGGGCTGGACCCGCTGCTTGACCGTCGCGTAGTCGAAGGGCGCGCCGGCCTCGAGCAGCTGCGCGAGTTCGGCCTCGACCGTCGACTCCATCGTCATCGCCGCGAGGTGCAAGATCCTCACGTAGTCGACGTGGCCGCGCCCGGGTCGAGCGCGCTCGAGCGCGTCGTAGGCCCGGCGGAAGATCAGCGAGGGGTACAGCTCCTCGCGGAAGCAGTAGTTGGGGAAGGCCCCGGGCTTGCGCACCAAGGAGGCGATCACGTGGCGGTAGTCGATGCGGTGCGCGCCTTCGCCTCGCAGCCGCGGGAAGGTCTCGACCACCTCACCGCCGTAGCGCAGCTCGACCTCGTTGGCGTGCAGCCGGACCTCGACCTGGTGGCCGATCAGCTGCGAAGGCACCGAGTAGATCCGCCCCCGCACCTTGATCGTGCTCCAGCGCCGGACCTTCGGCGTCTCGGTCGTGTAGGTCGGCACCGGCTTGATCGGCAGCGGCCTCAGCAAGGGGCTCTCGAGCTCGAGCTTCGCCGTGACGTGCTGGTTGTGCTCGCGCTCGAGGGTCTGCTGGACGAAGCGCTCGTAATCCTCGACGCTGGCGAAGTCCCGGCTGCCCCGCAAGATCAGCGCCTGCTTCAGCAGCTTTTTGGTTCGCCGATGCCGGACCTCGACCGCGCCGTTTTCGTGCGACTTGCCCACGTTGATGCGCCGGACCGTCTCGATGCCCAGATGCGTGCACGCGTCCGCGAAGCGCTTGTTGAGGCTCCGGCCCCGCGCCTTCTTCAGCTCGTGCGTCGCCGCCGACATGTTGTCGAGGGTCAGCTTCCGCGGCACCCCGCCCAGGGCCCACAGTGCCCGCTGGAGCCCCTCGACCAGCGCCTCGTAGCTCTCCGACAGCGCCACGCAGGCCCAGGTCCACGCGCTCGCTACCAGGACCAGCTCGAAGAGCAGGTGGCGGAAGGGCTCGCCCGCGATCGTCACCTGCAGCTCGTTGCAGTTGGTGAAGTCCAGCGCCGCTTCCTCGCCGGGCGGGTGCTCTTGCTGGAAGTAGACCTCCTTGTCTGGTCCGTGCAGCGCTCGCCAGTCCCGGACCCGCCGCTGCATCGTCCGCAGCTGGCCCTGGTTGAAGCGCTCGGGCTTCTCCTCGATCAGCTGCTTCAGCAGTGTCTTGGCTTCGAGCTCGCCCTCCTTGTCCCGCTCGAGCAGCGGGACGATCTTCTCCTCCCACACCCCCTCGAAGGGATCCTTGCGCGTCCGCCAGTGCCGCGGCTCCTTGGTCTGCGAGGGCAGTGGCCCGCTCTGCCACTTCCGCGCCGACCTCACGCTCATTCCCGCCGCCGCTGCTGCGGCCTGCTGTGTCTTGCCTTGGTTCATCTTGCTCCGTAGCAGCCGTACTTGCTCGTCCGTGACCACGTGGGGGCTCCTGCTCCCCAGCGTCCCACGCGCGTTCTGGCTGGCTCGGACCGGCAGGTTTAGTTGTCGTCGACCGGCAAAAGTTATTGTCGTCGATCAGCCCCGTCCGAAACCCTTCCGCCGACGAGTACGCCCCGATACCCGCCTGCTCCAGCCCATCGATCACCCACTTCGCCCGCTCCAGGTCTTCGCCCTCCAGCACCTGCCCCACCAGCCTCTTTGCCACATCTCCCGAGCCCTCCAGCCCAGCTTCCAGCCACTCCACCCGCGCCTTCGCCCGCCTCTCCACCCCCTCGTTGAGCGACTTCGCCGTCTCCGACGACCACCGCGCCAGCTCCTGCCCCCCTGCCCGCAGCAGCCCCCGCTCCGCCATCGCCCCCAGCTCCAGCAGCTTCATCGCCGGCGCCAACACCCGGCCCTCCTCCGTCAACAGCCCCACGTTGTGGGAGAGCGTATCGGTAGATCACCGCGCCCCGACGCGAAATCCGGTCATGTCAAGCTGACACGGATTCCATTGCGGTCAACGCTGCCGCGTAGTCGTACTCTCGCGCAATATCTATCGGCGTCTTTCCTTCTGCGTCCTTCGCACGCGGGTCTGCACCTGCACGCAACAGAAGGTGAGTTAGAATGGGCTCTGGCGTTCCGTCGGCTTGGTGTGCTGCGTCGGCCTCAATGTCAACCGCATGATGCAACGGGGTGCAGCCAGATGCATCGACCATCTTCACGTCCGCATCACGCTCCAACAGCAAGGCCAGCGTGGCGGCGCTTTGATGCTCGGCCGCTAGATGCAGCAGTGTCCAGTCATGCCCCGGAATTCGGAGGTTCGCATCAACTCCGTTCGCAAGTAAGACCGAGAGCATGTCGGCCTTGTCTCCCTCGATGCAGGCGACTACCGCATTGAACACATCGGCTGCGTCCGGTCGTGTATGCATCAGGCGAGTGACCCGCTCCGAATCCCCCGCTACGACAGCCTCTAGAAGATCAGTCATCATTTTCCCTTGTCGAGAGCATGGTCGTCAATTCGCCGAAGGGATGATTCGGATGCCAGGGAAGTCCCGCTGGAACTGGAATATCGCATCGGTGCAGTTCTGACAAACGCCCTTTGCCGCAGGCTGGTCAACGAACAGCCGAATCGTCCCCCTCGACTCCGGCGTGAGGCGCGGCCGAAGCTCATCGAGGATCTTGACTTCCGCGTCCAAGCGACCCGGTCCTGTTCGCGTCGTCGGTCCGGCAATGAGCGATTCGCCCAAAGCGCCTCCGCGCCCTGTGCGGCCGCTGACACCGATGACTTCGCTGACCTCAACACCCGCGACATCGACTTCGGCAAACGCAACCGTTCTCCCCTTGCCGACTGCTGCTCCCCGAGCACCAAGAGCCGCCTTGATGTCTGCGGTGCGGGCGAGTCCAGCCTTGACGGGGATACCCCCCCCTGCGGCGGATGAAACGCTGCTCTCCTGACTGACCCGCGCCCCCTCTCCTTCAGGAAGCACCCTCCTCTCGGCTGCTCCCGGAGCATAGACCCTTTTCCCATCCCCCGCTTCAGTTTCCCCACCCAGCCTCGAGCCTCCTGCCCCATCCCCCGCCTCCTCGAGCGCCTCCAGTCCCAAACTCGCCTCATCCCCCTCCATCGCGATGTACCCACGCGACTCACGGCGTGAGATCTCTCCCTCCGACACCCGCCGCCAGTACTCATACTGACCTCCAATACCCTCCAGCTCACGCCTCGCCTTCTCCGCCCCTGCCCCTCCAGGATCCGCCCCCAGCAGATCTCCCATCCACTCACTCATCCCCCTGTCCAGCTTCTCCACCTCCATCTTCGCCTCCCACAGCACCGACCCCGCTCCCCGGTCCACCCCCGTCAGATAGAACCTCAACCGAGACAGCAGCCGCCGCACCTCTCCTTGCAGCCCGCTGTACTTCCGGACCAGCCGCACCGTCTCTCCATGCAGCCTGATCCGCTTCGCCTCCGGCCCCGGACCCGTCACGATCCGCACCGACTCCGCCTTCACCACTCCTCCCGGCGCGTCGTACTCCACACGCACCTCTCCAATCGGCAGCTCCTCGTCCACCCACACCTTCGTCCCTTCTGGGATCTCTGACTTCACCTTCCCCCAGCTCTTCGCGTCCAGCTCCCTGCGCTTCCCTGCGTTCAGCGCCTCGTTGTGTCGCGCCGATCCCAGCAGCCCTCGATCCACCAGCTCTCGGCTCCGCCCCGACAGCTTGCTCAGATCCAGCCCCTTGCTCAGGTCTCGGCCGTCATCAAACCTGTCAAGCATTCGCGCCCCGTCTACTCTTTGCTTCCTCCCCCCCTCCGGGACATCAACCCGAGCATCGCTATGGTGTCGTCAGTTTGACTCTACTGAGAGCAGCAGAAAACTGTCTAGTTGCCGTAGGACAGCCTTGGGTATCTGCTCCTCCTGCAATACAAGAAAGTCCTCTGATACATCGAGGAGATTATGGGCCAAAAAGAATGAGTTTCCATCATCCACCGTGACAACGACGGCAGCTTCATTCGGAAGGCTCTCGTACCGTGGATCCTCCATGCGTCGCACGAAGATTTCGATGCTGGCAACCCTGTGCCCGATCAGCCTTCCCCAAAATGGCCTTGCCAGCGAACCATTGGTTGATGCGATGGGCAGCAGCTCCAGGTCACCTTCTGCATGGTCCTCTCGCTCTTCTCCCGCCTCCGTCTGTTCCGTCCAAACCGTCACCGAATTCAACGAGTCCTGAGTCCCAAACCCCAGGGCAAGTCCACTGTCGACAGAAAGGACCAGCGGTCCATCTGCAAATGAAAACACGTCGACTGCCGGAACCTCGTGATAGTCGGAGATCTCTCGCGGAGACGAGCTCGAAAAATGAACCAGCTTGGTTATCCGCCGACCTAGCAGGCCTCGCAGTAGCGCAGGCCTCCTCGACAGAATCGCCATCGACCAGTCGTTCATGGCGCCCTCCCTTCCGCAACGTCGATGAGCAGTTGAATCATTCGCATATTCTTCCTATTGGGTTTGGATCCGATTGCCACCCTCAGCGGATCGGCGATGACGATGCGACCGTCACGGGCGATTAGGAACTGCAGGTCATCGATCTTCACAGGAATTTCCTGCATCTTCTTCAGGATCTTTCGCAACTCGGTGGCACTTTTGGAATTCAGAAGGGATGAACTTCCCACAACTTTTGGTTTCTGACCAACCACCTTCACGACGTCCTTCGATCCGGCCGCGAAACGATCGAAGATCACACCAGGACGGCCATCGACATCGATGGGTCCCCGAGCCCGCACGGTCGGCAAACCAGCATCCTCCAGTATCTTCAGATCTTGGATTTCCTTGACGAGCCCCTCGGCTTTTTTCCCTGGCTTGAGCACTCCAACGGCCAAATCGGCGCCGAAGGCGAAGACGTCCTTGTTGCCACCGCTACCGAGCTTATCGCCGAGATCGGCACGAGAGATGGACTTCGGGACGGATGAAACGCTGCTCTCCTGACTGACCCGCGCCCCCTCTCCTTCAGGAAGCACGCTCCTCTCGGCTGCTCCCGGAGCATAGACCCTTTCCCCACCCAGCCTCGAGCCTCCTGCCCCATCCCCCGCCTCCTCGAGCGCCTCCAGTCCCAAACTCGCCTCATCCCCCTCCATCGCTATGTACCCACGCGACTCACGGCGTGAGATCTCTCCCTCCGACACCCGCCGCCAGTACTCGTACTGCCCTCCAATACCCTCCAGCTCACGCCTCGCCTTCTCCGCCCCTGCCCCTCCAGGATCCGCCCCCAGCAGATCTCCCATCCACTCACTCATCCCCCTGTCCAGCTTCTCCACCTCCATCTTCGCCTCCCACAGCACCGACCCCGCTCCCCGGTCCACCCCCGTCAGATAGAACCTCAACCGAGACAGCAGCCGCCGCACCTCTCCTTGCAGCCCGCTGTACTTCCGGACCAGCCGCACCGTCTCTCCATGCAGCCTGATCCGCTTCGCCTCCGGCCCCGGACCCGTCACGATCCGCACCGACTCCGCCTTCACCACTCCTCCCGGCGCGTCGTACTCCACACGCACCTCTCCAATCGGCAGCTCCTCGTCCACCCACACCTTCGTCCCTTCTGGGATCTCTGACTTCACCTTCCCCCAGCTCTTCGCGTCCAGCTCCCTGCGCTTCCCTGCGTTCAGCGCCTCGTTGTGTCGCGCCGACCCCAGCAGCCCTCGATCCACCAGCTCTCGGCTCCGCCCCGACAGCTTGCTCAGATCCAGCCCCTTGCTCAGGTCTCGGCCGTCATCAAACCTGTCAAGCAGCCGCGCCGCGTCTGCAAAGTCGTCCGCCTTCCCCAGCTTCGTCGCTCCGCCTCCCACCACCTCCAGCAACACCTCGAACACCACCTGGCCCCCGGCGTCGCTCACCATGAACACCTTCTCCTTCATGTCCCCCTTCTCGAATTTCTCGACCGCCTCCTCGTAGATCTTCCCCGCAATCTCTGGCGCCGCATCCACTGTCACCCGCACGTCGTGGTCGAGCTCGTCGTAGCTGATCTCCAGCTCCGACAGCCCCCTCCCATCCAGCACGTCGCTCCCAAACTCGGCCCCACCCGCCATCGCGTTTCCGCCCAGCTCACCGACCCCTCCTGCCGTGTTCACAGCCCCCTTCAGAAGCCCCGTCCGAAACCCTTCCCCCGACGAGTACGCCCCGATACCCGCCTGCTCCAGCCCATCGATCACCCACTTCGCCCGCTCCAGGTCTTCGCCCTCCAGCACCTGCCCCACCAGCCTCTTTGCCACATCTCCCGAGCCCTCCAGCCCAGCTTCCAGCCACTCCACCCGCGCCTTCGCCCGCCTCTCCACCCCCTCGTTGAGCGACTTCGCCGTCTCCGACGACCACCGCGCCAGCTCCTGTCCCCCTGCCCGCAGCAGCCCCCGCTCCGCCATCGCCCCCAGCTCCAGCAGCTTCATCGCCGGCGCCAACACCCGGCCCTCCTCCGTCAACAGCCCCACCCTGTCCCGTGCTCGCACCAGGACCCCACCACCATTCCACATCTCGTTCGCCGTCTTACCGTCCGCTCCCAGCCCCTCCGCCTCTCCATAATCTCGCAAGTTCATTCGGACCCTGAACTCGTCCCCGCTCCCCACTCGCTCCACTCGCAGACTCCCCACGATCGGGATCCACGCCCGTGCCTCGCCGCCCCCTCCCGTGATCGCGCTCGCCAGCGCGTCTCCGGTGCCAACGAACCCATAGTCGAAGCGGTCGAACCACAGCTGGTAGACCATCTCCACCAGCAACGCCAACGTCTCGTTGTGCCCCGCGTAGCGCGTCAGCGCTCCAGACTTCGACAACATCGACGTCGCCTGCTTCACCGCCCGTGGCCGCCCCCCTGCCCCGATCTCTCGTAGAAACTCGAGCGCGTCCTTGGCCGAGCCCGCCTGCTCCCCCGCCTCGGGATCCGCCCAGATCACCCGCATCGCAAACCCCAGCTCGGGCCGACGATCCGGCGAGAGCCATGAAATCAAAACCTTCCCGCGCTCCAACCTCGACAGCGCCGTCAACGTCACGCTCGGATCCGAGAGCGCCTCCAACACCATCGGCGCCAGCCGCTCCGACTTCGTCGTCCCCTCATCGTAGAAGTCCACCCAACGAAACGCCCCCAGCACAACCTCGAGCCTCGTCCCGTCAGCCTTGCCTCCGCTCAGCGCTCCCTCGATCTCCTTCGCAAACATCCGAGCCCCGCGCCCGATGTCGTCCATCACCGCCTTTGCCAAGGTCTGCGAGCGCTCCGTCATCGACGGCCCCCACTCGAAGTTTTCGGGAACGTTCAGCCCCGCGAGGACCTCCAGCTGCACCTCCAGCACCCCCGTCTTGCTCTTCCCACCCATCTCCAGCAGCTTCCTGCTCAGCCGCTCGTGCTCCGCCCGGATGTCCTTCAGCGGCTGCCAGTTCCAGTACGCCGACATCTCCTCCCGAACCTTTGCCAGCTCCGCCTGGATCTTCGCCTCCCGGTCCGCCCTCGCCTTCGCCTCTTCCAGCGGCCGCAGCGTCGCCTCGAGCGCTGCTCCTTGCTCGAAGAACGCGTGCTTGCGCAGCTTCTTCGCCGTGAAGAACAGGTTCTGCAGCCTCTTTCCATACTCCTCCTCGAACACCTCACCGATCAGCGGCTCGGCCTCCCGCGCTTTCTTCACGCACCGGCCCAGCAGCGAGAGCAGCTCGATCCCCGCGTCCAGCCACTGCGACATCAGCACCGACTCGAGGGTCTCCCGCTGCTCGAAGTAGCGCGTGATCGCAAAGAACCGCTTCGCCGCCCTATCTGTCCGCTTGCGCAGCCCCTCCGGCACACCAAAGTCCGCGAGCCCGCTCGGCATCCCCTCCGCCTCGTTCGGGATGACCACGTCCTCCACGATCTCCATCAGCCGAAAGCGCAGCCGGTCTACCCGCGCGAGCAGCTTGGGATCCCCAGTCAGCAGGTCCTCGCCACGCTCTGCGCTCTCTAGCGCCGCCTCGGCAGCAGATTGCGCCTGCGTCGGCGCCCGCCTCAGCCGCTCGACCTGACCGGAATTTTGCAGCGTATGCGCCACCTCGTGCGCCAGCAGCCGCATCCCCCCCCGCTCCTCCAGCCGCAGCTCTCCGGCCGCAAAGAACACGTGCTGCCCCACCGTGAACGCCCGCGCGTTGATCTCCCGCGCCAACCGCCCTGCCTCCGCCCCAGCGTGCACTCGCACCCCCCCAAGCTCAACCCCCAGCCGCGACTCCAGCTGCCCTCGCGCCCCCCTCGGCAGCGCTCGGCCCCCGCTGCGCTGGAGGTTGTGCACTCGCGTCGTGAACGGCTCGCTCGTTCGACCTCCCCGCGCGCCGCCGGCCTCCTCCTTCCGCCGCGCCGCTTCTTCTTCTTGCTCGACCTCACAGCTCGCGCACGCCCGCTGCACCAGCCCGCCCGTGTCCGCCACCCGGCGAAGCTCCCCCTCCTGTACCTCGTCCCTCGCTTCGGCCTCACAGGCCGAGCACATCCGCCGCAGCGCACCCTCGGCCTCGCAGCTCGAGCATGCTCGACGCAGCGTCGTGCTGCGCGCGAGCGTGTCCTCTTCTGGCTCGGCGCTGCAGCTCGCGCAGCTCCGCTGGATCAGCCCGCCCGTGTCGGGCGCACCCATCACCTGATCCGCGATCGCGTCTGCCTCTCGCTCGAGCGGATCATCGACGTCGCCCACCTCCAGCTTCGCCTGCACCCCATCGGGCAGCCGCTGAAGCGCCTCCTCCTCCGCCTCGCAGGCCGCACATTTGCGGCGCAGCGACGACCCGCCCGCAACGCTCGCGCGCACGCCGAGTCCGGGACCCTCCTCCTCCTCGCTCGTCTCCTGCTCACGCTCGCCCTCGCCCGTCTGCTCGCCCTGACTGGGCTCGCGCGTTGGCGTGGGTGAAGAGAAGGCCGCGCTGACAGGCGCCGGTGCGACCGCGACCGAGACCGGCGAGCTCGCCGACATCGTCGGCCCCGCCTCCCGCATCACCCGGTCCGCGATCGCGTCCGCCTCTCGCTCGAGCGGATCATCGACGTCGCCCACCTCCAGCTTCGCCTGCACCCCAACAGGCAACCCACCGGCGCGCGACCACGCAGCTCCGCTGACGGGGTCCTTCAGCGGCGCCGGCTCGCTCGCCATCCATGGCTGCTTGCGCCCTCGTTCGCGCCCCCGGCCTCGGCGACGCGAGGGGGCGCTTGTCTTTGGACGCGGTAGCTGAGCTGTGAGTCGCACGGTTGCTCTCCTCAGGGTCTCGACGCTTCAATCACCACTTCAGCTAACAGACACGTAGATCTCCACGAGCTGCCCCGTCCCCGCATCACCCGCCGTCGACTCTACCGAGTAGTCGTCAGGCCCGAAGCCCGTGGTCGCTGGGCTGTTCAGCGCTACGTTGGCCGCCTTGTTCTCTTCCGTCTGCGACGCGAAACAATGGCTCCCGATGTTCCCGACCATGCAATCGGCATTGGAGCTGCCAACGAGCAGATCGTCGAGCCCTCCCATCGCCGCTCCAACCCCACCGGAGAAGAGCGCCTCATAGGTCCCTTCCGAGATCTGGTTCCCAGACATCAACGCCCCGCTGAGCCCGCCCACGTAGGCGTGACAGATCAAAAAGGAGTTGCCCTCCGTGCTCCAGGCCATCGCTTTGAGAAATTCCAGCGGCTCATCGACGTCTAGGTTTGGGCCTATCGACCACGTCGCCCCCATGTCCGCGGTGCAGGAATTACCCGTCATCGCCGCGCTGTCGAAGGAGCTGAGCAACACCGCGCAACTCCACCCTCCGGGCTGGGTCCACTCGAGATGGGTCTTGTTGGCGCTCATCAACACCGCTCCCCCCTCGAGCGCCGTCGCCCCTGGGTCCACCATCTCCACCGTTGGCAGTGTAATATCCCCAAAGTCCGATCCTGCGGGGAGGCAAAAATCATTGACCTCGACCACCGCGCCCGCGGCAGGCCGTCGAAGCGCCCCAGTGCTCGTGAGCGCCCCCGCAACATAGAGCTTCCAACTCATGTCCGTGTTCGTCGGACCGTCGCCGGGAATCGGGCTGCCGTAGGAGGTCAGGCTGTTCCCCGTCACCGTCACTGCGCCAAATGCCCGCCGCACCCACAGCGCGCGGCCGAGCGGATGCACGACCTCGTTGCCGCGTACGACCACCGCCGAGCCCTTGCTCGCGTTCGTCCAGTCCTTGATCGGCTCTGGCGGATTGGCCCCGCCAGTCCCCGTCAAGAAGGCCGGCATCGCCTCACCCGAGGTGCCTTCCTTGTCCCGAATTCGCACGCCCGTCGCCTCGCCAACAGCGATGCCACCTCGCAGGCCATAGCGATAGACCTGCCGACCCGTGCCCACCTGGCCCGTGTCCGTGATCATGTTGCCCTCGATCACGGCGTTCATCGCCGCGACGAGGCCAACCCCGCACATCGGCATCTCGGTCTGGCTCTGGCCGTTGCTGCGGATCGTGTTGTCGCGGATCCAAGCGTTGACCGAGGCCGCCAGCACGATGCCGCCCACGGCGACGTCGTAGTTCACGAAGCCCTCGGAGGGCAGAGCGATCAGCAAGTTATCCTCGATCACGTTGCGTGCGATGTCCGCGTCCGTGACGACGATGAAGCGCGCCGCCTCGGCGCCAGCGCCCTGGTAGTCGTAGCCGTGCGGGAAGAAGAGCGTGGTCGAGATCCCGCTGAAGCCGTGGTTGCGGATCTGGTTGTCGTAGATGCGCAGGTCCTCCACAGGTCCCGCAGGCAAGAAGATCTCGCCCTCGGGCGCCGTATGAGTCGGCGGCAACGGGCGGCGCTGAGGGCCGCAGTCACAGTCGTCGGGCTCGGTCTCGGTTGTGTAGCTCATGCCCGCCGTCGGGGCCTGCACGCGCACCGCCTTGACGGTGATGTCATCGGCGTCGTCGGCAAAGAAGTCGCCGTGACCAAGGGCGATCCCGTGGCCCCAGCCGCCGTCGATCGTGCAGCCCACGATCTCCACGTCACGCGAGGTGCTGCGCACGTTCACGCCCCACAGCGAGCTCGACACGCCCAGCTGGCCCGCGGAGGCCGTCACTTCGCAGTCGTGCATGCGCAGGTGCTCGCCGCTGAGGACCACGCCAAACGAGAAGTTCAGCAGGTCCACGCTCGAGACCTTGCAGCCGATGATGTCGACCTCGCGCGCGTCGATCAGACAGATCCCTGGCGCCGGCAGATCGTAGGTCGAGAGCTGCCCCGCGGTGTCGATGGTGAAGCCGCCTGTGCTGTGGATCCACAGCTGCTCGAGGCGGATGTCCGTGCAAACACCGGCGTCCTGCTCGACAATGACGCCGACCGCGGAGAAGCCCTCGATCGCCAGGTTGCGGATCACGATGTTGTCCGAGTCTCGAATATGGAGCACCGGATCCAGGAAGGTCGTGAAGTCCGTGCTCCCGGAGCTCGGCTTCGGGTTCTCGAGCACGCTCTGATCTCCGCAGCCCTCGATCACGATGTCGCTGCGACCGTCGATCAGCGCGTTGCCCTCGTGGACCCCAGGCAGCAAGCAGATCTTGCCGCCGTCGGGGACGACGTCGATCGCGTCCTGGAGGGTGCTGACCTGGCCAAAGCTGCGCTTGCCGTCGCCGACGGTGACCGTGCAGCAGCCTCCGACCGCGCACAGCGGGGTCAGCTTCGCCCGACAGTCGCTCGCCTCTCCCGCAGGATCCGCGCCGCCGGTCCAGTCTATCGTTGCGATCGGCGTGTAGAAGCGCCGCGGACCGTGGGGCGGGACGGCCGTCTCGCCGCCGAGGTTCCAGGGCGTGACGACCTCCGGCGTGCTCGGCCGCGCGGCGATGATCCAGTAGTCGCCGGGCATGCCGTCTGCGCTGATCGTGACCGAGAGCCCCGTGTTGCCCAGCGAGACCAGCGAATCCGAGGAATAGGAGATCTCAGTCGAGTCCGAGGCCCCCCCGCGCTCCCAGACCCGCAGATAGAAGAACTTTCGCTCCTCTGATGGGTCGTCCTCGTTGTCGTAGACGTCGTGATCCGCGAGCCACTCGATCCAGTCCGCCGGCACGTCCGTGTCGATGACCAGCTCCTTGGTGCTCGGGTCGTAGGTCGTGGACACCCGCGCGAGCATGCCCTGGCTCTCCGCGACCTTCTCACCGTTGGGCAGCAGCGCTCCCCAGGGCAGGATCTCGACGACCTGATCCGCGAGCGGAAAGTGGGTCACGTCCCCCGGCTCGGTCAAGAAGGTGAGCCTGCTCTTTTCGTTGGTGTCGAGGACCTGTACCCGGTAGAGGCGCGAGGCGTTGTCATAGCCCCAGACCAGCTTGTCCTCGCGCAGCTCGACGCGGATCGCCTGGTTCTCGGCCTCGACGTAGCCGCTGGTGGTTGGATCCGCGCAGATGTCCTGCTCGACCGGATCCGCGTCAAAGCTGACGCTGAGCCGGGCCTTGCTGACGAGCTCGCCGCTGCTCGAGTCGTAGTCGCCGCGCGTGAGACTCTCGATCAGCTCGCCAAAGGCCGTCTGGCAGTCGCCAGCGCTCACGTCGGACAACACCTCGAAGCGACGCATCCGTTTGATCCGCACCGAGGTGTCGCGTCCGCCGAGCGCGGGCTCGAGCAGCTCGCGGTCCTCGACGGCGGACACGGGCTGCTCCCACGCAAGCATGTAGACGAGGTCGAAGCGGTCCTCCATGCCCGCCGTGACCGCCGGCATGTTGGCGGCGTCGGCGTCGACCTGCAACCAGTCGCTCTGCCGCAGGAAGGTCTCGCTCGACTCCATGGCCAGGCGCATGCCGCCCAGGTAGTAGCTGCCCGCGGCCAGGGTGAAGTTGAAGGTGTCGTGCTCGCTGTCGTTGGGCAAGGTCACGCTCTCCAGCTCGGGGCTGGTGAGCGCCATGCCTTCGTTGGGCGTGCCTCGCGTGCACATGATGTCGAGCATCGTCGCGCGGAGCTCCTCCGCGGCGATCTCGGCGTGCTCGTTGAAGTCGCTGTCGACGAGGACGCGGCCTTGCTGCATACGCACCGAGGAGTAGTGCTTGGCGGGCTCGAAGAGGAAACGTGATTGGTCTGGATGGCTCATGATTTTGTCCTCGAAGATTTGAATTAAAAGATTTTGACGTACTGAACGCCGTTATCCTCGGTAGCGCTCACACTGCTGTCACAATCGACGACAGTCGAGTAGGCCACGGCGTTTTTTTGATTGACTGCACCATCGCCATCGACAGGGAACATGCAGTGAGACGCTGCATTCGCTACCAAAAGCGAGTCACCCGCAGTATACGCCAACTCTTCAGCAGACGAGGTTCCACCAAGATCGGCAGCATGCCGCGCCAAGCAAGAAAACAAACAATCGTACTTCCCCTCATCAAAGCGATTACCACTCGCCTTGACCAGGCGCCCTGCCCCGACCCAGCAATTCAAAAAAAGATAAGAGTAACTCGTGGCTGTTGTCATCAACTCCCCAAGCAGCGCACCATCCTCGGTCCCTGACAAAGAGTTCGACATCGACGCTGACATCACATTATTCATGACCGTCGCGGAGTCAAAACTAGAGACCAAAACCGAACAGCAGTAGCCCCCCAGCCACTCCCATTCGAGCCTGACGTGGTTACCCATGAACTCCACGTTCCCGCCCCGAATAGAGACATCGCTGTCAACCATCTGAGCCTGCGGGTAGTTCGGAATCACCGTGACCAAAGCATCTAGAGGGTACGCAAAATTGGAGATCTGCACACACGCACCTTGAGACGAGAATGTTCCTACTCCAGTATAACTGACCACCGAGTTCTCTAGCCCCGTCGATGTCGGATCCCCGAGGCTCTGCAAGCTGTTCTCCGAGATCACCATCGGTCCAAACCCCCGAAGCACCCACAGCGCCTTCCCAACCTGATGGCGGACTTGATTCCTGCGCATGATCAACGCGTGGTCGTTGCTGCGCTGCGTCCAGCTCGGGCTGATGACGGTCACACCCTCGGGCGCGTCGCGGAAGGTGTAGCCGCGCACAGCGGAGACCTCGTGGATCACGACTCCCCCCCGCAAGCCAACAACGTCGAGGATTGTGTTGGCCACCTCGTAGGCAAGGCCGTTGTCAGCGATCTGATTGCCTTCGATGATGAGGCCCTGCCCCGCGATCACCGCGACACCAGCAATGGGCGTTACCCAGGCCGAGCCCGATGAGTTCGCGGTGTTGTAGTTGTCGGTGATCGAGTTGCCATGGATATGAACGTTCAACCCGGCGGCCAAGACCACCCCGCCTACCGCAGTGTGCAAGTTTGTGAAGCCCGTGCTCGGGAGGTCCTCAGTCTGGACGTTGCCAATGATCTCGTTGTTGCCAACCTCGAGATCGATCGCCACGATGTAGCGCGCCCCGGCGACCCCAGTATGGTCGATGAAGCCCCCCGTCGACACCCCGGACAGACCCATCCCACGGATCCGGTTGTTGCAGACGTGCAAATCAACCACAGGTCCGGCGGGCGTCCAGTAATCATCTTCGCCGAGGGAAGTCGGACTCTCGCCCGCTGGCGCCCAGCCACGCAGGTTGCTGATCACATCGCCCAGGCTTCGCGTCATCCGCGACCACGCCGTGGGCTCATCGATACTCAGCATTTCCCCCTTCTCAAACACGATCAAGTGGCCCAGCGCCACCCCATGCCCCCAGCCGCCGCGGATCAAGTTACGCTCGACCCGAACGTCCACGCTGTGGCTGAGGATGTGGATCCCCCCCATCGAGAACACATCGCTCCCCTCGACATCCCCAGCCTGGACCGCGTTGTCGTGCACGCGCATACCCGTACCGCCGAGCACCAGCGCAGGCGTGATGTTGAGCTTCTCCGAGACGAGGACCTCGCACCCGCGCACCTCCATCCCCTCCACGCCGAGGGCGAGGACTGCCGCCTGCGACATGGCGTAAGAGCCTGTCCCCCCGTTGCCCCCCGCCACGATCTTCAGCCCTTCGATGGTGATCTCTCGGCAGCGATCATCCGCGTTGCGCAGCTTGATCCCCACCGTCGAGGTCGCCCGCATCGAGAAGTCTCGCAGCACGATCCCGTCACAGTCGGTCAAGGTGATCAGCGGCGTCCCCTGGGTGTAGAGGTCCGTCCCCGAGTCCGCATAGGTCGCGTTGATCAGCCGCGACTGCTCCCCGCAGCCGACGATCGTGACCTTCTTGCGCCCCACGAGCTCGACCTCCGCGGCGTGGTCACCAGGCAGCAGACAAATCCTGCCGCCGTCGGGGACCAGCGCCAGCGCCTCGCTCAGCGTGTTCACCATGCCCTCGCTCTCGGCCCCGTTGCCCACCGTGATCGAACAACAACCCCCCACACAGAGCTTGGCGAGGCTGCGACGCCCATCGCTGACCCTGGAGCGCAGCGGACCCCAGACCGCCTCGAAGGCGTCGGTGATCGTCAGCGCCAAGATCTCGTCCTCGCCGAGCTCGAGCTCGAGCGCCACGCGCTCGGCCTTGCTCATGATCCGCACCGGCACCTCCCAGCGGATCATCGCCAGCGAGGCGTAGAAGCGCCGCGGCCCCATGGGCGCGTGATCGCTGAGCAGCTCCCAGGGGACGACCTGCTGCGGCGTGGCCCGGCGCGCGGCGAGGATCCAGTAGTCGCCCGCGCGGCCCTTGCCCGACAAGCGCAGCTGGAGGCCGGTGTTCCCGAGCGCGACGGGCTCGCTCATCTCGATGAGGTTGGGGCTCTCGAGGTCACCGCCGCGGTCCCACAGGCGCAGGTAGAGGTAGCGGCCCGGAGCGTCCTCGCCGGGGCGCGCGTCGAGCTTCGCGCTCAACGTGCTCAGGCTCGCCGTCGCGTTCGCGCCCGCGCTCAACGCCTCCCTCGCGCTCTTCACCGCCTCGGCGGCCGCCGTCGCGCTCAGGCCCACCAGTGGGCTCGCCGTCAGATTCGCGCTCAGGCCCTCGCTCTCGTCCGCCTCGACCTCGACGTTCGCGTCGAGCCAGTCGAGCATGCCCTGTGGCAGCGCCTCGTCGAGGAGCAGCTCTCCGCTCGCGGGGTCGTAGGCCTCCTCCACGCGGCGCAGCTCGCCGGTGAGCTCGGCCGCCTTCTCGCCGTTGGGCAGCGCCGAGCCCCAGGCGATGACCTCGACCAGCTGGTTTTGCTGCGGACGCAGGAACCCGTCGCGCGGGGGGTTGAGGAAGGTCAGCCGCCGGCCGCCAGCGCCGACCTTCACGCGGTACAAGGGCGCGGCGTTGTCGAAGCCCCAGATGATCGCGTTGGGCTTGCGCAGCTCGACGCGGATCGCCTGGTCCTCGTGGCCGAGGTAGCCACCGGGAGGGGTCGGCGTGCACAGATCCGAGCTATCCGAGAGCACCGAGACCGTCAGCTTGGCCGCGGACACGAACTCGCCTTGCTCGGCGTCGAAGCTGCCCACGCCCTCGGCCTCGAGCGCGGCCATGACCTCGGCGAGGGCGCTCTCCGGAGCGTCGTCTTCGACCGACTCGGCCACGAGGATCCGCCGCATGCGACGGATCCTCGCCGCGCTGTCGGGGCCGCCCAGACCACGCTCGCGCAGCTCGGCGTCCTCGACCGCCGTCACCGGCTGCTCCCAGGCCTCGAGGTAGACCAGGTCGTAGCGCGGGGCGACCTCGAGCAGGCCCACCATGCCAAAGCGGACGTTCTCGCCAGTCAGCGCCTCCGGCAGCATCTCGGAGAAGCTCGGGCGCGTCGGCAGGTTGTCCGCCTTGCGGTCGATCTGCTGCCAGTCGACCTGGCCCAGGAAGGTCTCCTTGCCGGCCTCGATCTGCTGGCGCAGGCCGCCGACGAAGAAGCTGCCCGCGTGCAGGCTGAAGTCGTAGCTCTCGACCCACTGCTTGTCGTCGTAGGCCCAGACGGTCTTCGCCTCGACGCCGCCCACGGCGAAGCCGGCGTTGCTGCTGCCCTGGACCCCGAGGATCTCGAGCAGGTTGAGGCGCAGGTTCTCGGCCCTGAGCTGTCCGTCGTCGTTCCAGTCGGCGTCGAGCAGGCTGCGGCCTTGCTGCATGCGCGCGCTGGTGTAGTGCTTGGCTACGCCGAAGGGGTCTCGGCTGATATCGAGGTTGGCCATGAATCGCTCTCGGTTCTCGCTCAGTTCTCGGTGACCAGCGTGGTCTGAAGGTCGAAGGGCATGAACTCGTCGAGCTTGGCGCGCAGGTCTCCACGCTTGATCGGATCGATCAGGTGGTTCCACACGCCCATCTCGCCGTGGTTCTCGGCCCCGGTCAGGATCTCGCTCGGCGCGAGCTTGGAGAGCCGAGCGAAGCCCGGGTCACCAAAGCGCGGCGACTCCAGCCACGCGATGTCGAAGCTATCGAAGACGTAGTGCTCGTAGGGTCGCGGCCAGCTCCCGTCGATCCCAGCGCTGAAGCGGAAGCAGCCGTGCTGGAGGTCGGTGATCGTCGCGCTCCCGTCGAACAGGCTGTCGCTGGCGTAGAGCCGGTTGGCGACCACGTCGCCGCCGATCGTCGAACCCTCGACGTGGAGCTCGCCAAATTCGACGTCGATCGCGGCCACGCCGTAGTCCACGGCCAGCACGATCGAGTCGCGGATCGTCAGCTTGCCGATCGAGCAGGCGTCCCCGGCCACGGTCCCGAGGATCGGGCCGACGATCGAGCGGTCGATGATCAGCTCCTCGACATAGCCGGCGATCTCGAGCACCACGTACTGGATCGCCTTGTGCGTGGTCCCGTCCGCGCTCATCTGCTGACCGCCGGGATCGAGGGTGCAGTGGCTGATCTCGACGCGGTCCCAGGTCCCCGCCAGCCGCAGGCGGCCGCCGACGGGCGGGCAAGGATCGACCGCGCCCACGCTGGGGTCGTGCAGCCCGATCCACAGCCCGTCGAGGCTCAAGTTGCGCTCGTCCGTCGACACCAGCTTGTCGGCCGCGGTGATCGTCCACACCGTGTCGGGCTCCGACTCGGACTCGACGTAGCGCAGGTAGGGGCGGGTGAAGTTGGCGGCCTGGAGGCGGTAGTCCTCGACGCCGCTGAGGTCGGCGCTGACGTCGTAGGTCTTGCTGTCCTGGAGCTGCTCGATCGCCGCGGTCGCGAGCGTGGTCGAGACCGGCCCCGGCGCGTCGCCGTCGTTGTCGAGCAGGGCGACCGCGTCGTCCACGATGATCGAGCCGCGGCGGTCGTAGCTGCCCGCGCCCACCTCACCCGAGAAGCCATAGTGGAGCACTGGGGCGAGCAGCGGGCTGCTCCCGTCGCTCGCCTGGCTGATCACCGCGCCGCGCTCGGGATCGACGATCGCCTGCTGCATGGGCTTTGCGGCGTCGAGCACCGCGGACAGATCCCAGGTCGAGCCCCAGCCGCTGAGGTTGCCGGCGGCGACCTGCCCACGCGAGAGCGCCGTGGCGCTGTTGTCGGCGCCGATCGCCAGGCTCAGCGCCTGGTTGCCCTCGGTCTCGGGGTCCGGCCCATAGAGCTGAGCCTTGCCGCACTCGCGGACCAGCGCCGCGTCGAAAACGGCCAAGATGTGATCGACGTGGGTGATGTCGTCGGCCGCGCTCGTGGGGAACGAGCCGATCAGCCGCTCGAGCGCGCGCAGGCTGGGGAAGCGCAAGTCCTTGTACTTGGCGAGCAGCTCGACCGTGGCCGTCTGCAGCGGGATCGCCAAGAAGGTCTCGAGCGTGCTCTGGCTCCACTCGAACTCGGCGTGGGCGAGCAGCCGGCGCTCGATCACCTTGGGCATCTGCCACTCGCGCTGCCGCGTCCAGCTCTCGTCTTCGGGGCGATCGGCCACGACAAAGAGCGGGACCTCGCGGCCCGAGGGATCGAGGACGTACTTCCAGGCCGCCCCCTCACCGCCAGCCTCGAGCTCGACCACCGTGGGGTAGTTGATCTCGAAGGCGCGCATGCGGTGGACGTGGAGGTTGACCCGCGGGATGTTGTAGCGCCCCTCGTGACCGCGCAGCGGGCGAAAGTCCGGCGTGTGGGCGAGCTCCTCGAAGGCCGTCCACGCCAGCGCCGGGATCCTCGGGCTGCGCAGGTTGGCCCAGCCGCCGCGGGGCGTGCCCGTGAAGATGGCCTGGGCACGGATCCGCTCGCGGCTCGGCGCCGGCTCGAGCAGGTGGACGCTGCGCGCGAGCCGAAGCCGGGTCTCGAGGTGCGCGCCCAGCCAGCCGGCGATGTCCGCGGACAGGCTCTCGAGCACGCGCGGCGTGCCCTTGCGGCGGCGATACCAGATCGTCTTGGCCACATCCACGCGACGCCCGCGGCGGTTGAGGGCGTGGACCATGCGGGTCGCCACCAGGGCGCCGAGCCTGGCCAGGGCCTCGTCGTCGGCGAGCTCGACGAAGTGGTTCTCCCAGATCCGATCCAGGGCCCGGCGGACCTCCGCCGACTCTTCGCCCATCGCCTCGATGATCCCCCGCAGCGTGCCGGGGCTGCCCGTCGACGCGTCCTCTTCGCGGTGGTAGCCGGGCAGCCACTGCCACAGCTTCTCGGTGTAGTAGTCCGTGTAGCCGTCGAGGGCCACGCCGGCGCTGGCTTGTGTCTCGCTTGCCATTGGATGCTTCCTTCGTTTGCGCTCAGCTCTCGGCCGGCGTCAGGGCCAGGTACTCGCCCGCCGCCAGGGTGATGTGGCGGGGCATGGCCACGCCGTCGATCTGCAGGCTCTCGACCCCGAGCACGCCCTCGATCTCGTGGATCGCCCGGTGCAGCACGCTGCGGTGAAAGACCCCCCCAACGCTGGCGTTGCGCGGCACCAGGAGCCCGTCGTACTCGTCGTAGAGCGCGGCCGCGACCGCGGCCTCGACCTCCCCGGCCACATAGCGCGGGTCGAGCTCGAGGGCGATCGCCAGCGCGCCGGTCCGCGCCTTGGCCTTGGCCACGCTGATCTGCGTGCCCGGCTCGGCCATGGTCTGGAGGTAGGCGACGAGCGCAGTCGAGGGGTCACCGACCTCTGGGTAGATCACCCAGATCTCGACCATCGCCTGGTCTGCGGCCGCGTTCCAGGCCCAGCGCGCGCGGGCGCCGAGCACCCCGCCCCAGCGCGAGGCCTCGACCTCGAAGTCCGCCAGCGAGACGATCTCGTCGAGCACCCGCGTGCTGGCGATCGCCTGCAGCCGGGCCGCTTCCGCGCTCGGAGGCTCTTCGCCGCCGGTCGCCGGCAGCGGGTTGTAGACCGACTCCACCCCATCCACCGGACGGACCAGGGAGTCGATCGTGTTGGCCGCGACGTTTCCACCCACGCCGTAGCGGTAGGTGGCCACCACGTTGTTGGCGCCCGTGGGCAGCCGCGCCCCGAGCTCGCCGTCGCCAAAGATCACGTGGGTCGCGTCGTCTTCGTCGTGGCGGATCGTGTAGACCTTCTCGCCGGCTTCGACGCCGTAGAAGGAGGAGACCCGGCGCCAGGCCACGCCGTCGACGTAGACCGTGAGCTCGGCCCGGCGCCCGCCGGAGACCGTGGCGTCGGCGACGTAGGTGAGCGGCGACTTGGCGAGGGTGAAGCGCTGGAAGCTCTGGCTCGCGTCGCCGGAGCCGAGGATCTCGCGGGTCACGGTCTTGCCCGCGGTGACCTGCGTCAGGCCCCAGGAGAAGGTGATCGGCTTGACGAGCTCGAGTTCGTCGTCGCCCTCCTCGAGCTCGATCGAGGTGATCTGGATCTGCGGGTTGCCGTCCTCGTCGTAGACGCCCCGGCCGACCGCGCGGCGGGCCTCGCCCTCGGCGTCGCGGATGACGAAGAAGGTGTCGTCCTCGGGGAGCAGGCCCTTCTTGGGCTCGGAGAGGGTGACCGCTCGCGGGGCTGCGAGGATGTCGGCGGGGGTGACGGTGAGCGTGGGGAGGCGCTCTAGGACGCCGGCTTTGCGGGCGTTGTACCAGATGCGGATGTCGTTCGTATCATCTGTAACGCCTTCCAGGATACTGGCAAATTCAAGGAAGAGCGTCGAGGCGGGCACTACCATGCCATTGTCGAGCACAATATCACTATAGAGATTAAACGTCACCTTCGCAACACCAACATCGCCACCTCGCTCAACGACAACAAAGTCACCAGCGACAATATTTAAATACAGGCCATCAAGCGTAACCTGAGCAGTGTCATTTTCAAAATGAATAGCAGGCACGTCGATTCCTGAATTGAGATTTGCAAAAATCGACATTGCAACAACATCACGGCTGCCATTTTCAGCGAGCCCCACACCAAGCCACTGCACACCAATGGAGCTCGTGTACGCGACACCCCCCAAATCACCGCTCACCAACTCATCAACAACAACAGACCACATCCAAACACTATCATGCACGCACACCATCATCCCCTCATACAGACTGGAATTACGAGCACGCATGCCAACAAAACCAGACACGACATCACTACCACTCCATACACACATATGAGTTACGGAGGACTGCCCCTCGAACACCTCCCCACCAGCGTCACCCGCAATACGAACGCCAGGGCTCACACTTCCAGAGATGCCCAAGTCGACCACCGCTGAGAGGCCGCCTGCCTTCACCGACCCCAACAGATCACTCGACACATCCAGACCACCTGCCTTGATATATGAGCTCAACTCTACAAAGACATTTACGAATTCCATAAAATCAACCTCACTCGTCCCGAACAAGAAGCTACGGGTAATTTTGAACTTTCATCTGTGGACTGGTATCCTGGGAGGGTCATGCTCACATCAAAGGCTTGGCGCGCGAGCGCGATCCTCTCCATGATTCTCTTCTCGGCCTGCTCAGACGGCGGGGGCGATGACTCGTCGTGCCAAGTCGGAGCCCTCGACTGCTCGTGCAGTCCCGAAGGCCAGTGTTTCGGCGAACTCAGCTGCCAAAGCGGAGTCTGCGTCGATCCTGCCTCCAACGACTCGGCAGAGCCGAGCGCAGACACATCAGGTAGCTCTGATACGTCGGACAGTTCTGACACTTCGACTAGCTCTGGCACCACGAGCAGCGCCGACACATCGGACACCAACAGCTGCGCACCCGAGTTGACGAATTGCGATGGAGAATGCGTCGACCTAATGTCGGACAGCAACAACTGCGGAGCATGTGATAAAATCTGCGACATAACTATCGAAAGTGGTGGATGCGAGAGCGGAGTCTGCCTTCCCGCACTAACTGATTGCATCGAGGCAGCCGACCAAATCCTCAGCTGCGATCAAATCTGTGCGAATGAAGGAAAGACCTGTGCTGAAAGCGGGTGCAAGTTCAACCAGTACACATCCACATATGTCTGGCATATCGCTCTTCCGGCTTGCGAAGATGGAGAATTCGGTCAAATCTCCAATGCAGCCTGCACACACCCTCAGGAGAAACTCGCGGACTACTACCGCTGCTGCTGCCAACAACCCTGACATCACACCACCTCCCGAGCCCGGACCTTCACCGTCCCCCGCTCCGGCAGCGCCCGGTCGTTCGCCACCCTGATCACCTGCCCGCTCCCAACCTCGAACTCCCCATCCAACAGCTCGATCCACGGCCCCTTCTCCCGCGCCCGGATCATCACCTCGTGCACCGCCCGCACGCCGCTCACGCGCTGGATCGCTGCCTCCAGCGCGCTGCGGCGTAGCGGCGTGCCAAAGGTGAAGCGATCCGGGTCGAAGAAGGCCACCAGCGCGGCGACCACCTCTGCCTCCACCTGCCCTGCGTAGTAGCTGGCCGCGACGCAGATGTCCACGTCGACGTCGAGGTCCACATAGTCCGGCTCGACCACGTGGACGTCGCGGCCCAGCTGGCGCACGCTGTCCATCAGGTCCTCGAGCTCGGCCTGCTGCGCGGCCGTCATCGCGTACGCGCCCTTGGGATCCGCCGCCACGAACACCGTCATCCAGCTCCCCGTCCATCGAAAGGTCGCGTTGGCGGTCTGGACCCAGTCCAGCGTCTCGGCCAGGCGCTTGTAGTCTTCGGGGCCCACCGCCATCAGCGGATCGTGGCGAAAGGCGTGGGGCGCGAGCAGCTTGGCCCGCGTCATGCTCTCTGGATCCACGCCGCTGGTGATCGCAAAGGGGTTGCTGACCGCGACGAGCTCCTCGTAGGCCGGCGCGCCGCCCTCGACGGGGTCGACGAGGTGGACGAGGGTCCCGGCGCCGAAGTTGGCCGCGCTGCCCGGGCCGCTGCGATAGCGGACCCGGAAGACCGTGCCGTCGGTGGGGATGCGCCCAAACTCGCCGTCGCCAAAGCGGATCGTGTAGCCGGCGTTGGCGGCCCAGTCCTGGTGGACGAGCTCGCCGCCGTCGGGCAGGCGGTAGCCGATGATCCGCCGCCAGGTCCCGTCCTCGAGGGTGAAGTGCTCGTCGTCTGCGGTCGAGCTCAGCAAGGTCCTGCGCCAGGTCCACGCCCCGTCGGGGTTCCAGGTCTCGTCGTCGACGGCGTCGACCTCCTGGACCTCGATCTCCGGGCTGGCGCTGCGCAGCGCGTCGCCGAGCCAGCCCAGGCCCGCGGCCTCGCAGCTGCGCGGCGAGTAGCGGTAAACCGGCTCGCGCACGCCGGTGATCGCGTCGAGCGGGCCGCCGCGCTCGACCACGTCGAGGGTCGTGCCGTCGCCGCGGACCGAGAAGAACTCGGTGAAGCTCTGGCCGGCGGTCGCGGGCACGACGTTGGCCTTGACCGTGGTGTCCGCGATGACCATGGCGCAGGGCAGGGCCTCGTCCTCGCTCCACGCGACCCGGGTGATCAGCGTGTTCACGGGGTCGAGGGGGTCGGTGAGGAACTCGCACTCGGTCACGTGCACGAGGTGGCGCTTGCCCGCCGAGCCGTCGCTGGGGTCCTCGTGCAGGACCAGGGCGCGGCTCAACAGCGGCCACTTGTCCGCGGCCTCGGTCGGCTGACCGATCAGGTAGAGCTCGGTCGCGCCCCTGGCGAGCTTGGGCGTGTCGCCGTCGGGCTCGTGAACCGAGAGCGTGTTCCAGGCCTCGCGCAGCACGAAGGTCCGCGCCTCGCCGAGCTCGCCGGTGCGCACGTCGGCCAGGCCCTCGCCGATCTCGAAGGGCACCGGGCTCTCGCCGTAGCGCTGGGCCCAGACCCTGGTCCCGGCGGCGATCTCGAACTCCACGTCGTTCTCGGTGTCGATGTCGAGCTCGAGCAAGGTGCTCGGGCTGAGGCCGTCGTGGAGCTCGTAGTCGAGCAGGCGGATCAGCTGACGCAGGGATCGCCGCTGGCTGAGCTCGTCGAGCACGCCCTCGCGCAAGAAGCGGTCCTTGATGTAGTTGAACTCGTCGCCCATCGCGGCCATGAGCTCGAGCATCATCACGCCGACGTCGGCGTCGCTGCGCCAGCTCCAGTCCGGATACTTCTGGCTCGTGTAGTCGAGCAGCGCGCGGCGCAGGCTGACGAAGTCCCGGGCGAGGGGCGAGATCGTCAGCTCGTCCTCGTCCTCGGGGCAGCTGTCGTCGGCCGCGACCTGCTTGCAGTCGAGGGTGCTCGGGCAGGCCTGCTTGAAGCTGAACTCGACCTCCTTGTAGTAGTAGTCGAGCTTGGCGTCGTCGATGCGCAGGCGATAGAGCGAGAAGTCTCCAGGCTCGGCCAGGCTCAGCTCGAGGCACACGCGGTCGCCCACGGCCAGCCACGCGGCGGCCTCGACCTTGGGCTCGGCGACCTGCTTGCCGCCGGAGGGCGCCCAGATCCGGATGTTGTCGAGGTCCGCGTAGGCGTCGCCTGCCGTGCCCCAGGCGAGCTCGGCGTGGTCGGGCTCGATCAGGAAGAACACCCGCAGCACGTCCTGGACCGCCGGATCCACGACCGCGACGAAGTCGATGCCCGTGACGCTCTTGGGGTCCTGATCACGCAGCAGCGTGAGACGATCTTCAGCCATCAGAGCGTGACCTCCAGATTCAAGAAGCGCTGGCTCATGCGCGCGTAGAGCGTGTAGACCACGCTGATGTCGAGGCGCGAGGCGGAGGACTCGACCACGACCTCGTCGACGCGGATGATGTCGCCGAGGGTGTCGTCGAGGGCCTTGTAGATCATCGCCTGAGCCAGCGAGACGGTCGCCGCGCCGATCGGGCTGAACACCAGGCGGCGCACGCCAGCGCCAAAGCTGGGGTTTTGGATGCGCTCGCCGGGGTTGGTCAGCAAGACCTGCTTGATCAGCTGGGCGACGTAGGCCTCGTAGTCGCTCTCGCGGCGCAGGGCCTGGGCGCCCGCGTCGGTCTGCAGCGGGTGGTGAAGGGCTCGGATCGAGGTTGGCATGGCTTGGTCCTGCTCAGCTGGCGCGTACGCGCGCGCTGCCCTGGGCGACGGTCATCAGGTTCTCGGGTGGGCCATCGGGGACGACGGTCGGGAGCACCGGCAGGGCCTCGACGGTGTAGGTCGTGCCCGCGGCGCTCTGGCCCACGGTCGGCACGCCCATGACCCGGACGCGCTGGTTGCCGGAGATCCACAGCCCGAAGCGGCCGACCGCTCCGACAGGCGGGGTGAACAGCACCATGTCAGTGACCAGCCCGATCTTCTGGTTGGAGGCGCGCGCGCGACCGTTGATCGAGAGCGTGCTCAGGGCGCGGACGCCCTCGCCGTCTTGAATGCCCGTGGGTGCGTTTGAGATGGGTCCTGCCATGGTCTTCGCTCCTTGTCGCTCGCGCTCAGCTGACCGACATCGCGCCGTCGTGGACGTCGAACTTGGTGACGTCGAGGGTGGTCTTCATCAGCCCGACGCGGTGAATGATCTGAGCGACGGCCTCGACGCTCATCTTGGTCCCGTCGATCTCGAGGCGCGTGCCCTCGCGGTTCTCGATCGTCAAGATCCCCTGGTTGTCGTCGATGGTGATCGTGAACTTCTCGGTCTTGATGACCTTGAGGCCGGGGTTGGTCTCCGGGGCCTCGTCGGAGGCCCAGTAGCAGCCCGACCAGATCGGGAGGCAGGTGTCGCCGCCCTCGAACTCGACCCACACGCGGGCGCCGATCGGGGGGATCATGTAGGTACCGACGCCCGGCCCGGCATAGGGGACGCAGGGCACGGCCCAGACCTCTTCGTCCTGGAGCGGCGCGGGCACGGTGACGAGCAGGCGGCCGCGGTCCTCGGGGTCTTGGTTGTCCATGACCTTGCCCCGATACTTGCCGAACCACCGGCCCTCGATGGCCGTCAGCGCCGTGTCTTCGAATTCACATTGATCCCTCATCACTCACCTCCGCATCCGCGCGAGTTGGTGCGCAGCTTGATGCTCATCCAGTGATCCGCGGCGTTGATCACGTGGGTGACGTCGCTGACCTGGTAGACCCCGTTGACGCTGTCCCCACCGCCGCCGAGGCTGACGAGCTCGTGGGGCTCGACGAGCTTGCCGAGCTTGAAGACCGTGGTCAGGGCCTCGCACTTGACGTACCAAGACCCCTGGTTGGCCGCGCCCTGAGCCAGGCTCTCGTTGACGTCCTTGTCGCCAGCCACGCCCACGCAGATGCTGCGGACCTGCGAGGGATCCCTGCTCGCCTCGCTCCTGTTCGGGTTCTTGGGCATGGAGTCGGTCTCGGCCTCCGAGGGCTGCATGCCGACCTCCTGCACGGTCACCCCGCCCTCGTTCAGCGGCGAGACCCGGCTCGCCCGATCCCCGGTCTTCTTGACCGCGTTCGCGCCGTCGATGTCGATGGCCTGGGCGGAGGCCTGCTCCGTGGCTTCGTTGTCGACGTTCATCGTGAAGTTGATGACCGTCTCGCAGCGATCCTCCACGGGTAAAATCAACAGCTCCGTGAGCCCGCTCCCGTCGCGGCTGTCGAGCAGCTGGGCCTTTTTCTGCGCCGCCGACTGCGTGGTCTCGGACTCGTCCTCCGGCCGGCGCGGCGAGGCGGTCACGTGGGCGGTGGACTGGACCTCGTAGTGCTGCTCTTCGAAGATCTCGCTGAGCCCGGTGCGGTCGCGGCCGATCTCGTAGCTCAGCCAAAACGAAAAGTCGCTCTTCCTGGCCAGCTCCTGGATGCAGTCGAGCACGGTGCCACGAAAGTTGAAGGTCTTGGTCTCGGGCTTGTACTCGACGGTGCTCTCGCCGATGTCCATCGAGTCGACGCCGACGGTCTCCAGCAGCTTCTTCAAGATCTCGCTGCTCTTGCCCGTGTGCTTGTGGCTCCTGCACTCGCGGTTGGCGAGGGTCCGCAGGTCCTGGCCGCGAACCTCGAAGGAGGAGCCCGCCGCGCCGGTGTCGATGTCGAAGCCGTTTTGCTCGACCTGACCGCGCACGAGGCAAAACAGCCCCGTCTCGCCGCGCTCCGAGTCGTGCGAGGGCACGACGATGGCGATCCCGGTGCTGTCCTTGAACTTGCGCTCACAGGCGACCAGCGCCTCGTTGTTCGGGAAGTCCTCCTGGAAGCGGATCGCAAAGGTCGTCTGGCGCTCGAGGTGCTGCTCGACGCGGATCTCCGTGATCGCGCAGGCGAGCGGGTGCTCGAGCGGATAGAAGGTGTTCGAGTCGCCGACTCGAACCAGGACTTGGGCGCCGAAGCTCATGGCAGGGTGACTCGCGGATCAAAAGCGGGTGGGGATCTCGAGGGTCTCGACCTCGGCGAGCTGATCGGGGAGCAGCGCGTCGTTGAGCTCGCACAGCCGCCAAAAGCCGTGCGGGTCCTTGAGGTAGTAGTTGGCGAGGTGGTCGAGGCGCTGGCCCTGGCGCAGGACGTGCTCCCCGAGCACGGTCTGGTCCGGGCGCTTGGCCCGGCCGACGCGCTCGACGGTGCGACCGTCCTCGTCTTGGACCTCGACGATTTCGGCGTGCAGCATGTAGCGGCTGTTCTTGGCGTAGAGGGACATGGATGACCTCGCTTTGGATGGCTTGGAGAGAGGGAAAAATTCGAGCTCAGAAGAAGGGCAGCAGGCCCACCGCCCGCGAGGCGCTCTTGGCCATGGCCGCGATCGCCAGCGAGTCCTCGATCAGCCGGGTGTAGCTGTAGGCCGAGGCCGCGAGCTTCTCGGTCTCGTTCATCCGGCAGGGGAAGACGTCCGGCGCCAGGACCTCGAGGCCGAGGGAGACCGTGGCCTGGAGCGGGTGCAGCGTGGCGTTGTGCAGGACCTCGTCGACGCTGAAGCTGGTCACGCGCACCGGCAAGATCCGGCTGGGGCCGTAGGCGAGCAGGACCACGGGGACCGTCGGCCGCTCGAGCACGCCGGAGGAGCCTTCGGACAGGGTCTTGGCGCTGCGCAGCAGGTCGTTGAACAGGCCCTGGCTGGGGTAGGTGAGCTTGCGCAGCGCGGCCAGGCGGTCCGCGACGCCGTAGACCAGCGCCGTCGGGTCGACGTTCTTGAGGTCTTCGGCCGCGTCGAGCTCGAGGCTGAGGTTGATGGTCTGCCTGGGGTCGTAGGGCTGGACCGTGGGCGCCTGGGCGCCGCGCTGAGTCTGGTCGACCTCCTGGGGCTTCCACGGCTCCACGCTCCACGAGAATTTCTCGGGGTTGTACTGGAAGGGGATCACGTTGGGCATCGCAAAGCCGACGATGTCCTCGACGAGCTGCACGAGCGCGCCCTTGATGAGCAGAGGTCCGGGGCGTGGGTTGGGGATCATGGGGTCCTGCCTTGGGAGATGGGCGCGCGCTCGCGGCGGAGCCGGCCCTTCGCGCGGTCGTTGATGTTGCGGCCCTCTTTGCCGAGCTCGCGGTCGATGCCGCGGATCAGCTGGTCGATGCCGACGCCGCTCCGCCGCCGACGCGCGACGAAGATCGCCGCGAGCACGGCGTTTTTGATCTGCGCGCCCGAGAGCTCGACGGACTCCGAGAGCCGGGCGATGGTCGGCTCGAGCGCGCGCAGCTCGTCGGCGCTGATCAGCTCGCGCAGGACCTGACGCCAGATCCGCCGGCGCGCGACGGCGTCCGGGCGCTGAAAGTCGAGCACGTAGCGGATCCGCCGGATGAAGGCCGGGTCGATGTTGTTGCGCTTGTTGCTGGCGAGCAGGGCGATGCCCCGGTAGTCCTCGAGCAGCTGCAGCAGATAGTTGGTGTCGGCGTTGGCGTGACGGTCGTGGGAGTCCTTGACCTCGGTGCGCCTCGAGAACAGGGCGTCGGCCTCGTCGAAGAGCAAGACCGCGTTCATCCGCCCGGCCCGCGTGAAGATCTTGTCGAGGTTCTTGGCGGTCTCGCCGATGTACTTGCTGACCACCGCGGCCAGGTCGACGCGGAAGAGGTCGAGCTCGAGGTCCGCCGAGATCACCTGGGCGGCCATGGTCTTGCCCGTGCCCGGCGGGCCGGTGAGCAGCGCGACCAGCCCGGTCCCGCGCGGGAAGAGCCGGCGGGCCGCGCTCGTCTCCCAAAACTCCGCGCGCTCCTTGGCCTCGAAGGCGAAGTCCTCGAGCGCGGCGCGGAGCTTGGTCTCGACCACGAGGTCGTCCCAGCCAAAGGGGCAGTCGAGCAGGCGCCCGAGTTCGCCGAGGCGGCCGCGGGTCTGCTCGCGGGCCAGCGTCTGGGCCTCCTCGACGTCCGCGGGCAGGCGGCGGCCGACGTCGGCGATGTCGCCCACGTTGAGGCGGTGGCGGAGCACGAGGTGCTCGCGCTCGGCCTGCGGCCAGGTCAGCGCGCCAGGCACGAGCGCGGCCCACAGCGCGCGGCGCTCGTCGATGCCCAGGCTCGGCAAGTTCAGCTGGAGGTCGACGACCCCGGCCTGCGAGGCGAGCGAGCGCGGGTCCTCGCAGACCACGAATTGCAGGGGCAGCGAGCCGACCACCCACGGCCAGCGCCGGTCAACGCGCTCGCCATGCCAGACCGGGGCCAGGCCGACGAGGCGCGCGAGCCGGGTCGCGAGCAGGTGGATCTCCGGCCAGTCGCGGTCGTCGACGTCGTCGCAGTCGACCGTGAGCGCGCCGAGCTCGAGGCGCTCGGCGATCGCCGCGGCGAAGCTGCGCCGCCCGCTGCCCTGCTCGCCGACCACGACCACGCGCAGCGGCTGGCGGGCGTCCACCGCCCTGCGGATGTGATCGAGGACCTCGTCCATGGGCCAGCTCGACACTGGCGAGCGCGGAGTCAGCAGCCGCGCGCAGCTCGTGAGCGCGGCGTCGAGGCCGTAGCGACCCTGGAGGAAGGCCATGACCTGGGGATCGATGGTCAGCGCCGGCGGCTGCGCGAGGCCGACCTCGTCGGCGCGCAGCAGCGCCCAGCTCGACAGCCCGCCGCCTGCGTGCCACAGCCGACGCCGGCCCCAGCCAAAGAGCCTGGCGATCAGCGGCTCGGTCGGGTAGCCGTGCTCGCGCCGGCCCTGCAAGCTACCGTAGAGCGCGGTGATCCGCGGCTCGAGCTGCGGCGCGAGGCAGCCGATCAGCAGGTCGAGCTCGCCGCGATCGAGCTCGAAGATCGCGGCCAGCGTGGTCAGCGGCCGCCCGAGCTCGCCGTCGATGAGCGCGTCCTCGAGCTCGACGATGCGCGCGTTGATCTCGGCCAGCGAGGTCTGCTCGGCGTAGAAGCGCGCCTCCAGCCCCGGCTCGTCCTCGGCCCAGCCCTGATCACGCTGGGCGTCGAGCCAGACCAGGCGCCTGCGCGCGCGCAGCTCGACCAGCTCGACCAGGCGGTCGAAGATCGGGTGCTGCTCGGCCGAGGCCGCGTTGTGGATGGCCGTGTTCATACGCTCTCGAACCAAAAGGGCTGGGACTCGGCGCCGTTGATGATCAAGCGCAAGGTGTGCTCACCGGCGCTCAGGGCCTGGCGAAAGCTCAGCGTCGACGCCCCGGCGATCACGAAGCTCCCGCTGTCGATGGTCGTCACCTGCTCGTAGCGCAGGCCATCGACGTAGAGCTGCACCACGAGGTCCGCGTCCTGGAGGTCGAAGCCCGCGGTGCTCAGGCTGAAGACCTGGTCGCCCTCCTGATCCGCGTCCTGGGAGATACCGGCGATCCAGGGGATCAGGGTGAAGGCGACCGCGTTGCTGTCGTGGGTGATCGGCACGAGCTGACCACCGACCACGCGCTCGCCCACGGTGATGCGCACGAAGGCGGTGTAGAGCCCGGGCAACATGGCGACCGAGCTCGCGCCCTCGTCGTAGTAGAGGAAGTCGGCGAGCGCGAGCTCGAGCCGCCCCTCGTCGATGCTCAGCGCCCAGCCCTCGCTTTGGTTCTCGCTCAGCGAGAGGTCGACCGCCAGCGCGCCGCCAGCCGCGTGGTTGATCAGCGCGCTGCTCAGCCAGACCTCGCGGGCCTGACCCATGCTCAGGTTGCTGCCGAGGAGCTCGAGCAGGTGATGGTCGGGGCTGCCGCTGTTGTCGCCCGAGGCCCGCGCCGGCGAGACCTCGACGACGCGGTCGAGGCCCCCGCCCGAGGCCGGCAAGGTGAAGGCCAGCTCGCTGCGGCTGCGCTCGAGGTGCGGCGTGCCCAGCTGGTAGAGGTAGGTGCCCAGGCTGAGCACCGGGGCCGCCCAGGTCTCGGGCTGCTCGGGCTCGAGCATGATCACCCGGACCTCGTAGTAGGCCGAGAGCCGCGCGGTCTGCTGGTCCTCCGTGCCCCAAAAGGCCAGCGTGTCTTCGGGGGTGACCGGGCGCATGATGATCTGCAGCGGGTTGCCCTCGCCGAGCATGTCGTTGGGCAAGATGCTGACCGAGGCGATCTCCGTGTCGTCGTGGACGATCGGGTAGTCGTGCATGGTCTTGAGCGCGTAGCCCATCAGCTTTTGCTGGGTCAGGCAGTCCGTGGCCGCGTTGCCGCTGTCGTGGTGCGCGGTCAGGACGTAGTAGAGGCACAGCCCCATGGGCGTGGTCGCGATGCTGCGCGCGTCTCCCCCCGGCGCCGGCTGGGTCTTGAAGAAGGCCTCTTCGGCGACGTGATAGAGGTAGACGCTGAGGTGGTTGAGGACCGTGCCGACCTTGTCGGGGGCCTCGGGGGTGACCGTCAGCGAGTCCACGCCGCTGTCGATGTTGTTGTCGATGTTCTGCTTGAGCAGCGTCATCAAGGCGGACGTGACCAAAGAGATGTCTAGCAAGGCCATGATGAAGCTCAGCGAAAGCGCAGTCGGAAGAGGCGGCGGTTGGGGAAGTGACGATCGAGCGGGCCGATCTGCGAGACGCTGTCGATCGTCAGCTTCCCGGAGCCCGCGGCGCGGCTCGAGGCGCGCGCGGGTGTCGGCGCGGGCGCGGGCGCGGGCATGGGCGCGGCGGCCTCGCGCGTGGACTCGGCCGGGCTCGCCTGCGGCGTCGCGGCGCGCGAAGGCGCGGCGGCGGCGATGAAGGGCGCGGGCGCGGCCGTGGTCACTCGCGGGACGAGCTCGACGACTGCGGGCACGGGCGCGGCCTGTGGCGCGGCGCCCGGCAACCCCACGGGTCGAGGCTCCCGCGGTCGCAGCTCGGGGTTCGGGCCGCCGGGCGGGACGATCAGCGGACGCGGCGGCCTCCCAGGCGCCGGCACCCCCCAGGGCGCCGGGCGAGCGTCGGCTCGCGCCGGCTCGATCGCGGCGGGCACGGTGGGCGCGGGCGCGGTGCCCCTGGCCGTGCCTGGCCGCGCCTTCGAGGGCAGCGGCGCGCGAGCAGCCGGGGCCTCGGCCTTCGGCTCGACCGCGCGCGTCGGTCCACGCTCGAGCGCAGGCTCGGGGATCACGAAGCTCGGGGGCTCGAGCCCAAAGAGCGGCCCCGGATCCATCGGCTCGCGGGGACCGATGACGCGCTCGGAGGCCGCTGCTGACGCGGCGCTCGCCGACGCCCGTGAGCGCGGCGCCGCTGCGCTGGGCCCAGACGAAGGCCCAGTCGAGGACATCGACGAGGCCACCGCCGTGGCTCCCGCCGCAGGCCTCGGGGCCGCGCTCACGGGCGTCGACTGCCCGGCTTTGCGATGGATCCGGGGCCCCGCAGGGGCGGGCTCGGAGGACTGCTCCGGGGACTGCTCCGGGGATTGGCCCTCGAGGCCAGCCGCGCCAGCGCTCCCCCCTGATAGCCCGAAGCTCGGGTTGTCGTCGAGACCCAGGCGCTGGTCGATTGCCGCGATCGGCGAGCGGCTGCGCAGGCTCGGCGCCAGCCCTTCGCCCGCGCTCGAGGCGTCGCGGCCCACGCCCAGACCGTCGGTGGAAAAGCGTCGCAGCTGACGCTGGAGATGGTTCTCGCTCATCGTGTGCCTCCTCCGCGGGCGGCTCGCTCGGCGACGACCAGCTCGACATAGGCGCGGCGATCCGCCCGCGACAGGCCGAGGATCTCGTCGAGGCTCCAGCCGTAGGTGCACGCGAGGTAGTGGACCTCGCGGATCAGGTAGCGGCGCTCGAACTCCAGCGCGCGCAGCAAGAAAGTCTGGATGTCGAAGCGCACCGCCTGGGCGGCGCCGCACTCGTGGCACTCGACCTCGAACTCGTGCTCGACACAGGGCCCGACCACGGCCATGGCCGCGGCCACACGCTCGAGGGTCGCGTCATCGAGGTCGGCTCCGGTTCGCCCGCCCTCACCCCGCACGCAGCGACGCAAGAGCGCAGACGCGGCCCGGTCCTCGGGCTCGCCGATCAGCGCGCGCTGATCGGCGCTGGTCGGCAGGCGGAAACGAAGGCCGTCTTCGAGGGTGAAGCTGCCGGCCTCGTCGGGTCCAGCGACCACGCCGACGCCGCGCCGGGCGGCCTCGTCGGGCTCGAGGCTCGCGACGAGCTCGCGCAGCGAGAAGTCGATCTCGAGCTTCTCCTCGCAGTGGTGGCAGACGAGCACGCTGCTCACCCGATCGGAGAAGCTCTGGGCGTAGACGGCCGCCAGCAGGCGGTCGCGATCGCCGATCGCCAGCTCCCACGCCGATCCAGGCCCGACCTTGGTCCCGGGCACCTCGACCAGCAGACGGTCGAGGAGCTCGGTCGCGGCCATGGCCCCGGCCCCCGCGCGGATGCCAACGAGCGCGTGCTCGTCGTGACCGCGGAGGGGTCGGAGGCATGCCCAGCGACCTTCGGGGAGGCCAGGATCTAGACGCACTTGCAGCATGGGAGTGGCGATCTACGGGTCTAGTCTACGGATCTACTCTATGGATCTACTGGCAGCGCGGACGGCAGCTCAGGTCTCCATGACCTCGGCGACCTCGAGATCCTTGTAGCCCTCGTACTGCAAGGTCATGCTCTCGATCGCCACCGCGTTGGCGCTGGCGTCGAGCTCGGGCAGGGCCGTGAACTCCGACGGCCAGCAGTTGAAGAGCTGGTAGGCCCGGACCACCTCGCCTTGGAGGTTGAGCAGCTCGACGGTCAGGTTCTGGGCGTAGTTGAGCAGCGAGACGCCGCCGTCACCCTCGGGGCTGTAGACCCGCTGCGCCCAGTCCTGGAACTCGCGGTCGTGGGAGACCCCGCGCTCGAGGCTGACCGCCTCGTACTTGGTCTGACCCGGCGAGTGCCGGACCGTGCTCGGGTCGCCGCCTTCGCGGTGACTGACGACCTCGGTGCTGCGCTTGAGCGCGCCGAACTTGCTGACCCCCGCGACGACCTTGCCGTCCTCGGTGAGGACCCGGAACTTGAAGGTCTTGTAGGGATCGTAGCGATGCGTGTTGACGGTAAATTGCGCCATTTTTCTATCTCCTCTAGTTCACGCTCGGGCCCGCGCTCAGACCTGAACCTCGCCGGCCTTTTGTTGCAGTGTGATGACCACGAACTCGGCGGGCTTGAGCGGCGCGAAGCCGATCACCACGTTGACGATCCCGAGGTTGATGTCGTTTTGGGTGGTCGTCTCGCGGTCGACCTTGACGAAGAAGGCGTCACTGGCCTTCTTGCCCGCGAAGGCGCCCTGGCGGAACAGCGAGTTCATGAACGCCCCCGCCGAGGCCGAGAGCTGGCGCCACAGCGGCGCGTCGTTGGGCTCGAAGACCGCCCACTTGAGCCCGCGGTAGAGGCTCTCCTGGATGAACAGCGCCAGGCGCCGGATCGCCAGGTACTTGTAGTCGTCCTCGCCAGAGTTGTCGAAGCCGGCCATGGTCCGCGCGCCCCAGCTGACGATGCCGTTGGGGAAGGAGCGGATCGCGTTGACGGCCTCCGGGTTGATCACGCCGTTGTCGGCGTCGCTCATCCCGTACTCGACCCCGCGCACGCCGTAGAGGCTGGCCTCGAGGCCCGCGGCCGCCTTCCACACCCCGCGCGTGCCGTCGATGCGCGCCATGATGCCCGCGAGGGTCCCGCTGGGATCGATGGTCTTGGTGGTCGTGCCCTTGGCGATCACGATCCGCGGCCAGTAGATCGCGGTGTGATCGGTGACCACGCCCACGCGCGTGCTCGACACGCCGGTGCTCAGGTCCGAGACCTCGCTGGAGCTGCCCCAGGCCGCCGGCGGATCCATGAGCAGGATCGCCCGCTCCTGCTTGGCGAACACGCTCGCCGGACCCCAGAGCACGGCACGGTCGACGTCGCCCTGATCCCCCGCCTTGGGCAGGATCAGCATGTTGAAGATGTCGATGTCGCGCTCGGCGACGAGGTAGGCCGCGGCGTAGTCGGTGTCCAGGGGATCCCCGCCGTCGCTCCCGGCGAGGGTGCCGTCTTGGTAATTGCCCTGCGTGCTTCCGTAGCCACCCAGCTGGTAGTTGCGGACGTTGCCGGCGTCACCGGAGCTCCAAAAATAGCCCGAGTTGAGCGTCGTGTTGTTCTCGGTCAGCAAGAAGGCGCTGCTGTCCGCGGACGCGTCGCCAAAGCTGGGCGTGAGCACGAGCCGCAGGCTCTCGCGTCGCGCGGTCCAGCGCTCGAGCTGGGCGTTGAGCGCCGCGACCATCTGATCGAGGATCGTGCGGACGTCGAGCAGCGAGCCCGGATTTGCCGCCGGGATGGTGAGGCCGCTGGCAGTGTCCGTTCCCTGAACGTCGGTGACCGTGACCCCGGTGATCAGGCTGCCAGTAGACAAAGAGAGCAGCAGGTCGAGGTTGCTGACCAGCTCGGCGCTCGTGTCGGCGCGCAGCACCCCGCTGAGCCCGTTGACCATCGGCCGCCGAGCCGCCGAGCCGCCGACGTCGATGCCGCCGTAGCTCGCGCCCATCTGCATGGCCACGCAGATGTCGTTGGCGAGGCCCGAGGACGCGAAGCGGATCAGCCCGCCGGTGCCGGTGGAGGTGACCCGCCACAGGTAGCGGGTGCCGACCGCCTCCTGGCTGACGCTGACGCCCTTGCCGTAGGCGGAGATGTAGCTGTTGATCCTGGTCGCGAGCGCCGTCGTGGTAGCGATCGACCCGGTGTCGAGGGTCACCGTCACCATCGGCGAGCCGTCGACGCTGATGTTGAAGGTGCCCTCGCCGCTGGTCAGCGCGCCAGACAGCACGGTGTTGTCATCGGCGACCGTCTCCCACACGCCCCACAGCGAGTAGGCCGCGACCTCGGCGGGCGCGCCTCCATCGAGCGTCGCCCGGACCAGGCTGCTCTCCTGCTCGAGCACGTCGATCGCGTACTTGCCCGAACCCACGCTCATGTCGAGGGCCTTGAAGGTCTCGCTGGCCACGACCGTCGCGGTCCCGCTGGCCATGCTCACCTGCTCGACCGTCAGGTTGAAGGTCGCCTCGGGGTTGGGCGTGTCGTAGTCGACCGTCGCGCGGATCGAGTCACCGACCAAGCCAGGGCTGCGAGCCTCGAGCTCGAGGACGTCACTGCCAGCCTCGTTGGCGAGCATCACCTTGGCCGCCTTCGCGTCGTTGGCGACGCGGATCACCCAGGCCTGCGAGCCGCCGTTTTGGAAGAACTGGCGGATCTGATCGTGGAGCTCACCCTTGTCGTTGCTGGTGCCAAAGGTGCGCTCGAACTCGGCGTAGCCGAGCAGCAAGGTCGCCTCGTTCATCGGGCCCTGCTCGGCCATGCCGATGAAGAGTGGGATCGACGTGGCCACGCCGGTGATCGTCCGGGAGCCGGACGCGATCTCCTGCACATAGACCCCGGGATATGTCGGTTTTACGGGCATTTCGTACCTTCTTCTTCTACGTGAATCATGCGGACGCTCGCCCGCGACTCATACGTACTGACATATCTCGGCTGTGGGTGTAACTGTCCTTTGGTGAGATCGACTCGGGTATGGGCATTTCACAAACGTGCAGGTCTCAGCGACCAACCTCGGCCAGCAAGCGCGGGAGCTCGTGTCGCGAGTCGAGGTCGAGCTTTCGCAGGAGCTTGGCGCCGTGATACTTGGCCGTCCGCGGCGAGACCCCCAGGGCCACGCCGATGTCGTCGTAGCGATGCCCAGCCAGGAGCCAGTAGAGGACCTCGCTCTCCCGCGGCGTCAGCTCGTGCTCCTCTGCGAGGCACGCAGAGAGCTGCTCGAGGCGGGTCTCGCTCGGCGGCTCCCGGCTCGCGGCCTTGGCCGAGAGCCAGCCCTGGCCGTCGAAGACCGCGGCGCTCGACGAGATCCTGTGGCGCCATCTCTGTGTACAGGCGATCCCAAATTCCACGGCCTCGATCAGATCTTCGTGGGCGACTGGCTTGCGCAGGCAGTCGACGGCGCCCAGGTGCAAAGAGCGGGTGACCTCCTCCGAGTGCTCGGACTCGACGAGGACGATCGCGGCGCAGGGGCTTCTAGAGGATCTCAGCGCGGAGATCAGGCCTATCGACCAGCCACAGTTTCGGGCCATGTCGATGATCGCTACCTCTGCGAGGCCGTCACTGCACGACTCGGGCACCTGGTGGCCCGCGGTCCCTCCGTGCAATCTGACAAATTCATCGAGCTCGGCCTCCATTGACTGATCCGCGCACAAAATCAGCGCACAGATCCCACCGAGTCGATTTTTTGTCGCCATTCGCGCTTTTTCCTCAGGTCGAACGAGGAGAACAACTCTAGCGCGATGTTCATCTCACGCCACTCCCTTCGAGGTTGGGGGGATCAAATACCTCGCTCCCCCTCGCTCGCCCTGCGGGCGGGAGACTGGACGCAATCATGCTATCGGCGCCAAGATTCACGCGACACGCCTCCACTCGAGGTCAGGTGAGGTGTGTGAATTCACAGGACACCTTTATGAACATTAACAATATCCCCAACCTCCAGCGCAGTGAGCATGCCTCTCTCGTCGTCCAACTGGCCACGAAGATTGCCGACACTTCGTTCCCCCAAAGTATATTGAAAAGCGCGTAAACCGTACGCCCGTCTCGCGCGTTCCCCTCGCGCGCGCAGCCCTGACACCATGGCGCAGGCAAGCTCTCGCGTCGGGATCCGATCCTAATTTGACCATCAATTGGCCACATTGGCGGTGCTTTCACGGCTCGGCCAGACGCATCCTCTGCGCCAGGGGGCTGCCACGACCGCCCCGCGAACAGACGATGAAGCGCCACACTCCTCTCCTCACCGCCCTCCTGCTCACAGCCTGCACCTCCAGCTCGAGCGCCGACGACGAGCTCGGCACGGGCACGGATGGGGCAGATGGCGACGCAGGCACCCTCGACGCGAGCTCCGACGACGCGAGCTCCGACGACGCCGACGCCAGCAGCTCGGGATCGGGCTCGAGCGCCGACAGCTCTGGCTCCAGCTCCGCGGATACCAGCGACAGCGAGGGCGACGACTCGAGCGACGAGGGCGACGAGGGCGGGGAGCAGACCCCGGACTTCGAGGCGGTCTGCGAGGCGCGCGGGCTCGAGGGCTGCTACTTCGTGTCGAACACCGGCAACTACCCCGCGGGCAGCGAGGGCCACCAGCTGGTCATCGAGGAGGTCTCGAGCCAGCCCTTCTCACCTGGCGACATCATCTTGTTCGCGCGCGGCGACACCTGGCGGCACACCGGCGACGGCGGGCTGATCACCTTGTCGTCCTCGGGCGACGCGCAAGACGACATCCAGTTCGGCGCCTACGGCTCGGGCGAGCTGCCGACCTTCCTGGGCTCGCTCGCGGCCAGCGAGTGGAGCGAGCTCGGCGGGGGCCGCTGGGAGTCGGCCACCGAGATCCCCCTGGATCCTTCGGGCATCGCCTATGGCGCGGAGGTCTTCTTTGGCCGCGAGGACGGCGACGCCTTCTTTGGCCGCCACGAGGACAGCGTCGCCGGCCTCGACAAGGAGGGCGACTGGACGTGGTCCAACGGCCGGATCACGGTCTACGCCCCCGAGAACCCAGGCACCGCCTACCCCTTCGTCGAGGTCCCTCAGGGCCAGCGGCTGATCCTGCTCGACAACCAAGAGCACCTGAGCTTCGACTCGCTGCGCCTGCGCTTCATGGTCAGCGCGGGCTTCTACGACAGCTACGGCAACGCGGCCAGCCTCGTCGGCCTGAGCCTGAGCAACTCCGAGATCGGCTACATCGGCGTCGAGAACAGCGGCTCCGCCTACGGCCTCTCGCTCGAGCGCTCGGGGATCCACATCGCCAACAACCGCATCCACGACTGCGGGCGCCGCTCGATCTCGCTGGTGCTCTACGAGACCCCGGCCTCGACGATCTCCGACGTGGTCATCGAGCACAACCATTTTCACGGCGGCTACCACACCACCGGCGTCGACATCCAGTCGAACACCGCGGCGAGCGGCGGCCACCTGATCGAGGACATCGTCATCCGCAACAACCTCTTCGCCGGCGACCCCAGCTACGACATCCAGGCCGAGGACGGGCACTCGAGCAACCACATCTTCATGAACCAAGACGAGGGCTCGACCCTGCGCGAGGTCTATATCTACGGCAACCTGTTCACCTACGCCCAGGGCAGCTCGATCAAAACTTCGGGCGGCGATGGCGTATACATCCACCACAACACCTTTTACGGTTTCAACCCGAGCTACGATAACTACCAGGCCCAGATCTTCGGCGGCAACGACAACACCGACACCGTCATCGTCAACAATATTTTCTACAACGACGCGACGGACAACCGCTACGCCTGCATCGAGTTTGGACAGGGCCTGGAGGCGGAGTACACCATCGATCGTAACCTCTATTACGCGTCGGACTACGCCCATGCCCGCCTGCTGTGGGTCGACAGTGGTACCAGCTTCTTCTTCGACGACGACTGGGCGGACTACCAGGCGCAGACGGGCTTCGACGCCAACAGCCCGGCGCCAGCGGATCCACTGTTCGGGGCGGCGCCCGACGACCTCCGCCCCGGCGACGGCTCCCCAGCCATCGGCCATGCCGTCGCCGTGGAGTGGATCGACACCGACTACTACGGCGATCCCCTCCACGAGCCCCCGGACCTCGGCGCGATTCAGCACTGACCCGGCGCTCACATGGCTCGGGGCGAGCGCTTTTGAGCCGCCACCGCGCCCATCACGAAGACAAATGAGGTGGCGCTTGGTACCTTCGGGCACCGAGCGCCGCCATGAATGATGTAGAGCACCCCGTCACGCTGCGCTTTGGCTCCGACGTGGACGCCGACGTCCACTGGGAGGTCAGCAACCTCTACCTCTCGGAGCGCCTCGACGCCCCCTACCAGCTGCACCTCGAGCTGCGCAGCGACGACCCCATGGCCGAGGCGATCACCATGCTCGGCCACTCGGTCAGCGTGAGCGTCGAGCGCGGCCCGATCACCCGCGACTTCTTTGGCGTCGTCGAGCGCGTCGAGGACGGGGCCTCGAGCAACGGGCGAACCCTCGCCACGCTCGAGGTCGTGCCCGCGCTCGTCGCCCTGGGCCACCGCCGGACCAGCCGGATCTTTCAAGAGCTCAGCGTCACCGACATCCTCCAGCAGGTGCTCGGCGAGGGCCTCGAGCCCTTCGAGCGCCGCGTCGACATGGGCTACCTGAGCGGGGACTACCCGCCCCAGGAGTACACGGTCCAGTACAAGGAGAGCGACCTCGACTTCGTCCACCGGCTGATGGAGGAGCAGGGCATCAGCTACTGCTTCCGCCACGTCGACGGCGCGGAGGTCTTGACCCTCTTCGACGACAGCTCGGTCTACGAGGACCTGGTCTCCTTCGGCAACTACGACGGCGTGCTGCCCATGACCCTCGCCGAGGGCGGCGCCGGCACCCGCGAGGACGTCCGCAACTTCTACCGCGAGTCCAGGCGCCAGCCGACGGTCGCGCGCACGGCGGTGTTCGACTGGCTCTCGCCGCACAGCACCCAGACCGCCGAGGACGACCACAGCGCCGAGCTCGACATCAACGGCGCCGCGCTCGACCCCGAGCGCGAGGACTACGTCCACGAGGAGCCGAGCACCCTGCTCGGCTACCGCAGCGCGGGCCTCGACTTCGCCGCCGTCAAGGAGCAGACCCGCCTGCGCCGCGTCGTCCACCAGCGCGACGCCCTGCGCTTCTTCGCCCTGACCACGGCGACGGGGCTGAGCCCTGGGGTCAAGTTCGAGCTCCTCGATCACCCGCAAGCCGAGTTCGAGGGCATCTACGTCGTCGTCGCCGTCGACCACATGGCGGGGGATCAGGCCATCGGCTCGCTGCCCGAGGAGGCCTACACCAACCGGATCGAGTGCGTGCCCGTCGACCTCGAGTGGCGCCCCACCCGGCAGACGCCGCGACCGCGGATCCCCTCGGTCCAGACCGCCACGGTCGTCGGCCCCGCCGGCGAGGAGATCCACACCGACGAGCACGGGCGCATCAAGGTCCAGTTCCACTGGTCGCGCGAGACCGAGTACGACGAGAACGCGTCGTGCTTCATCCGCGTGGTCCAGCCCTGGGCGGGCAACGGCTGGGGCTTCGTGTTCCTCCCGCGCATCGGCATGGAGGTCGCCGTGACCTTCATCGACGGCGACCCCGATCGCCCGGTGGTCACGGGCTGCCTCTACAACGGGGCCAACACCCCGCCCTACCCGCTCCCCGACGACAAGACCAAGAGCACGATCAAGTCCGAGAGCTCCCCGGGCGGCGGCGGCTTCAACGAGCTGCGCTTCGAGGACGCCACCGGCGACGAAGAGATCTTCATCCACGCCCAAAAGGACTTCAACGAGGTCGTGCTCAACGACCACAACACCACCGTCGGCAACAACCAGACCAACAACGTCGACGTCGACCAGACCCAGACGGTCCACGGCAACCAGACCGAGACCGTCGACGGCGACCAGGTCATGACGGTGCACAGCAACCGCACGGTCACCGTCGACGCCAACTTCGACGAGACGATCAGCGGAACCGAGACCCGCAACGTGACCGGCGACGTCAGCGAGACCTTCTCGGCCAACGAGACCCGGACGATCTCCGGGGATCAGAGCGAGACCATCACCGGCAGCGTGACCCACACGATCACCGGCAGCCAGACCGACACGATCACCGGCGCGCTGAGCCAGGACATCACCGGCGGCGTCACCGTCAACACCCCGGCGGCCTACTCGGTCACCGCCCAGGGCGGGATCACCTTGACGGCCCCCGCCGGCTACAAGCTCGTCGCCCCCGGCGGGACCACCGTCGTCGACCAGTTCTTCGACAGCTACGGGGCCAAGAAATTCACCGCCTACGCCAACACCATCAGCCTCGTCGGCACCAAGTTCGACGCCGTCAACGTGGCGATCGGTGTCGTCAACACCAAGGTGGACCTCGTCGGCATCAAGGTCGACGTCTGCGCCTTCAAGTTCACAAATAGCCCGGCGGGCGTCGAGGCCATCCCGCAAAAGTACAAGGTCGGCGTGATCGCGGCCTATATGTACGCGCAGTCGCTCTTCATCTAGAACACACCATGACCGCTCCAGGCCCCACTCCCCGCCAGGACCTCCCCCCGACGCCGCCCGGGCTCAAGCGCCTCGGGCTGGGCATCTTGTTCGCCTTCGTGTTTGGGGTGTTCGCGCTGCTCGCCGGGCCGTTCATCCTCGACGGCTGGCGCGAGTATCAGATCTTGGAGAACGGAGAGGACGCCGTCGCCACCTTGCTCGTGATGCGCGACACCAAGGACCGCGCCAACGACAACCCGATCGTCGCAATGACCGTGGAGGTCCACCCCGAGGAGGGCAAGCCCTACCGCGCGCAGATCGTCACGCCGATCTCCATGGTCGCGCTGCAAAACTACCGCGTCGGCGGTCAGGTCCGCATACGCTTCGACCCCAAAGATCCGACCCAGGTCGCGCTGGTCGGGCCGATCATCGAGCGGCCAGAGCCCGCGCCCGCGCCCGCCAACACCCCCGCTGCTGCGCCCGCCCCCGCCAACACGGCAGCGCCCGCCGAGCCCGCTCCCGCTCCCGCTCCCGCCCCGACCCCCGCCGAGAAGAGCGAGACACCTTGAAGGTCCTCAAGCCCTCGAAGCTCAGCGTGCTCAACCGCTGCTTCGAGCACCAGCGCCGCTATTACATGGGCGTCTCGGTGCTCGCCTTCATCCCCCTCGACGAGCCCCCGCGGCTGCTCCCCGAGGCGGCGATGTGGGCCTTCGCGGGCGAGCGCCTCGGAGCCGAGGGCGCCCTCGACGTCGGCATCCCCAAGGCCTGCGGCGAGTATCTGATCCACGGCTCGGCCTACGCGCCAGGCGGGGTCGCGGTGCCCGAGCTGCCCGTCGGCGTCCGCGTGGGGCCGCTGAGCAAGCAGCTGCAGGTCAGCGGCGACCGCTACTGGGTCGGCCGCACCCAGCCCAGCGCGGCCCAGCCCTTCACCGAGCTGCCCCTGGCCTGGGATCGCGCCTACGGCGGGCCCGACTTCCCGCGCAACCCCCTCGGCCGCGGCCGCGCCGAGGTCGAGCTCATTGGCCAGCCAGCGGTGCTCCTGCCCAACGTCGAGGATCCGCGGGCGCTGATCGACGCCGCCGACCAGGACGTCGAGCCCGCGGGTCTGCGCGCCATCGACATCAGCTGGCCGCAGCGCAGCGCGCTCGCGGGGACCTACGATCAGCGCTGGCTCGAGGAGCTCTTCCCCGGCTTCGCCGCCGACGTCGACTGGGGCGTGCACAACATCGCGCCGCGCGACCAGCAGCGCGAGGGCTGGTGGCGAGGCGGCGAGGACTGGGAGCTGATCAACCTCCACCCCGACAAGCCGCGCCTGGTCGGGAGCTTGCCGCGCTGGCAGGCGCGCAGCTTCATCACCCGGGCGATCACCGAGGGCGAGGCCACGCGCGAGGCCTTTGAAGAGGTCCCGCTCTCGCTCCAGACGCTGTGGTTCTTCCCCGACGCCGAGCGGGCGGTGCTGATCTTCCAGGGCTCGATCGAGATCGCCACCGACGACGCGAGCGACGTGCTCCACCTGATGATCGGCGCGGACGCCCTCGCGGCGCCCCGCCCGGCCGCGCACTACGCCGAGGTCCTCGCCGCGCGCCTCGATCGTGACGAGGGCGTGTTCGCGGCCCTCGACGACGCCCCGCTCGTGCCCCCGGGCCAGGCCGAGGCCAGCGAGCCGACCCTCGACGAGGTCATGCAGTCGCGCGAGGGCCTGCTCGAGGCCAACTTGCACAAGTGGCGCGTCCGCGAGGCCGAGGCCGCGCGGGCCTTCGTCGCCGCCCAGGGCCTGGACCCCGACGTCCACGGCCCCTGCATGCCGGATCCGCCCGCGCCGCCCCCCGACCCCAAGGACATCCCCGCGCTGATCGAGTCCGCCAAGGCCCAGGCCAAGGCCATGGAGGCCGAGCAGCTCGCCCGCCAGGCCGAGGTCGAGGCCGAGCTCGACGCCATGAAGGTCGACGGCCTCGACGCCCAGGGCCTGCGCGAGGAGCAGGCCACGCCCACGGGCCCGCCTACCTTCTCGGCCGCGACCCAGCGCGGCGCCCTCGAGCTCATCGCGATGGAGTCCCGCAGCCAGGGCTACATCAACGACGAGATCGAGGAGATGCTCGCCGACGACGAGCTCTACGCGAGCTGGAAGCAGGGCGAGCAGACCCTGCGCGGCACCTACCTGCTCAGCGCCCACACCCAGCCGCCGGCCCCGGCGATGGCCGCGGAGGACCTCGAGGACGCCCGCGTCTGCCTGCGCAAGTACCTCGAGGCCGGGCGCAGCGTCAGCGAGCTCAACCTGACCGGCGGCGACTTCTCGGGCATGGACCTGCGCGGCGCCGACCTCTCCGACACCTGGTTCGAGTCGGCAAACTTCTCGGGCGCCGACCTGCGCGGCGCCAAGCTCGACAAGGCCGTGCTCGCCCATGCCAACTTGCGCGGCGCCAAGCTCGACGGGGCCAGCGCCCGCGAGGCCAACCTCGGCAAGGCCCGCCTCGACGACGCCAGCGCCCGCGCGATCGACCTCGAGTCGGCGACCCTCGTCGGCACCCACCTCGAGCGCACGCAGCTCTCGGGCGCGAAGCTGACCAAGGCCAACCTCAACGCGGCCAAGCTGATCGCCGTCGACGCCAGCGAGGTCCAGGCCGAGGGCTTCGTGCTCAGCGACGCCGAGGTCCGCGGGACCCGGCTGTGCGGCGCTCGCTTCGAGCGCGTGCTCTTCGTCGGCGTCGACCTGCGCGGCGTCGACCTCTCGGGCATCCACATCCACCGCGGCGCGTTCATCAACTGCCCGGCGAGCGGCGCCAAGTTCGACGACGCGACCCTCGACAGCGTCGCCTTCGTCGAGGACTGCCCCCTCGACGGCGCCAGCTTCGTGCGCGCGACCATGCCCCGCTGCAACCTCCGCGGCCAGAAGCTCGACGGCGCAGACTTCAGCCACGCGAGCCTCGACGCCAGCGACCTGTCGTCGACCTCGCTGGTCGGCGCCAAGTTCTACCGCGCCCTCGCCCGCGAGGCCCGCTTCGTCCGCGCCGATCTCGACGGCGCCTCGCTGCTCACCGCAAACTTGATGCAGGCCGTGTTCACCCACGCGACGATCACCGGCGCCGACCTGCGCGGCGCCAACCTCTACGCCGCCGACATGGCCCGGGTCCGCAGCGACGAGCGCGTGCGCCTCGACGACGCGCTGCTGACCAAGGTGCGGATCAACCCCCGCTACCACGAGCCCGCGGTGGAGCGCGACCAATGAGCGAGGTCCGAAAAAAGATCGCCGGCGAGCGCCTCGACGCCGCCACCCTCCAGGCCAGGATCGCCGCCGGCGAGTTCATCGAGGACGTTGTCGTCGCGGGCCTCGATCTGCGCGGCGCCAAGCTCTGCGGGGGACAGTTCCAGGCCGTGGACTTTCGCGGCGCCAAGCTCGACGGCGCCGACCTGCGCGAGTCGATCTTCGCAACCTGCAAGTTCGACGGCGCCTCGCTGGTCGGCGCCGATCTACGCATGGCCCTGCTCAGGAGCTCGAGCCTCGCCGAGGTCGACGCCAGCGAGGCGCGGATGAGCTCGGTGACCGTCGACAGCGCCAAGGCCCCGGGCCTGCGCCTGCGCGGCGCGGACCTGCGGCGCTCGACCTTCACCCGCGGCGAGCTCGAGGACCTCGACCTGTCCGGGGCCGAGCTCGAGGGCTTCTCGATGCTCGACTGCAAGGTCGCCGGCCTCGACCTGCGCGCCACGACCCTCGTCGGCAGCTTGCTGATCGGCGCGGACATGCGCGCGGCCAAGCTCGAGGGCGCCCGCCTCGAGCGCGTGGTCTTCTCCGAGGCCAATTTCGCCGGCGCCAGCTTCGAGGGCCTCGACGCCCGGATCTGCCAGTTCATCGCCGCCGACCTCCAGGGCGTGAAGCTGCGCGCGGCCAAGCTCGAGCGCAGCAACTTCCAGACCGCCAAGCTCCAGGGCGCCGACCTCTCCCACGCCGATCTACGCAGCGCGATGTTCACCGAGGCCGACCTCAGCGGCGCCTCGCTGCGCCACGCCCAGCTGCGCCAGGCCCTGTTCCCCGACGCGATCCTCGAGGGCGCCGACTGCTCGGGCGCCGACCTGCGCGAGTCCATCTTCCACCGGGCGCGCTGCGCCACGGCCCGCTTCATCGGCGCCCAGCTGAGCTACGCCGACTTCTCGTCGGCCGACCTCCGCGAGGTCGACATGAGCGGCGCGCAGGTCTTCCGCGCCAGGCTCCACGCCGTCCAGGACGCCGGCGCGCTCATCCCCGGGCGCGCCGCGACCTTGGGCGACGACCCGGAGCTCGCCGCCGCCGAGCGCTGGCAACCAAAGTACTGACCATGTCCGCACGCACACAGACACCGCCCGCGCCCGCCGAGGCCCGCACCGACGCGGCCCAGCCCGCCCGCAGCCGCGCCCCCTCGGCCTCGCTGGGCGCGGCCATGAGCCAGCGCCTCGCCCGAGTCCAGGCGATCACCGACGACGCCCTGCTCGTCGACGAGGGCGGCCGCTCGCGCCTGGTCCAGCCCGCGACCAGCTGCCTGCTCGAGCCCTGCGTCGGCGACCTGGTCCTGCTCGTGACCGCCGACGACGACCCCGGCGGCTACGTCCTCGCCGTGCTCGAGCGCGCGGCCGCGGCCGAGGCGGTGATCTCGAGCCCCGGCGGCGCGAGCTTGACCCTGCGCGCCCCGGCCGGCCGCGTGCGCGTCGAGGGCAGCGAGGGCGTCGAGCTGCACACCCCCGGCGTGCTCGAGCTGCGCGCAGACGAGGCCCGGCTCCAGTCCCGCTCGCTGCGCCTCTTCCTCGACGAGTGCGCCGCGATCATCCGCTCGGCCTTCGCCTCGCTGACCAAGCTGACCCACGTGGGCGAGGCCGTCGAGCTGCTCGTCTCGCGCTTCACCCAGCACAGCCAGCACAGCACCCGGGTGATCGCGGGCGTCGACCACACCCAGGCCGAAGAGGTGGATCTGCGCGCGGGCAACAACGTCCACCTGCGATCGGAGCGGACCGTGATCAACGGCCGCGAGGTCGTCAAGCTCGACGGCGGACAGATCCACTTGGGATAATCAAAGGACCAGCGACGATGTACGGCAATTCGCAGATGATGGGCCTCGACACCGGCTTCCCCGATGTCTGCCTGACCCCGAGCCCCGCCGGCCCCGTGCCGATCCCCTACCCGAACATCGCCACCGGTCCAATGGGCGTCCCGCCGGCGCTCACCGTGATGTTCATGTGCACCCCCGCCCACAACATGAGCACCACCGTCCCGCTGACCAACGGTGACAACGCTGGCGTGGCCATGGGAGTCGCCTCGGGCATGGTCATGGGCCCCTCGCGGCACCTCACCGCCTCGTTCACGACTCTGGTCGGGAGCATGCCCGCGACCCGGTTGACGAGCATGTCGCTGCAAAATTCGACAAATTGCCCTGGCGCCCGGGTCGTCCCCAGCCAGGTCAAGGTGCTGATCCTCGCGCCTTGAGGGCGGCCGCCGGGTCGCGCTCGGCGACATCCAATTGGGCAATCATCGCTCGTCAGCGGCCCAGCTCACGCGCCGAGCGCATGTAAAAGACCGCGCCTCGTGCAATCGTGCCTCGCATGGGGCAGCTGATCGAGATCGCCAAGTCAGGACGCGCCGCGTGTCGCATCTGCGGCGCCAAGATCAAAAAGGGCGAGCATCGCCTGGGCGTGGAGTACGACAGCGAGTACGGCACGAGCCATCGCTGGCACCACCTCGCCTGCGCCGCGACCAAGCTGCCCGCCGAGCTCGCGGCGGCGCTGTCGAGCTACGCCGGCGAGCTCCCCGAGCGCGAGCAGCTGCTGGCGACCATCGCCGAGGCCTCCAAGGCCGCGGCGGCTGCCGACGCCAGCCCGGGTGTCAGCTACCCGCGCTACCCCAGCGCCAGCCTGGCGCCGACCTCCCGGGCGAGCTGCGCCGAGTGCGGTGAAGCCATCGCCAAGGGCGAGGTCCGCGTCGAGATCGAGCACGAGGTCGAGATCAACGGGCGCATGCGCGAGGCGGTCGGCTACCTCCACCCGGCCTGCGCCCCGCGCTGGGCCGCGAGGAATTGGACGGGTACGGCCGACTTCGCCGAGACCTTGCGCCACAACGCCGCGGTCAGCGTGCCCGAGGCCGCCTTCGCCAGCTACGAGGCGCCCGAGCGGGCCCCTCGCCCGCCCTTCCCCGGCGTCGACGAGGTCCAGCTCCAGCGCCTCGCCAGGGCCCTCGGCCGCGCCCGCGACGTCAGCGGCTACAGGCACAAGGACGTCCTGCGCGACGCGGTCGCCCACGACGAGCGCACGCGCTTGCTGTGGTACATGGCGCGCCACGAGCTCATCGACGCTGGCCACGACCCCGGGATCTGGAGTCTGCTGGCCGACGAGCCCGCGGACTTCGAGCTCGACGCCGCCCTCGACCTGCTGTGCCAGATCCCCGGCAAGCTCTCGCCCCTCTTTGGCCGGGGCTACCGCGCCGACTACCTGATCCCAAACTGGTGCGAGTCGCTCCAGCGCATCGCGGTGCTCTGCCACCACGCCGACCGCGAGCGCCTGCGCGAGCGCCTGCCCCAGATGCACGGCAACGTGCGCCTGGGCGTGTGCCTGGTGTTCGCGCTGCGCGGCGACGAGGTCCCCAGCGAGGCTCGCAAAGCCCTCGTCGAAGGCCTCGCCAAGATCGCGTCCACGGCCTACCCCGAGCACATCGACGACGTCGAGACGAGCGAGCCCTACCCCGAGCAGAGCGTCTTCGATCCCGCCCCGATCGCCCGGGCCCTCGACGCCGAGACCTGGCGCGACGCCCTGCGCAGCGGCGTCGCCCGGCACCGCTGGCGGGACGCGAGCCTGGTCCACGAGGTCCTCGTCGAGCTCGAGCTCCCCGCCCTGCTCAAGACCCTGATGCGCGCCGACGGAGGCGACCTCGACGCGGCGAGCTTCGAGGCGCTCATCGAGGCCCGCGGCGACGCCGGGCCAGCGCTGATCACCGCGCTGATGGCCGTGCCCGAGGACGATCGTGGCGGCGGCTTCGAGCGCTTCTTGACCGTGGCCATGGCGCGCAGCCCCGGCCAGGTCCCCGCGGGCGCCGAGGACCTGCTCGACTTCCTGGCCATGAACCCCTCGCTGAGCACGGGCGAGGAGGCCGTCCCCCGCTACCGCCGCGCGCTCACGGCCCTCGGCGACGCGCGCGTCGACGCCCTCGCCGCGCGCTTGCTCGACTCGCGCATGTCCTCGCGCGCCGCGGCCCCTCTATCCCTGCGCTTCGACGCCGACAGCTACGCGAAGATCTTCACGGCCGACGACGCCTACCTCTCCCCCATGTGGCTCGCGCTCCCGGGCCTGGCCGCCCTGCCCACGCTGCTGCGCGAGCTCGACAGCCCGCGCGCCGGGGATCAGAAGAAGCGCATCGCGGACGCCCTTCCGCTGGCCCTGCTTCAGGCGGCCCGAGACGGCGAGCGCATCGACGTCGAGCTGCTCGCGCGCCTCGAGCTCGGCGACCGAGACGAGCTCTCGCACTCGCTGTGCGAGGCGCTGACCGTGGTGCTCCCGGCCGTGGACGCCAAGGCCCTCGCCCGCCACGTCCGCGACCAGCTCGAGGCCGAGGCGCCCGCCTCCCGGCCCGAGCAGCTGCTGTGGGTGGCCAGCTTCGTCGAGGATCCCGGCGTCCACGAGCTCGCCGTGAAGACGGTGATCGAGCGCCGCGCAGACATCCGCGCGCTCGGCCTCGTCAAGCAGGCCGTCACCCGCCTCGGCGACGCGGCCCTGCCCCTCTTCGAGCGCCACATCGCCATCAGCCAGGGCGACCGAACCTTCTTGGGCCAGCTCGAGTCCGTGTTTCCGCCGCCCGCCGTCGAGGCCCTCGGCGCCGCCCAGGGCCTCGCCAAGGAGACCTCGCTGCAGACCATGCAGCGCCTGGCGAAGGCCGGCCGCGACCACCGGCGCGTCTACGCCTTCGACCTCTACGCCAAGCTGAGCCCGCCGCGCGACGGTAGCCTGAGCTGCTACGACGGGCCGCCCCCCGCGGGCGTCGAGGTCCCCCTGCGCGCGGGCGAGCCCATGGACCACGTGCTCACCATCGACCTCCAGGACGCGCCCGAGCTCGCCGCCCTCGCGGGGCACGAGGGCGCGCGCACGCTCTCCTTTTTCCTGGGCGAGCGCCACGAGGACGAGCTCGTCGAGGACAGCGAGCTCGTCCCCTGCGCCGCTCCGGGCGCCTTGCACCCCGAGGCGCGGCCCTTTGCGATCGTCCCCCTCGACCTCCCCGGCGGCGTGTTCGCCCGGCGCACGGACAACCCCGAGCTCCAGCAGCTGCGCAAGCTGCTGTTCAATTGCGACGGCTACGCCCTCGGTGAGCCGATCTGGATCCAGTCGCCCGAGCCCATGGGCACCTTCTTGTTCCAGCTCAGCGAGAGCTTTGGCCTCAACCTCGGCGACAGCGGCGAGATGTACGTCTGGGCCGGCGGCGAGGCCAACTGGCAGTGCTACTGAGCGCTCAGGCCAGCACGTTCTCGTTGCCCGAGTCGAGGGTGAACATGCACGACGAGCGCGTGGCCTCGACCATGCGGTTCATGAACGCGAGGTCGTCGCCAGCGCGCAGGCCGATGATGTCGAAGTCGGACTGCGGAGACAGGTGGGCGACCGCCTCGATCTCGCCGACGAGGATGTGGGTCCGCCCGGTCGCGGGGATCCGCGCGAGATCGCGGATCTCATCGACCTGGGCCCGCGCGCTGGCCTCGTCCTCGGCGCGAGAGATGGTCCCGACGATGTTGAGCTCGGCCTCCCAGGCCCGGGCCAGGCGATAGGCCAAGAGCAGCGCCAGGTGGCTGTTGCCCTCGGTCAGCACCTCGGCGATCGAGCTGCCCTGCGCGCTGAGGTCGAGCCATACGTTGACCACCTGCTCGCGCCCGCTCCCGGCCTCGTGGTGCATGGCGCAGACGATCACGCCCACGCGCTGGCGCCGGGCCTCGAGCAGCAGGCTCGGGAGCTCGGCCTGGTGCGCGGGCCCGTCGGGGAGGTCCAAGAACAGCAAGTTGGGCCGAAAAAACGCGCTCCCGAGCGCCTGCATCCCCGCGACCACGCCGGTCTCGAAGCCCGTCGAGTCGATCACCGAGTCCGAGGTGAACACCCCGGCCTGGCGCAGCGAGCCGGCCAGGGCGTCGATCCGTCCGCTGAGGTCTTCCACGGTCTCGCGCGTGGCGATGCCCAGGAGCTTGACCGAGCCCTCGGGGTGGCACAGCGCGCGCAGCAGCCGATACTCGCCGCGCAAGGTCGCGGCGTCGCGGACCGGGACCAGCAAGTTGGGCTTCCAGCCGCGGGCGGCGTGCATGATCCCCAGATCCGCGACCTTGGTCGCCGCCCAGTGGGCGAAGGCCACGAAGAAGCCGCTGCGCACGTCGTCGGCCCCGCCCCGACCCATGCCGCTCTTGAGCATCCACAGGTACATCGTCAAGACCAGGCCGACCGCGATCAGGCTGAAGGTCGGGTTGACGATGAACATCGCAAAGATGCAGCCGAGCGTCCCGCACAGCGGCACGAGCTTGGGCAGGCGCAGCGTCGGGCGAAAGCTGGTCAGCCCGAGGCTGGACTCGGCGAGCACCACGATGTTGATCACCGCGTAGGTGATCAGGAAGAACATGCTGATCAGCGGCGCGATCATGTTGAGGTCGCGCAGGACCAGGCCGACGAGCACGATCGCCCCGGTGACCAGCATCGCCCGGCGCGGCTCGCCCTTGGCCGAGACCTTGGCGAACCACTCCCCGCGCGGCAGCAGGTCGTCGCGGCCGAGCGCGAGCAGGATCCGCGGCGCCCCGACCAGGGACGAGAGCGCCGAGGAGAAGGTCGCGCCGAGCAGCCCGGCGACCACCACCGGCCGCGAGAGCGAGCGGTCGATCATGATCATGTAGTTGGAGACCAGCTCGTCGGGGCTCGCCGCCTTGGCCACCCACAGCGCGAGCACGAGGTAGACGACCGCGCTGATTGCGATGGCGCTGAGCGTGCCCAGGGGGATGCTCTTGCGCGGGTTGGTGAGCTCGCCGGACATGTTGGCGCCGGCCAGGATCCCCGTCGCGGCCGGGAAGAAGACCGCGAACACCACCCAAAAGTCCGCGCCCTCGATGCCCTCGCTGGGGCTGCCGGGGTAGCTGCCCCACAGCGTGAGCGCCTGCTCGCTCGTCCACACCCCCGGGGCCGCGACGATCGCGACCAGCGAGGCGAGGACCAGGGCCATGACCACGTACTGGACGCGAAAGGCCAGGCCGGCGCTGATGAAGGCGATCGCAAAGACCACCGCGAAGGCCACGAGGTCGATGACCAGGGCCGGGTGATCCGGGAAGATCCACTGCCAGCCCGCGCGCAGACCAAAGATGTACATGGCCACGGCCAGGGCCTGCGAGAGGTAGAGGGGCACGCCGACCGAGCCGCCGATCTCGCGGCCGAGGGAGCGCGAGATGATCGCGTAGGGCCCGCCCGCGCCGAGGCGGGTGTTCGTCGAGATCGACGAGAGCGAGAGGCCGGTCGAGGTCGTGATCCCGATCGCCACGGCCATGACGCCCACGGCCCCGAGCAGCCCGGCGTTGCCGACCACCCAGCCGATCCGCAGGTACATGATCACCCCGAGGATGGTCAGCATCGTCGGCGTGAACACGCCGGCGAAGGTCCCGTAGGTCTTGATCGCCGAGGCGACCGCGGCCGAAGCCGTCGACGCAGCCGGCCCCGGAGACGGATCCGGGGCCGCGTCCGGGGCACAACCAGTGGCGAGCGCAGGAGGAGACGAGGTGTCGGTGTCAGACATGGCGACTCGGGCGTCCGGGGCCCACGGGCTGCTAGAGCGGCAATCAGTTTGAATTCACACTCTCAGGCACATCTGGGCGGCCCCGTGGTCTTTGTCGCTCGGCGCTCGCAGTGGGTCCACCACAGCTTCGGCCTCGCTCCTCGCCACGAGACCGCCCAGACGCACCTGAGAGCGCGCCTCCAAACTGATCGCCGCTCTAGAGCCCGTGGTGGAACCCAGCGCGGCTCCTCGCGCCGGGATTTTCGTCGAGGGCGCGAAGCCAAAACGCCGATGTACCGGGCGTACTGCAAGTTTTGGCGACAACGCCATCGGCGGAAGGACCAAGCGAGGTGTCGTGTTGGGTTTCACCACGGGCTCCTAGGAGCTAGTCCTGACCGACGCAGTGGCAGGTCGCCGACTTGCCGCCGCGCGGCCGCGCCTCGAGCATCTCTTTTTCACAGCGGGCCGTCGCGCCGCGCTCGTCCGCCATCTGCGGGTAGCTGTAGACCTCGCGCGAGAGCTCGGCGCCCTTGCGGTCGACCCACACCGCCGTGCACTCGAAGTCCCACTTGCGATCGCAGGCCAAGCTGGCCAGCAGTCCGATGCACACACCGAGTCCCAGGAAGGCCGCGCGCGACATGGGCGGATGGTATCAGGGTGGCGCCGCCTCCCGTGTGAGCGATCAGAGCCGAGCCGCGCAGCCTCTGCGCGAGCCGGTTACTCGACGGAGATCACCTTGCGGGTCATCCCGCCGTCGATCGGCGACGTCGAGGTGCTCGAGGCGGACGGGCCCCCGGGCCGAGAGCTCGTCTCGCGCGTCGCGGCCGGCCCGCTCGTCGAGCTCGGCGAGCACCACGTGGGCGCCAGCGTCGAGCAGCTGCCCCGCGATCGCGCGGCCGATCCCCGAGCCCGCGCCGGTGACGAAGGCGACCCGATCCGCGAAGCTCGCCATGGTCATCGCTCCTCAGCGCCACTTGCGGGAGCGGCTGACCGACATCAGCACCCCCAGCCCGAGCATCATCGTGACCACGTTCGAGCCGCCGTGGGAGAAGAAGGGCAGCGGCAGGCCGGTGTTGGGGAAGAACTCGAGCACGACGCCGATGTTGAGCACGACGTGCCACAGAAACATCGCGCCGATGCCCACGCACAGGCAGGCCGCGAAGCGGTCCCGGGCCTGGGAGGCGAGGTTCACGGCCCACAGCACCAGGGCCATGTACAGCGCCAGGAGCATGGTCGAGCCCACGAAGCCCCACTCCTCGGCGAACACCGCGAAGGAGAAGTCCGACTCCTTGTAGGGCACGAAGTCGAGCACGTTTTGCGTGCCCTGGGCGACCCCGCGGCCAAAGAAGCCGCCGTTGCCCACCGCCGTGCGCGCCTGGATGATCTGATAGGCCTCGTCGGGGTGAGACTCCGGGTCCAGCCACACGTCGATGCGCTTGGTCTGGTAGCCGTGCAGGAAGAAGGACCACGCGACCATGAAGCTGATCACGCCGGCCGCCGTGAGCCCCAGCAGGGTCTTGAGGTCGAACTCGGTGACCGCGAGCACGCTCATGGCGATGAGGATCAAGATGATCCCCGTGCTCAGGTCGGGCTGCTTGATGACCAAGAACGCGGGCACCAGCACCAAGGCCCCCGGTAACAACAATGTGCCGACCAGGGTGCGGCGTGACTCCCTGCGCGCCAACCAATGTAGATAGCGCGCCAGGCCAATTACCAGGACCAGCTTCATCAGCTCCGAGGGCTGAAAGCGCACGAAGGCCAGGTCGAGCCAGCGCGTGGCGTTGTTGGTGGTCGTGCCGACGATGGTCACGAGCAGCACGAAGCCGAAGCCGATCGCGTAGATCGGGTAGGCCGCGCGGTAGTAGACGCGGTAGTCGATCGCCGCGGCCCCGAACATCAAGATCGTGCCGATGGCCACGAAGCGCAGCTGGTCGCGGACCAGCGGCCCGCTCCAGTCCCCGCCCTCGGCGCTGTTGAGGTTGATCAGCGCCAAGGTCGCGATGCCGATGGCCACGGTGACGACGATCCAGTCGACGGAGCGACGGATCCTCGTCCACCAGGTCTGCGGTCCTGTGATCAGCTCGTTGGCCATGGCGATTCTCTTTAGAGCCCCTCCGCGATCTCGGCCTCGCGGCGGCGGGCCGCTTCGCCGGGCAGCGGCGGCGGCACGCCCGGCGCCCGCGGGCGCTCGGCCTCGCTCTTGGCGCCCTTGGAGCCGAGGTAGTGATCGATGACGCGCATCACGATGGGCGCCGCGGCGTCAGCGCCCACGCCGCCGTGGGCGACCAGGGCGACGACCACGATCTCGGGGTCCTCGGCCGGCGCGTAGCCAGCGAACCACGCGTGGTCCTTGGTCACGTCCCAGCCCTCGATGATCTCTTCTTCGTCGGGCACCCGCTCGATGCCGACCTCGGCGGTGCCGGTCTTGCCGGCGACGGTCACCGACTCGAGGCGCTCGCTGTAGGCGGTGCCGAGCTCGGTGTTGACCACGCCCACGAGGCCGCGGTGGATCCGCTCGCGGTCGAAGGGGGCGATCACCGGCTCGTCGGACTTGTACTTGGGCGAGGTCTCGAGCACGAGCTTGCCGTCGGAGGTGACCACGCGATCGACGAGCGAGGGCGTGACCACGAAGCCGCCGTTGCCCAGGGCGGCGTAGAGCACCGCGATCTGCAAGACCGTGGCCTTCACGTTGCCCTGGCCGATGGCCGAGTTGAGGCGAACGCCGCGCTGGAAGGTGCCCTGGCGCGCCTCCGAAGCCTCGGTGGGGATGACCCCGGGGACCTCGGCGTTGATGCCCAAGCCGGTGCGCTCACCCAGGCCGAGGCGACGCGCGACCTCCTCCATGCGCGCCAAGGTCAGGTCCTTGTCGATCGCCAGGTGATAGAAATAGACGTTGCAGCTCTCGACGATCGCCTGCTCGAGGTCGATGGTCCCGTGGCGGTGGCCCGAGGCCTCGGTGAAGCGCCGGCCGCCGTACTCGACGTAGCCGTCGCACTCGATGGTCTCGTTGGGGTCGAAGTTGGGGTCCTCGAGGGCGGCGAGGGCCGACACCACCTTGTAGGTGGAGCCGGGGAAGAAGTTCTCCTGCACCGTCTTGTCGACGAAGGGCTTGAAGGGCGAGGACAGCCAGTCCGTGTACTGCTGCCGGGTGATCCGGCCCTCCCAGACGTTGGGGTCGATGGCCGGGACCGAGACCATGGCCAGGATCCGCCCGGTGTCGACCTCCATCGCGACCACACCGCCGGCGCGCTTGATGCCCTCGATCGACAGGCTCTCGCCGATCTCCCCCTCCATGGTCTCGCCCGCCAGGGCCGTTGCCGCGACGCGCTGGAGGTCGAGGTCGAGGCTGAGGTAGATGTCCTGGCCGGGGATCGGCTCGCGGTCCGCGGGCAGGGCCTCGACGGCGGCCGGCGGCGGCTCGGCGACCTCGCGGCCGACGGAGTCGACCACCCGCGAGCGCTGGCCGAGGCGGCCGCGCAGGTAGTTCTCCCACTGGCGCTCGATGCCCGTGACGCCGATCCGGTCGCCGAGGCGGTAGTCGCCGTAGCGCGAGTCCTCGAGGGTCTCGCGCCCGATCTCTCGCATGAAGCCGGTGACGAAGGCCGTCAGCTCGCGCTCGGGGTAGTAGCGCCGCGCCGACTCGCGGATCTCCACCCAGGTGTCGAAGCCCCGGGTCTGGATGCGCGCGTTCTCCTCCCACGACAAGTTGTTGCGCACGACCACGGCGTAGCGGCCGTTTCGCTCGTCCTCGCGCAGGCGCTCGAGCTTGGCCACGAACTGCTCGCGATCGACCTCGTCGACGAAGTCGATCAGCGCGGCGAGCTCGATGATCTGCTGATCGACGATGGGCTCGCGCACCACCTTGGGCTCCTCGCTGCGATCCTCGGGCTCGATCTGCCGGCGCGGGATGGCCGTGACGTAGAGCGCGTAGGTGGCGTGGTTGGTGGCCAGCGGCCGGCCCTTGCCGTCGAAGATCCGCCCGCGCGGGGCCTCGACGTCGATGGTGTCGATGAAGTTGTCCTCGGCGCGCCGGGCGAAGTGCACGCCCTCGAGGATCTGGAGCTGAAAGAGCCGGACGATCAGCCCGAGCACCAGCAGCCCGCCGACGACCACGAAGGCCTGGAGCCGCGGCTTGAGCACGCGGACGTCGTCGTCGGGGCTGCGCCGGGTGAGCTCGCGGCTGGCCCCAGCGCGGCCGCCTCCGCCGCCCTCCGAGCCCCCGCCCTTGCTGCCGCCGAGCTGCGCCCGACGGCGCGCGGCCGCGGCCCGGAACTCCGCGCCGTCGAAGCCCGCCCGGCCCTTGTGGATGACCTTGCGATCGCCGTCGTCGCTCACGTCAGGCGCCTTCCTGGGGGCTGGGCTTGGGCTGCAAGCGCAGGCGCTCGAGCACGCGGTCGGTCAGCAGCCACACGGGGTGGGCCACCAAGAAGGTCGCAGTGAGGTGCCAGCGCGCCTGCCACAGCCCGTCGAGCAGCGCCTCCCGGGGGATCCGCATGGAGTCTGCGAGGACCATCAGCGTGCCCCAGGTTGCGATGTCGATCAGTCCAACGGCCGCCAGCGCAGCCGCTGCGCGCGACAGCCAGCCGTGCAGCGCCAGCCGCCCCGCGCCCCAATGCAGCGCGAGGAAGGCAAGCTGATGGGCGAGGATCAGCGTGCCCATGGGCGCGCCCTGGTGCAGGTCCTCGAGGTAGCCGAGCACCGTGACCACCGCGAGCTTGGCCGGCAGCTCGCCCTCTTGCGCGAAGGCGAGGTGGACCAGGAGCACCGCCGTGGTCGAGGGCAGCATCACGCTCAGCGCGAACACGTGCCCCAAGCCGGCCACGGCCGCCATCAGCAGCCAGCCGAGCGCGATGTAGGCGAGGGCGCGAAAGAGCATGGGCGGAGGAATCTTAGGCAGCCCGGGGCAAAAGTCGAAATGCGCGGGCGACGGCCGGCGACGGGCGAGGATGCGGGGAGATTCCCGTGCGAGTCAGATCACGGACGAGTCACTCGAGGCGGCCCCGCGACGCCGCTAGCGCTCGCAGCTCCCCCTCGAGCCGCGCGGGCGAGGGGACGGCCGCGGAGCCAGCGATCTCCTGGCACAGCTCCCCGAGGTGAGCCAGCGCGCGGCTCACCCGGGCCTGGACGGTGCCCTCGCGGACCTTCTCCAGCGCGCTCAAGTCCGCGAGCGAGAGCCCCTCGAAGTAGCGCAGACCGAGGAGATCTTGCTCGTCGAAAGCCAGGCGCTCGAAGGCCTGCGAGAGCGTCTGCCCCATCGCCCGAACCCGAGGCCGTGTCTGCGCATCGAAGGCGCTGCGATCGAAAAAGGCGAAGTCGAGCGCGCTTCCCTGGGCCTCGCCGCGGTAGCGCTGCGCCAGCACGCGCCGGGCGAGGTCGTAGAGCCGCTGCTGCCCCCCCGCGAACAGGCTCGAGAAGGTGTCCTCGACGAGCGTGGCCGAGACCTCGGCGCCCTCCCCCACCCGCGCACGAAAATAGCGGCGCAGCGCCTCGAGATGACGTGCGATCAGCTCACGGGCCGCGTCGAGGTCCCCGCCTCGCCAGGCCTCGAGCAGCTGCGCATCGGAGCAGAGCGAGTCGCTCGCCTTCGATCGCTCCCCCGCGTCCAGCTCCGCGAGCAGGATCAGCGCCCGGAGCTGCTCGCGGCGAGCATCCTCGCTGCCATCGAGGGCCCGCGTGGCCAGGTCCAAGGCCCGCTCGCCCTGCGCTCGCGCCTGCGCTCGAGCCCCCCGCACGCTCGCCACCTCGGCCAGCCGAAGGCGCTGACGCGCGGCTTCTGCCACCGCCCCCGCGGCCTCGTAGGACGCCGCGGCGCGCTCGAGCTCGCGCTCGGCCTCCTCCAGACGTCCACGCCCAGCGAGCAGCCGCCCCGCGCTCGCGCTCGCGTCGGCGATCGTCGCTGGTGCCCCGGTATCCCCGGCCGCCCTGACCACATCGAGGAGCCACTCGACTCGCGCCTCCCCCTGGCCCTCGTCCTCGTCGAGCACCGGCGCCGCCCAGCCCGACAGCTTCGCGCGCGTCTCGGGGCCCCCGCGCGTCGGCGCTCCCTCTTCACTCGCGGCCAGCGTCGCCTGGAAGTCGAAGCGCAGCAGCATGACCTCGAGCAGATCCCAAGCCAGCGAGGCGAGCTGCTCCAGCCCCTCGCGGGCGATCCACAGCACGACCCGCGCCGCGAGCAGCTCCGGCAGCTCGTCACGGCGCAAGTTGAGGTTGACGATCGCCAGGGTCTGCGCGCTCGTCCCCTCGAGATCGGTGGACAGCGCGTCGAGACCGACGAGGAACACCACCTCCGCCCTCGCGCTCGCCGTGGCCAAGGCCGCAACCAGATCGTCGGCGACCTCCCCGAGCTCGAGGGTGACGCTTCGCCGCCCGCTGGCCCGCGCGCGCGCCTGCTCGCGCACCGCCTCGGCCACGCGCGCGTCCGCGTAGGTCGCCAGCGCGAGGCCAAAGGGCCGCCCGCTTCGAGTCATGAAGCGGACCAGACGATCGAGCTCGAGGGCGTCGCCTTCGGCGTCCTCTTCTCGCACGCGCTCAGCCCCCCTCGGCGACGAGGCGCGGGTCGTCACGCAACACGGGGTGCACGTCCCACCAGGGATCGCCGTCGTAGTTGAGCACGCAAGAGTGGAGGATCAGGTGGGAGTCCTCGTCGCGGTTCTCCACCAGGTTCGTGCGGCTGATCTCCACGGCCCGCGGCCAGTCCTGCGGGCGCATCAGCACCGCGCGCTCCCTCGCCATGCGCCGCGCCGCCCGCTCGATCTGCGCCACGGAGATCCGCTCGGGCTCGGCCATCTCCCCGGCCGCGCGGGTCAAGGTGAGCAGGTCGCGGACGTGGCCGCCGCACAGCCGCGCGAGCGCCTCGAGGCAGCCATCGACGTCGGCGAACACCTTGTCGAGCATCACCCGGGCGTCGAGCAAGCGCTCGATGGCCCGCTTGGCTTCGGGCCGAACCATCTGCGGAGGGTCGCCCAAGAAGCGCACCGGGAGCACGGGCACCGTGACCAGTGAGAAGGCCTGGCCAGCCTGCACGGTGCGCGGAGAGTAGTGATCGGCCGGGCTGAAGAAGAACAACAGGTGGCAGCGCAGCGCCCGGAATTCTTCGGCCCGCCGCAGGACCGCCTCGTCGATGAGCGCGCGGTTGGGGATCTTCTCGAGGTTGTCGAGGATCACGCACAGCTGCTGACTGCGCGCCGCCAAGGCGGCGTGCGCCCCGTCGAGCAACAAATTGACATGGCGCACCAGCGCCTGGGGATCCCGCTCCGCTCGGCTGCGGATCACCTTGCGATACTCCGTCCCCGACTTGAGCGCCGCCGTGACCTTGGCCGAGAACGCGGCGAGCAAGGCGAGCTTGTTCTCGGCGCCCACCGAGCCCTCCAGCGTCCCGAGGATCTCGCGGCGCTGCTGCTCCTCGAGCAGCTCCTCCGAGAACCAGTGATAGACGTTGTCGACGAGCTCGGGGGCGAGCGCGATCGACTGCTCCTCGAGGCAGGCGATGACCGCCCGCGCGATGATCAACATCAGGTCCGCGAAGGTGAACCCGCCCTGATCCACCGCGAGCTGGGCGTTGATCTGCACCGGCATCACGCCCTTGTCGCGCAGCTCGCCCATGGCCTTGCGGACCAGCGTCGTCTTGCCCGTGCCCTTGTGCCCGACGATCCCCACGTGCTGCCAGCGCCCCAGGGTCTGGATCGAGCGAAAGTGGCGCTTGAGCTTGGCCGAGACCCCGTAGTGCTCCGCCGGCAGCAGCGCCTCGAAGTCCGCGAAGAAGGGGTCCGAAGGCCCGACGAGCGCGAAGGGATCGAGGGCATCGAAGGCCTCCTCCACGGAGGTCGCGCGGACAGACTCCGGCATGACCATCAGGGTACACCAGCGCCCACAGGCCGCCTACTCCGACGCCTCCTGCGGCGCCTCTTCCACCTCCAGCGCCACCCTCCCCTCGTGGCCCTCGGTCTCCACCACATAGAGGTACTCGAGGTTGCGCAGGTGGCTGACCGCGCCGACCTTCTCGCCGCTGGGGTTGTAGATCCCGATCTGCGCCCCGACGTAGCGCTTGTAGTCGTGGCTGAGCACCGTCACCCGCCCGCGGGTCGACAGCAGCGCCTCCATCTGCGGCCGGTCGATGTAGCCCTCGTTGTTGAAGGACACGAGCAGGACCTTGGCGCGGACCGCCGCGATGATCTCGGTGAGCGCGGCGTGGAACTTGCGCTTGGAGTTGAAGGGGCTCTTGCGCGTGCGGCAGTCGACCCGCTTTTGCGCGAGGCCGTAGACCTCGGGCTTGTCCCACAACACCAGCGACTCCCACACGTGGTAGTTGCTCAGGTAGCTGTGCTGGTTGTAGGGCGGGTCGAGGTAGGCCACGTCGACCTCGAGCTCGCGGGCCGCGTCGAGGGCCTCGCGCTGGTGGGCCTCGCCCTTGCCCCGCGCCGCCTGGGGCAGGATGTCGGGCAGGCGCATGCGCATCGGCTTGTGCGAGCGCGTGGCCCACTGCTTGAGGAAGGCCATCTGTAGCCCGCAGGTCGAGTCCACGCGGTCGGCCGCCTCCATCAGCGAGACCAGCAGCACCGCCTCGAGCTCGGGCTCGAGCTCCTTGGCGGCGATCGCATCGCGGATCGCGTCGACCCGGGCGCCGTTGTGCGGCTGAAAGAAGCGCGCCTGCTCGCAGTAGGTCTGGGTGAACCAGCCCGGCTCCCCCGGCAGCGCGTCGAGCTCGGCGATCAGCTTGTTCGCGTCGCGTTCGAGGCGGTCGCGGTCGGCGGCCACGTAGCAGCGGGCCAGGGTCGCCGCGTAGGTGTTGTGGTCGTTGGCCAGCACTCGGTAACCGGCGCCCTTGAGCGCGTGCCCGACCCGCGAGGTGCCCGAGAAGAGATCGAGGACCGTGGCGGCGTCGGGGACCGCGTCCACCGCCCGCAGGACCACGGGCAGCAAGGTGCGCTTTGAGCCGATGTACTTGATCATCGTCTTGTGGCGCATGTTAGCGGAATTCCAGGGAATTTCAGCGGGGACGGCGGAAGGGCTTCGAAGCTGCGCACAGCGGCGCGAGGGCGAGCCAGACGCAAACAGGCCGCGCGACGAGGAGCTGAGCAGGCGAGCTGGAGCGAGCGCGGCGAGCTGCGCGAGGACAGGGCGAAGCGAGCTCGCTCGAGTGCTCGGCGCGCTCGAGCCGCTCGACCCAGCTTGGGCCGTGGCGCTTCGTGCAACATCGCGAGGCGGCAATCAGTTTGGACGCGCCCGAGGAGGAACCCGACACGACCCCCGGGTGCGTCGCAGGGTTCCTCCACGATCTACCCAATCACAAGACATGATAAACAAACTGTTTCCAGCCATATTCAAAAACAATTCACCATTCACATCTTCTCATTGAACCAATATCTGCAAATACATAAACTGCCCTCGTCGGAGCTAGAACCATGACAACCAATCTATCGTCCAACCCCGCCGTCGCGTGCCTGCAGGTCCTCGTTCAGTCCCACAAAGGCTTCCCTCTCCTGCTCGAGAGCTCGCTTCGGGTCGCCCGCAGCAAGGCCGCCGAGCAGCTCGATCCCAAGCTCTTCGCGGCCCTGAAGTGGCCGGTCACCTACGGCGAGTACCTCGCCTACCTCGAGTGGTTCGCCTGCTGGCCGCCCGTCGAGAGCAGCGACCCGGCCTGGCTCGAGCCGGGGACGCAGGAGCACCAGGAGGTCTATGACCGCCTGTGCCATTTTTATTATCTAATCGATCAACCCGTGGACGGCGGCAAGATCGTCGAGAGCGTCGGATGGTTCAGCGAGTGGCTGGTGGCCTACGCCGACGCCTGGGGCGACTTCCTCGACACCACCGCGTCCTTCAGCCCCGCCCAGCTGGCCTCCTTTCTCGAGAACTCGCCCCGCTACGAGGTCAGGAACTCGATGATCGGGGATCGCCCCAATTCGCCGAGCGGGTGGCTGACCTTCAACCAGTTCTTTGCCCGCGAGCTCAACCCGGGACTGCGCCCGATCGCCGAGCCCATGAACAACGCCGTGGCGGTCTGCCCCGCAGACTGCACCTACAAGGCCAAGTATCACATCGGCCCCAACTCGGAGATCGACGCGATCCGGGTCAAGGGCACGCACAGCTACGCCAACGTCGAGCAGCTGCTCGAGGGCAGCCGCTACGCGGGTGCCTTCGCCAACGGGACCTTCGTCCACTACTTCCTCGGGCCCTACTCCTACCACCGCTTCCACACGCCGGTGGCCGGGCGCGTGGTCGAGTCCTACGCGATCAGCGGCAAGGTCTACCTCGACGTCGACATCAACTCGGGCCAGTTCGACGCGCCGGACAGCGCCCAGGGCGGCTACGAGTTCAACCAGGCCAGGGGCGTGCTCACCATCGACACCGCGGGCTCTCCCTACGGGGATCTCGGCGTGGTCGCCGTCGTGCCCGTCGGCATGGCGCAGGTCTCCTCGGTGAGGATGACGGCGACCCCCGACACCAGCTGCCTCAAGGGCGACGAGTTCGGCTACTTCGTGTTCGGCGGCTCCGACATCATCGTGCTCTTTCAGCACCAGACCCACCCAGAGATCGACAAGAACACGGATTACCGCCGCTACGGCACGCCCATCGCCAGCTGCAAAACTGCGAGCTGACGCAGCGCTAACGAGCGTCGGCCAGGCGGCGAAACACCACGGTCGTCAGCAGCCCCAGCACCCCGAAGCCCGCGACCACCAAGAAGAACAGCCGGTGCCCCGCGGCCCCCGGGGCGCTCTCGGTGAGCGCCCCCATCAGCGGACCCATGAACACGTCCGGCGTGTAGCCGACCACCGAGATCAAGCCCACGGCCGCCCCCGTGCGCGCGAGCGGGACGCGGGCCTCACCGAAGAGCGCGAAGTAGAGCCCGCGCAGGGCGTAGACCCCGACGCAGGACAGGGCCACGGTCATCGCCAACACCCAGGCCCGCGACAGGGGCAAGAGCTCGGTGGCGAGGCCGAGGCTGCCCAGGGTCATGACCACGAAGGCGAGCGAGACCATCCTCGAGGCGCGCAGGCGATCCGCGAGCAGGCCGGCGAGCACGGCGGCGACGGGGCGGATCCAAAAGGCCATGGCGCCGAGCTTGGCGGCCTCGACGTCGTCGTAGCCAAAGGCTTCGCTGGCGTAGAGGGCCACGTCGTCGACGCTCTTGTAGCCGACGTAGGCGCAGACGATGATGATCGCCTGTAGCCACACCCTGGGCTCGCGCATGGCCAGCAGCACGCCGGCCAGGGCGTCCCCCCAGCCTCCGCGCGCCTCGGGCTCGCGCCTGTCCTCGTCCTGGGCGTCGCCGTCTTCGTCCTCGTCTCGCGCGGGGACCCAGAGCAGCACCAGCACCCCCACGAGCGTGGTGAAGGCCGCCAGCGACCAGATCACCCGCTCGAAGGCGAGCGCGCGGGCTTTGATGGAGGCGGTGGCGGGGTCTTCGGGCAGCGACCAGGCGAAGAGCGCGATACCACCCGAGACCATGAGCGCGGCCACGAGGCCGCGGCCGCCGTCGAGCAGACCAAAGGCCCGGCCCTGGGCGTCGCCGCCGCCCCACTCTCTCGTCGCGCGGATCATCGCGGCCCAAAACAGCAAGATCGTGGTCAGGCCCCACAGCCCGTAGAGCAGCTCCAAGCTGGCGAGGGAGCGGGTCAGGGCATAGCCGGCGCCGCTGACTCCGGTGACGACCAGCGCGGTGAACATCAGCCAGCGCGCCGAGAAGCGGTCGGCCAGGGGACCGCCCAGGAAGTAGGCGACCATCGCGACCACGCCGTAGATCGCCTGGGCGAAGCCGAGCTCGAGGTTGTCGATGGCGAAGACCTCGAGCAGGGTCGGGCGAAAGATCCGGGGGACCGCGAAGGGCAGCAAGAAGATGGCCTCGCCAGCGGTGACCAGTGCGAGCATGGTCAGGCCGCGAGCCGCTGTCCGTGGGCGCGCCACGGGAGCATGCTAACCCACGCCCGGAAATCTCCATGTCAGCGTGGCACGCGAGCGCCATGCGCGAGACAATCTCGCGGCCATGGGCTGGTACGACACCTTCTCGCGCTTTTACGATCGCTCGCTCGAGCCCCTCTATCGTAGCCAGCGCCTGGCGGCCGCCGAGGCCCTGGCGCTGGCCCCCGGACTGCGCGTGCTCGATCTTCCCTGCGGTACGGGGCTGAGCTTCCCGAGCCTCGCCCCGGCGCTCGGCAGCGAAGGCGCGCTGGTCGGCGTGGACCTGTCCGCGGGCATGCTCGCCAAGGCCCAGGCCCGCGCCGACGCGGCCGGCTGGTCCTGGGTCCGCACCCTCCACCGAGACGTCCACGCCCTCGATTCCGCGCAGCTGGCCACGGACCTCGGTGAGCCCGCGCCCTGCCAGGTGGATCGCCTGCACCTGTTCTTGGGGCTGACGGCCTTCCCCGAGTGGGAGGCGGCCTTCGCCAAGCTGTGGGCCTTGCTCGCCCCGGGTGGGCGCTGCGTGATCGTCGACGTCCACGCGGCCAAGCCCAACTTTCGAGGCCGCATGGTCAACCTCGTCGCCCGCGCGGACATCCGCCGGCGCGTGTGGGAGCCGCTCGAGGCCGCGGCCAGCAGCTACGAGCGCCGCGAGCTGCCCAGCGAGGCGGCCCACGGCGGGCAGCTCTTCTTGGCCGTGGGCGACAAGCCGCGCTGAGTCGAGCTTGGCTGCGCTCACTCCCCGCGGGCGGCGAGCAGCTCGTCGATCAGCGCCCGCGTGGCTCGCAGCTCGATCACCGAGAAGGTCCGCAGCATCGCGCCCAGCTCCGTGGTCGGGGCCAAGGTCCCAGCCTGGGTCGAGAACGAGGACAGGGACCACACGCCGCTCGACGAGGCCTGGATCCCGCGCAGGGTCTCGAGCAATTCGTGGGCGTCGGAGAAGCGCTCGTCGGGCAGCCGGGCCAGGGCGATGCTCAGCAAGGCGTCGAGCTCGACAGGCGCGCCGCCGCGGCGGACCAGCTCCGGGAGCAGGCCGTCGCGGTGGGCGGCGGCGACCTCCGCGAAGCTGCCAGAGAAGGGTGGCGCCCCCGAGACGAGCTCCCAGATCACGACGCCGAGGCCGTAGAGGTCGGCCAGGGTGCTGGGCGCCCGCCCACGCAGGACCTCAGGGGCGGCGTAGGCCGGGGAGATCGTGGTTCGCCCGAGCGCGTGCGAGAGGCCAAAGTCGAGCAGCCAGGGCCCGCCGCGGCCCACGAAGATCCGCGAGGGCTCGAGGCTCCCGTGGATCAGCCGGCGCTCGTGCGCAGGGCCGAGCATGTCGGCGAGCTCCTCGAGCAGCTCGACGGTCTCGGACCAGGGCGGGACCCCGTCCTCCGTGAGCCGCGCCCGCCAGGTCGTCAGCGGCTCGCCGGTCACCCAGCGATGGACCAGGTAGGGCTGGCCGCGCTCGTCCACGCCGGCGTCGAGGGGTCGGAGGATCCGCGGATCTCCACAGTCGAGGTCCAGGCGCCGCTCCCACCCGGGGCGCAGCCGCTTGCGATACTCGGTCGGGAGCAGCAAGAGCAGCACCCGCTGATCCGAGGCGTCGTCCTCGGCCACGAAGCGCTCTCCCTCGCCGCAGGGGCCCAGCGACTCCAGCAGCCGATATCGGTGCGCGACCACCTGCTCGATGGGCTGCGGACGGCTGAGACCGATTACCTCCAATAGACTTCGCATACCCGCTCACCAAAGTAGCAGGCGGCGATCATCGAGGGACCTGGTCCTTTCGCCAATTAGCGCACATTTTAACCAAGTGGTGCATTTCGCCTCATAAATGTTGTTAGTCGCCCCCTGACTCCCTTCCCGTGGACAAATTGCAACAAAGAGTATGGATATTGCGAGATCGGCTTCGCGCACCCGAGCGAGTGCGCGCGCGAGAGATCTCCCGCGCGTGTGCGCGCTGCTCGATGGCGCGCAGCGAGGCCCCACGCCGCGGTCGAGCACGCTCCCAGCCCGGGGACACACCCTCGCGTCGGGGCCCGCCCATCCCCACGGCCGCCGCTCGGGCGACTCGGGCTACTCGGGTCGCGCCCCGGGGAAGAGCCCAAAGAAGCGATTCATCGCCTCGCCCGAGCCACACAAGAACAGCGCGTCCTCGACCTGAAAGCTCAGCGTGGGCCCGATGTCCGTGAGCACTCGACCGTCGCGCTCGATCGCAACCACCGAGCAGCCGGTGCGCTCGGCGATGCGCGCGTTGGCCAGGCTCAGCCCTGACAGGCCCTTGGCCGAGGCCTCGAATACGCGCATGCGCGGCTCGATGGCGATGAAGTGCTCACCAAAGAGCTTGTGGCCGAGGAGCTGCGCGGTGACCTGGGAGATCGACAGGGCGAAGTCGGCCCCGGCCCGGTGCACGCGCTGGATGTTCTCGGCTCGATCCACGGCGGCGATCAGCGGGAGGTCCGGCGCCATGTCACGGATGATCGTGCTCGCGAACAAGGTGGTGCTGTCCGCCGAGACCGTGAGGATCACGGCCCGGGCGCTGCGGATGTCGGCCTGCTCGAGCACCTGCGGGTCGAGGGCGTCGCCGCAGACGTCGAGGCGCTCGTGGGGGTCGCGGGCGAGCACCTTGACGGTCTCGCCCACGCTCTCGAGCATCTCGGTCAGCTTCTGGCCGATCTCGCCGTAGCCGATGACCAGCAGCGGGCCGCTGCGATCGAGGGGCGTGGCGAGCTCGCCGAGCTTGGCCAGGGACTGCTCGCGGCCGATCGCGACGACGATCGCCCCGGGCTCGATCACCGTCTGCGGGCTGGGCTGGCCGCGAAATTCACCGCCCACCCACTGGCCGACGATCGTCGCGCCGGTCTCGCTGCGCAGGTGGAGGTCGGCCAGGGTCTTGCCGGCGACCTCCGAGTCGGCGCCGATCCGCAGCTCGGCGAGCTCGATGTCGGCGCCGAGCATCTGGATGCCCGAGACCCGCGGGGCGATGCGGTCGCTGGCCTTGGCGGCGAGGCCGGCGGCCAGGGAGTGCATCGGGCTGTAGACCGCGTCGGCGCCCGAGAGCAGGATCGGTCGGCGGTGCTTGGGGGTGTCGACGAGGGCGTAGATCGAGCCCTCGAAGCCGCGCTGGCGGGCCATGGCGATGACCGCCGCGTTGTCGTGATCCTCGCCGTTGGCGATGATCGCCCGGGCGCGCTCGATCCCCCCGAGGTCGAGCTGGCCCTCCTCGAGGCTCACGTAGGCGACCTCGTGGCCGCGGTCGCGCAGCCAGCGGGCCCGGCTCTCGTTCTCCTCGAGGATCACCGCGGGGATCTTCTGGCGCGCCATGTCGCGGACCAGCGACGAGACCGCGGGGCCCCAGCGGTAGATCAGCACGAAGTCCTCGAGGTCGGGCAGGGTCTGGGTCAGGCGCGCCTCGAAGCGGCTCTCGAACCAGGGGATCAGCACCACCGGGACGACCGAGAGCGTGACCATCAGCCCAAAGAATTGCAGGCAGATGACCAGGACCACCATCAGCGGGTGGTTCCAGTGCGAGTCGTTGCCGTAGCCCGTGGTCGTCAGCGTCTCCGCCGCCCACTCGAGGCTGGTCCAAAAGTCGCGCTCTTGGCCCTCGAGGTGGCGCATGCCCAGCATGTACGCGGTCGCCGCGAGGATCAGCGTGACGATCAGGAAGCCGAGCAGCAAGAACAGGCGGTTGAAGGGGCGACGCATCGGGGCGACCTCGCTTTTACCCCCCTCGCGCCCCGACTGCTATGGTCTGGGCCATGGACCCGCTCGCGCCGGAGGTAGGCCTGTGATCGTGATGAAGTTCGGGGGCAGCTCCGTGGCCAACCGCGAGCAGATCGAGAAGGTCCTGGCGATCGTCCGCGCGCGCCGGGAGCGGGCGCCCCTGGTGGTCAGCTCGGCGCACAAGGGCATCACCGACGCCCTCGTCGCCGCGGCGCGCACGGCCGCCCACGGCCAGCTCGACCACGAGGACTGTCGCGCGCCCATCGAGCGCCAGCGGGCGATCCTCGCCGCGCTCGAGTGCCCCCCGGACCTGCTCGATCCCCTCTTCGCCGAGCTCGGCGACCTGCTGCGCGGGATCTCGCTGGTCCGCGAGCTCAGCCCGCGCAGCCTCGACTACGTGTCGAGTTTCGGCGAGCGCATGTCCGTGCGAGCGATCGCCGACTTCTTCACGCGCCACGGGCTGCCCGCGCGCGCCCACGACGTCTGGGACCTGGGCTTCGTCACCGACGCCAATTTCGGCCGCGCCCGGCCGATCCCTGGCTGGGAGGCGAGCTGCCGCCAGGCCGTGGCCGCCCTGCCCGAGGGCGAGCTACCGGTGATCACCGGCTTCGTGGGCAAGACCACCGAGGGCGAGATCAGCACCGTGGGTCGCAACGGCAGCGACCTGACCGCGGCCCTGCTCGGCGCGGCCCTCGGGGCCGAGGAGGTCCAGATCTGGACCGACACCGACGGGGTGATGAGCGCCGACCCCAGCGTGGTCGCAGGCGCCCGCAACATCCCCAACATGCGCTTCGACGAGGCCGCCGAGCTGGCCTACTTCGGCAGCCGGGTGCTCCACCCGTCCACGCTGCTCCCGGCCATGCGCGGCGAGATCCCCGTGCGCGTGCTCAACACCAACCGCCCCGAGCACCGCGGCACGGTGATCGAGACCGCCGCCGTCGAGAACCCCAACCCGGTCACGAGCATCGCCTACCGCGAGCGCCAGTCCGTGCTGATCCTGCGGACCACCCGGATGTTCGGCCAGGCCGGCTTCCTGGCCCGGCTGTTCGAGATCCTCGGGCGCCACGAGGTCGACGTCGACGTGATCACGACCTCGGAGGTCAGCGTGTCACTGACCTCCGGTGACCGCCTGGGCCTCGAGGCCGCCGAGCCCGAGCTGCGCGCCCTCGCCGAGCGCGGGACCTGCGAGCTGCGCCACGCCAAGACCGTGCTCGTGATCGTCGGTCAGCACCTGCCCCAGCGCCCGGGCATCGCCGCCAAGATCCTCGGCAGCATCGCCGGCGCCGGGGTCAACGTCGAGATGGTCAGCTACGCCATGGACAGCATCAACTTGACGCTGGTCATCGACGACCGCGACATCGACCCCGTGGTCCCGGTGCTCCACGGCGTGCTCTTCGAGGGCTGACGTCGACAGGGCTGCGGAGATGCTGCCTGATCTGCTCATGAACGCAGGCTCCAGGCGCTCGTGACAGGTCAATCGGGAGTTCGAGATCTCTGCACGCTATCATAACACTCGTGAGTAAAGTCCCCTCGTGCACCAAGGGGGATTTGCTAGCGTATCGGGGACATGAAGCGACTTCTGCTCGTCTTGACCGTGTGTATGCTCGCTGCCCCGGTATCTGCGGAAGCCGGACAGTTGCGCGACTTGTGCACCTCGGTCCCTGGCGCCTGCACCTACACGGGGCCAGATGCGCCGTGGCTCGACGTGGACGTCTGCTGGAGCCCCACCGGAGAGCTGACTCTCAAAGCGGAGGCGTCCTGTGCTTCGGGGTCATGGGCTTATCATGTGGACTATGGTGAGGTCGTGGATCCCTTGACGAGCGCAGTCGCGGGATATGTGCCTCTCGACTGGGCTTGTAGTCGTCCTGGGATTTGCGTCGAGGGACCTGTGCCTGAAGGCGCGAGGTCTCAAGGGATTTGCTGTGAGTGGGGGGTATGCGTCGATATATTTAGCGTCATATGTAACGGATATGCGTCCGTAGCTCTAATCTGCGACAATGGCGTCACGAACGAAGATGGAACAGTAACATGTTTCGAGGGAGAACCGTTCTCGGACTGACAGACGATCATTTTAATTCTGTCGATAACGCACTTGAATCCGCTGCCCTCGCTGATAACTGGTATAACTCGTGCGAACGAGTACCTTCTGCAAGGTTGTCTGAGTCAAAATAAGACTGGCGAGCGATCAAGTGGGCCGCAGCCGACTGCTCCCACTCCCCCGCATCATAGAGCGCGAGCCCAACCTGATCCGCGGCCTTTGCGACAACGCGCAGTTCGCTGATACGCTCGGCACGACCCTTGGCCTCGTTCAGGGTCGACAGCGCTCGCTCTCCTCGGCCGTCCCTGGCCATCTCCAGGGAGAGCGCGGTCAGTCGATCCACCGTCACGCCCTTCTTGGCGAGGGACGCGATCTCGTCAAAGGACGCATGCCCTCTTTCAATGCGCTCGCAACTGAAAGACAGCCCAATCACGAGCAGGACCAGCGACCCCAGCACATGGAGGAGCACTTGCCTGGGGGGCTTGGCCTCCACGAGCAAGGACTCGAGCGCGCCAGCGAGCGCCCCCATGCTCTCGTGACGCTCCTCCGGGATTGAGGCCAGACCCTCGACGAGCAGAGCGCCTCGTAGAGCATCACGCAAACGAGAACGGGTCTGAGCGCGCGTCTCGTGGACGACCCGCGAGGCTCTCGGGCGCCATGTACGTTCAGGTTCCACACTGACCTTCATGAGCAAGCCCTACCTGCACCATGGCGAGCACTACCTCGCTTGGACTGGTAGACCGCGCCGACTTCGAAAGGCTGGCCCTCGATCGTAGCGAGTCTGATCGTCGATTTGATATGCTGCCATAGCATTCGTGAGCAAAGTCCCCTCATGCGCCGATGGGGATTTGCTAGCGTGTAGGGGACATGAAGCGACTTCTGCTCGTCTTGACCGTGTGTATGCTCGCTGCCCCGGTATCTGCGGAAGCCGGACAGTTGCGCGACTTGTGCACCTCGGTCCCTGGCGCCTGCACCTACACGGGGCCAGATGCGCCGTGGCTCGACGTGGACGTCTGCTGGAGCCCCACCGGAGAGCTGACTCTCAAAGCGGAGGCGTCCTGTGCTTCGGGGTCATGGGCTTATCATGTGGACTATGGTGAGGTCGTGGATCCCTTGACGAGCGCAGTCGCGGGATATGTGCCTCTCGACTGGGCTTGTAGTCGTCCTGGGATTTGCGTCGAGGGACCTGTGCCTGAAGGCGCCAGGTCTCAAGGGATTTGCTGTGAGTGGGGAGTATGCGTCGATCTCTTCAGCGTCATGTGTAACGGATATGCGTCGGTGGCCCTCATTTGCGACAATGGAGTCACGAACGAAGATGGGACAGTGACATGTTTCGAAGGCCAGCCCCTACCGGACTGAGCTACACTCAAAATTGGGACTTGGCTGCTTTCTCCGACATCAGGTAGAGTTCGAGTGAACGAGCTTCTTCAGCCAAGTTGTTTGACTCCAGATGGCATTCACGAGCGATCAGGTGGGAGATGGCCGACTGCTCCCACTCCCCCGCATCATAGAGCGCGAGCCCAACCTGATCCGCGGCCTTTGCGACGACGCGCAGCTCGCTGATACGCTCGGCACGACCCTTGGCCTCGTTCAGGGTCGACAGCGCTCGCTCTCCTCGGCCGTCCCTGGCCATCTCCAGGGAGAGCGCGGTCAGTCGATCCACCGTCACGCCCTTCTTGGCGAGGGACGCGATCTCGTCAAAGGACGCATGCCCTCTTTCAATGCGCTCGCAACTGAAAGACAGCCCAATCACGAGCAGGACCAGCGACCCCAGCACATGGATGAGCACTTGCCGGGGGGGCTTGGGCTCCACGAGGAAGGACTCGAGCGCGTCGGCGAGCGCCGCCATGCTCTCGTGACGCTCCTCTGGGTCGAAAGCGAGGCCCTCGACGAGCAGCGCCCGAACCTGCTTTGGCAGATCTGCATAGAGCGTGCTGCCAGGCTGGAGTTCCCCCACGCAGTGCGCCACGTATTGGGCGGGGGCGGTCTTCGCATGGAAGGGCCGCTGAGCGTAGAGCGCCTCGTAGAGCATCACGCAAAACGAGAACTGGTCTGAGCGCGCGTCTCGTGGACGACCCGCGAGGCTCTCGGGCGCCATATACGTCCAGGTTCCACACTGGCCTTTGGTCGCGGCCGAGGCCGCCAGCCCGAAGTCGACCACTCGAACGCGGCCATCGAAGCCGACCAGCACGTTCTCGGGCTTGAGGTCGTTGTGCACGACTCCCGCGTCGTGGGCCGCGCTCAGGCCCCTGGCGACCTCGATGAACACCGCCAGGATCCTCCGCCAGCTCGGGCTCTCCTCGCGCAGCCACCGGTGGGCGTTGAGGCCCTGGACGAAGTCCATCACGAGGTAGGGCCGGCCCTCGTGCTCGCCCATGTCGTAGACGGCGATCACGTTGGGGTGTCCGAGCTTGGCCAGGATCCGAGCCTCGCGCCTCAGATCACCGTGGTCCTCGGGGAGCTCGTCCTCGAGCATCTTGACCGCCACGAAGCGATCGAGCTCGGGGTCATAGCCGAGGAATACGGCTCCCATGCCGCCGTGGCCCACACATCGGATCAGCTCGTAGCGGCCCAGCTGGACGCGCGAAAAGCGGTCTGGATGCAATAGCCACTGACCATTTTTGATCAGGACGCGTTGACGAAATTCTCTGAGCGGACCATCGCTATAGATGCCGCTGGAGGCCGAGCTTGGCTTGCTCAGGCAGAGGTTGAAGAACTCTTCGTCATCGTCGTCGTCGTCGTCGTCTTCGAGAACATCGAGATCGTCGAAGTCTTCGCTGTCCAAAAGATCACCGAATCGGCGAGAGAGCTTTCGGGGGCGACGCATCGCGCCGCGAGTGTACCCCAGCGCTATGCCTGCCTGGGCGCGGATGATAGTCTCGGCGACATGGACCAAGACTGGGACTCGACGCTCATCGAAGGGCTGCGAGCACGAGCCACGGGAGGATCGGCTGAGGCAGAGGAGCTCCTCGTGGCTATCCACGGTCTGCTCCTGCGGTACTGTGGCGGCGATGAAGAGTCCGCGCAGACCGCGCTCGTCAAGGTCCTCACGCTGCTGCCCACCTTCGAGCCCAAGCACAGCGGGTCTCTCGAGCGATGGGTCAAGAATATCGCGCGCAACATTCGAAAGAAGCAGCGCCGAGAGCAGCAAAAGAGGCAATATGAGTCAGTGGAGTTGCAGGGTTGGGGCACCAGCCCCAGCGAGGCCCTGCTGCGGCGAGAGCGAGTCAGCCGGCTGGAGAGCGCCATCGCGAACTTGGATCCATCCCTTGCCAGGGCCTTGCGGCATCGCTTCGAGGGCCGCAGCGCAAAAGAGCTCGCCGAGATCGAGGGTATCGCCCTCAAAACCGCATACTGGCGGATGGAGACAGCGACTCGCCTGGTTCGGGAGAGGATCTGTGCCGGTTGCAAGACGCCTCCATGTGGCATGAGTTAACTCAACGTTTTGTCGTCAGAAAATCAGGGGAGTTTTGCCTTTAAGTATAGGTGGAGAGGTTTCCCTACAAACGCAACGCCACCTACGAAGACTTCAAACGCGCGCCCGCCGGATGGACGGCAGAGCTCATCGATGGCAACCTCTACCTGAGCCACCTCGAGCCGCATGAGTATGATGCGACGATCTCGGATCTTCTCTCTGCTCCAGCAGAGAAAGTCGCAGAGCTGCTATATGGGGATCTCTATCTGAGCGAACGGCCTGGCTCTGAGCATCTGCTCAGGGGAGCCAAGCTATTCGCCAGCATCGGTTCCCTGTACCAACGCCGCGAAGACCCGTGGATGTTCATGAGCGAGCCCTACCTGCACCATGGCGAGCACTACCTCGTGCCTGACCTGTGCGCGTGGCCGCGCTCCTCGCTGCGCCTCGAACCCAGCGCGCATGGTCTCGCCATTCCGCAGACGCCTCACTGGGTTTGTGAGCTTCCCTATCAGCGACCTCATCCAGGAGTGGATGTGCTCGACCGTCAGTTCAAGCTGCCGATCTATGCGCGAATGAAAATACCTCACATATGGATACTCGATGCTGACTGGCGTGAGCTTGATATCTACAGTACAGCTCACGGACGTCTCGAGCACGTCAAGACGTACAAGACCGATGGTCCTGTTCGGGCCGAGCCCTTCACCGATGCAGTTCTCGATCTTGGGGATCTGTGGGGCAGTTATGAGTGACTCGATATCACGCGGCGAGGACTTTGGCCGTCATGTCCGGAGCTTGCGCAAAGCTCGTGGGCTCACCCAGGAGGCGCTCGCCCACCGCTCGGAGTTGTCCGCTGACACGATCCGTCGTCTCGAACGCGGCTCGTTCTCGCCTAGCCTCGATACCCTGATCAAGCTGTGCAAGGGCTTCGATCTCGAGATCTCGACTCTTTTCTTGTCTTTCGAGCTTGGAGAGGCCCAGCCGAGCAGCGAGCTCCATGACCTGCTCTCGGGCCAAGCTCCCGAAGTCCATGGTTTGGTCCTCTCGATCATCCGGCACGTGCTCGCGCACTTGGAGGCGATGAAAGCAGAGCTCCGCGCAGGTCCTTCTCGGCGAAATGGGAAGGATGTCGCGTGCTGAGGCTGGCTCGGGCGGGTGCCGCACTCGTCGCCCTGCTCGGCGCGGCCGTGGCGTGTGCCGAGCCTGTCGGGGGCTCCATGGACGCCGAGGTCCCCAGCGCCAGGGAGCTCGCAGCGATCGCACGAGAGCCGCTCGGCGACCCGCCGCCGCCGCCACCTCCGGGGGTTCACGTCGAGCGCTGGGTGCTCGCAGGTCCGCTTCCCGATACGATCGTGGACAGGCCGGCCGCTGGCGACGAGCTCACGCGAGCGCTCGCCGACCCGAGCGGCCAGGCGACGAGCGCGTCTTTGGCCTGCGCCGCGCGGGAGCTCGGGCGCTTCCTGCTCGAGCACGGGGGACCGCCAACGGGGCCGCTGATGGATTTCATGGTCGTCCGCTGCGGCGTCGCGTCGCCGGACTTCAGGTGGGCGGCGCGAGGCTGGCCCGCGGGCTCGACTCCCGCGCGAGACGAGGTCATCGCGGCCATGCGCAGCGACGGCCCCGAGTTCGTGGGAGCTTGGGCTGGGTCTCGGGATGGGATGCAGCTCGCCGTGGCCTTCCACGGCAGCAAGCGCCTCGGTCTCGAGCTCGATCCCGTTTCGATGCGTGTCGCCCATGGCCGAGTCGTGCTGCGTGGCCGGGCCGAACACCAGGTGATCTCCGGCGCAGTCACGCGAGCCGAGCTCGGGGCGGCGAGCTGTCGCGTGCTCGCCACCGACGGCGAGCGCTTCGAGCTGGTCTGCGAGACCAACCCGCGAGACGCGGGGGCGATCGTGGAGCTCTCGGTGGTGCCGCCGGGCGGGCAGCTCGGCGAGGCTCTGGCGCGGGTCTGGGTCTCGCCCGATGGCTCGCTGCCTCGCGTGTTCGAGGCGCGGTCCTTTGGTGATCGGACGCCGCTTCGGCCAGACGAAGATCTGCGCGCGGTCGTGGTGGATGCGATCAATGCAGTGCGCGCGCGTGCTGGTGTGGGGCCTCTGGTTCTCGCGGTCGCCCTGAACGAGCGCTTCGACGCCTTGCTCCCTCACTATGTCGCCGCGAGGGCGCGAGGAGACTTCGAGCGTGCCGAGCGGATCACCCTGGGCCTGCTCGCCAGCTGGGAGCCCACGGGCGAGATAGCGAACACGACCTTCAACCGGCTTGGGTTCGAGCTTGGTCAGGGTCGGGCCGGTATCCTCGAGCTCCTGTTTCTCTCGCCTTCGTCGCGGCTGGTGCTGCTCGACCCTGCGGTGGAACAGGTGGCGATCAGCGTCGACGGCCACGGCCGCGGTTACTCGAGTACGTGGACGCCGAGCCTGCAGACGAGTGAGTGAATTGCTTAGTTGTCCTATGGGTCGCCTACATCCCCGAATGAGGTGGAGGGCGAAGGGTGTCACTGAGCACTGCGCAAACATAGGGCATGTCAACCTCGCAGCGCAGCGTGGCCGGGTTGCACCATGCATACCCCCCATAGAGTGGCGGATTACAGTTGAGGTAGTCCGCCGGATCACAGGGATCCCCGAAGTCCAGTTGCGGTTTGCAAATTCCTTCTCCGTCCTCTTGAAGCCCTTCGCAGAACCCAAAGTTGCAGTCGAAGATGTGCTCGCAGGGCTCGCCATGCTCTGCTTGCTTCTGACAGACGCCATCGTCACAATAAAGGAATTCGCTAAAGCAACTGTTCGTCAGCGCCTCAGAACAAAGGTCCCCCTCAGACATGGAAGAAGGGAAGGGCGGATCATTATCACATACGCCTGTGACGAAGTAGCAGTCGACCCCCTCCACGCAAGTGTCGGTGGGGTTCATATCGCCAAAGAGACGGTTGGGGGCGCATGTTTCTCCTTCCACAGAAGAGCCGTAGAAGGCCGCGCACTGGGGGAAGAGGGCCCTGGCCTCTTCCGGGTCGACGCAGCTCTCATACGCACCACTTGCCAGGAAGGCATCAAAACAGCCTTGCTCGAAGTCACGCAATTCCCCAGAGATTGCATTGAATCTTTCGATGACCACAGCCTCGCAAGCTTCAGCGGAGGCGAAGTAGCTGCAACCGCAGTCTCGAGCGGAAGCACACAGCGCTGTAGCGTAGCGTTGCGCCGTTCCATCGGGGATCGGCTCCGAGATCGGGCGCTCGGAGCAGGCGAGACCGAGCAGGGGGAGTAGTATCCAGCGCAGACGAGGGCTCATCGCACGACCTCGTAGCGTAAGTTGAGTGTAGCGCCATTACGTTCAACTTGAAGAACGTGCTCTGACTCATAAAGCTCGCTAAAAACGGCCAGTCCCCCCATCGCATCATCATAGTCGATGATCTCTTGTCCATCGAAGTTGATGATGCGGTCACCGCTTCGAAGGCCAAGAGTGTAGGCGAGGTCACCTTCGCTCACGTCGACGACCTCGAAGCCTCCCTCGTCGTCGAGGGGGAGGAATCGTGTGGTATCGCAAGCAGCCAGAGGAGATGGGTTATCAAAGAGTAGAAGCAGCGCCTGACCTTCTATTTTGGTCACTTCGTCGTCATTTGACAAAACGACGGACTTCCAGTCCCAGTCAGAGCAGTCGACCTTTGCAGAGGTTGAACAAGGAAGGTCCTGAGTCTCATACTCGTTTGGGTCATGCACACCGCCATCTTGAACCCGACACTTCTTACGCATTTCAAATTCTCTCTCCGGAAGGCTCAGGTTTTCGAGACTGTATATTGAGTCTGCGCAAAACGCCGAGACAACCTTCCAGTCATCTGGCCCTGGATTGTCTTTGGTTCTCCGCAAGCATTGTTTGGGGTGATCGCAGTCCATATTGCAAACTTGGTCGATGAGCTCACCGGCCTCGTCATTTCCACTACCATTTTTTTCTCCACATGATGACAGTGCAAGTAAGGCCGAGAAACTTGCCAGCAGCAAAGGAACTTCTCTCTGGAAGACGCTCATGAGACAATATTCACATCGCGCATGCTCGCAGTCAAGCTCTCAGCCTGTCAGGGAGGCCATGAGCCACTCGAGTTGCGTGATGCGACACAGCCCGTGGTGAAAATCGACGCGGTTCCGAGCGCGTCGACTTTCATTGCCGCGCTGGGTTCCACCACGGGCTCCTAGACCTCGAGGGTGTCGACCCTGCGGCAGGCCGCGTCGAGCAGCTCGCGGAGCACCGCGAGGTCCTCGAGCGGCCGACGCCCGCGGTCCCCTGCCCGCAGCCGCGCGAACAAGGACGCGCTCGGATCCGACTCGAGGCCCAGCCAGCGCGAGAAGGCCTCGAGCAGCTCGCGCTCGCGCGGGGGCACGTCGACCTTGGCCAGGTGCATGGCATGGCGCGCAGCGACCAGCAGGTGCTCGAAGGCGACGACCAGCACCGGGTCGAGGTCGCGGGCGTGGTCGGCCATGCCCTGGAGCACGCGGTTGCGGACCCGACGGTTGACGCCGCGAACGCTGCGCTCGATCTCGTGGCGGAGGTCGCTGGCCGCGGGCTCGAGCGCCGCCAGCGGGTCGTCGCCGTGCAGGACGATGTGGTGGCGCTTCCACTCGGCGATCTCGAGGGCGTAGACGTCGAGGCCGTCGCGGAGCTCCTCGGTGGTCACGGTGCGAAAGCGCAGGCCCTTGCGCGCGAAGGGGTGCATGGCCTCGGCCAGCGCCGTCATCGGCGCGATCTCGAGGCCGCTGACGACCAGGAGCAGCTCCGGGTTCAAGGCGCGATCCGAACGATCGGCGTGCACCGCCGGCCCGATCAGCAGCGCGGCCTCGAGAGCATCATCGAGGGCCACGCCTGCAAAGGAGACCGCCTCTTGCAGCTCCTTGCGGGTCTTCTCGGGGAGGTGGGCCAGTTCGTCGAGCATGGCCCATTGTCGCGGACCGCGCGACGCTTTGCCAGGGGGAGGCGCGCGCTTTACTTGCTGGCGTCGTCCACGCGCGCGACCTCGAGCTGGAGCTTGATCCGCGTGGTGAATTCCTGCTTCTTGCCCCCGCCAGCGTCGGCGGACAGCGAGACCTTGGTGTCCATGTTGGACTTGCCGGACTCCGGAAACATGTTCCCCAGGGCGTAGACGATCTCGCCTTTGCCCTTGGAGTCGAACTCGACGAGGTCGACCTCGACACCAGGGGGCATGCCCGGCGCCTCGAAGTCCTTGCTCGCCGGCTCCTGCTCGATGCTGCTCTCGAGCTTGATCGTGTCGCCGTCGATCTCGACGAGCTCGTACTCGGAGACCTGCTTGATCTGCATGCCGTTGTTGTCGAGCTCGACGGTCTCGCGCCATTTCGCCCCAGTGCCCACGGCCTGCTCGGGGAAGTGGATCATCACCTGCTCGAGGGTGTTGCCGAGGTTTTGCAGGCTCTGGGCGACCTGCGGATCCGCGCCCGCGGGGATCTTGAGGTCGCCCTCGAGCACGCCGCCGCGGTCGTCGTAGGTCATGAGCTGCTCGAAGCCCTGGATCTGGGTCATGGCCGTCTTCATGGCCTCGGCCATGGCCGCGTTCGCCCCGGCCGCGGTGGTGTCGACGTCGAAGCTCTCGAAGATCACCCGCGTGGTGATCTTGCCGTCGGCCACCGCGGTGGTCTCGGCCTTGTTGACCATCTTCATCGGCGGGGTCTTTTGGGTCTGGGGCGGCATCATCGCCCCGAAGTCGAGGCTGATCTCCATGGTCATGGTCATCTCCATGCGCTCGACCTGACCGACCTTGGGTGCGAAGCGAAGCAGCTTCTTGTCGCCGCTGCCCGCCTCGAGCAATTCGAAGTCCTTCTCGGCGGACTCGGCCAGCTTGGCCGTGCTCGCCTCGGCGCCCGCGGGCGCCTCTTCCCCGTCCTCACCCCCATCGACGGCCGCGGCGGCCGGCTCGGCTGGCGCCTGCGCGTTGGCGTCCTCGACCTGGTCGTCTTGCGCCGGCGCAGGCTCCTCCTGGGCCTCGCCCTCGGCCTTCTCGCCCTCGACCTTCTCGGCCTTCTCGGCCTCGGCGCTCTTGTCTGCGCCCTCGCTCGTGGTCGAAGGCGCGTCTTTGCACGCCGCCACGGACAGGGCGAGCGAGAGAGCGAGAGAGAGGGGGGCAATCCGGCGACGGAGCATGGCCGGGAGGCTACCCCGCCAACGAGCCGGCCCGAAGAGCGGCCAAGAGGAAGCTCGGGTGCAGCTCGACCCGCGCGAAGTGCGAAACGCGCCCTCGGCGTGGAGTTACGGAGACAACCTGTGACGCGCGAGAGGACGCGGCGCCACCCCCTATTCAGTGAAAATCACTTTCATCTGAGACAACCCGGGGCTGCTCCCCGCTATTGTTGCGCGAAGTCGAGCCAAGGTGATACGCGAGAACTCATGAAGAGCCTTCAGAAGCTGTTTGGCGCCGCTTTGGTGCTGCCTTGCTTGGCCATGGTCCTGACCGCTTGCTCCGACGACGGCGGCGACGAGGGTGATGACATGAGCGCCGACGAGACCGCCGGCGACGACACCACCGACGACACCGACGACACCGACGACACCGACGACACCGACGACACCGTCGGCGACACCACCACCGACGGCGCGCTCTCCCACGCCGCCGACATCCAGCCGCTGTGGGACGCCAACTGCGTCGATAACTGTCACCAGCCCGGCGGCTCCGCCTCCTTCCTCGACCTGACCGACGGCTACACGACCATGGTCGGCGTGGCCTCCACCCAGATGGTGGCCCTCTCGCTCGTCGAGCCCGGCGACTCCACCAGCAGCTACCTGATCAACAAGCTCCGCGGCACCCAGGCCGAGGCCGGCGGCTCGGGCAGCCAGATGCCTGTGGGCACCGATCCCCTGGACGCCACGGACATCGCCACCGTCGCCATGTGGATCGACGCCGGCGCCAACCCCTGAGGCTCCTCCCCCCAATCGATACGAACGGACCGGCGATCCCCTGGACGCCGGTCCATTTCGTATGACCCATCATTGAAAGCTCGCATCATGAAAAAGTACCCGTGGATTTACTCTTGTGTCTTCGCAGCCTCGACCCTCGCGCAGACTGGCTGCGTCTCCAAGATCGTCGATGACGACGATGACGTCGGCGACACCGGCGAGACCGAAGAAGAAGAAGAAGAAGACACCAGCGAGACGACCGACTCCGAGGGCGAGTCCTCCGAGGGCGAGTCCTCCGAGGGTGAGTCCTCCGAGGGTGAGTCCTCCGAGGGTGAGTCCTCCGAGGGTGAGTCCTCCGAGACCGACACCGTCCTCTCCCACGACGCCGACATCCAGCCGCTGTGGGACGCCAACTGCGTCTCAAACTGTCACCAGCCCGGCGGCTCTGCCTCCTTCCTCGACCTCGGCGACGGCTACTCGGCCATGGTCGGGGTGTCCTCCACCCAGGCCAGCCTGATGCTCGTCGACGCCGGCTCCTCGGCGGACAGCTACGTGGTCGCCAAGCTCCGCGGCACCCAGGCCGAGGCCGGCGGCGCGGGCAGCCAGATGCCCGTGGGCACCGACGCCCTCCCCGAGGACGACATCTCGCTGATCGAGCTGTGGATCGACCAGGGCGCGGCGCCCTGAGCCCGCCCCAGCGCTCGCGCGGACCAATCTCCCCATTGGGGGCGGCCGGCTCCCTTCGCGCCGGCCTCCCCTGCCCTCACTTGGCTTGAATCGCTAACTACCTAAATGAAAGACCGAGACATGAACATCCAGCTTTGGACCTACGCACCCCTGACCCTGATCATGGCCCTCACCCTGACCGGCTGCCCCAGCGACGACGGCGGCGGTGACGATATGGAAGAGACCGAGGAGACCGTCGGCGAGACCGAGGAGTCCACGGACACGGACACCGACATCGACACCACGGAGACCGAGTCCACGGACACCGACACCGACGTCGACACCACGGAGACCGAGTCCACGGACACCAGCGAGGAGACCGACACCACCGAGGAGACCGACACCACCGAGGAGACCGAGACCACCGGCGGCGCGCTGTCCTTCGAGGCCGACGTCTACCCGATCATCATGGCCAGCTGCAGCTGCCACCTGGGCGGCTCCCCCGGCCAGCTCGCGATGCCCGACGCGGCTGCGGCCTACGACAACCTCGTCGGCGTCACCTCATCGCAAGAGGGCGACCTCGCCCGCGTCGAGGCCGGGGACCCCGACGCCAGCTACTTCTACCTCAAGGTCACCGGCAGCCAAGGCAACGGGACCGACGACATGCCGCCCTCCGGCGGCCTGATCTCGACCGCCGATCAGATGATGATCGCCGACTGGATCACCGAGGGCGCCAACCCCTGAGCCCCCGCCCGCGACGGAGCGCTCCCAACTGAGCGCTCGCGCGCGACGAGCCCCCTTCGGTCTTCCGCAGGGGGCTCGTCTGCGTGGTCGACCCGCTCAGGGCTGGGCCCGACCAAGGCGCGGCGGCCGGGCGACGACCAGGCGCGGGCGGCTGATCGCGGTCCGTCGACGCAGGCCCTCGATGCGCGCGAGCAGGTAGGGCGAGAAGTGGCTGCCGTAGCGCTCCCACAGCTCGGGCAGGCGCCAGTCCTCGCCGCTGACCCGGCCGCGGCAGCGCGCAGCTCCGCAGGCGCAGGCGAATTCGTCGTAGGCCGAGCCGTCGGTCATCGCGTAGTCGTAGACGACCTCTTCGCCCGGCTCGATGCTGCGCAGGGCGACCAGCGAGAGCTGCCCGCGCAGGCCGGCGTTGGGCTCACAGCCGTGGTTGAACCAATCGGCGGGGCTCTCGACCGTCGAGACCAGGTAGAGGTCCTCGTCGATCTGTAGCGACAGCCTGCGCCTGTCCGGGCCGTGAGCGGCGAGCTCGGCGCTGGTCATGACCGCGCCGCCAAAGGCCGCGAGCCGCTCTCCGACCTCGATCCTGCGCAGCGCAAATACACCGTGCCCGCCCTTTTCGGCGCAGCGACGGCCAACGAGTGAGGGGGCGATCCAACAAGAGGGCGGGTCGTCCATGTGTACGCGGGAGCTCCAGAGGACTTCGAGCCGCGGCCGTCGAGAAGGGTGCAACAAATCGACCCGAGCGCAGGCTCACGATCCCTGGCAGGTCCCTGGCGCACCATTCTCGCCGCGCGCGGCTCCAAGTCGGCGCGTCATGATCCATCCAGACACCGAGCTGTTTTGGGCCGGCCCCGAGGTGGGCTTTGGTGTCCGCGCGACCCGGGCGATCCCCCGCGGGACCTTGACCTGGGTGCGCTGCGCCCTGGACATCGTCCTCGACGACGCCTCGGCCCGGGCCATGGGCCCGTCCTACGCGGCCTTGCTGGATCGCTACGCCTACCTCGAGGCCGATGGCAGCCGGGTGCTGTGCTGGGACCACGGGCGCTACGTCAACCACCACTGCGACGCGAACTGCCGGGGGCTGGGGCCGGGGGCACAGATCGCCGTGGCCGACATCGCCGCGGGCGAGGAGCTCACCTGTGACTACGGCGAGTGCAACCTGCCCTGGGACCTCGCCTGCGCCTGCGGCTCGCCGCGCTGCCGCGGCACCGTGAGCCCCCGGGATCTCCAGACCCACGCCCCGCGCTGGGACGAGCAGCTGCGCGAGGCCCTCGCCGAGGCCCCCGGCCTGCTCCAGCCGCTGCTCGTCTATATCCAAAACGACGACCTCGTCGAGGTCCTGGCCGGGACCCGGCGCCCGCCGGGCATCCGCTCCCTGGCCTACCCCGGCCCGAGGCGCCCCCTGGTCGAGCATCGCTGAGCTACACTCGCCAGTGTCGCGCCCGACCCTGCCCGCGAAGCTGGCGATCCTGTCAGTCTTCTATGTGGTCCAGGGCCTGCCCTTCGGCTTTCAGGCCAAGGCCCTGCCGATCTACCTGGCGGCCTCGGGCGTCTCGCTGACCGACATCGGCTTCACCGGGGCGCTCTCGGCCCCGTGGCTGCTCAAGCCCCTGTGGGCGCCGCTGGTCGATCGCTACTGGAGCGCGCGCCTGGGTCGACGCCGCGGGTGGATCATCCCCCTCCAGGCGGCCCTGGCCAGCACCTGCCTGGCCGCCGCCTTCGTGCCGCGCGAGGCCCTGGGCCTGCTCTTGGCGCTGATCGCCCTGACCAATTTGTTCGCGGCGACCATGGACATCGCCGTCGACGGTCTGGCCGTGGATCTGCTCGAGGTCGAGGAACTCGGCTACGGCAACATCGCCCAGGTCGTCGGCTACAAGCTCGGCATGCTGATCGGCGGCGGCCTGCTCGTCTGGGCCAGCCAGTGGATCGGCTGGAGCGGGCTGTTCATGGCGATCGCCGGGTTGATCGCCGTGGCCCTGGCCGTCACCTTGGCCTGGCGCGAGCCGCCGACGCCCGCGCCCTCCCAGACCGCCCAAACCGCCCAGGGCGAGCCGCCCCCCCACGAGGATCTCCGCACGCTGCTGCGCACCCTCGGCCGCGCCCTGGCCAGCCCCGGCGGCCTCGCCCTGCTCGCCGTCGTCGCCACCTACAAGACCGGCGAGACCATGTCGGACGCGATGTTCGAGCCGTTCTTGATCCGCTACGCCGGCTGGTCCGAGGCCCGCGTCGGGCTGATCACCGGGACCTGGGGCATGCTCTTGTCGCTGACCGGCTCCTTCGTGGGCGGCTGGGCGGCGAGCCGCCTCGGGGTCTACCGCGCGCTGGTCGGCTTCGCCCTCGCCCGCACGGCGGCAATCGCCGCGGTCGTATGGCTCAGCAGCCTCGAGCCCGCGGGGATCGGCGACCTCGAGGTGATCCTCGCCAAGGGCAGCGAAGAGCTGGCCGGCGGCGCCCTGACCACGGCGATGTTCGCGTTCATGATGGCCCGGGTCGACCGGCGCATCGGCGCCACGCACTACACGCTCCTGGCCGGCGTCGAGGTGCTCGGGAAGCTGCCCATGGGGCTGCTCTCGGGGGTGGTCGCGGATCGCTTCGGCTTTGGCGGGGCGTTCTTGGGCGGGCTGGGGATCTCGGCGCTGTGCCTGCCCCTGCTGCTGCTCGTGCGCGGCTCGCCGAGCGCTCCGCCGCCGCCGGCACCACCGGGCGACTCTTAGGCGCGGCTCACCTCGGGTCTGCCGCGGGGCCCCCGGGCTCGCCCGCTGCCGCCGCGCTGCCCTGCTTGCTCGCCGCGCTGCCCTGCTTGCTCGCCGCGCTGCCCTGCTTGCCCGCCTCCGCCTCGCCCTGCCCGGCTCGCTTGGCCGCCTTGCTGTGCCGCGCCGCCTGGACCTTGGCGCGCCGGGCAGCCTTGCTCTTGGCGAGCTCCCGCTTGCGCGCCCGCTCGCGCGCGTCGGCCTCGCGCGCGGCCTCGAGGGCCGCCCGCTCCTCCTCGGTGGCCGCCGCCCAGACCTTCAGCGGGCGCCCGCGGAATTCCAAGGTCCCCAGCAAGGTACGCGCCTCGAGCAGCTCGGGCGTGCTGCGTTGCAGCTGGCGACCCACGAAGTCGCCGTCTTCGAACACCATGTGGGTGATGCCCAGGCCGCGGATGATCTCGGGGCTGGTGTTGAACTGGCCGGGGCGGACATAGAAGTGGCGATACCCGGTGTCGAACACGGCCTGGGCCGCGAATTCGCCGACGACCACGACATCGACCACGCCGTCCCCGTCCAGATCCCCGTCGCCGATCAGCTGCTCGAGCCCATCCCCCAGCTTGGCCGCGCTGTACTCGGCCTGGCCGAGCCACAGCGCGTAGCGGGCCAGGCTCAGCGCGGCGCACAGGCTCAGCAGCGTGACGATGCCCGCCCGGGCGACGCGGCCGAGGCCCGGCCGCGACCAGCGGTGCAGCCAGGCCCGGGCGAGCAAGACCCCGCCCAGCCAGGCCGCGGGCGGGACCAAGATCAGCTGAAAGCGGATCGCCCGGTGGGGGCTCGCCAAGTTGGCGAGCAGCGCGAGGATCAGCCAGCCCATCATCCACCAGTCGATGACCTGGGGGGCCGCCTCGAGGTCCTGGTCCGGCGCGGCCGCGGGCGCAGCCTCGCCGCGACGCCGCGCCCTTCGCCAGCGCCAGCCCAGCCACGCGACGCGCACGATCTCGACCACCGAGAGCCACAGCATCACCGGCGCGAAGAGCAGGAACATCAGGCGCAGGCGGCTGCTGAACAGCCCGTTGAGCAGCACCTTGGCGGCCCGCGAGATCACCGACTGGTCTTCCTGGGCGCCGGTGAAGTGCTCGGCGTTGAAGGCCAGGCGCTGCTGATACTCGGGGTTGAAGAAGAGCGCGGCGAGCACGGCGAAGAGCACGAGCACGCCCAGCACCGCGGCCCAGCCCGGCGGGTGACGCAGCCCCCCGAGCAGCGCGCGGGTGGCCGCTCGCCAGCTCGGCCGAGGGCGCTCGACGGCGCCGGCGCGCGTCTGCCTGGCCGCGCGCAGGCCCAGCCAGGGCAGCGCCAGCGCGAAGAGCGGGACCAAGAGCAGCCCGGTCTGCTTGATCAGGCAGGCCACGACCATGGCGAAGACCGCCAGGCTGATCCAGCGCAGGGCCTGGTGCGGGCGGCGGTCGAGCTGCGCCAGGGCACAAGTCGCGATGATCAGCCAGCACAGCAGCGCCCCCTCCATCAGCGCCAGGCGCGAGTAGATCAGGTAGGCCCAGTTGAGGCCCATCAGCCCGGTGCTGATCACCGCCGCCGGCAGGCCGTGGCGGACCATGGCCAGCCAAAACAGCAAGATCAGGGCCACGAGGCCGTGGACGACCACGAACATCCGCGCCTGGATCAGCCCGACGCCAAAGGCCTCGAACCACAGCCACTCGCCGTAGACCCACGCCGGGCTCTGCACCCGCCAAAAGCCGTACTCGTCGAGCGCCGAGAGCCGCCACTCGCCAAAGATCGCGCGGTTGCGGGCCTCGTGGGCCTTGGCGGCCTCGTCGCGGAAGTGGGCCTGACCGCGGTAGTGCGGCACGACCTGCTCCGGCGGATCCAGGCCGAGGTCCCACACCCGCAGGCCCCCGAGCACCCCCAGCAAGACCACGGTGATCACCGCGATCAGCCAGGCGGGTCGCGCTCGGGCCGGTTGCATCGCCGGAGTATGCACGCTGTCAGCGGCCGCGAAAAAGTCGACGCGAGCGGGCGCCAGCGGGCTCTGGCCGCGCCCCACCCGAAATCCAACCCAGCCTGAGCGCGCCGTGGCCAGAGGCGCCCGCCGTGGCCAGAGGAGCGCGCCGCGGGCCGCCGGCGCTCGCTGGAGTGTCGCGCCCTGCGACGGCCTGCTAGCGTATGCGCGGTGACCGGCCCGCGACGCCTCGCCCCAGCCGGGGGCGCCCCTGCCCTCGCCGCGCTCGGGCTCTTCGCGCTGCTCACCGCGGCGGGCTGTCGCCACCGCGGCGGCGCGTGGGCCGACGCTCCCGCGGGCGTGGCCGCCCGCACAGACGCGCAGGCCGGGGACGCGGGGGTCATCGAATTGCTCGTCCTCGGCCAGGCGCGGCCGGGCGCAGAGAGCCGCCGGCTCGCCGCGGGCCTCGACGAGCACCTGCGCGCCGACGCCCCCGGGCGCGCGGGCCCTGCCCTGATCTTGTGGCTGGGCACCGACCTCGGCCGCGCGGGCCCGGAGCGCTCGCGCTGCCCCGAAGCGGCGGCCTCCGCCTGGCGCGAGCCCGGCCTGGGCGAGCTCGCCGAGGTCCTCGAGCGTCACGCCGCCGCGGGCCGCGTCGACGCCTGGGGCGTGGCCGGCCCCGACGGCTGGCGCTGCGGCTGGACAGACGCGCCGGCGCCCGGCCAGCCCTTTGCGAGCCCCGGCCCGGTGTTCTTGCTGCGCGTCGACGCCGAGGGCCACGCCGAGCTGGCCTCGCGCTGCGCCGACACCCGCTGCGAGGCCCAGCCCTCCGCGCCCGGCGACCGCCTCGAGATCATGGTCGTCGACGCCAGCACCTGGCACGACCCCAGCCTCGACGACGACGCCGCGGACGCGCGCTTGCGAGGTCAGCTACGCGGCCTGCTCGCGGCCCTCGACCACGACCCGCGCCCGCCCCCGCGCCTGCTCGCCCTGGCGATCCCCGTGGACTCGGCCGGCGTCCACGGCTACGGCGGCCGCCTCCAGCGGACTGGCTTCCCCTACCTGCCCGCCCCCCTGCGCGAGGCCCTGCTCGCCGGCGTGTTCGTGGGCGTCGTCGGCGGGCTCGAGCGCAGCTTGCAGCTCAGCGAGGACCTCGGCCCGGCGATCGTCCGCAGCGATCGCCGCTTCCCCGACGCGCCGATCTTTCAGGTCGTCTCGGGCGCCGCCGGCGGGTCCGCCCACGTGCCGATCACCAGCCGCGGCGACGCGCTGCTGCCCGAGATCGAGAGCGAGCACCTCGGCTTCGCGCGCCTGCTCTTCGACGACGCCGAGGTCGACCTGCGCCTGCGCGCCCGGGTCGCGGGGCGCTGGCGCGAGGCCGGCCTGCGCCTGCCCCTGGCGCCCGTCGAGTACGGCCCGCTGCGACCCGCGACTCGGATCCAGCCGTGCCAGGACTGCGATCCCCTCGACGCCGCGGGCGACGGCGACGCCTTCGTGCCCCGCGGACGACGCCCGCGCTGAGGCATCTCTCACGCACGCGCCCGCGCTCCCCTGCCCGCGCTTTCCTCCGCGCCGCGCCTCGGGCATGCTCTCGCCGTGCAAGCACGAGAGTTCATGGTCGAGGCCCTGATCGTGGTCCCCGATCGCTCCGTCCGCGAGCTGGCCGAGCTGCTCCTGCGCGAGGGCAGCGACGGCGCCTGCGTGGTCGAGAACGGCAAGCTGATCGGCGTGGTCACCACCATGGACCTGGTCTTCCAGGAGAAGAAGGTCCACCTGCCCTCGTTCCTGAGCATCATGGACTTCACGATCCCCCTCGAGCCCCCGGATCGCCTGCGCAGCGAGCTCGACAAGATCGCCGGCACCAAGGTCCGCGCGCTGATGAGCGGAGACCCGATCACCGTCGGGCCCGAGACCAGCTCCGACGAGATCGCCACCAAGATGGTCGAGGAGCACATCACCATCTTGCCGGTGGTCGAGGGCGGGCGCGTGCTCGGCATGATCACCAAGCAGGCGCTGCTCCAGGCCGTGTTCAAGCGCTGAGCGGGCCGGCCTCGGCCCACGCCACTGCGCGCCACTACGCGTAGACATGAATGCAAAGACGCCCATCGCGAGAGTCCGCGATGAGCGTCGAGAATCGAGCGAGTCGCTGTGACGATCAGCCGACGACGGCGACCGGGCAGCTGGCCGCGGCCGCGAGCTCGCTGCTCACGCTGGCCAGGAACAGCCGCTCGACCGCGCCGAGCTTGCGCGAGCCCGTGACGAGCACCGCCGCGTCCTCGCTGTCGGCGATGCGCAGCAGGTGCTTGACGGGGTCGCCCATGAACACCTCGTGCTTGGCCCCCTCGAGGCCACGCCCCTTGGCCCAGCTCACCAGCTTCTGGTCGGCGCCAGAGCGCGCCTGATCCTGGAGCCGGGCCATGGCCTCGGCGGGGATATAGGACACGCCCCAGTGGAAGGCCTGCGTGCCGTGGGCGAGGATCAGCGGGCGCTCGAGGCGGGCGGCGAGGTCGGCCGCGAAGCTGGCTGCGGCGTCGCAGTGCTCGCTGAGGTCCGTGGCCAGGAGGATCGGCCCCTTGCCCAGGCCGGCGTCGCCGGGGCTGCCGAAGTCCGGGGGGACCACGACCACGGGCGCCGGCAGGCGGCGCAGCACCCGGCGAGCGACCTCGCCCAGGCGCACGATCGGATCCTCGTCGCGCCGGGCCCGACGTCCGATGACTAGCGCGTCGAGGCCGAGGCGCTCGCCGCCCTCGCACAGGCCGCGCTCGATCTCGTCGTCCTCGATCAGCTCGACCCGCGTCTGCGCGCCCTCGAGCCCGCCGCGGGCCAGGGTCTCGGCGACGTTCTTCTCGACCTTCTTGCGGATCGCCTTGGCGTCCTCGGGGTTCACGAGAGGGTGGAGCATCTGCTGGTCGGGGAGGACGTGCAGCCCCAGCCTGAGATCATCTTCGCGGCCGCTGATCGCCGCCAAGAAGCGGATCGGGCCCAGGTGATCCTCGGCCAGCTCGACGCCGACGCCCCACTTGTTCGCGCGCACTTCGGTCCCTGACATGGGGGGAGCATGGGGGCAATGGCTGCCTTCGTCCAGGGGGCCGCAAACACCGCGGCCTCCTGGGCGAGCAGACCGGACGAGCAGACACGAGCGAGCGGCTCTGGCGTCCGCTCGCGGCCCTCGAGCGCGCCGCCAGGAGCCCGGCTCAGTCGCAGCCGGCGGGATCCATGGCCGTGATCCACTCGCTGATCAGCGCGATCCCGTCGGGGTTGAGCACCCGCGAGGGCAGCTCGGGCATCTTGACCATCGGGTCGAGAGACTCCATGCGATAGACGACGATGCTCTGGTCTGGATCCCCGGGCACGATGTCGTAGGGGCGACCGCCCGAGGCCGCGCCCGCGGCCGCTGGCGGCTTGCAGATGCCCAGGTGGACCGACGCGCTCTCCCAGTAGGGGTAGCGCAGGCCGCTGATCCCCGCGCCTCCGTCCTGGCGGTGGCAGTGCGAGCAGTTGGCGTGGAGATAGGAGCGCGCGCGCTCGTCCAGCGTCCCGCTCTCGCCGAGGGGGTCGACCATGGTCGGATAGTCGTCGAGCGCCGGCAGGGCCTCGTCGAACAGGCCCTGGTCCGCGAGCCACTGCATCTGGTTGACCATCTCGCCGTCGCGCTCGACGAGGTAGTTCATCTGCGGGCTGACCGGGCCGAGGGTGTAGAGCTCGTTGTCGCGGGCGTGGCAGCTGCCGCACTGCTCGAGGCTCGGGACCTTGTACTCCTGCGTCGCCGCCACGCCCTCGGTGTCGGTGAACGCGACCTCGATCAGCTGGCCGTACTTGGTCAGCACAGCGTCGCTCTCGCCCTCGTCCCAGACGTAGGTGTAGACCTCCCAGCCCTCGGGGAAGCGCACCAGCAGCCGGGTCTCGATCAGCCGGGCGTTCTCGTCCTTGCCCGGATCGCTGCGATCGAGGTCGAAGTAGAAGTTCTTGATCACCACCGAGCCCTCGGGCCACTCCCACAGCTCGCCCTCGCCCCCGGGACCCGGCGAGGCCGCCTCCCAGTCGACGTGCAGGGCGGCGCCCTCGGGCAGGTGGAGAAAGCGCGCCTTGCCGGCGAAGTCGGAGAAGAGCGGCGAGACCACGGTGTAGGGGAAGACCCCCGCGGCCGGCTCGAGCTCGCGCAGGGTCTCGCCCACGAAGAAGCCGTACTCGGACAGCTGCTCGTAGGGCAGCGCGTCGAGGTCGACGCTGGGCCAGGGCAAGGGCTCGCCGGTGTCCGTGCCCGTCTCGGTCTCGCCCTCGGCGCCCGCGTCCGTCTCCGAGCCATCCTCCCCGATCTCACTCCCGATCTCGCTCCCGGCCTCGTCTTCGTCCGCCCCGCTGGGGTCGGCGCACGCCGCCGAAAGGCCCCCGGCCAGCACCATGAACACGCCCAGGCCGAGGCGCGAGCCGAGCCCGCGCGCCCTGATCATGAAGTCTTGGTCTACGCGCATGTCGGCCTCAGCCCGGCCAATCCGGCAGCGTCAGGCCTTCGCAGTCGACCGCGGACAGATCCGTGTTCACGCCGCCAAAGCTCCCGCAAAGGTCGATGTTGACCATGCCGAACTCGTCGTCGGCGGTGTTGTTCTGGGCGCAGATCTCCTCGCCCGCCGCGTACTCGTCGGCGCACTCCGCCCGCGCCCCGTCCCACAGGAACTCGGGCCCGTCGTTGCCGTCGAGGAAGCTGGCGATGAAGGCGTCGGGGTCGTAGCCGGTGTTGGTGAACGCGTTGTCGTGGATGTAGATCCCGCGGTTCCACACGTCGAAGTCCGGGTCCTCGACGGTGCCAAAGAGCAGCTCGGCGTAGTGGATGACCAACACCCCGGTGGTCTTGTGGTTGACGAATTCGTTGTGATCGAATTCGATGTCGTTGGCCGCGAGCACCACGGCCCCGCTCCCGCCGGGGACCTTGGAGACCGTCCCGCCAATCGCAAAGTTCTCGATATTATTGTCGTGAACGTTGTTTTCGTAAAATCGCGTGCGCGCGCCGTCGCCCTGCTCGAGGCCGGGGAGATCGAAGACCAGCAGCCCCGCGGTGTTGTCGTAGGCCTCGTTGCCGAACACCCAGGCGTCGTAGCAATTTTCGATCTCGACGCCGGCGACGTTTTGATAGGCGAAGCTGTCGCGGACCACGACGTTGTTCGACTGCCCGACGTAGTGGCCGGCGTCGCGCGAGCCGATCACCGTGGACTCGATGATCGCCACGTTGTTGCAGCCCACGGGGTAGAGGCCATAGGCGCCGTGCGCGGTCAGGTCCTCGGACTCCCACAGCACCTTGACCCGCAAGAAGGTGATGTCGTCGACCTGGTCGCCGCGGATGCCGTCGCCCGGGGTGTTCTTGACCTGGAGGTCCTCGAAGGTGACCCCGTCGGCGACGACCTTGATGCCGTTGCCGCCGTCGGTCTGCTCGGCGAAGTCGAGCACGGTCGCGTCCTCGCCGGCGCCGCGGATCGTCAGGTTATCGACCGAGACGATGACCTCGTCGGTGATCCCGCTGTAGTCCCCGGCGGCCAGGCAGACGACGTCGCCCTCGCTGGCCTCGGAGAACAGGCCCTGGACGACGGCGAAGTTGTTGCCCTCGGGGCTCGGCTCGGCCCAGGCCGCCGCGCCCTCGCAGTGCGCCGGCATCTCGCCGCCGCTCTCCTCCGTATCCGTCTCCTCGCTGGTGTCCGTGTCCCCGGCGGTGTCCGTCCCCTCGCCCGTATCCGTCGCATCGCTCCCGCTGCTATCCCCTTCACCCTCACCTTCTTCATCGTCGCCACCACCATCGTCGGAACAAGCCGCCGTGGAGAGCATGAAAGGGAAGCTCAAGAGGACTGTACAAATCAACGAATGGAAACGATCTCGAGTCATGGTGTCGCGCGAGGATACATGACCGGACGACCAATACGTCGACGACTCCACCGTGAACGTACGAGCGCACCCGTGCATCTCGAGCCCCTGATCCAAGGGCCCGTGGCGAGAGGGCTCGCCAGGCAGCGAAGCTATCCCACCTGCGACCTCGTGCCCTTTTTCGCCCTCTCATATAGCCGTGTATTTTCATGATCTTAGCAGCTAGCCAAGACTTGGTATGAAGCATGCTTCGTATTTTTGCGTGGCCTTCCAAACGACCGAATGCGGCCTCGGCGAGCCGCCCAGCAAGGTCCGCGTCCTCGACACTGTCCGCGAAGACTCGACTCGCTGCGCGCACCTCGAGTTCGCCCAGACCGCAGACGACCATGAGCCCGCCATCGACGCACCCGAGCTCGCGCTGCCTCGGCGCCACCACCGAGGCCCCGTCCGAGCGCATCGGCGACGCCACGCTCTCAGCTTCGAACCACAACTGCAGCGCCATCGCATGCCCCACTGCGAGGCCAGCTGGCCACGCAGACGCTCCATCGAGGGATGAGCGCGTCGTCTTCAGTGGGGCAATTTTCTACGTGCCGACGTGGCGGCACTCCCCATACTGATCCGATTCGAATCAATACACCCATACTGACATCGATCGACAGTAACCCTTCCTGATTGCACTCAGGGGAGATCTCTCAGGCATCTATTCATACCGGCCAGCCGACCTTCTCCAGATCGATACACAACAAAAACAATTCCAACGCCTTCATTTGTGCGCACTCGCTCATACCTGCCACCACAAATGCTTGGAGATGAGCCGCGCCCTCTGCCACGGCGGGCTCGCTCATTTTCGCCACCAAGACGCCACCAGGACCACAAAACACGAAAACGGCGCCTTTTACGCGATCTTTCTCCCCCTTCGCGAGCCCTGTTCCAACGTGACTGTTTTCTCTCAGTGCAGTGTTGTCCTCAGCGATCGAAACAAAGCACTCACTTCAAGTCGATGACAATTTTTGGCACAACGGATTTGAAAGTGGGGCGAACATGAACATTGAAACGCGTTCAGATGCGTGTACGATGAATCCATGGTCACCCGTTCTATATTCATCACAGTTATCCCGCTCGTATTTACAACAGGCTGTTTTTGGAACAGCCTGGGCATCGATCTCACGCTGGGTGGCACCGGACTCGACGGCTTCGTCTCCCTGTCGTCGGTCGAGTATCCCGACCCCGAGTGGGAGGAGGGTGAGCCCGAAGACCACGGGCTCTCCTCCGTCGAGCTCGAGGCCTTTGCGGAGGTCGCGGGGGAGCTCGACAGCTCTTGTCTGATGGTCATCCATGACGGCGTTCTCGTCGGAGAGTGGTACTGGGACGGCTTTGACCGCCATACCGACCTGAGCAACATCTTCTCCGTGACCAAATCGATCACCAGCATCCTGGTCGGCATCGCCGAGCACCAGGGCCTCCTCTCGATCGACGACCCCGCCTCGGACAGCATCAGCACCTGGGTCGGGACGGCCAGCGAAGGCGTGACCATTCAGAACCTGATCTCGAATGACTCTGGTAGGTTTTGGAGCTTCCAGAGCGACTACAATGACCTCGACGTGGCGACGGACAAGACGGCTTATGGTGTCGGCCTGTCCCAGCAGTACGCCGCTGGAACGATGTGGGAGTACAACAACTCGGCGATCCAGACCCTCCAGGAGGTGCTCAGCACGGCGGTCGGTCAGGACCTGGACAGCTACGCCCAGGAAAACCTCTTCGAGCCGATCGGCGCGACGATGAGCCTGGGCCATGACGGATCCGGCAACCCCATGACTTATCAAGGCGTCTCGGCATCCTGCGACGACCTCGCGCGCCTGGGCTACCTCGCCCTGCGCCACGGCTATTGGGACGGACAATGGGTCGTCCCGCCGTGGTGGCTCCAAGAGGCGACGCAGCCCTCGACGGCGCTCAACGACGCCTACGGCTACATGTGGTGGCTCAACCGCGACGGCCACGTCGTCGAGCCGTCCTTCCCTGGCCGCATCGAGTATGACGGCCAGCTGATCCCCGCGTCGACGGAGGAGGCCTTCATGGCCATCGGCGCCTTCGGCCAGCTGGTCTATGTCGACCCCGAGGAGGACTACGTCGTCGTCAGGCTGTTCGAGGTGCCCGATCCCGTCTCCGCCTTCAGCACCGATCCCGACCCCGTCGGCGCGCAGGACGTCGAGACGCTGATGACCGCCTTCGAGGCCGCCAAGATCTAGCGAGCAGCAATGCGCATCGGCACCGAGCCCAGATAGGAGTCACCCGCGAGCCCAGCGAGCTGGGCTCGCGGCGTGACTGCCACACCATGCCACGCGACATAGCGCAGTTTTTTCATCAGCTTGGAGCAAGGCCAATTTTGGTACGAAGAATGCTTTGTGGTTTGGCATGTTCGCCCAAACAACGGTTTGCGGCCCGAGCGAATCTCCGAGCGCAATCTCCGTCGTCGAGAACATCCTCGATCCCTGCGCATGTCGCTCCCTCCTCGAGAGCGCTCGAGCGGACGATCACCGAACCACCATCGACGCGCCCGTCCTCGCGCTGCGTCTGTTTTATCGCCTCGCCGACGAGCTGCCCGAGTTCCTCGACGGGGCGTCCCTCGCCGGGATCAAGCCGCAAATGCAGCTCCATCGCATGCGTAGCGGCGAAGCGAGCCTCCCCCACACCGACCCCGCGCGCGAGCAAGAGGAGCTGCGCAGCCGCCTGAGCCTGCTCGTCTTTCTCAACGGCAGCGAGTCGGGGCTGCGCGGTGGCGACCTCATCTTCCCCGACGGCACCCGCGTCGCGCCCCGCCAAGGCCGCGCCGTGCTCTACTTTCACGAGCACGCCCACGCCGACGCGCTGGTCGAAGCGGGTGAGCGCTTCATCCTCAGTGGGGCAGTCTTCTACGCACCAACGTGGCGGCCCTATCTGTGATCGCGCGCGTGCGAGCCGCTCGCTCCGCGACAAAGCGCACTCTCGCCACGCGCTCGCGCGAAAAACGCGAGCGCAAAATTGCGAGCGGCCCAGGTCGTCTGCGTGTCGATCGCAGGCAAACCTGGGCCGGATGATGACAGCGAGCCGGGCTCGCGCTCGATCTCACTCCTCGTTTTCGACGTAGCCCGAGGGCAGCTTGAATTCGAAGAGCCCGTCTTTGAGGCCGACGTTGGTCTTGATGTTGCGCAGCTCGAAGTAGTTCGACGAGCCGTCGGTGTTGTAGACCACGAAGCTATCGACCCGACCGGTGGTCGCGTGCACGGCGAGCACCAGGCCCTTGTAGTGCTTGTTGGACTTCTTGGGCTTGAGCTCGAGGACGTAGTGGTCGGCGTCGCCGTAGCGCTCGACGCGGTCGCCCTTGGCGTAGCGGACCTTGAACTCCTCGAGCAGCTTCTGCCCGCCGAACAAGAACTTGAGCGCGGCGTTGATCTCGGCGTTCTCGTCGACCTTGGTCTTGATCACCTGGCGGGTGTCGTGCTCGACCATCCACAAGGTCTTGCCGTTGGCGTAGTAGTCGGCCTCTTGCTCGTCGGCGTAGTTCCAGACCATCTTGCCGGGCTTCTTGAGCTGGAGCTTGCCGGCGGTCTTCTTGGCCTCGGCGTAGGTCGGGTTCCAGTAGGTCTGCTTGAACTTGGCCTCGAGGTCGCCCGCGCCGTCGTAGTAGGCCTGGACGAGCACGAGCACCTCGGAGGGGCTGTCGGGGCGCCACGCGGGGGCGGTGGCCTTCTCGGGCTTCTTTTTGGTGCTGGCCGGCTCTTGCGCGCGGAGCAGCTCGCCGACGGCGTCGGGCACGAAGCCGCCGAAGCCGGGGCCGAGGAGGGTCAGGGACAGAAAAAAGGCGATGGTGGCGTTCATCTCGCTCTCCTGGCGCGGGGCGCCGCCCGCGGGTCTGAGACGGCCCGGGTCTGGAGCTTATTGTCGAAAACCCGTGAAGGCCATGTTAACAGGGGATGTGACGGGTATGCGATGGCGGCGCGTTGGGGCGCAGGACCCAAGCAACGCGCCGTGAGAGGAAAAAATCCCCTGCGTGGATCAGGGGGATCGACCCCCTCCCGCCGCTGCGCAGGAAACGGCTTTCCGAGAGTTCGGTCACGCGTTCTCGCGTCTCGCCGACGTCGATGATGTCGATGATGTCGATGTCCCCGCGGCCGCGCGCGCCATCCAAGCCTCTGCGAGGCGCGCCCACAACCACGCCTCGAGAGCGACGATCGCCGCCTGCGAGGCCGGACCAGACGCGCGCTCCTTGTCGTTGTCCGCCCGCGGCGGACCAAAGTCGAGGCAGCCGCGGGCCGTCCACAGGCGCACGCCGTGGGCAGCTCCGGGCGCCGACCAGCCCGAGCGACTCAGACCGAGGGCGAAGATCTCGTCGAGGCGCACGCGCTGCTCCTCGGACTCGCCGGCCTGCGTCTCACGCAGGTGCAGCAGCTCCGAGTCGAGGCGCAAGCTGCCCTCCCAGGTCCGCGCTTTGGTAGCCATCGCCCACACCGACTGGAGCACGCCGACGATGAACGCCCGGCCCGCGCGAAAGAGCAGCGCGAGCAGCAAAAAGGGCATGGCGATCACCCAGATGGCCAAGAGCGCGGCCAAGAGCAGGGCGAGCAAGGGCCGCGGGCGCTTGCGTATGGCGAGGGAGCAGCCGCGACCGTCGGCGTCGAAGCGCCAGCCGGCGGCCTCGAGGATGGCGCGGCTGTCTTGATGGTCGGCCTGCTCGCTGGCCGAGAGCGCCCGGCGCATGCGATCCGCGACCGGCAGGTAGCGCTCGATCTCCTCGCCGGCCACGCCCAGCAGGGCGTCCGCGCGGACGCTCAAGGCCACGCCGCGGCGCTGGGCCACGCGCATCACGCTGGCCTGCGCCGCCCACATCTGCTCGGGGACCAGCGGATGAAATTCTCTGAGCCGCCTGCGCTCAGCCCCGATCAGCGCGCTGAGCTCCATGCCCGGCGGGTCGTCCCCCTCGCCGCTGTCGCCCACGTCCTCGCCCCCGAGCAGCTCGTCGGCGAGCCAGACCGCGGCCCGCTCCCCCAGCCCCTTGGTGGTCCGTCGGAAGCGGCGCAGCTCGATGGCCTGCACCGGCGTCGCCTCGAGCTCGGCCGCGATCTCGGCGAGAGGATCCTGAGCCTCCATGGCCACCATCCTAACCGCTCCCCCGCGGGAATGCGGCCTTCCCGCACGAGGGCATCCTCCCCTCCCCCATACCGCCAGCTCAGGCCGCCGCGACGTAGACTTCGCGCGGCTTGCTGCCGTTGGCCGGCCCGATCACGCCCTCTTCCTCCATCCGCTCGACGATCTTCGCCGCCCGGTTGTAGCCGACGTTGAGCCGGCGCTGGAGCATGGAGGTCGAGACCTTCTGGGCGTCGGCGACGACCTGCACGGCCTTGTCGTAGAGCGGATCTTCGGGGCGCTCGTCCTCGCCCTCGCTCTCGCTGGCCTCGGCCTTGGTGATCTCCATGTTGTAGGCCGGCTTGGCCTGCTTGCGCACGAACTCGACGACCTTCTCGATCTCGGCCTCGGACACGAAGCAGCCGTGGACGCGGCGCGGCTCCTTGCCGCGATCCATGTAGAGCATGTCGCCCATGCCGAGCAGCTGCTTGGCGCCCTTTTGGTCGAGGATCGTGCGCGAGTCGACGTCGGAGGTGACCTGGAAGGCGATCCGCGAGGGGAAGTTGTTCTTGATCGTGCCGGTGATCACGTCGACCGAGGGGCGCTGGGTCGCGAGGATCAGGTGGATGCCGGCGGCGCGGGCCTTGGCCGCGAGCCGGGCGACGTTGGCCTCGACCTCCTTGCTCGCAACCATCATCAGGTCGGCGAACTCGTCGATCACGGTCACGATATAGGGCATCGACTCGGGCCGCGCCGGCAGCTCGACGCCGCCGGTGATCGCCACCGCGTTGCCCTGGGCGTCGAACTGCACGCCCGAGAGCATCGCTCCGTTGACGCTGTCTTCGCCGTCGGCGACGGCCTCGGCCGAGAGCGCCGCGGCCTCGGCCTCGAGCGCCTTGCTCTCGGCGTCCCACTCGGCCTGGAGCTGGGGGACCTTCTTGTTGTAGCCCTTGATGTCGCGGACCTTGGCCTCGGACAGCAGGGCGTAGCGCCGCTCCATCTCGTTGACCGCCCAGCGCAGGGCCAAGTTGGCCTTCTCGGCGTCGGTGATCACCGGGAGCAGCAGGTGGGGGATGTCGCGGTAGATGCTGAACTCCAGCATCTTGGGGTCGATGAGGATCAGCCGCAGCTCCTCGGGGGTGCACGAGTAGAGCAGCGAGCAGAGCATCGCGTTGACGCCCACGGACTTGCCCGAGCCCGTCGCGCCGGCGACGAGCAGGTGCGGGGCCTTGCCGAGGTCGATGGACACGGACTTGCCCACGATGTCCTTGCCGAGCACCAGGGGCAGGCGGTGGCCCGCGTCGTGGTAGCCGGCGTCGGCGAGGTTCTCCTGGACGTAGACCGTCTCGCGCTCCTTGTTGGGGACCTCGAGGCCGACGGTGGACTTGCCGGGGATCGGCGCGAGGATGCGGATCCGGATCGCCTCGAGGGCCATGGCCAGGTCGTTCTCGAGGTTTTGGATGCGCGAGACCTTGACCCCCGCCTCGGGCTTGAACTCGTAGCGGGTGATCACCGGGCCGGGGTGGATCTTGGTGACCTTGCCGCGGATCTTGAAGTGGGCGAAGGCCTCGACGATGCGCTCGGCCTGCTCGTAGATGAAGTCCTTGTCGATCTTGGCCTTGGCCTTCTCGACGGCGGCGAACAGGTGCAGGGGCGGGAGCTCGTAGGAGCCGTTGATGTAGGAGACCGGCTGCGCGCCCTCGCGCTTGACGGCGGCGGGGGCCGTCGCGGCCGTCGCCGCGGCCGCCTCGGCGCGCTTGGCCCGGGCCCGCGCGGCGATCTCGGCCGGGGTCAGCGGGGCCTTCTTGCGGGCCTTGCCGCCCTTGGCGTCGTCGCCCTCGCCGGCCTCCTCGCCCTCGCCCTCACCGCTCTCGTCTTCGCCGCCCTCCTCGGTCTCGGGGCTGGGGCCGGCGACGTCGAGATCGGGCTCCTCGCTCACGCAGATCTCGGGGCGGTCCTCCTCGGCCTCCTCTTCCTCGGCCGCTTCTTCCTCTTCCTCGCCTGCTTCTTCCTCGCCCTCGTCTTCGTACTCGTACACGTACTCGTACTCGTACTCCTCGTCCTCGTCGCCCTCCCCCTCGACCTCCGCGTCTTCCTCGAGCTCGGCCTCGCTCTCCTCTTCCTCCTCTTCCTCCTCGAGCTCGAGCGCGCCCTCTTCGACGGCCGCCGAAGCCTTGCGCTCGTTCGCGCGCTTGGTGTTCTTGCGCGCGCGCTTGCCCTTGGACGCGGTCGCCTTCGCGCCCTTGCGCCGGCTCTTCTTCTTGCTCGCGACGGCCTCGACCTCGGGGGCCTCCTCTTCCGCCTCGGCCGCCTCTTCGGCCTCGAGCTCGGCGGCCTCCGCCTCGGCCTCGAGGGCCTCCCAGGCCTCCTCGTCCTCGTCGTCGAGGGCCGAGTCGACCTCGCCCTCGTCCGCCTCGGTCCAGGTCTGCTCGGCGTACTCGCGCTGAGCCTGGACGATCCCGACCACGCCCGAGTAGAGGTAGCGCGCCACGGCGTAGCCACCACGGCCGATGGTCCGGGCGCCACGCAGCAGGTGCTCGAAGCTCAGCGGCGTCGAGGCGATCAAGCCCAGGGTCATCACCGTGATCGTGATCAGGTAGGTGCCCGCGAGTTCGAACAGCCCGATGCTGACCTCGCCGAGCAGCTCGCCCGAGAGCCCGCCGGCCGTGTAGCCGTGGACCCGGTAGGTCGGGAACATCACGTGGAGCAGCACGCAGCCAGCCAGGGTCGCCGACGAGAAGCCCACGCCCTCGCCCAAATTGAGCTCCATGCGGCGGCCGAGCAGGGCCTTGATGCCGATGCCCAGGACCCCGAGGACGATCAGGTATGCGGCCATACCAAAACCGGCATAGAGGGCCGCGGCCACCAAACGGCCCACGGGCCCCATGAGGTTGCCGTCGCCGAACTGGTACGAGAACAGGCCGCCGAACATCAGCGCCCCGATGGCCAGGAGGGCCACACCCAAAAATTCCCCCCACCCGCGTGGAATGCCCCCGCGGGGCGGTTCGGCGGGCTCGGGTTTCCTGCTGCGCTTGCTCTTCGCCATGACCTCGTTAGCGACTTCTCTCACTTTGCCCCAGCCGCGGAGCGCGCTGGGCCTCGGAGGTCGCGGTTCGCGGCGAAGGGGGGTAGTGTCCCCCGCACCATGCGACGCGTCGCCATCTTGCTCCCGTTTGTCGCCCTCCTCACTGGAGGCTGCAAAAAAATCGATGAACTCGAGGCTGCCCTCGCCGCGTCTCAAGCCGAGCTCACCAAGACCAAGAAGGAGCTCGACGCGGAGAAGCAGTCCAACGCCGAGCTGCGCTCGGAAAACCAGACCCTGCAAGAGCGGATCGCCGAGCTCGAGGCCGAGGTCGCCCAGCTCAACGAGCAGATCAACACGCTCGCCCAGAACGCTGGCCTGCTCACCGCCGAACTCGAGGAGCTGCGCAAGGAGAAGGCCAAGCGCGAAGCCGAGCTCAAGGTCTACCGCGACCTCTTCGCCAGCCTCAAGAAAATGGTCGACGCAGGGACCATCAAGGTCGGCTTCCGCGAGGGCCGTCTTGTCGTGAAGCTCGACGAGGGCATCCTCTTCGACTCCGGCCGCGCCTCCCTCAAGAAGGAGGGCGAGGAGGCCCTCACCCAGCTGGTCGCCCCCCTGCGCGACGTCAACCGCGACTGGGTCGTGGCTGGCCACACCGACAACGTGCCGATCAAGACCGCGAAGTTCAGCAGCAACTGGGAGCTGAGCACCGCCCGCGCCGTCGAGGTCGTCAACTTCCTGATCGGCGACGGCATGCCCGCCGAGCGCATCGGCGCGGCCGGCTACGCCGAGCACGACCCCGTGGCCGACAACTCGACCCCCGAGGGCCGGGCGCAAAACCGCCGCATCGAGATCGTCTTGATGCCCACGATCCCCCAGAACCTCCAGGACATGCTCAGCGAAGGCTGAGCTGCCCCAGCGAGTACGGATCCAGCGCGCGAGCATCTCGCGCACCAAGCGGAGAGCCGGCCCATGCGCCGGCTCTCTCTTTTTTTGGGGTGCCTCGATACGCTCGTGCGCGTAGGCGGGCGAGCACGTCAGCTGCGCACCCCGCCCTGGCCCGTCTCGGCCCGGAGCTTCACGCCAACGTCACCAGGCCTCGGCCCGCGCGCCACCAACCTCGCGCTCGGCCCATGCGTCGCCAAAGCCCCCACGAGCGGCTAGCCAGGCGACCTGAAGCGCCGACGCTCGACACCTGCGCAGGCTAATTTGGGGCTGGCACGTCGCGCACGCGCCGACGGATTTCGCCGCCAACGAGACAAGTAAAGGCGTTCGGGTGATGATGTGCTCCCCGCGATGGCGAGTGCAGAGATCGAAGCCCTGATCGCGGCCGCCGGCCGCACCGTCGACTGGCTGCTCCGAGAGCAGCGAGAAGATGGATCTTTCGGACCCGAGCGCCAGGACCTGGCCTACTACTACAAAGCCCCTTCGCTGCTCTCGCTAGCCGGCCACGCCCGCGCCGCAGACCGGCTGATCGACTACGTCGCCCAGGCCTACCAGCAGCGCGACGGCAGCTTCCGCGGCGAGGACGGCCACCAGACCAAGGACACGGTGCTCCCGCAGTACGCCGGCTACATCGACGGCTGGCTGGCGATCGCCGCCCAACGCATGGGTCGCTTCGACATCGCGCGTCCAGCCTGGGCGCACCTGCGGCGCTTCGCTCACCCGCGCGAGGGTGGCTTTTGCATGGCCGGCCCGGCGCGCGGCGACGGCAGCGACGTGATCGAGCTGCTGACCACGGCGCACCTCGGGCTGACGGCGCTCTACTGCGGCGAGCTGCCCCTGGCGCTGTCCGCTGGCCAGTGCCTGCGCACCTTCTGGGAGCGCCAGCCGGCCGCCGACGAGCGCCTCTACCTGCGCATGGACGACCACGGGGATCTGATCACCGACTTCCCCGAGGACCAGGCCGCGCTCCACGTGATCGAGCGCAGCCAGCCGCACCAGGCGTGGTTCTTCGTCGGCTACCCGATCGCCTTCTTGGTCCAGCTGACCCGGGCCACCGCCACCGCCGTGCACATGGCCGCGGCCAACCTCGACACGGCCGAGAGCTACGCCGACTTCGCCCTCGGGTGCCACGAGTCGATCTTCAGCGATCACTCGGCGCACAAGGTCGGCTGGGGTCTGGGCCTGCTCGCCTGGGCCGACGGCGAGCCGCGCTTTGGCCAGGGCGCCCTGAAGATCGCCAAGCACCTGGTCGACACCCAGTCCGAGACCGGGCAGTGGCAGGGCGAGGGGCCCGAGTACACGAGCTTCGACCAGTCCGTCGAGGCCGCGCGCTGGCTGATCGAGATGGCCGTCTCGCTGCCCTGAGCTGCCACCCCCAGCAGCTCCACACAAAAAGAGCGGCGCCACCTCGGCGCCGCTCGTTTTGGTTTCACAGCACCCGCAGGTGCGTGCGCTCGCCGGCGAGCTCGAGCTGCACGCGCAAGTTGGCCTGGCCGGCCACGTGCCAGCGCTCGCCCGGCACCGAGGGCTGGACCTGGAGCAGCGGCGTCGCGCGGACCGGCGCCGTGTCGATGGCCTCGCCCGCGTAGTCACGCAGCTGATAGAGCGCCGCGTAGGGGGCGTTGGCCACGGAGCCGTGGATGATCACCTGGATGTCGAGGGCGGCTGCCTTGGCCGCGGCGGCGCGCAGGATCTCGCGAGTGCGCGCCGCGTTGGCGCGCAGGTACACCGGCGCATCGAGGTCGCGGCGATAGAGGATCGTCGGCCCGAGCACGGGGTTGCGGTTGAGCTGAAGCTCGACGCGTATGCCCTGATCCGGCGGATCCGTGGGCGAGGGCGGGTCCTCCATGGCCACCCAGCGCAGCCAGAGCACGAAGCAGTCGCGGTCGAGGTCGAAGCGCAGCGCGGGGTAGCAGGCCTCGCTCATCGCTCGCCAGTGTACACTCGCGCCATGTCGCAGCCCGAGATCACCATCCCTGATCGCCTCAACATGGCGCAGTGGTTCCTCGACGCGCGCCTCGACGAAGGCCTGGGCGACGCGACCGCCCTGATCTACCCCGGCGACCCCAACCTAGGCGAGGACCCTGCGCGAGAGTTGAGCTACGCCCAGCTCGTCGCGCGCAGCTGCCAGGTCGCCAACTTGCTGCGCGAGCTCGGCCTGGGCATCGAGGACCGCGTGCTGATCTTGATGCCCGACACGCCCGCGTGGGTCGCCGCCTACTTCGGCATCCTCCGCGCCGGCTGCGTGGCCGTGCCCGCCAACACCTGGCTCAAGGCCGCCGACTTCGCCTACTACCTCGAGTACGCCCGGCCCAAGGCGGTGATCGTCGACGCGACGATCTGGCCGGCCGTCGACGAGGCCCGGCGCAGCGAGGGCCGCCACACCAAGCACTACATCGTCCACGATCGCAGCGGCGCCCCGGCGCCCGCGGGCACCGTGGACTTCGCCCGGGCCTGCGCCGCGCTCCCCGAGCAAGCCGAGACCGAGCCCACCTACCGCGACGACTTTGCGACCTGGCTGAGCTCGAGCGGATCCACCGGCAAGCCCAAGTGCGTGGTCCACATGCACCACGACTTCGTGTGGAACACCATCGCCTACGCCCAGCGGACCTTGAAGATCGGCCGCGGCGACCGGACCTTGTCGGCGCCCAAGCTCTTCTTTGGCTACGCCCTGGCCAGCAACATGCTCTTCCCGCTCAGCGTCGGGGGCAGCTGCGTGATGCTCCCCCACCGGGTCAAGCCGGCCGAGTACTTCGAGCTGCTCGCCCGCCACCGGGCCACGCAATTCGTCACCGTGCCCACGACCATCGCCAAGATGGTCGCCGCCGCCGAGACCGAGGGCGCCGCCGACGGCCACGACCTCTCGGCCCTGCGCGCGCTGATCTCCGCCGGCGAGGCCCTGCCCGCCCGGGTCTACCGCAGCTGGCGCGACCGCTTTGGCGCCGAGATCTACGACGGCATCGGTTCGGCCGAGATGTTCCACGTCTACGTCACCAACCGCCCCGGCGACGTCAAGGAGGGCAGCCTCGGGCGGATCGTCGACGGCTACGAGTACGAGCTGCGCGACGACGCGGGCGCGCGCATCGACGAGCCCGGTCAGATCGGCACCTTGGTGATCCGCGGGCCCTCGGCGGGGCTTTGCTACTGGCGAATGCGCGACAAGAGCCGCGAGACCTTCCACGGCGACGCCGTCGTCGGCGGCGACAAGTTCATGGTCGATGCCGACGGCTACTTTTGGTACTGCGGCCGCGGCGACGACATGCTCAAGTGCTCGGGGGTCTACGTGTCCCCGGCCGAGGTCGAGAACGCCCTGATCGGCCACTCGGCCGTGCGCGAGGCCGGGGTCGTGGGCTACCGCGACGCCGACGGCCTCGAGAAGACCATGGCCTTCGTCGAGCTCCACGACGAGGCCCGGGCCGGCGCGGACGCGGCCCTGGCCGAGGCGATCATCGCCCACTGCCGCACGGCCCTCGCCGCCTTCAAGGCCCCGCGCAAGCTCGAGTTCGTCGACGACCTCCCGCGCACGACCACCGGCAAGATCCGCCGCGCCGCCCTGCGCGAGCGCGCCAACGCCATGCACTCGGAGGCCCAGGCGTGAGCGCTGGCGTCCACGAGCTCGCGCGCATGACCTACCCCGAGGTCGAGGCCCTGCTCGCCGAGCCCCAGCCGCGCGCGCGCCCGGTCGTGGCCTTGCTGGCCACGGGCAGCACCGAGGCCCACGGCCCGCACCTGCCCCTGGCCACGGACTCGATCATCAGCGAGGAGATGGCCCGGCGCGCCGCCGAGCAGCTCGCCGCCCGCGGCTACGAGGCCCTGCGCATGCCGGCGCTGCACTACGCCGTGACCGACTGGGCGGCCGACTTCGCCGGGTCCGCGGGCGTGAGCAAGGACGCCGCCCGGGCCACGCTGCTGAGCCTCGCCCGGCGCCTCGGCGTGATGGGCGTCGACGCGCTCGTCCTCGTCAACGCCCACCTCGAGCCCGACAACATCGCGAGCTTGCGCGCGGTGATCCGCGAGCACGCCGAGTCCGGCGCCCCCGGCCGCCTGCTCTTCCCCGACAAGACCCGGCGGCGCAACGCCGCTCGACTCAGCGAAGAGTTCCAAAGCGGCTCGTGCCACGCCGGGCAGTACGAGACCTCGCTGGTGCTCGCCGTCGACCCCGGCCTGGTCCGCCAGGACATCGCCCGCGGCCTGCCCGAGCACCACGTCCCCCTGCACGAGCACATCGCCAGGGGGGCGCAGAGCTTCCTGGACTGCGGGCTGGACCAGGCCTACTGCGGGACCCCTGCCCAGGCCAGCGCCGAGGAGGGCGAGCGCAGCTATGACGCGCTCGCGGCCATGGTCGCCGACGCCGTCGACGAGGCCTTCGCTCGCGGCGAACCACGGCCGAAGTAGGCCCACATGCTCGACGAATTCCTGACAGCGCTCAGGTCCGCGTCGTGATCGAGAGCTTCGCCGGTCGGCGCAGCACGACCTTGTAGCGCTCCCCCGGCTGCACGCGGATCTTCCCCGCCGACTGCCACGGCTGATCCTTGCCCTCGCGCAGCCAGACCTGATGGCGGCCCGGGGGGAGCGAGACCTTGGCGAGCGGCTCGAGGGCATAGCTGCGGCCGTCGACCTTGATCCACACGAAGAAGAACTCGTGGGCGGCGAACTCGACCTCCGCGGGCTGCTTGGCCACCAGAGGGCGCGCGGCATCCTGCTTGGCGCTCGAGGAGCCGCGCTTGGCTCGGGGCTGAGGCTCGGGCTCGGGCTCGCTCGACTCGGGCTCGCTCGACTCGGGCGCCGGGGCCTCCTCGCCCTCGCCCTGCCCGCCCTCCTCTGCCCCTCGACCGAGCGCCGCTGCGCCTACGGCGACGCTCAGCGCGGGCTCTACCTGCGGCGCGGGCTCTCCATCGTCGTGGTCGTGGTCGTGACCGTGCTCGTGGCCGTGATCCCCCGCGTGGAGAGCGTGCTCCAGGAGCTCGCCCCCGCTCGGGCCCAGCACGTCGCCGCGCCCGGACGCCCACGAGAACGCGAAGCCTGCCCCCACCCCGAGCACGGCCAGGGTCGAGAACAAGCCCAGAGACAGGCGCGAGGCCCGACGTCCCGAGCCGGTCGAGAGCATGGCCCTGAGCTTGAGCGTGGAGTTGCCCTCGTCGTCGACGTAGCAGGTCTCGGCCGAGGAGCCCTCGCCGCGGTGCTCGCCCTCGCGGGCCGTGGGATCGTCGCCCTGGACCTCGCACAGCGCGAGATCTTCCTCGCTGATCGCCATGGTCAGCCCCGTGCGCGGCGCGACCACGCCGACGAAGCGGCGGACCAGGCCCGCGAGATCGTCGGCCGCGTTGCGGTAGCCCGACCAACGCCGGAGCATCGCCAGGGCCTGCTCCGCGCTGTGGATCCGCGCGTGGCGATCACCCATGAGCAGGCCCTCGCACAGCGCCCGCAGCTCCGGCGGCAGCTTGGGCCGGGTCAGCGGGGGGACCTCGCCCGCGAGGACCATGGCGAAGAGGGCGTCGCGCTCGAGCGAGGCCCGGAAGCGCTCGCCCTCGAGCAGCTCGTGCATCATCGCCCCGACGGCGAAGAGGTCGATGGTCGGCGCCCGTGAATCACCGCGCAGCTGCTCCGGCGGCATGTAGCGCAGCTTGCCGCGCACGTGCAGCCCCGAGGTCTCCTCGCTGGCCAGGCGCGCGACCCCGAAGTCGCTGATCTTGACCTCGCCGCTGACCGAGACCAGCACGTTGTGGGGTGAGATGTCGCGGTGCACGATCGTGCTGCTGGTCTCGCCCTCGTGCAGGCCGTGGGCGTAGGACAGGCCACGGAGCACCTCGCCGACGACGTGGGCGACGATGTCGAAGGGCATGGGCTCCCCGACCTTGCGCAGCGCCCCCGCGAGGCGCGAGAGGTCCATGCCGTCGACCCACTCCATCACCAGGTAGCTGCGCCCGGCCTGCTCGCCCACGTCGAACACCTGCACGATGTTCGAGTGGGTCAGCATCATCGTCAGCCGGGCCTCGTCGACGAACATCCGGCGGTAGACGGCCTTCTCGGCCAGGTGCGAGGCGAGCAGCTTGATCGCCACCGCCTTGCTCGCCCCGCCCATCGCCCGCCGGCGCGCCATCCAGACCTCGGCCATGCCCCCGGAGGCGATCTTGCGAACGAGGGCATATTGACCAAGCTGGTGCACAACATCTCAATGAGTCACCCGAAACCACACTTGTGTCAAGGATTAACCATTTTATATTTCATGTAATATTTAAAACATTGGAATATTACCATCAAATCAGAATACCACGTTCTCTCGCCGCGACGGATGGCCGGCGCGAGCGGCCCCGGGCCGAGACCGACACTCGATGCCCCCGCGAGTCAGCGCTCACATAGCTAATCCTACAGCGTAGTGTGCAGACTAGAGGATCTGCCTCGTCAGCGCCGCCAGCGGTCCGACCGCGGCGCGATCCCACACCAGGCATCCCCAACCAGACGACGCCAGAGTGTTTTATGAGCTGCCGCGCTCTCGCGCCGACACTCAACGAGTGCCCATTGTTCAAAATGGCGTTCAGCCTGCAAATTGCGCTTTGGGGGCTCTCCCTATTCTCCCCTCCAGAGCCTCGGAACATAGACAATCACGACTCTGCGGAGTCGGGATATTTGGACGCGCTCGCCGCCGTCGAATCGGCGACCCTCGAGCTCAACACCGATCCCGAGCGCGGCGGCCCGCACCTGCGCGCGGCCATCGATGAACTGGCCGGCTACGCCCCGCGCCTGGCCAGCGACCTGCGCGCCCAGGCCATGCGCATGACGGCCGAGCTCAGCTTGGCCCGGGCCGAGCTCGGCCGCGGCGAGGAGCAGGCCGCCCGCGACACCCTCGACGCCGCGCTGCGTGGCTGGGGAGACCAGCCCCTGCCCATCGAGCGCCTCGGCCCCAGCCTCGGCGCGCTCGTCGACGAGCGCCGCGACGCCCTCGACGCCGCGGGGCGCGGGCGCCTGCGGATCGAGTGCAGCCAGCCCTGCGAGGCCTTCGTCGACGAGCGCGCCGTCGAGGCTGGCGCCGCCATCGAGCTCTACCTTGGCGAGCACCGCGTGTATCTGCGCACCGCGGCCGACGAGCCCGACGCCGCCGAGCTGCTGCGCGCCGTGGTCTTGCTCGACGAGGTCGACGCCGAGCAGGTCCTGCGCTTCCCCGAGCGCCCGAGCGAGGCGCCCTCGCCTCCCCCGCCTCGCCTGCGCCCGCGCCCGCCGAGCGACGAAGGCCTGGGCGCCCGCGATCACGACCCAGCCCTCGGGATCATCGATCACCCCCACCCGCGCCGTCTCGCCCCGCGCGGGGCCGAGATCGCCGTGATGGCCGTGGGCGGCGTGGCGATGGTCGCTGGCGTGGTGCTGTGGGCGATCGACAGCACCTGCCCCGGCGGGGCCGACCCCAACGACGTCATCGCCTGCCCCGAGCTCTACAACACCCGCGCCGCGGGGGTCGTCATGACCGCCACTGGGGCGGCTACGCTGCTGACCGGGACCGTGCTCTTGAGCGTCGACGAGGTCCGCGCCGGCGAGCGCCGCGATCGCAGCTTGAGCCTGCATTGGAGGACACGCTTTTGAAGCCCTGCTCGATCGCGCTCTCGCTCGCCGTGGCCCTCGCTGCGAGCGCCTGCACCAAGCCGAACCCCCTGCTCGCCGGACTCGCCGACGGCACCGAGGAGATCGCAGAGGACATGGACGAGGCCGAGTCCAGCGGCGGCACGGAGACCAGCACCAGCACCAGCACCAGCGACGAGGCCGAGGCCGAGGCCGAGGCCGAGAGCCACGAGAGCTCGGGCGAGGCCAGCGAGGACGAGTCTGCGTCCGAGTCCTCGGGAGCCGAGTCCGAGGCCGGAGACGAGTCCTCGCAGACCGAGTCCGAGTCGTCATCCCCGCCGGACCTCCCCACCGAAGACTGCAGCACCCCCGACGCCCTGACCCTCGACGACCCCTGCCTGAGCTGCGTCATGGACTGGTGCTGCGAGGAGGCCTGGGCCTGCGTCGACGTCGACGAGTGCGCCTGCCTGTTGAACTGCATCGACGACGGCGGCAACAACGGCACGTGCATGAATCAGTGCGGCGCCAAGCCCAAGGACGTGCCCACCCTCGGGGCGCTCAGGGCCTGCGAGCAGTCCAGCTGCACGGACATGTGCTGACCTGCGTCAGGCTCGCGGCCAGGCCCGTCAGCGCCCAGCGCCCTCGCTCGGCTGGCCGAGGGCCTCGACGCGGCGCGACCAGCCGTGCTCCGTGACCACGGCGTTCATGCGGATGTCGTGGACCTGCATGGGGATCACCCCCGGGTCGAGCACGAAGGGCGACAGGCACATGCCGCAGCGCTTGGCCATGGCCTCCCCCGCTTCGCGCTGGGGGCCAAAGGCGCGGTCGTAGTGCCCTGCGCCGAAGCCCAGGCGAGCGCCCCGAAGGTCGAAGGCCAGGCCAGGGACCAGGACGAGATCGACGCCATCCGCGGGCCCGGGCGCCTGGATGCCCTCGCCGCGCGCCGGCGGCTCGAGCAGGCCCATCCTGCCCTCTTGGAGGGACTCGAGCTCGTCGAGCTGCCAAAAGCACATCCGCCCCTTCCCGAGCACCCGCGGCAGCCACAGCTGCTTGCCCGCGGCCAGGGTCGCCGCCAGCAAGGCGCGCGTGTCGGGCTCGCCCCGCACCCCCACGAAGGCTGCGACACCCCGGGCCTCCTGCCACCACGCGTGCGCGCGCACGGCCTCGGTCATCGCGTGGGAGGCCTCCTGCAAGTCCTCCATCATCAGCTCGCGACGGCGCGCCAGCATCTCACGACGCAGCGACTGTTTACGGAGCGCTAGCGTGCTTGCTTCCCGCACCCCAGAGCAGTACCACGTCCGTGTGACATCGGCGTGTGAGATCGATTCTCGCGGGCAAATTGCGGCCTTCTACGCCGATCGAGAGCGTGCTTTGCACGTCTACGAACTCGGCGATCTCGACGACGCTTTTTGGCCGCGGACCCGCTGGTACGGCCTCCCCGACGCGGATGAACCGGCGGGGCTCTCGGCCCTCGCCCTACTCTACGACCAGCAGTCCCTGCTCCTGCTCGGCTGCGAGGCGGATCAGCCAGCGAGAGCCGAGCTGCTCGCGGCCCTCGAGCCCAGCTTGCCGGCGCGCCTCCACGTCCACCTCAGCCCGGGGCTGCTGGCCCTGCTCCCCGCGTCGCGCTGGCGAGTCGAGCCCCGCGGGCCGCACCTCAAGATGGCCCTGCGCTCCCCGGCGGCCGTCCCAGCCCCGGACCCCGCGGCCCACGGCATGAGCCTCGTGCGCCTGGGCGAGGCCGACCTCGACGAGCTCCTCGCGTTCTACGAGCGCGCCTACCCCGAGAGCTGGTTCGACCCGCGCAGCCTCGCAACCGGCGTGGTCCATGGGCTGCGCGAGGGCGGGACTGGGGGCCGGACTGGGGGCGGGACCGGGGCCTTGCGCAGCGTCGCGGGGATCCACGTGTTCTCCCCCGCCCAGGGCGTGGCGGCCATCGGCAACGTGGCCACCGATCCCCAGGCCCGCGGCCGCGGCCTCGCCCGCACGGTCACCGCCGCGACCTGCCGCGCCCTCGCCGAGCACGTCGACCTCGTCGGCCTCAACGTCCACGCCGACAACCTCGCCGCGCGGCGCTGCTACGCGGGCCTGGGCTTCGAGGTCGTCGGCCGCTACGAAGAGGCCGGCATCGCCCGCGTGGACCCGGCTCGCTGACGCTCTCCCCGCCCAATCTGGGCCAGCTTGCGATGGCCTGCGACGCCGGGTCACCATGGCCTGGTGTCGAGCCCCAGCCTCCCCGAGTACGACGACCTGGATGCGACCGGCCTCGCCGAATTGGTGCGCGCGGGCGAGGTCTCGCCTGCGCAGCTCGTCGAGGCGGCGATCGAGCGCATCGAGGCCCGCAACACCGAGATCAACGCCGTCGTCCACCGCGCCTTCGAGCGCGCCCGGGCCCAGGCCGCGGACCCCAACCTGCCCGAGGGCCGCTTTCGCGGGGTGCCCTTCTTGCTCAAGGACCTCGGGGCCGAAGACGGCGGCCAGCCCAACACGGCGGCCAGCGCCCTGCTCCGCCACCAAAAGGCCGCGCAGGACAACGAGCTGGTCCGCCGCTTCAAGGCCGCCGGGCTGATCATCTGCGGGCGCACCAACACCCCGGAGTTTGGGATCCTCGGGTTCACCGAGCCCGCGCTCTACGGCCCCGCGCGCAACCCCTGGGACGTGGCGCGCACCCCCGGAGGCAGCAGCGGCGGCTCGGCGGCGGCCGTGGCCGCGCGCATGGTCCCCCTCGCCCACGGCGGCGACGGGGGCGGGTCGATCCGCATCCCCGCGAGCGCCTGCGGCCTCGTCGGCCTCAAACCGACCCGCGGGCGCGTGCCCCTGGCGACGCCCCCCGGGCGCTGGGCTGGCCTGGTGATCGAGCACGTGCTCGCGCGCAGCGTCCGAGACAGCGCCGCGACCCTCGACGCGATCCACGGCCCCGCCCGCGGCGACGCCTACACGGCCCCGCCGCCCTCGCAGAGCTACGCCGAGGCGATCACCCGCCCGCCCGGCAAGCTGCGCATCGCCTTCACCACGGACCCCTTCTTCATCCAAGACGCCACCCACCCCGACTGCCGCCGCGCGGTCGAGCAGGCCGCGGCCCTGGCCGAGTCCCTGGGCCACGAGCTCGTCGAGACCCGGCCGCGCTTCGACGAGGCCGCGATGATCCACGCCTACCTGGTGATCGTCGCCGCGCACACGGCCGCGAAGCTGCGCGTGGCCGAGGCCAAGCTCGGTCGCCGCGCCCGCGCCGGCGAGCTCGAGGACACCACGGCGCTGCTGCGGACCATCGGCGAGGCGCTCAGCGCCGGCGAGTACATCGAGCAGCTCGCCGTGGTCGAGCGCGAGTCGGCGGCCGTGGCCGAGTTCTTCGCCGACTACGACGTGCTGCTGACCTCGACCCTGGCCCGGCCGCCGATCCGCGTCGGCGAGCTGGCGATCAGCGGCGGCGAGCGCCTGCTCATGCGTGCGCTGCGGGCCGCCCCGGTCAAGGCCGCGCTCGACAAGGCGCTGGCCGAGATGGCCAAGGATCCCCTCGCGCCGAACCCCAACACGCAGCTGTTCAACATGACGGGGCAGCCGGCGATCTCGCTGCCGCTGAGCTGGAGCGAGGAGGGGCTGCCGATCGGTACGCAGTGGGCCGCCCGGACGGGAGAGGAGCACGTGCTCTTGCAGCTCGCGGCGAGCTTCGAGCAGGCCCAGCCGTGGGCCGAGCGCAAGCCGGCGCTGATTCGGGGCTGAGACCCCCGGGAGCCTCAGGCGGCGGAGCCCCGCTTGGGCCCGACCAAAGAGCGCAGCGTCGCCCGGGCCACCAGGTCGCCCACGCGGTCGCGCATCTCCACGACCACCGGGATCTCCTGGCGCTCGTTGGTCTCGGGCATGACCGAGTCACACACGGCGACGATCCGCCCGCGGGCCTTCTTGACGTACTCCATGTCCATGCCCGCGACGATGAAGCGGCCGTCGTCGGGCAGCGAGTAGGCCAGCGCGAGGTTGCCGGTCATCTCGGCCAGGTTGGCCAGGGCGACGGCGTGGATCGAGGTCAGGTGATTGCGCACGCCCCAGCGATCACGCAGCACGCAGCGACAATAGTTGCGCCGCAGGTCGACGACCTGGGCGTGGACGCTACCGGTGTAGGGCGCGAACAGGCCGACGGCGCGCGAGAACAGCCTGGGCCCCCCCGGCAGCGGGGCCAGGCGATCCCAGGCCTCGCGGATCACGTTGAAATCGGACTCGACGAGCTTGTTGGCGACGGACATCAACCGACCTCCGGGACAGACCCCGTAGACTGTGTGGCGCTCAGCGCCATGGCGAAACGATCGACCACTTCTTTGGCCGACTCGACGGAGCGAATGCCCTCGACGCTGCGCCCGGCCTGAAAGTAATCGCGGTAGTTGACCCCACGCTGCGAAGCCCGGCCGAGCTGCCACAGCGAGCGCAGCGAGTAGAGCGCGCGGACCCAGTGCTTGGCCCGGGGGTGTCGGAGCAGGCGTCGCGCCACGGGACCTGCGCGCGTGCCTTGGGCGCGCACCGACTCGGTCTCGATCACGGCGACCGGGACCCCAGAAATTCGATCGGTCAGCACGATGTCCTCGGCCCGGGCCTCGACGATCGCGCGCTTGTAGTCGGCGTGGACCTGACACTCCTGCGTGGCGATGAAGCGCGTGCCCATCTGGACGGCCGCGTAGCCCATGCCCAGGGCCTCGACGAAGGCCGCCTCGTCGCCCACACCCCCGGCGCAGACCAGCGGGACGTCGAGATCCGCCAGCGCCTCGTAGAGCCGGCGAGGGTCCTGTGTACCGGCGTGTCCGCCGGCGCGGCCGTTGACGCAGATCAGCCCGTCGACCCCGGACGCGAGCGCTTTTTCGGCCCATTTGCGCTCAGTGACGTCATGGTAGACGACGCCCCCGAGGGCGTGGACGCGCTCGACCACCCAGCGTGGATTTCCCAGGGCCGTGACGAAGAAACGCACCCCCTCTTCGAGGGCGACGTCGACCCATCGACGCATTCGATCCTCGTAGACCTTGGACGATTGTTCGACCAGGGCGTTGAAGCCGATCGGATTTTGAGTCATCGCCTTGATCTCGCGCAGGCCTGCGCGCAGGTCTCGACCGTGCACGTAAATCATCGACAGCGGCTGCACCACGCCCAGCCCCCCCGCAGCCGAGACCGCCGCGACCAGCTCGGGGTTCGAGCACGGGTACATCGCCCCGCAGATCAATGGCACGCTCGCGCCGGTGTCACGTGTGAAGGCCGTGGGCTCGGAGCGGGTCGCCATGTCAAAGGCGCTATAACAGAACGCCGGCCAGGAGATCGACGCTGGCAGCGCGTCGAGATCCTGCGCACCACGCTCGCTACGCGTCAACCGCGTAGCTCGATCGAGAGCTCACACCCCAACTGGACAAACCGATCTCCCGGTCGGCGCCTGACGAGAACGAGCACCCGCGAGAGGAAGCGCGCCACGCCCGACTCGACGATCGTCCCTCGAGGCGGCGCAGAGCTCACGACGGCGCAGTCGCGCTCCTTGGCCAATACGCTGACCAGGGCGTCGTCCAGGCCGTTTACGCCGCCCGCGCGAGAGCGAGCACCCCTCACTTCGGGCACAGAACAAATGGCGACCAGGCGCGAAGATCCTGGTGCAGCTCTACCCACGACGTCGTTACACTAACTCACCCGTCGGATCCAAAACGAGGCCCCTATGGATCGACATGGTCGAGGGGGCGACGTGACGACGCCCCAGGATCCCGACGGCATGCAACGAGAAACGCGATGACTCAGGATCAACGAGATCCGCGGAGCGAGAGCGCCGCCAGCAACCACGACTCGATCCTGACTTGGATCACCGAGACCATCGCCCGCTTGCTGGGCACCACCGGCCGCGTCGACGCCAAGACCCGCTTCCGAGAATTCGGCCTCGACTCCGAGCAGATCACCGATCTGCTCGCCCGCCTGTCGAGCCACGTCGGCCACCCCCTGTCCCCCGTGGCCCCCTGGGAGCACCCCACCCCCGAGGCCCTCGCCCGCTACGCCTCGCAGATGCAGGCCACGGGCCGCCGCTCACCCACGGAGCTGCCGCAGATGTCGCTGCGCGGCCCGGCCATCGGCGTCTCTCAAGATCCAATCGCGATCGTCGGGATCGGCTGCCGCCTGCCCGGGAGCGTGAGCTCTCCCGAGCAGCTGTGGTCGCTGCTGTGCAACGGCGGCAACGGGATCAAGCAGGTCCCCTCCGACCGCTGGGACGTCAAGGAGTACCTCGACGTCGACCGCGGCGCGCCGGGCAAGATGACCACGCGCTGGGGCGGCTTCCTCGATCAGGTCGACAGCTTCGACGCGCCCTTCTTTGGGATCTCGCCGCGCGAGGCCCAGCAGATGGATCCCCAGCAGCGCCTCGCCCTCGAGCTCGCCTGGGAGTCGCTCGAGGACGCGGGCATCGATCCCCTCGGCCTGCGCGGCCGCGACGTCGGCGTGTTCGTCGGCGCGATGTGGTGTGACTACGCCCGGCTGACCGACGACCCGCGGAACATCGATCAGCACAGCACCACGGGCCAGGACACCTCGATCATCTCGGGGCGGATCTCCTACACCCTCGGCCTCGAGGGCAGCAGCATGACCGTGAACACGGCGAGCTCGAGCTCGCTGGTCGCGGTCCACCTCGCCTGCCAGAGCCTGCGCACCGGCGAGTCCTCGATGGCGATCGCCGGCGGCGTGAACCTGATCGTCACGCCCCACGGGACGATCTTGATGAGCAAGGTCGGGACCCAAAACCCGGCCGGCCAGTGCCGGGCCTTCGACGCCTCGGCCAACGGCTACGTGCGCGCCGAGGGTGGCGGGCTGATCGTGCTCAAGCCGCTCAGCCGAGCGATCGCCGACGGCGACCGGATCTACTGCCTGATCCGCGGGACCGCGAGCAACAACGACGGCTTCTCCAACGGGCTGACCGCGCCCAACCCCCGCGCCCAGGAGGCCTGCGTGCGCGCGGCCCTGGCCAACGCCCAGGTCGACCCCGCGACCATCCACTACGTCGAGGCCCACGGCCCCGGGACGATCCTCGGCGACCCGCTCGAGGCCAGCGCGCTCGGGGCGGTGATCGGCAGCCAGCGGCCCAAGGACGCGCCGCTGCGCCTGGGCTCGATCAAGACCAACATCGGCCACCTCGAGTCCGCGGCGGGCATCGCCGGGCTGATCAAGACCGCCCTGGCCCTGCATCACCGCATGCTCCCGGCCAACCTGCACTTCGAGCAGCCCAACCCGCACATCCCCTTCGAGAACCTCAACCTCCAGGTCCAGACCGCGCTCGAGGGCTGGCCGGCCGGCGACGAGACCCCGCGCGCGGGCGTCAGCAGCTTCGGCTTCGGCGGGACCAACTGCCACGCCGTGCTCGAGGCCGCGCCCAAGAGCGAGGTCCTGATGCTGCCCCTGGTCGGACCCTCGGCCGGGATGCTGCGCATGCAGGTGCTCTCGTCCCTCGACTTCGCCTTCGAGGTCCGCAACTGGAACGAGAGCGCGGCGCTGTGCCGGGCGCTCAGCGAGCGCGCCGGCGAGGGCAAGCACCGCTCGACGCTGATGCTCAACGCCCCCGACCAGCTGATCGAGGGCCTGTCCAAGCTGCTGTCCGGCGGCCTCAAGGCGCTCAAGCCCGCGCCGGCGCGCCCGCGCCTGGTGTTCGTGTGCTCGGGCCACGGCTCGCAGTGGCTGGGCATGAGCCGCACGCTGATGGTCGGCGAGCCCGAGTTCCGCCGCACCCTCGAGACCATCGATCGCCTGGTCCGCGAGCACTGCGGCTGGTCGCTGATCGACGAGCTGCTCACCGACGGCCCGCGCTCGCGCCTCGATCGCACCGAGGTCCTCCAGGTCGTGCTCTTCGCCGTCCAGGTCGCCCTCGGCGAGCTATGGCGGGCCTGGGGCTTCACCCCCGACGCGATCGTCGGCCACAGCATCGGCGAGATCGCGGCCGCCCACCTCGCCGGGATCCTCTCGCTGACCGACGCCACGCTCGTGGCCATCGAGCGCGGCCGCGCCGTGGGTGAGCTGGCCGCGGGCAAGGGCGCGATGCTGGTCGTCTCGCTGCCCGAGTCGATGCTGCTCGAGCGCCTCGGCGAGACCGCCAACGACCTGGTCATCGGCGCCTTCAACGGCCCGCGCTCGACGGTGCTCTCGGGCCCGCGCCCGGCGATCGAGCAGGCCGAGGAGATCCTCGCCCACCGCGGGGTCAGGACCCGACGGCTGGAGATCGACTTCGCCTCGCACAGCCCCGAGATGCTCCCGGTCGTCCCGGTCTTCGAGCAGGCCATCGCCGGGATCTCGCCGCGCCCCGCCAAGCTCCCGATGCTGTCCACGGTGCTGCTCGAGGCGCTGCACGGCAGCGAGTGCGGGCCGGCCTACTGGACCCGAAACCTGCGCAGCCCGGTGCGCTTTCGCCAGGTCATCGAGGGCCTCGCCGACGAGGGGCCCACGGTCTTCCTCGAGCTCAGCGCCCACCCGGTGCTCGCCCAGGCCATGGAGCAGACCCTCGAGAACGTCAAGGGCAGCTTCTGGGTGCTGCCCTCGTGCTACCGCCACGAGGACGAGCGCGGGACCATGCTCAAGGGCCTCGCGCGGCTGTTCGAGCTCGGCTTCGATCCCAACTGGCGCGCCGTGTGGACCCAGGCGCCGCAGCTGTCGATGCTGCGCCCCGACCTGCAAGAGCGCATGGACGAGACCCTCGGCGAGGTCTCGATCGAGGTCAACGACGAGGGCGGCCACCACCTCCCGCTGCTGCTCTCGGCCCGCTCCGAGGTCGCCCTGCGCGCCCAGGCCGAACGCCTGTTCGCGCACCTCGAGGCCAACCCCGACCTGCCCCTGGTCGACGTCGCCCACTCCCTGGCCACGACCCGCGCGCACTTCGATCGCCGCGCCATGGTCATGGCCAGCGAGCACGAGGAGGCGCTGCTCGCCCTCGACGCGCTCGCGCGCGGAGCCAAGGACGCCCGCGTGATCGAGGGCGAGGCTCGCGTCGAGGGCAAGATCGCCTTCGTGTTCTCGGGTCAGGGCTCCGAGTGGCCCGAGATGGCGCGGACCTTGATGCAGGTCTCCGATCGCTTCCGCGAGCACCTCGTGGCCTGCGAGCGCGCCTTGACCCCCTACGTCGACTGGTCGCTGCGCGCGGTCCTCGAGGGCAGCGAGGACGCGCCCTCGCTCGAGCGCGTCGACGTGCTCCACCCGGCGCTCTTCGCCGTGAGCTCGGCGCTGGTCTTGCTGTGGCACATGGTCGGCGTCGAGGCCGACGGCTACATCGGCCACGGCCTCGGTGAGATCACGGCGGCCTACGCCGCCGGGGCCCTGCGCCTCGACGACGCCGCGCGGATCGTCGCCAAGCGCAGCCAGGCCCTCGCCCAGCTGTCTGGCCAGGGCGCCGTCGCCCTCGTCCCGCGCTCGCTCGCCGAGGTCGAGGCCGAGCTCAAGCGCTGGGACGACATGCTGGCGATCGCCGCCCACGACGGCCCCGAGGCCGTGCTCGTGTCCGGCGAACCCATGGTCATCAACGAGCTCGTGTCCACGCTCGAGGGCACCCGCCGCCTGGACATCGACTACCCCTGGGCCTCGCCGCTGCTCGAGCACGCCCGCGAGCGCGTGGTCGGGACGCTCGAGGGCCTCAGCCCCAGCGAGCTCGAGGTCCCGATGTACTCGACGATCCGCGCCGAGAAGCTGCTCGGTCGCGAGCTCGACGCCGAGTATTGGTTCCGCAACCTGCGGCTGCCCACGCGCTTCGCCGAGACCGTCGACAAGATGCTCGCCGACGGCTACCGCTTCTTCATCGAGCTCAGCCCTCACCCCCTGCTCCGCGACGTGCTCGCGCGCATGGTCGAGGACGCCGACTCGCCCGGGGCCGCGGTCGACTCGCTGCGCCGCGGCGAGGGCGGGCCGGATCGCCTGATGCACGCGCTCGGCGAGCTGCACACCCGCGGCCTGCCCGTGGACTGGCAAAAGGTGTCCTCGGGTCGCCGCGTCGGCCTGCCCACCTACCCCTTCCAGCGTCAGCGCTACTGGCTCGACGTGGCCAAGCGCGCCGGCGCCGAGGCGGGCATCCAGACCCAGGCGCCCGCCGCCGACAGCTCGTTTTGGAACGCCGTCGAGTCCGGCGACGCCGACAGCGTGGCCCTCGCCCTGGGCGTCGACGGCGACGAGCAGCGGGCCTCGCTCAACGTGCTGCTGCCCGCGCTGAGCAGCTGGCGGCGCAACCACCAGGAGCGGACCACGCTCAACTCGTGGCGCTACCGGATCAGCTGGAAGCCGATGTCCGCGAGCGCCTCCGTGGGCGACGTGCGCGGGACCTGGCTGGTCGCGACGGCCTCGGAGCCCGAGGACGCCGCCGTCCACGACATGGTGATCGCCAACCTCGAGAGCGCCGGCGCGACGGTGATCCGCGTGACCGTCGACGAGGACGAGCCCGACCGCGAGGACGTCGTCGCTCGCCTGCGCCGCGCCCTCGCCGAGCTCGAGGGCGCCGAGGTCCGCGGCGTGCTCTCGCTGCTCGCCCTGGTCGAGGAGCCGCTGCTCGACCAGCCCGCGCTGCCCTCGGGCCTGGCCCTCAACCTCGCCCTCGCCCAGGCCCTCGGCGACATCGAGCTCGGCGCGCCGCTGTGGCTGCTGACCCGCGGCGCGGTCTCGGTCGGCGGCTCGGACGTGCTCGAGCACCCGCTCCAGGCCATGGCCTGGGGCCTCGGCCGGGTCATCGCCCTCGAGCACGGCGAGCGCTGGGGCGGCCTGATCGACATCCCCGCGGAGCTCGACCTCAAGGGCGCCCGCCGCCTGGCCTCGGCCCTCGGCCAGCGCCGCGAGGATCAGCTCGCGCTGCGCAACACCGGGCTGTTCGTGCGCCGGCTGGTCCGCGCCCCGCTGATCGATCAAGCCGAGGCCGAGTGGCGGCCGCGCGGCACGGTCCTGGTCACCGGCGGGACCGGCTCCTTCGGCGCCCGCGTGACCCGCTGGCTCGCGGCCAACGGCGCCGAGCACCTCGTGCTCGCCAGCGCCCAGAGCCCCGACGCCGACCTGACCGAGTTCGGCACCCGGGTCTCGCTGCGCGCCTGCGACACCACCGACCGCGAGTCGATCGCGACCTTGCTCGATCAGCTCGAGGCCGAGGGCGAGGAGCTGACCGCGGTGATCCACGCCGAGGGCGTCTCGCAGCAGACCCCGCTGGCCGACATCGAGATGGACGAGCTGATCGAGGTCGCCTCGGCCAAGGTCGCCGGCGCCCGTCACCTCCACGAGCTGCTCAAGGACGTCGACCTCGACGCGTTCATCACCTTCTCGTCGATCGCGGGGATCTGGGGCAGCGGCCGCCAGGCGATCTACGCCGCCGCCAACGCCTTCCTCGACGCCTTCGCCGAGCACCGCCGCAGCCTCGAGCTCCCGGCGATGTCCGTGGCCTGGAGCGCCTGGGCCAGCGGCCAGTCCGACGACCCTTCGCAGCACGAGCTGCGCCGCCGCGGGCTCGAGCCCATGGATCCCAAGTTCGCGATCGCGGCGCTCCAGCAGGCCCTCGACGCCGAGGACGAGACGGTGATCGTCGCCGACATCGACTGGTCCCGGTTCGCGCCGAGCTTCACGGCCACGCGCCCGAGCCCGCTGCTCGACGATCTGCCCGAGGCCCGATCCGCGCTCGAGGCCGTCAACAGCGGCGAGGAGGGCGACGAGGCCCGGCTGCTCGCCAAGCTCCGCCCGCTCTCGGAGACCGAGCGCTCGCGGACCCTGGTCAACCTCGTCCTGCGCGAGACCGCGGCCGTGCTCGGCTACGACGACGCCTCGCGCCTCGACCCCCAGACCGGCTTCGTCGACCTCGGCCTCGACTCGCTGATGGCCGTCGAGGTCCGCCGCCGGCTCCAGCGCGAGACCGGCCTGAGCCTGCCGGCGACCCTGGTCTTCGATCACCCCTCGCCCCAGCACGTCGCGCTGATGGTCTACGAGGCCCTCGCGCCCGCCCTGGGCGTGGCCGCCGACGAGCACGAGGAGCACGTCGGCGTCGGCCCGCGCTCGACCAACGAGGCGATCGCGATCATCGGCGTGGGCATGCGCGTGCCCGGCGGGATCCTCGATCTCTCCTCGCTGTGGACCTTCCTGTCCGAGGGCCGCGAGGCCGTCGGCCCGCTCCCGCCCGCGCGCTGGAACGTCGACGAGTTCTACGATCCCGACCCCGAGAGCAAGGGCCACAGCTACGTGCGCGAGGGCTCCTTCCTCGAGCAGATCGATCAGTTCGACCCGGCCTTCTTCGGGATCAGCCCGCGCGAGGCCAAGAACATCGACCCCCAGCACCGCTTCTTGCTCGAGGCCGCCTGGGAGGCGCTCGAGAACGCCGGCGTGGTCCCGGGCTCGCTGCGCGACTCGCTGACCGGCGTGTTCGTCGGGCTCGGGCCCAGCGACTACGACCACCTGCGCCAGGGTCCCGGCGAGGCCTACACCTTCACCGGCACCCAGACCTCCTTCGCCGCCGGGCGTATCGCCTTCACCTTGGGTCTGCAGGGCCCGGCGCTGGCCATCGACACGGCCTGCTCGTCCTCGCTGGTCGCCTTCCACATGGCCTGCCGCTCGCTGCGTGAGCACGAGTGCGAGCTCGCCCTCGCCGGCGGCGTGCAGATCCTCGCCGCCCCCGACGTGTTCGTGCAGCTCTCGCGGACCCGGGCGCTCGCCCCCGACGGGCGCTGCAAGACCTTCTCGGCCAACGCCAACGGCTACGGCCGCGGCGAGGGGGCGCTGGTCTTCACCCTCGAGCGCCTGTCCGACGCCCAGGCGGCCGGCCGCGACATCCTCGCGGTCGTGCGCGGCACGGCGGTCAACCACGACGGGGCGAGCAGCGGGATCACGGCGCCCAACGGGACCTCGCAGCAAAAGCTGCTGCGCTCGGCCCTCGACGACGCCCGGCTCACGCCCACCGACGTCGACTATGTCGAGTGCCACGGGACCGGGACCTCGCTCGGCGACCCGATCGAGGTCCAGGCGATCTCCGCGGTCTACGGCGAGCAGCGCCCGCCGGATCAGCCCCTGCTGCTCGGCGCGGTCAAGACCAACATCGGCCACCTCGAGGCCGCGGCCGGCCTCGCCGGCGTCGCCAAGGTCGTGGCCTGCATGCGCCACGGCAAGCTCCCGGCCACGCTGCACACCAAGCCCCGCAACCCGCACATCGACTGGCAGTCGCTGCCCATCGACGTCGTCGACAGCCTGCGCGAGTGGCCGACGGTCGAGGGCGGGCGGCCGTGGCGAGCCGGCGTGTCCTCCTTTGGCATGTCGGGGACCAACGCCCACGCGATCCTCGAGCGCGCCCCCGAGCCGCCGCTGGCCGACGGGCTCAACGTGCCGCCGCCCAGCGAGCTGCCCCTGGTGCTCTCGGCGCGCACGCCCGCCGACCTCGTCGCCCAGGCCAACCGCCTGGCCGAGCACCTGCGCGCGCACCCCTACGAGGGCTCGACCCTCGACGTGACCCACTCGCTGGCGACCACGCGCACCCACTTTGGCACGCGCCTGGCGATCACCATCGACGCCGAGAGCACGCCCGAGATCCTCATCGACGTGCTCGAGACCTTCGCGCGCACGGGCTCGCCCTCGCGCGGCTCGGCGATGACGCCCAAGGACCTGCGCCGCGGCAAGCTGGCGATCATGTTCACCGGTCAGGGCGCCCAGCGCCCGGGCATGGGCCGCGATCTCTACGATCGCTACCCGACCTTCCGCGACGCCCTCGACTCGGTCTGCGCCCACCTCGACTTCCACCTCGATCGCCCGCTCTTCGAGCTGATGTTCGCCGAGCCCGACACCCCCGAGGCGGAGCTGCTCGATCAGACCAAGTACACCCAGCCGGCGCTCTTCGCCCTCGAGGTCGCGCTCTACCGCATGTGGGAAGCCTGGGGTGTGGTCCCGGATCTGCTCATCGGTCACTCGATCGGCGAGCTCGCGGCCGCCCACGTCGCCGGCGTGCTGTCGATCGAGCACGCCTGCACCCTGGTCGCCGCGCGCGGCCGGCTGATGCAGGCGCTGCCCGAGGGCGGCGCGATGGTCTCGCTCCAGGCCAGCGAGGAGGAGGTCCGCCCGATGCTCGACGCCCGGGTCGGGATCGCCGGCCTCAACGGGCCGATGTCCACGGTGATCTCCGGCGACGAGCAGGCCGTGCTCGACATCATGTCGCACTTCGAGGAGCTCGAGCGCAACGTGGTTCGCCTGAGCGTCAGCCATGCTTTCCACTCGCCGCGCATGGAGCCGATGCTCGACGAGTTCCGCAAGATCGCTGCCACCCTCGAGTTCAACCGGCCCTCGATCCCGATCGTCTCCAACGTCACCGGTGAGCGCAGCGTCGGCGACGAGCTGTGCTCACCCGAGTACTGGGCCCGGCACATCCGCCAGGCCGTGCGCTTCGTCGACGGCGTGCGCGTGCTCGAGGCCGAGGGCGTGACGACCTTCCTCGAGCTCGGGCCGCACGCGGTGCTCTCGGGCATGGTCCCGCCCTCGCTGTCCGACGACGCCCTGCCCCGGGCCGTGGTCTTGCCCTCGCTGCACAAGCGCAAGCCCGAAGTCGAGACCCTGACCGCCGCGCTGTGTGGGCTGCACGTGCACGGCTACGAGATCAACTGGGAGGGCTTCTTCACGCCCTTCGGCCCGCGGCGGATCAACCTCCCGACCTACGCCTTCCAGCGCCAGCGCTACTGGGTCGAGCGCGGCGAGGGCCGGGCCGCCGACGTGGCCTCGGCCGGCCTCGACGACGCCGAGCACCCGCTGCTCGGCGCCAAGGTCCAGCTCGCCGACTCCGACGCCGTGCTGTTCACCAGCCGGCTCTCGCTCGCGGATCAGCCGACCCTGGCCGGGCACGTGGTCTTCGACGCGACCATCGTCCCGGCCACGGCCTTCCTCGAGCTCGCCCTGGTCGCGACCTTGCGCGTGGGCCTCGACCGCGTCGAGGAGCTGACCATCGAGCGCCCGCTCGCCCTGCCCAGCAAGGGCGGGGTCCTGCTCCAGCTGTCCGTGGGCACTCCCGACGAGTCGGGTAGCCGCGCGCTGACGATCTTCGCCCGCGCCGAGCGCGAGGGCGCGAGCTGGCAGCGCCACGCCAGCGGGCGCATCGGCCAGGGCCCGCGCAGCGCCGACTTCGACCTCCACGCCTGGCCGCCGCCGGGCGCCGAGGCCATCGAGCTCGGGGCCGACGCCGCCGCGGCCTACGAGACCCTCGAGGAGGCCGGCTTCAGCTACACGGGCGACTTCCGCGGGCTCCAGCGAGCCTGGCGACACGGCACCGAGCTGCTCGCCGAGCTGCGCCTGCCCGACGAGGCCAGCCGCGCCGCGGGCCGCTACGCCATCCACCCGGGCCTGCTCGACGCCGCCTTGCACCCGCTGGTGCTCGAGCACCTCGAGCCCGAGGCCGTGCCGCTGCCCGTGTCGTGGTCCAACGTCGAGCTCTACGCCACGGGGTCCACGACCTTGCGCGTGCGCTTCACCCCCACGGGCGCCGAGGGCAACTTCACCATGGCGATCGCCGACGGCAGCGGCGACCCGGTGGCCTTCATCGGGGCCCTGGCCACGCGCCCGGCGACCCCGGCGATGATCCACGACTCGATCGACAGCCAACACTTCGACGGGCTCTACGTGGTCGAGTGGACCATCCCGCTCGACACCGGCGCGGTCTCGTCGACCGGCGAGTGGATGATCCTCGTCGACGAGGACGACCGCCTCGAGCTCGCCGACAACCTCTCGCGCTCCTCGCTGACGACCAGCCGGCTCCCGGACTACGACCAGCTGATCGCCGGCCTCGACGCGGGCCGGCCCGCGCCCGAGGCCCTGCTGATCCCCTGGCTGGCCGACACCGACGCGGCGCCCGGCGCCCTCGCCCACGCGACCACGGTCGAGGCCCTCGACCTGCTCCAGCGCTGGCTCGCCGACGAGCGCATGCGCGACTGTCGGCTGGTGTTCATCACCAGGCGGGCGGTGGCCGCCGGCTCCGAGGAGGACGTCCTCGACCTCTCGGCCGCGCCGCTTTGGGGGCTGGTCCGCACCGCCCAGGTCGAGAACCCCGATCGTCAGATGGCGATCGTCGACGTCGACGACACCGAGGTCTCGCTGTGGGCCCTGCCCGCCGCCCTGGCCTGTGACGAGGAGCAGCTCGCGGTCCGCAAGGGCATGATGCTCGCGCCGCGCCTGGCTCGGCCCCAGCACAGCGCCCGCCTGCTCCCGCCCACGGGCGCGAGCGCCTGGCACCTCGACGTCAGCCAAAAGGGCTCGCTCGACAACCTGGTGTTCGCGCCGCGCCCCGAGGCCCGCGCCCCGCTCGGCGACTTCGAGGTCCGCGTCGAGGTCCGCGCCGCGGGGCTCAACTTCCGCGACGTGCTCAACGCCCTGGGCATGTACCCCGGCAAGGCCGGCGAGCTCGGCATCGAGGGCGCCGGCGAGATCGTCGAGGTCGGCCCCAAGGTCGAGGGCCTCGCCGTCGGCGACCGCGTCATGGGCCTGATCCCCGCGGCCTTCGCCCCGGTTGCGATCACCGACGTCCGCAAGCTCGCGCCGATCCCCGAGGGCTGGAGCTACGCCCAGGCCGCGTCCGTGCCGATCGTGTTCCTGACCGCCTACTACGCGCTCGTCGAGGTCGGCAAGCTCCGAGCCGGCGAGCGCGTGCTGATCCACGCGGCGACCGGCGGCGTGGGCATGGCCGCGACCGCGATCGCCCGGCACATCGGCGCCGAGGTGTTCGGGACCGCGAGCGAGCGCAAGTGGTCGACCATGCGCGAGCTCGGCTACGACGAGGAGCACACCGCGAGCTCGCGGACCGTGGGCTTCGAGCAGAAGTTCCTGTCGGCGACCGGCGGCGAGGGCGTGGACCTCGTGCTCAACAGCCTCGCGCGCGAGTTCGTCGACGCCTCGCTGCGCCTGCTGCCCCGCGGCGGCCGCTTCCTCGAGATGGGCAAGACCGACCTGCGCGAGCCGCAGGAGATCGCCAGCAACTACGAGGGCGTCAACTATCGGCCCTTCGACCTGCTCGTCCTCGATCCCGAGCTGATCGCCAAGATGTTCGCGCAGCTGGTCTTGCTCTTCGAGCAGGGCGTGCTCTCGCCGACGACGATCTCGCGCTGGGAGCTCAACGACGCCAGCGAGGCCTTCCGCCACGTCAGCCAGGCCCGCCACGTCGGCAAGGTCGTGTTCGATGTCCCGCGCGCCCTCAACCCCCAGGGCACGGTGATGCTCACCGGCGGCCTCGGGGCCCTCGGCGCTCGCCTGGCGCGGCACCTCGTCGACGTCCACGGCGTCCAGCGCCTGCTGCTGGTCTCGCGCCGCGGCGAGGACTCGCCCGAGGCCGGACGCACCCGCGCCGCCCTCGAGCTCGCCGGCGCCACGGTCGAGATCGCGGCCTGCGACGTCAGCGATCGCGCCCAGCTCCAGGCCCTGCTCGACTCGGTCCCCGCCGAGCACCCGCTGACCGCCATCTATCACACCGCGGGCGTCCTCGATGACGGGACCTTGCCCTCGCTGACGCCCGAGCGCCTCGCCAAGGTGTTCAAGCCCAAGGTCGACGCCGGCCTGGTCCTCGACGCGCTCACCCGCGAGCTCCCGCTGGCCGAGTTCGTGCTCTTCTCGTCGATCGTCGGCGTGATGGGCAACGCCGGCCAGGCCAGCTACGCCGCCGCGAACGCCTTCCTCGACGCCCTCGCCAGCCACCGCCAGGCCCGAGGCGGCGTCGCCCAGGCCCTCGCGTGGGGGCCCTGGGGCGGTGAGGGCATGGCCGCGAGGCTCTCGGACGCCGACCGCGCCCGCATGCGCCGACGCGGGATGATCCCGCTGGCCCCCGACGAGGGCATGAGCCTGCTCGACAACGCGCTGGTCCGCCACGAGGCCGCGCTCGTCCCCGTGCACCTCGACACCAGCGCGCTCTCGACCCACGACGAGCAGCCGCCGACGATGCTCCGCGGCATGGTCCGCGCCGCGCCGCGCAGGCGGGCCGCGACCCAGAGCAGCGGAGCAGGAGCCGCGGGCGCGGCCGTGTCCACCCTCGAGCAGCGCCTCGCGAGCGTGCCCGCGTCGGAGCGCGAGCGGACCTTGCTCGACATCATCCGCTCGGAGATCGCCGCTGTCCTCGACCTGTCTCGACCGGAGAGCCTCGGCCCCGATCGCCCGCTCAAGGATCTCGGCCTCGACTCCCTCGTCGCCGTCGAGCTGCGCAACCGCCTACAGACCGTGACCGGCCTGCGTCTGCCCTCGACCCTGCTCTTCGACTACCCGACCCCCGGCGCCCTCACGGGGATGATCTCGGGTGAGCTCGACTTCGACGACGCGAACGCGTCGATGATCAGCGCGCCGATCGCCGCCGAGATCGATCGCCTCGAGGCCATGGTCGCCGCCCTGTCCACAGAAGATCTCGAGCGCTCTGGCATCGGCGGGCGCCTGCGCGAGGTCCTCGAGCGCTACGCAGGGGTCAGCGCGGAGGAGCCCGAGGACAGCGCCGAGGACCTGTCGAGCAAGAGCGACGACGAGCTGTTCGAGATGCTCGACAGTGAGCTCGAAGGCGTGAACTCCTGACCAGGCACCGGCGCCTGGTCGCCGGCACCACATCGCGGCCGCACGCGGCTCGATAGCGCGGCCCCGGGTTTGGCTCACACGGCCTCTCCCGGGGCCGCGCGCGTCCTCTAGGAGCCCGTGGTGAAACCCAACACGACACCTGGCTTGGTCTTTTCGCCGAGGGCTTTGTCGCCAAAGCTTGCAGTACGCCCGGTACAGCGGCGTTTTGGCTTCGCGCCCTCGACGAAAATCCCTGCGCCAGGAGCCGCGCTGGGTTCCACCACGGGCTCCTAGGAGCCCCCCTGCCTGGAGAGGCGCCGCGTGAGCGAGCCGTGGCCCAGGCCCGCGGAGCAGGGTGCGAGGGGCGCCGCGTTCAGCCCCGAGCGACCTTCGCCTGACCCGAGCAGTCTTCGCCGAGCCGCTCGACATCAACCGCTCGGCGCTCGACATCACCCAGGTCTCGACCCATCGGTCGCCACGGGCTTGCGCAGCCAGGCGCAGATCGTGACCGGTCTGTGCGCGCCTTCGATCCCGCTTTTCGAACACCCGAACCCAAGTGCCAACTCGGGTATGACTTTAGTGTTCTCGCTTTCAACGATGCAAATACATTAATCATCGACACCACGATCACGGAAAAAATCGATCGGGTTGGGGCATTTGTCATCACTTTCTCTGCAAAAGACCCGTGTAATCTGGCATCGAATGGCGTTTGCGTGAGGTTTGAGTGCTCGGCGCAGGAGCACCGCCCAACGGCCTGAAGACAACACCAGAGGCTCACGAAGTAAGAGCGATGACGCGCTATTCGGAATGCTCGACAGTGCACTCGAAGGGGTGATTTTCTGACCAGGCTCCCGCCCCTTTCAATCGGCACCGTGTAGCAAGCGCCAGCTTCAGCGCAGCTCTTCGCGCGCCCGGGTTCGGCTATCCTGGCCTTTCCCGAGGCCGCCCCCCCCGCGCGCCGCGGGCTACGGGATGAGCGACGTGAGCGAGCAAAAGAGCGAGCACAAGCTGCGCGCCTATTTGGAGCGAGCGACCTCGGCTCTCCGCCAGACCAAGCAGCGGCTGCACGAGATCGAGCAGCGTCAGCACGAGCCCATCGCGATCGTCGGCATGTCCTGCCGACTGCCCGGCGAGGTCGAGAGCCCCGAGCAGCTGTGGGCCCTGCTCGACGCTGGCGACGACGCGATCACGCCCCTGCCCGAGACCCGCGGCTGGGCCTCCGAAGCGCTCTACCACCCCGACCCCGATCACGTCGGCACCACCTACACCCGCGGCGGGGGCTTCATCCAACACCCCGCCGAGTTCGACGCGAGCTTCTTCGAGATCAGCCCACGCGAGGCCGCGAGCATCGATCCTCAGCAACGCATCTTGCTCGAGCTCAGCTGGGAGGCCCTCGAGCACGGCGGCATCGTCCCGAGCGCGCTCAACAAGACCAAGGCCGGGGTGTTCGTCGGCATCTGCTACGACGACTACAACAACCTGCTGCCGCCGGCCGAGATCGCCGAGGACGGCTACGGCACCCTCGGCAACCTCTACAGCGTGGCCTCGGGGCGGATCGCCTACGCGCTCGGGTTACAGGGCCCCGCGCTGACCATCGACACGGCCTGCAGCTCCTCGCTGGTGACCGTGCACCTCGCCTGCCAGGCCCTGCGCCGCGGCGAGTGTGCGCTCGCCCTGGCCGGGGGCGCGACGGCCTTCTCGACCCCCGAGCCGATCCTCTCGTTCTCGCGGCTGCGGACCTTGTCCCCCGACGGGCGCTGCAAGTCCTTCTCCGACGAGGCCGACGGCGCCGGCTGGTCCGAGGGCGCCGGCGTGCTCGTGCTCGAGCGCCTCAGCGACGCCCGCGCCAAGGGCCACCGCGTGCTCGCGCTGATCACCGGCTCGGCGGTCAACCAAGACGGGCGCAGCCAGGGCTTGACCGCGCCCAACGGCCCCTCGCAGCGCCAGGTCATCCGCGACGCCCTCGCCGACGCCCAGCTCGCGCCCGCGGACATCGACGTGGTCGAGGCCCACGGCACCGGGACCAAGCTCGGCGACCCCATCGAGGCTCGGGCGCTGCTCGCCACCTATGGCGTCGAGCGACCCAGCGAGCGCCCGCTGTGGCTGGGCTCGATCAAGTCGAACATCGGCCACACCCAGGCCGCCGCCGGCGTCGCTGGGGTGATCAAGATGGTGCTCGCCCTCGAGCATCAGCGCCTGCCCAAGACCCTGCACGCGGAGCGGCCCTCCTCGCAGGTCGAGTGGACCCCCGGCGTCCGCCTGCTCCAGAACGCCCGGGCGTGGCCCCGCGGCGAGGCGCCGCGCCGCGCCGCGGTCTCGGCCTTTGGCATCTCGGGGACCAACGCCCACCTGATCCTCGAGGAGGCGCTGCCAGCCCCCGAATCACAGCCCGAGGCGCCGGCCCCCGAGGCGCCGGCCCCCGAAGCACCCCCCGCGCCCCTGCCCTTCGTGCTCAGCGCGCGCACCGACGAGGCCCTGCGCGACCTCGCCACGCGGCTGCACGAGGCCCTCTCCCAGCGCCCCGAGCTGCGCCCCGTCGACCTCACCCACACCCTGGCCACGCGCCGCGCCCAGCTCGAGCGCCGCGCCCCCTTCGTGGTCCACGACCGCGAGCAGCTGCTCGAGCGCCTCGCCGACCCCACGCGCCTCGAGAGCGTCGCGGCCAGCGACCAGCCCCGGATCGCGCTGCTCTTCACCGGCCAGGGCGCCCAACGCCTGGGCATGGGCCGCGCCCTGAGCGAGCGCTACCCGGCCTTCGCCAGCGCCTTCGCGGCGACCTGCGCCGCCTTCGACGGCCTGCTCGAGCTGCCCTTGGCCAAGGTCGTGCTCGCCGAGCCCGGCTCCGCGCTCGCCGGGCACCTCGACCAGACCCTCTACACCCAGCCGGCGCTGTTCGCCTTCGAGGTCGCGCTCCACCACCTGCTCGCGTCCTGGGGCCTCGAGCCCGACCTCCTCCTCGGCCACTCGATCGGGGAGCTCGTCGCCGCCCACGTCGCTGGCGTGTTCTCGCTCGCGGACGCGGCGACCCTGGTCGCCGCCCGCGGCCGGCTGATGCAGGCCCTGCCCCGGGGCGGCGCCATGGCCTCGCTCCAGGTCTCCGAGGGCGAGCTCCGGGCCGTGCTCGCAAACTACCCCGGGCTCGACGTCGCGGGGCTCAACGGCCCCATGTCCACGGTCGTGTCCGGGGACGAAGACGAGCTCACCCAGCTCCAGGCGCACTTCGAGTCCCTCGGCCGCAAGACCCGGCGGCTGACCGTCAGCCACGCCTTCCACTCGCGGCGCATGGAGCCGATGCTCGAGGACTTTCGCCGGGTCGTCGCGGGCCTCGAGCGCAAGCCGCCGCGGGTGGCGATCGTCTCCAACCTCAGCGGCAAGCTCGCGACCGCCGAGCAGCTGACCTCCGTCGACTACTGGGTCCGGCTGGTCCGCGCCCCGGTCCACTTCCTCGACGGCGTGCGCACCCTCGAGGCCCAGGGCATCACGCTGGGCGTGGAGCTCGGCCCGCGCCCGCAGCTCACGGCCATGGCCGCGGGCTGCCTCGGCGAGGGCTCGGCGCTGCTGCTGGTCCCCGCGCTGCGCAGCGATCGCCCCGAGCCCGAGTCCCTCGCCCTGGCCGCGGCCACGATCCACGCCCGCGGCGCTCAGCTCGACTGGTCGGCCCTGCTCGCGCCCCAGCGCCCGCGCTTCGTCGAGCTCCCCACCTACCCCTTCCAGCACCGGCGCTTTTGGGTCGACGCTCGCCACGCGGGCAGGCTGCGCGCGGGCAAGGACCTCGCGGCCGCCGGCCTCGACGCCAGCGAGCACCCCCTGCTCGGGGCCGCCATCGAGCTCCCCGACGGCGGGCTGATGCTCAGCGCCCGCCTCGAGCTCTCGCGCGCGCCGTGGCTTGGGGATCACCAGGTCTTCGAGCACGCGCTCTTCCCCGGAGCGGGCTTCCTCGACCTCGCCCTGGCCGCCGCCGCCCACCTCGGCGAGCTCGACCTCGACGAGCTCGCCCTCGACGCCCCGCTGATCCTCCGCGAGGGCCAGGGCCGCAGCCTCCAGCTGACCCTCGAGGCCCCCGACGCCAGCGGCCGCCGCGAGCTCGCCCTGCACTCGCGCAGCTCGGCGGGGTGGATCCGCCACGCCCACGGCGCGCTCGTCCCCAGCGAAGACGCGGACTCCGGGGCCCAGGCCGCCGCGGCGATCTGGCCGCCGCCGGAGGCCACGGTCATCGCCCTGGGCGGGCTCTACGAGCGCCTCGCGAGCCTCGGCCTCGACTACGGCCCGAGCTTTCGCGCGCTGCGTCGAGCCTGGCGCCACGGCGAGCAGCTCTTCGCCGAGGTCGCCCTCGACGAGGATCGGTCGGTCGAGGGCTTCGCCCTGCACCCGGCGCTGCTCGACGCCGCCTTGCACCTGCTCGCCTTCGAGGCCGCCGAGGCCAGCGACGCCGGCGAGGGCGCCCGGCTCTCGCTGCCCTTCGTGTGGTCCCACGCCAGGCTGTTCGCGACCGGGGCCGCGGCCCTGCGCGTGCGCATCAGCCCGCGCGAGGGCGGCTTCGATCTCGACCTCTCCGACGCCGGCGGGCAGCTGTGCGCGACGGCCCACCTGCAGATGCGTCCGGCCTCGCCCGCGGATCTGCGCCACGCCTTGCCGCGCAGCACCTCGCTGTACCGCCTGCGCTGGCTGCCGCTGCTCGGCGTGGGTGGCCGGCCCCAGGCGAAGGCCACGGCCGCGCCCTCGCGGGTCCTCGTCCTGTGCAGCGCGCAGGCCCGCGCGAGCGGGCGCCCCGACCACGCGCCCCTGCCCGACTTCGTGCTCGGCGGCGCCGCCTTGCCCTGCTTCGACGAGCTCGACGCGCTGCTGGCCAGCGAGCGCCCCCCCGCCCACCTGCTGATCACCGCCTTCGACGACGCTCACGGCTCGGCCCTCGACGCCAGCGCGGCCGCCCTCGACGCGCTCCAGCGCGTGCTCGCCGATGAGCGCCTGAGCGAGGCCCGGGTCAGCCTGCTCACCCACCGCGCGCTCCCCCTCGCGCGGCCCAGGGCCGAGGGCGACGACGAGAGCGCCCTCGATCTCGTCCACGCCCCGCTGTGGGGGCTGATGCGCGCGGCCCAGCGCGAGTTCCCCGAGCGCGCGCTGACGATCATCGACGTCGACGAGCTCGAGGGGCCGGGCGCCGACGAGGCCCTGGCCCGCGCCCTCGAGAGCGGCGAGCCGCAGCTCGCCATCCGCGCCAACGCCCTGCTCTGCCCCCGCCTCGGCCCCGCCGGCGACCCCGATCTGCGCCTGCCTCCCCACGAGGCCCACGCCTGGCGCCTGCACACCTCGGCCCGCGGGACGATCGAGAACCTCGCGCTGATCGACGCGCGCGAGGACCTGGCCGCGCCCCTGCGCCCCGGCCAGATCCGCGTGCGCGTGCGCGCGGCCGGCCTCAATTTCCGCGACGTGCTCAACGCCCTGGGCATGTACCCCGGCGACCCCGGCCCGCTCGGCTGCGAGGGCGCCGGCGTGGTCGAGGCCGTCGCCGACGACGTCACCGACCTGCCCGTGGGCGCCGCGGTGTTCGGCCTGCTGCGCGCGAGCTTCGCCACCCACGCGGTCATCGATCGCCGCATGGTCGCGCCGATCCCCACGGGCTGGTCCTTCACCCAGGCCGCCTCGGTCCCCCTGGTCTTCCTCACGGCCTACTACGCCTTCGTCGACCTCGCGGCCCTGCAGCCCGGCGAGCGCGTGTTGATCCACGCGGCGAGCGGCGGCGTGGGCATGGCCGCGACCCAGCTCGCCCGCCACCTCGGCGCCGAGGTCTTCGGCACCGGCAGCGCGCCCAAGTGGCCCACCCTGCGCGCGCTCGACTTCGACGACCGGCACATCGCCAACTCGCGCACCCTCGACTTCGAGCGTGACTTCCTCGCGGCCACGGCCGGCGAGGGCGTCGACGTGGTCCTCGACGCCCTCGCCCACGACTTCGTCGACGCCTCCTTGCGCCTGCTGCCCCGCGGCGGGCGCTTCTTGGAGATGGGCAAGACCGACGTCCGCGACCCCGAGCAGGTCGCCGCGGCCCACCCCGGCGTGCGCTATCAGGCCTTCGATCTCAGCGACGCCGGCCCCGAGCGCACCCAGGCCATGCTGCTCGCGCTGCTCGAGCTGTTCGAGTCCGGCGCCCTCGAGCCGCTCCCGACCAAGACCTGGGATCTCCGCCGCGCCCCCGAGGCCTTCCGCTTCGTCAGCCAGGCCAGGCACATCGGCAAGATCGTCCTCGAGCTCCCGCGCGCCCTCGAGCCCGCGGGCACCGTGCTGATCACCGGGGGCACCGGCGGGCTCGGGGCGCTGACGGCCAGGCACCTCGCCGAGCGCTTCGGCGCGCGCCACCTGCTGCTGGCCTCGCGCCGCGGCGCCCAGGCCCCGGGGGCCGCCGCGCTGCGGGCCGAGCTCGAGGCCGCCGGCGCCTCGGTCGAGTTCGTCGCCTGTGATCTCAGCGCGCGCGAGGCCGTGGCCGCGCTGCTCGCCAGCGTCCCCGCCGAGCGCCCGCTGACCGCGATCATCCACGCCGCCGGCGTGCTCGACGACGGCCTGCTCCCCGACCTCGACCGCCAGCGCCTGGCCGCCGTGTTCGCCCCCAAGGTCGACGCCATCACCCACCTCGACGCGCTCAGCCGCGCGCTGCCCCTCGCCCACTTCGTCGCCTTCTCGTCGATCACCGGCACCCTCGGCGCCGCGGCCCAGGCCAACTACGCGGCCGCCAACGCCTTCGTCGACGCGCTTTGTGCCCAACGCCGCGCCCTCGGCCTGCCGGCGCTCAGCCTGGCCTGGGGACCGTGGGCGACCTCCGGCATGGCCGATCGGCTCTCGACCCTCGACAAGGCCCGGCTCGAGCGCCGCGGCTTCGTGCCCCTGCGCGCCGAGGAGGCCCTGGCGCTCCTCGACGCGGCCCTGCGCTACCCCGACCCCACGCTCGCGCCGATCCGCCTCGACCTGCGCGCCCTCGCCCGGCGCGGTGACGCGCTGCCCTCGGTCTACCGCGGCCTCGTCCGCGCCGTGCCCAGGCGCGCCAAGGCGACCAAGGACATCGGCGCCCAGGGCCTCGCGGCTCGCCTCGCCGGCGCCTCCGAGCAGGAGCGGACCCGCGTCATCCTCGAGATCGTCCAGCGCGAGGCCGCCTTGGTGCTCGGCCTCGCCAGCCCCGGCGCCGTCCCCCGCGACCGCGCCTTGCAGTCCTTTGGCCTCGACTCGCTGATGGCCGTCGAGCTGCGCAACCGGCTGCAGAGCGCCGTCGAGCTGCGCCTGCCTGCGACCTTGCTCTTCGACCACCCCTCGCCGGTGGCGCTCGCCCACTACCTGCGCGAGCGCCTGCTGCCGGCGATCGAGGCCCCGGCCCTCTCCCTCGTCCCCCCGCACCTGCCCCAATTCGAAGCTGGTGTCGAAGCTGGCGTCGAGCTCGACGACGACGCCGTCGCGATCGTGTCCATGGCCTGTCGCCTCCCCGGCCACGTCGAGTCACCCGAGCAGCTGTGGCAGCTCCTCGTCGACGAGGTCGACGCCATCTCCCCCTTTCCCGCCGAGCGCGGCTGGGACGCGGACGCCCGCTTCGATCCCGCCGCCGACCGACCCGGCACCCTCGCGACCCGCGGCGGCGGCTTCATCGATCACCACGACCGCTTCGACCCCGCCTTCTTCGGCATCAGCCCGCGCGAGGCCATCGCCCTCGATCCCCAGCAGCGCCTCCTCCTCGAGCTCGCCTGGGAGTCCCTCGAGCGCGCCCGCATCGACCCCGCCTCGCTCCGCGACTCCCTGTCCGGCGTGTTCGTCGGCGTCTGCTACGACGACTATCGCCGCCTGCTCCCGGATCCCGAGCACGCCGAGGACGGCTACCCAACCCTCGGCAACATCGACTCCGTCGCCTCCGGCCGCATCGCCTACGCCCTCGGCCTCCAGGGCCCCGCGATCACCGTCGACACCGCCTGCTCCACCTCCCTGGTCACCTTGCACCTGGCCGCCCGCGCCCTCCAGCGCCGCGAGTGCGACCTCGCCCTCGCCGGCGGCGCCACGGTCTTCGCCACCCTCGACCCCTACCTCACCTTCTCCCGCCTCAAGACCCTGGCCCCCGACGGCCGCTGCAAGCCCTTCTCAGACCAGGCCGACGGCGCCGGCTGGTCCGAGGGCGCCGGCCTGCTCGTGCTCGAGCGCCTGTCCGACGCCACCGCCAAGGGCCACCGCGTGCTCGCGATCGTCCGCGGCTCGGCCATCAACCAAGACGGGCGCAGCCAGGGCCTGACCGCCCCCAACGGGCCCGCCCAGCAGCGCGTGATCAAAGCCGCGCTCGCCGACGCCAGGCTCGAGCCCGCCGACGTCGACCTCGTCGAGGCCCACGGCACCGGCACCCCCCTCGGAGATCCCATCGAGGCCCAGGCCCTCCAGGCCACCTACGGCCGCGCCCACGGCGACGACGCCCCGCTGTGGCTGGGCTCGCTCAAGTCGAACATCGGCCACGCCCAGGCGGCCGCCGGCGTCGCCGGCGTGATCAAGGCCGTGCTGGCCCTCGAGCACGGCACGCTCCCGCGCAGCCTCCACGCCGAGCAGCCCTCCGCGCACATCGAGTGGCGCGGCGGCGGCGTGGCGCTGCTCGATCACGTCCGCCCCTGGCCGCAGCTCGCTCGACCGCGCCGCGCGGCCGTGTCCTCCTTTGGCATCTCGGGCACCAACGCCCACGTGATCCTCGAGCAGGCCCCGGCCCTGCACGAGCCACAGTCACAGTCACAGTCACAGTCACAGTCCCCCGGGGCCTTCGCGCTTTGCCTCTCGGCCCACGACGACGCTGGCCTGCGCGAGCAGGCCACCCAGCTGCGCGCGCACCTCGACGCCAACCCCGAGCTGCGTCCCCTCGACCTCGCGCGCTCCCTGGTCGAGACCCGCGCCCAGCTCGGCCAGCGCGCCGTGGTCGTCGCCGACAGCCTCGCCAGCGCCTCGACCAGCCTCGCCGCCCTCGCCGAGGGCACCCCCGCCCCGGGCTACGTCAGCGCCTCGGCCCGGCTCTTTGGCAAGCTGGTGTTCGTCTTCCCCGGCCAGGGCAGCCAGTGGCCGGCCATGGCCCGGGACCTGCTCGCGCACGCCCCCGTGTTCCGCGAGTCCATCGAGGCCTGCGCCCGCGCCCTCGCCCCGCACACCGACTGGTCTTTGCTCGAGGTCCTGCGCGAGGCCCCGGAGGCGCCGAGCCTCGAGCGCGTCGACGTCGTCCAGCCCGTGCTCTTCGCCATGATGGTCAGCCTCGCCGCGCTGTGGCGCAGCTTGGGGGTCGAGCCCGACGCGGTCGTCGGTCACTCGCAAGGAGAGATCGCCGCGGCCTGTGTCGCCGGCGCGCTGAGCCTCGAGGACGCGGCCAAGGTCGTCGCCCTGCGCAGCCGCGTGATCGCCGAGCTCGCGGGCAGCGGGGCCATGGCGGCGGTCTCCCTCGACGCCGCGGCCCTGGCCGAGCGCGCCGCCGCGTGGGGGGATCGCCTGGCCGTCGCCGTCGACAACGGGCCGGCCGCCTCGGTCGCCGCCGGCGACCCCGAGGCCATCGCCGAGCTCGTCGCCGCCCTCGAGCGCGAGGGGATCTTCGCCCGCCAGGTCAAGGTCGACTACGCCTCTCACTGCGCGCACATCGAGCCGTTGCGCGCGCCCTTGCTCGAGGCCCTGGCCGACCTGCGCCCGCGGGCCGCGAGCGTCCCGATGCTGTCCACCGTCGACGCCACGCTCGTCGACGGCGCCACGCTCGACGCCGCGTACTGGTATCGCAACCTTCGCCAGCGCGTGCGCTTCGCCGAGGCGACCGCGGCTCTGCTCGAGGACGGCCACACATTCTTCGTGGAGCTCAGCCCGCACCCGGTCATGCCGGTGGCCCTCGCCGGGCTGTTCGCGGCCTCCGGCGCGGCGGCGCTCAGCGTGCCCAGCCTGCGCCGCGGCGAGGGCAGCCTCGCCCGCGCGCTCACCTCATTGGCCGAGCTCCACGTCCACGGCCGCGAGCTCGACTGGCGCGCGCTGTGGGCCGACGAGCAGCCGGCGCTCGTCGACCTGCCCACCTACCCCTTCTCGCGCCAGCGCTTTTGGCCCGCGGCCAGCGATCAGCCAAGCGATCAGGGCGGACAGCTCCGCCTCGCCGCGAGCGGGCGGCCGCTGCTGGGCGCGAGCTTGCGCCTGTCGAGCCCGCAGCTGCCCCGGCTGTGGGAGGGCGCGCTCTCCCTCGCGCGCGCCCCCTGGCTCGCGGATCACCGCGTCGCGCAGGCCTGCCTGTTCCCGGGCGCGGGCTTCGTGGAGGTCCTCCTCGCCGCGGCCAGCGAGCTCGCCGAGGGCGGCGAGGACGTCGCCCTCGAGCAGCTCGAGCTCAGCCGCGCCCTGGTCCTGCGCGAGGGCGAGGACGCGCAGATCCAGACCACCGCCAGCGCGACCGGGCCAGGGCGCTGGCAGCTGCGGATCTGCCAGGCTGTCGCCGACGACTGGCAGCTCCTCGCCCAGGCCACGGCGCGCCTGCTCGCCCCGGACGACGCCAGCGCGCGCGAACGGGCCGCCGCCGACCCCCGCCTCGCCCAGCTCGAGCGCGACGGCCACGATCCCGCCGGGCTCTACGCTCGCCTGCACGCCATCGGCCTCGAGTACGGCCCCGCCTTCCAGGGCATCGATCGCCTGCGCGTCGAGGACGGCCGCGCCCTCGCCCGGCTCCGGCTGCCCGCGTCCGCTGGGGCGGCCGCGCCCTACCTGGCTCACCCCGCGCTCCTCGACGCCTGCCTTCAGGTCGCCGCGGCCGCGCTCCTCGATCCTCGCCGCGCGGACAGGCCGGGGACCTTCGTGCCCACGGCCATGGCCAGCGTGCGCAGCTGGGCCGCGCTCCCGGCCGGGCCGCTGTGGTGCGAGGCTCGCCTCGCCACGACCGAGGCTGGCTCGGGGGAGCTGCCGACCAGCGACTTGCGGATCTGGAGCGAGGCCGGCGAGCTCCTCGTCGAGATCGCAGGCCTCACCGTCGCCCCCCTGTCCGCGACCCAGGCCGGCGCGGAGCAGGCAGCAGACCTCAGCCCGCGCCTCGCCGACGGCCTGCTCGGGATCCGCTGGATCCCCGCCGCGCTCTCCACTTTTGCCCCGAGCACCACCGAGGAGCCTGGCCGTTGGCTGATCCTCGGCGGCGAAGCGCGGCGCGCCCAGACCCTGGCCGCGGCCATGCGTGCCCTCGGTGCCCAGGTCGAGCTCGACGCTGGCCTGGACGCTGGCGTGCGCGCTGACCTCGACGCGCTGCGTGGCGTCATCGATCTGCGCGGGCCCAGCCATGCGGCCAGCGCAGAGCCCGAGCGCCTCGCTACCGGTGGCCGCGCGCTGTGGGCCCCCGCCCTGCGGCTGATCCAGGCCGTGAGCGACGAGACCCGCCGAGATCCGCCGCGCCTGGTCGTGGTCAGCGAGCGCGCCGTGGCCCTGCGCCCTGGCGATCCCCTGCGCCCCGAGCAGGCGCTGCTGTGGGGCCTGGGCGGGAGCGTGCGCGCCGAGCATCCGCGCCTGCGTCCCCTGCGGGTCGACCTCGCCCAGGGCTCCACCGCCGAGCTCGAGGCCCTGGCCCGCGCCGCCCTGAGCGACAGCCCCGAGTCCGAGCTCGCCCTGCGCGGTGACCAGGCGTGGGTGCCGAGGCTCCAGCGCGAGGCCCTGCCCCCGCCGGCCACGCGCCGAGTCGTCCACGGCGGGCCGCCCTACCGCCTCGAGCGCAGCCCCGCGGACGAGGGCGGCGCGCTCCGCTTCGTCCGCGCGGCCGCCCACGGCGACGACCCGACCGAGGTCGTGATCGCGGTCGAGCTCGCCGGCCTGAGCCGAGACGATCCAGGGCTCGCGCCCGCGGGCGCCGAGCCGCGCGGCCTGGGCCTCGAGTGTGTCGGCCGCGTCGAAGCCAGCGACTCGAGCGAGCCCGGCGACTCGAGCACACAGCCCAGCCGGCTCGCCCCCGGCCAGCGGGTCCTCGCCCTCGCCGAGGGCAGCTTGGGCTCGCACGTCCGCGCCCCCGCCCTCGCCTGCGCGCCCATCCCCGAGGACATCGACAGCGCCCGCGCGGCCACCCTCCCCGCCCACCTGCGCGCCTGCTACATCGTCGAGCAGCTCGCCCGCCTGCGCCCGGGTGAGCGCGTGCTCGTCTACCCTTGCTTCGACGCCGTCGACCTCGCGCTGATCGACGCGGCCACGCGCGCTGGCGCCGAGGTGTTCGCGGCCCTGCCCGCCGACACCGACGACACCACGGCCACCTGGCTGCGCGAGCGCGGCCTCGACCAGGCACGGATCGCGGATCCCCGCGCCCCCGACTTCTCCGCCAAGCTCGCGGCCTGGGCTCGCCCCGCCACCGCCGGCGTCGACCTGCTCGTCGGCGCCGAGCTCGACGGCCCCCGGCTGGGCGAGGCCCTGGCCCAGCTGCGCCCCGGCGGGCGCCTCGTCGAGCTCGGCGCGCCCCCGAGCGCGAGCAGCCGGGACGGCGAAGACAACCCCGCCCTGCGCCCCGCCCTGCGCTCGGCCATCGCCGCGGGGGTCGGCTACGTGCGCTTCGAGCTCGCTGGGCTGCTCCGCGATCCGGCGCGGGTGGCCGCGCTGCTCGACGCGACCATGGCTCGGCTGCGCGCCGGCGAGCTCGCCGAGCTGCCCCTGCACACCCAGCCGCTCGCCTCCGCCCGCGCGGCCATCGCGGCGCTCACCCAACCAACCAACGCCAGCGCCAACGCCAACGCCAGCACCAAGCTGGCGCTGCGCGTCGAGCAGGCGCCGCTGCCGATCTCCACGCCCCTCGCCAGCGACCGCGCGCTGATCCAGCCGGGGCGCAGCTACCTGATCACCGGCGGCCTCGGCGGCCTCGGCCTCACCCTCGCGCGCTGGATGGCCGAGCGCGGCGCGAGCTACCTGGTGCTCCTCGGTCGCCGGGGGGTCACGAGCGCGGACCAGCGCGAGGCCATCGTTGCCATGGAGGCCGCCGGCGCCCAGGTCCGCGCGCTCGCCTGCGACGTCGCCGATCAGCCCGCGCTCGCGGCCGCCCTGGCCGAGATCCCCGAGACCCTGCCCCTCGGCGGGGTCGTCCACGCCGCCGGGGTCCTCGACGACGGCCTGCTCCGCGACCTCGACGAGGACCGCTTCGCCCGCGTCCTGCGGCCCAAGGTCGTCGGCGCCTGGAACCTCCACCAGCTCACCGCCGCACGCGAGCTCGACTTCTTCGTGCTCTACGGCTCCGCGGCCGCGCTGCTCGGCTCCCCCGGCCAGGGCAACTACGCAGCCGCCAACGCCTTCTTGGACGCCCTCGCCGGCCACCGCCGCGCGCTCGGCCTGCCCGCGCTCTCGCTGGCCTGGGGGCCCGTCGCCGCCCTCGGCCTGGCCGCCGCCGACGACAGGCGAGGCGCCCGCCTGGCCGGCCGCGGCCTCGAGCCCCTCCAGCCCGAGGAAACCCTGAGCGCCTTCGCGACCTTCGCCCGCAGCGATCGCAGCCTCGCCGCGCCCTGCCCCTTCGACGCCCACGAGTGGACCGACTACTACCTCGAGGCCGCGTCGTGGCCGTTCTTGGCGGAGCTCCTCGCCCAGCCGCGGGCGCGCTCGGCCAGCGCCGACGCCGGGGCCGAGCTCGCCGCGCGCCTGCGGGCGGCGACCCCCGCCGAGGCCGAGGAGCTGCTCGTGCTCCACGTGCTCGAGCTGACCGGCCAGGTCCTGCGCATGGACCCCGCGAGCATCGACGCCGACGCGCCCTTCGCCAGCCTCGGCGTCGACAGTCTCATGGGCATCGAGCTGCGCAACCGCGTCGAGGCGACCACCGGCCAGGCCCTGCCCTCGACGGCGATCTGGACCTACCCCACGGCTGCGACCATGGCCCGGCACCTCGCCGAGCGGCTCGCAGACACGGACCAAGCCGCGGGCACGGCAGACCAGCCCTCCTCCTCCTCCTCCTCCTCCTCCTCCTCCTCCTCCTCCGCAGACCAAGACGCTCCTCTCGAGGACCTCGACGCGCTCTCGAAGGACGACGTCGCGGCGCTCCTCGCCGACGAGCTCTCGGATCTAGAGGACATGCTCGGTGAGTGAGGCGGATAAAGACAAGCAGACCCTCGCCCGCGCCGCCTTGGCCCTCCGCCGCGCCAAGGCCCGCATCGCCGAGCTCGAGGCCCAGCTCGCCGCGGCCGGCGAGCCCGAGACGAACAGCGCGGCCAGCGAGGCGATCGCCGTCGTCGGCCTCGCCTGCCGCTTCCCCGGCGCCGACACGCCCGAGGCCTTCTGGCGGGTGCTCGACGGCCGCGAGGACCGGATCCGCGAGATCCCCGACAGCCGAGCCCTGCGCAGCTGGCCCGAGGACGTCCCGCGCTGGGCGGGGCTCCTCGACCAGGCGTGGATCGAGGGCTTCGACCCCGCCTTCTTCGGCATCAGCCCGCGCGAGGCCACGAGCCTCGACCCCCAGCAGCGCCTGACCCTCGAGGTCGCCTGGGAGGCCCTCGAGCGCGCCGGCATCGTGCCCGCGACCCTCGTGGGCTCGGCGACCGCCGTGTTCATGGGCCAGAGCACCGCCGACTACGGCCGGCGGGTGATCGGCGAGCCGGCGCGCGAGCGCGACGCCTACGCGCTCACCGGCAACATGGCCAGCGCCACCGCCGGCCGGCTCAGCTACGTGCTCGGCCTCCACGGCCCGGCGATCACCCTGGACACGGCCTGCTCGAGCTCGCTGGTCACCGTGCACCTCGCCTGCGCCAGCTTGCGCCGGGGCGAGTCGAGCCTCGCCCTCGCCGGCGGCGTCAACGTGATCGCCTCGGAGGAGTCCTCGACCGCGCTCACCCCGAGCAAGGCCCTGTCCCCCGGCGGGCGCTGCAAGACCTTCGACATCTCCGCCGACGGCTTCGTGCGCGGCGAGGGCTGCGGCGTGCTCGTGCTCGAGCGCCTGTCCGATGCCCGCGCCAAGGGTCACCCGATCCTCGCCATCGTCCGCGGCAGCGCCGTCAACCAGGACGGGCGCTCCACCGGCCTGACCGCGCCCAACGTGCTCTCGCAGCAGGCCCTGCTCCGCGACGCCCTGGCCGACGCCGCGCTCCGGCCCGAGGACATCGCCTATCTCGAGTGCCACGGCACGGGCACGGCCCTGGGCGACCCCATCGAGGTCGAGGCGATCCGCGGCGTGTTCGCCAGCCAGGGCGAGGGCCAGCGCCCGCCCCTTTGGCTCGGCGCCGTGAAGACAAACATCGGCCACCTCGAGGCCGCGGCCGGCGTCGCCGGGCTGACCAAGGTGATCCTCGCCATGCAGCACCAGCGGCTGCCGGCGAACCTGCACCTGCGGACCCCAAACCCGCGGCTGCCCCTGGCCGGCACGCCGCTGCGCCCGCTGACCCGCGCCGAGCCGTGGCCGCGCGCCGCAGCCGGCCCGCGGCGAGCGGGCGTGTCGGCCTTCAGCCTGTCGGGGACCAACGCCCACGTGATCCTCGAGGAGCCCCCGCCAGCGCCGAGCGCCGACGCGACCGTGAACCCCACGCGGGAGCCCTCTCCCGCTGACGCTGAAGCAGCCCCGACCCCGGCCCTCCCCCTGGTGTTGTCGGCGCGCAGCGAGGCCGCCCTCGCCGGCCAAGCCCGCCGCCTCGCCGACGCCCTGTCCGCGCCAAGTGATCAGGCCAATCAGGCCGATCAGGCCAATCAGGCCGTCATCGATCTCGCCTTCTCCCTCGCAACCACGCGCTCGGCCTTCTCCCACCGCGCCTTCGTCGTCGCCCGGGATCGCGGCCAGGCCCGCGAGCGCCTGCTCGCCCTCGCCGACAACCTCGACGCAGGGCTGAGCTCCGCGAGCACCCTCGCCCGCCCCCGCGCCAAGCTCGGCCTGCTCTTCACCGGCCAGGGCGCCCAGCGACACGCCATGGGCCGCGCGCTCGCGGCCCACAGCCCGATCTTCGCCGCCGCCCTCGACGAGGCCTGCCAGGCCTTCGCCCCCCACCTCGACCTCGACCTGCGCGCGCTGATCTTCGCCGACCCCGAGCACCCTGGCGCCGCCAAGCTCCACCAGACCGCCTACGCCCAGCCCGCCCTCTTCGCCATCGAGCGCGCGCTCCATCGGCTGTTCGCGTCCCTCGGCCTGACCCCTGCCATCCTCCTCGGCCACTCTCTGGGCGAGCTCGTCGCCGCCCACGTCGCCGGCGTGTTCTCCCTCGAGGACGCCGCGCAGCTCGTCGCCGCCCGCGGCCGGCTGATGCAGGCCCTGCCCCGAGGCGGCGCCATGGCCTTCATCCAGGCCAGCGAGGCGGAGCTGCGCCCGATCCTCGCCGAGCACCCCGGGGTCGACGTCGCCGGCATCAACGGGCCCGCGGCGCTGGTGATCTCCGGCGACGAGGGCCCGGTGCGCAACATCGCCGAGCGCTTCGTGGCCAGGGCCCGCAAGGTCCGACACCTCGAGGTCAGCCACGCCTTTCACTCGCGGCACATGGATCCGATGCTCGCCGACTTTCGCCGGGTCGTCGCCTCGGTCGAGCGTCGGCCCGCGACGATCCCGATCGTCTCCAACCTCAGCGGCCAGCTCGCGAGCAGCGAGCAGCTGCGCAGCGTCGACTACTGGGTCGAGCTCGTCCGCGCCCCCGTCCGCTTCTTCAGCGGCGTGCGCACCCTGGCCGAGCACGCCACCGTGGTCGTCGAGCTCGGGCCGCACCCGGCGCTGATCCCCATGGCCACCGGGGCCCTCGCCCAACCCGAGCCCGAGCCCGAGCCCAAGCCCGAGACGACACCAGCTCCGCCTCCGCCGACCCTCATCCCCAGCCTGCGCCGCGCTCGCTCGGAGCCCGAGACCATCGCCGAGGCCATCGGTCGGCTCCACGCCCACGGCCTGCGCCTCGACTGGGACGCCCTGTTTGCGCCCCACTCGGCCAAAGCCACCGCCATCGCGCTGCCCACCTACGCCTTCTCGCGCCAGCGCTACTGGCTCGACGCCCGCGCCGGCGCGGCGCGAGGCCACCTCGCCCTCGGCGAGGTCGGGCTCCAGCGCTGCGCCCACCCGCTGCTCGGCGCCGCCCTCGAGCGCCCCGACGGCGGCCTGCTGTTCACGGCCCACCTCGATCTCGCCAGCGCGCCCTGGCTGGCGGATCACCGCGTCTTCGAGCGCGTGGTCTTGCCCGGCGCGGCGCTCCTCGACCTCGCCGCCTTCGCGGCCGCGCAGCTCGAGGCGCGCGCGGGCGCCCCCCTGATGATCGAGACCCTCGATCTCGAGCGGCCCCTCGTCCTCGGCCAACGCGGCTGCAATCTCGAGCTCGGCGTCGCGGCCCCGGACGCCGCGGGCCGCCGCGCCCTGAGCCTGCACGCCCGCGGCCAGGACGGCTGGGTCCGCTTCGCCGCCGGCACCCTCGCGCCGATGCGGGCCGCGGGCGACGAGCCAAGGCCGCGCCCCGAGCTTGCCCAGTGGCCACCCAGCGACGCCACGCCCCTCGCCCTCGACGACCTCTACGCCCGCCTCGCCGCCCGCGGCCTCGGCTATGGCCCGAGCTTCCGCGGCCTCGCTCGCGCGTGGCAGCGCGGCGATCAGCGCTACGCCGAGGCCGTCCTCCCCGAGGGCCTCGACGCCGGCGGCTTCGGCCTCCACCCCGCCCTGCTCGACGCAGTCCTGCACAGCTTGCTGCTCGGCGAGGGCGATCAGCTGCGCGTCGAGCTGCCCTTCGCGTGGTCGGACGCGCGCCTGCACCGAGCCGGCGCCAGCCACCTGCGCGCGCGCCTGAGCCCCACAAAGGACGGCGGCTTCGACCTGCGCCTCGCCAACGGCGAAGGTGAAGCGCTGGGCGCCGCTCGCCTGCGCACGCGCCCCGCCACCCCCGAGGCGCTGCGCTTCGGCCTCGACCCCACTGACCCCACCGACTCGGACAGGCCGCCCCTCTACCTGCTCCGCTGGCGCCCCCTCGCGCCCCCCGAGCGCGCGCGCAGGCCCGACGCGATCTGGCAGCTCGGCACCCCCGAAGGCGCCAGCCCCGAGCCGCTCCCGGGCATGGAAGACGTCCCCACCCACGCCTCGCTCGCGGCCGCCCTCGAGGCCGCGGGCCCGCGCGGGCTGCTGCTCGTCAGCGCCCTTGGCCGTGTCCGCGTCGATGACCCTCTGCGCGCCACCGAAGAAGGCCTCGCCGCGCTCCAGGACCCCGCCGCCACGCGCCTCACCTTCCTCACCCGCCGGGCCGTCGCCGCGGACACGGCCGCGGCCAGCGAGGGCGTCGACGACCTCGCCCACGCGCCGCTTTGGGGGCTGGTCCGCGCCGCCCAGGCCGAGGCCCCAGCGCGCCATCTCCAGCTCGTCGACGTCGACACCGACGCGCCCGATCCCGCCCTGCTCGAGCGCGCCCTGGCCAGCGACGACGGCCAGCTCGCGGTCCGCGGGGGCGACCTGCTCGCGCCTCGCCTCGTGCCGGCCGACCCCGCTCCGGCCGACCCCGCTCCGGCCGACCCCGCTCCGGCCGCCGCAGGGAGCACGAGCACGAAGACCGCCCAGCCCCTCGACCCGCGCGGCACCGTGCTGATCACCGGCGCCACCGGTGGCCTCGGGGCGCTCGTCGCCCGCCACCTCGTCGAGCACTGCGGCGTCCGCCACCTGCTGCTCAGCTCGCGGCGCGGCCCCGAGGCGCCGGGGGCCGCCGCGCTCCAGGCCACGCTCGAGGGCCTCGGCGCCCGCGTCGAACTGCTCGCCTGTGACCTGAGCTCCCGCGAGGCCGTGGCCGCGCTGCTCGACAGCGCCCCCGCCGAGCACCCCCTGAGCGCGATCATCCACGCCGCTGGCGCGCTCGACGACGGCCTGATCCCCGATCTCGATCCCCAGCGCCTGGCCGCCACCTTCGCCCCCAAGGTCGACGCCCTCGCCCACCTCGACGCCCTCTCGCGCGCGCGCCCGCTCAGCCACTTCGTCGCCTTCTCGTCCATCGCCGGCACCCTCGGCGCGGCCGCCCAGGCCAACTACGCGGCCGCCAACGCCTTCGTCGACGCGCTGTGTGCCCAGCGTCGCGCCCTCGATCTGCCCGCCACCAGCCTGGCCTGGGGACCCTGGGCCGAGGCGGGCATGGCCGCGCGCCTCGGCGACCAGGCCAAGGCCCGCCTCGCTCGCCAGGGCCTCGTGCCGCTGCGGCCCGAGGACGGCCTGGCCTGCCTCGACGCCGCCCTGCGCCGGCCCGAGGCGACCCTGGTCCCGGTCCGCTTCGATCTTCGCGCCCTCGCTTCGCGCGGCGACGCCCTCCAGCCTCTGCTCCGCGCGCTGGTCCCCGCCCCCGCGCCCATCCCCAGCGCGCCCGAGCCCTCGACCGGCGACAGCGCCCTCGCCTCGCTGCCCGCCCCCGAGCGCCGCCGCCAGCTCCTCGCCCGCGTCCGCCGCGAGGCCGCCGCGGTCCTCGGCGCCTCCGCGGAGCAGCTCGCCCCCGCGCGCCCGCTCCAGGACCTCGGCCTCGACTCGCTCATGGCCGTCGAGCTGCGCAACCAGCTTCAGCGCCTCGTCCCCGCGCGCCTGCCCGCGACCTTGCTCTTCGATCACCCCAGCGTCGAGGCCCTGGTCGACGCCCTGCTCGCGCGCATCGAGCCCGAGGCCCCGACGCCAGCAACCTCCCCCGCCCCGCCCGCGCGCGAGGCCCCCGGCGCCGCGCGAGAGCCCATCGCCCTGGTCGCCATGGCCTGCCGCTACCCCGGCGGCGCGCACGACCCCGAGGCGCTGTGGCAGCTGCTCCTCGACGGCCGCGACCTCAGCTCCGCCTTCCCCGAAGACCGCGGCTGGCCCGAGGACCTCTACGACCCCGACCCCGCCGCGCTCGGCAAGTCCCTGACCCGGCGCGGGGGCTTCGTCCACGACGCCGCCGACTTCGACCCCGCGCTCTTCGGCGTCAGCCCGCGCGAGGCCGCGGCCATCGATCCCCAGCAGCGCCTGCTCCTCGAGCTCGCCTGGGAGTCCCTCGAGCGCGCGCGCATCGCCCCGGACAGCCTGCGCGGCTCGGCCACCGGCGTGTTCGTGGGCATCATGTACGCCGACTACGCGGGGCGCTTCCCCGCCGACAGCGCGGCCCGCGAGGGTCACCTGGGCCTGGGCAGCGCGCCCTCCGTGGCCTCGGGGCGCATCGCCTACACCCTCGGCCTCGAGGGCCCGGCGCTGACCATCGACACCGCCTGCTCGAGCTCGCTGGTCAGCCTGCACCTGGCCGCGCGCGCCCTCCAGCGCCGCGAGTGCGACCTCGCCCTCGCCGGCGGCGCCACGGTCATGGCCACCCCGGCGCCCTTCATCGAGTTCAGCCGCCAGCGCGGCCTGGCCCCCGACGGGCGCTGCAAGCCCTTCTCGGAGCAGGCCGACGGCGTGGCCTGGGGCGAGGGCGCCGGCCTGCTCGTGCTCGAGCGCCTGTCCGACGCCCGCGCCAACGGCCACCCGGTCGTCGCGATCGTGCGCGGCTCGGCCATCAACCAAGACGGGCGCAGCCAGGGTCTGACCGCGCCCAAGGGCCCGGCGCAGCAGCGCGTGATCCAAGCCGCGCTGGCCGACGCCGCCCTCGAGCCCGGCGAGGTCGATCTCGTCGAGGCCCACGGCACCGGCACCGCCCTCGGCGACCCCATCGAGGCCCAGGCCCTCCAGGCCACCTACGGCCGGGCGCACAGCGACGACGCGCCGCTGTGGCTGGGCTCGATCAAGTCGAACATCGGCCACGCCCAGGCCGCCGCCGGGGTCGCGGGGATCATCAAGGCCGCGCTGGCCGTCGAGCACGGCCTGCTCCCGCGCAGCCTCCACGCCGAGACCCCCTCGAGCCAGATCGAGTGGCGTGGCGGGGGCGTGGCGCTGCTCGACCGCGCCCGCCCCTGGCCGCAGACCGCCCGGCCGCGCCGCGCCGCCGTGTCTTCCTTTGGCATCTCGGGCACCAACGCCCACGTGATCCTCGAGCAGGCACCGCCCGCGCCTGCCCGCGAGCGCGCCGCGGAGCCCGACAAAGACCCAGACAAAGACCCAGCGCCGCGCGTCCCCCTGGCCTTCGTGCTGTCCGCACGCAGCGACGCCGGCTTGCGCGAGCAGGCCGCTCGGCTGCGTGCCCGGCTCGCCGCCGACCCCGAGCTCCCCCTCGCCGACCTCGCCCACTCGCTGCTGACCACGCGGGCCCAGCTCGATCGCCGGGCGGTGATCGTCGCGAGCGCCCGCGAGCAGCTCCTCGCGCGCCTCGACGATCCCAGCGAGCTCGAGCCCCGCACGGCCCGCGGCGCGCCCGAGCTCGCCTTGCTCTTCACTGGCCAGGGCGCCCAGCGACACGCCATGGGCCGCGCGCTCGCGGGCCGCAGCCCGATCTTCGCCGCCGCCCTCGACGAGGCCTGCCAGGCCTTCGCCCCCCACCTCGACCTCGACCTGCGCGCGCTGATCTTCGCCGACCCCGAGCACCCTGGCGCCGCCAAGCTCCACCAGACCGCCTACGCCCAGCCCGCCCTCTTCGCCATCGAGCGCGCGCTCCATCGGCTGTTCGCGTCCCTGGGCCCGACCCCCGCCGCGCTCCTCGGCCACTCCCTGGGTGAGCTCGTCGCCGCCCACGTCGCCGGCGTGTTCTCGCTCGAGGACGCCGCCACCCTCGTCGCCGCCCGCGGCCGCCTGATGCAGGCCCTGCCCCCCGGCGGCGCGATGATCTCGATCCAGGCCAGCGAGGCCGAGCTGCGCCCGCTGCTCGCCGATCACCCCGGGGTCGACATCGCCGCTCTCAACGCGCCCATGTCCACGGTCATCTCCGGCGACGAGCAGCCCGCCCTGGCCATCGCGGCCCACTTCGAGGCCATCGGTCGCAAGCACCGCCGCCTCGCGGTCAGCCACGCCTTTCACTCCCAGCGCATGGATCCGATGCTCGCCGAGTTTCGCGAGCTCGTCGCCTCCGTCGAGCGCCGGGCCGCGACGATCCCGATCGTCTCCAGCCAAAGCGGCGCGCTCGCGACCGCGGCCCAGCTGCGCAGCGTCGACTACTGGGTCGAGCTCGTCCGCGCCCCCGTCCGCTTCTTCGCGGGCGTGCACACCCTCGCCGAGCTCGCCGACCTCGCCGTCGAGCTCGGCCCCCACCCGGCCCTCACGCCCGTGGCCCAAAGCTGCCAGCCCGCGCTGACGGTCATCCCCAGCCTGCGCCGCGGGCAAGACGAGGCCGAGTCCATCGTCGAGGCCCTCGGCCAGCTCCACGCCCACGGCCTCGCCCTCGACTGGGGCGAGGGCTTCGCAGGGGCATTTGGCCTCCCCGCGCCCGAGACCCTCGCGCTGCCCACCTACCCCTTTCAGCGCCGGCGCTACTGGCTCGATGTGCCCGCGCCCGCGAGCGCCCCACGGCCCGCCGCCGACCGGCGCCCGCCCGCCGACGGCCACCTCTTCATGGGTCGGCCCTACCGCATGTCCTTCCCCGAGGACGCGCTGTTTTGGGAGCGCGAGCTCGAGACGCGGCGGCTGCCCTGGCTCGCGGATCACCGGGTCGGCGCGGCGATCGTGTTCCCGGCCGCGGGCTACCTCGAGATGGCCGCCAACGCGGCCCGCGAGCGCAGGGGGGCCGACCCCTTCACGCTGCGCGACGTCAGCTTCGAGCGCCCCCTGATCCTGCCCGAGGCCGGCTCGGTCCGCGTCCAGGTCGCGCTCACCGGCGGCCGCAGCGAGGCGGGCGACGGCCACGGAGGTGAGCGCTTGCGCTTCGCCCAGGCGGTGGGAGAGCGCTGGCAGCTCCTGGCCGCCGCCACCCTCGCCCCGGCCTCCGGCGAGAGCGAGCGCGAGCGCACCGACACCCCCGCGCTCGCCGAGTTCGAGGCCCAGTGCACCGCGCCCGCCCAACCCGAGGCCCTGCTCGAACGCTTCGCCGCCCTCGGCCTCGGCTATGGCCCCGCCTTCCACGGCCTGCGCGCGCTGTGGACCAGCCCGGACGATGCCCGCGCCCTCGGCCGCGTCGAGCTCCCCGCAGACCTCGACCCCGCCGCCTTCTTCGCCCACCCGGCCATCGTCGACGTCTGCTTCCACGTCGGCCTCGTGCTCTTGCTCCCGGGGCGCGAGGCCGACCCCAGGCCGCTGGTCCCCGTGGGCATCGAGCGCGTCGTCTTTCACGGCCAGCCGCTGCCCCGGACGGTCTGGTGCGGCGTCACGCTCTCCCCCGCCCGCGCCAAGGGTGGGCTGCCGACGGGCAACCTGACCTGCTGGGACCCCAGCGGCCGCGTCCTCCTCCACCTCGCGGGCCTGCGCGTCGCCCCCTTCTCGCCGCCGCGGGCGAACGTCATCAGCCTCGACACCCCGCTGACGCTGCGCTGGGAGGCCCTCGCCCCGCCGCCGCCGGCCCGCCCCTCGAGCCAGCGCTGGCTGCTGTGCTGTGGCCCCGACGATCGGGCCCTCGCCGCCGCCATGCGCGAGCGCTTCGCGGACCGGGGCGCCGGCCTCGAGGTCGCCCACCTCGACCCCGGCGACCCCCAGGCCATCGCCGACGCCCTCGCCAGCGCCCTCTCCCCGGGCGACTCGGCGGAGCTCGCCGCGCCCCGGGGGGTCATCGCTAGCTGGGGCCTCGACGCGGCCCGCCTCGAGCCCCGAGACCCCCGCGCCTCCGCGAGCACGGACGCCTGGCGCGGCGCCCTCCACCTCGCCCAGGCCCTCGTCTCCCGCCCGGGCGAGCCCCCTCGCCTCACCCTGCTCACGCGCGCCGCCCAGGCCGTCACGCGCGACGACCTCTCCCGCCCCGAGCAGGCCCTCGCCTGGGGTCTGGGCGCGGCTCTCTCGGCCGAGCACCCCGCCCTCGACACGCTGCGCGTGGACCTGGGCGAGGCGGCGCGCGACGAGGCCCAGCTCGGGCGCCTCGTCGACCTCCTGCTCGCCGACACCCGCGAGGACCAGCTCGCCCTGCGCGACGCCGCGCTCTTCGCCGCCCGCGTCGAGACCCTGAGCTTGCCGAGCGCAGGCGCCTCCGCCCTCCCGCTGCGCCCAGACGCCAGCTACCTGATCACCGGCGGCCTGGGCGGCCTCGGACTCTCTTTGGCCAGCTGGATGTCCGAGGCCGGCGCGGGCCACCTGGTCCTGGTCAGCCGCCGCGGCAGCCCCGACGCGGCCGCCGAGCCGATCTTGGCGGCCATGCGCGAGCGCGGCACGGCGCTGACCCTGGCGGCGGCCGACGTCAGCGATCGCGACGCCCTCGCCGAGCTCCTCGCCGCCTTGCCCGACGCGCGCCCCCTGGCCGGGGTCGTCCACGCCGCCGGCGTGCTCGCCGACGCCCCCCTCACCCAGCTGCGCCCGGCCGACCTCCTGCGCGTGTTCTCCCCCAAGGTCGAGGGCGCCTGGAACCTCCACGCCCTGACCCGCGACCGCCCCCTCGACTTCTTCGTGCTCTACAGCTCCGTCGCCGCCTTGCTCGGCAACCCCGGGCAGACCAGCTACTGCGCCGCCAATGCCTTCCTCGACAGCCTCGCCCAGCTGCGCCGGCGCGACGGCCTGGCGGCCCTCTCCCTGGGCTGGGGCGCCTTCGCCGAGGTCGGCATGGCCGCCCAGCCTGCCCGCCTCGATCAGCTGCGCGCGCGCGGGCCGATCCCCCTGCGCCCCGGCGAGGGCGTCGAGCTCTTCGCCCGCGCCCTCGCCTCGGGCCACGCCTACCTCGCGCCCTGCCCCATGGATCTCCGGCGCTGGCGCGACGCGGCCCCCGAGATCACCCACAGGCCCTCGCTCGCGCCCCTGCTCGCCGGGCTCTCGAGCAGCAACCCTGATCCGGCTGAGCCGGCTGAGCCGGCCCCCGCGACCGCCGAGGACCTCGCGCTGCGCCGCAGCCTCACCGAGCTCGACGACCCCAGCGCCCGCGCGGCCGCCCTGCGCCCGGTGATCACCGCCGCCCTGACCCGGGTGCTGCGACACGGCGAGGCCGACGAGCCCCTCGACCTCGACCAGCCCTTCACGGCCCTGGGCGTCGACAGCCTGCTCGGCCTCGAGCTGCTCAACCGCCTCCACCGTCGCCTCGGCCGCGAGCTCCCGACCTCGCTGCTCTTCGAGCACCCCACCGTCGCGGCCCTCGCCCGCGCCCTCGCCCAGGCGCCCGGCTCCCCCACAGTCTCGACGGCCACGACAACCTCGACAGCCTCGACCTCGACCTCGCCCGAGCGCTGGCGAGCCGACCTCGAGCTGCTCCCCGACGAGCCCTTCGCCACCAGGGCCCCGGGCGCGCCTTTCGAGCACGTGCTGCTCACCGGCGCGACCGGCTTCCTCGGCGCCCACGTCCTCGCCAGGCTGCTCGAGTCGACCTCGGGGCCGAGCTTGCACCTGCTCGTCCGCGCGGCCAGCCCCGGCGACGCCGAGCGCCGCCTGCTCGCCGCCTTCGAGCGCTGGGGCCTCGCGCCCGAGCTCCTGCGCGCCAACCAAGACCGCGTCCGCCTCCACCTGGGCGACCTCGAGCACGAGCACCTCGGCCTCGGCGGCGCGCGCTTCGACGAGCTCGCCGCCTGCGTCGACCTGATCCTCGCCGTCGGCGCCCGCGTCGACTGGCTCCAACCCTACGCGGCCCTACGCCAGAGCAACGTGCTCGGCGCCCTCCGGGTCCTCGCCCTCGCCCGCCGCGGCCGACCCACGCGCCTGGCCTACGTGTCCTCGATCGGCGCCGCCACGGACCTCGACGCCGCCGGCGAGCTGACCGAGAGCGCCCGCGCCGACGCCCCGCTCACCACCCAGGGCTACTCCCTGTCCAAGTTCGTCGGCGAGCGCCTGGTCCTGCGCGCGGCCGCCCTGGGCCTCGACACCGTCGTCCTCCGCCCCGCCTTCATCTCGGCCGCGCGCCGCAGTCAGCGGCCCAACGACGCCCAGATCGAGTCGCGCTACCTCAGCGCCTGCGCGCGCCTGCGGGCCGTCCCCGCGCTCTCCCTCGGCCTCGACCTCACCCCCGTCGATCGCGTCGCCGAGATGGCCGTCGAGGCCGCCCTCGACCCCACCGTCGGCGTGGGGATCTTGCACACCGCCCAGCCCTGCGCCTACAGCCCCGAGCGCTTCGCCCAATTATTGGGAGAGTCCCCGAGCGAGTCGCCCGGCGGGCAGCCAGGCCGCTGCGAGCTGCTCTCCCCCGCGGCCTGGCGCGCGCGCCTCGACCAGCTCATCGACGCCGGCGCGGTCGAGCTCGCGCCTCTGCCTCGCTTCTTGTCGACCATCGCCGCCCTCCCGCCGCTGTCCACCGCCCGCGCGAGCCGGGCGCTGGCGACCTTCCCCAGCGCCGCCGAAGCCGACGAGACCCTGCGGATGATCGCCGCAGCTACAGCTTCGCGTTGGGGTTCTTCTTGATCACGTAGTCCGACGCGTCGACGATCGGGTACTCCTCGATGCCGCGCTTTTTGTAGTGTCGGATCGCGGCCTTGAAGCCGTCGCGCACGCTGGGCACGAATTCCACGGGGAACCTGTCACCCGCCATCCAGGTGACCGCCGTCATCACGCCACGCAACACCGGGGACGCGACCGTGACGATGCTGAAGGTCTCGCCCGCTTGAATCGGCGCGTCCTTCTTGGCGAGGTCGGCCAGGTACTTTCGGGTCGTCGGCGTGACCGGGTTGATGTCGTTGATGTCGTGGACCAGGACCACGGCCGGCACGCGACCGAGCATCTCGCGGTCGCGATACGCCCACCACTCGTCGAAGAGCTTGGGGCTCATCTCGCCCGCCCACCACAGGGGGACGATGGGGAAAAAGCTCATATCGGTCGACACGTAGCCCTTGCCAACCTGGATATGATGGACTCCCCGTTGCTCGGTCATGGCGTGGTGCGGGGCCAGTGAACCCGACCTCCCGTACCCGAGTTTTCCCGCATCCCGGGGTCGACCGCAAGGGCCAGCGTTCAGCCTGGGGAGCGCCCGCCCCAGGAGCGGACGATCGGCGCGAGTGCGCTCTTTGCCGTCGCTTCGAACGACTTCGAAGTCCCCTCTCGCGCTTTGAAAACCCACGCTTTCGAGCACCGACATCGCGTTACACCGCAGTTCGCGCTGCACGGGGCTCCAGCCCCGAGGTGAGCGGCGCGGTTGGGGCAGAAGTCGACACCGGGTTTTCGAGCGCGGCCGGTTAAAAAGTCGGGAGCGGACCACCATTGGCCCGCTCCCTCCGACCGTTCCCTCGAGCTCGCAGGAGTGCCCTGCGAGGCAGTAAATCAAGTCAGTGAAGCTCGAAAAGTCGTGGAGAGCTCGCGCGCCTCAGCGCACGTAGCCGCCACCGTCGCTGTCGGCCCGACGGCGCAAGAAGGCCGGGACCTCGTGGGGGTCGACGGTGTTCATGTCGCCGCGGCTCCAGCCGCCGCTCATGCCAGGCGTGCGGGTCTGCTGGTAGGGGCCAGACTCCTGCGGCGCCATGGGCTGCTGCATCTGCTGCTGCTGCATCTGCTGCTGCTGCATCTGCTGCTGCTGCATCGGCTGGCCCTGGGGCTGAGCGCCCCGCGGCTGGGGCTGCCCGCCGCGCGCAGGGCCGGCGAACATCGGGTTGAGGCTGGGCTGCTGCGCCTTGACCTTGGGCTTGCGCTGGATGCTGCCGCCGAGGACGGGCATCCCGCTCTGCGAGCCCTGAGCGCCCATGCCCGGCATCGGCATCTGCTGCGACTGCCGGCGGACGCGGTGCGCGTGGGCAGCGATCGCGTTGCCGAGCAGCTCCTCTTCGGGCTCGTGCTGATCGAAGCCGGTGGCGATGACCGTGATCCGCAGGGCCTCGCCCATGTTGGGATCGACGACCGCGCCGAAGATGATGTTGCAGTCCTCGTGGGCCGCTTCCATGATCAGCGAGGCGGCCTCCTCGACCTCGTGCAGGCGCAGGTTGGGCCCGGAGGTGATGTTCATCAGGATGCCCTTGGCGCCCTGGATGGTCACGTCCTCGAGCAGCGGGCTGTTGATCGCCTGCTGTGCGGCGGCCACCGCCCGGCCCTCGTCGCCGGCCACGCCCATGCCCATGAGCGCGCGGCCCTGGTTCGACATGATCGTGCGCACGTCGGCGAAGTCGACGTTGATGATGCCCGGGATCGTGATGAGGTCCGAGACGCCCTGGGTGGCGTGCTGGAGCACCTCGTCCGCGAGGCAAAAGGCGTCCATCAGCGTGCTGTTGGCCGAGGTGACCTGCAGCAAGCGATCGTTGGGGATCGTGATCAGGGTGTCGACGGCCTGCTCGAGGCGCTCGATCCCCATCTCGGCGAACTTCATGCGTCGCCGGCCCTCGAAGCGGAAGGGCTTGGTGACGACGCCCACGGTCAGCGCACCGCACTCGCGGGCGACCTGGGCGATGATCGGCGCGGCGCCGGTGCCCGTGCCGCCGCCCATGCCGGCGGTGACGAACACCATGTCGGCGCCCTCGAGCAGCTCGCCGATCTCGTTGACGCTCTCGAGCGCCGCCTCGCGGCCGCGCTCGGGGTTGGCCCCCGCGCCGAGGCCACGGGTGACCTGACGGCCGAGCTGGAGGGTGATCGGCGCGTGGTTGCGCTCGAGCGCCTGGACGTCGGTGTTCGCGGCGATGAATTCGACGCCGGGCACCTTGGAGGCGATCATCGTGTTGACCGCGTTGCCGCCGGCACCGCCGACGCCGATCACTTTGATCTTGGCCTGGTCGTTGAAGGCCTCGTCGAGTTCGAAGTGAGCCATTTTCTCTTCCTCGGTCAGGGGTTGGGTCCCGCAAGCTCGCGGGGGAGGGTCGGTGTTCAGCCCTTATCGGAGCCGGATCCACGACGCAAAAAAATCGAAAAAATCGAGCCGCCCGACCCCGACCGACCGCCCTCCGCGCTGGCGACCGAGCCCCACGACCACCGGGCTGTGCTCGAGCGCCCTGCCTCCGCGGCCGCAAAAAGCGAAGAGCGACTCCCCGGGAGGGAGCCGCTCTTCGCGTCACCTGTGGTGGCGCGAGGCCTTACAGGTCGTAGGGGCGGACGGTGCCGCGCTTGTTGGCCTCGGCGCGCTTGATCGCGGCCTCGAGCATGTCGTGCACCTTGTCGGACACGGCCTGCACGAGCTCACCATCGCTACGGTAACCGGCGGAACGGACGACGTCCTTCACCTTGCTGCCGACGACGACGATCTCACGCGCCTTCTTCTTTGCGGTCTTCTTCTTGGCCATTTTGTAGTCTCCTGGAGCTGTCGCTGGGGAACGGGGATCGGTTGAGAGAGGGCCTTCAGACCCGGTTTTCGCGCCTTTTGGCGTGAACGCTGGACATTGTAGGGGCTTTGGATCGGCTTACAACACGAAAATTGCCCGAATTTGGGCAATTTTGACTGTTTTTGTTGCTCAGCACCGAAGGAATTCCCTGAATTCGGCAGATCTCAAAGGCTGCGCGGCGGATCAGTGGACCACTTTCGGACCCTCGCTCACATCGTCTCGACCGACCTCGAACTTCGTAAATAGGCGCTGAGAGCCGGTCAGAGAGCGTTGAGCGGCTTTTCGAGGCTGGCGAGGCCTGGCTCGTCGCGCCAGGTCGAGGCCGGCCGAGCCCCGCTCGACCAGCGAAGCACCCAAGGATCTCCCACTTCATCGAGCTCGCCCCGACGAGGCGGTAGGCTGCTCGCCATGCGCGAGCGAGGAGCCCGTGGTGGAACCCAGCGCGGCTCCTGGCGCTGCCTGGCGGCGATGATCGGCTTGGCGCCGCTGGCCTGTGCGCGCGTGAATTCGCTATCCGACAGCGAATCCACGGCCCCCGAGGCGCCCACCGCCGAGCCCGAGACGGCGGCCGGCGAGCAGCCCCCCGCCCTCGAGCGCGAAGAGATTCGCGTGGTCGTCCGTGCCAAGATCACTCAGGTCCGCGGCTGCTTCGACGCCGGGCTGGCCGAGGCCCCGGGGCTCGGCGGACGCGTGGTCCTGGGCTTCACCATCGGCGCGCGTGGCCGGGCCGAGGACGTCGCGGTCATCGAGCACGCGCTGACCTCCGAGCTCGACGCCGGCGCGACCGAGCGCGCCGCGGGCATCGTGAGCGCCTGCCTGATCGAGGCCCTCTCGCGCTGGCAATTTCCCCTGCCGCGCCGCGGCGAGGCCGTGCGCGTGGCCTACCCCTTCGTGTTCACGGCCGAGGACACGCTGCGCGCGGCGGGGCTGCCCCGGGTCCAGGGCACGGTCTCCCCGGCGGCCGTCGGCGCGGTCTTCGACGCGCGCGCGGACGAGCTCGCGGCCTGCCTGCGCGCGGACCAAGACCAAGCCCCAGACCCAGCTGGCTCGGCCAGCCTCGGCGTCGCCTTCACCATCGACGAGGGCGGGCGGGTCACCGCGATCTCGCGCTACGCCGGCAGCCTCCCCGCGGCCGCCGAGCGCTGCATGCTCGCGGCCATCGCCGGCTGGAGCTTCCCGCCCGCGGCCGCCGGGGACACGGCCCGGGTCAACCACGACCTGCGCTGGTAGTTCCGGACCGCAGCGCCGAGCCTCGGGCCCCTCAAGCTGGCGGCTGGGGCTCTCGCTCGCGGGCGCGCCGGCGAGCCTCGCGGGCGGCTCGGCGCTGATCCTTCTCGTCGGCCTCGACCTGGGAGAGCTCGGCCTTGCGCCCGCCGAGCACGAAGCCGATCACGACGCCCAGCAGGAGCATCCCCGGGATATAGATGAAGTGGCCGAGGGTCACGGCGCGCTCACCCGCCGATCTTGCGGCGCAGGGCCTCGAGGTCGGCGCTCTGGGCGACGGAGCGCCGCCACAAGATCACGCCGTAGATCACGAAGATCGACCAGATGATCCCGTAGGCCCAGATGATGTGGCTGTGGTCCGAGGCGACCTTGGCGTGGACCTCGGCCTCGTAGGCGCGCTTGAGCCGGACCGTCTTGGGGTCGCGGCCCTCGACCTTCTTGGTCCCCGCCTCGGCGGCAGCTTCGGCTGCGCCGGCGTCGGCTTGGCCCTCGGCTCCGGGTTGTTGCTCGATCTCTTCCATGTCAGCTCAGTCCTCTCGAAAAAGTTCAATCAAGCGGGCGCAGGCGCGGGCTCGACTTCGGTCTCGGTGGCGATCCACGCCTCGTCGAGGGCCATGGCCATGCGCTCCTGGCGGGCGCGGATCCACACCAACGCGACGCAGGTCATCATCAGCGGCACCAGGCAGATCCACAGGGTGTTCCACATCTCCTGGGGCAGCGAGCCGACCACCCCCGTCTTGGGGTGCGTGGTCTTCCAGATCTTCACGGCGTAATAGATGATCGGCACGTCGAAGGCGCCGAAGATCGCCAGCGCCGCGGCCAGGCGATCGGAGTTGCTCGGCCCGAAGCGGCGGACCAGCAGGTAGGCGACGAAGACCATCCACAGCAGGGCGGTCGAGACCTGGCGGGCGTCGCCGGTCCACGGCGTGCCCCAGGTGGCGTCGCCCCAGATCGGTCCGGTGATCAGCACGCCGACGCCCGCGAGCACGCACATCTCGCCCGCGGCCACGGCCAGGGCCTCGGCGCGAGCGGAGCGCTTGCGCAGCTGGATCCCCGCCGCGACCCCGCAGATCACCGCGAAGAGCATGCAGATCCACGCCAGCGGCACATGGAAGTAGAAGATCTTCTGGGCCGTGCCCATCTCGGCCTCGATCGGCGTGGCCAGGAACACGCGCTGGACGCAGTAGGGGAAGAGCAGGGCCGAGATGCCCAGCAGGGCGTAGGGGAAGTACTTCATGGCTTCAGCTCGCGGTGTTCAGCTCGCGGTAGAAGAAGAGCGGGCGCGGACGCGGCGTGCCTGCGCGCCCTCGCTGGGGCCGGCGGCGCCGACGAGCACGACCTCGAAGAGCCAGCAGCCCACGCCGATCAGCGCGACGTCGAGGGCCGCCAGCTGGCCGAGGGTCGCCCACAGCTCGCGGTGACCTTCGAGCAGGCGCTGGGTCGCGACCAGGGCGAAGAGCAGGATCGGCGTGGTCAGAGGATAGAGGATCACCGACAAGAGCACGTTCTTGCCGCTGCCGTTGGCCAGGCCCGCGGCGAACAAGGTGCCGATCGCCGCGTAGCCCAGGCAGCCCAGGGCCATGAGGACCGCGAGCGCCAGCGGGTCGGCGGCGAAGACCTCGGCCGAGGGGAAGAGCAGGCCGAGGCCCGGGACCAGCAGGGCCGAGCACATCAGCAGGATCAGCACGGTGACGATCAGCTTCGACAGATAGATCGCCAGGCGATCGACCGGCGCCGCCAGCAGCGCTGTCAACGTGTTCGCCTCGCGCTCGCGTTCGAACACCCGGCTCAAGGTCAGCGCGCCCACGAAGGCGATGCACAGCCAGACCATGCCCGGGATCGCCTTGCGCTGCACCTCGGCGTCCAGGTTGAAGAAGGACAGGGCGAACATCACGACCACCACCAGCGTGAAGAAGCCGGCGGTGAGCACGAGCTCGAGGCGGCGAGCCTCCTGGCGCAGATCATTGCGTGCCAGGGTGATGGTCTGTCGCAGCAGGTGCATGCGTGGGCCGCTGGAAGGTACGCCAGCAGCCGGCGCACGCCCAGCCAGCAAGCTCGCCCGAGTCGGTCTCGAGTCGACCTCGAGCCGGTGAGGGGGTGGCGAGCGCCCCCTCGACCGAGACGGCGAGGGGGCTCAGCCCAGGAGCGACGCGAGGGTCGCCACGGTCGCGGTGAGCACCGCCAGGACCATCAGCGTCATGCCCACGAAAGCGTCGTGACGCCGCTGCTCGCGCCAACCCAGCACCGTCAGTCGCTTGGTCGGGCAGCTCTGACCCCGGGCCCAACCGCATCCTCGTAGTTGCTCATGCATGGCTCAGCACCTCCACTCGTCCGTCGAACGGCGTGTGAGATCCTATCACCCATGCACCTACATGCACCTAATTTTGCGAGCGTAGAGGCAGCTCGACGAATACAGCGCTCGACCGCTGTTCCTCGCCGCCCCGATCTCGAGCAGACCGCTGGGCTCGCCGCGAGCTCAGCCGAGCGCGGCAATGCGCTCGCGCAAAGACGCGCTGTCGTCCTCGGGGCCGCGCACCGCCTCACCGGCGATCACCCCCGCGTGGAGCATCAGCGCGCGGTCGACCACGCTGGCGACCACGTCGAGGTCGTGGCTCGAGAGCAGCACCGCCGCGCCGCGCTCGGCCTCGGCGCGCAGGAGCTCGGCGAGCAGGCTCCGGCCCGCGCGGTCGAGGGCCGTGAACGGCTCGTCGAGGACGAGCAGCTCGGGCTGCAAGGCCAGCGCCCGCGCCAGGGCCACGCGCTGCGCCATGCCGCGCGAGAAGGTCTGCACCGGGCGCTCGATGACCTCGCCGAGGCCCAGGCGCTCGAGCACGGCCGTAGGCTGAGGCGCCCCGGCAGGGCGCGCGTCACCGGCGAGATCGACGAAGAGCTCGACGTTCTCGCGCGCGCTGAGCAGCGGGTAGATCTGCGGGTTGTGGGCCAGCCAGGCCACCCGCGCTCGCTGCTCGCGCTCGACATCGCGACACACCTGGCCGCCGAAGCTGCGCTCGCCTGCGTCGGGCTGACGCAGGCCGACGAGGATCGAGAACAAGGTGGTCTTGCCCGCGCCGTTGGCCCCGAGCAGGCCGACGACCTCCCCGGCGTCGACGCGCAGGTCGACGCCGCGGAGCACGGCCTTGCGCCCGAAGCGGCAGGAGATCCGCCGCAGCTCGACGGGCAGCACGCCGCTCACTTGCCGCCCAGGGCCTCGAGCTGGCGATAGATGCTGTCGAGAGCGTCGAGCAAGCGCTTGCGCGCGGTCCGAAGCTCGGGTCCGTCGCCGTCTCGCTCGAGGCGCTCGTCGAGGGTGACGAGCTCGCTGAGCAGGGCCTCGCGGCGGGCGAGCAGGGCCTCGCGCGGGCTGACCCCGGGACGCAAGAGCAGGCCCAGACCGATGCCGAACACCGCCACGCCGAGCATCACCCAGGCGGCCGTGGGCCACAGGCGGCTGCGCACGGGCAGGTCCTCGACGACGATGGACATGTCCGAGCCGCTCCACAGCCCGTAGCTGCAGGGCTGGCCGAGCTGGGCGAGGCCGTCGCAGATCCGCGGGCTGAAGCGCTCGTGGCCGAGCTGGTAGAGCTCGACGGCCCCGCCGTCGCGGCCGGCGTGGGGGTTGACCTCGGGGGCCCCGGCCACGCCGTGGGTGACCGAGAGCGCCTCGGGCACGCTGACCAAAGACGCGTTCTCGACCAGGGGGAAGGGCGCGCTCCAGTCGACCTCGAGGCTGCCGTCGTGCTCGAGGCCCACGGCGAAGCTCAGGCGCAGCTCCTCACCGGGCAGCAGCGGGCGGTCGATGTCCACCCAGGGCGCCTCGCCGTCGTGGAAGACCTGGCCCTCGGCCTCGGGCATGACGTGCATGCTGCGGGTGCCCACGGGGCCGTACATGCGCATGCCGCCGGGCACCCAAAAGGCCTCGTCGCCGTCGACGAAGACCGCGTACAAGAAGGTGACGGCGGCGAAGTCGTTCTCCCGCGGATCCACGTCGATCTGCAGGGCGCTGCGCACCTTGTCGCGGTCCGAGGTCACCCCGAACACGCGCAGCGCGGCCACGGCCCCGCCCGCCTCGGGCATCTGGAACATGGTGCTCGAGTAGGGCGCGCCGTCGTAGGCCACGCGCACCTGGGCGAAGCTGTCGGGATCGATGGGGACGTCCGAGACGATGGCCTGGCCGCTGGCGTCGGTCTGCGCTCGGCGGACCACCGAGGCGCCGCCGGCCTGGCTGCTGACCACGGCCACGCTGTGGTCGGCGACCGGACGATCCTGCGCGTCGAGCAAGAACACGCGGACCTGGCCGCGCTCGAGGCTGCTGTCGACGCGCGGCCCCGGCAGGGGCTGGCGCTGCACGGGCGGGGGCGCGGAGCCATGCCCGCCCTGCCCCGCCGCCGCGTCCGCCTGACCCGCGCCAGCTTGTCCGCCTCCGTCTCCGCCTCCGCCCCCACGGGTGAGGACGATGGCGTAGGCCGTGTCTCCCAGGGTGAAGCTCTGCGAGCGCGTGGGCTGAGGGGGCGAGTCGGTCTCGCCCGACTCGCCAGCGTCGTCGCTCTCGCCAGCGTCGTCGGTCTCGAGCAGAGCTTCGACGACGATCGCCGCGCCCTCGGGCAAGGTGGTGTCGAGGTTCTCGAAGAGCGCGCGGCCCTCGGCGTCGGTGGTCGCGGTCAGCTCGATGGGATCGACCTGCCCGGGCACGGTCGCCCGCAGCCGGACCTCGATCCCCGCGATCGGACCCATGCCCGCCGGCACGGCCTCGGGGTCATCGGGGTCGTCGCGGCCGAGATCGAGGGCGCCGACGATCAGCGTGCCGCGTGGCCGCCCGGCCAGGGGGAAGGGCTTGCCGGGCATGGGCATCGCCCCCTGCCCGCCGTGGCTGCTCGCGCCGCCGGGCTGACCCGCCTGCGCTGCTTGACCAGCCTGACCGGCCTGACCAGCCTGACCCGCCCCGCCGCCGCTGGCGACCAGCAAGAGCGCCACGCCCGACTGGGCGGTGAGCACGAAGCGCTGGGAGGTCAGCGCCTGGCCGGCGATGGTCGCCCGCGCGCTCACGCTGCGCCCGTAGTGGGCGTCGAGGCCGGAGAAGGTCGCCCGGCCCTGGGCGGCGCTGGTCGCCTCGATGGTCTCGACGCTGCCGTCAGGCAGCTGGACGTCCAGGCTCACCGCCACGCCGATGGCCGGGTTGGCGAAGCTGCCGTCGAGGCAGCGGACCGTGATCGTACCCGGGGGGATCTGCGGATCCGGCCGGGGGATCCCCGACATCTGGCTGGGATCGGGCATCCCCGCCGGCGGCGCGGCCACGCTCGCGGCCGGGGCCAGCGCGACCGCCAGACCCAAACCCAAACCCAGACCCAGACCCAGACCCAGACAGCTCGAGGTCGCCAGCGTCCCCGCCAGCAGCCGCCTCCCCGTCCGCGTCATCGTCGACCAGCGGGCGCTCACGAGCGCGCCCCCTCGCCCAGCAAGCGCAGGTGATCCGCGAGCAGGGGGTGCAGCTCCTCGCCCTCGTCGAGCGCGCGCATGACCTCGATGGCCCGCAGCTTGTAACGCGACATCACGTCCTCGAAATCCTCGTCGGAGAGCTTGCCCATGTCGTGATCGAACTCGAGCTCCTTGATCGCTCGCAGCACTCGCAGCTTCTCTTCGCGCAGCTCGGCGCGGCTCGACTGGTGCGCGCTGGCCTCGGCCTGCTGCTCGACGAGCAGCTCCACGTTCGAGCGCGAGAGCGCCGTGAGCACGCCCCACATGCCGCGCAGCGCCCAGATCATCAGGGCGCAGGCCGCCGCCAGGGCGAGCGTGGGGGCGTCGAGATCGACGCCCACGAAGACCTTGAGGCCCACGAGCACGGCCCCCGCCGCGAGCAGCGAGAAGCCGAGGAAGATCCAGATGGACAGCGCGCTGCCCTGCGTACGCTCAGCCATGACTGAGCCCCTTCTTGCGCCGGGTCCCGATGCAGATCGCCGAGCCCAGGAGCATGACCATGGTCCCGACCCAGACCCAGTTGACCAGCGGGTTGATGAACAGCCGCAGCTGAGTCACCCCCGTGGTCATGTCGACGGCCTGCATGGAGGCGTAGACGTCCTCGCCCACGCTCATGTAGCGCGAGACCTCGGTGGTCGGCTGCTCGGGCAGCTGGAAGTACCACCAGCGCGCCGGACGGAGCACGTCGACGGCCCGCTCGCTGCCCGCGCGGCGGACCTCGAGCTCGGCGGTGATCATCTGCTTTTGCCAGTCCTCGGTCGCGCGCAGGCCGAGGTGGGTGATCTCGTAGTCACCGAGGACGATGACCTCGCCGGGGGTGGCGTTGATCTTGCGGTCGACGCCGTAGGACTTGCCCGCGAAGCCGAAGAAGATCAGGACCACGCCGAGGTGGATGATGTAGCCGCCGTAGCGCCGCCGCGCCTTGCCCAGCAGGCGGATGCTGGCGTCGACGAGCGAGAGCTTGGGGTTGTTGCGCTTGGCCACGGCGACCCCGCGCGCGAACTCCTGGACGATGGTCGCGCCCGTGAACGCGCACAGCCCAAAGCAGGCCAGGGCCCACACGTGGTCGCCCCAGGCCGCGCCGAGCTGCGCCGCCGAGGCCTGCCCCTCGAGGCGCATGGCCTCGACGACCATGGCCAGGAGCAGGCCGACGCCGCCGACGACCAGGGGGATCAGGAACTGACGCTGGAGGCTCTCGCTCGAGCTGCGCCGCCAGGCGAGCAGCGGACCCACGCCCATGAGCAGCAGCAGGGCCAGGCCCGCCGGGGTCATGTAGTGGTTGTAGTGGCTCTCGCGGATCGTGATCCGCTCCCCGAGCAGCCACTCGCTGAGCGTCGGCCACAGCGTCGAGCCGAGCACGAAGAAGGCCATGGCCAGGAGCAGCCAGTTGTTGAGCAGGAACGCGAACTCGCGGCTGAGCGGGCTCTCGAGCTCGGCGCGCGAGCGCAGCAGCGGCCAGCGCCACAGCAGCACGCCAAAGCTGCCGACCAGGATCACGACCAGGAAGATCCCGAAGATCCACGCCAGCTCCGGGTCCTTGCCGAAGGCGTGCACGCTCTGGACCACGCCCGAGCGCGTCAAGAAGGTGCCGACGATGCTCAGCCAGAAGCTGAAGATCACCAGCGACACGTTCCAGCGCTTGAGCATGCCGCGGCGCTCCTGGATCATGATCGAGTGCAGGAAGGCCGTGGCCGTGAACCAGGGGATCAGCCCCGCGTTCTCGACCGGGTCCCAGGCCCAGTAGCCGCCCCAGCCGAGCTCCTCGTAGGCCCACAGCCCGCCGAGGACCAGGCCGAAGCTCAAGAAGGCCCACGAGAACAGCGTCCACCGACGCACGCTCTGCTGCCAGGCCGAGTCGACGCTGCCGGTGATCACCGCGGCCATGCCGAAGGCGTAGGGCACCGCCAGCGACACGTAGCCCAGGTAGAGGCTGGGCGGGTGGATGACCATGTAGGCGTTTTGCAGCAGCGGGTTGAGGCCCCGCGCCGGGCCGGCCATCTCCGGGTCGAGCATGAACGGCTCGAAGGGGTTCTTGACGAAGATCAGCAGCGCGATGAAGAAGAGATCGATCAGCGCGAGGATCCAGACCACGTGGGGGATCAGCTCCTCGTGGCGGCGCCGGTTGGCGCGCACGGCCAGCGCCGAGAACAGGCTCAGCAGCAGCACCCAAAACAGCAGCGAGCCGTCCAGACCGCCCCAAAACGCGGTGATCTTGTAGAACAGCGGCATCGCCGAGTCGCTGGTGTGGTGGACGTACTGGATCGAGAAGTCGTCCGCCAAGAACGCGTAGACGATCAGCGACGAGGCGAAGGTGGCCAGGCCGGCGGTGGCGTAGACGCCCTGCACGGCGGCCTCGATCAGCCGTGGAGACCTGCGCCGGGCGCCGAGCATCGCCAGGGCGATGGTCGCCAGGCAGACGGCGAAGAGAACGAGCTGGGTGATGGTCCCGAGGGTTGCGACGCTCATGGAGATCCTGGGCTCAGGTCTTGGCCGGGGCGCCCGGCTCTTCCTCGTACTTCGAGGGGCACTTGGCGGTCATCTCGCTGCTGCGCAGCGTGGTCCCGTCTTCATCGAGGTTGCCGGTCAGCACGACCTCACCGCCCTCCATGAAGGTGTCGGGCAGCAGGTCGTCGTAGACGACCTTGAGGCGCTCGCCCTTGTACTCGATGACGAACAAGTAGTCGCCGTTCTCGGCCTGACGCAGCGAGTCTTCGACCACGTTGCCGTGGACCTTGAACTCGCGGCCGTCGTAGTCGCCGGGGCTGGCCACGACCTTGTCGACGTAGACGTACTCGAGCACCCCCTCCTCGGGGGAGGAGAGCACCAAGAAGGCGACGGCGGTCAGGACCACCCCGCCGATCGCGAATTGAGTTGTCTTGGACAGAGCCATGCGTCGTCTCCTGGGTGCTTGGAGCTTACCCGCCGATGCTGATCATCGCTTTGCGAGGGCCGCCCGCGCCGTCGAGTTCGAAGGCGTGGCGTTCACGTTTCTCACCGAGGGCGGCCGCGACCGCCGCCGCGAGCGCACCTGGACGGCCGCTGCGCAGCGCGCCCCGCAGGTCGCCCGCCTCGTCCCGCGCCAGGCAGGCGTGGAGCTGGCCGGTGGCCGAGACGCGCAGGCGGTTGCAGGACGCGCAGAAGTTCTCGGTCATCGCGGCAATGATGCCCACGCGGCGGCCGGCCGAGCGGCCACGGGTCGAGCGCCAGTAGTGGGCCGGCCCGACCGGGGCGTCGGGGCGACCTTCGGCGTCGAGCTCGGTATCGAAGTGTTTGGCGAGCGCTGCGCGGATCTCCGCCGCCGGCATCAGCTCGCCGGGTACGAAGAGCTGGCCGCCCGCCATGGGCATGAGCTCGATGAAGCGCGGGGTGGCACCGCGTTCCCAGGCGAAGCTGCACAGCTGGGCGAGCTCGTCGTCGTTGAAGCCGCGGACCGCGACGGTGTTGATCTTGAGACCAAAGCCAGCCTCCGCGGCAGCCTCGATCCCCTTCACCACCCGCGTCAGCCGGTCGCGCCGGGTGATCGCCGCGAAGCGCTCGGGATCGAGGCTGTCGAGGCTGACGCTGAGCCCGCTGAGCCCGGCCGCGCGCAGCGGGCGAGCCAGGGCCTCGAGGCGCTCGCCGTTGGTAGTCATGACCACCTGGAGGGCCCGCCCCGTCTCCCCCACCTGGAGCCGCGCCAGGCGCTCGATCAGCCAGGGCAGATCCCGGCGCAGGGTCGGCTCGCCGCCGGTCAGGCGCACGCGAGCCACCCCCCAGCGCGCGAAGGCGGCGACGACCTCGACGACCTCCTCGAGGCTGAGCACCTCGCTGCGTGGGACATGCTCCACGCCCTGGGGCGGCATGCAGTAGGTGCAGCGCATCGAGCAGCGGTCCGTCAGCGAGACCCGCAGATAACGGACCTCGCGGGCGTGACGATCGACCAGGCGCGCCTCACCGGGGTCGACCGGGTCGACCAGGCGCGACCCCTTGGAGTCGATGGTGCGTATCGAGACGAGCTTCAAACCTGGCTCCGGAGCGTCCTGAGCGCTGTCGCTAGCTTGCCACAGCGCCCCGTGGCATGCAGCGCTAGCGCGATAGACGAAAACCCGGCTGCTGGGGTTACGAGCGAGGCTCAAAATGCGAGGAGCCCGGCGCTAGGCCAGGCTCCCCCATCGTCGAAACAGGTGAGGTCCGAGGACCCCCCGAGCGTCGCTCAGTGCTGCTGTGCAGCCCGCATCGCCGCGGCGTTCTCGGCCGCCTCGGCGTGATCCTCGACGTTGCGCTTGAACTCGATGTCGGACTCCATGTTGAGCCCGCCCGAGGTCTTCATGTCGAAGAGCGTGAAGGTGAAGAAGATGGCCACGAAGAGCAGCGAGACCAGAAAGACGAAGGAGTAGAAGCGGTCCTCGTACTTCAGGTGCATGAAGTAGCCGGCGACCAGCGCGCCCTTGGTGGCCGCGATGACCATCGCAACCGGGAGGCTCGCCGGGCCGAGGCCGGCGAAGGACACCACGTAGGTCAGGATCGTCAGGAAGAGCAGCGCGATGAACACCGCGGTGAACTCCCAGACCGGGCTGACGTGGTGGTGGTCCTCGTGGGGGTGCTCGACGGGCTTGCCGTTCAGGAAAACCTTGGGATCGGACATGACGGCGGCCTCCTCACTTCACCAGGTAGAGTAGGGGGAACAAGAAGATCCAGACGAGGTCGACGATGTGCCAGTAGATACCGGCGTTCTCGACCGCGACGTAGTTGCGCGAGTTGAACTCGCGGCGCCGCGCCCGGATCAGGATCCAGCTGAGCACGCCGATGCCCACGATCACGTGGACGCCGTGCAGGCCGGTCATCGTGAAGTACAGCCCGTAGAACACGCGCGAGTACTTGGGCAGCGCGATGCCGTGCTGGGCGGCGGCGTACCACTCACCCGGAAGCAGGCCGTGCTCGATCTTGGCCGTGTACTCGAAGTACTTCACGACCATGAAGGTCATCGCGCAGCCGATGGTGATCAGCAGGTTGCGCTCGAGCGCCTTTTGGTTGTTGGTCTGCGCCGCCCGCACGGCCAAGGCCATGGTGAAGGACGAGGTCAACAGGACGATGGTGTTCGCGCCACCGGCCGTCTTGTTGAGCTCCTCCGAGGCGGTCAACACCATCTCGGGATACATGGTCCGCAAGATGAAGTAGGCCAGGAACAGGCCGCTGAACATCAAGATCTCGGTGCATGCGAAGAGCCACATGCCGAGCTTGGCCGCGCTCATCTGCTGACCGACAGTGTCGAAGTGGTGGGCGAGGAACCACGGACGCTCCTCGTCGTGCTGGTGTGCCGTGCTGCTCATGGAATCACTCTCCAGAGATCGCAGGAAAATCTAGGACTTGACCGGGAAGATCGACCGCGGGCCTAGTGGTGGCCGCTCTTGTCGATCTCCGGGAAGTCGTAGGGGCTGCCGGTGACCCGCGGGGTCACGTGGAAGTTGTGCTCGATCGGCGGGCTGGCGGTCTGCCACTCCAGGGACACTGCGTTCCAGGGGTTCGCCGGGGCACGCTCGCCCTTCTTGAGCGCGGCGAGCAGGGTGAAGAGCACCATGAACAGGCCAGCGGCCAGGACCCACGAGCCGTAGGTCGAGACCCGGTGCATGATCTCGTACTCGGGCAGGTAGGCGTAGTAGCGCCGCGGCATGCCTTGGTGGCCCAGGAAGAACTGGGTCAGGAAGGTCATGTTGAAGCCGATGAACACGAGGACCGAGGACACCTTGCCCCAAAACTCGTTGTACATGCGACCGAACATCTTGGGCCACCAGTGGAACAGGCCGCCCAGGAAGGCCACGACGGTGCCGCCGACCATCACGTAGTGAAAGTGAGCGACGACGAAGTAGGTGTCGTGCAGGTGGACGTCGATGGACAGGGTGCCCAGGTAGACGCCGGTCAGGCCGCCGACGGTGAAGGTCCACAAGAACACGATCGCGTACCACATCGGCGTGGTCGAGCGGATCGAGCCCCCGTAGAGCGTGGCCACCCACGAGAACACCTTGATGGCCGTGGGCACGGCGACCGCGAAGGTCAGGAAGGAGAACACGATGCCGGCGAGCTCGGACTGGCCCGACACGAACATGTGGTGGCCCCACACGATGAAGGAGATGACGGCGATCGCCACCGAGGACAGGGCGATGGCCCGGTAGCCGAAGATGTGCTTGCGGCTGTGGACCGTGACCAGCTCGGAGATGATCCCGAAGCCCGGCAAGATCATGATGTAGACGGCCGGGTGGCTGTAGAACCAGAAGAAGTGCTGGTAGAGCACCGGGTCGCCGCCCATGGCCGGGTCGAAGATGCCGATGCTCAAGGTCCGCTCGATGACGAGCAGGAAGAGCGTGATGGCCAGCACCGGCGTCGCCATGATCTGGATCAGCGCGGTCGCGTAGAGCGCCCAGATCATCAGCGGCATGCGGTTCCAGGTCATGCCCGGGGCGCGCATCTTGTGGACCGTGACCACGAAGTTCAGGCCGGTCAGGATCGATGAGAATCCCGCGACGAACGCGCCCATCGTCGCCATGATCACGGCCGCGCCGGTGGTCTTGGAGTAGGGCGTGTAGAACGTCCACCCCGTGTCCAGCGAGCCCAGAACCAGGGTCAGGACCAGCAGGATCGCCGCGATGCAGTAGACGTAGAAGCTCAGCAAGTTGAGCTTCGGGAAGGCGACGTCCTTGGCCCCCAGCATCAGCGGGAGCATGAAGTTGCCCAACGCCGCCGGCACCGACGGAATGATGAACAAGAACACCATGATCGCGCCGTGCAGCGTGAAGACCTTGTTGTAGGTCGCGGCGGACATGAAGTCCTGCTCCCCGGTCAACAGCTCGGTGCGCAAGGCGATGGCCAGGAGGCCAGCGACCAGGAAGAAGAAGGCCGTCGCGCCCAGGTACATCAACCCGATGCGCTTGTGGTCGACGGTCACCAGCCACGACATCAGGCCGCGCTTGGCGGTCAGGTAGCTGGGTTCGGGCGCGGATTTCTTGCTGTCGTCAGACATGCTGCTTCTCCCGATTGTCTACTTGAGCGAGCGGATGTACGCGATCAGCGCGTTCATCTGGTCGTCGTTGATCTGTCCGGCGAAGGTCGGCATCTGCGGCGTGAAGCCGGCGACGATCTTCGCGTTGGGGTCCATGATCGACTCGCGGATGTAGTTCTCATCCACGGTCACGCTGCTGCCGTCGGTGAACGACTCGGTCTTGCCGTACAGGCCACCAAAGCCCGGGCCGACCTTCACGCTGCTGTCGAGGGCGTGGCAGGAGTTGCAGGCGTAGGACTTGTAGACCTTCTCGCCGAACTGCTCGACGGTCTCGCCATCACCCTGCTCGAGGGTGGTCGCGGCGAGCATCGCGGCCTCGTAGTCCTCCGGCTCGACGACCTCGACCACGGCGAGCATCGAAGAGTGCTCGTCACCGCAGTACTCGGTGCAGAAGATCGGGAAGCGACCGGTCTGAATGGCCTCGAACCAGGCGGTGGTGTAGCGCCCGGGGACGACGTCCTTCTTGACCCGGAAAGCCGGGATGTAGAAGGAGTGGATCACGTCCTTGGAGGTCATCACCAGGCGGACCGGCTGGCCCTTGGGGACGATCAGCAGCGGCGCGACCTCGCCGTCGACGACGGTGGTCGTCGAGGCCACGGGGCGTCCGGGGTACTCGATGGTCCAGTACCACTTCTGACCGGTGATCCGGACGTCGATGGCGTCGGGCGGCGGGGCGTTGAGCTTGACGAAGTCGAGCTCACCCCACACGAAGAACACCATCAAGAACACAGCCGGGATCGCGCTCCACGCGAACTCGAGCTTGCCATTGTGGGTCAGCGGAGAGGTCTTGTCGTTGTCGCCCCGGCGCTTGTACTTGATGATGAAGTACACCATCGCGCCGATGACCAGCACGAAGGAGACAAAGGCGACAGCGGTCAAGAAGAGGTAGAGCCCGTCCAACGATGCCGCGTGGTTCGACGCCGTGGGCAGCAGCTCCCAGGGCGAGTCCGACATCGGGGGGGTCCCGAGCTTGTCCGGTGGGATGAATGTAGCGATCACGCTCGTGCCTCCAAATGTTGATCCTCGCGTCGGCGACGCTCACGCCGCCAGACCAGGATCAGAGGAATTCCGACGATGAGGATCATGATCGCGCCGCCGAGGCGCATGATCCCCATGGCAAAAGGTCCGTACCTCCCCAACGTGGCGTCGTAGTGGAAGCAGGACAAAATCAGCTTGTCGACGGGGCTCCCCACCCGCCCCTCGGCGGCCTCCATGAGCGCGAACTTGACGTCCCCGGGCTCATACTCGAGGCCATAGAGGTAGCGGGCGACCTTGCCCTCTGGTGAGACGAACATCAGCACGGCCGGGTGGGCGTACTGATCTTGCTCGGCGTCGTAGGCGTAGCCGATGCCGAGCTGGGCGGCGAGCATGCGGACTTGCAGCGCGTCGCCGGTGAGGAAGTTCCAATCGACCTCCCCGCGGCCGAGGGCCTCGAGGTGGTTCGCGCGCTTGCCCGAGGCGATCTCGGGCCCCTCGCGGGGGTCGATGCTGACCGTGACGATCCGGAACTCTTTGCCCGGAACCCAGTCGAGCTGCTCGAGGGTGCGCGTCAGCCCGTTGAGCTGCAGGTTACACAGCGTGGGGCAGCGGTAGTAGTTGAGGGTGACGAGCACCGGGTGCTCGCCATCGAAGAAATCGCCCAGGTGCACGGGGTTGCCGAGGTGGTCGACGAACGCGAGGTCCATGTCGAGCTCGGCGTTGAGCATCTCGTCGACGCTGACCTCGTTGGCCTCGGGCGAGAGCACCCGGTCGCCGGACTGCTGGTTGAGACCGATCCCCTCGCGCCCGCGCGGACCTTGAGCCTCCGCCACGCCCTGCCCGACCACGACGGTCGAGAGACCGGCGGTCAGCAGCAAGGTGGCGAAGAATCGACGCAGACGCATGGGAAGATCCTGCCTCATTCGCCGTCGGCGGGCTTTTCGGCCTTGTCGGCCTTCTCAGCTGCGGGCTTGGCGGGCTTCTCGGCCTTGTCAGCCTTCTCGGCTGCGGGCTTGGCGGGCTTCGCGGACTCCCCGTCCGCGGGCTTGGCGTCAGACCCGGGCTTCTCGTGCATGTCGCGCTTGTCGTTGGTCGTCTCGGTCTCCCCGCCCTCGGGCGCGGCAACCTCGTCCTGAGCGCCCTCAGCAGCGACGGCCGCGGCGTCCTCACCCGGGGTGGGGTCGTCCTCGGTCTCGTCCTCGGGGGTGTCCTCGCCCTCACCCTCGACAGCCGCGGGGGCGGCCGCCGCGGCGCTGGCCGCCGCGGTGTCGGGGTTGACCCAGCCGGCGTAGGCCGGCTGCGCCTTCAGGGCGTCGGGCTTGCCGACCATCCCCTGCGCGACCTGATCGACGCCGGACATATTGTCCTGCATCTCGGTCTCGTACTCGGCCAGGCGGAACGAGCCCTGCTCGGCGTAGCGCTCCTGGAGCTCCCGGCGCTGGCTGTTGAACCATTGGATCACGGCCATGGCCGCGAGCAGGGTGACCAGCGAGAGGGAGATGACCAGCCGGAAGAGCAGCTTGGTGTTGACGGCTTCGAGCTCGTGACCGCCGGGATCGTGATGTCCATGATCAGCCATGACGTCCTCCGATCAGAAGTTCTCGTGGTTGAGCGACTCCTCGAGCCGCGGGTCCTTGATGGGCACCAGCTTGGCGGTCTTGAGCGACCAGCCAAAGAGCGCCAGGAAGAGCCCGATGAAGCCGACCAGGAAGCCGATGTCGGCCCCCGTGATGACCACGTGCTCCGACAAGAAGTGCGCGAGCTCGGTGTGGCCCGCCGCCTCCTGAGCCGCCGACGCGTGGTGTGCGAAGGGCGGCTGAATCAGCCAGAACATGTCCACGAACTCCATGCAGACGATCCAGATCGCCATGAACACCAGGTAGTTCGGGTTGCGCTTCCAGCCGCGACGCAGCAGCAGGAAGAAGGGGATCACGAAGCGACCGAAGACGATCAGCATGCTGACGTTCAGCCACTGCCCGTGGGCCCGGTACATGAACCAGTGGGTCTCCTCGGGGATGTTCGCGTACCAGATCAGGAAGTACTGGCTGAACCCGATGTAGGTCCAGAACACAGTGAACCCGAACATGAACTTGCCGAGGTCGTGGTAGTGCTCCGCCGTGACCACATCGACGAGCTTGCCGCCGCGCTGCAGGAAGAAGCAGACGATGACCAGCACGGAGTGGAAGGTCAGCGCGATGCCGGCGAAGTAGTAGACGCCGAACATCGTCGAGAACCAGTGCGGGTCCAGCGACATCATGAAGTCGAAGGCCCCGAAGGTCATCGACAGCGCGAAGATCACCAGCGCGATGGGAGCCAAGAAGCGCTGCTTGTAGGAGTACTCGGCCGCGGCCTGATCGTCGGCGGCGCTGTCCTGGGCGCGAGACCAGCGCCACAGCAGCAACGAGACGACGCTCCACAACAACAGGTAGAAGCAGTAGCGCGCCTTGAACGAGGCCGGGTTGAGGTAGGCCAGCTTCGCCTTGAGCATCGGGTCGTGGAGCACGTGCTCGGTGTGCATCCACTCGAACACGTGGTGCCCAGGCCCGAAGAGCAGGGGCAGACCCGCCAGCGCCACGAAGGGCAGCGCGAACATGGCGCTCTCCGCGATGCGGCGCACCACGATCGACCAGTTGGCGCGGACCAGGTGCTGGATGACCACGAAGATCAACCCACCAAAGCTCAGCGCCATGGCGAACATGAAGCCGTTGAGGTAGCCGGTCCACAGCTTGGACTGCCACAGCTCGGCGTCTTCGGCGAAGGCGCCCTGAGCCGGGAGCACGAAGCCCACGATGAAGCCGATCACCGCCACGGCGGCGCCGATCAGCCACAGCTTGGACCACATCGAGCTGCTGTCGATGGTGATCTTGGCGTCGTCGAGGTCAGAGACCTTCTTGGGGTGATAGCTCATCCCTCACCTTCCTCTTTGGCCGCGGGCTCGTTCGCCGCGGGCACGTTGGCCGCGGCGGTCGCCGGCATCTTGTCCTTGTCCCAGCCCTTGGTGCGACCGTGGGCTTGAAGCGCGCGGACCCAGGCGACGATGGCCCAGCGATCCGTCACGGGGATCTGCGCGGCGTAGGGCAGCATCGTGCCCTTGCCGTTGGCGATCACGTCGTAGAAGTGACCCATGGGCGCCGGCTGGAGCTCCTTCTTGTGAAGGTTGGCCGGCGGGACCTTGAAGCCGCCGCCGCGGCGCGTGGCCGGGCCCTCGCCCTGGCCGTCCTGACCGTGGCAGGGGGCGCAGTAGATGTTGAAGCGCTCCTCACCGCGATCGAGGAGCTCGGCGCTGAGCTCCATGCCCTTGGGCAGCTCGTCGACCAGGAGGCCGTCGAGCCCGCGGCCCTCGTAGAGGTGCGTGTCGGTCTTGAGCTCGCCGCGGGCGATGGTGCCCTCGACCGGCAAGCGCGCGGCACGACCGTCCTCGTAGAAGGGGTTGCGCTCCTGGGGGTCGAACTTCTGCTGGAAGTCCATGTTCCAGATGATGTGGACCGGGGGCTTGTCGGAGCGGTTGCCCTGGCAGCCCGAGGCCAGCACGGCTCCGGCGAGGACGAGCCCGGCCAGAGCTCCGACGAGCGGCTTGCGATGTTGGCGTTGGCGGGACATCAGTCGTCGACCTCCTCGACCTGGACCGCGCTCGTCTCCTCGAGGAGCTCGCGGGTCTTCTCGAGGTCGTACTTGGGGTCAGCGGCCTCGATGGCGATGAAGAAGCGGTCGTCCGTCGCACGTGCGAAGCGGGCGACGTTGAACAGCGGGTGATAGAACTGGGGCAGCTTGTTGAGCCCGAGCATCCCGAACACCGCCCCGAAGGCGGAGAAGAGGATGGCGCACTCGAAGGTGACCGGAACGTTCGCCTGGAAGGAGAACAGCGGCTTACCGGCGATGACGATCGGGTAGGCGATGGTCGAGCTCCACCACTGGAGGAGCAGGCCACAGGCCGCGCCCGTCATGCCGCAGGCGAACACGATCCAGGGCAGGACCGAGGGCTTGATGCCCATGGCCTTGTCCAGGTTGTGGACCGGGTAAGGGGTGTAGGAGTCCCAGCGCTTGTAGCCGGCGTCGCGGACCTTCTCACAGGCGTGATAGACGGCCGCGGGGGTGTCGTACTCGGCCAGCAGGCCGAACTTCTTGGCGCCCTTTTTCTTGCTCTTGGCCATGGGAGTACCTCAGTGATCTTCCCCGAAGTGGGGGCTCGCCTCGGGCATCACGGCCTTGACCTCCGCGAGGGCGATCATCGGCAGGTAGCGAAGGAAGAGGCAAAAGAGGGTGAAGAAGAGGCCAAAGGAGCCAATCAGCATCCCAAGGTCCCAGATGGTCGGGCTGTAGTAGTCCCAGCTCGAGGGCAGGAAGTCGCGATGCAGCGAGGTCACCGTGATGACGAAGCGCTCGAACCACATGCCGATGTTGACGAAGATCGACAGCACGAACAGCGCCTTGGGGCTGCGGCGAATCTTCTTGAACCACACCAGCTGCGGCGAGATGACGTTGCAGCTGATCATGATCCAGTAGGCCCAGGCGTAGGGCCCGAAGGCGCGGTTGACGAAGGCGAAGCTCTCGTAGGGGTTGCCCGAGTACCAGGCGATGAAGAACTCCATGCCGTACGCGTAGCCGACCAGGCTACCCGTGAGCAGGATGATCTTCGCCATGTTCTCGAGGTGCTTGATGGTGATGATGTGCTCGAGCCCGTACCACTTGCGGATCGGGATGAGCAGGGTCAGCACCATGGCGAAACCCGAGAAGATGGCGCCTGCGACGAAGTAAGGCGGGAAGATCGTCGTGTGCCAGCCGGGCAGCTGCGAGACCGCGAAGTCGAAGCTAACGATGGTGTGCACCGAGAGCACGAGCGGCGTGGCCAGGCCGGCGAGCAGCAGGTAGGCCTTCTCGTAGTGCTGCCAGTGGCGGGTGGACCCGCGCCAGCCCAGCGAGAAGATGCCGTAGGCGATGCGACGGATCTTGGTGGTCGCCCGGTCGCGCATGGTGGCGAGGTCGGGGACCAGGCCCACGTACCAGAACAGCAGCGAGACCGTGAAGTAGGTCGAGACCGCGAACACGTCCCACAGCAGCGGGCTGCGGAAGTTCGGCCACATCTCCATCTGGTTGGGGAGCGGCGCCGTCCAGTAGAGCAGCCAGGGGCGACCGGTGTGGAAGGTCGGGAACTGCAGGGCGCAGATGACCGCGAAGATCGTCATGGCCTCCGCGGAGCGGTTGACGGCGGTGCGCCACTGCTGCCGGAAGAGGAACAAGATCGCGGAGATCAGCGTACCGGCGTGACCGATGCCGACCCAGAAGACGAAGTTGACGATGGCCCAACCCCAGTCGACGGGGTTGTTGAGGCCCCAGACGCCGACGCCTTCCCAGAGCAGCCAGCCCAGGGCGATGCCGTAGACACCGAGGAGGCCCAAAGAGGGCAGGAAAGCCACCCACCAGGCCAGGCCCGGGGACTCGACCGGGGCGCAGACCTGCTCGGTGAGGTCGTGAAAGCTCGGCCCGCCTTCAACCAGGAGCTTGCGCCCCCGGACGGGGTCGAGCGAATCGCGTTCTTTAATGGAAGAGGCCATGGTTCACGCGAGCTTCGGGTTGGGGTTGCGGACACGAGCCAGGTAGCTGACCCGCGGGTGAGTGTTGAGGTCGGAGAGCACCGAGTAGTCGCGCTTGGCGGCCTCGCGCTCCGCGTAGTTCTCCTGGCGGCCCGAGTACTTGAGCTTGGAGACTGCGCTGTTGGGGTCGGTGAGGTCACCGAAGGTGATCGCCTGGGTCGGACAGACCTGCTCGCAGGCGACGATGATCTCTCCGTCGCGGACCTTGTCGCGGCCTTCGACGTGGGCCTCGATCTTGGCGGCGTTGATGCGCTGCACGCAGAACGAGCACTTCTCGATGACACCGCGGAAGCGAACCGTGACGTCGGGGTTCTTCGACATCTGTTCGGTCAGCGGGAGGTCCTTGTTGTAGTTGTAGAAGTTGAAGCGCCGGACCTTGTAGGGGCAGTTGTTGGCGCAGTAGCGCGTGCCGACACAGCGGTTGTAGGCCATGTCGTTGATGCCCTCGGGGCTGTGCGCCGTGGCCTGGACCGGGCAGACGTTCTCGCAGGGCGCGGTCTCGCAGTGCTGGCAGAGCATCGGCATGACCACGGCCTCGGGGTTGTCCTCGGGGCCCGTGTAGTAGCGGTCGATGCGGATCCAGTGCATCTCGCGCCCGTTGCTGACTTCCTTCTTGCCGACGACCGCGATGTTGTTCTCGGCCTGGCAGGCAACGACGCAGGCGTTGCAGGAGGTGCAGCTGTTGAGGTCGATGCTCATGCCCCACTGGTGGGGGCCGGTGAGCACCGGCACGGCGAGGTCACGGTCGACCTCCGGGTCGTAGCGCGACCACGGCGAGACCAGGCGATCGGGGGTCATCAGGTCGCCCGCGCGGGCGAACTCCGGATCCTTGGCGTAGCCCTCGACGGTGGTCTCGCGGTAGATCGGCCGGCTCTCGTAGTTGATGCCGATCGGCGTGCCCTCGGTCCCGTCGGGGTCGAGGGAGCCATAGTCCTGGGTCGAGACCAGCTCGTAGCTGCCCGAGCCGCGCGAGACCTCGGCGCCGGCGAACCACTTGGACTCGTCGGTGCGCAGGCCGTTGACGGCGAAGCCCGTGCCCTCGGCGACGCTGCCGAGGTTCTGGCGGCCGTAGCCGAGGGTCAGCGAGACCGTCATGTCGTGCTGACCCGGGGCGATCCAGGCCGGAACCTGGATGCTCGCGTCGCCGACCTTGATCGACAGGTTGTCGCCGTTCTCGACGCCGAGCTCGGCCGCGAGGGCCGCGGAGATGTAGGCGGCGTTGTCCCAGGCGACCTTGCTGATCGGGTGGGGCAGCTCCTGCATCCAGGCGTTGTTGCTGAACTCGCCAGCGTAGGCCTTGGGGTCGAGGTGGAAGTTGACCTCGTACTTGGTGTCCTCGACGCTGCGCCGAGCCATCAAGTCGCCAAACGCGGTCCACTTGTTCGCCCAGACGTTGAGCCGGCTGCGGGGGATACCCGAGACCAGGCCCTCGTGCAGCCAGGTCTCCCAGACCTGGTCGGCGAGCTCCATCTTGCCGCGGGTGGCGGTGGCGATCTCGTTGTCCCAGAAGCTGCGGACCAGCTCGTGGCCGGTGCGCTCGCGGGCCGAGAAGGTCCACTCGCCGTCCTTCTCCGTGGGCACGAGCATCGCCAGGATCTCGATGGCGCTGCGCGAGTCGTGGAGCGGAGCGATCAGCGGCTGCTGAATGCTGACGGTCCCGTCCATGGCCTCGAGATCACCCCAGGCCTCGAGGTAGTGGGACAGGGGCAGGTGCCAGTGGGCGACCTGACCGGTCTCGTCGCGGTGCGTGCCGGCGTGGATCAGCAGCTTGGCCTTGGCCAGCTTCTTGTCGATCTCCAGGCTGCCGGGCGCGTCGTAGACCGGGTTGGTCCCGAGGCAGAGCACCGTGGTGATGCTGCCGTCCTCGAGGCCCGCGGCCAGCTCGCTCAGGTCGCCGTAGGGGACCGTGTCGAGGCGATGGCTGAAGCGCAGGGTGCCGGGCGGGTTGGGCGTGGCGGCCTGAAGGACGCTGTTGATCAGGAAGCCCAGGCCGTGGGCCAGCGGGGGCTGGCGCTCGCCGACCATGACGGCGACCTTGTCGCGGGGGCCGCGGCGGCCGTTGCTCGGGGTCTTGATCCCGTTCTCCGCCAGGTCCTCGGCGAGGGCGGCGATGAAGCGCTGGGTCCGCTCGTCGAAGCCACCGCGAGTGCGGATGACCGAGGCGAAGGACTCGGAGCCGGGCGGGAGCTGGACACCGGGCTTGTTGGTCAGCTCGATGAGCAGCGCGGCCAGGAAGTCGACCATGTCGCCCGCGCGCAGGCGCAGGCGCTCGTCGGCCTGGGCGCCGGTGCTCGTCAGGTGCGGCTCGACCACGTAGAGCCGGTTCATGCGCTCGGCCGAGGCCGGGTCGTCGCACTTGCGGCGGCTAGCGAACTCCCGAGCCAGGCGGACGTGGTCCTGACCGGTGCCCAGGAAGTCGGAGTCCACGGCCAGGATGGTCGAGGCCTCCTGGAGGCTGTGGTAGTAGGTCGACCCCTCGCCAGCGACCATCTCCGCCGCGCGAAGGGCGTTGACCGGGTAGCTGGGGTCGCTGAGCACGACCTTGGCCTCGGGGTAGGCCTGGACGAAGCGCTGCTGCATCGCCCGGAAGCTGGGCGAGAGGCTGCCGGGCACGACCACGGCCAGGCCCGCGCCGCCACCGGCGTGCAGACCCTCGAAGACCTCGAGCAGCGAGGTCCGGGCGTCGTCCCAGGTGGTCCCGATCTGCTCGTCCCAGTCGATGCTGATCTCGGCGACGGCGCGACCGCCCTCGTCCGTGGACAGCTTCCAGCGCTCGGCCTGGGCCTCGATGGCCTGCTCGCAGCGGGCCTCGGCCTCCTTGGCGGCGTCGATCGACTTGCTGGTCTCGAGCGCGCGGTCGTGGATGGTGGAGCACAGCGTGTGGATCGTCTGGCTCTTGGCCTCTTCGATCTGACCCGCCGGGCCCTTGGTGTAGGCGCTGATGATCCGCGACTGGACCTCGGTCGAGCGCTCCGGATCATAGAGGTTGAGCAGCGTGGCCTGGGCCCACACGTCGGTGGCGCCCTGCGAGCCGGAGTGCTGCGGGTTGCCCTCGATCTTGGTCGGGCGCCCGTCGTGGCTCTCGACCAGCAGGCCCTGCACGGTGCCGCCGATCTGCACGGCGGTCGCGTAGTAGACCGGCTCGCCGGGGATGCGATCCTCGGGCCGCTTGGCGAAGGGCATGATGTTCTCGACCGGCTTGCGCACGCAGCCCGTCGAGGTCAGCCCAGCCAGCGCCGTGGAGGCGCCCAGCATGCCCATGAAGCGACGCCGCGAGGCGCCGCCTTCGACCACGAGCTCGTCGGCTCCCGGGGGGAACTCCGCGCCGCCAGCGTGATCGCTGCCCAGCACCTTGAGCTTGGTCTTGCGGCGCTGAATGCTGCGCCAGTAAGTCTTGAGGCTATCGTTCGGCTTGTTCATCGTTGAACGCCCCACGTCAGCGGTGACAGCCCGAGCAGTGAACCGGCGGGGCCGGCATGCGCTTGCGCTCGGGATCGTTCTTGTAGTCGTAGGACTTGGCCTCCTCCGACTCGGCCCAGTTCATGTTGGTGACCTGGGAGGGCGGGCGGAGGTTGGGTCCGGGGTTGCGGTGGCAGTCGAGGCACCAGCCCATGGACATGGGCTTGGCCATCTCGACCACGTCCATGCCATCGATGCGGCCGTGGCAGCTCACGCAGCCGACGCCCGCCGCGAGGTGCGGCCGGTGGTCGAAGTAGGCGTAGTCGGGGAGCTGGTGCACGCGGACCCAGGGGACCGAGTCGCCGGTCTCGTAGCTGGTCCGGATCAGCGCCAGCCGGGGGCTGTCGGTCTTGACCTGCGAGTGGCAGTTCATGCACGTGGCCGAGGGCGGGATCGCTGCGTGAGCAGCACGCTCCACGGTGTTGTGGCAGTAGCGGCAGTCCATCCCCATGTCGCCTGCGTGCAGCGCGTGGCTAAAGGGCACGGGCTGCTTGGGCCGATAGCCGACGTCCGTGAAGGACGGCGACCACCAGTACCAGATGGCAAAAATGAGGAAGGCCCCCACGAGAGGAGCGCCCACGCCAACGGCGAGGGGGATTTTGTTTGTCCAGCGAGGAAAGATGGCCGGCACGACAGTTCACCTTTCACTGGTGGGCGCGAGGCTTCGATGCCCCCCACCATGGCTGCGGGCGCCTACTCGAAGCAGGCACCGCAGTCCACCCCAGTTCATCCGAGGAGTCGGCAATTGAGTCGCCAAAACGCTGAAATTCGCGCCCAAACGAGACTCTCCGGGCGCGGAACCTATCAGTCGATGGTTCTGGAGGCAACTACCTCCCCAACGTCCGATTAGGGTCTCTATTGAATTCGAATATCGATTGCGATAATCGATGCTTCGAGGAGCCGAGCGAGCCCGTGCGCCGTACACGTTCACGATCCGGCCGCCTTCCAGCGGGGCGAGAAAGTCTTGATGAAATCGGCCAGAGCCGAGAGGTCGTCCTCTCGCATGCCCGTCCACGGGGGCATGCCTCGCTCTGGCACCCCGGAGCGGATGCGCTCGACGAGGGCTTCGTGGCTGGGCAGGGTCCCCTCGGGAACGAAGGAGAACGCCGCAGTGCGAAAATCGCGTGGGGGGAACTTCAGGTTGCGCGCGGCCGGTCCATCGCCCGCACCGGTCTCGCCGTGGCAAGACACACAATACTTGAAGTAGAGATCGCGCCCTTCGTTGAGCGTCTGTGCGGAGACCTCGCGCTCGCCGAAGGTCATCGGCTCGCTGAAGGTCGGCGCGCTCGACTGCACGCACGCCCCGCACATCAGCGCGAAGACCGAGCAAGCTGCCGGGCGCGCCTGCATCACTCGCCCTCCTCCACGCGCATGACCCTCAAGGTGCGGTGGTAGAGCTCGGCGAGGCCGTCCTCGTCGATCGCGTAGTAGCCGCGAATGTTGCCAAAGCGGTCGACCAGGGCCAGCTTCGTGGAGTGGGCGATATCGAACACGCCGGGCTCGACCTCTTCGCGCTCGCCGACCGCGAGCTTGAAGCCGCCGACCACGAAGTCTTCGATGGCCTGCTCGTCAGCCGTGAGGAAGCGCCAGTTCTCGAGGTCCGCCCCGATGTCTGCGGCGTAGGCCGCGAGCACCTCGGGCGTGTCGTACTCGGGGTCGACGGTGACCGTGAGCAGCTCGACGTGGTCGTTCAGGCGCGAGCGGTCGATCTGCTCCTGGAAGGAGAGCATCGCGCGGCTGACCGCGGGGCAGGTGCTGGGGCAGCGCGTGAACACGAAGCCGACCACCCAGGTCTTGTCGGCGGCGATCATGTCCTCGCGGGTGAAGTTCTCGCCGCGCTGATCTTGGAGCGTGAAGGCCGGGACCTCGCCCATGGCCTCGGGCAGCGGCGGGCGGCGGATCAGCAAGAAGCGCATCGTGGTGATCATCACCACGAAGAACACGATGCCGACGGTCCAGATGTGCCGGCGCAGGAACTTGATCCACGGCGCGGGCTCGTTCCACGGCGCGTCGGCAGCAGCAGCGCCGACGGTGCCGGCACCGCCGGCGTCCGCGAGCGTGCCAGGGGGCTCCATCAGAACCTCGCCTCCCACAGGAGATCAGCGACCAGCGCCAGGGTCAGCGCCGGGAGATAGACCAGCGAGAGCACGAAGAGCTGCCGCGCCCAGCGGATGTCGCTCTTGGCCTCGCGGCTGCTCAGGCCCTTGATCGACCAGGCCAGGAACACCAGGCCCAGGGCCAAGGCCAGGCCCATGTAGAGGTTGCCGGTGATGCCCAGGGGCGTGAGCGCCAGGCTCACGGGGATCAGCGCCAGCGCCCAGGCGATGGCCTGGAACTTGGCGACGAGCTCGCCGCGGACGACCGGCACGCAGCGGATGCCCGCGGCCGCATAGTCCTGCTTGCGAAAGATCGAGATCGCCAGGAAGTGGGGCATCTGCCACACGAGCAGGATGCCGAAGAGCACCGCGCCCGGGAGGTCGAAGCTGTCGGTGGCCGCGGTCCAGCCCAGCAGCGGCGGGATGGCTCCGGGCACGGCCCCGATCACCAGGGCCAGCGGCGTGATCCGCTTGAGCGGGGTGTAGACCAGCACGTAGCTGGCCAGCGCGAAGGCGGCGAGCCCAGCGGTCAGCAAGTTGGTGCCGAGGATCAGCACGACCATGGCCGCCACCCCGAGCAAGCCCGCGAAGGCGTTGGCCCCGAGCGCCGGCATGCGGCCAGCGGCCAGCGGCCGATTGCGCGTGCGGGCCATCGAGCGGTCGCCCTCGCGCTCCCACACCATGTTGAAGGCGTTGGCCGAGGCGACCGCGAGGCCGGATCCGATCAGCGCCGCGACCCACCGCCACACCTTGGTGGACAGGTCGCCCTCGATCGTGGGCGCGAGCCACAAGCCGCCGGCGGTCATCACCAGGCACATGCGCACGATCCCCGGCTTGGTGAGCTCGAGGAGGTCACGAGCGCGCTGGCGGAACTCGGTCACAGCTGCACCGCCTGTTGCCCTGTTCGGCAAAAAGAGTCAACTGCTCGGTAGGCCTCGGCGCATGCACACTCGCGCTTGTTGATGCATCGCATCCCGCGCTCCTCGCAGCGACCATAGACCCAGCGCCCGCTCTCCCCGGCCTTGTCCGGGTTGCGCGCGCGCTCGCGCATGTCTTCGGTGGCCTGGTGAATCTCCGACTCGGGATCGAGATAGAGCTCACAGGTGTCGCTGCGGTCCTGCGCAGCGAGGCAGTGGAACATCAGGATGTCGACGCCCTTGAAGCACACCGCCGCGTTGGTGTCTTCTTGGTCGCAGGCGTCGTGCCACTCGATGGCCGCGTCGATGCAACCCTCGGCGTCGAGGCCCTTGCCGGCCTCGTCCATCGCTTCGATGCCTTGAACCACCCAGCGCTCCGACCTTGCGTAGCGGTAGTATGCGAGCACGCCGGTTGCCACGATCACGACCGATACGATCATGAGAATGACCTTCAAGCTGGGACCATCTTGGGGCAGCTCGGGAGCGCCATGCTCGGCGGAGGTGGGGTCTTCTCGACCCTCCGTGACCTGGGGCACGCGCGGACCCTACTCGGCAGAGTCGAGGCCGTCAACGAAGCGGTTACCAGCAAGTTTTGCGAGCGACGGCATGTTTGATCACACCTGTGCTACCCGTTGGGGTTTTGTTGAATCATGTTGAATCATCGAGCCATGATTCCTGCTCGAAGCGCCGGCCATTGGTGGACAATCGCGCCGAATCTGGCTGGGCGGGTTCGACCAGCGAGCGTCACCGACCGCCCCTGGTCGACGACCGTCGCGGGCCCCGCGGGGCCCCTGAAGCTCGCAGGCGCCATCGCGCTGCCGGATCCATCCCTCGAGGGAGACGCGGCCGAGGTCCTCTATCTCTTTGTCCACGGCATGGGCGGGAGCGCGGACAGCCCCTACATGCGCGAAGCCGCCGCCGCCGTGCAGGCGCGCGGTCACGCGAGCTTGCGGATCTCCATGCGCGGCGCCGGCGAGAGCGGCCCCGACTTCTATCACGCGGGCCTGTCCGCGGATCTCACGACCCTGCTCGCGGATCCATCGCTCGAGCGCTTCCGGCGGGTGTTCGTGATCGGCTTCTCGCTCGGCGGCCACGTCGCGCTGCACCTCGGCTGGGCGGCCGACCGCGACCCACGCATCGCGGGCATCGTGACGGTCTGCGCGCCGCTGGATCTCACACGTAACGCGACCGCCCTCGACCGCCCGCGCGCCTGGCTGTATCGGCGCCACGTGCTCAGTGGACTCGAGGAGGTCTACCGCAAGGTCCACGGCGCATCGCGCCGCTTCGACTCGATCCACCACTGGGATCGCGAGGTCATCGTGCCGCGCTGGGGCTTCGCCGACGTCCGCGACTACTGGGAGTCGCAGACCGCGGGCCCGCGCCTGGTCGACATCGAGGTCCCGGTGCTCTTCGTCGCCGCCGAGGCCGACCCGATGATCCCCGCCGACATCTTGCGCCCCTACCTGCGGCAGGGCCGAGCCCAGCGCGGCGAGCTCCTCGACGTGGCCTGGTCGCGGCGCGGCGGCCACGTCGGCTTCCCCCCGCGGATCGAGCTGGGCATGGCGGGCCCCCCAGGGCTGATGAACCAAGTGCTGAGCTGGTGCGAGGAGCAGCTGGTACATTTCGGGTCCTAGGGCCCGGATATGCTGCATTTCGACCTTCGCCTCGCCCCTCTCCTGCTCCCCACCGCCACGCTCTGCCTCGTCCAGCTCACCGCCTGCGGTGACTCGGGCGGACGCGAAGACGCGGGCCTCGATGATGAAGTCGGCACCCTCGACTCGACGAGCTCGTCCACCGACGAGTCGGGCGAGTCCAGCGAGAGCGCCGAGACGACCGCCGGCGAGAGCACGGACACGACGACCGGCGGCGCCAGCTGCACGAGCTCGAGCGAGTGCGCCGAGGGTGAGTACTGCGTCGACGGGACCTGCATCGAGGGCGAGGGCGAGTGCTCGACCCACGACGACTGCGACGGCGACACCTACTGCTGCGACGCCCCGGACTGCCTCCCGGCCGACGAAGAGCCCGGCGTGTGCATCCCCTTCGGCGCCGGCCCCTTCGGGACGTCCAACCCCGAGTGCGAGCAGGAGATCGTGATCGGCCTGTTCGAGCCCGACGTGCAGTGCGAGTGGCTCGAGCCCCCGGAGGGCGACCCCTACCCCGGCCACGTCAACGTGCTGACCACCCCCCTGGTCGCCGACCTCCCCTACGACTCCGGGACCTCCGGCGAGATCGTCATCGTCACCTACAACTACACGGACGGTGGCGCCTCCGCGGGCTGGGGGCAGAGCGCCAGCTACTACGGGGTCATCCGCGTGCTCAACGGCGACGACTGCTCGCTGATCGCCAACATCCACGACCCCGAAAACCTCGCCGTCGCCGCCTCGCCCCCGGCGATCGCCGACCTCGACGGCGACGGCGACCCCGAGATCGTCACCCAGCGCGCCATCACCGGCCTGGTCGCCTACACCTGGGACGAGGCCCAGCAGACCTACGTGACCATGTGGACCAGCGAGGGCCAGTCCAACTTGTCGAGCGTCAACCGCTGGGACGGGCCGGCGATCCACGACCTCGACAGCGACGGCATGCCCGAGGTCATCTCCGGCAGCGAGGTCTACGACGGGGCCACGGGCGCCCGCCTCAACCCCGGGCAGGTCGTCGGCGGCGCCGCGAACATGGTGCTCTCGGTGATCGGCGACCTCGACCACGACTTCGTCCCCGAGCTCCTGGCCACCGACATCTACGAGTGGGACATGGGCACCAGCACCTGGATCTACAAGGCCGACGGCGGCCCCGGCGGGCGCCACTACGCCTTCGCCGACTTCGGCCAGCCCGGGCTCAACCCAGGTGAGTGGGACGCCGAGAACTTCGACAACATCGCCGAGATCGTGACCGTCGGCGAAAACGTGGTCTATCTGCACACCCTCGACGGCGAGCTCCTGCTCCAGGCCGAGGGCATCCTCGGCGGCGGGCCGCCGACGATCGGCGACTTCGACAACGACGGCCGACCCGAGATCGCCTCGGCCGGCGGCAACTACTACCGGGTCTTCGACCTCGACTGCGACGGCGGCGACCCGAGCTGCGCCGGGACCTGGGTGCGGTGGATCCAGGCCAGCCAGGACCTGAGCTCGCGGACCACCGGCTCGTCGATCTTCGACTTCGAGGGCGACGGCAAGGCCGAGGCGATCTACGGCGACGAGTGCTTCGTGCGGGTCTACGAGGGCGAGAGCGGCGAGGTGCTCTACTCGGCCGCGCGGACCTCCTGCACCTGGTACGAAAACCCGATCGTCGCCGACCCCGACAAGGACGACAACACCGAGATCCTCGTCGGCAGCAACACCAACTGCAACGTCGCCTGCCCCACCCTCGACCCGATCCACAAGGGCATCCGCTGCGAGGACGACGAGGGCTGCGTGTCCGGCGTTTGCGACGAGGGCTTTTGCCGCTGCGCCGACGCCAGCGAGTGCGCCGAGGGCCACGCCTGCACCGCGCCGCTGGCCGGCACCCCCGGAGACGGCAGCAACGTCTGCCGCGCCGAGCACCCCGCGGGCATCGCCGTGACCGGCGTGCGCGTACTCCGGGATCGCCTCGACCGCTGGGCGTCTTCGCGCACGCTGTGGAACCAGCACGCCTACTCGATCACCAACATCGAGGACGACCTCAGCGTGCCCGACTCCGCCACCTGGGGCCTGAACCAAAACTTCTCCGATCCCGAGCTCAACAACTACCGGCAAAATCGCCAGGGCGACGCCCCGCCCGAGGCCATGCCCGACATCACCGGTGAGCTCGACGACGCGACCTGCTCGATCATGGAGGGCCAGACCATCCTCGAGGGCACCGTCTGCAACCGCGGCCTCAAGGCCGTGGGCTCGGCCCTCCCCGCGGCCTTCTACCTCGGCGATCCCGCCGACGGGGTGGTCTTGTGCGTGGCCTACACCGAGGAGCCCGTGCCGGTCGACGAGTGCCGCGAGGTCTCGTGCAACATCGACAACGAGATCGAGGGGCTGATCACCATGGTCACCAACGACGACGGCATGGGCGGCAAGACCACGATCGAGTGCTTCGAGAACAACAACTCGGACGTCGTCGAGGTCGACGCCTGCATCCCCATTGGCTGAGAGTCCGTGACCCGCGGCGCCGCTCGTCTGCGACGCAGCCAGGGCCTCTCGCGCCCGTCGCGCAACATCGAGGCTGCCCGACGCTCCCCGCGGAGGGCGGCGACTCCCCTCCCCTGCCCGCGATCAGTAGCGCTTGCAGCCAGCCCCGCCGCGCCCGACACTGAAGAACGGTTCTGCCATGAATAAGCGCTTGCTTCCCCTGATCTTGCTGCTCCCCGCCTGCTCCAGCGAAGAGGACGACTCGGGCTTCTCCAACACCTCCGACGTCGCCGACACGGCGAACGTCGAAGACACCCTCGGCGAAGACGAGAGCACCGAAGAGTCGACCTCCACCGACGACACCGCCGAGTCGACCTCCACCGACACGACCGAGGAGACCACGACCGAGTCGACCGAGGAGACCGAGACCGAGACCGGCGAGGAGGACCCCTGCCCGCTGATCTGCGACGGCCTGGTCGACTCGACCCCCAACACCTGCGACGCGCCCTACATCATCGGGCGGACGAAGGCCAAGCAGGGCTTCTTCTTTGGCGGCAGCACCAACGCCGCCACCGATGACGACAACGAGGCCTGCGGCTCGAACGACGACCCCTCGAACTGGGACACGAGCCACGACCACTTCTTCCGGATCTGGATGTACACCGGTGACACGATCACCGTGACCCAAAACCCCAGCGGCTGGGAGCACCGGGTCAAGGTCCACGACGAGGCCGAGTGCGTGGGCAAGGCCAAGATCTGCTCCGACGACGGCGTCGAGACCATCGAGTACACCGCGCTCAAGGACGACTGGTTCACCATCGTCGCCGACGGCCGCAGCATCGCCCAGAGCGACTTTGGCGACTACACGCTGAATGTGGATCTGGTCGAGGGCGAGGGCGTGCTCGACGAGTGCTTCTGTCTGTGATGAAGCGGCCCTAATGGCCAGGGTTAGCCCGTGAGCATCGACGAGGACTTCGACCCCGCGCAGGCCCTGGCCCAGGTCTACAACCGCGCCAGCGAGGCCGAGCGCCCGCTGCTCTTTCCGGCCCTCGAGAGCGAGCACGACCGCGGGGTCTATGTCCGCTGGCTCGAGGCCCACGACCCGGTCCGCGCCGAGCTCCTCGAGCTCGCCGCGCGCCTCGAGGACAGCGACGATCCAGCGGCGACGGAGCGCCTCGCCGCGCTGCTCGAGGGCGTGGATCCCCAGTGGTGGTGGCTGTTCCAACGGACCGAGATCCGCAACTGCGGCGCCGGCCGAGCCCGACCCAAGCCGCTGCGCTTTCGCCTGCTCTGCCCCGAGAGCTGGACGACGCTCGCGGCCACCGGGGATCCGCGGATCCGCGACTGCGAGCGCTGCGGCGAGCAGGTCCATCGCTGCGCCACCCTCGAGCAGGCCAACGAGCACGCGCAGCGGGGCGAGTGCATCGCCGTCGAGCCGAGCCTCGCTCGCGAGGGGGCGGGGCGCGACGCGAAATTGGTGATCCTCGGGCGCCCGGACTATGTCGCGATGTGGGCAGAGCAGCTGTTTGGGTTCGAGGGGGACGCGTAGGACCACGACACCCGAGAGACGCGCGCGCGGCCACGATCCCCTCTCCTGAGCTCGTTGTCAGCTCGAGCGCCCCCTGCTTTTCACCCATGACTCAGCATGGTTGAAGCAAGGGGGAGGAGCATCATGGACTGAGAGTCTGTGAGGGGGATGGGGTCTCGCAACCGAGACCCCGAACGCCATCGCGCGCCACCGTGACGAGATCCAGACCTATCTGGTCGGCGATCGCAGGTTCATGCGCGGCGCCGAAATCCAGGGAGCCATCGGCCCGAGTTGGGGCCCGAAGCCGGGGGACGGCGAGCCTGCCTTCGTCGTCGACGCTCCACCAGCGCCTAGTGTGCGCGGCAGAGGACTTGAAGGGCCCCAGGCTTGGAGCACCGGCCGCTGACTTCGTTGCTCGTCAGTCATTTGTGCCCGACAGACTCCCTCCTCGCGCCTCGTCAGCAGCCGGCGGTCCGGCGAGGCTGAGTTCGCTGGTGCTCGCGCGGAGGGTTGAGACCCCACAGCGCTCGATCGTTTTTTGCTGTGCACACCAGCAAAGTTCGAATGGCTTCGCAATCTACTCGTGGGGGCCTGCAAGCCAGCTGGGTGCCGGGAGAGCTCGCTCTCGGGATGGGGCGAGGACATCCCAGTCGGCCGCGGGGGAGCTGGGCCCAAAAACAAAGTAAATGAGAACGTCGCAACAAAACTAAATGACATCTTTCATCGATGATTACCCGTCGTCAGACCGGCTTGACGACCATCCTCAGAAAATGTTTTGACAAGAGACCATACCTCGGAGCGGTGCGCCCTGGGCAGGCGTCCTGTATAAGGCCGCTATGTCGGTGTAATCACATGCCGACATAGCTAGTAGCAGAATCGAGTCATCACAATGAGTAATCAAGCTGTTGAAAGTCTGATCCAAAAGCTCACCACCTTGCGCGGTAAACTCGACCCTGAGGAGCGCGCTGCCTTCGCCGCGATGGTCAAGCTCGCCGCCGGCGCTGCCGAGCGGGTTGTCGTCGAGGGGTCGGAGCCGGCGAAGATCGTCGATCCTTCGATCTACAAGACCCAGTCCGAGCACTCGCAGCTGACCCCGGAGCAGCTCCAGAGCATGTGGAAGACCCAGTCCGAGCACTCGGTCTTCACCCCCTCCCAGCTCGATCAGCTCGTCGACGAGCAGGGCTGAGCGGAAGGCGACATGGAGTCCTCGGTGGAGTCTTCTCAGGCGCAGCTCGCTGCACGAATGCTCGAAGCCCTCGAGATCGACTCGGCCGAGGACTTCTTCGCGGCCAAGGAGCTACTCGAGCTCGCGGTCGCAGCCATGCCAATCGACGGCAGGCTACCCACGGACGCGCCTGCGCTGGCCGGGTTCCGGCTGGCGCAGGCCATGTTGTTCCAGCTCCGCGGCGCGCGGCCAGGGCTCGGCGACGACGGCGTGTTGTGGCGCGGTCGGCCGAGCTTCTTGACTCCGGAGCGCTTCGCCGCGCTCGAGCGTGAATTTGCGACCGGACAGGCGCGAGCGGTCCACGATCGATGGGGTCAGCACCTCGCCAAAGGCGGGCCCGTGGTCGAGGCCCTGCTCCACGATCCGGAGCTCGTCGAGCTCGTGTCGACTCACGTCGGACCCTTGAGCCCCCAACGTCAGGCGAGTTGCATCTACTACGATAGCGAGGGCGCGCACATCCGCCCACATATCGACACCGATCGCTTTTGTATCAACGCTAACTTGCTCGTCTCCCACGAGGGTGAGCGACGCTCGAGCCTGGTCGTGTATCCGCTCGCGGGCGAGCCCCGCCTCATCGCGCTCGAGCCCGGCGAGCTCGTGCTCTTTCATGCCGACTGTGTCGTCCATGCCCGGACCCCGCTCGGACCGGAGGAGCGGGTCTGGGCTCTGTCCCTTGGCTACCAGCCCGAAGGAGAGTTTCACCGATGAACCTCGAGTCGATCTTCAGTCAGCTCTCGCTCACCGGCGCGGAGTCGAATGCCCTCGTCAAGCTGCTGCAGGCAGCCGTCGCAGGCATCCGTCCAGGCCCCGAGATGAGCACCGAGGAGGCGAGGATGTGCGCAGCGCTGGCAGACGCGATCTCCCGTCGTCGTCCGCACTACGGAGCCCTCGGCGAGCGCGGCTGCCTGTGGGTTGGGCGGATGCCCTTCGTGACCGACGCAGTCCTCGATCGGCTCGTGGCCGACGCCGAAATCCGACGTAGCGAGGCCGTTCACGCCACGCGCCACCGCTTGCTCGAAGGCGGTGAGGCAGCAATGGCCCTCGCCGCCCAGCCCGAACTCGATGCTTTCGTTCGTGCGCTCGTCACCGAGGGCGAAGGCCAGAGCGTGACCCAGACCTCGACCTACTACCACTACTACGACGCGGTCGACGATCGCGTCGAGCCACACCTCGACACCGATGAATTCTCGCTGAGTTGCCTGATGCTCCTACGTCACAGCCACACGACCACGCCCCGCTCTCGCTTCTACGTCTGTCCCCCCGGCGAGGGCCCGACCCCAATCGCCCTGCGCGAGGGTGAGTGCGTTGTGTTCTATTCGGGGAGCGTCGTTCATGCTCGCTCGGCGCCCGGCCGTGGTGAGTCGGTGATCACGGCCTCGTGGGGATTCGAGCGGAGGGCGGGGGCATGAGCGTCTCGCTCGGGATCCATATTGGCCACCACAGCTCGTGCGCGGTCGTCCGCGATGGCGAGCTCGTCGCGGCGGTCCAAACCGAACGCCTGAGCCGGCGCAAGCACCACGTGATCCGGACGCTCAGCGACGAGCTCCCGGTCGCGGCGGCGCTAGACATCGCGGGTGTCCGCCTCGACGATGTCGAGCGCATCGTCAGCTGCTTTCAGGGTGCGTGTCCCGGGGGCTTCGGCCTCCATCGCCCCTTGATCGAGCCGGGCTTTTCACTCTTCGATCCTTGGGATCCTCGCCACCAGGTCATCTCCCATCACCTCGCCCACGCCTACGCGACCTACGAGGCCAGCAGCTTCGACGAAGCTGCTATTTTGATTTGTGATTACGCCGGGTCGGCGACCTTCGACGGGGCTGACTACGCCATGGGCTTTGGCGACTGGTACTCCTGGCTGACCAGCCTCGATGCGCCAGCCGTGCCCAAGGTCGAGTGCGTCAGCCTCTACGAGGCGCAGACTCCCGGGAGCTACACGCTGCTCGAGCGCCAGTTCAACATTGCCCACCCAGGCCAGGGATCCTTCGTATACTCGATCGCGGGGCTCTACGAGAACATCGCCCGCTACGTCATCGGTCGCGACAATGCCCACGGTCAGCTGATGGCGCTCGCGGCCCACGGCGTCGCCCTCGAAGGCAGCGAGGCCGATCCCGGGCCTCTGGTCACACGCGTAGACGACGAGACTCTCGTATTCCGCAACGACTGGCAGCACAACATGGTGCTCGGGCCGAGCAGGGAGCAAAAGTGCTGCTTGGCCTGGCGCTGCCAAGAAGCGACCGAGCTCGCGCTCGAAGCCCTCGCGCGTCGCTGCCTGCGCCTCGCAGGATCGCGCAATCTCGCCGTGGCTGGCGGTGTATTCCTCAACATCCTCGCCAACACCCGCCTCGCCAAGGCCGATTTCTGCGGGGGCTTTCACGTTCCGAGCGCACCGCATGACGCGGGCGTCAGCGTTGGTTGTGCGTTCCACGGCGCCCGCGAGCTCGGCGTTCGCGCTCAGACCGTCGTCCACGACCGCCTCGGCCGGCGCTACGATGAGGCCGACCGCGCCGAGGCCCTCGGCCACCGCGATGCCTTCGTCACGACCCGCCCGGTCACGACCGACGAGCTCGCCGAGGCCCTGGTCGAAGGCAAGCTCATCGCACGCTACGACGGCCGGGCGGAGTTTGGCCCGCGCGCGCTCGGAGGCCGCAGCCTGCTCGCGTCGCCCTTGCTGGCCGCCAACAAAGATCGCCTCAATCGAATCAAGGGTCGCCAATCGTGGCGCCCGGTCGCGCCCATCGTTCCCCAGACTCGCGCCCAACACTTTCTCGACGGGCCCGACGACAGCTGGTGGATGACGATGTCCCAGACGATCCCCGCCGAGCATCGCTACGCGCTCGCGGCCCTGAGCCACCCCGATGGATCGACGCGGGCCCAGACGCTGACCAAGGCCCAGGATCCGGCCCTCCACGAGCTGCTCGAGCGCTTCGGCGAGCGCAGCGGCTACCCGATCCTCGTCAACACCTCGTTCAACCGCGCCGGCGAGCCGATCGTCGAGACCCCAGCCAACGCGCTCGAGATGTTCCTCGACAAACCGGACATCGACTGGCTCGTGCTCGACGGGCTCCTCGTCGAGCGCCGCGATCCCCTCGTTGTCCTCGCCGAGCGCGAGCTCAGCCTCGCGCCGGGAGTGTTCCTGACCCAGTTCTATGCCGACGGCCGGCGGATCGCTACGCTGACCAACGGCACAGACAGCTGGCCGATCTCGCAAGAGATGCACGACCACCTCATCTCGCTTGGCGAGCGACCTCGGCCTGTTCGCGTGCTCGTCGACCAGCTCGCGCCGCGACCCGAAGATGTCGAGCTCCTCGCCCCGCTGATCCTCGCCGACGTGTTGATCGTCGCCAACCCGGAGACCCAGTCATGATCGAGACCAAACGCCTGCGCTGTGAACCCGTCGAAGAACATCACGCCGAGTCGATGTTTTCGGTTCTGAGTGACCCGCGAATCTATACCTACTTGCCAGGCAAGCCCCCGGCCTCACTCGAGGACCTTCGCCGGCGCTACGCCTTCCTCAGCGGCGGGCGCAGTCCCGACGGCAGCGAATACTGGCTCAACTGGATCTTGTTCCTGCGCGAGACCGACACGGCGATCGGATTTTGGCAGGCGACGGTTCGGCCCGATGGCCGCAGCTCGATCGCCTTCGTCCTCGACCCGACCCACTGGGGCCAGGGCCTAGCCCACGAGGCCAGCGTCGCGCTGATCGGCCACCTGTTCGCGCGCTTCGAGATCGACGCGCTCGGAGCCGAGGTCCACTTCGACAACCACCGCTCCGCGGCGCTCGTCGGGCGCCTCGGCTTTCGCGTAGTCGGCCAGGATCTCGACGAGCAGGACAACCTCTACGAACTGCGCCGCACAGACTGGAGCGTGGACGCGTGAACGGGCTCCACGCCGAGCGATCTGAAGCCCTCGATCCCGCGACCTGCCGGGCGATCTGTGCCGCGTTGAAGCGTTCACCGCTGGTCGGAGACAACGCGCTCTCACCAGCGTTCACGGGCAGCTCGGGCGTCCAGGCCGTGTTCACCCGCGAGGGGCTCAACCGACTTCACGACGAGCTTGGGATGCTCGCGCCGGCCTTCGCCTGCGCCACATCCCCCGAAAGCAACGCATTTTTCATCAACGCCCTGATCATCCACGACGCCGCCCGCGTCGAGGCCCACCTCGACTGCAGCCTCGATACCCACCTCGGTGTGCATACCGTCCCGCGTCGGGTCTGCGTCGTCTACGTCCAAGTGCCCGAAGATCTCGAGGGCGGAGCGCTAGAGATCCTCGAGCCCGACGGGCACCTGCACCGTGTGCATCCGCAGATCGGTCTCCTCGTTCAGTTCCGCGGTGACCTCGTCCACGGCATCACGGCCGCGCGAACTTCTTCGACCCGGATCAGCGTAGTCATCGAGGAGTACGTGCTCGAGCCTCCGCTCCTCGGCCTGGTTCCTCGCTTTGCGATCGGCCCGACCCCGCGCCGAGGTGAAGGCGCAGGAGCCAAGCTCGCGGCCTTATTGGGCTCGTTGAGCGCGAGTGAGCGCGAGGCCCTGCGTGGCCTAGGACCCGACGAGCTGAGCCGGCTCTGCGCGGGGCTCGAAGAGTAGCTCGCCAAGCTCGGGCTCGAGACGGACGTTGTAGTCGAACAGAATGTGGTGCAAGCGCAAGCGCGCGAGCGAGCCGGGCGCGAGGCCGAGGGTCGAGACTGCCCCCTCGATCAACGCGGGCTCGTCCTCGAAGCGCGCGTAGAGCTGGCGCATGACCCGATAGGGGGTCTTGCGATCGCCGGGAGCCTCGATGCCGAGGTAGGTGTAGAGTGGCTCGAGCTCGGGCTCGGCGAGCTGAAAGAGCACACGCAGGAGCTCGTCGAGGATCCCGTTGGCGACGCTCGCCTCGGGCATCGACGCCTGGAGCAGGGCCGCGAGGGCGACCTCCGAGGGGTCCTGCCACAACTCGAGCACCCGCGCATCGATCACCTCTTGCTCGGGGTGACGCCTGCGCCCAGCGTGGGCTTGGACATGGAGGCTGCACAGCTGGCCGAGCAGCGCGCGGGTGGCCAGGTGCCCTGCAAGCTGTGCAGGCGAGCTCGTCGCCAACAAGAAGCTGCGCAGATCGAGGAACGCGCGGTAGCGATACGACAAGAAGGTGCTCCCGACGTAGCGCAGGAAGTCTTCGACGCGAGCCCTGCTGCCGAGCGCGTCGAGCAACGCAGGTGAGTAGTGGAAGGTCGGGCGAAGCAGATCCGGAGACTCGGTCGGACCCTCGGGGCCGATGCTGAACGAGGTCTCGGATGTGCCGCAGCCAAGCGCTCCGTCGAGTTCGTAGACCCGCGTGGCAAGGATCGCGCCGCCGTAGGGATGGCGGGTTTGAAAGCCCTCGCGGTCGACGACGGCCAGGGTGTTGCGCAGCGCCGCGGCGTCCATGTATGCGTTGCCGAGGAACATCTCGAATTTGACGAGTGGTGGCCCGTAGTAGATCTCCCGGTCTTCGCTGAGCTCGAGCACGTCGTTTAGGTACGCGACCACGTCGGCGCTACGATAGGGCATGCGCGTGCGCGCGAGGTTGGTGTCGTCGAAGGACGTGAACTCGTTCCAGCCCGGGATGTAGCCCGTCGACATCATGAAGCGCAGCTGCTCGCGGGTCATCCCCGGCCGCGGCATGTTGTAGGCTTTCCACAATACCCGCCTCGAGCCGCGGTCGCGGTTGAAGGCCTGCATTCGCTCGGCGAGAGCGAGGGGGTGGCTCATGCCCGCCATGTTGAGCTCCGAACAGATGAACCACACGCAGCGGACGTCGCGTGCGGCGAGAAATTCGACCTCGGCCATGACCACGTCGAGGTCACGCTTGCGAACCTTGCGCCCCTTGACCGTGGGCTCCGTACAGAAATAGCACTTGCACGGGCACCCACGCATGATCTCGACGGGGACGTCGACCTCGCCGAGCCCTCCGAGGCTCAGACGGACGCCATGACGAGCGTAGAACTGACACAATTCCGAGAAGATCCGATCGTCGTATTCGACGTGGGACGCGGGCTCAAAAAACTCGCGCGGACCGAATTGCACGACCCCTTGACTATCACGCCAGATCAAGTTAGCGACGGATGAGGCATCATCGACATCGCGCGAAACGAGCGCCTCGAAGTGTTCAAAAAACGCGTCGGGCCCCCCGCACACGCCATAGTCGGGGCCAAGGAACTCGTAGGCCCGGGCGGCGTGAACGCTAAACCCAAACCCGCCGACAACCACCGGCGCGTCGCTGCGCTCGCGAACCTGCTCGATGAGCCAGCGGGTGTCGTCGACAGGGAAATAGCGGGTCTTTGGCCGAGACAGGCCCGAGACTTGCTTGTACTGGTGGAGGTACTGGCTGTCCTGCTGACGGATGTGAAAGCCGACCATCCGCGGGCTGTGCTCGGCGATGTGCTCGGCGATCAACGCCGGCCACTCGTCGCGTGGGCGGCCGAGGAGGTCGAGGCGCGTGACCGCGAGCCCGCGAGCCCGCGCGAGCGCCGAGACCTGGACGAAGGCATAGGGAAAAATTGGCTGCCCCGGATAATTGGAGGCATTGAGGAGGAGAAGATCAATTGGACCACTCACGGACATTCACCTTGGATACAGACCTCGAGGTCGGCTTGTGGGACCCGAGCTGTTCTGCCACGATTTGTCGGGCTGATAATATATGACAAAAAGCTCTACAGCTAGCCTTGGTGACAAGCTGCGCGAGGTCGCGTCCAACCCCGACGAGCGGCGGGCATATCTCCAAATGTTGCATACTGTACTATCTGGCGCAGCCATGGAGCTGCGCGATGGCCAGCTACCGCGCGACCCGAGCGCGGCTGCGATCGTCAACATGGCGATCACCGAGCTCTCGTCGGTTAGTGAGCTGCGCGCTCGGGTCAGCCCGCGGGGCTTCGTGTGGCGAGGTCGTCCCCCACACATGACCAACACGCGGCTGGCCGAGCTACAGGTCGAGGCCCGGGGTGGGCGTGGCTCGAGCTACGTGACGACGCGACCGCTCATCGCCCACTGGGACCCCCAGCCCGGCGGAGCGGCTCAGGAGCTCGCTCATGATCCGGGCCAGATCGCCTGGCTCGAGGGCCTCGTCGGCGCGACCGACCCCACGGTCGAGCCTGCACCCGTCTATCACTACTATGATCGTAGCGGAGCTGGGATCGCGCCACACATCGATGAGCCTCGCTTCTCGCTGATCACCCACTACCTCGTCGCCCACGAAGCCTCGGGCCCGAAGCGCTCGGCATTCTTCGTCTACCCCGTGGGCCGCGAGCCTCAGCGAGTGGAGCTGGCTCCCGGCGAGGCGGTGATCGTGTACTCGGGCGCGGTAGTCCACGCCCGCACAGCTGTCGCTCCGGGTGAGTCGGTCACGACCCTGTCGATCGGCTATCGCCTGGACTCTGGGACCGAAGGCGTCGATGTCGACGCGAGCCGCTGACGAGGTCCTCGCCCTGGTCACAGACTTGCTCGCGCTCGGGCGTCCGCCGACCCGCGCCGAGCTCGAGCACTTTTGTCTCGCAACCGACATCCATGAGCGCGAGCAGGTCTCGCTGCGCTCGCACCTCGAGCTCCGCGTGCGTCGGGGCCTCGATCACCGCGCGCGTCGCTTTCAGGCCTTCGGTGTCGGCCTGTTTCGGACCGGGACCTTTGCGCTGTGCCAGCTGCTGCGCGACTACCACGTCGAGCACGAATTCATGCTCCGCGAGTCGGTCGAGCTGCTCAGCCGATGGCGCGCGGGTGAGGCGAGCGCCGAGGAGCTGCGCGCCTTCGTTCGCGCGCGCGACGAGGCCGGAATGCTCGAACTCGACGCCTCGGGCTGCAACGCCTGGCTGATCCCGCAGCTTAGCGAGGCCTTCCCCGACTCCTGCTTCGTATTCACGCTGCGCGAGGTCTATGGCTGGGTTGACTCGATGATCAACTTTCTCGCCCGACGCACGCAGGGGATGCCGTCGAGGGTGCATGAGTTCTTGCTCGTGCAGTGTGGGCTCGAGTCCTTCGTCGGTCGGCTCGCGGGTCGTGACGATCTCGAGCGCGAGCTCGACGTGATCGCAGCCGCGCTCGCGGGTGCCTGGGCTCGTCACAACGCGGCGATCTTGCGCGAGCTCCCGCCCGCGCGCTCGCTCGTCGTCCATACCGACGAGCTCGGTCGTGCCGGCCCGGCGCTGACTCGCTTGCTCGGGATTCCGGTCGCCGGGGGTCTAGAGCCGAGCCAGCGCAACGCTCGACCGCGGACGAGCCTGTCGCTGCGCACGCTCGAGCGCTCACGGCTCGAGCAGATCTTCGCCGGGCCTTGCCAGGCCCTGATGGCCGACCAATTCCCGGGCCGCGGACTCGACGACTTTGGCGCTCGCCCCTGATCAACCACGGGAGGGTATTCTCTATCGGCTCATCGCACCCGTCGAGTGATGCTGTGGGCACGTGGGGGACTTCGTGCTAGCGTGGGCGCGTGTCGAAGAATGTCTTCGCCAACGGCATGGCCATCGCCTGCAAGGCGGGCTCGGGCAAGGTCGTCTCGGCGTTCCCGAGCGTGTGCTCCAGCCCGCCTGGACCGCCGAGCGGCCCGGTGCCGGTCCCCTACCCGCTGTCGTCGTTCTCGCGCGATCTCGAGAAGGGCTCGAAGCGGGTCAAGATCGGGGGCAAGCCCGTGGCGCTGCAGGGGCAGAGCTTCTATCGCAGCAAAGCGCTCGGCAACGAAGCTGCCACGCGAAACTTTGGAGCCTCGCTCGTCACGCATCAGATCGCCGGTAAGACGCAGTTCTCCTCGGGCTCGATCGACGTCAAGGTCGAGGGCAAGAAGGTCTGCCGCCACCTCGACATGACGACCTCGAACCATGGAAGCGAGCCGGGTGAGGGGCCGTCACCGGAACTAGAAGACATGGCCGTGGACCCCCCTGCGGTCAGCGAGCAGCTCGACAAGTGCCCGTGTTGCAAGGGCCCTCTCCATGCGAACCAGTTCGACCCGAACACGAGTAGCCCCTACGAGCCCATCGATGAGCTCGAGTGGTACAAGGTGGCGCTCGACTATCACGAGAAAAAAAGTCGCGGGGATTGGCTCGTTCCTGGCGCAGCAGCGGCCTGGCTGGGCAGGTCAGCTCGACGCGCAGACCGGACAGCCCAACCAGACCAAGATCGACAACGCACGTGCGCAGCTCGACAAGACCCGAGCAGACTTTCAACCGAGGTGGATTCGATCCTGATCAATGGGCGAGCGTGACCTCGTGGCGATGGACAGCGGCATAGGTGGCCCAAACGGCGCGCCAGCGTTTCGAGATGACGAGGGCTCGCAGTGCGAGCGTTCCTCGCAGGCCAGGCACCTCCCAGGACTGCGCGGGGCGCTTGACGCGGCGTTGCATCGTCCAGCAGGTGCTCTCGGTCGCGCCGCTACCAATGGGCAGGTTGGCCGCGTACGACGACGCATAACGCATCAGTGGTTTGCGATGGCGTATGTAGCTGAGCGCGGCCGCGACCGCCGTGCGAGCGGTCGTGTCCCGGCCCGGCAGTCGCTTCGCCCGTTCCAGAAGACCTCGCCAGATCCGCTCGATCGCTCCGTCGTCGCGCAGGAGCTCGCCGCGATACCAGCTCTTCATGTTGAAGGGATCGCCCTCGGGCTCGCAGGCATCCACGACTGCATCGAGGTAGTTGCTCGTCAGGTGCTCGAAGTCGATCAAGGTCCGGACCTTCGCGTCGCTCGGCAGCACTCGAGCCAACGCCTCGGGCAGCGCACGCAGCTCGGGCGCGGCGTCTTGGACCACGTGAACCGGGAGCTGTGGGTGGCTACGGAGGATCCACGCCACGTCCGCCGCGACCCGCTCGGCGAGCTTTCGGACGTCCTCCCCCGCATCGGCTGCGTATCGCCAGGTGTGCAGCTCCTGTCCCTCCGCGTCGGGGATGGTGACGCTGCCCACCCACGCCTTTCGCCAGTGGTGCTCCTTGGGGGGCGGCGGCTTGCGGACGTACTCCGCGAGCCGCCGCTTCGGTCGCGCCGCCTCCGCGAGGTCGGCGTCGAGCTGCTCAGCCATGCGCACCGAGAAGCGATCGAGCCCGCAGCTGATCGAGGCCACTCCCGGCGGGATGGCCTCCACGGCCCTGCTCGCGGCCTCGAGCATGTCGACGTCTTCGACGATGTCGGCGGACATCAGCTTGACGCGCTTTTCGAGCAACGAACGGCTCGGAGGCCGCATCCCGACCACCCTCAGGATGTTCTCGAGCTCGCGGCTGTTCAGGTCCGCGCTCAGCTCACCAGCGATGCGGGCGAAGTCGGGGGTCAAGCGTCGGGCGATCATACCGACGCACAGCTCCAGCGGCTTGATCGTCGGCCCGTTGTGCACGCCGAGCTCCCGGTAGAGCGCCTCCTCGATCGTGTGCGGCCCCCAGCGTCCGTGGTAGGTCGCCGACGACCGCTGCGACAGGCGAGCGTAGCGTCGGCCTCCGACCTCGACCACGTCGGCCTCCGAGACAGACTCGCGCAAGTCGTCGTCCTCACGCTGCCACAGCACGTCTCGCATCAGCTCCGCCTCCAGATCACGCCGCTGCTCGAAGGTCGCATCTGGCCCGAGCTGCTCGTCGACCTTCTGCTTGATCATCGCCGCGAGCTTCCGCACCAGCTCACTGTTCGGCTTCTTGGGCTGCTTCTTGGGCTTTTTCCGGCTTGCCATGGTGACCTCCAGCCCAGCATGATCTCAGACCTCGGAAACCACAACCGGAGAGTCGCCGTCCTCCTGCAACGCGCTGGGGAGCCTGCTCAGGATCGGATCCGCCCCGCTTTCAACGCCTCGTCGACGCGCAGAACGAGGACCCGCCTTGTGAAAACCTGACGAACAAGCCTGAGGACCAGGGGTGTCGGACCTACCTCAAGAAGACCAACCCTGAGCCTCGTACATCTGAGCCCGGAGTTCGTCATGAGTTGGGCTTCAGAAACAAGGTACGACGGGACTGCATTCAGGAATATCGAAATAAGGGCTATCAGTGCAGCTCACACTCGGAGATTTGCCACAAGACCCCCCTTTCCGCGGGTGGATGTCCCTTACATCAACCTAACCTCATCCCCAAAGACGTCCTCAGTCCCTCATGCTCCGAACTCGATGACGCACAAACCCGCCTACAAGGCCTCGCCGCCGACCTCCACGCAAAATGAGAGAGTACACTTTCGCCAGTAAAACCCTCATGTCGGGCGGTCGCGGGTTCCACTGGGCCAGTCCACCACCGGCAGATGTTGGTGCAGAGCACAATCTCCGCTCCGAGAAGCCAGAGCCGGTCATCTATGCGGTCCTCGCTCGCGCGCGTGCAGGAGACTTCAGCTGCTTCCACCACCTGGTTCGCACGATGGAGGCCCACGACGACGCGTGGGTCTGGGGAGTTGGTGCGGAGCTACTCTCCCACGCAGCGCCAACGTCACTGCTGCGCTCGCTCCCCTCGACGTTGAAGCCTGTCGAGCAGGACTTCCCCGCCTGGGCCGACGTCCACGCCCAGTGGACGATCGAGATCCTCGGCATGAGCAACTATCTGTGGACGGCGCCAGTGATCTTCGATCTGTATCGGGGCATCGAAAACAAACTCAAATACAGCTCCGCGTGCTTCATGCTCTCGCGCCTCCTCGAACCCGAGTGGGGCCCTGTGTTCTTCGGTCCAGAGGAGCTCCCCCCACACCCGGACGAGCCCGACTGGTACATCCCGCCCAAGGAGTACGACGTCGCCAGCTACCTCGAGGGCACCGCGGCCAAGATCGCCGAAGTCACCGCATCGCTCCCTTCGCACTCGTGCGTGTGGGGCGGCCGGGTGCTCGCGCTCGAAGACATTGCCCGCGAGGCCATCGTACACATCCGCGAGCGCCGCGAGCCCGACATCACCTACACGCACCGGATGCTGCTCGAGGCCTACACGGGCTGCGACCTCACCGGCTTCTACCTCGACAACGGTCGCCACGACACCATCGCCGCCATCGCCATGCTCGAGCAGCTGCTCGAGACCGGCAACCTCGACCAGTACGAGCCAGGCGTCCGCTACTTCTTTGGCCGGCGAGTCCCCGATTAGCGCGCGATGCAGATCACGACGAACACCACGCCACTGCTCGCAGCGCTCGCGGTCGCGACCGACAAGCTCGGCCACGACCACTGCGTCGTCGTCGCGCGGAGTAGCTATGCGGTGATATCGAGCGGCGCGACGATCTCGACTGACCAGCCCGCGCCCTTCGTCCATGCCGACGTCCACACGGGCGACCCGGGGACCAGCAGCATCGCCTGGGAAAGCGATTTTTGCCGCTACAAGCCACTGACCGATGTCATCGTGCTCGGCCGTGCCATCGCACCTGGCGGCACCCCTGTACGTGAACTACCAGTTCGGCTCGAAGTCAACGGGCGAGGCAAGGACGCGCTCGTCTCGGGCGAGCGCCACTGGACCTCGTCCGGCAGGTTCGCACGCGCATCGTCCCCGCTCCCCTTTTGCCAGATACCTCTGACCTGGGAGCACAGCTTTGGCGGCGCAGACTCACAAGGCCAGGTCGATCCCCGCAACCTCGTGGGTGTCGGGTATGCAGACGTCCTGCCCAACGTCGAGGCCGTCGACGCGCGTATCCTGTCGCGTTCGGATCGTCCTCGACCGCATGGGTTCGCGTGGGTCGGTCGCTCCTGGCAACCACGGATCTCCTGGGCAGGCACCTACGACCAGCGGTGGAGAGAGCAGATCTGCCCGCTTCTCCCCGAGGACTTCGACGAGCACTATTTTCAGTCGGCCCCCGCCGACCAGCAGTTCCCACACTTTCGAGGCGGTGAGCGAATTCGCTGCGTCCACATGTCCGAGGTGCCGGTCGTCGAATTTGTCGTGCCAAGGGAGGAGCTTTGGATCCACTTTGCGTTCGTCGACGGAGTTCGGTCGAGCCGGGCTGTCCTCGACACGGTCGTGGTGGAGCCGCACCTGCATCGCATGCACCTGACCTGGCGCACCTCGACCCGACTACCCAAGCAGCTCACTCGCCTCAGAGGTGTCCACGTCGGCGAGCGACCCGTCCGTGACGGGCCGATAGGTTACCGCCGTGGTAAGCCGCTGTTCGAGAGCCTGGGCACCTACCTGCGCTGGCGAGCTCGAGCCCGCGAGGAGTCTCGCCGATGAACGGGACCTCACTCGGACTTCGGCTCGACGCCGCGGGCTTGTGTTGTCCAGCAGGGACGTACGCCGAGGCCGCTTGTGCGGCGATGCGGGCCGGAATTGCGGTCATCGAAGCGCTCGACGAATTGCTCGGACTCGATGTCGATGGTGAGTCGATTTACGGATCCTATCTGAGCGTCGTCGGTGCGCGAAGCCAGCGCGATCGCGCGACCGCGCTCCTCGAATGCGCGCTCGATGATCTCGCGCGCCGTGTTCCGCAGCACGCTCTCGCTCGCTGTCCCGCGATCCTGGTCACCCGCGATGGTCGACCCAGGACAGCGCAAGCCCTGCTGGATCGCATGCCCAACCGCCAACTCACCGCGACCATGCGTGGCGGCAGCCCGACGGCCTTCGACGCCCTCCCCGCGGCAGCACGCTGGATCGCAGAGGGCGCGCCTCATGTTCTGTTGTGCGCGGTCGACTGCCAGCTCGGAGCGCTCGAGCTTCAGGCCCTACGCCAGAGCAGGCGACTGCGCGAGCCGGGCAACCCGCACGGCATCATCCCCGGAGAGGCTGCTGCGTGTTTGTTGGTGTCCGCCTTCGATGCGCATCGTGGCGGCCTCGAGATCGCGTCCCACGGAGCTGCCCACGAGGTCGCCACGCTGCTCAACGACGCGCCCGTGCGTGGCCTTGGGCTGACCGAGGCGATCCGCAGCGCGCTCGTCAGCGCTCGAGTCGACATGGACCACGTCGGTTGGCGGCTCGTGGACCACGCAGACGAGACCATGTTCGTCAAAGAACACGACATGGCGCTCGCCCGCTTGCTCCGTGCCCCGCGGTCCGACGTGCCGACTTGGCAGCCCGCAGCGTTCATCGGCGACGTCGGTGCTGCCAGCGGACTCGTGGAGATCATCTGGGCCATGCAGGCCTGGGCTCGGGGATATGCGCCAGGACGAGTCGCGCTGTGCACTTGCAGCGACCCTTCCGGCCCCCGAGCAGCGGTCGTCGTGCGAGACCCTTGGGCCGACACACAATCGGGCCGCCGGCTCAAAAGCGGAAGTTGACCCCCGCGATCGCGTAGAGCGGAGGCGCGAGCAGATCGAAGCGCCCGTGCTGCTCGTAGCCACCGCGCGCCCACAGCTCCATGTGACGCCACGGCAGCCCTCCGACCCGCAGCCCGTAGCGCATCGTGGCGCCCGTCGGGCCATACCACCCGTCTCGGACCCCCTCGTACACGAAGCGCTCGTAGGCCGCGCTGTGCTCCAGGCGAACGCCCCACTGCTGATCCCAGCTCAGCTCCGCGGCGATGAACCACCGCTTTGGGTACCACCCCGGCATGGTGATCAGCTCCGTGCCAATACCCAGGGCACCGACGGAGCGGTTCGAGAGCCCGCGGAGCACGAGGTCCAGCTCCACGGGCCACGCGAAGCGGCCGAGCGCGAGGGCGTCGACCCGGGCGCCCGCTTCCCAGCGCCAGTCGCCAAAGTCGGGCTGGGTCATGGGCAGCGCGAAGCGAGTCGCCAGCACCAAGCTGCGCTCGCGGGGCAAGAAGAGCGCGCGGGCGTAGCCGAGGGACCACGCCAGCGTCGCGCCGTCGAGCCCGAGCTCGGTCCCGACCACGTTGGCCCCCGTCTCCGGCGAGGGCCGCTGACCCAGACCAGCCCCGGCCAACATCGCCGTCAGCGCCAGTGAAGTCAGGGCACTCATTCGAGCTCCAGCCCTTCGAGGTAGTCGCGGATCACCGGCACGGTGTCCGCCGCCTTCGCCCACACCACGTCCGTGTGACCGGCGTCGGCGATCTCGACGATCCGCGCGTCCACGAACAGGGCGTCTGCCGAAGCTGAAATTCGGTGCCCAGATCGATCGAGAGCCCGCCAGTGATGAACAACACCTCGGCCTCGACCTCGCCCAGGCGGGGCGTCCAGTCGAAGTGCGTGGCCTCGATCTGCTCGAGGTAGAGATCCAGCAGCACGGCCGCCCCGACCCGCCAGTTGGGGCTGGGATCCTCCAGCCGCGCGTTGGTCTCCTCGAGCAGCAACAGCGAGGTCACGTAGTCGGCGCGGGCGTGGTCCTGCATCGAGACGAACTGCCGCGCCCACAGCAGGTCGCCGAGGTGCTCGGCGAAGTAGTCGAAGTCGAAGTCGTCCTCGAGCTCCTCGATGTCCCAGCGCAGCCGCCCCGGCTCGGCCAGGATCGCCCCCGCGACCCGCTCGGGGTGAGCGTTCATGTACATCCCCGCGTACTGTCCTCCCCAGGAGTGACCCAGGAGCACGACGCGGCGGTCCGCGGCGAAATGATCGACAACCTGCTCGAGATCCCCGAGGTAGGCGTCGAGGGTCAGCGCCTCGATCCCGTGGCGCTGGGACAAGCCCGCGCCGCGCTGGTCCCAGAACACCCAGAAGTAGTCGTCCGCCAGGCTCTCGCCCGCGATCGGCTCGACCAGGCGCAGCAGGTAGCGGTAGTCGTTCCCGGGTCCGCCGTGGAGGACCACGATCACCGGATCGTCGGGGTCGCCAAAGGTCTCGAGGTGGACCCGCGTGTCGGCGAGATCGAGCGCCGGGAGCTCGGGGTCGTCGAGGACCGTCGCCGGCACGAGGTTGCCGGGCTCGCTCGGATCGAGGCAGCCGAAGATGGCGAGCGCGCCGAGGAGCGCGAGCCGTGGACGAGGCACTGTCAGCATCGCTGCTTGAGTCACGCGAGCCGTCCAGAATTCCCGACGGTCCGAATTCCCGACGTCCTGGACTCCCGCGGGATCGGCTCAGGTGTCGGCGCAGTGAGCCGCGAGGATCTCGGGCTGCGCGGCCCGCCATGAAGCGAAGGCCCCGAGCCCGATCGCCGCCGCGAGCAGCGGCCGCGACGTCCACCGCGGCCAGCGCACGAGCGGCGCCCGCAGCCGCGCCTGGGCCCCCGAGAGCGCGCGCATCAGCGGGATCCCGAGCCCGATCTGGATCCCCGCCGTGGTCGCGAACAGGACGGAGAAGCCGGGGTCGTAGTTGAGCAGCCCGCCGAGGGCCAGACCCGCGATCCCCAGGTTGGCGAGCACGACCAGGGCAAAGCCCCACGCTCGCAGGCGATAGAGGCCGATGATCCCCACGATCATCGTCAGCGCGCACGCCAGGTCCGTCAGCGCGTAGCCCAGGGAGCCCGGCTCGTCATGGTTGAGCGCCGACGCCAGCAGGGTCTCGACGTCGGCGACCGCGAACACCAGCATGACGACCACGAGCTCGCGGTGGCGGATCAGCGGGAAGCCGCCGTCGGGCGCGTGGACGTCGAGGGGGAGCTCTCCCAGGGACCACAGCCCGATCCCCGACGCGAGCAGCAGCGTCGGCATGAGCAGCGGCAGCGTCCCGAGCTCGGTCCACAGCCCCACGGACGCCGCCAGCAAAGAGGACCACCAGCACGCGCGCACCAGCAGCTGGGTCCACGTGCGCTGGCGAGCCACGAGCACCGAGGCGAGCACGAAGCCAGCGACGTGGACGAGGCCGTAGCGCAGCACGCCGCCGGGGCTGACCCAGTCGCAAGTCGAAGCACCCAGGGGATGGGCGAGCACGCTGACCGCGAAGGCGACGAGGACCAGGCACGAGAGCAGCGCCGCGAGCACACGAACACGCGCCGCTCGGCGCTGGCGCGCGTCGAGCTCGGCGAGCATGGCTTCCGGTCCCCCGAGCGCGGGGCTCGTCGACCCCAGCCACCCGCGCGCTTGGTCCAGGACTTCGTCGTAGGCTGCGCTCAAGGCTCTCCCTCTCCTTCGATCTGCGCGCGCACGAAGGCCTCGGCGCGCTGCCTGCGGGCGTGGAGCGTGGACACCGGGACACCGAGGAGCGCCGAGCCTTCCTTGAGCGAGCGCTGCTCCAGCACGCACAGCACGAAGGCCACCCGCAGGTCCGCGTCGAGCTGATCCAGGGCCAGGTAGAGGCGCCGCACCGCCTCGCGCCCGCGGACCGCGTCTTCGACGTCCTCCCCCTGCCTCGCCGGCTCCGGCAAGGCCGCGTCCAGGCGACGGCGACGGCTCCGCTTCGCCACGTGGGCCCGCGCGACGTTGATGGCGATCCCGTGCAGCCATGTCGAGAGCGCCGAGCGATCCTCGAAGCGATCGAAGTGCTCGTGCGCCCGGATGAAGGTCTCGTTGACGAGATCCTCGACGCAGCTCGGGTTACCCGTGATCGCCACGATCTGCCGAGCCAGGCGCGGGCCGTGATCGCGGTAGCAGCGAGCCAGCCGCTCGCGCTGCGCGTCCTCTCGCTCATCCGCGCGCACGGGCACCTGCGCCACAGACGCGGCTGTGGTCATGGGGGTCGTGGGCATCCAGACGGTGAGTCGCGTGGGAGTTGTGTTTTTCCCGACCGGATTCGAACATGGCCCCGCGTGTCATGACGGCGCCAGCCTAGGAGATGACGCTCGCGCCACCGGGTCTGCCCCGTCGCTGTACGCAGGCACTCACTCGGCGAGGTCTCAATCTTCGACCGAGGTCACGACGCCGTAGATGGCCCCGCGGCTGACCCAGCCGTTGATCTTGCCGAGGTTGTTGGCGATCAGGAAGCGCCGCTTGCTGCCCTGCCCCTGGACCGCCTTGACGAGGTGGACCAAGACATTGCCCCGAAGTCGGCACATGACAGCGTCGTCGATCGTGGGCTCGATCCGCGGATCGAGGGTCACGAGCTGGCCGCTCTCGATCCGCCCGCGCATCGAGCCGCCATGCGGGCGACAGCGGGTGACCTGACCAGCGCGAAGCTGGGCGATGCTTCGATCAGCCCAACTCACGAAGCGGCTCCTCGATGCGATAGCGCGGCGCGAGGGCCTCGGCGAGCTCGCGCGAGCGCTCGCTGTCGGCGAGGTGGCTGCGGCCGCGAGCCCAGGCCAACAGGGCGTAGATCCCCGTCAGCTCGCGGGCGAGGACGAGGGCTCGGCGCTGGCGAGCGCCCATGGGCGCGGTCCAGCGGGTCCTCAGCTTGGATTTGAGTTCGCGCAGCTCGGCCTCCGAGGCTCGTCGCTGGGCGTGGATGAGGTGCATGTCGATACGTGTATTCATGGTTTCTTTCTCGAAATTGGGTGATTCGGTCGAGTCATCGGAGCAGCTTCAAGCTGCCGGTCATGGGTCGGACGCGGCTTCGATCGGCAATGGGCTCGAGCCCGATCGCCATCAGCGCGCCGTCCCAGGGAGGATCGGGCTCACGGATCGCTCGGTGGGGGATCGCCAGGCGCAGCAGCTCGCGCTCGAGGGCCACGAGGTGGCCCTCGTCGCGAGCTGCGAGCGCCACGGCGATCGTCCCGCTGGCCAGACCTCCCGGTGCAGACTCGCCTGCAGCGTGAATCAGCTGCGCGGCCAGAACCCCACGGGGCAGGTCCTCACGGACCAAGCAGTAGTGTGTGAGCGTCTGCGCTCGACGGGAGTCGAACCCGCTAGGTTTCGGGTGCTTACCCCCAAACCCCATACCGATGGCCGAACGCGAGCGTTCGTGCCTGACAACCTGCACGAGGAGCGACCCAAGCCAGCGAATCAATCCGCGCGGATCGTCTTCGCTCGTCGTGCTTTGTCCCTGACTCCGGGAGGGACAACCAAGGCTGTCAAGCTCGCATGGGCCCAACCCTAGCGGAGGATCCTTCGCTGTCAAGAACGAGTTTGCGGCTCGAAGAACTCAGGCGAAGCTCGGCCGCGGTGCCGGTGGCGCGCCCTCACTCCACCCGGGGCATCAGCGGAAACCCGAGGTAGGTCTGCCTCGCAACCTGTGCGAGGAAGTGCAGAATCCCCGAGCAGCCGACCATCAGGTCTGCCGTGTGCACGTAGGCGTTTTCAACGGTCCAGGTCAGCCCACCATTCGGCGTCGCATGACCGACGGCGGTCAGCAGCTCCGCGATCGCCAGCGCGCGGTCGAGCCACTCTTCATCATCGAGCATGCGCCAGGCTTCGAGGTAGATCTCACCGAGCCCCGCGAGGCCGTGACAGACCCCGAGGTTGCCGGCTCGCACGTCGCGTGGGTGGATCGCCAGGGCTCGGCGAGCGACCTCGGCCGCGGCCGCGTCCTTGCGCGAGCGCGCCAGCTTGGCGTAGGCCAGCGCGATCCCGGGCGAGCCGTGGCACCACCACTTCCACGGCTCGGCGTGCTCGCTGCCGTAGGGCCACTGGAGGGCGTGGCCGGCCTCGCTCCTGAGGCCGTCGAGCCACGCGAACGCGCGATCGGCCGCGCGCGCAGCCTCGACGCCGGAGGCCTGCTCCGCGCCTTCTCGGGCAGCGCAGCGCTCGGCGTGATCGAGCAGGAAGTAGGCGATCCCCGAGGCGCCGTGGGCGAAGCCCGTCAGCGCCTCGCCCGACATCCCCGACACGCCCTCGGGCATGAGCCACGACCCGTCTGCCTCCTGGGTCGAGAGCAAGTACGCGACCGCGGCCTCGCGCTGGGCGCTCAGCTCGAGCCCTTCGACCAGCTGCTCGGCGGCCACGCAGGCCAGGCCCTGACCGGCCGCGCCGTGGGTCAGGTCCGGCCAGTCGATCGGGCCGCGCAGGCGAGCCAAGACCGGCTCGAGATCCGGCGTCGACCACAGCCCCGCGCGGCGAGCCTCGAGCAGCGCCAGGGCGACCCCGGCCTCGCCAAAGTGCAGACCGGGGAGCGGGTCGGCGGGCGGCTCGGTGGTCAGCCAGGTCGCGGCCTGGCGGGCGCGCTCGCTCGTCGCCGGGGTCTCGAAGCCGAGCTCGGCCAGGCGGGCGATCGCGTAGAGTCCTCCCGCGACGCCCTTGTTGGCGTCGCGGGCGAGCGTGGCCTGGGCCGCGTGCTCGGGGATCGTCCGGCCCTGGATCGCCGTGGTCGCCCACAGGCCCGTGTCTGGATCGATCGCCACCCCCTCGATGAGCCCGGCGAGGCCGCGCTCGACCGCGCGCGCGGCCGCGTCCATGAGCGCCTGTGGCCGTGATGTCGCCCGCGGCCCTGGGCTCGCTCGCGGCCCCGGGCTCACCCGCGAGCGGGCGCGCGCGAGGCTGTCCGCGAGCACGCGCCGCAGCGCCGCGACCGTCGGCCGGGCGTCGGCGTCGGCGTGCAGGGCCGCGACGATCGCGTCGAGGAGCGGACCCTCGTCGCAGCCCATCATCGCGCACAGGCGCGCGCGCATCTCCACGGGGTCGTCCGTGGCCAGGCGCCGCGGATCCAGCCCCGTCAGCGTCAGGACCATGCACGCGCCGAGGGCGTGGACGTCGTCCGCGGGCGTGGGCTGCTCGCCGGCCTGCTGCTGGGGCGACATGAAGCCCGGAGTCCCGGCGCCATAGGCCGGCTCGTCCGAGCCGATGGCGTGGGCGAGCTCGAGGTCGAGGAGCTTGACCCGGTCGTCCTCGCCGACCCAGATGTTGTTCGCGGACAGGTCACGGTGGAGGTAGCCGCACGCGTGGACCGCAGCCACGGCGTCGACGAGGTCGGCGAGGATCGACAGCCCGCGGAGCTGTGCCTCGCGCGTGGCCGCGGCCCAGCTCCCGCTGGCGAGGAGCTCCTCGGCCACGGACTCGATCGAGCGTCCGTCGAGGAAGTCGACCGCGAAGTAGCCGTGGCCCTCGACCTCGAAGTACCCGCCCCCGGCCGGGACGCGCTCGCTCGGGGCGAGCGCGCGGTGGATCGCCGCCTGGTGAGCGAGGCGCGCGCGTGCGTCGCGGCCATGGGCGTCGATGCGATGGTGGAGATAGCCCTGCTTGAGGACCACGACCCGCGCCGATTCACGACATTGCAGATCCAGGGCGAGGTAGGTTCCCCCCCAAGATCGGGCGTGGATCAACCCGGTCACGAGGTAGCCTGGCCCGAATAGAGAATTGCCACGAATATCCGCAGACAGCTCGGGCCGGGGTCGGGCCAATCCATCGAATGGGTCGCCCGCCCACTTTGGGGGAAGATGCGGGATCGTGTATTCGTCCTCGATGAACTCTCCCGATGGCGTTTGCAGCATGAGCCTCGGGATCCCCAGACGATCGACGCGGATATGGGGCTCGAACCCACCGTAGCGCGTGTACACGATCGCGCCGACATGCCAGTCGGTGCGCACGATGGGGCCGGATAGGTCTTCGGTCAGCTCGACGAGTTCGCGCGCGAGCTCGGCCCCGACGCGGTCGGACTCGGGGTAGATCGTCACGACCTTGCCGACCTGCTGCGGGCCATACTCGCCGTCGTTGAGCCGGCGCAGGTGGTCGGCGTCTCGCACGAATTTGAACGGAATCCCGCGTTCGAGCAGCACCGGGGACACGCGCTCGAGCAGGGCTGGGGCGTCGATCGGGGTGCTCGTCAGGTGCAGCTTCCAGCCCGCGCGACGGGGCGTCTTGCTGACCACGGCCCAGGGCCCGCGCAGGTGTGGGCTCGCGCCCAATCGACGCGCCAGCTCGGCGTAAGCGTCGGGTCCTTCATAGCCACTCATCGCCACAATCACGTTCATCGGCGAGCACCCTACCCTACCCATTCGGTAATCGCAATGAGCATTGTGTTTTCTCATCACTTAATTCGATTAAATGAATGACGACACGATAACCAATGCAATAGGCTGAAAAACCATGGCAATCACAAAGGATAAGCTCCAACAAATTGCGGCGATCGCTCAGGGCGACGCCCAGTTCTTCCACAACCTCGCGTTCAAGCCGGAGGCCGCCGTAGGCTCGCTGCAATTCCTGACGCAAGAAGAGAAAGACTCGTTCTCCGTGCTCAACCCCAACACGGCGATGGCCGCGGTGATTGGGGCCATGGGGACGACGGCGTTTGGCTGCGACCCGACCTGCGGCAACGACAGCTGCGGCTACACCTGCGGCAACCGCAGCTGCCTCGACACTTGCGCGAAGTCGTGCGAGTCGACCTGCGGGGCAAGCTGTGGCCACACCTCGGGCGTCATCCTCAGTACCTAATTAGTCGGGGTTTGATCCCAATCCATGTATATGGATTGGCCGGGTCGATGGTTTTCGACCCGGCCATTTTCATTGGTGGTACTCGAACTCGGCGGTGAAGCGATTCAAGCGTGGAGTTGGAGCCAAGCAGCGCTGACTTCGACCATGGCCCTCGGGCTGGTAGACCAGCCTGTCGAAAGCGCCACTCGGCGAACCAGCAGGGTCTCCGGGGCAACACTGCGCGGCTCGACCTGCGAGCCGAGAGTTCCAGCTCTCAAGCGGGGGAGCCGGCGAGGTCCAGGCCATAGGCCGGCAGGATCTCGCCGGTCAGCCGCTGGAGCTCGAGGCGCGCGCGCAGATAGTCCAGCTGGGCCTGCAAAATCGCCGTGTCGGCGTCAGCGACGTCGTCGATGCGCAGCAGCACGTCGTAATTGGTGGCCTGGCCGAGCTCGAAGCGCGCGCGCTCGAGCTCGAGGTTCTGCTCGGCGAGGGCGAGCGAGAGATGGCCGAGCTCGAGGCGCTTGCTGGCGCTGCGCAGCTCGTTGGTCGCGCTGACCACCGCGCTGGCCGTGTTCATGCGCAGCTGCTCGAGGTCCTGCTCGGCCAGGCGCAGCTGGGCGGCGGCGCGCTGGTGCCTGCCCCGCGCGGTCCGGTTTTGGATCGCCCAGCTGAAGTCGAGGGCGCCGGATACGGTGTACTCGGCGAACAGCCCGTCCTCGGACACGTCGTCGCTGATGAAGTTGCCAAAGGCCTCGCCCCAGCTGCCGTCGATGGCCGCCGTACCCTCCTGGGCGTCGGCGAAGGTGTCGACGCTGCGCCCCTGGGGCGAGAAGCTCGCGGTGAAGTCGAGCTGCGGGAGGCGGTCGCGGGCGGCCACGGTCTCGTCGATCCGCCGGCTGGCGACGGCGAGCTGCAGCTGGCGCACGCGCGGGTCGTTGGCCATGGCGGTCTCGATCGTCGCGTCGACGTCCACGGGCTCGACCGCGAACTCGTCCGGCGCGGTGGTCGGGATCACCCCCAGCGGGCGACCGGGCTCGTAGCGCTGACCCATCGAGGTGCGCAAGCGCAGGCCCGCGTCGAGCAGGCGGTTCTCGGCGACGATGACCTCGGCCTCGCGCTGGGCCAGGCCCTGCTCCACGGCCTGGGCCTCGATCGCCGGGAGCTGACCGGTCTCCACCTTGGCCGAGGTGTCGGCGAGCTGGCGGCGCGAGAGTTCGACGGCGCGGCGCTTGTTGGCCAGGTCGCGCTCGGCGTAGAGCGTGTCCCAGTAGGCCGAGACCAGGTCGTCGACGAGCACCTGGGCCGTGCTCAGCTGCTCGGCCTCGGCGATCGAGCGCGCGATCTTGGCCTGCTCGATCGGCGCGCGGTTGACCTTGACCCCGACCCCGCGCAGCAGCGGGTGCGAGAAGCTCAGCGTCGGCCGGATCAGGTATTGGTCGAGGGGCGCCGAGCCCAGCGAGAGGTCGAGGAAGCTGATCGGCTGGTCGGTCGTCGTGCGGCTCATGTCGAAGCGCAAGGCGATCGTCCCGCCGCTCTCGAGCCTGCGCGAGACCCCGAGGTAGCCGCTGAACTCCCGCGATCCGGTGCTGAACACGAAGGCCGAGCCGCGCGGCACGGACTTTTGGACCTCGACCCCAAAGCCCGCCGTGAGCGTGACGTCGAAGGCCCCGAGCGCGGTGAGGATGTCGGCCTCGCTGATCTCGACCTCGATCAGCTGGGCGCGATACTCGTAGTTCTCGGTCAGCGCGGCCGCGATCACCTCGCTGAGCTGGAGCGACTCGGCCGCGAAGGGCAGGCTGTCCTCGGTGCTCGCGTAGTCCGGCTCGGGGAAGGGCTCGGAGCCGTCGGTGTCGACCCCGGCCTGCCCTTCATGGAGCTGCTCGCCTTGGACTTCGCCTGGAAGCTCGCTGGGCGGCGCCGCCAGGGCCACGCTCGGGACCAGGACCATCGCCAAGACGATCGGCAGCATGACCTCGGCGCGCCCGCGGTCCACGGCCGTGCCGCGCTTTTCGGCGATGCGCGCGAACAGCCTCGCCGCGTCGTCGAAGATCGAATAGATCACCGGGATCGCCAGCAGCGTGAGCAGCAGCGAGAGGGTCTGGCCGCCGACGACGATCGTCGCCATCGCCCGCGAGAGCCCCGAGCCGATGCCGTGCGAGAACACCATCGGCAGCATGCCGGCCACGAAGGCGATCGTGGTCATGAGGATCGGCCGCAGGCGCTGGTGGTTGGCGGTCAAGATCGCCTCGCGCCGCTCCATGCCCTGCTCGCGCAGCTGGTTGGCCTGGTCGATCTGGAGGATCGAGTTCTTCTTGACCACGCCAAAGAGCACGAGCAGCCCGAGGATCGAGAACAAGTTGAGCTGCTGACCAAAGAGCACGACCGAGGCGAAGGCGAAGGGCAAGGTCAGCGGCAGCGCGAGCAGGATGGTCAGCGGGTGCAGCCACGAGTCGAACTGCGCCGCGAGCACCAGGTACATGAACACGAAGGCGAGCAAGAAGGCCAACACGAAGGCCTGGCCCATCTTCTCGAGCTCCTTGGTCTGCCCGAGCGGGACGGCCTTGTAGCCCGCTGGCATGTCGAGGTCGGCGATGATCTCCTGCAGCGCCGTGATGATCGCGCCCTGGGCCGCGCCCGGGGCCACGTTGGCGCCGATGGTGATCTGGCGCTCGCGCGAGAGCCGGTTGATCACCGAGGGCCCGAGCCCGCGGTCGACGTCCACGACGTCGGAGAGCGGGACCTGGCCCACCGTCTGCGAGGGCACGGTGAGCAGCGAGAGCAGGTTCTCGTCGAGGCGGACGTCCTCGGACGCGCGCACGAACACGTCGTACTGCTCGCCGTCCTCGGCCAGGTACTTCGACACGTTGGCGCCGCCAACGAGCAGGCTCAGGCTCGACGAGATGTCCCCCGGCGAGACGCCCAGGGCGGCCGCGCGGTCGAGGTCCGGGCGCAGGCGCAGCTCGGGGATCGGCGGGTCGATGTTGGCCTGGGGATCGACCACGCCAGGGACCTCGGCGAGCTGGGCGATGGCCTCGCGGGCGTAGCCGTCGAGGCGCTCGAGGTCGGGGCCGACGAGCGCGAACTGGACGCCCTGGGTCTGGCCGCTGCCGAAGTCGCTCACGGTCTGGACCGCGACCGTGACGCCCTCGGGGACCTTGCCAGCGAGCAGCTCGCGGGCCTGGTTCATGAGCTGCTCTTGGCTGACCTCGCGCTCCGCCGGGTCGACGAGGCGAACGTAGATTCGTGCGACGTTGGCCTGCTTTTGGGTGTTGTCGGCGATCGTCGCGAGGGTGTAGGCGACCCCGGGGATGCTCCGGGTCTCCCGGGCGATGCGCTCGCTGATCAGCGCCGTGCCCTCGATGGTCGTGTCGCTGGGTGCCTCGACGTAGAGCTCGAACTGCGCGTCGTCGTTGACGGGCATGAACCCGAAGCCAGCGGCCTTGGCCAGCGGACCGACCGCGAGCATCGAGGCGATGCAGGCGAGCACGATCACCCAGCGCCGGCGCAGGGCGAAGCGCAGCATCGCCATGTAGGCGCGCTCGACCGGGCGGTAGCAGGCGTCGACGAAGCGCGAGACCGGGCCCGGCTTGTGCGCGGCGTCCTCCGGGGGCAGCAGCCGGGCCGAGAGCATCGGCACGACCGTGAAGCTGACGACCACCGACACGGCGATGGCGCAGGCCATGGTCACGCCGAAGCTGAGCAAGAAGCGACCGACCATCCCGTCCATGAACGCGACCGGCAAGAACACCGCCATCAGCGAGAGGCTGGTCGCGAGCACCGCCAGGCCGATCTCCTCGGTCGCGGCGATCGCCGCCGGGAACGGCTTCATGCCCTTCTCGTGGATGAAGCGATGGATGTTCTCGATCACGACGATCGCGTCGTCGATCACGATGCCGACCGAGAGCGCGAGCGCGAGCAGGGTCATCATGTTGAGCGTGAAGCCCAGAATGGACATCAGCGCGAACGTCCCGATCACCGAGATCGGGATCGAGATCGCCGAGATGATCGTCGAGCGCAGATCCCCGAGGAAGAGCAGCACGATCAGCGCGGCCAGCATGCCGCCGACGAGCAAGTGCTCGAGCACGGAGTCGATGCTCGTGCGCGTCGACTCGGAGTTGTCGCGCACGATCTCGAGCGAGACCCCGGGGGGGAGCTCGCTGGCGAGCGCCTCGACGACCTCGCGGGCGGCGTAGACGACCTCGATGGTGTTGCCGCCGGACTGCTTGCGCAAGGTCAGCGCGACCGTCGACTCGCCGTCGCGGTAGGCCGCCGACTCGGCGTCCTCGATCCCGTCGTGAACATCGGCGATGTCGCGCAAGAACACCGGACGGTCGCCGAGCTGACGGACCACGATCGCGCCGATCTGCTCGGCGTTGGCCGCCCGCCCGACCACGCGCACGTTCTCGGCGGTCGCCCCGAACTCGAGGGTGCCGCCTGGGGTGTCGGCGTTGGCCCGGGCGATCGCCATCTGGACCTCGGTCGCGCCGATCTTGGCCGAGCGCATGCGGATCGGGTCGAGCTCGACCTCCACGCGGCGCTCTCGCCCGCCGATGATGTCGACCTGGCCGACGCCCGAGATCGTCTCGAGCCGGCGCCTGACGTCGTCGTCAGCGATCTTGGTCAGCTCCGCGATCGGCACGTCGCCCTGGACGGAGAGCGTCAGGATCGGCACGGCGTCGGGGTCGATCTTCTGGACCTGGGGCGCCTCGACCCCGTCGGGGAGCTCGTCGAGCACCGTCTCGACGCGGTCGCGGATGTCCTGGGCCGCCACGTCGACGCTGGTCTCGAGGGTGAACGAGGCGATCACCACCGAGACGCCCTCGCTGCTCGTCGAGGTCAGCGTGTCGAGGCCCGCGACGGCGTTGACCGCCGCCTCGATGGTCTCGGTCACGTCGGTCTCGACCGCGCTCGGCGAGGCGCCTGGATAGACGGTGGTGATCGTGAGGGTCGGGATGTCGATGTTCGGGAACTTGTCGACGCCCAGGCCCATGTAGCCGACGATGCCGACCACGATCACGACGATGTTGATGACCGCGGCAAACACCGCGCGACGAACGGAGAGACTGGCTAGCCACTGCATGATGTTGCAACCACCGGGCGCGGGTTAATGGATGACCTGGCCGTCGCGCACCTCGGCGACCCCTTCGGCGACGATCATCTCGCCCGGCTCGAGGCCGCGGGCGATGCCCACGCGCTCGCCCTCGAGCTCGGGACCGAGCACGACCAGGCGCTCTTCGACGACGCCCTCGACCGCGACGAACACCCGCGGGCTGGTCCCGCGCTCGACGACCGCCGTGCGCGGCACGGCCGCGAGCTCGCGGCTGCCGGTGATCACCTTGGCGCGCACGAACATCCCGGCGATCAGCTCGGGGTTAGGGGGCAGCTCGACCTCGACCACCCGGGTGCGCGAGCTCGGGTCGAGGTCCGGGGCCACGCGCGTGACCTCGGCGACGAGCGCGAGCTCGGGCAGCGCCACGGGGCTGACCTCGACCTTGGTGCCGAGCGCGACGTGGACCGACGCGGCCTCGCTGAGCTCGAGCTCGGCGCGCAGCGGGCCATCCTCGACGAGGGTCACGATCGGCGTGCCGAGGTTGGCCCACTCGCCGATCGACACGGCGCGCTCGCCCACGGTGCCGGCGAAGGGCGCCCGGATCAGCCCGTCGGTCACGGACTTCGCGGCAGCCCGCGCGCGCTCCTTGGCCGCGCGCACGTTCTCTTCTGCCTGGCGACAGTTGGCCGTCTCGCGCTCGACGTCCGCGCTCGACACGGCCCCGCGCTCCGCGAGCTTCTCCGTGCGCGCGCAGGTCTTGTCGGCGAGCTCGCGCGCGGCCTCGAGGCCCGCGAGGTTGGCCTTGGCCTCGCGCGCCGAGATCTTGGCGTCGCGGACATCGAGGCGAACCAGCGGATCGTCGGCCTCGACGTGGTCGCCGCGCTCGACGAGCACCTCGATGACCTTGCCGGGCACGTTGGGCACGACCTCGGAGCGGTCATGGGCGACCAGCGAACCCGTGGTGACGATCCAGGTTGGGACCTCGACCTTCGCCGCGGTCTGGACCGCCGACTCGGGCACCGTGGGGGGCGCCTCGCGGCTCGCCTCGGGCTCGGGCTCGGGCTCGGGGGAGGCCTTCCCGCTCGTGCACGAAGTGGCGAGCGCCAGCAGCACCGCCAGACAAGGAACAAGACTGCGCAATGATGAGAGACCAGGCATGGCTCGGGCGCAGCGGGGCTGAGCAAGACACATGCCAGCACCCCGACGCGCGCCTGCCCGTGCTCTACAGCCACGGCAGCCACCGTCAGGGCCGCGCATTCATGCTCCTGTCGGGCAGCCATACAACCAGCTGTCGGCTGACTATACAGTTGCACGCGGTGCGCGAGCCCAATTCCGAGTCGAAACCCGGACCCGACCCCGAAAATGGTCGAGCCCCCGAGGGTTCCGCGCCTGGCACGCAGTTCGCAACGGTCCGCGCTCGCATGAGCCGGGAGCTGCTGCACAGGCCGGACCCCGAGCAAGTCCGGCGCTACATCGTCATCGGGCTCGTGTTCGGCTCACTCGAGCTGCTGCTGATGTGGGCCGGCGGCGTCGAGCTCCCGCGCCTGCTCGCGCTCGCCTTCATGATCGCCATGCCGATCGTCTTTGGCCTGGCCAGGCGCGCCCGCCCCCCGAGCGAGCGCGACTATGTCCGCGGCCGGCTGATCTTCCTGATCAACACCGGCGCGCGCCTGGCCCTCACCGGCGGCCTGCACAGCCCGCTGCTCCCGGTGCTCGGCGCGAGCATCGTCCAGCCGATCCTCACCTTCGGCCCCGGGCGGTCCGGGGTCCGCTACGGGATCTGGACGCTGCTCATGGTGATCATCGTCGGCCTGCTCCCGGCCGAGATCACCGGCCCGACCATCGAGGGCTGGCCCTACGCCGCGCTGCTCGTGCTCTCGCTGGTCGTGGCGCTGTTCATCGTCGGCGAGCTGATCCGCATCAACACAAACATCCAGGACCAGGCGACCGAGGCGATCATCGCGCTCTATGACGAGCGCGTGGCCGAGGCCGAGGCCCACGGCCGCCGCCTCCAGTCCGTCGGCGGCAAGGTCGCCCACGAGCTCAAGAACCCGCTCGCGGCGATCAAGAGCCTGATCCAGCTGATGGCCCGCGGCGCCAACGATCCCCGCACCCAGCAGCGCTTCGACGTCGTCGAGGGCGAGATCGGGCGAATGGAGGTCATCTTGCGCGAGTACCTCTCGTTCTCGCGTCCGCTCGAGGACCTCGAGCCCGTGACCTTCGATCTCGCGGAGCTCGCCCGGCGAGTCAGCCTGGTGATCTCCGGCCGGGCCGAGCACGCCGGGGTCCAGCTGATCACCGAGCTCCAGGCCGCTCCGATCGTCGGGGACCCGCAGCGCCTCCAGGAGGCGCTGCTCAACTTGCTGGCCAACGCCGTCGAGGCCACGCCGCCCGGCGGCTCGATCCGCGTCATGGCCCGGCCGCAGCCAGAGGGCGGCGGGCTGCTCGAGATCACCGACAGCGGCCGCGGGCTCTCGCCCGAGCAGCTCGAGCGCCTCGGGACGTCCTTTTTCACCACCCGCCCCGACGGCAACGGCCTCGGCGTGGTCTTGGTGCTCGGCGTCGTCGCCCAGCACGGCGGCCAGGTCCACTTTGCCAGCGAGCTCGGCCGCGGGACTCGGGTCAGCGTGCGCCTGCCCGAGCGCCCTGCCCCGCTGGCGAGCTCGCCGACCCTGCTCCGCTCGAGCTCGCTGCGACAGCCGCCCCCAGCTCGACCAGATCAGCCAGATCAGCCAGATCAGGAGAAGCACAGCGCATGAGCGAGCCCGCCACCTTGTTGGTCGTCGACGACGAGCCGGGCGTGCGCTTCGCCCTCTCGGAGCTCTTTGGCGAGCGCGGCCACCGGGTGATCGCCGTCGCCTCCGCCGACGAGGCCCTCGCCCAGCTCGACGAGGCCGACGCGATCCTCAGCGACCTCAACATGCCCGGCAAGGACGGGCTCGCGCTGCTCGTCGAGGTCGTCGAGCACGACCCCTCGCTGCCCGTGGTCTTGCTGACCGCCCACGGCTCCGAGCGCGTCGCCGTCCAGGCGCTCAAGGCCGGGGCCTACGACTACCTCGCCAAGCCCTTCGACATCGACGAGCTGACCGTGACGATCGAGCGCGCGCTCGAGACCCGGCGGCTGCGCGTGGCCAGCCGGCGCAGCGCGGTCGAGCGGCTGATCGGCCGCCCGGTGATCGCCGAGAGCCCGGCCATGCGTCGCCTGCTCGGCGCGGTCGAGCGCGTCGCGACCCGCGACGTGACCGTGCTCGTGCGCGGCGAGACCGGCACTGGCAAGGAGCTGATCGGCCAGCTCGTCCACGCCTACTCGCCCCGCGCCAAGGCCCCGCTGGTCCGCTTCAACTGCGCCGCGATCCCGGCCGAGCTCGCCGAGTCGGAGCTCTTTGGCCACGGCAAGGGCGCGTTCACGGGGGCGACCGCGGCCAAGGAGGGCTTCTTTGGCCAGGCCCAGGGCGGCACCTTGGTCCTCGACGAGATCGGAGAGATGCCCATGGGCATCCAGGCGACCTTGCTGCGCGCGCTCCAAGACGGCGAGATCCAGCCCGTCGGCCGCGAGCTCCAGCGCGTCGACGTCCGCGTCGTCGCGACGACAAACGCCGACCTCGCCGCGAGCGTCCGCGCCGGGCAGTTCCGCGAGGATCTCTTCTATCGCCTCGCCGTGGTCGAGCTCGTCATCCCCCCGCTGCGCGAGCGCCGAGAAGACATCCCCGCCCTCGCCAGCGAGTTCGCCCGGCGCTACGGCGAGAAGTTCGGCCTCGGCCCCCTCGCCCTCGACCCCGAGCTCGTCGACGCCCTGGCCGGCGAGGACTGGCCGGGCAACGTCCGCCAGCTCGAGAACACCATCGCCCGCCTGGCCGCGCTCGCGGCCACCGGCCCGCTGACCCTCGTCGACTACCGCGAGCACATCGGCGGCGCGGCCCGCCCGGCCAACGCCGCCGGCAGCGAGCACGCGGGGGACACCAGCGCCTACGAGGGCCTGAGTTTGCGCGAGCAGGTCGAGGCCTTCGAGCGCGGCGTGATCGCCCGCGCGCTCGTCGAGCAAGGCGGCAATCAATCGGCGACGGCCCGGGCCCTGGGGGTCAGCCGGGCGTCGCTGATCGACAAGCTCAAGAAGTACGGCCTGCTCGGGGCAGGCCGCTAGATCATGCTCTCGACGCAGCGGAAGGCCGCGGCCTTGCCCCACGCGCGGACGTTGACGAACACCGACTGCAGCTGGCCCTCGCGGTCCACGAAGTAGGTGTCCGGTAGCTTCTCGCTGCCGAAGGCCTCGTGGGCCGCGGCGCCCTTGGCCCACAGCACCCGGACCTTGGTGTCGGACAGGCCCATGCGCTCGAGGTAGGGCCCGATCTCGGCCTTGTCCTGGTCGACCCCGACCGCGACGATGACGACGTCGTCGCGGTCCGCGAGGCGCTCGGCCAGCTGATCGAGGTCCGGCCACTCGCGGGTGCAGGGCTCGCACCACGTCGCCCAGAAGTTCACGATCAAGAACTTGCCGCCGAAGTCCGCGAGGCTCACGGGGTTGCCCTCGAGGTCCTCGAGGTCGAGGGTCGGGGCCGCGCCCTCGCGGGGCTCCGGGTTGAGCGGGCGGCAGGCGGCGCCGAGCTGGGCCTCGGCCGCGGGGCCCAGGGCCTGGGCGAAGCCGAACACCAGCAGCCCGCCCACGGCGACGAAGAAGAGCATGGCCAGGGCGGTGAGGGCGTCGAAGCCCCGGCGCTCGGGCTTGGGCTTGGCGCCGAGCGTGGGCGCGGGGATGGCCGCTCGAGCCGCCGCCAGGGCCTCCTCGGCGACAGCGGCTCGCTCGACCGCCGCCCCACCAGGCTCGCGCTCTTCCCCACCCCGAGGCTGCTCTCCGCTCGCGGTCTTCTCCCCGAGCTCGGCGCCTTCGCCAGGCTCGGTCACCGGCTGATCCGCGGACGCGGCCGGCTCGGTGCCCGCGAGCACATCGCCCAAGTAGCCGAGCTCGCCGGAGACCTCGTCGTCGATCGTCGCGCGAATATCACCGTCGCTGGAGGTCTCGCCTCCGGCCGCCTCTTCGCCGGTCTCCCGGCGCGACTCGTCCACGTCGGCGCTCACCCTCACTCCTTCACGGACGACTTGCCGTCCGCGATGACCTTGGCGTAGACGCCGCTCGCCGGCGTACCACCCTCGAGCAGGGTCTTGGCCTCGACGAGGCGCTCTTGGAAGATCTGCTCGAACACGCTGAAGTCCTGGGCCCCCGAGAGGTAGCGCCCGTTGATGAAGAAGGCCGGCGTGCCGCTGATCCCAAAGCGCTGGGCGACGGTGACGTCGGCGGCCACGGCGTCCTCGATGGCCTGGCTCTGGTAGTCGGCCTCGAACTTGGCGACGTCGAGGCCGAGCTCCTCGGCGAGGGTCTTGAACTCGTCGAGGGTCTTGGACTGGCGCAGGAAGAGCAGGTCGTGCATCTCCCAGAACTTGCCCTGCTCGGCGGCGGCGAGGGCCGCCTTGGAGGCGTCGCGGGCCTGGGGGTGCATGGCCAGCGGGCGCTGGCGATAGACCAGGCGGACCTGGTCCGGGTAGGTCTCGAGCAGCTGATCCACGGCGGTCTTGACCCGCGCGCAGTAAGGGCAGTGGTAGTCGGCGAACTCGACGACGGTCACCAGGGCGTCGTCGGGGCCGGTGCTCGGGGCCCCCTCGACCGGCACGGCATAGACCGCGCTGTCGTCGGGCTCCCCGGGTCGACGCTCGCGCTTGGTCCGACCGGTGGCCGGCGCGCCGACCTGACGGTCGAGGGCGTCCTGCATCAAGAAGTCGTAGAGCTCACCGCGCTCGAGGTCCTGGTCGTCGGCGACGTCCTTGGCGTACTCGAGCTCGGCCTCGATGATCTGCTTCCAGCCGACCTCGTCGCGCTTGCCGCGGTACATGTGGCCGTTGACCACGAACGCGGGGGTCCCGGTCACGCCGACCTTGGAGCCCGAGAGCGTGTCCTGATCGACGGCCTGCTTGGCCGCCGCCGACTCCATGTCCTCACCGAATTTGGAGGCGTCGAGGCCGAGCTCCTTGATCCAGTCGGGGACCTTGTCGATGGCCGACTTGGCCGCGAACAGGCGGTCGTGGAAGACCCAAAACTGGTCTTGCTGGTGGGCGGCCCAGGCGGTGTAGGCCGCCGGCGCGGCCCGCTTGTGGCCGGGCAGCGGGTAGTGCTTGAAGATCAGGCGCACGTCGCCCTCGTAGCCACTCATGGCGCTCTCGAGCGGCTCGGCCGAGTCGGCGCAGTAGGGGCACTGAAAGTCGGCGAACTCGATGATCGTGACGAGCGCGTCGTCGGGGCCGCGCTGGGGCTCGTCCCCACGCAGGGCCACGCGGTAGCGCTGGTCGTCCTCGAGCTGGGGCTTGTCCCCGAACTTCACCCGCACCCACTGGCCGACGTAGTAGCCCGCGACCAGCGTGGCGAAGAAGCCGAGCACGAACACCAGGTTGCCGAGCAGCTTGTTGCCCTTGCTCTTGTCCTCGCCCTTGGCCTTGGCCTTGGCCTTGGCTTTGCTCCCGCCAGCGGGCGGCTCACCGCCGCCAGCGCCCGCGGCGACCGCCGCCGACGCCTCGGCGACCGCTTTGGCGTCGTCGGCTGGCGCCTGCTTGGCCTTCTCGGCCTCGAGGCTGGCGAGGCGCTCGATGGTCCGCGACTCCTCGAGGGTCTCGTCGTCGCTGGGCTTGCTCTCGTCGTCTACTTTGGACATCAAGGACTCCGGCTAGGTGGAGAGTAGTCGGGGGTCGACCCCGGCCTGAGCGCGCGAGCGTGAGCTGACGCGCTCAGGCCGGAGGCGGCCCGAAACCGAGGAACAACGCTGCTCCTTGGCTTCGGGCGCCACCGTCAGCGAGGCTCAGCCCTTCTCGCTGGGCTTGACCTTGGCGGGGGCGGGCTTGGCCGGAGCCCCCGCGGGCTTGGCCGGGGCGGCGCCGCCGGCCTTCTTGGCCTCGAAACCACCCGCGAGCTCCTCGTCGAGGATCTGCTTGGTCATCTCGAAGGGCACCGCGCCGCGCATCGAGCGGCCGTTGATGAAGAAGTTCGGGGTGCCGGAGACACCGTGCTTGGCGCACACGGCCTTGTCGTCCTTGATCACCTGGGCGACCTCCTCGGAGTTCCAGTCGGCGATGAACTTGTCAGCGTCGATGCCGAGCTGGCTGGCCATGTCACGGTAGTCCTGCTCGGTCCGCTTGGAGCGGTCGGCGAAGAGCAGGTCGTGCATCTCGAAGAACTTGCCCTGCTTGCCAGCCGCGATCGCGGCGCGGTGCGCCGACTCGGCGTTCTTGTGCATGGGCAGCGGGAAGTTCAGGAAGTAGAAGGCGACCTTGTCCTTGTACTCGGGGGCCTTGAAGATCTGCTCGACGAGGTCCGCACCGCGCGAGCAGTAGGGGCAGTCGAAGTCCGAGCACTCGACGATGGTCAGCTTGGGGTCCTTCAGGTTGCCCTTGCCGGGGACGTTGGCGAGGTCGAACTCGCGGCGCACGTGGTCCGCGAGCGGGGGCGCCTTCACCTCGGTCTCCCAGCCCTTCATCATCTCCTCGTAGAGGTCCTCGGCCTTGACGCCCTTCTCGGCCATGAAGGTCTTGGCCTTGGCCATCTCCTGGTCGATCACGGCCTTGAAGGCCTCGTAGGGCTGCGCGCCCGAGAGCGGGCGGCCGTTGACGAAGAAGGCCGGGGTGCCGCCAGCGCCGAACTGCTGGGCGACCTTTTGGTCCTCGGCGATCATCTTGGCGAGCTCGGGGTCCTTCATGTCGGCCTCGAACTTGGCGGTGTCCAGACCGAGCTGCGTGGCGAGCTCGGTGAACACGCCCTCCTTGCCGAGCGCGCCGCGCTCGGCGGCCTTCGCGAAGAGCGCGTCGTGCATCTCCCAGAACTTGCCCTGCTTGTGCGCCGCGAGGGCGGCGAGCGCCGCCGGGGTGGCGTTCTTGTGCATGGGCAGCGGCTGCTGGCGGAAGACCACGCGCACGTCGTCGCCGTACTCCTCCTCGATCTGCGTGAGGGTCGGCAGGACCTTGCGGCAGAAGGGGCACTCGAAGTCCGAGTACTCGACGATGGTCACGAGCGCGGTCTCGGGGCCCTTGGCCGGGCGGTCGTCGACGGGCACGGCGTAGCTGCTGGCCGGGTCGGGCTTGCCGGGACGCTGGGTGTTCTTCGACTTGGGACGCTGCGGGGCCGCGCGCTCGGCCTTGGCCGCGTGCATGATCCGCGCGTAGACCTCTTCGCGCTTGCTGCCGGCGGCGACCAGCGACTCGGCGAACTTCTTCTCCTCTTCGACGATCTTCTTGAGGTCGTCAGCGCTCTTGGCACCGCGGTGCGCCACGCCGTTGACGAAGAAGCTGGGCGTCGAGCTGACGCCGAACTTCTTGCCGTGCTCGGTGTCGGCCGAGACCTTGTCACCGAAGATGTGGTGCTCGAGGTCCGCGCGGAACTTCTGGATGTCGGGCACGCCGACCTGCTCGGCGTACTTGATCAGGTCGTCGGTCGAGAGCTGGCGGGCGTTCTTGAACACCAAGTCGTGGAGCGCCCAGCCCTTGTCCTTGTCCTGGGCGTAGGCGGCGAGCACGGCCTCGGAGGCCGGGCGGGCGTCCTTGTGCATCGGCAGCGGGAAGTGCTTGAAGACGACGCGGACGTCGTCGGGGTACTCCTCGGCGACCGTCTTGAGGGTGTCGGTCAGGCGCGAGCAGTAGGGGCACTGGAAGTCCGAGTACTCGACGATGGTGACCAGCGCGCCCTTCGGGGCGCCCTTCCACATGTCGCTCTCGTTGTAGGTGATCTGGTAGCGCTCACCAGTGACCTTGTCGTCGAGCGAGCCGTCGACCTGGTCCATGGTCACGAAGGAGCCGCTGCCGGAAGCCGCGGTCGCGGCCTCGCCCTCGCCCGACTTGTTGGGCGGGGCCACGCAGCCGGTGGAGGAAGACGCGCCAAGGCCAATCAGCAGGCCGGCGGAGATGAGGGTGCGAAGTGCAAAACGCTTCATGATTGATTCCTTGTCCTGTGGCGCGCGCTCGAATGGTGCTGGCACGCGCGAATTCTCTATTCGGGTGCTTGGGATGAATTCTCTGGGTTCGAGTCCGCGGCCTGGGCGGCCCCGGAGGTGTCGAGTTGGGCGTTGGGGAACTGCTCGGGCTCGAGGGCCCCGCGCATCAGCGCCTCTCGCAGATCCGCGCGCGCAGTGCCCTGCTCCGCGAGCTTCTCTGCGCTGGCGAGCTCCTCGTCGATCATGTCGGTGAAGGTCCCGAGGCTGCGCGCCCCGTCGACGTAGCGACCGTTGACGAAGAAGCCAGGCGTCCCCTGGACCCCGAGGCGACGCGCCAAGAGCACGTCACGCATCAGCTGCTCGCCGATCTCGCGGGTCTGGAAGTCACGCTCGAAGCGATCGGCGTCGATGCCGATCTGCTTGGCCACGGCGACGAAGGTCGTCAGCCCCAGGCCCTGATCCGCGCCGCGATGCCACAGCGCGTCCGAGAACTCCGCGGCCTTGCCCTGCGCCCCCGCGGTGATCACCGCCCGCGCGGCCGCGGGGGCCGAGGGGTGGATCTCGAGGGGCAGGTGACGAAGCTCGATGCGCAGGTCCTCGGGGTAGCGCTCGAGCAGGGCCGGGATCACCTCCTGCTGCGCTTTTTGGCAGTAGGGGCACTGGTAGTCGATGAACTCGACCATCACCACGGGGGCGTCTTCGGGCCCGAAGCCCGGCGCGCCAGTGGGGATCGCGTAGCGCTGATCGTAGGCGGGGCTGGCCAGCTGAGCCGGCTTGGCCGACTTCGCCTGCGCCTCGCGCTGAGCGCGGAGGCGCTTGGCCTCGTCGCTGTCCTCGTCCACGCTCCCGCGCTTGGCGGTGCGCATGAACTCGTCGTAGACCCCCTCGCGCCGGATGCCCTCTTGCATCATCTGCTTGGCGGTGGCGATCTCGCGGTCGATCAACGCGTGCCAGCCAGCCTCGTCCTTGAAGCCGAGCACGTACAGACCGTTGACGAAGGCGACGGGCAGGGCGCTGACGCCCAGCTCCATCGACGCGCGACGGTCGCGGATCCGCCGGCCAGCGAAGCGGCCGGTGTCGAGGTCGTCCATGAACTGCGCGAGGTCGAGGCCGATGGCCTCGGCGTGCTTGCGCAGGACCGGACGCGAGAAGTCGTCGGGGTGCTCGAAGAGCCGCCAGTGCATGTCCCAGAACTTGCCCTGAGCGCCAGCCGCGAACGCGGCCTCGCTGGCGCGCTCACCGTGGGCGAAGCCCGGGACCGTGCCGGCGCGGAACACCACGCGAAGATCCTCGCCGTAGTCCTCGACGAGGTGCTTCATCACCTGCCAGCTGCGCCCACAGGGCGGGCAGGCGTAGTCGCTCCAGATCACGATGGTGACCAGAGCCTTGTCCCCGCCGAGGGCGTACTCGTCCTCGAGCAGGTCGACGCGGAGGCGACGCAGGTCGATGTCGACGGCGGCTTGGGCCTTGTCCGGCTTGGCGGGGCAACCCGTGGCCGCGAGGCCCAAGGTCAGCACCGTGGCGAGCTGGAGTCCACGGCCGAGCAACCACTTCGAGCGGGCGCCGAGGCGACCGGCTTCAATTTCAATGTTTTCGTTCATCGCGCACCATCGCTTCCTGGGATCGGGGCCAGACTCGACCCCCTCGCCGAGCCGGATGAGGCCGCGATCCAATCGCAGCTCATCCCCTCGCCCGTCCACGCTGGCGACCCCGGAGCTTTGAAACTCCGGTATGCGCGCGCTGGCGGGCGGTCAGCGAGCCAGGAGCTTTGGCGGCGGCTCCGGCGGAGCGCGATCCAGGTCGGCCGGCAGGCGCTCGTCACCAGGGATGGCGAGGCGGCGCTGGCCTGCGTCGTCGAGGGCCGCCAGCGCGAGCTGATGCGCGCCAGCAGACGAGGACGAGGCGATCTTCACGTTGGGGGGCGGCGGCGCGCCCGGGAGCAGCTTGCCGCAGTCGCGGCCCTGGGCCTGGCAGCGCTCGCGCTCCCACAGATCCACGAACAGGTCGCTGCACTGATCCCGAGAGGTGCGCAGGCCGGCCTGACGCAGCAGGGTGACCAGCGCGGGCTCGTCGAAGGTCAGCGACCACTCGGAGCCGCAGTCGACCAGCTCTTGCTCCTCGCCGATCTCGCCGCAGGAGCCGTCGTCACCGTAGCTGTGGGTGACGGGGGCCGGCGCGAGCGACTCGCGCGTCTGCGCGCGGGCGCGGCCTGGACCCACGAGCGCCACGAACACCGCCAGCAGCCCGATGAGCTGAAGGGTCCTCGTGAGGAGGGCTCCGCGCGCGCGGAGCCGTCGTGGCGAGCAGGTGCCCACTGGGTGAGGAGGCTATCCGCGCTCGCGCTGGTGCGCAAGCGGGCCGAGATGCCAACTGCTGGGGCGTCTCGAGCCACCCAGGCGCAGCTTCCGCCCAATTGTGCGGGCCAGTTGTGCCGACCAACTCCCCGATCGGGTTGGTTTGTGCAGACCCGAGTCGAACTCGCCGCGCCGGGGGATCTCGACGGGAATTCGAAAAGCAAAGAGCCCGGCCTTGTAGGGCCGGGCTCTTTGCTTTGAGCGGGAAACGAGACTCGAACTCGCGACTTCAACCTTGGCAAGGTTGCGCTCTACCAACTGAGCTATTCCCGCGTCGGGGGGCGAACTCTACAGCAGCGCGATAGCGAGTCAAGACTATTTTTTTCGATTCGATACGAAAACTAGAAAGAGTTCTCACGCGTGTTCTCCGGTCGTCTCGGGGGTCCACGGACGCGCAATCTGCCTGCATGAACACCCATGAGCGCTGCATGCAAGCTCACTACCTTCTGCATCCCCCAGGTCTTGCGGCACCACTTTCTTCCGGCATAAGTCCGGACTCGACGTGACGCAGACACGATTCACCTTGGCCATCGTCGGCGCCAGCGGCTACGCGGGGCAGGTTCTTCATGCGCTGTGCATGCAGCATCCTTGCATCACACCACGTGTCGCCCCCGTGCGCTCGGCGGACGATCTCGACGCGAAGAGCGAGGCCGAGCTCGCCGAGGCGGACGTCGTGGCCCTCGCGCTGCCTCGGGAGCCCGCGCAGCAGTGGACCGCGGCCCTCGAGCGCGTCGGCACCGCGAAGATCCTCGATCTCTCCGACGCCCGCCGCCGCGATCCCTCGGCGCACTACGGCCTGCCCGAGCTCACTGGTGCCCCGGCCCCCGAGCGCCGCCTGGTCGCCAACCCGGGCTGCTACCCCACGGCCACCCTGCTCGCCCTGCGCCCGCTGCTCGAGGCCGGGCTGATCACCGCCGAGTCCATCGCCGTGCTCGGGACCAGCGGCGCGTCCGGTGCGGGCAAGGGGCTGGCCGAGCGCCTGCACTTTTGCAACCTCGCCGGCAACAGCTTCCCCTACAAGGTTGGCGAGCACCGCCACGTGCCGGAGATCGAGCACCACCTCGGCGCGCCGATCAGCTTCGTCACCCAGCTGCTCCCGGTCGTCCGCGGCATGCTCGTGACCTGCTTCGTGCGCCCCACCGGCGCGGCCGAGGACGCGCCCGCGCGCCTGCTCGCGGCCCTGCGCGAGCGCTACGCAGCTCACCCCTACGTCAGCGTGCTCGCGGCCCCGGACGAAGGTCTGGGCCTCGGCCACGTCGTCGGCAGCCACCAGGCCGTGCTCGCCGTGGGCCCCGTGGCCCGCAGCGGCCTCGTCCCCGTGTTCGCCAGCATCGACAACCTCATGCGCGGCGCGGCCAGCCAGGCCGTGCACAACCTCAACCTCTGGCTCGGCCTCGACCCCTTCATGGGGCTGCCGCCGCCTCTCGCCGACGAGCCCGCCGGCGTCCCCCCAGCCTTCGCTTCACAGCTGTCCATCGCCACGCCATGACCACCCCGAGCTTCGACGTCTCCACCCGCCTCGAGGGCGAGCTCCCGATCCCCCTCGGCTTTCGCTTCGCGGGCGTCCACGCCGGCATCAAGCGCTCGCGCAAGGACCTCGGCCTGATCCACTGCTACGCGCCCCAGGGGGCCGCGGCCGCCGGCGTCTACACCCGCAACCTGGTCCGCGCCCCCTGCGTGGAGCGCAACGCCGCGCTGCTCCCCGCCGCGGGCGTGCGCGCCGTGCTGGTCAACAGCGGCAACGCCAACGCGATGACCGGCGAGGCCGGCGTGGCGACCAACGACGCCCTCGCTGCGGCCACGGCCCAGGCGCTCGAGTGCGCCCCCGCGGCCGTGATGACCGCCTCCACCGGAGTGATCGGCGTGCCCCTCGACGCCGGGCGGATCACCGACGCGCTGCCCGAGCTGCGCGGCGAGCTCGGCGAGGACCCGCGGGGCTTCGCCGCCGCGATCTTGACCACCGACACCATCTCCAAGGTCGCCCACGGCGAGCTCGCCCTCCCCGGCGGGACCGTGCGCCTGTTCGGCGTCGCCAAGGGCTCGGGGATGATCCACCCCAACATGGCCACGACCTTGGGCTTCGTGTGCACCGACGCCGCGATCGAGCCGGCGCTGCTCCAGGCCGCCCTCGCCGAGACCATCGAGACCACCTTCAACGCGATCACCGTCGACGGCGACACCTCGACCAACGACACGGTCCTCGTGCTCGCCAGCGGCGAGTCCAAGGTCCGCGTCAGCGCCGACGACGAGCAGGCCCTGCGCCCGCTGACCGAGGCCCTGCGCGCGATCCTCTTGTCCCTCGCCGAGCAGGTCGCCCGCGACGGTGAGGGCGCCACGCGGCTGCTCGAGGTCAGCGTCGAGGGGGCCCCGTCCGCGGACATCGCCCGCTCGGTCGCCCGCGGCTGCTGCCGCAGCAGCCTGTTCAAGTGCAGCGTGTTCGCGGGCGAGCGCGCCGGCTGGGGTCGCCTGGCCGCCGCCGCCGGCCAGGCCGCGCTCGAGGCCGGGGTCGGCGAGCTCGACCTCGAGACCATCGAGATCGACGCCATGGGCCTGCCCCTGGTCCGCGGCGGCGTGCTCGTCCAGGACGCGGACCCCGGCGTCGCCGGCGAGCTGACCCGGCGCCTGCGCGAGCCCACGGTCCGCTGGCGCGTCAGCCTCGGCCAGGGCCCCGGCAGCTTCACCGCCCTGGGCTGCGACTTCTCCTACGACTACGTGCGCATCAACTCCGACGAGGCCCTCCAGCTCGCGGTCAACGAGAAGGGCCAGGTCGGCCGCCAGGTCAGCCTCTCCTCCTATACGCCGATCCTCAAGCACCGCCTGCTCGTCGACGGCCTGTCCTACCTGCGCCGCTTCACCGGGCTGCGGATCATCGTCCAGCTCAGCGGCTCGGCCGCGCGCCGGCCCAACCTGCTCGCCGCCGTGGCCCGCGACGTCGAGCTGATCCTCGACGCCGAGCTGCGCGTGCTGGTCATCGTCCCCGACGCCGAGGCCCTCGCGGCCCTGCGCGAGAACATGGCCGAGGGCGCCTACCGCCTGGCCGAGGCCACCCGCGACGCCCACGCCATCGCCCGCCGCCTCGATCGCGGCCAGGCCTGCGCGCTGGTCCAGGCCACCCCCGACCCCGGCGAGCTCGTCGCCCTGTGCCTGCGCCTGGGCGTGGGCAAGCTGCTGTGCCTGGCCGACGACCAGGGCCTGCACGACGCCGGCGGGCTGGTCCGCGAGCTGACCCCCGAGCAGGCCCTGACCGGCCTCGACCGCGGGCGCTTTCACACCGACGCCGACGAGAACCTGGCCATCGCCCGCCACGCCGCCCGCCAGGGCCTCCCGGCTCTCCACCTGATCGACGGCCGCCTGCCCCACGCGCTGGTCGCCGAGCTGTTCACCGACCAGGGCGTGGGCACCCTGATCACCCGCCAGCTGCGATGAGCTCGACCAAGGAAAGGCGCAACATCCTCCGCCAGCTGCTGCTCTCCGGCGTCGCCGGGAGCACCCAGGATCAGCTGGTCGAGGCCCTCTCCGCGCGCGGGATCCAGACTACCCAAAGTACGGTATCGCGCGACCTCAAGCGCCTCGGTGCCCAGCGCCAAGCTCGCGAGAACGGGACCACCGTCTACCGCCTCGAGCCGACCACGCGCAGCGACTTCCCGGCCGAGATGGTCCTCAGCGTCGAGCACAACGAGACCATGATCGTGATCCGCACCCACGTCGGCCGGGCCCCGGCCGTGGGCGCGGAGCTCGACGACATGGGCCACCCCGACGTGCTCGGGACGATCGCGGGGGACGACGCGGTGCTCGTGATCCCGCGCTCGACGAGCCGCGTCGGGGCGCTGGCGAGCGAGCTGCTCGAGCTCTCCAAGCTGAGCTGAGCCCCTGCGCGATCCCTTCCTCGCCCGCTCGGCCGCGCTTCGGCGTCACCCAGACAGCCCGAAAGCTCGCGCACGAAAAATTACGCTCGACACGAGCCCCTCGGCCTCCGGCTGCTAGCCTCTCGCCCGTGAAAGACACGATGCGGAGGGGCACCGTCGCGCTGGCGACGGTCTGGGCGCTGGCCTGTACGGACGACACCACCGGAGCCGACGAGATCGGGGACACCGACTCGTCATCCGAGGACAGCTCGGACACCGACTCCTCTTCGGAAGACGCTTCGGACACCGACTCCTCTTCGGAGGAATCTTCAGACGACGAATCGTCATCGGAAGACTCTTCCGAGTCCGAGTCCGAGTCCGAAGAATCCTCGGACGACGAGTCCGAGTCCGAAGAATCCTCGGACGACGAGTCCGAGTCCGAGTCCGAGTCCGAAGAATCCTCGGACGACGACTCCGAGTCCGAAGAGAGCTCGGACTGCCCGCCCGGGACCCTCGACTGCCCCTGCGACGAGGGCAGCTGCGAGAGCCCCCTGCTGTGCGCCGATGACATCTGTATCCCAGACGGCGCGCTTTGTGGTGACGGCAACCTCGACCTCGGCGAAGACTGCGACGACGGCAACCTCGTCGATGGCGACGGCTGCGAGAGCAACTGCGTCGAGTCCCCCGAGGCCCTGTCCGTCACGGCCGGCACCTATCACAGCTGCGCCCTCAGCCTCGATGCGTCGGTGTATTGCTGGGGCCGTTTCAACGAAGGACGCCTCGGTCTCCCCGCCCTCGAGCAGGACGTCGGCGACGACGAAGAGCCCAGCACCCTGCTGCAACCCCTGAACCTCGGCGCGCCAGCCCTCGCCGTGGCCGCGGGCGGCGCCCACACCTGCGCGGTGCTCGAGGGTGGAAACCTGGTCTGCTGGGGCTGGGCCTTCAGCGGCGTCCTCGGCTACGGCAACACCGAGGTCATCGGTGACGACGAAGACCCCGTCGACGCCGGCCTCGTCGACGTCGGCGGCGCGGTCGAGTCGCTCGCGGCCAGCCACACCACCACCTGCGTGATCCTCGAGGGCGGCGCCCTACGCTGCTGGGGGATCGGCACCTCCGGCAAGCTCGGCCTCGGCAACGAAGACAAGATCGGCGACGACGAGACCCCGAGCAGCGTCGACCCCGTCGACCTCCCCGAGCCCGTCAGCTTCGTCAGCCCTGGCCAAGAGCACACTTGCGCGGTGACCGAGAGCGGCCAGCTCTACTGCTGGGGCGCGAACACCTCCGGCCAGCTCGGCCTCGGCCACACACAGAACATCGGCGACGACGAGTCACCGAGCGAAGGCCTCGTCGAGCTCGGCGAGCTCGTCAGCCAAGTGGCCGCGGGCGGCTCCCACACCTGCGCGCTCACCCAGTCCGGCGGCGTGCGCTGCTGGGGCCTGGGCAGCGACGGCCAGCTCGGCTACGGCAACACCCAGACCATCGGTGACGAAGGCGACCTCTCGCTCCTCGCTGACGTCGAGCTCGGCGGCGTCGCGGCCACAGGGGTCGTCGCCGGCCAGCTCCACACTTGTGCGCTGCTCGAAGACGGCGACGTGCGCTGCTGGGGCAGCAGCGACAGCGGAACACTCGGCCTCCAGGACTATCAGACCGTGGGTGACGACGAGACCCCGGCCGCCTTCGATCCCGTCGAAGTCGATCCGATCGATATGATCGCATCGACACGAAACCATGTTTGTACGGTCACCCAGGGAGGCATGGTCGTTTGCTGGGGGCTCAACAACTATGGGCGTATTGGATACCCCATTTGGTCCGTCGGCCTCGACCAAGCCCCGGCTGATGTGGGGGCTGTGTCCTTCATTCCCTGAGCTCGAGCGAGCGTCTCGCCCGGTATTTTCGCGCGGCATTGCTGTCGAAGGAGGTCACACTTCGACAGCAGTGGCCGCGCGAAGGCGATCAGCATGCAGCGGGCCCCCCTGCACGCAGCGGGCCAGCCCTGAAGAGCGAGCACGTGGGCAAATCGCTCCCCCCCGACACCGCCTAAAATGTTGCAGTTTGGAAACGTCACACAGACCAGTCACACAGAGTCAACACGCTCAGGCCTTTAGCTCGAGTTTAAAAAACAAAGTTCAACATAGATTCAGGCATCACAGTTTCCACAACACAGTCATCACCAACACGAAGTCCAAAACCCATCATTTTCCCTCTTCCACTCCTCCAAACGTTAATGGTACCGTCACCGCCCACGAGCCCCTCGAATCGCACCATTCCTCCGGGAACACCAGTTTGGATATGGAATCATGACAAAAGACGACGATTTCGACAACAACAAAAGCGCGAATAACATCTCATGCTGGGACTGCGAAAAGCATGCGACGCAAAATACCGAAGAAATGTTCGTGGACACCATTCAGCGCAGGCGGATCGTGACACTCACTGGGTGGCCAACGGACCGACATCCGCCAGTGAAGCCCCCACGTGGTGCCAGCATGATTTCCCGGCGAAAAGCACTGGTCACCAGTTGCATGCTTGCGATGGCGGGCTCGTTGCCTATTGTCAATGTCGCCCACGGCGAGAGTATGTGCAAGACGTCCGGCACGCTGAGCCATCGAACGGATCGGGGCACGAAGTTTCGATTTCAGGGCGAACTTCCAGACTTTGTTCAGTCAATCAAGACCATCATCCGTGACAAGCTATCGGACGGACGCAATATCGACGCAACGATCGACCCGAATTTTTCACAAGTCATTGTCCTGCGCTTCAGCAGCAAAGAGTCTCACCATGAGTGGGGAGCGATATCGCGCGAGGTATTAACCCAAATCACGCTGATGGCGCTCAACCCCGACTCGGACGAAGGCGTACCGACCATTATCTCGACATCCTGGATTCGCAAAGATGGGCAGGTCTATCCGGCGTGTGCAGACGAAGTCTATCACCTCAAGACCTTCCACAAAGAGGTCACGCTCCTGCTGCATTCACTATTCTCTTCCAGTGCACCCGCGAAGCCGAAACCACCGCCGGAACCGTTGCCTGCCGACGGCAGGCGAGAACCCGCGTCGACATCCCACGGAATCGTGCTTCCGGAGTTTGGCGAGCAACTGACGTCGCGTTTGGTGGTTGCTGATGACGCAGTGACCTACGAGACCTCCGTCGAAGCCCTGTTCATGGTGGCCGACCGCAAACTATACGACGACAAGGCCAAAGTTCAGAAAATTGTCGATACGACAATGCTTGAGCTCAAGGATTTCACCGTCAAGACGCCGATTAGTCAGGTCAAGCTCAAGCCGATCAACTGCATGCTCAACGATCACGTTCTCACCATCGACCTGGCAGCGTCCGAAAAAGATGGCGCTGCTGCACAAGTGGTGATCGACACGCGAATTGAGTACTCCGAGGACCCGTTGATCAAGGCGCACATGCGTATTCTGGCTACCCCAGCGACACGGGTCAAAACTCTCAACTACATGACATCAGACGATGAGAAGAAGCGCATCGCGCTCGCAAGCATGACGAAAATCCTGGATGAGTTGGGAAATCGACTCACTGCAAAACTTGAAAGGATCTCCGATAGTGAATAAGATGCTGATAACTAGCGCGTGTGCGGCACTTGTGCTTTGCAGTTGCAAGCCAAAAAGCCCAAACCCGTTCGACAAATACATTTTACAAAATTTCCCCCGCTACGACATCGTCGTACCTGCAACCTCGGAGTCACAGTTGGGCCGACGTTTTGTCGGTGCCGACCTCGGTTCGAATAGGTGCTTCGTTGGTGTCGAATCGCCGACGAGCAACAGCTGGAACAAACAGTGGCTCGACTACGTCGGCAAGGGCGGTGTCCGTTTCGGCCTTGCACTCGACAAGGTGTTGATTGGGCTTGATTCGCAGACTGTGCGCAAGCTGAAGGTAGCACTCGGTGATGTCAAGGTAACTGAACTCCAGCGTCTTTCTTTCTCTCCTCGCTCTGGGTGCGCACACGACGAGGTCTGGATACCACGAAAAGCCACCAAGTACTACAATGTCATCACAGCTGCGGCCGTCGCGGGAAACCTTGAGATTGGATCTTCTGTGGACAGTGTTTCGGCGATTGGCATTCAGTTGCCCGAGGCGAGCGAAGTTCCGGTGAAACTCGACGTGAACGCAGACATCAAGTACGCCAAGGGTTGGTCTGGCGTCAATCTCTACTTCGCTAGGAAGGTCCAGTGCTATCAGGTGCGAAAGTTTTCCTATGAAAAGGAGTCTCTGCCAGTTAATGACAAGTTAGATGTGGGCGCGGACTGTAAGTTTCTAGTAACCGAAGTCGCGGGTGACGGCAAGACTTGGATCGGTCAATTGAGCTGCTCGGGAAACGATGGAGGAGACGCCGCCACAAGCCCTGACGCGAACTATCCAATGGATGGTTCATTTGCGGACACAAAGACCGTGATCACCGAAGAAGGGATCTCCTACAGCTTCGCTCTGCGGCTCCGAACGGACCAGGCGAACATGGTCGAGGTGGACGTAAAACAGTGGATTGTCAACCTTGCCGAAGACACGAGTAAGTGTCCCGGCTACGGCGGAACAAGCACGATCACCGAGTAGCTGGCATTGCGGATTTTCTTTCCGAGGCTGATGAAGATCTCGGCAGGCCGATAAAGACTGCTAGCCTCTCACCGGTGAACAATCTCATTCGGGCAAGCGCCGTCCTGCTCTCGACGGTCTGGGTGTTTTCTTGCACAGACGACTCGACTGAGGACGACGAGATCGGCGATACGGGCGCTGACTCCTCGGACGAGTCCACCGGAGAGGAGTCGTCTTCCGAAGAGTCGGAGTCGTCCTCCGAAGAGTCGGAGTCGTCCTCTGGAGAGACCTCCCCCTGCCCCCCCGGCACCCTCGACTGCCCCTGCGACGAGGGCAGCTGCGAGGCGGAGCTCGTGTGCGCCGACGAGCTGTGCGTGCCCGCCCCGGTCTGCGGCGACGGCAGCCTCGACGCCAACGAGGAATGCGACGACGGTAACCTCGTCGACAACGACGGCTGCCAGGCCGACTGCACGCTGACACCCTCGCTGGTCCAGGTCGCGACCGGGGCCTCGCACACCTGCGCGCTCACCTCCGACGGCGCGGTGTACTGCTGGGGGCTGGTCAGCGACGGGCGCCTCGGCCTGCCCGGCCTCGACCAGAACATCGGCGACGACGAGCTGCCCAGCGAGGCGCTCCAGCCCCTGAACCTCGGCGGCCCGGCCATCGCCATCGCGGCCGGCAGCGCCCACAGCTGCGCGCTGCTCGAGGGCGGCGACCTGGTCTGCTGGGGCTGGGCCTTCAGCGGGGCCCTGGGCTACGGCACGCTCGGCGACGTCGGCGACAACGAAGACCCCGCCGACGCCGGCTTCGTCGATGTCGGCGGCGCGGTCGAGACCCTGATCGCCAGCCACAACACGACCTGCGTGATCCTCGAGGGCGGGGCGCTGCGCTGCTGGGGGAGCGGGGTCTCGGGCAAGCTCGGCCTCGGCAACGAGGACAAGATCGGCGACGACGAGACCCCCGCGAGCGTGGCCCCCGTGGACCTCCCCGCGCCGGTGGGCTTCGTCGCCGCCGGCGACGAGCACACCTGTGCGATCACGGCGGACGGCCAGCTCTACTGCTGGGGCTTCAACCTCAGCGGCCAGCTGGGCCTGGGCCACACCGACGACATCGGCGACGACGAGCCCCCGACCGAGGGCCTGGTCGCGCTCGACGACTCGGTCGCCCAGGTCGCCGTCGGCAACCATCACACCTGCGTGCTCACTTCGCTCGGCAATGTGCGCTGCTGGGGCCAGAGCAACAACGGCCAGCTCGGCTACGGCAACACCGACAAGATCGGCGACGACGAGCTGCCCACGAGCGTCGGCGAGGTCGAGCTGGGCGGGCTCGCGGCGACGCAGCTGGTCACCGGCGAGCGCCACAACTGCGCCCTCCTCGAGGACGGCCAGCTGCGCTGCTGGGGCCGCGGCTCCAACGGCACGCTCGGGTCTGGCAGCACCAACTCGATCGGCGACGACGAGCTGCCCACCGCCATCGACCCCGTCGACGTCGGCCAGTCGGTCGAGCGCGTGGCGACGACCGCGAGCCACACCTGCGTGATCACGACCCTCGGCGGGCTGCGCTGCTGGGGCCCCAACAACAACGGGCGCCTCGGCTACGGCAACACCGAGATCATCGGCGACGACGAGGCCCCGAGCGCGGCGGGGGACGTATCCTTCCTGCCCCTGCCCTGAGCGGGCGCAGGTCCGCGGGCGAGCCCAAGGCCTCACCAGGGCCTGGGCTCGGCGCCGCCATTCAGGCACCTCCCATTCAGGCGCCCCAGACTCCCGAGAGCCCTCGTCAAGATTCGGGGCGCGCGTCGGGGTGCTCGTTGAACCACACCTCGACGGTCTCCTGGGTCAGCTCGACCACGAGGTCCTCCTCGCCAACCTTCACCTGACAGCCGAGGCGCGAGTTGGGCCGCACGTCGAAGCCCATGTCGAGGCGGTCCTCCTCGGCGTCGCTGGCCTCCTCGAGCGAGTCCTCGCCCTCGACGAGGTAGCAGTGGCAAGACGAGCAGCCGCACACGCCTCCGCAGGCCGAGCCCATCTTGACGTCGTTGTCCTCGGCGAGGTCCAGCAGGGTCTGGCCGACGCGGGCCTCGACTGTCCGCTCGCCGTCGGGGCCGCCACGAAAGATCACTTTGGGCATGGTCTGCTAGCTATCCTCGTCGATGATTTCGGCCGAGTGTGCGCCGCGGCGCGCCGCGAGCTGCTCTTCCTCGGCGAGGCTGGCCTCGATCTCGGCGAGGCTCTTGCCGGACATGCCGGAGCGAAGCGCCCGCTCCATGCGGCGGCGGGCGAAGGGCTCGGACACGGCCTCGAGCTGCTCGCGGGCAGCGTTGACGGCGTCGGCGACCTGCTCGCCGTCTGCCATGGTCGACTCGGCCGCCGCGAGGGCGGCCTCGATGGCCGCGCGCTCGTCGTCGGCGAGCATCCCGGCGATGTCTCCGACCTCGTCCACGGCCGCGCGCACGGCCAGGATCACCCGCCCGAGCTCGACCCGGGCCTCGGCGAGGTTGCGGGCCGCGAAGTCTTCGCGGGCGTGGTCGAGGCTGTCCATGACCAGGTTGTCGACCTCCTCGGCGCCCAGGCCATAGGTCGGCTTGACCTCGATGGACTGCTTGACCCCGGTCATCAGCTCGCGGGCGGTGACCGTGAGCAGGGCGTCGGCGTCGAGCTCGAAGCTGACCTCGACCCGGGCCATGGAGGGCGGCAGGCGGGGGATCCCGCGCAGCTCGAAGCGCGCCAGGCTGCGGCAGTCCTCGGCCAGCTCGCGCTCGCCCTGGACCACGTGCATGGTCATGCCGGTCTGCTTCTCCGAGTAGTTTGTGAACACCTGGCGCGCGGAGATCGGGATAGTGGCGTTGCGCGGGATGATCTTCTCGACGATCCCGCCCATGGTCTCGAGGCCGAGGCTCAGGGGCACGACGTCGAGCAAGGTCACGCCCTCGCGCTCGCTGCCCGAGAGGATGTCGGCCTGGATCGCCGCACCGTAGGCCACGACCTTGTCCGGGTCGATGTCGGCGAGGGGCTCGCGACCGAAGGCCTTGGCGACCTGGGCGCGGACCAGGGGCACGCGCGTGGAGCCGCCGACGAGCACGACGCCGTCGAGCTCGCTGGCCTCGAGGCCGGCGTCGCTCAGGGTCGCCCGGCAGGCGCGGATGGTTCGCCGGACCAGCGGCTTGATCAGCGCGTCGAGCTCGTCGCGGGTCAGCGTGGTCGGGCCGAGGCCGCAGCGCTCGAGGCTGAGGCTGGTCTCCTGGGCGTCGCTGAGCGCCTCCTTGGCCCGGCGCGCGGCGAGGTTGACCTCCTGGCGCTGGGCCGGGCTGGGCTCGCGGCCCTCGCCGAAGCCCGCGCGCTCGAGCAGCGCGTCCGCGAGCGCGCGATCGAAGTCGTCGCCGCCGAGGGCCGAGTCGCCGCCCGTGGCCAGGACCCGAAACACGCCGTCGCGCAGGCGCAGGATCGAGATGTCGAAGGTCCCGCCGCCGAGGTCGTAGACCGCGAACAGGCCCTCGCCGTGCTCGCCCTTGCCCTGGCGGTCGAGGCCGTAGGCCAGGGCCGCGGCCGTGGGCTCGGCGAGCAGGCGATAGACCTCGAGGCCCGCGATCCGCCCGGCGTCCTTGGTGGCCTGGCGCTGGGCGTCGTCGAAGTAGGCGGGCACGGTGATCACCGCGCCGGCGACCTCGCCGATCTCCTGGAAGGCGCGCTCCTCGAGGACCTCGAGGATCCGCGCCGAGACCTCGACGGGGCTGACCCAGCGCGGGCTCGCACCCGAACCCGAGCCAGAGCCAGAGCCAGACGGGTCCGAGACGTCGATGCGCACGACCTGCTCGTCCTCGCCGATGCGGTAGGGGTGGGCGAAGTCGATGTCCTTGGGCGCCCGGCCCATGAAGCGCTTGACGCTGGCCAGGACCTGCTCGGGATGCTCGACAGACTGGGCCCGCGCGGCGCGGCCGACCACGACCTCGCCGCTGGCCGACTCGCCGGCGTAGGAGACCACCGAGGGCAGCAGCGCGTGGCCGTCTTCGTCGGCCAGCACCCGCGGCGGCTCGCCCTTGGGGGCGATCGCCACCAGGGAGTGCGTGGTCCCGAGGTCGATGCCGATCGCCCGGCCGACGGCGCGCTTGCGCTTGCGGCCGGAGCCGCCCTCGGGCTCGGCGATCTGAAACAGGCCACCGCCGGAGATGTCGATGCTCTGGGCCATTGGTGTCAGTCGAGCTGCGCGTCGATCTCGGCGAGGAAGCGCCGCAGGTAGCGATGATGAACGAGGTGGGCCGCGGCGGCGCGGGTGTCCTGCTCGGCGAGCGCGGCCTCGGCCGCCGCCAGCACCCGCTTGCCCTCGTCCTCGACCTGCTCGCGCAGCTCGTCGAGGCCGTCCTCGTCCCCCGCGAGCTCGGCGAGCTGCTCGCGGCGCTCGATCATGTCGATCAGGAAGGCCTGGTCGGGGTGCGGCGCGCCGGTGTTCGGGTCGCTCGAGTCGAGGTCGACGCCGCCGAGCTTGACCAGGTACTCGGCCCTGGAGATCCGCTTGGAAAGCGCGGCATAAGCCGCGTTGAGGGCCGCGCTGTGCTCCATGGCCAGGCGCCGCGTGCCCGCGTCGGCGGCCGCGAAGCGGTCCGGGTGGACCTCCCGCGAGCGCTCGAGGTAGGCGCGCTCGAGCGCGTCACCGTCGAGGTCCATGGTCCGCGCCTGACCCAAGCGCGCGAAGTGATCGAGGCCGGGGTCGAAGGGCGGGAGCTCGCGCTCAGAAGCTGACCGATTCTCCGCAGCCACAATCGCTCTTGACGTTGGGGTTGTCGAAGTTGAAGCCGTGACCGCGGATGCCGGTCTCGAAGTCGATCCGCGTGCCCTCGAGGTAGACCATGCTCTTGGGGTCGACGTAGATCCGGACCCCGAGGTCGAACTCGAACACCTGGTCGTTCTTGCGCGGGGCCTTGTCCGAGAACTCGAACACGTAGCTGTAGCCCGTGCAGCCGCCACCGCGGATCCCGAAGCGGATCGCCGCCTCGGGGGTGCCGCGCTTGACCAGCTGCTCGTGCATGATCTTGGCCGCGCGCGCGCTCACGTCGAGCTTGGGGCGCTCGCTCGTGGTCGTCGGCTGGCTGTCTGAGCTGGTCATCTGCGCGTGCACGTCTGGCTCCTAGAGGTGCCCCAGGGCCCGCGGACACTAAGCCGGCGAGCTACGCTCGGCAAGTCGGCGGGCGGGGCGATGCTGGGCGGGCGGTACTGGGCGGGGTGCGCAGGCGCGCGGCTTACTCGCCGCCCTGCCCGCGCTTCTTTTGGTAGTCGGCGATCGCCGCCTTGATCGCGTCCTCGGCCAGGACCGAGCAGTGGATCTTCACGGGCGGCAAGGACAGCTCCTCGGCGATCTGGCTGTTCTTGATCTGCATGGCCTCGTCGACCTTCATGCCCTTGACCCACTCGGTGACCAGGCTGGAGCTCGCAATCGCGCTGCCGCAGCCGTAGGTCTTGAACTTGGCGTCGGTGATCACGTCGCCCTCGATCTTGATCTGCAGCTTCATCACGTCGCCGCAGGCCGGGGCGCCGACGATGCCGGTGCCGACGCCCTCGTCTCCTTTGTCGAGGGAGCCGACGTTGCGCGGGTTTTCGTAGTGGTCGATGACCTTGTCGCTGTACGCCATGATGCTTCTCTCTTTGGGGCTAGGAGCCCGTGGTGGAACCCAGCGCGGCCCCTGGCGCCGGGATTTTTGTCGAGGGTGCGGAGCCAAAACGCCGCTGTACCGGGCGTACTGCAAGTTTTGGCGACAAAGCCTTCGGCGAAAAGACCAAGCCAGGTGTCGTGTTGGGTTTCACCACGGGCTCCTAGTGCGCCGTCCACTCGATCGAGTTGAGGTCGATGCCGTCTTGGACCATCTCCCACAGCGGAGACATGGCCCGCAAGCGCTCGACCTGCTCCTTGATGCGGTCGACGACGTAGTCGACCTCTTCGCGGGTGGTCATGCGCCCGATGGTGATGCGCAGGCTCGAGTGCGCGAGCTCGTCGTTGAGGCCCATGGCCCGCAGCACGTAGCTGGGCTCGAGGCTGGCGGAGGTGCAGGCCGAGCCCGAGGACACGGCCACGTCCTTGAGGCCCATGAGCAGCGACTCGCCCTCGACGTAGGCGAAGCTGACGTTGAGGGTGCCGGGCAGGCGGCGCTCGACGGAGCCGTTGACGATGCTCTCGGGGATCTCCGCGCACAGCCGCTCGCGCATGTGCTCGCGCAGACCCAGGATCTGCGTGGACTCGTCGGCCATGGTGTTGGCGGCGAGCTCGGCCGCGGCCCCGAGGCCGACGATCAGCGGGACCGCCAGGGTGCCCGAGCGGTTGCCGCGCTCGTGGCCGCCGCCGAGGATCTGCGGCGCGAGGCGAACCCGCGGCTTGCGGCGGCGGACATAGAGCGCGCCGATGCCCTTGGGCCCGTAGATCTTGTGACCCGAGAGGCTGAGCAGGTCGACGTTCATGGCCTCGACGTCGAGGGGGATCTTGCCGTAGGCTTGGACCGCGTCGGTGTGGAACAAGACCTTGCGGGCCCGACAGGCCGCGCCGATGCGGGCGATGTCCTGGATCACCCCGGTCTCGTTGTTGGCGGTCATGAGCGAGACCAGGATGGTCTCCGGCCGAAACGCGCGCTCGAGCTCGTCGAAGTCGATCATCCCCTGGGCGTCGACGCCCAGCCAGGTGACCTCACAGCCGCTGCGCTCGAGGTACTTGCAAGGGTCGATCACCGCCTTGTGCTCGGTGACGCAGGTGATGATGTGGTTGCCCTTTTGGCGCAGGTACTCGGCCGTGCCCTTGATCGCCAGGTTGTTGGACTCGGTCGCGCCGCTCGTGAACACGATCTCCTTGGCGCTCGCGTTGAGCAGCCCGGCGACCTGTTTGCGCGCGTTCTCGACGGCCTCCTCGGCGACCCAGCCGAACTTGTGGGTCCGGCTCGCGGCGTTGCCAAAGTGCTCCGTGAAGTAGGGCAGCATCGCCGACAGCACGCGCTCGTCGACCGGGCAGGTCGCGGCGTAGTCCATGTAGATGGGCGTCTTGACGGTCATGGGCTGGGGATCTCTTCGTTGTTGCCGCCCTTGGCCTCGCCGCGCTTGATGTGGATGCCGGCGACCAGCTTGGGCTCGGACAGGCCGTTGTGGCGCTCCTCACCGCACTCGGCGCAAGACTGGGTCGAGGGGGCGTCGCAGTTGCGGCAGGCCTCCAGGTAGCTGAGGCTCTCGACGATGTCGCGCTCGAGTTGAAGGAGCTTTTGGATCTGCTCTCGGGTGTCACTGAGCTTGTTTTGAAACAGCTCGCGCACGCCCTGCATGGCGTTGGGCGCAGAATTCGACGCGGCGACCGCGTCGAGCAGGCCGCGGATCTGCGCCAGCTTGAAGCCCATGTCCTGGAGCTTGCTGATCCAGTACACTCGCGCCAGCTCGTCCGGGCCGTAGAGGCGAAAGCCTCCGCTCGATCGCTCCGGCGAGAGCAAGCCGAGCTCCTCGTAGAGGTGCAGGGCTCGCACGGTCTTCCCCGTCTTGCGGGCCAGTTGACCGATCTTCATGCGCTTTGCGCGCTTTCCGCTTGCGGTCTCCGCGCGGCTTGCGTCTACCGCCTTGACCAGGCTGCTCTCGAAGTCGTTCACTGAACCTCACCCTGACGTTGGAGTTTGAGTGCGGGACGACAATGACGAAGGTTGTCCAGCCTGTCAAGCGTCCACGAGCACAAAGCTACGCCACACGTGAGTGTTTGGGCAGCTGAGCGCGCCTTCGCCCGGCGCCGCGCCCACGTCGCCACGGTTCCCCCAGCAGACGCAAAAAGACGCGCCCCAGCCCAGCTGGAGGCGCGCCTCTTCGCGAACGCGTCAGCTCAGCGGACCCGCTTGGGCTTGCTGTCCTTGCTGTCGTCGTTGGTGTTCTTGGGGATGATCTGCGGGCGCGTGGGCTTGGTGCTGCTGCCCTCGTCGCCGCCTTCGTCCTCGTCACCGCCATCGTCATCACCGGCGGGGGTCGGGGTCGGCGTGGGAGGCGTCGGCGTCGGCGTGGGAGGCGTCGGCGTCGGCGCGCTCTCGTCGTCGTCATCGTCGTCCGCGGGCGTCGGCGTCGTGTCCTTTTGCTTGTCGGCCGTGTCCTTCTTGGACTCCTCCTTGGCCTTGTCGGCCGCGCCCTCCTCGATGTCGAGCTCCTCGAGCATCGCCGTGTTGCGCTCGGCGTCGAGGATGAAGGGCGCCGCGAGCACGCCGGTGGCGACCATGGCTCCGACCCCCGAGGCGACCAGCGCGGTCTCGGCCTGGCCGGCGCGGGCCTTGTACGAGGCGAGCCGCGGCGAGCTCGGGTACTTGTCGACGAGCGGCCCAAAGGCGGCCGCCGGCTCGGTCCCCGCGGTCACGGCGGCCGCGGCCGCGAGCGCGTCCTTGCCTTCCTGATCCGCGTGGTGGCCGATGCCCTGCACGGCCATGTGGACCTGGACCTTGCCCCCGTTGTGGGTCATCCAGACCGTCCCGCTCGACAGCGGCGCCATCAGGTCGAAGAACGAGAGCACCAGCTCGGGGCTGACCTCCTCCACGTTCTTGAGCGAGGTGCGGATCAGCTGGCGGCTCTTGGGGCCGTGGAGCGCGTCGAGGGGGAAGTGGGCGATCATGCTGACCTGGTTGGCCTCGTAGGCCGCGGTCAGCGTCGGGGGCAGGTAGGCGCGCAGGCCCTCGCTCGCGCCGCTGCCCACCCCGGTGGCGACCAGGCCGATGGCCTCGGGGGTGGCCCCGAGCGCGACGTGCAGGGCGTCGTCGGCCGCGAACACCCAGCCGTCGATGGTCAGGCCGGTGAGCTCCGCGAGCACGTCGGCCTCGGGCACGCCCGAGAGCCCCACGTGCAGCGCGTCGACCTGCTTGCCGTCCACGGGGATGCCGACCATGTCGACGCTCCACTTGCCGCCCTCGACCTTCATGTCCTTCTCGAGGCCCTTGCGGATGTTCTTGACCTCGCCGCCCATGGCCTCGGCGACCCCGGCCCAGTCGTCGTCGCTGTCGAGACCAAACTGCATGGCCACGCTCGCCGGCTCGTAGTGGCCGCCGAGCAGCAGCTCGCCGTTGACCTTGGTGAACATGTCCTGGACGGCCTTGGGCGCGTCGGACATGTCCGAGTCGAGCTGGGCGTTGACCACCTGGCGGTTGACGTTGGCCCACACGAAGCCGGCCCCGGGCTGCACGCTGCCCAGCAGCTTGCCCTGGGCGGGCGTGAGCGTCTGGCCGATCTCCGCGAACTCGGCGTCGTCCATGGGCGCGGCCACGCTGATCACCGTCAGGCCCGGCGGGGTCTGCATCGCGACCAGGCCGTCCTCGGCTTCGATGACGATGTTGGACTGCTCGAGGTCCACGCCCGGCAAGCCCGCGGTCCAGCGCGCGCGCATGGCCGTCGCGCCGACCTCACCGGCCGCGACGTAGGCGTCGAGATCACCTTGGCTGTCGGCGCAGACCACATAGCCCGCGGCCTCGGTGTTCTTGCAGGTCATCTTTCCCGCCTCCTGGTCGAAGGCGGAGATCAGCTCGCCGAGGGCCTCGGGTCGGTCGGCCGCGTAGATCAGGTAGTTGCGGGAGTCGGCCTCGGCGAAGAGCATGCCGTGGTCGAGCTTAATCCCGCTGCTGCCGATCTTGTCCTTGATCAGCGCGTACTGAGCCTTGACCGCGGGGTAGGCCATGCTCAGTCCGGCGAACTGCTTGAGGTCGTCGTTCTTCGACGCGGCCGCGGCCAGCTGCTTGATCGGCCCCTCGCTGAAGCGCGTGCCCTCGTCGACGTAATCGAGGAAGACGCCCGCGTCGCGGATCACACCGACGACCTCGTAGGACTCGCCCTTGGGTGCCAGCGCGAGGAGATCGTCGAGCTTGGTCATCGGCCCGGCTGCGGGCGTCGGCGCCAGCGCCGACTGAGCGAGGCCCGCTTGCTTGGCCTCGTCGGCGGCCGGCTCGTCCGCTTGCGCCTCGCCATCGGCCGCGCCGTCTGCATTGGCTCCACCTTCGCCCTCGGCCGCCTCGTCTTTCTTGTTGCAGCCGGCGCCGAGCGGAAGCGCGAGGCTGATGGCGAGCGTCAACGGGAGCGGGAGCGTCTTGGCACATCGGGAAGTGCGCATAGAGCGAGAGAATACAGGATCTAGGAGCGAAACAACGACCGCAGGCGTGCAAGCATTGACACACCTGCGAAACTCCAGCACAGTGGTGAACTGAGTTCGCTCAGGAAGCCGGTCCAACATGCGAGAGAAGCGCAGGGAAGCCACCATCGAGCGGATCGTAGAGACCGCGCTTCGATTGCTCGAGACCGAAGGGTTCGAGGCCTTGACGATCCAGCGTCTGGCCAAGGAGCTCAACTACGCGGTCGGCGCTCTGTACCGCTACTTCCGCTCCAAGGACGCGCTGCTCGTCGCGCTGCTCCACCGGATCATGGACCGCATCGGCGAGGACCTGCAGGCCGCGCAGGACTGGCTGCAAGAGCGGGACGCTGCGGCGAGCGCCGACGACCCGGCCGACGAGCGGGCCATGCGTCGCTTGCTTGCGATCTGTCACGTCTACATCGGCTTCGCCCAGCGTCGCCCCGCCGAGTACGGGCTGATCAGCACGCTGATCGGCGACCCCCGCGAGTTCCTGGCCACCGAGGCCGCCGCGCCCATCGTCCCCGCGCTGATCCGCCTGCAGCTGACGCTGACCGAGCTCATCAACGGCGCCGCCAAGGCGGGCGCCCTCGACGAGGGCAACGGCCGCGAGCGCGGCGTGATCTTGTGGGCGGGCATGCAGGGCGTGCTCCAGCTGCGCAAGCTCGGCCGCTTTGGTGTCGCCGGTGTCGAGCTCGATCGCCTCGCGCCGATCGCCTTGCGCACCATCTTGCTCGGCTGGGGCGCCAAGGCCTCGCAGATCGATCTCCTGACCCCAGAGGTGGAGGCCCTCGCCGTAGAGCTCAGCGAGCGCCGAAACAAACTCGACGAAGCCCGTGCCCAAAGCCAGGACCGCAGCGCCGACCCTGGCGACGAGCGCCCAACCCCAAGCCCCTGAGAAGAGGTGGATGATGACGACCGCGACCGCACAAGATCAGCTCAGCATGCTCGAGCAACCCAAGGTGACGCTCCGCTACCGCCTCCATGACGCGGACGAGTGGTGCACGCGCGAGGTCGACTTCGACGAGTTCTTTGGCGGGGGCGCGAGCGAGCCCGACGACCTCTTTGGCGACGTCGACTGGATCCCCCAGCACGCCGCGGCCAGCTTGCTCGACGACATCGAGGCCACGGACATCGCCGTGACCGAGGTGACCTTCACCAGCCAAGAAGGTGAGCGCCTCGCCATCAAGGAGACGTTTTGGAACCACGGCTGCAGCCGGATCATCGAGATCATGCAGCAGCACGAGGGCGAGGAGCCCTACTGGGAGGTGATCGTCGATCTCCGCCGCGAGTCCGGGGCCGAGACCTACGAGCTCATCCGCCTCGGCCGTGAGCACGGCGCGGTGGTGCCCCTGCACCACGCGATCACCCACGCGGGGCCCGACGGCACCAAGCGGGACGTGACGATCTTCCCGCGGCCGCACTGACGGCCGGCCACACTGATGGTACGGCGGGCCGACTCGCGCCGCGGCCGGCTCGCGCCGCGGCCGGCTCGCGCTGCGGGCTCACTGCACGAACTCGGCGACCTCGACGTCGAGGATCCAAGAGGAGTGATCCGTGAGCTCGACTTGGCCGCCATAGCGGAATTCCGCGTAGAACCCCTCCCCCTCCTGGCCCCAGATGGCCCGCCCGGCGAGGCCCTCGACGTCGAGCTCGGGCTCCGGGTGGGGGATGATCTTGTCCGTATGCTCCTCGATCGGGTCGATCTCGGGGAGCGCAATATACTGAGCGCTGTCCTCGGAGCGTGTGAGCGTCACGGGGATCGAGAGGATCAACGGCTCGGAGTCGCTGGCCTCGACGAAGCTGAGCGTACCGTCGACCTCGATCCACATCGGCTTGCAGCCCCAGCGATCCCCTACCTGCTCGACGCTGCGGACGCTGTCCAGGTCGACGCTCAACGTGGCGCGGGCGGCGAGGACCTGCCCCGCGTCGGCCAGCGTCACCGACTCGTCGTTCTCGGCCCACGTCCAGGTGCCCTCGTAGGGTCCCACGAGCTCGGCGAAGTCATCCGCGAGCACGGTCTCCCAGGGGGCGAGGTCCTCCGCGCTCAGCGGCGTCGCTTCGTAGCGGCAAGGTTCCAGGCCCTCTTGCGTCCGGTTGAAGCCACAGCCAGACGAGAGCAACACGATGAAGATGCTAGCGCGGGTCACGGGGATCTCCTGCGTCGGGCACGTCGGCGGCGGCGAGGCGCTCGGGGACGCTCGCAGGATCGATCAGCGACAAGCGCAGCGGCACGCGGCGGGTGACGACCCGATCGCCCTGCGAGCCAAGCACGATCCCCACATAGCCCACGAGCAAGCTGGGCTCGACGAGGGCCGCGTCTTCATCCTCTGCGAGAGCGTAGCCCATCCGCGCCACGTCGAATTCGAGCTCGCTGAGCGCCGGTTCCGAGGCCAAGATCGTCGCCTCGAGCGCCGCCAGAGCTTGCGTGGGATCCCGCTCGATCTTCAGCGTGTCGACGGCCTCGACCTCGACCTCCGAGACGAGGATCGAGCTCGGCTCCCCCAGGCGCGTCACGCCGACTCGCAGCTCAGCGCCGAAGATCTCGAACTCACCACGCCTGCGCCCGACCGAGAAGCGATACTCGAAGGGAGTCGAGTTCAGCGCCGATCCGACCCCAGAGGCCACCTCGCGCGTGGACACTGCGACGGCCTCCGACCACGGCTCCCCCCCCGCCAGCGCAGGCTCCAGCTGATCGCGCACGCTCTTAGCGAGTAGCTCCGCCTCGCCGATGTCGAGCCCCGTGGTCGCCAGTGCACCCTCTCGTGCGCTCGCGCTCGGGCGCGCCCGGGCGAGGGCGCCGCGATTCGTGACTCGCAAGAGATCCATCCGCGGGTCGTAGCTGAGATCGATCGCCGCGGCGTCGAGGGCGATATAGGCAACATCCCCGGTAGCCGCGATGTCCTGCGCCCAACGCTCGAGGCGCTCGCTGTCGTGCTGGCCGAGCGCCCCCGCGAGCGCGAGGATCGCCGCGCTCGCTCGCGCATGGATCTCGCTCGCCTCACGCTTGGGTCGAGTCATCTTCAACAGCGGCGCCCGCTCCCCCACGAGCTCGATGTCGAGACCAGCCCCAGGACTGGCCCCAGACGCGTCCGCACAGTTGCCACAGCTGACCGTGCAGCCGTTGTTGAGCCATTCCAGGTAGTAGCCCCCCGCGGGCTCACCCACGTCGACGTCAAAGCCCGCGCCCGATGCCAGGTTCGTGAAGGGATGCACCGCCTCGGCCTCGGGACCCGAGTCCCCCATGGTCATCGCTACTGGCGAGTTTTTGCCCGGTGCGCCGTTCTGCTCCATCTCGTCGAGCCAGGCATAGACCGAAGGCTGGCCGTCTTGCATGCGCTTGAAGACTTTGCGCGCCTCGTCGGGACCAACATAGGGGGAGTTGTGGTAGCCCATGACGTGTCGAAACGCGTTGAAGCGATAGACCTCCCAGGCCTGATCCTGCCGTGACGTGCAAGAAGTCAGGAACATCGCAACCTTGGCCTGGCCGCCAGACATGCGCCCGAGGCGAGCTACAGGCGGGATGCTCAAGGAGCACAACCCAGTGTCCGAGGGCCGCCCCCAGCTCAAGAAGCCAACGTCGCCGTGACCCGCATAGACCGCGAGCGTCGCCGCGTCGCCGTAGCTCCCGTCGAGACCCCCCAGCACGATCTCCGCCTCGATGAAGTCCTCTGGCCAGCTGTTGTCGTCGACGAAGCGCAGGCCAGACCAGCCCGCATCGTCGAGACGATTGCGCAAGGTCCTGGTGACCGTGTTGAGGTTGGCAGCGTCACACTTGCCGCCACCGTCGAACTTGGTGCTCTCCCCGATGAAGAAGCTCGCGTAGCCCGCCTTGGGCAGGCCGCCGTCATCCTCGCCCTGGTCCGTGGCCTCGCCCTCCCCCACCTCTTCAGCGGCGGTCGAGCCCACACTCGATAGGGGGGTCTCCGTACACCCGAGAGCGCCGACCAGGAGAAGTAGCGAGTGACTTCTAGCGAAGGCGCACCCGGCCATGCCTCGATGCTAGTGCGCGCACCCGAGACGGTCAATCTTCAGACACCGCGGGCTTCGAGCGCCGGATCAGGCCCGATAGTCCCGCTCCGGGATCTTTCCGCGCAAGCGCTCGGGCCACCACGCCACGAGCACGACCAGCATCAACACCAAGTTGACGCCGGCGACCAGCACGAACAGCCACTGGGGGAAGAGCACGGCCAGCACGAAGCCAGCGAGGTAGCCGCCAGCGCTGACCATGATCCGGCGATCCACGAAGAGCGAGGGCAGGATCACCATCGCGCCCATCAGCAAGAACAGCTGCGTCACGATCTGCACCGGCGCCACCCCCATGGCCCACGCGCCGGCAAACATCGCAATGTTGCTCAGCAGCGTGACCAGTACGGTGGCGACGACGAGGCGGTTGATCCGCGTGCGCGTCAAGGACTCGCGCGCCCACACCACCAGGCCGAGGAAGCTGAGCAGCATGAGCGCCAGAGAGCTCAGGTAGAGCGGGTAGGCCTCGGCGCTGGTCCGCGACTGAAAGTGGGCCTGCTCGTAGAGCGGAAAGCCCATCGCCAGCGCCCCGATCACCAGGAACACGAACACCCGGGTGCGCTGGCCGATCCGCAGGTCGTGATCTCGACGCATGCGCTCGAGCTCGTGCTCGTAGCGCTCGAGCAGCTCCCGGCCCGTGCTTCCGACCGACTCGGATCGCGCGCTCAGCCTGGTGATGGTCTCGTCCGGTGAGCCACGCAGAGTCCTCGCCTCGGCGGCGATCGTCTCCCACGCGCTGATCGGATCGTCGGCCACGACCGAGGGTAAGCCTAAAAGCGCAGCGCCGCGATCATCGCGAGGCTCAGGCAGCGCGCAGCCGCGAAGGGATCGTCGCGGCGATCGAGCCAGCTGTGGTCGACGCCCCCCTCCAGGCCAAGCGCAAAACGAGGCGTCAGCCGAGCGGCGATGCCCAGGCCGCCCGAGACCCCAGGCCCCACGTCGGTCTCGCGGCGATCGCAGTGCGCCTCGCGGCTATGGTCACAGTCGAGATGGATCCGTGACACGCCCACGTGCGCCCCGAGCTGGGCCCAGGCGAGCAGGTGACGATCGACGTAGCCCAGGCGCAAGCTCGCGCCCAGGCGCATCAGCTGACCGAGGCCGCGCTCGGTCCAGCCGTAGCAGTCGCCCGCGAAGCACAGCTCGTAGCCCGCGAAATTGCGGAACACCCAGATCGTCTGGTCGAAATTCCCCGTCACGTTGACGAGCAGGTGCGGGCGCGGCTCGAGGCTGAAGCCGGCCGAGAAGCCCCAGCGGTAGCCGCCGGCCACGGCCTGGCGCAGCGTCGCCACGTCGCCCCCGGGGCTGGGCAGGGCGAAGCCGATCGGCGCGATCGACAGCCAACCACCGCGGATCCGCCAGTCTTCATCGCCCGCCTCGCGGCCCCTCGCCGCCTCCGCCTCCGTCTCCGGCCCGCGCCGCGCCGCCTCTCGTCCCGCCTCCCCCGTCTCCTCGCCGCCGGTCGCCGGCCGCGACACGAGGACCGAGAGCGTCAGCGCGAGAGAGCTCCAGAGCACGAGCGCCAAGCATAGCGGGCGAGCGCCCGCCGGGCCCGCAGCCCGCGCTCACCGCCGCCGGTCAGCGAAAATCCGCCAGCGGGTTGGCGATCTGTCCGGCGAACTGGAGCTTGGCCACGGGCTCGTCGAGGTCGATCATCTGGCGGTGGTTGCGGATCTGCAGCCGGTTGAGACAGGACAAGGTGAAGCTCGGCGCGAACAGATCGTAGCGAGCGAACTTCTCGCCGAGCTCGGGGAAGCGGGCCTGGTAGGCGCGCACGCTCCTGGCCACGGCGGCCCAGAAGTCCTCGGCGGCGAACTCGGCCGTCTCCTCGAGCACCGCGGCCATCAGCCGGAAGAAGTCGTCGAAGATGTCGATGAAGATCGACAGCGCCTTGACGTCCTCGGGGACCTCGAAGTGCATGCGCTCGAGGCCCTCGGGCAGCTCGACCTCGGGCGAGAGGATCGCCGCCTCCTCGGTGATGTCCTTGAGCAGCGCGCGGACCGGGACGTGGCCGTCCATGACCAGGATCAGGTTCTCCCCGTGGGGCATGAACACCAGGTCGTAGCGATAAAAGCAGTGCAGCAGCGGGGCCAGGTAGGCCTCGAAGTAGCGCGCCAGCCAGTCCTCGGTCGACAGCCCAGAGGCAGCGATCATCGCCGGCAGCAGGGCCTCGCCTTCGTCGTCGACGTGGAGCAGGGCGGCCATGGTCATGGCCTGCTGCCCCTCCTGCATCACGCTGGTCGGGCTCTCGCGCCACAGCGCGGCCAGCATCTTGTTGAAGTCGTCGTGCGGCCCGAAGCGCTCGAAGTAGGGGTTGACGTAGCTGACCGAGGCGATCTCGCCGAGCATGCGAAAGCCGGTCTCCTCGATGTAGGGGTCGCTGTAGAGCAGCTGCTCGAGCCACACCGCCATCTTGGGCGCGGTGCCCAGGTAGTAGAGCGGCAGCCCGCGCATGAAGCCCATGTTGAGGATCGACAGCGCCGACTTGACGTAGAATTTCTCGGGCTGAGACACGTTGAACATGGTCCGCACGGACTGCTGGGCGAGGTACTGATCCGGGCCGTAGCCCAGGCAGATCAGGTCGCCATAGGCGATCTCCGAGGCGAACACCGAGGTCAGCTTGTTGAACCACTGCCACGGGTGGATCGGCATGAACAGGTAGTCCGCGGGGTCGCGGCCGGCGGCGATGATCCGCTCGGCGAAGGCCGCCCGCGTGTCCGCGTCGAGCTCCCTGGCGATCAGCGTCTCGTAGGGCAGGTCCTCGGTCCCGGCGTAGACCGCCCGGCGGCGGTGGCCGGCGAGCCACATCAGGGCAAAGGAGTTGCCGGCCTCGGGAGCGTAGGAGCGGTAGTCGGCGCTGTCGAAGCCGATCCGCCCGTTGTTGGCCACGAAGCAGGGGTGGCCCTCGGTCATCGACTGCTCGATGGTCTGGAAGTCGGCGTCGACGAGCTCGCGGGCCGAGGGGTTTTGCTTGGCGAGCTTGAAGGCGCTGCCCTGGAGGGTGCTGAGGATCTCTTCGAGGTAGAGGGGCATGAGCTTGTCGCTGATCCCCAGCTCGGCGCGAAAGGCCTCGATGAAGCGCAGCGCGTCGACGGGGGCGCTGGGCTCGGCGAGGGTGCGGATCGACGCGGCCTCGATGCTCAGGTGGTCCAGAGGCAGGCGCTTGGCCACGAAGGTGTAGGCCTCGCCCGCGGCGCTGCGCAGCTCGTAGCGCGAGCGCCCGCTGGCGAGCGGCTCGACCACGCGGGGCTCGAGCAGACGCTCGTGGGTGAATTCGCAGATCGCCTTGCGGACCAGGGCTCGGTTGGCTCGCTCCCAGCGCTCGCGGCTGAGGTGACGGACGGACTGCTGGGGGCTGACGACGTTGTCTGCTTGGTTCATGGCGCTGCGTTTTTGGGGCTCGCCGGCCGCGCGGATCTCGAGGTGGCGGGCGCGGGTCACGAAGGCGAGCTGGGCGGTCTTGTGCGGGAGCTCGACGACGCGCTCGGTCTCGAAGCCCACGCGCTCGCACAGGGTGAACATCTTCTTGTTGCGGATGTCGGGCTCGACGAGGGCGCGCTCGGCCGCAGGGTCGGCGAACACGAACTCGAGGATCGCCTCGAACAAATGCCAGGTGAAGTTGGGGATCTTGCGGCCGGTGGGCGGGGCGACGATCACGTGGATGCCGCGGTCACCGGGCTGAACCGGGTAGTGCGCGGCGATCAGGTCCTGGCGCGGATCGTAGCGCTCGAGCACGAAGGCCGGGCGGCCCTCGAACTCGCCGACGAAGACCTCGTAGTGCTCGGGGGCCAGCAGCCGCCGATACTCCTCCTCGACCTTGGCCAGGCTCGCGCCCTGGAGGCCCCAGAAGAACGCGTAGTCGCGGTTGACCCAGTCGTGCAAGAAGCCCGCGTCGGCCTCGACCACGAAGGGCCGCAGGCGGACCTCGCCGAAGCCGGGGAGCGCGACGCGAAACACCGCCGGGTCCTTGCGCCGGGCCTTGCCCGCCCGCGGCCGGCTCATGGCCGCCCCCGCCACAGCGCCGCGACCTCGTCGAGGAGCACGCGGATCCCAAAGCTCAACATCGAGGTCAGGGGGATCGCCGCGACCACGCCCCAGGTCCCCAGGGTCTGGTAGCCGACCACGCTCATGCCCCAGCAGATCACCACCCACTGGATCACGTAGAGCGAGGTCACGCGGGCGCTGGCGTAGTCGAGCAGCGCTCGCAGGCGCCCGCGCTCGCGCCTGCGGATCAGCCGGTGGACGACCCACAGCGCCACGAGGTTGACCCCGATCAGGTAGATGATCCCGCCGAAGCCGAGGTGGAAGAAGTCGACGAAGTGCGTCTGCGGCCACGCGGCGATCAGCGCCACGCCAGGCACGATCAGGCACAGGCCATAGACCAGCCCGCGGCGAAACAGGCGGTCCTCGTCGCCGTGCTCGCAAAACTCGGCGCCCAGGAACATCCCGAACAAGATCGCGGCGAACCACGGAAAGACCGGGAAGTAGACGTTCCACTGCGTCCCCCACAGCAGGTCGAGCACGCCGTCGATCCCCGCCACGCCGACGTGTAGCCCGCGCAGCAGGTGGGTGCCGGCGGCGAACACCGCGGCCCAGACCAGCAGCCAGTACTTGCTGCCCGCGGACCACCTGCGGATCAGCCCCATCATCATCGAGCACAGCCCGGCGAGCTGGAGGATGTCGCCGGTCATCAGCATGTAGAGCAGCTGATCGGGCCGCGCTGGCGGCGTCCAGCCGTAGGCCGCGATGAAGGCGTCGGGGAGCAGGCCCAGGGCCGCGGGGACCACGAACTTGAGCAGGTTCATGGCGTAGCCGATGGCCATCAACATCAGCCCGCGGCGCATCGGCCCGGTCACGCTCTGGTCGCGGGAGAGCATGAAGGAAAAGCCCATCGCGACCAGGAAGGCGGCCGTCCCCTTGCCCAAGAAGTGCAAGGCCATGCCCAGGCCCGACTCGGTCTGGGTCTCGACGCTGCCGTACATCCACAGCGTGTGGACCATGATCATGATCACCACGCTCAGCCCGCGGCCGACGTCGATGGTCTCGACCCGCCCGAGCCGCCGCGCGCCCTCGCTCGGGGCCGTGTCTGCCCCGCTCAAGGTCGCTCCTCATTGCCCGCGGCTGCGGCTGCGGTCGGGGTCGCGGCTGCGGTCGCGGCGGGCGGGCGAAAGTCCGCGAGCGGGTTGGCGACCATGTCCGAGAAGCGCAGGCTCGACGCCGGATCCCCGAGGTCGAGGAGCTGACGAGCGTTGCGCAGCTGGAGCCGGTTGATGCACGAGAGCATGAAGCGCGGCGCGAACAGGTCGTCCCTCGCAAAGCGCTCGCCGAGTTCGGGGTGGTCGTCTTGGTACTGCTCGACGCACTCGGCCACGGCGCGCCAGAACACGACCTCGGACAGACCGCACTGGTCGGCCATGATCGGCGCCAGGAAGCGGAAGAAGCAGTCGAACACGTCCATGAAGATGTGCAGCGAGCGCTCGTCCTCGGGGAAGTCCACGGCCATGCGCCGGACCGCCTCGGGCATGGTGTGCGCGGGGCGGAAGACCAGCGCCTCCTCGCCGATGTCCTTCATCAGCGCGCGCGCGGGCATGCCTCCGCGCAGCCCGAGGATCAGGTTCTCGCCGTGGGGCATGAACACGAGCTCGTGGGCGAAGTAGCAGTGCAGGACCGGGCGCAGGTAGACGTGGAGGTAGCGGCGCAGCCAGGCCTCGGGATCGAGGGCGTGGTGCGAGAGCAGCTCGGCGAGCAGCGAGCGCCCGCCGAGGTCGAGGTGGAGCAGCGCCGCCATGGTCATGAACTGCTCGCCCTCGGCCGCCCGGCGCAGCGGGCTCTCGCGCCACAGCGCCGCGACCAGCTTGTTGAGCCGGCTCGACCGCGGCCCGGCGCGCTCGTAGCTGCGGCTGCGGTAGCCGACGGTCGCGAGCTCGCGCAGGATCTCGAAATTGCACTCGGCCAAGGTCGCGTCGCCGCGCACGAGCTCGTCGACCCATTGGTTGATCGCCGGCGTGGCCTCCATGTAGTAGGGCGAGAGCCCGCGGACGAAGCCCATGTTGACGATGCCCAGGGCGGTCTTGATGTAGCAGCGCCGCGGGTGGCTGAGGTTGAAGGCGGTGCGGATGCTCTGCTGCGGCTGGTAGCGGTCCTCGCCCTCGCCCAGCGCGACCAGCTCGCCGCGGGCGATATCCCCGGCCAGCGCGGTGCACAGGTGGTTGCGCCACTGCCAGGGGTGGACCGGGATCAGCAGATAGTCCGCCGGATCCAGCCCGCGCGCGCCGAGCTCGGCCTCGAGCCGCGCCCGCTCCTGCGCGCCGAGCTCCTCGGTGATGAAGTCGGCGTAGTCGATGCCCTCGATGGCGTGGAAGGCCGCGCGATCCCGGCGCCCGGCCAGCCACAGGTAGCGCATCGGCACCGCGGCCTCGGGCACGAAGCGCCGGCGCTCGTCGAGGTCGAAGCCAAGGCGCGCGGCGTTGGCCACGAAGCAGGGGTGGCCGGCGGTCATCGCCGTCTCGACGGTCTGAAAGTCGGCCGTCGCCAGGGTCGCCGCGTCCTCGCGCTGGTTGCAGCGCTTGTAGGCGTCGCCCTCCAGGGTCGCGCTGAGCTCCTCGAGGTAGGCGATCAGCTGATCCCCGGCCAGGCCCAGGGTCTCGCGGAAGTCGAGGGCGAACTCGAGGGCGTCGAGGTCGAGCCCGGCTTCATGACCAGCTTCATGCTGGCGACGCTGGATCGAGTCCGGGTCGACCTCCCAGTGATCCAGGCCCCAGCGCCGGGCCACGAAGGTGTAGCGACGCCCCGGCGCCTCGGCGACCAGGGCGTAGCTCCCGTCGCCCACGGCCGCGGGCGCGAGCAGGCGCTCGTGGCTGAACTCGGCGATCATCTTGGCGACCATCGCCCGAGTCGCCGCGCGCCACGGCTCGGGGCGCAGGTGGGCCAGAGAGTCCGACGGACCCGAAGAAGAAGCTTGGACGGGGAGGTTGGTCATCGCGGCTCATGCTCCGAGGCCCGCGCGAGGGCCCGGCTCAGGTCCTCGCGCGTGCAAAAAGACAGCATCGCGACCTTGCCCGGGGCCGTGGGCGTGGCGGGCAGGTCGATGGGGCCGATCTCGCGAAAGCCAAAGGCGCGGTTGATCGCCCGGATCTTGTGGTTGCGCTGGTCCGGCTCGACGACGATGCGCTCGACGGCGGGGTCGGCGAAGAGCAGGTCGAGCACGGTCTTGAAGGCCGCGCGGCTGAAGCCCGGGATGCGCTCGGTCTCGAGGGGCGGCGGCGCGAGCAGGATGTGCAGCCCACGGTCGCTGGGCCGGGCGTCGTAGAGCCCCGCGAAGGCCTCCTCGATCGGCGAGTAGAGCTCCGTCAAGAAGGCCGGAGCCCCGGCGAAGCTGCCGATCAGCGCGCGCACGTGGGCCGGGGCCACGATCTCGCGGTAGGCCGCGGTCACGCCCGCGCGGTCGAGGCCCTGCATGCCCCAGTAACGCGCGTAGTCGCGGCGGACCCAGTCGTGGACCGTGGCCATGTCTCCGGGGATCTCGAGTTCGCGCAGCGAGAACCGGCCCACGCCGGGCTGCTCGACCTCGAACGACGACGAGCCCGCGTCGAGGACCTCGCCTGCCCCGCGACGCTCGGCACCCGCACCCGCGCTCACGCCCCCACCTCCACCGTCGCGCCCGCGTCGAGGACCTCGCCCGCCGGCGCGGCCGAGATGAAGCGCCCGCCGAATACGGCGAAGATCGCCATCGCGATGAAGAAGCCCCCGGCCGCCACGAAGAAGGGCAGCGTCAGGCCGCCGGCCGAGACCGCCGCGCCCGCGGCCCAAAACGCGACCAGCGCTCCGCCCTGCTGGCAGAGGTTCATGCGGCTGAAGTCCTCGGCGTAGCGCTCCGGCGGGCTGATCTCGAAGAGCGCCAGGTCGAGGTCGACGATGCCCCGAAACGCGGCCCAGCCGAACACCAGGCGCCCGCCGATGATCGCCGCGGGGTGCGGGACGGCCTGGAGCAGGACGCCGAGCAAGACCAGGGCGAGGACCGTGGACAGGCTCCACGAGCGGCTCCAGCCCACGCGCTGGGCCGCGAGGGCGAGCAGCGAGGCCAGCGCCGGGATCGCGTAGATCCAGCCGGCGATCAGCTCGCTGCCAAGGCTCGTGCGCGCGCTCCAGTACTCGACGAAGAAGGGGCGCAAGATGTAGTCGCTGAAGTAGACCACGACCATGATCACGCCCAGGCGGGCGAGCGGGCCGAGGCCCCAGATCTTCGCGGGCGTGGACGCGGGCGTGGACGAGGCCGTGGGCACCGTGGTCGTTGGCGCCAAACCAGACTCGAGCTCGGACTCGGACTCGAGCGTGACCTCGGGCACCCGCGCGCCGCGGCGAACCAAGGCGATCGACACGCCCATCTGCAAGAAGTCGCCCGCGGCCATGACCAGGTAGGCCGCCCGCGGGTCGTTGTGCTCGAGCACCCAGCCGCCGATCGTCGCCCCGAGGATCCCCCCGAGGTGAACGATGACGGCGAGCAGCCCGATCGTGTCGGCGTGGCGCGCCTTGGGCTCGATGCGCATCACGTAGGGGTAGACCAGCAGGTAGCTGGCCTTGAACACGATCATCCCCAGCGAGCACAGCCAAAACATCCACAGCTGCGTGGTCGAGAAGCTCGCCAGCGCCAGCAGCCCGGCGCCGAGCTGGCCGACGCAGAGCAGCTGCAAGGTCGTGAACCGCCGCTCGAGCCGGGCCCACAGCGGCAGGACCAGCATCACGATCAGGCAGGTCGCGGCCAGATAGATCCCGACGTGCTGCGGATCCGCGACGCCAAAGGCCTCGGCGAAGAGCCGCGGGTAAAAGGGGATCAGCGTGGCGTCGGTGACCACCGCCACGGCTGTGGTGGCGATCAGCAAGTCACGCTGACGCCGCGGGCTGACCCCCGAGCTCACGCCGCGCTCTCTCCTCGCAGGTCCGCGCGCACGGCCCCGGCGAGGTCGCCGGTGCCGAAGCGGGTGAAGGCCGTGCGCTTGGGCAAACGGTAGCGCTCGCGGCCGAGCACCGTGTTGATGATCCGCCCGTTGCGGTAGGCGCAGATCCCCAGGTCCGGGGCCGCGACGCCGTGGGTGTGGATGTCGGCGTTGACCACGAAGATCTTCCCGCCGATCTGCGCCGAGGTGTGCACGGCGTGGTCGAGGTCGAGGGACAGGCGCCCGCTGGCGTCGCGCACGAGCTCGGACTCGAGGGGCGCGAGGAAGTCGGGCTGGCGGTGGCGGTAGCCCGTGGCGAGGATCAGCAGGTCGGTCTCGTGCTCGAAACGCACCCCGGTCTCGGTGTGCTCGCAGACCAGGCGCAGGCTGCCGTCGGGGAGCTCGTGGACCTCGCGCATGGCCACGGTCTGGCGCAGCTCGACGTCGGGGTGGCCGTACTCCACGGCCTGGCGGTAGAGCTCGTTGTGGATGTCCTCGAGGGTGTCGGTGGAGATGCCCTTGTAGTGGCGCCACTGGCTGGAGACGAGGGCGTCGCGGGTCGCCTCGGGCAGGGCGTGGAAGTACTTCACGTACTCCGGCGTGGTCATCTCGAGCACGAGCTTGGTGTAGTCCAGGGGCGCGAAGGCGCAGGTCCGGGTCAGCCAGCTGATCCCCGTGCGCGGCCCGGGGCGGCGGCGCAGCAGGTCGAGCATGACCTCGGCCCCGGACTGGCCCGAGCCGATCACCGTGACCCGCGGCGCGGCCGTGACCTCGGCGAGGCGATCGAGGTACTCGCCCGAGTGCAGCCAGCGCTTGCTGTCCACGCTGCGCACGCAGTCCGGGACCCAGCCTTGGGTGCCGATGCCCACGCTGAGGTTGCGCGCCCCGACCTCGCTGGCCTTGCCCTCGGCGTCGCGCAGCGCGAGCACGAAGCGCTCGCGGGTCGCGTCCCACTCGACGCGCTCGACCACGGTCTGAAAGCGGATGTTGTCGAGGCGGGCGATCGCCCAGCGCAGGTAGTCCTCGTACTCGCGGCGCATCATGTGGAAGCGCTCGCGCACGTAGAAGGGGTACATGCGGTCGACGTCGGCCAGGTAGGCGAGGAAGGACAGCGGGTGGGTCGGGTCGACCATCGAGACCAGGTCGGCGAGGAAGCTGACCTGGAGTCGGGCGTCGTCGAACATCAGGCCGCGGTGCCAACGCAGCTCCGCGCTGGCGTCGAGGGCCACGAAGTCGAGTTCGTCGACGGTCGAGGCCAGCGCGGCGAGGCCGAGGTTGAAGGGCCCGCAGCCGATGGCCAGCAGGTCGTGGGGGGCGTTGGAATCGCGCAGGGTCGTCATGATCGCGCTCCTTCGGTGTTGGAGATCCGGGGGTTTAGAGGGTTCGAGGCGCCGTCGTTGGCGGAGCTGCCCGCGGTGACGGCCATGTCCCGGCCCGTGCGCACCACCGCCGCCAGCAGGGCGTCGATGTCGGCGCGGCTCGTCCGGGGGTTGAGCAGCGTGAACTTGAGGCAGAGGCGATCGACCTGCGAGCTCTGCGAGCGCACCTTGGTCCGGCCGATCAGCGCCTCGCCGGACTCGAGCAGGCGCAGGCGGATCGCCGCGTTGATCTCGTCGAGGGTGGTCTCGTCGGCCAGGGTCGGCGGGCGGTAGCGGAACACCACCGTGGTCAGCTCGGCGGCCGAGACCAGCTCGAGCTCGGGCTCGTCGAGGATCAGCGCCTGGGCGTAGCGGGCGAGCTCGTGGCAGCCGTCGACCATGCGCTCGAGGCCCTCGCGGCCCAGGCCCAGGAAGGTCGCCGCGACCTTGAGGGCGTCGGCCCGGCGCGTGGTCTGCAAGCTGCGCCCGAGCAGGCCCGAGTAGCCGAAGCGCGCCTCGTCGAGGGGGTTTAGGTACTCGACGTTGCGCTCGGTCGAGCCGAAGCAGCCGACGTCGGCGACCAGCAGCACGCTCGCGGCCGCCGGCTGCCAGCCGATCTTGTGCAGATCCAAGGTGATCGAGTCGGCGAGCTCGATGCCCTGCAGGCGCGGGGCGAGGCGGCGGGAGAAGAGCGCGCCAAAGCCATAGGCCGCGTCGGCGTGCAGCCAGATCCCGCGCGCGCGGGCGATCTCGGCCAGCTGCGGGAGCGGGTCGACGGTGCCGAAGTCGGTGGTCCCGGCCGTGGCGACGATCGCCACCGGCGTGCGATCGCTGCCCAGGGCATCGAGGCGCTCGCGCAGGGCCTGGACGTCCATGCGTCGGCAGCGATCCACGGGCACGGGGATCACCGCGTCCTCGCCGAGACCCAGGGCCGCGCAGGCCCGGTGCACGGAGAAGTGGGCGGCCGCCGAGCAGAGCACGACCGGGCCGGGGATCTTGGCGATCCCCTCGCGGCGGATGTCCACGCCCAGGCGCCGCCCGGCGGCGTCGCGGGCGAGCATCAGCCCGAGCAGGTTGGACATCGAGCCGCCCGGGGTCATCACCCCGCCCGAGCGCGCGCCGAGGCCCGCGAGCTTGGTCAGCGCGCAGATCACCCAGCGCTCGATGGCGATCGCCGAGGGCCCCGAGTCGAAGGTGTCGACGGAGGCGTTGACGATGCTCGCCAGGGCGTCGGCGGCCGTGGCCAGGGCCAGGGTCGGCGGCTGGAGGTGAGCGACGGCGGCCGGGTGCGTCAGGTCCAGGCCGTGGCGCGCGAGCACGTCGGCGACGCGGGTCAGGGCCTCGCGCTCGCCGATCCCGACCTCGGGCAGCTCCGCCGCGCCGAGCTCGGCCATCGCGACCTCGAGCACCTCCAGGGCCGAGCCCGAGGGCAGCGGCCCGTCGGGGCGATGAAAGCTCGACAGCGAGGCCAAGGAGAGATCCGTGACGAAGCGCGCCAGACCCTCGCTCGATCCGGCCCAGCTGACCCTCGGCTCCGCGTCTCCCCCATCCGCCGGCCGCGGGCTCGAGGGCTGAGCGGCCCGCGAGCTCGCGCCTTGTTTGGGCGAAGCCGAAGATTTGGGCGAAGCCGAAGGTTTGGGCGAAGCCGAAGGTTTTGGCGAGGGTTCGGGCTTGGGCTGTGGCTGCGGCTGCATCGAAGACTCCAGGGCGTACAAACACGTCGCGACGCCGCGTCGGCCCCCGCGGGTGGGCGGGGTCCGAGGCAGGCTCGCGGTCGAAGAGGGGCGGTGACTTTCTAGAGAGCGCTCGGGTCAGCGCGGACGCGCTCAGGGCAGCGCGTGCACACCGTAGAAGTAGCCATCCATGGAGAAGGCCTCGGTCATGGCGTTGGTCGTCGGGTCGATCTGATAGACCACGGTGTTGGCCCCGGCGTCCTCGGTCTCGCCCACGTAGAGCAGACCGTCGGTAGCGACCGCGGCGAAGCCGATCGCCGAGAAGGGCGCGCCCTCGACCGCCTCGACCGTGGGCTGATCCCCCAGCTCGATGCGCCAGGTCTGGTGGGCGTTGGAGTCCCAGAAGGTGAAGTCGACGGGCTCGACGCCCTCGGGCAGCTGCGCGGGGTCGAAGATCTTGAAGAAGCCCACGCCCGAGCTTTGCTCGGCGGTCCCGAGCTCGGTGATCGCCTCGAGCCCGCCGGTCAGCTCGGGGATCGAGAAGTAGTAGTCCGCGTCGAAGTCGGTCTCGCCGGCGGGGATGCGCAGCAGGCAGTTGTCGGCGGCCTCCCCTGCCCCGGCGTTCTCGAACATCTGCGCCGAGTAGTTGCGCCCGTCGCCGAGCACGTAGGCGTTGCCCGCGGCGTCGAACACCGGCCGCCCGCCGCTGGCGCAGCGATCGTCCTCGGCGACCGCGACGACCTCGAGGGCCTTGGGGTCGACGATGGTCAGCGAGACCTCCTGGAGGATCCGCGCGCCGTTCCAGTCAGCCCAGCGTCCGGGGATGTAGACCATGCCGTCGGGGCCCGTGGTCGTGGTCCAGTTCTCGAGGTCGTAGCCGTCGCGCTCGAGGTGCGAGAGGTCGACGGTCCCGGTGATCGTCATCGTCGAGGGGTTCCAGACGATCGCCAGCAGCGAGGTGCTCGACACGGAGACCGCGGTGGTCTCGTCGACCATGGCGTTGCCGTAGTCGATGGCCCCGAGGCCGTAGTTGGCCAGGCTCATGCGCCCGAGCTCGCTGAGCTCGCCGGTGTCGCCGATCTCGAACTTCACCCAGGTCGGCTCCTCGGCCATGCCCACGTAGAGGTTGCGGCCCTCGACGAGGTAGACGGCGTTGCCGGGGATCTCGATCGCGTCCTCGTTGGTCATGTGACCGTCGAGCTCGGGGACCACGGAGAAGTAGGTGGTTCGCCCGACGTCGCTGATCACCACGGAGGACAGGACGTAGCCGCCCTCCCAGGCCTGTTCGCCGCTCTCGCCCTCGCCATCGCTGTCTTCGTCCTGGTCGTCGCCGCCCGCGTCCGTGGAGCAGCCCAGCGCCGGCGCGGCTGCGAAGGTCAGCGCGGCGAGGCCGAGGACGCGCAGCGCCCGAGAGGTGTCGGTGTTGGAGGTCATGGTCATGGTCAGTTCGCTTCTTGGGGGGTGGGTGTGGGGGTACGCAGGCGTCGGGCGAGGGCCAGCAAGCCCACGCCCAGCGCGACAGCCATGAGATCGCCAGTCGCGTTGATCGCGAACTCGCCCTGGGACCAGGCCCGCAGCGGCGCGCAGCCGTTGGCCAGGGCGACGAGCAAGGGGGCCACGAGCCAGCCCAGGCCCGCGGCGGCGGTGACGAGGGCGAGCGCGGCCCGCAGCTCGAGGCGCCAGCCGATCGTCGCGGTCAGGCCCAGGCCCAGGACCAGCCCCGCGCACATCAGCTCGCCGACCGCGTCGCCGCCCAGGCCGTAGCCCAGGGCCCAGGCCGCCAGGACCAACGCCGCAGTCGCCGGCAGCCCGGCGGACATCGCGACCGCGAGCGCCCGGGTCAGGCGCAGCGTGCCGGTGTCGCCCTCGCCCCCCGCTTCGGCCCTACGCTGGCGCTGCGTGTAGATCAGCAGCCCCGTCGCCGACAGCCCGCAGGTCGCCAGGCCCAGCAGCAACCACGCCGCGCGCGTGGCCAGGCCCAACAAGGTGCCGAAGTGCAGCTCGTCGACGAGGCGCAGCAGCGATCCGCCCGCCGAGGGCTGCCCGCCGAACTCGGGCTTGGCCTGTAAAAATTCGCCTCCGTGCCCCTCGTAGAGGTAGTAGAGGACTTCACCGCCAGCGAGGGGCCGACTGCGCTCGAGAGTCACCATCGCATGTGCGCCTGCCCCACCCCACGCGTGCAGGCCCAAACTACGAAAGCTCGCCCCTTCGCTGCGAGCTCGCGCGTCACGATAGAGACTCTCTGGAGCAGCCGACCCCTCGGCTGGGGGAACTTTTGCCTCGCCGTAGAGGGTCTCGTACATCGCGTTGACGTCGCCATCGAAGGCGACCGCGGTGACCCCTGGCAGCAGGACGGTCGACGACAGGCTGTAGAAGGCCCCGGTCATGGCCAGCACGGCCGTGAAGGGCAGCGTCCACGAGCCCACCAAGGTGTGCAGGTCGCCGACCCACAGGCGCAGGCGCTTGCGCCGAGGCCTGCGCGCGAGCTTGGCCCGCGTCGGCCTGTGAACCCACACCCCGCTGGCCACGAGCATCAGCAGGCCCAGACCCACGAGCCCCGTGGCCAGCAGGCCCAAGGTCCGCGGCAACAGCAGCAGCACGTGCAGGTCGATCACGAAGCGCGCCAGGGCGTGGCGCGGGGACACGCCCCAGACCTCGTCGACCCCGCCCTCGCGGCGATCCAGGATCTCGAGGGTGCGCGGGTCCATGTCGATCCCGACCCCCGCCCACTCGCCGCTGTCCTCGAGCCGGTAGAAGTGAAATTGCAGCGGCTCGCCCGGCTCTTGCTCGGCGTCGATGTTCTCGTGAAAGCGCGGGTCCACCTCTTCGGCCGCGCGCGCGACGGCCTCGTCGAAGTCGAAGTCGGCGATCGCGTCGACGCTCGGGTAGTGCTCGCGCGACGCCCAGCGATCGATCTCCGCGGCGAAGGTCGCCAGCGCGCCGCTGAAGAACACCAGCGTGCCGACCACGGCGAGGACCAGGCCGATCCAGCGATGCAGCACATAGAGCCGCGGTCGTGGCCGGCGTAGAGCGTCCTTGGCGTGCTCGCTCATCGTCGTCAGCTTCCGAGCTGCGAGGCCACCGCGACAAGGCTCAGCAGCGCAGCGCCGCCGACCACCGCGCGGGCGCGGCGTTGGTTGGGGGCGGCATAGAGAGCCAGCGCGCAGGCCAGCCAGATCAGCGGGAAGAACACCCCGGGGACGACGATCGCGTCGATGCCCGCCTCGCCTGGAGGGAACCAGGCATTGGCGCCCAAGCAGATCAGCAGCGCGGCCACGAAGGCGCCGAGCAGCGAGCCCGCGGCCTCCCAGCCCAGGCGTTGCTTGGAGGGGTTCTCCATCGTTCTTCATCCTTCTACTAAAAATGAAATCAATTTTCAAAATCACATTTTAGACAATTCTCACGATGTCATACGGTGTTCTTCGGAACTCTGTGCGTGAAAGTCATTTTCAGATAAGACGCTCAGGCCATGCCCACCGGGCTCTTCATCGCCGCGCTGCTCGCTCCTTTGGCCGCGCCTGCTCCCTCGCTTTTGGACGACGCGTCTCCCGACGCCGCTGGCGAAGACGTCGATCCCCCCGAGCTCGATCCGAACGCCGACCCCGACCTCCCCCCTCGGCCGGTCGAAGACTTCCCTTCGCCGACGATCACCCCGAGCCCCGTGCCGGACACGAACACCGGCGACGACGCGCCGGACCTCGAGAGCGAGAGCGACGAGAGCGAGAGCGACGACGAGAGCGAGAGCGACGACGAGAGCGAGAGCGAGAGCGATGGCGAGAGCGAGGACGAGGACGAGGGCGAGTTCGAGGAGGTCCGCGAGATCGTGGTCGAGGAGCAGTCCGAGGCCGAGCGCCTGCGCGAGTCCGCCGAGGCCGTGCAGGTCATCGAGACCGAGACCGCCAAGCGCGAGTCCGCCGACCTCGGCGAGGTCCTCGCCCGGGCCCAGGGCGTGGGCATCCGCCGCGGCGGCGGCCTGGGCTCGAGCTCGCGCCTGTCCCTCAACGGCCTCACCGGCGACCAGGTCCGCGTGTTCCTCGACGGCGTGCCCCTGAGCGTGTCCGGCTTCCCCGAGGGCATCGGCCTGGGCAACGTCCCGGTCAACCTCGTCGAGCGCGTCGAGGTCTACCGCGGGGTCGTGCCGGTCCGCTTTGGCGCCGACGCCCTCGGCGGAGCGATCAACCTGGCCAGCCCAGCGCCCCGCCCCGGAGTCCACGGCGCCGCCTCCTACCAGGGCGGCTCCTTCTCTACGCACCGGCTGACCGCCTCGGCCCAGGCTCTGCTCGCGCCCATCGGCCTGTTCGCCCGGGCCTCGGGCTTCTTCGACACCTCGGCCAACGACTACCCCATCGACGTCGAGGTCGCCGACGACGAGGGTCAGATCAGCACGGCCAGGGTCCGCCGCTTCCACGACGGCTACCGCGCCTACGGGGGCAAGCTCGAGCTCGGGGTCGTCGACCAGCCCTGGGCCGAGCGGCTGATCGTCCGCGGCTTCGCGTCCGCCGTCGACAAGGACATCCAGCACAACATCGTGATGACCGTGCCCTACGGCGAGGTCGAGACCAGCGAGCGCAGCGCGGGGCTGACCCTCGACTACCGCCAGCGCTTCGCGCATCACATCGACTTCGACCTCGTCGGCGGCTACACCTGGAGTCAGACCGACTTCCGCGACATCGGCGAGTGCGTCTACGACTGGTACGGGCGCTGCATCTACCAGCGCTCCTTGGCCGGTGAGCTCGGCCTCGGGCCGATCGATCAGTCGATCTGGGAGCACACCAGCTTTGGCCGCGCCAACCTGCGCTGGCAGCCGCGGGCCGCCCACGGCCTGAGCCTGTCCGTGGCCCCGACCTACGTGACCCGGACGGGCGAAGACCACACCCTCGACGATCCCAGCCTCCGGGATCCGCTGACCGCCCGCCAGGACCTGACGACCATCGTCACGGGCCTGGCCTACACGCTGATCGTCCTCGACGAGCGCCTCGAAAACGAGCTCTTCGTCAAGAACTACGCCCAGCTCGCCCGCGCCGAGGAGCCCCTGCCCGGCGGCGAGCCGCGCGAGCGCAACCGCGACACCTTACAGTTCGGGGCCGGCGACGCCCTGCGCTACCGCTTCGCCCCGTGGATCTGGGCCAAGGCATCCTACGAGTGGGCCACTCGCCTGCCGCGGCCCGACGAGATATTTGGCGACGGCACGCGGATCTCGGCCAACCTCGAGCTCGAGCCCGAGACCAGCCACAACGCCAACCTCGGCCTGACCATCGACGCGCGCCAGACCATCGCCGGGGCCTGGCGCCTCGATCTCAACGGCTTTTGGCGCGGGGCCGACCAGCTGATCGTGCTGCTCGGCAACGACCAGCTCTACACCTATCAAAACGTCTACGAAGCCCGCTCCGTCGGCGTCGAGGCCGGCGGCGGCTGGACCTCGCCCGGGGACTACCTCGCCCTCGACGCCAACTTCACCTACCAGGACTTCCGCAACGTCTCGGACGACGGCGCCTTCGTCGACTACGAGGGCGACCGCATCCCCAACCGGCCCTACATGTTCGCCAACGCCAGCGCGCGCCTACAGCTCTCGGGGCTGGCCACGCCCATCGACGAGCTCTCGCTGACCTGGCGCACGCGCTACGTCCACGAGTTCTACCGCGGCTGGGAGAGCATCGGCCTGGTCGCCTTCAAGCAGGTCGTCCCCGCCCAGCTGACCCACGCCCTGGCCCTGAGCTACGTGATCCGCGGGGACCCGCTCGCGCTGAGCTTCACCGCCGAGCTCCAGAACCTGACCGACGCCAAGGCCTACGACTACTTCGGCGTGCAGCGCCCCGGCCGGGGCGTCTACCTCAAGACAACCCTCGAGTTCTGAGCCGAGGCCCGCGCCCCCCGGCGCCCGCCGAGTCGTGGTAGCGTGGTCCGCGATGTCCGAGGTCGCCAAGGCCGTCAAGCCGCTCTTCGACAAGTTCATCGACTTCTTCGACATCTTCGATCTGTCCTTCTTCGTGTCCGGGGTGACCTTCGTGGCCGCCGTGGCCTGGGCGGGCATGACCCCGCGCCTCGGCGAGCTGCTCGGCATCGGCACGGGCGCGGGCCTCGACGCCGGCGACATCCCGCCCCTGGGCGTGATCGTGCTGATCTTCGCGTCCTATATCTCGGGCATGACCTGCTTCGCCGTGGGTCGCTTCACCCGCACCAAGCTGCGCAAGGGCTGGGCCACGCTGCGCAACCATCCGAGCCGGCTGATCACCTTCGAGGAGCTCGCCCGCCACGGCGTGCTCGTCCGCCACGAGGACATCTCGCCCAGGCAGACGACCACCTGGTGGACGCTGACCGCGTACGGCGAGCACCTGCCCTGGCTGCGCCGCTACGTCCACGGCGAGGACGAGCAAGCGCGCAGCCAAGCCGAGCAGGCCCGCAACGAGAGCGCCCTCTACGTGCGCATGTGGGCCGAGCTGCGCCAGCGCGAGGGCCTCAGCCCCTCCTTCGTGCTCCTGCGCCGCTACTGGGTCAGCGCCGCCACCCTCGACGGGCTGTTCATCGCCGCGCTCACCTGGGTGCTCGTGTTGGGGGTCGAGGGCGAGTGGCTCCCCGCCCTCGTCACCCTCGTCGGGGCCTGCTTCGCGCTCTACGAGGCCGGCCGCTACGACCGCTATCAACGCGAGGAGCTCGTCGCCACCGTGCTCCAGAGCTACGACCTCCACGCCGCGAGCAAGCCGTCCGAGACGGGCCCCCAGGTCGAGGCGCTCGGCGCAGCGAGCGAGCGCCCCGAGCCGGCGCCCCAGGCAGACCAGCCCAGCGCGCCGGCCGAGCCCGCCGCGTCAAACACCCCCGGCGAGACCTGAGCACGGGGCGCCGGCGGGCCGCCCTGGCCGCGCGACTTCGCCCCTGCGACCTGCTTGCTCCAGTGGGTTACCCTGCGCGGATGCGACACGCACTTCGACTGACGATCTGCGCCGCCGGGCTGAGCCTGGCCTGCTCGGACTCGAGCGCCGACGAGGGCACCGAGGGCACCGACAGCACCGCCGACGAGGACAGCAGCGCCGACGAGGGCAGCAGCGGCACCGAAGCCGGGACCGAGACCGGCAGCGAGTCGTCCACCGACACCGACACCGACGTCGGGACCGAGACCGACGCGGGCACCGAGACCGACACCTCGACCACCGGCGGCAGCGAGGGCTCGAGCGCCTGCGAGGACACCGAGCTCCCCCTGCGCGAGGGCGCCGAGATCGTGGTCTCGCCCGGGGCCGAGGGCAAGGTCATGGTCGACGGCCAGGAGACCAGCTTGCGCGCGGTGGTCACGGGCGCGAGCGAGGGCGACACGATCCTGCTCGAGGACGGCACCTACACCTTCACCGAGGCCGGCGACAACGAGTACACCGGCGTCTACGTCACGACCCCCAACATCACGATCCGCTCGGTCAGCGGCGACCCCTCGGCGGTGATCCTCGACGCCGACTACCGCGGCCTCGGCAACCAAAGCGCCGTGATCACCATCGACGCGCCCGGCGTGGCCGTCGCGGGCATCGGCGTGCGCCGCTCGATCTTCCACCTCGTCCACCTGTGGGCCAACGCCGACGACGTGATCCTCCACGATCTCGAGCTGATCGACGGCGGCCAGCAATTCGTCAAGGCCAGCGTGGGCTCCGGCGAGGTCGACGGCGTCGAGGTCTCGTGCACGCGCTTCGAGATGACCGACGCCGGCCGGGCCAACGTGTGGGGCTACGGCGGCCAAAGCGGCAACACCCGCTGCTACACCGGCGGCATCGACACCCACGACTCGACAAACTGGACCGTCCGCGACAGCCACTTCGAGGGCATCTACTGCGACGCGACCGAGCACCCGGCCCACGGCAAGTTCCCCGAGCTGCGCGACGACATGGTCTACACCGGCGGCCTGGCCGAGCACGCCATCCACATGTGGGACAGCGCCGAGGGCAGCGGCCACGTGCTCACCCGCAACACCATCATCAACTGCGCGCGCGGCATCGGCTTCGGCCAAAACGCCGTGGTCCACGGCGGGGTGATCACCAACAACGCGGTCTCGTCGAGCTTCGCCGCCGACGGCAGCCACGACGTGGGCATCACCGTCGACCGCGCCGTCGACACCCTCGTCGCCCACAACACCGTCTACTTCAGCGACCCCAACAGCTACGGCTCGGGCATCGAGTATCGCTGGGCCGAGACCTCGAACCTGAGCCTGCACGGCAACCTCAGCAACCGGCAGATCCGCGCCCGCGACAGCGCCACGGCCACGCTCTCGGACAACCGAGCCGAGGACGCCGACGCCGGGTGGTTCGTCGACGCGGCCGGCGGTGACCTCCACCTGAGCCAGTGCGACGGCCCGGGCGAGGCCGCCCTGCACCCGGAGGTCGGGGTCGACATCGACTTCGAGGAGCGGGACTCGCCCACGGTCATCGGCGCCGACCAGTGCTCGCCCTGAGCCTCCGAGCGCCCCCCGAGCCGTAATGGGCGCGCTCGTCCGCGCCCCTGACCCGAGCCGCAGCGGCACCGCGCGCTGCGGCTCGGCCGCGGACGTCCACCTCTGGCACCAGCGCGAGCCCCTGCCGCGGGACCGTCCACGCCGCCACGATCGATGCTATCAGTTCGGTGATGCTGATCCCCTGCCCCGAGTGCGAGCGCAAGGTCTCGGATCGCGCCAAGGCATGCCCCGACTGCGGCTTTCCAGTCAGCGAGTGGGTCGCCGAGCGCCAGGCCGCCGAGCGCCAGGCAAAGGCCCGAGAGAGCCGCGAGAGGGTCGGCGAGGTCGACTGCCCGGCCTGCGACGCCCGCGGCTTTCGCTCGTGGACCGAGAAGGGCCCCGACGGCGAGTCGCGCTCGCTCTTTTCCTGGTGCATCGACTGCAAGCACAGCGGTCGCGTGCACCAATGCCGCGACAGCGAGGGCTACTACGCCGTCAGCCATGCCGCCCTCGAAGCCTTCCTCACCGGTGAGATCGGCGTGGAGGCCGAGGGCGTGACCGGCCTCGGCGAGTCCCCCGCGCAGGGCTTTCGCTACGAGCAGGCCGGCGAGCTGTGGGACGAGCCCGAGGGCGCTGCGTCCCACGCTGCCGAGGCCAACATCGCCGTCGACGACGCCAGCGCGGACGCCGGATCGAGCGACTGAGCGCGGGCGCCGATGCCGAATGTCGGCCTCCGGCGTGCGCGCCGAAGCGAGTGTTCGAGCCCCTGAGCACGGCCTTGGCGATGCGCAGGGGCGGTGGACAGCCCCACGAACGCGTGTTACCCGGCGCCTTCGTGCTGCTCGCCCTTCGTCTCGAGCCGCCCCACGCTCGTGATGAACGCGATCTCCGAAACCCCCACCAACACTGCTGATCTCTCCTCCGCGACCGAGCCGTCGAGCTCGGCCGAGCCCGAAGCCCAGGCCGAGGCGCAGCCCAAACCCGAAGCTCAGCCCGAGCCCGAAGCTCAGCCCGAGCCCGAAGCTCAGGCCAAGCCCGAAGCTCAGGCCAAGCCCGCGTCCAAGGATCCCTTCGCCGGCGTGCCCGCGCCCCTCGCCGCGGCCATGCGCGACCAGGGCTTCACCGCCCTGACCGCCGTGCAGCGGGCCGCCTGCGCCCCCGAGGCCAGCGGCAAGAACCTGCGGATCTCCTCGGCGACCGGCTCGGGCAAGACCGTCGCCTTGGGCCTGGCCCTCGCCGACGCCCTGCTCGACGGCGAAAAGAAGCGCCGCCGCGGCCCCGCGGCCTTCGTGATCACCCCGACCCGCGAGCTCGCCGCCCAGGTCCAGGGCGAGCTGTCCTGGCTGTTCTCCCGCGTCCGCGGCGTCAACGTCGAGGTCGTCACCGGCGGCGTCGACATCCGCGGCGACTTCCGCCGCCTCGCCCGGCGCCCCGAGATCCTCGTCGCCACCCCCGGCCGGCTCCTGGATCACATCCGCGGCGGCGGCCTCGACTGCAGCGACGTCACCCACGTCGTCCTCGACGAGGCCGACCAGATGCTCGACATGGGCTTCCGCGACGAGCTCGACGCCATCGTCGCGGCCCTGCCCGAAGAACGCGCCAGCCACCTGGTCTCGGCCACCTTCCCCCGCGAGGTCCGCGAGCTCGCCAACCGCTTCCAGGGCGGCGAGGCCCTGCGCGTGACCGGCACGGCCCTCGGCGAGCCGCACAGCGACATCGACGTCACCGCCTACCTCGTCGACGGCGACCTCTACCCCTCCCTGGTCAACCTCCTGCTCCTCGCCCAGGGCCGGCGCTGCCTGGTGTTCGTGCGCCGCCGCGTCGACGCGGCCGAGCTCGCCAGCCAGCTCGCCGGCGACGGCTTCTCGGCCCTGCCCTTCAGCGGCGACCTCAGCCAGGCCCAGCGCACCCGCACCCTCGACGCCTTCCGCCACGGCATCGTCAACACGCTGATCTCCACGGACGTCGCCGCCCGCGGCATCGACGTGCCCGACATCGCCACGGTGATCCACGCCGACCTCCCCGTCGACGTCGCCAACTACGTCCACCGCAGCGGCCGCACCGGCCGCGCCGGGCGCAAGGGCTCGAGCTTCCTGCTCGTCCCCAGCCGCGCCGAGCGGCGGATCCGCGGCCTGCTGCGCAGCGCCAAGGTCGACGCCAGCTGGGGCAGCGTCCCCGGCCCCAGCAAGGTCCACAAGTCGCTGATCAAGCGCATGCGCCGTGAGCTCCACGCGCAGCTCGAGCAGCTCGCCGCCCAGCAGGACACGAGCGAGGAGGTCGAGCTCGAGGCTCCTGCCGAGGCGCCCGTCTTCCCCCCCGACACCGACGACGCCGGACTCGAGCCGATCTCCGAAAACGAGCGCGAGTACGCCGCCAAGCTGCTCGCCGAGAACGACCCCGAGGTCCTCGTCGCCACCTTGCTGCGCATGGCCAAGCCGCCCATGGCCCGCGAGCCCATGGAGATCGTCTCGGGTCGCCGCGCCAAGCGTGACCGCTACGACCGCGACAGCCGCGACAGCCGCGGCGGCCGCGACAGCCGCGGCGGCCGTGACGACCGTGGCCGTGGCCGCGACCGCGACCGCGGACCTCGGCACGACGACAAGCCCGGGGACTTCGTGCGCTTCGAGATCAACTGGGGCCAGCACAGCGGCGCGACCACGGGCCGGCTGCTCGCCCACGTCTGCCGCCGCGGCGGCATCAGCTCGCGCTCGATCGGCCCGGTGCGCATCGGCGGGCGGGCCTCGACCTTCGAGGTCGCGAGCGACGTCGCGGACGACTTCGCGGATCGGGTGGCCAAGCCCGACAAGCGCGATCCCAAGCTGGAGATCCGCCAGCTCGGCGGCGAGTAGGGGCTCCTAACTCCAGGCGCCGCCCGAGCGCCGCTCGGCGCCGCCCCGCCCCAGCGCCTCCTGCACGGCCAAGATCAGCGAGACCCGCGTGAAGGGCTTGTGCAGGAAGGCCCGGCTGCCGTCGAGCACGCCGTGGCGCATGATCGCGTCGTCCGTGTACCCCGACATGTAGAGCACCCGCATCCGCGGGTGGCGCTCGAGCAGCTCGTCCGCGACCACGCGCCCGTTGGCGCCGGGCATGACCACGTCGATGAGCAGCAGGTCGATGGTCTCGGCGCGATCCGCCACGCGCCGCGCCTCCTCGCCGTCGCTGGCGCGCAGCACCGTGTAGCCCTGGCGCGCGAGCACCCGCGCCGCCAGGCGTGCGACCGCGGGCTCATCCTCGACCACGAGGACCGTCGCGTCTCCCGAGGTCATGTCCACCGGCATGCGCACCGGCCCGGACTGCTCGCGCACGACGGTGGCCACCGGCAAGATGATCGAGAAGCACGCGCCCTCACTGGGGCGGCTGTTCACGCGGACCACTCCGCCGCTTTGCTCGACGATCCCGAGCACCGTCGACAGGCCCAGGCCGGTGCCCTCGCCGGGCGCCTTGGTCGTATAGAAGGGCTCGAAGATCCGCGCCATCTGGTGCTCGGGGATGCCCACGCCCGAGTCCTGGATCTCCAGGACCACGTGCGCGCCCACGCCCAGGCCGAGCTCCGCGGCCGCGGCCTCGCCGAGCTGGCGGCTGCCCGTGCGCAGGGTCAAGACGCCGCCGTCGGGCATGGCGTCGCGGGCGTTGACGGCCAGGTTCATGACGACCTGCTCCATCTGCCCGGGGTCGACGTCGACCTCGAGCTTGGCGTCGGCGAGCTCGAGGGCGAGCTCGACGTGCTCGCCGATCAGCCGGCGCAGGAGCTTGACGATCTTGTTGACCAGCTCGTTGAGGTCGACGCGCTGGGGCTTGAGCACCGACTTGCGGCTGAACGCGAGCAGCTGGCGGGTGAGCTCGGCGGCCCGCTCGGCGGCCTCGATGATCTCGGCCAGGGCCGAGGCCGCGGGGTGGTCCTCGCCGATCTCCAGGCTCGCCAGCTCGCTCGCGCCGAACACCACGGTCAGCAGGTTGTTGAAGTCGTGGGCGACGCCGCCGGCGAGGGTGCCGATGGCCTGCATCTTCTGGGCCTGGTGGAGCTGCTCTTCGAGGTGGACCTGGTCCGTGCGGTCGGTGGTGATCATCGTGACCCGCTCGATCTCGTCGCCGCGCTTGATCGGGCCGAGGCGCGTGGTCATGTGGCGCTGCTCCCCCGTGGGCAGGCGATAGACCGACTCGTAGCTGCCGTGGCCGCCGGTCTCGAACACCAGCTCGATCGCGCGGTGGGTCTTGTCGACGACGTCCGGGGGCACGAAGGCCTCGACGTGGGCGCCGAACACCGAGTCGGGCTTCAGGCCAAATTCGACGCGGTTGACGAACTCGAAGCGGTGCTCGCGGTCGATGATCGCGATGAAGTCCGGGGCGTTGTCGACCAGCGAGCGCCAGCGGGCCTCGCTGGTGCGCAGCACGTCGAACAGGCGCAGGTTCTCGAGGGCGATGATCGCCTGGCGGGCGAGGGTCGAGAGCACCTCGAGGTCGAGGGTCGAGAACACGCCCTCGAGCACGCGGTTTTCGAGGTAGAGCACCCCGGCGGGGCCGCCCTGGACGACGATCGGCAGCGCGAGGATCGAGCGCGGGCCGTGCTCGACGACCCGGCGCTCGCGGACGCAGCGCTCGTCGACGGGGGCGTCGTCGACGACCACCGCCTCGGCGCTGTCCCGGGCCGCGCGGATCAAGCCGACGACCACGAGCTCGTCGCTGCCCGTGAGCGGCCGGGCCTTGGGTAGGCGCACGCCCTCGCGGCCGTGCTCGAGCAGGCCGACCAGCTCCGGGCCGCCGTCGGCCTCGAGCACGAGCGCGCCCCGGTCGGCGCCGGCGTTCTCGATGCTCCCGCGCAGCAGGTTGTCGATCACCGCGGCGGTGCTGCTGGCCTCGGCCAGCGCCTGGGAGAGCTTGACCACGCTGGCGACGTCGAGGGTCTGGAGGCCCTCGTCCTCGGTCTCGTGGGCCGTGGTCGACTCGACGCGCACGACCTCGTCGCCGGCGCGCAGGAGCTCGTCGAAGCGCTCGAGCACCGCCCGCGCGCCCCAGCGCGCGTAGCAGCGCCGGGCCTGCTCGAGGTAGCCCACGGCGAACTTGGAGCGGCCCTGGATGCGCAGGATCTTCGCGGCCTTCTCGTTGGCCATGGCCTCGAAGTGGACCAGGCCCGCGGCCGCGGCCGCGTCCGCGGCCTCGTCGAAGCAGGTGAAGGCGCGCTCGAGCTGGCCCACGGCCCGCGACCAGCTGCCCTCGACAAGCAGGCGCAGGGGACGAGCGAGCTCGGCGCAGCTGGTCTCCCAGCGCCGCATGTGCACGAGGCGATCTTCGACCTCGACGTCGAGGTCCGCGCGCGCCTCCGGGTCGAGCGCCTCGTAGCCGCGACAGACGATGATCAGGCTCATCGCCGCCTCGATCTCGGTGAACACCGAGCCGGCCCCGGCCCCGGCCGCGCGCGCCTCGGCGACCTCGGCGATGCAGCTGCGCGCGTGCTCCTCGGCGCCCAGGAACCACGCGGCGAAGGCCAGCGCCGCCCGGGAGAAGTAGAAGTTCGTCGACGACAGCTCCGCGGCCGGCGGCGGCTCGGGCAGGCTGACCCGCGGATCCATGAGCGCCCGCTGAGCGTCGCGGACCATCTCCATGATCATGCACTGCGAGCGCGAGCCCATCGTCCGCAGGAAGGCCAGGGCGAGCACGGGATACTCGACGGCCTCGGGCAAGGGCACGCCCAGCGCCAGGCCCACGTAGACCCGCGAGGTCACGGCGTAGCCGGCGTCGACGTAGCGCCCGGCGCTGCGCAGGTGGGCGTGGGCGCGCTCGAGGGTGTCGAGGCTCGAGCCCAGCGGCGCCACCCAGGGCTGGACCGTGGCCGCGTAGATCAAGCTGGCCACGTCGAAGAGCACGCTCGCGGGGAAGCGCTCGAAGAGCGCGAAGCCGATCTCGGCCTGACGCCGGGCTCCGGCGTAGTCGTCGATGTTGGCCAGGAAGACCGCGAGCTGCACGAAGCAGGTCGCCGAGATGTCGCTCTGGCCGTGCTCGAGGGATAGATCGAGCACGATCGACACCAGCCCGACCATCAGCCCGATGTCCCCGGACATGTAGGCCGGGTTGGTGCCCGCGAGCAGCAGCGCGAACAGAGCCTCGAGCTCGGGGTCGTCGAGCAGCGGGCCGCGGCTGATCTCGCTGGGCTCGATGGCCTCGAGGCGCGCGAGCAGCTGGTCGAGCTGGGCCTCGGCCCAGATCCGCGGGGCGCCGCGGCGCAGCTCGAGCTCGTACAGCCGCGCCGCCTCGAGCACGACCTCGAGCGCCGCCTCGGCGTCGCCGGGGACCATGAAGAGCTTGGCGCGGCTGAGCAGCAGCCGGGTCTGCTCGAGGCGCGAGCTCGCCTGGGCGCGGGCCTCGACGTAGGCGCGCACGGCCTGGTCGAGGGAGCCAGCCATGAACGCGCACTCGGCCAGGCCGAGCAGCGCGTCGAAGCGCACGGCGTGCTCCTCCTCGTCGTCGAGCAGGCGCGTGGCCGTGGCGTAGTCCCGGGCCGCGCCGTCGAAGACCGCGGCCGCCCGGGCGCGCTCCGCCGCGCGCATGCACAGCTGGGCGAAGCGAGCCCGCTCCTCGCCCTCGGTGATCAGCTCGACCGCCCGGGCGACGTGCTCGGCGACGGCGTGGACCGTCTCCCAGTCGTCGGCGTGGCCCAGGCGCCTGGCGATCGCCAGGTGCAGCGCCCCGCTGTCGCCCTCGAGGCTCTGGGCCGCGACCCGGCGGACCCGCTCGTGGACGAAGCGGTAGCGGCCCGCCTCGCGCTCGTGCTGCGCCGGCAGCAAGAAGCCCGCGGCCAGGGCCGAGGCCAGCACCCAGCCCACGCTGGCCGCGTCCTCGTCGGCGACCATGGCCAGCGCCGCCTGGTCGAAGTGCACGCCCAGGTGCGCGGCGAGGCCGAGGAGCTGGCGGCTCTGCTCGGGCAGCTCGTGGAAGCGCTCGGCGAGGAAGTCGAGCACGTCGCCGCTGCTCTGCTGGGCCCGGGCGCGCTCGAGGTCGACGTGCCAGGTCCCCGTGGCCCGGTCGATGGCGAGCACGCCGGTGTCGTGGAGCGCGACGATGAACTGACCGAGGTAGAGGGGGATGCCCCGGGTCCGCTCCATGAGCAGGCGGGTGAAGGCGTCGGTCTGGGCCGAGCCGCCGAGCAGCGCCTCGGCCCACTGGCGGACCTGCGCGGCCCCGAGCGGGCCGACGGGGATCTCGACCTGCTCGCAGCCCACGGCCTCGAGGCGCCCGCGGATCGGGCTGGGCTCGCCGCCGATCTCGTCGCGCAGCGAGGCGATGACCAGCAGCGAGCGCGCCTCGCCCTCGGCCCCGGGCTCGAGCAGGCGCTCGATCAGCCGCAGGCAGGTCTCGTCGGCCCACTGGAGATCGTCGATGAAGATCACCAGCTCGCGCTCGGGCAGGAGCAGCGCGCTGATCAGCCGCGAGACCGCCTCCCAAAAGCGCGCCCGGAGCTCGCCGGGGCCGACCGTGGCCAGGGGCGCGTCGACCTCGAGCATCTCGGCGTGGGCCGGCCAGAGCTCCGCGAGCAGCGCCGCGAGGTCGCCCAGGCGATCGCGCAGGCGCTCGCGGACCGCCGCGCGCAGGTCCGCGGGGCCCTGGGCGTAGCGGCGCAGCAGCCCGCCGAGGATCGCCTCGACGGCGGCCAGCGGCTCACCTGGCTCGAGCTCCGCGACGTACTCGATGTAGTCGGCCGAGTCCTCCTCGAGGCTCCCGCACAGGTCGCGGACCAGGCTGGTCTTGCCGCAGCCCGTGGGCCCCGAGAGCAGGACCAGCACCGGGCCGAGGCAGGCCCGCGCCCGCGCCGTGGTCAGGCGGTCGCGCTGGGCTTCCCGGCCGTAGAGGCGCTGGGGCATGCGCAGCTGCTCCGAAGGGTCGACCGAGGCGAGCTCGAAGTCGACGACCTCGCCGCCGCGCTCGATCTCTTGCAGGCAGCGCTCGAGGTCCCGGCGCAGGCCGAAGGCGCCCTGGTAGCGATCGCTCGCGGACTTGGCCAGGAGCTTGGCGACGATCCCGGCGACCGGCGCCGGCACGCTGGGGTCGCGCCGGTCGAGGCGCTCGGGCACCCGGGCGATGTGGGCGTGGATCAGCTCGCTGCGGTCGCCCGAGTCGCCAAAGGGCGGCTCCCCCGTCAGCATCCAGTACATCGTCGCGCCCAGGCAGTAGTAGTCGCTGCGGTAGTCGACGACCCGGTTGACCCGCCCGGTCAGCTCCGGGGCCATGAACTCGGGCGTGCCCTCGAGGCGGCCCCGGGACCCCGCCCGCGCCCCGTTGCTCACCACGGTGGTCGCGATGCCGAAGTCGATGATCGAGACCTGGGACAAGGTCCCGTCGACCAGAACATTGTCCGGCTTGAGATCTCGATGAATCACCCCGTGGCCGTGGAGCATGGTCAGGGCGTCGAGCAGGCGCAGCGTCACGTGCAGCGCCTCGGCCAGAGTCAGGCCCTGGTCGTCGGCGTGCTCGCGCAGGGATCGCCAGCCGAGATCTTCGAAGACCAGGGCCACGCCCTCGGGGCCGTCGTCGAACTCGAGCAGGCGCGGGCGGTGGTCACCCGCGAGGCGATCATAGATCTCGCGCTCGTTGAGGAAGCGGGCCAAGAAGGCCTCGCGCTCGAGGTTCTGCGCGGGCTGTTTGACGATCACCGATCGGCCGAGAGGATCACGACGTCGCGAGACCACGCTGCGTCCCGACTCGCACAGGGTTTCGATGAGTCGATAGCCCTTCGGCGCCATTCGGTGTCATGCTACGACGTAGATTTCATGGCTGCACCACCGCAGAGCCCCCTCGCAGGACGCACAATTTGATCGGCGAGGATCGGTTCTTGCTACACCCTCACGCCGTGTCAGACTCACCCCCGCGCTCGCTCGCTTTCGCCCTGGGACTTGCCCTGAGTGTCGCTCCCGCGTGCCGCTCGGGCGACGGTGGCAGCGACAACGCAGCCAGCGTCAGCCCCTTCGCCGCGCGGGCCGGGCAGGTCGTGATCCAGCCGGCCCCCGAGCACCTGCGTGGCCGCGTCGCCCTGCCCGCCGGCGCCAGGGTCTACACCCGCCCCTCGTTCTCCAGCCCGAGCTACGAGCTGCGCCTGCCACAGCCCCCCCTCTCGGCCGGCGAGGCACCTCCCCGAGCGCGGGCTTTGCGTGTCGTCGGCGTCATCGAGGCGCCTGCCGGCGATCTGAGCGCCATCGGCAATTTTCTGGCCGTCACCAACGATCTCGCGAACGAGGCGGACTCGCCCGGCTGCGGCCTCGCGCCGCGGGGCATCGAGCACCTGCGGATGCTGCTCTTCGTGCCAGAGGTCCACCTCGCCGAGATCATCCGCGAGCCGCTCGAGCTCGTTCCCCTGCCCGGTCCACAGACCGACACGAGCGAGCGCCTGCGGGTCGCCCCTGGTGCGCGCGTGGGTCCGCCCCTGGTGGCGCGAGGCATGCCCACGCCGCCCCCCGGCGCGCGCTGGCGCTGGGTCGACGCCGACGGCGTGCGTACCATCGCCCCCGTCCCAGACGCGGCCGTGGGCAAGGCCTGGGATCCGAGCCGCGGCCTGCCCGCGCCCGAGGGCGGCGCCCAACCAGGAGATCCCCTGATGCGCGACGCCGAGGGCTCGACCTTGTGGCTCCGCGACGAGGGCGGCGAGTCGGTCGCGCTCAGCGTGCGCAACAGCTGTGGCGAGCACGATCGCCTGGTCGACGCCCCCGGCGAGGTCGAGGACCTCCGCGCCCTCGCCCTCGACGTGTTCTACGACCAGCGCCCCCCCGCCGAGCCCCCGCCCGCCATCGAGCCCGACGCCGACTTTTTGATCCCCTCGGGCGAGCCGCTGCGCTGGCCCGACGGCGACCTCGCCGGCGAGCTGCTCCGCGACTGGTCCATCGCCCTCGGCGTCGGCCAGACCTGGAACGATCTGCGCTGCTTCGCCCTCCCCCTCGGCCCCGAGCTCGAGCCCTTCGAGCGCGAGGCGCTGATCTGCGTGCGCCCCGACTCCCTGGTCGCCCTCGACCCCGTGGAGAACGGCGACGTCTTTGGACGCAGCGAGCTGTTCGAGCTCGGCGGCACCGTCGAGCTCGGCCCCGTCCTCCCGCTCACCGGTGGTCCCTGGGACGACTCGTCACTGCGGACCCTGCTCAACCGACATCATGACAGCGTGGGCGAGTGCCTGCGCTCCCTGGCCGGCGACGAGCTGGCGATCACCGGCTCGCGCTGGGAGCTGGCCCTGACCGTCGACGAGGACGGCCACGTCGACGACCTGAACATCGACGCCCTCGGGCCCAGCAACCACGCCGTCGAGGACTGCCTGCGCGCCGAGGTCTTCACCTGGACGCTGCCGCCGGCCGCAGGCGAGCTGGTGATCCCCGTGACCTTGGGCTCCTGGTCACAGGGGGGCGAGGGCGACGCTCTCGACCCCGACGCAGATCCCGACGCACTCGATCCCAACGCACTCGATCCCGACGCACTCGATCCCGACGCGGACCCCGACGCAGCCGAGCCCGAGCCCGAGCCCGAGCCCGAGCCCGAGCGAGGCAAGGTCTTCATCATCCGCGACGAGGAAGACGACGCAGACCTCGAAGAGCTCGAGCCCTCCCCCTGATCTCGCTGAGCTCGCTCAGCTCCCCGGTCTCGCTGACCTCGCGGACCTGTCGACGCCACCGCAGGCCAGCGCGAAGTGGCGGCCGGCCCCGCCGATCCCGACCGCCCGATCCGGCACCCTCCTCGCCTAGGAGCCCGTCAACTCGGCGCCCCACGATCCCCCAGCACCGCCCGCGGCCGCGCCTGCACACCTCGAACTCGACGCCACGCAGCGTCGCCGCGACCCCCCTTGCACGCCGCCAGCGTGGCCAGCCGGGCCCACCACCGCGGCCAGTCACGCCCCCCGCCCGCATGTCCGGGCGTGTTACTACCCATGGCGTGGTGCCCATCGACGAGGTCCGGCTGGCCTTCGACGCGAACGTGCTCTTCGTGCTCGAGATCATCCTCGGCTTCGTGATGTTCGGCGTCGCCCTCGACCTCGAGCTCGACGACTTTCGCCACCTGCTGCGCTCGCCCAAGGCCCCGCTGGTCGGGCTCTTGTGCCAGTTCCTGCTCCTGCCCGCGCTGACCTGGGCGCTGAGCCGCGGCCTGCTCGCGATCGGCCTGATCCCCCCGAGCATGGCCCTGGGCATGATCCTCGTCGCCGCCTGCCCCGGCGGCAACATGTCGAACTTCCTGACCCACCTCGCCGGGGGCCGCACCACGACCTCGATCGGCATGACCGCGGTCTCGACCGCCGCCGCCGTCGTCATGACCCCGCTCAACATCGGGCTGTGGGGCGGGCTGTCTCCCGACACCGCCGCGATCCTCACCGAGGTCGCCCTCGAGCCGATCGACATGCTGCGCTCGGTCACGCTGATCCTCGGCGTGCCCCTGGTCGCCGGCGTGTTCGTGTCCACGCGCCTGCCTGCGCTCGCCGCCAAGCTCCACCCGCCCTTCAAGTGGCTGTCGCTGCTCTTCTTCGTCAGCTTCGTGTTCATGGCGATCCACGCCAACTTCGACGCCTTCGTCACCTACCTGCCCGCGGTCTTCGTGCCCGTGGCGATCATGAACGCCCTGGCCCTCGCGCTCGGCTGGAGTTCGGCGTGGCTGATCGGCCTCGACGGCCCAGACCGCCGGGCCGTGTCGATCGAGGTCGGGATTCAAAATTCGGGGCTGGGGCTGGTGCTGATCTTCGGCTTCTTCGAGGGCTTGGGCGGGCTGGCGCTGATCGCCGCGTGGTGGGGGGTCTGGCACATCATCGCGGGGCTGAGCCTCGCGGGGCTGTGGACCCGCCACGACCGCCGGGCCGCTGCCGCGACCTAGGAGCCCGTGGTGAAACCCAACACGACACCTCGCTTGGTCTTTTCGCCGAGGGCTTTGTCGCCAAAACTGGCAGTACGCCCGGTACAGCGGCGTTTTGGCTTCGCGCCCTCGACGAAAACCCCAGCGCGAGGAGCCGCGCTGGGTTCCACCACGGGCTCCTAGGAGTTCCGGATCTCGGATGCCGGGGATGCCGCGTCGCCGCAGGACGCAGGCATCGCCAGCAGACGCTGCTATGGTCCCCCGGTGCAGGAGATCGTCCTCGTTCGCCACGGCGAGACCCTCGGCCAGTCCTCGATCCGCCTCTACGGCGCGACCGACGTCGAGCTCTCCCCCGAGGGTGAGGCCCAGGTCGCCGCGGCCGGCCGTGCCCTCGCCGGCGCGCGCTTCGATCGCGTGTTCACCAGCCCCCTGTCTCGCGCCCGGCGCTCGACGGAGATCGTCCTCGCCAACATCCCCCACCCGCCGGTCGGCGTCGAGGTCGTCGAGGGCTTCCGCGAGGTCGACTTTGGCCGCTGGGAGGGCTGGACCTGGGCCGAGGTCGAGGCCAGGGATCCCGAGGGCTTCGCCAGCTTCCACCGCGAGGGGCCCAATTTCTCGTACCCCACCGGCGAGTCGCGGCGGGGCTTCGTCGACCGGGTTCAGGCCGCCGTCGGGCCGAGCCTCGAGGCCGCCCTCGGCGAGGGCGCCCAGCGCCTGCTCGTCGTCGTCCACAAGGGCGTGATCAAGGCGATCGCTGCGCGCCTGCTCGGCGTCCCCGTCCACGAGCTGGCCAGCGAGTGGGATCCGGCCCTGGGCAGCGTCCACCGCCTGCGCGCGGCGCCCATGCACACGCGCGCCGACTCGCGTCGCCACTGGGAGCGCGCGTCATGAATTTCTTCGCCCACGCCGTGCTCGCCGCTCGCCGCAGCGAGTCCCCCAGCTGGATCGTCGGCGCCATGGCTCCCGACTTCGCGAGCATGGCCGGCATGCGTCTGGTCGGCATCGAAGACGACGACGAACTCGCCCGCGGCGTCGACTTTCACCACCGCAGCGACGACGCCTTCCACGGCGCGCCGATCTTCGTCGAGCTCATGGAGGACGCCCGCGTCGAGCTCGAGGCGCGCGGCCTGGGCTTTGGCCCGGCCGCCGCGATCGGCCACGTCGGCGTCGAGCTGCTCCTCGACGGCCTGCTCGTCGACCGCCTCGGCGTGCTGCCCAGCTACCGCGCGGCCATGGCCGCCGCCGCCGAGCTCGACCAGAACCTGCGCTTTCACGACCTCGGCCGCTTCGAGGGCTGCCGACGCTGGCGCACGCTGTGTGGCCGGCTCCGCGACGCGCCCCTGCCCGAGAGCTACCAGGCCCCCGACTTCGTCGCCGACCGGCTGATCTGGATCCTCGCCAAGCGCCCGCGCCTGGCGGTCGAGGCCGGCAACGAGCCCGAGGTCTTCGCCTGGGCTGCGCGCGCCCGCGGACTCGTCGACGCCCGCGCCGACGCGCTCATGGATCAGGTCGAGGCCCGGCTGGCCGCGTCCTGACTCAGAGTCTGTGATTTTTTCCCGCGCGTCGTCAGGTGCGTCGCTGGGCCCCGAGACCCAGGACCGGAGCCGAAGGCATACCCGGTGTATTTCGAGGCTTCGGGACACCGGGATCGGGGTCCAGGGGCGTGCATGGCGTCGTGGGGGAAAGATTCACAGACTCTCAGCCCTGCTCGTGAAACCACGCCAGGGCCTCCTCCTCCTTGGCGAGGAAGCGGACCTTGGCCGAGCGCCCGTGCAAGGTCACGATGATCCGCGCGACGATCCGGCTGGCGTTGCTCATCCCGACGAAGGCGAGCTTCTCGTAGTCCAAGGTGACCCCGCGGCGCTCGAGCACCTCCCGCGACTCGCGGTTGGCCGGCTGCGGGCTCCTGCGGTGATCGACGAGCAGCAGCCGCCTGGGTTTGTCTGCGAACACCTCGGTGAGATCGTCCATCAACAGCTCGGCCTGCGCCGCCGAGAGCTCGTCGACGAGCTCCATGCGCGCGCAGCCGTTGGCCGCGTCCCACCAGCAGCGATGCTCTCCCCTGTTCATGCTCGACCTTGCTCCTTGGCCATGATCTTCAGACAAGCCGCGAGGCTCTGCTTGAGGTTGCGGTGGGTCTGGACGCCCGCGAGCCCCTCCTGGAGGTGCGCGAGGGTCAGCGCGACCTCGGGCTGAATGCCCGAGAGCAGGCACTCGACCCCGAGCAGCCGCGCGGCCTGGATCACCTGCATCAGCCGCCCCGCCGTGTGCGTGTCGACGATCTCGATGCCCGTGAGATCGAGGATCACGAAGCGCACCTTGCTGGCGTGGACCTCGTCGAGCATGCGCTTGGACAGGCTCTCCGCCCGGGTGTCGTCGAGGCTGCCGATGATCGGCAGCGCGAGGATCTCGTCCCACAGCTGCAGCAAGGGCGTGGACAGCTGGAGGATCGTCTCGCGCTGGCGACGGATCAGCTCGGCCTGGGCGGTGAGCTCCTCGAGCTTGACCTGGAGCTCGTCGCGGGCGGTCTGGGCCCGGGCGATCTCCTCGACCAAGTCGTGGAGCACGACGTTCACCCCGACCTCGATGGCCGCGAGCGGATCGTCCCGGGTGATCTCGATCGGCCGAACGTCGCCGGCCGCCGCGGCCGCGAGGTGCTCTTCGAGCTTGAGTAGGCGGGCGTCGATGTCCTCGATCACCATGATTCGAATGCGCGCAGCCCAAGGCTGCACTCGAAAGCAGCATAGTCGGATCCATCGGCACCAACCAGGCGTGGCGCACATCCTTCATGCGCGAACTCAACCATGACGCGCGCGATGCCACCGACGCGCGCGATGCCACGCCACGGTCAGCTTCGCGCAGCTCTGTCCCGACGCGACGAAGCCCAGCGAAACGAAGCCCAGCGAAACGAAACCCAGCGAAACGAAGCCAGTCAGACGCGCCCGGCTCAGCGCGTGACCCCGACGACGCGCCAGCTCCCGTAGCGCTTCTCGAGCATGATGATCACGGAGTCACCCGCGATCTCGAACACCGCGTAGAGCTGCTTGTCGCCCTCTTTGATCCCCGCCGGGACCGAGCCAAACTTCTTGCGCAGCCCGGCCGCCGTATAGGTGCCCGAGTGCTTGGCCGACTTGCCGCTGACCTCGTCGGAGAGGGCCTCGAGCAGCCCCGCGAGCTCGTCCTTGTTGCGCGCGGCCACGGTCGTGCCCGAGCGGAAGGGCACCGAGCTGCGGTTGGCCATGGTCGTCACCTCGCCCTTGGTGAACGCACGGACCCAGTTCTTGGCGATGGCCGTGGCGATGGGGTCGACCTCGTTGTCGTCGGACTTGGTCTCGGCGCTCTCGGCCTGGCCTGCGCCGCCCGGCGCCGGCTCGATCGCGGGCGAGCGCCCACCCGAGAGCATGCTCCCGCCCCCGCCTGCTCCACCGCCGCGCGAGCGCGACGGGCCCAGCGCGGCCCCCGGGACCGAGGGAGAGGGCACGCCGCCGCCTCCAGCCCCGCCGCCTCCAGAGCCGCCACCTCCGTAGCCCTGACCGCCGCCGCCAGAGCCGCCGCCGCCAGGCCCACGCCCGCCCGCGCCGGGCGTCCCCTTGCCCCCACCGCCAAAGCCTCCCCCACCGCTCCCGCCGGGCGCCGCGACACCCCCACCCGCACCTGGGTTGGCCGGCGCCGGCTGGGGCGCGGACGGGCGCATCGGCCCCTCCCCCCCCGACGAGATCCCAGTCCCTGCCCCACCGCGGCGCAGGGTCTGAGCCTCCTCGCCGCGCGCCGAAGACAGCGCCCCGCCTTGCTCGCGCGCCATGGCCCGCGGCCCCTCCTCGCCCGACGCTCCGCCGGCGCCGAGGATGACCTCGCGGTGCGGATCGGGGATGTCCCCCGCCCCGGCGTTATCGAGGATGAAGGGCTGGGCGCCGAAGGTGCCGCAGGCCCGCTCGTTACGGTGGAAGGCCCAGTGAATGTAGATCTTGCCGTTGCCGCTGCGGATCGCCTTGGGCGGCTCCGGGTACGGCCCGTTGGCGACCACGACCTCGCGGGCCGCCGCGTCGAAGGACGAGTTGCCCGAGTGGTGGACCGTGCGGACCTTGTCGATGGTCCCGTCGCCGTTGAGCACGATCTCCACCTTGGTCCACAAGTTGAGGTCGTTGAGCGGGTGGCTGGCGGGCTGGGTCTCGAGCGCCACGAGGTAGCCGTAGGCCCAGGCCTCGTGGATGTCGCGGTGCATCGTGGCGATGAAGCGCGCGAAGGGGTGCTTGCGCGAGTTGAGGGCGGTCTGATTGCCGACCTTGACCTCGGGCACCATGTTCTCGAGCGGCGACTGATAGGCCGCCCGCGCGTTGTCCCACATCCCCTGCTTCTTGCTCTGCTCGAGGGACTCGACGTTCTTGTGCGCGTTGTGGTCGTGGCCAAAGACCGCGTCCATCTCGCGGTGGCTGAGGCGAAACTGATAGCGAGGATCTCGGCGGGTGATCTTGGCCTGCTGGTCGCGCTCGAGCACCGTCGACGACTGCTCGCGGGCCGTGTCGACGACCCCGTCCTCGGCCTCGATGGCGAGATCGTCCTGGGCGATCATCGCCTCGCTGTGCTCGCGGGCCTCGATCTCCCGGGCCGCGAGCAGCGACTCGGGCTTGCTGTCGTTTTGCTCCGGACGCATGTCCTCCTTCTTGGGGGTCACGTCCGGCGCCTGGCGATCCTTGGCGCTGCGCTGGGTCTGCGCGTCGGCGATCTTGGTCTCCGCCGCCGTGCCCAGCTCCGGCGAGGGCGAGGGCTCGAGCTGGCTGGCCTCGGCCTCGAGCGCGTCACGCTCGAGGTTGGTCATCTCGGCGCGGGTCTGCTCCTCGACCTTGCGGTCGATGTTCGACAGATAGTCCGCGTCCTCGTTTGTCTGGTTGTCGTCGAGCTCGTCGAGCTGCTCGACCATCTTCATGTTGTTGGGCAGCGGCTCGAGCTCCGGCGGCGGCTCGGGCTGCTCCTCCGGCAGCGGCTCGGGTTCCGGCTCGGGCTCGGGTTCCGGCTCGGGCTCAGGCTCCGGCTCGACGAGTTCGAACTCCTGCTTCTCGAGCTGCTGCTCCTCCGGCGGCTCCGGCTCTTTTTCTTCGTCGAGCTCCGGCTCGGGCTCCGGCTCCTCGAGCTCGGCCTCCGTGAACTCGACGATGAACAGCTCCTCCTCGCGATCCTCCCAGGGATCCGTCTCGAGCATGTTCACCACCCCACCGACCGCGGCGAGGTTCAACGCCCCCGACGACAGCAAGAAGATCAGCGCCAGGCCCCAGGGGGGGCGCCGGCGACGCTGCTCGGAGAGGCGGTCTTGGACCCGGTGGGCCACGGCCAGAGGTTAGCAGGGAAGGCAAATCCCGGCCGCCCCCCCGCTACACATGCCCCAGCCGCCCCCTAGTGAGCCAAACCCCTACTTAACACGGCGTTTTCCGGCACCGACGCAAGCCACGCTCGCCCACTTGCCCCAGAACCACGCACCCTCGCGAGGCCCCGAGCCGAAGCACGAACGCCCAATCGAGCAAGGCCCCCACGAGCATCACGAGAGCAACCACGTCGCGAACCCGAGAGCACATCCACCGACGCGACTCGAGACCGAACGACTCGATGACGAGCCGAGCAGTCGACTCGAAACGAGCTGCTCCCCAAGCAGACCAGGCCCCCCTCTGGGGGGCCACTACGTGCTCACCGCCAACTACATACCCAGCCCATCCCCCTCGCAGAGGGGGCGTTCGTCCGCGAAGCGGACGGACGTGCATGGCCCCAGTAGCCGACGCACCGCGGGGGGCCAAAGCAGCCCGGGGCGTTCGTCCGCGGAGCGGACGGACGTGCATGGCCCCAGTAGCCAACGCACCGCGGGGGGCTAAAGCAGCCCGGGCGTTCGTCCGCGGAGCGGACGGACGTGCATGGCCCCAGTAGCCAACGCACCGCGGGGAGCTAAAGCAGCCCTGCTCCCCAAGCAGACCAGGCCCCCCTCTGGGGGGCCACTACGTGCTCACCGCCAACTACATACCCAGCCCATCCCCCTCGCAGAGGGGGCGTTCGTCCGCGGAGCGGACGGACGTGCATGGCCCCAGTAGCTGACGCACCGCGGGGGGCTAAATCAGTGCAGCTTGCGGTAGACGCCGACGACCTTGCCGAGAATGTCCACCGACCGGAACTCCGAGCGGTGCACATAGATCGGCGCCATCGTCTCGTTGGCAGGCTGCAGACGCACGCGCTCTCCCTCGTGGAAGATCCGCTTGCAGGTCGCGTCGCCGTCGATCATCACGACGACGATCTCCCCGTTCTCCGCGGTCGCCTGCTTGCGCACGAAGATGTAGTCGCCGTCGTAGATCCCGTCTTCGATCATCGAGTCACCGCGAACGATGAGCCCGAAGACCTCGCGCGAGGGGACCTTGCCGACGAAGAAGCGGTCCACGGTGACGCGGTCGCTGACGTTCTCCTGGGCGAGGATCGGCTGACCCGCGGCGACGTGGCCGACGATGGGGATGTTGACCTTGGCGTCGTCGAAGTCGACCGGCCGCAGGGCGCGGCTCTTGAGCTCTTCGCGGACCAGGTAGCCCTTGCGCTCGAGGGCCTTGAGGTGGTCGTTGACCCCGTTGGTCGAGCGGATCCCCATGTGCTCCCCGATCTCGCGCAGGGTGGGCGGGTACCCTCGCTCATCGAGGCAGTAGGTGATGAAATCGAGCGCTTCTCGCTGACGAGCGGTGAGTGGCTGTCGCACTTGTTCCCTCGGAGGCAGGGCCATCGTCGGCGTCGTCGCCGATCGCGTGGCCGGGCAGCTTGTGGCTTGGGCCGAGCGCCACAGACGCTCAGCACTGAACATGTGTAAGGAATGTCTCGCTCGAGGTCAAGCCACGAGCTGGATTGGATCGCCGCGGTCGGTTCCGGGTGGCACCCCCGCCCAACGGTGGGCGGTTGAAAAGGGCCGAGAACTGGCGAACGACGACCTGGACGTAGGATGCTGGACGTGTGGCTGGGGGCGCAAAAAAACACCGAATTTCGGATCAGTCACTGGGCCGTGACCAAGCACTCGCCGAGGAGCGGGAGCCAGACCCCAGCGCTGGGTCTGCCCCGGCCCGACCCGAGCGTCGCCGACGAGAGGATCGCCGGGATCCACGCCGCGCCCACCTCTACGCGGGGGTCGAGCGACGCAGCGGCCCACGGCGCACCGCAGAGCTGCCCAGCGCCCCCTGGCAGCGCCGCGTCGGCGTGGTCCTGGCCGCGGGGCTGGGTGTCGTCGCGGCCCTGATGCTCGGCGCGCCGCGGTCCGCGACGGAGCTGCTGCTCGCGGGGATCCCCGCGGCCGCCCTCGTCGATCCCCAGGAGCTCGCGGCGATCCAGGCCCTGCGCGACGAGGCCGAGGCGCTGACCCCCGCCGAGGTCTCCCTCGACGAGCGCGCCGCGGAGCGCTGGGCCCCCCGCGTGCCAATGATCGAGCTCGCCCGCGATGATCCACACACGCCCGAGGCGATCCGCGTCGAGCTCGACGCGACCGTCGCTGCCCTGGAACGCGTGGGCCTACTCTCCCCGCCTTGACCCGCAGCGGCCCCATCTCGCGGGTTCACCTGCCCCCGCGCCAGCCCATGCCACACTGGCGGGCATGAACACTCTCGTCCGCGCGATCATCACGGGCTTTGGCCTGCGCATCGGCTCCGAGCTCGGCAAGCTCGTCGCCAAGAAGCTCATCCCCCACGACGAGGCCAAGGACGGCGGCGACGAAGGAGAGGGGGAGGACGACTCCCTGCAGACGATCAACCCCGACGGCCCGCAGCTCTGAGCTGCCCGCGCCGGCGCCCTGTCCCTCGGCGACCAGTCGACAGCGAGGCGTGACCAGCGGGGAGCGCGACGTTGCACCGCGCACCCAGGCGGGCGCTCACTTGGACTCGTCGAAGTCGAGCTTGGGCTTGGCCGCCTTGGACACCTTGCTCGCCTTGTCCTCGGCTTCGTCGCCCTTGTCACCGCGCTCACCTTTGTCGCCGCGCTCGCCCTTGTCGCCGCGGGATCGCCAGCCCTCCCGCCTGCCGCCCTCTCGCTTGGCGTGCAGATCTTCATGGCCGACCTTGGCGTCGCTGCTGCGGATGTCCGGCTCGAGCCGGCCGTCCTCCGCACGGCGAAAGCGGATCTCGGTCTTCATCTCGATGACCAGGCCAGAGACGATCTCCTGGACCAGGTCGGCGGCGTCCATCTTGTCGAGAAAGCCGCGGACCTCGGCGGAGATCATGCGCACGAGCTCCTCCTTGGTGCCCTGAGCGACGCCCGTGACCAGACCCTGGCCGCGCTTGAAGGCGGCGCTCGGCTCCCCGATCAAGCTGGAGAAGAGCTGGTCTCCCAGGCGGCGGAAGGACCGCTCACGATCGTGCGGACCGTGCTCGCGCTCACGGGATTCGCGATCGTGCGCGCCGTGTTCGTCCTCGCCCTCCGGCGCCTCGGGCTCTTTCCCCTTGGGCTCGCTGGTCTCCGACACGCCCGAAGCTTGCGCCAGCCGCCCGCGCTTGCCAAGCGATGCGCCCGCCTGGCAGGCGTGGGCTGGGAGCGCCTGCGTGCCCTGGTCAATGTGTCAGGGCTGAGGCACAACCATGGTCGTGGCTCTTCGACCTCGCCTCGCCATCCCTGCGGCCGCACTCCTCTTCGCCGCCGGCTGCGGCTTTGGCGGCCCGCTCGTGGATCATCACGACAGCGAGACGGGAGACGACGCGGCCGAGACCGGGGGCACCGAGGGCACCGACGACACCAGCGTGTCATCTTGCGGGCCCAGCGAGGGCGTCGTCGAGTGGGTGATCGACGGCGACACCGTCGTGCTCGAGTCGGGTGAGCGGATCCGTTACCTGCTCATCGACACCACCGAGATCACCAACGGCAAGGACGAGTGCTGGGGGCAAGAGGCCAAGGAGTACAACTCGGAGCTCGTCCTCGGACAGACCGTCTCGCTCGAGTACGACGTCGAGTGCGCGGATCAATACGGGCGCCTGCTCGCCTACATCAGCGTGCAGGGCTACGAGGTCAACCGCCTGCTGGTCGAGAACGGCTACGCCTGCGTGCTGCGGATCCCGCCCAATGGGGCTGATCACTTCGCCGAGTACCAAAACCTCGAAAACGCGGCGCGCCAGGATGGGATCGGCATGTGGGGCGCCTGCGATCCCGTCCCCTGCGACTGATCGCGCCGCGATCGAGCACGAACCAGGCAGATCTCCCCGGCTCGACCCGCTCGTCGCGCCGGGAGTGATCTCTCGTGCGCGCATGCGCTCAACACCTCTCCAGTGGCCCGCTAGCGCCCAAATGATACAGATTTGCCCCACTTCCCGGCTGGGATCTCCCCCCGCTCATCTGCTATGGGGGGGGCGCCAAGAAGTTTACCCATGCGCATGCCAAGCCCGCCCCGCTCCCTCGCCTTTGCGTTCGTCTCTTTCGTCCCGCTGCTGACCGCGGGCTGCGTCGGCTTCATCTCCGAAGACGGCGATGAGAGCAGCGACGACGAGATCGACAGCACGGACTCCAGCGACGACCCCACCTCCACGGACGGGTCCGAGGGGACGACCACCGGAGGTGGGGAAGAGACCACCATCTTCGACATCCAAGGTGGCGTCATCACCCCCGAGACCGTGGTCTCCGTCAACGGCGTGGTCGTGACCTCGCCGCTCTACATCGACGAGGACGACCAAGGTGGCACCGTGTTCGTCGAGGACCCCGCGGGCGGGCAGTACTCGGGCATCTCCTTGTACCTGTGGAGCGAGGTGTCCGCGGCCGCCAACCTCCAGCCCGGCGACGTCGTCAACCTCGTCGGCCGCTACCAGGAGTTCTACGACGTCTCGCAGCTGGTGATCGAGGACATCACCGACATCACGGTCGTCGACACGGGCGCCACCATCCCCGGCCCCGACGTGGTCACGGCCGCCGAGGTCGCGCGGACCAGCGCCGGCTCCGAGCCGTGGGAGGGCGTGCGCGTGCAGATCAGCGACGCCGTGATCGACGAGGCCAACGACGGCTACGGTCAGTACCTGCTCGAGGGCGACGCCCTCGTCGGCAACCTGTTCACCGAGCTGCCCTCGGTCCAGGCCGGCGGCACCTTCGCCTCGATCACCGGGCCGCTGCACTACACCTACGGCGAGTTCAAGGTCGAGCCGACCTCCGCCGACGACCTCGCGGGCTACACGGCCCCGGCCGACCCCACCGAGGACACCGAGATCTACGACATCCAGATGGGCAGCGTGAGCGAGGACTCGCTGGTCAAGATCGAGGACGTGACCGTGAGCGCCGGGCTGACCTGGAGCGACGACTCGACCGCGACCTTCTTCATCCAGGAGCCCACCGGCGGCGCCTACTCGGGCATCCAGGTCTACGTCCAAGACAGCGCCGGGCTGTCGATCGAGCCCGGCGACCAGGTCACCGTGGTCGGCTCGTACAACGAGTACTACGACATGAGCCAGGTCACCGTGTCCGACGCCAGCAAGGTCACCGTCGGCGGCAGCGGCTCGGCCCCCTCCCCCGAGGTCGTCGACCCGGCCGACGTCGCCACCGGCGGCGCCATGGCGGAGGACTACGAGGGCGTGCTGATCCAGGTCGCGGACGTCAGCGTGACCAACGAAGACCTCGGCTACGGCGAGTTCGAGGTCACCGGCGGCCTCGTCGTCACCGACATCTTCTTCGATCAGGACTCGTGGACGCTGCCCGCCCTCGACGACGCCTATACATCGATTACCGGGCCGCTCACGTATTCTTACGAGGTCAACAAGATCGCGCCGCGCGACGCCTCGGACCTCGTCGCCAACTGATCCTCGCCCCGCCCCGTCGCTGACGCGGCGGGGCGATTCGCATCAGCATCAAGGACTCGAGATGTCTGCTCGCACACTCGTCACGCTCACCGGGCCCACGCTCACCTTCGCTCTGACCCTCGCCGCTTGTGGCCCGCGCTACGAGACCACCGAGGACTCCAACGGCGACGCCCTGACCGTGGGGGACAGCGCCGACCTCGGCGACGACGACGACACCGGGGGCGTGTGTGAAAACGACGCGGACTGTGCCGACAACCCCGCCGGCCCCGTCTGCGACGAGGCCGTGGGCCTGTGCTTCCCGGAGTGCGAGCCCGGCGACGTCGACGACTGCTACGAGGGCCCCGCGGGGACCGAGGGCGTGGGCATCTGCACGGCCGGGACCTGGACCTGCGCCCAAGACGGGACGTGGGGCGCCTGCGTGGGCGCCGTCGAGCCCAGCGCCGAGATCTGTGGCAACGACATCGACGAGGACTGCGACGGCTCGCTGGCCGACGCCGACGCCGACGGCGACGGCTGGGGCGCGTGCTCCGGCGACTGCTGCGACGACGAGCTGCTCGGCTGCGTCGACGCCCACCTCGTCAACCCCGGCGCCTTCGAGGTCGCGGGCAACGGGGTCGACGACGACTGCGACGGCGAGATCGACGAGCCCACCACGGCCTGCGACGCCGGCCTGAGCAGCAACTCCGGCGACGGCCTCGACTACGCCGCCGCCCTCGACCTTTGCGAGACCACGACCGAGAACGCCCCGCTGGCCGAGCGGCGCTGGGGCGTGATCTCGGCCGAGCTGACCCTGGCCGACGGCAGCAGCGCGCCGCTCTCGGTCCAGCACGCGATCCGCCCGGCCTTCGGCGACAACATCGTGCCCAGCGGCGGCGATCGCATGGTCGTCCTGTCCTCGGGCAACGCCGCGGCCCCCGGGCAGCAAAACCCCAGCTACGAGAAGTTCGAGAGCGGCGAGAACCTGGGCACCTCCGTGCCCGCGCCGGAGGACTGGATCGCCGCGAACGGCGGCGAGTTCCCGGCCAGCTGCGACGGCGTCAACCCCACCTCCGACACCGACGCCAACGACTCGGTGATGCTCAGCCTGCGCGTGCGCGTGCCGACCAACGCGCGCTCGTTCACCACGCGCATGTTCTTCTTCACGGCCGAGTACCCCGAGTGGGTGTGCAGCCAGTACAACGACTTCTTCGTCGCGCTGCTCGACAGCCAGGCCGTCGACAACCCCAGCGACAAGAACATCGCGATCTACGACGACAACGGGGATCAGTGGCCCGTGGGCCTGAACATCCTCAAGGCCGCGCCGGGGCTGTTTCGCTCGTGCGAGAGCGGCTACGTCGGCTGCCAGGGCGACCTCGCCGAGCAGTGGTACGACTGCATCGACGGCGCGAACCTGCTCGCGGGCACCGGCTTCGACGCCATCGACTCCAGCACCTCCTGCAACGGCAGCAGCTTCCCCGTGGGCGGCGGCACCGGCTGGTTGGAGATGGCCGGCAACGTCGAGCCGGGCGAGGTCATGGACATCCGCTTCGCCGTCTGGGACGCGGGCGGCCACCTCTTCGACGCCCTGGTCCTGCTCGACAACTGGACCTGGCAGGTCGACGCCGCCTCGCCGGGTGTGACGACCCCCTGACCACCCCGGGTGGCCCCGCGCGCGCCGCCGTGCTCTGCCGCACGCGCCAGCCCGCACAGCTTCGTTCGTTTCGTTTCATCTCGTTTGCCTAGCCTCGATCGCTTCGCAGCGTCACCTTCACTAGAGATCTGCCATGTCCACGCGCGCGCGCCTGTCCCTGCCCTTGCCCCTGGTCCTCCCCCTGGTTCTCCCACTGACCGCCGCCTGCAGCGACGACGGCACGAGCGCCGACGACGAGGTCGGAACGACCAGCGGGACCGACGACGTGGGCACCGACGAGTCCGGTGAGTCCGGCGAGTCCACGGACACCACGGGCGAGGACGAGACCGACAGCGAGGACACCGGGACCACCGGCGGCGAAGAAGAAGCCGCGATCGTCGAGTGCGGCGAGCTCCAGCCCGCGGCCTCGGGCACCTGCGTGGCCGAGGGCAGCGCCGGCACGAGCACGCTGCTGCGCGGCGACGTGCTCACCCCCGAGACCGTCTACCGCGGCGGCTCGGTGCGAATCGAGGACGGGCTGGTCACCTGCGCCGGCTGCGACTGCAGCGACGAGCCCGTCGACGCGACCATCACCTGCGCCGACGCGGTCATCAGCCCCGGGCTGATCAACACCCACGACCACATCACCTACGCCAACAACTGGCCGATCGGCGAGGGCGTCGACCGCTACGAGCACCGCCACGACTGGCGCAAGGGCCTCAACGGCCACTCGACCCTGCCCTACAACGGCTCGGCCTCGGCCGAGGAGGTCACCGGCGCCGAGCTGCGCTTCGTCATGGGCGGGGCCACGTCCACGGCCAGCGCCGGCGGGCGCTGGGGGCTGCTGCGCAACGTCGACTCCTCCGGCGACCTCGAGGGCCTGTCGCTGACCCCGGCCGACTCCGACACCTTCCCCCTCGACGACTCCAACGGCACCCAGATCGCCTCGGGCTGCAACTACGGCGACACGACCACCGCCGCCTGGGTCGCCCAGCAGGAGGCCTACCTCCCGCACCTGTCCGAGGGCATCGACAGCTACGCGCAAAACGAGTTCGAGTGCGCGTCCACGAACCCCGACCTGCTCGAGCGCCAGACCGCCCTCGTCCACGCCGTCGGCGTGACCGCCGAGGACGTCCAGGCCATGGCCGAGACCCAGGCCAAGGTGATCTGGTCCCCGCGCTCGAACGTGGTGCTCTACGGCCAGACCGCCCCGGTCACGCTGATGGACGCCCTCGGCGTGCAGATCGCCCTGGGCACCGACTGGATCCCCTCGGGCTCCATGAACCTCCTGCGCGAGCTCGCCTGCGCCCAGGGCCTCAACGACGACTACTTCGCCGGGCACTTCAGCGACAAGCAGCTGTGGGAGATGGTCACGACCAACGCCGCGTTCGCGATCGGCGGCCAGCGTGGGGTCGGCATGATCAAGCCCGGCTACGTCGCCGACCTGGCGATCTTCGCCAAGGGCGAGGAGATCGACCACGGCGCGGTGATCCGCGGCCACGAGTCCACGGTCTCCCTGGTCCTGCGCGGCGGCACCCCGCTCTACGGCGACGCCGAGCTGCTCGCCTCGGCGGCCCTCGGGGCCAGCGCCTGCGAGTCCCTCGACGTCTGCGGTGAGGCCAAGCTCGCCTGCGTCGCCGAGGACACGACCACGACCCTGGCCGACGTCGTCTCCGAGGTCACCTACCCGCTGTTCTACTGCGACGTGCCCGAGGACGAGCCGAGCTGCGTGCCCTGGCGCCCCGTCGAGTTCCCCGACGGCATCATCCCCGGCGAGGACGACGACGGCGACGGCGTGGCCAACGACGTCGACAACTGCCCCACGGTCTTCAACCCCGTGTTCACCACGCCGGCGGCCCCCTACTACGACGAGCAGCCCGACACCGACGCCGACGACATCGGCGACGTCTGCGACCCCTGCCCCTTCGACGTCGGGACCGAGTGCGCCGCGCCCTCGGCCAACGACCTCGACGGCGACGGCGTGGCCAACGGCGTCGACAACTGCCCCTACGACCAGAACGCCGACCAGGCCGACGCCGACGCCGACGGCCACGGCGACGCCTGTGACGCCTGCGCCGACGCCAACCCCGGCCTGCTCGGCTGCTCGGTCAGCGTCGAGGCCGTGCAAAACCCCGATCACCCCGACCACGTGCCCGAGGGCGAGACCGTGCTGCTCGCGGGGCTCACGGTCACCGGCCTGCGCAGCGACGACGCCGGCTTCTTCGCCGAGACCGGCACCGGCGAGGCCTGGACCGGGATCATGATCTACACCGGCTCGGGCAACCCCGACGACCTCGACGTCGGCGACGTCGTCTCCGTCGAGGGCGTGGTCACCGAGTATTACGACCTGACCGAGATCACCAACCCCACGGTCACGATCACCACCCAGACCGCGACCCCCGGCGAGCTGCCCTTCTCGGCCAAGCTGATGTCCGCCGCCGACATCCAGACCGGCGGCGCCCTGGCCGAGGCCCACGAGTCGATGCTGCTCGTCGTCGAGGACGTGGTCCTCGACGTGCTCAACCCCGACAACCCCGACGACTACGACGAGTTCTCCGTCGACGGGCTGCGCATCAACGACGCGCTCTTCGCCGACCTCGACAACACCTGCGCCGTGGGCTCGAGCTTCGCCTCGATCACCGGCGTCCTCGACTACGGCTTCTCGAACTTCAAGCTCGAGCCGCGCGGCGCCGAGGACTTCGGTCAGCTCGACTGTCAGCCCTGGCCGTAGAACACCAGCTCGACGCGCATGTTCATGGTCCCGCCCGGCGGCGGTGAGTCCGTCGCCGTGCTGTACCAGCTCGTGTAGTCGACCGTGTTCTGTTCACCGAAGAGGACCGCGTCGGTCACGTCCTCGCGCCACTCCTCGGTCACCCAGCCCGGGCACCAGCTCGAGCGGTCGTAAAACCAAGTCCCGCCCTGGTTGGGCGTCACCCCCTGCTCGACCCACTCGGCGCAGCGGTTGGCGCTCTCCATCTTGTATTGATGCTCGAAGGGCTGGTCGTTGACCGCGAAGCTGTGGGTGAAGGTGCAAAACTCGGCGCAGCTGGTTCCGTCGGCCGAGCCGTGCCCCGAGATCCGCGCGTAGAGCTCGACCTTCTCGGTGCCCTCGGGCGCCTCGAACGCGAAGTCGTCCCAGTTGGCGTGGAAATTCTCGTTCCAGCCGTAGCCGCCCCGGGAGATCAGCGTCTGCTTGGCGATCGGCCGCAGCCCGTCCTCGGCGTGGCCAAAGCGCAGGTCCACGGTGTAGCGGTAGGTGTACTGGCCGACGTCGTTGTCGCCGTGGGCCGAGACGAATTGCAGCGCCCCGCCCTCGTTGCCCTCGCCGTAGAGGTGGAGCAGCTCCGGGGTGATGTCGATCAGCCAGCGCCCCGGGGCGCTGTAGGGCGTGATCCACTTGACCACCCGGCGGCGGTTCTCGCCCGTGCACTCGTCGTCGCCGCACAAGAAGATCGAGGCGATCGTGTCCCACTCGCCGCAGGTCGAACCGTAGGGGTGGCCCTCCCCGGGGCAGTCGATGTGCATGTCGATCTCGAGCTTGTCGTAGTCGGCGATCTCGGCCGCGTCGGGCAGCACCCACTCGTAGGGCTCGCCGCCCTTGATCTCCACGCCATCGGCCACGCGGTGGACGAGCACGTCTTGTGACTCGGCCTGCTCGGCCAGGCTCGCGTCGAGCTGGTACTGGCCGTTGAAGTACTTGGCCCAGTAGCGGGTCTGGCCGAGCAGCGGCACCCAGCTGCCGCTGTAGACCCGCACGTTGTGGCCCTCGCGGACGAGCTGGTGGCGGTCCACGGTGAAGTGGGCCTCGTTGGCGTTTTGCTCGTGGATCCCCGCGACCACCGGGATGTCGAGGCCCGAGTCGACCACGTAATGGAAGCGGTCGGTCATCGCCTCGTGGACCTCCGGGCCGAGCTCCTCGAGGTAGCCCTCGATGCGCTGGGCCAAGGACAGCATCAGCCCCGTGCGCGTGTCCTCGTCGAGCGCCGCGTCGTCGGCCGCGACCACGAACCAGTAGTGGGTGTTCTCGGCGCTGTCGTCGACGAGCTCGTCGATCGAGGTCGACCACCAGTTGCCCGCGTAGATCACGAACACGTGGTTGTCGCAGCCGGTCCACAGCTCGGAGAAGCTCACCGCGTCGTCGCGCAAGGTCTTGACGCTGAAGTCCGGCGCCGGCAGGTCGTAGCCGACCTCGCTCGCCGAGGCGTCCCAGGCGTAGCGCTCGAGCCCGTCGAAGCAGGCCCCGCTCTCGCCCGTGTCCCCGGTGTCCGTCTCCGTCTCCCCCGTGTCGGTCTCCGTGTCCGCGCCCGTGCCCGACTCGCTCTCGGAGCCGCCCTCGGACTCGCCCCCGGAGGTCGTGCCGACCTCGTCCGCGCCGCCGCCGTCATCGCCCGACTGACATGCACTCAGCGCAATTCCCAATACAAAAACTGTGGTCCCAAAGGCAGGCTTATCTTTCATTACAAACTTACTAAGCCTGCTCGAGAGTAGTCGTGCAAGGGCCTTTTACCGGCCCAAGAGCCAATTTCCGCGGTCTGGGTGCCACCGTGCGCTCAGTCCCGTGCCACCAGCTCAAAAACGAACAAAATCGAGTGCGAGCGACTTTTCGCAGCCCCGGGAATGTGTTAGATGCCGCCGCGCGTCTGGAGGCCGAAGTGCCTGCAAACGCGGTCTGGTCCGGGTTCTGGCCCGCTTGAAGAACCTCCCCCCCACAAGCACCGCCCAAAGCGCATGTCCTACATCTGCCACTTTGTAGGTCACTTCAAGTCGCTGTGGTAGCTCACGACTACCACCCCCCAAACGGAGCAGAATCCAATGGTCTTCGCCTACATCGGCAACATCACCGCGGCCCTCGTTTCCATCGGTCTTCTCGTCGGCACCCTGCGCTATACCCGCAAGGCTAGCTGAGCCCCTCCATCCCACCGGCCCATACCACCGGCCGGTTTGGTGATGCGGCTCACTGAGCTAACCTCGGATATGCGTGGCGCCGCCGGACCCCACGGACCGGACGCCATCGCACCCAAGCGCAGCCCATGACCGAGCCGCAAGACAACGCGCCCGACAGCTCGTCTACCACTCGCCTGGGCAGCGCCTTTCGGGTCTCGGAGATCCTTCGGCACGAGGCCCAGGCGGACGACTTCATCGGCTCGTTCAGCCTCCAGGACGCCAACGAGCTGCGCCTGCTGCTGCGCGGCGAGTCGGTGGTCGACTGGCACCGCCTCGACTACGACAGCGAAGAGGACTCGCGGCGCATGCTCGCGCTCAACAGCCTCGACTGGGACGACGACCGCGACCGCGAGCGCATCGAGTTCCTGCGCGGCTCGGCCACCGACTACCTGCGCGAGGTCCTCAAGCTCCACGTCGACGAGGTCGTGGCCAGCGCCGCGCCCTTCGTGCAGCTGCCGCTGATGGCCTCGGGCAAGCTCGGCACCCGCAAGCAGCAGCGTAACGCCTGCACCCTGCTCAAGGTGATGCACATCCTGTATCACCTCGACGCCCGCGAATTGCGTACCCGGCTGGCGCTCTCGGACAGCGACCTGTTCAGCAGCGTCGAGAACAGCGTGCTCCAGGTCTTCGACCAGCTGCGCAACATGGGCGCGCCGGTGGTCGAGTTCCAGTGGTCGCGCAAGACCCGGGACTCGCTGCTGACCAAGATGCTGGTCAAGCGCGAGACCAGCGCCGCGCGGGTCTTCGACCGCCTGCGCTTTCGGCTGATCGTCAAGCGCCGCGAGGACATCCTCCCGACCCTGCGGATCATGCTGCGCAAGCTGATCCCCTACAACTACGTGGTCCCCGGTCAGACCGTGAACACCCTGGTCGAGACCTCCCGCCTCGACCGCATCGGCCCCAGCCCCCTCGTCAGCAGCGAGGGCCGCAACGCCGACCAAAACGAGTTCTCGGGCGCCAACTTCCGGGTGATCAACTTCATCGCCGACCTCCCGGTCCGCGTCGAGGACCTCGTCGACCCCAGCCGCCTCGACCCCGAGCGCGGCAACGTGGTCTTCGTGCTCGTCGAGTTTCAGATCCTCGACCTCGAGACGGCCAAGACCAACGAGCAGGGCGAGTCCTCCCACGACGCCTACAAGACCCGCCAGCACGCCCGCGTGCGCGAGCGGATGCTGCGGGCGCCCTCGGAGAGCAAGGCCAAGAACGGCAAGCCCGCCGAGCCGACCGAGCCCGCCCCGAGCGTCCGCGACGACGTCCTCGGCCGCGTCCCGCAGATCGACGATCCCGCGGTCGACTGAGCGCTCACTCGCAGGCGAGCGCGCCCGCTGGCGCCGTGAGGTTGTCGCAGGCCGTGGTGAACACCTCCTCGGCGACGACCTCGACCCCGCCGAACTCGCGGTCCACGGTCAGCAGGTCGCGCTCGTGCCCGGCCACCCCACACGCGAAGATCTCGTCGCGGCCGCGGTGATACTCGAGGCCCACGCTGACGAAGTCCTCGGCCAGGGGCAAGAAGGCGCGGATCGTCCCGTCGGTGCGGAACTCGTAGAGGCGGTCGCTCAGCGCGTTGATCCCGAACAGCGGCGCGTCCCCGTCCCCGCGGCTGAGCCCGTTGGAGCCCCAGGCCTCCGTGAGCGCCGTGGTCTCCTGGGAGCTCGCGCTCTGGGGATCCACGGCGATGAAGCGGCCCTGCTCGGCCGCGACCCCGAGCAGGCGCTCGCCATCGTCCGAGGCCAGGCCGCTGACCAGCTCGTAGCCGTAGCCCCCGACCTCCGTCGCCGTGCACGCGCAGGGGTCGATGCGCACCAGCGTGTCCCCCCAGGTCTCGCGGTAGGCCGAGGCGTAGAGCGCCTCGCCGACCACCGCCAGCGCGCTGAAATTGGTGTCGGCGGGCAGGCCCGCGGACAGCTCGAGGTCGGGGCAGAGCACCGTGACCTCGCCCTCGCTCCCGGGCACCACGCTGATCTGGATCAGCGCGTCGCTGCCCGCCTCGTCCTCGTCGATGGCCAACAGCCAGGGTTGCGCGATCTCGCCCTGTGAGTCCGAGTCGGTCCCATCGTCGGCCTCATCGCCGATCCCGTCCTCGCAGGCCGACTCGTTGCAGGCCACCAGGCTCATCGGCAGGCCCAGCGCGGCCAGCAGCCCCAGCGAGCCCAGCGAGAGGTCGCGGACGCGACCAGAGCAGACAAAGACGCGACGCGAACCCACGGCCCGTGCATGGCCGCGAGCGCCGGATCCTTCGCTGGCTCCGACTGCCCGGCGAGCGCAGCGAAGCCAGCGCTCCGCAGACAGACGCCCCCCGCTCGGCGCCCCGCGCGGGCAGGGACAAGCCAAGCGCCTCAGCCCCGCCGGGTGAGCACCGCCAGCACCTTGTCCACGCGATCCGCCGCCGCGATCGCCAGAACCTCGTCCCCAGCGCGCAGGCAGCTGCCCCCCCGCGGGATGTGGATCCCCGTCTCCCCCTGGCGGCGCAGGCCGACGAGCAAGCAGTCCTCCGGGAAGCGCCGGTCCGCCGCCAGCTCGGCCACCGACTTGCCCACGCACCACGCCCCCGCCGGGACGCGCACCGACACGATGTGCGTGTGCGGGTCCCCGACCGAGACGATCTCCTCGACCTGCGGGTGCTCGACGTGGAGCACCACCTGATTGCGCAGCAGCTGCGTGGCGCGGATCAGGTGGCTGACCCCCGCCGCGCGGAAGGCCGCCTCGTAGGACGCGTCGCGCAGCCGGCCGATCACCCGCTCGATACCGAGGCTGCGACCGAGCAGCGCGCAGGCGATGTTGTCGGCGTCGACGTTGAGGGCCGTGACCAGGATGTCCGCCCGCCCCGCCCCCGCGTCGCGGAGCACGTGGAGGTCCGTGGCGTTGCCCTTGACCGCGACCACGCCGAGCTCGGCGTAGAGCGTGGCGCAGACCGACTCGAGGCGGTCGATCACCACGACGTCGTGGCCACGGGCGGTGAGCGAGGCGGCGACCTCTCGGCCGAGGGCGCCTCCGCCGGCGATGAGCACGTACATGGGGGGAGCTTAGCAGGGCGCCGGCCCTGCTTTTGGGACAGGCGGGCAGTGCTCAAAAGGACATCGCCAGCCCACCGGTCATCGTCGCCCACACCGCCCTGTTCTCGCGCAGGTCGAGCTGCGGAGCGCCGTGCATGTCCGTCGAGTGCCGAGGCACATCCTCGAGCAAGATCAGCCCCGGGCGGAGCATCACCTCCAGCCGCCGGACCATCAGGTTCTTGCCCGCGTAAAAAGGCCGCAGGCGGATCTCGAAGCGCGGGCGCATCGAGAAGTCGAAGCCGGCGTAGCGCGGATCGAAGGCGCTGCGCTGGGTCTGCCACATCGCGTGACCCCACATGAGGCTCAGCCCCGCCCCGAGCGCGACGAAGTCGTCGTGGCCCACCCGGCGGAGAAACGCAAAGCCTCCGCCCATGCGCGTGTAGGGGATCGACACGGGTCGCTCCGCGGTGCTCCCGTCACCGGAGATCGGGTACGCAAAGACCCTCGAGAACGAAAATTCGACGGTGTACTCGAAGCGCCAGCCCTGGGCCGGAGACAAATTCCCCTCACGATTGCTCAACGGCCACTGCGCGAGCCCGACTTGGAACTCTCCCCCCGCGAAGTTGAACACCGGCGTGCTCTCGGTGCGCTCGCTCAGGGCGAGGCTCGGCATGTATCCACCCGCGACGAAGATGTAGACTCGACGCCCAATCCCGGCCGCGCCGTGCCCGGCGAGCTTCAGCTTCCCCGCGTTGACGCTTGCGTTCATCGGTCGATAGTGACGATCGCCGAGATAGCGATACTGCACGGTCTCGGTGCAGCTCAGGAGTGGAAAGTGCGCTCGCAGAGACTCACCGCCGCCCTTCTTCTTCGTACAGTCGCAGTCCACCGCACACGTGCAGCTCTCACCCTCGGAGCCCTTTGCTTTCCCCTTTGTCTCCTCGGAGAAGGACATCCTCCTCGTCACGTGCTCACCGAGTTCGTTGGCATAGGAGAACTCGATCCCTCGAATCGACTCCGGCTTGATGAAGCGCTCCCGCCAGGGCAGATCCCTGCGAGCGTCTCGCCTTTCTTTCCCTGTGGGCTCATCGAATTTTCCGCCAGGAAGCTGCAACACGGTTTTGGGATCGAGCTCGATCTCCAGCTGACGCTGACCTGGCTCGACATGGCCCTGCAGACGCTGATTGATCATCCTCAGCTCCTCGGTCCAGCCGCGCCTGTCGTCTGCGTTCCAGAACCGAATATGTAGGGGCTGACCGTTGACGAAGGGGAGCACCACGCCGCCTTGCCAGTCCTCCCGCCTGTCTCGCTCGTCCTTCCTGTCTTTCCTGTCCTCGCCCTCCTCTTCCTCGGTCTGCCTCGGACAAGAGTAGTAGCAGACCCCGCTTTGGCCCTCCTTTGTCGACTGGATGATCTCGCCGCCGTTGAGCCGCTCGCACGACAGCCCAAACTCCTGGATCTCGGCCTCCGGACAGTCCCGGCTGGGCATGTAAAAGCAGCTGTCGACCTCCCACGAGAAGGTCAGCTGCGTCGCCTGGAGGGCGGCCCCCGGCTGCGGAAAGGGCGTGTTCCAGCGCGCTTCGAGCACCACCTCTCCTCGTTGGACCCGCTTCTTCTTGGCGCGACTCGTCGACGCGTCCTCGGGCTCCAACGCCGACTCGGAGGGCAGCGTTCCATTTCTGATCTCGACACGAAGGCGCTTGTCCTGACTCGAGGCGATCACCGGCGTCAGCACGCTGAGGCTTCGCTCGCCTGGCACGCCGCGGATACAGCTGTCCCAGTCGAGTTCGAAGCTCTCCTTGCCACGAAAGAGCTTCGCAAAATATGGCTCCTTCGAGGACCTGCCCTCCAAGTAGGCCAGGTCGTCCAGGCTCTCCAGCTCTAGCTGGGGAGGGAGCTCGAAGTCGGCCCACTGGCAGCGCGGCTCGATATCGATGTGCTCGCCATCTTCGAGCTTGGTCTGGGCGCCCGAGAGATAGTGCCCACCGACGACCGTGAGCGTCAGCGGGGTCTTTTCATAGTCGACGCCCAAGCTGAGCTCGAGCTCGTCGCCGATCACCCGCATCTCCTGGATCGGGAAGTGGTTGATACCCTCGCTCATCGAGCTGCGCAGATCGAGGAGGAGCACCCGCCAGGCGGGGATCTCCACGTCCCAGTCCCTCCCCTTCGTCCCCTCGAACGCCTCCAAGGAGCGCATCGACACGCCGGTCGTCGCGTTGTTCTTGGCGCAGGTCAGGTAGTCCTCGTCGTCGGTCCCAAACACCGGGTCCAGGCGAGGCTGGCAGCTGGGATATTGCCCGGAGTACTTGCGCACCTCGTCGTCGTCGCCGAGGTCCACCCCGCCACAGGGCCTGTTGAACTCGGCGAGCTCGCGCAGCCCCAGCTGGATCTCATCGAGGAGCTCCAGCTTCCCGTCTTCGATCTTCTCGGCGAGCGCCTTGTCGATCTTGCCGTCGTACTCGCGCAGCTTGGCGGTCTCGCTCTTGAGCATCCACAGATCGTCGAGCCGAACGCTGTGTGGCCCCGCCCCGCGAGTGATCACGCAGACGTGGGTCGCCTGCGCAGTCGTCGAACCGGGGGCGGCCTCCGACTCGGCGCCGAGCGTGACCGACAGCTTCCACTCGCCCTTGCGCGCGTGCGCCGAGCTCGGCGCCAGGACCAAGCCGACAACCAACGCGACGATCCCGAGCAACCAGCGTCGATGAGACTCAGTCATGGTTCCCGTCCGCGTCGCAGATCCACAGCTCTTCACACTCGTTGCCCCGCGTATCCCTGAATTCGCGCAGCTCGAAGGTCTTCGCGGGTCGCGGGTCCGAGCAGTTCATGGGCTTGTTCCTCAGCGGAGAACCCGAGCGACTGGAGCGGTCGTGCCAGCAGCGTCGCTTGCTGCGTGAGGAGATCATCAGCTGGCTCTTCTCCAGGACCAGCTTGCCCGTGCGATCGGCGCCGTCGACCAGCGCCGCCGCGATGTTCGCCTTCATGCCGAGCGCCGCCTGCTCGGAGTAGGACTCGGGCCAGCAGGCAAACACCGGCGGGAGCCCGTGGTGCCCCTCTCCCTTGGCCATCCAGACCGAGCGCCAGGTCTTGATCTGGTCGTTTTGCGGGGCGATCTTGAGCCTGCGAATCCCCTCGGAAAACGGCCTGTTGTCCTCGCCGTAGGGCCACAGCGCCGTCACCAAGATCGGTTCGGTGGCGTCCTTGGTGTTGGCCGCGCAGCTCAAGGTCCCGAGCAAGTCTCCACCATCGAAGATCGTGATCGACTTGGACATCCACTGCGGTGGAACCCTGAGCGTCAGGGCGTCGAACTCGGCGAGATGCTCGAGCTCGAGATCGAGCTCGAGCTTCTCCAGGCCGAAGGGGCGATCATTTTGAACCGCCTCCCTGCCCGATCCCGCCGAGACCGCGCACAGCCAGACATCACGGGCGCCGCTGTCTTCCGTCCGCTCCCATGTCGAGTTCCAGCTGAGCGGAAAGCTCGCGCTCGCCTCGACACCGTGCAGCAGCTCCACGTGCCCCTCGACGCGCAAGGCGATCGCCCGAAAGTGACTATCGCGGCTCGGCACCGGCCGATGGCAGGTCAACGTCGAGTCGGGCGAGAAGTCGAGGACCTCCGCCGTACCTGCGCCAATCGAAATCTCGAGCGTCTCGGTCAGGCTCTCCCCAGGCACCGGTACAGCCCGCCGGCCAGAGCTCGCCCCTCGCACCCCGAGCTGAGCGATGAGCAGGGTTCCCGGAGCGACCGGCTTCCCTGACTCCCGCTTGGCCCCGACCCGCAAGCGCTGGAATTCCGGGTCGTGCCGAACATCGACGGCGAGCTGAACCAGGCCGCCGTCATCGCTGGGGACCCACGGGTAGCTGGCCTGATAGAGCCCCTCCAGCCCGCTGCTCTGCAGGCTCTCGAAGCTCGACAGGTACATGCTCGCGATGACCTCCGAGCGCAGCTCGCACTTGTCGTCCGGCCGCAGGTGCGCGACCCGGCGTCCGCCCACTTTCCTGCCGCTCGCCCCGAGATCGAAGATATCGCTGGAGGGGTCGATGAACTGATCCTCCTTGAGCCCCACCCAGTCCCGGTCACGGCAGCGCAGCTGGACCAGCGGCGGCGTGAAGGGGCCGAAGCCCAGGCCATCGTAGATCTCCGCCTCGCTTTGCGGCGTGCAGTCGAGCAACGGCTCGGGTTTCCCTTGCCCCTCCTCGACCCAGACCGGGCAAAAGCGATCGGCGACCTCCTTTGACAAGTAATTGTCGAGGTGCTCGCCGAACTCCTGCGGAGACTCGGCCAAGATCAGCGAATTCTTGGGCAGCAGAGACTCGGTCGTGGCCTTGTCGGTCAACGCGAGCACGATCTCCGCCTTGGTGCCGTTGTTGACCGTGGTCAGCGTGCTGCGCGACACCAGCGTGAGCGCGCCGAGGAGCAGCAAGGAGGTCAGCAGCGCGCGCTGGATGAGATAGGGGATCCCGATATAGGGCAGCAGGTTCGGCCACGAGCGTCGCGCGATGCGTTGAAAGAGCGCGACCGCCCCGCTGAAGAGCGAGACCCCGCCGAGACTCAGCAGCCCGTCTTGCACGGAGATGCGCAGCGCCGGGAGCAAGACGCCCCCCGCCAACAAGACGATCACCAACGCGACGCCGAGGATCAGCAACGAGTAGATCATCGAGGCCCGCGGGATCAGCCGGATCGCGGCCTGGAGCGGCGGTCCATGAGGCGCGTGCAGGGTCAGCGCGATGCGAGCTGGCCAGATCCTGGGCGCGGGGATCTCGATCAGCTTGCGCCAGGTCGCGTAGCCGTCCTCGTCCTCGTCCTCGTCCTCGTCCTCGTGATCGAGCTCGACCTCGTCGGGGAGCTTCATGTCGAAGGGCGTGCGTCGGTAGGGGTAGTCGTGGCGAATGATCACCCGGGGGGAGTCGCCCTCGCGGCGCATGTTCTCCGCCCCGCGCGGGTGCTTGGCCTTGCGCGAGCGGCCCCCGAGGACTTTCCGCGGGCAGCTCCACTCGAGCTCGACGCCGATCAGCTCGCCTGGGACGCAGATGGTCCAGGTCGTCGGGGTGTCCTTGCCCTCTGGGCGGTCAATGATTCGTGCGCGAAAGCTCATGATTATTCAGTACAGGGTGTGCAGTATCCAAGAACGTCGTCATCGGCGCCGGCTTCTTTCATGCACGACGGCTCCGCGTCGACTTCACCAAGAAGGGCGCAGCGCTCTTCACAGTCTTTCTTGCTCGTACAGCGCTGCGCGCAGCGCTGTACGGAACCCGCGCTTTCCTCATCGTCCCCAGTGTCCGTTGTCGTACCGGCGCCTTCCGAGTCCGTCTCGCTCCCCGAGTCCGTATCGGTCCCCGTGCTCGTTCCCATATCGTCGCTCGCGTCTTCTGTGGCATCAACACAGACCCCGAAGGCCACGAGCCCATCTCGAATCTCCAGGACACAGCTTCGCCCCTCACCCACATCATCATCCAAACAGTCTCCGTCCACTCCACGAGCGAGCGATTCATTTGTATCAATGACGAATTCGCTCCCAACATAGTAGAGCTTGGAGGCGCGGATCAACGACCACTCGTCGTAGGCCCAGCACCCGACCAACAGCGCGGTGACGGCCTGCCCTTCCCGGGGATTGTCCCCCGAATCCGGGAGCGGACAGCCGGGAGCGAGGGCTGCGTAGGCGTCGGCGCCAGGAATATAGGCATTTTCGCTGTCTCCAGGGCTGAAGGTCCCGGCGGTCTCACTCGTGTAGCTCAGCGCGCTGACACAGCGATCGAAGTTGGCGATGTCCACCACCGACCCCGATACATCGAACACTGGCGGGCAGGTGAACAACGCGCAGGTCACGAGCACGCTCTCCTCGGGCGCCGTCCACTCGAGTTCATAGCCGACGATTTCGGCTCCTTCACTTCCTTCCACCAGCTTCACCTCCTCGAGCGTCGAACTCAGCTCGGGCACACCAAACCCATCGATGAGGTCGGTGCGGAACACTTCGTCCCCCACGGGGCCGCGGCAAGACTTCTTCTCCGTGCTGCTGTCGACCACACAAAAGCTGCCCTGCGGGCAATCTTCGTGGTCCTCACAGCCACTCTCGGCCAGGCAGCGCGGGAGAGGGTCGAGTTCGCACTGATCAGCTGCGCACTCACCAGCCTTCCCCTCACTCGATGAGCAAGCCGGCGATGAAAAGAATATTGGGACCAGCCCAGCCAGCCCGAGTCCAAGACCGCCCCTCGTACGAAGATGTGACATCATCGACGCGTCGAGTCTATGGCGACATCTCCGCCGCCGAACGGCAATTAATGCGTCAGCGTGCTCGGAATAGCGCACTCAACAACCCCGAATATGAACATCACTATCGAGCGAATTGCCCATCGGCCTTCTGACACGGACATTTCGAATATGGAGCTCAGCTTGCCCAGATACAGGGGAGACTCGACCCCACTGAGGCTCACGATGCCTCTGAGCGGCTACGAACCGAGGCCTGTCACCCCCAAAGCGACAATTTGGCCCCCGGCCTCAGTGAATCCCCCGCCAAGCCCGAGCGCTGAACAACACCGCCAGCGGCAGCACCTCCAGCCGCCCCACCAACATCGCCAACATCCAAACCCCCTTGACCCCCGGCGGCAGCCCCGCCACCTCGGGGATGTTCATATAACACGGCCCAATGTTGTTGAGCGCCGACGCGACCCCGGAGAAGGCCGCCCAGCCCGCGTGGGGTGAGCACAGCGTCGTCACCAGGGTCCCGACGATCAACAGCACGACCCAGGCCACCGCCAGCCCCCCCACGCGCCCGAGCTCTCCGGCCTCGACCGGGCTGCGGTCCAGGACCACCGGCAGCGCGGCGCCGCGCGGGAGGATGGTCCGCCGCAGCTCGCGGCGCATCAGCCCGAGCAGCAGCAAGATCCGCGTGACCTTGAAGCCCCCAGAGGTCGAGCCCACGCAGCCGCCCACGCACATCAGGACCAAGAAGAGCACCCGCGCCGTCGAGCCCCAAAAGGGCGTGGCGATGTCGGCGGTGGCGTAGCCGGTGGTCGTGGCGATGGCCAGGACCTGAAACAACGTCGTGCGCACGCCGGCCTCGGCGCGGGCGAGCCAGCCCTCGCCCAGGGCGTGGGTGGTCTCGAGCGCGTCGGCGGCGAACATGCCGGTGCCGCGCAGCCACTGCTCGCCGAGCAGCACGAGCAGCGCGCCGAGCAAGAGGCCGATCCACGCGCGGATCTCCGCGCCGTCGCCGAGCGCTCGCCACTCGCCGCGGGCGAGGCGAAAGTGGACCACGAAGCTGGTCCCGCCGGCGGCCATGCCCGCGATGATCACCCACTCGATCACCACGGGGCGGGCACCGGCGGCGATCTGCTCGGGGGCGCGCCAGTGGGCGACGCTGGCGTCGTGACCCGAGAAGCCGCCCGTGGACAGGGTGGTGAAGGCGTGGGTGATGGCGTCGAACCAGCCCACGCCGCCGAGGCGCAGACCGAGGGCGACGAGGATCGTGAGCCCGACGTAGATCAGCGCGAAGAACTGCAAGGTCCGCAGCGGGCCGGGGACGGGGCGGCTGGCCTGGATCTTGTGGGCCTCCGTGGGCCCGAGGCGGTGGGCCAGGCTGGGGCTGCGGGTCAGGGCCACGAACAGGCTCAAGATGCCCACGCCGCCGATCCACTGGGTCAGCGCCCGCCAGAGGATCGCGCTGCGCGGGAGCGCGTCGAGGCCGGTGAACACGGTGATGCCCGTGGTCGTGAACCCACTGACGACCTCGAAGCTGGCGTCGATCCAGCTGGCGTCGAGGAGCACGACCAGGGGCAGGGCGCCGACGATCGAGAGCACGATCCAGCCGAGGGCGCAGACCAGCATGGCCTCGACGGCGTCGAGGGTGCGGATCTGCGTGCGCCACCACGAGAGGCCGCCGACCAGGGCGGCGCCTGCGGCCGGCACCCCAAAGGCCCGCGCGAGCAGACCTGGGGCCTCGCCCACGGCCCAGGACACCAGGCCGACCAGGGCCATGGCCACGGCGAGGATCACCAAGAGCACGCCCAGGGCGTGGCCCACGGCCGAGAGCGTGCGCTGATGCGGGCGCATGGCCGGGAAACTATATCGCGCGCGCTGGCAGGCTCTCAGCGCCTCGATCCCCGTCGGCGCTTTGGGGCGCTCACCAGCCGCTCGTCGACGAGCGCCGTGTTCAGCCCTCGGCGCGGACTCCCCCGGCGCTCGTCGACGAGCGCCGTGCTCGGCCCTCGGCGCGGACTCCCCCGGCGCTCGCCGACGAGCGCCGTGCTCAGCCCTCGGCCGCGATCTCGGCGAGCTCGACCAGGAGCGCGGCGAAGCGAGCGGGGACCTCGAGGTTGGGCGAGTGGCCCACGCCGGCCATGCGAACTCGCCGGGCGCCGAGGGCCTCGGCGGCGCGGCGGGCCGTCTCGCCCCCGCACAGCGGATCTTGCTCGCCCTCGACGACCATCCGCGCCATGGTCAGCTGCTTCAGCGCGTCGCCGGGCTTCCAGTTGACCAGGGCGTCGAGGTTGTGGAGCGTGGCCGCCCAGCGCTGGCGGTGGCCGGTCTCGACCAGCTCGCGCCAAAACGCGTCGCGGGGCGCCGTCGGGGCCATGGGCGCGAGCACCGAGGCGAAGCGCTCGATGTCGTCTTGGGTGACGCGCTGGAGCTCGGGGCGGTTCCAGGCCTCGGGCATGCCGTCGACCCAGGCCGGAGAGACGACGCAGAGCGAGGCCAGGCGCTCGCGGTGCTCGAGGGCGAACTGCATGGCCACGGCCGAGCCCAGCGAGTGGCCGACGAGGTGCAGGCGCGGGCCGAGCTCGCGGGCCGCGATGAAGGCCCGCAGATCCTCGGCGAGCGCGGGGATCGTGTAGTCGTTGTCGGGGCCGCGGGTGTCGCCGCGGCCGCGCATGTCGATGGCGAGGATCTCCCCGAAGCGGGCGCGCCCGGCCTCGAGCTTCAGCAGCGCCTCGGCGGTGGGGATCCACCAGCGGTGCGTGGACCAGTTGCCGTGGACGAGGACGAGCGGCTCGTCGCCCTCGCCCTGCCACTGCCGATAGAAGACCTCGAGGTCCCCGGCGCGTTGGTGCGGCACGCCTCAGTCCCCAGCAGGCTCGGCCTTGGGCTTGTCGTCCGGCGCCGACTTGGGCTTGGGCTCCTTGGCCTTGCCCTCGTCGGGGAAGAGCCCGCTCCAGTAGAGCAGGCGACCGCAGCTCTCGCACACCGGGATGATCTCCCCGGCGCGCAGCGAGACGTAGGTCTGGTGGGCGACGGCCATCTTGCAGGCCGAGCAGCGGCGCTCGTTGACGGGCACGAAGCCCACGCCGCCGCGCCGACGGATGCGCTCGTAGCGACGCAGCAGGCCCTTCTCGACCGAGTCGAGCAGGTGCTTGCGAGACTTGCGGGCCTTCTTGGCCGAGCGCTGGAGCTTGGCGTCGATCTCGTCGAGGCGCGTGCGCTCGGCGTCGAAGGTCTGGCGCAGGTCGTCGAGACCGGCCTGCATGGCCTTGATCCGACCTTCGGCCTCGGCGACCGCTTCGTCGATGCGCACCAGCTCGTCTTGGCGGGTCTTGGACATGCGCTGGGTCGCGTCGAGCTCGCGCTGGGCGGCGGCCAGCTCGCGCGGGGTCTTGACCTGCGAGATGCGTTGCTTGCTGCTGCGGATCTGCTCGCGTTCGTCGTCGAGCAGCCGCTCTTGGTCGTGGCGGAAGGCGTGACTCTCGTCGAGCTTCTCGACCTCGTTGTGCAACATGGCCTCGAGCTTCTCGAGGTCACGGTCCATCTCGCGCTTGCGCCTGGGAATCGCCGCGAGCTTGCGCTCGATCGAACTCATCCGTCGGTCGTGAACCTGGAGCCGATGGAGCGCTTCGATCTGATCTTTCATGCGTTGGGGCGTGCCTTCTCGGGAGTGCTCGTCACGAAACCCGGACGTCAAAGACGTCCGTGCGCGGGTGACGAAGTAGGCCCACCAGGGCTCGAACCTGGGACCGACCGGTTATGAGCCGGCTGCTCTAACCGACTGAGCTATGGGCCCGCGGAGCGAACGATAGGTAGCGCCGCACGCGACGTCAAACGACACGCGCGTGCAGGGGTCCACGCGAAGCACGAGCCGGCCCCTGGCGGCCTGTGCATGCGCGATCTGCGAACATTCTCTTGCCCCCAAGTACGGCAGTCACTGCTACCCTCGCGGCCCTCGCCGAGAGAGCGCGCATGAGCCAAGAACGACGCTGGCTGCTGGTGTCCCGACCCGTGATCGGCCCCGGACTCGACGGGGGCCCGGCGCTTCTGCGCGAGCTGATCCCCGCGCTGCCCCCGGGCGAACCCGTCGACTACTTTGGAGATCCGCTCCGGCCGCTGCGCCGCGCGAGCGCGGGGGACGGGCTGCTCCGGGTGCCCCGGCTGCCCGGAGGCTTTGGCGCCGAGGTCCTCGAGCGTGCGGCGATCGCCAGCGCCCTGCTCAGCCGAGACCGCCGCCGACAACCTCTGCACATCTTCCTCGCCCCGGGCCCGGTCACCGAGCGCGTGGCCGCGGCCCTGGTCGCCACGCCCGAGCCGATCTCCACGACCACGAGCCTCGTCCACCGCGCCACCGGCGGGATGCGCTCGCTGTGGGGCGTCGCCGGCACCGTGCTCCGCGGCCGCAAGCACGAGCACCCGCGCCCCGCCCCCGTGGTCCAGACCCTGACCTGCGCCACGGGCCTCGAGAACTACATCCTCCAGCTCGAGGCCCTCGACGCCGTGGTCGCGCTCTCGGACCACACCCGTGACCGCCTGCTCGCTGGCGGCTTGCCCCGCGGCCGGGTCCACCGCATCTACCCGGGCGTCGACCCGCGCATCGGCGGCGCCATCGACCACCCCGACGCCCTCGCCCGCCGCCGCGCGATCCTCTACGCCGGCGAGCTCGACGTCGGCGCGACGGACCGGCTGATCGAGCTCGCGCGCACGCTCAGCGAGCCCAACTTGCGCGGGTGGAGGCTGATCATCGCCTGCCGCCCCGACCAGATCGTCGACGAGCCGGAGCGCGCCCGCCTCGCCCGCGAGCTCGCCGGGGCCATCGGCGCGGGCACGGTCGAGATCCACGGCGAGGTCGACGACATGGGCGCGCTCCAACGTCGCTGCGCGCTCCAGGTGTTCGTGGCCGACAAGATCCACCGCCGCCTCGACATCCCCCTGGTCGTGCTCGAGGGCCTGGCCAACGGGCTCCCCCTCGTGGCCCTCGACCGCGCGCCGATCCGCGAGATCTTCTCCGTCGGCGAGAGCCGCGCTCGCAACGTCGGCGTCCGGGTCGATCCCTCCTTGGGACCGCAGGCCCTCGTCGCCGCCGTCCACGATCTCGCGGGACACCCCGAGACCTTGCTGGCCATGTCACACGACGCGACGGGTCTCGTCCGTGACGCCTTCTCGTCCGCAAGGATGGGTGCGGACCTCGCGGCTTTGCACCGCGAGCTGCTCAGCAGGCGTTGAGGACCGTCAGGGCCAGGGCGAGCAGGCTGAGCAAGCAGGCGGAGCCGAGGAGCTTCATGCCTGCCTGAATCTTCGAGATCCGGGCCAGCCAAGGGCGCGATCAAAGCCCTTTGTTTTCAAATACTTGGGGCCATGGAGAGAAGTCGGTGATGCGACCTGCAACGTTGCGTGCTCCCACGCCCACGACGAGGCGGCAGGTTGCATCAGCTCACAATTGTCATTGTGACAACTGAACTTGGCGCCGGCGCAGCCCGAGAAGCGCGAGCAGGGCGAGACCCAGCGCCGCCCCCGAGCCGCCGGGCTCGTCGGCGCTCGCGCAGGCGCAGCCCGACCCGCCGCCCTCGCTCGCCCCCTCCGCGCCCGCGTCCGCGACCTCGCCCTGGTCGGCGCCGGTCGCCTCGGACTCGCCCACGTCGAGGCCGCCCTCGCTGCCGGCCCCGCTCTCCTCGCCCGTCTCCGTGTCGCAGGGCGTGGACACGAAGCTCCCGCCCTCCTCGCAGCCCGAGTCGCCGACGTCGACGACGGCGATGTAGTCGTGACCAAAGGCGGTCCAGCTGCGGCCCATGGGGTCGCTGATCTCGAGGCGGATCATCACCGAGCTCGCGGCCGCCTCCGCGGGCGGCTCGAACGCGAGCTCGAAGCTCCCGGTCTCGGCGGCGAGCTCGGAGGCGAACACCGCCCAGGTCGGATCGCTGCCGACGCCGCCCTTGGACCACGCCAGGCTCATGGTCGAGCCGGCCATGGCGTCGACGCAGCCGGTCAGCGTGGCGGCCTCGCCCACGCCCACGGCCTGCTCGCCAAAGGTCAGCGCCGCCGCCGGGCCGCTGGCCGCGGGGTCGGGGTCGTCGACGATCTTGAACACCCCCGGCCGCGGGGTCCACAGGTTGTACCAGGGCTCGTAGGTGTAGCCGTCGACCACGTAGCTGCCCGCGGGCAGGGCCATGGTGTCCCAGGCCACGGGCTCGCTCGCCGCCGCGAAGGTGATCGCCCGGCGCTGCGCGTCGGTGGTGATCCGGCTCCAGCAGTCGGCCCACTCGGCGTTGTTCTCGAGCACGTAGAGCTCGAGGTCGACGCTGTCGAGGTCGCCCAGACCCTTGGCGTCCGCCGCCGTGACGTCGGCCTCGGTGATCCACCCGGGCAGGATGTCCTCGGGGTGGCGGTCGCGGCAAAAGGCGAAGAACTGGTGGGTCCGGCTGTCCGAGACCTCGTCGGGGGTGACCTCGGTGTCCTCGAAGGGGATCGTGTAGTCGAACGCGATCAGCGGGCTCTGGCTGCGATCGACCACCCTCATGCAGGGCACCTCGGTCCAGGCCACGGGCGTGCGCGGGTGGGTCTCGTTGCCGGCCTGGGCCAGACGCGGCGCGCCGAGGAGGGTCACGCCCGCGACCACGGCCGTCGCCTGGACCGTCAACCTCGGCGTCAGCGCAGCCGCCTGTCCTCGCCGCCCGCTCACTGGCCCGCCTCCATGCCCTCGACCGCGACCTCGCCGGCCGGCGGCGCCCCGCGGCGGTAGTCCGACCAGTCGAGCTTGGCCCCGCAGCGCAGCATCATCGCGCCCTCGTAGGGGTTCTCGATCTTGCCCGCGCGCTGCACCCAGTAGGCGCCCTCGTTGGTGAAGGTCATCGGACAAAAGATCAGCTCGAGGCCCTCGCGCTCGCCGGGGTTCGCCGCGAGCCAGGCGATCATCCCCTCGCTCATCTTGCGGTAGGCCATGCGCACGGTCGCGATGTCCGGCGAGCCCAGGCGCTGGACCCCGGCGAGGAGCTCGTCGAGGCCGGCGTCGGTGGGCTCGAGGCCGGCGAGGACCACCAGGCTCGCGCCGGCTTGCGAGACGCCCTCGATGCTGTCGCCCGCCAGGATCTCGCCGATCCCCAGGTAGCAGGCGAGCACGGACTCGTAGCGGACCTCCGGGCTCGCCTCGTCCTCCTCGCGCTTGCCCTTGCAAGCCCAGCATGCGCCCGCGAGGGCAGTCGTCAGCCAGCGCCTTCGGGTCCATGTCGCCACATCAGCGCGATACCACAGGCGCGCAGCGCTCGCAGCCCCGCGCTTGGGGTAGAGTGTGCCCCCGCATGTTGGCCGCTCCTGCGATGTCGTTCGCCTTTTGGCTGAGCTGGGCGCCGCCGGGCGAGCCCACGCCCCTGCCGGATGTGCTCGATGAGGACGCAGGCGAGGCCGAAGCCGAAGCCGAAGCCGAGGACCCCGGCTTCTTCGCGGACCCCAGCCAAGGCGCGGCCCCACCGATGCCGGAGATCGAGACGCTCCCGAGCCGCGACCCCGAAGCCGGCGCGCCCGAGCCCAGCGCCCCGACCCGGCGCCCGGTGATCACCTTCGACCCCGATCGCGCGCCCGCGGGCAGCGACGGCGGCAGCTTCTTCGACCCCGGCAAGCTCGCCGACGTCGGCCCCGGCGGGGGGATCATCCAGCTGCGCGGCTACGTCGGCGGCGCCTTCGTGGTCACCCAGCGCAGCAACCTGCGCGCCCGCCTGCCCGAGGACGAAGGCGGCGGCTTCGAGCGCGTCGCCCCCCTGCCCTACTTTGGCGCGGGCACGGCCACGCTCTACGTCGGCGCGGCGATCTGGGCCGACGCCATCTATGCCCGCATGTCCCTCGAGTACCTGGCGATCCCCCAGGTCACCGCCGGCAGCGAGGACATCCTCGCCCCGGCCCAGCGCCAGCTCCTCGTCGAGTCGGCGGCCCTCGAGATCAACCCCTTCTTCTGGGCGAGCAAGGCCCCGCGGTGGTTTCGCGAGGGCTTCAAGCTGACCGCCGGCGTGTTCATCGTGCCCTTCGGGATCGAGGACGAGGAGCACGCCGCCCCGATCAACTGGTTCACCACCCGGCCGCGCTCGATGACCAACGGCCGCGTCTACCCGGGCACGTGGAGCGACGTGGGCGCGGTGCTCGAGTTTCGCCCGACCTTCCGGGAGCACGATCCCCTGCGCCCGATCCAGATCGACCTCGGGGTGATCAACGGCGACCCCTGCACCCAGACCCGGTGGACCGACTCGCTCTATCAGCCCACCGGGGTCACGGCCCCCTGCGAGCGGGTCCGACGCCCCGGCGAGCTCGCCGAGGCCGACTCCGACAGCGCCCTCGCTGGCCTCGATCCGCGCGCGGATCTCGGGTTCCTGGGCATCGGCCCCGACAACAACCAAAACAAGTCGGTCCTCGCCCGGGTGAGCGTCTTCCCCCTGCCCGACCTCCAGCTGGGCGCCTCGATGATCTACGGCAAGCATCCGCGCTTGCTCGACGCCGACGAGCAAGTCGCCGGCGTGACCACCATCGACGTCCCCCAGGCGCCGAGCTGGCGCGTGGGCGCTCACCTCGACCTCGACCTCGACCGTATCGTCGCCAGCCCCTATCCCCTGCCGATGATCCGCGGGGAGTTCGTCTATGGCGTCGACGAGGCCCCGGCCGCCCGCGACGGTGAAGTCCAGACCCTTGCCGATCGCGCGGTGATGGGGGCCTATGCGCAAATTGCCCAGCCCCTCTACCGCCGCCGGCGCAGCAACCTCCCCGGGCTCATGCTCCAGTATCGCGTCGACTGGGCCGATCCCGATCGCGCTGTCCCCGGCGTGAGCGGAGCGCAGGGCGCCGACACCCAAGTCGCCTTGAATTCCGACTACGCCGACGCCTATCTCTACGACGAGACCCAGCTCTCGCACAGCGTGGGCCTGCGCTGGCTGGTCGTCCCTCGCTTCACCGTCAAGGCTGACTACACATTCATCTTCGAAGACGGCGGCCAGACCAACCAGATCGCCAACGATCGCTTCATCCTTCAGCTCGTGGGTGATTTTTGACCATGCGACTGGTCCAAGGACCGGGCCCGCGACCAGCCGACACGAGGGGGCCGCCGCCACAGTCGAGGGGCGCGGGCCTGCGTTAGCATGAACGGTCGACCATGGGCGTCCCCCTGACCGGATACCGCACCGTGAGGCTGGTCCGCGCCTCGGGACAGGCGCGCGTCTACGAGGCGATCCGCGAAGAGGACGGGCTCGTGGTGATCGCCAAGATCTTCGAGCTCGTCGACGAAGACACCCAGGCCAGGGCCGAGCACGAGTTCGCGCTGATCCAGAGCCTCGACGTCGAGGGCGTGGTCAAGGCCCTGTCGCTGCGCCGCGTCGGGGACCAGCTGGTGCTCCTGCTCGAGCGCGTGCCTGGCCTCGACCTCGCCGCGTACACGCAAAACCGGGACCTCGAGCTCCCCGCGTTCTTGGCGATCGCCACGCAGATCGCCGAGATCCTCGCGCGGGTCCACGCCCGCCACGTCATCCACCGCGACATCAAGCCGACAAACATCTTGATCGAGCCCGAGACCGGGCGGGTCCACCTCGCCGACTTTGGGATCTCGGTGCTGCTCGAGAGCGAGCGCCGCCGGCTCTACGACCCCGAGGTGATCACGGGCAGCCTACCCTACATCTCCCCGGAGCAGACCGGCCGCACGAGCCGCGCGGTCGACTTTCGCAGCGACCTCTACTCCCTCGGCGTCACCCTCTACGAGCTGCTGACCCGGCGCCGGCCCTTTGTCTCGAGCTCCCCCGTCGAGCTGATCCACGCCCACCTCGCCCGGGCCCCCGAGCCGCCCCGGAGCCTGCGCAGCGACCTGCCCCGCAGCCTCGACGCGCTGCTCCTCAAGCTGCTCGAGAAGGCGCCGGAGCACCGCTACCAGACCGCCACGGGCCTGGCCGCGGACCTCCGCGCGCTGCGGGATCGCTGCGCCGCCGGCAGGCTCGACGAGGCCTTCGAGCTCGCCGCGACCGACTACCCGACCACGCTCCAGCTCCCCCAGCAGCTCTACGGCCGCGAGCGCGAGCGCCTGGCCCTGGTCGACGCCCTCGACGCGGTCGTCCGCACCCGCAGCTGCCGGCTCATGCTCTTGTCCGGCCCCCCGGGCGTGGGCAAGACGGCGCTGCTCGCCGACTTCGAGGGCGTGGTCGCGGGCTTCGGCGGCTACATCGCCCGCGGCCGCTTCGAGGCCCACCGCGACCTGCCCTACTCGGCCTTCGTCGTGGCCTTTCGCGGCCTCGTGGACCAGCTGCTCACGGAGAGCGAGCTTCGCCTCTCGCGCTGGCGAGAGGCCCTCGAGCAGGCCCTCGGCGGCATCGGCCAGGTGATCTGCGAGCTCGTGCCCAAGCTCGAGCTGGTCATCGGCGAGCAGCCCTCGCTGACCGAGCTCGAGCCCCACGAGGCCCGCAACCGCCTGCACCTCGCGGTCTCGCGCTTTCTGTCGGCCTTCTGCGCCGACGATCGCCCGCTGGTCCTCGAGCTCGACAACCTCCAGTGGGCCGACGCCAGCAGCCTGACCTTGCTCCGCGCCCTGCTCGAGGGCCGCCCGCCCGGCGCCCTGCTGATGCTCGGGGCCTTCCGCGACAACGCCCTCGACCCCGAGCACCCCCTGCTCGCGCTGCTCTCCCACCTGCGCGAGCGCCATCACCTGCGCCCGCACCAGCTGCGCCCCCTCGCCCAAGAAGCCGTCGCCGCGATGCTCAGCGACACCTTGGTCCGCCCGCCCGAGGAGGTCCGCGAGCTCGCGGCGCTGGTCTGCCGCAAGACCGCGAGCAATCCGCTGTTCGTGCGCCAGTTCCTGACCAGCCTGGCCGAGGGCGGGATCCTGCGCCCGGGGCGGCGCGGCTGGGCCTGGGACCTCGACGAGGTCGAGGGCGCGGCGCTGCTCGACGACGTGCTCGAGCTGATGACCGCCAAGCTCGACGAGCTCGCGCCAGACGACCGCGAGCTGCTCGCGCGGGCGGCCTGCGTGGGCGCGCGCTTCGACCTCGACCTGCTCGCGCTGGTCTGCGGGCGCCCGCGGGCCGAGCTCGCGGCCCCGATCTACGCCCTGGTCGACGCCGGGCTGCTCGCCCACGCCGGCGCCGAGCTGGTCTTCGCCCACGACCGCATCCACGAGGCCGCCCACCGCCTGCTCGATGAAGACCAGCGCCGCGCCCTGCACTGGACCTTGGGCCAGGCCCTGCGCGCGGACCTCGACGAGAGCGACGCCAAGCTGTTCGAGGTCGTCGATCACCTCGACGCCGGGCGGCCGCCCGAGCTCGACGCCGAGCAGCGCCGCGCCCTCGCCCGCCTCGAGCTGCGCGCGGGTCAGCGAGCCATCGGCGCGGGGGCCTACGCGCCGGCGCTGCGCTACCTCGAGCGCGGCGTGGCCCTGGTCGCCGACCTCCGCGGCGCCGTCGCGGCCCGGGGCGAGGCCGCCGAGCACTACGACCTCGTCGTCGACCTGCACTTCGCCCGCGCCCAGGCGCTGACCTTGAGCCAGCGCCGCGAAGACGCCCAGTTCGCCTTCGACGACCTGCTCGACTGGCCGCTGGCCACGCGCCACTTTGGCCTGGTCGCCGCCCGCCGCGTGCGCCTGCTGACCCTCTCCGACCAGCCCGAGGCGGCCATCGACCTCGCCCTCGAGTCCCTCGCCCGCTGCGGCGTCGAGCTGCGCCGCCAGCCCAGCACGCCGCGCATGCTGGCGATCCTGATCCGCGCGTGGCTCGACTTTCGCAACCTGAGCCTCGAGCAGCTCCAGGCCATGCCGGCCTGCAACGACGAGGCCGCGAACGCGGCCATGGAGCTGCTCAGCGCGGCCAAGACCGCGGCCTATGTCATCGACTCCAAGCTCTTCGTGACCATGCTCGGCGCCCACGCCTCGCTCATCCGTCGGCGGGGCTTTCACCCCAGCACCCCGGTGGCCATGGGCCAGCTCGCCATGGGCGTGGGCTCGGGCCTGCGCAGGGTCCAGGACGCGATCGCGCTGTGCGACCGTGGGCTGGCGCTGTGCGACCAGACCTCCGCGGGCCCGGTCCGCGCGCGGGTCGAGTCCGCCGCCTACGTGTTCGTCTGGCACCTCGGCCGGCCCTTCGCCACCCCGCTGGCGCACATCGACGACGCCTACCGCCGCGCCCTCGAGGTCGGCGACTTCGAGTACGCCGGCTACATGGGCGCCCTCGGCCTGTCGATGCACTTCGAGGTCGGCACCCACCTGCGCGTCGTCGGTCGGCTCAGCCGCCGCCTCGAGCAGGACCTCGGCCGCTGGGGCTCCCACGAGATGATGATCGTCGCGTGGATGGTCCGCAGCCTGACGCTGCTGCTCGGCGGCGAGGAGGCCCGGCGCGAGAGCATGCTGGGCTCGGACGACGAGGCCGCGCTGCTCGACGCCGTCGACCCCGAGCACATCGCCTCGCGCGGCGGCAGCCCGGTCTCCGTCTACGCCGCGATCATCAACCACGCCATGGTCAGCCTGCTATCCGGCGAGGTCGACCAGGCCCTCGCCAGCGGCCTGAAGATCATCGACGACGTCGAGCAGATCATGCTCGGGACGTGGACCGTGCCCCGGGCCGCGCTGACCACGGTGGTCAGCGCGGCGATCAGCCTCGAGTCGGACCAGCCCCAGCCCCCCGCGGTCGCCCGAGCCATGCGCAAGGGCCTGCGGATCATCGAGCGCTGGGCCAAGAACTGCCCCGAGAACTACGCCCACTATCGCGACCTCGGTCGCGGCCTCGCGCTCGCCCTGCGCGGACGCCTGCACCCGGCCATGCACCTGCTCGAGCAGGCCCGCAACCACGCCGCCAAGCAGGGCTGCCGCTGGGTCGAGGGCCTGGCCGCCGAGCGCCTGGCCGCGCTCGCCGAGCGCCTCGGCCTCGAGGCCTTCGCCGAGGGCGCGCGGGCCAGCGCCTGGGAGGCCTACGAGGCCTGGGGCGCGGGCACCCGCCTGGACTACATGCGCCGCGCCTACCCCCGGCAGTTCGGCGACCTCGCCCGGGCCCAGCGCAGCGACGAGTCGGGGCCCTCCGGCCTCTACGAGCGCACGCCCAGCCGGCCGCAGAGCTCCGGGAGCAGCAGCGCCGCGCTCGACTTTCAAAGCGTGGTCCAGGCCGTGGGCGTGATCAACGAGGACCTCAGCCTCGACGAGGTCATGCTCCGGGTGCTCGAGGCCGCGCTCGGCAACGCCGGCGCCGACCGGGGCACGCTCGTGCTCGAGCGCAGGAGCGGGTTTGCGATCTTCGCCCGGGCCACCGTCAGCGGCGAGCGCGAGCTGCTCCCCGAGCCGATCCAGCTCAGCGCCGCCGACGGCCTCGCCCCGATCGCGCTGATCCACTTCGTGCTCCGCACCCGCCAGGCCCTGGTCATCGACGACGCCCGCGTCGACCCGCGCTTCGCCGGCGACACCTACGTGTCCCGCAGCGGCGTGCTCTCGCTGCTCGCGCTGCCGGTGATCAAGGGCAAGCAGGTGCTCGGCGCCCTCGTGCTCGAGAACCGGCTGTCGAGCTACTGCTTCACCCCCGAGCGCCTCGAGGCCCTGCGGCTGATCGCCAACCAGGCGGCCAGCGCCCTCGACAACGCCCGGCTCTACGCCGCCCTGCGCCGCGGCGAGGCCCGCTGGCGCACCCTCGTCGACGGCGCCCCCGACATCATCATCTTGCTCAACGCCCGCGGCGAGATCGAATTCGTCAACCGCGACGACCTCTTCTCCCTGACCCAGACCGATGGCGAGCCCCTGCTCGAGCGTCTGCTCAGCGAGGACTCGGCCCGGGACTGGCGCGAGGCCGTGACCGCCGTGCTCGAGGACGGCCTGCCCCAGGAGCTCGAGCTCGAGATGGTCCGCGAGGGTCACGCCCCGCGGTGGTTCTCAACCCGGCTCGCGCCGATCGAATTCGAGGCCGACGGGACCACCAACCAGTCCGGGGGTCGGCGACGCAACGCCATCGCCGTGGCCACGGACGTCACCCAGCGCCGCGTCGCCGAATTCGAGAAGCAGACCCTCGAGTCCCAGCTGCGCCAGCAGCAGCGCCTCGAGTCCCTCGGCACCCTGGCCAGCGGCGTCGCCCACGAGATCAACAACCCCGTGCAGGGGATCATGAACTACGCGGAGCTGATCGCCGACAACCCCAGCGACCGCGAGATGATCCAGGAGTTCGCCGGCGAGATCACCATCGAGTCCAAGCGCGTGGCGACCATCGTCCGCAACCTCCTGGCCTTCTCCCGCCAGGAGCGCGAGCAGGCCATGGAGGACACCAGCGCCGACGCGCTGATCGAGACCACGCTCTCGCTGCTGCGCGCCGTGCTGCGCAAGGATCAGATCGCCCTCGCGGTCGAGGTCGACCCCGAGCTCCCGCCGCTGCGCTGCCGCGCCCAGCAGATCCAGCAGATCATCATGAACCTCGTCGCCAACGCCCGCGACGCCCTCAACGAGAGCTACGGCCACGGCTACGACGAGCGCAAGCGGATCTTGATCCGCGCCACGCGGCCGCCTGGCAAAGCGGGCAAGCCAGCCGAGGGCTGGGTGCGGATCGTCGTCGAGGACAGCGGCCCGGGCATCCCCCCCGACGTGCTCCCGCACATCTTCGACCCCTTCTTCACCACCAAGGGCCGCGACCAGGGCACCGGCCTCGGCCTCGCGGTCAGCCACGGCATCGTCCTCGACCACGGCGGAGAGCTCAGCGTCGACACCACCGTCGGCGAGGGCACGCGCTTCTTCCTCGATCTCCCCCGGGGCCCCGGGGCCTGAGCGGCCAGCCGCCAGCCAACACGAGCGTAGATCCCGCTATCTCCGCGCTCAGCACTCCCGACCCCAACCCAGCATTCACGAATGACCAGCCTCGAATCCATCGCCGAATCGGCTCACTCCTCGGGCTCCACGCTCGCGCCCAGGCGCTCGGCGTAGGTGTCGAGGACGGCGCGCTCGAGCTCGAGGAGCGGGTTGCGAACTCTGGCAGCGCTCGAGCTCGCGCCGGGTTTTGCCACGCGCAGGCGAGCCTTGCAGTAAGCTCTGCCCGTGGCCCTCGTCGCACTCGGTCTCGCCGCTGGCCTGCTCGCCGCGACCGCCCCGAGCGCGCTGCTAGGCGAAGGCGAAGGCGACGGCCCCCGCTTCTCGCCGCCGCAGATCCAGCCCGGCTGGGACATGCAGGAGCAGTGGGACGAGGTCTGGCGGCGCTTTCAAGACCGCAACGGTCGCCCCGACGCCCAGGGCCCGCTGCTCCAGCCCAGCCCCGAGCTCCAGCGCCCCGAGTACGAGCTGACCTTGGCCCAGGCCCAGCACCCCTTCATCCTCGAGCGCGACTGGAACACGCGCACTCGCGGGGCGCGGGTCTTCCTCAATTCCGACGACGAGCTGTCCTTCTTCAACCAGGTCCGCATCAAGGAGCGCGTGCCCATGGGCATCGCGACCGCGGGCATCCGCTTCGACCGCACGCAGGTGCGCGAGGTCGACTCCAACATCGTCCGCCTGAACTTCGCGTTCCCGGACATCCGCGGCTCCGGTGCCTTCGTGGAGATCCGCCCGATCGCCCGCTTCGAGAAGCCCGACCTCGACGGCGAGCTGGTCGTCGGCTGGGCGCGGCCGGGGCTGCTGCGCGTGGCCGCCCGGGCCTTCTTCATGGACCCGGCCAACAACGCCAGCGACGCCCTCGCGCAAAATCGTGCCACGCCTCAAGAGGTCCGCGTCCTGCAAAAGAACCTCTCGCTCGGCCTGGCCAGCGAGCTCGACCTCGAGCTCATCCCCCACACCCGCGTCCAGCTCTTCTTTGGCGGGCTGCTGCCCTCGCGCACGCGGCTGAGCTTCGCCGACGAAGCGCGCACCCCCTATGTCCGCGAGCAGACGGCCGTGCTCGGCGGCGGCTGGGTCGAGTTCAGCGCCCCGCGGGCCCCGGTCCAGGTCGGCGTCAGCGGCCTGGGCGTGCAGACCGGCCACGTGCTGCGCAACGACGCCGGCGCGCGGCTGTCGAGCACCCCCGAGCGCGAGCTCCGAGCCCGGGCCTACGCCCTCGCCCAGCTCGGCGCCGGCACCCGCGGGCACACGGACATCGAGGCCTCGCTGGCGCTGCGCCGGACCCTGCTCCCGGCCCACGAATTCGAGTACGGCAGCGTGACCCGGGACCGCAGCTGGCTGGCCCAGCTGCGCGCGACCTGGATGCCAACCCGCGTGTTCGGCCTGGAGATCGGCTACCTGATCCTCGACCGCCTGGCCGAGGGCGAGCCCGCCGAGGGCAAGGCCGTCAGCGAGCTCGCCGACTACCTGACCGGCACCAACCACCGCCTGCACACCCGCCTCGCGTTCGTGTTTGGACCCCACGTGCGCTTCACCTTTGGCGTGGGCTGGGACCTCGACGACCCCACCAACCGCTACGACCAAGGTGGGTTCTCGCTGAGCATGCGCTGGTGACAGCGGCCACGCTCGCAACCCCGAGTGACGCACAACGCCGCGCCTGGTGAAGTGTTTCAGCTCGCCTCCCCAGCTGGTCAGGCGCCTGCAATTTTACGCGCGCGCCCCTGGCCCTGGGCGCGCGCATGCGATAGCAGCCGAACATGAGCGACCTCAGCCATCCCCGTCCACTGCTCGCCGACGAAAACAAGAGCGAGCACGTCCGCGCCGAGATCGCGGGCTTCCACGCCGCGATCGTCACGGAGATCCGCGCCGCCGTGGAGGGCGACGCCCTCGTGGTCGTCGGCATGGCCCAAAACCCCTTCGTCAAGAAGACCCGCGCGGCCCTCGACAAGGCCAACATCCGCTTCACCTACCTCGAGTACGGCAGCTACTTCAACAACTGGCGCGAGCGCCTGGCGATCAAGCTGTGGAGCGGCTGGCCGACCTTCCCCCAGGTCTTCGTCCGCGGCGAGCTGATCGGCGGCAACGAGGAGCTGCAAAAGGCCCTCGCCGACGGCTCCCTCGCCAGCAAGCTCGACCAGCAGTAGCCCCGCCGGGGAGGCCCTCGCGCCCTCGCGCATCCTCGCTGCGCCCGCTCTCGCGGGTGCCAGGCGCTCTTCGCTGGCCAAGCCCGCCGCGCTGGGTCATGCCTGAGCCGTGCACCACTTCGAGCGACGCCTGACCCTCCCGGTCTCCCGCGAGGCGCTCTTCGCCTGGCACGCCCGCCCGGGCGCATTCGAGCGCCTGTCCCCGAGCTGGCAGCGCGTCGAGGTCGTCGACAAGCGCGGCGGCATCGAGGACGGCGCCCGCCTGCACATTCGCCTGCGCAAGGGCCCGCTGGGCGTCGACTGGATCGCCCGCCACCAGGGCTACGCGCCCCCAGAAAAATTCGAAGACGAGTCCGAGCGCGGCCCCTTCGCGCGCTGGCACCACGTCCACCGCTTCGAGTCTCTCGCCGCCGAGCGCAGCGCCCTGGTCGACGCCATCGACTTCGCCCTGCCCCTCGACCCCCTGAGCTGGCCGATCGTCGGCGGCATGGTCCAAGGCGAGGTCGAGCGCATGTTTCGACAGCGCCACGTCCGGACCGCCAACGACCTGCGCCGACACCAGCAGTTCGCCGCCGCCGGCCCGCAGCGCGTCGCCCTCAGCGGCGCCTCGGGCATGGTCGGCGCGGCCCTCGGGGCCTTCTTGACCACCGGCGGGCACACGGTGCTGCCCATGGTCCGCCGCGCCAAGCAGGCCCAGAACTCGGCCCAGAACCCGGACCAGAACCGAAATCAGGCCGCCAGCATCGCCTGGTCCCCGCGCGAGGGCAGCATCGACACTGCCGCCCTCGAGGGCCTCGACGCCGTGGTTCACCTCGCCGGCGAGCCCGTGGTTGGTCGCTGGACGCCGCAAAAGCGCGAGGCGATCATGCGCTCGCGCGTCGACGGGACCAGCTTGCTGTGCGAGGCCCTGGCCAAGCTCGATCACAAGCCCAAGGTCCTCGTCTGCGCGTCCGCGGTCGGCTTTTATGGCGACCGTGGCGACCACGAGCTCGACGAGGACTCGGACCCCGGCGAGGGCTTCCTGGTCGAGGTCGTGCGCGCCTGGGAGGACGCCACTCGCGCCGCCGAAGAAGCGGGCATCCGCGTGGTCAACCTGCGCATCGGCGTGGTCCTCAGCCCGCAGGGCGGGGCCCTCTCGCGCCTGCTGCTCCCCGCCCGCTTCGGCCTCGGCGGCCCCGTGGGCAGCGGCCGCCAGTGGCAGAGCGTGATCGACCTCGACGACCTGCTCGGCGTCGTCCTCCACGCGATCCACGACGAGCGCCTGCGCGGCCCCGTCAACGCCGTCGGACCCCAGCCCCTGCGCCAGCGAGACTTCGCCCGCCAGCTGGGCGCCCTGCTCCACCGCCCGGCCGTCATGCCCCTGCCCGCGGCCATCGTGCGCGCGATCTTTGGCCAGCTGGGCGACGAGGTCTTGCTCGCCAGCCAGCGCGTGCTCCCCCGCCGCCTCGAGGCCGCGGGCTTTCACTGGGACTTTCCCAGCCTCGAGGACAGCCTCCGCCACCAGCTCGGCCGCGCCGACGAGCGCGACGTGGAGCGGGCCGCCCTCGCGTTCGAATGAGCGTCACGCTCGCTCAGCCCGGATCGATCACCACCCGCGAAGCCTCCTCGCGCAAGCGTCGAGCTTCGAGCAGGTCGACCGGGTTTTGATCCCGCAGCCCCGCGATCTCCCGCTCATAGGACTCCCGCAGCAAGCTCGCATAACGCAGCAAGCTCGCCGCCATGTCCCCCTCGACGCCCTCGAGCTCGGCCTCGAGCTCGAGCATCGCCGGTAGCGCCACGTCCTCGAGCGCCTCGAGGCGCGCGTCCTCGTCGTCTCCGGCGGCGTCGAGGGCGTCGCCGGCCTCTTCGTCGAGGCGCATCGCCTGGCCGACGGCCCCGATCTGCGCGGGCACGGCGAGGATGCCCAGGCCGAGCAACGCGACCACGATGCCGGCGTTGGCGAGCAGGGCCTTGCGGCGCCAGGCCAGGCCCTGCTCGCGGGTGGCCGCGGGTCGCTCGGCCATGCGCGCGATCAGATAGCCAAGACCCAGGCCCGTGCCCAGGCCGCCGAGGTGCGCGGCCACGTCGACGTTGGGCACCATCACGCTGATGCCCACGTTGAGCACGATGAGGATCAGCGCGTTGCGGCGGACGCTCTTGACGAAGGGCTCGGGCAGCACGTCGCGGCGGCGGATCGTGAACCCAAAGAAGGCGCCGAGGATGCCGAGCAGCGCCCCCGAGGCGCCGACGCTGACCACCATGGGGCTCCACAGCAAGCTCGTCAGGCTGGCGATCAGCCCGCTGCCAAAATAGATCAGCGCGTAGGCGGCGGGGCGGAAGATCTGCTCGGTGATCCGCCCGACGGCCCACATGCCGTAGACGTTGAAGGCGAGGTGGGTGATGCCCGCGTGCAGGAAGGTCGCGGTCAGCAGCCGCCACCACTCGCCCGAGGCCGTGAAGATGCCCAAGTTGCCGCCCCACTCGATCAGCTGCGTGGGCTTGGGGTCGAAGCCGTCGACGCCGACGCCGACCATCACCAGCCACACGAGCACGTTGGCGGCCATGAGCGTGTAGGTCAGCCATGGCTTGGGCAGCTCGCCGGGCTTGGCGCTCTGCGAGCGCGCGGCCCTGTCTCGAGCAGCCGCTGCCGCTGCCTCGCGGCGCGCGGCCTCGACACGCTTTTGGGCCAGGGACACGACCTCGGCGCCTGAGTCGTCCTCACTCACGCCTTCAACAGTAGACGTCCCGGGTCGCTAGGGCCAGCGAGGCGCGGGCGCGACGCCCTGGAGCCGCGCGCTGGCCCGCCCCGCGAAGCAAAAAAATACCCGTCCAAGCCCCCGGTCCAGGCCCGGACCCCCGCTTTCGCCTAAAATCTCCGCGCTTTGGCCACGCTCCCCAGCCGCCGCACGATGCTGACGACCCTCGCTGCCCTGCCCAGCCTCGCCGTGGGCGGCTGCCGGGCCATCGATGCCGAGGTCGTGCCCCCGGTCGTCGACTACCCCTACCGGGACGCGACCGAGCCCACCGAGACCTTGTTGGTCTTCGTGCCGGGCGCCACGGACACGCCCGAGGATCTCGAGAAGTACGGCGCCATCGATCTGCTGCGCGAGCGCGGCTGCGAGTACGACATCGCCGTGCCCTACCGCCTCGGGCCGTCCTATCTGCTCGGCCACGTCGAGCGAGACCTGCACGCCGACGTGCTCCGCCAGGGAGACCGCAAGCGGCGGATCTGGCTGGCGATCTCGGCGGGGGCGCTGGTCAGCTTCAGCTACGCGCGCACCTACCCCGAGGACGTGGACCGGCTGATCGCCTACGCGCCCTATCTGGGGCCCAAGCTGATCATCGACGAGATCGAGGAGCAAGGTGGGCTGGCGAGCTGGCGGCCCAATGAGCCGATCGAGGACATCGAGCGGGTGTGGGAGTGGCTGCGCGGCTACGCGGAGGGGGCCGAGCGGCCCAGGCTGGACCTGCTGTGGGGGGAGAATGATCCAGGGCTGCGCTCGCTGGAGCTGCTCGCGGCGGTGCTGCCCGAGGAGCGGCGGCACGAGGGGGCGGGGGAGCATGGGTGGGAGACCTTCATGGGGTTGCTGCGGGGGTTTTTGGATGGGTATCCGCCTGGGTCTTGGTGAATTTCGGTCGTCTGGTTCTTTTGCGGGGGTTCTCGCTTCGGGCGGTGCACCGCGGCCTGTTCGGCGGAAGCCTTCCCACCCCTGCGCTCTCGCCGGGTGGCGGGCGACCAACATGACGTAGCAACCTAGCCGGCTCGGTGCTCGGCGCGGGCCCCTTCCGCTCGAGCGGCCTGCTCTACGTTCGCGGGCGACATGCCGGCCCTCGCGGGATGCGGGGGGGGAGGTCGTCTGTGTCGGGAAGAGCGTTTCTTTGAGGGCGTTCTTCCTGGTTCTTTTGCGGGGGTTCTCGCTTCGGGCGGTGCACCGCGGCCTGTTCGGCGGAAGCCTTCCCACCCCTGCGCTCTCGCCGGGTGGCGGGCGACCAACATGACGTAGCAACCTAGCCGGCTCGGTGCTCGGCGCGGGCCCCTTCCGCTCGAGCGGCCTGCTCTACGTTCGCGGGCGACATGCCGGCCCTCGCGGGATGCGGGGGGTCGTCTTTGTCAGGGAGAGCGGCCCTTTGCGAGCGACATGCCGGCCCTCGCTAGGTTCGGGGGCTCGTCTTTGTCGGGGAGAGCGGCCCTTTGCTCGCTACGTGTCGGCCCTCGCGGGCTGGGATGGGGCTCGCTCGCGTGGGGGAGCGATTGCTCGCGTGAGCTGGTGGGTTCAGGCGGCTGCGCGCCAGACGTGGGCGCCGATGCCCAGGGCCATGTTGAGGGCGTTGGCGACGACCATGACTACGCCCACGCGGGTGAAGTGGGCTTTGATCGCGGGGAGCTCGTCGGGCTTGGCGAAGGTGCGGCGCGGCCACAGCACCCAGGAGACGTACATGAAGCAGCCGGCGGCGAGCAGGAAGAGGGCGAGCTTGAGGGCGTAGACAACGAGCCAGGGAGGGTCGGCGAAGTCGGCGTGGCCCAGCTGCCCTGGCCAGAGGCTGAGCGCGACGCCCGAGAGCAGGATCGCCATGACGCCGGAGAAGACCTTCCAGCGGGCGCCGTGGACCACCGTGAAGATGAAGTCCTCGAAGTCGAGGGCGCGGGCGAAGAACTGCTCGGCGCGCGGGTGGAGCACGAAGATCGAGAACACCATGGCGCCGACCCAGATGCCTCCGCCGAGCACGTGGACGCCGAGCACGAAGGCCTCGAGTAGGAGGCTGGGCAGCTGCTCGAGCATGGGGGCGGCGCTGGCGAGGATCACGAGCGCGCTCCCTTGCGCCGCTGGGCCTGCCAGCCTCGGACCACGCTCTCGATCCCGAGCAGCAGCAGCACCAGCATGGCCAGCTCGCGCCAGCGCGGCTCGTAGATCGTGACCGTGCCGCTCTCGCCGCCCTCGGCGACCTCGACGGCGGCCAGCTCGACGCCGGCGGTCTGGGACTCGCGCGAGTCGACGGCGACGACGAAGCGCTCGACGCCGGAAAGCTCGCCGTCTTCGGCCGAGTCCGCTGCGCTCGCCCCGGCCGCTTCGACCGCCTCGACACCGGGCTCGGCCAGGTAGTGGCCGGGCAGGTCGGTGGCGTCGAAGCGCGCGGGCTCGCCTTCGTTGGGGGTGACCGGGACCACGCGACCCTCGGGGGTCGTCACCGTGTAGGGCTGCGGGCGGGCGAGGGCCTTGCTCGCGCCGACGCCGACGACGCTGCCCTGGCTGCCCCCTTCTGCGCTCGCCAGCCAGGTTGCGGTGCGCGTCACCAGAGGCACGAAGCCGGGGCGCAGGGGCAGGTCCCCCCAGTCGCGGTCGACGGTGGTGGTGAGCAGGGCGACTCGGCCGCGGCCTGCCGCGCGGGTGATCAGGGCTGGCGCGCCGCTGCTGAAGGCCAGGGCGATGTCGGCCCCACGCCGCGGATCCGGCTCGAGCAGGAACATCCGCCGGGTCCGCGTCGTGCCCAGGTCCAGATCGCCCACGAGCTCGTCCTCCCCGGACAGCCCGGCGAAGATCGGGTGCGAGAGCTGGACCGGGGCCAGGGCCTCGCTGCGCGCCTCCGTGCGGCCCGGGGCCGTGCCCGCGAACACGGCCTCGCGCAGCAGCAGGGGCAGGACCTCGCCAAAGCGCGCGTTGTAGTCGGTCGCGCTCACGCGGTCGCCCACGCTGATCAGCAGGCCCATGCCCTCGCGGACCCGCGCGGAGACCTTGGCCGCGACGTCGGCCTCGACGGCCCGGGCGTTGGCGAAGATCAGCAGGTCGACGCCAGCCAGGGGATCCTTGCTGGCGTCGCGCTCGGCCTCGCGGACGCGCTGCTCGAGCTGGTCCTCGGTCAGCCCGCGCAGCGAGAGGCGATCCCCCAGGTCGCTGTTGGCCAGGGCCGTCGACAGGAAAAAGATCTCGTCGTTCGCCCGGGCCTCGCTGGGGTCGCCGTTGACCACCAACACCTCGACGTCGTCGCTGATCGACAGCCACAGGTGGCGGCGATCGTCGATCGGCAGCGGATCGTCCTCGCGGCCGATGATCCGCACCCGCGCCCGGGTCTCGCCCTGCTCGCCGTCGAGGGTGTGCGTGAAGGCCAGCGCCGCGTCGGCGTCGGCGGCCACGCTGACCCGCGCCCGGCCGACCTCGCGATCGCCGAGCTCGAGGGCGGCCTCGACCTCGAGCTCGTTGTCGGGCTCGCCACCATGGCGGTGGATCACCGCGTGGATCCGCAGCGCCCGGGGATCGAGCTCCGGCGCCGGCTCCCACTCGAGCTCGCGGATGCCCACGTGCTCGGGCGTGGGCGCGGGCGCCTCGCCGAGCTTGCCGCGGGTCGGCACCGGGATCACCGTGATCGCCCCCTCGGCCACGGCGGGCAGCGAGCCCAGGCCGCGATCCGTGGGGTCGCCCAGGGCATAGACCACCCGCGGCCGCGCCTCGCCGCTGCGCTCGCCCAGCTGGCCCGTGGCCCGCGGGAGCGCCTCGCTCAGGGTCCACGCCCCCGCGCGCGGCCCGGCCTCGCTGCTCTCCATCCAGCCGTCGACCGCCGCACGGATCCGCCCGGCGTTGTCGGCGATGCCCTCGAGCTCGACCGCCGGCGCCCGCGGATCGCTGATCACCAGCCCCACCCGCGAGCCGGCCGGGAGCGCGTCCAGGAGCTGATCCAGCCGCTCGCGCGCGCGCACGCGATCGCTGCGCCCGTCGACGCGCAGCTCCATGCTCGCCGAAGCGTCGAGCAGCACCACCGCGTCGTGGGGCTCGGCGAGCACCGCCACCGCGGCCTCGCTGCCGACCACCGGCCGCGCCAGCACGAGCACCAGCACGGCCAGCAGCAGCAGGCGCAAGATCAGCAGCGGCCAGTCGCGGATCGAGCGGCGCTGGGTGATCACCGGATCCTCGGCCGCGGCGAAGCGCATGCCCGCGAAGCGGATCGTCTGCGGCCGCTCGCGCCCGAGCAGGTGAGCGAGGAGCGGCAGGCCCAGGCCCAGCAGGCCCAGCAGCGCCAGGGGCGAGAGCACGTTCACGCGCGCCCCTCCTCGCCCAGGCTCACCTCGCTCGGCGCACCCGCCAGGCGCCCGAGCAGATCGATCAGCTGCCCCGCCGGATCTCCATCGCTGACCAGCCGGACCAGGAGCAGCCCGCCGCGCTCGCAGCTGCCCTCGAGCCAGCGCAAGTGCGCGCCCAGGCGCTCGAGATAGGCGTCGCGCATGCTCGCCCCCGGACCCTCCACCAGGGGTCGCCGCCCGCGGGGATCCTCGAGGCGAAGCACCCGCGGCTGCTCCCAGGGGAAGCTGAGCTCGTCGCGGTGGAGGATCTGGATCAGCACCACGTCGCTGCCGGCGGCGCGCATCAGGCCCAGGCCGCGCAACAGCGCCTCGTCGGCCGCGCGCTCGCCCTCGCCCGAGGCCACCTGGCCCGCGCCCGGATCCAGAAAGTCCGAGACCGCCAAAACCAGCGAGCGCGGGCGCAGGCGCGGGGCCGCGGCCTCGAGCATCGCCTCCCAGGGGCAGGCGCCCGCGGGCTCGGCCCCGACGAAGCGCCCCGCCAGCGCGCGCAGCCGATCTCGGCGCGTGCTCGCGTCGATCAGCTCCGCATCCACGGAGCCCTCGCGGCCGATCACCACGCCCACGCCGTCAGCTTGGCGCAGCGCCAGGCTGCTGAGCGCCGCGACCACCGTCCCCGCCCGCGCCCACTTGCGCGCCTCGCCCTCGCCGTAGCCCATGCCCCCCGAGCCGTCGACCAACCAGGTGATCGTCAGCTCCTCTTGGCTCTCCGTCTGACGGACCACCAAGCGATCGCTGCGCGCCGCCGCTCGCCAATCCAGGCGCCGGGGATCGTCGCCGGGCACATAGGCGCGGTAGTCACGAAAGTCGCGGCCCACTCCGGGGCGGAGAGATCGGTGAACCCCATGCCGCCCGCCCGCCACGGGGCGGCGAACCAGCAGCTCTCGGCGCGCCAAGGCGGCGCGCACGGCGGGGGGCAGCAGCCGCTCGACGGGGTCCTGCACCGCGCAACGCTACATCGCCACCGGCCCGGACGCACGAGCGCCCCTCGCAGCGCAGCGAGACCCAAAGCCCCGCCCCCGTCCCTCCTCGCCAGCCCACGCGAGCGCTCGCCTCGCGTTCGTGGCAGCATGGGCCCGTGGCTCGCCCTCGCAGCGCGCGACCTCTCGTCGCCACAAGCCTCGCCCTGCTCGCCCTCGCGGGCTCCGCGGGCGGATGCATCACGAGCGGCTACCTCGCCCACCGCAACCTCCACTACGTCGACGACGAGCTCGTCCGCACTGCCCCGCCCCCGCCCCTCGCCTACGAGGCCTACATCCGCGCCCGCCTGGCCCTCGAGCGCGACCCCCCGGACCTCCAGGCCGCCCGCGGCCACATCGGCGACGCCCTGCGCTGGCAGTCCGACGACCCCCAGCTGTGGACCACCAAGGCCGAGATCGAGTGGAAGGCCGGGGACTTCGAGGCCGCCGAGCGCTCCTTGGCCCAGGCCCTCGACCTTCGCCCCGGCTACCCCGAGGCCAAGCGCCTGCTCGCCCAGGTCCGCGGCGAGAAGCTCTAGAAGCCCAGCGCGCTCTAGAAGCCCAGGACCAAGAAGCGCGCCAGCCACACGGCCAGGCAGTAAAAAGGCGTCCCTGCCAGGAGCAGCGCCCGACGGATCCGCCGCAGCTCCTGCTGACCCCCACCGACGATCAGCGCCGCCACCGAGATCAGCCAGGACACGGCGGCACCCGCCGCCGCGTAGGCGAAGAACTTGAGCATCAAGGGCCGCAGCACCGGGATGAACATCCCCGCCGCCGCCAGCACCGTGAGCCCCACCGGCACCAAGCTGCCGACCAGCGCCACGTGAGACAGCCACGTGATCTTGGGCTCGTCCTGCGCCTTGGCCCGGCGCAGATGCGAGAGCACCCAGGCCCCGATGAAGGCCAGGCTCAGGACCACCGCCAAGCTGACGCCGCCGAGCACCAGGATCTCCTGGATGCGGCGGAGCCAGCGGCGGATCGTGTCGAGGTCCGGCAGCTCGACAAGCGTCGAGGCCATGACCGCGGACATGCCAACCAGGGGCAAGGTCACACGAGCCGGGAAAAGAGCGAAGCGCGCGTGACCACGTGTGGATCCGGGGTGGGGCATGGCGAAATCAGCCTAGCACGGCCTGTGGGGGCCTTTGCAGGACCCGCAGGGGCGCGGGGAGGTTTCGCGCGGGAGCGGGTCGAAACGGGGTTGCGCGCGGGGGCGGGCTTGGGTACACCTTGCGGCCCCGCGCGCGTAGCTCAGCTGGATAGAGCGTTGGCCTCCGGAGCCAAAGGCCGCAGGTTCGAATCCTGCCGCGCGCAACTGAAGACGGCCAGCTGAGGTACCTCGGCTGGCTGTTTTTGCGTTTGACCAACGCCGGCGATGCCCGGGGTGATCTGCTCCTCGAGTGCGCGTGGTTGCGCTCGCATGGAGAAGGTCGAGGGTCCTCGATCTCTGAATGCTCGGCGATGAAGTCGCAAAGTACACTCGCCTCATGTCGCAGCCCGCAAGCCCCGCGGTGGACGAGCTCGCGCTCGAGACACCAGACGAAGCCTACCGGAGGCACGTGGTCGCCAAGATCGAGGCGGGCCTGGCCGACTCCGAGGCTGGGCGGACCATCCCCCATGCCGAGGTAGTCGCTCGGATGCGGGCCCGGTTCGCCGAGCGGCGCGAGTGAAACCGACCTCCCGTTGCTGTGAGGCGGTTTTTGGTCCCGCTTGGCGGCGTGGAGCCGTACCCTGATCGGCGATGGTCGGGAGAGCAGACGTCGTTCGAGTCGAAAGTGGTGGGTATCGCGGCACGGGCTTCCTCGTCGACGGGCCCGACGGCGGGGTCTACCTGGTCACGACATTTCACACCTTCGTGAAGATCGGGCCGGCCCCGGTCCCGCCGAAGGACTTCGTCTGCACCTACTGGGAAGACGGAAAGACCTGGTCCGAGACGGTTCCTTGGGATCCAATCAACAATCCCAACCTGGTCGATGACTGGGTGGTATTTCGCGTCCACGATTACAACAAGACCAAGCGATGGAAGCTCGCCCGGGCCCTCGAGCCGCTCACCGACGACGAAGACCGCTCGTGGTCGTGCTACGGGTTTGCCTATTTGACCGTTCTCGGGATCGGGGCCTCCGGCACGCTAACCACCACGGAGGGGGCGATTGGGCCGTACGCCAAGGTCGAGTCGCCCGATCAGATCCCCGTGCTCGAGCTGCTCGTCGACCAGATGCAGAGCGAGGAGCCGGTGCCCGCCTCCGGATTTTCTGGAGGGCCGATCGTCGTCGGCGATCGGGTGGTAGGGGTGGTCCGCTCGTTCTATAGCCGTGGGAACGAGGGCATCGAGCCCATGCTCGCCGAGCATGGGACGGTCTATGCCAACCCGATTCAGCAACTCGCCGCCACGCTGGGCTGGCCCTGTCCGCAGTCGTGGACGCACCGCGACCGCACCGCGAGCGAGCTCCTCGTCCTGCCGAAGCCGCTTGGCTCCCCGGAAGACCGCCTCGAGGAAGCCCCCTCGGAATTGCTGCGCGCGCAAAACCAAGTGGTGCCTTTCGAAGGGCGCGCGGACGACCTGGAGACCCTCGAGGCCCTGGCCGCCGGCGACCTCCCCTACCACGTGTTCGCAGCTGCTGGTGGCTCGGGTAAAACCCGTCTCCTGCTCGAGTTCTGCCGCCGCATGCGGGAGCGTGACTGGATCGCGGGCTTCGTGCCCAACCGGCCCCATACCGAAATCGATCGGCTCGTCACGACCCTCACCGCCGGCAAGGCGCCACGGCTGCTGGTGTTCGACTACGTCGAGACCGCCCCACTCCTGGCGGCCAAGGTCATCGCCCACGCAGCCTTCCGCGCGCTCGAGGTCCGCGTGGTCATGCTCAGCCGTGACCACCTCGATGAACGAGGTCCCCTGTGGTGGAAGCGCCTGGTCGAGACCTCGGGGGTGCCAAAGCACGCCGGCGCGTGGACCCAGCTCCCGCGGATGTACGAGGACGCCAACTCGCGCACGCGAGGCTTTACAGCGGCCGTCAAAGCCTTTCTCGGTGAGGTCCCCCAGCCCCTGCCATCCCTCGACGCAGACCTCCTCGGCCGACCGCTCTATCTTCACGGGGTGGCGCTGTTGTGCGCCAGGGACACGCCGCCGGACCTCGACAACCTCACCGAGCATGGGATCCTCTCCGAGATCCTGCGGCATGAGCGAGCGGCCTGGGCACGCTGGTACGAGAACACCAAGAAGCTCCCCACACCGACGGGGTTCCTCCCCGCGATGGATGCGGTCATCTCGGTCTCGACGCTGATCGGGGAGTGCCCTTTCGACCTGGTGCACGGCCTCGCCATCGGCACGCTGAACATGCTCGACCGAGGCGAGTTGCTCACAGCATGCTGCTGCGCACGCGACCTGTACGGCGAGCAGGGCCGGCCACTCGAGCCCGATCCACTCGGCGAGCAACTCGTCGCCGAGACCCTCGAGCGCGGGGCCGATGCGTGGTTGCAGCTGGTGGCGGCTCCCGAGCGGACCCTCGCTCAGCTGACCCGGGCGCTGTTGGTGCTGACGCGGGTGGCCGATAAACGCGAACACACTCGCCCATGGCTAGGGAAGCTGCTGCATGAACATGGGCCAGTGTTCGTTGAACGCATCGCCAAAGCAGCGGGCGACAGTGGCGATGAACAGACGACCCAGACCGAGCCGCCAGGTCTGGCCTTGACCTCCGCGGCGCAGCTGGTGCTCGACGCTCCGCTCGCGGAGCGGTTGTATGCAGCGATACCCGAGCAGACAGTCGAACTGCGAGAGCTCGCGGTGCTCGCCTTGCAGCAACTCGTCGTGGCAGAGCGAGGAGTGGACGGAGATGAAAGTCGACTCGCTGCTTTCCTCAACGACCTCGGCGGTCGCCTGAGCGAGTTAGGGGACCGCGAGCAAGCGCTGGAGGCTGCGAAGGAGGCCGTCTCCATTCGTCGGCAGCTGGCGAGGACCCGGCCCGACGCTTTCTTGCCTCACCTCGCGGCCTCCCTCAACAACCTCGGCAACCGCCTGAGCGAGTTAGGGGACCACGAGCAAGCGCTGGAGGCTGCGAAGGAGGCCGTCTCCATTCGTCGGCAGCTGGTGAAGACCCGGCCTGACGCTTTCTTGCCTCACCTCGCGGCCTCCCTCAACAACCTCGGCAACCGCCTGAGCGAGTTTGGGGAGCGAGAGCAAGCGCTGGAGGCTGCAAAGGAGGCCGCTGACATCTACCGGCAACTGGCGAAGACCTGGCCCAACGCTTTCTTGCCTGACCTCGCCATGGCCCTCAATAACCTCGGCACGTTTCTGAGCGAGTTAGGGGACCGCGAGCAAGCGCTGGAGGCTGCGAAGGAGGCCGCTGACATCTACCGGCAGCTGGCGAAGACCCGGCCCGACGCTTTCTTGCCTGACCTCGCCATGGCCCTCAGCAACCTCGGCGGTCGCCTGAGCAAGTTAGGGGACCGCGAGCAAGCGCTGGAGGCTGCGAAGGAGGCCGCTGACATCTACCGACAGCTGGCGAAGACCCGGCCCAACGCTTTCTTGCCTGACCTCGCCATGGCCCTCAACAACCTCGGCGCGTTTCTGAGCGAGTTAGGCGACCGCGAGCAAGCGCTGGAGGCTGCGAAGGAAGCCGCTGACATCTACCGGCAGCTGGCGAAGACCCGGCCCGACGCTTTCTTGCCTTACCTCGCTACCTCCCTCAACAACCTCGGCGCGTTTCTGAGCGAGTTAGGCGACCGCGAGCAAGCGCTGGAGGCTGCGAAGGAGGCCGTCTCCATTCGTCGGCAGCTGGCGAAGACCCGGCCCGACGCTTTCTTGCCTTACCTCGCGCGCGCTCTGGGCACACAGGGGGTCGTGCTCCACGCGGCTGGTCAACCCGACCCCGCCGCACAATCGTTCGCCGAAGGCCTCCGCGCGGCACTCCAACTACTCCCCACCCAACCCCGAGTCCTCGCCCCCCTGATTCGACTACTCGCCCATCATTACCGCCAAGCTTGCGCCGACGCCAACATCCCCCTCGACGAGGAGCTCGCCCCACTCCTCGCATACCTCGCCAACCCCACCCCCTAACAACCCCGTGCACCCGGGATGGCGCAAGCTCCAGCGGAAAACCATGTGCCCCTCGAGTGCCCCAACGGTACGGAACCCAAGCCCACCCCACTATCGAAAAAATTCCAAGCGCAGCCGTGGAGATTTTGTTGGACATGGGCTGCGCTTCGCGCGGTGGCAACTCAACCAGACGGAACGCAACTGCACGACCCAAACCCAATGAGCTCAGGCACATGCGCGACAAGTAGCCGTCACCATTGACATTTCCGCATTGGTAACAGCCAATGGCGAGCTTGCCCTGGACGATGGCCAGATCGGCAGGAGACCGGTAGCCTCAGAGCGGCGGCGGCTTGATCGACAAAAGACCGTGGTCGAGATGGCAAGGCGAGTGACACCGCAGGCAGAAGCAGCCCGAGCGAGAGTGTCGCAGATACCGGTCCGGCCGGATCCCGAGGACCCTGGTCGCCGTGGCCGATCGCGCCGTCGACCTCTCCTTCTCTGGCCGCGCCGTGCCTGAACTCGGGCGCGAGGATGTCCGCGAGATCATCAGGAAGGGCTACCGGATCGTCTACTGGATCTTCGGCGATCGCGTCCGAGGTACTGTGCCGAGGGCCACTGGCGCCTTCTGGCGGACCTGCTGGAGCGTTGAGGGCTCCTTCGGAGTCTGTGGACCTACATGTCGCACCACGGTCTCTCCGAGCCAAACAAGAGGCGTGAACCATCTCACACAGATGTTTTGGTCTCATTTTGCCCCTTCCAGGCGATGCTCGAGTCACGCCCCGCTGGAGGGGCGTTGCTCAGAACCAGGCAGATGTGCTACCGGAGCCTATGCGTACCAAACGCATTGTCCTCTCGTTGAGCGCGCTCCTGGGCATGAGCATCGGCTTTATCCCCTCACAGGGTTGCGTTTTTGATGATTGTATTTACTTTGCAACCTATGGTTATCAAGGCTGTGGCCGCCTCGAGCCCGTGGTGAGTACAAACTCAGAAGGCATGGTAGCGATCGAAGAGTTCGATGGTAAGCCTCCATCCGGATGCACCTGTGTCACAGAACTGCAAAAGGAGATTCTCAGCACCGAACCTTCCAGCCAGGAAGTCAATCAAGTCATTGCTAACATTGAAGCAAGCGCCCGTCAAAACTGCGTCGAGCTTGCTCAGGAACTGGGCGCGGAGCCTGAACCTTGTCTCGAGGCCAATCTCAATGTGGGATCGGTTTCCGTTGGCGAGCAGACCAGCGAGGCATGCTGGTATATTTATGACTCCTCAGATCCACAGAAATGCCCGCTTCCAGAAAATGATGGCGGAGAAGACGAAGTTGGAGAAACCGAGGCCGACGAGGAAAGCGATGGTGGGGAGAGCGAGACTGGGGAGGGTGATGGCGGGAGGCCTCTACCAGACCTACCGGGAGGGAAACAGCCGTGAACAAGAATATCTATCGAGCGTTCCTGGTCGTGTTCTTTGTGCTTCTTGCTTGCCAAGAGCGTCTGGTCAACATGGAGGAAGAAGAGCGCTATTTATTCTGTGCCCCCGTGAACGCTGCCCATGTTTATGATCAGCAGGGCGAGGTCGTGGGGATGGTCGTCGACCCTGAGACTGGTGGCCACAATCTCGTGTGTCGATGTGTGACACTCGAGGAAGCACAGGATCCGGAGGTGCTTTCCCAGGTCAACGATGAGGCCTATGATATCTGTCAGGCAGATGCTGCGGGGCTGGGGTATCCCGATGCTCATGACTGTGCCGACTGGTACGAACTCAATCACTGGGGGGATGTAATGTTCGCGCTCTATCCGATTGGCGAACCTCCGCAGCCCTGTGAGGATGAGTTCGAGGGGTGCTCCCTTCGTTGAACTTACGCTTGGATGGCCCCACAGGCCCGAGACGCGGGCGAGGCGGATGGAGAAGATCCGGTACATGGTGCGGACCGAGCACAGGTGCTTGCCTTCGTCGAGTAGCCACCCGTAGGTCTCAGCAGGGGCTTGGTCGACGAAGCGTTGTTCGTGGAGGGTGTCGAGCACCTCCTGGCGCTCTTCTTCCGACAGTGCGCGCGAGGGCTTCGGGCTCGGCCGCTTGGGTCCGTGGGGCTCTCCGTAGCGCTTGCGGTATTAGGTCGCACGAGACAGGCCAAGGGCGGCGCATGTCGACTCGACGCCGAGCTCGGGGGCGACCCGGTTGACGATGTCGATCATGGCTCCTCGTCCTTGCCGAGTTGCTCGAGCATCGATGCCAATTTTTGGGGACCTCGACCAGGGCCTCGGCGCGCTCACGGCGGGCGCGCTCCTTGGCGAGCTGCTTCTCGAGCTCGGCGATCTGTTGATCGCGGGGGTCGGTCTTCGACTTGGGGCCGCGCTTCTTCGGCTCGAGGGCCGCGAGTTCACCGAGTTCGCGGGCTTGCCTCCAGCTCGATAGGTGCGACGAGTACAACCCCTCACGACGCAGCAGCGCGCTGACCTCACCAGGCTTGGTGCAGGCATCGGCTTGTTCGAGGAGGTGGCGCTTGTACTTGGCCGTGAAGCGCCGCCGCTTTGGTTTTGCCACCACCTGTACTTCGGGCTGAGTCTGGCGTGGTTTGATTGTCTGAGTCATCAGCTGGCTGGTTCTCGCCCTCTACACTAATCTCGGGGACTTCGCTGTCTCACCCTTGTTGGCACAGAGGGCCAGGGTCCTTCGTCAACTACCGCGGCGAGTGACTGTAGATCCGACAGCCTGGCGGATCTGGGAGCAAAACGACATAGGCATGCGGCAGCCGACCGGGTTAGAGTCGGTCCGCAGTGACACTCCCGACTCCACGCGTGTACTTGATCCACCGCTCGCCGGACAAAGACAAAGTCCGCGAACTGGCCAGGGCGCTGCGTAAAGACTGGGGCGTCGATGTGTGGTTCGACGAGTGGGAGATCCGCGCGGGCGACGATGTGATCACCGCGATGGAGCAGGGCATGGCCGAGGCCGACGGGGCGCTGGTGTTCGTCAGCAAGCTCGGTCTTGGTGAGCGCTACGCCGCCAGGGAATACACGGCGGTGATCAAAGCCGAGATCACCGGCAAGAAGGCCTTTGTCCTGCCCGTGCTCGACGGCTTCGAGGCCAGTGACGAGCTACCGCTGTTCCTGAGCGGGCGCCGGTGGTTGAGCCACGACGACGTCACGGCCATCGCCCGCGACATCTACACGCATATGGGGGTCGACTTCGGCGACAAGCCCAAGCTGGGCACCGATGCCCTGCAAGAGGCTTTGCGCCGCGCTCGGGCTGGGAGCGGCAAACGGACGCCGCCCGAGTATGTGTTCGTGGCCCATGCGCGGCGAGACAAGCTGGAGGTGGCGAACCTGTGTCGAGGACTCCTCGCTTCGGGGGTACGGCCGTGGCTGGATCTGTGGGACCTGCGTCCCGGCCCCGATTGGCGAGCGCAGATGCACGAGGCGCTGCGGGGGGCGCCTGCGGTGTTGCTGGTCGATGGGCCATCGGGCGCGGCGAAGGACAACCTCGAGTACGGCGAAGTGCTCGGTGAGCGGATCGAGCAGTTGAGCCGGGACAACGGTACGGTAGTGAGAGCTGCGCTGCCGGGGGCCAAGGTGGCTGATGACGCGACGCTCGTGCTCGCCGAGTGGGAGGAGGACGTCTCCAAGCTCGCGGTGCAGCTCGGGATCGATCACGAGCGACGGTCGTGGCTGGAGCTCGAGGCGCGGGCCTCTGCCGGCGACCCTACGCCCTATCGCGGGCTGCGGGCCTTTGGCGAGCGGGACGCCCGGTGGATGTTTGGGCGTGACGACGAGATTGTCGAGCTGCTTGCACGATTCGAAGCCGGAGCGAAAGAGCAGGCGCGCTTTTTGACGGTGATCGGTGCTTCGGGCTCGGGCAAGTCGTCGCTGGTGCAGGCCGGTCTGTGTCCGGCCTTGCGCAATGGAGTGCTCGAGGACGGCCGGGTGTGGCGGCTGGCGACCCTGCGGCCGGGAAGCCGCCCTTGCGAGGCGCTGGCGAGTGCGGTCGTGGATCTACAGATCGAGTTTGGTGAGGCCGTCGACTCGATCACGGGCGCGGGGAAGATCGCCGGGCTGCGACAGCAGCTGCTCGAGAACGACGATGCCCTGCGTCTGAACTTGGGTCGCATGGCCTCGACGGGTCGGAATGAGCCGGCCGCGAAGATCTTGTTGGTCGTCGATCAGCTCGAGGAGCTGTTCACCCAGGCGGAGCTCGGACAGACGGACGCGCCGCCCGAAGCGATGGCCTTCGTTCGCAACTTGATCGCGGCGAGCAAGGACGCAGACACCCCGTTGTGGGTGGTGTCCACGCTGCGTGCGGACTTCCTGCCCAGCTGTCTGGCCGTGGCCGAGCTCGCGCGGACCCTCAACACGGGCATCTACAACACGGGCATCTACTTTGCGCTACCGCCCATGCGCGCCAAGCAGATCCGCGAGGCAGTGGTGCTGCCGGCACGGCGGGTCGGATTCGAATTCGAGATCGATCTGGTCGAGAAGCTTGTCGACGGTGCCGCCGAGCATGCGGGGCGGCTGCCGCTGTTGGAACACATGCTGCGTGAGCTATGGCAACGGCGGGACGATGACGCCCGATTCCTCCGTCGTGCGTCCTATGAGGAAGCCGGCGGACTCGAGGGGGCGATCGCCAAGGCGGCCGAGGGCGCGCTGGTGGAACTACGGAAGACCCTCGGCGATCGGGCGCTGGCGGTGACCCAGCGGCTGATGACCCGGCTGGTGCGGATCGGCGAGGGGCCCCAGTGGGACACGCGGCAGCGGGCGACCCTGGATGAGCTCGGGAGGGATGAAGAGACCCGGCTGGTGCTCGATGCCTTCGTGCGGGAGGCCCGGGTGTTGGTCAGCGGCGAGCAGGGCGGGATCGAAGTGGTCGAGATCGCCCACGAGGCACTGCTGCGAGAATGGACGACGCTGGTCGAGTGGGTGAACAAGGATCGGGTAGCGCTGCGGCTTCGGGAGGAGATTGCCTGGGACGCGACGAAGTACGGGGGAAAGGATAGGGAGTATCTGTGGGGAAAGGGGCGGATCGAGGAGGCGCGGCGGGTTCTCAATGCGAGTTCGGTAACGCTCAACGATGCAGAGCGGGGGTTTGTCGAGGCTTCGGAGCGGGCAGTACGGGAGCAGCTCCAAGGGGAGCAGAAGCGACGCCGTCAGGTCTGGGTCGCCGTCGTGGCGGTCTTTGTGGTGTTGGTTGGGGCGCTGGCGTTCATCTTGGACCTCAATGCCGAGAACGAACGGAGGGCGGATGAGAATGCCGAGTTGGCGAGGTCCGAGCGCGAGGCAAGACGCGCGTCAGACGAAGGGGTTGCGGCACAAAAAGGGCTGCGTGCGTCCATGCTGGTTGGAACCCAGGGCTTCTCCGTGGAGGCCGCGTTACTTGCAATTGAGGCATTTGGAGCCTTCGGCCCCGACTTTTCCCACCCATCCGCCGCTGTATACGAGGGACTGCTACATGTGGCGAACACCGTGCCGGTTGTCGAGTACGCAACCCTCGACGCTCACTCGAGCTCGGTGACCGCGGTGGCGTTCTCTCCCGACGGCAATCGCATCGCCACCGCCAGCTGGGACAACACCGCTCGGCTGTGGGACGCCAACGACGGCAAGCTCCTCGCCACCCTCGACGCTCACTCGAGCGGGGTGACCGCGGTGGCGTTCTCTCCCGACGGCAATCGCATCGCCACCGCCAGCTGGGACAACACCGCTCGGCTGTGGGACGCCAACGACGGCAAGCTCCTCGCCACCCTCGACGCTCACTCAGGCTCGGTGTACGCGGTGGCGTTCTCTCCCGACGGCAATCGCATCGCCACCGCCAGCGACGACAACACCGCTCGGCTGTGGGCCGCCAACGACGGCAAGCTCCTCGCTACCCTCGACGCTCACTCAGGCCCGGTGTACGCGGTGGCGTTCTCTCCCGACGGCAATCGCATCGCCACCGCCAGCTGGGACTACACTGCTCGGCTGTGGGACGTCAACGACGGCAAGCTCCTCGCTACCCTCGACGCTCACTCAGGCTGGGTGCACGCGGTGGCGTTCTCTCCCGACGGCAATCGCATCGCCACCGCCAGCTGGGACTACACTGCTCGGCTGTGGGACGTCAACGACGGCAAGCTCCTCGCTACCCTCGACGCTCACTCAGGCTGGGTGCACGCGGTGGCGTTCTCTCCCGACGGCAATCGCATCGCCACCGCCAGCTCCGACAACACCGCTCGGCTGTGGGACGCCAACGACGGCAAGCTCCTCGCTACCCTCGACGCTCACTCGAGCTCGGTGCACGCGGTGGCGTTCTCTCCCGACGGCAATCGCATCGCCATCGCCAGCTCCGACAACACCGCTCGGCTGTGGGACGCCAACGACGGCAAGCTCCTCGCTACCCTCGACGCTCACTCGAGCTCGGTGAACGCGGTGGCGTTCTCTCCCGACGGCAATCGCATCGCCACCGCCAGCCACGACAACACCGCTCGGCTGTGGGACGCCAACGACGGCAAGCTCCTCGCTACCCTCGACGCTCACTCAGACCCGGTGCACGCGGTGGCGTTCTCTCCCGACGGCAATCGCATCGCCACCGCCAGCCACGACAACACCGCTCGGCTGTGGGACGCCAACGACGGCAAGCTCCTCGCTACCCTCGACGCTCACTCAGACCCGGTGCACGCGGTGGCGTTCTCTCCCGACGGCAATCGCATCGCCACCGCCAGCTACGACAACACCGCTCGGCTGTGGGACGCCAACGACGGCAAGCTCCTCGCCACCCTCGACGCTCACTCGAGCAGGGTGACCGCGGTGGCGTTCTCTCCCGACGGCAATCGCATCGCCACCGCCAGCGACGACAACACCGCTCGGCTGTGGGACGCCAACGACGGCAAGCTCCTCGCCACCCTCGACGCTCACTCGAGCAGGGTGACCGCGGTGGCGTTCTCTCCCGACGGCAATCGCATCGCCACCGCCAGCGACGACAACACCGCTCGGCTGTGGGCCGCCAACGACGGCAAGCTCCTCGCTACCCTCGACGCTCACTCAGGCTCGGTGTACGCGGTGGCGTTCTCTCCCGACGGCAATCGCATCGCCACCGCCAGCTACGACAACACCGCTCGGCTGTGGGACGCCAACGACGGCAAGCTCCTCGCTACCCTCGACGCTCACTCAGGCCCGGTGTACGCGGTGGCGTTCTCTCCCGACGGCAATCGCATCGCCACCGCCAGCGACGACAACACCGCTCGGCTGTGGGACGCCAACGACGGCAAGCTCCTCGCTACCCTCGACGCTCACTCAGGCCCGGTGTACGCGGTGGCGTTCTCTCCCGACGGCAATCGCATCGCCACCGCCAGCTACGACAACACCGCTCGGCTGTGGGCCGCCAACGACGGCAAGCTCCTCGCTACCCTCGACGCTCACTCAGACCCGGTGTACGCGGTGGCGTTCTCTCCCGACGGCAATCGCATCGCCACCGCCAGCTACGACAACACCGCTCGGATCTGGCCCATGCCCAAACTCGCCCTCCAACTCACGTGCCAGAGCATCCATGACGCCACCCGCTATCAAGAAGTCTCCGCGATCTGCGATCCCCTCCTCACTCGAGACTGATCGAATGAAGGCCGGGTGTTCGTTTCCCTGATGTCTCCAAGACTGCGGACAGACCGGGAAGACCATCGAGAGCTCCCGAGAACTCAACAGACCGCCAAAAGCGCAGTGATCTCGCCCCCCTTACCGGGAAAGACACACAATCTCACCTACTTGGAGAGTCGCCGGTCAGGGGGCGGAGCCTCCTCCACGCTTCGACACGAACGCTCCCGCCAAACCATGTGCCGTTCATGTGCCCCTCCCACGCGGAACCAGCCCCCACGCCCTCCCTCCAGACGGAACCCAACGGCACAACCAAAACCCAAAGATCTCAGGCACATCCGGGACAAGTAGCCGTCACAGTTGATGTTTTCCGCATGTGCCTGAGTAGGTTCGAATCCTGCCGCGCGCAACTGAAGACGGTCAGCTGAGGTACCTCGGCTGGCTGTTTTTGCGTTTGACCAACGCCGCCGATGCCCGGGGAGATCTGCTCCTCGAGTGCGCGTGGTTGCGCTCGCATGGAGACAGCCGACCGGGCCTCCGGGCTGCCATTCTCGGGCCGGATCGTGCCGGAGTTCGAGTGAAGCGCGGCGTTCTTCTTCGTCTGATCGTCAGTCGTATTGCTCGCCAGCACCATCCTCATGACAATGTCAGCCATGACCCCGGTCGACTCCAAGGCCTTCGCCACCCCCAAGGCCCTCGAGACCTGGCTGCGCGCCAACCACAGCCGCAAGCAAGAGCTGTGGGTCCGCATCTACAAGAAGGCCTCTGGCACCCCCTCGATCAGCTGGGAGGACTGCGTCGTCGCCTGCCTCACCTGGGGATGGATCGACGGCGTCAAGCGCTCCCTCGACGAGGTCTCCTATCTTCAGCGGATCACGCCGCGGCGCCCAAAGTCGGGCTGGTCGAAGAAGAACCGCGCGCACGCCGAGCGCCTCATCGCCGAGCGGCGCATGCAGCCAGCGGGGCTGCTCCACGTCGAGGCCGCACGCGCCGACGGTCGCTGGGAGCGGGCCTACGCCGGCTCGGCCGATATGGAGCTGCCCGAGGACTTTCTCCGCGCCCTCGATGCTCAACCCGCCGCCAAGGCCTTCTTTGCCACGCTCCGGCGGGCACAGATCTACAGTATCTACCACCAGCTCCATGGCGCGAAGCGGCCCGAGACGCGGGCCAGGCGGATGGAGAAGATCCTCGCCGCGCTCGCGGAGGGGCGAGCGCTGCGTTGAGGCCCGCGCGGGCGCGATCCAAAAGACCCGACGGGATCCAGGCACAGGACCGCCGGTCGCTGACGAGGGCGCTATCGAGCGCAAATGACCGACGAGCAGCAAAGTCAGCGACCGGCACGTCTAACAATGACACATTGAAAAATGAAGCACGCCACCATTCCCATGCCCTCTCGACCAAGACTCTTCCCTCCTCGAAAAACGCTGCTCGCACTCGCTCTGCTCGGCCCAGAGCAACCCCAACACCTCCGGTGGGTCCCCATCCCCACCGGCCAGAGAGCCGTTTATGTGAACAAAGTGGCCCACAATCGAATTATCCATCTCCAAGCGGATCCAAACATAGCCTCTCCAACCACATTCACATAAGCTCGACCCACTACGGCGCCCCCAATCTCAGCACGCGCCCGGATCCCGAGTGAGCACCCAACGACACCAAGCCGCCCCCGCCCGTTTCCTCGAAGACGCCAACGCTCACAGCTCGACCATCGACGAGAAGTGGGCCGCCAGCAACGAGCAGTGGTGGGACTGGTACCTCTCCCTCGCCCACAACGAGGCGCCTCCGCCCGGCGAGCGCCTCGCTCTCCCGCCCCTGCCCGCGCTCCCGCCCATCCCCATGGCCGCGCTCGAGCGCGAGCTCGACGAGGACTATCCGCTCCCCCAGGCGGGGATCGAGCAGTTCAGGACCAGGGGCTACATCAAGCTGAAGCAGGTCTGCTCCGCGCAGGCGCTGCTCTCGCTGCGGCGTGAGCTCGAGGCGCTGCTGGCGAGCGCATCGGCGACGCCGGGCGTGCAGTTTCAGAGCGTCGAGATGCTGTGGACCATGGCCCCGCTCTCGCGGGCCTTCGTGTTCAGCCGCCGGCTCGGGCGCATCGCCGCTCAGCTCATGGGCGTCGAGGCCGTGCGCCTCTACCACGACAACGTGCTCGCCAAGCTGCCCGGCGGCGGGCGGACGCCCTGGCACTACGACGCCCACCACTACCCGATCGCCTCGGAGAAGGTCGTCACGCTGTGGATGCCCCTGCAGCCCACGCCCCGCGCGATGGGGCCGCTGGCCTTCGCCGAGGGCGTCGAGACCTGGCGGCGCTTCGCCGCGCTCGAGTTCTCCAAGTTCGACGACTCCTACGACCGGCAGATCGGCGAGACCCTGCGGCGCGACGCGGTCGCCGTCGAGGACGGGCCCTTCGCGCTCGGGGAGCTCAGCTTCCACCACACCCGCTGCCTGCACACGGCCGGGGCCAACCACACCCAGCGCTCGCGGCTCGCGTTCTCGACGACCTACTTCGAGGACGGCGCGCGCCTGGTCGACTCGCCCACGATGATCAGCGGCGACTACGAGAAGTTCGTGCAGGACACCGGGCCGGGGCAGGCGATCGCCAGCCCGCTCAACCCCGTGCTCTACAGCGCCGCTGGCTCGCGCTGAGCACCCAAACCCAAACCAGATCCCAAACCAAGACGCCGACGGCCCCGGGCCTCTCGACCCGGGACCGCCAACGCGCGGACAGCCACATCCGCATCACCACCGAACGCACCTGCGCCAAGCGAGGGGCATCGCCCGCGCGCAGGTGCGACCCATCTCTTTAGACACCAACCTGGTAGGTAGCGACGAAGCCGTCTGCGATGCTACCGGTCGTGTCACACAAGTTGTCGTCGGCGCCGTCACCCTCGTCGACGAAGACCTGGTCGTTTTCGTTGTTGAATTGGCTCTCGCCGCCGTAGCCGTCGGAGAGGTTGACCTCGGCGTTGATCGTGTCGTCGAAGCCGATCTGCGTGGTCTTGAGCAGGCTCCCGTCCTTGAACACCTGGACGTGGATGTGCGTGGTCCGGGGGATGTACCAGCCGGGGTAGATGGTCTCGAAGGTCACCTGACCGGCGTCGTCGGTGATCTGGAGCCCACGCAGGTAGGTCTCGCCGGTGCCGTCGTAGCCGCCAGGCTGCTCGGCGTACTCCGAGTAGTGACCGCTGGGGTCGCAGTGCCAGATCTCGACGGTGTAGCCCGAGAGCACGTCGCAGGTCGAGCCATCGACCACCGTCAAGGTCAGGGTCAGGGGGACCGCGTCGGGGTAGAGGCCCTCCGTGATGTCGGTGCGGTAGAAAGCCTCGTCGTCGATCATCCCCTCGGTGTCGGGGTAGGGCCCGGCGGTGGTGTCGTCGGCGACATCGCAGCTCTCGGAGCCGGTCGTGTCGGTCCCGTCCGTCGTATCCGTGCCGTCGGTCGTGTCGGTCCCGTCCGTCGTGTCGGTCCCGTCCGTCGTGTCCGTCGTGTCCGTGCCAGCGGCGTCGGTGCTGTCCGTCCCCTCGCTGGTGTCGGAGCCGTCGTCGGTCCCGGTGACGCCGTCCTCCCCGCCCCCGTCATCCGTGCAGGCGAGGGCGCCGGTGGCGGCCAGAGTCCCAATCGTGAAGTCGCGTCGGCTAATCTTGACCATCGATGTCACCCTACGCCTGGTGATCCGGTGTTTCCTTAATATTTCCGTAAACCGACCGAAAACCTCCACCTATTTCCTGAATAGATCAGGCTTCAAGCAAACAATTCATACAGCTTGCGGACTCGGCGCCTTAAGAAATAGCGCGAATTTGCTGCTCCAGGAAGCGTTTTCCTGGAATTGAGGGCGCTCGCCTTCGCCCCTCTCATGAATGGGATTCACTAACTCACGCCATATTTGCACTCGACGATTTTCATGCCTCCCGACGCGAACTTGGCGCCCTACCATCATCGTGCAATGAATTTCGGAAAAGCTTCTCTCCTATTTGGCGCGCTCTCGAGTTGCACGCTGCTCGCCTGCAGCGACGACTCGAGCACGCGAGATGACGACATCGGCGATCCCGAGACCGGGACCGACTCGGGGACCGACACCACCGCCGACACCGAGACCAGCTCGGAGGGCACGGACACGGACTCCGAGAGCTCGGACACGGACTCGGATACGGACTCGGACGTCGGCACGGACACGGACACGGACTCCGAGGGCGAGACCACCGAGGGCGACCCTTGCGAGACCGACATGAGCGGCCCGGTGATCACCAGCTCACTGGAGCCGCTGAGTGTCCCCTTCGGCCAGAGCTCGATCATGTACACGCTCAGCTTCGACGAGATCGTCAACCTGGGCGAGGTCGCGCTGAGCGTGGACAACGGCGCGAGCATCAGCGCGCCCAGCTTGCCCGCCCAGGGCATGGAGTTCGAGGTCGTGATCGACGACGTCGACGCGAGCCAGGACTACACCCTCTCGCTCGCGGCCGCCGAGGTCTTCGACACCTGCGGCAACGCCCTGGAGGCGGACACGCAGCTGTCGATCGCGGGCGACTGCGTCGCCCCCTCGCTGCCACAGATCGTCAGCCAGGACTTCGTCCAGCTCGACGGCGGCACGACCGTGACGGTGGTCGAGGTCGAGTTCGACCAGGCCATCGAGCTGTCCATGGACAACCTGAGCGTCAGCAACGGCGCGGTGATCGACACGGTCGACCCCGCGCTGCCGGCGAGCTCGGAGAGCTTCACGATCACGCTCTCTGGCCTCCAGGACGTCCATGAGCTCGGCTTTGCCGGGCTCTCCGATGGCTGCGGCACCGACGGCGAGGCGAGCTTTTGGGTGTGCACGGGCAACGAGGTCGTCTTCGACTACACGGGCTCCGAGCAGTCCTTCGAGATCCCGGCCTGTACGCAGGGCCAGGTGGTCGTCGAGGCCTTTGGCGCCGAGGGAGTCGACGCGCTCAACGACGACGGCGGCGTCGGCGGTCTCGGCGGCCAGGCGATCGGAGACCTGCTGGTCGAGACCGGGGACACGCTCTACATCTACGTTGGCGGTCAAGACGGCTTCAACGGCGGCGGTGACCCAGGCGCGGGCAACGTGAACACCAGCGGAAACGGCGGCGGGGCCTCGGACGTCCGCCTCAACAGCATCCTGATCGGCGATCGGGCGATCGTCGCGGGCGGCGGCGGGGGCGGGTCCGGAGACGCGCTGGGCTCGTGCGCCGCCGACGGTTCGGGTGGCGACGGTGGGGCCGGCGGCGGCAGCATCGGCGAGGTCGGGACCGACGGGAGCGGCTGCGGCACCAAGATCAGCACCGGTGGCGGCGGCGGCACGCAAAACGCCGGCGGCGGCCAGGGCATCGGCGCCACCAATTGCGCGCTCCAAGCTGGCGATGGCGACGCTGGAGAGTTCGGCCAAGGCGGCGCCGGTGGAGACGCGCACGACTGTAGCGGCGGCTTCATGGGTGCCGGCGGCGGTGGGGGCGGAGGCGGCTACTACGGCGGCGCCGGTGGAGGCGGCGGCCCGGGTGGGGGCGGCGGCTCGTGGGCCGGAGGCGGTGGCGGTGGCGGCTCGTCCTATGTCGACGGGGTCGATGACGGCTCGACCTCCGAAGGGGTCAACGCCGGCGACGGCCAGGTGATCATCAGCTGGTGAGCCGCGCCCACCGCTGACCGAGCGCGGACGGCTCGAGTCGACTCGAGTCGTCCGCGCGCGTCGTGCCCAAAGGTCTCGCCAGTGTTACACGAGACGCCTCGGCCACGGCTCCGTGACGAGTTCGTGGATTCTGGGGCGAGCGGGCGTCGACGCGTTGAGAGCCCCTCCCCGGCGAACTACTTGGCGCGCCCATGAGCGCCTTTCGTTCCAACCCGACCCTGACTTGGACCATGCTCCTCAGCTTGACCCTGCCCGTCGCCTGCGGCGGCGACGATGGCAGCGAGGACGACATCGGCGACGAGACCAGCGGGACGTCCGAGACCGACGGCTCCGACACCACTGACGGCACCGAGACCACCGACGCAGGCACCGACACCACCGACACCACCGGCGAGGAGGAGGCCTTCAGCCTCACGATCCTCCACAACAACGACGGCGAGTCCCAGCTCGTCGACGCTGGCAGCGGGCTCGAGGACTTCGGCGGCGTCGACCGCTTCGTGGCCAAGGTCGACGAGCTGCGCGCGGGCGCGAGCTCGGAGGGCGTGGTCGTGCTCAGCTCCGGCGACAACTTCCTCGCCGGCCCCGAGTTCTCGCTCTCCCTCGACAAGGGCGTGCCCTTCTACGACAGCCTCGCGCTGGCGGCCGTCGGCTACGACGCGATCTGCCTGGGCAACCACGACTTCGACTTTGGCCCGGCGACCCTGGCCGACTTCATCGCCGGCTTCGACCCCCAGCCGGCCTTCCTCAGCGCCAACCTCGACTTCGCGGCCGAGGCCGACCTCCAGGCCCTGGTCGACGCCGGCGTGATCGCCAGCTCGACGGTCGTCGACCTCGGCGGCCAGCAGGTCGGGGTGATCGGCGCGACCACGCCGATGCTGCCCTTCATCTCGAGCCCCGGCGGCGTCGTGGTCGACGCGGCCCTGGCCGACGTGATCCTCGCCGAGGTCGAGGCCCTCGAGGCCCAGGGCGTCGAGATCATCGTGCTGATCTCCCACCTCCAGAGCATCGAAGAAGACCTCGAGCTCGCGACCATGCTCGAGGGCGTGGACGTGATGATCGCCGGCGGCGGCGACGAGGTCCTCGCCAACGAGGGCGACGTGCTCGTGCCTGGCGACGAGGAGGAGGTCTACGGCAGCTACCCGATGATGTCCGACAACGGCATCCCCGTGGTCACGACCAAGGGCGGCTACCGCTACGTCGGCCAGCTGATCGCCAGCTTCGAGGCCGGCGAGCTGGTCGCGATCGCCGACGAGAGCGGGGTCGTCCGCGTCGCCGGTGGCGAGCAGGACGACGCGATCGCGGGCGACGCCGAGGTCTACGCCGCGGTCATCGAGCCGGTCGTCGCGGGCCTCGAGGCCCTCGACATGGAGATCGTCGGAGAGAGCGAGGTCGAGCTCGACGGCGTGAAGTCCAACGTCCGGGTGATGGAGACCAACGAGGGCGACCTGATCGCCGACGCGCTGCTGTGGCAGGCCGCGCAGCTGGCCGCCGACTGGGGCGCCGCGACGCCCGACATCGGCATCCAAAACGGCGGCGGGATCCGCAACGACACCATGCTCCCGATCGGCGAGATCTCGGTGCTCGACACCTTCGACATCGCGCCCTTCGACAACTTCGTGGTCGTGGTCGAGGACGTGAGCCCCGCCCAGCTCGAGTTCGTGCTCGAGAACGCCTACTCCCAGGTCGAGAACGTCGACGGCCGCTTCGCGCAGATCTCGGGCTTCACCGTGGTCTACGACCCCGACGCCCAGGGCCTCGAGTTCGACGACGAGGGCAACGTGGTCACCGAGGGCGAGCGGATCATCGAGGTGAGCTTGGACGACAACACCAAGATCATCGAGGACGGCGAGCCGGTCGACGGCGCGCCCAGCCTCAACGTCGCGACCATCAACTTCCTGGCCCAGGGCGGCGACCAGTACGACTTCGGCGGGGCCGAGTTCGTCAGCCTCGGCGTGAGCTACCAGCAAGCGCTGGCCAACTTCATCGTCGAGGGGCTCGCCGGGGTGATCAGCGCCGCCGACTACCCCGAGGGCGGCGAGGGCCGGATCGCCACGCAGTGAGCTGCGCTCGCGCTGGCGCCCGTCGCCGGTGAAGCACGCCCCGCACGCGCCGACCGAGGCGCGGCGGGGCGCGCTCTTTTTGGCCTGGTTTCGAGGCACGGCCCGGCGATGTAGGCTCGGCCCGTGCTCAGCTTGCGCCCCCACCCTACCCGCGTGGCCCCCGAGGGCCCGCTGCTCTTCGTGGTCATGGACGGCGTCGGCCTCGGTGACGGCGGCGAGGGCGACGCCGTGGCCCAGGCCTACACCCCGACCCTCGACTGGCTGCGCGGCCTGCCCTCGGCCACGCGCCTGCGCGCCCACGGGACGGCCGTGGGCATGCCCAGCGACAAGGACATGGGCAACAGCGAGGTCGGCCACAACGCGATCGGGGCCGGGCGGGTGTTCGAGCAGGGCGCGGCCCTGGTCGAGCAGTCGCTGCGCTCCGGCGCGCTCTTCGAGGGCGAGACCTGGCGCTGGCTGGTGGACGGCGTGCGCGAGTCCGGCGAGGCCCTGCACTTCATCGGCCTGCTCTCCGACGGCAACATCCACGCGCACATCGACCACCTGCTGGCGATGCTCCGCCACGCCGCCCGCCACGACGACGTGCGCACGGCCCGGGTCCACGTGCTGACCGACGGCCGCGACGTCGACGGGCGCTCGGCCCTGCGCTTCATCGCCGCCCTCGAGGCCTGCCTGAGCGAGCTGCGCGAGGCCGGCTACGACTATCAGATCGCCAGCGGCGGCGGGCGCATGCTCGTGACCATGGACCGCTACGAGGCCGACTGGGCCATGGTCGAGCGCGGCTGGCAGCTGCACGTGCGCGGCGAGGGCCCCAAGTTCGCCAGCGCCCAGGCGGCGGTCGAGTCCGGCTACCAAAACCCCAAGATCGACGATCAGTTCATGCCCGGCTTCGTGATCGCCGACGACGGCGGGCTCGGGGATCCCGTCGGGCGGATCCACGACGGCGCCTCGGTGGTGTTCTTCAACTTCCGCGGCGACCGGGCCATCGAGATCACCCGCGCCTTCGAGGAGGACGAGTTCTCGGCCTTCGAGCGCGGGCCTCGGCCCAAGGTCCGCTTCGCCGGGATGATGCAGTACGACGGCGACCTCGGCCTGCCGGCGCGCTTCTTGGTCGACCCGCCGCAGATCGACGACACCATGGGCGAGCTGCTCGCCAAGGCCGGGCGCCGCCAGCTGGCGATCGCCGAGACCCACAAGTTCGGCCACGTCACCTATTTTTGGAACGGCAACCGCAGCGAGCCCTTCGACCCGGCGCTCGAGCGCTACCTCGAGGTCTCCTCGGAGCTCGCGCCCATCGAGGAGCGCCCGTGGATGAAGGCCGCCGAGGTCACCGACGCCCTGCTAGCGGCGCTGCGTGACGGCCAGCCGGCACCCGACTTCGTGCGCCTCAACTACGCCAACGGCGACATGGTCGGTCACACCGGAGACCTGCGGGCGACCCGGCTGGCGGTGGAGTCCGTGGACCTCTGCCTCGCCCGCCTCGTCGAGGCGACGCGGGCCATGAAGGGCGCGCTATTGGTCACCGCCGACCACGGCAACGCCGACCAGATGTTCGACGGCAGCGGGGACGAGCGCCGGGTCCGCAGCTCCCACAGCCTCAACCCCGTGCCGCTGGTGATCTACGACCCCCGTGAGGCCAGCGGCGGCCCAGCCCTCGATCTCGGCCCCGCAGGCGGCGTCGGCCAAGCCGGCCTCGCCAACCTCGCGGCCACCGCCCTCGAGCTGCTGGGATTCGCCACCCCCGAGGGCTACGAGCCCAGCTTGCTGCGCGCCAAGCCCTGAACCCACAAAACGCGGGGTCCTTCCGGTCATCCCGCTCACAACCGCCAGCTCGCATTGCCGAGATGGGTTTCACCGCCGGCCCTGGCTTTGCTAAGGTGCGGCCGCCGAGGCGAGACTCGGCGATCGAAGATGATGTTCAAGGCGAAGTACTCCCGTATCCTGCTCTGCACTCTCATCGCATCCGCGGCTGTGACGCTCCCCGCTTGCAAGAAGGGCAGCGGCGGCAAGCGGGGCAAGTCCGAGCGCCTGCGCTGGGTCGACAAGCCCACCAGCGGCTCGACCGAAGGCAAGACCATCAAGATCCCCGACCTCGGGGTCACCTTCGACATCCCCGACGTCCTCTACGTCTACAAGAGCTGCGAGGAGCCCAGCCACACCCCCGAGGGCCCCGACAAGGCCTGGGTCCCCGTGCTGCGCTGCTCGAGCCCCTTTGGCGACGATGGTGGCGACAGCGACGAGTGGGACGATGACGACAGCGGCAGCAGCGAGACCCGCGAGCTCACGATCTACGTGACCGAGAAGGGCGACACGCTGATCAACGAGCGCGCCACCACCTCGATGGGCACTCAGTATCAGCAGGCCGGCTTCGAGGTCGAGGAGATCGGCTACTTCGACGAGTACCTGGCCAAGCCCGGGCGCCGTGGCATCGAGGTCCGCGCGCACACCCTGGATCCCGAGACCGGCTACCCCGACCAAGAGATCCGCCGCTTCCTCTTCCCCCGCGACGACGTTCTTTTCATCGCGCACGTCGACTACCCCTACGGCGACGACCGCAGCGGGATCAACAGCGACTGGGAACGGATCCTCTGGTACTTCGAGTTCGTCGAGGACCTCGAGGCCGCCCCCGCCCAGTAGCGGCTCAGTAGCGGCGCAGTAGCGGCTCAGGGCCGCTCGCAATAGCGAAACCCGGTCACGCGAATGGGTCGTGTGACCGGTACAATCGCCGGCATGATGCGTGCCGGCTCCTCCTCTCTGATCACGGCCGCGCTCTTTGGCGCGGCTTTGGCGTGTAGCAACGAGGACCCCGGCGTCGACACGTCCGCGGGCGGCGAGTCCGAGACCGCCGAGGGCGAGGCTGGCTCTGGCGGCGAGACCGACACGGGCGGCGAGACCGACACGGGCGGCGAGGACGGCTTCGAGCCTTACCCCTGGCCCGAGGAAGACCTGCCCGCGCTGGTCGATCCGCTGATCGGCAGCGGCGGCGTGGGCTACACCGTGGGGACCATGAACCCCGGGGCCAGCGTGCCCTTTGGCATGGTCAAGCCCGGCCCCGACTCGGGCTACGGGCCGCTCCAGGTCTCGTTCACCAACTGCACCGGCTACCACTACGATCAGACCCACCTGTGGGGCTTCAGCCACGCGCGCATCAACGGCATGGGCGTGCCCGACTACGGCCCGCTGCTGATCACCCCGAGCGTGGGCATGGACGCGTCCAAGGCCGGCGGCGGCGGAGCGCGCTCGCTCTACGACCACGCCGAGGAGATCGCCGAGCCCGGCTACTACGCGGTCTCGCTGCTCGAGCCGGGGATCTACGCCGAGCTCAGCGCGAGCACCCGCGTGGCTCGGCACCGCTACACCTGGGACGCCGCCGAGGCCGAGGCCACGGTGATCTTCGACCTCGGCTACGGCCCCGGCAACCACCCGACCACCGCCGCGAGCCTCGAGATCGACGCCGAGGCGGGGATCATCCGCGGCGTGACCACGGTCCAGGGCGGCTACTCCAAGCGCTTCGGCGGCCTGCCCACCTACTTCGTCGCCCGGGCCTCGCGGCCCCTGACCGGCTTCGGCACCTGGAACGACGAGGGTGAGCTCGTCGACGCCAGCGCGAGCGTCGACGGCGATCAGATCGGCGCGTGGCTGACCTTCGACCTCTCGGCCAGCCCCGACGCGCTGGGCGTCGAGCTCGACGTCGCGCTCTCCTATGTCTCGATCGCCGAGGCCGAGGCCAACCTCGCCGAGCTCGACGGCCAGGGCTTCGACGACACGCGCGCGGCCGCCACGGCGGCCTGGCAAGGCGAGCTCTCGCGCGTGCGCGTGCTCGGGGGCGACGAGAGCTGGCGGCGCCAGTTCTACGCGGCGCTCTACCGCGCCTTCCTGGCCCCGACCACCTTCACCGACGCCAGCGGCAGCTACCGCGGCTTCGACGACGCGGTCCACGAGGTCGCCGACGGCCACACCTACTACAGCGACTTCTCGCTGTGGGACACCTACCGGACCATCCACCCGCTCTTCAACCTGATCCAGCGCGAGCGCCACGCCGACATGATCCAGTCGCTCGTGACCATGGCCGACCAGGGCGGCGACCTGCCCAAGTGGCCGCTGGGCATCGGCTACACCGGCGGCATGCTCGGGACGAGCGCGGACCTGGTGCTCGCCGACGCCTACCTCAAGGACATCCTCGACTTCGACGTCGCCGGGGGCTTCGCCCACGCCCGCGCCCACGCCCTCGAGGTCCGGCCTCACGCCGGCCGCGGCGGCATCGACCGCTACCGCGAGCTCGGCTGGGTCGCCAGCGATGAGACCAGCTCCTCGGCCTCGCGGACCCTGGAGTTCGCCCACGCCGACTTCGCCCTCGGGCGCTGGGCCGAGGCCATGGGCGCCGACTATGCCGAGGACGCGGCGCTGTTCTCGGCCAGCGCCCACAACTGGCAGAACCTCTGGGACCCCGAGACCGAGTACCTGGTCGGGCGCCGAGCCGACGGCAGCTTCGACAACGAGGACTTCAGCCCCGGCGTGTGGAACGACCACTACTCCGAGGGCACCGCCTATCACTATCTGTGGGCCGCGCCCCACGACGCCGACGCCCTCGCCGAGCTCATGGGCGGGCGCGAGGCCGCGCGCGCCCGCCTGTCCGACTACTTCGAGCTCTCGGCCGAGTTCCTCGACGGCCCGGAGTACGATCCGATCGAGCAGATCCCCTACTACTGGCAGTCCAACGAGCCCTCGCTCCACGACGCCTACCTGTTCACGGCGCTCGGGGATCCGGCCCAGACCCAGCGCTGGGTCGATTGGGCCCGAGAGCGCTGGTACGACGAGGGCCCGAGCGGCCTGCCCGGCAACGATGACGCCGGGACCATGAGCGCGTGGCTGGTGTGGGCCGCGATCGGCCTGTACCCGCTGCCCGGCGCCGACGGCTACTGGATCACCGCGCCGATCTTCGAGCGCGTCGAGATCGACATCAGCGACCCCGACGCGCCCGAGCGCAAGCTGGCGATCATCACCGAGGGCGAGGCCGGCGGGCGCTACCTCGCGGGGGCGCGCTACGAGGGCGTCGAGCTCGAGCGACCGTGGATCACCTGGGCGCAGCTGCGCGAGGGCGGGAGCCTGCGCCTGAGCCTGAGCGCGACGCCGACGGACTTCGGCGCCGACTGAGAGTCAGTCCGGCTTCGCCGGACCCTGAAACATCCACTTGATCCCAAAGCGGTCGGCGAGCACCCCAAAGGTCGCGCCCCAAAAAGCCTGGTGGAGCTCCATGGTCACCTCGCCACCTTCGGCCATGGCGCCAAAGGCCCGGATCATCTCGTCGACGTCGTCATAGTCGAGCACCACCCGGATGTTGCTGTCGCGCCCGATGCCCGAGCCCGGCACGGTGTCGCTGATCATCACGGTGTCACCGCCGATCATCAAGGCGGCGTTCAACACCCGCTCGCTAGAGTGCGCGGCAGAGGACTTGAAGGGTCCCAGGCGCCGGACCGCCGGTTGCTGACGAGGCGCGAGGAGGGAGTTTGTCGGGCACAAATGACTGACGAGCAACGAAGTCAGCAGCCGGTGCTCCAAGCCTGGGGCCCTTCAAGTCCTCTGCCGCGCACTCTAGCCCCCTTGGGGCCGTTGGGGACGTCGCCAAAGCGCGTCATCGACTGGACCTCGGCGCCGAGGGCCGCCTGATAGAGGGTGATGGCCGCGCTCGCGTCGCCGTCGAAGAAGATGTAGGGGGTCGCTGATTTCACGGGCATGGTGGTCTCTCTTCGCGTGTGTCGTATTCGTGTGAGGGGGTCGTGAGAGGGATCAGTCGGTGAGGGTCAGCGCGAGACCGAAGATCGGAAAGAGCGTCTCGACGTCCAAGAAGTGGGTGATCGAGGTGATCTCCTGGTCGCCGAGCTCGAGGACGATCAGCGACCAGCCCGCGTAGCCGCCGGTCTCGTCGCGGCGATATTGGGCAAAGGCCGCGGAGCCGCAGGCGGCGACCGGGACCAGCCGCGAGCCGCGGCAGCCGATCCCCCGGCCCAGCATCCAGTCGTGGACCGCCTCGCGCCCTTGCAGCCACAAGGTGAAGGGCGGCATGCACAAGCTGCCGTCCTCGCGCAGCAGGGCCACGAGCGCCTCGACGTCGTAGCGGTGAAAGGCGTCGACGTAGCGCTCGACGAGCTCGGCCTGGGTCAGCGAGAGCGGTCGCGTGCTCTGAGCCCCGGCCCCCGACGCGCCCGCGGCCACGGCCTTGCGCGCCCGCTGGAGCGCGCTGTTGACCGCCGCCGGCGAGAGCTCGAGGGTCTCGGCGATCTCCGCCGACGAAAACCCCAGCACGTCCTTGAGCAGCAGCGCGGCCCGCTGCCTGGGCGGCAGGTGCTGGAGCGCGGCCACGAAGGCCAGGCGCAGGCTCTGGCGCAGCTCGGCCTGGCGCTCGGGCTCGGCCAGCTGCGGGACCACGTGGGCGTCGGGGATCGGCTCGAGCCAGTGGCTGCGCGGCGCCTCGACGAGCTCGTCGTGGACGCTGCCGACCGGACTTTCGAGGGTCGGCAGCCGCCGGCGCTCGCGGCTGCGCAGATGATCGATGCACACGTTGGTCGCGATGCGATACAGCCAGGTGCGGACCTCCGCCCGACCCTCGAAGCGCTCGAGGCCCTTCCAGGCGCGCAGCATGGTCTCCTGCACGGCGTCGTCGGCGTCGACGGCCGAGCCGAGCATGCGGTAGCAATGCCCGGTCAGCTCCGCGCGGTGCGGCTCGAGCAGCTCGGCGGCGCTCATGGCCGGTCCTCCGAGCCCGCGCCCTGCTCGCCCGCGAGACCCTCGTGATCCGTGTACAGCACCTCCCACTGGTGCCCGTCGAGGTCGAAGAAGCTGCGCGAGTACATGAAACTACCGTGCTCCATGGGCGGGCGCGCTTCCTGGCCGCCCTGAGCCACGGCGGTCTCGGTCAGCGCGTCCACCTCTGCGCGCGAACCGACCTCGAAGGCGATCAGGGCCTCGACGGCCGCGCTCGTCTCACACAGGGACCTCGGTGTGAAGGTTTTGAAGAATTCTCGCTTCAGCAGCATCACCCACGCGCCTTCGTTGAGGATCATGGCCGCTGCGCGGGCGTCCGTGAAGCGCGGCTCGAAGTCGAAGCCGAGGCCGCCAAAGAAGGCCTTGGTCGCCTCGAGGTCCGCCACGGGCAGGTTCAAGAACAGCGCTCGGGAGCCGGGAGCATTGCGCATGTCCAGTTGGACGCCGGCGGGGATCCAAATTCATCGCGACCCGAGAATTTTGTCGTCCTCGGGTGTCTCGCGGCCAGGAGGAGGGAGGCGCAACACCCGCTACGCCTCCCTCCTCCTTCCTTCCCTCCGCGTCTTCACCCGATCACAGCGGGATCTCGAGGGGCGAGAAGCCGTCGAGCTCGGTCCAGCCGGTCTGGATCGAGGTGATGCCCCCGACCACCGGCGCGTCCTCGTTGGGGTTGCAAGGCGAGCTCTCTGGCGCGGCGAGCACGGCCCCGCAGTTGCCGTCGTCGCAGTCGCCGATCTGCCGGACCGCCGAGGCGACGAGGCCCATGCTCGTGCCAAAGCCGTCGTCGGGCTCGCCGGGCAGCTTCTCCCCCGTCTGAAAGTCGAAGCCCTGACCGCGCCGGGAGATCAGCCGCAGCTCGAGCTCGTAGGTCGCGCCCTGATCGTAGACCCAGCGCTGCTCGTCCTCGTCGTACCAGCGCGGGTCGCAGCTCGAGTCCCCGGGCTCGTAGATCGTGTAGGTCACGTAGAAGATCTCGGCGTCGGTCTGGAGGTCGTCCGCGAACGCGCCGGTGACCCGGATCAGCGGCGCGCGCAGGGGTCGAGCCCGGCGCGAGAAGGCCCGAGTCTGATCTTCGACGCTGCCGTCGGGGTAGGCGATGGTCCGCGTGCGCTCGATCTGCGCCAGCGGCAGACGCATGTAGTGCGGGTGGGTCCCGGGCGCGGCGGCCGGGGCCCCGGCGGGGACGTCGAAGCCGGCCTCGGGGTCCTCGCGGTGGTCGTCCACGAGCAGGTACAAGCTGCTGTGAAAGTCGTTGTCGTCTTCGCCGCCGTCGATCGCCGCGTCGTTGGGGCTGCCGCTGGCCAGCGCGATGAGCAGCTGGTCGCGCTCGCCCACGGCCAGGGCCTCGCCCGGATCGTCGATCGCGTCGATGCGGTTCTTGGCCGCGACCGCCGGGGAGAACACGAACACCTCGCCCTTGCTGCCGCCCTGACCAATCGGTGAGATCGAGCAGCTGAAGTCGCCGGCGCCCTGGCAGGCCGGCAGGCGCAGGGCCGGCTTGGCCTGGGCGAAGCCCTGGGCGTCGAGGGTCCACGCGCCGCCGCTGTCGGCCGCGTGCGCGAAGCTCTCGGCCGTCGGCCCCGAGGCCGCGAGATCCCAGCGATAGAGCCGCCCCGCCGGGTCCGCGAGGTAGGCCTCCTGCATCTCGCCCCAGTAGCGCGACAGGCAGTGCGAGGTCACGACCACGTCGCCCACGGCCGCGACCTCGGCGGGATCGTCGAAGCTCGTCCCCTGCTCCGGGGCGGCCATCAGCGCGCGCTCGCTGGACGCCTCGCCGGTCAGCGCGTCGACCTTCCACAGCACCCGCCCGGCGAGCTCGCCCTGCCCGGCCTCGGCGTAGCCGCTGCCGAACACCAGGTAGGCCCGCGGCTCCACCGACATCAGATCGTTGGGCACGGCGTAGGTCAGCGCTGGCCGCGACCAGGTCTGGCCGAGGCTCTCCTCGTAGCGCGCGGCCAGGCCGCTGGTCTCGCTGGTCCACAGCACCTCGACGGGGTCGTCCTCCTGCAGCCGCCCCATGTGCGAGACGTCGAGGGCGACGATCTCGGCGCCGCCCGGGCCAAAGCCGAACACCGCGAGGTGGCGCCAGATCCCGATCTGGTCGTCGAAGATCCACCCGGCGTTGACCGTCGAGGCCACGCCGTAGACGTGCTCGGCCAGGGCGTCGGGCTGGCCGAAGCCCTGCGGGCCGTTGAGCGCGAGCACCCGGGCGTTGTTGACCAGGGCCCGCGGCAAGAAGGCGAACAGCTCGTTGCCGCTGTCGTAGTGAAAGGCGTGGACCAGGCCAAAGTCGTCGCCCACGAGCACGGCCTCGGCGTAGTCGTAGTGCGCGGCCAGGCCACCGCCTTCGCTGAGCGCCCAGGCCTCGCCGGCGAAGCTCTGGAGCGTGGCCGGCACGTCGTCGCCCAGGGCGTTGCGCCGCCCGGCGCAGTGGGGATCGCGGATCCCCACCCCCGGCAGGTAGTTGCTGTCATAGCGGGGGATCCGTCGGACCAGGAGCGGCGCCGCGTTGGCGATGCCCGGGAGCTTCCAGTCCTCGGGGTTCGACGCGCCGAGCAGCAGGTCGACCATCGCCGCGATCTCCTGGCTCTCGGAGCCCACGGTCAGCGGCGGCTGGAGCTCGCCCGCGTCGTCGAGCTCGTGGACGAGCGCGATGAACTCCGGCGTGGGCTGGCCGTCGACGGCGATCGTCACCAGCTGGCCGCTGGCGTCGTGGGTGTAGAGCCGACGCGCGCTGGCCTCGGTCTGCGCCAGGCACTCGCCCGCGTCCCACACCCGACCCAGGGGACAGGGCCCGAAGCTCTCGCTCTCCTCGCTGTCCAGGGCGAGCTCCGAGGCCGCCGCGCAGTAGTCGGCGAGCTGACCGGGGTTGTCGGGGTCCTCGTCGTCGCAGGCCTCGCGGGCGACGTGGCCGAACCAGCCCGGGGTCTCGGTCCACGCGCTGATCGAGGTCTGGACCGCCGCGTCGTCGGCCTCCGGGTCGTCGGGGTCGGCGCTTTGAAAGTCGCTCGCCAGGGTCGGCGGACCCGCGGGCACCGTGCTGTGGATGCTGTCCTCGATGATCGTCGTCAGCGCGTCGGCGAGCTCCTCGTCGTCGCTGGCCAGCCACGCGCAGCCGTCCGCCGGGTCCTCGCTGTCGCGGCAGGTGTCCCACGCGTAGGGGTTGTCGCCCTCGCAGGGCGCGTAGACGCTGTCGGCCCCCGCCGCCGCGCAGGCGATGTGATGCATGCGCTCCCACTTGGTCGAGTCGTTCCAGGCTCCGTCGGAGAAGCCCACCATATAGGTCTTGACCCCGAGCACGGCGCGGAGCTTTCGCAGCCGCGAGTAGAGCTTGGTCCCGCCCTGGCTCGACCACGGGTCCGGCTGGCCGTCGGACACCAAGATCGCAACCGTGGGCCGGCAGACGTCGGCGTCCGTCGCCAGGGTCAGATAGGACAGGTAGGAGCCCACGGTCTCGTGCGCGAACGCGGCGTTGCTCTTGGCGACCGCGCTCTTGAGCTCGAGCTGGCCCTGGGCGTTGGTCTTGACCATGTAGTCGAGCTCGCCGATCGCCACGGCCCAGGGCGTGCCCCCGCTGAGGTCCACGCCGCCGGCGTAGGACTTGTCGGTGAGCCCGCGCAGCATCTCGCGCTGGTCGTCTTCGTCTTGCGGGCCCTTGTCCTCGGCCGGGACGTCGTCGTCGGCGAGCACGGCCTCGGAGTAGAAGGGCACGTAGAGCGAGGCGCCCTCGTTTTGGTTGCGGCGGGTCACGCCCAGGCGGTGGGCGTGGCTGGTCGTCGAGCTGCAGCTGCCGTTGTCGTCGCACTCCACGTGCCACAGATCGTCGAAGCTGTAGCCCGAGTAGTAGGAGTAGCCGGGGTTCCCGTCGACGTAGGGCCAGTAGTAGAAGTCGTGGCCGCAGACCTTGGTCGCGCGCTCCGACGCGTTCTCGCCCCAGTCCCCGTGGGAGGCCGCGACGATCGCCTCCTGGTTGGGGTCGCTACAGTCGAGGTTGACCCGCCGGCCCAAGAAGCGCGGGAAGAACTGGACCTTGCGATCGTAGTTGGCCGAGCTCTTCAGCGCCGAGTGGCTGGCCTTGGCCACCACCAGGGGCTGATCGGGCAGCGCCTCGCTCGAGTTGTTGGGCAGCTCGAAGCCCCCGAGCTCGTCGTGGCGCAGGTAGGGGAAGGGCCGGTTGTCACCGCAGAGCATCCACGTACCCTGGCCGCCGAAGGCGTTGGTCAGCGGCTTCCACACGTTGGAGTAGGGCTGATTGACGTAGGTGACCCAGGCGAAGCGCACCCAGCGGCCGAGATCCCACGAGTAGCAGCGATAGGGCACCTCGCTGCTCGACTTGGGCGGCTTGGCCATGCCGAAGGTCATCAGCCCGAAGCTCGCCGTGTCCTCGTTGTCCGCGACGATCTTGCCGATGACCTGGCGCGCGACGGTCATGCGGCTTCGCTGGCTGCCGGCCTCGTCGTCCTCGCACTCGTCCCAGCTGCACTTCTTGTCGGGCCAGGGCTGCTCGAAGCCCATCGATCCCGAGGTGTCGAGCACGAAGAGGATCCTCGGCGTGACCGCGCCGAAGCTCTGGCCGTGGACGATATAAAAGGGGTCCAGGCGCGCGGCGCCCGGGCGCGGGAGGCCAAACACGGCCGCGGCCAGCATCAGCAGGCCGAGCAGACCGAGCGGCCGAGGACGTGGGCCTCGCTCGTTCATGACGTTCATCTCCAAAAGTCCGCTCAAGGTGTCGTGTAGCGCACGAAGTTCTCCGCGCAGACGTCGGCCATCACGTTGTCGTTGTTGTGCCCCCCGCCGTAGCCGACGTCCGGGGTGGGCATGGACCAGGCCTGCTTGTCGCCGGCCGGCGCGAGCAGGAACTCCTGCTCGACGGCGATGGTCGTGTTGCGCAGCGTGGCCATGGCCGTGAGCACCACGCGGCCGTCGCCGTCGCTCGTCCAGCTCCCGCTCCCGCCGCCGCTGTCGATCGCGTCGGCGGCGTTGTTGCGGATCCACAAGCTGACCCGCGCCTCTGGATCGGCCCCCGCGAGCAGGTCACGCAGGGGGACGCGGACCCAGTCCTGGACCTGTCCCTGGGCGTTGGGCAGGCGCGCGAGGGCCCCCTGGCGCATGCAGGGGCGCCCGGCGCAGTCGGACAGGCCGGTGACCCAGCGATTCTTCTGACCGGTGCCCGGGCTGGCCCCGGCGCCCGGGACACAGTCCTCGAAGAGCGAGGCGCACAGCTGCGGATCCGCCGGCGGGTTGTAGCCGGCCAGCGCCGCGTCGACGACGCTCGTCAGGCTCCCGCCTTGCTCGATCGCCTGGCGAAGCTGCGCCGCGCCGAGGTCGACCGTGGCCTGTGCGGCCATCAGCGCCTTCTCCCGCGCCACGGCGGCGTTGGCCTGATCCACCTCGCGCTGCGAGCTGCGGATCACCAAGACACTGATCGCCATCAAGGAGACGGTCAGCAGCATCACGCTGACCATGGTCGCGCCCCTGGCGCTCGACCTCCTCGACTGCATATCCATGAATGGAGAATACAATTTTTTCTATTTTAATCTCGCAAAAAATCGCGGTCCCCCCATGCCTTTTTCACACATCATTCATGACAGCACGTGACCGCTCACATTCGCTCGAATGCTCATTTTCAATCATCAAAGATCTCAAAACATGCGTAGAATGCACCCTGCTGGCCGTTTGACCAAGCCGCGTCCTTTGGAACACATACAGATTCGGAGTTGGGCCCGAGAGCAATCACCACACTCCACTCGCTCACACTCGAGATCGAGCGATGTCCAAATGCACGAAGGCGGCGCTCACAGCGAGTCAGCGATCATCTCGATGACCTCGAGCAGCGCCTCGCCGCTGATGTTGTCGTTGCCCTGCGGCGTCCCGTGGCTGGTCGCGTACTCGATCACCATGGTCTCGCGGGGGACGATGATGTCGAAGCCACGGCTGACGCTGAAGGGCGAGTCGTCGAACACCCCTGGCGTGGGCATGGTCTGGCCGTCGCCCACGCACCAGCCCTGCTCGCTGCCCAGGGAGTCGACGAAGTTGCGGCAGACCTCGGCGGTCCCCGGCTGCAAGAAGCTGTCGGCCTCGAGCACCCAGATGATCTGAGCGCCGGCCGCGATGATCTGATCTTCCACCTGCACGACCGAACTGGCGTGCTCTACACAGTCGGGTCACCAGGCTGGGACGGAGATGAACACCAAGAGCTCGTGGATGCTCCAGTCGATCTCGGGGTCCGTGTCGCAAGGCGCGTGCTCGAGGTCGAGGGCGAGCTCGCTGCCGTCGGCGTGGATCGCTTCGGGCCAGGCGTAGGGCCACAGGACCTCGTCGAGGGCCATGGGCTCGACGGCCCCCTCGGGATAGGCGCAGACCGCACTGGTCTCACTCTCGCCGCCCTCGGTCGTGGTGCCGGTGGTGGAAGCGCTAGTCGAGCCGGCCTCGGGGCTGGTCTCGGCCTCATCGCTGGCGATCTCGGTCTCGCTCTCGCTCTCGCCGCCGCCCTGTTCATCTGGGGGCGAGGCGCCGGAGCAGGCCACGAGCGCGCTCAATACGGGAGGAATTGCAAAGAAATGCAAACGCTGACGATACACGGCGCGAGCATAACAGCGCGGGCCGTCGAGCGCGTATGATTCGAGCGTGGATGATCGCTACGTCGCCGCGCCGACCATGGCGCCCTCCGACGAGGACCCGACCAAGGCGCCGGCTCCCGCCGATGCCGATGCCAAGGCCAAGGCCAAGGTCGCTGCTGGGGTCGAGGTCGACGAGCACGCCATCCTCGACGCCGAGTCCTTCACGGGGAACGACACCATCAGCGCGCTCATGGCCAGGGGCGCCGCGCGAGGTCGCGCCTTCTCGACGCGGCGGCTTCGCTCGACCTCGCCCGCGCCGCCACCGACCTCGCTGCCCGTCCCCGGCTCCGCCTCGCTCCCCCCCCACTCGCTCCCCCCCCACTCGCTCCCCCCCCACTTGGCCGCCCCCCTGGCCGACCCGCTGCCTCCCCCCCTGGCCGGCCCCACGCCCTCCGCTGGCGATCGCAGCGGCGTGGTCATCGTTGGCCGCTACCGGCTGATCGAGCCGATCGGTCGCGGCGGCATGGGCACGGTCTATCTCGCCGAGCACACCACCTTGCCCCGGCGCTTCGCCCTCAAGCTGCTCAACGATCAATACGCCAAGCGCGAGGACATCGCCGCGCGCTTCCTGCTCGAGGCCCAGGCGGTCTCGCGCATCGATCACCCCAACGTCGTCAGCGTGGTCGACTTTGGGGCCACCGAGGACGGCGCGGCCTTCCTGGTCATGGAGCTGCTCCACGGCGAGGCCCTCGAGGACCTTGCCAAGTCAGCGCCCCTGCCCTGGCCGCGGATCCGCCACCTCATGATCCAGCTGTGCCACGGGCTCCAGGCCGCCCACGATGTCGGCGTGGTCCACCGCGACGTCAAGCCCGGGAACATCATCCGCACGACCTACGGCGACGACCCCGACGCCCTGCGGATCCTCGACTTCGGCCTCGCCAAGCTCCAAGCCAGCGGCGGCCTGCGACTCACCCGGACCGGGATGATCCTCGGCACGCCCGGCTACATGTCGCCCGAGCAGGCCCGCGGCGCGGCCCTCGATCACCGCACGGATCTCTACGCCGCGGGCGTGGTGCTCTACCGCCTGCTGTGCGGGCGCACGCCCTTCGTGGCCAGCAGCTTCGCGGCCATGCGAAACCAGCACATGCTCGCCCCGCCGGATCCGCCCTCGCGCTGGGCCCCGGACGCGGGCATCGACGCCGAGATGGACGCCCTGGCCCTGCGCGCGCTGGCCAAGGAGCCCGAGCATCGCTTCGCGTCGATGACCGAGTTCGCCGCGGCCATCGACGCCGTCGGCGAGGGCCGCGGACCCGTGCCCCTGCTCGAGCGCCGCACCCACCTGCTCAGCGTCGAGCAGGCCGCGAGCTTGTCCAGCGGGAGCCTGGTGCTCGGGGCGGGCGCGTCCATGGACTGGGCCCGGCGGCCCGACGGCGAGCTGTACACATCCACGCCAGACGCGGGCGCGGCCACGCCCTCGGCCGCGCCGCCCACCTCGCGGCCCGCTCGGCCTCGCCGCGCGCTCATCTTGTCGCTGACCGCCCTCGCCTTGATCTCGGGCGCAGCCGCGCTGGGCGTCGCCGCGCCCGAAGGAGACGCGACGGACGAAGGCAGCGAGCCTGATGAAGCTGATGAGCTGGGCGAGCGCCACGGCCAGGCCAGCCCAGACGACGCGCCCGCCCCTGCTCCCAGCATCCAGGCCATGGCCGCGCAGCCCGTGCACCTCGAGCTCCACGCGAACGTGCCCGTGCGCGTGCTCGAGGCCGACGACTTTGCGATCCTCGGCGACACCCAGGAGTCGGCGATCGTCCACCTCCCCCGCGAGGATCGACCCATGGGGATCATCCTGCGCGCCGAGGGCTTCCTCGACCAGGCGACGGTGATCGTCCCCAACCGCGACCAGTCGCTCTACTTCGAACTCGAGCCCGCCCCCAGCCCGAGCCACGTGCACACGTCGGGGCACGCGTCGGGGGCCTCGACCCCAGCGCAGGACCAGGCCCGCGGCCAGACCCCTGGGACCTCGCCCACGCCCGCCAGCGAGCCTGCGAAGCGCGAGCCCGAGCGCGAGCAGGCCCTCCCCTTTGCGCCGGAATTGCGCAATCCTTGGGCCAATTGATCGACCCGGCCGACTCACTCACTGCGCGAGACCCGGCACACGTCTCGCCTTGGGTATCGCGCACAGTGGGCTAATTCCAACTGGCTAGCCGACAACGGCAATCCACGAGGAAACGCGCGCTCGCGCGAATTGGACCGTGACGCCACGCCCGCCGCGCGCTTCCCAGGGGTCGACAAAAGCAAGCACCAGCGTCGCCCAATAACATGGGTAATGCCATACAATCGCTCACAATGGGCCACGAGGCCAAAGGGCAGATCGACTCTCGAATCTGCCCACTGTGCGGAGACCAGACGCAGTCGGGCATGACCTGCCCGCACGACGGCGCCGTGCTCATCGAGCGCCCCGGCCCCGATCCGCTGATCGGCTCGGTGATCGCCGAGAGCTTTCGCATCGACGCGCCCCTGGGCAGCGGCGGCATGGGCAAGGTCTACCGCGGGGTCCAGCTCTCGCTCCAGCGCCCGGTGGCCATCAAGATCCTCCACGCCGAGCGCAACCAGCCCAAGGCCATCCGCCGGTTTTTGCAGGAGACGCGGCTGTCGAGCAAGCTCGACCACCCCAACGTCGTGCGCATCATCGACGGCGGCAACACCCGCGAGGGCCGCTGCTATCTGGTCATGGAGCTGCTCGAGGGCCGCACCCTCGAGCAGTACGTGGCCGAGGAGCACGGCGGCCGCGGGCTGCCCTTCGACGAGGCCCGCGAGATCTTCGAGCAGCTGTGCACGGGGGTCGAGGCCGCGCACCTCGCCGGGCTGGTCCACCGTGACCTCAAGCCGCGCAACGTGATGCTCGTCGAGGGCACCACCGGCTCCGGCGGGACCTCGTCGACGCGCAACCTGCCCAGGGGCAGCGTGGTCAAGATCCTCGACTTTGGCCTGGCCAAGGAGCTCGACACCGAGACCACGGGGCTGACGGCCGAGGGCGAGTTCCTGGGCACCCCGGGCTACATGGCCCCCGAGCAGGCCTCGGGCGAGGGCATGGACGAGCGCACCGACGTCTACGCCCTCGCGGCGATCCTCTACTTCATGCTCTGCGGCCAGCGCCCCTTCACGGGCCGCGGCGCCGCCGTGATCACGGCCCAGCTCTCGGGCACCTTCTCTCCGCTCGAGCCCGGCTCCCACGACGGCCCGGCGGCCGTGGCCGCGGTGATCGAGCGCGCGCTCCAGCCCGACCCCGAGGCCCGCCACCCCACCGTGGCGAGCCTGCGCGCGGCCGTCGACGCCCTCGTCGAGCGCGACGACTTCCCCAGCGAGGCGACCACCCCCGCCGGCCACCTGCTCGACAGCTCGCCCGCCGAGATCACCCAGGACATCGCCGCGAGCCCGCGGCCGCGCTCCCCGAGCGCGGCCGAGCGCCACTGCGCCTCCCCCAAGCCCGCGCGCGGCCGGCTCTCGCGTCGGGCCATACTCGGCGCCGTGGGCCTCGGCGCCGTGGGCCTCGGCGCCGCGGGGGTCTGGGCCGTGCCCACGATCCTCCGCCCGCGTCGGCCGATCCGCCTGGGCATGAGCGGCGCGCTCACGGGTCAGGCCGCCGCGATCGGCCGCGGCCTCGAGCACGGCCTGCGCGCGCGCTTCGAGCTCGCCAACGCCCGCGAGGAGCTCGCCTGGCCGATCGAGCTCGAGGTCCTCGACGACGGCTACGAGCCCGAGCGCGCCCTCGCCAACGTCGAGGCGCTCTCCCGGCGCGCCCTGGCCCTGGTCTGCAACGTCGGCACCGCGACCACGGCCGCGAGCTTGCCCGCGCTGCTCGACGCGCGCGTCCCCTTGATCGGCGCGCACTCGGGGGCCGAGCACCTGCGCCGCGAGCCCCCCGATCGCTACGTGTTCAACTACCGGGCCGGCTACGCCCGCGAGACCGCGGCGATCATCGAGCACTTCTCGATCCACGATCACCTGACCCCCGAGCGCGTGGCGGTGCTCGCCCAGGACGACGGCTTTGGCGACTCGGGGGTCGAGGGCGTGCGCCGGGCCCTGATCGCCCAGGGCTTCTCGGACTTCGACCCGGTCCTGGTCTGCCGCTACCCGGCCAACACCGCCAACGTGCGCGAGGCCGTCGAGGCCGTGAGCGCCCGCGACGACCTCGCCGTCGCGCTGCTGCTCGCGGCCTACCGCCCGGCGGCGCAGTTCGTCGCCGGCGTGCGCCAGGCCAAGGGTTCGCGCAGCCCACGCTTCGCAACCTTCTCGCCCACGGGCGGCGAGGTCTTCTCCGACGAGATCCGCAGCCTCGGCCACGACCCCGCTGGCATCGTGATCACCCAGGTCGTCCCCCACCCGGGCTCGTCCGCCAACGGGGTGCTGCGCTGCCGCGAGGCCCTCGCCGCCGCCGGTCGCCCGCCCCCGGACTTCGTGTCCCTCGAGGGCTTCATCGTCGCCGACATGGTCGTCGAGGCCCTGCGCCGCGTGGACGCCCCCGAGCGCGAGGCGCTCATCGACGCCCTCGAGGGCTTCCACGAGCTCGACCTCGGCTTCGGCGCCGGACTGAGCTTCTCGGCCTCGGATCACCAGGGCTGCGAGCGCGTCTGGGGCACGCAGCTCGACACCCGAGGTCGGCTCGACGAGCTGCGCCTGGGCTGATCTGGTAGCGTCTGGCGCAGTGCCTGCGCTTCGCCTCGAGACCCCGCTGATCGCCCTCGCCTGCGTACTCGCGCTGAGCGCTTGCCCCCAGGCCGAGCGCCCGACCGAGTCCTCCCCGCGCGACACCCCCGCGACCCAGACGACCGAGCCCATGCCGACCCCGACCATCGACCATCAGGCGGCCCGCGAGCGCCCCGACCCCCACTCCTTCAGCCGCCCCGACCAGGTCCGGGTCACGCACATGGGCCTGTCGTGGGTCGTGGACTTCGACACCAAGACCCTGACCGGCGACGTGCTCCTGGCCGTCGAGCGCCCCGACCCCGAGGCCCCGCTGCGCCTCGACACCCGCGACCTCGACATCCGCCACGCCTACGCCGGCACGCTCTCGCTCACCCCGGGGCCCCAGGGCGTGCCCGAGCTGTCCCGCGCGAGCGCCCGCCAAGACCCCGCGCTGACCGAGACCAAGTGGCGCTTCGAGGACGACCCCGATCAGAGCACGGGCGACCTCGGCCGCGCCCTCGTCGTCGAGCTCCCGCCCGGAGCCAACGTCGTCAAGCTGACCTACGCCACCCGGCCCGCCGCCACCGGCCTCCAGTGGCTCGACCCGGCCCAGACCGCCGGCAAGACCCAGCCCTTCTTGTACAGCCAGTCCCAGGCCATCCACGCGCGCTCGTGGATCCCCTGCCAGGACAGCCCCGGCGTGCGCACCACCTGGGACGCGGAGGTCGTCGTCGACGGCCCGCGCGCGGCGGTCATGGCCGCCGAGCAGCTCGGCCCCGATCCCCTGCCGGGCAGCGAGGGCGCAGCAGGTGCCGAAGCCGACAGCCGGACGTGGCGCTTCGCCATGCCCCAGCGCGTGCCCTCTTACCTGATCGCCATCGGCGTCGGCGACCTCGAGCGCCGCGAGCTCGGCGATCGCAGCGCCGTGTGGGCCGACCCCACCGTGGTCGAGGCCGCCGCCAACGAGTTCACCGACATCGAGGCGATGATCAGCTCGGCCGAGGCCCTCTACGGCGACTACGCCTGGGGCCGCTACGACGTGCTCGTGCTCCCCCCCGCCTTCCCCTTCGGCGGCATGGAGAACCCGCGCCTGACCTTCGCCACGCCCACGATCCTCGCCGGCGACCGCTCCTTGGTCTCGCTGATCGCCCACGAGCTCGCGCACTCGTGGTCGGGCAACCTGGTGACCAACGCGACCTGGGGCGACCTGTGGCTCAACGAGGGCTTCACCGTCTACTTCGAGCGGCGCATCGTCGAGGCCATCTATGGCCGCGAGCAGGCCGAGATCGAGGCGGTGATCGGCAAGCGCGAGCTGCTCGCCGAGCTCTCCGATCCCGAGGGCCTGGCCAAGCACCCCGAGTATCAGCGCCTCGACGCCGATCTCGTCGGCGTCGACCCCGACGACTACTTCTCCGGCGTGCCCTACGAGAAGGGCTACCTGCTCCTGCGCACCCTCGAGGAGGCCTACGGCCGCCCGGTCTTCGACGCCTTCTTGCGCAAGTGGTTCGACGAGCACGCCTTCGGCTCCGTGGCCACCGAGGACTTCCTCGACTACGCCTCCAGGGATCTGATCGCGGCCCACCCCGTGCTCGGTGGCGGGGTCGAGCCCGACCTCGCGCAGTGGGTCTCGGGCGCCGGCCTGCCCGAGTCCGCCCCCGAGCCCGTGGCCCCGATCCTCGACGAGGTCGCCGCCACCGCTCGGGCCTTCGCCGCGGGCGAGCTCACGGCCAAGGAGGTCCAGCCCAAGCCCGGCAAGCCCGGCAAGCCGGCCAAAGCTGGCCAGACCGGTCAGCGCGAGCGCTGGTCTCCCTGGCTGTGGCTGCACTTCCTGCGCGAGCTCCCCGACACCGTCAGCGCCGAGCAGCTCGCCGCCCTCGACGAGCGCTTCGCGCTGACCGACTCGACAAACGCCGAGATCCTCGGCCAGTGGCTCGTGCTCGCCGCCAACAAGCGCTACGAGCCCGCCTACGCGCGCATGGAGGAATTCTTGATCCAGGTCGGGCGGCGAAAATTCCTGACCCCGATCTACCGCGCGCTGGTCACCAGCGAAGAAGGCAAGACCCAGGCCAAGGCGATCTACGCCAAGGCGCGCCCCGGTTACCACGCGATCTCGCGCAACACCATCGACGGCATCGTCGGCGTCGACTGAGCGCCGCGACGCCACGCCCCATCGCTTCGCCGCGGACCTGACGGCGCACCGATGGGGCTGTTAGTCTCGACCCCGCGATGGGCACGAGCGCAGACAAGCCCAAGGGCTACATCGTCAGCCCTTGGTTCGACTGGGTGTTCTTCTTGTTCCCGCCGATCCTGGCCCTGGGCCTGGGCTGGGGGATCTCGGGCACCGACTTCTCCGACGCCAGCTTTGGCTGGTGGGGCTGGGAGGTGACCTGGGCGGGGCTGCTGATCGGCATCTTCATCCACGCCCACCTGGTCCTGGTGTTCCTGCGCAGCCACGCCAACCGCGAGATCTTTCGCCTCCACAAGGCGCGCTTCTTGCTGATCCCCGCGCTGCTCTACCTGGGCATGATCAGCTCCGACCATGTGCTGATCACCGCCTCGGTCGTCGGTACCTTCTGGGACGTCTACCACTCGGGCATGCAGACCTTCGGCTTTGGCCGGATCTACGACGCCAAGGCCGGCAACGACCCCAAGGCCGGGCGCCGCCTCGACTGGGCGCTCAACCAGCTGCTCTACGCCGGGCCGATCGTCGCCGGCGCGACGATGATCGACCACTTCGAGGACTTCGAGGAATTCGAGAGCGTCGGGGTGCTCTTCTTCTCCGAGGTCCCGGCGTGGATGGAGGGCAACCAGGCCTACTTCACCTGGGCGCTGATCGGCGGCGGGGCGGGCTTCTTGATCGTCTACGTCCACCACTACGTTCAGCTCGCCCGCAAGGGCCACGCGGTCTCGTGGCAGAAGGTGTTCTTGTACACGAGCACCGGCGCCGTCTCGCTCTACGCCTGGGGCTTCAACAGCTGGGGCGAGGCCTTCTTCATCATGAACTTCTTCCACGCCCTCCAGTACTTCGGGATCGTCTGGGCGATGGAGAAGAAGACCATGCTCAGGGGCCTGCGCCTCGAGGGCACGCGCGGGGGCAAGTGGCTGGTGCTCGCGCTCTTCATCGCGCTCCCGCTGCTCTACGGTACCTGGGTTCAGTACTTGGACACGCAGCTCCACTCGCTATGGGCGATCACGCTGGTCGTCTCGTTGATGCACTTTTGGTACGACGGCTTCGTGTGGTCCGTGCGCAAGCGGCAGGTCTGAGCCACGCGCGAATGACCACGAGTGGCCACGAATGGCCACGAATGGCCACGAATGGCCACGAATGGCCGCCATTACGATGTTCCGAGCGGACCCCGAGCAAAAAACAGGCATATCTTCGCTGCGCCTGCGTGCACGAATGGCCATACGCGCAGACGACTGCACGCGTGCAGACGACTATCCGGGCACTGGCCGGGCACTGGGAGACCGTGGGCCCAATCGGCTATCGACGATCGACCATTGCCCCCCACAATGACGGTTCGTGTACCATCCTTTGCGGATGATCGACATGGCCTATGCACCTGGACCCGGGGCCAGCCGAGCGCTCGGGATCCTCGCCCTCGCGCTGCTGACCACGGGCTGCCCCGACCCCGAGGCGCGCTTCAACGAGTTCCTGGACGCGACCGAAGACGACCGCATCAAGGACGAGGGGGGCACCGAAGACGGGGGCGAAGACGATAGCGGCGACTCCGGCGAAGAGGGGCTGACCGACATGAGCGGCACCTACCTGTTCGCCCTGGTCACGACCCTCGACCCCGAGACCCCGCTGCAGTTCGTGACCACCATCGACATGGTCGTCGCCGACGACGGCCAGAGCGCCACGGCCGACTTCAGCTTCCAGCCGCTGAGCCTCGACGTCGGCGCCAAGACCGAGCCGCGCGAGTTCGTGGGCGATCCGCTGGTCTACACCGACGTGAGCTTCGACGCCGACGGCAACTACGAGCTCGACATGGGCAACGTGCAGGTGTCCGGCGAGGCCAACCCGATCACCGGCAGCGACATCGAAGCCACGCTCCAGGTCATCGGCGAGATCGTCCACGCCAGGGCCTTTTGCGGCGAGCTCACCGGTGAGGTCACCAGCCCGCTGACCTACGACCTCGCCGGCTCGACCTTCGCGGCGATCATGCTCGACGACGACGGCTCCGACCCCGCGAGCTTGCCGACCGAGTTCCCCTACCGCTGCGACATGGTCCCGCCCGCGGATCCCAGCTTGCCCGACATCAGCGGCGACTTCCTGTTCGCCCTGGTCACGACCTTGGACCCCGAGACCCCGCTGCAATTCGCGACCCACGTCGACTTCAGCTACGCCGCCGACGGGGCCTCGGGCACGGCAGAATTCTGCTTCCAGCCGCTGAGCCTCGACGTCGGCGCCAAGACCGAGCCGCGCGAGTTCGTGGACGAGCCGCTGTGCTACAGCGACATCGCCGTCGACGAGGCCGGCGCCTTCGAGATCGACATGGGCACCGTGCAGGTGTCCGGCGAGGCCAACCCGATCACCGGCAGCGACATCGAGGCCACCTTGGTGGTCAGCGGTGACATCGTCCACGTCGACGCGATGTGCGGCGAGCTCTCGGGCGAGGTCACCAGCCCGCTGACCTACGACCTCGCCGGCTCGACCTTTGGCGCGATGCGCCTGGCCGACGACGGCTCCGACCCCGCGAGCTTGCCGACCGAGTTCCCCTACCGCTGCGACATGGTCGCGCCCGAGGGCGGCTGAGCGCGCCCCTGCGTCCGCTCCCCGCTCCTCTTCACCTCGGCGCCCGCGCCCTCCTCCCCCTCTCTTTCTTCGGCTCGCGACCACCCATGACCGCTCCCTCCCCTCGCCTCTCGCAGCGCAAGCTCTCCTCGCTCTCCTCGCTCTCCACCGCGGCCCTCGTCGGCGGCGCCTGCCTCGGCCTCGGCCTGTGCCTGTGGTCGAGCCCCGCCCAGGCCTCGGGCATCAGCACCGCCCGCTTTGGCGGTGAGCACGGCCACCCGACCACCGAGAACGCCACGGCGATCTACTACAACCCCGGCGCCATCGCCCTGTCCAAGGGCACCCACGTGTACGTCGACGGGATGATGGCCCTGCGCTGGGTCAGCTACGACCGCCCGGCGAGCGCCGTCGACACCCAAAACAAGGTCGAGGGCGCGCCCAACGTCAGCCTCGACTACGCCCCCGGGGCCAACGACGGAAAGGCCTCGCTCTTCAACGTCGCGGGCGCGCCCTACCTCGGCGTGACCTCGGACTTCGGCACCGACCTGGTCTACGCCGGCGCGTCCTTCTCCGTGCCCTTCGGCGGCGGCGCGAGCTGGAACAAGAACGAGCGCTACGCCAACAGCGAGCTCTACCCCGGGGCCTACGACGGCCAGCAGCGGTGGTTTGCGATCGACGGCAACCTGCGCTCGATGTACTTCACCGGCGCGATCGCCTTCAAGATCAAGCCGGCCAAGCTGACCATCGGCTTCAGCGGCAGCGCGATCTACAGCAGCCTCGACACCGTCCGGGCGCGCAACGCCGACAGCTCGGACAACCTGGTCTCGGGCACCTCCGAGGAGAACTTCACGCTCAAGGAGGGCCGCAGCTGGCTCAAGGCCAGCGGCTGGCAAGGTGGCTTCGGCGTCGGCCTGACCGCCGAGCCGATCGACGACGTGCTGTGGATCGGCGCCTCCTACACCAGCCAGCCCAACGTCAGCGGGGGCATGACCCTCAAGGGCACGCTGACCAACATCTTCGGGGCCTCGCCGGCCGCCGACACCACGGAGATCGAGCTCACCCAGTCGATGCCCGACATCGTCCGCTTCGGCTTCCGCGTGCGCCCGATCCCCAAGCTCGAGCTGCGCATGTTCGGCGACTACACGCGCTGGTCGGTGCTCGACAAGCAGTGCGTGCTGATCGCCGACGTCGACGACCGCAAGTGCGAGTTCGCCAACGCCGACACCGCGCTCGAGGATCCGAGCAGCTTCGGCGGCGACGGTGGCGAGGACACGCTCGGGGTCACCCAGCACCTCCCGCGCTTTTGGAAGGACGCCGGGGGCGTGCGCGTGGGCGTCGGCTACTGGTTCGTGCCCGAGCTCGAGACCTACCTCGGCGTGGGCTACGACAGCTCGGCGATCCCCCCGGAGACCGTGGACCCGGTGCTCTTCGACATGGACAAGGTCAGCGTGTCCATCGGCGCGCTGTGGCAGGCCCACCGCCACGTGGCCATGGGCGCGACGATCACCCAGCTCATCTACTTCCCCCTGGACACCAAGGGGCGCAGCGTGTTCGACGACTTCCAGTCGCCCACGCGCCAGCCCAGCGCCGACGGCGTGTACAAGCAGGCGATGACCGTGGGCAACCTCTACCTCGACCTCAGCTTCTGAGCGGGCGGCTCGAGTAGAGCCTCTTTGCGACGATCATCCTGGCGATCGTCGTGCTCTACGTCGGCTGGCTGCGTCCGCCGCCGGCCGTGAAGGTCTGCGACAACGTCGAGGAGCTCACCGTCGCAGAGATGAAGAAGCAGGGCGTCGAGCCCGGTGACGCTGCCGTGAAGGAGCTGCGCGGCAAGTGTGAGAAGTGGGCCACGGACCGGGCGCTTGCTCGAAGACGATGCCTTGCTCGACGACGCCGTCGCCGTGCTCGGACGCATCGACCAGGCCAGCATCGAGGGGGATCGCCACTACGATCTGCCCAGCGGCGCGGCCGGGGCGATCTGGGTTCCTACGTCGGCCATGGTAGCGAAAGTTTGTTGCGCCCCCCTCGACCTCGGCTACCCTGCGCGTGCTCGTCGGTGTCTGGCTGCTGACCCCCGGGCCAAAACCCAACCCTCCTCTCGCCGACTTGGTGACCGCGCCGTAGCGCGTCTCACCGGATCGACGCACCAGCCAGACATCGACCCATGTGCAAGCAAGAACAACCCAACTCCAAGGCCCGGCGCGGGCCCAAGCTCGAGCGCGTGATCGCGGCCCTCGCCCGCCGCGGCCTCGACGTCACCCGAGACGGCAGCGTCTGGTCGCTGCGCGCCGCCGACTCCCCCGACGGCGTCACCGCCGAGGTCCTGCTCCCCGACGGCTTCGAGCTGTCGACCAAGGCCGCCGACCAGCTCCTGCGCTTCGCCGCGGCCTGCCACCCCGAAGGCGGCGAGGTCGTCGCCGCCCGGGCCACGCCCGACTTCCACGCCGGCGCGCGCGTGCCCGTGGGCGCCGTGGTCGCGACCAGCGAGGACATGCTCGTGCCCGAGGCGATCGGCACCGACATCAACTGCGGCATGCGCCTGCACGTCGTCGACCTCGACCTCGACCGATTCTTGGCCCACAAGGCCGAGCTGATCGACGATCTGCGCGGCGACCTGCTCCTCGGGACCCGCGACCTGCCGATGCGCGTCGCGGCCCTGCGCGCGCTCTACGAGGCCGGGGCCCCGGCCTGGCTCGAGCAGGTCGCCCGCGATCCCCTCGGGCGCATGCGCCACGCCGAGCTCGACCAGCTCGAGGCCGAACTCGAGCGGACCCACGAACTCGGCAGCTTCCCCGGCTCGGACCGCTGGCTGCCCAAGCGCAAGCTCGACGTCGTCCGCGACCCCTGCCTCGGGACCCCCGGCGGCGGCAACCACTTCGTCGAGCTGCAGGTCGTCGAGGCCGTGCTCGACAGCGCCCAGGCCCACGCCTGGGGCGTGCGCGAGGGTCAGCTCGCGTTCATGGTCCACTCGGGCTCGCGCAGCGTCGGCGTCGCCGTCGGCGAGCACTGGCGCCAGCGCGCCCGCGAGCTGTGGCCCGAGGGCCTCGCCCACCCGCGCCCGGGGGTGTTCGCTATCCACGGCGACGCCGCGCGCAGCTACCTCGAGGCGATGTCGACGGCGGCCAACTACGCCAGCGTCAACCGCCTGCTCCTCGCCGAGCTCGTGCGCCTGCGCCTGCGCGAGCGCTACGGGGCGCTCGAGGTCCCGCTGATCTGGGACGGGCCGCACAACCTGATCAGCGTCGAGGCCGGGCGCAACGTCCACCGCAAGGGCGCGACCCCGGCCCACGCCGGCGAGCCCGTGCTGATCCCCGGGTCGATGGGCCAGGCGTCGTTCTTGATGGTCGGGCTCGGGAGCGAGCAGTGGCTGGCCTCGGCGTCCCACGGGGCCGGGCGGGCGCTGACCCGGCATGCGGCGCGGCACCTCGACGACGACGCCCTCGGGCTCGCGCAGGTCGAGTGCGTCGCGCTGCACCGCGAGCGCCTGCGCGAGGAGGCGCCCGCGGCCTACAAGGCGATCGCGCCGGTGATCGACGTGCAGGTCGAGGCGGGGATCGTGGCTCCGGTTGCGCGGATGCGACCGCTGCTGACCTTCAAAGCCTGAGAGTCTGTGGGGGCGTCATCCACGCGAGCCAAGCGCCATATTCGCGAGCTCTTCTCGTCCGTCTCGCCGGTTCCGGACCTGCTCTTCGGCACGGCCGAGTAGGCGGGCGATCGGGCAGGGGCCCCACCCACGACCTTGGTCGCGAGGACGCGCGACTCTTCGTAGGACCAAGGCGTTGCGTACCAGCGGTGCAGAGGGAGTTTTTCCCGAGATAGTCATGATCGACTCGGGCCGAAGATGTTACCCGTGATTGATGCGCGACGATGACAAGCACTCCTCCTCCCGCCGCTTCGAACCCTCTCGCCGACAGCTGCTGCAATTCATGTCGGCCTTCGGCGTGGCGCTGGTGATCCCCGAAGCGGCCCGGGCGGCGTCCTGGGACTACATCCCCTACGGCAACGTGGTCGAGAAGGCCATGACCGACCCGCAGTGGCGCGCGCAGCTGATTGAAAAGCCGAAGCAGACCCTGGAGGAGGCCGGGATCGAGCTCGGCGCCGAGGTCAGCGTCGAAGTCGTCGAGGACGACTTCAACGTCGCCCACGTGGTGCTGTGCTCGCAAGAGGGCATGCGCGGCGTCGAGTACGGCGACATGGCGACGATGCTGACGAAGTGTCGCAACAACGCCAACTACCGCCAGGCGATGTTCAGCGACCCCAAGAAGGTGTTCGAGTACGAGACCGACGCGACCTTGCCGGTCAACCTCGAGGTCATCGCCGTCGCCGAGACGCCGAGCAAGCGGATCATCCACCTGCCGGCGGCCGACAGCGAGGCGATCATCACCGAGGCCGAGGCCGCGTCCTTCTGGGGCGGCGGCGGCGATCCGCCCAAGGAGACCACCGGCGGCACGATCTGCAGCGGCCAGGTCTGCAACTGCTACTCGGAGAACTCGCCCTACAATTCGTCGATCGCCCGCTGCTGCACCACGGACCCCGACATCGATCTGAGCATCAAGCTCGGCTGAGCGCGGCGCTGCGTGACCGCTGCGACCCTCGCGGACATGCTCGCCTCGGCGCGGGCGAAGCTGATCCCGCAGTTGAGCTCCGCGGATGAGCTCGACGCGATCGACGGCTTCGCCCGCGGCCTGCCGCAGGTGCAGGCCGCGGGCTTCGAGCGCTGGTTGGGGCCTGGCCCCGCCGGCCTCGATCTCGCGCTGTGCGTGCGCCCGGGGCAGCGAGTGGCCCGGGCCTTGGTCGCGGCGGGGCAGGGCGGGGCGCCGCTGCGTTCGCTGCTCGCGGCCGCCGAGTCCGAGGACTCGCCGCTGGTCGGGCGCCTCGATCTGCTGTGGCTCGAGTACGACCTCAGCCGCGGCGGTCGCCGAGCTTCGATCTTCGTCTCGCCCCGCGGCGAGGCGCGCCTCGACGCGGCGGCGCAGGCGAGCGCGCTGGCCCTCGGCGCGCCCTTGCCCGGGCCCGAGGCCGAGGCCCTCGCCCGCCTGGCCGCGCCGCTCCCCGGCGTCGAGCTGTTTCAGGTCGGCTGGATGCTCGGGCGCTCACGGCCGGGGCTGCGGCTGTGCCTGTGCGCTCGCACGCGCGACGACTTCGCGGCCCTGCTCGCGCGCCTCGACGACGCTCGACAGCGCGAGCTCCTGGCCCAGCTGTGCCGGCGCTACGGCGAGCACGTCAGCCAATTTTCCCTGGCCGTCGACGTCGGCGGCGGCCGGGTCGGGGCCCGCCTCGGCCTCGAGCTCGGCTACGGCGGGGCCCAGGCCGCGGTGCCGCTTCAGCGCTGGGATGGGCTGCTGCAGGCGCTGGTCGACGACGAGCTGTGCACACCGGCGCAGCTGCGGGCGCTGATGCGCTGGCCTCAGCGCGAGGCCTCGCCGGCCGCCGTCGGGCTCATGCACGATCGGATCCTGCGTCAGGATTACCTGCTTCACCACGTCAAGCTCGTGCTCGAGGGCCCCACGCTGCGCGGGGCCAAGATCTACTTTGGAGTGCAACGAGGATGGTCGACGACATGAACGGCGAGCCGCGATGGCGGGCGAGTGAGGCGGCGAGCCTGAGCGAGCGCCTCGCCGGGTTGGTCGAGCCGGTTCCCCAGCAGGAGGCGAGTTCGGAGGCGCGCGCCCCCGATCATGGCGAGGCGCTGTGGCAGAGCTGGCGCTCGCTGGTCGCCGGTGAGCACGAGGATCGCTGGGCCAAGCGGATCGCCGACACCGGCCGCAGCCCGGCGCAGCTGCGGGCCTTGCTCGGCCCGGTGCGCCCGGCGTCGACGGAGCCCCTGCCCTGGGCCGAGGCCGCGACGAGGGTGCTCGAGAGCTACGCGCGCGAGGCCCCGCGCGGGCGCCCGGCCGCCCTCGACTTCGAGGTCCCGATCCCCTTCGCCGAGCTGCTGGCCCCGATCGCCGCCGCCGCGAGCGAGCGCCTGCGGGCGCAGCTCGGTGAGCGCGTCGCCCTGCTCTCGCCGCTGGCCTGGACGCAGCTCGAGCGCCAGCTCCTGTGGCGGCTCTCGGAGGTCTCGGATCCGACCCTGAGCCTGGAGTTCACGATCTTCCGCGCCCGCGCGCGCTCGTCGGTCGAGCGCCTGCTCCAGCTCGCGAGCAACCCGGGCTCGACCGCGCTCTACGAGCGCTTCGTCGCCCTCCACCGCGGCCAGGGTCTGATGGGGATCGCCGAGCGCTACGCCGCGCTCCCGCGCTGCTGGGGCCGGCTGGTCGAGGACTGGATCGCCAGCAACCGGGCGCTGCTCGAGCAGCTCGAGGCCGACGCCCCCGCGCTCGCCGACATGCTCGGGATCGCCGGGGCGCTGCCGCCGGTCGAGGCGCTGCAGGCCGACATGTCCGATCGCCACCACGGCGGCCGCACCGTGGGCATACTGTCCTTCGGCGGGGATCACCAGATCGTCTACAAGCCGCGCGACGTCGCGATCGAGGCGCGCTGGGCCGGGCTGCTCGAGTGGCTGCGGGCCCGCGGGGCTCCGGTTTCGCTCCGCGGGTTGCGGGTCCTGGCTCGCCCGGGCCACGGCTGGGTCGAGTTCGCCCGGGCGACGCCCTGCGCCAGCGTCGACGAGTTCGCCGACTTCTACCGCCGGGCCGGGGCGCTGTTGTGCCTCGTTCACCTGCTCGCCGGCAACGACTGCCACCGCGAGAACCTCATCGCCGTCGGGGCCGATCCGGTGCTCGTCGACGTCGAGACCCTGATGCACCCGGCCTGGGCCCCCGAGCACGCCGACGACGACGCCTGGACCCGGCTCGGGCGGCGGATCAGCCACTCGGTGATCGGCACTTCGCTGTTGCCCCACTGGTCGCCGGTGCCCGCCGGGGGCGGCTACGAGAGCGGTGGGATCGGGCCCGGCGGATCGCTGCGGACGACGATCGAGGCCCGGGTGCCCCAGCGCCGCAACACCGACGAGGCCGGGCGCGAGGCGCTGCGGGTCGAGCTCCCGCCGCAGCGCAACGTGCCCTATGTCGAGGGAGCAGCGGGCGAGCGCTTCGCTCGGGCCGAGGAGCACGTCGAGGCGCTCGTCGCCGGCTTCGAGGCCACCGCCCGCTTCCTGCTCGCACAACGCGAGGCCCTGCTCGCAAAGCAGGGGCCGCTGCGCGCCTTCGGCGAGGTGCCCGTGCGGGTGCTGCTGCGCGGGACCCCGGTCTACGAGCACGCCCGGCAGCGCTCCTTGGTGCCCGAGGCGATGCGCAGCGGGGCCGGGCGTTCGATCGCCCTGGACTCGATGGCCCGACCCCTCGGCAACCCCAGCATCAGCGCCGAGGAGCGCGTCGCCGGCTGGACCATGGTCGAGGCCGAGCTCGCCGCCCTCGAGGGCCTCGACATCCCCCGCTTCGAACTCCGGGCCGACGCCGACGCCCGCTGCTGGCAGGTCGACTGGACCTGCTCGGGCTTCGAGCTCTCTCTCGGCCGCGTCGCCGCGCTGAGCGAGGCGAACATCGCCGAGCAGGTCGGCTTCATCCGCGGCTCCTTCGACGCCCGCGATGCGGTCAGGCCCGCGCCGGCGCCCCAGGGCGCGGCGCCCGTCGGCAAGGGCAAGGGGCACGAGCACGAGCACGAGCACGAGCACAGCCACGGCCACGGCCACGCGCACGAGCACGAGCACGAGCAGGCCCGAGCGGCGAGCGACGAGCAGCTGCGCCGCGCCGCCGCGCAGATCACCGCGCGGGTCAAGGAGCTGGCCACCCGCGGCGCCGACGGGTCGGCGACCTGGCTCAGCGTCGACGTCTCCGAGGGCAGCAGCGCCTTTCGCCTCTACCCCATGGCCGCGAGCCTCTACAGCGGCGTCGCCGGGGTCGCGCTCTATCTCGCGGCGGCCTCGGTCATGCTCGACGACGCGGAGGCCCGCGACCTGGCCCTCGCCGCGCTGCGTCCGGCGCGGCCCTCGATGGGCTCGGCGAGCGAGACCAGCCTGATCCCGAGCAACCTCGGCGGCGTCATGGGCCTGGCCTCGACGGCCTACGGCCTGGCCTGGACCGGGCGCTTGCTCGAAGACGAGGCCCTGCTCGACGACGCCGTCGCCGTGCTCGGGCGCATCGACCAGGCCAGCATCGAGGCGGATCGCCACTACGATCTGTCCAGCGGCGCAGCCGGGGCGATCTTGGTGTTGCTCGAGGTCCACGGCCTGCGGCCGGAGCAGGACTTCCTCGCCCTCGCGCGCCGCTGCGGCGAGCAGCTGCTGGCGGCGCGGACCGGCGAGCCGCGCTCGTGGCCGATCCCCTCGGGGCAGCGGCTCTCGGGGCTGGCCCACGGGGCCAGCGGGACCGCCTGGGCGCTGCATCGCCTCGCCGCCGAGACCGGCGAGGCCCGCTTCGCCGCCGCCGCCCGCGAGGCCCTGGCCTTCGAGCGCACCCTCTATCACCCGGCGCAGGGCAACTGGGAGGACGTCCGCCCCGACGTCCCCGCCGGCGGGCCTTCGTTCATGCACGCGTGGTGCAACGGCGCCCCGGGCATCGGCATGGTCCGCCTGCGGATCCCCGCCGACGAGCCCCACCGCGGCGAGGAGCTCATGGCCGCGCTCCAGACCACGGCGCGCCACGGCTTTGGCTCCCTCGACCACTTCTGCTGCGGCAACGTCGGGCGGGCCGAGTTCTTGCTCGACGCCGGGCGCTCGCTCGGCGAGGCGGCCCTGGTCGAGCGAGCCCGCGAGATCGCCGGGGCGATGTGCGAGCGGGCCGAGGCCCGCGGGGCCTGGGCCCTGGCTCGGCGACCGCACCGCAGCAGCGAGCACGCCGGGCTGTTCCGTGGGTTGTCGGGGATCGGCTGGCACTTCCTGCGCCAGCTCGAGCCCGCGCGCCTGCCCTCGCTGGGCCTGCTCGCGTCGAGCCCCTGAGCGGCGGGATCGAGCGCGGGATCGATAGAATCGGTTGACGGGCGCCGGTCGTGGTTCCAACCGTGATTGAGCTCTCGTCTGTGGGGGCAGGGAGAGGTTCTCTGCGTCCACATGTGGGCGCGCAATGGATGAGCTGTATGCGCGAGCTCTTCTTGTCCGTTTGGATGACCTACACGCCGCCGACAGTGCCCACATGGGACGCAGCGCGGATTCCATACACTGCGGTGTCGAGCGCCCGGAGCGGGAGGTTGTCGGTGAGAGCTCGAGGGTATGGCCATCCTCCTCACCGTGGTGGTTCGTCTACTCCAAATCAGCGACACCGATGGGAGGAATCTGTCCCCACAATGGGCGCATTCGCCAGAGCCGAGTACACCGAGGTCAGTGGCAATCGGTTCTGCTCCTCTCGCACACCCGTGGCCGCGGCTGTCAGGGAGAGGGTCTCTGCGTCCACTCGTGGAAGGCGTCACACGCTCAAAGCTACCTTCTTGGTCCAGGAGCCTTCACGGACGCGTACGCCGTGCTCGAGGGTAGAGCCGTGAAGGCGCACCCGAGCTCGCTGTGAGCAGCTTCGTGGCGCCGTCGCGAATGCGGGCCAGCAGTCTCCCTGCTGGCCCGCTCGCATGTTCGAGCCCAGCGCTCGTCGCTACTTGGTCACGGGCAAGCTGTGCCCGGAGATCCCCGCGAAGAAGTCGTTGCCCTTGTCGTCGACGACGATGAAGGCCGGGAAGTCCTCGACGCGGATCTTCCAGATCGCCTCCATGCCGAGCTCGGGGTACTCGAGCACCTCGACCTTCTTGATGCAGTCCTGGGCCAGGCGCGCCGCGGGGCCGCCGATGCTGCCCAGGTAGAACCCGCCGTTTCGCTTGCAGCTATCGGTGACCTGGCGCGAGCGGTTGCCCTTGGCGAGCATGACCATGGAGCCGCCGTGGGGCTGGAAGAGCGGCACGTAGGGGTCCATGCGCGCGGCCGTGGTCGGGCCGAAGGAGCCGCTCGCCATGCCCTCGGGGGTCTTGGCTGGGCCGGCGTAGTAGACGATGTGGTCGCGGAAGTAGCCGGGGAGCTCGCCATCTTGGTCGAGGCGCTCCTTGAGCTTGGCGTGGGCGATGTCGCGAGCCACGATGATCGTGCCGCTCAGGGACAGGCGCGTCTTGATCGGGTACTTGGACAGCTCGGCGCGCAGCTGGTCCATGCTCAGGGCGTCGAGGTCGATGCGGACCACGTCGGCGGACAGGGCCGACTCGTCGACCTGGGGCAGGTACTTGGCCGGGTCGGCCTCGAGCTGCTCGAGGAAGATGCCGTCGGCGGTGATCTTGGCCTTGGCCTGGCGGTCGGCGGAGCAGGACACCCCCAGGCCCACGGGGCAGCTCGCGCCGTGGCGAGGCAGGCGGATCACGCGGACGTCGTGGCAGAAGTACTTGCCGCCGAACTGGGCCCCGATCCCGGTCTTGCGCGCGATCTCGAGGATCTGCGCCTCGAGCTCGTGGTCCCGGAAGCCGTGGCCGGCCTCGGAGCCCTCGCTGGGCAGGGTGTCGAGGTAGCGCGCCGAGGCCAGCTTGACGGTCTTGAGGTTGTGCTCGGCCGAGGTCCCGCCGACGACCAGCGCCAGGTGGTAGGGCGGGCAGGCGGCCGTGCCCAGCGTGCGGATCTTGGCGTCGACGAAGGCCAGCAGGCTCTCGGGGTTCAGCAGCGCCTTGGTCTCCTGGTAGAGGTAGGTCTTGTTGGCCGAGCCGCCGCCCTTGGCCATGAACAGGAACTTGTAGGCGAGCTCGACCTTGGGGTCGGTCTCGGCGTAGAGCTCGATCTGCGCCGGCAAGTTGGTGCGCGTGTTCTTCTCCTGATACATCGTCAGCGGCGCGAGCTGGGAGTAGCGCAGGTTGGTCTGGGTATAGGTGTCGTAGATCCCGTGGGCCAGGGCCGCCTCGTCGCCGCCGCCGGTCCACACTCGCTGACCCTTCTTGCCCATGATGATCGCCGTGCCCGTGTCCTGGCACATCGGCAGCACCCCGGCCGAGGCGATGACCGCGTTCTTCAGCAGGTCGTAGGCGACGAAGCGATCGTTGGCCGTGGCCTCGGGGTCGTCGAGGATCTTGGCGAGCTGGGCGAGGTGGCCGGGGCGCAGCTTGTGGGCGATCGCCTTCATGGCCTCGCGGGCGAGCAGGCGCAGGCCCTCGGCGTCGACCTTCAGCATCTTCTGATCACCGAACTGGACGACCTCGACGTGGTCGCGGGTGAGCAGCTGATAGGGGGTGTCGTCCTCGGCGAGGGGGAGCAGCGGGGCGTAGGCGAAGTCGGCCATCTCGGGGGGAGGATCGCCCCTGGGCGTGGCGCGATCAAGGCGAGACGCCGAGCCGAGACAGCGCGGCTGGGCTCAGTCTTCGGCCTCGGCGCGGACCTTGTCGAGCAGGCCCTGCATGCGCTCGCGCGCGGCCTCGTCGGCGATCGTCGCCGTCCCGTCGAGGGAGCCGAGGTCGATGTTCGACAGGCCCACGGGCATCGCGAAGGCCTGCTCGTGGAAGGCCGCCGCGGTCATCGCCGCGTAGTCGTCATCATCGAGGGGCTCGGGGGGCTCGCTGCTCTCATCGCCAGCCTCACCCGCATTGTCTGCGTCTGCGTCTGCGCCTGCGCCCTCGCCTGGCGCATCGGCCTCGGGCTCCGGCGGGGTCTCGGCGCAGCTGAGCACCTCGCCCTCGGGCGCGAGCAGGCAGACCTCGATCGCCCGCCCCGAGCCGCTCACGCGTACGCCGAAGCCTCGGCCGCCAAAGTCGAAGCGCGGCGAGCTCTCCAGCAGCTCGCGCACACGCTCGGCCACGGGGCCGCTGGCCTCGCCGCTGAGCTCGGCCGGGAGCGCCAGGCCGCGGCGGCGGGCGATGCCCGCGTCGCGCTGCATGGCCGCGGCGAAGAAGCCGAGCGCGGCCTCGAGATCCCCCTGCGCGAGGGCGGCCTCGCCCGCCACGGCCTCGACCCGCGCGCGCAGCAACGCCTCGAATTGTGGCAACCCGTCGAGGGCCTCCTCGGCCAGCGCCAGCGCGCGCGCCTCGTCGCCGTCGCGCAGCGCGAGCTCGGCCTCGACCCCCTGGAAATAGGGCTCGAACTGCTCGCTGAGCTCCTCCGAGCCGTCTTCGCCCTCACGCACGCGGACCTCCTCGAGGATCACCGCGGTCACCCCGGCGCCGAGGACATCGATGAGGTCCCCCAGCAGCCAGCTGGGCACGGGCTCGAGGCCGCCGGAGAGATAGGGCCGAAAGCTGCGGTAGAGGACCTCGCTGTCGTGGCCGACGCTGCGGATGCGCTCGGCGTCGGCCCAGCTATCGACCTGGCGCTGCGCCCCCGCGGCGCGGATCTCCACGGCCTCGACGCTGCCCGACCACACCGCCCGCTCGCGCTCGCGCTCGGCGTGGGTCCGCCGCATCGCCCGGCGCAGCAGCGCGTGGGCGCCCAGGGTCTGCTCGCGCGAGGCGGTGGTCAGGCCGCGGCGATCGGGGTTGATGATCGCCCGGTCGACGACGCGCATGCCGGTCTCGGTGTCGCCGGCGATGAGCAGCAAGCTGGCGAAGGCCACGTCGCTCTCGGCCCGGACCTGCTCGCGGAGGTTGGGCGGCTGCTTGCGCCGCCAGGCCTGCATCTCGCGCAGGGCCTCCACGGCCTCGTTGCCCCGGCCCTGGGCGATGTAGAGGCGCACGAGCAGGCGCCAGGGGTTGGCGGGGGTGAACTCGACACGGGTCGCCCCGGCCTGGGCCAGGCGCTCGGCCTCGTCGGGGCGCAGCACGCCCAGGGCCGCGAGCGCGGCGTTGTAGGCGTGGACCGTGACCGAGTTGAGCTCGTCGGGGCGCGCCAGGGGATCGTCGCCGCGGGCGGCCTCCGCCGCCTGCTCGTAGGCGGCCAGGCAGGCGTCGAAGCGCGCCCCTCGGGCCCCAGCCTCGCCCTCGATGGCGCACAGGGCGTTGCGACCCAAGGAGCGCTGGAAGGCGTCGGGGCTGTCCGTGGCCTTCTCGGCGTACTTGCGGGCCTCGTCGAAGCGACCGAGGAGCATCAGCGGCCAGGCGTGCTCGGCGGTCAGCCGCGGGTCGTAGAGCGAGTCGTGATAGTCGAGGAGCTGGAGCTGATACTCGTGGCGCTCGAGCTCGCCGGCGGTGGCCTGGGCCGCGTAGAGGATCTCGCGGTGGAGCAGCCAGGGGGTCTCGGACACGTTGACGACCGTGGGCTGGTAGCGGCGCTCGTAGAGCTCGCGGGCCCGGCCGAGCTCCTTCATGGCCCGGGGCAGCGAGGCCTCCGCCCGGCGCAGGATCTGCCCGAACACGTAGTGCCCGACGATCGAGTCGGGCTCGTCCTCGAGCAGCGCCTCGACCTTGCGCCGCGCCGTGAGCAGCTTGTCGTCCTGGTAGAGCACCCAGACCTCGTCCTCGGCGGCGGTCCGCGCGAAGTCCCGGGGCTGACCGAGGCCCACCGGGGCCCCGACGATCGGGTCTTGAGCGAGGACCAGGCCGGCGCCGAAGGCCAGGACCAGCGCCGGCGTGGCGAGGATCCGCCGCCGCCGTCGACCCCCCGCCGCGCGCACGACAGTCGCGCGCACGACTGTCGCGCGCACGACTGTCGCGCGCACCACCTTGCCCGCGGCCTGGTCTTCGCGCTCGCGGCGAAGCTGCCAGCGCGCACGCCAGGCCCTCACGACGCCCCTCCCCCGCACCAGCTCGACCCGCTCGACCGCTTCATGTGCCCAGCTCCTCGAGCTCGCGCTCGAGATCGATCTCCGACTGGCGCAGCGGCTCGAAGGCCAGCAGCGAGCCCAGCCCCCACGCCAGGCCAAAGCCGATCAGATGCAGCAGGTGGTTGAGCCACGGCCGCTCGCCTTCGAGCAGCATCGTGCCCATGCCCAGCATGTGAAACTGCTTCTCGAGCTCGATCAGCGTGAACCCGGCCAGGAAGCTGCCCAGCCACACGCCGCGGATCACCGGATCCACGAAGCGCTCGCGCTTGTCCTCGAGGGTCCCCGAGCCGAAGCGAAAGCCCAGCCAGACCAGGGCCAAGCCCGTGGGCATGGCCAGCAGCTTGAAGCACTGGGCGTTGAGCCAGCCGGCCACGCTCCCGTCGCTGGGCGCGCGCACCAGGTAGCGCAAGGGCGTGCCCGAGAGCGCCCGCCAGTAGTTCGGGTTCATCTCGTGGAGCGTGTCGGTCAAAAAGCGCAGCGCGCCGATCAGCACCAGAGCCACGGCCACGGCCACGGAGGCGCGCCCGGCGAGGAGGCGGCGGCGATCGGCGGTCGTGCTCACGGGCGTCCATCGGGTTCGAACAACGCGCTCAGGCGCTCAAGGTCTTGCGAGCCAGGGTCTCGAGGGCGTCGGCGCTGCACTCGCGGATGATAGCCTCGACGCTCTCGGCTCCGGGCGCGCACTCGAGGCGGTGGGTGAACACCAGGTAGCTCAGCGCCTCGACGTCGTCGGCGCTGACGTAGGTGCGCTGCTGCGACATGGCCCGGGCCTGGAGCGCGGGGATCATCAGGACCAGCGCGCGGGTCGAGACGCCCTGGAGCACCTGCTCGTGACTGCGCGTGGCGTTGGCGATGTCGACCAGGGCCTCGCGGATCGCGTCGTGGACGAAGATCTGCGACTCGACGACCCGGCGCGCGTCGATGATCTCCGTGCGCGTGACCCGGGGCAGGTCGCGGCCGGCCCCGTCGCGGCGGCTCTTGATGCTCGCCAGGACCTCGAGCTCGGCCTGGCGATCGATGTGCTTCATGATGATCTTGAACAAGAAGCGATCGAGCTGAGCGCTGGGCAGCGGAAAGGTGCCCGCGAGGTCGAGGGGGTTTTGCGTGGCGATGACGAAGAACAGCTCGTCGAGCTTGCGCGTGCGGTTGTCGACGGTGGTCTGCTTCTCGGCCATGGCCTCGAGCAGCGCCGACTGGACCTTGGGCGAGGTCCGGTTGATCTCGTCGGCCAGGACCACGTGGGCGAAGATCGGCCCGGGGCGGAAGAAGAAGCGGTTGGTGTTGGGGTCGAAGATCGTCGTGCCCGTGACGTCACTCGGCAGCAGATCCGGCGTGAATTGGATCCGGCGAATTGTGACGATGTCGTCATGGGGCTGGTCGTCGATGATCGAGTCACCGAGGGCCTTGGCCAGCGTGGTCTTGCCCGATCCGGGGTAATCCTCGAGCAGCACGTGGCCGTCCGCGAGCAACGCGATGATGATCAGCTCGATCTCGTTGTCGCGGCCACGCACGGCCAGGCGCAGGCGATCACGGACGCGCTGGACCACGCCGTAGGCCCCAGCGACGTCCGTGATCGGCGGCGCGAGGGTGTGCGTGATGTGCTCGCTCTGATCGAAGTCGCTCGCGACTGGATCCGCGGACGGGCTCGAAGGTTGGCTCGGCGGGTTCGAGTTTGCGTCGGTCACGGTTGGCTCGGCTCGATCGGGCACGAAGTGGCGCTCGTGCGGCCGAAGGCTAGCAGGGCCCACGCCGCTTCACTACTTCGCGCGGCGATGACGCGACACGAAGACGCGATCCCAACTACGAAATTTGATGATTTGCGCCGGTCCCTGCGCTGCTAATCTAGTTCCAAGCATGCATGAGAGCACGCGAAACCTCCTCTTCCTGCTCGCCGCTGCACCCATGAGCTTGGCCTGTTCGGACTCCGGCGGAGGCGAAGGCGGCGAGGACGACACCACCGACGGCGGCGACGAGATCGGATCGACCACGACGGACAGCGAGTCCTCGAGCGAATCGTCGACCGAGACCGACACCACCGAGTCCTCGACCGAGACCGACACCACCGAGTCTTCGACCGAGTCCTCGACCGAGACCGACACCGCCGAGTCCTCGACCGAGACCGACACCACCGAGACCGACACCACCGAGACCACGGCCGACACCTACGGCGACCCGGTGATCTGCAACGGCTACGCGGACCTGATCGCCGAGTGCTACGGCTCGCAGTACCTCGAGGACGGCTACAACTACTGCGCGGTGAACTTCGCCTACTACAGCCAGTACGGGATCGACTGCCTCGGCGCCTTCGAGGAGTACATGGCCTGTCTCTCCGGGCTCAACTGTCAGCAGCTCGAGGCCGGGGCCGGGCCCTGCAACGGCGAGCATGGCGACCTCGAGGACGCCTGCTCGGCCTGAGCGATGATCCTCGTCTCCGGGACCAAGCGCAGCGGGACCTCGATGTGGATGCAGGTCCTGCGCGCCGCGGGCGTGCCGGTCCTCGGCGAGGCCTTCCCGCGCAACTGGCGAAGCAGCCTGCACGAGGCCAACCCCGACGGCTTCTACGAGAGCCTGCTGCGCCAGGGCATCTACTACCGCACCAACCCCCACCCGCTGACCGGCGAGTACTTCTTGCCCGAGCACGTCGAGGGCTACGCGGTCAAGGTCTTCATCCCCGGGGTCATCCGTAGCGAGCGCGCCTACATCACCAAGCTCGTCGCCAACATCCGCCCGTGGCGAGAGTACGTGAGCTCGCTGCGCCGGCTCTACGCCCTCGAGGACGCGGCCCGCCGCGCCAAGCTGCCCGACTCGAAGGACCCCTTCCGCTTCCCGCCGGCCTTCGAGTGGTGGATGGAGAACTTCGCCCTCGTCCGCGACCTCAGCTTGCGCCGCTACCCCGCGCGCTTGCAGGCCTACGATCAGCTGGTCGAGCGGCCCGAGGCGCTGCTGCCCGAGCTGCTGACCTGGCTGGGCGTCCCCACCGAGCGCGTCGCCGATGGCGTCGCCGCGATCAACCCCGAGCGCCGAACACAGCGCGATCCCGACCTCGACGCCGCCGACGAGATCGAGCCCGCGCTCGCGCGCGTGTTCGATGATCTCTACGCCGCGGTCCGCGGAGGCCACGGCCTGTCCGGCGCCCTCCTCCAAACCCTCAACCAGACCAACCAGTCATTGCTGTCTCGCCTCGCCTCGCTCCAGCGCGAACTCGCCAGCGCGCAGGTCGAGCGCGCGAGCAAGGCCGGCGGCGCGCCGCGGGCAGAACCGGTCTCTGGACTGCCTGCGATAAAGTGGTCCTGACGCGCCCCGGCTCGCGCGTGTAACATGGCGAGCCTGGAAACTGCGTAAAAATGGACTCGCGTCATTGGCTCCGAGCATTTGGCATTCGTCGACCTGACTGAAGTCGCCATAAAAGCAGCCACGGCCCTCGTTCTGCGCTAGAAAACATGCCGCGGGACCCCTCGTTTCGCCCATTCCCACCCGCAGGACTGTACCTGACGGCCGCCCCCCATCCTCGCGAATGGGACTGTCGCCATTCGCACCACAGTGATCATTTCTGCCTCTGGTCAAAGACAGGATGCAGAAACTCAAACACAATATCATCAGATGGCTTTCTCGATGCTCGAAGCCACGAAGCGCTGATGCCCTCGCCCCGCATCCTGATCGTCGAAGACGAACTCATCGTCGCCCTCGAGCTCGAGGAGCGTCTGCGTCGTCAGGGCTATGCCATCGCCGCGGTCGCGCGCACCGCCGAGCAAGCCCTGTCCGGCGTCGAGCGAGGCGAGGTCGACCTCGCCCTGCTCGACATCCGCCTGGCCGGCGGTCGCGACGGCATCGAGCTCGCCGAGGATCTGCGCCCCTGGGACGTCCCAATCGTATTTCTCACGGCACACGGCGACGAGGAGACCCTGCGCCGGGTCAAGGCCGTCGGCGCTCAGGGCTACCTGCTCAAGCCCTTCGACGAACGCCTGCTGCGGCTGACCATCGAGACCGCGCTGCACCGCCACGCGAGCGAGCGCGCCCGGATCGCGGCCGAGCTCGCCCGCCGGCGCAGCGAGGCCGTCCAGGCCACGATCCTCGCCCACTCCCCCGACGCGGTCCTCGTCGTCGACGACGACGGCCACATCGAGCTCGCCAACCACGCAGCCGGGGCGATCTTTCAGCCGCGTGAGCGCGAGCTCACCGGCCTCGACATCGCCACCCTGCTGCCCGAATTCGACCTGGAGCAGGCCCGCGCCGAGCCGGGCGCGCTGCTGAGCACCCTCGGCCAGCGCAGCGACCAGCGCTTCCCCGTCGAGCTCACCGTCGGCCTCGCGCCCCTCGAAGACGGCGAGCGCCTGGTGCTGATCGCCCGCGACGTGTCGATCCAGCGCGAGCTCGAGCGCGAGCTCGCCCGCGCGCGCCAGCTCGAGGTCGCCGGGCGCCTGGCCTCGGGCGTCGCCCACGACCTCAACAACCTGCTCTCGGTGGTCAGCATGACCACCTACATGCTGCCCGACGCCGGCCCCGATGAGCTCCCCGAGCTCGTCGACGATCTCAACAGCGCGATCGAGCTCGGCGGCGCGCTCACGACCCGCCTGCTCGCCCTCGCGCGGCGCAGCTGCGCCCAGGCCGAGGCCCGCGAGGTCGACGTCAACGAGATCCTCGGCGCGCTCGAGCGCCTCGTCCGACGCTCGATGAACCCCGCCGTCGACGTGCGCTTCGAGCTCTCCGCCGAGGTCGGCGGCGTGACCATCGATCCCACTCGCTTCGAGCAGATCGTGCTCAATTTGGCGATCAACGCCAACCGAGCCATGCCCGAAGGCGGCGTGCTCAACATCCGCAGCGCGGTCCGGACGCGGCCCGAGGACGAGGACCGCGCGTGGGTCGTCGTCGAGATCGAGGACACCGGGGTCGGCATGGATCAGTCCATCCAGCGCCGGATCTTCGAGCCCTTCTTCACCACGCGCGGAGACGCCGGCGGCACCGGCCTCGGGCTGTCGATCGTCAAGGAGATCGTCGAGGGCGCGGCCGGCTTCCTCGAGCTCAACTCCGAACCCGGCCGGGGGACCTGCTTTCGCGTGTACTTCCCCCGGCGCGGCCAGCCCTGCGAGGACGACGACGCGCCCTTCGAGACCCACGAGTTCGACGGTCGCAGCCGCCGCGTGCTGATCGTCGACGACGACGAGCTCCACCGCCGGATCATGGCCAGGCTGCTGCGCAGCTGGGGCCTGCAGGTCGTCCACGCCACCGGCGCGGGCGAGGCCATGCTGATCGCCGAGCGCAGCAAGGCCGCGCTCGCCCTCGCCCTCGTCGACATCGACATGCCCTACATGGACGGCTTCGAGCTCGCGGGACGCCTCGAGCAGGGCCCCCGCGAGCTCCCAGTGCTCCTGCTCTCGGGCTCGGCCGCGGCCGAGGAGCAGCGCACCCGCTCACCGATCCTGCACAAGCCCGTGGACCCGGAGCTGCTGCTCCGCGAGGTCTCGCGGGTGCTCGAGTTCGAGGAAGAGGAGATCAGTCAATGCTGAAAGGAGCCAAGATCCTCGTCGCTGACGACGAGCTACATTTCCGCAAGGCGGCCGCGCGCCTGCTCGAACGCGAGGGCTGCGAGGTCCAGCTCGCCGCCGACGCGAACGAGGCCCTCGCCCAGCTCAGCGCCCATGTCTTCGACCTGCTGATCGCCGACGTGCACATGCCGGGCAACGACGGGCTCACCGTGCTGCGCGAGCAGCAGACCGTGCCCGTGCTCGTGGTCACCGGCGACCCCAGCTTGCAGACCGCCGTCGAGGCCCTGCGCGGCTCGGCGGTCGACTACCTGACCAAGCCGCTCTCGCCCGAGCGCTTCTTGGCGCGGGTCGCCGAGGGCGTCGCCCGGGCCCGAGCCCTGCGCCGCCTCGACGACGCCGAGCGCCGGCTCGAGGCCCAGCTCGAGCTCGTCGCGGGGCTGCGCGCCTCGCTCTTCGTCGCTGGCGGAGAGCGCGACGACGAGGAGCCCGATGCTGCCAGCGCCGGCGCGAGCTCGGCGAGCGAGGACGAGCTGCCCGCCGTGGTCGCCGACAAGCTCAGCCCGCGCGAGCGCGAAGTCCTGCTCGCCTTTCGCCGCATGCCGCGGCCGGCCGAGGTCGCCAGCTCCCTGCACATCTCCCCGCACACGGTCAAAAACCACCTCAAGGCGATCTATCGCAAGCTCGAGGTCGGCTCCCAGGCCGAGCTCCTCGCCCACCTCAGCGAGGCCGAGCGCGCCCACTCGTCATGAGCCAGCAGCCCCTCGCGGCCTTGCTCGACGAGCCGGCCTTCGCCCTCGCGGTCCTCGACGCCGCCCCGGTCATCGTCCTCGTGCTCGACGACGCCGGGCGCGTCGTCCACTACAACGCGTTCATGGAGACGCTGTGCGGGCGCCCGCTCGACGACGCCCGCGGTCACAGCTGGTTCGACGAGTTCATCCTCGACGACGACCGCGAGTGGATCGGCGACCTGTTCTCGCGCTCGATCCGCGGCCAGGAGGCCCACGCCAACATCAACCCGATCCACGTCGTCGGCGGGCCGCCGCGGCTGATCGAGTGGTACGACCGCACCGTCGAGCTGCGCGAGGGCGGCGAGGTCTACCTGGTCGCGATCGGGGTCGACATCAGCGATCGCGTGCGCGAGGCCAACGAGCGCGCCGCCCTCGCGGAGCGCTTCGAGCTGTTCGCCAAGCGCGTCGACGCGGCCTTCTTCATCGCCGACGAGGCCCACGCGCGCATGCTCTACATCAGCCCGGCCTTCGAGCGAATCACCGGGCTCGCGCGCGATGCCGCCTGCGCCGACATCCAGGCCCTGATCGCGCGCTTGCACCCCGACGACCGCGAGCACTTCTCCGCGACCTTCGCCAGCCCGCTCGCCCCCGGGGTCCAGGTCGAGCACGACTACCGGCTGCTGCGCCCCGATCCCGACGGCGGCGAGCCCGAGCTGCGCTGGCTCTCGCTGCGCTACAGCTGCGTCGACGCCCCGCGCAAGCACGGCCTGCGCATCGCCGGCACGCTCACCGACATCACCGCGCGCAAGCAGGCGACCCTCGAGCGCGAGCAGCTCGGCCGGCTGTTCACGCTGATCGACACGGCCATCGACGAGGTGTTCTTGCTGATCGACGAGCGCCGCGAGCGGGTGCTCTACGCCAGCGAGTCCGTCGAGCGCGTGTTCGGGGTCGAGCGCGAGGCGCTCTACGGGGCGCTGCCATGGACCAAGCTCTCGGTCATCCACCCGGCGGATCGCCAGCGCGTGCGCGCGGCCCTGACTCGGCCAGCGCCCGCCCACGGGGGCGCACAGGCGCCCAGCCCACAGGCCATCGAATTTCGCGTCTGCCTGCCCGAGGGCCGCGAGCGCTGGGTGCTGTGTCGCTCGCATATCCTCGACGAACGCTCGGCCATGCCCGGGGCGATGGTCACGATCTCGAGCGACATCACCGCCCAACACGCGGCCGAGGAGCGCCTGCTCGAGCTGATGGAGGAGCTCGAGGCCCGGGTCGCCGAGCGCACGGCCAGCCTCGCCGAGGAGCGCGAGCGCCTGCGCCGGGTGCTCGACGGGATGACCGCCTTCGTGGCGATCCTCGACCCCGAGGGCGCCCTGCTCGAGCTCAACAACCTCGCCCGCGAGCGCTTCGAGGTCCGCGACCAGGGCGCTCGCCGACGCGCCTTCGAGCTGATCGTGGGCCTCGACCCCAACGCGAGCTGCCGCAGCTGCGCGGGCCGAGCCCTGCGCCAGGCCCAGGCCGGTCGGCCAGCGCGCTTCGACCTCGAGCTCACGACCCCCGACGGCCAGCCCAGGGTCATCGACGTCGGCCTCGGCCCGATCTGCGGCGAGCACGGCCAGGTGACCGAGATCGTCGCAACCGGCGTCGACGTGACCGAGGCCCGCGACAACGAGCAGCGCCTGCGGGCCTCGCTCGCCGCCCTCGCCATCAAGGAGGCCCGCCTCGCCGACGCCCAGCGCCTCGCCGAGGTCGGCGACTGGGACTGGGACATCTGCGCCGACAAGCTCTCGTGGTCCGATCAGATCTTTCGCATCTTCGGGCTCGAGGTCGGCTCGACCACCCCCAAGTACGACGGCTTCATGGCCATGGTCCACGAGGAGGACCGCCCGCTCGTCGCCGCCGCGCTCCAGCGCAGCTTCGAACACGGCGAGCCCTACACCATCGAGCACCGCCTGGTCCGCCCCGACGGCGAGGTGCGCTATCTCTTCGAGCAAGGCGAGCTGACCCGCGACGCCGACGGCCGGCCGCTCCGTCTGCAGGGCACGACCTTGGACATCACCCGACAAAAGCGCGTCGAGGCCCAGCTGCGCGCGTCCCTGGCCGAGAAGGACGCGCTGCTCAACGAGGTCCACCACCGGGTCAAGAACAACCTCCAGGTCGTCGTCAGCCTGCTCTACCTCCAGGGCCTCGGCCTCGACGAGGCCATGCGCGCGGTCCTCGACGAGTGCCGCGGGCGGATCCGGTCGATGGTCCTGATCCACGAGCAGCTCTACCTCTCGGGCCAGCTCTCGAGCATCGACATGCGCGAGTTCCTGCTGCGCCTGTCCAGCGAGCTCGAGCGCGTGTTCGCAACCACGACGGCGGCGAGCATCGACGTGCGCGGAGCCGGGCTCCACCTCGACATCCAGCGCGCGGTCCCGCTGGCGCTGATCGCCAACGAGCTGCTGACCAACGCGCTCAAGTACGCCTACCCGCGAGCCGAGCGAGCCGCCGCTCCCACCCCCGATAGCCAGCAGATCCGCGTGGAGATCAGCGAGGCCGGACTGCTCGTCGAGGACGACGGCGTCGGGCTCCCCGAGGGCTTCGACCAAAACGAGGGCAGCACCTTGGGGCTGCGGCTGATCCGGACCTTGACCGAGCAGCTCGACGCCTCGCTTCGCGTCGACGAGGGGCCCAAGGGCCGCGGCGCTCGCTTCCACCTGCGCCTGCCCGCTGATGACCGATGACCCACGCCGCCGCGAGCGCCGAGTTGTGGCAATTCGGGGCGCCATCGCCCCCGAGGTGGTGTTCGAGGCCCTTGCTTAGCCCGGTTTTTGACCTGCCCGAGTCATTGTCGCTGTGCCCCTTCGGGATCTTAATCAAGACATGATGACGGCCACCGCGAGCAACCTTCAGGACGGTCGCACGAGCGACACCCACCAGCTGGCGCTTCACGCCGTGGTCGAGGGCGCTCGGCGTATCGACACCCGCCGCTACGAGCTCGAGGGTCGGGCCTCGGCGCGCGCAGAGCTGCTCCCGGCGGTCTACGCCGCCATCGAGGACGCGATCACCAGCCTCGACCAGGTCCTCGACCACTACGACAGCCCCACCGCCATCGACCAGCCCGAGGACTCGGGGGTGTTCAACCTGCTCTTCGAGGACATCGTCGAGGACTCGGACAAGGCCGGGTCGAGCAAGGCCAGCTCGAAGGGCGAGTACCAGCGCGTCGCCGACGTCAGCTTCATGGCCCGCTGGGAGCTCGTCCGCAAGCGCGACTCCCTGCGTAGCGCCGAGCGCCTCGACGACTGGGGCCTGATCTCCGAGTGCTGCTCCGCGCGCCGGCGCGTCATCAAGGCGGTCAGCGGCGTCGAGCGGGTGCTCGCCTCCGTCGAGGGCCAGGCCTCGGTGTTCGCCAACCTCTACCAGACCGAGCGCGAGCGCGCCGTGGCCACCCGCGCCGCCTACCTGCGCTTCATCGACGGCCTGCGCGGGGTCGAGGCGCGGACCGAGACCCTCGGGGTCGAGCGCAGCCTCCGGCTGGTCGGGACCGGCATCGCCGCCCTCGTCGGCCGCGAGATCTACGAGGAGCTGCGCATCGAGGATCGCCGATCCCTGCGCCAGCTCCAGACCCGGGTCATCGACTGGCTGCGCGGCGGGGGCAGCGACAAGGACGGCCAGCGCCTGCTCGGTGACGTGTTCGCCTTCGCCTCGCTGCTGCTCGAGGTCAACCGCCGGCCAGCGCTGATCGAGAACGACTGCGAGGTCCTCCAGCGCCTGCTCGTCGCCCTCGACCAGCCGGCGACCGACAAGCCCGCCTTCTACCGCGTCCTCAAGACCCTGCGCGGCCGCGACGAGGAGCTCGACGAGCTGCTCGGGGTGTTCGCCGACCTCGACGCCAAGCTGTGGCGGGAGCCCGCCGAGCGCGTGCTCGCCCAGCTGCGCGACTAGGCCGGGGCGCTCGGCCGACGCCACCACCTCGGCCGAGCAGCCACGCCTCCAACATGCTGACAGCGCGAAGATGAGCGTCGAATCCATCCTCACCAAGGCAATGGGCGAAATTCCCAAGTCCGTCGCCGCCGGCGTCGTCGACATGTCCACGGGCATGCTGCTCGGCGTCAAGACCGTCGACAGCCACCCGCAAGAGATCCTCGATCTCGTCGCCGCCGCGACCCGCGACCTGTTCGAGGGCGACAACATCAGCACCATCGAGAGCACCTTCAAGCGCATGCGCGGGGTCACGACCAGCGAGCGCTACTTCAAGGAGATCATCGTGGTCTCCACCAACTTGATCCACATCTTCGCCAGGCTCACGCGCAGTCAGTCCGCGGTCACCGTCGTGGTCTGCCGCTTCGACACCAACATCGGCATGGCGCTGATGAAGATGCGCTCGATCTCGGCCAACGAGACCATCTAGCCCCTTTGGACCAGGAGCAGCCCATGCCCGAGACCTCTCCGTCCAGCGAAGCGCTGCACACCCAACTCGCGCACCTACCTGGGGTCGAGGCCGTGCTGTGGTCGGGGGGTGATCTCGGGCAGGGGGCCGAGGGGAGCTTGAGCCCAGGTGAGATCGAGTCGACTCGCTCGTGGCTCAGGATCCTCTCGGCGACATCGACCCGCATGTGTGAGGAGCTCGATCATGGCGCGCCGCGCCTGCTGACCTTGAGCTGCGACGACCGGTTGATCGCCCTGGCCTGCGATCCCGTCGGCGCCTTCGTGGCGGTGATCGCCAGCGATTCTTCGGTCATGGGCCTGGCGGTCGCCAAGCTCCGGTCCTGGATTCAGACACGACGAGAGGGGGACAATTCATGAATGACAATGATGGTTGGCTGGGAAGGATCTTGTTTGACGCGCGCGATCGTGCGCTGCACACGAGCCGCGGCGCCGCCGTGGCGCTGCGCCGTCAAGTCGAGCTCCAGCACGCCGAGCTCCAGGCCCAGGCGCTCGAACTCGACGCCCAGCGCCAGCGCGCGCGCGCGGCCGAGGCCCAGCTGCGCGGCGTCTCGTCTCAGCTCGACGAGCTCGAGCGCCAGCTCGAAGGCCTCGGCGAGGAGCTGCGCTCGGCGCAGGCCGCCGTCAGCGTGCTGCGCGAGGAGTATGGTCGCGCAGCCGTCCGCAACAAGCGGCTCGAGACCCGCATCGTCGGCCTGCTGCGCCGACTCTTTGGGGGCGAGGCCGCGCCGCTGCTCATCGACCTGCTCGCGCCTACTGGCCTCGACACCATCGAGCACCACAGCGAGCGCGAGCGTCACCTACTCCACCTGCTCGAGCTCGACCGCGGTGAGGCTGAGCGCGAGCCGACGCAGGCCCTCGCTAGCGCCTCCACACACGCACCACCGCACTTGCCCGCGCGCCGCTGAGCGCAGCCTTCGACCGCCGAGGGCGCCGCTGCCCCAGCGCCCTCGCCCGCGCCAGCGGCTCCGGTGAGCGCGAGGCTCAGCCCCGCGCTCGCCGGGCCGCCCGAGCGATCAGCAGGGCCATCTCCAGCGACTGCTCGTAATTGAGGCGCGGGTCCACCCGCGAGCGATAGGCCCGGCCGAGGTCCGCGGCCGCGAGCCCGCTGGCTCCACCCACGCACTCGGTCACGTCCTCGCCGGTCAGCTCGAAGTGCACGCCGCCGAGCACCGAGCCCATGCTGGCGTGGATCTCGAAGGCCTGCTGGAGCTCGCTGAGGATCTTGTCGAAGTGGCGGGTCTTGATGCCCTCGGCCGTGGTCTCGGTGTTGCCGTGCATGGGGTCGGAGACCCAGGTCACCGGCTTTCCGGTCCCGCGCACGGCCTCGATCAGCCCCGGCAGGTGCTCGGCGATCGCGTCGGCGCCGAGGCGATGGATCAGCACCAGGCGCCCGGGCTCGCCCTCGGGGGACAGCAGCTCGATCAGCTCGAGCAGCCACTCGGGGCTCATCCCCGGGCCGACCTTGACGCCGATCGGGTTGCGGATCCCCCGGCAGTACTCGACGTGCGCGCCGTCGACCTGGGCCGTGCGCATGCCGATCCACGGCAGGTGGGTGGAGAGGTTGTACCAGCCCGGGCGACGCGGCACCTTGCGGGTCTGGGCGAGCTCGTAGTTGAGCGCGAGGGCCTCGTGCGAGGTGTAGAAGTCGACGCGCTGGAGCCCGGGCAGCTCACCGCCGACGACCTGCACGAAGTCGATCGCCTCGCGGATCGAGTTGACGATCTGCTCGTACTCCTGGCCGTGATGCGCCGCGTCAGCGAAGTCGAGCTTCCAGTACTCGGGGTGGTGGAGGTCGGCGAAGCCGCCGTCGGCGAGGGCGCGGATGAAGTTGAGGGTCAAGGCGGCGCGCTCGTAGCCGCGCAGCATCAGCTGAGGATCGGGGATGCGCTCGGCGCTGGTGAAGCCGTGGCGGTTGAAGAGATCACCGCGGTAGGTCGGCAGGGTCTCGCCGTTGCGGGTCTCGGTCGTCTTCGAGCGCGGCTTGGCGTACTGGCCCGCCATCCGAGCCACGCGGATCACCGGCTTGCGCGTGCCATGGACGAGCACGAGGCTCATCTGCAGCAGGATCTTGAGCTTCGCGGTGATGATGTCCGCGCGGCAGTCATCGAAGGACTCGGCGCAGTCGCCCCCCTGCAGCAAGAAGGCCTCGCCCCGGCCCGCCTGGGCCAGCTTGGCCTTGAGGGTCTCGACCTCCCACGAGGTCACCAGCGGCGGCAGGCAGGCGATCTCGTCGAGGACCTTCGCCAGCGCCTCGTCGTCGGGGTAGCTGACCTGCTGAGTGGCTTGCTTGCTGCGCCAGGAGTCCGGAGTCCAGTCGTTCACGGTCGGCGGAGCATAGCGCCCGGGGGCCGCGTTCACAGCGCCCAGCCAAAAAACCCGGATCCCTGCGGCGGACCTGAGCACCCCCGCCCGCTCGCCCTCTGGCGAGGCTGCGAGCGGCCCGCCTCACCGGCGAGCTGCGAGCACGCCGAGGCGAGAGGGCGCAGGCCCTGCCTCAGTCGTCACCGCGGAGCTTGAACTGCCGCGTCAGCCCCTCGAGGGCCTCGGCGTGGATGCGCAGGCCTTCGGCGGTGGCGCGCGTGTGCGAGGTCGCCTCGGAGGTCGAGGCCGCGACCTCCGCGACCTGGTAGACCGCGACCGCGAGCTGATCCGTGTCCTGGCTCTGGCGCTGCGTCTCCGTCGAGATCTTGCGCGCAGCCTCGGCGGTGCTCACCGCGAGCTGGCGGCTCTCCTCGGTCGCGCCCACGGTCCCCCGGCTCGCCTCCTGGATGCCCGTGACCCGCTCGCCCACGTCGGCGACGGTGCCCGTGACCCGCTCGGCGAGGCGGCGCATCTCGGCGGCGACCAGGGCGAAGCCCCGCCCGGCTTCACCGGCGCGCACGGCCTCGAGGGAGCCGTTGAGCGCGAGCAGATCGCTGCGCTCGGCGACCTCGCGGATCAGCGAGAGCAGCTCGTCGATGCCCCCCGCCAGCGCGCTGAGCTCGCTGATCCTCGCCGTCGTGAGGTCGGTCGTCACGCGGGTCTGCTCGGCGTTGGCCAGCACGTTCGAGGCCGCCAAGTTGATCTGCTCCGCCGCCTCGGCGAGCGAGGCCACCGTGTTCCCGACCTGCTGGACGCTGCTCGACTGCTGCTCGACCGCGCGCTCCTGCTCTTGCGCGGCCGCCTGGATCTCCGCGGCCGCGGCCGCGACCTCGAGCGCCGTGCCGCGGATCTGCACGACCATCTCGCCGAGGTTCGAGATCATCGCGCGGAAGGCATCTTGGAGGTCACCGGGCGCCTCGAGATCGACCCGCAGGTCGCCCTCGCTGACCACGGACGCGACCGCGGCGAGCTCCTCGAGGGTGTCGAACATCGCGTTGAAGCCCCGGGCCACGTCGCTGATCTCGTCGTTGAAGAAGGTCACCACGCGGGCCTGATCCCGGAGCCGACCGTGCTCCGCGATCTTCCGGGCGCTGGCCTCGAGCTGGGTCAGCGGCGCCGTCAGCCCACGGTTGAGCGCGGGGCCTGCCGCCAGGCCCGGGGCAGCGCCGAGCACGACCGCGATGATCATGAACAGACCAAAGGCCCAGCCATCGTCATCGAGGGGGCCCTCGTAGACGACCCAGCGCCCGTCCCCGACCGCCGCCGCCGCGAACACCCGCTCGCTGCTCAGCTCTGCCATGCCGCGGGTCTCCTCCCCGTCGAGCGCCCGCAGCTGCGGGGGCAGCTCCCCCACACCCGCCACCATGCTCGCGCCTTCCGCCGTGGGCTCGTCGAGCCCGCCCGTGAGCGCGATCCGCTGGGCGTCGAGTTCGACATCACGCAGTGCCTCGCTCACAGCGAGCTTCGTCCGCTCCTCCGCGCGGTACCAGGTGACGGACGAGACCATGCCCAGCATCAACGCGATGACCAGGCCCAAGAACACCCCCACGAGGCCCTCGACGAGCGGCACGCGAGGGCCTTCTGGAGACAGCCCGCGGGCCCACAGATCATCGACCAACGCCGCGTTGGTCTCGAAGAGCACGCTGCGAAAAATGGGAACCATCAGCGTCGGGATGGCGAAGATGATCGCAACGCAATTGCACAGCGCGCTAACCTCCTGTGCCGCGCTCATCCCCCGGACCATCCCGATCGCGAACAACACGCCCAGCGCGAGCGCCCAGCTGCAGGCATAGATCCGCCAAAAGTGGCGCGGGGTTTGCTGCAAGCTGTGGTTTGCCGCGCGCAGCGTCTCGACATCGAGCGGGTCACCGCCAGCGCGCCGCGCTCGCTCCCACGCCCGGGCTGGAGCCAGCATCCGCCGAAGCGCCACGAACCACGTCACGGCCCGCAGCAGCATCACCACGGTCGTTGCGGTGGGCTCGCTGACCCCAAAGAGCAGCACCCACGCCAACGACGAGGGCAGACACACCACCACGTCGATGGCGAGCACGACGAGTTGCAAGCGAAGGATCCGACTTCGTCCCATGAACCTCGCGTCGACGTTAGACCAGTCTGCCCGCGCTTGGGACGCTTCGACCAAATACGAGACCCGACTCGCGCCACGCGCGAGCCGGGTCTTTTCGAGCAGCCTCGAGGCTATCGAATCCGCTCACTCGGGAGCGCGATCACTCTTTCCGCGAGGGCCGTGGTGACCGCGGCGTCCACCCTTCCCCATCAGGCCGTGAAGGCCGTCAGACTCGATGCGCTCCGCGAGCACCTCACGCTGTTCGGCGGTGAGGATGTCGTGGACCTCGGCGATGACCTCGCCGAAGGACGACCCCGAAGACTCGACCTCGGGCTTGGCCGCGAGCATGGCCGCGCGCAGCTCCGAGCTGTCCAGGCTGTCCGCGCGGAAGGCCGTCGCCACCGACGAGAAGTCGGGCTTGGGCATGTCCCTGCGTGCCTCGTGGGCGCCCTGGAAGGCGGCCGCGAGCGCGGTGCTCTGCGCGTCGGTGCACTCGATGGGCTCGCAGAAGCTCTCGACGTGACGCGCGAGCCGCTCTTCGGAGGAGGGCGGGACGCGATCCCCGGCCGGCGGGGCAGGACGCTCGCTGCTCTCGCTGTCCTCGCTATCGGAGGACTTCTTGCCGCGCGGACCCTTGGGACCCTTCATCCCGTGCTTCCCGCCCCGCGGACCGCCCGCGAAGAACATCGGGCCGCCTTCCTGAATGCGGTCGGCGAGGGTGGCCCGCTGCGCCGGGGTCAAGATGGCGTGGAGCTCGCTGGCGAACTCGACGGCCTCGTCGACGTGCGCCGAGCGATCCATCTTGGGACGAATATCCTCGAGGACGCTGGCGTCGAAGCTCTCCGCCCGGAAGGCGGCCGCGAGGGTCGCGTCCTTCTCGGCCCGGGCGGCCTTGAAGGCCTCGCGTGACTCGGACTTACTCTCGTGGGCCAGCTTGCGCGCCTCGTGGCGCTCGGCGAAGAGCGCGGAGATCTGAGCGGCCTGCTCGTCGCTGCACTCGAGGTCCTTGCACAGGAAGTCGCCGGGCTCGGGGCGCGGGCGCTTGCCCTCGGCGTCGGTGGGCGCGGCATCCAGTTCGGTCTCGACGTCGAGCTCCGAGGCCGCAGCGGAGCGCTCTTCGGTGAGGTCGTCGACCTCTTCGCTGTCACAGGCAGCGGCGGTGAAGAGCATGGCGCAGGCGAGGGAGATACCGGTCGTGAACTTGGTGATGGTCATCGGTGGGTCCTTTCGGTGGCTGACGAAAATCAAGATAGCGCCCGACCTCGTAAGGGCCGTCATTCGTAGGAAGGGGGTTCGTAAACTGAACGCAAACACCCTCAGGCCCCCCTCCCGCGAGCGTGCTCACGCCGACGCAGGCGCCCCAAACTGGCTCAGGACGGCTCCCAGCGCCCTTTGGGGCCCGAATGTGGGAGCATGCAGACGCGATGACCGATACGACTGCCACGATCATGGACTTCCCGCTGACCCTGGACCATCTCCTGGACCGCGCCGCGCAATTGTTCCCGAAGGTCGAGGTGGTCTCGCAGATGCCCGACAAGTCGCTGCGCCGCCACGACTACGCCGCCTTGCGCCGTCGCGCCCGGGCCCTCGCCAAGGGCCTGCTCGACGCTGGCCTGCGACCCGGCGAGCGCGTCGCCACCTTGATGTGGAATCACTACGCGCACCTCGAGGCCTACTTCGGCGTGCCCCTCGCCGGTGGCGTCTATCACACCCTCAATTTGCGCCTGTCGCCTGGCGACCTCACCTACATCACAAACCACGCCCAGGACCGCTTCCTGATCGTCGATGACGTCCTGCTCCCGCTGTTGAAGACCTTCGAGGCCGACGCGCCCTTCGAGAAGGTCTTCGTCGTCCGCCTGTCCGGCGCCGAGGTCCCCGAGCCCTACATCGACTACGAAGCCCTGCTCACGGAGGTCGGCGAGGACTGGCAGTCACCGCCGCTGCGCGAGGAGATGGGCGCGGGCATGTGTTACACGTCCGGGACCACGGGCCGCCCCAAGGGCGTCATCTACTCGCACCGCGCGATCGTCTTGCACAGCTTCGCCTCGGCCATGGTCGACACCTTGGCTCTATCTCAGCGCGACACCGTCGTGCCCATGGTCCCGATGTTCCACGCCAACTGCTGGGGCCTGCCCTTCACGGCGACCCTGGTCGGCGCCAAGCAGGTTCACCCAGGGCCACACCTCGATCCCGAGAGCCTGCTCGATCTGTATCAAAAAGAGCGCGCGACCTGCTCGGCCGGGGTGCCCACGGTCTGGCTCGGCATTCAACAGCTGCTCGAGGCCAACCCTGGGCGCTGGAAGCTCGAGCCCGACCTGCGCATGGTCGTCGGAGGCTCGGCCGCCCCCGAGTCGATGATCCGCGCCATGGACGAGCTCGGCCTGCGAGTCATCCACGCCTGGGGCATGACCGAGACGGCCCCGCTGGGCTCCGTCGCCGCCCTCAAGGCGACCATGCGCGACGCCAGCGAGGACGAACAGTATCGCGTGCGCGCGACCCAGGGCGTGCCCGTCCCCTTCGTCGACGTCCGCGCCGTGAGCGAGAAGGGCGAGGTCCCCTGGGACGGCAAGACCATGGGCGAGCTCCAGGTTCGCGGGCCGTGGGTCGCGTCGAGCTACTACGCCGACGAGAGCGGCGACGGGGCGGCCCCGGACAAGTGGACCGCCGACGGCTGGTTCCGCACCGGCGACGTCGTGACCATCGACGCCGAGGGCTACATCAAGATCACCGACCGGACCAAGGACCTGATCAAGTCCGGCGGCGAGTGGATCAGCTCCGTCGAGCTGGAGAACGCGCTCATGGGGCACCCGGCGATCCGCGAGGCGGCCGTCGTCGCCCTGCCCCACGAGAAGTGGGTCGAGCGTCCGCTCGCCGCGATCGTGCTGCGCGACGGTCAGACCGCGCCCAGCGACGAGGCCCTCGCCGAGTACCTGCTCGCCAAGGGCTTCGCCAAGTGGTGGCTGCCCGAGGGCTACGTGGTCCGCGACGAGATCCCGCGGACCTCGACGGGCAAGTTCCTCAAGGCGGCCCTGCGCGAGCAGCTGGCGAGCTGGCAGCCCAGCTGAGCGCTCAGGGCTCGTCGAGGAGCTCCAGCGCCGCCGCCCGCGTCACCGCCAGCTCCCCGCCGCGGTTGGCGAGGATCACCACCGCGCGCTGGCCAGGGACGAAGAGCAGCTCCGCGCGGAAGCTGCCGTTGTCTCCGCTGTGGCCGTAGACCAGCCGCCCGCTGGGCAGCGTCCACGCGCGCAGCCCGAGGCCGTAGCGCTCGTCGTACCTGCGCGGCTCCCCCGATCGTTCGAGCACCGGCGCGCCCGGCTCGAGCATCGCCGCGGAGCCCGGCAGCTCGGGGCCGCCGATCGCCAGCGCGAAGCGGCCCAGGTCCTCGGCGTCGGCGAGCACGCCCCCCGTGGGTCGCAGCCAGCTGGGGTCGCCAGGCATGAAGTCGAGGTCTTCGCTGACGAGGATCGGGTGGCGGTCCGGATCCTCCTCGAGGTGGCCACAGGCCGCCCCCTCGGCCACGGCGACCTCCGCGTCGGCGCCCAGGGTGCTCAGGCCCAAAGGCCCGGCCAGGCGCGCGCGCACGAGCTGGCCATAGTCACTCCCCGCGAGGCCCTCGAGCATGGCCCCGAGGACCACATAGTTGGCGTTGACGTAGCTGTGCTCGCCCTCCCGCTGGGGCGCGGCCGTCAGCGCCCGCCGCCAGTCGCCATCGTCGGCCACGACCTGCTCGGGCTCGATCGGGCCCAGCCCCGCGCGCTGGCCGAGCAGCGCCTCCACGCTGGGATCGCGGATCCCCGGCGGGAGGACGAGGCCGGGGATCAGGCCGCTCGCGCCGACGCGGGTCTCGAGCGCGAAGCCCTCGCGCTCGTCCACGAACCCGAGGACCAGCGCCGCCGTGAGCACCTTGGAGATCGAGCCCAGGCGAAAGCGAGTGCTCGCGTCGACGGGGGCGTCTTCGCCAAAGCAGCTCACCCCGCGCTCGAAGTGCATGACCATGCGTGGGGGCTCTCCCTCCCCCCCGCGCTCGACCACCGCGACCGCGACCCCGGGGATCTCGCGGTTGATCGACTCCCCACACAGCGCGCGCAGCATCGCCACGAAGCGCCCCTCGAGGTCGTCGCGGGCCATCAGCGCGTCGAGGCAGTCTCGCTTGCGCTCGCTGGCGTCGCTCCCCGCGCTCGTCCGCGCCTCGTCCTCGCCACCGTCCCCGCTCCTGCCCCCGCCGTCGCCGTCGCCGTCGCCGTCGCGCGCATTGGCGGCCCCCATCGCCGCGCTCGGCTCGTCCGCGCAGCTCGAGCAGCCTGGACAAGCCAGACACAGCCACGGCGCGAGGCCGAGCGCCACGAGAGCGCGCCTCATGGCTCGCCAATATGCGGGTTGATGGCCTTGGCCTGGGCGCGCAGCTTGGCGGCGCGGGCCTCGTCCTCGAGGGCGGCGTAGACCTCGGCCGCCGTCCAAGACAGCGCCGCCGACGACCAGCCCGTCGCCAGGGCCTCGTCGATGACCGCGCGCGCGCCCTCTGGATCCTCGCTGGCCAAGCGCGCCTCGGCGAGGGCGATCTTCGCGGGCACCCCCGGACGCAGGCGATGGTTGGCCTCGGCCAGCTCGAGGGCTCTGTCCGCAGGGCCAAACTCCAGGTAGTGACCCAGAGCGTGGCCGTAGCTCGCCTCGGGGTAGCGCTCGAGCTCGGCGGCGAAGGTCTGGCCCGCCCGCTCGATGAGCGCGTCGGCCTCGGCCTGCGCGGCCTCGCTGGGATCCTCGCGCAGCAGCGCCGCGCGGGCGTCCATGAACTCGCCCTTGCCCGTGCGCGCGATGATCTCGGCGTAGAGCGCCAGCGACTGCTCGCGGTGCCCGAGCAAGCCCGCGATCTCGGCGATGTGCTCCTCGAGCAGCCACCACCCCCCGAGGATCCCCGCGCCAGCGCGGCAGTGCTCGAAGGCGTCCTCGTAGCGGCCGCGCTCGAGGTCGATGATCCCCAGCTGAAGCTCGGTCCAGGCCCGCGGCTCGAGGGCGTCCTCGGGGTAGTGCGACCCCGCCCGACGATAGAGCGCCTCGGCCTGTTCGATGTCCCCGTGCCGCCAGTACCACTGCGCCCGCTGGGCGAGGACCGTCCCAGTCTCGTCGAGCCCCTCGACGGCCTCGAAGTGGGCGAGCGCGGCCTCGTAGTCGCCGCGCTCGAAGTCCACCGCCCCGCGCATGCTCTCGATCCTGGCGCGGGTCGGATCCCCGAGCACCGGCCGCTTGGCGACGATGTCGAGGTCGGCCTCGACGCGGTCGAGGCGGTGCAGGCTGAAGTTGAGCGCCGCCCGGGTCAGCAGCGGGCCCGAGCCCTCGGCCGCGCGCTCGAAGGCCCGCGTCAGGGCGTCCTCGGCCGCCGCGTAGTCGTCGTAGCTCCCGCTGAGCCGCGCGCGCTGTAGATGGAGCCCGGCGACCTTCTCGAGCACCAGCCAGGTGCGCGGGTTGGCCTCGGCGCGGGCCTCCGCGGCCGCGATCTCCCAGTCGAGGTCCGCGAGCGCGTCACGGTACGCCTGGTCGTCGCGCGCGAACGCGAGGGCCGGCGCTGCCACGGGGGCGGGGGCGGAGGCAGGGGTCGGAGCCTGCGCCGCGTCAGCGGCCTCGCCCTCGCCCTTCGCCGCTCGCTCCTGGCCGCAGCTTTGAGCGCAGGCCGAGAGCGAGAGCGCGAACGAGAGGACGAGGACGGGGCCGCTGCGCATCGGAGCTCACTCGTGCGGCTCGGCGAGGTAGGGGAAGTCAGCGAGGAAGCTGACGTCGTTGTCCGTGGGCAGCAGGGGCACCATCGTCTGCGCATCCTGGCCGTCGACGTCGAGGTCGAGGAGCAGCAGCGACAAGGTCATGCCCATGACAGGATCCCCCGGGGCGCGCCCGGCCGGGAAGCCGCCCTCGCCCTCGAGGTCGACCTTGAGCGTGTCCGGGAGGATCCAAACGCCCGCCTGGTCGATCCCCTTGCCGGCGGTCGCTGGGGTGTAGCCAGCGTCCATCAGCGCCCCGTCCAGGACGTTGTGCAAGCCCAGCACGTTGGCGAGGATCTCGAAGCCAAAGGCCTCCAGGGCGTCGTCCTCGGGATCGGCCTGGTTGTAGTCGTCCTTGGAGTTGATCAGGACGGTGTTGATCGCCGGCATGCCCGCACGGTCGACGCGGACATAGTCTTCATAGGCGGCCGTGGAGTAGACGACCTCGGGCACCGGATCCCCCGTCGTGTCCGTGGTCTCCTCGCTGTCCGTGGCCTCTTCGGTGGTCGACTCGCCGGTCGTCGACTCGTCGCCGGTCGTCGACTCATCGATCTCTTCGCCGCCCGACGAGGCGTCCGTATCGGTCTCGGTCCCGACCTCGTCTTGGTTGCCGTCATCGCTGGGGCAGCCAGTCAGCAACGCGGGGAGCAGCAGCAGGCTCGAGAGCTTGGCTTGAATCTTCATGTCGTCTCCTGCTTGGCTCAAGGCAGCCGGGCCGTGGTCACCCAGGTCTGGAAAGAGGTCGCGTCACCGAGCAGCTCGGCGGCGCTGAACTCGAGCACGATCGCGTCCGCGTTCGTCCCCGCGAAGCTGTCGTTCTCGGGATCCAGCATCAGCTCCTCGGTGTCGAGGGTCTCCGCGTAGCCGTCGAGGTCGAAGAAGAAGGGATCGTCGCGCTGACCGGCGAAGACCATGGCCCCGCCCACGTCGTAGCCCGCGTCCTCGAGATCGGGGAGGTCGACCTCGACCGTGCCGACGCCGGGGAGGTCGCTGACCTGGATGCCGTAGCGCCCCTCGCCGTTGTCTCCGAAGCGGCAGTGGATGTCGTGATCCGAGACGTTGTCACCGTCGACGTCGAAGTGGAAGCTGTAGAGCACGGCCGTGTCCAGCTCGAGCTCGGCGCCGGCCTCTTGCAGACCGTTGAAGGTCGCCGCGACCACGATGTTCTCGCCCGTGTACCAGGCGTAGAAGTCGGAGATGTCGGCCTCGGCGTCGGTCATCGTGCCCGGGGCCTCGGCGTGGTCCGAGGCGAGCACGCCCGTGGTCACCAAGCTGCCCGCGACGAAGGCCACGAGGGCACCGGCGGCGAGACCATACTTCAGGAAAGTCTTGCGTTGAGTCATGCTGGAGGCTCCACTCGCGTATGCGTTGAAGTCTCACTAGAGTGACGCTTTGGCCGCGCAGACACCACCCCCAGGCACGGAAATCTCGGCGCCCCTCTGGTCCGAGTTGATCGAAAGACCAGTCCCGCCGGGCTGCGCGCGGCCGAGCCCAGAAAATTCGTTGACGGCGAGGCCCGGATCGAGCCAGCCCGCCTCACACCTGACGCTTGGCCAGATGCTTGAGCGATCCGATCCGCGACTGGATCGCGTCGAGCTGCTCTTGCAGCGCGTCGAGCTCCCCCGCCAGCGTGGGCGGCTCGTTGGCCTGCTCGGCGCGCAGCATCTCGTTGGCCTCGGCCTGGGCCTCGTCCATGCCGCTCATGATCACGCCAATGAACAGGTTCAAGATGATCATCGTACCGGTCAACACGAAGGACACGAAGAACAGCGCCCCGAGCAGCGGCTGGGCGTTGGGCGAGGTGCACTGGACGACCGAGTCCGGCCCATAGCCGTAGCGATCACAGCCGTACATGTTGATGTACATGACGTCGGTCCAGTCCTCGAGGGTGACCACCCGAAACAGCGAGAGCATCGCAATCTCGAGGTTCTCGAAGTGCAGCGGATCGTTCTCACCAAACAAGAACACGGCCGCGACCGCGTAGACGTAAAAGAGCATGAACAAAAGCACACTCACGTAGACCATCGAAGGGATGCTCTTGAGCAGCGCGCCGACGAGGATCTGCAGCTTGGGCAGCGCCTTGACCAGTTTGAGCACACGCAGCAGCCGCAGCAGCCGCAGCACCGTGACGGCGTTGCCCTCGAAGGGCAAAAAGCAGGCCGCGACGATCACGAAGTCGAACACGTTCCAGGGGTCGAGGAAGTAGCGCCACGGCTTGCGCCCCTCGGCCGCCATCTTGACCACGATCTCGACCACGAAGATCCACAAGATGATCTGATCACCGAGGTGCAGCGCCGAATGGAATCGCTCGACCAGGGCCGGATAGGTCTCCATGCCCACGAGCACCCCGGCGAGCAAGATGACGATGGTGATCGTATTTTGAAACCACGCCGCGTCGGCGATCGATTTGAAAAATTGCTGAACCTTGTCCATGGCGCGGCCGGAGGGTAAGGGCAGCGCGCGCAGCGAGCAATGCGCGAATTGACCTTTCCCAAGTCCGAGCAGCCCCACCGGAGATTGCCGGCGGGGCTCGCCCGGAGCTCGGCCGAGGCTCAGCTGATCTTGTCGCCGGGCAGCGAGCGCGGGTCGAGTTCGAGCAATGTGACGGCGTCGTCGCTCGCGCCGGCGGCCATGATCATGCCCTCGCTCAGGCCAAAACGCATCTTGCGGGGCTTGAGGTTGGCGAATACGACCACGTGCTTCCCGACGAGCTGCTCGGGCGCGTAGCTCTTGGCGATGCCCGAGAACACGTTGCGCCGCCCGAGCGGGCCGAGGTCCACGGTCAGGCGCAGCAGCTTCTTGGCCTTGGGCACGCCCTCGCACTCGACGATCTTGCCCACGCGCAGGTCGACGCCGTCGAGGGCCTCGATCCCGACCTCGTCGGCGAGCGCCTCGACCTCGTAGTCGAAGCTCTCGGCCTCGCCCTCGCCGCCTCCGTCGAGGGCCGCGTCGGCGGCGACGTCTTGCTTGCTAGCCTCGATCAGCGCGTCGAGCTGCTTGGGGTCGAGACGCACGGCGAGGTTTTGGTACTCGCCGAGCTCGAGGCCCGCGGGCAGGGGCGCCGCGGCGTTGGCCCAGGTCAGCGGCGCGTCGAGCTTCAGCAGGGCCTCGACCTTCTCGGCCCAGGCGGGGAGCACCGGCTTGAGCACCGCGGCGATCAGCTTGCTGACGTAGACGCCCACGCTGAGGATGCTGCGCGCGAGCTCGGGCTCGGTCTTGGTCAGCTTCCAGGGCGCGCGCTCGTTGAGGTAGCCGTTGGTGTCCTCGGCCATCTCCATGGCCAGGCGCAGGGCCTGGGCCGACTCGAAGTTGGCGTAGAGCCCCGGGACCTCGGCGAGCCGGGCCGTGCACGCGGCGACGAGCTCGCCCGCGTCCTCGGGCAGGGCGCCGAGGGTGCCGCCGAGCTTGGCCAGGGCCTTGACGCTGCGGCTCGCGACGTTGGCCGCCTTGTTGACGAGATCCGCGTTGACCCGGTTGACGAAGTCGTCCATGCCGAGGTCGAAGTCGTCTTGGTTGTTGGACAGGCGCGCGGCCAGGTAGTAGCGCAGGTAGGCCGGATCGACGTGCTCGAGGAAGGTCTTGCCGAGGATGAAGGTCCCCCGGGACTTGGACATCTTCTCGCCGTTGACCTTGAGCCAGCCGTGGACCTGGACGCGCGAGGGCACGGTGTAGCCGGAGGCGTGGAGCATCGCCGGCCAAAACAGGCAGTGGAAGTAGACGATGTCCTTGCCGATCACGTGGACGATCTCGACCTCACCGTCGCCGCGGCCGGCCGGGGCCTTCCACCAGCTGTCGACGTCCTGGCCGTTGTCCTGGCACCACTTGTCCGTGGCCGCGATGTAGCCGATCGGCGCGTCGAACCACACGTAGAAGTACTTGCCCGGGAAGCCCGGGATCTCGATGCCGAAGTAGGGCGCCTCGCGGGAGATGTCCCAGTCGCGCAGGCCCTTGTCGACCCAGTCGAGCACGAACTTGCGCACGCTATCTTGCAAGATCGTGCGCCCGCCCTCGTCCGTGGGCGCGAGCCACTCGCGCAGGAAGTCTTCGTGGCGGCCGAGGCCGACGAAGAGGTGCTCGGAGGTGCGCAGCACCGGCTTGTCGCCGGACACCGTGGAGTAGGGCTCGATCAGCTCCGTGGGTCGGTAGGTGCTCCCGCAGGCCTCGCAGGAGTCGCCGTACTGATCCGGGGTCTTGCACACGGGGCAGGTGCCCTTGACCAGGCGATCCGGCAGGAACATCTGGTCGACCTCGCTATAGAGCTGCTCGACGTCGCGGACCTCCACGTCCCCGCGGGCGCGCAGGGCCGCGAAGATCGCCCCGGCGTGCTTGCGGTTCTCCTCGCTGTGCGTGGTGTAGAAGATGTCGAAGCCGACGCCGAAGCCGCGGTAGGTCGCGAGGTGCTCCTCGTAGGCCCGGGCGATCAGCGCCTCGGGCTCGATGCCCTCCCGGCGCGCGCGGACCTGGATCGGCGTGCCGTGGGTGTCGTCGGCCCACATGAAGATGACCTCGTCACCGGACATCTTGCGCGCGCGGGCGTAGACGTCGGTCTGGATGGCCTCGAGGAGATGGCCGAGGTGGGCCGGACCGTTGGCGTAGGTCAGTGCTGCCGTGACGAGGACCTTGTTGGCCATGGGGCGCCGTTTTAGCAGCCACGCGCAGGCCCGGCTACACTGGCGCCGTGGTCAAGCCCACGCAGCAGTGGCAGACGCGGCGCGCGGTGGCGCTGCGCGAGGCCAGCCTCGGCGAAGACGCGGGCCTGGGGCCCCGCGCCGAGGCCTTTGAGCTCGTCGCGCCCACGAACCCGCAGCAGCGCCTGGGCTGGGCGCAGCTCGGTCTCGACGCCCAGCGCGTCGACGCGCGCAGCGGCGCAGAAGATCCGGCGCTCGTCCACGCCGTCTCGGCCTGGCTGATCGCCCGCGGAGCTCGGCGCGTCGCCCTGCGTGACGAGCACGGCGCGGTCCTGGCCGAGGGCGCCATCGAGCCCGCGCAGCTCGGCGTCCAGCCCGATCCCAGCCGCGGCCCCGCCCGCCGCGTGGTCAGCTTGTGCCCCTCGAACCTCGAGGCGCTCGCGGCCCTGGGCTGCTTCGAGCGCGTGATCGCCTGCGAGGACAGCTCCGACTGGCCGCCTGGGGTCGAGGCCCTCGAGCGCCTCGGCCCCGACCTCGGCCCCGACCTCGATCGCGTCGCCGCCCTCGCCCCAGACCTCGTCGTGTCCTCGCTCTCGGTCCCCGGCATGGAGCGCGTGGTCACCGGTCTGCGCGCCCGCGGCCTCGACCAGGTCGTGCTCGCCCCGCGCGGCGTCGCCGACGTGCTCGCCGAGCTCGAGCGCCTCGCCGCGCTGCTCGGTGTCGAAGAGCGGGCGGCGACCGTCGTCGCCGAGCTCCGCGCCGAGGTCGAGCGCCTGACCTGCGAGGCCGCGGCCTTCGTCCAGGCGGGCGGCCCGGCCCGCGTCTACCTCGAGTGGTGGCCGCGGCCGATGTTCACCCCCGGACGCGACTGCTACAGCAACGAGCTGATCCGCCTCGCCGGCGGCGTCAACGTGTTCGCCGAGCGCCCCGGCTCGAGCCTCGAGATCGACGCGGCCGAGCTGCTCGCCGCCGACCCCGAGCTGTGCTTCGTGTCGTGGTGTGGCGTCGACGCGGCCAAGCTCGATCCCCGCAAGCTGATCGAGCGCCCCGGCCTCGAGCGGCTCGGCGCGGCCAGGCGTGAAGCCGTGTTCGCCCTCGACGAGCGCTACGCCGGCCGGCCCGGGCCGCGCATGCTCGAGGCAGCGCGGCGCATGGCCGCGGCGATCCGCGACGCGCGGCGGTGACACCCTCGTTGCCGCGCGGGCGCATCCAATCCACGTTCGCCCACCGACCCTTGCGACCCCCCCCCCGCGACCCACCCCCGCGACCCACCCCCGCGACCCACCCCGCGATTGGCGGATCGCACCAGCGGCGACCATGGTTCCCCATGGTCGCGCCGGTCCGCCGACTGCTAGAGTCCGGCCGTGTCCGAAGCTGGCAACGAGGATCTCCTGGAAGCGCGCCTCTCCGAGGTCGACGAAGCCATCACCTACGGAGAATTCGAGGCGGCCGCGTCGCTCCTCGACGCCCTCGAAGACGAGCTCGGGCAGGACCACGCCGACGTCCTCTATCAGCGGGCCGTGCTCGCCTGGGAGCGCGAGGGACCCGAGGCCGCCGTCGAGCTGCTCGACAGCCTGCTGCGCCGCGAGCCCGAGTACGCCGACGCCCACTACGCCCGGGCGCTGATCTGCGAGGAAGCCGACGACCGCGAGGGCATGCTCCGCCACTTCGAGTCCGTCCGCCGCCTCGACGCCCTGGCCTTCGAGGAGTCCGGCGGCGTCGCCGAGGGCGAGCTCGACTTCATCGAGGCGCAGGCCGAGGCCGCCCTGGACACGGTCCCCGAGCGCTTTCGTGACCTCCTGTCCAACGTCCCGGTGGTGCTCGAGGAGCGCCCCAACCTCGAGCTCGTGCGCACCGGCTTCGACCCCCGCGCGCTCGGGCTCTTCGAGGGCCTCGAGCACGCTCAGCAGGCCAGCGAGCTCCACACCGCGCCCACGCGCATCGTGCTCTACTACGGCAACCTGCTCGCGACCTTCCACGAGCAAGACGACCTCGCCGACGAGATCGAGGTCACCTTGCTGCACGAGATCGGCCACTACTTCGGCCTCGACGAGGACGAGGTCGAGCGCCTCGGCCTGGCCTGAGCGACCCCGCCCAGACCCGCCCCCTCACTCGAGGCGATACATCGAGATCCCAGGGGCACCCCCAGCCTTCGTCGGCGCCGGCGGCCAGGCGAACGTCAGCGAGTTCGTCGACGTCCACCTCGCCTGCCAGTGACGCGGCCAGTGACGCGAGCAGGCTGCCCCAGGCGCCAGGCAGGCCTCAGCCGCTCGCCTGGAGCTCGACGGTGAAGCAGGTCCCGCGCCCGATCTCGCTGGCGTAGCTGATCTTGCCTCCGTGCGCGCGCATGATCTCGCGGACCAGGGGCAAGCCCAGGCCCGTGCCCTCGACCTTGGTCGTGCAAAACGGCTCGAACACGTCGAGCTCGTCGGGGATCCCGGTGCCCGTGTCGACGATGTCGACGAGCACCCGCCCTTCCTTGCCGCCGGCCCGCGCACGCACCACGAGGGTCCCGCCCTCGGGCATCGCCTCGATCGCGTTCTTGCACAGGTTGAGGAAGACCTGCTCGAGCTTGTCGGCGTTCCCGAGCACCGGGGGCAGGCCCGGCGCGATCTCGGACTCGACGCGGACCCCCTCGGGCGCGAGCGGTCGAACCTGACGCGCGAGCACCCCCTCGAGCACGCCGCGCAGCTCCATGGCGCGCAGCGAGAGGGCCTGGGGTCGGTTGAGGCTGCGAAATTCCTCGAGCAGCGCGTTGAGCCGGAGGATCTCGGACTTGATCGCCTCGACGCGCAGCAAGAGCGGCTCGTCCTCGTGGATCCGCCCCAGCCGGCGCTCGAGCATCTGGACCTGCAGGTACATGCCGTTGAGCGGGTTGCCGACCTCGTGGGCGAAGGTCGAGGCCAGCGTCCCGATGCTCGCCAGGTGCTGCGCCCGGGCCAGCTCGCCCTCGAGCGCGCGCCTGTCCGTGACGTCCCAGCCGACGCTGAGCAGCCCGACGATCTTGCCCTGGCTGTCGTGCAGGGTCTTGCCGTACCACTCGATCTCGCGCGCGCCCCCGGACTTGGTGCGGATCGCGTTGACGTTGGCGACGATCTCGAGGTCGTCGATGGCCTGCTCGAAGAGCGCGGAGATCCGCGGGCGCTCGTCCTCGACGATGAAGGTCTTGAACCAGTCCCGGCCGCGGACCTCGTCGAGCTCGTAGCCGCTGAGCTCGCGCATGAAGGGGTTGAAGAACACGATCCGCCCCTCGGGATCGAGGACCAAGACGATGGCGTGGGCCGTGTCGCACAGGCGCTGCGCGAAGTCCCGCTCGCCGAGGCCCTGACCAAACATCTCGCTCGGGCGCGCGAGCAGCTCGAGCGCGAGGCCGCCCTCGTCCTCGACCAGCCACTGGCGCGCAGCGGTCGAGCGCGGCCGCCCAGCGCTGTCGAGGAAGCGCAGCGTGAACGGCTCGCCCTCGGCGGCGACCTCGGCTGCGTCCCCGCCCGCGCGCGGGAGCGCGAGCCGAGCCGCGTCCTCGGGAAGGACCCTGGCCTCGAGCGTGGCCAGCTCGGCGTAGCAGTCAGCGAGCGGGAGCCCGAGCAGCTCCGCGAAGGCCGGGCTGAGGTACTCGACCACGCGCGGCGGGCCGAGGCGCACGCGCAGCGCCAGCTCCGACGTCCGCTCCAACAGACGCCGATAGACCTGCGAGTCGACGGGCTCCGCGGTCATCCGGCTAAGGTATCAGGACTCCACCCCGCCGTCATCGAAGTCCCGTCACGTGCGCGGATCAACCCAGATTCAGCCGGCCGCGGGGCCGCGGCTCAAGCCTGCGGCGGCGCGACCTCGCGAGTGAGCGCCCCTCGCTCTTCGCTGACGATCAGCACCGCGAAGCGCTCGACGCCCTCGAGGGAACTGGTCGAGAGCGAGGCGTAGTCGAAGGCCCCGCGCAGGTCCGTGTAGCCATCCTTGTAAAACGCGACACTCCCGCCGCGGCCGCGGGCGTAGACCTTGACGTAGACCCCCGCCAGCGGCCGCCCGCTCTCCCGCGCCCCCACCCGCAGCTGCCCGAGGGCCTCGCTGATGCGCACGCGCAGGTCGTGGGCGTAGTTCACGCGGACTGCCCGCGCGCCTCCGCCCGCGAGCTCGATGACCGCGTTGCTCCGGCGGTAGCCCGCGGGCAGCTCGACCCGCAGCTCCCCGCCGGCCTCGGGCAGCGCGATCTCCTGGCGGTAGTTGGGCGCGACGATCGAAAAGCGCGCCGAGGGATCTTGCATGAAGGGCTGGCGCGAGAACAGCAGCTCGATATCGATCCGGTGCAGGCGAAGCTCGCAGCGCGTCAGGCCATGGTGGGAGATCACCAGCGCCTCGCCCTCGACCTCGACCTCCAAGCTCGGCTCTCGCTGCGCGAGCACGGCCTGCTCCTGATCGCGGTCGTCGGCGTCGACGAGCCGCGCCCCCTCACCCTCGGCCTCGTCGAGCACGGCGAGCAGCGCGACGAAGCGCTTTCGCCAGCGATCCACGCCATACTCGGCGTAGCGCTCGGCGATCGACCTGGCCGCCGCCAAGCCGGCCGCGTCCAGGCGACACAGCGCCACGTAGGCGCGCAGGTAGTCGTACTGCATGCGGCCCACGACCGCGCTGGGGTCGACGCGCTCGAGCAAGGCGATCGCCTCGGCGACGCGACCCTGGTTGAGCATGTGGGCGCAAGCGGCGAGCAGGGCCTCGGCACCGGGCTCGCGCACATAAGTCAGCGCGGTCAGGAACTCGCGGTAGTGAATCGCGAAGGACTCGTTGAGGACCCGCAGCTTGGCCCCCAAGCGGTGGGCCCGGGCGTTGATCAGCGGCGTGTACTCGAGGTGCTCGAGCCAGCCGTGGACGAAGGGATCGACGCGGATCAGCGCCGCGTCCACGGCCCGGCCGCAGCCGCGCAAGAAGGTGATCTCGTGGCGCAGGTAGGTCGCGCAGGCCTCGGGCTCGGCGTGGAAGAGCGCGTAGGACCACAGCGCTTTGCTGTAGACGTGGCGGCGAGTGAGCAGCTCGAGCACCGCCGAGAACAGCCCGCGATCGCGCATCCGCCACTGGATCCGCGAGAGCTCGACGCGCTCGAGGTTCTCGCGGGCGAGGAAGGCGAGCAGCTCGGCGTCATCCCCCCGCTGCGAGACGTGGGCCCAGGACTCGTGGTCGACGCTGCGCGGGCGCGAGACCACCTCCAGGCTGGTCGGCTCGGCGAAGGCGACCAGCCGCTGGTCCTTGGCCGCGTGGGCCGGGAAGTGGGAGAAGCGCCCGGGGCTGGGGAAGTAAAATTGATATTCGAAGGCGTGGGTCCCGTGGGGCTCGAGGCCGACGAGGTGCTCGCGGGTCGGCTTGCCCCCGGCCACCGGCAGCGAGCCAGCGGGCAGCTGCACGAGCAGCTCGAGGGTCTGGGCCGCGGCCGTGGGGTTGGTCAGGACCACCCGGCAGGCGTAGATCGTGTGCACGAGCAGCTCGCCGCGCACGGGCTTCTCGCGGCGCTCGTTGCCCTCCCAGCGCTCGCGGTCGCCGGCGCAAAAGTACTGCTGGCTGACCATCACGCCCACGCCCTCACCGGGCTCGGCCGCGGTGATCTGACGGTGATAGGCGATCAGCGGCGTGGTCGCGCGCAGCTCGAGGCGCGCGCCCTCGCTGTGCGTCGCCGAGGCCTCGGCGGCGAAGGGCAGATCGAGGACCGCGAGCGCGCCCATCATCTCGGCGAAGCTCGAGGTCGCGCGCAAGAACTCCCCCGAGAGGAAGGGGCCGTCCGCGGGCACGTGCGCGGCGAAGTCCCGCCAAAACGCGCCCACGGGGATCAGCTCCGGGCCCTGACTCTCGAGGTGCAGGCGATAGTAGTGGGTCTCGGCCCGCTCCTGGGTCTCGTCCGCGGGACGAAACAAGCGACGCGAGCGCTCGCGGGCGTCGAGGTCCGCCCGCGCGCCGGCGCCTCCCCCCGCCCGGCCCCCGAGCGCGGAGGCGAAGCCCTCCGCATCCGCGCCCTCTTCGAGCTCCTCGAGGGCCGCCTGCTCGCGCTCGATCTTCTCGGCCTTCTCGGCCAGCTCGAGCGCCGACCCACGCATGACCTCCTCGGCGATCTTCTTGCTGGCCGCCCGCCCCCGCTTGGCCGCGCCCTTGGGCCGCGCCATCTGTGGGCTGACCGGGGCCGGGCTGCGCGGCGCCGGTGGAGGTGCGGCCATCGCCTGCCTCGCGGCCGCGCGCACGCCCTGGCCGTCGCTGGTGCTCAGGGCGCTGGCTTGCAAGACCAGCTCGAAGACCGTGTTTTGTCCGGCCGGGTCGGGGGGCAGGACCTCGTAGCGCTCGCGGATGTGCCGGCTCGTCGGCCCCTGCGGCCCGCCCTCGCCGGCGCAGCGCCCCGCCAGCAAGATGCGCTCGAGGGTGTTGAGGCGGCCGTAGGCCCACGGCTCGAGGTAGGCGTCGAGCGCCTCGCCCAGGAGGTAGCGATCCATGAAGGTCCGCTCGCGCTTGTTGGCGAGGTGCGGGCGGACCACCGCGGCGAAGAACTCGGGGTCCTTGCGCGCCAGGAACAAGCTGAGCTCGTGGCAGGCGTACTTCGAGTAGCGCTCGCGCTGCTCGGCGGGCGAGAGCGTCGGCCAGCGCGTCACGAATTCGAACTCGCGCAGCAGCACGTTCTCGCTCGCGCTGCGCAGCAGCGCGTAGGCCTTGGCCAGGCTGTCGACGAGCTCGAGCTTGGCCGTGCGCAGGTCCTCGACGACCAGGCCCTGCCCAGGCGCGAGGCCCTCGTGGCGCCGACGCTGGATCACGTGGGCCGTGGCCGGGAGGGCGTCGAGGACCCGCAGGTCTCGCGGCTCGATGCTGCGCTCCGGCAGGCGCAGGCGCCTCGTGGCCAGGCCATCGGCGTCGCTGACCACGACCTGGACCAGGCTCGCGCCAGCCAGCAGCGCCGCGTCGACGCGGACCTCTCCGGCCGCGTCGGGCACGAGGCCGACGCAGGCGACCCCGGGCTGCGGCAGGAAGTCGAGGTTGACGTAGGACTTGTCGCGAGACGCCCCCTTGGAGCCCCCGCCGCCGTCGTAGCCCATGCTCGCGGAGGCCGACGGCGCCGCGCCGTAGCTGCCACCGGCGGCCGCGTGGGCCAGGCTCGTCGAGGTCCGGCGCCGCGCCCAGGGGTTGAGCAGCATGCTCGGGCGCGCGAGCATGTTGCCGGCGAAGCGCTCGCCTCGCTGGCGCTCGAGGATGTAGCGGTGCTCGTCGCCGATGTCTCGGCCCGAGAGGTAGCGGGCCCGCGGCGCCTCGACCTCGCGGGTCGCCAGGCGCGGGCTCGGATCCCGGTCGAGCTGGGCCCGAGGATCTCGCGGGCCCAGGTAGCGGCTCGCGAACACGTGGACCTGGGCGTCCTCGGCCACCCCGTCCACGCGCACGCGCAGGACCTCTCGGTCTCCCTCACCCCCGGCCTCACCCCCGGCCTCCCCCCCCGCCTCGAGCGCGAGCTCGGCCACCCGCGCGAAGCGGCGGCGACCGAGCTGGAGGTGGCGGCGTGGCGAGAGCGCCCAGCCAGCGACCCGCTGCGCCCCGCCGACGCGCAGCTCGATCTGGGCCCGGCCGTCCAAGAAGCGCAGCAGGTAGTCCCCCGGCTCGAGGCCGGCGACGCACAGCTGGCCGTCCTCGACGCGCAGCGCCGCGCCCAGCTCCCGCACGAAGCCCTCGCCGCGGCGCTCGAGCAGCGTCGCCAAGGCCTCCCCCGCGCCCTGCTTCGCCTCGCTCGCCGGCGCGTCGTCCAGGGGCAGGCGCAGGACCTCGCCGGCGCCCAGCTGGATCAGCCGGGGCACGTGCAGCTCGGCTTGGGGCAGCGCCCAGCGCTGCGTCGCCCCGCCCTCGAGGGTCGCCTCGAGCGTGGCGATCCCCGGCAGAGCCCCCAGCTCCACGCGCCCGCGGGCGTCGCTTTGCACGGCCAGGGCGAGCTTGTCGCGAAACTCGCGGTGCTCGATGAGCAGATTGACCGCGAGCCCCGGGCGCGGCTCCCCGGACTTTCCGCGCACCTCGAGCACGTAGCCCTCGGCCGCGGGCAGCAGGTGCAGCCCGGCGATCGCCGCCTCGCCGTCGATCACGTTGAGCTCGAGGACCTCGCAAAAGTAGAGGTCGAGCTCGCGCTGCTGGCTGACGTTGCGGGCCTTGGCGTCGAGGCGCAAGAACAGCCGCCGGAGCCCCGCGGGGACCTCGAATTCATGGCAAGCCTCGGCCCAGCGCAGGCCCTCGTCGTCGCCGGCGAGGCGCAGCGGGACGCGGTCGCTGGTCCGCACGCCCTGCTGATCATCGGCGTTGATGCTCAGCACCGTGTCGTGCAGCAGCGCCGGCGGGAGCGCGACCCCGTGCAGGCTCAGGCGGGCGCGGACGACCAGCTTGGCCCGCGCGCCGGCGAGCAGCTGCTCGCGCTCGACGTGGAAGCCGGCCTCGAAGTCGTAGTCCTCGGTGCGCAGCTCGAGCGGGCGGATCGCGGTGACCTTGCCGTGGCACAAGAGCAGATCCGCGCGCCGAGAGCGGTGCACCCAGGGCAGGTAGATCTCGTGGCCCTCACCCTCGGCCCGGTACTCGCGGCCGCCAAAGACCACGCTGGCCGCGGGCAGGATCTGCCCCTGATCGTCGAGGATCGTCAGGGCGTGGCCGGCCGCGCTCGGGCGCTCGAGCACGCGCAGGTCACCGATCTGGATCAGCGCCCGGTTGCTGCGCCCGCCGCCGATCAGCTCGATCACGTAGGCCCCCGGCTCGCAGATCCCCGGGAACTCGAGGCGCCGGCGCACCCGCTGGGTCGGCGCCGCGTCATAGTCGATCGTCCGCTCGTCGTTGGCCACGATCCCGTCGAGATCGAGGTCCGCGTCGAGGGCCCGGCCGTGGGCCTGGTAGTAGGCCCGGGTGTCGATCTCGAACACCTTGACCAGCAGCGTCGCCACGTTCTTGACCTCGACCGCGAGCGCGACGGGCTGCCCGGGGGCGAAGCGCTCGGGGTTGTCGGGGGCGAAGCGGATCTCCACGCGCTCGGCGATCCGCCGGTAGTCGCTGGGATCGTCGAGCAACGCCGCCCAGGCCTCGCTCTCGCGGCTCGCCCCTGCCCCCGAGGCGGCGAGGATCTTGGCCTCGGCGAACACCCGGCGCAGGTAGTCGGCGTCGACGAGCTCGATCAGCGCGCGGAAGTCCTGGACGGCCGGATCCGCGAAGCGCTGCTCGAGCAGCGCGCGGATCAGCGCCTCGTCGTCGCCCACGGGCGGCAGCCCGGTGATCCCCGAGAAGTCCGCCTGCAGATCCGCCCACTCGACGGCCTCGCCCCGGGCCGTGCGCAGGCGCTGCTCGAGGCCCCCGCGGGCCGCCGAGCGCGGCAGCTGAAGGTAGGTCTCGAGCGCCCCCGGCTCGAGCGCGACGCCGCGACGGCGGGCGTGGTCGAGGCGGTGATAGAGCACGTGGACCGCGAGCGAGGCGTGGGTCGGCGGGAGCGCGCCGACGTAGGCCCAAAGCGCGTCCAGGTGCGCGGCCCGGGCCTCGCGCTCGCCCTCGAGGTCCACGTCGGGGCCGGGCATCAGCCGCGCGCAGCGGGTCTCGACGAAGCGGTGATCGGCGAGCAGCGCGGGCCGGTGCGCCGCCAGGGCGTCGAGCTGCGCGAGCGTCATGCGCGTGTGGATCGCGAACCCGCCAAAGCCCCGCGAGTGCCGGTCCTCGAGCTCGCGCAGCACGTGCTCGACCAGGCGCGGGTGATCTGGAAAGTCCTGGCGACCCAGCCAGTCGCGCAGACGCGGGAGCGAGAGCTCGCGCGCGCCCAGGCGGCGCAGGGCCAGGTCGGTGCAGCCCTCGAAGTTCGCGTGCTTGCGCAGGGCCTCACCCTCGAAGCGCGCCCGCGAGACCAGCTCGGGATCGAGGCGCGTCGCCAGGCTCCCCGCCGTGCCCTCGACCTCGGGCTGATGATCGAAGCGCAGGCCCAGGCGCCAGCGCAGGTGCTCGCAGCTGGCCTTGGGATCGCGGGGGAAGCCGAGCAGCGCCTGGCGATCGCGGATCTCCTGGACGCGGGCGGTCTCGCCGTGACGCGCGACCCAGGCGCTGAGCAGCCCGTCCACGGCCTCGAGCTCACCGCGCAGCTGATGGTTCAAGCAGCGATAGAAGAAGTCGTCCTCGCTCCCGGGGGTCAGCTGCGCGAGGGCTTGCTCGCGCTCGTCGGCCGGGCTCAGGGCCAGCGCCTCGAGTTGCTCGAGTTCCATACCCCGCGAGTGTAATCGCGCGCGGCCGCTGCCGTCGCCCGATTTTGGCGACCGCTCAGCTGATCTGGCCGCGGAAGCGCCCGCGATAGTCCGAGAACGACTCGGCGAGGAGCTCCGGGCTGAAGCCGAAGTCCTCGAGCTCGTAGCGGTGGCCCCCGACCCGGGGCGGGCGGTTGGCGGTCAGCCACTCGCCAGCATCTGCGAGGGCCTCCGTGTCGACCCGAAACTCGAGCTGACGCCCGAGCCGACGCACGACCTCCCCCGGCGCGGCGATCAGCTCGCGGTAGGGGATGTCGATGAAGCGCGCCGCCGGCAGCGTGGCTCGGCTGCGCTCGAGGGCCTGGAGGCCGCGCTCGAGGATCCGCAGGGAGTAGGCCCCGATCTCCGCGGCGCTGCGCGGGGCGTCGCTGTCGACGCTCTGCATCGTCGCACACATGCTCGCCAGCGAGGGCGCGACCTGATCCGGGTCGCGGTGCAGGTGGATCACCGTGGCGTCGGGGTAGACGGCGAACAGCTCCTCGAGCTGCCACAGGTGGAGGGGATCTTTGAGCACCAGCCGCGGCTGCGCCCCGCCGCGGCGGTGGACCAGCGCCCGCAGCCAGCGGCGGTGATCCGCGTAGGCCGGGCGCATGTCGCCGCTGCCGAGGTGCTCGACATAGCTGGGCACGAACCACGAAAACGCGTTGTGCAGCGTCGAGAAGCTGTTGCGCAGCAGCCAGTTGCACTCGTCCGGCCAGTCCGGATCCATGGGGTGGATCGCCCGCAGCTGCGGCGCCGCGGCAAAGAGCGCGTCGAGCTGGGCCTGGGCCTGCGCGCGCAGGCTGTCCTCGGACGCGCCGGCGGGCGGAACCGGCTCGCGCAGCTGCCACAGCGGCGGCGCCCACAGGCCCTCGACCCGGGCCAGCAAGTTGAGCAGCAAGCTCGTGCCCGTGCGCGGGAAGCCGGTGATCACCACCGGCCGCTCGATGGCGATGGTCGCCAGCGCGGGCTCCCGGGCCTCGAGGCTCGCCAGCGCGACTCGGCGCTCGAGCTCACGCATGATCCGCTCCGAGGCCCGCGCGCGACCAGCGGCAGACAGCCGCGCCTCCCGGCGCAGGGCCCCCAACAGCGCCCGAAAAGCAGGGACGAAGGTGTCTTCGAGGGGCGCCTCGACCCCGGTGCGCGCCGCAGCGGCTGCGAGGAGGCTGTCTTCGTCGAGGGCGACCATGCCCCGAGAGGAGTACCACGGCGCCGCCGCCGTGACCGCGTGTCGCGTCGACACCCGCCGACGGCGGCGCTAAAACCCGCCCGGTGACCGAGCCCTCCTCCGAGCCCATCGAGCCCGACGGGGCCGCCCCCGCCGCCGGCGAAGCAGAAGACGCCCGAGACGCGGAGGCGCGCCGCCGCACGGGCCTGAAGGTGCTGGTGGTCCTCGGCCTGACCCTCGCGCTGCTCATGCTGATCTTCGGCGCGACGACCTCTCGCAACTACAAGCAGTTCGAGGACTATCGCCGAGTCACCCTCGAAGATCCCCAGTCGCCGCCCGCCTGGGAGCGCGAGCAGCTCGACGTCGACGGCTGCGTCGACGCGGTGCTCGACTGGATCGAGGCCTGCCCCGGGGTCTCGAGCTGGTGCGAGGGCTCCCTGCCCGACGTCACCAACCTCTGCCTGGGGAGCGTCGACTCCCGCAGCTACTGCGAGGACGCCGGCGAGGAGATCGGCTCGACGCGCTTTGGCTACCAGGCCTGCGCCGAGCGCTACGACGAGATCGAAGAACACTATGCTCGGCGCGCGGCCAAGAAGCACTGCGCGCTGATCTATCGTGTGATCGCCGGGCACTGCCGCGACGAGCTCAGCGGCGCACGCTGACACCGGCACCGCGTCACCAGCGCGGAAGCGCTCATGGCGAATTATTTGCGCTCACTCTAGCTGACAAAATGTCAGCGATGCCCAGACACCGTGACATGAGGACCGTGAAGGGCCTCTGGGTCCCTCCTCAAGTCACCGAGATCTGGTGATAAAGGGATCGGCCTCGAACTTGCTAGAACATCCGCTTCGATGTCCGACCCTAGCGCGCCGACCGTGCTCGTCGTCGATGACGAGGCCAACATCCTCGAGGCTCTCCAGAAGGTCCTGAACAAGGAAGGCTTCGAGGTGCTCACGGCCGGCAACGGCCGCCGCGCCCTCGAGATCCTCCGCCGTCAGCCCGTGCAGGTGATGATCACCGACCTGCGCATGCCGGGCATGACCGGCGACGACCTGCTCAAGGCGGTCAAGGCGATCACCCCGGAGGTCGAGGTGATCGTGATGACCGCCTACGGCACGGTCGAGAACGCGGTCGAGGCCATGAAGCTCGGGGCCTACGACTTCGTGAGCAAGCCGCTCAAGCGCGCCGCGGTGGTCTCGGCGGTCCGCAAGGCCCTCGACAAGCAGGTGCTCGTGGCCGAGAACCGCGAGCTCAAGGCCCAGCTCGCCGCGGTCACCAAGCGCGACATCATCGGCAACAGCCAGGTCATGCGCGCGACCCTGGAGATGGCCCGCCAGGCCGCGAATTCGTCGGCCACGGTGCTCTTGCTCGGCGAGAGCGGCACGGGCAAGGAGCTGCTCGCGCGCTACATCCACGAGCACAGCCCGCGGGTCAACCAGGCCTTCGTGGCGACCAACTGCGCGGCGCTGCCCGAGTCGATCCTCGAGTCCGAGCTCTTCGGCCACGAGAAGGGCGCGTTCACCGGTGCCGTGCGCGCTCGCCCGGGTCGCTTCCAGGAGGCCGACGCTGGCACGCTCTTCCTCGACGAGATCGGCGAGGTCCCCCTCCAGGTCCAAGTCAAGCTCCTGCGCGCCCTGCAGGAGGGCGAGGTCGAGCCCGTCGGCGGGCGCACGACCAGCGTCGATTTTCGCCTGGTCTGCGCGACCAACCGCGATCTCACGGACGAGGTCAAGGCTGGGCGCTTCCGCGAGGACCTGTTCTATCGCATCAACGTGGTCCCCATCCGTGTCCCCCCGCTGCGCGATCGTCTCGAGGACGTCCCGCTGCTCGCCGACCACTTCCTGCGCATGTACACCACCCGCCACGCCAAGGCCGTCGAGGGCATCTGCGACGAGGCCGTCGAGATGATGGCCAACTACGGCTGGCCGGGCAACGTGCGCGAGCTCGAGAACGCCCTCGAGCGCGCCGTGGTCCTCGCCCGCGGGTCGGTGATCCAGGTCGATGATCTCCCGCCGGAGCTGCGCGACCCTCAGGCCGGACACGGACGCCAGCTGACCTTCACCGTCGGCACCCCCCTCGAGGAGGTCGAGCGCCGGATGATCATGGAAACCCTCAAGTTCACCCGCGGGGACAAGCGCCTCGCCGCCGACCTGCTCGGCATCGCCACGCGAACCATCTACCGCAAGCTCGAGTCGGGGCTGATCCGCGACGAGAGCTATACCCCGCAAAAGAGCAAAGATGGCGACGGCAAGGGCGTGATCCACTGAGACCCCCAGGAGTGCCGCAGCGATGGAAGCCGCGTTCAAGAAGTACTTTTGGTTGATCAGGCTGGTCGGCGTCGCCATCGTGGTGCTCTTCGCCGGCAGCGCCCTGGTCAACTTCGTCGGCACCAAGGTGCTGCTTCAGCCCGCCGGTGAGGCCGTCGTGCTGAAGGACGACGAGGCGCTCGACGAGGACGAGGCCGAGGCCCAGCGCCTCGAGCAGCAGCAGCGCATGCTCGAGAAGCTCGCCGGCGACGCCCCGACCACCGCCTCGCGCAAGCGCCAGGTCGCCGACGCCGTGCTCGCGGGCAGCATCTTTTGCCCGACCTGCACCCCGCCGGAGTTCATCGAGAACGCCGCCGCCGTGCCTGGCGTCAACGCCCCGGTCCGCCCCGGCGAGATCAAGAGCCGCCTGCCCCTGCAGCTGCTCGCGACCATGGAGTCCGACGACCCCGAGTACTCCATGGCCACGATCCTGCACACCGACAGCAACGTGCTCGCGGCCTACGTGCCCCAAGACGAGCTGCGCACCAACGTCGTCGTCCAGCGCGTCGAGCGGGGCAAGGTCGTGTTCCGCAACGGCCAGCAGCTCGAGTACATCGAGCTCGGGGCCGAGCCGCCGCCCGTCGCCGCCGCCCCGGCCGCCGCCCCGGAGCCCGAGACCCGCGAGCGCAAGCGAAACAGCCGCGAGATCGAGGGCGCGACCGAGGCCATCCAGTGCGACTCCGACTACGCCAGCTGCTCCGTCGACAAGGCCTTCGTCGAGAAGCTGCTCGCCAACCCGGCGCAGCTGACCAAGCAAGCCCGGATCGTCCCCGCCGTCCGCGACGGCGAGACCACCGGCTACAAGTTCTACGGCATCCGCCCCGGCAGCCTCCCCAAGCTGCTCGGGCTCAAGAACGGTGACCTGCTGACCTCGGTCAACGGCCAGCAGCTCAAGTCCATCGATCAAGCCATGGGTCTCTACACCAAGCTCCGCCGCGCCTCCCACCTCTCGGTGGTCATCGAGCGCAAGGGGCAGACCATCAACAAGGAAATCGACATCAAATGAGCGTCTCGAACGCCCTCAGGGGCCAAGCTCGTGGAGCCGTCTTTGGCTTGACGATCGCGTCCTCGACCGCCGCCATGCTGCTGAGCGCGGCCCCGGCATCCGCCGCTCCGCCGACCCGCACGACGACCGGCGCCGCCAGCCCCGGCGGCGAGCTCAGCGGCGACGAGGCCGGGGCCAACTCGTGTAAGAAGTGGCCCGCGGGCAAGAAGTTCACGATCACCATCCCGCGCGAGGCCGAGCTCGAGCAGCTGGTCCAGTGGATGATGACGATCTCGTGCCAGAAGTTCATCTGGAACGAGAAGATCCGCAGCGGCAAGGTCACCGTCCTCTCGCCCGAGAAGGTCACGCTGCGCGAGGCCTACGCGGCCTTCTACGCGGCGATCGAGAGCATGGGCCTGACCGTCGAGCCGACCGGCGACTACTTCAAGATCGTCGAGAGCGCCGACGCCAAGTCGCTCAACCTCCCGGTCTACGAGGACGGCAAGCCCGTCCCCAACAACGACCGCTACGTGACCCAGCTGGTCCGGGTCACGAGCAGCAACACCAAGGACATCGCCGACCTCGCCAACAAGCTCAAGAGCAAGCAGGGCAGCGTCGAGGTCGTCGGTAACCTGCTGATCGTCACCGACCGCGGCTCGGTCGTCCGCCGCCTGCTCAAGATCATCCAGGAGCTCGACACCGGCGGCGGGACCGGCGAGAAGATCTTCTTCTACCAGCTCCAGTACGCCGACGCCGAGGAGGTCGCGCAGATCATCCGCGACGTGTTCGGCGAGGGCCAGTCCTCGGGCAGCAGCAGCAAGAGCAAGAAGTCCTCGGACAGCGGCAGCGAGGCCAACTTCTCGCGGGTGATCGTCGACGCGCGCACCGGCACGCTGATCATCACCACCTCCGAGAGCGACTACTCGACGATCCTCCGGCTGATCCAGCAGCTCGACGTGCGCCTGCCCGGCGGCGGCGGGCGGATCCGGGTCAAGAAGCTGCGCAACGCCGACCCCAAGGAGGTCGCCACCGTGCTCCAGAACCTGGTCCAGGGCGCGAGCAGCGGCGGCGCCTCGTCCAGGAACGCGAACGCGAACAAGAGCGCGGCCCAGGGCGGGGCCTCGGCCGAGCTGTTCTCCGGCGACGTCAAGATCACCGCCGACGAGTCGACCCGCTCCTTGGTGATCATCGCCTCGGCCGCGGACTACAAGAGCCTCGAGCCGGTCATCGACGAGCTCGACGCCGACCGTCGCCAGGTCTACCTCGAGATCTACCTGCTCGAGGTCTCGGTCAGCCACACGCTGACGACCGGCGCCGGCGCGCACTACATGCACGAGTTCAACCTCGACAGCGGCAACGCCTACGGCCTGGTCTCGTCGTCCCCGTCCATCGACACCAGCTCGCTGCTGATCTCGCCCACGGCGCTGACCGGCCTCGCCGCCGGCATCCTCGGCCCGCAGCTGACCGGCGCGACCTCGGTGCTCGGCCTCGACACCGCCCCGCCGGCCTTTGGCGTGGTCATCCAGGCCCTGCAGACCAACGACGACGTCAACGTCGTCGCCGAGCCGCATATCTACACCGCCGACAACAAGGAGGCCGAGATCGAGGTCGGGCGCAAGGTCCCGACCCCCGGCGCGCTGTCCTTCGGCACCGGCACCGGCGGGTCCTCGCTGACCCCGCTGCAGTCGATCAACCGCGAGGACGTCACCCTCGACATCAAGGTCACGCCCCACGTCAAGGACGAGGAGAGCCTGACCCTCGACATCGAGCTCGAGGACCGCGACCTCGTCGGCGCCCCGGACCCGGTGCTCGGCGTGACCACGACCAAGCGGCGCATCAAGCTCGAGAACGTGCTCGCCCGCGACGACCTCCCCGTCGTGCTCGGCGGGCTGATGCGCGAGCGCGACGTCGAGAACGTCCAGCAGGTCCCCGGCCTCGGCTCGATCCCGATCCTCGGCTGGCTGTTCAAGCGCCGCGTCAAGGAGAAGGAGAAGATCAACTTGTTGATCATCCTCGTCCCCCACGTGGTCGAGACCGCCGACGACATCCGGCGGATCCACGAGCAGCGCACCCGCGAGCGCTACGAGTTCCTCGAGCGCGAGACCAGCTTCAAGCGCAAGGACCTCGACATCAACGTCAACTACCGGTCCAAGGCCGGGCTGCTCGCCAACATCGACCGCGAGGCCCGGCGGCTCGAGTCCCAGGAGCTGCTCCTGCGCCAGGCCGAGTCCGAGCTCGCCGCCGAGCGGATCACCGGTGAGATCGGCATGAGCCCGCGGCCTGCCGACAGCGAGGCCGAGGCCGAGGCCACGCCCAAGGTGCGGACCAAGACGAGGACCAAGTGAGCTGATGGCAGCGCCGCGCAAGCCCCCTCCTCCGCCGCCGCAGCAACCCTCGGCCAGCCCGCCGCAGCCGCCGACGGGCGCCAGGCGTCCGCCGCCGCAGCCGCCGGCGGCCGCCCAGGCCCACGCCGCCCAGGCCCACGCCGCCCAGGCCTTTCAGCCCTCGCCCGCGCCCGCCCTCGATCGCCGCAAGATCGGCGAGCTCCTGCTCGAGGCCGGGGTGGTCACCCCCGAGCAGCTCAACGAGGCGCTCGCGGCCCAGCACCTCGAGGACGAGCGCGTCGGCGAGACCCTGGTCCGCCTCGAGCACTGTAGCGAGGCCGACATCGCCCGCGCCCTCGCCCAGCAGTTCGGCCTGCCCGTGCGCCTCGGCGTCGAGGAGTCCGAGCTCGACGACGAGCTCGTCGAGCAGCTGCCGATCGGCTACGCCCGCGGCAACCTCGTGCTCCCGATGCGCTTCGACGAGGACGACGACCTGCTCGAGGTCCTCGCCGCCGACCCGCTGCGCCTCGACGAGCTCGACGACCTGTCGACGGTCTACGACGCCGAGCTCGACATCATCTTGACCTCGCGCACCGAGCTGCTCGAGCTCATCAACAAGACCTATTCGAAGCGGACCAAGGACGTCGACCTCGAGAAGAAAGAGGACGACTTCGACGAGGAGGACGAGGACATCCTCCACGCCTCGGCCGAGGACGCGCCGATCATCCGCTTCGTCAACTCGCTGATCTTCAACGCCTCCAAGGTCAAGGCCTCCGACATCCACATCGAGCCCGGCGACAAGGAGGTCGTGGTCCGCTACCGCGTCGACGGCGTGCTCAAGGAGGTCCGCCGCGCGCCCAAGGGCCACCTTTCGAGCATCATCGCCCGCGTCAAGATCATGGCCGGGCTCAACATCGCCGAGAAGCGCCTGCCCCAGGACGGCCGCATCCGCCGCAAGATCGCCGGCAAGGAGGTCGACATGCGCGTGGCCACGGCCCCGGTCTCCCACGGCGAGCGGATCACCATCCGACTGCTCGACAAGTCGGCGGTCATGCTCGACCTCGACAGCATCGGCATCGCCCCGGACCACCTGCGGGTCGTCCGCGAGACCATCAACCGCCCGCACGGCATCTTCTTGGTCACCGGCCCGACCGGCTCGGGCAAGACGACCACGCTCTACTCGGCGCTCTCGGAGATCAACACCCCCGACCTCAACATCCTCACGGTCGAGGACCCCGTCGAGTTCCAGCTCCAGGGCATCAGCCAGGTCCAGGTCAACGCCAAGATCAACCTGACCTTCGCCGCCGGCCTGCGCTCCTTCCTGCGCCACGACCCCGACGTGATCATGGTCGGCGAGATCCGTGACCGCGAGACCGCCGAGATCGCCATCCAGGCGTCGCTGACCGGCCACCTCGTGCTCTCGACGATCCACACCAACGACGCGGCCACGGGCATCACCCGCCTGGTCGACATGGGCGTGCAGCCCTTCTTGGTCGCCAGCTCCCTGGTCGCGCTCCAGGCCCAGCGCCTGATCCGGCGGGTCTGCCCGCACTGCGCTCGGGCCCAGGCCCCCGACCCCAAGGAGCTCGAGGAGCTCGGGATCATCCCCGAGGCCTTCTTCGCCGGCGAGCAGTGCCTCAAGGTGCCGATCCGCGACGAGCACGACCAGGTCATGCCGCTCTCGGCCCCGCCCGGCTACCAGCTCCCGCCCCCGGGCAAGCTGTGGGTCGCCGAGGGCTGCGACAAGTGCAACCACACCGGCTACCGCGGGCGGACCGGCGTCTACGAGGTCCTCGCCGTGACCGAGGAGATCCGTCGCCTGGCGACCCGCAACGCCAGCGGCGCCGAGATCAAGCGCGCCGCCATCGAGCAGGGCCTGCGCACCCTTCGTGACGACGGGGCGCACAAGGTGCTGTGCGGCCTGAGCACCGTCGACGAGGTCATGCGAGTGACCGCAGAGGAAGCCTGAGTCAAGCTAGAGAGCGCCCATGCCTGCCTACGCCTACACCGGACTGAACGCCGGCGGAAAGACCGTCAAGGGCATCGAGACCGCCGACAGCGTGGCCGCGCTCAAGGGCGTGCTCAAGCGCAAGGGCGTCTACCTGACCGCCGTGACCGAGGCCGCGGCCGGGTCCGCGAGCAGCAGCCGAGCGACCGGCGGAGGCCGCGAGATCGACCTCGGCCAACTCTTCGATCGCATCCGCCCCAAGGACGTCTCGGGCATGACCCGGCTGCTGAGCACGCTGCTGTGCGCCGGCGTCACCTTGCCCGAGGCCCTGGTCGCGCTGACCGAGCAGGTCGAGAGCCCGAACTTCAAGAACATCCTCTCGGACATCGGCAGCAAGGTGAACGAGGGCTCGTCGCTCGCCGACGCCATGGCCAGCCACGGCCACGTGTTCACCAAGCTCTACATCAACATGATCCGCGCCGGCGAGGCCTCGGGCTCCCTCGAGACCGTGCTCATCCGCATCGCCGACTTCATGGATCAGCAAGAGGAGCTGCGCAGCAAGCTGACCACGGCGATGTTCTATCCCATGGCCATGGCCGTGGTCGGCATCGGCGTCGTCGCCCTGCTGATGGTCAAGGTCGTGCCCAGCATCTCCGAGATCTTCGCGGGCCAGGGCGCCGAGCTGCCCTTCACCACGCGCACGCTGATCGCCACCTCCGACTTCGTGACCAAGTTCTGGTGGCTGGTGATCCTCGCCGCGATCGGCGTGGTCTACCTCGCCCGCAAGTACCGCAACTCGCCCGCCGGCCGCGAGACCACCGACCACCTGCTGCTCTCGCTGCCGGTGATCGGCGGCCTCGCCCGCAAGATCGCCATCGCCCGCTTCGCCCGCACCCTCGCGACCATGCTGTCGAGCGGCGTGCAGCTGCTCCAGGCCCTCGACATCGTGCGCAGCCTGCTCGGCAACGTGATCCTGGAGAAGGTCTTGACCCAGGCGCGCGACGAGATCCGCGAGGGCGCAGGCATCGCCCCCGCGCTCAAGCGCAGCGGGCACTTCCCGGCGCTGGTCACCCACATGATCGCCGTGGGCGAGCGCTCCGGTCAGCTCGAGCAGATGCTCACCGACCTCGCCGACGCCTACGACCGCGAGACCTCCTCGGCGATCACCCGCGCCACCGCCCTGCTCGAGCCCCTGATGATCGTGCTCATGGGCGGCAGCGTCGGCTTCATCGTGTTCGCGATCATGACCCCCATCCTCCAGATGAACCAGCTGGGGGCCCAGTGACGCGCGCACCTCACCGCAGGGCGCAGGCCGCCACCCGCGCCCCGGCCTGGCCCGACATTTCGACAAAAGCAGCGGCGGTCACCGCCGAGTTGACAAGCATCAGCGCGCCCTTTGCATCTCAGCGCGCAGCGTTCACGATCTCAGAGCGAATGGAGACCCAGATGAGCACCCTCGTTGAAACCCGCAAGCAGGCGATCCGCAAGGCCGCCTCCCGTGGCACCCGCGGCATGACCCTGATCGAGATCCTGGTCGTGCTCGCGATCATCGGCCTGATCATGGGCGGCGTGGCCGTGGTCGCGTCCAACGCCCTCGGCAACGCCAAGGTCGACACGGCCAAGAAGGACATCGTCAACCTCGAGACCAGCATCGAGATGTACCAGATCCAGCGCAACGACTGCCCCAAGAGCGTCGAGGATCTCAAGGCCGCCGGCATCATCAAGAAGGTCACCAAGGATCCCTGGGGGCAGCCCTACGAGATCAAGTGCCCCGGCGAGCACGGCAGCGTCGACATCACCTCGGGCGGCAAGGACAAGACGATCGGGACCGAGGACGACGTCAACAGCTGGGACGAGGACAAGCCCGAGGAAGAGGACAAGTAGGTCGTCATGCTCGGGCTGGCCATCGTGAACGCGCGCGCGCGCTGCCGGGGGGGACGACCCGCCGGCGGCTGCGCACGCGCGCGCGCCGGCCAGCGCGGCTTGACCCTGATCGAGATCCTCGTCGTGCTCTTCATCATCGTGCTGATCATGTGGAGCGCGACGGTGACCATGGGCGCGGCCAACCAGGCCGAGATCGTCCGCTCGACCAACCAGCTGGCCTCGACGATCCGCTTCACCTACGACCGCGCGCGCTTCACCAGCGCGCACTACCGGATCCACGTCAACTTCGAGGAGCGCAGCTTCCAGATCCAGCGCGCCGACGAGGCCATGTACCTCCCGGCCACCGACCGCAACGGCGAGCTCTTCGTGCCCGAAGCGGACCAGCTCGAGGATCAGGCCGAGCGCGACGAGCGGGCCGCCGACGCCTACTACAGCTCCGTGGCCTCGGCCTACATGCAGGCCGGGCAAGAGTCCGACACCCTCGACCCCTACGCCGTCCAGCAAAAGCAGGTCCCGCGCGCTCGCAAGCCGCTGTTCGAGTCCTTCGAGCCCGACGGCACCCTCGGCGAGCTCGGTGAGCCGATCGTCTTCCCCGAGGGGGTCGAGATCATCAGCGTGCACACCGACGCCTACGTCGAGCCGGTCACCGAGGGCGAGGCCGACCTCTACTTCTTTCCCCGCGGCCAGACTCAGCTCGCGCACATCCAGCTGCGCGGCGAGCCCAAGCTGCGCCAGCGCATGTCCGGCGAAGAGGCGCTCGAGTACACCATCATCGTCCAGCCGCTGACCGGCAAGGTCACCGTCGAGCCGGGGCTCATCGATCTCGAGCTGCCCAGCCTCGTCGGCGACGAGGAAGACGCGCTCGGCGAAAAGGCCGAGCAGAGGAGCTTTTGAGCCATGGCCGACGCCCACACCCACGCAGACGAGCAGACGCGCGGCCAGGATCGGCTCGCGTCCGTCGACGCGGGCGAGACCCTGGTCGACGGCGAGGACCCGCGAGACGACGACCTCGCCGCGGACGACTGCGCGCCCGATCTCGACGACGCCTACGACGACGACGCCTACGACAACGACGAGTACGACGACGACGAGTACGACGAGTACGAGGACGACGAGCACCGCTACGGCGGCGCCGCCGGCTTCACCTTGCTCGAGGTGCTGATCGCCGTGGCGATCCTCTCCGTGGTCATGACCTCGATGCTCGGCTCGCAGCTCAACAGCATGCAGGCCACGCGCTACGCCCGGGACATCAGCGCGGCTGCGCTGCTCGCCGACTGGCAGATCATCGAGCTCGAGTGGCAGCACCGCAAGGACGGCTGGACCAACTCCGACGTCGAGGTCGAGGGCGACTTCAGCGATCAGGGCTGGGACGACATCACCTGGAAGTGCACGATCCACTTCATCGAGCTGCCCGAGTACAACCAGCTGATCGAGGCCAAGGACGACGTCGACGAGGCCGCCGGCGACGACGACAACATGATGGACGCCGGCGACCAGGCCTTCGCCGGCCTCGGCATGGTCTGGGCCATGATCAAAGAGGCGATCGAGGCCGCGATCCGCAAGGTCGACTGCGAGGTCCAGTGGACCTCCGGCGGGATCGAGCAGCGCTACGCGATCCAGACGTTCTGGACCGACCCGATGGCCCTGCAGAACGTCAGCGCCGCCAGCGACGACGAATTCACCGACGAGGACGACGACTCGGGCACCACCGAGGACAGCGACACCTCGAGCAGCTCGTCCTCTGGCACGAGCACCAAGAGCATGCAGGTGGGGGTCGACAAGTGAGCCGCGCGGCCCTGGCCCGCGCGCGCGGCATGACCTTGATCGAGGTCATGGTAGCGATGGCGATCATCACGATGATGATGGTCTCGGTGTGGAGCAGCTTCAGCGCCACGATCCGGGCGATGGACGCGACCGAGACCATCCAGGATCGCCACGCCAACATCCGCAACACCGTCGACCGCATGGCCGCGGAGATCTCCGGGGCCTACCTGTCCTTCAACCGCCCGCGCGCCGAGACCCGCCACTTCACCCTCTTCGAGGGCCGGACCAACGCCGACGGCAGCAACCTGAGCTTCTCGAGCTTCTCTCACCTGCGCATCCGCAGGGACAGCAACGAGAGCGATCAGACCGTCATCCAGTACTTCCTCGCCGACGACCCCGAGGACTCGAGCCGCAGCCACCTCTACCGCCGCGAGACCAAGCGCCTGACCGGCGACCTGCCCGAGGACCTGCGCCGCTACGCCCCGGCCTACGTGCTGTGCGAGGACGTGGAGAGCCTCGAGCTGCGCTACTGGGACGATCAAAACCAAGAGTGGCTCGACGAGTGGCGCACGACCGCCAACGACGCCCAGCCCGATCGCCTGCCCCAGCGCGTCGAGATCAAGCTCGGCATCGAGGATCCGATCACCAACGAGGTCCGCTACTTCGTCACCCAGACCACCCTGCCGATGCAGGAAAAGATCGACCTGGAGAAGTGATGATGGCGCAGCGCGAGACACAGCAGGGCACCCGCCGCGAGCGCTCCCCCAAGCGCGGAGCGAGGCGATCCCAGCGGCCCCGCGGGTCCAAGCCCGAGGCCAGGTCCAAGCGGCCCCGCGGGTCCAAGCGCCCGCGCAAGCCCGCGCCCGGCGGCAAGTCCAGCCGCCCGCGCAAGCCCAAGGCCCGCAACCAGCAGGGCGTGGCGATCTTGCTGGTGCTGATCGCCCTGGCGATCCTCTTCCCGTTCACGGCGACCTTCAATTACAAGGCGCGCGTCGACTGGCAGTCCGCCGTCAACCACGGCGACGAGGTCCGCGCCCGCGCGATCCAGCGCGGCGCCATGCAGCTGTCCACCCTGCTCTTCGAGCTCCAGCGCATGGTGTTCAACTCCAAGCAGTTCCGCGAGATGGTCGGGGCCATGGACATCACCCAGCTGGCGCCCTACCTGATGTCGATCTTCGGCACCCAGGACGGCGCCGAGGGCCTCGGCGCGCTCGTCGGCCTCGACACCAGCTCGCTCAACGAGCTCGCCCTCGACGGCGGCGGCACCTTCGAGGTCCGGCTCGAGGCCGAGAGCGGCAAGATCAACGTCAACTGCCTCGCGGTCGAGAGCGAGGGCAACGACACGCCCCAGGCGCGGACCTACGAGACCCTCGACGCGCTGCTGATGCCCAAGCTCTACGACCCGCTCTTCGACGAGGAGAAGAGCGACGGCAACCGCTACCCGCGCTACGAGGTCCTGCGCGCGCTGGTCGACTACATCGACCCCGACACCCGCAAGTTCAGCACCTACCGCCTGGCGAACAGCTCCCAGGACGAGCGCTACCGCTACCAGGAGCTCGTCGATCCCTACGAGGCCCGCGACGCCCGCCTCGACTCGGTCCAGGAGCTCCAGCTCGTCGAGGGCATCGACGACGACTGGATGGCCGCCTTCGCCCCCGAGCTCACGGTCTACGGCGGCTGCAAGGTCAACATCAACTTCGCCAGCGCCGAGCAGATCGCTCAGGTCATCCGCCACTCGGTCCGCGGCGAGGACCGCTGGAAGACCGAGGGCGAGAACTTCCTGACCATGACCATGCCGCTGGCCAACTACGTGGTCGAGTCCCGCGAGTTCAGCCTGTTCAAGAAGCTCGAAGACTTCAAAGAGCTGGTCAACGACCCCGACAAGTACGCCAACCCGCTGACCATGATGGGCGAGGAGAGCGACGCGGACATGCTCGCCAACATGCCCAAGATCCCCGACGGGATCGTGGTCCGCGAGATCGCCGGGACCAAGGACGGCGCGAGCTGGGGCGGGCTCCGCGACGTCGCGACCGTCGAGCCCGAGCGCATCTATCGCATCGAGATCATCACCACCGTGGGCAGCGTCAGCAAGCGCCTGACCGCGGTCTACGACATCCAGTACGCGCGCAGCCAAAGTCAGGGCAAGGGCGCGTGGCTCTACTACCGGGAAGACTGACTGAAGGTCCACATGGCGCAGAAGTTCGTAGGCATCGACCTCGGCAACCGCAAGGTCAAGATCGCCGTCATCACCTCTGGCCTGCGCGGCGTCCAGGTCCTGCACGTCTGGGAGCAGGCCATCCAGCCCGCGGAGAAGGAGGGGGGGCACCCCCTCGATCCGGCGATCGACGCCACCTTGCAGCTGATCCGCGAGCGCGGGCTCAAGCACCTGCCCACGGGCATCTCGCTGCCCGGCGGCGAGGGCAGCTACCGCGTGCTCAGCTTCCCCTTCGACGACCCGCGGCAGATCGCCCAGGCGATCGACTTCGAGATCGACGGCCAGTTCCCGCTGCCGATCGAGCAGCTCGCCGTCGACCACCTCGCGGTCAAGCGCGGCGACGGCCGCGGGCGGGCGCTGGTCGTCGCGGCCAAGCGCGCGAACATCGACCACATCGTGGCGCGCATGCAGCTCGCCGGCGTCGACCTCCGGGTCGTGACCACCGGCGCGCTGGCCATGGCCCAGGCCATGGCGGGCACGCCCACGCCCCCGCTCCCGCCGAGCGTCGAGCCCGAGCTCCAGCCGGTCAGCCTGATCGTCGACATGGGCGAGAAGAGCACCGACCTGGTCACGCTCGGTGAGAAGGGCCCGGTCGCCGCCCGCAGCCTCCGCCGCGGCGGTCGCCAGCTGGTCCGCGAGCTCGCCAAGCTGTGGCGCATCGACAAGGCCGCGGCTCAGGCCGCGCTCGAGCGCGAAGGCACCCTCAACGACCCCGCGGTCCGTCGGGCCATGCAGCCGCTGCTGCGGGAGATCGAGCACACTCGGACCTGGCTGCGCGCCGAAGTCGGCTGTCACGTGGTCGAGATCCGCCTCTCGGGCGGCACCTTGCTCCGCGACCTCGGGACCTGGCTGCAAGCCGAGACCGGCGTCGAGGTCGGCCCGGTCGCCCCGCGCGAGAGCCCGCAGCTGCGCGGGGTCGAGGGCCACGACTGGAGCGGCTCGCTGATCGCTCTGGGCACGGCCATGGCCACCGGCCGGCGCCCGCTGATCCAGCTCCACGACGCCTTCGAGGGCGGCGGCGAGGGCCAGTGGATCCAGCAGCACCTCTCGACCCTGCTCGCCCTCGGCGTGGCGATTCTCTGCTTCGCCACCGTCGACACCCTGGTCCGCGTACGCGCGGCCGAGCGCCACCGCGACGCCTACCTGGCCGAGCTCGAGGGCGAGAGCCTCCGGGCCTTTGGCCAGCAGCTGTCGAGCAGCGCCGAGGTCCAGGCCAAGCTCGCCTCCGTCGAAGGCGGCGACATCAACAGCAAGATCCCCGAGCGCGGCGCCCTCGAGGTGCTCGAGGCCCTGACCAAGCTCGCCGCGCCCGCGGGCGGCCGCGAGCAGGCGGCCCCGATCGAGCTGCCGCCGGGCTACACCTCGAGCGTGGACGAGACCGGCCAGGTCGTCGTGCTGACCCCCGACGGCCAGCCCGTACCCCTGGCCGCCGACGGCACCCCGATGCTCCCGGCCGCCGACGATCCGACCGGCGCGGCCGCGAGCCAGCCCGAGGCAGAGACCCCCGCCGAGGATCCCGCCGCCGGCCCGCCCGTGGTCACCGATCCAAACGCCGGCATCCTCGCCGACGACGACCTCGTGTTCAGCTACATCGAGATCCGCGAGCTCAAGACCGAGATGAAGCTCAGCGCCACGCGGACCTCCGCCCAGGACCGGCTCGCGCGCAAGCTCGAGCAGGTCAACTGCATCCAAGAGGTCAAGACCGGCAAGGTCAACGAGCGCAACGACCGTCGCGTGTTCGAGATGAACTTCGACCACAACTGCTTCTACGGAAACCTCGCCACCGGCATGACCAGCGAGGAAGAGGAGCCCGAGGAGGAGGAGCCCGAGGAGCTCGAAGACGACGAAGAGGAGGAGGACTGAGATGGCCAAGGTCGACGCAAAACACGCTGGCCCCAACTTCTGGGAGAAGCTCCAGCCGCGCGAGCGGACCTTGGTGCTCGCGCTGATCGGGGTGTTCTTCGTGATGTCCACGGCGCTGCTCTTCTTCCTGCGCCACCAAAAGCTCTCGGCCATCGACGAGGAGGTCGCCGACCTCCGCGAGGGCCTCGACATGACCCGGACCTTTGGCGCCTCCTATCAGGAGAAGCTCGCCGAGATCGAGAAGAAGAAGGACAAGTTCTCGTCCGAGAAGCTGCTCTTCTCCTCGCTGATCGAGCAGGCCGAGTCCGTCGCCGAGGTCAAGACCGGCAGCCAGGCCGAGAAGCCGCCGGTGGAGCTCACCTCCGGCCTGCAGATGCGGGCCATCGAGGTCGATCTGCGCAGCGTGAGCCTGGCGCAGCTGACCAAGTTCCTCAGCGAGGTCGAGGGCAAGGAGGGCCACACGGTGCTGACCACGGGCCTGTCGATCCGCTCGCCGAGCGCGAGCGAGGATCGCCTCAACGTCGAGATCACCTTGGCGACCTACGAGCGCACCGAGGCCAGCGAAGACGCGGACGCGGACGCGGCCGAGGAGGAGGAGTAGGACATGAGTGAATTCGATCCCGCACCCGGCACCTCGGTCAGCGGCGCAGGCATGAGCGCCGGCGCGAGCATGTCGACCACCCCAGCCCCCCTCGAGCCGTCTGGCGGCGTCGACCTCGGCGCCCTCAGCCGCAAGCTGATCCGCGGGCTGACGTGGTTCGTCGCGCTCTTCGTCGTGTTCCTGGTCTCGGTCTGGGTCAGCCTCCCGACCGACGCGATCTGCTGGCGGATCTCCCACGAGGCCCGCAAGGCCGGCTTCAACATCAGCATCGAGGACATCTCGCTGCGCCCCTGGGGCTCGGCCACGGCCAAGGGCGTGGTCTGGAGCTTCGAGCCCGCGCGCCCCGAGACCAACATGGTGCCCTTCGTGATCGAGGAGCTCGACGTCAGCTTCTCGATCTTCAAGTACCTGGTCTTCGATGACATCGACGCCGAATTCGAGGGCACCCTCGACCAGGGCATGATCGCCGGGGCCTACCTCCAGGCCGACGACGACGGGCACATCGCCTTCAAGATCGAGGATCTCCCGCTCTACTCGGTGCCCAAGCTCCAGGGGGTGGTCAACGCCCCGGTCCGCGGGACCTTCGCCCTCGACGTCGACATCCGCGCGCCCGAAGGTGAGTGGGCCAAGGCCGAGGGCAAGCTCGAGGTCCACTGCGTCGCCTGCACCATCGGCGACGGCAAGACCAAGCTCTACGTCCCCAGCAAGACCAACAAGCGCAGCATGCTCGCCAAGGGCGTGGTCATCCCCGAGATCAACCTCGGCAACCTCGACGGCGTGCTCGAGGTAAAAAATGGCGAGGCCAAGGCCGAGAACTTCGGCAGCGAGAGCGACGACATGAAGATCGAGCTCCTCGGCGACATCGCCTTCAAGGACCCGATCGGCACCTCTCGCCTCGACCTGGTCTTCAAGGTGTTCATCAGCCCCGAGCTGCGCAAGAAGAGCGACAGCATCGATCTGGTGGTCGCCACCGCCAGCGACAAGGTCAAGATGGACGGCCCCGACGAGGGCTGGATGGGCTACGTGCTCGAGGGCAACTTCGACAACCGCCGCTTCCGCGGGATCAACGAGCTGACCAAGGCTCAAAAGCAGCGCAAGAAGCGAGAGGACGCCCAGCGCCGCGCTCGCGAGCGCGAGCAGCGACGCGCCGAGCTCCGCTCCCAGCGCGAGCAGCAGCAGGCCGCGCGCGAGAAGGCCGAGGAGGCCGTCGCCGAGCGCGAAGGCGACGACGAGGGCATCCCCAGCCCCGAAGAGGGCGCGGCAGAGGTCGACCGCGGCGGCGAGGCGGGCGGTGAGGCCAGCGGACGCGTCGAGGTCGAGTTGGCTGAGGCCGCCGCCGGTGACGACGAGGGTGAGGAGCCCGAGCAGGAGGAGGAGCCCGAGCAAGAAGAGGCCGCCGAAGAAGCCGGCGAAGAGCCCGAGAACGAAGAAGAAGAGGGCGCGGGCGACGAGGTCGAAGAGGGCGGTATCCAGTGAGCCGACGCGGGGGCAGGAGGGCTGCGTAGCCCTCCGCTCCGTGTCTCCTCGGCCTCCCCTTCACTCGACCCGAAAGAGCGCGTCTGCCTGGGGCGCCTCTCGGGCGGCTGCGGCCCATGCACGCAGCCGAGTGAGCGACGACTCGCCGCGTATCCGCGCCTCGCTGGCCGCGTCCACCTCGACGCCGCGCACCTCCAGCAGCGCGAGGATCATCTCTGTGAGCACCGCCCGTTGGCCGTGCTCGCTGCCTTCTATACGGCCCTTCTCCAGACCGCGCTCGAGGCCCTGCTCGAGCCCCTGTTCGAGCCCCAGGTGAAAGGTCCCGCTGTTCATCTCGATCTCCCACAGCGGGTCGTGCTCCTCTTTTGGGATCAGTTCCATCAATTTGCTCCTATCCGCGCGGGGTACCGCCGCGAGAATCGTCATAGTATACGCCCGGCGCTTCGCCTCGGGCAGCTCCCGGGTGGCCAGCAACCCGGCCTCCGCCGCCTTCAAGTCTCCTCTGGATCCATGCAGGGCCCCCGCCAGCACAGCTGCCTGCGGATGCTTCCTCGCCTGCTCGGGATCATGGATCCCCGCCACCGTATGAACGTCCAGCACGATCGCCTCCACCCGCGGCGGCGGACCGTGGGCCCAGGCTCGTAGATCTGCGGACATCTCATCCGAGAAGGACACCACGATCACCCAGCAGGGCAGCTCGTGGTCCCGAGCCAGGACCGCCTGAAAGAAGGGTAGGCGCCAGCGCAGCCGCCAATCTCGGGCCTTTTGTGCCTCGATCGAGAGCACCGCGCCGTCCGGCCGCGATGGTGAAGCCCGCCCATCGGGGCCCAGGCAGACCATCACCAGGTCTGGAAAGCCCTGACGGACCACCATTTTGTCGCCTTCCAGGGGGACCTCGACCTCGGCCCGCCGGTCGATGGGCTGACCGTCCACGGGACGCGGGATCCCCTGGAGATCGAAGGCGAGCCACGGCTCGTCACGGAAGAGTTGGAGGATGCCTTGATGGAGAATGCCAGTCACATCCTCCTCTTCGGCCCGCGGATGCCTTCGATGCAGTATTTTTTCGACTACGGACCGATCGCCTGTCTCCCCGACAGTTCTCATTCGAAGAGGACCTCAACCCGAGGGATCTTCCGCGCCGCCGCGGCCCATGCCCGCAGCCGAGTGAGCGATGACTCGCCACGTATCCGCGCCTCGCTGGCCGCGTCCACCTCGACGCCGCGCACCTCCAGCAGCGCGAGGATCATCTCTGTGAGCACCGCCTGCTGGCCCTGCTCGCGGCCCTTCTCCAGACCGCGCTCGAGGCCCTTCTCGAGGCCCTGTTCGAGCCCCAGGTGAAAGGTCCCGCTGTTCATCTCGATCTCCCACAGCGGGTCGTGCTCCTCTTTTGGGATCAGTTCCATCAATTTGCTCCTCTCTGCGCGGGGTACCGCCGCGAGAATGGTCATAGTATACGCCCGGCGCTTCGCCTCGGGCAGCTCCCGGGTGGCCAGCAACCCGGCCTCCGCCGCTTTCAAGTCTCCTCTGGATCCATGCAGGGCCGCCGCCAGCACAGCTGCCTGCGGATGCTTCCTCGCCTGCTCGGGATCATGGATCCCCGCCACCGTATGAACGTCCAGCACGATCGCCTCCACCCGCGGCGGCGGACCGTGGGCCCAGGCTCGTAGATCTGCGGACATCTCGTCCGAGAAGGACACCACGATCACCCAGCAAGGCAGCTCGTGGTCCCGAGCCAGGACCGCTTGAAAGAAGGGCAGGCGCCAGCGCAACCGCCAATCTCGGGCCTTTTGTGCCTCGATCGAGAGCACCGCGCCGTCCGGCCGCGATGGTGAAGCCCGCCCATCGGGGCCCAGGCAGACCATCACCAGGTCTGGAAAGCCCTGACGGACCACCATTTTATCGCCTTCCAGGGGGACCTCGACCTCGGCCCGCCGGTCGATGGGCTGACCGTCCACGGGACGCGGGATCCCCTGGAGATCGAAGGCGAGCCACGGCTCGTCACGGAAGAGTTGGAGGATGCCTTGATGGAGAATGCCAGTCACATCCTCCTCTTCGGCCCGCGAACATCTTCGATGCAGACTATTTCGCCGCACGCTCGAATTGGCCGAGATCCGGGACACCGGTGACCGGCGCAGCGTGCTCACAACCAGGGCCGACGACCCCGCGAGGCTGCCGTCGTCACGCCACACCGGGCACTGCAAACCGAGCGTCCCCGGGCCTGCGCCCGGGGCACGGCCTCACGAGCGGCCGTCCCCTCGCAGCGCCTCGATCGCCCAATACACCGCCTCCGGCGTACTCGGGCAGTCCAAGGCGACGCTCGACGCAGGCGCGCCCTCGGGAGCAAAGGCCGCCACCGCCTCCCGCAGGGCCTCGCGGGCGCTGATCGCCAGCATGAAGGGCGGCTCGCCCACGGCCTTGCTGCCCTTGACCACCTTGGGCTCGTCGGCCATCGCCAGCAGCTCGACGTTGAAGACCTCGGGGCACTCGCCCAGGCTCGGGAGCTTGTAGGTCGAGGCCCCCCGCGTGGCCAGGGCACCCTGCTCGTTCCAGACCAGCTCTTCGCAGGTCAGCCAGCCAAGGCCCTGGATGTAGCCGCCCTCGATCTGCCCACGATCGATCAGCGGAGAGATCGAGCGCCCGACGTCATGGAGCACATCGACGCGGACGATCTCGTACTGCCCAGTGAAGCCGTCGACGGCGACCTCGGTCACCGCCGCGCCGTAGCAGTAGTAGTGAAAGGGCTTCCCGCGTCCGAGCTGCTCGTCGTAGTGGATCTCCGGCGTGCGGTAGTAGCCCGCGGCGAAGAGCTGGACGCGCTCGAGGTAGGCCCGGGCCACGACCTCGGCGAAGCCCTGGCTGCGCTCGCCCGTCGGCTCGCCCCAAAAAGGAAACACGCGACCTTGGGCGAAGCGCAGGTCCGCCGGCGGGAGATCCAGCATGCGCCCGGCGACCGCGGCGAGGCGCTCGCGCAGCTGCGTGCAGGCGATCTCGACCGCCGCGCCGTTGAGGTCCGAGCCGCTCGAGGCCGCCGTCGCCGAGGTGTTGGGGACCTTGTCGGTGCGCGTGGGCATCAGCCGCACGGACGAAAGCGGCACGCCCAGGCCGTCAGCGGCGATCTGCATCATCTTGGTGTGCAGCCCCTGACCCATCTCCGTGCCGCCGTGGTTCACCTGCACGGAGCCGTCGGCGTAGATCAGCACCAGCGCGCCGGCCTGGTTGAGGAAGCTGGTCGTGAACGAGATCCCGAACTTGACCGGGGTGATCGCCAGCCCGCGCTTTTCGTGGGTGCAGGTCGCGTTGGCGCGATCGACCTCGGCCCGCCGCGCCTCGACCTGCGCGCTGGTCATCAGCGCATCCCAGATCCGCGCGATGCGATCCGCGTCGCGGACCTCCTGGCCGTAGTGGGTGCAGTCGCCGGGGCGATAGAAGTTGAGCGCGCGGACCTCGTGGGCGGGGCGGCCCACGGCCCGGGCCACGCGGTCGACGATCTCCTCGATCACGACCATGCCCTGCGGCCCGCCAAACCCACGAAAGGCCGTCTGCGAGGTCTTGTTCGTGCGCAGGACCCGACCGACCACGCGCAGGTTGGGCAGGCGATAGCAGTTGTCGATGTGAAAGAGCGCCCGATACATGATCGGCTTGGACAGATCCATGGACCAGCCGCCGTCGCTGTAGAGCGCCACGTCCAGGGCGAGCAGCCGGCCCTCGTCGTCGAAGCCCACGCGGTAGCGCCCCCAAAAGGGGTGACGCTTGCCGGTGATCTGCATGTCGCGCTGACGATCCAGGCGCACGCGCACGGGTCGACCAGTCACCTTGGCCCCGAGCGCGGCCACGGCCGCGATCGGGTTGGCCTGGACCTCCTTGCCCCCAAAGGCGCCGCCCATGCGCAGCGACTGGCAGGTGACGGCGTGAGCCGGCAAGCCGAGGACCCGGGCGACGATGTGCTGGGTCTCGCTGGGGTGCTGCGTGGAGCTGTGCACGAACACTCCGCCAGCCTCGTCCCAGGTCGCGAGCGCCGCCTGAGTCTCGAGATAAAAATGCTCCTGACCGCCGATCTCGAGCTCGCCCTCGAGGCGACGCGGCGCGTTCGCCAAAGCCGCCTCGGGCTCACCGCTGACGATGATCATCGCCTCGCTCAGCGTGCTCTTTGCCGCGAGCGCCTCGGCCATGGTCAGGATCGCCGGCAGCACCTCGTAGTCGACGACCACCGCCGCGGCGCCCTCGCGGGCAGCCTCGAGGGTCTCGCCCAGGACCCAGACCACGGGCTGACCGTGGTGGCTGACCTCATCGGGGAAGAGCGGCTCGTCGAGGCGCACGGCTCCGACCTGATTTTGTCCCCCAGGAGGCACGCTGGCCGCGCTCAGCACCGCGACCACGCCGACCACCGCCTGCGCCGCCTCGGTGTCGACGCTGACCACCCGCGCGTGGGCGTGGACCGACTGCACCGGCCACGCGTGCAGGGCCTCGGGCGTGCGCGGCAGAAGATCGTCGGTGTAGCGAGCCTCGCCAGTGACGTGGCCGTGGGCGGACTCGTGGGCCAGGGCTCGACCGACCTGGGTGCTGCGCTCGCTCATGAGCGCACCTCCGCGCTCGCGCCCTCGCTCGTCGCAGGTGGCTGCGGACCGACGCGCCGACCCAGCTGGGTCTCGTGGAAAAATTTCTCGAGCAGGCGCACGACCATGGCCTGGCGATACTCGGCGCTGCCGCGGTGGTCCTTCATGGGCGTGAACGCCCCCGCCAACGCCTGGCTCGCCGCCGCCACGCTCTCGCGCGTCCACGGCCGACCGCGCAGCGCGTCCTCGGCCGCGTGCGCCCGGACTGGCGTGGCCGCCACGCCCCCGTAGGCCAGCCGCGCCCGGGTGATCGTCCCATCCTCACCGAGATCGATGGCGAAGCCCGCCGCGACCGTGGAGATGTCGTCGAGCACCCGCTTGCTGACCTTATAAAAGTGCGCGTGAGTCGGCGCGCGCCTGGGCACGCGCACCGCGTCGATCAGCTCGCCGGGCTGGAGCAGCGTGCGGCGGTAGCCGATGAAGAACTCCGCCAGCGGGACCACGCGGCGGCCCGAGGCCGAGCGCAAGATCAGCTCGGCGTCGAGGGCCAGCAGCGCCGGCGGCGAGTCGCCGATCGGCGAGGCGTTGGCCAAATTCCCGCCCAAGGTGGCGCGGTTGCGGATCAGCCGCGACGAGAACAGCGGCAGCAGCTCGCCGAGCAGGGGCAGCAGGCCGGCGTGGGCGTGCAGACGCTCCTCGAGCTCGCTGAGCGCGAGCCCGGCCCCGATCTCCACCCACTGCTCGCCGACCTCGAAGCGCCGCAGCTCGTCCACCGCCTCGAGGCTGACGAGCAGGGGCCAGCGCGCGAGGTCCTGGTTGACGCCCACGACCACGTCGGTGCCGCCGGCGACGATCTTGGCCTCCGGCTCCGCGGCCAGGAGCGCCAGCAGCTCGTCCAGCGTCCCGGGGCGGATCAGCCGATGCGACCGCTCCGCGCCGCCGTGCCTGGCCGTGCCGATGCGCAGCAGCTCCTGGCGGCCCTGCTTGGCCAGCGCCGGCGCCGGCGCCTCGAGCCGCGCCAAGAAGCGATCATCGAGCTCGCGCGGCCGCTCGAGGCCGCGCATCGCCGCGCGGATCGGCCGGTAGCCGGTGCAGCGGCACAGGTTCCCCGCCACGCTCTCGGGATCCCAGTCGGGGCGCTCGCGGCGGTAGTACTCGGCGAACATGCTGACCACGAAGCCCGGCGTGCAATAGCCGCACTGCGAGCCGCCCGCGTCGACCATCGCCTGCTGCACCGGGTGGAGGGCGTCGGGCCGCGGGCGCAGGCCCTCGACCGTGAGCAGCTCGGCCCCGAGCACCGAGCCGACCAGGGTCAGGCAGCTGTTGATCGCCACATAGCGCGAGCTCTCGCCCTCGCTGCGCCACTCCGGGCGGACCAGGATCACCGCACAGGCCCCGCACTCGCCCTCGGCGCAGCCCTCTTTGCTGCCGACGAGCCCGCGCGACCGCAAGAAGTCGAGCACCGTGGTGTGGGGGTCGACCTCGGCCGCCGAGAGCGGCCGGCCGTTGACGATTAGGGTGCGTGGCTGCACCGCGCGATGTTATCACCTGCACCGCGATGATTCGACGGATCCAGGGGCTCTCTCTCGCGCGCACCTTCTCGACCTCGGCCCTCGCTGGCGCCCTGGGTCTCGCCCTCGTCGGCTGCTCCGGCGGCACCGGCTACGAAGACGGCGGGCTCGAGACCGGCACCGGCGAGAGCGAGGGCCAAGACGAGCTCGACACCCTCGACGAGTCGAGCACCGGCGTCGACGCAGGCGACAGCGCCGAGACCACCGGCGGCGAGAGCGAGACCGAGACCGAAGACACCAGCGAGGTCTGGGACCAGGAGCTCGTCGACGTCGCCCACGCCCGGGAATTCCGCGGCGTGTGGGTGACCACCGTCTACAACATCAACTGGCCGAGCAGCGCGGGGCTCGGCCAGGTCGCCGCCCAGGCCGAGCTCATCGAGATCGTCGAGGCCGCCGCCGCGATCAACCTCAACGCGATCGTGTTCCAGATCCGCCCCGAGTCCGACGCCGTCTACGCGTCCTCGCTCGAGCCGTGGAGCCGCTACCTGACCGGCAGTCAAGGCAGCGACCCCGGCTGGGATCCCCTCACCTTCCTGATCGAGCAGGCCCACGTCCGCAACCTCGAGGTCCACGGCTGGCTCAACCCCTACCGCGCCGCCGCCGGGGCCAGCTCGGCGCTGAGCGAGCCGCATATCGCGTTGCAGCTGCCCGAGCACGCCCACGTCTACGGCAGCGCGCTGTGGATGGACCCCGGCTCCGTCGACGTCCGCGAGCACGTCGTCGACGTCGTCGCCGACGTCGTCGAGCGCTACGAGATCGACGGCATCCACCTCGACGACTACTTCTACCCCTACCCCACCGACGAGGACTTCCCGGACGAGCTGACCTGGTCCGCCTACGTCCAAGACGGCGGCCAGCTCGCGCGCGACGACTGGCGGCGCGAGAACGTCAACGCCCTGGTCGAGGAGCTCCACGACACCATCGCCCTCACCGACCCCGACGTCCGCTTCGGCATCGCGCCCTTCGGCATCTACCGCTCGGGCATCCCCGAGGGCATCGTCGGCCTCGACCAGTACGCCTCGCTCTACGCGGACCCGCTGCTGTGGATGGAGGAGGGCTGGCTCGACTACGCCGCGCCCCAGCTCTACTGGCCGACCTACAGCCAGCAGCAAAATTACGAGCTCCTGCTCGACTGGTGGTCGACCCTCAACCCCGATCGCTACGTGTTCGTGGGCAACTACCTCAGCAACATCGGCGAGTGGGGCCTCGACGAGATCCTCGCCCAGCTCGCGCTCTCGCGCGCCTACGCCGACCAAAATTCCCTGGGCAACATCCTCTTTCAGGTCCAGCCGCTGCTCGCCGACACCATGGGCGTCAACGCGGCCCTGGCCGAGCAATTTTATGGCCAGCCGGCCCTGACCCCGCCCCTCGCCGAGCGCCTCGACGCCGAGGTCGACCCGCCCCTGGTCACGGTCCAGGGCGCCGGCGCCCTCGTCGAGGACCTCTCGGCCCAGCGCCTGCGCGCGTGGGTGGTCTACGCCGACCAGGGCGGCGAATGGGTCCTGGACCGCATCGTCCCCGTGCCCAGCGGAGAGGACTCCGCGCTCATCGACCTCGACGCCGGGCGCTGGGCGATCAGCGCTGCCGGCTGGCACAACGTCGAGAGCCCGGGCGTCGTCATCGAGCTGTGAGCGCGACCAGCCAGGCGACGATCCGCTCGCTCACCGCCGGGTCCACGCCGCGGGTCAGATCCGCGTAGTGCCCCGGCGTCGACTCTCCAGGCTCGAGCTTGAACAGGTGGTCGAGCTCGGGGAAGAGCGCCGCCTGACTGCCCGCGGCCGCGCGCGTCTCGACCAGGGCGCGGACCGCCTCGAAGTCTCGCTCGGGGCTGACCTGAAAGTCCTTGCCGCCCTGGAGCGCGAGGATCGGCGCGCGGACCTTGGCCAGGCGCGCGAGCGGATCCTCGCCAAAGGCCTCGATCATCCACGCGCGGGCCCCCTCGCTGCTCGCCGGGAGCTCGCCGCCCGCGAGCGCGGCCGCGTGGACCCGGCGGGCGCGGTCGACCACGGCGCGGACCTTGCCCTCGCGCTCGCCCGCCATCGACGCCCGGATCTCGTCGTAGATCAGCTCGCGGAGGTTTCGCCCCGGGGCCGCGAGCAAGACCAGGGCGCTGACCTTGCCGCCCTTGCGCCGCTCCCCCGCCAAGATCGCGGCGTGCAGCGCCCCCTCGCCGTGGCCGACGACCACCAGCTGCCTGGCGTCGACCTCGGGCCGCGCCGCCAAGCTCGCCAGCGCCCGGCGCCCGTCGTCGACGAGCGCGTCGAAGCCCGGGTTTGGATCCTCGCCGACCTCGCTGCGACCCACGCCGCGATCGTCGAGGCGCAGGACCGCGAAGCCGGCCCGCGCGAGGGCGTCTTGGAGCTCGTGGCTGCCGAGGTCCACGGGGCTGTGGGGGACGATGCCGTAGCGATCCTGCGGCCCCGCCCCGGACAGGAAGAGCACCCCCGGCAGGCGCTCGCGCTCGCCGGCCGCGACCGCCACGCTCGCCCCCGCCGGCAGCACCAGCTCACCCGCCAGCGCCGGCTGCTCCCCCGCCGCCGGCACCTCCACGGGGACCAGCTCGAGATCCGCAGGCGGCACGTAGCGCGGCATCGGGGTCGCCGGCAGGAAGTCCGCGAGCGCGTCCGACTCGGAGGGCAGCGGGCGATAGCGCAGGCGCTCGCCGGCCATCACCGCCGCGATCCGCAGCCCCGCCAGGCCCTCGCCGAGGCCCTCGAGGGCCAGCACGCTCTCGCCCACGCCGACCTGGCCGTGCTCCCCGTCATCGTCCACCCGCAAGCTCGCGCGCAGCTCGGTGAACGCGTCCGCCTCCGGCACCCAGCTGCGCTGGATGATCTCCTCGCTGCCCACCCCCACGCCCAGGCGCAGCATCACCTCGCGGATGAAGAGCGCGTGGCTCGGCGTGGGCCACAGCGCCCCCGGGTTCGCGTCTGGACCCTCCAGCGGGACCTCCAGACGATCCCCGAGCCTGCGCAGGACCAGGCGCTGCGCCTCCCAGGTGTAGCGCGTGACCAGCAGCGGCGTGCGGAACTCGGCGTGGCGCGGCTGGCCGTCGTCGTCGACCCAGGTGTGCAGCTCCCAGCTCGACGCCGCCGCGCCCACGTCCTGAAGCTGGGCGACAAGGTGCCACAGGCGGCCGTCCTCGGGGTGCTCGACCGGGCCCAGGCAGCGCCCGCGCGAGACCGCGACGATCGAGCCGGCGTCATCGAGCACGCCCCAGCTGCGCAGCGGCTCGGCGCATAGCGCCGGCAGGGTCACCGGGGGCGTGGCGGGCAGCGGCGGGGGTGCGGCGGCGACCGGCTCGGCGGGGGGCTGGGGCTTGCAGGCCAGGCTGGCCGTGGCGGCGAAGAGGAGCGCCAGAGAGAGCAAGCGCGGGGCGAGGCGACGCACGGGCGCAGTTTGGCAGGCCCACAGCGGCTCGCCAAGCGCTCGCCCCGAGGTGGTGGGCTGGACTGCAAACTATGTCAGCGAGGTCGCAGAGACTCGCTGTTCACACCGGCTAGTGTACGGATCAGAATCACGGAAGGCGATATCCACAGTACTTGAGCCAGCCGAGTGCGTCCGAGGCTCGGATCCGACGCAGGGACCTACGCATCGCCTTCTTGAGCTCGCTGACGGTCGTGGGCATCGCTCGGCGTATCCAAGCTTTGACCTTCGCCCAAGCGGCCTCGATCGGGTTGAAGTCGGGACTGTACCGGGGCAAGCGGACGACCTTCGCACCCCTCTCGAGCACCGCAGCCACGACCTCTGCATTCTTGTGCATGTTGATGTTATCCCAGCAAACGATGTCGCCCGGCTCGAGCGTGGGGGCCAGGCGCTGTCGGACGAAGCGCAGAAAGTCAGCGGTCTTGACCCCGCCATCGGTCGTCATCAAGGCGCTGATGCCGTCGACGCGTAAGGCCGCGATCATCGAGACGTGGCGACCGCGGGAATAGGGCTCGTGCGGTCCGTAGAGCGGCTCGCCGCGTGGGGACCAGCCCCGGCGCGGACCAATCCCTGGATGCGTGCCCGATTCGTCCACGAAGACGAGACGTCCGATGTCGAGTCGCCGCTGTCGCAACCGAAACTGGGCGCGCTCCTCGGCGACGTCAGGTCGGTCCCGCTGGGGAGCGTAGGGAGTTTTTTTTGAAGCTGAGGCCAAGTTGGTGAAGCGCCCGGAGGATCGTCGAGCGATGGACCCGGTTCTTGGGAAATCGTCGATTGAAGCGCGCCGAGAGGTGGTAGGAGCCGAGGTAGGGGTCCTTCTCCATCTCGCCACGAATCCACAGGAGGTGGCGCTCCTTCAACTTGGGCGTCCGGCCAGGTGGACTCTTCGGCACCAAGCTCTCGCCTTGGCGCAGCTTCCGCGAGATGCGTTCGACGGTGGTGACCGAGACGGAGAAGCGCTCGGCGATGAGGGGCTGACTTTCTTCGCCAGCTTCGATGGCTTCGGCGATCCGGGTGCGGAGGTCGACGGAGATTGGCGTCGTCACCCGGCCAGTAGATCACCATGGGGACTCGATGTCGATCACCCTTCCGGTCCTCTGGATCGTACACTAGTGTACGGATCAGAATCACGGAAGGCGATATCCACAGTACTTGAGCCAGCCGAGTGCGTCCGAGGCTCGGATCCGACGCAGGGACCTACGCATCGCCTTCTTGAGCTCGCTGACGCTCGTGGGCATCGCTCGGCGTATCCAAGCTTTGACCTTCGCCCAAGCGGCCTCGATCGGGTTGAAGTCGGGACTGTACCGGGGCAAGCGGACGACCTTCGCACCCGTCTCGAGCACCGCAGCCACGACCTCTGCATTCTTGTGCATGTTGATGTTATCCCAGCAAACGATGTCGCCCGGCTCGAGCGTGGGAGCCAGGTGCTGTCGGACGAAGCGCAGAAAGTCAGCGGTCTTGACCCCGCCATCGGTCGTCATCAAGGCGCTGATGCCGTCGACTCGCAAGGCCGCGATCATCGAGACGTGGCGACCGCGGGAATAGGGCTCGTGCGGTCCGTAGAGCGGCTCGCCGCGTGGGGACCAGCCCCGGCGCGGACCAATCCCTGGATGCGTGCCCGATTCGTCCACGAAGACGAGACGTCCGATGTCGAGTCGCCGCTGTCGCAACCGAAACTGGGCGCGCTCCTCGGCGACGTCAGGTCGGTCCTGCTGGGGAGCGTAGGGAGTTTTTTTTGAAGCTGAGGCCAAGTTGGTGAAGCGCCCGGAGGATCGTCGAGCGATGGACCCGGTTCTTGGGAAATCGTCGATTGAAGCGCTCCGAGAGGTGGTAGGAGCCGAGGTAGGGGTCCTTCTCCATCTCGCCACGAATCCACAGGAGGTGGCGCTCCTTCAACTTGGGCGTCCGGCCAGGTGGACTCTTCGGCACCAAGCTCTCGCCTTGGCGCAGCTTCCGCGAGATGCGTTCGACGGTGGTGACCGAGACGGAGAAGCGCTCGGCGATGAGGGGCTGACTTTCTTCGCCAGCTTCGATGGCTTCGGCGATCCGGGCGCGGAGGTCGACGGAGATTGGCGTCGTCACCCGGCCAGTAGATCACCATGGGGACTCGATGTCGATCCCCCTTCCGATCCTCTGGATCGTACACTAAAGACCGCGCGGCAGATCGCGTCTTTGTTCTCTGGCGTGCTCGAAGATCCCCAACAAGGCGAGCTTGTTCTACCGCGAGGGGTCAAGCGCTACCGTGAGCTGCCTCGGGAAGAACGCGTGTCTACCCTGAGGCTCTCATGGTGGTTCACGGGTCAGCACCTCGCCACGCTCGAAGGCATGCAGCGGTTCGTCGCGTTGCTCCTAGAGTACCTTCCCGAAGCCTTGCCGCGGCGCTATGGGCTATGGGAGCCACCGCAGCATAAGACTGAGGAGACTGGTGTGGAGGCGCTCGTGCAGTTCATGCTCGAGAATTTGGGGAAGTCGGCGGTCTACTACCCAACTCGTCCAGTGGTTGGATTTCACCTCGCATACTCCGGCATGGCGCCAGACCTGCGAGGACGCTTCCGCTGCAACATGCTTTCGATCGATGTCGAACTCGCCGCGCTACATCAACCAGGGATGGAGAATGCCCTTCGTCGTCTTTGGCGAAAGCTCTCTTCGTTCCTGAGCCCATTCTATGGAGAGGCTCGGCACCTTCACGGACATGTCTGGGGGGCATGCCTCGGCAGTGACTCTTCCACGGATCAGCACCCGGTGCGTTCCTGGTTTTGGCGGGGAATTCCTCGACAGCTCGGCGTTGCGCTTGTGCTGGGGCCTCGCTACCTGGAGCACTGGCGGCCCAAGAATGCGCTCCTCGAAAACGGACTTTCGTACAATGAGGTCGAGTGCTGGTCTGACACTCAATCCCTCGGGATCGAGGTTCCAGAGAAGATAGCACTCGAGTCTTCGGATGAGCGCGGTGAGACGCTCCCGTTGATATGGCCGTTCGGGTGAGAGCCCATGCACCTGGCCGCTTGTCCATGCCAGCGGACGCTCAGTCGTCCAGCACGAAGTCCCAGCGGCCGACGAGGACCTTGCCCTGCATCGGGTCGTTGTCGATCGCTCGCACCGTGACGTCCCCGCGCATGCTGCCCTCGGTGAACGAAATCTGTTCGAGCAGCCCGTCTTCTCCGATGTGCTTCATCGTCGCCAGCTGCGGATCCACGTACCACTCCAGCTCTTTCGTGCGATAGGGAAGCTGGAGGTCGTAGGGCGTGCTCGGGTGGATCTTGTAGGTCTTCTTGGTCTCGGTGCTGGCCTTGAAGGTGTCCACGGGATCCCCCTTGCTGCCGTAGCCCTCGGCGGGCTGCGGGCGACCGGCCCCGAGCACGACGGAGCGCGGCACATCGACGGCCATCCCTGCGCGCAGGCCGTGACCCGCGTTGGTCCCGAAGTGCTCGGCATAGCGGATCTCACCGGTGACGCGCGCACGGATCACTGTCTTCTCGGCCACGATCACGCTCGCCGAGATCAACTCGCGTGCGGCCTCATAAGGGCCGACCGGTCGACTCTCGACGCCAAAGACGATCACATCTCCGGTCTCGAGCTGATCGAGCGTCTCTTCGGATGTCTGCCATCGTCGACACCGGCCGGATGGCGTCGGCAGATCCCTTCGTGGTGGATCCGCTGAGCAGCAGCGGCTGGAACCGCTACGCCTAACCGCTGGCGCGCACGGATCCCTCGGGCTTCATGCCCACGGCCGCGTCCACCGATCCCGACAGCAGCAGCGACAGCGACCCCAAGACTTCGGCTTCGAGATGACCGTGCCCGTGGTCGGCACGCGCGCCGCCGAGGGCGTCGCCGGCAGCGGCCAAGCCCAACAAGGCGACATCGGCGGAGGCGGCAGCGCGAGCGCGCGGGCGGATCAGCAAGCCGGGGACATCGGCCCGAGCGCAGCGCAGATCCAGCAGCTCCACGACAGCGCCCGAGCCCGCGGCGCGGGGATCGTGCGCCAACTCAACGCCCCGCCGCTCCAAGGCTTCCCCGACGCCATGCTCCAGCCGGAGAACCCCTCACGAGAGGCAGGCGCGCGGGTGATCGCCACGATACAGGACCACCGACGCACCTGAGAAGTAGCGAACACCAAGCCCCCCGGACCCTGGTAGCGACGCAGGAGGCCCAACACCCCCTACTCTCAGCAACTCAGTCCGCGAACCACCGAAAGCTCCCCGTCCCCCAATCTGGCAGCGGGAAATACTCATTCGCACCAAGGTCGCGAAGCTCCCATCCAGTCCCCCAGCTCGAGCCCAAAAACGCAGCGCTTTGCGGCGCAGCCACACAGCGTGCGCTCGGGTCCGGGCGGTGGGCCACGCTCACCGGCGGGACATAAATGTTGGCCTCGAACACGTACTGGTCGCCCTGCCCGATGATCCCCTCCTCTGGCGCCTGACCCCAGGCGTCGTCACAGCCATCGGAGCTGTCGGCGGCGGCGCGGATGAAGGTCGTCTCGCCCACATGGCTGACGGCGACCCGGCCGACGTCGTGCAGCGCCAGGCTCCGCGCGGTCCACTGGTCGGGGGCGAACTCGATCCACACCTTCGCCGTGTCCTCGCCCAGCCAGGGCATCAGCAGCCGGCCCGCATCGTCCAGGCCTGGGTTGGCGCAGGCCAGGGGCACCGTGCCCGCGGGCGCGGCGGGGGTGACCTCGACGATGTCGTGCTCCGGGGTGAGCGCGAACAGGCGGTGGGCGTCGTCTTTGATCGCGCGGATCAACGTCCACTCGCTGTCCCAGGCGTTGGGCCGGATGTACTGCGGAAAGCCCCAGTCGAGGCTCAGGCTCCAGCCGGTCTCCACCAGGGCGTGGATCGGGCTCGAGATCAGCTCCGTCTCGTCCGGCTCGTCGACGACCAGCACGTGCTCGCCCTCGACCTCGGCGAAGTAGACGAGCTCGCCGCTCGCCAGGTACTTGGCTCGGCCCGTCCACCAGTCGTCGTCAAAGGGGTGAACTGGAGACTTCCACAGCCCGCTGTCGACCCCGTACCAGCGCCAGTGGTCTACGGCGTCGACCTCCTCTTCGTAGTAGGGCACGTAGAGCGGCAGGTAGCCGTCTTCGCGGATCCGCCGGAGCACGGGCTCGCCCTGGCCGCTGGCCACGACCTCGCCCTGATCGACGACGATGAATTTCGGCTCGGGGTCGTCGCAGTCGTAGGCCGAGATCACCGCGCGTCCGTCGGCCTGCATGCTCACCTCACCGACCCCCACGGCGTGGGGGAGCGCCAGGCCGCCCCAGATCAGCTCGCCGCTGTCGCGCGCGACCAATGACGCGGTCGAGGTCCAGGCACACTCCGGCTCCTCGACGATCATCACCGCGTCGCCGTAGCCACCAACCGTGAAGTCGAGCGCGGCGTCGCTGCGGACCAGGAAGTCGCTGCCGTCGGCGCGCACGAAGCTGACCTCGCCGGCGTCGTTGCCAAAGCCGTTGCGCGCGACGTAGGCCCCGAGCACCCGATCCGGGTCGGCGGCGAAGGTCGTGCACGGCTCCTCGGCTTCGGAGGCCGGCCAGACCATGGCCTCCCCGGGGTCCTCTCCGCCCGACTCGCCGCTCTCCGACTCGCTCTCGCTCTCCGACTCGCTCTCGCTCTCCGACTCGCTTCCGCTCTCCGATTCGCCCTCGCTCTCCGACTCGCCCTCGCTCTCCGACTCGCTCTCGCTCTCCGACTCGCTCTCGCTCTCCGACTCGCTCTCGCTCTCCGACTCGGACCCACTGGTCGTCTCCAGATCGCTGCCGTCCAGCTCGGTGTCGTCGTCGTGCGCGTCAGCGCCGGTCTCCGCCGTGTCATCGCCCGTGCCGGCGCTCTGCGTGTCCTCATCGCCGTCGTCTCCGAGCGGACAGCCCGACACCAAGAGCACCAAGACGCACCCACTCGCTCGCTCGCCAATCTGCATCCTGCGATGTTGAACTCGGACGCGACGCGAGACCAGACGAACCTGGCAGCGCGACCTCGAGTGCGTCGCTGGACGCCGAGGCGTGCCCGAGCGCCGGAATTGTGGCTCGCGCCACCGCCTGACTCGGCCATCGCCGTGAACGCGGATCTTCGCCGCCTTGTCGTCGCGACACGCTGCGCTAAAGTGGCGCAGTGAGTCGCTACGTCCGCGTCGATCTCGGCCTCGCCGTCGCACGCGAAGAGCTCCTCGCCGCCCTCGCGGCCCTCGAGCTCGGCGTCGAGATCGAGCAGGCGGCCTTCGTCGACGACCGCGTGATGCTCGAGGGCAGCCTCGAGTGCGCGGGCGAGCCGGTCGACCTTCGCCTGCCCGCCGGCACCCTGGGCAGCGTCGAAGATCTCGGCTTCGTCCGCGAGGCGGATCGCTGGCGCCTGGTCTGCGGCGAGCTCGACACCCGCACTCTCGAGGCCGAGCTGCTCGCGCCGCTGCGCCAGACCCTCGCGCTCGCCCGGGTCCGCGGCGCGGCGGCGGCTGCCGGGCTCAGCCTCGAAGAGCAGCTGGAGGCCGACGGCAGCCGGCGCCTCCGCCTGCGAGAAGGACGGGACTGAGGCGCGCAAGACACCGCCTCGCAGCCTTTCTCGTGACACGAAGCACAGCCGTCTTCAGCGCATAAACCGCGGCAGCCCAGGTCGCCAATTCCCCATAATTCTGGGCAAAATCGCGCGGGGATCCCCGACCGCCAAATCGGTGTAGCGTCTCCCGAGCCTCCCCCGAGCCCACGCAGACCCCAAGCCCATGCCCCAGACCTGCACCGAGTCCGACATCCGCCGCTGGCGTGCCGCCGCCGTCGACGAGGTCAGCGCCGCTGCCCGCGTCGCTCGCGTCCGCAAGCGCAGCATCAAGGCCGAGTCCAAGGACCAGCTCCTGCGCCTGGCCCTGTCGATGGTCGACCTGACCACGCTCGAGGGCGCCGACAGCCCCGAGCGCGTCCGCGGCCTTTGCCACAAGGCCCTCCGCCCGCATCCGCCCGCGCCCCAGCTGCCCAGCTGCGCGGCCGTCTGCGTCTACCCCTCCATGGTGCCCACGGCCCGGGCCACCCTCGGCGAAGACAGCCCAGTCAAGCTCGCCGCGGTCGCCACGGCCTTCCCCTCGGGCCAGCTGCCCCTGGCGCTCAAGCTCGAGGAGGTCCGCCAGACCGTGGCTGCGGGTGCCGACGAGATCGACATGGTGATCAACCGCGGGGCCTTCTTGTCGGGCGACGATCGTCGGGTCTTCGACGAGATCGTGGCCACCAAGCAGGCCTGCGGCGAGGCGCACCTCAAGGTCATCCTCGAGACCGGCGAGCTGCGCACCCTCGACAACGTCGCCGCGGCCTCGCGCCTGGCGATCGCCGCGGGCGCCGACTTCATCAAGACGTCCACGGGCAAGATCCAGCCCGCCGCCACCTACGAGGTCACCTTGGTCATGCTCGAGGCGATCCGCGAGCACTACCTCGCAACCGGCGTGCGCGTGGGCATGAAGCCCGCGGGCGGCATCCGCACGGGCAAGCAGGCCCTGCACTACCTGGCCATGCTCGCCGAGATCCTCGGCGCCGACTGGATGACGCCGGCGCTGTTCCGCTTCGGCGCGAGCTCCCTGGCCAACGACCTGCTGCGGCAGATCTTCTGGCGCGAGGACGGCTACTACCAGTCCCCGCGCCGCTTCTCCGTCGACTGACCCCCGGTAGCGCGACATGAGCACTTCCAAGACTCCCCCCGAGCCCGGCCGCGAGCAGGCCCGCCACGAGCTGAAGCTCGCCGGCGCCCTCGAGCTCGCGCCCGCCCTCGAGAGCACCCCCGTCGAGATCCGCGATCACTACGGGCACTACATCGCCGGCGCGTGGGTCGAGGGCGCCGAGGAGGCGCGCTTCGAGACCCTCAACCCGGCCACGGGCGCGCGCCTGGCCAGCGTCGCGGCGGCCACCGAGGCCGAGGTCGACGCGGCCGTGAGCGCGGCCCGCACGGCCTACGAGCAGGTCTGGTCCAAGCTCTCGGGCCTCGAGCGCGGCAAGTACCTGTTCCGCATCGCTCGCCGCCTGCAAGAGCGCGCCCGCGAGTTCGCGGTGCTCGAGACCATCGACAACGGCAAGCCGATCCGCGAGACCCGCGACATCGACGTGCCCCTGGCCGCGGCGCACTTCTTTTATTACGCGGGCTGGGCCGACAAGCTCGGCCACGCGGCCGCGGGGCGCAGCGTCGCCCCCCTCGGCGTCGCGGCCCAGATCATCCCCTGGAACTTCCCGCTGCTGATGCTGGCCTGGAAGATCGCTCCCGCCCTGGCCACCGGCAACACGGTGGTGCTCAAGCCGGCCGAGACCACCCCGCTGACGGCGGCGCTGTTTTGCGAGGTCCTCGACGCGGCCGGGCTGCCGCCGGGGGTGGTCAACATCATCAACGGCGCCGGCCCGACAGGCGCCCGGCTGGTCGCGCACCCCGGCGTCGACAAGGTCGCGTTCACCGGCAGCACCGCCGTCGGGCGCACGATCATGCAGGCCATCGCCGGCACGCAAAAGCGCGCGACCATGGAGCTGGGCGGCAAGGGGGCCAACATCGTGTTCGCCGACGCGGCCCTCGACCAGGCCGTGGAGGGCTGCGTCGACGGGATCTTCTTCAACCAGGGCCACGTGTGCTGCGCGGGCTCTCGCCTGCTCGTCGAGGAGTCGATCGCCGAGGACTTCGTCGCCCGGCTCCAGCGTCGCGTCCAGACCCTGCGCGTGGGCGACCCCCTCGACAAGAACACCGACATCGGGGCCATCAACTCCAAGCAGCAGCACGAGACGATCGCCGGCTACCTCGAGATCGCCACCCGCGAGGGCGCGACGGTCTGGCAGGGCGCCGCCTGTGAGCCGCCCGCGGCCGGGCACTACCACCTGCCCACGATCCTCACCGGCGTGCAGCAGACCGACACCGTCGTGCGCGAGGAGATCTTTGGCCCGGTGCTCTCGGTGCTGACCTTCCGCACCCCCGACGAGGCCGTGCGCAAGGCCAACGACACGGAGTACGGCCTCGCCTGCGGGGTCTGGTCCGAGAAGAGTCAAAAGCTGTTCCGCACCGCCCACGCCCTCGACTGCGGCGTGGTCTGGGCCAACGGCTACAACCTCTTCGATCCGACCTCGCCCTTTGGCGGCGTGCGTCACTCGGGCTTCGGCCGCGAGGGCGGCGTCGCCGGGCTGTGGCCCTACCTGCGCGAGGTGAGCCCATGACCGTCCAACCCCGCCTCCTCGTCGAGAAGACCCTCAAGCTCTACGTGGGCGGCAAATTCATCCGCTCCGAGTCCGGCCGCGTCGACCGCATCCGCGCGACCGGCGTCCAACCCAGGGATATCTACGTGTGCCGAGCCAGCCGCAAGGACTTCCGTGACGCCATGGATCAGGCCCGCGCCGCCCTGGCCGGCTGGTCCGGGCGCAGCGCCTACAACCGCGGGCAGATCCTCTACCGCCTCGCGGAGATCCTCGAGGACCGCGCCCACGCCCTGCCGATCGACGACGAGCACGTCCACCTGGCCGTCGACCGCGTCGTCCACCACGCCGGCTGGTGCGACAAGATCCAGGCGCTGCTCTCGACCCTCAACCCCGTGGCCACGGCCCACGTCAACTACTCCATGCTCCGCCCCGTGGGCGTGGTCGTGGCCGTGCCCGATCCCGCCGACGAGCTCCTGGGCATGGTCGAGGCGCTGTGCGCCGCCACGCTGATGGGCAACGTGGTCAAGCTCTTCGTGCCCCTCGCCGCTGGCGAGCTGGCCACGGCCCTGGCCGAGGCGCTGGCGACCTGCGACATGCCGGCGGGGGTCGTGGACGTGATGACCACCGACGTGCCCGGGCTCCTCGCCTGGGCCAACCACCACGACGACCTCGACGCGATCTACATCGCCGAGGGCGCCGTCGACCCCGAGCTGCGCGCAAGCACCCAGCGCGAGGCCGCCCGAGTCATGCGCCGGCTGATCCACGTCACCGGCGCGGCCGAGTCCGCCTCTCCCCTGACCTTGCAGCAGCTCGCAGAGATTAAAACCGTATGGATGAGCAGCTGAACCCCAACGATCCCACCTTGACCCTGACCGAGCTCAGCGAGGACGGCGCGACCCAGGCGCTGCTCGATCGCGTCGAGCGCGAGAGCGGTGTCACCCCCAAGCGCTCGCCGCTGAGCGCCTGGATGCGCGCGGCGGCCCACGCCTGCCGGGCCGAGCTCGCCGAGCGCATGAACCAGACCCTGCGCAGCGATCGCAAGTCCGGGGCCAAGCGCGTTCACTACCTGTCCATGGAGTTCCTCATGGGCCGCGCCCTGAGCAACGCCCTGGCGGCCCTCGGCCTCGAGGCCGCGTTCAAGCGCGCGGCCGAGAGCGCCGGCCATCAGCCCCGCGACGTGCTCGAGCGCGAGCCCGACGCGGCCCTCGGCAACGGCGGCCTCGGCCGGCTCGCGGCCTGCTTCCTCGACTCCATGGCCACCCTCGAGCTGCCCTCCTTCGGCTACGGGCTGCGCTACGAGTACGGGATGTTCGATCAGCACATCCACGACGGGGCCCAGACCGAGGAGCCCAGCGACTGGCTGCGCGACGGCAACCCCTGGGAGCTCCACCGCCCGGAGATCCACTTCCGCGTGGGCTTTGGCGGCCGCGTGGTCAGCGAAGGCCAGGACCGGCGCTGGGAGCCCGGCGAGACCCTCCACGCCACGGCCTACGACTTCGTGGTCCCCGGCTACGCCACGCGCCGGGTCGCGGTCTTGCGCCTGTGGCAGGCCGCGCCCAGCCGACCGATCGACTTCGCCGCGTTCTCCCGGGGCGACTACGCCTCGGCCGGCGCGGCCAAGCAGGCGGCCGAGACCATCAACTGGGTGCTCTACCCCGACGACTCGACCCCGGCGGGCCGCGAGCTTCGCCTGCGCCAGGAGTACTTCCTGGTCAGCGCCTCGCTCCAGGACCTGATCGCCCGGCACATCGCCGACCACGGCCGGCTGACCAACCTGGGCGAGAAGGCGGCGATCCACCTCAACGACACCCACCCGGCGCTGACCGTGCCCGAGCTCCTGCGCCTGCTCATCGACGAGCACGGCATGACCTGGGAGGCGGCCCTCGAGCAGTGCCAGCGGGCGCTGAGCTACACCAACCACACGCTGATGCCCGAGGCCCTCGAGACCTGGCCGGTGCGCATGCTCGAGGACCTGCTGCCCCGGCACCTCGAGCTCATCTATCAGCTCAACGCCCACTTCCTCGGCCACGTCACCCGCCACTTCCCCGACGACAACGAGCTCATCGCCCGGGTCTCGCTGATCGACGAGCAGGGCGAGCGCCGCGTCCGCATGGCCCCGCTCTCGATCGTCGCCTCGCACCAGGTCAACGGCGTGTCCAAGCTACACTCGGACCTGATGGTCGAGACGATCTTCGCCGACTACGCGCAGATCCTCCCGCGGCGCTTTTGCAACGTGACCAACGGCGTGACCCCGCGGCGCTGGCTGGCCCAGGCCAACCCCGAGCTGTCGACGCTGCTCGACCGTCGCCTGGCCGGCGGGCACGACTGGCGCACGCACCTCGAGCGCCTCGCCGAGCTGCGCCCGCTGGCCGACGACGCCGAATTCCGCGCCGAGATCCTCGCCGCCAAGCTCAGCAACAAGCAGCGCCTCGCCGAGCTCGTGCGCCGCGAGCTCGGGCTGATCATCGATCCCGACAGCCTGATCGACGTCCACATCAAGCGCATCCACGAGTACAAGCGCCAGCTGCTCAACATCCTCCAGGTCATCGCCCGCTACCAGGCGATCTCGGCCGCGCCCGAGGCCGACTGGCAGCCGCGCACGGTGCTCTTCGCCGGCAAGGCGGCCTCGGCCTACCACAAGGCCAAGCTGATCATCCGGCTGATCCACGACGTCGCCCGGGTGGTCAACAGCGACCCGCGCATCGACGGCCGGCTGCGCGTGGTCTTCCTGCCCAACTACGGGGTCTCGGCCGCCGAGGTCATCATCCCCGCCGCCGACCTCTCCGAGCAGATCTCCACGGCCGGGACCGAGGCCTCGGGCACCGGCAACATGAAATTCGCGATGAACGGCGCGATGACGATCGGGACGTGGGACGGGGCCAACATCGAGATGGCCGAGGCCGTCGGCCGCGACCACTTCTTCATCTTCGGTCACGACGCCGACGAGGTCCGGGAGCTGCGCAACGAGGGCTACAACCCCCGCGCCTACGTCGAGGACAACCCGCGGCTATTCAAGGTGCTCGAGGCCATCGCCAGCGGGGCGTTCTCGCCGGCGGACCACGCCCGCTACCGCGGCCTGGTCGACAACCTGCTCAACCGCGACAGCTACCTGCTGCTCGCCGACTTCGCCGCCTACCTCGAGGCCCAGGCCCGCGTCGACATGCTCTTTGGCCAGCGCGAGCGCTGGGCCGGCGAGACGATCCACAACATCGCGGGCATGGGCTACTTCTCCACGGATCGCACGATCCGCGACTACGCCGAGAACATCTGGGGGATGCCCGTCCCCACCCGCGAGCCCGATGCTTAGTGCCGATCGAGTCAACACGCTGATCAGCGGCGAGCACGGCGATCCCTTCGCCCTGCTCGGCCCCCACCGCGAGGACCCCGAGGCCCCGCGCTCGCCCACCTGGGTGCGCGCGCTGCTGCCTGGCGCGCTCCAGATCGAGGTCGTGCGCGCCGACGCGACCCCCGATCCCGCGGACAGCCCGGGCGCCAGCCTGGCCGCGCTCGACCAGATCCACGCCGACGGCCTGTTCGAGGGTCGCCTCGATCAGCCGCCGCCCCTCGACTACCGCCTGCGCGTCCACTACCCCCTGGGCCACACGGTCGTGATCGACGACCCCTACCGCTTCGCCTCCGAGATCGGCGAGCTCGACCGCCACCTGCTCGGCGAGGGCCGACACCTGCGCCCGTGGACCGTGCTCGGCGCGCGGCCGTGCGCGCAGGAGGGCGTGGCCGGCGTGCGCTTCGCCCTGTGGGCGCCCAACGCCTCGCGGGTCGCGGTGGTCGGCGACTTCAACAGCTGGGACGAGCGCGTCCACGGCATGCGCCCGCACCCCGGCGCGGGGCTGTGGGAGCTGTTCATCCCCGGCCTCGACGCCGGCGTCGCCTACAAGTATCAGCTGCGCGATCAGGGCGGTCAGCCGCTCCCGGCCAAGGCCGATCCCTACGCCTTTCGCGGCGAGCTGCGCCCGGCCACGGCCAGCGTCGTCGCCCCCGAGCCGCCCGAGCGCAAGCTGCCCGAGGGCCGCGCGGCCGCCAACGATCGCTCGGCCGCGATCTCGATCTACGAGGTCCACCTCGGCTCGTGGCGGCGCGGGCCGGCCAGCCCCGATCAGCCCGACGCCGAGGCCGGCGCGATGCTCGACTGGGACGCGCTCAGCGAGCAGCTCCCGGCCTACGCCGCCGAGCTCGGCTTCACCCATATCGAGCTCCTGCCCGTGGCCGAGCACCCCTTCGACGGCTCCTGGGGCTACCAGGTCATCGGCATGTACGCGCCCTCGGCCCGCTTTGGCCCGCCCGAGGGCTTCGCCAGGTTCGTCGCGGCCTGCCACGCCGCCGGCCTCGGCGTGCTCCTGGACTGGGTCCCGGCCCACTTCCCCACGGACGAGCACGGCCTCGCCGAGTTCGACGGGACCGCGCTCTACGAGTACGCGGATCCGCGCGAGGGCTTCCACGAGGACTGGAACACGCTGATCTACAACTTCGGCCGCAACGAGGTCCAAAACTTCCTCGTCGGCAACGCGCTCTACTGGCTCGAGCGCTGGGGCGTCGACGGCCTGCGCGTCGACGCCGTGGCCTCGATGCTCTACCGCGACTACTCCCGGGCCGAGGGCCAGTGGATCCCCAACGCCGAGGGCGGCCGCGAGAACCTCGAGGCGATCGCGTTTTTGAAGCGCATGAACGAGGTCGTCGGCGGCGAGGCCCCCGGGGCGATCACCGTGGCTGAAGAGTCCACGGCCTGGCCCGGGGTCTCACGCCCGACCTCGGCCGGCGGGCTGGGCTTTTACTACAAGTGGAACATGGGCTGGATGCACGACAGCCTCGACTACATGGGCCAGGACCCGGTCCATCGCAAGTACCACCACAACCGCCTGACCTTCGGGCTGCTCTACGCCTTCGACGAGAACTTCGTGCTGCCCCTGTCCCACGACGAGGTCGTGCACGGCAAGGGCTCGATGATCGCCAAGATGCCCGGCGATCGCTGGCAGCAGTTCGCCAACCTCCGCGCCTACTACGGCTTCATGTGGACCCACCCGGGCAAGAAGCTGCTGTTCATGGGCGGCGAGTTCGCCCAGGAGCGCGAGTGGAACCACGACCGCTCCTTGGACTGGCACCTGCTCGACGAGCACCACCCGGGCAGCGCCGAGCACCGCGGCGTGCAGGCGCTGATCCGCGACCTCAACGCGGTCTACCGCGAGCTCCCGGCGCTCCACGCCCTCGACTGCGAGGGCGCGGGCTTCGAGTGGGTCCAGGCCGACGACGTCGAGCTCTCGGTCTACAGCTTCCTGCGCAAGGGCCCCGAGCCCGGGCAGCTCGCCCTGGTGGTCTGCAACTTCACCCCCGTGCCGCGCTACGGCTACCGCGTGGGCGTGCCCGCCGGCGTCGAGGCCTGGCGCGAGCGCCTCAACACGGACTCGAACCACTACGGCGGCAGCAACGTCGGCAACGTCGAGGCCGCCCTCACCAGCGAGGCGGTCTCCGCCCACGGCCGGCCGCGCTCCGTGGCGCTCACGCTCCCCCCGCTGGCGACGCTGATCCTCGTCCCGGCCTGAGCGCCTCTCTCGCGGACGCGCCTCCCCGGCGCGCCCGCGCGGTCTTTTTTCGCTACCCTCGACGCGTCACCTCATGCATCTCGAGCCCGGCCTGCCCTACCCCCTCGGCGCGACCCTGCGCGACGGCGGGGTCAATTTCGCCGTCGCCTCCGAGCACGCCATGGCCGTGGATCTGTGCATCTTCGCCGGCGAGTCCGGCGAGGAGCGCCGCCTGCGGCTGCCCCGGCAGCAAGACGGGATCTGGCACGGCTTCTTGCCCGACGCCGGCGCGGGCCTCGTCTATGGCTACCGAGCCTACGGACCCTACGAGCCGGCCCACGGCCACCGCTTCAACCCGCACAAGCTGCTCTTGGATCCCTACGCGCGCGAGATCGTCGGCAGCTTCGAGTGGCGCGACGAGCACTACGGCTACTGCGTGGATCAGCCCGAGGGCGAGCGCAGCTTCGACACCCGTGACAACGCCGCGCAGATGCTCAAGGCCCGGGTCGCCGCGCCGCTCTCGGCCCTCGACGCGCCCCCGCCCCGGGTCCACGTCGCGCCCGCCGACACGGTGATCTACGAGCTCCACGTCAAGGGCTTCACCAAGCTCCACCCCCGGGTCCCCGAGGCCCTGCGGGGCACCTACGCCGGCCTCGCCCACCCGGCGGTGATCGACTACCTGCGCGAGCTCGGGGTCACCACCCTCTCGCTGCTCCCCGTCCACTACCACCTGTCCGAGCGCCACCTCCACCCCCTCGGGCTGCGCAACTACTGGGGCTACAACACGATCGGCTTCTTCGCCCCGGACCCGCGCTTTTCGAGCACCCCCGACGACCCCACGGCGACCCGGCGCGAGTTTCGAGACATGGTCGCGGCCCTGCACCGCGCCGGCCTCGAGGTCGTGCTCGACGTGGTCTACAACCACACCGCCGAGGCCGGCGACGACGGGCCCACGCTCAGCTTCCGCGGCCTCGACAACGCGCTCTACTACCGGATGAATTGGGGCCAGGACCGCGCCCGGGTCGAGAACTGGACCGGCTGCGGCAACACCTTGGACCTGCGCTGCCCCAGGGTCTGCCAGTTCGTGCTCGACTCGCTGCGCTGCTGGGTCAGCGAGTACGGCGTCGACGGCTTCCGCTTCGACCTCGCGCCGATCCTCGGGCGGACCACGGCCGGCTTCGACCCGCGCTCGCCCTTCCTGGTCGCGCTCGGCCAGGACCCCCTGCTCGCGCGGACCAAGCTGATCGCCGAGCCCTGGGACGTCGGCCCCGGCGGCTACCAGCTCGGCCAGTTCCCCGGGCGCTTCTTGGAGTGGAACGACCGCTACCGCGACGGCCTGCGCCGCTTTTGGCTGACCCGCGACGTGCCCCGCGGCGAGTTCGCCCGGCGCCTGGCCGGCTCCGCCGACTTCTTCCAGCGCGGCCACCGGCAGCCCAGCGCGTCGATCAACTTCATCACCGCCCACGACGGCTACACCCTCGCCGACCTCGTCAGCTACGAGCAGCGCCACAACGCGGCCAACGGCGAGGACAACCGCGACGGCCACCACGCCAACTTCAGCACCAACTGCGGGGCCGAGGGCCCGAGCGACGACCCCGGGGTGCTCGCCCGCCGGGCGCGGCTCCAGCGGGCGATGCTCGCGAGCTTGCTGCTCTCCCAGGGCACGCCCATGCTGCTCGCCGGCGACGAGCTCGGCAACGGCCAGGGCGGCAACAACAACTCCTACTGCCAGGACAACCCGACCGGGTGGATCGACTGGCTGGGCGCGGACCTCGAGCTGCTCGAGTTCGTGCGCGGGCTGCTGCGCGGCCGCCGGGCCCACGCGGCCCTGCGCCACACCGGCTGGCTCAGCGAGCAGTGGCGCGAAGACGGCGGCCTGCCCGTGGAGTGGCTGGGCAACGAGGGCCTGCCGATGCGCGTCGAGAACTGGAACGACCCGCGCGTGCGCTTCTTGAGCGTGCGCATCGGCGAGCCCGACGAGGCCCTGCTGATGCTCTTCAACGCCGAGCGCAGCGCCGTCGACCTCGACCTCCCCCCCGGGCCCTGGCGGATCCTCCTGCACAGCGCCACCCCCGATCGCCGCGGCCCCGTCGACGACCGCCACCTGATCGTCTCGCCCGAGACCGTCGTCGTCCTCGCCCGCCCCCGACCCAAGGTCAGCTGACCCCCACGAGAGCCTGATGTCCACGCAACCTCGACGCCGCTGCGGCGTGCTGCTTCACCCCACCTCCCTGCCCGGGCCGCACGGCATCGGCGACCTCGGGCCGAGCGCCTATCACTTCGTCGACTGGCTGGTGACCGCCGGCGCGCGCAGCTGGCAGGTCCTGCCCCTCAACCCCATCGGCCCCGGCAACTCGCCCTACGCCAGCGTCTCGGCCTTCGCCGGCAGCCCGCTGCTGGTCGCCCTCGAGCCGTTGATCGAAGCCGGCTGGCTCGACCCGGTCCCCCCCCGAGAGAGCGAGTCCTTCGATCCCATGCGCGTGGACTTTGGCCGGGTGATCCCCTGGCGCATGGCCAAGCTGCGCGCCGCCGCCCAGGCTTTCTTCGCCGCCGAGCCCAGCCCGGCCCGCGCGCGCTTCGACGCCTACGTCGCCGCCCAGGCCCACTGGCTCGAGGACTACGCCCTGTTCATGGCCCTCGACGACCACTACCAGGCGCAGACCGGCGAGTTCGTGCCGTGGACCAAGTGGCCCGGCGGCCTGGCCCAGCGCACGCCCGCGGCGCTCGCCGCCGCCCGCGAGCGCCACGCCGAGACCCTCGACTTCTGGCGCTTCGTCCAATTTTGCTTCGACGAGCAGTGGGCCGCGCTCAAGGCCTACGCCAACGCGCGCGACGTCGAGCTCGTCGGTGACATGCCGATCTTCGTCGCCCACCACGGCGCCGACTGCTGGGCCCAGCCCGCGCTCTACCAGCTCGACGACGCCGGCGAGCCCGTGGTCGTGTCCGGCGTGCCCCCGGATCTCTTCTCCAAGACCGGCCAGCGCTGGGGCAACCCGCTCTACGACTGGGAAGCCATGGCCGACAACGGCTACCGCTGGTGGATCGCCCGCATGCGCCGGCAGCTCGAGCTCGCCGATCTCGTCCGCGTCGACCACTTCCGCGGCTTCGCTGGCTACTGGGAGATCCCCGCGTCCGCGCCCACGGCCATGGAGGGTCGCTGGGTCACGGGGCCCGGCGCCGCGCTCTTCGAGGCCCTCGCGGCCGCGCTCGGCGAGCTGCCGGTGATCGCCGAGGACCTCGGCGTGATCACCCCCGACGTCAAGGCGCTGCTCGCCCAGCTGCGCTTCCCGGGCATGAAGGTGCTCCAGTTCGCCTTCGGTGGCGAGGCCGACCACGACTACCTGCCCCACAACTACACCGCCAACTGCGTGGTCTATGTCGGCACCCACGACAACGACACCGTGCAGGGCTGGCTGACCAGCGCCTCGCCGCGCGAGCGCGCCTTCGCCCTGACCTACCTGGCCTGCGCCCCGCACGAGCTGCACTGGGCGATGCTCCACGCGGCCGTCGGCTCCGTCGCCGAGCTGGCCATCGCCCAGTTCCAGGACATCCTCGGCCTCGGCACCGAGCACCGCATGAACACCCCAGGGCAGACCGAGTGCTGGACGTGGCGCTTTGGCTGGGACATGGTCGGCGGCGAGCCAGCCATGCGCCTGCGCCAGCTGGCTGCCACCTACGGGCGCGCCGACTTCGCTAGTCTTCAGCTGCCTGGTTGATAGACTCGCGGCGCATGCGCGAGTTCGAGGAGATCCAGGGACAAAGCCGCCTACGCGCCGCGATCGCCGGCGTGCTCGCCTGCGCCGCGCTCATCGGCATCGTCGTCTACCTGCTGCCCAAGGGCCGCGGCGTCGCCGAGACCGACACGCGCGTGCTGCTCGTCGAAGCCCAGCCCAGCAACCTGATCCACCTGCTCGGTGAGGAGGGCTTCGAGGGCCTCGCGGGCACCTTCGAGGTCTGGCAGTCGAGCATCGCCGAGCAAGACGAGGACCTCGAGCCCAGCGAGGTCGATCTCGACGCGCTGCTCGACTACGCCGACCGCCAGGGCTTTGGCTACCTGGTCCTCGAGGCCCCCGAGCGCTTCGCCAGCGCCATCGCCGAGCTCGACGTCGAGGCCACTGGTGACGCTACTGGTGACGCCACCCGCGAGGCCGCTGACGACCTGAGCGAGGCGAGCTTCGCCGTGCTCAGCGTCGGCGACTTCGCCTCCCCCCACACCCTCAGCCTCGACCCGCCGAGCACCAGCGAGCTCCCCTTGCGACGCAGCGCCAAGGTCCTGCGCGCGCTCTTTGGCCAGCCCCGCCTGGCCGAGACCCTCGACGATCAGCACCCCTCCAGCGAGGTCCAGACCCGGCGCTGGCAGCTCGACGACGCCATCAAAGCCCACGCCCAGATCGTAAAAAACGAGCGCCGGGCCGCGGACATCGTCGCCGACCTCGCGGCCCAGTTCGACGCCTTGACCGTGGTCGGCAGCGCGGCCAAGGCCACGCCCCTGCACGACCCGCTGACCGGCGCGAGCATCTACCCGCTCGCCGACGGCCGGGTGATCTTCTACACCAGCAGCTTCGACCTCGGCGTCGGGCTGACCGGCATCGACCTGCACTCGGCCAGCCAGTTCTACCTGCGCGCGCTCCCGGCAGCGGCCGCGGCCACCACCCCCGGCGCGGCCGAGACCACGCTCCCCTGCCCCGAATTCCTCGACGGCGGCGGGCCACGTGGCGTCATCGATCAGGTCCGCCTGTCCGCCGAGCGCGACGCGATCTTCGTGCTCAACGACGCGGGCCGCGGCGGGCTCTTCGAGCTCGCCGAGCCCGGAGACGAGGACGCCGGCGCCTGCGGCCTGCGCCTGGTCGACAAGCTCGAGATGCCTGGCCTGGTCGACGAGTACGTGGCCGTTCGCCGCCGGGCGATCGCCACCCGCGACGTCCAGGGCGGCCGCCTGACCCTCGAGGTCCACCGCTTCGACCAGGACCCCAGCCAGGATCGGGATCGGGGCCCCAGCGTGATCGTCGGGCCCGAGCTCACGCGCAGCAGCTCCTTGCTGTGGCTCGACGACGAGCGCCTCGCCGCCCTGGTCGCGCTCGAGGGCGACTGGCCGGCGATCGCCCTGGCCGATCTGACCCGCGCGGGCGAGGTCGTGCTCTTGCCCCTCGACAACCCCGCGCACCCCTTCGATCCCGAGCGCGGGGACGTCGGCTCGCCCTGGTACGTCCGCGAGCTCCAGCGCATCCCCGGCGACACCCCGGCCCTGCTCCTGCGCTGGGAAGACGACGCCGGCTTCCACCTCTCGCGCCTCGACACCGACCACGCCTGGTCCGAGCTCGCCGGCCTGGTCGCGGCCTACGAGCTCGAGCACCCGCGGCCGCCCGAGGCCGACGAGGCCGATGAGCCCGACGAGGCCGACGAGCCCGGGCCCTTCGACGCCCCGCCCACGCAGCCCGAGCTCTTCACCTGGACCCACGTGCTCAGCGACGACGGCCACATCCGCGGCTTCGACATCGACACCGCGGGCGAGCGCGTCGCGCTCACCGTCGAGGGCGACCTCGGCGTCGACCTCGGGATCGTCGAGATCCCCGGCCGCGGTGCGCCGGCCAAGGCGCTGCGCCTGCTGATCGACGACGACGACGAGCACCGCGAGGCCGCCTTCCGCCCGGGCCACGAGGAGCTGCTGTTTCGCACGCGCATCTACCTCGATGAGCCCGAGGGCGCGCAGCTCCTGGCCGTCCACGCGCTCCCGCTGTGAGCGGGGCCCGCGGCCGCCTTTGCTCGCTCAGCGTCGCTTTGTCCGGCTGCGCCCCGCCCCGAGCAGCACGCTCATCCGCTGGCGCTGCCCGGCCTCGGCCCAGATCCGCTCGCGCCCGCGTCCGCGCAGGCGCAGCCGAGCGAAGCGACGGTTCTCGAAGCCGAACACGATCAGCGCCTCGAGGGCGTCCTCGGGGCTGCGGATCTCCGGGTCGTTGCGCAGCGTCGCCCACTGCGGCTCGCTGAGCTGACGCTTGAACTCGGTCAGCAGCCGGGCGCACTCCCACTCGGTGAACTCGACCCCGGCGCGCGCGCACATCCGCTGCAGCAGCACGTGCTCGCGCTCCGTGGCGCAGCGTGGCGGGCGGTCCGGCTTCACCACCACTGCATCGCACGGGCGCCGGTCCGCGTCACCCTCGATAAAGTACGAAGACTTTCGTTGACTTCTACGAACTCCTTCGTAGAATCCCCTCCATGACGCCACCGACACCGGCGGAGCAGGAGATCCTGGAGGTCTTGTGGAGGCGCGGGCCGTCCACCGTCCGCGAGGTCCACGGCGACCTCCAGGGCCGCCGCGGCACCGGCTACACCACGATCCTCAAGCTCATGCAGATCATGGTCGGCAAGCAGCTGCTGACCCGCGACGAGTCCTCGCGCAGCCACGTCTACGCGCCAGCCGTCGCCCGCGAGGCCATCCAGGGCAAGGCCCTGGGGGAGCTCGTCGAGCGGGTGTTTCGCGGCTCGACCTCGGCGCTGGTCATGCGCGCGCTGAGCAGCCGCAAGGCCTCGGCCGAGGAGCTCGCCGAGATCCGCGCCCTGCTCGACGACCTCGAGGCGGACCCCGACACCAACACCGACACCAGCGCCCAGGCGGGCAAGCGCGGGCGCTCGGCTCGCGGAGGTCGGGGATGAACCTGCTCGCCACCCCCGCCGCCATCGCCCTCGCCTGGGCGCTCCTCCACGGCCTGTGGCAAGCCGCGCTCATCGCCCTGATCGTCCGCGTCGCCATGTTCGGCGCTCGCACACCTCGCGCTCGCTTTGCCTGGGCGTGGTCTGGCCTGGCCGCGCTCAGCTTGGCCTTCGTGCTCACCTGGCGCGTCGAGTTCGAGGCCGCACAGACCTTGCTCGCGCGCGCGGCCCTCCTCGCCGCGCCTCCCCTGCCAGCCCCGGCGAGCGTGGGCTTGCGCGCGCGCCTGCTCGCCGCCTTCGAGCTCGCGATGCCCTGGATCGTGATCGCCTGGCTCCTGGGCGCGAGCTACCGCCTGACCCGGGTCGGCCTCGGCTTCGCAGGCGTCCGCCGCCTGCGGGCCACGGCGCGCCAGTGCCTCGACGCCAACATCGAGGGCCTGGCGCGCGAGCTCGGCGAGCGCCTCGGTCTGACCCGGACTACCCCGATCGCCGAGTCCGACGCCCTCGAGGTCCCCGCCGTGGTCGGCTGGCTGCGCCCGCTGATCCTGCTCCCCGCCGGCCTCGCCGCGCGCGTGGAACCGCAGGTCCTCGAGGCCGCCATCGCCCACGAGCTCGCCCACCTGCGCCGCGGCGACTACCTGCTCAACGCCGCGATCATGATCAGCGAGGCGCTCTTCTTCCATCACCCCTGCGTGTGGTGGATGGCCGACCTCGCCCGCCGCGAGCGCGAGCACGCCTGCGACGACCTCGTGGTCGCCAGCGTCCAGCCGCCAGCTCGCTACGCCCGCGCGCTCCTCGATCTCGAGCTCGCGCGCGTCGCCAATCCCCACACCACGTCCGCGCCAAGCCCCAGCTTGGGGGCCGACGGCGCCCCGCTGCGCGCTCGCGTGCAGCGTCTCCTCCACCCCGACACCTCAGCGACCAAGACCATGACCAAACCCCTGACCAAACATCGCGAACACCTGCCCTCCTGGATCCCCAGCCTCGCCCTCGTCGCCGGCCTCGGCCTCACCTTCGCGGCGCCGGCCTGCGGCCCCGGCGACAGCGACGCGAACAGCCCCGAGGCCCTCGTCGAGGGCACCATCGACCTCGACGACACCACCGCGACCCTCGACGTGCCCTGGCTGCCCGCCAGCGTCACCGCCCACCGCGAGACCATCGAGGCCGCCGCCCATCACCACGGCGTCGACCCGGACCTGCTGGCGATCGTCGTGCTCCTCGAGTCTGGCGGAGACCCCCAAGCTCAGAGCCCGACCGGCGCCCGCGGCCTGATGCAGCTGATGCCCGCGACCGCCGCCCAGATCGCAGCCGAGCGCGAGCTGAGCGAATATGAGCTCGAGCGCCTGTGGGACCCGGCCTACAACCTCGACCTCGGCGCCTACTTCTTGAGCCAGCAACTCGAGCGCTGGGGCGAGGTCGAGCTCGCAGCCGCCAGCTACAACGGCGGCCCGCAGCTGGTCGAGCGCTGGCTCGCGGGTGAAGCTGCGCTCAGCGAGGAGACCGAGCACTATCGAGCAGCGGTCGCCGAACTGTGGCAGGCACGCCACGCGGCCGAGCGGCCCCAATAGGCCAATTCACACGGCCCTTCGAGGCCTCGGTCCGAGGAAGCGTTAACGCGCTCCCTCGGATAGTTGGCACTAGGAGTCATGATATATGTGGCATCGAGTTTGTCGGGCACAAATGACTGACGAGCAACGAAGTCAGCGACCGTTGCTCCAAGCCTGAGGCCCATCGAGCCCTCTGGAGCACGCACTATCTCACTCAACGATCTGCTCAAACCAACAGTTCGAGTTTGTCCCATATCCTGGCACGATGGCGGCATGAGTGAAGTCAGAGAGCTGAGCACGACGGGCTTTCCAGACCTGCCGATCGATCCCCTGCGCGCGGAGGGTGACGACAACCGCGATCTCCTCGGCCTCGAACAGCACGCCGCCGCGCTCTCTGGCTTCATCCAGATGTGCAGCATGCCGATGACCATCGGCATCCAGGGCGACTGGGGCTCTGGCAAGACCTCGCTGATGAACCTGGTCCGGGCCAAGCTAGGCAACGAGCACGCCCTCAACATTTGGTTCAACACCTGGCAGTACTCGCAATTTGGCAACGAGGCCCAGCTCGCGAGCTCGATGCTCGTGAACCTGATGCAGAAGATCAAGGCCGAGGGCAAGCCGACCAAGAAGGTCTGGCACAACGCCAGCCGCTTCATCCGCTCGGTCGTCCAGGCCTCCGCGCTGACCTCGGGGATGGCCGCCGGGATCTCGATCCAGGGCAAGTCCTTCCTCGACGCGCTCGAGGGCCGCGGCGACCTCGACGACGCCGGCCTGTTCGAGCAGATGAAGGCCGACTTCAGCGAGGTCATCCAGGACGTCCTCGCCCAGGGCGGCGAGGGCAGCGGCTTTCAGCGCGTGGTCATCTACATCGACGACCTCGACCGGCTCGCGCCGAGCAAGGCCGTCGAGCTGCTCGAGGCCGTCAAGAACCTGATCGACGTCGACGGCTGCGTGTTCGTGCTGGCGATCGACTACGACGTGGTCATCCGCGGCCTGCGTCAGCGCAAGGAGTACATCGCCGAGGACTTCCGCGAGGCCGAAGGCAAGAGCTTCTTCGACAAGATCATCCAGGTGCCCTACCGCATGCCGGTCGAGCGCTACACGACCCACACCTTCTTGCAGAGCCACTTCGAGCGGGTCTACGGCGAGCTCGGCGAGCAGACCTCGGCCTTCTTCGAGGCCTCGGCGAGCCGGCTGATCCAGGCCTCGGTCGGCAACAACCCGCGCGGGCTCAAGCGCGCCCTCAACATCCACTCGCTGTTCTCGCACCTGATGCGCCTGAGCAGCGAGGAGGAGGTCGGCGAGGGCGAGCGCCTCGTGACCTTGGTGTTCGCCTGCGTCCAGGTCGCGCTCCCACAGATGTACGCGCTGCTGTCCAAGCACCAGTCGCCCTTTTGGACGCTGGTCGCGCTGCGCGAGCCCTCGCTCCATGGGCTGCTCGAGGCCCCCGAGGGCGCCCCGGGCTTCGCCGAGGTCGCCGGGCGGATCAACGAGACCCTCCACCGCCTGCGCGAGCCGACCGAGGACGACGACGACGACACCACCGATGACGACGCCGCCTCCGTCGAGGCGCTGGTCACGGACCTGCGCCGCTTCGTGCTCGCCAAGGAGACCGGCAAGCAAAAGCGCATCCGCGAGCTCGCCGGCATCGCCCTCGACGCGATCAACGTCAACGGCGACGAGGTCTACTCCCAGGCCGAGCTCGAGGTCCTCGACTCGGCCCTGAGCGTGACCTCGACGACCTCGGTCAAGGCCGAGGACGACGAGGAGGTCGAGACCGCGCCCAGGGTCCGCCGCAACGTCGGCTTCCGCGAGCTCTCGGAGCTGCTCCCGGAGATCTTCGTCGACCGCCCGATGCTCGTGTTCTGGGACCCCGAGACCTCGGAGTACAACGAGAACTTCAAGCGCATCCCCGACTACGAGTCCAGCGTCTCTCGCCTGCGCGTCGTCGTCGACGGCGCCTCGGTCAGCCTCAAGGAGGAGACCCTGCGCGTGCTCGCGCTTCAAGAAGAGCGCGGCGGGCGAGCCCAGACCGCCTCCGAGCAGGCCGGGCGGGTCAATTCCTCCAACTACTGGGTGATCGAGGGCGACGAGGAGGAGCGGACCGTGACCGCGGTCCGCGAGGCGTGGAAGCGGCTCAACATCGGCAACGCCAACGTCGACATGCGTAGCTCCGACGGACGCGAGGCCTTCGAGCGGCGGATCCTCGCCTACATGCGCAACCAAGACGGCTACATCCCCGCCCGTCAGGTTCAAGAGAACGTCGGCGGCTCCATGGCTCAGCTGCGCCGCGCCCTCAACCGACTCATCGAGCAGGGCCTGGTGACCTACAAGGGCCGGGCGCGGGGCACTCGCTACGCCGCCTGCAACTGAACGAGGACAACGACGACGACCCGCGATGCTCGCTGCTTGGTGCGAGCGCCGCGGGTCGTTTCGCGTCCGGGTGTAGATTCCGCCTCGGCGCTCGGGCGCAGCGAGAGCGAGGCTCAGCGCTCTCGGCCCTTGGCCTCGCCCCCATCCTCCTGAGGCTGCGCATCGGCTTGCGCATGAGCGGCCCGCGCTGGGCTGCTCGAGCACAGGCCAAAGAGGAGGGTCAACAGGGCGAGGGTGCGGCGACGGCGAGCGTTCATGAGGCGGGGGGAGTCACCGCACGCTGCGGGGATCGATTCCCAGATACCATCGGCCCATGCTGGATCTGACCTGGAACCCTCGCGCCGCGACGCTGCTGTTCTCGAGCCTGAGCCTCCCCACGCTGGCCTCGGGCTGCGGCTCCGACTCCCGAGCCGACACCGACTCGGACGATGGGATCTACACCCTCGACGACGGTCAGGACGCGGATGAGGGCGAGGTCGGCGAGGGCGACGACACCGTCGGCGAAGGCGACGACGAGGGCGGGATCAAGCTCGACACCACGAACTTCTCCGACATCCCGGATCAGGACGCCAGCCCGATCATCCCCGAGACCTGCACTCAGGCCGAGGCCGGCGAGAGCACCGTGGGCTGCCTGTTCTACGGCGTCGACCTCGACTCGCACGATGGGGTCGAGACCCAGCAGTTTGCGATCGTCGTCTCCAACGTCCAGGAGAGCCAGATCGCCACGGTCACCGTCGAGCAGAAGCAAAACGGGGCGTGGTCGACCATCGCCGGGCCCCAGCAGGTCTCGCCCCTCGATCTCTACACCTTCAACCTGCCCGACCTCCACCAGGACGACAGCGGCGTCAAGGTCGGCGGCGCCTACCGGGTCAGCTCGGACGTGCCGATCATCGCCTACCAGTTCAACCCGATCGACGGGGGCAGCTCCTACCTGTCCGACGCATCGATGCTCTACCCGGTCCCGACCTGGGATCACATCAACCACGTGGTCGGCTGGAAGGTCATCGACGAGGGCGACGTCCAGGGCGCCTACCTGACCATCGTCGCCGCCAAGGACGGGACCGAGGTCGTGGTCACCCCGAGCGCGACGACCCTGGCCGGCACCAACGTCCCGCCCAGCCCCGCGGGCGTGCCCTTTGCGATCAACCTCGACGAGGGCGACGTCGCCGAGGTCATGACCAAGACCATGAACGTGGGCCTGACCGGCACCCGCGTCGTATCCGACGAGGACCACCCCGTGGCCGTGTTCTCGGGCTGCGAGTGCACCTTCATCCCGACCAACACCTACGCCTGCGACCACCTCGAGGAGCAGCTCTCGGGCGTGCGCCTGTGGGGCCAGCACTTCATCGCCTCGCGGGTCCCCCCCCGCAGCGCCACGGACACCTCGCTGTGGCAGATCTACGCCTCGGAGGACGGGACCTCGATCTCCATCAACCGCGACGCGGCGATCTCCGGCATCCCCGCCGACAACTTCGTGCTCAACGCAGGCGACGTCGTCGAGCTCTACGTCGGCGGCAACGCGAGCACGCCCGGGGACTTCGAGGTCGAGGCCGACAAGCCGATCGCCGTGGTCAACTACATGACCGGCTCGGAGAACCCTGGCGCGGGCATCGGTGATCCCGCCATGGTTCAGCTCAGCCCGATCGAGCAATTCTTGCCGCGCTACGTGGTCTTGGTCCCAGGCACCTGGATCAACGACGTCGCCGTGATCGCGCGCCCCGCGGGAGCGACGATCACCCTCGACGGAGCCGCGATCGACGACGGCCTGTTCATCCCCGTGTCGACCAGCGGCTTCGAGGTCGCCCGCGTCCCGGTCAGCGATGGCATCCACGTGTTCGACGGCGATGAAAACGCCTTCTCGGTCGTCATCGTCGGCTACGACGAATACGACAGCTACGCCTACCTCGGCGGCACCGGCACGGGAGTCATCAACCCCAACCCGCCCATCGGCTGATCACCCAGCGTTCAGGCCGCGCGAGCCCGCTTCGCTCGCGCGCTTCGCTCGCGATCATTGCGTCTCACGGTGCCGCGTTCTCTCCACGCGATGCACTCGCGCAAATCCCCGCGTTGCTCGAGTCCTGCGGCCTCCGTTACCGTGAACGAGCATGAGTGTGCTGCGCGGCCTTCCCCCTGCCGCCTTCGTCGAGGCCTTCCCCTTTCACCTGTGGCTCGACGCGCAGCTATGCCTGATCCAGGCCGGCGCGCTCATTGTTCAGCTGCTCCCCACGCTCCGCGTCGGCGCCCCCCCCTTTGGCCCGCTTCGCCTGCTCAAGCCGAGCTGCCCCCTCGACGCCGAGGCGCTGCGCGAGCACGAGTCGCAGCTCTTCGTGCTCGAGGCCTTCGCCATCGACATGCGCCTGCGCGGCCAGCTGATCTGCGTGGACGAGGACGACAGCCTGGTCTTGCTGCTCTCGCCGCGGATCAGCGACGAGGCCGAGCTCGGGCGCTGGGATCTCGGCCTGGCCGACTTTCCCCTGCACAGCCCGATCAGTGACCAGCTCGCGCTGATCCGCTCGCTGCGTACGGGCCTCGACGATACCCGCCGCCTCGCCCAGCGCTTCGAGGCCCAGCACCGCGAGCTCACCGAGAATCGCCAGCGCATCGAGCTGTACATGAACCAGACGCCGATGGCGATCATCGGCTGGAACACCGAGGGCGAGATCGTGTCGTGGAACCCCGCGGCCGCGCGGCTCTTCGAGCTCCCCCTCGAGCAGGCCCTCGGCCGCGGCATCGAGGTCCTGCGCATGCGCGCGGTGCTCGAGCCCGGCGAGCACGAGGCCCACGAGGGCTTCACCCTGCTCACCGAGCACCAGCGCCTCGTGCTCGAGCACGACCTCGGCGGCGACGGCCCGCTGGTCACGGGCTGGCACAACACCAACATCGTCGATCCCAACGGCCTCCGCGCTGGCGTGGCCTCGATCATCCGCGACGTGACCGAGGCCCGCCGCGCCGCCCAGGCGGCGCTCGAGCGCCAGAAGCTCGAGAGCCTCGGCCTGCTCGCCGGCGGCGTCGCCCACGACTTCAACAACATGCTCGCGGCCCTGCTCGGCACCGCCGACATCGCGCTGCTCGAGGCCCCGCCCGACTCGCCGCTGATCCCCCACCTCGAGGAGATCGCGTCGATCGCCGAGCGAGCCGCGGATCTCACCCGCCAGCTCCTCGACTACACCGGCCGCGGGGACAGCCAGCGCGAGCCCGTTGATCTGTGCGCGCTGATCACCGAGATGCGTCCGCTGCTCGAGGTCTCGATCTCCAAGCAGATCGCCCTCGAGTTCGACCTCCGGCCCGAGCTCCCGGCGATCGCGGCCGACCTCACCCAGCTGCGCCAGGCGCTCATGAACCTCGTGATCAACGCCGCCGAGGCTATCGGTGAGGGGCAAGGTCGCGTGCGCGTCGAGGTCAGCCTCGAGCGCCTCGCCCGGCCCCTCGATCTCCCCGAGGCCCGCGGCGGCTCCCTCGGCCCCGGGGCCTACCTGCGCCTGTCGGTCACCGACGACGGCGCGGGCATGAGCCCCGAGACCCTCGACAAGATCTTCGACCCCTTCTTCACCACCAAGTTCACCGGCCGCGGCCTCGGCCTCGCCTCGCTCCAGGGCATCGTCCGCACCCACCACGGCGCGATGCTCGTCGACAGCGAGCTCGGCCACGGGACCTGCTTTTGCCTGCTCTTCCCGGCCCTCGACCACCGGGCCTCGGCGCCCCTCGCCAAGGCTCCCGCGCCGACGCGCGAGGCCAAGGGCCGCCTGCTCGTCGTCGACGACGAGCAAGACATCCGCCGGATGCTGCGCTCCGCCCTCGGCGGCCTCGGCTTCGAGGTCGTCGCCGCCAAGGACGGCGCCGAGGCGCTCTCGCTCATCGCCCGAGACCCCCGCGGCTTCGACCTCGTGCTCACCGATCTCACCATGCCCGGGGTCGACGGCCACGCCCTCTTCGCCGCCCTCGTGGACGGCTCCCCCGGGCTGCCCGTGGTCGTCAGCAGCGGCTACGACGACCTCGACCTCGACCTGCGCGATCAGAGCGGCCGGCCGGTGCCCTTCTTGAAGAAGCCCTACCGCCTGACCCAGCTGCTGGCCACGATCCACGAGGCCATGCGCCGCGAGTGAGCCTCAGACCCGGCGGCCAGCCGTGGCCCAAACGCGCGCTCGATAGCGACTTCGAGGCTTCTTCGCTGACGACCGTGTCTTCAAGTCTCCCTGGCGTCGTGGAGCCCAAACGCCCGCAGCCTGTTGCGCAACCGAGCTCGCGTGATGCCCAGCTTCCGGGCCGTCGCGCTGATCGTCTTGCACTCGGCGAACACCTGCGGCAGGTACAGCTCATCGACGATCGCATGCAAGGTCTCGTAGTCGTATCGGCAGCCCTGCAAGCGCTCCGCCAATTGTCGCCCCCACCAATCTTGCTCACCCAAGCTCAGATCTTCGGACCGGATCACCTGGTCGCGGCAGACGACCGCGGCGCGGCGGATCGTGTTGCTCAGCTCGCGCACGTTCCCCGGCCAGTCGTAGGCAACGAGCAGGATCTTTGCGTCCTCACCAAAGCTGACAGGCGGTTCCGCGCGATCCCTCTGCTCCGCCAAAAAGTGCTCCGCAAGCATGAGCACGTCCATCTCGCGCTCGCGCAGCGGCGGCAACCACAGGGTCGCCTGGGCGACTCGGTGCAGGAGCTCCTCGCGGAACCGTCCGGCGCGGATCTCGGCCTCGAGATCGACGTTGCTCGCAGCGAGGATTCGAACGTCGACTCCGCGCACCTTCTCGGCCTCGCCGAGGCGAGACAGCTCTCGCCGCTCGAGCACGCGCAGGAGCTTGGCCTGATGCTCGAGTGAGAGCAGGTTGATCTTGTCAATGAACAGGGTCCCGGTGTGGGCCTGCTCGACCAGCCCGGGCTGGTCGGAGTCCGCCCCCACGAAGGCTCCGCGCCGAAAGCCGAACAAGCCCGCGTCGGCGAGTCCCCCGGGCAACGCGCCACAGTCGAGGATGATGAAGGGGCGCGCTCGTCGAGCTGACAGTTCGTGGATCGTGCGTACGGCCCTGTCCTTGCCCGTGCCTGTTTCGCCCTGAATGAGCAGATCGAGGGACGAATCGGCGAGCCTGGTCAGCGAGGCGAACAGCTCGCGCATGGCCACGCTCTCCCCGTGGAGCAGGCCGCACTCCTTGCCTGATGTGACCTCGACGTCGACGTGGCCGACGTCGATGACCTCGACGCAACACTGCCCAGCCCAGAACTTGTCGCCGGGCGCCAAGGTCAGGCGGCGAACTCGATGTTTGCCAACCCAGGTGCCGTTCTTGGAGCCTAGATCCTCGAGCTCGACTCCACCGTCGACCACCCGCAGCGAAAAATGGAGCTTGCTCACCGACTGATCGCTGATCACCACGCTCGCGGCTCGGCTGCGGCCGAAGGTGACGGTCGCACCCTTGGTGAGCTCGACTTCGGATGGCGGACCGTCGAGTACGCGCACGCGAAGCTGGCCAGGGCGACGGGCGATGAGTGGGCCTGGGGAGGCGGCGGTCGACTCGGTGTGCTCGGGCTTGGCCATGGGGCAGGTTCAAAATCGCAGGCCGACGCCGCTGAGCTCGACTCGCGCGGTCTTGGCCGACCGGCGCGGTGCGAGCACCCAGGCATCGATCGCCAGCAACGCCGTGCCTGCGACCATGCTGGTCAGACCGACGCTGAGCAGGGCGACGCCGGGTGGGCGATAGTTGATGACCGTCAGCTGGGACGGATCGTTGCTGGGCGTCGTGTTGTCGTCACGAGCGAGCAGCACCCCGCCCGTAATCGCGCTGACGAGGCCAAGGCTGCCCGCAGCGATCCCCACGTACGCGGCCGCGCCGGGTCCGGCCGAACGGGCGCCGCGCTCTGCTCCGGGCTCGGGAGCGGTGTCGACCGCAGCAGGAGCTGACTCCTCGACAGGTTCGGGGCGCTCGGCGAGGGCTCGCTCGACCGCGCTCGGTAGGATCGCCAGGGCCTCGGTGACGAGCTCGGCGGGGGTACAGCGCAGGCAGGTCTGCGCCTCTCCGCGCTGCAAGACTCGGCCATCGTGGAGCGCGACGGAGTGGACCACGTACACGGGGTTCTTGTGGTTGGGCTGGCCGAGCTCGACACGTAGGAGCAGTTCGGCGGACTCGGACTTGGAGATGGTCAAGCCATGCGCCGCGGCCAGGGCTGCGAGCTGGGCCTCGACCTCGCTCTCAACCTCGGCCCGAGTGTCTCCGGGCAGCGTGTCGGCGGCGATCTCGACGCGGGCGCTGAGCGGCTCGTCATCCGCGCTCGCGGACTCGACTGCTGGAGCATCGGGCTGTTGCGCGAAGGCGGGCGACGTCGAGCCCAGCGTGGCCAACAGCGCGACGCTGATGACGAGGTGGCGATTTGGCACTGAGGACATGGGCTCCACGATCAGGGGATGCGGTCGGCTCCTGCGAAGTCGGGGCCCTCTTCCGTCGGGCGCGGGTCATCGTCGATGTCCATGGCTGGGTCCCCGGGTGTCCACGTCCCTGCGGTCTCGATGGCGGGCGGGTACATCCCCGGGGCGAGGTGGAAGTCCCCGCTCGCGTAGCCGACGAACCAACTCGTGTCTGGCATCGCGCCCAGAGAAGTGTTGTCCGCGAGCTCCAACTCGAGCGTGTTGCTGACCAGCGTCGCCCCTGGACATGAGACTTCGTCGGCATCGGTTCGGGCAACGAGCATCGAGTTGCGCACGGTCGTGCTCGAACCATCGTCGCATGTCAGCGCCGAGGCTGCGCCAAAACCACCAGCGAGTGTGGAATAGAGGATATCCGCGGCTCCATCGGTCACGTCGAGGGCGTTTTGATCATTAACATCCCCACCCACGAAGCTGTTCTCGAGCACCAGCGCCCCGCCACCATCGACCACGATACCACCGCCGGTGTTGTTGACGATCTTCGCTTGCTCGACCCACGCGCTCCCACCCACGACCTCGAGTCCCGGCGCTCCGTTCTGCGTCCCGGCGATCATGATGTCGCGCATGAATAGAACCCCCGAGCCACCCACCGTCAGGGCCGGCGCTCCGTTGGACCCCTGCCACCCCGGGTCTTCTCCCGGAGCGCCGAAGACTGCGGCCGTGCCCATGAGTGCGACGTCTTCTTGATAGGTGTCGTTGCCCGTGAGCTCATGGACGATGATCAGCGCCTCTGCTGGGGCCGCGACGAACGCCTCGAGCAAGGTGCAGTAGGGCATGGCCTCGGTCCCGTCCCCGCCCGGGCAGGTCTGCGCGTCACCGTCGACATGGAGGATGTCCCCTGGGTCAATGCAGTTCCCCGCCGCGAGGTTGCAGGCGCTCTCGGGACACTGCCCGTGCTCCTCACAGCCAACGCAGGTGTTGGTCTCCACCTCGCAAAGCGGCGTGCTCCCGGTGCAGACGCTCCCATCCTCCTCCGTGCAAGCCACGCAGACCCCCACGTGACACAGCGGCTGCCCCGGATCCGCAGCTGCACATGCCCCGTCCGGGTCCGCAGTGCCCTCGCAGTCTACGCACTCCCCGCTGCCGAGGTCGCAAAAGGGCGCCCCTTCGGAGCAGTCTGCGTCACCCATGCAGGCCGCCTCGCCCTCTCCCTCGCCCTCTCCCTCTCCCTCTCCCTCTCCCTCGCCCTCGCCCTCGCCCTCCGCCTCAGTATCAGTCTCCGTCTCGGAGTTGGTCTCCGTGCCGTCCGGCTCGGGGGCTGAGGAGCAAGCCGAGTGCGCCCCGATGACGAGACAGAGCGCAGTGAGCGTCATGTGGTCGTGTCGCGTCATGGGATGCGGTCGGCTCCTGCGAAGTCGGGGCCCTCTTCCGTCGGGCGCGGGTCGTCGTCGATGTCCATGGCTGGGTCCCCGGGTGTCCACGTGCCTGCGGTCTCGATGGCGGGCGGGTACATCCCCGGGGCGAGGTGAAAGTCGCCGTTGTCGTAATCGAGGAACCAGCCTGCCACGAGCGCTCCGAGGGCGGCATTGTCGCCCTCGGACATTTCGAGCGCGCTGTCCGTAATGGTTGCACCGGAGCACTGCACCTCGTCGTCTTCCGATGCCGAGACAAGCAAGCTGTTGCGGACAATAGTTGCTGCTCCGTCTACGCAAACGAGCGCCGCAGACGTGCCGAACCCCGAACCAACCGTTGTGAAGTCCATCTGCAGAGAACCATCGACAACGTCGAGCGCAGCGGTGTTGTTGACGTTGCCTCCGCCCACGAAGCTGTTCTCGAGCACCAGCGCCCCGCCACCGTCGACCACGATACCACCGCCGGTGTTGTTGACGATCTTCGCTTGCTCGACCCACGCGGAGCCTCCCGCAATTCGCAGGCCTGGCTGTGAATTGGGTGTACCTGACACGATCAAGGCTCGTGCAAACAACACGGCCGACGGCGAAACGGTGATGGCCGTAGCCATACTGGCGCCTTGAATCACGGGCATCTCACTCATTGCATTCGGAACTCCAAAAATCGCCTTCGTTCCACTTACCACATGGGCAGCAGAGTAAGGCACGCCACCATCCAAACCAGTAACATACAGTATTGACTCGGCTGGACTATCAGACAATGCTGAGGCAATTGAACAATAGGGTATCATTTGACTACCGCCTCCACCGTTATCGCAGTTAACGTCTCCCCCATCGACGTAGCGAATCGCCAAGGGGTCAATGCAGTTCCCCGCCGCGAGGTTGCAGGCGCTCTCGGGACACTGCCCGTGCTCCTCGCAGCCAACGCAGGTGTTGGTCTCCTCCTCGCAAAGCGGCGTGGTCCCGGTGCAGACGCTCCCATCCTCCTCCGTGCAAGCCACGCAGACCCCCACGTGACACAGCGGCTGCCCCGGATCCGCAGCTGCACATGCCCCGTCCGGGTCCGCAGTGCCCTCGCAGTCTACGCACTCCCCGCTGCCGAGGTCGCAAAAGGGCGTCCCTTCGGAGCAGTCTGCGTCACCCATGCAGGCCGCCTCGCCCTCTCCCTCGCCCTCGCCCTCCGCCTCAGTATCAGTCTCCGCCTCAGTATCAGTCTCCGTCTCCGTCTCCGTCTCCGTCTCCGTCTCGGAGTTGGTCTCCGTGCCATCCGGCTCGGGGGCTGAGGAGCAAGCCGAGTGCGCCCCGATGACGAGACAGAGCGCAGTGAGCGTCATGTGGTCGTGTCGCGTCATGGGATGCGGTCGGCTCCTGCGAAGTCGGGGCCCTCTTCGGTGGGGCGGGGGTCGTCGTCGATGTCCGTCGGCGGGTCGCCGGGGGTCCAGGTGGCGGTGGTCTCGATGGTCGGCGGGTACATGCCGGGGGCGAGGTGGAAGTCACCTCCCTCGAAGTCAGCAAACCAGCCGGAGAGGTCATCAAACGTCATCCCGGAGTCGGCCTCGGTAAACGAGTCGACAACTTGAATGTTGGGGCAGTCGATCTCGGGCTGATCGCTGTAGGAAACGACGATGCTGTTGCGGATGGTCGATCCGCTTCCGTCGGTGCATGCGAGTGCACGAGCGGTGTTGCCGAACCCCGCTCCGATCGTACTGAAGACTACAGAGAGTTGACCATCCACAACGTCGATGATGCGCTGGTTCTCATTGCCGCCCACGAAGCTGTTCTCGAGCACCAGCGCCCCGCCCCCGTCGACCACGATACCACCGCCGGTGTTGTTGACGATCTTCGCTTGCTCGACCCACGCGCTCCCACCCACGACCTCGAGTCCCGGCGCTCCGTTCTGCGTCCCGGCGATCATGATGTCGCGCATGAATAGAACCCCCGAGCCACCCACCGTCAGGGCCGGCGCTCCGTTGGACCCCTGCCACCCCGGGTCTTCTCCCGGAGCGCCGAAGACTGCGGCCGTGCCCATGAGTGCGACGTCTTCAACATAAGGATCGTTGCCCGTGAGCTCATGGACGATGATCAGCGCCTCTGCTGGGGCCGCGACGAACGCCTCGAGCAAGGTGCAGTAGGGCATGGCCTCGGTCCCGTCCCCGCCCGGGCAGGTCTGCGCGTCACCGTCGACATGGAGGATGTCCCCTGGGTCAATGCAGTTCCCCGCCGCGAGGTTGCAGGCGCTCTCGGGACACTGCCCGTGCTCCTCACAGCCAACGCAGGTGTTGGTCTCCACCTCGCAAAGCGGCGTGCTCCCGGTGCAGACGCTCCCATCCTCCTCCGTGCAAGCCACGCAGACCCCCACGTGACACAGCGGCTGCCCCGGATCCGCAGCTGCACATGCCCCGTCCGGGTCCGCAGTGCCCTCGCAGTCTACGCACTCCCCGCTGCCGAGGTCGCAAAAGGGCGCCCCTTCGGAGCAGTCTGCGTCACCCATGCAGGCCGCCTCGCCCTCTCCCTCGCCCTCTCCCTCGCCCTCTCCCTCGCCCTCTCCCTCGCCCTCGCCCTCGCCCTCTCCCTCGCCCTCTCCCTCGCCAGCGGTCAGACACGAGCCGTCCTCTTCGACGGTTTTGTCATCGCCGCACGCGTAGTAGCACTCGTCGGTCGGCAGCTCGTCGACACAGCCGTAGAACCCCTCGCCCGAGGGGGTGCAGGGCGACGAGCTACAAAACGGGCGCTCGCCATCGAATCGCTCGGCACAGGTCTGGTCACCATCTGCGTAGCGGCAGTGGTCCGGGTTGGGCTCCGAGGTCGTGATGCAAGCCGACACCACGAGACTCGTGGTGAAACCGAGAGCGATGGAAACGACGTATTTGGACATGGCGAGTGCTCGAGTGCGTGGGTCAGAATTTACCCGAGACGCCCAGACCAGCGCCATCGGGAGTGAGTACTGGATAAAAGTGGGCCTGTCGCTCTCGCGCTTGCTTGCGCTTCTTCGACTGCCGGCTCAGATCGACAGCGAGCAGCACGGCACCCGTGACGAGGGCCGTGCTGCCCACTGCGATGAGCGTGTAGCCGGCGGGTCGATGGTCGACGCGCTCACGCAGGTTGTTCCGCGACTCCTCGACGACGACGCCGCGCGAGAGCTCGACGCCTCCCCAGATCAGCCCTCCGGCTCCGAGGCCGGCGAGCACGATCCCCCCGATCCCCAGGCCCGTGAGCGGCTTTGGCGCGGGCCCCGCGTCGGGCGCTCCCTCTTCAGGCGATCCCTCACCTGACGGTCCTTCATCGACGGGCTCGCTCGTTTCGGCAGCCTCGCGCTCGAGCTCGGCCGCGCGAGCGTCGAGGGCCGCGACCAGTGCCGGGGTCCGTTCGTCGAGCACGGGCATCAACCGGGCGTCGACGCACATGTGGCAGTCGACCCACTCGATCGCAGGCTCCTGGCTCTGCCCGTCGATGAACTCGAAGTGGATGCCGTAGTCGTAGTCACCCGACTCCAGGACTCGAAAGCGGACGCGCAAAGTCATCGCGGCGTCATCTCCCTCACCCGCGAGTTCGAAGTCGGCCTTCGTGATGTGGGGCTCGAGACGCTCGCTGATCGCCTGGTCGAGACCGATGCCGTTGTCGCCCAGATCGTCGACGTCGACCTCGAGCTTCACCCTTCGGGCGTCAGGCTCGGCTGTTGGCGAGGCGGCGAGACCCGGACGTGGACATGTCAACGCTCCGATCCCCCAACAGAAGGCGAGCATGGCTTTTGACGGCTTGTTCATTTGGCGGACTCCGGTGCGTCGAGCCTGGCTGAGCAGACCTCGGCCTTCGAGCGGACCTTGGGATCAGTCGACTTCCTACCCGTCTGAGCGCACTCTTTCCAGCGACCGAGGTTGAACAGCGCGGTCGTGCGCAGGAGCACGCGGGCGTCCTTCTTCGACCAGCAGGCCTTGCGGGCCGTGTGCTCGACGACCTCACGCCACCTTCGTTGCTCGAAGGCCGCCCGACCTCGCGCCTCGACGCCGTCGCATGACGAGTCCCCGACCTCGGGCTTGGGCCCCGGCGTTGCCGGGGCTTTGACCATCGAGCGAGGAGACTCGGGCTCGACCTCGGCCTCGATCATCGGCTCCGGCTCCGGTGTCAGCGCGAGCTCCGGTGGCGGCGCAGGCTCGGATTGACGTGTGGCCCTGGGCGGCGCGTCGCCGATCGGCGCCGGCGCTCGGGCGTCGGCGCTCGCAGATCCCGAGGACCGCGCGAGCAAGAAGGCACCAGCACCAGCAGCGAGCAGCAACATGACGAGGAGCAACGCGACGCTGCGTCCCCTCCTCGCGTCGGACGTACGCGACGCGACAGCCGCCCCGGGCTCCTCCTCGGGTGCGTTGATGGCCACACACAAAGCGCCACGCTCGGGCCCGATGCCTCCGAGACGGTCGACGACTTCTGCCATCGTCGGTCGTCCACCCACTGCGCGATCGGTGCACTCGTGGACGATGACCGCGAGCGCCTCGGGCACCTCGTAGGCCCACGCATGGAGCTTGGGCACCTCGATCGCGCCTTCGCGCTGCGCCCGAATGAACTCGTCTCGAGCCCCAAACTGGCGAAAGGGATTGCGGCGGGTGATGAGCTCGAACAGCAGCGCCCCGAACGCGAACACGTCCATTGAAGGATCCGCGGGCGCCTTCGCGGCCTGCTCGGGACTCATGTAGCCGATGGTCCCCGGGGTGTCGTGGGCCCCGGTGAGTCGTCCGGGGGCGCCCGCGACGAGACGCGGCCCCCGGAGGTCACCGGCGTGGCTGAAGTCGAACAGCTTGACGGTGCCATCCTCGAGGATGAACAGGTTTCCGGGTGTCGCGTCTCGGTGGGCGATCCCATGCGCGTGACAAGCTGCGAGCGCGGCCGCCACCTGCCGGGCGATGTCGATGACGCGATCAGCCTCGAGCTTGCTTCGTACCAGCAGCCAGTCGAGCACCTCACCGCGGAGCAGCTCGGTCGAGAGCCATGGCCAGTCGTGGTCGCGCAGCCTGCCGCTGTCGCACAGCTCGATGATGTTGGGGTGGCCCTGGACTCGCCCCAGGTACTTCGCCTCGTCGACGAGTCGCTGCTCCCGCTCGGGTCGACCGAGGTAGCGCGGGAGCAAGATCTTGAGCGCGACCTCGCGGCCGAGGAGGTGATCTCGGGCGTGAAACACCCCGCTCATGCCGCCCTCGCCGAGCTTGGCCAGCAGCTCGAAGCGACCCATGCCGATCGTCTCGCCGACCGCCGGGAGCTCGCGCGCCTCGACGCTCACTACCCCGATCCTCCCTGCTTCGTCTTGACGCTCATGTTCGTCGCGCCGAGCCGGGCCTCGTAGTATGCGCCCTTGGAAAGCGCGTCGACGACCAACGTGCCGGGCTGGTGCCAGGGCGCGTCCTCCGACTCTCGCCAGCGAACCACGTACTTGCCTGGACGCAGCTTGATCATCGCTACGTGGTCGTGGGCGAGCAAGCGCGACCCGACCCGGATCTGTGCCTTCGTTACACCGGAGATCATGAATGTGACCTCGACCCTGGGCAGCCGCACGGGGGGCGGGGAGGGAGGGTCCTTCCCCCGGGTCTCGGAGTCGTCGCCTCTCTCGGTGTCGTCGCCGGTCTCGGTGCCACGGCCCTCGGTCTCGTCGCCGGTCTCGGTGTCGTCGCCGGTCTCGGTGTCGTCGCCTCTCTCGGTGTCGTCGCCGGTCCTCGTCGCGGGAGGTGCGGGCTCGGTTTGTGCGGGCTCTGGCTCGGCCAGCGCCGTCTCGCGGGATCGCTCCTCGGCCTCGGTGTCTTCGTCCGCGCGGTCGGTCACGAATACACCAAGCGTGATGCTGGCGAGCACGAGCGCGCCGCCGAGTAGACCGTCCACAATTCGACGCGATCGCCGTGGCAGTGTGGCCGCAACTGCAGGAGCGATCGCCGCTGACTTCGGTTCGGGATCCTCGAGAATCTCAGTGGCATCGAGGGGCTCCTCGTCCTCCCTCAGACCGGGCGGCAGACCGGTGGCCGTCAGCTCCTGACTCAGCGCCGAGCGAGGCACATCGACTTCGGCTTCGGGCACTGGCGTGGAGGCGTGTGACGGGAGCATCTCCTGATCCACGCCCTGGAGCGCTTCGACGTTCATCAGCTCGGTGAGCCCCGAGCGCCGCTCCCCGACAAAGCGCTGGTACAGCTCGCGCAGCTGTTGACCCGCGAGATGATAGTGACTGGTCTTTTGCAGGATCAGCGACCGTGCATCGGCAGCGCTCGGCCGGTCGTCGGGCCGGGCGGCCAGCATCTGCCGGCGAAGCTGATCGATCCACGCCGGCACCTCCCGCCCCTTCAGCTCGGGCACGTACCCGTCGAGCACCAGCGTCTGGAATTGCTGCCGATCACACCCGTCGAGGTAGCGCGCGCCGTCGAGCAATTCGTGAAGCACGACCCCGAGGCTGTAGATGTCGGTCTCCCTTCTCGCGCGACCGCTCATCTGCTCCGCAGACATGTAGCGAGGCGTGCCCATCGAGCGAGACATGGTGCCGTCGCCGGCCGCGGCGAAGCGCGCGATGCCGAAATCGGTCAACTTCACCTCGCCACTCGACGAGATCAAGATATTGCCCGGGGTCACGTCATAGTGGATGACCCCGGCGTCCGCGCCACCGACCGTGCGCTCGTGCGCATACTCGAGAGCGGCGAGGATCTCTCCGACGATGTAGAGGCAAGCCTCTACACTCAGCGGCACCCCGATTTTGTCGAGGAGTTCGCGAAGATTGACGCCGTCGACCCATTCCATCACGAGACACGGAGCGCCCTGGAACTCGCTGGTGTCCGTGACCTTGACGATGCGGCCGTGGTCGAGTTGGGCGGCGATGCGAGCCTCGTTGAAGAAGCGCTCGCGGTCCCGCTCGGTCTGAGCGAGGGCAGGGTGAAGGACCTTGATCGCGCAGGGCATCACCATGTTCTCGCGCCCGAGCCGAACGCCCCCCCAGACCTGACCCATGCCACCGCGGCCGAGCTGGTAGAGAAGACGATAGTTCCCGGAGAGGTCGCGCATGCGGTCGATGCCCCGGTACGGAGGCTAACACGGGTCTGCCTGGCGAGTTGTTCGCAAATTCGTGTTGCCGAGGTGACCGATGATCGGTCAGCAAAGCTCACATACTCTCGTGTGCGGTGCAGAGGCTGACCGATCACCGGTCAGCAAAGCTCACATGCTTTCGCGCCCTCCGGTGAGATGATTCCTTCGCCATGGAAGCACTGGTCGCGCCCTTGGAGCGGGTCGTGGAGGCTGGCGAGTGGTTCGTCCGCACGCCTTCGCTGCGCGTACTGTACATCGTGACCAGCAAGGTGCTGCGACTCGCCGTGCTCGAGCACCTGGCCGCCAGCGAGTTGCTCGAGCCCAACGATTGCCCATTCTTCGTGCTCGAGGCCCCGATGGAGGCTGGTGACGATGGTTGGTCACTCCGCTGCGAGGAGCTTCGCGCCGACTGGGCCGCGCTCACTACGGCCGCGGCAAAAGCAGACCGACACCTCGATCCCCTGTGGCCCGAGCACGCGGCCTCGACGGATCTCGAGCGCTTTTGCTTCGAGCTTCACAGCGCCCTGGGCTCGTGTGAGCCCACGATCGCCGGGCTCGTGCTCGTGCTCGCACCCGTGTGGGTCCTCGACAGCGAGCGCTGGCGACGAGACCTCACCGCGTTGCTCGAGCTCCCGCAGCTCCGTCAGCTCCGATTCGTGATCGTCGAATCTGAGCTCACCGCAGGCATCGCGGTCGCCGAGGCGCTCGGCGCTGCCGCCGAGATCGTCGACACCCGCGTCGACTTCCGCGCGCTGGGACACGAGATGCGCGCGCGGATCGAGACCATGGGTAGCATCATCCCGGGGACGACGGGGTACAGGCTCACCGGCGGGGCGGGGCCCTCCGTGCTGCCGCCTCCGCGCAAGGGGGAACCGCCGGCCCCGAGTCCCGAGCAACGCGCCGAGCAGGCCGCTGCGCTCGGCATCTCGCCTGCGCTGCTGGACGTCGAAGCCATGCACGGGCTACAGGTCTCGATCCTCGGTGCTTCGGCTGCGATGGCAGAGGGCGACGTCCAGCGGGCCATCGAGAGCCAGCGACGAGCGAGAGATTTCTGCGTCACCAACGGTCTCGAACGCGAGGCCGCGGTAAGCGAGCTCATCCTTGGGAGCTACTCCCTGCAAAGCGGCAGCACCGACGATGCGGAGACGTCGTTCGTCCATGCCCGCGAGCGGGCGGTCGCAGCGAGCCTCCCCGAACTCGCCGTGCTCGCTCAGCTCTCCGTGGGCTCGTGTCTCCTCGTCCAACGCCGAGTGGACGAGGCCATCGTCGCCTACGCGAAGGCGGGCGAGCTCGGAGCGGAGTTGGGCGCAGTCATGCTGACGATCGAGGCCCAGCGCATGTGCGGCCAGCTGTTATTGTCGAAGGGCCGCCCAGCCGACGCCGCGTCGGCGTTCGCCCAAGCCCTGGCCGCCGCAGACCGAGCCGGGGACGCAGCCAAAGGTTCGAGCGCCCTCGCGGCCGCCCGAGCCCTCGCCGGGCTGTGCCGCGAACATGGGCTGATCGAGCAGGCCGAGTCACTCGAGGCGATGATCGCCGACACCGGATCGGAGCCAGCCTGAGATGCTCCAGAGCTCGGCCTTCGATCCCGTCATCGGCGTCGACATCCACGTCGTCGGTGTCCCCGCGCCCCCAGCCCCCGCACCGATCCCCACACCAGTCCCCTTGCCCTTCGTCGGAGTCGTGTTCGATCCGCTGGGACTCGCCGTTGGTGCAGCGATCAGCCTGGCGGTCAGCGATGGCCCGGGTCTCGTGCTCATCAACGGCATGCCCGTCACCAATTGCGGGACCGCGGTGACCAACGTCCTGACCCTGCCGCACGCCTCGGCCCCGGGCGTGATGTTCATGCGCAACGGCTTGCCCGAGCTCGAGGGCGACGCCGAGTTGTTCTTCGGCTCTCGGGACGTGTACTTCGCGGGCTCCTACGGCGTCCGCCTTGGCGACGTCGCGCTGAGCTGCAGCGACCCCAACCGCTTGCCCACGAGCGTCGTGCTGGCTATCCCCAAGGGCAGGCCGGTCTTGAACCGCGCACCAATGGCGCCGGACTTGGCCGCGATCGCCATCGCTTCCGCGATGAAGGGGGCGATCGAGGGTCTCGGTGCCCTCGCTCGGCGTGGCGCTGTGCTGCTTCGCCGTGTTCGGCAGAACTCTCGCTTCTTCGAGCGTCTCAGCCGGCGACTCGGGGGCTGCGAGCCGCCGGCCAACGCAGGGCGCTGGCGACAGATGTGGCATCGCGGCGTTCGCTTCGTCACGGGCCACCCCGTCGATGTCGTGACCGGCAGCGTGTTCACGGAGGTCGTCGTTCTGGAGCTCCCGGGGCCGATCCCTCTGCGGATCGAGCGAGTGTACGAGAGCGCGGGCTCGGGCAAGCGGTCGAGCCTGGGCTTCGGCTGGAACCACTCCCTGGATGAGTCACTGTGGTTCGAGCGAGGGCGAGCCGTCGTCCGACTCGGAGATGGACGCGAGGTCGAGTTTGGGCTGTGGGATCTGCCCGAGCGCTCCGAACGGGGCATGCGCCCTGGACGGACGATCGAGCGTGTGATCCACAAGCTGCGCCTGACGTGCGTGGCCGAGGGGCGCTTCGAGCTCGCGTCGGCCGACGACCTGGTCCGCGAATACGCGCGGATTCCGGGGGACGCGACCGATCGCCTTCGGCTCGTGAAGATCCGATCCGCCGACGGGTGTCACGACGTGGAGCTGAGCTACGACGAGAACGCTCACCTCGCCCAGGCCCGGGATGCCTGCGGTCGGGTCGTGCTCTTCGTGCACGACCAGCAAGGCCGACTCAGCGCGCTGCTGGCACCCAAGCCGCACGCCGATGGCGTCTACGTTCATCGACGATTTCGGTATGACGCAGCCGGCGATCTCGTCGAGGTCGTCGACGCGCTCGGCCACAGTTGGCGCTACGCCTACGAGGGTCACCTGCTGGTCCAGGAGACCAACCGCGCGGGGCTGTCTTTCTTCTTTCAGTACGATGGCGTCGGAGCGCTCTCGAAGTGTGTCCGAACCTGGGGTGACAACGGCATCTACGATCACCTCATCTCTTACGACCAGAACAACCGGAAGACTCTCGTCGAGGACTCCCGTGGCGAGCTCACGATCTACACGTTCAACGAGCGCAATCAGGTCGTGCAGGTCATGGATCCGCTCGGCAACACGACTCGGTATGACTACCACCCGGACAGCGGCGGTGAGATCCTGCGCGTCGACGCGCTCGGTGCTGAACATCGGCAGCGCTTCGATGAGCATGGTAACGCCGTCGAATTCGTCGCTGCCGACGGCGCCGTGACGAGCATGTCCTACGACGGCTACCACCAGATCGCCGCACGTGATCCGCGGGGTGGAGAGTGGACATGGCGATACGGTCCCGGGGGTCGACTCGAAGATGCAGTCTCGCCATCGGGTCGCGTGGTACGGCGAAGCTGGACGGCCGGGCTACTCGCGGCGATCGACGAAGGTGCCGGACGCCGAACGTTTTTCCACTACGACGAGCACAAGCAACTCGCAGCTGTGACCCTGGCCAACGGCTCCGACGAGACCTACCGATATGACGGGCTTGGCCGCCTGGTCGAAGCCCGCGACGCCGGAGGCGGGATCACGCGCTTCATCTACGACCTCGAAGGTCGAGTCGTGCAAGCCCGAGGCCCGGCGAACGTCGAGCACGAGTTCGTCTACGATCCCGAGGGCGATCTCCTCAGCGCCCGCGGCGATGGTCGGGCGGTCCGCTTCGAGTATGTCGGGCACCATCGCCTGGCTCAGCGCGAAGAAGCCGGCACGCGTCAACGCTGGGAATGGGACTCCGAGGGGCGGCTGCGTGCGGTCATCAACCAGGCCGGCGAGCGCTTCGAGTTCGAGCGCGATGGCGCGGGCCAGGTCATCGCTCAGACCGGGTTCGACGGTCGCACACAGCGCTACGTGCTCGACGGCACCGGGCGACCGATCTCGAGCCAGCTCGCCAGCGGCCGATCATGGACGGCTCGCTACGATCCAAACGATCGCCTGCTCGAAGTTCGCCACGACGACGGCAGCCTCACGCGCTTCGCCTATGATGCGCTCGGGTTGCTCTGCCAGGCGCACAACGAGACCGCTGAGATCGAGTTCGAGCGCGACGCCGACGGCCGCGTCATCGCGGAGCGCAGCCGCATGCACGCGGGCGCCACTGATGGAGCCGAGATTCGTTCACGCCATGACGCGGCCGGTGAACGGGTCGAGGTGTGGAGCTCGCTGGGAGCTCGCGTGGGCATCGTCCGCACGGGCATGGGTGAGCCCTCGCAGGTGTTTCTCGGCGAGGCCGCGGAGCACCAGCAGCGTCCGTATCTTCGCCTCGCGCACGACCCGGGCGGCGATCTACGCTCGGTCCGCTTCGGCAACGGCATCGAGCTCGCCTGGACCCGCGATGACGCCGGGCGCCCCGCTACTCGCCGGATCACCCGACACGACCCGCGAGGGGCGATCGATCTCCTGGATCGTCAGGACTACCAGTGGCGCGGCGAGATGCAGCTCGCGCGCGTCGACGACCGCGAGTACGGCCACGACGCTCGAGGTAGGCTGGTCCGCGCGCAGCGAGGCGACGAGGTCACGCTGCGCATCCTCGACGCGGTCGGCAACGTTCACCGCCGCGAGAGCCAGTTCGGTCCGGGTGGTCACATCGAGCTGTTCGATGGCCACGCCTACGACCACGACGACGATGGCAACCTCGTCCGCCGAAGCACTCCCGAGGGCGACTGGACCTACGCCTGGAACGGCCACGGCCTGCTGTGCGCCATCGAGCGCCCCGACGGCGCGCGAATCGAGTTCGAGTACGACGCGTTCGCGCGGCGCATCGGCCGACGGACGCTCTCTCCTCACGGCGCGCTCGAGCGCGAGACCGCCTTCGTCTGGGACGGCCACGTCGTCGTTCACGAGCTCGACAGCCGCGAGGGCCTCACGACCTGGCACTGGCTCCCCGAGACGGCCACCCCGCTCGTCAAGGAGCGCGACGGTCAGCGCCTCGCGATCGTCGGCGACCACCTCGGCACGCCCACGCGGATGTACAACGAGGCGGGGGAGCTGTGCTGGAAGGCCAGCCTCGACATCTTCGGCGAGGTCGACGTCGAACTCGGCGTGGCCGGAGACTGTCCGTGGCGCTGGCCAGGGCAGTACGACGACGGGTTCCAGGGCGAGCTGTACAATCGCTTCCGCTACTACTCGCCCGCGCAGGGGTGCTACATCTCGCGCGACCCGGCGGGGTTGGTCGCCGGCATGCATCCCTACGCGCACGTGCCGGATCCGCTCGTGTGGCTCGACCTGTTTGGGCTCACGGGGGCCTACATCTTCAAATTCGACTCGGGGGAGATGTACATCGGCAAGGGGCCCGTCGAACGGGCACGTACGTCACAGCGCCAGCGCGCGGAACAGGTCAAGTCGAAGGTCGACAACATCGTCGCGGGCGCGCACGCGGACTACGGCGACAGTCGGATGGGGCTGATGGTCGAGGCCGAGCTCATGAAGATGCACAAGTTTGACGACGGCAATCCCGACTTGCTGAACAAGATCAACTCGCCTGGCAAGAAGAAACTGGCCAACGCGAGCCCTGCGGAGAAAGCTCTGGTTGAGCAACGGGCCAATGCTCTCCTCGTCAAGTACAACGCCACGACCGGGAAGATCTGCTGATGTTCATCAAGATCGACGACGAAGGCCAGGTGTGGGCACATCCAGCATGCCTCGACCTCGCCGCCGCACTCATACGCCAGCGAGGACTCACCTCGCTCCACGTGTGGACTCAAGGGAGCCGTTCGGAAGACGGACGCGTCGATCTCTCGCTGTTGAGCGGCGTGCCCTCGCTTCGCTCGCTCCATATCGCGGGCGACATCTCGGAGGATCGGATCCTCAACCACGAAGCGATCTACGGCCTCACTGCGCTGACCAAGCTGGCCCCGGGCGCGTGCCCGCCTCTTCAGCTGTCCTCGTTCCCTGATCTCGAGTGTCTGCGGATCGCCGGCAATCGGCCGCATCGTGGAGTCGGCACGCTGACGAAGCTGCGGGAACTGACCCTCTACCACCTCCCCGATGGCGATCTCTCCTTCCTCGGTGGTCTCGCCCAGCTCGAGGTGCTCGGGCTCGTTTGGACTCGAGGAGAGGTCCTCGAGGGTCTGGAGGCGATCGCCAACCTCACCGAGCTAGAGATCAGCAACAGCTCGGACCTCGTCCGCATCAACCCGCTGCCGCCCAAGCTGCGCGACCTCAACATCCAGCAGTGCCCCAAGCTCACCGAGTTCGGTTTCCTCGCCGGCAACACCTCGCTCGAGGTGTTCTTCGTCATGACCAAGGTCGACAGCCTCGCCTTCGTCCCGAGCATGACCAGGCTCGAGCGGTTGTTCATCACGGGTGTCTCCGATCGCGACCTCTCCCCCCTGCTCGCCAGCGAGAGCCTGCGCAAGATCTCGATCCGCCCGTTCAAGAAGCACTACAGCCACACGAAGGCCGAGCTGCTCTCGGCCCTCGGCCCGGACTGGCGCGTCGACGACGTCAGCTTGACCCGGGAGCCGGAGGCGGACATCTGAGCCGGTCACACCCCATGAAGGATCCCAAGACAGTTCGCGAGTGCACGGTGCACACCGTGCCGGCCTACTTCGACGCTGCGATCGAGCTCATCCACAGCGAGAAGCTCTCGGGCCTCAACATCTCCTACGACTACCGTGGCCGCGACGTCGATCCTCCGAAGGTCGATCTCTCGCGGCTGCGCGACCTGTCGTCGCTGCGCGCGCTCGGCATCGACGACTCCCTCGGACCCGACAGGGTCCTGAATTTCGACGCCATCCCCAGCCTGACGCAGCTGACAAGCCTCTCTCTACACGTCTATCCCCGCCTCGACGTCTCCCCGCTGTCCGATCTCGAGGAGCTGATCTTCACCGATAGCAAGAAGCTCCGTGGCCTCGACGCGCTGACCAAGCTACGCCGGGTTCGAGTCTGGAAGCTCGCGCGCGGCGACCTGTCGATCTTCGCCGGAGCCGGCGAGCTAGCGGAGCTCGACATCATCCAGGCCAAGCCCGAGACCTTCACGGGTCTCGACACCCTCGGCGCGGTGACCAAGCTCGGGCTCGGTCACTGCCGCAAGTTGGCCCGCCTCGAATCGATCCCGCCCGCGCTGGAGGACTTGCGCGTCCAGGCGTGCGGGAAGCTCAGCGACTACGCCATCCTCGCGGGACACGCTCGGCTCGCGTCGCTGCGGGTCGAACGCCCCGACAGTCTCGCCTTCGTTCCGACCCTGCCACGCCTCGAGAGCCTGAGCTTCGATGCGGTTGCCGATGGCGACCTGTCCCCGCTGCTCGAGAGCCCGAGCCTACGCAAGGTCTTCTTCTCCGCCAGCAAGCACCACAGCCACACCAAGGCCGAGCTGTGCGCAGCGCTCGGCGATGCTTGGCGCATCTACGGCTCCGGGCTGACGCGGGAAGACGGCCCCGTCAAGGCCGAGACACCCGAGACCGGCGTGGTCATCGAGCACGCGATCCTCGGAGTGCTCGAGTTCGATGACGCGGGGTTCGCCTCGACCACGGTGAGCGTGGGCGGTCGCTCCCTCTCGGTGCACGTCGACTTCGGCGACGGCGAGCCGGACACCGAAGCCCTCGATGAGCCGGCCCGGCTGGTCGGCACGCTCGACGTCGTCGACGGCCGAGCCCGTGAGGCGATGCTCGCCAACCTCGCGACCGGCGACGAGGAGATGGCCGTGCCTCTGTATCGCGCATGCCACCTCGAAGAGCTCGACGAGGACGTGCTACTCGACCTCTTCGGCGTCAGCGAAGCCGCGCAGGTCACCGCTGATGCGTTCGTGGCCGGGCTAAAGCTGGCGAGCATGGCTCTGTACCCGGGGAACGAAGATCAGGCGCTCGTGTGCGACTACACCATTGGTGAAGCGCTCACCCGCTACGTGCTCGCGGTCAAGCTGGATCGCTTTGGTCAGGTCAACTGCGTGTCCATGGAGAGCTGAGCTCGAGCCGGTCGGGAAGCGCAGCAGGTCGAGATCGGAGCGCCGGCCCTCGACGAGCAGCAGCTTGTCGTAGCCGCTCCCCTGACGTCCCCGCAGCCAGCGCCTGCGCATCGCTAGCAGCATAGCGCCCTGCTAGACTCCTCCGATGCGAGAACGGCCCGAGCCCAACCGAGGCAGCCTGCGCCGGGCCATCCGCGCCTTCCTCGACAGCCAGAGCGAGCGCGACCCCGAGGAGCCCGGGCAGCTCGTCGAGGTCGCCGCCCGCGCCCTCGGCCCGACCCTCGAGCGCTGGAGCCGGAGCCCCGGCCTGCGCCGGTTGATCGGCGGCGTCGAGCGTGACGTGCTCACGCGGCCCGGGGAGTGGGTCGAGCTCGAGGCCAAGCTCGGGGTCGCGGGCAAGTTCGGCGGCCGGGCGCGCTTCACCCTGGCGGGCGAGGCCGTCGCCGAGATCGAGCTCGAGGCCCGCGGCGAGGTCCGGGCGATGATCCGCGCGCCCGCGCCGGGGAGCTACGCGATCGCCGTCGAGCTCGTCCGCGACGACGCCCAGCGCCCGGCGGAGCTGATCGGCCGGCGCACGCTCCAGGTCGCGGACGCGCGCCCCATGGCCTTGATCGACGCCGAGCTGCTGCTGCGCGAAGCCCCGCCCGCGCCCGCGCTCGCCGAGCCCTCGGCCCACGCGCTGATCTCCGCCCTGAACGACGCCGGCCTGGCCATCGCGGTGTTCGACCTCCACCTGGAGGACCGCTCGGCCGCGCTCCACGAGGCCATGGCGCAGCTGGGTTTGGGCATGGCGGCGGCCCTGCGCTACAGCACGGACCAGCAAGACCTCGAGCGCCTCGGCGTCGACGTGGATCAGCTCTTCGCCCAGCGGGCGGTCCGCAAGCTCCAGGCCAAGGGGGTGGCGATCGCCGCCGTGGTCAGCCCCCGCGCCTGGCCGGCGGGGCTCGTCGCCGAGGTCGACTTCCTCTCCCCCGAGCAGGTCCTCGCCCACGCCCACGGCCAGGGCTTTCGCGCCGCCCACGAGCGCGCCCGGGCCTTCGTCGCGGCCCGCGAGCGCGCGGACCCGCTGACCTGGCGCCTCGATCGCGCGACGGCCTCGACCCTCGTGGCCCACAACGCCGTGCACGCCGAGCTCGACAACCGCCGCGCCCGCGAGCGCCTCTTCGAGCTGATCGCCGCGGCCCGCGAGTCGGTCCATCTCCAGTTCTACATCCTGCGCCCGAGCGAATTTCTCGAGCGGCTGATCGTCGCGCTGATCCACCGTGCCCGCGCGGGCGTGCGCGTGCGCCTGATGATCGACGCGCTCTACTCCGAAGAAGAGCTGCTCGGCCGCCTCAACCCGCTGCTGCACTCGCTGCGTGCCGAGGCCAACATCGAGCTCCTGGCGGTCGAGCGCATCGAGTCGGCCCAGGACGTCGAGCTGACCCGGCTCAAGCGCCGAGACCACCGCAAGCTGGTGATCGTCGACGGGCTGCGGGCGCTGGTCTCGGGGCGCAACGCCAGCGACGAGTATTACCAGGGCTTCGACGAGGTCCCGATCCACGACAACACCCGCCACGAGCGCATCCCCTGGCTCGACGCCCACGTCGAGGTCGCGGGGCCGCTCGTGCGCGAGATCCAGGCCAACTTCCTGGAGACCTGGCGCGATCAGGGCGGCTCCCTGCCCCGGGGCCTCGGCCCCGAGTCGCTGCCCGAGCTCGAGCCCGCCGGCGAGGTCGCGGCCCGGCTGGTGGTCCACCGCGGCCTCGCCGACGCCAACGGCATGGCCATGTACGAAGCGCTGCTCGAGCTCGCCGAGGACCACGTCATCATCGTCAACGACTTCCCGATCGTCAGCACCCTCGAGCGCGCGATCCTCTGCCTGCTCGCCCGGGGCGTGCGCGTGGAGCTGCTCACGGGCAGCGCCGCCGCGCGCCGGGCCGACGGCAGCTTCTTTCCGGCGCCGCTGCACCGCACCCTCTTCGAGCACATGGTCAAGGCCCGGCTCGAGCCGCTGCTCCTCGCCGGCGTGGCGATCTACGAGTTTCAGCCCCCGCCCTCGCCCCTCAACGTCGCCCGCGGCGGGCGCGTGCGCCCCTACGTCCACGCCAAGATCGTCAGCGTCGACGGCCGCGTCGCCAGCGTGGGCTCGGCCAACCTCGACGCGACGGCGAGCTTCTGGGAGAGCGAGGCCAACGTGGTGATCGAGGACGAAAATTTTTGCCGCGACCTCGAGGCCGAGCTGCGCGAGGTTATCGCCCAGGCCGTGCCCATCGACCCCAGCTCCGAGGCCTGGCGCAGCGAGCGAGCCCAGCGCGCGGTCGTCGGGGCGCTGTGGCCGGGCTCGCTCTACTCCTGAGCTGGCTCTCGCCGCCCGGGCGCGAGCACCCGGAGCTTTGGCCTACACTCTGGGCCCCCGGGCCCCATGAGCGACCCCAAGCCCAGCCTCGGCGAGCGCGCCCGCGCCCTCGTCCCCGACCTCTCGGCCGCCGGCGCGACCTTGTTCCTGGGCGTCCCCCAGGGCCTGGCCTACGCGACCATCGCCGGCCTGCCCCCGGCCATGGGCCTGTTCGCGTCGACCCTCCCGACGATCATCGGCTCGCTCTTTCGCAGCTCCAGGCACGTGGTCGTCGGCCCGACCAACGCCCTGAGCCTGCTCGTCGGCGGGGCCGTGATCGCGGCCGCGGACCACGACCCCCTCCAGGTCGGCGTCGCCCTGGCGCTCGGCGCCGCGGTCTTCCAGATCCTCGCCACCGTCCTGCGCCTCGGCGCGGTCATCGACTACATCTCCTCGCCCACGGTGCTCGGCTACATCACCGGCGCCGGCGTGCTCATCGGCCTCGGCCAGCTCCACAACCTCACGGCCACGAGCGGGCCCAAGGGCAAGCTGTGGGTGGCGATCCCCGGGTGGCTCGAGGCCCTGCCCGCGGCCTCGATGTCCTCGGTGATCTTCGCCGCCGGCACCCTCGTGGCCGCGATCTCGCTGCGCCTGCTCGCCCGCAAGCTTGAGCGCAAGCTGCCCGAGGCCCTGCTCGTCATGCTCGCGGGCATCGTCGTCAACCTGGTCTTCGACCTCGAGTCCCGCGGCTTGCGGGTGATCGCCGACCTCTCGCCGATCCCCCCGGGGCTCCCGCCCCCGAGCCTGCCCTCGCTCGAGCTGACCTTGGCCCTCGCCCCGGCCGCGGCCGCCTGCGCCGTGCTCTCGCTGGTCGAGTCCAACGCCGTGGCCCGCTCGATCGCCGCGCGCACCGGCCAGCGCCTCGACACCAGCCGAGAATTCCTCGGTCAGGCCCTCGCCAACCTCTCGGCGGCCTTCTTCTCGGGCTACCCGGTCAGCGGCAGCCTCTCGCGCTCGGCCCTCAACGCCCAGGCCGGGGCGCGCTCGCGGGCCTCGGGGATGATCACCGGGGCCCTGATGATCGTCGTGCTCGCGCTCGCGGCGTCGATCCTCGACCACACGCCGATCGCCAGCTTGGCCGGGCTCCTGCTCGTGGTCGCCTGGGACCTGGTCGACCTGCCGCGCATCCGCCGGACCCTGAAGACCTCGCGCGACGACGCCCTGGCCTTCTTCGTGACCCTGGTCGCGACCTGGACCCTCGACCTCGACAAGGCGATCTATCTCGGGGTCGGCGTGTCCTTGGTGCTCTTCTTGCGCAAGGCCAGGCTGCTGACGATCCGCGAGCTGGTCGTCAACGCCGAGGGCCTGCTACAGGAGCACGCCCTCGGCGCGCCCCTCGGTCCGCTGCGCCGCTGCGCCGCGATCCGCCTGCTCCACGTCGAGGGCGCGCTCTTCTTCGGCTCCGCGGGCGAGCTGCGCAGGGCGCTCGAGGGCGTCGCCAGCGAGCAGGGCGTGCGGGTGATCATCGTGCGGATCAAGCGGACCTCCGGCCTCGACATGACCGCCGCCGAAGCCCTCGCCGCCCTCGCCGAGAGCATGCAGGGCCGCGGCCAGCACCTCCTGCTCGTCGGCATGACCCCCGACATGATGCCGGTGCTCGAGCGCTCCGGGGCGGCCGCGGCCATCGGCGAGGACGGCCTGTTCCCGACCCGCGGGCGATGGTTCGCCGCCCTCGAGGCCGCCAGGCAGCGGGCCTTCGAGCTCGTCGGCGAGCACGGCGAGGACTGCGGCCTCGATCACGCCCAGCCCTTCCTGCTGACCGGCGAGGGTGTGCGCGAGAGCGAGTGAAAGTACCCTGTCGGCGATGCGCCGCGTCCTGGCTTCGTCGACCCCGCTCCTCCTCGCTGTGATCGCCGCCCTCGGCTGCGGGCCGCGAGGAACGTCCGAGACCCGGGCGCGGCCCCTCGACGACGCCGAGGCGTCCGACAAGGCCCCACGCCCGCCCCGCGCCGCGCGCTTCGTCTCGCTCTCGGACCTGCACTTCGACCCCTTCATCGACCCCGCGCTCGTGCCCAAGCTCGCCGCCGCCGAGCCCGAGCAGTGGCGCGAGCTCTTCGAGGCGGCCGCCCCCGACGCGGCCCCGAGCAACGCCGAGCGCGGCCAGGACACGAGCTTCGCCCTGCTCGACTCGAGCCTGCGCGCGCTCGCGGACCAGCTCGGCTCGCCCGCCGCTGGCGAGCCCGCGCCCGAGTTCGTGGTCATCTCGGGCGACTTCCTGGCCCACCACTTTCGCCGGAAGTTCGACGCTGCCATGGCCACGCAGCAAGATGACGCGCGGGACGAGGCCGCCTACCGGCGCTTCGTCGACAAGACCCTCGCCTTCGTCACCGCCGAGCTGCGCGCGGCGACCGGCGAGCTGCCGATCTTCCCGGCCCTGGGCAACAACGACAGCTACTGTGGCGACTACGCCCTGGCCGCCTCGGGCGACTTCCTGCGCATGGCCGCCGCGACCTGGGCTCCACAGGTCAGCCCCGAGACCGGTGAAGAGAGCGAGGATCTGCGCGAGGCCTTCACCGAGACCTTCGCCGTCGGCGGTTACTATCAGCTGCCCAGCCCCAGCGACCCCGAGCACCGGCTGATCGTGCTCAACACCACATTTTGGTCGGCGAACTACGACAGGGACGCCTGCGGCGAGCCGAGCCCCGACGAGAGCCCCAGCGAGCTGCAATTCGAGTGGCTGTCCACCGCCCTCGCCGAGGCCCGCGAGGCCGGCGAGCACGTGTGGCTGATCTATCACATCCCCCCGGGCATCAACGTCTACCCCGCGGCGCACCCCGAGCACGACGACGACCAAAAGCCCGGCTGCGGCGACGGTGCGGCGCTGTTTTGGCGCGCTGGCGCCGAGGCGGCGTTCTTGCACATGCTCGACGACTACGGCGAGACGATCACCGCGAGCCTGGCCGGGCACATCCACACCGACGACTTTCGCCTGCGCACCATCTCGGGCGCGGCGACCGAGCTCGTCCACATCACCCCGGCGATCAGCCCGATGTTCGGCAACAACCCCAGCTATCAGGTGATCGACTTCGAGGCCACCGAGGCGACCCTCGAGGACTACAGCACCCGCTACCTCGACCTGTCCGCCGAGCAGCCGCGGTGGGCCGAGGAGTATCGCTTCAGCGCCACCTACGACCTGCCGCGCTACGACCTCGACGGCGTCGAGGCCCTGCGTCGGCGCCTGCGCGACGAGCCCGAGACCCGCGCGACCTTCGAGCGCCTCTACCCCGCCTCGGCGCCAGACGCCGGGCAGCTCGACGCCAGCAACTGGCCGGCCTACTGGTGCGGCATGCAGATCCAGTCACCCGAGGGCTTCGAGCGCTGCGCCTGCGCGCTCGAGGCCGGGCCCCAGCCGAGCCAGCCGAGCGAGCCGAGCGAGAACTGAGGGCTCCCCGCGACTCGCCCCAATCACCGACCACGGCGGGTCGCGGTCGGCGTATCATCGCGCCATGTCTGCTGCGTCGTCTGCTCGCCTCGCCTCCTCTGCATCCGGGTCGGCGCGCGTGCGCTGGTCGTCCCCCTGGCTGCTGATCGCCGCCCTCGCGGGCCCCGGCTGCGCCGACGATGGCGGCGCGGGCGAAGCAGGCAGCACCGACGACGAGGTCGGGGCGAGCGAGGGCGAGTCCGACGACACGAGCACGGAGGGCGCGGACGGTCAGACCAGCGGGTCCGACACGGACACCCAAGGCGAGACCACCGGGACCGACGCAGGCGAGACCGAGACCGACGCGGAGTCTTCGACCGACACCGACACCGACACCGACGAGTCCGAATCCGACACCAGCACCGACACCGGCGATGCGTTGCCGATGCTCCCGCTATGCGGCACGCCGGCGCCCGAGGGAGCGCAGCTCGCCCCCGCGCTGCCGACCTACATCGGCTGCCCGCTCTTCGAGCCCGGCGAGGTCAACGTGCTCGACACCGGCGGCGGCGATCGCAGCTTCATCCTGGTCGCGCCCACGGACATCGCCGACGACGAGGTCCTCCCGGTGATGTTCATGTTCCACTGGCTGGGCGCCGACGCCGAGAAGTTCTACGACCGCGCCGAGGTCCAGTACGCCGCCGACTACTACCGCTTCATCGCGGTGATCCCCGACGGCCGCGAGGCCGCGGACCTCGTGCCCTTCCGCTGGCCGTTCGCCGTCACCGACCTCGACTTCTCGATGGAGCAGGACTTCCAGATGTTCGACGATCTGCTGGCCTGCGTCGCCGAGCAATTCAGCGTCGACAAGGAGTGCGTCTCGGCCATGGGCGTCAGCGCCGGGGCGATGTTCACGAGCATGCTGGCCAGCCGCCACGGGGATCGCCTGGCGAGCATGATCTCGCTCTCGGGCGGCGTCGGCGGGCTGATCAAGCCGTGGGAGGAGGGCGGCAACATCATGCCGGCCATGGTCCTGTGGGGCGGCGACGACGACTTTTGCATCGCCATCGACTTCGCCGAGGCCTCCAACCAGCTCGAGTCCGACCTCGAGGGCAACGGCCACCCCGTGCTCGAGTGCATCCACGACTGCACCCACGCGACCCCGCCCTTCGAGGCGCCCGCGGACCAGCCCGATCTCCCGACCTTCGCCCCGACCTGGGAGTTCATGCTCGCCCACCCCTACTGGCTCGAGGACGGCTACTCGCCCTACCAGGAATTCGACGCCCTACCCGCGCCCTGGCCCGACTGGTGCGCGATGGGGGCGGGCAACGCCGTCGAGCGCGTGGGCGAGTGCGGCGGCTCCGAGTGTCAGTGATCCGCCCGCTTGGCGAGCACCCGCGCCATGATCACCCCGGCGAAGAAGCCGAACAGGTGGCCCTCCCAGGACACCCCGACCTGGCCGGGGAGAACCCCGAAGATCATCGTGCCGTAGACGAGCAGCACGAGCGCCGAGAGCAGCATCGAGGCGAAGCGGCGCTCGAACCATCCGGCGAAGAGCAGGTAGCCGAAGTAGGCGAAGACCACCCCGCTGGCGCCGATGTGCACCGAGCCCGAGGCGCCGAGCAGCCACATCCCCAAGCCGCCGAGCAGCGTGCCCGCGAGGCTGACCCACAGCCAGGCCCAGCGGCTGCGCGCGGCCACCAGGGTGCCGAGGACCAGGATGCCCGCGGAGTTGCTGATCAGGTGGGGCAGCCCGCCGTGCAAGAAGGGGTGGGTGAGGATCCCGAGCAGGCCGTCGAGCTCGCGCGGGCGCACGCTGTAAGCGTCGAGGCGGCCGCCGAGAGCGTAGAGGTCGACGAGCTCGACCGTCCACAGCACCGCCAACATGCCAACGATGACCTTCCAGGTGGCCCGCCACTCGCGCCGGAGCGTCTGCCAATCGCCCTGTGGCTTGGACTGGGCCGTCCGCGCGGGCTTGCGCGAGGATTTGGTCGCGGGCGACATGTGGCGAGCTTAGCGCGGAAGTAGCCAACGACCAGGGTCGCGGCCATGCTCCCCTGGTGCTCCCCCCAGCGCCCGCCCTCGACCTCGGGCAGCTCGACGCCCTCGCCGCCATGCTCCGCGGGCGCAGGGTGCTCGCGCTGACCGGCGCAGGCTGCTCGACGGAGTCGGGGATCCCCGACTACCGCGGCGAGGGCACCCGCGCCCGCGCCCGCAACCCCGTGAAGTTCGATCGCTACGTCGGCGACCCCGCGGCCCGGCGGCGCTACTGGGCGCGGGCGATGATCGGCTGGCCCAAGTTCTGCGCCGCGCGGCCAAACGCCGGACACGCGGCCCTCGCCGCGCTCGAGGCCGAAGGCTTCATCTCGGGGCTGATCACTCAAAACGTCGACCGCCTGCACCACGCCGCGGGCAGCCGCGAGGTCGTCGAGCTCCACGGCGCCCTGGCCGAGGTCCGCTGCCTGTCCTGCGGCGCGATCGAGGCCCGCGCCGATCTCCAGGCTCGCCTCGAGCAGCTCAACCCCGGCTGGCTCGACGCCGAGCGGCTGCGCGCGCCCATGGCCCCCGACGGCGACGCCGACCTCGAAGACCCCGCCCTGGCCCGCTTCCGCGTGGCCGACTGCCTGCGCTGCGCCGGCCTGCTCAAGCCCAACGTGGTGTTCTTTGGCGAGGCCGTGCCCGCCCCCGTGGTCGAGCGCGGCTACGCCATGGTCGACGCCGCCGAGGCCCTGCTCGTGCTCGGCTCCTCGCTGGCGGTGTTCTCGGGCCTGCGCTTCGTTCGGCGCGCGGCCGCCCGCGAGCTGCCCGTGGCGATCGTCAACCTCGGGCCCACGCGCGGCGACCCCCTCGCCAGCCTGCGCCTCGGCGCGCGGGTCGGCGAGCTGCTCCCCCAGCTGCACGCGCGGCTGCGCTCGGGCTGAGCATCGAGCTGACTTCAGCGGGCCTCGAGGCCGGCGAGCAAGGCATCGGCCGCGCGCAGCAGCGCTGGGATCTCGAAGCGCCGGTCCGCGCTCACGCAAGCGTCCACGAGCTTGATCGCGTGCTCGTCAGCGCAGGCGAGCGCGCGCGCGATCAAGCGCTCTGCCTGCGGCACCGGCCCCTGCTGAGCCTGCGGCGCCGCGGGTCGCCAGGTTGCGATCATCGCCGCGAGGGCGTGCCAGCCCTGCTCGAGCAGGTCATGCATCGCGAGCTCCGAGACCAGGCCCTCGAACTGCAAGAGCGCGACGCCGGCCGTGAGCACGTGGATGTGGGCGAAGAGCGAGACCTCGACGCCGGCCCCCGCCCAGGGCGCGAGGGCGGCGAGCAGGCGGCTGGGTTCGAGCTCGCCCGGGTCGAGGCGCGAGAGCTGGACCGCGAGCGCCGGGACGCTGTCGACCGCGTGGATCACCTCGCTGATCAGCCACCCGTCGGCGGGCCGGGAGACCTCCGGCAGCGCGGCGAGCAGCTCGGCCGCCGAGCGCTCCCCCCGGGCCCGAACCACGCCGGGCAGGGGCTGGTAGACCGCGGCCCAGTAGCCCAGGCCGCGGGCGAGCTCGCTGCGCCGCGCGGGCGTGTCGGCCTCGCGCAGCGCCCGGATCGCGTGGCTGGTCCGCAGCAGGCCGTGGGTCGCCCCCGCGAACAAGCCCGGGGTCAGCTGCGGCAGCCAGCGCGCGACGAGCTCGCGCCACGAGCTGTCCTCGAGCTGCCTCTCGAAGTCCGCGACCCAGTCGACGTAGCGCTCGCGCGCGCCCAGGCGCAGCGGGCCACGGGCTGCCTCGGCGGGCTCGAGCAGCTCGAGATCCCCGACGTAGCGCTCGACCCAGGCAGGCACCGCCGCGTCGTGGCCGAGGTGGTGCAGGGCCTCGACCGCCATCGGGCCGTGGTTGGACAGGCCGCCGTGAAATTCGGGGCCGTAGCGGGCGAGCTTCTCCAGCGCCTGGTCGTGCGTGCTCATGACTCGAGCATGGACCCGCCGCGGCCGCCCCGCTCGCCCTTGGTCAATGCATTAACCAGAGGTCAACGCTGGCGCCAGCTCACCACAGGCGGATCAGCTTCGAGCCGCTGTAGTAGTGGTTGAGGATCGGCCCGTAGCTCTTGCCCGCCGCCGCCATGCCGATGGCGCCGTGCTGGCACATGCCCACGCCGTGACCATAGCCGCCGCCGCGCAGGACCAGGCGCCCGTGGCGGTCCTTCCCGTCGACGACGAACATCGACGAGCGCAGCCCGCCCAGGGCCTTGCGGATGCGCAGCTCTCCGTGCAGGTCCACGCTGCGCCGCGAGCCGTGCAGCGAGGCGTGGGTCGCCCGACCGCTGCGCCCGCGGGCGTGGACCTCGATCTTCATCAGCTTGCCGAAGTCCGCGGGGATGTCCGGGTTGCCGACGAGCGAGTCGGGGTCGATGGTCTCGGTCCAGCGGTAGGCCGCGGCCATGCGCTCGCTCGCCGGCCGGCTGTAGCTGTCCGGCGTCGCGCTCAGCCACGCGCTCAGGTTGCTGGCGTCGATGCCGTCGCGGAAGTCCTTGCCCAGCTGCGGATCCGCGACGCCGCGCAGCTGCGGATCCGCAGGGCTCGCCCACACGTGCTCGTTGTCCTCGGTGTGCCCGCCACAGTTGGCCGAGTAGACGGTGTCGACCAGCTGGGTCTCGTTGGGCCGCATCAGCACCCGGCCGATCGTCCCGCGCACGGCGTCGTTGGTCCGCGCGTGCTCGCTGGCGACGCCCGAGTAGACCTGGCAGTGCTGGTGCGCGCACAGCAAGAAAGGATCGTCGAGGTGGCGCGCGCCGATCTTGGCGAGCACGTGGCCGCGGGCCGCGACGGCCTGGGCCTTGAGGGCCTCGAGCGGCGCCGAGGCGTAGATCTCCGAGGGCACGACCCCCGAGAGCAGGTCGCTCTCGCCGACGAGGTTGACCACCGCGAGCTCGCCGCGGCGATCGATGGCCACGTAGATCTGCCCGCGGTAGGGCCGGCTCGCGTAGACCCGCCCGCGATCGTCCTCGACGTCGTGGACCGTGACCGTCTCGCCGCGGCGCGGCGCGAACCACAGCACGCCCTCGGCCTCGATGCGCACGCCGGTCTCGAGGTCCTCGGCGATCATCCGCCCGCTCGCCCGCCGCTCGACCTCGGGGTGCAGGCGGGGGATCAGATCGAAGCGCTCGCCCAGGGCCCGCGCCCGGGCCTCGGCCTCTTTCTCGGACGAGAACAGGTCCGTGGTCAGCAGCACCTTGCGGGTGTCGAGGACCTTGCCGGCGACCCCGAAGAGCGCCCCGACCTCGCGCTCGGCCACGTCGAAGCCGAGGCCCTTCCAGCGCTCGGACTCGGCGCTTACCCGGCGCAATTCGCTGGCCGGGAGCGCGTCGAGGACCACGCGGAAGCGCTGCTGAGCCGGCTTGGAGTCGGCCACGCGGATCCGCCAGCGGCCGCCGCCGAGGATCGCCGTGCCGCCGTCGCCGGAGGGCAGCGCCTGGAGCCCGCCACTGGCCGAGAGCGCGACCTCGCGCTTGCCCTGCATCAGGCCCACGGTGATCCGCGGTCGACCGTGGTCGTCGAAGTTGAACTGGTTGCCGTAGAGCAGATCCAGGCGGTCACTCAGGCTCGTGTCCGAAGCCCATAGGTCTCCAGGCAGCGCCGAGGAGGCGCCGGTGACGACCAAGGACGCGCCCAAGGTCTGGAGAAAGCGACGTCGCGAGCTCCCGGCCATGCTCCGGGGTCTTGCATCCTCCGGCGCTGGCGCCAAAAAATCCGCGGTTTTGCGCTCACAGCCCCGAGGGCCGGACCGGGCCGCGCAGCGCCACCGCCGGGTCGCGGCGCGTGACGTGGGTGAGGTTGAGCAGGTTGATCACGAAGTGCGCCGCCACGGCCGCCCCGAGGTTGCCGGTGAGCAACGTCAGCCCGGCCAGGCCCAGGCCCAGCAGGCCCGCCGACGCCGTCCACGGCCACAGCTCGCGCTGCGGCGACACGTGCAGCGCGGCGAACAGCAGGCTGCTCACCCACAGGCCCCAGGCGTCGAGCATCGCCCCGCGAAAGAGGATCTCCTCGCCCACGGCGCTCGCCGCCGCCAGCAGCACCAGCTCGCGGGTCGTGGGCCGCCCGAGGATCGCCCGAAACTCGCGGTGCAGCGCCGGCAGCCACGCCCAGCGCCGCTCGAACACCCGAAAGACCACGACCACCGCCGCGCCAAAGAGCACGCCCAGCAGCGGCGTCCACAGCAGGTCGAAGACGTCGCCGGCCAGGTCGGGCTCGGCGCGCCAAAAGTCGTTGTTCTCCTGGCCGATGGCGTGCCAGAGGAAGCCGACCAGGGCCAGCCCGAGGTAGAAGCTCGCGACCACCTCGGCGCGTGCCGGCGCGGGCTTCGACGAGCTGGGATCGATGACCGGCACCCCGAAGAAGATTAGCGACCCGCCCCGCGACCGACCACCGAGGCGGCCCGCCTGGGCGATCGCGGGCGTTGGCGCCAGCTTGCCACCTCCTCGGGCTTGCTGGAGACAGCCGGCGTCCACGGCGCACGAGGCCCGCCGACGCCACGGCCTTTGGCCCTCGGTCCCCAGGCCCTCAGTCTCCAGGATCGTGGTCCGCCACGTTGGAGCAGTCCTGATCCTGCGGCCCGCAGCGGAAGCGGACGTGGACGTGGTGGGTGTGCCCTGGCGAGTGCTGCAACAAGGTGCTGCGCACGTGAGCGCCGCGCGGGTAAGCGATCATCTCCTCGAGCTCCTCGTCGCTGGCGCCCATGAGCTTGGCGGCCTTGTAGACGCGGTCGTGGAGCTCGTAGGCCAAGAACACGGCCTGGACCTCACCGCTCTCGTGCAGCGCCTTGAGGAAGCCATAGAGCGCGAACCAGTCGGCCTCTTCGGGGCCCGGCCGGATGTCGCGCTGCATGTTGTTCTTCTTGTAGACGCCCTTGAGCGAGGGCAGCCAGATGTCGACGTCGCGGCCCGACTGATGCGACTTGTGCGGCTTGAAGGGGCCGCCGTTTCGCTTGCTCATGTCGGCGACGACGATCTCGCCCTCGAACTCGTAGGTGTAGCGGAACGAGGCGATCGCCTCTTGCAGGTGCTTGGCCATGTGGCTGCCGCACCACATGATGTTGGGGTAGCGGCGCTTGTAGAGGTCGTCGTTCTCGGGGAACTGGATCGCGTTGATGACCTTGCCGCCCTTGGGCGCGCCCACGGAGATGGCGTCGGCGCGCACGGTGAACTCGGGGATCTGCACGTCGCGCTTGCGCGTCAGCGGCTTGGGCGAGATCCAGATCGACAGCTCGGCCTTGGCCTTCAAGGTGTCACCCACCTCGGGGTTGTAGGCGCGCAGCTTGTCCACGGGCACGTCGAAGCGCTTGCTCAGGCTCGACCACGACTCGCGCTTCTCGGTCCGGTAGGTGATGTTCTGATAGGGCAGCGGCGCCGTGAGCGGGTCGACCTCGACGCGGAGCGTGCTCCCGACCTCGAGCGCCTCGCCCTCGCCGACCCCGTTCCAGCGGCTGAGCTTGTCGATCGGCACGTCGTAGCGCAGGGCGATCTCTTCGAGGCTCTCGGCGGGGATGACCTGGTGCTCGATCCACTCCTTGCGCGTGTCCAGCGGGGGCGATGAAGACGAGGAGTTGTCGTCGACCAGGGCGACCTCGTCGGCCTGCTCGATCGCGCCTCCGTGCTCGCCGCCCTCGCCCTCGCCTTCGCCTTCGCCTTCGCCGCTGGCGACCTCGTCGGCCTCGTCGCCGCCCCAGTCCCGGGTCAGCGCGAACGCCAGCAGCCCGACGAAGGCCACGCCGCCGGCGATCAGCCCGACGCGCTTGAGCAGGCGCCCGCGGGTCTGGCCCTCGGCGCTGGCGCGGATGAAGCTCTCCTCGAGATCCCCAAAGGCCAGGTCCGGATCCCCGACTTGATGCAGCAGGTCCAGGGCCCCGCGCAGGTTTCGACCGCGCAGCAGCAGCCGCCCGGGGCGCCCGGCCTCGTCCCACTCCTGGGCGTAGCGAGCGATGCGATCGAGCAGACGCCGGCGGGCGTGCTCGCTCTCGGACTTGCGCAGCAGCGGGCCTCTCACGCCCAGGCCGAGCCCAGCCCCCACAGCGGGGCGCGGACCCGTCAGCCCGGCGAGGCTGCTCCGCGCCGCGCTCTCGAGGGTCAGCAGGTAGCTGCCGACGACCAGCTTGGTCCCGGGCTGGATCCGCGTCGCGCCCGTGACCCGCTGCTCGCCGATCCACGTGCCGTTGGTCGAGCCCGAGTCCTGGACGAAGAAGGCGCCCGTGGGATCCCTGGAGATCAGGCAGTGACGCGACGAGACCCCGCCCTCCTCGAGGACGAGGTCGTTGTCCGCGCTACGACCGACGGACAGCTGCACGCCCGCGAAGGGGACGCTGCGCGCGCTCCCGTCCGAGGCGATGATCTTGATGCTCGGGCCTTGCATGGCTGGGGAGCTCGACCCCCGAGCTGGCGAGGGTCAGAGCGTGAAGGTTTCGTCGACGATCTTCGACTGCTTCGCCTTGGTGAAGCGAGCCTTCTTGACCGCGTCCGCGACGCACTTGCCGACCTTGGTGTTGTTGTGGGGCGGTCGTGGCGAGGCCGAGCTGACCTTGCCGTCGGCGATCAAGAAGTTGACCTTGACCTTCATGCCGGGCAAGCCGCCTTGGCTCTTGCACGCGCTGACCTTGGACTTGATGCGCTTGAGCCCGCGGTTGACGTCGGAGTCGGAGAGCGACTCCTTGACCTTGGTGGTGGTCGCCTTCTTGGTCGGCTCGGGGCCGTTGCTCTCGACCTCGCCGTCGTCCTCGTCCGCCGCGCCCTCGTCCTCGTCCTCCTCGAGGACGAGGCCCTCGTCGGAGCCGCCAGCGGGGTCACCCACGACGGCACCATCGGCCGCGCCGGCGTCCTCACCGGCCTCGGCCGCGTCCTCGCCAGCCTCTCCCGCCTCTCCCGCCTCATCAGCGGCCACGCCCTCGGCGGGCTCCCCCGCCTCGTCAGCGGCGTCTTCGCCAGCCGCGGGGTCACCCGCCACGCCGGCCTCGGCCGCGCTCGCCTCGGCCGCGCTGTCTCCGGCCGCGAGCTCGTCGCCGCCGCCAAGGAGCACCGCGGCGAGGATCCCCACGATCGCCAGCGCACCCACGCCGCCGCCGATCATGATCATCCGCTTCTTCTTGTTGGCGGCCTGCTCGGCCGAGCTCGCCGCCATCACGCCGGCGGCGTGATCGACCATGGCCTGAGCCTCGGCGCCACCGTACTCGGCGGTCGCGATGTCCTCGAACATGCCGCCGCCCTCGAGCATCACGGTCGAGTCGCTGTCCTGCTCGCCCGCGCCGAGGTCCACGCCGCCCATGCCGTCGAGCATCATCGTCGCGCCATCACCCTCGCCGCCTGAGCCGAGGTCCACGCCGCCCATGCCGTCGAGCATCATCGTCGCGCCATCGCCCTCCTCGCCGCCATTGCTGCCGTAGCCGGACGGCGGCTGGCCGGGGGTCATCCCGGCGAAGGGGCTGGCGGCGCCAGTGTCGAGCACCACCGTCCCGTCCGAGGTCCGCGGGCGGTTTTGCGGCGGGACCGTAGCGACCTCGCCGTTGGCCTGGGCGATCGCCCGCTCGAAGTCCGCCATGCTCGCAAAGCGATCCTCGGCCTTCTTCGACAGCGCCGTGAGGATGATGGTCTCGACCTCGTCGGAGATGTCGGCGTCCGGAGCCACGTCGCGCGGCGGCGGCGGCGGCTCGTTCATGTGCTGCGTCAGCACGCGCATGAAGTTGGTGCCCGGGAAGGGCAGCCGCCCCGTGAGCATCTCGTACATCATGCAGCCGACGGCGTAGACGTCGGTGCGCGCGTCGACGGGGTCGCCGCAGGCCTGCTCCGGCGCCATGTAGCCGGCGGTGCCGAACACCGCCCCCGTGCGCGTGAGCCCGGTGCCCTGGTCGTCGACCTTGGCGATGCCGAAGTCGAGGACCTTGGCGTAGTCGGTGAAGCCGCTGCGATCGATCAAGAACACGTTCGCGGGCTTCATGTCGCGGTGGATGATCCCCGCGTCATGGGCCGCGCGCAGGGCTCGAACCACCTGCAGCAGCACGTTGCGGGTCCGCAGCCAGGGCAGACGCCCGACCTGCTTGAGCAGATCCGAGAGGTCGCCGCCCTCGAGCAGCTCCATCACGAAGAACACCGAGCCCCCCGGCACCTGGCCGAAGTCCATGATGTCGACGATGTTCTCGTGGCGGATCATCGAGGCCGCGCGGGCCTCTTGGAGGAAGCGCTCGACGTTGGTCCGGTCGTGGCAAAATTCCTGCTTGAGCACCTTGATCGCGACCTTCTTTCGCAAGGTCACGTGCTCGCCGAGGTAGACCTTCCCCATCCCGCCGTCGCCGATGACCGAGACGACCTTGTAGCGATCGGCCAGCACCTGCCCGACCAGGTCGGGGGGCGGCTTCCAGCCAGGGACCGATGAAGGGGGACCTCCAGTGGTGAATTCTGTCTTCTCCGACACGAGAGACTCCTTTGCGTCCGGCACCGCTGGCCGGATCGCACCCGGCGTCACCGGGCTCGGGCACGCGACGACAGCGACCGTACGCGTCCCAGGGCGACTTTACCCGATCGGGACCGCGCAGACAGCCCAAAGCACCGTGCGCGGATCAGCTGAAACGTGCGAGTGAAACCTACCCCTCGCGCTCGAGCTTGCCGACCAGCGAGAGGGTGAAGGAGGCGCCCATGTACTTGAGGTGCGGACGCAGCTTGAGGTGCGCTCGGTACCAGCCAGCCTGGCCCGGAACCTCCTCGACCTTGATCTCCGCCTGCCGCAGCGGCCGCTTGCCGCGGATCGCCGGGGCGGGGTTGTCCATGTCGGAGATGTACTGGCGCAGCCACAAGTTGAGCTCGCGCTCCATGTCGCCGCGCTCGAGGTGACGGCCAATCTCCTCGCGCTGGAGCACCTTGAGGTAGTGCGCGATCCGGCAGACGATGAAGATATAGGGCAGCTGCGCGCCGAGCCGCGCGCCGAGGCTCATCCCCCTGCCCTCGTCGGTGTTCGCGTAGGTCTTGGGCCGCTGGCAAGAGTTCGCCGAAAAGAAACAACCCATGTCCCCGGCCTTGAGGAAGACCAGGCCGGTGAAGCCCTCCTCCGAGAGCTCGTACTCGTGGCGCTCGGTCAGCTGGATCTCCGTGGCCATCCGCGTCTCGATCCCGTGCATCGACGCGAAGCCGAGGGCGGGGAGGTCCTCCACGGCCCCGCCGGCCGTCGGTCCGACGATGTTCGGGCACCAGCGGTAGCGGGCGAAGCTACGCGCCACGCAGGTCGCAAAGCTGAACGAGGCGTGGCCCCACAGGTAGTCCGCCTTCTTGGGCGTGTGCTCGGCGTAGTTGAAGTTCGAGACCTCTTGGCGCCCGTAGGGCTCGCGGAGCAGGAATCGCGGCAGGCACAGGCCGACGTAGCGCGCGTCCTCGCTGTCGCGGAAGCTGTTCCAGCGCGTGTACTGCGGGCCCTGGAAGATCGAGCGCACGTCGGCGTAGGTCGCCAGGCGCTCGAAGCTCTCCTCGCCAAAAAAGCGCGGCGAGGCGTTGGCCAAAAAGGGCACGTGGGCCATGGACGCGACCGCGGCGCAGTTGGCCAGCAGGTTCATGTCCACGGGGTAGGGGTCGAACTCGTAGTCGCAGACCACGATCCCGTAGGGCTCGCCGCCGAAGGTGCCGTACTCGATGGAGTAGACCAGGCGGTAGAGCCCCGACTTGGCGATCTCCGGGGCGTCTTCGAAGTCGTCGATCAGATCCTGCTTGGGGCAGTTGAGCAGGTGGATCTCGCAGTTCTCGCGGAAGTTGACGCTAGCCACCAGGTAGCGCAGCGATCGCCACGCCGACTCGAGGGCCTGAAAGTCCGGGTGGTGGAGGATCGCGTCGACCTGGGCCCCGAGCAGGCGATCGATCTCGACGATCGCCAGATCCACGCCGGCGAGGTCGACGAGCACCTGCTCCGGCTTGAGCCGGACGCCTGCGCGCACGCGGGTGTCCGGCGTGACCTCGGCGTTCTCGAGCATGTCCTCGAGCAGCGCCGCCCCCTCCTCCGACCCCGGGGTCGGGGCCGGTGCGGCCAGCGGCGGCGCGTCGGCTTGCTCACCATCGAGGCGATCCGGGGCGTCGAGATCCGCCGGCTCCGCAGCCTTTGCCGCCTCCCTCGCCTCTCGCTCGCGCTCGGCCGCGGCCAGCGCCTCGGGATCCGGGTCATCGAACTCCGTCAGCCGCGTGCGCAGGTAGGCCGACACGCCCTCGCGCAGCTCGAGATAGCCCGCGTCGTGTGGCCCCACCTCCGCGCCCTCGATCACCCAGTCGAGCATCTCGGCCTGGCCGCCCACGCTGAGCTCGCGGCGCAGCTGGGCCCGGGTCTCCGGAGCGCACAGCGCCTTCTTGAGACGAAAGACCAGCGAGGGCGAGCCGCGCAGCCAGTCTTTGAACTCGCTCAGGGTCCGCCGCGACTCGACCAGCTCGCGCAGCATCGGGACCTGGTGGGCGACCCACTGCGGCCCAAAGTCGGCGAAGGACGAGAAGCGCAGATCCACGGGGATCGTGTCCTCCGGGTCGTCGCTGAACTTGCTCTGGCAGTTGAAGCGCAGGTGCAGGCCCATCCCGCTCATGACCGCGCCGAGGTTTTGGCGGTCGATCTTGGCCGGCTTGCGCTCGTCGAGGGGGCGCTCGTCCTCGCAGCCCGTGTAGTCGCCGATGACCAGGATCTTGAAGGGCAGCTCCTTCTCTTCCTTGGTCTCGTGGTCGCGATAGACGAGGGAGACACGATCGCGCGTGGCGGAGTCTTGGCTGCTCATGGCGTCGACCTCTGGAGTCAGATCGGCGGCGCGATACCGTCGATGAGCATCGCGCCGCTTTGCCGCGGGCGCTCGATGGCCGCGCGTTGGTGCGGCGTCAGCAGTCGCCCGCCGCGCGCGGCGTGCTCCTCGTCATCGGCGATCAACGACCAGACCTTGTCGTCGAAGAGCCCCGGCGTGCCGAGCACGCCGAGCAGGTTGGGGCTGGGGGTGCCGAGGATCAAGAGCATGCGAAACTGCCGCTGAGACCACATGAAGCTCGGCGGCGTCCGCCAGCGCAACACCCTGCGGGCGAGCTCGAGCCAGAACACCAGCTCGGAGTCGGAGGTCACCGGGCAGTCGAGGCAGATCGAGTCCTTGCCTCGAGGCGGGTGCCCAGCCACGCGGTAGCAGGCGTTGAGCAACATCCCGATCCCGTAGATGTGATCGTCGGTCCAGCGATCGCCCTCCGGGTTGCCTGTCGGGCGCGCGAAGAGGCGATCGAGGAGCTCGTCGGCGGACAGGTTGGCGAGCCCCTGCCAGCCCTGCTCGAGGGCCGTGGTCACCTCCGCGGCGCTGGGGCAGGGCAGCTGCTCGAGCAGCCAGGGCAGGTGGCTGGGGTCGGTGCTGTCGACGCGATCGAGCAGCTCGCTGGCCGCGGCCATGAACCCGGCGTAGGCCCGGGGGATCCCCGGCCAGTTGAAGGCGTGGGCCGGGCCGTCGAGGTGGTGGAAGACCGCGAGCGGGAACTCGCGCCCGACCCCGTCCTTGCTGTCGCGCATCATCCCGATCAGGAAGCCGGCGTCGTCCGGCGCCCTGAACAGGAAAGGCAGCGACTCCGGGGGCAGGTGCGCGCGCCGAGCCGGCAAGCTCATCACGCTCTCGCGCAGCCACTCGTCGAGGGCGCGGACCACTGGCATGCCGATGTTCACGCGCACGAAGTCGCGCTGCGAAGGGGTCTTCCCGAACAGGCCGACGGTGCTCACGGCAGCCTACTCCGCCCCTTCGGACTCGCCCTGGCAGGCGTAGCCGGCGACGACCGAGCGCGGGACCGTCATGCTCGTGAACAGCCCCAGGTACTTGTTGCTGCCCCGCGAGGGCACGCCAAAGAGCGGCGTCTCGTTGCGTTTGGGTCGCAGGCGGATCGTGATCACGCCGACCTGCTGATCGCTGAGGTCCCACTTGATCGAGTAGACCTGCTGGCCCGCGGCGCCGCTGACGTTGGCCTCGGCGAGCAGCCGCCAAAAGCCCCACTCCCCCTTGCGCGAGACGTCGCCGTTGCGGCTGAGGCCCTTGGCGCGGATGCTCGCCCCGGGATCGCCCTCGGTCCCCGGCCAGACCATGGTCTTCCAGGTCTGCGGGCCGTTGCGGTAGCTGACCTTGGCGCCGTCGACGGTCAAGGTGATCTCCTGGACGCCGGGCGTGCCGTCGATCTGGACCTCGAACTCGAACTTGGGCTCGGCGCTGCCCGGCGGGAACATCACCGAGCCCGCGTCGGCGACGTCGGTCAGGAAAGGCGGCAGGCGAGCGTTGTAGGACAGGGTCGAGGCCTTGCCCCCGCTCTTGATCGAGAACCGGTTGCCGTTCTTCTCGATCCGCCCGGACAAGGAGGCCGTGTAGAAGTCCCAGATCGGGCCCTGATCCGGGCCGATCCACGCGGAGAACTCCGACAGCGGCATGTCGTAGCCCTTGGGGTCGAAGGGGAAGCGGTTGCCGACCTGCTCCTGCCAGGGGATGTAGACGGCCTCGCACCACGACTCGCCGACCTGCGCGCCCATGTCACCCTCGAGCGCGCCGCGGACCGCGTCGAAGGGCGGGCGCAGGATGTTGTCGTAGCGGCTGCGCCACGGCTCTTGCTGCTCGGCGACCTGGCCCTTGACCACGTTGGTGCCGATCTTGATCCGCTTGCCCAGGTCCTCGAGGGCGTCGCGGTCGTCGACGGCGGCCTGGAGCGCGTCGCGGACCGCGGTCAGCTGCTCGGCGTAGGCGTCGATCTGGAGGTTGCCAGCGACGTCGGGCGGACCGTCGGGGTCGGCCTCGCTGCTGCTGATGTCGATGCCAAAGCCGACGAAGGGATCGAAGTAGGTCTTGATGTCGTGGCGCTCATAGAGCGCCCGGGCGCCCTGCTCGAGCGCCTCCTTCTCGAGCTTGTCCTTCATCTCGGTCGGGACCTGATCCCACCACGGCTTGTCCCCCGGCTTGCGCTCCTCCTCCTTGAGGTCGACGTGCCAGCCGACCTGGTTGAGGATCCGGCGCAGCGGCGTGCCGCCGCGGGCGAGGTCCTGGAACATGGTCAGCGAGCCGACGAGGGTGGTCGCAGGCTCGACGTAGATCTTGGCGACGAACTGGTCCCACTCCTTGATGTACTGGTCGAAGTAGCGCGAGCGCAGGCGCAGGCGATCTTCCATGCGCCGCTCCTTGGCCTCGATGTCGCTGAGGCCCAAGACCCACTCCTGACCGACGAACTCGCCCTGGTTCTTGGCGAGCTCGCTGCGGCAGTACTTCTCCCAGCCCTGGCGCGTGAACGCCCCGCGCACGCGCATGCCCCCGTTTTTGTAGACGGAGGTCCCGAGCTTCATCGAGGCCAAGGTCACGTCCTTGACCCCGTCGGTCTCGCCCGCGCTGCGGATCAGCTCGGCGAGCAGGGCCTCGGTGCGATCGCTGCGCCGCAGGACCTTGCGGACGTCCTCGACCAGCGCCTCGTCGTACTCGATCTCGAGCTCCTCGGGGCGCTCGCGGAGCACCTTGACGTACTCCGAGGTCATCTCGGCCATCTTCTTGTAGCTGGCCGACTCCGAGTCGACGAGCAGCGCCGTGCTCCACCAGTCGGCGAGCTCCGCGGCCAGCCAGCTGTCCTCGCCCAGGCTCTTGGCCTGGCCCTGCAGGTCCTCGCTCAGGTCCTTGTAGTCGGCGAGGCTGCCGGCGAGCAGCAGGTAGGCGCGCAGCGAGTCGAAGGCCTGGCCCGACTCGTCGACGGGCGGCTCGTCCTCGTCGGTCGGGTAGCGGTTGGCGAAGTTGGCGAGCTCGAGGCGGCGCTCCTCCATCAAGGGGACGACCAGCTCCTCGCGCAAGGTCCGGCCAAAGAGCCCGCGTGACGGCTGCATCAGCGTCTCGCCCTGGTACATGCCCCAGCGCAGCTTGACCGGCGTGCTGTCGGTCTCGAACGCGTAGAGCTCGCTCTCGGACGAGTAGATCGGCCACCCGCGCTCGACCGAGAGGATCGGCGAGGCGTCCTCGGCCCCCTCCTCGTCGATGGTCTCGACGGCGGTGTTGAGCTCGCTGATGACCTCCTGGTTGGCCCGCATCGAGCGGACCGGGAGCACCGCCGCGCCCACGGCCAGGATGAAGATCGCCGCCGCCGCGCCCCACTTGAGGATCCCGGCCTTGCGCAGGTGCTTTTGGCTGCGCCGGGCGAGCTCGCGGTCGGCGAAGATCACCTTGTTGAACAGGTTGCCCAGGAAGTAGCTGCGCGCCTCGACCTGGGGTGAGCCGCCGAGCAGCGAGCTGGCCTGCATGCCGAAGGCCTGGGCCATGGAGCCCATCAGGCGATCGATGGGCCGGCCCTCCTGCGTGCCGCTGGTGAAGTAGCAGCCGCGCAGCATCGGGGTCTCGGCGTAGACGTTGGCCTGGAAGACCAGGCCGATGAAGTTGGCGAGCTTGTCTCGCAGGGCCTCGAAGTGCTGCGGGAAGGCGTAGACCTTGCCGCGCGCGTCGATCCGCCGCTCGTCGCTCATCCGCCGCAGCGCGCGCTGCTCGGTGCGGTCGGCGAGGCGGTCGAACTGATCGCAGAAGGTGCCCAGGGGGTCGACGCCCGCGTAGGCGCCGGTCACCGGGAGCGTGAAGCCCCAGATGTCCTTGCGCTCGTTCTTGCCCATCTCCGAGTACATCTCGACGAAGCCGGGCAGCAGGTCGCACTTGGTGAACAGCACGTAGACCGGCACGGACATCTCGAGGTGCTTGGTCACCTCGTCGATGCGCGCGCGGATCTTCATGGCCATGGTGTTGACCTCGTCCTCGCTGGCCTCGACGAAGTCGGACACGGCGACGGCGAGCAGGATCCCGTTGATCGGCCGCTTGGGCCGGGTGTCACGCAGCAGGTCGAGGAAGGCCAGCCACTCGTCGCGGTCGGTGTCCTCGGTGGTGTAGCGCCCGGCGGTGTCGACGATCACCGCCTGGTTGGTCATCCACCAGTCGCAGTTGCGCGTGCCGCCGATGCCCTTGACGGCCCCGCCGCCGCGCTCGGACAGGTAGGGGAACTGTAGGCCCGAGTTGCGCAAGGCGGTGCTCTTGCCGACGCCGGGCGGGCCGATGATCACGTACCAGGGCAGGGTGTAGAGCGCGTCCTTGCCGAGCTTGGAGCCCTTGAGCGCGCCGACGGCCTTGTTGAACTCCGACGACATCGCGTTGATGTCGGCCTGGAGGTCCGGGCGCGCGCCCGCGGCCTGGGCGGCGCCCTGCTTGGCCAGCGCCGCCTCGATCTTCGCCGCGGCGCGCCGCGACTTGACGATGCCCCAGATCACGATCGTGACCAGGACCAGGACGATGACGATCGTCGAGACGACGGCGATCCACAGCGGCAGCTTGAGCCACCACCACAGCCCCCAGACGACGGCGATCAGCAGGACCGCGAAGATGTACTTCAAGATGCTCACGATGAGGTCTCCTCGTGCTGCGCGAGGCCGCTCAGCCTTCGCCGTCCGCCTTCATCATCGGCGCCATGCGCTCGACCACGTTCTCGCTTTGCGAGTTCAGGCCGATGCGCAGGGCGATCAACAAACCGAGCGAGAAGAGCAGGAAGAACAGCGCGATCCAGATCGCCGGGATCCCGCCGGCCCGGCCCATGTCTTCTTTGGGCCGCAGCGGCTGGACCGAGAGCGGCTGATCCTTGAGGTTGTTGCGCAGCGCCTCTTTGACCCGGCGGATGATCGCGTCGAGCTCGAGCTCGCCGCCACGGATCGCGTACTGGCCCTGGAAGCCGAGCAGCAGGCACACATAGTAGACGCGCAGGATGTCGACCCGGGCGGGGTCGCTCATCACCGCGTTGAGCCGGTGAAAGAAGCCCTCACCGGCCAGGTTCTCGTTGAAGTAGTGCAGCTGGAGCGGGCGCTGCATCCAGAAGTCTCGGATCGGTCCGCCCTTGTGCAGCGCGACCTCGTCGGCCAAGGCGACGATGGCGTAGGCCATGTCGACGACGTCGATCTCCTCGTAGCCGATCTCGCGGGCGTAGGAGAGCATCTGGTCGATGAACCCGCACAGCCGCTGGTAGGGCATCTGGGGCGAGACCGCCGATGACGAGTCCAGCGCGCGGAACTGTATCAGCGCGTTGAAGGTGTCCTTGGTGACCTCGTTGATCCGTTCCATGGTCGAGCTCTCGATCGGGGCGGGCGCTCAGCCCTCGGTGCGCGGGATGCCCATCAAGCTGAGCTTGGCCCGCTTGGGGTCGAAGGGGGGCGGGACGTAGATGGCGATCGTCCGCTCGGCGAGCACGTCGCGCCAGTAGCGGTCGTCCTTCTTGATCATGAAGTAGACCTGGCCGGGCTTGATCGCGACCTCGGTCGGCGGGCGGTGCGTGGGCTGCAAGGGCACGCCCGGCGTCGCCGACTTGACGATCGCGCTGATCTGCTTCCACGACGACATCTTGGACAGGTGCGGCAGCTTGTTGGCGACCTGCTGCTCCGGCGAGTCGGACTCGACGGCGAGCACCCAGTCCTTGCAGTCGACCATGCGCTGCTCCGAGAGCCGGCCGATCCACATGCCGTCCTCGCGGGCCTCGAGCGGGATCTTGATGCTCATGTCCTTGACCGCCGCGCCGAGCATCGTCTTGATGTGCTCGAACATCGGCAGGTAGCACGAGCGCATGTCGAGGAAGGCGAAGCGCGGGAAGCTGGCCGGGTCGATCTCGCCGGTGAAGCTGGTCAGCGCGCCGGCGTACTCGAGCATCATCAGGTAGGTGGACAGCGGCGAGCTGCGCGGCTCCTCGCTGTAGTGCTTGACCAGCGGCAGGCCCATGTTGATGGCGTTGAGCAGCAGGTAGCGGGTCACGTCGGCGGCCGCGAACTCGATGGTCGCGGCGTCGCGCTGGCGACGGCCGGCGTTGAGCGCCCGCTGCTTGACCACCGAGAGGCTCATGATCTCGCGCAGCCCGGCCATCAGCACCGGCGAGGCGCCGATGTGCAGGACCGGGGGGATGTAGGTGTCGGAGAGCGTGAACGAGCCGTCCTCGTCGCGGACGATCTCGGCGATCTTGAGCTTGACGTGGTCCTCGTCCTTCTCCTCGCCGAAGAGCAGCACCGGCGCCGGGGCCCCGAAGTCGAGGTTGCGCACGTTCTTGCTCATCGACAGGTCGCCGGTCGACTTGGTGACCATCAAGAAGCGACCGCGCCACTCGCTGTCGGGCTCGTGGAAGTTGGCCACGCCCTCGCGCAGGGCGGGGATCCCCAGCGAGACCTCGAGCTGCTTGGCCGTGGCCGGGAAGTGGTCGCCGATCGTCCGCGAGGGGACCTCGAGGCCGCCGCGGAGGTCGAGGCCGTCGGGCATCACGCCCTCGAACTTGGTCAGCTCGAGGCGGCCGCTCTTGAGCGCGCCGGCGTCGAACTCGATGGCCTGCACGCCCCAGCTCAGCGGCGTGGAGGCGGCCAGGCGCTCGTGCAGGTTCTGGGCCGCGTAGAGCTCCTGCTGCTGGAGGTGCTGAGGGGTGATCAGCATCCCCTCGCGCCAGATCACACGGTCGTAGTGCTGCTTGCGGGTCATGGTGGTGTCGCGGATCCGTGGTGCTCGTGGTGGTGCGCGCGGTGGGTCGACTACTCGGCCTGCACGGTCTTCGGCGAGTACACCGGCGTGCAGGTCTGCTCGACCTTGGCCTTGTCGAAGCCGGGCGGCACGTTTTTGCCGCCGTCGACCTGGTTGCGCTCGAAGAACAGATAGACGCAGGGCTGGCCGAGGTCGTCGGGGTTCTTGCCCTCGCGCTTGTCCTCGCAGGCCTGCTTGCCGTAGGTGTCGGGGATCTCGTAGACGCGGTACCAGGTGTTGCCGACCGGCTGGCGGAAGCCGCCGACGACGAGCACGTGGCGCGTCTCTTTCTCGAGGGTCACCGGGATGGCCTCGACGCCCTCGGGGTTCAAGGTCAGCTCGCTGTCGGCGATGTACTCGTCGCCGAGGGCCGCCTCGGCGTCCTCCCACAGCTCGGCGACGTCGAGGCTGCGGGTCGCGAGGTCACCAGACAGCTGATACATGCGCACGACGACCGAGAGCGGGGCACCCTCGTCATCGGGGTTGAGGTCGCTCGCGGCCTGGAGGAGCACGGTGATCTCCTCGAAGGCGTAGTCGTCGGGGTTGCAGGTCTCGCGCTCACGCTTCTTTTTGCAGGCCCCCAGGGCCAAGGAGGCGGCCAGCCCGAGGGCGAGGCCGCACACAGGAATGCTGCGAAGGATGGCGGGCTTGAACATCTTGCTCGTACTTGCTCGTGAGATCGTCGTTCGAGGGTGGCGTGCGTTCGCAGGCTGCGATCAGCCGCCGCCCAGAGAAGTGAGTCGCGCGGGGTCGAAGGTAACACCCCTGCGCGCCATCTCGGCCACGAAGGTTGGGTCCGCGTGGTGGCGCCAGGCCGCCTTCGGCGAGGCCCGCGACAGCAGGGTCCGCGCCTGGCCCTGGCCGTCGAATTCGGAGACCGTCACGACGACGTCACCGCCTTCGGGGCGCGCCGCGACCGAGAGGACCAGATCGAAGGCGTCCCCGACCAGCGCGCCGAGCAGCCCCCGCTCGCGGCCAAAACCTCCGAGCACCAGGCCGTCCACACAGCACGCGCGGGCGGCCTCGGGGTTCGCGGCCGGGACGCTGGCGATGAATTGCTCGAGGTTGCGCTCGAAGCCCGACCACACGCTGGCCAGGCCCGAGCCCTCGGCGCGGTGGATCAGCAGCCGAGTCGCGCCCGCGTCCATGGCCAGGCGTACGGGCGCCCCCGTGAGCCCGGGCTCCGCCTCGAGCACGACCGCGCCGCTCGGTGGCGCGAGCCGGGCCCCCGTGCGGATCACCGCGAGCCGTGCCGGCTCGATGTGGGCGAGCTCGTGGGCGAGGGCCGAGAGCAGCGGCGCCCCGTCGGCGTCGTCCTCGAGGCCGACGAGCACGCTCCCGCGAGCCTTGAGCACCGCGACCAGGAGCTCGGCGAGGGCCGGCGGGAGCACCCCGTCGGCGACGAGATCGACCAGCCCGCCCGAGCCCGCCCGAGGCGGGCGCTCGATGACGACCACCGGTCCGCCCGGCGCCACGCTCTCGTGGGCGCCCCGCAGGCGCATGCCGTTGGCCAGGTGGAGGTCCAGCCAGGGCGCGTTGGCGTCCCAGCGCAGCTCCCTGCCCGTGAGCCGGCGCAGGGTCAGCGCGACGGCCTCGGGGCCCGAGTAGCCGGCAGGCAGGCGCTCACGCTTGCGCCCGCGCCCGACCCAGACCTGATGCGGCCCGCGGATCAGCATCTCCGAGACCGTGGGATCATCGAGCGCCTCGGTCAGCGGGCCGTACTCGAACAGCTCGCGCAGCAGCGCCGCGGCCTCGCTCTCCGTGTCGTCGAAGTCGAACTCCGGGTGCTGCTTGTCGATGACCGAGAGCCGCCGCTTGGCGCCGATCCGCGCAGCCTTGCGCTGCTTGTCGCTGCCCTCGGGCAGCTGCCCTTGGCCGCCGAGATCCGAGAGCATGTCCCGCAAGACCCCTGCCCGCGCGACGTAGTCTGGCGGGCTGCGGTGGAGCACCACGTCGAGGGCCGTGTCGGCCTGGACCTTGCGAGCGCGCAGCGAAGGGAAGGTCCGCGTGCGCGCGGCCTCTTCTTCCGTGCCCGCCGGCGCCGCCGACGGCACCAAGGTCGTCTGCGCCGAGGGCGTCCGCGGCTCGGCTGCGGGCGCCTCGCCTCCGTCGACGCTGGGCGGACCGCCCAGCTGGAGGCTCTCGACCACCGCCGCGGCGCCGAGGCTCGAGAGCGAGTCGATCCGCGTCGCCTCGTCGTGACCCGAGGACTCGTCCTCTTCCACTGACTCGGGCGGCTCTCCCAGGCTCGGTGGCCCACCCAGCGCCGGAGGATCTCCCAGGCTCGGCGGCGCTCCCAGGCTCGGCAGGTCTCCCAAGCTCGGCGGATCCCCCATGCTCGGCGGCCCGTCCAGCTTCCCAGGGCCGTCCATGCTCGGCGGACCGTCCAAGGCCGCGGGGCCGCCCACGCTCGGTGGCGCGTCCAGCTTCCCGGGGCCGTCCATGCTCGGCGGCCCGTCCAACTTCGCGGGGCCGCCCACGCTCGGCGGCCCGTCCATGCTAGGCGGTCCATCCAGCTTCGCGGGGCCCCCCATGCTCGGCGGACCGTCCATGCTCGGCGGACCGTCCATGCTCGGCGGTCCACCCAGCGCCGCGGGACCGTCCATGCTCGGCGGACCGTCCATGCTCGGCGGACCATCCAGCTTCGCGGGGCCGCCCATGCTAGGCGATCCGTCCAACGCCGCGGGTCCACCCATGCTCGGCGGTCCGTCCAACGCCCCGGGCCCGTCCATGCTCGGCGGTCCACCCAGCGCCCCGGGCCCGTCCATGCTCGGCGGGCCACCCAGCGCCCCAGGCCCGTCCATGCTCGGCGGTCCACCCAGCGCCCCAGGCCCGCCCATGCTCGGCGGGCCACCCAGCGCCCCAGGCCCGCCCATGCTCGGCGGTCCATCCAACGCCGCAGGACCGCCCATGCTCGGCGGCCCGTCCAGCGCCGCGGGTCCGCCCAGGCTCGGCGCCTCGTCCATGCTCGGCGCCTCCTCCTGCATCTCCTCGATCTCTTCGATCTCTTCGATCTCTTCGATCTCTTCGAGATCTTCACCCGGGCCCGCGAAGCCCCCCTCACCCGGGCGTGGAGGCCTGCGCGAATCACTGGCTTGCGACCCACCGTAGGCAGCCTCGCCGTACTGGTTGTCCCCCGCGTACTGGCCGTCCCCGTAGTGCCCGTCCTGCTGACCCCACTGGTCCTGACCCTGGCCGTGGCCCTGCCATTGGCTCGCGTCCTGACCCTGCTGGCCGTGCTGGCCCCACTGATCCTGGCCTTGGCTCTGCTGCCCCCACTGGTCCTGACCTTGGCCGTGGCCTTGCTGCCCCCACTGGTCCTGACCTTGGCCGTGGCCTTGCTGCCCCCACTGGTCCTGACCTTGGCCCTGACTTTGCTGGCCCCACTGGTCCTGGCCGTGGCCCTGACCTTGCTGACCCCACTGGTCTTGACCTTGGCCGTGGCCCTGCTGCCACTGCTGCTGCCCCTGGTCCCAGCCCTGGCCGCTCCCCTGATCCCACTGACCCTGACCCTGACCCTGCTGACCCCACTGGTCCTGGTCGTGTTGGCCCTGGCCGTGTTGGCCTTGGCCCTGATCCCAGCCCTGACCTTGCTGCTGACCCCACTGGCCCTGGCCTTGCTGACCCTGCTGATCCCAGCCCTGCTGGCCGTATCCCTGGTCGCTCCAGCCTCCGTTCCCGTACTGCCCCTCGGAGCCCGAGATCTCACCGGACACCGTACCGTGGCGCAGCGCGGCCGCCTGCTCCGGCGTCGCCATCTGCGTCGAGCCGGTCTGCACCGGCGTTTGCGCCGGCGCCGGCGGGAACGACTGGTTCCCCAGCGCGACTTCGACGCGGATGTGACAGACGTAGACCTCGTCGTGCAGGCCGATGGGCATCGTGCCCTGGATGCGCTGGCCGTTGACGAAGGTGCCGTTCGTCGAGCCGAGGTCCGTGATGTACACCTGCCCGTCGGCGCCAACTTGTAACTGTGCGTGCCGGCTCGACACGCCACGCTCCGCGAGCACGAGATCGTTGCTGGCCACCCTGCCGATGGCGACCTCCGTCCGATCGATCTCCTCGATCCGCGGGGGCTCGCTCTGAGTCGAGATCCTGATTCGCATGGCCGGTCCTACCGGCCCGAGGATGACCCGGCTGGAGCCGCGGTCCAACTGCTTTATGGTAGATTTGCGGGGTCACTTCCCCGGGCAGGGTCGAAGATCCCGCATCATGGAGCCCGCCTCGGCGGTGGGGCCTCTCTGAGCCGTCCGCGCGATGCACGACGGGTCGACGCCGCGGTGGTGGTTTTGCTTTGGGACAGTTTGGGACAGGTCCGAGGTGAGGGCCTGGGGGTTTGTTCTGTGTCGGGAGTGGGGCTGCGCGGGGATGTCGTTTTGGGGCTGGGTTGCGCGGGCTGGTCGGCGCTTGGGGTGGGGGCCAGGTTGGGCGGGTTTGTTGGCTGCGAGAGCTCGTTTGAGCCCAGTTCGGGTCATTTTTGGGGCCTGGTTCGCCTCGCTTGCCCGGGTTTGGGGCGAGTTGGGGCGCTGGTTTTTTAGCTGCGCTGGCCACCCTCCGCTCTGGTTGACTCCCCCCTGCGCCTGCTGTACCCCTAAAATCCGAAAATGCGCGCTCTGGGCAAGCTTCATCGGCCGTTTTTGAGGACGCTGAGTGTCCTCGCCCTGTCTGCGGGTCTGTGTGCCAGCAGTGGCTGCGCGAGGCGGCTCGAGCTCACACCCTCGGAGTTCGAACGCATCGAGAAGCGCGAGCAAGCCGTCGAGGCCCTGCGCGTCTACGTGAGCAAGAAGCTCGTCGTCATCTACGAAGAAGAGGACGACGCCGAGTCCTACGCGGTCAACAAGAACGTGACCGAGTCCTCGGAGGAGCGCCGGCTCAAGGTGATCACCGCCAAGAGCACCCGCGGCCTGATCATCGACACCGACAGCAAAAATGGCGCGCCGCTGCTGTGGGTGACCTTCACCTCGAGCTGCAAGGACATCAGCTGCGCCTACGGCTTCGTGCAGACCGAAGACGGCGTGTTCCGCCTCGCCGTCATCCCCCCGCGCGAGGGCTACAAGCAGCCCAAGGCCTACTACGCCCGCGAGAAGAAGCCCCTCGACCTCGGCAAGCTCAAGTCCCTGGCCGAGAAGAACGACGTCTACGTGTGGAAGAACTGGCGCGAGAAGGTCTTCACCGTGGACCTGATCATCAAGAAACGCACAGACAAGAAGCGCGACACCAACGTCATCCGCGACGAAGGCATCCACTGATGATCACCCGACGCCTCCTCCCCCTGACCGCCGCGGCCACCCTCGGCCTGCTCGCCACCGCCTGCCCCAAGAAGGCGACCGGTCCCATGCCCCTGTGCACCGCCGAGGTCGCCAGCGGCACCGCCATCGAGTCCGAGGCGCAGGAGCTCCCGCCGGATCTGTGGTTCTCGATCCTCCTCAACAACTTCGACCGCGAGAAGATGCGGCCAGAGGACGAGCCGCGCGACTGCACCGGCCGCTCCGCCATCCAACCCACCATCCCGCCCCTCGCCGACCCTGGCCCCGGCACCGAGGCCGAAGCCGAGGCCGAGGGCACCGTCGCCGGCTGCCCGATCAACAACGACCTCGAGACCGGCCGCCTCCCCGTCCGCCCGCTCACCGCCGAGGACATCGTCATCAACGAGGGCCCCGACGGCTCCAGCCTGGTCTGGGTCCAAGCCGCCCACTTCGAAGACGGCCAGGCCATCGGCCCCGTCGCCATGGTCGAGTGGACCCAAGGCGGCATCGCCGTCCGCGCCCTCGGCAACCTGCGCACCTACACCGAAAAAGCCCGCATGCGCATCGAGACCGCCGGCGGCCAGCGCCTGCTCGTCGCCGAGAGCGACAACTGCACCTTCGACGAGAAGATGTGCCAGCGGATCATGAAGCTGCTCCCGATCATCAACGATCGCTTCACCACCGTCCCGCTCAAGCGCGTCGAAGACGAGTACCACCCCGGCGGCGACTGCCTCGGCGAAGCCACCTTCGCGATGTTCGACCAGCACACCTCGGACCTCCCCGACGGCTGGATCCGCGAGTTCGAGATCGTCCGCAGCGTCAGCTTCGACGGCGAGTACCCCCTCGTCGCCGAACAGGTCGTGGTCCGCGACAAGGACCCCAACCAACCCGACGCCCCCCCGCAAGACTTCCGCGAAGCCGCCAACGACCGCCAGCTCGTCTACAAAGACCGCTACTTCGAGACCCGCGGCAGCGTCTGGGACGAGATGATCGAGAACTACGGCTCCGTCGCCCACGACGCCAGCGCCGACGCCGACGACGAGTAGCCAAACCCCGAGCTCCCCCGTCGGCTCACCTTCCCCTCGAGAAAAAGCGAGAGACCGCTCCCCGCGGCCTCTCGCTTTGCAATCTCCGCCGAGAGACTCCTCCCCTCTCCCCGAGAGCCACGTCTTCCTCCCTCCGAGAGCCACGCCTTCCTCCCTCCGAGAGACGCCCTCTCCTCCCTTCGAGAGACGCCCTCCCCTCCTCCGAGAGACACGTCTTCCTCCCTCCGAGAGACGCCCTCCCCTCCTCCGAGAGACACGATCTCTCCTTCCGAGAGATACGCTCTCCTCCCTCCGAGAGACGCGCTCTCCTCCCTCCGAGAGACGCGCTCTCCTCCCTTCGAGAGACGCGCTCTCCTCCCTCCGAGAGACGCCCTCCCCTCCCTCCGAGAGGGACACTCTCCACCATCCCTCCACGGGTCCCCCCCATCAAAGAAGCGCACAAAAGGGGCAGCAGGGGACCCCCAGAGCGAGTTTTGCGTACGCTCCCTCCTCTCGAAGCAACACCCCAGACCAACCTAGAAGTCAGCCCCCGCGACCCTCTCCAAAGTCAGCAAGCCTGTCTGAGCGCTGGGGGTCCCCTGCTGCCCCGTGCGCTGCACCGCTACCACCCACTCACCTCGCAAGAGAACAACCAGACCCCCATGAGCGGCCCCCATCACCCCCATGAGCAGCCCCCATCACCCCCATGAGCAGCCCCCATCACCCCCATGAGCAGCCCCCATCACCCCCATGAGCAGCCCCCATCACCCCCATGAGCAGCCCCCATCACCCCCCGACCTCCGTATAAGCCCGAGCAAACTCCGGCCCAAACACCAGCGCCGCAATCCCCCGATCCTCAATCACCTCCGCATACCGCTCGACAAATTTCTTCCAAGCCGCCGCCGACTTGTTCAGCCCCCCCACCCCACGCTCGATCTCCGTCGGCCGGAACTGATCCGTCAACGCCTGCACCCCCTCGACCACGCCGTTGATCAGCGCGACCTGGTGGAGCATGAAGTCGCTGTAGACCGCCGAGAGCTGCGCGTTGCGTTCGGGCCCGCCGCGGCGCCAGTCGAGCAGATAGTCGAGCACGTTGCGGGCGTCCGCCGCCGCGTGCAGCGGCGTGTACTCGCGGATCGTCCGCACGCCCATCTCCTCGCCAAAGCGCGCCTGGACGTTGCGGATCTCCACGAAGGCCTGGGCCGTCGTCTGGAGGATCTCCGCGACCCGAGCCAAGAAGGCCGCGGCCTCGTCGGCCGTACCTGGCGGATCGACCTCGGCGAGCATCATCGCCGCGAAGTTGGTGACCACGATGTTCGCGTCCTCGCCCCCGCGGCCCTCGCCGGTCGCCGGCGCCGCGAAGGGCGTCGCCCCGGGCATGTCGGGGAACTCGCGGCGCAAGAAGGCCTGGGCCGTGTCCCGGGTCGTCCGCGGCAGCGCGTCGAGGGTCTCCTCCATAGCCGCGGCGAAGCGCTCGCGCGCGGCCTGGAACTCCTCGTAGGCCGGCCGCAGCTCGCGGATCGCCCGGTGCACGCCCGAGAGATCGACGAAGCCGGTCGCCTCGGCCCCCGGGCGTCGCGGAGGCTCGGGGGCGACGCTGCCCGGCGTCGAGTCGATCATCGGCGGCGGCCCGGGTGTGCCCGGCGTCGAGTCCATCATCGGCGGCGGTCCGGGCGTGCCCGGCGTCGAGTCCATCATCGGCGGGGCGTCGAGCAGCGGCGGGGCGGCGCCCCGGTCCATGCGCGGCGGGCCGTCCATGCGCGGCGGTCCATCCATGCGCGGCGGACCGTCCATGCGCGGCGGGCCGTCCATGCGCGGCGGACCGTCTGCGCTCGGCCCTCGCCCCGTGGTCGCGTGGCGGATCGTCGCCGGCGAGTAGGGGTCGCGCTCGTGCGGGGTCCCGTCGCTGACCGCCTGGATCGGCTGCGTGGGCAGCCGCGGCGCGCGGCTGCGCACGGGCGCGCCGGCCTCGACCAACCCTGGCGGCGGCGGGAGATCGACCTCCTCGCCCTCCTCCCAGCCGAAGCTGATCTCGAGCTTGCCGATCTTGACCTGGAGGCCGTCACCGATCGGGTGGATCTGATGCGCGTTCACCCGCCGGCCCTCGACCAGCGAGCCGTTGGTCGAGCCGAGGTCCTTGAAGGTCCCCCCGCGCTCGTCGAAGTCGATCTGTGCGTGGCGGCCCGAGACGAAGCCGAAGCTCAGGCACAGCTGGTTACTGGGGTGGCGACCGATCGAGACCGGCGAGCGAAGGTATCGCTCCTTGCGGGTCCGCCCGGTCTCCGAGTCGAAGACGACAACCGAGAGCGCGCGCACGCCTAGGCCCTCCCCCGGCGACACCCGACGGAGCTCGACGCGCCACCGCTCACAGCTCCCCCTTCTCGACCATGTCGAGCGCCTGGCTGAGCGGGACGATCATCGTCGTCTCCTCCCCCTTGCCGCTCCCCTCGTCGTCGTCGAACTCGAGCCAGGCGTCGTCGCCGATGATGCTCACGCCCAGGATCGTGCCAGTCCTCGCGGACTTGGCCAAGATCAGCTCGAGTTCGAATTCCACGAGCTCGTAGGACAGCAGGTCCAGCAGCTCGCGGATCGCCAAAAACGCGTCTCCACCGGCCAAGAAGCGCTTGAGGCCCTCTTTGTCGAGGGGGCCGACGACGACCTGTGCCTTGCCCGCACGGTGCAGGCACATGTCACCGATGATCGCGCTGATTGCGAGGTTGGAGTTCTCGACCGCCAGCTTGATCTTGTGATCCTGGTCGATGTTCGCCCAGCCGCCCTGGAACTGCTTGACCGAGACCTCTGCACCATGGAGCTGGTGGCCGAGGATCTCCATGATCGCCAGCTCCACGGTCCGCGCGGTCCGAGCCGAGCTCGCCATCAAAGGCGCGATGCGCAGGAGATCGAGCGGTCGGATGTACTTGAGCGGCGGGCGGTCGTAGGTGTCGACACCGAGCGCCGCGAGCACCCGCCGCGCCCAGACCTCGTCGCCGTCGGTGGTGTGCTCCTGGGCCCACTCGTGCTTGCGCAGCGAGCGGTAGAGCAAGCTGTGCAGGCGATGGTGGAAGAGGTCGAAGAAGTCGGCCTTGGTGTTGCCGGCGTCGTCGTCGCTCGCCGCCTCACTGGCGAGGTAGGTCGGCAGCGGGCTGCTCGTCCCCGTCAGCCCGACGATGTTGAGGGTCAGGTCGAAGCGCTCGGCCTTGCCCCCGTCGATCTTGCGCCCGTCCTCGTGGACCTCGGCGGCATGCATGTCGCCGGGCTTGAAGGCCAGCGAGCGCGAGTGGCGAAAGTGGATCGCCTCCTCGTCATAGGGCCCGTCGCCGCCGACCTGCGGGGCGCCGACGGTTAACTGCTCGAGCAGGCCCACGACCACGAAGGGGTCGAAGGCGCTGGGCTCGGCCAGCAAGCGCGTCAGCCAGTCAGGCGACTCGCTCACAGGATCCTGTGGTACCCGTTCCTCGGCTCCCATCGGAATTCGATCTTCGACGGGTGCAGGCGCACCCGGAGCTCGTGAAAGGAGTTGATGCTGCAGTAGGTGGCGAGCAGCTCGTCGAGCACGATGCCGAAGAGGTGCGCGTCACCGATGCTCGCAAAGCGTGTCTCGTCGAGCTCGATGGTGGTCGCCGCCCCGCGCACGGGGGCGCCCTCGAGCATGCGGGTCACGGCCTCGAACTCCGTGGTCCGGATGGCCTCGACGCGCATCTCGTTGGCTCGCCCCGCCGGTGAGCCCGAGCCCGCCAAGAAGTTGTAGAGCGAGAGCATCAGCTTGAGGGTCTCCGGCTGGGTGACCCGCTGGCGGTTGAGGGCGAGGTGCGCGAGCAGGCGCCACTGGAGCTCACCAGCAAGCGGCGCGCGGACCGGCGGGCTGACGGCGGTGATGTTGGAGAAGGGCGGGACCGAGCTCCCGCGCACCGGCTTGCAGATGTCGCCGATCGCCAGCTCGTTGGTCAGCGCGCGGTTGGTGCACAGCAGCTCGATCGACAGGGTCTCGTCCTCGTCGACCGCCTCGACGCCGCCGCGGTTGCGATCCTTGGGCCGGGCCACGCCGATGTAGGTGTCGGTGGCCTCGTCGAGGGGCGAGCGGGCCCGCCGGAGCACGTAGTAGCCGTCGTAGTCCGAGTCCGGGCGCGTGTGCGCGAAGCTGTAGAAGTTGCTGTAGCTGCGCCGGTTGCCCCGGCCAGGGCGCACGCCGATCACGGTGCTGACGTCGTAGACCTCCATGTGCGCGGGGTTGACCCCGGCCGCGCGGATCAGGTGATCCGGGACCAGCGGGTCGAGCTTCACGGGCTCGGCCGAGACGTCGAAGATGTTGATGACCGGAGTGCAGTGCAGTCGGAAGCTGTCGTCGGTGACCGGCGAGGGCAGGTCCGGCGGGCGCTCGAACAAGAACGAGAACTCGATGTAGTCGCCGGGGAACTCGAGGCCCTCGAGGCCGAGGACGTCGATGAACAAGTACTTGCTCGGGAGCGAGAAGTACTCCTGGACGAAGCGCGAGCCCTCGGGGGCGAACTTCGGCCAGGGCATCACGGCCTCGCTCTCGCGCAGCCCGACGGGCTTGATCTGCTCGCGCCGGAGGGTCCGCATGGGATCGCTGCGCGGGACGCTGCGATCTTCGCTGCTGCGGATCTCGACGCCGGTGCAGTGGCGCAGCAGCCACAGGTGCAAGGTCGCCGCCAGCGAGTACTCGCCGGCGAGGAAGAAGCGGATGCCCTCCTCGCGCGCGACGATCGCCCGCCCCGCCTCGGTGGTCTTGAGCTTGATGCGCAGCGCCGGGCGGTTGGCCAGGGACTCGTCGTGATCGACCGAGAGCAGCTCGAGGGGCAGGAGGTCGACGTCGTAGCAGGTCTGGAACTGACAGGAGGTCCCCTCGACGGGGTTGCTGCCCACGGCGCGCCCGCGAGGGACGCTCCGGACCCCGCGCAGCGCCTTGATCTGCGGCTTGAACTCGATGATCGAGGTCGCCGGGAGCGGGCGCAGGTACTGGGGCAAGAGCAGCTCGGCGAGGCCATGGACGACCTCGGGGACCGCGTCGTCGACTCGCTCGCGGATCCGCGCCGAGAGGAAGGCGAAGCCCTCGAGCAGGCGCTCGACGTCGGGGTCATCGCTACGTTCGGACAGCAACCCGGCGCTGCTCGGGTGCGCGGCCGCGAACTCGCGACCCATCTCTCGCAGGTAGGTCAGCTCGCTCTGGTAGAACTTCGCGAACATGGTGGGGAGGCAGCCGGCAGCCGGCGGGCTCGAAGACCATACTACGTTCGCCGGGCGATGTGGTGGCCCCCCCGCGTCCTTAGGCGGCAACGCCTCGCGCCGAGGCGGCCCTCGGCGCGTCACTGGCCACGTCATCGGGCGTCCCGCGGGGGGTAGCGAAACCATCGCTCGCCCACGGTCGTGCGAGCCGGGGGCACCGGGATCGCCGCCAGACCTCGACGGCCAGGCTCGCGGAGCCGGCCGCCGGCGTTGCAGCGCGCCTCTAGCTGACCCGCACGCGACCGCCGTGGGTCATCTCGCTGCGCAGGCGGACGACCCCGCGGCGACGATCGCCGACGAGGCGCCCGGAGATCTCGAAGGTCAACACCAGCGGGTCGTCTCCAGGGACGAGGCGGACCGAGACGTTGCGCAGCCGCGGCTCGTAGCGAGCGACCGTCGCCCGGATGCTGCGCTGCATGATCTGCGCTGCCGCCGGGAAGTCGTGGATGATGTCGACGAGGTCCACGACCCCAAAACCTTCCGCCGACACGGCGTCGCCGAGCCGCGTGTTGAGCAGCGCCTGTAGGTTGCCGACGATCAGCTCGACGTCGTCGATCCCTCGAGCCGACTCGCCCGTGATGCGAGAGAGGATGCCTCGTGCGGCCATGGTTGCCCCTGCGGCGCAACGCTAGCACGAGTCGCGCGGTCGATCGCCCCCGAGCGCGCGCCGGGCTGAAACCCCTTCGGCAAACACGGGCCAAGCGCGGCCGCCCCGCTCGTCGGGCCAGCCTGGGGTTCGGGGACAATTGCCCTTCTAGACCCCTCAGACGCCAGAAAAATGGGCAGTTTGTGAATCAGGCACCGGCGCGGGCGCGCCCCCCTCCTTCGTGGGCGCGCCCGCATCGGTACCAGCCTTCGGGAACGATCGTGCTCGAGCTTCGAAGCCGAGCACAGACACCTCGCGGTCCCGGGCCCAAGCCCGAGCCTCGACTCCGGCCTCGACCCGAGACAGGCCTGTGACGAAGACCGCAGCGAGTGAAGACTCGCCGCGACTCCTGCACTGACCGCGAGCTCGCGTCGAGCTCCTCGCGTCGACCCGAGTCGAACGAGGACAACGAGCACGACCAACTCACGCACGCAGGTGCGGTGATGGGCTGGGCGTTCGTTGATCGTCGGTCGCTCATGAAGGCTCGGAAAGCATAGGCCGATGTTCCGCGATCGAGCCAGCGTTTTTTTCTGCGCGCACTTTCGACAGTTGCGAGTACCCGACCTCTGCGACGACCCGTCAGTCGGAGATGTAAAGCTTCCGCGCCGCTCGCTCCTCAGCCTTCGCTCCGCATGGCCGCCCGTGGTGGATCGCATCACGCCCTGCTAGGCTCGACCATCGAGCGCGCCGTGAACCATCCCAGTGCCAAAGCGGACCTGCGGGGTCGAGCTGACGCGGGAGAAGGTCCGCGGCGATGATCTGTGCGCGCTGCTCGGCGGTCCTCGAAACCCGCCCCGCACATTGTCCTGCGTGCGGGCACGATCCAATGGTCGCAGAGCGCTACCGCCTCGATCAGCAGGTCGCGAGCGGCAGTGCAGGCGTCGCCTTCAAGGCGACGCGCCTCGAAGACGGCTTCCTCGTTCGCATGCTCCGGCGAGATCTCGACGGCGTCGACGACGACTACCTGCTGCGCGTCAACCAGCTGCTCACCCTCGACATGCCCGGGCTCCCGCGCGCCATCGAACACTTCGTCATCGACCTCGACGGCGCGCGCTCGCTGTGGATGGTCCACGAGAACGTCCGCGGCCACAGCCTCGCCGAGCTCGACGCCCCCCTCGAAAAGGACCAGCTGCTCGCGCGCCTCGGCGAGGCGGCTGCGCTCCTCGACCCGCTCCACGCCCGCTGGCCGCCGATGATCCACGGCGCCCTGAGCCTGTCGAGCTTGCTGTGCCGCGGCAGCGATGACCGCCTGACGCTGGTCGACTTCGACCCGGTGACCACCAACCCCTCGCCGACCGTCGACATGCGCGAGCTCGGTCAGATCGCGTCGACCTTGGTCGGCAAGCGCGACGCCCAGCTCGCCCGCCAGCTCCAGCAGCTGCTCGCCAGCGTCGGCGACGCCACCGAAGCGCGCACGGCCCTGGCCACGCTCCGGCGCCTGCGCTCGACGGAGGCCTCGCCCGAGGCCAAGACCCAGCGCATGTCCAGCGACGAGCTCGCCTTCGAACTCGGCGTGGGCAGCAGCGAGGAGCTCGAGCTCGTCGACCCTGCCGCCGAGTCGGGCGTGCTCGCGGTCGCCGGCGAGTTTGGGGAGCGCCTCGCCAGCGCCAGCGGGTCGAGCATCCCCGTGCGCCGTGAGGCTCGCAAGACGCCGATCGTCCCCACCCGCAAGCGGACCAGGGCGCCCAGCAACGACGCGCCCATAATGCGCCCCGAGGAGCTCAGCCGCGAGCTGAGCGCGGCTCACCGCGTGGCCAACGAGATGCAAAAGCGCCGACGCGTGCAGGTCGAGGCCGCCAAGGTGCTGATCATCGCCTTCGTCGCCCTGGTCGTCACGCTGATCACCTTGATGGTCGTCGGCTTCGTCTGACGGCGCTGAGCCAAGTGCAGCAAACAAAGAAGGCGCCCGCCGAAGCGGACGCCCTCTCGAGAGCCGAGCGGAGGCGAGCCAGACGCCCGCCTCCACGCGCATGGATCAGTCGCGGCGGCGGCGACGGACCATGCCGAACAGGCCGAGGGCCAAGAAGGTCCCGAGCAGGCCGCGGGTCTTGTCGGCGTCGCCGTCGGCGGCGGCGCAGTTGCAGCCGTCGTCCTCGTCGATGCCGCCGGTGCCGCCGGTGTCGCCGGTGTCGCCCACGTCGTCACCCCCGTCGTCACCCACGTCGTCGCCACCGTCGGTGGTGGTCTCGCCACCCTCGTCCGTGGTGGTGGTGTCGCCCTCGTCCTCGGTGCCGCTCTCCTCGTCGCCCGAGGTGGACTCCTCGCCGTCGGAGGTCTCACCGTCGTCGCCCGTGGTGGTGTCCTCTTCCCCGTCGTCGCTCTCGTCGCTGGGGACGGGGTCGGGCTCCTGCGTCGTCGGCTCGGGGTTCTCCGAGCAGTCGTTGAAGGCGCAGCAGGGGTCGAACTCGAGGCCGCCGAAGATCTCGGCGAGGGCCGTCTCGAGGGCGTCCTGGTTGTCGGCGTCGTAGTAGCTGCTGTTGCCACCCGAGCCCCAGCCCGCCATGTTCTCGAGCTGAGCCTGCGCCGCGGCCGTGTTCACGCCGTCACCGAAGCCGATGACGTAGGTGATGATGCCGTCGTCGTACATCTCCTCGAGCTCGGCCTGGACCTGAGCGTCGGTGGAGTAGCCGTTGTACTGACCGTCGGTGATCAGGATGTTGAAGTACAGCGTCGCGTCGCTGGTCGGGTAGGTGGCCCCGTCCAGCTGGCCATCGGCGTGGTACGTGGCCTGGTTCTCCTTGATCAGCTGGAGACCGAGGTGGGTGTAGGTGCCCGAGCCGGAGCAGAAGGTCGCGCCGTCACACTTGGGCATGTGGCTGATGGTCTCCTGGTCGAAGCCAGGCGGGTCGACCAGAGAGCCGTCCTGGAAGGTCCAGGAGATCGCCGGGCCGCCCCAGGGATCCGAGCAGCCGGGCTCGACGCAGGAGGTCTCGGGGTCGAGGGCCCACGAGAAGTTGTCCTTCATGCAGGGGCCGTACTGGACGAGCAGCTTCTGCTCACCCGGCGAGGGGTCGTTGTGACCGAAGACCGACAGACCCAGGTGAGTGACGTCCTCGGCCGCGCCGATGCCGACGTCGATGTCGAAGATCGAGCTCTCGCCGGACAGCGCGGAGCGGGCCTGGTCCCAACCAGTCTCGCCCTGGGCGCCGTACATGGTGCCGCCGCTGATGTTGAGCATCGACGACGAGGCGTCGAGGAGCACCATGATGCGCGGCAGACCGCCGACGCACTCGGGCGCGACGACCGAGTCGATGATGTTCTGAACGACGTCGGCGAGCGCCTGCTGGAGGAGCTCCGGCGTGGCGCCGTCGATGGCCTCGGTGGTGCCACCAGCCGCGGCGGTCTCGTCGGCGGCCGCCTCGGCGTCGGCGTCACCGGCCACGGCGACGACGAAGGTCTGGATGTTCTGGTTGTCGTAGAGGTCGCCGGTGGTGATCGCCGGGTTTTGGGTCGAGGGCGAGAGCGTGGTGGTGCCGTCGACGCCGGTCCACGCGCCGTCGGTGAGCAGCACGTTCACGAAGGCGCGCTCGTCACCATCGTCCGGGTGATCGGCCTTGGTCTGGGCGATCTCCTCACCGACGGCAACCATGGCACCATTGGTCCAGGTGCCGATGCCGACGGAGGAGCCCAGCATGGGGTCCACGGTGTTGTTCAGCGACTCGACGATGGCCGCGCCGTTGCAGGGCAGGTACTCGTTGGCGTCGTCGTCCCACTGGACGTCGAGCGACTGGCCGTCGACGATCCCCGAGGTCTCGTTGGTGATCGTCGTGCCCTCGGACGCGGGGGCCGGGTCGTGGCCGAAGCGCATCAGCGCGAGGTGCGTGTTCTGGCTCAGGAAGCTACCCGGCTGGGTAATCTGCTGGACCGCGGCAACGGTGACCTGCCAGCGCGACAGGTTGTTGTCCACGTCCCAAATCTCGTTCATGGACGTGGAGTAGTCCATGACGAACATGACGTTGGGCTTCTTGAAGGTGCACATGCCCTCGTCGGGGCAGTCGTCACCAGCGAGAGCCGGCTCTTCGTGGGAGCCAATAGCAAAAGCAAGACCGATACCGGCAAGGAGCCCGACTTGGAGCCCGATGCGAGTCCATGATGATCCCAGGAGTCGTTTCATGTGGTTTTAATCCCGTCTCTGATGCCGCCCCCTCGAGTCGCACGGGAGGCTCTGCACTAAGTGGAAGCCTCGAGACATCGCGGGCGGAAGTTTCTGCCGGCGAGTCTACCGGTGCGCTGGTCGTGAAAGCTGATACTCTAGAGATGCCACCGTGTGCATAGTCACGAAATCGCGCCTGCCTGGCCTCCAGTGTCTGATCGCTGCTGCGCTGCTGCTCACGGCCTGCCCAGAAGACGCTCCCCTCGTGCCGGCCCCCGGAGACAACATCGGAGAGCTCCCCGGCCCCACCTCTGGACCCGTCACGGGCTCGGCCTCGGGCTCGGGTGCCGACACGGACACCGGCGACGAACCCGATCTACCGACCAACTGCGATCCCCTGGCCGATCCCAGCGAAGAATGTGGCGAGGGGCAAGAGTGTGACCCGGCCACCCTGGCCTGCACCCAGGCTACCGGCCAAGGAGATCTCGACGAAGCCTGCGAGGACGAGGACGACTGCCTCGCCGGCCTGGCCTGCGCCCAGGGGGTCTGCTCGGCGCTGTGTGACGCCGAGCTCGTCTCACCCGAGCCCGGCAGCCTCGGCGCCTGCGCGGAGGATCTGCTCTGCATCGCCACCGACGCGCCGCTGCCCGGGCTGTGTCGCGCGCCCTGCTCGCTCGTGGATCAGCTGTGCACGGACGTCGACTTCTCCTGCAACCGCGGGACCGTCGAGGGGGCGGTGCAGGCCGTGTGCACGCCAAACCCCGGCACGGGCCTGAGCGCCGACGCCTGCGAGGTCGACGAAGACTGCGAGCAAGGTCTGCTGTGCACCCCCGTGGAGGAGCACAGCGTGACGTGCAACAACGACGCCGCCCAGTGCTGCACCGAGATCTGCGACGCGCTGCTGCTGCCCTGCTACGGGCTCGAGCCGATCTGCTACGCCCTCGGCATCTCGGGCCAGGAAGACGCAGGCTACTGCGGCGCCCTGTGACGGGCGCGGCCCCTCACTCGACGCGCTCGCGCGTCGGCGTGCCGAGGCCGATCGTCGCGAACTCTTCGAGGTAGCGCGGCGAGCTCGTTGAAAGATCGATGATCGACAGCGAGCTCTCCGCAGTGTTCGCGACGATCAACCACTCTCGCGCGGCGTCGATCACCAGCTCGTTGGGCCCGTCGCCCACGGCCACCGTGGCCACGACGGCGAACACCCCGAGATCCACGAAGGCGACCTCGTCGCTGCCGTAGCAGGAGACCGCCGCCAGCTCCGGACCCGCGGCGCCGCTGAGCGCCGGGCGGTGGACCACGAGCAGGTTGGGGTTGGCGCACAGGCCCACGGAGGCCATCACCTCGAGCGCCGGGGCCCCGTCGGCGTCCAGGCTCGTGTCGACGCGGCTGAGGGTCGGCGGGCTGGTCTGCACGACCAGCAGGCGCTCCCCCTGCTCGGGGTCTTCGAAGCGCACGCCCCCCATGATCGGCTTCGAGCCAACGAGCGAGGTGTTGGGCACGCCGATCTCGGCCTCCTCACCGCCGAGCAGCACGTCGAGGCCCGGGGCGACTCGGAAGCTCCGCAGGCCGCTGTAGTAGCGCTGCGAAGCCAGCAGGTAGGGCCGGCTGCAGCCCAAGCTGGCCTCCGGCGCGTTGTCACTGTCCACGTCGCAGGCCCGCTGCGCGACGGCGTAGCCGCCACCGAGGCCGGCCCCGTTCTCACGGAAGAATTGCTCGAACACGTCGACGACCTCGGGGCCGCGCGCGCCGTCGAGGTCCAGCAAGGTCAGCCGCCTGCCGAGCAGGTGGGGCAGGTAGGCGAAGCGAAAGCCCTGGTCGTCGACGCGGACATGCGCGGGCTCGTCGGTCACCGCGAGCTGGTGCTCGGCGTCGCAAAAACGCAGCGGACCCTGGCCGCAGTCGAAGCGCAGGTCCTCGCCAGCTTCGGCGCCAAAGCCTGGGCCGTAGGCGTCGACCCAGCTCAACGCGGTGTCGATCCGCGAGGGGATCAGCAAGCGCAGCGGGCCGTCCTCGCCGCGCGGACGATCGAGGGCGATGTTGCCCGCCCCCGAGGGGATGCGCAGGCCGAGCTCGGGGTCGAGGAGCAGGCCCTCGTCGCACTCGCTGCGCGGATCTTCGGCGTGGGCGCGACAGGCCCGACCGCGCGCGAGAGACGAACCCGCCGCGGCCGGATCGTCGAGGGACTGCTCGAGGGCGTCGAGATCCACGGCCAGGAGCACGCTCGAGTTCGCGGCGCGGTCCAGGTTGCCGTTGGTCACGAACAGCCACTGCTCCCCGGGGCTGAGCGCCAGGCCCGTGGGCAGATTCAGGGCATCGGTCGCCGCGCTCTCGGGGTCTCGGGTGCAGCCCAGGGCGAGCCACAGCGCGGCGCCTGCCCAACGCACCCGCCCCCAACGCACCCGCAGCAGCCGAGGCATGACCACAGTCTGCCACGAGTCGCGCAGCGCTTCATCAGCACATCGCGCGCCCGCGTCACAGCCCCTGCGCGAAGGCCTGCGGCGCCACCGACCACGCCGCTCCCAGAGCGATCAGGGCCGCCGCTGCCCGCAGCCCTGGGAGCACGGCGGCGATCAGCGTCGCCGAGGGCTCCGGCCCGCGAGCCAGCGCGCCGACCACCAGATCCACCAGCGCGCGGGTCAGCAGCACCGGCGTGGCGAGAGCCACCGCCAGCACGCTGGCCTCGACGACCGCAGGCAGCAGCGCCGCGCGGCCGAGCTCGAGGCTCAGCGCCCAGCGCTGCGGGGCGCCGAGCTCGAAGCGAGCGAAGAGCCCCAAGCCAGCGCGCAGCGCCGGGACGTGCACGCCGAGGCTCAAGCCCGCGGCCAGGGACGCCGCGATCAGGGCGGTCGCCAAGCTGCCCTGCCCCTCGCCTGCGCCCACCCCCAAGCCCGCTTCACTCTGGCCGGCGGCCCCGATCAGCGCCCAGCCACCGAGCGCGCCGATCAGCCCGAGCACGCCGCCCAAGAGCAGCTCGAAGCCCACGGCCACGCCAGCGCCGAGCAGGCTCGCGGGCAGCTCGGGCACCTCGGCCGAAGCGCTCAACGCAGGCCCGAGCGCCAAGCTCACGGCCAGCGCCGCCGCGCACCACTCCCAGCGTCGGCCCAAGATCGCCCGCCAGCTCGGCTGAACCCGCAGCAGCGCCCAGAGTCGCGCGCTGGCCAGCCCCCAGCGCCACAGCACGACCACGCTCACCGCCGCGAGCCCTCGCCCCCCACTTCATCCCCGCCCCCCACTTCATCCCCGCCCCCCACTTCATCCCCGCCACCCACTTCATCCCCGCCACCCACTTCATCCCCGCCATCCCAACCCTGGCCACGAGCGTCGCCCCTGCGCTCATCTTCGCCCCCGGCCAGCGACCAGCTGCGCGCGGCGAAGTCCAAGGTCGCGTCGCGCAGGCCCTCGGCGAGGGCCACGAGCACCGCGAGCACGGCCAGCGCCCTGGCGATCTGAGCCAGGGCCTGGTCCCGCAGACCGAGCGCGCTCATCAGCCCGCCGACCACCAGCGCGACGGCAGCCGCGACCACCCACAGCGGCAGCGCCCAGTCGAGGACCAGGGCGAAGGCTTCGCGCAGCGACCAGCCGAGCGCGTCGACCTCGCTCACTGGTAGCCCTCGATCAACCCGACGATGACCAGCTGCCAGCCGTCCGCGGCCAGGAAGAGCAACAGCTTGGCCGGCAGCGCGAGCACCGAGGCGGGCGTGGTCTGGAGCCCGAGCAAGCTGATCACCTGGGCCGCGAGCAGATCCACGACCACGAAGGGCAGCAAGACCATCACCGCCAGGCGCAGGCCCTCGGCGAGCTCGCCGACCAAGAACGCAGGGACCAGCGCAGCGGGGTCTTCGGCCGCGCGCCCGGTCAGCGCCACGAAGCGCTCGAGCTCCCGGGCGTCGACGTGCTCGCGCAAGAACACCCACAGCGGCTCGAGCAGCGCGGCCCAGTCGAGCTGACCGCCCTCACCGACCCGCTCGAGCTCCATGGCGCTCAGCTCGAGCACCGGGGCCATCGCCAGCGCCGTGACCACGAGGGCGAGCGCCAGCATCGAGGCCGCCGGCAGCAGGCGCTCGGCGCCCAGGCCGTGGCGGAGCGCGGCGAGCACGATCGAGACCTTGGTGAAGGCCGTGCAGGCCGCGAGCAGCAGGGGGATGGCCGCGAGCAGCAGCCAGGTGCTCGCGCTGGCAGGGAGTCCGAGCTCGGCGAGGCGCTCAGCGCCCACCCTGCCCTCGACCGCCCCGCATCGTCAGCGCCGCGCCCAGGCTGCGCAGGCCCTCGACCCAGCCGGGCCGCTCGCCGCCGGACACCTCGGCCTCCGCCTGCGCCGGGCCGAGCTCCGCGAGCAAGCGCGGCGCCCCGCTGGGGCCGGTACCCACCAGCAGGCGCTCGTTGCCGATCTCGATCACGTGAACCGCGTGCTGACCCGTGAGCGTGAAGCTCCGCTCGCTGCGAGAGCCCGCCGGCAAGCCCGGGCTCTGGAGCCGCCTGGTCAGCCACGACAGGCCAACGAAGAGCCCGGCGAGCACGACGCCCACGGAGGTCAGAGGATCGAGGCTAGCGAGGCCGAGCAGCGTAGTGAGCATGGTCTGGGTCCGTGGTCACCATACACATCCGGCACACGAGGCCGAATTTTCAACCAAACAGAGAAGCCGACGTCCCGAAGGACGCCGGCCTCTGCATCACGAGCGCGCGAACACGCTCAGCTTCGAATCACTCGCTCGCCGCAGCGACCTCGCGGTCGACGAGCTCGATGATCGCGACCTCGGCGTTGTCGCCGGGACGCTTCCCCAGGCGGATCACCCGGGTGTAGCCGCCAGGACGCTTGCGAACCCGCGGGACGATGTCCTCGAAGAGCTTGTGCAAGACCTCGCGGTCACGGATGACCTTGCCAGCCTGCGCCATGGCGTGGGCGTAGCGGGCCTGCTCCTCGGCGGAGCGCTCGGCCTTGGGCTTGTCGAGCAGATCCCCGAGGCGCACGCCGATGGAGATGGTCCGCTCGACCTTGCCGCGCAGCTCCTTGGCCTTGGGCATGGTGGTGGTGATCCGCTCGTGCTCGAGTAGCGAGGTCACCATGTTGCGGAACATGGCCTTGCGATGGCTCGAGTTGCGGTTGAACTTGCGGCCGGATTTTTGGTGGCGCATGTCCCCTACTCCTCACGGTGCGGGGGCGGTCCTTGCCACCCCTCGATCTTCATGCCGAGCGAAAGCCCCATCTGCCCGAGGATCTCTTTGATCTCCTTGAGAGACTTGCGCCCGAAGTTCTTGGTCTTGAGCATCTCGGCCTCGGTGCGCTGCACGAGGTCGCCGATGTAGTGAATGTTGGCGTTTTGGAGGCAGTTGGCCGAACGAACCGAAAGCTCGAGTTCGTCGACAGAGCGCCACAGGATGTCGTTGAGCTTGTCCTGCTCGCTCTGGCTGGGGGCCTCAGTCTCCTCGATCTCCTCGTGATTGATGAAGATCGACAGCTGCTCCTTGAGGATCTTGGCCGCGTAGGCGACCGCGTCGTCGGGACGGACGGAGCCGTCGGTCCAGACCTGGAGGATCAGCCGGTCATAGTCGGTCTGGTGACCAACGCGAGCGTTGGTGACCCGGTAGTTGACCTTGCGGATCGGCGAGAACAAGGAGTCGATGGGGATCACCCCGATGGGCATGCCATCGGTCTTGTTCTGGTCGGCCGTGGCGTAGCCGCGGCCCATGTCGCAGGTCATCTCCATGTGCAGGCGCCCGCCCTTGCTGAGCGTGGCGATGTGCTGGTTGGGGTCGAGCACGGTGACCCCGCTCGGCGCCTGGATGTCCGCGGCCGTCACCGGCCCCTCGCCGGTCTTGTCGATCAGCAAGGTGCGCGGTGTCGCGTCGGCCATGCTCAAGCGCAGGGCCTTGATGTTGAGGATGATGTCGGTGACGTCCTCGACGACCCCGGGGATCGAGGTGAACTCGTGGAGCGCCCCCTCGATGCGCACGGTCGTGATCGCGGCACCTTGAAGGCTCGAGAGCAGCACCCGGCGCAAGCTGTTGCCCAGGGTGATGCCGTAGCCGCGCTCGAGCGGCTCGCAGGCGAACTTGCCGTAGCTGTCGGTGAGGGACTCGCCCTCGACATCCAGCTTCTTGGGACGGATCAGGTCCCGCCAGTTGCGAGCGATGGTGTTGTAGTCCTGCTGCTGCTCTTGCATGCGGTCCTCCTGCTCACTTGCTGTAGAGCTCGACGATCAGCTGCTCGTCGATATCGGCGCTGATGTCGGCCCGCTGCGGAACGCTCTTGATCTTGCCCTTGAAGTTATCGCGGTCGATCTCGATCCAGTTGGGCAGCGGCGAGCGGTCCAGCTTGGCGAGCGCCTCGACGACCTTTTGGATCTTGCGGCTCTTCTCCCGAACCTCGATCTCGTCCTCGGGACGCACGAGGTAGCTGGGGATGTTGACCTTCTTGCCGTTGACCAAGAAGTGACCGTGGCGCACGAGCTGGCGGGCCTCGGCGTGGCTGGCAGCGAAGCCGCAGCGGACGGCGACGTTGTCGAGGCGACGCTCGAGCAGGGCGAGGAGGTTCTCGCCGGTGATGCCCTTCATGCGCGCGGCCTTGAAGTAGTAGCCGCGGAACTGCTTCTCGAGCAGCCCGTACATGCGCTTGACCTTCTGCTTCTCGCGCAGCTGGTGGCCGTAGTCGCTCGGACGCCGGCGCCGACCCTGGCCGTGCTGGCCCGGGGGGTACTGGCGGCGATCGTAGGCACACTTCTCGGAGAAGCAGCGATCACCCTTGAGGAAGAGTTTTTGATCTTCGCGCCGGCACAGCCGGCAGACCGGTCCAATATAACGCGCCATGGTTCAGACCCTCCTGCGCTTGGGCGGCCGACAGCCGTTGTGGGGGATGGGGGTGACGTCCTTGATCGAGGTGACCCGCATGCCGGCGGACTGAATCGCCCGCAGCGCCGACTCACGGCCGGCACCGGGGCCGGACACGCGGATCGACACGGTCTGCATGCCGTGGTCTTGAGCCGCGCGGGCAGCCTGATCGGCGGCCAGCTGCGCGGCGAAGGGCGTCGACTTGCGCGAGCCCCGGAAGCCCCGGACACCGGACGAGGCCCACGAGATCGTGTTGCCGTTGACGTCGGTGATCGTCACCAGGGTGTTGTTGAAGGTGGAGCGAATGTGAACGACCCCAGTGGGGACGTTCTTCCTGATCTTCTTGCGTCCGCGAGATTGAGCCATGACTCAGCGCCTCACTTCTTCTTCATCGCGACCTGGCCCCGCTTGGGACCCTTGCGGGTGCGCGCATTGGTGTGGGTCCGCTGGCCGCGGACAGGGAGGCTGCGACGGTGACGCAGGCCGCGATAGCAGCCGAGGTCCATCAGCCGCTTGATCTTGGTCTGCACCTCGCGGCGAAGGTCACCCTCGACCTTGTAGTCCGTCTCGATGACCCGGCGGATCGAGCTGAGCTGCTCGTCGTTGAGGTCGTCGGTGCGGATCGAGGGGCCGACGCCGGCCTTGTCGAGGATCTCGCGGGAGGTGGTGCGGCCGATGCCGTAAATGTAGGTAAGCGCGATCTCTACGCGCTTGTTGCGGGGGAGGTCGACTCCAGCAACGCGTGCCATGTCAGCCCTGCCTCTGCTTGTGTTTGGGGTTGTCGCAGATGACCCGCACGACGCCTCGTCGCTTGATCACCTTGCACTTGTCACAGATCTTCTTGACGCTTGCTCGAACTTTCATCTTCTCGCCTTCAGTCGTAGCCGTCAGCTGCGGGCGTACCCGAGGATGACGCCTCGACCCGGATCGAGGCTGGCCCGTCGGACCAGCACACGTTGCCCCGTCCGTAGTGACACCCCCAAGCGCTTGCACTCCTCCGAGGGACCAGCGACGAGCTGACCCTCGAGGGAATCGAGACGAAACAGTTGCTGGGGCAACTCAGCGACGACCGTCGCCTCGAAGGTGGGGGTGGGGTTCATGGATAAGCCAAAACCGGTCCACGAGTGGGACCGGGCGGTGGAGGATGCCACTGGGGTTGGGGGGTGTCCAGACTGGCCAGAGCCCCCGGGTTGAGCTTCTTCACAGGTCCCGGCGGGGCCTGCACACGCTCACAGCCGCGCGCCCGAACAGGCGCGCGGAGGCCGTCGGGTCAGCCCTTGCGGCCGCGGATGCGCGGACCCTTGGGTCCGGCGAAGCCCTCGTAGCTGCGCGTGACCAGGTGGCTCTCGATCTGCTGCGCGGTGTCGAGGGCGACGCCGACGACGATCAGCAGCGAGGTGCCGCCGTAGTAGAAGGGCACGTCGAAGCCCTTTTGCAGGAAGATCGGCAGCACGCAGACGCCGGAGATGTACCAGGCGCCGGCGAAGGTCAGCCGGGTCAGGATGAACTCGATGTGCTCGGCCGTCCGCTTACCGGGACGGATGCCCGGGATCGACGCGTTTTGCTTCTTCAGGTTGTCCGCGAGATCCACCGGGTTGAACTGGATCTGCGTGTAGAAGTAGCAAAAGAAGATACACAGGCCGACGTAGACCGTGAGGTAGAGCCAGTTGCCGTAGCCGAAGGCCGCCGCGAAGCGCTGGAGGGTCGGGTTCTCGCTCCAGGTGGCGATCTGCGTCGGGAACATGATGATCGACGACGCGAAGATCGGCGGGATCACGCCGGCGTTGTTGATGCGCAGCGGGAGGTAGTTCTGGCTGCCGCCGAACATCCGCCGGCCGACCACGCGCTTGGCGTAGATCACCGGGATTCGCCGCTGTCCGCGCTCCATGATCACCACGAAGGCGATCACCGCGAGCACCACCACGAGCAAGATCCCCAGGTTCATGGGGCCGAAGTTCTCGGGGTCGTCGACCGCCTTCTGCGCCAGCTGGTAGGTGGCCGCGGGCAGGTCGGCGATGATCCCGGCGAAGATGATCAGCGAGATCCCGTTGCCGATGCCGCGCTCGGTGATCTGCTCGCCGAGCCACATCAAGAAGCAGGTGCCGGCGGTCAACGCCAGCATCGTCATCAGCTTGAAGGGCATGCCCGGCTCGAGCACCAGCGCCTGGCCTGGCCTGGTCTCGTTGACCAGGAAATTGGCCATGATGTAGCCCTGGAACATCGCCAGGCCCACGGTCCCGTAGCGGCTGTACTGGTTGATCTTGCGCCGGCCGGTCTCGCCCTCCTTCTGGAGCTGCTCGAGCCGGGGCACGACCACCGTCATCAGCTGCATGATGATGCTGGCGCTGATGTAGGGCATGATCCCCAGGGCGAACACCGAGATGTTCGAGAGCGCCCCGCCGGAGAACATGTTGAAGTAGCCCAAAAAGCCGCCGGTCTGCTGTGAGACCAGCTTGTCCATCACCGTGCGGTCGACACCGGGGACGGCGACGAAGATCCCGAAGCGGTAGACGGCGAGCATCGCCAGCGTGAACAGCACGCGGCGACGGAGCTCGGGCAGCTTGAAGATGTTGATAATGACGCCCATGGGCTGAACTTGCTGGCGCGGGTCGGGCTCAGTTTGCCGGCTCGGCGGCGGAATCTGACGACGGCGCGGGCCCTATGTACACCGTCTAAAGAGCGCATGCAGCGCTCAAAATACATACGACCCCACGCCGAGAGACAGCGTGGGGTCGCAAGGGGCGAAGGCTGGTTCAGCCCTCGCTAGCCGGGGCTTCTTCGGCTTTGGCGCCGATCAGCTCGATGCTGCCGCCGGCGGCCTCGACCTTGGCGCGCGCGCTGGCGCTGATCCGGTGGACCTTGATGACCAGCTTCTTGGTGAGCTCGCCGGAGCCGAGCACCTTGATGATGGTGGCCTTCTTGGGGACGAAGCCGCGCTCGTGGAGCAGCTCCGGGGTCACCTCGGTGCCGGCCTCGAGCTGCTCGAGGCGGTCGAGGTTCACGCCGTGGACCTCCACGCGGTAGATGTTGGTGAACCCGCGCTTGGGCACCCGACGGTGGAGGGGGTTTTGACCACCCTCGAAGTGCAGGGGCACAGTGTTGCGGGCGCGCTGGCCCTTCATGCCGCGACCAGCGGTCTTGCCCGTGCCCGAGCCGGGACCGCGGCCGAGCCGCTTCTTGCGCTTGCGCGCGCCGGCGGGGGGCTTGAGCGTATGTAGTTCGGTACCCATCTTCTCGACTCCTTTGGGTCAGCGGCTCAGGCGCTGGCCGCGTCGTCAGCGGGCTCGACGGTGACGAGGTGCTGAACCTTGCGGATCATCCCGCGGATCGCGGGGGTGTCCTCGAGGACCACCGAGTGGTTGAGGCGGCGCAGGCCGAGACCACGCACGGTGGCCTTTTGCTTCTGCGAGCGATCGATCGCGCTGCGAACGAGGGTGACTTTGAGCTTGAGCGCCATCTCAGGCCTCCATCAGCTGGCTCACCGTCATTCCGCGACGACGGGCGACCTGCTCGGGGCTGCGAAGCGACTTGAGCGCGGTGACCGTGGCGTGGATGACGTTGAGCGGGTTGTTGCTCCCGATGCACTTGGTGAGCACGTCGTGGATGCCGGCGCACTCGACGACGGCACGGACGGCTCCACCAGCGATGACGCCGGTACCGGGAGCGGCAGGGATCAGCAGGACCTCACCGGCCCCAAAGCGACCGAGGACCCGGTGAGGGATCGTGGCGCCCTGAAGGGGGACCTTGAAGAGGTTCTTGCGCGCGATGTCGTTGGCCTTGCGGATCGCCTCGGGGACCTCCCGAGCCTTGCCGTAGCCGTAGCCAACCCAGCCGTTCTCGTTGCCGACGACGACCAGCGCCGAGAAGGCGAAGCGGCGGCCGCCCTTGACGACCTTGGCGACGCGGTTGATGTCGACCACGCGGTCGACGAGATCTCCGAGCGATTCGACGTCGATCATGAGTGCTTCCTAGAACTGCAGGCCGGCCTCGCGGGCGGCATCGGCGAGGGCGCTGACGCGCCCGTGGTAGAGGTATCCGTTGCGGTCGAAAACGACCTTCTCGATGCCCTTGTCGAGGCAAGCCTTGGCCACGGCGCGACCGACGATGCGGGCGCGGTCGACCTTGGACTCGCAGCTCTCGAGCTCGCCACCGAGCTCCTTGACGAGGTCGGAGACGGCGAGCAGCGCCTTGGAGGCGTCGTCGTCGATGACCTGGGCGTAGATGTGCTTGTTGCTGCGGTACACCGAAAGGCGCGGGCGCTCTGCGGTGCCGCTGACGCTCTTGCGGATGCTCTTCTTGCGCCGCAAGCGGGCTTGGGTCTTGTCCTTTTTAGCCATGTCTTCGTCTCGGATACCGCCGCCGAGTTGGTCGGCGGGTGCGAGTTACTTCTTACCGCGAGCCTTACCTTCCTTACGGATGATGTGCTCGCCAGCGTAGCGGACGCCCTTGCCCTTGTAGGGCTCCGGCGGACGGTAGCGACGGATGTCCGCCGCGACCGAGCCGAGCAAGGCCTTGTTGGCCGAGCTCAGGTGGAGCTTGCCTTCCTTGTCGACTTCAGCGTCGACCCCGTCGGGCAGCGGGTAAGAGACCGGGTGGGAGAAGCCCAAGGTCAGGTCGATGTTGCGCCCCTTGACGGCGGCACGATAGCCGACGCCGATGATCTCGAGGGTCTTCTTGAAGCCCTCCGAGCAGCCGACGACCATGTTGTTGGTCATCGCGCGAGCCATACCGTGCAGGGCACGGATCTTCTGCTCGTCGTTGGGGCGCTTGAAGGTGATGACCTCGCCCTCGAGCGCGAAGCTGATCGGCTCGGGGACATCGAAGCTGAGCTTGCCCTTGGGGCCCTCGACCGCGATGGTCTGACCTTCGGTCTTGACCTTGACCCCCTTGGGGATCGTGATGGGCGCGTTGCCGATGCGGGACATAGTCGAACTCTCCTTTTGGCAGCGCGGGACTACCAGACGCTACAGATCAGCTCGCCACCCACGCCGGCCTTGCGGGCGGCGCGATCGGTCATCATTCCCCGAGAGGTGCTGATGACCATGATGCCGAGGCCGTTGCGGACCTGCGGGATCTCTTTGCTCTGGGCGTAGCGGCGCTGGCCGGGCTTGCTCACGCGAGCGATGCCTTCGATGGCCGGCTGATCGCCCACCCAGCGCAGCTGGATGTCGAGCTTGCCTTGACGTTGGTCCTCGAACCACTCGAAACCGTCGATGTAGCCCTCCTGCTGGAGGATCTCGGCGATACGGCGCTTGGTCTTGGAGCCGGGGATGACGACGCTTCGATGGCCCGCCCGCAGAGCGTTGCGGATGCGGGTGAGCATGTCGGCGATGGGATCGGTCATGGACATGGTTGCACGCGCTCCTTACTTACGGAAGGGCATCCCCAGGTGCTTGAGCAGAGCTCGGGCTTCGTCGTCTTTGCGCGCCGAGGTGTGAATACAGACGTTCATGCCCGGCACCGCGTTGAGCTTCTCGATGTCGACCTCGGGGAAGATCAAGATCTCCTTGATCCCGAGGGTGTAGTTGCCGCGGCCGTCGAAGGCCTTGGGGCTGACGCCCCGGAAGTCACGGGTCCGCGGGAGGGCGACCAGCAGGAGCCGGTCGAGGAAGTCCCACATCTGGGCCCGGCGTAGGGTCACCATGGCCCCGATCTTCATGCCCTCACGGAGCTTGAAGCCGGCGATGGACTTCTTGGCGCGGGTCACGACCGGCCGCTGACCGGTGATGTTGCCCAGGACCTCGAAGGACTGCTCGAGCAGCTTGGGCTGCTTGATCGCCTCGCCGAGGCCGATGTTGAGCACGATCTTCTCGACGCGAGGGATCGTGTGGGGGTTCTTGTAGTTGAACGCTTCCTTGAGCGCGGGGACGCACTCGTCGATGTAGCGTTGGTAGGTCGGGGAGACGTAGCCCTCACGAGTGGGCTCGGCCTCACGGACCTGGGGGAACTTGAAGGCGTAGCCAGCCTCTTGCTTTTTCTTGGGGGTAGCGCCCCCTTGTGCCTTGGCCATGATGTGTCCCTCAGCTGTCGATCTGTTCGCCGGACTTGACGGCCACTCGGACCTTGCGGCCGCCCTCGAGGGTCTGGATTCGGACCCGAGTCGGCTCACCGCTTTGCGGGTCGGCGATCATGACGTTGGAGATGTGGATCGGAGCCTCGCGCTTCTCGAGGCCGCCACGCTGGTTTTGACGCGTCGGCTTGACGTGCTTGGTGATGACGTTGATGCCCTGGACAAGCACGCGCTCGGAAGAGGGCAACACGCGCAGGACGGTGCCCCGCTTGCCCTTGTTCTTGCCGGTGATGACGACGACCTCGTCGCCCTTGCGGATCTTCTGCATTACAGAACCTCCGGAGCGAGGCTGACGATTCGCAAGAAGCGCTTCCAACGCAGCTCACGAGCCACCGGCCCGAAAATGCGCGTGCCGATCGGGTTGCGATCGTTGCCGATCAGCACGGCGCTGTTGCTGTCGAAGCGGATCAGGCTGCCGTCGTGGCGACGCACACCCTTCTTGGTCCGCACGATCACGGCCTTCATCACCTGCCCCTTCTTGATCTTGGAGTTGGGCAGCGAGTCTCGGACCGAGACGACGATGACGTCACCGATGCTGGCGTAGCGTCGCTTGCTGCCGCCGAGCACCTTGATGCAGCGGAGCTTGCGGGCGCCGGAGTTGTCGGCGACATCCAGATAGGACTCGACCTGAATCATTTCAGCCCACGCCCCTTTCCAGGATGGCTTGGACGGCCCAGCGCTTGTCCTTGGAGCGCGGACGGGACTCGATGATCCGCACGGTGTCACCGGTGCGGGCCTCGTTGGCCTCGTCGTGCGCCTTGTAGCGGATGCGCTCTTGCACGTACTTCTTGTAGCGGGGGTGCTTGTAGCGCCGAGTGACCTGGACGACGACGGTCTTGTCCATCTTGTCCGAGACCACCTGCCCGAGCAGGGTTCGGCGCCGCGACTGGCTAGCGTTGTTGGCTTCGCTCATGACAGCTCTCAGCTACGCTCGAGGCCGAGCTTGCGCTCGGATTGGATGGTCTGGATCCGGGCGATATCCCTGCGGATGCGCCGGAAATCAGCGGTGTTGACGGCCTTGCTGGTGGCCTTGCCGATGCGCATCTTGACCAGCTGGTCGCGCAGCGACTTCTCGAGCTCGACCAGCTCAGCGTCGTCCTTGTCACGGAGTTCGGAGGGCTTCATCATCATCCTCCTCAGACCACGCGCTCGCGCTTCACGAAGCGGGTCTTGATGGGCAACTTGTGGTGAGCGAGCAGGAAGGCCTCACGAGCGAGGTCCTCTTCGATGCCCTCGATCTCGTAGAGCATCCGCCCGGGGCGGACGACGGCGACCCAGTACTCGGGGCCGCCCTTACCCTTACCCATGCGGGTTTCAGCGGGCTTCTTGGAGATCGGTTTGTCGGGAAACACCCGAATGAAGAGCTTACCGCCGCGCTTGACTCGGCGGTTGATGGCGATACGCGCGGCCTCGATTTGCCGGGCGGTGAGCCACCCGCACTCGAGGGCCTGGAGGCCGAAGTCCCCGTAGGAAACCTCGGTGCCGCCCTTGGCGGCGCCCCTCATGCGGCCCTTGTGGACCTTGCGGTACTTGACTCGGTTTGGCGAAAGCATGCCTGGCCTTCCTATCTAGCTAGTCGTTCAGCTGCGCTTGTTGACCGGGCGGGGGAAGCGGGGGTCGACGCCGCTCATCGGACCGTAGACCTCGCCCTTGAAGATCCAGCACTTGATGCCGATGCGTCCGGCGGGAGTGCGGGCCTCGTGGAAGCCGTAGTCGATGTCGGCGCGCAGCGTGTGCAGGGGGACGCGACCTTCGATGTACCACTCACGGCGGCCCATCTCGGCGCCGCCGAGGCGGCCAGCGGCGTTGACGCGGATGCCCTTGGCGCCGAACTTCATCGCGGTCTGAACCGCGCGCTTGAGGGCGCGACGGAAGGCGATGCGGCGCTCGAGCTGCTGGCCGATGTTCTCGGCGACCAGCTGGGCGTTGACCTCGGCCTTGCGGACCTCCTGGATGTTCAGGAAGACCTTGGAGTCGGTCATCTTCTGGACTTCGCGGCGGATCTTCTCGACCTCGGAGCCGCGCTTACCAATGATGATGCCGGGGCGCGCGGAGAAGATGTTGATCTTCACCTTGTTGGCGGCGCGCTCGATGGTGATCTCGGAGATGCTGGCGGCGATCAGCTTGCGCTTGAGGAAGCCGCGCAGCTCGAGGTCCTCGTGCAGCCACTGCTTGTAGCGACCCTCCTCGAACCAACGCGAGTTCCAGGTCTTGACGATTCCGAGGCGGAAGCCGATGGGATGAGTCTTCTGGCCCATTTTGACGGTCCTGATTAGGTGCGAGACTCAGGCCTCCGCGGACGGCGGCTGGACCTCGAGGGTGATGTGGCTGGTCTTCTTCTGGATGCGAGTGCCGCGGCCCTGGGCGCGGGGGCGCCAGCGCTTGAGCGTGGGACCCTGGTCGACGGTGACCCGGGTGATGATGAGGTCCTCGACCGCGCGCTCGCCCTGGTCCTCGGCGTTGGCGACGGCCGAAACGACGAGCTTGAAGAACTCACGGGCGCCAGACTTGTTCATGAAGCGCAGCGAGTTGATCGCGGTGCTCACGTCCTTGCCGCGGACCAGATCAGCGATGATCCGGGCCTTGCGCGGGGCGATGCGGAGGTTGCGAAGCCTTGCGACGGCCATGACTAGCGCTTGCCCTTCTTGTCGGCGGCGTGACCCTTGAAGGTGCGGGTCGGCGCGAACTCGCCGAACTTGTGACCGACCATGTTCTCGGTCACGTAGATGGGGATGAACTTGTTGCCGTTGTGGACCATCACGTTGGCACCGACGAACTCGGGCAGGATGGTCGAGCGACGGGACCAAGTCTTGATCGGCTTGCGACCGCCCTCGGTGATGGCCTGAGTGATCTTCTCGTAGAGGCTCTTATCGACGAAGGGCCCCTTCTTAATGGAACGCGGCATTTACTTCTTCCTCCGCGAGACGATGAACACGTCGGTGCGCTTGTTGTGCCGGGTCCGGTAACCCTTGGTGGGCTTGCCCCAGGGGGTGACCGGGTGACGACCGCCGGAGGTCCGGCCCTCGCCGCCGCCCATGGGGTGGTCGACCGGGTTCATGACCACGCCGCGGTTGTGCGGGCGACGACCGAGCCAGCGCGTGCGCCCGGCCTTACCGATGTGAACGTTGCCCTGCTCGCCGTTGCTGATGGTGCCGATGGTCGCGCGGCACTTGATGTGCACGCGGCGGACCTCGCCAGAGGGCAGGCGAATCTGGGTCCAGGCGCCCTCGCGGGCCATCAGCCGCGCGCCGGCGCCGGCGGTGCGGACGAGCTGGCCGCCGCGGCCGATCTTGATCTCCACGTTGTGGATGATCGTACCGACGGGGATGGCCGAGAGCGGCATGCTGTTGCCGGGCTTGATGTCGGCCTTGGCGGAGCTGATCACCGTGTCGCCGACCTGGAGGCCCTCGGGCGCGATGATGTAGCGCTTGTCGCCGTCAGCGAAGTGGATCAGCGCGATGTAGGCGGTGCGGTTGGGGTCGTACTCGACCGTGGCCACCTTGCCGGGCACGCCGTAGTTGTCGCGCTTGAAGTCGATCTTGCGGTAGAGCCGCTTGTGGCCGCCGCCGCGGAAGCGCGAGGTGATCCGCCCGTTGTTGTTGCGGCCCTGCTTGCGGTGCTTGCTACTGACCAGCTTCTTGAAGGGCCGGTCGGCGGTGACCTGCGCCTTGTCGGTCGCGGTCATCCCTCGGCGCCCGGGCGAGGTCGGCTTGTACTTCTTGATGCCCATTGGCTCAGTCCTCTCCGTACAGGTCGATGGCGTCACCGGAGTGAAGGGTGACCACGGCCTTCTTCCACTGGCGGGTCTTGCCGGTGAAGCGGCCGACGCGGCGCAGGTTGCCGCGCATGACCATGGTCCGGACCTTGTCGACGCGGACACCGAAGACCATCTCGACGGCCTTGCGGATCTCGATCTTGTTGGCCGCGCGATGGACCTCGAAGGTGTACTGGTTGTTGACCGCCTCGAGCTCGGTGCTCTTCTCGGTCAGGATCGGCCGGATGATGATCTCTTGCGGGATCACTGGGCACCTCCCTCGGTCTCCGCGGGCGTGCCGAGCAGGCGCGCCTCGACGGAGCGCAGCGAGCGCTCGGACATCAGCAGCTTGGGGAAGCGGAGGATGTCGTAGACGTTGAGCCCCTCGGGGGCGATGTGCTGGGCGCTGGTCAGGTTCCGCGAGCTGCGGACCAGCGAGGTGTTGCCCCGGTCGTCGACCAGCAGCGCCTTGGGGGCGTTGAGCTTGGTCAGCGCGGCCGCGAGGTTGCGGGTCTTGCCCTCGGGGATGTCGAGGTCGCGGATGACGACCAGGTTCCCGTCCCCGGCGCGGAGGCTGAGGGCCGAGCGCAGGGCGCCGGCGCGAGCCTTCTTGTTGACCGAGAACTCGTAGCTGCGCGGACGGGGTCCGTGGACCTGGCCACCGCCACGGAAGACGTTGACGCGGGAGGAGCCGTGGCGCGCGCGCCCGGTGCCCTTCTGCTTGAACATCTTGGCGTGGGTCCCGTGGACCTCACTGCGCTCCTTGGTCTTCGCCGTACCGGCGCGCCGCTTGGCGCGTTGCCAGCGGACGACCTCCCAGAGCAGGTGCTCCTTGACCTCGGCGGCGAAGACTTCGTCGGAGACTTCGATCTCCGCGACGCCGTTGCCCTCTAGGTCGATGACGTTGAGCTTAGCCATGACTTCCTCAGGTCTTGATCTCGACGTCGACGCCGGCGGAGAGGTCGAGCTTCATGAGCGCGTCCAGCGTCTGCTGGTTGGGCTCGATGATGTCCAGCAGCCGCTTGTGGGTGCGGATCTCGAACTGCTCGCGCGACTTCTTGTCGATGAAGGGTCCTCGCAGGACCGTGTACTTGTTGATCTTGGTCGGGAGGGGGACAGGGCCGACGACTTGGGCTCCCGCGCGGCGGGCGGTCTCGGAGATCTCCGTCGCCGACTGCTCGAGCAGCTTGTGGTCGTAGGCCTTCAGGGTGATTCGAAGCTTGCTGGCCACGGTCGATCTCCTGGTTCGTTCGGTCCGGGCTACTCGATGATCTCGGTGACGACGCCGGCGCCGACAGTACGTCCACCCTCGCGGATGGCGAACTTCGACCCCTTCTCGCACGCGATCGTCTTACCAAGCGTCACCGTGAAGCTCACGTTGTCGCCGGGCATCACCATCTCCGTGCCCTCGGCCAGCTCCACCGAGCCGGTCACGTCCGTCGTGCGGAAGTAGAACTGCGGCTTGTAACCCTTGAAGAAGGGCGTGTGACGACCACCCTCTTCCTTCTTCAGGATGTACACCTCAGCCTTGAAAGTCGTGTGCGGCGTGATCGACCCCGGCTTCGCAAGCACCTGACCGCGCTCCACGTCCTCACGCTTCACGCCGCGCAGCAGGCAGCCGACGTTGTCGCCAGCCTGGCCCTGGTCGAGCAGCTTGCGGAACATCTCCACGCCCGTGCACGTGGTCTTCTGGGTGTCGCGCAGACCGATGATCTCGATCTCCTCGCCGACCTTCACGATCCCGCGCTCGATGCGACCCGTCACCACCGTGCCGCGACCCGAGATCGTGAACACGTCCTCGATCGGCATCAGGAAGGGCTTGTCCAGGTCGCGCGTCGGCTCCGGGATCCACTCGTCGCAAGCCTTGATCAGCTCGAAGACGCACTTCGCGTCGTCGGCTTCCCAGCTGTCCGCCTGAAGGGCCTTCAGCGCCGAGCCACGAATGATCGGCGTGTCGTCGCCGGGGTACTCGTACTTGCTCAGCAGCTCCTGGACCTCGACCTCGACGAGCTCGAGCATCTCCTCGTCCTCCTCGTCGAGCTGGTCCACCTTGTTCAGGAAGACCACGATCGCCGGGATTCCGACCTGGCGGCCGAGCAGGATGTGCTCGCGCGTCTGAGGCATCGGGCCGTCGGGCGCCGACACGACCAGGATCGCGCCGTCCATCTGCGCCGCGCCCGTGATCATGTTCTTGATGTAGTCGGCGTGCCCGGGGCAGTCGACGTGCGCGTAGTGGCGGATCTCCGAGTTGTACTCGACGTGCGCCGTCGAGATCGTGATGCCGCGCTCGCGCTCCTCCGGCGCCTTGTCGATGTTCTCGAAGTCGACCTTCTCGGCCCAGCCACGCAGCCCCAACACCTTGGTGATGGCAGCCGTCAGCGTGGTCTTGCCGTGGTCCACGTGACCGATGGTCCCGATGTTCACGTGGGGCTTCTCGCGAACGAACTTCTCTTTGGACATGGGAAAATCTCTGCTTGGGGCGTAGGGTTGGAGCTCGGAAGCTTGGCGCAGCTAGTAGCCGCGGACCTTCTTGATGATTTGATCTTGGAGGTCGCTGGGGACCTCCGAGTAGGCGGCGAACTGCATTGAATGGCTCGCCCGCCCCTGGGTCACGGAGCGCAGCGACGTAGCATAGCCGACCATCTCTGCCAAGGGGACGTGGGCCTGAACGACCTGGGCGTTACCACGCGTCCCCATGCCCAAAACACGACCGCGACGCGTGTTCAGGTCGGAGTGCACGTTGCCGATGAATTCCTCGGGTCCGACGACCTCGACATCCATCACAGGCTCCAGCAAACGGGGTCCTGCGGCCAAAATGACCTTGTTGGTCCCCATGGTCGCGGCCGCCCGGAAGCTGGCCGCGTTGGAGTCGCCCTCGATGTAGGAGGCAGCGACCAAACGCACGGTGACGTCGACGACGGGGTAGCCGAGCAACGGCCCACGCGTCAGCGAGTCGGAGATCCCCTCCAGCGCGGCGGCGAGCAGCTCGCGCGGGAACTTGGCGTAGGCCTCGTCGTCCTCGGGGAGCGCGGAGACCACGCTGTTGCCGGCGCCGCGCTCCTGGGGCTCGATCTCCACGCTGACCTTCGCGTACTGGCGCTTTTGGCCAACTTCGCGGTCGTATTCGAACTCGATCGTCGTGGGCTTGGAGACGGTCTCGCGGTAGGCGACCTGGGGCTTGCCGACCCGGGCCTTCACGCGATAGTCGCGCTCGAGCTTGTTGACGATGACCTCGAGGTGGAGCTCGCCCTGCCCCGCCATCAGCGTCTGACCCGAGTCCTTGTCCTCGTAGACGGTGAAGCTGGGATCTTCTTTTTGGATCCGCTCGAGGGCCTGATCGAGATCTTTCTGATCCGCGGCGCTCTTGGCCTCGACGGAGCGGAAGATCACGGGGTCGGGGATCTGCATGCCCGGGAGCACCACGTGCTCCTTGTCCTTGGACAGGACCAGGGTGTCACCGGTGGTCGTGAAGCGCAGGCCGACGGCGGCGGCGATGTTGCCGGGGCCGACGGACTCGACCTCTTCGGTCTTCGAAGCCAGGACGAGGAGCAGCTTGTTGATGCGCTCCTTCTTGTCGCGGGCGACGTTGTAGATCTGGTCCTTGACGTGGACGGTGCCCGAGTAGACCCGGAAGAGCACCACGGGGCCGCGGTGCGAGTCCTGGACGAGCTTGAAGGCCAGGCCGAGCAGCGGTCCCTCGGGGTCCGGCGTCCGCTCGACGCGCTCGCCGGCGTGGCGGCCGTCGACGAGCTCGGCCTCGATCGGGGGGATGTCCAGGGGCGAGGGCAGGTAGTGGACGACGGCGTCGAGCAGCGGCTGCACACCGCGGTTCTTGAGCGCCGAGCCGCACAGCACCGGGAAGCCTTTGAGGCTCAAGGTGACGCGGCGCAGGCCGGCGCGGATGTCCTCGACCGAGAGGGCGTCGGCGCCCTCGCTCAGGAAGACCTCCATGAGCTGGTCGTCGACCTCGGCCAGGGCCTCGAGCATCGCCTCGCGGGCCTCGCGGGCCTCGTCGTAGGCGGCGTGGTCCTCGGCCAGGGGGGCGCGCGCGAAGGTCCGGCCCTTGTCCTTGTCGTCCTCGGCCTCGGGCCAGGTCACCAGCTCCATGGTCACCAGATCCACGATCGCCTCGAAGTCGCCCTCGAGCCCGATGGGCATGGTGATCAGGATCGGGTGCGCGGCGAGGCGCTCGCGCATCATCTCGATGGTCCGCGAGACGGTGGCCCCGACGCGGTCGAGCTTGTTGATGAAGCAGATCCGCGGAACGCTGTAGCGCTCGGCCTGACGCCAGACCGTCTCGGACTGGGCCTCGACGCCAGCGACGGCGTCGAACACGGCGATCGCCCCGTCGAGCACTCGCAGCGAACGCTCGACCTCGACGGTGAAGTCGACGTGTCCGGGGGTGTCGATCAGGTTGATGCGGTGAGCGCCGTCCTCGGGGCCGTGGGCCTCGGGGTCACCCGGCTTCCAAAAGCAGGTGGTGGCGACCGAGTAGATCGTGATCCCGCGGCGCTGCTCCTCCTCGTCGAAGTCGGTGTGCGCCGCACCGTCGTGAACCTCGCCGATGTAGTGCGAGCTGCCGGTGTAGAACAGGACCCGCTCGGTGGTCGTGGTCTTGCCGGCGTCGATGTGCGCCATGATCCCGATGTTGCGGATCATGTCGATCCGCTGCTCGGGGGCTTTGGCTTTGGCGCTCATCGGGGAGGTTCGGGGAGGGGTGGGGTCTGCGATCTAGGCAGGAAACTGAGCTAGGGCCGCGGGGGCCGTCATCCGTCTCCAAGGGGGAGGGGGTGTGACAGGGCCCGGGCCCGGTGTGGCTGATCCCGCGCACGGTCCGTGCGCGGGAAGCATCGCCATCGAAGTCTTTGGCGGTGGGAGCTTAGATCGCTTTGCTCACCAGCGGTAGTGGGCAAAGGCCTTGTTCGCCTCGGCCATCTTGTGAACGTCCTCGCGCTTCTTGACCGCGAGACCGCGGTTTTGCGCGGCGTCGAGCATCTCGTTGGCGAGGCGCTCGCGCATGGTCTTCTCGGGACGGTTGCGGGCGAAGTTCACCAGCCAGCGGAACGCCAGAGCCTGGCTGCGCTCGGGGCGGACTTCGACGGGGACCTGGTAGTTCGAGCCGCCGACGCGGCGGGCGCGAACCTCGAGGCGCGGCCGGACGTTGGCCACGGCCTTCTCAAACACCTTGACGGGATCGTCCTTGGTCTTCTCCGAGATGATCTCGAAGGCAGAGAAGACGATCTTCTCGGCGAGCGACTTCTTGCCGTCGAGCATCACGACGTTGATGAACTTCGCAATCTCGAAGTTCACGTCGGCCGGATGGTCGGTGTAGCGGATCTCGTAGCTGATCCGCTTGCGCTGCTTGGCCTTAATTCCCTTGCGCGACATCTGCTTCTCCTAGCGGATCACTTGGGACGCTTGGTCCCGTACTTGGAACGCCGCTGACGACGGCCGTCGACGCCGATGGTGTCGAGGGTGCCACGCACGATGTGGTAGCGAACGCCAGGGAGGTCCTTCACACGACCGCCGCGGACGAGCACGATGCTGTGGTCCTGGAGGTTGTGGCCCTCACCCGGGATGTAGCTCGTGACCTCGATGTTGTTGGTCAGGCGGACGCGGGCGACCTTGCGAAGCGCCGAGTTGGGCTTCTTGGGCGTCGAGGTGTACACGCGAACACAGACGCCACGCTTTTGGGGGCAGCCCTTGAGCGCGGGCGCGGTCTCCTTCTTGGGCTGGCGCGTGCGTCCCTTGCGGACGAGCTGCTGAATCGTGGGCATGAGGATCTCTTCGAAGTTCCGGGAGGCGTAGTTTGGACGCCAACGAGTCACCGCCTGCGGGGGGTCCCGCGGCGATGGGAGGCGGAGTATAGAGAAGTTGGGTTGCTGATCAAGTGGATCGGGCAGGCTGAAGAGCGGGGAGATGGGGGGATTCGCACAATTTTTAGCTCCCAGAGATCTCCGCGCGGGGTCCGCCAGCCTGCCCGAGGCGGGCTCGGGGCCTACTCGAGGCCCGCGAGTTCGCGGTCGGTCGCCCGGCGAACGGCCGGCTCTCCGGCTTCGCTGGTGCGATCGTCGGTCTCCATGTGCAGGCGCTCGTAGACCGAGAGCCCAGTGCCGGCGGGGATCAGCCGGCCCATGATCACGTTCTCCTTGAGACCGCGGAGGTGATCTACCTTGCCCTGGAGGGCAGCTTCGGTGAGCACCTTGGTGGTCTCCTGGAAGGAGGAGGCCGAGATGAAGGACTCGGTGGAGAGCGAGGCCTTGGTGATGCCGAGCAGCAGCGGCTGCGCGGTGGCTTGGGCGCCACCCAGCGCGGACACGCGCTGGTTCTCCTGGCGGAAGAGCTTGCGCTCGACGTGGTCCTCGGCGAGGAAGTTGGTGTCACCGGGGTCGATGATCTTCACCCGCCGCATCATCTGGCGGACGATCACCTCGATGTGCTTGTCGTTGATCTTCACGCCCTGGAGGCGATAGACCTCCTGGATCTGGTCGAGCAGGTAGGTGGCCAGGGCCTTCTCGCCGAGCACCGCGAGGATGTCGTGCGGGTTGGCCGGGCCGTCCATCAGCTTCTCGCCAGCGCGGACGCGATCTCCCTCGCGGACCTGGAGGTGGCGAAGCTTGGGCACGAGGAACTCGTGGACCTCGCTGCCGTCCTCGGGGGTGATCAACACGCGGCGCTTGCCGCCCTTGTCCTTGCCGAAGGAGACCTCACCGTCGGTGGTGGCGATGATCGCGTGCTCCTTGGGCGTGCGCGCCTCGAAGAGCTCGACGACGCGGGGCAGACCGCCGGTGATGTCCTTGGTCTTCTGAGCCTCGCGCTGGATGTTGGCCATCACATCACCCGCTTGGACCTTCTGGCCCTCCTGGATGTTGAAGACCGCGCCGACCGGTAGGAAGTAGCGGGCGGCGTGGCGGCCGATCATCACGGTCTCGCCCTCGTCATCGGTGATCACGAGGCGCGGACGCGCGTCCTTGTCGCGGCTCTCGACGATGACCATGGAGCTGTGCCCGGTGACCTCGTCGGTGGTCACGCGCATGGTCACGTTCTCGATGATGTCGCCGTAGGCGATCGTGCCGCTGGCCTCGGTGAGGATCGGGATGACGTGGGCGTCCCAGCGGGCGAGCACCGTCTTCTCAGGCACCTTGGCTCCCTCGGCGACCAGCAGGTGCGAGCCGTAGAGGAGGTCGTAGCGCTCGCGGATGCGGCCGCGCTCGTCGAGCAGGTGGACCTGGGCGTGACGGTTCATCACCACCCAGTAGTCGATCTGCTGACCGGTCTTGCTGTCCGTGCGCGTGCGGTGCACGAGATCGGCGTCGAGCACCTTGACCTCACCACCGAAGCGGGCCTCGAGCTCGCTCTTGGCGACGGTGGTCATCGACGCACCACCAAGGTGGAAGGTGCGCATGGTCAGCTGGGTGCCGGGCTCGCCGATCGACTGCGCGGCGATGATGCCCACCGCCTCGCCGACGTCGACGAGCTGTCCACGCGCGAGGTCGCGGCCGTAGCACTTGGCGCAGATGCCACGCATGGCCTCGCAGGTCAGCACCGAGCGCAGGGTCACGGTCTGGATGCCGGCCTGATCGATGTCGGTCGCAGCTTGCTCGTCGATGAGGTCGCCCTCGTCGACGATGATCTCGTCGGTCCCGGGCCGGTAGACCGGCTCGAGGGCCACGCGGCCGAGGATGCGATCCCCGAGCGCCTCGATGACCTCGGTGTCCTCCATCAGCGCCGAGACCTCGAGACCCTGGATGGTCCCGCAGTCGTACTCGGTGATCACCGCCTCCTGGGCGACGTCGACCAGGCGGCGGGTCAGGTACCCCGAGTTGGCGGTCTTGAGCGCCGTGTCGGCGAGGCCCTTGCGCGCGCCGTGGGTCGAGATGAAGTACTGCTGAACCGTCAGCCCCTCACGGAAGTTCGTGGTGATCGGCTGCTCGATGATCTCGCCGGAGGGCTTGGCCATCAGGCCGCGCATCCCGGCGAGCTGGCGCATCTGCTGCTTCGAGCCACGCGCGCCAGAGTCGGCCATGATGTAGACCGAGTTGAAGGACTTCTGCGACTTCTTCTCGCCGGTGCTCCGGTCGATGATCTCCTCCTTGGAGATCCCGTCCATCATCGCCGCCGTGATCTCCTCGGAGACCTTGGCCCAGATGTCGACGACCTTGTTGTAGCGCTCGCCCGAGGTGATCAGACCGTCCGAGTACTGCTCGGAGATCTGCCGGACCTCGGAGTTGGCGTCGTCGAGCAGCTTGGCCTTGGCGTCGGGGATCGCCATGTCGTCCATGCAGATCGAGATGCCGGCCTTGGTCGCCTCGGTGTAGCCGGTGCTGCGCAGGTAGTCGGCCATCAGCACGGTGGCCTTCTGGCCGCACAGGCGGTAGCAGCGGTCGATCAGGTTGTTGAGCTGCTTCTTGCCCAGGGGCTGGTTGACCAGCTCCTCGAAGGACAGCTGCTTGGGGATGCCGCCCTCGTAGAGCAGCACGCGCCCGCAGGTGGTGTCGACCATCGGGCCGCCGGGCTCCATGCGGACCTTGATCCGCGCCTGGAGGTGCAGCGAGCCGTGGTCGTAGGCCATCCGGACCTCCTCGGGGGAGCCGAAGTAGCCGATGTAGAACCCGTCCTTGGTGGGGTCGTCGTTGCGCTCGCCCGGGGCGTAGATGCGCTCGCGGGTCATGTAGTAGAGGCCGAGGACGATGTCCTGCGAGGGCACGATGATCGGCTTGCCGCTCGCCGGGCTGAGGATGTTGTTGGTCGACATCATCAGCACGCGGGCCTCCATCTGGGCCTCGATGCACAGCGGCACGTGGACCGCCATCTGGTCGCCGTCGAAGTCGGCGTTGAAGGCGGTACAGACCAGCGGGTGGAGCTGGATGGCCTTGCCCTCGATCAGCACCGGCTCGAAGGCCTGGATGCCGAGGCGGTGGAGCGTGGGCGCGCGGTTGAGCAGCACCGGGTGCTCCTTGATGACCTCCTCGAGGATGTCCCAGACCTCCTCGGCCTCACGCTCGACCATGCGCTTCGCGGACTTGATGGTGGTCACCAGGCCGCGCTGCTCGAGCTTGTTGTAGATGAAGGGCTTGAACAGCTCGAGCGCCATCTTCTTGGGCAGGCCGACCTCGTGGAGCTTGAGCTCCGGGCCGACGACGATCACCGAGCGGCCCGAGTAGTCGACGCGCTTGCCGAGCAGGTTCTGGCGGAAGCGCCCGGACTTGCCGCGGAGCATGTCCGAGAGCGACTTGAGCGGGCGCTTGTTGGGGCCCGTGATGGTCTTGCCGCGGCGGCCGTTGTCGAACAGGGCGTCGACGGCCTCCTGGAGCATCCGCTTCTCGTTGCGGATGATGATCTCCGGGGCGGCGAGCTCCTGCAGGCGCTTGAGCCGGTTGTTGCGGTTGATGACCCGGCGGTAGAGGTCGTTGAGGTCGGAGGACGCGAAGCGGCCGCCGTCCAGGGGGACCAGCGGGCGCAGATCCGGCGGCAGCACCGGGATCACGTCGAGCATCATGTGCTCGGGCTTGTTGCCGCTGTTGCGGAAGGCCTCGAGCACGCGCAGGCGCTTGGCCAGCTTCTTGCGCTTGGCCTCCGAGGTCGCGGCCGCGAGGTCGGCGCGAGTCGTGCGAGCCTCGACCACGGGGTCGATGCGCGCGAGCAGCTCGCGGATCGCCTCGGCGCCCATGCCGGCGTCGAAGGAGTCGGGACCGATCTCGTCGTAGAGCTGGTCGTAGCGCTCCTCGGACAGGATCTCGCGCTCCTCGAGGCCCGAGTCACGCGGGTCGATGACGATGTAGCTCTCGCAGTAGAGCACCTTCTCGAGCTTGGTCAGCGGGATGTCGAGGATGGTGCCGATGCGCGAGGGCAGGCTCTTGAGGAACCAGATGTGCGCGACCGGGGTGGCCAGGTCGATGTGTCCGGCGCGCTCGCGGCGGACCTTGGAGTGGATGACCTCGACGCCGCACTTCTCGCAGACGACGCCGCGGTGCTTCATGCGCTTGTACTTGCCGCACAAGCACTCGTAGTCCTTGATCGGTCCGAAGATCTTGGCGCAGAACAGACCGTCGCGCTCCGGCTTGAAGGTCCGGTAGTTGATGGTCTCCGGGTTCTTGACCTCGCCGTGCGAGCGCTCGCGGATCGACTTCGGCGAAGCGATACCGATTCGCAGAGCGTTGAAGACCGCAGCCTCCTTGGGCTTTTCGAAGAAGCTGAAGATGTCGCGCATCTGGGGTTCCTCTCTTTCGCGGGGGGACGGCTGGGCTACTCGGCGGCCGAGAGCGAGGAGCGATTACGAAGGTTGGGGTCGTCGACGTTGATGAGCTCGACGTCGAGGCAAAGCGCCTGGAGCTCCTTCAACAACACGTTGAAGGACTCGGGCACGCCAGGCTGCATGGTCGGCTGGCCCTTGACGATCGACTCGTACATCCGCATGCGGCCGACGACGTCGTCAGACTTGACCGTGAGCAGCTCCTGGAGGGCGTAGGCGGCCCCGTAGGCCTCGAGGGCCCAGACCTCCATCTCGCCCAGGCGCTGGCCACCGAACTGGGCCTTGCCGCCGAGGGGCTGCTGGGTGACCAGCGAGTAAGGACCGATGCTCCGCGCGTGGATCTTGTCGTCCACGAGGTGGTGGAGCTTGAGCATGTACATGATGCCCACGGTCACGTCCTCCTCGAAGGCCTCGCCGGTGCGGCCGTCGAAGAGGATGGCCTGGCCGGAGTCGGGCAGCCCGGCCTTGCCCAGGAAGCCCTTGACCTCGGTCTCGAACGCGCCGTCGAAGACCGGCGTCGCCACGTGGATGCCGCGGCGCAGCTTGTCGGCGAAGCGGATCACGTCCTCGTCGGGCAGCGAGTCGATGAAGCGGTTGGCGTCATCGGTCTCGTAGATCTTCTTGAGCTGGGCGCGCAGCACCTCCGCGGAGAAGTTGGTCTCCATGTAGGCGTTGATCTGGTTGCCGAGCTCGCGGGCCGCCCACCCGAGGTGAACCTCGAGGATCTGGCCGACGTTCATGCGCGAGGGCACGCCGAGGGGGTTGAGGACGATGTCCACCGGGGTGCCGTCCTCGAGGTAAGGCAGGTCCTCGGTGGGCAGGATCCGCGAGATCACGCCCTTGTTGCCGTGGCGGCCGGCCATCTTGTCGCCGACCTGGAGCTTGCGCTTGATGGCCACGTAGACCTTGACCATCTTGATCACGCCCGGCGGGAGCTCGTCGCCCTTGGTGAGCTTGGCGAGCTTCTCGCGGTAGATGGTCTCGATCTCGTCGAGATCCTTCTCGAGGCGGCGGCCGAGGGCCTCGACCAGCTCCGTGTCCTCGGCGGTGGTCAGCGAGAACTGCGGCCAGTACTTGCGGGCCACGCCCTCGATCGCCCCAGCGTCGAGCACGACGCCGGACTCGACGAGCACCGCGCCCTGGTCATCGACCAACTTGGCGGCGGTGGTCTTGCCGATCAGCACGTCCTTGATCCGGTTGTAGTAGCCGGTCGAGACGATCGCGACGTTGTCGCCGTGATCCTGGCTGAGCTTCTCGCGCTCCGCGTCCTCGATCTGCTGGGCGCGGATGTCCTTGTCGACGCCCTTGCGAGCGAACACGCGGGCGTCGATGATGATGCCCGAGACGCCCGGGGGCAGGCGCAGCGAGGTGTCGCGCACGTCGCCGGCCTTCTCGCCGAAGATCGCCCGCAGCAGCTTCTCCTCGGGGGAGAGCTGGGTCTCGCCCTTCGGGGTGATCTTGCCGACCAGGATGTCGCCGGCGTGGACCTCGGCGCCGATGCGGACGATGCCCGCGTCGTCGAGGTTCTTGAGGGCCTCTTCACCCACGTTCGGGATGTCGCGGGTGATCTCCTCCTTGCCGAGCTTGGTGTCGCGGGCGACGCACTCGAACTCCTCGATGTGGATCGTCGTGTAGACGTCCTCGCGGATCAGCCGCTCGGAGACCAGGATCGAGTCCTCGAAGTTGTAGCCCTGCCAGGGCATGAAGGCGACGAGCAGGTTCTGCCCGAGGGCGAGCTCGCCGCGCTCCGTCGCCGCGCCGTCGGCGATCACGTCGCCAGACTTGACCCGGTCGCCGACGTTGACGATCGGCTTTTGGTTCAGCGCGGTGTTCTGGTTGCTGCGCCTGAACTTGACCAGGTTGTAGATGTCGGGCTTGGCGCCGAGGATGCTGCGATCCTCTTCGCGGCTCGAGACCGGCTTGACGACGATGCGCGCGCCGTCGACCTGCTCGACGATGCCGTCGCGCTGGGCGACGACCGTGGAGCCCGAGTCGCGGGCGACGTGGGTCTCCATCCCGGTGCCGACCAGCGGCGCGTCGGTGCGCAGGCAGGGGACCGCCTGGCGCTGCATGTTCGAGCCCATGAGCGCGCGGTTGGCGTCATCGTGCTCGAGGAAGGGCACCAGCGAGGCGGCGACGGAGACCAGCTGGTTGGGCGAGACGTCCATCAGCGTGACCTCCGCCGGGGAGACCATCTCGAACTCCTCGTTGTGGCGGCACTGGACGGTCTCGCCGGTGTAGCGGCTGTCATCGTCCATGGGCGCGTTGGCCTGGGCGATGTAGTGGCCCTGCTCCTGGAGCGCGCTGTAGTAGGCGACCTCGGTGGTCGCCTGGCCGCCCTCGACGGAGCGGTAGGGCGTCTCGATGAAGCCGAACTCGTTGATCCGCGCGTAGGTCGAGAGCGACGCGATCAGGCCGATGTTCGGACCTTCCGGCGTCTCGATCGGGCAGATGCGGCCGTAGTGCGTCGGGTGGACGTCGCGGACCTCGAAGCCAGCCCGCTCGCGGGTCAGGCCGCCGGGGCCGAGGGCCGAGAGCCGGCGCTTGTGGGTGACCTCGCTCAGCGGGTTGGTCTGGTCCATGAACTGCGACAGCTGCGAGCTGGCGAAGTACTCCTTGACCACGGCCGACACGGGCTTGGCGTTGATCAGGTCGGCGGGCATGAGCGCGTCCATCTCCTGGGACATGCTCATGCGCTCCTTGATGGCCCGCTCCATGCGAACCAGACCGATGCGGTACTGGTTCTCCATGAGCTCACCGACCGCGCGGACGCGGCGGTTGCCGAGGTGGTCGATGTCGTCGATCTTGCCGCGACCGTTGCGCAGCTCGATCAGGTAGCGGACCGTCTCGATGATGTCGCGCTTGGTCAGGACCTTGGTCTCGAGGTCCTCGTCGATGCCGAACTTGTGGTTGAGCTTCAGGCGGCCGACGGTCGACAGGTCGTAGCGGTCGGCGCGGAAGAAGAGCGACTCGAACAGGTTGCGCGCGGTCTCGAGGGTGGGCGGATCACCGGGGCGAAGGCGCCGGTAGATCTCCATGATCGCGTCCTCGGACGAGGTCAGCTTGTCGGCGATCAACGTGTCGCGCAGGAAGGAGCCGACGTTGAAGTCGTCGATGAAGAGGATCCGGAACGACGAGATGCCCGCGTCCTTGAGGGAGTTGAGCACATCCTCCGTGATCTCTTCGTTGCAGTTGAGCAGGACCTCGCCGGTCTCCTCGTCGAAGACGTCCTCGGCGGCGACCTTGCCCACGAGCTCGTCGCCCTCCACGGGGATCTGCGAGAGCCCCGCGTTGCGCATGCGCTTGATCAGGATCTTGTTGAGCTTCTTGCCCTTCTTGACCAGGACCTCGTTGGTCTCCGGGTCACGGATCTCCTGCGTCGAGCGCTGGCCGGCGATCAGGTCGTAGTCGATCTCGCGGGCAAAGGAGCCACCCTCGGTCAGGTGGATGGTCTCCTTGTCGTAGTACATGTCGAGGAGCTCCTGGGTGGAGTAACCCAGGGCTCGCAAGAGCACGGTGGCGTGGAGCTTCCGCCGGCGATCGATACGAACGTAGACGAAGTCCTTGTGGTCGAACTCGAAGTCGAGCCAGCTGCCGCGGTAGGGGATCACGCGGGCGCTGAACAGCTTCTTGCCCGAGGCGTGGGTCTTGCCGCGGTCGTGGTCGAAGAACACGCCGGGCGAGCGGTGCAGCTGCGAGACGACGACGCGCTCGGTGCCGTTGATGATGAAGGTGCCGTGCTCCGTCATCAGCGGGATCTCACCGAAGTAGACCTCCTGCTCCTTGACGTCGCGGATCGACTGGGTGTTGGTGTCGTCGTCGACGTCCCAGACCACCAGGCGAACGACGACCTTGATCGGCGCCGCGAAGGTCATGCCGCGGGCGCGGCACTCGTCGACGTCGTACTTGGGCCGGTCGAGGGCGTAGCTGACGAACTCGAGGGACGAGGTCTCGCCGAAGTCCTTGATCGGGAACACGGACGAGAACACCGCCTGGAGCCCGACCTGATCGCGCTCGTCAGGGGGCACATCGGCTTGAAGCAGCTTGTCGTAGGAGCGCTTCTGGATGTCGATGAGGTTGGGGACCTCGATGATCTTCTTGAGCTTCCCGAAGTTTTTTCGGACCCTGAAGTTGTTCTGGATTCGCGCCATCCGGTCTCCTCGCGTGCTGTCGGTCTGTGACCGCCCCGTGCGGGTAATTCAGTTGTGGGTTTGTGGACGGGGACGGTGGGCGACCGTGGTCGCCCTTGCAATTACGCATCGGTCGCGCCTGTGGTCCCCATCCACGGAGAACACAGGCGCGACCGCTCGGTCGGCCTACTTGACCTCGACGGTCGCGCCGGCCTCTTCGAGGGTCTTCTTGAGCTCCTCGGCCTCGTCCTTCGAGACGGCCTCCTTGACGGGGCAGGGAGCGCCCTCGACGAGGGTCTTGGCCTCCTTGAGACCGAGGCCGGGGATCACGGCGCGGATGGCCTTGATCACGTTGATCTTCTTCTCGCCGAAGGAGGCGAGGATCACGTCGAACTCGGTCTTCTCTTCGGCCGGGCCGGCGTCGGCGGCGGGGCCCGCCATCATGACGGCGCCGCCGGCAGCCGCCTCGACGCCCCACTTGTCCTCGAGCTCTTTGACGAGGTCGGCCATGGCCATGACCGAAAGGTTGCTGAGGAAATCGATGACCTGCTCACGGGTAACGTTCTCGGACATTGTTCTTTTCTTTCTTGGGAAACCGTTTTTGGGCCGCAGGGGCCAGTTTGGTGGGTCGGAAGGGCGACGGGCTCAGGCGGCCTCTTCGTCCTTCTTCTTCTTGGCGTTGAGCACGCGGAGGAAGTCTCGCGGCGCGGCCTGCATGACTTGAACCATGCGGGTGGCCGGAGTCTTGAACAGCATCAGCAGCTTGGCCTTGATCTCGCGCGGCCCAGGCATGTCGGCGAGCTTGCCGACCGCTTCGGGACCAACGACATCGCCGTCGACCACGCCGGCCTTGAACCGGAGCTTGTCGTTGTCTTTGGCGTAGTCACGCGCGACCCGAGCGGGAGCGCCGGGGTCGTCTTCGTTGTAGGCCAAGCCAGTCACGCCCTTGAGGTAGGGGGTGATGGGCTCGTGGGTGGTTCCAGCGATCGCGTAGCGAACGATGGAGTTCTTGTAGACGCGGTAGGTGCAGCCCGCCTCGCGGAACTTGCCACGAAGATCCTCGGACTCCGCGACGGTGAGGCGGTCGTACTCGATGAGCACGAGGGCCGTGAGGTCCTCGATCTGCTCACGGAGCGCGGCGGATTGGGCGTGTTTGACGGATTTTTCCATGTTGGTTCTCCCTGCCCGCTCTCGAGCCGGTGCCGCTTGGACCTGGGTGGTCGAAGAGGTCGCCGGCAGCTGCACCAGGCGCCTGCGTTGTCGGCGGCCCGGCTGGATGCCCTTCGAGTCCTCTCCCTACCTAGGCCGGCTGCTTGCGCATTTGAGGTCCACATGGGGACCGCCGACGGTCTCGAGCAGGAGTCCCCCGAATGAAGGAGTTCGGGGGCGCGTGGGTCGATTACCTTGCGGTGTTTCGGCCTCCTTGGGTCTTCGATTCCAGGTTGGGGTTGAGGGTTAGTCGGTGACCATCGCCTGAACCTCGTTGGTATCCAGGCGGATGCCGGGACCCATGGTCGAGGCCAGAGAGACGCTCTTGAAGTACTTGCCCTTGGCGGTCGAGGGCTTGAGGCGCTGGAGGGTGCGCAGGAAAGCCTCGAGGTTCTCGCGCAGGGCGTCAGCCTCGAAGCTGACCTTGCCGATGGGCGCGTGGATGATGCCGGTGCGCTCGGTGCGGAACTCGATCCGACCAGCCTTGCGCTCGCGGACGGCGGTGGCGACGTCCATCGTCACGGTGCCGACCTTGGGGTTCGGCATCAGGTTGCGCGGTCCGAGGATGCGGCCGAGGCGGCCGACGAGGCCCATCATGTCCGGGGTGGCGATGGCGACGTCGAAGTCGAGCCAGCCCTCTTGGATCTGGGTGACGATCTCGTCCGACCCGACGAAGTCGGCGCCGGCGTCCTTGGCCTGCGTCGCGCGGTCGCCCTTGGCGAAGACCAGCACGCGCACGGTCTTGCCGGTGCCGTGGGGCAGCGAGACCGACGAGCGGATCATCTGGTCGGCGTGACGGGGGTTGACCCCCAGGCGCGCGGCGCACTCGACGGTCTCGTCGAACTTGGCCGGCGCGACCACCTTAACGAGCTCGCAGCCCTCTTGCAGGCTGTAGCGCTTGTCACGGTCGAGCTTCGACCGCGCTTCCTCGTACTTCTTACCCATGCTTCGTTCTCCCCGGGGTGCTGGCGGGTTGTCCCCTCCCCCGGCTAAGTGGTTGGTTTCAGACGACTTCGAGGCCCATCGAACGCGCGGTGCCCTCGATGCTGCGCATCGCTTGCTCCACGGTGAAGGCGTTCATGTCCTCGATCTTGGTCTCGGCGATCTTGCGGATGTCGTCCTGCGACACCTTGCCGACCTTGGTCTTGTTGGGCTCGCCAGAGCCCTTGTCCTTGCCGGCGGCCTTGAGCAGCAGCACGGCGGCCGGCGGGCTCTTGGTCACGAAGGTGAACGAACGGTCGGAGTAGACCGTGATCACCACCGGGATGACCATCCCCTGGTCCTTCTGCGTCTTCGCGTTGAACTGCTTGCAGAAGTCCATGATGTTCACGCCCCTGGCGCCCAGCGCGGGGCCGATGGGCGGGGCCGGGTTGGCCTGGCCTGCCTTGATCTGAAGCTTGATTTGCCCGGTGACCTTTTTCATGGCTCGAAATCTCGTGTGCGTGACTCCGGCGACCGCTGTTCAGCGAGCGCCGGGTCTGGGGTTGACTCTGCTCAGCTCGCTGGCTCGACCTCGTTGAAGTCGACCTCGACCCGGGTGGGCCGGCCGAAGATCGAAACCGAGAGCTTGATCTTGCGCTTGTCCGTGTTCACTTCCTCGACCTCGCCGGAGAAGTTGGCGAAGGCCCCGCTCTTGACGCGGACGTGCTGGCCGACGTCGTAATTCACGTCGGGCAGGACCTCCTCGGCCACCGGCTTGGACTCGGTGCGACCGAGCATCCTGTCCATCTCGCGCTGCGAGACCGGCTTGGGGGTCTTGCCGCTGGACAGAAAGCCACTGACCTTGGGGGTGTTCTTGACGAGGTGCCAGGCTTCCTTCGTCAGCTGCATGCGGACAAAGATGTAGCCTGGGAAGAACTTACGGGTCTGCTTGACCTGCCGCTTGCCGCGCTGCTCGACGACCTGCTCCGAGGGCACGAGGATGTCCTCGAAGCACTCCTCGAGCTCGTTGGCCTTGATACGGTCCTCGAGCGACTTCTTGACCGTGTTTTCGTAGCCCGAGAAGGTGTTCACGATGAACCATTGCATCGGGAGGTCGGTCTGGGCTTCGGTCGACATGGCAGTTGAGGCGGTGTCTGAGCTCGGCATCACAGCGCGTAGAGCCAATCGGTCACGCGGAGCCAAAAGGTATCCATGAACGCGAGGATGCCCGAGCAGATGAGAGTGATGATGACGACCACGATGGTCGCCGCGCGGGTCTCGGCGCGCGTTGGCCAGATGATCTGCGAGACCTCGACGACCACCTGGGAGATGAAGTCGAAGTAGCGCTCGCGGGACCAGGCCCAAACGATGAGGGCGATGCCGATGATGACACCGACACCTTGGGCCCAGTTCTCGTTGGGCCGAGGGATCTGAGCCGGCCACGTGGCCCATGCCCACCCCCAGACGTCCTCCGCCATGTGGCTGAACATCCAGGCCGCGATACCCGCGAAGATCGCGAAAACCGCGTGGGTCCAGCGAGAAGCGTCGAACTCCTGCGGACCGCCTTGCTTTTTGCGTTTGCGTGCTCGGGCCATTTCGAGGGTGACTCCGGGGGGAAGATGGCATCGCTCGCTGCGGATCTGACCCGCAGGGCGCAATCAACCCCTGGATGGGGATCGAGCCGCGCACGGCTCGGTGCCTGGCGGCTCCGACGTGGGCGGCTCGTTGATCATGGTCGGCGAATGAATTCGTGACAGGGGAAAAGAAGCAGGGCGTGCAGGGATCGAACCCGCGGCCTGCGGATTTGGAGTCCGCTGCTCTACCAGCTGAGCTAACGCCCTATGGGGTCTCGAGAGAGACGGTCCCAGGAGAGGCCGCTACTTGGTCTCCTTGTGCTCCGTATGTCGGCGGCAGAAGTGACAGTACTTCTGGAGCTTGACCTTCTCGGGGGTGGTGCGCTTGTTCTTGGTGCTCGAGTAGTTGCGGCGCTTGCACACCTGGCACTCGAGCGAGAAGATGATTCGGTTTCCAGCTTTGGCCATGAGACGTCCTCGGCTGCGGGGAGGGAGGCTTGTAGCAAGCCCCGTTCCAGCATTCAAGCTTCAGGGATGGTTTTTTGGGATGGCCCTCGTCCGCGACGGTGAGTGACGACTCACACCCGAGGGCGAGGAAAGGCGAACTTGGCGCCGAAGCGAAGCGCCGAGCTCGCTAGCCCAAGAAAAACGCGGCGCCCAAGGACGCCGCGCTCTTCATGGAGGCGAAGACTACTCGATGATTTCGGTGACGACGCCGGCGCCGACGGTACGCCCACCCTCGCGGATGGCGAACTTCGACCCCTTCTCGCACGCGATCGTCTTACCAAGCGTCACCGTGAAGCTCACGTTGTCGCCAGGCATCACCATCTCCGTGCCCTCGGCCAGCTCCACCGAGCCGGTCACGTCCGTCGTACGGAAGTAGAACTGCGGCTTGTAACCCTTGAAGAAGGGCGTGTGACGACCACCCTCTTCCTTCTTCAGGATGTACACCTCAGCCTTGAAGGTCGTGTGCGGCGTGATCGACCCCGGCTTCGCAAGCACCTGCCCGCGCTCCACGTCCTCACGCTTCACGCCGCGCAGCAGGCAGCCGACGTTGTCGCCAGCCTGGCCCTGGTCGAGCAGCTTGCGGAACATCTCCACGCCCGTGCACGTGGTCTTCTGGGTGTCGCGCAGACCGATGATCTCGATCTCCTCGCCCACCTTCACGATCCCGCGCTCGATGCGACCCGTCACCACCGTGCCGCGACCCGAGATCGTGAACACGTCCTCGATCGGCATCAGGAAGGGCTTGTCCAGGTCGCGCGTCGGCTCCGGGATCCACTCGTCGCACGCCTTGATCAGCTCGAAGATGCACTTCGCGTCGTCGGCTTCCCAGGTGTCCGACTGAAGGGCCTTCAGCGCCGAGCCACGAATGATCGGCGTGTCGTCGCCGGGGTACTCGTACTTGCTCAGCAGCTCCTGGACCTCGACCTCGACGAGCTCGAGCATCTCCTCGTCCTCCTCGTCGAGCTGGTCCACCTTGTTCAGGAAGACCACGATCGCCGGGATTCCGACCTGGCGGCCGAGCAGGATGTGCTCGCGCGTCTGAGGCATCGGGCCGTCGGGCGCCGACACGACCAGGATCGCGCCGTCCATCTGCGCCGCGCCCGTGATCATGTTCTTGATGTAGTCGGCGTGCCCGGGGCAGTCGACGTGCGCGTAGTGGCGGATCTCCGAGTTGTACTCGACGTGCGCCGTCGAGATCGTGATGCCGCGCTCGCGCTCCTCCGGCGCCTTGTCGATGTTCTCGAAGTCGACCTTCTCGGCCCAGCCACGCAGCCCCAACACCTTGGTGATGGCAGCCGTCAGCGTGGTCTTGCCGTGGTCCACGTGACCGATGGTCCCGATGTTCACGTGGGGCTTCTCGCGAACGAATTTTTCTTTGGACATGGCTCTTACTCCGCTTGCTTGGGGCTTGCTGGGGGCGGCGAGGCGCCCGTGGGGGCTGACTTTGGAAAGGTGGAGCCCTTGAGCGGATTCGAACCGCTGACCTCATCCTTACCAAGGATGCGCTCTACCAACTGAGCTACAAGGGCATGACGACGCGTGGGCCGCCTGAGGTTTGCTGTGTACGAAAAAATGGAGCGGGAGACGAGGGTCGAACTCGCGACATTCAGCTTGGAAGGCTGACGCTCTACCAACTGAGCTACTCCCGCGGGTCGATGGATGGGGAAGGATTCGAACCTTCGAAGCGTAAACGCGGCGGATTTACAGTCCGCTCCCTTTGGCCGACTCGGGCACCCATCCGTATGTAGCGGTAGCGCTGCTTGCTCTTGAGCTGCTCGACTGTTTGGACTGAGAGCTGGCGGTGGGAGTCGAACCCGCAACCGCCTGATTACAAATCAGGTGCTCTGCCAGTTGAGCTACGCCAGCGTGCTGTTTGAGAAAGCTCCTGATCTCCCTGGCCAAGAGGCCGAAGTGGAGGCGGTGTATAGCGTCCGTTCTGACAGGGGTCAAGACGAGCTGTGGGCCACTGGGGAGGGTCTCCAGCGAGGAAAAACTCACTGTTTTCTCGGGCCCTCGGCTCTCTCGCGGATTTTGGGCGCTCAGAGCGTGGTCGGCAGGGGCACGAAGAGCTCTCGCTCGATCGCCGGGAGATCTTCTCCGCTGATCGCCAGCTGCTCCCCCGTGCCTCGGGCCGCCCCACCGCCGCGCTGGGGCGCGAGTCGCGGGACGGGACCTTGGCGCTCGTCGCGGCCGAGCATGATCGACTGGAGCGAGGCGAGGCGCTCCTCGCTGCGCGCGATGAAGTCGTTGTCGTAGCCGAGCTTGCGCGCGGTCTCGAGGTTCTTCTCGAACACCCACACGGCCTTCTCGACCACCGGGCGCAGCTGCTCTTCGAGCTCGGCGTAGTAGATCCGGCGCTGACTCTCGTCGAGCCAGTCGGGCATGGGCGCGTACATCACCGAGTCGTAGAACTCCTCGAAGAGCGAGCCCAGCTGATAGCCGGCGGCCGAGACCCAAAACACGTGGCGAGCGCGGATGACCTCGTTGTAGGCCTCGTGGGCGCGCTCCAGCAGCGCGAGCTTGGCCTCGAAGTCCTTGGCCATCTGGGCCTCGGGCAGGCGGATCGGCGACTGACGAAAGCGCACGTGCAGGATCCCGGCCTGGTAGAAGCGCGCCATGGCGACGAAGTAGGTGTCTTGAAAGCGCTCCTCGCCGCTCTCGGTCGCCTCCTTGTAGATCGCGTCGGCCTGGGCGAGGACGGCCTCGGCCGCGTCGAAGCGCTCGAGTTCGAAGAGCGCGTAGCCTTGGCGCGCGAGGGCCTCGACCCGCTCACTGGGCAAGAGGGCCTCGCCCCCGCGTGTGAGCACCTCGGCGAAGGACGCGGCAGATCGCTCCCAAGACGAGATCTCTGCCTCGCAGGCGCCCCGCCGCGAGAGCACCTCCACGGCCTGCGGATCCTCCGGGAAGTTGGCCAAGAAGCCCTCGTAGGCGCGGATCGCCGCCTCGAAGTCGCCGAGCTGCTCGTGGGCGCGGGCGAGGCCGAGATAGGCCTGGCGCGCCCCCTCGGCGCGGGCGTCCTCACCGAGGTAGCGGGCAAAGAGCGCGGCCGCGCGAGCGGGGCGATCTCCATCGAGGGCCTGTTCAGCGGCGGCGAGCCAGGCGGCGGGATCTCCCTGCTCGCCAGCGGCCTCGGTCTGGGCCGGCTGCGGCGAGCGAGCTGCCGAAGGGTTCGCGCCTTCCGGCCCCTCCCCTGCCCCCGCCCCTCCAGTTGTCGCGCAGCCCGCGAGACCAGCCCCCAGGCAGATCCCCAAGGCCGCGGTGAGCGTCGTCTTTACCAGCGAGCGGTGCACCACGGCGGAGGATGACATGGTCGGACCTTCGATGTTCCTGCTTCCTCGTCTATGATCTCCGCGTGCCTGGCGGCCTGCCCCGCTTCTCACGCTCCTTGGAGCTCAGCTCGGGCCTTCGCCTGGCGACGGCGCTCGGCGTCCTCGCGGGCGTGGCCATCGCGGCGGGGGTGTTTGGCGCGCTGCTCTCTCCCAAGCAGGCCGCGAGCCAGGCCGAGCCCGTCGTCCACGGCTGGGTGGGCGGACCGCAGGCCAGCGAATTTCTCGGGGCCGAGGCGCGGCTGGATCGGCGCGTGCGCGAGGCCGAAGAGGCCGCCCTCGCGGCCAGGGCAGCGCTCAGCCGGGCGCGCGACGCCAAGGTCGACACCCTGAGCATCGAGCGCTATGAGCGCAGGCTCGACATGCTCGGGATCTCGCCCGTCGAGCGCCTGCGCCAGATCTACGTGAGCGAGCCCGGCCCGGCCCCAGCCAACGCCGAGGCTGGCGCCGAGACCAACGCGAAGGCTGGAGACGGGGACGAAGAGCATCCCCCACACATCCGCCCGGTCGTCGAGCGCACGCGAGATCTCTGAGGGCTTCGAAACGAAGAGAGGAGACCCCTCGGGGCCTCCTCTTTCGTGATCGTGTGGAGCGCGGACGCCTGGGGCTCAGTCCTCGCTGCCGCCGCCGACCTTGGCGATGCTCTGGCGCGCGGTCAGCCAGGCGCCCTGCATGAGCCTGTCCTTGGTGAGCTCCTCGGACTTCATGACCTTCTCGAGCTCGGCGGCGCACTCGGGGCAGGGCTCGTCGCCGGCGACCGAGGCGGTCAGCCAGGCGATGTTCACCCGCGCCGAGGGATCGCGGGTCTTGAAGGCCTTGGCCAGCTGGACGGCGGCCTCGGTGTCGCCGGGCTCGGAGCGGCGGGCGAAGTTGAAGGCCGCGACCTCGCGCTCGAACCAGTCGCGGGTGGTGTCGGCGAGGACCTTGCCGTAGCAGTCCTTGTCGTCCTTGCACTCCTCGACCACGGCCAGGCCCTTCATCCAGCCGAGCTTCTCGACCTCTTCTTTGACCTTGGGGTCGTTGCCCTCGATGACGGCCTTGACGTCGGCGACATTGTCCGGCGCCGCGGCGATGATCATCCAGCGCGCGGCCTCCCAGCGCAGGGTGTACTTGAGGTCCGAGGCGCCCATGATCTCGGGGTCGTAGTAGCCCTCGCTGACCACGGTCTCGAGGCACTCGAAGGCCTCCGGGGAGGCGATCCGGCCGAGGGCCGAGACCACCACCCAGGTGTCGCCGGGATCGTGGGTCGCGTCGCGGCAGGAGCACAGCGCAGGCACGGCAGACTCGGCGCGCATCTGGCCGAGGGCGTTGGCGGCGACCTGGCGCAGCAGCGCCATCTGGCCGAGCTCGTCCTCGTCCTCGATCTCCTCGGGCTCCTCGCCGCAGTCGCGCTGAGGCATGTAGGCGATCACCGCCTCGGCGGCGGTCTTGGACCCGATCACGCCCAGGGTGCGCACCGCAGTGGCCTGCACGGAGGTCACGTCGGCGCCCTTCTCGACGGCGAGCTTGTTGACCTTCTCGTTCTTGCCCTCGACGGTCTCGAGCAGCTTGGGCACGGCGGGCTCGCCGATGGCCCCCAGCGCACGGACGCCGCGCTCGCCGATCGACTGGGTCCCCGGCGCGTCGGCGACGGCGAACTGCACGGTGATCAGCGCGTCGACGGCCTTGGGATCCCCGATCTGCCCGAGGGCGTCGATCGCCGCCTTGTAGACGGGCTTGGCCTCGCCCATGGTCTCTTCGGGGATCTCGAGCGTCTCGATCAGCACGTCGACGCCCTCGCTGGCCTTGAGCTCACCGAGGGTCTTGGCCATCTCGTAGCGCAGCGCGCCCTCTTGGCCGGCGCCCATGTCCTTGCCGGGGCTCTCGTTGAGCGCCTTGAACTGCTCGGCGATGGGGCCTCCGAGCTCCGTCGCGTTGGCGGCGCGGATGCCCTGGAAGGCGATGATCGCCTGCTTGTGCGCCTCGGCGCTGCCGTCGACGATGATGGCCTTCTTCCAGATCCCAGCGGCCTCGGGCCGCTCTATCTGCAGGGCCATGGTCAGCATCTGCTCGCGGTAGGGTTCGGCGCTGTCCCAGATCTCTTCGAACTTGGGCAGGACCTTCTCGGCGAACTCTTGGCGCCGGGGGTCCTCGGGGTTGGTGACGATGCCCGAGACGATACGCTCGAGCTGCTGGAAGCCCTCGGAGCGGGACTCCTCTTCGTCGAGCTTCTTGACCTGGGTCTCCAGGGCGTTGGGGTCGCCCTTATTGCAGCCCACGGTGGTCGAGACGGAGACCGCGAGCGTAGCGGCGAGGAGGGACTGGAACACGAACTTGCGCATGGACTGACCTCGAGTCGGGTCGGATGGTAACAGCTTTTTTCCGCTTCGGGCGCCATTCAGCGTCGGTCGGCCCGAGTTCACAAACGTTGGTGAACACTCATCTGCACTCACCGGCGAGTCGGCCCTAGGAGCCCGTGGTGAAACCCACCACGGGCTCCTAGGCCATGAAAAAACCCGCAACCGACGAGGCCGGTTGCGGGTTTTTTCAGCGAGCCGCGGCTCAGTCCTTGCCGCGACGACCGGCCTTGCGCCGGCCTCGAGCGGGCATGCGCGCGGACTTCTTGGCCCGGCGGCGACGAGCGTTGCCCTCGTCCTCCTCCTCGGGCGGCGCCTCACCCTTGCGCAGGGCGGCGTGCTTGATGACCACGGTCACGTCGTCCTCGTCGGCGCTGCGACGCTGCGGCGCCGCGGCGCGTGCCGGTGCGGCGGCCCGGGGAGCGGGCGTCGACGAGGTGCTCGCGGTCGGGCGCGCCGGCGGGGTGCGACGGGCCTCGAGGCTGCCGCTGACCGCACGTCCGCGCGTGCGCGTGGAGGAGCCGGAGATGGCACCTCGGGGCACGGTGGCCGTGGCCCGGGTCCGCGAGGGCGCGGGGGCCTGATCGTCGGCGCCCATGGTCACGTCACCGCGGAAGGAGGCCCCGTCGGCGATGATCAAGCGGGGCGCGCGGACGTTGCCCACGAGCTTGGCGCCCTTGTTGAGGGTGATGCTGTTGCTGGCCGTGACGTCGCCGATCACGATGCCCGAGACGACCACGTCGCGGGCTTCGACCTCGGCGAGCACGACACCCTCGGGCTCGACGTAGAGCGTCTCGGTCAGGGAGATCGATCCCTCGACCCGGCCCTCGACGCGGAGATCTTCCTCGCCCTCGACGCGACCCCGGACGGCGATCGCCGGACCGACGACGGTCTCCTCGACGCCCTCTTCGGTGCCTGTACGCGGTGTCGCCATCGCGTCAGCCATCCATGTCGACGTTGCCCTTGAACGAGGCTCCGTCAGCAATGAGGATTCGCGGCGCGTGGATGTCGCCGACGACGCGGCAGTCGGCCCGCAGCTCGGCGCGATCGGTGGCGTGGATGTCGCCGGTCACCGAGCCGTGCACGGTGATGGTGGCGGTCTCGACGTTGGCTTCGACGACGCCTTCGCGCTCGACGACGATGTTCTCGCGGAGGCTGATCTGACCCTTGACGGTGCCGAAGATCGTCAGATCCTCTTCGCCAGAGATCTCGCCGTCGATGACGATGGTGCTGCCTATGACAGTGTTGGCCATGGGGGAGGTCTTTGCTGGATTGCGAGGTTGGAGGTTGTTCAGCCGCGGCTGAGGGCCTTGGCGAGGTCTTCGGGGAGGTCGACCTTCATCTCGATGCCGCCGCGGAACTGCGCGCCGTCATTGACGATGACCCGCGGTGCGCGGACGTTACCTTGGACGCGCGCGCCCTGGTGGATCGTGATCGAGCGAGCAGCGACGATGTCGCCGATGACCTCGCCGCGAACCTCGACGCTGTCGACGTCGAGGTTGGCCTCGATGACGCCGGCCTCGGCCACGGTGAGATGACCCGCGAGCGTGATCGCGCCCTCGATGCGGCCCTCGACGACGAGGTCCTCCTCGCCGACGAGCGTGCCGCGAATGAGGATCTGATTGCCGATGACGCAGGGAGCGTCCGGAGCAGTGGGAAGTGCCATTGAAAGCCTCGGTGCCCGACGTTCGAGCCGACGCAGGCTAACCCCGCGCCCCCACAGGGTCAAGGAGAGCCGTACCCCGTGATCGAGGTGTGACAAGGGCTCACCACCCCCTTCTACACCACCTCTCGTATGCCTCGTGAGCTGGGATCCCGCGGGTTCGCGCGAGCCGCTCACGCACCTGGACCGGCCGCTGGGCCGGCTTCGGGCTAGGGTGTAAAAGACCGCCCGGTAACGGCTCGCCCGGCGACCCGTACCAGCCCCGCGACAGGCCTGAAACCTCTCATGCATCACAAGCCTCGCCCGAACTGCACCGGCCTTCGTCTCTCCCAGCTCGGAGCCCGCTCGTGAGCGCCCCGACCTGGCGAGGTGACGCGACCGAGATCGAGAGCAGCGATGAGCTCGTGCGTTGGTTCGAGCGAGCCAAGCGAGCCGACGGCCACCTGATCGGCACCGAGCAGGAGAAGTTCGGGCTCTACCTCGACGACCAGGGCACGCCCGCGCCCGTCCGCTACCGCGAGCACGTGCTCCCGACCCTCGAGGGTCTGCGCGATCGCTTTGGCTGGCGCGAGTCCAGGGACCGCGGCGTCGGTGGTGAGCTCATCGCCCTCGAGCGCGACGGCGCCTCGATCACCTTGGAGCCCGGCGGCCAGTTCGAGCTCAGCGGCGCGCCCCTGCCCACGGTCCACCACACCTGCGCCGAGTTCACGACGCACTACGAAGAGCTGACCGCCGTGGCCGAGCCCATGGGCGTGTCCTGGCTGGCCTGCGGCTTCCACCCCTTTGCGACCCGGGACGAGATCGACCTCATGCCCAAGGGCCGCTACGAGGTGATGCGCGCCTACCTGCCCACGCGCGGCGACATGGCCCTCGACATGATGCTGCGGACCTGCACCGTGCAGGCCAACTTCGACTACAAGGACGAGGCCCAGTGCGGTCGCCGGCTGCGGCTGATGCTCGGGGTCTCCTCGCTGATCACCGCGCTCTTCGCCAACTCGCCCTACCGCGAGGGCGAGGCCGCCGGCGTGCGATCGCTTCGCTCGCAGGTCTGGGAGCACGTCGACCCCGATCGCTGCGGGCTGCTGCCCTTCGTGTTCGAGGGCGCGTTCAGCTGGCAGCGCTACGTCGACTGGGCCCTCGACGTGCCGATGTTCTTCGTCCGCCGCGAGGGCCGCTACAACCCCTATCACGTGCCCTTCAGGCGCTTCTTGGCCGAGGGCTTCCGCGACGGCCAGGGCACCGTGCACCGGGCCACCCAGGCCGACTGGGAGCTGCACCTGAGCACCCTCTTCCCCGAGGTCCGGCTCAAGCCCTTCATCGAGATCCGCGGCGCGGACTCGGTCGGCTCGCGCACCGTCTGCGCCCTGCCGGCCCTGTGCAAGGGCCTGATGTACGACGACGACGCCCGCGACGGCGCCTGGGAGCTCGTCCGCGACCTCGACTTCGCGGCGCGCATGGATCTGTGGCGCCGCGCCCGGACCCACGGCCTGTGCGACCCCGAGGTCCTGGCCAAGTGCAAGGCCCTGCTCGCCCTCGCCCGCGCTGGCCTCGATCGCCTCGACGTCCGCGACAGCAAGGACCGCACCGAGGCCCGCTTCCTCGACGCCCTCGACGCTCAGGTCGAGCGCGGGGCGACCCCGGCCGGAGACGCGCTCGCCACCCTCGGCGAGAACCCTGGGCGCGGCGCCGAGGGGCGCAAGCAGCTGGCTCGCCAGTTCCGCTTCGCTGGCGCCGAGTTCTAGGAGCCACGGGCTCCTAGCTCGACTCGATCTCGACGCGAAGGTCGAGAGGGGCCGCGCGCGCGGGCCCTCTCGCGCCGCTCACTCGTCGAAGCTCATGTCGAATTCGTCGTCGTCTTCGTCGTCGTCCTCGTCTTCGTCCTTCCCCTCCTCGTCATCCCCCTCGGATGACGCCGCGCCGCCAGGAGGAGGCGGCGGCGCGCCTCCGGGGGGCGGCGGCGGAGCGCCTCCGGGCGGACGTGGAGGGTTGGCCTCATCGTCGCTCGCCTCTTCCTCGAGCTCTTCGAACTCCTCGAGATCGAGCTCCTCGAACTCCTCGAGGTCGAGCTCCTCGAACTCCTCCCCCTCGGCCTGCGCGGGCGCCTCGTCCTCGCTGACGGGCGCGTCCTCGCGCAAAGGCGCCTCCGCGGCTTCCTGCTCGGCCGGCGCGTCTTCGACCTCGAGCGCCGGCGGCTCCTCGCTAGCGGCCGACAGGCTCTCCGGCGGCGGCTCCCCGTCTCCGGCCGCCTCCAGGCTCGCAAACTCGTCTTCCATCCCCTCCATCCCCAGCGCGGGCGGCGGCTCCTCGTCTCCGCCTGCCTCCAGGCTCGCAAACTCGTCTTCCATCCCCTCCATCCCCAGCGCGGGCGGCTCTTCTTCGCCAGCCTCCAAGCTCGCCGACGGCTCCTCCATCCCCTCCATCCCGAGCGCGGGCGGTTCTTCTTCGCCGACCTCCAAGCTCGCGGGCGGCTCCTCCATCCCGAGCGCGGGCGGTTCTTCTTCGCCGACCTCCAAGCTCGCGGGCGCGTCTTCCATCCCCAGCGCCGGCGGCTCTTCCATCCCCAGCGCCGGCGGCTCTTCTTCGCCAACCTCCAAGCTCGCCGGCGCGTCTTCCATCCCCAGCGCCGGCGGCTCTTCTTCGCCGACCTCCAAGCTCGCCGGCGCGTCTTCCATCCCCAGCGCCGGCGGCTCTTCTTCGCCAACATCCAAGCTCGCCGACGGCTCTTCCCCGCCGACCTCCAAGCTCGCGGGCGGCTCCTCCATCCCCAGCGCCGGCGGCTCTTCAGCCCTGCCTTCGAAGCTCTCTGGCTCCTCTGCCGCGTCCTCGAGTTCGAGCGTCGGCGGCTGCTCCCGCTCGAGCCCGGCCGGCGCCTCCTCGGCGTCGAGTTCGTCGCTGGCCGCAAAGCCGGCGGTCTCGGTCGCGCCCGATGACGACGAGATGGTCTCTGCGATCAGCTGCTCCGCCTCGGGCGAGCCGAGATCGATGGGCCCCGTGTCGACGGTCTCGAGCTGGGGCTCGGGCTCGCCCTCGGCCAGGCCGGTGTGCTCGGGCGGCGGCGGGAGCTCGTCCGCGCTCGTGGGTTGGGGCATCGAGGGCTCGCGGCGACGCCCCCGTGGCGCGTCTTCGTCTTCACCTTCATCTTCATCGAGCTCGACCCCCACCACCTCGAAGGCCGTCGAGCTCTCGCTGTCCTCGACCATGGTGACCGGGCTGCCCTCCTCGGACGCGGTCAACACCTGTTCAGCGGGCGCAGACAGGGCCGCGAGCGTCTCCGCCGAGACCGAGCTTCCCTCCAGGAGGGCGCGCAGGGGGTCGTCTTCCGCGAGTTCGGTGATCAGCTGTTCTGCCCGCGATCGCGCCCAGGACAGCAGATCCTCGCCTTCCAGGCCTTCACGCTCGAGCAACTCGGCGAGCTCCATGGCGAGAAGATAGCACGGAGATCCGCCCCCCTGCCCGTGCGGACCTGCCTGCCTGCCCACGCGCTCCCGACCTGGAGGCACGTGGGCGCTCGCGGAGACGAGCCGTCGCAGGGCTCAACCCAGGACTCAGGCCAGGCCTCAGGCCAAGGCTCAACCCAGCTGAGCCTGGAGCGAGGCCGGAGCGGCCGCGATCAGCTCGTCCAGGCCAGCGACCTTGGGCCCACCCGCCTGCGCCATATCGGGACGACCACCGCCGCGACCGTCCACGTGGGTGATCAAGGCCGCGGCGAGCTTGCCCGCGTGCACGGTCTTGCCCGCGAGGTCCTTGGTGGCTGCGACCAGCAAGTTGGCCTTGCCGTCGCGCTCACCCGCGAGCACGACCACGCCGGAGCCCATGCGATCCCGCAGGGTGTCGGCGGCCTCGCGCATGATCTTGGGGTCGGCCACGGGCACGCGCCGAGCGATCAGCTTGACCCCGGAGACCTCCACGACCTCGTCGCCCTTGCCCGCCGCGGCCCCGCCGGTGGTCAGCTTGCGCTTGAGCGAGTCGACCTCGCGGCGCTTGTCGGCGAGCTCCTCTTGCAGCTTGCCGAGGCGGACCATGACGTCGGCCTGGTCGCGCGCGTGGAGCTCTGCGCCCACGTCCTCGAGCACCGCGGCGGTGTCCTGAACCCAGCGCAGCGCCCCGAGACCGGTCACGGCCTCGATACGGCGCACGCCCTGGGCGACGCCGCCCTCCGCGATGATCTTGAACAGCCCGATATCGCCCGCTCGGCGCACGTGGGTGCCCCCGCACAGCTCGACGGAGTCGCCGCCGATGGTGACCACGCGGACCTGATCCCCATACTTCTCACCGAACAGGCCGATGGCCCCGGCCTCCTTGGCCTCGGGCAGGCTCATCTGTGCCGTGCCGGAGGGCGCGTTGGCGACGATCATCGCGTTGACCCGCGCCTCGATCTCGCGGGTCTCCTCGCGGGTCAGCGGCCCACCGTGGGAGAAGTCGAAGCGCAGGCGCTCGGGAGCGACCAGCGAGCCCTTTTGGGTCACGTGCTTGCCGAGCTCCGCGCGCAGGGCGTGGTGGAGCAGGTGCGTGGCCGAGTGGTTGCGGCGGATCGCGTCGCGGCGCGCGGCCTCGACCCGCAGGGCGAAGCGGTCCCCGACGCGGATCGCCCCCTGCTCGACGGTAGCCACGTGGACGTGCAGGCCGCCCGTGGGCTTGCGGGTGTCTTCGACGCGCAGACGGGCGTCGCTGCCCGGGCCCTGGTCGGAGTGCGCGAAGCGGATCTCGCCGGTGTCCCCGGCCTGGCCGCCGCTCTCGGCGTAGAAGGGCGTACGGTCGAAGATCAGCTCGACGCGCTGGCCGACGCCGGCCTCCTGGATCTCGACGAGCTCGGCCGCGTCTTCGCCCTCCCCCTCACCCGGCACGACGATGGCCAGCAGCGTGCCCTCGCCCTCGTCGACCTCGTAGCCCAAGAACTCGCTGCCCTTGCCCAGGCGCTTGGCGATCTCGAAGTAGACGTCGCTGACCTTGGCCCCGACGCCGGCGAAGCCCGCGTCGCCCTTGAGGGCCTCGAGGCGCTCGGCCACGGCCGCCTCGTCGAGGCGCAGGTCGTTCTCCTCGGCGATCACCCGGGTGAGGTCCACGGGGAAGCCCGCGCTGGTGTAGAGATCGGCGGCCTCGTCGACGGGGAACTCGCTCGCGCCCTCGTCGAGGCCCTCGATGATCTTGGACACGCGCCGCAGACCGCGGTTGAGGGTCCGGCGGAAGCCCTCCTCCTCGATGCGCACGGCCCCCTCGATGGCCTCGCGGGCCTCGAGCAGCTCGGGGTAGGCGTCGGAGAAGCGCTGCACGACCTCGTCGCAGACCTTGTGGAAGAAGAGCTCGTCGAGGCCGACCAGCGAGCCGTGGCGGATCGCCCGACGCATGATCCGGCGCAGCACGTAGGGGCGGCCGCTCTGCTCGGGGGTCACGCCGTCGGCGATCAGGAAGGCCGCCGCCCGGGCGTGGTCGGCGATCACCCGGAAGCTGGCCTCGTGCTCCCCCTGGTCGCCGGACACGCCGGCGAGGGACTTGGCCCGATCCACGATCGGCCGGAAGAGCGAGGTCTCGTAGTTGCTGCGCGCGCCCTCGAGCACGGCGGCGAGGCGCTCGAGACCCGCGCCCGTGTCCACCGAGGGCGCCGGCAGCCGGTTCATCTCGCCGCTGGCCAGCTTCTCGTACTGCATGAACACGAGGTTCCACAGCTCCATGTAGCGGCGGTCCTCGAAGGCCGGGCCCATCTTCGGCTTGCCGGCGTCGGGCGGGGCCTCGTCGCCCTCGAGGAAGATGTGGATCTCCGAACACGGCCCGCAGGGGCCGGTGTCGCCCATCTGCCAGAAGTTCTCCTTGGCGTCGAAGGCGTAGATGCGCTCGCGAGGGATGATCTCGGCCCACAGATCGAAGGCCTCCTGATCGAAGGGCGCGTCCTCGCCCTCGCCGTTGAACACCGAGACCACCAGGCGCGAAGCCGGGATCTCGAGCACCTCGGTGAGCAGAGTCCACGCCCAGCGGATCGCGTCGGCCTTGAAGTAATCTCCAAAGGAGAAGTTGCCGAGCATCTCGAAGAGCGTGTGGTGGCGCGGCGTGAACCCGACGTTGTCGAGGTCGTTGTGCTTGCCGCCGGCCCGCAGGCAGCGCTGGGCCGAGGTCGCGCGGCTGTAGTCGCGCTTGTCACGGCCAGTGAACACGTCCTTGAACTGGACCATCCCGGCGTTGACGAAGAGCAACGTCGGGTCGTCGAAAGGCACCAGGGGCGAGCTGGGCACCACGGCGTGGCCGCGCTCCTCATAGAAGCGCAGGAAGGTCGAGCGGATCTCGTGGGCGTCGGCGAAGCGAGCCATGGGGGCGAGAGCATAGCGCCGCGCTGCGGCCTTGCCTTCACGCCCAGGACCACGCACGCGGAGCCACGCGTGAGGGATCTCTAGGAGCCCGTGGTGGAACCCAGCCCGGCTCCTCGCGCCGGGATTTTCGCCGAGGGCGCGAAGCCAAAATGCCGCTGTACCGGGCGTACTGCCAGTTTTGGCGACAAAGCCCTCGGCGAAAAGACCAAGCGAGGTGTCGTGTTGGGTTTCACCACGGGCTCCTAGAGCGGCAGCGAGGCAAAGGAGCGCGGGCAGAGGCGCAAACCCCTGCCCGCGAGCGCGAGCCGAGGCTCACGCGGCGCTCGCGAGCAGCGTCGTGCCGCGAGCGCGCCCGATCTGCCGCCCACTCAATCGAGGTCGAAGAACTCGCCGTCCTCGTCGTCGTCGTCGGGCCCGCCGGTGACGCCGCGGAAGGTGAGCTCGAAGTCGGCGGGGTTGGTGCTCGCCGCCAGCGCGACCTCGTAGGTGACCAGCTTGCGCTTGACCAGGGCGATCAGCGACTGGTCGAAGGTGACCATGCCGTAGGGGTTGGCGCCCTCGCGGATCGCGTCCACGAGCTCGTGGGTGCGCATCTGGTCAGAGATCATCTCTTGCACGCGCGGCGTGTTCACGAGGATCTCGACGGCGGGGATCATCCCGCGACCGTCGGCCCGCGGGAGCAGGCGCTGCGACACGATCCCGCGCAGGATCGAGGCCAGCTGGAGACGCACGGCGATCTGCTCCTCGTGGGGGAACATCTGGACAATGCGCGCGATGGTCTCGGTGGCGTCGACGGTGTGCAGGGTCGAGAACACCAGGTGGCCGGTCTCGGCGGCCAGCATCACGGTGCGGATGGTCTCGTGGTCGCGCATCTCGCCGACGAGGATCACGTCGGGGTCCTGGCGCAGGGCCGAGCGCAGCGCGCCCTTGAAGCCCATGGTGTCGAAGCCGACCTCGCGCTGGTTGACGATCGCTCGCTTGTCCTCGAAGACGTACTCGATCGGGTCCTCGATGGTCACGATGTGCGCGGGCCGCTGGGTGTTGACGACCTCGAGCAGGCTGGCCAGCGTCGTCGACTTACCCGAGCCGGTGATGCCCGTGACCAGGACCAGGCCGCGGTGCTCGGTCGACATCTCGCGCACCCGCGGGGGCAGGTTGAGCCGGTCGAAGGCCGGGATCTGCGAGGGGATGATGCGCATGACCATGCCCGTGGTCCCGCGCTGGCGGAACACGTTGACGCGGTAGCGGTAGCCGTCCTCGGTCCCGTAGGCGAGGTCGACCTCGCAGTTCTCCATGAAGATCTGGTGCTGGCGCTGATTCATGATGTTGACCGCGAAGGTCTCGATCACGTCGTTGTTCATCGCCGGCACGTCTTTGAGCGTGCGCAGCTGACCGCGGATGCGGAAGATCGGCGGGCGGCCGACCTTGAGGTGAACATCGGACGCGCCCAGCTTGCGGGCGGCCATCAGCACGCGGTCGAAGATCTCGTTCATGCTTGCCGGCACTTTACCGCCGCGAGCGCGAAGAAGGTAGGGCTTCGACTACACACACGCGCACACGCGCAGGTGCGCGCACGGGAACACGGGCGCAGCGCGCTGCCTCGCCCCGATCTCAGGGGATCGCCAGGCCGCACTGCGAACGAGCCCAGGCCAGGCCGGCCCGCCGCGCATGCTGGGCCTGGGGGCCGTTCCACAGCTCGAGCAGCGAGGCCTCGGCCAGGCTCCCGAGCGCCGGGGCCTCGTAGGCGACCGCGTGCACCCTCCCGTCTGGCTCGACGCAGGCCTGCTCGTAGGCCATGCGGCAGGCGTAGAAGCGCGCCCGGTTGGCGAAGGCGTCGGCCTCGAGGAACTCGCGCAGGGCCGTGCCCGGCTCGGCGCGGCACCAGCAGCCCGCAGGGACGGCGCGGTGATCCACGAGCACCAGGCTCGAGCCGGCGAGTTCGGCCCGCAGGGCGTCCATGCCCGCGGCGAAGCGGGGGTCTCGAGGCTCGAGAAACTCGCGCTTCGCCCGGGGCGTGGCCGGGTAAAATTCTTCGATCTTGAGCCAGTCCACGCCGAGCTCGCGGGCGAGGCGGCCCATGGCCGGGAGCTCGGCGACGGTCTCGATCCCCGCGACCATGGAGATCCCCAGGCGCAGGTCGGCGCCGGTCCGCTCGCGCCAGGCGACGATCGCCCGCAGCTTGGCGAGGATCTCGTCGAGCTTCGCCCCGCGGCGCAGGCCGTCGTTGCTCGCCGCGCTCGCCCCGTCGAGGGATACGGCCAGGCTGTTGATCCCCAGGCCGTGGATGGTCTCCACGGTGGCGAGGTCGAGGCGCATGCCGTTGCTGAGCAGGTGGGCGTCGAAGGGCTGGGCGCCGGGCCCCCGGGCGCGGGCGATGGCGCGCAGCAGCGGGATGAACTGCTTGCTGACCAGAGACTCGCCGCCGTGGGTGAAGCCAAAGTACTCGGCCGTAGCGAAGGCGTCCTCGAGGGCCTCGTGCAGCCACGGCTGCATCGTCCGCGCCCGGCCCTCGCGGGTCTTGATCGGCGCGTGGGTGATGCAGTGATCGCAGCGCAGGTTGCAGGCCTCGGTGACCGTCAGATAGAGGCGCCGGGGCAAGGCCAGGGTGGTCAGCTCGCCGGCGCGAAACGAGGCCTCGGCGCGGGCGGCGTTGGTCGTGCGCAGGGCGTCGAGGACCGCGAGCACGGCCGCGGACGGGCGACGCTCGAGCAGCGCCGCGGCCCACGGCCCGAGGGTCACGCGCCCCGCCTCGGGCGCCAGCTCGACCTCGCCATGGCGCAAGCGCAGCACCGCGTCCGAGGGCGCGTCCTCGCGCAGCGCGACGCTCCGCGGCTCGTCGCTGGCGTTGAGCAGGAGCTCGAAGATCTCGGCGCCGCTGGTGCGCCGCAGGCCCAAGACCCGATCTTCGCCGCCCTCGAGCGTGAAGAACTGCTCGTCGCCCTCGCGCAGCGCCGCGCTTTGCCGGCGCAGGGCCAGCGCCTCGCGGTGGAGCGCGAGGGCCTCGGCGTCCCAGCGCTCGGGGTCCCAGGACAGCTCGCCGCGGTCGGGCCAGACGTCCTCGAAGCCGCGCTCGGGCTCGTCGCTGTGCATGCCGAGTTCGTCGCCGTAGAGCAGCGCCGGCACGCTCGCGCGCAGCAGCACGAGCAGCTGACCGAGCAGCGCCGGCGCGCGCCCGACCAAGGTCCGCAGGCGCGGCTGATCGTGGGTCGCCGTGAACGCCAGGCTCCCCGCGCCGAGGCTATCGCGGCTGGCCCGGCGGCGCGCGAGCAGGCTCGCCGCGCGCCCCGCCCCCTCGGGCTCGCCCCCCTTCCCCTCCCCCCCCTTCCCCTCGCCCCCCCTGGGCAACAGCCACGCGTAGAGCGCCTGCTGGGCCGGGAAATCCGTGGCCGCGTCGAGGGCCGCCGCGGTCCAGCGCTGGAGGTTGTCGGGCACGACCTCGCCAAAGACCACGGCCTGCGGCGCGATCCGAGCCACCGCCTCGCGGACCCGCCGGAGCAGGCCCAGGGGGACGTCGGCGGCCGCGTCGACGCGGAAGCCGTCGACCCCGAAGCGCGCCCAGTGCTCGAACACGCCGACGAGGTAGTCGACGACCCCCGGGTGCTCGCAGCGCAGCGCGGGCTCCTGCCAGGCGCCCTTGGCGTAGCTCAGGTAGCCGGGGTCGAGGCCCTCGTCGAAGGGGTAGCGCTGGATGTGAAACCAGTCCCAGTAGGGCGAGTCGCGGCCGCGCGCGCGCACGTCCGCGAACGCGAAGAAGTCGCGGTGCACGTGGCTCACCGTCACGTCGAGGAGCACGCGCATGCCTCGAGCGTGGGCCGCGTCGAGCAGCCGACGCAGCGCCGCCTCACCGCCGAGCGCCGGGTCGACGCGAAGCATGTCGACGACGTCGTAGCGGTGGGCCGAGCGCGCCTCGAAGATCGGCGTGAGGTGCAGGACCGTGACCCCGAGGGCTTCGAGGTGATCCAGGCCCTCGATCACCCCCTCGAGGTCGCCCCCCGCCCTGCCCTGCTCCCAGGCCATGCGGCGCTGCTCGTCGACGTCGACGCGACCGAAGGGGATGTGGCGCGGGGCCTGTCCCGCGCGCAGCTCGGCCGCGTCGACGGCCTCGACGATCCGCGCCGGCCAGGTCCCGCCGCGGCCGCCAGCGCGGAAGCGATCGACGAGCAGGGTGTAGACCACCGCCTCGCGCCACCAGCTCGGCGCCGGAGCCCGCAGGCGCCGACGATCGACGCGGAAGCCGACGCCCGGGGCGCCGGCCTGACCGCGCACGCGCCCGTCGGCGAGCACGAAGACGTAGTCGAAGAAGCGGGCCGAGGTCGGCAGCCAGGCCTCGAAGATCCGGTGCTCGTCCTCTTCGGCGACGACCCGCATGGCCACGTCGCGCGGGCCCTCGCCCTCGTCCCAGCGCAGCGTGAGCCTGGCGTCGCCCGCCCCCGCGCCCGCCCAGCCGCGTCGCAGCCCCGCGCGCACGCACACCCGCCCGTCCTCGCCCAGCCACAGCGTCGGAGAGGCCGGCGCGTGGAGCAGCGGCTCGGCGCTGCCGCCGACGACCAGCACGCTGTTGCGCTGGCCGTCGACGCTGCGCGTCCGCGGGTTGTCGGCGTCGAGCTGCCAGTCCCCCGCGGGCGTGCGGAACTTGTAGGCGTAGATCCCCGGGCGCAGGCGCAGGGCGAGCTCGGCGTGGTCGCCACGCGGCTGCATCGCCAGCCCCGTGCGCCAGTCCACCACCTCACCAAAGAGCGCCAGCCCGCGCCCGCCGCGGTGGCGAAACACCACCAGCGAGCCGTCCACCTCGTCCAGCGAGGGGCCGCGCTCGACGATCGGCAGGCGCGTGGTCAAGGCAGCGGTCCGCGGTTCAGGACTCGGTGCTGAGCTCGACCCGGTAGTTCTGGCCGTAGTTGTTGTCCCAGTACTCGTACTCGTCGGCGCCGTTGACCACGCCGTGGCGGTAGACGAGGGCGTACTCGATGTGATCGAAGCTCCCGGGGAGCTCGAGCTCGAGCTGCCAGGTCTCGCTGTTGCCCGAGTCGCTGACCCACTGCCACGCGTTGAGCTCGTCCTCGCCGATGCTCAGCTCCTCGACCGTCGACCAGTTGTCCGTGGTGTAGACCAGGCGGATGTCCTTGTCGTAGTCGATGTCGGTGACCGTGGCGACGATGCTGCCGTGGACGCCGGTGTCGTCGATCGACACGTCGGTGGCGTAGCTGCGGCGGATCGCCTGGTGGCCGTTCATGGTGACCACGTGCAGCTCGCCCATGTTGTCGTCGTACCAGGTCGGGCTCTGGCCGGTGCCGTCTTGGTACCAGGCGGTGAAGGCCATCACGGTCTGGTAGCCCGACATGACCACGGGCACGTGCCACTCCTCGTAGCCGTCGGCGTGGGTCGAAAAATAGGAGCCCACGGCGGTGGCCTGGTTGCCGTAGTAGTCGCGGTAGACCACGCCGACGCGCTTGGCGTCGAGGTCCGCCCCGGACTGCGGCTGCACGCGGATCTTGACCCACGCCGTCGTGGTCGTCGTCCCGCCGTAGCAGCCGCGCTCACCGCAGGTCTGGCCGGTGGTCTCGGTGTGCGACCACGACTCGCCGTAGTAGTGGACCTTGCCCTCGTCGCGGGTGCCCTCGTCCTGGGCCCAGTCGCTGCCCTCGTTGATCGACGCCTGGGCGATCGCCGGCCCGAAGATCGCCGCCGCGAGGTTGGTGAGGGTGACGGCGCTGGTCAGGACCAGCGTGCCCTTGACCACGCCCAGGCGCAGCGCCAGCTTGCCGCGCCGGCCGATCTCCGACAGGACCTGCTCGAGGCTCGGCGAGGGGGCGGTGGGGGTGTCGAGCGCGGGCGTGTCTTGTTTGTGTCCTGTGGTCATGGTCGGCTTCCTCGGCCGCCCTGATATCAGGGGCGACCGAGCCGTCGCAAGGACCACGGTGGGCTCCCCCGGGGGCTTGGTTTGGCACCCCATCTCACCTCGGGCTCACCTCGGGCTCACCTCGGGCCCACCTCGGGCCCGGCCCCACCAGGCCCAGACGCCGGCCGAGCAGGCCCGCCCCAGGCGTCGCCTACACCGTGAGCAGCTTGACCTTGAGGTACTTGCCCTCGGGGAAGGCCGCGAGCACGGGGAAGTCCGGGGGCAGGCCACACTCGGCGATCACCCGAGCGCTGCGCCCCGCCGCCTGTGAGCCCTCGCCGATGGCACCGAGGAACTCTTCTTCGGTCAGGGACGCCGCGTTGGCTACCGCCAGGATCTCGCCGCCGGGCTCGACCACGCGGACGATCGCCTCGGCGAGCTGGTTCCAGTGCTCGAGGGCCGAGAAGGTCGAGCCCTTGACCGTGGAGAAGGGCGGCGGATCCACGACCACCAGATCGAAGCTGCGCTCGCGCTGGCGAAAGCGCTCGAGGTGCTTGAACACGTCGCCGGTCAGGGCCTCGCAGGCCTCCGGGTCCATGTTGGAGGCGGCGAGGTTTTGGCGGCAGCGCGCGTGGGAACGCGCCGCGGCGTCGACGTTGGTGACATCGACCGCCCCGCCCCGGACCGCGCGCAGGGCCAGGGCCCCGGTGAAGGAGAACAAGTTGAGCACGCGCTTGCCCTTGGCCACGCGCTCGAGCATGCGCCGACCCTCGCGCAGATCGAGGAACAGGCCGGGGGAGACCGGCGCGGTCACGTCGATCAAGAAGCGCAGCCCGTCCTCTTCGACCTCGAACTCGGGCGGCGCCGCCTTGCCGGCGAGGTGGGCCGCCGGCGGGCGCTTTTGGCTGTCCTCGGCGCTGACCGAGCGCGTGCGGTCCTGGAGGTAGATCCCCCCGGGCGCGAACTCTTGCTCGAGCAGCGGGAGCAGCTGGTCGAGGTAGGCGTCGACGGCCGCAGCGTACTTGTAGACCAGCAAGAACTCGCCGTAGCGATCCACCGCCAGCCCCGGGAAGCCGTCGCCGTCGGCGTGGATCAGCCGCGAAGCCCCAGCGAAGCCCTCGTCGACGTAGCGCTCGCGGTGGGCCTTGGCCGCACGCAGGCGCGCGAGCATGGTGTCCTCGTCCCAGCGAAAGTCGACCTCGTGGCTGACCATGCGCAGGGCCACGGCGCCCTCGGGCTCGAACAGGCCGTAGCCGAGGTGGTTGCCGTCCTCGTCGGCGACGGCCATCAACGCGCCGGGCTCGACGCCATCGAGGGGACGCAGGAGCGCGTCACGGAAGATCCACGGGTGTCCGGCGCGGAGCCAGCGGGCCACGGACTCGCGGACCTTCGCCCCGCGGGATCGCACCGCGGGCTTGAACTGGTCCTTGGTCCTCTTGCCTCGGCGCGGACCTTGGCGGGCGCCCGCGTGACCGCGCTTGGTGTCGCGCCCAGGCTTGGAATCGTGCGCGTTGCGCGAGCTGCGCTTCTTCCCATCAGTCATGGCCGGGGAGGATATCTCAGCGCGGTCCGCAGCGCGATCGTCCATACACCGACGGCCCCGAGATGCGCGCCCGTTGGCGGCGATCCCCCCGCACGTGTACCCTCGCTTGCGAGCGCGACGCGAGCGCGAGATCGGTGTTCGCGCGCTCCCGAGAATCCCCCATGGCCTCCGAACGCATTGGCGAACTCCTGGTCCGCGAGAACCTCATCTCCACCGAACAGCTGCGCGAAGCGCAAAAAGATCAGCGCAGCACAGGAAAGCGCCTGGCCTACAGCCTCACCCGCCTGGGCATCTTGCAGGAGTCGGAGCTCACCGACTTCCTGTCCAAGCAGTACGGCGTCCCCTCGATCACCCTCGACGACTTCGAGATCGACCCCGAGGTCATCGAGCTCGTGCCCCGCGAGGTCGCCAGCAAGCACGTGCTGATCCCGGTCCAGCGCGCGAACAACAGCTTGATCGTGGCGATGGCGGATCCCTCCAACATCTACGCCATCGACGACGTCAAGTTCATGACCAGCCTGCACATCGAGCCGGTGGTCAGCACGGACGCCGCGATCGAGGCCGCGATCGAGCGCTACTACGCGCCGGCCAAGGAGGTCGCCTCCTACCAGGAGGTGCTCGGCGACATCGAGCTCGACGACATCGAGTTCGAGGACAACGACGACGACGACTTCTCGGCCCTCGACAGCCAAAACGAGGCCGAGCAGGCCCCGGTGGTCAAGCTCTGCAACCTGATCTTGGTCAACGCGATCAGCAAGGGCGCGAGCGACATCCACATCGAGCCCTACGAGAAGAGCTACCGCGTCCGCTACCGCATCGACGGCGTGCTCCACCACGAGATGAACCCCCCGCTCAAGCTCAAGAACGCGATCACCTCGCGCTTCAAGATCATGAGCAACCTCGACATCGCCGAGCGCCGCCTGCCCCAGGACGGTCGCATCAAGATCAAGCTGTCCAAGGGCCGCGAGATGGACTTTCGCGTGTCCTGCCTGCCCACGCTCTACGGCGAGAAGATCGTGCTGCGCCTCCTCGACAAGGAGAACCTGCAGCTCGACATGACCAAGCTCGGCTTCGAGACCGAGCCGCTCGGCGACTTCAAGGAGGCCATCCACCGGCCCTACGGCATGTGCCTGGTCACCGGCCCGACCGGCTCGGGTAAGACGACCACGCTCTACTCGGCCCTGTCCGAGCTCAACGACGACGAGGTCAACATCTCCACGGCCGAGGACCCCGTCGAGTTCAACCTCGGCGGCATCAACCAGGTCCAGATGCACGAGGACATCGGCCTCAACTTCGCGGCCGCGCTGCGCTCCTTCCTGCGCCAGGACCCCGACATCATCATGGTCGGCGAGATCCGGGACTTCGAGACCGCCGAGATCGGGGTCAAGGCCGCGCTCACCGGCCACATGGTGCTCTCGACCCTGCACACCAACGACGCGCCGTCCACGGTCAACCGCCTGCTCAACATGGGCGTCGAGCCCTTCTTGGTCACCGCGGCCGTCAACCTGATCGTCGCCCAGCGCCTCGCCCGGCGGATCTGCAAGGACTGCAAGGTCCCGGACACCAGCATCACCCCCGAGGCCCTCATCGAGGCCGGCATGAAGCCCGCCGAGGCCAAGAAGTGCACGCCGATGAAGGGCAAGGGCTGCAAGACCTGCAGCGACTCGGGCTACAAGGGCCGCGTCGCGCTCTACGAGGTCATGGTGCTCAAGGACCCGCTCAAGGACCTCATCCTCCAGGGCGCCTCCACGGGCGAGCTCAAGGCCGAGGCCATCCGCCTGGGCATGAACACCCTGCGGCGCAGCGGCCTCAACAAGATCCACGACGGCATGACCACCCTCGAGGAGGTCCTGCGCGTCACCGCGGCCGACTGAGCGGCCGCCCGAGTTCCCCAAGCTCTCGCAGCGCTCGCTGCTCTCGCAGATGGACCGCCATCGACTGCGCGCATTGGCCCGCGGACGACGGCGGTCTGGGTTGGCGCCCAACCCGCCCGGACAAGTGGCTACTCGAGTGACCGCCGGCTGTCCCGCGCGCCAAGTATCGCCACTCGCCCGCGCCCCCCTACCGCAGGCGTCCCGTCGCGCGATTGGTCGAGTCGCTCAGAAGATCGTTCGTGCATTCCCGAGCGCGTATTGCTGCTCGGATTGTCAGCGTTCCAAAGTAGCGACGATCCGCGTCGCTCGATTTGCCTGACTCATTGAGGCACCAATTGAGCCTCGCGCAGCGCCTCGTGACATTGGGCAGATCCAGGCGGAAAACGCGCACATCCCAATACGGCCACGACCGAGACCCCACATTGGCCGGCCCAGGCGACGAAGTTCCAGGCCAGGGGGGCCGCGCCGGACCGCTCTTCATCGCCCCTCCCGCGGCCCGAGCGTGGCGCCCCCAAAACTCGACAGAGCTCCGAGCAGCGCCACTCGAGGCCGCGCCGGCCCCATCATGGACAATGCGATCAAAACGACATGATGGCCCGATTTCGCGCCTCGACGCAGGCAAAGCGACGATCTAGAAAATACGCAATTGACTGGATCCCCGCGGCGCCGCCTTGTCGGCCCTGGACGGATCCCCCAGACTGAAGACGATTCCCCAATCATCCTCGAGGGTGTCGTCCTGGTAGTTGGACCGATGCTGACACGAGCGCGACGTTCACCAGGCATCTCCGAGGTGGCGCGCGCGAGCTTCGAGATGCATGCACCCCGCATACCCAAAGACGAGGTAGCGCGGCTCACCGCGCTCGAGAGCTACGAGATCCTCGATACGGCCCCCGAGGAGAACTTCGACGATCTGGTCACCTTGGCGGCCCACGTCGCCGACACGCCGGCGGCGCTGATCTCCTTCGTCGACGCCGATCGCCAGTGGTTCAAGGCCAGCCACGGTGTCGACATGGTCCAGACCCCGCGCGAGCTGTCCTTTTGTGGTCACGTCGTCGCCACGGGGCAGAGCCTGGTCGTCGAGGACGCCCGCGAAGACGCGCGCTTTTGCGACAACCCCCTGGTCTGCGACGAGCCCCACGTGGCCTTCTACGCCGGCCTGCCCCTGATCACCCCCGAGGGCCACGTGCTCGGGACGCTGTGCGTGCTCGACCACCGCCCGCACGTGCTCGGCCCCGAGCAGCTCACGATGCTCCGGCGCCTCGCCCACCAGGCCATGGACGCCCTCGAGCTGCGTCGCTACATCCGCCGGGTCGAACACGAGCAGCGCGCCCTGGTGGCCAGCGAGCAGCGCCTCGCCCTCGCCAACCGCCTGGCCACGGCCGTGACCACCGCGCAGCGCTCCTTCATCCTCGGCGAGCCGCTGGCCGCGGTCTGCGAGCGCATGCTCGAGCACTTCCTCGAGCTCTCGGACAGCTCCTTCGGGCTGATCGGCGAGATCCGCTACGACGCCGAGGACGCCCCCTACCTGCGGACCCACGCGATCACCAACATCGCCTGGGATCCCAGCTCCCGCGAGTTCGTCGGCGCCGGCCTCGAGTTTCGCAACCTCGACACCCTGCTCGGCGCGACCTTGCGGACCGGGGCGCCGGTGCTCGCCAACGACCCGGCCAACGACCCGCGCCGGGGCAGCCTCCCGCCCGGGCACCCGCCTCTTCATGCCTACCTCGGGCTCCCGGTCGCCAAGGGCGACAAGCTGCTCGGCATGGTCGGCCTCGCCAACCGCGCCGGCGGCTACGACGAGGCGATGATCGACTTCCTCCAGCCCCTGCTCGCGACCTACGCGGGGCTGCTCGAAGCCTGCCGCGCCGAGGCCAGGCGCCAGGCCTCGACCCAGGCCCTGTCCAAGGCCCTGTCCTCGCTGCGCCAGAGCAACGCCGAGCTGACCAGCTTCCTCGACCTGCTCAGCGTCGGCACCATGGTGATCAGCCCCGGCGGCGAGATCCTCCACGTCAGCGAGAGCTGCTCGGAGCTCGCCGGCGTCGAGGCCCACGCCCTCGGCCGGCAGTGGACGCGGGCCCTGCCCGTCGACGAGCGGGCCTGCGCAGCCCTCCAGGCCTGCCTGACCCTGCCCGAGGCCGAGCGCAGCCGCATCGGCGCCCGCCTGCGCGTGCACGAGCGCCTGCGCTACGTCGAGATCGACGTCCGCGACGACCCCCGCAGCCCGACCCAGCACGTGTTCTTCATCTACGACGTGTCCGAGGTCTACCAGCGCACCCGCGAGCCCCCGAGCCGGGCTGACCACGGGCTGATCGGCGCGAGCGAGGCCATGCGCAGGGTCCACGACGCGATCGAGCAGGTCGCGGCCGGGACGTGGACGGTGCTCGTCGAAGGCGAGACCGGAACCGGCAAGGAGCTGGTCGCTCGGGCCATCCACGAGGCCAGCGCCCGCCGCCACGGCCCCTTCGTGACCGTCAACTGCGCCGGCCTGACCGACACCTTGCTGGGCTCGCAGCTCTTTGGCCACATCAAGGGCGCGTTCACGGGGGCGACCAGTGATCGCCCGGGCCTGTTCGAGGCTGCCGAGGGCGGGAGCATCTTCCTCGACGAGATCGGCGACATCTCGCTGACCATGCAGCGCGCCTTGCTGCGAGTCTTACAGGAACGCGAGGTCACTCGCGTGGGCGAGACCCGCCCGCGCAAGGTCGACGTGCGCATCATCGCCGCGACCCACCGCGACATCCAGGCCATGTCCGGGCGCGGCGAGTTCCGCGAGGACCTGCTCTACCGGATCCGCATCGCGCGGATCTTCTTGCCCCCGCTGCGAGAGCGCCGCGAGGACATCCCCGCGCTGATCCAGGCGTTCTTGGCCGACGAACACGTCACCGCCGGCAAGCAGGTCTGCGAGGTCGACCCCGTCGCCCTCGAGCTGCTCATGCAGCACAGCTGGCCGGGCAACGTCCGCGAGCTGCGAGGGATCATCGAGCACGCGGTGGTCCGCTGCCGCGGCGTGGCGATCCGTCCTTGGGACCTCCCGCGGGAGCTCGAGGCCGGCGAGACCCCCAGCGAGAGCGAGGGCGACGACGCCGAGCGCGACAAGATCCTCGCGGCGCTGCGCCAGACCGGGGGCAACCGCTCCAAGGCCGCGCGCCTGCTCGGCATCGCCCGCGCGACCCTCTACCGGCGCCTCGAGTCCCTCGACATCTGAGGGCCACACCTCGTGCGCGCTCCAACGCCACGGCTCACGAGGGCAGCAACCGAGCGCGGCGCAGGCTGTCTTGCTGACGCCGACGCGTGATCAGCTCACGAACGCGCGCCATCCGACTTTGGGACTCGCAGCTCGCGGGCACCTCGACCCCGCCGGAGGCGCGGGTGAGCGAGCGAGCGGGGATCGCCTCGAGCGCCGCCTCGAGCGCGCCGATGTCGGCGAAGCGATCGTCGGGGTCGACCGCGATCGCCCGCGCGATCACGGCCTCCAGCCGCGAGTCGAGGTCCAGCCCCGTCGGCGCGAGGCTCGTCAAGCTCGGGCGAGCCCCGTGCAGGTGCGCCTGAAACACCGCGTGGCGAGTCGAGCCACTGAAGGGCACCGCGCCAGTCAGCAGCTCGCACAAGATCACCCCCAGCGCATAGACGTCGCTGCGCGCGTCGACCTCGTCGCCGAGGATCTGTTCCGGCGACATATAGGCCGGCGTCCCCGACGAGCTGATCGTCTCGAGGATGCTCGTGTCCCAGCTGCAATCGCTCTCGACGTCCGTCCCGACCAGGGCCGCCACGCCAAAGTCGATCAGCTTGATCTGCCGGCCCTCCTCGCCCGTGACACAAAAGCAGTTCTCGGGCTTGAGGTCGCAGTGGATCACCCCCGCCGCGTGCATCGCCTTCAGCCCCGCGCAGATCTGGAGCATGATCTCGCGGACCTCGACCCAGGGCAGACGACCCCTGCGCTCGAGCAACCCGGCGAGGTCCTCGCCTTGCAGCCGCTCCATGACCAGGTAGGTCAGCCCCGAGCGGGTCGCCCCGAGATCGATGATATCGACCAGGTTCGGGTGACGCAGGCGGGCCCCGATCCGCGCCTCATGGATCAACATCGCCCGGTTGAGGTCCTGCGCGTCCTCGGAGTCGCTCGCGATCTTGAAGGCCAGCGCGCGACCGTTTCGCAGGTTCTCCCCGCCGTAGACCTCCGACATGCCCCCAGAGCCCAGGTGCTCGTGCAGCACGTAGCGCTCTTCGATGTAGACGCGGCAAATTTCCCCAGCCTCGAGCTGGTCGAGATCGGCCCGCGTCGGCTCGCGACTGGCCTGTACCGCGACGAGCGGCTGAGTCGTCTCCTCTTCGAAGTCTCGCGGCATGACGACGTCGGCGTCGCAGGACTCGGAGGGAAGGGGGCGGGGGGGGAAGCTCTGCTGCATGTTCATGAGAGGCAACCGGGGCTGCCCTCATCACGTGCATCATCCGATCCAGATAGCCCCCTGTGGATTGTCTGTTTTTCTGGCCTCCTAGACCACGCGTTCGTTCGTCCGCGCCCTGCTGAGACACATGTGTCTCATTGGCGCGAGACACATGTGTCTCAGGCCTAATTCATGAGACAAACCTGTACGATTGGCCACACTTGGCCTCCAGATCAGGTCGTGAAGACTATCGAGCATCGACTCCATCGAGGGCCTGATCTCATGGCCAATCGCAGCTCACTTCGGGTCACCAACGCTCGGGCTTCACCTTCGTTCTCGAGTTTGGACCAGCACGAATGCCCCATGGTTCGTCGCCACCCCAGAGTTCGTCGACGCCACACCGACCATGGACGCCACACCACAGCGCGCTCGAACATGGCCGCGTCACCAGGTTGTTCGCACCAGGAAAAACGAGGTCAATTCAAACACGAGCAATTCGAAGCAGTGGCTCGAAAAAGTCTCCGCAATGACCCACCTGGATCCACACGATCCCCGCGAACGATCCACGAGGAGCCCGCACGCGACCCAATTCCGGCCATTGCGGCCCAAGCTGGCGGCGCGCTCGCGCGGCGCTATTGTCGGCCCGCCATGAGTCAGATCCTCAACCAGCTCGTCGAACTCCTCGCCCTCGAGCAGATCGAGGTCAACCTCTTCCGTGGCCAGAGCCAGGATCTCGGCTGGGGCTCGGTGTTCGGCGGTCAGGTCCTGGGTCAGGCGCTCTCGGCCGCGGTCCAAACCGTCCCCCCCGAGCGCGCCGTCCACTCCGTCCACGGCTACTTCCTGCGCCGCGGCGCCGTCGATCGCCCGATCGTCTACGAGGTCGACCGCATCCGCGACGGCGGCAGCTTCACCACCCGGCGCGTGGTCGCGATCCAAAACGGCAAGGCGATCTTCAGCCTCGCGGCCTCCTTTCAGGTCGAAGAGAGCGGCTTCGAGCACCAAGACGACATGCCCGAGGTCCCCCCGCCCGAGTCCCTGCTCACTCAGCAAGAGCAGGTCCAGCGCCACGCGGACCAGATCCCAGCGCCCTTTCGCGCCAAGTTCCTCGCCGAGCGCCCCTTCGAGATCCGCCCCCTGGACTCGGAGACCGACCTGATCCAGGTGCCCTCTCGCGAGCCGCGGCGCATGTTCTGGATCAAGGCCAACGGCGAGCTCCCCAAGGACCCGGCGCTGCACCGCTACCTGCTCGCCTACGCCTCGGACTTCTCGTTTTTGACCACCGCGATGCTGCCCCACGGCGTGACCTGGCTGACCCCCGGCGTCCAGATCGCCAGCTTGGACCACGCGATGTGGTTCCATCAGCCCTTTTGCGTCGACCAGTGGCTGCTCAACGTGGTCGACAGCCCCAACGCCCACGGCGGCCGCGGGCTGGTGCGCGGGCGGATCTTCACGCAGGACGGGCGCATGGTCGCGAGCACCGCCCAGGAGGGGCTGATCCGCATGCGCGCGCCCGCGCCTCAGCCCTGAGCGCGGCCGGACCCGCGCCGAGCACAGCGGCCCAAAACACGCGCGGGCCCGGACCGGAGTCGGTCCGAGCCCGCGCGCTCGAGCGTCGCCAGCCTCAGCCGACCTTCAGCACGAGCTTGCCCAGCTTCTCGCCCGAGAACAGCTTCGCAAAGCTCTCGCTGAAGTTCTCGAGCCCGTCGATCACCGTCTCGCGGTAGCGCAGCTTGCCCTCGGCCAGCCACGGCCCGAGCTTGGCGTAGGCCTCGGGGTAGCGCGCGACGTAGTCGAAGACCACGAAGCCCTCCATGCGCGCGCGCGAGACCAGCAGCGCCATGTAGTTGGCGGGGCCGCGCATCTTGTCGGCCTGGTTGTACTGAGAGATGGCGCCGCAGATCACCACCCGCGCCCCGCGGGCGAGGCGGCCGAGCGCGGTGTCGAGGATCTCGCCGCCGACGTTGTCGAAGTAGACGTCGAGGCCGTCGGGGCAAGCCTCGGCCAGGCGCGCGCGCACGTCTTCGTTTTTGTAGTCGATGGCCACGTCGAAGCCGAGGTCGTCGATCAGGTGGGTGCACTTGTCCGGGCCGCCGGCGATGCCGACCACGGTCTTGGCCCCCTGGAGCTTGGCGATCTGCCCGACCACCGAGCCCACGGCGCCCGCGGCCCCGGACACGACGACCGTGTCCCCGGCCTTCATGGCGCCGACCTCGAGCAGGCCGAAGTAAGCGGTCATCCCCGGCATGCCGAGGATCCCCAGGTAGGCCGAGAGCGGGGCGAGCTTGGGGTCGACCTTGGTCAGCCCCTTGGCCGCGGTCCGGGCCACGCTCTGGACCCCGGTCACGCCGTAGACGTGGTCACCCACGGAAAATTTTGGGTCCGCCGAGGCCACGACCTCACCCACGGCGCCCGCGCGCATGACCTCGCCGAGGCCGACCGGCGGGATGTAGGACCGACCCTCGCGCATCCACCCGCGCATCGCCGGGTCGAGGGAGATGAAGCGGTTCTCGACGACGACCTCGCCGGCCGCCGGCTCGCCGACCTCGGCCGTGCGCAGTTCGAAGTCTTCGCCAGTCGGCAGCCCCTCGGGGCGGCGGACGAGGATCACCTGGGTGCTCTCGCGGTTCATCGCTGGCAGGATAGCGCGGTCGCTCGGGAACCTGCCTACCTGGGCCTCCCCCGTCGGGGAGGCCCGCGTTCGAGTGGCGTCAGGCCGAGACCCCGCCGATCCGCGCGCTCGAGTTCATCCGCCGCCACAGCGCGCTGCCGAGCAAGAAGCTCGAGCCGCCGAAGATCGAGACCCACAGTCCGCGCAGATCCGGCACCAGGCAGATCAGCACCGCCGCGAGGACGAAGCCGATCCCCGTCCACAGCATCCGGCGATCCAAGGTCGCGCCCATGACCCCGGAGATCGTCGCGGCGATGACCATGGCCATGGCCTGGGTGGCGATCAGGTCGAGCTTTCCGATCCACGCGACCGAGAACAGCAAGACCACGCCAGCGCAGCCCGCGGTGATCGAGGCCATGAGCTGGCGGTTGGCGAGGTTGCCCTCCCGGCGATCGATGAACCTGCTGCCGATCCCCGTGACCAGGGTCAGCAGCCCGGTCAGGACGATCATCGCGGCGTAGCTGGGCTCGTAGATCCCAAAGTAGCGCACGGAGAAGAGCAGCCCCGCCCCGAGCGCGAGGATCGAGGCGTTGATCATCGTGAGCCGCCGACGCAGGGCGACGTTGACCACCAAGGAGGCGTCGCGGCGCAGGGCCTCGAGGGCCTCCGCGTCGTGCTCGCGCGCGGCCTGGCGCGCCCGCAGCTGCTCGAGGCGCGACTCGTAGTCGGCCAGGCGGTTGGCGTAGCCGGGGCGGCCGCCCGAGATCTCGATCGCCTCGTCGGCCTCGCTCGGGACCTCGCCGCGAGCCTCCCGCTCGGCCTCGTCTTGCAGCTGGCCGAGGTAGCTGGCCGCGGCCTGGGCGTTGCCGAGGCCGAGCTCGCGCTCGAGCAAGAACTCGAGCAGGGCGCAGAGGTCTCGGCGCGCGCGGGCGTTCTCGGGCCACTCGCGCAGGGCCTGGCGCAGGCCAAAGCGCGCCTCGGCGGCGAGCTGGGCGAAGCGCGCGGGCTCGAGGGTCTCCCTGCGCAGCCGCGCGAAGCTCTGGCGCGCGGCCTCGCTGAGATCGACCGCGGCCCGGTGCTGCAGGAAGTCGCCCACGGCGTCGCGCAGGCCCGCCGCGCTAGCGAAGCGCAGCTCGTGCTCGCGCTGCGTGGCGCGGTTGCAGATCTCGGCCAGCTCCTCCGGCACCCAGCTCGGGTAGTCGTGGGCCGAGGACTCGTGCGAGGCGAGCAAGGTCTCGGTGATGCTCTCGCCGACGTGGCGACGAGCGCCGAGCAAGACCTCGTGGAGCATCGCGCCGAGCAGGTAGACGTCGGTCCACGGGCCGATGCGCTCGGCCTCGCTGGCGACCATCTCGGGGGCCATGTAGCCCGGCGTGCCCTCGAGGCCGATCACGTCTTCGGGCCGCGCGTGACCGCGCGGGCCGAGCTCGAGGGCCAGACCCCAGTCGACGAGGTAGACCTCCTCGAAGGCCCCGAGCATCACATTGTCCGGCTTGAGGTCGCGGTGGATCACGCCGTGGCTGTGGGCGTAGTCGACGGCGGTGCACACCGCCATGAACACCCGCAGCGCGCGCTCGACCTGGCCGGGGTCGGGGTCGCGGCCTTCGACATAGAGCGGCTCGAGGGCCCGCTTCCACGGCGTGCCCTCGATGAACTTCATCACCAGCACCGGCCAGCCCTCGTCGCTGCGGCCGAGGGTGTGGATCGGGACGATGTTGGGGTGCTCGAGGGAGCCGGCTAGCCGAGCCTCGCGCAGCAGCGCCGCGCGGCTCTTGGCGTTGCGCCGCTCGGCGCGAAGCTGCTTGACGGCCACGCGTCGGCCCAGGGACTGCTGGCGCGCCGACCAGACCTTGGCCATGCCCCCGGAGCCGATGGTCCGCTCGAGCACGAGCTCGCCATCGCCATCGCCATCGCCATCGCCGAGCAGCCGCGGCAGAGCGAGCACCCCCGTGCTCTCGGGGCCTCCCGTGTCGCCCTCTCCCTCACCTCGTTCATCGCCCTCGCCCAGGGTCTCCGCCGGCGCCTCGCGCTCGAGGACCAGCTTGCCTTCGCGCGCCACGAAGGCCTCCGCCAGCGTGAGCGTGGCTTCATCGAGGCCGAGCTCGCTGAGCCGCTCGTCGAGCGCCGTCATCCCCGAGACCGCCCCCGGAGCGCCCGAGCGAAGTCGAGCATGGTGCGACGGCCTCGCAGCCCGTGGTGGAACCCAACACGCAATTCTCGCTTCAACCCCAGCAGCGAGCCTAACACCGAGGGGTCCGATACAGCACCTACTCGCGACTTGCGCCCAGGTGCCTCGATGTCCAGTGCAGACTCGGTGAGGAGCGAACCCACCATGATGATTTCAGCGCCCCGAGCTGCGCTCCACATTTTGTACCCACCCCGCGCGACACCAGGCGTCGCCGCTCCCCTCGCCGCGACCCGCCGAGCCCACGCCCGCCCACCTTCGGCTTCACGGTCCGCGCATCCACCACAGGCGAGGCCAATCCAGCCTCGGCGCGGCCCGAGGCGACGCTACGGCCAGAGGACCGAGAGCGCCCGCAGACCTGCATTGGACGTGGCTTCAATGCCATGGGTGCTAGCATCATGAAGTTGGTGGTGGAGGCGCACGAAGACCAGCCCGCGCTCGACCTCGAGGCTGTCGACGAGGGGATCCAATTCGGCGCCATCGAGGCGCTTCGACCCCTGATCCTCTACATCGCCGCGCCGGCGGCCCTGCTCTTCACCACCCTCGAGGTCACCGAGCACGGCTTCACGCCCCTGCTGATCCTACAGCTGGTCTGCGCGCTGGTCCTCGGCGCTGGCTTTTGGCCGCCCCCCAGTCGCCGGCTCAACGCGCTGCTCGGCGTCGCCTTGCACCTCTACGCGATCTCCTGCTTTCTCCACTACGGCGCGCTGCTCGGCGTCGGACTGCTGTTTTGCGGGGCCACCTTGTCCGCGACATTCTTCTTCAATGTTCGCGGCGCGGTCGCCAGCGTGATCACCTCGAGCGCCACGATGCTCATCAGCACGATCGGCGCGCAGCAGGGCTGGCTGACGGTGCCACACACCCCCGAGACCACGGCCGACTGGCTGCGCATGAGCGGGCTCGTCGCGATCGCCACCAGCGGCCTGGCGATCATGTTCACGCGCATTCAGCTGGCCATGCGCGAGGCCCTGGTCCTGGCCTTCGACGCCCGCGCCGACCAGCGCGAGGCCGAGCGCGCCCGGGCCCAGGCCCTCGAGGTCGCGACCCAGGCCCAGCGCCTCGAGGCCGCCGGGCGCCTGGCCAGCGGGGTCGCCCACGACTTCAACAACGCGCTGCTGGTGCTCCAGGGCACCATCGAGGAGCTCGGGCTGACCGACGACCCCGACGAGCGCCGCGGCCTGGTCGAGGAGGGCTGCGCCGCCGTCGAGTCGGCCTCCTCCACGGCGCGCCAGCTGCTCGGCTTCGCCCGCCCGCGAGACGAGAGCGAGGCCGACTGCCAGCCCGGACCGCTGATCGAGCGCTTCGTGCGGTCCATGGGCCGCATCCTGCCCAAGACCCTGAACCTGCGCGCAGAGGTCGACCGCTGCGCCCACGTCCCCCTGTCCTCCGCCGTGCTCGAGCAGATCTTGCTCAACTTGGTGATCAACGCCCGCGACGCCTGCGCAGGCCCGGGGACGATCCGCGTGGGCTGCCGGACCAGCCCCCAACGAGAGACCCTGCTCTACGTCGCCGACGACGGCGCGGGCATCAGCGACGAGATCCGGACCCGACTCTTCGAGCCCTTCTTCACCACCAAGGGCCCGCAGCAGGGCACCGGCCTGGGCCTGTCCATGGTCCGCGATCTGGTCGTCTGCGCCGGCGGCCAGATCGACGTCGAGTCCAGCTTGGGCCAGGGCTCGTGCTTCACCTTGCGCTGGCCCGACGCCACCACCCAGCCCCAAGACGACGTCGAGGACACCGAGACCCTGCGCCCGGTCGGCCGCGCCGACGCCCACGTCCTGCTGGTCGAGGACCGCCTCGACGTCGCCCGGGTGATGACGAGGACCCTGACCAACGCCGGCTACGCCGTGACCTGCACCCACTCGCTCTACGCCGCCGAGCGCCTGCTGGGCGACGGGCGCTTCGACCTGCTGTGCACCGACGCGCTGCTCCCCGACGGCCGCGCGACCGAGCTCATCTCGGCCTATCGCACGGTCTACCCCCGCGGCGCGGTGCTGGTCTGCGCCGGTCAGGGCGAGCACTACGAGTTCGGCGAGGCCGGCACCCCCCTGCTCTACAAGCCCTTCTCGCCGCGGCAGCTCCTGGCCAAGGTCTCCGCGATCCTGGGGCCGCCGCCCTCCCCCCGGGCGACGGGCCGGCCCTGATCCCCGGACCGCCGCCACCACCGGGACGGAATCTCGGCGTCCGGACACCTGCCCGAGTAGAGGGTGAACGCACGCGATCATCAATTTCGGCCCGAGCGCGCCCAGGAGCCCCTGTCGGCCGCCTTCGAGGCCCTCTATCACGAGCACTTCGCCTTCGTCTGGCGGACGCTGCGGCGCTTTGGTGTGCCCCGAGGTCAGCTCGAGGACGCTAGCCAGGACGTGTTCGTGATCGTCCACCGGCGCTTTGGCGCGTGGTCGAAGCACGCCTCGGTCCGCGCCTGGCTCCACGGGGTCGCGCGCAGAGTGGCCTCGAACCACCGCCGCGGCCTCGAGCGTCACCAGCGAAAGCTCGCCGCGGTCGCCGCCCGCGAGCCGCCCGCCCTGCGCCCGATCGAGGAGCGAGTCAGCGCCCGTCATCGCCTCGAGCGGGTCGCCGAGGCGATCGCGGCCCTCGAGCCCGACCGCCGCGAGGTCTATGTGCTCATCGAGGTCGAGGGTATGCGCGCCCAAGAGGTCGCCGACGCCCTCGGCTGCAAGCTCAACACCGTCTACTCTCGCCTGCGTCGCGCGCGGGTACAGATCGCGCGCGCCCTCGGTGAGCCCAAAGACCCACGAGGGGGGAGCGATCATGGCCAAGCTCGATGACCTCACGCGCCGGGCCCTGCTCGACCGCGACGCTCCGCCCCCCGGCGCGAACGAGCTCGTGCTGACGCGGCTGCGGGCCCAGCTCGGTGGCCCCGGCGGACCCGAGCGGCCCGAAGACCCTGGCGGTGGCCAGCTACCCGAGCCGACCTCTGCGCCATCGGGAGGCGAGCTCGTCACCAGCCAAGCCGGTGGCGGCCAGCTGCTGTGGGCCGCCAAGATCGTCGGCGCGACGACGGGCCTGACCTGCGCGGGCTTGCTCGCCCTCAAGCTCGGCGCCCTCGCCCTGTCGCCACCGACCTCCCCAGCCGCGGCGCAGCCCGCCGACGCGACGGCCCGCGCGAGCGTCGATCCCCAGCCACCGCGCGAGCGAGCGAGCAACGACCCGCGAACGCAGCCACGGGACAGCGAGCGCGCCCCGCCTCCCGCGGCCTCGCCCAGCGCCTCGCCGCCCGCCGCCTCGCCTGCCAACTCCGCCTCCGCCTCCGCCTCCGCCTCCTCGGCGTCGGCTCGCGCGCGGGCGCCCGCGGACCTCGGCGGTGACCCAGCCGAGGTCTCGGCCCAGCGAGGCACCGCCCAGGGCACCTCGACCCTGGCCGAGGAGCTCGCCTTGCTCCGCGCCGCCGAGCGTGCGCGCGCGAGCGATCCCGCGGCCGCGCTCGCGACCCTCGAGCGCCACCGCGAGCGCTTCCCCGACAGCGCTCTGACCCCCGAGCGCGAGGTCCTGCGCCTCGAGCTCCTGTGCGACCTCGGGCGCGAGCGAGAGGCCGCAGGCGTCCGCGCTGCGCTCGAGCCCACCCTCGTCGGCTCGCCGCTGCGCCGCCGGGTCGCGGTCAGCTGCGGGACAGATTCCGAGCGGATCGGAGACCGATCTCCATGAGCCATGCAAATCCTCATCGATCGAACCTCGCCGCTGCTCTTCCTTCCCCTCGCCACCCTCGTCGCCTGCGTGCTCCCAGACAAGTCGATCGGAGACGACCCCGTGAGCGACGGGACCGGGACCACCTCGACCGACTCCGGCGACGCCGACTCCGACGACGCCGACTCCGACTCCGACTCCGGCGACACTGACAGCGACTCGAGCGCCACCAACTCCACCGACAGCGCCGACGATGGAGACCCCTGCTTCGGCCCAGACCTGAGCCCCGCCCAGGACGAGGACTGCGACGACGTGGCCCTCGCCTGCGACAACGCCACCTCCCACTTCAACCCCAGCCAGCTCGACCAGGACGGCGACGAGCTCGGGGACGTCGCCGATCTCTGCCCCCTGCTCCACGACGGCATCTACGCCAGCACGACGGACCAGGACGGCGACGGCATCGGCGACGCCTGCGACCGCTGCCCCTTCGAGCCCGAGCACTACCGCGTCGACACGATCGAGGATCCCCGGCTGTGGGTCCGCAACACGCCCTGGACCGGCGACGCGGATCAGGACGGGGTCGGCGACGTCTGCGACAACTGCGTCGCCGTCGCCAACTGCCAGGGCTACGACGCTGACAACCCACCCGAGCACGGGACGCTCGCCGACGACGGCACCGGCCAAGACTGCCAGCAAGACGCCGACGGCGACGGCATCGGCGACGCCTGCGAGGGCAGCACCCTGCCCGGGGCCGCCGGGCCGGTGGGCTTCGCCGGCAGCGACGACTTCGATCAGGACGGGCTGTCCAACCTCGAAGACCTGTGCCCGCGGATCCCCGTGGCCGCCCTCGCCTGCGCCAGCGACGAGGACTGCCCCGACGCGACGAGCTGCACCGCCGCGGGGGTCTGCAACCACGCCGACCGCGACTCCGACTTCGTCGGCGACGTCTGCGACACCTGCCCCGGGAGCGCCAACCCCATGCAGGTGGCCGCGGCCGGCATGGCCATCGACGACGCCGACGGCGACTTCGTGGGCGCCGCCTGCGAGACGAACTCGGCCTGCGCCGAGCGCAGCGACCCCGCCCCGATCGGCTTTTACGACGTCGCCGTCGACGGCCGCTGCTGCGTGACCCTCTACCCCGGCGACGGCGAGCTGCACACGCCCCTGGGCGTGCCGGTCGTCCGCGAGTGCTCGGAAGCCGACGAGCAGCAGGGCCTGTGCACCTCGCTCACGGGCCCCACCCTCGCCACCCCCGGGGCGGTCGAGCTCCCCCCCGGCTGCGAGCAAGCCCTGGCCGACGCCGGCGTCGACGCGGCCACCGCCTTGACCCTGACCGACGTCGGCGACGACCCGCTCGCGCTGTGGTCCCACGCCTGCCTGCTCCCTCAGCACGACCAGGACTTCGACGGGGTCGGCGACGCCTGCGATCTTTGCATGTTCGCCTTCGATCCCAGCAACACGATCTACGTCGACGAGCAAGCCATGGCCTGGCCCAACGCCGGGGCGGCCTGCAACGGCGCCTTCAGCCCCACGCTAGTCAGGGGCGCGGCCTGCTGGTCCGAGTGAGGCGCTCTTCTATACTCGTTCGCAATGCTCCCGCTGGCCCTCGCCCTCCATGTCCTGGCTGCCAGCCCGCCCGCGACGGCGGGCGCGGTCCAGGACCCCGAGATCGAGGTTCAGCGCCCGAGCCCGGCCCTGTGGCGCCTCGACTGGCGAGCGCCGCTGGGCTGCCCCACCCGCGAGCAGATCATCGCCGAGATCCGCAGCTACCTGCCCACCCTCGACGGCCCGACCACCAGCGCGCGGCCAGTCGAGCTCCAGCTCGACGCGACGCTCGGCCGCGACGCGGAGGGCGGCGGCTACCGAGCCCGCGTCGAGTTGCGCGACAGCAGAGGCCGCAGCGCCCGGGTCATCCGCTCCGAGAGCTGTCGCGAGCTCGCGGACGCGGTCGCGCTGATCGGCGCCGTGACCTTGGATCCGCTGCTCGCCGCGCGGACCATCCACACCGAGCTGCCCGCGCCCCCGCCGACCCAGGCCGAGGACGGCCCCCAGCCGCCACCACCCCCGCAGCCGCCCACCGACGAGGTGCTCGACACCCCAGCCGCGGCCACGGACGCACGCAGCGACGTGAACGCGCGCAGCGACGTGGACGCGCGCAGCGACGTGGACGCGCGCAGCGACGTGAACGCGCGCAGCGACGTGGACGCGCGCACCAGCCAGCCCGGTAGCCTCGGGATCCACCTCGCCCCCAGCGACGACGACGAGGGTCCAGCTCGACGGCCGCGCGTTGGCCTCGGTATCCACGGCCTCGGCGGCTTCGGCCCGGTCCTGGCTGGCTTCGGCGGCGTCGGGGGCAGCTTCGCGGTGTTCGCCTCGCGCTGGCGAGCCCAGCTCGAGGGCGGCTGGTGGGCGCCCAGGACCCTGCGCCTCGACGACGGCGCCGCGGGGGAGATCCAGGCCTGGCGCCTGGGCGCGCGCGCGTGCTTCGTGCCCACGCCCGGCGCCGTCGAGCTCCCGCTTTGCGCCGGAGCCGAGGGCGGCCAGGTCCTCGCCCGCGGGCTCGCCCCGACCACCGAGATCGAGTCGGCCACGCAGCCCTGGGCCGCGCTCTCCCTCGGGCCGGGGCTGCGCTGGCCGATCCTCTCCAGGCTCGCCCTGAGCGCGGACCTGAGCCTCGTCTTGCCCGTGGTCCGTGGCGCCTTCGTGATCGGGGAGCGCGAGCTCACCTCGCTGACGCCGGTGGGCGTGAACGTGGGCCTCGGCGTCGAACTCAGGATCTAGTTTTAATGGGGGCTTTCACAAAGCCCCCTCACTCCGGGCGGCGGAGCCACCCTACGTTCACCCCAAACGCTCGCCTTCCGGCTCGTGGTTCTCGTCTCAATGGGGGCTTTCACAAAGCCCCCTCACTCCGGGCGGCGGAGCCACCCTACGTTCACCCCAAACGCTCGCCTTCCGGCTCGTGGTTCTCGTCTCAATGGGGGCTTTCACAAAGCCCCCTCACTCCGGGCAGCGGAGCCACCCTACGTTCACCCCAAACGCTCGCCTTCCGGCTCGTGGTTCTCGTCTCAATGGGGGCTTTCAAAAAGCCCCCTCACTCCGGGCGGCGGAGCCACCCTACGTTCACCCCAAACGCTCGCCTTCCGGCTCGTGGCTGGTTCAGCGCTTGCGGTAGTCCACCTGCGCGCCGCACTCCGGGCAGCGGTCGCCGCGGATCAGCAGGCGCAGCCCGAGCGAGACCAACATGATCGTGATCCCCAGCGGCCACAGCTGGTCGCCGAGGCCGAGCACGCCGGCGCGCTCGAGCACGAAGGCCGCGAGCACCGAGAACACCGCGAGCCCGAACACGGCCCAGCGCAGGTAGCCGTGGGCGGTGATCCCCACCCAGCCACAATCGCCGCAGGTCATGCGTTCGCGGCCGCGCCTGCGCGCCTTGTCCTCTCGCCTGCCTGATTCCTCGCTCATCGCCGCCTCACCGCTCGCGGGGCGAGCATGCCCGCTCATTCATGAACGTGCACGGGCACCCGCTCGCGGGCGCAGGCGGGGTCGCGCTCGCCGCAGTCCGAGGCCAGGTGAGGCTGGATGTCCGGGGCGCGGTGGTCCAGGTAGGCCGCGAGCGCGGCCTCGGCCCGGGGATCTCCGAGCGCGCGCAAGGCCAGCGCCTGGGCACGCAGCAGGTCCTCGTCGCGCGGGCGCAGGGCCAAGCCCGCGACGGCCACCTCCAAGGAGCGCCGCGCCCAGCCCACGCTGCCCAGGGCCGTGGCCAGCTCGGCCGCGAGCTTTGGCGAGCCGGGGTTGGCCGCGAAGGCCCGCTCGAGGTGGGGCACGGCCTGCTCCCAGCGCCAGACCTTGGCCAGGGCGCGGCCGCGGAGGATCTCCGGGAAGGGGTGCCCAGGCTCGAGGACCTCCACGCGATCCGCCAGATCCAGAGCCTCGTCCACGCGACCTTGGCGGGCAGCCACGGCCCCGAGGGCCGCGAGGATCCGCGCCTTCGCCCTGCGCTTCGCCTGACCGCCCTCACCCCCATCGCCCCCCTCATCGAACGCATCGAGGGCCACGAGCGCGGCGTCGAGGGCCTCCCGGGCCTCGGGCAGCCGCTCTTGGACCTGGTGCGAGAGCCCCAGGCCGAGCTCCCACAGGCGCTCGTGCTCCGGGCGCGGCGCGTCGAGCTCGCCCGCGGCCCCCAAGACCAGCGCATGGCGGGCGATCTGCGTGACCGGTGGCGTCGCGCAAGGATCCAGGCGCTGACCGAGCAGCGAGCGCGTGGCCGCCAAGAAGGCCCGCCCGCGCGGCGTCTTGGATTCGGCGCAGGTCTCCTCGGTGAGCGCCTGGGTGCGGCTGCGGTGGAGCAGCTCGGCCTCGACGGTCAGCGGCCCGGCCGCGCGCGCGTCTGTGGGCAGCTCGAGAGCGTAGCGCACGACCACGGCGTCGCGCGGGGCGACCGTGTGATCGAAGGCGACCGCGCGCAGGCGCTCGACCTCGCGGGCCGAGACCAGCTCCCCCGCGTCGTCGACCAGCCCGGCGCGCAGGCGATGGACCTCGCCGGTGGACTCGTCGAGGCTGGCGATCACGCGGCCGGCCTGATCCACGACGCGCAGGCTCAGCCAGGCGCCCTGGGAGTCCCGCGTGCCCCCGGGGAAGCGGTGCCCGACGGCCAGGTTGCGCACGACGAGATCCACGACCACGCGGCCGCGCAGATCCTCGGGCTTGAGCCCGGCGCCGAGCAGGTGGCGCTCGCCCTCGACCTCGACCGCCGCGATGTCGACGCTGGCGACCCCCTTCAAAAAAGCCTGGATCCGCGCCACGGTCTCGTCGTCGCCGCGCATGGCCGCGAGCTGGCTGTGCCCCCCGATGAAGCGGTGGCTCTGGAGGCTGCCAGCTTCGTCGGCCGCGGGGTCGCTCAGGCCCGCGGCGAGGGTCTCGCTGGGCATGTGACAGTCGGCGCAGGCCCGCTCGTCCACGGGCGTGTCGAGGCGCAGCTTGTTGCCGGCGTAGCTCGAGTCACGCCACGGGCCGGGGTCGTCGGTGCCGTCGAGGTGGTGCGGGTGCCCCGAGTGCTCGCCCAAGAAGGCGCGGTGGCAGCTCTCGCATTGGTCCCTGGCCGCGCCGCGATCCATGGACTCGCGGTGTTCGGCGATGCTCAGCGGATCCTCGAGGTCGGGGATCGGGATCGGCGTGGAGGCCAGACGATAGCTGCCGTTGCCGTCGGGCTGCGAGGACTCGACCCCGTGGCAGCTGCGGCAGGCCACGCCGACGTGGGCGCGGGCGTCCGTGGGCGCCACCTCTTTGGCCAGCACGCCGTCGACGAGCAGCGCCGGGTCGTGGCAGCCCCCGCAGAACTGGCTGGCTAAAAACCCGCCTCGCTGCTCGCGGAAGCGGTCGATGGACACGCGGTAGATCGGGTTGTCGAAGCTCGCAAAGGCGTGGGCGCTGGTCCGCCACTGGCTGACGATGCCCTCGTGGCAGCTCCCGCAGGTGTCGGCGTCGAGCAGCTCGCGGCCGCTGACCGGCGCCGGGCCGGGGGCGCGCTCGAAGAGCGCCGGCGCGAACTCGAAGCTCGCGTGGGCGCGCGGGAGCAACGGCGCCGCGATCGGGCCGGCCTCGCTGTCCGCCTCGACGATCCCCGATCCTGCCCCGGACCCGAGCCCAGGCTTCGCCGAGGATCCGCTCGGGTCGTCGCTGGGCGCGACCGAGGGCTCGTCGGGCGCGTCCTGGCGGCAGCCCACGCCCAAGCCCACGCCGGCGGCGACGACCAGCGCCGCGACCACCAAGGACCGAGCGCCCTGGCCCTCGAGCCGCGCGCGCCTCGGCTCGCCCACCTGTCCTCGCTCCCCGGCTCGCTCTGCTCGCGTCATGTCCTCACCGCCGCCTTCGGATGAACCCTGTCAGACCGAACATCCCGAGCAGCGCGAGCGCGCCAGCTCCCCAGCCACCGCTGCCTTGCGTCGAACAGTGCGCGCAGCCCCCCGACGCGCCGCCCCCGGCGGCCTCGCGGGACTCCGCCCTGGCGCGCTTGTTGGCGTGGGGCAGCTTCTCCGGCGGGGCCTCGCTGCTCAGGCCGAGCTCGGCCTGGGCCGCCGCGGTCACGAAGCTGGTCAGCGCCGCGCCGCGCTCGACGAAGGCCAGGTCCTTGGCGACCTCGGTCTCCCCGCTGCTCTGCACGCCCGCGGGCGGGCCTCCCCAGACCCCAAAGCGCGGGTTGGAGCACTGCACCGGCCCCTCCCAGTAGTGGCGGATGATATAGCGAGCCTGAAAATTATCGCCGTAGTCCGCCGGCCGCGAGCCGCGCTCGAGCACCCCATCGTCCTGCAAAAACTCGCGCCCGCCGACGATCGCCGGCGCCGCCTGGAACACCAGGTCCTCGCCCAGCGACTGGCTGTCGTAGCGCGCGTGCAGCCGGGTCAGCGTGAACTCGTTGGCGATGATCCACGCGCCGTCGCCGGTCAGGTGGCCCTGCTCGTCGAAGTACTCGGACATGCTCGGGAGCACGTCGGCCCCGAGCACGCGCAGCTCCTGGCCCGAGAGCGGCTCCACCGGGCAGGGGTCGCAGGAGCTCGCCGCCCAGGCGTACTCGGTGACCACCGCACCAGGGTTTTCCGCCTGGGTGTGGTCGAAGAGCGAGGCGAAGAACTCCCCGAAGCGCTCGCGGGTCTCGTCCTTGACCTCGAGGTTGGTGGGGATCGTGACGTTGGGGTAGTTGGCGGCCTCGTAGCGCTCGCCCTTGCCCAGGATGTGGATCAGCAGGTCCTGGTCGCCCTGGGAGTTGATCAGCCCCAGGCGCACCGGCAGCGAGAAGCTCTCGGCGTCGTAGTGAAAGCGCAGCGGGCTGAGCATCGCCTGGCCGTCCTCACCAAAGCGCACCTTCTGGGCGTCGACCTTGGCCACGAAGAACTTCATGCCCGACTGCACGTAGGGGCGCAGCACCGGCTCGGCGCCCGCGGGGATCGAGTAGCCGTTGTCGCGCAGCCAGGTGTCGAGGCCCGTGGAGTCCTGGGCGCCGAGGACGACCACCTCGTACTCGCCGACGGTGAACTCGGCCTCGATGGTCACGCCGTAGTCGGCCGCTTCGGCCTCGGGCTCGGCCATGGCCATCGACTCGTCGCGCATCATGCCCATGTTGCGGCTGAATTTCTGCGCCGGTCGATAGCAGGGGTCCTGCTCCCAGTACTCGACCAGGCGCGGCGCCGCGAGCTGATCCACGCGCTCGAAGACCTCGCGCCCGAGCACCTTGACGTCGTCCTCGGAGAGGACCACCGGCACCGGCACGACCATCGCAAAGTCCTCGGGCGGACCTTGATAGTTGTTTTGCATCGCCAAGACGGTGCGCTTGCCGTCGCGCATCATCACGACCATGGTCGCGTTGTTGTAGAGCTTGGTGTCGGCCCCCGCGACGTAGAAGCCGCAAAAGGCCGCGCTTGTCGACGGCGCGGCGAAGAGCGCGAGGCTCAGGCCGAGGAGCGAGGCGCCCGCGGCCGCGGCCGCGCGGGGCGAACGAAGGCGCGAGGCGAGGCGGGAGCGGGGGCGGAGTTTGGACGTGATCTTCATGGCGTGGTCCTGGCTGAAAAGCGGCTTGGCGCAGCCGGGCTCGGCTCAACCCCGGCGTCGGCGTCGGCGAACCGGGATCAGCGAGAGCAGGGCCAGCAGCCCGAGGCCCACGCCGCGCTGGAGGTTGGAGTCGTCGGCGCTGCAACGACAGCCCCCGCCCTCGGCTTTCTCCTCGCTGGTATTTTTCGCCCCGCCCGCCTCGGCGCCCGCCTCCGCAGCCACGCTCGCCTCCTTCTCGCCCTGCTCCCCCTTCGCGTCCGCCGTGTCGGCTGCGCCAGCTTCTCCGGCCCCCTCGTCACCTCGTGCCCCCTCGCCCCCCTCGAGCACCGCGACCCCGAGCTGCTCGCCAGCGGACGCGGTCACGAAGCTGCCCAGGCTCCCGGGCCGCGTCCCCACGGGCTGGCGGCGGGCGACCACTGGCTTGCTCTCGGCGTCGCGCTCGTCCGGTGGCCCGCCCCAGATCCCGCGCTGGGGCTGCTCGCACTCGATCGCCCCCGTCCACTCGTGGCGGATGGCGTAGCGGGCCTGGAAGGCGTTTTGCCCGCCAACGCCCTGGGACACCGCGCCTTTTTCGAGGCCGCCTTCGGCCTGCAAGAACTCGCGCCCGCCCGCGATCGCCGGCGCGGCCTCGAAGACCAGGTCTTCGCCCAAGCTCGCCCCGTCGTAGCGCGCGTGCATCCGCGTGAGCACGAACTCCGCGGGCACGCTCCAGCTCAAGTCGGCGTCGATGTAGCCGTTGTCGAGCTTGCCGGCGTAGCTCGGGAGCACGTCCGCCCCCAGGGTGACGAGCTCCTCGGCGGTCAGCGCCGGCTTCGGGCAGGGGTCACAGCTGCCCGCCGACCAGGCGTACTCCGTGACCACCGCCTTGGGCTGCTGCTCGAGGGTGTGATCGAAGAGCGAGACATAGAACTCGCCGAAGTGCTCGCGGGTCTGATCCTTGACGTCGAGGTTGGTGGGGATCGTGACGTTTGGGTAGTTCGCGACCTGATAGCGGGTGCCCCGGGCGAGCACGTGGACGAGCAGATCCTGGGCGCCGGTCTGCCCCTGGCCCTCGCCCTGCGCGGGGCTCGGCGCGTTGATCAGCCCCAGGCGGATCGGCAGGGCGAACTGCTCGCTGTCGTAGTGCACGCGCAGCGGCGACAAGGTCGCGCGCTTGCTGCCGTCGGGCTGGCTGCGAAATTCGACCTTGTCGACGTCGACCTTGGCGACGAAGAACTTCATCCCGCTCTCCACGTAGGGCCGCAGCAGCGGCTCGGCGCCCGCGGGGATCTTGTAGCCGCCCTCGCGCAGCCACGTGTCGAGGCCCGTGGACTCCTTGGCCGACAAGATCACGATCTCGTACTCGCCCACGGTGAACTGCGCCTCGACGGTCACCCCGTGGCTGCTCCCCTCGCTCAGGACTGCCGGCTCCATCATCCCCCTCCCCGAGCTCCTGGCGCTGCCCTTGGTCTGCCCCACATAGGGGTTGCAGGGGTCTTGCTCCCAGTACTCGACCAGCCGCGGCGAGGCGAGCGTGTTGACGCGATCGAAGATCTCCGCGGGCAGCGTCTTGACGTCGTCCTCGCCGAGCACAACCGGCACCGGCACGACCATGGCGAAGTCCTCCGGCGGGCCCTGGTAGTCGTTTTGCATCGACAGCACCGTGCGCTTGCCGTCGCGCATGAGCACCACCGTGGTCGCGTCGTTGAAGAGCTGGGCGTCGGCGCCGGCGACATAGAAGCCGCAGAAGGCCTCGGCCAGCGTGGGCGCGGCGAGCAGCGGGAGAGCGAGGGCGGCGGCCAACAGGGCCGGGCGAAGCGAGCGCTTGGAGGAGAGCATGACAAGCGCGAGCATCGCACTGTCACGTGGGGGCGGGCGGATTTTTTTCGTGGGCTGGCTTGCTTGGATCTGGCTGCGAGACCAGCCCGGGCGGGCGGCGTGGTGAGGGGTCTGTGCTCACTGAGCGCAACAACACTCCACCGTGGAGTTTACCTGCCAGTCCACGGGCTCCTCGCAGCCATGGGAGATGTTCGTGCTGCCGTCGTCATGCTCCTCGCACCACTCCTCGACAGCGTAGATCAAGTAGGTTCCACCTGCGCAGCCATTCTCGACACAGACGCTCCCCTGAACCTCGCAGGCTTCTGAACATGTCGTGATCTCGTCCTTGGTGATGCACTCGCCAAAGGTCGGCGTGCACATCCCGTCCTTGCACTCCCCCACGCCTGGTCGCGTCGGTCCATAGGGCTGGCACATGCCATCGCAGTCACCGTCGAGGCGATGCTCGCCGCAACCTTCGCCCAGCACGAGCACGCTCAGGAGCGTCAGCGTCGACAGGAGCTTCGTCGCCATCGAGTTTTCTCTCACTGGGCGCAGCAGCACTGCACCGTGGAGTTCACCTGCCAATCGACAGGCTCCTCGCAGCCATGGGAGATATTCGTACTGCCGTCTTCATGAAGTTCACACAATTCCTCTACGAGGTAGATGAGGTAGGTCCCTCCGGCGCAGCCGTTTTCGACACAAATGCTACCTTGAACCTCGCAGGCTTCTCCGCAGGTAGAGATCTCATCCTTGGTGATGCACTCGCCAAAGGTCGGCGTGCACATCCCTTCCCGGCACTCGCCCACACCAGGCCGTGTCGGACCGTAGGGCTCACACATGCTGTCGCAGTCGCCAGCGAGTTGGCGTTCGCCGCAGCCCAGACCCAACGCCAGTAGTGCAACGACCGCGAGTTCGCGCCTTGTTTTGGGCATCAGTACGCCCCTCCCCAGCCCACCGGATAGGCCTCTGCCGGATGAGCAACCGGTTCATCGCAAGTAAAGTCCTTCTCTCCCGGAAGGCAGCGCCACAGCGGGCTTAGTCCATCGAGAGCGTCAGGACGAAACCACAGGATGTCGGCACAACCATCATCGTCGAAGTCATCCACATACGGACTGTAGTCTCGGTGCGTCGAAAAAGGCCGCGCCAAGAAGGTCCGCTCCTCAGAGAAAAACCAGATCCTCGAGTTCGTGTTCGCGGCTTCATCGTGACTCGAAAACCACAGGATGTCCGTCACGCCGTTGCCGTCGAAGTCAGCTGCAAAGGGACGAAATTCGCCCTGGAGTTGAGTACTGGCAGCCTCGAAGATCACGCTGTTCATGTTGCCGAGCGACCACCACATGACGTCCTTCACCTCCCCAGGACCATACCAGAAGATGTCTGTGCGCAGATCCCCGTCGAAGTCCCCCAGCACCGGAACGTGCTCCTGCCCGGCAGAGATTCCCAGTAAACCAGCATCACTTGGTCCGACCTTGAAGGCTTCAAACTCACCGGAGGCTAGCCAACTCCACACGAAAAACGAGTTGTCATGTGGCCGCCACCACACGATGTCCTCCCCCGGCGCGCTCGGCCCCCGATAGTGCCCCACCAGCGGGTACCCATACCCAGCGAAGTCCATGCCCAAGAAGCTCGCCTCCCCGTCCTCCACGACCATCAGCGCGTCCCCCTGCGGCCCGGGTCGGTGCAGCAGCACCTGCTCGCTCGCGCCCTGGCGAAAGCGCCCGACCACCGGCAGCAGGTAGTCGTCGAGCGCGAGGCTCGTGGCCGCGAAGCCCTGCCCCTGCCCCTGATCCAGCGCCAGGAGATCGACCAGCCCGGGCCCCGGGCCGTGGATCAGCAAGTCGACGTCCTTGGCGCTGCCCTCGAGCCGCGCGGCCGTCGGTCGCAGGCGCCCGCGCGGATCGAAGTCCGCGCTGCAAGGCGGCGCGCTGCCGTCGACGCAGCGCTCCTCGCGGTCGAAGGTGATCGCCTCGCCCGGACCGCCGGCGACGGTCCAGACCTCCAGGCTCGCGCTGCGCGGGCGCTGCCAGGCGATCCCCCTGCGCGCGCTGCCGCCGTAGGCCAGGTTCGCCGCCGCCTCGCCGGGCCAGGGGCGCCGCCGCGCCCAGGAGTAGGCATAGTAGGCTCCGAGGCGATCGTAGGCCGACAGCCGCGGCTGGTTCGCCGCCATCCCGGCGCAGTAGTCGTAGCCCATGATCGAGTTCGCGTCGGGCGGCGTCAGCTCGCGCCAGGGATCCAGCCCCCCGGCCCTGCAGGCCTCCGCCTCGTCCTCCTGATCCCAGCGCAGGTGCTCGTGCACCCGGCCGATCACGTGGCCGAGCTCGTGGTGCAGGGTCTCCCGCGTCCTGATCTCGCTGGCGCTGAGCTGCTGCAGGCCGATGATCAGCTCGCGCTTCGTCGCGAAGGGCGAGGCCTCGAACTCGTACTGCGGCAGCAGATCCTCCAGGGTCAGGCCGCCGCAGGGGCCGGTGCACTCGGACCCGGTGCGCACGCGAAAGAACACGCCCTGCTCCCCCGGCTTGCAGGTCTGGGGCGCCTGCGCGTCGGGGCTGTCGAGCTCGCGCAGGTGGATGAAGTTGAGGTCGCCGGCGCGCTCCCAGGCGCGGCTGGCCTCCTCCATGAGCGCGGAGAGCCGGGCCACGTTGGCGTCGTGCTGCTCGGGGAAGTCGGCGACCGAGGGCATGACCGGGCCGAGGCACCAGGTCAGCGCGAGCTTGCGGTGGCCGCTCCACACGGCGTCGACGCCATCGGGCGCGTGGGTGGTCGCTCGGGTCGTCTGCCCCTCGCCCGCGCGCCCCTGCTGACGCCGCGCCTCGGCCTGTAGCTGGCGATGCAGCTCGCGCAGCCGCGCGTCGGAGAAGGAGAGGTCGCCGGCGAAGATCCAGCGCTCGCCCCGGGGCTCGGCGTAGCGGGCCGCGAAGGCCTCGAAGCCCATGTCCGCCAGGGCGGCGGGCAAGCCAGCGCCGCGCGCCTCGACAGCCGGCGCGCCGGCGGCCGCTCCCTCCACGCTCAGCGCCTCGTCGAAGGCGAAGGGCTCGCCCATCGCTTCAAAGCCGCCGGCCTGATCCCCCGGCGAGTCGATGGCCTCACCGTCGATGGCGTACCAGTTGAGCGCGCAGGCCTCCCCGCCGGGCAGCGGATGCAGCGGTGCATCGCCGGTCTCACCGACCTCGTCGCTGGCGCGCACGCCCTCGTCGGTGCACGCGACGAGCAACAGCGCCGCCCCAAGCCATCGCCTGGACCGCCGGGCGGACCGCCGCGCTCGAGAGCTCGCCCGGCCCACGCCTCAGGCCCCTCGACGCCTCCGCCGACGTCGGCCCAGGCCCAGCAGGCCGAGCAGCCCCACCGCGCCCAAGGCCGCGGCCCCGCCAGCGCCCCCCTCGGCCGAGCAGTGCGCGCAGCCGCCTCCATCGCCCTGCCCCGAGCCGCTGTGTTTGACGCCGCCCTCGGGGTCGGGCTGCGTGGGCGCGACCGGGCCCTCCGGCAGCGCCCCGACGTCGGCCTCGATCCGCGCCGCGGCGGACTCGCTCACGAGCTCGGCCAGCGCCGCGCCCCGCTCCACGAAGGCCAGGTCCTGGGCGACCGCCGGGGCCTGCGAGCCGCCCTGCGCCTGGACCTCGGGCCACGGCCCGCCCCAGATCCCGCGCTGCGGCTCTTCGCACTCGATCGGCCCGGTCCACTCGTGACGGATGATGTAGCGGGCCTGAAAGTTGTTGTAGCCGTCGGGCTCCTCCATGGCGCCGTGCTCGAGCTCGCCGCTGTACACGACCTCGCGGCCACCGACGATCGCCGGCGCCGCCTGGAAGATCAGATCTTCGCCCAGGGACTGGCTGTCGTAGCGCGCGTGCAGGCGCGTGAGCACGAACTCGTTGGGCACCTGCCACGCCAGCTCGCTCGGCACCTTCTTCTTGGCGAAGGCGCGCTCGTAGCTGGGCAGCACGTCGGCGCCCAGGGTCACGAGCTCCTCGAGGTTCAGCGGCGCCTCCGGGCAGGGGTCGCAGCTGCCCGCGGCCCAGGCGTACTCGGTGACCACCGCGCCCTGCTCCTGGGCGAGCACGTGATCGAAGAGCGAGGCGTAGAAGCTCCCAAAGCGCTCGCGGACGGCGTCCTTGACCTCGAGGTTGGTCGGGATCGCCACGTTCGGGTAGTTGGCGACCTCGTAGCGCTGGCCGCGGGCGAGCACGTGCACGAGCAGGTCCTGGGGCCCGCCGGCGTTGATCAGGCCCAGGCGCACGGGCAGGGCGAATTCCTGCGAGTCGTAGTGAAAGCGCAGCGGCGAGAGCGTGGCCATGCCCTGGTCGTCGAAGCCCACTTTTTGGGCGTCGACCTTGGCCACGAAGAACTTCATGCCGCCCTCGACGTAGGGCCGCAGCAGCGCCTCGGCCCCCGCGGGGATGTTGTACTGCTCCTGGCGCAGCCAGGTGTCGAGGCCCGTCGACTCCTTGGCCGACAAGATCACGACCTGATACTCGCCGACCTCGAACTCGGCCTCGATGGTCACGCCGAGGTCCCTGGACAGGCGGCCCGAGCCCTGCACCTCCATGTCGGCGCTGGGGACCGCCATCGCCATTTCTTCGTAGACGCGCTGCGGCTCGCAGGGGTCCTGCTCCCAGTACTCGACCAGGCGCGGCGCCGCGAGCTTGTCGACGCGATCGAAGATCTCCGCCGGGAGCACCTTGACGTCGTCCTCGCCGAGGACCACCGGCACCGGCACGACCATCGCGAAGTTCTCCGGCGGGCCCTGGTAGTTGTTGGCCATGGACAGCACCGTGCGCGTGCCGTCGCGCATGAGCACGACCATGGTCGCGTTGTTGTAGAGCGAGCCCTCTGCGCCGGCGACGTAGAAGCCACAAAAGGCGTGGGCGAGGGTCGGGGCCGCGAGCGCGGGGGTCGCGAGGGCGGCCGCGAGCAAGGCGGCGCGGAGCGTGGGGAGGCGGCGGAGCATGGCGAACGCGAGGATCGCACCTCTTTTCATCGACTTGGAGATTTTCTGTTCAATTGCAGGTTCCATCGACACAGCGGCGATCTGGCCGCACCGTAGCCCTCCGACATCACGTCCCTCGTCTCGGTCAGCCTGACCTCCGAGCCGCGCGGACTTCGGGAAGCACTAGCTGACCGAGCAAGCCCCAACGCGGAGTCTCCCTCATGAGCTCGCCTCATCTCCAAGCGACCTCAGCGTCGAGATGGATTCGAAACTATATTCCGAGAAATACTCAGAACATCAATTCAACAACACTCAAAGAAACAGACCATCACACCGGGCAAGTTCACAAACACACGACAAGGCATCAGGCGCCCCATGCGCCGGCGCTCACGACACCGCCCAGGCCAATGACATTGACCATCGCCACCGTCTCACACCAAGCGACGATCAGCCAAAAATCACTTGACATACAGACATGCAAAAGTGCTAGACATCATTCATGACCACACAACACAACAATGATGTATATTTCGCCATCACCGGCGTCACGAGCTTTCAATTCGAGCAAAGCTCATCCGACTCATACGCCATCACGAGCGGCCAGCCATGGGGAGGCGTCACGAGTGGCACCAGCAAGAGCGGAGCTCAAGCTCAAATCACAATCGCAGCTGGGCGCAAGGGCTCCGAGGCGGTAGCGACATGGTTCAAGAATCAGGTCGGGAGCGGACAGACGATCGCATGCGACTCAAAAGGAAATTTTCCCAACGATCTTAATTTTGCAGTCATGGGAAACATGACAATCGGAATCGGAGACGACTCCTACCTGTGCGAGAACGTAATCATCGCACAGGGTCATTTCACGGGAGCAAACAACTGGTGGATGGGTAGCCCAAACTGGCAAGGCGCTCACATCTCAATCTCCGGCGCGGCCGTCCAAAAGACGCAGACAAAAGGGCTCATCCCCACCGTGGCAGTCTTCGCCCCTCAGACCCCTTGCTCCAACAATTTCGACATTAGCATCATCGACGCGAAGAAGGTCTTGTAGCTCGCGCCGACGAAACACATCATCCCTAGGCTCGAGACAATGACGTCCAACAAGAAAACCACCGACTCACTGACCGCCAACATCTACACACCACCTTATCGTGTAGACAGCTTCTTCCCCAACCGAAAGACCCCAGGCAACGTCGGTTTGTGCATCAGCGGCGGAGGTTCTCGCTCCCTGGTCGCAGGGATGGGTCAACTACGAGCCCTCGACTATCTTCAGGCCAACGGCGCGAGCTTGCTCTCACAGGTGAAGGCTACGTCAACGGTCTCCGGGGGCTCTTGGGTGGGCGCGACCTATCACTTCTTGAACGACAGTCTCTCCGACAGTTCCTATCTCAACAGCTACATCCCCGACCAAGGTCAGCTCGTGCTCTCGGCTGGGCCCGACAGTTCCCCGGCAGAAGTTCTAGACGAACTTCCCGAAGGTAACATCGGCAAGGTCCCGGCAAACAAGTTGTTTTCCCCCGAGGCTTTGGTCGTACAGGCCGTTCTCCTCAAGAAAATGGGGACACCAACGTCCATGATATGGCAGACACTTGTCGGCCTACATGTGCTGGAGCCCTATGGTCTTTATCGATACGATCAAGACAAGGGGAATTCCCTCTTCTCCTTGGATACGGAAACCCTCACAAAGGATGTCACGATCCCAAACCCGGCGCTGAGCGACGTCCCCGCCGCGCTCTATCCCACCAAAAAGCCGCGCTCGTTTCTAATCTGCAATTTTTCTATGTTTGTAACCTCGAAGCCAGACGCGAGCGGGAGCTTCGAACTCCTCGTGCCCGTCCAGTCGACCCCTTACTACAGTTCGATCGTGGGTTCTCCTGACGCGTTCGACAGCAACGGACAAAAACCAGGCGGCGGCGGCCCAACGGCGTTCGCATTCAACTCTCAGCTCATCAGCCCTGCCAGCGACGGGATCGTGGCCGTCTCCCAGAACCGTCAGTGGGCGCTCGCCGACCTGATCGGGACGAGCAGCGCCTTCTTTGCAGAGGTCCTCGAAAACATACTCACGACATACCAGCAGGACGAGGCGGCTTTTCATGACGCGCTAGAAAAACATGCGGACCTCATTCGCACGTGGTTCGAGCACAAGCTCGAGAAGATCCCGCACTCGATCGTCGAAGTATTGAACTACGCTATGAACCGAGATACGCACGACGTTGACGGGACGACTACGACCTCCGATCTGAGCCAAGCCCTCAGCGATCTTCGAAACCTCGTCCCCCAGTACGACTACTGGTCCGTGCTGGCCAACGCCGTCCCCCCCACCCCCCAACCGGAGCGCTTTGCCGACGGAGGAGACCTGGAGAACACGGGGATCTGCGGCATGCTCGCCTACGACGACATTGACAGCATCATCGCATGCGTCAACTCTGACAACCCCCTGGCGCCCGCGACACATGGCGTCCTGAACGCCGACGGGAGTGAGGTCCCCAATACCCGAGTCATGATCTCGGATCAGATACCCGTGCTGTTTGGATACCAACCATACCAGAAAGGGACCGGATACAAACTCTACGCTGGCGACGACGACCCAAAACAACCGATATTCCGCCACAATCAGGTCTTTCCCTCGACAAGCTTCCCCGAGCTTCTCCAGGGGATATGGGAAAGCAGTGGAAACGCCGCGGGACACACGAACGAGTCCCCCGCGGTCTTCTCTCAGAGCCTGGCGGTCTCGAGCAACGAGTGGTTCGGTGTACGAGGCAATCGTCAGGTGACCGTCGTTTGGGTCTACAATAATTTCGTCAACCAGTGGAACGAGCAGCTCTCCACTGAAGTGCAGCAATACGTCGGAGAGTTGATCTCCAAGGACAAGTTTCCAATGTATCCAACGAGCCACACCTACCTCACCGCTCGAGAGGTCAACCTCCTGGCGAACCTCAGCGCGTGGGTCATCGCCAACCCCCAACAAGCCCCACTCTTCCAGGCGCTGTTTAGCGATAGCAATGGCTGAAGCACGGCCCTGGCTCCCCCCGCTCGCTGGTGGCCGGGTCAGGGTGCCGCGTCGTCGTCCGCGAGCGTGGTCGGGGTCGAGTACACCACCTCGCGCCCGCCCACCGAGGCCGCCAGCCACAGCTCGTCGAGCTTGGGGGTCACGGCCACGCTGAAGTCCCCGGCGCCCTCGGGCAGAGCGACCTCGAACCACGCGCCCTGGCGATCCCGGTGCAGGAGCTTGCCGCCCACGAGCACCCACAGGCCGCCGTCTCGCGCGGGCCACAGGCCCTTGGGCTCGAACACCAGGGCCTCGAGCTTCCACCCGCCGGTCTCGTAGTGGAGCAGGTGGTGGGCCACCGTGTCGTCGACCTCGAAGCTGGCGACGAGCGAGAGGCTGTTGCGCAGGCGGGGGACCTGCAGGCCAAAGCGCCACTGCGTCCCATAGGGCAGCTTCTTGGACCGCTCCTCCACGCAGCTGCGCGTGCCACATTGCTGCTGGGCGTGGACCCCGGTCGGTCGCCGGCTGAGGTGGTAGAGCTCGCCGCTGGCGCTCTCGATCACCTCGAGGACCTCCCTGCCCATGCGCGGACCGAGCCGCGAGATCGAGCGCGTGCTGCCCAGGCGCTCGAGGCTGGCGCCGTCGCGGACCAGCAGCCCCGCGCGCCAGCCCTTTTGAAATTCCTGGCCGTGGTCGACGAAGCGCAGCTTGCCCTCGTAGGCCAGCGCCTTCCACTTGTTCACGCCGTTGAAGGCGAGCACGCGCAGGCGCGGCTCCCCGCCTTCGCTGAGCTCGCGCTGGACGAGGTAGGCGTCCTTGGGCCAGTAGCCGATCAGCTCGCCCGCGGGGATCTCGAGGTCGGGGCGCTGGACCAGCGCGCCGCTCTTGTCGCGCTCGACGTAGACCTCGCCCGCGCGACCGATCACCCCGGCGGCGACGTAGCGCAGGTCGACGGGCTCGTCCAAGCTCGCGATCTCGGTCCAGGTCGGGGTCACGGGCGCGGGCGAGACCCCCTGGCTGGTCAGGACGTTGGCGCCGACCTTGGCCTCGGGGACCGCGACCTCGAGCTCGAGGACCTCGGCGAGGGCCTCGCTCTCGCTGTCCGAGTCGCCCTCGTCTTCGCTCTGGTCCTGCGCCTGCGCCTGCGCCTCGCCCAGCGGATCGGCTTGGTCCCCGCGCGGCTCCGCGGCCGCGCGAGTCGACGAGGGCTTGGACTCGTCGGCGCAGGCCGAGCTCGACACCAAGCCGATAGCCAAGGTCACGGCGCCGAGCGACGACGCGAGCTCACGCGTCCAGAACACGTGGCCACGCTAGCACGAAAGCATCGCGACGAGTCAGCCTTCGTCGACGTCACCGCGACGCAAGAGCTCGATCTCGCCGCCGATGATCCGCCCCTGCGCGACGCGGTAGTGCGCTCGGTGCCAGAGCCGACGCGGCGCCCCCGAGGCGTCGCGCGAGACGATCGGCGCGACGAGGTCGACCGTGGACACCTCGCTCTGCTCGCCTCGCTGGACCTCGAGGTCCAGACCCGGCGGCGGCGAGGCGAGCACGGAGCTGATCGGCGCAGCGAACCAAGGCAGGCCGCGCGCCTCGTGCACACGCCCCTCGAGGTCGGTGATCCGCCACCACGCGTCATCGGCCATGAAGCTGGCGGTCCCGCTGCGCGTGGCGCTGGCTGCCGCGTTCTCGGGCCAGCTCGCATGGAAGGCGCGCACGATGTCGACGGGGGTGAGCGCCCCGGTGTCCAGCGGCCGGCTGTGCGAGGCGCCCTCGCGCAAGATCGCGAAGATCTCGGCCAGCGCCGCGCCCTTGTCGGCGTGGAAGTAGTGGTTTCCCTCCGGGAACCACCACCAGTCGAAGTCGACGGCGCTGAGCGTCGCCCAGGACCACAGGTCGTGGATCGTGAGCGAGGGATCTCGGCCGCCGCCGAGGGCCGTGATCGCCACCGGCAGCGGCTCGCCCTCGCTCGGCCGGAAGCTCATCATCAGCTGGCTGTCGCCGCGCATGGTCGCCATGGCCAGGTCGCGCAGCTGCGGGTCGCGCTCGAGCTCGGCGAGGCCCTGAAATTCCACGCCCCGCAAGAAGCCCATCATCAGCTCGTCGCTCATGTCGTGGAGCGCCGCGCCGGAGCCCTCGACCGTCGCCACGAGCTCGTCGAGGCGATAGCGCGAGGGCGGGCCGAGGGCGGCCACGAACAGGTGCGCGGGGACCTTGCCCGCGGCGACCAGGCGGCGGGCGACTTCGAAGGCGACGAGCGAGCCCGAGCAGTGGCCGTAGAGCGCGAAGCGGCGGCCGCTGGCCGCGAACTCGACGAGGTCGGCGAGGAGCGCCTCGACGAGGGCGTCGACGAGGGCGTCGAAGCTCTCTGGCCAGGCCTCGCCCAGGCGAGTCCCGCGGCCCGGCGGCTCGACGGCGCGCAGCTCGAGCCACGCGGGCATGTGCTCGGCCCAGGGTCGAAAGGCCCCCGCCGCGCCGCCGCCATAGGGGACGCAGTAGAGCACCACCTCGGCCTCGGTCTCGGTCTCGGTCTCGGCAGCTGCCTTGGGGCGCGGGCGCACGAACCAGGCGTCGAGGGGGCGCGCCCGGCCAGCTGCGCCCGCCGGCGCGCTCGCGACCGCGCCCCTCGCCTGGCGCTCGCGGACCAGCGCCAGCAGGGCCGCGATGCTCTCGGCCTGGAGCACGTCGAGCAGGCCGAGCTCGACGCCGCGATCCTTCACCCGCCCGCGCAGGTGCGAGGCCATCAGCGAGTCGAGGCCGAGCTCGCGCAGCGGCACGTCCATGCGCAGCGCCTGCGCCGGGGTCCCGAGCTCGACCGCGAGGGTCTCGAGCACGAGCTGCTCGAGGCCGAGGCCGAGGCCAGAGGCGGCCGAGCTGCCGGCGCCATCGACCGCGCTCGCCTCGTCCCTGTCTTCGCGCGAGCCCGCGCCGCTCGCCGACTCGGGCGAGGACCCCCCCGCGCGCGGGTCCTCGAGCGCGGCCGTCGGCGCGTAGCGTCGCCCGGCCCAGGGGTAGCGCGGCAGGCTCGTCACCCGCCCCGGCGCGCCCTCGTCCGCGGCCGGCCACAGCCCGGCCCAGCTGGGCGCGGCGCCCCGGGCCCAGCTCCTCGCCATCGCCTCGATGAAGGCCGCCGGCCCGCCCCCGCGCGCCATGCCGCAGGTCAGCGTCGCCGCCGGCGAGATCGCGGCGAGCGGCTCCTCGAGGGGCACGGCGAGCACCGGGTGCGGAGAGAGCTCGACGAAGAGGTCCTCGCCCGGACGCAGGACCTCGCTCAGCGCCGGCCACAGGCGCACGCTCTCGCGCAAGTTGGCCTGCCAGTAGCGCGGCGCGGTCGCGTCCTCGAGCCACTCGAGGGTGACCGTGGACAACATCGGCACCCGCGGGCCGTCGCCGGGGCGCAGGCCGGTGAGCGCGTCCTCGAGGGCCTCGGCGAGGACCTCGACGTGGGCGCAGTGCGAGGCGTAGTCCACCTGGATCCGCCGGGTGAACACGCCCTCGCCCTCGAGCGCGGCCATGAGCGCGGCCAGGGGCCCCGGCGAGCCGGCGACGACGACGTTGTCGGGGCTGTTGACGACGGCGATCTCGAGGTCGCCGTCGTGCCCCGCGAGGCGCTCGCGCAGCGCCGCCTCCGAGAGCGCGACGCTGGCCATGGCCCCGGGGCGATCGAGGCGCTCGGCGATCAGTCGGCTGCGCGTGGTGATCACCCGCGCCGCGTCCTCGAGGCCGAGCAGCCCGGCGATCTGCGCCGCCGCGACCTCGCCCATGGAGGTGCCCAGGACCACGTCGGGCTCGACGCCGGCGCTGCGCCACAGCGCGGCCAGGGAGACCTGCATGGCGAAGATCGCCGGCTGCACGCGGTCGACCCGGGCGAGCTCGTCGGCGTCGGCGAGCGCGGCCGAGAGGCTCCACCCGGCGACCGCGTCGATGGCTTGCTCGCAGCGCGCGAGGGCGTCGCGAAAGGCCGCGGACCAGCGCGCGAGGGACCGGCCCATGTCGAGCCACTGGCCGCCCTGACCCGAGCACAGGAACACGACCCGCGCCGGCGCGCGCCCGGCCTCGACGGGGTGCGCCAGGCTCAGGGCGCGGACGAGGGCCTGGCGATCGTCGCCCACGGCGTAGCCGCGCCAGGGCAGGTGAGCGCTGCGCTCGGCCAGGGTGTAGGCGAGGTCGTCGAGGGCGCTCGCGGGCGCTTCGACGCGCTCGCGCAGCTGCTCGACCCGGGCAAAGAAGGCCTCGCGGGTGGCCGCGCTGATCAGCAGCGGGCGCGGGCGCTCGACGAGGGCGCGGCTCGACCCGGCGCTCGCGTCCACGCCCGCTCGCTGGTGTTCGCCCTGCCCGAAGTGCCCGGGCGCGGGGCCCAAGATCGCGTGGGCGTTGGTTCCCCCAAAGCCAAAGCTGCTGACCGCGGCGAGCCCTGGCCCGGACCAGGGCGCGGCCTCGCGCGGCAGGTAAAAGCGCGTGCCCTCGATGTCCACGTCGGGGTTGACGCGCTCGAGGTGAAGGTTGCCGGGGATCTCCCGGTGGTGGATCGCCAGCGCGGTCTTGATCAGCCCCGCGACCCCGGCCGCGGCCTCGGTGTGCCCGAGGTTGGTCTTCACGGCTCCGAGCGCGCACAGGCCCGCGTCGACGCCCCCGCGGGACTCGGCCGCGCCGCCGTAGACCTCGGCGAGGGCCTGAAATTCGATCGGATCTCCGAGCGCGGTCCCGGTCCCGTGGGTCTCGATCAACCCGACGCGCGCCGGCTCCACGCGCGCGTCGGCCAGGGCCGCCCGCAGCACCCTGGCCTGGGCGAGGGCGCTGGGCGCTGTCAGCCCGTTACTGCGCCCGTCCTGGTTGATCGCCGTGCCGTGGATCAACGCGTAGATCCGATCCCGCGCCGGGTCGACGTCCGCGAGCCGACGCAGCGCGACCACGCCGCAGCCCTCGCTGCGCACGAAGCCGTCGCCGCGGTGATCGAAGGCCTTGCAGCGCCCGTCGGCGGCCATCATCCCGAAGCGCGCCAGCGACAAGGTGGTGTGCGGGACGAGGTGGTGCTGCACGCCCCCCGCGAGGGCGAGGTCGCACTCACCTCGGCGCAGGGCCGCGACGGCGAGGTGAAGGGCGACCAGCGAGGATGCACAGGCCGCGTCGACGCTCAAGCTCGGCCCACGCAGATCCCACAGATAGGACAGGCGGTTGGCCAGGATCGCGTGGCTGGATCCAGTCGCAGCGTAGGCGTCGATCTTCGCCTCGGCGAAGGCGAGCAGCGCCCAGTCGAAGCCCGAGGCGCCCACGAAGACGCCCGCGCGGCTGCCCCGGACCACGTCCAGGGGCAGCCCGGCGTCGGCCAGCGCGCTCCAGGCGACCTCGAGCATCAGGCGCTGCTGCGGATCCATCATCCGCGCCTCCCGCTCGGAGATCCCAAAGAAGCCCGGCTCGAAGGTGTAGACGCGATCCAACATGCCAGCGAAGCGCGCCTCGGCCCGACCCTCGGGCCAGCGCGACTCGGGGATCTCGCGGATCACGTCGACCCCCGCGCGCAGCCCTGCCCAAAACGATCGCGGGTCGTCGAGGCCGCCGGGGAAGCGCAGGCCCATGCCCACGATTGCGATGGGCTCGGGCGGCGCCTCGAGCTCGGCTACCCGCGCCTTGAGGGCCTGAATCCTCGCCAAGGACTGACGCAACAGCTCCGACTTATCCATGCGTATCTCGATGCACTCCGCGCGCGAGCGGGGCGGTCGAGCCCGGGGCAGGCCTCGATTTCAGCGTGCACCATGGACTTTCAAAGCCACGAAAACTCGAGCGAAGACAGGCGAGGTTACACCGAGTCGAGGCCCTCGCGACATAGCAGCGACCCGCTCAGGGCATCGGCTCCGCGAGCTCTCGCATGAGCGCAGCCATGACCTCATCGTCACTGCTTGGCGTGGCCTTCGCGGCTCCTCGCGCGCTCGCTCGCGCGGTGTATTCGAGGGCGTTATCGAGCTCCGCGAGGAGTGCGGCCTCGAGCGCGGCCGAGAGCGCGTCGTCTTCGAACACATCTCGCGTCGAGTCTTTCAGCGCGGCTTCGAGCCCAGCCTCCCTCGCGCTCTCTTCGCTGCGCTCGCGAACCTCACCCGCGCTCGTCGATGCGTCATCGCCCACCCCCGCGCGCTCGAGCAGGTGACCGGCCAAGGCGGCGATCGTCGGATAGTTGAAGAGCAGCGTGCTCGGGAGCTTGGCGTCGACCAGGGCCTGGAGTTGGTTGCGCAGCTCGAGGCTCATCAGCGAGTCGAGGCCGAGCTCGGCGAGGGGCTGGTCACGGCGGATCTGCGCGGCCGAGACCCCGATCACCCCCGCGGCGCGCTCGAGGATCCAGGCCTCGACTCGGCGCTCGCGCTCCTGCGCGCCGAGGCCCGCCTCGAAGAGCGCGCCGAGCTCAGTCCTGGCTGCGCCCGCGCCAGCGCCGACACCCGCGCTCGCGCTCGCGCTCGCGGCATCGAGGGCGGCGAAGCGCGGCGTGGCGGCCATCTCCGGCTGGGCCTCGCGGTAGCGCGGCCAGTCGAGGGGGGTGGCGCTGACGCAGGCCGGCGTGGTCTCGTCGTCGAGCAGGCGGGCGAGCATCTCGGCGCCGGCGTCGGGGCCCACCGAGGGCAGGCCGCGGCGAGCCAGGCGAGCGCCACGGCGCGCGTCCTCGGCCGCGAAGCCGACCTCTCGCCACGCGCCCCAGGCGATCGCCAGCGCCGGGAGCCCCGCCCGCCGACGCTCTTCGGCGAGGCCGTCGAGGTAGGCGTTGGCCAGGGCGTAGGCGCTCTGCCCCGGCGAGCCGAGCACCCCCGAGAGCGAGGAGAAGAGCACGAAGTGCATCAGCGGCAGCGCGCGGGTGAGCGCGTCGAGGTTGGCCGCGCCCTCGACCTTGGCCGCGAGCACGCGGGCGACGGCGGCCTCGTCGAGGTCCGGGAGCAGGGCGTCGTCGAGCACGCCGGCGCAGTGGATCACGCCCTCGAGCTCGCGCTCGTAGCCAGACAAGAGCGCCGCGAGCGAGCTGCGATCCGCGACGTCGCAGGCCGCGAACTCGACGCTGAGGCCACGCGCGCGCAAGCTCGCGATGGCCTGCTCCGCGGCGCCCGCTGGCGCCCGCCGGCCGACGAGGACCAGCCGCGTGACCCCGGCGTCGGCGAGCAGCGCGGCGCTGCGCAGGCCCAGGCCGCCGGTCCCACCGACGATCATCCACACCCCGCCAAAGAGCCCGAGCTCGACGGAGCCCGGCAGCGGCAGCAGCACCCGCGAGGCCGCCCCCTCGGCGTCGCGGACCTGCAAGACCAGCTTGCCGGTGTGCTGGCCGCGGGCCATCTCGCGCAGGGCCTCGGGGCCGCGGTCGATGGTCCAGGTCGAGCAGGGCAAGGGCCGGTAGCGGCCGTCCGCGACCCGGGCGGTGAGCTCGTGGAAGCTGCGCGAGAGCTCGGCCGAGGCCAGCAGCGCCGGCGCGCCGATGTCGATGGCGAAGAAGGCCACGTTCTTGCGGAACACCTGCATGCCCAGGCGGCGGTTGGCGTAGATGTCGGTGCGCCCGATCTCGAGGAAGCGCCCGCCGCTGCGCAGCAGCTCCACGCCCAGGCGCAGGTCCTCGCCGGGCAAGGTGTTGAGCACGACGTCGACCCCCTCGCCCCCGGTGGCCGCGAGCACGCCCGCGTACCAGTCGTGGGTGCGCGAGCTCCAGGCGCCCTTGCAGCCGAGCTCGAGCAGCACGGCCCGCTTTTGCGGCGTCCCGGCCGTGCCCCAGACCTCGGCCCCCGCGTCGAGGGCGATCTGCACGGCCGCCTGACCGACGCCGCCGCTCGCCGTATGGATCAGCACGCGCTCTCCGGGGCGCAGCTGCGCGAGGGTCACGAGGGCGTGGTAGGCGGTCAGGAACACGCCGGGGATGGTCGCGGCCGCGGCCGCGTCGAGGCTCTCGGGGCGCGGGGCGGTCAGGCTCGCCCGGGCGATCGCGTGGCTGGCGAAGCCGCCGCCGTCGAGGATCGCGATCACGGGGTCGCCCACCGCCAGGCCTTCGACCCCCTCGCCGAGCCGCGCCACGCGGCCGCTGCACTCGACCCCCAGCGCCGGCGGGCCGTCGACCCCCGGATAGAGGCCGTGGGCCTTGAGCACGTCGGAGAAGCTGACGCCCGCCGCCTCGACGGCGATCTCGACCTCGCCGGGTCCGGGCGCCCGCCGCTCGAGCGGGCGCAGGCGGAGGCTGCCGAGATCCCCGGGCTTGTCGGCGCGCAGGCAAAAGGCTCGCTCCCCGGCGTCGGCGAAGCGCGGCGGCGGTGCGGGCGGGCTCGGGCGCTCGCGCCAGCGCGCCGCCCAGCGCTCGCCCCCGCGGATCGCCAGCTCGCGCTCGGCGTCCGCCTGCCCCCCGCTCGACCCCTCGCCCAGGACATCGATGAGCGCGCCCAGGGCTCCCCGCGCCCGCGCGTCCCCGTCGAGGTCGAGGTCGACGAGGCGCAGGTCCCAGCTCGGGAGCTCGTGGCGCAAGGTCCTGCCCATGCCCCAGGCCGCCCGGGCGGCGGGATCGATCTCGGCGCTCCCGCCCACGGCGAAGGCCCCCCGGGTCACGACCACCACGCGCCGCGGCTGCACGCTCGACCGGGCCAGCGCGCGCAGGGGCTTCCAGGTGGTCGCGAGCGGGCCGTCGACGAGGAGCACGAAGCTCGCGTCCGCGAGGCTGTCGGGCTCGACGCCCGCGAGCTCGAGGGCGGCCTCGCCCTCGAGACACGAGATCGGCCCGGCCCCGCGGGCGCGCAGCAGCTCCCGCAGCTCCCGGGCGAGGTCGAGCTCGCCGCCGCAGATCACCCAGCGACCCTGGAGACCCTCGCGTCCCGCCCGCGCGCCCTCGAGGGGCGCGGGGATCCACGTGTCCTCGAACAGACGCAGCTCGTCCTTGGGCGCGGCCGCGGCCGCGACCAGGTGCAGGCTCAGGCCACGCATGCGGCCCAGCACCCGCCCGTCCTCGGTGTGGATCTCCAGGTCGGCCACGGCCTCGCTGGCCGCGAGGGTGCGCAAGCTGGCGTGGACGCTGACGCGCACGGGGACCTCGCCCCGCAGCGCGAAGGACTCGACGCTCACCGGCATCCAGCGACCAGCCGGCAGCAGCGGCGCGACGGCGTGCTGGGCCGCGTCGACCCAGGCGGGGTGCAGGCCCTCGGCCGCGGCCACGACCTCGGTCGCGCGCAGCTCGGCCACGGCCTCTTTTGTGCCCTCGCCAGCCCCCGAGGTGTGCAGCTGCGTGACGCCGCGAAAGGCCGGGCCGTAGGGCAGGCCGCCCTCGGCGAGGCGCTGGTAGAGCGCCTCGCCGCTCAGCTGCTCGACGCAGCGCGCCCGCGCCCTGGCCAGGCTCCGTGCGCCGCTCGCCTCCGCTCCCGCCTCCCCGTCCGCCAGCGCCCGCGCCCGCGCCCGCGCGTGCAAGGTCCAGCCGCCCTCGCTCGCCGAAAGGACCTCCACTTCCCAGGCGCGCGCCTCGACCTCGCGGCAGACGACCTGCACCGCCACGTCTTCGCCCGGCGAGAGGATCAGCGCCGCCTCGACCTGCAGCCCGTGGACCTCGAGCAGCGCGTCGCCCACGGCCGCGGCCAGGGCCTCGCGCGTCCACACCAGATAGGCCGCCCCGGGTACGACCGTCAGCTCGCCGACGCGGTGATCCGCCAGCCAGCCCTCGGCCGCGAGCTCGAGGGCGAGCACGCGGGTGCCCTCGCCGCGGGCCTCGGCCACGGTCCAGCCCGCGCCGGCGGCCCGGCGGGCCCGGACCTGCGGCCAGTAGCGCTGGCGATCCCAGGGGTAGGTCGGAAGATCGACGAAGCGCCCCTCGGGATAGAGCGCCGCCCAGTCGGGCTCGTGACCGCGCTCGTAGAGCCGCGCGAGCAGCTCGAAGAGGCTGCTGCGATCGTCGAGGTCGTGGCGCAGGCTGCCCAGGCAGGCGCTGCGCTCGTCGTGGGCGGCGCACCACTGACGCACGCCGTAGCCGAGCACCGGGTGCGGGCTGATCTCCACGAAGGTCACGGGCCCGCGGTCGAGGAGATCGAGCACGACCTCGTCGAGGCGCACGCCCTCGCGCAGGTTGTCGCACCAGTAGTCCGCGTCGAACTCGCCGCCGCCCACGGCCCGGCCGCGGACCGTGGAGTACATGGTGATCGCCGTCGGCCGCGGGCGCAGGTCGGCCAGCGCCTCGCGCAGCTGCCCGAGCAAGCCGTCCATGTGTGGGCTGTGCGAGGCGTAGCCGATCGCCACCCGACGAAAGAAGCGGCCGCGCTCGGCCAGCGACTCGCCGAGGGCCGTGAGCGCCTCGATGTCTCCGGCGATCAGCACGCTGCGCGGCCCGTTGACGGCGGCGAGCTCGAGCGCGGCTCCCCCTCCTGCTGTCCCCCCTCCTGCTGTCCCCCCTCCTGTCCCCCCTCCCCCGTCCCTGCCGAGGCTGTCGCGCAGCTCGGCCAGCGCCGCCTCGGCCTCCTCGCGCGAGAGCTCGGCCAGGGCCATGCCCCCGGGCGGAGCCTGCTCGGCGACCAGGCGGCTGCGTCCTTCGATCACCCGCGCGGCCTCGCCGAGCTCGAGCGCCCCCGAGATCGCCGCCGCCGCGATCTCGCCGATGGAGTGACCCATGACGCCGTCGGGGCACACGCCCCAGCCCTCCAGGGTCCGCGCCAGGGCGATCTGCACGGCGCAGAGCAGCGGCTGGACGATCTCGGCGCGCTCGAGCTCGGCGTCGGCCTCGTCGGCGTGCAGCGCCTCGATCAGCGACCAGCCCAGGACCTCGGCGAAGGCCTCGTCGAGCGCCTCGAAGGCCGCGCGAAAGCCCGGCTCGTCGGCGTAGAGCGCCCGGGCCATGCCCGCGGCGTGGGAGCCCTGGCCCGAGAACAAGAAGATCAGCCGCGGGCGCCGAGCCACGCTCGAGGCCTCGCCGCTGCGCAGGCGCGCGGCCAGGGCCTGGGGATCGCCGACGGCGGCGAGGCGCAGCGGGTAGTGGTCGCGGTGGCGCCCGAGGGTCGCGGCGAGGTCGTCGAGGGTGTCGGCGTCGGCCTCGCTGACGAGCGCGGCGAGGGCCTCGGCGCGGACCTGCAAGGCCGCGGGTGAGCGGGCCGAGACCGGGAGCAGCCACGGGCCCCGCCCGCCCGCGCGCCCGCCCGGACCCACGCGTTCGTGCTCGCGCGAACCGTGCTCGCGCGAACGAGGACGCGCCGCCACCTCGGCCGGGCCCTGCTCGAGGACCACGTGGGCGTTGGTGCCGCTGAGCCCAAAGGCGCTCACGCCCGCGATCCGCCGCCCGCTGCGGGTCGTCCACGGCTGCGCGCGCTGGGGGATCTCGGCGCGCAGCGGCGCGAGGTCGACGTCGGGGTTGAGCGCGTCGAGGTGCAGGTGCGGCGGGACGACGCCGCGCTCGAGGGCGAGCACGACCTTGAGCACCCCCGTCAGCCCAGCGGCGGCCTCGAGGTGCCCCAAGTTGGTCTTGTGCGAGCCCAGCCACAGCCGCTCGCTGCGGCCGCCAAACACCTCGCCCAGCGCCCGGACCTCGATCGGGTCGCCCAGCGGCGTGCCCGTGCCGTGGGCCTCGATCAGCGAGACCTCCCTGGGCTCGACGCGCCCGCGCTCGAGGGCCGCCCGGATCACCGCGCTCTGCGACGCGGGGTTGGGCACGGTCAGCCCGCTCGCGCGGCCGTCGTGGAGCACGGCGGATCCACGCAGCAGCGCGAGCACGCGGTCGCCCGCGCGCTCGGCCTCCGAGAGCCGGCGCAGCGCGAGCACCACGCAGCCCTCGCCGCGCACGTAGCCGTCGGCGGCGCTGTCGAAGGTCCGGCAGCGCCCGCTCGGCGACATCGCCCGCGCGCGGCTGAGGTAGACGCCGAGCTCGGGCGCCAAGATCACGTTGACGCCGCCGACCAGGGCGCGCTCGCACTCGCCGAGGCGCAGCGACTGGGCCGCGAGGTGCAGGGCGACCAGCGAGGACGAGCAGGCCGTGTCGATCGCCATGCACGGCCCCTGGAGCCCCCAGGTGTGGGCGATGCGACCGGCGGCCACCGAGGTGTCGACGCCCGTGAAGTCATAGGCGCCGATGGCCTCGGCCGGGCCGCCATGAAACTGCAAGCTCGCGAAGTCCTCGGTGCCAATGCCCACGAACACGCCCGTGCGCGTGTCATTGAGTAACGCAGCCGGCCAACCGGTTTTCTCGAGGGCCTCATGCGTGACCTCGAGGAGCAGACGCTGCTGGGGATCCATGCGCTCGGCCTCTCGCGGCGAGATCCCAAAGAAGGCCGGGTCGAAGCTCGCGACGTCGTCGAGGAAAGCGCCCGCTGCCGACACCATGCGCCCGAGGTGATCCGGATCCGCGTCGGTCCACGCCTCGGCGTCCCAGCGATCCGCGGGCACGGTCGAGACCGCGTCGACGCCCCCCTCTAGCAGGCGCCAAAATTCCTCTGGCGAGTCGGCGCCGGGGAGCCGGCAGGCGACCCCCACGATCGCGATGGGCTCGGCCAGGCGGTCCTCCACCGCCGTGTCGAGCTCGAGGCTGCGCTCGCGGGCCTCGAGCTCGGCCTCGCGCACGATCACCGCCCGCGCGCGCGCCTCGGCCAGCGCCGCGTCGACGCGCGCCCCGGCGTCAGCCTCGGCTCGGGGCGCCCTCCTCCCTCCGTCCTCCGCCTCGCCCGGCGCCGGCGCGAGGGTCTCGAACGCGCGCAAGCTCGCGTAGCCGAGCGCGGCCCGGGCGAGGCGCTCGATGGTCGGCTGCTCGAACACCAAGGTGTTGGGCAGCGAGGCGCGCAGGCCCTTGGACAGGGCCGCGAGCAGCTCGACGGCGAGCAGCGAGTCCATGCCCAGGGAGAACAGGCCCTCGTCGCGAGCCAGCTCCTCGGGGATCATCAGGGCCTCTCGGGCGCGGCGCTCGATCCAGTCGGCGAGGGTCGACTCGCGCTCGCCGCTCGGCCGCGCCTCGAGCTCGGCGATCAAGCTGGTCGCGGCCGGCTCGCGCTCGGGCTGCTCGGGGGCCGGCGGCGGGGCGAGGTCCGGCTCCCACTGCGTGGCCTCGACGCTGAGCAGCGCGCGGCCCTCGACGTCGAACATCGCGACCTTGGTGTGGGTGACGATCAGCGCGCTGACCTCGAGCTCGGCGGCCCGCCCCACCAGCCGCCCCCAGCCGCCCAGGGTCCTGGGCTCACCGTGGATCAGCGAGGCCAGCGCGCGGACCAGCTCGAAGGCCCGCTGGCGCGAGACCCCGTCGAGGCCCAGGCGCCAGCTCGAGGGGCCGCGCTCGATGTCGAGGACGCCCGCACCCAGGCGATGCCCGACGAGCTCGAGCTCGGCCGCGAGCACCTCCCGCTCGCAGGGCTCCCAGGCGATCTCGCTCGCTGACCACGGGCCGAGCGGGGCCGTGGTCCCGATGTTGGCCCCGATGTTGGCCCCGATGTTGGCATTGAGCAGCTCGCACCAGCCCTCGCCATCGCCCTCACCATCGACCTCGCGGGCCCAGACCTCGACGCCGGCGCGGCTGCGGGCGACGTGGACGCGCTCGACCGCCGACACGCTCGCGGCCAGCAGCGCGTCGATCACCGGCGCGTCGACCAGGGCGAGGAGCAGCGAGATCAGGGCGCCGGCGGTCAGCGGCCCCGGCGAGGCCAGGTGGGCCTCCCAGGTCGGCCGCGGCTGATCCAGACGCATGAGCTCGGCCCAGCCCGGGGGCGCGCGCAGGACCTTTCCAGGCGCCCGGGCCTGCTCGCCGGGCGCCCGCGCGGGCGTGGGCGGGAGGGCGCGCTGGCGCTGCCAGGGGTAGGCCGGCAGCGAGACGACCCCGGCCCGCGGGACCAGGCGCTCGAGCGCCACCGGCACGCCGAGGCTGTGCAGGCGCGCGGCGGCCTCGGCCAGCTCGAGGCCGCCGCGGCCCCCTCGGCGCAAGGTCGACACGACCGCCGCGCTCGCGCTGTGGTGGGCCACCCCGCGGGCCACGAGGGCCTGGGTCACGGGCACGCGCAGCGCCGGGTGCGGGCCGAGTTCGACGAAGACCGCGTCCATGTCCGCGGCCACGGCCGCGACCGCGTCGGCGAAGCGCACCGGCTGGGCCATGTTGCGCACCCAGTAGCCGAGGTCGAGCGGCTCGTCTCGGCGCCCGCCCTCGACGGTCGAGTAGAAGGGGACCTCGGCCGGCCCGGTCTCGACGCTGCCCACGAGCTGGGGCAGGCGCAGGCTCGCGGCCGTGATCGCCGGGCTGTGAAAGGCGTAGTCCCGCGACACCCAGCGGGCGAAGCGACCGGCGGCCTCGAGCTCCTCGCGCGCGCGCTCGAGGGCCGCGAGCGAGCCCGCGAGCACGCAGGACGAGGGCCCGTTGACCGCCGCCACGCTGACCCCCGCGTGGTCGAGCTGCTCCGCGTCGGCCTCGCTCAGGCCGACGGCGAGCATCGCCCCGCTCCCCCGCGAGCTGGCCATGACGGCCGCGCGGGCGACCACGATCCGGCAGGCTTCGAAGAGCGGCAGCGCCCCGCAGGCCCAGGCCGCCGCGAGCTCGCCGACGCTGTGCCCGAGCACGGCGTCGGGGCGGATCCCCTGGGCCGCAAACCAGGTCACCAGCCCGACCTCGAGGGCGAAGATCGCCGGTTGGGCGAGCTCCGTGGCGTCGAGCTCGGCGTCGCGCAGGGCGTCGAGCACCGAGGCCCCGCCGAAGCTGAGCACCAGGCCGTCGATGTCCTCGATGATCTGCCGGACCTCCATGGAGGACGCGAGCAGGTCCCGACCCATGCCCCGCCACGCGCCGCCTTGGCCCGCGAACACGAACACCACCGGCGCGGCGAAGCGGTTGACGCGGACGGCCGGGGCCGCGCGCAGGCGCTCGCGCAGCTCGCGGGCGTCGCCGCCGGCCGCCGCCAGCCGCCACACGTGGTGGGCCCGGCGGTGGGCGGCCGTCGAGCACAGGTCGGCCAGCGGTGGGTGATCCCCGGCGAGCAGCACCGTCCAGCGCGTGCGCAGCAGCTCGAGGGCGCGCTCGTCCCGGGCCGAGAGCAGCAGCAGCGGCGGCTGCTCCGGGGGCGCCGCCGGGGTCTCCTCGGCCGAGAGCCCGCGCTCGAGGATCACGTGGACGTTGGTCCCGCTGAACCCAAACGAGCTCACCCCGGCGTAGTGCGAGCTCAGCGGGGTCGCGTCCTCGGGCACGCGCAGCGGCGTGCTCTCCCAGGGGATCAGCGGGTTGCCCTGGCGAAAGTGGATCTGCGGCGGGAGCAGCTTGTGCTCGAGGGCGAGCACGGCCTTGATGAAGCCGGCGACCCCCGAGGCCGACTCGAGGTGGCCGAGGTTGGCCTTGAGCGAGCCCACCCACAGCGGGGTGTCGTCGGCCAGGCGCATGGCCCCGGCGAGGGCCTCGAGCTCGATCGGATCCCCGAGCGCGGTCCCGGTCCCGTGGGCCTCGACGTAGCCGACCTCTTCAGGCGAGACCCCGGCGTCGACGATCGCCGCGCGCAGCAGGGCGCGCTGGGCCGGGCCGCTGGGCACCGTCAGCCCGCTCGTGCGCCCGTCGTGGTTGAGCGCCGAGCCGCGGATCACCGCGCGGATGCGATCCCCCGCGAGCATCGCGTCGCTGAGCCGCTTGAGCACGACCACCCCACAACCCTCGCCGATCGCGATCCCGTCGGCCCCGGCGTCGAAGGGCCGGCAGTGGCCCGTGGGCGAGAGCATGCGGTTCTTGCTGCGCTCGACCAGGGTCAGCGGCGAGAGCAGGGCGTTGACCCCACCGGCGATCGCCACGTCGCACTCGCCAGCGCGCAGGCTACGGACCGCGAGGTGGATCGCCGTCAGCGAGGACGAGCAGGCCGTGTCGACGGTCAGCGAGGGCCCGTGCACCCCCAGAAAGTGGCTCATGCGCCCGGACAGCACCGAGCTGCGCGTGCCGCTGGCCACGAAGCCGTCGACCCACTCCGCGTCCGCCCGACCCAGCAAGCGCGCGCCGTGGTCGTAGTTGAGCGCGCCGACGAACACCCCCGTGGCCGTCTCCGCGAGGGCGTCGACGGCCAGGCCCGCGTCGTCGAGGGCGCTGACGCCGACCTCGAGCAGCAGGCCCTGCTGCGGATCCATGGTCTGGGCCTCGCGCGGGGAGATTTGAAAGTAGGGCAGGTCGAAGGCGTCGACCTCGTCGATCAGCGCGGCCGTGCGCGCGTAGGTCCGCCCCGGGGCGTCGGGGTCGGGGTCGTACCACGGCTCGATGTCGAAGCGAGACTTGGGGATCGGCTCGACGGCGTCGATGCCCGCGAGCAGCATCGACCACAGCTCCTCGGGGGAGTCGGCCCCGGGGAAGCGACAGGCCATGCCGACCACGGCGATCGCGGCGCGGTCACTGGCCACGACCTGACGCGTCACCCGGCGCTCGGCGGCCAGGCCGAGCATGCTCGCCAGGTGGCGGACCAGGCGGGTGAGCGTGGGGTAGTTGAAGGCGATGGTCGCGGGCAGGCGCAGGTCGAGGCGCTGCTCGAGGCGGCCCTTGAGGGTCACGGCCATCAGCGAGTCGAGGCCCTGCTCGGCGAAGCCAACGTCGCGCTCGAGCTGGCGGTCCGCGCTGTGCCCGAGCACCGCCAGGACCTCGCGCTCGACCTCTCGCTCGAGGGCCGCGACGCTGTCGATGGCCGCGCTCGCGTGCTGGGCCGCGGGCGGCCGGGTGATCTTCGAGACCAGCTCCTCGAGCAGCGGCGGCGTCCAGGTCAGCGCGCGCGAGAATTGATCCCAGTCGACGGGGACCAGGACCAGGTGCGGGGCGTCGAGGCGCCAGGCCGAGGCGAACCACTGCACGCCCTCCTCGGCGTCGAGGGGGCGGACCCCCGAGCGACGGAAGCGCTCGCGGTCGTGCTCGCGCAGGCGCTGTGATTGGTTGGTCCAGATCCCCCAGCTCTGGCTCTGCGCGGGCAGGCCGGCGGCGTGGCGCTGCTCGGCGAGGGCGTCGAGGAAGGCGTTGGCCGCCGCGTAGGCGCCCTGCCCCGGGTTGCCGAGCACCGAGGCCATGGACGAGAGCAGCACGAAGCGCTCGATGCCGTGGTCGCGGCACAGCTCGTGGAGCAGCACCGCCCCCTTGACCTTGGGGGCCATGACCTCGGCGAGCGCCGCGGCGCTCATGGTCGCGAGCGGGGCGTCGTGCAGGGCCATGGCTCCGTGGATCACCCCGGCCAGCGGGGGCAGCTCGGCGAGCAGGGCCGCGAGCGCCTCGCCGTCGGTCACGTCGCAGCGGGCGAAGCGGACGGCCTCGCCGAGATCCTCGAGCTGCTCGCGGGCCGCCGCCGAGGGCTCGCTGCGCCCGACCAGGATCACCTGCTCGGCGCCGCCTTGCTCGAGCAGCCAGCGCGCCAGCTGGCGGCCCACGAAGCCCGTGCCGCCGGTGATCAGCACCGCGCCGCCGGGCCAGCTCGACTCGGGCGCGTCGCGGACCGGCGCGAGCCGACGGACCAGCCGGCGGCCCCCGGACAGGGCGACCTGATCTTCGCGGTCGTCGACGAGCAGCGCGTCCGAGAGCAGCGCGAGCGCGCAGGACTCGTCGAGGTCGATCAGCCGGTGGCGCAGCTCCGGGTGCTCGCGCTGGAGCACCCGGCCCAGCCCCCACAGCGCGGCCAGGGCCGGCGTCCCGCCCTGGCCGCCCACCGCCTGGGCCCCGCGGGTCACCCAGGTCGAGCGCGCGCCCGCGTCGACGACCACGCGCAGCTCCTCGACGGCGGCCCCGGCCAGGCTCAGCGCGGCGACGTCGGCCGGGCCCTCGGGCGCCTCCCACAGCGAGATCACGTGGACCGCCTCGCCCGAGAACAGCGCCCCGCGCAGGCCCTCGCGCGAGACCAGCTCGACCGCCGCCCCGGCCTCGCGCAGCTGCGCGACCAGGCCCTCGGCGAAGCTCGTCGGGCCGTCGCTGACGACCACGCAGCGCTCCGAGGGGCCGACCATCTCGATCGGCTCGGGGCGCCAGCTCAGCTGGAGGGCCGCGGCCGGGGCCCCGGCGTCGAGGTCCTCGCGATCCACGGGCAGCAGCGAGACCTCGCTCAGCCGCGCGACCAGCCCGCCGTCGCTGCGATCCCAGATCGTGATGTCACCAGCCAGCGGCCCGCGCGGGCGCCGGGTCTCGACCCGGACCCGCCGCGCTCGGCCTCGAAACACGCGCAGGTCAGCGGTGAACAGCGCGTTGGCCCGGTCCGTGGGCGCGTCGAGCAGCAGGGTCTGGACCGCCGCGTCGAGCAGCGCCGGATGAAGGCCGTTTTGAACCTCGTGAACCGCGGCCTCGGACAGCGCGACGTCGGCGAGGATCCGCTCACTCCCGGGCGCGGCCCGCCCCCCGGCGCCCTCCCCTGCCTCGCCATTGCCCTTGCCCTCACCCCCGCCCACACCCTCATCTTCATCTTCGACCCGAACAAAGCGCTCGATGCCGCGAAAGCTCGGCCCGTAGTCGTTGCCGAGCTCGGCCCACGCGGCGTAGGGCGGGGGCTCGGCAGCCTCCTCGTCGAGCATCGGCATCTCGCCCACGGGGAAGTCGACCCCGAGGGCGAGGCGCGCCTTGGCGTGGCGGACCCAGCCTTCGCCCTTGCGCGCGAACACCTCGACCGAGTAGCCCTCGTCCTCGCGCTGCGCCGAGATCTGGAGCGTGCGCGCGCGGCCCTCGAGCACCAGCGGGGTCTCGAGCACGGCGTCCTCGACCGCCCAGCTGCCCGGCGCCTGGGCGAGCACCTGGAGCATCCACGAGATCATCGCGATACCCGGGACCACGACCTCGCCGTGGACGCGGTGGTCCGCCAGCCACGGCTCGCGGTTGGGGTCGATCTCGAGCTCGAGGTTCCAGCCGCCGTGGGCCGTGGGCCGCGGGCCCGCGGCCGCCGTCGCCGAGGCGGGCGGCGGCCAAAAGCGCTCGCGGCGAAACACCGAGGCCGGGGCCTGGACGATCCGCCCCTGCTCGATCACCGCGTCCGCGGTCACGGGCACGCCCGCGACGAAGAGCTCGGCCAGCGAGTCGAGCAGGACCTCGTGGTCGTCGTGCTGACGGCGCAGGCTCGAGACCACCGTGCCCGGGTGGTCCAGCTCGGCCAGGCCGCGCTCGATCACCCCGGTGAGCATCGGGTGCGGCGAGATCTCCACGAAGGTCTGGGCGCCGGACTGGATCGCCCGGCGCAGCGCACGATCGAAGCGCACCGGCCGGCGCAGGTTCTCGATCCAGTACGAGCCGTCGAGCTCTTCGCCGGCGAACTCGCGATCGAAGACCGTCGAGATCATCGGCACGCGCGCGCGCCGAGGCTCGAGCTCGCGGAACTCGAAGTGCAAGAAGCCGCGCAGGGGATCGATCTGCGGGCTGTGCGAGGCGATGTCGACGTCGACCATGCGCGCGAACACGCCGCGCTCGCGCAGGACCTCGACCCAGGCGGCCACGGCCTTGGGCTCGCCAGCGACCACGCTGCTCTCGCCGCCGTTGACCACGGCGAGGCTGAGCGCGTCGGGCAGCAGCTCCATCAGCGCCTCGAGGCTGAGCCCGACGGCGGCCATGGTCCCGCGCCCGGCGATCCGCCGCAGCAGACGACTGCGCCGCGAGACCACCCGGGCGCCGTCGACCAGCGACAGCGCCCCGGACACACAGGCCGCCGCGATCTCGCCTTGAGAGTGGCCGATGACCATGTCGGGCTCGATGCCCCAGGACCGCCACAGCGCCGCCAGCGAGACCATCACCGCCCACAGCGTCGGCTGGATGACCTCGATGCGCTCGAGCGAGGGCGCGCGCGGGAGCCCGAGCAGGACCTCGCGCACCGACCAGCCCGTCTCCGGGCGCAGGGCCTGATCGCAGGCCTCGAGGGCCTCGGCGAAGGCCGGCGCGCTGACCAGCAGGCGCCGACCCATACCGATCCACTGCCCGCCCTGGCCGGGGAACACGAAGGCGACGTTGCCCCCCTCGTGGGTCCGCCCGCGGTGGATCACCGGGAGCTCCTTGCGCGGCCGCAGCTGCGCCGCGCCTCGCTCGGGCGAGCCCCCTTCCACGGCCTCGCTCGCGGCTTTCCTCTCGCCCACGCCCTCGCCCTCGCCCTCGCCCTCGCCCTCGCCCTCTCCCTCGCCCTCTCCCTCGCCCGCGGCCGTCTTGCCGTCGGCGACGACTCCCTGCGCCTCGGGTCGCTCACCATCGTCGGCGCCAGCGTCGAGACGCGCCCGCCCCTCGGCCCCCTGACCGCCGAGGACCGCCAGCGCGCGCAGCAGCTGCTCACGATCGTCGACGACCAGCGCGGCGCGGTGAGCATGGTGCGGGCGGTGGCCGAGCATCGTCCAGCCCAGGTCTTCGACGCCGATCTGTGGGTTGCGGACCAAGAAGCCCTGCATTGCGAGGGCGGCCTGCTCGAGGCCCTCGCTGCTGGTCGCGGTCAGCGGGACGATGGTCGAGCGCGGCTCGTGCTCCGGGCCGACCAGGCCGCGCGCTCGCAGCGTGTCGAGCAGCGCGCGGAAGTCCGCGTGCTCGTCTTGCTCGCGGAACATCCCGGCGAAGACCTCGACCGGCCGGCCGATGGACTCGCGGATCGCCGAGCCGAGCACCGGGTGCGGGCCGAGCTCGACGAAGACCGGCTCGCGCTCACGGCCGAGCTCACGCAGCCCGCTGACCACGTCGAAGGGCGCGCGCAGGTTCCTCACCCAGTAGCGGGCATCCGCGCTCTGAGGCCCCACCCATCCGCCCTCGCTCGTCGACCACCACGGGATCGAGCCTGCCCGCGGGTGAAGCCCCTCGAGCGCGCGCTCGAGTTCAGAGAGGATCGGGTCGACGCTCGGTGAGTGGGACGCGTAGGTCACCCGAACGCGACTGCAACGCACGCCCTGCGCCTCCCAGGTTCGCGCGGCATCCTCGATGGCATCCGCCTCGCCCGCGAGCAGCGTGCGCAGCGGCGAGCTGACCCCCGCGATGGAAAGCCCCGCAGGCAAGGTCGCCAGCGCCTCCACACCAAGCTCGACGACGGCCATCGCCCCCTCCCCCGTCAGGCGATCGGTGGCCAACCTCGCTCGCGTACCGATCACCCTCGCCGCGTCCGCGAGCGAGAGATGCCCCGCGACGTGCGCCGCGGCGACCTCCCCCATGCTCTGTCCGAGTACCGCCGAGGGCGAGACGCCGTAGCTGGCGAGGGTGCGACATAGCGCGACCTGGACAGTGAAGATCAGCGGTTGAATGACCGCTGGCGACTCGAGGAACTGCCCCTCGCACAGGCGCGCCGACACCGACCACCCCAAGACGGGGCCGAGCGCGGCGTCGCAAGCCTCGACCGCCGTGCGAAAGCTCGGCTCTCGATGCAAGAGCGCCTGGCCCATACCCGCCCACTGCCCGCCCTGACCTTGGAAGACGAAGATCAAGGGCCTCGCCTCGTCCGTCGCCACCACGCTCATCCCATCGCTCCTCGCCAGAGGAGCGACTTTGCCCAGCACACCCGGCGCAGAGCTCAGCGCAACATGAGCGTTCGTCCCCCCGAACCCGAACGAATTGACCCCAGCCAGGCGCCGGCGATCCCGCGTCGGCCAGCGCGTCACCTGCGTGGGGACGCGTAGGCGCAGGCGCTCGAAGTCGATGTTGGGGTTGGGGGTCTCGAAGTGGAGGTTGGGCGGGACCAGGCCGTGGTGCAGCGCCAGGGTCGTCTTGATCAGCCCGGCCATGCCCGCCGCGGCCTCGAGGTGACCGAGGTTTGTCTTGACCGAGCCGAGCAGCAGGCGGCTGTCTTCGCCGCGCTCGCCCGCGAACACGGCCCCGATCGACTCGGCCTCGATCGGGTCCCCGAGGTAGGTCCCCGGGCCGTGGGCCTCGACGTAGTCGACCTCCTCGGCCGCGATCCCTGCCACGGACCACGCCCGCGAGAGCACCTGCTCTTGCGCCTCCCCCGAGGGCGCGGTCAGCCCGTTGGAGTAGCCGTCATTGTTGATCGCGCTGCCGTGGATCAGCGCGAAGATCGGCGCCCCGCGCTGGAGCGCCCGCGACAGGGGCTCGAGCACGACCACGCCCACGCCCTCGCCGCGGACGTAGCCGTTGGCCCGGGCGTCGAAGGCCTTGCAGCGCCCGTCGGGGGCCATCGCCCCGAATTTGGTCATCGCCACGGAGCTCAGCGGCGAGAGCAGCAGGTTGACCGCGCCGGCGAGGGCGAGGGTGCACTCCCCGCGGCGCAGGCTCTGCACCGCGAGGTGCACGGCGACCAGCGACGAGGAGCAGGCGGTGTTGACCGTCAGGCTAGGGCCGCGCGCGCCGAGCAGATAGGACAGTCGCCCCGCGATGATCCCCGTGTCGTGACCGGTCGCGCTGTGCTGGCGAACGCGGGTGGGATCGTCGCCGACGACCCGGTCCCAGTCATTCCACATCGCCCCGGCGAACACCCCCGTCTGGCTGTCGATCAGCGAGCGCGGGATCACCCCTCCGCTCTCTAGCGCCTCCCACGCGACCTCGAGGAAGAGGCGCTGCTGCGGATCCATCTCGCGCGCCTCGCGAGACGAGATCCCAAAGAAGCTCGGGTCGAAGCGATCGACCTGATCGAGGAAACCTCCCCAGCGCGTCGCCGCCTTGCCGGCGGCCTGCGGATCCGCGTCGTACCAACGCTCCGAGTCCCAGCGCTCGAGCGGGACCTTGGTGATCGCGTCGACACCATCGAGGAGCAGCTTCCAATAGGCCTCGGGGGTGTTCGCCCCCGGGAAGCGGCAGCCCAGCCCGACGATCGCCACGGGCTCGCCCGTGACGACCGGCCGATCACTGGCGACAGACCCCGAGGAGCCGTCCTCCAGATAGCGCGCTAGCGCGCTCACGGTTGGATGGCGCCAGGGCAGCGTCTTGGGCAAAGAGCGCCCGACCCGAGCCTCGAGCTTGGCGAGCAAGGCGAGGGCGAGCACCGAGTCCAAGCCCTGATCTCGCAGGCGAGTATGTGGATCAATGCGCTCGACGGGGACGTCGAGGAGGCTTGCAACTTGTTCGAGAATCCACCGCCACAGTGGGGCAGATTGGTTCACCGGCGCATCAGCCATCGCAGTGCTTGCGTCAAACTCGCTTCGGGCGTTCCTTGCCCGTCCACTCACGCTGAGAAGCTTACTTCGATGACCCTGCCTCACATTCGGCGAGCGTCAAGCGGTGACCCGGTTCCCAGGCGCGCGCGGCTCAATCCGCATGACTCATGACCTGCGCGTTCGCGTCGACTCGCGCCAGTATTTTTATCGACGGCCCGCAGCCCAAACACCGCTGTACCGGTTGTACCGCGAGTTTCGGCGACGAAGCCGTCGGCGCGCAGACCAGGCGAGGCGGCGCGAAGGGTTCCGTCCATGGCGGGCTAGCGCCTTCGACGCTGGCGCGCCCCTCTAGACATCGACACACGCCCGACCCGGGGGCGTGCCCGCGCAACTTGCCCGCGCGCTCAGCCCCGGCGCATCGACGCATCACAAGCCCTTCTTGACCCTGGAAAAGGGGGATACACTTCTCATCCGCGGAAGAGGGTAATGACGCAGGCTGAGGCGCGGAGGGAGCTCTCGCAAGGTTTCCTCGATGGCTACGAGCTAAAACGGCTGCTTCGGAAGACCCGGAGCACGGCGGTCTATCACGCGACCCGTAAGCGTGATGGCCTCGAGGTGATCGCGAAGTTCTACCTCGCCGACAAGGACGCGGCCGAGGGGCACTTCGAACACGAATACCGCCTGCTCAGCAAGCTCGGAGTCGCTGGCGCCGTCGAGGCCGTCGACCTGCTGCGCGCCGGTCAGCAGCACGTCCTGATCCTCAAGCGCTTCCCCGGGGTCGACCTCGACCAGTTCATGAAGGGGCGGCCGCTCGACATCGAGACCTTCCTGGCGATCGCCGTCAAGCTCACGGCGATCCTCGTCGAGGTCCACGCGCGCCGCGTGATCCACCGCGACCTCAAGCCGACCAGCGTGCTCGTCGACGGCGACAAGCTCGACGTCTGCCTCGCCGACTTCGGCATCTCCGTCGCCCTCGAGCGCGACCACCGAGAGATCTACGACCCAGGGGTGCTCTCGGGCACGCTGCCCTACCTCGCCCCCGAGCAGACCGGCCGCACCACCCGCCCCGTCGATCACCGCAGCGACCTCTACTCCCTGGGCGCGACCTTCTACGAGATGCTCTCGGGTCAGCCGCCCTTCACGGAGACCGAGCCGCTCAAGCTCGTCCACGCTCACCTCGCGCGCCTGCCGGCCCCGCTGAGCCAGCGTCGCCGCGGCGTCCCCGAGGTCCTGTCCGCGCTCGTCGCCCGGCTGCTCGCCAAAGATCCCATCGATCGCTACCAGTCTGCGCGCGGGCTGCTGCACGATCTCGAGCGCTGTCAGCGAGACCGCCAGGGCTTCGAGATCCCCACCTTCGAGCTGGGTCAAGGCGACGCCTCGGAGCACCTCGAGCTCCCCGATCGCCTCTACGGGCGCAAGGCCGAGGCCCGGCGCCTGTCCGTGGCCTTCGATCGTGCGGCCCGCGGGGGCGTCGAGCTGCTGCTCCTGCACGGGCCCTCGGGCATCGGCAAGACCGCGCTGATCCAGTCCTTGCAGCCCCAGCTCGCCGACCGCGAGGGCTACTTCGCAACCGGCAAGTTCGAGCAGTTTCGCAGCAACGTGCCGCTGCTCGGCGTGACCCAGGCCTTCTCGCGCCTGGTCAGCCGCCTGCTGATCGAAGACGAGGAGCGGCTCGAGTCGTGGCGCCACCAGCTGCGCACCAAGCTCGAGTCCTCGGCCGCGGTCCTCGTCCCGCTGATCCCCGAGCTCGTCCACTTCGTCGGCCCGCAGCCGGACCCCGTCGAGCTCGGCGCCCTCGAGTCGCGCAACCGCCTGCTCGTCGCGCTCGGCCGCCTCGCCGCGACCTTGGCAGCGCCCGCGCACCCCGTGGTGCTCTTCTTCGACGACCTCCAGTGGAGCGACCCGATCAGCCTGCGCGTGATCGAGCAGCTGGTCACGGCCAGCGACGCCCGCGGCCTGCTGGTGATCGGCGCCTACCGCAGCGACGAGGTCGAGGACGATCACCCGCTCACCGGCCTCGCCCGCCGGGTCGGCGTGGCCGAGCTCCCGCTGATGCCGCTGTCGACCTCGGCGGTCACCGAGCTGATCTGCGACGCGCTCAAGGTCGACCGCTACGACGCCAGCGAGCTCGCGGCCTCGCTCGAGGGCCGGACCGACAACAACCCCCTGCTGATCCGCCAGCTGCTGACCTTGCTCGCCCAGGAGGGCGCGCTCTCGCGTGGCCCCGAGGGCTGGACGTGGAGCCCCGACGCGGTCCGCAAGTCGGGGATCCCCGGCGACGCCCTGGGGATGATCAAGGCCAAGCTCTCGCGCCTGTCCCCGGCCCAGCGCGAGGTCCTCGCGGCCGCGACCTGCGTGGGCAGCCGCTTCGAGATCGACGGGCTCGCGGCGGCCCTCGAGATGCGCCCGGCCGACGTCTTGCCCCACGTCGCCGCGCTCGCCGACGAGGGCCTGCTCGCGCTCTCCGACTCCGAGGTCTGCTTCACCCACGACCGCATCGAGGAAGGCGCGCGCCACTGGCTCGACCCCGTGCTCGAGCAGGCCTACCACCGGCGGATCGGCAGCTACCTCCACGAGGGCGCCCCCGACGGCCAGCTCGCCGAGCGCCTCTACGACGTCGTCGATCACCTCAACTGGACCATCGACAGCGAGGAGGATCCCGACAAGCTGTGGGAGATCGCCAGCCTCGATCTCCAGGCGGGTCAGGCGGGGCTGCGCGCCTCGGCCTCTGCGATGGCCGCCCGCCACCTCGAGGCCGGCCTGCGCGCGGTCACCCGCGCCGAGATCCTCGAGGGCCAGAGCTCGACCGGTGCCCGCGGCAGCAACCGCGACCTCGCCCTCGCGCTCGGGGTCCAGCACGCGCGCTGCGTGTCCCTGGCTGGGGACTACGAGCAGGCCTCGACGCTCTTCGACGCGATCATGGCCGCGCCGCTCGAGCCCCTCGAGTACGCCGAGACAGCCTTCATCCGCCTCGAAGCCTGCACCATCGCCAGCCGTCAGGAGGACGCGATCCATTGGGGCCTCGCCGGCCTCGCCAAGCTCGGCGTCCGAATTCCCCGCGCCCCGGGCGTCCATCGGGTGCTCGTCTCCCTGCTCCGACTCAAGTGGGCCTTCCGGCCCAAGGTCCGCGCGCAGCTCGATCAGCTGCCCCCTTGCGAAGATCCCGTCGCTCAACTGCGCATGGATCTGCTCGCGCGCATCGTCGGGCCCGCGTATGTCGTCGGCGGCAACCTGGTCCCGGTGATCGTCGTCGAGGCCGCCCTCGAGAGCCTGCATGTCGGGCGCACCCCGAGCATCGCCTTCTATCTAGCGTTGGTCTGCATGCTGATGGCCGGGGTGCTCGGCGACCACCACGGCGCGGCCGAGCTCGCCGACTTCAGCCTCGAGCTCGTCCACCAGCCCGGGGCGAAGCGCAAGGGCATCACCGTACTGCTCGCCTACGCGATCAGCTTGCACTGGACCCGGCCCTACGCCGACTGCTACGAGGGCGTGGTCTCGGCCTTCGAGCTCGCGCTGGCCGAGGGCGACCTCGAGTACGCGACCTACGCCATCGTCCACCGCGCCGCCTACCAGTCGGCCCTCGGTCGCCCCCTCGACGTCGTGCGCAGGGACGCCCAGGAGGCCGCGCGCTTCGCCGCGAACACGGGCATGTCCGAGTTCTCCCGCGCCGCCCAGACCCGCGTGCGCATGTCGGAGCTGCTCGAGGGCCTGAGCACCCAAGGCGAGTTCGACCCCGACAGCTTCGAGCTGCTCTACCCGCGCTGCGTGGCCGTCAACTGGGCGATCCAGCCGCTGATCTTCCTCGCCCAGCCCGAGCGCGCCCTCGCGCTCTCCGACAGCATCGCCAGCAGCGCCCAGGAGGGCCTGTTCGGCTTCTACCTCTACCCCGAGTTCGTGTTCTACCGGGCGATGGCCGCGGCCATGTGCCTCGACGGCCCCTGCGAACAAAGCGAGCGCAGGCTGCTCAAGACCCTGCGCAACAACCACCGCAAGCTCGCCAAGTGGGCGGCGGTCTACGCCGACAACCTCGGGCCTCACGTGCGCCTGCTCGAGGCCGAGCTCGCCCGCCACGCACGGCACAACGAGCGCTGCCTCGACCTCTACGGCCAGGCCGCGCGCGCGGCAGCTCAGTCCTTCCCGCACATCGAGGCCCTGGCCTGGGAGCGCCTCGCCGGCTTCATGATCGCCCGCGGCTGGGAGGAGCTCGCCCAGACGCCGATGCGCCTGGCCCTCGAGGGCTACGAGGCCTGGGGCGCCGCCATCAAGGTCGCGCAGATCGAGCAGGAGTTCCCCGATCTCCGCCACGACCGCTCGCACTCGGCCATCCCCTACACCATCCAGGAGACCGTGTCGTCGACGACCTCGGCGATGAGCGCCTCCCTCGACGTCGCCAGCGTGCTCAAGAGCACCCTGGGGATCACCCGCGGACAGAGCCACGACGACGTGGTCTCGCGGGTCCTGGCCACGGCGATCGAGAACGCCGGGGCCCAGCGCGGCGTGCTGATCCAGCAGCTCGACGGCTCGCTCTACGTGGTCGTCGAGAACAACGGCGAGGGCTCGACCGGGCGGATCTCCGAGCCCCTGCCCCTGTCCGACGCCGACGGCCTGCTCCCGACCTCGCTCGTCCGCCTGGTCGCGCGCACCGGCGAGTCGCGGATCATCAACGACGCCCGCGAGGACGCCGGCCTGGCCAGCGACTCCTTCGCCGCGGCCAACAAGATCCTGTCCGTGGCCTGCGTGCCGATCCTCAGCCAAAACCAGGTCGGCGGCGTGCTCTACCTGGAAAACAGCCTGGTCTCCGGCGTGTTCACCCCCGACCGCCTCGAGCTGCTCGAGCACCTCGCCGCCCAGGCGGCGATCTCGTTGCAGAGCGCCCGGCTCTTCGACGCCCTGCGCAGCCGCGAGGCCCAGTGGCGCTCACTCGTCGAGCACGCCCCAGACAACATCGCGATCGTCGACGCCGACGGGCGGATCCGCTTCATCAACCGCGGCGTCGAGTCCGACGGCCGCGAGCTGCTCGGCAAGCAGATGACCTCGCTGTTCGCGCCCGAGTATCGCGAGCGCGTGATCGAGGCGATCGCCGAGGTGTTCGAGACCGGCGAGAACGCCAGCTTCGAGGCCGAGGTCCTGGCCAAGACCAACCTGCGGCGCTGGTGGACCACGCGCGTGAGCCCGATCCTCCGCCAGGACGAGGTCGTGCGCGCGACCTTGATCAGCAACGACGACACCGAGCACCGCCAGCTCGAGGGCCAGCTGCGCCAGTCGCAGAAGATGGAGGCGGTCGGCACCCTCGCCGGCGGCGTCGCCCACGACTTCAACAACCTGCTGAGCGTGATCCTCGGCAGCGCCGAGCTCGCCCGCGACGGCCTCTACCCCGCCCCCGAGGCCCTCGACGAGATCATGAGCGCGGCCGAGCGGGCCAGCGGCCTGACCCGGCAGCTGCTCGCCTTCAGCCGCAAGCAGGTCCTCCAGCCCCGGGTCCTCGACCTCAACGAGAGCGTCAACGCCATGGCCAAGATGCTCCGCCGGCTGATCGGCGAGGACCTCGTGCTCGTGCTCGATCTCCAGGACGCCCTCGGCTGGGTCCGCGTCGACCCCGGGCAGCTCGAGCAGGTCGTGCTCAACTTGGTCGTCAACGCCCGCGACGCCATGCCCCACGGTGGAGAGATCCGCGTGCGGACCTCACAAAGCGAGCTCAGCCCCGCGAAGATCTGGCGCCACGACGGGCTCGAGCCCGGGCTCTACGTGACCTTGGAGATCGAGGACACCGGCGTGGGCATGGACGCGCTGACCCGCGAGCGGATCTTCGATCCCTTCTTCACCACCAAGGTCTCGGGCAAGGGCACCGGCCTCGGCCTGTCCACGGTCCACGGCATCGTCAAGCAAAGCGGCGGCTTCATCGAGGTCAAGAGCGAGCCCGGCCTGGGGACCACCTTCTTGGTCTACTTCCCCGTGGTCCGCGGCAGCCTCGAGTCCTCCCACGCCGCCAAGTCCGAGGCCCTGCCCCACGGCCGCGAGGTAATCTTGCTGGTCGAGGACGAGGCCAGCGTCCGCAAGCTGATGCGCACCATCCTCAGCCAGCAGGGCTACACGGTGCTCGAGGCCGCCGACGGCGAGCAGGCCGTCAAGCTCGCCGCCGAGTGCGACTGGATCGACCTGCTGCTCACCGACGTCGTGCTCCCGGGGATCAGCGGCCGCGAGGTCGCCGACAAGGTGCTCGAGAAGTTCCGCGACATGGCGGTGCTCTACGTCTCGGGCTACACCGACGACTCGATCATGCGCAGGGGCGTCGACGCGGGCACCCGCTCGTTCCTGCAAAAGCCCTTCACCCGCGACTCCCTCGCCCGCAAGGTCCGCGAGGCCCTCGACGAGTAGCTCCGAGTCGGCGAGTGAGCGGGCGCCGACTCGCTCACTCGTCGAGCAGCGCCTCGATCTCCTTGGCCAAGGTCCGCTCGCTCGTGCGCCCGAGGTGCACGTGGCGGATCCGCCCTTGCTTGCCGACGATCACCATGTGCGGGATCGCCTCGACGCCAAAGGCCCGGGCCATGCTCCCGTCGTCGTAGATCTGCGGGAACTCGATGCCGCGCTCGCCCATGTAGGCCTCGACCATGGCCGCGCGCCGGGTCATCGGCTCGTCGTCGCGGTTGACCCCGTAGATGCGCAGCTGCGTGCCCGCGAAGCGGTCCTCGAGGGCGGCGAGGGCCGGCATCTCGAGGCCGCAGGCGTGGCACCAGGTCGCCCAGAAGGTGATCAGGCTGACCTGGCCGCCGAGGTCCTCGCTGGCCAGCTGCTCGCCGTCGCTGAGCTCGACGAAGAACTCCGGCAGCGGCTCGTCGACGCCCACGGGGCCATAGCTGTCCCAGTTGGTGATCCCGGTGCGCAGATCCAGGGCCCCGGCGACGGCGACCAGGACCAACAAGAGCGCGCCGACGATGCGCTCGGGCGTCCCCTCAACCATGCTGCACCTCGCTCGCGGGCTCGGCCGCGGCCGCAGCCGCAGCCGCATCCGCATCCGCATCCTCGGGCATGACCTGGCGGATCCACACGGCCAGGCCCACGCCCCACAGCGTGCCGAGGATCTCCGGCAGATACTGCGGCCCCGGCAGCGCCACGCCGAGCTGGCGCAGCAGGTTACCGAGGGTCGCGAGCAGGACCAGGGGCACCAGGGGCAGGTGGCGGTAGCGCGCCCGCGACGACCCGATCAGCCCCTCGAGCAGCAAGGCCGCGAAGATCGGCACCAGCAGGACCATGGCCAGGCCGCCGATCAGCGTGAGCACCCCCGAGATCCGCACGAAGCGGGCGAAGACCTCGACGACCTGCTGGGTCTGGCAGCCGAGCACGAACACCAGGGGCAGCAACCAGCCGTCCCAGCGGCCCGCGGCCAGGCTCCCGTCACGCATGGCCGCGAGGGTGACTTTGGGGTGGATCAGGATCCCCCCCCAGCGCTGTAGTGTGGTGAGCACGCTTGGTTTAACCCCGGGACTGGGCCTTACGTTTCGCCGCCGTGGCCAACGCCGAGGGAATTCCCTTCGACCGGGCGACTTTTTGCACGTCGCTGCGGTTGAGGTGGTTGAGCAGGGCCATGGACCGCGCCATCGGCGTCTTGGGGTTCATCACCAAGTTGAGCTTGACCTTGTAGAGCTTGATCCAGTCGCGGCGGCTGGCGATGTAGGACAGCACGTCGTTGGACAGGGCGCGGTTGGCCGAGAAGGCGATCGCCTCGTTGTCGCGGACCTTGGGCGACTTGATCGTGGCCATGGCGACGATCTTGTTGGAGTCGCGGACGAGGATCGAGCGGTCGTACTTGTCGCCCATCATCGCCGCGCGGATCTTCTCGATCGGGCGCATCTTGAGCAGCTGGCCGAGGCGACGCTCGGGGCTCTCGGGCGCCGTCTCCTGGGTCACCTTCTTCGCGTCTGCGTCAGCTGCTGCTTCGGCCGCGACCTCTGCCGCGGCTTCGGCTTCGGCTGCGGCTGCGGCTGCGGCCGCCTCGAGCTCGGCCTCGCTCGGGAGCTCGCCCTCGAAGGCCTCACTCGCGTCGTCGAAGTCCGGGAGCTCGAGGTCGTCGTCGACCTCGGCCGCGCCGAGCAGGTCGAGGGCCGCGGCCTCGGCCTCCACGGCCGCCTGGGTGTGGGTGATCTGCTTGAAGGCCGCGTCGAGGCTCTCGTCGACCGGCCCGCTCTCGGCGAGGGCTGCGCGGATCTCCTCCATGGCCGGCAAGTTGAGCTCCACCCCCTCGCGCTCGGCGAGCTCGATCATCCGGTGGACCACACTCATGCGGCAGTGTCGGTTTTGGAACAGCCCGCCGACGATGCCCGGGCAGGCCAGCCAGCGGGTCTCGTTCTCCGCGAGGATGTCGCAGATCCGCTCGGAGCAGACCCGCGACACGCCGATCAGCGTCTCGTCGTCGACCTGGGGGTGACGCACGACCTGCTCGATCACCGCCTCCTTGCGCACCAGCTTGCGGCCGAGGAGGTCCAAGACCCCCGCGGGCAGCTGGCGGTCCCCGAGGGCGCCGGCGAGCACCGCCTCGGGCAGGCCTTCCACGGTCTTGCCCGCGGTATCCGAGACCTCGTCGTCGTTGATGACCCACAGCTGGTAGAGGGCCACGAGCATGTCGCGCGGCGGCAGCGGGGCCATGCCCGAGGCCACCATCTTGCGCATCTTGTCGGGCGCGCCGTCTCCGACGAACTTGCCGGCCATCGGCCCGAGGGCCGCGGCCTCGAGGGGAGCGTGAGCGAAGGCCATGAGCCGGGAGTGTGCCACGAAGCCCGATGCGCGTGGTGAAACAGGCTCGCAGGTGCGCGGCTAGCGATTCCGCCAGCCCCCAACCGTTGTTACAGTCCAGCCCCATGGCCAAGGACTCCGACGCCCCCAAGCCGCGCCACTCCGTCGACGCCTTCGAGCTGCGCTCCCGCGTCGCCGCCCTCGGCGGTGGCCCCCTCGTCGCCCGCGCCCACGAAAAAGACGGCGACGGCGCCATCGATAAGCTCGCGGCAAAGTCCGAGGCCGCCCACGAGCGCCTCGAGAAGGTCGGTCGCCAGGGCGCCCTCGCGCGCATCGAGCTGCTCCTCGACGCGGGCAGCTTCGTCGAGCTCGACCGCTTCGTGACCAGCCAGTGCGCCGACTTCGGCATGCAGGACAAGCAGGTCTACGGCGACGGCGTGATCACGGGCTACGGCACCGTCGACGGCCGCCGCGTGTTCGTGTTCGCCCAGCGCCCCGACGTGTTCGGCGGCAGCCTCGGCTGGGCCCACGCCGAGAAGATCTGCAAGGTCATGGACCTCGCCATGGAGGTCGGCTGCCCCGTGGTCGGCCTCAACGACAGCGGCGGCGCGCGCATCCAGGAGGGCGTCGCGGCCCTCGGCGGCTACGCCGAGATCTTCAAGCGCAACGTGCTCAGCTCCGGCGTGATCCCCCAGCTCTCGGTGATCCTCGGCCCCTGCGCCGGCGGGGCCGTGTACTCGCCCGCGCTCACCGACTTCGTGCTCATGGTCGAGGAGTCGAGCTACATGTTCATCACCGGCCCCGACGTGATCAAGACCGTGACCCACGAGGAGGTCACCAAGGAGGCCCTCGGCGGCGCGCGGACCCACAACGAGAAGTCCGGCGTCGGCCACTTCGCCTGCCACGACGAGGCCGCCGCGCTGGCCATGACCCGGGCCCTGCTCGGCTTCATGCCCAGCAACAACATGGAGCCCCCGCCGCGGCGCGAGACCAGCGACCCCGCCGACCGCGAGTGCCCCGAGCTCGCCGAGCTCGTGCCCGAGAACCCCAACAAGCCCTACGACATCCGCAAGATCATCGAGTCCGTCGCCGACGAGGGCGTGTTCGTCGAGGTCCAGGAGCACTACGCCCCCAACATCGTGTGCGGCTTCATCCGCATCGCCGGGCACAGCATCGGCGTGGTCGCCAACCAGCCCCAGGGCGGCCTCGCCGGCTGCCTCGACATCAACGCCTCGGTCAAGGCGGCCCGCTTCGTCCGCACCTGCGACGCCTTCAACATCCCGCTGCTGACCCTGGTCGACGTCCCCGGCTTCCTGCCCGGCACCGACCAGGAGTACGGCGGGATCATCCGCCACGGCGCCAAGCTGCTCTACGCCTTCACCGAGGCCACCGTCCCCAAGGTCACCTTGGTCACTCGCAAGGCCTACGGCGGCGCCTACGACGTGATGGCCTCCAAGCACATCCGCGGCGACATCAACCTCGCCTACCCGACCGCCGAGATCGCGGTGATGGGTGCCGAGGGGGCCGTGAACATCATCTTCCGCCGCGAGCTCGCCAACGCCGAGGACCCCGAGGCCGAGCGCGCGCGGCTGATCGAGGACTACCGCCGGCTCTTCGCCAGCCCCTACAAGGCGGCCGAGCGCGGGTTCCTGGATCGCGTGATCATGCCGGCCGAGACCCGGCGAGTGCTCGCGGACTGCTTCGACATGCTGCGGAACAAGCGGCAGGAGAACCCGCCTAAGAAGCACGGGAACATCCCGCTCTAGCAATCTCGAGCGCTCGAGAATTCGGGGTCGTGCGGATCAGCGCACGGCCCCTCTTCTTTGGGGCGAGCGCGCCTTCAGGGCGGGACCACCAGGCAAGTCCGCAAGCTCGGTGTTTGGCCGAGCCAGGCTCGTCCGCCCGTACGCAGGGAACCGCGCGGATCCCAGGCTGCAACCAGGAGCTCCACGCTGTCGAAGCCCTCGTCATCGAAGCCGTACTCCCAGCGCGGGACACCATCTCGCCCCAGCCCCATCGCCCAGGCCTGCCCGCTCTCGCTACCGAGCGCCAAGACCTCCCCGTCCCCGGCGAGCAGCGCCTCGACGCGCACCTCGTCCTCCAGCACGCTCGTCCGCGTCCACTCCCACGCCTGTTCGGCGCCCACTGCCTCGACCCAGGCCTCCCCGAGATCGAGGAGCTCATTCGTGGGCCGGCGGACGCCCGCGACCACCCAGCTCCCCTCGCCGTCCGCGACCAGGGCGTGGATATCGGCGGCGAGCAGGGGCTCGCCTTCACCGAGCGCGGTGCGTCCGAGCTCATGCCCATCGAGGTCGAAGCGTACGAGCAGCACATGCGAAGGCGGGACCAGCATGAGGTCCCCGTCCGAGGACGGCCCGCTCTCGATCTTCGCCGCGACCGCCAACTCATCGGCCGCTCGGGCGAGGCGCATCCCCGTGTCGATGTAGCCGAGCTGATCCTCGACGAGGACCGTCTCGAGCTCGTCGTGCTCGAGGTCCAGGCGCCCGACCCACAGATCCCCACCCAACCTCCCCGTCAGCCAGACCGAGCCCTCGACCGCGCTCATGTCTTTGATACTCACCCCCAGCTCGGCGTCGTCGATGCGCTCGGAGAGCAGGAGCTCGCCCTCGATGTCGCCCTCGACCGATAGGCGCAAGAGGACCTCATCGTTCCCCGTCTCGAGCAACGCCCACAACCCCCCGTCTCCCTCGCGCCTCGCCAGCGCGAGGATCCGCGAAGAGCCCTGGCTCGCAGGCAAGCTCAGCTCCCAGCGCGAGGCCCCCGATGCGTCGAACCCAGCCCCCCACCCCATCTGGCCGCTCTCGTCGTCATCGAGGATTGCTCCTGCCACGACGAAAGAGCCATCGTCGAAGACCTCCAGCGCGCGCGCCTCGTCGTTGCTCGAGCCAGCTCTATCCAAGGGGCTCGCGCACTCGTGGCTCGCCTCGGGGGCTTGCCAGGTATCGGCTCCGACTTCGTCTCCATCGCCACCGACGGCGCCATCCATCTCGCCCCGATCTCCGCACGCGAGCGCCAGAACGACGCAGCTCGCGGATGGAATCACATTCGAGAGTGCTCTCATGCGTCTCAAGCTATCAGCGGCGCGGACGCCCAACCATGTAATTTCCTCGCGCTTCGCACTCTATGATTTGCCAGCGCCGTCAACGCCGCGCGCCACCGCGAGCGCAAATTCGACGTGCTCGACCAACGCCCGCCCCCCCAGCAACCACTCGATGTCCTCGTAGTGATCCGTCAACTCGTACCTCCTCATGTTGAGATGGTCCCTCTTCAACTCGGTCGGCCAGCCCGTCTCCAGCTCATCGACTGACGGCGGACAGTGGCGCGCCGCCCCGCGACCGCGAAAGAGCAGCTGCACGTGATCAGCCGCGAGCGACTCGGCGATCAGCTCGGTCTCCGCGGCGTCCGGGAGCGCGAGCGTGCGCGCGGTGGCCAGACCCTGCCCGCGGATGTCCACGGCGAGCTCGTCACGCAGGCGTCGCTCCTCGCCCCAGCGCCCAAACAGCGTGCGCAGGCGAACCCGAAGCTCGCGGCCGTCGACGCGCGCGTACAGGTAGAGCCAGTCGTGTGGCGAGGGCTCCGCGTCCGGGAGGGCGAGCGCGCACCAGTCGAGGACCGGGTCTGGGCTCGGCGGCCTGCGGTCGCGGCAGCTCGGACCAAAGTCCACGCGCAGCTCGAGCTCGTCGGTCAAGCAGAGCCTGCGCTCGAGGTGGCAGACCAGCTCGTGCGCCAGGCCGAGCTTGCGCGCGTCGAGGGCCGGCGCGCGCAAGCCAAGGCTGTCCGAGACCGCGAGCAGGCCCCCGGCGACGAACACCGAGGTGAGCACGGGAAAGAACCACTGCGGCGCGGCCTCCAGCGGTCCCAGCTCGAACATCCCGCCGACCCACGCCAAGTTGAGGGCGACCAGCACCATGGCCACGAGGACCGCGACCTTGCCGAGCAGCTCTCGCGCTCGTCGGCCGTGACGCGGGACTTTGCACAGCGCGTCCCAGCGCGCGCGCAGGCCCTCGATCGAGCCGGTGTACTCGAAGCGCGGCGTACTGCGCGGCTCTTCGAAGCTAGCGATCAACTCGTCTCTCGAAACCTCGCCTCTCATCGTGGTGCCTCCTGACCGCGGTCCGCGGACTCTGATTCCTCCAGCCAGGCCTCGACGCGCGCGAGCGCCTGCGGATCCCCAGCCTCGCCGGCGCGCATCATCGTCCGCGCCCGCTCGGCCTCGGCCCGCGCCCGACTAAACTCGCCGCGAGCCGCGAGCGCCCGGGCGAGGCCAAAGCGCGCGAGCGCGACCTGGGTCTGGTTCTTGCCCTCGGCCTCCGGCGAAGCGAGCACGCGCTCGAAGTAGCCCTCGGCCAAAGCTGCCTCGCCCTCGGCCAGGGCTGCCTCGCCCAGACCGACCAGGGCATAGTCGAGCTCCGGGTGATCCTCGCCGAGGGCCGTCTCGCCGATCTTCAAGGACCGCGCGTAGGCCTCGCGCGCGCCCTCGTGGTCGCCCCGGAGCATGCGCAGCTCGCCGAGGTTGTCGAAGATCGCCTGCAAGTTGGGGTGGTCGGGGCCGTGCTGCGCCGCCATCAGCTCGGCGGCGCGCAGCTGGCTGGCCTCGGCGCTCTCGAGCTCGCCGGCGCGCTTTTGGGCGACGCCGAGGTTGACCAGGGGCGGGACGAGGTCCGGGTGGTGGTCCCCGAGCCGCGCCTCGACGCCCGCGAGGGCCTGGCGAAAGAGCGCCGCGGCGACCTCGTCCTCGCCCTCGCTGAGGGCCACGGCGCCCAGGCCCGTGCGCGCGGCGGTGACCGTGGCGTGCTGGCTGCCCATGGCCGGCTCGACGATCTCGACGGCGCGCTCGAAGTGCCGGCGCGCCCCCTCGACGTCGCCCTGGCGATAGGAGGTGTTGCCGCGCTCGAGGTGCACGCCGCCGAGCTCCGGGTGCTCGGGGCCGAGGCGCTCGGCGAGCAGCTCGAGGCCGCGGGCGCCGGTCGCCTCGGCCTCGCCGAGCTGGCCGAGGCTGCGTTGGATCGAGGACATCTCGCCGAGCATGCGCGCGAGCGCGAGGCTGTCTTCACCGAGCTCGTCCTCGAGCAAGGTCGCGGCCTGCTCGTAGAGGGCCAGCGCCTCGCGGTACTCGCCCTCGGTCCCGGCGAGGCCCGCGAGGGCGAGGACCAGGGCAGCGCGCGGCTCGGGGCCGGCCTCGCTGCGCTCGAGCAGCGCCCGAGCCTGGAGCTCCCAGGTCCGGGCGAGCTCGAATTTGGCGAGCTTGCCGTAGACCACGAGCAGCGTGGTCGCGACCTCGGCGGCGCCCAGATCTTCGCCGGCGCCGAGCAGCTCGACATAGGCCGCCCCCGAGCGCTGCGCCGCGCGCTCGAGCTCGCCGAGGCGCTCGTCGACGCGACCGAGGGCCGCGAGCAGCTCGCCGTAGAGGGCCGGGGCGCCCAGGCCGGCCGCGCGCTCGCGCTGCGCCTCGAGGGTGACCTGGGCCTCGGCGTAGCGACCCGCGAGCAGCAATGCCTCGGCCTGAGCCAGCGCCAGCCGCACGTGCTCGGCCGCGGCCTCGTCGCGAGGCGGCGCGCGGCCGTCGAGGCGCGCGAGCACCTCCGCGTCGGCGCAGCGCTCGGGCGCCGGCAGGGCCTCGACCATGTCCACGGCCCGCGCCGCGACCTCGGCGTCCGCCTCTCGCAGCAGCCCCGAGGTCGCCGCGAAGGCGTCTCGCTCCCGCTCGAGGCACAGCGCCTGGGCCACGCGCAGCGCCCCCGGCAGGCCGTCGCGCTCGCGGCAGGCCTCGCCCGAGACCGCCGACCAGCCCGCGACCCAGGCGTCGAGCTGCGGCTGGATCCGCGTCCACACCGGCTCGCCGTGGGGGCCGGCCTCGCGCAGGGCCGCGGCGACCTCGGCCTGGGCGGCGGCGTCCCAGTCTCGCGCGAAGCCACCCCGCTCCGCGCAGCGCTCGACCTGGCGCTGGTCCAGCCACAGCGGGCCCGCGCTCACGGCCACGAGCAGCGCGCCCAGACCGAGCACCCACGGCCACACCCGCCGGGCCTCGGCGGCGCCCAAGGCCTCGGCCAGCGCCGCCATGTCGGGCCAGCGATGGCGCGGGTCGTAGGCCAGCCCGCGCTCGACCACCCTGCGGATCTTCGCCGGGACCTTCGAGCGCGCCGGGGGTGAGCGCAGCCGGCCGTCGCGAAACGAGCTCATCAGCGCCTCGAGGTCGTCGCCGGCGTAGGGCCGCTCGCCGTAGAGCGACTGCCACAGCGCCACGCACAGCGAGAACTGATCCGAGGCCGGGCCCCCGCGCTTGCCCGCGAGCTGCTCGGGGGCCATGAAGGCCGGGGTGCCCACGACTCGCCCGACCTCGGTCAGCGGCGTGGCCAGCAGCCCGCCGCTGGCCGAGTGATCCGTGGCCAGCTGGCGCAGCTCTCGTGGCCCGAGGTCGTGGACCTGCTCGTCCTCGCGGCCCTCGTGGGCCGTGGCCAGGCCGAAGTCCATGACCCGCACGCGGCCGGAGCCGTCGATCATCGCGTTTTCGGGCTTGAAGTCCCGGTGCAAGAGCCCGGCCTCGTGGGCCGCGGCCAGGCCGAGGGCCGCCTGGCGATAGGCGGCGACGATCGCCTTCCACGGCCGCGGCTCGGCGTCGAGCCAGGCCCGCAGGGTCTCGCCGCGGATCGACTCCATGGCCACGAACACCCGGCCCTCGACGAGGCCGACGTCGTGAACCGCGATGATGTTGGGGTGGGTCACCCGCGCCATGGCCTGGGCCTCGCGCAGCAGCCGGGCACGCGCCTTCTCGCCGGTCATCCGCGGGCGCAGCAGCTTGATCGCCACCTCGCGGTCGAGCTCCGGATCCCAGGCCGCCCAGACCACGCCCATGCCCCCGGCGCCGAGGCGGCGCAAGAGCACATAGCGACCCACGCAGCGCCCTCGCCCCGGCAGCGCGCCCTCGCCGTCGAAGCCTTCGTCGCCCATCTCGACGACCGTATGCTCGACGACCTCGCCGCTGGGCGGACTTCGGCTCACGCGGCCATCATAGGGGCTGCGCCGACGGGGGTCATGTCTGACGCGAGCCCGACACCGCGACCCCACCTCGCGCCCCCCCTCGCGCCCCACCCCCGCGCCCGCGCCCGGAGCTCGGCCCGGCACCAGGAGCCCGTGGTGGAACCCAGCGCGGCTCCCGGCGCCGGGATTTTCGTCGAGGGCGAGAAGCCAAAACGCCGCTGTACCGGGTGTACTGCCAGTTTTGGCGACAAAGCCCTCGGCGAAAAGACCAAGCGAGGTGTCGTGTTGGGTTTCACCACGGGCTCCCAGGGCGCCTCACCTCGCGGCCGCCATGAAGGTCGCGCCGCGGTCCACCACGGCGCTATCCCATGGTGGCCGCGCTGGCCCCGAGGCGAGCGTCGGCGCCCGAGTTCGAGGGCGCCTCCCGCTCAGAACCCGCCGCCGCCCTCGTACTCGGGCGCCGGGTTCTCGAAGCGGGTGAACTTCTTCATGAAGGTCAGGCCGACCGCGCCGATCGGCCCGTTGCGCTGCTTGCCGATGATGATCTCGGCCTTGTTCTCGACCTCGCGGCGCTTCTCCTCCGGGGCGTCCGGCGCCAGGTAGCGCTCCTCGCGATAGATGAACATGATCACGTCGGCGTCCTGCTCGATGGCCCCGGACTCGCGCAGGTCGGAGAGCTGCGGGCGGTGGTCGGCGCGGGAGTCGACGGCGCGGTTGAGCTGAGACAGGGCGATGACCGGGACCTTGAGCTCCTTGGCCATGGCCTTGAGCCCGCGGGAGATCTCCGAGATCTCCTGCTCGCGCGAGTCGTAGCGCGCCTTGCCGCCGCGGGCGAGCTGGAGGTAATCGACCATGACCAGGCCGAGCTGCTTGTGGTTGGCGCTGGGGTCGTCGGGGTCGGGCTCGGGGAAGATCGTCCGGTCGTCGCGCCAGCGGCGGGCGCGAGCGCGCAGCTCGAGGATGCTCGGCGCCGCGCTGTCGTCGATGTAGAGCGGGGCGTTGGAGATGCGGTCGGCCGCGTTGATCAGCCCGCGGAAGTCCTGCTCCATCATCCGCCCGCCGCGGCGCAGCTGGGCGTAGTCGACCCGGGCCTCGCTACACAGCACGCGCTCGATCAGCTGGGCCGCGCCCATCTCGAGCGAGAAGAAGAGCACCGGGTAGCGAGCCGGGCGCTGGTCGGCGGGGGCGTTGGCGTACTTGGCCGGGATGATGCAGGCGTTTTGGGCCAAGTTGAGGGCGAAGGCCGTCTTGCCCATGGACGGGCGGGCCGCGAGGATGATCAGGTCGCTCGGCTGGAGCCCGGCGGTCATCTCGTCGAGGGTGATGAAGCCCGTCGACACGCCGGTGATCGGGTCGGTCTGGCGCTGGCGCTCGGTGATGCCCTGGAAGACCTCGAGCATCAGCTCGCGGGAGCTGCGGTAGCTGCTCTTGCGCCCGCGCTCGTTGACCTTGAGCACGCGCTGCTCGGCCGTGTCCACGTAGGCCTTGGAGTCCTCGACCTCCTGCATGCCCTCCTCCGCGATCTCGCGGGCGACGACGACGAGGTTGCGGATCCGCGACGACTCGAGCACGAGCTCGGCGTGGGCCTTGATGTTGTGGGCCGTGGCATAGCGGTCGAAGCGAGCGAGTCCCTCGATGCCGCCGACGAGCTCGAGCTCCCCGGTCCGCCGCAGCTGCGCCTCGAGGGTGATCACGTCGATGGGCTCGCCGCGCTCCTCGAGGATGCGCATGGCTCGAAACACGGCCTGGGCCCGAGGTTGGTAGAAGTCCTCCTCGGTGATCAGCTCGAGCACCTCGCCGAGGGCGTCGCGACCCCGCAGGAGGATCCCGCCGAGCACCGCGTTCTCGGCCTCGGCTCGGTGGGGCAGGGTGCGAAGCTCGGCCATGGCGTTCCCGGGGCCAGATACTTTACCCCCGCGCTGCTTGTCCCCGGGCCATTTCGACTTCTTGTTTTGATCCCTCGGCGGCACCGGTGGCTTTCTATCACTATGATTTGAAAGAGGATTTTTTCTTTGCCAGGTGGCCCCTGGAACTCCGTGACCGCCCGCGCCCCGCGCGGGACCGGGGAAATCGACGCGCGACTTCGACCAAGCGGAGTAAGCGCACTTTCTATCGTGACTCCACCTGCGCTGGCCGATGGGCTGCTAGCCGCTCCCATGATAGGTTTTGCGCCGCATGGCGCGGCTGCCGGAGAAGATCGGCCACTACACCGTCCTTGGCCTGCTCGGGAAGGGCGCGATGGGCGAGGTCTACGAAGGACGCGACCCCGGCCTCAACCGCCGCGTCGCCCTCAAGGTCCTGGGTCGAAAGCACCAGGAGTCCAGCGAATTCAAGGAGCGCTTCCTCCGTGAGGGTCGCTCGCTCGCTCGCTTCCATGAACCACGCCAACGTGGTTCAGATCTATTTCATCGGTGAATTCGAGGGCCGGCCGTTCATGGCCATGGAGTACCTCGACGGCGATGACATCGGGGGCCTGCTCAAGAAGAACGGGCCGCTGCGTCCAGGTGACGCCGCCGAGGTCGTGCGCCAGGCCTCCGTCGGCCTGCTCGAGGCCAAGCGCGCCGGCGTGGTTCACCGCGACGTCAAGCCGAGCAACCTGCTGATCACCAAGGTCGGCGACGTGAAGGTCACCGACTTCGGCCTCGCCAAGGCCCTGCAGGAGGACCTCTCGATCACCGCCACGGGCGTGTTCGTGGGGACGCCGGACTACCTGGCGCCCGAGCAGGCCATGGGCGAGGACGTCGACTCGAGCGCCGACGTCTACGCCCTCGGCTGCTCGCTCTACCACATGTGCACGGGCAACCCGCCCTTCCGCAAGGGCGGCAGCGACGACCACTACACCGCCGTGGTCCGCCGCCACCTCAAGGCCGAGCGCCCCGTGCTCAAGCAGCAGATCGAGGGCTTCGACGAGCCGCTCAGCGATCTGTGCCGGCGGATGATGAGCCGCCGCCCCGACGTCCGCCCGGACCTCGAGGAGCTGATCCGGATCCTCCCGCCCATCGTCGAGCACCTCGGCGGCGAGATCCCGCCGCGGCACATGGCCGTCGAGCTGACCTCCGACACCCCGCCCGCCCCGGCCAACGACCCCGCCCCCTCCAAGGCCGAAGGCCCGGGCAACGCCCCCAGCCCCCTCGGCGGACGCACGCTGGCCGTCGCGGTCGCCATCGGCGTGGCGCTCGGCGTGATCGGGGCGATGATCATCATGTTCTTGGTGAACTGAGCCCCATGAAATTCGACCCCAATTGGCATCCGGAGGGAGCGGCCTGCGCCGCGGCCCTCGACAAGCGCATCCCTGGTTACTTCGCCGCTGGCCCCGTCGACTGGATGATCGTCGGCGGCTCGGGCATCGGAAAGCCGCTCGTCGAAGACCAGGGCGAGCACGCCCTCGGCCTCGAGATCCGCGAGCGGGTCGCCCTCGCCGACCTCGAGCTCCCGGTCCCCTCGGTCGCCGGCCATGGCACCGAGCTGGTGTTCGGCGAGCTCGCCCGAGAGGGCGGCGCGCCGCTGCGCGTGTGCGTGCAGACCGGGCGCATCCACCCCTACGAGGGGCACCCCGCGTCCGTGTCCGCGGCCCCGCTGGGCGCCGTGCTCACCCTCGGCTGCGCCCGCCTGCTGCTGACCTCGGCCGTCGGCGGCATCGACCCCAAGCTGCGCACCGGGGCGATCGTCAGCTACCGCGATCAGTTCAACTTGTTCGGGCCCACGCCCCTGCGCGGCCCGGCCTTCGTGGGCTGCTCCAACCTCTACGACCGCACGCTCCGCGCCCAGCTGCGCGCCCTCGCCGAGGACCCCAGCCAGCTGCCCGAGGTCGTCTACGGCCACGCCCGCGGCCCGCAGTACGAGAGCCCCGCCGAGGTCGCGGCCCTGCGCAGCCTCGGCTGCGACGTCGTCGGCATGTCGACCACCTACGAGGCCGTGCTCGCCGCGGCCCACGGCGTGCCGACCTGCGGCCTGGGCCTGGTGACCAACGCCGCCGGGGCCGACGACCTGTCCCACGAAGAGGTCTTCGTCGAGTCCAACAAGGCCCGCGGGCGCCTGGCCGCCCTGGTCCGCGGGCTGCTCCTGCGCGCCGGCGCGAGCGAGTCGCCGACGCCAGCGTGATCCTCGATCCGCCATGAGCCCCGAGCACCTCGCGGCGAGCGCCCGCCACCTCCTCGGTGAGCTGCTCGAGGCCCTCGCCCTGAGCTCGGACGAGATCGCCGACGACCTCGGCGCGCGCATGGGCATGGTCGCCTGGGAGCGCGAGGAGCAGATCGGCGCGGCCCAGCAGCAGCTCCAGGCTCTGAGCGAGCGGCGCTTCGACGAGATCGGCGGCCAGCCGGTGCGGATCCGCGAGCTCCGCGAGCAGCCCCTCGAGGCCCTCGCCCTGGCCTGGCAGGCGCTCCAGCGCGGCCACCGGGTCCACGTCGAGAGCGAAGCCGGGGCCTGCCCCGCCGTCTTTCGTCTGCTGCGTGACGTGGGCGAGCTGCTCGGCGGCCAGGCCCTCGCGACCTCGACGCCCGGCCAGCTCGACCACCCCAACGCCGCGTGGACGCAGATCGGCGTCAGCCCTCGGCGCGAGCGCGTCGCCCTGGTCCAGGCCGACGCCGACCACGAGCTCGCCGCCTACCTGCTCGCCCGCGCCTGCCTGCGGCGCACGGGCTTCGATCCCCGCGTGGTCCATCGGGTCATCGTCGAGGGCTCGAGCGAGCGCCTCGAGCGGACCTTGAGGCGGCTGTGGATCGGCGCGCGCATGGGCCCCGTCGACGATGATCAGGCCTTCTCGGGCCCCGTCACCGCCGCCCGAGCCGAAAAGTTTCTGGCCGCCGAGGCGCTGTGGCGCGCCCGCGAGGGGGTGACCACGATCTGCCCCGGCGGCGCGCTGATCCGCAGCGACGCCCCGGAGGAGCGCTTCTTGGCCCCGGCCTTGTTTCGCCTCGCCCCGCTCGACAGCAGCACCGACGCCAGCACCGACGCCGATCTCGACGCCAGCGCCGATACGCCCACGCTCGGGCCGATGCTGCTGATCCAGCCCGTGCAGGGCGAGGCCATCACGGCCCGGGCCGAGGCCCTGCTCGCCCACCTCGCCCCGCCCGGTCACGGCCGCGTACGCTTCGGCGCCCCCCGCCGCGACGTCCCGCGCCGCCGCGACGATCGCCAGCTCCACGGCGCCCTGCTCGTCGAGCGCCTGCCCCCGGGGCTGCCCGAGCCGCGCCCCTGAGCCCGGCTCGTCCGCCCAGCGCCACGGCTCAGGCCTGCGCGCGGGCTTGCTCGCGCAGCTTGAACTTCTGGATCTTCCCGGTCGAGGTCCGCGGCAGCGCCCCGAACACGACCTTGGTCGGGCACTTGTAGTGGGCGAGCTGCTCGCGGCACCAGGCGATGATCTCCTTCGCCTCGGCGCTGGCCCCCGCGCGCAGCTCGACGAAGGCGCAGGGCGTCTCGCCCCACTTTTCGTGGGGCATGGCCACGACCGCCGCGGCGCTGACCGCCGGGTGCTTGTAGAGCGCGTCCTCGACCTCGATCGACGAGATGTTCTCGCCGCCCGAGATGATGATGTCCTTCGAGCGATCCTTGAGCTGGATGTAGCCGTTTGGGTGGATCACCGCGAGGTCGCCGGTGTGGAACCACCCGCCCGCGAAGGCCTCCGCGCTCGCGCGCGGGTTCTTGAGGTAGCCCTTCATGACCACGTTGCCGCGCATCATCACCTCGCCGAGGCTCTCGCCGTCGGCGGGGACCGTGGTCATGGTCTCGGGGTCCATGACCGTGAGCCCCTCGAGGGCCTGGTAGCGCACGCCCTGGCGGGCCTTCATCCGCGCCTGGGCGTCGGCGTCGAGCGCGTCCCAGGCCGCGTGCCAGTCGTTGACCACCGCCGGGCCGTAGCTCTCGGTCAGGCCATAGAGGTGGGTGATGTTGAAGCCGGCCGCGGCCATCGCTGCCAAGGTCGCCTCGGGCGGCGGCGCCCCGGCGGTGAAGAACTCGACGACGCGCTCGAGCGGTCGCTTTGTCGCCTCGTCGGCGCCGGAGATCACCGACATCACGATCGGCGCGCCGCACATGTGCGTGACGCCGTGCTCCGCCAGCGCGTCCCAGATCGCGTCGTCCCGGACGTGGCGCAGGCACACGTGGGTGCCCGCGACCACGCTCAGCGACCACGGGAAGCACCAGCCGTTGCAGTGGAACATCGGCAAGGTCCACAGGTAGACCGGGTGCTTGCCCATGGCCGCGGTCACCACGTTGCCGGTGGCCAGCAGCGAGGCCCCGCGGTGGTGATAGACCACGCCCTTGGGGTTGCCCGTGGTCCCCGAGGTGTAGTTGAGCGAGATCGCGTCCCACTCGTTCTCGGGCCGCAACCACTCGAACTCGGGGTCGCCCTCGGCGAGCAGCGCGTCGTAGTCCAGCCCGCCGAGCGGCTCGCCCGGCGCCTCGAGGGTGGGGTCGACGTAGTCGACCACCCACGGCTTGGGCCCAGTCATCAGCTCGAGGGCCGCGCGCACGACCGGGGCGAGCTCGGCGTCGACGATCACCGCCTTGGCCTCACCGTGCTCGAGGATGAAGGCGATCGCCTTGGCGTCGAGGCGCACGTTGAGCGCGTTGAGCACGGCCCCGGCCATGGGCACGCCGTAGTGCGCGACGAGCATCGGCGGCGTGTTGAGCAGCATGGCCGCGACGGTCTCCCCGCGCTCGATCCCCCGCCCGCGCAGCGCCGCGGCCAGGCGCCGGGCGTCGGCGTAGAGCTCGGCGTAGGTCCAGCGCTGCTTGGCCTTCGGCCCGTCGTGGATGATCGCCGGGTGCTCCGGGAAGACCAGGGCAGAGCGCGCCAGAAAGCTCAGCGGCGTCAGCTGTTGGTAGTTGGCGGGGTTTTGGTCGAGGTCGCGATCGTAGATGCCCATGCTCACGCTGTCGCTCGAGCTTAGCAGCCCGGCCACGGGGCGAGTGGAGACGAGCGCCAACTGCTTCGGTGCTCGGCGTCGAAGATCCAAAACAGCGTTCAGTCGACCCTGCCCTCGCTCTGGGCCACCCCGCCAGGAGCCCGGACGGGCATGAAAATATCTCTTTATTTTCAAGTAGATACAAAATTTTGCCTGATAAGGTAAAAAAAATTACCTTAGAAGAGATGACGCCCTGGAGGTTCTACGGCCGCAGGCAAGAACGCGACGAGCTCGCGGCCATCCTCGACCGTCGGCGGTGGTTTTTTGCCCGCATCACCGGCCGTCGACGGATCGGCAAGACGACGCTGATCCAGGAGGCGCTCGGGCGGGGGCCAGCGCGCAAATGCTTTTACGTCCAGATCCCCGACTCGGCGCCCGCGGGGGTCTTGTCCGCGGTCACCGACGCCATGGAGACCTTCGAGGTCGACCCTGCACGCTTCGCCCCGCCCACGAACCTTCGCGCGCTCGCCCAGTCCGTCGGCGACATGGCCCGAGCGGGCTACATCGTCGTCCTCGACGAATTCCAGTACTTCGCGCGCAGGCACCTGTTCGAGTTCACCTCGCACCTCCAGGCGGTCGTCGACGAGCTCGCGCGCCGCTCGAGCGAGGTCCCCGGGGGGCTCTTCGTGCTCGGCTCGCTGCACACGGAGCTCGTCGCGCTGCTCGAGGATCGCTCCGCCCCGCTCTACAACCGAACCACCGACAACATCGAGCTCGGGCACCTCGACGTCGCCTCGATCCTCGACATCCTCGACGCCCACGTCGGCGACTTCGACCCGCACCGCCTGCTCTTTTTGTGGAGCCTGTTCGAGGGCGTCCCCAAGTTCTACCGCGACTGCTTCGAGCAGGGCGCGCTCGCGGCTGAACGCGACGAGCTGCTCCGCGCCATGTTCTTCCGCAGCTCCTCCCCGCTCCGGGGCGAGGCCGACAACTGGTTCCTCAACGAGCTCAGGGGCCGCTACGACGTCATCCTCAAGTACATCTCTCGCAACCCCGGGTGCACCAACGGCGACATCCGCAGCTACGTCGAGAGCGTGAACCCCCAGGGCTCGGAGCAGGTCGGCGGATACATCCAGGCGCTGGCCGGCAAGTTCCGCATGGTCGAGCGCAAGCTCCCGATCTTCGCCAAGCCGAGCGCACGCAACGGTCGCTACTACATCCGGGACAACTTCCTGCGCAGCTGGCTCGGCGCGCTGCACAGCCCCGTGTCCGCGATCAACTTCCGCCCCGAGCCGGTGCTCGTCCAGCAGGCGCGCGAGCACCTCGCCCAGGTCGAGGGCTTCAGCTTCGAGAAGCTCGTGGCCCAGCTCTACGCGGAGCGCAGCCGCGCCGGCGTCGGCGACTTCGAGATGAGCGAGCGCATCGTCGGCTTTTGGGATCGCAAGGGCACCGAGCTCGACCTCGTCGCGCTCAACGAGGACGAGCGACGCGTCCGCATCGCGTCTTGCAAACGAAACCCCGACAAGCTGCTCGCCGACCTCCCCAGCTACGACGGCCACATCGAGCGCTTCGTCGGGCTCCACCCCAGGCGCTTCGCCGACTGGACCGTCGAGCGGGTCGCCCTCGCCCCCTCGCTGTCCGCGGCGCAGCGCGAGAAGATCGAGGCGCGCGGCTACCTGGCACAGGATCTCGGCGATCTGACCCGCGATCTACGCTAGCGACGAGTCGGGGCCGCGAGGCACAGGGGGGCGCTGAACGCCTGGACAAGCGGGCGGGGCTATCTCATTCGCCCGCAGACCGGTAAATTCAGCCCGCCCGCATGGCCAAGAAGAGCACCAAGTTCGGCACCTTCGGCGGTGTCTTCACCCCATCGATCCTCACGATCCTCGGGGTGATCATGTACCTGCGCCTGCCCTGGGTGATCGGCAACGCGGGCCTGTGGGTCGGCCTCGGCGTGATCGCTGCTGCGCACGTGATCTCCGTGACCACGGGCCTGTCGATCTCCTCGATCGCCACCGACAAGAAGGTCGGCGCCGGCGGCCCCTACTACATCGTCTCGCGCAGCCTCGGCCTGCCGATCGGCGGGACCTTGGGCCTGGCGCTCTTCGTCGGGCTCTCGTTTTCGATCTCGCTGTACGTGATCGGCTTTTGCGAGAGCTTCCTGGCCTACTGGGAGATCGAGCCGAACATCGACAACATCCGGCTCTACGGCACGGCGACGATCATCGGGCTGACGGTGGTCACGCTGATCAGCACGAGCTTCGCGATCAAGACCCAGTACGTGATCATGGGGCTGATCGTGGCCTCGCTGGTCTCAATTCTGCTCTCGTCCCAGCCGGCCAACGCCGAGCTCCACCTCCACGCCCCCGAGGGCGGCGCGTCGATCGCCGAGGTGTTCGGGATCTTCTTCCCCGCGGTCACCGGCTTCACGGCCGGCGTGAACATGTCGGGGGACCTGCGCGACCCCAAGAAGGCCATCCCGGTCGGGACCATGGCCGCGATCAGCGTGGGCCTGGTCACCTACGTCGGGCTGGCCGTGTTCTTGGCCTGGAAGGTCCCCGTCGCCGAGATGCTGTCCAACACCGCGGTGCTCTCGGACATCGCGGTGGTCCCGATCGCGGTGATCGGCGGGGTCTGGGGCGCGACCTTGAGCTCGGGCCTGGGCAGCATCATGGGCGCCCCGCGCATCCTCCAGGCCCTGGCCAGCGACCGCGTGATGCCGGTGTTCCTGGCCAAGGGTCACGGCCAGGACAACGAGCCGCGGCGCGCGCTGGTCATCGCCTTCTTGATCGGCGAGGCCGGGATCCTCATCGGCGAGCTCGACGTCATCGCGCGGGTGGTCTCGATCTTCTTCATCGCCACCTACGGGTTCCTGAACATCAGCTGCGCCATCGAGAGCTGGGCGAGCACCGACTTCCGCCCCGAGTTCCGCATCCCGCGGACCGTGAGCGTGATCGGTGCCGCGACCTGCATGCTGATGATGGTCCAGCTCGACATCGCCGCGACCGCCGCGGCGACCCTGCTCTTCGCCGGGCTGTTCTTCTATCTCAAGCGCCGCGAGCTCGCGCTCGAGTCCGGCGACACCTGGGAGGGCGTGTGGTCCTCGCTGGTCCGCTGGGGCCTCGAGCAGCTCCAGTACGGCAGCGGCGGGATCCAGCGCAACTGGCGACCCAACGTGATCGCCCTGAGCTGGCGCGAGCTCGACGACCGCGGGCCGCTGCTCGGCTTTGGCGTCGACCTGATCCGCGACCGCGGCGTGCTCACGGACTTTCGCCTGCGCACGCCCAAGGAGGCCCGGCGCGAGCAGGAGCAAGAGCGCATCCGCGAGGACAGCGAGGAGCGCTCGCGCGACGACGTCCCGAGCGCGCGCTCGGCCAGCCGCAAGCGCTCGGCCAGCCTGTCCGCGAGCTGGTCGGCGAGCTGGTCGCGCTCGGCCCGGGCCAGCAAGGTCGCGCGCCGGATCAAGGGCGAGGCCAGCGACGCGCCGATCGCCGGGCTCTTCGAGCGCACCTTGGAGACCGAGGACCCCTGGTCCGCCGCCCAGGCCATCGCCCGCTTCCACGGCTTCGCCGGCCTCGAGCCCAACACCGTGCTGATGAGCTGGGCGGAGCACCGCCACGACCAGCCCGGCTTCATCGCAACCATCGACGCCCTCGTCGAGCTCGACTACAACCTGCTGCTGCTCGCCCGCGACGAGCACCGCGACTTCGGCGAGCGCGAGCGCATCGATCTGTGGTGGTCCCCGGGCCAGGGCAGCTTCGAGCTCGGCGTGGCGCTGATCCGCTTCTTGAGCCTGTCCGACGACTGGCGCCGGTCCAAGGTCCGCTTCTTGCTGCTCAACGACGACCCCAGCCGCGGCGACGCGCTGTTCAAGTCGGCCCAGCGCGCCCTCGACGACGCCCGCGTCCAGGCCGAGGTCAAGGTGCTCAACAACGCGATCGGCAACCGCCCGCTCGCCGACTGGGTCCGCCAGGAGTCGAGCGAGGCCGATCTCGTGGTCATGGGCCTGCCCCCCGGGCGCCTGGCCAAGCGCCCCGAGCACATCGACGAGCTCGACGCGCTCTTCGCCGACATCGGCAGCGTGATCGTCTGCCGCGCGGGCAGTCACTTCCCCAGCCTGCTCGGCCAGGCCCCGGTCGACACCCGCCGCGAGATCAGCAAGCTCGTGCCCCTCGACGGCGGCGAGCAGGACCTCGAGCTCGCCCCGCTCGAGGCCCCCGAGGCGATCGAGCTCGCCGCCGCCGCGCGCGAGCTCTCGACCACCCACGACGAGCTCGCCCGCGAGTTCCACACCGACTGCCTGGGGCTGATCTACAACCACGACGCGGCGCTGATCGAGCAGCTGCGCGGGGTCGTCGAGCGCGCCTTCGACCAGCTCGGCAAGGCCCTGCGCGAGCGCGCGACGCTGCGCCAGCGCAAGCAGCTCAACAAGATCCAAAGCGGGTTCTTGTTCCAGGCCCGGCGGGCGCTCAGCGAATTCGAGAGCGACCGCCTCGGCGCCCAGGTCGACGCGATCGAGCGCCGCGTCGAGAGCTGGCTCGAGCAGCTCGCCGAGTTCGAGCGCGAGCTGCCCAAGACCCTGATCGTCACCCGCGACCCGGCCGCGCTCGCGCCCTCGCGCGAGGACTCGCCGAGCCTGCGCCGGGCCAAGCGTCGCCTGCGTCGCCGCCACCTCTTCCAGGGCGCGCAGCTCAGCTACAACGTGCCCGTCGCGCCGCTCTACACCTACTACCTGCGCTGGCGCTCGCCGGCGCTGCTCGAGGCCGCGCTCGCCGACATGGCCGGCGACGCCTACCAGGCCATGCTCGAGCTCGGGCGCTCGATCTCCGAGGCCCGCCACGCCCTCGACGAGTTCGCCCTGCGCCTCGTCGAGCTGCCGACCGGCGAGGCCAGCGAGCGCGCCAAGGGAGAGCTCGCCGCGCGCATCGACGAGCGCCGCGAGCTCGTCCTCGCCCGCCTCGACAAGCTCGCGACCCGGACCCGCAAGCAGACCGAGCGCAGCCACGACCTGCTGATGCGAGCCTCGCGGACCTTGGCTCAGAGCTTCGCCGACGACATCGATCGCCTCGACGTCCACGCCCTGCTCGGCGAGCGCCGCCTGCCCAAGCAGGCCGAGGCCCTCACCGGCGGCCTGCCCGACGTCGCCGCGCGCTGGCAGCACAACCGCAAGCTGCTGCTCAACCGCGCCTCCCTCGAGCTGCACAACGCCGGCTTCCAGCACCGCCTGCGGGCGATCGTGGATCGCAGCACCCAGGCGATCTCCCAGGGCATCGAGCGCGGCGTGCTGCGCTCTTGCGAGGAGCTGCGCGGCTACCTGGCCGAGGCCCGGCGGCGGCTGAGCGCGGCGCCCGAGGGCCCCGAACGCGACGAGACCCAGACCCAGACCCAGACCCAGGATCCGGGCCAAGACCACCGCCAGACTCCAGACCAGGCGGGCGAGGCCAGCCCCGGCGAGACCGAGGCCAACCCTGGCCTCGAGCTGCTCGCCAAGCTCAAGCTCAGCCAGGAGCTGCGCGCGAGCTTCGACGACAAGAAGGTCGTCGAAGACCTCGCCCGCGAGGCGCAGATCGCCAGCGCCGAGCTCCCCGACGCGATCGAAGTGCTCGGCGACGACGCGCTCACCGACCTCGAGGAGCACCCCTTCGAGGACAGCGAGGTCCTGACGATCTCCCTGCGCCGGCTGGTCGACTTCCTGGTCCAGGCCGAGTTCATCGACGGCCTGCGCGAGCACACCTCGCGGGCGGCGATGGCCGAGCAGCGCGCCGTGAGCGTGGCCCAGGACGTGCTCCACCTGATCTCCTTCAACCTCAGCGAGTACGAGCACGAGCGCGGCGGCGAGGCGGCGAGCCCGGCGACGGTGATCCCCGTCAGCGTCAGCGGCGAGACCAGCGGCGCGATCTCCCTCGAGCACATCGGCCTCGCCGATCGCATCGGCCCCGTCGTCGACGCCGGCCTCGCCCGCCTCGACGGCGAGCTCCGCCAGCTGCGTCGCCTGACCACGGGCCTCGCCGAGCGCATCGGCGCCCAGCTCGGCAAGATCCTCGATCGCACCGAGGCCTACGCGATCACCGGCTCCGAGGACAGCTTCAAGCTCTACGTCCGCCACGACCAGGGCGGCGGCGGGGCGCTCTCGCGGGTCACCGTGGTCACGCGCTGGGCCGAGGCCCTGTCCAAGCGGGCGCTGGTCGCCCTGCTCTACCGCTGGAGCGCGAGCGTGGTCGAGGCCCGCAAGAGCCGCGAGCCCCGGCCCGACAACCTCGTCGAGCGCACCTTGGCCATGGTCAACGCCTCGAGCCCCTCGCCCGAGCTGCTCGAGTCCCTGCCCTTCTACTACTCCCAGCCCTTCTTGGCCCAGGCGCGGGTCAGCGTCGAATTCTGGATCGGCCGCGAGCAGGAGCTCGAGCAGATCGCCGAGGCGATCCGCAACTGGCGTCAGGACCACCCCGGCGCCCTGGTCATCGTCGGCGAGCGCTGCAGCGGCAAGACCTCGCTGGCCCGCTTCACCGCCCGCAAGCACTTCGACAAGCGCAGCAAGTACAGCCTGTTGCCGCCCCGGGGCGGCAGCGCGGAGCTCGGGCTGTTCAAGGCCCGGCTCGAGAAGGAGCTCCAGCTGTCCGCGGACATCGCCCGGGACTGGGACGAGATCCTCGGGGCCGTGCCCACGGGCAGCGTGATCATGATCCACGACCTCGAGCTGTGGTGGGAGCGCAGCCCCGAGGGCGCCGCGGTCATCGACAAGCTCGGCGAGCTGATCGCCCGCTGGGGCGACCGGCTGTGCTTCATCCTCGAGCTCGACGTCCACGCCTTCGACTTCCTCGGGCGGCTGACGGGGATCGGCGACCAGGCCCTGGCCGTGGTCGAGTGTCAGCCCTTCCCCGCCGAGCAGCTCAAGGAGCTGATCGAGATCCGCCACCGCTCCACGGGCCTGCGCTACAGCCTCGACGAGCGCGAGGAGGAGGCGCTCCCGGCCTGGAACAAGGCCCGGCTGTTCACCCACCACTTCGACAGCAGCGGCGGCTACGTGGGCGTGGCCCTGCAGAGCTGGATCACCCACATCGAGAGCATCAGCGGCGACCGCCTCCAGCTGCGCCGGCCGAGCGCGGTCGACTCCGAGGTCCTCGCCGAGCTGCGCATCGAGTGGGTCGCCCTGCTCTTGCAGTTCATCGTCCACAAGCGCCTGACCCGGGCCCGCCTCGCCCGCGTGACCGGCCTCGACGAGGCTGGGCTCGAGCGCACGCTCTCGACCCTCCAGCGCGCCGGCCTGCTCGTCGTCGACCTCCAGGGCACCTTCGAGATCAACCGCTACGTCCACCACCTGGTGGTCGCGGCCCTGCGCGAGCGGGGGGTGCTCTGATGCTGATGCTCGAGCTCGCCGACCTCGGCTGGTGGCTGCTGCTGATCTTCGTCGGCCTCCCGGTCCTCGCCGCGACCGTCGCCGGCCTGCTGTGGCTGCTTCGGCTCCCGCCCTTTGGTGAGCGCCCAGCCGCGCTGACCCGCGGCGGCGCGCGCCAAAGGGCCAAGGACGAGGGCGTCCACCGCCACGCCTTCACCCTCGCACTGCCCGACGCCGAAGATCCCCTGCACGCCATCGAGCGCGTCAAGCAGCTCGCGATGTGCTCGCACTGGGCCGCGCTCAAGCACGCCCCGGAGATCGACGCCTCGCCAGCGGGCGGCCTCGAGATCCAGGTCTTCGCCCTCGACCGCGAGCACGCCCTCGCCCTCGAGGCCGCCGTGCGCCGCGGCATGTCCCAGCCGCCGCGCCGGGCCTGAGCGCCGCAATCGCCCTCGCTTTCGCCCGAGCCGTCACCGGGCTCACCGAGACGACACCGCGCCGAGTGCCGGCGCTCGTTCTCGCGCCCACCGAGGCCAGACCGCGCGGCCGAGCGCGCAGACTCGCGGCCACGCGCGTCGCAAAATCGTGCACTCTGAATTCATGCGCTTCGACTTTTTCCCTCATGTCGCCGTGGCCCTGACCCTCGTCTCCTCGGCCTGCTCCGACGACGGCGGCGTCGGCGACACCGACACCGCGAGCGGCACGGCCGAGTCCGAGTCCGACACCGCCGAGACCACCGCCGAGTCCGAGTCCGGGTCTTCGGGCAGCGACTCGGACACCGAGACCGACACGGACATCGACACCACCGAGACCGATACCGACACGACCGAGACCACCACCGAGACCGAGACCACCGAGACCGAGACCGGCGATCCCGACGCCTGCAGCGGCTCGTGCGGGAGCCCGGGCTGCCTGCCCTGCCCCGGGGATCCGATGGTCGACGGCGGCGGCTTTCAGATCATGGCCACCGAGGTCTCCAACGCCAGCTACGCGCAATTCCTGGCCGAGAACTTCGACCCCGACTTCCTCGCCGGCTGGATCCCGGAGGTCTGCGCCTGGAAGGAGGGCGACTTCGTCCCCAACCCCTGGGACGACGAGCCCGAGATGCTGCCCGTGGTCGGCGTGGACTGGTGCGACGCCTGGGCCTACTGCTCGTGGGCCGGCATGCGCCTGTGCGGCGACGTCGACGGCAGCGCGGCCTCGCCCGATAGCGTCGACGACCCGATCAACAACCAATGGTTCCGGGCCTGCTCCCAGCTCGGCGCCAAGATCTACCCCTACGGCGTCCTCTACGACGAGACCGCCTGCAACGGCGCGGACGCGGGCTTTGGCCAGCTCACCTTGGTCGGCTCGCTGGCGGACTGCGAAGGCGGCGTGGACGGGCTCTTCGACATGAGCGGCAACGTGTGGGAGTGGACGTCGTCCTGCGCCGAGGAGGACGTCCCCGACGAGGAGCAGGAGTGCCGGCGCCGGGGCGGCTCCTACTTCAGCGACGGCCCCACGGTGCGCTGCGCCATCGACTCGCTGCGCCCGCGCAACCTCCGGGCCTCGAGCCTCGGCATGCGCTGCTGCGAGCTCTGAGGCGCGCGCTGACCGTCACTATCCCCTTCCCCTCGGCCCGAGTCGCGCGCGGCTCGGGCCGAGCCTTTGCTCGCGCAGCCGCTCGCGCGAGGGCGCCGACGACAACCCACGGGGCTCGAGCCCGCGCTCAGGCCTCCGGCAGCAGCGTGCTCAGCCGGTCGATCGCGTGGACCGGCGCGGCGTCGCCGGCCATGAGGTGCGAGATCGACGAGTAGACCAGGCGCTGCTTGGCCACCGGGGTCTTGCCCGCGAAGGCCCCCGAGGTCACCGTCAAGGTGAAGTGACCCGGGCTCCCAATCTCGACCTCGACCTTCGCGTCGGGGAGCTTGGCCACGACGGCGTCGTGGAGCTGCTTGGCGATCGCCTCGGCGCTCATGGCCGGCAGCATGGCACGGCCGCGGCGCGCAGTCGACCAGCTCGCGCCCGGAGGCGTGCGCACGATCGCATGGCTTCCACCGCGGGCTGCTAGACTCGGGCGATGGCCTCGCTCCCCGCCAAAGCCCTCGTCGCCTACGCGCGGGCGCTGATCGAGCGCGGTGAGACGCCCGCGGTCACGCGCGCGGCCGCGGGCAAGGCGAGCGCCCCGGCGCTGATGCGCGGGCTGATCCGCCTGCGCGCCGGTCGGGTCGAGGCCGCCCGGGAGGACCGCAGGCGCGCCGAGGCGAGCCCCGACCCCTGGCTTCAGTACGCCGTGGGCATCCACGCCATGGTCAGCCGCGAGTACCCCGAGGCGCTGCGCCGCTTCGACGCCCTCGCCGACGGCCGCGGGCCGGCGGCCGAGCGCGCGGGCAACCGCGCCCGCTACCTCCGCGACGCCCTCGGCTGCGACGCGGCCCCGCCCCCTCGTCGAGCGCCGCGCGAGCAGCCCGAGCCCGCGCCCTCGCTCGAGCAGCTCGCCCGCGAGGTCGACGAGCGCGAGCACCCCGAGGCCTGGCTGCGCTTCGCCTGCGCCCAGGCCCGGCGCGGCTGCCCGGAGATCGCCGCCCGCGTGTTCGTGCTCCTGCGCGACGAGCTCGCCCCGGCCGAGCTCGCCTGGGCCTGCGACGCCCTCGCCCAGCCCAGCTACCTCGACGGCGGCGCCGCCCCCCGCGAGCTCGCCCCGATCCTCGAGCACCTCGCCGCCCACGCGCTGCTCGAGCGCTCCGGCCCCGGCCTCGCCGAGCTCCACCGCCGCGACGACGAGCTCATCGCCCACGCCTGGCAGACCATCGGCGGCGCCCTCGGCCTGCGCGCGCCGCTGCCCTACTTCGCGTCCACGAAGTGGACCGTGCTCCCGGCGCCCAACCCCCGCGTGCGCCTCGGGACCCCGCGCGCGCCGATCCCCGCGGCCCTGCGCCCGCGCCCGCGCGAGCGCATCGAGGACGTCTGCTTCGCGGGCGAGCCCAGCTCCCGGGGCGCGCCCGTGCTCGACGACGACGCCCTCGCGCGCTTCGTGAGCGAGGGCTACGTCCGCGTCCCCGCCTGCTTCGACCGCGCCTGGGCCCAGGCTCGGATCGCGCGCGCCGTCGCCCAGATCCGCGCCGACCCCAGCGCGAGCGTCGAGCGCTGCCCCGCAAACCACGGCCTCGAGCAGCTCGACCCCGCCCACGCCCGCTCCGTGGCCCTGCCCTACTTCAGCCACGTCGAGGGTGAGGGCTACGACGCCGCCGCGGTCATGCCGAGGCTGTGGCGCGCGATCTTCGAGCTGCTCGGCCCGAGCGCCGAGCCCAAGACCACGCGCTGGGCCGCCAACTTCAAGGTCAACCTCTTCCCCCGCGAGGCCTCGGCCCAGGCGAGCTCCGACAGCGTGCACGTCGACCACCCGCCCGGGGTCCGCTCGCTGCGAGAGATCACCAACGGGCTGATCGGGGTGATGCTCTTCTCCGACGTCGAGGCCGGCGGCGGCGGGACCCTGGCCATCCCGGGCTCCGCCGGCGTGGTCGCCCGCGCCCTCGCCGAGGGGCCCCTCGATCTCGACGACCAGGCGACCGGGCGCGCGCTCGCGGCCGCCTGCACCCGCGCGCCCATCGAGCTCACCGGCGAGGTGGGCGACGTCTTCTTGCTCCACCCGCTGACCCTGCACGGGACCACGCCCAATTTCCGCGAGCAGCCGCGCTGGATGGTCAACCCGCTCATCGAGCTCGAGCGGGCGATCGACCTCGCCGCCGCGCCGCCCTCCCCGGTCGCGCGGCTGATCCTCGCGGCGCTCGCCTAAAAGCTTCCGCCCACGCCGACGCCCATGCCCCCGGGGAGCAGCTGCAGCCGGGGCGAGAGCACGAGGCCGGCCGAGGGCGGCATCGGAGGCAGGGGCTTGCGCTTCCAGCCGCCGGTGCGTTGGTAGCGACGCTGGCGGCGAGCGCCCAAGACGAGCAGCACCGGCGTGGCCACGGCCGCGGCGGAGCCGATCGCCAGCGTGGTCGCGCCGAGGGTCAGCTGGTCGTTGCGCAGGGCCACGATGCCCCCCGGGATCCCGCCCAGGGCCACCAGCAAGGTCAGCGAGCCGATCACCCGCACGCCCCCGCCCTGGGGCAGGCCGATCACCCGATGGCCGATCGCCCAGCGCCGGTGCACGCCGGCGCGCTTGATCCCCAGGTAGAGGCCGCCGCCCGCGAAGGCGAGCAGACCCACCGAGGGGATGATCACCGAGGGCAGCAGCCAGGCCAGATCCGTGTCGTTGCGCAGCCCAGCGACCAACGCCACGCTCGCGCCGACGGCCGTCAGGCCGATGGTCGCGGAGCTGAGCGCCAGCATGCTGCCGCCGTCGTTGGGGGCCGTGCCGGGATCGGGGAAGTAGGGCTGCGCGAGCGGCTGCCTCGCCACGGGCTCCTCTTTCTCCTCCTCGGGCGGCGGCGGGGCGAACTCGATGCCTGGGCTCGCCTCGGCCTGGGGGGCGACCAGCGAGGGCGGCGGCGGCGATGCGCCCTCCACCGGCGAGCCCTTTGGCTCGCCCTCGGGCTCGCTCTCGGGCTCGGGCTCGGCGGGGACGGAGCCAGGCGAAGGCTCGCTCGCCTCGCCCGGCGCGGGACCCTCGGCCAGCGCAGGCCCTTCGGCCAGCGCTGGCCGCTGCGCCGACGCAAAAACCAACGCAGCGCTCAGCGCCAGGGTGAGCCCACGCAGCGACGACCCTCCTCGGCTCAGCCGACGCATCGCCCTCATGCTAGAGCACCGACTGTCGGGAATCCACTGGCCGCGAGATCGGCGGCCAGCGGCGCCCTGTTCACGCCCCCGGCGAGGAAGAGCCGAAGGTGTGATAGTCGTGGCGAGTATAGAAGTCGCAGAGCAGCACCCCCGTTCGGGCGAGCATGTTCTCGACCACCCCAGCCCCAGACGCGCAGGCTTCCAGGGCCTGGAGCTCCTCGGCGATCTCCTCGGCGATCCGCGCCCGAGCGGCGTCCACCCCCACGCGCTGCGCCAGGATCGTCACCGCGTTCGCGCAGCCCTCCGCGAGCTCCTTTTCGTAGGTCTGGAGGTCGTTCGCCAGACGAACGGCGCGCGAGGCATGCAGCACGGCGCGCTCGAGGACGCCGTGCTCGAGCGGGCTCTCCGCGCCGAGCAGCGCCAGCGCCAGCTTGACCATGGGCGGGACGCCCACGCTGTACCAGGCCGCGCTCATGTAGTCCTCGAAAGAGGGCAGCCCCCGCTTCGCGGTCGCCACGGCTTGCAGCTTGCGCCAATAGGCCTCCACGAGCATGCCGCGAACCATGTAGTTGGTCGTCCGCACCCACTCGCTGACCAGCGTGGGGTCGAGCGTCTCGGGCAGGCTCTCGCGCAGCTCGACGAGGCTCCTACAAAGCGGCGACTCGCCGGCGGCCGGCCTGACCTCCCGCAACAGGAGCACGCGCTCGATGTTCACGGCGATCTCGCCCAGCTCGGAGAGCGGGCGCTCGGCCTCGTCCATCGCGTCGTCGAGGGCGAAGATCCACAGCACGAACTGCGTGAGCCGAGCGAGCTCGGCCGCACCGAGCTCGCGGTAGCAGCACGCCAACATCGAGGTCAGCGGCCAGGACCGGGTCGAGACCAGCGCCGAGAACCCATGCCGCGAGCAAAATTCGCTCGCGCTCGCGTGCGCCGCCCGGGCGAGCACCAAGATCTCCTCTCGCTCACCTCGGTCCAGAGACTCGAGGCTGCCCAGCTTGGGGAGTTCCAGCGCGACGACCTCCTTGTCGTCGCAGCGGCTCACGAGCCCTGCCGGTCCCGGAATTCGAGGATGCTCTTGGCCATCTCATCCGCGATCGCTGGCGGAGCGCCGGTCGCAGTCATGGCCTCGTCGAGCTGACTCCAGCGGAAGGCGACGACGTTGATACCCAACCACGACACGGCGGTGGCGATGCCCCGGACCATGCGGTCGTCGGTGAGCACCACCGACTTGCCGCCAGACTTGGCGAGGGCGTCCGCGACCCGCTTGCGCTGCGTGCTGGACAATGAAACGGCTCCCTGGGACACCCCCACGACACACTGAAGGTCTTCGATCCCGTCGAGCGCTTCGACGAACTCGTCCCACTCTTCAGCCGGGACGGTCTTCGACCCAAACTGGGTCAACGAGACCACCCACTTGTCACCGAATATCAAATATCGATGCGTCGGCCCGGCGGCACCGGGAGATAAAATCTCGGCGTTTTCCACAGCTGGAAAGTTATCACTCTCGACCTACCTCAGATCCACAAAAATGGGCCTCCACCTCACGCCAACCCCTTCTATTAATAAAAGAGTGAGCGAAAAAAGATTAAGATAATTAGAAGACTCGGACTCGTTCACCGGTCGGACAGTACGAACATTTGACACTCGGGCACATGGTGCACAATGCCCCAATATCGCCCCACCAAGGCCAAGGCCGGGAGGCTTGGTCGACGAGCTACTCTGGCGCTGAAACACCTTCGAGCGCGCTCCTCATGCGATCTTCACCCTGTCCCCCCGCGCGCTCGTCTCGGTCGTGGCCGCGAATGTGGGCACACAGTGCTCGGCATTGAAGACGTACCCGAGCAAACAGAGCATTCGCGAATCGACGACCAAAGCCATACCCCAAACACGCCGCGCGAAATACGCACACCCTGATACTCCGTCCACCCACCCCTTCGCGAAGTCGGTGATGTCCCAGACATCAAATGCTCGACAGAGGCCGCGCAGTTTACGCGACCCTTTCGGTGCCAGCGGGCTCAATCCTCGCCGATGATCTCGACCTCGGTCTCGAGCCGGACGCCGCTGTGTCCCTCGACCTCGGCGCGCACGTGCTCGATCAGCGCGAGCAGATCCGCGGCCGTGCAGGCCGGCGCGACCTCGCGGTCGACCACCAGCCAGTTGGCGTGCTTGGTCGAGACCACCGCCCCGCCCCGGCGCGCGCCCTTGAGCCCCGCGGCCTCGATCAGCCGGCCGGCGTAGTCGCCCTCGGGGTTCTTGAAGGTGCTGCCGTTGTTGGGCACGCCCTTGGGCTCGCGCTCGTGTCGACGCTTGCGCAAGCCGGCGACCTCGGCCTCGATCTCCTCGCGCGGGCGCGGGCGCAGCTCGAGGGTCGCCGCGATCACGATCTCCTCGCGCGGGAGCTCCGAAGCCCGGTAGCGGAAGCCGCAGGCCGCGTGGTCGCGGGTGATCTCGCGGCCGTCGCGGTCGAGGCTGCGGACCTCGGTGACGACGTCGGTGAACTCGCCCAGGTAGGTGCCGGCGTTCATGATCAGCCCGCCGCCGACGCTCCCGGGCACGCCGCCCAGAAATTCGACGCCGCCCAGCGACCAGGCCGTGGCCTGGGTCAGCAGTCGGCCCGTGGACGCGCCGGCCTCGACGTCCACGCGAGTCGGGTGCTGGTCCGGCGCGGGCCGCCACACCCGATTGATGCGCCCGAGGTTGATCACCACCCCACGCAGGCCGCCGTCGCGGACCAGCAAGTTGGTGCCGCTGCCGACGAAGTGCACCGGGAGCTCGGCGCCGCGACAGGCCGCGAGCAGGGCCCGGGCGGCCGCGATGGTCCGCGGCCGGGCCCACAGATCCGCGGGCCCGCCCAGGCGCAAGGTGGTGTGCTTGGCCATGGGCTCGTCGAGGCGCAGCTCCATGGCCGCGAGATCGTCCTCGCGCAAGCCCGGCTGGCCCGGCCCGCTCGGCTCGCGCAGCCGCGCCAGCAGCCCAGCGCCGCGCGCCTCCACGCTCAGACCCCCCGACCCTCGACCAGCGCGTGGCTGACCCGGGTGATGCTGCCAGCGCCCAAGGTGAGCACCAGGTCTCCAGCGCGGCAGCTCGCGCGCAGCAGCTCGCAGGTCGCGGGGATCAGCGCGTCGGCGTCACCGGCCTCGACCACGAGGACCTCGCGCCCAGGGCGACGCGCGCGGGCGAGCTCGGCCAGGCGGGCGCTGCTGATGCCCTCGATCGGGCGCTCGCCGGCCGGGTAGATCGGGGTGAAGACCACGAGCTCGGCGGCGTCGAGGGAGGCCGCGAAGTCCTCGAGGTGGTCGCGGACCCGGGAGTAGCGGTGGGGCTGGAAGACCGCGACCAGGCGGCGCTCGGGGTAGGCGTCGCGGGCCGCGGCCAAGGTCGCGCGCAGCTCCGTGGGGTGGTGGCCGTAATCGTCGATCACCGCCACGCCATCGACCTCGCCGCGCCAGGTGAAGCGGCGCTGGACCCCCGCGAACTCGCGCAGAGCCTTGCGGCTGACCGCCGTCGACACGCCCTGCTCGTCGCACAAGGCGATCGCCGCGAGGGCGTTGAGCACGTTGTGGCGCCCGGGCATGGACAGCTCGAACTCGCCGCGGTCCTCGCCGTGGGCGAGCACCCGAAAGTAGCTGTGGCCCCCGGCCGCGCGCAGCTGCGTGGCCCGGTAGTCCGCGTCCTCGCTGTCGATGCCGTAGCTGACCGTGCGCTTGACCATGCGCGAGGCGACGGCGCGCACGTTGGGGTCGTCGACGCAGATCGCCGCCATGCCGTAGAAGGGCACGCGGTTGGCGAAGCCCACGAAGGCGTCGAGCAGCCTGTCGAGAGAGCCGTAGTGATCGAGGTGCTCGGCGTCGATGTTGGTGATGATCGCGTGGGTCGGCGAGAGCACCAGGAAGCTGCCGTCGCTCTCGTCGGCCTCGGCGACGAAGACCTCGCCGTAGCCCAGGCGCGCGTTGGAGTCGAAGCCGTTGACCTTGCCGCCGATCACCACCGTGGGGTCGAGGCCCGCCTCGTGGAGCACCGCGGCGACCATGCTCGTGGTCGTGGTCTTGCCGTGGGAGCCGGCGACGAGCAGGCCCTGCTTGAGGCGCATGAGCTCGCCGAGCATCTCGGCCCGGGGGATCACGGGGATCTTGCGCGCGCGCGCGGCGACGACCTCGGGGTTGTCCGGGCGGATCGCGCTGGAGATCACGACGACGTCGGCGTCGCCCAGGTACTGGTCCCCGTGGCCGCGGTGGATCGTCGCCCCAAAGCCGACCAGGCGCCGGGTGATCTCCGTGTCCGCGAGGTCCGTGCCCGTGACGCGATAGCCGAGGTTGACGAGGACCTCGGCGATGCCGCTCATGCCGATGCCGCCGATGCCGACGAAGTGAATGTGTGTGTCTCGCTTGCGGAACATGCCTGCTCGATCGGCGAAGGGGGCACTCTACACAGGCCCAGGGCCCGAGCAACCGTCACCGCGCCGGCCGCGGCTCCCCGACGGGGCGGCCGCGCGACAGATTCCGAGCGTCGCGACCTCGCGCGCGCGAGCGGGCTTGCGTGGGCGCGCGCGGGCTTGCGTGGGCGCCCCCGCGCTGGGACCCTCCGCCCGTGGCTTTGCGCGCGCCCGAGCAGCTCGACACCAAGGCAGTCGCCACCGCCCTGAGCGCGTGGTTTGCGAAGCACGCCCGCGATCTTCCTTGGCGCAGGACCCGCGACCCCTACGCCATCTGGGTCTCGGAGATCATGCTCCAGCAGACCCGGGTCGACACCGTCGAGCGCTACTGGAGCCGCTTCCTCGACCGCTTCCCCAGCGTCGAGGCCCTCGCCGCCGCCGACGAAGAGGCGGTGCTCGAGGCCTGGAGCGGGCTCGGCTACTACCGCCGCGCTCGCCTGCTCCACCGTGGCGCTCGCCACGTGCACGCCGAGCACGGCGGCGCCCTGCCCGAGACCCCCGCCGAGATCCGAGCGATCCCCGGGGTCGGCCGCTACACCACCGGCGCGATCGCGTCGATCGCCTTCGATCAGCCCGTCCCCCTCGTCGACGGCAACGTCGCCCGGGTCCACGCCCGCCTGCAGGCGATCGAGGATCCCGTCGAGCAAGACGCCAAGGCCGAGGACCACTGGCACTTCGTCAGCGAGGTGCTCGCTCACGGCTCCCCGCGCGTCCTCGCCCAGGCGCTGATGGAGCTCGGGGCCACGGTCTGCACCCCCCGCAGCCCGAGCTGCTCGAGCTGCCCGCTGCGCGCCCAGTGTCGCGCCCAAGCCCTCGGCCGCGCGCACGAGATCCCCGCGGTCAAGACCAAGAAGCCCTCGCCCGAGCACGGCTACTACGCCCTCGCCCTGCGCTGGGGAGAGCGGCTGCTGCTCGAGCGCCGCCCCGAGGGCAGCCTGCTCGCGGGCATGTGGTGCCTGCCCCTCTTCGAGCGCCCCCTCGACGAGCGCGACCCCGAGAAGCTCGCGGCCGCGGCCAGCGAGACCTTGGGCGTGCCGATGACCCTCACCGACAAACCCGCCGGCAAGGTCAAGCACGTGTTCACGCACCGGGTCTGGCACCTCTTGCCCTGGCCCGCCCGCGCCCGCCGAGCCCCCCGCCTGCGCAAGCGCGACGACGCCCGCGAGCTGGCCTGGATGCAGGCGGATCAGACGCCCGCGGGGGGCATCCCCACCCTCACCCGCAAGCTCCTCGCCAAGCTCTGAGCTCGCCCTGCGCTCGCGAAACACCCGGAGCCGCTCGGCCCCGGGTGCGCGCTCGAGTCGGCGCCTCAGCGCTTCTTCTTGGCGGTCTTCTTCTTGGCCGCCTTCTTCTTGGCCGCCTTCTTCTTGGTCACCGGCTTGGTCTTGGCGGCCTTCTTCTTGCCGGCCTTCTTGGTCGTCGACTTCTTCTTCGCCGCCTTCTTGGCGACCGCCGACTTCTTGTCGGCCTTCTTGGCGACCGCCGACTTCTTGTCGGCCTTCTTGGCGACCTTCTTCTTGGCGGCCTTCTTGGTCGTCGACTTCTTCTTCGCCGCCTTCTTGGCGACCTTCTTCTTGGTCGTCGACTTCTTCTTCGCCGCCTTCTTGGCGACCTTCTTCTTGGCGGCCTTCTTGGTCGTCGACTTCTTCTTCGCCGCCTTCTTGGCGACCTTCTTCTTGGTCGTCGACTTCTTCTTCGCCGCCTTCTTCGAGACCTTCTTGGCGACCTTCTTGGCCTTCTTCTTGGCGGCCTTCTTCTTCTTGGCCGGCCTCACCGGCTCGTCGTCCTCGTCGTCCTCGTCGTCCTCGAGGCCGAGGTCGAGCTGCTCGCGCTCCTCGTCCTCGTCCTCGTCCTCATCGGCCTCGGCCTCGTCCTCGTCGGCCGCGGCCTCGTCGGCGACGACCTCGTCGGCCGCCTCCGTCTCGTCCCCGTCGGCCTCGTCGACGACGACCTCGTCGGCCGCCTCCGTCTCGTCTTCATCGGCGGCGAGCGCCGCGGCCTGAGCCGCGAGCAGGCCCTCGGCGATCTCCGCCAGGCTCATGTCGCCGAAGGGCTCACCCCAACCGAGGGACTCGACCGCGTCGACGATCTCGCCGAGGGTCGTCTCGGAGTCGAGGTTCTCGCGAAGCACACGGAGCACCTCTCGGCGCTGCTCGGCAAGGAGGTGGCCCTTGTAGGCCTGCTGAAACCTGCTGTCTTGGCGCGACACGGCGCGCGACTATATAGCAGCATCGCCGCGGCGACACGGGTGAGGGCGTCGATGTTTCGCCCCCGCGACGCACGCGGCGAGACCACTGGAGTAAAACCGGTTCCTGCGCGCGTTCTAGCGCCCCTCCAGCCCCTCCTGGCCCTTGGATCGCTCGCCCGCGCTCGCGCTCACTCGCCGACCGCGCCCGAGGCCTCGCCAGGGACCGGCGGCGCCTCCTCTTCCCCATCCGGGCCGACTTCGCCGTACTCGACCCCCGGCTTGGGCATCATCTCGGTCACCGGCGAACGCCGCGAGCCTCGAACTCGGCCCTCGGTGACCGTGACGGGGATCGGCTCGTCGAGCTCGAATTTATAGCCCCGGGTGCCGAGGCGCATCGAGTAGGTCTTGCCCTTGTAGTCGAAGCGCCGCCCGGCCCCGAGCTCCGTCTGGCCCTCGCGGGTGTAGGGCCGGTGCTGGAGGATCATCGAGAACATGCGCACCGCGTTCATGTTGTAGAGGCGGTGGCAGCCGTGGGAGTAGCGGCGCAGGATCGACATGTAGTCGACGCTGCCGTGGGTGCGGATCTGGTTGTCGAACACCGAGACCGAGCCGTCGCTGCGCTCGACCAGCTTGACGTGGTAGGCCGCGACCAGGCCGTAGGCGGACATGTAGCCGGGGCCCGTCTCGTCGTAGTTGACCACCCGGCGCAGGCGCCCGTCGACGCGCTTGAGCTTGGTCAGCGAGCCGACCGGCGTGCCGTTGGGCGGGATCCACACCGGCGCGGCCATGATCGTCTTCCACACGCGATCCCCGACGTCGGAGTTCTTGTAGGCGTAGTACTCCTGGCCCTCGTGGAGCTCGGAGCGCCACGAGCCGATCGTGGTCCGCCAGTGGATCACCGGGATGCGCTGGCCCTCGTAGTCGACGTAGAGCGTGATCTTGGGGTAGCGCTTGCGCGGCTGTGAGTGCTTGTTGCCCTCTTCGTCCCAGGGGAAGTCGTACCAGACGTCCCCGCGGTCGATGACCGTGGAGAACTGCATGTCGTCGCCGTAGTAGGCCGGGCGCGCGGGCAGGCGCAGGGCCACGAGCAGCTCGCCGAAGCCCTCGGGGTGCTCGGGGTCGGCGACGGCCATGGCCTGGAGCTGCTCGAGCCGAGCCAGAGCGGTGTCCGGATCCCCGAGGCCCAGGGTCTCGATCGCGGCCTCGGTGAACTCCGAGCTCAGGTCGCGCAGGGCGTGCTCCTTGCCCTCGGCGTCGGTGAAGCGAAAGTCGGGCTTCCAGTCCCGGGCCGAGCCGTCCTCGACGATGCCCGCGCCCGAGACCACGCGCTCGCTCAGCACCCGCACCAGGCGCTGGTGCACCGCCTCGCGCGGGCTCAGGGCCAGGTAGCCGATGTTGTCGGCCGTGAAGTGACCCCAGCCCATGATGTCGTGCTTCTTCTCGAAGTTGGCGAGGGCGTGGTGCGTGGCGCTGTCGTAGTCCCCGGCGTCGAACTTGCCGAGGCCGTCGGCGATGTCGAACAGCTTCTCGCAGCGAAAGCGGATCTGCGCGTTGCGGATCACCTGGACCTCGCGGTCGAAGTCCCGGAAGTACTCGTAGCTGCGCACGAGGTCGGGGTCTTCGCTGCTCGCCGCGGCCGCGTAGTCGCCGGCCGCGACGGCCTCGGCCATGCCGGCCTTGCGCATCTGCTTTTCGAGCCGGGACTTGGCCCACCGCCACGAACGCAGCCGCTTTTGCCCGGCCTTCTTCTTGAAGACGATGCTCCCGATCGCCGGGTCGAAGACCTCGCCATCGTAGCCGGCGTCCGTGAGGCACTGCTCGATCTCCTCGAGGCCTCGCCACTCGTCGAGGACCACCGAGAGCGCCGGCGGGATGCCGTAGAGCTCGAGGTAGTTGTGCTCGTGCGCGGCCAGAGGATCCCCGTCGTGGTTGATCCAGTCGTTGGCCAGGCCGGTGTAGTGCGCGGCGTAGTCGTTCTCGCTGCGGTCCTCGACCCCCGGGGTCTTGTGGCTGAAGATGTAGGGCCGCCAGCCGTCGCCGAGGTCGATGACCGTGTATCCGCGGGCCTCGGCCTGCTCGATGGCCAACTTGCGCGGCTCCTCGAGGCGCTCGGGGTCGATGATCCAGGCCTCGCCGAGCGCGTGCTCGCGGGCGCTGGTCTTGGTCGCGGGGCCCGGGTCGAGGGTCTTGGCCCAGGCGGACTCGGAGCTCACGCCGTCGGCCTGGTCCTCGTCCTCCGCCTCGTTGGCGGCTCCACGTGCGGGATCGACGGGCTCCTCGCGGGCGCCATCACCGGAGCATGCCGCAACGAGCGCAGCTGTCGAGAACGCGAGGACTCGGGTCCAGCGAGATCGCCGAGTGCCCCGTGGCGCAGGCACCCAGGTTCGGGCTTGCACGAGGAGATCGCGGGGTTTCATGGCGCCGTTTGCGGGCACGGTCATCAGCTTAACTCTCGGCCCCCCGACGAGCCAAAACCTGCGAAAAATCCAGCACTCGGAGAACTTTACAAGCGTCGGCGCCCGTGCCACCTTTCGAGCCGCTCCACGGAGGCCGGAAGCGTTGCGCCTGCTTAAAATCGTTCTTGCTCACGTCGCGGTCTTTGGCATTGCCGCCGCGGTCGCATCGTCCTGCACCGTGAATTATCCGACGACGGCTTTCCGCTGCTCGCCGGCCGGGGCCTCCCCCAACTGTCCCACCCAGGGCGGCGAGGAGTACCAGTGCTGCTCCGACGACCCGGCTGCCATCAAGCTCGGCGATCTCGCCGCCGAAGTGACGCCGCGCTACACCGGGCGCGACGGCGAGGGCAGCCCAATCTTCTCGGGGGTCAACAACCCCATCAGCCGCTCGGGCATGTGCATCAAGAGCGGCAGCGTCCCCGCAGCGGGCGCCCTGGCCGACGTCAACGCCTCGGGCTGCCCCGTCCCCTGCAACCCGACCTGGGATAGCGGCGACGTCGATGACATCTGCGGCGAGGGCTCGATCTGCTGCCAGACCGTCGAGCTCGAGGCAGACGACTGCGTGCTCGACCCGGACATCGGCGACGCCGGCTGCTGGCGCCCCGCCACGGGCAACGACATCGTCGACCTCGGCGGCCTCGAGGTCACCTCGTGGACGGCCAACGAACACAGCACCAACCAAGATCCCGGTGGCGTCGGCTGCCGGACCTTCGCCGAGGGCGTGGGCTCCGACGTCCTCGAGGCCAACGGGATCACCGAAGACAACCTCAAGGCGGCCTGCTTCCGCCGGCTCACGGTTGGCAACCAGCGCGGCTTTTGCCTCGGTGGCACCGGCGTCAACGCCTGCCCCCTGGCGCAGAGCTCGTACCGCGACGCCTGCGAGCAGATGAACGACGCCCAGGCCCGCAGCGGCTGCGGCTGAGCGGCGCCCCGCGCCCAGCTGAGATCGCCCCCCCGGGCCCGCTCGGTGTCCATGCGTGGACCCAAGCGGGCCCGAAGCGTGTGCGCGCTCGTGGGCCGCGCGCGCCCACGGCTCCCATCGCGGACGGCCCCTGGAGTGGGGGCACTTGAATGTGCCGAGCAGTGGTGGTGAGGGCCCAAAGCTGTTAAGTTGTTGGCCGTGTCGTACTGGACCAAGGTCCTCGCGGTTTATGGCAGCGTCTTGATCGGCGCGGTCTCGCTCACACTCGCATGCGATCCTGACTACCCGTCGACCGGCTTTCGCTGCCGGCCCTCCGACGGCGCGTCGGCCTGCCCCGACTCCAAGGACTACTTGTGCTGCTCGGACGATCCCGCGGCCCTCGACCTCAATGATCTCGAGGCCTACGTCCTGCCCAACTATCAAAACAGCAACGGCACGGGGACGCCCCTGTTCTCGGCGAGCGCCAACAACCTGGGCACCTCGGGGATGTGCATCGAGTCGGGCACCGTGCCCTCGGACGCGGCGATCCTCACCGGCGCCATCGGCTGCCCGATGCCCTGCAACCCCACCTGGGGCGACAGCGACATCTCGGCCGTGTGCGGCGAGGGTGCCGTGTGCTGTCAGACCATCGAGCTCGAGCCCGAGGACTGCGCCCTCGATCCCGCGCTCGGCGACAACGGCTGCTATCGCCCGGTCACCGGCAACGACATCACGAACTTCGGTGGCCTGAACGTCTCGACCTGGCTGACCACCGACCACGCCACGCACCAAGATCCCCTGGGCAAGGGCTGCAAGACCTTCGTCGCCGCCACCACCCTGCCCGACGGCGTCTCCGAATCCGCGGTCGAGGAGGCCTGCTACAGGCGGCTCTCCGTCGCCGACCAGCGCGGCTTTTGTCTGGGCGCGACGGCCTGTCCCCTGGACAACCCCGGCTACGTCGACGCCTGCGACGAGCTCAACATCGCCAACGGCCTCAGCGGCTGCTGAGCCCCGGCGTCGTCTTCTGCGCGGCTCGGCGACCGACTTCGCGACCGACTTCGCGTCGTCGAGCCCGCGTTCTCACCCTAGAGCGGTAATCAGTTTGGACCTCGCTACACGCAGGTGCGCGAAGGTGGCGAGACAGCGGCACATGCGCAGATCTTCTCCGTACTGCCACGCTGCGCCACCCGCGCAAACTCCGCTGTGCGAACTTGGCGCTCTCCCCAGATCGAGAGGTGAGCCCGCGCCCAGTGGGCAAGGGTGCCCTCAGGGTTGACAGCGGTAGGTCACCCGGCGCATCGATGCCAGGCCAAGGGCCGCCGATCTGCAATCGCGGCTCGCCCTGCGCCCGCGCCAAGACCCCGCGCAACTCGACAATTTGAACGGCGCGAGTGACGCTGGCCCACCCTCGGCCAGCGCGAAAGCTGAGCTCCATGGCCAAAAAAGCCGCCAAGAAGACCGCCAAGAAGACCGCCAAGAAGGCGACCACCAAGAAGAAGACCGCCGCCAAGAAGAAGGCGACGGCCAAGAAGAAGGCGGCCAAGAAGAAGGCGACCACCAAGAAGAAGGCCGCCAAGAAGAAGGCGACCACCAAGAAGAAGGCCGCCACCAAGAAGTCGACCACCAAGAAGTCGACCACCAAGAAGTCGACCACCAAGAAGAAGGCGACCACCAAGAAGAAGGCCGCCAAGAAGAAGTCGACCAGCCAAAAGTCGACGGTCAAGACCGTCCGCGCCGCGCCCGGCAAGTCCGTGGCCGCCGGCAAGCAGCTGGTCATCGTCGAGAGTCCGGCCAAGGCCAAGACCATCAACAAGTACCTGGGCAAGGACTTCGTCGTCCGCGCCTCGGTCGGCCACGTCCGCGACCTGCCCAGCCGCGCCCCGCGGGGCAGCAAGCAGCCGGTCCCCGGCGTCGACCTCGACAACGACTTCCGCCCGACCTACGAGATCCTCAGCCAGAAGACCAAGACGGTCGCCGAGCTCAAGCGCGAGGCCAAGGCCGCCAACGTGGTCTGGTTCGCGACGGACCTCGACCGCGAGGGGGAGGCGATCGCCTGGCACCTCGCGGAGATCCTCGACGTCGACCCGGTCACGGCCAAGCGCGTGGTCTTCAACGCGATCACCCGCGACGAGATCCAGCGCGCCTTCTCCAAGCCGCGCTCCATCGACCTCGACAAGGTCAACGCCCAGCAGGCCCGGCGCATCCTCGACCGCATCGTCGGCTACCAGGCCTCGCCGCTGCTGTGGAAGAAGGTCGCCCGCGGGCTCTCGGCCGGGCGCGTGCAGTCCGTCGCCGTGCGCCTGGTCGTCGAGCGCGAGCGCGCCATCGAGGCCCACGTCCCCGACGAGACCTGGAAGGTGGAGGTCCGCCTGGCCAGCGAGCCCAAGCTGGCCCCCGAGCTGGCCGAGCGCTGGCGCGACTTCTTGGGCACCCTCGACGACAAGGGCCGCGGGCCCAACAAGCGCACCCAAAACCGGTGGATGGCCGAGCAGGGCTCGCTGCTCACGGAGCTCTACGAGGTCGAGGGCGAGCGCTTCAAGCTCGGCTGCAACGCCGACGAACCCCGCGACCTGTCGGCGGAGATCACGGCCGTCGCCGAGGCCGTGGGCATGCGCGAGGTCGTCATCGACACCGTCGAGGACCCCGAGGGCAAGGGCCCGGCCCGCTACGTCCGCAGCCTGCGCGGGGTCGTCGACTTCGACGCGCGCTACACGGTCAGCGACATCAAGACCCGCCAGACCAGCACCAAGCCCTCTCCGCCCTTCATCACCTCGACCCTACAGATGGCGGCCTCGGGCGCCCTGGGCTTCTCGGCCCAGCGGACCATGCGTCTGGCCCAGGACCTCTATGAAGGTGTCGACCTCGCCGGCGAGGGTCAGGTCGCGCTGATCACCTACATGCGCACGGACTCCACGCACCTCTCGCCGGAGGCGATCGACTCGGTGCGCGGCTTCATCGACGACCGCTACGGCAAGGCCTACCTGCCCGGCAAGGCGCGCAGCTACAGCTCGAGCAACAAGGCCGCCCAGGAGGCCCACGAGGCCATCCGGCCCACGGACGTCGCCCGTCACCCCGACGAGATCCGCCCCAAGCTCAAGGGCCCCCGGGCCGAGGAGCACTACAAGCTCTACAAGCTGATCTGGAGCCGCTTCGTGGGCTGCCAGATGACCGCCGCGCGCTGGGACTCGACCACCGTGCTGTTCACGCGCAGCGACGAGTCGACCGGCGCCGTGCTCAAGGCCAGCGGCCGCGTGCTCGCCTTCGACGGCTTCTACCGCGCCACCGGCGTGCCCCTGGCCAGCGACGAGCAGACCCTGCCCGAGCTCGAGCCCGGCCACGTCTACGCGCCCTTCGAGGTCGACCCCCAGCAAAAGTTCTCGAGCCCGCCCCCGCGCTTCACCGAGGCCTCGCTGGTCAAGGCGCTCGAGTCCGAGGGCATCGGCCGACCCTCGACCTACGCCTCGATCATCCAGGTCGTCCAGGATCGCAACTACGTCGAGCAGCGAGACCGCCGCTTCTACGCCACGGACCTCGGCGAGGTCGTGACCGACAAGCTGATCGAAGCTTTCCCGGACCTCATGGACGTCGGCTACACGCGCCAGATGGAGCGCGAGCTCGACGAGGTCGAGGACAGCTCCGTCGACTGGGTGGCGATGCTGCGCCGCTTCTACACCGGCTTCTCCACGGCCCTCGAAGAAGCCCACGAGGGCATGGCCCACGCCAAGGCCGAGATCCAGCCGGCGATCTACAAGTGCCCCAAGTGCGGCTCGCGGACCTGCTACCGCTTCGGCCGCAACGGCCGCTTCTTGTCGTGCTCGGCCTACCCCGACTGCGACTACGCGGCCCCCATCGACCGCCGCGGCCGCCCCCTGCTCCCCGAGCGCGTCGACATCGTCAACCCCGAGGACGGCTCGAGCATGGAGCTCCGCAACGGCCGCTTCGGACCCTTCCTGGCCTCGGAGAACTTCCCCAAGAGCGAGAGCAGCTTCGTGCTCAACCTCGACCGCAAGGGCAACGTCAAATACCCCTCGATCCCCCCGCTGGTGATCCCCGCCGAAGAGGGCGAGGGCGGCCTGCGCTGCCCCAAGTGCGACGCCGACCTCAACTTGCGCCGAGGCAAGCGCGGCCCCTGGCTGGGCTGCTCGCGCTTCCCCAAGTGCCGCGGCCGCATGGCCTGGACCAAGGTCGACGAGGACCGCCGCACCCAGCTCGAGGCCGAGCTCGAGGCCCACGAGAAGCAAAACCCCCTGCCCCCGATCCGCCGCCACGACGGCTCCGTGATCCCCGAGGGCACCCCGGTCAGCACCCTGCTCCTCCCCGGCGGCGTCGCCGAGCTCGAGGTTCACCCCGAGGCCGCAGCCGAGCTCCGCGAGGGCGCCTCCCCATCCTCGCCCCAACCAGCCGCCTGACCCCCTTCCAAACCTCCCCCCTCCACAAAGACCCCCAAGGACCACCCCTTGGGGGTCTTCGCATTCGAGCCCCCCAAAAACCCGCCCCCCAACAAATGAGACAAAGACCCCCTCTGGGGGTCACTACGTGCTCTCGCCCTCTACATGCCTACCCGCCCGAGGACCGCGTCAGCGGTCTCGAGGACCGCGCTAGCGGTCCGCTGCGGCTAGAAGCACCAACCCCCGCGGGGGCCAAAGCAGCCGTCTCGAGGACCGCGCTAGCGGTCCGCTGCGGCTAGAAGCACCACCCCCCGCGGGGGCCAAAGCAGCCGTCTCGAGGACCGCGCTAGCGGTCCGCTGCGGCTAGAAGCACCACCCCCGCGGGGGTTATCGCAGCCCTCCGTCGTCGGTGCAGCCCCAGGCCTCCATGCGCAGCTCCCAATGCCAGTTCTTCAGATTGAAGGTCCCCGAGCGCTGCACCGACCACCACACGCCCTGCGTCATCTCGAGCTGAAGCGCCGCCGGGACGATCTGCGACGCGTTGAACAGGTGGTCGTCCTTCTCCAGCGATAGCGCCGCCCCGATGATGTCCGCGGCCAGGCCGACCACGCCAAACACCCAGCCGTAGGTCCACGCCGTCCCCCCGGCCTCCTCCGCCGCGTCGGCGATCGCCCCCAGGAACTCCTCGAAGGCGGTGACCCCGTCGGACTCGAGGCAGTTGTAGGTCAGCGAGAGGTTGCCCTTGGGCGCGACGGGCTCGCCCGCCTGACCCCAGACCACGCCCTCGGCCAGGGCGTAGGTGTACTCCTCGTCGTTATCGAGGGCGAAGGTCCGCGGGGTCACGCGGATCTCCGAGCCCGAGGCCGCCTCGCTGATCACCGCGCAGTAGATCTCGTCCTTGTTGATCAGGTCGGCCTCGTTGTGGACGATGATCTTGGCCAGGCGAACGCGCAGCTTGGGGTCCTCGCAGCTCTCGGGTCCGGCCGCCGGTCGCGGGCCGAAGTCCTGACCCGCGGCGAAGGGCACGGGCGCCTTGGGATCCGGGAAGCGCCGCCGGTAGTCGCTCGCGTCCTCGAGGCCGGCGCGCGCGAGCTGGCGAGCGACGATCTGCGCCTGCTCGGGGTACTCGGCAAAGACCCCGCGCAAGGCCGTGACGAAGGGATGCTCACCGATCTCCACCTGCGGGGAGAGGGCCGCCGCGACCGTGCGCACGCCGAGATCGCCCCGAGCCACGCGCGCGCCGAGGTCCTCGAGGCTCGCCGGCGCGAAGCCCATCTCCTCGTCTTCGCCCTCGGGCAGCACGTCGAGGACCTCGAGGTGGGTCTCGATCGCCCCGGGGATCGCCGCGCCCTCGCAGCTCGGCGCCTCCTCGCAGTCCAGGCACAGCCCGCAGTCGGCCTCGCAGCTCTCGCAGCTCTCGCCAAGGGCCTCGTCGCAGATCATGTCGCCGCAGCTCGCCTCGCACACGCACTCGCCCCAGCTCTCACCGTCCTCGGCGCACACCTGCGTCCCGCCCGTGCCCGCGTCGCAGCTGCAGGCCTGCTCGGCCCCGGGCTCGCACAGGCTCTCGCCCTCGCTGCTGTCCTCGGCCTCCGCCGCGCCAGCCTCGGTCTCGGAGCCCTCGCCGACTTCGTCGTCTCCCCCGCCTTGGTCGTCGCTACATGCGAGGGACGAGGTGATCACGGCAAATGAGGTGATCAAGGAAATGAGCGGGTATTTGGCGTGCATCGTGATCTCCATCGCTTGACAGCTGCGCCAAGCTAGCATGGGAAAAGGCGCCCTCCCAGAGCCAAGCACACGCGCCCGCTCTCGCCGAGCGCGTCCAGCAGATCACCCAGCGATTGTCTCGATGCGCGCGAACGAGCTAAGCCAATTTCAGCTCGTCGAGGAGCGCCGCGCAGCCACGCTCGAGCAGCTCGTAGACCCTGGCGTAGCGCTCGGCGCCCCCGCCGATGGGGTCGGGCACGTCGAGCTCTCGACCCTTCGCCCGGGGCTCGGCGATCGCCCGCAGCAGGCGAATATTGGCCCGATAATTAGCCAATGAGCCAAAGGCCGAGGGCGCGGCGAGGCGCTCCAAGGTCGCATAATTTTGCCGGTCCATGACCACCACGTGATCGAAGCGGCTGAGGTCGTCGCGGACCAGCTGTCGCGCGTGACCAGTCAGCGCGAAACCATGGGCGTCGGCGATCTCCCGCGACAGTCGATGCGGCGGCGAGCCCTCCATCGCGGCGGTCCCGGCGCTGTCGATGCGCAGCGCCTCGAGGACGCCGCGCTGCTCGGCGAGGTGGCGAAACAGGCCCTCGGCCAGGGGCGAGCGGCAGACGTTCGCGTAGCAGACGAAGAGCACGCCCACCCGCGCGTCGCCGCCCTCGCCCGCGCTGCTCACTGGACCTCGTAGATCTTGCGCACGTCGGCGTCGTCGAGCAGCGGCGTGAACGCGGGATCGACCCCCACCTTCTTCATCAGCTTCTTGTTGCCGCGCTTCTCGAGCTCGACGAGGTGCTCCTTGGCGGCCTCGAGGTCCCCGGCGTAGGCGTCGAGCTTGGCCAGGTTGAAGACCGGCTCGGCGTAGAGCTTGTGGGCCTCGCTCGCCCACACGAAGAAGACCTCGGCGCGCTCGCTCTCTCCCTTGGTCAGCAGGGCCTCGCCGCGCTCGTTGGCGATCTTGGCCGCGTCGAGCTTGGACGCACCGGCCGCGACCGCGTCGCCGAGCGCCTTCTTGGCGGCGTCGTCCTCGGTGTCGAGGGTCTTGACCGACTCGAGCAGCGCCTGGGCCGGGTCCGCTTCGCCGGTCTCCGTCGCGCCGGCCTCCGCCGCGCCAGTCGTGTCCTCGGCACCTGTGCCGCCGGTACTCGTCTCTGCAGCGGCTTCGCCGGCCTCTGCCCCTGCTTCGGCCGCGCCTGCTTCAGCCTCGCCTGCCTCGGCTGCGCCGGCCTCCGCTGCGCCTGCTTCCGCTGCACCGGCCTCTGCGGTGGGAGCCCCTTCACCTGCCTCGGCGGCGGGGCTATCGGGCTTGTCCCCGGTCGCATTGTCATTGGCGCGATCGCCCTTACAAGCTGGCGCGGCAGCCAAGAGCGAGGTCAGGAGCACGACGAGGGAAGCGGCGGGAAGACGCTGCATGCCGCCATGCTACCCACGATGACAGGCGCGGTGAAGGGTCGAAAACGCTGCGATCGTGGCGAAGCTGACGTAAGCTTGCCGCGCTCATGCTTTTAGCTTCACTGCTGCTCCCCCTCGCCTTTGCGCCGCCAGAGGGCGATCTGGCCGCCGTGCAGGAGATCTTCGACGAGTCCTGCACCCTTTGCCACGACGCCAGCGACGACATGCTCAACCTCGAGGACCCAAGCGCCCTCGTCGGTCGCCCGAGCACCACCGGCATGGCGCTGATCGAACCCGGCAAGCCCAACGAGAGCTACCTCTACCTCAAGATGGTCGCCGCCGAGGGCATCGAGGGCGAGTCCATGCCCATGGGCGACGACCCCCTGCCCGTCGAACAGCTGAGCGTGGTCCAGAGCTGGATCGCCTCGCTGCCCCCGGCCGAGGACGCGCCCCCCGCTGGCGAGGGCACGGACGAAGCTGGCGAAGCTGCGCCCGCGCCCGCGGGCGAAGCTGGCGAGGGCATGCCCGTGCCGCCCGCGGACACGCCCATCGTCCCGCCCAAGCGCAAGCCCAAGCAGCCCTTCTTTGGCTCGCACCAGATCAACCTTCAGACCACCACCACCCTGGGCAAGAAGACGATCTCCTTTCGCATCCACCACCGCTTCGGCCTGGTCGGCACGCCCGGAGACCGCAACTACCTGGGCATGGCCAACGGCGCCGTCATGAGCATGGGCGCCGAGTACGGCATCATCGACGGCCTCGACGTGCTCGCGCGCTGGACCACCGCGCGCCTCGGCTGGGAGCTGGGCCTCAAGTACGTGCCGATCCGCCAGGAAGAGGGCATGCCGCTGTCCTTTGGCGTCTACGCCAGCGGCGAGGCCCTGACGACCACCACCTCGTCCTCGGCCAACCGCTTCACCGGCAACTTCCAGGTCATGCTCAGCCGGCTGTGGTTCGAGCGCTGGAGCACGCAGCTGACCGTCAACTACTCGGCGCTGACCAACCACGCGCCCTCGGTCAGCGTCGACATCGACGACGACGGTGTCGCCGACGCGGTCACCGACGACCGCGGCACCCTCAACCTCGGGCTCGCGAGCACCCTGTGGCTGGGCAAGAAGCGCAAGCACGGCATCGACCTCGAGTATCAGCTGCCGATCCCCTCGGACGTCTTTTATTACAACGGCGGCAACGCCAACCCCAACGGCTCCAAGGTCGGCTCGTGGGCCCTCGGCTGGTCCGCCCGCACGGGCCTCCACGTCTTCCAGGTGTTCGTGACCAACACGCGCAACATCCACACCAACCTCGTCGCCCCCGGCGGCGACACGAAGAACCCCTTCTCGCCCTTCGGCGAGTTCTTCTTCGGCTTCAACATCACCCGCAAGTGGAAGCTCTGATCATGCGCGCGTCTTTGACCACTCACCTGCTCCTCCCCGCCTCGCTCGCCATGGCCACGGTCGCCTGCGGCCTCGAGCCGATCGGCGACGGCGGTGACGAAGACCCGATCCCCGCGGCCGTCCAGCTCGCCTTCGACGAGTCCTGCGCGGGCGCCTCGGGCTGCCACGGCGAGGCCCCCGGCTCGATCTCGCTGCTGTCTGGCGACAGCGCGGCGATCCTCGATCTCAGCGGCGCCACCGGCACGCCCCTGGTCGTATTCGGCGACGTCGAGGGCTCCTACCTGGCCCAGAAGATCCTCGCCAGCCCCGAGATCACCGGGCAGCCCATGCCCCTGAGCCCGCAAAGCGACAACGACGAGGTCAACAAGGCCGTGATCGTCGGCTGGATCGCCGGCGTCGAATTCGACAGCGAGAGCAGCGGCGACACCGGCACCGAGGGCGAGGACAGCTCCGACACCGGCGCCAGCGACTGCTACATCGAGTCCGCCCCCGAGATGGCGGCCTTCTCCGATGTCTGGCCGGTGCTCGAGGCCCGCTGCGCCACCGCGGGCTGTCACGCGAGCACCTTCCCGACCATGGCGGACGAGGCCAGCGCCTACGCCAACATCGTCGGGATCGACAGCCTGGTCGTGGCCATGCCCCTCGTCGACCCCGACACCCCCGACAACAGCTACCTGTGGCACAAGCTCGCCGGCACCCACGCCCTCGTGGGCGGCAGCGGCTCGCCCATGCCCCTGGGTGGCTCGCTGTGCGTGTCCGAGCTCCAGACGATCTACAACTGGATCCTCGGCGGCGCCCTCGAGTAGCCCGCCCAGGGCGAGGTCGCGGCGCCGCGCGGGGCCGCGACCTCGCTGGGTTTCACCACGCCCTCTTAGCCTGCTAGCCTGTCACGGCCGATGCTCCTCGAACGCGTGCGCATCGTTGGTCTCGGGCCCTTCGATCAGATCGAGGTCGATTTTTGTGATCGCCCCGGCGAGCCGCGGCCGCTGACGGTCATCCACGGTGAGGGCGGCACGGGCAAGACCACCTTGCTCGCGGCGATCGCCGCGACCCGGCCGGCCCACCACATCGTCCAGACCTCGGTCTGGCGCCGACCGGGCGCCTCGCCACACACCGTCTGCGCCTGGCGCCTGGGCAGCGAGGACCCCGAGCGCCCCCACCCCCTCGAGGTCGCGACCCCGGGCTTCAGCGCCATGTCCGACGACAAGGAGGAGCAGCTGCGCCGCCGCGAGCTCGCCCACTTCGACCGCCGCCACAACGAGCACGGCGGCTTCGCCTTCGTCGGCATGCCCGGCACGCGCCGCTACCCTCGCGCGAGCCTGGTGATCGGCGACCCGAGCCGCACCGTGCTCCGCCCCGACGTCCGCGGCGCGCCCGGCTTTCAAGACGCCTCGGGCGTCGACCTGACCCGCGCGATCAAGCTGATCTTGGCCTACGCCGGCCTGTCCGCCGCGCTCACCGGCCACGCCCGCGGGCAGAGCAGCGTCGACCCGCGCAGCCTCGGCGTCGCCCTCGACGAGGCCCTCGGCGAGCTCCTCGGGCTGATCGGCCACAGCTACCGCGGGCTCAGCCCGCGCAACTTCGAGCCGCGCTTCGAGCTCCCGAGCGCGGAGGTCGTCCCCTTCGACGCGCTCTCCTCCCAGGCCCGCGAGCTCGTCGCGCTCGCGGCCATCAGCGTCCACCAGCTGTGGATCGCCAACCGCGGGGCCGACCCGCGCGCGTGCGAGGGCGTAATTGCGATCGACGACCTCGACCTCCACCAGTCGATCCCCGTGCAGCACGAGCTGCCCTCCAGCCTGCGGCGGATCTTGCCCAAGGCGCAGTGGATCCTCGCGACCTCGAGCCCGATGCTCGCCCACGCCGCGGAGCTCGGCAGCGTGGTCACGCTGCGTCGGGATCCCGACTCGGCGCGGATCGAGCTCTATCAGGGCGAGCTGGCGATCACCCACTAGAGCTGGCGATCTCCCACTAGAGCGGCGATCGGTTTGAAGGTGCGCCCTCAGGTGCGTCTGATCGCCGCTCTAGCCCCAATGGATGACCTACGCGGGCGGACATGAAACATATGATGACGAACGAACGGTCCGTCACATAATAATTACATTGCCCCCGCCGCTCGTTAAATGTAGATATCGATCATTGAATTGAATCCAGCAACGAATCAGCGTTCAGAACAATGCACACTACAAACAGCAACGAGCACCAAGACATCATTCGCATCCTCGCCAGCTCGGATAAGAGCTTTGATGAGGCCGTACAAAACGGGGTTCGACAGCTCGTCTCTGGCCACCACCACCAGAGCCTGCGATTCACCAATTTCGAGGTGGTTCAGATGCAAGGCATCATCCAGCACGACGACAACCGCTGTGAGGTCACCATCTTCCAGGTCGTGATGGACGTCGCCGGCAAGCACAAACACGACCACGACCACTAGCGCCGACAGCCGTCCAGGCCAGGGCAGGGCAGGCTGTGAGCGCCCCCAACCCGCGCGAGTCGACGCCTCTGGCCTGGCTCACCCGGTGACACCGCGCCCTCGGCCTGGCTGACTCCCCCCCCCGACGAGCCCGAGGACTGCGCCTCGGCGGGCGCCAAGCCCCGTCACTCGGCCGCGTGCGGTCGGGCCTGTAGGGCAGCTGACGGACACCCAAAGCGGCCTCGTGCATGCTCGTCGGACTGATGGATTACGCTGCGATGCGAACGGGTGTCTTCGCGCTCTCGCTGGCCCTGCTCACGGGCTGCCCTGGCGACGATCAATCTTCCACGGACGAGCTCGCCGACGAGGCCGACGAGGGCGGCGACGACGGCGACGACGACGCTGAGGACACCGGGACCGTCGCCCCCGACGGGACCAAGTGCGCCGCCGGCTACACCTGCTGGCCCGACCCCGAGAGCGACGTGGTCTGGGTCATGAAGGACGACGGCAACACCAACGGGCCGACCTGCAAGTCCGTCTGCGAGAACGCGCTGTCCGAGAATTGCGAGTACATCGCCTGCGATCACGGCCGTCCGCTCAGCTACCCGGACATGGACAGCTTCGCGCCCGTCGCCGAGGGCCTGGGCTTCAGCTGCCGCGAGGGCGCGTGCAAGTGGCCGGACTCCCCGATCTCGAACCTCCACCTGGTCTCGATCGACACCGACGAGGACGGCTCGAAGACCTGCTTCTTCCCGACCGAGTCGACCCTCGCCTGCGACGTCCACCCCGGCAACGCCAACTGCTTCGGTGAGCGCTACGCCGCGATCTGCCCGTGCGTGCCCAAGGAGCTCGATCAGGCCTGCGAGTGGGAGTGTCCGCCCCAGCACACCACCCAGGCGACCTGGAAGACCTCGGGAACGAGCTGCGTCGAGCGCATCAACTACTGGCGAAAGCGGGCCTGCGAGGAGGGCTGGGTCGAGTGCCCGCCCGCCGGCCTCCCGCCCATGGTCGAGTGCACCGCTTGCCACGAGTGCGCCAACTCGGAGGCCCAGTACGACGCGGAGAACGGCGCCCACGCTTCATTTGGGCGCTGCGGCGAGAACGTCCAGGGCGAGGGCGGGGGCGCGACCTGTGCCGACGTCATCGACGCCTTCGTCTCCGAGCGTGCCCCCGACGAAGACGGCGTCATGCGCTGCCAGGGACACTGCGGCCCGATCGTTGCCGAGGGCTGCCAGACCTTCTTTTGGGGCAAGGCCATGGACTCGAACTTCCACACCCTCAACTGGCGCTCGTGCAACGTCGACACCTGCCAGGGCTACTGCGACGAGCACCCGGGCGAGTGCTTCACCCACGAGACCTCGCCCGACGGCAGCTGCGACGACCCGAGCGTCGACGCCGAGCCGGGGCCGGAGATCGCGGCTTGCCAGTAGCCGCAGCGGGCGAGCACGGCTCCGCGCAAATGTAGCGATGTCACTCATCCGACAGCGACATCAAAGGGCGCGTGGTGCCGGCGCGCGATTGACTATGATGATCTCATGTCGTCAGTCAAACATGCCCCAAGCGGGGCACCGTCGACACCTCACCCGCAAAAAGCCTTGTAGGGCTGCCCGCCGATCCAGTCCTTCCACTCCTCCTCACGCGGGCTCCGCCCCGCCGTCGCGCAGGCGAGCTTGACCATCTGCGGCGGGTTCATCGGCCACACCCGCGCGGTCCCGTCGTAGCTCCCGGTCAGCAAGAAGCGCCCGTCCACGGGCATCACCATGGCGGAGATCTTCTTGTTGTGGCCGGACAGCACCTGGTGATCCCCGCGCCCCGTCAGCGGGCTCGGGAACCATACGTGCAGGCTGCCGTCGCCGTTGCCGGCGTAGAGGCGGTCGCTGTCGGGGGAAAATTTCAGCCACTCGACGCCCGCGCTCTCGGGCATGTCGAACTGGCGCGCGTCCTCTTCGGGGTGCTCCGACTCGAGATCCCACAGGCGGATCGAGCCGTCGCGGCTGCCCGTCGCCACCCACCTGCCGTTGGGTGAGAGGTCCGCGGCTTTGACCGTGTCGCTGTGCCCGCGCAAGGTGATGTGGGCGTTGCTGATGCCCTCGCGGGAGATCGCCCAGACCTTGGCGTTGCGGTCGTCGCTGCCCGAGACCATCCGCCGGCCGTCGGCGCTGACGGCCAGCACCCAGATCCCCCGCTCGTGGGCGACGAGCGCCTTGGGGTTGGTCTCCGAGAGCGGCGACTCGATGTCCCAGGTCAGCAGCTTGCCGCTGAGGTCGGCCGAGAACACGAAGCGATCGTCGGGGGTCCGCGCGAGGGCCACGACCTCGTCGTGGTGCTTGTCGAGCACCTTGGCCTTCCAGCCCGCCTCGCCCTCCCAGACCCGCACCGAGCGGTCGGTCCCGGCCGAGAGCAGCTTGCCGCCGTCGCTGCTGAACAGCAGCTCGGTGATCTCGCCGGTGTGCCCCTCGAGCACCTTGACGTGCTTTTCGGGCTCGGGCTTGTTGATGTCCCACAGGCGGATGATCTGGTCCTGGCCCGCGGTCGCGGCCCAGCGCCCGTCCGGGCTGAGCGCGACGGCGTTGATCTGGCCCTCGTGCCCGGTCATGGTCAGGTCGGGCTCGGGGCGCCCGCTCTGCTCGAAGCGCCACAGCACCGCGCGGCCGTCTCCGCCGGCGGTGATGAAGCGCTTGCCGTCGCGGACCGTGTCGATGTCGTTGATCTGGCTGACGTGGTCGCGGGCGACGAAGGAGTTCGAGGTCGCCCTCCCCTTGAAGTCCCACACGAAGGCCGTGCCGTCGGCGGCGCCCGAGATCACCCAGCGCCCGTCGGCCGACAGGCCGATGTCGGCGACGGCGCGGGTGTGCTCGGTGAACTCGAACTTCTCGACGATCATCGCCCGCTTGGCCAGGTTCCAGGCGATGGTCTGCTTGTCCTTGCTCGCGCTGACCACCCAGCTGCTCGAGGCGTCGATCTCGATGTCGACGATCTTGTCCTCGTGGCCGGTGAAGGTCACGCCGGTGGCCGCGGGGTCCTTGGCCCCGAGCTCCCAGATCTTCAGGCTCTTGTCGCTGCCGGCGGTCACGGCGAGCTTGGAGTCGGGGCTGATCTCGACGAGGGTCACGGGCCCGCGGTGGCCAGGGAGGACGATCGGCTTGCGCCACGGCGCCGCCGAGCTCAGGTCCCAAAGCCGCGCCGTGCCGTCCTGGCTGGCCGTGACCAGCCAGTGCCCGTCCGCGCTGGCGGCGACCGAGAGCACCGGCCCCTCGTGACCCGAGAGGGTCTTTCCGCGGCCGGGCTTGCCGTCCTTGAGCGGCCAGATCTTCGCCGTCATGTCGTCGCTCGCCGTGTACACGGCCGAGCCGTCGGCGGCGATGGCCACGTCGGAGACCAGCCCCTCGTGACCCGCGAGCACGCCTACCGAGGAGGTCACGTCGTCGCTCTCCAGATCCCAGATCCGCGGCTGCGCGTCCTCGCCCGAGCTGACCATCCAGCGCCCGTCGGCCGAGAACACGATGCTGTCGACCTCGCCGGTGTGCTCGCGCAGGGTCTTGGAGTCGGTGCTCGGATCGTCGAGGCGCAGGTTCCACAGGCGGACCGAGCGATCCTCGGCGGCCGTCGCCAGCCAGTGCCCGTCGGGGCTGACCGTGGCGAGCTTGACCGCGCTGAGGTGCCCGCGCAGGTAGATCGGCATCGGCGTGCCCGTGGCCAGGTCCCAGACCAGCACGTCGCTGCCCACGGCCGCGATCGCCTTCTCGCCGGCCTTGGAAAGGGCCACGGCGAGCACCGGCTCGCCGCCGCCCGCGGTGCCGCTCTCGGTGACCAGGGCCCGGCCGCGGACCTTGCCCAAGGAGGTGCGCAGGGCGTTGTCCGGGTCGGAGCCCGCGTAGGGCTCGGTGCCGGAGATCAGCTCCACGGCGGAGGCCGCCATCAGCACGGCCAGGCGCGGATCCGTGGGGACCATGGCCTGGGCGTCCGCGGCCGCCTTGTTGGCGGGGACGTAGATGTCGGGCTCGACGAGCTCGGAGCTCTTCTCGCCGTCTTCCTCCTTGTCCTCACCCGGCCCACCGCTGCTGCCCAGGAGCAGCTTGGCCAGGAGCACGCCCGCGAGGATCGTCCCCAGACCAGCGCCCACCCAGGCGCCGATGCGAATCAGCCGCTTGCGCTTGAGACCCTTGCTGGCCTCGATGAACTCGCGGTGCAGCGCCGTGGGCTTGGGGTCGCGGTTGCGCGCCCGGGCGTACCAGACCTCGGCCTCCTTGATGCTCTTGCCCGAGACCAGCAGGGTGTCGAGGCGCCCGGAGTCGTCCCAGGCGTTGGCGAGCTCGTCCCAGCGCTGGTAGTCGTCGTCGGGCTCGCCGGGTCGGCGTCGATCCGTCCGCGTGGGGATCTTTTGCTTGGCGCCCTCCGCCGCTGCGCCGCCTCCCATGCCGCCGGCCAGCGAGGGCATCCCGCCCGCCGCCGCGCCGCCACCCATGCCGCCGGCCAACGAGGGCACCCCGCCCGCCGCTGCGCCGCCCAGCGAGGGCGCCGCGCCGCCAGCCAGGGAAGGCATGCCTCCCATCGACGCGCCGCCTCCCATGCCGCCCGCCAACGAGGGCACCCCGCCACCCGCCGCGCCGCCGGCCAACGAGGGCGCGGCGCCGCCAGCCATGGAGCTCGGACCACCCGCCAGCGAGGGCGCCATGCCTGGATCGCGCATCGAAGGCAGCGCCATCTCGGGGGGCATCGTCGCCTCCTCGCGCTGCTCCTCGGTCATCGGCCCGGCCGACAGCGAGGGGGTGTTGCCGTAGGAGGCCGGCCCGAAGGAAGGCGACGCGCCGCTCGCCAGGGGCGGCGGCAAGGTTGGCTGGGGGCCGTCGCCATAGGGCGGCCCGTCCAGCGAAGGCGGAGGCGAGGTCGCGCCGCCGCCCAGTCCACCACCACCACCGCCACCGCCACCACCCATCATGGGCGGCAAGGTCTTGCCGCCCATGCGATCGGAGGGCGCGGGCCCCTCTGCGAAAGAGGGCGGGCCGCTCAGCGAGGGAGGCCCTCCACCACCAAAGGGAGGCGGCTCGCCGAAGCCACCCATCGCCGGCGGACCGCCCATTGACGGCGGCGGACCGCCCATCGACGGCGGCGGACCGCCCAGCGAGGGCGGGCCGCTCGTCCCGCGTGCAGGCGGCGGGCCGCTGGGTCCACGGACAGCCGACGCCGGCGGCCCTCCAAAGCCAGGCGGGCTCCCGGGCGGATTTCCAGGTGGGCCACCAAAGCCGGACGAGCTGCTGGGCGGGCTACCAAAGCCAGGCGGGCTCCCGGGCGGACCTCCAGGTGGTCCCCCAAAACCCGGCGGGCTCCCGGGCGGGCCTCCGGGGCCGCGCATGTTCCCCTGCGGCGGACCGCCGGGGCCACGCATGTTCCCCGGCGGCGGACCGCCGGGGCCACGCATGTTCCCCGGCGGACCGCCGGGACCACGCATGTTCCCCTGCGGCGGACCTCCGGGGCCGCGCATGTTCCCCGGCGGCGGACCGCCGGGGCCGCGCATGTTCCCCTGCGGCGGACCGCCGGGGCCACGCATGTTCCCCGGCGGCGGACCTCCGGGGCCGCGCATGTTCCCTGGCGGCGGACCTCCAGGCCCCCCACGGTTGATGATCGGCTGCGCCAACGGACGACCTCCCGGCGGGCCGCCCTCGGGACGCTGCTCTGCGCCCTCGTCAGGGAGCACGCGCATGGTCCACCGCGCCACGACGATCTCGTCGCCGGGCTGCAAGAGCGTCGCCTGTACGACCTTGCGCCGGTTGAGGTAGGTCCCGTTGGTCGAGCCGAGGTCCTCGATCTGAAAGCCCCCTTGGACCCGACTGATCCGACAGTGCTTGCCGGAGATGCCTGCCGTCTGCAGGCGAAGGTCGTTGCCCTCACGGCGCCCAATGGTCACCGCCGGGGTCTCGAAGGTCATCAGCCGCGGCGGCTTGCCCTCTTCGCTGAGCGAGATGCGAATCATGGCTTGGTCGGTGACGAGGTTAGCAACTATGCCCCCCGCGGTACATGCTCGAACAAGGCCACGCGCGGCCGCTTCGAGGCCACCTCGCGCTGCCTGAGACGGCGTGTTTCGAATGTAGTCGCCGCTGCGCGCCCAAAAATGGTGCCGGGAGCCCGCGGTGGTACTCGACCGGTCGATGAGACCATGGTTCATGCGCGAGCGGTGATCAAAGTCGGCAAAGACCACGCCGGGGCGCTCCTTCGTGCCCTCCCCTCGCCTGCCCTCGTGACTGGGTGCCGCAGGAGCCAGAGGGAGGGAGTGAGCGTGCTCCACGCCCACGCCCTCGCCCGCCCGCATCTGCTCGTGACTTTCTTGCCCACCCTGCGCTCAGCTGCGACCACCGGGGCGTGCCAGAGCGCTCGCCTCCAGATCGCCGCCGCCGGGACCAGGCCCGCGCGGCAGGGTTTCGGCCGCGCTCGCGCTGGTGGGGGCTCGCCGGCGTCGCGGCAGGGCTCTCGCTGCTTGGAGGCGCCGCCGCGCGGGGGCCCGAAGAGCTCGCGCGCTGGCTCGACGCCGTCTTCTTCGCCACCGACGAGACGAGCGGCGGGCTGTGGCGACCCGAGCTCCCCGCCCTCGCCCTCGCCCTGCTCGCGGCGCTCGCTGCGGGGCTGGTCCTCGCCGCGGTCTGGGCGACCAGGAAAAAACGCCGCGCGACCGCGGGCCTCGGCGCCCACGCTCGCCTCGACCCGCGCCTGCCCTGGCTGCCCGCCGCTGCGAGCTGCGCCCTCGCGCTGACGATCGTCCTCGCGGCCCTGCGCCCCGCCTTGGCCGGAGCCGCCCGCAGCGTCGACGCGGGCGCGGGCGGGCTGATCTCGCTGTGGACCGAGTGGACCTGGCGCGGCCTGTGGCTGTTGCTCGGGGTCTCCGCGGGCCTCGGCGCCCTCGAGCGGCTGGCCAGCGCGCGCCGACTGTGGCAGGGGTTGCACCTGACGCGGGCCCAAGCCCGCGCCCGAGCGCAGGCCCGGGGCCGCAAGCGGTGAGCGAAGCCGACGACAACGACGACGACGAGCGCGCGACGACGATCTCCGTCGCCGTGCCCGTCGCCCTCGATCGCGGGTTCAGCTACCGCCTCCCCGCGGACCTCGCCCCGCCCACGCCCGGCTCGCGGGTGGTCGTGCCCTTTGGCCGCCGGGTGCTCGTGGGCGTGGTTCGTCGTCAGCCGGCCGACGCCTTCTCCGAGGGCGGCCCGCGGCTGCGCGAGATCATCGACGTCCTCGATCCCCCGCAGCGCCCGGCCCTCGGCGACGACCTCCTCGATCTATGCGAGTGGATCGCCGACTACTACGTCTCGCCGATCGGCGAGGTCTGCCGCCTGGCCCTGCCCGGCGCGTCCATGGGCGTCGACGCCAGGCGAGCGGCGCTCAGCGAGGCCGGGCGCGCGGCCCTGCAGGCGACGTCCGGGGAGCTGCTCGCCGCTGCCTCCTCTCCCTCCTCTCCCTCCCCCTCTCCCCCCCCCTCTTCAGCCGACGCCCAGCCGCTCTCGCGGCCCCTCGAAGACGCGGACCTGCGCGTGCTCGAGCGCCTCGCCGAGGCGACCAGCAAGCGCCGCGAGGCGATCGCCGTGGCCAGCTTGCGCAAGCTCTCCCCGCCGATCCCCGCGCTCCTGCGCCGCCTCGAGGAGCTCGCCGAGGCCGGCCTGGTCACCCTCGACACTGGCGAGGCCGATGCCCACGCCGCGCGCACCGAGCCGCACTACCGCCGCACCGATCGCCTGCGCGGGGCGAGCACCGACGAGCCCGCGCTGCGCCAGGCCGTCGGCCGCAGCAAGCAGCGCCGCGCCCTGCTCGACGCCCTCGAGCTCCACCCGCCCGGGGTGTGGACGCCCCTGTCCCAGCTGCGCGGGCCCTTCCCGCGCGCGCGCCAGCTGCTGCCCCCGCTGCTCGAGGCCGGCCTCGTCATCGAGGAGCAGCGCCTGCGCGAGCTCGATCCCTTCGCCGACGAGCCCGCCGACGCCCGCGAGGCCGACCCGGAGTTCGATCTCACCGACGAACAAGACCGCGCCCTCGCCAGCTTGCTCGAGGCCCTCGCCGCCCGGCGCTACCGCTCGACCCTGCTCCACGGCGTGACCGGCAGCGGCAAGACCGAGGTCTACATGCGGCTGATCGCCGCGGCCCGAGCCGAGGGCGGCGGCGCGATCATCTTGGTCCCGGAGATCGCCTTGACCCCGCAGCTCGCCCGCCGCTTTCGCCAGCGCTTTGGCGACGAGGTCGCGGTGCTCCACAGCGGGCTCACGGACCGCCAGCGCCTCGACAGCTGGGGGCATATCCGGGCCGGCCGGCGACCGATCGTCATCGGCGCGCGCTCGGCCATCTTCGCCCCGGTCCCCGCGCTGCGGGTGATCGTCGTCGACGAGGAGCACGACGGCTCGTTCAAGCAAGAGGAGGGCGTGCGCTACAACGCCCGCGACGTCGCCATGGTCCGCGCCCGCAGCCTCGACGCAGTCGTCGTGCTCGGCTCGGCCACGCCCTCGCTCGAGAGCTGGCACAACGTCCACGAGGGCCGCCTGGGCCTGAGCACGCTGACCCGCCGCCCGGATCTCGAAGGCGGCGAGCGGGCGCTGCCCGAGGTCGAGGTCGTCAGCTTGCGCGAGCACATGCCCGACCCCGACACGCTGCTCAGCGCCCGCCTGCGCCAGCGCCTCATCGAGGTCGTCAACGCCGGCGAGCAGGCGATCCTCTTCCTCAACCGCCGCGGCTACACCACCGCCTTGAGCTGCAAGACCTGCGGCTCGCTGCAGCAGTGCCCTGACTGCTCGGCGCCCTCGATGACCTACCACCTCAGCCGCAACCGCCTGGTCTGCCACCTCTGCGGGCACATCGAGGCCGCGCCCAAGCGCTGCCTGGCCTGCGGCAGCGCCGAGCTCGAGCACGGCGCCGCCGGCACGGAGCGGGTCGAGACGGCCATCGCCGCCGACCTCCCCGGCGCCCGGGTGCTCCGCCTCGACCGCGACACCTCCCGCGGCAAGGCGCTGCTCGATCTCCTCGGCCGCTTCCGCCGCCGCGAGGCCGACGTCATCGTCGGCACGCAGATGCTGTCCAAGGGCCACGACTTCCCGGGAGTCACCCTCGTCGGCGTGCTGCGGGCCGACCACGGCCTCGCCCTGCCCGACTTCCGCTCGACCGAACGCGTGTTTCAGCTGCTCACCCAGGTCGCCGGGCGAGCCGGCCGAGGTGACCGCCCCGGCCGCGTGGTGATCCAGACCTGGGCGCCCGACCACCCGGCGATCCGCTACGCCCGCGAGCACGACTACGAGGGATTCGCCGCCTACGAGCTCGCCGCCCGAGCCAGGGCCGGCAACCCCCCGATCGGCCACCTCGCGCTGCTGCGGATCAGCGGAGAGGTCCGCGGACGGGTCGACGCCCGCGCCGGCGAGCTGGGTCACTTTGCTCGCGACCTCGCGGCGAGGGTGGCTGGAGATCAAATGGGGGTAGAACCCCCCATTGTGGTCCTCGGACCCGTGGACTCCCCAATCGAACGCATCAATCGTCGCCACCGTGTTCAGATCTTGTTGCGTTCTTCCTCGCGTGCCCCCCTTCGCTGGGTGCTCAAACACCTGCGCCATCGGCTGGGAAGCGAAGGTCACGGTGCAAAGAGCACAATCGCGCGTGCAGACGTGGACCCCTACGGATTGCTATAGGGGTGTGAATTACATGTCAGCTCTGGCTTTGGTACTTTGGAGGGACGCTGTGGAAACTTGGGACACTCCCCCACAGGTCGGCTTTTGCGGCTACAACGCCTATTCTTCACAAAAATACAGCAATTTGGCGCTCTGACACCTCTTGCTAATTCCTGTCCAAAAGAGCAATCTCGAATACGAGTGATCAAGCGATTGAAAGCCCGTCAATTGCGCACTCCCCACTCACCATGTCGATGATCAAGCGTGTACCCCTCATCAGCCTGGCCGGGCTCGCCGCCCTCGGTCTGGCCCCCCTCACCAGCCATGCCTACCAGTTCGACACCGTCGAGGCCGACTTTCAAAGCGCCTACCTCGCCGAGCCCGTCGAGCTCACGGGACGCATCATCGATGAGCAAGGCCTCCCCCTCGAGGACGCACAGCTGCGCTTGATCGGCTTCGGCGACAGCCTGGCCAACGACGGCGAGGCGACCTCGAGCTGGTCCGCCGGCAGCTTCAGCCTCAGCGGTCTGGCGCGGCGCTCGGTGCTGCTCGAGGTCAGCCTCGACGGCTACTATAGCGAGATCATCCCGGTCGACCTCCAGGTCGAATTCGACCAGACCGAGGTCGAGCTCGGTGACATTCAGCTGATCGCCAAGCAGTTCGGCCGCGTCCGCATGACCTTCGGCGGCGACGCGATGTTCGGCCGGCGCATGCTCGACGCCGACGCCGACGGCCTGCTCGGCGAGTCCAGCGACCTCCTCCACCTCGACAGCCTCGGCAAGGACACGGAGGCGCTGTTCGAGTTCGTCGAGCCGCTGCTCCACGCCGACGATCACACGGCGATCAACCTCGAGACCCCGGTCACCGACAGCCCCCTGACCCCGCACCCGACCAAGTCCTACGTCTTCCACGCCTACTCGGACAGCGCGGCGGTCCTCCCCGAGGTCGGCGTGGACTCGGTCAGCCTGGGCAACAACCACATCTTCGACTTCCTCACCGACGGCCTCTCGGACTCGCTGATCCACCTCGACAACATCGGCCTGACCCACTACGGCGCCGGCATGAGCCGCAGCGGCGCCAGCGACACGGCGTTCCGCTCGACGATCAACGGCGTCGACATGTCGCTGCAGGGCTTCTCCAACTTCATCGGCAGCTCCTACGGCGACGACGAGCTCCACGTCATCGCCTACGACCCCGACAAGGCCGGCGCGCTGCCCTCCTACAGCTCGCAGCTCGACGCCTTCGTCGACGACGAGTCCGACGCCGGCCGCTTCGTCGTGCCGATCATCCACGGCGGCACCGAGTACGCCTACGCCCAGACCTCGGGCATGCGCACCGACTTCGCGCGGACCATCGAGCACGGCGCCGACATCGTCGTCGCCCACCACCCCCACGTGGTCCACGGCATCGCGACCTACGACGGCGGCGACGGGCCCAAGTACGTGATCGGCTCCCTGGGCAACTTCGTGTTCGACCAGGAGGTCTACGAGACCTTCCGCTCCTACCTCGCCGTGGTCGACGTGATCGACGGGTCCAAGGGCCCCGAGGTCGAGCGCATGAGCCTGGTGCCCTTCCGCCTCGACGACTACGCGCCGCGCTTCCTGGCCGGCGACGCCCTGGCCAAGATGGGCCGCCACGTCGCGCACATGTCCACCGCCGAGGCCCAGGGCGCCGACGCGGGCTGGGAGGGGGCCGTGGTCTACGCCCAGGGCGGGCGCCTGCGCGTCGCCATGGACGAGTCCGAGGTCACCACCACCGACCTGCTCGACTCGCGCAGCCTGACCCTGTCCGACAACAGCACCGGCGCCATCGACATCGAGCCCTTCGCGCACAACGACGCCCTCGCGGGCCTCGCCACCGGCAGCAACTCGAGCTGCGAGCTCGGCCGCGACCTGCTCTTCATCGGTGACTTCGAGGACCAGGACGTCGACGACGAGTCGAACGAGAACCCGCTGTGGGTCCAGTCGAGCAGCCGCTACGTCCAAAACAGCGAGGTCCACTCGGGCACCGGCGCCGTCGTGCTCCTGCGCAAGTCCACCTACAGCAGCCGGACCAGCCTGTGGATGGGCAACATGATGGAGATCACCGCCGGCCGCAAGTACACGATCAAGGGCTGGCACAAGGGCGACAACGCCGGAGAGTTCCGCGTGACCGTGCGCTGGATGAACAGCTCGGGCTCGACGGTCAGCCACACCACCCAGTATCAGCAGTTCGCCAGCGACTACGAGTGGTCGCCCTTCGAGATCGACGTCACCGCGCCCAGCGGCTCCGACAAGCTCAAGGTCTACTTCCGCCACTACCCCCCGGCGGAGGGGGGCGACGGCGAGGTCTTCCTCGACGACATCTCGATCATCGAGTGGGATCCGAGCGAGCTCGACGTCGACCCCAGCGGGGTCTACCTGCCCACGCCCAACGGCTGGGACGCCGTTCGCTGCGAGTCGAACACCGACGAGCTCGCCATGAACCTGCTCCACCGCGTCTACGAGTAGGCCCTCGCCTGCTCCCCATCCCCCCCTCGCGCCTCGGCCGGATCACCCGGTCGGGGCGCGACGCGTTTGGCCGCTCGCTGCGCCAATGCGCTATCATGCGTGGCCGACGCGCCCGCGGGCGCACGCGAGACGCTGTCATGAGCAAGCAAGACGCCAAGCCCACCGACGACCTCGACGCCGAGCTCGAGGCCATGGCCGAGCGAGAGCTCGCGGCCACCGAGTCCGAGCCCCCGCCCGCGCGCCTCGGCGGCCTCGAGAAGCTCAAGATCCTCGGCGCCTTCGTGATCGTCGGGCTGTTCGCCGTCGGGGGGCTGTTCGCCTATCGGGCGATGCATCGCAACCCGGCGCCGGAGCGCACCGAGGACATCTCCGCCAAGCTCGAGCTCGCCGCCGGCGAGGTCTTGCTGCTCGCTGGCGAAGGCCAGAGTGAAGGCGAGGGCCAGGCCGAGCGCCTGCTCTCGGGCACCCCGCTGCCCAGCCGCGCCACGCTGCGCACGGGCACCGACGCCCGCGCGCTCGTCCGCCTCGCCGACGGCAGCCGCGTGTTCTTGCGCGACGACACCCAGCTGAAGCTGGGCGAGGACGCCGGCGTCGAGCTCCTCGCCGGCGAGCTGTGGCTCGAGGTCCCGCCCCTCGACGCCAACCGCCAGCCCGCGACGCACCGCGCCGGGCCGGCCGAGGTCGTGCTCAGCGACGGCGGCGCGGACCTCAGCGTCGGCGAGGATCGAGGCGCGCGGATCTACGTCGCCAAGGGCGTCGCAACCGTGTCCAGCGAGCAGGGCCGCGCCGAGGTCCGCACGGGGGAGCGCGCGACCGTGGCCAGCGACGGCGCCGCGCCGGTCGTCGAGCCCGAGCCCTTTTGGGACGATTGGACCGGCGGCATGGCCGACCGCAGCGCGGGCGGGCGCGTCGGCGGCGGGTCCGGAGCGCTCTACGCCGTCGACGACGCCGCGCCCCCCGGGACCCCGGCCCTGCCCCTGAGCATCGCCCAGCAGATCGTCGACGTCGCGATCGAGGACGAGCTGGCCGAGACCCGCGTCGACCAGCGCTTCTACAACCCCTCCGAGCGCCCCGTCGAGGGCTGGTACTGGTTCACGATCCCCGAAGGCGCGATGCTCGTCGGCTTCGAGCTCGAGACCGATGGCGAGCTGGTCAAAGGCGAGATCGTCGAGCGCCAGCAGGCCGCGGCGACCTACGCCTCGGCCAAGGTCAGCAACGACAACCCGGCGCTGCTCGAGTGGATCGACGCGCGTACGGTCCGGGCCAAGATCTACCCGGTCCCGGCCATGGGCGAGCGCCGCATCGTCGTCCGCTATCAGCAGCGCCTCGACGAGCAGGACGACAAGCTGCGCTACACCTACCCGCTCGCCGCCCCCGCCGAGCTCGAGACCCCGGCGATCGAGGAGTTCGCCCTCGCCGTCGAGCTGCGCGGCGACCTCGCCAAGCGCTACGCGGTCTCGACCCTGGGCGAGGCGAGCGTGTCCGGCGACAACCGCCTCGTCAGCATGCGGCGCAGCGGCTTCGTGCCCCGGGCCGACTTCGAGCTCGAGCTCACCCGCAAGCACGACGGCGCCCACGCGGACGCCCCGGCCCTGCGCCTGAGCGAGTACCAGGCCGGCGGCGACAAGGCCCGCTTCGTGATGCTGCGCTGGCGCCCCGAGGTCGACTTTCAGGCCATCGAGACCCCGCGCGCCGACGTCGTCGTGGTCGTCGACACCTCGGCCTTCGGCGACGACGCCGAGCACCAGAGCCGCGTCGCCGTGGCCGAGGCCCTGCTGCGCAGCCTGTCCGCCGACGACCACTTCGCCGTGGTCGCGGCCGACCTCGGCGCCGAGGTCCTCTACCCCGCCCAGGGCCTGAGCCCGGCGACCAAAGAAGAGGTCGACGCCGCGCTCGCGGCCCTGACCAGCCACCGCCACGGCGGGGCCACGGATCTCGGGGCGATCTTCGAGCGCGCCCTCAACCGCGTTCAGGCGGCCGAGCAGCCCGCGGTGGTCTACATCGGCGACGGCCTCGCGACCTCCGGGGAGCGGGGCGCCGACGCCCTGTCCGAGCGCCTGCGCCGGGCGCTGACCGGCTCGCGGGCGCGGCTGTTCACCGTGGGCGTGGGCCCGGCCGTGGACGATCGCCTGCTCGCCCGCCTCGCCCGGGTCGGCGGCGGCGAGAGCCTCCGCGTCGAGGCCCCCGAGCAGGCCGTGGTCCGTGCCCTCGAGCTGTCCGGGGCGATCAAGACGCCCACGCTCACGGACCTCGAGCTCGAGCTCGGCGCGGGCCTCGACGATCGCTTCGACAACGCCACGGGCAAGCTCGCCCGCGGCCGCGAGCTGGTGATCCTCGCCCGCACCCACGCCGACCTGCCCAAGGAGGTCTCGCTGCGCTACCGCCTCGGCGGCCAGGACTACGCCCCGGATCCGATCCCCCTGGTCCGCGAGCGCAGCGTGCTCGACTTCGTGATCCCCAAGCTGTGGGCCGCCGCCCGCATCGAGCGGCTGCTCGGGGACGGCCGCGGGCCGCAGGCCGTGCGCGGCAAGGTCTTGGCCCTCGGCCTCGAGTACGGGCTGATGACCCCCTTCACCTCCTTCCTGGCCCTCGACAGCGAGCGCGCCTACGCCCGCAAGGGGATCGAGCGCCGCGATCGCCCCTGGGATCGCCAGCTCCTCGGCGACGCCCTGCCGCACACCCGCGAGATCACGGGCGCGGCCGAGACCCTCGACGGCCCCGAGGTCGGCGAGCTCCTGCTCGGAGCCCTGAGCGCGCCCATGGGCTGCTACATGGCCGCCGATGAGGCCCCCGCCAGCGAAGCGGCGCCGCTCGAGCGCGAAGAGGCGCGACAGCGCGGGCCGAGTGTGACGGAGCAGAGCCTCCGCGCCGACGACGACATGGGCAAGGACGAAATGGCCGCGCCCGCGGCCGCGCCCGAGCCCGAGTCGGCCAAGCCCACCGGGGGCTCCGGCTTCATTGAAGAGGGCGCCGAGATCGGCGCGGCTGCGGGCGAGGCGATGCCGAGCGACATCCCCGGCGGCGTGGCCGGAGGCGCGCCCGGCAGCCTGCCCGGCCTGATCGGCGAGGGGGCGAGCGAAGCCTACGGCTCGCGCGCCAAGGGCCGCGCCAAGAAGTCGCGCTCCCCGATCGAAGAGGAGCGCGAGCCCGCGGAGCCCAGCTTCGACTTCGAAGACGACCTGGCGGAGGCCAACGTCGCCCTCGCGCCGCCCCCCGCCACCAAGCAGGACATCAGCAAGTCGACCGCAGTCGTCGATACCCGCCGCAAAATCGCGCTCCCAGAGCGGCCGTCCGAGGCGCGGCGCTGGCAGCCGCTCGAGAACCATCGCCCGCCCCAGTCGGAGATCGCCCGCAACCAGACCCTGCCGTGCAGCGACGCCTCGTCTCGCCCGCTGAGCCAGCGCAAGGTGCTGTGGGAGGACCGCCTCGCTCGCGCCCCGGACATGCGCCAGCGCCTCACCGCCTACGAGGCCGCCGCGGCCGCCTGCGAGCTCGACAGCTGGCGACACCAGCGAGTCTACCTCGACCTGCTCCAGGCCAGCGCCCAGACCGAGGCCGAGATCCAGCTGCTCATCGCCCACTTTTGGGAAGAGGCCGAGGCCAAGGCCTTCGTGGTCAAGGCCCTCCAGCGCCGGCTCGTGGATCCCCAGCTGATCCACGCCCTCGAGCGCGCGCTCTTTGGCGCCTCCGTGGACCTCGGCAGCCTGGCGGACGCGGTCGCGACCGCGAAGACCGACGCCGAGGCCCTCGCGCTGGTGCGCGACGCCCTCGAGCGCTACCAGAGCGTGCCCCCGGCCGAGCGCCTGCACCTCGACCTGATTCACCTCGACCTGCTCTACGCCATGGGTCGCCTCGACGAGGCCATCGCCGCCGGTCGCAAGCTGCGCGAGCGCAACTTGATGACCCCGGCCCTCGCCGAGCGCCTCGGCGAGCTGCTCGTCGCCAAGGGCGAGGAGGACGAGGCCAAGCGGGTCTACTCGGAGATCGTCGAGTACGACCCCGAGAGCGCGAGCACCCGCCGGCTGCTCGGCGACATCTTCCTGCGCCACGCCTGGTATCAGGAGGCCTATCGCCAATACGGCGATCTCGTCGCCCTCAGCGGCGCGCCCGAGGACACGATCCGCCTGGCCAAGGCCGCCGCGGGGGCCGGCCGCGTCGACGAGGCCCTGCGGCTGCTGCGGCAGGTCTCCATGGGCGACGGTCGCCCGGGCGTGGACGACCCGCGCCGCTGGGCCCGGCTGCACGCGGCCGCCCTGCTCGCGCAGATGCTCGCCGCTCCCGAGGGCCTGCCCGCGGACAAGCTCGCCCGCGAGCTCAAGCGCCTGCAGCTCTTCGACGCGCCGACCACCTGGACCTTCCTGCTCTGGCGCGACCTGGATCAGCAGCTGACCATGGGCCTCTCGGCGCAGCCCGAGGCCACCGCCTCCTCGGCCGCGGCCGAGCGGGCCAGCGCGCTGACCCGCGGGGGGCTGTGGGCCGGCGAGACCGGGCTGTGGGCCGTCCAGCGCGGCGGCCTCGGCGAGCTCGCCGTCCGCCACCGCGGCGAGATCCCGCCGCGCGCGGTGAGCTTCGAGCGCGTCGAGATCCGCTGGGATGGTGAGACCTTCAGCGTCGAGACCGACGCCGGGACGATCCCCGCCCGGGCCGCGCGCGAGCGCGAGCGCGACCAAGATCAGAACCAGGATCAAGACAGCGGCGACGCCACCCCCGAGTGAGTGAGCGAGCGAGGTGGGCGAGGCGCGAACCCGAGGCGCCTCGCCAGACCACGCCGTTCATGGCTCGAAGCGGCGCATCTGCATGCGCCAGTCCACGCCGATCATCTCGCCGAAGCGCATGGGCTCCCACACGTTGTCGCCGAGCAGCGGCTCGCTCGAGAACACGAGGTGGCTGACGAAGCCGGTCTCGACCCGGCGCTCGCACTCCTTGGCCCAGTAGGGGCAGCTGTCGCGCTCGGGGCAGTTGGCCTTGTGGGTCGAGACCTGGAGCTGCTTGCCGCCCTGGTGGGCGAGCATGGTCTGGCCGTTGGTGATCACGAAGGTCAAAAAATTATTGCTGAGCGGATCCGCGTGGGTGTCCGGGCACAGCTCCCCGGCGAGCTCGGTGATCGCCGCCAGGGCCTCGCGGGCCGCCGCCGCCAGATCTTCGAGGGGGTAGCCGCGGCGCCCGAGCTCGCAGCGCTCGGCCATCTTGGCGAGCAGCGTATAGAAGAGCAGCTCGGAGTCGGTGCGCCCGAGGATGAAGCGGCTGTAGACCGGGGGGATCTGCTCGAGCAGGCGATCGCGCAGCTCGGGAAAATTGGCGATGTTGCCGTTGTGGACCATCACCCAGTTGCCGAATTGGAAGGGGTGGGTGTCGAGGATGCTCAGCTGACCCTGGGTGGCCTTGCGCACGTGGGCCAGCACGGTCTCCGAGGTGACCACGCCCGAGACCCGGCGGAACATCTCGTCGGACACGGCCGTGGCCACGCTCTTGACCACGTGGGGCGCCCCCGCGAGGTAGTAGGCCACGCCCCAGCCGTCTGGGTTGCGCTCGCTCTGGTGCATGAGCGCGTTGTCGGCGCTGACCAGGCTGCGATGCACCTGGCTCTGCATCACCGAGCGAAATCCGAAGATCCTGCACATGGGCGAGGGTTCAGGATAACACCCACGACAAGTAGAAGCTGGCCGTCCCCGAGAGCGGCTCGCGCTCGCGCAGCTCGACCTCGCCCTCGACGTCGCAGAGGATCAGCAGCGCGTGGAGCACGGTCTCGACCGCGCCCAGCCACGGCTGCGCGGCCACACAGTCCGCGGGGAGCTCGCGCAGGTGCAGCTCGACCCCGCGCCTGCCCGCCGCGTCACCTGCCACGCGCATGGTCTCGCCCACCTCCCAGCGCCCGCACTCGCGGTAGAGCAGGCCCCAGGCCGCGGGCATGAGCTTGGCGAAGGAGCCGGGGTGCAGGCCAAAGAGGCCGACGGCGGTGATCAGCAGCGGCTGAAGCAAGGAGCCGGCCCAGACCTCGCGCAAGCTGGCGAGGGCGAACTCCCGGGCGCGCGTGCCCCCGAGCACCTCGTCGAGGGCGACCTGCAAGGCGATGTCGGTCTCGACCGGCAGCCACACCATGGGCCCCGCGCACTCGATATGCGTCAGGTGCTCGTCGCCGAGGCGCTCGCGGATCTCCGCGGCCGGCGGTCCGAACTCGTCGCAGCGCGACAGCAAGAGGCGAAGGTAGCTCGCGCGAACACCTGGAGCGCTCACGCGCCCAAGTTAACAGGAGCGCGAGGGGCTGACCACGCCCGGCTGTTATCCTTCGCGCCCATGGCGAAGGCCGACCTCCCCGCCTCCAATTCTCAAGCCGGCCCCCTTCCCCGCTGGGGGCTGGCCGTGGTCGCTGGCCTGCACGGGCTGATCTTCGCCTGGGCCGGCGCGCAGCTGCCCTGGAGCGAGTGGTCGAGCTTCGCCCTGCTCGCCTGGCTGCTCGCCCTGGGCCACTTCGCCACGGCTCTGTGCGCCGCCGCCAAGCTGCGCCGGCCGCTGATCTGGGCGTGGCGGCTGAGCTCGCTGCTCGCCCTGGCCGTGCTCGGCTGGCTGAGCTGGGAGCTGACGAGCGCCGCCAGCTACCTCGCGGGGCTCTACGGCGACCTCGGCCAGGGCCTGGGCGCGGCGATGCTGGCGATCATCGGCCTGCTGGCCGTGCTGACCTTGCCGCTCTCGGCCTGGGGGCTCGCGGCCACCTGGGAGCGCCGCTGGAACCGGGGTGCCGGCGCCGCCGCGACCGCGCTCACGCTGATCTGGACCGTCGGTGCCTGGCGCACGGCCCAGGCCGCCCGGCCCACGCCCCTGCCCTTGCCCGCGGCGCCGAGCGGGGCTCGAGGCGGGGACCAGGGCGAAGACCTGCCGGCCCGAGGCCCCGGCGAGGCCGCGGTGATCGCCGCCTTGCCCAGCTGGGACGAGCTCGCCGAGGCCCCGGCCCCGCCCTGGCCACAGCGTGCCGGCATCGTCCCCGAGCTCCCGCCCCTGCACACCCTCGAGCCCGTGGCCTGCGTGCCCGACTATACCGACCCCGAGCGCGACCAGGCCCGGGCGGTGCTCACCTACCTCGTGCCGGCGGGGCCCAAGACCCTCGAGCACCGCAAGCGGAGCGTGGCCGGGCGCAAGCTCGCCCCCCTCGAGGTCGTCAGCCGCTGCGTCGAGGCCCCGGCCGCGCAGCTGCCCGCGGCGATCGCCGAGCAGCTGCGCAGCGAGGCCGCGCGCGGGCCCGTGAAGATCGACCTGCTGCGCAGCGTGGTCATGCTCCACGACCGCGACTTCGTCCTCGACATGCTCGCCCTCCGCCCGGGCCGCGACGGGATCTGCGACGCCGAGCGCTGCCTGATGCCCTGGCAGCTCGTCGCCGCGGATCAATTCGTGTCCAACGAGCCGGTCCCGTGGATCCCCGACTTTCGCTTTGGCGTGTCCCCCGTGCGCCTCCAGCGGGCCCTCGGCGGCCCGATCTCCAAGGAGATCCAGACCTGGGATCGCCACCTGCGTCGGCCCAAGACGCGCAAGAAGTCCGAGCGCGACCAGCCGCTGATCCGCCCCGAGGGCGCCGAGGCCTGGACGCACCTCGACGGCCTGCTGCGCATCGAGACCACCAGCTTGCTCATCGACGCCGAGGGCGGCCCGATCTCGATGATCCGCATGCACGAGCGCCCGGGCGCCGCCCTCGACGAGCAGCGCCTGCGCGCGGCCCAGGACAGCGCCGAGCGTTACATCGCCGCGGCCCAGCTGCCCGAGGGCCGCTTCACCTACACCCTCGACCCCTTCACCGGCCGGCGCCGGACCAAGGCCTGGAACCTGCCGCGCCAGGCCGGCACCACCTTGGTGACCTGCGAGCTCGGTCGCGACGCCGCGCGCACCAAGGAGGTCGCCGCCCGCTCCTTGGCCTACATGGCCGAGCACGCCCGCCAAAGCGGCGAGGTCCAGGCGCTGATCCGCAACGCGGACAGCGATGCGGCCAACCTCGGCTCCACGGCCCTGCCCGCGATCGCCTTCGCCCGCTGCCGCGCGCGCGTGGGCGACGAGCACGACGCGCTGATCGCCGACATGAGCCGGTTTTTGATGGCCATGCAGCGCGAGGACGGCAGCTTCTACCCCAAGTACGACGTCGCCACGGGCGCGCCGATCGACGGGCCCGAGCCGATGTACGCCGGCGGCCAGGCGATCTTCGCGCTGAGCCTGGCCGAGAAGCTCGCCCGCGACGAGCCCGCGCTGGTCGACGACCCCGAGGTCCAGCTGCCCCCGGCCGAGGTCCTCGCCGACGCCGTCGAGCGGGCGATGAACTATTACGCCGGCCCCTACTGGGACAACATCCTGCGCGACTTCTTCTGGCTCGAGGAGAACTGGCACTGCCTGGCCGCGCGCGCGTCCCTGGGCCACCACCGCAACCCCGACTACGAGCAGTTTTGCCTCGACTACATGGCCTTCAAGGCCCGCCCCGTCCTCGACGAAGACAGCCGCGTGGACCCGGAATTTCTCGGCGGCTACTCCATGGGCAACATCTTGGTCCCGGTCAACACGCCCAGCGCCGGCTTTGGCGAGGGGCTGGCCGCCGCCATGGCGATCAAGCGGGCCCGGGGCGAGGACGTCTCGGCCGACCAGGCGCGCATGCGCGAGGTGCTGGGCTTCTTGGTCCGCCAGCAGTGGAACCCGCGCAACTGCTTCGCCTGCGTCCGGGATCGCCAGGTCATCGGCGGCTTCTCCGAGTCCATGGGCGCCCCGGAGATCCGCATCGACTACACCCAGCACGCGTGGGCGGCCCTCGGTCACGGGGGCGCGCAGGTCTTCGACACCAGCGAGCGCGCGCCATGAGCACGAGCCAGCCCGCGGCCGCCCTCGCCCGGCCCACCCGGACCTTTCACCGGGCCCCGGCGCTGCTCGTCGGCCTCGCGGTCATCGCCGCCACCCTCTGGCCGATGTTCCGCGACCCCCCCAAGGACTCCTTTCCCCTGTCCAACTACCCGATGTTCTCGACGGTCCGAGCGACCTCGTGGATCCACGTGGTCATGGGCGTCGACGCCGAGGGCGGGCTGCGGCCCATGCCCCCGCGGACCATCGGCAACGCCGAGGTCATGCAGGCCGCCCAGACTGTGCGCAAGGCCATCCGGGGCAAGCGCGCCGACCAGCTGTGCACGCGCGTGGCCGAGACGATCGCCGGCGACCCCGACTACGCGCAGATCGTCCGCCTCGAGGTCCAGAGCCGGCAGTTCGATCCCCACACCTACTTCGTCGACGCGGCCGGGCGCGAGCCGCTGCGCGTGCGCGTGCGGGCGCGCTGCGAGGTCGCCAATATGGCCAGCAGCGCCGGCGCCAGCGCGGGAGCACGACCATGAGCGCCGCGACCTCGACCTCCCCCGCCTCGACCTCGGGCCGCGGCGGCCCGCTCGCGGCCCTCGAGCGCTGGTGGCTGCCCACGGCCCCCGCCCTGCGCCTGGCCAGCTTGCGCGTGCTGGTCACCGCCTTCGCGCTGACCTGGCTGGGGATCCTCGGGCCGCTGCTGACCGCCAACCTCCGCTTCCCGGCCGCGCGCTTCGAGCCCGTCGGCGTGCTCGCAATGTTCTCCGCGCCGCCCCCCGCCGCCCTCGTCGTCGGCCTGTGGCTGGCGACCCTCGCCGCGGGCGTGGCCGCCCTGCTCGGCTGGCGCTTCCGCGTGAGCGGCCCGCTCTTCGCCCTCGGCCTGCTCTGGGTCACCAGCTACCGCAATTCCTGGGGGATGATCTTCCACACCGAGAACCTCGTGGTTCTCCACGCGCTGATCCTCGCGCTGACCCCCGCCAGCGACAGCTGGTCCCTCGACGCTCGCCGCCGCGGCGGCCCGGCCCCGGCTGCGAGCCCCGCCTATGGCTGGGGGCCCAAGCTCATGGCCACCGTGACCGTGCTCGCCTACCTGATCGCCGGCGTCGCCAAGCTTCGCAACGCCGGCGCGCCCTGGCTCGAGGGCGAGGTCCTGCTCTCGCACGTGGCCTGGGACAACCTCCGCAAGATCGAGCTGGGCGACCTCCACTCGCCCCTGGGCGCGTGGCTATCGCGCTATCCCGCGATCTTCGTGCCCCTGGCCTGGGCCAGCATGGTCCTCGAGCTCGGCGCGCCCCTGGCCATCATTCATCGCAAGCTGGCCTGGCCGTGGGCCGTGGGTATGTGGAGCTTCCACCTGGGAGTATTGATGATCATGGCCATCATGTTCCCCTACCCACTCTCGGCCGTGGCCTTTGCCCCATTATTCGCCATCGAAGAGCCGGCCCGGCGGCTTGGCGCTCGCCTGCGTCGCGCCAGCTGGATGCTCGCCCGCCCTCGCCTGATACGCCTGCTCCCGCAGGAGAACGATTGAGTCGATCCCAATGCCCGTGCGCCTGATCCGCGGAGACCAAGGGCTGCCAGATCCCGAGCAGAGCGACGCCCGCGGCCTGGTCGCGGTCGGTGGAGATCTCCGGGTCTCCCGGCTCCTCGACGCCTATGGCCGGGGGATCTTCCCCTGGTACGAAGAGGGGCTGCCGATCCTCTGGCATTCACCAGACCCACGCTTCGTCCTTCAGCCGAGCGAGCTGCGGATAAACCGCAGCCTGGCCAAGAGCCTGCGTCGGGGACGCTTTCGCATCACCCTCGACGAGGCCTTTGGCGAGGTCATCCGACGCTGCGCGGAGGTCTCCCGCCCCGGCCAAGATGGGACGTGGATCACCGAAGACATGATCGCAGCTTACGAGCGCCTCCACGCCCTCGGCCACGCCCACTCGGCCGAGGCCTGGCTGGCCGACGAGCTCGTCGGCGGCGTCTATGGGGTGGCCGTCGGCGGGCTGTTCTGCGGCGAGTCGATGTTCGCCCTGGCCCCCGAGGCCTCCAAAGTCACCTTCGTCTGGCTGATCCGACAGCTCGAGCGATGGGGCTGCGAGCTCGTGGATTGCCAGGTGTACACCACACACCTGGAGCGATTTGGGGCCGTGGAGTGGCCGCGGCCCCGATTCTTGCGAGAGCTCGCGCGCCTGCGCGAGCTCCCCCGCATGGGCCCCGAGGGCGCTTGGCGCTTCGACCCCGGGTTCACGCCCCAATAAACTAAAGCAGCGTGTAACGGGTGCCGCGGGCCTTGCCAGTGAAGGTCACGGCGCCCTTTTCGATCAGGCGATTGAGCGAAGCGCGGAGCTGCATGGGGTCAGCACCGATGGCCTCGCGGACGGCCGTCGCCGACAGCTCCTGGCCGCCGAGGCTCTCGAGCGCGCCGAGGACCTCGGCGTCGAAGGCATCGCGGCCCTCTTCGGTCCGGACGTTGCGCTTTTGCGTGGACTTGTCCGCAGCCCTGGCGCGCCCGCCAGCCTTGCGACGCTTGCCCTTCTTGCCCTTTGCCGGCTCTCCGAGCAGATCCGCCAATGTCACGTCGCCAAGGGCGGGCGTCTCGGACACGAGCTCGCGCAGCTGCTTGACGGTGATCTTGGGATTGTTGGAGATGACCTCGATGAGCGCTGCCCGTGCGATGTCGGCGATGTTGGTCATGACCCTTCATATGCATCATATGTGCGCTGATGAAAATGGGGTGGGCTAACTTTTGTCGTTATCGCGGCATTTCGTGACGGCTCGTACTAGGCGAATTTGCAATGTCCCGGCCCACCAAACTCGATTAATCGCCTTCCATGGGTATTTTCGAAACATCTCAACACCTGAAGCATCTAATACTGCTCACACGAACAGGCGCTTAAGCGAATTATCAAATGGTGGTCGGCGTTCGGGCATGGACCATTTGCGCAAAAAACGCAATCCTATGTTCTCATGCCCGAACGCCCCACAGCCGTGCACTAGGAGCCCGTGGTGAAACCCAGCGCGGCTCCTCGCGCTGGGATTCACCACGGGCTCCTAGCTAACCTCCTGACTCGCTCAGCAGGCCGCCAGTCGTGGCTGGCTCTGGCCGCTAACGCTGCCCTCGGTGACGCCCTGTGCTGCCCGACGCAGCTGAGGGCGGATCTGCCGAGTTTTCATGGCTCCCGTACGAAACACTCGATTGTCGACCCCGCCGCCACCGCCGCGGCGACCGTGTTGGATCAGGCAAGCGAACGCGACGAAGAAGACTGAGAAGATCCCCGAAGCGGTGGCGACGATGTCGATTGTGTGTGGCATCACTCCTTGTTGGTGGTTGCTGGGTGTAGGTGGTTGGCCCGTGTCAGTGGTTGTTGCTTGGGCTGTTTGTGCTTGGTCAGTTGGGTGGCCGGCCTGTGCCCGGCCCTTCGCTGGTTTATCGGTTTCGCGTTTTGTCGGTTTGTCGGCTGTGTTCTTGGTGATTTCTCGCCTGCTCAGCGGCGGGTCTGCTCCTTGATTTTTGGGGTTCGCGGCGTTGTGTCTCGGTTTATCCGCAGTGATTCGTGTCCTTTGCTTCGCGTCCGCGTACTCGAGTTTTCTCTCCTCTCCATCTCAATCTCACTCACTCAGGCGAAGGTCCCGACCTGGTCCGCCCCGAGGCCACGCAGGATGTCCTCGTGGTCGCGCCTGGCCTCGACGATGACGACCTGGTCCCCAGCGCTCAGCCACCTGCGCATGCGCTGAACCTTGATCCCATTGTCCGAGGCAAAGGACAGGGCCCCCGCGAGGCCGCCAAAGAGCGCCGAGAGCCCGACGAAGAGCGTGAGCGTGCCTCGAGCGCCGATCAGCGCGCCCTCACCACCGACCCCGGTCAGCCACAGCGCCCCAGCTAGGGCCAGGATCGCCCCGAGCCCGGCCATCACGCTGCCCACGAGCACGCCGCTGCGCGCCGCGGTCATGTGCAGGGGGATCGCGTGGTGAGACAGGCGCTCGGGGCTCCACAGCAGGTCTACCCGCGCGGGCTCCCTGCTACGACGTAGCACCTTCGACGCCCTGCGGGCGAGCTCGTGGCTCTTGAATCGTGCGTATGTGATCGACATGGCTTCGGCCCTCTGGTTGTGAGACGCCCCCGTGGTCAGCCAGACAGCTGGCTGAACGCGACACACGAAAGAGCATCTAGTGTGCGCGGCAGAGGACTTGAAGGGCCCCAGGCTTGGAGCACCGGCCGCTGACTTCGTTGCTCGTCAGTCATTTGTGCCCGACAAACTCCCTCCTCGCGCCTCGTCAGCAACCGGCGGTCCGGCGCCTGGGACCCTTCAAGTCCTCTGCCGCGCACACTAGAGTTGATTCACCGATTGCGAATGGGTCGTTGACGCATTCGATTGTGAACACAATTATCGTAGCCCCGGACCTTGGCCCTGCAAGGCAGCCCCTCGAGCTCGGCGCGGGCGCCAGGGCCGGCGCGGGCGCTTTGTCGGATCTAGGCAAAACCCCGCTCCAGCCGCCCTCAGACCGTCTCAGCACGCATTTTGACGAGCCCAGGCCGGCCCCGGTGGCGCGCTTCGGGGGCGTACACAGAGAAACTCAGGCCACGAAGAAACCCGAACTTCATGTCGCCTGTGGCGTGGCGTTTTGCCCCCTTTTTCAATCAACTGTCGAAATTGACGAATGCCCCGACGCCGACATGACAAAAGAGCCGGCCCGTGGGCCAGCTCTGAAACCTGAAATCTTGGTTCAGGACCGATTCCGCGCTCGCGCGCGCGTGTGCTCAGCGCCGACGGTTGCCGACGTGGATGGCCTCGCCGATCGCGTGCTTGGCCGCCTCCATGACCGCCTCACCCAAGGTGGGGTGCGGGTGGATCGTCAGCGCGATGTCCTCGGCGAAGGCGCCCATCTCGATGGCCAGCGAGCCCTCGCTGATCAGGTCGCTGGCCTCGGGGCCGACGACGTGAATGCCGAGCACGCGCGTGTCCTGCTTGTCGATGATGACCTTGACGAAGCCATCGGTCTCGTCGATGGCCATGGCCCGGCCGCTGATCGAGAACGGGAACTTGCCGATCTCGATCTCGTGTCCGGCGGCGCGGGCCTCGTCCTCGCCCATGCCCGCCGAGGCGATCTCGGGCTCGGTGAACACCACGTTGGGGATCGAGCGCGCGTCGTTGACGGTCTTCTTGCCGGCGATGACCTCGGCGACGACCTCGCCCTCGTGGCTGGCCTTGTGGGCGAGCATCGGCTGGCCGCAGACGTCACCGACGGCGTAGACCTTGGCCACGTTGGTCTGCTGGCGGGCGTCGACGCTGACGAAGCCGCGCTCGTCGATGGTCACGCCGAGGCGCTCGAGGCCGAAGCCCTTGGTCACCGGGCGGCGGCCGACGGCCACGAGCACGACGTCGGCGGGGTACTCCTTGGTCTCGCCGCCGACCTCGGCGCGGACCCACAGCTTGCCCTCGCGGGTCTCGTAGCCCTTGGCCATGGCCTTGGTCACGACCTCGCCGCCGTCTTGCTTGATCTTGCGGGCGACGAGCTTGGCGAGGTCGGCGTCGCAGGGCCCGAGCACCCGGTCCATGCCCTCGAGCACGGTCAGCTTGGTGCCGAGGCGCTGGAAGGTCTGGCCGAGCTCGAGGCCGATGATCCCGCCGCCGATGCAGACCATGTGCTCGGGCACGAAGTCGAGCTCGAGGGCGCCGGTGCTGTCGCGGACCTTGTCCTGGTCGATCTCGAACCCGGGGATCACGATCGGCTGCGAGCCGGTGGCGATCACCAGGTGCTCGCACTCGACGATGTCGTCGGGCTTGGCCACGCCCTTTTCGTCCTTGGGGTAGACCAGCTTGACCCGGCCCGGCCCGAGGATCTCGGCGGTGGCCGTGACGTATTCGGTGCCCGCGCCCTTGACCAGGGTCTTCACCCCGCCGGTCAGCTTCTTGATGATCCCGGCCTTCCAGCCCTGCATCTTGGGCATGTCGACGCTGGGGCTCTGGAAGCTCACGCCCATGTGCTCGGCGTGCTGGGCCTTGTGATAGAGCTTGGTCGCGGAGATCAGCGCCTTGCTGGGGATGCAGCCCCAGTTGAGGCAGACGCCGCCGGGCTCGGCCTTCTCCACGAGCATGGCGTCGACGCCGAGCTGGCCGAGGCGGATCGCGCAGGGGTAGCCGCCGGTGCCGGCGCCGATGATGAGTGCGGTCTTCTTGATGGTGGCCATGGTGGTGGGCTCGCGCTTGGCTTGGTGGGTTGGGCGGCGCCGGGCTCAGATCCCGGCGAGCAGCAGCAAGGTCGGATCCTCGAGGTAGCGGCGGACCTCCTGGAGGAAGCTCGCGCCTTCGAAGCCGTCGACGATGCGGTGATCGAGAGAGACCGAGAGGTTCATGATGTGCCCGACCGCGATCTCGTCGTCCTCGGTGACGACGGGGACCTTGCGGATCGCGTGCACGCCGAGGATCCCGACCTCGGGGTAGTTGAGGATCGGCGTGGCCAGCACGCCGCCGATGGTCCCCAAGCTGGTGATCGTGAAGCTCGAGCCGGTCAGCTCGTCGCGCGAGAGCTTGCCGGTCTTGGCCCCCTCGCCCAGGCGCTTGATCTCGCGGGCGACGTCCAGGAGGCTGAGCAGGTCGGCGTCCTTGATCACGGGGACCATCAGGCCCTGGTCCGTGGCCGCCGCGATCCCCACGTGGTAGCGCTTCTTGAGCACGATCCGGCTGTTGGCCTCGTCGAGCTCGGCGTTGACGATCGGGTAGCGCTTGAGCGCGTGGCAGACGGCCTTGACGATGAAGGGCAGGTAGCTCAGCGACACGCCCTGCTCGGCCGCGGAGCGCTTGGCCTGGTTGCGCAGGGCGACGAGCTTGGTGACGTCGATCTGCTCGACGTAGGTGTAGTGCACCGCCGTCGAGTAGGCCCTGGACATGCCCTCGGCGATCTTGCGCCGCATGCCGCGGAAGGGCAGGTACTCGTCGGTGCGCGCGCTCGCGTCGGCGCGCGCGACCGGCTGGGCCGCGACGGCCGGCTGGGCTGCGGGTCGGGCCGCGGGCGTGGGCATGCCGGCGGGCACGGCCACCGGCGCGGGCGTGGGCATGGGCGGCGGCGCCGACATGACCTGGGGCGCCGGGCCGCTCAGGCCCTGCTGCTTGGCGGCGACCACCTCGCGCTTGGTGATCCGCCCGCGCTCGCTCGCGGGCAGGCTCGCGAGGTCGATGTCGTGCTCGCGGGCGAGGGCCCGGGCCGCCGGGGTCGCGAGGATCGCCGCGTCGGTGCGGGCAGGGCTGGCCGGGCTGTTGGCCGCGGGCGCGCTGGCTCGCGCCGGGGCGTTGGCCGCGGGCGCGCTCGCCTGCGCGGGCGCGCTCGCGCCCTCGCTGAGGGTCGCGATCACCGAGCCCACGGCGCAGACGTCACCTTCGGCGGCGCGGTGGGTCTGCATGGCGCCGTCGAAGGGCGCGGGGATCTCGATGGTGGCCTTGTCGGTCATCACCTCGACGAGGGCGTCGTTGGCCGCGAAGGACTCGCCGGGCTGGACCAGCCACTGGACGATCTCGCCTTCGATGACGCCTTCACCAATCTCGGGGAGCTTGAATTCGATCATGGGTATCTGGAGGGACGGGGTCAGTAGTCGATGACGTCGACGAGAGCCTGGGCGATGGCGGCGGCGCTCGGACACGCGAGGGCGTCCTCGTGGCCGGCGACGAGGGCTCCCTCGCCGGTCACGCGCAGCACCGGCGCGTCGAGGTGGAGGATGGCGCGGTCGGCAAAGAGCGCGGCGAGCTCGGCCCCGAGGCCGTGGCGGCGCGGGCCGGCGTGGGCGATGACGAGCTTGCCCGTGCGCGCGGCCGCCTCGACGAGCACGTCCTCGTCGAGGGGCGAGAGCCGCCCGACCTCGACGACCTCGACCTCGAGCTGCTCGGCGCTGGCGAGGGCCTCGGCCGCGGCCAGGGCCGGCTCGAGGGCAGCGCCCCAGGCGAAGACCGTGGCCCGGTCGCCCCGGCGCAGCGTGGCGGTGAGCGGGCGATCGAGGCCCGCGTGGAGATCGACGTCGACGTCGAGATCGCTGACCACCTCGGCGCGGGGCAAGAGCAGCACCCGCGGCCCGGCGAAGGGGCGCGTCTCGGCGGCGCTGCGCAGGTAGGCGCAAAGCTGCGTGGCCCGACCCGCGGACCACAGCTCGAGGCCGGGGATCGCGGCCAGGGCCGACTCGACGGACTCGGCGGCCTCGCCACCCAGGCCGAAGCCGGGGCCGTTGGGGGCGACGAAGAGCAGCGGGAGCTCGACGCCCGCTCGCTCACTTTGGTCCTCCGGGGCGTCGCCGCCGCTGCGCCAGCTCAGGCGACCGAGCTCGCGCAGCGCGGCCATGCCCTCGAGCAGGGCCGCGGCCGAGGGCAGGAGCACGATCGGGCGCAGGCCCGAGAGCGCCAGGCCGCCGGCGTGGATCAGCTGGCCGGCGCCGGTCAGCGGCCCGCCGAGCAGGCGCGGGCGCAGGCGCTCGTCTTCGGCGGCCGCGCGCGACAGCCCGAGCAGGCCGCCGTTGCGCACGTCTTCGCCGAGCAGGCAGCGGCGGTCGTCCTCGCGCAAGAGCGCGGCGACGGTGCGGGCGAGGGGGACGAGCGCGCTCATTGGCTGACCTCCGCGATCGCCTTGTCGACGAGGCCGTGGATCTCGGCCTCGGTCACGTCTTGAAAGGGCTGGGTCCACTCGCCGCGCGCGTCGAGCAGCCGACGCATGCGCTCGACGGGGTCGCGCTCGGCCGGGGGATCTTGGCTCAGCGGCGTGACCACGACCTCGACCAGGCCCGGACCGGCGCCGTCGTGGGCCCGGTGCAGCGCCGCGCCGATCGCCCGGCGCACGCCCAGGGCGTCGGCCCCGTCGCAGCGCCGCGACCACAGGCCGCAGGCCGCCGCGCGCTCGGCAACGCTGTCCCCGAGCAGCCCGGCCTCGGCCGGCGCGCCCTCGGGCCACAGCTGCGACTTGCACACGAACACGACCGGCGCGTCGTGGGCCAGGGCCAACGCCAGCGCCTCGTGGAAGGCGCCCGTGGTCGTCTGGCCCTCGCCAAAGAGGACCACGCTGGCCGGGCCGCGGCCGAAGAGGCGCTGCCCATGGGCGTGGCCGACCGCCAGCCCGAGGCTCATGCCCAGGCTCTCGCTGGCGCCGACGATCCGCTGTGCACGCGCGTCGATCGAGCCGGGCAGCCCGCGCCCGCGGGTGCCGGCGCTGGGTTGCCCGAGCAGCTGACGCACGAGCTCGGTGGGCGGCACGCCACGCAGCAGGGCCACCGCCGCGTCGCGGTTGCCGACGAAGATCCAGTCCTGCGCACCGGCGAGCTCGCCGATGGCCACGGACACCGCCTCTTCGCCGGCCGCCGAGGCCCACATGGGCAGCTCGAGGCGACCGAGCTTGAGATCCAAGATGCGCGCCGCGACCAACTTCTTGTAGTAGGCGCGCAGATCGAGCCCGCTGACCGCAGAGGGGTCGGCCAACGCCCCCTTCGAGTCGAGCAGGGCCTCGATCCCTTCGGGTTCCCAGGCAGTCGGTTGCATGTGCGCTCGCTGGCCATCGACGAGGTGGGCCGAGGAGCCCAAAAACCCGCGATGACGCCGAAGGGCTTGTATCCACCGGGCCCCGGTGGGGTCAAGCGTGGCCCCAGGGCGCGCTGGGTGTATGCTCGTGGAGCGCCCGGCCTCGCGGCGCGGGTGCGCAGGACCCTTCTCACGCCCCGCTCACACACACGCCCCCACTCCCTGCCCCAGGCGCTTGCGTGAGAGCGCGAAGACCGACATGTTCATCCCTTCACTGCTCGCGGCCATGACCATCGCCGGTGCCTTTTGGGTTGGCGTGCTCGCGGCTCGCCGCCTGCGAGACTGGGGGGACAGCAACCGGGCCCTCGACGCCGGGGAAGCCCAGCTCGCCCTGCCCGCGGGGCCCAGCGGCGGCGCCCCCTCCACGAACCCCTCTGTGAAGAAAGTCCGAGATCGCGTCGCCGAGCGCCTCCAGGCCTCCCTCGCCTCCGGCCAGGGCATGGCCGCGGCGGCCGCGGACGCCCCACGCAGCGCCGAGGACCTCGACATCGACGGTCTGCGCGTGGGCGACGTGGTGCTGATCGAGGCCAGCGACGCCCGGGTCGAGGGGGACTATGTCGTCGAGGGCCTGCTGCGCCTGCGCGAGGGCGGCGCGACCACGGTGGTCGTGGTCATGGCCGACGGCGGCCGCAGGCGCTGGCTGATCGGCGGGCGCGAGCTCGAAGACTGGTTCGTCGTCGAGCCGGTCGAGGGCCACGGCCTGGCCGGCGAGCCGCCCCGCAACATCCAGCCGCGCACGGAGCCGCCCCGGGTCTACGGGCTCTCGCGCCGCGGCCAGGCCAGCGTCGCCGCGATCGGCGGTCACGGCCGGCCCGCGGGCTCGCGCGTCGGCACCTATGTCTACCGCGCGGGCGCCCGCGATCTCCTGTGGCTCGAGCGCTGGGGCAGCACGGTGCTCATGGGCGAGGGTCTGATCCTCGCTCGCCACGCGGTGTCTTTCCTGCCTGGCTCCTGAGCGCGCGGCCGTGAGCCAGCCGATCTCCCCCGCCGACATCGAGTCCCTGTGTGGGCGGCCGCTGGCATTCGTCCGCGTCGTCCGCGGGCTGCTCAAGCGCCGGCCGTCGGGATCCGCGTCGGGACCTCCCGCGGCGCCGACGGAGGGAGACGCCGGCCGCGGCGTGGTCTCGCTGCGCTTTGCCCGGGGCGCGCGCGTCGACGTCGACGCCGCCGCGCGCGAGGTCTGGTGGCTGTGGCCCTGGGATCCCGACGAGGACCAGCCCTGGGCCCGCTGCCGCCCCGAAGAGCTCGCCCTCCAGCGCGGGGATCGGACCTTCGATCCTTACGGCGAGGTCAACAACCCCAAGGGCGAGCTCCACGTCGCCCTCGCCCGCAGCCCGCGTCGAGGGCAGCGCTGGGCCGACGAGCTGGCGAGCTGGCTCGTCGACAGAGGCGCGCGGCCGGGGCTGCGGGTGCTGCTCGAGGGGCCCGAGGCCCTCGCCGCCCGCGCCTCGCTCGGAGATCCGGCCGGCGAGGGCGACAACCAAAGCGAGCTCGGCTGGCTCCGCGCGCACCGCTGCCTGGCCGCCCGCGCCCCCTTGCCCAGCGCGAGCGAGCGCGCCCTGGTCGACGCCCTCGACGCGGGCGTGGCCACACCCCAGCACTGGTCCGTGGTCGCCGACGCGCTCCAGGGCCGCGGGGATCCCCTGGGCGAGAGCCTGGCCGTGGCGCTGCACGATCCCACGCAGCGCGGCTACTCGCAGCGCGAGGCCGAGCGCCTGCGGGCCCTGCCTCGACCGCGGCGCATGCTCGCCTTCGTCGACGCCTCTGGCCGCGACTTCGACGTGGTCGACCTGATCTCCGAGCCGCTCGCCCCCGAGGAGCGCGGCCGCTTCCGCGTCCAGCTGTGGGCCGAGCGCGTGGGCCCCTTCATCGTCCGCCTGCTCGCGAGCAGCGACTGCGACGCGTGGTCGGGCCTCGGCCTGCCCGAGCCCCTGCTCGCGGCCCCGGAGCTGCGCTACCTGTCCGCCCCGCGCCTGGCCAGCGTCACCCCGCGGTGGACGGATCTCTCGAGCCGCGACCTCTCCGGCTTCGATCTCAGCAGGCTGCTGCCCGTCAACCCCTCGCCCCTGCCGCCCTCGCAGACCGCGATCGAGGCCAAGCTGCGCGGCTGTGACCTGCGCCAGACCAACCTCACCGGCTGGGTGCTCGACGGCGCCGACCTGCGCGGGGTGATCAGCGACCTCGGCACGCGCCCGAGCGGCGCGAGCTTCGTCGGCGCGCGGGTGTCCTCGCGCCTCAACCGGCGCCTGCTCAGCTGGAACGGCGGGCTCTTTCAGCAGCAGCGCGGGCGCCCGGCGGACCTGCGCGGCGTCATCGTCGAAGACTGAGCCCGCCCGCGAGCGCGTCCCATCGGCCGCCAGTGCTACCGTGCGGGCGATGTGGACCCCTCCGGAGCGCGTGCGTCACCCGATCCCCGCGACCGCGTGGCCGAGCCGAGCGCAGGCCGCCTCCAGCCGGCTCTTCTCCCCCGTCTCGCTCGGCCCGCTGACCCTGGCCACGCGCACCTGGGTCCCGGCCATGGTCCCCTGGCGCGCGACCGCCGAGGGCTTCGCCAGCCCCGACGTGATCGCCTGGTATCGCCGCTTCGCCGCCGGCCGCCCCGGGGCGATCGTCATCGAGGCCACGGGGATCCGCGACGTGCCCTCGGGGCCGCTGCTGCGCATCGGCGACGATCGCTTCATCCCCGGCCTGCGCGAGATCGTCGCGGCCGTGCGCGAGGCCAGCGAGGGCGAGACCAAGCTGCTGATCCAGCTGATCGACTTTTTGGCGCTCAAGCGCCGCCCGCCGCCCGATAAATTCTTCGCTCGCTTCTTGCGCCTCGACGCCGGTCACCGCGAGCGCCTCGCCGCCCACCTGGGTGATGCGCGCTGGCGCGACGCCCCCGAGGCCGAGGTCCGCGAGCGCCTCGCCGCCGGCGACGACGCCCTCCACGACGCCGCGCTCACGACCCGCGAGCGCGAGGACCTGCGCGTGGGCTACCGCGAGCGGGTCACGGATCTCCACCTCGAGCACATCCGCGAGCTCCCGCGCAGCTTGCCCCCGCTCTTCGCCGCCGCCGCAAGCCGGGCCCGGGAGGCCGGCTTCGACGGCGTCGAGCTCCACTACGCCCACGCCTACACCATGGCCAGCTTCCTCTCGCGGACCAACACCCGCGCGGACGGCTACGGCGGCTCGCGGGAGGGTCGCCTGCGCCTGCCCCTCGAGGTGCTCGCGGCCGCCCGCGCGGCCGTCGGCGCGGACTATGCCCTGGGCTGCCGCTTCCTCGGCGACGAGGTCATCGCCGGCGGCAGCGATCTCGACGACGCCGCGCACTTTGGCCGCGCCTTCGCCCAGGCCGGCATGGACTTCCTGAGCGTGTCCAAGGGCGGCAAGTTCGACGACGCCAAGCAGCCCAAGGTGGGCGAGGCCGTCTACCCCTACACCGGGCGCAGCGGCTACGAGTGCATGCCCACGGTCTACTCCGACGCCCGCGGCCCCTTCGCGCGCAACCTCCCGCTGGCCGCGCGCGTCCGCGCCGAGCTGCGCGACGCCGGCCTCGAGATCCCCGTGGTCGCCGCCGGCGGCTTCAATTCTTTCGAGCTCGCCGAGGCCGCCCTCGCGCGCGGCGAGGCCGACGTGATCGCGGCTGCACGCCAGAGCCTCGCCGACCCCGACTGGTGGCTGAAGATGCGCCTGGGTCGGGGCGCGGAGATCCGCCGCTGCAAGTTCACGAACTACTGCGAAGCCCTGGATACCCGGCACCAGCAGGTGACCTGCCAGCTGTGGGATCGCGTCGAGCTCGACGCCCCCGACGTGCCCCTGAGCCGCGACGGGCGGCGCCGCTTGCTCGCGCCCGCCTGGCCGTAACATCGACTCGGGGCGGGCGTACCCCCAACATGTCCGGGCCATGGTCGAACCAGTGAGCGTGGACATGCATCGGGAACAGGGGGTACCCGGGTGAGGCTCAGCCTCACCCGGGGCTTTTTTGTTACCGTCTGCCGATGCGCAAGACCCACCTGGGCCCCCCGGCCTTCGCCCTCCTCGCCCTGGCCTGCGTCGCCGAGGCCAGCCAGGACGACGACACCATGGACGGCCTCGAGGAGGTCGGTGAGACCCTGGGCACGGAGACCGGGGGCCTCGATGAGGTCAGCGAGACCGAGGGCTCCGGCGGCGACGCGGGCTCCGAGACCAGCGACGCGGGCGAGACTGCCGAGACCAGCGACACCTCCGACACGAGCGAAGACCCCGGCTTTGGCCCGTGGTGCGACCCGCCCCCGGCCTGCGACGCGCCCGCGCCCCCGACCCCCTCCGAGCTCGGCTGGGAGCACCTCGACAGCAACGTGATCGTCCTCGCCGGCGATCCCAACCACCGCGTGCGCGACAATTTTTACGTCCCCGGCGAGACCCAGTGGCTCTTGGGCAAGTTCGCCTACGGGACCATCGACAAGGACCTCAAGGACGAGCAGGTCGACGTCTACGTCCTGCGCGGGTGCAGCGGAGAGTGGGAGCTGCTCGGCGAGGCCTGGACCACCGAAGAGGAGGCCCACGCGACGGTCGAGGGCGTCGAGGACACCGGCGGCTGGGTCTACTTCGAGATCCCCGCCGGCCAGGAGCTCGAGCTCGGCCGCCACCGCGTCCACATGGTCGTGCGCGGCGACCTCAGCAGCGCCGACGGCTTCATCGAGGTCGTCGAGCCCGGCACCCCGCTCTTCCTCAGCGACATCGACGGGACCTTGACCACCTACGAGTCCGAGGAGTTCGTCGACCTGCTCCTGGGCACGGTCCCCGACGCCCGGCCCTACGCGGCCGCGGCCCTGAGCGCGCTGCAAGACAAGGGCTACCACGCCATGTACCTGACCGCGCGGCCCGAGTGGCTGGTCGAGCGCACCCGCGAGTTCCTCGACGTCCGCGGCTTCCCGCCGGGCCTCGTGCACACCACCTTGTGGTTCGAGGGCGCCCTCGGCAGCGCGGCCGAGACCTACAAGAGCGACGAGCTCGAGCGCCTCGCCGACAAGGGGCTGATCCCCGCCTACGTGTTCGGCAACACCGACAGCGACGCCGCGGCCTACGAAGACGCGGGCATCGAGCCCCTCGATCACCGGATCTTCATCGAGTTCGACGACCCCAACGGCGGGCGGACGATCCAGAGCTATCAGGAGCTGATCGACGAGTTCGAGGGGCTGGGGAACCTGTGCGAGTGAGCGCCCGGCCGCTGCCCTCACGCGGCCAGCCGAGCCGAGCCTCGGCCCTCGCCCTCTCTCTCCCTCTCTCTCTCCCTCTCCCTCTCTCTCTCCCTCTCCCTCTCCCCCTCCCTCTCCCCCTCCCCCTCGCTCTCGCCCTCGCCTTCGCTGGCGGGCTGACTGGCTGCGAGGGCGGCTGTGGCCTCGGTGACCCCCGCGCCAGCGCCGACACCAACGTCGACGCTGCCGACCCAGCCCCGCTGGGCACGGCCCTGAGCCTCGCCCCCGTCGCCGACCGCCACCCCTGGGTGATGGCGCTGATCACCGCGCTCAAGCTCCACCCCGTCGAGGGCGTCGAGGCCGAGCTCGGCGAGCGAGGCGGCCGCGCGGGCGAGCGCCGCCCCGACCCGATCCTGCGCGCCGACGAGCGCGGCCTGCTCGAGCAGGCCTTGAGCGACTACACCGCTGCGCACCCGCTCTCCCCCGGCCTGCGCCCGATCTGGGCGGCAGAGCGCGATCAGAGCGGCGCCGCGGTCGGCTGGCGGATCTACTTCGTCGAGCCCCAGCGCGGCTTCGAGCTCGACGCAGGCGCGCGCATCCAGCTCGTCGCCGAGACCGACTGGCAGCTCGTCCAGCTCTCGCTGAGCGCGGCCCAACGCGGCGCCCTGCAGGCCCTGAGCGAGGCCGAGCTCGGCGACCGCCTCGCTCTGTTCACCACGGAGGAAGTCGAGCCCCGAGAGGGCGCCGAGGCGCTGATGGTGGCCACCGTGCTCGAGCCGATCACCGGTGGCCGCCTGGTGATCACCCCAGGACCGCGAGAAGATGTGGACGCTGCCAGCCGCGCGCTCTTCGAGCGTCTGCGCGCCACGGCCGACTGAGAGTCACAGACTCTGAGCCGCGCGAAGCCCGGCGCCGCCCGTTCACCCCCGCCCGGCTTCGTGCTAAACCGGCGCGCCATGGCCACCGCCGAGCCCGAACTGATGCAGAAGATCGTGTCCCTGTGCAAGCGCAGGGGCTTCGTGTTCCAGAGCTCCGACATCTACGGCGGCCTGCGCAGCGCCTACGACTACGGCCCCATGGGCGTCGAGCTCAAGCGCAACCTGATGAGCGAGTGGTGGACCGCCATGGTCCACAGCCGCGAGGACATCTACGGCCTCGACGCGTCGATCATCATGCACCCCGAGGTCTGGCGCAGCAGCGGCCACCTCGCGAATTTCACCGACCCGCTGGTCGACTGCCAGGTCTGCCAGGAGCGCTTCCGGGCCGACAAGGCCCCGCGCACGGCCGAGGGCGAGGACGCGCCGATCGAGCTCGCCGACAAGGGCCGGGCCAAGGCCGCCCTGGCCAAGCTCGCCGAGGCCGGCATCGAGCTCGAGCGCAAGGGCAAGCTGCTGCTCGGGGCCAAGGCCGGCGATCGCGGCTACGTCTGCCCCAACTGCGGCTCGCCCTTCATGTCGGCCGAGCGCGACTTCAACGGCATGTTCCGCACCAACCTCGGCGCCGTCGACCCCATGGCCCAGGTGATCGCCGCGGTCCAGGAGGGCACCAAGCGCGGCGACGAGGCCAAGGCGATCCGCGCCGCCGTCGAGGAGGTGCTCGCCGAGTCCTCGGTCTACCTGCGCCCCGAGACCGCCCAGGGCATGTTCGTCCAGTTCCTCAACATCCAGCAGTCGATGGCCGCCAAGATCCCCTTTGGCGTGGCCCAGATGGGCAAGTCCTTCCGCAACGAGGTCACCGTCGAGCACTTCATCTTCCGCTCCTGCGAGTTCGAGCAGATGGAGATGGAGTGGTTTTGCGCCCCCGGCTCGGGCCGCGAGTGGCTCGAGTACTGGAAGGAGACGCGCATGAAGTGGTGGCAGAGCCTCGGCCTGGCCGCCGACAAGCTGCGCCTGCGCGAGCACGAGGCCAGCGAGCTCGCCCACTACTCCGACGGCACCTTCGACGTCGAGTACGAGTTCCCCTGGGGCTGGGACGAGCTCGAGGGCATCGCCTCGCGCACCGACTACGACCTCAACGCGCACATGGCCGGCTCGGGCAAGAAGATCTTCTACACCGACCCCGAGGCCCAGGATCCCGAGACCGGCAAGGCCCCGTGGCGCTACGTCCCCCACGTGGTCGAGCCCGCCGCCGGCGCGACCCGTGGCGTGCTCGCGGTGCTCTGCGGCGCCTACGACGAGGAGCCCGGCGACGAGGCGGGCAAGGGCGCGCGCACGGTCTTGCGCCTGCACCCGCGCCTGGCCCCGATCAAGGTCGCCGTGCTCCCCCTGGTCCGCAAGGAGGGCATGCCCGAGGTCGCGCGAAAGATCGCGGATCAGTTCTTCCGCCAGGGCGTCAACGCCAAGCTCGACGAGCAGCACGCCATCGGCCGCCGCTACGCCCGCCACGACGAGATCGGCACGCCCTACTGCCTGACCGTCGACGGCCAGACCAGCGAGGACGGCACCGTCACCCTCCGCTACCGCGACGATCGCCGCCAGGAGCGGGTGGCCGTCGACGCCGCCGTGGACGTGATCCGCGAGGCCCTGCGCGAGGGCCGAGAGTAAGCACGCAGGCAGCGAGCCCCCGGCCAGGGTTGATTTCCTGGCCAACGGGGGGGACGCTGCCCCCGCGCACGCCGCCCCACGGAGATAGCGATGAGCCAAGGACAGACCCCACGCATGGTCCACTGCAAGAAGCTCGATCAGGAGCTTCCGGGCATCCCCTTCAAGCCCCTGCCCACGGAGCTCGGCCAGCTGATCTACGACAACGTGTCCATGCAGGCCTGGCAGATGTGGATCCGCGAGTCCCCGCGCTACATCAACACCTACCGCCTGGACCTCCAGACCCAGGAGGGCCGCGACTTCCTCGAGCGCCAGATGAAGGTCTTCTTCGGCTTCGAGGAGGGCGACATGGCCGACACGGCCTGGCGCCCGGAGGGCTGAGCGCCCTCGAGCCATCGAGCCCGGGCTGTGTGCGCGGGCCCGAGCAGCGCACATCTGCGCGTCCAGCTCTCGATCGAATCGACCCGCGCGAGCGAGCGCGGCTTGAACGATGATGGAACGAGTGCAGTCGGCGATGACTCGCCTGGTCTGCGCCCCTGTGACATCACAGGATCATGGCGATCGATGGAGTCAAGACGAAGGGCGCCGCCGTGCTCACCATGAGCGAGTGGCTCGACAGGCGCCTCGGCCAGGCCTGGACACGCAAGACCCTGCGCCGGCACGCGCCGCACTGGCCCGAGCAGCTGCGTTCGCACGAGTGGTACGACCTTCGCCCGCAGCTGCTCGTGATCGAGCGCGCGGCCTTTCGCCTGCGCGGGACCGACAGCGTCGAGACCATCGCCCGCGAGGTCTGGGGCCAGATCGCCCTGCGTGATCTGACCAGCACACACCGGGCGTTCTTGTGGGCCAAGAGTCCGCCCACCTTCCTGCGCTCGGTCCCCTCGCTGTGGGAGCGCTACGTCAGCTTCGGCCGGGTCACGATCGACCACAACGAATTCGGCAGCTTCAGCGCGCGGATCGGGGATCTGCCCCTGGGCGTCGACGAGTGGGTCGGCGGGGCGTGGCTCGGGCTGGTCCCCACGGCCATGGTGTTCGCGGGCGCCGAGGGCCTCGAGGCCGCGATCGTCGAGCGCAGGCGGACCTTCGCGGGCGGCTGGGAGCTGCGCTACGAGCTGCGCTATCGCCAGCTCGAGCTTCGCTATCAGCCGCGGCCGCGGCCGCTGCCGCAGACAGAGCAGCCGCGGTGACGTTGCTCACCGAAGCGGTGGTCTCGGCGCAGCTCGCCAGCGGCTAACGTCCCGCCCATGCCGTACAAGCTCGTCACGTTGGGAGGAGACGGAACTGGGCCGGAGGTCATGCGCGAGGGTCTGAAGGTCCTCGACGCCGTGTCCAAGCCGCTGGGTATCGAGTGGGAGATCGACGACATCCCCTGCGGCGGCCAGTACTACCTCGAGCACGGGGACCTCGACTGGCCGGCCGACGCTCAGGGCCGCTGCGCCGCCGCCGATCTGATCTTGCTCGGCGCCGTGGGCTGGCCCGACCCCGAGGGCACCGGTGGCCCGGTGCTGATGAAGGACAACAAGATGGCCGGCTTCTCGCCGGTGATCGGCAACCGCATCAAGCTCAACCTCTACGCCAACGTCCGCCCGATCAAGCTCTACCCGGGCGTCTCGCACCGCATCCACGGCGGCCACAAGCAGGTCTGGGAGCCTGGCAAGGTCGACATGGTGATCATCCGCGAGAACACCGAGGGGCTCTACGCGCCCACCGGCGGCAAGCTCTCGCCGGGCGGCAAGGCCGACGTCGCCATCGACACCCGCGTGATCACCCGCCGCGCCTCGGAGCAGGTCATCCGTCACGCCTTCGAGCTGTGCAAGCGTCGCGGCGAGCTGGGCACCGGCGGCGCGCCCAAGGACGGCAAGCTGCGGGTCACGGCGATCATCAAGGACAACGTGCTCCACGGCTGTCAGATGTTCCGCGACATCTTCTTCGAGATCGGTGAGGAGTACCCCGAGATCGAGAAGGACACGGCGATCGTCGACGCCTTCACCCAGTGGCTGATCGGCCAGCCCGAGTACTACGACGTCTGCGTGACCACGAACATGTTCGGCGACATCGTCACCGACCTGGCCTCCACGCTCCAGGGCGGCATGGGCATGGCCGTGGGCGCCAACATCGGCAAGGACCACGCGATGTTCGAGCCGATCCACGGCAGCGCCCCCAAGCACGCCGGCAAGGACAAGGTCAACCCGATCGCCATGGTGCTCTCCGTCAAGGAGGGCCTCGAGTGGCTCGGCGGGCAAAAGGGTGACGACAAGCTCACCCGGGCCGCCGCCGCCGTCGAGGCCGCCGTGGTCGAGATCCTCGAGGCCGGCAAGCCGCTGACCTACGACCTGGTGGGCAACGAAGCCGCGGCCAAGTGCAGCGAGGTCGGCACGGCCATCGCCGAGGCCGCCGCGCGCAAGCTCGGGTGAGCTCCGCTGAGCTCGCCAACCACACTCGCCCTCGACGACCCTCGCCTCGACCCCTACCGCGCGCTGCCTGCTGGCGCGGGTAGCAAGGGTCGAGCCGGGGGCGTCGCCAATGAGACGATCATCGTCGAGGGCGCCCTGGCGGTCGAGCGCCTGCTGGCCAGCGAGCTCGAGATCGAGTCGCTGGTCTGCACGCCCTCACACCACGCCCGCCTGGCCGGGCGCCTGCCCGCGCAGCTGCCCGTGTTCGAGCTCGAGCGCCGGCAGATCGTCGACCTCGTCGGCTTCGACTTTCACCGCGGCGTGCTCGCCTGCGCCCGCCGCCCCGCCCTGCGCCAGACGCTCCTGGCCCACGAGCTCGAGGCCCTCGAGCGCCGGGCGCAGCTGACCTTGATCGCCGCCAGCGGCCTCGCGGATCCCCGCAACCTCGGCGCGCTGATCCGCAACGCCGCGGCCTTCGACGCCGACGGCGTGATCGTCGACGCCGCCGGGGCCGACCCCTTCTCGCGCCTGGCGATCCGCGCCAGCGTCGGCAACGTCTTTCGCGTCCCGCTGTGGGTCAGCGACGCCCTCCCGGCGACCCTCGCCCAGCTGCGCCGCGAGCTCGGCATGAGCCTCGTCGCCGCCACGCCCAGCGGCGAGCACCTGCTCGGCGAATACGCAGCGCCCGCGCGCCTGCTCTTGCTCGTCGGCAACGAGGGCGCCGGCCTGCCCGCGGACACCCTGGCCACCGCCGACGCGCGCGTCAGCATCCCCATGGTCGAGAGCGCCGACTCGATCAACGTCGCCGCCGCCTCGGCGGTGCTGCTCTTTGGCCTGCGCCGCGGCTGAAGGGCCCTTCTCCCGCGTCAGCGAAGCCGCCGCGGGGTCCCAGCGGGCCGGTTTTCAAGAATAGTTCCCCTCGGCGTCGACGAGCAGCTCCGGCGGCGCCTGGACCAGCTCGATCAGCACGCCTTCCCCACCCTTTGGGCTGTCCGCGTTGCCCTTGGGGTGGATGAAGCACACGTCGTGGCCCGCCGCGCCCTTGCGGATGCCGCCGGGAGTGAAGCGCACCCCCTGGCCCTCGAGCCAGGCGACCGCCGCCGGGAGGTCGTCGATCCACAGCCCGATGTGGTTGAGCGCCGGGCTGTCGACCTTGGGCTTGGCCGCGGGATCGATGGGCTGCATCAGGTCGATCTCCACGCACTCGTAGGCGTGACCCTCGCCGAGGCGCAGGATGTCCTCATCGACGTTCTCGCGCTCGCTGCGGTAGCTCCCGACGGGCGCCACGCCCAGCAGGTCGACCCACAGCGCGCGCAGGGCCGACTTGTCGGCGCCGCCGATCGCGACTTGTTGCAGACCGAGGACTCGGAAGGGCCGGGGCTCACTCATGGCGCTGAGCATAGGGCACGCTCCAATTCGACTCTATTTTTCATTTGGAGGCTCAATTTTCACACCAGATGCATTTTTCTCGCAAATTATGTTCTTGAAAACAGTTTTCATTTTCCTTAGAAAGAAGAGGTGAGCCACCGACACGCCCTCGAACTCCTCGCCGCGGACCACGGCTACCTCGTTCAGATCTGCCGCGACTGCGACGTCGTCCACGTCGACGTCGGGCCCGTGACCCTGCGCGTGCGACCCAAAGCCCTGGCCTCGCTGACCGAGGTCCTGACCCGCGCCTGTCACCGCCTGGAGTCTCCCCAGGCCAAGCACCCGCCCTGCCCCGAGCCCAAGCCCGCGCTCGTAAATTAGAGCGACCGGATCCCGCCGCTCGGTCCCCTCAATCCGCTCAGTCTGGGGCGACGACCACGAGGTCGACGCTGCTGCCCTTGGCGACCTCGCTGCCGCCATCGGGCTCCTGAGACAGCACGCGCTGGCTGCTCAGCTCCTCGTCCTCGCGCTCGCGCACCGAGCCGACCGTCAGCCCCGCGGACTCGAGCTGCTTGCGCGCCCGCGGCAGCGGCATCCCGCGCAGCTTGGGGACCTCGACCACCTCGGGCTGCGCCTCGCCCTCGCTGCCCTCCGCCGGGGCCTCGCCAGCGATGACCAGGCGGACCAGCGAGCCCTTCTCGCTCTTGCTCCCCGCGTTGGGCTCTTGGCGCAAGACCGCGCCGAGCTTGCCCTTGGCGCTCTCCTTGGTCGGCGCCGGGACCTCGAAGCCGGCCGCGACGAGCTCCTCCGTGGCCTCGGCGACGTCCTTGCCGAGCACGCCGGGGACCGTGACCATCTCGGGCGCGGCTGCGACCACCACGCGGATCTCCTTGGTCTGCAGCGGCGCCCCGCCGTCGGGGGACTGCGAGAGGATCGTCCCGGCCTCGACGGTGTTGTCGACGCGCTGGCTGTCCTCGATGATCACGATGCCCTGGGCGCGCCAGCGCTCCCGAGCCTCGCGCAGCTCCAGCCCGTGGAGGTTGGGCGCCGTGAGCTCGGCGGCAGGCTGCGCCGGCGTGTCCGCGGGCTCCTGCTGACCAGAGACCGGCACCTCGACCTGCGCCTGCGCGTCGGAGGGTGCCTGCAATTTCATCATCACGGGGCCGAGGGCGAAGAGCACCACGACCGAGGTGACGAGTGAGATCAGGAAGATCTTGAGATACTCCTGCACGAGCCCGGATCCTGAAGCGGCGCGAGGACCACGAGGTCCGCCGCGCCGCTCAGAATATCGCGTTTGTGAACAAATGGCGAAAAAGCCGGGACCCTCGAATCAGGCGCTCACGGCGGCCCGAAGCGGCGCGCTCTGGGCCTCGACGACCAGCCCATCGGACGGTTCGTCGTAGTTGACGAGCACGGTGTCGCCGTGGCCGAAATCACCCGCGAGGATCGCCCGCGAGAGCGGCTCGAGGATGCGCTGCTGGAGCAGGCGCTTGAGCGGTCGCGCGCCGAATTCCGGCTCGTATCCGTTCTCCGCCAGCCACCGCTTGGCCCGGTCCGAGACCGCCAGCTGAAGCTCGCGCTGGGCCAGGCGCTTTTGCAGCCGGCGCAGCTGGATCTCGAGGATACCCAGCATGTGCTCGCGGCCCAGGGGGTGGAACTGGAGGATCCCGTCGAGGCGGTTGAGGAACTCCGGGCGGAAGTGCTGGCGCAGCAGGCGATCGCGCGCGACCGCGAGCTCGTCCGCGGGCATGCCCCGGGACAGGAGCTCCGAGCCGATGTTGGAGGTCATCAGCACGATGGTGTTGCGGAAGTCGACCGTGCGCCCCTGGCTGTCCGTGAGCCGGCCGTCGTCGAGGACCTGGAGCAGCAGGTTGAAGACCTCGGGGTGCGCCTTCTCGATCTCGTCGAGCAAGATCACGCTGTAGGGCCTGCGGCGCACGGCCTCGGTCAGCTGGCCGCCCTCGTCGTAGCCCACGTATCCGGGCGGGGCGCCGATCAGCCGCGAGACCGAGAACTTCTCCATGTACTCGCTCATGTCGATGCGCACGACGTTGCGCTCGTCATCGAAGAGGAACTCGGCCAGGGCCTTGGCGAGCTCGGTCTTGCCCACGCCCGTGGGGCCCAGGAAGAGGAAGGAGCCGATCGGCCGCTCGGGGTCCGAGAGCCCGGCGCGGGCCTGGCGGACCGCGGACGAGACCGCCTCGATGGCCTCCTGCTGGCCGATGACCCGCTCGTGGAGCTTGCCCTCCATCTCGAGCAGCTTCTCCTGCTCGCCCTGGAGCATCTTGGACACGGGGATCCCGGTCCACTTCGAGACGATCTCGGCGACGTCCTCGTCGGTCACGACCTCGCGCAGGAAGGAGCCCTCGGCCTGGGCCTTCTTGAGGGCCTCGCGGGCCTGCTGGCGCCGCGCCTCGAGCTCGCGCAGCGCACCGTAGGTGAGCTGCGAGGCCTTCTCGAGGTTGCCCTCGCGCTGGGCTCGCTCGGCCTCGGACTTGGTGGCCTCGATCTGCTCGGAGAGCTGCTTGATCTCGGCGAAGCGGTCGCGCTCGCCCTGCCAGCGCCCGCGCAGCGCCGCCGCCTCCTCGCGCAAGCCGGCGAGCTCGGCCTCGAGCTCGCGCAGGCGCACGCCCTGACGCTCGGACTTCTGGCGCGAGGCGTCGTCGGCCTCGTCCTTGCCGAACACCGCGCCGAGCTTGTCACGCCAGCCGCCGCCCTCGCCCCCCTGCTCCCGCGCCAGGGCCTGGCGCTCCATCTCGAGCCGGGTGATCTTGCGCTCGAGCTCGTCGATGGGCAGCGGGACGCTCTCGACCTCCATCTTGAGCCGCGCCGAGGCCTCGTCGATCAGGTCGATGGCCTTGTCGGGCAAGAAGCGGTTTTGGATGTAGCGGTTGCTGAGGTTGGCGGCCGCGACCAGGGCCGCGTCCTCGATCTCGATGCCGTGGTGGGCCTCGAAGCGATCGCGCAGGCCGCGGAGGATGGCGACGGTGTCCTCGACCGAGGGCTCGTCGATCATCACGGGCTGGAAGCGACGCTCGAGCGCCTTGTCCTTCTCGATGAACTTTCGATACTCGTCGAGGGTCGTCGCGCCGATGCAGCGCAGCTCACCGCGGGCGAGGGCCGGCTTGATCATGTTGGCCGCGTCCTGGGTGCCCTCGCTGCCGCCGGCCCCGACCAGGGTGTGCAGCTCGTCGATGAACAGCAGGATCTGGCCCTCGGAGCTCGAGACCTCGTTGAGCACGGCCTTGAGCCGCTCCTCGAACTCGCCGCGATACTTCGCGCCAGCGACGAGCGCCGCGAGGTCGAGCTGGAGCAGCCGGCGGTCGCGGAGCGACTCGGGCACGTCGCCCGCGGCGATGCGCAGCGCGATGCCCTCGGCCAGGGCCGTCTTGCCCACGCCGGGGTCGCCGATCAGCACCGGGTTGTTCTTGGTCCGCCGCGAGAGCACCTGGATCGCCCGGCGGATCTCCTGATCCCGCCCGATGACCGGGTCGAGCTTGCCCTGGCGGGCGAGGCCGGTGAGATCCCGGGTGTACTTGTCGAGGGCCTCGTAGGTGCCCTCGGGATCCTCGGAGGTCACGCTTTGGTTACCGCGCATCTCCTGGAGCGCGGACAGCACGAGCTCGCGCGAAGCGCCCAGCTCGCGCAGCAGCTTGCCGGCCTTGATCCCCGCCTTGTCCGCCTTGGGCGAGAGGAAGGCGAGCACCAGGTGCTCGGTGCTGACGAACTTGTCCTTGAGGCTCGCGGCCTCGTCGGCGGCGAGATCGAGGGCGGTCCGCAGCTCGCGGGCCACGCCCACGTCCCCGCCGTCGACCCGGGGACGCTTTGAAAATTCCTGGGCCAGCGCCCGCTCGACGGCGGCGCCGTGGATCCCGGCGCGCTCGAGCAGCGGGCGCACGAGGCCACCATCTTGCTGAATGGTGGCCATGAGCAGGTGCAAAGTGTCGATCTCGGGGTGACCCAGATCGCGGGCCATCGCCTGGGCGTGGGCCACCGCGTGGCGCGTCTTGACCGTTGCCTGCTCGGGGTTGAAAGCTGCCATGTTCTTGTTCTCCTTACGGCGCTCGTCCGAGCGCGGGGCGCCCCACCAAGCGCTGGGGGGCGGTGAACGGATTGAGGAACTCGTGGGATGAGTGGAGAGAGCGTGCGGTGCGGGGGTCTCCCACCCGCGGCGCCAACCTGCGCACGGCCGCCAGCTCCGCAACCCCCCGCGCTTCGCGTCCGCTCGGCGTACACCGTGAGCCAAGACTCGACCCTCCCGCGGTCTTGCGTCGCTCTTCGCACGAGTCCATGCTTCGCGTCCGCGTGATCACCCTCCTCAGCGCCTCGCTCGCCGGCCTGCTCGCCGCGGAGCCACCTCCTCCACAAGCGGCACCCCCCGGCGGTTACTGGAGCCTCGCCGAGACCCGCGAGCACCAAGAGCCCCCGACGGGCGACAAGGAGCTGACCATTGGTTCCGTGTTGTTCTCCCTCGGGCTGATCCGCGCGGGCGCGGGCGCGGTAACCGTTTGGATGGCGTCGAAGCCCAACCTCTGCCCAGCCTCGAGCGATTCGGACTGCCAGGCCTATGGTGGCTTTGGCTGGTATGGCGTCGCCGAGGGAGGCGCGCTGACCATCATCGGCATCGTGTATCTGAGCATCGGCGCGAGTCAGCGCAATCGCCACACTCGCTGGCAGGCAGGTGGAAGCGCAGGCTTGGAACCGCGCCTCGTTGGCGTCCGCCCTTGGCTCGCGCGTCCGCGACAGCGCTTGGGTGCGCCCACTGGTGGCGGCCTGGTTCTAGAGCTTCGCTTCTAGGCTGAAATTCCCAACGTCCCCAGATCTCATTCCCCACTGCTTCGTTGCCAGCGGGCGGCACGCAGGTCTCGGCGTAGGTACCACCAGAGCCCACCAGGCGCTGCGTTCGGCGATCCATTTGGCGACATCGCACCCAAAGATCGGTTATGATGAAGGCAGTACGAAGACGCAACTACCAACGCGTCACCCCTTCGAGGAGCCTGAGAAGAATGAACCGTAGCATGATCATGTACGCCAGCATCCCGCTGGTCGCGGCCCTGGCTGGTTGTCCGAGCGACGATGCCCCCAGCGACGACGCCAACGACGAGACCGGCATCGGCGTGACGAGCACTTCCACGTCATCGACCGGAGAGGACGAGGTCTCGACGACCCTCGACACCTCGGCGACGACCCTCGACACCTCCTCCGAGACAGCGGACGGCACGACCACCAGCAGCGACGGCATGAACTGCGGTGAGGTCTCGATCGTGCCGACCTATATCCCTCCCTACATCGTGATGGTCGTCGACGCCTCCGCCAGCATGGTCAACAACGTCTGGGATCACGACCTCGACGACAACACCGCTGACGTCACGCGCTGGAACACCCTGCACGGCGTGGTCGACACCGTCATGCAGAACTTCGGCTCGGCGATGTACGCTGGCATCCAGCGCTTCCCCTCGTCCGACGCCTGCCCCGACGCCACCCCGCAGAACTCCGCCTGCTACAACATCGACTCGTGCACCACGAACACCACGCCCGAGGTCGGCGTCGCGCTCGACAACGGCGCGGCGATCCTCGCGGCGATCCCCGGACCCGACGCCGGTAACACCGAGGTCGTCGGTGGCACCCCGGCGACCAAGGGGATCAACTCAGCGGTCAACCACCTGCTCTCCCAAGGTGGCGCGAACCCGAACTACATTCTGCTGATCACCGACGGCGCGGCCAACTGCAACACGACGCTGGATTTCCCGGACTACATCGAGTTCTACGACGAGACGCTCCCGACCACCGTCCAGGCCGCCTACGACGACGACGGGATCACGACCTTCGTGGTCGGCATCGACATCGTCGACCAGCTCCTGGGCGCGGGTATGGACGGCGCCCCCGAGGCCAACCCCTACGAGCGCCTCAACGACGTCGCCCTCGCCGGTGGCGCGCCGAAGAACGAGGGCATGGACGCCGAGAAGTTCTTCAACACCACCAACCAGCAGGAGCTCATCGACGCCATCGAGGCCATCCTCGGCGAGGTCACGGACTGCACCATCGACCTGACCATGACCGACGAGGGCGCCCCCGACTCGCAGCAGATCCCCTACGTCGAGTTCGAGGTCGGCGGTGAGGAGGTCCCCAAGGTCGACGACTGCGACAGCGAGGACGGCTGGACCTGGGTCACCGAGGGCGAGATCATGACCTTCTGTGGCTCCTACTGCGAAGACTTCAAGAGCGGCGCGGCCAGCTTCGACGGCACCTACGGCTGCCCGCCCGCCGGCTGATTCCGCCTCCGCGAGTCAACCAGCAAAAGAGCCCGGGGCAGCTGCCTCGGGCTCTTTTTCTGGTTCCGAACCATCCCGGTGGGCGGTTAGTGTGCGCGGCAGAGGACTTGAAGGGTCCCAGGCGCCGGACCGCCGGTTGCTGACGAGGCGCGAGGAGGGAGTTTGTCGGGCACAAATGACTGACGAGCAACGAAGTCAGCGGCCGGTGCTCCAAGCCTGGGGCCCTTCAAGTCCTCTGCCGCGCACACTAGGAGCCCGTGGTGGAACCCAGCGCGGCTCCTCGCGCCGGGATTTTCGTCGAGGGCGCGAAGTCAAAACGCCGCTGTACCGGGCGTACTGCAAGTTTTGGCGACAAAGCCCTCGGCGAAAAGACCAAGCCAGGTGTCGTGTTGGGTTTCACCACGGGCTCCTAGGGCAGCTCGCTGACCTTGGTGACTCGGTTGCGGCCGTGCTCTTTGCAGTAGTAGAGCGCCTGGTCCGCCAGCTCGATCAGCTCGTGGCGCTTGGTCGCGTCGCGGGGGTACTCGGCCACGCCCAGCGATAGGGTCACGGAGAAGCTCCCGTGCTCCGAGCTGATCGTCTGGGCGGCGATCTCCTCGCGCAGCCGATTGGCGAACACGGCGGCCCCCTCGGCGTCGGTGTCGGGGAGCACGAGCACGAACTCCTCGCCGCCGTAGCGCGCGACGATGTCGACCTTGCGCGCGCGCCGGGTGAAGATCGCCGCGACCCGCCTGAGCACCGCGTCGCCCACGGGGTGACCGTAGGTGTCGTTGACGCTCTTGAAGTGGTCGATGTCCGTGAGGATCAGCGAGAACTTCTGGCCGGTGCGCTCGGCGAGGGCGTGGAGCTGCTCGAGGCGCTCTTGGAAGGCGCGGTGGTTGGTCAGCCCGGTCAGGCCGTCGGTCGTCGCGCGCTCCTCCATGGACTGGTACATGCGCGCGTTTTGCAAGCTGACGCCGACCTGGTGGCTGATCACCCGCAGCATCTCGCGGGCCGCCGGCGGGTAGGCCTTGGGCCGCGAGCTGGCCACGGTGATCGTGCCGAGGACCTGCTCGCCGCGCACGAGGGGGAGCACCAGCACGCTGCGCGCCCGGGTCAGCGCCGTGGCCTTGTCGAACACCGCCACGGCGCTGTCGTTGTACTCGCCGTTGGCGGGCATGTGATGCCGGTTCTTGACCGCCATCGAGACCAGGCAGACCCCGTCACAAAAGCGCTTGCCCTCGAGGCCCTGGGCGAGCTCCGCCCAGTGCTGCTCGTCCTTGTCCCAGGACTCGGGGTCACGATCCTGCGCCGCGTGGCGCACGGCCAGGACCTCGTGCTGGCTGCGCCCGGCCCCGGGGTCGTGGCGGGTGATGACCGCGAGCTCGTAGGGCGCCATGGCCGAGAGCGCCGCGAAGGTCTTGGCGTAGACGTCCTCGAGGGTCAGGGCCTGGTTGAGCAGCTCGCTGGCGCGATAGAACTGCTCTTGCTCGTACTTGCCGCGCTCGACCGCCGCGAAGGCCCGCTCCTGCTCGATGATCCGCATGCACTGGGCCGCGGCCTTCTCGAGGGTGTCCTGCTCCTGATCCGTGAACGGGCGATCGTCGACGCGGTCGGCACACAAAAACCCGCGCACGACCTTGCCCTCGACCATCGGGACCACGCACAGATCGCTGACCGGCTCCGGCCCTTGGTAGTAGGGCGGGACCCGGCGGCCGCCGAGGGCCTTGAGGCGCATCGCCTTGGGATCGCGGAGCACCGCCGCGAGCACCCCCGGGGCCTCGATCACCGGGTTGTCCCGGGCCATCTCGGAGCTCGTGGCCATCTCCTTGATGACCAGGGTCGGGGTCTTGCGCGAGTCCTTGCGCTCGCCGGCGACCTTGCGCTCCTCGTCGCGCTGGATCCACAGCAGCGCCGCCGTGTTGAGATCCAAGGACACGCCGAGCAGGTCGATGGTGAAGAAGAGCTGCTCGTGGATGTGGTGAACCGCGCCCTGGGCCATGCGCAGCTCCTCGTCCTCGCGGCTGCGCGCGGCCCGGCTGGCCAGGGGCAGCTGCGAGGCGATCAGCCGGAAGTCCCGGGCCTCCTGACGAATGCGCGCGAGCTCGCTGGTGATCGAGTGCTCGTGCTGGCCGCGCAGACGCTTGGCCAGGCTCGTCAGGATCATCAGGTTCCCGGCGGCGAAGAAGCCGAGGTAGGTCAGGTGCATGGCCACCGCCGGCCACACCCCGCTGGCCCCCGCGCGCACGGTGGCGAAGCCGACCATGAGCTCGAGCAGGGCCGTCGCGGCCAGCCACACCCCGGCGATCCACCGGCGCTTGTTGACGATCAACAAGAACGAGACCAGGGCGTAGACCAGCGGGTAGAGGAAGCTGGCCAGGCCGCCGGTGGCGACGATCAAGATGTAGACCCCGGTGATCAGCAGCAGGCCGAGCTCGAGCTCCTGGCCGAGCTCGACGACCCGCCCCGAGCCCAGGCGCCGGCGCAGGCCGCCGTCTTGGCCGCGACCCGCGAGCGCGCCGACCGGCCCGAGCTCGCGGCCGAGGGCGCGGATCAGCGTCGCCGCGTAGATCACCAGCCCGGTGAGCACGAGCAGATCCCCCGACCACAGCCGCTTGGCCGAGAACTGGCCCATGGCCAGGAGGTAGGCGAAGGCCACGACCACGATCAGGCCCCACCACTCGGTGGCCTGCTTGCGGGCGCGGTAGATCGTACGCGCGAGGGCCGTCATCGCTGGGCCCCCGCCGCGTCGTCGACTCGGTGAACTTCGAACACCAGCTCGCCCGGCATGATCATGTTGAGGTCCTCTCGGGCGATACGCGCCAGCTCGCGATCGACGCGCTCGTTGGAGCGCGGATCCTCGGGGTCGACGTGCAGCGCCTCGATCTCGGCTTCGAGCAGACGGATCTCGCGCGCGAGGGTCTGGTTACCCTCGACCAACGCGTCACGCTCTGCCCGCACCCGGGCGAGATCCTCCGCGCCCAAGTGCTCGTAGCTGGGCAGGAAGGCGATCGCCGCGGTGATGAACAGGGCCAGCAGGATGCGGTTCAGCCAGCTCATCGCTCGTAACCGGCACCCTACGGAGACGCGATCCAGGCCGCAAAAAAACGCCCGGGACGCGCTGGACTGCCTGCGCGTTCAGGTGGACCCAGCCGCGCGGCCGGTCTCGACACCCCGAGCTGCTCGCGCGCCGCTTCGGGTACAACCGGGGCCATGGACAGCTGCTGGTCCGAAGAGGAAGCCCAGGCCACCATCGCGCGCTACGCCGAGGCGCCGCGCAGCAACCGCGACATCGCCCTGCGCGTCTACAGCTCACGACTGATCGGCCGCGAGCCCAGCTTGGTGCTCCACGGCGGCGGCAACACCTCGGTCAAGACGCGCCTCGTCGACGACAGCGGCGAGCTCGTCGACGTGCTGTGCGTCAAGGGCAGCGGCTGGGACCTCGGCGACATCGAGCCCGCCGGGCTGCCGGCGGTCCGCCTGGCCACGCTCAGCGGCCTGCGCGAGCTCGAGCGCCTCTCCGACGAGGACATGGTCAACGCTCAGCGCACGCGCCTGCTCGACGCGAGCGCCCCCAACCCCTCGGTCGAGACCCTGCTCCACGCCTTCTTGCCGGCGAAGTACATCGACCACTCCCACGCCGACGCGATCTTGGCCCTCGTCGACCAGCCCGAGGCCGAAGCGCTGTGCCGCGAGGTCTACGGCGAGCGCCTGGCCGTGGTCCCCTATGTCATGCCTGGCTTCGCCCTCGCCAAGCTCGCCGCCGAGGTCGCCGCGGCCAACCCTGCCGCCGAGGGCATGCTGCTGCTCCAGCACGGCCTGTTCACCTGGGGAGAGAGCGCCCGCGAGTCCTACGAGCGCCACGTCCAGGCCGTCGACCAGGCCGAGCGCTTCATCGCCAAGACCCGGGCCGAGTCCGGCGAGCACCTCGTGCCCAAGCTCCCGGGCAGCGAGCACCTCGCCGTCTACGCCGCGACCTTGCGCGGCCGCCTCGGCGAGGGCGAGCGCCGCTACTTCCTGCACTTTCGGGCCAGCGACAGGATCCGCCGCTTCGTCTCCAGCCCCAAGCTCGACGCGCTCAGCCAGCGCGGCCCGGCCACGCCGGACCACGTGATCCGGACCAAGGCCAAGCCGCTGCTCCTCGATCTCGACGCGCTCACCCCGGAGCAATCTCAGGCGCACATCGAGGCCGCCCTCGACAGCTTCCGCGCCGACTACCGGGCCTACGTCGAGCGCCAGATCGCCGCCCACCCCGAGCGCACGATCACCCCCCTCGACCCCGATCCGCGCGTCATCTTGGTCCGCAACCACGGGCTGATCGGCGTCGGCGCCTCGCCCAAGGCCGCCAGCGTCGCCGCCGACCTCTACGAGCACACCATCGACGTCATCGACGCCGCCGAGGTCGTTGGCCGCTACCAGGCGCTGCCCGAGGCCCACCTCTTCGACATGGAGTACTGGTCCCTCGAGCAAGCCAAGCTCGGCAAGCGCGCGCCCAAGCCCCTCGCGGGGCAGATCGTCTACATCACCGGCGCCGCCCGGGGCATCGGCGCGGCCACGGCCCGGGTGTTCGCCGAGGCGGGCGCGGCCCTCTACCTCGTCGACCGCGACACGGAGGCCCTCGAGCAGCTCGCCAACGAGATCGGCGAGGGCGAGGTCGCCTGGGAGGGCCTCGACGTCGCCGACGAGCCCGCCGTGGCCGCGAGCATGGCCCGCTGCGAGATCCACTTTGGTGGCCTCGACGGCGTGGTCTCCAACGCCGGCGTCGCCCCGCAGTCTCCGATCGCCACCTGCGACCCCGCGCTCTTGCGCCACAGCTTCGAGGTCAACCTCTTCGCCCACCAGTGGATCGCCGCCCACGCCATGGGGATCTTCGCGCGCCAGGGCATCGGCGGCTTCCTGCTCTTCAACGCGTCCAAGGCCGCCTTCAACCCCGGACCCAACTTTGGGCCCTACGCCCTGCCCAAGGCCGCGCTGATCGCCCTGACCAAGCAGTACGCCCTCGAGGGCGGCCCCCTGGGCGTGCGCGCCAACGCCATCAACGCCGACCGCGTGCGCACCAGCTTGCTCGCCGCCGAGGACGTCGAGCGCCGCGCCGCCGCCCGGGGCCTCGAGGTCGACGCCTACTTCCGCTCCAACCTGCTCGCCCGGGAGGTCAGCGCCCGAGAGGTCGGCGAGGCCTTCTTGCACCTCGCCCTCGCCCAGAGCACCACGGGCTGCGTGCTGACCGTCGACGGGGGCAACATCGCCGCCTCCCCGCGCTGACGCGGCGCCTCGCGCTGACGCGGCGCCTCTGGTCTCACGCGACAACGGCCGCGCAGCTCGATCTGCGCGGCCGTTGGCGCGTGAACACCCTGCGCAGCGCCGACGCGATCAACACTGGCGGCAGCCATGTCGACCTCCGCATCGCCGCCCATCATCGACGCCTGGATTCAGCACCCGACCCCGGCGTTCTTGAACGACCCGATGCTCGCCTCCTTGCGCCGGTGGATCCGCATGGACAGCGTCCCCGCGCAGATCCCCGCCGAGCTCACCCTCGCCGCCCTCGACGCCGCCAAGGTCGAGCGCGCCCTGATCTCGGCCTGGGTCGGGCCCCAGGGCGCGCTGCTGAGCAACGACCAGGTCGCCGCCTTGACCCGCGCCCACCCCGATCGCCTCATCGGCGTCGGCTCCGTCGACCTGCGCCACCCCATGGCCGCCATCCGCGAGGTCCGGCGCTGCGTCGAGGAGCTCGGCTTCGTGGCCATCCGCGCGCTCCCCTGGCTGTGGGAGCTGCCCCCCGACCACCGGCTCTTCTACCCGCTCTACACCGCCTGCGTGGAGCTCGACGTCCCCTTCTGCACGCAGGTCGGGCACACCGGGCCGCTGCGTGGCTCCGACTACGGGCGCCCGATCCCCTACCTCGACAATGTCGCCCTCGACTTCCCCGAGCTCACCATCATCGGCGGCCACGTCGGCTACCCCTGGACCGACGAGATCATCGCCATGGCCACCAAGTACGAGCGCGTGTTCATCGACACCAGCGCCTACAAGCTGTCCCGCCTGCCCCCCTCGCTGGTCGACTACATGCGCCGCCACGGCCGGCGCAAAGTGCTCTTCGGCTCCAACTGGCCGATGATCTCGCCCAAGGACTGCCTCGAGGGCCTCCACGCCCTCGGCCTCGACGACGAGGCCCAGCGCCTGTTCTTGGCCGAGAACGCCCGCAGGGTGTTCAAGCTCGACTAGCGCGAAGCGCGTGTGCGCAGGCTCATCTTTGCTGGAGCCTTCACATGGGCTCCAGCCTTGACGAGCATGGGCTGCCGGGCTAGATACCCGCTCCCGGCTCGCTGTGGCGGGTCGGGATCTCAGGGGGCATAGCTCAGCTGGGAGAGCATCGCACTGGCAGTGCGAAGGTCAAGGGTTCGAGTCCCTTTGCCTCCAACCAAAGAAGGGCAGCCAGGTCATCCTGGCTGCCCTTCTTCTTTCGTGGTTCTGACTCGGGTTTCCGCTCTGGCTCGCGTCGCGCTCCGTCGCCGCCTGCGAGGATGGCGTCCACGTTGGGGAATCGCAGTATGCACACATCAACAATATGCGCATATCGACTCGACACCCCCGCAAGAATCTCAATAGTGGAATCACGCATTCGTTTCCTGGAAAAATGGAAACTTCTCCCCGCGACCGTGCAAGCCCATTCGCCCTCGAATCGGCATGATGAGACAATGGACACACGAGGTTCACGCGAACTAAAATGACACCGATATTATCCAAAAAAAAAAAATAGTTGAGCCGATTCGGCCTCGGCGGCAACTACCCGGAGATGTCCACAAAGCCCCTATTCACATCAGTCACCTCCTGGTCTGCGCTCGCGCTGTCCTCGTGCATTGCCTTCGCCGGGTGCGACGACGCGGAGTACCCCTACGATGATGACATTCAGTCGCAGGCCGCGGGCCACGGCTCGGCCAGCGCCGACGCCCTGAGGCCGGGCACCGACCCGAGCCCCGCCGCGGTCCCCATCCCCACGTGCAGCACCGACGTCTACGTGGGCGACTACTACATCGAGACGCAGGCCGACCTCGACGCCCTCAACAACTACGCCAAGGTCGAAGGCGACGTCGTCTTCTACCTCACGGACATCGTCGACATCGTCGGCGTCGACTGCCTCGAGGAGATCACCGGCGACCTCGCGTTCACCGAGAACGGCTACGCACAGACGGTCTCGGGCTTCGCCGGGCTGACCACCATCGGCGGGACCATGGACTTCCTCTACAACGGGTTCCAGACCAGCGCCCAGTTCAGCGTCAGCGGCTTCGACAACCTCGAGTCCCTCGACAAGATCTCCATCACCTCGAGCGTGAACTTCTACCTCGACGGGCTCGACAACCTCGAGACCCTCGGCAGCCTCGGCGGGTCGGAGTCGACCAACATCTACGTGTCCGGCCTCAACAGCCTCGAGACCCTCGGCAACATCAACTTCACGCTGACCTACAACATCTACATCGACGGACTCACCGCGCTCGAGACCATCACCGGCGCGGCCAAGTTCATCGAGCCCAGCGGGGTCTACCTCGACGGCCTCGCCAACCTCGAGTCCATCGGCGGCGCGCTCTACTTCTACGAGGTCTCCCTCTACCCGGAGACCACCGCGCTGCCCAGCCTCGAGTCCCTCGGCAGCTTCTATCTGCGCGCCTACGGGAACACCGTCACCGACTTCGCGGGCCTCGACGCGCTCGAGAGCATCAACGGCTCGCTGACCATCGACGGCGCCAACTTCCAGACCCTGTCGGCCTTCGGCGCGCTCCAGACCGTGGGCGGCAGCCTCAACCTGTGGGAGCTCTACAACCTCACCGAGATCACTGGCCTCGACGAGCTCGCCAAGATCTCGGGCAACCTCACCCTCGCCGAGAACGAGAGCCTCACCGAGCTCGGGCTCGGCGAGCTCAGCAACGTCGGCGGCAACGTGGTCATCATCGACAACACCGCGCTCTCGACCTGTGACGCCCAGGCCCTCGTCGACCAGCTCAGCAATCTCGGCGGCAGCGTCACCATCTCCGGCAACGGCTCGTGCTAGGAGACGCCTAGGAACCCAGCGCGGCTCCTGGCGCCGGGATTTTCGTCGAGGGCGCGGAGCCAAAACGCTGCTGTACCGGGCGAGGCGGGCGTGGACCTCGATGTCCGCGCCCGCCTCTGCGTCGAGGCCCAGCAGCGATGTCACTGAGTCCCGCGCATCTCTCGCAAAACCATATTTTCGCTGCAAACCCAAAATTAGTTGAACCGAGTCGGCCACCTCGTGGCGACTGTTAGATCGACTACGGGATCGATGACTCGAGCCCCCCTCGCGCCTACACGCCCCTGCATGCCATCCGAGCGCTGACATGACACAGCCTCCGAGCAGCCACCAAGCCCCGCCCCTCGATCAGCGCGCGCTCCCACCATCGCCCGCGCACATGGCGAGATGATGCGGACCTTCATGATCCCCTACAAAGGCCCCCAGCCCTGGGCGCCTCCAGGCCGCCCGCGTGGGCCCTGCGCTCCGCCGCTTCGACCGAGCTGAGCCGCCGACCTCCCAACACGCTTCCCCCCGAAGTCACGGCTAGGCGTCTAGGAGCCCGTGGTGAAACCCAACACGACACCTGGCTTGGTCTTTTCGCCGAGGGCTTTGTCGCCAAAACTTGCAGTACGCCCGGTACAGCAGCGTTTTGGCTCCGCGCCCTCGACGAAAATCCCGGCGCCAGGAGCCGCGCAGGGTTCCACCACGGGCTCCTAGCCATCGTGCGCGCCGCTAGCGAGCGCCCGCGTGGTCTGTGCTCGCCCATGCCAATCAACGAATAAATACATCATGGTGACCGAGACAATCGGCCACCATGGGTCTTCTTTTGTATTCGAGCACTCCTTTTCACGACGCCCAAGAGCAGTGCTTTTGTCACTTTAATCAGTTGCCCGAGGTTCTTTCACACCTATGCTCTCGCCATGTTTTGGCGAAGACAATGAAACAAACTGACTTCTCACTCAGAGCTTTCACATTCGGCATTGGATTACTCACCTGCGTATCCACATCAGCCTGTGATAGCGAAGAGAGCGGTGAGGTCGGGGGCGTCGATTCCCTGGCCGACGACCAGCCTCGGCAGGGCTCGACCCAGCCCGGCGCGGGAGCGTCACAGGCCAGCCTCGTCGCCAGCGCGAGCGCGCCCCCCTCACCGGCGCTCGTCTTCGTCCCGAGCTGCGGCGACCAGACCTTCGAGGGCGACTATTTCATCGAAGACGAACAAGACCTCTTGGACCTCGAGAACTACCTGAAGGTCGACGGAGACATCGTCATCGAAGGCACCGCGATCATCGATCTCGTGGGCAGCGACTGCCTCGAGCAGCTCTCCGGGAGCCTGCGCTTCGTCGAAAACGGCGCCCTGACCTCGATCTCCGGCTTCGACGGCCTGACCAAGATCGGCGGGGGGATCAGCTTCGTGGAGAACGGCGGCGACATCACCGTCGACGGGTTCGAGAGCCTCGCCAAGGTCGGCGCGAAGCTCTCGATCGTGGTCGAGTCGACGATCACCATCGAGGGCCTCGACAACCTCGAGTCTCTCGGCGGGATCGAAGCGCTCGAGTCCGGCCAGCTCTACTTCCCCGGACTCGACGGCCTCGAGGTCATGGGCAGCGCGAGCTTCGAGCTCGTCGAGGGCGTCCACTTCGACGGCCTCGACTCGCTCGAGCTCGTCGAGGGCGGGCTGTCCTTCCTCGAGGTCGAGACGATCAGCGCCGACGGCCTCGGCGCGCTCGAGTCGATCTCCGGCGGCCTCAGCTTCGACGAGGTCTCCTTCGCCCCCGGCGCCCTCGACTTCCCCAGCCTCGAGTCCATCGGCGGCGATATCCGGATCGAGCACATCGCCAGCGGCGCCCCCCCGACGTCCGTATTTCAAGCCCTCGAGAGCCTCGGCGGCGACATCCTGCTCTCGGAGATCGAGATCTCCGAGCTCTCCGGCTTCGACGAGCTCGAGACCGTCGGCGGCAGCATCCAGTCCGAGGGCGTGTCGATCGAGTCCCTGTCCGGCTTCGGGGAGCTCGAGAGCGTCGGCGGCAGCGTTCAGCTCTTCGGCTTTCCCCAGCTCATCGAGTTCTCGGCCTTCGCCGCGCTCGAGAGCGTCGGCGGAGACCTGCAGCTGATCTCGCTGGGAGAGATCACGGACCTCGACGGCCTCTACGCGCTCGAGAGCGTCGGCGGGGACCTCGACCTGGTCGAGAACATCTCGCTCGAGCAGATCCACATCAACACCGCGCTCAGCGTCACCGGGGACCTGTCGATTTCCTATAACCCCGCGCTCTCGAGCTGCGCGGTCCAGGACTTCGTCGATCAGCTGAGCTCGGTCGGCGGCACGATCACCTTGTCCGACAACGGCCCTTGCTGAGCGGCCGAGAGCCACGAGCGCCGACTTCGCCAGCCACAAAACGGCGCATCACTTCCCCGTTTCGCCAGCACCGGACACGACTCGAGTTCGGTGCTGGACCCGTCGGACTCCCACGTTGACCACTATCCACCATCGGCACCTCGCGCCATACAAAGTATGAGTCATTAAATTCATCTTCTGCACATCATGGCTCTCTCGCCGCTTGCGAGATGAGATTATCTCACCATGACCAGCAGAATATGACACCAACGATGGCAACGACATTCACCACGATCTCCACCGGTCTCGCCTTGCTCACCTGCGCGGCGTTGTGCGGATGTGACGACTCGGAATTCATCGAGGAGCAGGCCCTCGCGCCCCTTCACGACGCCTCCGCCCCACCTCCGGCCTCCGTCGAACCCGCAGCAGGCGACGAGCCAAACACCGCCCTCGTGACGGCCTGCAGCGCAGGAACATACGAGGGCAACTTCGAGGTCTACACCCCCGAAGATCTCGAGGTGCTCGCCGATTACTCGAAGATCAACGGCAACTTGTACATCATGACCGATCTGTCCGTGATCAACGGCCCCGACTGCCTCGAGGAGGTCACGCGCAATTTCGTCGTGACCGAGAACGCCTACCTGAAATACCTCAAGGGCTTCAACGGCCTCCAGCGGATCGGCGGGGAGCTGCTCTTCGACTACAACAGCTCACAGACGAGCAGCTTGACCGTCGAGGACTTCGACGCGCTCGAGCAGATCGGCGCCATGACCTTCCACTCGGATGTTCCCGTCAGCATCTACTGGAGCACCATGGCCAATCTCCAGTCGATCAAAGGTCAGCTGAGGGCCTACGACACGGACGAGATCCTGCTCGGCGGTCTCCACAGCCTCGTGGAGATCGGCAGCATCAGCTTCGAGCACACCGGCGCGATCGACTTCTCCTTGGTCGCGCTCGAGACGCTCCATGGTGACCTCTACTTCAACGACGTCGAAGTCGTCCACAACGACGGGCTCACGGCGCTCGCCTACGTGGGCGGAGACATGCGCTACACCGACACCTGGGTCCCAATGAGCGAGTGGACATTCTTCGGCATCGAGCATATCGCCGGCGACCTCGAGATCTCGAGCAGCAGCGACACAAAGTACGTCGAGGGCTTCCTCGTGCTCGAGAGCGTCGGGGGGAGCATCATCCTCGACGGACTCGCCGCCAGCAACATCGAGGCCTTCGACGTCCTCACGACGGTGGGCGGCGATCTCCAGATCCACGACAACGCCAGCCTGTCCGAGATCATCGGGTTTAGCTCCTTGACCACGGTCTCCGGGAGCCTGTCGATCTCCGAGAACGACGCGCTCGACGAGCTCGGCCTCGACGCGCTGATCGCCGTTGGCGAGGACGTCGACATCCACGACAACCCCTCGCTGTCGACCTGCGACGTCGACGCGCTCGTGAACCAGCTGGACGTCCTCGGTGGGTCTGCGTATATCGCGGACAACGAAGCCTGCGATTGATCGCGTCGCGAACAAGCCGCGCTGCAAGTCGAACTTGCAGCGCGGTTTTTTCGCGAATTCGACGATCGCGCCACACCATCCAATGACAAATCGCAATTGATGCCAGTTCTTCGCTCTGCCTTCGGATAATTAGTATTTAAATCAACCAGAACTGTTGCACCGAGCCATTGGTCTTTCTATTATTGTTTCACTCGAGAGTGGTCGCCCATGCGCTGAACGGCCCCGAATCGACCAGGCTCGAGTATCTAGACCGATCCCACCCACGCGCCGTGCGCGTGATGGGCGTGATTGGGTCAACAGGAATAGCCAGCATGAAACATACAATTGCACCCACGTTCCTCTCCTCCACCTTCGCGCTGCTCGCCTGCGCGGGCCTCGTGGCCTGCGACGATCCCGAACTCGTCGACGAGCTCGCGCTCACTTCCGCGCCTCAACCAGCTGCGGGGACCTCACCCGCCTCGGTCAACACGGCCGTCGGCGACGATCCTCAGCCCGCGGTCGTCTCCGCTTGCAGCGACGCGGTCTACGTTGGCAACTACAACGTCACGAGCAAGGCCGACATCGCGGCGCTCAACGACTACGCGAAGATCGAAGGCTCGCTGACCTTCACCTACCCACCGATCGACTATGCCGCGACCGGCAGCTGCTTGAAGGAGGTCACTGGCAACCTGGAGATCCTCGGTGAGGGCGGGGAGATCACCGTCGAGACCATCGAGGGGCTCGAGACCGTCGGTGGCAGCCTCACCATCGACACGGCGATCTTCAGCGCCAACGCGGCGTTCCCGAGCCTCGAGTCCGTTGGCGGAGACGTCGAGATCGCGCTGTTCAGCTCGGAGACCTCGGATCTCCCGAGCTTCGAGTCACTCGCCACCATTGGCGGCGAGCTGTGGATCTACGAGTCGGACATTCAATCGCTGTCTGGCTTCAACGCGCTCGAGACCGTCGGTGGTGGCGTCATCCACCTCGAGGGTATGGACGTCGAGCTGCTGTCCGGCTTCAACGCGCTCGAGACCTTCGACGGGGACCTCGCCATCAACGCGCTCTACTCGCTCACCGATATCTCCGGCTTCACCGCGCTCGAGACCGTCACGGGCGGGCTCTCGCTGTCCTCGATCGGCATCGTCGACCTCGTCGGGTTCCCGAGCTTGACCACGATCGGCGGCAGCATCGACATCGCCGACGAGCCTTACCTCGAGAGCATCGACATCGGCGGACAGCTCAGCATCGGCGGCAACCTGCTCATCGCCGGAAACCCCGAGCTCCCGCAGTGCGACGCCGAGGCCTTCGTGGCCCAGCTCGTCCAGGTCGGCGGGACCGTCACCGTGTCCGGCAACAAGCCCTGCTAGCGCGCCGGCCCCGTTAGTGTGCGCGGCAGAGGACTTGAAGGGCCCCAGGCTTGGAGCACCGGCCGCACACTAGGGCAGCCGGGCCTGGCGACGGGCTCGCCGACACGCGGTCGCAAGTCCGCGCGTCGGCGAGCCCGACCATATCCTCACATCGACATCATAGTATCCATCCTGCCAACGTGTTGACCCATACGCTGCGGGCCGCGAGACTGCGCGGGCCATGGACGACGCCCACGAGGAGACGGCCAGCAACCTCGGCCACAACGTCCGTCAGCTGCGGGAAGCTCGTGGACTATCGCAGGCGCAGGTCGCCAAGCTCGCCGGCGTCCCCCGGCCGACCTGGACCAACATCGAGTCGGGCAGCGCGAACCCGACCCTGGCCGTGCTGCTCAAGGTCGCGGCGGCGCTGCACGTGCGCGTGGAGGAGCTGCTGGCCACGCCCCGGGGCACCGGCAGGTTCTACCCGGCGAGCAGCCTCGAGGTTCACAAGCGCGGCGCGGTGACGATCCGCAAGCTCCTGCCCGAGGGCCTGCGCGGCCTCGACATCGAGCGCTTCGAGATCCCCGCCGGGGCCAGCCTCGTCGGCGTACCCCACACCCAGGGCACCCGCGAGTACCTGACCTGCGAGCGCGGCGGCATCGAGCTCAGCGTCCGCGGACGCAGCTTCCGCCTCGAAGCTGGTGACGTGGTCGTCTTCGCCGGCGACCAGCACCACGCCTACCGCAACGTCGGCCGCGGCCGCGCGGTCGCCCACAGCGTGGTCACCTTCGCCTCACCGGGGGCCCGCGCCCCGGGCTGACTCAGCCCTCGCCCTCGGGGTAGCTCGGCTGCTCGACGGCGACGATGACCAGCTCGAGGTCGCCCCGCGGCCTGCGGATCTCGACGTCGTCGCCGACCTCCTTGCCGAGCAGCGCCTTTCCGATCGGCGAGTTGACGCTGATCTTGCCGGCGTCGACGTCGAACTCGTCGCCGCCCACGAGCTGCCAGCGCTTGCGCTCGCCCGCCTCGTCCTCGACGGTCACCCACATCCCAAAGTGAACCCTGCCGTCACTCGGGGCGGTGCGTACGACCTTCAGCTCCCCCAGGCGCTTGTTGAGCCAGCGGACCCGGCGGTCGATCTCCCGCAGGCGCCGCTTTCCATACTGATACTCGGCGTTCTCCGAGCGGTCACCGAGGGCGGCCGCGGCCGCGACCTCATCGGTCACCCGCGGGCGCTCGACCTTCCATAGCTGCTCGAGCTCGGCCTGCAGCTTGGCGTGTCCGATGGGGGTGATCAGCTTGTCGAGGGCAGCCATGGGCGGCACAGGAGCCTGCCAGCCCCGCGCGCGGATGCCAAGCGCGGCGCGACGATCTCGACCGTGGCAATTAACGTGAATCCAGCCAAGAAGAGTAGCCACTCGTGCGCTGAGCAAAAATATTTTCACTTTTGAAAACGCGCACCGTAGCGCGTTTCACGCGACACATCTCGACTTTTCGATCATTGGATCACGCGCGTGATCGCGCGCTCATTTGCTCACTGAGCCTACCGCCCATACATGTGAACAGAGGTAGGATTCAATGCTCAATCCAATTGCAAACAAAGACATTGTAAAAGTCTTCACTTTTGGCTCATTGCTGTTCATCGCCGATGGATGTGGCGACGATGGCGTCACCCAAGGTGACGGAGACGAGGCGGGAGAGACCGCTGGTGAGGCGGAGGCCGGAAGCGCGGATGGCAGCGACGCCGAGGCCGGGGGGAGCGGGGCCGGGGAGGGCGAAGACATGGATGAGGGCGGCAGCACTGGCGACGGTGATGGCGACGGCGACGGTGATGGCGATGGCGATGGCGATGGCGATGGTGACGCTGGCGGCACCATCGAAGGCGGCGGCGACGGAGGCAACGATGGCGACGCCGATGCCGACGGCGGCGGAGACAATGGGGGCGAAGATGAAGGCATTGACGATGGTGGTGAGCCATTCGAGACCTGTGACAAGATCGATCTGCTCTTCGTGATCGACAATTCCGCGAGCATGATGAGCGAGCACGAGCGGATCGCCGAGTCCCTCGACCCCTTCTTGATCTCCTTGTTCGCCGAGCTGCCAGCGACCTCCTGGCATATCGGCATGCTCGCCAGTGACGACAAGCAGCTCATCGAGCAGGACTCCGACCACTTCAACTGCTATGGCCCCGCCTCGCCCAACTATCTGATCCACAGCGGCCCGATGCTGGCGTCCGTCAGCGACGCGCTCGCGTGCACCCTCGACGGCGTCGGCGTGAGCGGCGAGGCGGGCGAGCGGCCGGCCAAGACCATGCTCGCCGGCCTCAGCTTCCAGGCCAACGACCCCGGGGGCTACAACGCCGGCTTCATCCGCGAGGACGCCGAGCTCATGATCGTGCTCGTCGCCGACGAGGACGACGCGTTGACCGACAGCGAGCAGGGCTCCTCGGGCGACCCCGCCGAGTGGGTGAGCGAGATGATCGCCATGCGCGGCGGCGCCGACACCCTCAGCGTGCTGGGGATCCTCGGCCGCGACGAGCCAAACGCCTGCCCCGAGACCCCGGAGGCGGAGATCGATGATCTCGTCGGCAGCGGCGACATCGACGACTTCCCCGCCTACGCGGACTTCACCGAGCCCGCCACTCGGCTGACCGAGCTCGTCGAGGCCTTCCCCCGCCACTACCTCGAGGACGCCTGCGTCGCGGACTATGGCGACGCCTTCTTCGCCAGCGTCGAGATGCTGGCGAGCTACTGCGCCCTCGACTGAGCGCGCCGGCCAGGCGAGCGCAGCTGGTCCCCGCGCTCGTCACGAGACGGCCGACAGAGTTGACGCGAGCGGCGAGCTTGCGGAGTGGCCAGCCTCCGCAAGCTCGCCACCTTTGTTCTCCACCACACCACTCACCTTCACCGAGTTTAGGAAGGAAACCATGAACATCCCTCTCAATCACACTTTCTCACTCCTACGCCGGGCGGGGCTCGGCCTCGCAACCGTGGCCGCGATCTCGGCCTGTGGCTTCGACACCGACGGCGAGTTCGACTCGGGCAACGCCATGGGCACCGAAGGCGGCGCCGACAGTGAGGGCGCCGATGACATCGGCGAAGACGAAGGCCAGGGGGGCAGCCAGGACGGCGGCAGCGCCGACAGCGATGGCGGAGATGGCCAAGATGGTGGCCAAGATGGCGGCAGTGACGGTGGCGCCGAAGGTGGCGACGGCGACGGCGACGGCGACGGCGACGGCGGCGCCGAAGGTGGCGACGGTGGCAGCGGCGACCTCTACCAGGCCTGCTCGAACATGGACATCCTCTTCGTCGTCGACACCTCGGCGAGCATGATCATCGAGCAGGCCAAGCTGCACGCGGCGGTCGGCGAGTTCGTGACCGCCCTGGGCGAGAACCTGCCCGAGACCAGCTTCCACGTCGCCGCCGTCGGCAGCGAGGATCCGACGCTGAACGACACGGGCCTCGACCTCCTGCCTTGCAGCGGCCAAAGCGGGCGCTACACCAGCTTTACGGGCGACGACATCAGCCTGTCCACCCTCGCCGAGATCCAGTGTCGGGTCGAAGTCGGGATCATCAACTTCTCCGCCGAGCGACCCGTCCAGACCATGCTCACCGCCCTGTCCGAGTCTCAACAAGGTGGCCTCAACGCGGGCTTCCTGCGCCAGGACGCCGACCTCGTGGTCGTGATGATCGCCGACGAGGACGACGACCTCGACGACAACGACGGCACCCCGGGCGCCCCCAACATCTGGGGGGCCTCGCTCTCGCTGTTCAAGGAGGGCCTCATGCCCACCACCAGCATGATCAGCCTGATCGGCCAGCCCGAGCCCAACGCCTGCGGGCTCCTCGACCTCGACCTCGACCTGCTCGGGCTCGACCTCCTCGACCTCGACGTCGACCTGCTGACCGCCTCCGAGCCCGGCACGCGGCTCAGGGCGCTGGCCGAGCAATACCCCGGGGTCATCGGTGACGTCTGTCAGCCGAGCTATGCGCAATTCTTCGTGACCTCTGCGGCGGCGCTCGCCGATATCTGCGGAGGCTGAGTTGCGCGCTCCCTTCACTGCCGCCATGCGCGGCCCTGGGCCGAGCTCCACCGTGAGTGGCTCGCCGTACTCCCCGACGGCGACACGGCCTCGGCCCAGACCCCGCTTCGCGGCCCGATCACCCTGCGATCGCTGATCTCGACGATTCGCTAGCGCTTCCAACAAGTCGCCCCTCGAAGGTTTGATTCTTCGAGGGGCGACGCAATTACATGCATATTGAATTAGAGCATTTGTGCTCGAATGCGCGAATAAAAATAACCCGATTAACTGTTGCACTCCTCCTCAACCAGTGGATATTGAGTGCATGCACGCTGGACACCGCAGTCACATCATCAACGGCCTGACCCTCGCTTGCCTCGGCGCCTTCGTGGCTACACCTCTCGCGGGCTGTAGTTTTGGCGCCGACATCGAAGTCGAGGGCGAGATCTACGAACAAGGAGGCACCGACGGCGACGGAGCCATGGACGAAGGCGACCCTACCCACGGGGAAGACGGGCCGTCCGATGGCACCGACGGCGACGGTGGAGCCGAGGGAGAGGGAGAGGGAGAGGGAGAGGGAGAGGGAGAGGGAGAGGGAGAGGCCGAGGGCGGCGGCCAAGATGGCGGCAGCCAAGATGGTGGCGAGGCCGAGGGCGGCGAAGCCGAGGGCGGCGAAGAGGGTGATGACAGCGGCGGTGTCGTGGACGTGCCCTGCTCGAACATGGACATCCTGTTCGTGATCGACTCCTCGACCAGCATGGTCACCGAGCAGCTCAAGGTCCTCGACGCCGTCCAGGATCTGCTCACGATGCTGAGCCAGACCTTCCCCGACACCGTGTTCAACCTCGGGGCGATCAGCGCCAACGACTCGGTGCTCAACGCCCTGAGCTCCGACCTCCTGCCCTGCAACGGCGGCGGCTCCGGCTTCATGAACTTCGTCGGCAGCGAAATCGACCTCGGCGTGGTCGCCGAGGCCACCTGCCTGCTCGACGTCGGCTTACTCGACGGCGCCGCCGAGCAGCCGGTCAACTCGCTGCTCGAGGCCCTCGAGCAGACCGGCGTGGGCGGGGTCAACGAGGGCTTCTTGCAGGAGGGCTCCGAGCTCGTGGTCTTCCTGATCGCCGATGAAGACGACGACCTCATCGACGGCGACGGCACCCTCGGCGACCCGCTGGACTGGGTCAGCCAGCTCGTCGACATCCCCGGGCTCGAGGACGTGGGCGTGAACGTGTTCAGCCTGCTCGGTCAGCCCGAGCCCAACGAGTGCGTGGGCCTGCTCGAGCTCGATCTCCAGCTGCTCGAGGTCCTCGGCCTCGAGCTCGACATCCTGTCCGAGGCCCTCGCCGCCGTCCGTCTCAACGAGTTCAGCATGTCCTTCCCCGGCCTCGTCGACGACGTCTGCCTGGGCAACTACACCGGCTTCTTCACCGACGCGGTCAACGAGCTCGCGAACATCTGCGAGATCTGAGCTGGCCGTGCGCGCTTCGAGTCTCGTTCATGGTCCTGGGCCGAGCCACGCCGGCAGCCGATCGCCCCTCGCCCTCAGGGCGACGTGGCTTCGGCCCAGACCCCGAGCACGTTCCCGCTCGGGTCACTGAAGTGAAAGCGCCGCCCTCCGGGAAACTCGAAGGGCGGCTCGACGACCACACCACCGGCGTCCTCGACGGCGGCGAGGCTGGCCTGGAGATCCTCGGAGAACAGGATCACCAGCGGCCCGCCGCCCTCACCTTTGTAGCCCTCGACCTGGCGCAGGCCGCCGATCTCCCCGTCCTGCTTGCGGATCCCCGCGTAGGCCGGGCCGTACTCGTTGAAGGCCCAGCCGAAGGCCTGACCATAAAAGCGCGTGGCCGCGGCGAGGTCCCCGACGCAGATCTCGATGTAGTCGATGGCGTGGTGAAGGTGCACGCCCTCTTCTCGCCCCGCGTTTGGGCTCAGTCAAGCAGCGCAGCCAGGGCCGCAGCGCTCAGCCCACGCAGCAGGCTGACGTTGCGTGCCGGGATGCCCTCGATATCGACGTGGCCATCCACCGCGCGGCTGATGCTGTCCTCGCGCAGCAGGTGGAGCATCGGGAAGGGCGAGCGGTTGCTGTAGTTCGCCGGGTCGTCGGCGGGCGCGTCGGCGAAGCGATAGTCCGGGTGGAAGCTGGCGATCTGGACCACCCCCTCGAGCTCGCGCGCGGCGATCAGGCCGTCGGCCTCGGCCAGAAAGTCGTTGTAGTCTTCGAAGTCGAGCAGGCAGCGCGGGTGGACCAGCAAGCTGGTCTCGCGCTCGCTCGCCGGGGTGTCGAGCAGCGCGGCCAGCTCATCGTCGAGGGCCGCGAGCAGCTCGAGGGGGTCTCGGCTCGCGCACACGGCGATGCGCAGACGACCGGCCTCGACGGGGCCGCGGGCGAAGGGGCACAGGTCGAGGCCGACGACCACGCGCTCGACCCAGGCCAAGGTCCGCAGCCGGACCTCGCGCTGGGCCGCGGGGGTGTCGAAGTCGAGCTCGGGCGCGCTCATGCGGACGGCCGCAGCCCGTAGATCTGCCGCGCCTCCTCGGGCGAGGCGACCTCGCGCCCGGCCTCGCGGGCGCAGGTCGCGAGCGCCTCGATCAGCGGCCCGTTGCCCGAGCTCTTGTCCCCGCTGGGCAGGTAGAAGGTGTCCTCGACCCCGGTGCGCAGCTGGCCGCCGAGCTCGGCCGTGCGCCGGTGCAGCGCCCAGACCTCCTCGCGGCCGATCGCCGTGACCTGCCAGGTGCTGCCATCGAGGCGGTAGTCGACGAGCAGCTCGAGCAGGCGGGGATCCGCGGGCATGCCCGAGGCCACGCCCATCACGAAGTTGTAGTCGGGGTGATCCGTGAGCCCGGCCTTCACGAACAGCTCGATGGAGCGGACGATGCCGACGTCGAAGCACTCGAACTCGGGCATCGCCCCGGTCTCGGCCATGACCTTCAGGAATTTCTCGACCTTGGCCACGGGGTTGTCGAAGAGCATCGGCGGCCAGGCCCACTGGCCGTTGCTGCGGACCTTGAGGTAGTTGAGGCTGCCCGCGTTGCAGGCCGCGATCTCCGGGCGGACCCGTCGCATGCAGGCCTCGGGGCCCGAGATGTCCGCGCCGACCACCCCGGTGCTCATGTTGATGATCACCCCGGGGCAGGCCTGGCGGATCGCCTCGATGATCTCGCCGGCGATCTCGGGCTCCCACGAGGGCATGTGGCCCATGCCCGGCGCCTGGCTGCGAAAGTGCACGTGCATGATCGCGGCCCCGGCGTCGAAGGCCTGCCTGGCCGACTGCGCCATCTCGGCCACGGTCACCGGGACCGGGTGCTGCTTGGGGTTGGTGAGCACGCCAGTGATGGCGCAGGTCAGGGCTGCCTTGTCTCGCAGGTTGCTCATGGTCTCGCTCACTCGCTGACTTCGGGGTCGGGCTCGGGCTCGGGCTCGATGACGACGAGCACCTGGTTGTTGTCGACCTGCTCGCCGGCGCCGACCCGCAGCTCGCGGATCGTGCCCGCGATCGGCGAGAGCAGGGTCGACTCGATCTTCATGGCCTCCATCACGAGCAGGCGCTCGCCGGCGCCGATCCTCTGGCCCTCGGCGATGTCGACGGAGAGGATCTTGCCCATGGTCGGCGCGCGGATCACCCCGTCGCTGCCGTCGGCGCTGCCCTGCGCCATGTCTTCGTGGGGGCGGTGCTCGGCGAAGCGCAGGCGCAGGCCGTCGTGCTCGAGCTGGAGCTCGCCGGCCGCGGTCCAGGCGTAGACGCAGCTGCTCTGCAGGCCGTCCACGTCCACGCGCAGGCGCAGGCCGTCGTGCTCGAGCGAGCGCAGGCTGTGCTCGGCGCGGATCCACAGCGCCTCGCCCTCGCCCGCCTCCGCGCCGACCTCGGGGTCGCTCGGGGGATCACTGATCCGGCGCAGGCCGACCCACCAGCGCACCGGGCCGACGCCGCCGCCCGTGGGCCGCAGCTCGGCGCGGACCAGCTGCTCGCCGCCGGCGTCTTCGAAGCGCAGCTCGATCACGCTCGCGCCCTGGTGCGCGCTGCGCCAGCCCGGCTCGAAGCCCGGGCGCCCGTGGCCGCCCTCGCGCACGGTCTCGGTCCAGATCATCGCGGCCGTGGCCACGAGCGCCGCGGCGGCCGTCCTCGGCCGCCCGAGCGAGCCCGTGGTCTCGAGCTCGGACTCGACGAAGGCCGTAGTCACCTGGCCCTCGACGAAGGCCGGGTGCTCGAGCAGGTCCATCAAGAAGCGCTTGTTGGTCCGCGGCCCGAGCAGCGCCGTGTCGCGCAGGCCGAGCAGCAGCCGGCGTCGGGCCTGTTCGCGGGTCGCCCCATGGGCGATGACCTTGGCGACCATTGGATCGTAGTCGCTGCCCACGTGCTGACCCGCGCCCACGCCCACGCGCAGCCCGTGGTCGACGCGCAGGCCCTCGGCCTCGGCCGGGCGCCAGGCGAGCAGCTCCCCGGTCTGGGGCATGAAGCCCGCGGCCGGATCCTCGGCGTAGAGCCGGGCCTCGATCGCGTGCCCCTGGAGCACGACCTGATCCTGGATCAGCGGCAGCTCGCCCCCCGCCGCCACCTCGAGCTGCCACTGCACGAGGTCGAGGCCGGTGACGCACTCGGTCACGGGGTGCTCGACCTGCAGGCGGGTGTTCATCTCGAGGAAGTAGAAGCTGCCCTCGGCCGCGAGCAGGAACTCCACGGTCCCGGCCCCGACGTAGCCGATCGCCTGGGCCGCGGCCACGGCGGCCTCGCCCATGCGCGCGCGCAGAGCCGCGTCGACCACCGGGCAGGGCGACTCTTCGATGATCTTCTGGTGGCGGCGCTGGGCCGAGCAGTCGCGCTCACCGAGGTGGATCCCCGCCCCGTGGGCGTCGGCGAACACCTGGATCTCGACGTGACGCGCGCCCTCGACCAGCTTCTCGAGCAGCAGGTCGCCCTTGCCAAAGGCGTTTTGGGCCTCGCTGCGCGCGCTCTCGATCGCCGCGGCGAGCTGCTCGGGGCCGTCGACGCGGCGCATGCCACGGCCGCCGCCGCCGGCCGTGGCCTTGAGCAGCACCGGGTAGCCGATCCGCGCCGCCTCCTGCTCGAGGCGCGCGGGGGTCTGAGCCTCGGGCGGGCCCTGAAAGCCGGGGACCGTGGGCACGCCGGCGGCGATCATCCGCGCCTTGGCCTCGGCCTTGTCGCCCATGGCGGCGATCGCCGCTGGCGGCGGGCCGACGAAGACGATCCCCGCGTCGGCGCAGGCCTGGGCGAACTCGGCGTTCTCGGACAAGAAGCCGTAGCCCGGGTGGATCGCGTCGGCCCCCGTGCGCGCGGCCGCGGCGAGGATGGCTTTGACGTCGAGGTAGGACTCGGCCGCCGGCGCCGGGCCGATGCGCACGGCCTCGTCGGCCATGGCCACGGCCCGGCCGCGCGCGTCGGCGTCGGAGTAGACGGCGACCGTGCGGTAGCCGAGGGCGCGGGCGGTGTGGATCACCCGGGCGGCGATCTCTCCGCGGTTGGCGACGAGGAGCTTGTTGAAGCTGGGCATGGGGATTCAGTGGAAGGAGGACTCAGAGGGCTTCGAGAGCCTGTCGGAGGTCAACGAGGAGTCTTTGCCAGGCACGGAGCTGGTTTATCTCGCCATCGAGATCCAAGCGCTCGAGCAGTGTTCTCCGCATCGACTGAAAAGACTTTCGCCGACGACCGGGCTTCTCTGCCTTCGAGAGCGCCGCTTGGAGTATCTCCTTGGGATTTGCGCGCTCTTCCGCCTGTTTTGTCCCTGGCAGCTCCAACGGGGCCCTTCCCCTTGGGTTTCCAGCGACAGCACGAATCATGCTCTCATCGAGGAGCAACCAGGCCTCGAGCTCCTGAATCGGCACGAGCGCCACACACGCGACGGGAAGCTCGCTCTCCTCGACTCCCCTGGTGATCACGTCACGGATATCCGCGTCATCTCTCGCATCAGCGTCACGATGAATGAAGACGAGATTATAGTCTCGAAAGTGCGCCATCACCCACTTCAACTGCGCGCCGATCTTCTTGCCTGGCGGGTTGGGGTACTTCCCAAAATCCACCCAACGACCCGACACCTCCATCGCCCCCGCCCTGAGGCAGAGGCTCTCCAAGTGCAGGACGAGGGGCTCCTCGCTCGACCCCTCGCTGATGAGAAGAAAGTTGACCTTCACGGCTCACCCTCCTGTGCCAGCAAGGCCAGCTGCGCGCCAGGAGGGTTCTCGTAGTGTCGCTCAGAAGGGCTCAGGTAGTCGATGAGATCGGCCAGACCCAGGCCCTCATCTTGCGAGTGCTCGGTCCGCCAGGTTCGGGAGAGCGAGAGGAGACGCAGCGCTCGGGTCTCCTTTTCGAATGGACCTCGCATGCTCACGAGCTTGGCGATCAGCAGCGAGCCAGGATTACGCGCGTGGACAAAGCGAACCAGGCCAGGAGAGTGAGTGTTGACAATGATCTGACGCAGCGGGTTCAGGGCCGAAGGGGGCTCCTCTGCCCTGATCGCCAAGCCGCAGACCAGATCGACCATCGCCTCTAGCCGCGCTGGATGAATTCCATTCTCAGGCTCCTCCATGCACAGCACCCCGCGGACGCTGGGGTCAATATCGAGCACAGCGAGCGCGAGGAAGCGCAGCATCCCATCCGAGAGCGCACGTGCGGGCAAGAACCCTCCCGCGCTCCCCTCGAGTTCGATGGTGAGCAGCTCCCGTTTGTCGTCTCGATCGACGCGCACCCCACGGACAGGAACCAGCGCAGACATGCGGTTTGCCAGCTCGGCGTAGACGCCGTCTGGATCTGGCTCAGCGCCCTCACCGCTGTAATTGGCGAGCGAATAGAGGGTCGCCGCGACGTTTGCTCCGTTTGGGGCCACCTTCTTTGGAGCCCAGAATTCGTCAGGCTCACGCATTGCCGCCGGCTCGAGCGCCAAGCGACGCCAAGACTGCATCTCTCGCCTCGCGGCGAGGATCGTCGGGTACTCGGTCGTCGCCGCGCTACTGATGATCGTCGCCCTCGCATTGTACGCAGGAAAGGGCGAGGGCCGACCTCCGTGCTTGTCCTGGCTGACTCGAATGATGACTTGGCCATCGGCATCCGTCTCGGTCCAGATGAAGGGATGTTTGCCGGTCGGATGCCCCTTGAGCACAGCATTGCGAAACTTCCCAGCGCTGTGCTCGAAGCGCAGCTTCGTCCGAGCCTCGTCCCGAGTAATGTGTGCCAGCTGCTCTCGCCGGAGCACCAGCCGCCCTTGGGTGTCCATCCCCACCGGGCCCTCGTAGCCAAGCTCGAGTTCGTAACGCATGTAGGTCGTCGAAGGCTCCGCGACGCGACCAAAGTCGTCCTCGACGCTATCCGGAACGATCATCTCGACGGCGAAGCGCATGTCTCGAGCCCGAACACCTCCGTCTGTCCAAAACAATTCCCGAGGATCCCCCACCCGCTTGTTCGTCGCGCGCACGAGGTTGGGCCCCTCGAGCAGCGCATGGTCAGCCAGCGCGCTGAGGAACTCGATGGCGTCGAAGATATTCGACTTCCCCACGGCGTTTGGCCCCGCGATACATGTGAAGGGACCGAAATCGACCTCGAACCCAAGCAAGTTCTTGAAGCCATCGACCTCTAGCCGCGTGAGCATGTCGAAGTTTACCCCTTTTACGCGCTCAGGCGTCCGTGCGCGCCCACTTGGGCTCGCGCTTCTCGACGAAGGCCATGGTCCCCTCGACCCCCTCGGGCCCGCGGATCGCCCGGGCGAAGTCCCGCGCGCCGCGGTCGAGGAGCACCTCGAGGTTCTCGGACAGGGCCGAGATCATCAGGTCCTTGGTCACCGCCACGGCCCCCGGGGCGCAGCGGCGCAGGTCGGCGAGGGTCTGGGCCAGGCCGGTCTCGAGCGCCTCGGCGCTAGCGTAGCTCTCGTGGACCAGGCCGATCGCCTTGGCCTGGTCGCCGTCGAGGCGGCCGCCGGTGACGGCGAGGCGGCGGGCCTGGGTCAGGCCGATGCGGCGCACGATGAAGGGCGCGATCTGTGCCGGGGGGATGCCCAGCGAGGTCTCGGGCAGGCGGAACTTGGCGTCGGCCCGGGCCAGGGTCACGTCGGCGACGCAGGCCAGGCCGAAGCCGCCGCCCATGGCCGCGCCCTCGACCACGGCGATGACCGCCTGCGGGGCGGCCTCGACCACGCTGAGCATGGTCCCGAACAGGCGGTTGCCGGCGACCAGGGGATCGTCGGGGCCGCCGGGCTCCTCGGGCGAGGTCATGCGCACCTTGGCCATGTCCTTGACGTCACCGCCGGCGCAAAAGTGGCCGCCCGCGCCGCGCAGGACCACGGCGCGCACCGGCGCGTCGCTCTCGGCCGCGTCCTCGAGGGCGTCGAAGACCGCGATCAGCTCCTCGACCATGGCGAAGCTCATGGCGTTGCGGACCTCGGGTCGGTCGAGGCTCAGGTGGAGCACCGCGCCCTCGAGGCGCAGCTTCAGGTGCTCGGTCTTGGGAAGTTCGAAGTGGCTCATTTGCGGCGCTTGGGCAGGATCTCGAGGTACTTGCAGATGATGCCCATCATCACCTCGTCGGCGCCGGCGCCGATCGAGACCAGGCGGGCGTCACGGAAGGCGCGGACGATCCTGTTTTCGTTCATGTAGCCCATGCCGCCGTGGAACTGGACGCACCAGTCGGCGACCTCGCGGCACAGCCGCCCGCACTTGAGCTTGGCCATGGACGCCAGCTTGGTCACGTCCTTGCCGCTGACGTAGAGCTCCGTGGCCCGGTAGACCAGGGCCTTGAGGGCCTCGACCTCCGTGGTCATCTCGGCGATGCGGTAGTGCACCCACTGGTTGTCGAGCACGCTCCCGCCAAAGATCTTGCGCTCGCGGGTGTAGTCGATGGTCCACTCGAGCATGCGCTCGATCGAGCGCACCGAGTGCGCCGCGCCCCACAGCCGCTCCTCCTGGAATTGCAGCATCTGATAGAAGAAGCCGAAGCCCTCCTGGCCGATCAGGTTGCGCTGAGGCACGCGCACGTTCTCGAAGAAGATCTGCGCCGTATCCGAGGAGCGCATCCCGAGCTTGTCGAGCTTTGTCGAGCGGTCGATGCCCTTGGCGTCGAGGGGGACGACGATCAGGCTCTTGTTCTTGTGGGCCGGGGCGCCCTCGACGGTGTTGACCAGGCAGCACATCCAGTCGGCCTGGTGGCCGTTGGTGATCCACATCTTGCCGCCGTTGATCACGAAGTCGTCGCCCTCCTTGCGGGCGTGGGTCTTGATCGCGGCGACGTCGGAGCCGGCCCCGACCTCGGACACGCCGATGCAGCCGACCAGGTCACCGGCGATGCTCGGCTCGAGGAACTCGCGCCTGAGCGCCTCGCTGCCGAAGCGGGCCAGGGCCGGGGTGCACATGTCGGTCTGCACGCCGATCGCCAGGGGCACGCCGCCGCAGTCGATGTTCGCCAGCTCCTCGGCCATGACCACGGTGTAGGAGTAGTCGAGGCCCGCGCCGCCGTGCTCCTCGGGGTACTTGAGGCCGAGCAGGCCCTGCTCGCCGAAGCGCTTGAACACCTCGTGGGCCGGGAACGCGCCCTCGGCCTCCCAGCCGTCGACGTGGGGGTTGACGTATTTGTCGATGACCTGGTTGACGGTCTTGCGCAGTAGCTCGTGCTCTTCGGTGAACTTCATGGTCGGGCTCCCAGGAGGACGCGGTGACAGTGGCGGATGAGGGGACGAAAACAGGCGGGACGAAAACAGGCGGGGCGAGAACAAGCGGGGGAAATCAAAACCGCGCGACCCCGAAGGTGTTGGGTCGCAGCTCGCGGGCGGCGGCCTCGCGGCAGGTCGACAGGGCCATGGCGAGCACGCGGCGGCTGTCGCGAGGGTCGATGATCCCGTCGTCCCACAGCCGCGCGGTCGCAAACAAGGCCGTGGACTCGGCCTCGATCTTGGCGACGAGGACCTCTCGCATCATGCGGACGTTGTCGTCGCGGGCGGCCTTGGCCGCGTCGTCGAGCAGGTGATCCGTGGCGGCGAACTTGGCCGTGGTGATGATCTCCATGACCGTGCCGATCTGCTCGGCGCCCATGACCGCGACCTTGGCGTTGGGCCAGGCGAAGATGAAGCGCGGGTCGAAGGCCCGGCCGCACATGCCGTAGTTCCCGGCCCCGTAGCCCCCGCCGATCATCAAGGTGATCTGCGGGACGCTGGCGTTGGCCACGGCCTGGATCATCTTGGCGCCGTGCTTGATCGCCCCGCGCTGCTCGACGGCCTTGCCGACCATGAAGCCGGTGGTGTTTTGCAGGTAGAGGATCGGCACGTTGGCCTGGCAGCACAGCTGGATGAACTGCGCGGCCTTGCACGAGCCCTCGGGCATGATCGGCCCGGCGTTGGCCACGATCCCGCAGGCGTGGCCCTCGATCGCCGCGTGGCCGCAGACCGTGTCCGTGCCCCAGCGCGCCTTGAACTCGAGGAAGTCCGAGTCGTCGACGAGGCGGGCGATCAGCTCGCGGATCTCGAAGGGGTGGCGCGGGTCGGGGGGCACGAGGCCACACAACTCCTCGCTGTCGTAGCGCGGGGGCTTGAAGGACCGCGCGGCCAGGCCCGCCCCGCCGCCGCCGAGCGGGTCGTTCCAGCCGAGCTTGGCGACGAGCTCACGCGCCATGCGCACGCCGTGGGCGTCGTCCTCGGCCAGGTACTCGGCGAGGCCCGAGACCTCGGCGTGCATCTGCGCCCCGCCCAGCTCCTCGTCGCTGGCCTCCTCGCCGATCGCGGCCTTGACCAGGGGCGGCCCGGCCAAGAACACCTTGGCGCGGTCGCGGACGACGATCACGTAGTCGCTCAGCCCCGGGAGGTAGGCGCCGCCCGCCGTCGACGAGCCGTGGACCACGGTGATGTGCGGGATCCCGGCGGCGGAGGCTCGGGCCATGTTGCAGAACACCCGGCCGCCCTCGACGAAGATCTCGCTTTGATAGTTGAGGTTGGCCCCGCCGCTCTCGACCAGGCCGATGGTCGGGAGCTTGTTCTCGAGGGCGATGCGCTGGGCTCGGAGGCTCTTTTGCAGGCCCATGGGGGCGATCGAGCCGCCTTTGATCGCGCTGTCGTTGGCCGAGATCATGCAGCGCACCCCGGACACGAAGCCGACCCCCGTGATGTTGCCCCCGCCCAGGGTGTCGCGGCGGCCGTTGTCGTCGTGGAGCTTGTAGCCGGCGAGGGTCGAGAGCTCGAGGAAGGGGCTGCCGGGGTCGAGCAGACGATCCACGCGCTCGCGCGGGGTCAGCTGCCCGCGCTTTTCGAACTTCGCGCGCTTGGCCTCGCCGTGGGCGCGGACATTGGCCTCGAGGGCGCGAAAGCCCTCGACGAGGGCGAGCATCTCGGCGCGCTGGCGCTGATAGGTCTCGCTGCGGGTGTCGAGCTTGGAGGGGAGGATGGGCATGGGTCTCAGTCCTGGCCCTGCTCGGGCTTGGCGAGGGCCGCGAGCTCGGTGGGCAAGGTGTCGCGGTGAAAGCCCGCGTAGGACCGGGAGCGATCGTGGTCGGGCATCGGCCAGTGGTGGGGCATCAGCGGGGCCCCGCCGTCCACGCTCAGGGTCTCGCCGGTGATGAAGCTCGCCGCCGGCGAGAGTAAAAAGCAGATCGTCGCCGAGACCTCGGCCTCGCTGCCCAGGCGCTTGAGCGGCACGCCCTGGGCGAGCTTGGGGATCATCGCGCGGACCATCTCCGGGTAGGTCTCGAGGCCGGAGCTGGCGATCCACCCCGGGGCCACAGCGTTGACCCGGACCCCATTTTGGGCCCACTCGACGGCGGCGGTCTTGGTGAAGTTGATCATCCCGGCCCGCGCCGCCCCGGAGTGGCCCATGCCCGGCATGCCCTTCCACATGTCGGCGACGATGTTGACCACCGCGCCGCCAGCTTTTTTGAAGTGCTGGGTGAAGAGCTCGCGGGCCATGAGGAAGCCGCCGACCAAGTTGGTGCGGACCACGGTCTCGAAGCCCTTTTGATTGATCGCCTCGAGCGGCGCCGGGTACTGGCCGCCGGCGTTGTTGACCAGCCCGGCCACGGCCCCGCGCGCCTCGAGGACCGCCGCGACGGTGTCGCGAACATTGGTCTCGTCGCGGATGTCGAGGCTGTGACAGCTGGCCTGGCTGCCATCGTCGAGGATCTCGGCCATGACCCGCTCGAGCTTCTCGAGCTTGCGGCCGATCAGCACCGTGTGCGCGCCGAGGGAGGCGAGCTCGTGGGCCGTGCAGCGACCGATGCCGCTGCCGCCCCCGGTGACCACGAAGGTCTGGCCGGCGAAGAGGTCGGGACGAAAGATGGAGCGGTAGTGCGTGCTCATGGGGAAGACTCCGGTTGTGGCGCGGGCTCGGGCGCGGGCTCGGGGACCAGGGCGTCGATGCGCTCGGGCGCGCTGCCCAGCGCGCGCAGCAAAAAGCGCGTCGCCAGGGGCAAGGTCCGCGCCGGCGGGGCCGGGCGCTCCCAGACCATCGCCTCGAAGAGCAGATCATCGAGCAGCGCCAGGGCCAGGTGCGCGGCCATGCGGTCGTCGTCGACCACGAAGCAGCCGCGCGCGCGGCCGTCGGCGATCAACGCGGCCAGGGGCTTGGCCAGGGTCTCGCGGCCCTCGAGCCAGATGCGCTCGACCTCCTCGGAGCTCGTCGCCCGGCGCAGGACCTGAACCATGGGCACCTGCTCGGCCATGCTCGCGTGGATCCGGTCGAGGACCGCGACCAGGCGGGCGTCCGCCGGCAGCTCGAGCTGGACCTCGGGCTCGTCGAAGGCGCGCAGGTAGTGCTGAAGCACCTCGCCGCGCAGGTAGGGCAGCAGCGCCTGCTTGCTCTTGAAGTAGAGGTAGAAGGTCCCCTGGGCGACGCCGGCCTCGCGCACGATCGCCGACACGCTGGTCTGCTCGAAGCCTCGCTCGAGGAACAGACGCTTGGCCGTGGACAGCAGCTGGCGCCGACGACTCTTGGGTTGGCTATGTGACTGACTGTCAGTCACCTCCCCAAAGGTGCCCTAGCGCCGGCTCCCTCGTCAAGGCGGATCCGCGCGTTTGCGCCGGCGTTCGAGGAAGCCCATGACCAGATCCACGAGGCCGCGGCGAAACCCGGGCTCGTGGATCTCCCCGGGGCGCTGGCGCAATGTGCCGCGAATCACGCCACCGACGGCGGCGGTCAGCATGTAGGCCACCCGCTCGGGATCCTCGATCTCCAGGTCCGGGCGCATGCGCAGCGCGGCCGCGGCCATGGTCGTCGCAAAGGCCTGGACCTCGTCGGCCGTCGCCACCTCGGACAGGGGCTCGAGGCGAAAGAGCGCCTGGTCGAGGCGCGGGTTGACCTCGTGCACCGCGATCAGCCCGTCCATCAGCCCCGTGATCGCGTCCTCCAGCGAGGGCTGCATGAGATCACCCAGTGCCTCCGAAAGCAGCGCGCGCAGCTGCTCGATGTGCCGCTCGGCCAGGGCCTCGATGATCGCCTCGCGGTCCTCGAAGTACTGATAGAGCGTCCCGATGCTGACCCCGGCCAAGGCCGCGATGGCGTTCGTCGTGGCCGCCTCGGGTCCCTCGCGCTCGAGAATCTGAGCAGTCGCGACCAGTATCGCCTCCACGGTCGCCTTCGATCGTGCCTGAGTGGGCTTTCGACGACCACTAGCGCGCCTTTTTGAGCTTCGGGTTTTCTGAACCATAAGCGAGTACCAAAATATGAGTGGTAGCTCATATTTGTAGGCATGAACAGCGTGACCAAGCTGATTAGCGGCGCTCGCTTCCTGGCGGCCTTCGCGTCGATGACGCGCAACCCCAACCAGCTCGATCGGGTGTTCCGGCTCATCGACGGCATCGACGCCAACGACGACGAAGGACTCCTCGACGAGATCTTCTCGCGCCCGGACTTCGGCCCGGTCGCCTCGGGCGACATCCCGCCCCTGAGCCTGCGTCCCCCGGCGCTGCGTCGGCTGCCCGCCGGCAGCCTCGGCCGCGAGCTGATCTCCTTCTTGGACGAGCGCGGCCTCGACCCCGAGTCCCTCAAGCGCCAAGAGGCCCCCCAGACCGCCTTCGATCGCATCCGCGTCCACCTCCAGCGCAGCCACGACCTGTGGCACGTGCTCACGGGCTTCGGCACCGACGTGGCCAGCGAGCTCGGGCTCCAGGCTTTCTACGGCGCCCAGTTCGACAGCCCCGCCGCCATGGCGATCATCACCGCCGGCTTCCTCAACGGCCTGTTGTTCGAAAAGCGCGACATCAGCCGGCGCCTCGAGGCCGTCGCCCTCGGCTGGCAGATGGGCAAGCAGGCCAAGTCCTTCGTCGGCGTCGACTGGACGTCCTGGCTCGACAAGCCGCTCGAGGAGGTCCGTGCGCACTTCGCCGTGGACCCCGCCCAGGTCGAGAACGTCGGGGCGCTCGAGAAGGGCACGACCCGCATCCGCGCCGCGGCCTGAGCCCGAAGCGAGCGAGCGAGCGGAGCTCGCGCGTAGGCTGTGCTGGAATGACCGCCCTAGCCGCCGCGTCGGGGGCCGAGCGCACGAAGGTCGCCACCGCCGGATCCCCGCGGTAGCTTCGGCCTCTCGCGCCTGCTCCGATGCTGTTCGCCAGCTTCGACTTTCTCCTCTTCTTCGTCCCGGTGCTGCTGGCCTTCTGGGCCCTGCGCAGTCACCCGAGGGCGCGAGTGCTGCTGCTGATCGCGGCCTCGTACTTCTTCTACATGGCCAGCGCCCGGCCGCCGGAGGGCGCGCTCTCGCCCCCGTGGACCTTCGCGGGGCTGCTGCTGATCTCCACGGTCCTCGACTACGTCGCCTCGCGGGAGATCCACCGCCGCGACGCCGCGGCCGCCAGCCCCGACGCCGCGATCGCCGCCCAGGCCAGGCGCGGGCGCAACGCGTGGCTACTCGTCAGCTTGCTCGGCAACCTCGGGCTGCTCGGCTACTTCAAGTACGCAAACTTCTTCATCCAGGCGAGCCTCGACATCGCGAGCGCCGTGGCCCCGGGCGCCGTCGATGGCATGAGCGCGCCGGTGATCGCCGCGATCTTGCCGATCGGCATCAGCTTCTACACCTTCCAGAGCCTCAGCTACACCATCGACGTCTGGCGCCAGCGCCTGACCCCCGAGCCGAGCTTTCGCCGCTTCGCGCTCTTCGTGGTGTTCTTCCCCCAGCTCGTCGCCGGGCCGATCGTCCGCGCGAGCGAGTTTCTGCCCCAGCTCCACCGCAAGCCCACGGTCAGCGCGAGCGCCGTGGAGCAGGGGCTGTTTCGCGTGTTCAAGGGGCTGATCAAGAAGGTCGTGCTCGGCGACTTCATCGCCGTCTACTTCACCGACATCGTCTTCGACACCCCGGGCGACTTCACCTCGCTCGAGTGCCTGCTCGCGCTCTACGCGTTCACGCTACAGATCTACGCCGACTTCGCCGGCTACTCGGACATCGCCATCGGCGTCGCCAAGCTGATGGGCTTCGAGATCCCCGAGAACTTCGACCGCCCCTACCAGGCTCGGGACGTGGGCGAGTTTTGGCGACGCTGGCACATGACCTTGTCGACCTGGCTGCGCGACTACCTGTTCTTCCCGCTCGGGGGCAGCCGCGGCAGCAACGGCCGGACCTACTTCAACTTGTGGCTGACCATGTTCTTGGTCGGCATGTGGCACGGCGCGAGCTGGAACTTCGTGATCTACAGCAACCTCCAGGGCGGGGCGGTGCTCTTCAACCGCTGGAACCGCCTGCGCGAGCGCAGCGTGGCCCGAGCGATCGGCCTGTGGGCCCTGGGCCTGCCGCTCTTCGCCCTGGCGATCTACGGCTTTGGCCTGAGCGTGCTCGACCTGCCCGTGGCCAAGGCGGGGATCCTCGCCGGGGGCTCGGCGCTGATCTTCGCGCTGATCGTGCTCTTGCCCCAGGCCCCGCGGACCCGCAAAGAAGACCGCCCCGGCCTGGCCTGGGTCGTGCCGATCCACATCTTCTCGACCTTCCACTTCTCCACCTTGACCCGGGTGTTCTTCCGCGCCGAGGACCTCGACCGGGCCAAGGCGATGATCGCCAAGTTGCTCGACTTCGAGGCCCTGGGCGTGCGCGAGGGGCTGTTTCGGATCCAGGGCGCCCACGACTGGCTGCGCGCGCGCGCCGAGGCCGGGCAGCTCGACGCGGGCGCGGGGTGGTTCCAGGCCGCCCTCGGCCTCGTGGAGTACGGCCTGCTGATCTTGATGGTGCTCGGCATCGCCTACCACTTCACCCCGCGGCGCTGGGTCGACGAGCACCTCCAGCGCGCCTTTTGCAGGCTCCCGGGGCCGGCCATCGGCCTGGCCTACGCGCTGCTCTGCCTGCTGCTCCTCCACCTCCTCGACGGCCCGCGGGCCAACATCTACTTCGCCTTCTAGGAGCTGCGCGTGCGCCACGAAGACGAAGGCACCCCGGCCGAGACGAAGGCCCAAAACACGCCCGCGGACGCGCCCGAGACGGCGTCTACGGGCGACGCTTCGCCCGAGGATCCCGAGCCCGAGCCCGAGCCCGACCCCAGTCCTGACTCCAGTCCTGACTCTGCGCCCGATTCGAGCTCGCCGACGCCGGAGATCGGCGAGCACCGGGCCCCCGACTCCCACCTGGGCCTGCTCGACGTCGAGGAGCAGGTCTCCAAGGTCGTGCTCGGCGAAGACGACGTCACCGCCGGCGCCCCGCTGCCGATCTCGACCTTCGCCAAGCTGCTCTCGGCCCTAGCGACCTTCGCCGCGCTGGTCGCCGCGAGCTACCTGATCCCCCTCGAGTGGGCCCAGCCGTGGCGCGCCGGCGAGGACTACGTGCCCTATTGGAACGTGATCGGCCGCGAGCTCATGGGCCAGGGCGCAGCCGCCGACGCCGACGCCGACGCGGCCGCGCACATGGCCGCCCTGGCCGAGCGCGCCGTGGACGAGGTCGTCGATCCCGTGGCCGAGCGCGAGGTCGTCGACCCGCCCCCGGACAGCGAGGGCGGGGCTCGCTACCCCGACTACGCCGCCCACGCGCTCGACCCCGATCCCGCCGAGCTCGAGCGCGCCATCGAGAACCCCGCCGCCCTCGCGCCCTTCTACGAGGCGCTCACGCGCACGGACCTCGGCTACGCCGGGGCGCTGACCCGCGTCGGCCACTGGGGCGACTCGGTGCTCGGCAACGACGGCATCACCTCGGCGATCCGCCGGCGCATGCAGGCCCGCTTCGGCGACGCCGGCCACGGCTTCCACGCCCTCGAGCGCTACGACGCCAGCTACCGCCACCAAAACGTGCGCTTCGAGAGCGCGGGCGCGGGCCCCTGGGAGCTGTGCTTCATCCGCAACCGCTGCATGAAGACCGACGGGCGCTACGGCTACGGCGGGGTCACGGTGTGGTCCACGGGCGGGGCGGCGAGCGAGTTCGAGACCCCCAGCAAGGGCCCGGTCGGCCTGCGGATCTCCGACTTCGAGCTGTGGTTCATGCGCCGCGACAAGGGCGGCAAGCTGCGCGTGCGCATCGACGGCGGGCCCGATCGCGGCGGCAGCGAGGTCGTGGTCGACACCGCGCTGAGCGAGGCGCAGCTCGCCCAAGGCCTCGAGAAGGTCGACGCCTGGGAGCGCATCGAGCTCGAGGACGGCCCGCACCGCGTCGAGGTCCGCGCCGGCGGGGGCGGGCTGGTCCGGGCCTACGGCGTCGTGCTCGAGCGCGAGGGGCCCGGCGTGGTCTGGGACGGCATGGCGCTGATCGGCGCGTTCACCAAGCGCCTGGGCGAGTTCGACGACGCCCACCTCCACGATCAGCTCGAGCACCGCGGCCTCGACCTGATGGTCTTCACCTTCGGCGGCAACGACATGACCCGCGCGGACCTGCGCGAGACCATGGACCCCTACGTCGAGGACTACGCCGCGGTCATCCGCCGCTTCAGGCAGGCCCGGCCCGCGGCCGCCTGCCTGATCATGGGCCCCGTCGACCACGGCGAGCGCGTGGGCGGCCGAGTCGTCAGCCGCGAGATCGTCGCGCGCATGACCACGGCCCAGCGCGAGGTCGCCCTCGCCGAGGGCTGCGCCTTCTTCGACACCCTCGCGGCCATGGGCGGCGACGGAGCCGTGGCCCGCTGGAAGAGCGAGAGCCTGATGAGCGGCGACCTCTCGCACCCCAGCTTCAAGGGCCACGCGCTGCTCGGGGCCATGGTCTACCGCGCGCTGATGGCCGGCTACGTCGACTTTCGACGCGCGCAGGCTGGGCAGCCGATGACCACCCAGCCAGAGCCGGCCCAGCCAGACTGAGCTCGGCGCCCGGCCAGGTCGACCCCGACCCGGCCGAGCGCCCGACCGAGCTCAGCCCTTCGCCAGGTCGAAGCGATCGAGCTGCATCACCTTCGTCCACGCGGCGACGAAGTCGTGCACGAACTTGTCCTTGGCGTCGTCGCCCCCGTAGACCTCTGCGAGCGCGCGCAGCTGCGAGTTCGAGCCGAACACCAGGTCGACCGCGGTGCCCGTCCAGCGCACGTCCCCGGTCTTGCGGTCGCGAGCCTCGTAGAGGCCCTCGACCGCCTCGGACTTGCTCCACTCCACGCTCATGTCGAGCAGGTTGACGAAGAAGTCGTTGGTCAGCGCGCCCGGCTGGTCCGTGAACACGCCGTGCTGGCTGCCGCCGTGGTTGGCCCCGAGCACGCGCAGCCCGCCAATCAGCACCGTCATCTCCGGCGCCGTCAGGCTGAGCATGTCGGCGCGCTCGACGAGCAGCTCCGGCAGGGGCTCGCCGGCGTCCTCGCCCAGATCCCCCACGTAATTGCGGAAGCCGTCGGCGTGCGGCTCGAGGGGGGCGAAGGACTCGGCGTCGGTCATCGCCTGGGTCGCGTCGCTGCGGCCCGGAGCGAAGGGCACGTCGACCGTCACGCCGGCGCGCTTGGCCGCGTCCTCGACCGCCGCGTTGCCGGCGATCACGATCAGGTCCGCGAGCGAGACCTGCTTGCCCCCGCGCTGCTTGGCGTTGAAGTCCGCCTGGATCTTCTCGAGCGCGGGCAGCACCTCGGCGAGCAGCTTGGGCTCGTTGACCTCCCAGTCCTTTTGCGGCGCCAGGCGGATGCGCGCGCCGTTGGCCCCGCCGCGCATGTCGGTCTCGCGGTAGCTCGACGCCGAGGCCCAGGCCAGCTTGATCAGCTCGGCCGAGGACAGCCCCGCGGCCAGCACCTGGTTCTCGAGCGCGGCCACGTCCTTGGCGTCGATCAGCGGGTGGTCGACCGCGGGCACCGGGTCCTGCCAGATCTGCGGCGGCGGGACCTCGGGGCCGAGCAGGCGCGCGTGCGGGCCCATGTCGCGGTGCGTGAGCTTGAACCAGGCCCTGGCGAAGGCCGCCTCGAACTCCTCGGGGTGCTCGTAGAAGCGCCGCGAGATCTTGGCGTAGGCCGGGTCCATCTTCAGGGCCAGGTCCGTGGTGAACATCATCGGCTTGTGGACCTTGCCCGGGTCGTGGGCGTCGGGGACCACCTTGCTGCTCTCGTCGGTGGGCTCCCACTGCTTGGCGCCGCCGGGGCCCTCGATCAGCACCCACTCGTACTCATAGAGGTTGGCGAAGTAGTCGTGGGACCAGTGATCCGGCGTCATCGTCCACGCGCCCTCGAGCCCGCTGGTGATCGCATCGCCGCCCTTGCCGGTGCCGTGGCTGTTCTTCCAGCCCAGGCCCTGCTGCTCGAGGGGCGCGGCCTCGGGCTCCGGGCCGAGGTGGCCCTTGGCCGGGGCCGCGCCGTGGGCCTTGCCCAGGGTGTGCCCGCCAGCGATCAGCGCGACCGTCTCCTCGTCGTTCATCGCCATGCGGCCGAAGGTGATGCGGATGTGCTTCGCGGCCAGCAGCGGATCCGGCTCGCCCCCGGGGCCCTCGGGGTTGACGTAGATCAGCCCCATCTCGCTCGCGCCCAGGCCCATCTTGAGGTGCCCGTCCTCCGTGAAGCGCTCGTCCGTCAACCACTTGGTCTCCGGACCCCAGTTGATGTCCCGCGGCTCGTAGATGTCCTCGCGCCCGCCGCCGAAGCCAAAGGTCTCAAAGCCCATGGACTCGAAGGCGACGTTGCCCGAGAGCACGATCAGGTCGGCCCACGACAGGCTGCGCCCGTACTTTTGCTTGACCGGCCACAGCAGCCGCCGGGCCTTGTCGAGGCTGGCGTTGTCGGGCCAGCTGTTGAGCGGCGCGAAGCGGATCGCCCCGTCGCCCGAGCCCCCGCGGCCGTCGGAGGTCCGATAGGTCCCCGAGCTGTGCCAGGCCAGACGGATCATCAGGCCGCCGTAGTGGCCGTAGTCCGCCGGCCACCACTCTTGCGAGGTCGTCAGCAGCTTCTCGATGTCGGCCTTGACCGCGTCGAGGTCGAGCTTCGAGAAGGCCGCGGCGTAGTCGAAGTCCTCGTCCACGGGGTCGCCGGTCGGCGCGTGGTGGGCGAGCACGCTGAGGTCCAGGCGCTCCGGCCACCAGTCGTCGTTGGTGTAGGGCGCGCTGGGCTTGGACACGCATTCTTGGCTGACCACGGCCCCGCCCTCGGCCGTGGGCTCCTTCGAGCTTCCCCCCTTGGCCGGGGCCGAGCAGCCGATCATCAGCGCCGACCAGCCGATCAGCGCGGTCAAAGACAAGGGTCGAGAGAGTCCTGGTTTGTGCGTCATCTACATACCTCCTCTCTCATTCCTATTCTTCGGCTGGGCAGCGGTCTAATCGATGCTGCCAATCACCCGATAGCTGCGCTCTATGTCACGACCTGACAGGTTCATAACTAGATACGAATGGCGTTATCTCCAGTGCGGAGACCCACACGAGAAACAGTGACCTTCGAGTCGTCCCGATCGGCCGCCGGCGCTCGCCCTCGCCTTGTCGCCCTCGCCCCCCAAGCCTGGGGTCACAGGCACCCGGCGCGTCACTCAGCGCACCGGCAAGATCATGTCTTCGTCGGGCTCGACGCTCGCCAGCACCCGGGGGATCCCAGCGCGGACGACCACCTCGAGCACCTCGATCAGGTCGACCTTCCACGACCGACGGTGATGCACGAGGCTGATCTCCCGGGTCGGGACCCCGCCCGAGAAGGCCCGCACGCAGCAAGCCCGCACGTCCTTGCTCAGGGTCTGGGCGCAGGTCTCGGGGATCAGCGTGTAGCCCTCGGAGGCGTCGATCAGCCGACAGATCGTCTCGAGGCTGCCGCCGGCGAAGCGGACCGAGCCGAGGTGCTCGCGCTCTTGCAGCCCACAGAAGCTCGTGACCTGGGCGCGCACGCAGTGGCCGTCTTCGAGCAGCCACAGCTTGCGCGGATCCAGGCTGTCGACGTCGACCTCCGCCGCGCGCATCAGCGGCTCCTCGGGGTGGCTATAGAGGTAAAAGGGGTCGTAGAAGAGCACGCGCTCCTCGAGCGCGCCCTCGTCGAGGGGCGTCGACAAGATCGCCGCGTCCACGTGCCCGCGGTTGATCTCGGCGACGAGCTCGTCCGTGGGCCGCTCGAGCACCTCGAGAGTGATCGAGGGGTACTCGCTGGCGAAGCGCCTGAGAAACCAGGGGAGCACGTAGGGCGCGAGGGTCGGGATCACCCCGAGGACCAGCTCCCCCGCGGGCGCCTCGAAGTGGCCGGCCGCGTGGCGCAGGAGGTTGCGGTGCGCGTCGATCACCACCTGCGCGTGCTCGATCAACGCCCGCCCCGGCGGCGTCACGGCGATCGGCTTGGCCTGACGGTCGAAGATCGTCAGCCCGAGCTCGGCCTCGACCTTTTGGATCTGCGTGCTCAAGGTCGGCTGCGAGACGCCCGCGAGCGCGGCCGCGCGGCCGAAGTGCCCGGTCTCGTGGACGGCGAGGATGTACTCGAGCTGCGAGATGGTCGGCACGGGGGGCGGACATTGTCCCGCCTCGCGCGGCCCTTGTCAGCAACTCTTCGGCGCCCCGCTCCAATGTCGCGGTCGAGAAATGACACGATCGAGATCGACGATTTGTTGCAAAGTGCCAACGCTCAACGGCCGCGCCGCGAAGGGGGCGCGCACGCCCGTGCCCACGCGCCCCGTCCGCGCTGGGCCCCAAAAGGCCCCACAGCGCCACCTCGGCGGCCTGTGCTTCACTTTCGAGCTCCCCTCAAAAAAGTTCGCGACGATCTGCGGATGCGCATCGACTACCAAAAGCTTCGCTTTCTGCTGTCCTCCGCCCTCCTCCTCCCTGCCCTCGCCTGTGGCGACAGCAGCGGAGAGGAGGCCGCCGACGAGGTCGGCTCCGAGAGCAGCGAGAGCGAGTCCGCCGAGGACGAGTCCGCCGACGCCGCGAGCACGAGCTCATCCGAGACCGACGCCGACACCGACACCGACGCCGGCACGACCGACGCTGGCACCGAGACCGACGCTGGCACCGAGACCGACGCCGGCACCGAGACCGACGCCGGCACCGAGACCGACTCGGGGACCGACACCGATACCGATACCGATACCGATACCGATACCGATACCGACACCGATACCGATACCGACACCGAGGGAGGCTGCGTCCCCGACGAGGCCATCGAGGTCACCTGCGACCTGATCGACAACGACTGCGACGGCCAGATCGACGACGTCGACGTGGCCAACGACGGGATCTGCGACTGCCTGTCCATCGGCATCCTCGGCGACACCGGCTTCGCGCCGACCTCCGACTTCGAGGCCTGGCTCGAGGAGCAGGGCACGAGCGTGACCCGCACGCTGATCGTCGATCAGCCGGGGATCGTCGACGCCGACTTCCTCTCGGTCTACGACGTGCTGATCATCGACCGCATCCAGCGTGGGCTGAGCGAGGACGAGGCCGCGGCGATCGAGGCCTTCGTGAAGACCGAGGGCCGCGGGATGATCACGCTGATCGGCTACAACTTCGACAGCAGCAACCCGGTCCCCGAGCGCGACCGCGCGAACACGGTCCTCGATCCCTTCGGCCTGGCCTACGTCGGCGGCTACCTGCACACCAGCGGCGGCACGACCCCGATCTTCGACCAGGCCCACCCGATCTCCATGGGCATCAGCGACGTCAACTACGCCGGCGGCATCGCGCCCGCCGACCAGGAGAACCAGGGCAGCTCCGAGATCTTCGCGACCGTCGCCCAGGGCGACGCTGGCCTGGCGCACGAGAGCCTAGAGGGCGGGCGCGTGGTCGTCTGGGGCGACGAGTGGATCACCTTCGACAGCGACTGGCAGGGCTACGCCGACGTCCAGTCCTTCTGGGTTCAGATGATCGGCTGGGTCAAGCCCCAGGACTTCTGCGGCAACCCCCAATAGCGACGACCAGCCGCGTCAGCGCGGCAAGAAGCCCCTGGGAACCGCGGGCAGGGCCTCGCCCTGGCCCGCGAGCTTGGCCTCGACCTGGAGCAGCTCGGCCTCGATGCCCTCGCGGCTGTCCCAGCGCGGGAGTAGGTCCGCGGGCAGCTCGAGCAGGCGAGTGAGCTGCTCGCGGCGCTCCTCGTCGCGCTCGAGATCACTGTAGATGTCGCGCGAGATCAGCAGCGAGACCACCTCGAGGCGCGTGCCGCTGCCGCCGACGATCGCCATGGCGCGCTGGACCGAGTCGAGGGCGTCGAGCGGGCGACGCTGGCGGCGGCGGATCACCGCGATGTTGTTGTAGCAGGCAGCAACCAGGGGGTGCTCGGCGCCCAAGCTGGCCGCGCGCATGTGCAAGGAGCGCTCGGCGTAGCGCTCGGCCTCGTCGTAGCGACGCATGTTGATCAGCACGTTGGCGATATGGTTGAGCGTGCGCGCCACGACCGGGTCGTGCTCGCCGAACAGGCGCAGCTGGATCTCGAGGGCCCGCTCGTAGTCGACGAAGGCCGCCTCGTGGTCTCCGTGGGCGTTCTCGAGGCCGGCGCGGTTGTGGAGCAGCTCGACCTCGCGCAGCGGGTCTGCGCCGAGGCGCTCGAGCGCGGCCTCGGCCAGGCGCCGCCAGATCTCGCCCTCAGCGGTGCGCGCGAGCTCGACCCCGACGACCCAGACCATGCGGATCCAGGCGTCGGCGACCACGGCGTCGTCGCGCCCGGCTTCGCCAGCGGCCCCGGCCTCGAGCAGCGCCTCGCGGGCGGCCTCGAAGCCGCCTCGCCCCTCCAACGCCGCCGCGCGACGCAGCAGCGCGGCCCCGAGCAGCGCCCGGTCGCCCGCCGCCTCGGCCTCGGCCTCGAGCGCGTCGCAGATCATCAGCGTCCGCTCGTAGCGACCCGCGGACTCGCTGATCTTGGCCTCGGAGAGCCTGTCGTGGGCGCGCGCCAGCCTGGCGCGCTCCTCTGGCGTGCGCGCGCGTGCAGCTCGCTCGCCGAGCGCGTCGAGGTCCTCGCAGCGCTCGACCGGGCTCAGGGCGTGGACGGCCTCGACGGCGTTCTCGACCACGTCGGCGTCGGCCTCGGCCAGGGTCTCGATCAACAAGTCGAGCTCTCGCAGGCGGCTGTCCAGGCAGGCCATGCGCAGATCCAGCGAGGCCTCGGACTGCTCACCGTGGAGGCGGCTGGCCTCGCAGGCCGTGCGATGCTGGCGGACCCAGGCCGCGCCATACTCGTCGATCTCGGCCGCGACCACGGTCCAGGTCGTGTCGGCGTAGCGCGCCCCCGAGGCCCGCAGTCCCGACTCGACCCGCCCGCGCGCCGCGTCGCTCCACACCCGGGCGACCCGCGCCTCTCCGCCCGCGCAGGGGTCCTCGAGAGGATCGAGCAGGCGCGCCCGCGCCAGGCCCACGCCCACGCCCACGCACAGCAGCCCGCCGAGCACGAAGGACAGGGTGTAGCGGCGACGCGGGACCAGGCAGGCCTCGACCTCCTCGAGCGCGACGGCCATCGAGGGGAAGCGAGCGTTCGGGTCGACGCTCATGCAGCGCTGAATCGCCGCCCACAGCCGCGCCGGCGCGTCGCCCGAGTCCTCCGGCTCCGGCCAGGCCGAGAGGTGCTTGGCCGCGGCGATCTCCTCGAGCTTGCCGCGAAAGGGCTCGGCCCTGGCGAGGGCCTCGTAGAGCGCGACCCCGAAGCTGTATTGATCCGCGAGCACGCCGGCGTCCTCGCCTCGGTGCTGCTCGGGCGCCATGTAGAGCGGCGTGCCCACGATCCGCCGCCGCCGCGCGCTCGCTCGCAGCAGCTGCGCCTCCACCTGAGGCTCGTCTCGACTACGCGCCCCCTCCCCGCTTCGCGCCCCCTCCCCCGCGAGCCGGCCATCTCCTTTGCGCCCGCCCGGGGCGCCCTCCTCCGAGCGCGCCAGGCCGAAGTCGAGCACGCACACGCGCCCGTCTCGACTCACCCGCACGTTGGTCGGCTTGAAGTCTCGATGCGCGAGGTTGACCTCGTGGGCGGCCACCAGTCCGCGGCCCGCGGCCGTGAACACCTCGACGATCTCCCGCCAGTCGCGGCGCTTTGCGACGAGCCACTCGCGCAGGTCCCAGCCCTCGATCAGCTCCATGACCACGAACACGCCGCAGCTCGGGATCCCGAGCAAGCCGAGCTCCTCGCTCGAGCCACGCCCGAGGTCCTCCTCGTCGTAGGAGCCCACGTCGTAGACCCCGATCACGTTGGGGTGCGAGATCTGAGCCATGGCCTGGGCCTCGTAGAGCAGCAGGCTCTCTCGTCGCCGCGAGCGCCTGTGCGCCCGCAGCAGCTTGATCGCCACCTGACGATCGAGCTGCGGATCGTAGCCACGAAAGACCACGCCCACGCTCCCAGCGCCGCAGCGATCGAGGAGGATGTAGCGCGCGAGTGTGACCGAGTGACGACCGAGCTCCCCCCTCGGGCCAAACTCTGAACTCCCCGTCACCACCTCCATCATCGTACTGTGCGTGTCATGATCTCGCTTCTCGACAACGCCAGCCATGCCCGCGCTCGGGGCAACTTCGGATCGCTCGCGGCCGCGTTGGCGTTACTAGCGCCAATGTTCGCGTGCGCGGGGCAGGGAGACCCAACCGGAGACGACAGCGACGAGAGCTCGACGACCGACGAGACGAGCCTCGGTGCAACCGACGAGACGGGCGAGACCAACGACACCACCGACACCGACGGGACGCCCTTCACCCCCGAGGTCGGCGAAGACACCTCGGTCCTCGCCTTCGACCACACCCCCGTCTACTTCCTGGGCGGAGACAACCAGCGCCAAGTCGACGTCGAGCTCGACTTCCCCGAGGCCGCCCTCGCCTACGAGCAGATCCTGCTCGACCTGACCTTGAGCTGCCCAAACGGGGCCGGCAGCTGCGACGCCTGGGACCGCAAGGGCTGGCTCGGCATCGTCGAAAACCACGGCGCAGAGGAGGAGTCGATCATCGAGGTCGCCCGCTTCATGACCCCCTACGGGGTCGGGGCCCAGCACATCATCGACGTCAGCGAGCTGCGCCCGCTGCTCGCCGGCCCGCTCACCATGCGCGTGTTCATCGACACCTGGGTCGGCCCGGGTCACGCCAGCGGCGACGGCTGGGTCGTCGATGCGCGCTTCGACTTCATCGGCGGCGCCCCCACCCGCGTGCCGATCTCCGCCACGCCGATCTGGGATCTGCGCACCGTGACCTATGGTGACCCGGCCCAGCCCATCGCGGACTCGGTGCCAGAGACCACCATCGAGCTCCCGGCCGAAGCCGACGCCTTCGCGCTGCGGGCGATCATCACCGGCCACGGCCAGGGCAACCTCAACAACTGCGCCGAGTTCTGCCCCCGCACCCACGGCTTCCTGGTCGCCGGTCAGCCCTTCGTGCGCCAGATCTGGCGCGACAACTGCAGCGAGACCCCGGTCGAGGGTCAGCAGGGCACCTGGCAGTACAGCCGCGCCGGTTGGTGCCCCGGCGCCGAGGTCATCCCCTGGCTCGAGGACATCAGCGCCGCGGCGGTCCCCGGCGAGAGCGCGAGCGTGGTCTACGACGTCGAGGCCTACGAGAACAGCTGCCGCCCCGACACCCCCGAGTGCACCGGCTGCGCCCTGGGGACCAGCTGCGAGTACGACGGCGGCAGCCACACCCCGCCGATCTACGACCTCTCGGCGCTGCTGATCGCCTACCGCGACGTCGGCTGATCCACGCGCTATTTGGCGAAGCCGAGCTCGCGCAAGGCCTCGAGCCCGGCCTCGATCCCCCCGCCAAAGAGCGAGCCGCGAAACACCTCGACGCGCTTGCCCGAGGGCAGGAGCAGGCGCAGCGCGGGCGCAGACGAGTCGATCAGCATGCCCTTGCGCGCGGGGATCTCATCGGTCCGCGCGAGCGCCTGGCCGTCGGCGTCGTAGGCCAAGCCGGCGTGGCGATCCACGACCACGAGCGGGCGCAGCTTGGCCCGCTCACAGGCGAAGCGAGCCTGGCGGAGGTTCAAGCTGAACTTGCAGACCAGCCCCGCGATCACGCCGAGGCCGGCCTCGAGCAGGGGCAGCCACCACGGCCCGATCGCGCCGCCGCCGAGGGCGAGCACCAGCGCGACGGCGGCGTTGACGAAGAGCACGCCCGCGAGCCCGCCCGAGACCGCCGCGGCGATCCCCGGGCCACGCGTGCGACGGTCGAAGCACCACGCCCGGTCCGCGCTGGCGACGATCTCGAAGCCCGCGTTATGCGCGAGGATCTTGACCTCCGGCGCGTCCGGTCCTGCCACGGGCATCACCGCCACCCCCGGCTCCACCGCGCCCGGCTACGCGGGCACCGGTTCGAATTCATCCCAGCCGCGCCGGCGCAGGTAGTTGCCCCACACGCCCTCGCAGACCGCGTCGTACTTGCAGCCGCGGCAGGCCTCGCGCTTGTGACGGGCGTTGTCGTCGAGGTCGCCGCGGCGGATCTGCACGAGCTCGCCCGAGGCTCCGCCCGCGCGCTGACCGAGGATCTCCTCGCTGAGCAGCCCGTGGGTGTCCTCGTGCTCGTAGTGCACGTAGTTCTCGACGTAGCCGCGGTTTGGATCGGGGATGCCCTCGGTCGTGCACAGCGGGATGTCGACGAGCACGGCCGAGACCTCGGCCTCGCGCTGGCTCTGCTCGGCGAAGAAGGCCCGGGCGACCGCGGCGATCTCCACATAGGTCGGGAAGATCAGGTCGAAGTAGGTGTCGGCGCGGCCGTTGGCCTGCATGACGTTGAAGACGACCTCGTCGACGCCGTGGCTGCGCAAGAAGCGATAGATCTCGCCCATGTGCGGCAGGTTGCGCTTGGTGATCACCGTGCTCGTGTGCAGCTCGATGCCGTAGCGCTTGAAGCGAGCGATGGTGTCGAGGCCGCCCACGGTCTGCTCGAAGCAGCCCGGGGTCCGCGTCAGGCCCTCGTGGAGCTTCTTCGTGTGCCCGTGGATCGAGATGTAGAACCGGTTCATGCCCAGGGCCATGAGCCGCTTCGCGTACTGCTCGTGGCTCAGTGCCCGGCCGTTGGTCATCATCGAGATCCGCCGCGCTCCGGCCTGCTTGGCCATCTTCACCCAATGATGCAGGCGCGGGTTCGTGGTCGGCTCGCCCGAGGTGAAGCAGACCTCCTCGAATTGCTCGTGCTGGCCGAGGATCCAGCGCACGGTCTCGTCGGTGGTCTGCGAGTTGGTCACGTAGCGCTGCTCGCGATCCTCCTCCATGCAGAACACACAGTTGTTGTTGCACACGGCCCCGGTCAGGATGTGGACCCGGGCCGCGCGCTCGGCCATGCGCTCGGCCACCCCGGCGCGCTCGCTCCCTTCACCCTCGGCGAGGGTCTCGGTCGCGGCGGACTTGGACTGGTGGTCGAGCATCATTCACACGCCAAAGGCGAACGCAGGGAGCCTGCGTTCGCCTAGAAAGATCATCGCCTCGGCGCAGGCCGGGCCTGGCTCGGGTTTACCAGGAGCCGTGGCTGCCGTGCGAGCCGTGGCTGCCGTGCGAGCCGTGGCTGCCGTGCGAACCGTGCGAACCGTGGCTACCGTGCGAACCGTGGCTGCCGTGCGAACCGTGCGAGCCGTGGCTGCCGTGCGAACCATGCGAGCCGTGGCCGGGGTCGCCGGGGGCGTCGAACATCGCAACCGTGCGGGAGGTGTCGGCGAACGCCACCGCGTTGTCGGAAATCTCGCGCTGCTCGGCGTTGAGCAGCGGGCTGGCCTTCCGCCCAAAGACGGGGAGGTCGAGCTCGGCGGGTTTCTTCGAATCGCGATCGTTTGCCATGTCAGGATCCTGCCGAGGACACTAACACGAGCGCGGGGTGCTTGTCGTGATTTGATCGCGCTTCGAAGCGCCCAAATAGCTCTCTCTGGCCAGGCTCGCGGCACCGCGTAACGCGCGAACGCGGATGCTCGGTAGCGCGCTCGAGCGCTCACACCCCCATCCAGCTCCCCCGCCCGGCCCTGTCCGCCCAGCCGGTCACTCGATTCGAATTCCCGAGCAATTGCCACACCCCGCCGCCGAGCAGAGGCGGGCGCCAGACCCCATTCGACTCGGGACACTCGGGTTAAAAAAATCGGCCGGGAGCCCCTGAACGAGGTCCCGGCCAATTTCGAGCGCGGCCGCGCTCAGGACTCGATGCCGACCGGCGGCTCCTGGACGAAGTGCTCGCGCGGCCGGATCGTCGTCCAGCGCTGGAAGATCTCCATGACCTGGGGATCGTTCTCCGCGAGCTTCTCGAACAGATAGTCCTGGATCCCCTTGTGAACCGCGCACACGTTGTTGTCGCGCATGCGGCCAAAGACGGAGCCCTGGCTCTTGTAGTTGTAGGCCGCGTTCGTCCCGCAGTAGGGCTGATATGCGCAACTCACGCAGTCCGGCTGCTGGTCGAGGTTGGTGGCGATGGTCATCGCGCGCACCGTCTCGTGGCCGACGATCTTGCGGTAGGGCGTGTCGACGTCGCCGAGCAAGCTGACGTCGTCACCCATTGCCGCGAGCATCCGGCCCTCGTCGCAGGTGTAGACCTTGCCGTCGTAGCTGTAGGCGAGCTGGCCGATCCCGGCCCCGGCGGGGCTGCGGTTGTCGAGGAAGTTGGGGTCCTCGCCGCGCAGGATCTTGGTCAGGAAGATCGCCGCGTAGCGCTCGAGGATCTCCACGCCCTGCTTGTTGAGCTCGATCATGTAGTCGACGGCGTTGCGGTAGAACTCGAGGTACGCGCTGCGCGGGTACTCGAGGCGCAGGCGCGCCCGCTCGGCGAAGCCGAAAGGATCGATGGGCCGCAAGAAGATGGTCTTGCAGCCGAGCGAGACGTAGGTGTCGACCACTTCCTTCCACTGGTCGAGGGTCGCCTTGGTCGTCGTGAGCAGGGCCTCGACGTGATAGAGGGTCGGGTCGAGGCCGATCTCCTCGTAGGCCTCGTTGACCCGCTTGATCCACCGCGCGGCGGCCTGGAAGGCGTTGTGGCTCTGGGGCAGCTTGCGCTGGGCGTTGTGCAGCTGCTCGGGGCCGTCGATGCTCGTGCACAGCTGGACCTTGTTGGCCAGCAGGTACTGGAGCTTGTCCTCGTCGAGCAGGGCGAAGTTCGAGACCATCGTGAACTCGAGGCGCTTGCCCACCTCTTGGTTGCGCTTGGTCGCGTACTCGATGATCTCCTTGACGACCGGGAAGTTGACCAGCGGCTCGCCGCCCTGGAACTCGATCGTCACGAAGCCGTTGGTGCTCGACAGCGCGAGGTCGACGGCCTTGCGCGCCGTCTCGACGCTCATGTCGGTCTCGACCGCGTCCATGTTGGCCCGCGAGGCGTGGCAGTAGACGCAGGTCTCGTTGCAGCGCAGCGTGACCACCATGACGTGGAGCAGCGGGCCGCCGTGGACGAAGTAGCGCCGGGCCTTGACCCGCTCGGTCGCGGCCTGCACGTCGTAGCTGGCGCGCAGGAAGTTGTGCTCGCTGAGCCGGGCGTGGAGCTCGCTGTCCGGGGCGATGTCGCCGCGGGCGTAGCTGGCGAACTCCTCGCCGGTGAGGATCAAGAAGTTGCCCTCGTAGTTGGTGATCAGCACGGCGTCGTCGGCGATCTGTCGCCAACGAAAGAAGGCCTGGGTGCCGGGGCGGGGCTGGATCTGGGCCAGGTTGATCGGCTGCATGGCGCTCTCGACTCTATTCGCTCGCCACGCCGCCGCGGTCGACGGTCAGCCCGAGCACGGTGTTGGCGAACTCGCCGATGATCTGCCGCGCAGCCTCGGCGTGCTTGGGGGAGATGGTCACGACCCAGTGATCGTCGGTCTCGGCGAGTTCGAACTCGGCGAAGCGCGACCAGGTCTTGACTGCCTCGTCGACGGCCTCGCCGACGTAGACGGTCCGCGGGAAACGGAGCGCCCGGCTCACGCCGAGCCCCCTTGGGACTCGGCGCCCTCGGCCGGGTCCTTGCGCCCGTGCTTCTCTTCCCAGGACTGGGCGATGCCCAGGGGATCGTCGAGGGCCTCATCGGTGAAGTCGAAGTCGGCGAGGTCGTCGAGCGAGGGCTCACCCATGGCGCCGGCGATGGCCTGGACGGTGACCGTCTCGATCGCCACGCGGTTGTCCTGGGTGATCTGGTGGCGCCAGGCACAAGACAGCAGCTCGTTGGCGAACTCGCCGATCAGCGCGCGCAGAGCCGCGATCTCTTCGACCCCTTGCTTGGCGCTCAAGGTCACCCGAAAGCGACCCGCCTCGGGGCGATCGATGAACACGTAGCAGCGATCGATGAAGATATAGGCCGCGCCGTAGACCGCCTGGAGCGGGTAGAGCTCGGCGTCGAGGGTCATGCTCACGGATTGCTCGCCGAGGTCGACGCCGACGAGGGCCTCGGGGATATCGGGGACGGAGGTCTGGTTCTCGTCGCTCATCAAAAGCTCTTCCGGTCGCGCAGCCTATCAGCATTGCGGCTGGAGAGCATCCACGACTGCGCTGCCCGGCGGGAAGCTCACACACCGCGACCCGGAGGTCAGCCCGCGGGCAGCTCGTAGCGCAGCAGCCACTGGTTGCTGCGCTCGGGGCCAACCTCGCGCCGCGACAGCGCGCGCATGCCGAGCGCCTCGACCACCGGCCCCGCGATGCGCTCGGCGTCGGCCAGGGTGTCGTTGCGGTAGTGCTCGAAGATCGCCCGCGAGCGCTCGCCACGGTGGGTCTGCGCCCGGCCGCGCGCGAGCCCGAAGGCGACGTTGTCGACGAGGGTCAAGCTGCCACCCGGACGCAGGCGCGGAATCAAGCGGGCCAACACCGCCGCCGGATCGCGAAGGTGATTCCACGCTCGCAATATCAGCACATGATCAAAACGACGATCAGGCGCGAGCTCGAGGGTCTCGCCGTCGGCCTCGAGCAGCTCGGCCCACGGCCAGCGCTGGCGCAGGTCCGCGATCGCCTGGGCGTGCGGATCGACGCCCAGGTAGCGAATGGTCCCCGCCCGGGCGAGAGGCGCCAAAAGCGCGGCGTAGGGCCCCTCGCCGCAGCCGAGATCGAGGACGTCACCGCGCAGCCCGGCGATCACCTCGCGGACCTCGGCGTCGTCGCGGGTGAACACGTCCTCGAGCAGCGGCTCGAACATCCCCGTGCAGCGCTCGCGCTCGGGGCAGCTCGCGCACACGCGGCTGCGGACCAGCTGGATCAGATCGCGGGCAAAGTCGTCTGGTGCCGCTTTCTTCGAGACGTCGACATAGACCTGACCCAGGCCGTGCTTGACCGCGGCGATCTCTTGATCCGAGAAGTCTCGGCTCTCTGCGCGATAACGCGCGACCCGGGTCCCATTGCGAACGAAGAGATCTCGGCCGTAGTCCCAGGGCGTCACGCCCATGCCGCGACGCAGCGGGCAGCCCTCGGCCTCCTCGCCCACGAAGCCGAGCTCGACCATGTGCTGGAGCTCGTAATTGAACGAGTTCGAACGCGGGCGATCGCGGATCGGCCGCAACTCGGCGGGACCAAAGACCTCGTGGTAGCCGGTGTAGAGCCCCGGGCAGGGTCCCGAGAGCGAGCAGCCGCGGCACAGCGGATCTTGGGTCTTGTTGAGGTCGTCGACCGGGAAGTAGTCGGGCTCGCCGACCTCGATCATCGTGCGGTAGGCGTGGGTCTTGAGGTCGTCGTAGCGATCTTCGTAGCCGGGCAGCAGGCACAGGGGGATCGCCCCGTGGGTGAAGCGCGGCCCCGTCTGGCCCTGCCAGCGGACCTGCTCCTCGCCGTACTCGATGGCCGCGATGACCTTCTCGGCCACGTCCTCGATGCGCGGCATCAGGTGGGCGAAGAGCTTGTCCCCGCCGCCCTTGGGCTCGACCATGGAGAACTTCACGGTCAGGTCGGGGAAGGGCATCAGCGCGTCGACCAGACCGGTCAGGTGCTCGAGGTTGTGGCGGGTGATGACGCAGTTGACGGAGAAGTCGAGGCCGCGGCCCGCGAGGTTCTCGACCGCCTTGAAGGCCGCGTCGAAGGCGTCGCTGCGCACCATCAAATTGTGGATCTTGCGGGTGCCCCCGTGGAGCGAGAGGTAGACGTAGCGCAGCCGCCGCTCGAGCAGCTCTTCGACGACGTGCTCGTAAGCGAGCATCTGGCCGTTGGTGACCAGGCCAAAGTCCATGCCCAGGGAGGCCGTCAGCCCCGCCCAATGAACCAGCTCTGGCCGGATCGTCGGCTCGCCCCCGGAGAGCACCACCATCTCGTGGCCGAGCTCCGCCGCGCGCCGGATCTTTGCGTCGACCTCCGCCGTGGAGCCCTGGATATGGCGGACCTCGAGGGTATGACAAAAAGAGCAGTGTTCATTGCAGGCATAGCCGACCTTGATCAGGGCTTTGCCGGAGGACACCCGCTGACTGCTCTCACCCACGCCCGCGCAGTGTAGCGGCTCGGCGGCCACAGCAAAGCCCCAGGCGGGTCGAAGCGGTATGTCCGCGCGCAGTGACCACCCTCGGCAGAATCGATCACACTTCGCGCGGCCCCAGCCCGACCAGGACGGTCCCCCAGACGGCCGCGAGGCTAGCGCGAAACCGACGCGAGAGCGGGGCACCGAAAGGCATCCGAGGGGCCCCTCGGGCGGCGAACTTCCTTGACGTGAGGGGTGCCGCCGGGATAGCGTCAAAACCGCTGGAGTCCCATGTCGAACGAGCATACGACCCACGAGCCTAACTTGATCGGCCGCCGTCAAGCCCTGTGCACCTTCGCCGGTATCGCCACCGCCATCGCGGGTGTCGGCATCCTCGGCATCGGCACTGCCCACGCCGGGCAGGCGCCCGAGCAAGCCATCGCCAAGGGCGAGACCGTCACCGCCGAGCAGGCCGTCGCCGCGTCCGAGCGCCTCGGCGAGGCCGAGCGCGAGGCCGCCATGGTCGCTGCGTTGATCCCCGCGGATCTCGACATGGGCAAGTGGACGCTCGAGCGGGTCCACGGCACCAAGCTCGGCGCCATCGCGGTCGTCATGCGCACCCACTCCGGCGAGGCCTTCCAGCTCGACATCCTCGCCCGCGACCCCGGGGTCAGCGGCGTCGGCGAGAGTGAGCACTTCAGCGTGTTCGTGGCCAACAACGGCGACGGCAGCCACAGCACCGACGAGCTCCAGGCCCGCGGCGCCAAGGTCCTCGCCCACCACCTCAGCCGGACCGAGCGCAGCGGCGCGCCCCTGCCCCAGCTCCTGACCTTCCGGCAGCGGGCGGCCCAGCACCCCCTCGGCCAGTACGGCGTGCTCGGCTGAGCGAGAGCCCCTCACCTCCTCTGGGCTCCGGCCCCTCCACAGCCCCGTTCACTCGGGGCTTTTGCATGTTCGAACCGTGACACGCCGCGCGACCTTGCGACTGAGCTTCGACTGCGACAACGCCTGCGTGTTCTGTGCTCAGGCGCCCGCGCAGGTCGAGCAGCTCGATGCCCCCAATGCTCCCGATGCCCCCGACATCGCCGAGCAGCTAGAGGGCCTGCGCGAGCAGGCCGACGAGCTCACCTTCATCGGCGGCGAGCCCTGCCTGGATCCACGCCTGCCCGCGCTGATCACAGACGCGCGCGCCCGCGGCTTTCGTCGCGTCGGCGTGCAGACCAACGCCAACGCCTGCGAGCCCGAAGCCCTGGCCGCGGCCGGGCTCACGGATCTCCACCTCTCGATCCACGGCCCCGACGCGGCCACGCACGACTATCACAGCGACCACCCCGGCAGCTTCGCGGCCAACATGGCGCTGCTCTCCCGCGCGCAGCGAGCTGGCCTGCGCGTGGTCGTGGCCACGGTCCTGACCCGCTCCAATTTCCGCGAGCTCGCCAAGCTGCCCACGCTGCTCAAGCCGCGCGGCGTCGCGGCCTGGCTGCTGGAATTTCCTCGGCCCTACGGGCGCGCGGCGGAGCACTTCCCCCGCGTCGTGCCGCGCCTGGGCATGGCCGTGCCCTACGCCCTGCACGCCCTCGAGCTCGCCCGCCGCAACGACCTGCCCGCGTGGATCCGCGGCGTGCCGCGCTGCACCTTGGGGCCCTTCGCCCGCGTCGCCCTGCCCGACGCGCCGCGCAGCTACGCCCCCGCTTGTGAGCCCTGCGCCATGCGCCCGCGCTGCTGTGGGGTCGACGCGGCCTACCTCGAGGCCTTCGGCGCACGCGAGCTCACGGCCCGCGCCCAAGACATCGCGCCCGCCGAGGATCCACATCGAGGCGCCCTCACGCGCATGTTCGTGGGCGTCGGCGCCCTCGTCGAGTGGACGCCGGCCAAGGCTGACACCGGCGGCGGCAAACATCGCCGGCTCCCCGTGCTCGCACACTCCGGCGGCCCTGAGCCACAGTAGCCCCGCGCCATGTCCAAGCCGAGCATCGCCACGCCCCGAGACATCACCGTCCCCGAGGACGAATCGAGCACGGCCCGGGACACGCTCTCCTTGGCCCTGCGCCGCTCACTGCGGGATCTGATGCGGCTTTGCAGCCTCGCGGATCCGCAGCTTCAGGCCTTCAAGCCGAGCCTCGAGCAGCTCCTCGCCCGCGCCCCCGGGGCCCTGGTCTCGGCCCTGCGCGCGCCCACGATCGGCGGCCTGCTCCGCTGCCTGCGTCGCCGCGCGCCCGAGGTCGACTTCGACGCCGGCGTGGCCGAGCTGCTCGCGACCTTGGCCACCGACCTCGCCGTGCTCGGGGCCCTGCCCGCGCCGCTCAGCTTCCAGCGCCTGCCCAAGCGGATCGTCAGCCGCGCGGCGCGGCGCTGCATCGAAGTTCCCGCGGGCGCCCGCGGGCTGACCATCGAAAACGCCAAGCTCCGCTTTCAGCTCGACGCGGGCCGCGAACCACAGGTCGTCGAGATCACGCTCGACCAGCCCGCCCAGCTCGACCCCAGCCCGGCCTTCGCCGCGATCACCCCGACCCTCGATCTCGCCCTCGTCGACAACAACCCCCTGGCCATGTCCGAGGCGCACCCCGACAAGCAGGGCAACGCCCTGGAGCTCGGCGGGCGTCCGGCCAGCGAGTGGACCGCCAGCATCGCCGACGCGCTCGCGCGGATCGGCCGCTACATGCCCACGCTGCGCGGCGAGATCGACCTCTACCTCCAGCAGATCGTCCCCGTCGGCTACGACGAGCACGCCCACCTCTCGGCCTCCTACCAGGAGGTCATCGGCACGATCTACATGAGCCTGCACCCGCAGCACATGACCATGGTCGAGGCCACGATCCACGAGTTCCAGCACAACAAGCTGCACGCGCTGCTCGAGCTCGATCCCCTGCTCCACAACGCCTTCTCGCCGCTCTACGCCTCGCCCGTGCGCCCGGATCCGCGGCCGCTGCAGGGCGTGCTCTTGGCGGTCCACGCCTTCGTCCCGGTCGCGCGGCTGTATCAGCTGATGCGCGCGGGGGGGGATCCGATCGCCGAGCATCCGGAGTTCGATCGCCGCTACCGGCAGATCGTCGCGGGCAACCATGAGGGGTCGCAGGTGCTGCTCGAGCATGGCCAGCCGACGGCCGTGGGTCGTGGCGTGCTCGAGGAGATCCGTCGGTGGGATGACTGGGACTGGGGGGTCTGAGCTTCGCTCGCCCGAGTGCGTGGCGATCACAGCCCGGCTCTGCTGGGCGCGCCGCGGAGGGATGAAAAAAGAGGCCCCGGGAGGGAGCTCTCTGATCGACTTGGCTGACATGAACTTGGCTGACATGAAAAAAGAGCCCCCGGGGTGGGAGCTCTTCTTTGTCAGTTGACTGCGCTCGGCCTGCGGCCGTGCTCGTCGACTTGCGCGGCCTCCGTCCAGCTTCGCTGGACTCCGGCCGCTCAGTTCGACACGCGCTTGACCTGCAGCTGGTAGCTGTTGCAGGTCAGGTCGTTCTGCACGCGGAACACGCGGATGTACACGAGGTCCGGCCAGTTGACGTTGTCGGTGTAGAGCGCGGGCACGGGCATGTCGATCGCCGCGGTGTGGTTGTCGAAGAACCACCACTCGCGGGCGGGCGGGGCACCGGAGCCGAAGGCCGTGGCCAGGCTGGTGTCGAAGGCGACGCCGTTGCAGCTGCGGTAGACCTCGAAGCGGTAGTCGCTGTTGTCGTTTTGGATGAAGCTGACCTGGATGCTGCCGGTCACCGGGCGGACGCCGGTGGCGTCGTTCTCGGGGAACTCGACCCAAAACCAGTCCTCGCGGCCGCTGCCGACGCCGTTGTCGATCAGCGGGACGGTGCCGACGACGAGGTCGGTCAGCTGCTCGCCCTCGCCGACGCTGCCGAGCTCACCTTGGGGCGAGCCGGAGCAGGCGGCGAGGCTGTCCGTGCGCGGGGTGCCGGCGCACTCGCAGCCGTTGGGGATCGCTCCGTCGAGGTCGAAGAACTGCTCGACGCAGGAGGCGATCTCACAGCCGTCCTCGCCGGGCGCCGGCGGGTTGCAGTTCCAGCCGTTCATCGGGTTGACGTTGGGGATGTCCGCGCCGTCGGTCGGGCACATCTCGTCGGGCGAGGCGTTGTCGACCTCGCCGGCGCAGTTCTCCGCCAGGCCGTTGCAGATCTCGACGGCATCGTCGACGCCGACGCTGCTGTTGCCGTCGTCGCAGTCCGGGCCAGGCTTGGCGTCACCGTACTGGTCGCAGCCGACCCAGTAGTTGTCCATGTCCTCGTCGGAGCAGTTCGCACAGCCCGAGGGGGTGAAGACGTTGTAGTCGTTGTCGTCGCAGTCTTCGCCCGGCTTGTTCTCGTCGAAGATGTCGCAGCCGACCCACTGACCGTCACCGTCGGCGTCCATGCAGTTGGCGCAGCCTTCGTCGGTGTGGTTGTTGTAGTCGCTGTCGTCGCAGTCCGCCCCCATCTCGCAGTTCTCGCCGTAACCGTCTTGGTCGAGGTCGAGGCACTCCGCAGCGGTGGTGGTCTCCGTATCCGTCTCCGTGGTCGTGCTCGCGGTCTCGTCCATGTCCGCATTGGACGTGGTCGACTCATCCATGTCCGCGTTGGACGTGGTCGAATCGGAGCCGGTCGAGCTGCCGGTGTCACCAATTTCGTCGGAGCTCCCGGTACCATCCACGGAATCATCGCCGGTGGTGCTCGCAGAGCTGAAGGACGTGGAAGTTTCTGTCCCGGCATCATCACCGCAGGCGGAGACGACAAACGCGAGGGACAGGATCAAGCTGGTAGGGATCGCACGAGAGGACATTTGAGGACCGACTCCAGTCAACCGGAGGACTTTCCTACTCATACCAGAAACTGGAGCGATGTAGGGGTTCGATCACACATCTGTCAGAGCGCTTTTCACGCTCGGCACACGGGTCATGAAAACGAGAGGGCCACCTCACTCACGGACCAGCGTGCCCCCAGCTTGCCCCCAGCTTGCCCCCATCTTGCCCATTGACGCGTACTCTCCGCGAGCGTGGCGACCAAAGTGTGCAGCCACGCTCGCGCTTCTTCCTCTATCCTGAGTGCCAGCCCATGCCCGGCCTGCTCGACGTCATCCTCGGCTACGACTGCAACCTAGCCTGTGACTACTGCACGATCTCCCCGAGCATGCGCGAGCGCTCGCTCGACCGGGCGGCCCTGCTCGAGGCCATGCGCCTGGGTCGAATGCGCGACTATGACCATATCGCCTTCACCGGAGGCGAGCCGACGATCCGCCCCGACCTGGTCGGTCTGGTCCGGGCCGCCCGAAAGCTCGGCTTCGCCGACGTGAAGGTCCAGAGCAACGGATTGCTGTTTACCCCGGGCAACATCGAGCGTCTGGTCGCGGCCGGGGTCTCGCGCTTTCACGTCTCGATCCACAGTCACCGTGAGCCAAACTACGACGCGCTGGTCCGCCGTCCCGGCAGCTTTCCGCTCATGGCCGCCGGGCTGCGCAACGCCGTCGCCTCGGGCCTGCCCACGGTCGTGGATCTGATCGTCAAGGCGGACAGCATGACCGACCTCCCGGACGCGGCGGCGTGGATCGCCGACCACGGCGTCGGCGAGATCCACCTCTGGTACGTGTCCTTGACCGATCAAAACGCCGAGAACTGGCGCTCGCTCCCGCCGATGCGCGCAGCCGTGCCGCACATGCGCGCGGCCATGGCCGTGGGCCGAGCGCGCGGGGTCGTGGTCAAATCGCTCCACGTCCCCCGCTGCCTCCTCGGCGAGGATTGGACCCACGCCTGGGACCCCGGCTCTCAGCGCGTCATGGTCGTGACCCCCGAGGCGACATTCGAACTCAGCGAGAGCCGCCTGGCTGGCCAGAGCCGGGTCCCCGCCTGCACCGACTGTCGCTTCGATGACCTCTGCCCGGGGCTGCGCCGGGACTACCTCGACGCCCTGGGCGATGCGGAGGTGGCCGCGGTCCGCGGGGTCAGCCCCAGCGTCCGCGGCAAGCATCACCTCGACCTTCTTTAATAGAAGGCCGAAAAGAGATCTCGAAGGGCAATGAGCGGAATCGCCCATTGCCCTTCCTCGACACCCAACGCCTGGGCCGCGCCTCAGACCGCCGGGCGACCGCGCTCGAGCAGCGCGCCGACGTCGACGCCCGCGGGGAGCGTGCCGTAGCAGCGCCCCTCGCCCTCGAGCCGCCCGGCACAAAAGGCGTCGGCGACGAAGCTGGGGGCGTAGCGCAGCAGCAGCGAGCCCTGGAGCGCCAGGCCCAGGGACTCGCACAGCTGGCGGGCCTCGGCCTGCTCGACCGGCTTGGTCAGGCGATCACTCAATCCGGCCACGAACTGGTCGTAGCGCTTGTCGGATCCCGTGGCCGAGCGCAGCTCGTCGATCATGACCTCGACGCAGGCCGGCTCGCGGCCCATGGCTCGGAGCACGTCGAGGCAGATCACGTTGCCCGAGCCCTCCCAGATCGAGTTGAGCGGCGACTGGCGGTAGAGCCGAGCCATGACGCCCTCCTCGATGTAGCCGGCGCCGCCGTGGCACTCCATCGACTCGTAGACCAGCTCGGGCAGGCGCTTGTTGAGCCAGTACTTGGCCACCGGGGTCATCAGCCGCGAGAGCAGCCGCGCGCGCACGCCCACCTCGCCCTCCTTGCTGCTGTCGTCGAAGCTCTTGGCCACGTGCATGGCGAGGATCGTCCCCGCCTCGCTCTCGAGCACGAGGTCCGCGAGCACCCCACGCATCAGCGGCTGGTCGATGAGGATCTTGCCGAAGGCGCTGCGGTGGGCGGCGTGCCAGCACGCGTTGGCGACGGACTGGCGCATGAAGGCCGCCGGCGAGACCACGCAGTCGAGGCGCGTGTGGTGGACCATCTCGATGATCGTCCGCACGCCGCGGCCCTCCTCGCCGACCATGCGCGCCCACGTCCCATAAAATTCGATCTCGCTCGAGGCGTTGGCGTGATCCCCGAGCTTGTCCTTGAGGCGCTGGACGTAGAAGGGGTTGCGGATCCCGTCGGGGCGCCAGCGCGGGACGAAGAAGCAGCTCAGCCCGCCCGGCGCCTGAGCCAGGACCAGGAAGCCGTCGCTCATCGGCGCGGAGCAAAACCACTTGTGGCCGAGGAGCTCGTACTCGCCCCCGCCGAGGGGCGTGGCCTTGGTGGTGTTCGCGCGGACGTCCGAGCCGCCCTGCTTCTCGGTCATCGCCATGCCCATGGTCAGCCCGTACTTCTCGCCGATCGGCATGAAGCGCGGGTCGTAGCGCCGAGCCGTGAGCTTGGGCAGCAGCTCGTCCGCGAGGTCGGGCTGGTGGCGCAGGGCCGGGACCACGGCGTAGGTCATGGACAGGGGGCAGCACACCCCCGGCTCGGCCTGGCTCATCAGGAACTCGAGCACGGCGTGGGCGAGGTGCCCCGGACGCTCGGTCTCGGTCCACGCGACCGAGGGCATGCCCACCTCCACGGCCAGGGCCATCAGCTTGTGGTAGCAGGGGTGAAAGCGGACCTCGTCGACGCGCTGGCCGAAGCGATCGAAATTGACCAGCTCCGGCCGGTGACGGTTGGCGTCGAAGCCCCAGCGGATGACCTCGGCCGAGCCCGTGCGCGCGCCAAAGGGCTCGACCTGATCGGCCAGCCAGGCCTCGTCGTCGCCGGCCTCACGCAGCGCGGCGTCGCGCAGCGCGAGGTCGCTGGACCACAAATTGACGTTCGCAAACACCGGGGGTTGATTGCGAACCTCGTGCGTGGGGAGCTCCGTCAACGGGCGCAGGTGGGGCATGGGCGTAGTGTACTCGGCCCCCGGGAGCCCAGCGAGACCGCGCTCGGCGCGTTCCCAGGACCAGGCACACACCACGACTTTTGCAGGTTCGCGGCCAGCGTTTGACCTGCGTCCCCAGGCCAGGTAACGCAGAGAGCTGCGTCGCGTACACACCCACGCGACGAGAGCAAGGAGACAGGCATGAGCGTCCTCGAGATGACCAAGGAAAACTTCGAATCGACCATCAACGACAACGACATCGTGATCGTCGATTTTTGGGCGACTTGGTGTGGACCCTGCCGCGCCTTCGCGCCGGTATTCGAGAAGTCGTCGACCAAGCACGCCGACATCGCCTTCGCCAAGGTCAACACCGAGGAGCAGCGCGAGCTCGCCGGCTCCTTTGGCATCCAGGCCATCCCCACCTTGATGGTCTTTCGCGACAACATCATGGTCTTCAACCAAGCCGGCGCCCTGCCGCCCCCGGCCTTCGAGAAGCTGATCGAAGAGGTCCGCAAGCTCGACATGGACGACATCCGCAGGCAGATCGCCGAGGCCGACGCCGCCCAGGGCGACGGGGCCGCGGAGACCGAGACCTAGGAGCCCGTGGTGAAACCCAACACGACACCTCGCTTGGTCTTTTCGCCGAGGGCTTTGTCGCCAAAACTTGCAGTACGCCCGGTACAGCGGCGTTTTGGCTTCGCGCCCTCGACGAAAATCCCGGCGCGAGGAGCCGCGCTGGGTTCCACCACGGGCTCCTAGGCGCCCGCGGGCGTCCTTCGTTCGATCCGTTGGTTCGTCGACCATCGAGGGTGACGCGAGCGAGCTCGCGTCGCCCTCTTTGTTCGAGCGTCCGGGCGTCCCCGAGGGCGCGGGCTCAGGTCTGGCAGCGCGCGGCCACGCGACAGCGCAGGCTCTCGTCGCTCGCGTCGAGGCGCTCGGCCCGGTAGCGAGAAGGCGCCGCGCCGAAGGCCGCGCGAAAGGCCCGGCTGAAGTGCGCCGCGTCGGAGAAGCCCCAGCGAAAGGCGATCTCCGACAGCGAGGACTCGGGCTCGAGCAGCATGTCTCGCCGACAGCGCTCGAGCCGGTCCGACCAGATCTTCCGGCTGACGCTGTGCCCGGCCGCCGCGAAGGCCCGCTCCAGGCGGCGGCGGGTGACCCCGAGCGCGCTGGCGACCAGCTCGACGCACAGCGCGGGGTCCTCGAGCCGGCGCGCGATGTAGTCCTCGGCCCGCGCGACCAGGCGCTCGGCCTCGCGCGAGGGGTTGCCGAGCTCGCCGGCGATCGCCGCGGCGAGCAGCTCGAGGCCGCTGTGTACCGCCGCCTGCTCGCCGAGCGGGCCGAGCTCGCCCGGGAGCTCGACCATCGCCTGCAGCTGATTGAGCAGCAGCGCCCCGCAGCCGCCGCGCGCGTCGAAGGTGTGGTGGAGGTAGCGCTCGTAGGGCCGGAGGATCGGCGAGACCAGCTCCGAGGGCAGCATCCAGGTCAGCTTGCGCAGTCGCCCGGGCACACAAAAGGCCAGCGGCCGCGTGCTCTCCCACGACGTGAACTGGCCGGCGCGCAAGAAGGTGTCGCCCTCGGGGTGCGAGAGCTGCTCGCTGCCCTCGAGGATGAACAGCAGCCCGGTCATCTCGCGCGCGCTCGCCGAGAGCTCGGCCGCGCCGCGTCGCCCCGAGCAGGGGTCGCTCTCGCATACGATGAGCTCCGTCGCCCCCACGCTGCGGCTGCGCACGGTCCCGTGGAAGGCGGCCACGCGCTGCGAGGGCATGTCCCAGGCCTCGTGGGTGGCACAGACCGCCTCCCGCCACGCGTCGTATTGGCGCGCGGTCGGAAAGCTAGCTGTCGTCAATACATCGCGCACCAGGCATTCGACGATATCACGCCTGGCCGTCGCCCGATCGCCTCGTGACCGGGCTGCGTGCGCTCAGGCGGCGCCCGCTGCGTGCTCCGCCTGCTTCTCGGCGAAGAACTTCCAGTCGAGGATCATCGAGATCGACATGTCGGGGTTCACGAAGGCCACCGGACCATGGTTCGTGAACAGCAGCTCGCTGTCCTCGGGGAAGGTCGTCGACTCGTGGTAGACGCCGAGCGGCTCGTAGCCATAGTCGCCCGCCACGGCCTTGCCGGCGCGGTAGTCCATCACGCCCTCGAGCATCAGATACTCGCCAGCGCCGTGGTGGTAGTGCGGCGGGAAGCCCGACCCCTTCGCGCAGCGAAAGATGACGGTCCAGTCTCCGGTCTCCGCGCTGGTGCGCAGCACCTTGTAGTGGATGCCTGCGCCGAATTCGATCCACGGCAGCTTGGCGGTCTGGCAGAGAATATCGGGTGGGTTCTCGGTCTTCATCACGAACTCCTGGGTGGTGAACTACCAGCCTATCGCAGCCGCGTCGCCGTGTTCTTGCCTCATCGAGGCCAGCGGCTTGACTCGCTCCGACGCGGGAGCGGCCATTCGCCACAGCCGGGGCAAATCGTCCCACTATCGATTCGAGGCGCCGCTATCGCAGATAGACCACCCCCGCCCACCACGGATACCAGCCCTCGAACTCTGGACCAGACTCTCCCCAGCCCACGCGAAAGAGCGTCGAGATCGAGCCGACCGCATGGATCGTGCCGTCGCCGCCAAAGGCGAGCTCGCAGGCCTGGCAGTTCACGCTCTCGGCCAAGAAGGCGTTGTAGGCGATCACCGGCCCCGCGTCCGAGCCCGAGCCAAAGGACACCGTGCCGCCGCCGCCGTAGGCCTTGGTCCACACGCTCTGCGTGAAGTTCGGGCCGATGTCGCTGGTGTTCTCGAGCGCGGCGTTGGCCTTCATGATCATGCCCTCGGTGTAGAAGGCCGAGAAGCCCGAGGGGAACAGGACGTCGAGGGTGTAGGTGTGGTTGCCCTCGCCATCGAGGGTGTAGGGCCGGCACGCCTCGTCGACGCCCTCGGTGGGCGCGGCCTCGACCGCGGTGATGACGACCTCGAGATCGTCGTTGCAAAGGTGCGGGAGGCTGATCTGCGTCCACCCGCCGCCCTCGGTGGTCATGTCGCAGAAGGTGTTGAACAGGTAGCCGGGGCCGCGCGGGGCCACGGGGTACTCGCCGTCGCCGACCTCGGGGTCGGCCTCGAGGATCTCGAGGCAGCTGCGCGGAATCGTGCAGTTGCTCAGGCAGCCGTCGGTCGCGACGGTATTGGCGTCGTCGCACTGCTCGGGGCCGTTGATCTCGCCGTCGCCACAGTGCGCCGCGAGCCCGCTGCAGTCGGGCTTGCAGCTGCCGTAGTTTCCGCTGTTCTCGCCGTCGTCGCACAGCTCGTCGTCGTCGACGATCCCGTCGCCGCAAAACGGCTCGCTCCCGTTCGTGGACACCGAGTCATCCGTGTCGGCGTCGGTCTCGGCCTGCCCGTCCGCCGTGTCCTCCGTCGCTTCGCTCGGCTCGGTGTCCTCCTCCCCAGTCCCCTCGCCGAGGGTCTCCCCAGCCTCGTCGCTGCCGAGCTCCCCGGGCCGACCTTGCTCGACGCAGGCCAGCGCGAGCGCCGACGCAAAGAGCGCGAAACACTCGTTTGGGAGGCCCATCCACCGCACGGAGCCCATGATACGCCGCGTTTTTGCGTCCCGGTGCAAGGAAAGTGCCCCGGGCTTTACCCGCCTGGAGTTCGGCCCGACAATCCGCCCTCATGGCCAGCAGCGAGCCAAAAACCGCCGCAAATACCGCCCCGGCCGCCGGCACCGCCCGCGCCAAGAAGTCCTGGGCCCTGGAGAACTCACTCAAGCGCTACGGCGTGGACAAGTGGGGCGAGGGCTTCTTGGGCGTCAACGCCGAGGGTCGGCTGACCTTCCGCGCTTCGGGCCTGCCCGAGGTCGACCTCCAGAAGATCGCCCTGGTCCTGCGCGAACGCGGCATACACTCGCCCTTCATCGTCCGTTTCCCCTCGATGATCGTCGCCTCCATGAAGCGCCTGCACGACGCCTTCGTCGCGGCGACCCAGGAGTACGACTTCGAGGGCGGCCACGTGGGCATGTTTCCACTCAAGGTCAACCAGCGCCGCAGCGTGGTCGAGACCGTGGTCTCGGCCCGCGAGTCCTGCGGCTACGGCCTCGAGGCCGGGTCCAAGCCCGAGCTGCTCCTGGCCATGGCTCAGCCCGTGAGCCCGGCGCCGCTGATCTGCAACGGCTACAAGGACCGCGAGTTCATCCGCCTGGGCTTCCACGCCGCCGAGCTCGGCCACGAGGTCGTGCTCGTGCTCGAGAGCATGCGCGAGGTCCGGCGCTACCTCGACATCCTCGACGAGCAAGAGTGGAGCTCCGTGCCCCACGTGGGCATGCGCGCCAAGCTCTACAGCCGGGGCAGCGGGCGCTGGCAGAGCTCCGGGGGCGAGCGCGCCAAGTTCGGCCTGACCACCGCCGAGATGCTCTCGGTCGTGCGCAGCCTCGAGGCCGCCGGCCAGGTCGACAAGCTCGCCTTGCTGCACTTCCACATCGGCTCGCAGATCACCCAGATCAAGCGGATCAAGACCGCCGTGCGCGAGGGCATCCGGCTGTGGTGCTCGCTGCGGGCGCGCTGCCCGGGGCTGCGCTACATCGACCTCGGCGGCGGCGTGGGCGTGGACTACGACGGCAGCCGGACCTCCTACCCGAGCTCGGCCAACTACACGATCGAGGAGTACGCCAGCCAGGTGGTGTTCGAGATCAACGAGGTCGTCTCGGAGCTCGAGCTCCCGGCCCCGACGATCGTCACCGAGAGCGGGCGGGTGCTCGTGGCCAAGCACGCCGTGACGATCGCGGATCTGCGCGAGGTCCAGGGCGAGCTGCTCCCGGTGCCCACGCCCTCGGAGCGCGAGGACCGGCTGATCTCCGAGCTGCGCGACACCCTCGAGCACATCACCACCAAGAACATCGAGGAGTACTTCCACGACGCCGTCGACTACCGCGACGAGGCCCTGCAGCTGTTCTCGCGCGGCTACCTCAGCCTCGAGGACCGGGCCAGCGCCGAGGGCCTGTTCCAGCGCATCCGCCTCGAGTGCGCCCGGCTGATCTCCCAGATGAGCCACCCGCCCGAGGAGATCGTCACCTACCTCGGGCGCGCGCAGGTCAAGTACCTGGCCAACTTCTCGATCTTCCAGTCGCTGCCCGACAACTGGGCCATCGACCACGTGTTCCCGGCCGCGCCGCTCTCGGGCCACGGCTCGGTGCCCACGATCAACGCCGAGATCGTCGACATCACCTGCGACAGCGACGGCTGCGTGACGACCTTCGCCCACCCCGAGGACAACCTCAAGGCGCTGCCCCTGCACGAGCCCCCGGCCCGCAGCGGCGAGCCCTACTACCTCGGCTTCTTCATGACGGGCGCCTACCAGGACAGCCTCGGCAACGCCCACAACCTGTTCGGGCGCTGCCACGAGGTCATCGTCCGCGGCACCGATGAGGAAGGGGTGATCCTCGGCAGCCAATGCGTCGACTACGACGACGAGGTCTGGCTCGAGGTCAAGTCGGGCTACAGCGTGCAGGACATGCTCGCGGAGATGGACTACGACGTGGAGTCGATCACCCAGATGATCCGCGATCGCCACCTCAACGTGAGCACGACCTTGGGTCAGCCCTGGGCCATGGGCCTGCTCCAGGAGTACCCCTACCTGATCCGGACCTGAGCCGGATCCCGCTCGGGGCGATCAGCTCGTGGTCAGCTCGTGATCAACTCGTGATCAACAGGGCGGCCGCGCCCGCTCAGGGCTGCGGCCGCCGGTAGACGAGCGCCACGGGGACCCCGTCGAGGGTCAGCATCATCGTCGGCGCGGTCGTGCCCATGCGCTCCCACAAGGCGATCTCGTCGCTGCGCATGTGCAGCTCGGGGAAGTAGAGCCCGAGCTCGGCGCGCCCGCGATTTTGCAGCGCCCAACTCTCGGGCCACCGACCCTCGCGGCGGTACTGCTCGACGGCGAGGGCGTGGACGTCGTGGACGTAGATCGGCCCGGGGCCGATATCTTCGTCGCGGAGCAGCGGGACCAGGGCGTGACCCCAAAACCCGCGGTTGAGCCCGAGCTCCGCGGCCCCGCGCGGGCCCCCGGCGAGCGGGGCGTACTGCGAGAGGTTGAAGGGGTGGCCGTTGATCGACGCCCAGGTGCTCGGGGCGAGGGTGGCGACGAGCACGACCACGGGGCCGTAGCGCAGCAGCCACGGCCAGCGCACGAGCAGCCCGTCGGCGCGCATCCACAGCCGCCCCCAGGCCATGGCCGCGAGCATGGCCAAGAAGGGGTAGGCCGTCAGCCAGTGCTTGGTCCCGCCGAAGATCGGGATCCCGGGCAGGGTGATCAGCACCAGCGGGAAGGCGGCCAGGAGCACGTAGAGCAGCGGCTCCTCGCGGCCGTCGAAGGCCGGCAGGGGCGCGCGCCAGCGAGCCCGCGGCGCCGAGCCCTTCCCTCCCCCATCTCCATCCCCATCTCCATCCCCATCTCCATCCCCATCTCCATCCCCATCTCCATCCCAGATCCAGCCGAGCGCGCCGAGGGCCGCGGGGCTCCGCAGCGTCCGCATCGCCAAGAGCACGCCGAGGCCCGAGAGCAGCAGCAGCACGCTGGGCACCGTGGCCCAGGTCATGACCGCGGGGTAGGCCATGGGCAGCGGGGGGCGGTTGTAGTTCCGACCCCAAAACTCCATGTTGTAGTAGCTGTGCTCGCTGTGGAAGGCGAAGTACTCGGTGATCCGCGCGAAGGTGTCGGTCCACAGCCACGGCCACAGGGCCACGGCGACCAGCGGGCCGAGCACCGCCATGCTGACCAGCGGCAGCGGGAAGAGCTGGGCCGCGCGCGGGCGCTCGCCCTCCTGGTACCAGCGCAGGCCCAGGCACAGCCACAGGTGCAGGGCGAAGAGCGGGCCCAAGAAGAGCGCGTTGTGCTTGACCGCGATGGCCACGCCCAGGAGCGGACCGAGGGCCAGGCCCCAGCGCCAGTCGGCCAGCGAGCGCAGCCAGGCCAGCGCCATGATCAAGGTCAGCGCCGCGATCGGCACGTCGAAGCAGTGCAAGCTGGCGTGGAATTGCACCCGCGGTAGGAGCACCATCCAGCCGGCCGCGAGCACCCCGCCGAGCACCCCGCCGCCGAGGCGCCGGCCGGTGAGGAAGAGCAGGGCCACGGTCAGGCCCATGAGCAGCGCGGCCGGCAGACGCATGGCCGCGCCCTCGCGCAGCCGCGGCATCCACCCGCCCTCGAGGGCCGCGACCTCGCGCTCGAAGGCCCGCTTTGTCGGGTTTTTGATCCGCGCGAGCCGTGCCTCGGCCGCCTCGACGTAAGCCGGATCCGGGGGCTTGGCAAAGAGCCGCGCCGAGACCCCGGCAGCGAGCTTCATCAGCGCGGGGTGCTCGTGGTTGAAGCCAAAGTAGCGGTCGCGGCGGGCCGCCCGGGCCTCGCGCTCCTCTCCCGCCTCGCCCTGACCGGCCTCGCCCTCCGCCACCCACGCCGCGTAGCGCCGGGAGGCCTCGAAGTACACGCCCTCGTCGCGCACGTAGCCCACGCCCTGCTCGTTGGCGAGCAGGCTCGAGATCGTGAGCAGCGCGAGCAAGAAGGCGAGCAGCCAGGGCGCCGCGAGCAGCTCGCGCAGCCGGGCGAACAGCGTTGGTCGTGAGCTCGCCTTGGCCTTGGCCTCGGTCTTGGTCTCGGCCTCGCTCATGACGGCTCGGCCTCCTCGAGCAGGCTGCGCGCCTCGACGCAGAACACGTCGTTGGGCTGGCCCTCGTAGCCCGCGGCCTGCCACGTCCCGAGCACGCTGGTGCTCAGGCGCAGCTCGAGCGCGTGCTCGCCGGGCGGCGTCTCCAGGGCGAAGGCCGCCCAGCCCTGGTCATCGGTGAACAGCCAGCGCGCCGCCGCGGCGCCGTCGATCCAGACCTCGACCATGCCCACGGGGTCACTGCGCAGGCGCGCGTTGAAGTCGCCAAAGCCCACGTGCCCGCGCAGGCGATCCCCGAGCTCGACGCGGCCGAGGTCGACGCGCGCCTGGGCCCCGCCGCCGAGTTCGACGGCCAGGCAGTCCCGCGGGTGGTAGTCGATCTCGACCAGGCGCCGGCTCAGCCGGCCCTCCTTACAGCGCCAGGCGTCACCGGTGCCCCGGCAGGCGCCCGCGTCCGAGGAGACCTCGGCCTCGGCGAGGGCGTCGAGCATGGACAGGCGCTCGCTGGCCGCGTCCGCGAGCACGTACTCGCGCAGCACCAGCTCGCCAAAGCTGTGCACCGCGACCAGCTCGGGCTCGGGCAGGTCCTCGAGCTCGGCGCGCAGGCCCTCGCCCCAGGGGCGCTCGCGGGCGTGGGTCAGCAGCCAAAAGCGGGCCTCGCCGCGCAGATCCGGCGCGCCGATCATCGCGGGGCTGCGGGCGTGGGGCAGCTCCATCCTCGCCCGCGCGCCCAGCCAGTCGGAGGCCACGAGCAGCGGCTCGTCCTCGTGACCGGTGAGCTTGGCGTCGACGCCCCGCCAGTCCGCGTCGTCGATGCTCTCGTCGTAGGCCAGGAAGGACGCGAGCAGCTCGACGACGGCCAGGCCAAAGACCAGGCCGAGCAGGATCACCGCGCTGTTCGGGCGCAGGATCCGAAAGAGCATCGAGGGCTCGCGCTTCACCGGCCGCGGCACGGCGGAGCCGCGCGGGTCTTCGCTCATGGGGCCACCTCGTGCGCTTGCCCGAGCTCGAGCTCGATGCCCAGTCGAGGCACGCGCTCGCCTCGGACCTCGTCGATGATCCGCAGGCGCACGGGCTGGCCCGCGAAGGCGCCGGCCTCGATCACGAAGGGGACCTGTTGGGGCTCGTGAGCCACCGACATGTGCCGCAGCGTACTCCAGCTTTCGTCCGCGGACCCAGCGTCGCCGAGGGCGCGGACCTCCACGCGCAGCTCGTGGCGCGCCCAGCTCCCGCGCTGCTGGGCCTGATCGTCGTCGAGGCCCAGCCAGCCCTCGAGGCGCGCGGGCATGGCCGGCAGCTCGAGCTCGACGCGCGCCGGCCGATCCGGGCGCGGGCGCAGCAGCACGGCCGGGCGGATCAGCATGTCGGTCTTGACCGGACCAGGCGTCGCGCGCTCGTTCACGCTGACGACGCCGGACGAGACCCAGCCCAGCAGGGTGTCGGCCTCGCGCTGCGCGGCGCTCCACCAGCGCTGCCCGGCGAGGGCGAGCAGCGAGACGAGCAGCGCCCCGACGACGATCGGGTGCAGCGCCCTGGCGAGGCCCGCCTCCGCGCGACCCAGGAGTCGGCGCAGCCGCCCCGGCACGGCGCGCAGGCGCTCGAGCCAGCGGCTCTCCGTCCCGCTCTCTGCTCCACTCTCCGCCCCGCTCCCCCCCCCCGGCCCCTGGCTCAGGGAGATCCACACCAACACCACGGTCAACAGCGAGCACAGCTGCGCGGCGAGGTCGAGGGCGCCGCGGCCTCGGTAGCGCAGCTCGACCTCGACGGGGCCAGCGCCCGTGGACTCGGGCAAGGTCGCGGCGATCAAGGTGGGCTCGCTGCCGTCGTCTCCCTCGGCCTTTCCGCCGCGCAGCTGCCCGGCCCGGCGCGCGGCCTGGGTCGCCGGCGCCGCGTCGCCGTGCACGGGGACCTCGACCCACTCGAGCGGGCGACCGTCGACGACAAGCTGCCAGCGGGGGTAGCCCGCGATCGCAAAGCGAAGCTGGCGACCCGCGAGGTCCTCGCCCGGCGCGGCCTCGAGGCGCGCTCGAACCACGCCCGCGCGCAGGTCGGCCGCGAGCAGCTCGACGCGCCCGCCCTCGACCACCTCGACCAGCGGCCAGGGCCGCGCGCCTTGGCGCTCGCGGACCACGATCGAGCCGAAGCGCGCGACCTCCCCGGGGCGCGCCCGGGAGCCTCGCTCGCGGCTGACCATCCAGCGCACGCCCAGGGCGTCGAGGACCTCGCGGCGCCCGGACTCGGGCTTGTGCACGAAGTTGTCCCCGGGGGTGAAGCCGAGCTTGTACTGCGGCGTGGACGTCCACACCGGCGCGTCCATGAACCAGTGGCTGTTGCGCGCGGCCCGGACGGCCAGGCGATAGTCGCCCTCGCGCGCCTCCCAGCGCCCGCCGGCCCAGGCGAGGAACTCACGATAGTCGCGCTCGGCCTGGGGCTCGCCAGGGATGCGCTCGATCTGCACCGCGCCGACCTCGTGCTCGCGCATCGCCGCCTTCGAGTCGTCGAGCAGCCACGCGGCCGCGGCCAGGGTTGCGAAGGTGGGCGCGAGGGCGGCCAGGGTCCACGCCCAGCGCAGGCCGCCCGCGTGTTTGTCTGCCCCACCAGCCGCGCGCGCCCGGAGCACCAGCCGCCTGGCCCAGGCCGCCGGCGCGACCACGGCCAGGCCGGCGCACAAAAACAGCCCTGGCTTGGCGCCGATCAAGAAGCGCTGCCACTGGATGTGGGTGAAGCCCTCGCTGAGGCGATCCAGGCGCAGCAGCCAAAACACGTCGCTGCTCGCGAGCAGCCACTGCGCGAGGGCGAAGAGGGCCACGAAGCGAGCGAAGCTCGCGCCTCCTCGCGTCGCCATGGCTCGCCCCGCGACCTGCTCTACCCCGGCCCGACCCGGCGCCCGCCGAACACCCGCACCCGACCCTTCTCCCCTCCCCTCGCCCTCTCCCCTACCCGCGCCCCCGCCCGCGCCCGCGCCCGTCAGCCCCAGCGCCGCGAGCACGAGCCCGAGCATCGCCAGGTAGCCGACCGCCGCCGGCATGCGCTGCGCCAGCGCCCCGTCGCGCGACGCCCAGCGCAGCATCGCGTCCAGGGAGGCGTGCAACCAGCCATAGCTGGCCATCCACGCCCGGTGCTGGAGCATCGGCAGCCACCACCACGCGGCCGCCAGCGCGCCGATGGCCCCCCCGACCAGGCAGCGCGCCAGGGCGACGCGCCAGGGCGTGGGCCCGCGCGGGACCACGGTGGCCACCAAGATCAACCCGCCGATGCCCAGGGTCGGCAGAGCGATGGGGTGGGCCAAGAGCGCGGCGGCGAAGCACAGCCCGGCCCACAGCGTGGCCCGCCTGGCCGCGTCGTCGCCATCGGACCCGAACCCGGACCCGGACCCGGATTCGGACTTCGGCTCGGGACCCGCGGCGTCGACGAGCGTCGCCGAGCTCCGCACGCCCAGCGCCCGCGCCATCTCGCCGAGGCCCAGCCACGCCAGGCTCGTCGCCAGCGCCTGCGGCCAGACCCCGAAGTAGACCGTGTACAGCCAGCCGCCCTCGCGGGTGAAGCCGGGGTCGACCAGGACCAGCAGCGCCGCGATCAGCCCCGGCCACGGGCCGAGACCAAAGAGCCGCCCCACGCGCAGGAGCGCCAGGCCCTGGAGCGCGAAGACCACGAAGAAGCCCAGGGCGTAGGCCTGCGACCACTCGAGGTTGCCCAGGCTCAGGGCGCGGATGCCCAGGATCAGCAGGTCGCCCAGCTGCGGGTAGAGCTCGCCGAGGGGGAAGCCAAAAAACCAAGTCGGCTCCCAGCCCGAGAGCGCGCCTTGCTCGACCAGGCGTCGCCCGGTGAGCACGATCCGCGTGAGGTGGACGGTGTGGTCCGCCGACAGCGGCATGCGCCCGGCCGGCACCGGCCAGAGCACGGCCGCGGCGACCAGGATCACCACCACCGCCGGCGCCACCCGGATCAGCCACGCCAGCGCCCTGCTGCGCGCGCCCGCGGGCGGCTCAGTCAATCGGCTCACCCAAGATCACCGTCCACGGCAAGGGCCTGCGCACGGCGTGGATCCCCAGCCAGCGCGCCGCCAGCTGCTCGAGCTCGCGACGCGTGAAGTGCTGGACGTGGCCCGGCGTGTTGCCGAGCGAGCGCAGGTACTTGCCCCGGGCCATGTTCATCAGCCGCCACGTGGGCTCCCAGGGCGTGGAGATCAGCACCCGCTCCCGGGCCACCCGCGCGAGCTCGGCCAGGCCGCCGCCGGGGTCGTCGACGTGCTCGAGGACCTCGCAGCAGACCACGATGTCGAAGCTGTCGGTGGCGAAGGGCAGCGAGTGGACCGACGCCCGGCCGGTCTCGACCCGCGGATCCAAATTGGGCACGAGGCGCTCCAAGCTGAGATCCGTGGCCAGGTAGCGCGCGGGCTCGGGCACGTTGCGGACCAGGTGATCGGCGAGCTTGCCCTCGCCGCAGCCGACCTCGAGGATCGTCTTGCCCCCGGGCTGGGCGAGGACCAGCAGCTCGGTCACCGCGTCGAGGAAGCCGTGGACCAGCATGCGCGCGAGCGGGTTTTTGGACGCGTACTTGTCCTCGAAATTGCCGACGACGTTGCCCTTGGCTGCGCTCATGTTGGGTTCCCCTCGGGTTGTGACTTCGGCTCGGGCTCGGGCTCGGGCTCGGGCAGCCAGCTCGGCGCCCCCGTGGACAGCACGCCCTCGACCGCCTCGCCGCGCCCGCGGCGATCCATGGCCAGCTCCGCGTCGAGCCGGCGCACCCGCGCGAGCAGCTCTTCGTTGAGCCGGCGGTTGGTCGCCAGCAGATCCCCCAGCAGCGCCATCAGCCCGACCACGAAGCCGAGCACCACCGCGCCCACGCCGACCTGGAGGCTCTGGATATGCCCCGAGATGTCGGGCTGGAGCAGATAGAAGTACAAAAAGCGCCCGCCGAGGCCGAGGCCCAGGAGCACGAGGAGCAGCGCCAAGAAGCCGAAGGTCTGGACCGGCCAGTACATCGCGTAGGCGCGGAAGATCACCGGGCCGTTGCGGCGCAGGTACTCGGGGATCGACGAGAACAGCCGCGACTCGCGGGTCTTGGGGTTGGTCTCGATGGTCACGTTCTCGACCACGAGCCCGGCCTTGCCGGCCTGGATCAGCGTCTCGAGCGTGTAGGTGAAGCGGTTGTGGACGAAGAGGGTCGACACGGCCTTGCGGTTCATGGCCCGAAAGCCCGAGGTCGAGTCGGTCACCGGCGTGCCCGAGGCCCGGCGGACCAGGGCCGAGCCCCAGCGCTGGAGCACGCGCTTGATCCACGAGAAGTGGGCGATCTTGTCGGTCTGGCGGTCGCCCACCGTGATGTCGGCGGCCCCGGCGAGCACCGGCGCGAGCAGCCGGGCGATGTCCGAGCCGCGGTATTGATTGTCCGCGTCGGTGTTGACGACCAGGTCCGCGCCCAGGCGCAGGCAGGCGTCGAGGCCGGCCATGTGCGCCGCCGCCAGGCCGCGGTTGTGGGGGAAGCGGACGATGTGGTGCACGCCGAGCTCGGCGGCGACCTCGCTGGTCCCGTCGCGGCTGCCGTCATCGATGATCAGCACCTCGATCTCGCCCACGCCGGGGATCGCCCGGGGCAGATCCGAGAAGGTCCCCGGCAGGTGCTCGCGCTCGTCGAGGCAGGGGATCTGGATGATCAGCTTGGGGGGCGAGGGCGCCGTGCTGGGGGGAGGCGAACGCATCGGGTGCAGCACGCGCTTTTACCATGACCGCCCTTGGCGGCTACCATGCACGCCGCAGATGGGAGAGCGCGAGGCGCAGGGGGCCCTGACCCCGGGACAGGCGAAGGGGCGCGCGCCGGCGTCGCTGACCGTGGTGATCGCGGCGCTGATCGGCCTGGGCTACCTGGTCCACCTGCGCGCGTGGACCTTCGCCTGCGACGACGCCTTCATCAGCTTCCGCTACGCCCAAAACCTCGGCGAGCACGGGGCGCTGGTCTACAACCTCGACCCCCTCGAGCGCGTCGAGGGCTACACCAATTTTTTGTGGGTGCTGATCCTGGCAGCGGGCGCCGGCTTGGGCCTGGCGCCCGATCGCCTCGCGCCCCTGCTCACGGGCGCGGCGGGCCTCGCGAGCCTCGCCCTGATCGCGCTGATCGGCGCGCAGCTGCGCCGACACCTCGCGCCCCTCGAGCACGCCAAGCCCGAGCGCGCGCCGAGCTCGTGGCGCGACCTCCAGCCCCTCGACCTCCTCGCCCCCGCGCTGCTCGCCGCCGTGCCCGAGTTCGTGGTCTGGGGCAGCGGCGGCCTCGAGACCAGCTTCGCCCTGGCCCTGGGCCTGGCGGCGATCTGGGCGTGGCTCGACGCGCGGATCGAGCTCGCGGCGATCTTCGCGGCCCTGGCCGGGCTGACCAGGCCCGACGCCCTGAGCTGGATCGCCTGCTTCGGCCTGGGCTGGCTGGGCGTCGCGGCGGTCCGACGCTGGCGAACGCGCGGCGCCCTCGAGCTCGCCGCGCTGCCGTGGAAGCGCCTGGCCGTGGCCCTGGGGATCTTCGCGGCGCTGATCGGCGGGCACGCCTTGTTTCGTCGGCTCTACTACGGCCAGTGGCTGCCCAACACCTGGGCCGTCAAGCAGCACGGCGCGCTGCTGCGCGAGCGCTGGGGCCTTGGCTACCTGCGCTTTTGGGTCGACCGCCTGCGCCTGCCCACCCTCGTGCCGCTGGTGGTGCTGCTGCGCCCGCGCCACCTCGTGCTCCTGGCCCCCTGCGCCGCGGTCGTGGCCTACGCCTGGTCCGTGGGCGGCGACTTCATGGCCTACGGCCGCTTCTTGCTCCCGGCCACGGCCCTGCTCGCGCTGCTCGTCGGCTGGCTGCTCGCCGAGACCCACGACGAGCTCGCGCGGCGCTGGCCGGGGCGCGCGTGGCTGGCCGCGCTGGTCTGGGCCGCCCCCGCGGCCCTCGGCCTCGGCTACCAGCTCGCCCGCGTCCCCGCCCGCGTCGCCGAAGACCGCGACCACGCCCACCTCCACCTCACCTACGGCGACGACGGCCGGCCGACCCCTGACACCCCGGGCTTCGAGGGCGTCCGCGCCATGGACCGCTTCGCCGCCGTGCGCCTGGCCGCCGGAGAGGAGCTCGCCGAGCGCGTCCCGCCCGACACCTGGATCACCGTCGGCGCCGCCGGGGCCCTGCCCTACGCCTCGCGGCTGCCGGCCTACGACGCCTACGGCCTGGTCGACCCCGGCGTGCTCGGGGCCGCCGAGCCGCTGGTGGATCGCCGCGCCCGGCCGGGACACCAGCTCTACGCCCCGCTCGCCTACATGCTCGGCCGCGAGCCCGACTTGATGTGCCACATCGGCTGGGAGGCCGCCCTCGCCCCGACCTCCCGCGACGCCCGGCGGCGGGCCGGCCCGGGCTGGGCCTGGGCCTGCGTGTCGACCGGGCCGATCCCCCCGCGCCACCTCGACCCTCACGCCGATCCCAGCGCAGACGACACGAGCCGCTACTACTGCTGCCTGCGGCCGCGGGATCGCTTCGAGGACCTCGACCCCGAGCGAGGAGACGCGCCGTGAGCGAGCGCCACGAGTCCACGCCCGAGGCGTCGCAACCCGAGGGCGCCGAGGTCATCGCCTTCCCGAGCGCCGGCGCGACCGAGTCCCCTGATCACACCGAGCACCCTCAGGACCTCCCGACCGCGAAACAGACCTCCGGCACCCGCGACGCCGGCCCGCCCTCGCCCCGCTTGCCCGCGACGAGGGCGATCACCTGGATGCGCCGCCTCGTCGCCGGGCTCTCGGCTCTGTGGGCCGCGGTCATCGTCTTCGTGTTCGCCGCCCGGGTGAGCTTCCCCCTCGAGCTCGAGTGGATGGAGGGCGGGAGCTTGCAGCAGGCGTGGCGCGTGCAGCAGGGCCTGCCGGTCTACGGCCCGCCGAGCCCCGACTTCGTCCCCTTCCTCTACACCCCGCTCTACCCCTACCTGCTCAGCGTCCTCGGCCGCGTCTTCCCCCTCGACTACGCCCTCGGCCGCGGCGTCTCGATCCTCGCCGTATTCGCGACCTGCGCGGCGCTGTGGTGGCTGGTCCGCCGCGAGCACAAGCCGCGCAGCCACGCGGCCATGGCCGTGGGCCTGTTCCTCGCCGGCTACGTGTTCAGCTTCCGCTGGCTCGACGTCGCCCGCGGCGACGCGCTCTTCTTGGCCCTGCTGACCTGGGGCCTCGCCTTGCTGCGCCACAGCGAGCGCCCCGGCAAGCTCGGCTGGCGCCGGGCCGTGCTCGCCGGCCTGCTCGTCGCGGCCGCCTTTTGGACCAAGCAGACGGCCTTCGTGTTCGTGCTCGCCAGCGGCCTCGTCGGCCTGCTCGTCGCGCCCCGCCAGGTCTGGGCCTACGCCGGGACCATCGCCTTGGTCGCCGGCGGCGGCGTGCTGCTCGGCCAGTGGCTGACCGAGGGCTGGCTGTGGACGTGGATCTACGAGACCCACCAGAGCCACGCCTTCAACGCCGAGCGCTTCCGTCGCAAGACCTGGGGCATGTTCCTGCACGCGGCGCCCTTCCTGGCCGCGCTGAGCGTGGCCCTCGCGGGCGCCGGCGTGGGCGTGGTCTTGCGACGCGTCCGCCAAGCCAGGCGGGTGATCGGCGAGCGCCGCAGCGTCCACGGGCCGCTCCGCGCCCGCCTCGGCGCCCTGTGGCTGGGCCTGCGCGCCTGCCGAGGCCACCTCTACTGGGCCAGCTTGGCCCTCGCCGCCCTGGTCGTCAGCGCCCTCGGCTACGCCACCCAGTTCGCCGAGCCCAACGCCTTCATCCCCGGGGTCTGCTTCGGCGCCGCGCTCCTCGGCGTGGCCGTCCCCGACGCCACCCAGCCGGCCTACCCCGGGCTCCAGGCCCCGCGGCGCGTGCTCGAGCTCGCCGGCCTCACGCTGATCGCCGCCCAGCTGATCTTCGCCCTCGCCGTCGAGCCGATCTACCAGCCGATCCAAGATCGCGGGCTGAGCGAGGGCCTCGCGGACAGCTACGCCTGGCAAGACCCCCGCCGCACCCTCCCCGGCTCCGCCCGCCGCCAGGCCGCCGCTCGCCTGCGCGAGACCATCGAGCGCACCCCGAGCGAGCGCGGCGGCGAGCTGCTCGCCCTGCACCGGGCCTGGTGGCCGATCCTCGCCGGTGGCCGCGGGCACGTCGGCGCCATGGGCATCAACGACGTCTCCCCCGAGCAGCGCCGGATCCTGCTCGACGCCCTGCGCGAGGATCTCGCCGCCGGGCGCTTCTCGGCCCTGTGGATCGACGGCGGCGTGCCCCCCTGGCTGCGCGGCCAGCTCTCGCGCGGGTGGAGCGTCGACCTGCGCCTGCGCGGCGAGGACCGAGTCCGCCCCATGAGCGGCTGGATGTCCGAGGCCGGCATGGTCACGCCCTGGCGCGGCGAGCAGCTGCTCTTGGTTCGCCAGGCCCCCCGCGAGGTCCCCGAGGGCGTCGAGGTGATCGCCGACTTCGAGTCTGGACGCCTCGAGGGCTTCGAGCTCGGCGAAGGAGCTGCCTTTGGCCGCAACGCCGCGCGCACCTTCGAGCCCGGCCTGCCCCCCTTTGGCCCCCACGGCGGCGCCCGCCTGCTCTCGAGCGTGCGCGGCCGCAACCGCGAGTCCCCGACCTCTCTGCGCGGTGAGGTCCGCTCCCCGGTCTTCAGCCTGCCCGAAGGCGGCGCCCTCGAGCTGCTCCTGGGCAGCGTCGGGACCACCAAGGGCCTCGCCGCCCGCCTGGTCTTCGTCGACGAGGGCGAAGCCGTGCTCACCGAGCTGCCCGTCCCCGACACCGGCGCCGGCCTCGAGCCCGTGCGCTGGCGAGTCCCCCCCGAGCGCGCCGGGGCCCGGGTCCGCCTGGTGCTGATCGACGCCAGCGCCGAGGCGGGCATCCTGGCCGATGACCTGTGGCTATGGTCGACAGCCCCCGAGTGAGCGCGTCGAGACACCAACTGGACAGACGGAGATTCACCATACTTTCAAATCGAATCACCCAAAGCATATAGACATTATGAAGTTTCACATCATGACATTGTCGCATGCGCGCCACTTGCCTCGGGGTGACACCGTGACGGGAGACTCGACAACCATATTGGCGAATGGGAGTAAAACCAGACCTTGTAAAACATTTGTCAATCTGCAAATTGTCTCCACCCCCCTCTCGAATTGGAGATCGAAAATGAACGCATATGAAAAGAGCATGCCGCTCACCGCGGCCGTGTTGGCGCTTACCTGTGGTCTGACCAGCCTGGCCTGCACCGACGCCGACGAGATCATGGACGAGGCCCAGGTCGACGGCACCAGCCAGGGCGAATTCGCGCCGCCCGAGCAGCCCGTCACCGTCGCCGACGAGGACGAGCTCGAAGGCGAGAGCATCTCCCCCGAGTCCCTGCCCTTCATCGACACCCTCAAGTCGGCCGAGACCTTCATCCAGCGCCTGCCCGAGTCCACCCCCAACGGAGAGAACGTCGCCCTCCACGTTCGCCTGCCCCCGGCGCTCAACAAGGACCTCGACGAGAGCCTGGTCCGCATCGTCGGCGACCCAAAGTCCCCGATCATCTTGTTCAGGACCGACGCCCTCGTCGAGCTCGGGATGATCGCGGCCAGCCCCGGAGACGGCTTCTTCACCACCTTCGCGGTCTTCGACATCGAGCAGGAGCTCGCCCTGCGCGAGGAGGTCGCGGCCAAGCTCTCGCAGGCCGAGAAGGTCAGCGACAGGATCATCCTGTTCGAGGGCCGCACCCCGGTGGCGGTCACCACGGGCGTGAAGATCGACAAGGACAGCTTCGTCAACGGCGACATCGTCCCGCTCGGGCCGTGCAAGCTCACGCCGACCTCCGAGCTCGCGCGCTGGCAGGAGTCGCTGGCGATCACCGACCTCGCGGTCGTCGAGGACCCCGAGCGGACCAACGACGCCTGCGGCGGGGGCAACCCCGACGGCGTGTGGACCTTCAAGCACCTCGTCGAGGAGATGGCCAACGGCGCCGGGATGAGCACCGAGGACTTCGTCGTCGACTGGCTGTCGCGCTGGCTCGACAGCTACACGGTCAACGCCGACACCCTGGCGCCCCGGACCGCCATGTTCAACCTCGTGATCAAGCCGTGGGCCGACGTCAGCGGCGCCATCGCTAGCTTCGACCCCAACAGCGACCCGATGCTGAAGATCGACGGCTCGCTCGACTTCGACAAGGCCCCCTTCCGGCTGTCGGCGATCGTCAACCGCATCGACCTCGGCGAGACCGAGGACGGGGTCAGCGGCTACGGCGGCAGCTCCACCGCCCTGCCCGCGGACGCCGGCGAGCTGCGCTTCGTGTTCGGGGTCCAAAACCTCGACACCTGCACCGTGATGCCCTTTTCGGTGATCTTCGAGTACGGCGTGCCGATCGAGGGCTGCGAGAAGGTCCGCGACTGGGCCATCCAGTGGACCGAGCTCAACGACGCGTCGATCGCCGCCCCCTTCAGCGACGACTGGCGCAAGCACCTCGCGACCTTGACCGAGAGCGTCGTGCTCGAGGGCGCCGCGCCGGCCAAGGGCAACAAGAACGCCCTCAACCAGCTGCGGACCAACGAGAACGCCCTCGACGAGCAGTGGCAGCTGCGCGAGTTCACCTTCACCAACGAGCAGCCCAAGCTCGGCACCGACGCCCCGGTCAGCGGCCCGCTCCGGCCCCACACCGTGGCCATGACCCCCAACGACACCGTCTATCACCCGACCCCCAACGGGATGATCGACAGCTTCGTGTTCGACGAGGTCCTCCCCAGCGTCCCGGCCAGCGTCCCGGCGCTCCCCCAGGACTGCTCATCGTCCTTCTCCGTCCCCTGGCTCTACCTCGAAGAGCCCTTCCGCGGCGGCGACTCGCTGACCGCGAGCGCCGGCCCGACCCACTGGAACGCGAGTGTGAACTCCCTCGACAACCGTGAGGCCTGCGCGCGTCACGAGTTCTCGTTCAACACCTGCAACGGCTGTCACTTCAGGGACACGGCCACGAGGTTCTTCCACATCGACCCGACCGTCAAACCGGCCTCGCTCTCGAACTTCATGACGGGCGGCACCGCGGGGATCTGGAGCGTGCCCGACCCGCAGTTCCCGGGCACGGTCCCCAACTGGACCTTCAGCGACCTCGACTTCCGCTTCAAGCGGCTGTACGAGATCGCCTGCTCGTCCTGCGGTAAGCGGATCGGCAAGAAGGAGGATCTCGTCGAGCTCGTCTTCGAGCTGTCCGGGGTCGTGCCCATCGACCCGGCCATCGATCCCGAGCTCGATCTCCCAATCGGGCCGATCACCGATCTCGGGGTCGTCAAGGAGCTCATCGAGCTGAGTCATCAGCTCGCCAACGAAGACGCGATCGAGAACGTCGAGCTCGGCGGTATCGTGCGCAAGCGCGAGACCTTCGTGCACTGATCCGACGCGCCTCCACGCGAGGCGCGAGCATGATCCCCGAGGACCGCGGCGCCCGGATGCGCCGCGGTCCTTTTACATGCACTGGACGATTCAAAGGACAGGTCAAAACACGTCGAGATTTCAGATTGGACATTCTGAAATATCAACAAAACCAGGACACGCCGCTGACACCACATTGCCGGGGTGCCATATGCCTCCGTGCGCCAGCGATAAAGGCCGACATAACAACATTCAGAACCAACATTCACCAGCCACAAAAAACCACCTTGTCATATACCTCCCCCGCACTCCAATGTGTCACCACGATTGGACAGGAGACAGCGATGACCACATATCAAATGAACCGCTCACTCGGCGTAGCCCTGTTGACGATCGCTTGCGCGTCGTCGATCGCAGCCTGCACCGATCTCGACAACCCCAGCGACGAGCTCGCCCTCGACACGCCCACCGGCGGCGAGGTCCAGAGCTCGCAGTCGGCCACGCCGACGGCCAGCGAAGACTCGCAGAGCATGTCCACGGACGAGCTGCCCTTCGTCGACGGCATCGAGTCGGCCCAGACCTTCCTTCAGCTCCTCCCGGATCCCCTCCCCTCCGGGGAGAACGCGGCCTTGCACGTGCTCTTGCCCGCGGCTCAAAACGCCGAGCTCGACGACAGCCTGGTCCGCGTCGTCGGTGAGCTCGACAGCCCGATCGTGCTCTTCCGCGCGAGCTTCCTCCAGGAGGCGGGGGTCATCACGGAGAGCCCCGGAGACGAGTTCTTCACCACCTTCGTGCGCGTCGAGGACGACGACATCAACCACCGCGTCGAGGCCGAGGCCGCCCTCGCCGAGGTCGAGGAGCCCAGCGAGACCCACCTCGTCTTCAACGGCCGCACGCCGATCTCCCTGACCACTGGCATCGCCATCGACACGGACCAGCTCTTCGACGGAGGAGTCGTCCCCCTCGGCGCCTGCCCCTTCACCGCCACCTCCAAGCTCGAGCGCTGGGAGGAGTCGCTGGCGATCACCGACCTCGAGGTCGTCGAGGACCCGGAGCGGACCTTCGACCCCTGCACGGGCGACGGCAACCCCAACGGGGTCTGGACCTTCAAGCACCTCATGGAGGAGATGGCCATCCTCTCGGGGCTGAGCACCCACGACTTCGTGATCAGCTGGCTCGCGCTGTGGCTCGAGGACAGGGAGATCAACAGCGACCTCGTCCCGGCCCGGCCCGAGCTCTTCGATCGCGTGGTCGTACCCTGGGCGAACGCCAGCGGGGTCACGGCGAGCTTCGAGTCCGACGGCGAGAGCGCCAAGATCATCATCGAAGACGGGGAGCTCGACCTCGACATCGCCCCCTTCACCTTCGCGGCGCTCGTCAACCGCATCGACCTCGGCGAGACCAGCAAGGGCTCGGGCGGCTACAACGTCGGCTCCAACGAGGCCCCGCTCGACGCCGGCGAGCTGCGCTTCGTGTTTGGCGTCGCGGACCTCGACAGCTGTGAGCCCCTCCAGATGTCGGTGATCTTCGAGTACGGCGTGCCGATCGAGGGCTGCGAGGCCGTCCGCGAGTGGGCCCAAGAGTGGACCTACCTCAACGACGCGAGCCTGGGCGTCCGCTTTGGCGACGCCTGGCGCGCGCACCTCGAGGCCCTGACCGAGAGCGTCGTGCTGTCCGGAGCGGCCCCGGACAAGGGCAACGAGAGCGCGCTCAATCAGATCCGGACCAACGAGTTCATCGAAGAGTGGCAGTGGGAGCTGCTCGAGTTCACGCTCACCGACGAGGTTCCCGCAGACGACACGGACACCCCGAGCAACGGCCCGCTGCGCTCACACACCGTGGCCATGACCCCCGACGACACGAAGTTCCACCCCACCCCGAACAACACGGTGGACCTGTTCGTGGAGGCCGAGGTCCTTCCGCTCGTGAGGAAAAAGGTGCCAACGCTGCCCGACGACTGCAGCTCGAGCTACGAGACGGTCCCCTATTCCTACTACAACCCCGACGAGAAGAAGGAGACTCCCTTCCGCGGCGGCAACGCCTTCACCTCCAACACCGGGCCCGAGTATTGGGAGGTCAGCACCATGGACCCCTCCATCAACCGTGAAGCCTGCGCGCGCCACGAATTCTCGGTCAACACCTGCAACGGCTGCCACTACGGCGACACCGCGACCGAGTTCTTCCACATCGATCCCACGGTCAGCCCAGCGAGCTTGTCCGACTTCATGACGGGTGGCGGCAGCGGCAGCATCTTCCCCGTCTCGGATCCACAATTCGGCGGCTCGATCCCCGACTGGACCTACGCGGACCTCCACCGCCGCTTCGAGCGGCTCTACGGCATCGCCTGCGCGCTGTGCTCGGACGTCATCGAGATCGATCCAGAGGTGCTGCTCGAGGGCTTCCTCGAATTTGGCGGCGTGCCCGTCGATCTGACGCCCGACACCGGGCTCGACATCCCGATCGGCCCGATCCTCGAGTTCGACGTGGCCATGCAAGTGCTCGAGCTGCGCACCGACCTCGTCAATCCTGACTTGGCGGTGAGCACCGACGTCACCAACTTCTCGCGCCCTCCCCAGCGCTTCGTGCACTGACCTGCGCGCAGACCAGCCGCGGCCCGTGCCCGCGGCTGGTCCTCCCCCGCGGGGCTTGCTCAGCTGGGCTTGCGCGCGAGCACCTGGACCACCGCCGACTCGCCGTTGTGATAGCGGCCCTCGTGGACGGTGCGGACGCGCTCGCGCGCGATCTCGAATTCGAGCCCGGCCAGCTCCTCGCGCAGGCCCGCGAGGGTCATGGTGAAGTCGGGGTTCGGCGGGCCGCCGGTGCCACGCCCGATCTGGTCGGGGGTGTAGGCCTCGAGCACCAGCACCCCGCCAGGACGAAGGCCCGAGACGACCCGGCGGTGCAGCCCCCGGCGCACCTCCGAAGGTACGTGGGCCCAGATCGAGACGACCACGGACCAGGCCACCGGGGCGATCTCGAAGTGCGCGAGGTCGGCGATCTCGGTCTCGAGGCTGACGCCCGCCTCCGCGGCGAGCTGGGCGGCCCGCTCGAGGCCCACCGGCGAGAGATCCACCGCGGTCACCGAGCGCCCCCCGCGGGCGAGGAAGACCGCGTTTCGCCCCTGGCCCTCGGCCAGGCACAGCGCGGGGCCCTCGGGCAGCTGACCCGCGACCTCACACAAAAAGTCGTTGGGCTCGCACCCATATGCGAGCTCCTCTTCGGCGTAGCGTTTGTCCCACATTGGTCTGGAGGATAGCCCTCCCAACACCCCTGGGCGGGCGCGGCTGCGTCAATCGAGCGCAGCCCGAGACGCCGCCTCGGAGTCGGGGCCCAGAGGCGACTCTCAGTCCTGATCGAGCTTGGGGCGCGCGAGGAACTCGGTGCGCTGCTCGTCCCCCGAGGCGCCCCTCGAGGGCAGCGCAGCCCGCGGGTCAGCGTCGGGCCCAACGCGCACGATCACCTCCGTGCGCGGCTCGACCCCCGCTCGAGCCCCCTGCTCATTGGGCCGCACCAGCACCTCCGTCCGCGGCTCGCCGGCCCCCTGCTGCTTGGGCCGCACCAGCAGCTCCGTGCCTGCCGCCTCGCCGGGCCCCTGCTCGCCTGGCCGCACCAGCACCTCCGTGCCTGCTTCGTCCCCAGGCCCCTGCTCGCCTGGCCGCACCAACAGCTCCGTGCCTGCTTCGTCCCCAGGCCCCTGCTCGCCTGGCCGCACCAACAGCTCCGTGCCTGCTTCGTCCCCAGCCCCCTGCTCGCCCGGCCGCACCAGCAGCTCCGTGCCTGCCACCTCTCCGGGCCCCCGCTCGCCTGGCCGCCCCAGCAGCTCCGTGCCCGCCTCGTCTCCGGCGCCGCGGACCGGCCGAGACATGATCTCGGTCCCCGTTCCGCCGCCGGGCGGGCGCGGGCGCTCGAAGAGCACCGTCTCGTCGTCCTCGGAGGGCGCCTTGGCCCCCCGACCCTCGCCTTGCCCGCTCATCCGCAGCCACACCAAGACACCAAGGAGCAACACCAGCCCGCCGACGATGAGGAAGAGCCCGGGGTTCATGCTGGGACTCTACCGTGCCTGGGAGCCCGTGGTGAAACCCAGCGCGGCTCTGGCCATGTGTTCACACCCGCTCGGCTCGAAGCCGCTGGCGCTATTTCACGACCAGGCCGGTCTTGCTCACGACGATGCTGGCCTTCTCGTCGGGGATGGTCACCCGCCCCGCGGACTTCATGCTGCTGCCAACCTTGGTGCGATAGGAGGCCGAGTAGCGCCCTGGCGCCAGGTGGGTCGAGGCTTGCTTGCTCTCGAAGGCGTCGAGCTCGATGGTCCGCCCGCCGATCTTCACCTCGGCCCAGGTCACGCCCGAGCCGAGCGAGACCGAGACCTTGCTCTTGCTGACGGCCGGCTTCTTGCGGCGCCCCTTGGTCGGCTGCTTGGCGACCGCCGGCTCGACCGCTTCCTCGACCACCTCCTCGACCGGATCTGCGACCGGGTCCGCGGTGTCGGTACCGGTATCTGCCGAAGCGTCGAGCGCGGGCACCTCCGGCGCAACCTCGCCTGGCGCAGCCGCTCCCGCGACCGTCCCCTTCTCGGGCTCGGGCTCGGGCTCGCTCGGCGCCGGCGCGAGCACCGAGACCTCGGCGGCTCCCTGCGCCACCTCGTCGTCCGCGCCCGGCTCCTCGCTGGTCCTCCCGATCAGCGTCATCACGCCCGCGAGGGTCAGCAAAACCCCGAGTGAGGCGACACCCACGACCACGAGCCGGCGGCGATCTCCGCCCCCGCTCGCCCGCGGCACCGCGACCGCGGGCGGGCTGGCCTGCAACCGGCCGACGTCCGTGTCGCTGGCCTCGCGGATCAGCTCCGTGGCCTCGCTGTCGTCGATGCGCCCCGAGCTCGAGGCCGATGAGACGCTCGCGCTCACACTCGCGCTCGCGCCACGCATCACGTCGGGGTCGGACTTGCCGATCTCGACGTCACCGAGCGCGGCCCGGGGGACCACGGGGACGGACATGCTCGCCGAGGACCCGAGGTAGCGGCGCATGAGCTCGTCGAGCTCGAAGCGCACGTCACGGTAGCCCGACCAGCCCGCGAGGCGACGAAAGGCATCGCGGGCGCGTTGGACCCGCTGGCTGGGATCGGGCGCCAGCAGATCCTTGCGCAGCTCGTCGAGCTCGTAGGGGATGGTCTTGGGATCCCGGGTCATGGGCGGGATCTGGCCTTCGAAAATCACCCCGAAGAGCCGGCCCTCGTCGACGACCCCGCCCCTGAATTTTTGGTTGTCGAGCAGCTCGTGGAGCATCGCCCCGACGGCGAAGAGGTCGAGGGTGGGCTCGCGCGTCTCCCCGCGCAGCTGCTCCGGCGGCATGTAGCGCAGCTTGCCCTTGACGTGGATGCCGCTGGTGTCCTCGCTGGCCAGCCGGGCGATGCCGAAGTCCATGATCTTGACCTCGCCGGAGCGCGAGATCATCACGTTTTGCGGCGAGATGTCACGGTGGACGATGGTCCTGATCTCGCCCTCGACGTGGAGTTCGTGGGCGTAGGCCAGGCCCTTGAGCACCTCGCCGATGACGAAGGCGCTCATCGTGTCCGAGAGCTGCTCGCCCGACTCGCGCAGCTTCGCGCACAGCTCGGACAAGTTGAGGCCGTCGACCCACTCCATGACCATGTAGCAGGTGCTGTCCTCGGCCTCGTCGGCGTCGAAGACCTGCACGATGTTCGAGCTGTGCAGGAGCATCGACAGCCGCGCCTCGTCGAGGAACATCCGCCGCGCCATGGGATCCCGGCCCTTGTCTGCGGACAGAACCTTGATCGCGACCTTCTTGGCGGCCCCGCCGAGGGCCTCGCGCTGCCCCATCCAAACCTCGCCCATGCCGCCGACCCCGAGGCGGCGAGAGAGCGTGTAGTTGCCGAGGCGCTGCACGACCAGAGAGTCTCAAATCGAGCTCGGCTCGGGCCATGCCTGAACAAAGTTACAGAGCATTTCCTGACAGCGTCAAAAGCGCAGAGTCAGGCCGAGGGAGACCTGACGGCCGCGAGCGCGACCGACTCGGACCTCGTCGACCGCGAGCGTGAGTCCGGATACGAAGAGAACTCCGCCACCGACGCCCAGCAAGGTCGCGCCGGCGACGGTGCTCTCGTAGATGTTGCCGCAGCTGTCGGCGGTCGAGTCGTCCGTGGGCGGCTCCTTGGTGACGCTGCACTTGCCGTCGAAGGAGAGCAAGACGGCGCCAGCGACGACCATGCCCACGCCCGCCGCGAGACCGGCGATCTCTACACCCCGAGGCAGGAGGCGCTTGGGCTTCTCGCCCCGGTCGAGCGGCTCGGAGGGCGCCTCGACGTGCTCGGGCTTCTGCCCCGCCAAGGGATCCTCGTAGCGGACCTCGGCCACGGCGTCGGCCTGCTCGAGGCTCACTTCACGGCGCTCCCAGGGCAGCTCGCTCCCCTGCGCCCGGACCCAGAGCGCGTAGGTCCCGAGCAAGAGCGGCTGCTCGCGGCCCTCGAGCCGCCGACCCTCGAGGACGATCTCGCACGCGACCTCGCACTCGACGACCAAGGTCCCCCGGCCGCTCTTCTCGAGCGCGGCCAGGCGCTCGGCGTGGAGCTCCGCGACCGCGCGCCCAAAGGACTGGACCGGCGCGCGCTGGTTTGGATCCCGGCGGATCAGCGCGTCCATGGCCGCGCGAGCCTGCGCGTCGTCGCCCTCGGCGAGGTGCAGGCGCACGAGGATGACCATCGCCCGCAGCTCGGTCTCGGGGAGCTCGGCCGTGGCCTCGCCCGGGTAGCCCGAGACCTCCTCCAGAGCCGCCTCGAGCGCCGCGAGCGCCTCGTCGTGCGCCACCGAGGTGGCGTTGGCGACAGCATCGCTCAGCTGAGCCTGGGCTTCTTCGTAGTTCGCGCGTTCGGACGCGGGGGCGAGGACGAGCGCCAACAAAGGTGCGAGTAGATGGGCCATGCAGGCTCACAGGAGGTCATCAGCAACCCACAGTGAAGTCAAGACCGACATCCCATGCCCCGCGAGGGCCCGCCTCGCCTGCAGCGGCGAACTCGGGCCGCGCACCGGCTTCCCAGCCGGGCCCTGGGCTCGGCTCCAGCTCGCGAAGATCGCAGCAAAAAGACTGTAAGCAGGTCTTTTCAGGCCCCGTTCCGCGCCCCGACTCAAGGGAACGAAGCCACCATGCGCCGCCTCACCATCCAGCTCTCCGCCCTCCTCGCCCTCCTCCCCGCCCTCGGCCTGGGCTGCAGCGCGTCCATGGACGCCGAGTCCACGCCCGACTACGCCGCGGGTGATCACTACGCCGAGGACAGGTCCGGCTACGCCGGTCCCGAGGGCGACGCCACCGTGGTCACCGAGGTCGCCTCCGCGGACGACTACAGCTACGACAAGGACATCGCCGCGGCCGAGGAGATCAGCGCGGCGCCTGCCGAGCCCGCCCCCGCCCCCGCCCCTGCCGATGGCGGCGAGGCCCTCGGCGGCGCGGCGTCCAAGGCCTCGCCGGGCGGCTCCTCCGGTCGCCCGACCACCGCCAGCCGAAGCGCCAAGGCCAGGGGCAAGGGCAAGCGCGCCGCGGCCGATGCCGACGCCGAGTCGCCCATGGCCGACGCCGCGATCGCCCGCGACGAGCTCGAGGCGGGCGAAGAGACCGCCAAGATCGCCAAGCGCGAGCGAGCCGATCGCAACATCCAAAGCGGCACCCTGACCGCCGGCAGCTTCGACGACAACCTCAACCCCTGGGTCTTCGACCGCTTCGTCGACGAGGCCCGCCAGCAGCCCGACCTCGCGAGGATCGCCAACAGCTTCGCCTCGTCCCGCACCGTGCTGCGCGTCCAGGACAAGCAGGGCCGCCCCGTCGCCGACGCCAAGGTCACCATCGACGGCAAGCAGATGACCAGCCGCAGCGACGGCCGAGTGGTCTGGGTCGAGGGCTGGGACAGCGGCCGCCAGGGCCGGGGCCGAGCGGTGATCCAGCACGGTGAGACCCGCAAGGTCGTCGACATCAAGAAAGATCAGATCGAGCAGATGGTGGTCGTCGACGGCGAGCCCGGGACCTTGCCCAGCCGCCTCGACATCGCCCTGGTCATCGACGCGACCGGGTCCATGGGCGACGAGCTCGAGTACCTCAAGGTCGAGATCCGCGACATCGCCGAGGCCATCGCCCACCACTTCCCCGGCGTCGACCAGCGCTACGCCCTCGTGGTCTACCGCGACCAGGGCGACCAGTACGTGACCCGGACCTTCGACTTCACCGGCAACCTCGACGCCTTCCAGGCCGACCTCGCCGACCAATCCGCCAACGGCGGCGGCGACTACCCCGAGGCCATGGACGCCGCCATGGACGCCGCCGCCCAGCTCAGCTGGCGCGGCGCGGGCACGGCCCGGGTCACCTTCTTGGTCGCCGACGCCCCGCCCCACGCCAACAAGGTCGACGACACCCTCGACGCCGTCGACGGCCTGCGCGCCAAGGGGGTCGCCGTCTACCCCGTGGCCAGCTCCGGCGTCGCCGGGGAGGCCGAGTTCGTGATGCGCTCCGCCGCGCTGCTGACCGGCGCCCAGTACCTCTTCCTCACCGACGACTCCGGCGTCGGCAACCCCCACGCCGAGCCGCACATCCCCTGCTACACCGTCGAGCAGCTCGCCCCGCTGATGGTCCGGGCGGTCCGCTCGGAGCTCTCCGGCAAGCGCGTCGAGGCCGAGCAGCAGTACGCGATCCGCAGCGTGGGCAAGGGCCAGGGCGGCGTGTGCGAAAAGCCGCGCAGCACGGCGAAACTCGCCCGCTGAACTCCCCAGCCTGCCCTCGCGGCCCGCGGAGCGACTCGCTCCCGGGCCGCGATTTGTTTCGAAGCCTCGGGCGCCCCCTCCGAGAGTCGCCGCCTCGCCTCGCTCTCGCATCTATTTGGGCCCTGTGGTAGCTCCAGACCTGCGATGCCCCTGCTCGCCCTGCTCACCTTCACCTTCGCGGCGTTGATCGCCGGCCTGACCCTCGGCGTGCTGCTCAACCGCAACAGCTTCGAACGCCAGGTCGACGCCGAGGTCGCCGAGCTCTTCTCCGAGGTCGAGACCATGCCGACCTACTTCTCGCCCGAGCAGCTCGCCAACTTGCCCTCCCCCGTGGAGCGCTTCATTCGCCGCAACCTGCACGAAGGTCAGCCCCACCCCTCCTGCCTCCGCGCCCGCGAGCGCGGTGACATGCGTGAGCGCCCCGGCCAGCCGTGGACCGAGTACGTCGGCGAGACCTACCTGGTGACCGGCAGCCCGGCGATGCTGTGGTTCGGCCGCCTCCGCCCGCTGCCGATCGTTTGGATCGACACCCGCCAGCTCTACCTGCGCGGCCGGGCCCAGCTGCGCAGCAAGCTGCTGAGCTCGGTGTCCACCATCGACGCCAGCGACGACGCCACCCGCCGCTCGGCCCTGGTCCAGTACCTCGCCGAGCTCGCGCTCCTGCCCCCGGCCCTGCTGCCTGGGGACAACCTGCGCTGGGAGGCGATCGACGACTCTCGCGCCAGGGTGTTGCTCCGCGACGGCGAGCTCGAGATCGGCGGCGACTTCAGCTTCGACGAGCTCGGGAACATCGTCGCCTTCGAGACCCTCGACCGCCCCCGGGCGACGGCCCCCGGCCTCCAGCCCAAGGCGGGCGCGGCGATCTGGCGGGTCCGCTACGCCGAGCACCGCAGCTTCGGCGAGCTCCAGCTTCCCACCCAGGTCGAGGCCGAGTGGGAGCAAGAGGGAACGATCTTCCCACATGTCCGCATGACCATCGAAGCGGTCGAGGTCGACGTCCCCCGACGCTGGGGCGCCGCGGGTGACAAAGCTCAGGGCGACGCCCAGTCCCAGAACCAGGGCTGAGCGTCTGTGAGCTGGAGCGAGCAGTTCACCGCGCGAGAGCAGCTCACTGCGCTCGTGCACTAGGAGCCCGTGGTGGAACCCAGCGCGGCTCCTGGCGCCGGGATTTTCGTCGAGGGCGCGAAGCCAAAACGCCGCTGTACCGGGCGTACTGCCAGTTTTGGCGACAAAGCCCTCGGCGAAAAGACCAAGCGAGGTGTCGTGTTGGGTTTCACCACGGGCTCCTAGAGTCGAGCTCGACGAGAGAGCACCCGGGATCAGCCCTAGGAACTCGCCCTCCCGGTAGCCGAGCTCACGCTCCGCTCAAGCGGGTCATCGGGCCGGCTCAGCTGATTGTTGCGCCGTGGCGAGCGGTCGATAAGACTTCCAGAGCGAGCGAATGACGCCTCGCTCACACGGGTCTTCTCGTGCCTGACATCACCCGCCTCGACCCCGTGGTCTTCGTTTTCACCGTGCTCGACAGCGCGGACTCGGGTTGGCATGTCCGCAGGCTGCGCTGGGCCGAGGCGCTTTCGGAGCCCTACACCATCACCCTCGAGCTGCTCAGCGAGGAGCTCGGCGCGGACATCGACGCCCTGCTCGGCGCGAGCGTCGAGCTGATCGTCGAGCGCCAGGGCCTGAGCCACTGGGCCTACGGCGTCATCCGCCGCGTCGACGAGCTCGGCGAGATCGGCGATCGCCTGGGGATCCGCGTGCACATCGTCCCCGCGGTGGCCCTGCTCGCCCAGCGCGTCGACACGCGGATCTTCCAGGGCATGACCGTGCCCGAGATCGTCGCCGAGGTCCTCGGCCCGCCGCTGGCCGAGTACGAGCGCGAGGTCGACGTCGCCAGCGCGCTCACCGGTCAGTACGAGGCCCGCGACTGCTGCGTGCAGTTCCGCGAGTCCGACCTCGACTTTTGCCAGCGCCTGCTCGAGGAAGAAGGCATCGCCTACACCTTCGAGGCCGACGTCGACAACACCCGCGAGAAGCTGGTGCTGATCGACACGGTCGAGAGCTACCCCGAGGTCGAGGTCCTGCTCGGCGACGAGGTCCCCGTGATCGTCGATCGCCCGGAGCAAGCCGAGCTCGAGTCCCTGCGCAGCATCGAGCGCAGCTTGCGGGAGCGCAGCACCAAGGTCGCAACCCGCGGCTTCAACTGGAAGGTGCCCGACGCCCTCGACGAGGGTTCGGCCCAAGCCGACGATCCCCGCGGTCGAACCCGCGAGCTCTACCTCTTCGACGATCGCCGCCAGATCGTCGATGACCCGATGGGGGATCCCCAAGCCCAGAGCTTCACCGGCGAGGCCGTCGAGCAGCGCGGCCCGGCGGCCCAGCGCCACCACGAGCTCCAGCGTCGCTGGGATCACACGGCCGCCGGCAGCGCCAACGTGACCGGCTTTGGCGCGGGCCGGCGCTTCACCCTGGGTGACCACCGCCACGACGCCCTCGCGCACCAGCGCTTCTTGCTGACCCGCGTCATCCACAGCGGAGAGGCCCCCGAAGAGGAGCGCGGCGAGTCTTCTGCCGAGGGGCCGCGCTACCAAAACGAGTTCGAGTGTCTGCTCGAGGACGTGCCCTTCCGCCCGGCTGTGCGCACGCCCAAGCCCCGGGTCTACGGCGCCCAGACGGCGATCGTCATGGGCCCGCCCGACAACCCCGCAGAGGACATCCACACCGATCCCCACGGGCGCATCAAGGTCCGCTTCCACTGGGACCGGCTCTCGCCCGCGGACGAGAGCGCCTCGTGCTGGGTCCGCGTCGCCCAGCTGTGGGCGGGCAACGGCTGGGGCGGTGTGTTCATCCCCCGGGTCGGCATGGAGGTCGTCGTCGAATTCCTCGACGGCAACCCCGATCGCCCCCTGGTCATCGGCTGCGTCTACAACGGCACCCACACCCCGCCCTACACCCTGCCCGACGAGAAGACCAAGAGCACGATCAAGTCCGACAGCTCCCCGGGCGGCGGCGGCTTCAACGAGTTTCGCTTCGAGGACGCCAAGGGTAGCGAGCAGGTGTTCCTGCACGCCCAAAAAGACTTCGACGAGGTCGTGCTCAACAACCACAGCACCGACGTCAGCGTCGACCAGAGCAACACCGTCGGCGGCAATCAGAGCAACACCGTCACCGGAGATCAGACCGAGGCGATCACCGGCAAGCAGACGATGAGCGTCGAGAAGAACCGCAAGGTCACGATCACCGGCAGCCAGAGCGTGAGCATCTCGGGCGCCGCGCCCGAGGACGGGGTCAGCGGCTCGAAGCTCGACATCACCGGCGACTACGAGGTCGACGCCTCGAACACCATCGAGATCCAGGCGCCCACGCACATCAAGCTGACCTGCGGCGGCAGCACGCTGACCATGGTCCCCGGCAAGATCACCCTCAGCGCCGGCGGCAAGGCCGAGCTGGTGCTCGACGCCAACGCGCTGATGCACTCCTCCGCGGGCAGCAAGGTCTTGCTCGACGCCAACGCGCTCACCCAGAGCAGCGGCAACAGCAAGGTCCTGCTCGACGCCAACGCGCTCACCCAGAGCAGCGGCGGCAGCAAGGTCCTGCTCGACAGCAACGCGCTCACCCAGAGCAGCGGCGGCAGCAAGGTCCTGCTCGACGCCAACGCGCTGATGAACAGCCCGGGCACGGCCACGGTCTCGGCCCCGACCTCCACCTTGGCCGGCGGCGGCGGCAGCGTGGAGGCGAGCGGCGCCGGGGTGACCTGCGCCGGCGGCAAGGTCGACGTGTCCGGCGGCATGGTCAACGTCTCCGGCGGCCTGGTGAAGATCAACTGAGCAGCAGGCGGGCCCAGCGTGCAGTCCATCTCCGACCCCCTCAACGCGCTGCACGAAGACGGCTCGTGGTTCGCTCGGGCCCACGAGCTTCGCCTGTGGCTCGTGCGCTGCGACGCCAACTTGCGCAAGCCGGTGATCGACCTGCTGCCCAAGTTCGAATTTCACCACGACAACCGCAGCGCCTGGCCGCTGCTCCTCGACGCGCACACCCACGAAGACGGCGGCTGGCAGCTGCGCGCCAACAACCTCGCCGCCGACTGGCAGCGCCGCGTCGAGGCCTTCGCCCAAGACGGCGTCGAGCAGGGCAACGCCTGGGCGCAGCAGGGCCTCGGCGACGAGCTCGCGGACTTCCGCGCGACCGCGACGCTGATCGCCCAGGTCATGGCCCCGCCCCTCGACGGCCTGGTGCTCGTGCTCGCACCGACCATTGTCGAGGACGGCGCGGCCCTCGAGGCCGATCTCATGGCGCTGCTCGCCGAGCCGGACCTGGCGCGCTGCCGCTGGATCTTGGTCCTCGACGTCGACGTCGAGCCACCCCGCGCGCTGCTCGACGCCCTCGGTCAGGACTACGCGCAGACCACCATCTGCGTCGTCGATCCCGACGCCCAGCGCCGCGACCTCGCGGCCATGCTCGGCGGCTCCGACCCCAAGCACTTCGGCGCTGCCTGGCCCGTGGGCGTGACCCCGCCGCCGCGCGTCGATGACCCGCCCCCGCTGCCCAAGCCAGCCCGCGACCAGGCCCTGCGCGAGGCCGGCATCGATCCCGCGATGCTCGACGGCGCCCCGCAGCTCCGCGACGCCAGCCTGCGCGCGGCCCTGGCCATGCAGGAGGGCCGCGGCGCCGAGGCCATCGCGCACCAGCGCCGCGCCTGCCAGCTCTGCGCGAGCCTCGGGCAGGTCGACCTCCAGCTGATCACCCAGACCTCGCTGGCCGCCTACCTCTCGGGCCTCGGGCAGCGCGCCGCGGCCAAGCAGGTCCTCGACGAGACCGTCGGCCTCGCCCGCGAGAAGGGCCTGCGCCGCGGCGAGAGCCAGGCCCTGCTCGCCCTCGGCCTGATCCACAACCTCGACCAGGACCACGCGGCCTCGACCCAGGCCTACGTCGCCTCGGCCCAGGCCGCCGAGGCCGGCGGCGAGCCCGAGCTGGCCATCGAGGGCTGGCGCATGGCCGGCACCCTCGCCGCCTCGCTGCGCCAGGATCAGGCGGCCGTCGACGCCTTCGCCCAGGCCCTGCGCATCGCCGGCGCGACCGAGCCCGAGCGCGTCGCGGCCTCCGGCGCCCCCGAGGCCGCGCGCAGCCTGGCCACGGTCTACGAGCGCCATCAGATGCCCGCCCAGGCCGCCTCGCTCCACGCCCTGGCCGACAGCATGGAGAACCAGGAGAGCGGCGAGAGCCAGGAGAGTCAGGCGCTCGCCGACGCCGAGGAAGCGAGCTCCGGATGATCGCCAGCAGCTTCCTGGATCCGGTGCTCGGCATCGACATCCACTTCGAGATGGTGCCCACGCCGGCGCCCGTCCCCGTCCCGCTGCCGAACCCCTTCATCGGCATCGTCTTCGATCCCATCGGCCTCGCCTGCGGCATCGCCCTGGGCGCGGCCATCAGCGCCGTCGTCGGAGCCCCCTTTCAGGGCCCCGTCCTCTACTGGACCGCCTTCCCGGCGACCAACACCGGGACCGAGGCCATCCACATCCCCGGCCACATCCTGTTCCCGCCGGGCGTCGCCTGGGCGCCCTTCCCCAAGACCCCCAAGCCGGTCATTCACCCCGGCGAGACGCCCACCCCGGGCCTGCCCATCAAGCCCGAGAACGACGCCGTCGTCGTGTTCGGCTCGAAGACCGTCACGGTCATGGGCAGCAACGCCGTGCGCCTCGGCGACATCGCCCTGAGCTGCTCCGAGCCCCTGCGCCTGCCCTCGTCCGTGGTCCTCGCGATCCCCAAGGGCGCGCCGATCCTCATCGGCGGCCCGCCCTCGCTGGACATCATGTCCGCGATCATGGCCGCGCTGCGCACCCGCTTCGTCTCGGACTCGCTGCACGCCCTCGTCAGCCGGCTCAAGCCCAGCCGCTTCCGCAACCTCCTGCATCGCGCGGTCTGCTTCTTCACCGGCCACCCCGTCGACGTCGCCTCGGGCAAGGTCGTCACCAGCTTCGTCGATGTCGAGCTGCCCGGGCCGATGCCGCTGACCATCGAGCGTAGCTACTCCTCGGCCTTCGCCTCGCGCGACGGCCCGCTCGGCCACGGCTGGAGCTTCTCCCTCGACCAGGCCATCTGGCGCGAGCGCGGCAAGGTCGTGGTCCTGGCCGAGGACGGGCGCGAGATCGAATTCGACACCTTCGACCTCCCCGGGCACGCGATCGCCCCGGGTCAGGAGGTCCAAAACCCGATCGAGCGCGCGACCTTGCGCTGCAAGCCCGAGGGGTGCTGGGAGCTGACCGACAGCCAGGGCGTGGTGCGCGAGTTTGCCCCGGTCCCGGGGCGCGAAGACCGGGCGATGATCCAGCGTCAGCGCTCGCGCTGTGGCTTTCACGAGATCCGCTGGTTCTACGGCGAGCGCGGGCTGCTCGAGTGGGTCCGCGACAGCGCCGGGCGGATGATCGGCCTGCGCCACGGCGGCGACGGCCACCTGCACGAGCTATGGCTGCCCAAGCCCGAGGGCGAAGGTCACGACTGCCACCGTCGCTACACCCTCGACGACGACGCCGACCTCGTCGAGGTCGAGGACGCCCTCGGCGAGCGCTGGCGCTTCGCCTACGTCACCCACCTGCTCAGCCAGGAGACCGACCGCAACGGCCTGAGCTTTCACTTCGCCTACGACGGCCTCGGCGAGGACGCGTGGTGCGTGCGGACCTGGGGTGACGGGGGGATCTACGACCACGCGCTGGCCTACGACAAGCACGAGAAGGTCACCTACGTGACCAACTCGCGCGGGCACACCACCCGGTACCACATGAACTTGGTCGGGCAGGTGGTGAAGATCGTCGATCCCCTCGGCGGCGAATATCAGCTCGAGTACGACCCCACGACCCTCGGGCTGCTCGCAGAGACCGACGAGCTCGGCCGGCGAACGGCCTGCACCCTCGACACACGCGGCGACGTCGAAACGCTGACGACCCCCGACGGCCACGAGCTCGCCTATGTGCACGATCATCGCGGGCTCCCGCTGACCACGATCGACACGCTGCGAGGCGAATGGTCGTGGACCCACGACATCCACGGCCAGCTCGTCGAGTCGAAGGCCGCCGATGGCGGGACGACTCGCTTCGATCACAGCGGCGGGCACTTGACCCGCGTCATCGAGCCCAACGGCGCCACGACCCAGCTCAGCTACGGCCCACAGGGTCTCATCAACACCCTGCGCAGCCCGACTGGCGCCGTGCTGGAGTTCGAGCATGACGCGCTCGGCCGACGCGTTCACCAGCGAGGGCCCGAGGACGCCGGGTTTCGCTACGACTATGACCGCGAGGGCCGGCTGCTCCACCTGCATCGGCGAGGCGCGAGCCCCGTCAGCTTCAGCCACGACGCGGAGGGCATGCTGACGTGCATCAGCGACGCGGGCGAGTCCGTCGAATTCACATATACCGGCTCGAGCTGGCTCGCTACGCGGCGCGAGGGCGGGCAGGTCGTTGGCTACGAATACGACGGGGAGGGCGAACTGGTCGCGCTCGTCAACGAGCTCGGGCAACGCCACGACTTCGAGCTCGATGCGCGCGGGCTGGTGCGCAGCGAGATCGAGCTCGACGGCGCCCGGCGCAGCTACGAGCGCGACGCGGCCGGGCAGGTCACCAAGGTCACACTGCCCTCCGGGGCGTCCGAGACCCGCGAGTACGACGACGCCGGCCGGCTGACCGCGGTCGCCTACTCCGACGGGCGCAGCCAAGCCATGCGCTACCGGGCCGACGGCACACTCGCCGAGATCACCAACGAGTCGACGACCCTGGCCTTCGAGCGAGATGCGCTCGGACGCGTGCTCGTCGAGCGCTGCAACGATATCCGCGTCGACTCCAGCTACGATCTCGCGGGCAATCGCCTCGGCCTGCGCTCCTCGCTCGGCGCTCAGCTCGACATCGAGCGCGATGCACACGGAGAGGCGACGCAGCTGCGCTGCGCTGCGCCCAACACAGGCGAAGCAGCAGATACGGGAGCTCGCCCCTGGCAGGCACAATTCATCCGCAACGCCGCCGGTGACGTCGTCGATCGCCAGCTTCCTGGCGGCGTGCGCTCGCGCTGGACCTTCGACTCCGCGGGCCTACCCCGACAGCATCAGCTCTGGGACGGCGCCACAATCCAGCGCAGCACCTTCTATCAATGGACCGGCTCGGGACAGATCGCCGCGCGCATCGATGAGGTCACTCAGCGAGAGACCCGCTACGAGTACGACGCACGCGCGGGGCTATCGATACTCCGCAACGCCCGAGGCGCGAACACCGAGTCCATCCAGCTGCGCCTCGCGGATCCCGTCGGCAACCTCCACGCGCGCGCCGACCTGAAAGATCGTGAGTACGACCAGGCAGGCGCCCTGCGCCGGCTCGAGGACACAGACGGAGAGCATCGCTTTCACTACGACGAGGACGGCCACCTCGTCGAGCGTCACGACCCCGACGGGGGCCGATGGCACTATGTCTGGTCCGTCGCGGGCATGCTGCTCAGCGTCGAGACACCGGCCGGCGAGCGCATCGAATTCGAATACGACGGCTTGGGCCGACGCGTGGCCAAGCACGGGCCCGAGGGCAGCACTCGCTGGGCTTGGGACAACGACGTCCCCCTGCACGAGTGGCGCTCGCCAGACGCGGTCACCACCTGGCTGTTCGAACCCGAGACCCTCACGCCGATCGCCAAGCTCGGCCCCGACGCCCGGCTCTCGATCGTCACCGATCACCTCGGCACCCCCCTGGCCGGCCTCGACGAGCGCGGCGCCCTGACCTGGATGAGCGAGCTCGACGGCTACGGCTCCCCACAGACGACGCGCGGAGAGCCTTCTGACTGTCCATTTCGCTGGCCCGGTCAGTACGAGGACTCGGAGACCGGCCTCTACTACAACCGCTTTCGCTACTACGACCCGAGCATCGGAGCCTATATCAGCCGCGACCCTCTGGGTGTCCGCGGCGGTCTGAGGGCCTACGCCTACGTCCATGATCCCCTGACGTGGTTCGACCCCTTCGGCCTGGTCAAGGCGCCCAGCTCTCTGCCCGATGAGCCAGGTATCTATATTCTGACAAATGGCAACGATTCCTACGTTGGCAGCGCGGGTATCGGCGCCCAAGGCATGAACACGCGCATTTCGTCCACCAGCCACACCAAGGCCCAGAACTTGCTGTCTCAGCCAGGAACCACGGTTCAGTATGTCCGCGTGGACCTCGGCACCGCGACCTCTGGGAGTGATCGCAACAATATCCTGCGCTTCTTCGAGGCCCAGGAGCTCCAAAAACAACAGGCGCGTGGATTCAACATGCTCAACGGAGATGGCGTCCAAAGCGCAGCCAAGCGGACCCACGCAGAAGACCTCATCAGCCAGCACAACGCCTCGGGCAAGAAGCGCCGCACCACCTGCAAGTAGTAGGCTCCATCTCATGACTCGCCCCCACGGTTTCCTCGACAGCGACCGTGCCCGCTACGTCGACCCATCATCCGAGGGTCTCGCGTGCACCGGCTCCAAGAGCGCCTGTCGGTTCTTGATCGACGAGGGCGCTGCCCATGCCCCTTGGGGAGAGCCCCCCGACGCGCTCGCCGAGCTCCGCGTACTCCACCTGCTCCCGCCAGCGCGCACGCTCAAGAAGCCCGCGCTGCCCGACTACCTCCCCCAGGCCACGGCGCTGCGGCGACTCGCCATGCCCGCGCCGCTGGTCGCTGCCCTCGACGATCCCGCCCGCCTGCCCCCCTCCCTGTCCACCCTTCAGCTCGACTTCGACCCCGCGCTGCTCGAGCGCGGCCCCAAGCCCCTGCGCTGGCCACAGGCTTCGCTCCCCGACCTGCGCGGCCTCTACTTCGTCGGCCCCTCGCAGAGCACCACGCGCTGGATCGACCTCGGCCTCCAGCCCGCCCAGGTCCCCGGCCTCGAGTTCCTCAGCTGCGAGCTCGATCCCGCGGGCCAGGTGCGCTCCGCCGTCGCCGAGTTCGCCAGCCTCCGGCACGTCGAGCTCGCCGACATCGCCAACCACAGCGACATCTTCGACGACCTCCCCAAGCACATCGAAGCGCTGTCGCTGCGCACCTCCAAGCTGAAGTTCAGCCTCGCGGGGCTGGTCCGCCTGACCCGCATACGCGGGCTGCGGCTCAACGCCATCCGCACCGAGATCGACTGTGGCATGCTCGCCAGCTTGCCCGCGCTCGAGCAGCTCGTCGTGCTCAACTCGAAGAAGCTCACCAAGCTCGACGCCCTGCTCGAGGCCCCCGAGCTCACGCACCTGAGCGTGCTTCACTGCGGACGTCCGTTCAAAAAGGAGCTCGAGGCGCGCTTCGAGGCCAAGGGCTTCGAGGTCCTCGACATCGCCTTTTCCTGAGCTTTGCTCGCGACTGAAGGCCGCGAGCACGCGAGCCGAAGGTCAGCCCGAAGACCCGCCGCCCTCGGCCAGACAGTCCGGGCACTCCCCGCGCAGCTGGACCACCGCCTGCTTGATCGAGTCCGCCCACGGCCCCTCCATCGACAGCGACTCGGTCAGCGCGGCGGGCAGACAAGCCACCCGCCCGCAGTCTTCACACACGAAGTGCGGGTGGTGGTGCTCGTCGCCGTCCTCGCGCATGAAGGCGTAGCGATCGATGCCGTCGACGCGGCTGACCGGCGCCAGGCCAGCGTCGCGGAGCTTGACCAGGTTGCGGTAGATCGTCGCCGGATCCCAGTCGGTGTCGCCGAGCTCCGCGAGCACGTCGCTGTGCGAGAGCGGGCGCTCGGACACGGCGAGCACGCAGAGCACGGCGATGCGCGGGCCGGTCGCCCGTAGCTCGCGCTCGCGCAGCAGCGCTCGTGCCTCGTCTTTGGTGATGCTCATGGCGCCCTGGGGCCGCTGCGCGGCCGACCTCACCAGGGTAGGTGAAGGGGCTTGCTTGTGCAATCTGCTTGCATATATATGCTCGTGCAATCAGCTTGTAGAAGCATCCAACTTGGGAAAGTTGCACGGCGCTTCAAATATCGCCGGTTCGGAGCAGGACAGACCATGACACCAACTCACCCCCAGGCCCCCCCTCGAGCCAACGCGCGCCTCCCCGTCACCGTGCTCTCGGGCTTCCTCGGCGCCGGCAAGACCACGCTGCTCAATCAGGTGCTCAACAACCGCGAGGGCCGGCGCGTCGCGGTGATCGTCAACGACATGAGCGAGGTCAACATCGACGCGGCGCTGGTCGAGCGCGGCGGCGCCGAGCTCTCGCGCACCGAGGAGAAGCTGGTCGAGATGTCGAACGGCTGCATCTGCTGCACGCTGCGCGACGACCTGCTCGCCGAGGTCTCGCGCCTGGCCCAGGAAGGTCGCTTCGACTACCTGCTGATCGAGTCCACGGGGATCTCCGAGCCGATCCCCGTGGCCCAGACCTTCACCTTCGAGGACGAAGACGGGGTCAGCCTCAGCCAGGTCGCCCGCCTCGACACCATGGTCACGGTGGTCGACGCCGCGAGCTTCCTGCGTGACTACGACGCGGCCGAGGCCCTCGACGAGCGCGGCGAGTCCCTCGGCGAGGGCGACCACCGCACGGTCACCGACCTGCTCATCGACCAGATCGAGTTCGCCGACGTCATCGTGCTCAACAAGCTCGACCTCGTGAGCAAGAACCAGGCGAGCGAGGTCGAGGCGATCATCAGGGCGCTCAACCCCGGCGCGCGCGTGCTCCTGGCGACCCGCGGCCAGGTGCCCCTCGAGGCCGTCCTCGACACCGGGCTGTTCGACTACGACAAGGCCGCGAGCTCGGCGGGGTGGATCCGCGAGCTCCAGGGCGAGCACACGCCAGAGACCGAGACCTACGGGATCTCGAGCTTCACCTACCGCGCGTCTCGGCCCTTCGACGCCGAGAAGCTGTGGGACTTCTTCCATGATCCATCGGTCTGGCGCGGCGTGCTGCGCTCGAAGGGCTTCTTTTGGATCGCGGCGGACCACCGCGCGGCCTACGAGTGGGCCCAGGCCGGCGGGGTCAGCAGCGTGAACCCGGCGGGGATGTGGTGGGCGGCCGTGCCCCGCGAGCACTGGCCGCACCCCGAGGGCCTGCGCCCCGACGAGCAGCCCGGCTGGCACCCGCGCTTTGGCGACCGCGCGCAGCAGCTCGTGTTCATCGGCCAGGGCCTCGACGAGGCCACGGCCAGGGCGCGCCTCGACGCCTGCCTGCTCGACGACGCGCTCGCCTCGGCCGACAGCCGGGCGTGGTCGAAGCTGCCCAACCCCTTCCCCGAGCTTCAGCTGGCCGAGGCCCCACAGTGAGCGCCGGCGTGGATCGCCTCGGCGTGCTGGCGAGCAGCCTGTGCGCCGTACACTGCGCGATCGCGGCCCTGCTCCCCGCGCTGCTCGGCGCCCTGGGCGGCAGCTTCTTGCTGAGTCACCACAGCGAGTGGCTGTTCATCGCCGCGGCGATCGTCTTCGCGGCGGCGACGCTGGTGATCAGCTGGCGTCGCCATCGCTCGCGTCGCGTCGCGGCCTTGCTGATCACGGGCGTCGTCGGGCTGCTGACCTCGCGCGCCCTCGAGGACAACAGCGAGCAGCTCCACGCCGACGCCTCGGGCCTCGCCGGCACCGCCGTGGGCGTGGCCTCCGGGCTGCTGATCGTGCTGGGGCACGCCCTCAACCTCCGCGCCTCTCGCTGCCGATCAGAGGAGTGCGCATGAGCGCCGACAGCCTCGACCGCGAGCTCGAGTGGCTGATCATCGGCGGGGGGATCCACGGGGTCCACGTCGCCGCCCGGCTGATCGGCGAGGCCGCGGTCCCGCCCGAGCGCGTGCGCATCGTGGACCCGGCCGCTCGCCTGCTCGCGCGCTGGCGCGAGTGCACGGCGACCACGGGCATGACCCACCTGCGCTCGCCCTGCGTCCACCACCTCGGCCTCAGCCCCTGGGCGCTGCGCCGCTTCACCGACGAGCGTGGCCAGCTCCCGGGCGAGCCCGCGCTCTTTGCCCCGCCCTACGACCGCCCCTCGCTGGCGGTCTTCGACGCGCACTGCGACCACGTGATCGCGCGCTTTGGCCTCGACGCGTGCCACCTTCGTGATCGCGCGACGCGCTGCGCCCTCACCTGCGAGGGCGTCGAGCTGCACACCGCCGGCGGCCTCGAGCTGCGCGCGGAGAACCTCGTGCTCGCCATGGGCGCGAGCGAGCAGCCGCACTGGCCAGCCTGGGCGCCGCGCGACGACGCCAGGATTCAGCACATCTTCGCCGCGGACTTCGGCGCCTGGCCGAGCGCGGCCGAGCGCGAGACCGTCGCCGTCGTCGGGGGCGGGATCACGGCCGCCCAGGTCGCCCTGCGCCTCGTCGATGACGGCCACCGCGTCCACCTGGTCTCGCGCCACGCCCTGCGCGAGCACCAGTTCGACAGCGACCCCGGATGGTTGGGGCCGAGGTTCATGAGAGGCTTCAGCCAGGAGCCCGACCTGGATCGTCGCCGCGCGATGATCCGCGGCGCTCGCCACCGCGGCTCGGTGCCCCCGGACGTTCACCGCGCCCTCGTCCACGCCATCGACAGCGGCCAGGTCAGCTGGCACCAGACCAGGGTCGAGGCGCTCACCGCGGGCCGCGAGGCGCCGCTGCGCCTCGAGCTGGCGACGTCGGACCCCCTCGAGGTGCAGCGCGTCCTGCTGGCCACGGGCTTCGCCCCGCAGCGCCCCGGCGGCGCGATGATCGACGCGCTCGTCGCCTCGGCGAGCTTGCCCTGCGCCAGCTGTGGCTACCCGATCGTCGACGAGGCGCTGCGCTGGCACCCCAGGGTGTACGTGACCGGGCCGCTCGCGGAGCTCGAGCTCGGCCCCGTGTCGAGGAACATCGCCGGGGCTCGCCGCGCGGGGGATCGGCTCCTCGCACACCTCGCGGCGCCGCCAAAGCGCTCCGCCGCCGCGCGGAAGGTCTCCTGAGTCGTCCCGCGCGAGCTCGCCGACGCGCCACCACGGCTGCGCGACCCATCGCTCGAGCCTACCCGCGTCATCTCGCTCGGCCGCGGGCTCAAGCCGCCGGCGGCAACGCGTCGCGCATCTCTTGGGCCGACGCGTAGCGCTGGCCGCGGTCCTTGCTCAGCGCCCGAAGCACGAAGCCGTCCCAAGCCGTGTCCAGCCCCGGGCGCAGCGCGCTCGGGGGCTGGGCCGTCTCCGTGGCCTGGGCCAGGCTCACGGCGATCGGCGTCTCCCCCGTGAAGGGCGGGCGCCCCGTGAGCAGGTGGTAGGTCAGCGCCCCGAGGGCGTAGAGATCCGTGCGCGCGTCGTTGGGCCCGCCCTTGATCTGCTCGGGCGCCATGTACTCGGGGGTGCCCATGAGCATGCCCGTGGCCGTCATGCCCTCGAGACTGGCGATCCGGGCCAGGCCGAAGTCGATGATCTTGACCTGCTGCCCGCTGGTCACGATCACGTTGGCGGGCTTGAGGTCGCGGTGGACCACGCCCTGCTCGTGGGCCGCGGCCAAGCCCGCGCAGATCTCCATCACGTAGTCGCGCACGCGCTCGACCGACAGCGGCCCGTGGCGGCTCACGAGCTGAGCCAAGCTCGCGCCCTCGACGTACTCCATCGACAAGTAGAGGTGGCCCTGATCTTCGCCGACGTCGTAGATCTTGACCACGTTGGGGTGGCTGATCCGCCGCGCGGCGCTGGCCTCTCGGCGCAGGCGGTCCTCGGCCTTGGGATCGAGCAGGGCCATGCCGTGCATGATCTTCAGGGCCACGAGCTCGCGCAGCTGCTCGTCGAAGGCCAGGTAGACCGCCCCCATGCCGCCCTGGCCCAGGGCCCGCTCGATGCGAAAGCGACCCGAGAGCTGCTGGCCGGGCTCGAGGGTGAACAGCGCCTTGGCCCGGCTGCGCGAGCCGGCGCCGCTGGTGCTCGCCCCGCCCGCGCTCCCCGAGCCCTCCCCGAGCGCGAGCAGGGCCGTGTCGTCGAGCTGGATCTGCCGCGAGGCCAGGCGGTTGAGCTTGGCGTTGAGCTCGAAGTCGACGCTGCACACGATGGTCTCGAGGTGGCGAATTCGCTCCTCGAGCTCGGCGATGGTCTTGTCCCGCGGGTCCCCCTGGCCGCGCTGATGTGCGGGGAGCCGCGAGGCCTGATCGGCCGCCATCAGCATCTTCGCCCCGTCGGGCCCCTGCCTGAGCACCGCCATGCGCTCCTTGTGGCGCATGGCCATCAGCCGCCAGATGGTGATTGAGCCGAAGATCACCATCAAAATGAGGACGGGCGGCGCCATGAGTGAGCGCGAGCTTAGGTCACCGCGGACTCGGGTGGCAAGCGTGGCAACCGGCTACAAATCGCTCCGAGGGCCCGACGATTGAGCCGAGCTCTCGCAGCTCGCCACTCTCAGCCCTCGCCCAGGTCCGAGACCAGCTGCTGCACCGTCTGCACGACGCGAGGGTAGGCCCGCTCGAGCAGCTCGTCTTCGTCGCCCTCCCCCGCGAACAGCGTCTCGGGCAGCAAGGGCGCGCCGATCCGAAAGCGGATCGTGGAGGGGATGATCGGCAGCAAGGTCACGGGCGAGCCCATCCACAGCCAAACGATGACGATCTTCCAGCCCAGCGCGAGCGGGGAGAACAGGATCGGGAGCGCCCCGAGGATCCCCAGCACGCTGATCGCAAAGCGCTTCAGCCCAAGCAGGCGCGGAAAGACCAGCAGCCAGGGCAAGACCTTGGAGCGCAGCAAGATCGGCGCGCTGAAGTGGCTCCCGCGGATCCCCATCGGCACGATCGGGACGCCGGCGGTCTTGGCGATGCGCAGGAAGCCCACGCGGCCCGCGAAGTCGACCTCGTGCGCCTTCCAGATCGGGCGCAAGACCTCGTGGTCGCCGCCCGGAAAGACCAGCAGCGACGCTCCCCCTTCGAGCGCCTCGTAGGCGTGCGCGTAGGTCGAGGGCACCGAGCCCAGGGCGCGATGGAGCGGAGCCATGGGCCCGTGAAATCCGAGCGGGAGGGCGAAGCCCGCCAGCGGCGGCTCGCCGCCGAGTCGCTCGGCGTAGAGCGCCGCGAAGCTGCTCAGCTCCGCGAGCGCCATGCCGCCCGAGTGGTTGGCCACGAGCAGGAAGGGTCGATCTCGCGGCAGGTGCTCGAGCCCCTCGAGCCGCGGTCGGTGCATCAGCCGCGTGAAGGGTCGCACGTAGCGACGAAGGACCCGCAGCGCCCTGGGGCTCGGGCGCCCCGGGTGGGGAGAGAGCGTCGAGAGTGGCTCGCTCCCCCTCTCGCTGCGCCTGCGCCCCATGCCGCATTCTAAGCCACAGCCGCGCTCCACGAGGTGACAATCGTGTCGCCTGCGCGCAGGTCATCGCGCCGACGAATCATCATCTGTCGATTGTGAATCTTCGACTCGCCAACGTGCAAACTTCGATTCACAGGCAGTGAAGCTGCGGACGCACAGCGCCGATCCGACTGGCCGCGGCCTCGACCAAGCGCACCTGGCGCTGGCCCCCCAGAGCGGATCTATCCGCACGAACCCGCCGCGCAGCCGTCGACCGCCGCGCCCGCGCTCCCCCCTGCCTGCGCCCCTCCTCACCGCGGACTCGGGCGGCGAGCACGGGACCTCAAAACGTGCTCAACTGCGCCCATGCAGCTCGACTCCATCGAAGGCAACACTCAAAAGCTCGATGGCGGTTCCATGTTCGGAAACTGCCCCCGCGCCCTGTGGGAGCGCTGGGCCCCGGCCGACGAGCTCCACCGCATCGACCTCGCGTGCCGCTGCTTGCTGATCCGCGACGAGCACGAGGGCCGCTCGCGGGCGGTGCTGCTCGAGACGGGCATCGGCGCGTTCTTCGAGCCCAAGCTGCGCGAGCGCTTCGGCGTGCAGGAAGAAGAGCACGTGCTCTTGCGCTCCCTCGCCGCGCTCGGCCTGCGCCCCGAGCAGATCGACGTCATCGTGCTCTCGCACATGCACTTCGACCACGCCGGCGGCCTGCTGCTGCCGTGGTCACAGACTCAGGGCGCCCTCGAGCTCGCCTTCCCCAACGCCACCTACGTCGTCGGCGAGGACGCCTGGGCCCGCGCCCTCTCGCCGCATCCCCGCGATCGCGCGAGCTTCATCCCCGGGCTGTGTGCGCTGCTCGAGAGCACCGGCCGCGTCGAGATCGTCAGCGGTGAGCGCTCGGACACCCTCGGCCCCAACTACAGCTTCAGCTACAGCGAGGGCCACACCCCCGGGCTGACCTTGACCCGGGTCCAGAGCCCGCGCGGGCCGATCACCTTCATGGGCGACCTGATCCCCGGCGCGCCCTGGGTCCACCTGCCGATCACCATGGGCTACGACCGCTACCCCGAGCGACTGATCGAAGAGAAGCGCGCCATGCTCGAGGGCGTGATCGCGGAGGACGGCTGGGCCTTCTACACCCACGACCCCAAGATCGCGGCGTCCAAGGTCGCCGTCGACGAGCGCGGCAAGTTCCGCGCGGTCGAGACCCTCGAGCACCTGCACTGGACTTGACGCCGCGCTCGCGCGGGGGCTCGAAGCCGCGCTCGCGTAGGGCCATCTCCTTCCCCGCCTCAGCGGTAGTCCGTCAGGTTGCGCCGGCTCCCGGGGACGTGTCCGTCTCGCTCGATCTTCTCCTGGCACGCGACACACAGGCGCACCCAGGGCATGAGCTCGAGGCGGCGGCGGCCGATGTTCTCCCCGCAGCCCTCACAAGACTCGAAGTCTTCCGGGTCCTCGGCCAAGAGCGCGAGCGCCTCCGCGATCTGCTCGAGCCGCTCGCTGCGCTCACGATTGCGATTGGAGGCGATCGACTGGGTCATCTCCGTCAGCGGCGCCTCGTCCTCGTCGGGCTGGCTGACGGCGTCGCTGCGCGCCGGAGGGATCGCCATGCGACCCTCGGCGAGCAGCTCCTCGCGCAGCGTCTCGAGGCGCTCGCGTAGCTGGGCTTGTCGCGCGGCGTTCACGTCTGGCCAGTGTAGCGCGAGCTCGCCCGCGTCGAGACCCCAACGCTGCGTCGGCCAGCAAAAAGGTGCGCGACCTGCGATGTGGCGGCCCCCCTCCCCGCGGGTCTATCGTAATGGTCCGTGGATGGTTCGGAATTCGACGCGGAGCACAGCGGCGCCCGCTGGCAGGTCGATCGCCCGCCGAGCGCGAGCGCCCAGCCACAACGCCTGCTGCGCCTGCGCGCCGACGACCGCCTGGCCAAGATGCTCCACCTCGCGAGCCCCAAAGCGGGCGGGCGGATCGTGCTCCCCTCCCGCGAGGAGGTCGCGATCGGCGACAGCGTCTGCGTGGAGATCAGCTTTGGCCCCCTCGCCGACGAGCTCGTCTTGCTCGGCGAGGTCGCAAGCCGCCAACACAGGGCCGGGCGCGCGCCCCTGCTCGAGCTGCGCTTCGGCGGCGAGCACGACGACCAACTGCGCTACCTCCACGACGTCCTCACCCACCAGCGCAAGGCCAGCGCCCGCGCCTCTCGCCGCGCCTGCGTCGAGATCCCCGCGCGCTGGTCGAGCAGCCTGGGCCCGCAGCGGGCCGAGATCGCCGACATCAGCCGCGGCGGCGCGTTCTTGCGCTCTCGCACCCCGCCCATCGTGGGCAGCAGCATCGAGCTCGAGATCGAGGACGCGAGCAGCCAGAGCGCCCCGCCCCTGCGGGTCACCGCCGTGGTCGCTTGGATCGGCCGCAGCCATGGGAAGCGGGGCTTTGGGGTCAAGTTCCGCGTCGGCGAGCGCGAGGTCGCGGCGCGGGTCTCGGCGCTCGTGCGCTGGCACGAGCAGGGCTCGGGGCGCTAGCGCGCAGCCTCAACCGTGTAGCTCGTCCAAGACCTCGGCGACCCACTTCGCATAGTCTCGGACGTCCTCGTCATCATCCTCCTCGGCCAATTGTGCGGCCATTGGTCGAAACTCCTCCCAGCCCAGCCGAGCCATGCACAGCGCCGCCGTGTAGCGCAGATCTGCATCCTCGTCCTGCGCCGCGGCCATGACCTCGTCGAAGAGCGGCTGGGCCTTTGGCCCTTCGCTGATCGCCGTGAGACCGCGCAGCGCAAATTTGCGGACCGCCTCGCCCGTCCTGCTCAGCACCTTGCGTAGATCTTGCACGCTGAAGCTGGGCAGGTCGTGAAGGACCTTCTCGGCCATCTTCTCGGCGCCCTCTCCGGCCTCGATGCTGATGTACTTGATCTGGACGAGGTCATCCTCCTTGAGGCGGAGAGGACGGAGCACCCCGTACTCGTAGATCCTTTCGTAGAAGTCGGACTCCGGCGGGCCAAAGACCAGTCCAACCTCGCAGCCGAGCCCCTGCAAGGTCTCGTCCGCCTCCTTGAAGCCCACCGAAGGGTTGAGCACGAGCACATACTCACCGCTCGCACGAGTACTCTCGGCCATGGCGCCACGCACGTCGACGGGACCCTGCTCGTCTTGCTCGTCTGGGCCGTCCTCGATCACCCCACCGGCGAGCTGCTCGATCAGCTCGCAGATGTCAGCCGCGTTCTCGCGGACCTGCTCATCGGGGTCCTCTTCGGCCAGCTTCAGCGCCGCCGGAAACAGCTCCTTCCAGCCGAGACGACCCATGCACGTGACCGCCGTGTGGCGAAGCTCCGGGTCCTCCGCCCGCGCCGCGGCCATGACCTCGTCGAAGAGCGGCATGGACTTGGGCCCCCTGTTCGCGGCCGTGAGACCGCGCAGCGCGAAGTCGCGGTCCTCTCCGCTCGCCTGCGCGAAGCTGGCTCGCAGCTCGTCGAGCGTGGAGCTGGGCAGCTCGGCGTGCAGCTTCTCTGCCAGCGCCTCGGCCCCCTCACCCGTGTCGATGATCAACGAGGTGATATCGACGAAGGTGTCATCGATCAGCCGCACCGCTCGGCCGTCGCCCTGATCATAGACTCGATAGTAGAAGCTCGACTCGGGCTGCTCGAAGACGTGGGCGAACTCGCAGCCGAGCGCGAGCAGCGTGTCCTCCACTCTCTGATAGGCGACGGGAGGTTCCAGGATCAGAAAAAATTGCCGACCATGTCCTAGCCTAGCACCCCGAACTGGACCGGACTAGAGACCGACGACGGAGCGCCTCGAGGCACTGACTGCAAAGGACGACTCGACGAGTCTCCGGCTTGGAGCACCAGTCTGGGGCAGAGACCCGCCGGACCCTCCGCATCGCACGTCTAAGAGACGATCTGAGTGCCCTCGGCGTTGAGCTGATAGTAAATCGGCTCGATCCGCACGCGACCGAGGCGGTTCTTGACCTCGTTGAGCAGAGACTCGAGCGCGGCCTTTTCTGCGTCAGAGACGACGTGCCTCCCGAGTACGGCGACCTGCAACAGTCCGCCATTCCCAGACAAAATATTATTGATATTCCTGATCTGAGCCTGGACGTCGCCGCGAATCTTTTGATTCGGAGCGTCGGATAGCGCCACCATCAGCTTATCGCGAACCCCCTCGAGGTTGCGGATGAGGTTCGACGTGATCGCCGAGACCTGTAGCTCATATTCATTGACGTTGCCCCCATTTTCGACGCGCGGGACATGACCCGAGACGATCTCCCCCGCGTTGCTCTTCGCTAGCTCTCGGACCGCGCTCGCGTTGCTCTGACCTTGAGCGTCGACGCTGATCCGCGGGGCCTCTCCTCGCCCAACCCGGGCGCTGCTCACCTGATTGAACACCCTGAGCTGTCCGCGCTTGATCTCTCCTGCGACGACTCGATTAGGCCCGACAATCGCAGCGTCGAGTCCGCTGCCGCGACTCGACCCGATCACGGACTCGTCCTCACCAGCGAGGCCCGCAAAGGTCTGCTGGCCAGCCTGCTCGAACAGCTCCCCTGCCTCCGAGGGGTTGAGCGGAGCGTCGAGCGCGTGTCCGCGCCGGTCGAGGAACCGGTCCAGGAACGTGTCCCCCTGGAGGAACTGGCTGATCTGCTCGCGCGCGGCCTGATGAGCGTCGTTGAAGCTCATCCCCTGCCCACCAGCTCCCCCAGAGCGACGATTGCGAGCACGTATTTGGCGGAGCAAGGCGCTCAGCTGCGCGTCGACGGACTGCTTGGTGACGTTGGCCCGGCGAATCTTCCGCTTCGCCTCGGCCAAGTCTTCACCAGACAAGAAGTCTTGCAGCCTCGGGTTGATGCTCAGCGTCAGGACGAAGCGGCCTCCTCCACGAGAGAGGCGCGCGCTCACCCCAAAGCGGCTTGCGATGGACATGATCCGCGAGCGAGCGGCGCGCTCGGGCTTGCCCCGGCCGAGGTAACGTCGAATCGCCGAGCGAGCCCTTCGCAGCCGCCGCTCTTGATCTCGCCTGAGCCTTTGCCTTTCCTCCCGCTCGCGCTGCTCCCGACGCCTGTCCTCTCGCCGATCCCGTCCCCCCTCGCGTCGTCGGTCCTGGCCGCGGCGTCGCGACGGACCGCTATCCCGGTCATCTCGCCTCCGGCGATCTTGCTCGCGACGCCGCGAGCGACGACTGTCTCGCTCGCTTTGCTCTCGACGCCTATCGCGTCCCTCCCTCCCCGAGCGCTCGTCTCCCCGGCGGTGATTGTCGTCGTCTCGCCGCTGGTGACGACGATCATTGTCATCGTCCCGCCGCTGCTGACGTCGCCGCTGCGTTCGCTGCCGCCCGCGGCGACGCTTGAGCCGGCGCATGATCCCCTTGAACAGCCGCCCAAAGGGCCGCGCGATCACCCGCCCGACCCGGCCGATCAGGCGGTCGACCCCCAGGAAGGTCAAGAGCGCGTCGATCACCGCGACGATGCCGTGGGCCACCGCCCTGCCGAAGGCCGGCGCGCCGTTGCCCCCGCCGGCGACCGTATTGAGAAACTGGATGAAGTTCGAGGCCGCCGAGATCAAGCTCTGGATCAGGGCATAGGCCGCGCGCACGCCGTCGATGAAGGCCATGATCGCGCCCGCGCCGGGGATCAGCTTGATCGCCAGCTGCGTGGCGATGAAGATCCCCGCGGCCTGAGCGATGCCGGGGAGCGACTCCTGCCAGACCTGGAGCAGCATCTCGGGCAGGCCCGTGGCCGCCTCGATCAGCTTCTCCGGCCAGTCCGAGGGCAGGTTCAGCAGCGGCTCCAAGAAGGGGACCTTGGCGAACAGCCACTGCTTGAAGGCCTCCTGGAGCGCGTCCCAGAGGTGGTTGCGCAGCCCATCGCCAGCCTGCGCGGCGGCCTGGCTGATGAACTCGCCCAGACCCATGGCCGCGATCTTGGTCGCGAGCGCCATGAACTCGCCGATCGCCTGGCGGATCGAGTCGATGAATTCGGTGATCCCGTGAAAGGGCCCCTCGAGGCTCGAGCGGATCTCGTCCATGGCCGCGTTGGCCTGCTCCATGGCGCGCTCGCGGGCGGCCTCGAGCGCGTTGCGGGTGCGCTCGGCGGCCTGCTCGATGTTGCGCTCCATCGCCTCGAAGGCGGCGTTGGCCGCGTTGATCGCCGCCTCGGCCCGCTGGCGCTCGGCCGGGCCCATGGCCGCGATCTTCGCCTCGAGCTCGGCCCGCGCGTCGCTGAGGATCTTGCGGCAGTCGTCGATCGTCCGGTTGGTGTCGGCCGTGATATCGGCGATCAGCCCGTCGACGCGCTCCTTGTAGATCCGCATGTTGCGGTCGAAGATCGCCTTGACCTCGGGCAGGTCGTTGAGGTCGAGGAAGAGGTCGACGAACCACTGCGCCGTCCCGGTCGCGCCGCTGTAGCGGCGGCGCTTGAAGGCCGCCAGGTCGCTGTTGACCCCGCGCTCGAGGCTGTCGAGCAGCCGGCCCTGGGCCCTGTCGAAGCGCGCGACCGCGGCCTCGGTCAGGCCGTCGAGGCGCGTGTTCACGGCGCTCTCGGCCCGTTGATAGATCCCCGTGATCTCGATCGCCTCGCGGCTGCGCTCGCTCTCTTCGCCCTGGCGCAGCTGGTCCTGGCGCCCGCTGACCCGCGCCTGCTCGGCGTTGCGGGTCTGGGTCATCTGGCTGTCGGCGGTCTGCTCGGCACCGGCCAGCTGGCTGCGCGCGGCCCCGAGGGCCGGGCTCTCGCGCAGGCGGTAGTTGTCCTCGGCCGCCTCCGCCTGCTCGTCGAGGCCCTCCTGACGCGAGCGCAGCTCGACGAAGGGCTCCTCGCGGGCGCGCTCGAGCTCCCGCTCGTCGATGCCCGCGCTGTTCAGCGCCGCGCTGGCGTCGCGCGAGTAGGAGGTGCCATCGAGGCACTCCGAGGGCGCCTGCGGTGGCGTCGCGGCGCCGATGTTGGGCGCCTCGGTCGTCGGCGCGGCCTCGGGCGCCGGCTGAGGCGTGGGCGCGGGGCTGGGCTCGGGCGCCGGCGGGCTGCTGACCTGGCTCATCGTCGCCCTCACGGCCCCGGCCTGGCGCCCCACGTCTGCGCTGATCTGCCTACGCACGCCGTCGAAGCGGCTGCTCCGAGGCAGGTTGTCGAGGTCCTCCAAGGTCCGCGGCGCGGCGGCGTCGCTGGCCGCAGCGGCGGCGCTCTGGACCGCAGAGGCGTCGGGCGTCGGCGCCTCCGCGGCGGCCACGGTCGCAACCTGAGAGGCCTGCGCGCGCGACTCTCCCTCGTTGGCGGGCGGCTGCACGGCGGCGCGGGCTTGATCGATGCGCGTGCTCCCGGGCTCGTGGTGACGCTGGGCCTCGCTGCGCCGCTCGAGCCGCGCGATCGCCTGCTCGGCCTGGGCCGCGCCCGTGTCCCGGTCCTTGCAGCCAAAGCTGCGCTCTCCACCGCCGCCTCCACCTCCGCCGCCTCCGCCTCCGCCTCCGCCTTTGCGCTTCCCCGCCTTCCCCTGGCCGCCCTTCCCCTGCTCGGCTCGCTCGCCCTCGGCCTTCTTGCGCGCGCGCGCGTCATCGGCCTGCTTGCCCTTGCCCTTCTTCTTGCCCTTGCCCTTGCCCTTGTCCTTCCCCTCGCGCCGCGCCTCATTGCTCGCGCTCGCGTCGTCCGAGCTCGCGCTCGCGCCGGCCGAGGCCCCAGCCAACATCGCGCTCGGGGGCGAAGGCGGTGAGATCTCACCTTGCGCCGTCTGTGCCTGATCCGGCGTCGGCCTGCGCGCCTCGGCCTGGCGACCGACCTCGGCCGCCCGCGCGCGCGCTCCGGGTCCAACGCCCACCCGCCGCGGCCCGAGCTCGCCGACCTGCACCTTCGTCTTGGCGTCGCTGGCCGTGGGCGAGACCCTCGAGCTGGTCACGGCCGAGGGCCGCCCCATGGCCGTGTTCGCGCTCGCCCGCGTCGGCCTCTCGCCACGCCGCGGCGCGGCCTGGCTGCCTCGCTCACCGCTCCCGGGGATCGGCGTCGAGAAGCTCAGCGCCGCGAGCGACGAGCGGGCGCCCATCCGCGCGCGTCGCATGATCCGCCCGCGGGTCGAAGCCGCGTGGGCCCCGGCCGAGATCGAGACCTTCTGCCCGCGCATGACCGCCGCCGCCGCCGACTCGGCCTGAAGCTCCGCGGGCTCGCTCGACAACGAGTGGACCGTGCGCGCCTGACCCGAGATCGCGCCGCTGCCCTGCTGCGCGACGTGGGCGAGCTCGTGGGCGATGCGGTGGTCACCGCTGGCGGTGCCCGGGCGATACATGCCCGGGGCAAAGGCGATGTTCCGGCCGACGGTGAAGGCCTCGGCCGCGTGGGCCCGGGTCAGGTCGCTGGCCGCCGCGCTGGTGTGCACGCGGACGTCCGAGAACGAGCGCCCAAACGCGGACTCCATGCGCGCGCGCGTGGATCGAGGCAGCGTCGCGCCCTGGGTCAGCCGGCCGAGCGCCGCCGAGGCGTGATCGCTGGCCGAAGCCACGCTCACGCTGGGGCCCGCTGGGGCCGCGCGGGGCGTCCGAGCTTGGCTCGACGCGGCCTTGGACTCGGAGCGCTTGCCTGCCTTCGCCATCGCCGATCACCCCTCGACGTTCTCGCCGCTGTAGCCGCTCGCGCTCGGGTTCGTGGAGAAGTTGGCGAAGAATTTCGGGGCGATGTTGTGCGTCCTGATCGAGTGATTGAAGTAGTCGTTCGAGACGAAGTGATCCGTGCAGATGTTCTCGGTGATGATCACCGCGGTCTCGTCCGAGCGGATGTAGTTCTTGTCCTCGAAGATCGAGATCATGTCGGCTTCGACGTTCACGTCGCCGAGCCACCCGACCTGGAGCCGAGCCGCGAGGTTGTCGGTGACGATGGCCTTGTAGGCGACCTCGAGGCCACCGTCCTCCACGGCCGGCATCAGGCGCAGCGCGCCGTTTGGGCACTTGTTGTCGCAGACCCGCCAGTGGCCCTGCACCGTGTGGATCAAGATCGACTCGATCGGGCTGTCGTACTCATCCTCGTAATCGAACACTCCTTCGGCGCGATTTCCACACACCTCGCCGTCACTCGCCCCGTAGATCATCAAGCTCCCTTGCATGGTGTTGTCGATGACCCGCAGCCGCGTGCAGCTGGAGATCAGCGACTGCCCCGCGCACACCTGGTTGTCCGAGATGGTCACCCGGTCCCCCACCTTGAGCGCGCGGATCGGCACGGGCTCGCTGCTCTGACCGACCAGCTCGAACTGATTGCCAGAGATCTGCGCCCGGTCGCTCTCGGCAATTTCGAGCGCCACGGTGGTCTCGTCACAGTCGACGAGGTCGAGGCGGTTGCGAGTGATGCTCACCCCCGGCGCGCCGTGGGCATAGATGACCCCGCCCTTCGAGCCCAACGAGAAGTAGTTGCCCTGCGCGACGATCCCCTCGCCCTGGAGCTCCAGGACGATCCCCGTGGACTGCCTGATGTGATTGTCGATGAAGCTCACCCCGACCCCTTCGCTCGCCGAGCCAAAGCGATTCAGCCGCACCCCGTAGCTCCCGCTGCTCGGGCCCCTGAATTGATTGCTGGAGATCACCACGTCCGCGCACTTGCCGTCGGCGCCCGTGTCCGGCCAGATCGACAGCGCGGTCGCGCTCGTCGAGACCTGGTTGCTGGACACGCGGACGCTGTGAAGCTCTGCGCTCAGATCCCCGGGCGACTCGCACAGCGCGATGCCGTAGCCGCCCGTGCACGCGAGCAGGTTGCCCTCGATGGTCAAGAAGCGCGCGAGGACGCCGACCCGCAGGCCAGCGCCCTCGCTGACGACCTGGTTGGCGATGATCCCCGTGGCCACGCTCTGATTGAGGATCATCGCCAGCTCGCCGCAGTTGATCGTGTTGTCGGCGAAGCGGGTCCGCCAGGCGCAGTCCACGAAGATCGCCGGCGCCCCGGCGATGCGGTTGTTGGCGACCTCTCCGCCCAGGGTGTAGATGCAGCTCAGCGCCACGCCGCCGCTGTAGCCCTCGAAGTCCCGCGCGATCGCCAGGCTGGCCCCGGGGTTCGTGCGCAGACTCTGGGTGCTCGGGATGTCGGAGGCCACCGCCAGCAGGCCAGTGACGACGCTGTCGTGGATCTGCGGCTCGCTGACCCAGGTCGCCGACACGGCCGCGCCCACGGCCCGCAGCGCGCAGTCGCGTAGCTCGAGCTGCGCGAGCACCCCAAAGCGCAGGCCGTCGCCGGCGAGCACGGTGCAGCCGTGCAGCGCGACGCTCGGGCCGTCCGAGGGCGGGCTCGGGTTGCCGTCGCCCAGGGGCTCGCCGAGCAGCACGTCGGGGCTGGGCTCGACGGCGCTCGAGCTCCCGTCGGAGAGCGCCGCCCCGTCTGGGCTCGCGACCACGAAGGCCACGTCGCGGGCGACCAGCTTTGCGACCTCGAGCAGCTCGACCTGGTGCGCGGTCCCGTCGCTTTGGTTGACGAGGATCAGGTTCTCGAGGGTCAGCTGACCGCTCTTCATCGTGAACAGCGGGTGGTCACCGGTCGACTCGATCACCGCGCCCTCGCAGCCGCGGATCGTCAGCTCGCCGCCGAGGCCGAGCGCGTCGATGTCGAGCGGGCTCTCGAAGCTGTACAGGCCCGCGCCCAGGCAGAGCACGCCCCCGTCTTGCAGCTCGCTGGTGATCAGCTCGGCGATCAGCTGCTCGTCGGGGATCTGCGCGGCGTGGCAGGGCCCGAACTTGAGCTCGCAGCAGCTCGACTTGCGGTAGAGCTCGTCGATGGCCTCCTGGACCGTGGCCGCGTCGCTGCACACGCCGTCGCCGTCGTAGGGGATGTCGTCGGCGTTGGTCGAGCACAGGTTGGAGAAGCGGTCGTCGGCCCAGCCGACCAGCGTGAGCGGGTCCCCGGAGTTGACCGGGAGCGAGAACATGCCCAGGGGCGCGAAGCGGCGCTCGGGGCCGTGGGGCGTCGACTGCCACTCGCCGTTGGCGTTGGCCGTCAGCGTGCGCGCCTCGTAGCTCCACCACGCGCCGACCTCGAAGTCCTCCCCGGACAAGGTGATCGCGATGCCATCTTCGATGTCGTGGCTGGCCCCGTCCTCACCCCTGACGATGCCGTGCCAGCGCCGCAGCCACTGGGCGTCGGCGCCCAGCGCCCCGTAGCGCGCCTCGGGCAGGCTGATCGCCGTGTCGGGGGCGTCGAGCTGGCCCAGGCGAAAGACCGGGCGGCCGTTGCTGTCGGGCTCTTGCTCGACGAGCACCGCGAGCTCGCCGACCATGCGCTGCGCCGGGCGCAAGCTCTCGCTCGCGTAGCTGGCCAGGGACTCGTCGCCGAGCGCGATGACCTCGCTGAGGACCTCGACGAGGTCGCCGTCGCGCAGCTCGGTCGCCGTCGAGAGCGTGACCTCGGCGCCGTCGAGGCCGACGATCGCCTCGAGCTCCGAGCCATTGTCCCGCGACCACTTGAGCAAGGTCGAGGCCAGCGTGCTCTCGGCCGCGTGGACCTCGAAGCGATACAGTCGGTTGTCGCGGCCGGTGTAGCCGCCCTCGACCGGCACGGCGCAGGGGTCCGTGTCGACGGTCTCGGCGGCCACGTCGACGCTGAGCTCGCCGTCGCCGCGGTCTGGGCTCATGAACGCGGCGTAGAGCACGTCCTCATCCGGAAGCGAGCTCAGCGGGATGATCTTGACCTGGCCGACGAGCTCGCTGCGCACGGTGGTGTCGAGCTCGCCGCCGAGGGCCTGCTCGAGGATCCCCGGATCTTGGTGGCGAGTGTGCAGGCGCTCCCAGCCCTCGAGGTAGGCGAGGACGTAGCCGTCGTCTCCGCCGATCAGGTCGGAGATCGGCGTGAGCGCGCCCTCGCTCGGCGTGACGAAGGCCTGCGCCGGCCACGGGGCGATGCTCGGGTTCTCGAGCACCATCCCGCCCAGGTAGTAGCGGCCGGCGGCGACGCTCAACCACCGCTCCGCGACGCCCGAGTTCGTCTCGATCAGCCCGATCCACACGCGCTCGCCGGGGTCGAGCTCGATCTCCAGGGTGTCGGTCTCACCAAAGCCGAGCTCGACGCGGGTGAAGCTCGTGCTGGTCACCGGTCCGATGTCCGTGAACGCGGCGTCCTCCGGGCGCTTGACCCCGAAGGTGGTGCCGCCCTCGACCCGCACCCAGAGCACCAGCGCGTCGCTGTCCTCGGCGTTGGGGATCAGGTCGATGCTGACCACGCCAGCGCCGCCGCCGCTGCCCTCGAGATAGAGCGAGGGAAATTTGTCGTAGCGATGCTCGTAGTCGAGGCGCGCCGCGACGCTGGCGTCGGCGCTCACCCCCGTGAGCGAGTCGAACACCCGGCGGAGCACGCCCGGGGTGGTGAGGAAGCCGTAGTCGGGGCTCCCCGCGCGGCAGCCGAGATCGACGGCCAGCTCGCGCAAGCTGCGATCCGTGGCGTCGACGAGGGCTGCGTGATCGCTGTCGAGCAGCACGCGGCCCTGCTGGAGCAGGACCCTGCGATACCGCTTGCCGCGGGCTTGATCGGGCTGAAAGCCTCGGGTGAAGTCGCCTTTCATATCGTTCTCTCCTGACTGGCCGCGCTGCGGGTCAATCGACACGGACCAGACCAGAGGTCAGGCCCACGGGGGTTGCTTCGTCGAGGCGGCGGATCAGTGCTTCACGCCGCCTCGCGCTCTGAAGGTCATGAAATACGCCGATCTCGTCGCCGTCTTCGGCCCCGAGGCGCAGGGCTTCGGGGCAGCGAGTCGACAGGCGCAGGTGTCCGGGCGCGAGCCGGTCGTAGGAGACGAAGCGCGGGGCTTCGCCCTCGACGACGCGGTGGCGGCGGGGCAAGGTGCAGCCCTCGGGCACGCCGCTGTAGCGGATGCAGCCGCTGAAGCGATCCGTGACCGTGACCAGGTCGACGAAGAGCACCTCGCTGGCGTGGAGCACCTGGGCAGCGACCTCGCCGACCACGGTGCTGCGCTCGATCTCGAGGGTGCCCTCGGCGTGGCTCAGCGCCGGCAAGCCCGAGCCCTTGCCGCTGTCGACGGCGCTGGCGAAGATCCCCAGCGTGCCCGTGCCGCTCGCGGAGATCCCCGCGCACAGGCAGTGGTCGACGCGGGCCTCGGCGCCCTCCGAGATGCTCAGGGTCAAGACCTCGTCGGCGGCGAGCATCGAGCACCACTCGAGCGCGAGGCTCTCGCTCGCCGGCAGCTCGAGGTCCGCGCCCACCCAGGCCAGGCCGCGCAGGGTCAGCGCCGCGTAGCTCAGGCCGCCGGGCAGCGTGAAGCTGCTCAGGCGGAGCACCGGGCGGTGGCCCTCGGCGGCCTGGATGACCAGCTCGCTGACGCCCGCCGGCCAGGCCGGGTTCTCGAGCTCGAGGGGGTCGTCGCCGTAGCTCGCGCTGTCTTCGAACTGCACGACCTCGACCTCGGCTGGATCCGCGGCGATGTCGGCGAGCGCCGCCGTGAGGCTGCGGTAGCGCGGGACGCTGTCGAGGCTGAGCTCGTTGGGCCGCGTGAGCGTGCCCGAGCGCGAGATCAGCCGCGTCGGCGCGGGCAGGCGCGCGTCGAGCTCGGCCTCGCGGCTGGCCGGGCGCGCGCCGACGTGATCGCTGTAGCCGTCCTCGAAGTCGACGGTCACGTTGGGCGGCTGCGCCGTCGAGCTCGGGCCCACCGGCCAGGGCTGGGGCGGCTCGGCGAGGGCGAGGGCGAAGAGCCCGTGCTCGACGTCGACGTCGAGGTAGCCGAGCTCGGTCCCGGGCAGGACCTCGCCCGGGTAGACCTCGTTGTCCCAGGGGCACAGCTTGCGCCAGCGCAGGCGCCGACGCAGGTGGGGCAGGTAGGGGCGCAGCGGCGCGACCGAGCCCTCGGCGAAGCGGGCGAGGCCCTCGCCGCCGGCCCACCAGCTCGCGCCGTCCTCGGCCGGCTCGACCACCCGCGAGTAGCTGGTGTAGCTGGCGTCGCTGGCCCACGTGGCGATCGCCTCGCTCGCGCTCGCGTCGAGCTGCGGAAGATGGATCAGCGTGGTCCGCCCGTCGTAGCTGGTCCACGCCAGCTCGCTGGGGCTCATGCGCGCGCCCTCGAGGCTGGACACGAAGCGAACGGCCAGGCGCAGGCCCGAGGGGCCCTCGTCGCGCCACGCTGCGATCTCGGCGAAGCGGGCGTCGACCGAGCTCGCGGCCCCGCCGTCGTCGAGGGCCTCCCAGGTCGCGGCGCTCGGATCGTCGTCGGTCCAGCTCAGGCGCACGAGCGGGCGGTACTCGACCACGCCCGCGTCGATGCTGCGCGCGGCGAGCTCGAGGGCGCAAGCGATCCCACCGGAGACCGCCTGGGCGTCCGCGGGGTTGATGACCCGGCCGCCGTGGAGCAGGTTGGGGCCGCGCCCGGGCGAGGGCGGCAGGCGATCGAGGCGATCGACGCTGCTCGTCGCCGGTCGCGGCGGCCAGGCGGCGCCCGGGCCCAGCTGCAGCAGGGTGTCGAGGTCGAGCACGCGCTCGCCTCCGTCGTCGGCCAGGGCGACGTCCGCCGCCCCGCTGCCCGACTGCTGCGCCGAGACCACGCTGCCGTCGGCCGCGAGGTAGAGCCAGCGCTCGCCGAACACCCAGGTCGGCGGGAGCTCGACGACCATCGCCCCCGCCAGGAAGCCGCGCTGGGCCAGGCCCTCGCTGTCCGCCGCGAGCGCGGCCGCCGGCCGCCCGCCCGAGATCGCCACGCTCGCCCCGGGGAAGAAGCAGCCGCCCGCGCCCACCGGGGTCAGGCGCAGCATCACCACCGTGTCCGTGGTCGTGACCGCGCCGCTGTTGCTCACGCTCACCGCGCCCACGCTGCCGGCGTCGAACTCGATCGTGCTGCGGACCTCGACGGTCCCGGGGCCGACCGTGTCCGGGACCTCGGCGACGAGGTCGACCACGCACAGCGCGAGCTCGACCGGGTAGGTCCAGCGCTCGCGCTCGCGCTCGAGCACGCGCAGGTCGACGCTGCCCTCGGCGAGCTCGTGGGCGACGAGGCGATCGCTGGCCTGGCGGGCGTCGACCTCGGGATCGGCCACGGCCGCGGGCAGCGAGGCCACGTGGATCGTGAACCTGCCCTCGCGGTCGAACCACTGCTCGGGCTCGCTCGCAAAGTGCATCGCCGGGATGCGATCGCTGCGCAGCGCGTCGGCGACCCCGGTCGCGCGCGCGAGCAGGGCCCAGCGCGCCGCGAGCGGGTGGATCGCAAAGCGCCAGTCCGGGTCCGTGCCGCTGGTCACCGCGCCGGTCCGCGGGCTCTCGTGGTCGCCGCGGTAGGCCGCCGTGCCCTCGACCACCGGCCAGGTCGTGGTCGGGTGGCGCCAGTAGGTCACCTGGCGCGGGTGATACTTCCCGGTCCACTCGGCGATCGAGCGGATGTCGACGGCGTGGTGCATGCGATCGAGCGGCCCGTGCCCGGTCTCGGCGACGATCACTGGGCGCAGCTCGGGGGCGACCCGCTCGAGGCGCAGGAGGTCGAGGTCCTGGCTGAGGGCGACGTGGCGCCAGCCCTCCTGCAGGACCACGAGCTCGTCGGCGAGCTCCCGCGCCATCTCCTCGAGCATGCTCGGCGTGCCCTTGCGCCGCCGCCAGGCGATCGTCCCGCGCACGTCTCGGCGGTTGGTGTCGGCGTCCGGGAACAAGGTCCGGGTGCCGACGATCTCGGCGAGCAGGCCGATCGCGTCGGGGCCACAGCTGTCGATGAACAAGTTGGCGTGGAGCTCATCGACGCTCTGGCGGACCACCGCCAGGGGAGCGCCGAGCACCGCGAGGAAGCGGCGCAGCTCGTCGTCGCCGCGCGGCGCCTCGTCCTGGACGCGATAGAAGGCGGGCAGGAGCTGCCACAGGCGACGGGCGACCAGCGCCCGGGTGTCTGGGTCGTAGGGCCAAGAGCTCATCACGGTACCTCCACGCTCGCGCTGCTGAGGACCAGGTCTGCCGGCGACAGGCGCAGCCACTGGTGGGTGTCGGCCAGGAGCACGTCGCGGACGACCGCGGGCTCGGGCTCGACGTAGGCGAAGTGCGTGACCTCGACGTACTCGAGGCCGGGGAGCCCGGACAGCGCGGCGTAGACCTGGCTCAGGTGCGCGCCCTCGCCGAACTCGCGGGCCGCGAAGGTGAACAGCCCCGCCGCGACCCCGCTGTCCTCGTCGCCCTCACCGAGCAGCGCCGCGCGGACCGAGTCCTCGACGTTTTGGAGCTCGTAGGCCGCGTCGATCTCCAGGCTCAGGTGCAGGCGCAGCGCCAGGGCCTCGGGCGCCCGCATGACCAGCGCCACGCTGGTGTCGCGGCGGGCGTCGAGGAAGGCGACGAGGTCGCGGGCGTCCGCGAGCGCGTCGCCCTGCTCGCCGGCGGCGACCAGGATCACCCCCTGGCTCGAGTCCCAGCTCGCGTTGGCCCGAGCGACCCCCGGGTAGAGCAGCGCGAGGTCGGCGTGATCCCGAGCCGAGACCGCGCGATCGAAGGTACGGATGTAGCGCGTGCCCTCGCGGCGCAGGGCCGCGTCGTTGGCCGGCTCGCTGCCCCCGGTGATCGCCAGCGGGTTGCGCACGGCCGCGACCAGCGGGTGCGCCTGGGCCAGCGCGGCGAGCTCCCCGGCGGCGAGGTTGCCCTGCTCGCCGAGGCCCACGCGGTAGCTGGCGACGAGCTGGCGCCGCCCCTTGGCGGGGATCGCCCCGCGCCGGCCGTCGCCAAAGACGACGCTGAGCTGCTGCTCGGCGTCGAGCGCCACGCGATAGTGGCGGTCGTTGGGCCCGCTCTCGCCAAAGTCCACGACCCGCGTCCACTCGACCTCGCTCACCTTCACGACCAGCGCCGGCTCGGCGCCGTCGATGCCCGCGAGCTGGCTGACCGGAGACTTGCTCAGCGTCGCGCGGTGGTGGGGCGTGATCCCGTCGGAGTCGGTCAGGAACTCCTCGCGCGCCTTGCCGTGAGAGACCTCGGCGACGTTGGCGAGGATCCGCAGGTCGCCGAGGGCGAAGCTGATCGCCTCGGCGCTGACCCCCGAGCAGGTGATCGTCGTGTAGCTCTCGCCGCCCGCGACGAGTTCGTCGACGCGATCGATCTCGAGCAGGGCCGCGGCCTCGCCCACGAGGTCCTCGAAGACCACCAGCATGCCGGGCTCGAGGGCGTAGCTGGCGTCGAGGATCAGCGCCTCGCCGGTCCCCACCGTCACCTCGCTCGCCCGGCTCTCGGCGAGCTCGAGCTCGAGCTCGAACTCGCCGAGCAAGCGCGCGCGCGGGTCGAGGGCGCTCGCGCTGCGGGCCAGCGTGGACCCGCTCTCGTCGATCAGGCGCACCCGGGTGGTGCTCGCCGCGATCGCGTACTCGGCCTCGTACTCGATCGGATCGTTGGGCGGGTTGGGGAAGCTCTCGCCTTGCGTGCAGGCGAAGCGCAGCGAGACGTCGCGCTGGCTCCCGGCCTCGACCCGCGCGGCGTGGAGCTGGTCGTCGAGGGCGATCATCAGCGGCGCGTCGTCGAGGCTGTCCTCGACGGTCCGGGCCAGGAACACGTCGAGGTCCGAGGCCTCGCCACCGTCGGCGTAGTCGACGCTCGTCCACGCCCACGAGGGCGCGCACCCGAGCGCGTCGCTGACCGAGGTCTCGTGCAGCGCCTGGGCGGGGAAGCGCCGCGGATCCGCGTCCCAGCCAAACAGCCGCCTGCTCAGCTTGGGGCGCGCGAGCACCTGCCAGCTCGAGCTCATGTCGGTGTCGGCGATCTCCTCGTCGAGGCCCACGCGGGTCGTCTCGGCGTCCTCGTCCTCGACCAGCTCGACGATCCTCCGCGCGTAGCCGGCCGCGCTCGACTCGGGGTCGCGGATCAGCAGCAGCTCGCCGAGCTCGAGGTCGAGGCCGAGGCCGCGCAGCTCGATCGCCTCGACGCCAGCCGAGTAGTCGATCGCCTCGCTCGCGTCGCGCGGCAGGATCTGGTTCCACGCGGCCTCGACCTTGCGCGCGCTCAGGGTCTCGAAGATCTGCGACTTGCGCTCGCCCCTGGCGGCGCTGCGCAGGGCCAGGCCAGCCGCGATCTCCCCCGCGAGCCCGTCCTTGACGGTGAGCGAGACCACCCCCGTGGCCGAGAGCCCGGGGTCGGGGGTGTAGGCCAGACGCCGGCCGTGGCGCAGCAAGCTGGTGGTGGTCGCCGCCGTCGAGAAGAAGGCCTCGCTGCCGTAGTGATCCTGGTGGCGAGCGAGCACGTGGCCGAGGGCCGCCGAGAGCTCGAACAGGGTCTGGGTGAACTCGTCGTCTCCGCCCGGCGGGCGCAGGTCGAGCTCGGCCTCGGCGAGCTCGGCCTCGAGGGCGACGAACTCGGCGAAGCCCTGGGGCACCAGGCGCAGGCGATCGTTGCGAACCAGCAGCTCGTCTTGGAGCGCTTGCTCGGGGTATGGGCGCGGCGGTCGACTCACGGGCTGTCCTCCAGGGGTTGCTCGATGTCCCAAGCCGAGCTGTCGAGGTCCGGCTCGAGGCCGACCACGCGCACGCGCAGGCGGCCGTTCTCGGGGCGCAGGTCGTCGGCGTCGAGGCGCGCGACCTCGGCGGGCGCGAGCTGGATGCGCTGGGGAACTTCGACGCCCGGCGGCTCGCGCAGCGGGCGAAAGCGCAGCGCCTTGACCGAGCGCACGCCCGGCAGGCGCTGGACGAAGGCCAGCAGCTCGCCGAGCTCGAGGTCCTGGCCAAAGCTCAGGCTGTCGGGGTGAAACCACCCTGGCGCGTCGGCGCTCCCGGGGCGCAGCGCCGCGAGCACGCGCGCGCGCAGGCGGTGACGCGGCACCCCGATGTCCGCGCACAGGGCGAGCTCGACGTCGAGGGGCACGTAGTCGGGGCCGCGGACCACGACCTCGCGGCCGGTCATCCGCATGCGCTCGCAGGCGTCCTCGACGACCGCGCGCAGCTCATCGGAGAGGGTCTCGGCCTCACGCTCGTCGACGAGCACCATGACTGTGTTGAACACCCCGCCGAGGGCCCGCGCGGCCGCCCGCTCGACCCGCGGATCCGCCTGCTCGGCGACCTTGGCGTAGTCGGCCAGGGTCACCGCGCGCTCGAGAGTGTCGCTGCGCAGCGACGCGGTCACGGTCTCGCGGATCGCGTCGAGGCTCTCCCCCTCGCGCCCGCCGCTGGCCGGCGTCACGTTGACGAGCGCGAGCTCTCCGAGGGCCGCGAGCTGGCCGAGCAGCGGGCTCTCCGGATCCACGGGAGGCACGATCTCGCTGAGCTTGCCCAGCGCGATGTTGCCGGCGGTCGCCTGGCCCACGCGATACTCGAGCACGAGCTCGAGGGCCGGGACCGCGTCCGCGATCGCCCCGTCCTCCTCGAGCTCGAGGACCACGCCTCGGCCGCGGCGGTCGTCGCCAAAGTGCAGCCACAGCCCGCCCTCGTTGTCGGTGCTGACCGTGTAGTGCTGGTCGTAGGCCCGCGAGCGGTGCAGGTGAGGCTCGCGCGTCCACGCCTCGCCGTCGATCTCCACGCGCAAGGCGGGGACCTGCTCGCCGTCCTCGTCGAGGTCCCACAGCAGCGGGGCCTCGGGCACGCGCAGCGCCCGGAGCAGGTAGCGGACGGCGCCCGAGCGACCGTCGCGGGCGACCACGGCGGTGTTGCGGCCGAGGCGGATCAGCACCTCCTCGCGGCGCAGCGTCGCGCTCGCCGAGCTCGGCAGCACCGCGCGACGCAGGGCCCCGGCCCGCGCCTCGACGAGGTTGGCGTGGATCGTCAGCGGCTGGTCCTCGTCCCAGGCCCGGAAGCTCTCGCGCAGCGCGGCGCTCAGGCTGACCCGCGTGACCTCGGCCTCGGCGGTGCTCAGCGCGTCGCCTGGATCCGCGACCCAGCCCGGCTCGTTGGCCAGCTCGACCGCCGCGATCTCCACGACCTCGCTGACCGAGCCCTGGACCAGCGCGAGCTGATCCCCGACGAGCAGGCCGTCATGGTGTCCCCACAGCAGCAGGCGCTCGGCCCCCGCGGGGATCGTGGCCGTGCTCGCCCCCGGCCACTGCGCCGGGCGCAGGTCCTCGGCGTCGAGCAGGGGGTCGATCCACGCGTCGCTCGCGACCGTGAACACGACCGCGGCCTCGCCGGGGCGCCGAGGCATGCGGACCTGGACCCCCGCCGGGAGCTCGCCGGCGACGCTCGCCCGCACCGCGAGCAGGCAGCTCGCCGCCTGGGCCTCGCGCAGGGTCTGGCCGAGCAGCAGCGCGTGCTGAGCCAGGGAGTAGCGCTGGCTGGCCGTGTCGATGAAGGCCTCGGCGGCCACGCGGTCCTGGTAGTAGGACAGCATGTCGCCGTGGTGGGCGAGGAGCTCGACGAGCACGCGCTCGAGCGAGGCCGGGCTGAGGTCGGACCACGCCCGGTTGCGCACGCGCACGGCGTCGGCCAGCAGGGTCATGAAGCCCGCGTAGTCCTTGCTCAGCAGGTCCAGCTCGGGCTCGGGGCCGAGGGCGCGCTCGGCCTCCTGCCCGCTCTCCCGGCAGTCACCGGCCTCGCAGTCGATCGCGAACACGAACTTGGCGAGGCTGAAGAAGGGGTGGAGGATCACCCCCGCCGCGGGCTCGAGGCCCACGTACCACGACCCGTGGCCGCCGGTCGCCGTGAAACTCAGGTCGACGCGGTACTCGTCCGCGGCCGGGAAGTCGACGCTGTACTCGATCGGGTCGGGGCCGGTGACCACGACCTCGTTGGCCGTCAGGCCGGCGGCCGGGCGCGCGAGGTGGACGTAGACCAGGGTCGGCGAGACCAGCTCGATGTAGCGGATCCCCTGCCAGTCGCCGCCGGCGAACACGGCCTCGTCCCAGCTCAGCTCGGGCGCGCTCACAGCTCGACCTCCAGGCGCCGGGGCTGACGCTCACCGCGGCGGCGGTAGCTGATCTCGAGGATCAGCTCGCCGCGCTCGGGCTCGTCGCGCAGGTCCACGCCCTCGAGCTTGATCTCGTCGCCGAGGTCGCGGGCCAGCCCCTCGCTGATCCGAAACTCGAGCGCCGCGAGGGTCAGCGGGTCGAGGGTCTCGAACACCACGCGGTTGAGGCCCACGCCGAAGTCCGGCGCGTTGACCCGCTCGCCGGGGGCGGTGAACAGCACCGCCATGATCTTGTCGCTGAGGTGGCGCTCGGCGTCGTCGGTCACCGCGACGCCGCCTTGGCGACCAAAGCGAAGGGGTTGATGGAGGAAGCGCTCGGACATGGGTGCTCCTGTTCAGAGGATCGGCGCGGGGAAGGGCGGAGGGCCGAGGACCTGGGTGCTCAGGGCCAGGCCCCAGGTCCCGAGCGCGAGCTGCAAGGCGCGGTCTTCGGGGGCGGCCTCGAGGTCGGCGAACACCGCCGCGAACGCGGCCACGGCCGCCGCCGCGCCGACCGGCGCCCCCGAGACCCCCGCGCCGAAGCTCTGCCCGGTCATGTAGACGCTCAACGCCTGGCCGAGGCGCGCCCCGGCCACCGCGGCCGAGGGCGAGGCCAGGGCCGAGCCCGCCAGCGTGGCCAGCTGGGCCTTGCGCGCCAGCGCCGTGGTGCAGGGGAAGGTCAGGGCCATCGCCGACGAGAACCACTGGCTGACCACGTCGGCGAAGCGCTGGCCCGACTCGTTCACCGAGCTCGGGTTGCTCGAGCCCTCCCCGCTCAGCCACTGCTGCTCGAGGCCCTGCGCCAAGGTGATCGGGATCAGCATCGCGGGCTCACTTGCTCGAGCTGACGCTCGACAGCTGGCTGGGGGTCATCGTCGGCGTGGGCGGCCCCGAAGGGCCCACGCCGGTCGAGTGGGTGTGCTGGTTGAAGAGCTGCATGAAGGCGTTGCCGAGCACCAGGGCCTCGCTCGCCCCGGCCCCGAGCTCGATGGTCGCGGCGTCGATCACCACCTTGCCGGCGGCGTCGATGGTCAGCGTGGTCGCGCCGTCGCTGGCCTGGATGACGATCGTCCCGCCCTCGTCGTCGACGTGGATCGTGTGCCCGGCCGCGGTCCGAACCACGAGCTGGCCGGGGGCCGCGTGCTCGGGGATCTCGCTCTCGCCCTGGGGCGCGCTCCAGAAGCTCCCCGTCCAGATCGGCCGGCTGGGGTCGCCCTCGGCGAACTCGATCCACACGTTGTCGCCGACCTCGGGCAGCGCATAGGCGCCGCGGTCAGCCCCGCCGCCGAAGGCCGCGCAGGGCAGCGCCCAGCCGCTCTCGACGGTCTCGCCGAGCACCGCGGGGACCTTGGCGCGCAGCCGGCCGAGCGCCATCGGATCCTCGACGTCGCTGACCACCCCGGCGTACTTGCCGTAGAAGCGCCCGCGCACGAGCGCGTCGAAGTCTTCGCGCAGCTGCTCGACCGTGTCCTTGCCTGCCTTCATTGCGGGTCGACCTCCTCTGCGCTCTGGCCAAAGTCCTCGCTCCCCGCCGGCCCGAGCTCGTTGCGCAGGAGCACGAAGGTCTGACGCAGCACGCCCTCCTCGAAGGTCGTGCGCACCGCGTGGACCCACCACTTGCCGGCCAGGCGCCGGCCCACGCCCTTGACCAGGACCGGGCGGTGGGCGCGGAGCAGCCCGCGGTAGAGGCTGGGATCGAGCTCGCCCCGGCCCTCGATCACGAAGCGCGCCGCGTCCGTGGCCCCGCGCGAGCTCGCCATGATCGCGCCCTTCGTCGGCCAGCAGTCGCGCAGCAGCCGGGTCGTCGCCTCGATCTTGGCCGCGCTCGCGCCCGCCTCGATCGCGTCGATCAGCCCCTCGTCGCCCATGGCCTCGAGCTCGCCCTCGCCCTCGCCGCTGATCAGCTCCTTGGCCAGGGGGTCGAAGCTCGCGCCCAGGACCTGCGTGGGCGCGAGCGCGAGCTGCTGGGCGTCGAACCACACCAGGTTGTCGCCAGCGCGAAGGATCGTCAGGTCGGCCTGGACCTCGCGGTCGATGGGCAGCTGACCAAAGTAAGCGGCGGGCTTGCCCGCGTCGTCGAGCTCGACCCAGGCCACGAAGCCGTTGCGCCTGGCCAGGCGCTGGACGAAGCGCCAGTCGCTCTCGCGCTGCACGAGCAGGCGCTCGTCCTGGGCGTTGGAGATCTCCGAGGCCTCGACCGCCGCCGCATCGACCTCCCAGCGCGAGAAGATCTCGCCGACGACCTCGTCGTCGCGCCTGTCCGGCCAGGCCTCGACGCGCTCCTCGACGTCCATCAGCGCGCCCACGCCGAGGGCGATCAGCTCCACGTAGCAGTTGGCCTCGACGGACTCGAAGTGCGGGCGCAGGTGGCTGACGTGACCGGAAAAGATCCGCGTGGGCAGGCCGCCGGGGGCCTCGATGTCGACGGCGATCGCCCGCGCGGGGCTGAACAGGTCGGCGTCGTCGATCGGCGCCCACTCGCCCCCGGGCAGCTGGGTCATGCGCAGACGCAGCGCGAGCACGCTCGGGCCCGCGTCGCCCTCGCGGACCTCCAGCCGGGAGATCAGCGCGAGCACGCCCGCGTCGAGGCGGTCGTCGTCGAGCAGCACGTTGAGCTTGGGCGAGGGCATGATCGATGGGAGCCGATGGCAGCCGGCGGGGCTCAGCGGCGCGGCGGGATCGCCAGGGCCTCGCCGGGGACGACGGCGTCAAAGGGATCGAGGGCGTCGGCCGCGTCGGCGATCCGCCAAAAGCGGGTCGGGTCGCGGTAGTAGCGGTGCGCGAGGTGGTCGAGGCGCTCGCCGGGGCGCGGGACGATCTCGAGCACCGCGTCGGCGTCGGCGACGACGCGCAGGTCGACGAGCTCGCGGGCCTGCCCGGCGGCGTCGGAGACCTCGACGGTCCCGGTCTTGGCGTAGCGTGAGCGCTTGTTGATCATCGGTGTGGCCTCGGCTCAGAGCGGCAAGATGTTGGTGTTTTGCTGGGCCGTGCGGTCGAGGAACATCCGCGCCCAACGCCTGCGGTTGCGGGCCTGGAAGGCGAGCGCGTCCTGAACCGCCCGGTTGTCGCGGGCCTCGGACTCGCTGACGACCTCCAAGGAGATCTCGATCTCGGCGCGGACGGGGACCAGCTGGCTGTCGTGCATGGTCTCGTTGACCGTCATCGAGGTCACCCGGACCGGGAACACGCGCTTGCGCCCCCACACGAACAGCACCGTCGGCCGGGGCGCCCGCTGCTCGACGGGCTCCTGATCATCGGCGGCCTCGTCGGCCTCGTCCTCGGCCGGGTAGAGCAGGTCCTCGAGCGCGCTGATCTCCGGGAGCAGGCCGAGCTCGTCGTCGAGCTCGCCGGAGGCCTGGTGGCGATCCGCAAAGTCGAGGCGGATCAGCAGGTCGAAGCTCTGCTTGAGCGCGCCGCTGGCCGCGTCTGCGCTCTGCTCTGACTGGCTGCTGCTCCCCCCGCTCGACGCGCCCTGGGTGCCCTGGCCGCCCTGCGCCTGCTCGATCTCCATGCTCCGCGACAGCCCCTCGGGGTTGAAGCGAAAGGGGATCGTCCGCTTCTTGTCGTCGTCGTCGGGGTAGCCCCCGGGGTCGTAGGCGATGAAGGCTCCACGCAGGTAGCGGGTGTCGTCGCTGGTCATGCTCCACCTTTGGCTTGGGTCAGGAGTCGATCGAGGAGGCGCTCGGCCAGGGCCTCGGGGCCGCCGGGGCCGAGCAGGCTCTCGGCGTCGTCGAGCTCGAGCTCGAGGCGCTCGATCAGCAGCGCGTCGAGGCGGGCCTGCTCGCCGCCGGGGAGCTGGCGCAGGCGCTCGGCCAGGGCCGCGAAGGCGCGCTCGAGCGCCGGCCCCAGGCCCTCGGCGCGCTCGCGCTCGAGGCTCGTCGAGACGCTCAGGCTGGCGATCTCGAGGGTGAGCTCGGTGGGGATCTCGCGGCTCATGAGCCCACCCCTCGGGCGCGCCTCGAGCCCCCGCGCTCGTCCTCGTCGAGCCAGCGCGCGAGCGGGCCAAAGTCCGCCGGCGACCGGGCCAGGCCGGCCTTCTCGAGCTCGCGGAAGGTCGCGCGCACGAGCAGCTCGGCGTCGAGGGGACGGCCCGCGGCGGCGGCGAGGTGCGCCGCGGCCAGGCCGATGTTGTGGATGTGCCCGCCCGAGAGCCGAAAGCGCTCGACGAGCGCGGCCAGGGTCGGGCCGAGGTCGGCGGCGCGCTTGTCCGCCGTCGGCAGGGCCTGCGCCCACAGCTGCTCGCGGCGCGCGACGTCGGGCATCGGGAATTCGATCACGAAGCGCAGCCGACGGATGAAGGCCGCGTCGATGTTGCTGCGCAAGTTGGTGGTCAGGATCGCCACGCCCGTGAACGACTCCATGCGCTGGAGCAGGTAGCCGACCTCGACGTTGGCGTAGCGGTCGTGGGCGTCCTTGACCTCGGTGCGCTTGCCGAAGAGCGCGTCGGCCTCGTCGAAGAGCAGCAGCCCGTGACCGGCCTCGGCCTCGTCGAAGACCTGGGCGAGCGCCTTCTCGGTCTCGCCCAGCCACTTCGACACGACCTGCGAGAGATCGATGCGATAGAGGTTGAGGCCCAGGGCGTTGGCGAGACACTGCGCCGCGAAGGTCTTCCCGGTCCCGGGCAGCCCGGAGAACAGGCAGCTCAGCCCGCGGCCGAGGCCCTCGCGCCCCGGGAAGTACTCGCGCTCGACGTCGACGCTGGCGCGCCGCCAGCCGACGATGTCGTCGAGCTGACGACGGATCCCCGGCGGGACGACGAGGCGCTCGATGCTGGTGTCGGTGGGCAGCGAGCCGACCATTCGACCCATGCGTCGGGCACCGCGGGCGCGCAGCGCAGCGGCCAGCTCCTCGAGCTTGGGCTCGCGCGCCTCTCCAGAGAGGACCAGGCGATCCCGAGCCTCCGCGTCGGCGCCGCGCGCCTCGTCGAGGCCCACGCGAAAGCGCCTGGCGAGCCCGGCCGCGGCCAGCTCGTCCGCGCAGACCTGCGCCCAGATCCGCTGGCTCTCTTTGACGCCGAGGGCCGGCACGTCCACGCTCGCCAGGCGCCCACACTCGGCGCGCGGGCCGACGAGCACGATCAGCCCCGGGTCGCCGAGGCGGTCCGCGAGGCGCTCGAGGCTGGAGATCGGCAGCGCGCGGTTGTCCGGCCAGGCGCGCAGATCGAGCACCGGGAGCGCCTCGGCGGCCAGGCGCTCGAGGCCCGCCGCGCCCGGGAGCTCGCCCGCGCCCGCGCTGACCACCCCGAGCTCGCGCTCCTCGACGCAGGCGAGATCGAGGGCGAGCTGACGCGCGGCGCGGGCCGAATCGGCGCGCACGCACAGCAGCCCGCGGACGTCGAGCAAGCGCGCCGCCCCGGCGACCAGGCGCTGGTCGTGGATCGGCGCCTCGGCGCAGGCGTGGCGCTCGACGTCGAGCTCACCAGCCTCGCCGCGCCCGAGCTCGCCGCGCGCCTCGAGCAGCCCGGCGAGCTCACCGGGGGCCAGGCGCAGGCCCTGGTCGACCCGCGGGCGCCCGCTGACGACCTCGACGACCTCGAGCAGCCCCAGGCGCAGCGGCGCACAGCGCCCGCTCAGCCCGGCCGCGAGCAGCTCGACGTAGGGACGCTCGAGCGCCGCCGCGAGCAGCCGCGCCGCGCTGCTCGGCGTCGGCAGAGCCACGCGCTCGTCCTCCGCGAGGATGCTCAGCGCCGCCGCGACCTCGGGGTGGAGCTCGGCCGCGGCGGCGAGCATGGTCAGCCAAAACTCGGCCTCGTCGAGGCCCAGGTCATCGAGCAGGCGCCCGCGCAGGGAGAGGTCGTCCTCGTCGAGCCAGCGCGACTCGAGCTCGAGGTAGTCGCGCATGCGATCCCCCAGGCGCAGCCAGGCCTCGACGTGGACCTCGAAGCCCAGGTGGGGGTCGATGAGCGCGTCCGGGTCGCTCTCGAGCAGGCTGCGCGCCCCGAGCATCGCCAGCTCGCGGGCGAGCTCGACGGCCCGCCAGCGCACCGACGCCATGCGTTGCTCTTCGGCCACGCTCGCGTCGATCTCCGCGGCGACCTCGGCGAAGTCGAGGTCCTCGAGGCGGCGCTCTTGGTCGTCCGTCGTCATCAGGCCGTCAGCTCCAGGAGCACGTAGGGGGTGTAGACGTGGTCGCCGATGCGCGCGCTGATCCGCCAGCTGCCGGCGCTCAGGCCCGCCCCCGCGAGCTCGGCCGCGCTCAGGGTCACGCTCGTCGCGTCGAAGCTCGCCGGGGTGATCGTCTTGACCGCCGAGGGATCGGCGATGCCCTCGTCCGGCCACAGGACCACGGCGCCGAGGCTGCCGAGCGCGCGGCCGTCGAGGACCAGATCACCGGCCATGCTGTGGCTCGCGACCGTGGGCGCGTCGAGGGTCGGCGTGCTCGCGTCGAGCACCGTGATCTGCTCGCGGACAGAAAATTGCTGGGGCGGGTCGAGCTGCGCGTCGCCGACCTCGAGGCGCAGCGCCCGGGTCCCGGTCGCGACGACCTCCGGGTCGACGTTCGGCAGCGTCAGCGCGTAGGCGCTCCCCGCCGTGAGCGCGTCCAGGCTCGCCAGGGGCACGGCGATCCCCTCGGCGAGGATCTGCGCGAGGCTGCGCCCGAAGAGCTCGACGTCGACGCGCACGCGCCCGCCCTGGGCCTGGCGCGAGGGCGTGACCCGGGTGATCCGCGGGCGCGAGAGCACCTCGACGCCCTCGAAGCGGATCCCCCCGGGGGCGACCACCGGCCCGGGCGTCGCGTCGTCGACGTCCATGGGCAGCTGGATCGGGCCGACCTCGAAGAGCACCCAGGCCCGGTGCTTGAGCTGCATGGGCGAGTAGATCTTCTCCATCAAGTCCGCTGCCGTCGGGACCTGGACCACGCGCAGCGAGCCCTCGCCGCGGTCGGCGAGCGCGGCCAGGGGCAGGCTCAGCTCGGGCTGGGTGTGGAAGATCTGCATCACGTTCCCAAGCAGCTCGTGGGCGCGGATCGGGTCCTCGGCGGACGAGCCGTAGGTCGTGACCATGAAGAAGGCCGAGAGGCTCAGCGGCGGCGGCCGCAGCCCGCCCTCGGGGGTGCGCTCCCAGCCGTCGTTGCGGTGCGTGGGCTGGGGCGTGACCCACAGCATGGTCACGCGCACGTCCTCGGCCGCGCCCGTCGCCGTGTCGAGGGGCGGACCGACCTGCACCGTCCCCGTGGGGACGGAGGGCAGGTTGTCCGAGATCAGCTCGACGAGGACCTCGCCGACGTGGTGGAGGTTGCTGAACACAGCCATCAGGACACTCCCTCGAGGCGCAGCGAGATCGCGTGGCCGCGCGGCCCAGCCCCCCGCGTGGGCGCGGCCGGCTTGCGCTCGCGCGCCTTGGCGCGGATCTCCACGTGGCCGACGGAGATCCGCACGCTCGCCTGGCGCGGGCGCTCGGGGCGAGGCTGCGCGAGCTCGCGGGGCGCCGCCGGGCGCAGCTGGGCCGCGGCCGGCTCGCGTGGTGGTTGGGGGGCGGGAACTGGCGCCTGCGCCTTCGCGCGGACGCGGGCTCGGCTTGGCTGGGCCGCCGCGCCGCCGCGCTCGCGACCACCTGGGAGGTCGCGACCACCGACCGCCGCCGACTTGGCTGCGCGCGGCTCCGCGGCGCCGCGCCGCCTCGGCTCGGCGCCCCGCGTGGGCCGCCGCGCCTCGACCTCGACCTCGCGCGGGCGCGCCTCGCTGCGTGGCTTGGGCTCGCTGCGCGCGGGCTCGGGCCGCGTGCGAGGCTCGTCGACCCTGGCGCTGGGCGGACGCACACGCCCCCGCCCAGCCGCGCGCTGTGCCGACGCGGCGTCCAGCGCTCGAGGCGAGCGCGCACGTCGGCTCGAAGGCGCCTCCGCGCTCGCCCGCGTCACCGCGCCGCGCCGCGCCGCGCCCTCGCCCGTGCTCGCCTTCGTGCTCACCTCTGGCGAAGGCCCACGCCTCCGCGTCGCGCTCTCGGCCCGCGCGAGCGTCCCTCGCGGCGCTGTCGGGCGCGCCCGCGTCGGGGCCACGCCCGGCGAGATCAGCCGCTCGACGACCCGCTCGACTCGCTCGACTCGCTCGACCCTGGTCCGCAGCCGCTCGACCCGCTCGATGCGCTCGACGAGGCGCGGGGCCGTGGCTCCTGACCGCCCCGCACGCGGCCGCTGGAGCTCGCGGCCAACCGCCCGCGAGACGCCGCGCGAGGTCTCCTCTCGGCTCGGCCCCGCGACCGCCCGCAGCTGCGCGCGCCCCCGCGGCTCGGCCACCTCTCGAGCAGCCCTCACCCTCGCCCGCCGCTCGCCTGCGTCGGCGCGCGAGCCCTCGCTCCGCCCGATGCTCGGCCCAACGCTCGGCGACGCCGCGCGGGCACCCTCTCGCCGACCGAGCGCGTGCAGACCCGCGAGCGGCCGCGCGCGCGGGCTGTCCCCGACCTGCGGACCCACGCGCGGGCGCAGGCCCACGCGTCCGCTTCGCAGCGGGCCGCGGGTCAGGCGATCGAGGGCGTCGGGCTTGGACATGGACTTCATCCGCGAAAGGTGGCCAGGAGGTCGGCGTCCTCGTCGGCCTCGATCAAGGCCAGGTAAGCGAGCCGCCGAGCCCGGCTCAGGCGATGGATATCGGGCTCACTCCAGTGATAGGTCGCGGCCAGGCGGTGGACCTCGGCGCGCAGGCGCGCGGCCGCGGTCTTCAGCTCAGCAAAAAAAAACCATCGATCTCGAAAGGCGCGGCGAACTCGTGCCCGCAGGCGGAGCAGCACACGTCCACGCCGAGGTCGAAGTCGGGCAGGGCCTCGTCGAGGGCCTGCTCGAGCTGGCGACGCAGCGCGCTGGGCAGCGCGTGGATCACCTCTACATCGAAGGGCGCCTCGTCGTCGCCGAGGCGCACCAGGGCCCGGGCGAGCAGCCAGCTGCGCCGCCGCGCCGGGCTGTCGAGCCGCGCCGCGATCAGCTCGGCCTGATCCCCCGCGCTGGGCAAGCGCAGGCTCGCCTGGCGGCCGTCCGCCAGGCGCAGCTCGAGGCGCTCGGGCAGATCCGCGAGCGCGAGCGAGAGCTCGCCGAGGTCGAAGTCGATCTCGCTGGTCTCGCCGCAGCGCGGGCAGTCGACCAGGGTCTCCACACGGTCGCCGAAGCTCAGCCGGCGCAGCGCGACCAGGGCGAGGTCGCGCTCGGCCACGCTCAGGCCCGCGACCAGCTCGCGGGCGCGGCCCGGCTCGGCCCCCGGCGGCACCAGGCAGCGAGCGATCAGCTCGTTGCACAGCGCCGCGCTGTTGTCGGCGAAGCGCCGACCCTCGAGCAGCTCCTCTTCGTAGCCGGTGATCGCCCGCAGCCGAGCGTCCAGGCGCTGTGCGGGGCGCAGCGCCTGCTCGCGCTCGCTGGCCTCCGGCACCCGCGAGCCCTCGCCTACCTCGCGCCGCTCCCCCAGCTCGAGCCCGTCGTCGACCACGACCTGATCGGCCTTGGTCACGACAACGGACTCGGCGAGCGCCGCGAAGGGGTTGCGATCACGCAGCGAGGCGGCGGTCTGTGGTGTCGACTTCACGGCTGCGGGCTCCTCGTGCTCAGCTCTCGCTCGGCTCGGTCACGCTCTCGTCGAGCTTGAAGCCCTCGAACTCGAGCTTGAGGGTCTGGATCGCCACCGCGTTGGCGTTGGCGTCCATCTCGGGCAGGGCCTGGAACTCGCTCGGCCACGCGCGGCTGAGGGTGAAGGCCATGACCTTCTGGCCCTGGAGGTTGAGGACCTCCACGGTCACCTCTTTGCGATAGTTCCGCAGCGAGACCGCGCCGTCGCCCTCGGGGCTGTTGACCTGGTTGGCCCACTCGAGGAACTGCTTGTCGTGGGTCAGGCCGGCCTCGAGGCTGATCGGCTCGAACTTGCTGCGCCCCGGCAGCTTGCGGACGATCGAGGGGCCGCCGGCTTCACGCCACTCGATGGCCTCGGTCGAGCGCTTGAGCGCCGAGAGCTTGGACAGGCCGGCGACGTAGCGGTTGTCCCACTTGACCTTGAACTTGAAGTTCTTGTAGGGGTCCTGGCGGTGGCTGTTGGTTGAGAATTGCGCCATTGTTCGGTTCTCCTCGGATCAAAACGCGCGGCTCAGCCGGCGCTCGCGGTCTTTTGGCTGAGCTTGACGACGACGAATTCCGCCGGCCGCAGCGGCGCGAAGCCGACCAGGATGTTGACGATGCCCGCCGCCTGGTCGATCTCGGTGGTGGTCTCGGAGTCGACCTTGACGAAGTAGGCCTCGCGCGAGGTGGTGCCCGCGAACGCGCCGTTGCGGAACTGCGTCTCCATGAACGCGCCGATCGTCGCGCGCAAGCTGGCCCACAGATCGTCGCCGTTGGGCTCGAACACCGCCCACTGGATGCCGTTGAAGATGCTCTTGCGCAGGAACATCGCCGTGCGCCGGACCGGGATGTAGCGCCACTCGCTGCTCGGCTTGAGCGTGCGCGAGCCCCAGACCACCGTGCCCGCCCCGGGGATGACCCGGATCGCGTTGACGCCCCGGGGGTTGAGGTCGTCTTGGTGCTTGTCGAGCACGTCCCAGCTAAGCCCCGAGATCCCGCCGACGGTGACCTCGGTGCCCGCGGGGGCCTTCCACACCCCGCGCCGGCTGTCCGTGCGCGCGTAGAGCCCGGCGACCGTCGCCGAGGGCGGCAAGATGATCGTCGACGAGCTCGTCGCGCCGACCGGATCGTTGACCTCGAGGTGCGGCCAGTAGACCCCCGCCATGTCGCTGCGGCTGAAGGTCTCGCCGCCACCGTCGACCAGGGTCGTGACCGAGGTCGCCGCGACCGCCGTGGTCGCGCTCCCGGCGTAGTTGGGTAGATCCGCGATGTAGAACAGATCCCGCTTGGGGCGGGCGTCGACGTAGGTCCGCAGGCTCTCGTAGTAGCCCGCGGCCGCGGCCTCGTCCGGGGCCGAGTCCGCGGCCCAGATGTCCGCGCTGCCGACGATCAGCGCCGCGTCCTCGATGCCGTCGAGGGCCGGGAGCAGCGCGCCGAGCTCGGCGTCGGCGGAGTAGGAGGCCGCGCCCAGGGTCCCGCCGGTCATCGCCGGCACGGCGGACACGTCCCAGTTGGCCGGGCTGCCCGAGAACCCGGCCGCCCCGTCGTTGAAGGCGGTCAGGCTGAAGCCAGCGCCGTCGACCCAGCGGATGTAGGTGCTGCGCAAGAGCACGTCGCCGACGTAGTTCTCGTCGCTGGTGTCGAGCGAGAGCCGGTCCCAGTCCTCGACGAAGTTGGTCTCGCCCGTCGCGAGGTCCTCGGCGAACACGATCAGTCGAAAGCGCGAGGTGTCGCCGTCGCTCGAGTCACCAAAGATCACCTTCAGGCCGTTGCCCCAGGTGCCCGGGCTCGAGGCCTCGACAGGGAAGATCTCCGCATTGGGCACGGTGTCCGTGTACCCGCCCCGAGCCGTGACCGCGTCGCCGTCGATCGCCCGCAGCACGTAAGCCGAGGTCCCGCCGTTGCGGAAGAAGGCGTCGATGGCATAGCGGGTGGTCACCCGCGCGGAGCCTGGCCGGAGATAGCCGCCGAACAAGCGCTCGTAGTCGCTGACGCCCTTGATCTTGGTCGGCGTCAGCGGACCGCGCTCGGTCTCGCCGACAAAAATGGTAGTTGAGGTCGGGACCCCTTCGATGGCACGGACCCCGCCGGGGACCTCCTGCACGAACACACCTGGATGGAGCAACGCCGTCATTACGACCTTCCTGAAACTGGAGATTGTGACACTTCACAATGCACAGTGCAGACTTCAGCCGCAGCGAACATTGCCCAGACACAGTGCGCGACTCATGCGATCGATGCAACAAAAACATTCACATTCAACCGTGCGCTAAAGCGCCAACTCCCCGAAGGGGCGCCGACCTCCCCATTCAAATCACTGCATATGTCTCAGGAGGACATTTTGACATTTATACATACGACACCCAACACAAAGAACACGATGTCACCTCGAACAGTCGGCCATGTGCATGTCGACACACCAGTTGATGTGTCGCGAATCTCCCCGCCCTCGCATTTTCATATCCCGACCGACACGCCCGAGGCGTAGTTGGGACATCGTCGCGACTTGGTGGGTCGTGGGTAGTGGGCGGTGGGCTGTGGGTCAGCGCCCCAGCTCGAGGCGCGCGATCAGGTCTTCGGGCAGGCCCGCGTCGTCGAGCGCGGCCACGGTCTCGGCGAGGGGGTAGCGGACGCGTCGCAGGCTCAGGCTCCGGCCTGGCCGATCCCACAGCGCGAAGCTGGCCCGCGTATCACCATCGCGCGGTTGGCCCACGGAGCCGGGGTTGAAGAGCAGCGCCCGCGCGCCATCGATCGACAGCGTGCCCCCCTCGCGCAGCTCGAGCTGCTCGGGCTCGGCCTCGGCCTCGACACCGAGGCGGTAGGCCATGGGCACGTGGGTGTGGCCGTGAAAGCACAAGTTGGTCCCGAGCGTGACGAGGTGCTCGAGGTTGGGTCGATAGCTCAGGCTATAGACGTAGGCACGAAAGCGTGCGGGGTCCACCGGCGCGCCGTGGACCGCCAGCCAGCGTCCAGGCTCGACCCCCGGGGCCGCGCCCAGCACCCCCTCGCGCTCGACGGGCAGGGCCATCAACCACGCGCGCTCGTCTTCCCCGACCACCTCCCTGGCGTAGCGCAGCGACTCCCGGGCCATGCGGTTGGCCTCGTAGTCGCCGCCAAAGCACAGCATGTGGTCGTGGTTCCCGCGGATCCCCTCGAGGCGCGGGAGCTCGGCCAGGCGAGCGATCACCTCGCGCGGCTGCGGGCCGTAGCCCACGGCGTCGCCCAGGAACAGCCAGCTGTCGACGCCGGCGGCCTCACCCGCCTCGATCACCGCCTCGAGGGCCGCGAGGTTCGCGTGGACATCGGCGATCACCGCGGTCAGCTTCGCCGGCAAAGCTGCGCCCGCCCCAAGCTGCGCGCCCTCGTCTTGGCGAAGCTCCACCCGCGGCCGTGCGCGCAGCCCTGCGCTCAAGGCCGCGCGCGCCGCCTCCCAGCTCGGCGCGAGCGGGACATCGGCGACCTGCTCGATCAGCGCCGCCCAGGCACGCGCCTCACCGACCCCGGGGCGGGCGCCCTCGGCTGGCGCCCCGCTGGCGCTGTGTCGCCACCAGTACGCGCCCAGGCGCGCGCCCAGCTGCGCGCGCAGGCGCTGACCAAAGCTCCGCCAGCGCGCCTCGTCGACCTCGGGGTACTCGGAGATCCGGCTGACCACGGCCGCGGCGAGATCGGACAGCTCGAGGGCCGAGTAGACCTCGTCGTCGAGGTACCAGATCGGACCGCGCGCCCCGCCGCCCTCCGCCCTCCGCCCGAAGCCAAAGTTCGCGGGGTTGAGATCCAGGCCGACGCCGTGGCGATCCGAGAGCGCCAGCGCCTGCTCGAGGGTCGCGGCCCAGGCCGCCTCGATCGCAGCCCAGCCGTCGAGAGAGCGCAGCGTCCTCAGGCGCGGGCAGACGCTCACCGGCCACCAGCGCCCCTGGGCCCACATCAAAAACCAGCACTTGTCGGGGTGCCACAGCTCGACCCTGGCGGCGAGCTGCAGCTGCTTGGCGAGGCGCGCCTGGGGCCCCGCGCGCTCGGCCTCGGCGTGGCCGAGGTCGGTCTTGAACACCCAACCCGAGGACTCCAGCAAGCGCGTGGAGGCCTTGGCCGAGCCGTCGGCCGGCGAGCTGACGCCGACCTTGTCCCGCCACTCGCGAGCCGAGGGCGCGCGCAGCAGCGCGAAGAGCTCGTCGACGCCCAGCTCGCCGCTGGGCCCCAGCGGACGCAGGTCTCCCGGCCCCTGCGGACGCGGGAACCACGGGTGTGCGGCCTCGACCACGCTCAGGGCAGCGACTCGATGATCTGGTCCATGGCCATGCGCAGCGACGACCAGCCCATGCCCTGGTTCGTGGTCTTGCGCGTGACCAGCACGACCACCGCGCTCTTGCCGGGGATCAGCTTCATGAAGTGGAACACGGCCTTCGACGAGATGAAGATCTCCTCGAAGGCGTCGGTGATCTCCTCACCGCGGTGCTTGGAGATCAGCTTCTCCACCCGGCGCACGTTCTTGCCCCGGAACATGTCCACGGCCGCGGCCGCGACCGCGTCGAGGTAGGACTGAGTGAAGTAGGCGATGGTGTGGTGGACGCCCATGAGCATCCCCGTGTCGAGATCGACGACGCCGCAGGCGACGGCGTCTTGGACGTCGTCGACGATCTCCTCGCAGACTTGGTTGATGGTGGCCATGAAATTTTCCTCTCGTGGTGGTTCGGGTTCGGTTGGCGAAAAGGAGGAGCTGGAGCTGGAGCTGGAGCTGGGGGCGTCGGTCTCCACGAGGTCGGACCAGTCCAGACCCTCGGAGCCCGCATCGCCCCCCTCGTCATCGTCATCGTCGTCTTTGGGCATCGCGAACACGCCGCTCGACGCCGGGTCGAGGTCCACCCCGAGGTGCTTCGACTCGTCGTCGAGGCGGGCGAGCTCGAGCAGCAGCACCTGCATGGGCACGAGGATCTCGCGGCGCTCCGGCGTGGCCTCGAGCTCGTTGACCTCGACCCGGGTCAGGTTGTTGGTGACCATGGTCGCGATCGCGTCGACGCCGACGTGCTCGTCGAGCTTGGCCTGCCAGACGTCGCCCTCGATGATGCTCACGAAGCCCTCGCGCTCGTCGGCGAGGCGCACGGTCAACAGCAGCGAGCGCCGGCCAAAGCTGGCCAGCTGGAGGTAGTCGACCACGCCAAAGGGCGCGATCTGGCCGCGCCGCTCCCCGAGCTGAACGCCGACCTGGTCGCGCAGCTCCTTCATGGAGATCGGCTTCTCGAGCACCACCAGGCGCTCGTTGGGCGGCAGCGACTGGCGAAATTGCGAGAGCACCCCGGTCTGGATGATCACCGGTACGCAGCGGCCGATGTGCTCGAGACGCTCGATCACCTGCAGGCCGCTGCCGTCGGGCAGCGAGAGATCCGTGATCAGCAGATCCGGCGGCCCGATCTCGATCTCCTCGAGGGCGTCGGCCACCGTCCGCGCGCCGCGAATCGTGACGCCAGTGATCGACGAGAGCGCGGTCTTGATGACCTGGAGCAGCAAGGCTTCGTCCTCGACCACGAGCACACGTTGCATGACTGGGTGATCCACTCTCTGGCCAGCATGCAACGATTTGGCAGGGTCGAAAACTGGCCGCTCGGCCTGGATCTCTGGCCGGCAAATGATCTCTATGTCCATTGACGAAAAACGAAACACCCATTTTTTGCTCGCACCCTCGAGGCGCGAGCGATATCGCCTCGGCCTGATTGCCGCGCTAGATCGGCAAGACGATCTCGACCGTGGTCCCCTGATCGACCTTGCTGGTGATGCGCAGCGCTCCGCCGGCGTCGCCGACGAGCTCTTGGACCAAGGCGAGGCCCACCCCCGTGCCGCCGCGCTTGTCGGTGACGTAGCGCTGGCGGCAGCGGGCGATCTGCGCGGGGCTCATGCCGCAGCCGTCGTCGATCACCGCCAGGCGCAGGGCCTGGCCGCTCGCGTCGAAGCCGACCTCCACGCGAATCCGCCCACCGACGTCGCAGGCCTCACAGGCGTTGGTCAGTAAATTCGAGAGCAGCGTGCGCAGGAGCGCGGCGTCGAAGGGCAGCGCGGGGAGCTGCGCCACCTGGACATCGAGGCCGAGGCCGAGCTCGGCGGCGCGCCAGCGGAACAGCCCGGCGAGCTCGGCGAGGGATCCACCCACGTCCTGAGGAGGCGCGCGCAGAGGACGGACGAGCGCGCGCGTGCCATCGAGGAGCGCGCCCATGCGCTTGACCTCCCCGAGCAGCGCCTCGAGGTCGCCCGCGTCCAGCCCGCGCCCCTCGCAGCCGAGCTCGAGCACCGCGAGCAGGTTGGACAGCGGCTGGCGAAGCTCGTGAACGATCGCGGACAGCACCCAGGCGCTCGACGGCGGCCGCTGCGGCGGCGAAAACTCGGAGGTCTGGATCTGCATCATTTGTAATCGATCATTCATGATGAACTTGGTTACGAAAGCTAACACCCGCAGATTGAGACCGAGCATTCATTTTCATAAGCGAAAACATTGCATCGAACGCCGACCATTCTCGACCTGTCCTCGAGATTGGGTGGCCAGCACACGGGACACTGTCCTGCACATTGGCCGAGCCCACCTTTGCTCTCCGCTCTAACTACGCGTGATCACTCGATCACACCGTGGCACGGCCTTCGCTATGTCCTCGGGCATGCTCACACGAACCTATTCCGCAGGGATCCTCGGCGTCGAGGGCTACATCATCACAGTCGAGGCAGACGTCGGCCTCGGCCTGCCTTGCTTGACCATCGTCGGTCGCGTCAGCGGTGCGCTCAATGAGGCCCGAGAACGCGTGCGTGCTGCGCTGAGCCACTGTGGCCATGCGATTTCACCGCGAAAGCAGGTCGTCAACCTCGCGCCGGCGGAGGTGCGCAAGGACAGCCCCGGCCTCGACCTCGCGATCGCCTGCGCCCTGCTCGCGAGCCACGAGATCGTCCCCGCCCAAGCGCTGGCCAAGACCCTGCTGTGGGGCGAGCTCGCCCTCGACGGTCGCCTGCGTCCCGCCGCGGGCGCGCTGATCGTCGCCGACACGGCCCGCGCGGCTGGCTTCGAGCGGGTGCTGGTGGCCCAGGCCAACGCGGCAGAGGCCGCGATGATCCCCGGCCTCGAGGTCGTTGCGATCGCCGACCTCCCGGCCGTGATCGCCCACCTCCGCGGCGAGCGAGCCCTGCCCAACGCCGCGCCCTCCGGCGGCACGCCACCCACCTCGGCGCCTCCGGCCAGCCTGCTCATCGTCTGCGGCGGCGCGCCCGAGGACGGCGCGCCCGAGGGTGAGGCCGACGATCCCCAAAGAAGCTCGACCCCAGCTCGGGATCCGCACCGCGCCGCCGCAGGGGGCGAAGCGAGCGAGCGCTGGCGCGGCCCCACCCTGGACCTCGCCGACATCCGCGGCCTCGCCCTGCCGCGTCGCGGCGTGGAGATCATGGTCGCCGGCGGCCACAACCTGCTGCTCCACGGGCCGCCCGGCGTGGGCAAGACCATGCTCGCGCGCCGCGTGGCCGGGCTGCTCCCCGACCTCGAGCACGAGGAGGCCCTCGAGGTCACCAAGATCCACGGCGTCGCCCGTCAGCGCGTCCCCGACGGGCTGATTCGCCGGCCGCCGGTTCGCATGCCGCACCACAGCGTCAGCGTCGCGGGCCTGCTCGGCGGCGGCAACCCGCCGCGCCCCGGCGAGGTCAGCCTCGCCCACCGCGGCGTGCTCTTCCTCGACGAGCTGCCCGAGTATCCGCGCGCCTGCATCGAGGGCCTGCGCGAGCCGCTGGAGGACGGCGCCGTCAACCTCGTCCGGGCCAGCTACGCCCTGCACTTCCCGGCCCGCTTTCAGCTGATGGCGGCCATGAACCCCTGCCCCTGCGGCTGGCTCGGCCACCCCCAGCGGGTCTGCGTCGACAGCCCCGCGGCGATCCAGCGCTACCAGGGCCGGGTCTCGGGGCCCTTCCTGGATCGCATGGATCTCGTGGTTCCGGTCACCCCGCTGAGCCGCGCGGAGCTCGAGCGGGCGAGCCCCGGGGAGCCCAGCGCCCAGGTCCGCGCGCGCATCCTCGCCGCCGTCGACAGGCAGCGCGCGCGCCTGGACCACACGCCCTGGCTACGCAACGCCGAGATCCCCGCAGGCGGCGCGGCGATCGAGCGGCTGTGCCCCCTCGACCCCGCGGCCCAGCGCCTGCTCAACGGCCTCGGCCTGCGCCGCAACCTCAGCATGCGCGCGCTCCATCGCCTGCGCCGGGTCGCCCGGACCATCGAGGACCTCGATCCTCAGGCCGATCCCAGCGCGCCGATCTCGAGCGCAGCCGTGGCCCTGGCGGCCAACCTCCGCCAGCTGCCCGCACTGAGCTGAGCGCCCCACCTCGAAATGGGGTGAGCGGAGGCATCCACGCCCCCGCTCACCCCATTCGCGTTTTGTACGATCCGCTCGAGCGGTGCGTCAGCGGTCCCGGCGACGGCGCAGGCCCATGCCCAAGGCCGCGAGCGCCAGCCATCCCAGCGCCCCCTTCGGCCCCGGGCGCGCGGGCGCACTGCTGCAATTGCAGCCGTCGTCGATGCCCACGTTGCCCTCGTCCGCGCCGATCTCGTCGCCCCCGGAGCCCTCGCTGTCCTCGTCGGCGAAGTCCTCGCCGGAGTTCTCGTCGGCGCTCGAGCTGTCTGCGCTACCGCTGCTGTCCTCGTCCTCGCCGCTGTCCGACTCGCTGCCCGTGCCCGTCTCGCTGCCCGTCTCCGTCTCCGTGCCCGTCTCGCTGCCCGTCTCCGTCTCCGTGCCCGTCTCGCTGCCCGTCTCCGTCTCCGTGCCCGTCTCGCTGTCCGTATCCGTGCCCGTCGTCTCGGTGTCCGTGCCCGTCGTCTCGGTGTCCGTATCCGTGCCCGTCGTCTCGGTGTCCGTGTCCGTATCCGTCGAGGTCTCCCCCGCCCCCATCTCGTAGCTCTGGGTCTCCCCGCAGCCAATGTTGCCAGCGCGGTCCTCGGCGCACAGCTCGAAGACCACCTCCTCGCCCTCGCCCACCGTCGGCAGCACCACCCGGTAGAGGTCCCCGCCCATGTACCAGGCCGGGAACTCCTCGCTCACGCCCTCCGGGTCGATCACCGCGTAGGCCCGGGCCAGGCGCGGGCCCTCGTCGCTGAGCGTGCGGTCGGCCACGGCGAAGCGCAGCGTGGGGCCCTCGGCGGGCGGCTCCACGGGCAGGCCCTCGGTCGCGACGATCACCGGCGCGCGCGAGTCCACGGGCACCTCATCCCCGGCCAGGTAGACCTCGTTGGACGAGGAGCACTCGCCCTGGGCGGTGACCAGGTCGACGCGCGCGTCCCCGTCGAGGTCGCCGAACTCCCCCCACAAGGTGCAGTCCGTGGGCGGCGGGAAGGTGTCCGCGACGTAGCTGAAGTTGCCCGCGCCGTCGTTCTCGAGCAGGCGCTCGGCCGAGGCCAGCGAGAGCACCACGCCGTCGAGGTCGCCGTCGTCGTCGAGGTCGACGCAGGCCACCCCGTTGTCGTCGGCCCCGGGGTTGCCGCTGACCCGCGTGTCGGTCTCGTCGCTGAAGACGCCGGTCCCGTCGTTGATCTGCAGCTGCTCGGTGAAGCTGCCGCCGATGTTGTCGATCCACAGGTCGAGGTCGCCGTCGCCGTCGACGTCGCAGGGCGCGACGTTGTAGTGGAAGTTGCCCGTGGCCGGCGCGGCCAGGCTGCCCCCGGCCGTGAACACGCCGCTGCCGTCGTTGAGCCACAGCGCGCCGATGCCCCCGGAGTGCGCGTTGACGACCAGGTCGAGGTCGAAGTCGCGGTCGGCGTCGAAGAACTCGACGTCGTCGATGTCTTGGCCAGCGATGGCCACGGGGAGCGCCCCCTCGGCCTCGGTGAACACCCCGGCCCCGTCGTTGATATAGAGCCGGCCGTAGGGCGGACCGTCGCCGGCGTAGGCGTCGGCGGCGAAGATGTCGAGGTCGCCGTCGTTGTCGACGTCGGCCATGCGCGCGGCCGCGCCGGCGGGGTAGTCGTCGGGCAGGCGGGCGTCGGCCTCGTCGACGAAGAGCCCGCTGCCGTCGTTGATGAACAGCACGTGGGCGTCGCCGGAGCCGCTCGGGGCGTAGATGTCGGGGGCGCCGTCGCCGTCGACGTCGCCGACGGCGATCTGGCGCAGGTTGCCCTCGTAGTTGCCGAAGGCCGCGCTCGAGTTGTCGCTGAAGTTGGCCGCGCCGTCGTTGAGGTAGACGACCAGAGGCTGGGGCGAGTCGTCGCCGCCGAAGAAGTCCGCGTAGTTGGCGAAGAGCAGGTCGAGGTCGCCGTCGTTGTCGATGTCGGTGACCCGCATGTGGTTGGTCCAGCAGCCCGCGCCCCCGCAGGCCTGAGGGTCGAGGGCCCCGTCGATCAACTCGAAGATCGGGTCTGCGTGGGCCGTGCCCGCCGTCAAGGAGGTGGTCAGGGCCAGGGCCAAGGTCAGGCCCTGCGTCGTGATCGTGCGCTGAAGAGAGGTCATGGCGGTGTTCGCGTGCTGGCCTAACACGGGGCCTGCTGGCGCACCAGCGCCCAGCGCCCGGCGCGGGCACTCGGTCCCGCTCCCCCTCCCCCGCATGGGCTATGCTGCACGCGGTGGCGAACATCGGCTACATCCAGGTCGTCCGGCACTGCAACCACTTTTGCGGCTTTTGCTCGAACCCGACCACGCCCTACACTCACGACTTCGAGTCCATGCGCGTGCTCGTCGACGACTTCGTCGCGCGCGGCTACTTCGGCGTGATCCTGACCGGAGGTGAGCCCAGCTTACACCCCGAGCTCCCGGCGATCTGTCGCTACGCCAGCGAGGCCGGCCTGCACGTCCGGATGATCACCAACGGCACGCGCCTGGCCGACCGCAAGTTCGCCCAGGCCATGGCCGAGGCCGGGCTCGAGCTCGTCCACATCTCGATCTACTCGGTGGTCGAGGCCGTCGAGGATCGCCTGCGCGGGACCCCCGGGACCTTGCCGATCGCCCTGAAGGCGCTGCACAACGCCAACGAATTTGGCATCGAGATCAACATCAATTGCGTGATCAACAAGCTCAACGCGGATCACCTCGATCGCAACATTCGCTACTTCATCGAGCACCACCCCTATATTCGCCACTTCGTGTGGAACAACCTCGACCCCTCCATGGGCCGGGCCGAGGTCAACCAAGATCAGTTCACGCCCCGGCTGGCCGACTTCGAGCTCTCGCTCCAACGCGCGCTGCGTCTGCTCCAGCGCAGCGGGCGGACCTTCCGCGTCGAGAAGGTCCCGCTGTGCTACATGACCGACTTCGCGTGGGCGAGCACCGAGACCCGCAAGATCGTCAAGAGCGAGGAGCGCATCGTCCACTTCCTCGACGACAAGCAGACCGTGCGCCAGACCGAGTGGGGTCACCTCTACGCCGAGGTCTGCTCGCAGTGCTCGCTGCGCTCGATCTGCGGCGGGCTCTTCGACCGCGGCGAGGCCTACGACCCCGCCGAGCTCCACCCGGTGTTCGTCGACCGCGACGCCGTGGTCGAAGCCATCCTCCGCGACCCCCGGGACCCGAGCTTCGCCAAGCTCAGCCTTGAGGAGTGGAAGCGCCGCTTCGACGGGCCGCCGCGGCCCAGCAACCCCGAGCACCGCAAGTCCGAGCGCCCGCCCGAGACCATGCGCGAGCCCGGGCTGGTCAAGGTCGGCAAGGTCACCGACAAGAGCCGCCGGCTGTTCGAGTCCAAGCGCAAGGCCGAGGCCAAGAAGGCGCAAAAGTACGGCGTCGGCCTCGAGGACACCAAGCTCGTCAGCCAGGGCCTGGGCGAGGGCGAGCCGAGCGCAGACGGCTGAGCACCACGCGGGCGAGTCAGCTGTTGCGGATCAAGCGCACGAAGAGCTCGCGGTAGCGCTCGAGCATCAGCGTCTTCGACCACGGCATGCTCAGCTGACGTCGGTTGCCGCGCAGGTCGATCAGCCCCGAGCCCCACGCCCAGATCAGCCGCTCGAGCTCGACCACCGCCTCGGCCTCGTCGCCATAGCGAAACTCGTTGGGGAAGAGCTCGGTGTAGCTCAGCGCGTCGGGGACCAGCGGCCGGGCGCCGCAGTGCACGGCCTCGAGCATCGAGACACCGAAGAACTCGTGCTTGGCGGTGGACAGGGCGATCTGCGCGTCGCTGAGCAGCTCGCGGTAGTCCTCGCGCGTGCGCACGAAGCCCCACTGCACCAGGCGATCGCCGAGCGCCGCGCGCAGGCGCGGCTCGGCCTCGAGCAGCTCCGGCGGACGGCGGCGAAATTGCTGGCCGCAGACCGCGAGGCGAAAGATCTGCCCGCGCTCGAGCAGCGCGTCGAGGATCCGGACCAGGGCGTCGGGGCCCTTGTCGTGCTCCCAGCGGTGGTTCCACAAGATCAGCGGACCCTCGTCGCGGGCGTGAGCCGGGAGGTCTTCGAGCTCGCGCGGGTTGGCGATCTCCGGGAGCTCCAGGGGCAGGCCGAGGACCTCGCTGCGCGCCTCGATCGCCTCGATCCAACCCAGCGGCACCGCGTCGGGCATGCGCCGCAGCAGCACCCGCCCAGCCTCGAGGAAGCTGTCGCGGTTGTGGGCGCTGTTGAACACGCAGCGCGTGGCGGCCAGGGCCGAGACCAGCTGCGTGAAGCCAAAGTGCAGGTCCCGCGCGGGGTCTTGGTTGGCGCTGTCGCGAACCGGAAAGGCGAGTTGGTTTTCGTGAAAGTAGAGCACGCGCGGCATCGCCGCGAGCTCCGGGACCATGCCCACGAGCTCCGCCAGGGGGAGGTAAGAGCTCGCGAAGAGCAGGTCGATGCGGCTGAGATCGAGGTGCAGCAGCTGCTGGGCAAAGTAGGCCGCGCTGCCTCGCATGCGCCACTTCCAGTAGCGACCCGGCAAGGTCAGAGGGATCCACTCCGCCCATGGCGCCGAGGTCAACGCGCGCCCGAAAGCTTCGTGCGAGCCAGCCTCGAAGGGCTCCAGATAGAGCACGCGCATACCCGCGCGTAGCTTACTCGCCCACGGCCGCGGCCGCAGCCTCGCCTGCGAAGCTGCGCAAGTATCCAAACAGCGATCTGCGTGGATTGCGCATGTTTAAAGTGCGACTGCGGTCACTATTCGTGCCGGTGGGCCGGTTTGTGACGACTCGATCTACCCCCACATACCCAGCGCAGCGAGATTGCGGTGGACCACGCTGCGATCGAGCAGCGGGATGGCGTGCGCCACGTCGGGCACGATCTCGAGCCCTGCACCAGGAATGCGCGCAGCGAGACGCTCGGCATTGATCGGTGGGATCAGACGATCTTCGGCGCCTGTGATCACTCGCGTTGGCGCTTGAATTCGCCCCAGTCGATGACCGGTGGAGTGACTCGCGATCGCGCCCAGCTGACCGAGCACCGCCTGGCGCTGCGGCGGGCGCTCGCGCATCAGCCCAAACCAGCCGCGCAGGAGCTCACGCGCGTCGTCGCGCCTCGAGTCCGGCAAGATCAGCCGCGCGACCGCGTCCATGTTGCCGCGCTGGACCACCGACGAGCCGACGAGATCCCCCAGCGAGCGCAGCGGCGGCAGCTTGCCGTAGGGCAGCCCCGGCCAGGTCGCCATCAAGATCAAGCCCGCGACGCGCTCCGGGTGCCGCAGCGCGACCTGCTGCGCGATCATGCCCCCCATCGAGATGCCGACGACCACCGCCTGACGCACGTCCACCGCGTCGAGCATGGCCGCCACGTCGTCGGCCATGTCGGCCATGGTCCACGGCCGCCCCGGGAGGTCGCTGAGCCCGACGCCCCGGTTGTCGGGGACGAGCACGTGCCAGGGGTGCTCGGGATCCTTGGCCAGGCGCTGCGGGAGGTCGAACCAGAACCGCCCGTCGAGGGTCAGACCCTGGATCAGCACGATGGTCGGACGCGAAGCCGCGCCCAGCTCGCGAAAGTGAATGCGGTGTTCGCCGGGGCCGAGGGTGTAGGGCACGCGAGAGGTGTAGCAGCCAGCTTGGCCGCTCAAAAGCGGCCCGCGACCCCGAGCCCAAACCCACCGGGCAAACGCGTGACCACGGGCGCCGCCAAGAAGGTGCGCTGGCGCCACGCTTGGTAGCGCTTGCGGCGGACGAGGCCCGTGCTCAAAAGCGCCGCCCCGGTCGCCAGGCCTGCCCCGCCCACGGTCCACAGCGCCGTGTTCAGCGGGCGCCCGCGCGTGTCCACATCTCGAGACTGGACCGCCGCGGCGACCAAGGTGACGCCGCTGATCGCCACGCTCATGGTCCCGCCCACGACCATCCCGCTGCCCGAGGGGCGCCCGCGCTGCTCGGCGTAGGACCGCCACTCGAGCAGCCGCGCCCGCGCCTTGGCCCCGCGAATGAGCAGGTAGACGCCGACGCCCAGGCCCGCGAGGCCCAGGGGGATGAAGGTGCCCGCGACCACGCCCGGGTTGCCGTCCTCGCGGCTTGCCTCGTATCCGACCACCGACACCGCGCCCAGGCCCAGGGCGATCGCCACGCTCCCGCCGACGAGCCGCCCCGCGCCGTCTGGTGGTGGTGGCGGCGGCGGGAGCTCCATGGGCGGCAGGACCGGCAAGCTCGGCGCCGGATCGGGCGCGACCACGCCCGCGGACACGGGCGCGAGCGCTGGCACCGGCGCACCCGTGCCCGCCTCGCTCACGCCGTCCTCGACGGCGCCGAGCTGCTCACTCGATGGCTGCTCGCCCGATGGCTGTTCGCCCGACAGCCGCTCGTTCGCCGTCTGCTCGCTCGTCGGCTCGCCCGATGGCTGCTCGCTCGGTGGCTGCTCGACGCCCTCCGGCTCGGCCTCGGGGCTGTCCGCGACGGGTGCGTAGAGCACATCTTCGCCCGCAGATCCGGGGCTCGAGGCGAGGACGACGGCCAAGGTGAGCCCGAGCACCCGGCGACTCTACACCGTGCGCATCACCGCTCAGCTCACTCGACCCGAGCGCGACCTGCCCGAGATGCCATGTCGCGCACCTCACGCAGACTCATCATCTCGCCCAATTCCGCCCCCTAGGAGCCCGTGGTGAAACCCAACACGACACCTGGCTTGGTCTTTTCGCCGAGGGCTTTGTCGCCAAAACTTGCAGTACGCCCGGTACAGCAGCGTTTTGGCTTCGCGCCCTCGACGAAAATCCCGGCGCCAGGAGCCGCGCTGGGTTCCACCACGGGCTCCTAGGCGCAAAAATGAGCGATTTTTGCTGCCCGCAAGCTGCGCATTTTGCTTGGAATTGCAGCGCGCCCTCCCCGACAATGAGGGAACACTCTCGGCCGCGGGAGGTCGCTCGGCTCCGAAGGTGCGCTGGGGGATCTCCCGCGGTCTAACATGCGCCGCCCATGCGCGAGTGCGACATCACCCACGAGGTCCGCTGCACCCCCGAGCGCTTCTGGCCGCTCTACTTCGACGCCGACTTCAACCGCGAGACCTTCCTCCACGGCCTGCGCTGGGACGAGCCGACGATCACCGAGTTCCGCGAAGATGAGCGCGAGATCATCCGCAACATCGCCGCGCACCCGAAGCTCGAGGTCGGAGGCAAGGTCGCCAAGCTGATCGGCGAGCGCCTCGGCTACCAGGAGTGGGGCCGCTTCGACAAGGCCACCCAGATCTTCCACTTTCGCCACCGCACCACCGTGTTCGGCGACCGCCTGTGGATCCGCGGCCGCATGTGGACCGAGCCCCTCGGCGAGGACCGCATGCGCTGGCACAGCGCGCTGACCATCGAGTGCAAGATCCTCGGCGTCGGCGGGCTGCTCGAGCGCGCCGTCGAGCACAACATCTACAAGTCCTGGCCGCTGTGCAGCAACTACTGGAACCAGTGGTTCCCCGCGCACCCCGAGGCCAGCTGAGCCCGGCGAGCACCACCCAGATGACGCGCGAGGGCGACGCGGGGCACCGTCCCCGGTCGCCCTCTTTGCGTGTCGCGACCTTCGCGCCATGTAATCCATGTCGCGACATGAACGTGTGATAATCACGTTTCGCGACTTGTCGCGACGCAGCTTACATGATTCTGGCGATTAGAATGTAGGGCATTTCGCGACAAGCTGTCGCGACATCTGCGCCCTGAACACCCGCCCTGAAGATTCGACAGATCTGCACGGCATCGCCGGGTGATCATGTTGTTTTCGCGACCCTCGCGCTCCTCTCCCGCCGATATCCATGTAATACCCCTCGCGAAAATGCATGTAATCCGTTTCGCGACACGGCAGTTTGCATGATTTAATCAGATGACACGGCCACCTCGACTCTGAGAGAGTGCATGCGTCGTTGCCATGGTAGAGCGTCGCAAACTTCACAACCTCTCGTCTGTATTCACGCTGTGCATGGCCGCATTCCTCGCGTCTTCACCGGCCAACGCAATATCAGGCACATATACAAACAGAATACTGGAACATTTGCCTGGCCTGCCGCTGGGCGCCGTGGGCCCCACGCGCACCCCCACCGCCCCCGTCGGCGCGCTCCAGGCTCACTTCGAGGTCAGCAAGGACGGCGCAGCCGTCTACCACCTCCCCCTGAGCCTCCCCCCGGCCACCGGCGCCCTCGTCCCCGAGCTCGCCCTGCGCTACGACAGCGCCGCCGGAGACGGCCCCCTGGGCGTCGGCTGGCGCCTCGTCGGCGAGTCCGCCATCGAGCGCTGCGCCCCCTCCCTGGCCGTGGACGGCCGCGTGGCACCGGTCGACTTCAGCGACGACGACGCCCTGTGCCTCGACGGCGAGCGCCTGCTGCTCAGCGCGGGCCAGGCCTGGCAGCCCGGCGCCGAGTATCGACCCCGCCGCGACGACTTCTCCCGCGTCCGGATCCTCGGCTCCAGCAAGTGCCCGGGCGCGCTGACCTTCGAGGTCCGCCGCCGCGACGGGCTGATCGACACCTACGGGTGCAGCGACGACGCCGTGCTCAGCTCGCACCTCGGCGTGCGCCGCTGGGCTCGCTCGAGCCGCGCCGACCGCTTTGGCAACACGATCCGCTACGAATACGCCTACGAGCACGAGACCCTCGACGACGGCTGGGCCCGCGTCGACCACCGGCTCGCGGCGATCCACTACGGCGCCCACGCCCAGGCTCCGGCGCTCCCGCCCACGCGCTCCATCGTCCTCGACTGGGCCCCGCGCCCGGATCCCCGCCGCGGCTACTTCGCGGGCCTGCCCACGCGCAGCAGCTACCGCCTCGCCGCGCTGCGCAGCCTCGTCGACGAGACCCTCGTGCGCCGCTGGCCGCTGGCCTACGCCGATGACCCCGATGCGCCCGATGAGCCCGATCCCGCCAGCGTCACCGGGCGCTCGCGCCTGGTCTCCGTGGGCGAGTGCGCCGCCGACGGGGTCTGCCGGGCGCCCACCACCTTCGAGTGGATCCTCGGCGAAGACGGGGCCGACGACATGCCCGCCGAGGCCTGGTCCTTCGGCGGCGCCCCCTTCCCCAACGGCTTCGACCTCCAGACCTACGACCCCAGCTTGCTCGGCCAGGTCGTGCTCGACGGCGACGGCGACGGGCGCTCGGACCTGCTCGCCGCCAACGGCAACGGCGGGCTCCCGGCCTCCGAGGACCGCGGCTGGGAGTTTTGGCGGACCCAGCCCGAGGCCGTGACGGTGACCGGGAAGATCTGCAGCCTCAACGACGACTTCCCCGATCCCAGCGAGTGCCCCGAGGGCATCTATTCGCTGATCGAGGGCCCGCGCGCCGGGATCCTCTCGACCTCAAACCCGCAGTTCACCGGCCTCGACCAGCCCCTCTTCGCGATCGACTACGACGCCGACGGCAGCGACGAGGCGATCGCCCCGCTCGGCGGCAGCGCGATGCTCTTTGCGATCACTGAATTCGCGATCGTCGAGCCCGGCCTCGAGGGCGTTGTCGAGCAGCACATCGACGTCGGCGAATTGCAAAAGCCGGCCTACACCTACGCCGCCGCCGACTTCACCGGGGACGGCCTGAGCGACATCCTCTACTGCTGGGGCGGCGAGCTCGAGATCGACGATCAGAGCACCTGGGTGGGGACCTGGCAGCTGCTCGTCAACGAGCCCGGCCTCGGCTTCGACGTGGCCGCGCGCGTCGACACCCAAGTCGGCTGCTCGGCCCGCGACGCCCTGCTGATCCTGGATCACGACGGCGACGGCGTGGCTTCCTTGCTGGTCATCCCGCGCTGGTCCGCGCTGACCCAGGACTATCTGCCGGTGACCAAATGGGGCAACTACAAGGCCCTGCGCCCCGCCCCGACCTGGGACAGCGCCGCGCTCGTCGACACCGGCCTGCCCCCCGACGTCGCCCAGCGCTGGCGGCCCTCGCTGACCAACGGCACCCTCAACGTCCCCGACGCGGGCGCGCCCTCCCACGGCTCCAACCTGGGCATCGATCGCGTGCTCGACGTCCAGGGCGACGGGCTCCCGGATCTGGTCCGCTATCAGCTCCAGTCCGGCGACGACGTGGACGAGAGCTCGAGCATCGCCGCCGCGGTGCTGCCCGTGGATCCCCCCTCGCAGGAGCTCGGCGGCCTGCGGCTTTGGATCAACCAAGGCGGCCGCTTCGTCGACGGCGGCTGGCTGACCACCGGCGAGGCCGGCGACGCGCTCTTTCGTGAATTCGTGAGCAGCGCGGTCCTGGATCTCCAGGGCGACGGCGTCGCGGATCTGATGATCCCCGACAGCGCCACCGGGACCTGGCAGCAGTGGCGTCCGCTGGGCGACGGCACCCTCGTCAACGCCCCGCTCGTCGACGCGCCCGCCTGGCAGAACAACGCGAGCGTCCCGACCCGGGCCCTGGCGGCCATGGACGTCGACGGCGACGGGCTCCACGACCCGGTGTACTGGAGCTACGAGCTCGGCGGCGTCTGGGACATCTGGCGCCGCCGCGGCGAGCAGCCCGATCGCGTGGCGAGGATCCGCGACGGCCTCGGCCAGGTGATCGAGCTCGAGTACGCCGCGATCACCGACTACGAGCGCCCCGAGCTCTACGAGGACGGCCCGCAAGCGACCTGCGCGTGGCCCTTTGATTGCGGCCGCGCGCCCGTGGTCGTCGTCACCCGCCACCGCCTCGACGCCGGCCTGGGCGCGAGCCTCGACGATGGCGCGCGGGAGTTCGAGCATCGCTACGCCGGCCTGCGCCGCGATCGCCTCGCGCAGCGCAGCCTCGGCTTTCACCGCCACGACCAGACCGAGTTCGTGTGGCGCGACGGCCAGCGCGTCGCCCTGGCCAAGCGCAGCGAGTACACCGGCAACCTCGACTACGACCCCGAGCTCGCCGCCGCGCCCACGGCCGGGCTGACCACCATGATCTTCGAGCAGCGCCGCGACCCCGAGGACGGGCGCGTGCGCGTGAGCCTGGCCACCATCGTCCACGACGTGCTGCACACCGGCCCGGGCCGCTACCACGCCGCCGACAGCCAGAGCGTCGCGCGGACCTGGGAGCTGTGGGACTGCGCGGGCTTTTGCGGACTCAGCGAGGTCCAGGACCACGACCCGCTGACCTCTCAAGTCAGCACCGTGTTCACCCGCGACGCCCTCGCCCACCCCACCCACGAGCGCATGAGTACGGCCGTCGAGGACGGCCCCAGCCTCGTGCTCGATCGTCGGCGCGTGGTCGAGCACGACCTCGAGCGCTGGCTGCTCGATCAGGTCGTCGACGAGCGCCTCGCGGGGATCCACGACAGCCAGGTGATCGAGCGGCGCTGGGTCCATGGCTACGCCGCCGAGACCGGCGCGCTGCTCAGCGAGTTGCGCGAGCCCGAGTCCGAAGACAGCGCGCTCTTCTTGCACACCACCTACGAGTACGACGCCTTCGGCAACCGCGTGGCCGTGACCAGCTACGACGCCGACGCCCAGGCCCGCGGGGGCACGATCGCCTACGACGAGCGCGGGCTCTTCCCCGTGAAGATCCAAGACGCCCTCGGCCACGTCAGCACCCTGGCCTGGCACGAAGACCTCGGCGTCCCCCACACCCTGGTGACGATCGACGGCCAGCGCCAGGTCTTCGACTACGACGGCTTTGGCCGGCTGACCGGCGCGCGCACCTTCTCGCAGTGGTTCGCCCGCGGAGACGACCTCAGCATCCACTACCTCCCGGCCCTCGATCCCGCGGCCGGCGGGTTGCAGATCCTCGCCAAGGTCAGCGGCCACGGCGAGCTGACCCGCGCCTTCGATCGCCTCGGCCGCGAGACCGAAGCGCGCTGGCTGGGCGCCGACGGTGAACCGCGCCGGCAGTGGCAGCGCTGGGACGGCGAGGGCCAGCTCGTCGAGCGCAGCCTCGCCCACCGCCTCGACGGCCCCGAGCTCGGCAGCGAGCGCTGGCGCCACGACGCCTTTGGTCGGGTCATCGAGCACACCCTCGCCGAGGGCAGCGTCGAGCGTTGGACCCACGCCGGCCTCGCGGTCGAGCACGTCGGCTTCGAAGGTCGGCGCAGGCAGATCCGCCGCGACGGCGCCGGTCGAGTCGTCGAGACGATCAGCGCCCCGGGGACCGCCGACGAAGAGCGCCTGTGCCTCGACTACGCCCACTTCTCGTGGCTCGTCGCCGCCCGGCCCAGCTGCGTCGAGGACGACCCGATCGGCGAGAGCACGAACACCGAGGCCACCGCCGGCGAGGCCCCGGCGCTGGTCAAGCGCTACACCTACGACCGCCTCGGCCGCCTCGTCTCGAGCCACGACCCCGCCGAGGGCCTGCGCGACTACGCCTACGACGCCTGGGGCGGATTGATCGCCGCCCTCGACGGCGAGGACCAGCTCGTGACCTACGCCTACGACGCCCTCGGCCGCCAGATCCGGCGCAGCGACGACGAGGGCGACAGCTGGTGGATCTGGGACGCGCAGCTCCCCGGCCACCTGAGCAGCACCAAGACTCCCGGCGGCGTCGCGGATCTCTACGACTACGACAGCTTCGGCCGCCTGCGCCGGATCGAGCAGTGGATCGACGACGACGCCCTCGCGCTCGAGATCGACTACGACGCCTACAGCCGCCCGAGCGCGCTGCGCTACCCCGAGCACCCCAACCTGCCGCAGATCCGCGTCGAGAACCGCTACGCCGCCGACGGCAGCCTGAGCGCCGTGCACCTCGGCGACGACCCCGAGGCCCTGTGGTCGATCACCGAAGCGGACGAAGCTGGGCGGATCACCGAGGAGCGCTTCGCCAACGGCCTGGTCAGCGCCCGCGAGTGGGACCCGGCCCTCGGCCAGCTGATCGGCCTGCGGACCTTCGACCCAAACGCCAACACCGACACGGATCCGCTCCAGGACCTGCGCTACGGCTGGAGCCCAAACCAGACCCTGGCCTGGCGCGAGGACCTGCGCGTCGGCCAGCGCGAGGACTTCGACTACGACGGCCTGCTGCGCCTGGCTCACCTCGAGATCAGCGGCCCCGACGATCACCACCACGAGCGCTGGTTCGCCTACGACCCGCTCGGCAACCTCGTCCACGCCAGCGACGTCGGCGACTACGACTACGACGCCCGCGGCCTGCTGACCTGGGCCGGGGATCAGAGCCTGAGCTGGGATCAAAAGGGCAGCCTGATCCACACCAAGAACGCCGACCAGGAGCGCTGGCTGGCCTACACCAGCTTCGCCAAGCCCGCCAAGATCGCCGCCAGCACCGGCGAGACGCTGCGCTTCGAATACGACGCCGACCAGCGCAGGGTCCTGCGCGTCGACGAGCTCCAAAACGTCCAGCTGCGCAGCTTCGCAAACATCTACGAGCGCGAGCGCGACCTCGACCAGGGCCGCGAGCGCCACCGCTACCTGATCCACGGCCGCGGCCGCGTCGTCGCCCAGATCGAGCACGAGCTCGACAGCCAGCAGATACTCTCCGCCCGCACCCGCTACCTCCACGACGATCACCAGGGCTCCACCGACATCGTCACCGACGAGCAGGGCGAGCTCGTCCAGCGCCTGTCCTTCGATGCCTGGGGCCGCGACCGCGACCCCGACGACTGGAGCGCGCCCGAAGAATTCTCGGTCCTCGCCGCCGTCGCCCGCGGCTACACCGGCCACCAGTCCCGCGCCGACCTCGGCCTCGTCGACATGGGCGGGCGCCTCTACGACCCCCAGCTCGGCCGCATGACCTCCGCGGATCCGCTGATCGTCGACGCCTACACCGCCCAGGGCTGGAACCGCTTCGCCTACGTCCAAAACGATCCGCTCTCGCAGATCGACCCCAGCGGCTTCGCCCCCGAACCCGCCGGCAGCGACGACAGCGAGGGCTCCGGCGGCACCACCGTCACCGCCTCGGAGATCCGCGCCAACCCCTTTGGCGGCTTCGAGATGACCCTCACCGTCACCGCCCAGCGCGAGGGCAGCAGCGCCGGCACCAGCACCGACCTCGGCCCATCCAACGACGCCCGCGCCCAGGCCCCCAACCCCTCGAGCAACACCAGCACCCCCACCGAGATCGGCCTCGGCCTCTTCGACGGCCTCGCCAACACCGGCAGCGCCGTCGTCGGCGGGGGCGTCATCGCCTTCCTCCCGCCCACCATCCCCTTCGTCGTCGCCGCCTACTGGGCCACCAACGGCAACCCCTCCGCCGCAGCCCGCGAGGCCATCGGCCGCATGCTCGGCAGCGAGACCCTCGCCGCCACCCCAGACTCCCTCACCTACGAGGGCACCCGCTTCTCCACCGAGCTGATCTCTGCCGGCCTCGCTGGCCTCGCCGAGACCGCCGGCCAGGGCGTCCGCGCCGGCCTCGGCCGCACCCTCAGCGCCTGCCGCGGAAACTGCGTCCGCGCCGGCCTCGAGGGCATCGCCGCGATCGGCTGCTTCGTCCCCGGCACCCGCGTCCGCACCCCCGAGGGATCCGCCACCATCGAGACCCTCGCCCTCGGGGATCAGGTCCTCGCCGGCGTGTGGATCGACGGCGAGCTGCGCCTGGTTCCTCGCGTGATCGAAGCGATCTCAGTTCGCGAGATCTCCGAGATCATCGAGCTGCGCTACCTCACTGAAACCGGCGAGCGCGCCACCCTCGAGCTGACGCCCGATCACCCGCTCTTTGCGCCTGAATACCAGGCCTACCTCCAGGCGGCCGCGCTCGCCCTGGGAGACCAGCTTTTGCTCGAAGACGGCCAGCTCGCCGTGGTCGAGCAGATCGCGCGACGCGAAGGTGAATTCGAGGTCTTCAACCTCTCCGTCGAGGACGCGCACAACTACTTCGCCGCGCCGGTTGGTGATGGGCCGGCGGTCTTGGTGCACAATGGCGTATGCTCCGACCTCGCTGCGCGGCTTTCTGCGAACTATCGAATGGGGCGGGCCTTCGAGCAGGCGGTCTTGAAGCAGCTCGGCGTCGCAAAAAACACGACAAAGGTCAGCGGAACGGCGCTCAATGGGCGTGTGGGGAACACCATCCCTGATATAATGGGCGCCGAAGTCGGCGAGATCAAGAACCGGATGGTCGTGAGCAATACGCGTCAAATGCAGATTCAGGCGGACGTAGCCAAACAATTGGGCGTTCCCTTCAACGTCTATGTATCACCCCGAACGAAACATATTACAAACACACTAAAACAAGCAGTCGACCGTCTCGGAGGCAAGATCACCCGTGTCACCCCTGAGACAGGAGAGCTCTCGGAGTTCATTCCGTGACCGGTGTTCATAGCACCTCATACTCGCCTCACCTCGAGCATCGTTGACAGCCATCAGTCCTGCGTCCGAAACACCTATAAAATGAGCTACGGAGTATTTATCCAGGTCCTCTCCCCGCTGGACCTATCTCTTCCTTCTTGGGCATCTACTCTCCTCTCCCCGCTGGATCTTCTATCCCCCCCCTAACACCAACCCGGATCAGCAACTATGAGCCTATTCGAAGGCGATATCGCACACCGGCCGATGCAGCCAAGATATGGGGTCCTCCACTCCTGTGGAAGTCAGCAAAACCACGGTGTTCTGGCTACGTCCATGCCCGAGGGGCCATAGGGCCAGTCACCATTCATGATGACATTGGCATTACCATCGAGCAGTACCGGAACTACCCCGAGCAAGCCATCAGTCGGTTATTTGACACCTGGTCATCACACAGCGAAGCAGACATTGGATACATTCAGCTCCTTAGCGATCCCGACATACACGAGAGCTGGAAATTCGGAGAAACATATGTCGTCGACCAGCGCATCCCAAGCTATGGAATGTATTGGACCACACACACTCTAAGGAAGTACATACCCAACATTCACTGGGGAATGGTCTTTGGAAAACCATACATTGATTTTTTCGGCCGAGACCGAATCCTGAGCGCCCCCGCCCATTTTGTCCAGGAAGCCCCCAGCGGCCAAATACTTCTCCAACTCACCAGCTCACTCTTTGATCTCGAGCACGACTACGAGCACGTGCACAAAACTCGAGAGCGTGTCAAAGAGCACCTCGGCGCGGATGCGTTCTACAAGCCCAGGCGCCCCACATATCATGCACCACGATTCGAGATTCAGCATCGTGAAGTTGCCCCAGCCATCGACCCCCAGCGAGCACTCGAGGCGCTGAAGTCCAACCTGCAAGACCGGGTCAGCGCCGCGCTGACAACAGGCAAACTTCACTGGCCACTCGCAGTGCGGATGGACAAGCGAGAGCGCCTCGTCAATCACGAACTACAACAAGACGCACTGCTCACCAAGACTGAGGAAGACATCGTCACGGATATAGAGCGCACTTTCAAAATTCAGGCACTGACAGTCTCAATCGCAGGCGGCATTGCCCGACCAACGAGTCACACTGTAGATGGCCGCACCGTCTCGGCCATTCAGATGCACCTCGAACACGAAAGCGGCTACTCCCAAAACCTCCTGTTCACCTACAATCAACCTTTTGATGGGTTCAAAGACTGCATCTCCCTCGAGCCTCAGCCCTATATCTATGAGCGACATGCACGAAAGATCTGAATAGACAAGTAGTTCAGAACTTTCTCCCGCTCACCCTCGCCGCCACCCCAGACTCCCTCACCTACGAGGGCACCCGCTTCTCCACCGAGCTGATCTCTGCCGGCCTCGCTGGCCTCGCCGAGACCGCCAGCCAGAGCGTCCGCGCCGGCCTCGGCCGCACCCTCAGCGCCTACCGCGGAAACTGCGTCCGCGCCGGCCTCGAGGGCATCGCCGCGATCGGCTGCTTCGTCCCCGGCACCCGCGTCCGCACCCCCGAAGGCGCCGCCACCCCCGGGGATCAGGTCCTCGCCGGCGTGTGGATCGACGGCGAGCTGCGCTTGGTTCCTCGCGTGATCGAAGCGATCTCGGTTCGCGAGATCTCCGAGATCATCGATCTGCGCTACCTCACTGAAACCGGCGAGCGCGCCACCCTCGAGCTGACGCCCGATCACCCGCTCTTTGCGCCTGAATACCAGGCCTACCTCCAGGTGGCCGCGCTCGCCCTGGGAGACCAGCTTTTGCTCGAAGACGGCCAGCTCGCCGTGGTCGAGCAGATCGCGCGACGCGAAGGTGAATTCGAGGTCTTCAACCTCTCCGTCGAGGACGCGCACAACTACTTCGCCGCGCCAGTTGGTGATGGGCCGGCGGTCTTGGTGCACAATGGCGTATGCTCCGACCTCGCTGCGCGGCTTTCTGCGAACTATCGATTGGGGCGGGCCTTCGAGCAGGCGGTCTTGAAGCAGCTCGGCAAGGTCAAGAATACGACAAAGGTCCGCGGAACGGCGCTCAACGGGCGTGCGGGGAACACCATCCCTGATATAATGGGCGCCGAAGTCGGCGAGATCAAGAATCGGATGGTCGTGAGCAATACGCGTCAAATGCAGATTCAGGCGGACGTGGCCGAGCAACTGGGCGTTCCCTTCAACGTCTACATATCCCCCGAACAACGCATGTCACCAAGCCTCTGAAAGCCTCCGTCGAGGCTCGGGGAGGACAATTATTTCGCATAAATCCCGAGAACGTTGAGATTCTGGAGATCATACAGTGATCGGAGGTATCACCATTCAAGTATTGACCCCAGAGGACATTTCTTCAGCCAACTGGGCAGACACGCTTCTTCAACCACTCACAGTTCCTTCGTCATGCCTTCGCCCCACCAAAATAGGCAACTACGAGCCTGTCAAAGCCAAGTTCATCTCCCCTCAGCAACCATCTTTAATCTGGAAAAATCAAGTAATTTGGAAAACAAAAAAACCAAAGGCCGAGGGTTTTATTACCATCTCTTCTCCAACGGGAGCCTTCCCCTCCCATAGCGGAGTCGATCTCTGGGTACTTCAGCATGAAAAGAACCAAGAAAAAACACTTGTTTCGATATTTAAACAATGGTCAACATCATCACTCGCTGACATTGGATACATCCACCTCCTAACAAAGACCGACATAGAAAGAGGCACACTTTCCGGTGAGGTCAGCGTTGTCGACCAGCGCATACCAAGCTATAGCATGCACTGGAGCACACGCTCTCTCAGGAAACAGCTTCCCAACATTCACTGGGGCATGGTCTTCGGAAGCCCGTATATAGATTTATTTGGACGAGAAAAACTGCTCAGCGCGCCAGCTCACCGTGTCTGGGAAACTCCCAGCGGCCAAATATTTCTCCAGCTCACCAGCTCACTCTTTGATCTCGAGCACGACTACGAGCACGTGCACAAAACTCGAGAGCGTGTCAAAGAGCACCTCGGCGCGGATGCGTTCTACAAGCCCAGGCGCTCCACATATCATGCACCACGATTCGAGATTCAGCATCGTGAAGTTGCCCCAGCCATCGACCCCCAGCGAGCACTCGAGGCGCTGAAGTCCAACCTGCAAGACCGGGTCAGCGCCGCGCTGACAACAGGCAAACTTCACAGGCCGCTCGCAGCGCGGATGGACAAACGAGAGCGCGTCGTCAATCACGAACTACAACAAGCCATACTCCTCACTAAGACTGAGGAAGACATCGTCACGGATATAGAGCGCACTTTCAAAATTGAGGCGCTGACAGTCTCAATCGCAGGCGGCATTGCCCGACCAACGAGTCACACTGTAGATGGCCGCACCGTTTCGGCCATTCAGATGCACCTCGAACACGAAAGCGGCTACTGCCAAAATCTCCTGTTCACCTACAATCAACCTTTTGATGGGTTCAAAGACTGCATCTCCCTCGAGCCTCAGCCCTATATCTATGAGCGACATGCACGAAAGATCTGAATAGACAAGTAGTTCAGAACTTTCTCCCGCTCACCCTCGCCGCCATCCCAGACTCCCTCACCTACGAGGGCACCCGCTTCTCCACCGAGATCATCTCCGCCGGCCTCGCCCCCACGCCTCTTCGGCCAGCGCCACGATCGCGTCGTGGATCTCCCGCCGCTCCGCGACCAGGCGCCGCGTCAGCGCCGTCCTCGTCGTCAGCACCCAAAGCCCCCGCGCCCGCGCTCGAATGTCGTCGAGGCGCTCGAAGAAGAGCAGCGCGCACAGCCCCGCGAAGGGCAGCAACGCCAGGGCGAGCAGGCCCCAGGTCCAGCGCAGCGCGACGCCCACCGCGGCGCCCAGGACCAGCCAGGTCAGCGGGAACAGCAAGAAGCCGGCGATCAGCTTGAAGGTGGCGGTCACAGCCTCGTCCACGTCCACGCCCTCGATGCCCTCGGCCTCCTTTTTGGACATCCGCAGGCTCAGCCAGCCGACCAGGCGATAGGCGGGGTAGTGGGTGATCAGCCCGAGCAGGGCGGGCGCCAGGAGCAGCGGCATGACCACGGCGTGCTCGAGCACGTAGCGGCGGATGGCGCGGGCCGGGAGCGCGCCAGGGTGGTCGAGGGGGAGGCCGAGCATCGACATCTCGGCCTCGAAGCGGCGGACCTGCTCGGCCAGGGCGTCGAGGCGCGCGGGGTCGCTGGCGCGCAGGCGTCGGTAGCCCTGGATCAGCCGGCGGCGCAGGTCGAAGGGATCGAAGGGGAGCTCGCCGGCGTCCTCGCGCGCGCCCGCGAGGATCCGCGCGGCCTGGTCGGCGAGGCGCATGGTCGGGGCGTCGTCGGCCTGCAAGGTGACCCGGCCGAGACCCGCAGCGATCTCTGCGTTGAGGGCCTCGACGGCGCTCGCCGGGGCGCGCATGTCCTCGTCGAGCCGGAGCTGGGGCGCGACGATCGGCTCGCCGTAGACCAGCAGCGCGTCGCTGCGGAAGATGGTCTTTTGGCTGTAGTCGATGCCGACCGGGATGATGCGCACCGGGTCGCTGGTCCCGGCCGCGCTCGGGGACCTTCCGCTCGCGCCCAAGGCGATGCGCGCGGCGCCGGTCTTGAGCGGGCGCAGCTTGGGGTCGCTGTGTGAGGTCCCTTCGGGGAAGAGCGCGAGGACCTTGGCGCCGGCCAGCAGCTCGATGGCGGCGAGGATGACCTCGCGGTTGCGGCTGGTGTCGGCCCCGTCCTGGGCGCGGTAGACCGGCAGGCACTCGAAGGCCCGCACGAAGCGCTTGACCACGAAGGTGTCGAAGAGCGGCGCCTTGGCCAGGAAGGTCACGGGGCGCGGGGACTCGCAGAGGATGAACAGCGGATCCAGCAGGCCGTTGGGGTGGTTGAGCACGTAGAGCAGCGGCCCCGAGCGCGGCACGCGGTCGATGTCGACGCTGTCGATGCGGCGAAAGAAGATCCGCAGCAGCAGGCTGCAAAGGGCGGTGAACAGGGCGCGCACGGGCTCGGGCCGGCCAGTTTAGCGCGTGCGCAGGGACGAGATGTCGCAAAAAAGCGACCGCCACCAGAGGTGACGGTCGCGCTGTGTGTCCAGCTCGATCGAGAAGCCGTGGCCGAGTGTCCCGAGTCTCCCGCCGAGGCCGATGCTCAGGCGGCCTCGACGGAGGACTCGATCTCCTCTTCAACTTCGGAGACCTTCGAGCTCAGCTTCGAGCTGACTCGGGCGTAGAGCTTCTCGAGCTCGTCGACGCGGGTGCGCAGGCTGTCGCCGATGTCCTCGCGCAGCTTGACGCCGGACTTGGGGGCGAAGAGCAGGGCCACGCCGGCGCCGATCACCGCGCCGGCCGTGAGCACGCCGAGCGCCGGCAAGATGTAGTCGCGCGGGCGCGGGGCGACGCCCAGGGCGCGCGCGATGTCGAGGCGGGTCAGATCCGAGATGTCGGATAGCTTGGGCATGTCGACGTTGGGGAGGTTGACGTTGGGGAGGTTGTTGGTGATGTTGTCGAGCTTCATGGGGTCTCCTGCTTTGCGGTGATGGTGGGGAGGATGTCGTTGAGGATGCGTAGGCCGACGGTGCGGATGCCCATGGACACGGCGGTCCGTGCGGCAAACTTGAGCGTCCCGCTGCCGATGATGAAGCCGGCAGCGAAGCCGACGCCGACGGCCGGCAAGGGGTAGCGGCGGACGACCTCCGCCGCGCCATGTAGCAGGCGCTCTCCGATGCCGGTCTTGGCCTCGGTCTCGCCGTGCTCGCCGTCTTCGCTCGCCTCGATGGGCTCGCCTTCTTCGACGTCGGTCCGATTTCTGATCGGAGTGGGTTCTGCGTTCATCTCAGTTCATCTCCAGGTGGGTGCCGAGTCGGCTTTCGCGGCGCGTCCCAATGCCTCGTGGTGGTCCGGGCAGCGGTCCGGCGGTGTCCGCCTCGGCGGCTTGATTTCGCCAGATTGATTTCGCCAGACGAGATTGCAAGCCGCGATCCAACCTGCGCCCGCGCTCGCCGGGGGTCGTTCGCGCGCCCTCGAGCCCCATCAATGGCGGGCAGAGGCGGGCGCTGGTTCACCGCGACCGTGCTGATTTGGATCGACGCGTGTCGATCGGACACACCCCCCTCCCGGCTCGATTCTCCTACAAAATGGGTTATGTTCCGGACCCGTGCCCGGTCACCTTTTAATCGTCGACGATGACCCCGATACCTGCGCGCTCCTCGAAGCCGGGCTGGCCAACGCAGGCCACCAAATCGAGACCCGCAACAGCGCAGAGGAGGCCCTCGCCGCCCTCGAGACCCTCTCGGTGGATGTGGTCCTGACCGACATCCACATGTCGGGGATGCTCGGTACGGAGCTATGCGCTCGCATCCGCGAGATCCATCCCAACCTGCCCGTGATCGTGATGACCGGGCAGGCGAGCATGGAGAGCGCGGTCGCGGCCTTGCGAGCCGGCGCCCACGACTTCGTGACCAAGCCGGTATCGCTCCAGCAGCTCCTCCACCGGGTCTCCAAGGCCATCCGTCACCGCGAGCTCGAGCGCGAGGTCCGTCGGCTCCAGCGGGCGCTCGACGAGGACGACGGCCGCTCGGTGATGATCGGCGAGAGCCCGGCGATCGCCCGGATCCGATCCCTGACCAGGCGCGTGGCCGAGTCCGACGTGCCCGTGCTCGTCAGCGGTGAGAGCGGCGTCGGCAAGGAGCTCGTCGCCCGCGAGCTCCACCGCCTGGGCGCTGACGAGGGCGAGCCCTTCGTGGCCATCAACTGCGCGGCCGTGCCCACGGCCCTGCTCGAGAGCGAGCTCTTCGGTCACGTGCGCGGCGCCTTCACCGACGCCCGGCGCTCGCGCGAGGGCCTGTTTTTGCGCGCCCAGGGCGGGACCTTGTTCCTCGACGAGATCGGCGAGATGCCCCTCGACATGCAGCCCAAGCTGCTCCGCGCCCTGCAAGAGCGCCGCGTCCGGCCCGTGGGCGGCGACGCGACCGTGCCCTTCTCGGCGCGCATCGTCACGGCCACCAACCGCGACCTCGAGGCCGAGGTCGAGGAGGGCCGCTTCCGCGAGGACCTCTTCTACCGCATCAACGTCGTCAACGTGCACGTGCCCCCGCTGCGCGCCCGCGGAGCCGACATCTTGCTGCTCGCCCAGTACTTCTTGTCGCGCATCGCCGAGCGCACCGGCAAGCCCGTGCATGGCCTCGCCCCCGACGTCGCCGACAAGATCATGAACTACGACTGGCCGGGCAACGTCCGCGAGCTCGAGAACTGCATGGAGCGGGCCATGGCCCTGGCCCGCTACGACGAGATCACCTCGGCGGATCTGCCCGACAAGATCAGCCGCTACACCCCCGACGAGATGGTGATCGGCGCCGACGATCCCGAGGACATGCCGACCCTGGCCGCGCTCGAGGCCCGCTACATCCGCCGGGTCATGCACGCCGTCAAGGACAACAAGACCCAGGCCGCCAAGATCCTCGGCCTCGCGCGGCGCACCCTCTACCGCAAGCTCGAGCGTCTCGACGGGCCCGACGCCGAGAAAGACGACGACTCCGAAGGAGCCAACGATTGAGCAAAGTTCGCCAGAACCCCCGCCTCGCCCAGACCCGCGCCTCGCTCGAACGCTACCGAGACGAGCTCGCGCTCGTGTTCGCGGTCGCCGAGACCGCCAACGAGTCGGAGAACCTCCGCGCCGCCCTCAGCGAGGCCACCGACATGATCTGCGAGCACCTGCACTGGGAGCTCGGCCGCGTCCTGGCCAACACCACCGGCCAGCTCGCGCCCATGGGCGACGCCTTCGAGGCCGACCCCGAGTCCGAGCCCGAGTTCGACGAGCCCAGCTTGCTCGCGGCCCGAGGGCGCCTCGTCAGCGAGCGCCGGCCCGTGGTCATGAAGCGCGACCAGGTCTCCTACTTCAGCTTGCCGATCGTCGCCGGCGAGGAGGTCGTGGCCGGGCTCGAGTTCTTGTCCGCGAGCACCGGCCAGGCCAAGTCCGAGCACCTCGAGCAGCTGCTCACCAACATCGCGACCATCCTCAGCCGCGTGGCCGAGCGCGAGCGCCAGGAGCACCAGCGCAACCAGCTGCTGCGCGCCGAGATCGCCCGTGAGGCCGCCGAGACCCGCGCCGCCGAGCTCGAGCGCCTCACCCAGGAGCTGCGCAGGCGCAACCGCGAGCTCGACCAGTTCGCCTACGTCGCGTCCCACGATCTGCGCGCCCCCTTGCGCGGCATCGCCAACCTCTCGAGCTGGCTGAGCAACGACCTCGAGCCCCACCTGACCGAGGAGACCCGCCGCTACCTCGAGATGATGCAGGGCCGGGTCGAGCGCATGGAGGGGCTGATCAACGGCCTGCTCGAGTACTCTCGCGTCGGCCGCAAGGCGACCCCCGACGAGCAGGTCGAGCTCGGCGCGCTCACCCGCGAGATCGCCGAGCTCGTCGACACCGAGAAGAAGGTCGAGTGGGTGTTCGGCGAGCTGCCCACGCTCACGGGGCCCTCGCTGCTCCTGCGTCAGGTCTACGCCAACTTCATGTCCAACGCGGTCAAGTACGCGATCAACGACGCGCCCAGGGTCGAGCTCAGCGCCGAGCGCCTGCCCAAGGCCTGGCGGCTGCTCGTGCGCGACAACGGCCCCGGCATCGATCCGCGCTACCACAACCGCATCTGGGAGATCTTCCAGGTGCTCCAGCCCAGGGACCAAGTCGAGAGCACGGGCATCGGACTGTCCTTGGTACGCAAGATCGTCGAGCAGCGCGGCGGGGAGGTCGGCCTCGAGTCGACCCCTGGCGAAGGCGCGACCTTCTACTTCACCTGGCCCGACCCTACGTGACCGCCATGAACCCCCTCCAACCGCACAAGCTGCGCATCTTCCTGATCGAAGACGACGAGATCGACGCCGAGAACGTCCGCCGGGCCCTGATCGAGAGCGAGCGCCCGATCACCCTCGACGTCGCGCGAGACGGCCAGGAGGCCATCGATCGCATCCGCTCGGGCGCCCAGTCCCTCGAGCACACGGTGATCCTCCTCGACCTCAACATGCCGCGCATGAACGGGATCGAGTTCCTCGAGGCCCTGCGCAACGAGGAGACCCACTCGTCGACCCCCGTGGTCGTGCTGACGACCTCCGACAGCGAGCGCGACAAGGTCCAGGCCTACGGCTTCAACGTCGCCGGCTACATCCTCAAGCCCGTCACCTTCAAGGAGTTCGTGAAGATCATGAAGGTCATCGAGAGCTACTGGCGCATGCAGGAGTTCCCATGAGCCTGACGCTGGTCGTCATCGACGACGACGAGCTCGATCGTCACGCGCTGCGCCGCGCGCTCACCCAGACCGGCCGCGACTTCGCCATCGAAGAGTGCGACTCGGGAGAGGCCGGCCTCGAGCGCATTCGCAGCATGCGCGCGCAGGGTCGGCGGGTCGACTGTCTGCTGCTCGACTTCTCGCTGCCCGGACAAAACGGCCTCGAGGTGCTCTCGCGTCTGCGCGAGCAGGACATCGACGTGCCCACGGTCATGCTCACGGGCTTCGGCGACGAGGAGCTCGCGGTCGAGTCCATGCGCCGCGGGGCCGACGACTACCTGCCCAAGGCCAAGCTCGACCCGCTGATCCTCGCGTCGAAGATCGACGCCGCCCGGCGGATCTTCGACGCTCGCCAGCGCACCATCGCCGCGGAGACCGAGCTGCGCGACCTGGTCGAGCAGCTGCGCCGGGCCGTGGCCGCCCGCGACAGCGTGCTCGCCGTCGTCTCCCACGACCTGCGCCGTCCGCTCAACAACATCCAGCTCGCCCTCGGCCTGATCGAGCAAGACGCGACGCCTCGCCAGCGCGACCTCGCCGTGGGCAGCGTCCGCCGGGCCGTCGACCGCGCCAACCAGCTGATCGGCGACCTGCTCGAGATCAGCCGCCTCGACGGCGAGATCGAGCTCGACCGCCAGCCCCTCGACCCCCTCGCCCTCGCCCAGGCCGTGGTCACGGATCTCGAGCCCGTGCTCGCGCGCAGCGACGCGAGCTTGCGGATCGAGCACGGCGACGCCCTCGACAAGATCTTCGCCGACCACCACCGCGTGCGTCAGGTGCTCGACAACCTGCTCGACAACGCGATCTCGCACAGCCCCAAGGACGGGACGATCGTGCTCTCGCTGCGCAACGTGAGCGGCGCGGTCGAGTTCTCGGTCCGCGACCAGGGCCCGGGCATCGAGCCCGTGGTCCGCGAGCACGTCTTCGACCGCTTCTGGCGCGGCGAGGGCCGGCCCAAGGGAGCCGGCGGCGTCGGCCTGGGTCTGGCCATCGCCAAGGGCTTCACCGAGGCCCACGGCGGGGAGATCGGGGTCGAGTGCCCGGAGGACGGCGGCTCGCGGTTTTGGTTTCGCATCCCCGCGCCCGCGCCGACGCCGGGCCAGCGCGGCGACACTGCGGGCGAGTCTGCGAGCGACTTCGAGGGCGAAGAGGCCGCGAGCTGAGCCTCCCGCGGAGCCCCTCCTTCTGACCCCCTCCTTCTGACCCCCTCCTTCTGGGCCCGAGCCTGCGGGCGTTCAGCTCGCCTGGGCCGCATCACCCTCGCCTTCGCTCGCGCTATCTCGCGCATCATCCTCGTTCGCGTCGACGATCCGCGGCTTCCCCCGTCCGGCTTCCATGGCGATCGGCAGCTCGCCACGATCTCCCAGGTCCAAGGTGCGGATCGGGAAGGGGATCGTGAGCCCGGCTCGGGTCAACGCCTTGGAGGTCCGAATCACGATCTCCGAGCGCGCGCGCAGGTACTCGCGCTGATCCGGCCGCGCGAGCCACAGCCGGACCACGAAGTCGATCGAGCTCTCGCCAAAGCCGGTGAACAGCACCTCGACCTCGCGCTTGGGGTCGCGGCCTTCGATGTCCTCGAGCGCCGGCGGCAGGACCTCGAGCACCTCATCGAGGGGGTCCGAGTAGGACACGCCCACGGCGACCTCGACGCGGCGCTCGTTGGTCCGCGTGTAGTTGACGATGGTCTGCTCGAAGACCTCGCGGTTGGGGAGGATCACGTTGAGCCCGTCGAAGGTCCGCAGCACCGTGCGGCGCAGCTGTAGCGACTCGACGGTGCCGATCTTGCCGTCGACCTCGATGATGTCGCCGGTCTGAAACGGCCCGCGGAAGGCCAGCAGGGCGCCGGACATGAAGTTGGCCGCGATGTCCTTGAACGCGAAGCCCAAGGCCAAGCCGACGACCCCGAGGCCGGCGAGCAGCGAGGTCACGGTCTTCTCGAGGTGGAGCACGTCGAGGGCGACGAACACGCCCCCGGCGATCACGCCGACGCGGCCGACCGCCGCGAGTAGGCCGGCGATCGCCGAGTTGTCGGTGAAGCGCAGCAAGGCACGCTCGACCCAGCGCGAGAGGAAGCGCGCGGCGTAGATCGAGGCCGCGAGGACCAGCGCCGCGATCAGCAGGTTGGGGGCCATCTGGATCGCGGTCTCCAGCCAGCCGTTGAGCTTCTCGGTCAAACCACTGAAGGCGTTGGTGATCGCCTCGGGGATCGAGGTGGATGAAATTATCGAGGAAGGGGACACACATGGTTGTCAGTGCAGGACGCGTACCAAGGACCTGGAACGCCTCATGCAATCTTCTCGCGCCATGACCGCCAGCAACATTCGACAGATCCTCACACATACGATCAATCAGCTACATGACCATGAGCTGCGCTACGGGCAGATCAGCGTCGAGGTCGAGCGCGTCGACCCTGGGCTGAGCTCGCTGACAAATTTCCTCGCCAGCCGCGAGCGGCGAACCATCGACGCGCTGACCTGCTACCTCGAGCGTGAAGACGAAAAGGGCGTCCTCGACGTCCACGTCCGCCTTGGCGGCGGTTTTCCCTTCGAGTGTGCGACCGGCACCAGGCTCGAGGCGATGCTCGAGGCCATCCTCGCTACCGCCGAGGCCGTGGATCTCCAGCTCGAGCAGCTCAGCCCGCGCATCGGCCTCTACGTCCCCGATCTGAGCACGACCGAGGTCCTGCGTGCGCTCGAGACTCTGGCCCAGGATCGCCGCAAGCAGCTGTGCGCGGCGCTGCGCGAATTCGACGAGATGGGCCCGCGCCCCACCGCCGCCCGCTCGCCGAGCAGCAATGACACGCCGCGTGACGATTCGGCACCCCGCAGCGCGCCACACCCCAGCAGTGCGCTGCGAACCGGCTCTCATGGCGCCCTCGCGCGCGAGGGCGAGCCCGAGCGGATCTTCGATCCCCGCGCGACCTTCCCATGGTTGGTGCTCGCGCCGATGTGATCCGCTCCCCCGCGGTCGTCGCGGGCGGCTCACCGCGCTACCCTGCGCCCGGTGAGCGCCCGCGAGCTCGTCCTCGGCACTGCTGGACACATCGATCATGGCAAGACCACGCTGGTCCGCGCGCTGACCGGGACCGACACGGATCGCCTGCCCGAAGAGCGGCGCCGGGGGATCACCATCGAGCTCGGCTTTGCGCGCTGGCAGCTCGACGCTGGCAAGGGTCAGCGGCTGGCCGTGAGCATCGTCGACGTCCCCGGTCACGAGGCCCTGGTCCGGACCATGGTCGCCGGCGCCGGGGGTATGGACGCGGTCTTGCTGGTGATCTCGGCCGAGGACGGGGTCATGCCTCAGACCCGCGAGCACCTGCGAGTCTGCGCCCTGCTCGGCCTGCGCCACGCCGTGGTCGCGCTGACCAAGATCGATCGCCTGGGCGAGGATCCGAGCGAGCGCGAGGAGCTGCTCGAGCTCGCCCGCGAGGACGTCCGCGCCGAGCTCGAAGCCACGAGCTTCGCCGACGCGCCGATCATCCCGGTCAGCGCCACCGAGGGCGCGGGCCTCGATGAGCTCCGCGCCGCGGTCGTAGGGATGATCCGCGGCCTGCCGGGGCGCGAGCGCAAGGGGCCGCCGATCTTGCCGGTGGATCGCGTGTTCACCATGCGCGGCCACGGCACGGTGATCACCGGGACCTTGCTGTGTGGCGAGCTCGAGCTGCGCGAGGGCAGCACCGAGCTGACGCTCGTGCCCCAGGGCCTCGGGCGTCAGCCCTTCTCCGTCCGCGTGCGCGGCATGCAAGTCCACGGCGAAGAGGCGACGCGCTCGCGCGCCGGCACGCGCACGGCTCTGAACCTCGGCAAGGTCGGCGTCGAGGCCCTCGAGCGCGGCGACGTGCTCACCAGCGGGCTCGCCGTCGTGGCCAGCGATCGCCTGCTCGCCCGCGTCGAGCAGCTCGACTTTGGCGCGCGCCCGTGGACTCGCGGGACCTCGCTGCAGCTGTGCGCGGGCACGGCCAGCACCGCCGCGCACCTGGTCCCGCTGACCCTCGCCGACCCCGAGACCGGCGCGCTCCTCGACCCTGTCGGCAAGATCGCCATCGGCCCCGGCCAGGCCGGCCTCGCGCGGCTCTACCTCGACGTCCCGCTGCCGATCTGGGCCGGCCAGCGGCTGATCCTCCGCGCCTTCTCGGCGGCGCACATGCAGACCGATGGCCTGACCATCGGCGGCGGCGTGGTCGTGGATCCGCTGCCCGAGCGCCGCCAGCCCGCTCGCCGCGTGGCCCTGGCCCGCGCGCTGCTCGGCGACGACGCCTCGGCCAAGGTCCGCGCCCTCGTCGAGGACGCGGGGGCCAGCGGCGTCACGCTCGAGGCCCTGACCCTGCGCGCGGGGGTGATCCACGCGGCCAAGCTGCTCGGGCGCATGGGCGTCGAGAGCGGGCCGCTGATCGAGCTCGGCGGGCGATGGTTTGCCCGCGCCTTGCTCGAGCCGCTCCTGCGCGCGGCGGTCACCGAGGTCGATCGCTTCCACGCCGCCCACCCGCTCCAGCCCGGCCTCGCCCGCGCGACCCTCGAGGGGGCGCTCGCCCAGGCCGGCCCGAGCGCCGCCGCCCTGCGCACGGCCGCCGTCGATCTCGCCCTCGCCCGCGCTCAGCTGCGCGTGGCGGATCGCTCGGGCAGCCTCGCGCGTCCGGGCAAGGGCACCCTCGACCCCAACGACCTCCCGCCGCCCCTGCACGACGTGGTCGAGCGCTACCGCCACGCGGGCATCAGCCCCCCTACCCTCCGCGACCTCGGTGAGGCCCTCGGCCTCGACGCCAAGGCCGTGCTCGAGCGCGTCGGCGTGCTCCAGCGCAGCGAGCTGCTGATCAAGATCAACGACGATCTGTCCTACGCCCCCGAGGCCCACGCCCAGCTGCTCACCGCCGTCCGCGAGCACCTCGCGGCCCACGGCGAGCTCGACGTCCAGGCGCTCAAGGGGATGACGGGGCTCTCGCGCAAGTTCGCGGTCCCGTGGATGGAGCACCTCGATCGCCTCGGGGTCACGCGCCGCGCGGGCGACCGTCGGCTGCCCGGGCCCAAAGCCTGAGCGCTTCGCTTGCTCGAGCGCTGCGCTTGAGACCCGCGCTGCGCTTGAGACCCGCGCTCAGCCGCCCGAGGCCTGGACCACGCAGACGCGCCCGTCGACCGTCCAGATCGTCAGCCCGAGGCTGTCGTAGGCGTAGAGCAGCTCGAGCTCGTCGCCGATGTCCTCGGCCTCGATGTCATCGGGCGCGCCGAGGACCACGAGCAGCTCACCGACCCCCATCTCGATCAGCTCGCGTCCATCGACGAGGCACGACTCGTAGAAGCTGACCGAGTCGATCCGCCCCTCGGCGTCGGCGTAGACGACCAGCGCCTCCTCGAGGCCAACCACGGCGTACTCGTCGTACTCGAGCTCCTCGCGCTCGACCGCGTCGATGACCACGGGGATCAGCAAGTCGGGGTAGTCGACCACCGCCGCGCCGAAGCGCAGCGGCCCGACGGCGCGCCGCGGCTCGAGGGCGAAGCGAGAGAGCTGCTCGGGACCACGTGTGGAGGTGCTCATCAGCTGATCCGGTGGCCGCGGCTGTAGACCTCGCGGACCAGGGGGGAGCCAGCATGATAGACCAGATCCCTGTAGTCGTCGGTCGCGAGCACGAGCAGGTCGGCGCTCATCCCGACCTCGAGGCGGCCGACCTCGGCGGCCAGCCCCAGGGAAGCCGCCGCGTTGTGCGTGGCCGCGACCACGGCCTCGGCGGGCGCGAGCTTGCACCCGTAGCAGGCCAGGCCGAGGATCATCGCCAGGTTCTCGAGGGCGCAAGAGCCAGGGTTGCAATCGCTGGCGATCGCCACCGCGACGCCCGCGTCGATCAGCGCGCGCCCGTCCGCGAAGGGCTTGCCCAGGACCAGCGAGGTCCCCGGGAGCAAAGTCGCGACGACCCCGGCCTCGGCCAGCGCGCTGCGCTCGTCGGCGTTCATGTGCAGCAAATGATCCGCCGACGCGGCCCGAAACTCCGCGGCCAGCTCGGCCCCCCCGGTGTGGCCGAATTCGTTGGCGTGGACCCGCAGGCCCATCCCGAGGGCGTGGGCCGTATCGAGCACGCGCGCGGCCTCGTCCTTGGTGAAGGCGCCGCGGTCACAAAAGACGTCGGCGTAGTCGGCGAGGCCTTCGCTCGCGACGGCCGGCAGAATCTGCTCGCAGATCTCGTCGACGAAGCGACGCCGCGCCTGTGGCCCGCGGCGGGCCGTCTCGGGGAAGGCGTGGGCGGCCAGGCAGGTGGTCTTGACGCGCACGCCAGCCTCGTCGCGCAGGCGCCGGGCGACCCGGAGCTGGCGCAGCTCGGCCTCGAGCTCGAGCCCGTAGCCGCTCTTGATCTCGAAGGTCGTCGCGCCGCAGGCCCGCATGCGCTCGATCCGGCGCAGGCTCTGGGCGTAGAGCTGCTCGTCGCTGGCCGCCCGGGTCTGGCGCACGCTCGACAAGATGCCCCCGCCAGCGGCGAAGATCGCCTCGTAGTCGGCCCCGCCGAGGCGCAGCTCGAGCTCGTCGCGGCGGTCCCCGGCCCACACGAGGTGCGTGTGCGGATCCACCAGGGCCGGCATGATCACCTCGCCGGCGCAGTCGTGCACGCGCTCGACGCTGAGCTCGCCGCGATCCATCAGCGCGGTCAGCTCGGTGTGCGGGCCGATCCATTCGATCTCCCCCGCCGCGTCGACGACCACGCTGGCGTCGCGCAGGATCCCGAGCTCGGCCATGGCCGCGCCGCGCCGCGCTGCGGTCCGGGGTCCCTCGGGATCGTGGAGAGTCAGGACCTGCGCGGCGCGAGTGAGGGCGAAGCTACCCGCGCTCACGCCTGCCCTCCCTGACCCTGACCGCCACCGCTGCCATCACCGGCATCAGCCGCGGGCGGGCCGTCGGGCACGGGGTCGGTGAGCACCGTGGCCCCGGGGATCTTCACGCCGTGCTCGCGGGCGAAGGCCAGCGCCTCCTCGTAGCCGGCGTCGACGTGGCGGACGATGCCCATGCCCGGGTCCGTGGTCAGCACCCGCTTCAGCCGGCGCTCGGCGCCCTCGCTGCCGTCGGCGACCACGACCATGCCGGCGTGGATGCTGTAGCCCATGCCCACGCCGCCGCCGTGGTGGACCGAGACCCAGCTGGCCCCGGCCGCCGTGTTGATCATCGCGTTGAGGATCGGCCAGTCGGCGATGGCGTCGGAGCCGTCCTTCATGGCCTCGGTCTCGCGGTTGGGCGAGGCCACGGAGCCGCAGTCGAGGTGGTCGCGGCCGATCACCACCGGAGCCGAGAGCTCGCCGTTGCGGACCATCTCGTTGAACTTCAGCCCGGCCTTGGCGCGCGCGCCGTAGCCCAGCCAGCAGATCCGCGCGGGCAGGCCCTGCCAGGCGACCTGCTCACCGGCGAGGCGGATCCACCGGCACAGGTGCTCGTCTTCGGGGAAGAGCTCGAGGATCGCCTGGTCGGTCTTGCGGATGTCCTCGGGGTCGCCCGAGAGCGCGGCCCAGCGGAAGGGGCCCTTGCCCTCGCAAAAGAGCGGGCGGATGTACTCGGGGATGAAGCCCTTGATCTCGAAGGCGTCCTCGACCCCGGCCTCGACGGCGTAGGCGCGGATGTTGTTGCCGTAGTCGAAGGTCACCGCGCCGGCGTTTTGGAGGTTGCGCATCGCTCGGACGTGCACGCCCATGGACGCGATCGAGCGGCGCACGTACTCGTCGGGGTCGGCGACGCGCAGCGCCCGAGCCTCGGCCAGGCTCATGCCCCCGGGCACGTAGCCCTCGAGCGGGTCGTGGGCGCTGGTCTGGTCGGTGACGATGTCGGGGATGATCTTGCGCGTGACCAGCTGGGGGAGCACGTCGGCGCAGTTGCCCTCGAGGCCCACGCTGATCGCGTCGCCGCGGCCGCGCGCGTCGGTGATCCAGGTGATCGCCTCGTCGAGGTCGCGGGTCGCCTTCATCAGGTACTTGTGATCCAGGCGCCGCTGGATCCGCTCGGGGTCGACCTCGACGCAGAGGATCGAGGCCCCGGCCATGGTCGCCGCGAGCGGCTGCGCCCCGCCCATGCCGCCCAGGCCGCCGGTGAGCACGAACTTGCCGGTCAGCGAGCCGCCGAAGTGCGCCCGCCCGCAGGCCGCGAAGGTCTCGTAGGTGCCCTGCAAGATCCCCTGGGTGCCGATGTAGATCCAGCTGCCCGCGGTCATCTGCCCGAACATGGTCAGCCCGAGGGCGGCGAGGCGGTTGTGCTCTTCCCAGGTCGCCCACTTGGGGACCAGCAGCGAGTTGGCGAGCATCACCCGCGGCGCGTCCTCGTGGGTCTTGAAGATGCCCACGGCGCGGCCGCTCTGGACCAGCAGGGTCTCGTCGTCCTCGAGGCTGCGCAGCGAGGCGATGATCCGGTGGTAGTCGGGCCACGAGCGCGCGGCCTTGCCGGTGCCGCCGTAGACCACCAGATCTTCGGGGCGCTCGGCGACCTCGTTGTCGAGGTTGTTCATCAGCATGCGCAGGGCGGCCTCCTGGACCCAGCCCTTGCACGTCAGCGTCGAACCTCGGGGAGCACGGATGTCAGGCATCCCCTAGACGGTAGCAAGCATCCTTCAGCCCATGAACATGCGCAGCACCGCGGCGCGCGTGAGGATGTTCGACATCAGCAGCGCCTTGCCGTCGGGGGCCTGGGAGATGTCGAGGTTGGCCATGAATTCGTCGTCTTCGCCCTCCCCGCCATCGGCGCTGGCCTCGTCGTCGCCCTCCTCGAGCATGCGCCGGGCGATGCTGAGCACCAGCCAGCCCTTGACCGAGTCCTCCGTCGGCACGCGCACGAACAGCCCGGCGTAGTCGTAGACGACCGCGGCGATCATCAGGCCCTCGGGGTCCGGGAGCAGCTTGGCCATCGCGCCGGCTCGACCCATGAAGTCCTGCATCGCGTCGGGGGTGATCACCGACATGAACGCCACGTCGGCGGGGACCTGCTCGAGCAGCTTGCGCAGCTGCGGGTCGAGGCGGTCGTCGTCGTGGGCGCGGGCGACGAGCAGCTCGGTCGCCAGCGCCTGCGGGGCGACGATCAGCTCGTCGCGATCGAAGCTCATCACCTGGACCTTGGCGCCCTCGTACTCGACGCCGGCGATGGTCCACAGGCGCAGCTTGTCGCGCATGCGCTGGGGCATGGCGTCGAGGTTGCGCTCGGGGATCTCGGGGGTCGGCTCGAGGATCAGCCGCCCGTCCGTGACCGCCGCGCCGAGCTTGTCCTCGAGGCCCTCGACCCGGACCAGGCCCATGGACTGGCGGGCGTCCTCGTGGTGGCTGGCGCCCAAGAAGAGCTGAAAGTCGCGGGTGTCGGTCAGCGCCAGGGCGGCCGCGACCTGACAAAAGCCCTCGCTGTAGATCGAGCTGCGCTCGTCGTCGCCCCGAGCCTCGCGCTGCTTTTCGTAGCGGGCCTTTCGCTTGGCCGCGTCGCGCTCGGAGGCCTCGCGCGCCTCGGGGGTCATGGCCGCGAGCTCCTGCTCGCGCCGCTGCGCCCGACGAGCCGCGACCTCCTCGCGCAGCTGCTCGCGGCGCGCCTCGTCGCAGGTGAACATCATGTCCTTGGCGTCCGCGGGCAGCTCCGCGTGCAGCGAGCTCGCCTCGAGGCGGTCGACGTCGACCATGAACATCGAGGTCAGCGTCGGCGGGGCGAAGCGCGTGCCATAGGGCACGACGCCGGCGCTGCCCCGGTCCATGCCCAGCTCCCAGAACTTGCGCAGCAGCAAGGTCGCCTGCTCCTCGCGCTCGTGGCGACGGTAGAGCTCGACCAGGCGAAAGGTCGCGTCGCCCAGGAGGTCGCGGCGGTCGGGCTCGAGGGCGACGAGCTGCTCGAAGTAGTCGATCGCGCAGTCGTCCCGCTCGAGCGTGTCCATGCAGTCGCGGCCGTGGCGATAGAGACGCTCGGCCTCGCTCTCACCCTCGCGGGCCACGGACGCACGGTGGGCGTCCTGGGCCTCCCATACGGCCTCGCGGTTCCAGCAGCCCGGCAGCGCCAGGGTCGCCACCAGTGTCGCCGCCAGTTTCGCCAAGGGGCCGAGCGCGATGACTCCGACGCGTCGCATCGATCGTCATGTAGCAGGCGCCGCCGGCAGGTGCACGAACCTGTGCGCTAGTTCGAGTCACCACCGCGAGAAGCGCAGCCCATGTCCAACAAAATCTCCACGGCTGCGCTTGGAGACCTTTCCGGTAGCCGCGACCAGACCTTCGGCATCATCGTGTTAGGGTGCGAAGGATGACTCGAAAAGATGCGCCAAAGTCACTCATCCTGGGTGTGGCGCTTCTCCTTGGAGCCGGGACCTCGGTAGTCTCGCAGCCAGGCTGTATTTATCCTGACCACTGCATCATGATCCGTACGGCGGGCCGGGACTGGTGCCGCTACATAGACGGCGCTCGCATGTGGCCGCCCGGCGAGCCCGAGGCTGCCGTCCCCGTCTACGCTGTAGAAGGCGGCCCACCGCTCGGGTGCAGGTGCTTCAACGCCGCGGAGCACGACATCCTCGATACTCAGCTCCCTGAAGACAAGCTCGCGGAGCTCCACGCCGAGCTCGCTGAAGCCGCTCGCAACGAGTGTCATCTGCTGGTTCCCCAGGGCTACGCCCACAATTGCTATGACGAGGACAGCCCCGACGCCCCCTCCCTCGGCGTCCCGACCGCGGATGGCCTCAGCTCGGACTGCTTCGGCTCTTGTGCCTACGCCAACCCCCCTCTGGGCAAGGACTGTCCCGAAGATCCAGATCCTTGGGAGTGCAATGACGACGGCGGCGATGACGACGTCGGAGGTGACGAGCTTGGAGACGACGACGGCGACGAGGAGACGCAGCGCTTCGATGATCTCACCCAGCAGATCACCTGCCAAGGCGACGAGTGCACGATTGTGAGGGACTTCGCCCACGCGCTCTGGACAGACCCCGAGCAGCTCCTCACAGATGACGCCCGCCTGATCTTCAACGCCGACCACGCGCGCTTCGTCCTGAGCCACGTGCGACCAGGCTCACTTGCCCATGCCCTCGGCCTGCGCTCGGGAGATATCATCGAGACCGTCAACGGACACCTGATAGACGGCCCCGAAGCAGGGCTCGTTGTCTACGTCGACAACGAGCACGCAAAGACTCTCACCCTCGGGCTCACACGGGACGGACAATGGATCGAGCGCCGCTTCATCTTCTCTCCTTGATCGCCTCGCTCGCCCTCTCTGGCTGCGCGGAGCGTCAGCTGGAAGACGAAGCAGACGACCGTGAACGAGCTTGCATGCTCATGGCCGGCGGTCGGGTCTACTGGGAGGACGGCCAGTCACGGGTCATCGTCGACGCCAGCGGGCGCTCCGCCACGGCTTGCCTGTGCCTGACCGAAGAGGAGTTCGAGACCCAGTCACGCCACGACGAGCTCAACGAGCGGCTCTACGAACGCTGTGAGGCCTTGGCCGCAACCTTCGAGGCCGACTCGAACGACTGTCTGGAGCACTATGAGGCCGGGACCTGGCTCCCCGGCGTATGGTGGGCGCGAGATGAACTCTCGTGGATGGGCGAAGACAGCCCCCCTTGTGACGCGGAGGCCCTCGAAGGGTGCCATGTCAGCGAACCCACGCCCGCGAGCGCCTGTCTGTTCCTCGCCTTGTTCGCGCTGCTTCGAACACGCCGCAGGCAGACGCGTCACGGCGATGATTCTTCGTAGCGGGGACTCAGGGCAGCAGGCCCTGTGCACGAACTACGCGGGTGCCCGACCCAGCGACATGCACGACGGACTCGAGGGGGCTCAGGGCAGCAGGCCCTGCGCCCGCAGCAGGCGGCAGACCGCGAGCAGGGGCAGCCCGATGATCCCCGTGTAGTCCTCGCCCTCGATCCGCTCGAACAGCCGGATCCCCGCGTCCTCGATGTGATAGGCGCCGACGCTGTCCACCGGGCGGTGCCGGGCCACGTAGTCGGCGGCCTCGGCCTCGGCGAAGCTGCGCATGGTCAGGCGCTGCTCGTCGATCGCCCAGGTCGGCTCGCCCACGACCCGCCCGCCGGCGACGCGCGCGAGCACGACCGCGGTGACCAGGCTGTGGCTGCGGCCGCGCAGGCGCATGAGCTGGGCGACGGCCTTGGCCGCGCTGCCCGGCTTGTGTAGCAGGACCGGGCCGGCGCCCTCGTCGAGCACGGCGATCTGATCGGCGGCGAGCACCCAGGCCGCGCGCGCGCCCAGCTTGGCGACCAGGCTCTCGGCCTTTCCGCGCGCGAGCAGCAGGGCAAAGTCTCGCGGACCGAGCTCGGCGAAGCGCCCGTCGTGGGCGCGCTCGTCGAAGTCCGGGGCCAGGCTCTCGAAGTCCAGCTCGAGGCGGGCGAGCAGCTCGGCGCGCCAGCGCGAAGTGCTGGCGAGGATCAGCCCCGCGCTCACTTCTTCTTTTTCTTGCTCGACTTCTTGGTCGAGCGCTTCTTGTTCGACTTCGCGTACTCGGCGGTCTCGTCGGGGAAGGACGCGATGTAGAGCTTGCGGACGTTGTCGAGCTTGTCCTCGAGCAGCGCGCAGGCCTCCCCGTCCTCGGCGTCGTTGGTCTTGAACTCCGGGGGCTCGAGCTTGTCGTTGAACAGGTGCTCGACGAAGTAGACGTCGTGCGCCGCGAGCACCGAGTTGAGCGTGTCGCTAAACGCGATGCAGGGCTTGGGGGCCTCGTCGGACTGGTAGAGGTCGCGGGCCAGGTTGAGGTTCCAGTCGACGAGCTTGCTGGCGTCCTCGTCCTCGCCGAGCACGTTGAGCACGCGGTGGCGGTCGATCCAGCTCAAGGTCTTCTTGGGATCGTCGACGTTGACGAGCTCGAGCAGGAACTTGTGCCCGCCGGGGCCGAGCTTCTGGACCGCGAGGTTGATGGCCTGCTCCTCGAGGCTGCGGTTGCGCAGCAGCGTGTAGAGCTCGGCGTAGAAGTCGGGGTTCTCGATCAGGCTGGGGTCGTGGTCGAGGGCGTCGCCGTAGCGCTCGAGCGCGGTCAGCCGGCTGCTGCGCGCGCGCTTCATCGACAGCGCCTTGCCCTCGCGCCACAGAAGCTGCGGGTCCTCGGGGAATTGGTCGAGCGCCGGGCGGATCACGTCGAGGGCGTCGTCCTCGTTCTTGCTCGTCAGCGCCTGGTCGATGGAGATCAGCGTCTCCTTGCTGGCGCCGGGCTTCTCGACCTCGTCCTCGCCGCCCTCGTCCTCGCCGCGCTCGGCGACGACCAGACCCAGGCCCCCGCCCTGCTCCCCCCCGGCGTCGGCCTCGTCCTCGTCGCTGCCGCCCAGGGGCAAGAGCGCGATCAGGATCAGCAGGCCGATGAAGCCGCCGCCGGCGTAGAGCCACTTGCGGGGGATGCTGGCCAGCATGGCCTGGAGCGAGCCGTGGCCGGACTGGCCGACGCTCGGGTAGCCGGTGGTGCCCACGGCCGGGTAGTTGGACGTGCCCACGGCCGGGAAGTTGGACGTGCCCACCGGCACCATGGTCGGCGAGGTCGACAGCCCCTGGTTGCTCGAGTCGAGGGTCGACTGGGTGAAGACCGGCGCCGACCCGCTCGCGCTCAGGGTCGACCCGGGCACGCCGCCCGAGCCGTAGATGTCGCGCGGGTCGACGACGCCCGTGTCCTCGCTGGCGAAGCGCATGGGCACGCCGGTCTCGGCGCAGAGCATCGAGTGCACCGCCTGGAGGTCCTTGCGCGCCGAGCGGGCGTCCTGATAGCGGACGTCCTTCTCCTTGGCCATCATCCGCTGGACGACGTTGACGAGCTGCGGCGGGACCTGAGGCGGCAGCGGCGGCGGCTCGACCGTCACCTGCATGCGGACCAGCGAGACCGGATCCTCGTGGTCGAAGGGCACGCGGCCGGCGAGCATCTGGTAGAGCAGCACGCCCGCGGAGTAGACGTCGGTGCGCTGGTCGATGATCGAGCCCGTGGCCTGCTCTGGGCTCATGTAGTGCGGGGTGCCGAAGATCAGCCCCATGCGCGTGAGCGGCTTGGCGTCGTCCTCGTCGTCCTCGTCGACGATCTTGGCGATCCCGAAGTCGACCAGCTTGAGGACCTCCTCGTCCTCGTGGTCCGTGGTCACGAACACGTTCTCGGGCTTGAGGTCGCGGTGGATGACGCCTTTGTTGTGAGCGTGTTCCAGACCACGAAGGATCTGCACCTCGAGCTCGATCGCCCGCATCGGATCGAGCGGCCCCTCGGTGAGCATGTAGCTCAGCTCCTGGCCCTCGAGCAGCTGCATGACCATGTACTTCATGCCCGAGTCGGTCGAGCCGAACTCGGTGACCGGGATGACGTTGGGGTGGTCGAGGCGCGCGGCGCTTTGTGCCTCGCGGTCGAAGCGTCGCGAGATGTCTTCGTTGGCGACCAGCTCGCGGTGCAGGACCTTCACCGCCACGTCGCGCTTGAGCAGCAGGTGGTGAGCACGGAACACGGCCCCCATCCCGCCGACGCCGAGCAGCGCGTCGATGCGGTAGCGCTCGGCGATCGTCGTGCCGATCAACGCCTCCAGCTCCTCCACCTGTTTCGCCGGTTCGCTCACCTGGGGCTTAGATACTATCCGAAGCGACGAGTTGCATGTCTCCCCCCGCGAGGTGTGCTCATGGAGGAAAGGCGCCCAAAAAAGCGCCTGGCCGGCCGTTTTTGCCAGTCGACTACAAACGCGGCACGCAGAGACGTCCGCGCAAACCCCACGTGAGGCGCGTCTCCCCCGTCCAAGATCGCTCGGCGGGCTCCTCGCAGAGCCCAGCCTCAGCCAATAGGCCGGGTGCGCACCGTATCTTCGTCGGGGTTCCCGTTGAAGTCGGGCTCGGTGATCGAGCTCGCCTCGATGAAGTTGGTCCCGATGTCTCGCTCGATCCGCGCGAGCGCGTCTTGTGCCCAGTGCACGAAGGAGATCTCGTTGGTCGAGTGGAAGTCGGCGAGCATCTCCTCGAGCTCGCGCCGCGCTCGCGGGGTCTGGCCGGTCATGTGCGCGACCTCGGCGTCGAGCAGGCGCAGCTGCTGGAGCGTGACCTGATCCCCGCCGAGCTGCTGCATGCCCTTGCGCGCCGCGGCGAGCAGCTCGGCGCCCTCGTCGACCTTGCCGAGGCGGGCGAGGGTGTAGCCCAAGAAGCCGCGGTTGAGGTGCACGGCCTGGTCGAGGCCGAAGAGCGAGGCGATGCTGATCGCCTCGCGGAAGGCCTCGGCGGCGTCCTCGAGCTGGCCGTTGCGCAGGTAGAGGTCGCCGAGGTTGTGCAGCGGCGTGTGGAGCATGCGCGGGACCTTGGCCGCGCGCAGCTGCTCGATGGCGTCCTCGGTCTCGGGGATGGCCCGCTCCGGATCCCCGCCGAGCACCGCCAAGAAAGCGATGCCCGAGAGGTAGCTCTGGCGCTGGTTGACGGCCACCCGCGCGGCGATCGGCTTGCCCATCTCGTGCAGGCGCCGGGCCTCGCCGAGCTGACCCGAGAGCGACAGGCAGCGCAGGCGCACCCCGATGATGTGGCAGACGTCGACGTCGTTGGCCTCCTCGATGTCGAGGATCTCCATGGCCTTGCGCGACTGCGACCCGGCCTGCTCGATCTCCCCGGACTGGAGCAGGACCTCGGCCCGGCGGTTGGCGATGCGCAGCTCGAGCACGCGGTCGCGGGCGGCCTGGGCGGCCTCGGTCGCGCGGTCGAGGCGGTAGAGGGTCAGCTCCATGTCGTCGGCGGCCTCGGCCGCCGGGCGATCGGCGAGGCCGAGCCAAAACAGCGCCTGGGCCCGGAAGTCGCGCATCAGCTCGGCGAGCAGGATCCCCGCCTCGTAGTGCGCGGCCTCGTGGCGGGCGTCGAGGGCACCGGAGCCCTGGTTGAGCAGCAGCAGCTTGGCCTCGAGCAGGCGCGGGATCGCGGCCGTGCCCCCGTGCTGACGCAGGCGCCGGATCAGCCGCTCGAGCACCGCCGCGCCGAGCTGCATCTGGCCCACGGCGAACAGCCCGGCCGCGGCCTCCTCGAGCTGGTCGACGGCCTCGAGGCCCTGGGCCGCGTCGTCGAGCAGCCGGACCTTGAGGTAGACGAAGTTGCTGTCGATGATCTCGAGGTCATCGATGCTCGCGGCGAGGTCGAGGCGGGCCTCGTCGAGGGAGTCGGCGTAGCGCCGGCGCACGGCCTCGCGCACGGACTCGTGGGCCAAGGAGATCAGGCTCGAGCCCGACGAGGCGTTGCGCAGGATCAGACCCTCGCCCTCGAGGCGATCGACCGTGCGACGAAAGCGACTCTTGCGCAGGTCCGTGAGCTGGGCGAGCTGCTCTTGGTCGACCGGGGCCTCGATCAGGTAGAGGATGCTGACCAGCTCCCAGGCGCTCACGCCCTGGGCGTCGAGCCGGGCCTCGGAGCGCTGGGCCAGGGTCTGGTGCAGGTTCTGAGCGGCCGGCGAGGACGAGCGGAACACCCAGTTGTCCGCGTCGCGGATCAGGATGCCCTCCTCGATGAGCACGCGCAGGGTCTCGCGGAAGCTCAGCGGGTGGCCGCCGGTGAGGTTGTCGAGGGCCTTGATCAGCTCCGTGATCGAGGGCGAGTCCCCGAGCACGCCCTGGAGGATCGTGAACATCTCGCGGCGCGTGAACGGCCGCAGGTGCCAGGTCTCGGCCAGCTGATCCCGGGCCAAGGTCGCGAGCAGCGGCCCGAGCTTGGTGTGCGGGGTCGTGGTCGCGCACAGCAGCAGCGGGGCCTCGTTGAGGTCGATGGCCCGCGCGAGCTGTTCGAAGCGCACGAACTCGACCTGGCCCTTGGACAGCTCGGCGAGGTGCAGACAAAAGGGCCGCTCGCGGCAGGCCGCGATCAGAAATTCCATCAGCTGCCCGGCCGCGCGCTCGTCGGAGCCGCGATCCCGCGCCAGGCGGACCAGGTCGGCGTACTCGGCGACCACCTCCGAGCGCTCGCCGAGGGCCGTGGCGAGCTGGTGGACCACCGGGCCAAAGGCGCCCAGCGCCGTGTACTCGTTGGTCCAGCAGCTGCTCTCGACGAAGAGCCCGCCGCCCAGCTGGATCTCCCGGCGCAGCTCCATGAGCAGCCGGCTCTTGCCCATGCCCTCGGGGGCCTCGATGACCACGGTGCGGATCAGCCGAGCGCGGGTCCCCGGGTGGCTGATCTCGGCCGCGTCGACCGGCAGCAGCACGTCCGTGGCCCGGGTCAGCAGCAGGTCGAGGTAGCTCTTGCGGTCCGCGAAGGGCAGGTGCTCGACCAGCACCCGCGCGAAGCCGGACCGGTCTTCCTTGCTGTCCTGGCGGTCGCGGATATGCGAGGGCTCGCGGCGCAGCAGCTCGAGCACGATGCTGCGGGCGCTCTGCGGCCGACGCTCGGGGTCCGGGTTGAGCATGCGCCCGATCAGCTCGGCGACCACCGGCCCGGCCTGCTTGAGCAGGCTGCCGGCGAGCTCGGGGCGCCAGTCTTTTTGCGCGCGCAGGGCCTCTTCGAAGTCCCTGGAGGGGAAGGGCTTCGAGCCGCGGATCGCCGTGTACATGGTCGCAGTAGATGTCCGAGCGGCTGTCGGTCTTGTGCCCGCGGACCTTCTCTGGCGCCGAGAAGCCCGGCGTGCCCAGGACCGTCTCTTCTTCCTCTTCGTCCTCGGCCCCCGGCTCGCCGCCTCGCAGCATCCGCGCCAGGCCAAAGTCGATCAGCTTGGCCTCGGCCTGGCCGTCGTTCGAGGTGCTGACCAGCACGTTCGTCGGCTTGATGTCCTCGTGGACCAGGCCGAGGGCGTGGATGTAGTCGAGCGCCCGGGCGAGCTGCACGAACACGTCGACGACGACCTCGCGCGGCTTGCCCTCGAGGAAGTCCGTGAGATAGACGCCCTCGACCAGCTCCTGGGTGAAGAACACCCCCTCGAACTCGTCGCAGCGCCCGAACTCGTAGACCGAGGCCAAGTTCGGGTGGTGCAGCTGCGTGAGCAGCCGAAACTCTTCTTTGAAGGCTTCGGTGACGTCGTCGGATTGGGTGGAGGAGCCGGTCCCAAAGTTGCGGCTCATCCGGCTGGTTCGCCGGCTCCGACCAAAGCGCGAGCGCGAGGACGAGGACGCGCTGTCGAGCCCTTTCGCGCGGGTCCCACGCGGGTCCATGCTCGCATCCGAGCGGATGACCTTGAGCGCCACCTCGCGATCCTCGAGCTCGTCCTCGGCGCGATAGACGGCGCCGAAGCCTCCCTTCCCGAGGAGCTCCTTAACGAGGTAGCGCCCCGCGATCTTTTTCGGGATCTCGCTCATCAACGCGTAGCTGCGCTCGCCGCGGCCGGACTGTAGCCACGCCGCATCGCCGGCACAACACTGGCGCTTCGAGGTGGCCTTTGAAAGGGGTCATTGGTGTTGGCTCGGATCACCCTTATTACACCAATCAAATTACTGCGCCAGTAGATCACGCGTACAGTAAAAGTGGGTTGAAATGGGCTGATCCAAAGGACGATATCCTGTTCAAAAGACAACTCGAAATGGGAGGAAAAACCCAATCATGCGGGGCAAGTCTCACCAGTCACGCGGTGAAGTGTTAGGCCAACTACAGGGATTGCATGGCACTGTGAGTCGCTCACTATCGCTCGATGGCGGAGCCGACGCGAGGCGCAAAAGCGTGCTCCGGGTGCGCAGCGCCCGAACTGGAGCCTCAGCCACGGTGCCGACCCCAAGCTGGGGTCTTGCCCTCGCGGATCTCGGCGAAGCTGGCCCGGCCGATGGCCGCCTCTCCGCTATCCACGCAGCGCTCGTAGGCGGCGGCCTCGAGCGCGAGTCGCTCGGCCTCGGCGCGACCCAGGCCCTCGAGCAGCGCGTGCTTGAAGGCCGCGATGGCCAGGGGTGAGCGCCGGCGCAGCTGCTCGGCCATGGCCTCGACCCGCGCGAGGCCAGCGTCGACATCGGCCACGCGCTCCTGGACCAGGCCGATGCGCAGCGCCTCGTCGGCGTCGATCTGCTCGCCCACGCAGCCGAGGCGCAGCGCCTGAGCCGGGCCGACCAAGCTGGCGAGCTCGGCCGTCCCGCGTGCGCCGGGGATGATCCCCAGCCCGGTCTCGGGCAGGGCGAAGCGAGCCTCGTCGGCGGCCAGCGAGTAGTCGGTGGTCAGCATGTACTCGGCGCCCCACCCCAAGGTGACGCCCGCGCTCACGGCCACGTTGAAGATCGGCAGCCGGCGCAGGCGCTGCATCAGCTGCCGCTGGCGGATCACGTGCGCCTTGACCCGAGTGTCATCCCAGCCCACGCGCTCGGTGACGTTGGCCCCAGCGATGAACAGCGCCTTGCCGCGGGCGCTGCGACGCCGGCTCGTGGTGCACAAGCAGGTGATCGCCTGCTCGCGGGCCGGGTCCTCGATATATGCGCACAGCCGCTCGAAGGCGGCGAGCTGCTCCGAGCCCATCTCGTTGGCCTTGCCGTGGTCGAGCTCCAGGACCAGGAGCTGGCGCTCGGCGTCGAGCCGGGGATGCAGGGGGGCGAGATCGTCGAGGGTCATCCGCGGGTTTATAGCCCCTGGGCGCGGATCACTTCGAGCAGACCTTCACCAAAACGCTCGGCCTTGCTCGGGCCGATGCCGTGGGCTTGCTGGAGCTGGTCGAGGCTGCGCGGGCGCAGCAGCGCGATCTCTCGCAGCGTGCGATCGCTGGCCACCACGTAGGGCGGGACCTCTTCTTCGCGCGAGACCTCGAGGCGGTGGGCACGGAGCGCTTCGAAGAGGCGCTGCGCGTCGGCGTCGAGCTCGAGCTCGACGCGCTCGCTGGTGCCCCGCGAGCCCGAAGCGCTCCCGCTGCGCCGCGGTCGCTGGAGCTGCGTCGACGGCAGGACCAGACGCACCGGTCGCTGGGCCTTCATCACGGCCACGCCGTTGTCGCTGAGCAGCGCCAGCGGTCGGTCGCCCGGGCTGTACTCGACCCAGCCCGCGGCCACGCAGCGCTGGAGCAGCTTCTTGACCCACTGCGCGTCGTGCTCGGCGAGGATCCCAAAGGTCTTGACGCTGTCGAGGCCCGAGCGCTGGAGGCGAGGATCAGCGACCCCCGCGAGCAGGTTGACCGCGGCCGAGAGCCCGTAGCGCCCGTGGATCCGTGCGACCCCCGAGAGCGCCTTGCGGACGATCAGCGTGGTCTGCTCCTCGTCGAACTCCGGCTCCGCGCCCTCGGGGTCGCCCTCGAGGGCCTCGCAGATATCGCAGTGACCGCAGCCCTGGAGCAGCTCGTCCTCGTCGCCGAAGTAGCGCAGGATCGCGTCGTGGCGGCAGCTCCCGCCCTCGGCCCAGCGGATCAGCTCGAGGAACATCTGCCACTTGTGCTCGACAACCTCCGGGTCCGGGCGGCGGCCGTCGATGTCGAGCTCGAGCAGGCGCCGGCGCAGCGGCAGGTCCTGGGCCGAGAACATCATCAGGCCCCAAGCCGGCTCGCCGTCCCGCCCGGCGCGGCCGACCTCCTGATAGTAGGCCTCCACGGAGCCCGGCGGCGCCCAGTGGATCACCACCCGCACGTCGCCGCGATCGATGCCCATGCCAAAGGCGTTGGTCGCGACCACCACCTGCACGGCCCCGCCCGAGAAGGCCTCGAGCACCGCGGCCCGCGTGCTGGGGTCGAGGCCCGCGTGGTAGGGCTGGCAGGCCCAGCCGAGCCGCTGGAGCCGCTCGGCCTCCTGCTCGGTGATCTTGCGCGTGGGCGCGTAGATGATCGCCGCGCCGCTGCCGAGCTCGGGCCGACCGGGGCGGCCCAGGGCCTGGGCGAGCAGGCCGTCGATCTCGGCCTGGCGGTCCCGCGTCCGCCCGGCCTCGACCGCGCGCAGGCGCAGGTTGGGGCGGGCGAAGCCGCGGACGATCTGCCGGGTCTGCGGACCGAGGCCGAGCTTGGCCATGATCTCGTCGCGGACCACCGGCGTGGCCGTGGCCGTGCACGCCAGCACCCGCGTCTCGCCCGGCAGGCCGCGGATGAACTCGCCGATCTGCATGTACTCCGGGCGAAAGTCGTGGCCCCACTCGGAGATGCAGTGGGCCTCGTCGACGGCGACCAGGGGGACGGCCACGCGACCGAGCAGCGCGCGAAAGCCCGCGAAGCTCAGGCGCTCCGGGGACACGTAGATCAGCTTGTAGGACCCCGCCGCGATGTCCCGCATGCGCCGGCGCATCTCGTCGCTGTCGAGGGTCGAGGCCAGGAAGGTGGCCGGGATGCCCAGGGCCTGGAGGCTCTGGACCTGGTCGTGCATCAGGGCGATCAGCGGCGAGATCACCAGCGTGGTCCCGGGCAGCAAGGTGGCCGGGAGCTGGTAGGTGAGGCTCTTGCCGCCGCCCGTGGGCGCGACCAGGAGCAGGCGGCCGGCGTCCAGCAGGGTCTCCACGGCCTCGCGCTGGCCGGGCCGGAACTGCTCGTGGCCAAACAAGGCCAGGGCCGCGTCGAGGTCGAAGCCGCCCGCGTCCAGGGGCGCGACCAGGGCATCGGCCACGCGCGGACGCGCGGGGCGAGCCGACTGCGGGCCACCTGAAGCCAGCTCGTCGAGGTCCTCCGGCGGAGGCTCGTCGAGCCAGGCGTCCTCGGGGAGGTCGAGCCAGGGCGGGGGCTCGAGCGCCGGGGGCTTGGCTTGGGGATCGGACATGATGCTTGGGTATCGGCCGCGGGCGCCGGCGCGTGCAGACATATTACCGACCGGGAGGTCGGGGCCTCGCCGCGGTCGCGCTGCGCGTCAGCCAGGCGTAGGCTTGCCGCCATGCGCATCCGCGCCCCGGAGATCATGCTGTTCTTGCTCGCGGCTTGCCAGCCCGCGGGTTCGGCCCAAACCGACGCCAGCGCCGCATCCGAGCCCGCACCGGGAGATCTCGCCGCTGCGCCCGCAGAGCCCGACTCGGCCGCGGATTCGGCCGCGGACCCGGCCGCCCGGGCCAAGGATCCCGCGGCCGCGGATCCAGGCGCGCCCGCAGAGCCCGCGGCCAAAAATCCGGCCCCCCGCCCCAGCGAGCCGGCCAAGCCCAGCCCCGAGCAGGCCCGGACCCTGCGCAAGACCCTCCTCAGCAAGCTCGACGAGGGCCGCCAGCTGACCCGCGCCGGCGACTACGCCGCGGCCATCGCCCGCTACCGCGAGGCCCTGGCCGTCGACGCCTCCGACGTCTCCGTGCTCGCCGAGCTCGGCTGGGCCGCCTACAAGGCCCGCGACCTTGAGCTCGCCCACCGCAGCACCATCGCCGCCCTGCGCTTCGCCCGAGAAGACCGCCAGCTGGGCATGCTGCTCTACAACCTCGGGCGCATCGACGAGGACCGCGGCCAGCTCGACGCCGCCGCCGAGCGCTACCGCCAGTCCCTCGCCCGCCGCGACAACAAAAGCGTCCGCGAGCGCCTCGCCGCCGTCGAGCAAAGCCGCGCCCGGGTCGAGATCGCCGCCACGCGGCGCGCCGAATTCGAGGCCGCCGTGACCACCGGCCTGCCCGCCTACGCCCGCGACCTCCCCGACCTCGCGGCCGCCTGCGCCCGGGTCGAGGCCGAGGCCTGCGAGGACTACAGCATGAACCCCGAGGAGCCCTGCCGCTGCGCCCCCGAGCTGCTCGCCGCCCCCGAGGCGGACCCGAGCTGGGGCCTGATCCGCCTCGAGACCGAGGGCGTCCCGCTGCAGGAGGCCTACTTCCCCGTCGTGCACACCGACGCCGGCTGGACCGTGTTCACCTCGGTCCTCGACCTCTACAACCCCGGTGCCTTTGGGATCTACGAGGAGGCCGAGCTCCAGCCCGGGACGCTCGAGGCCCTGCTCGGCGAGGCCGCCGGCGCCCAGCTGGTCTTGCGCCTGAGCAAGGCCCGGACCGACAGCGACATGGGCCTCAACGAGGTCGAGGACGAGCGGACCGAGAGCCTGTTGATCTGCGGGCGCTTCCCCGAAGGGGCCGCGTGCACGCGGCCGGTGATCCATCGCTTTCGCTACGCGCGGACGATCTTGTTCGAGGACATGGAGGACGAGGCGGAGTTCAACCACGAGGGCTCGCTGGGCGAGGCCCACTACGAGGCGACGATCGAGCTGGGCGCGGGGGCGCTGAAGGTGCGGGCGATCGACGTGGACGCGGTGACCGTGCCGATGGTCGACTGGATGGGGGCGCTGATCTTGCCGGCGAAGCGCTATGGGGTGGAGGCGCTGATGGGGCGGGCGAAGGCGAGCGCGCCCAGCCCCGCTCAGCCTTGAGCGATCCTGGCGGCGAGATTTCCGATCCCCTCGGCGCGCATGCGCAGGAGCATCCGCCCCTCGCGTTGGAGCGCGTCGAAGAGTGGCTCGCCCGCGGCCAGTGGGCCCTCGGGGGTCGCTGCTGTCGGCTCGCCGAGGGCCGCCCGGGTGAGCCGGTGAAAGTCCTCGAAGGCTCGCCGTGCGTCCTCGTTTTCGACGGGAGAGCGAGCCACCATGTCGAGGGCCTGCTCGAAGCTGCCGCGCATCGCGACGACCACCGAGCACTCGAGGTCCGCGCCGCGAAGTAGCGGATAGTCTTCCCGCAGCGCGACCTCGGCGACATCGAGGAGCACGGCGTATGCCCAGTCCAGCTCGCCGAAGGCTCCGGCGACGAGGCCGAGGATCCGGCCGATGAACAGGTAGTGGGGGTCGGCCTCGCCGAGCTGAGCGCGGGCTGAATCGAGCACCTCGACGGCGAAGGGCAAGAGCTGCTCTGGCGCGTTGACTCCCACTCCTAGGGCATGAATCAGCGCGAGTCGCCACGAACGAGACATCTCCCAACCAACGACCTCACCTGTCACCATGATGGAGCGCTCGCTCGATTCGATGCCCGCCCCGTCAACGCGCCCGCTGATTGTGACGGGCATTTCCTTGTCGATCTCGGAGATGTCTTTGACGGGGTGGGGGATCGCCATCGGCCGCTCGCCCCCCCGCGTCTCACACCAGCGCGCGGCAACATCTCGCAGTCCAAGACCCTCTGCGATGGACACCATATCGTCGATGTCGAGGTTTCCCTCGCCGCGCCTCAGCAAATACTCGCAGTCGAACAACGCCCACGAAGATCCCCAAAGCCTTGGCCACTGGGCACGATCACGCTCGAGAGAAGCGAAGAGCGCCTGCTCATCGCGGGACCGGCTGCCCGCGCGCTCACGGATCTCGGCGATCCGCTTCCTCCGCCAGCGCGCCACCTCTTCCGAGTCATGCAGCCCTCGCATCACCGGCCCGACCGCGCGCAGCAGCCCGACCTCCTCGATGCGCGCGTCCTCCTCGACCTCGCCATCCCCCTCCGCCAACACCCCAGGCTCGAGCTCCACGGCCACCGCCGCGCGCAGGTCCACCCCCGGCAGCGCCAGCACCTCGTCGATGCTCAGCTGCCCCGCGTCGACCCGATACCAGCCGGGCGCGCGGATCTCCGGGTTGTCGAGGACGTGCGGACCACGGTGGCGGGCCTCGGCGATCGCCCAGCGAAGCCGCCACAGCGCCGTCATCGTGTCGACCGAACGCCACACGACGCCTCGCTCGCCCGCGCCCGTCAGCACCTCGACGAGGCGCGCGTAGTCCTCGCTCGGCGAGAGCGGGCCCACCCACTCGCGCTCCGCCTCCAAGCGCCCGAGCGCCAGCTCGAGCCCCTCCCCGGTCCACGCGACCCCAGGCCACCAGCCCAGGCCTTGCGCGAGACCCTCCACGGCGAAGTCCGGCACCCCCGGCGGACAGGTGACGAAGTGCGAGACCCAGTCGTGGAGATCCGGCGCGAGGAATTTGAGCTCGGTCCCGAGCTCCCCCTCGGCCCAGAGCACAACCCGCAGCGAGCGCGCGGCGAAGAGCGGCCGGTTGAGGTTGAGCCAGTCGAGGGTCGCGCGACGAAGCACGAGCAGCACCAGGGCGCCGGGCTCGAGCTCGGTCAGCACCCCTGGATCCGTGACCAGCTCGAGGCTCGGGTCGACGGCCTCGAGCGTCTCGACCAACGCCCGAAGCCGCGCCCGCCGGGCGTCGCGGACCAAAATGATCACCCCTCGGCGCCCGAGGTGAAGCCAGCGCCGCAGCTCGCTCAGCCACCGATCTTCGGCAGCTTGACCTTCAGCAGCAGGGGGTGCGGCAGGTACCATTCACTCTCGTTGGGGTAAGGGAGGATCATGCACAGATCCAGCATCTCCGCGACCAGCTCGTCGTTGGGGAGCTGGCTGGGATCGTCGAGCAACTGGCGCAGGATCTTCAGGTGTCCAGAGGTCAGCCCGCCCTCGCTGACCTCGCGCATGGTCTCGATCGCGTGCTCGACGACGGCCTCGTCGGCCTGCTCCAAGCTCCGATCCCAGGCCGGCCCGGTGAGCTCGCGGATCAGCTTGACGAACTCGCGCATGCGTCCGCCCGAGTAGTAGGCGAGCTTGCGCAGCAGCGCCTCGGGGATCAGCGTCGGCGAGAGATCCTCGCTGCGCCTGCGATAGACCTCCACACAAATATCGATGCCGCGCCCCCCGGGCTCCCAGCGCCATGGATCCTCGCGGTCCACGACCGGCGCGTTCGTCAGCATCTTGGTCGTGAACTTGCGGACGTGCTTGCGCAGCGAGCCCCAGTGCAGCGCGATCGGACCGGTCAGCACCACGTCGCAGCTCAGCCCGCCCAGCAGCGCCGACTCGACGAAGAGCGCCCGGATGCGCTCGCGGTCGTCGATGCGATCGAGGCCGTCCACGAAGAGGGTGAGCTTGCAGCCGTAGGCCTGCAGCTCGCCGATCAGGCTGTTGACGACACCGAGCAGGCTCTGGACGTCGCGGTCCTGGTCGCTGCGCTTCGCCCTGCCCGGCGTCGCCAGCTTGAAGCGCCACTGGACCGCGCCCCCAGCCTGGCCCATGGCGACGAGCCCGGCACCGACGCCGATCCCCACGGGACCACCGGCTGCCGCCAGGGCTCCGCCAGCGAGCACCGCGACCGCCGCGGCCAGCTTGGCCGCGTCGAAGCTCGGGCCGTCGTCGTCTGCGCCCTCGAACTGGCGACCGATGGCGTCGAAGCGCTGGATCAAGGCCCTGGACCACTCGTGCCCAAAGCACGTGCGGCCAGCCTCGAGCACGGCCAGCCCGATGACCAAGAGCACCTCCCAGGGCTGCACGCGCTGGAGCGCGGCGGGGTCGTTGACCCGCTCTTCGAAGTGATGGACGAGATCGACGAAGACGACAGGGCCCGCGGCGCTTCGCTCCTCGGCGATCCCAAACAGCTCCGTCGACTTGCCGCTGCCCAAGCCGCCGAGGAGCATGAAGCGCTTGTGTCCGCCCATGGGCCGCGCGAGCTCCCGGGAGATCTCGCGCGCGGGGCTATAGTCCCGCGCGACCCGCCAGTCCTTCTCACGAGCAGGGCGCTCGGGGTCGAAGCGCTCGTAGAGCTCCGCCCAGACCTGCTGCTGTGGCGTCTGCGTGGTGCTCACTGGACGAGTCTACGGGTCGCCCAGATCCCCAGCAAGCCCGAGCCAGCTCCGTCCAGACCAGCTCCGTCCAGACCAGCTGGCTCGACTCTCCTGCGCTCAAGGCAGCGGCCGGCGCAGCTCGCCGCCCGCCGCGAGCATCAGCTGGGCAAAGGCCGCGACCACCAGCGCGTGGCGAATCTCCCCCGCCCGCAGCAGCGCCGCGACCTCGGCCAGCGGCCGCAGCGTCACCGCGAGGCGCTCGTGCTCGTCCGGCGCGGGCGCCTGCTCGCAGACACAATCGAGGGCGAGCAGCGTGGCGCAGCGGTTGGTCTGCAGCGCCGGGTTGGCCTCGACCACCCCGAGCAGGCGCAGCTGCTTTGCGACGAAGCCGGTCTCCTCGGCGAGCTCGCGGGCGCCGGCGGCCACGAAGTCCTCGCCCGGATCCACCACGCCGCCGGGGATCTCCAAGCTCGTGGTCTGAACCCCGTGGCGGAACTGTCGCACGAGCACGAGCTCGTCGGCGGGCGTGAGCGCGAGGACGTTGACCCAGTCGGGGGCCTCGATGATCGAGAACTCGCCCTCGGCCCCGCTGGACGCGTGGCGAGCACGGTGGGTGCGGGCGCGGAAGACCCGGAAGTCCTGGACCTCGCCGCGGGCGACGATGGTCCAGGCGAGCTCGGGGTCCTCGCTCGCGTCCACGTCGACCCGTCAGCCTCCGCTGACCTCGAGGGCCGCCGTATCGATGTTCCCGCGCGCGTCCCGGGCCCGGATCACCACCCGGTGCGCCCCGGCGTCGAGCGTGGGCAAGACGACCTCGAAGCCCTCGCGGCCGCCGTCGAAGAGGCCGTCGCTGGCCGAGGCCGGGCGGAAGTCCTTGCCGTCGACGGCGTAGGCGACGTCGTGGATGTAGCTGCCCACGTCGCTGGCCACGCCGGTGATCCGCCCGCCGACGACCTCGATGTCGACGAGGCTCGGCCGGGTGCGATCGATGACGAAGGGATCCGAGACGAGCTCGTCGAAGGTCGCGGCCGCGGAGCCGTTGGCGGGCTCGTCGCTGACGCGGACCTTGGCCTCGTAGAGGCCGTCGGCGAGGGTGTCGAGGTCGAGCTCGAGCTCGGTCTTGGAGATCGGGCCGTCGGGGGTCAAGGAGATCCACGCGCCCTCCTTGCCGCCGCTCTTGCCCTTCCCCGTCCCGGCACCGGTCGAGCGGATCCAGACCTCGTAGCTGAGGTCGTCGCCGTCGCGGGCGTCGCTGTCCCACTCCAAGGTGAGCTCGGCCTTGGACTCGGTGTCGCTGCTGGCGGAGACCTTGGGGGCCTTGACGCCGACCTCCTCGAGCATCGGCGCGAGGTTCTCGGGGCCGTAGAAGGCGGTCAGCTCGCGCAGCTCGGCGTCGGCGGAGGCGAGCCCGACCTCGACTTGCATGTAGCGGCGGCGCGGGAGGTCGGCGCTCCCGCGCAGCTCGTCGTTCTCGCGGCCGAGCTCGACCTTGCGCCAGTCGCTCCAGCGCTCGTCGACCTCGTCGCCGGGGCCGGTGCGCACGCGCAGCTGGAGCGTGCCCTTGCCGCGCAGGGCGAAGGTCCCGTAGCGCGCGGGCTGCTTGGCGTCGAGGACGTCGCTGACCCAGCGCGCGGACTTGGCCGGGGCCTGGCCGAGGGTGTAGACGGCCGAGCCGTCGCCGGCGGTGGCGAGCACCTCGCCCTCCTTCAGGGCGCACAAGCTGGTCGCCTGGCGCTCTTCGAAGTCGGCGATCACGGCGACGTCGCGGCGGCCGCGGGCGCGGTAGATCTTGCCGCCCTCGGAGCTGGCCGCGAGCACCGTGCCGCGATCGTCGAGCGCGACGAGGTCGATGAAGTACTGGCCCTTCTTGGTCAGCCAGCGATCCCAGGCGGCGTCCTGGGCCCGCTGGAGGTCGCGGCGCTCGCCGAGATCCACGGCCCACAGCGCAGTGTCGGCGTCGGCCCGAGCGCGCGAGGTGTTGTTGTCGACGGGCTTGTCGCCGGTCAGGCTGGCGCGGTTGAGCTGCTTGGTCAGGGCCACCCGGCTCGACACGCTGCGGTCTTCGAACTCGTTGACCGCGGCGACCAAGCTCGCGCCCGAGAGCGCCATGGCGCGCAGCTCGTCGCCCTCGAAGTCGTGGATCAGCACGCCCTCGGGATTCCCCTCGACGAGCTGGTAGAGCCGCGCCTTGGGCGAGGTCCCGACCAACACCTCGTCGCCGACGGCGAGCACCGAGAGCAGGTTCTTCTCGGGCACGTCGAGGACGACCTTGGGATCCTTACCGTCGAGGCCCACGGCCCACAGCTCGCCACGCGGGCCGGTCGCCACGAGCAGCCGGCCCTCGTGGGGGACCAGCGCCCAGATCTGCTCGACGTCCTTGAGCTCGGCGAAGTCGCTGACCTCGCCCTTCTTGTCGACGCGCACGAGCTTGCCGCCGGGCAAGGTCGCCGCCACCAGGTCGCCGCCGGGCAGCCGCGCCATGGCGCTGACGACCACGCCCTCGAGGGCCGCGAGCTCCTCGACTACCGGCGTGTCCCCGCGCAGGTCGACGCGTTGGATGGTGGCTTTGTCGGCGGTCCCGACCCAGGCCTGCTTGCCGTCGACGAGGCAGCTGAAGGTGGTGCTGTGGCTGATCTCGGCCTTGGCGCTGGCGTAGCCCAAGGTCAGCTTGCCGCTGGCCTCGATGGCCGCGCCCTCGACCTCGCCGGCGTCGAAGTCGGAGAAGCTGGACACGTCGTGGACCTCGGTCCCGCCGGCGCGGGCAGACGACGCCGGGCCGAGGGCCGCGGCGGCGATCAGGGCGAGGGGGGCGACGAGGGGGAGGAGCGAGGAGCGCGTGGGGTTCATAGGCTCTTCTTGGGCAGCACGTCGATCTCCAGGCTGGCCTCGCCCTGGATGATGCCCTCGGTGCGGATCACCCGGCGGGCGACCTGCTTGAAGTGGACGGCCTTGCGGTTGCTGCCTCCGGGGCTGAGGGTCTGGAGCACGCTCTCGGGCAGCTCGTCGAGCATGCCTTGCTCCGTGGCCAGGCCCTCGCCCGGGCGGTAGATCGTCCCGACGATGCTGCGCGCCGGGTAGCTGAGCGTGAGGTTGTCGAGCAGCTCGTCGACCGAGTTGGGCAGCGGCGCGTAGGGCATGACCCACTCGCCGCCCATGAGCTCGATGACGACCCGCTCGCCGCCGGCGTCCTCGGGGATGCGCAGGCTGATGGTCTCGGTGCGCGCGGGGCCCCGGGGCGGGCGGAAGTCGACCTGGAGCTCGACGAGCTCGCCGGCCCGGACCTCGTCGTCGGCGAGGCGGATGCGATCGATGGTCTCGAGCGGGGCGCCGTAGTGCATCCGCGCGGTCTGCTCGACCGAGATGATCCGCGCGATCTCGAACTGGTTGTCGAGCGCCGCCATGAGCACCATCAGCGCGCGGCTGCGGGCCATGAGCCCGCGGATCACCCCGCCCGGGTAGTAGGTCTCTTCTTGGATCTCGAGGGTCCGCGGCCCCTCGCTGGTCTTGAGCTCGATGCGGTGCTCGGTCTCGAGCACGACCTCGACCGCGTCGTTGCCCGCCTCCTCGACCGCGTCGAGCAGCAAAGTCGCGACCAGGGGCGGCGTGAGCGTCTGGTTGGTGGCCACGCTGCTGTGATAGCGGCGCGGCGCGAGCGCATCGTCGGGCCCGACCACCGAGGTGATCACGGGGATCATCGGGACCTGCACGTCGGTGCGCAGGTAGATCGCCGGCTGGCGATCCTGGACCATGGTCCCCTGGACATCGAGGGCGCTCGACAGCTTGACCGAGCGCTCGACGCTGTTGAGGATCGTGTGCACGTGGGCGTTGGCGATCGGCATCGCCGTGGGCCCCTCGCCGTACATTGGGTGGCCAAAGGCGAGCAGCTGCTGGCTCTGCTTGCCGCCCACCCAGGTCACCGTGCCGTTGGGCGCGGCCCCGTTGTCCCCGGCGATGAACACCACGGAGACCGAGTCGCCGCCCTTGAACTGGTGCTTCTTGCCGCCCTCGGCCGCCTGGCCCGAGGACGCCTTGGCCTGGTGCGAGCCCCCGCCGTGCACGGGGATCAGCCCGGTCGCGTCGGCCAAAAACTGCGCCGCCCGCGGGCCGAGCCCGGCCACGGACATCGGCGCGCCGATGGCCTCGAGCCCGCCCGAGGGCGCCCCGCTCGGCCCCGGGATGTCGTCGACGCGCTGGCGCGGCGGCAGCGGCTCCGTGTCCAGGGCCAGCATCTGATCCGCCCACGCCGCCGTGCCCTGGCGACCCCGCGCCCCCGTCGAGCTGGGCGCGTGCGGCTGGACCTCCGGGCGGTAGGGCAGGTCGGCGATCTCGAGCATGTTCTCGATCGGCGTCATGCCCCCGAGGGGGTCCTTGTTGAAGCGGTAGCCATAGGCCAGCGCCCCCGCGAGCTTGCCCTCGATGTAGATCGGGCTGCCCGACATGCCGCCGACGATCCCCGAGTGCTGCATGCGCGGATCCGGCGAGGTGAAGAGCACCGCGTCCTGACCGGTGACGTAGTCGTGGACCACGTCGACGACCTCGATCTCGAACTTGTCCGGCGTCTCCCCCGAGAAGACCGTGAGCGCGTAGCCCTTCATGCCCGGCTTGATGTCCGCGACCGGGATGATCTCGGGATCCCCGGTGCGCTTGCCCGGCCGGCGGCGAAGCTCGGGGTCGCGCGCGGTCTTCTTCTTCCTGTCCTGGGCCTCGGTCTTGGTCTCACCCGCGATCGCGTCGCCCATGGCCCAAAACCCGGCGTAGAGCCCGGCGAGGGCGCCCGCGACGGTCAGCGCCGTGAACGACCGGCTGATGAACCGGCTAGCTTTTGTTCCCATGTCGGTCGAGAGCCTCGCGCATCGTGCCCACGAGGTCTTCTTGCGGGGTGTAGAAGTAGCGATAGCGGGTGATCCGGTTGGGGTTGGCGAGCTCTCGGTCGAGCTTGCCCTGCGCATCCAGGAACATCACCCGCGGGATGTAGGTGCCATCGGGGGCATAGAGCGCCATCTCGGGCACCTCGTCTTGATCCGCGTGGACCATGACGAACTCCCGCGAGAGCTCCTCGATCGACGCGTTTCCGTTGAACTCGCCCTTGAGCGCCCGGCACTTGCTGCACCACGACGTGTGCACCACCAGCATGACCGGCCGCCCCGTCCGCTCGGCCTCGGCCAGCCCCTCGTCGAGCCCCCGCCAGGCGATCTCGTCGTTCCACCCCTGCGCGGGGATCGTGGCCGTCCGCGCAGGCGCCTCGGCCTCGGCCTCGGCTTCGACTTCGACTTCGGCCCCCGCAACCTCCTGAGACGGCGAGGCACCAGCGCGCTCCCCCTCACCCGCCCGCTGAGGCGACTGCGTGCATGCGCTCGTGACTGCGCCCAGCGCAGCAAAGACCAAGACGGCGGGCAGGGCTCGCAAGGTACGGGAAGATAACACGATCACCGCTACGTGCCCCCTCCCCAAAGAACCCCCGCAGACACCGCAGCCCCCAGCCCAGCCCTCCCCAGCGGACTTCGCGCCCTCCCCGAGTCCCAAAACCGCCCCCAACCACTCCCCCTCGAGGACTCACCCCCGAGGACTCACCCCCACGCCCAACACAGCAGCAACGACCCGCGACGAAGACCACCCCCACCTCGAGCGAACCCTCCCACCAAAGACGCCTCGACCTGCCGCACCCATGCCCACGACGGAGATGAGCCCCTCCTCCAAAGACCCCCTCTACCCCTGCCCGCGATGGAGATGACCCCTCCTCCAAAGACACCCCTCTACCCCTGCCCGCGATGGAGATGACCCCCCTCCAAAGACACCCCCCTCTACTCCCGCCCGTGACGCAGATGAGCTCCTCCAAAGACACCCCCCTCTACTCCCGCCCGTGACGCAGATGAGCTCCTCCAAAGACACCCCCCTCTACTCCCGCCCGCGACGCAGATGAGCCCCTCCAAAGACCCCCTCTACTCCTGCCTGCGACGGAGCCTCCCTCCCGCCAAAGACGCGCACAAAAGGGGCAGCAGGGGACCCTCTCAGCGAGTTTCGCGTACGTACTGCACCTTCGACGCGACACCCCCCACCAACGCCACCGACCGCAACCCATACCCTCTCCTGAGTCAGCGAGCTGTCCGAGCGGAGAGGGTCCCCTGCTGCCCCGTGCGCGTGTCCGCCGAGCACCCCACCCTCCTCCAAAAACCATCCAACCCTCCTCCAAAAACCATCCAACCCTCCTCCAAAAACCATCCAATCTGCTATCCCCCCCCATGTCCCTGAAAGAAAGAGCCCAACGCCAAAGCGAAGCCCACTACATCCTCCCCCGCCTCCCCACCATGCAAACCGAGGTCCACGCCTTCCTCTCCGAGTCCCTCTTCGAAGCCACCGACGACCGACTCTGGCAGCAAGCCGTCACCTCCGCGAGCTACGACGGCGTCCGCGGCGTCTACCTGATGCCCGACACCCACCTCGGCTACGGCATCCCCGTCGGCGGCGTCGTCGTCACCGACGAGACCATCATCCAGTCCGGCTCCGGCTACGACATCTCCTGCGGCGTCATCTACATGCGCACGCCCCTGAGCGCGGCCGATGTCGCCGACCCCCAGCTGCGCCAGCGCTGGGTCGACGAGGTCGAGCGTCGCATCGCCACCGGCATCGGCAACCACCGCCCCGCCCTCGCCCCCGACGTCCGCGGCCACGACATGGACGAGATCCTGCGCTACGGCGCCAAGGCCCTGGGCGTCTCCGCGGATCTTTGCGAGCGCCAGTACATCCCCGTGCCCGACGAGGTCGACCTCGAGTCGATCCCCAAGGCCCGCTGCAAGTGCACTGCCCAGCTCGGCTCGGTGGGGGGCGGCAACCACTTCATCGAGATGCAGGTCGACGTCGCCGACGCCTCCGTGTGGGTGATGGTCCACTGCGGATCCCGAGGCTACGGCTGGCAGACCGCCAACCACTTCTTTCATGCGGGCGCCGAGCTCCGCGGGCTGGCCAAGAAAGCGCGCGAGCGCGCCCACCTCTACGCCGACGAGCCGCTCGGGCGGCGCTACTGGGCCCACCACAACAGCGCCGCCAACTACGCCATCGCCAACCGCCACACCATCGTGCGCGGGGTCCAAGAAGCCCTGCGCGAGGTCTTCACGACCGAGGGCGAGGTCTACTACGAGATCAGCCACAACCTCGTGCAGGAGGAGACCTTGGTGCTCCCCGACGGCAGCACCACCCGGGGCTTCGTACACCGCAAGGGCGCGACCCGGGCCTTCCCCGCCGGTCACCCCGACCTCGCGGGCACGCGCTGGGCGGGCAGCGGACACCCCTGCCTGATCCCCGGATCGATGCTCAGCGGGGCCGCGATCCTCTTCCCGCTCGCGGGGGCCTACCGCAGCGGCTGCTCGGTCAACCATGGCTCCGGGCGGGTGCTCGGTCGCGGCCAGGCCAAGCGCGAGCTCGCGGCCCGCCACGACGAGATCGACGAGGAGATGCGCAGCGTCACCCGAACCTTTGGAGCCGACGCCGAGGGCCGCGGTGGTGTCACGATCACCGGCGTCATCGGCAACACCGCGCGCACGCCCCTCGACGAGTGCGGCCACGTCTACAAGGATCTCGACGAGGTCCTCGCCGTGCTCGAGACCGAGGGCATCGCCCGCGTCGCGCATCGCCTCTACCCCGTCGCCAACATCAAAGGCACCGACTGACGCGCGCCCTCCTCGGGGTCTGTGAGCCCCCTTCTCTAACCACGAAGATGGCCAAACAGGGCAAGTGCGCGTTATGCTCACTTTGCCCTTGGCGATGCGTGGCAGGCTGAACATCTTTGCGATCGTGGCCCGCTTCATGGTCCGCACGGACCTGTCGGCGCTCGCCTTCATCGGCGTGTTCTTGCTCTTCGTCGACGTCCTCACCTGGCCGCTGCTCCTCGTCTTGATCGGCTCGCGCATGGCGATTTGGCTGTGGTGGCTGCACGAGCTCTTCCCGATCACCAGCATCGACGAAGACACGAGCCAGGCGACCCTGCTCAACCTCGACGCTGCCTTCACCCGGCTGGCCGATCGCTTCGTCCCGGTCTACGTGCTCTCGTGGGCCGCCGTCTTTGCCCTCGCGGCGATCCATGGCGCTGTGCGCATGCCCGTGGGCTTCGCCGAGATCGGTCTGGTCTGCTTCGCCGGAATGGCCGTGGTCGTGGGCATGTGGACGGTGATCCGCAGCGTGGTCGAGGGCGGCGTGGCCGAGCCGTGGCGAGCCGTCGTCGCGCGCATCGAGCAGCCCACGCTCCGCGTCGAACGCAGCGCCAGATCTCGCGAGCGCGAGCTGACATTGTCAGTCTTCGGCCTGCTCTTCTTCATCTCGCAGGCCACGGCGATCAGCGGCAGCCTGATCCACGTCTACGCCGAGCGCCAGCGCGAGCAGATGACTCGCACGGCCGCCGTCGAGCTCGCGCGCACACAGATCGAGCTCGGGGCCGAGGACGCAGTCGACCCACAGATCCAGATCCTCGCGCCCGAGCAGCTCCCGCCCGAGCTCGAAGAGGAAGACGAACGAGGGATGCGCTCGCACATCGATCCGGCCAACGCGCGCGTGCTCGTGGCCGCCCCCCTCCCCGACGGGCGCTGGGTCCTGAGCACCGCGAAGCCCGACGAGGATCTCGACTTGTTGTTCGGCACCCTCGCCCTGATCTTCGTGATGGCCTGGTTTCGCGGGATCTCCCACGGCCGCAACCTCGCCCGCTCGCACACCGCCCCCTACGCCGACATCGCGGCGCGCATCCGCACGCTGATCGACTCGGGCAAGCTGCTCGGCAGTGAGCGCGTCCCGGTGCTCCGCGGCGATGAGCACGGGCAGCTCAGCGAGAACTTCAACGATCTTCTCGACCTGCTCGAGCAGCTCACCCGCGCCTCGGCGCAGGTCGGCCACGGCGACCTGCGCGTCGAGCTCGAGGGCGAGGGCGACCTCTACGACTCCGTGCGCGCCATGGTCGATCGCCTGCGCGAGGTCGTCGGGCAGATCCGCGTCACGGCCCAGGAGCTCAGCGCGACCGCGGCCGAGCTGCTCGCGGTCACGGCCAGCCAAGAGCAGGCCGCCGGCGTGCAGTCGGAACGGATCGCGACCGTCAGCCGAGCCGTCGCCTCCCTCGCCCGCGCCGCCGAGGACATCGACCACACCGCCGTCGGCGTCCGCGACAACGCCGACCTCGCCCTCAACCGAACCCAGGAGATGTCCACGGCCCTCGAGGGCCTCGCCCGCGAGACCGGGGGGATCTCCGAACTGCTCGTGCTGATCCGCGAGGTCGCCGAACGCGCCGACCTGCTCGCGCTCAACGGCGCCCTCGAGGCCATCCGCGCGGGTGAGGCCGGGCGCAGCTTCGCCATCGTCGCGGCCGAGATGCGCCGCCTGGCCGAGCGCGTGTCCGCGGCCGTCGACGGCGTCGGAGATCGGCTCGTGACCATCGAGCGCGCCGGCGAAGACACCGCCGCCGCGACCCAGGCGAGCATCGAGCTCGCCCACGCCGTATTCGAGGCCGCGCGCAGCATCTCGACCGTGACCGAATGCCAGAGCCAGGAGACGCAGATCGTCGCCAGGGACATCGACGCCGCCGCCCATGGCCTGAGCGCCGCAGTCGCGAGCTTGGCCCAGACCCGCGCCGTCGCCGAGTCGCTGCACACGGAGGCCCTCGAGCTCGAGCGTCTGACCCGACGCTTTCAGCTCGACGCCGGCGACGACCCCTCGGCCAGCCAGTGCATGGTCGCCCTCAGCGAGTCGCGCATGGCCATGCGCGGCTCGTAGCCGAGCGCGGACCGGGCCCGCTCGATGCTCGCCCGGCTGTGCCGGATGTCTCCGGCCCGAAAGTCCTCGAAGCGCGGCTCGAGCTCGGCGACGTCGTGGCCGAGCTCGGCCATGCCCGCGCGGATCATCGCGTAGAGCTCGAGCAGGCTGGTCCGCCCGCCGAGGCCGACGTTGAACACGCCCTCGCTGGGATCCGCCGGGCGCTCGCGGCCGGCCGCGTCGACCCGCTCGGGCCAGGTCGCGGCCAGCAAGTTGGCCTGGACCACGTCCTCGACCGGGCAAAAGTCGCGGCTGGTCTGACCGTCGCCAAAGATCTTGGGCTGCTCGCCCGCGGCGAAGGTCGCCACCCACTTGGGGATCACCGCCGCGTAGGCCCCGTTGGGATCCTGGCGCGGACCGACGATGTTGAAGTAGCGCAGCGAGGCCGTGGGCAGGCCGTGGGTCCGCGTCCAGGTCTGGGCGAGGACCTCGGCGATGCGCTTTTGCCCGGCGTAGGGCGAGAGCGGCCGGCCGATCACGGCCTCGCGCTGAGCCCCGGTCTCGGCCTCGCCGGGGCAGTCGCCGTAGACCGCCGAGGACGAGGCCTGGACGAAGCTGCGCACGCGCCCGCCGAGGCGCGCGGCCTCGAGCAGGTTGAACACGCCGTCGACGTTGACCGCGTGGGCGAGGCCGGGCTCGGCCAGGGTCCGCGGCACCGAGGCCACGGCGGCCTGGTGGAGCACGTGCTCCGCCGTCGCGCAGGCAGCCGCGCAGGCCCCCGCGTCGCGGACGTCGGCCTCGACCAGCTCGAAGCGCCCAGCGGCGTCCTCGGCCCCCCGCGCCTGCGCCCCGCGGATCGCCGCGTCGAGGTTCTCGCGCTTGCCGGTGTCGAAGTTGTCGAGGCCGATGACCCGCTGGCCGAGGGCGAGCAGGTGCTCGCACAGGTGCGAGCCGATGAAGCCGGCCGCGCCCGTGACCAGCCAGGTCCGGGGCTCGGCGCGCAGAGTGTGATGAACCGTGTCGATGGTGGCGGTCACGCGCGTGATGCCTCTGGGGCCTCGTCGGCCCGGTAGGTGTAGTACTCGGAGGTGTAGCGCCGGCCCTCGTCGCGGGCGTCGAGCTCGTTGAGGACCACGCCCAGCAAGTTGGTGTCGCCCTGGCGCAGGGTCGTCAGCGCCCGGATCACGTCCGTGCGCGTGGTCGCCCGGCAGCGCGCGACGAGCACGACGCCGTCGACCCGCGGGGCCAAGATCAGCGGATCCGTGACCGGGAGCACCGGCGGCGAGTCGATGATCACCACGTCGAAGCGCTCGCGCAGCTCGGCCAGGGTCCGCCGCGCCGAGGGCGAGTCGAGCAGCTCGGCGGGGTTTTCGGGCACGCGCCCGCAGGTGATCACCGTGAGCTGCTCCGGCGCGCCCTCGAGATCGGTCTGGAGCACCTCGACGAGTTCGTGCTCGTCCTGGAGCACCGTGGCCAGGCCGTACTCTTCCTTGCCCACGGCCTGCGGAAAGACCTGGTGCAGCCGCGGCCGCCGCATGTCGGCGTCGACCAAGCAGACCTTCTTTTTGGCCTGGCAGTAGCTCAGCGCCAGGTTCATCGCCGTCGAGCTCTTGCCCTCGGAGGACGCCGGCGAGGTCACTAGCAGCACCGTGGGCTTGTCGCTCGACAACGTGAAGGCCAGGCCGGTGCGGATGCCTCGGCAGCGCTCGGCCATCAGCGACTGCGGGAAGAGGTGGGTGTAGAGGTCCCGGCGGCGCCGCTGGGCGCGGATGTTGCCCACGCCCAGGGCCGGGTCCGCGGGCAGCAGCGGGAGCTGGCCCAGGGTCGGCAGGCCGAAGCCCGCGAGCGCGCGCTCGAGGTCGGCGACGTTGCGGATCCGGTGGTCACGGAGGTCGACGACCACCGCCGCGACGCTGCCGATCATCAAGCCCGCGAACGCGGCCACGGCGATCAGCAGGCCCTTGCGCGGGCGGATCGGCCGCTCCGGGCGGGTGGCCTCGTCGAGGATCTCGACCGGGGGAATCTCGACGCGGTTGCTGACCCCGATCTCGTCGGCCCGGGTGCGCAGCTTGGCGTAGGCTTCGGCCGCGCCCTCGGCCTCGCGCTCGAGCTGACGAAAGGCCGGCTCGAGCCGACCGAGCTCCAGGGCGCGCTCGCGCTCGTTCTCGAGCGCAGCCTCGAGCCGCGTCTCGGTCTCCTGGGCGGCCTTGTTGCGCGCCTCGAGGCTGCGGACCAGGCCCTTGTTCTCCGACGCGATCCGCTCCTCGATCAGGTCGAGGCGGCGCTTGGCTTTTTGCCAGCGCGGATGCTTCTCGCCGTAGCGCAAGTCGAGCTCGTTGAAGTCGCGCTCGGCCTCCATGCGCTCGGCGAGCATGCTGTCGAAGATGATCCGCTCGCCGGAGCCGAGCAGCGAGGCCCCTGCCAGGCTGCCCTCGGACTGCAGGCGCTTGGCCTGCTTGAAGGTCGCCTCGATCGCGATGCGATCGGCCTGGGAGGTCTTGGCCGCCGACGAGAGCGTGGAGATGTTCTGGGCGATCAGGTTCTGGCGATCCTCGAGGGAGATCGAGGTGATCTTGTTCTCGCGTTTGAACTTCTCGAGCGCCCGCTCGGCCTCCTCGAGCGCCGTCGAGGCCTTGGCGAGCTCGGCCTCGACGTCGGTCTGCGCCTTGTCGCCGGTGTCCGAGCGCCGCCGGTTGATGTGCTCGAGGTAGGCCTCGACCACGGCGTTGGCGATGTCCTGGGCGACGATCGGATCGGGGTACTCGGCCGCCACCGCCATGACCCGTGAGCCGCGCACCTCCTCGACGCTGACCATGCCCTGGAGCCGGCGGACCGGGTCCGTGGCCTGCTCGGCCTCCTCGCGCTGGCGCGCGTCACGGATCCCCTCGGTCCCCAGGAAGGTCGGGTCGTCGGCGAGGCCCAGCTCCGCCAGCGCCGCCTTGCCGACCTTGCGGCTGAGGATGATCTCGCGCTGGGTTTCGAAGTATTGCTGGTAGCCGAAGCGATCACGGTCGTCTTCTTCCGTGACCCCGCGAACCTTGTCGAGGACCTGAGAACCGCCCGGGTTGACCACCAGGGTCGCCGTCGCGCGCCACTGGGGCTGGAGCATCGACGCGATCAGCACGCCCACGGCCACGGCCAGCACCGTGGTCACCAGGACCACCAGCCAGCGCCGGCCGAGGATCCCGAGCACCTTCATCAGCGCGTCCAGAGCGTCCGTCGCCCCCGAGCCCTCGGCGTGGGGATCACTCGAACCGGGCGTATTACCCTGGGGTCCGAGTGTGCTCCCCGACACGGCTGTCTGGGGCGAAAAAGGCGGCTGCTCCATCGCTTGGTCGAGCTTAGGTGGGCTCGGGGGACATGTCCAAAGCCGCGCGGATCCTTCGCCGGCGCGGGCGCCTGGCCATGACCAGGCGTTCGGCCGCGCGGGGCTGAATGTGTGAACAGAGCGAGGGGCGGGCACGAGCCGGGCGAGAAGCGGCCAAGATCGACGCCTGGCGGCCGCCTTCACTACGCACCCACGCTCAGACTGCTAACCTCGACGAGGAAGCTCGCTCGCCACTTACCCATGCAGATCAGCGAAGAAGAGCATCGCATGCTGATCGAGCACACCCACGGCCACGTCGAAGTCCACGAGAGGGCCCCGGGGGTGTTTGTGACCCGCTACTACGGCACCGCGTCCGTGATCGTCGTCGATCCGATTTCCAAGCGCTTTGACCAACGCATCGCCGAAGGCCACCGCGTCAGCATGGCCATCGACGCCACGGATCTCGCCTTCTTCGAGGCTGAATTCCGCCGGCGGTGGACCGATTGGATGCGCGACAACAAAGAGCAGCTCGACGACGTTCATCTGCTGTTCAGCTCGCGCCTGGTGATGATGGGCGCGGCCTTGGTCAACGCGACCATCGGCCCGAAGATCAAGAGCTTCGCCAATCGCGACGAATTCGAAGCGGCGATTCAGGCACAGATCGACGCCCGCGCGGCGCAGCCCGTGTCCACGGGTTGAGCGCAAGCGCGCCTGCGACCGGCCCCTTCTCCGGGTAGGCGACACCCGAGCGGCGGGGGCGCGTCGACATTTGTGTCTCCAAGCCAGGCTAAAAACGAAGCGCGCCGCGTCATCGTGGCGAGCTTCCACACTGTGGAGACCCCGCCCGGGGGGGCGGGCGGTCATTGCTCGACATCGCGCCTCGCCCTAGGAGCCACGCGCAAGCCACCTCGGGCAGCTCCGCGCCTGAGCCTCGGGGCAGGTGGTCGACTCGCGCCCAAACGGTGAAACAAGCCCATCGAGTGCGTCGACATTGCCGATCCGAGTGTCACTTCGATCGCCACCTCCGCCCCAATTGCCAGCTCTGGGCCTCAGCTCAGCGCGAAGGTGGCACGCCGGTGAGGTAGACGACCGCCACCGGACTCGACGGCCAGCGCACTCGCCCCGCCTGCCACTCGTAGTCGGGGCCGACCTCGCGCGCCATCGCGAGCATCTCCTCGGGGTGATAGGAGCGCATGCAAGAGACCATGCCGTCGAAGGTCGTGAGCGCGGGGATCAGCGGCAAGAGGTAGGTGAACACGAAGAAGCCCGCGCGCCGATGCTGGGCGAAAGGCAGCAAGGCGAGGGCGAGGGGGAACATGGTCAGTGAGACGAAGCAGGTCGAGTAGGGGCGGCGCTCGGTGAGCTCGAAGACACCGACCCCTCTCCCCGCGGCGACGGCATTGGCGAGCACGCGCTTGGCCTGCTCGGGGTCGAAGTGGTGAAAGGCGATGAAGAGCGTGCGAAAGCCCGGCATGTCTTCGGGCACGTCGAGGGCGTTGACGGGCTCGAGATGGGGAGAGCACAGGCCACCGGTGCCCCGCTGTAGATCCTCCATCGCCTCGGCGTCGGGGTAGAGGTCGGTCAGGAGGACATGGTCGATGCGCGGATCGTCGGCGACCCGCGAGGCGAGGCGGTCCCAGGGGCCTCCGGCGCCAGAGCAGAGATCGAGGACCTTGGTCGTCCCGCTCGCCTGCATGGCACGGAGCAGTACCTCGATGACGGCGTCGTAGGCCGGGAGCGTGCTCGAGATCTGCTGAAGCACGGCCCGCATGCCGTCCCGAAGCACGCGGGGACACCAGGGCTGTTCGTGGAGCTCGATCAGATGGAGGCGAGGCATGGCTCGAGCATACGCGCTGCGCCGACCACAGGCTCGCGAAGATACGCGGAATGTCTTCGGGCGCCGTCTACGAAGACCCCTCCGAGACCAGGGGCACTCGAGTCGAGACACCTGGCGTCAGCCCACGAGCCGCCTCGAGCCCAACGAGGAGGCGCAAGCTCGAGGGTCAGCAAAAACAGTCGAGCGCAACGACGGCGCAGTGCAGCTTGCCGTCCTCGAAGGTGCCGTCGTCGTAGCCACCCACGCACAGCGCATCCTCCAGGCACGGCGTATCGTCGAGATCACAGCCCGCGGGGACCGGCGAACAAAAGGGGTCGGGATAGAAGAACTCGGCCTCCATTCCCTCGTAGCAGGGATCATAGTCACAATCGAGCCCAGGCACCACGCAGATGTCCCCACCGACGCAGGTGTCTTCACCACAAGACACGCTCTCGCTGGTGTCGCTCGTCGTCTCGCCTTCGCTCGTCGTCTCGCCTTCGCCCGTCGTCTCGCCTTCGCCCGTCGTCTCGCCTTCACCCGTCGTCTCACCCTCGCCCGTCGTCTCACCCTCGCCCGTCGTCTCACCCTCGCCCGTCGTCTCACCTTCCGTGGTCTCACCTTCCGTGGTCTCACCTTCTGTGGTCTCGGTGGACGAGCCCACGTCATCGTCGACCCCGTCTGCGGGACAACCGGCGAGCAACATCCATAGGCCCGCACCAACTACCCAAGCTCGCATGTCATGGATCATCATGATCCAACTCTAGCAGCGCAGACCCGCCACGAGGGGCGGCCACGAGGTGCCATCGCCGGGCAAGGCCTCCCCCTCGACGCCGCCACACGGGCGATGGGCGACGTCGAAGAGGCGCGGCAGGGCGACGCTCCGAGCGCCCTCAGAGCGCGGGTGGCTCCTCAGCCCGCAGGCGCGACCCGCCAGATCCGCGAGCTCTCCGGATGCGGCGGGACCAACCCGAGGATCGTCTCCGCCAAATACACATCCCCCCAGGCGTTGGTCCCAAAGGTCGAGATGTTCTCGGGCTGCGCGACCTCGCCCAGGAAGTCCACGCTCTGCCCGTCCCAGACCAGCGCCCACATGCTGTTGAGCACGTAGTCCGCGAAGAAGTAGCGCCCGTCCCAGGCCGGGACCTCGCAGGAGTGATAGACGTAACCGGCGCTGATCGAGCGCTGGGCCCCGCCGTAGTCGTAGATCGGCGCGATGTAGCCGTCGACGTTGGCGGTGTTCGGATCGGCCGTGGTGTCGCAGTCGTCCTGGCCGTAGCAGTGGTTGCCCTCCATCGGGCGCCAGCCATAATTTTTCCCGGGCTCGATGATGTCGAGCTCCTCCCAGGCGTTTTGCCCGACGTCGCCGGCGTACATCCACCCGGTCGCGGGGTCCCAGCCAAAGCGCCAGGGGTTGCGGAGCCCATAGGCCCAGATCTCCGGCAGCACGTCCGCATCGTCGACGAAGGGGTTGTCGGCGGGGATCGAGTAGCCCTCGTCTCCGCTCGGCGTGATGTCGACGCGCATGATCTTGCCAAAGTAGGTGCTCAGATCTTGCGCGCGGTTGTTGGGGTCGCCCTGATCCCCGCCGTCGCCGATCGAGAAGTAGAGGTAGCCGTCGGGTCCAAACGCGACCTGACCGCCGTTGTGGTTGCCCAGGGGCTGGGACTTCTCGTAGATGATCCGCTCGCTGTCCGGGTCGACCGCGTCGGGGTTTTCGGGGTCGAGGCTGAACTCGGACACGCGCGAGCGCAGCTCCCCCGAAGGGCTGTAGTGCACGTAGACCCGCGGGTCCTCGGGGAAGTCCGGGTGGAAGTCCATGGACAAGAGGCCCATCTCCGAGAAGTCGCTGACCTCCACGCTCAAGAAGGGCTCGGCGTTCGCCGTGGTGCTGCCCGGCTCGACGATCACCACCGTGCCGCTCTTGAGGGTGACGAACAGGCGATCGGGCTGCTCGGGGTGGCCGATCACGAAGGTCGGCGCGCTCAGGTTCTCGGCGACGAGCTCGAGCTCGACCTCGGGGTCGCCGTCCACGGGCTCGTAGGGACAAGGCGGGATGTCCTCGCCGGTCGTGCCCGTGTCCGTGTCCGTCTCGCTGTCCGTGTCGGCGGTCTCGCTGCCCGACTCGCCCGCGCTCGTCGAGCCCGATTCGCTGGTGTCCCCCGTGCTCGAGTCCGTGCCCGTGTCGGCGGTGGTCGACGAGCCGCTCTCCCCGATCTCCTCGTCACTCGAGCCGCTGTCGCCACAGGCGAAGAGCGCGAGCGCCACGGTCAGGCTGGGCGTGAGGGTGAGTGCAAGCCTCGTACGCATGCGCGCACGCTAGCAGCCCGGGGACTTTCTCGCAGCCCAGACACGAAGCAGACGCGAAGCAGACACGAACCAGCGCGCGCTCACTTGGTCGACACGCAAAACGCCCGCGGCGACTTGTTGACCTGGGGCTTGAGCAGCACGCGGCCGCTGAGCATCTCCAGGGCCTTGGCGTTGACCCCCTCGGTCTCTTTGGTCCAGTACAGCAGCTTGTCGACCCCGACGTTGCGGAAGCTCTGGATCTCCGAGGCGCTCGCCATGCGCCACTTGCTGAAGCCGTTGGTCTTGGCGCGCTTGAGCTTGGCGCAGTAGCTGCGCGCGAAGGTGTAAGAGCCGTTGGGCCCGCGCGACTTGGGCGTGTAGAGCGTGCCGGCCTGGTAGACCTTGGTGAGATCGGGCTTGGTCTTGTTCGAGTTCGAGTTCGAGTTCGAGTTCGACCCACCGCTGTTCGAATTCGAATTCGAGTTCGAGCTCGAACCACCGCTGCTCGAGCTCGAGCCCTCGTCGTCGCCCTCGCCGGCCTCGGTCTCGCTCTCGCCGCTCTCGTCCGCGGTCTCGCTGCCCTCGTCCGCGGTCTCGCTGCCCGCCGTCCCGCTCTCGTCGGTCCCCTCGGTCTCGAGCGGCAAGTCGGCGAGCGGCTCACCGCTCTCGCCGCTCTCGCTGCCCGCGACGACCACCTCCTGCGTGCTCTCGCCGCCGAACTCGATCAGCCCCATGGACCAGGCCAGGGCCGCGCCGCCCCCGAGGAGCCCGAGCATGCCCAGGCCGACCACCCAGCCGACCCAGCCACGCTTGCGGCGGCGGCCACCGCGGCCATCGGGCCGCTCGTCGCCGTCGCCAAAGCTGCCCCTGCTGCCCATGGACCAGCTCTGATCCGGCCCGGCGAGGTTGGGGTCGAGCTCCGTGGACCAGGTCTGCCCCTGCGCCTGAGCGCCCGGGTGCGTGGTCCGTGTCGGGTTTGGGGCGCCGGCGTGAAAGCCAGCGGAGGTCGCCATGGTCTGCGCCGAGCCCATGGTCGCGCCGCCCATGGTGCCCATGGGAGCGGAGCCAGGCGCCACCGTCGGAGCCCTTGGCGCGCTCGTCGGCGTCTGCGGCGGCTCGAAGGCGGCCGTGGCCGCGAGCGCTGGATCCGAGCCGGGCACGCGCGTCCCCAGCCCAGCCGAGGTCCCCGCCGAGGTCCCCGCCGAGGTCATGGCCATGCTGCCCTGCACGGGCGTGACCGCAGGCGGCCGGTCCCCCGCCTGGGCCTGGTGGATCGCAGCCATGGCCGCGGCCGCCGAGGGGTCCAGGGCCATCGCCATGGTCTTGCCCGTGCGCACCGGCGCGGCCGGGCGCTCGCCCTCGGCGACGATCTGCTGGAAGGGCGCGAGCGCCTCGTGGAGCTCGCTGGCGGTCTGGTAGCGCTGGTCGGGCTGCTTTTGCAGGCAGCGCTCGACGACGGCGATCAGCCCCGGGGGGAGCTCCGGGGCGTACTTGCGCAGCGGCTCGGGCTCCTCGGTGGACAGGGCCAGGAGCAGCGCGGCCATGGTCTTGCCGCGGAAGGGCTCGAGCCCGGCGATCGCCCGGTAGAGCATCACACCCATGGCCCAGATGTCCGTGCGCGCGTCGACGTTGGCGGCCCCGGCCGCCTGCTCCGGCGACATGTACTCGGGCGTACCCATGACCACGTTGGCGCCGGTCCGCCCGCCGCCGGGATCCTCGGTGAACTTCGAGATCCCGAAGTCCATCAGCTTGACCAGCATGCGCCCGGGCTCGGGCTCGTGGAGGAACACGTTCTCGGGCTTGAGGTCGCGGTGGATGATGCCCGCGGCGTGGGCCGCCTCGAGGCCGACGAGGGCCTCGCGGATGATCAGCACGGCCAGCGAGGGGTCGATGCGCCCCTGGCTCTCGAGCAGCTCGGCGAAGCTCTGCCCGACCAGCATCTCCATGACGATGTAGGGGCCAAGCGGCGACTCGCCGAGGTCGAGGATGTCGCAGATGTGCGGGTTGCCGATGCGCCCGGCCGAGGTCGCCTCGTTTTGGAAGCGATGCAAGGTCCGCGGGTTGCGGGCGTACTCGGGGTGCATGAGCTTGATCGCCACCCGCTTGCGGACGCGATAGTTCTCGGCCATCCACACCGTGCTCATGCCGCCCTCGCCGAGCTTGCGCACGAAGCGGAAGCGGTGATCGAGGACCCGACCCTCGAGCGCCAGCACCCGGTTGGTGTTCGGGCAGATCAGGATCTCTTCGGGGTGGTTCGCCCCGCAGTGAGGGCACGCCTCGAGCGGCTTCCCGGCCTCGCCCATGAGCCTGGAGATATAGCAGCCCGGGCCTGAATCCACCACGCAGGCGGCCGCGTGGCCGCGCTCACCGAGCGCGAGCCTGGGCCCAAGGCCCCCTCACGCGTGCTCCCCGTGCACCTCGCCCTCCCCGCGAGGTCCACCCCCCGCGGCGCGCGTCCGCGGCCGCGGCGAGCCCGGGGCTCGCGTGCCTGGGCCGGAGCCCTCGGCTATGGTCCCTGTCGTGCGCCCGAAGATCGCCATGACTCGGCCCCGGGCCGCGCTCGCGGCCCTGCTCTCGAGCACAGCGCTGTGCCTGGCAGCCTGCGACACCGAGCGTCCGCCGGCCCCGGACAAAGACGACCCGCGAGCCACAGGCAGCCCCGCCCAGCCCGACCAGGCGCGAGCGGCCGCCCCACCCAGCGCGCCCAGCCAGGACCCCGCGCCGGAGCAGGGCGCCCCGCCCAGCACCCAGCCACGGCCCAGCCCACGCGCGGACGCCCAGCCGGCCCAGCAGCCCGCGCCCGGCCAGCCAGGCGCGAGCACCCTCGTCCCGAGCCTCTCGGCCGGCGCCGCCATCGAGGACGAGCGCAACTCCATCTCCGTGTTCGAGGCCGCCGCCCCGGCCACGGTGTTCATCACCCAGTCGCAGCTGGTCCGCAACCGCTTCACCCTGCGCGTCGACCAGATCCCCGCGGGCACCGGCAGCGGCTTCATCTGGGACGCGCGCGGCCACATCGTCACCAACTTCCACGTCGTCGCCGGCGGCGACAGCTTCTCGGTCACGCTCTTCGACGATCGCACCGTGCCCGCGCGCTTCGTCGGCGGCGACCCCAAGCGCGACATCGCGGTGCTCGCCCTCGAGCTCGACGCGGACGCGGCCGCCGAGCTGACCCCGGTGGCGCGACCGGCCAAGGGCCAGCCGCTGATCGTCGGTCAAAAGACCCTGGCGATCGGCAACCCCTTCGGCCTCGACCACACCCTGACCGTGGGCGTGATCTCGGCCCTCGACCGCGAGGTCCTCGGCTACGGCGGGGTCACGATCCGCAACATGATCCAGACCGACGCGTCGATCAATCCCGGCAACTCCGGCGGGCCGCTGCTCGACTCCGCCGGCCAGCTGATCGGCATGAACACGATGATCTACTCGAAGACCGGGTCCTCGGCGGGGATCGGCTTCGCCGTCCCGGTCGACACCATCACCCGCCTGGTCCCGCAGATCATCGAGTACGGCCAGCCGCGCCGGGCCTCCCTCGGCATCGAGGTCGTCCCCGATCGCCTCGCCGCCCGGGCCAAGATCCAGGGCGTGATCATCGAAAAAGTCTCGCCCCAGGGGCCCGCGCACCAGGCCGGCCTCCAGGGCCTGCGCCGCCGCGGCCGGGACATCCTCCTCGGCGACGTGATCGTCGGCATCGACGACTACGCCGTGGCCAGCTTCGACGACCTCTTCAACGCCCTCGACAACTTCGAGCCCGGCGACAGCGTGGCGGTCAAGGTCCAGCGCGCGGGGGAGGTGTTTGCGATCGAGGCCGTCCTCGAGGTCGTCTCGGGCGACTGAGCGCGAGCCCACGAGCGGGCTCGCTGGCGACGAGCTGGCGCGCCGCCGACGAGCTGGGTGCGCGGCTCGAGGCCGGTGGCCCACGCGCGCGCCTCGGTCCGACGCGCGCGCGTCAGCGCAGCTCGCCGAGCGAGCGCCCGCTCGTCCGCGCACGCCTCGGTCGCTCGCGCCCGCGCATGGTCATCGCCCTGGCGATCCCTGCCTGGAGGTTGCTACAGGTCACGATCCCCTCGAGCTCGACGCCGAGGCCCACGAGGGTCTGGGCGACGGTCGGCGACACACCCACGAGGATGCCCTTCGCGCCGAGCATCTTCCCGGCCCGCATCGCCCGGAGCAGGATGTCGGCGGCCGCCGAGTCGATCACCGGCACGCCGGTCACGTCGCAGATCACGACCTCGGCCCGCGCCTGGCCGATGGCCGCGAGCAGGACCTCCATGAGCTGCTCGCCGCGGTCGGTGTCGATCGTCCCGACCAGGGGGAGCACGAGGATCCCGTCGTGCACGGGGACGACCGGGGTCGACAGCTCGCGCACGGTCTCGAGCAGCTTGGCCTGGCGCGCGTTGGCGGCCTCGAGCTCCTCGACGCGGCGCTGGCGGTCGCGATCGGCCCGGAGGCGCGAGAGCGCGAGCGCGAGCTGACAGCCGAAGGTGACCATCATGACGACGTCGTCCTCGCCGATGTCGACCTCGGCCTGGCCCGCGGCGATCACCCCGTGGATCGTGTCGCCGACGCGGATCGGCGTGATCATCGCGTTGCGCAGCTTGGCCTCGCGCGCGAGCTGACCCCAGCCCTCCGCGTCCGCGCGCGCGACCGCGTCGCGGATGACCACCGGCTCCCCGGTGATCGCCACGTCGACGATCTTCATGAAGCCCTTCTTCAGGGGGAATTCCTTGACCTCTGGCGAGCGCTCGGCCGCCCCCGCGGCCGCCCGTGGACGCAGCACCCCCGCCTTCGCGTCGATCATCGCTACGACCGAGTCGACCATGCCGAACTCATCGACCAGCAGCCTGGCCGCGGCGGCGAGCAGCTCGTCCTCGTCCTCGATCTCGCCGAGCATCTCGACGGCCCGGCGCATGCCCAGCCAGCGCTTGAGTTGAATCCTGCGGTGCACCCGAGCCTCGACGCGCTCGCGCGATTCGGATGCGACCAACTGTTCGCTCCCGTGCATTTCCACTGCGATGACTATAGGGTTGAAATATCTCGCCGACTCGAAATTTACGCCGCCCGAGCGATTCCAAGCCTGGTCATTCGCGGATTGGTCGGTGTCGTCAATCAATCGCCATTCTCGAGCCCGTACTTTCGAACCCGCAGGCCCATTCGTCGCTCGCTGATCCCGAGCGCCCTCGCCGCTGCCGCCCGGTTGCCATCGCTCGCGGCCAGCGCCTCGCGCAGCATCCGGGCCTCGAGCGCCTCGAGGGCCTCGTCGAGGGTCGCCCCCGCGGGCGGGGTGAAGGCCAGCTCGCTCGCGTCCGCGGCCGCCTCCCCCTCGTCGACCTCGCGACCGCGCAGCGTCGCCGGCAGGTGCTCGACTCGCAGCACGCCTCCGTTGGCCAGGAGCACGGCCCGCTCGATGCAATTTTGCAGCTCGCGGACGTTGCCCGGCCAGTCCCAGCCGTAGAGCAGATCCGCGGCGCGCCGCGAGATTCGGGTGACCGGCGGCTGCTGCTCGGCGCCGTAGCGATCGACGAAAAAATTGGCGAGCTCGAGGATGTCGGAGCGACGATCTCGAAGCGCCGGGAGCACGATCTCGAACACGTTGAGTCGGTAATAGAGGTCTTCTCGAAATCGCCCCTGGGCGAGGGCGCCCTCGAGGTCGATGTGCGTGGCCGCGAGCACCCGGACGTCGCAGGCCAAGGTCCGCGTCCCGCCCAGGCGCTCGAAGCAGCGCTCCTGCAAGACGCGCAGCAGCTTGACCTGGGTCGCCGGTCGCAGCTCGCCGATCTCGTCGAGGAAGATCGTCCCGCCGTTGGCGAGTTCGAAGCGACCCTTGCGGGTCTCGATCGCCCCGGTGAAGGCCCCGCGCTCGTGGCCAAAGAGCTCGCTCTCCAGGGTCGCCTCGGGCAGGGCCGCGCAATTGATGGCCACGAAGGGCGCGGCGGCTCGCTTGGACGCGAAGTGGATCGCCCTGGCCACCAGCTCCTTGCCGGTCCCGCTCTCGCCACGCAGCAGCACCGTGGTGTTGGTCGGCGCGACTCGGGCGATCTTCTCGTAGACCGCGAGCATCGACTTGTCGCTCCCGACCATGTTGGCGATGCGGAAGCGCCCGCGCAGCTCGGCCTGGAGCCGGCGGTTCTCGGCCTCGATCTCCCGCCTGCGCTCCACCGCCCGACCGCGCAGCTGCAGCGCGCGACCAAACATCTCGGCCACGACCTCGACGAGCTCGACGTCGGCCTGGAGCACGCGCGGGTCGGCGGCGTGGCGGTCGACCGAGAGCGTGCCCACGACCTGGCCGTCGGCGAGGCGGACGGGCGCGCAGATGAAGGAGATGCCCTCGGGCTGCGTGCGCCCGAGGCGGTTGAGGAACTTGGGGCTCGAGCCGTGCACGACCCGCGTCCGCCCGCTCTCGAACACCCGCCCGACGATGCCCTCGCCAAAGCGATAGCGGCCGCTGCGGACCTGCTGCTCGGTCAGGCCGACCGCCTCCTCGATGCGGATCTCACCGCTCTCGGGATCCACCAATGTCAGGTAGGGATGCGCCATCCCCGGGCGCTCCGCGAGGATCCGCAGCATCCCGTCGATGGCGTCGCGCAGATCCATGCGCTCGGTGGGGCCAGAAGTGGAGGTCATGCCTACAAAAATGTAGGATGGATCCATAATCCTACGCAAACGTAGGCATGCGCGTGATCGTACATTGTTGAATTCACTAAACTTTTCCAGAATTGCGGACGGAATGAGGCTTGCGTGAATATTCGTGAGATGGATCTCTCCCCAATCCTGCTCCAGACCGCTCCGGTGGACCCCGGAGAGCAAGCGCTGTTCTTCGTGAACAACGTTTGGATGATACTGGCGACGATTTTGGTGTTTGCCATGCACCTCGGCTTCGCCACCCTGGAAGCCGGGTTGACCCAGGCAAAGAACACCGTCAACGTCCTCTTCAAGAACCTCTGCATCATCGCCATCGGGCTGCTGACCTACGCCGGCGTAGGCTTCTCGCTCATGTACCCCGGTGCCGACTTCGCGGGCGGGGTCGCGGGCTTCGCGGGATTCGGGCTTCAGCCCCCGCCAGAGGCCAACGACATCGCCTACGCGAACGGCGCCTACACTTACTGGACGGACTTTTTGTTCCAGGGAATGTTCGCCGCGACGGCGGCCACGATCGTCTCGGGCGCCGTCGCCGAGCGCGTCCGCCTGGGCAGCTTCCTGATCTTCTCCACCTTCTTCGTCGCCCTGGTCTACCCCGTCGCGGGCATGTGGCTGTGGGGCGGCGGCTGGCTCGCCGAGCTCGGCTTCCACGACTTCGCCGGCTCGACCATCGTCCACGGCGTCGGCGGCTGGGGTGCCCTCGCCGGCGTCATCGTGCTCGGCCCGCGCATCGGCAAGTACCGGCCCACGCGAATCCACGACGAGGCCAGCGGCGACACCCGGGTGGCCATCAAGATGGTCCCGATCCGCGGCCACAGCATGCCGCTGGCGACCATCGGCGTGTTCTTGCTGTGGTTCGGGTGGTTCGGCTTCAACGGCGGCTCGGTGCTCTCGGCCGACCCGGGCGCGATCTCCAAGGTCCTGGTCGCCACCTGCATCGCCGGCGCCGGCGGGATCGTGACCGCCGTCGCGGCCTCGTGGATGGTCCAGGGCAAGCCCGACCTGTCCATGGGCCTCAACGGCGCGCTCGCGGGGCTCGTGGCGGTGACCGCCGGGGCCGACCTGCTCGAGATCGGCCAGGCCCTCGAGGTCGGGCTGGCCGCGGGCATCCTGGTCGTGCTCGCCGTGATGCTCCTCGACCGCCTGCGCCTCGACGACCCCGTGGGCGCGATCTCGGTCCACCTCGTGTGTGGCGTGTGGGGGACCCTGGCCGTCGGCCTGTTCTCCGCCGAGGTATCCTTCCTCCACCAGCTCGCTGGCGTGGTCGCCGTGGGCGCCCTGAGCTTGTCCACGGCCTGGGGGAGCATGAAGCTCCTCGACCTGACCATGGGCATGCGCGTGAGCGAAGACGAAGAGCGCCGCGGCCTCGACATCGAGGAGCACGGCTCGCAGTCCTACGTCGGCCTCGGGGGTCTGGGATGAGCGGCGCCTGGCCTCCCCTTCGTGACCACTCGGCCTGCGGGGTCGGGCTGCTCGCCGCCCGCGACGGCGTCGCCAGCCACGAGAGCCTCGAGCGCGCCCTGCGAGCCCTGGCCGCCGTCGAGCACCGCGGGGCCGTGGCCGCCGACGGGCGCAGCAGCGACGGCGCGGGCATCATGGTCGACATCCCCTGGGCGATGCTCGGCGAGGCGCCGCAGTCCGTCGCCCTCGGCTGCCTCTTCGTCGACGCCGAGGACGAGGGCGAGGTCCTGCGCATCTTCGAGCGGACCTTCGCGGTCTTCGACCTCGACGTGCTGCGCTACCGCGAGGTCCCGATCCGCCCGGGCGTGCTCGGCCCGATCGCCGCGGCCGCGCGCCCGCGGATCCTCCACGTGATCATCCGCCGACCCAAGGACTGCCGGACCGAGGCCAGCTTCGAGGCCCGGCTCTACCAGGCCAAGCAGCGCGCGCGCACCCGCCTGCGCGAGCGCCTGGGCCCGCGCACCCGCGAGCGCCTGTTCTTCACCTCCTTGTCGTGTCGGACCGTGGTCTACAAGGCCCTGACCCGGGCCGACGAGCTCGCCGCCTTCTACCCGGACCTCGTCAACCCGCGCTTCGTCACGCGCTTCGCCCTCTTTCACCGCCGGTTCTCGACCAACACCCGCAGCACCTGGGACAAGGCCCAGCCCTTCCGGCTGATCGCCCACAACGGCGAGATCAACACCATCGCCGGCAACCGCAGCTGGTCCTACTCGCGCGAGCAGGCCCTCGGCCTGGCGCCCAACGAGCTGCTGACCCACCGCGACGTCTCGGACTCGGGCAACCTCAACGAGCAAGTCGAGGCCCTGCGCGCGCGCTCCTCGATCCCCCAGATCGAGGACATCCTGGCGATCACCATCCCCACCGCCGGGGTCCGCAACGACTTCTACAGCTTCTGGGGCCGGGCCATGGAGCCCTGGGACGGCCCGGCCTTGATCGCCTGGTCCGACGGCCGCGCGCTCGGGGCTCGCCTCGACCGCAACGGCTTCCGCCCGGCTCGCTGGGCCATGACCCCCGACCGCTTCGTGCTCGCCTCCGAGGCCGGGATCTTCGGCCTCGACCCCGCGGCCATCGAGGCCCAGGGCATGGTCGGCGCCGGCTCGGGCATCAAGGTCTCGCTCGACTCGGGCGAGGTCCACTTCCGCGATCCTTCGGTCTCGCGCGAGAACTTCGGCGCGCGCTTCGACGCGCGGCTGATCGACTTCCCGATCTCCTCGCCCAAGGCTGCGTCCGCCGCCTCCACCCCATCACACGAGTTCGGCCCCGACGCGGGCGGGCGCGGCGAGACGCAAGATCCGCCGCGCCTGCCCGCGCCGGTGCGGCCCCTGATCGACGCCGCGACCCTCGGCGACGCCCGGCGCTTCGCCGCGCTCTTCAGCCTGAGCAAAGAAGAGCACGACAAGATCCTCGGCCCGATGATCGCCGACGGCCGCGAGCCGATCGGCTCCATGGGTGACACCGCCCGACCAGCGCTCTTCTCCAGGCTGCCGCGCAGCTTCTACGACTACTTCTTCCAGACCTTCGCCCAGGTCACCAACCCGCCCCTCGACTACATCCGCGAGCGCAGCGTCACGGATCTGTCGACCTACCTGGGCAAGCGTCCCAACATCTTCGCGGCCAAGGAGCTGCTGCCCCAGGCCCCCGGCCTGCGCCTCGACACGCCGGTGCTCAGCCTCGCGCAGCTGGCCTACGTGCGCCGGATGTGCGACAGCGCGCCGAAGCACGAGCGGCCCACCGAGCCGCGGATCCGCGCGCGCGAGATCGACATCTGCGTCGACGCCGAGGCCCTCGCGGCCGACCCGCGCACGGCCCTCGACGCCGCGCTCAAGAGCATCGCCCAGCAGACCCTGGCCGCGGCCGAGGCCGGGCGCGGGATCGTGATCCTCAGCGACCGCGCGGCCAGCTACGAGCGCCCGCCCCTGCCCAGCCTGCTGGCCCTGCGCGCCGCCGTGGTCGCCCTCAACCGCGAGGGCCTGCGCCTCGAGTCCTCGCTGGTCCTCGACACCGGCGACGTGCGGACCACCCACCAGCTCGCCTGCGCCGTCGGCTTTGGGGCCACGGCCCTGTGCCCGCGCCTGGCCTGCGCCCTGGCCCGCGAGACCGGCGAGAGCGAAGCCGACGCCGACGCCGCCGAGGGCCGGCTGCTCGGCGCGCTCGAGGCCGGCCTGCTCAAGGTCATGAGCAAGATGGGCATCTCGGTCGTGCGCAGCTACCAGAGCGCCAAGCTGTTCACGAGCCTCGGCCTGTCCCAGAACCTGCTGCGCCGCTACTTCCCCGGGCTGCACAGCCCCGTCGGCGGCCTCGACCTCTCGGCGATCGGCGCCGACATGCTGCGCACCCTCGCGGCCGCGCGCGCGGCCGAGGGCAAGCTGCTCCCGAGCAACTACCTGCTCAAGGAGCACCCGCGCGGGCGCGCCGGCGAGGCCCACTCGATGACCGCCGCGCGGGCCAAGCTCGTCCACGAGATCGGCACCTTGGGCGCGCGGCCCAAGGACCCCGCGGCGAGCAGCGATCCCAGCGCCGAGGCCTGGCGGACCTACGTCGCCGCCGGCGAGCACGAGGACCCCGTCAACTTGCGCGAGCTCTTCGAGCTGCGCCCCCTGGGCGAGGCCCTCACGCTCGACGAGGTCGAGGCCAACGCCACGATCCTCGCGACCTTCGGCGCCGGGGCCATGTCCTTCGGGGCGATCAGCGCCGAGGCCCAGCGCGACATCTTCTTGGCCATGCGCCAGATCGGCGGGCGCAGCAACTCCGGCGAGGGCGGCGAGAACCCGTGGTACTTCGTCGACGGGACGACCGCGACGACCAAGCAGGTCGCCTCGGGCCGCTTCGGCGTCGACGCCGAGTACCTGGCCTGCGCCGAGGAGATCGAGATCAAGATCGCCCAGGGGGCCAAGCCCGGCGAGGGCGGCCAGCTCATGGGTATCAAGGTCGACGCCGCCATCGCCCAGGCGCGCCACGCCAAGGCCGGGGTCGATCTGATCTCGCCGCCGCCGCTCCACGACATCTACTCGATCGAGGACCTCAAGCAGCTGATCTACGAGCTGCGCGCCGTCAATCCGCGGGCGCGCATCGCCGTCAAGCTGGTCTCGGGCGCCGAGATCGGGACGATCGCCGTGGGCGTGACCAAGGCGGGCGCCGACGTCATCCAGATCTCCGGTGGCGACGGCGGCACCGGGGCCGCGCCGATCAGCTCGATGAAGCACGCCGGCCTGCCCTGGGAGCTCGGCCTCGCCGAGGTCCACGCCGCGCTGACCCAAAACGGCCTGCGCGAGCGCGTGCGCCTGCGCGTCGACGGCGGCCTCCACCGCGGCTTCGACGTGCTCGTGGCCACGGCCCTGGGCGCCGACGAGTTCGGCTTCGGCAAGCTGCTGCTGATCGCCGAGGGCTGCATCATGGCCCGGATCTGCGAGAACAACCGCTGCCCCCGGGGCATCGCCACCCACGACCCCAAGTTCAAGGCCAAGTATCGCGGCTCTCCGGCGGCGATCGTCGCGACGATGGTCGCGCTCGCCGACGAGGTCCGCGAGCTGCTCGCCGGCCTCGGCCTGCGCTCCCTCGCCGCCCTGCGTGGGCGCAGCGAGGCGCTCCAGCCCGCTCGCCGCCACCGCGAGCTGCTGATCGAGCGTGGCCTGGATCTATCGCGCCTGCTCGCCGGCGCCGAGGAGCCGAACACGGCGCGGCTCCCGGCGCCGCGCGAGCGCCCTAGCGAGCTCGACCGCCGCCTGCTCGACGAGCTGTGGCCCAAGATCCTCCGCCGCGAGCCGGCCAGCTTGACGCTACCGGTCACCACCCGCGACCGCGCCGTGCTCGCGCGCCTCTCCGGCGAGCTGGCTCTGCGCGCCCACGGTGAGCGCATGCGCTCACTGGCTCGCCAGCCGCGGACCCTCGAGGATCCCGACCGCGCCTGCTACCTGCCCGAGCCCGGCAGCGTCGAGCTCGAGTTCGAGGGTAGCGCCGGCCAGGGCTTCGCCTGCTTCTTGGTCCGCGGCCTCGAGGTCCGCCTGCGCGGCGAGGCCAACGACTCCGTTGCCAAGGGTATGAGCGGCGGCTCCGTGGCCATCGTGCCCGCGCCCACGGCCCGCTTCGTGGCCGAGGACAACGTGCTGATCGGCAACTGTGCGCTCTACGGAGCCACCGGCGGCGCGCTCTACCTGCGCGGCCGCGCGGGCGACCGCTTCGCCGTGCGCAACTCCGGGGCCGAGGCCGTGATCGAGGGCGCCGGCATGCACGCCTGCGAGTACATGACCGGGGGCCGCGTGGCGATCCTCGGGGCCGTGGGCGACAACCTCGGCGCCGGCCTGACCGGCGGCGTGGTCTACCTCCGGTCCAGCGAGGCCGAGAAGATCAACGCGCAGTACCTCCAGCTCGACCCCCTCGACGACGAGGCCGCCGCCGAGCTGCGGGCGATGCTCGAGCGCCACGTCGAGCGCACCGGCTCGGCGACCGCCCAGGCCGCCCTCGCCGACTGGCAGCAGACCCGGCGCAGCTTCTTCCGCGGGCGGCCGCGGACCAAGGCCGCGGCCGCGTCCGACGACGTGCGCTCGGCCGGCTGAGCCGCGCAGGCTGAACCACGCCACGCCGACCGAGCTCGATCGACATCGGGCTCGGGCGGCTGGTCGCGCAGGCGAAGCCCTCTTCGTCGGCCAGGCTTGCAGAGCCCGCCAGGCTTGCCGAGCCCAGCCCAGCCCAGCCCAGCCCAGCCAATCGCTGGCGTTGCCCTGCCGCCCTTGGGCCCGGTCGCGCGGAGTTGCTAGATTCGCCGGCCCATGCCGCTGGATCCCGACGACATCCGCACGCCACCTTCGCCGACGCCCGCCGACGCCGACGCGCGCGCGGCCGACGAAGCGAGCGAGCGCGCGGACCAAGCAGCGCAGGCGCCCGCTCCCCCCGCGCGCCTGATCGACCGCATCGACGACGCGGCGGCGAGCGTCGACCAGGCCCCCAGCGCCGGCGTCGGAGGCAGCGCCGACGCACCTGCCCCGCAGCCCCTCCAGGCCCGCCTCGACCCGCCCACGGACCCTCCGCCCGGCGGCCTCGAGCCCGAATCGGGGACCGCCGCCGCGTGGATGGACACGGCCGGACGCTTCGTCCTCGAGCTGCTGCGCACCATCCCCGAGCGCCCGGCCGGCGGCGGGGCCCGAGCGCCGCAGCCCGCGACCCGCGTCGACGGCCCGCCCGCCCCCGGCATCCCCGAGCGCCCCCTCCCCGGCGGCCTCGACCAGGCCCTCGCCCACATCGCCGCGACCATGGACCACGGCCTCGAGACCGCCGGGCCCGGCTACATGGCCTACGTCCCCGGCGGGGGGCTCTACGCTGCCGCCCTCGCCGACCTGATCGCCGACGTCGGCAACCGCTTCACCGGCCTGGCCATGGCCGCGCCCGGCTGGGTCGGCCTCGAAGACGAGGTCCTGCGCTGGCTCGCCGGCGAGTTCGGCTACGGCCCCGCGGCCCGCGGCCTGCTGCTCAGCGGCAGCTCCATGGCCAACTTCACCGCCCTCGTCACCTCCCGCCACCACCACTTCGGCGACACCGGCGACTACGCCCACGCCACGATCTACACCTCGAGCCAGGCCCACCACAGCGTGGCCAAGGCCGCGTCCATGGCCGGGATCCCTCGGGCCAACCTGCGCCGCGTGGCCGTCGACGAGCTCTACCGCCTCGACCTCGACGATCTGCGCCGCCGCGTCGAGGCCGACCGCCACCGCGGCCTGCGACCTTTTTGCGTGGTCGCGGCCGCCGGCACCACCAACACCGGCGCCATCGATCCCCTGCCCGAGATCGCCGAGCTCTGCGCCCGCGAAGATCTGTGGCTGCACGTCGACGCGGCCTACGGCGGTGGCTTCGTGCTCTGCGACGAGGGCCGCCGACGCCTGCGCGGCATCGCGGCCGCCGACTCGCTGTGCTTCGACCCCCACAAGGGCATGTTCTTGCCCTACGGGACCGGCTGCCTGCTCGTCCGCGAGGGCGCCCGCCTGGCCGCCGCGCACATGGGCGAGGCAGACTACCTGCGAGACGTCGACGCCAGCGCCCTGCCCAGCCCCGCCGAGCTCGGCCCCGAGCTCTCCCGCCCCTTCCGAGGCCTGCGCCTGTGGCTGCCGCTGATGCTCCACGGCGCCGCGGCCTTCCGCGAGGCCGCGCTCGAGAAGCTCGCCCTGGCCCAGCTGTGCGCCGACGGCATCGCGGCCCGGATCCGCGCAGGCGCCCCGCTCGAGCTCGTCGCCTGGCCGCAGCTGTCCACGCTGGCCGTTCGCCTGCGCCGGCGCGAGGGCGAGTCCCTCGAGGCCCTCGACCGCCGCAACGTCGCCTTGCTCGCGGGGATCAACGCCCGTAACCGCGCGTTCTTGTCGAGCACCAAGCTCCCGACGAGCGAGGGGCCGGCCGTGGCGCTGCGGGTGTGCGTGATGAGCTTTCGGACGCACCGCGCGAGCGTCGAGGCGCTGCTCGAGGACCTCGATCTCGCGCTGGGCTGAACGACCCACTCGTACGCCACTGGCTCACAGCATTTGCCCTTCGTCCTTCCTCGTCCTCGCAGGCATCATCGGCGGCGATGAACGACGAGCGTCGAGAACCCGCCCCAGCACAGGACGACCCGACCTGGGCGGCCTTCCTCGAGCTCTTCGGCGGCCTCCCCCGCCAGGGCCCCGGCGACGCCGCCACCACCAGGGCCATCCTCGAGCTCGTCCCCTCGCTTCCCGCCGCGCCCAGGATCGTCGACGCCGGCTGCGGCTCCGGGGCCGCGCTCATGGTCCTGGCCGAGGCGCTGCCCACGGCCAGGACCACGGGGGTCGACGTGCAAGAGGAGCTCCTCGCCCGCCTGCGCACCGACGCGGCGCGAGCCGGCTTCGGCGATCGCGTGGACACCCAGCGCGCGTCCATGGACACGCTCGCGCTGCGCGAGCTCGACCTGATCTGGTCCGAGGGCGCCGTGTTCACCGTCGGTGTCGAGCAGGCCCTGCGCAGCTGGGCGCCCTGCCTGCGCCCCGGCGCGGCGGTGGTCTTCTCCGAGGCGTGCTGGTTCGTGCCCGCGGACCAGCGCCCGCCCGCGCTCGTCGAATTCTGGCGCCGCGCCTACCCCAGCTCCTCGACGAGGCCGGCCTCGCCGCGCGGATCGAGGGCATCGGCGCCTACGAGCTGCGCGCGACCCGGAGGCTCCCGCGCGCGTCGTGGCTCGACGACTACTACGAGCCCCTGCGCCAGCGCTGCGCGGCCCTGCGCCCAGGCGCCTCGGCGGCGATGCTCGCGGTCATCGCCCAGGCCGAGGAGGAAATCGCTACCTTCGAGCGCTGGGGGGACCGCTACGGGTACACCTTCTTCGTGCTCACGCGGCGGTGAGCGGCCAGGGGCGCCGCGCTCGACCCAGGGCCTGAAAAATCCTGTGGTTCTGGCACACTCGCGGCCGTCCATGTCTGCCGCGGAAGTCGACGCGCTGCTCGAGCGACTGGTCGCGCAGTTCGAGTCCCCCTACGACTTCCTGCGCGAGCTCGTCCAAAACGCCATGGACGCCGGCAGCGACCGGGTCGAGGTCACCCTCGAGGCCCACCCGCTCGCGGCGCTCGGGGTCGACGCGGGGGGCGCTGGCGACGACGAGGTCGTCTTCGAGCTCGTCATCCTCGACACCGGCGGGGGCATGGACGAGGCGATCATCGACCGCGAGCTGACCCGGCTGTTCTCCTCGGGCAAGGACGGCGACCAGACCATGGCCGGAGGCTTCGGCGTGGGCTTCGTCAGCGTGTTCGCCTGGCAGCCCGAGGCGGTGCTCTTGCACACGGGCCGCGACGGCGAGTGTTGGGAGCTGGTCTTTCACGCCGATCGCAGCTTCGAGAAGCTCGCCCTCGAAGATCCGGTCGAGGGCACGACGGTCAGCCTGTTCCGCCGCGGCCGCGCGAGCGAGCGCGAGGCCATCGCCGAGGCGATCCGCGACAGCCTGTGGCGCTGGTGCCGGTTTTGCCCGCTCGAGCTCAGCTTCGAAGATCTCAGCGGCGAGGATCCCCCGGAGCTGATCCAAGACAGCCCCGAGCTCGCCGAGAACAGCCTCGTCAGCCGCGCGGAGCTGCGCGGGGAGACCACCTTGCGGGTCGCCTTCGCCACGCCGCCCAACGTGGTGCTCCTGCGTCGCGGGCTGATCCTCGCCGAGGGCGGGCCGCAGGCGATCTTTCGCCCCGACATGGTCCGATCCCTCGGGGAGAGCGCCAAGCACCTCCAGGTCTGGGCCGACAGCCCCCAGCTGCACACGACCCTGGCCCGGGACAAGGTCGTCGACAACCACGGCCGCGAGGCCATCGAGGGCCAGCTGCTCCTCTTGGTCGAGCAGCTCCGCCGAGACCTGATCGCCCGCCTCGTCGAGCAGGTCGAGGTCGGCGGCCCGGACCCGGCCGAAGCCGGGGAGGGGCCCACGGATCCAGCCTGGACCCGCGAGCGCCACGCGATCCATGCGACCTTGCACGCCCACCTCGGCCTCGAGCTCGGGGCCCACGGCGTGCGCCCGCGCGAGGCCGTGATCCTCCGCGATCTCGCCCACGCCCGCGGCCTGAGCCTGGCGACGGCGGCCGAGCGCATGGCAGGGCGCCCGCTCCTGGTAGCGACCCCGCCGGCCCTGCTCCGCGCCGACGCCCAGCCGAGCGCCGAGTCGACGCAGGGGCCCCGCTCCCTGGCCGAGGGCATCGAGGCCCTGCTGGCCGCGCTCGCGCCCACCCAGCTCCCGGTGATCGCCGGCGACCTCGGCGACGACGGCCCCTGGCTGCGCGCGCTCGCCGAGCTCGCCGAGCTCGAGCTCGTCGCCCTCGAGCGCGCCGTGGCCACGGTCGAGATCGAGGCCGAGGAGGCCAGGGGCCTGTGCGGTCTGCTCCTCGGCATGCTCGACGGCCTGGGCTACGAGCGGCTGCACGTGCAGGTCGGGCGCTTTTGCGACGCCCGCGGCCGCCCCGAGCGCGGCCCCGTGTTTGGCATGGAGATCAGCGGCGCGGCGACCCCCCTGGCCTTCCACGCCAACACCAGCTTGCCGCGCTCGAGCCGACACCCGCGCGCGCTGACCCTCAACCGCCACAACGACCTGGTCGAGGTCGCGCTCGTCAGCTTCACCCAGCGCCCGCTGATCGCCGCCTGCTCCCTGGCCGCGGCGATCTTCGCGGGGCTCGACGAGGGCCCCGAGCCCGCCGATCTCGCCAAGGTCGCCGATCGCCTCGACCGCAGCTGGGCGCGCAGCTCGGGGGCCTCGTCGTGAGCGGCGCGCCCTTGCATCCGGCGGTCACCGAGCTGCTCGCGCTCCGGCGCCTCACCGGCGTCGAGCCTGGCGGCCCAGCCCCTCGCCCCGGGGCCCCGCGTCGCCACTTCACCGTCTCCCGCGAGAAGGCGCTGCTGCGCCTGCGCGAGCAGGCCCTCGCCCGCGCCAAGGCGGTGGACGAAGACGAGTGGCTGTGGACCCTGGCCGTGGTTCGGGCGGCCAACGCCCTGAGCGAGCACGCGCGCGCACATGTCCACGTCGAGCTCAGCGAGGATCCCAGCGACGAGGCCGTCGAGGTCATCGCCATCGACGTGGTCGTCCCCGGCTTCTCCTTCGCCGCGTTCGAGCTCCAGGACCTGCTCGCCGGCGCCCTCGAGCCCGACCTCGGCGCCCCCCTGCGCCCCGAGCTGCTCGACGACGACCTGCGATACCGACGCTTTCGCATGCTGATCGGGCGGGCGATCAACGACGCCCTCGCCGGCGCCCCCCTGGCCGTCGAGCTGCACACCGGCGTCGGCGGGCGCCGCTTCGAACGCCGCGAGCAGGTCAGCGCAGACCGAGACCCCTACACCGAGGCGCGGCTGCCGGGCCTCGACACACACAGCCGCTTCATCATCCGCCTGCTGCGTCCGCGGGCGGGCATCGGCGCTCGCCTGGGCCGCTGGGTCCGCGGGCGCACGCGCCCCGAAGAGGTGATCGCCGAGCTGTGGGCGCGCTGGCGCCTGCGCGAGGACGGCCGCCACCCGCCGGCGGTCGACGAGCACGGCCAGCTCTCCTTGGCGCCCGACTACCTCGCCGAGCCCCTGACCCTGGGCGAGCACGCGCGCATCGGCCCGACGATCCCCTACGAGCGCAGCGCGAAGCTGAGCCCCGCGCTGCACTACCTGCGCCACAACGCGCCCTTCTCCAAGGAGGTCCTGCTCGTCCGCGACGGCGTCATCTCGTTCTCGATCAGCAATGACCTCGCCGCCGCAGGCATGGCTCAGATCGAGCACGGGTGGATCGACTGCCCGAGCCTGCGCCTGACCGCCGACGAGCGCGCGATCGTCCACGACGCCAACTTCGATCTCCTGCTCGCCTGGCTCGGCGAGTACGCCCACCGGCGCAGCCAGGCGGTCGAGGCGAGCGAGCGAGCTCTAGACGCCGGGCGAGACGAAGAGGGCGAGCGAGGCGAAGAAACCGAGCGAGCTCGAGACGCCGAGGCCAGCACAGGCAGCGCGCTCCGCTGGCCCGAGGACCCCTTCGCGGAGCTCGAGACCGCCGCCGGCGAGCCCCGCAGCCACGCCGAGCTCGCCGAGGAGGTCCGGCGCGGCCGCGAGCTGGTCTACGTGTGGCGCCACCGCGCCGCCCAGCTGCCCTACACCGCCCGCCAGCGCGTGCTCAGCCTGTGGCCCTCGGCCCTCGCCCCGCTGCGCGCCGCCTTCCCCGACGCGCGCTTCGTCCCCCTCCAGGCCCTGGGCGACCAGAGCAGGCTCGACCCCGAGGATCTCAGCTCGCTGCGCGCCGGCAGCCACGACCCTCTGGTCCTCGTCCGCGACGCCCCCGTCGAGCTCCCCGCCCGCGACGGCGAGGCTCCGGCGCGCGTGCGCATCTCCGTCGAGGCCTACGTGCACCGCTCGCAGACCGCGACCATGGGCTTCATCTCGATCCTCGCCTACGAGCGCCGGGTCGCCCAGCTGACCGAGCGCGCCCTGGTCTTCCCCGGCATGACCTTGCTGTGCCGGGTGAGCCCCGACGTCGACTCACCCGAGCTCGGCGTCGCCGCCCTGCGCCGCGACCAGGCCGCGGTCACGGCCCTGGCCGCGGCCACGCGCCAGCGCGCCCTGGATCACTGGGAGGCCGTGATCGCCCACGTCATGCGCCGCGCCCAGGCCTGGGAGACGCCCCTGCTGCGCGGCGCCCTGGACCAGCTCAACGGCCCCAGCCTCGGCCTGTGCTACCGCAGCACCGACGCCGGCCTGCGCCTGAGCTGGCGCGACACGGCCCTGCTCGGCGTCGAGGTCGGGAGGCTGCGCGACCCCAGCGACTCCGGCTCCCCGACCCGCGACCTCCGCGACGCCCTCCGCCAGCTGCGAGATCGCGGGGCCATCGTCGTCGCCCACCCGCGCCAGCGCTACCCCTCCCTGCTCTCGAGCGATCCCCAGCTCGCCCCCTGGCAGCTCCCGTCCTGGTCGCGCCCCCTGCTCGAGCGCGTGCTCGGCCCTGGCAGCTTGCTCGACATGCCCACCGCGCCCGACGCCTACCCCCTCGTCGCCGCGGCCGAGGAGCAGCGCGTGCTCCTGCGCGACCGGGCGCTGATCAACACGGATCTCCAAAACGCACCCAACGACGAATTTGCCCGGCTGCGCCTGCTCGGCCACCTCCTCGTCGCCCGCGTCCTCGGCCGCGACACCCTCGGCCTCGAGGGCGTGCCCTTGCTGCTGCGCTACGACCCGCGGGCGATGACCTCGACCTCGCTGGTCAGCCTCGACGCCGCGACCCGCGAGCAGCCCCGCCCTCCCCTCGTCCCGCCGGGCGCCGTCCACCGCGGCCTCCCTGCCCCGGTGATCTCCGCGACCCCCGGCCAGGCCGCCCTGATGGGCGCCCTGGGCTTCGAAGGCGCCAGCCTCGAGCCCCCCGCCGGCCACCTCAGCGCCCGCGCCCACGATCCCGAGCCCCGCCTCGAGGCCCCCGTCCGCCGCCGAGCCCGGAGCGCACCGCCCCTCCTCGCCGCCACCCTCGCCACGCCCCAAGCCATCGGCACGCTCCAGATCGCCGCCGACGGCAGCTCCACCGGCATCTCCTTGTGGTCCGGCGGCCTGCGTCGCCGCACCCTCGAGCTCCCCGAGCCCCTCGGCCGCGTCAGCGGCCGCCTCGTCCTCACCACCCTCGGCGCCAAGCTCGAGCGCACCATCCCCGACAGCCTCGAGCGCATCATCACCACCCACGCCCGCGACCTCCTCGCCGACGCCCTCCACCAGCGCGCTCTGCTCTCCCCCCTCGGCCCTCAGCGTCAGCGCCTCGACCACCTCATCGACTACGCCCGCGCCCGCGTCCGCGCCGGCGACCCCTTCGAGCTCGCCGCCCCCCTGGGCATCGCCCCCACCCCCGGCCACGACCAGCGCATCGCCAGCTTGCGCCGCATGTCCCTCGAGGCCGCCCCCCTGCGCCCCCTCCCCCACCGCCGCGAAGCCCTGCTCGCCCAGGTCGTCAGCCAGAGCCTGGCCATGAACGTCCGCTTCGACACCGCCATCTTGTCCTGGCGCGCCGCCAAGCTCGGCAAGCGCCACCGCGACGGCGCCCTCGAGCTCGAGTTCGGCCTCCGCAACGCCTGGATCCAGCGCGCCCTCGACGAGGACCACCAGCTCGACCCCCCCACCCACCGCCGCGCCGCCCTGCTCGCCGGCCTCCTCGTCGTCACCGAGTTCTTCCACCAAGCCCGCGGCCGCGAAGACCTCGAGCTGGGCCCCGAACACCTCAGCGTCGCCCTCTGGCGCCTGCTCGAGCTCGCCCAAGGCTGACCCGCCCCCAGCCCGCCCCCCTCTCCGAGACAAAGACCCCCCTCGCCAAAGACACGCACGAGAGGGACAGCAAGGGACCCTCTGGGCGAGCTTTGCGTACCTTCCCTACCTTCGACAAAACACCCTCCCAAATAGGCCAACCCCACTTTCGACAACACTCCCTCCAAAGTCAGCAACCTGTCTGAGCCCAGAGGGTCCCCTGCTGGCCCCTCGCAAAAAACCAATCAAAGCACAGACCGCACCAGAGTATCCTTCTCCATCAAAACCTCATAGACAACCCAAGCCAACTCCACCGCCCGAAACGGCTTCCCCAACAACCGAACCCCAACCTCCTCCTCGACCTGCCCCCGAAAATCCACACTCCGCCCCGAGATCAACACAAAAGGCACATCGACCCCCCCATCCCGAGCCCGCTCCATACAGCTGATCCCGTCCATTCCCGGCATATCGACGTCACTGACCACCACCGAGACGTCTTTCCCCCGCCCGAGCAGCAGCTTCAGCGCCTCCACCCCGTCCGAGAGCTCCGTGACCACGAAGCCGTGGCTGCGCAGCCCCTTGGCCATCAGCGCGCGCACCGAGGGGTTGTCCTCGACCAGCAAGACGTGCTCCCCCTGGCCGATCTTGATGTCCTCCAAGGACATCTCCGCCGAGGCCTCGCACGCCACCCCGAGCGGGAAGGCGACGCAAAAGGCCGTCCCCCGCCCCGGCTTGGAGTCGAGGGTCAGCGCCGCCCCGTGGCTCTCGGCGATGGTCCGCACCACCGCCAAGCCCAGCCCCGTGCCGGCGTCCCCCTTGGTCGTGAAGAAGGGCTCGAACACCCGCTCGACCAGGCGCTCCGGGATCCCCACTCCCGTGTCGCTGACCGTGAGCACGACCTCCTCGCGGCGGTTGTGGGGCGAGAGCCGCCGGCCCAGCTCGATGCGCAGGCGACCGCCCGAGATCATGGCGTCGCGGGCGTTGATCGACAGGTTCATCAGCAGCTGCTGGAGCTGCGAGTCGTCGCCGTCGATGCACAGCGAAACGCCCTCTTGGACGTCGACCTCGAGGGAGATCGAGTCGGGGAGGATCCGCCGGAGCAGCCGGCAGACGATCTCGACACACTCGCCGAGGTCGACCCGCTCGCGCCGCGGCCGAGTCGGGCGGGCGAAGCTCAGCAGCGAACGCGCCACGCCCTCGCCCTGCTCGACCGCCGCGTCCATGGCGTCGAGGGCTGCCTGGATCTCGGGATCCTCCGGGCACTCGCTGCGCAGCAGGTCGGTGTTGCCCATGACCACGGTCAGCAGGTTGTTGAAGTCGTGGGCCACCCCGCTGGCCAGGCGGCCGACGATCTCGAGCTTCTGCGACTGCAAGAGCTCCTCGCGCAGGCGCTCGCGCTCGGCGTTGGCAGCCTCGCTGTCGGTGATGTCTCGGCCCTCGGCGATCAGCGCTCTGACCTGGCCGGCGTCGTCGACCAGGGGGCGCAGAGAAAAATCGATCGCGCGCACGCTCTCGCGGATGTCGACGTGCGAGGTCTTGAAGCGCACGAATTCGCCCTCGGCCGCCGCCTTCACGGCCGCGCGCACCCGCTTTTGCAGCGCCTTGGAGTGCGCCCACCAGCGCGTCTCCCAAAAGGGCTGACCGAGCTCCGCCTCGCCGTCGCTGCCGATGAACTCGCGGGCGCGGGCGTTGACCATGAGCACCCGGCCGTCGACGGACAGCTTGCCGACGAGCTGAAAGGAGTTGTCGAGCACCGACGAAAACTCCCGCGACTGCTGCTCGATCTGCTCGAGCTGCGCCCGCTGGGCCACGCTGAACACGACGAAGAGCCACCACACCGGCAAGGTCACCCCGAACAGGTCCTCGGTCCACTCGAGCGCGGAGGTCAGCTGCGACCACTCCGCGAGCAGGCACGCGCCATAGCCGACCGAGGCCGCCGCCAGCCCGAGGAAGGCCGGACGCAGGCTCCGCTGCATCGAGCTGCGCCAGCGCGCGAGGATCACCAGCCCGGCAAAGGCCCAGGCCAGCGTGGTCACGGCGTCCATGATCGAGATCGCGGTCACGACCCCTCCCGCTGCAGCACCTCTGGCGCGCGCCAGCACCACAGCGCGACACAGATCCCGCCGACGGCATAAGCCGCGTGCTCGAGGGTGTTGAGCCAGGTCGCGTCGACCAGCCCCTCGAGGGTGGTCGCCACCCACCCGAGCAGCACGGCCATGTAGGCCGCGAACAGCAGCCGCCAGCGGTGCAGCCTCATCAGCTCGTCGCGACTGCGGTGCGCCGCGCCCAACACGAAGGCACCGAGCACCAACATCGCCAGCTCTGCGCTCGTGCTCACCGAAGAGTAGGTTTTCAGCCGAGCGAAGCGCGGTCAAATGAAATGTGTGCAGCGAAGATCGCAACGATCACTGTTCAGGCGCAATTACTTACTTTTGGTTCACACTCTCGCCCCATAATTTGGTCATTCGCACAGGGTGCTGGCCATTTCGACAGCGCGAATTTGCGACCATTCGAATGCCGCGCACTCGATTTCGCGCCCTCGGCGTCCATGCACCCCCTCAGCCCGGGCGCGCCCAATCGATCTCACAAACACACAAAATGCAAGCCGGTGGAATGGGTCTACGCCTGGATCTCCACGGTCGACGTAGCATAAAATGAGCTCGTGTCCGGCTCGGACCTGCTGTGCTCGCTAGCGATGATCGGGTCATTGCTCGTTGGCTGCGGCACCGCCAGCGGCCCGAGCGAAGACGACGAGCTCGGGCAGAAGGGGGGCTCGGAGGACGGCGCCCAGCAGCCCGCTCTCGGCGCCTTGGGGATCCACATCACGCGGGTCGAAGCCAACCAAGGTACGGCGATCCCCCTGACCGAGGCAGACGCGTGGATCGGCGCGGACGGCAGGCTCGGACCCTTGGTCCGCGACCGCGACACCCTCATCCGCGTCTACGTCGCGCTCGATCCCGGCTGGGTCGCCCGCCCGCTCTCGGCCCAGCTGACGATCGAGTCCGACGAGGGCGCGCTCGAGGTCTTCGAGCAGGTCCGCACAGTCGAAGCCCCCAGCCAAAGCGGCGACCTCGCCTCGACCTTCGACTTTCAGCTGCCCGCGAGCGCCGGCCTCGTCGCGCCCGAGAGCCGCTTCCAGGTCGAGCTGCGCGAGCTCGACGAGGGCGCCACGGCCGACGCGGCGGGGCTCGAGCCCGGTCTGTGGCGCAGCCCCGCGCAGCCCGAGCGCCTGGGCGTCCAGCCCGAGCCCGCGTCCTTGCACGTGGTCTTCGTCCCCTACCGCCACGTCGACGAGGGCATCGACCGCCTCGCCGACACCTCCGACACGGCCATGCAGCCGATCCTCGACGCGCTCTACGAGCAAAACCCGACCAGCGAGCTGGTCTGGGAGATCCACGCGCCCGAGCAATGGGACGGCCCGCTCGCTAACCTCGGCGCGCTGCTCGGCCCGCTCGCGGCCCTGCGCGATCAGGAGCTCGCCTTCCCCAATCTCTACTATCACGCGCTCTTCCCCGCGCCCGGCGGCGCGATCGCGGGCGCGAGCGGGATCGGGATGATCGCCGGCGGCGGCAAGGGAAACCTGCTCGAGCGCGTCTCGGCCACGGCCCAGGGCAGCGACCCCGAGGAGACGGCCGGGACCGTCGTGCACGAGCTCGGCCACAACCAGGGCCTGCCCCACGTTGCCTGCCCCTACGCCAGCGCCTCGAGCCCGGAGCCGGACTATCCCTACACAGACGGGCTGATCGGCGCGTGGGGCTACGGCCTCGTCAGCGGAGCGCTCTACGACCCCGCGCACCACTGGGACTATATGAGCTACTGCAACCCCTCGTGGGTCTCGCCGTGGAGCTGGGCCCTCACGCAGCAGCGCATCGTCCGACTGACCAGCTGGAACGAGGCCCGCGGCGGCCTGCGCCCGCTGGTGGTCGCGGCCACGACCGAGCTGCCTGGTGGCGCGCGGCACAGCTACTGGTTCGTCGCCCGAGGCGACGCCCCGGACCACCCAGACCAGGGGGACCACCCAGACCAGGCGCGGCGCATCGAGCTACACGCGGCGGGCGAGCCCCTCGCCAGCTTGCCCGCGCAGCTGGTGCACGCCAGCGACCCCGCCACGACCTGGCTGGTCGCCGAGCTGCCCGCGGCATACGCCCAGCTCGAGGGCGTCGACGCGCTCGTCGGCGTCGACGGCCGCGCTCGCGCCTTCACGGCTCGCCGCGAGCAGGTCGTGCTCCCCAGCCCCGGCGGCTACCAGAGGTAGGGGATGAGGATCTTTCGATCCTCTGGGTAGTCGGCGAAGGTCTCGCGATACCAGCGATGGTTCGTCACCGCCCGCGGGATCAAGTTCGCGGCGGTGTAGACCACGAAGGCGACGCCCGCCAAGGACCAGGTGGCGATCGCCCAGCCCGTCCACTCCAGCAGCTCGCCGAGATAGTTGGGGCAGGTGACCCGCTCGTAGAGGCCCCCGCGCGGGATCTTGTAGCCCGTGTCCCCAGGCTTGCGCAGGCGAAAGAGGGTCGAGTCGGCGCGGAAGTTGATCACGAAGCCGAGGGCGAAGACCGCCGCCCCGGCGATGAAGCGCGGGTCCGCGAGCCAGCTGGTCGCGTAGCTCCCAAAGTGGGAGATCCAGCGCGCGTTGAGGTAGGCGTTGAGGGTGTTGAAGACGATCGCCAGGCAGGCGACGAGCAGCGGCATGCGCTTGCCCGTCGCCCGCATGCGGAAGGGGAAGATCAGCGTGCGGTGGACGTAGTGGATCTGCCAGATCCCCAGCAAGACCAGCGGCGCGAGCTCGCCCGCGTGCTCTCCACGAGCAAAGATGCCCACGAAGGCGACGACCGCCGGCAGCTCCATCACGATCCAGCCGATCCGGCTGGGGATCGTCGGGCCCCAGCCGCCGCGGAGGTGGCGACCATAGGGCGCAGAGATGAAGATCAGGGCCAAGGCGGTGACCACCGCGAAGCCGAAGGTCGCCCACAGCAGGCTGTCGTAGAGCGCGGGCTCGGTCATCGGCGCGCCTGTTCGTGGCTCTCGCGGGCGCTCATTTGGCCGGCGCGAAGTTGGCGTGCGCGAGCGGGCCGAGGCGGCCCTGCTCCGCGAACCAGGTGTAGATGTCGCGCACCGAGTCCTCGAGGGGGCGCGGCGCGTAGCCGAGCTCGCGCTCGGCCTTGGCGATCGAGACCCGCGGGTTGGCGCGCAGCGCCTCGAGGGCCTCGGCCGTGTACAGCGGCGTCGTCTTCGTCAGCTTGGCCCACGCCTCCATGAAGGGCGCCCCGACCTGCGCGAGCCACATCGGCGAGGTCATCCGCGGGACGCGGACGCCGGTCACGGACTCGGCGATGTTCGCGAGCTCGCCCACCGAGGCCCAGCGTCCGCCGAGGATGTAGCTCTCGCCCCTGCGCCCCTTGGTCTCGGCCGCGAGCAGGCCCGCGACCACGTCGCGCACGTCCACCCAGTTGAAGCCGCCGTCGATCAGCGAGGGCAGCTTGCGCTGGGACAGCTGCAAGAAGACCTCGCCCATGCGCGAGAGCTTGTAGTCGAGCGGACCGATCACCCCGGTGGGGTTGACGATCACCGCGTCGAGACCCTGGTCGATGGCCTTGCGGATCTCGACCTCGCCCGCGGCCTTGGAGCGGTCGTAGGGGTTGAAGCGCGAGCCGGACGAGCGCGGCCCCGCCTCGTCGATCTGCCCCTCGCGCGAGCGCAGGTTGAAGGCGTGGATCGAGCTCGTGTGCACCAGGCGCGGGACGCCGCAGTCCAGGCAGGCCCGCGCGACGTTGCGCGGGCCCTCGACGTTGGTCTGCGTGACTAGCCCACCTTGGTCACCGACGATGCTGATCAGCGCGGCGAGGTGAAAGACCACCTGCGCGCCCTCGAAGGCCGCGCGCAGCGAGTCCGGGTCGCGAACGTCACCGCGGACGCGCTCGACGGCCACGCCCTCGAGCGCGCGCGTGTCCTCGCGGACGAGGACCCGAACCTCTCGGCCCGCGGCCACCAGCGCCCGCACGAGGTTGCCCCCAACATGTCCCGATGCTCCAGTAACGACGACGGTCAACGCATCCCCGGCATATCCAGCCGAGACCCCTGACGAGAAGCTCTCGGCGCAGGGCGGCGCGGCTGCGCCTAGCTTGCGACAGCGCTCGCCCTCCTTGCAAGGACGAAAGGGTCCGTGGGGGCAATTATCTGGTATCTGGCGCCTCGACGACGGCGCATGACCGCCGCGAAGAAGAGGCCCCGAGCGCGAGCCCGAGACCTCTCCTTCATGATGGCGCGTGGGAGCCCGAGCGCCCGCGCGACTCGAGCTACTCCGAGGCGATGTCGTCGAGCGCGTGAAGCCGGCGGCGCTCGGCCGCGGAGAAGCGGTCTCGCTCGAGGGCCTCGACGGCCGCGTCGAGCTCGGGGGCCGCGGCGCCCACGAGCTCCCCGCGCAGCGCGTCGCGCTCGGCCCGATACTCGCTGACCCGCCGCGCCCACTCGGCCCGGCGCGCGTCGAGGGCCGCCAGGCGCTGCGCCGCACCCGGCTCGAGCGCGTCGAAGTGCTCCACGCGCAGGGCCTCGACCGCCTCTGGGCTCGCCCCCTCGACCCGCGCGGCCTCGACCGCACGCCGCCCGGCGAGGAAGCGACCGGCGCGGCTTTGCTCGAAGCGCTCGGCCTCGTCGGCGCTCAGCCGCGCGAGCTCGGCCGCCCGCGCGGCCTCGTCGGTGATCGCGTAGGCGGCGTGCAGATCGAAGCCCTGCACGATCCGCTCGCGCTCGGCGACCGCGAAGGGCGTCTCACCGAAGTGCGCGTCGAGGCTGGCCAGGAGCTGCGCCTCGATGTCAGCGCTCGCCGAGACCTCGAGCGCGGCCGCGGCCTCGGCCCTGAAGCTCAGGTAGGCGGTCCAGGCCGCCATGATCTGGGCGTGGGCGTCGGCGTCGCCCACTAGCTCGCGGACCTCGGTCGAGACCCAGGCGTCGAGCGCCTCCGGCGAGAGCTCGCCGTCCGCGGTCGAGAAGTAGTCGAAGGCCAGCCTGGCCTGCTCGTCGAAGACGAAGGCGCCCGCGCCATCGAAGCTGAACTGGCCGTCGGCCTCGGTGCCCGCCAAGGAGCGCGGGACGTCGCCAAACTCGCGCGTCTCGGACTCGTCGGCGCAGGCCGTCGCCAGCGTGGCCACGGCCAAGGTGGCGCTCAGCAAGGTGCAAAGGGATCGCATGTGGCGCTTCATGATCACAGCCCCTCGTTCTTCAGGCGGTTGGCGTGGGCGCGAAACAGGCTCTTGGGATCGGGCCCAAACAGGTGGACCAGCCCAAAGGCCTGGTTGACCTCATCGAGGTGATTGAGGCGGTAGTCGTCGCGGATGACGGCGCCGAGGTGCGAGCTGCACTCGCCCACGAGGCCGTCGTTGTCCTCGTCGTAGACCAGCGTGGTCAGGCCGAGGAGCGGGTCCGAGACGTCGAGCGCGTTGGTCAGCGCCCGATCCCCCGACCACGAGTAGTAGCGGATGCCGTCGACCACGGCCTGCCCCTCACCACACCAGCTCCCGGGCAGCCCGGCCGGGTGCGCGGCGTTGAATTCGACCGCACCCATGCTCGACAGGGACCACAGCGCGGCGATCGAGTCCTGCTCGTTGGAGGTGCCCGAGAGCAGCGAGAGGATGTCCCCCAGGCTGTTCGCGAAGATGCTGAGCACGGCCTCCCCAAACCCGCCCTCGCTGAGGTTGTTGCGCAGGAAGTCGGCCAGCTCGGCGCCGCCGTGGGGGCTGCCCACCGAGGTCACCGAGGCGACCAGCTCCGGGGCCACGCTGGCCACATAGCGCACGTCGAGGCCGCCGTGGCTATGGCCAATGAGGTTGACCTTCTCGGCCCCCGTCAGCGCGAGGATCTCCTCGACCTGAGCCAGCAGCACCTCTCCGCGAGCCTCCGTGGCGTTGAACTGCGGGACTTCGGTGACGTAGACGTCCGCGCCGCTGCTCTCCAGCGCGCTCGGGATCGCGTAGAAGTACTGATAAATGCCAAAGAGCTGGTCGAAGCCCGACATCCCGTGGGCGAGCACGATTGGATACTTTGTATCCGTATAGTTGTCTGTCCCCCACGCTTTCGCGTCGGTTGGGGTCAGCCCCAGGCCAGCAAACACACTCAATCCAGCGCCCAATGCGAGCGCACGCAAACGAACCTTCATCTGTCCGAACCTCCAGAAAACGACAAAAATAGCCTTACAACACGGTTCCCTTCGCCGTCCAGTGAAAAGGATAATTTTCTTTCGATCGTGAACCTTTTGTGGCCCAGACCGTAGAAGGTCACCTTTATCAATGCGCGACGCTGAGCATGCTCAATGTAACTTCATGAAAGGCACTCGCGAAGAGAGCGACTTTCACGCAATCACACGAGGACCACCAGCCAACACCGAAACAATGTTTAACCGCGCGAAGAATCGAAATAACAATGTTCAGAATGCTTTTACCCATACCTGATCGCGCTGCATGAATTGCCCATCTTCCCCCGCCACGCTGCGTGTCCATGGTCCAAGGGACATTGGCGCGAACTGGCAAACGCACCCGCAGGGCGAACCTTCCTCGCCCGTCGCCCTCGCTCGACGGGCCTCGGCGCAGACGGACCAACGCAGCGGGACCGCTGCGCGCGCCTCCTCGCAGCGACGACTGCGAAGCCGGCACCGCACCGCATCGTCCTGCTTCCTTCTTCTACCTTCTCGCCCCCGGACCGCAGCCGGCTCGTGGCCACGCTCGAGCTCCAGATGCGAAGCGGCCGAGACAGCCACCTTGCGAGGTCGGCTGTCTCGGCCCTGTGCTTCGACCCAGCTCGGCTGAGCTCAGCTCAGCTCGGGTGCGATCGGCACGACGATGCGGCCGCGCACCTTGCCCTCGAGAAAGTCCGGGGCGGCCGCGACCACATCGTCGAAGGCGACCTCGCGGATCATCGCCTCGAGCTTGTCCATGTCGAGCGTCTTGGCCAGGCGCTGCCAGGCCTCGACGCGCTCTGGCTTTGGACACATCACGCTGTCCACCCCTCGCAGCGTGACGCCGCGGAGGATGAAGGGCGCGACGCTCGTGGGCAGGGCCATGCTCCCAGCCAGGCCGCAGGCCGCCACGACGCCGCGGGGCTGCATCATCGAGAGCACGTTGGCGAGCACCTCTCCGCCGACGACGTCCACGGCGCCAGCCCAGCGCGCCTTGGCGAGGGGGCGGGCCGCGCCGGTCAGCTCGTGGCGCTCGATGATCCCCTTGGCGCCCAAGCCCTCGAGGTAGGCGGCCCCCTCTGGCCGCCCGGTGGCTGCGATCACCGTGTATCCGCCCGCGGCCAGCAGCGCCGTGGCCACGCTGCCCACTCCGCCGGAGGCACCCGTCACGACGACCTCCCCGGCCTCGGGGCTGACGCCCCCAGCCTCGAGGGCCATGACGCAGAGCATCGCCGTATAGCCCGCGGTGCCGATACCCATGGCCTGGCGCAGCGAGATGCCCTCGGGTAGCGGCACCAGCCACTCGCCCCGGACCTGGGCCCGACGCGCGAGGCCGCCCCAGTGCTTCTCGCCGACGCCCCAGCCGTTGAGGACCACGCGATCACCGGGCACGTAGCTCGGGTCGCGGCTCTCCACGACCACCCCGGAGAAGTCGATGCCCGGCACCATGGGGAAGCTGCGCACCACGGGCGAGCTCCCAGTGATCGCCAGCGCATCTTTATAGTTGAGGGTGGAGTAGGCGACGTCGACGGCGACCTCGCCATCGCCCAGGTCCTCGAAGCTGACAGACCTCCGCGCCACCCGTTGGGCGCCGTCGTCCTTCTCGATCAAGATTGCGTCGTACACGATAGTTCTCCTCGCTCACCACATGATGCCACCCGCGCGCGCGCCTCGACGGCGCGGACGCGAGGCCGCGCGACCTTGCCGAGCGCGGCCTCGTGCGGTCGCGCGGGTCGTGCGGCGCCGCGATTAGGCGATCACGGCGTCCGCCGAGGGGAGCTCGGCGTCGCCGCTCGCGCTGGGCTCGAGCGCGGCCTGGCGGGCGACCAGCCGCGCGTAGGTCCCGTCGAGCGCCATCAGCTCGTCGTGGCGACCTTGCTCGACGACCCGGCCGTGGTCGAGGACCACGATCCGGTCGGCGTCGCGGATGGTGCTCAGGCGGTGGGCGATGACCAGGGTGGTCCGCCCCTGCTGGAGGCGCTCGAGTGCGGCCTGGACCGCGTGCTCGCTCTCGCTGTCGAGGGCCGAGGTCGCCTCGTCGAGGAGCAGGACCTTGGGGTCGCGGAGGATCGCCCGGGCGATGGCCACGCGCTGGCGCTGGCCGCCGCTGAGCTTGACCCCGCGCTCGCCGACGATGGTGTCGTAGCCCTCGGGGAACTCACGGATGAAGCCGTCGGCGTTGGCGTCGCGCGCGGCGGCCTCGATCTCCGCGTCGCTGGCTTCGAGGCGGCCGTAGCGGATGTTCTCGCGGATGCTGCCCGAGAACAGCACCGGGTCTTGAGAGACCACGGCCATGGCCCCGCGCAGCGAGCTCAGGCTCAGCGCGCGCAGGTCGTGGCCGTCGAAGGTGACGCGCCCGACCTGCGGATCCCAAAAGCGCTGGAGCAGGCGGCCGACGGTGGTCTTGCCCGAGCCGCTCGAGCCGACCAGCGCGCAGGTCTGGCCGGGCTCGATGCTCAGGTCGAGGCCCTCGATGACCTGGGCCTCGCGGTCGCCATAGGCGAAGTGCAGGTCCTCGAAGGTGATCTTGCCGCGGGGCTGCTCGAGCACCATCGCGCCGGGGGTGTCCTTGATCTCGGGCTCGCTGTCGAGGATCTCGAACAGCCGCGCCGTCGCGCCCAGGGCCTGGTTGTAGCTGCCGACCACGCCGGCCAGGCTGCCCACGGCGCCCGCGACGGTCAGGGTGTAGAGCACGAACCTGCCGAACTCCGTGGCCTCGATGTCGCCGTCGAGGACCATGTGGCCGCCCAGCCAAAACACGCCGGCGACGGCACAAAAAGCGATGAAGCTCGACACCGACATGAACCAGCTGCGCGCGCGGATCTGCTTGACGAAGAGCTGAAAGGCGCCCTCGACGGTCTCGCCGTAGCGCGCCCCCTCGTAGTCCTCGCGCGTGAACGACTGGACCGTGTCGACGGCGGCGAGCCCCTCTTGCAGCTTGCCCGAGGCCTTGGCCAGCTGATCTTGGGCCTGGCGGGCGAGTCGGCGGATCACCCGGCCCCACAAGTTGGCGGCGATCACCAGGGGCGGGACGACGGCGAGCACCCGGATGGTCAGCGAGGGGCTGACATAAAAGAGCATCGCGATCCCGCCGATCAGCGACAACACGTTGCGCAGCGCCAGGCTCAGGTCCTGGCCGATGACGCTCTGCAGGCGGGTGACGTCGTCGGACTGGCGCGAGAGCAGCTCGCCGGTGCGGTTGGCGTGGAAGTAGCCCTGGGTCATGGTCAGCAGGTGGCGCTGGACCTCCATGCGCAGATCCGCGACCACGCGCTCGCCCACCCAGCTCATCAGGTAGTGGCGGATGAACACGAACAGCGCCTGCACGGCGAACAGCCCGAGCAAGATCAGCGTGGTCCGGTCGAGGCTCGCGGCGTCGCGGGTGCCCTCGTCGAAGGCCGCGCCGATCAAGTTGCCGAAGAACCAGGGCACCGCCAGGCCGCCGGCCGCCGTGAACAGCAGGGCCCCGAGCGCGACGAAGAGCTGGCCGCGGTAGGGCTTGGCGTAGGCGAAGAGCCGGGCCAGGCGCTTCCACGGCGGCAGCTCATCGACGTTCGCGCGTTCCTCCACGGCCCCGGTGCCAGGTTCGGCTTCGGACATGAGGCGGAGCCTACAACTTCACTCGATCCCGTCCAGCGCCGCGCGCGGATGGGCCGCCCGCGCGCGCAAAAAGGGCCCACCAAATGGGTGGGCCCTCTTTCCCCTCGGCGTGGTGCCAGAGGGACGAGATAGCGCGCTCAGGGCGTGAGATTGATGGTGCCGACGAGCCCGCGCAGCTCGAATTCGATGTCGATCTGGATCGGATCCGTGACCGTGAAGGTGTCCGTGGCGATCACGAAGCTCTCGTTGTTGAAGGTGAGGTCCAAGGTCGCGCCAGCGCTCTGAACCGACACATCCATGGGCGGGAGGTTGCCGTCGAGCTCGAGGTCGCTGGGCATGGGCTCGTCTTCGCCCAGCGCGGCCTCGATGACGCCCGTGGTCAGCACCGGGTGCGGGATGTTGGTCGTGCCCACGGCCACGCCGGCGTCGTGATCCGCGAGGTTGTGGGCGAAGCTCACCGGGAACTCGCTCCCGGCGTTGACCATGTTCAGATCCGTCAGAGACACGTTGGCCGTGATCGCGGCGTTGAGCTTGCACTCCTTATCGAGCACATCGGCGAAAGTCAGCGAGAGGATCTGGACGCCGACCAAGGAGGCGTCGTCATCGAATCGCAGCTCGACCTCGCCACCGGTCACCTCGAGGTCCAAGGGGATCTCGCAGTTGCCAGCGAGCCCTGCGTCCGCGGAGCCCGTGGTCGCCGCCGTGCCCCCAGCCATCGACATCACCGTGGTGTCGCAGGCGTTCCCCATGCCGTCGCCGTCGAAGTCCAGCTGGTTGGGGTTGGCCGTGGACACGCAGTTGTCCTCTTCATCAGCGACGCCGTCCTCGTCCTCGTCGGGAGGCGGGCCATCGGTGGTCTCCTCCGACGAGGTGTCCGCCGAGGTCGATGCCTCCTCACCAGAGGTGGAGGTGTCGACTTCATCGCCTGCGGTGTCGTCGGTCCCGGTGTCGACCTCGTCGCCGCTCGATTCCGAGCTGGCGTCGTCGCTACAGCCGAGCGTTGCCATCGTGAACACTAGAGACAGAGAAAGGAAACCAAGGGCACTGCGCTTCATGGACTTCCAATACCACCGACTCGCCCGCGCAAACAACTAGTTCACCGGGACCCGTACCCAAACCTCGCTCTGCGTGATCGATCAACGTCCGCGCTCACACGTCCGCATGGATGTCACCTGCTGCGAAGCTGCGCGCACGGGCCTTTGCTGCGCACACGATCCCCGCGAAGCCGCGAGCACACCTATGCTCGAAGAGCGCGAAGAACGAGGTTTATTTGGCTCAGCGAGGCCCTGAGCCACGACCGAGCGAGCGCCCCTCGACGCCGCCCGACCGCGGCCTCGAGGACACCACCAGCACAGCACGCAGCCACGCCAGAGAAGGCGCGGCCCGAGTCCGACCAGCTCAAAGCAGCTAGTGCGCGATACAGAGGACTTGACGGGTCTCAGGCGCCGGACCGCCGGTTGCTGACGAGACGCGAGGAGGGAGTTTGTCGAGCACGAGTGACCGACGAGCAACGAAGTCAGGCTCCGGTGCTCCGGTGCTCCGGGCCCGATAACTCGACGCGCTGCGCTTCCCCGGAGCCCGCGGCTTGCTCGAGGTGCCGCGGCACGGCGCACTCGAGCGGGCCGTGATCCGACGACACTACGCCCACGGCAGCTCGCTCCAGCGACGGCTCCCCGCGCTCGTGCTCCACCGCCACGCTCTCCTCACTCTCCTCTCCTCACTCTCCTCTCCTCTCCTCACTCTCCTCTCCTCACTCTCCTCTCCTCACTCTCCTCTCCTCACTCTCCTCTCTCGGTCGCCCACCCACGAGCGCACCGCTCCCCTCGCCACGCTCGGCCTGGTCGCCCACCGCGAGCGCCCCGCCCTCACGGCGCAGTCGTGCTCGACCTGGTCACCCGCGAGCGCCTCGCCCGCGAGCGCGGCTGGCTCGGGTCGGTCGAGCACGGTCGAGCGACCTGGCCCGGGCTTTGCACCTAAGTCATCCCGGTTGCAGTACCTCCTCAATAAACACCAGCTCGACCAACCGGTCGACAAAGTGGTGCCCCGAGATCGGGGAGAAGAGCAGACCCGGCCGATCGACACCCCGACCGTCCGCGAGCCCTCGCTCGGCGAGCTCGAGCGCGTCGGCGACGATCCCTCCCGCAGGCCGCTGATCGCCGGCCGATACCGTGTCCTGCGCCAGATCGGCCGCGGCGGCATGGCCAGCGTCTACGCCGCCCTCGACATCCGCCTGCGCCGGATGGTCGCGCTCAAGGTCCTGACGGAGGAGAGCTCCAACCGCCCACAGCTGCTGCGTCGCTTCATGCGCGAGGCCCAGGTCGTCGCCCGCATGCGCCACCCCAACGTCGTCGAGGTCCTCGACTTCGGCTCGAGCAGGGCCGGGGTCGTCTACCTGACCATGGAGCTGCTCCATGGCGAGGATCTCCGGCGCACCCTCGAGCGCGAGGGGCCGCTCCCCTGGTCGCGCGTCCTGGCGCTGATGCTCCAGATCTGCGCCGGGCTGGAGGTCGCCCACCGCGAAGGTGTGGTCCACCGCGACCTCAAGCCGGGCAATTGCTTCCGCGTGCTCGAGGACGGACACGAGTCCATCCGGCTGGTCGATTTTGGCATCGCCTTGTGCCTCGACGACACGCTCGGTGAGCGCCTGACCATGGAAGGCCACATCCTCGGCACACCCGAGTACATGTCGCCAGAGCAGGCGCGCGGCGAGGCCGTGGATCGGCGCAGCGACATCTACTCGGCGGGGCTGATCCTCGGCGAGATGCTGACCGGCGCCCTCCCCTTCGAGGCCCGGACCCCCTCGGCGATGCTCGCGGCCCACATCTACGAGCCGCCCCGCAGCCTCGAGCGCCTCGCCGAGGCCGCGGGGGTCGAGCTCCCGCCTGGCCTCGAGGCGATCTACGCCCGCGCCCTGAGCAAGAACCCCGACGAGCGCTACCAGAGCGCGGCGGCCCTCGCCGATGACCTGCGCCGGCTGGCGACCCTCTCCGAGCTCGGCGCCCCCACCCGCGAGCCGGCCGCCCAGCCCACGCGCATCCAGGGCGTGGTCCAGCTGACGGATCCTGCTCGGCGCAGCGGCCAGGCGCCGCGCGCGGCGGGGATCCCCAGGCGCGAGCGCGACCAAGCACGACTTCAGGACTCAGACCCAGCCTCGAACCAGGAGCCAGGCCTGAACACGGGCGAATCGGCGCCGCTAGGAGCCCGTGGTGGAACCCAGCGCGGCTCCTGGCGCCGGGTTTTTCGTCGAGGGCGCGAAGCCAAAACGCCGCTGTACCGGGCGTACTGCAAGTTTTGGCGACAAAGCCCTCGGCGAAAAGACCAAGCCAGGTGTCGTGTTGGGTTTCACCACGGGCTCCTAGCGGTCCTCCGCGAGCGTGCCCAAACGACACGCCCGAGCCACATCGAAACACTCAACCCCAAACTTCAAGGAGCCACCATGAACCTCGTCTATGCCCTCTTTCCCCAGCGCGCCCGCGCCGAGCATGCCCTCGACACCCTCGGCGCCCGGGCCAGCGTCAGCGAGCTCGAGCGCGAGTTTGCCAGCGCCGCGATCCACGAGCGGGACATCCTCAACCTGGAGCTCCCGCCCTCGGGCACCTTCTCTCTGCGCGCCGCCGTGGTCGGCGGCCTGCTCGTCGCTCTCAGCCTCGGCCTGAGCTTCGGCCTGATGATGGCCGGGGTGTTCACCGGCATCGGCGGGCCGAGCTCGATCCTCGGCTCGGATCCCATGGACCTCGCCCTGCTCTGCCTCGCGGCCGCGCTCTTTGGCGGCGTGGCGGCGGGCATCGCCGGCGCGGCCAGCACCCACGTCAAGCTCCGTCGCCTCCGCGAGGAGCTCGCCAAGGGTCGCGTGCTCTTGACCCTCGAGGTCGACAACTCGCGCAGCCGCCTGATCGAGCGCATGCTCGCCAGCTCCGGCGCCGTCGCAACCGGCGTCGTATGAGCGGCGCGGCCAGCAGGCCGCAGCCCAGGCGCAAACACGCCACCAGCGCTCTGGCTGGTGGCGTGTTTTTCATGGCTCACTCGCCGTGCGCGTGGAGCTCGATGTCCTCGTGGAGCGCCTCGCCCTCGAACACCGCCAGCCACCGGGACTCACCGAGCACGTGGGCCCTGGCGAAGGCCAGGGTGTAGGTCGCGAGCACGGGCACGAGCTCGCTCGTCGGGGTGAAGCCCTCGCCGCAGCCGTCCATGTTGACCCCGGGCACGAAGAGCTCGAGCAGCTCGGGGTCGATGTCGTCGCAGATCGTGATGAAGGAGTAGTGGGCCCCGTAGGGCAGGTCGATCCACAGGTCGCTGGGGTTGGCCAGGCCAGCCCAGGCCGGCGTGGCCGAGCTCGCCTCCGGCGTGGTGATGTCGAGCTCGCCGCTTTGCAGCAAGGTCGGCGCGAGGGTGGCGAGCTCGTCGCCAAAGAGGTCGGTGCGCGCTGGCGCCTGGGGCGAGATCGCGTCGATCCGCGGGTCCGCGAAGCCAGCCTCGATCGCCGCCTCGACATCGTCTTGGGCCAGGAAGTCACACTCGCTGGCCGTGCACAGCGTGAGCAGCAGGTCGTAGTTGGGCAGGCCGCCGCCGATCGCCAAGGTCGTGTAGCCGCCGAAGCTGTGCCCGAACATGAACACCTGCTCGAAGTCCATGGCGCCGTCGAGGGCCGGGGCCTCGGGGAAGCCGAGCTCCGCGGCGTCGAGCACCGCCGAGATGTCCTGGGGTCGGTTCACGCCGGCGATCAGCAGATCGTCCGAGGTCCCGGCGACCGCGTCGCTGGTCGTGTTCCCGACGTGGCTGGGCGAGAGCACCACCCAGCCGTGAGAGGCGAAGCGCTCGGCGTAGGGATAGGCGAGCATGCCCTCGCCGCCCGAGCCGTGGGAGTAGATGACCACGGGGAAGCTGCCCTCGGCCACCGTGGGCGCCTCCACGGCCAGCGGCGAAGGCACCGTGACCACGCCGGCGAGGTCGTAGCTGGTCGCGCTGCCTTCGGCGTCCGCGGCGGGGTACCACACGTGCACCGGCAGCACTCGCGCCTCGTCCACGCCCACCGCCTGGTGGCTGACCTCGACCTCGAGGTGGCCGACGGCGTAGGGTCCCGGCGCCGCGAGCTCGGCGATCAGCTCGTCTCGATCGACGGTCTCGCCCGTCTCGCCCGACTCGCCCGTCTCGCCCGACTCGCCCGTCTCGCCCGTCTCGCCTTCGCCAACATCGTCGTCCACGCCGCCGTCGTCGGAGCAGGCCGAGAGCACGAAGACCAAGCCGAGGGCGAGCGCGCCCTCCCGAATGAAGAGCCTTGGCTCGAAGTACAACGTCATGAGCGCGAGCCTACGCCCTTTCTCGGCGCTCGAAGAGGCGCTCGCCCGGCTCGGCTCGAGGCGCGCACACAAAACCCAATCGCCAACGCGCGTAGCACACGCTGGCCCTCCCGCACGTGTCCAAAGTGACCAGCCGTGCCCCCCTGGCACGGCGCGTCCTCGGCCTCAGCCCGGCGAGCCGCCCAAGAAGGGCTCCAGGTAGCCGCAGATCATCGACTTGCAGTGCTCGAAGAGGGCCACGCGCACCGCAGGCGTCTCGCTCTGGCTGTAGATCAGCATGCTCGACACGGTCTGAATGATCACCGTGGCCAGCATCTTGGAGGGCTGGAGCGCCGGATCCTCCTGGCCATCGTCGAGGCTCGGGGCCCAGCTGCGGACCAGCGCCGCCGTGGTCACGATGAAGGCCCGACTCATGGCCTGGTCCGCCTCGGCGTACTCGCCGTAGAGCTGCATGTTGGTCAGCACCGCCCGGGCCGCGAAGTCGCGCTCGTGGAGTTCGACGAAGGCGTCGATGCTGCGCTCGAGCAGCGCTCGCCACTGCCCCGCGCCCGCCCCCGCCACTGCCGTGCGAAAAGTCTGCTCCACGTGGGCCATGGCCCGCTCCGCTACGGCCCGAAACAGCGCGTGCTTGTCGGGAAAGAAGCGATAGACGCTGCCGATGGAGGTCTGCGCGTCGCTCGCAACCGCGTCCATCGTGGTCGCGTCGAAGCCCAGGGTCGCAAAGCGCTCCGCGGCCGCGTCGACGATGGCCTCGTAGCGACGTCGACTCCGCTCTTGCTTGGGGAGACAGCGCTCTTTCTTCGCCCTCGGCACAGCTTGAAAAACTGAGGAAATCCTCTCATCCTGTCAAACATGAGGACATCCTCAGCTTCCCAGTCTCAATTCTTCGACGCGCTCGCCCGCACCTGGAAGCGTCGACGCGAGCTCGGCGCGCGCGAGCTCCCCCCTCGCCACCCGGGACTGCCGCTGGTCGGCAGCATCCTGGACATCCACGACGACGCCCTGGCGATGTTCGAGCGCGGCTTGCTCGAGCAGGGCGACACCGTCCGCTATCGCCTGGGGCCCTTCGAGCTCGTCGCCATCCACCGCCCCGAGGACATCCGCACGGTCTTGCTCGAGCGCGCCGGCGACATGGCCCGCAGCCCCAACTACGAGGGCCTGCGCCTCGTCCTCGGTCAGGGCCTGCTGACCAGCGACGGCGAGTTTTGGAAGCGCCAGCGCAAGCTCGCCACGCCGGCCTTTCACCACAAGCGCCTGCTGGAGCTGTGCGACACCATGGTCCGCTGCACCGTGGACCTCGGCGAGGGCTGGTCCACGCGCCTGTCGACGAGCGCCGGTCGAGGCCCGGCCGACGCGACCGTCGACGTCCACGCCGCGATGATGGCCCTGACCTTCCGCATCGTCGGCCTGACCTTGTTCTCGACGGAGCTCTCCCACGACGCGGGCGACGCTGGCCCGGCCCTGACCACGGTGCTCGAGCACGCCAACTTCACGATCGCCTCGATGCAGCTCGCGCCCCCGCCCTGGGTGCCCACGCCCCGCAACCGCCGCTTCAACGCGGCCAAGCGCGTGCTCGACGACGTCGTCGAGCGGATCATCCGCGAGCGCCGAGCCCTGGCCGATCACGACGAGGCCGCGCTGCCCAATGATCTGCTGAGCATGCTGATGCGCGCCACCGACGAGACCGGGCGCGAGCGGATGAGCGACGTCGAGCTGCGCGACGAGATCATGACCTTGGTGCTCGCCGGGCACGAGACCACCGCCCAGGCCCTGAGCTGGACGCTGATGCTGCTCTCGCAGCACCCCGCGGTCGAGCGCGCCCTGGTCGACGAGGTCCGCGAGGTCTGCGGGGATCGGCCGCCGACCATGGCCGACCTCGACGCCCTGGCCTACACCGGGCGGGTCATCGACGAGAGCATGCGCCTGTACCCGCCGGCGTGGATCTTCGAGCGCCTGACCAAGGTCGACCTCGAGCTCGGCGGCTACTTCATCCCAGCCGAGACGATGATAGCGATCGTCCCCTGGACCCTGCACCGGCACCCGCGGCTGTGGGACAACCCCGAGGGCTTCGACCCAGATCGCTTCACCGAGGCGCGCAGCCAGGGCCGCCCGCGCTACGCCTACCTCCCCTTTGGCGGCGGGCCGCGCCAGTGCATCGGGCTCAACTTCGCGCGCTACGAGGCCAAGCTGGTCCTCGCCACGCTGATCCAGCGCTTCCGCTTCGAGCTGCTCCCTGGTCAGGACCTGCGCCCGGAGCCCTCCGTCACCTTGCGGCCTCGCCACGGCCTGAAGATGCGCCTGAGCCACCGCCCCGTCTGAGGCCCGAAGCCCGAGGCCCGAAGCCCGCTCGGGCCCCAAAACGAACACGCCCCGGGCCGTCGAAGACGGCGCCGGGGCGCAGCTCGTGCCCGCAGTCGGGCTTACAGGCAGTTGACGCAGACGTTGAGGTCGCCGCGCTTCTCGATCTCGGGGACGCCGTTCTCGATGTCGAAGCCCGTGGGGTCGTCGACGAACTCGACGTTCTCACAGTTTTCGCTGGCGACGTCGATGCGCAGGCCAGCGCCGGCGATCGCCGGCTCACCCGGGTAGTTGATCTCCGCCCACTGCTTGTAGTCGACGTTCTCGAAGTCGGGATCGATGAGGCAGTCCGCGAACGCCGAGCAGTCGATGGTCGCGGTGCAGATGAAGTCGTCGCTGGCCGAGAACTCGCCCTTGTTCTCGAGCTGGACCGTGTACCACTTGTCCGGATCCGCGAGGTCGACGGTGACGTTCGAGGACTGGCCGGCCTCGTTCTCGACCACGATGTTCGTGGGCTCGGTGCAGCCACAGTCCGGCGCGTGGTCCATCTCCTCGCAGGCGTCGTTGCTCCCGCAGCCGGCGTAGTGCTGCATGCTCGGATCGAGCTTGACCGCGACGTTGCCCGAGTCGAGGGTGACCTCCAGGTTGCCGGCCAGGCCCATGACGCTGACGTCGCTGCGATCGGGGTAGTTGCCCTGGCCCAGGTTGTCCTCGGTGACCAGGACGAGGTCGCCGTCCCAGCCCACGGGGATGCTCACCCGGAAGTTCGCGCCGTCGCGCGTCGGCTGGATCTGGCCGTCGTAGTAGGTCCGCACGTAGCAGTCCTCGGTCTCCTCGGCGAAGCACAGCGCCTCGTCCATGGTCGGATCGGGCTTGCTCGGGCTCGAGATGTCGTAGGTCCAGGCCGCCATGCGGCCGAAGGCCTCGTCCGCCTGCCCCTGGGACTTGGCCACGGTGAAGCGCTGCATCTCGACGACGATCTCGGTGGCGCCCTCGACGTAGGTGACCTCGATGTCGCCGCGGTTGGCGAAGTTGTCGCTGGTCAGCTGGTCCCCGATCGACAGGGTCTCGACCGAGTCGGCGGGGCCGCGCAGGACCTCCTCCCAATCGTCGATGAAGATCTCTAGACCGTCACCGATCTCGCTGCCGTCGTCAGAGCAAGCGTTGAGGGTGACAGCGGTACAAGCCAGCAACAGGAAGGGGAGCAGTCGCTTCGTCATTGGGGGGACTCCGAGGGGGCAGGATAGCGGTCCATGGGCCAGGATGCCATAGCCAGGGGTCGGCTGCTTGGGTTGGGCTGGGCGCACGTTGGTTTTGGGCGAGATCGTGCCTTGAGTCACGTGCTGCCCCGCGTTGCCGCTGGCCTAGCAGCCGGCTAGCGTGGCCCGACCACCATGGAAGAGCCACGCGAGACTGGGTTCGAGGCGCCCCCTGCACAGTTCGACCTTCCGGCCATCGAGCACGAGATCCTCGCGCTGTGGCGAGACAACCGGGTCGAGGCTCGCAGCTTACACGGCCAGGGCGAGGGTGAGGGCGAGGCGAGCGACGAGACCCCCGCCGACAAGCCGGAATTCGTGTTTTACGACGGCCCGCCCTTCGCCACCGGCCTGCCCCACTACGGGCACCTGCTCGCCGGAACCATCAAGGACGTGATCCCCCGCTACTGGGCGATGAAGGGCTACCACGTCGAGCGCCGCTTCGGCTGGGACTGTCACGGGCTGCCCATCGAGAGCCTCGTCGAGGATCAGCTCGACGTCCATGGCGGCGCCGAGATCGAGGCCCTCGGTGTACCCGAGTTCAACGCCGCGTGCCGAGCGGGGGTGCTGCGCTACACCGCCGAGTGGCGCAGCGTCGTCCAGCGCATGGGTCGCTGGGTCGACTTCGACAACGACTACAAGACCATGGACACCTCGTTCATGGAGAGCGTGTGGTGGGTGTTCAGCCAGCTGTGGGGCAAGGGGCTGATCTACGAGGGCCACCGCGTCCAGCCGGTCTCGCCGCTGCTCGGCACGCCCCTTTCCAACTTCGAGGTCGCCCAGGGGCCCCAGGAGCGCAACCCCAAGACCGGCAAGGACGGCCACAAGCTGCGCCAGGATCCCAGCGTCACCTTGCGCTTTCGCGTGGAGCCCGGGACCCCCGACGGCGCCGGGGGGAGCGCCGACGGCCAGGTCTACCTGTGGGCGTGGACCACGACCCCCTGGACCCTGCCCAGCAACCTCGCCCTCGCCGTGCACCCCGAGGTCGAGTACGCCCTCGTCGAGGTCGCCGAGACCGGTGAGCGCGCGTGGATCGAGCCCGGTCGCCTCGCCGACTACCAGGCCCGCGGGCGCATCGGCGAGACCCGCGAGCTCACCCGCAAGCCTGGCGCCGCCCTCGTCGGCCTGCGCTACGAGCCGCTGCTGCCCTTCTTCGCCGATCACCGCGAGCGCGAGGACGGCTCGCGCTGGGCCTTTCGGGTCGTCGCCGCCGAGTACGTGACCACCGACAGCGGCACCGGCATCGTCCACCAGGCCCCGGCCTTCGGCGAGGACGACTTCCTCGTCGGCCAGGCCGAGGACCTCCCGCTGATCCGCCCGATGAACCTGAACGGCGTGTTCGACGAGCGCGTCGGCGAGTTCGCCGGGCTCCGGGCCAAGGACGCCGACAAGGCGATCCTCGCCAGGCTCAAGGCCGAGGACAAGCTCGTGGACCAGGACACCTTGGTCCACGCCTACCCGCACTGCTACCGCACCGACGAACCGCTGCTCTACATGGCGATCTCGACGTGGTTCATGAAGGTCGAGCAGCTCCGCGACCAGCTGATCGCCAACAACGAGCCGATCCGCTGGGTCCCCGAGCACGTCGGCAGCGGCCGCTTCGGCAACTGGCTGGCCGGCGCCCGCGACTGGAACCTCAGCCGCAACCGCTACTGGGGCACGCCGCTGCCGGTGTGGCGCTGCGACGAGGACCCCGAGGACATGGTCTGCGTGGGCTCGATCGCCGAGCTCGAGGGCCTCGCCGGCCTCGAGCCCGGGACCATCGACGACCTCCACCGCGAGCGCGTCGATGAGATCACCTTCCCCTCGCAAAAGACCCCCGGCGGGACCATGCGCAGGGTCAAGGAGGTGTTCGACTGCTGGTTCGAGTCGGGCTCGATGCCCTACGCGCAAAACCACTACCCCTTCGACGCCGCGCGCAAGACCTACGTCGAGTCGAACTTGCCGGCCAACTTCATCGCCGAGGGCCTCGATCAGACGCGCGGGTGGTTCTACACGCTGCACGTGCTGGCCACGGCGCTCTTCGGCCGGCCGGCCTTCGAGAACGTCGTCGTCAACGGGCTGATCCTCGCCGCCGACGGCAAGAAGATGTCCAAGCGGCTCAAGAACTACCCCGACCCGATGACCGTGGTCGAGCGCTACGGCGCCGACGCCCTGCGGGCCTACCTGATCTCCGGGCCGGTCGTCCGCGCCGAGCCGATGCGCTTCGGTCGCGACGCCAAGGACAGCGAAGGTCTGGTCGTCCGCGACATGGTCAAGGCGGCGATCCTCCCGCTCTTCAGCGCCTACAACTTCCTCGTCACCTACGCCCGGGCCGACGGGTGGACGCCCGCACCCGAGGACCTCGAGGGCGCGCCCGCGGGCAAGCTCGACCGCTGGATCTTCTCGCGGGTCCAGAGCTTCGTGTCCGAGCTGCGCCGGGAGTTCGAGGCCTACAACCTCGACAACCTGGTCCCGGCCTGGCTGGGCATGTGTGACGAGCTCAACAACTGGTACATCCGCCGCGGCCGGCGACGCTACTGGCGCGGCGCGAGCGAGGACGACCGCGACAAGCGCGAGGCCTACGCCACGCTCTACCGCGTGCTCGTGACCATCGCTCGCTGCATGGCCCCGGTCCTGCCCTTCTTTTGCGAGCACCTCTACCAGCGCCTGGTCGTCGACCTCGGCCTGGCCACGGGCAAAGACAGCGACTCGGTCCACCTCCAGCCCTTCCCCGAGGTCGACGAGGCGCGGATCGACCCCGCGCTCGAGGCCCAGGTCGCCCTGGTCCGCAAGGTCGTCGGCCTGGCCATGGGCCTGCGCGAGCGCGAGCGCATCGGCGTGCGCCGGCCGCTGGCCTCGCTGACCGTGGCCAGCCGCGACGCCGCCGTCCGCGAGGCCGTGCGCGCCTTCGAGGACGACGTCCTCGCCGAGCTCAACGTCAAGTCCGTGGCCTACGCCGAGGATGACTCGAGCCTGGTCGCGCTCTCGGCCAAGGCCAACTTCAAGGTCCTCGGCCGCCGCCTTGGCAAGAAGATGAAGGTCGTCGCCAAGGCGGTCGAGACCCTCGACGGCCCGACCTTGCGCAGCGTGCTCGAGGGCGGCAGCGTCGAGCTCGAGGGCGAGACCCTCGGCCCCGACGACCTCGTGTTTCGCCGCGATCCCCTGCCCGGGCGCGTGGCCGAGAGCGAGGCGGGGATCACCGTGGTCCTCGACACCAACGTCGACGAGGCCCTCGAGCAGGAGGGCCTCGCCCGCGAGCTGATCAACCGCGTCCAGGGCCTGCGCAAGACCGCCGAGCTCGACGTCAGCGATCGCATCGCGCTGCGCGTGGCCTGCGGGCCCAAGCTCGGCGCTGCCATGGCCCGCGCCGAGCTCCACGAGCTCGTCGCCAGCGAGACGCTCTGCGCCCAGCTCGAGGTCGTCGCCGACGCCTCCGGAGAGGGACACAGCCTCGAGGACGAGATCGACGGCGAGGCACTCACCCTCTCGCTGAGCCGCGCGGGCGCCTGAGCGCACGCGTCAGCCAGTCGCCTCAAAGGAGAACGGCCAGTCGGCGGGACCCTGTCCCGCTGACTGGCCGTCTGCATATCTACGTCCCTTTGATATCACTTCACTTTCCCCTGGCCCGAGCCTTGCGATGCCCTCACCCATGCCCAGCACCCTCCACCAAGGCATCGCCCGCATCCTCATCGACGAGCCGCCCCTCGCCTTTCGCATCCTCCGCGAGCTCTTCGGCCTCGACCTCCCCGCCCTCCGGGACCTCCGCGCCCGCCACAGCGTCATCGACCGCTTCGCCCCATGCTTTGGCGATACGCACGAGCTTCGCCCCGACGGCGTCCTCTGTGGCGACCACCCCACGGATCCGCACGGTGGCGTCGGCATCGTCATCGAGGCCCAGCGCAGACCCGACCGCCAAAAGGCCGCTCGCCTGTGGGTCTATTGGGCCCTCGTCGCCGAGGAGCTCGGCTACGTCACCGCCCTCCTGGTCATCGCCCTGTCCGACCAGGTCTCTGCCTGGGCCCGCGGCCTCGGCAAGCGCCAGCTCCCGCCCCGTGACGCCCTGCTCGTCGTCGACCGACAAAACATGCCGGTCGTCACCACCGTCGACGATCCCCAGCGCCCCGGCTGGGCCATGCTCTCGGGCATCATCCACGCCGCCCATGGCAACCTCGAGCCCTTTACCGTAGCGTTGAAGGCGGTGCTGCGTCTCGAAGACCAGCGCCGCTGGCGATATGCCTCGTACATGCTCTCGGCCCTCGACGAGGACGACCGCGAGCTCATCTTGGGAGCGATGAACATGCAGACACACGAGATCAGTGACATCGAACGGCGCAGCGTGGCCTTTCATGACGGACGCGCGGAGGGGCTCGACGAGGGCCTCGCCAAGGGGCTCGACGAGGGCCGCGCCAAGGGGCTCGACGAGGGCCTCGCAAAGGGTCTACAGCAGCTGGTGCTGACGATCCTCGAGCTGCGCGGCCTCGCGCTCTCCGACGCGCAGCGCGAACGCGTCATCGCTTGCAGCGAGCTCACGCAGCTCGAGCGCTGGCGAGATCGAGCCAAGCTCGCCAACGATGCGACGGACGTCTTTACTGCGGAGACCCTCGAGGCGCCCTGATGTCACACCTAGGAGCCCGTGGTGGAACCCAGCGCGGCTCCTGGCGCCGGGTTTTTCGTCGAGGGCGCGAAGCCAAAACGCCGCTGTACCGGGCGTACTGCAAGTTTTGGCGACAAAGCCCTCGGCGAAAAGACCAAGCCAGGTGTCGTGTTGGGTTTCACCACGGGCTCCGAGAGCGCGCATCCTTCTGCGCGAGGCAGCTCACGATGTATGGGCGCGACGTTGCCTGACGCACCCGAGCGCTCGCTTTTGCAGGCACCTGCGTCCTCGTCCACATGGCAGACTGCCGAGGAGATGAAGGTCGGTATCGTCGGAGGCGGCCCCGCGGGGCTCTACAGCGCGATTCTTCTCAAGAAGGCCCTGCCCACCGCAGAGGTCACGGTGGTCGAGAAGAACCCCGAGGGCGTCACCTGGGGCTGGGGGGTGGTGTTCTCCGAGCAAACGATGGGCCACTTCGCCGAGGCCGACGCCCAGAGCTTCGTGCAGATCTCCCGCGCCTTCTCGCGCTGGGACGCCATCGACACCTACTTCAAGGGCGAAAAGATCACCTCCCGCGGCCACGACTTCGCGGGCATCCGTCGGGTCCACCTGCTGAACATCCTCACGGAGCGCGCCCGCGAACTCGGGGTGACGCTGCGCTTTGGCAGCGAGCTCGAGCATCTCGAGGACTTCGCCGGCTGCGACCTGATCATCGCCGCCGACGGCGTGAACTCCAAGGCTCGCGCCCGCTTCAGCGAGAGCTTCGAGCCGACGATCACCACCGGTCGCTCACGCTACATCTGGCTGGGCAGCGATCGCCTGTGGGACGCCTTCACCTTCATCATCCGCAACAACGAGCACGGCCTGTTCCAGGTCCACGCCTACCGCTTCGACACGGACACGAGCACCTTCATCGTCGAGTGTGACGAGGCCTCGTGGCGCAACGCGGGGCTCCACGAAGCGGACGAGGCGGCGAGCATCGCCTACTGTGAGCAGCTCTTCGCGCCGGAGCTCGCGGGCGCCAAGCTCATGGGCAACCGCTCGCGCTGGCTGTCCTTCCCCGAGCTTGTCTGCGGGTCGTGGCGGCACCTCCCCGCCGAGGGCGAGGGGCTCCCGCCGATCGTGATCATCGGCGACGCCGCACACACGGCTCACTTCTCGATCGGCTCGGGCACCAAGCTCGCCATGGAGGACGCCATCGAGCTGGTCGCGGCGCTGACCGAGTCGCCCGAGCTGCCCGTGCGCGAGCGCCTGGGCATCTACGAGGAGCGTCGCCGCCTCGACGTCGCCAAGCTCCAGCGCGCGGCCCGGGTCAGCCAGCGGTGGTTCGAGGACATCTCGCGCTATGAGCACTTCGAGCCGCAGCAGCTCGTGGTCAGCATGATGACCCGCAGCAAGCGAGTCACCCACGAGAACCTGCGCGTCCGCGACCCTCGCTATGTCGACGGCCTGGATCGCTGGTTCGCGGCCCACGTCGGCAACCCGGTGGCGGCGGAGCAGCCGGTCCCGCCGCCGATGTTCCAGCCCTTTCGGGTCGGCGCGCTATCCCTCTCCAACCGCGTGGTCGTCAGCCCAATGTGCCAATACTCGGCCAGCGAGGGGGTGCCCAACGACTGGCACCTCGTCCATATCGGCAGCCGAGCCATCGGCGGCGCGGGCCTGGTGATCTGTGAGATGACCGACGTCTCCCCGCAGGCGCGGATCAGCCCCGGCTGCGCTGGGCTGTGGAACCAGGCCCAGGTCGAGGGCTGGCGGCGGGTCGTCGACTTCTGCCACGCCAACAGCGACGCCAAGATCGGCGTCCAGATCGGCCACGCGGGGCGCAAGGGCGGCACGGAGGTGCTGTGGAAGGGGGGACGCCCGCTGCCGCCGGATCAGGCCTGGGAGCTCGTCGCGCCCTCTCCTCTCGCCTGGGATCAGAATTCTCAGACCCCCCGGGCGCTGACGAGCGCCGACATGCGGGAGATCCGAGCCCAGTACGTCCAGGCCACGCGCCACGCGGCCGAGGCGGGCTTCGATCTGCTCGAGCTCCACGCCGCCCACGGCTACCTGCTGTCGAGCTTCATCTCGCCGCTGACCAACCAGCGCGAGGACACCTACGGCGGGGAGCTCGAGGGGCGGATGCGCTTCCCCCTCGAGATCTGGGACGCGTGCCGCGAGGTCTGGCCGAGCGAGCGGCCGATGTCCGTGCGGATCTCGGCCACCGACTGGATGCCCGGTGGCCTGAGCGAGGACGAGGCGGTCGAGGTCGCGCGGCTGTTCCACAGCCACGGCTGCGACCTCATCGACGTGTCCGCCGGGCAGACGCACCCCGACGCGAAGCCGATCTACGGGCGGATGTTTCAGACGCCCTTCTCCGATCGGATCCGCAACGAGCTGCGCGACGTCGCAACCATGGCCGTGGGCAACATCCAGGGCTGGGATCACATCAACACCATCGTGGTCTCGGGCCGCGCGGATCTCTGTGCCCTCGCCAGGCCGCACCTCTACGACCCCTACCTGACGCTCCACGCGGCGGCCGAGCAGGGCTGGCATCGCGAGCTGCGCTGGCCCGATCAGTACCTCGCGGGGCGGTCATCCGCAGACCTCGTCGCCTCGCGGCGCGGCGAGAGCTGAGAGTCTCCGGGCCTCGGTTGGAGGCTCGGTTGGAGGGGGCTCGGCTCGAGTGCGCCTGAACACCACCGGTCGCCCCGAGCGCTGGGCAAGGGGACCAGCGCCGCGGGGCAACGGGCGGGGTCAGGACCTCAACCGGCGGTGGATCTCGACCGCGTCCCGTAGACCGAAGATCCGGGTCGCGTGTTCTCCCCCGGGGGAGTCGGCCTGCGCCTCGAGCCACGCCCTCTCCTGCTCCACGAACAGGTCGAAGGGGGTCTCGACCTGCTCTTGGTACCCGGTCGGGGTGATGCTAGTCACCGCGTAGTCGATGAAGAAGGGGTTCGAAGAGTCGATCCGGCTCCCCTCGGCTTCCGGATCCTGGTGCTTCACCAGGCCCAAGATGATCGCGTTGAAGGGGGTGTCGTTCGCCTCGAGCTCGGCGACCCAAGAGCTGATCATCTCCTGGGACTGGGGCGAGAAGTCTTCCGCCTTCACCATGAAGATCTGCGAGGTATAGCTCGACGGGATCGCTTGCCCGGGGCCGGTGGCGGCGCGCATGTCGAGGCTGGACTCGAGGGTGAAGGTCGAGGCGGTCTCGCTCGCGCTTTGTTGGGCGTAGGCGAAGGACACCCCCACCTCGCCGTAGGCGCTGGCTTCGAGCGCGCCGATGTTGGACTTCACGCGGGTCTTCCAGGCGAAGCGCATCGCGGCGTCGATGCTGATGCTGTGCCGGCTCACGTTTCGGTCACTGTGGGCAAATTCATAGTCGACGGTCGTCGCGGATGCGTTTCCGATGGCCCACCCCACCTGAGGGCTCCCCTGGGACGAGGCGAAGGAGAGCTGAGGTTGCTCGCTCAGCGCGGTGTAGCGAGCGTCCTCGGCGTATGCGCCGAGATCTCCAGGGACCGCCGCGGGGATGCCGTTCCACTCGCAATCCGGGCGCATGTCGAAGGGTAGCGCGACGTACTCCTTGCGGACCGAGGCGTACTCGTAGAGCACGGTAGCGTCAATCGGCAGGTTTGGCAGGGTGTCGTCCGAGTCGTAGTCCGAGGTCGACTCGTCGACGAAGTAGTAGGCGTAGCCAGCGAGGCCGGCGAGCATGAAGTAGGCGTAGCCCCACGGCGGGACGAAGTAGCCGCCTCCCATGGGGTCTAGGGGGTATTGTGCGGTGTCGATGGTGAGTTCGCTGCTCATCCGGTCCATCTGCTGGTAGACGCTGCTGAACATCGCGCCCAGGGCGATGGAGAAGGAGAGCGTCTTCTTCGTGCCCGCGATCTCTTCGACCCCGACCCCCCACGAGACCGCGCCGCCGACGTTGAGGGACGCGCCGAATTGCGCGGAGACTTCGGTCTCGGCGAGGACGGACTCGGACTGCACGATCTTCACCGAGGACTTTTGGTAGCCGGCTCGGCCCGGGTTTTGAGTGATGATGGTGTTCGACATCGGGGGGGCGCCGCGGACCACCCCGAGCAGCACCGGCGGCATCACCATCGCGCTGACCACGGGGAGCGCTTCGCGGCGCAGGTGACCAAAGATGTCGGTCTGCAGCGACAGGCCTCCGCTCCCGTAGACCACGCTGCAGCTTCGCGTCACGGGGAACACCTGCGTCGTCAGGTTCTCGAGCTCTTGCTGGGTCTGAATCTCGTCGTTGGACTGCTCCGAGCGGTACGCGAGCCCGGGCGAGGTCCACATGGTGACGTTGCTGAGCTCCGCGACGCCAGGGAACGCGTGCTCGACCTGCCTCCAGCTGCGGTCCTCTCCGTGATCTCCCGTGCCGTGGCGGACGAACTGCGTCACGGTCGCGTCGCCGTCGTCGTCTTGGTAAAACGAGATGTAGACGCGCCCGTCGACCGCGGTCTGGACCTTGGGGCGATTGGTAGCGATGGACGAGATGTTGGCTGTGAGGAGCTCCGTGCGCGACCCGAGCAGTGAAGGCGCGAAGGCGTCGCCTTGGTCGTTGCCGAGGTAGTACTCCACGGCGTAGATCCCCGGGCTTCCAGACGTCGCCTTGATGCCGAGTACGAGCATGTTCGTCGCGGCGTAGCCCTCGCCGTTGGCGAGGGTCTGCACGCCGTTGATGATGGTGCCCATGGTGCGATCGAGGTTGAGCGACCCGTCCGGCGTCTCGAGCTCGTGGGCTTGGGAAGCGACCACCCTGCTGCCGAGGTCCGCGAGGTCCTCGTTGGAGAAGAAGCACAGGAGGTTCCTGTTCTTCGCGCCGTTGCGGGTGATCGTGACGACGCCTCCATCGATGGGCGAGACGCTCACGCCCGTCGTCGGCAGCGTCGAGTCGCTCCCGTCTCCGTCCTGGTCGTACCAGAGCTTGGTGACCTGCGAGGTGGGGTTCGAGGGCGCCCCCCCGGGGGTATAGTCGAAGGTGATCCGCGCGATGGCCAGGCGGGAGTCAGCGGTCGCAAAGAACACGTCGATGGCGCGCTGGTTCGGGTTGACCGCGTTCGGGTCAATCGGCGTCGCCCGGATCGCGGGGGCGGACTTGTAGCAGTCCCACCCCGGCGCGCAGTCGATGACCTTTTGGGTGGTGTCGTCTTGGGAGTAGAGGACCGCGTAGATCTTTCCGTCGCGGTTGTAGGCCTCCCAGCGGTAGTTGGGAGGTTGGTTGTAGAGCGCTGCGGTTCCTGACTGAATGGCCATCTAGAGCTCCCGCATGGCCCTCTCGCGTCACTTGACATGCTCTGAGCATATGAGATCAAAGTTCGATTACGCGCAAGAGTGTAGCCAATTTTAATGTGTTTTTATGTTGACAGTTGGAAACTGTCCCAGACTCGAGCGCCCCCTTCGGACGAAGAGGTAGCCCTCGCCTCGGCGTGAGCAAGCACGACAAGATCCGGCAGGTACCCATGACCCGTCGACTGACGGCGGCGCTTCGTGAGCTCGATCGGTCTCATGCGCTGGTGGTCCCTCAGCACGACGGGGGACCCTTCACCCACGCGATGGTCACTACCCGGATCACCCAGCCGGGGCGCAAGGCTGGCCTTCGGACGAGGGGGACTCCATTGAGATTAACTTGGAATTTCAGTGTCTTGAGGCTCGAGATGCGACGGGACGCTGGCCCGCCGACTGGCCGTGCGAGCGCCCCGCGTGGTCGCGCGATCCTCGACTTGATAGCCTCCCCGAGGTGCAAGCCCAGCGCGTACGCGAGGTCGCCTTCGCCCTCACGGCGGCCCTCGCCGGTGCGGCGGCCCTCGCCTACGAGACCGCGTGGACCCGCCTCCTCGGCCTCGCCCTCGGCCACGAGCAGCTCGGCGTGCTCTCGGTGTTGGCCGGCTTCTTCGCCGGTCTGGCCGCGGGCGCGGGCCTGAGCCACCGCTTCGCGGCGCGCCTGCGCCGGCCGGCCTGGGTGTTCGCGGGGCTCCAGCTCGTCGCGGCGGGCTACGCAGCGGCCTCGCCGAGTCTGCTGACGGCCCTCGGCCGAGTCTTGCCGGCCTACCTGGGCCTCGCGCCGAGGCCGGGGCTGGCCGTGCTCTCGGCGGCCACCATCTTGCTCCCGGCCACGGCGGCCGTCGGCGCGTCCTTGCCCGCGCTGATCGAGCTGCGCCGGCGGCAGACCACCGACGACGCCCGCGGCCTCGCGCGGCTCTACGCCATGGACACCCTGGGCGCGACCTTGGGCGTGCTCGTCACGATCCACCTGCTGCTCCCACAGCTGGGCGTCCCCATGACCTCCCTGGTCGCCGCGGCCCTGAGCCTGGGCGCCGCGGGCCTCGCCCTGATCGCAGCGCCCGCTCCCTCCCCCTCCCCTTCGCCCTCCGGGACCTCCCCGACCCCGAGCGTGGGCGACGGAGATCCCGACGATCACCTGCTGCGCGAGCGCTGGCTGCTCTACCTGGCCATCGCGCTCACCGGCCTGCTCGGCCTGGGCCTCGAGGTCGTGGCCGTCCGCGTCCTCGCGCAGCGCCTGTCGGGCACCATCTACAGCTTCGCGGATCTGCTCGCGGTCTGGCTGCTGGGCACGGCCGCCGGCGCCGGCCTGCACGCCCGCGCGAGCCGGGCCCTGCTCGGCCGACGCCCCGCGACCGTGCTCGTCGTCCTCCTGCTCGCCCAGGCGATCCTCGTCGCGCTCGCGGCCTGGGTGGCCACGGCGAGCCCGACCTTGCTCGCCAGCTTGGTGCCACCGAGCTCCGACTGGGCGCGCCGGCAGCTCGCCGAGGTCGGCGTCGCCGCGCTGGTCCTCGGGCCGGTCACCCTCGTCATGGGCCTGTGCTTCGCCCACCTCTTGGCGCTCCTGGCCGCCCCCACCACAGACGGCGCGTCGACCCCGGGCGTGCCCCGGGCGATCGGCGGCGCGCTGGCCATCAACGCCCTCGCGGCCGCGGTCGCCCCCGCCCTCTTTGGGCTCGGCCTGCTCGGACGCCTGAGCTACCTCGAGGTCTGGTCCGTGGTCGCCTGGGGCTACCTGCTCCTCGCCCTGGCCGTCGCCTGGCTCCGCCGCTTCCCTCGCCGCCAGTTGGCCCTCGCCGCGGCCCTCGGCGGCGCCTCCGTCATGGGCCTCACGGCCGCCGCCGGCTCGCTGGTCCTGATCGACACCGAGGAGAGCGAAGGCGAGGGCTGGACCCTGCTCGAGCGGCGCGAGGCCGCCTTGGGGGTGGTCAGCGTCAGCGAGACCTCGCCGCCTCCCCTCCGGCGCCTGCGTGTGGATCGCTACTACCGCATGGGCGGCGCGATGAGCATCGGCGAGCGCCGCATGGGTCACCTGCCCCTGCTCCTCGGCCTCGACCCTCGCCGTGCGCTCCCCAGCTCCGTGCTCTTCCTGGGCGTGGGCACCGGCGCGACCGCGGGCGCCGGCCTGGGTCCCTATGGCGTCGGTCAGCTCACCGGCGTGGAGCTCGTCCCCGAGGTGCTCGAGATGCTCCCCTACTTCGAGGCCGTCAACGCCGGCCTCGCCCATGACCCGCGCGCGCGCCTGCTCGCCGCCGACGCGCGCCGGGTGCTGCTCGCCGACGACCCCCACCTGCGCCACGAGGTGATCGTCGCCGACCTCTTCCACCCCGCGCGCGACGGCGCGGGCGGGCTCTACACCCGCGAGCACTTCGCCGCCGCCCGGGATCGCCTCGCCCCTGGCGGCCTCTTCGTGCAGTGGCTCCCCCTCCATCAGCTCGACGCCGAGAGCCTGGCCACCATCTCGCGCAGCTTCCTGGCCGAGCTCCCCGAGGCCCACGCCATGCTCGCCCTCTACAACGCCTCCACCCCTGCGCTCGGCCTCTTCGGCAGCGTCGAGCCGCTGCGGATCGACCTCGAGGGCCTGCGGGCGCGCCTCGAAGACCCCGCCAACGCCGACCTCTACGCCCCCCTCGCCCTCACCCAGGTCGACGATCTCTTCGCCGGCTACATGCTCGATCGCGCGGCCCTGGCCGCCCTCGCCGGCGAGGGCCCCGTCAACGACGACCTCCATCCCCGCGTCGAGCTGTGGGCGCCCAGGGCCGAGGTCGGCCCGCTCACCGGCGCCGAGAACCTCGAGCGGATCCTCGCCCACCGCGTCCCCTGGCCCGACCCCCTCGTCACCGCCTCCCCTCGAGCCCACGCCGCCCTGCGCCAGCGCTCCGCTCGCTTCGCCGCGGCCCTCGCCAGCTACCTCGAAGGCGAGATCGCCATCTTGCGAGCATCCACGCTCGCGGCCACGGACACCCCGCCAACACGTGACGCCCTCGCCCATCACCTCGCGGCCTACGAGATCGAACCAGAATTTTTGCCCCCCCGACCCAGGCTCTACGCCGCGGCCGCTGCAGACCCCAACCTCGCCGAGTGGATCCTGCCCACCATGCTCGAGCGGACCCCTGACCAGCCCCGAGTTCACGACGCCTGGATCGCCCACCTCGCCCGCATCGGTGACCAATCACGCCTGAGCCTCGCCATCGAAGCCCGCGCCAACCTGGGGCCAAAGTGAACCCTGCTGCTGCAAGTCCACATAATTTCAGTGTGCTCCTGCGCTCTCCTCTTCAACGAGGAAGATCAAAAGATCAGCGAAGACCACCTCCTCCCCCCGCCCCGCTACGAGGGAGGTCAAAAGATCAGCGGAGACCAGGCCCCCTCCTTGGGGATCACCACGTGCTCAGCGAGCACCACCAACCATCCCGCCCGAGACCGCCAGTGGTCCCCAACCCCCACACCCCCCGAGGGGGTCAAAACCAGTTAGACTCCGCCCAACCACGGAGGCCGTGAGTGTCGAGCCACTACGTTCTCAAGATCCAGTACGTCAACAAGCCCCCCGAGACCCGCAACATCGGCGCGAAGGTGACGACCATTGGACGCGAAGCCGGAGACATCGTCCTCGGTGATCCGCAGTCTTCCGGTCGCCACGCAGAGATCCACTTTGTCGAGGGAAGCATCGAGGTCCGAGACCTCGGCAGCACCAACGGCACCTTCTACAACGGCACGCGCTCCCAGCAGTTCGCGCTTCAGCCTGGCCAGGGCTTCTCCATCGGCCAGACGGTCCTGACCTTGATGGCCGTCAACCTCCCCCAGGACCGGCCCGGCGGCGGCAAGACCATGATCGCCATGGGCGGCATGCCGCCCCGGCCAGCGGGCGCGCCGCCCTTCGGTCGCCCACCTGGTGCGCCCCCTGGACCCGGTGCGCCCCCTCCCGGGCCGCCTGGCGGCTACGGCGGACCAGGCGCTCCTCCCCCTGGCAGCCCTCCCCCCGGCGGTCCCGGCGGGCCTCCCCCGGGCTACGGCGCGCCTCCCCCCGGCGGCCCCGGTGGCCCTGGTGGTTTCGGCGGGCCTCCCCCCGGCGGCCCCGGCGGGCCTCCCCCGGGCTACGGCGCGCCCCCTCCCGGTGGCCCCGGTGGTCCTCCCCCCGGCGGCTTCGCCGGTGGTCCCGGCGGTCCTCCCCCCAGCTACGGCGCGCCTCCTCCCGGTGGCCCTGGCGGCCCTCCCCCTGGCTACGGCGCGCCCCCGCCCGGCATGAGCATGGAACACGGGCCCATGGGCGGCCCCGGCCCCAGCGGCGCCCGCGGCAGCTTCTCGGGCACCGGCGGCGAGCTCATCGGCGAGCTCATCGTCGGCTACCTGCTCACGATGGTCACCTTCGGCATCTACGGGCCGTGGTTCTTCTGCAAGTTCGCCAACTTCATCGCCCAGCGCGTGACCTTTGGGCCCACCCCCAAGGGCAGCGTGCGCCTGCGCTTCGACGGCGAGGGCGGCGACCTCTTCGTCACCTTCATCCTCGGCTACCTGCTCACGGTCGTGACCCTCGGCGTCTACTCGCCTTGGTTCATCTGCAAGCTGCAGAAGTTCTACACCGACAACCTCACGGTGCTCACCGACTCGGGCGAGGAGTACAAGCCGCGCTTCGACGGTGAGGGCGGCCAGCTCTTCGTCACCTTCATCCTCGGCTACCTGCTCACGATCGTCACCCTCGGCATCTACGCGCCCTGGTTCATCTGCAAGATGACCCGGTGGTTCGCCCAGCACACCAAGATCACCAAGGGCGGCCAGGACGTCGGCGGCCTCGACTTCCCGGCCGAGGGCGGGGATCTCCTGGTGACCTTCATCGTCGGCTACCTGCTCACGATCGTCACCCTCGGCATCTACATGGCCTGGTTCCAGGTCAAGCTGCTCCAGTTCAACGCGGCCCACGCCAAGATCGACATCGAGGGCAAGCGCCTCGGCATGCGCTTCTCCGGCCAAGGAGGCGAGCTCTTCGTCATCGTCCTGGTCGGCTACCTGCTGAGCATCATCACCCTCGGGATCTACGTGTTCTGGTTCATCCCCAAGCTCCTCCAGTGGGGGCTCTCGAACCTGGAGATCTTCGCCGAGGGGCCGGCGGGTCAGCTCAGCGCGGGCATGTCTCCCGGCGCGCCGATCGGCGCAGGACCGGGCATGGGCGCCATGGGCCCCGGTCGAGGCTACCCCGGCCAGCCTCCGATGGGTCAGCTCGGCCAAGCTCAGCCCATGGGCGGGCCCGGTCAGCCCATGGGCGGGCCCGGTCAGCCCTACGGGCACTGAGCCCCGCACCCACGCGCACCAAAAAGAGCGCCCAGCCAAGGAGCTGGGCGCTCTTTTTTAGTGCTTCGCCCGACCTCCGCGCAGCTCGAGGACCACCTCGACCGCCCCGCCTCCCTCGGGGACCCCCCGCCAGTCCACGCTCGAGAGCACGGCCTCGAGGCAGCGCTGGGCGCCCTCCACCCCCGTGCCCCCGTCGAGCAGCTCGACCGCCGAGAGCCTCCCCCGCGCGTCGAAGCGCAGGCGCAGCTTCAGGCGCCGCTTGCCCTCGAGGTCGTGCTGGACGTAGCAGGCCTCGAACATGCCGGCGCGCTCGCGCAGGGCCCTGCGCAGGGCTCGGGGGTCCCCGCCCTCGTCGGCCTCGAGCTCGCGGATCCGCAAGCGCGCGGTCTCGGGCCAGCTCGTCGGCCCGACCAGGCCGTCCGTCAGCCACATCTTCGGCCCGCTGCGAAACTCCGTGCTCAAAATCGAGCGACGCACACAGGCGTCTGCGACATAGGCAGCTCCCGTCGCCCCCGCCAGCGGGATCCCGGCGGCGTCGGCCGTCTGCGTCGGGGCGAGGTCGACGATCGCCGTGAAGTCCCGCGAACCCGCCATGCGCTGCGCCCCTGCGAGGGTCGCGTCGACGTCCTCGGGCCCATCCACGGCCTGGCGAATGCGCTCGAGTTCGCCGCCTTCGACCACGCGGCCGCGATCCACGGCGATCAAGCTCGTAAAAGCCGTGACCAGGTGGTGCTCTAGACCCAAGCCGGTGATCTTTTTTTCGACCTCGTCTCGACCGAGCGCGCCATCGATGCCGGCCGCGACGAGCTCGGAGATCCGCGCCCGTGCCCACAGCGTACTCAGCACTCGGTCTCCCGCGTCGCTTCGCCGCAGCGCGACCGGCAGCGCCAGGCTTCCAGCGCCGCCCGCTCGTCCGCCGCGGACCACCGGCGCGATCTCTCGACCTCGCGGATCCCGATAGCGCCCGACGAGGACCACGGCGTGGCTGGCAAAGAGGTCGGGCAGCGCGGCTGGGCTGAGCGCCTCGACCTCGAGGCCACCCCAGTCGACGCGCAGGTCCTCGAGCACGGCGTGGTCGACGTAGCCGAAGATGCGATCGATCGCCGGCCCCGGGTGCTCGCGGTTGACGATCCCCACGTCCAAGCCGTCACCGTGGCTGGCCAGACCCGCGAGCAAGTGGTGATTCGGCGCCGCGCCGATGCCCACGGCGAACACCCGCGCCCGCGTCCCCATGGCCTCGGCACGCGCGACCAGGTCCGCGGTCGCGGCGAAGATCTCGGCCTCGTTGGCGATGTAGCCGTCGGTCAAGAAGAACACGTAGCGGCGGCGCCCGGCGGCCACCGGCGGGGCCAGGGCCGCGTCCACGGCCCCCGCCATCATCGTCCCGCCCCCCGCTCGCATGCCGTCGATGAAGCGCTCGGCGAGCACGAGGTTGTGCTCGTTGGCCGGGCGCGGCGTCCCAAACAGGCGCTCGGTCCCGGACTCGAAGCCGACGACGTCGAAGGTGTCGACCGGGCGCAGCCGGCCCAGGGCCTCGCGCATGGCCTGCTTGGCAAGGGCCAGAGGGACGCCCGACATCGAGCCCGAGCGATCGACCACGAAGATCATCTCGCGGCGACCGACGAGGGCGTCGAGGTCGAGGGCCGGCGGCTCGACGAGCAAGCTGAAGTAGCCGCGGCCGTCGGCACCCACCGGCCCGAGGTACAAGCTGGCCTGAGGCGCGGCGCCAGTCGTCTGCCAGCGGAGCACGAAGTCGCGGTTGGGGAGCGTCTTTGCGTCGGCCAGGCGCACCGCGAAGCCCTCGGCCGTGGCCTCGCCGACCACCCGGTGCGTCGGCGCCTGCCAGCGATCGATCCGCGCGCCGGCCTGGACGACGAGCGAGAGCGAGAGGTCGTGGCCGCTGCGCGTGCCCTCGCCGACCACCGGCGGATTGACCCGCTCGGCGTCGAGGGCGTCGGCCCCCGGCGGCACGAAGCGCGGGCCAACGACCATGGGGAACACGAACTCGTAGCGCCCACCGTCTTGGGTCAGGGTCTGGAGATAGCCGAGCTCGACCTCGATCGCCGCGCCTGAGGGGACGTTGGTCACCGACTGGGTGAACACGTCGGGGCGCTCCTGCTCGAGCAGCGCCGCCGTATGTCCCTGCGTCCTCGCTTCCGCGAAGCGGCGCTGAGCCTCCTCGCGGGTGGCGACCTCGCTTTGGATCACCCGCTCGCCGATGGTCATCCGCATGTCGGCGACGGCGGCGTTCTCGGGCAGGGGGAAGGTGTAGGTGACCTCGATCGGGTGCTCGCGGGTGTTGACGAAGCGCTGGCGCAGCCTGACCTGGGCCACGTGCCCGCGAACCTCGGCCGCCACGTCGGTGTGCTCGAGAGGCAAGAACTCGCGGGCGCCCTCGGCCCCGACCATGGTCACCCGCGGGAGCTCGCCCGGGCTCGTGTAGGCGAACTCTCCTCGCGGGTCGTCGTCGAGGATCGGCGCGACGCCGAAGCTCGACCACGGCTCACCGGGGGCCTGCGACCCCGGCTGCTCGCTGGCTGCGAGGTGTGGAATCTCGACCCGAGCGCAGGCACAGACCCACGCGAGCAGCAAGACAGCGAGGATCGTCGAGCTCCTGCGCGGGCATCCTCGCCCTCGGCGACGCTCGGCGAAAAATGACCCAAGCATGACCTCGACTTTCACATGTCACCAACCGAGGCACTCGATGCGCCTTTCAGTCGCCGAGTGAAATTGCGAGACTGGCGAGGATGGCCCGCTCGTACCAGAGATTCTGGAGTCTGCTCGCCCTCCTCGCCCTGGTCACGGTCACGAGCTCGTCGATGCTCGTGGACCCAGACGCGGGGAGGCTCCCCGACACCGAGGCCTTCGAGCGCACACTCCTCGACGAGGCGCGCTCGAGCGCGCGCCTGCACGCCGAGGCGGCGCGGCTCCAGGCCGAGCAGACCCGCGCCGCAGACGGACCGGACTCGCCCGCCTCCATCGAAGACCTGCGCGCCCGGGTCGCCGAGGTCCTCGCGCGCGAGGGCGTGCCCGGCGTGGGCCTGGCCGTGGTCGACGAGCAGGGCGTGCGCTGGGCCGGCGGCGTGGGCCTGGCCGATGTCGAGCGCGGGCGGCCCGTCGACGCCGACACGGCCTTTCGCGTCGGCTCGATCACCAAGAGCCTCGTCGCCCTCGCGGTCATGCGCCTGGTCGAGCGCGGCCGCCTCGATCTCCACGCGCCCATGCGCGCGCTCGTCCCCGACGTTGAATTCGACAACCCCTGGGCCGAGCAGGCCCCGATCACCTTGGCCCACGTGCTCGAGCACAGCGCCGGCTTCGACGACATGCGCTTCAACGAGTGGTTCGCCGACGACCAGACCACCCCCGCCCAGGCCCTGGCCATCAACCCGCGCTCGCGGGTCGCCCGCTGGCGCCCGGGCAGCCGCATGTCCTACGCGAACCCCGGCTACACCATGGCCGGCCGGGCCATCGAGGTCGCGACCGGCGAGCCCTGGGATCGCGTGGTCACCCGCGAGGTCCTCGAGCCCATGGGCATGCCCGCGGCGCGGCTGCGTCGCGACGAGAGCATCCGCGCGCGGCTGGCCGTGGGCTACGAGGCCGACGGCCGCCCGATCCCCTTCGCGCCCATCGCCCACAAGCCCGCGGGCTCGCTCATGGCCTCGCCCCGCGAGCTCGGCGAGCTCGTCCACTTCTGGCTGCGCCGCGGCGAGCGAGCCGGGCGCCCGCGGATCGTCGGCCCCGCCAGCCTCGACCGCATCGAGCGCAGCGAGACCCTGCCCTACGCGCTGACCGACGAGCAGTACGGCCTGGGCAACTACGGCGACGTCAGCCTCCCGGCCCCCGCCCGCGGCCACGACGGCGGGCTCCCGGGCTTCGCCTCGAGCTACCAGTACTTCCCCGAGTTCGGCGTGGGCTACGTGGCGCTCTTCAACGCCAGCCACTCGCCGCGCGCCGTGGCCGAGGTCCGCGCCCTGCTCTTCGCCTACCTCAGCCGCGGCCGCGCCCTGCCCGAGCCCCCGCCCCTTCGCCCCGACCCCGAGGCGATCGCCGCCGCGGCCGGCTACTACGAGCTCGAGAACCCCCGCGTGGCCCTGCTCGCCTTCATCGTCCGCATCTTCGGGGGCGTGAGCCTCGAGCCCACGGCCGAGGGCGCCCGCATCGAGGCCCTGCTCGGCGGCGAGCTCGACCTGGTCTCGACCGGCGAGGGCGGCCTGCGCCACCCCAGCCACAGCGGCACCAGCTTGCGCCTGACCCAGAGCCCCGCGGGCGAGCGGATCATCGTGTCCGGCATGGCCTACTTCGAGGCCGGCTCCCGCTCGTGGGCCTCGGCGCGGCTGTGGCTGGTGATCGCCTGCGCGTGGCTGATCCGCATGTCCATGTTCCGCGGCCTCGGCCTGATCGCAACCCAGGGTATCCGCCGGTTCCGCGACGGCCCCCTCGACCCCCAGGACCGCGCGCTCCACAACGAACACATCGCCCTCGTCGCCTGGCCGGCCGCGGCTGGCCTGTGCTTTTGGGCGAGCGTCAAAGTCGTCGGCGAGATCGCAGCGCAGCGCTGCTTTGGCACGCTCAACCCCTGGACCATGGGCCTGTGCCTGGCGACCTTGGCCTTCGCGCTGTGCTCCGGCGTCGCCCTGACCCGCGCCATCCGCTCGCTCTCCCACGAGCAGATCCCCGGCTCGACCCGAGCGCTGTCTTTGGTGGGCGCCCTCGCCTGCTTTGCGATGACCGTCTACCTCGCCAGCCAGGGGATCATCGGCTTGCGCCTGTGGGCCTGGTAAGACGGTCGCCGTGAACGAGTCCGCGCTCGGCTCTCCCCTGCTGCTCGTCGCCCTCGCGGTGCTCGCGGCCTTGCTGATCACCAAGGCCGCGCGCAAGATCCACATCCCCCCGGCGGTCGGCTACATCCTCTTCGGCCTCGGCCTACGCGGCATCGACGGCGCCTTTGGCCTGGTCTCGCCCGAGTCGGCCGCGCTGCTCGAGCTGCTCGGCGAGCTCGGGGTCGCGGCCCTGCTCTTTCGCGTGGGCCTCGAGAGCGAGCTGTCCAGCCTGCTCGCCGAGCTCCCTCGGGCGCTGCTCGTGTGGCTGGGCGACGTGTGCTGCTCGGCCCTGCTCGGCTTCTTCGGGGCCAGGCTCCTCGGCCTCGAGCTCGTGCCCGCGCTCTTCGTGGCCGTGGCCTTCTCGGCGACCAGCATCGGCCTGTCGGTCTCGGTCTGGCAGGACGCCAAGCGCCTCGACACCCCCCTGGGCGCCCTGCTGATCGACGTCGCCGAGCTCGACGACCTCTCGGCGGTGCTGCTGACCGCGCTGCTGATCGTCGCCGCCCCGGCCCTCGCCGCCGGCGACGTCGACCTCCTCGCCCTGACCGCGACCATGGGCTGGATGCTCGCCAAGGTGCTGATCTTCGCGGCGGCCTGCTGGCTGTTCTCGCGCTACCTCGAGGAGCGCCTGAGCCGGCTGTTCATCCACGGACGCAGCACCGAGGACGACAAGCCCAGCGGCCCCACCGCGGTGCTCTTCCTGGTCGGGACCTGCTTTGCGATCGCCGCCCTGGCCGAGTCCCTGGGCTTCTCGGCCGCCGTCGGGGCGCTCTTCGCCGGGCTGATGTTCTCCCGCGACCCCGAGGCCGTGCGCGCGGAGTCGAGCTTCGAGCCGATCCACGCCCTGCTCACCCCCTTCTTCTTCCTCGACATCGGCTTCGCCGTGGACCTGGCGATCCTCCCGGGCGCCCTCGGCCTCGGGGCCCTGCTGCTGGTGTTCGCGGCGCTCGGCAAATTCGTGGGCGTGGGCGGGGTCGTCGCGCCTCAGCGCGAGTATGGCTGGCGCGTGGGCGCGGTCATGGGCGTGAGCATGATCCCCCGTGCCGAGATCGCCCTGGTCGTCGCGCGCATGGGCAACCGCCTGGGCGAGTGGGCCGTCCCCGACCGGCTCTACGGGGCGCTGGTCCTGGTCAGCGCGAGCTCGGCGATCCTCTCGCCGCTGATCCTCCAGCGCCTGTTCTCGGCCTGGTCCGCGCACCTGCCCGCGCCCCATCGTGCCAGCGCGCCCGAGCCCCCGGCGCCCCAGCCCTGAGCCCCTCGCTCCCCCGCGCCGCGCTATCATCCGACCATGCGCCGCCCTAGCCTGCTCGCCCTCACCTTGCTGCTCGCCGCCTGCACCGACGAGGGCACCGCCGACGAAGGCTACCCGGCCGACGAGGGCGGCAGCGAGTTCAACGCCCACTGCGAGGCCCAGGCCGACTGGGACCCCGAGTGGGCCCAGTTCGAGGCCGACGTCGTCGTGCTCGTCAACGAAAACCGCGCGGCCGGGGCCACCTGTGGCAGCGAGAGCTTCGACCCCGCCGGGCCGATGGTCGCCGAGGCCCAGCTGCGCTGCGCCGCGCGCCTGCACTCCCAGGACATGTCCGAGCGAGGCTTCTTCGACCACACCAACCCCGACGGCCTCAGCCCCTGGGACCGCGTCGACCTCACCGACTACACCGGCTTCGCCGTGGGCGAGAACATCGCCTACGGCTACCCGGACCCCGAGGCCGTCATGGCGGGCTGGATGGACAGCCCCGGGCACTGCTCGAACATCATGAACCCCAACGCCGACCAGATCGGCGTGGGCTACTGGGGCGACAGCAACCACTGGACGCAGGTCATGGGCCAGGCGCAGTAGCTGGCCGCGAGCACGTCGGATCGCAGCGGCTCGAGCGAGTCGCAACACAGCGCAGCGAAGCGCCGCTCGGCACCCCCGCCGGCTGATAAGCTCCGGCCATGCGACGCTTGCTCTGCTTGACCATCTGCGCCCCCCTCCTCTCCGCCTGCGGCGTGGACGAGGTCCCCCTCCCCGACGAGGTCGGCGACGCCACCGGAGACTCGGCCGACGGCACCAGCTCGGCCGACGGCGCCAGCTCGGCCGACGACGCCAGCTCGGCCGATGACGCCAGCTCGGCCGACGACGCCAACGACACCGACTCGGCCAGCGACACCAGCACCACCGACGGCGACACGTCCACGAGCACGGAGAGCGGGGGGAACGAGGAATTCAACGACCACTGCCAGGCCCAGGCCGAGTGGGACCCCGAGTGGGCGCAGTTCGAAGACGAGGTGCTCGTGCTCGTCAACGAGTATCGCGCCGCGGGTGCCACCTGCGGCGACGAGAGCTACGACCCAGCCGGGCCCATGGTCGCCGAGGCCCAGCTGCGCTGCGCCGCGCGCCTGCACTCCAAGGACATGTACGAGCGCGACTTCTTCGACCACACCAACCCCGACGGCCTCAGCCCCTGGGACCGCGTCGACCTCACCGACTACACCGGCAGCGCCGTGGGCGAGAACATCGCCTGGGGCTACCCCGACCCCGCGTCCGTCATGGCGGGCTGGATGGACAGCCCCGGACACTGCGCGAACATCATGAACCCCAACGCCAACGAGCTCGGCGTGGGCTACTGGGGCGACAGCAACCACTGGACCCAGGTCATGGGCGCGCAGTGATCCTCGTCGTCGACGACGCCATCGCCCACGCCGAGCGAGCCTTCGCCAGCCTCGGTGAGCTCCACCGGCTCCCGGCCGCAGAGATCACCGGCCCTCGCCTGGCGCAGCTCGACGCCCGCGCGCTGATCGTGCGCAGCGTGACCCGCGTCGACGCGGCCCTGCTCGCGGCGGCGCCCGGGCTCGGCTTCGTGGGCACGGCCACGGCCGGCGTGGATCACCTCGAGCGTCCGGCCCTCGCGGCGCGCGGCGTCCAGGTGGCCAGCGCCGCGGGCTGCAACGCCCGCGCCGTGGCCGAGTGGGTCGCGACGGCCCTGCTCACGGTCCGCGCCCGCGGCCAGCTCGACGACGCCATCTTCACCGGCCCAATCGGCCTCGTCGGCCTCGTCGGCCTCGGCGAGGTCGGCTCGCGGGTCGCCAGGGTCCTCGTCGCCCTCGGCTACGCGGTGATCGCCTGCGATCCCCCCCTGGTCCGCGAGCGACCCGAGCGCGCGCGGGCCCTCGCCGCCGAGCTCGACCTCGAGTTCGTCGACCTGCCCACGCTGTGGCGGCGCTGCACCATCGTCAGCCTGCACGTCCCGCTGATCCGCGAGGGCCGCGACCAGACCCTGGCGATGATCACCCCCCAGGACCCGGCGCCGGCGGGCCCCAAGCTGCTGATCAACACCTGCCGCGGCCCCGTGGTCCCCGACCGCGCCCTCGATCGCCCCGACCTCGCGGGGCTGATCCTCGACGTCTGGGCCGGCGAGCCCACGATCTCGGCGCGGCGCCTCGCGGATCCCCGGCTACACCTGGCCTCGCCCCACGTCGCCGGCTACAGCCTCGAGGGCAAGGTCCGCGCCACGGCGATGATGCACCGCGCGCTGTCGAGCTGGCTGGGCGTCGCGCCGAGCTGGGCGGGCGCGGAGCTGCTCCCCCCCGTCGCGCTCGCGCCGGCGGGCTCCCTGCTCGAGCTGCTCCATCAGGTCGTGGACCTGCCCGGCGACGACGCGCGAGTCCGCGCCCTCGCGGCCCTCTCGGACGACGCGCGGGCCCCCGCCTTCGAGGCCCTGCGCCGCGGCTATCGGCTCCGACGTGAGTTCCGATCCTGTCAGCCGCCCCCCCTCGGGGACCCGGCGGCAGACGCGATCTTGCGAAATTTGGGCCTGCGCGGCGCCTGACGCCTGTCACTGGGCCGCCCAGCCAGCCGCCCACGCATCTTCTGGGCGCGAGCCATGGACCCGGGCCGCCGCCGCACCTCCTGGATGCGGCTGCGCGGTGAACCGACCACGACACTTCGAGACTACCCCCGAGCACCCGGACGAGACGATGCCCGATACGACCTTGCCCTGCACCGACGCCTCCGATCGCTCGCTGCGCCCCGCGCGAGCTCTGCTCACCCCGACATGGGTCGGGGCCCTCGCCCTGCTGGTCGCCAACGACCACTGGCTCAAGGGCTCGGGCCTGCTCCCCGGCGAGCTCACCGGCAAGCTCAGCGACTTCGCCGGCATGCTCGTCGCCCCCGTGCTGCTCGCGACCTTGCTGCGCGTCCAGACCCGCCGCGGCCTGCTCGCCTGCCACCTCGCCGTCGCGGCCGTGTTCACGGGCATCCAGCTCTCGCCCGCCTTCGCCGGCCAGTGGAGCGCGCTCATGGGCCTGCTCGGTCACCCCTGGGCGATCACCTGCGACCCCACCGACCTGATCGCCCTGCCCGCCCTCGTCCTCGCCTGGCGCCTGCTCGCGCCCGAGATGAGCGGCGAGCGTCCGGCCCTCGTCCCGCTCCAGCGCACCGCCGTCGCCGGCCTCAGCGTGTTCGGGCTGTGGTCGACGGTCGCGACCTCGGACATCGACTCCGGCATCGACTCCGACAGCGAGTGGTACCAGGACATCACCGGCAACCTCTACATCAACAACGCCAACGACTTCGACATCTCGCTGTTCATCCGGCCGCTGCGCGCCGACCTCCAACTCGACTGCACCGCGATCGAGGCCGACCCCGGGCGCCTGCTGCCCGACGCCGCCTTCGACACCGCCGAGGTCTGGTCGCTCCCGCCGCAGACAAACGTCGGCGTCGACCTCGACTTCCACGGCAGCTGCGCGGCCGCGCTCGTGTCCGGCGAGGGCATCCCCCCGCAGATCCTGTTCTTCACCAGCGCCGAGTACACCCAGACCTGGTTCAGCGGTCAGACCTTCAGCACCGAGGACCTCGGCCGCGCGGGCATGGCCATCGTCTTCGACGAGGCGGGGGCCGACTGGGTGGGCGGCGAGAGCGTCCGCTTCACCCCGCGGGACGACGCCCCCGAGCAGCCCGAGAGCTGCGAGGCCGACGGCGACGAGAGCCGCCTCGACTGGTCCTCCGCGCCCTTCAGCACCGCCGGCCTGCGCATCGAGTCGCTCGAGTCCGGCCTCGACGGCTGCTACGCCCTCGAGCTCCAGGCCCTCGAGCTGCTCGACAACGAAGTCCTCGAGCTCGGCGTGCCCTCGACTTGGTACATGTGCGTCCCCGCGGCCGCCATGCCCTTCGTGCAAGACGACGTGATCCGCATCAGCGACAACACCTTCAGCGCCACGGACGCCCAGCTCAGCATCGAGCTGCTCGACTCCGGCGACCTCAGCCCCGCCGTCGACGACGAGGGCGAGGCCGTGCTCACCGTCCACTACCTGCGCGGCGGCCAGCCCTCGAACCTCGGCAACGCCCTCGGCCGCAACGTCGTCGCCGTCGACAAGACCACCTGCCCCTTCCTCGTCGAGGACGGCTGCGCCACCGTCGAGCGCGGCGTCGACCTGGTCGTCAACGGCAATCAGGACTTCGTCGAGGTCGGCGTGCCGATGAGCTTCGCCGAAGAGGCCAGCAACACCAACACCACCGCGATCCTCGCCTACGCCCGCGCTCGCGCCCTGCTCGACTACGCCTGCTCCGAAGGCGCGGACCAGCTCAGCTACGACATCGACATGGCCGTAATCGTCGAGCCGCTGTGAACCCGGATCCGTGAACCAATCACAGCCCCAGCGAGACCACCTCCACACCTGAGCGAGCCCGACATGACCTCCGCAAACCGCCCCTTCATGACCTGGACCCTCGGCGCCCTGCTGGCCGCCGCCGCCCCCCTCACCTTCGCCGGCTGCTCTGCCGCCTATGACGAATCCGCCCTGGGCGGCGACGAGAGCGGCTCCTCGCTCGGCTCCGGCGTCGGCCAGGGCGGCGCCCAGGACTTCGGCCTGTTCCGCGAGATCCTGCTCGAGGGCGGCATCCCCGGGCCCGACACCATCGACGACATGGGCTTTTTCGCCGAGCACAAGATCGACCTGCCCGCCGCCGACTGCGGCCAGGACGTGTGCATCCACGGCATGCTCGGGGTCATGGGCAACATGATCAACGGCTCGAACTGCACGCTCGTGCTCGTCGGCATGAACACGCCCATCGACCCGGCGGTGCTCGAGCGCCCGCCCCTGAACCTGACGATCGCCGTCGACCTCAGCCAGTCCATGGACGGCGAGCCGATCGCCCGGGTCCGCGAGGGTCTGCTGCGCATGCGCGACAGCCTCGAGGCCGACGACCGCATCACCTTGGTCGGCTTCGGCGACAACGCCGAGGTGCTGATCGAGCAAGCCCCCGGCGACTCGGCCGAGCTCGCCGCCGCGATCGCCTCGCTGATCCCCTCGGGCTCGACAAATATCTACGCCGGCCTGCGCACCGCCTTCGAGGAGGTCGACGCCTTCGCCCAGGAGGGCTGGCAAAACCGGGTCATCCTCGTATCCGACGGCGTGGCGACCGCGGGCATCACCAACAGCGACAAGATCGAGGGCCTGGCCAGCGCGTGGAGCGAGGCCGGCTACGGCCTGACCACCATCGGGATCGGCAACGACTTCGACGTCGACCTGATGCGCACGCTCTCCGAGCTCGGCAGCGGCTCCTTCTACTACATCGAAGATCCCCAGGCCGTCGAAGAGGTGTTCGAGGAGGAGGTCCAGGCCTTCACCGTGCCCCTGGCCGAAGAAGTCACCATCGACGCGACGGTGTTCGAGGGCTACGACCTGCGCTCGGTCTATGGCACCAAGCAGGCCGAGACCTGGGGCAACGAGGCCCACATCGACATCCCGATCCTCCAGCTCGCCCACCGCGTCAGCGACGACGACAACGAGAACGGCCGGCGCGGCGGCGGCGGGGCCATGGTCTTCGAGCTCCTGCCCACGGGCGAGGACCCCGGCGAGGTCGGCCGGCTCGAGTTCGCCTACCAGGTCCCCGGCACCGAGGACATCGTCGAGCAGAGCGTCGACATCACCTCGCCCCTGGCCGCGTGGGAGACCCCCGAGGACGGCTTCTTCACCGACGCCTCCGTGGAGAAGGGCTTCGTGATGCTCAACATCTACGTCGGCTTCCGCATGGCCGCGACCCGGGCCGCCGGGGGCGACTACGCCGGCGCGCTCACGGTGCTCGAGCCCCTGGTCGACTCGGTCGAGGGCTGGCTGGCTCAAAACCCCGACGCCGACATCGAGGACGATCTGTTCTACATCCGGCTGTTCATCCAAAACATCGAAGAGGCCGGCGGGGCGATCAACACGCCCAACCCGGTGCCGCCGGATCCCTGGCCGGAGGACTGACGCCAGCGCGACTGCTGCTGCTGCTGCTGCTGCTGCTACCGCGAAGAAGCCCGCCACGCACCACGGCGGGCTTCTTCGCGTCCGCGCGCCGCATGGCACCTCGACGCTCGCCGCCGCGTCGCCCCCTTCGCAGCTTTTACCCGGCCGCTCGACATGGCACGCTCCCCGCATCGCCATGTCCGACGCCCCGCCATCGCACACCCACCTGGCCATCGATCATAGCTTGTGCGGTGAGCCCAGGCAGATCGAGCCCGGTCGCCGCGCCGTAGTCGAGCTGCACACCGAGGCGCGCATGGCCGCCGACGCGCGCGGCCTGGTCCACGGCGGCTTCGTGTTCGGGGCCGCCGACTACGCGGCGATGCTCGCCGTCGACGACCCCAACGTGGTCCTCGGCAGCGCCGAGGTCCGATTCACGGCCCCGGTCCGCGTGGGCGAGCGCGTCGAGCTCAGGGCCGAGGTCGAGGGCGAGAAGGCCCGCAAGCGCGAGGTCTCGGTCCGCGCGAGGGTCTCGGCCAAGCTCGTGTTCGAGGGCCGCTTCGTGTGCTTCGTCCTCGACCACCACGTGCTCGAGGACGCATGACCATCACCACTCCCATCGCGCAGGAACGAGGCAAACAATGAACGGCGGAGAGATCATCGCTAGCGTACTCGAGCGTCAGGGCGTTCGGCAGCTCTACACCCTCTGCGGCGGGCACATCTCGCCGATCCTCGTCGCGGCCAAGCGCAGCGGCGTCGACGTGGTCGACGTCCGCGACGAGGCCAGCGCCGTGTTCGCGGCCGACGCGACGGCGCGCATGACCGGCGTCCCCGGGGTCGCGGCCGTGACCGCCGGCCCCGGGCTCACCAACACGATCACCGCCGTCAAGAACGCCCAGCTCGCCCAGTCGCCGGTGATCGTCATCGGCGGGGCCACGGCCACGGTGCTCGAGGGCCGCGGCGCGCTCCAGGACATCGACCAGGTCGCGCTGATGCAGCCCCACGTCAAGCGGGTGTTCACGCCGCGCTCGGTCAGGCAGCTCGTCCCCACCCTCGAGGCCGCCTTCCAGACCGCGCGCGAGGGCGTGCCCGGCCCGGTGTTCATCGAGGCCCCCGTCGACCTGCTCTACCCCGAGGCCACGGTCCGCGAGTGGTACATCGATCAAGGCGGGGTCAAGAAGCCCAAGAACCTGGCCGGCTACGCGACCCGGGCCTACCTCGAGCAGCACCTGACCCGGCAGTTCTGGGGCGCCCCGGGCCCCGCCGCCCAGGCCCCCGTGATCGGCGAGCTGCTCGGCGCGAGCGCCCGCGAGCTCGCCAAGGTCGCCGGCGCCTTGCGCCAGGCCGAGCGCCCGGTGTTCGTGCTCAGCAGCCAGGCCGTGGCCCCAGCCGGCGAGGTCCCGGCCACCGTCGAGGCCCTCGGCCGCCTCGGCGTCCCGGTCTACCTCGCCGGAGGCGCCCGCGGCCTGCTCGGCCACCAGCACCCCCTGCAATTTCGCCACGCCCGCAGCAAGGCCCTCAAGGCCGCCGACTTGGTGATCGTCTGCGGCTTCCCGCTCGACTTTCGCCTCGGCTACGGGCGCAGCATCTCGAGCAAGGCCAAGCTCGTCACCGTCAACCTCGAGCTCGACGCCCTGACCAAAAACCGCCGCCCGAGCCTCGGCGTGCACGCCCACCCCGGGCGCTTCATCCAGCAGCTCGCCCACCAGCTCGGAAGCAAAGGCGAGGCCGAGGGTCGGTGGTCGACATGGTTCGCCGAGCTGCGCGAGCGCGAGCAGGCCCGCGACGCCGACATCCTCGAGCAGGCCAAGGCCGAGGTCGAGGGCGTCAACCCCATCGACCTGTTCACAAAGCTCGAGGCCATGCTCCCCGACGACAGCGTGCTCGTCGTCGACGGCGGCGACTTCGTGGCCACGGCCGCCTACACCCTCCGCCCGCGCCGCCCCCTGTCCTGGCTCGACCCCGGCGTATTCGGCACGCTCGGCGTGGGCGGAGGCTTCGCCGTGGCCAGCTGCGCCGTGCGCCCCGAGGCCGAGGTCTGGCTGGTCTACGGCGACGGCTCCTCGGCCTACTCCCTGGCCGAGATCGACACCTGCGTGCGCAAGGGCTTCGCCCCGATCATGCTGATCGGCAACGACGGCTCGTGGCAGCAGATCGCCCGCGACCAGGTCGACCTGCTCGGCGACGCCTGCGGCACCGAGCTGCTGCGCACCGCCTACCACACGGTGGCGGAGGGCTACGGCGGCAAGGGCCTGGTGCTCGACGACCCCGCCAAGATCAGCGAGACGATCCGCGAGGCCCAGGCGATCGCCAAGGCCGGCAAGCCCGTGGTGATCAACGCGATGATCGGCAAGACCGACTTTCGCAAGGGCTCGATCTCGATCTGAGCCTCGGGCTCACTCGCGCGCAGCGCTGAACAGCCGCTCGCCGTAGTAGTCCGTCAGCACGACCTGATCCGGCACGAAGGCGTTCTCGCTCGGCTCGAGGGTCAACGCGAAGTGCTCGCTGTCGACCTTGTTCACGTCGATATAGAGCCCGCCTTGATTGTGATAGTCCCGCGCCGGGTTTCCGCGCGCCACGATGTCGGCATAGTCGACCTCCACGACCTGCCCCTCGCCCTCGAGGCGCACGGCCTGGACCGTCATCGGCGCGACCGCCACCGTCAAGATCACCCCCTCCGCGGTCCACTCGACCTCGGGGTCCGGCATCTGCGTATGCGGCAGGATCTCGAGCGCGTTGCGAGCCATGGCCTCGTCGGCCCCGTTCCGCTCGACGCCGACCATGTAGTTGAGGTGCAGGTGGGGCGTGGTCCCGCCGGAGCTGCCGCTGAGCCCGACGAGGTCACCCGCGCGCAGCTCGTCGCCCGCCTTGCAGCGGATCTTGCTCAAGTGCAGATAGGCCGACTTCTCGCCCTCGCCGTGGTCGACCAGCACCCAGTTGCCCGCGCCGCCGTCGTCGACCTCGATCTTCTCGACGGTCCCGGCCTTGATCGAGCGGACCTTGGTGCCCTCCTCGACGGGGAAGTCGACGCCCGCGTGGAAGTCGTAGGTCCCGCTCTGATCCCGGGGGCCAAAGGGCGAGGAGATGTGGTCCGCGTCGAGGTCGTCGGACTTGGAGATCGGCCAGACCACCTCTTCGGCGCTACAGGCGAGGCCGCTGACCAGGGCGAGGGCTGCAAAGAGCGAAGCTCGCATGGTGACAGGGTAGGCCATCGAAGCGGCCGCCGCGAGCGAGAGTCGCCCGACCTCCTGCGCCAAGGCTGCGCACCGGCGGCCACTCGGCCGGGAGTTTGCGCGAGCCGCGGCTTTTGACCGGGCGATACGCGAAGGCCGACTCGACCCAAGGCAGCCCGCGCTGGCGGCTCCCCCCACACCCTCGCGCTGGCCTTTGGCGTGCTGCTCCTGGTCGCGCTGATCGGCAGCCTGACCCTCGGCGGCACCTACCCGCACGACGCGTCCGGGCGCGTGCACCCGGGGACCTTCCGCTTCGACCCCGAGCCCGCGGGGGTCCGCCGTCCTCGCTGACGCCGAGAAAATACGAACGCATCGCTGGCCACGCGGGACAGATCCTGCCGTGAACCCGAGCGCGGCTCGCGTGGGCATGGGCCCACATCGAGCGGGCGCTCCTCGAGGCAAAGAGAGCGAGCCAAGCGATGACGACCCACCACGGTACGACCAAGGCAATCGGCTGCAGCCACATGCGGCTGGGCAACTTCTGCAAGATGTTCAATACCTCGAGCTGGGCCGACGACATCGGCGCAGACCGAGACGAGGCCGAGGCCTTCGCCAAGCTGCTCGGCGGCGAGGGTGGCGTCATGGACGACCAGCAAGGCGCATCCAGGGAGATCCCGCTGCCCTCCGGCTACACCTTCTTCGCCCAATTCGTGGACCACGACATCACCCTCGACACCGAGTCCGATCTCCACGGCAGTACCCAAGATCCGACGAAGCTGCCCAACATGCGCTCGGCTTCGCTGGACCTCGACTGCGTCTATGGCTTTGGGCCCGAAGTGAGCCCGCACCTCTACGATGAGGAGAGCAAGGGCAACAGGGACTTCGCCAGCGCGCTGCTGGTCGGCAACGCGGCCAACCCCGACGACCTGCCCCGCAACGCGCAAGGGCGGGCGCTGATCGGCGACCCCCGCAACGACGAGAACCTGTTCGTCTCCCAGCTCCAGCTGGTCTTCCTGCGCTTTCACAACCGCCGCCTGAAGGATCTCGACGGCGACTTCTCGAGGGCGCGAACCGACTGCCGCAACCACTACCAATATGTCGTCCTCAACGACCTGCTCGCGCGGATCTGCGACGCGAAAATCTATGAATTCGTCCGTGGCCGGCTGCGGGATGAAACATACCCGCTCTTCGAAATCGTCGACGCCTGCGGACGGATCTGCATCCCGGTCGAGTTCTCGGGCGCGGCCTATCGCTTCGGCCACTCGCTGGTGCGCACCCACTACCCCGTGAACGAGGCGCACCGCCGCGTCGAGATCTTCGACGAGGAGGCTGGAACGCTCGGCTTTCGCCAGGTCGATCCAGCCTTCGCCGTCGACTGGAGCCTGCTCTTGCCGACCTCGGAGACCGTCGAGCCGACCCGCGCCCACGCCATCGACCACCTGCTCACGAGCGAGCTGTTCGCGCTCCCGAAGCCAGTCGTCGGTGAGCCCGAAGACCACAACGACCGCTCCTTGGCCTTCCGCAACCTCCTGCGTGGCTACGTGCTCGGGCTGCCCAGCGGTCAGGCCGCCGCGCGCGCCCTCGCCGAGGCCGGCTATCCCTCGAATCCAGACCAGGACCTCGCCTTCGCCGACATCCCCGGCTGGACCAACCTCCCCCAGCTAGAGCGCGCCAGGCTCGAAGAGCACACGCCGCTGTTCTTCTACATCCTGCGCGAGGCCGGCGTTCGCGGTGGGGATCGCCTCGGACCGGTGGCCTCGGCGATCTTGCTCGAGACCTTCTGCACGATGTTGCTGCGCTGCGATAGCTACCTGACCACCCCCGGCTGGACCCCCGACTCCAAGATCGCCGGCGACAGCCCCCTGACCCTCGCCGACATCGTGCGCTACGCCAACGGAGGCTGAGGCCCAGATCAGTCCTGCAGCACCTTGAGCCGCACCCAGCTCCAGGCGAAGCGCCAGTCCTCCCCGTCGATCAGCCCAAAGAGCGTCCCGACCAGCGCAAAGCCCAGCATCACGACCAGCGTGATCACGACCAGCGCCAGCACCGACCCCAGCGCCAGCTGCTCCGTCAGCCACCACGCCGCCGCGCCGGGCAGCGCCGCGGCGGCCACCACCTTCAGGTAGCCGAGCAGCGGCAAGGTGTCGCGCAGCCGGACCTTCCAGGCCCGGGCGATGTACCAGCAGTAAAAGAGCAGCGTGGGCACGAAGGCCACGGCGGTGCCCATGGCCGGGCCGATGAAGCCCACGCCCAGAGCCAGGGGCACGCTGATCACGATGTTCGCGCCCAGGGTCAGCAGCGCCGAGCGCATGACGAAGTCGGGCTTGCCGGCGGCGAGCATGAAGCTGCCGAAGGCGCTGATCCGGGCCATCATCAGCAGGCAGTAAAAGCGGAACACCGGGGCCGAGCCGGCGTAGTCCTCGGTGAAGGCCAAGGTCACGAACTGGTCGGCGCCGACGAAGAAGACCATGGAGGTCGGGACGACGATCAGCGAGACCTTGATGATCGAGTTGCGCCAGATCTCGACGGCCTCGCGGTACTCGCCCTCGCGGTGCATCCGCGTGAAGCGGGGCAGGTAGACCGCGCCCAGGGAGTAGGCCACGGTGGTCACGATCGGGATCTGGAAGGCGCCGGCGCGGTAGAGAGCCACGATCTCCGCCGGGAAGAGCGCGACGATCAGCCACATGTCCACGCTGGCGTTGAGCATGCTGACGATGTCGGTCACGCCCAGGGGGATCGAGTAGCGGATCAGCTCGCGCGAGGAGGCCACGGGCTGCGCGGGCTCGCCGGCGTCGGCGTAGAGCCGCCACAGGTGACGGATGAACAGCCAAAAGGGCAGCAGACCGACGACGGCGGTGGCCGTGACGATGCCCAGCACGCCCATGTTCAGGCTCGCGGGGATGATCATCGCCACGGTCGTGACCAGCGAGCGGACCACGCCAAAGCCGGCCGAGGCCCGGGCTCGCTCCTCGGCGACGAGGATGTTTGGCAGCAGGCGCGTGGGCAGATCCACGAGGGCGTAGAGCCCGAGGATCGGCAGATACTTCAGCGAGTCGACGAGCTCGTCGTCCTCGCGGGCGGCCTCGCCCGAGAGCAGCTCGCCGAACACGCGCAGGACGTCGTCGCCGAGCCAGCCGACCAGCGCGAGCATGATCCCCATGCCCACGGAGAGCACGGCCATGATCCGCACGAGCTTGATGACCACGGCGCGTCGCTCGGCGCGCTCGCGCTCGGCCAGGAAGTAGAGCGTGGCCCGAGGGAAGCCCGCGGTGAGCACCGTGGCCAGGGTCGCGTAGATCAGCAGCAAGCCGGCGACGGCCCCGACCTCGCCCTTGCCGAGCAGGCGGACGATCAGCAGGGGCGCGAGGACCTCGGCGAGCGAGGCGGTGATCTTTCCCCAGACCAGCACGCCGGCCTGCTCGGCCTCGCTCTGCTTCTTGCGGGGGGCCGGGCCCTGACCGGGCTCGGGCTCGGGCCCGCGGTCCCGCTCCGGGCCGGGGTTGGGGCCGGGGTTGGGGCCGGGGTTGGAGGGGTGGTCGGGCGTCGCCTCGCCTGGATCGCCGATGTTGCTCACTCGAGGCAGCTACTTACCACGCCCGCAAGCCGGGTTCAGGGGCCCCGCCGGGGCGAGGATCCAGCAGCCCGCTCGAGGATCTCCGCGAGCTGCCTGGCGGCCCCGGGGGAGTCCGTGCCTTCGACTAGACGGCGCTCGATCCGGCGCCCGCGCCCGGCAGCGTGGGCCGCGAGGATCGCGTCGGCCACGGCCTCCGGCGCGTCCAGAGCGTGGACTTCCCCGCCGCCCGCGGCCGCGACCAGCTCGCGCAGCTCGGGGTTGTCGGCGATCACCAGCAGCGGGCGGTCGCTGACCAAATAGTCGTAGATCTTGGCGGGGATCCGCTGGGCCGTGGGGTGCGAAAAAGACAGCAGCAGGTCCGCCCGATCCATGAGCGCGCCGAGCTCGAGCACCGGGACGAAGGGGTGATCGTGGAGCATGCCCTCGACCCCCGCGGCCCGGGCCTGCTCGCGCAGCTCGGCGGGCAGCGTGCCCGTGATCACCAGGCCGAGCTGGTCCGGGCCGACCCCCGCGGCGCGCACCCGAGCCAGGGCCTGGATCACCGCCGCGCCCTCGACGAAGCGCCGGAAGTTGCCCATGAACAAGACCACGAAGCGCGGCGGATCCAGGAGCGCGCCGCCCTCGGCGTCGGCCTGGCCCAGGCGCAGCAGCTCGGGGTCGCCATGGTTGTAGATCGCGGTGAAGCGCGACGCGGGCAGGTCGGCGTAGTGGCGCCGATAGTCGCGGCAGGCGGTCTTGGTGTTGAGGATGACCGTGTGCGCCGCCTCGACGGCCCAGCGCTCGGCCCGGTCCACCAGGGCGCGCTGGGGGGCCGGCCGCAGGCCGCGACGCAGCTCGCAGCACGACCAGGGGTCGCGCAGGTCGTGGATCAGCGGCAGCCCGCTCTCCCTGGCCAGGCGCGCCCCGACGAGCATGGCCGCGTAGGGGTCGGCGTTGACCATGATCGCCTCGCACGAGGGGTGAGCTCGAAGCGCGGCCCGAGCCGCGCGCAGAGCATGGCCGACCCCGAACACGTGGGCGCCAAAGGGGTTGAGGTCCTCGGCCCGGCGCGCGAAGAAGCCTGGCTTGGGCTTGGGCTGGGGCTGGGGCTGGGGCTGGGGCGCGGCCTTGGGGCGGCCCGCGCTCGGACGCACCTCACTGGCCGCGCGGCCGTAGTCGCGGATCACGATCGTCGACGCCGGCACGGCCGCCTCGAGGCGCGGGTCGACGTCGTCGCCCGGGCGCAGGTCACTGAGCACCACCGGCGCCCAGCCGCTCGCCGGCAGGTGGCGGGCGAACTTCAGCGGGCGCAGGGCCCCGACCCGCGTCATCGGCGGGAAGAAGGGGCTGATGTACAAAAACCGCCGCACTCAGCCCTGACTTGTAGCCCAAGACAACGAGACGGTCACTTGTCCAGGAGAAAGCTTCTCTGGCAAGAAGCGAGAAGTGCGCCCTTTGTTCTCGAGGCTGGTTCGCCCTCAGGATTGAGCCTGCGCACCTTTGGCCGCTATCATCGCCCAGGGAGCACAGATGACTGAAAAACCAGAAAACGACGTCCGAGAGGAGTACTTCGACAGCCAAGCGACAGGGGTCGAAGTCGAAGAAACCGACCCCGAGCAGGACGACGATGTCCAGCCCTGGGACCCCGAGCGGATCCGCGTGCACACCAAGCACTTCTCGCTCCGTCAGGTCGTGGACATGATCCAGGACGAAGATATCGACATTGCGCCCGACTTCCAGCGCCTCTACGTATGGAAAGAACAACAGCGCTGGTCACTGATCGAGTCGATCTTGCTCGGAATTCCGCTCCCCACCTTCTACTTCAACGAGAACGAAGATGGAACCATGCAAGTCGTCGATGGCGTTCAGCGGCTGACGACGATATTCAATTTCTTGCGCGGAGAAAAATTCACGCTCGGCGAGATGGGCTATCTCAATGAATTGAGCGGAAAGACCTTCGAAGGACTCAGCCAGGCCTTTCGTCGACGCATGCACAACACGCAGTTCGTCGTTCACGTCATTGATCCGCAGACCCCTTTCCGTGTCAAATTCGACATTTTCCGGCGCATCAACACGGGAGGCAGCCCGCTGAGCCCGCAGGAAATTCGCCACTGCATGAGCCGACGGCGCTCGCGCTCTCTCCTGCACAAGCTCGCAACCAGCGAGAGCTTCAATCGAGCGACGGGGGGTTCTTTGCGCAACCACATCCGCATGGCCGATCGAGAGGTCGCCCTGCGCTTTTGTGCTTTTCGAGTGTTCGATCTCGACACCTACGACCGCTCGAAGTCCCTCGACACATTCCTCATCGAAGCCACGGAGCGCCTCGATGACGAGTCGAAGTTCACCGACAAGGACCTCAAAGAGCTCGTCTTCGCTTTTCATCGCGCCATGGACAACGCCCACGCGGTGTTTGGAGAACACGCTTTTCGCAAGTGGCCGTTGTCCTCGGAGCGTCGCAACCCCGTCAACCGCGCGCTCTTCGAAGCCTGGTCGGTGGTGCTCGCCGACTACGAGCGCGAGAAGGTCGTGGCCAAGGCCGACCAGATCGCCAAGGCCGCCCGCAGGCTGATGACAGACGACGAGGACTTTCTCGCAGCCATCAGCCAGGGGACCGGTGACTCTCGCCGAGTGCGGCGCCGCTTCGAGGCGGTCCGAGGCATCGTTCAAAAGGAGCTGGGATGATCCGCGAGCTGCATATCGTCAACTTCAAACGCTTTCGGGATACGCGCGTCTCCTTTGGCCCCCTCACCGTGCTGACCGGCGCCAACGGAGCGGGCAAGACCTCGCTGCTCCACGCCCTGCTCATGATTCAGCGCGCGTCACGTAGCGCAGCGCCGAGCACCGTCGCGCTCAACGACGACGAGGGACTTCAACTCGGCGAAGGCGCCGACGTCCTCAACTGGCAGGCCAGCGAGTCGAGAGTTCACTTTGAGTGCGAACTCGACGTCGATGAAGGCTCTCGGTCGCTGAGCTGCACCTTCGAGGTACCTGACGATCGCGCGCTGCACCTTCCACTCATCGCCAGTGAAACCGCAGCCCGCGCCTTCTCCAACAAAAACCGAGGTTTCTCCTACGTCAGCGCCGAGCGCCTCGGCCCCCGTGATGCCCTGAGCGCGTCTTCGGTAGGCCTCGAACACCTCGGCGTGGGCTGTTTTGGCCAGTACGTCGCGCAGGTCCTCGCCGTCCTCGACCGCGAGGAGGTCTCCGCGGGCCGGCGGACCACACCACCCGAGCCCAACTCGGCCCCCCTCGCGGATCTCCTCCACCAGACCGAGTGGTGGACATCTCGCATCGTCCGTCCCATTCAGTTGAACGCCGAGTGGGTGCCCAATTCCATGATCACCCGGCTGCGCTTCAAAACACCGGGCATCCATGGCGAGTGGACACGTCCGCCCAACATGGGCTTTGGTGTCTCGTATGCGTTACCAGTGGTAGTCGCCGGGCTGATCGCTCCTCCAGGGGGATTGCTGATCATCGAGAACCCCGAGGCGCACCTGCACCCCGCCGGACAGTCAGAGATCGGCCGCTTCATCGGCCGCGTGGCCGCCGACGGCGTCCAGGTCGTCGTCGAGACCCACAGCGACCACGTGCTCAACGGGATTCGTCACGCCGTGGCAAACCGCGAGCACCCGCTCACGGCCGACCAGGTCCAGTTGCTCTTCTTCCTTGCAGAGGACGATCCTCGCGGGGTGTTCATGACACGCACGATCTCTGCGTCCGGCAAGATTAGCGACTGGCCCGAGGGCTTCTTCGATCAGTTTGATCGAGACCTGCGCGCGCTCGCGCAGCTACAGCGCGAGCAGGCCCGGCGCCGCAATCAGGAGCGGGGAGAGCAGTGAAGAACCTACGACATATCGTCGATGAGAGCGGACTCCAGGTCGGCTCGCGATCACCAGAGAAGATCACCGAATGCTTCGAAGAATTGCTCGCTCGCCTCGAGCGCGCGCGGGAGCGGGGGGAGGCGATTGCGACCTCGAGCGAATTCTACGATGCGCCAGTCACCGCCGAGCACGTGCTCCATGAAGTCCTCTACACAGGGGACTCTCCCATCGAAGATCGAGACCTCAAGCAAAGACTCTCCGCCGCCTTCGACAAGCTGCTGTCTTTTTGGGACGAGGATGAAGCCCTCTTGCCGCTCGTCGAGGCGCTCGATGTCTTCATCGGCTCAGAGCGTGTATTCGCGCCTTCCCTCGCCCTCGCCCACGCCTTTCGTGCCTCGGCGAGAGCCTTGGGCTGCCTCAACCTGCGCTCGAGCGGTCGGAAGGGCCAAGTCCCTGTCTCCGTAGGAGGACGAGTCCAGCCCCTCCACTTCGTCGTTGACGAGGCCTCACAGCGCGCGCTCTTTCGAGAAGCCATCGAGATCGAGGACATGGACGAGGGCCGCTTCGCCGAGAACGCGGCCTCGGCCTTCCCCGATCTGTCCTGGGTAGAGGGAGTCTGGGACGGTCTAAAGAAGTTCAGGCGACCCTATGGCGAGCATCGGCGAGGGCTCACTCGCCACCTCGCCGCGCTCGATGACCATGGAGCAGCGCTCTTCGACACCCTGATGTCCACCCACCCCGAAGAGATCGGCGCGCGCCTGGGCGCGCTCGGGGTCACGGCCTCCGATGAAAACGGTCGCACCAAACAAGACAAGCAAGCACGAAAAGAGCGCACCCGACGCTACGAGGGTGAGGACCACCTATTTTGGTGGCACACCAAGCTGCGACCGGAGACCGATCGGATCCACTTTCTGTGGCGGCCCAGCCCAGACGGTGGAGCGAGTGAAATCGTGATCGGTCTATTCACGGACCACTGCCACACCCCCGACTGAGCGCTCCCCGCTCTCGGGCCGAACAGGCCTGGCCCGAGAGCGCACAAAAGCCGCCGCGCTCAGCCCTGACGGGCCTTCCAGGCCTTGGTCAGATCCTTCGTGATGTTCTTTTGGTGGGCCTCGATCGTCCCCCCGCCGATCTCGAGCAGCTTGGCGTCCCGCCACAGCCGCTCGACGGGGTACTCCTTGCAGTAGCCGGCCCCGCCCATGACCTGCATGGCGTAGTCCGCGACCTGCTTGCCGACCGGGGCGGCGAAGAGCTTGGCCGCGTCGCAGCCCACGCGCGCGCGGGTGTCCGGGGTGACGTCGCGGGCGACGTTGTAGACCAGGCACTTGGCCGCTTCGGCCATCGCGTAGCCCTCGGAGAGGTAGCGCTGGATCTGGCCGAAACGGTTGAGCGACTCGCCGAAGGCTTTTCGCTGATCCGCGTAGTCGACCATGATCTCGACGCAGCGGTCCGCGATCCCCACGCTCATCGCGGCCAGGGTCAGGCGCTCGATCTCGAGGTTGCGCATCATGTGGGTCAGGCCGCCGCCGGGCTCACCGAGCAAGTTGGTGGCGGGGATCCGGCAGTCCTCGAAGATCAGCTCCGACATGGTCGAGCCGCGCATGCCGAGCTTGTCGATGTGGTTGCTGGTCGAGAACCCGGGGCAGTCGCGGTCGACCAAGAACGCGGTGATCCGGCCCTCGACCTTGGCGTAGACCAAAAAGCAGTACCCCTCGCAGCCGTTGGTGATGTAGGTCTTGGTCCCGTTGAGGACCCAGTGCTCGCCGTCGCGGACGGCCACGGTGCTCATCGCCATCACGTCCGTGCCCGCGCCGGGCTCGGTCATGCCCATGCCGCCGATCCACTCGCCCTCGATGACCTTGTCGAGGTAGCGCTCGCGCTGCTCGGCGTTGGAGCAGTGGTAGAAGTTGTTGACGAAGAGCATCGCGTGGGCCAGGTAGGCCAGGCAAAAGCCCGGGTCGACCTTGGACAGCTCGTGGTGGACGATGACCGCCGCCGCGGCGTCGAGGCCCGCGCCGCCGTCGTCGATGGGCACGGTGATGCCCAGCAGGCCCAGCTCGCCCAAACGGCGAAACAGGGGCACATTGAGCTCGCCCTTTTCGTCGTATTCGGCCGCCTGCGGCTCGACCTCGCGGCGGGCGAACTCGGCCACAGTCTGGCGCAACATGCGGTGTTCCTCGGTGGGGTTGAACAGCTCGTCGGCGCTCGACATCCACGGGAATGTACCCCGAAACGCCGAATTTGCATGGCCACAGCGAGCCAGCGCCGTCATCTGCGAGCGGGCTCAGCTCACACGCTCGCGGCCGAGTCCAACGCTCAGACCTGGTCGAGGGCGGCGCGCAGGTCGGCCTCGAGATCTTCGAGGTCCTCGATCCCGACGGCGTAACGAATCAGCCCCTCGCGAATGCCCAGCGCGGCCCGGCCCTCGGGGCCCTGGTCGTAGAAGCTCATCAGCGCGGGCTGCTCGACGAGGCTCTCGACCCCGCCCAGGCTGGGGGCGAGCTTGGGGATGCGCAGGGCGTCGACCAGGCGTGTCCCTGTCGCGAGCCCGCCGACGACCTCGAAGCTGATCACCCCGCCGCCGCCACGCAGCAGCGCGCGCGCGTGGGCGTGGTCTTCGTGGGACTCGAGCAGCGGATACCACACGCGGGCGATCTTTGGGTGAGCTTCGAGCATGCGGGCGAGGGCCAGGGCGCTGTGATTGTGCCGCTCGACTCGCAAGCCCAGGGTCTTGAGCCCGCGCCCGAGCAAGAAGGCGTTGTGCGGGTCGCAGACCGCCCCGAGCGTGCCGACCTGCTCGCGGATCGCCCCGACGATGCCAGCTTTGCCGAGCACCACCCCGCCGAGCAGGTCGTTGTGGCCGCCGAGATACTTGGTCGTCGAGTGCACGACCAGATCCACGCCCAGGCTCAGCGGGCGCATGTTGATCGGCGTGGCGAAGGTCGCGTCGACGATGGTCTTGATCCGCCGACCGCGGGCGAGGGCGACCACGCCCTCGAGGTCGACCACCCGCAGGTAGGGGTTGGTCGGCGCCTCGGTGAAGATGATCCGGGTCTCGTCGCGCAGCGCGGCCTCGATCGCCGCCAGGCTCGGCTCGACGATGTCGAATTCGACCCCGAACTTGTCGAGGTAGCTGCGCGCGAACAGCCGGGTCTTGCGGTAGACGTCGGCCGTGAACACCACGTGCTGGCCGGCGCGGAGCATGGCCAGCAAGGTCGTGGTGATCGCCGCCATGCCCGAGGCCATGAGCACCGCCTCGACCCCGGTCTGGGCCGGATCCCCGCCGCCCTCGAGCGCCGCGAGCCTGGCCGCGACCGCCGCGACCGTGGGGTTGCCGTAGCGCCCATACTCCTCCGGGCGCTCGAGCTCGCGCTGCATGAAGGCGTGGAGCTCGGCGGTGTCGGCGAAGGGGAAGGTGCTCGCGAATACGACCGGCTCGGTGATCGAGCGCCCGGCGCGAATCGCTGGCTCGCCGCCGTGGACCGAGAGGGTCGAAGGACCAGGAGGATCGCGCGGCTCGTCGCTCACGGGCACATCGAACAACCCGGCCGTGCGCGGATCAAGGCGGGGTTCCCCTCCCCCTGCCAGCAGCGATCTCCCGGCGTTCCCGGCGAGCGCCGGCCGTGCCACACTCCGCCGAGAACTCGATGGCGCCCGCCCTGATCCTCGCCGTGCTCGCCGTGATCTTCGTCGCGATGCTGCTGCGCGCGGTGTTCGGCTTTGGCGACGCGATGTTCGCCATCCCCCTGCTCGCCGCGCTGATCGGCCTCGAGCGCGGCGCCCCGGTGCTCGCCCTCGCCGGCACCGGCCTGTCCTTGCTCATGCTCCGCGAGCGCCCCGCCCTGATCGAGCGCGGCACCGTGCTTCGCCTGCTCCTCGGCGGCGTCGCGGGGATCCCCCTGGGGCTCTACGTGATCGTGGATCTGCCCGAGGCCTGGGCGCACCGCGGCCTGGGAACGATGCTGATCGGCTTCGCCGGGCTCCGGCTCGCGCGCGCCGGCCGGACGAAGACTCCGCGCCCGCCCTCGCTGATCACGCCTCCCGCCGCCAGCTCGCAGCTCGACCCGCCCCAGCGCTCCGAGCCCGCCGAGCCCGCCAGCGAGCCCTCCGAGCCCGCCAGCGAGCCCTCCGAGTCGCCCGCGCCGTCCCCCGACAGCGAGGCCCCGCCGCCGCCCCCAGGTCTGCTCGGCTGGTTGCGCGACCTGCTCTTCGGCGCGCTCACGGGCACGACCTCCGCCGCCTTCGACATCGCCGGGCCGCCGCTGCTGGCCTACTCGGCCGTGCGCGGGTGGTCGAGCGAGCGCCTGCGCATCAACTTTCAGGCCTTCTTCCTGCCCCTGGGCGTGATCACCATCGCGGGTCACGGCCTCGCCGGGCTGTGGACCGCCGAGGTCTTGCTGCTCGCGGCCCTGGCCGTGCCCGTGATGCTGCTCGGCTGGTGGCTCGGCCCGCGGATCCGCGCGCGCATCGGCGAGCACGCCGGCCAGCGCCTGCTGCTCGTGATCATCTTCGGCCTCGGCGTGTTCGAGATCGCCTCGAGCCTGTAAGCTGCGCCGGTGAACCGCGCCGAGAAGGCCGCCAAGATCCTGGGCATCCTCGACGAGCTCTACCCCTCGCCGCCGATCCCCCTGACCCACGAGAACCCCTTCACCTTGCTGGTCGCCGTGCTGCTCTCGGCCCAGACCACCGACGCGAGGGTCAACGAGGTCACCCCGGCGCTCTTCGCCGACGGGCCGACCCCGGCCGCCATGGCCAAGCTGCCCGAGGCGCGGATCTTGAACCACATCAAGACCCTGGGCCTGGCTCCGACCAAGGCCAAGCGGGTCAAGGCCCTGGCCAAGCAGCTCGTCGACGAATTCGGCGGCGAGGTCCCCCCGCACTTCGAGGGCCTCGAGTCCCTGCCCGGCGTCGGCCACAAGACCGCCAGCGTCGTCATGGCCCAGGCCTTCGGCGAGCCGGCCTTCCCGATCGACACGCACATCCACCGCCTCGCCGCGCGCTGGGGGCTGTCACGCGGCAAGACCGTCGAGCAAACCGAGGCCGATCTCAAGAAAGTCTTCCCCCGCGAGCGCTGGGCCGACGCGCACCTCGAGATCATCTACTTCGGGCGCGAGCACTGCCCGGCGCAGTATCACGAGCTCGCCGACTGCCCGATCTGCGGCTGGGCGGCCAGCAAGAAGCGGGTGCTCGAGGAGCGGCGCGCGAACGATCAGGCGCGCAAGGAAGCGAGCGAGCGGCTCAAGGCCGCGGCGGCGCGCAGGAAGGCGCAACAGGGCGGCGCGGGGGCGAAGAAGAAGGCCGCCAAGAAGAAGGCTTCCGCATAGGATGCGCGATTCGCGTGTTTCATTTTTCGTAAAATGAAATTTGCTAATAAAACTGCGTTTGAACTTAAAATTCAAAGAATTTCATTTTTCGTAAAATGAAATTTAGATAGGCTCTGGCAGTGCTCCGGCCACAAGACATCGTCGTCTGCCTGCACCTCTCCCTCTACGGCTCCAGCACCTACGCCGAGCTCGCGCAGGCCCTCCAAACCAACGTCGCGCTCCCCCACCGCTCCGTTCAGCGCGCGTGCGCAGCGAAGCTACTCGACCCACAGCGACGACCGCTCCGAGCCAACCTGCTCGAGTTCATCCTCCACGGGGTCCGCTACGTATTTTATGCCTCTCCGAGCGCCGTCGTCCGCGGCGTCCCGAGTGGCGCGGGCGCCCCTGGAGTCGCGGCGCACCTGACCACCACCGCCGGGAACACCTTCGTCTGGCCATCCTCGGAGGGCCGCGCCCGCGGTCTCGGCCTCGAGCCCCTTCACGCCTCCGCGCCCAGGCTCGCCGCGAGCCACCCCGAGCTGTACACGGCCCTCGCGGCCATCGATCTCCTCCGCGTCGGCAACGCTCGTGAGCGCGCCGTCGCCGGTGAATTGCTCGAGGAGCTGCTTCGACCATGACCACCACGACCAAACAACCGCCCCCGATCGAGCTCGTCACTCACGTCGCCAGATCCCTGGGCGCCCTCACTGAAGAGGTCGTATTCGTCGGTGGCGCGATCACGGGCATGCTGCTGACCGATGAGGCGGCCCCAGCGGTCAGCGCGACGAAGGACGTCGACGTGATCGTGTCGGTGACCACGCGCAGCGAGTACCTCGGCGGCTTGTCCTCGCGCATGCGTAGCCTCGGGTTTCATGAGGACAGCAGCGAAGACGCGCCCATGTGTCGTTGGCGACTCGGCGACTCGAGGGGCGTGAAGCTCGATCTCATGCCCACGGATCCCATGATCCTCGGCTTCTCCAACCGCTGGTTCCCCGGCGCCTTCGAGTCCGCGGTCCCGCGTACGCTGCCCAGCGGACAGACGATCCGCGTGGTCACGGCGCCCTATTTCTTGGCGACCAAGCTCGAGGCCTTCGCCGGCCGCGGAGCAGGCGACTACATCGGCTCCAAGGACATGGAGGACTTCGTCGCCGTGGTCCACGGGCGGCCCACACCGAAAGCGCGGCGCGCACCCTGGCTAGCGCCGCCTCGCTCTGCCATCCTCCGCCCACCGTGTCCGCCCCCAAAGACGCCCGCGAGATCGCCAGGGCAGAGGTCGCCCGCCGCCGCACCTTTGCGATCATCAGCCACCCCGACGCCGGCAAGACCACGCTGACCGAGAAGCTGCTGCTCTTTGGTGGGGCGATCCAGATGGCCGGGGCCGTGCGCGCGCGCAAGGCCTCGCGCCACGCCGTGTCCGACTGGATGAAGATGGAGCAGGAGCGCGGGATCTCCGTGACCACTTCGGTGATGAGCTTCGAGTACCCGATCCCCGGGGTGCCCGCGGACGCCCCGGAGCTCCGCCGCCTGGCCAACGTCAACCTGCTCGACACCCCCGGCCACGCCGACTTCGGCGAGGACACCTACCGCGTGCTCACGGCCGTCGACTCGGCGCTGATGGTCATCGACGGGGCCAAGGGCGTGGAGTCGCGGACCGAGAAGCTGATCGAGATCTGTCGCATGCGCGACACGCCGGTGGTCACCTTCGTCAACAAGTTCGACCGCGAGTGCATGAGCCCGCTCGAGCTGCTCGACGAGATCGAGGACAAGCTCGGCATCCCCTGCGTGCCCTGGACGTGGCCGATCGGCATGGGCAAGCGCTTCAAGGGGGTCTACCACCTCGTCGACAAGCAGCTGCACGTGTTCAAGCCCAGCGACAGCGGCGAGATCGGCGAGGGCATCGACGTCGAGGGCATCGACGATCCCAAGCTCGACGCGCTGCTCGGCGACGCCGTCGAGGATCTGCGCGAGGAGATCGAGCTGCTCGAGGGCGCCGGGGTCGAGTTCGACCGCGAGCTGTTCTTGGCCGGCAAGCAGACCCCGCTGCTCTTCGGCTCGGCCATGAACAACTTCGGCGTCCGCGAGCTGCTGCGCACCTTCGTGGCCCTGGCGCCCCCGCCCCAGCAGCGCGCGGCGATCGTCGGCGACGCGGCCACGGCCCCGCCCAAGCCCGGCGAGCCCGTCGAGACCCGCGAGGTCGCGGCCACCGAAGACGAGTTCACCGGCTTCGTGTTCAAGATCCAGGCGAACATGGACCCCAAGCACCGCGACCGCATGGCCTTCATGCGCGTGTGCTCGGGCTGCTTCAGCCGCGGGATGAAGACCTATCACGTCCGCCTCGGCCGCGACGTGGCCATGAGCAACGCCCAGGCCTTCCTCGCCCGCAGCCGCGAGCTCGTCGACGAGGCCTGGCCCGGGGACATCATCGGCGTGCCCAACCACGGCACGATCAAGATCGGCGACACCTTCAGCAGCGGCAGCAAGCTGCGCTTCACCGGCATCCCCAGCTTCGCCCCGGAGCTCTTTCGCCGGGTGATCCTCAAGACCCCGCTCAAGGCCAAGCAGCTGGCCAAGGGCCTGCGCCAGCTGTCCGAGGAGGGCGCGATCCAGGTGTTCAAGCCGCTGCTCGGCGCGACCTGGGTCGTCGGCGCCGTCGGTCAGCTCCAGCTCGAGGTCATGAAGCACCGCCTCGAGGACGAGTACTCGGTGGTCGCGATCTACGAGGCCGTGGACTTCTCCACCGCCCGCTGGGTCACGCCGATCGTCGAGGGCCGCAAGAAGCAGGACATCGACAAGCTGATGAGCAACTTCAAGCGCAAGTGCGAGGAGAACCTGTTCGTCGACGGCCACGACGACCTGGTCTACCTCGCGCCCAACCGCTGGAACCTGAGCAAGACCGAGGAGCGCTTCCCCGAGATCCGCTTCGAGGCCACGCGCGAGCACAGCTGAGCGCCGGCGCCCCGTCGCCGTCGGCCCGTTAAACAGCTTGGGCCCCGAAGGGCCCAGCGTGTCGCTCGTGCGGGCCGAGTCGGCCCGCTCCCGGAGCGTCTCAGCCCATCAGGCCCTGGAGCTTCATGGCGACGCCCATGTCGCCCTCGACCTTGAGCTTGCCGCCCATGAAGGCCGTGGTCGGGGCCAGGTCACCGGCCATCATCGCCTCGAGGTCGGAGAGCTCGACGCCCACGGTGCAGTCGGCGTCCTTGTCCTCGTTGCTGACGGAGTTGGGGGTCGACTTGCCGTCGATGAAGACGACGCCGTCGCCGGTCTTGAACTTGAGGGTGGCGCCCAGGCCAGCGTCGTCGCCGACGCGCTCGCGGATGGTGGTGGTGACAGTCTCGAGGCTCATCGCGTTGAATTCCTGTGTCCTGGCCCAGCTCCATGCTGGACGATGCAGCGTCAGTAAACCCGGTTCGCCCCAACCGGTCAAACCGGCCGGTCAAACCGGCCGGTCAAACCGGCCGATCAAACCCGGGAGCGCGCGGGATCGCTGCCAGCGATCAAGCTGAGCATGCGCTTCATCCCGCCGCGCAGGGGCGCAGGCAGGGCCTTGCGAGCGCGGCGCAAGACCGGCGCGACCAGGTGATCCCCGATCGCGTCGGCCGCGGCCACGAAGCCCTGGGGCAGCGGCTTGAACATCAGATCGAGGTGATCGCCCTCGGTCTCGATGCCATCGAGGGTCAGCAGCGCGGTCATCAGGCCCAGGGCGTGGCGGATCAGCGGATCCTTGGCGAGCTTGGGCACGCGCATCAGATCGATGACCACGCGGTTGGCGTGGGCGTCGACGATGAAGCTGGGCATGTCCGGCAGGTGCTGCATGAGGTCGCCGGGGCGCGAGAGGTCGAGGGAGCGCGTGACCAGCAGCGCGGAGATCTGGCTCTTCTTGGTCTCCACGGGGATCAGCGACACGTCCTCGAGGCGCAGCTCGAGGCGCATCTCGTCGCCGGTCAGGGCGATGCGGTCGATATAGAGCACCGCCCCGGCGCGGACCCGCGTGTCCATCAGGTCGAAGGTCGCGGCCATGCGCAGCCCCGGGGCCACGGCCCCGATCTCGAGGTCCTCGACCTTGTCGCTGTCGGCGAGCTCTCCGGCGAGCCAGCGGAAGGCCCCGAGGGGCACGCCCAGGCGCATGCCGATGGCGTTGCGGAGGATGCGGCTCAGTTCCTCGGGGTTGCGCCGAAGGTATTGCCGCGCAGCGGACAGAGCGTCGCCAGGTCGCATCGCCCCGGAGCATAAGCGACGCGCGGGGCCGCGTCTGCCCAGCAGCGCACACCCTGACCGGTCTCGGCCATCGGCCCCGCGCGGCCACGGGGCTCGGCCGGCGCCGGCGTGACGCAGCGCCGCTGCACCGTGGTGGCCCGCGCGGGCCGGGGCCAGCTGTGCAGCGCGCTGCACCGTGGTGGCCAGGGCGCGCGTGAGCCTGCTATCCTGCGCGCCGATGCGCCCACAGCTGCGCCCACAGACGCGCAAAGGAGCTCGCGGGAAGCGGGCGCGCCAGGCCTCGGGCCTGGGCCTGGCCACGTTCTCGACCCTGCTCCTCGCGGGCTGCTCGACCCACGCCGGCGGCGGCTCCAAGGGCGGCAAGCAGCCGGGGGGAGGCGAAGGCGGCGCGAGCGAGGCCGGAGGCTCGTCGGCAGCGATGGCGCTCACTGCCGGCCGCAACCACAGCTGCGTGCTGCGCGGGAACGGGACAGTCGCCTGCTGGGGCGCCAACGGCAGCGGCCAGCTCGGCGACGGCAGCCTCGACGACCGCAGCAAGCCCGTGACGGTCCAGGGCCTCAGCGACGCCGTCGAGCTCGCCCTGGGTGAGCGCCACTCCTGCGCCCGCCGGCGCGGCGGCGCGGTGGTCTGCTGGGGCGCCAACGACAGCGGCCAGCTCGGCAGCGGCCACGACACCGACACCCGCAAGCCCGTGAGCGTGCGCGGCCTCGAGGACGCCGTCGCCATCGCCAGCGGCGACAAGCACAGCTGCGCCCTGCGCAAGGGCGGCGCGGTGGTCTGCTGGGGCGCCAACGCCGACGGGCAGCTCGGCAACCTCACGCGCAAGTCGTGGACCGAGCCGGCGCCGATCCGTGGCCTCGCCGACGCCGTCGGCCTGGCCGCCGGCGCCCGCCACTCCTGCGCCCGACGCAGCAACGGCGGCGTGATCTGCTGGGGCGCCAACGACAGCGGCCAGCTCGGCGACGGGACCACCAAGGGCCACGAGCGGCCCTCGTCGGTGGTCAACCTCCCGGCGGTCATCGGCCTGGCCGCGGCCGGCTCGCGGACCTGCGCCTTCAACAGCCAGGCGCTGCTGTGCTGGGGAGACGACGGCGCCGGCAAGACCAGCTCGCGGCCGGTCAAGCTCGCCGCGGGCAGCCAAAACGATCCCATCGCCGAGGTCGCGCTCGGCGACAGCCACGGCTGCATGCGCCACCGCAGCGGCCTCGCGCGCTGCTGGGGCGACAACCGTGACGGCCGCCTGGGCGACGGGAGCTTTCAAAGCCGCAGCCAGCCCGTGTCCGTGGTCGGCCTCGGCGACGCCAAGGATCTCGCCCTGGGCGAGCAACACAGCTGCGCGCTGCGGACCAGCGGCGCGGTGGTCTGCTGGGGCAGCGACGCCAAGGGGGCCCTGGGCCAGGGCGAGAGCGAGCAAGACGGCGCCGACGATCGCAGCGGCGCCCGCCGGGTGCTCGGGGTCCGCGACGCCGTCGACCTCGGCTCCGGCGACGGCTTCTCCTGCGCCGTCAGCAAGACCGGCGCCGTGCTCTGCTGGGGGCGCAACGACCAAGGTCAGCTCGGCGACGTGGGGGGCGAGGACGCCCGCCCCGAGGCCAAGGCCGTCAGCGGCATCGACGACGCCGTGGCCGTGGGCGTCGGCCTGGCCCAGGCCTGCGCCGTCAGCAAGACCGGCGCGGTCTACTGCTGGGGCAGCAACGACGCCGGCCAGCTCGGGCGCAGCAAGGGCGCGCCGCTGCGCCGGGCCACCAAGGTCCCCCAGGTCAGCGACGCGGTCGCCTTGGCCATGGGCTACGAGCACGCCTGCGCCCTGCGCCGCTCCGGCGAGGTCCAGTGCTGGGGCAGCGACGCCGAGGGCCAGCTCGGCGACGGCGCGGGCGAGCGCGGCGGCAAGGTCGTCGCCCTGTCCGACGCCACCGCGCTCTCGGCCGGCCGCGCCCACACCTGCGCCCTGCGCCGCTCCGGCAGCGTCTACTGCTGGGGCGCCAACAACCAGGGCCAGATCGGCAACGGGGCCGGGGCCGCCCAGCTCAAGCAGCCGGTCAACGTGCCCGCGGCCGTGGCCAAGCTCAGCGACGCCTCGGAGATCGCCATGGGCCCCGAGCACGGCTGCGCGCGCAAGCGCGACGGCAAGGCGGTGTGCTGGGGTCGCAACGACCTCGGCCAGCTCGGCAGCGGGACCGCGAGCTCGGTGTGGACCAGCCGCGTGCCGGTCCGCGACCTCGCCGGGCTCACGGCCATCGGCGTCGGCCCGGTCAACGCCTGCGCGGCCTCGGGGCAGCGCATGTCCTGCTGGGGAGACAACGCCGCCGGTCAGTGCGGGTTCACGGGCGCGAGCGCGACCACGCCCCGGCCCGGGCTCAGCGGCCTCGACGTCGCGAGCTTCGCCCTGGGCAAGGACCACGCCTGCGCCCGGCTGCGCGACGGCGAGGTCGCCTGCTGGGGAGACAACGCCCACGGCCAGCTCGGCGACGGCGGGCGCATGGTCTCGGCCCGCCCCCTCGAGGTCGAGCTGTGAGCGCCCAGCCCCCCCGCGACGAGGGCCTGTTCGAGCTCGGCGGCGAGCTCGAGTTCGAGCACGTCGGCTCCATGACCCTCGCCGGCGCGCTGCTCTTGTGCGACGTCGAGTACCTGCCCCGGCGCTTCGCGGGCATGCGCAGCGATCGCGCGGGCCTCGACCTTGAGCTCGAGGTCGAGGCGGGGACCTGGGAGCTGCTCTTGGCCTACGCCGGCGACAAAGACGAGGACGCCAGCCCCGACTTCGTGCTGCTCACCCACGAGCGCGAGCTCGACGACGCGCTGCCCCTGGATCAGGCCGACGCCCTCGCCTTGCTGCGCGTCGACTCCGGGCGCATCGTCGCCCTCGACCCCGCCCTGCGCGACGACGTCGACATGCTCCGCGCCGTGCTCGAGGCTCCGCGCGAGCAGGTCCCTTGCATGCTCACGCCCCTCGCCGAGGCCGGCGGCGACGCCCCGGCCCCCGACGCCTCGCCCCGCGGCGGGCTCGTCGACCTCGATCGCGCCGGCACCTTCGCCCTCTACGGCCCGCCCGGCCGACCCCTGCGCGCGCTCTTCTTCGCCGTGCGCAGCGAGTGAGCGCCCGCGCCAATGCCAGCGCGCGCTCAACACTCGTCGAGGGCGTCGCCGTAGCCGACGTCGTAGCCCTCGTACCAGCCAAAGTCGTAGCCCTGCGTCCAGCCCGGCGTGTAGCCAGCGTCGAAGCCCTGCGGCCAGGCCTGGTCGTAGCACTGGGCGTAGGCCAGATCGTAGCCGCCCGCGTAGCCCTGCGCGTAGCCGTCCGCGAGGCCCTCGGCGTAGCCCTGGACCTGACCGTCGACGCGCCCGGCGAGGTAGGCGAGCTCGTAGGCGTGGGTGTAGCCGGCCTGATACTCGGGGTTGTCGCGCTTGCCTTGGGTGTAGCCGCGATCGTAGGCCCCGCGATCCACGTTGCGATCGTAGCCGCGGCGCTCGCAGGTGCTCAGGTCCTCCGGGTCGGCCTTTGCTTCTCGCCGCAGCGCGCAGCCCTGGCTGCCGTCGGCGTAGCCCTCGTACCAGCCCTCGTCCCAGCCCTCGACGTAGCCCTCGCTCCACCCGATATCGCTCCCCTCGGCCTGGCCGTCGGCGTAGCCCTCGCCGGCGCCGGCGGAGCACGCGAGGGGATCGAAGCCGCCCTCGGCGTAGCCCTCGACCCAGCCGTCATCGTAGCCGCGCGCGTAGCCGAGCGCCCCGTAGTAGCCGTCGTAGTAGCCGTCGGCGTAGCCCTCGACCTCGCCATCCGCCTCGCCGTCCGCGTAGGTCAGCCGCGAGGCGTCGCCGCGGCCGCGGGTGAACTCGGCCACGTTCGCAGCCTCGGCGTCGGCCTTGCCCGCCTCGTAGGCCGCCTCGAGCTCGCCCTCATCGAAGCAATTGAGGCAACCCGGGAGCAGGACCAGGGCCAGGCACGAGCCGACCGCGGCGAGCTTTGGCGCGCGCATGACGTCGAGGCTAGCGAAGCTCGGTCCGCGAGCAAATGGGCCATGCACCCCAACACAGCGAGGGTTCTCCGCTGCGCGGCCGCGGGGGGAATCCCTGCCCACCTGCGGGCTCGGGCGCGTGGAACGCTTGCATCGTGGTGACACGGGGCTACACCGCCCCCGATGGCCGAGATTACCGTCCCGCCCTTAATCGAGCCCTACATGCCCATCATCAAGGGGGCAGTGGTCGCGATCTTGATCTTCGTGCTCGGCTGGTTCGTCGCCAAGTGGGCGCACTCGCTCACCGTCAAGGTCCTGCGCAAGAGCAAGCTCGACGAGTCCATGGCCCGCTTCCTCGGCTCGCTCGCGCAGTTCGGCGTGCTCGCGGCCACGGTGATCGCCGCCCTCGGCACCGTCGGCATCGAGACCACCAGCCTCGTCGCCATGCTCGGCGCCGCGGGCGTCGCCATCGGCCTGGCCCTCCAGGGCAACCTCTCGCACTTCGCCAGCGGCGTGATGCTGCTGAGCTTCCGCCCCTTCACCGTCGGCGACGTCGTCGAGATCGGCGGCAAGCTGGGCACGGTGGACGAGATCGGCCTGTTTGCGACCACGGTGATCACCTTCGACAACCTGCGGGTCACCATCCCCAACTCGTCGATCACCAGCGGCGCGATCACCAACTACTCCGTGCTCGGCCGCCGGCGCGCGGTGATCGACATCGGCGTGGCCTACGGCAGCGACATCGACCAGGTCACCGAGCTGCTGCTCGACGCCGCGCGCTCCGTCGAGGTCGTGCTCGAAGACCCCGCCCCCGCCGCGGTGTTCATGTCCTTCGGCGCCAGCTCGCTCGACTTCGTGGTCCGCGTGTGGTCGAAGAACGCCGACTTTGGCGACATGCAGCACCAGGTCCGCCGGGCGATCTACAACGCCCTCGACAAGGCCGGGATCGACATCCCTTTTAACCAGATCGTCCTCCATCAGGCCGACGCGGCGGAGATCCAGGCGAGCCCGGCCAACACCAGCAGCGACCAGGGCGAGCGCGCGACGGGCTAGCCGGGCTAGTCGAGCTTGGTCAGCAGCACGCCGAGGGCATCGATCACGCTGAAGATGCCCACGACCTCGCCCGCGTCCATGACCACCGCCGAGCCGATCTTGCGGTCGCGCATGGTCCGGACCACGTCGGCCAGCGCGGCCTCGGGCGCGACCACGTAGGGCTGGGCGGTCATCGCCTCGCTGACCTCGACGGCATCCTTGTCGACGCCGGGGATCCCCGAGATCAACGCGAGGTCGCGCTCGCTGACCAGGCCGACGACCTCATCGCCCTCGAGCACCGGGAGGTGGCGGATGCCATGGTCGTCCATGCACGCCGCCGCGTCCGCGAGGCTCGTATCCGAGGAGATGGTCACGGGATCCCGGGTCATCACCGCCCCGACCGTCTTCGCCCTCTCGCTGCGCTGCGCGCTCATCGAGCGCGATGGTAGCAGCCCCAAGAGATCGAGGCCGCGAGCTGCCCGTGCAGGCTTCGCGGCCTCTCGCGTCCGTGCGCTGGCACGGCGGTGGTCGGTTGCTGGTCCGTGTTGCGCGGCGAGCCGTCTCGTCGGTTCAGCGCCGACGCGTCCCGCTCGCTCGCGCGGGGTCTGTGTTCTCAGGCGGCCTTGACGTCCAGGGCGCCGTTCGCCGCGAAGATCTCGACGACGGTCGCGGCGGGCAGCTCATCGGCATCCATCGTCACCAGTACGTTTCCCGCTTCGAGGTGCTCCGCCATGGCCCGGATCTCCTCGCGGGACTCCGAGGCGCCTGCGACCGCGCCCGCGGTCACGCCGAAGATCGTGCCAGCCAGGGCCAAGAAGCCCCACTCGGCCCAGCCGACGCTCAGGTCGGCGCGGGGGATCATCAGCAGCCCGCCGATCAACGCGCCAGCGATGCCGACCAAGAGCGCGCCCTTGATCGCGCCCTCGAGCGCCTCGGTGCCGGTCATCTGCACGTCCTCGTCGCGCAGGTGCTCCTCGTGCACGACGGCGTTGATCTCTTCCAGGCCGGTCTCGCGGCTGACGGCCTCGACGGCTGCATCGGCGTCGCGGCGGCTCTCGAACACTCCAAAGATGATCCCGCTCATGGCTGTCTTCCTCTCCGGCGATCAATCTGCGCTGCGACTTTTCAGCGAACAAGCGCGAGGGTTGCCGGCGGCGACGCGAACGCGGCGTAAAGCCTGCGCGCGAGCCAGCACACGCCTGTTCGAGGCCGCGATGCGCATTGCCGCGATGCGCCGAGGTGACGCCCAGAACCGCTGTATCGCAGCGCTGACAGCTAGTTCGAGCGCCGCGCCCGAAAGTCACGCACGACCTGAACGAGCATCTCGACCTCGTGGCCGTAGAGCTCTCCGCCCACGTCGCCGTTGGGGTTGATGCGGAAACTAACGGGCTGACGCTCATGGGCGAGCTCGAACACCTCGCTGCCGTGCATCGGCACATAAGGCCAACCCCGCGGCTCCCACAGGCGCAGCGAGGCCCAGTCACTGAAGGCCCCGAGGGTCGGGCGACCGCTGGCGTGGGTCTCGAAGTTCAAGAAGGCGTCGCCGCCGTCGACCTCGTCCCCGACCTCGGGGTCGAGGGGCACGAGGAAGGTGGCGTTGAGCAGCTCGGTGTACATCGCCCGGCGCTTGTCCTCGTCCCAGCCCTTGGCGACCTCGCGCATCGCGGTGACCAAGTCGGGGTTTTGGGGGTGCGCCGTGTCGTCCTCCGTGAGCTGGATCTCGGGCTCGCCTTCGACGCCGTAGACCCGCGCGAGGACGTCGACCATCTCGTCGGCGACGCGCTCGAGGCTGGCGAGGTCGCGGCCGTGCTCGCGCCGCCAGTTGCGGCGACCGCCGCCGCGCTTGTCGAAGCCCTTGTCACGCAGCAGCGCGCCACGCTCGGCGCTGAGCTTGTGCGCCGGGGGCAAGCTCGCGCTGGCGACGGCCTCCTGCACGATCGCCCCTCGACCGCCGCGGGCGATCGACATCAGGTAGATCGGCCCGACCTGCACCACCAGCCGGGCTTCGTCGCTGCGGCTGGCCGCGAGGCGCTGAAGGGCTGCCAAGAAGCGCTCGCGCGGGGGTCGCGGGGTGTCACGCACCCCCCGAAGATAGCACCAATGAGCTCAGGGCTCGGCGGAGCCCTCGCGCAGACGCCGGAGCAAGAGCGCCACCGACTCGCCGCCCATCCACAGGATCAAGCTGGTCAGGACCACGCTCAGGCCAAAGAGCAGCCAGCTTTGGTGGGCCCAGAAGTCGAGCAGGTGCAAGACCAGCGAGATCAAGGTCACGATCATCACGAAGACCATGGGGATGACCAGCGGGAGCACCGGGCGCTTGCGCTGCCAAAAGTAGAGCGCGACCACCAGCAAGGTCAGCGAGGCGATCATCTGGTTGCCGGCGCCGAACATCGGCCACAGCGCCCAGCCGGCCTCGCGCACCTGGCCCGAGGCGTCGCTGACGCGCAGGGTCGCCAGCAAGATCGCCGGGATGATCGCGACCAGCGTGGCCACGTAGGGGTTGGTCAGCGCCTCGATCTTCAGGGCCTCGCCGATCTCCGCGACGATCAGCCGCTCGATCCGCGTCGCCGTGTCGAGGGTGGTCGACGCGAAGGAGATCACGAGCACGGCCATCAGCGTCTGGGCCAGGACCGCCGAGAGCCCGAGCTCCTGCAAGAAGGCCGCGCCCCCCAACACGAAGGCGGCCGCCTTGTTGCCCGAGGCGTGGGCCCAGGTGTCGTAGTAGACCGCCCAGCTCAGGTCGGGGATCTCCTGGCCGCCGAGCTCGCAAAAGCCGACCAGCGAGATCCCTGCGACCGCCGCCATGGTGCTGGCCAGGGCCAGCGCGCCCTCGCCGAGCATGCTCCCGTAGCCGATCGGCCGCGCGTCCTCGATCTTGTCGAGCTGCTTGGAGGTGGTGCCCGAGGCCACGAGGCCGTGAAAGCCCGAGATCGCCCCGCAGGCGATGGTCACGAACAAGAAGGGGATCATCGAGGGCGCGCCCTCCTCGGACCAGCGGACGGCCGGGGCGTCGAAGTCCGGGTGGGCGACGAACAGGCCGATGAAGAGCAGGCCGAGGCCGACGAAGAGCTGGTGGCTGTTCACATAGTCGCGCGGCTGGAGCAGCAGCCACACCGGCAGCAAGCTGGCCACGGCCGAGTAGGCGAAGAGCGCGAGGATCCACGTCAAGTTGGCCTGCTCGGGGGCCATGCCCACGTCGGCCAGCGAGAGCGGGACCTTGGTGCCGAGGTAGACGAAGGCGTAGAGCGCCGCGAGGGCGATCAGCGAGGGGATCAGCGCCGGGATCCCGCGCTTGTAGAGCAGCCAGCCCATGACCAGCGCGACGAGGATCGAGGCGTTGACCGGGAGCACCGAGCTGGGGATCGAGGTGAACAGCCCGGCGATCGCCATCGCGAACACCGCGAGCACCAGCCAGCTGAGCACGAGGATGAAGAACAGGAACATCAGCCGGACCCGCGGGCTGATCACCTTGGCGGCGACGTCGGCGATCGAGCGGCCCTGCTCGCGGGCGCTGACGACCAGCGCGCCGTAGTCGTGGACCGCGCCCATGAACACCGTGCCCAGCACCACCCACAGCAGCGCCGGCAGCCAGCCCCAGTAGGCCGCCACGCACGGGCCGATGATCGGCGCGGCCCCGGCGATCGAGGTGAAGTGGTGACCAAAGAGCACCCCCCGCTTGGTCGGGACGAAGTCGTGGCCGTCCTCGAGGGCGTGGGCCGGCGTCACGAAGTCCGGGTCTCGATCCTGGAAGATCCGCTCGCCGATGAAGCGGGCGTAGAAGCGGTAGCCGGCCACAAAGACCAGGAGGACCAGCGCAGTGACGAGGGCGGCCATCCGCCCATTGTCACACTGGTCCTCCTGTCGAGGGAAGCCCGCGCTCGGCTATCCGAGCATCCGAGCATCCGAGCGCGGCCCCAATTACGGGGCCAAAATCACTGGGGCAGGATCGTGAACACCCCAGCGCCCCACCACGAGAACGCCGTGTCGGCGACCTCGGTGACTGTCCCAGTCTCGGGGTCAATCTCGATCACCTGACCGCCGGCGTTGAAGCCGAAGATCTTCCCGGACCAGCCAGCGAGGCCGTAGAGCGAGGTGTAGCCCACGGTGGTCGCGAGCTCGTCGATGGCCATGCCCGTGGTCGGATCGCACTCGACGATCACGTCGCCGTTGCTGACCCCGGGCTTGTTGACCGCGCCGTAGGTGCCCGTGCCCTGGATCGAGAACACGTCGCCCGAGGAGGTCATGCTGTTGCCGTACTCGCCGAGCAGCTCGAGCACCGCGTTTTGACCCTCGACGGTGATCTTGTACCAGCTGCCGCTGTTGGCGATGCCGATCAGCGTGTCGTCGTCCTCGTCGATGGTCCCGGGCGGGACCATCGTCAGGCCGTTGAAGCTCGAGGGCAGGTCGGCCAGGTAGATGCACGCGCCGTTGCCCGGGTCGCAGACGAAGAGGTCGTTGAAGGTCACCGCGTAGACCACACCCCAGCGATCGATGGCGATGTCCGTGACCGAGCCCGAGCTCTGGTCGAAGCTGAACTGCCCGATCTCCGCCACGTCGTAGGTGAAGGGGTCCATGGTGTACAGCCGCGAGCTGGTGTGGGCGTAGACCAAGTTGGGCTGGGCGGTGCCCGGGAGGTCGGGATCGTCGGGGAAGGGATCGTCGGGGTCCGGGACGCCGTCGTCGTCGCTGTCGAGGATCGGCGGGTCACCGGTCTCGGTCGTGTCCGTGGTCTCGTCGGAGGTGTCCGTGCTCTCTTCGGTGCTCTCCTCCGTGGAGTCCGTGTCCGTGCTCTCTTCGGTGCTCTCCTCCGTGCTCTCTTCGGTGCTCTCCTCCGTGCTCTCTTCGGTGCTCTCCTCCGTGCTCTCTTCGGTGGTGTCGGTGCTCTCCTCCGTGCTCTCCTCGGTGGTGTCGGTGCTCTCCTCCGTGGCGCTCGTCTCGGCGGTCTCGCCGACCTCGTCGTCCGTGGTTCCAGCGTCCGTGCCGTCGTCGGAGCAAGCGGTGAGCGCCGCCAGGCCCGTCGTCAAGCAGAGCGTGAGCAAGTGGGGGTGGTGTCGGTTTAGATCAAGCATTGTCTAGCTCCGTGCGCGCGAGCATACGACACTTTGCCTGGGCCCAGCGCCCTGCTATCCACTCCCCGCCGACATGCCGCCCCAAGCTGTCCCCCCCTCTCGAATCGACGCGCTCGCTGAGCCCGAGGCAGCCAAAGGCTCGACGCTGCGTCGATGGGTCCTCTCCCTCACCGTGCTCGCCACCAGCCTGCCTGGGGTGGGTTGTCGCAAGCCCGAAGCCCCGGCCGACGCCGACGGTCAGACCCAAGCTGGAGACCCGCAGCTGCGATCGGTCCGCGAGCAGCTCGCCGCCGCGGAGGCCCTGGCCCGCGAGGGTGACCCGCGCGGCGCCGCGGCCAAGCTCGACGCCCTCGACGCCAACGCCGAGGTCCAGGCCACGCTCGCCGACGAGGAGAAGGGCCCGGAGCTGCGCGCCGAGATCGCCATGACCCGCGCCCGCCTGGCCCTCGCCCGCGGACACGCCGACGCCAGCGAGCACCTCCAGGCCGCCGTGGACGCAGCGATCGCCGCCGAGCACCCCGAGCTGCTCATCGACGCCCGCCTGGCCCTCGCCCACGAGATCGCCCGCTTCGACCCGAGCGCCGAGCGAGCCTCGCGGCTGCTCGCCCAGGCCGAGGCCGCCATCGAAACGAGCGCGAGCGTTCCCCTGACCAAGCAGCTCGAGCGCGCCCGCCTGCGAGGGGACACCGCGAGCATGCTCGGTCGTGACGAGGACGCCATGGCCGTGCTCGACGCGGGGCTCGAGCGTGCCCGCGGCGCCGAGGAGACCGAGGGCGCGCCTGCCCTCGCCGCCCTCGCGAGGACCCGCGCCCAGGCCCTGGTCCGCCGCCGCGAGCCGGGTGATCTCCAGCGGGCCGCGGACGACCTCGAGCTCGCCGCCAAGACCCTCGCCGACGCCAAACTCGAGGGCGCGGACATCACCTTGGCCCAGGCGGAGCTCGCCCTCGAGCGCGAGCAGCTCGAGCCCGCAAAGACCGAGCTCGACGCCCTCGACGCTGCACTCGCGGCGCTCGGGCCCGACGCCCCCCCGGCGCTCACCGTCGGCGCCGCGCTGGCCCGGGCGCGGCTGCTCCTCGCCCGCGGCGACGCCCCGGCGGCCAAGGCCCAGGCCGAGGCCGCCCTCGAGCAATGCGACACCCGCGACGATCCGCCGATCTTCGCCTGCCTGCACGCCCACGAGCGCCTCGCCGCGGCCGCCTTCGCGATGTCCGACCACGCCCTCGCCGAGCAGACCCTGCGCGCGGCGATCATCGAGGCAAAGGGGCTCTACGGCGAGCGCGGTGCCCCCCTGGGCGTGCTCTACACCCGCCACGGCGAGGCCCTGCTCGGCCTCGGCCGCCTCGACGACGCCGAGGCCGACTTCGACCTCGGCCTGAGCATCCTCGAGTCCTCGCGCGCCGACAGTGAGGCGCTCTTCGACACCGTGCTCGGCAAGGGCAAGGTCCTGCTCGCCCGCGACGAGCCCAGGGGCGCGGTGCTCTGGCTCGAGCGCGCCACCTCGACCTCCTCCGCGGCCTCACCCGAGGTCCTCGCCGAGCTCGCCTGGGCGCTGGCCCGGGCCCAGCTCGGCGCCGGCGCGGCGAAAGGCCGAGAGGACAGGGCGCCCGAGACCGCCAAGAAGGCACTCGAGCGCTACCGAGATCTCGGCCCCGAGTACGCCGACGAGGTCGCCGAGATCGAGGCATGGCTCGCGGCTTTGTGATCACCACTTGGCGATCGAGTAGCTCAGCCAACACCTTTGGCTGAGAATCGGACCCGGCCCTGCGCGTATCATTCGCAGGTGCCCCTTCACCCAAGCTTCTCCCGCGCCGCGACCAGCCTCGCGCTCTCGGCCGCGCTGCTGATCTCGACGACCGCTTCGGCGTCTGGGCGCCTCGAACCCGAGGACGCCGCCGCCAAGCGTGACGAGGTCAGCGCGAGCCTGCCCGAGGACGCCGAGGCGGCCGCCGAGGCCCTGCACGCCGCCGCCGAAGCGCTCGGCGATCCCGAGCTCTTCTTGGCCGCCGCCGACAAGCTGCGCTTCGAGGCCGCGAGCACCCGCGACCAGGACCTCGCCGAGGCCGCGCGGCCCCACGCGCAGACCGCCCGCGACGTCGCCATCTACCTCGCCGACGAGCGCAACTACGACGCCACCGACTGGCACCCCGTCGAGCGCGAGCGTGCCCAGGCCCTGGTCGGCGAGGCGGATCAGGCCCTGCGCGAGATCGACACGCTGATCGCCGAGATCGAGGAGGAGCGCCGCAAGGCCGAGGAGGCCGCGCGCCTGGCCGCCGGTGGCGAGGGCGGCGAAGCCAAGGCCGAGAAGCCCAAGCGCGACAAGAAGCCCGGCACGGGGCTGATCGCCGGGGGCTCCGTGGGCCTCGTCGTCGGCGTCGGCGGCCTGGCCGTGCTCGGCGTCGGCCTGGCCCAGGGCGGGTCCTTGCAGCGCGAGGCCGAGACCCTCGACCTGCCCGCCGAGCAAGACCAGCTCGACGACCTCGACCGCCGCGGCAAGCAGGCCAACACCTTGGCGATCGTCGGCGGAGTGGTCGGCGGCGTGGGCTTGGCCACCGGCGTCGCCCTGATCGTGCTCGGGGTCAAGAAGCGCAAGCAGGCCGGCCCCGGGGCCGAGGCCAGGCGCCTCGACGTCGGGCCCTACTACACCGGCCACGGCGCCGGGCTGACCATCCAGGGGAGCTTCTGAGCATGCACGCGCTAATTTTTTCGACGCTCTTCAACCTGCTGACCGCCAACGCCAACGTCAGCGCGGACGACTGCGGCGAGCGGGTCTGCCTCTACCCCAGCGACGCGGACAAGGCCGCCAAGTGGCAGGCCGACGGACGCATGAGCCGGGGCAAGCGACGCAAGGACGCCAAGAAGAACCGCAAGCGCAAGACCGTGGACCTGAGCTTCGTGGTCCACGATCACCGGGCCAGCGTGTTCGTCGACGGGCGCTACTGGCCGAGCGCCGGCCTCGAGATCAAGCCGGGGCGCCACGAGGTCGAGGTCCGCGACGGCGAGACCTCCCTGGCCCTCGGCGTGCTCACGGTGCCACGCAACCTCGACTCGCTCAGCGTCGAGGTCCACCCCGAGCGCGACTGAGCGCGATATGGCGCGGGTCTCGCGGGTCGTGCGCAGCCGACCCGCGAGCTTCGAGTCCGTCGCTGACGCCGCGCTTGCGCTGCCCGAGCTTTCGCGCCATGAGGGCCCCGTGTCCGCAGCCGAAGAGCTGACCATCGAGACCCCCGAGCTGCGCGTCGCGGCCAGGGCCTGGGGCCCCGCGGACGGGCGCCCGGTCCTCGCCCTGCACGGCTGGCTCGACAACGCGGCGAGCTACGACGGCCTCGGCCCGCGGCTCGCCGCCGCCGGCCTGCGCCTGGTCTGCCTCGACCTCCCGGGCCACGGCTACTCGCAGCACAAGCCCGGCAGCTACCACTTCGTCGACTGGGTCGCCGACATCCTCGCCGTGGTCGAGGCCCTGGGCTGGCAGCGCTTCATGCTCGTCGGCCACTCCATGGGCGCGGGGATCAGCGTGCTCTTCGCTGGCACCTTCCCCGAGCGGGTCGAGCGGCTGATCCTGCTCGAGGGCATGGGCCCGCTGAGCGAGGCCCCCGAGCAGGTCGCCAAGCGCCTCGCCCGGTCCCTGCGCGTCGAGGCCCGCAAGCGCGCCCTCGAGGATCGCCGCCGGCTCTACCCCTCGATCGAGGAGGCCGCCGAGCGGCTGATGGAGTCGACCGCGATGCGCCCCGCCTCGGCCATGACCCTGGTCGCGCGCGGCATGGTCGGCGTGCCCGAGGCCGCCCCCGAGGGCTGGACCTGGCGCGCCGACGCCAAGCTGCGCCTCGACTCGCGCCTGCGCCTGAGCGAGGCCCAGGTCCACGTGTTCCTGCGCGCGATCGCCTGCCCCACGCTCTTGGTCCGCGCCAGCGAGGGCTGGCCGCACGACGCCGCGCTCGCCCGGGCGCGCGTCGCCTGCATCCCCGCGCTCGAGCTCGTGACCCTCGACGGCCACCACCACGTCCACCTCGACGAGCCCGAGGCCGTGGCCGCCGTCGCGCTCCCCTTCCTGAGCCGCCCCTCTTCAAGCAACCCCTCGAACGAGCAGAGCGACCCGTGACCACCCCCGGCCGAAGCACTGGCCCTACTTCTGCGAGGAGAACATCTGGCACCTGTGCGCCGACCCGCGCGCCGTCGACCCCGACGGCAGCGGCGACGCGCGGGCCTACGCCACCTTCATCTCCAACGCCGAGCGCCGCGTCCTGATGTGGGGGCAGCGCGTCGCCGAGGACGACGAGGCGGCGATCCTCTGGGACTATCACGTGGTCTTGCTGGTCCACGGCCCCGGCGAGGCGTGGACCACCTGGGACCTCGACGCCCGCGCGGGCGCGCCGCTGCCGGCGGTCCGCTGGCTCGAGCTCGCCTTTGGGCGCAGCGGCCAGCACCCGCCCAAGTACAGCCCGAGCTTTCGACTGATCCCCGCGGCCGAGTACCGCCGCCGCCTGCACAGCGACCGCCGGCACATGCGCGACGCCAGCGGCAGCTTCCTGCGCCCGCCGCCGCCCTGGCCGGCGATCCTCGGCGAGGGCGCGCGCAACAACCTCGATCGCTTCATCGACGTCACGAGCCCCGAGGGCCCCGGCGAGCGCCTGAGCCTCTCGCAGCTGCGCGCGCGCGTCGGCCTGCGCTGATCGGGTCGCGCTCCGGTACAGTGCCCCAGCCATGAGCTCCCTGCCGGCGAACCTGCTCCCCGACAACGCCACCATCGCCCCCGACGGCCGCCTGAAGATCGCCGGCGTCGACGCGATCGAGCTCGCCGATCGCTTTGGCACCCCGCTCTTCGTCTACGACGAGGACCACGTGCGCGCGCGCTGCCGCGAGGCCCGGGAGGCCTTCCCCGACGGGGTCGCCTACGCGAGCAAGGCCTTCTTGTGCAAGTCCATGGCCCGCCTCGCCCACGAGGAGGGAATGCTCTTGGACGTGGCCTCCGGCGGCGAGATGTACGTCGCCCGCCAGGCCGGCGTGCCCGCGGATCGCCTGGTCCTCCACGGCAACAACAAGAGCCTCGTCGAGCTGCGCTACGCCATGCGCGAGGGCATCCACCGCGTGGTCGTCGACTCCTTCGACGAGCTCGACCGGATCGCCGGCCTGGCCCGCGACGAGGGCCTGCCCGCGCCCAAGATCCTCCTGCGCATCACCCCCGGGGTCGAGGCCCACACCCACGAGTTCGTGCAGACTGGCCAGGACGACTCCAAGTTCGGCTTCGGCGTGCGGGTCGGCCACGCAAAGGCGGCCATCGAGCGCGCCCGGGCCCTCGAGGCCGAGGGCGCCCTGCGCCTCGTCGGCCTCCACGCCCACGTCGGCAGCCAGGTGTTCGAGGTCGGCTCCTTCGAGAAGGTCATCGAGGTGCTCACGCCGATCTTCGCACCCCTCGGCCTCGAGGAGCTGTGCATCGGCGGCGGCCTGGGCGTGGCCTACGTCGAGGGCGAGACCTCGGGCAGCATCCGCGAGTGGGGCGCGGCGATCCGTCGGGCCTGCGAGGCCCAGGGCCTGCGCGCGCGGATCACCGCCGAGCCCGGGCGCTCGATCGTCGCCGCGGCCGCGCTGACCCTCTACCGCATCGGCACCATCAAGGAGATCCCCGGGGTCCGCACCTACGTGTCCGTCAACGGCGGCATGAGCGACAACCCGCGCCCGGTGCTCTACGGCAGCGGCTACGAGACCTTCCTGGCCCGCAGCGCCGACGCCGAGCGCACGCGGACGATCCGCCTGGTCGGCAAGCACTGCGAGTCCGGCGACCTGCTCGTGCGCGAGGGCAAGGTCCCCGCCGACATCGCCGTCGGCGACGTCATCTCGACCCCGGTGACCGGCGCCTACGGCTACTCCCTGGGCTCGAACTACAACAAGGTCCCGCGCCCGGCGGTGGTCTTCGTGCGCGACGGACAGGTCCGCGAGGTCGTGCGCCGCGAGACCTGGGACGACCTCCTGCGCCTCGACCTCTGAGCCCGCGCGCCTACCAGCGCAGCTCGACGACGGCGACCGGCCCGTCCTGGCTCATGTGCTCGCTGCTGTGGATCGTCGCCTCGCTGCCCGAGGGAGCCAGCAGCGCGAGGCCGCGGAAGCTGCTGTCGTTCCACTTCGGGATCAGCTGGCCGAGGTCGATGGTGTTCACGCCCTGAGACAAGGGCATCGTCGAGAACTCGTAGCTCATCGCCGGCATCGACGCCCAGGTGAGCGTGTCCTCCGACCACGGTGACATCACCTCGAAGAGATCGAGGGGGCCCATGGCCGAGTCCGCGACGATCCTCAGCTCGAGCCCGACGATCTCGGCGCCCGGAGGGAGCGTCGACGCGAGCTCCAGGTCGATGAAGGTCCGCTCGTCGCTCGGGCCGTTGACGGCGAAGAGCCACGGCTCGCCGCCAAAGTTGCTCATCGACTGGTCCTCGCGCGCGTAGGTGTCCTCGGTGAGGACGATCTCGAGGCTGCCCTCGCACTCGCCCGCCGAGCAGGCCATCAGCGTCCCACCGACCTCGCAGGCGCGGCCACAGGACCCGCAGTTCAACGGATCGTCGCCAGAGACCTCGCAGCCCGGCATGTCGTCACAGTCCAGGGTCCCGCCCATGCAGGTCAGGCCCTCTTGCATGGTGTCGGCTTCGCCCCCGGTCTCCACGCTGTCCTCGCTCGTCAGCGCGGGGCCGTCGAAGTCCGGGTTCTCGCCGAGCACGCAGCCGCCGAGGGCGACCCCGCCGGCGACCAGACCGACGAGCACAGGCCACGCTCGTCGATCAGACGAGGCGAGGGCGCGACGCTCGAGTTCGAAGACCATGACCACGATCAGACTCGAGAGTATCGAAAGATCCCGGCCGACCGCGCGCATCGCCACGTCGAGGTCTCGAACGTAGCGACGCAGACGAGCTCGTCTTCGCCAGGCACCACCCAACACGAAAGTGGGGGCCCAGTCGTGCGCGCATCCGCGACATCTCGCGCGTCAGGGCTCGGAATCACGCATTTTGCGCAGCTTGGGAACCTCATCGACCTCGCGGCAGGAAATCCCACCGTCGATGCCCACGGCCTTCCCGTCGACGCCCACCGCACCATGAAAGTCGACCCGCCAGTACGCGCCGCCGCGCATGTGCAAGAAGAGCTGGAGCCGACCGAGCTCCTCGAGGCCCGCCTCGCAGCCCACGGCCGCCCCGCCGCTGCGCTTGTCGGCGAAGATCTGCGCCTCCTCGACGGCCTCCCAGTCGATCTCGTCGTGGCAAAAACGAAAGCGCGCCGCGATCTCCTGCTTGGTCGCGGGGCTCGGCTTGTCGGGGCAGCGCTCGGCCAGCGCCCCGCCCTCGAGGTGGGTCAGGGCCATGAGCGCGTCGAGGTCGTCTTCACGCAGGGCGTCGAAGGCCTGGCGCCCGACGTCGGCCAGCGCGGCCTGCTTGGGATCGAGCTCGGGCCCGGGCTCGGGCTCGGGCGCCGGGGTGGGCTCCGGCTTGGCCGCGGGCGCGGGCTCGGGGCGCCGCGGCCACTGGATCGGCCCGCCGCCAACCACCGGCCGGGCGTTGGAGACCATGTCGCCCTGGCGATCCCCATAGCCGACCGGACCCTCGGAGCAGGCGACGCAAGCGAGCAACGAAACGAGCGAGGCGAGCGAGGCGGGGCGGCGGCGCGTCATGATGCCCGAGCTTACCCGCGCCGTGGCCGGGAGCGCAGCGCCCATGCGTGGCGCGCTGGCCTGTCGCGCGCTGGCCTGTCGCTCACAGCCCCGCCGGCTTGGCCGGGAGCGCCAGCGTGGGCAGCTCGACCGCGGCCACGCCCTCGCGCTCCAGGCCGCGCACGACGAGCCACGCGTCGGAGCCGATCAGCCCGCGACCCAGGCGGTAGCGCAGACGCACGATCTGTCCCGCGCCCTCGTCGAGGGCGAGCTCACGCGAGGACCCCCGCTCGGCCCGCGAGTACTCGAGCCCGTCCCAGGCGAGCATCAAGGCGTCGAGGTCGACACGCAGCGTCCCCGGCCCGAGGTTGTCGAGGCCGAGCTCGACCACGACCCCCTCGGGCTCCCAGCGCATGGCCTCGAGCCGCGCCTGCAGCCCGGATGCCTGACCGACCGGCTGCGTCGGCGCGCCGAGCAAGGTCGTCGGCCAGCGCAGCTCGACGGCGCGGAGCTCGTCGGCGCAGGCGGCCGCCGAGCTCAGGGCCGCGACCGCGACCGAGAGTCGCCCCAGCCGCGCGAGGGCGGTGCGCAAGCGCCTTGCCACCGCTCCATGGTACACGCCGGCGAGGTCTCGCTATGAAGCTCGCCATCCCCGAGTTCCAGTTCCGTTTCATGCGCCGCGCCGGCAACGTGATCTTCCCCGGCAATTTCCACCCGGTCGGCACCCAGCGCGACGCCGAGGGCATGATCGAGCGCGCCCTGGCCACCCGCGCCCACACCCCCGAGCCCGGCGAGGGCGGCCTGTGGCTGATCGTCGGCGGCTCCGGTGGCTTCGGCAGCGCCGCCCGCGTGGCCCTGGCCGTCGACCACGGCGCGCACACTGTCAACTTCAGCTTCGACGCCGAGCCCAACCCCGAGAGCAACAACAAGATCCGCAAGATCGGCTCGCCCGCCTGGCACCGCAACCTGGCCATCGAGCGCCGCCTGCGGGCCATGGGCCTCGCGGCCCACAGCGAGAAGGTCGACGCCTTCGATCCCGTCGCCCGCGCGGCGGCCATCGAGGAGCTGCGCCGGCGCTTCCCCGGGCAGAAGCTCGCCGGCATCGTCTGGGCCCTGGCCGCCCCCCGCGGCCTGGACCCGCGCACGGGCAAGACCGTGTCGAGCACCCTCAAGCCCGTGGGCAAGCCCGCGACGATCCAGACCTTCACCGGCCCCGAGGGCGACGAGGGCCCCAAGATCCTCGAGCTCGCGGTCGAGCCCGGCACCCCCGAGGAGGCCGTCGGCACCGTCTGGGTCATGGGCGGGCGCGTGATCGAGGGCTGGATCGACGCCCTGCTCGAGGCCGAGCTCATCGACGACGGCCACACCCTGCTGACGATCTCCTACCGCGGCGGCCCGCTCAACGCCCCGCTCTACCGCGACGGGCTGATCGGCCTGGCCAAGGCCGACCTCGAGTACACCACCCAGGCGCTCTCGGCCGTGCTCGACCGCGCCGTGGGCGGGAAGGCCTTCGCCGTCGAGGGCCCCGCCGTGATCACCGAGGCCTCCGGGGGCATCCCCGGCGTGCCCCTCTACATGGCCCTGCTCCTGGCGGTCATGGGTGATCGCCACGAGGACCCCCTCGACAGCATGCGCCGCATGTTCCGCGACTACTTTTTTGGCGGCGCGGCCGAGCCCGACGCCGAGGGGCTGATCCGCATGGACGACCGCGAGCTCGCCGACGACGTCCAGGCCGCCCTGGGCGAGCGCTTCGCCGCGCTGCACGAGGGCGCCGACTTCGACCTCGGGCTCTACGAGCGCTTCATGGCCGGCTACGCGCGGACCCGGGGCTTTGGCGTGGAAGGCGTGGACTACAGCCAGGAATTCGACACCGACGAGATCTGCGAGCAGGGCTGAGCCCGAGCCCCTCGCTCGCCCTCGCTTTTTTGGGGGGCGCGACTGGTTTGGGACACTGCAAGCGCCGGGGGCAAAGCGCGCGTGAATCGCCGGGCGCGGGGGGATGCGCGCGGGCAAAATTTCCAGGAGCGAGCCACCGCCACATCGGGGACTTCCCTCGGCCCTTTCGACGCGGATCACAGGCTCCCCCCGCGAAGGGCTCTGCATCCTCGGTGCGCGAGCGCCTCGACAGCCATATCGCTGGCCACCGAGACGCGCCCGCCCGCTCCCCCATGACACCCGCGTCAGAGCCCTGTCCGCCACGACCCGCTCGGCGCTCGCAGCACGCCGCCCGCCACCTCCCCCGGCCAGCGCTTGCAGAGCCGCCCGCGGCCTGAAATCCTACGCGACGGCAGCCCATGCTCGCCTCCCGCCCCCGCTTCGGCGTCGCCTCGGCCCTCGGCCTCGCCCTCGCCCTCTTCGCCCCGAAGACCGGCCGCGCCCAGTCGCCCGAGAGCGAGGCCGGGAGCGGTGAGGTGATCCTCGAGCAGAGCGTGCGCGCGCTGTGGTCCGACGGCGACCAGCTGCTCCTCGCCGGCTCCAACCGCTCGCTCTATCGCATCGGTCGCCAGGGTGAGCCGACCCGGGAGGCCGTCGACATCGAGGTCTTCGTCGACGCCGATGGCACCCGGGCCGTGGGCGGCCAGCAGGCCGTGTTCATCGCCGCAGACGGCGCCATGGTCCGCTGGACCGCCCAGGGCATCGAGACGGATCAGGTCCCCCTGCTCGAGGGCGACGAGATCGTCGCCGTGGCCGTCGATGCCAGCGGGGTCGTCTACGCCATCGGCCGCGAGCGCGCGCTCTACCTGCGCGGCAGCCTGCGCTGGCGCGCCTACCCCTACCCCGAGAACGTCCACCCCCTCGGCGCCGCGACCAGCCCCGGCGGGCAGGTCTACGTCGTCGGCCGCGACGGCATGATGGTCCGCTTCGACGACGGCCAGTGGGACCGCCCGCTGCTCCCCGGCCTCTCGCCCGAGACCCTGCGCGCGCCCTGGTACGAGGCCTGGTACAGCGGCGTCACCCAGACCCTGTGGATCCGTGCCGGCCGCGACCGCCTGCTCGAGGTCGAGATGGGCGAGCAGCGCTCCGACCCCGAGCCCCAAGAGCAGAGCCTCGAGCTCGGCAAGCGCAGCAAGAAGCCCAAGCCCGACGCAGCCCAGGGTGAAGAGGGCGAGGAGGGCGAGCCGCCGGTCGAGGGCCCCAAGATCAACCTGCGCCTCTCGGGCTCCGTCCCCACCCGCGAGCACCCGATCCCCGTGGGCCCCCCGGCCGAGGGCGAGCCGCCGGCGGGCTTCACCGCGATCACCGGCGTGTCCGTGGCCGCAGGCGACCGGGTGATCACCAGCGCCGGCGGACAGCTGTGGCTGTTCGAGCGCGAGCGTTTCGTACCGATCGCCAACGACGTCGGCCTGGTCCACGACATCGTCCTCGACGAGGGCGAAGATCTGGCATGGGTGGCCAGCCAACGCGACCTGCGCTCCTACCAGCTGCGCGCCATCGGCGAGTCCACCAACGACGAGCCGCTGCACGACTCCGACCGCCGGCTCCTCGACCGGCTGCTCCGCCGCGAGCAGTGGCACGAGCGCAACGCCGACCTCCCGCAGATCTTCTGGATGCCCACGGCGCGCATCGACAACGGCGTGGTCTTCCCGCTCGGCGCGGATCCGGTCGCCGGCTACTCCCTCGAGGTCGGCGCGGGGGCCCTGCTCGCCCCCCTGGCCAAAGATCGCGGCCCGACGCTGTGGGTCTGGCCCGAGCTCGCCTATCGCTTCGAGACCCACCCCATCCGCGGCGGCCATCTCTTCGACGTCGGCGTCGGCCTGGGCTTTGGCACCCACCTGATCGCGGGCTTCTACCGCCCGCGCCTCGTCCTCGGCGGCATCGACCAGGGCCTCGAGGACGGCGAGCCCGGCGTCTACGGTCTGCGCCACGGCCTCGCCCTCGAGGCCCTGTGGGGCATCGTCGGGCTCGAGTTCAGCCACCAGTATCTAGGCAGCAACCGGGGCTCGCTCACAGACCTGCGCCTGGGCCTGAGCATCAACTTGGCCCCGCTGATCTGGGGCGCCATCTTGTGGGCGACCCTGCCCACGAGTGACTAGAGCGCTTTGCAGGCGCACCCCGGCGGCCTCGCTGTGGAGCGCGCTTTGCAAGCGCGGCGCCTTTCGAACGAAAACCCGAAGCCCCGTGACCACGGGCCTCAATCTGTTAGGCTCCGCCGGTGTCCGACGATTCGCTCGCGTTGATCAAGGCAGCCCTCGGCGGGGGCGGGGCGCAGTACGAGCCACCGCCTTCGTGGCACGACCCTGACTTCACGATGTACGAGAAGCTCCTCGACATCGCGCGCATCCTCCTCGAAGGGCTGATCGCCGAGGAGCTGCTCGAGACCGTGAGCTCCTACGGCGCGCGCGCGCTGACCAAGGGCGCAGCTCGCGCTCTCAACCGCGGCACGACCCACGAAGAGCGCGCAGCGATCTTCGCCGAGTGGCTCCTCGAGGAGGAGGAGGTCGGCGAGCTCTCGGCCGACGACGAGACGCTCGCCGCGCGCCTGCGGATGCTGATGCCCGACCCGCCCGAGGGCGAGGACGACGAGGGCGAGGACGACGAGCTCGAGGACGGCGAGGACGAAGAGCTCGGAGAGCTCCCGGACCTCCCCGAGTGAGCGCCGGCTAGCGCCAGCTAGCGCCCCGCAGCGGCCCTTCGTGGCCAAATCGCAGCTGGACAGGGCTGGGCGAGGCCGAGCAATGAGCGCAGCCCGCAGGCGCTGCCCGCAAGCTCTGCGTCGACCGGCCCCGGGGCCTGCCACCGGCCCCGGCTCCGTGCTAACGAGCGCCCCGTGAGCGCCTCCACGGATCGGATCCCCCAGCTCGACATTCGCCGCTTCGACCAGGGCAGCGACGCAGACCGCGAGGGCTTCGTCGCCGACCTCGGCGAGTCCCTGCGCCGCTTCGGCTTCGTCGGCATCCGCGAGCACGGCCTCGACGACGCCCTCATCGCCAAGGCTTACGAGGTCCTGGCCGCCTTCTTCCGGCTGCCGACCGAGACCAAGATGCGCTTTTTCATCGAGGGTGGTCGCGGCGCCCGGGGCTACACCGCCTTCGGCCGCGAGCAGGCCGTGGGCGCCGAGGTCCCCGACCTCAAGGAGTTCTGGCACGTCGGCCGCATGTTCGACGCCGGGGACTCCTGGGGCGAGATCATGGAGCCCAACATCTGGCCGAGCGACGAGCTCGTCCCCGGCTTCTACACCACGCTCTCCACCCTCTACCGCGAGCTCGACGCCCTGAGCCGGCGCATGCTCTCGGCCATCGCCTTGCACCTCGGCCTGCCCGACGACTGGTTCAACGACAAGGTCGACCACGGCAACTCGATCCTCCGCCCGATCCACTACCCGCCCCTCGAGGGGGCCGCCGGCGCCGACGGGGCCGTGCGCGCCGCAGCCCACGGCGACATCAACCTGATCACCTTGCTGGTCGGCTCCGGCGAGCCCGGCCTCGAGATCCTCTCGCGCACCAAGGAGTGGATCCCGGTCTCGACCATCGAGGGCGTGGTCGTCTGCAACGTCGGCGACATGCTCGAGCGCCTGACCAACCACGTGCTGCCCTCGACGATCCACCGCGTCGTCAACCCGCCCGAGCCGTGGCGCAGCAAGCCGCGCTACTCGCTGCCCTTCTTCATGCACCCCAACTCGGAGTTCGAGATCGCCACGCTCAAGGGCTGCGTGACCCCGGACAACCCGGACCGCTACCCGGAGCCGATCTTGGCCGACGACTTCTTGCAGCAGCGCCTGCGCGAGCTCGGGCTGTGAGCGCGGGGGCGTAGCCGGCTCCCGCGCCCCCCGTCAGTCGTCGAGACCATGGAGGTTGGCGGGGGTTTCACGAGTCAGGAGGGCGCTTCGCCGAATTCTCCTTCGAGGGCCTCATAGTACACCCTCGAGTCTTCTGCGAGCCCACCGCGTTGATCGAGCTCGCGGAAATGGTGGAGAAGCGGGAGAGCGTCGCGCCTGGCGTTGACGAGGCTCTGCTCATCGCAGAGCCGCTTGGCCATTTCGGCCTTCAAGAGCGAGGCGCGGGCCAACTGGTCGAGGAGTTTTTTGCGATCGGGCTCGCGCTCGAACCATTCGCGATAGATCTCGATTGCCTTGTCGATCAGCGTGATGTCTTTCTGGCAAAGGCCCAAGTTTTCATATGCTGCTGCAAGGCCGTCCCGGATATCGAGCCGCATGGGGCTGCGCGAAGCCAGGGGCTCGAGAATCTCTCGACAAGACTGGTATGACTCGAGAGCCTGCTGGTGTCGGTTCAGTTCGAGAGAGAGGTCTCCGAACCTGCCGTAGGTCTGTGCGAGCGTGAGTTGGAATTCGACCTCGTCAGGGTGAGCCCTGGCAAGAGCGTTGGCGAGGTCGAGGCTCGCCTGCAAATGCTGCTCTGCCCTGTCGGACGCGCCGAACTGCAGGAGCTGCATGCCCAGGCTGGATTGAATTTTCACCAGGTTGAGCTTGGCATCATCCTGCTCGATGGATGATGCAACTCGAACGAGTGACTCGGCGATCTCGAAGCCACGCTCGTAGTATGAAAGAGCACGATCGTAGCATGAACGAGCACGCTCGTAGCATGAACGAGCATCCTCGTTTTTTCCCATTGACCGATACAGGTCTGCGAGCCTGCCCGAGCCAACAAGCACATCATGCAATCGTTCTTTGTTTTCGGGGTCTCGAGCGAGCGCGTCTTCGAACAACTGAAATGAATCCAGATAGAGCGCCAGCGCCTCATCGTTGCCGACGAGAGCCTCCGTGTGTTCGGCGAGATTGGCCAGCCACCGCGCTCGGCGACGGTCGGGCTCCGTGAAGACCTCCAGCATGCGCTCGCTCAGAGAGTACGCGAAACGAGACAGGCCGCGCCGAGATGTGGAGAACCGAAGCCGCTCCGCCAACTCATCGGCCAACTCGAGCCGCCGCGCTGCGATCAGATGTTCGATCCTCTCCAGGATGGCATCGACATTCCTGAACGTGTCCCCCCACCACTTTGCAGCGGCGAGGTGGGCGGACTTCGAGCGCTCATCTTCATGTTGCAACCGAGCGGCGATCCACCGATGCACCACCCAGCTCTGCCCGCTACCGCGCGCTCCTGGCCCGGCCACGGCCAGCAGCGTACGCGAGACCAGGACCTCGATCCCCTCCCGGAGTCGCCGCTCGTCCCAGTCCAGGCCGACCGCGTCCGCCACAGCCTTCATCGCCCCCAGAGGAACGGCGCGGCGATAGACCGCCGCCGCGTCGAGCAAGCGACGGCTCTCCTCGTCGAGGGTCGCAAGCAGCGCCTCGAGCAGGACATCTTCGGCGACCAGTCGTGACGCTTGCTCGACCCGCTCTCGAGGACTCGCGTCGACCACATCAGGCAGCTGCTCGTTGCTGCCTCGTGCGAGCGCTTCGAGACGCCGCAGGATGTCGACGAATGCCGCCTCGGGCCTGCCGGAGGTCGTGCGCAGCAACGCGTCGGCGAACTCGAGCGCCCGGGGATGTCCGCCAAGGAGCGCCAGCGTCCGCTCGCGCTCGCGTGGGCTGAGGTTCATCAGGCCAGGCAGGCGCCACTGCAGGCGACGCATGGCCGCGGGGGAGACGGGGCCAAGGCCGAGACGCGAGAGCTCATCAGCCTCTTGCAGATCAAAGCGACAAGTGATCAGCACCGCGCCGGCCCCCCTGGCCGCTGGTAGCAAGGTCTCGAACAGCGCCAGAGACTCGCGAGACGGAGTCGCCCTGTAGGGCCGCTCACCTGCGCCAGAGAGATCTGCGGGCAAAGCATCGCCGGGGAGGTTGTCCTCGAAGTTATCCAAGAGCAGCAAGACTCGCTCGGCGTAGAGCAGCCGAGCCAGCGGCGCGAGCAGCTCCTGCTCGTCGAGGGACTCCTCCGCGCGCTGCCGATCGTCGATGGCGACGAGCTCGCGAATGGCCGCGGAATCGACCAGCTGGCCCGTGAGCTGTCGACGCGCGTGGCGAACGAGGTCGGCGACGGTGAAGCGCCCGACGACGGCGACCACGGCCCAGCCCATGCGGACCAGGCGCTGAGCCAGGCTCGTCGCCAACGTCGACTTGCCGCTGCCGCCCACGCCCCAGACGAGCGCTCCTGCGTGGCCAGGGTCCGTGAGCGCAGCAAATAGCGTCTGCCCCTCGGCGCGACGCCCGACGACCCAGCCCACGGGGCGAGAGACCATCCCACGCACGGGGACCAGCGAGCGCGGCTCGGGGGGAGGGTCCCAGGGCCGAGTGACGTCGTATAGTGGCGCGTCGAGGTCTTCGGCGCGGGAGAAAGCCATGACCTTGGCATACTCGGGCTCGCTCGCTGCGGTCGAGGATGTCTGTGCTCGCTGCGCGCGCGCAGCCTCGAGCTGGCGGCGCGATTCGGCGAGCGCTCGGGCCACGCTCGGCCTCGCTGCGAGCGCGGCGTAGAAGTAGCCGGCGAGCTCGCTCGCGTAGCCCTCGCTGACAGATCCCCGCATCGCGATGACTCGAGGGACGCCAGCACGCAGCAGCTCACCGGCCATCGCCGATTGATCCCCCCCATCGGCGCTCGCGCTCACCGAGAACACGACGGCCAGCGGCGGGTGGGCGGCGTCGGTGAGCGACGCTGCGAGCCGCGGACCGTCGACCACCTCCGGCTGTCCCCGCTCGTCCTCGAGCAGGAGCTCGCCAGGCCCACCGTGAGCGACGAAGTGGACGACATGAAAAGGCTCGGCGTCGAGCTGCCATCGCACCCCCTCGAGGGTCGGGAGCGCTTCGACGAAGACCACGCGCGGTCGGGCCAGGCGCGCGCGCTCGAGGCCGTCGAGGATGCGCTCTTGCTCGCGCTCCCAGTCGTGGTCATCTCGTGGCGAGGCGACCACGAAGAGCACACGCAGGGGGCCGTCGATACCAGGCAGCGCAGCGACCCGTGACGAGCACTCGAGGGTGCGAGCGACGGTGAGCCGGGGGATCAGGGCCAGCGGACGGTAGCGGGCGCCATGGGGAAGTCGAGCGGCCTCCCAGGGCAGCGCCAGAAGCCCGAAATCGTCGGCGCAGATGCTCAGCACCGCGTCCCCTGGATGGTTGTGGAGTTTCGCTGCCAAGGCCTCTCCCAGGGGGCCAGTGAACGCGTCACTGAGACTCTGCGCAGGAATGCGGACCTCGTGCCCGTCGTAGTGGACGAGCAGCTCATCGCCTTCACCGCGCAGGTCCAGTCGACAGTGCAGCTCAAAGCGCGCTGGCGCAGCGCCGAGCGCCGGCTTACTGCCGGACTCGCGGCCCACTTGGGCGTAGATTTCCCTGGCGATCGTCTCGACATCGCGGTGATCGACCCGGCGGCGTGCGGCGAGGAAGGGTGGCAACGCCTCCGTGGCAGAGAAATCGGCGAGCACCGGCATGATAAAGCCCTTGCCGTCGATGACGCGCGTGAGGATGGCGGCGTACTCCTCGGCGGCCCAACCAGCCTCGAGGCCTTCCCTACTCACGAAGACCAGCCCGCCATCGGCGGCAGCCAGGCCTTCCTCCATCATGGCGATGACGTTGTCGCCGGCGCGGATCTCCCATTGGTCGAACCAGACATCGATGCCCCACTCTACTCGCAGCGCGCGGGCGAGCTCGCCCGCGGCCGGCCCGTCCTTGCTGCGATAGATCAAGTAGACCTTTGGCGCCTTCACCGGCAGGCGTCGCTCGAGCTCGAGGACCCAGGGTGGAAGGCTGGCCAACGAGCTCTTTGCGCGGCCAAGCACCGCGCGCGCGCGCGCTGGGCGTTCAAACTGCTCGAAGAGCAGCGCGAGAGCGTGTAGTAGCGCCTCGGGGGCATCCGACGAGCGCTCGAAGCCTCGCCAGATCTGCTCGGCGGCCTCCTCTGCTTCGGCCCCTCGACCAGTATCCATGAAGATCTTCGCGCGAATGACAGCGAAGGCCGCCGTCGCCGGGTGTGTGGGCCCCAGTCGTCGAGCCAGGGCCTCCGCGACGCTACGACCAGGGTCCAGGAGCCCGTGGTGGAACCCAGCGCGGCCCCTGGCGCCGGGATTTTCGTCGAGGGCGCGAAGCCAAGACGCCGCTGTACCGGGTGTACTGCCAGTTTTGGCGACAAAGCCCTCGGCGAAAAGACCAAGCGAGGTGTCGCGCTGGGTTTCACCACGGGCTCCTAGGCAGGCCTCCAGATCTCCGCGCAGACGGAGCTGCTCGTGACGGATCGACAGTAGCTTCAGCCCCTCCAGCTTCGCGCAGGCTCGTGTGACGGCGTCGTGATCACCGTCGACCAAGCCCAGCCAAGCGCGGGTGATCGCGTCGAGCTCCACGAGGGGCGCATCGAGGGCCCCGCCAGCGGTCAAGAGCATCGCACGAGACAGGTCGAAGTCCCCGTGGATCACGGCGAGGAGCGCGAGGATGAGGCGCCGCCGATCGTCAGCTGGCGTCGGAGCAGGCCCCTGCTTCAGCGCGTAGCAAAGCAGCGCACGATCGTCATCTGGCAGCGCCGCGCGCCTCAGGGCATCTGCCGCAGCTCGAATTTTGGCGGCGCGGGTGCCCGCGGGCTCGGGGCGATCGATGTCGGCGAGCGCCTCGACGAGGGGCAGATCTTCGAGCGCGAGCAGCCTCGACAGCTCATACGAGGGTAACAACCAGTGCGGCGTGACCGCGGGCCCGGCGAAGCCGAGAAAGTCCAGCTGGTCACGGTGCACGCTATACAGGTCCGGCGCGACATCTTGCAGATGACGCAGCGCGTCGGGGCGCAGGAGGATCAGTAGGGGCCCGGGAACTCGTCGGACCAGCGAGTCGCGCGACTGATTGAGCTGGGCAAAGCAGCGCTCGAGCGCCTCGACGCTGCGGCGACTCGCTGTCGTGGTCTCGATCCGCGCCAGCACCTGCGCCGTGGGCTCGAGACGGCGCAGGACCTGTATCGGCGCCAGGGAGCCCTGGCTCGAGGCATCGACGACGACGCTGCGGCGCCCGAGCGCGCTGGCCCTGGCGTCGAGCAACGCGCCTAGCCGCCCTTCGACCTCGCTGTCCGCGACCAGCACGATGAAGAGAGCAAAGCCGGTCTCGAGCTCGAGGGCATTGGCGAGTAGGGACCACTCGCGCGCGTTGTGACCCCGGCGGGCAAACTCCGGGTCGAGGGCCTCAGTCACGCGCGAACGCCTCGGCCTGCTCCCAGGTGATCGGCTCGTCAAAGTCGAGCAGCGGCCAAAACAGCGGATGCGCGTCGTACCACTCCTGATCGTTGTGGTAGCGGAACATCTTGAAGCCCTGCAACAGCGTGTCCATCCGCAGCAGCGAGGCCTCGTCGTCGGGAAAGCGCTTGTCGGGGTGCAGGTGGTGCAAGACCTGCTTGTCCTCGCGGACGAGCGCTTGGCCGTAGGCGTTGCGCACACGGTTGACCGCGAACTCGGCGTCCTTGCGGCGAAAGCGAGGCGCGTCACCGACGTTGTGGACCATGTGGTGGACGAAGCGCAGCAGATCTCGAAGGTATCCGCCGCTGTGAGCCACCAAGAACGCCGGGATCGCGGGGTCCTCGAAGTGCTCGCACGAGACTCGACGCAGCAGAGCCTCGACCACGGCCTGGACCCCCGGCGCGTGCAAGCCTCCCTTTTTGTCGAAGACCCGAACCATGGGCAGGAACTGCAGCTCAGAGCCGAAGCTCGCGTGAATCTCGGCCGAGCGACGGACCATGAATGGAGGAACTGTGTAGATCGTGTGCACTGGCGGACGGAGATCGCGGCCACGGAGAATGAATGCACCGAACCACTTGTTGTGGAACTCGGTCCTGCGCGCTGCGGTGAAGGTCTCACCGGTGGCACGCTTTTCGGCGCCGTCGAGGACGAGCACCAACTCACAACCGTCACGGCGCGAATCTTCGGCGGCGCGCTCGAGCACGGCGAAGACCTCTTCACGCAGACCGTCGCGCTGACGCAAGGCCCTGGCGACCCGCTGAAAGAGGGTGTCGTCTGTGGTCAGCTTGGCCTTGGCGCTGTCGATGCCACCTTCGATCTCGACCTCGGAATTGAGCAGCTTCCAGGCACGCTGAACATACTCTCGGACCCAGCCCGTGCCCTGCGGGCCGCCGGCGGGGAAGATGGCGAGGACCATGGCGAGCATCAGATCTTCACTGGTGATCGGCTCATCGTCTCGCAGCCAGGCGCCGACGTCAGCCATGACGACCTCGTAGCCCTCGCCCAGGATCGTTGCGAGTTGCTCGAGCTCGGTGGTCTTGCCGCTACCACGAAGCCCGGTGACGAGCTGTGCGCGCGGCTCCGAGGCAAAGCGGATCTCGTTGGCCAACCACTCTCGCCACGGCTGACCTCGCAGATGAGCACGGTCGAAGTCGTAGTAGCGGGGATCCTCAGGGGGGATCGGCTCCTCCGGCTTGCAAGCGGCGACAATCTTCCTCTTGAGGTCGAGCTCCATGGGCGAGTAATTCTAGCCCAGAGCTGATTTTCGCGCGACCGAGTCCCGGACTTGCGCCTGCGGCGAGACCCCTGCACATGCGAGGCCGCTCGAGTACGACACCAGGCGCCCCCGGAAGTCGAGGACGACCTATATTCGTAGTGCCGCGCGCCGATCCCCCTCGTCCCATGACCGGTCTATCGTCGCCGCCGCGGCCTCACACCATGAGCCTGCTAGCATGCCCCATGCGCGCCCTCGCCACGGCATCGGCCCTCACCGCCCTGCTCGCCCTCGGCTGCCAAAAGCACGGCGACAAAGCCGGCGACGCCGAAGCCGGCGACGCCCATGGCGGCGAGCACAGCGAGCACGACGCCTCGACCAGCGATCGCGTCCCCGCCCTCCAGGCCCCGGCCGCGGGGATCCAGCCGGCCTTCATGGACGGCGCCATCGCCAGCGGCAGCTGCGAGCTCGCGCTGGCCCAGGACCTGCTCCACAGCCTGCCCCTCGGGCCCGCGGAGGCCCGCGACTTCGCGGAGCTCGGCGAGGTGATCGGGGCGGACCCACGCGTCGACGACCTCCTCGCCCACTTTGCGATCCCAGCCGACGCCCGGCTGAGCATCTCGATCCGCCCGGTCCTCGCTCACCTGCCCACGCTGCGCGAGCGCGCGACCTCCAAGGAGCTCGGCTTCGACGCGGGCGCGCGCCCAGACCCCGACCCCAAGCCGAGCGCCGCGCGCCCACAGAGCTGGACCCAGCTCGACACGCCGCCCCCCGAGGACCCAGCCCTCGCCGAACCGCCCAGCCCCGAGCAGCAGGCGGTCATGCGCCAGCTCGGGACCTTGGGGCTCCACGTCCGCGCCCACCTCCCGACCACGGACCCCGCTCGCCTCGAGCCACTGTTCGCAGGGCTGCGTCAGGCCTTCTCGCGCGTCCCCTCGAAGGCCCCCGGCCACCCGAGCGTCTGCGCCGCGCTGGCCCAGACCCACGGGCCGCTGCGCCTGTGCGGCAGCCAGGGCGAGGGCACGCTGATCGCCCGCGACGTCGAGGGTGGCGTGCGCTTCGACCTCTACCTGACCTTCGCCAGCGAGCGGATGCCCGAGAGCGCCGAATACCTCGCCGCGCTCGAGTCGGTCTCGAGCACCCCCCGAGCCAGCGCCGACCCGGAGGCCGCTGCCCTGCGCGGCGACTGCAACGCGCTGATCCACGCGCCGGCCATGGTCGAGACCATGCGCGCCAAGCAGCTCGCCAGCCAGCTCTCGCGCTGGATCGCGGCTGGCCCCAGCGCGGGCGAGCGCTACGCCAAGGCCGACGCCGCGCTCGCCTCGCTCCACGACACCAGCCGGCTCTTCGAGGGCGCCAAGCTCGAGCTGCGCGTCGACGACGGCCAGACCTTCGCCGAGCTCGCCTGGCTCCCAGCTCGCAGCGCCCCCGCCAGCGCCGCGGAGCTGTTCACCCTGGCCGAGATCGACGCCGACGTCCCCAGCGCGGCCGCGCTTTGCGAGGGCGCGCTGGTCTGCGGCCGCAGCCGCGGGCTGCCGGCCCGCCATCGCTTCATCCCCCTGACCACGGGCGTCTACGCCGACCCCGAGACCCTCTTCGACACCCTCGAGCGCTACGACGACGAGAGCACGCTGATCCTGCTGCTCGAGACCTGGCCCAACGCCCTGGGCACCCTCGGCCTGCTCCCCGGTCAGCTCGCGGAGCCGCCCGAGTCTTTCTTCATCGAAAACGCCCTCGGCGTGGCCGACCGCGCCCTGGGCTTTGGCGTGTCCGTGCGCAGCCTCCAGGAGACCCGCGGGAGCCTGACCGGCGACTGGGTCGGCTACGTGCGCAGCTCGGCCGTCGACCTCAACGCGCTCTCGGGCTTCTTGCAGCTGATCGACGTGCGCCTGAGCCCGGCGCAGATCCCCGACGTGCCCGGCCGCGTCGAGACCACCGTGCTCCCCAATCGCGACGTCGCCGGCAACTACTACGCGATCTTCGACCCCCAGGCGGACACCGGCAGCTGGGGCTGGGCGATGCTCGCCGACAGCGACGACCGCGTGCGCTGGCTCAGCGGCCTGCCACGTGACGACGGCGCCACCCCCCTGGCCTACGTGGAGATCCCGGATCTGTGGCGGCTGCTCAGCGTGTCGGAGAACTTCCGCGAGGAATTTGGCTTCGCCCAGCGCTGGCTGAGCCAACGCTGGATCCGCGCCCAGCTGTCGAGCTCGGGCGCCGCCCTCGGGCCGAGCTTGCGCGTGGCCCTGGGCAAGCTCTAGGAGCCCGTGGTGAAACCCAACACGACACCTCGCTTGGTCTTTTCGCCGAGTGCGTTGTCGCCAAAACTTGCAGTACGCCCGGTACAGCTGCGTTTTGGCTTCGCGCCCTCGACGAAAATCCCAGCGCCAGGAGCCGCGCTGGGTTCCACCACGGGCTCCTAGGGGGTGCGGTGCACAGGACTCGGGCAGCAGACCGACCCTGCACTGGATGTCCTTTTCGCCGCTGATTTTTTTGCGGTTCTCGTGATCCCGGGGCAGCGGCGCGGAACCACGGAGATGAAGCGCGCCGAACTGGCCGATGCCGGCCTCGCGCAGCGCGAAGAAAGACCCAACCGATGACCAACCGAATCAAGTTCTCGCTCCTGCTCTGCCCCTGCCTCGCGCTCTTCGCCTGCGATCAGGTCGACGACTTCGCGGATCTCGACGAGGCCGAGGCGCTCGCCGAGATCGCCGAGATCGCCGAACTCGGGGAGTGGCCGGTGCGGACGGCCTCGCCCCAGCCGAGCGCGGCCGTGGCCGGCCTCGACATCGCCCCGTCCAGCGCGGCGATCCCCGAGCAGACGTCGGCCTGCGGGATCACCAACAAGGCCAAGTCGCCCCACGCCGAGCACCTGATCGGCTGGGTCCGCTGGGCGATGTCACAGCCCCAGGACGGCCCGATCGCCGACTTGACCGGAGAGGACTGCGCGATGGGCCAGTCGGGTCCGTACTGGTACCTCGCGGGGACCTTCGGCGGGGCCGTGACCCGCGAGTGCGACATGCCGGCGGGCAAGAAGATCGTGCTCCCCCTCGTCAACCAATGGTGGATCGCCGCGCCCGAGTACTACCCGGACGAGGAGTCGGTCGCGGCTGTGATTCCCTACTTCCTCGACAGCTGGGCCGAGGCTCGGGCCAACACCTGCTCGCTGACCCTGCGCATCGACGGGCATGACGTCCGCGACAGCATCGAGGACTACGACGACGACTTCTACCTCGTCGTCGACGAGCCCTTCGAGGTCGACGTGGCCTGGGAGCTCGACTGGACCGTGGGCGGGCTGATGCCGTCGATCGGCGCCGGCTACTACGCGGTGATCAACCCGCTGCCCCCCGGCGATCACGTGATCGAGCTCGGCGGTGAGATCTGCGGCGACTCTCCGTTCTCGACGTCGGCGACCTACCAGCTTCACGTCGGGCCCTGAACGAGGGCGGCCGTCGCCCTCGGGGCCGCGGGCGAAGAGCCGCGCGTCGGTGAGGCCGCACACCTCGGTGTGGGCCCCGCCGACGCGCGCGCGCGCCCGGGTCCGCGCGGGGCCACCTCGACAAGGCTGCGAGCGACGACCATGCTGATCCCTCGCCTGCCATGACGAGCGAGCCCCACCAGCATCGGACGCCCCCGCGCCGAACATCGGCCATCGGCATCCGCATCCGCATCCTCGCGCTGACCGGACTGCTCGCCGGTGCGCTCGCCTGTCGAGACGAGTCAGGCTCGACCAGCGAGGCCCACGAGCCCGCGCGCGCCGCCTCGGCCTCGCCCGCTGCCACGTCCCCCCTCCCCTCCCCGGACAGCCACGACCCCAGCGCGCCGATGGCTGGCGCCTTCGCCCACGCCAGCCTCGACCCCCGCGCCCTCGTCCGCCTCGGTCGTCAGCTCCGCGGGGCCACGCTCGAGCGCGCGCGCTCGCCTCTGATCTCGGCCTTCACCGGCGTCGTCGAGCTGCTCGGCGCCAACGAGGTCGCCGCGGCCGAGGCCCGCCTCGCCGACCTCGGCCTCGACGCCAACGCCCGCATCTACCTGTCCATGCGCCCCCTCGACCACCGCCGCGCGGCGATCCGCAAGCGCCTGGGCGAGCTCGCCGGGGCGCCCGCAGACCACGGCCCAGACGACCCCGAGCGCGAGGCCGCCCTCGCCCAGCTGCGCAGCTGGGCGGGGACCTTGGGCGTGCACCTGCGCGCCGAGCTGCCAGCCACCGACCACCGACGACTGCTCGCGGCCCTGGCGAAGATCCCCAGCCCAGCTCGAGGCGCGGGAGACCGCGACGGAGCGCTCGACCCAGCGCTGTGCGCCGCCCTCGACCACCCGCCGCTGTGCATCGGCGGCCCGCGGCTGATCATCTGGGGCGGCGCCGACGATCCCCAGCATGGGCGGCTGCGCTTCGACGCGGTCTATCTGTTCCATCCGGGGGCGAGCGTCGACGAGCTCGGCGAGACCTTGCGCGCAGCCGAGCGCCGCGGTCAGCGAACGCCTGCGCAGCCGAGCGCCAGCGACGCGACGCCCACAAACACCACCCCCGAGCTCGCGCTCCACCTGCTCGCCGCCGAGACCCTCGCGCTGATCCAGACCGAGGCCGTGGCCGACGCGGCCGTGGCCGCCCACGAAGCTCGCCTCGACTATGGCGCCTATCTCCAGCGAGAGCGCGCCCTCACCCAGCTGCTCCCGCCCGAGCGCGACCTCGACGGCCTCGACCTCGAACTGCGCGTCGACGAGGACGAGCTCGAGCTCGAGCTCGCGCTGCGCTGGCGCCTCGCGAGCGCAGACGCGGCCGCCCACTTCGCCCCCATCGACGACCTCGGCCTCGACGCCTTGCCCAGCCTCGAGCAGCTGTGCGCCGACCAGGCGCCGGCCTGCGCCCGCGTCACCGGCTCGTCCGCCTTCCCCCGCTTCGCCTCCCTCGCCCGCGGCGGCTTCGCCGACACCACCACCGTGAGCCGCGTGCTCCGCCAGGCCGGCGAGCGCGGCCAGCTGCTGCTCGTCCTGGGCAGCTGGCCAAACCTCATGGGGACCTTTGGCGCCCTCGCCCGCGGCGACACCAGCGGGCTGATCAAGACCGCGAGCGCGGCGCTGATCCGCGACACCCTCGGCATCGGCTTCGCGTTGACCAGCCTCGGCGCCCAGACCCGCGCCGCCCCGCCCTGGGAGTGGGTCGTCTTCGCGCGCGTCGGCCCCGAGGCCACCGCCGCCGTCCACCCCCTCGCCAGCCTCGCGCGCATGAAGCCCGTCGAGATCTCCGGGATCACGGGAGAGATCGAGCGCGGCGAATTCGAAGGCGACGCGATCTACCTGGTCGACCAGCGCACGCACACGCGGCGCCCCGGCGGCTGGCTGCTCAGCGCCGACAGCGACGCCCGCGTGCGCTGGCTGTTGAAGCTCGACCCTGCCCCATCCAGCAGCGGCACGTACGAGTCCGACGCAGACGAGACTGCGGACGCGCAGCGCCTGTGGTCCATGCGTGCCCGCGCCCTGGGGGCCCTCGCCGCCGACGCCGAGCTCGGCCACGCCGAGGATCCGCACCTGCATGCCTGGCTCGACGCGCGCACGCTGAGCGTCGAGGGCGGCTTCGCCACCAGCGGGCCATGGACGCGGATCCACCTGCGCGCGAGCCCGTAACTGTGGCGCGTCACCAACGAATCAAGCGCCGCGAGAACGAACGCATGCAGATCGATCTATCCGGAAAACGCGCGCTGGTCACCGGCTCCACCCAGGGCATCGGCTTCGGCGTCGCTCAGGGCCTGGCGGCTGCCGGCGCCCAGGTCACCGTCAACGGTCGGCGCCGCGAGAGCGTCGACGCGGCCATCGCCGAGATCAAAGCCGCCGTCCCCGGGGCCAAGCTCGACGCCGCGGCCATCGACCTCGGCGACGCCGCCGGCTGTGCCGCCCTCGTCGCGGCGCACCCCGACTACGACATCGTCGTCAACAACCTCGGCATCTTCGGGCCGCACGACTTCTACGACATCCCCGACGAGGAGTGGACGCGCTTTTTCGAGGTCAACGTGATGTCCGGCGTCCGCCTGGCCCGCGCCTACACCAAGGCCATGGCCGAGCGCGGCTGGGGTCGCGTCGTGTTCTTGTCGTCCGAGTCGGCCTTCAACATCCCCGCCGACATGATCCACTACGGCTTCACCAAGACCGCCGTGGTCTCGATCGCCCGCGGCCTCGCCAAGCGCCTCGCCGGCACCGGCGTGACCGTCAACTCCGTGCTCCCCGGCCCGACCCTGACCAAGGGCGTCGAGGACATGCTCGCCGAGCAGGTCGCGGCCACCGGCAAGCGCGTCGAGGAGGTCGCCGTCGACTTCGTCGTCAACGAGCGGCCCTCGTCGATCCTCCGCCGCCCGGCCACGGTCGAAGAGGTCGCCAACATGGTCGTCTACACCTGCTCCACCCAAGCCTCCGCGACCACCGGCGCGGCCCTGCGCGTCGACGGCGGCGTGCTCGACAGCCTATGAAGCTCTCCGTCCTCGACCTCGCCCCGATCGTCCAGGGCGGCGACGCGGGCACAGCCCTGCGCAACGCCCGGGACCTCGCCCAGCACGCCGAGGCCCTCGGCTTCGAACGGTTTTGGATGGCCGAGCATCACTCGATGCCCGGCATCGCCAGCGCGGCGACGGCCGTGGCCCTCGGCTTCGTCGCCGAGGGCACGCGCGAGATCCGAGTCGGCGCCGGGGGGATCATGCTCCCCAACCACTCGCCGCTGCAGGTCGCCGAGCAGTTCGGCACCCTCGCCGCGCTCTACCCCGGGCGCATCGACCTCGGCCTCGGCCGCGCCCCCGGGACCGACCGCGCCGCCGCCATGGCCATGCGCCGCAACCTCAACGCCGACGTGGATCAGTTCCCCCGCGACGTCGTCGAGCTCATGGACTACTTCGCGCCGCCCGAGCCCGGCCGCCGCGTGCGGGCGATCCCCGGCGAGGGCCTGAAGGTCCCCGTCTGGATCCTCGGCTCGAGCCTGTTCGGGGCCCAGCTCGCCGCGGCCCTCGGCCTGCCCTACGCCTTCGCCTCCCACTTCGCGCCCCAGCAGATGATGGAGGCCGTCGCCCTCTACCGGGAGCGCTTCCGGCCCTCGATCCACCTCGACGCGCCCTACGTCATGCTCGGCTACAACGTCTTCGCCGCCGACAGCGACGCCGAGGCCGAGTTCTTGGCGACCTCCATGCAGCAGACCTTCGTGGCCCTGCGGACCACCGGCGAGGCCGGCGAGCTCCAGCCGCCCAAGCGCGGCTACCTCGACGCCTTGCCCCCGCGGGCCCAGGCGATCCTCGAGCACGTGCTCTCGTGCACCGCCGTCGGCAGCCCCGAGCGCGTCCGCGAGACCATGCGCGCCTTCATCGACGAGACCAAGGCCGACGAGCTCATCGTCACCTCTTCGATCTTCGACCACAGCGCCCGGCGGCGCTCCTACGAGCTCCTCGCCGAGGTCGGCGCCACGCTCTGAGCTCGGCCCACTCACCCGACTCGACCCGAGCGAGCTTCGCTCGACGCCGAATCGCTCGGCCCACTCACCCGAGCCCGCAGCTCAGCCCAGCTGCTCGGACCACTCGGCTTCCCTGAAGCCGATCAGCGCGAAGTCCTCGCCGACCACCAGCGGACGCTTGATCAGCTTGCCGTCCGCGGCCAGGCCGGCGAGGGCCTCGTCCTCGCTGGCCGTCTTCAGCTTGTCCTTCCAGCCCCCGCCCCGGTAGCTCTGCCCCGAGGTGTTGAAGAGCTTGCGCAGCTCGACCCCGGCCAGGCGCATGGCCGTCTTCAGCTTGGACTTGCTCGGCGGCTTCTCGACGATGTCGATGCTGCGGTAGGCCACGCCCTGAGCGTCGAGCCATTTCAAGGCCTTCTTGCAGGTCGAGCACTTGGGGTACTGGTAGACCTCGATGGGCTTGTCGGCGCTCACGGGCGACTTGTCGCCGATCCTCCCCCCCGCGTCCAGTGGATCGCCTCCCCGACTTTCGACCCCGGTGAGGGTACTGGCCCGCCGAGCTGGGCTCGCCCACGATCGGTGACAGTCAGTCGCAGTCCGAGTCCTGCTCGGGGGCTGGATCGACCGGGCTGAGATCGAGCTCGAAGGCGATGTCGCCGGACTCGGAGATCAGCGACCAGGTCTCGAGTTGGAGCTCTCGATGAAGCTCGGTCGTGCAGCAGTCCTCGCCCTCGTCCGAGCACGAGATCTCGCTGCTGTCGGTGATCTCTTCGGCTTCGAGGTGGCGGAGTCGAGCGCCACTCCACGGCCAGCTCCGCTCGTGTTCTCGCGTGCGGATCTCGACGCCCCGGTCGCCCGTGTTTTCTTGGTCGACGATGCTCGTCGCGCGCGCCATCAAGTAGGGGGGGCTGGTCACCGGCTTGCCAGAGATCGAAGATCGACCACTCCGATCGAGCAGCGTCGTCACAGGATTCGCAGTCGTAACAGTCGAGCTCGACTCTCAGGGCCACGCCACCTTTGGCTTGCTGCGCAAGCAGGCGCGCGCTCTTCGACTCGCAGTCGGCGTGGACCAGCGCGAAGCTGCGGAGCCAGCCGGGGCCCAGTTCAGCGCGAGCTCGTCTTCGAACCACGCGAGCTCGACCGTCGCGGGCTGTGCCCCTGTCGCCTGCGGGCCGATCTCCAGCGCACTCGAGCTCTCGTCGCTCTCGATCTCGCGCGCGGGGGGTCCGTCGAAGGTGGGCGGCGGCGGCGAGTCGAGCTCCCAGCAGCGGAGTCGCTCGCTCGCGAGCTCGACGCCGACGAAGGCGGGGCGCTCGCCGATGACGAGAGCGATGGCCTGCGAGCCCTCGAATGTCAGCCACGGGGTCGAGTTGCTCAGCAACGAGCATGCCGCGCCCTCGCCTTCGAGCGTGGTGAGCGAGCGACCGTCCACGAGCAGCTCGAGATGCCCGTCGCGCGGCTCGGCCCTGAGCTGGGGGAGCTCGGGGTCCGAGGCGGCGAGCCCGAGTCGCGCCCGCAGCCTGGCGGAGTCCGCAAGCCCGGCGACGGGCTTCGTGGGCGGCGAAGCTTGGGGGGCCGGGCTCTCGCTCGGATGACAAGCCACGGCCCCCGCGAGGCCGAGGGTCGCCAGACCCATCGAGGATCGCGCGAGCCGATGGTTGGTGCCTTCGACCATCAGGGGGACGATAAGGTACGCGGGTCGATCGGTGAACGGACCGAGCTCGCTCGTGGTCTGGCCGAGCTCGGGCTCGGTCCGCGGCCTCCTCCGCGAGCTCGGCCGAAGTTGCCCGGTCAGCTCGAGTTCGCCTTGTGTGCATGATCCGCCGGCCTCCCTCCTGCGTGGCACACGAGCTACACCGAGGAGGTGCGGCTCAACGGTCTCCCGTGGCAAGATCCCCGTGCTCGACGGCCGCGCGCGCGGACGCTGGAGCCCGAGCGCCCAGACCTGGGAGTAGACGACTCACCATGCAGCCCCTCCGCCTCGCGCCGACAGCCCTCGCCCTGCTCGCCCTCGCCTGCGCCAAGGATCCGGCCCCCGCCGCGGCCTACCAGGGCGAGCCCGCGGCCGTCGTCAGCGAGACCTGCGACCCCGCGAGCCTGCGCGACACCACCGAGGGCCGGGCCTGCGTGTTCATCGAGCGCTTCGCCAGCGGCGAGGGCCCCGAGGCCGCGCGCGGGCAGTGGGTGCGCGTGCACTACGTGGCCTTGCTCCCCGGCGGCGCCCAGCTCGACAGCTCCCACGGCGACAAGCCGCTCTACTTCAAGCTCGGCCACAGCAACGACGTGATCTCCGGGGTCCACGAGGGCGTCGAGGGCATGCAGGTCGGCGAGCGGCGCAGGATCACGGTCCCGCCCAAGCTCGGGTATCGCGGGCGCAAGCTGCCCGGGGTGCCGCCCGACGCCAACCTGACCTTCCTCGTCGAGCTCGTGGACCTCGCACAGGGCTGAGCCGGCCGGCGCCCGCGAGCGGGTGTAGACTGGGGCCCGTGACCAGCCACGATCTGCCCGACTGCGTGTTTTGTGGCTACAGCCAGGCCCCGGTGCACCTCGAGCTGCCCCGCTTTCGCGTGCGTCGCTGCCCGCACTGCGCGGTCATGTGGTGCGACCCCGCCCGCTTCGACGACGACTTTCACGCCGACGACGAGGCCGCCTACCTCGAGGTCGAGGCCACCGTCCACGGCGAGAACGCGGCGCGCCTGCATCAGCTCACCCGGCACATCGCCCCGCACAGCCACCCGCGCGTGCTCGAGGTCGGCTGCATGCACGGTGACTTCGTCTACCAGGCGCGCGGCGCCGGCTTCGAGGCCGAGGGCGCGGACCTCTCGGAGAGCGCGGTCGAGGAGGCCAACCGGCGCATGCCCGGGGCCGTCCGCTACGGGACCTTGGACGCGCACTACGGCGACGCCTCCCTCGACGTGGTCGCGGCCTTCAACGTCATCGAGCACATGGATCAGCCGGCACAATTCCTCGACGAGGTCCGGCGAGTGCTCCGGCCCGGGGGCGTGCTCATCGCCGAGACCCCGGCCCAGGAGAGCGTCTATCACCACGTGCTCTTTCTCCGCGGCCGCGTCCACGGGCGCCTGCAGCAGGGCCGCGAGGTCGACGTCGGCGTCCACCCCGGCACACACATCTTCAAATTCGGCCGCCGGGCCTGGACCACGATCCTCGGTGACCGCGGCTTCGAGGTGCTCGAGCTCGTCCCGCGCTCCACCCCGCTGCGCGAGCTCCTCGCCAAGAACAAGCGCAACCCCGTCCTGCGCGCGGGGATCGTCGGCTTCGGCCTGCTCGGCCGCGCCACGGGCTGGGAGAACCGGGTCCTGGTCGTCGCCAGGATGCGCTGAGCCGTGGGCTCCGGACCTGCATGGCCACGCCCGCGGGATCCTTCACGCCTGCGTGGATCGCCTCAAAATGCCCGCCAGCGCCGGACAAGGCCTGATTTCGGGTGTAAATTCCGATCCATGAGCGTCGCCATTCGTCGCGCAACGGCCGCTTGCGCCCTCTCGCTGATCGGCTGTGGTCGCACCGACGCCGTCACCTACGTCGACCCCGATCAAGAAGAGACCAGCTGGAGCTTCGAGGACACGGCCGACACCGAGACCGACATCGGCGAGCAAGAGTGTGGCAACGGCGTCGTCGAGGGCGACGAGGAGTGCGACGACCAAAACGAGTCGAACAGCGACGAGTGCCTCGACACCTGCGTGCTCAACGTCTGCGGCGACGGCTTCATCTACGAGGGCGTCGAGGCCTGTGACCCCGGCGAGGACGAGATCGGGCCCAACGAGGCCTGCGTCCCCGGCTGCGAGGTCAACGTCTGCGGCGACGGCTTCACCGGCCCCGGCGAGCAGTGCGACGACGGCAACCTGATCGACGGCGACGGCTGCAACAGCGACTGCACGACCGGGACCTGCGGCGACGGGATCGTCGACACCGGCGAGGACTGCGACGACGGCAACGCGATCGAGACCGACGCCTGCCTGAGCACCTGCGTCGCGGCCAGCTGCGGCGACAGCTTCGTGTGGGCCGGCAACGAGGAGTGTGACGAGGGCGCGCTCAACTCCGACAGCGCCGAGTGTACGGCCAGCTGCACCCTCAACGTCTGCGGCGACGGGGCCCAGTGGGAGGGCGTCGAGGAGTGTGACCCCGGCGAGGACGAGATCGGCCCGGGCATGGACTGCCTGACCGGCTGCGTGCTCAACGGCTGCGGCGACGGGGACCAGGGCCCCAGCGAAGAGTGCGACGACGGCAACGCCGACGACACCGACGACTGCACCACGCTGTGCACCCTCCCGACCTGCGGCGACGGCTTCGTGTGGGCCGACAACGAAGAGTGCGACGACCAGAACGCCAACGACGACGACGCCTGCCACAACGACTGCAGCCTGACGCGGATCACCCACGTGGCCATGGGCGGCAACCACACCTGCGCCCAGTACGACCACGGCAAGATCAGCTGCTGGGGTAACGGCGACGACGGACGCACCGGCTACGCCAGCGAGGAGAACATCGGCGACGACGAGCTCGCCCACAGCATGGGCTTCGTCGACGTCGGCGGCAGCGTGGCCACCCTCGTCACCGGCATCTCGCACACCTGCGCCATGCTCGACCAGGCCAACAACCCCGTGCGCTGCTGGGGCCGACCGACCGACGGCCAGCTCGGCTACGGCAACACCACGATCATCGGCGACGACGAGACCCCCGCGAGCGCCGGCGTCCTCGACCTCGGCGGCGTGCCCCTGCTCCTGCACACCGAAGGCGGCGCCTTCCACAGCTGCGCCGTGCTCCAGGGCGGCGACCTCGTCTGCTGGGGCCGCGAGAACGAGGGCCGGCTCGGCTACGCCCTCGGCGCCTTCTCCGAGGACGTCGGCGACGACGAGACCCCCGCCGAGCACGTCGACACCTTCGGCCCCGTGAACGTCGGCGGCACGGTCGAGCAGCTCGCGCTCGGCTTCGCCCACACCTGCGCCCTGCTCGACACCGGCGCGGTGCGCTGCTGGGGCGAGTCCAACAACGGCCAGCTCGGCTACGGCAACGCCAACGACATCGGCGACGACGAGACCCCGGCCAGCGCCGGCGACGTCCCCCTCGGCGGCACCGCCAAGCAGATCGCCGGCGGGTGGTTCCACAACTGCGTGCTCCTCGACAGCGACGAGATCAAGTGCTGGGGCAAGGGCAACGAGGGTCGCCTCGGCTACGGCAACGTGGCCTGGATCGGCCTCGCCAACACCCCCGCCAGCGTCGGCGCCGTCGACGTCGGCGGCACCCCCGTCGAGGTCGACGCCGGCTCGGCGCACACCTGCGCGCTGCTCGACGACGGGACGATCCGCTGCTGGGGCTGGGGCGCGCGCGGGCAGCTGGGCTACGGCAACGCGACGAACGTCGGCGACAACGAGCTGCCCTCGAGCGCGGGGGCGGTGGAGATCGGCGGGCTCGCGACCGACATCTTCGTGGACGGGAACCACACCTGCGCCGTGCGTGAGGACGGGCGGGTGCTGTGCTGGGGCGACAGCGGCGAGGGGCGGCTGGGCTACGGGAACCTGGACTTCATTGGCGACAACGAGGTCCCCGCCAGCGTCGGCGCGCTGCCGCTGTTTTGACCCCCTCGCTGCGTTGGCGACTGGGGCCATGCACGTCCGCCGCTTCGCGGCGAACGCCCCCTCGCTCCGCGAGGGGGATGGGCATCACTACTCTCACAACACCGCCAGAACCGTCCCCCACGGGAGCGTCACGCACCGTCGCAAGCCGATCGGCGACCTCGCGGATCGCCCTGTCCCAGTCGATCTGCGTGAAGCTGCCGTCAGCCTGCTCCGTAGCCCGGGCCCTCGACGTCTTGGGCGACTGGTGGACCTTGCTGATCATCCGCGAGGCCTTCTATCCATGGTGCTCACGGCCCTGCGCCAGTGGGCGGCCCGTGGAGCTCTGGCGAGGGCAAGGAGCCGATGGCGGTCATCGACCGCCGCTGTGATCGACCGATCCCCCGTCAGCGGATGCGCGGAGAAGATGGCGAGGTGCTGCGCGGGCGAGACCTCGAGTTTCGCCCGGGGCCGGGCGCGTCGAAGTGGACGCGGACGCGCTTCGCCGCGCTGCGCGAGCCCTCCGAGTGAAGCTCGACGGCGAGCCGGCCGCCCACCCGAGCGCTAGCCTGGAGGCGTGGAAGTGCACCCGGGGGATCACCCGCGTGCGCTCAAATGGCCGCTGCGCGTGCTTTCGCGCCGGATAACGGCCACTCCCTGCTAGTTCCTCGTCTGCCCCGGCCGATATCATCGTCAGCGTGAAAGCCACGCTCGTGCTCGTGCTCGCCTTGCTCGCGGCGCCTCAAGGCGAGGACTCGGTCGAGGCAGCGCGAGACCCCGAAGCGAGCGCAGTCGAGACGAGCACGACCGAGACGAGCGCGACCGAGGCGAGCTCGGCGAGCGCGAGCACCCAGCCCTCCGTGCTCGACGAGCCCCCGAGCCCCGCCCCCTTTCAGCTCGCGAGCCTGCCCTCCTTTCGCCTCGACGCCGGCGCGCGCATCCCCGTCGGCCAGACCACGCTGACCCCGACGCAGTTCACCATGCGCCTCGAGCTCGGCTACGACATGGTGCTCTCGCGCTGGGCGGACCCCACCCTCGTCAACATCCCCGGCCTCGGCCTGGCCCTGCGCCCGCACGCGGCCTTTCGTTACGATCACATGCCCCGGCTCGAGTCCCCGGCCCGGCGCCTGCTCGCCGAGCTCGGCCTCGGCGTGGGCTTGCTGATCCGCGACGCCTTCATCATCAGCTACCGCACCAGCGCCGTGCTCGGCGGCAGCGGCCACCTCGACACCTCCGCGCCGGTCTACGGCCTGCGCCACGGCCCCGAGTTCGGCATGGGCTTCATCCATCGCTGCGTCCCGGGCGCCAAGATCAGGGGCCTGGCCAGCGTGGGCGTGCTCGGCGTGTCGCTGACCCACGAGGTCCTGGCTCGCCCCGCGCCCGAGCAGGCGCTGGCGGTCACGGCTTGGTTCGACGGGATCCAGGCGATCGTCGGCTTCACAAACGGGATGTCCTTCGCCTACGGCACCCGCCGCTGCTGAGCCGCTGCCGAGCCAGCCCTCAGTCCACGCGCACGCTCGCCACGGCCGCCAGGGGCGCGCGCAGCATGCCCGTCCCGCGCTCGCGGCAGATCAGCTCGTCGACGTCGAAGCCCGCCTGCAACAGCGCCCGGCGGACTCTGTAGAGCAGCACGTTGAAGTCCGTCTCGTCCTTGGCCGCGTCCTCGGGCCAGATCGCCCGGCACAGCTCGCCGACGCCGACGAGCTCCCCGGGCGTGGTCGGTGGCCGCGGCGAGATCAAGGCGCGAACGAGGGCGAAGCGGCGCGGGGCGAGGTAGACCGAGCGCCGCTCGCCGCCACGGCCGAGGTGCAGGGCGCCGCCTCGCTCGTAGCGCTCGAGCGAGAGCTCCACGGGGCCGTCGTCGAGCCGAGTGCTGCGCTCGAGCTGCGTCGCCGTGGCGACGATCTCGAGCCTGCGGCCGCCGAGCTCGAGGCCCTGCTCGGGGGCCATGCGCACGAGGCCCTCGGCGTCGAAGCCGGCCTGCTGCCCCGCGCGCAGCAGCTTGGGCGCCGCGAGCTCGGCGATCAGCGCTCGCTCGGCGTCGTGGAGGCGCAGCGCCGAAGGTGGCCAGTCGGCGACTCGAAGGTCGTCGCTCGGCCCGCTGCCGATGGTGAAGGGGGTCTTGCGCATGCCGATCGCCGGGCCGCCGTCGAGGCGCAGCAGCCAGCGCGCGCGCCACTTTCGCTGCGGAAGCGCGCGCAGCCAGGCGAAGGCCCGCCCGCCGATCTCCACGAGCTCTCCAGCCTTGGCCAGGTGCTCGCCCTCGAACTCGACGCCGCCGCAGCGGGTCGCTCGACGGCCGAGCTTGACCAGCTCGACTCCCTCGGCGCGCACGTGCAAGAGCAGCTGGCGGCGGCTGACCGCCGGATCATCGAGCACGATGTCACACGCGGCGCTGCGACCGACCACCGTCACCCCAGGGCGTAGGGCATAGTCACCGCCCGCCTCGAACTCCAGTCGCCACGTTTTCATCCAATCCGACGCTAGCGAGGGCGGCTTCGCGCTGTCAACGAGACCCGCGAGCGGGGCGAGGCCTGCCCCGCTCGCAGGTCGGCTCGCCCCGAGCCGCGCCCTTCGTCAGCGCGTGGGCACCCCCGACACCGAGATCACCAGCTTGCCAAAGGCCGAGCACAGCGGCGCCTGGTTGCGGCTCAGATAGCCCGAGAGAATCCTCGTCGGCGTGCTCGCCCAGGTCTTCCCGTCACTCGAGCGCGCGACATGGATGCCGCCGTGGATGTCCCCGATGAAGGACAGGTGCAGCTCGCCTCCGTGGTAGGCGAGGCCCAGGGGGCTGGCCGTGGTCCAGTCGCCAAAGAGCCGGGTGTAGCTCCCGTCGTTGCCGGTGAACACACAGGCCGCACCGTCCTCGCGGACGGCCGCGATCGCCAGCTTCGAGCCGTCGGTGGCCAGCGTCGGCGCGAGCTTGGTCGTGAAATCGGGGATGGTCGCGACGCCCCCGTTGATCAGCTCGAAGCTCGGCAGGCGGACGTAGGCGACGTGCAGTCCCCCGCTGAGCCCGGTGTGCGCGACCATGATGTCCTCGCCGAGCCCGACGAGGGCCACGGCGTGCTCGGTCTGCCAGTCGGCGAAGTGGTGGACGTGCCACGCGTAGTTGTCGTAGTAGCCGAGGTAGACCGTCTTGTTCTTGCCGACGATCCCGGCGACGATCCTGTCGCCATAGGTCGTCAACGCGACGCTGTCATGGGTCTCCCACTCGTCGTGGAAGATCCGCTCGAGCGCCGCGAGCTTCGAGGTCTCGATCGGCGCGCGCCCGTGGAGGATCTCGTCGCTCCCCACGCCCACGTAGGCGCCCCAGAGCTGGCCGGTCATCGGCTGGAGGCTGACGGGGTGACGCGTGCGCCAGCCCCCCGCGGCCAGGGGCTCGAGCGCGCTGGGCCAGCTGTGGCCGTCCTCGCTGAGCGCCCGCCCGGCGTAGGTGCCCTCCCAGGGCTTCCACCCGGCCGCGGCGTCCTCGACCCAGATCTTGCCGTAGCGCGCGCGGACGACCCGATCCGTGGTCACCACCCACGAGTGATCCGAGTTGCTCGAGAACGAGGCGAACATCCTCCCGGACTCGCTGAGGATCAGCAGCGCCATGTCGCTCGCCCCCGAGATCGCCGCCCAGCCGCTGGGGCTGAGGTAGTTCAGCGGGTTCTCGGTCGTCTTCTCGGCCACGGCCGCGTAGTCCCCCGGGCCGATCTCGATCGCGTCGCTCTTGAAGGCGTCCATGGCGTTGAGCGCGTCATCGAGGGTATCGGCCGTCAACCCGAAGCTGACCGCCTTGATCGCGGCGATCAGGCTCGAGATCTTGACGACGTCGTCGATGGTCCCGGCAGCGGCCGCCGCCGAGGCCACCGAATTCAGGCCGGTGAGCAGCGAGGCCCCCGCAGCGCAGAGATCGGCGATCGCCCACCCGGTGTCCGGCGCGACCACGACGTAGATCTTCTCGCGGAGCTTGTTTGCGACGTGAATTGTGTTTCCCATGGCCAAGCACTCTGGGCCGCGCGCGCTGGCCAGACCATGACATCGACCTTACGCCTCCGTCGCGCTCGACCCCGAGTGGGGCACACCCCACCCCGCGGCCAGGCGACGCTCGTGCTCGACCCACGCTATGAGTTCGACATCGCCGACTCCGAGACAACCCGGTCGAGCGAGGTCGGGCCGCTCTCGCCGAGGCTCCCGCTCCCCGAGCAGCTCGGTCACTTCCGCGTGCGCCGGGTCCTCGGCGAGGGTGCCATGGGCGTGGTCTACGAGGCGATCGACGAGGACCTCGATCGCCGCGTGGCGATCAAGCTGGTCCGCCCGACCTCGCGCTCGCGCCAGCGTCAGCGCCGACTCCTGCGCGAGGCCCAGGCCATGGCTCGGCTCACGCACCCGAACGTGGTCGTCGTCTACGAGGTCGGGAGCGTGGGCGAGCAGGTGTTCATCGCCATGGAGTACGTCGAGGGCCCGACCCTCGAGCGCTGGCTGAGCGAGGGCGTGGGCGAGGGTGGCTGGGAGGCGAGCTTGCGCCTGTTCGTCCAGGCCGGGCGAGGCGTGCACGCGGCCCACGAGGCCGGGCTGGTCCACCGCGACTTCAAGCCGGAGAACGTGCTGATCGGCGACGACGGGCGCGTCCGGGTCGCCGACTTTGGCCTCGCCCTCCCCGAGCTCGAGCTCGAGCTCGAACCTGGGCGCGCCGAGGGCCCGCGGCCACGCGCCGACGCGCTGACCAAGACGGGCGTGCTCGTCGGCACGCCGGCCTACATGGCCCCGGAGGTCCTCGCGGGCGGGCGCGCCGACGCGCTCAGCGATCAGTTCAGCTTCTGCGTCGCGCTCTACGAGGCGCTCTATGGCCATCGCCCCTTCACCGGCGTCGACCTCCCCGCGCTGCTCGCCGACATCGAAACCAGGCGGCTGCGCCCGCCCTCTCGCGCGCACCCGGTCCCGAGCTGGGTGCACGCGGCCCTCGTCCGTGGCCTCGGCGCTCGCGCGGGGCGCTGGCCGTCGATGGAGGCGCTCCTGCGCGCCCTCGATCCCGACCTCCGCGCGCGCCGGCGAGCGCTGGCCATCGGTGGAACGCTGAGCGCGGCGACCCTCGCCATCGCCACCGCGGCCTTCGTCGGGCTCGGCGGACAGCCCGAGCTCTGCGAGCGCGCCGGCGACCCGATCCCCCTGTGGACCGAGGACACCCGCGCCGGGCTGCGCGACGCCCTGCTCGGCCTCGAGCTCGCGGACCCCCAGGCCACCGCCCTCGCCGTGGACGCGCGCCTCGACGCCTACGCGAGCGAGTGGCAGGGCGCGCGCGAGCAAAGCTGTGAGGCGACCCGCGTGCTCGGCCAGCAGTCCGAGGCGCTGATGGACGCGCGCATGCGCTGCCTCGACGGACACGCCCGCGAATTCGAGGCCCTCGTCGGGGTCCTCCTCGACGCCGACGCTGCCAGTCCCGAGCGCGCGGCCAAGGTCGGGCAGCGAGCCGTGAGCGCGGCCGAGTCACTGCCCGCGCTGAGCCGCTGCGCCGACCTCGACTACCTCACCGCCGAGATCCCGCCGCCCCCTCCGGCCGTCGCCAGCGAGGTCGCGGCCGGCTACCGAGCGCTCAGCGAGGTCCGGGCCCTCGAGCGAGCCGGGCGCTTCGAGGACGCCCGCGCCGAGGTCGAGGGCCTCGCCGCGGCCGCGGCCGAGAGCGCTTACTCCCCGCTGATCGCCGAGGTCGAGCTCGCCCGCGGGCTGATCTTCGACGACCTCGCCGAGGCCGACACCTCGGCCGCGGCCTACGAGCGCGCCTACCTCGAGGCCGAGGCCCACGGGGCCTTCTTCGTCGCCCAGTCCGCGGCCCTCGCCCTCACCCACGTCGTCGGCTATCGCCAGGGCGAGGTCGAGGCCGCGCTGCGCTGGGCCGACCTCGCCGAAGCCAAGATCCGCTACACCGGCGACGATGCCTCGCGCGTCGAGCTCGCCCTCAACCGCGGCGAGGCGCTCGAGAGCAGCGGGGACTACAGCGCCGCGCGCGAGGCCTACGCCGAGGCCCTCTCCCTGCACGAGGGCGCCGCGAACCCGAGCCCGCTGCTGCGCGCGGAGATCCTCGACGACCTCGGCCTCATCGAGCTCGAGCTCTCCAACTACGAGCTCGCCCAGGCCCACCTCGAGCGCGCCCAGGCGCTGTGGACCGCCGAGGTCGGCCGCGGGCACCCTCTCGCGGGCCGCGGCCTCAACAGCCTCGGGGCCCTCTATGTCCGCACCGGCCGCTACCGCGAGGCAGGCGAGGCCTTCGAGGGCGCGCTGGACATCTGGATCGCCAGCAAGGGCCCGCGCAGCGACGACGTGGCCGCGATGCACAACAACCTCGGCGTCATCTATCGCGTGCTCGAGCAGCCCGAGCGCGCCCGCGAACACCTCGAGCGCGCGCTCGAGATCCGCGAGGCCAGGCTCGGCCGCGAGGACCTCCAGGTCGCCCGCGTACTCGACAACCTCGGCAGCCTGGAGCTCGAGCGCGAAGACCACCGCGCCGCGCTCGAGATCTATGGCCGCGCCCTGGCGATCTCCAACGGACAGCTCGAGGCCGACGACCTGCTCATGGCCCGGCGCCTCCAGGGCCTCGGCCTCGCCCAATTCGGCCTCGGCCAGATCGAGCCCGCCCGCGCCTCCTTCGCCCGCGCGCTCGAGATCCGCGAAGCCCGGCTGCCCGCGGGCCACAACTTCATCACCAACGTCCGCGCCCCGCTGATCGCCGCGCTCCTCGAGCTCGGCCCAGCGCACCTGGGCGCGGCCCGACGCCAGCTCGACCTCGCCCTCGCCGAGAGCCGCGATCGTCCGCCCGAGGAGGCCGCCCGCTGCGTCGTCGGCCCCGTCCACGCCCGCGTGCTCTGGGCGGAGGGCGACCACGCTCGGGCCCGCGCCGTCGCAGCGGAAGGGCTTCGTGACTGTCGGACGAACGACCCGCAAAACAACGAGCGGTCCGCGGCGCTCGAGGGCTGGCTGGCGGCGCACCCCGACGAGTGAGCGTCACAGGCGCCAAGCTCTGGCGATGCCCCGAGACCAGGACGGCTCGAGAGCTGGCCACCGTCGTGGACAGCGAAATTCCATCAGCACTCGAACTCGGGCTATTCTGGTCGACATGGCGAGGGCAGCGTCAGCCAGGAGGCGAGTGTCTCCAGCAGTCCTGGAGTGGGCCAGAGCGCGCGCCATGCTGAGTCGCGCCGACGTCGCCAAGCAGCTGAATCGCAAGACCATCGACGCGAGCACAATCGAAGGCTGGGAGCGAGGAGACGGCGGCCCCTCGGAAGCACAGCAGCGCCGTCTCGCCGAGATCTTCCGCATCCCCGAGCGCTGGCTCCACTACGACGAGCCGCCGCGCGTCTTCGATGACCTCGGCATCGTCGACTTCCGAACCAGCAATCAGCGCCCCCTCGCGGTGCTCTCACAAAACCTCCGGGGAGCGATCGAGCACGCCCTGGCGATACAGACCTGGGTCGCCGAGTATCGCTCCCACGAACGAGACAGCCCGGTCACCCTCGTCGGGGCCATGTCCGAGCGCGCTCCGGCACAGGTAGTGGCCGACTATCTACGAGCCGCGCTCGAGCTCGAGACCCTGCGCGAGTCGGCCAGCGACGCCGATGAATTCTTCAAGGCGATCCGAGCCAAGCTGGAGACCATGGGGGTGCTCGTCCTTCGCATGGGCCAGGTCTCCAACAAGACGCGGTGGTCCCTGGATCCCGAGGAATTCAAGGGTTTCACGCTGATCGACGAAGAGCAGCTCGCGCCAGTCATCTTCATCAACCGCAAGGACCTCGACGCGGCCCAGCTCTTCACCTTGGGCCACGAACTCGCCCACCTCGTGACCGGAGGCTCTGGCGTGTCGAACGAAGACATCGCCGACTTCGACGAGGACAAGCCCGACATCGAACGCTTCTGCGACGAGGTCGCCGAGGCGCTACTGCTGCCCACGGACACCTTCGAGCGTGCGTGGGGAAGCCAGACCAGGAGGGAGCTGGACTCGAGCCACCTCCAGCAGGTCGGCACAGCGCTGAAGGTGACGCCGCTGCTCGCGGGTCGGCGCGCGGCCTCCCTACACCGCGCACAGCCACACGATTTCGGCCGCTTCGTCGCCAGCTTGCGGCGCCAGCCAAAGCCGCCCAAGAAGTCCGGTGGCTCGCCATACAACAGCTACCCTTCCTGGTATGGGTCGGGGCTCACCCAGCTGCTGGCCTCGGCGGCGACGACTGGTACCCCCTCGGCGTCGGACGCCCTGGAGCTCCTCGGCGTCCAATTCGATACTGCGCTCAGGCTCGCTCAGCCGAAGCGAGCTCGGGCGCGCCAGCAAGAGGAGCCCGAGCCCGAGCAGAAGCTCCCCCGGATGGATGCCTTCCCCCTCATCGCGCTCGACGACTCATGGCGCAGCAAAGGGAGGCAGTGAGCGTGGCTTATTCCATCGACACCAGCTACTTCGTGAATGCTTGGAAGATTTGGTACCCCTACGACACTTTCCCCCGCGTGTGGACGGTCCTCGCGTCCGCAGCGAGCGGAAGACAACTCTTCGTCATCGATCGAGTCTACGGGGAGCTGCGCAAGCAGGTGCCTGATCTCGTTACTTTCCTCGATCTCCATGCTCCTGGCTGGTCCAGAAAGACTTCGGGAGATCCAGCGATGAACTCGGCGCTGACGCGCCTCGAGTCGGATCTGCTCGCGGGGAAGGTCATCCGCGACTACCCACCGCAAAACGTCCGCAGATATCTCGGCGTCGCGGACCCAGCGATCGTCCTGCACGCGGACCTACACGGCCACGTCGTCGTCTCCAACGAGCTCTCGGATCAGTACACCAAGAAAGGATCCAAGCTCCCCGACCTGTGCCAACTCCGCGGGGTTCAGCACGCCACCCCTGCTGCATTTGCGGCGATCTGGGGCCACACCTTTCGAGTGAGCGCTCAGCCTCCCCCCGCCGGCGCCTCATGCCAAAAATACTCGTCGATGCGGCGCACGAAGTCCGACTCGCTCGGCGGCTCGTGGGCCCACGCCCTATTCTCCTTGCCGTCCGGTTCGACCAGCCGAAAGGACTTGGGTCGACCGCGCGTGGTCGCGCTGTCGACCTCGTAGATGACGTACTCCCCCTCGAGCACCGTCATCCAGCAGGACTCCACGTGCTTGTTGGTGTTCGAGCGGCGGCTGCCGTCGGCGGTGGGCTCCAGCTCCCCGCGCGTGAAGTCCCCACGGGTAGCGGCCACCGTGAGCGTGTACTCGACACGAAAGCCCGTCGCGGTCCAGCGGATCGGGACCTCGACCTCGGCCTCGCAGGTCGCGTAGCTCGACGCAGCGCTCGTACCTTCTGGCCGGTCGAGATAGCGCACTCGAAAGCGCGCCAGATCGCCCACGAAGTCGATGACCGTCTCCCCCATGAGGTTGTCGCCCTCGGGCGAGAACTCGTAGGCGTAGGCGCCGTGGACCAGCGCCGGAGACAGCTTCTCCGGGCTCGCTTCGACGATCGCCGCGGGCGGCGGCTCGGGGCACGCCTGTGGCTCGGGCTCGTCGAGAGAGGCGCTCGGCTTGCAGCCCACGCACGCCAGGGCTGCGAGGCAAAGACCTGTGAGACGCGAGCCTTGCCAGTTCGAGTCGGGCGATGTCATGGCCGGGCGATGCTAGCAGCACCTCGGGATCACCGCACATTTGAAGCTGGGCTCAGCCCGCGAAGCCTTGCTAGGCTCGCTCCGATGCCCCGCCGGCTCCCGCAGCGCGCCCCTTCGGCCACCGCGCCCGCCCGCGGCCGTCGGGCGCGTCGCTGGGATCGCCTGCTCTTCGCGTTGATGGCCACCGGCGGCGTGGTGTTCTTCGAGCCAGCCCCCTTCGACCTGCTCGCGGTCTTGCTGCTCGCCGCCGCCCTCCTCGCTCGCCGCGTCCGCCTCGACACCAGCATCCTGCTGCCCTCGGCGCTGCTCGGCCTGTTCTTGCTGGCCAACGCCTTTTCGCTGCCCGCGGTCACCTCGCTGAACGTGGCCCTGCGCTTCGCCGCGATCACCCTCTACCTGCTCGCGCTGTGGCTGGGTCTCGTCGGGCTGATCCACGACGAGTCCCAGCCGAGCTGCGCGCCGCGGATCCACGCGATCATGGGCGGCTGGTCCGTGGCCATGGTCGGCTGCGGGGTGCTCGGCGTGGCGACGAGCCTGGGCCTGCTGCCCCTGGGCGAGCTGATGCTCCACAACGGCCGCCTCAACGGCCTGTTCAAGGACGGCAACGTGTTCGGGGCGTGGAGCGTGCCGATCGCCGTCTACGCCCTGGCCCGGCTCATGGCCCTGCACGGGCGGCGGCGCTGGTGGTGGCTGGGCTGCCTGCTGGTCGCGGCGCTGGTCATCCTGCTCACCTACTCGCGCGGCGCGTGGATCAACTTCGCGCTCTCGGCCGCGGTGTTCTTCGCCCTGCGCCTGCTCTCGGTCGGCTCCCCCCGGGCCAAGCTGATCACGATGATCGCCCTGCCCGTGGCGATCGTCGCCCTCGCCGCGGCGCTCTTCGAGGTCCTCAGCCTCGACGCGGTCCAGGACATGCTGGCCATGCGCCTGAAGATGCAGTCCTACGACACGCACCGCTTCGCGACCCAGGAGGAGGCGCTGCTGACCAGCCTCGAGCACCCCCTGGGCATCGGCCCCGGCCAGTCCGAGCACACCTTTGGTCGGGCCACGCACAGCACCTACGTGCGCACGCTGATCGAGAACGGCTTTTTGGGCCTGCTCTCGCTGACCGCCTTCATGGTGCTCTCGGGCGCCCGCGCGGCCTGGTACGCCATCGACGCGGCCGACGACGAGGAGCAGCTGCTCTGCGCCGCGATCGCGGCTGGGATCGTCGGGCTGCTGGTCGAGAGTCTGGTCATCGACAGCATCCACTGGCGCCACGCCTTCGTGATCCTCGCGCTGGCGTGGATGCCCCTGCGCGGCGGGGCGCTGCGCCGACGCGCGGGCCAGGGACACCCGAGCCACGGCGGCGGGGGCCGGCTCAGCGCTCGAAGCTGAGGTTGGCGACCCAGTCGGCGAGCACCTTGGCCTCGGCGGGGCTGAGGTCCGCGGGCAGGGCGACGCGGACCTCGAAGTCGGCGCGCAGGCGATGGACGTGCTCGATCCCACCGCCGACGCTCGCCGCGGGCGCGGGCGCGGGTGCTTCCGACGTGGCGACCGCCGGCGCGCCCTGGCTCCCACGCTTGCGCCGACCCTTGCGCTTTTGCTTGGCGGGCTCGCCAACGGGCTCCAGCGCCGCGGCATCTGCTGCTTGCGCTGCTTCAGGGCCCCCATCTGCGCCCTCGGCCGCGACCTCCTCGAGGGCCGACGAGGCTTCGCCCGCGGCAGCCACGGCGTCTGGCTCTTCGTCCTCGCCAGAGCCCGCGTCCGCGTCCGCGTCTTCCTCGAAGAGCGAGAGCTCGCTGCGCGCCGCCTTGGCCTTGGCCTTGGCCTTTGGCTTGGCCTTGGCCTTGCTCTCGGGTGCAGACGCGGCCGCCGGCGCGGCGGGCTCGAGCGTCGGCAGCTCGGAAAGATCGCCCTCCTCCACCCCCTCGGCCAGGGCCTCGGGATCCACGGTCCACTCGAGGCGACTCGGGTGGCCCTTGCGCCCGACCTTGAACTCGCCGACCCCCGCGCCCTCGAGGGCCCGCAGGGCGTCCACGGCTTCGCGGCGGCTCACCCCCTCGAGGGCCGCGACCGCGTCCACGGTCGTCCGCGGCTCGGCGGCGAGGTCTCCCTCGCGCATCGCGTCGAAGAGCTTGGCCACAGCCGGCTTGGAAGACAGGAGATCGCTCAGGACTCTGTGATTGACGCCCATGACGGCGGCCAAAGGTATCTCAGCCCACGCCTTTGGGCCAGGCTATTGGGTCGGCCGCGCTGAACGCGGGACATCGAAATGGTGGGCAATTCGTTTGCCGAGATCTCAGCGCGGGTGCCTGGGACCGAGGGCCAAGTTGGCACCCAGGTAGACCACGAAGCGAAAGCCGGCCAGGGCCAGCAGCGTCTCGATCGCGCCGTCGAGGCCGCGCGCGGGGATCCGCCAGGCCGCGACGGCGATCGACACGGCCAGCGCCACGGCGTTGATCACCAGCTGGGCCCGAAAGCGCGACAGCGCGGTGAGGGTCTGGGAGAGCATGTTGGCCAGGCCCACGATCACGGCCGCGACGGCGGCGAGGATCAGCTGGTCGTGATAGGCCACGTAAGCCGGGGTGTAGGCGTAGCGCAGGTAGAGATCTCCCGCGACGATCACGATCAGCAGCCCCGCCCCGTTGAGGGCCGCGACGGCGGCGAGGAGCTTGGCGAGCAGGGCCCAAAAGCCGCGCGCGTCCTCGGCGGACAGCCGCGCCAGCCGGGGGATCGCGGCGTTACCCAGGGCCATGTTGAACACGCCGCTGGCCTGGATGATCGACAAGACCGCGGCGAAGAAGCCGACCACCTCGAGGCCGTGGCTGCCCTCCAGGACGTAGGCCGGCGCGTTGAGGGTGAAGCCGAGCAGGCCGGCGGCGAGGCCCATGGGCAGGGCGTGGCGGGCCAGCGCGCGCAGCTGCGGCCAGTCGAAGCGCGGGCGCGCCGAGCCGGGCTCGCCGAGGGCGGCGGCCCTGGGCAGGTCGTAGAAGAGCGTGACCGCGGCCAGGCCGGCGGCGACGAGGGCGAGGGCCGCCACCTCGCCGCCGAGGCGCAGGCCGAGGGCGAGCAGGCCGATCCACAGCCCGCCTCGCAGCGCCCGCGAGATCCCGATGCTGCGCATGGTCTCGGCCCGCTGCGCCCGCGCGTAGAGGATGTCGGAGGCGCAGCCGCTGGCGCGGATCAGCCCGACCAGGAGCACGGCCACGGCGGTCTCCCACGGCCACCCGCGGACCAGACAAAAGCCGGCCGTGGCCGCCAGCGCGAGCGGCAGCGCGACCAGGCGCAGGGCGAAGGCGTGGGCGAAGGCCCAGCGCCCCTCGGCGGCGACGACGAAGACCGGGCGCAGGTGGAGGTTGGCGAACACGAAGATCGGCGTGGCCACGGCCAGGCCCAGGGAGTAGCGACCCAGAGCCTCGGGCGAGCCCAGCTTGGCGACGACCATGAGCGCGAGCCACTGGGCCGCGGCGAACACGAGCTCGCCGAGCAAGGTCCACGACAGGCTGCGGCGCACGGACTCCGGGCGAGCGCCGCTCATGGGTCCGCCCTCGGCTGCTCCCTCATGTCATGGCCGACCAGCGCCTCCGCGACGCGATCCGCCAGGGCCTCGCGGCGGCGGCGTGCCTGCGGCTCGGCCCGCCGGGCGAGGAGCTCGTCGAGGACCAGCTCGGCGCGCTCGAGGGACTCGCGGTCGCCCAGGCGCAGCAGCCCGAGCACGAGCATCTCGTCGATCACCGCGAGGTCGTCCATGCGCGAGCGATCGCGGGCCTGCTCGAGCTCGGCCACGGCCGCGCGGGTCTGCTCGGGGTCACGAAGGGCGTAGCGCGCGTCGGCCCGCAGCTTGTGGGCCAGGGCCTCGTCGGGGCGCAGGCTGACCAAAAAGCGCGCGTGGTGCAGGGCCAGCCCGGGGTTTTTGGCGGCCAGGGCCAGCTGCGCCTGGAGGCGCAGGGGCTCGGGATCCTCGGGGTGGGTGCGCACGCGGGCCTGGGCCAGGGCGCGGGCGTGGGCCGGCGAGCGCTCGCGCAGGGCCTGGGCCAAGCTCGCCCAAGCCCCGGCGTCCTCCGGGGCGAAGGCGGCGAGCGAGCCCGGCTCTGGGAAGCGCTCGAGCAAGAAGTCGATCAGCTCCGGCGGCGCCGGCTCGCGCAGGTGCTCGAGGCCCCCGCGCAGGTGCTCGATGGCGTCGAGGGGGCGCCCGAGCTTCGCGGCGGCCACGGCCGCGAGCAGGCGCGCGTCGAGGGCCGCCGGGCGCAGGCGCGCGGCGACCTCGGCCCGCTCGGCGGCGGCCGACCACTCGCCGGCCGCGGCCAGCTCCCGCGCCATCACCAGGTGCACGAAGGGATCGAGGGGCGTGTCGAGCAGCGCTGTCGAGGTCGCCCCCGCCGGGGCATCACCCGCCAGCAGGGCGAGGTCGCGATCGTGGCGCGCCGACCAGCTCTTGGGGATCGCGGTCACGGACATCGCCACGCCCACGATCGCCCCGAGCCCGGCCACCACGAGCACCGCCCGCGGGGTCCACTCGCGCGCGCCAGCCCGCGCGCGCGCCAGGCCCAAGGTCCCCGCGATCGCCACCACCGGCGCCGCCACCCCCAGATAGTCGAGGCAAAAGTCGGCCCCCGCCTGGATCGCCACGGCCAGCAGCCCGCACAGCGCGACGCGCCGCGCCGCGCCCTCGGCCGCGCGCATGCTCGCCAGCCACCACAGCGCCAGCGCGACGATCAGCCCAAGCCCAAAGACCGGGCCCCACTCGACCATGGCCGCCACCGGCGTGGACTCGAGGTGGGTGAACTGCACCACCCCCGGCTGCGAGTCGACGAGGGGGAAGAGGTCCACGAAGGCCCCGCGCCCGACCCCGAGCGCCGGCGACATCGGGATCAGCCCGGCGCCCTCGTAGGCGACGCGAAATTTATCGATGAAGGCCTGGCGATCGCCCAGGGTCGACAGCTGCGCCCAGGCGCCCTCGCTGGCGGCGATCGCCAGTAGGACCGCCACGCCGATCCCCGGCAGCAGGCGGCGAGCCCAGCGGCCCTCCCCCGGCCCGGCCACGGCGCGCCGCGGGCCGCCGCGCGTGCCCAGCCAGGCGGCCAGCGGCGCGACGATCAGCGCGGCGACCAGGGCCGCGCGGGACATGGAGAGCACCAGCGCCGTGGCCTGGACGACCACCGCGCCCCAGGCCAGGTACGCGCGGTCGGCCAGGCGCTCGCGCTCGTGGCGATCCCCCCGCGAGCGGCTCGCTCGCCTGCGCAGGTCCATGGCCAGGGCCGCGGTCACGAACACCCCGAGCAAGAAGAGCGCCGACTGGTGGTTGGGGTTGACGAAGCTCGTCAGCAGCGGCGTGCCGCGTCCTTGGCCGAGGGCGAAGAAGTCCTGGCGCGGTCTGTAGACGCCGTAGATCGCCTCGGCCCCGGCGAGCTTCTGGACCAGGCCGATCAGCGCGACGGCGCTGCTGGCCACGGCCACCTGCGTCGCGACCAGGCGCCAGCTCAGCTGCGCGGCCGCGACGAACAGCCCGGTCAGCGCCAGCAGGCGCGCGCACTCGAGGGCCGTCTGCCCAGGCTGCACGCTCAGCCGCGACCACGGCCACGCGCGCGTGCCCGCGAGCAGCTCGCCGAGGGTCGAGCGCAGCCCCGGCGCGAGCGCGTCGAGCAGCGCCGGCGGCAGGGGCATCCACTGTAAAAAGGTCAGCCCGGCCGCGGCCGCGCCCAGCCACCACCACGCAGGTACGCGCAGCGCCGCGCGGTCTCGCAGGCAGCGACGCAGCAAGAGCGCGAAGACCACCACGCAAAACGAAGGAATCACACAGGGCTTGACGCCGCCTAGACACAGCGCCGGACCGGCAACGGCGATCAGCAAGAGCGCGCGCGACCACGGCAGCTTGCTCGCGCGCTCGCCTTGCTGCGCCGGCTCGGACACCGCGGCATGGTAACGCGAAAGCGGGCCTGCTACCGTGCGCCCGATGAGCGCTGACAAGCAGGTCCTCGAGTCTCTCGCCCTCCTCTACCTGACCTTCGGCCACAGCACGGACGGCATCCTCAGCGGCGAGGAGATGCGCGCCCTCGCGGACAAGCTGCGCGCCTGGGCCCCCGACGCCGCCCTGGGTGACATCGGCGAGCTGCTCAAGACCACCGTCGCCACCTACAAGGGCGCCGAGGACAAGCTGCTCACCGCCCGCGGCGCCACCGAGGCCCTCCAGGGCAAGCTCGAGCCCGACCAGCTGCGCACGATCCTCGCCGACCTCGAGGCGATCGCCGCCGCCGACGGCCACGTGTCCGCCGAAGAAAAGCAGTTCATCGCCGACACGACCCGCAGCTTCGGGCTGTGAGCCCCGGCGGACCCTGGCTCGCGGACCCTGGCTCGCAGGAGGCGGGGCCCGCCGCGGTCCCGCCATCAACCCCGCCTGCCAGCGCCTAGAGCGGCGCTCTAGAGCGGCGATCAGTTTGAATTGTTAATAGATTCCGATCGCTTAGCGGCGCGGTTCGACAACGTCTGGCGGTCGTGATCCCGTAGGCCTCGCACGAGGCCACGCATGACGCTCCCCCGCTGGAACCCTCCCGTCACTCTGTCTCCCCGCGAAGCCCGCATCCGCAAGCGCGTCGGCAAGAAGCGCAAGCTGTTTGGCTTCCTGTGTGACCACCGGCTCGAGCTGTTCGACGACGACTTCCAAGCCGAACTCGAGCAGATGTACCGCGACACCGGAGCCGGGAAGAACCCGATGCCGCCCGCACTGCTCGCCATGGCCCTACTGCTTCAGGGCTACTCCAACGCGTCGGACTCGGAGGCCGTCGAACTCGCCGCCTGTGATGCTCGATGGCAGCTGGTCCTCGGCTGCCTTGGTTGCGATGACCCGCCGTTTTCCCAGGGCTCGCTGTTCAACTTCCGCGAGCGGCTCATCGCTCACGACATGGACCGCAAGCTGCTCGAGCGCACTCGGGAGCTCGCCAAGCGAACTGGCGCCTTCGACTTCAAGAAGCTGCCCAAGAAGCTCGACGTCGCCGTGGACTCGAGCCCGCTTCGAGGTGCGGGTCGGGTCGAGGACACCTTCAACCTCCTCGCTCACGCGGCGTGGAAGGTCGTGCTGTGCGTCGCCGAGCTACGCGCTCGACCGGCGGAGCTGCTCGTCGACGAGCTCGGCATCCCGCTGCTCGCGGAGCCGAGCATCAAGAAGGCGCTCGATATCGACTGGTCCAACCCTGCGGCCAAGAGCGCGGCGTTGAACCGTTTGCTCGGACAGATTGAGACGCTCGAACAGTGGGTCGAGACGAACCTGTCGAGCGAGAGCAGCAAGCCTCCGTTGCAAGACCAGCTCGCGCTACTCGAGCAGCTACGTGGACAGGATCTCGAGCCCGACCCCGACCGCGGAGGCCAGCGCATCAAGCGGGGCGTGGCGAAAGACCGGCGTGTGTCCGTCGAGGACCCCGACATGCGTCACGGTCGCAAGACCAAGACGAAGTCCTTCAACGGATACAAGCGCCACGTCGTCGTCAGTCTTCACACCAAGCTCATCCTCGCTGTGACGGTGGCTCCGGCGAACCAGCCGGAGAAAGACAGCCTCCCCACGCTCGTCGACCGAGTCGAACATCTGGGCCTCGAACTCGCGAGCCTGCACTTCGACCGGGGCTACATCGAGAGCTCGGACGTCCCCGAACTCGTGGCCAGCGGCGTCGAGGTCATCTGCAAGCCATGGCGGCAGTCCAACGGCGACAAATTCGCCAAGACCGACTTCAGCCTCGACTTCGTCAGCCAGACGGTGACCTGCCCAGGGGGACAGACCCAACCCATGCTCCTCGGCGAGAGCGCCCGCTTCGAGGCTGATGTCTGCAACGCCTGCGAGCTCAAGCCCAAGTGCACGACCTCGGACCGGGGCCGAGGCCTCCGAATCGCCGCCAACGAGCCGTTGCAAGCGAAACTACGGGTCCTCCAACGAGCACCGCGCGGACGCGCGCGACTGCGACAGCGCGTCGTCGTCGAGCATACGCTCGCTCATGTCGGCCAGCGCCAAGGCAACCGAGCTCGCTACCTCGGCATACGCAAGAATGAGTACGACTCCACGCGAGCGGCAGTGCTCGTCAATCTGCAGGTCATCCAGCATGAGCTGGAGTGCCCGAAGCTGGCAAATGCGGCGTAGCTCACCGAATTCAAACTGGTCGCCGCTCTAGGAGCCCGTGGTGGAACCCAGCGCGGCTCCTGGCGCCGGTTTTTTCGTCGAGGGCGCGAAGCCAAAACGCCGCTGTACCGGGCGTACTGCAAGTTTTGGCGACAAAGCCCTCGGCGAAAAGACCAAGCCAGGTGTCGTGTTGGGTTTCACCACGGGCTCCTAGGGAATGAAGATCTGCTCGACCTTCATGCCCCCGGGTAGCCGTAGGCCGCGGGGTACTTGGTCGCCTTCGCGTCGAGGCCGTTGGGATAGTTGGCGATCACGTAGCCGACCTGGAGGATGCCGAAGGGATCCTCGCTCTGGATGTCGTGGGCCCCCGAGACGATCTGGACCGTGGCGACCTCGTAGTTGCCGACGGCCTCGTAGCCCGTGACCGCGCTGCCGTCGAGCATGACCTCGGCGGAGTCAGCGGTGCGGATGACCTGGACGTAGTCGAGGTCGTAGCCCTCGGCGGTCACGAACAGGTAGCGCTCGAGGAACTGCGCCGTGGGGATCATCTGATACATGGCCGCGTCGCCGATGCCCCCGGCGAGCAGGTGGCGGGCCGTGTACTGCACGGGCATGAAGGGGCCGTCGCCCGAGAGCACGAAGTCGGTGCCGTTGGGCACGCTGAACTCGACCCAGTCGCCGCGCGACTCGAAGTGGAAGGGGCTGCCGTCCACGGCCGGCTCGGCGGTCACGGTCACGTTGTCGTCGCCGGCGAACACCCGCCAGTAGTGCTCCTCGTCGGCGCGCGTGGGTGAGTGCGCGCAGACGTACTCCTCACCCCAGTAGTCGAGGGGGATGACCTGCTCCTGGACGTGGTCCGTGGTCCCATAGCAGCCGTCGGGGGCGCTGGAGGTCCCCGTGGCGCAGTAGGGCACCTTGATGCCCACGACCCCGGCCATGACGAGGATCGGCTTGTCCGACCAGACCACCGTGCCCGAGAGGTCCTGCTCGTACTCCGCGGCCCCGAGGTTCGCCGAGGCGGCGATCCGCATCAGGTCGTGGCGGTTCATCGTGTACTCGCCGGTCTGGCCGACCTCGACGAAGGGCAGCGGCAAGTTGTTGCCCGCGGTCTCGATCGTCGGGTTCCACCACACCGTGGTCTGGTTCTCGAGCGCGATCACGTTGAAGTAGCTGGGCTCGGCGAAGGGGTCGTAGGCGAAGATCACGAAGTCTTCGCGGGCCGAGTCCTCGGGCAGCAGCAGCGAGGACTCGTTGGTCGCGGTCTCCTCGTAGGGCGAGTGCTGGTAGGCGATCACCGGCAGGTCGCTGACCACGTGGTACATGCCGCCGGACTGGAGCTTGGAGGTGCCCGCGCCGTTGTTCTTGTTCTCGGTCAGGTCCTCTTCGAACTCGAAGACCACGGTCTCGCCGGGCTCGAGCAGGACCGGCTCCCCGACCGCCTCCTCGAGGTTCGAGCCGATCGGGACCAGGTAGCGCTGGACCGTGGCGCTGGCGTCCTCGTTGGGGTTGCCCACGACGATCGCGTCGGCGACCCCCTCGGCCCCGGTGTTGATCATCATGCCCGCGGCATAAAACGAGCAGCCCGCCGACGAGGGCAGCTCCTCGGTGAGCTCGCAGGGGCCCACGCACACGGCCCCGGTGCAGTCCGGGTCCTCGTCGGAGCAGGCCATGCACGAGTCGTTGGTCCCGCAAAAGGACTGCTCCCACTCGAGCCCCGTGGCCGCGCAGGTCTCGAGCACCGTGTCGCTCTCGCATTGGGTCTCGCCCGGGACACAGATGATCTGCGGGCTGTCGTCCTCGCTCTGGCCGACCTCGTCGTCGGGGGCGACATCGTCGTCCTCGCCGACGGAGGACTCGCTGCTGCCCTCTTCCTCGGCGGCGGGGCAGCCGGCGAGGGTCAGCGGGAGCGTGAGCGAGGCGAGCGCGAGGAGCCCAGTGAAAGGAGCGGGAGCGGCGAAGCGAAGGGCCATGGCGTCAACGAAGGTGTCGGCGAAGCGCGAGCGGGGGAGAGGGGAGAGGGGGGGAGGAGGGAAAGAGAGGCGACGAGCGGGCGGGCGCTCAGGGGTTCTCGACCACGAAGAAGTCGATCCACGCCTCGAGGTGATCTTCGTAGACGTCGCGGGCCTTGGTCTCGAAGATGATCGAGCTGCCCTCGATGGCCAGCGCGTCGTAGTTGAGGGTGGTCCCGAGGTTGTCGGTCACGCCCTCGCGGAAGGTCTCGACGACCTGCTGGTTGTCCTCGACCAGCTGGGTCTCCTCGGCCGCGACGGCGCCCGAGCCCTGGCCGCTGAGCACGGTGACCTCGCCCGCGCTGAGCGTGATCGCCGAGGTCTCGTCGTCGAGGTCGACGTCGATGCCCATGGACGCGAGCGCGTAGCCGCAGTAGCCGTCGGCGATGCGCCAGACCCGAAACTGCGAGTCGAGGGCCTGGCCGTTGGGCTGCCCCTCGAGGGACTCGAAGGTCACGCCGTAGGTGCCCTCTTCGTCGGGCACGCCGTCCTCGTCGTAGCGCCGGGGGATCTCCCCCTCGGTCAGCATGCGCTCGATCATCGCCTGGAGCATCGCGATGTCGAAGTCGAGGACCATGGGGATGCCCGTGGGCATCTCGCCGGTGATGTCGAGGCCGCCGCCGGCGGGCAGGGGCAGGTTGCTCTGCATCGCCAGGGCCATGGTGTCCTCCTCGGGGAAGACCAGCAGCTTGCGGGCCAGCAGGCGCACGTCGCCGTTGCCGATCTCCCACGAGTCCAAGGTCAGCAGCTCGGTCTCGCCGTAGGTCTCCTGGATCTTCTCCTCCATGAAGCGCCCGAGCGCGCCGACGAGGGCCTCGTGATCCTCGGTGACCAGGCCGAAGGCGCTCAGCCACAGGTCTTGGACGCGGAGGTTGGAGTAGTCGGCGATCAGCACCGTCGAGGTCTCGCTCTGCTCGCGCAAGATGATCGGCACGCGGAATTTGACCGAGCCGATGCCCGCGCCCTCGGGCTCCTCGTCGATGCCGATCAGCACCGTGTTGAAGTCGAAGGAGTACTGCACACAGGTCGAGCAACCCTCGAGGGACTCGAGCTCGATCACGGGGTCGCTGGTCGCCTCGAACTCCAGGGTGCCCGGGCCCGAGAACCACACGAAGGGCAGCTCACCGGTGAAGGGCACGTCCGAGCCGACCACGCCCTCGAGCAGGCGGTTGAGGCCGTCCTCGGAGAACTTGATGGCCACGGGGTAGGGATCGCCCTTGGGTACCGATTCGAGCAGCGTGCCCTCGGACTCGGCGACCTCCAAAAAGCGCGCGCTTTGTTCTTCGCAGTCGAAGTAGAGGTCCTCGCCTCGGCAGCCGCCGAAGAGCGCCGCGCTCAACCCTAGACAGCTGCCCAGGATATACGCGCCGCCCCGCCGCGAGCGGTTGTGTTCAAGCCAATGCCCCATGACCAACAGTGTGGCGGGCCCAAGGCGTCAGCACAAGCTCGCAGCAGCTGCTCAGCCATGAACGCGAGCCCAGGCCATGACATGAATGTCATGGGTCCGAGTCGCCGGACCCAGGAGCGCTGATTTCGCTGTAGCGTGGCCGCCCCTGACGAGCGCCTCGAAAACACAATCGCTCCTCTTGGCGACAAAATGCTGCTACGGTCCAGCCGTGGACACGGTGTCGACGATTCTCCGACCACGGCGGCTGCTCTTGGCGCTCCTGCTGCCGACCCTCGCCGGGGCCGCCTGCGTGTTCGACTCGGACGAGATCGGGGCCGACGAGGTCTCCGACGACACGACCACCGAGAGCGGCGCGGTCTATAGCGACGAGACCGACACCGTCACGGACGACAACTGGACGGCCGAAGAGACCGGCCCCTTCGAGACCACCTGCCGCGACGCCATCGATTGCCTGGTCATCTGCCAGTCGCTGGCGATCGTCGACCCCGACCCCGAGCCCGATCTCTCGTGCTTCCTGGAGTGCGACATGGGGCTCAGCGAGGACGAGGCCTACCTGCTGATCAAGCTCGCCGAGTGCATCGGCAACGTCTGCGCAGAGAGCGGAGACTGCGGGGCCGAGTCCGACGACACGACCTGCCTGACCTGCATCGCCGCCATGGCCACCGACCCCGAGCCGCCGGGCTGCATGGAAGAGGCCGCGGCCTGCCAGTAGGCCGCCCCTCCAGGACCCTCCTCCAAACCGCGCTTCCCCTCTCGAGTTGCGATGAACCCCCCCGCGCGCCCACTGCTCATCCCCTGCGGACTCTCGCTGTGCCTGACCCTCGCCCCCACGCTGGCGCGAGCGGGCGCGCCCGAAGCCGACGCTGCCAGCGACGACGCTGCCAGCGACGCGCCCGAAGCCGACGCGCTCGAAGCCGACGCGCCCGAAGCCGACGCTGCCAGTGACGACGCGGCAGCTGACGCCGCCAGCGACGACGCGTCCGCAGCCGACGCCCAGGCCTCGGGAGCGGTCTCCCTGTCCTCCGCGGGGGCGGACGCCGACGCCGACGCGAGCGCCGACACCGACGCGAGCGCCGACGCCCCCAGCCGCGGCGTCGACTCCCGCGAGTACAAGCGCACCGACGTGCCATGGATCAGGCGCTGGGCCCCCGAGCGCAACATGGCCGAGCTCGGCATCTACGGCGGCCTGTTCTTCCCCGCCGACGACCACGACTTCTACAACCCGGCCAGCGGACAAAAGCCGCTGTGGAAGCTCAACGGCAGCGCGGGCCTGCGCGCGGCCTTCTTCCCCCTCGAGTACCTGGGCATCGAGGCCGAGGGCGGCGTGATGCCCTCGCGGGTCCGCAACTCGACAAACGACTTCGCGCTGCTGTGGTCCGCCGGCGGACACATCATCGGCCAGCTGCCCTTTTGGAGCGTCACCCCCTTCGTGCTCATCGGCGCCAAGGCCATGGGCACCTCCGGGCCGGCGATCTTGCTGGGCAACGACGTCGACCCGGCCATGCACTGGGGCGGCGGCCTCAAGGTCTACGTCAACCGCTGGCTCGCGGTCCGCGTCGAGGGTCGGCACATCCTCTCGGCCAAGGAGGCCACGCAAAACTCGGTCACCAGCCACGCCGAGCTGCTCTTTGGCCTGTCCTTGACCCTGCCCCGGGCCAAGCCCAAGCCGACCCCGCCGCCCAACCCCGACCGTGACGGCGACGGCTTCCCCAACGAGCGCGACAGCTGCCCCGACACCCCCGGCGTGTCCCCCGACGGCTGCCCGCCCCGGGACAGCGACAACGACGGCTGGGTCGACACCGAAGACGCCTGCCCCTACGAGGCCGGCGTCGAGCCCGACGGCTGCCCGGTCCGCGACCGCGACGGCGACGGCATCCCCGACGAGCGCGACAGCTGCCCCGACCAGCCCGAGACGGACAACGGCTACGAGGACACCGACGGCTGCCCCGACGAGATCCCCGAGAAGGTCCGCGAGTTCACCGGGGTCATCGAGGGCATCGAGTTCGAGTACGACTCGGCCGGCGTCCGCGACGTGTCCAAGCCGATCCTCGACCGCGCCATCGAGGTGCTCGAGGAGTACCCGGACATCCGCATCGAGGTCGTCGGTCACACCGACAACGAGGGCACCGCCGAGTACAACGAAGCCCTGTCCAAGGAGCGCGCGGACGCGGTCAAGCAGTACCTCGTCGACGGCGGGATCGCCAGCGATCGCGTCGAGACCCGCGGCGCTGGCCAAAGTGAGCCGATCGCCTCCAACGACAGCGAAGACGGTCGCGCCAAGAACCGGCGCACCGAGTTCAAGATCATCAAGGCCAAGCGCGTCGAGCCCTGAGCCCGCGCGGACGCCCCCCGATGCGCCGGCACGCTTCGTGCCGGCGCATTTTCGTATCTATCGAGCCCACGCCGTAATTGAACATTGAATGAAGTGTGAAAAAATGAGTGGAAGGTGAGCAGCCATCGACCCTCGGGGCTTCATCTGGTCCCCAGAGCCCCATTGAACGCCTCCCGGACGTCGACCGCGGCGATACTATCCTCGAAGAACCTCATAATTTCCCACCCTCGTGAGCGCACTTTTGCGCCGGCGCGCCCCCCAGCCGGCGCAGCTTTACACCTCCCCTGGCACGCGGGGCCCCGCTGCGTCCCCTCGCCGGTGGTAAGCTGTCTCCACGCCCGCCCCCCCGACCTCTCGCGGGCGCTTTGGAGACACTACACATGAACATTGCAAATACTTTGAAGCGCACCCTCCCCGCCTTCGCGCTAGCCAGCGCCGGCCTGCTCGGCGCCGGCTGTGCCGACGACGCGACCCCCAGCGGCAGCGACGAGGCCGACACCGGCGACAGCGAGTCCGAGTCCGACAGCGGCGAGGAGTCCGAGTCCGGGTCCGGGACCATGGAGACCGAGACCGACACGGAGACCGAGACCGAGACCGAGACCGCCGCGACCGAGATCAACGTCAGCGGCGAGGTCACGGACTTCTTCACGATGGCCGGGATCCCCGGGGCCAACGTCTCGGTCCTCGACATGCCCGGCTTCGAGACCGTCAGCGACGAGGAGGGCGAGTACGCGATCCCCGGGATGCCGCCCAACACCGAGGTCTTCTTCCTGATCGACGGCAACGAGGACACCTACTGGGGCGGCATCCGCCCGGCCACGATCCCCGAGGCCGACGTCGACGACCTCCAGCTCGGTCAGGTCAGCAACGAGCTGATCGACACCCAGCTCAGCTTGCTTCAGCAGCAAGACGAGAACGTCACCGCCGACGAGACCAAGGGCGTGGCCATCGTGCGCCTGCGCCAGCCCACGGCCACCGGCGCCGTGGTCACCTTCGAGCCGGCCCTGCCCGATGGCAGCTACTACGGCGTCGACGCCGACAACAAGCCGGTGCTCAACGGCGACACCATCGACTCCTCGCTGCTGCCCTTTTGGGTCGCCTTCAACCTCGAGCCGGCCGACGCGGGCACCTACTCCGTGAGCGTCGAGCACCCGGAGCGCGAGTGCACCGTGCTGCACCCCTCCTTCCCCACGCTCCCGCGCTACGTGACGCTGATCGAGATCGACTGCCCGCCGGCGCCCTGACGCGACGGGTCCCCAGTGGATCCAGCAGCCCCGGCTGCCCGAGAGGGCGGTGGCCTCGACTCGGGCCCCGCCCTCTCTCTCCACCAAGCCCCATCGAGACCAGCCATGCCCAGCCCCCCCCAAGCGAAGACCCCGAGACGAGGCCAGCGCCTGCGCCTCGCCAAGCTCGCCCTCGCCGGCCTCGTCCTGCTCGCCCTCGCCTCGGCCCTCGCCCTCGCTACCATCGACCGCTGGCTGTTTCGCGTCCTCGACCCTGGGCCCTTCGACGCCGCCGCCTCGCCCCCGGCCCCCGACTACGACGACCCCGCCGCCTGGGCGGCGCTGCCCGAGCGCCGAGACGGAGCCGACCTCGCCCTCCCCGAGCTCCCCGCCATCGACCAGATCGACCAGGCGGCCGCCCCCGTCGACGTGTTCTACCTCCACCCCACCACCTGGCTGGGCAGCGAGTGGAACGCCCCGATCGACGACCCCGAGATCGTCGCCGCGACCACCCGCGGCGCGACCTCGATCCAGGCCAGCGCCTTCAATGCCTGCTGCGCCGTCCATGCGCCGCGCTATCGCCAGGCCAACGGCCAGGCGTTCACCCACCCCAGCGCGCAGGGCGGCCAGGCCATCGACCTCGCCTACGCCGACCTGTCCGCTGCCTTCGACCACTTCCTCGCGCGGACCGACGGCCGCCCCTTCATCCTCGCCGGTCACAGCCAGGGCGCCATCCTCGGCGCGAGGCTCCTGCGCGAGCGGATCGCCGCGCAGCCAGACCTGCGCGCGCGCCTGGTCGCCGCCTACCTGCCCGGCGCCGCCCTGCGTCAGGGCAGCGTCGCGGACCTGGCGATCTGCGCGAGCCCGACCCAGACCGGCTGCGTGATCAGCTGGAACGCCCGCGGCCCTCGCTTTCAGCCCAACGCCTTCGAGCTCGACGCCGAGGACCCCGACACCATGCGCGGGCGCGTCTGCGTCAACCCGATCTCCTGGACCCTCGACGGCGCCCACGTGCCAGCGCAGCAAAACGCCGGCGCGGTGTTCTTCGACACCAAGGACCCCGCCTTGCTCCCGCACTTCGCAGACGCGCAGTGCGTCGACGGCACCTTGGTGGTCACCGAGCTCGGCGAGCTCGAGCGCGACTTCATGAGCGCCCTGCTGCTGTGGGCGATGGGCCCCGAGGACTACCACCCCATCGACATCCAGCTCTTCTACGTCGATCTGCGCAACAATGCTCGCGCACGCGTGGACGCCTTCTTGGCCACCCGCCCCGGCGAGGGCTGAGTCCCGACGGGGCTGAGTCCCGACGGGTCTACGGGATCCGAGCGCTCAGCGACGCTTGCGAAGGCCGGCGATCGCGGCCTCGATCCGCGCCTCGATCTCGGGGATCACCAGGGCCTCGAAGCGCTCGCGCTCGCCACCCAGGATCCACCAGGCGATCAGCGCCTCGAGGGCCGTCGCCGCCCGATACTCGCGCACGCTCCCGCTGCGCGTCCCCGCGGCCCGCACCGCCGTGTTGCGCCCGCGCCGGACCACCGCCTGCTCGCGCTCGTCGAGGACCTCCGCCGCGAGCAGCCCGGCGAGCAGCTCGGCCTGCGCGACCGCGTTGACGATGCCCGCGCGCAGCTTGTCGAGCTTGTCCGTGGGATAGTCCCCGCGCCGAGCCAGGCGCAGCCGGACCTCGCGCTCGAACTCGGCGTCGCCGATCCAGGCCAAGGTCCGCAAGGATCGCTGACGCAGGGGCTCGTCTTGGGCGTCCGACACCGCGGGCATTATGCACGAGCCGGCGCGCCAGGACCCAGCGCCCCTGCTCGAGCTCAGCGCTCAGCGCCTCGGCTCGGCTCGGGCTCAGCGCGCGGCCGAGAGCGCGCGATCCCGCCGCTCGACGCGGGCGAGGTCGATCGCGTGCTGCTCCCCGCGCCAGTCCACGCGCGTGAGGGCGTCGATCTCGTCGAGGTCCAGCTCGAGGGGCGCGATGATCACCTCGCTGGCGTCGTCGCTGAGCGGCGAGACCACGGCCAGGCTCTCGCGCTGCCCGCCCTGGCCGTCGCTGGCGAGGATCCGCTGCTTGGCGCTGAGCTGCTCGGGGTGCGGGGCCGGGCCGCGGAAGCTCATCCACTGCTCGCTGCCGTCGGGGGAGATCAGCCCCCAGAGCAGCGGCACCTCGGCCGCCGCCTCGCCCTCGGCCGCGCCCTCATAGTCCCAGCTGGTCAGCGTCTCGATCCGCGCGAAGGTCTTGTTCCACGTCCAGTCCGAGACCCACGAGTTCGCGCAGTAGGTCATGTAGTCGTGGGAGCCCGTGGGGCTGTAGAGCTGGGCGCTGCGGATCCCGAAGCCGTACACCCCGATCTTGCCGCCGTCGTGGGGGTAGGCCGGATCCGTGCCCGCGGCCTCGGTCGCCGCGTTCGGGCAGTAGACGTGGCGCAGGCCCTGGTTGTGGCCGACCTCGTGCACGAAGGTCCGCGCGCTGCCGCCGGCCGGGGCGTCCTCTTCGTACTTGTAATAGACCGTGGCCGCGACCCGGCCGAGCGCGGCCTCCTTGCTGGCGTCGTTGAGCTGGGCGATGCCGGCGACGTGGCTCAGCGCCGGGGCGCGGATGTTGAGCAGCGCGTGGTAGTAGACGTTGGCCTCGGCCTGCTCCTCGGAGCGCAGCGCGCTCATCACCCCGAGCAAGGTGCCCAGGTTGGTCAGCTGGGTGTCGTACTCGATCGGCTCGTGGACCGTGAATTCGACGGACTGGAGCGGGTTTTGCTGGAGCAGCTCGGCCTCGAAGAGCGCGAGGTCGTCCTCGCTGAGATCGACGGAGGTCGGCTCGGCCAGGTAGGTGTAGTCGATCGGCACGAGCATCACCTTCATCTCGAGGGTGGTCGACTCGTAGCCGATCTCGGCGAAGTCCGCGGGCGAGGCGTTGACGCCCTCGGCGAGGCTGGCCGGGCCGGCCTCCTCGCCCGACTCGCGCAGCTCGATCCAGTACTTGGTCCCGGGCAGGGCCTCGTCGGCGTAGATCGGGAAGTAGAAGCTGGTCGCGAGCTTGCGGGGATCCGAGTCGGCCTCGACGGTCAGGGCCTGCACGCGGGGCTCGAGGCGCTCGCCGTCGGGGGTCTCGAGGTGGAGCTGGGCGATGATCTCCCGCGGCTCCCAGCCCTCGGCCACGCTGTACTGCACGCGCAGCAAGGTGTCGCGGTTGCGGACCAGGTAGGCGTTGCGCTCGTCGGCGGGGATCCACGCCGCCCCAGCGCTGATCGCCACGCCGGTGCCCTGATTGGCCTCGACCTCGACGATGTCGATGCCCACCGCCGGCGGCCCGATCACCAGCTGCTCTTCTTCCTCGCCGCCGCTCTCTTCCCCCGACTCACCCGACTCGTCGGCCTCGTCGGCCCCGCTGTCTGCGCTGACCTCGTCGGAGGTGCAGGCGAACGAGGGGGAGCAGAGCGCGAGGGCCCAGGCGAGGGCGCGCGGGGAAGAGGAGCTCAGCTTGTCACGTGACACCGAGGAGACGGTCTCACGAGGAGACAGGCGCCTTCAAGCACGCAGATGCTCGCGCCGCCGCGGGGATCACTTTTGCTCCGAGGGTGCGAGGACTAAGCTCGCAGCGATGAGTACTGCGTCCAGGGAATTCGAAGATCGCGTCGTCGTCGTCACCGGTGGCACCGGCGGCCTGGGTCGGGCCGTGGTCGCCGCCTTGCTCGAGGCCGGCGCGCGCGTCCACGTGCCGGTGTTCGAGGACCAGACCCCCGCTGGCGTCGAATTCGCGGATCACGAGCGGGTCACTTTCGTCCACGGCGTGGCCCTCGACGACGAGGCCGCCGCGGCCGACTTCTACCGCCGCACGCCCCCGCCCTGGGCCTCGATCCAGATCGCCGGCGGCTTCGCCATGTCGCCCGTGGTCGACACCAGCTTCTCCGCCTTCGAGTCGATGTGGCGGATGAACGTGGCCTCGTGCTTCCTCAGCTGCCGCGAGGCCGTCCGGCGCATGCGCGAGGGCGGCGGAGGCGGCGGCCGGCTCGTCAACATCGCGGCCCGCCCCGCGCTCACGCCGAGCGCCGGGATGATCGCCTACGCCACCGCCAAGGCCGGCGTCGCCGCGATGACCCGCACCCTCGCCGAGGAGCTCGCCCCGGAGAGCATCTGGGTCAACGCCGTCGCCCCCTCGATCATCGACACCCCGGCCAACCGCGCCGCCATGCCCGACGCGGACCACGGCAGCTGGGTCACCCCGGCGGCCCTCGCCCAGACCATCGTGGGCCTCGCCAGCCCCGCCAACCAGTGCGTGCGCGGGGCCGTGCTCGAGGCCTACGGGCGCGCGTGAGCGACGAGGGCGAGAACCGCGAAGCGAGCGAGCGCCGTGAGCACGCGGCCCTCGCTCGGCTCGGGGCGACCCTCGAGCGCAGCGAGGACGGGGCCGCCGTCGACCTCGACCTCTCCGAGCTCGAGTTCGAGCGCGACGACGGCCCCGCCGTCGCCGCCTGGGTCGACCACCTGCGCGCCATCGCCCAGACCCACGGCCGCCTGCGCGTGCACGCCTGCCCGCAGATGCTCGCGCACACCCTCTACAAGGTGGGGATCCTGCGCGGCGGCCGGATCACCCTGGTCGCGGTCCGCGAAGAAGAGCCCTACGGCTGAGCCCGCCCGCCCTTGCCGCGCAGGCCAAAGCCGACCAGCGTGATGTCCACGGCCACGAAGGCGCCGAAGCGCAGGGCCCCGACATAGCTGCTGATCGAGTCGGTCTCGTCGCCGTTGCTGTCGTAGGTGGTCACGCTCAGCTGCTGGGCGAAGGGGCTGTAGGACGCGCCCAGGCCGAATACGAAGGGCGACTTGGCGGCGCCGATGGTGAAGTAAGCCCCGGGCGCGACGATCCCCGCGAAGTTGAAATTGCTCGGCTCGCCGAGCACCGTCTCCTCGCTGCCGCCCTCGCTGGTGTCCTGGGTGAGGCTGTCCTCGAGGCTCCACTTGGAGGTCGTGATGCCGCCGATGTCGATCACCGAGATCATCGCCCCGAGGTGCCAGGGGCGCTTGCGGTGCACGCCCACCGGGCCGGTCAGGTGCACGCCGATCGGCGCGAAGAGGGCGAACTCGCCGTTGACCAGGCCCTGGCTCGTGGTCCCGTCGGACTGGAGCCCGGCGCCATAGAGGCCGCCGCCGTAGGCCCCCAACATGGCGTTGATGGCGACCACGCCCTGGCGATACTTGAGCTGGTAGCCGCCGGCCGGAAAGGCCGCCTCGAGGGCCGCCGCGACCTCGTCGCTGGACTTGGCGTTGGCGACCTCGATGAACATCGGCAGGTAGCGGCGCAGCTTGTCGAGCTGGCTGTCGAGGGTGCGGGCCGAGTCGCCCTCGGCGCCCGCCGGGGCGTGCTCGCGGATCAGGTCGTCGAGCAGCTCGAACAGGCTCATGGTCGCCTGACTCCAGTCGCGGTCGCTGAGGTCGCGGGCGACCGAGTAGAGGTCGCTGGCGTCCTCGAGCAGCGCGCGCAGGATCGCGAGCGAGGGGTCGACGGCGGCGGCCGTGTCGGCTGCATCGGTGTCGGCCGCCGCGGTCTCGGTCGTGTCGCCCATGTCAGCCGCGAGGGCGAGCAGCGCGGCCTGGTCCGCGAGCGGGCGGGGGCTGGCGAGCAGCGCGGCGCCGGCCTGCGTCCGCGTCGAGCCCTCGGGCGCCGCGGCGCTCGCCTGGTCCGCGCCGCGCTCGGCCCGGACCTTCTCGAGCAGGTCGATGATGTCGAGGCCGATGCTCGCCAGACCCACGGCCGCGACCGCGGCGGTGTCGAGCACGTCCTCGGTGGTCGGGCTGCGGTCGTAGCTGCTCGACAGCGCGTCGATGCGATCTTGGAGGGTCTGCACCAACGCCACGCTGTCGGCGATGATCCGGTGGAGCTGGCGCAGGTGCACCGGCTCGAAGCGCAGCTGGGCGTCCTCGGTCCACCCGAGCTCGGGGATCATCTCGGCGAGGTGCTCGCGGACCGGAAGCGGGATGTCGTTGACGTGGCGCTCCACCCCAAAGGCCACGCCGAGGCTCTTGTAGACGTCGTTGAGGTCGCGGTTTTGGCTGACGATGGCGTGGCTCAGGGCCGAGGACAGGCGGAGCATGGCCATGGTCTCGGCGCAGCTTCGGTCGGCCGCGGCGATCTTGGCGTCGGCGGACACCTCGCCCGCGGACAGCTGGGCGTGGCTGCGCTCGCAGTCGATCTCGTCGATCTCGTGCAGCGAGACCAGAAAATCGAGCGGCCCGCCGTGCTCGCGGGCGTCGCGGGTGAGCGCGAGCATGACCCGGAGCATGGTCGCCGCGTGGGCGGAGGCCGGCGCGCGGACGGAGGTCAGCGCGAGCAGGCGGTCGGGCATCCACTCGAGGTCGGCGACCAGCGCGGCGTTGAGCGAGGCCCCGATGCCGCTGAGCGACATGCTGGGGTCGGTGGACGCGAGCACCTCGCAGGTCCGCGGGATGAACAGCCCCGGGTCCGCCGTGCAGATCGCCTCGCTGAGCTGGTCGCGGACATAGGTGATCGCCTCCTCCTTGGCGCGGTCGATCAGGAATTGCGCCAGGCCCTCGAAGGCGGTGCTCGCCGCCTCGCCCAGCGAAGACAGCGTCCCGATCGACTGGGGCGTGCCCGGCTCGCCGAGGTCGACCTCCTTCACGAACGCGAGCTTGGCCTGCTCGAAGCTCGCCGGCGCGGCCGTGAGCACGTCCAGCAGCTCCTCGGCGGTCTTGTCGAGGACCTCGACGAGCTGGGTCAAGCGCACCGCCCCGTCGGCGAAGATCCCCCGCAGGTGGACGACGTCGTCGGCCGTCAGCCCGCCGGACAGGCCGGCGATGTGATCGCAGAGCCCCGCCAGCTGGGTCCCGAGGCCCGCGAGCTCGCTGGCGGCCGCGAGCACCTCCGCGTCGGTGGAGTCGTCGTTGAGCTGCTGGAGGCGATCGAAGAGATCGCTGCGCCCGGAGTCCGAGAGCACATAGGGCAGGTCCACGCTGACGCCCACCTCCCAGTCCCGCGCGCCGAGGTCGTCGAGCTTGGCGCAGGCGTTGGCCAGGCGGGTGGAGGCGTCCGAGCTGATCACCACCTGGATCGGCACGCGGATCGGCTCAGTCTGGGCGACGCGCTCGTACTCCTCGGCGGAGAGGAAATTCAGCCGCGCCTCCGGGTCGCGCGCGGGCGGCTCGGCGGCCGCGGCCGGGGGGGCCCAGGCGAGCGGGAGGCCGAGGCCGAGGGCCAGAGCGAGAGGACGAAGGGCGCGGGCGCGAGAAGTGGAGCGAAGGCGGAGCATCATGGGAGCACGCGAGCTTCATGGTAGGGCCGGGGCGCAGTGGGTTGCTACTCCGGCCGGGGGTCTGGGAGGCCGCGGTGCCAGCAAACCATTTGGCGTCGGCTCGCTCGCGCTCACCGCGAGCATTTTTTTTCAGCCGCGCTCGTCCTCGATGTCACCTTCCTGCGGCCCGCTCGGTCTTGGAGACATGACCAACGCTGCCGCGAGCATCGACGCCCAGGCCGAGCGCCTGACCCTGATCAACGTCTACGAGGTCGAGCCGGCCAGGCAGGCCGAGCTGGCCCGGGCCCTGTCCGAGCTCACCGAGGCGGGGATCCGCCAACAACCCGGCTTCGTCTCGGTCTGCGTGCACAGCAGCGTCGACGGCAAGCGGGTGATCAACTACGCCCAGTGGGCCTCGCAGGCCGACTTCGAGGCCTTCATGAGGCGCCCCGAGACCCGGGCCCAGCTAGAGACATTCGCAGCCATTGCGAGCTCGGTGACACCCAGCATCTACCGGGTGGACGCGGTACATTTGCGCTGAGGTGGGCATGAAGGCGGACGCGGAGCCAGGTGACGAAGTCTTCGACGCGCTGCGCCCAGGCCTGACCCGCCTGGCCTACCGCATGCTCGGCAGCGTCAGCGATGCCGAAGACATGGTCCAAGACGCCTGGCTGCGCTGGCGTCGCTGCGACCGCGCGCAGGTCCGCAGCCCCGCGGCCTTCCTGCGCACCGTGGTCACGCGCCTGTGCCTCAACGAGCTCGAGTCGGCGCGGCGCCGGCGAGAGACCTACGTGGGCGCGTGGCTGCCCGAGCCCCTGGTCGAGCCGCTGACCGAGTCCCCCCTCGAGGCCGCCGAGCGCCGCGCCGACCAGATCACCTTGCCGCTGATGCTCGCCCTCGAGCGCCTCTCCCCCCTGGAGCGCGCCGCCTTCTTGCTCCACGACGTCTTTGGCGTGAGCTTCGCCGAGATCGGCGACGCCCTCGGCCGCGAGCCTGCCGCCTGCCGCAAGCTGGCCAGCCGCGCCCGCGCCCACCTCCAGACCGCCCGCCCGCGCTTCGCGGTCAGCCCCGCCGACGGCCAGCGGATCGCCGCGGCCTTCTTTCGCGCCTCTCGAGCCGGAGACATGGCCGAGCTCGAGGCGCTGCTGGCCGCCGACGTGTTCGCCCAGGCCGACGGCGGGGGCAAGGTCCCCGCCACACCGGCGCCGATCCTCGGGCGCGCGCAGGTCCTGGCCCGCCACGCCGCGCTCGCGCGTGGCTTCGCGGCGGCGCCCTCCGAGCTGCTGGGCTACGTCCGCCTCGACGGGCTGCCGGGCTTCGTCAGCGTGGAGCAGGGGGTGCTGCAGACGACGGCGCTGATGGTGGATGGGGCGGGGTCGATCGCGGGGATCTACGTGGTGCGCAACCCCGACAAGCTCGGGCACTTGACCAGGTGGAGCGGCCTCGGCTCCCGCAGCCGCTCCTGAGCCGCAGCCGCTACGAACCCGCAGGCTCCGCGGCCAGCTGCCTGTCCAGCGTCGCCGAGCCCAGCCCGGCGCGGTCGAGGGCCTCGAGCACATACTGCTCGGGGTCGACGCCCTCGCAGCACATGCGATCGAGCATCGCGGTAGGCGGGACGACCTCCCCGACATCGAGCAATTCGAGGCGCTGGAGATCCCGACGCAGCTGCCCGAGCTGACGCTGGCGATACACCGCGTTCAAGCGCGGCCATACGCTCGAGAGCCCGCGAACATGGCCGCAGATCTGCCTGCGCTTGCGCGCGATCGCCAATTCCTGCCGCCCGTGGTCCTCCGCCCAGGGGCGCTCACCAAAGAGCACTCGACCGAAGCGCGCGACATGGTTGGCGAGCTCACTGCCGATCCAGTCCTGCTCCCGCGAACAGGCGCGCGCGCGGCCGACCCAGATCATGTCCAGGCGTCGGGTCAGGCGCTGGGACCCCGCGCCGACGCAGAGCAGGTCCCAGTCCGAGTCGGCTCGAGCGGCCCCCGCCGCGCGGGACCCAAACAAGATGACGCCCGCCGTGTCTCGACGCAGCGACTCCCAGTCGAGGTCGAGCGCGGCGAGACAGTCGAGCAGCTCGGGCGCGGGCGTCACGGGGACTTCTCCTCGAGAGTGTCGACCAGCTCCTCGAGCAGCACGTTGAAGGCCTCCATGTCTGGGGCCTGGTGCGGATCGGGGCTGGAGGCGTAGGATACCTGACGCAGGAATTCGAACACCGCGGAGCCCTGTTTCGCGTGCTTGGCGAGCGCGGGCACCCTGGCGGCGATCCCCTGTAGGACCTCGTCGAGGTCGCCATAGCCGAGGTCCATGGGCTCGAGCCAATCGACCAGCTCCTGCGCGAGGCCAGCCGAGACCTGGAGGACCTCGCGGGCCGCGCCCTCGAAGTCCCCTTGATCGTCCCAGCTCGGGTTACAGGCCGTCGACAAGTCATCGGCCAGCCGATTCAACGCGCTCTGGACCGCCTCGAGGGCCTCGCGGACCTCGACCAGACGCGCCTGGCGCTCGCTGACGGGGTCTTCGTCCTTCATTGCCCTGCTCCGCTCGCAGCGTACTCCAGGAAGCGGTCGCTGTCAGCGGCCGCGCGCAACAGCGCAGCGAGGGGTGAGCTGGGGCCCCCCGGCTCACTCTCAGCCGAGTCGCGCAGCAAGTCTCGAATCACCTCGAGCTCCAGGCCACGCCTCACGGACTTGGCGATCTTCTTCGCCTCCCGTTCTAGTTGGATACGATAGTAGTCTGCGAAGCGATCCTCGAGCGCCAGCGCGTCGACGTGCCGGCAAAAGAGCGCGAAGAACTGCTGATCTCCCCCTGCAGGCATCGATGGGGAAAAGATGATGTCAGGTCCTTCTGCCGACCAAACAATCGTAGCCTCGAGATAGGCGAGGTCGCTGGGAATATCATCATAAAAGACGTGCACCACTTCCCTCGCGCCTTGGGTCGTACCCCGCTCTCGTTTAGTGTGATTACATACGCCGCATATCGGAGTAATATTGTATGCACACGCGGCAAACTCGGGAAACTCTGCCTGTGGCAGATAGTGATCCCACTGGCTCACGACAGCCATCCCGCCGCAGAACTGACAAAATCGGAGCAAGTAAGGGTCTCGCTGAAGCGCGCTGATTCGGTGCTTTACGTCGCGCATGTGCTCGTGCCCATAGCAGCTCCTCATGTGAGCATCTCGAGGCGGCCCCTCGGCGACGACCGAGACCATGTTTTCCAAGTCGGGCGCGCAGTCCAGATACGCTTGGTACCGCTCTCGGACATCGTCTCGATAGGCCTCTCGCGTAACTTTATTCGGCCCAACGCTGCGCGAGACGATCGCCTCATAGTCATCAAACGCGTCCCAATTCGGTGCGACGAGCTCACGCATCGCCTTCCCCTCCTCGTTCCTCCTGCTGACGCTCGCGCTTCCTCGCCAGCGCGAGTGCCAGCCGAGCCGAAAGCCCTCCCTGCGCGAGCAGCTCCTCGATCCCCTCCGGGTTCTCGCGCACCATCTCGCGCAGTCGCCTCATGTAGTTGGTGTCCTCGAGATCCAAGCCGAACCCCACCTTGACGATCTCATCCAGCGCCTCTGCGAAACACTCCCGGGGATAGTCGAGAACCAAGGGCAGGGATCGCCCCTCCCCCTCGGTCCGAAGCACCCGCACTTGCCTGGCCGGAAGCTCTTGCAGCACGATCGGCGAGTGGGTGGCGACGATGGCGAAGGCGTCATGGTCCTCGAGCATCTCGTCGAGCTGGCGCATGAGCAGCGACAGCATCTTTGGGTGCGTGTGGGTCTCGGGCTCGTCGAACACCACCAGGGCCCCAGGCTCGAGCTTGGCCAATAAGTGCGTCAACACGAAGCAGATGAACTTCTGCCCTGCGCTGCGCTCCTCGACCCACGCCTCGAGGTAGCCGCGCTCCGGCGGCCGCATGCCATGCTCGCTCACGCAGCGCCGCCACAAGTCTCCCCGCCTCCGCTCCGTCAACGCATCATGAGCTTCACTGAGCCGCCGTAGAGCGAACTGCATGTCGACGATCGCTTCGCCCCGCATCGAATTTGCGTAGTGGCGCAGCCCGCAATAGTCGTAGGAGATCACCGAGTAGCGACCAACCGACCGTGGGATGCGACCGCGATCGAAGGCGCCAAAGGACAAGAAGATCACCCGCGAGATCGCGGGCACGACATCGATGTCCGCCAACTTTGGATCGTAGATCCCGAGGGTCGGGTAGATGAGCCCGTTGAGGAGCTGAGACTTGCCCGTACCATTTTCGCCGACCAGCACGACCATCCGCCCCAAGGCACGCTCGCGGCTGAAGTGAAAGTGCACCTCGTGGCGTTCAGCAAAGCCCTTCACTTGTAGGCTGATCCGAAATTGGATGTCGGAGGCGAGCGGCCGCGTTTCCCGCTCGTAGGCGAAGCGTGCGCTCGACGTGCGCAGGAGCGTCTTTTGGACGTCGGCGTTGCTCGCTAGCGCCTCTCGCTCGGCGTCGCCCAGGACGGTCAAGTCACGCAGCGCGAGCAGCAACTCGCGCGCGTCTTCCTGAGCGTCGAGCGAGTCGTAGAACGCAGGGCCTTGGCCCATGCTGCACCAGTGGTCATCCAAGCGCTCGAAGCTCGCGTTCAACTCCGCGCGGGGCGCTTTGGTGTTCAAAATCTTGAGCAGACCAATCTCCCGCTCCCTACCATCTTCCCCATGCCGCGAGAGATGAAACAAGAGGCGATGGCCGTGGTCGTCCCAGGAGACCCGGCGCAGGATCATGTCTCCGGGCAAGGCGTCGAGCGAGACGCCATCATCTGGTGATCGTATCGAGAACGCCATGGCGGGCTCCAACCTGGATCATGAAGCCTCCCTCGCCATCGAGGCAACGAGCCCTGGTGGCCAGACTCGATCTCCTGCTTTGGCTCGTGAAACGCTGGGTTCTGGCCGCCCCTCGAGCCGCCCTGCGCGGACCTGGCCAGGTTTGCCGCGCTCGCGCCAGCGCTGACAGCGGCTCAGACCGGCGCCCCGTGGAGCTTGTCCGCCAGCGCGATGCAAGCCTCCACGAAGGCCGCCGTCCCGAGGATCGGCACCGGGCTGCGCCGCGACTGCGCCGTGGACACGAGCAGGTCCACGAGCCTCGCCTTGACCGCCCGCACCCCCGCCTCGCCCCCGCGCTCGCGGACCTTGGTCAGCACCCGGGCGAGCACCGCGGTCAGCAGGGGCGCGGCGGCGGAGGTCCCGGTGAAGTTGCGCTGCGGTCGGCCCGAGCTCGTCCAGGTCAGGATCTGCAGGCCCGGGACGGCGATGGTCGTCCACTCGCCGTAGCGCGAGTTGGCGAGCACGCGGTCCTTGGGGTCGAGAGCGGCGACGGTGATCAGCCCCTCGCCCACGTCCTCGGGAAAGGCCGAGCGCTGGCGCCCGCGGTTGCCGGCGGCGACGATCACGGGGACCTCGGCCGCGCGCAGGGCGGCCAGGACCTCGCGCAGGTCGTCGTCGAGCTCGGGCAAGGTGAAGGTGCAGCAGATCAGGTCCACGCCGAGCTCGAGGGCCTTGGTCAGGGCCGCGACGACGCGGTAGTCCGTGGGCCGGCCGTCGACGCCGTAGACGTCGAAGGCGAGGACCTCGGCCTCGATCGCCACGCCGGGGATGTTGACGTCTCGAGAGGCGACGATGCCCGCGACCGAGGTCCCATGGCCGTCGAGGGAGCTGTCGCGGGCGTCGGCGGCCTCGCCCGCGTAGGACAGGCGGCGGATCCCTGACTCGGGCAGGGCGGGGAGAGCCGCGGCGCCGCTGTCGAGCAGGGCCACGGTCACGCCCGCGCCGTGGGCGTCCGCCAGCGGTCCGTCGTCGAGGTCGAGCCAGCGCAAGTGCCAGGGGATCTGCACGACAGCGATTGTAGGCCAGGCGAGGGTGCGCGGGTTGGGAAGCTCAAGAGCTCGAGTCGCCCCCATCCTGGCAGCGGGGACAAAAGTAGGTCGAGCGGACCAGGGCGCCCTGGCGACGCATTCGGATCAGCGTGGCGCAGCGCCGGCAGGGCTGACCGCTGCGCTCGTAGACCCAGTAGCGGCCGCGCGAGGGTCCGAGCTCGGCCCGCGTGCGCCGGGGTCGGCCGCTGGCGAGGTTGGCCTGCATCAGCTCGCGGCCTCGCTCGAGCAGGGCACGGAGCGTCGCCGGGCTCAGGGCACCGACCGGAGCGAAGGGATCGCGGCCGGCGAGGAAGAGCAGCTCCGACTTGTAGACGTTGCCGATCCCGGCGACCGCCGACTGACGCATGATCGCGTCGCCGAGCGGGACCTCGCCCAGAGCGCGGAGCCGGGCGACGGCCTCGTCGAGGTCGGCGTCGGGGTCGAGCAGGTCGGGGCCGAGCGTGGCGAGGACCCGGTGCCTGGCCAGGCCGCGCGGGCCGAGGAACTCGAGCGCCTCGGGCGAGAAGCAGGGCAGCACGCGGCGCTGGGTATGCAAGACGATGCGCGCGCGCTCGCGGGGCAGCTGCCACGGCTCGCCAAGGCGGTAGCTATGCCACGAGCCGGTCATGCCCATGTGCGTCCAGATCGCCACGGGCAGGCCGCCCGGCTGCTCGACGCCCGCGCCCTCGAGGGCAGCGCAGTGGATCAGCAGGTTCTTGCCGCGGGCCTCGACCCGCTCGACCACGCGCCCGGGCAGGCGCCAGTCCTCGGCCGCCGCGAGCTCGCAGTCGACGGCCTCGAGGCGGCGGCCTGCCAGGAGCGCGCGCAAGGTCAGCGCCGTCGCGTGCAAGGTGTCGCCCTCTGGCATCCGGGCAGTCTATCAGGCCGGGATCTTCGACCCCGAGTTTGCTGACGCCCCCATCCCCGCGACGACGCGACGGTCATGCGCTCCGCGCCGCCTCATCGAGAATGTCGACTTTGGCGAAGGAAACTGCCCTGTCACCATTTTGAAGCGAGAACTAGCGAAAACGAGCATTGAAACACCGAGGCAAAAGAGGACATCTTTTTTATCCACATGAAGATTTCTAATGCGGATATGCTGGCTTCGCCTTTTAGTCACTGGAGCATTTTCATGCACATCCACCGCAGCACCCTCTTCAACCTACGCCTGTCCACCTTCGCCCTGATCGCCCTCGCCCCGGGCCTCGCCCACGCCGGCACGATCACCGCCCAGGGCAACGTCACCGCCCTCGACGACGTCAGCCAGCTCCAGGGCATCGTCGGCACCGCCGACTTCGACAGCGGCACGTCGGGGGCCTCCATGAGCCTGACCCAGTACACGGCCGAGGGCGCGACCTGGCACACCGGCGCCCTCTCGGACATCCTCGCCGGCGTCGACGAGGCCGGCAGCGCGAGCACGCCCCTCTATCAATCCAACTTCGCCAACTTCCCCACGCCGATCGCCGGCGGGGGCGTGGCCGAGGGCCTCTACACCTACTTTGGCGGCGCCGTGACCTTCAGCGAGCCCGTGACTCAGGTCGGGCTGACCGCGGGCAAGAACGGGACCCAGTACCTCACGGTCTGGGATGAAAACGGCGACATCCTCGGCCAGGTGACCTGGGTCCCGAACAGCGACTCGGCCTTCATCGGCCTCGACACCAACGGCGTGCCGATCGGCATGGTCACCTACGGCAACGACGACGTCTGGAGCGGCGTGACCTACGGCATTGGCGGGGCCACGATCATGTCGGACACGTGGATCTGGGCCCTGGGCACGCAGTGTGAGGTCGACAGCGACTGTGAAGACGACGGTAACGCCTGCACCGACAACCTCTGCGAGGCCGGTCAGTGCGTGTATCCGACCAACGAAAACCCCTGCGACGACGGTGACGCCTGCACCGACGTCGACACCTGCATCGACGGCGAGTGCGTGGGCACGAGCATCGACTGCGACGACATGAACGTCTGCTCGCAGGACGCCTGCGACACCGAGCTCGGCTGCGTCTACGAGTTCACGGAGGGCTGCTGCGCCAGCGACGAGGACTGCCTCGAGGGCGAGATCTGCGACCTCGAGGCGAACGCCTGCATCCCCGACCCCGATCCCGGCGACACCACGGACACCGGTGAGGACACCGGCGAAGACACCGAGAGCGACACGGACGACTCGGGGACGGAGGAGTCCTCGTCCGACGACGGCTCCACCAGCAGCGAGGACAGCGGCGATACCGACGACACCAGCGATTCGGGCGGCGAGTCTGGCGGGGACAGCTCCTCCGAGGGCAGCGGTGACGACGACGACGTCGGCGAGGACACCTTCGGCGGATCCCTCGACACCTTCGGCAACGACGAGGGCGGTGAGGACGGCTGCAGCTGCGCGGCCCAGGGGCGCCGCGGTGATGGGCTGCTCGGCCTCTTTGGCCTCGCCCTACTCGGCCTTCTGCGCCGACGCCGCGACGATTGAGGTGTTCGGCTCCCTGTCGTGACATCAAGTGACCGACTGGCACCAAACGCAAAAAAACAAACATCCATTGCTAACATAGCTAGTCCTGGGTCATAGTTTCCTCGATGCGGAAACTATCTCTCCCCACATTCCTTATCTTCTCGTCGCTCATCATGGCATGCGGTGACGAATTGGTGAGCGTCGATGAGGGAGGCGACGAGGCTGGGGACTCCGGGGGTAGCGAGGACGCCTCCACCCCCGAGGCCATGCTCGTCGAGGCCCTCGGCATCTCGATCACCGAGGTCGAGGCCAACCAGGGCACCCGCGTGGCCATCGGCGGCCCCGATGGCGCGTGGCTGTCCGCCGCAGACCGCTCCGTGCCGCTGGTCGGCGACCGCGACACCTTGATCCGCGTGCACTTCGAGATCGCCGAGGGCTGGGAGCCGCACAACGTCACGGCTCGGCTCCACGTCTACCCGCCGAGCGGGGACGAGGCCACGGTCCACGAGCAGCGGCTGCTCGTGGAGAGGGACTCCTCGCCGACCGCCATGTCGCGGACCTTCTACTTTGGGCTGTCCGCCAGCACGGGCGAGACCGCCCCTGGCACCCGCTACCAGGTCGAGCTGGTCGAGTACGACGTCGACCAGTCCGTGGACTTGCCGGCGATGAGCGCGGTCAACCCGGCCACCGGTCCCGAGCTGATCGGCTTCGAGTCCACGCCCATGGAGCTCGACATCGTGCTCGTGCCCATCGAGTACCACGGCGCCGAGGAGGGCGGGGTCCGGCTCCCGGACCTCAGCCAGGACAACGTCGACCGGCTGATCGACCGGCTGTTCGAGCACAACCCGCTCCAGAAGATCAACTACGAGATCCGGGCCGAGCCCGTGGTCTACGAGCCCTTCCTCGAAGAGCTCGGCTCGCTCTTGTCGATCATGGCCGAGACCAAGCAAAGCGACGACGCCGCGGACAACGTCTACTACCACGCGCTGATCGACACGGGCTGTGAGATCGAGGGCTGCCTGAACGCGGGCGCGGTCGGGATCGCCTTCGTCGCCGGGGCGACCAGGGACGAGTCCTTTGCCCGGGTGGGCGCGACGATCTGGCACGATCTCGACGCCACCGCCAACACCTTCGTGCACGAGGTCGGGCACAACCAGGGCCTGAGGCACGTCGCATGCCCGGGCGGAAGCTCGGCCAACAACGACTCCAGCTACCCCCACGCCAATGGCAACATCGGCAACTGGGGCTACGGCATCCGCAGCTTCTCGCTGCACAACCCCACCGCCAGCTACGACTACATGAGCTACTGCGACCGGACCTGGACTTCGGACTGGACCTTCAACAAGACCTACGAGCGGATCCAGACCCTGACCAGCTGGAACAACGAGTCCTCGAGCTCGAATGACAACCCAGGTCAGGTGCTGATCGGCGCGCTCTACCCGAGCGGCGCCGAGGACTGGTTCGTGGTCGACGGCGGCGTGGCGGTCGACACCCTCGACGCCAGCGAGCGCGTCGACTTCGAGGTCGGCGGGCTGACCATCGAGCAGCCGGCGGCCGTGCACACCCTCAGCGACGACGAGACGGTCTGGGTCGTCACGCCGGTGCCCGAGAGCGTCGGCTTCGCCGCGCTCGACTCGCTCACCCACGTGCGAGCCGGCGTGCCACGCCGGGTCCTCAGCCCCTCCGAGGTGCGGATCTCCGCGCGAAAGGTTCAAAACCCCTAGGAGCGCGTTCATCACATGTGCCGGCGGCCGGCCCATGACAATTTGCAGCACTCGCTGACAAATATCACAATCCTTCACATTGCTACCCGAATGAGCATATGATCATTGAAGACAGCTTCGCCTCTGAACTGCCATCATGTCTTTCGCTCATATTTCCCGTGCTCTGCGTCTGCCCACCATCATCCTGATCGGCCTCGTTCCCGGCCTGGCCCACGCCGGCACGCTCACCACCCACGGGAACGTCACCGCCCTCGACGACGTCGACCAGCTCCAGGGCATCATCGGCACCGCCGACTTCGACAGCGGCACGTCGGGGGCCTCGATGAGCCTGACCGAGTACACGGACCAGGGCGCGACCTGGCACACGGGGTCCTTGTCGAGCATCCTGCCTGGCGTCGACGAGCCGGGCAGCGCCTTCGCCCCGAGCTACGAGGACGACCTCGAGTACTTCATCGCGCCGATCGCCGGCGGGGGCGTGGCCGAGGGCCTGTGCATTCGCAGGGGTGGGGCCGTGACCTTCAGTCAGCCCGTGACTCAAGTCGGGATGACCTTGAGCAGGAACGAGAACCAGTACCTCACGGTCTGGGCTCAAGACGGCGAGCTCATCGGGCAGGTCGACTGGATCCCCGACCTCGACTCGGCCTTCGTCGGCATCGACACCAACGGCGTGCCGATCGGCATGGTCACCGCCGGCAACGACGACGTCTGGGGCGGCGAGACCTACAACTTCGGCGGGTTCGTGAACTACTCGGACACGTGGCTGTGGGCCACGGGCATGTCTTGCGAGAGCGACGCCGATTGCTCGGATCTCGACGGCAACACCTGCACCCAGACGGTCTGCGTCAACGAAGCCTGCGTGGAGCAGGACGATCCCAACGGATTTTGTGCAGACGACGGCGACACCTGCACCGACGACGTCTGCGAGGCCGGCGAGTGCGTGCACCCCGTCAACGAAGCACCCTGCGACGATGGTGACGCCTGCACCGACGTCGACACCTGCATCGACGGCGAGTGCCTCGGCGCGACCATCGACTGCGACGACATGAACGTCTGCTCGCAAGACTCCTGCGACCCCGCGCTTGGCTGTGTGTTCGAATTCGTGCTCGAGAGCTGCTGCGTCTCCGACGCAGACTGCTCCGAAGGTCAGCTCTGCGACCCCGACACCAACACCTGCATCCCCGACCCCGACCCCGACCCCGACCCCGACCCCGACCCCGACACGGGAGACAGCGACACGGGGGGCGACACCACGGGCAACGATGACGCAGGTGACACGAGCGGCGAGTCCGGAGGAGAATCCTCCTCCGACGACGGTGGTGACGACGTCGGTGACGACGGCGGCGAAGACACTCTTGGTGGCTCGTCCGACACCGCCGGCGGCGACCTGGGTGATGAAGGTTGCAGCTGCGCGACCCAGGGGCGCCGCGGTGATGGGCTGCTCGGCTTCTTTGGGCTCGCCCTGCTCGGCCTGCTGCGCCGACGACGCGACGATTGAGGTCTTCGGTTCCCTGTCGTGACACCAAGTGTTCGGTTGGCACAAAACCAAAAAACAAACATCTATTGCTAATATATCCAGTATCGAGTCATAGTCTCCTCGATGCGGAAACTATCTCTCCCTACATTCCTCATCTTCTCTTCGCTCGCCATGGCATGCAGTGCTGATTCGATGAGTATCGACGAGGGGGGAGACGAGGCCGAGGGCCTCGGGAGCGAGGCCGAGGGCCTCGGGAGCGAGGACACCGCCCCCGAGGGGGGGCTCGTCGAGGCCCTCGGCATCTCGATCACCGAGGTCGAGGCCAACCAGGGCACGCGCGTGGCCATCGGCGGCCCCGATGGCGCGTGGCTGTCCACCACAGACCGCTCCGTGCCGCTGATCGGCGACCGCGACACCTTGATCCGCGTGCACTTCGAGGTCGCCGAGGGCTGGGAGCCGCACAACGTCACGGCTCGGCTCCACGTCTACCCGGCGAGCGGGGACGAGGCCACGGTCCACGAGCAGCAGCTCCTCGTGGAGGAGGACTCCTCGCCGACCGCATTCTCGCGGACCTTCTACTTTGGGCTGTTCGCCAGCACAGGTGAGACCGCCCCTGGCACCCGCTACCAGGTCGAGCTGGTCGAGTACGACGTCGACCAGCCCGTGGACTTGCCGGCGATGAGCGCGGTCAACCCGGCCACCGGTCCCGAGCCGATCGGCTTCGAGTCCACGCCCATGGAGCTCGACATCGTGCTCGTGCCCATCGCGTACTACGGCGCCGAGGAGGGCGGGGTCCGGCTCCCGGACCTCAGCCAGGACAACGTCGACCGGCTGATCGACCGGCTGTTCGAGCACAACCCGCTCCAGAAGATCAACTACGAGATCCGGGCCGAGCCCGTGGTCTACGCGCCCTTCCTCGAAGAGCTCGGCTCGCTCTTGCCGATCATGGCCGCGACCAAGCAAAGCGACGACGCCGCGGACAACGTCTACTACCACGCGCTGATCGACACGGGCTGTGCGATCGAGGGCTGCCTGGGCGGGGGCGCGGCCGGGATCGCCATGCTCGCCGGGGCGACCAGGGACGAGTCCTTTGCCCGGGTGGCCGCGACGATCTGGAACGATGCCGATCTCGACGCCACCGCCGACACCTTCGTGCACGAGGTCGGGCACAACCAGGGCCTGGGCCACGTCGCATGCGCGAGCGGAAGCCCGGACTACACCGACCCCACCTACCCCCACTCCCAGGGCAAGATCGGCAACTGGGGCTATGGCATCCGCAGCTTCTCGCTGCACAACCCCACTGTCAGCTATGACTACATGAGCTACTGCCGCCGGACCTGGGTTTCGGACTGGACCTTCAACAAGACCTACGAGCGGATCCAGACCCTGACCAGCTGGAACAACGAATCCTCGAGCTCCGATGGCGAGCCGGGCGTTCCCGGCAGCCAGGTCTTGATCGCGGCGCTCTATCCCAGCGGGGCCGAGGACTGGTTCGTGGTCGACGGCGGCGTGCCGGTCGACACCCTCGACGCCAGCGAGCGCGTCGACTTCGAGGTTGGTGGGCTGACCATCGAGCAGCCGACGGCCGTGCATACCCTCAGTGACGACGAGACGGTCTGGATCGTGGCGCCGATGCCCGAGCGCGTCGGCTTCGAGCAGATCGACTCGATCACCCATGTCCGGGCTGGGCTGCCCAGGCGGGTGCTCAGCCCCTCCGAGGTTCGGGTCGCGGGGCTAAGGGTTCAAAATCCCTGACGAAAAAGAATACCGGCGGCCAGCTGGTAACGATTCGTAACACAGCTCGAGGAGAGCGAGCATTTCGAGACCGAGGCAAAATGGGACCTCGGTCTCTTCGTTTTGCTGATTCGAATGGGGATATGATCGCCCGGCCTTTTATCACTGGAGTGTTGTCATGCATCCCCCTCGCCGCGTCCTCTTCGATCTGCGCCTTTCCACCCTTGCCCTGATCACCCTCGCCCCGGGCCTCGCCCACGCCGGCACGATCACCGCCCAGGGCAACGTCACCGCCCTCGACGACGTCAACCAGCTCCAGGGCATCGTCGGCACCGCCGACTTCGACAGCGGCACGTCGGGGGCCTCCATGAGCCTGACCCAGTACACGGCCCAGGGCGCGACCTGGCACACCGGCGCCCTCTCGGACATCCTCGCCGGCGTCGACGAGGCCGGCAGCGCGAGCACCCCCACCTATCAGAACAACTTCGCCAACTTCCCCGCGCCGATCGCCGGCGGGGGCGTGGCCGAGGGCCTCTACACCTACTTTGGCGGCGCCGTGACCTTCAGCGAGCCCGTGACTCAGGTCGGGCTGACCGCGGGCAAGAACGGGACCCAGTACCTCACGGTCTGGGATGAAAACGGCGACATCCTCGGCCAGGTGACCTGGGTCCCGAGCAGCGACTCGGCCTTCATCGGCCTCGACACCAACGGCGTGCCGATCGGCATGGTCACCTACGGCAACGACAACGTCTGGGGCGGCGTGGCCTACGGCGTTGGCGGGGCCACGATCATGTCGGACACGTGGATCTGGGCCCTGGGCACGCCCTGTGAGAGCGACGCCGACTGCGTCGAGAACGACAACCCCTGCACCCTGGCGGCCTGCGTGGACGGGGCTTGCGTGCAAGAGGTCGACCCCGACGGCGTCTGCGAAGACGACGGCAACGCCTGCACCGACGACCTGTGCCAGGCCGGCGAGTGCGTGCACCCGACCAACGAAGACCCCTGCGACGACGGCAACGCCTGCACCGACGTCGACACCTGCGTCGACGGCGAGTGCCTCGGCGAGGACATCGCCTGCGACGACATGAACATCTGCTCGCAGGACTCCTGCAACTCCCAGCTCGGCTGCGTCTACGAGTTCACGGAGGGCTGCTGCGTCAGCGACGAAGACTGCCTCGAGGGCGAGATCTGCCACTTCGGCTCGAACTCCTGCATCCCCGACCCCGACCCCGACGGCGACGACACCACCGACGAGTCCACCGAGGACTCCGGCGAGGACACCGAGGGCAGCACGGAGGACTCCGGGACGACGGAGGACTCCGACAGCGGGTCCTCGAGCAGCGACGACTCGGGCGACACCGCCGGCGAGTCCGGCGAGGACTCCTCCTCCGGGGGCAGCGGCGAGGACGATGTCGGCGACGACACCTTTGGCGGAGGGCCGCTCGACACCTTTGGCTACGACGACGAAGGTGGCGAGGGCGGCTGCAGCTGCGCGACCCAGGGGCCACGGGGCGGGGGGCTGCTCGGCCTCTTCGCACTCGCCGCGCTCGGCCTGCTGCGCCGACGCCGGGACGACTGAAGCGCGCCTCGGCTAGGTCCGCGGGCGCCCGGGCCCGGTCACTCGAGTGGGGGCGGCGGCCCAGGCCTGCGCGCGCACGCAGTGACCCGCCCGGCGCCCGCGGACCCGGCCGAGGCCCTCGAAACCCCGAGGCGCTCGCCAGAAGCTCGCTCAGCGCCCCCAGACACAGCACCCGAGCCCCTCCGCGCCCCCGCTGGGGCTCGGTTTCAAAATCGGCGCGGCGCGGTAGACTGCGGCCGCGTGACGCCAGAGATCCTGATCGTCGGCGACCCGGCCGGACGCCGAGCGCTCGCCGAGACGATCGCGGGGCTCGGCTACGAGGTCGCCTCCTGCCAGCCCCGCGAGCTCAACCGCCGCGTGCGAACCAGCTCGCCGCCCGCGGCGATCATCGCGTGCATGGAGGATCTCGACACCGACGTGCTCCTCGCCAGCCTGCGCAGGACCCGTGCGGGGGCCTCGATCCCCGTCCTGCTCTACGGTCGGCTGGGCGGGGAGCTGCGCGATCTCGCCGACGTCCTCGACATCGGCGCGGATCACTTCCTCGAGGAGCCCGCCGACGAGCGCGAGCTGGGCGACGCGCTCAATCAGTACGCCGGGCCCGCGCAGCGCCAGCACGCGGATCCGCGCGAGCGGACGGGCGAGCGGACCGGCGCGCGGGCGAGCGAGCGGACCGGCGCGCGGGCGAGCGAGCGGACCGGCGAGCGCCGCCCCCGAGGCGAGGCGGCCCAGAAGTCTCCCAGGCGCGAGCGCGGCGACGCGCCTCAACCCCGCCCCCGGGGCGGCCTCGACGAGCTCCACCGCACCCTCGACCGCCTCGAGGCCCGGCTCCGCCACGAGCACGACAGCAACCCCGGCGAGGTCGACCTCGACGAGCTCGGCCTCGACCGTGTCCCCGACGTCGACGCCGCCAACGAGCACCTCGACGAGGGCGATCCCCTGGTCACGGAGATCGGCGAGCACCTGCGCGGCAGCAGCCGCGACGAGTCCGTGCGCAGCGACGTCCCCACCGCCGTCAAGAGCCCCGCCAAGGCCACCCACGAACGCCGCCGCGACCCCATGCGGCGCACCAGCCAGCTGCCGCCTCGCAGCCTCGACCCCGAGCACGACACCGGCCGCGTCGACCGCGAGTTCGAGCCGGAGTCCGAGAGCGACCCGCAGCTGCGCACCCGAGCCTGGCAGCGACCGGCCAGCGAGGGCCCGCTGCGCCCCCGCAAGCCCCAGCGAGACACGGGGAGCCGCAGCGCGGTGCTGCTCGGGCGACGCCCAGGACGCGAGCGCTTCGACGATCCCAAGACCCGCGGCGAGCCCTGGCCCGACCAGCGCGAGGCCCTCGACTTCGCGCGCCGCGACACCCTCGAGCACGACCCCGCCGAGCGCGGCCACAGCGAGCGCAGCTCCTCTTTCCGCGCCCCCGCCGAGCGCAGCCACAGCGAGCGCAGCCAGTCCTTTCGTGCACCCGCCGAGCGCGGCCACAGCGAGCGCAGCCAGTCTTTCCGCGCCCCCGCCGAGCGCGGCCACAGCGAGCGCAGCCAGTCTTTCCGCGCCCCCGCCGAGCGCGGCCACAGCGAGCGCAGCCAGTCTTTCCGCGCCCCCGCCGAGCGCGGCCACAGCGAGCGCAGCCAGTCCTTCCGTAGCTCCAGCGAGAGCTCGGCGGAGCTGCGCGGCTACACCTGGGGCAGGAGCCCCAGCGGACAGCGCGAGCGCAAGCGAGACCGCGGCCAGGACCGCGGCCAGGACCGCGGCCAGGACCGCGGCCAGGACCGCCCGGGCGGCGGCTCGAGCTACGCCCGCCCCAAGCGAGGCCCACGCCCCGGCGAGCCCGAGCCGCGCGCCAACCTCCACCGCCCGCACCACCAAGACCGCGGCCGCGAGCTCCCGGTCGATCCCAGCGTCAGCGAGACCGGCCGGATCGCCGCCGAGACCTCCGTCGCGGCGCTGCTGTGGACACTGCATCGCCTGCGCTTCACTGGCCGCCTCCGCGTCCAGCGTCAGCGCGTGGAGAAGTCGATCTGGCTGCGCGACGGCGAGCCCGCGTTCGCGCGCAGCAACGCGACCAGCGATCGCCTGGTCGACGGGCTGCTGCGCCGCGGCGTGCTGACCCGCCCACAGTACGAGACCGCCCGGCGCCTCGCGGCCAAGGAGCCGCGCCGCGCGGGGGCGCTGCTCGTCGACGCCGGCTTCCTCAAGCCGCGCGAGCTCGAGGTCCTGCTCCGCGAGCACCTCGCCCGGATCATCGACGCGACCTTCCCCTGGGCCGAGGGCAACTGGACCACGGAGCCCGGCGAGCGCAGCGACGAGCCCGTGCAGCTCGACTTGCCCGTCGAGGCCCTGCTCCTCGACGGCGTGCGCTACCGCTTCGACGCCGCCCAGCTCGAGCGCCACCTCGACGAGCGCGTGGGCCGGGGCGCGATGATCCCCAAGCTCCGCGCCGACGAGGACGACATCGACGAGCTGCTCGCCGAGCTCGCCGAGCGCTTCCGTCTGCTGCCCGAAGAAGAGGGCTGGCTGCGCCGCTTCGACGGGCGCCTGGGCGTGGCCGCGCTGCTCGCCGAGGGCGCCGACGAGCAGGGGTTGTTCGCGCTGCTCTACACCCTCGCGCTCACCGAGCTCGTGGATCTGCGCGAGCAGCCCGAGCTTCAGCCCGAGGGCGAGCGCGAGCCCGCGACGATCGACGGCGAGCGCGTGCTCGAGCGCCTGCGCCTCGCTCGCGAAGCCGACTACTTCGAGCTCCTCGGCCTCGGCCGCGACGCCTCCCGCGGTGAGATCCGCCAGTCCCACGCCGCGCTGAGCAAGACCTTCGCCGACGATGCCCTCGAGCTCGAGACCCGGCGCCGCTACGCCCGCGAGCTCCGCGAGCTCCGGGCTGCGCTCGAGGAGGCCCGCGACATCCTGATCGACGACGCGATGCGCTCCGCCTACCTCGCGCACCTCACCGAGCCCGACGCCTGAGCGCCACCACCCGAGCCCTCCGAGCTCTCCCAGCACCACGAAGATGACCAACTCCGACGCCAAGCCCAAGCTCCGCGCCGTGTTCATGGGCTCCCCCGACTTCGCCCTGCCCTCGCTGCGCGCGGTCCATCAGCGCTGCGAGCTCGTCGCGGTCGTCAGCCAGCCCGATCGCCCCGCCGGCCGCGGGCGCAAGCTCAAGCCCCCGCCGGTCAAGGTCCTCGCCGAGTCCCTCGGCGTGCCGGTGCTCCAGCCCACCAAGGTCCGCAAGGGCCGGCTGAGTGCCCTGCTCGAGCCCTACGCCCCGGAGATCATCGTGGTCACCGCCTACGGGCGCATCCTCGGCCGCGACGTCCTCGAGCTCCCGGCTCACGGCTGCGTCAACGTCCACGCCTCCTTGCTCCCGCGCTGGCGCGGGGCGGCGCCGATCCAGCGGGCCGTGCTCGCCGGCGACGCCGAGTCCGGCGTGGCGATCATGCGCATGGACATCGGCTGCGACACCGGCCCGGTCTACCGCATGCGGGCCACGCCGATCGGCCCCGAGGAGACCGCCGGTGCGCTCTTCGAGCGCCTCGCCGAGCTCGGCGGCGAGGTCCTCGGCGAATTCCTGGCCGAGTTCCCCGACGTCCCCCCGCCCGTGGATCAGGCCGAGCTCGAGGGCGAGGTCGTCCACGCCGCCAAGCTCGAGAAGGCCGAGGGCGAGGTCGACTGGTCGCGCCCGGCCCGGGCCGTGATCGATCACGTGCGCGGCATGGATCCCTGGCCGGCGGCCTGGACCAGCCGCGGGGATCAACGGCTCAAGCTCTACGCCGCCGGGAGCAGCGAGCGGGCCCGACCCGCCGACGCGCGCCCCGGTCAGGTGCTCGAGGTCGACGCCGCGGGCATGCACGTGTGCGCCGGCGATGCGGTGGTCCGGGTCGGCGAGGTCCAGGCCCCGGGCAAGCGGCGCATGGCCGCCCGCGACTACGCCTCCGGCCAGCCCTTCGCCGCGGGCGACCTGCTCGGCGCGAGCTGAGCCCCACACGCGCCAGGCCCCGCCTGACGCTCGCGGCCTGCCTCGCTCAGGTTGCGCCCAGAGCCCCACCCAGCGCCCCACCCAGCGCCCCACGCAGCTGGCTGGTCTCGGCGACGAGCTTCCCGTCGCGAGACTCGCAGGCCAGCGCCACCATGGCCTGGGCGAGCTCGGCCCCGGTCAGCGAGCGGTAGCGGTCCGCGAACTCGCCCGCGCCCACCCGCGCGATCAACCCGAGCAGCGCGTCGCTGACCTTCGCCGCGACGCGCTCCGCGGGCCGCCGCTCTTCACGGTCGTCGCCCGTCACGAAGGCCGGGCGCGCGATCACGTAGGGCAGCTCGCTGCCACGGACCGCGGCCTCGACCCGCTTGCGCACGTCCATGTATGCGTTGACCGGTCGCCCGTCCGCGCCCATGGCCGAGAGATAGACGAAGCGCGGCTTGCTGCCGCAGGCCACGGCGGCCTCGAGCAACATCACCGACAGGCCGTAGTCGACGCTCTCGTAGTCATCGACCACGGCCGAGCCCGAGCCACGCTTGCCGCGGGCCTTGGTCGTGCCCAGCAGCGCATGGACGCCGCCGGGCTGGAGCGCCTCGAGGGTCGCCTTCATGTCCGCGAGCGACCACGCCGTCGTGTCGACTCGAGCCCCCAACGCTTCGAAGTGCCGCGTCCAGTGCTCGAGGCGGCGACTGTCTGGACGCACGTGCGCGACGGTCTCGAGCCCTCGCTCGACGCAAACACGAACGACCTCGCGCCCGGTGTAACCGGTCGCGCCTGCGATGAACACGGGGCCGGGTCCGGGCACGGCGACACGGTAGCAACGATGTCTGTCGTGGTCACCAGCCTCACTTCGGGGCTACACTGCGGCGATGCCTGGGGATATGTGGCAAGCCGCCGACTTTCGGCTGCACAAACCCCTGGCCCGGCGGTGGGCGGTGTCAGGCTTGCTCCTGTCGGTCGGTGCACCCACCGGGCTGTGGCTGTGGATGCAGGTATTCGCCCCAGACACCCCGCCAGAGATCACCCACATCGCCATGGCTTACTCGGGCAGCGCGACGGCCGTGGTCTTCGTGATCTTCGGATGGTTCGCCGGCCGGCTGATGGACCGGCTCCGGGCCGCCGTCGTGCGCGATGGGCTCACTTCCCTCTTCAACCGCCGCTTCTTGCGGGAGTCGCTCCCGCGCATGCAGGCCGAGGCCCAGCGCGCCCGCCAGCCTCTGTGCGCGCTCATGCTCGACCTCGATCACTTCAAGCGGGTCAACGACCAGCACGGACACCTGGTCGGCGACCAGACCCTGCGAGCCGTGGCCGAGGCCTTGCAACAGCACAGCCGCGACGCCGACCTCGTGTCGCGCTACGGCGGTGAAGAGTTCGCGGTGCTCTGCCCCAAGACCGACGCTGACACGGGACGTCAGGTCGCCGAGCGCCTGCGCGCCGCCATCGAAGCCCTCGGCCCCGAGGCCCTCGGGCACCCCGGGCCCCAGACCGTCTCCGTCGGCGTCGCCGTCCAGTCGCCAGGCAACCGCCTCGCCCCCGAGACCCTCCTGGAGCACGCCGACCTCGCGCTCTATCAGTCCAAACGCACAGGTCGAAATCGCGCGTCGGTCTGGGTCGACGGCGAGCCCGCGACGAGCCCGACCTAGGAGCCCGTGGTGGAGTCTGACATCGGTTCTCTAACTAGGCGCCACCGCACATCTTTTGCAGCAGACGCCACCTCGGAGCCTGGAGCCGCCCCTTCATCGAGTCCTCGTGAGTCCCCATCCGTCCCGCCAATTCCTCCGATCTCGTGGAGACATGGTGGAGACGGCTCGGGGGCTATTCTGGATCGATCCTTGCCGGTGCCAAAGGGTCTGTAGAGGCCCAGAACTGCCGGCTGGGAGCACTTCTAGCCGATCGAGATCGATCGCACAAGAGACGAGGGCGACCCGCCGGGTCGCCCTCGTCTCCATGCTCGAGAGATCATCACGCCAGCGTCGGTGCTCGTCGCCACGCGTCGGGGATCGGCGCCCCGGTCCCGACCGCGTACCCCGGGCCGCCGTCCGACATGCCCAGCGCCGTCACGGCCCACTGCCCGACCGCGTGCCAGATCTCCGGCCCCGGGTCGTTCCCTCGCGTCTCCAGGCTCTGCCGGTGCGCAAACACGTAGCGCACGCCCACTCGCTGAAGCTCGCGCAAAAGCTGTCGACCCGCACGGATCTGTGCGGCGGAGGGCGTGTTGCGCCCGTACTTCTCCGGCTTCCACCACCCGCCCTGCACCGATCGAAAATTCCCCACGAACTCGACCGCGACTGACCTCGAGTTGAACCCGTTCGAGGCTGACAAGCGCGCCGACACGGGATGCAGTTGCACCACGGTCCCATCGGGGAGGACCACGAAGTGCGCTGTCACCTTGCGATAGCGGATCGGATCGAGCCCACGAGAAAATCCAGTCTGATGAAGGACGACAGCATCGACCGTGGCCTTGCGTACCTGGCGTTTGCTCGCCGGGGCCTCCGCGCGCAGATCCACGACCTCGAGCGTGTTCGCCCGCGCCCGTGCCCAGGCCATCACGACCCCAGAGGCGAGCACCGACGACAGGCCAAGGACGAGCTCGAGCATCAGTACCTCCGCGCGAGCTCGACCATGAGCCGCTGAGTCGCCTTCGAGACAGATCCCCCGAGCTTGGAGAGCCGTGCGGCGCAGCGGCGGATGTCTGCCGGCATCGCGTCTGCGCGCTCGACCAAGGCGAGATGGCCCACGGGGATCGCGGGCGCCTGGCTGGGCTTGGTCAGGCCCAAGTCGAGGACAGCAAACTCCCGGTTGTCGCGGGCCACGACACGCAGCACCCGAAACACGCGCTCGCTGTCGATGCCCAGGCCGATGGCGATCCGCGAGTTGGAGCGAAACCGGACCTTGTCGTTGCGACGCAGCCGAAACCCCTTGGGCTCCCGGCGCTTGCCCTCGTTGCGCTCGGTCTGCGGACTCTCAGTTCGTTTGCGTGCTCCCGCCTTGGTCGTGGTCTTCTTCTTGGCGGTGGCCTTCTTCTTGGCGGTGGCCTTCTTCTTGGCGGTGGCCTTCTTCTTGGCGGTGGCCTTCTTCTTGGCGGTGGTCTTCTTCTTGGCGGCGGTCTTCTTCTTGGCGGCGGCCTTCTTCTTGGCGGCGGCCTTCTTCTTGGCGGCGGCCTTCTTCTTGGCGGCGGTCTTCTTCTTGGTGGCAGTGGTCTTCTTCTTGTGCTTGCCCATGTCATCGTCCTCCGCAGAAGTCTTCTTCGACCGCTTGGAAACCGCCCTCGCCGAGCTCTGCTCTCGAAGCCACCGCTTCACCCAGCGGATCCTCTTCGGCCCCATCTTCACCCACAGCTGAAGCGGCTCATTGTCCGGGGACGCGCTCAGCAAGGAGACGTACTCGCCGTACTCCTCGGTCGCCTGCTCCACGCTCACCGCTCCACCTGTCGGCGGATCGAAGCTCACCCGGTCCCCGAAGTCGCTCGGATAGAGCACGCCCAGCCACGGCCCGGCCACGCGCAGCCGAACGGAGTCGGGTGCTCGCTTCACAGCCTCGTGAAGCGCGTACGCCGAGGCGTGCATGATGTCCACGAACCCGTCCTTCTCGGCCCACTGCGCGCGCCTCGGGAGGGCGTCTTGTTCGAGCCAGTCTTCGTCGCCCTCCGCCTTGAAGAGCATCTTCCCCGTCTTGGTGTCCCACAGGTTCCAGACCACCCGGTTGCTGATGAGGCTCGTGATCTGAAGCGTCGTCTTGGGATCCCAGCCTGCGGGCAGCTCGGGCAAGGGAAGCGCTGGCTCGGCGTAGAGCTTGCTGAAGTGCGCTCGGATCGCCTTCGTGTTGACGTGCTCTCCAGTCGCGGTCACGGGCCCGTAGGTGAACCGGCCTTCGTGGTCGTGTAGCCAGTACAGCGAGCGCCTACCGATCCGCCCAAACTGAATATCGTGCATGGTCAGACCACGCGCCGCGAGCTCGGCACGACGAGGCGCGGGGATCTCCTTCAACACGTGCGCTGCGGTCGAGGGAGCCACGTGGCCGCGGTAGGGGATGAGCGTCGAGCCCAGCTTGGCCTCGAACGTATCGAAGTCCATCCGACTGCTCGCGCTCACCTGCATGACGATCTGCGCGTCCTTGGGGATCGCGCCACGCCAGCGAAGGATCGAGACGGACGCCCCGTCGGGCGTCACGATCTGGGGTGGAAGCAGCACCACGTCGAGCAGCTGGAAGGGCGTGCTCGGGAGGTAGACCCTTCGCGTGGGTACCAGCGTGTCCAAGAGCTGCTCTTGTGCCTCGAAGTCGTCGATGGCCACGGGGCGCGTCGGCGCATCGAGCTCGGCGAAGCGGCGCATGCGACCGCGGACGATCCGGTTGTCGGCCTCGGCTTTGGCCGCGGTGATCCCAGGCGTGTGTCCCCGAAAATACTCGGGGCCCTCGCCCGCTTGGCACAGCACCAGCTGCGACGAGCTCCCCTTCAGCATGGCCTGGGTCGGCGGACAGTCGCCGGTCGGCTCGTCGAGCAAAGCCGCGCACAGCGTCACGGAGACGCTCCCCTCCTTGCGGATCCAGCACGCGGTCTTGGGGATGGCGTTCCAGTAGCGCTCCTTGTCGACCTGCTGGCGCTGCGCCTCGTGGCGACGCCACTTGCTGAGCAGGTGCTGAATGTCCCTGCTCGGCGCTGGCCGCTTCGAGGATCCCGGGGACCGTGTCTTGGCAGAACTGGGGACAGGCCGCTCGTGCGCTGGCATCACCTTCTTCGCCGGTGCCTTGTCGACGATCACCAGCACCGTCTCGACGGCGGTGCCCGACGCCTTGAAGGACCCTGCGGGGAGCTTCCGTATGCTGCCGTCGAGCTCGAGCAGCTTCTTGCGCAGCCGCTCGGTCTTGTTGTCGCTGCGATGCTGGAGCCCGGCCGACGCGATCGCTACGAGGCGCCCACCCGGCGCCAACATCCCCAGGGCGCGCTCGATGTGCTCGACATCTTGCTGACGCTCGAAGGGTGGGTTCATCACGATGCGGTCGTAGGGTCGCTCGGGCACGTGCGCGCAGAAGTCTCGCGCGATCACCTCAAAGCCGTCCTCACACAACATGTCCCGCAGCGTGGGACTCAGCTCGATCAGGTGTAGCGTCGCGTCCGGGTGACGGGCACGGATCTCCGAGGCCAACGCCCCCGCACCCGCCGAGGGCTCGAGCACGCGCATGCCCGCCTCGATCTCCGCGGCATCGACCACGCGCTTGGCGAGGTCTTCGGGGGTCGGGACAAACCCCGAGATGTTGATGTTCAGCAGCTTGCGCCCGCGGGCATGCTTGGGATCCTCGCCCTTGGGAGCGACCGCGCAACAGCCCAGGTACTCGCGCAGCGCGGCCTTGAGGGACACGGTGTCGGTGACCGAAAGCTTCGCCAGTCGGTCGCGGCTGCGCAGATCGTCGGCGAGCATCTCGGAGGGCAAGAAGACCTTGCGCTCGTGCTTCTTGGCGGCTTTGAGCAGGGCGCGGACGGCCTCGACATCCTCGGCGTCGAGCTCGGCCTTGTCGTCGCGCATCTTCTTGTGGAGGGCTCGCACGCGGGCGCGATCACCCGAGACACCCGAGAGCCCCTCGGTGGCCTTCAAGAGGTCATCGACGGCGTAGTTGGACGCACGAAGGGGCCTCAGCGTCGCAAACGCGATGTCCTCGGCAGCAGGATTGGTGACGCTCGACGACGGGCGTCCTTCGCTACGCGCCCGCTCCCAGCCCGCGCGCCGAAGCTCGAGATCCAACGCCTTGACCTGGGTCTTGTTGGAGATCCGCGAGACATGCTCGAGCTCGCCAGCTTCGACTTCATCGGCGGCCCTGCGCAGAATTTCGGCGATCGCCAGCTCCCCGCGCGCCCGTTGCCGGACGCTGGCGGCTTGCTCGGCCCGCCGATGGGTGTTCTCGAGGCGGTCGGTGTCGAGCTCGCGGCGCGCGGCGGCGGCGGCCTTGTCCGCGACCGCCCGCAGCTTTGCTGCGCGCTTGCTCGCGTCGGGCGTCCGACCTCGGGGCTTTGGCTTTGTCGCCTTCGTCTTCGCCCTCGCGCGTGAGGCCGTGGGAGTCTTTGGTGCCGGGGCGAGGGCTGGGACCGTCTTCAAGGCGTCGGCCTCGGGTTCGTGGTCGTAGTCCAGCACCGCAGGCACTCCTCGAAGGCGCAGCGCCTCCACGAGCTGCTCGACGCGCTCGCGCGGCTGAAAGGTGTCTCGTGTCCGCGGGACGTACCAAGCGCAGCCCTTCGGGAGCCGCCGGGACGGTTTGAGCCGATAAGGTACACGGATCTCCCGGATCTTCGCGCGGTGCGGGTAGGTCTCCCCGCACAAGATCACCCCTGCGATCCGCGAGTAGCGAACCACCACCTGCGTCGACATGTCCGCCGTCGACGAGGGCGGACCCAGCTGCTCACGCTGCGCGTCGATCAGCGCCTGGTCGGATGCGTGTCGCGCCCTCGCGGCTTCCTCGGCTTCACGCGCGAGCGAAGGGACCTCACGGTCGAGCTGCATCGCATAGTCCTTGGTGAAACCCATGGACGCCGTGTTGGGGTTCCACGTCCAGGAGCCACGATGGTTGCGGATCCGACCTTGGTGATGGACCACCTGCTCGCGCAGCTGGAGGCGCACGGAGTCTGTGGGATCGCTGACGTAGGTGTAGCGTCCCCCCTGATGGGACTCCCAGCCGATCGCCCGTAGACGCGCGATGATCCGCCGGTTGGCCTCGTGCACCGTCTTGGGTCGCGGCAGGGCCGGCGCCTCGAACATGTCCCCGGGCCGCTTGATCGTCAGCACCTCGGAGGGCGGCCATGTCTGGCTGGGGGCGTCTTGCGCTTCGTCTCCGCGAAACCAGGCTCGAACTCGGTCTGTGCCCGCTTCGAGTCGACGGACTTCCTGCTCACCGACACCCGGAACCAAGACGACGTCTGCCATGCGCAGCTGCGCAGCTTCGATCTGCATCTCTCACCTCGTTGTCTCGTCACCGGCCTCGCCGGCGAACGCTCAGTCGTCCAGCACGAAGTCCCAGCGGCCCACGAGGACCTTGCCGTGCATGGGATCGTTGTCGATCGCCCGCACCGTCACGTCTCCGCGCATGCTGCCCTCGGTGAACATGACCTGCTCGAGCAGGCCGTCTTCCCCGATGTGCTTCATCGTCGCCAGCTGTGGATCCACGTACCACTCCAGCTCCTTCGTGCGATAGGGGAGCTGAAAGTCGTAGGGCGTGCTCGGGTGGATCTTGTAGGTCTTCCCGGTCTCGGTGCTGGCCTTGAAGGTGTCCACGGGATCACCCTTGCTCCCGTAGCCCTCGGCGGGCTGCGGACGACCGGCACCGAGCACGACGGAGCGCGGCACGTCGACGGCCATCCCCGCCCGCAGGCCGTGGCCCGCGTTGGTTCCGAAGTGCTCGGCGTAGCGGATCTCTCCGGTGACCCGCGCGCGGATCAGGGTCTTCTCGACCACGATCACGCTCGCCGAGATCAGTTCGCGTGCGGCCTTGTAGGCGCCGACCGGTCGGCTCTCGACCCCAAAGACGATCACGTCGCCAGTTTCGAGCTGGTCGAGCGTCTCCTCCGAGGGTGGCCAGCCGTCGCCGAGGATCTCATCGAGGGTCTCGGACTCCTCTTTGTTGAGCGCCTCGTCCCCGAGGAACTCGTATCCCAGGGTTTGCTTGGCGCCACCAGGCGTTCGCGGGGGCGCGCTGGGAACGATGTCGGGGCTGTCCCCGTCCTCGTTGGAGCTCGCTTGCCCGTTTTGGCGCCGCTTGTAGGCCCAGACGAGGCCACCGATGACGGCGGCCAATCCGACGCCGCCGGCGAGCCAGGCGATCCACTTCGTGCTCATGTCTGCATCCTCTTGCTCTCGATTCTCTTCAACACCTCGAACGCCTCTCCCATCCCAAGGTGATCTGGCCGTGCACGCCTTCGACGATCTTCGTCAAGCGCACGGCCAAGACCATCAGGGATCCCTTGATCCCCACCGCGGGAAAGGCGGAGCCGTCGTCACTGCGATAGAACACCGGCTGATCCCCTGTGATGACCAAGGGCACCTGGTCGGGATCTGCGAGCGCGGCGTCGATCTCCTCGGTGGAGCTCGCTTCGTCGGTGACACGCTCTCGCGGCACCCAGGCCACGGTCAGCGTGGGCGCGTCGGGGGTGGGCGCGTAGGTCCCGGTGCCCTTGTCGAGGGTCACCAGCGCGATGAAGCGTAGGCCCGACATCTCGGGGGGAACGATCGCCGTGTGGAGGGCCTCGGACACGTCCCCGTCGAAGCGGCGAACCGTGGTCCAGCAGATCACGGCACCAGCTCCAGGCCGCCGCGGTAGTTGGGCCAGTCGAGGGGGACGGGCTGGTCGAGATAGTCCTCCCGCAAGCCGAGGGACTTCAGGGCCTTGGTCGCGTTCTTCCGGGAGGTCTGCGAGCGCGTCTTTTGCTCGTTGACGTCGCTCACCAGCGCAGGCGAGGCCATGCCGCGCTTGAGCGCCATGAAGGTGCGCGAGCGCTCGGGCAAGCTCGTGAAGCTCGACTTCCCGATCAACCGGCGGACGTACTCGAGGAAGAAGACCGTCGAGCGCCACGGGTTGAACACGTCGTAGGGGGTGACCTTGCCGCGGCGTAGCGCGTCGGTGTCCTGCCACGGCGCCAGCGCATTCGCGGGGAGCAGGCCATAGGCCCCGCCGCTACCAAAGACCCACATCTGCCTGGGATAGGGCGACTCGGCGTAGGCTTCTGCGTTGCGGTCGTAGGCGGACGCGGCCGCGTCGGCTTCGTTGAGCTGCTGGGCGCGCGAGGCGTTGCGGGGCTCGGCCCACGCAGGGAAGAGCTCGGGGCGGCCAAGGCCGGCCTTGGGGTTCCCGCGGCTCTCGGTGTAGCGCTGGATCGCCGCGAAGGGCCACAGCTCGCGGGGCGCCCCCGCTCGGCGCAGCAGGATCTCCCAGGCAGGCCGGCGCGCGCTGATGACCATGGCCCCGAGCAACCCGCCGAGGGTGACGCCGCCGAGGGCCGCCCAGGCCCACCCTGGGATCTCGAGATCACCGCTCACGATTGCCCTCGCGGGTGAGCAACACCGCGGTGCCCACGGCCCCGCTCACCACCACGGTGACCCCGCCCACGATCCACCAGTACGCTCGCTTCCATGCGGACTGGGCGTCTTCGGCGGTATCTCGCACCTCGTCCGAGAGCGCTTCGGCGGCGTCCTCGGCGACGCGATCCACGACCGCGAGGGCCGTCATGACACGACCCACAAATCCCTCGCTCATGTCCTCGGCGTGCTGCTCGAGGATCCCGATCTGGTTGGAGAAGTACAGGTGCATGATCGCGTCCGGCACGGGGCCTGCCCCCGATCGACGCTTGATCAAGCCCAGGTAGATCTCGTCGGTGTCCCTGCTGGTCTCGGGCAGCACGAGCAGGGTCTGCTTGTAGCCCTTGAGCCGCTTGAGATAGGCCAGATACTCGCTTTGAAAGCGGTCAAACTCCGACTCGGGGATCGTCTTGGCCGCGAGGGAGTCCCAAAACTCGAGCTGCAATTGGTGCAGGCGCATGGACTCGGCCGCGACCTGCTCGACCAGGGCGAGCATGCGACCAGCCGTGCGCTCCTCGGGATCGTCGAACTCCATCCACAGCTGGTCGAGAACCTCGGTGTAGTGCGGAGCCTCGAGCTCGCCGAGGACCGGCGGCTGTCCGGGTTCGAGAGCCTGGAGGTCGATGTCGTCGAGCTCGTAGACCTCGTCGTGTGGCGGGCTCGCGCCCAGGCTCTGTGCCGGAACGAAGGGGATCACCTCGGGGCCGAGGCTCGGCTCTAGCGACGCCGTCGCCACGGAGGGTTGAATGAGCAGGTCCACGAAGTCGGGCATGGCTCAGTCTCCGTCGCGGGTCAGGATGAACATCGTGCGGACCTCGTAGGCGAGGTCGATCGCTTTGGCGGTTGCGGCGTCGAAGCGCCCCGTGAGAGGGAGCAGGCGCTTGGGCGGCAAGCAGTTGTAGTCGCGTTGAAAGCGCTCCATCTCCTTGGCGGTCGTCCCGTAGCCGAGGGCCTCGAGCTTGCGTCGGCTGTTCATCGCTTCGACTCCTCTCGCATCTTGGTGAACTTGACGAGGTTGGTCAGCGCGTTGCGGATCGCAATCTCGATGGCGCGCAAGGTGTACTTCCCGGGGATATCGTCGACGCTGAGCAGCCCGCGATACATCGCCAGCTTCTCCGGACTCTTCACGGACTTCGGCAAGCTGATCTTGCCGGTGTCGATCGCCTTGATGACCCGGTTCCAGTCGGTTTGAAAGCGCTGGACCTCGCCGTGGGTCTCCTCGTAGCCGACGAGGGGCGCAGCCTCGAACTCCACGTCATAGCCGAGGGACTTGAGCGCCAGGCGGACCGCCGCCGGCGAAGGAAAGAGCGAGGTGTTGTACCCCTCTGCATCTCCGCTCATGTTGGGTGGGTTCCCGATCGCAATGGTCGAGCTCTTGGAGCCGCCGCCGGAGTTGCTCTCCCCGCCGCCGCTTTGATCTCCGCCGCTGTCCGCAGGGTCGTCGATCACGATCGTGCTGGGATCCCCCCACCAGCCGGCACGCTCGCCGAGCTTGTAGAGGCCAAAGGCGACGAGCCCCGTGCCCGCGGCCGCGCCGAGGCCCGCCGCGACCACCCCACCAGAGGACCTGCGGACGTCGACGCGCGCCGGCTCGTCGGTCTTGGGGCGAGTCGCCGGGAGGTCAGCGCGGGCTGTCTTGGCACCCTGCGTGGGTGTCATCGCCGGCCTGTCCTTCGCTTTGTCCGCAGCAGCACTGCTCTTTGCCATGGTCTTGCTCCTTCGTCTCACTCTCGAACTTGCTCAGCGGATCCGCGACCGCGCCGTCTTCACGCTGATAGGCCAGGCGTTGCCCGTCGATCAGCACCACGCGGCAGGCCACGCCCTGCGCGAGCTCGCGGCCCATGGAGTAGGCGACGATGCTCGCGGGCGAAGCCTGCCTTGCCTCGAGCAGGCGCTTGGCGTCGCGCAGCGGGGCTTCCCGATCGAACTCGCAGCCAGCACACTGCGCGCAGCAAGGCGAGTCCTCGGGCTGCTCACGCACGAACTGACGCGCGTTGAGCTTGGCGAGGGCTTCGGTGAAGAACACCGCCCCCTCGCTGAGCAGCTGCTCACCGACAAGCTCGATGGGGAAGCGGATCATCACTTCGCCCCGCTGCTCTCGATCGTGATCCCAGACTCTCGCAGCCAGGTGCCCAGCTTGCTGAAGAGCTGATCGGACAGACCGATGTTGTCCTGAAGGTAGCGAAGCCCGGCGTAGCCGCCGATCGCCCCGAAGAAGGTGGCCTGGAAGAGCTGGCTCTTGTCGCCAGTCAGGTTGGAGACCGTGATCTGAAAGCCCTTGCTGCTGTCGACGGGGCCGATGTCTGGGGGGAAAGGGTTGAAGGGCGTCTTGAGGGGCTCCCAGTCGAAGCTGTCGGGGTCGCGTGTGGTCGTGATCCCCGTTCCCGTGAGTCCCGCTGCACGGTCGTCTCGGCGCGTGATCGCCTCGATCCGAATATCCGATCCCGACAAGTGGGCGACCATGGCGACGGGCAGGAGCCGGACATTGGGCTTGACCTCATGGCTCACCCGTGTGCCAGGGGCCAAGGCGATCTCGACCTCGAAAGGCACGACGCAGCCAAAGGCAAACTCGCTGGGGCAGACCATCTTGCGCTCCATGGCCTCCTGCGCGGCTTCGAGGCCGTAGGGCGAGCCTGGTGTGGTGCAAGGGAGAAGACTGTTGAGATGGGATCCGATCATGACTTGGTCTCTTGGTTCAGTTGGGACTGGGTTTCAGGGGCGAACTCGGCGAGGAGGGTCTCCAGCTTGGTGAAGCGAGCCTCCAGCCCAGCGACGCGCACGTCGACGTTGGCGATCTGCAGCTCCAGCTGCTCGTCGCGGGTCTTCTTCTCGTCTTGAACCGCCAAGATCATCTCGGCCCGACGGTCGCGGCCTGCTTGCTTGGCCTGCTTGCGCTGCATCTTTCGCTGCTCGAGGGGGCGCTCTTGTGTCTGGGTTTTGGTCATGGGTCTACCTTTGTGGGTGCGCATGCGCGCTCAGGGGTCGAGGATCGCGTTGCGGGCGAGGATCGCCAGCTGGCAGTGCAAGAACTCCTTGCCTCCCCGGCTGAGAACCTGGGCCGCAGGGTGCTTGGGGGCCATGAAGCTGAGCACCTTCGAGGCGCCGCCGATCAAGAAGTTCGCTGCAGCGCCAGCAGGCACGGAGCCCAGATGCACCGTGGACAAGCTGCCCGCGCACACGCTCGTGGCCACCTCCAGGCCCTCGGCCGTGCGGTGAAACAAGAGCGAGCGGCGCTCATCTTCGGCCTCTCGTCGAGCGCACTCGAGACCAAAGGCCGTGGCCTCGGTCTCTTCGGTGAGCCTCACCATTTCGGCGTCGAGGCTGTCGAGCATCTCCTCGCGCGTCGCCAACTGACTACTGACTGCCATGGCAACAAACTGGGCTGGTTTTCGCAAAGCGTCAACATGCCCGCGGGTCTGCATGTGTCCAGATTATTCGCGGACAGGTCATGCACATGCCTTTTGGCGTGCCATCGCCAGGGGTTGTCGAAAACCGGCAAATGTTCCCGCTTTTGAGAGCCTCGAGGTCACCGCCTGGTTTTTTCGTTTGTGTTTCAGGCCTTCCGGTCTATTCGATTCTCTATTGCCCGGTCTATCATCCGGTCTAATGTCCGGTCTATTTGTGCTCATAGATCCTCGAATTAGACAGCGGAGAGGAAAAATAGACTTTTGCCGTTGACCTTTGCCCAGGGTTCCCTCAGCTTGGTGTTCGTCGCTCGTTAGAAGGAGAGAACATGACGGTGAAGAAACGCGAGGCGTCCGCGCCGAACGAGTGGATCGATGCGCTCGTCGCCCACGACGAACAACTGCTCCGAGTACGGCTGCTGTGGCGGCGAGGCTCGAGCCGGTACCGGCCGATGGTCTCGCCGGCGCTGGACCTGTCCGAGTTCGAGGGGGCACCCGTAAGGACCTGGGAGGGCTTCGAGCTCTCGGATACCCACTTCGAGTGGCCGCCCGGCGAGGACGAGGATCCGCAGGAACTTCGCGAGCAGGCGCGGCTCATCGTCGAGGGGCTGTGGCGCCGCTGTGTCCACTGGGCCCGCGGCCTCGACTCGCGCTGTGACTTCCAGCTGCGCGGCTACGGAGAAGACGGTGCCGTGCTCTTCGAGGTCTCACGCCGCGTCGAAGGCGGGCGAGGCCCCAGCGAGGAGATGGGCGAAGAGGAGCACTCCCCGCCGCAGGATCGGTTTGGAGACGACTTCGAGCGCATCAACGCGATCAAGGACGAGCTGCTCCTCAAGCTCACCGAGGAGCGCAACCACTCGTTCTCGCTCGCGCAAAAAGCGTCGGCCGCCGCGCCCGAGCTGATCTCGAGCACCCGGGCGATCCTCGAGCGGGCGATCGAGTACGAGCAGGAGCAGGTGCGAGGGCTGCTCGACCAACACACCGGGCGGACCGAAGCCCGCGCCCGCGCCTTCGAGGCCAAGCAGCAGACCCAGCGTCGGGGGATGACCCTGGAGTTCCTACGCTACGCAGTCGACGCCACGTTGACGACGGTCGTGCCCACGGCACGGGCGATGTTCGAGAACTGGGCCAACCGCTCCATGCAGGTGTTCCCTGAGTTTCGATGCGCACAGCAAGCGCTGGCCTATGTGGGGATGACACTGACGCAGCCGCAGATATGCAAGCTCTTCAATGACAATCGCAATGCGATCGAAGGATTCATGGTGTTGGTGGAGGAAGCTGCAAAGATGGAAGACGAACGCGAGGCGCTCTTGCACTTGCGTGGGATGAGTAAGGTATTTGTGACCAAACGATTCTTGGAGATTGGAACGCCCGAGCAGCAGCTCGCGGGGCGCTACATCGTGGGCCGGTTGGCCATGTACAGGCTGGGGGACTATGGCGAGCCAGCGCAAGAGTAGCTCTGAAGGGCGGCTCGGTCCGACGGTCTTGGAGCTCGAGGCGGGCGAGCTCGGGGGGCTCACCTGCGAGGACCTCGAGCGGGCCTTGGGGTTCGAGGAATTCGAGGACGAAGAAGTCCTCGCGCTCGCGCTCTTCGGCGATCTCGTCGATCTCGTCGACACGCCACGGCCCGCGCCCTCGAGCGGCGGTGAACGACTCGAGGTGACCCAGGTCGGACCTGGGCGACGGGAGAAAGACTGATGCTGTTGCGACCAGCCGAGACCTACATCAGCGAGGTCACCAAGCGAGCCGAGCGAGTCTTTCCCCAGGGGTCCGAGTGGCTCACCTTTGCCAGCAAGATGCCGGGCAAGGAGGTGCTTCAAAACTCCGTGCTCGATCCCGCCGTGGGGCTCGTGGGGGAGCTGGCGATGCAAGCCTTCGCCTCGGCGGACTGGCAAAACTGGATCTCGAGCATGCAGATCGGAGTCTATGAGCTGGCGACCCGAGTGGGGCTCCCCGCGCTGGACAAGGTCGACCTCGGCGGCGCCGTGGCGACCGTCTACGGGAACATCACCCGGACGCTCGACGCCTTCGGCAACTTCGAGAACGCCGAGGAGGTGCTCCCGACGCTGCTCAAGGACATGGGCTTGCAGGTCTTGCAGTTGATCGCCGCGAACACGGGGATCATCGCGCGGACGATCGCGCAGGTGATCGCGGTGGCGGTGTGGGCGGTGGACGTGGGGATGGCCATCCGGGCGGAGGAGCTGGGCAAGGACGTGGTGTTGCCGCCGCTCCAGACCGACGACCCCGCGACGGACTCGTGGCAGGTCAACCGCGTGTTCGAGGTCTTCAGGGAGCTGGGGACCGGCGGGATCGTGTATCCCGACGGCAAGATCGAGCCAGCCTACAACGCCGACTACACCTCGCTATACTTGCCGGCCTATCGCCACGATCAGCCTTGGACCTTTCAGCATCGCGAAGATGGGATCGCCGCGCAACAAGGGACCCCGCAGGTTGCACGGGGGCCGAAGGGCGACACGGAGTTCAGCTTCGACCCCGGCGATGGATCGACCTTCGGGTTCATGCCAGGCACGATGGTGACGCTGCGGGTGTTGCAGGCGTCGTATCGCTTCTACTACTCGGTGCGCGGGACGTCGGTGGATCGCTACACCTTGAGGTGCAAGGGCGTGGACAAGCCCTGCTACAAGGGCGTGAAGACCTTCGACGGGAGCCGAGACTGCCGGCAGTGCGTGGACCCGGAGTCGGTGTGGCCGACGGAGGGGGTCGGGTGGGCCTACGGCGGGGCTCCGCTCAACGCGTCGACCCCTGGGGAGAACGTGGGGGCGTTCTATCCATCGACGAACAAGTTGTTGCTCAACACTCTCGACATGATCTCCCGGCCGGGGCCACTGCTCTATACGCTGGACACTGAAGCGATGATTTTCAGGTGGAAGAACTCCTTCGAGAAATTCTGGATCTTTGCTGAGAAGGAGTGGCTTCACTACAAAGGCCAAGGCTGGCGCGGGCTGATCTCCCGGCTGGCAACGCTGATGACATCCTTCGACGGGAAGACCGGGCCCGAGCTGGGGGGACGGGAGCCCGACATGCCGCTCGGGCTGATCGCGTCACCGCGGGAGGACAGCACGTTCTCGATCCCCTTCGAGGCGTCGGTGTTCTCGAGGATCATCAAGCCGTTTTGCGAGGACCTGCGAGCGCTCCAGGCCCACTACCTCGACTCCTTTCAAGTCGCCTACGTCCCGCCAGGAGCAGGCGCGCTCTACCATCCCGGCGGCAAGCTGCGCTCCACGGCGCTCGCCGACCGCTTCATGGATGCTCGGCGAGCGCTCCTCAACGACGGCAAGCGGATGCTCATCGACCTCCGGCAGGTGAGCGATCCCGAGTACCGCGCGGAGCTCGAGGCCGTCGGGGTCAAGGCATCGCCGGTCAATCCCTTGCTCAAAGGTCCGGGGGTCGATGGCCATCAGCTGCTCGCACCCGATATCAGGCCACCGAGGGCGCCCCGACGGCCGCAGGTCGTTGGGCGACCCACCCTCACCAGTGCGAACGAAATCGCGGCTAAGGCGCCCCGTGTCCCGATGAACACGGCCGGTCGGAGCCGTTGGCGTCGGGCGGTCACCGTGGGTATTGGCGTGAGTAGCGCAGCCGTGCTTGCTGGTGCAACACTCAGGCTCAGCCGTTCTAGCGAAGATCAGGAGGGATAGCCTACCATGGCGCCATGATAGGGCGCTCATACCGCACTCTCTTGATGCCCTCAGTTTTCTGCATGGCATGTCAGCAGGCACCGGATATCTCTGGGGACGTCGTGCTCTACGCGAACCTCCAGGACGCGGCTTCCGCAGAGATCTGTGAATGCCCTGAGGACGTGCTTTACCCGACGATGCAGGCATGCGGAGACTCTCTCTTTCTCAGTGAAGAGGAGCGCGACTGCCTTGCGGACTCGCTCGAGGGCTTCGAGGAGGAGGGCAAGCGCTACCTCGACTGCGCGAATCCAGTGATGGAGGACTACGGCAACTGTCTGAGCATGAACCCAGGGTGCGAAGCCGGCTGGTACGATGACTGCACTGTCGCCTACCAGGACGCCATCGAGATGTGTCCCGAGCTGCCCGATGGTGCTCGAAACAAGTTCATCACCTGCGACTTGTAGCGCCTGACTGAGCTCTTTGAGCTTCGGCCAGAGGCTTGCTCGAGTTCCTCTCGCCTTCAGAGCTCGAAGTGGGCTACCTTTGGCCCTTCGAGGAAGCCCATCATGATCAGGAACAACACGCTCATACTCGCCTTTGCCCTGGGACTACTGCTGCCAGCCTCGGCCTTGGCCTCGCTTCCGGATCTTTGCGACGACGTCTACCTCGATGAGATCGGCGCACCAGTCACCGACAGCGAGGGCACCAGGCTCTCTCGCTTTTGCAAGTGGACCGGGCCCGACGCGCCGCTGTGGGCCGACCACGTGTGCTGCTCGATCGGCGCGAGCGCGAGTTGTACGGCCACCGACGAGAACGGGCGATGCACGACAGGCATCAAGATGTGGTGCGACTACGGGGAGAAGATCAACGGGGAGGTGGTGTGCTACCAGCCCTTCGACGATGCTTGCGATCGGGGGTTTTGTGAGAAGGCACCCCCAGGGAGTACTCCCTTTGAGTATACAGCACCATTGTGCTGCTATGCGGGGCTCAATAATTGCTACGAGCTAAGCCTTGCTGAAACATGCGGAGGTTTCTTTCTCAACTGTCACTCCCCATACTCAAATGAAGATGGAACCGTTGGGTGCGACGAGTACTAACGGAAGCAGCTTTTGCCTTCTGCATTGATCAGCGCACAGTGAAGCTGAGTCTCTGCAAGTCCATCCTCTCCTGCTTCGAGAAACAAAGACGAGGCAATATTTCCAGCTCTTGCAGCACGCTCCCATGCTTGTGCGCGTTCCCACGCCTGAGCGGCTCCTTGAGTGATCCAGCCTGCGACAATCTTGTCGACAACGGCCGTATCTGGCTCGATGAGCCTAGCCGCGATCTTCTCGGACAAGAACCCATCCAGTTGAGGGCAGGCTGAACGTAGGATCATGTCACTTGCTCGCCAGTGATCATAGGTCCTTTGGGCATCGGCTTCACTGGCAGCCTTCCAGCTCTTCGCGCCTTCTTGCAGCCCTTCCCACAGCCTTGATTCCGAGGGCAGCGGCAGGACTGGCATGGAGCTCTCTTCACCAGGCACATCTCCGAGCTTGGTTGCCGCAAATCCTCCCAGGGAGGCCAAGAGCAGACCCCCAAGGAGCACCTGCCCCCACATCGATCGCCTGCGCGTCTTCCGCTCCAGCGCCTCTCGCTCCGCGCTCTCGAGCTCGGCGAGCAGGGCCTCCATGCTCGGGTGCCTGTCCTGCGCTCGCCAGGCCAGCCCCCGAAGCAACGCAGCCCGGACCCGCGGAGGGATCCCCGGCAGGGCTCTGTCTCCGGCCGCCAACTCCCCGGCCTCCATGGCCTCGAGCACGGCGATGCGTGTCCCTCCACCAAAGGGCAGCGTCCCATAGAGCGCCCCGTAGACCGCCGCACAAAACGAGAACTGATCGGACTGTGCATCCCCAGGACCCCCGATCACGCGCTCGGGCGCCATGTAGCCGGTCGTACCCCCAGGCTTCTGCTCCGACTCACTGCCCCGGGGCATCGACGCCGCCAGGCCCAGATCCGCCACGCACACGCGCCCATCGTCCCCGAGCAGCAGGTTCTCGGGCTTGAAGTCGTTGTGGACCAAGCCGGCCGCGTGGATGGCGATCAGACCACGAGCCGCCAGGCCGTAGACATAGAGCACCTCCCTCCAGTGGCGCGGATCCCAGTGCGCGGCGTCCTGACCACGGATGAACTCCATCACCACGTAGAGGTGGCCCTCGTACTCGCCGACGTCGAACACGGAGACCACGTTGGGGTGCGAGAGGCGAGCCAGGGCCTGCGCTTCCTGAAGCATCCGCGCGTCCTCGCTGGGCATCGCGTCGGTCCACAGCTTGAGCGCCACCATGCGCCCGAGCGTGGAGTCCCAGGCCCGGAACACCACGCCCATGCCCCCATGGCCGATCTCCCAGAGCAGCTCGAAGCGCCCGATGGCCACGTGCTCCCCGTCACCCAGCACGGCACTCAGATGACGCTCATCGACCTCGCGTCGCAGCTCTCGCCAGGGTCCCTCGGCGTAGCGATCCTTGCCCTCATCGGCGGCGCGGGGACGATCGATCGCGTCATCGGGGCCGAAGACCTTGGCGTACTCGCGCTCGATCACCTCGAATTCCTCGGGCGTCATCGGCACGTATTGCTCTTCGGAATGGTACTTAATCTCCACGAGGGACCCCGGGGCGCCAATCCTACACCAACGTGCATGGACCTTGGTACAGTTTCGCGTCGGTTGCAGTCAGTGATAGCGTTTGATGGTGAACGACGAAGGGTTGGCCAAGCGTTTGGAAAAACTCAGAGTCGACACGCTCGCCCAAAAGCCCGGTGCCAGTCAGGCGCTGGGCAAGGTGCTCGCCGAGGAGCTCGAGCGCATGCTGGGTTCTGGGGATCTCACTCATGACGCCTTCTTGGCTGTCTGGGAGAAGATCTGGTCCTTCGAGCCTCGGCAGGAAGACTCCCTTCTGCGCTGGCTGCGGGTGACTGCAAAGAACAAGCGCCTTCAAGCCCACCAGAGCCAGATCAGGCGGCCCTGGGTTCAGCTCGAGGCCGAACCACTGGCGCGAGACAAGAGCCCCAGTCAGGAGTTCGAGATGCAGGAGCAGGCGAGCCGCTTGGAGAGCGCTGTGGCCAAGCTCGGCTCGATCTTCGTGCGTGCGCTTCGGCATCGCCTCGCGGGAGGTCGCCCCGAAGCGCTCGCGCAGGCCGAGTCCATCCAGCTGAGCACGGCTCGGTGGCGCATGGGGGAGGTGGTTCGTCAGCTCCGGCGACTGCTCGATGAGAGCCAGAGGAAGCCCCGAGTTTCTCTCGGCAGCTCTTCCCCTTGACGACGCGTTGCTTGGGCTGGAGACCGTGCACGTTTGCACGACAAAACACGGCACATCTTCGCAGGCGCGACTCGCCCTCTCGAAGAGGCATGATTTAACTCTCGTTTAACTTCTCGAATTCTGGCCATCACTTCGAGGGGATTGGTGACCTAAAGGCATGAGCCTGGAAGCCCTCTTCGAAGACGGTCAGCGCAGCGCGGTGCTCCGCGTCATCTATGATCACCCGGAGATCCGCCTCGGCGAGCTCGCCAGCTTCGTCATGAGCGACGATCCCCTGGCTCCGGTCCTCAGAACCCTGACGATCGACGAGCTCCTCCAAGGCAGCCGCACGGCGCAGGGCGGCGACTCCGACCCGTCAGCGATCGACTACGCCCGCCTGGGGCGCGCCAAGAAGGCCACCGGGGAGGACTTCGATGAGCTCGCCATCGAGGTGCTCACCGCAGCTGGACGGCCTGTCGCGGCGGCCTACCTGCGAACTCGCCTCGGGGGCCCTCGCTGGAAGCTGCAAGCGTCGATGCGCCGTCTCGAGGCCGCGGGGGTCGTGCGGCGTCACGGTCAGACCAGCGGAACACGCTGGGGGTTGGTAGAGCGTTCCTAGTTGGGCCCCTCCTGCGTGCCTGCGATGAGCCGCGCCCTGCCAAAGCCCATCAAGCGAGGGGCCACCTTTCGTGATTTCAACCAGCACGATCGCAAAGACCGGGTGACGGAGCTGATCGGGGGAGACCTCTACAGCCGACCCGCGCCCCACTTCTTCGACCTCGTGGTGCGCTCGACCTTGCTCAGCGAGCTGGAGCGGCTCGAGGGATGGCTACTCCTCGAGGAGCCCCTGCTCCGGCTCGATGAAGTAGAGCTGCTCGTGCCCGGCATCGCAGGGTGGCGCTACGAGGGCGAGGCCACGGAGTTCGAGGCGCAGCACATCTGCGCCCAGAAGCGGCCAGACTGGGTCTGCGAGCTGCTCACGCCTGCGTTCGAGGAACTCGATCGCCAGCGCAAGCTGCCGCGCTACGCCGAAGCCGGAGTGGCCTTCGTCTGGCTCATCGACCGGCCCCGACGGCGGCTGGAGATCTATCAGACACGAGATGGCGAGCCTGCCCTGCTCCAGACTCACTCCGGCAACGCCTACGTGCGAGCCGATCCTTTTGTCTCGTGCACCCTGAGCCTGGGCCCGCTGTGGTGATCGCCCGAAATGCGAGCTCGCCTCCTGAGCGAGAAGGTCTCTATCGAATCGGTATCGGTGATTGATGAACACGACCGACAAGAAGTTCAGCCAAGACTTTGGCAGTCATGTTCGATCTCTGCGCAAGGCTCGGAACATGACTCAAGAGGGTCTCGCCGAGAGCTCGGGGTTGTCCGCGGACACGATCCGCCGGCTTGAGAAGGGGAACTTCTCGCCGAGCCTCGACACGCTGAGGAAGCTCTCCCAGGGAATGACGCTCAGCCTCAGCACGCTCTTCGCGGCCTTCGAGTTTGGCGAGCTGGATCCGAGTCGGGAGCTCCAGGATTTACTCAGGGGGCTCGAGACGCAGGAGGTGAGGCAGATGCTCAGGGTGTTGCAGGTGTTGCTCGATTGCCTCAAGGGGTAAGCCCCCGATCCAAGAACGGCCTGGCGAGTCGATGGTCGTGTTCACGGCTGTGCTTGGCGTCTCGGTCCGGGAGCGGCCGATGATCCCGCGGTGCGGCTGCTGGTGATCAGCGATGCGGTACAGATGCATGTGGACGTCCGAGACCAAGGGCCCACTGCCGTAGGCCGCACTCGCCGAGGGGCCCGCCTGCGCTTTGCTCCCGCGGTCGTGCCCCTCGACGTCAGGCTCAGTGAGTAGGTGAATTGATTAGTCATTCCATCGGTAAACGTGCAGTGCGCATGGTCACAAATGGTGAGTGATCGGACGCCGCTTCGGCCAGATGAAGATCTGTGTGCGATCGTGTGGATGCGATCAATGAAATGCGCGCGCGTGCAGGTGTGGCGCCCCTCGTCCTCGCAGTTGCCCTGAATGAACGTTTTCGGCCGGCTGGCTGACCTGGTCAAGTTTGCGTTTGCTGCGCTCGTGCAAGAGCCTTAACTTCACAGCATGAGTCAGTCCGAATTCCTCATCGATCCCGGCGACCCCGGCCCGACGCTCAGTTACCTACAAAAGGTTCACGGCACTAGCATCGTGCCAGTTGTCCCAGGCTTCACAGGAGAGATTGCTTCGAACATCAAGCTCAAACGAGATCAACTCAGTGTCGAGGCTGCGGCCAACATCGGCTATGGGGGTATATTCGAGGTTAGCAGCAAAGGCTCTTCTACTCTCTTCGTCCTCGACTACATGATGCGCGGGTCTGTCTCCGCGACCAGTGATCCCGCCAAGGTTCTGGTGAGCGCGGTCTACGGGGTTGGCTTTCGTATCGCCCTGGCCGCCACCAAGATCGAAGGTGAGCTTCAAGCCTCCGTCGCCGGAGTCGCCGCCCAAGCCCAGCTGGGCATGGCCAGCGTTCGCATCAACATCGACATCATTGGCCTGCCCAAGCTTCCGCCGGACTCGGTTCAGTCGAGCTTGCTGGGATTTTCGGAGTTCAACGCCGAGCAACTCGGTGCCCTCAATAAGACCATCGAGGCGGTCAAGCGCTACGCCGAAGACCCCGCGAATCGTGACCAGCTCGATCCTCAGCTCATCGGCATCAACGCCAAGCGCGTCGTGGACGATGTCGTCCTCGAGCAGAGCAAGTCCATCATCTATGCCTTGTGGCGCATCGCCAATGGGAGCAGCCTCAGCGCCGCCCTCGCGGCACCTGACAAGCACAACCTGCCCGGCATCCAGCCCGCGCTCGTCCGCAGCACCTACGCGGACGTCATACGCAACACCGCTTTGCTTCTCCCCTCCACACTCGACAAAGAAAAACCCAGCTACGACGATCGCAATCGCGCGCGCAGGCGCTTGAACCAGTACAAGACGCTCTAGCAGGGTCTTCGGGTTGGTTAATTTAGGGGGTCTATCGGGGTCTGGGAGCCCGAATTCGGCGATCGCCAAATTTGAGGGCTGTGTATGTGCTGCGACTTTGCAGCATCATCGGGGGTCGGCGGCGCGAGCCGCCGGATCAGATCGTCGCCGATGCCGTGGGCCAGGTGGGTGTAGCGCATCGTGACCACGATGGAACCGTGGCCGAGCCACTCCTGGACCTGGCGGATCGGGATCCCGCGCATGACCGCGTGACTCGCGAAGCTGTGACGAGTGCAGTGGTTGTGGATCCGGCGGATGCCGGCGGCCTCGGAGATCTCCGCGAGGACCTCGTTGGTCTTGTTCGCGGACAGGACTTCGCCGTCCGCTCCGGGGAACACGAGCTCGCTGTCGACATCGACGAACTCGCGCTGGGCTTCGAGTGCCGCGATCGCGTCCCACGTCAGCGGGAGCTCGCGGATCTTGTCGTTCTTCGTCGACGTGAAGCCGTTGTGGGGGTTGTAGGACTGCTGCACGGTCACGCGACCGCGAACGAGATCGACGTCCTCGCGCCAGCGTAGCGCGATGAGCTCGCCGACTCGCAGCCCGGTCCGCAGTGCCACGACCACGAAGGGGTGCCAGTGCGGTACGTGCTGCTTCGCCGCGGCGATGAACGCGTCGGCCTCCTCGAAGGTGAGGAAGTCGAAGTCGGTCTTGCGCGCCTTGAGCAGGCCAACTTCGGGGACGTCCGAGATCAGCTTCCACTTGCGCGCGACTCGGAGGATGCGCGCGAGCAGCTTGAGGTGCTTGTTGACGGTGTTGGGGTTGTAGGGCTTGCCCCGCCTGGTCACCTGGTCGAGCTTCTCGACCTTGTAGGCGTCGATCGCCCGCTCGTCGATCTGATCGAGCCGGCGCTTGCCGAAGACCGGGAGCAGGTGAACGCGGAGGATCATCTCCTTGTTCGCCAGCTCGGACGGCTTGTTGAGGGTCTTTTGGTACGCGAGGAACTCCTCGGCGAAGCCCTCGAGGGTCGGGGTCTGCTTGCGCTCTCCTTCCTTCCACGAGCCAGACGCCAGCAGCTTGCGGACCTCCCGCTCGTAGGCCTCGGCACCGCGCCTGGTTTGCACGGGCGAGACCTTGCGGATGGACTGCTTGCGGCCGTCAGGCCAGGTGTGGTGTACGTGGATCATCCAGCGTGTGTGTTGGCGGCCATGCTTGTCCCGCCACGTTCGTTTCCTAACGCTCATCGGTGTTATCCTCCGATGGCGGGTCTTGGCGGAGCCAACGTAGCACAGCACCCCGCTCGAAGATCAGGCGCCGGCCCAGCCGGCGGTGCGGGATCTCGCCGCGGCTCGCGGCCTCGTAGATGGTCTTGCGGTTGACGCCGAAGAGCTCCGCGAGCTGGTCGGCTGTGAGAATTTCGATCGCTTCTTCGCCACGCATCGGGGACCTCATCCGTGAGTGCTCCGACCGCTGCGTGAGCGGGCCGGAGGCAGTCCATCGCCAATGGGTTTCGGCGTAGCACCTTGGCGTGGAGAGGCACGTGGGGGCGCGTGGCGCGAACTCGTGGGGACGCGGTCTTTTTTGGGCCGTGTGGTCGCCGTGGGGAAGTCAATCACTCCGCGAAATCGGACAGCTAGCACGGAGTAAGTGGCGGTTTCCGAATTTCCACATTAACGCCCACAGCGATTTCCACACGCATGCTCCCCACGACACGAATTCGGCCTCTGAACAGGCTCCTGTGTGCGAGGAATCGACTTTTAGGACTCGGCCACCAAGAATCCTTCGTGGGGCGCCGAAACGGGTAGGTTCCACACGAAAACCCACCGCCGCCGTCTGGCGGCAGGCCGTTCGTAGGTTGTGGTTCGAGTCGGCACGCCCGAGATGTCCCTACGCGCGAGGGTGATTTCCTGTCGCAGATGCCAATCCCCGGCGTTGTTCAAAGGCCGACCAAGCTCGCAGGCGATCCCGCATGCACGAGGAACGCAGAGCTCCGGTGTACTCGTCGACCTGGCCTCGCGGCCGAGTCAACCGCCCTGGGATTCCGCGATGAGGTGTCCTTCCAGCACTTCGCTGTCGAGCAGGATGAGCTCCACGTCGTCTCGCTCGGGCGCGCCGAGGCGGGGATCTCCGAGAACGTCGACCAACACCACCCCGAGCTCTGGGATCACGGGCTGCCCGTCGACCAGCGAGAGCTCGCCGAGCGGCACGAGCACATGGCGCACGAGCTCATTCAGCGTCCACGGGCGCAGGCTATCTCGTTCTCGGCCGACATCGCGGCGTACATCATCTAGCAGCCCCACCGGAGCACGGCTGACCAGGTCGGCAAGCGCTGGTGGGCACTCGTCGACGCCGAGCCAGCTCACCAACTCGCGCACGAACGGTGCCAGGGCATCGAGGTCGATCTCGACCGGCGGACCGCTGGGCACGATGGCGACCATCACCGCCGCCTGGCCCTGCGGACCCAGTGGCCGAGCGTCGACCTCGGCACGTTGACGGACCTCGCGGCCTTCCTCATCGAGCCGGCGTCGGTGACGATCGACAGCAGCAAGCCATCCCGCATCTCGGACCATGAGCCCATCGGGACGAGGTAGGCGGGCTGAATCCCATCCAGCGGGCCTCGGACCCAGCGCATCCACGTCTCCAACTCGGAGACGGACAGTCCCAGCCTGGATGACGCCTCGCCCAGGGTGTCCGCATCAAAGGTCGCCTCGTGGAGCAGCTCCGCGACCATTTGTCGCCACGTGCCCTGCTCGACGTCGTAGATGAAGCGTTGGGTGGCGCCATCGGGCCCGAGATGCTCTCCCGCCACTGCAACCGCTTGTCGAACACTCGCGAGGTCATCGTTCACGGATTCAACATGGCGAACCGTCACCACGGCGAACAGGACCGCGAGGTGGGACCGAGCCGTAGTCGGTGACGGGTGCTTCGGGTACGATGCCGCCGTGAAGCGCGCCCCCAACGAAGTCGTCGAGGCCAACGTGCGGCGCTACGCGCTGGCCAAGCAGATGTCGCTCGACGCGGTTGCCCGCGCGAGCGGCATCTCGACCGAGCGCTTGTTGGCGATCTTCCGGGGCGACTTCGACCCCGATCTCGGCTTGATCGGGCAGATCGCCGAGGTGCTCGGCGTGACAGCCTCAGATCTGCTCGCCGAGCGCGACTTGAACTGACGGCGTGCGTCAGCTCCGCGTCATGATGTGGTCGGACAGGGCGCGCAGCATGACGGTGGCCATCTGTAGCTCCGGCTCGGGCAATCCGAGAGCGATCTCGACCATCTCGTCGCTGCGCTTCTCCGCGAGCAGGGCGGAGGGGCTGGTCTGGAGTGCCTCGGCCACCTTGCAGAAGGTGAACAGGTTGGTGTGGATGACGCCCCGCTCGAGTCGGCCGATGGTCTCGGTCGACAGGCCGGCGGCTGCGGCGAGCGCTTCTTGCGTCAGACCCACGGCGTGGCGGCGTTTGAGAAGGCGCCTGGCGATCTGCTTGGCGGTCAACACGGCGTCCTCCCCAGCGGTGACGAGCTACATGGTGCGGGAGGATCGAGGGTTCGATGGTTCATGGTTCTCCGGCCCTTGCACGGGCATGCGGGTGCGAGGCGGGTGCAACCGCCCCGCTACTGGCCGGGCCCCGACTTCGCCCGACAGGCCGCCCAACGGCCGGAGATGACCGCAGGGGGCAAAAAGTTGTGCTCTCCGAGCCCTTGCACGGGCCGCCATCACGGTACCAGCGCCCTCCGAGTGGAGCAAGGCAGCGCAGCGAGAAGGCACGCATTGGCAACTCGGCATCGACTGCGCCACGAACCGACATCGACGGCCTGTTCATGGCGGATCGCGTCCGGGATGTTCTCGCCATGCTTCGGTCGGAGTCTTCGCTAGTGTTCGAGGTGTTGCCGTGAGCCGCCCGACCAACTCATTCGGTCGTCACGTCCGCTCGTGTAGGCGCGCGCGCGGGCAGACCCAGGAAGAGCTGGCGGAGTCCTGCGGTCTGTCGGCGGACACGATCCGTCGACTCGAGCAGGGCTCGTTCTCTCCCTCGCTCGACACGCTACGCAAGCTCTGCAAGGGCCTCGACCTGCGGCTCTCGACCCTCTTCGAGGGCTTCGAGCTCGGCGAGCGGGACGCGCGACGCGAGTTCAGCGACGCGATCGACTTCCTGACGGTAGAAGAGCAGCGGGTGCTGTTCCAGTTCCTGGCCTTGCTCCGAGGGCGGCTGAGTCCCAGCGAAGCATGAGCTGGTGGCCAGCGGACGAGAGCCGCGAGCCGTTGGCCGCGAGCCGCAAGGGGCCGAGAGCCGGGGGACAACGAGAGCTCCTTCGAGTTCGACTTGACAAGAACCCCCAAGGAGCAGCGGCGGGAGCTGCTTGAGGACATCTTCTCGAGCAGACCCACGCCTGAGTCCGCACCACGGGTGACGCAGGCAGGGCTCGGCTGCCGCCGAAAGCCGTGGTTGTCCTTATATTGTCGGTTGACGAGCACCAAGAACGCGCAACTTGACCGCCGCCGTCGTCCCAGATGTGGGTTTCGCGCGTTGCCGGTCCACTGTAGGGGGAGCTCCCCCACACGGCTGCCGAACATTGTACCCTCTCTGGACTTCGCGATGAGAAAGCCAACCAAGCGCACGGCACTACATGAACTCACCGTCAAGCGTCTCACCGGCCTCTGTGACGACTTCGATCTCGACCGCGCCGGTCTGACGCGCAAGGACGACCTCGTCGACGTCCTCGGTCGCTCCAAGCGGGCGAGCTTCGCCGAGATTCTGGGCAGGCTCAGCCGCAAAGAGCTCAAGAAGATCTGCGCGGCCCACGACCTCGACGACTCGGGCAAGGAGAAGGCGAAGATCGCTGCCCGGATTCTTGGCGAAGAGTCGAACCCGAGCGGCAGCGCCGAGGGTTCGACTTCGAAGCGACGTGGCCGCCGCTCGCCCAAGCCGGCCACGGGTAAGACAAAGCGTATGGAGCAGTCAACGACCAACAATCGCAACGGCTCGCTCGGCTTCGAGGACAAGCTGTGGGCCGCCGCGGACCTGCTCCGCAACAACATGGACCCGGCCGAGTACAAGCACGTCGTCCTCGGCCTGATCTTCCTCAAGTACATCTCGGACGCCTTCGAGGAGCGGCAGCAGGAGCTCATCAAGCTGGTCTCGGACCCGGACAGCGACGAGTACATCGAGGACCTCGACGACCGCGAGGCCGAGCTCGCCGAGCTGCTCGAGGACCGGGACGAGTACACGGCCGAGAACGTGTTTTGGGTCCCGCACCAGGCCCGCTGGCACCATCTCCAGGGCCAGGCGACGCAGCCGACAATCGGCAAGTTGGTCGACGACGCGATGATCGCTATCGAGAAGGACAATCCCTCGCTCAAGGGGGCGCTGCCTAAAATCTACGGAGGTGTAGGCCTCGACAAGCGTAACCTCGGCGAGCTCATCAACCTCATCGGTGGTATCGGCCTCGGCTCGAAGGAGGACCGGGACAAGGACACGCTCGGGCGCGTGTACGAGTACTTTCTGTCGCGCTTCGCCTCGGCCGAGGGGAAGGGCGGGGGCGAGTTCTACACACCGAGCAGTGTCGTGCGGGTGCTCGTCGAGATGCTCGAGCCCTACTCGGGGCGCGTCTACGACCCCTGCTGCGGGTCCGGGGGGATGTTCGTGCAGTCGCTGCGCTTCATCGAGGCCCACGACGGGAAACGCGACGCGGTCAGTGTTTACGGGCAGGAGTCGAACCCGACGACCTGGCGGATGGCGCGGATGAACCTGGCGATCCGGGGAATCGAAGCGAACCTCGGGCACAAGCACGCGGACAGCTTCAAGGAGGATCTGCACCCGGACCTGCGCGCGGACTTCGTGATGGCGAACCCGCCCTTCAACATCTCGAAGTGGGGTGGGAAGGGGCTGCTCGAGGACGTTCGCTGGAAGTACGGGGTGCCGCCGGCGGGGAACGCGAACTTTGCCTGGGTGCAACACATCGTACATCACCTATCACCCACGGGGACGGCGGGGATCGTGCTGGCGAACGGGTCAATGTCTTCGACGCAGTCGGGGGAAGGCGACATTCGGCAGCGGTTGGTCGAAGCGGATCTCATCGACTGTATGGTGGCACTGCCAGGGCAGCTATTCTATGCGACGCAGATTCCAGTGTGCTTGTGGTTCTTGGCCCGGGACAAGCGAAACGGGAAGTTCCGCGATCGACGGGGAGAGGTGTTGTTCATCGACGCTCGCAAGCTCGGACGGATGGAGACACGGGTGCATCGGGTGTTCAGCGAACAGGACGTTGGAGTGATTGTGAACGCCTATCACACGTGGCGCAAAGGAGAAGGGTATGAAGATGCAGCAGGGTTCTGTAAAGCGGCGACAAAGGAATATATTTGCGCTCACGACTTCGTACTAACCCCTGGGCGCTACGTCGACCCCGTGAACACCGAAGATAACGGGGAGCCCTTCGAGAAAAGGATGCGGTCTTTGACCACTCGATTCTTTGAGCAAATTGGCGAGTCAGGTCGGCTGGAAGCGCAAATTCGGGCTGAGCTTCGGAGGCTAGGCTATGACTGATCTGCCTGAAGGATGGCGAGAGGAGCCCATCGAGTCAGTGATGGACCGCATCATCGACTATCGAGGAAAGACGCCCCCCAAGGCACCATCGGGGGTTCCCCTGGTAACTGCAAAGATTATTAAAGATGGCCGCCTGCTTGAAGTCGGTGAGTATATCGCAGAGGATATATATGACGACTGGATGAGGCGTGGACTCCCTCGGCGAGGGGACGTTGTTATTACAACAGAGGCGCCAATGGGCGAGGTTGCTCAACTGCATACGGATAGGGTTGCTCTTGCACAACGAGTTATCCTTCTCCGAGGAGCGCCAAAGGTGCTTGATAACACTTTCTTGCGTTTCACTCTTATGTCCCAGACGGTCCAGCATAGGCTTCAGGCTCGCTCGACCGGAACTACGGTCACTGGAATCAAACAAAAGGAACTCCGGCGGGTCACTCTTCCCCTCCCCCCCTACCGAGAGCAACGCCGCATCGCCGCCGTCCTCGGGGCGCTGGACGACAAGATCGAATTGAACCGGAAGATGAACCGGACGCTGGAGGAGATGGCCCAGGCCCTGTTCAAGTCCTGGTTCATCGACTTCGACGGGCACGACGATCTCGTGGACAGCGAGTTGGGCCCGATCCCGAGGGGCTGGAACGTCGAGACGTTGAACGACCGACTCTCGGTTCTGGAGACTGGCAAGAGGCCGAAAGGTGGCGTGGCCAAGTTTACGTCGGGAGTTCCCAGTGTGGGAGCCGAGAGCATCGTGGGATTGGGGAAGTTTGATTTTGACAAGACAAAGTACATTCCAGCAGCCTTTTTCAGGGACATGACGAAGGGTATTGTCGCAGATCGCGATGTGCTGGTGTACAAAGATGGCGGCAAACCAGGCGACTTTCGTCCTCATGTGACAATGTTCGGCGACAACTTCCCTTTCAGCAAATATGCGATAAATAGCCACGTGTACCGCCTTCGGACATCCAGCCTCTTGTCGCAAGAGTACTTGTATTTCTGGCTCTCTTCCGATCCAATGATGGCCGAGATGCGGCGGCGGGGAACGGGAGCCGCAATTCCAGGTATTCCAAGGCGGGATCTCATGACGATGCCTGTTCTAGTGCCTCCGAACGATGTACACGCTCGTTTCCATCACGTCGCAGCACCGATTGTCAGCAAGATTCTTGGAAACGCGAAACAGTCCCGCACCCTCGCAGAGATCCGCGACACCCTCCTCCCCAAGCTCATCTCCGGCGAACTCCGCGTCCCCGAAGCCGCCGAGCTCATCGAGACCCCACCATGAACGAGTCCGACGTCGAAGCCTCCGCCATCGAGTGGCTCCAAGCCCTCGGCTGGACCCACATCCATGGCCCAGCCATCGCGCCCGACGGTCCGACCCCGGAGCGGGTCAGCTATAGCGACGTCATCCTCGAACAGCGCTTGCGCTCCGCCCTGACCCGCATCAACAACCACCTCTCCCCCGAGACCATCGATGACATCGCCCGCCGCGTCCTGCTGCTCGACTCGCCCTCGCTCGAGGAGAACAACTACACCTTCCACACGATGGTCCGCCGGGGCTTCGAGGTCGAGGTTCACACCCCTGAGGGCCCCCGCGGCGACCTCGGCTGGCTGTTCGACTTCGTCAACCTCGAGAACAACGACTGGCTCGTCGTCGACCAGCTCACAGTCATCGACGGCAACCACAACAACCGGCGCCCAGACCTGGTCCTCTATGTCAACGGACTTCCGCTCGCGGTCATCGAGCTAAAGAACCCAAAAGACCCCGCGGCCACAATCGAGGGGGCTTGGCGGCAGCTCCAGCTCTACAAGCGCCACATCACCGCGCTGTTCCACACCAACGAGGTGCTGGTCGTGTCCGATGGCACCGAGACTCGGGTCGGCAGCCTGACCGCGGGCTTCGAGCGCTTCGGCCCGTGGCGGAGCATCGACGGCGAGAGCCTCGCGCCCGAGGCCATGCCCACGCTCCGGGTGCTCATCCAGGGCCTGTTCGAGCACCGGCGGTTCCTCGACTACGTCTACCACTTCGTGCTCTGGGAAGCCGACGAGGGGTTCATCAAGAAGATCGCCGGCTACCACCAGTACTACGCGGTCAACAAGGCCATCACTTCCACCCTGAAGGCCGCGGGCTTCGACGGTGACCGGCGGATCGGCGTGGTCTGGCACACCCAGGGCAGCGGCAAGAGCATCTCGATGTGTCTGTTTGCCGGCAAGATCGCCCTCGAGCCGGAGATGGAAAACCCGACCCTGGTCGTGATCACCGACCGCAACGATCTCGATGGCCAGCTCTACGGCCAGTTTTGCGCTGCCCGGCACTTCTTTCCCGTCACCCCCAGGCAGGCTGAGAGCCGCGAACACCTGCGCGAGCTACTGACCGTCGCGTCAGGCGGCGTCGTGTTCACGACCGTGCAGAAGTTCTCGCTCACCGACGAGGAGCGCACGCTCGGCGACGCCTTCCCAACCCTGTCCCAGCGTCGCAACATCGTCGTGATCGCCGACGAGGCTCACCGCAGCCAGTACGAGTTCGAGTCGCGCGTCGACCCCGAGACCGGCAAGGTCAGCCACGGCCTTGCCCGCAACGTCCGCGACGCACTGCCCAACGCCAGCTTCATCGGCTTTACCGGCACCCCGATCGAGTTCGACGACAAGAGCACGCCCGCCGTGTTCGGCGACTACGTCGACACCTACACGATCCGCCAGGCCGTCGACGACGGCGCCACGGTCCCGATCTTCTACGAGGCCCGGCTCGCCCGGATCAGCCTCCCCGAGTCGGAGAAGCCCCGCGTGGACGACCAGTTCGAGGAGCTGACCGAGGACGAGGAAGACACGACTCGCGAGAAGCTCAAGAGCACCTGGGCCAAGCTCGAGGCCCTCGTCGGAACCAAAAAGCGGCTCAAGCTCGTGGCTCGAGATCTGCTGGATCACTGGGCTCGGCGCCTCGAAATCATCGACGGCAAGGCGATGATCGTCTGCATGTCACGCCGGATCTGCGTCGACCTCTATCGCGAGATCACGCGCCTGCAGCCCGACTGGCACTCCGACAAGGACGAAGAGGGCGCGATCAAGGTGGTCATGACTGGCGCCGGCAGCGACCCCGAAGAGTACCACCCGCACATCCGCGGAAAGCTGCGCAAGAAGACCATCGAGAGGCGCTTCAAAGACCCCGAAGATCCGCTGAAGCTGGTGATCGTCCGCGATATGTGGCTGACCGGCTTCGACGTGCCCTGCGCCCACACGCTCTACGTCGACAAGCCGATGCAGGGGCACGGGCTGCTCCAGGCGATCGCCCGGGTCAACCGGCGCTTCAAGGACAAGCCGAGCGGGCTCGTGGTCGACTACATCGGCCTCGCCGACCAACTCCGCAAGGCCGTCGAGCGGTACGGCGGTGGCGAGGGCGACAAGCCCGGCATACCTGTCGAGGCGGCCCTCGCCGTGTTGCAAGAGAAGTTCGAGGTCGTCCAGGCCATGTTCCACGGCTTCGACTACCAGAGCTATTACTCCGCCAAGGCGAGCGAACGGCTGACCGCGCTGTCGGGTGGCGTGGACCACATCTGCGGGCTCGACCCCGGAGACCCCGAGAGCGCCAAGCGGCGCTACATGGAAGCGATGACCAGCCTCAACAAGGCCGCGGGTATCGCCCTACACCTCGAAGGCGCGCGCAAGTATCGGGACGAGCTCGGCTTCTTTCAGGCGGTCCAGCGCAACATCCAGAAGTACACGGTGCGCAGCTCGGGCAAGACCGACACCGAGCTCAACGCCGCCATCCGGCAGATTGTCTCGGGAGCGATCACCTCTGACAGCGTACTCGATGTGTTCGGCGCTGCGGGGCTCAAGCGGCCGGACATCTCCGTGCTTTCGGATGAGTTTCTTGAGACCGTCAAGAAGTCCAGGCACAAGAACTTGCAGGTCGAGCTGCTCAAGAAGCTGATCAAAGACGAGATTAAAACTCAGCGCGAGCGCAACGTGGTCCAGGCCCGGCGCTTCTCCGAGATGCTCGAGCAGACGCTGATCCGCTACCAAAACCGCACCATCGAGGCCGCTCAGGTCATCGTCGAACTGATCGACATGGCCAGGGAGATGCGTGATGCGCCCAAGCGAGGCGAGACGCTCGGGCTCAACGAGGACGAACTCGCCTTCTATGACGCCCTCGCCGATCACGGGAATGTGAAGCAGGTGATGAGTGACGACGTACTTGCGGAGATCGCTCACGATCTCGTGACGGTGATTCGTCGCTCGGTGACTATCGACTGGACGCAGAAGGAGGCCGTTAGGGCGGACATGCGGCGGAAGGTCAAACGGCTACTCCGAAAGCACGGCTACCCCCCCGACAAGCGGGAGGACGCTGTAGAAACCGTCATCGAACAGGCTGAGCGGGTGGCGAAACACTGGGTCAGCAGCACGACTGCCTAGCTGCAGGGGCAAATTGCACATGGCATACGATCTTCCACCAGACGAGGCCGCCAAGTACTCGAAATTTATCGATCATTTCAACAAGAAGCACCCCGCAGAAGTGAATGGATACGTCATTTCGGGAGGACACGCGCTTTATCATCAAGATCGAGTCGCGTTCGACCTTTGCTTCGAAGAGTGGCAGAACTCGGTTCGGCAAGACCGGGCCAACCATATCGAAAAGGTTCTTAGCTTTCGGTCGAATCGAGGATTTGTTGAAATGCTTGCGAGTGTGGTCTCGCAGGGGCTGGTGGTTCCTTTTGTGGGGCAGGAGTGTCAATCCCGTGCAACAAGGAGGGATGGCGGAGCTTTCTGTGTAGGCAGGCCGAATTGGCAGAAATGGGCCCCGTCGGGACGCGGCTCGACCAAGGGGAGTATGAGGAGGTTGCGCAAGAGATCATCGCTCAACGCGGTCGGCATATGTTTGACCTTGAGGTCGAGGCTCGCTATTCATCGAAGGCTGAACTCTCGGGACCGGTCCTTCAGATTCGAGCTCTCACAGAGAAATTTGTGATTACAACAAATTTCGATGAGGTCCTGGAGCTTGCATTCCGAACTCAGGACAGTCCATTCAGTGAAGTTTGGCATCCAGCAAGCATTCCAGATGAGGTCATCAGGGTCTCGACCGGGCCTGATAGCACTGCCTTGATCAAGCTGCATGGCGACAGCAAGTACGCTAATGGTCGTGTGTTCACCAAATCGGAGTACGATCTTTTCTACGGAGCACCGCTTGACATGGATCGGCCGCTCCCAAAACTACTTGCAACACTGTATTCTCGTCAGTGTATGCTTTTCATCGGATGTAGCCTGTGCTCGGATCGAACCCTGGACGTCTTTCGTCAGACGATACAGCGCGAGGGGGCGGGACGTGTCTCCCGGCACTTCGCAATTCTCGAGTGCCCCGATGATGGTGACATACTTGATCGAGAGAAGTTTCTCACCGAAATCAACATCGTTCCAATCTGGTTCCCCAAAGGAGATTTTACAGCCATCGAAGCCCTGCTCGAGTACCTCATCCAGGCGACGGGACGGCTTCAAACCTAGACCTGACTTGGCGTTTTAGCCCGCGTTCAACCATGAGCCGGCCAGCAAGACTGCCGAACAACAATGAGCACCGACTCACACGCGAAGGTCCTCGATAGCGTCCAAGCTCTGTTCGACGCCCACGACTATGCTGGCGCGGCCGAAGCCGCGCTTGCGGCCCTCGACGAGCTGCCGCCGACGACATCGCCCCGTATCCTCGGCACGCTTCATCTCACCATCGTCGAAGTCCACAACAGGCTCGATCGTCTGACCCCGGAGCTGGGCCGTCGCTGCCGTGAAGCCCTCACCTACCTGCGAGGAGACCCTGAGCTCGAGACGCGCACGCGCCTGGCCATGATTCCGTTGGGCCTCGACTTCCCAGACTATCGGACCGACACCGACGACGCGTTCGTATGGCTCCGTGACCGTCGCGGCTCGCTCACGCCTTCTCAACGGGTGAAGCTCACCTTGTTCGAGGCCGCCGACGAGCGACGACAAGGGCGAGAATATCTAGGAGTGATCGAGCGCGGTGTGGCCGAGCTCGAGGGGACGCCAGAGCAGCGATACCTCCGCCTACAACTGGCGCACATGACCCTTCGTGAGGGGACCTGGCCAGAGTGGGCCGAGCCACTGATCGCGGGTGTCCTGCGCGACGGCCGAAACGTCGACGAACTCCAGGTGGTCAAAGGGATCCTGTGGGAGTTTGGCGCACAACTGCCCGAGCCCTTGTGCGAGAGCGTACTCGAGTGGGGTCGAGACACCGCACCGGAGATCTGCGGCATGTTGCTGGCCCGGCGCGGGCGGCAAGACGAGGCGCTCCAGTTCCTGCGCCAGGGCGCGCAGCACCACGAGGGCTATGCACGGGTGGGCTCCCTCCACGCCCTGCTCGAGCACCTCCCGCCAGATGCCATGGACGAGCGCCTGCGTTGCGCGCAACAGCTCGTGCTCGCGCTCGATCGCCACGACGATCCATCCATGCGCCACGATGTGGCCTTTGCCATGGCGATGGTCGGTGAGGCGCGCAAGGATCCCGAGCTACTCGAGCAGGCGCTGAGCCACGTCGAGCGAGCGGCGCCCAACCTGCGCATGCTCGACGGCAGCAACCCTGGCCGGCGGCTCATGGCGGAATTGCTCGAGCTGATTATCAAGCTACGCATGCTCGAGCCGACGCCTGCCTTGGCAACCTACGGAGTGCGCCTTCTTTGGCAGCCCTTTCCTGGAGTCGACCCACGGCGGCTCGCTATCATTCGCTCAAACGCTGCGTTCATGCTCACCGCTGCCGGTCCGATTTGCGCGCGCGAGGTCATCGAGGTAGCGGACATGCTCGCCCACGAAGTCCTCGGCGTGAATGAGTCGCTCCTATCGATCACCCGAGCGCGTGCCGAGTGGATGCGGAGCCTGGCAGAAAACCAGCCCGTCGCGCCCGGAGACTGGCCCCCAGGCCCCTTCGATCGAGCAGCGCCCTGGTTGGTGGCGCTCGTCCATGGTCACTCCCCGGCGCTCGACGTCGAGACAGGCCCGCCCAGGCTCGAGCTACTCGAGCAGGTCATCAGCGCGCGTAGCGACCGCGCCGATGCGATTCTTGCCTGGTTATTTCGAACCGCCCTCGCTTCGCCAACATGGCTCGAGGTGGTCGAGCCGGTGCTGAGAAGGTGTGTCGAGATCCCCGACTTGGCGGGACCCGACGTGTGGCCGGAGCTTCATGTCGTGGTGGGGCAAGCCCTCGAGCAGGGTGATACGCCGGACCTGCGCATGATCGCCCTGAGCATCGCGCGTGCCCGGGGCGAAGAGCTCGAGTTCGAGCCCAGCGAGGTCCCCGCGAGTGGTCGCGCCGCGGTCGAGCTCCTGATCCACGAAGCACGCTACGTCTCCACGCAGTGCCGAGACTCGTCCGCCACCGACCGAACTGCAGTCAGCGCGCAAGCCCGCGCGATGTGGCGTCACGCACTCGCTGCCGCGCGCGAACTCAAAGACAGCTGGCTCGAGTTCACCGCTCAGGTTGGTCTTGGGAATTCGCTGCAGTGGGGGGACCCGCCCGATGTAGACGGCGCCCTGGCCGAGTATCAGGCGGCGCAAGGGCTCGGTATCACCAACGAGCAGGGTCTGGCCAAACTGTGGAAGGTCACTGCCGATACGCTGCGCAAACGAGGGAGCCCCGATGACATCCGCTGGGCGCAGGCCCTCATCGATCGCTCGATCGCGCTGCGCACAGGGCGACTGCGTGCGGAGTCGCTGAGCTCGGCCACGCTGATCGCCGAACTGAACCCCGACGCGGACGAGGTCGCACGTCTACGCAGCTCGGTGACCTACCTGATGGACGCGGCCCGTGCAGATGAGGAGCTCGGCGCGGCTGTGCTCGAGGGGTTGTGCGATCGTATCGTTCAGCTGCGGCGACTCGAGCCAGGGGCGGCTGTCGACCCGCTCCTCGACGAACTCCAGCGTCGCTATCCCCAGCACGAAGTCACCATCTCCCGAGCTCGGCACGGCGTGAGCGGCCGCCAAGAGCGGCTCACGCAGGCTCAGATGATGGAGCTGTTCAGGACCGAGCCAGAGCTGCAAAGCGTGATGGCGGCCCAGATACTCCTCGCTCAGGGAAGCGAGAGCGAGTTCGACGACTACCTGCAGCAGCTCGACGGTGAATCGGCTGGACACGCCGTCGCCCGTGTATTCGTCCTTCAAAGGCTGGTGTTGGGGGGTCGAGTCGGTGGCCCCCAGCTGCGCGAAGCCATCGCAACCGCGCGGGCAGCCATAGCTCGTTGCGACGAGCCCAGGGTCAAGCAGGCACTCCTCGTCATGCTCTCAACGCTCATGCAGCCCGCTGAGCCGGCTGCCGAGTCTCCCGCGTTCGATCTCGATCTGTCTGGCGAGTTGGCTCGAGCTGCGATCGCTGTCGCGGGTGGCGAAGACGTCGTCCATACCGACGCACTGGCGATGCTCGCCCGTTGCCTTCGCTACACGCGCTCGGGCGATCGAAACCAAAATCTACGCCGCTCCCGTGACCTCTATCATCTGGTGTATGAGCGCGCACGCGCCGACGGTGACGGCGATTCGGCTGCGCACGCGCTCAACAACCGGGTCGACGCCGAGCTCGAGATGGGAGTCGGCGATCGCATGGAGCGTTGGCTTCGCGGCATTGAGACCTTGCAGCATGGGCTCGAACTGGCTCAAAGCCCCACGCGCCGCGCAGAGCTTCAGACCTCGATCGCTTGGTATCGCACAAAGATGGCGGACTACGTTCCTGCTCGGGAGCGTGAGGGCGTGCTCGTCCAGGCCCTCGCAGAGTTTGACGCTGTCGACCAAAGCGCGGTCCCTCGAACCTCGAGCTGGGCAAGCTTGCGCGCCGTATGTGAGGGTGGGCTCGCATCCATCCGTGGCGGTGACGTCGCGGAACTCGAGCTCTACGAACGCCGCCTTGCGGATCCTTCGCTCGACCCCTACGAGCGTGCGACCTTCGAACACAATCTGGCGATCAAGCTCCGGCGACGTCGCGGCGTCACAGCGACCGATCTGCTTCGTTCTCTCAACTTGTTCGAGAGCTCGACGCGGGTTCGGGCCCCTCACTCGGCGCGCCATGCCTGGGAGACCTGCTACGAGGCCGGCCTGACGATTGTCGAGGCGCTGTTCGGCCACTCGGGGCTGAACATGCAGATGCTTCCTTGGCCTCCCCGTGAAGCAGTGCGTCAGGCCCATACATGGTTGTCCCGTGCCTTGTCAGCGGCAGCGGAACTCGGTGGTGGACAGGAGCTTACAGACGCGGCGTTTCGGCTGGTCTGGCTGGCCTGCGGAGTGACAAATGCGTCGCAAGCCGCGAGCTACGCCGAGCAGGCCTGGAGCGCGCTTCTGCAGGCGGCCCCGTACTTGTTGCTCAACGACTCCGAGCGCGCGCAAGAGTCCAGGGTTGCGCGCCATGTGGCGCTGCACCTCGCCAAGTTGCACCTCGATGAGGGGGTGGTGGGTGTTGGCGACGATGGCGTGCGGGCGCTCGACAGCGCCGCGAGTGAACTCGTCCTCCGCTGGATGCTGCGGGCCGAAGCGAGCGCGCGTCGTGTGCTCGACGCGCGGCTCGTTCGCCCCAATTCGGGTTCTGCGTCTTGGTGGTCGCGTTGGCAAGAATCTCTCGATGCCCGCGATGGCCCGGAGCTCGGACGCCTGCTCGAGCAAATCCATCAAGACGAGCCCCGCTATTTGGTCGGAGATCCGAGCCTCGAGCAGACATGGCGCTGGCTCGAGCACGAACCGGGTGCGGTCGGCGTGTCGTTGCTGTTGGACGATCCTGTGTCGTGTATCGCGCTGCTCCACATCGGTAGCGAGGGCCAGCGGCTCATGCGCGTTCTGTGTCTCGAGGTGCCGGTGCCGCCACACACCGAGCGTGAGCTGGGGAAGCAGATCAACGAGATGATCAGGGGGCAACCAAGGGCTCTTGCCATGCATGAGTCCATGGTCCGCTGGGCGCGGGGGTCGGTCGTCGAGCCACTGCTGGGGTTCTTGAGGACACCGCCCAGGGCTTTACTGTGGGTCCCAGGGCCGCTGCTGCGCTTGGTCACCCCGTCGATCCTGTGGCATGGAGTCCCCGTCGCGTGCTCGCATACGCTGGCGTTGAAAGCGACTCCGGCCCCGACGCGGCCGAACTCGACCCTCGTCTGTGGGGCATTCAGCCAAGGAGATCGGCTGTTATCCAAGTTTGCGCGACCCCTTGCGCACATCGCTAGGGGGGCGGGTCGCTTGGGGCCTGTGAAGACACTCGTGAGCGCAGGCAGGCGCTACGGGAAGCAGCTGCGGCCGCTGGATGCACGTGACTCTCCGGCGAGCGCGAAGGACCTGCTCGCCGAGGCACCCAACCACGGGCTGTTGATCGTCCTGGCTCATGGCGCAGCAGGAACAGCGGACGAGGCCGTGATTGTGTGTGTCGATCGGGATGGGTCTGAGGACGACCTCACCGGTCGGATGCTCGCGGAGCAGCCAGAGGCGTTCGCTGGGGCGACGGTGATGTTGCTGTCATGCTCGGCTGGCCGGATCAGCGGCGACCAGCACTCGCCAGATGGGGTCGCTGGAGCATTGTTGTCCGCGGGCGCAAAGGCGGTCGTTGCACCACTTTGGAGTGTGTACCTATCGGTGGCTGAACGAGTGGCGCTCGATGTGCTCGATGGGCTCAAGAGCGAGCTGAGCCTCTGGCAAATCATCGCGGAGTTGCCCGCCGAGATCGTCGGCGAGGGCGAAGTGCTGGAGGCGACGGAGGAGACACGGGCCCAGGGCTTGATGCTGCAGCGTCAGAGTTTTGTCGTGTGGCTTGGGTAAATTGCCCGCAAGCCCAGGTTATTCGGACGCTCCGCCACCTGCCTGGATCACTCGGTTGATGGTGCGTTCCCCGGCTGGCGTTCGCATCCATCCCTCGTCCCTCTGGGCCACGAGACCGATGCCCTGCATCAGCCACAGCGCCGCCATGATCTTCGTCGGGCCTCCATGGGGCGTCCAAGGAAACACCCCTGGCGCGAGTTCGTAGCCGTTGGGCGTTGGGTGGAAAAAGAAGCCGTCGATCCCGCCCTGCCACTTACGTGTTGCGGTCACGAAGTGTTGCCCAACAGCGTACCGGGCGAGCAGGTGTCCCACCCACTCGTGGAGGGTCGTGTCGGGCTCAGGATGCGCGGAAAATACCGACATGCTGACGCGCAGAGACTGGCCCAGAGAAGCGAAGTTACGATACCGACGCTCGGGGTCCACGATCCGATCGATGCGCATCGCCAGCGCCGCAAGTGAGACGGCCGCAGCTACAATTCCCGCTCCTGGATCCGTATCGAGCGTCAACCCGATCACTTCGTGCCCCTCTCCTTGGATGCCAGCCTCCTCCGCAAACCCTCGGGTCACCTCACCGAGCGTCGAGGAGTGATGCGGCAGCCATCGAGACGACCCATCTGCAGCATCGAGCACGACCGCTACCGTCTCTGTGAGATCGGTGCTCGGCACGTGGCCTCGGTCGATCAGGTGGCCGAAACCGGCCCAAACGGATTCGAGTGAGTGGCGGAAGAACCACCGCAGGCCGAGGAGGGCCCACCCATAGGATTCCTCGAGCAGTGCGGACGGCGGCTCGTAGTCTCCGGTGCCCTTTTGCCAGTCGATGAAGCGTTGGAGAAGGAACAAGCGGGGGCTCTCAGTGGGCTCGAGGGCGTGCAGGAGCAAGGCGAGCGACCGTCGACGGGGACCATCGACTCGCTTCTCGATGTGCTGGCTGCGGCGCTGTTCGTGGCGAAAAAGCAGCTCTTCTAGCATGTCTCGTTCGCCTCGCAGCGGCGAGTTGCAGAGGCACAGGCCGCCAAGATGTTCGACCGTGGTCTCGCTGATGGTTTTGCTACCCGGTGGTGGCAACGCTACGTCGAGGTCGAGCGTGGCCCCGAGCTTCTTCGCGAACTTTGTCACCCGGCCTGCCGCGCGACTACCAAGCCCCAGAGCCTTGACCGAGGGCCCATAGTTGGGAGCATCAAAGGCTGAGGGCGGACGCTTGTCGGAGACCAGCGGGAGCTTGCTCCCCTTGCTCCGGGGCACCGACTGGATGCCAACTGCGCTCCCGGTTCCGCCGTCGACGTGTCGATGCCGGCGAGTTGCGTGGACGAAGGCGAACTGATCGACGACAATAACTTTTGCCGGTCGACGACAACTAAACCTGCCGGTCCGAGCCAGCCAGAACGCGCGTGGGACGCTGGGGAGCAGGAGCCCCCACGTGGTCACGGACGAGCAAGTACGGCTGCTACGGAGCAAGATGAACCAAGGCAAGACACAGCAGGCCGCAGCAGCGGCGGCGGGAATGAGCGTGAGGTCGGCGCGGAAGTGGCAGAGCGGGCCACTGCCCTCGCAGACCAAGGAGCCGCGGCACTGGCGGACGCGCAAGGATCCCTTCGAGGGGGTGTGGGAGGAGAAGATCGTCCCGCTGCTCGAGCGGGACAAGGAGGGCGAGCTCGAAGCCAAGACACTGCTGAAGCAGCTGATCGAGGAGAAGCCCGAGCGCTTCAACCAGGGCCAGCTGCGGACGATGCAGCGGCGGGTCCGGGACTGGCGAGCGCTGCACGGACCAGACAAGGAGGTCTACTTCCAGCAAGAGCACCCGCCCGGCGAGGAAGCGGCGCTGGACTTCACCAACTGCAACGAGCTGCAGGTGACGATCGCGGGCGAGCCCTTCCGCCACCTGCTCTTCGAGCTGGTCCTGGTCGCGAGCGCGTGGACCTGGGCCTGCGTGGCGCTGTCGGAGAGCTACGAGGCGCTGGTCGAGGGGCTCCAGCGGGCACTGTGGGCCCTGGGCGGGGTGCCGCGGAAGCTGACCCTCGACAACATGTCGGCGGCGACGCACGAGCTGAAGAAGGCGCGGGGCCGGAGCCTCAACAAGCGCTTCGCGGACGCGTGCACGCATCTGGGCATCGAGACGGTCCGGCGCATCAACGTGGGCAAGTCGCACGAAAACGGCGCGGTCGAGGTCCGGCATCGGCGAACCAAAAAGCTGCTGAAGCAGGCGCTGATCTTGCGGGGCAGCCGGGACTTCGCCAGCGTCGAGGATTACGAGCGCTTCGTCCAGCAGACCCTCGAGCGCGAGCACAACCAGCACGTCACGGCGAAGCTCGAGCTCGAGAGCCCCTTGCTGAGGCCGCTGCCGATCAAGCCGGTGCCGACCTACACGACCGAGACGCCGAAGGTCCGGCGCTGGAGCACGATCAAGGTGCGGGGGCGGATCTACTCGGTGCCTTCGCAGCTGATCGGCCACCAGGTCGAGGTCCGGCTGCACGCCAACGAGGTCGAGCTGCGCTACGGCGGTGAGGTGGTCGAGACCTTCCCGCGGCTGCGAGGCGAAGGCGCGCACCGCATCGACTACCGCCACGTGATCGCCTCCTTGGTGCGCAAGCCCGGGGCCTTCCCCAACTGCTTCCGCGAGGAGCTGTACCCCTCGCTGATCTTCCGCCGGGCCTACGACGCGCTCGAGCGCGCTCGACCCGGGCGCGGCCACGTCGACTACGTGAGGATCTTGCACCTCGCGGCGATGACGATGGAGTCGACGGTCGAGGCCGAACTCGCGCAGCTGCTCGAGGCCGGCGCGCCCTTCGACTACGCGACGGTCAAGCAGCGGGTCCAGCCCACGGAGTCCGAGGTCCCGCAGCTCGAGGTCGGCGAGCCCGATCTGGGCGTCTACGACGAGCTGCTCGGAGGTGCGGCGTGAACCCTCGACCCCCCGCCCACGCCGAGCAGATCACCACGCTGCTGCGCAGCTTCAAGCTGACGACCGCGGCCGAGGAGCTGGTCCCGCGCCTGGTCACCGACGGCCACGAGCCAGCGCTGGCGACGATCGCCGAGGTCCTGGACCTCGAGGCCGAGGCCCGCCACGCTCGCCGAGTCGCTCGCCTGCGCCGGGCCTCGAAGCTCAGCGTCGGCAAGACCTTCGAGACCCTCGACGACAAGCGGCTGCCGCGACCGGTGGTCCGCAAGCTCCGCGAGCTGCAAGCCGGCGACTTCCTCGACGAGGCGATCAACGTGCTGGCCTTCGGCCTGCCCGGCGTCGGCAAGAGCCACGCCCTCGCGGCCCTCGGCCACGCCCTCGTCGAGCAGGGCCGCTCGGTGCTGTGGACGCCGACCTACTCGCTGATCCAGGAGCTGCTCGCGGCCAAGCGAGATCTGGAGCTGCCCCGGAAGCTGCGTCGGCTCGACAACTTCGAGCTCGTGATCCTCGACGACATCGGCTACGTCAAGCAGTCGGCCGAGGAGGCCGAGGTCCTCTTCACCCTGCTGGCCGAGCGCTACGAGCGACGCTCGACGGCGCTGACGAGCAACCTGGTCTTCAGCGAGTGGGACCGGATCTTCAACAACAAGATGGCGACCTCGGCCGCGATCGACCGGCTCGTGCACCACTCGGTGATCCTGGAATTCAACGTGCCCAGCTACCGGACCGAGAAGGCCAAGGGGCGCAAGAAGGGCTGACGCCCGACGACAACTACACCGGGCTGCGACAACTGCCCGAACGACAACTACCCCGCGCGCGAGGTCGCCGTGCACGGGGACGCGCAAGTCTCGCACCGGCAGGAATAATCGTCGCCAATCGGAAAAAATAATTGACGCTGATCAGAGGTGCTTCCATCGTTCGTAGAGCTCATGAGCTCCGGCGTGAGTGCTCGTGGATGCGGCGTGGATTGCCTGCTTGTTCTTTCGATCGAGCTTGGCTAGTCGCTTGGTCAATTTCCCGTGGCGTTCGCCCAAGACCTCCTTGCGTGCAGCAGCCTCCTTGTAACTGGTCGAGCGATGAGAGAAGCTCTCCAAGATACGTTCGATCTCGCGGAGCTCGGATTGGATCTCGGTGAGGTGAGTCGAGCAACGCTTGATGGCACGACCGAGCTTCTCGAGCTTCCAGACAGGCGCAAGCAGGGCTTGAGCTTGCTCGGCCCGCGAGACATGGGAGCGCAGTAGGAACAGCGTCTCTGTATACTGATCGAGTTCGGGGGCGGTGAGATCGCCGGAATCTGGATGGGCGGTGATGTACGCCTCGAGCCCCTGGAGTACGGAGCGTGCTTGATCCATGCCGTGGTGCGCCGCAGTGCCCTCCTCGATGTCGAGATCGATCCAATGTAGCCACCTACAGACCGCCACCAAGGCAGCGACAGGATCGGGCGAGACACACTCCGTGTTGGACTCCTCTGGAGACTCGACGGACAGCATCCACCCACGCGTTCGCTCAGGCCACTGCGCCTCCGCCCAGGCTATGCAGAGCCAGGAGACGAGCTCCGGCAAGAGCTTGTCCCGGAGTTCCCGACTGATCGCTGCAGTCGTCAGCAGCAGGTGCACGACGCCCTCGAACAACACGATGGCGTTCTGCGGAGCCTGGACCGCGAGTTTGCGCATTGGCTCCCGGTACTTGCGGGCGAGCTTCAGCACCGCCTCGACGAGGTTGGGCGACAAGTTTCCTTCGGTATTTCGTTCGCCACCCGATTTCGTGCGCGCTCCGCTCGTTTGTTCGTCCTCCTCCTCGTCTTGCGTGACCTCGTCCAGGTCACTCGGGGTCCACGCATCGTCCCCGTCGTCGTCCGTCGACGGGGTCGAGAGCGCCACTTCGATGAGCTGGGTCAGTTCGAGCAGCTGGGCCCGTGCGCTCCCACCCATGTGCCGGACACCGATTGGCAGCTCGTCGACAATCTCGAACTCCCCTATGGCCTCGGGCTCTCGCCGCCCCCCCACGTTCTTCTTGGTCGGCGCGGGCTTCGACTCGGTGTTCGCCGCGACGTTGCCGTGAAGGCGAGCGAGAATCTCCCCGATCTGTCCCAAGATCTCCACCCGGAGTGGGTCGTCGATTGGACCTTCTCCTCGACGCGCCCGCTTGATCCGAGCGTGCCACGTTGGCGTGTGGAGGTCGGCCGTGTGGAGGACGAGCGCAGCACTGTCTCGGTATCCAGGTGCCCGCGCGACGACGCGCGAGACGCCGCGAGGCTCTTCCTCGAGTAAGCACACCCATTGAGTCGGTTGGTCACGTTCAGCTGCGAGGAGGCTTCGACTCGAGCCGTTGTCCAACCAAAATTCCACGTCCAGATTCGGTGCCATGAGCTCGATAACGAGTGTGCGACCAGACAGAGCGACCATTGGCTGGGGCAGCAGCGGCAGCTTCTCAATTGGCCGGCGCTCGACCTCCGCTGCCTCACTCCACTCGGCTGGCTCAAACCGTGCGACCTCGAACATCCCCGAGAACGCGTCGGGCTCGAGGGCCTGGCGGACTACCACCGCCTCTACATTTCGACCCGCCCACGCAGCGCTGGACAGGTTCGCACTCCCTACGACCAACATCGCCGATTCTGCGCCCTTGCGATGGATCACCTTCGCGTGCAGCCGTCGGCCAGTCCCGTCTGAAATCACGCCCGTCTGGAAGCCGGATGGGGTAGGAGGTGGCCGTCGCTCGTCGGCCGCCAAACGCACGCTCGAGAGTCGCAGCCGTCGGCTCAACTCGCGGTTGGTCTTGTGGTTGTAGTCCTGAAACGGAGCCGCAAGTAGACTTTCGTCGCCATCGCCACCCAGGTCGATGCTCTCGAGTTGCTCGTAGAGACTCTGGTACCCAGCGAATGGAGGAATGACGCGTCCCCCTTGCCTCCGTTCGTCGCAGGGACGCGCGCGAGCAAGTGGGTGCGCTCGCGTTGTGGGAGGGAGGCCAACTCATGCTTGATGAGCGCGCGAAAGAATTCCCGAACTTGGTCGAGGGCGGCCGACTCGGCCTGCCCGTCGAGTCGATCGAAGGCTTCGAGGTTGCGGCCCATGCCCGATGGAGTGAGGTTGCCGCTGCCCACGAGTGCAACGTTTCGGTGGCAGAACAAATGGACTTTGGGATGGAATGCCCGTGCTCCCCAGTCGACGGGGACGAGGTAGTAGTCGCGGCCGGCCGCTGTCAGGCTGCCGACAGCACCGACTGCCGGCGTGTAGCCCGTCGTCCGGTCGACGAACACCACGATCGGGGATGCTCGACGCCGAACAAGCTCCGGCAGGAGGACAGCCTCAAAAAATGGCGCGTTGAGCGTGTAGCTGGTCAACAGAGTTGTGCCCAGTGGACTCTCTGGCCACGCCTGCCACAAAGTGCGTACGTACGGGCTGGTCTGCGGGTTCGCCAAAGCCGCGGTTCCTAGTAGTGACTCGTGATGGCTGCGCAAGTCCGCTGGGAGCCGCCAACGGAGATTAGCCCGAAACGATAGCACGATATTCGGGTGCCAGGTACCAAGAAGTCGGAGGTGCTCATTAGGCTGCCTTTAGTCCGCTCGTCCGGTCCACGTGCTCCACAACTCGATGAGCCGCCGACCATTGACCGCCTCAAGTAGAGCCCAGCCCAGTTCCGTGAGCATCCACTCCATCTTGAACGGCTCGTGCTTAACGGTGCCGATGGACATCCCTGGAGGAGATTTGGGCTTGCCGCGAGGCCGCTCCGGATCCTGCCACCATGGTGTGTCGCGGATGAGGCTGTGTCGCTTGAGAGCTTGATAGGAGTACGAATCAAGTGGGTGAGAACGAACTCCACTCGGCGAGATGAAGTACAGCTTGAAATCATGCTGGAGCATCTTTCGAGGGAACATGCGGGGGCTGCCTTCGGGCGTCTCTTCAATGTTCTCAACCCCCTCAATCATGTAGCGCTTCAGCAGTTCGAGATCTTGAGGGACGAGTTGTGGGGCGAGAGATAGGATCCGAGGGATGGCTTGACTTGGTGCAGAGACCTTGTGAACCCCCGCTGCGACTAGGGCCAGCATTTCGTTGCCCAAGATGGGATCGTGCGAGAGTCGGAGTACGGACAAGAAGGCGTCCTTGAGCAGCGTGAGTGCCTCCGCGCGTTGGGCTGGAGGGAGGGAGTCGTCGAGCGCCGCGAGCCACTGTGGGTCTGAACCGGTCTCGATGGCATGCTGGGTCATCGCTGCTAGCAGTGAGTCCAGCATGGCCAGCGAGTGCTCTGTCGTTGCCTGCTCGAACTCGTCTAGCAGCTCCCGCTTTTCGGACTGCCCCAGAGCCCACCTGCCAGCTCGCAGCGCTTGACGACCCACGGAAAGAGGACTCGGCGGCATGACGAGATGATAGTCGACCAGTCAGCCGAGACGGAGTTGCCGTACCGCGGCCACGAGTCGAGCAGTCGTTGTCGAGACCGTGGTCGAGGTCGCGCTGAGAGCCGGTGCTGCCAGTGTGCTGTGACCCTGCACTTGCCCGCCCCCCGCGGCGGAACCCCACGGAACTAGACGGCACGAGAAACCCAAGCAATTCCAACGGGATGCGTGCCAAGTCCGCGCCATCATTGGGAAACTTCGCACCCCGTCGGAGACCCTAGCAGGATTCACAGCGCTGCTGAGATCGTACTCGGCGCGATCTTTGAGGGTCGCGCCGGGCCAAGTTGCTCGACGCTTTGGCGTGGGCGACCTTCGTACCTGGGATGCCCAGCTGCTCAGGAGCGCAGGCGGTTGGCCCGGGTGAAGGCCCGCAGCACGTCGAAGGCCAGGCCGACGTGCCAGCCCCGGGGCGAGACCCGCACGCTGTACTGGCCGGGCTCGTCGGTGGCCGGAAGCCCAGCCACCCAAGGGCGACTGTGCGACCCGACATCACCGCCCGGCCTACACACCGGAACGATCGCAAGACGTCGGCATCGATCCCCGCCCCACGGCCGTTGGCGGCCTTTCGGACCCGCGCCACACTCCTTGGATGGCGCGCCGATCCCGTCGCCTGCCAGGCTTCGAAGACCTCCCCCTGCTCCTCCAGGCAGACGAGGTCGCCCAGCTCCTCCGCGTGAGCCGCAAGGCCGTGTACGCCATGGTCGAGCGCGGAGAGATCCCCGGGGTCACCAAGCTCGGCCGGCGGCTGCGCTTCCGCCGTGACGCTCTCGAGGCGTGGCTGGCCTCCTCCGTCGAGCCTGGCCCGTGGGCTGGCTAGGTCGATCCCCCGCTGCTAGGCTGGGTGGGCATCAGACGTGCGGTCGCGCCTCTCAGGAGAGACAGGCAATGACCGTGAAAATCAGGCCGTACCGCAAGGGCGGCTGGGAAGTCGACATCATGATCCGGCTCGACAACGGAGAGCGATACCGCGAGCGCCGCAAGGCGCCCGTCGAGCTCAAGTCGGCCGCGTTGCGCTGGGGTCAGCAGCGGGAGCGCCACCTGCTCAAGCACGGGCCCACGCCCAAGACGTCGACGCGCACCAAGGCCGGGGCGGCGCCCCGGTCGGAGACGAAGGAGGTCCCGACCTTCGCCGAGTTCGCGCCGCGCTTCCTCGAAGGACACGTGTACGCCAACCGGCACAAGCAGACCACCGTCAAGAACACCAAGAAGAAGCTGCGCCTTCACATCCTCCCCGCCTTCGGGGGCACTCGGCTCCATGAGCTCGCGCCTGAGGACATCCAGCTCTTCAAGGGCCAGCGCAAGCACCTCGCCAACAGCACCGTCAACAAGCTCCTCGGGCAGGTCAAGACCATGCTCAAGGTCGCCGTCCGCTGGCGGATCATCGAGGCGATGCCCCTCGAGATCGAGATGCTCAAGCTGCCCATGACCGCGATGGAGTTCTACGACTTCGACGAGTTCGAGGCGCTGGTCACCGCGGCGACGCGGCTGGACCACCGCATGCTCGTGATGGTCCTGCTCGGCGGCGAGGCGGGCCTGCGCTCCGGTGAGATCCGCGGCCTCGAGTGGTCGTCGATCAACTTCCGCCGGCGGCTGCTCACGGTCGAACAGGCGGAGTGGGAGGGCCACGTGACGCTGCCCAAGCACGACAAGATCCGCACGGTCCCCATGACCGAGCGGCTCACGAAGGCGCTCAGGAAGCACCGGCACTCACAAGGCCCGCGGGTCCTCTACGAGGACGACGGGGAGCCCTTGCACGTCAACAGCCTGGCGAACTGGCTCATGAAGCTGTGCCGGCAGGCCAAGCTGAAGTACAGGTCGCCCCACAAGCTCCGGCATACCTTCTGCTCCCACCTCGCCATGAGGGGGGCGCCCGCGAGGGCGATCCAGGAGCTCGCCGGGCACGGCAACCTCCAGACGACGCAGCGCTACATGCACTTGAGCCCTGCTGCGCTCGAGCGGGCGATCAAGCTCCTCGAACTTCCTTCGCCCGGCTCGCCGGTCGGGAGTGGAGACATGGTGGAGACGGTCTAGCCGGGCTCCAGAAACTTGTTTGATCTCGATGGCTTAGGGGCGTATTCAGGATTCCGTGGTGGAACCCAGCGCGGCTCCTGGCGCCGGGTTTTTCGTCGAGGGCGCGAAGCCAAAACGCCGCTGTACCGGGCGTACTGCCAGTTTTGGCGACAAAGCCCTCGGCGAAAAGACCAAGCCAGGTGTCGTGTTGGGTTTCACCACGGGCTCCTAGCAGAGCTCGAGCAGCGCGCCCGGCCGACACAGCAGCGCGCGGACCGGGGCCGCCTCGACGCCACGCAGGGGCAGAGGTGAGGTCAACAGCACCCACTCGCCAGCGCAGTCTTCCACGCCGCTCAGGTCGAGGGCGACCAGCGTCGGCACGCCCGCGGCGGCGAGGACCCGATGCGCCCGCAGCTCGAGGTCGTCCGCGGCGTCGAGGCTGTAGTGATCGAAGCCCACGCTGCGCGGCCGCGCCTGGGCGAGGATCTCCGCCGCCTCCGGGCTCAGCGTGACCAGCTTCGAGAAGTCTCCGGCCACCAGACGCGCGGCGTTTTGCGTGGCGATCAACAGGTGCAGCCCGGGCGCGAGCGCTCGCCCGCCGAGGGCCGCCTGGATCCGCGCCGCCGAGATCTGGGCGCCCGCGGGGACGTCTCGCAGATCCAAGACCCGCGCCGGACCGCAAAAATAGCCCGGGCCGTAGGCGTCGAGGCTCGCCCCCTCGGCCAGAAAGTGCGCCGGGCAGTCGACGTGCGTGCCCACGTGACAGTCGAGCTCGAGGCGGGTCACGGTCAACGGATCCCCGCGCGAGATCTCGGCGACGCGGCGCAGCCGGGGCCGCGGATCTCCGGGGAAGACCGGCGTGTGCTCGGTCAGCGCGAGGCTCAGATCGATCACGCGCAGGTCCTCGCGACCTCGGCCTGCTCGGCGAGCAGCGCCCGCTTGCCCGCCGCGCTCATGAAGCTGTGCTCGACCGCCGCCGCGGCCACGGCCAGGACCTGCGCGCGGTCCCAGGCGAAGCTCGCCGCGCAGCGCCGATACTCCTCGACCAAGGTCGTGCCGAAGAGCGGCGGGTCGTCGCTGTTGATCGACAGCGGGAGCCCGGCCGCGAGCAGGCGCGGGAGCGGATGCTCGGCCAGGCTCGGGTAGAAGCCCAGGACCACGTTGCTGGTCGGGCACAGCTCGAGGGGGATCCCGCGCTCGCGCAGCGTGGCCATGAGCGCGGGGTCTTCGACGCAGCGCACCCCGTGGCCGATGCGCTCGGCCCCGAGCAGCTCGAGGTTGGCGCGGATGCTCTCGGGCCCGTCTTGCTCGCCGGCATGGGGGACGCTGTGCAGGCCCTCGGCCTTGGCCCGGGCGAACACCGGCGCCATCGCGTCCACCGGCCAGCGCGGACCCTCGGGACCGCCGACGCCCAGCGAGATCACGCCCTGCTCGCGCCCACGCACGGCCAGGTCGAGGGTCGGCGCGGCCTGATCCGGGAAGCTGCGGACCACGTCGAAGACCCAGGCGATCTCGACGCCATGCTCCGCGCGAGCGCGTTGGCGCCCCTCGGCCAGGCCCGCGAGCATCGCGTCCGCATCGACGCCCCGGGCGACGTGGGTCATCGGCGTGAAGGTGAGCTCCGCCCAGCGCACCTGCTGCGCCCCGAGCCGCGCCGCCACGCCCACGACCGCGTCGCAGAAGTCCTCGGGCCGCTCGAGGCAGCGCGAGAGCGCGACGTAGAGCGCGATGAAGTCGGTGAAGCGGCGGAAGCGATAGGCCTCGCGCAGACCCTCGACGCCGCCCTCGGCCCCGGGCAGCGTCACGCCGCGACGCGCCGCGAGGCGCAGGGCGAGCTCCGGCACGATGCTGCCCTCGAGGTGCACGTGCAGCTCCGCCTTGGGCAGCGCGTGGATCAGTCGGTCGAGGCCGGGCTCGAGCTCGAGGGCTGCGTCGCTCACCAGCGCACGGTATCAGCTCGCGGCCACCGTGGCGCCCGCGTCGGCGCGCTGGACAAGACCGCCCCCAAACCGCCATTCTCGTCATGAAATGGGCGGATCCGTGCAAGAAGAGCAGCCACGCAGCGCGACGCCGGAGCCCGGCGTGACGCCGATCCCCTTCATCTGGGCGCTGGTCCCCGTGCTCGCGCTCATCGGTCTGCTCTTCGTGACCATCGTCGTGCTCGACGGCTCGGGTCACATCCCGCTGATCCTCGGCGCCTGCGTGGCCGGGCTCGTCGCCTGGGCCCACGGCTACGAGTGGGAGGCGCTCCAGGCCGGGATCCTCAAGGCCATCGGCCTGGCCATGGGGGCGATCTTGATTTTGCTAATCATCGGCATGCTCATGGGCACGTGGTTGGCCGCCGGCATCGTGCCCGCGCTGATCGCCTGGGGCCTCGAGCTGCTCTCGCCGCAGTGGTTCCTGCCGGCGAGCTGCGCGGTGTGCTCGATCGTCAGCCTGGTCTCGGGCTCGTCGTGGTCGACGGCGGGGACCGTGGGCCTGGCGCTGATCGGCGTCGGCGAGGCCATGGGCATCGACCCGGCGATGACCGCCGGCGCGGTGATCAGCGGGGCCTACTTTGGCGACAAGCTCTCGCCGATGTCCGACACCACCAACCTCGCCCCCGCCATGGCCGGGACCGAGCTCTTCGTGCACATCCGCCACATGCTGTGGACCACGGGGCCCGCGTGGGTGATCGCGATGCTCGCCTACACCCTGATCGGCCTCGGCCTCGAGGGCAGCGCCAGCGCCGAGTCGGTAGCCGAGATCACCACGCTGATCGACGAGACCTTCGACCCCGGGCTGATCCACCTCGCCGTCCCGGCCGTCGTCGCGCTGATGGTCGCCTACAAATTTCCGGCCCTGCCCACGCTGTTGACCGGCGCGCTGCTCGGGGGCGTGATGGCCTGGATCATGGGGGCCAGCGCCGCCGACGTGCTCGGCGCGGCCATGAACGGCTACCAGCCCGACACCGGCTCGGCCGCCGTCGACGAGCTGCTCGCGCGCGGGGGCATGAACAGCATGGCGGGTACGGTGTTACTCGTGCTCTGCGCGATGTCCTTTGGGGGCATTATGGAACACACCGGGCAGCTTCGCGCGCTGGCGAGCAAGACCCTGGCCGCGGCCAAGAGCACCGGCTCGCTGATCGCCGCCACGATCCTCACGGCGATCGGCATCAACGTGCTCGCCGCGGATCAGTACCTCGCCGTCGTCGTCCCCGGGCGCATGTACGCCCACGAGTACGCCGCGCGCGGGCTACACCCCAAGAACCTCTCGCGCGCCCTCGAGGACGGCGGCACGATCACCTCGCCGCTGATCCCCTGGAACACCTGCGGCGCGTTCATGAGCAGCACCTTGGGCGTCGCGACCTTGGCCTACCTGCCGTGGTGCTTCCTCAACCTGCTCAACCCGATCATCGGTGTGTTGCTCGGCTTCACGGGCTGGACGATCGCGTCCACGCCGATCTCCGGTCAGGGTGCGGGTGAGGACGAGGCAAAAACACCCGGGGCCGAATGACCCATCACACCGTGACGTGAGCGGTAGGTTTTCGACGTTCTCGCAATTGAGCGCGCAGATTTTAATCACGACCACATTTGATACGGCACCGAGTCACTTCCACGCTAACCTTCGAGTGATGGAGATGCGTCATGCCGTTGTCACTGCCCTCGCCCTCCTGCCCCTCTCCGGCTGCCCGACCACCTGGAACTGTGATCCGCCAGAGGAAGACTTCGACCTCGACGAAGAGGTGAGCGCCGAAGAGCTCGACGAGCTGATCGCCTCCCTGATCGAGGGCGGCGACACGGAGCAGACCAGCCGAGACACGATCCGCTGCGAGACCGTCTGTGAGTCGGTCTACGCCGAGCTTCGTGGCTGGAGGGCCTTCGAGGTCGAGCGCTGCACCCTGACCCTGCCCGAAGAGGGCGCGGACGGTCAGGACACCGACACCACCAGCGAGCCAGGGCGAGTCGTCTGCGAGGGCGTCGGCATCGAGTACTACTGCAAGGGCCGTCGACCCCTCGGTCACGTCGAGGGCGGAGACCCCGACTGCGTGGACGCCCTCGGCGAGAGCCTCGCGGCCATGGCCTACCTCGAGGCGGCCTCGATCCACGCCTTCGAGGAGCTCGCGGCCCAGCTCGAGTCATGGGACGCGCCAGACGAGCTCATCGCGCGCTGCCGCGCCGCGGCCGAGGACGAGCGCAACCACGCCCGCTGGATCCACGCCCTCGCCGAGCTGCGTGGGGCACGAGTCCCCACGCCCACCACCACCCCCCGGGCGCAGCCCACCTTGGTCGAGGTCGCCACGCACAACGCCGTCGAGGGCTGCGTGCACGAGTCCTTCTCTGCCCTGCTCACGGCCAGCTTCGCCCGCCAGGCTCAACACCGCGCGCTGCGTCGGGTGTTCGCCCGCCTCGCCGCCGACGAGCTGCGCCACGGTCAGCTCGCCTGGGATCTGCACGAGTGGCTGCGCGAGCAGCTCGACGAGGACGAGCGCGCGCACGTGGACGCGGCCCAGCGCGACGCCATCGCCAAGCTGCGCGAGCGCGGCAGCGCGCTGGCGTGTGTGCCCGAGCCCCTCGGTCCGCCCGCCCCCAGCATCGCCGAGACCATGACTCAGGTGTTCGCCGACGCCCTGCTCGAGGCGGCCGAGCTCGCGCCCCGGCGCTCGCACTTCGACTCGCTCTTCGCCTCGCCGAGCAGCCCGCCGCCGCCTGTGTTTCAGCCCTTTCGGGTGTTCCACCCTCACCAGCCGCGGATGTCTTGAGCGCGGATCTCGTGCGCGTGGCTGGGCGAACAAACCGGCTTGCGAGGGCGCTCGGCCTGTGCACGCTCGCGTGCGCCCTCGCCTGCTCGGCCCAGCGCGACCGGGGCCAGGCCGAGGCGCCCGCCGAGGCCGCGCCAGGCGAGCTGGCCTGGTCGGCCTGGGACCCCGCGAGCTTCGAGCGAGCTGCCGACGAGGATCGCCTGATCCTCATCAACGTCGTCGCGCAGTGGTGCCACTGGTGCCACGTCATGGAGACCACCACCTACCGCGACCCCGAGGTTCAGGCGCTCTTGCGCGCGCACTTCGTGATCATCCGCGTCGACTCGGACGCGCGCCCGGATCTGCTCGAGCGCTACCGTCGCTGGGGCTGGCCGGCGACCGCGATCCTCTCGCCCGCGGCCGAGCCGGCCATCAACCTCCGTGGCTACCGCGAGCCCGAGCGATTCGCCGCGCTCTTGCGCACCCTGGTCGCGGAGCACGAGGCCGGAGAGCTGCGTCGCTTTGATGAGAATGGGGATCAAAATGGGGACGAGCCCGCGTCCATCGAAGACCAGGACCTCGAGTCGCTGCGCCTTCGCGTGGCCGCCAACCTCGACGGCCTCTTCGACCCCGAGGGCCTCGGCTGGGGTCGCAAGCAGAAGTACCCCTGGCCCGGGCCCATCGACTACGCCCTGCTGCGCGCGCGCCTGCGCCCAGACCAGCCCGATGAAGCGCGCTGGCGCGAGCGCGCCCTGGCCACCCTCGCGGCCGAGCGCGCGCTGATCGACCCCGTGTGGGGCGGCATGTATCAGTACTCCCTGCGCGGGGTCTGGGATCGCCCCCACTTCGAGAAGATCGCCATGGTCCAGGCCGGCGGCGTGGAGAACTACGCCCACGCCGCCATGGTCACCGGCGACCCACGCTGGCTCGCCGACGCCCGCGAGCTCACCCGCTACCTGCTCGAGCGCATGCAAGACCCCCGAGGCGGGTTCTACTCGAGCCAGGACGCCGACCTCCGCCGCCACGACGGCGAGGACATCCACGGCGATGAATTCTACGCCCTCGACGACGCCAGCCGCCGGGCCCTGGGCCAGCCGCGGATCGACACCGCGATCTATGCCGACCTCAACGGGCTGATCATCCACGCGCTCACCGAGCTCGACCGCGCCGCGCCCGACGAGGACCTGCGAGCCGCGGCCGTCCGCGCTGGCGAGCGCCTGCTCGCTACCCACCGCACCCCCGCGGGCGCCTTCACCCACGCAGATGTTGGCGCAGATGTTGGCGCAGACGCGGGCGCGCCGGTCGACGACGCCCAGCTACACCTGGGGGATCAGAGCGCGGTCGGGCTCGCCCTGCTCGGCCTACACCGCGTGACCGGCGAGGCGCGCTGGCTCGACGCCGCCCGCGAGCTCGCCGCGGCCATGGTCGACGTGCTCGCGGCCGCCGACGGTGGCTTCTACGCCCACGGCGAAGATCCCCAGGCCATCGGCGTGTTCGCTCAGCGCCGCAAGCCCCTGCCCGAGAACGCCCGCGCCGCCCGCTTCTTGATCGAGCTGGCGGCGCTCGACGCTCGGGCGGACGAGCAGCCCTCCCCCTGGCTCGACCTCGCCCGCGCGACCTTGCTCGCCCTGGGCCCCGAGCACCTCGCCGCGCGCAGCAAGCTCGTCGGCGACTACCTGATCGCCCTCGAGCAGCTCGCAGGCCCGCGCTTCGACCTCAGCGTCGTCGGCGAGGCCGATGATCCGCGCACCGACGCGCTGTGGCGGGCCGCGCTGGGGATCTACGAGCCGCGCGCCACCGTCGAGCGCAGCTCGCCGGGCGTCCGCTACCCCGACACGGGGGCGCCCGCCGTCTACCTATGTAGCGATCGCGCGTGCTCGCGACCGCTGCGCGACCCGGACACCCTCGCCGCCGAGGCCGAGGCATTCTTCTCCTCGCCTTGAGCCCGCGCCCGCTCGCCGCCCAACACTACATTTGCGCAATTCACGCAAATTGTCTCGACTCTGAACTCACCCGCAAACGACCCCCTGGTCGCGAGTCTGACAGCCCCTCGCGCGCCCGCGCCCACATCCATATTTATCCGCAGTTCGGCTGTCCGAGTATGCGAAATGACGTCGAACACATGTGGGCCATCGGTCGTTGGAGCAGTGATCCATTTGGCACTGCTCGCGATTCGAAATGTTCGAATCCAGCCATTGGCGACCAAGTCCGCTTGGACTAGGCTGGCCAAGAGGACGAAGCTTGTTCATCAAAGGCACCATCTACGCTGGTCGGCGGACGCTCATCCGTGAGCGTTTCGGTGAGGAGGCCTGGGAGCGCTTCGAGGCGACGCTGCGAGAGCGGCAGCCTTCGCTGCGCCGACTGATCACCCCGACGAGCCTGCTGGAATTCGACGACTACGTCGGCCTCCAGGCCCTGCTGCTCGAGATGTTCTACGAGGGCAACGAGCGCGCCTACTGGACCTTGGGCTATCAGTCCGCCGACTGGGCGCTGACCGAGGGCCCCTACGCGCACTTGCTCGACAGCGCGCGGCGTGGCCAGGTCAAGCTCCAGCCCCTGACCACGCGGCTGTGGCGGGTCTACAGCGACGAGGGCCAGTTCACGACCGAGGAGACCGAGAACGGCTTCGTGGTCGCGATCGAGGGCCCCTCGCGCTGGCATATCTCCCTCGAGTACTCGGCCATGGGCTACGTCCACAGGCTCTTCGAGCTGATCACGGATCGCCGCCTCGATCCCCAGCGGATCGAGGGCGCAGCCGACAACAAGCTCGGCTGCCGCTACCGCTTCGAATTCATGGACCGCTGAGCGGCCGCGCGCGGGCGCTCAGACCCCGGGGCCGCAGTCCAGGGCGTGGGGCTTGGCGACCAGCTTGAGCTTGCGCGCCAGCCTCTGGATCGCCGTGCGCAGCCCCTCCTCGAGCACCGGGTGGTAGTAGGGCAAGGCCAGCGCCCGCTGAGCGGTGACCTTCTCCTCGATCGCCCAGGCCAGCAGGTGAGCGAGGTGCTCGACCTGCGGCCCGACGAGCTCGGCCGCGATCAGCGTCCCGCACTTGTGCGACGCGTAGATCCTCGCCCGCCCGCAGTTCTTGGCCATGACCCGGGCCCGGCCCTGGTTGCCGAAGCTGACCTCGCCGGCCTCCCACCACTCGCCCTCGCCCTCCTCGGGGATCTCGCCGACGACCGCGACCTGGGGATCGCAAAACAGCACGCCCAGCGAGACGTAGCGCGGCTGCGCACGGACGTCGGGCCAGCGCCCCGCGTTGATGCCCGCGATCCGCCCCTCGGCAGCGGCCTCGTGGAGCAGCGGCCGCGTGCCGGTGACGTCGCCGGCCATGAAGATCGGGTGCTCGCCGATCTGCCCGGTGCGCTCGTCGAGGCCGAGCGGCGCGCCGCGATCGTCGAGCTCGATCCCCGCCTCGGCGAGCTGCAGGCGCTCGAGCTGCGGCCGGCGACCCGTAGCCGCGAGCACGTACTCGAACTCGTCGCTGTGCGCGTTGCCCTCGGCGTCGGTCCAGCTCAGGCGCACCCCCGCGCCGCCGCCCTCGAGCTCGATCCGCTCGCCGGCGATGTCCTCGACGCCCAAGTCGAGATCCAGGCGCGCCTCGAAGCACCTGCGGACCTCGGCCTGCATCGGCTCGCTCTTGACCAGGGGCATGCGCGTCGCAACGTCGAAGACCCGCGTGCGCGCGCCCAGCCGGGCCATGGCCTGGCCGAGCTCGAGGCCGATCACCCCCGTGCCGACCACGGCCAGCGAGCGCGGGATGGTTGCGAGCTCGAAGATGTTCTCGTTGCTCAGCAGGCGATCACCGAGGTCGCGCAGCGGCGGCGGCACCCAGGGCGCCGAGCCGGCCGCGATGACGATCACCTCGGCGTCGACGTGGGTCTCGCCCTCGCCGTCGAGGCCCTCGACGACCAGGCTCTTCGGCCCGACGAAGCGCGCCCAGCCGCGCAGCTTCTGATCCTCGGGCAGCGCCTCGGTCGACTCGACAACGCCGCCAGCGAAGTGATCGCGCTCGCGGCGGACCCGGGCCATCACCGCCTCGCCGTCCACGCGAACCTCGGCCTCGACCCCGAACACCCCCGCCTTTTGCGCCCCGTGGGCCGCCTCTGCCGCGGCGATCAGCAGCTTGGAAGGCATGCAGCCGACGCGCGCGCAGGTCGTGCCATAGGGGCCGCCCTCGATCAGCAACACCCGCTTGGCGCCGTTGGCGAGGGCCTGGCGGCGCGCCACCAGGCCCGCCGAGCCCGCCCCGATGATTGCGACATCGACCTCGCGCTTCGTTTCGATCATTGTTCAAGCCTACGTCCATGCGGCGAGAAAAGATACGCCGCGCGCCCGCGGGGCTGGCCTCTCGCCGACGAGCGGTTATGCTCGCGGCCCTCCATGTCCGTCCGCGAGCTCGTCGTCCTCGGTACCGCTAGCCAGGTACCCACGCGCTACCGAAACCACAACGGCTACCTGCTGCGCTGGGATGGCGAGGGCCTGCTCTTCGATCCCGGCGAAGGGACCCAGCGCCAGCTGATCCACGCCGGCGTGTCGTCCACGGACATCACCAAGATCTGCATCACGCACTTCCACGGCGACCACTGCCTGGGCCTCGCAGGGATCTCCCAGCTGCTCTCCCTCGACGGCTGCCCCCACCCCGTCAACGTCTACTACCCGGCCTCCGGCGACAAGTACTACCGCCGCCTGCGGCGGGCCTCGATCTACCACGACCGCGCCGAGGTCCACAGCAACCCGATCCGCGAGCCCGGCGAGATCTGGCGCCACGAGCAGGCCGGGCGCGGCGTCAGCTTGCGCGTGCTCCCGCTCAGCCACGGCGTGCCCACCTACGGCTACCGCCTCGAGGAGCACGCCGGCTGGACCATGCAGCCCGAGAAGCTGCGCGAGGCCGGGCTGCGCGGGCCGATCATCAAGCAGCTGCAGATCGACGGCCAGGTCGAGATCGAGGGCCGCGTCGTCACCCTCGACGACGTCGCCCTGCCCCGCCGCGGCCAGGTCGTCGCCTTCGTCATGGACACGCGGCTGTGCCAAAACGCCTTCGAGCTCGCCGCCGGGGCCGACATGCTGATCTGCGAGTCCACCTACCTCGACGAGGACATCCAGCGGGCCAAGGACAACGGCCACCTGACCGCGCGCCAGGCCGGTGAGATCGCCGCCCAAGCTGGCGCCCGACTGCTCGTCCTGACCCACTTCTCGCGGCGCTACGATCGCACGGCGCCCTTCTTGGAGCAGGCCCGCGAGGTCTTCGACGGCGAGGTCGTCGCCGCGCGCGACTTCGACGTGCTCCCCGTGCCCAAGCGCCTGCGCCCCGACTGAATCCACAGGCTGAGCCAACACACCGGGGGTCTCGGCCTCAGAGCTGATCCGCCGGCGCCACGCCGAACAGCCAGTCGGCCGCGGCCCGCGGCTCGTGACAGCTCACGCAGTAGCCGACCACGCCGGCGTCGCTGATGTTGCCCTCGAGGTCGGCGTTGCCCCACCACCAGTCGTCGTGTTCCGGGTCGTAGCCGGCCTCGGCCTTGACCATGATCGTCACGCCCACGGCCTCGCCCATGTCGTCGAGGTGCTCCTTGACGATCATCGCCCCCGCAGGGAAGTCCGCCGTCGCCTCGGCATCGTCGGGATCGATGGCCCGGTAGGCGTCGGCGTACTGCGCGGGCACCCAGACGTTCACGCTGGCCGCGAGGCCGTGCTGGCTGGCGAAAGGGGCCGCGTTGATGCGCTCGAAGTCCGGGTAGCCGAGGGCCTGGTCGACCAAGGCGGCGGCGTCGGGCTCCCCCGGCTCGCCGCCGCTCTCGTCGACGCCTTCATCCGCGCTCCCGCCCTCGCCCTCATCCCCATCCCTGGCCCCCTCCCCAACGCAAGCGCCCGCAGCCAGGCACAGGCACAGCGCCACGATCGAGGCGGGAGAGCGTGGACAGACGAAGCACGCGAGTGAAGAGCGCATGGCAGCCCAACTCCCGGGCGCCCGCGAGTGTTACGCGCGCGTCGCCTCGGCGCCCCGCCGCCCCCCCAGAGAATGGCCATTCACGCGGGGAGACAGAGTGACGGGAGGGTTCCAGCGGGGGATCGTCATGCGTGGCCTCGTGCGAGGCCTACGGGATCACGACCGCCAGACGTTGTCGAACCGCGCCGCTCAGCGCGAGGGGGCGGCTAGTAGAGCGCGGCGGCGCCTCGGTGATCCGGGAGCCCCTGCCGCGGCTTGTTGAGCCGGTAGGCCCCCTGGTCGATCCAGCGCGCGAACAGGCAGGCGTAGTCGTCGGCGTCGAGCTCGGCGCGGCGTTCTTCGAGCAGCGCGCCCGCGCGGGCGAGGGCGGCGCTCGCCTCTGCCAGGCGCTCGTCCGCGCCGGGCTTGGACCAGACGAAGGCCTGGACCAGCGCGAGCTCGATGCGCGCAGCCGGCTCGGCCTGGGCTTCGAGCACGGCGGCTTGCTCGAGCAGGCCGCAGGGATCGGCGCGGCGGCGCAGCGCCAGGTTGACCCGCCCGAGCAGCAGCCAGATCCGCGCGGGGCTCTCGCTCACGGGCGGTCGGTCCCAGGGCTCGAGCAGCTCCTGGCCCAGCGATGTCGGGAGGTCGCTGAAGCGGGTGTGGTACTGGCCCATCCAGCGCACGCGGTCGTCGACCGCGGCGGGCAGGCCGAAGCAGCGCAGCGCTCGCTGGCCCCACACGCCGCCGTCCTTGCTGCCACGCCCGCGTAGGCGCCGGAGCCCGCGCTCGACGCTGGGCAGGTCCTCGCTGAAGCCGCGGCGCTGCGCGAGGTGGGCAGCCGCCGCCGCCAGCGAGCCCCGCTCGGCGACGAGGCGGTCGACGTAGTCCCCCCAGTCAAAGCCGGCGCGAGGGCTGGTTTGTCCTTTTTCTTGTCCGGGCGTGGTCATCGAACGCCATTAGTCTGAAGGGCATGAGAAAAGCAGACAACATGCACGCGCGCGACTATCTCGTGATCGATCTCGAGGCGACCTGTGACGACAAGGGGGCCGTGCCCAAGCGGGAGATGGAGATCATCGAGATCGGCGCCGTGCTCGTGGATGGGGAGATCTTCGAGCCGATCGCCGAGTTCCAGCGCTTCGTTCGGCCGCTGCGTCACCCGAAGCTCACGCCCTTTTGCACGCGGCTGACCTCGATCACCCAGGCCGAGGTCGACGCGGCGCAGACCTTTCCGGCGGTGCTCACCGAGCTGCGCGAGTTCATGGCCGGAAGTGAGGCCGTGTTTGCCTCGTGGGGCAAGTACGACCACATGCAGTTCCGCCAAGACGCGGCCTTTCACGGGGTGAAGCTGCCCTTTCGCGGTCAGCACCTCAACATCAAGGAGGCCTTCAGCGCGGCCGTGGGCACCACGAAGCGCTTTGGCATGGCCGGGGCCCTGCGCCGCTTGGGCTTGCCGCTCGAGGGGACGCATCACCGGGGCATCGACGACGCCCGCAACATCGCGCGGATCTTGCCCTACGCCGTGGGCGCGCAGGTGATCCCCGGCTGAGCACTCACTTGGCGAGGAAATACTGACAGCTGTTGTTCGTCGGCCCGCCGGGGCAGTCGTAGTGACAGGCCCACGACTCGAAGGTGATCGGGCACTCCTTGGGGTTCCAGGTCATGGTCGGCTGATCGTAGAACCACGCCGAGAACACCCCCGTGCCGTTGCCAGCGTAGTCCACGGTCCACTCGGCCAAGCCGCCCCAGTCGACGCTGTCGACTTCGACCATGGTGCAGCTCTGGGTCCCGCTGATGTCCCAGTCGCAGATGCCATCGCGGTCCCAGTACAAGCTCTCGAACTGGTGAAAGTCGACCACGCGGTTGCCGTCGGCGTCGCCGCTGAGCTGTTGGTCGTAGCCCCACCAGTCGAACTCGTCCTCGCCGGGGTGGTCGTAGATGAAGTTCTCTGCGACGAGCCCCTCGGGCGTGCGCGTGCCGGTGGCGTTCTCGGGGGAGGTCGCGTTGGTGAACAGCTCGGGCATCTGGCCCTCGGTGTAGACGAAGTTCTCGCCGAATTCGCCGGCCAGCACGTACTCGAATTGGGCCGCGTCCGTGGTCGTTCGCGTCAGGCTGCATCCGGTGCGCGTGGTCACCACGCTCTCGACGATCTCGGCGTCGAGGATGTCGAGGGTCGTGGACGTGTAGCTCGAGCTCTCGTCCCCCTGCTCGTCGATGGTGCCCTGACCGACCACGGTGGTCGAGACCCGCCAGTGCGCCGGGTCGTAGCTCACGGTCCACTCGAAGGCGCCGGTCTCGAGGTCGTAGCTGCCCTCGATACCGGTGATCTCGGCGCCCACGGGATCGTAGCTCCAGGCACAGCTGTTGTTCGCGCACTCGGCGTGGGTGAGGTGAAAGGACAGGCCCGCCGGGATCTGGACGGCCTCGGCGCAGGACAGCTCGGGGAGCTCGAGCACCAGCCCACCATCCGTGGTGTCGGTCTCCGTGTCAGTCTCCGAGGCGGCGTCGGTCTCCGTGTCGGTCGAGTCGCCGTCCGTCGAGTCGCCCGCCGTCGTCTCGCCCTCCGTCGCGTCACCATCGGTCGAGTCCGTGGAGTCCGTCGAGTCCGTCGAGTCGCCCGCCGTCGTCTCGCCCGCCGTCGTGTCGTCTGCGCTGTCGAGGCCGTCCGTATCCGGGCCGCCCGTGCCCATGTCACCGGCCGTCTCCGTCGCCCCGTTCTCATCGGCGCCCGCGTCTCCTTCGTCATCTTCTTGCGGACATCCGGCCAGACACACCATGACACCGCATGCGAGTGTCATGACATATGAGGTGTTCCGCTGGGAGAAACTCGCGCCCCGATCGTCACTTGTCATTCATTAGTGTATGTCTGCACTCACCACCCCCGTCAAGCGTGCATTCCGGCATATGCTCATGTCATCGATTGACGAGTTTGCCTCGCATGATTCGGATGAGGGCATCAGCGCCATCTCCGTGAATATGGCGACACCCAGATACAGTTGGGGCCGCGCGCCCGGATGACGCCGCGTTCACGGACATCGGGCGCCGACGCCTGCCTGCTCGCCCCTCAGAGCACGGACGAGAGCTGCGCGCGCACCAGCTGCGGGTCTTCGAGCATGATGTAGTGCCCCGCCTGCTCGGTCACGACATGCTCGAAGTCGCTGATCCCCTCGCCCAGGCGCTCGTGCGCCTCGAACCACAGCTGGCGATCTTCGGCGTCGTGGTCGGCGTCGATCTTCATGCTCGTCAAGACGATCACGGGGACATCGGGCAAGCCCGGGAGCCCCTCGAAGTGGGCAGAGTCCTCGATCAGCTGGCGAGCCTCGGCCGTGGCGCCATCGTCCGGCCCATAGGCAGCCGAGAACGTCTCGACGATCATGTCCTCCTCGGCCTGCGTCGGCTGATTGTAGCTTTCGTGCGCACTATCGACGAAGACCATCGCCGCGACCGCCTCGGGGTGCTCGAGCGCATAGTCTCGAATGATCATCCCGCCGAGCGAGTGCGCCACGAGCACCACCTCGCGCCCCTCGCCGAGCGCGTCGATCACCTGCCCGAGATCGGCGGAGAGGTGGGGGATGTCGCGGGGCTCCGGCCAGCTGGGCTCCACCGCGGACTGTTAGCGAGCCTCGCCGAAGAATCCAGCTCCCGGGCGAGGGCGAAGGACGCTGGAATTGCGCCCAGGCAGGTCTCCAGCACAACCAGCCGCGACCGCCCCCCCTTCACACCCTGCCATGGACGAGCTGCTACGCTCCCTGCGATGGACCGCCCCTCACGCCTCGCGTTCGTGTCGTTCACAGCGCTGACCCTGGCCGCGTGTGCTCAGCCCAGCTCGGACGATCCCAGCACGGAGAGCTCGACGACGGCAGCGACCGAGACCGAGACCGAGACCGACGCCGGCGCATCGACCGAGACCGAGACCGGCACCGGCAGCTCGACCGAGACCGACACCTCGACCGACACCGATACGGACACCGGCAGCTCGACCGAGACCGACACCTCGACCGAGTCCGACACCTCGACCGAGTCCGACACCGCCGGGGACCCCTGCCGCCACAACGTCGTGGTCATGGGCTACTGGCCGCCAACCAACGAGATGCTGCGTCAGTGGAGCCAAAACCCCGAGCAAAACCCCGACGGCTGGATGGGTGAGGACTGGCACGGCCACGGCTACGACGTCTATTCGTTCTTTCCCGAGTTCCCCCCGGACGGCGACCCCTCCAACGACAACATCGGTGACCCCGGCGCGGTCGGCTCGGAGGACTCGGACCTCCAGGTCGACTATCAGGACACATCGCTGGATTTTTGGCAGCTCGTCGACGAGTACGAGCCGGTCATCCTGATCACGACGAGCCGCGGCGGGCAGATCGGCTGGGAGATCGAGGCGATCGAGGGCGGCCACGACGGCGGCCTGGGCCCCGCCGAAGACTGGTATCCCGACGGCTACGGAGACGAGGTCCTGCCGACCCAAGACAGCGTCCAGCCGCGCACCTGGGCGGGGATCTCGATGTACCGCCAGGGCGTCCAGCTGCCCTCGCAGCTGCCCATCGACGAGATCCTCGCGGCGACCGATGCCCTCGGCCTGACCAACGTCGAGATCAACGACGAGACCAGCGGCAATTTCCTCTCGGGCTTCCTGGGCCTGCACGGGCTGCTCTACAACCTCGAGGCCGAGCACAACCTGGCCGCGGGCCACATCCACGTGGGCTACGGCCTGCCGACCGACGACGCCCGCGCGCTGATCGAAGAGACCCTCGAGACCGTGCTCGAGGTCCACCCCCTGGCCTGCGAATAGCGGGCTTCGTCGGGGAGCTCCGCCGGCCGCTCGCTCACTTCGTGAAGTCCACGCCGCGGTGCGTGGGCCAGCTCAGCGCGTACTTCTTCATCACGCCATCGACGACCGCGAACACCTCGTGCGTCCCTTCCTGCGCGGGGATCACCAGCTTGGGCCCGCTGCCCACGGCCTCCCCGTCCAGGAATATCGCGACGTTCTTGGGCGCGACGAAGAGCCAGCACTGGCAGTGAAAGCCGATCTGATCGAGGCTCCCCAGGGCCTCGTCGATCTTGATGCCATAGTTGACGTTGTTCGCCGACTGGATGCCCGCGGTCACGATCCCGACCACGCGGCCCTGGCGATCGAAGATCGGGCCGCCCGAGTTGCCCGGGTTGAGCGGGATGTCGGTCTGGAACACTGGTTTTTGCGCGCCCACCGGGTAGATGTTGCTGATCATCCCGATGTTGAAGGTCCAGACGCCGCCGGTCCCATGACCGATCGAGCCGACCCACGCGCCCACCGCCAGGGAGTCGGCGTCGGCCAGCGCCAGCGCCTTGGTCTGCTTGAGGTCCACCCACAGCAGGGCGAAGTCGAGCTGGCCCTTGGCCTTCTCCTGGACGCTTCCCTGGAGTCGACGGCCGTCTCGGAGCACGACGCTGACGGTCTTGGCGTCCCCGACCACGTGGGCCGCGGTCAGGATCCAACCGTCGTCGGAGATGAAGAAGCCCGAGCCGTGGCCTTGCTTGGTCGAGATGAACACGACGGAGTCGGCCAGCGAGTCGTAGAGGGCCGTGCGCCACTGCTCGATGTCGGCGACGCTCTGGGCCCCCCGCTCCACGGGCGTCTGCGCGGACGCAGGCGCGAGCAAGGAGGCCGTGAGCAGGAGCGAGAGGAGCCCGCGGATGATCATCATCGTCATGTCGACCTCCCCCGCCCTCAAAATTGGCCGCTGAAGCCGAGCCCGCCGCCAGTCCCGGTCGCGCTGGGCGTCAGCCGCCAGCTGGCCAGGATCCGCGCGCGCTGCTGGCTGCGATCGAAGCGCTGGTTGTACGAGAGCTTGCCGCGGAGCTGATCTTCGATGTTCTCCGGCAGCTGGAGCTCCTCACGCAGGCGCCGGTTGTAATCCCTGACGTAGCGCCCCCGGTCTTTGCTCTTGAGGACCTTGGGCAAGGCGAAGCCCGTGACCGATACGGGGATCAGCACGCTTCCTACCACGAGCATCGCTATGCCTCCATATTTATAATTAGCATTTTCGCTACACGTCAGCTCTTCAAGCCCACCTCCTTCACAAACCGTGGCGTCCCCGAGGAGAATGACGCCTGCCCCCAACAAGAACGGGGCAGATACGCCAGCGCCGATGCCCAAGCCGAGCTTGAGGCGCTGGCGGTTCTTGTGCCTGCGCGCGAGCTCCTCCTCGCCGATGTACTCGAGGAACTCGACGTCCTTGAGCGGGACCTCCTCTCTTCCCCGGAAGATCACGTCATTGCTCTTTTGCACGACCCCCTCCCCCGTGCTCGTGTTGTAATAAAAGACATAGCCAAAGTGCACGTGGCGATCGACGTACTCCCGCTCGGCGGCGGTCAGCTCGCCCGAGCTCGCGCCGCCGTTTTCTTGCAGCACGTCCGCGACGCTGCCCATGGTCGACTCACTGATCCCGCTGGCGTTCGCCTCTTCGGCCCTCGGGCGCAAGAAGCCGCCGTAGTTCACGGTGAAGGCCGAGATGACCTCGCCGCTCGGGGCGTAGACCGTGCCGACCAGCGCGAGCTGCTCGCCCTCGCCAAAGATCCGCATGATCAAGATCGCGTCCAACGGCTGGCCGCTCGCGCGGCCGATGATCGACTGATCGTCGGCGCTCGAGATGTCCCCCATCCCCGACTGATCCATGATCAGATCGAAGCGCCCGCTGGCTCGCAGCGAGGCGAGGGCCTCGGCGCCCAGGCCGACGAGGACCTCGGAGCGATAGCCGGCCTCGACCACGAGCACGCGCCGGTCTGCCGCGCGAAAGTAGGAGCTGAGCGCGGCGCTGGGCAGGCGCTGGAAGTCGGTCTGCGCGGGGGCAGGGGCCGCCGAGCCGGCCTGGCCACTCGCCTCGGGGCCGGGCGCGGCGAGAGCCTCGGTGTTCGGAAAAAAGAGGAGCGCGGTCCCCAAGGCCAGCGCGGCCAGAGCTTTGGGGAAAGGTTGAAGGCTTCCGGTGTTGCGCGTGGGCATCCCACTCGTGCGTGGGGATTTCTGCGCATGTGATCACTGCGGCGGCAGTGAGAATTATCCAGTCTCCCGAGCGCTGCCCCGCGCGCCAAACAATCTGCCCAAGTCAGCTGGCGCGCAGCACCCCGAGCTTCACCAGCGCCGCCAGCCCGCGCTCGAGCTGGGCCGCGTCGAGGGCCGCCATCGGCGGCGGCAGCTCCAGCCCCTGACGCCGAGCCAGCGCCGCCAGCTGGGCGAGGTCGGGTCGATGCCAGCGCATGCCCGCGGCCGCGCCGAAAGACTCGCCGTCGACACGGTGGACGCGGAAGATCAGCACGGTCGAGGGCCGAGGCGCGAGGGGGAGCGCGCTCGTGGGCGCCTCGGGGCGCTTGCGCAGGGCCACGAGCAGCTCGGGGATCCCCGCGGTGTACAGGCGCACGAAGAGCCGGCGCTCGAAGCCCTCGGGGTCGTCGGGGCCGAAGGCGTCGGGGGCCGTCGAGGCGGCGAAGCGACAAAACACGTAGTCGGCGAGCTCCTCGAGCAGGGGCGACTGCTCCGGCCGCTGCTCGCGGCGCGCCGCCAAGAAGGCGCTGAAGTGCTCGCCAAACCAGTTGGGGTCCCGCGCCGCGCCGCGGTGGCTGCGGGCGTAGTCGGCCACCAGCTCGGGCCACAGCCCCGGGTGCAGGCGCTCGCACAGCTCGCGCACCGGGGAGAAGAGCTCGCCGAGGATCTTCTTGGTGTTGCGCTCGACCAGCACCCGATAGAAGTCGAGCGCGTCCGTGCCGGAGGCCGAGCTGCCGATCGACGCCTCGAGCTCGGCGACGCTGCGCTCGCCGAACAAGAACGGCCCGATCGCGGCGTAGAGGCGCTCGAGCTCGGGGGCGCTCAAGAGGCCCGCTCCTCTCCCCTGGGGGCCGTCGGGGCGCAGACCTCGGCCATGATCTCCCGGGCGCGATCGGCCTCGTCGAGCACGCGATCAAGGGCCGGTACGTGGGTGTCCCACTCGATCAGCGTGGGGATCGGCCCGAGCCGGGCCAGGGCCTCGCGGTAGAGCGCCCAGACCTCGTCGCAGACCGCGGCGCCGTGGTGGTCGATGAGCCGCGGGCCCTCCTGCACGTGACCCGCCAGGTGGATCTGGCAGGCGCGCTCGGTGGGCAGCGACCACAGGACCTCGCGGGGATCCTGGTCGTGGTTGCGGGCGTTGACGAACACGTTGTTGACGTCGAGGAGCAGCAGGCAGTCGGCCTCCTCGACCACGGCGCGCACGAACTCGCCGTGGGCCATGGTCGAGCCGGGCATCTGCGCGTAGTAGCTGATGTTCTCCACGGCCACCGGGCGCTCGAGGGCGTCGGCGAGCTCGCGGAGCCGGCGGGCGGTGTGGAGGACGGCGGCCTCGCAAAAAGGCGGGGGGATCAGGTCGTAGCTCGAGCGCCCGCCGACGCTCACGAAGCACAGGTGATCCGTATAAAAGGGCGCGCCGATCTGATCCAGCAGGCCCTTGAGGGCGCGCAGGTAGCCGTGATCCAGCGGGTCTGGTCCGGCCAGGGACATCGACACGCCGTGGGCGAGCATCGGCCAGCGCTCGGTGCATGCCCGCAGCACCCGGCCGTCGGCGCCACCGCGGATGTGGCCGGCGCCCACGAAGTTCTCTGGGATCAGCTCGAGAAAATCGAGCGCCCGCGCGCACGCGGGCAGCTCGTCGAAGTGTCGGCGGCGCAGGCCGATGCCCACGCCCTGTGGTCGCCCGGCCATGGCGGGCTCCACTCTAGCCGCTCTCGGTGGTCGTCGGGCAGCCGCCGTCCGTGGTCGTCGGACAGCCACCATCGGTGGTCGTCGGGCAGCCACCGTCCGTCGTCGTCGGGCAGCCACCATCGGTCGTCGTCGGGCAGCCACCATCGGTCGTCGTCGGGCAGCCGCCATCGGTCGTCGTCGGGCAGCCGCCGTCCGTGGTCGTCGGGCAGCCACCATCGGTCGTCGTCGGGCAGCCACCATCGGTCGTCGTCGGGCAGCCACCGTCCGTGGTGCTCGTCTCGGTCTCTTCCTCGCTGTCGTCGCTGGGACAGGCAGGGAGTGCAACAACGAGGCCTGCGAGGGCTGCTACCTCGAGTACGGAGGTCAAACCTTTTTTCATCTGGGGGGTCCTATTCTCTAGCTAGTTCGAGTTTTGGGGGGTTGTGGGTGGGACAACCCCCCTCGTGATGCAAAAGTTTCTCTTGCCCCAGAGAAAATCGTCAATCTTTTTCACAGGCCGAGATCGCCGGCGAAAACACCTCTCGACCCCGTTCATCGAGGTGCGCGTACAGATAGCGGCGCGCGGCACAGATCCGCTCCGCTCGCTCGTCACCATGCGACAGGGCCTTGTCCAGGTCGAAACGGCCGACTGGTACTGCGTTGTCGGGGCAAGTTGCGAGCAGCCGCCCCTTCTTGGACTCGAGCTTCGCCTCGCCCTCGGGGCAGCGCAGCGTCACCCAGGGATCCCGCAGGTTGGGGTCGATCGTGCCGTAGCGCTCGAGGGGGATCTCATCGAGGAGCACGGTCTGCGGCGTGAAGAAGCCGCTGCCGTCGGTCCCCCGGTTGACCACGCCGCGCTCGCCCTCGCGGCGGTTGTCTGCCCGCCCGTGCACGTGGCAGGTCACGCACTGATTCTTGGTCTGGATCCGCGACAGGTAGCCCGCGCGCGCCTCCTCGCTCATCGACGAGCCCGGGGGGATCTCGGCGAGCTCGGCGAGGAGCAGGCGCGTGGCCTCGGCGTGGGCCGCCGTCGAGCTGCGCGGCCACTCGTAGCCAAACAGGCCGCCCTTGGCCCCGCCGTCGCGGCGCAGGGTGTGCATCCACTCCTCGCCCGCTTCGGCCAGCTCCGTGCCGCGGACGTCGATGACCCCGCGCGTGCCACCGCGGCCGCGTGACTCGACGCGATCCGCGATGGTCCCGGGCGGGAACGCCAAGATCCAGGCGCTCGCGGCTTCGCCCGCCTCTTCACCCGTGGCCTCGCCGGCAGCTCCGCCCGCTGCGTCCCCCTCGCGGCGGCGCGTCTCGATCACGCCGCCCTCGGGGATGCGCAGCCAGATCGCCACGTCGTCGGCCCCCGGCGTGGCCGTGGGCAGGCGGACCGGCGGGACCATCTCGACGAAGCCCTCGTCCTCCCAGTGGCGCCACGGCTCGGCGATGGTCAACCGGCGCACCGGGCCGTCGTCGGGCACCCGCGTCAGCGCCCACGCGGCCACGCCGGCGGCCAGGAGCAGCCCGCCGATCCCAACCACGACCCACGCCTTGGGTCGCGCCTGGCCGGCGTCTCGCGTGTGCGCCTCTCCCACGAGGATCGAGCCTATCTGCGCGCGCTGCTAACCGCCAGCGGCGAGCTGCTCGTGGATCGCCGCCGCGAGCTTGGGCCCCACGCCCTTGACCGCGCACAGCTCCGCTTCGGAGGCCGCCCGGATCGCCTTGATCGTGCCAAAGTGCTGGATCAGCGCGCGCTTGGTCGCCGGGCCCACGCCCGAGATCCCGTCGAGGACCGAGGCCAGCGAGCGCTTGCCTCGACGCTTGCGGTGGTGCTCGATGGCGAAGCGGTGGGCCTCGTCGCGCAGCCGCGTGATCAGGTGGAGCTCCGAGGAGCCGCGGGCGAGGACGATGGGATCGCGGGCGCCGGGCACGAACACCCGCTCGGGGCGGACCTCGCCCCCGTCCTGGCTGTGGTCGGCCGTCGCAACCACGTGGTCTGCGAGGCGCCGCCCGGCCTCCCGGGCCCGCTCTCCCTCTCCCTTTTCCTCTCCCTCTCCCTCTCCCTCGACGCTCGGTGTCTCGCCCTCCGCCCCTTCACCTTCGCCGAGCTCGCCCGAGCTCGCCTCGCCCTCGCTGGCGGCTCGCAGCGCCTCGAGCCCCTGGGTCGTGGCCGAGACCGCGAAGCGGCGCTCCTTGGCCAGCGAGACCAGGTCCACGCCCTCGTCGCCGATGCCCACGCCGAGGTCCTGCATGGCCGCGACGACCCGGGCGAGCTGACCCTTGCCGCCGTCGATGACCAGCAGATCCGGCAGCGCCCAGTCCTCGTCCTCGAGGCCGCGGCGCAGGCGACGATCGAGGACCTCGTACATCGACAGGAAGTCGTCGTTTTGCCGCCCGCCCTGGCTCAGGCCCTCGTCGCGGTCGAGGCCCTTGATCTTGAAGCGGCGGTAGCTGGCTTTGTCGGGCTGACCGTCGACGAAGACCACCATCGAGGCCACGGGGTCGCTGCCCTGGATGTGGCTGACGTCGTAGCACTCGATGCGCCGAGGCAGGCGGCTGAGCGAGAGCCGGGCCTGGAGCCGCTTCATGGCCGCCTCGGCGTCGTCGCGCTTGCTCCGGCGGGTCGCGAAATTGCTGGCCGCGTTGCGCTCGGCGAGCATGCAAAGGGTCTTGCGAGACCCCCGCTTGGGCACCTTGATCTGGACCTTCTTGGCGCCCTGCTCGGCCCGGCGCTCGCTGAGCCAGGCCGCGAGCGGCTCGCCGTCGTCCTCCGCCAATTCGAAGGGCAGCAGGACCTCGTCGGGGATCAGCGGGCTCTCGTCGTAATAGGCGCCCAGGAAGCTGGCCAGGACCTCCTCGTCGGGCAGCTCCATGCCCGACTCGGCGTAGCGCTGGCTGCCGATCAGCTTGCCCTGGCGCACGTGCATGACCACGAACTCGACGTTCCCGCCCTCGCGGTGGACCCCGATCACGTCCTGGTCGAGCTCCTCGACGCCGACCACCTGCTGGCGCTGGAGGCTGACCTCGATCGCCCGCAGCTGGTCGCGGATCCTCGCCGCGCGCTCGAACTCGAGGGCCTCGGCGGCGGTCTCCATGCGCCCGCGCAGACCCTCGACCAGCTCGCCGTGGCGCCCGGCCAAGAACAGGCCGACGTCGCGGACCTGATCCGCGTAGGCCCGCTCGTCGACCTCGTAGACGCAGGGCGCCGGGCAGCGCTGGATCTGATACTGGAGGCAGGGCCGCTTGCGGTGCTCGAGCACGAAGTCCGTGCAGGTCCGCAGCTGAAAGTGGCGATTGACCACGCGCAGGGTGTGCCGGGCCGAGGTCGCCGAGTGGTAGGGGCCGTAGTAGGACGCCCCGTCCTGGCCGATGTTGCGCACGACCTCCAGCCGCGGCCAGCTCGCGCGCGTGTCGAGGCGCAGGACCAGATACTGCTTGTCGTCGCGGAGCTTGACGTTGAAGCGCGGGTGGTAGCGCTTGATCAGGTTGTTCTCGAGCAGCATCGCCTCCTTGTCGTTGGAGGTGATCACCGCCTCGATGTCGCCGAGCACCCGGCCCAGGGCCGGCACGAACAGCCGGGTGTCGTGGCCGTTGAAGTACTGGCGCACGCGCTGACGCAGGCGCCTGGCCTTGCCCACGTAGACCACGCGGCCCTTGCGGTCGCGCATCACGTAGACGCCGGGCTCGGTCGGCAGGCGCTCGACGATCTCGACCAGCTGCTCGCGGGTGCGCGCCCGCGGCTTCCAGTCGGGGGGGACGTCCGCGGCCTCCTCGGCCGGCGCCATGCGACGGCGGCGGCTGGCCATGGCTGCTACTCGCTGGGCGTCGGCGCGTCGGCCTCGCCCGGCTCGGCCGCCTCGTCCTCGCGCTCGATCTTCAGCGCCTCGGCCTCGAACTGCGTGGCCACCCGCTCCCACACGGGGCCCGTGGGCTTGCCGCGCAGGTCGTTGAACACCGTGAACCCGATCAGGCTCAGCAGCAGCACCATGCCGACCATGTGCACGCGCTCCTCGAGCATGCGATTGGGCGGGCGCCGGGCGATGAGCTCGTAGAACAAGAACACCAGCCGCCCGCCGTCGAGGGCCGGGAGGGGCAGCAGGTTGAACATGCCGAGGACCGTGGAGATCAGCGCGCTGAACACGATGAAGTCGACGAAGCCCCGGTCGGCGCTGGTCTTGATCGCCTTGGCGATGGCCACGGGGCCGCCGACCTGCGCCGAGGTCTGACCGGTGATCATCATCCACAGCCCGGCGAGCTGGCGCTTGGTCTGGGCGAAGGGCCACTCGATGCCCAGGAGCACGGCCTTGCCCGGGCTGATCGGGATGTACTCGCCGATCACCCCCAAGTTGGCGTTGAGCGCGGGCGGCTCGGCGTTGAGGGCCACGGGCACGGTCAGCGGCTCGTCGAGGCCCTCGCGCTCGACGGTGACCTCGACGGTGGTGCCCATGCGCTCCTTGGCCAGGTTGATGGCCGTCTGCTGCGCCTCCGGGCCGCGGACCTGGATCCCGTCGATGGACAGGATCTCGTCGCCGGCCTCGAGCCCGGCCGCGGCCGCGGGGCTGCCCACGCCAAAGTCGACGATCTCGACGCCGACCTGCTCCTTGACGCCCACGGAGGCGAAGGCGCCCGCGACCAGGACCATGGCCGCGAGGTAGTTGGCGATCGGCCCGCCGGCGATGGCCAGCAGCCGGGCCCAGATCGGGCTGTCACGGAAGTTGCGGTAGCCCGGCGGCGGCTCCGGGAGGTTGCCCTCCTCGTCGGAGGCGTACTCCTCGGGCTCCATGCCGACGATGTGCACGTAGGCGCCGAAGGGGATCGCGCTGATCACGAACTCGGTGCCCTTCCAGGTGAACAGGCGCAGGATCACCGGACCGATGCCGATCACGCTGAAGCGGTCGACATGCATGCCGCCGAGCTTGGCGCACGCGAAGTGCCCGAACTCGTGGATGATGATCAAGACCGAGAGGGCGAGGATGGCCAGGACCCAGGTCACCCGGGGGACTATAGTCGTGTGCGCCGAGATCGCTAGACCACGGGTCCGCCCAGATGTGTCAGAGCGGGCGATCGAGCAAGCCCAGGCCCAGCCGCCCCATGCGCCTGCGCAGCTGGAGGTGGGCCCGATCTCGCAGACGGCGCTGCGTCGGCGGGCTCCAGGCCGGCTTGCGCCCTTGCGCCGCGAGCATGCGCTCGACCTCGAATTGCGCGCTCACGAGCCCACCGCGCAGCCACCCCAGCGTCGCCTGGCCCAAACCCCGGCCGAGGGCCAGCACCTCTCCGGGGATGAGCGCGGCCGGATCCCCACAGAACACCTGACGCGCCGCCCACAGGCCGTGCTCCGGGTCGAACGGCCCGTCGACGAGCAGCCACACCCGGCCCGTCGCGTGCCGAGCGGCCTCGCGCACCGCCGTGCCCGGCTCGAGCTCCTGGACGCTGCGCAGCTGAGGGACCTTGCCGTGGAGGATGCTGAGCACGCTAAGCGTGTTGTCGCGGGAGCGCTCGTCGAGGGCGAGGAGTTCGAAGCGCAAGCGCTCGCTGGCTTCGAGATCTCCCCTGACCCAAGCTTTCTCACGTGGATTGTCGACGCTGTGCACCCGCGTGGCGTCGCGCCACTCTCCGGCGCCGTGCTCCGCGACGAGCACCCGCGCGACCTCGAGGGCGGCCTGCGCCATCTCGGGCAGGTCGTGCTCGTCGTCGCGGAGGCACAGAGCGATGGACAAATCGGGCATCGGCGGCTACCGAGGTTGACCCGCCGGTACCCGGCCGGTCAAGGCGCCCGCGCACCCTAGCTCGAAGGCGTCCTCCCGACGACGCAAAATTCCGTGCACACGACGGGCGCGCGGGCCGACACACCAAGTGCACGCGCTGCTGACACGTCGGGCCGCAACGCTTGCCATCCTTCAACCCAAGCCCGACCATTCGCAAACAGGAGCCTCATGGCTGGGATCAACAAAGTCATTCTCGTCGGCAACCTCGGCCGTGATCCGGAGCTGCGCTACACCCAAGGCGGCACCGCGGTCGCCAACCTCTCGGTGGCCACGACTCGCCGCTGGCGCAACAAGCAGACCAACGAGATGGTCGAGGAGACCGAGTGGCACCGCGTCTCCGTGTGGGGCCAGACGGCCGAGCACTGCAACAACTACCTGTCCAAGGGCCGCCAGGTCTACGTCGAGGGGCGCCTGCGCACCCGCAGCTACGACGACAAGGACGGCGTCAAGCGCTACTCCACCGAGATCGTCGCGGACGTCGTGCAGTTCCTCGGCGGCCGCGCTGAGGGCGGTGGTGGTGGTGGTGGCGGCGGCTACGGTGGCGGCGGCGGCGGTGGTGGGAACTACGGCGGCGGCGGTGGTGGGAACTACGGCGGCGGCGGCGGTGGGAGCCGCGGCGGCGGCGGTGGTGGCTACGGCGGCGGCGGTGGTGGTGGGAACTACGGTGGCGGCAGCGGCGGTGGCGGTGGCTACGGTGGTGGTGGTGGTGGCGGCGGTGGGCCCGAGCCCTACGACCCCGGCGACTACTCCCCCGTCGGCCCCGAAGACGACGACATCCCGTTCTGATCCGCCCCCAACCTCGAGCACCCGCGTTGAGCACCTTCGTCTTTCGTGACGCACTCGCTAGCGACGAGGACGAAATTTTCGCCCTCGCGGGTCACCTCGACACCCTCAACCTGCCCCCGGATCGCGGCTTCATCCGCGATCTCCTCGCGCGCTCCCAGGCCTCCTTCGCCGGCGGCCTGGACCCCGAGGTCTTCGACCCCGAGCGACGCTTCTTGTTCGTGCTCCAGGGCCCGAGCGGGGAGGTCGTCGGGACGTCGATGATTCACGCGCAGCACGGCACCCGCCGCGAGCCGCACGTGTTCTTTCGGGTCGTCGACGAGGAGCGCTACGCGGAGATCACCGTTGGCGACGAGCACCGCGACGTGCACATGATCCACAAGATGCTCCAGCTGGGCCTGACCTATCAGGGTCCCACGGAGATCGGCGGCCTGGTCCTGCGCCCGGACCTGCGCAGGCACCCGCGCAAGCTCGGGCGACTGCTCTCCTTTGGCCGCTTCTCGTACATCGCGGCCCACCGCCAGCGCTTCCGCGACCGCGTGCTCGCCGAGCTGCTCCCGCCCCTCGAGCGCGGCCCCCTCGGTCGCGCTCAGTCGCGGCTGTGGGACGCCCTCGGCAGCCGCTTCACCAACTTGACCTATGCCGAGGCCGACCGCCTCAGCAGCGACGACAAAGAGTTCATCTGGCGGCTCTTCCCGCAGTCGACGATCCACGTCAGCCTGCTGCCGCGAGAGGTCCAGGACATCATCGGCCAGGTCGGCCCGGAGACCCTCGGGGCCATGCGCCTGCTCCAGAGCATCGGCTTCGCCGACTCGGGCAAGGTCGACCCCTTCGACGGCGGCCCGCACTGGGAGGCCAACACCGACGACCTGACCTTGGTGCGCGACGCCCAGTGGTGCCGCGCCGCCGCCGGCAACGTCGGCGAACACGCGATCCCCGGCATCGTCGCCCGCGTCCGCCAGGACCACGAGCCCGAAGACGCGCCCCGCTTCCGCGCCGTCTGGACCCACGTCCGCGACCAGCCCCCGCGCGAGGTCGACGTGCGCGTCGACGACTATGGCGTGGACTGGGTGCAGGACACCGCCGGCGACTGGGTGCTGCCTGGGCCGGCGACCAGCCGCGAGTCTCGCCATGGACCGCCGCGGCGGGTGACCTTGGCCGAGGAAGACCTCGCAGCGCTGCGGCTGCCGGAGGGGGACGAGAAGGTGCTCGTCGCCCTGCGGCCACAACATCGCGTCGCGGGCTGAGCCCCCGCGCGAGTCGCCACGAGCCACGCAGCTCGGAGGGGCGCCCTGCGGCGCGCCGGACATCCCGCCGAACTCGGACATGCTCGAGACGACATTAATGAGACATGGCGAAGATCGAGCCCTCGAATCAGACCGCGGACCTCGACGTGGTCGATGCGCTGATCACCGATGTCCGCGGCGTCCCAGAGGGCCTGCTCGAGCCGCGGATCTACCTGCGCGAGCGCAGCAAGGGCAAGGCGCTGGTCCGGGTCTTCGTCAGCTACGCCCAGACAGACGCGCTCAGCCACAAGCTGATCGACTGCCTGCGGATCCTGCTCGAGAGCTCGCCCCGCTATAGCTTCGAGCTGTGGCGAGACATCGAGCTCCTCGCAGGAGAGCGCTGGGAGCAGCGGCTGCTCGAGGCCCTCGACGCTTGCCACCTGGGGCTGATGTTGCTGAGCCCCGCCTTCTTCGCCAGCGAGTACATCGGGGAGGTGGAGCTCCCCGCCTTTGTGTCTGGCCACGGCCCCGGGGTCGAGGGCAAGCGGCTGCTGCCCGTCGAGCTCAGGGCGATCAGCCCCTGCACCACCGACACGCGAGGTCTGAAGGTGCACCAGATCTTCCGTGGCCCACGCGGGACACGGTCCCCCTTTCCCACCCGCAAGAGCGAGAAGCGGGACACGTGGATGAAGGCGCTGGTCGAGGAGCTCCATCGCGTCCTCGATCGCTACGCAACCGAAGAGCCCCCCGATCCTCCACACCCTGTCCGCTCCGCCGCCATGGGGAGACAGACGCTGAGCCCCGACCTCTCGAATGTCGAGGCCGCGGGCTGCCTGATCGAGGACGCCCACGGGAACCCCGTCTCGCTCGACGCCTCTACCCTCGACCAGCAAGCGCGCACAGCCCAGACCCCTGGCTCCGTGCCCGCGCTGGACTATATCCTCGACTGGCTGCGCGACCCCGAGGCCCCAGCGCTCTTCGCCCTGCTGGGCGAGTACGGCATGGGCAAGACGATCACCTGCCAGCGCGTCGTCAAGGCCATCGAGACCGCCGAGGGGGAAGGCGAGGCTCTTCCCACCCCGCTCTACTTCGATCTGCGCCGCCTGACGAGCTTGCGCAGGGGAGACGAGGTCCCCTTGCTCGAGGACATCTTGCGCGAGTGCATCGACCGTGGCTGGCCACTGCAGTCCCACAAGCCCAGCGTCGACGCGCTCTTCGCCCAAGCAGCCTCGCAGCCCACGCTCTTCATCTTCGACGGCCTCGACGAAGCCCTGGTCCACCTCTCGGACGCCAACGGCAAGCAGTTCACCCGCGAGCTCCTGCGCGTCCGCGAGCTCTCGACGGACACGGCCTCGCCGACGCGGGTGCTGATCTCTTGCCGAACCCACTACTTTCGCAGCTTCAGCGAGCAAAACGCCCACTTCTCGGGCCAGGACCGCGGCGACACCCGGACCAGAGACTACGCGGCGCTGGTGCTCCTGCCGCTGAGCGAGGCGCAGATCCAGCACTTTCTCGCCAAGGCCCTCCCCGAGGTCGACGTCGAGCGAGCCACGACCCTGGTCCGCAGCGTGCACGACCTCGAGGAGCTCGCGGCTCGCCCTTATACGCTGCGGCTCATCGGCCAGCTGATCCCCGACATCGAGCACCGGCGGGCGCGCGGCGAGGTCGTGCGCAGCGTGACCCTCTACGACTCGATGGTCGAGCAGTGGCTCAACCGCGACGCCGGCAAGCACCACATCAAGCCGGCCCACAAGCGCCGGCTGATGCGTCACCTCGCCGCCTGGACGTGGCGACGCGGCTCGCGGCTCGTGCCGGCCGAGGCGCTCGAAGATTGGTTCTCCGACTGGCTCGCCCGCGACCAGACCCTCGGCCGGCGCTACGCGAGCATCGACCGCGACAAGCTCGAGGAGGACCTGCGCACCGCGACCTTCTTGGTCCGCGAAGACGAGAGCGTGAACGGGAAGCTGCGCTCGGGCTTTCGCTTCGCCCACAGCTCGATGCAGGAGTTCTTCTTGTCGGGCTACCTCTTCGACGCCGTCGAGTCCGACGCACCGGCGGCCTGGGACCTCGAGGACGCGAGCGTGGAGACCTGGAAGTTCTTTGCCCAGCGCCTCGATGGGCCCGAGATCGCGCGGCGGCTCGCAACGCTGGAGACCTGGGCAAGGGGCGGCCCGGAGGCGACGCGATGGTTGCTGCTGCGATATGTGCTCTCGGCCCTCGAGCGTGGCTGGGACGCGCCGAGCATGCGCGGCGCCGATCTCAGCGGGGTCTCGCTGCAAGGCCAGACCATCCACGGCCCCGCGGACTTCTCCGACAGCTCCTGGGCGGACGCGAGCCTGCGCCAGACTCGATGGATCGACGTGCAGCTCGAAGCGGCCTGCTTTGCGCGGGCAGATCTGCGCTACTCGGAGTGGGATGGGGTGAACGCTCGCGCGGTCGACTTGGAGGGCGCGCGCGTCGACGGGGCCGTATTTCATCGCGTCGATCTCGAGGGGGCGAAGACCGCGGGCGGGCGCGGGCTCGGGGCCCGCGTGCTGCTCACGAAGGTGCCCAGCGGGTGGCTGGAGCGTCCACAGATCGCGCCCTCGCCGTGTGCAGACGCCTCCTGCTCGTCCCAGGTGGAGCATGGCCACTGCTTCGACGTGACCGCCTGCGTCTGGTCTCACGACGGCAGCCGCGCCCTGTCCTCCGGCAGCGACGGCTCCATCTTCTTGTGGGATATCGACGCCGGCCACACCATCGCCTCGTGGCAGACCCATCAGGGCAGCGTCCGGTCCTGCGCCTGGTCCCACGATGATCGCCGCGCCTCGACCTCCGGGAGCGACGGGACCATCCACATCTGGGAGATCGGCACCGGCCTGTGCGTCGCATCCTGGCAGGCCCATCGCTGCCAGGCCTCCTCCTGCGCCTGGTCTCGCGATGACCGCCACCTCTTGTCGGCTGGCAGCGACGGAAGCATCCACATCTGGGACATCGAATCTGCCGCCTCTCTCGCCTCGTGGCAGGCTCACCAGGGCACCGTCTCGTCCTGCGCCTGGTCCCCCGACGGCCGCCACGTCCTGTCCTCCGGCGACGACGGCCGCATCCACATCTGGGACATCGAGTCTGCCTCCGCCGTCGCGTCATGGCAGTCCCACCAGGGCACCGTCTCGTCATGTGCCTGGTCCCCCGACGGTCGCCGCATCTTGTTCTCGGGCTACGACGACACGATCCGGCTGTGGGATCTCGACGCCGGCACGGCGATCACCTCCTGGCAGGCGCGCCAGGGCATCGTCTGGTCCTGCTCCTGGTCTCACGATGGTCGCCGCGCGCTCTCCACTGGCTACGGCGGCTCCATACAGCTGTGGGACGTCGACACCGCCTCCCTGCTCGGCTCCTGGCGAGCGCACCAGGGCACGGTCTCGTCCTGCGCCTGGTCTCCCGATGACCGCCGCGCCCTCTTTACCGGCCGCGACGGCTCCATACAGCTGTGGGACATCGACAGCGCGTCCACCATCGCCCTGTGGCAGCCCCGCAAGGATCCTGTCTGGGCCTGCGCCCTGTCTCCCGACGGTCGCCGCGCCGCGTCTGCCGGCGACGATGGCTGCCTCCGTCTGTGGGACATCGACGCCGCCGCCCTCCTCGCCTCCTGGCCGGCCCACCGCGGCCGCGTCTCCTCCTGCGTCTGGTCCCCCGACGGCCGCCGCCTCTTGTCTGCTGGCGACGACGGAACCATTCAACTCTGGGACGTCGACGCCGCCTCTCCCGTCGCCTCCCCCATCGCTTCAAAACAGGCACACCGCGGCCGCATCTCGTCTTGCGCCTGGTCTCCCGACGGTCGCCGCGTCTTCTCTGTCGGCGACGACGGCTCCTCGTGTGTGTGGGATATCGACGCCGCCGGCCCCATCGCCTCCTGGCAAGCGCACCAGGGCCCCATCTCGTCCTGCGCCTGGTCGCACGATGGCCGCCGCGCCCTGTTCTCCAGCGACGACGAGACCATCCGCCTCTGGGACGTCGACGCTGCGTCGACCATCGCATCCTGGAGCGCGCACCAGCACATCGTCCGCTCCTGCGCGTGGTCTCCCGACGACCGCCGCGCCCTGTCATCCGGCTACGACGGCTCCATACAGCTCTGGGATGTCGACGCCGGCATCTCCCTCGCCCCCTGGCAGGCGCACCGCGGCCCGGTCTGGTCCTGCGCCTGGTCTCCCGACGGTCGCTACGCCCTGTCCTCCGGCTACGACGGGACCATCCGCCTCTGGGACATCGACGCCGCCTCTGCGATCGCGTCCTGGCACGGCCACCTCGGCCCGGTCCGCTCCTGCGCCTGGTCCCCCGACGGCCGCCGCGCCCTGTCCTCCAGCTACGACGGGACACTCCGCCTCTGGGACGTCGACACCGGCAGCGCCCTGCTCGTCATGGCCACATTCGACGACGAGCACGCCACCTTCATCCCCGGGCCGCGCAGCCAGGGCGGGCGCATCATCCAGGCCTCGAAGAACGCCTGGCGATGGCTACGCTGGAAGGCCACGCACCCGGACGGCACGACCGAGCTGCTCCCCGCCGAGATCTTCGGCGAGCTCCCCAGCCCCTGACTCACTCCCGGCGGCGAAGGCCGAGCAGCAACAACCCCAGCGCCAGCACCCCTCCCGGCCCACTCTCCCCCGTGACCGCGCAGCCTTCCTCCTCCTCCTCGGGCTCACAGCTCGAGCCATCGTAGGCGAAGTCGAACACCTCGAGGTCCCACCAGACCTTGTACGCGAGCCACCACTCGGACTCCGCCCGCTTCTCCTCGCACTCGTCCCAGTCGTAGCCATAGAGCTCGCTGTAAGCCAGGCAGGCATCCAGCAGCAAGTCCGCGAGCTCATCATCACGGACGCCGCTGTCGAACTCCTCCTCGCTCATGCACATGCACACCGAGATGCTCGAGCCTGCCTCGTGGTTCATGATCAGCTGGCGCGTGCCGTCTTCCCAGTGCCCCCAGGTGTCCACCAAGAGCGCACAGGCCGGCTCGCGGTAGACATCGGCGACGCTATCCCCGAGCGCCAGGGGCCGCTCGGTGCAGGCGACCAGCCCACCGAGCGCACCCGCCCCGAGCAGCACGCCCAGGCGTCGGCGCCGTCCCCTATCCACACAACCCAGCGAGCACGCCAGAGAGACTCCGACCGGTGAACATGCCCCCAACGATCCACCAGGACTCGGCATCAGTCACCCCTGCCCAAAACTGAAACCCAAACTACACAAAAACCAGTCATTCACTCTATCCTACATATACCCTGACTCACTCCCGGCGGCGAAGGCCGAGCAGCAACAACCCCAGCGCCAGCACCCCTCCCGGCCCACTCTCCCTCGTGACCGCGCAGCCTTCCTCCTCCTCCTCGGGCTCACAGCTCGAGCCATCGTAGGCGAAGTCGATCACCTCGTGGTCCCACCAGACCTTGTACCAGAGCCACCACTCGGACTCCGCCCGCTTCTCCTCGCACTCGTCCCAGTCGTAGCCATAGAGCTCGCTGTAAGCCAGGCAGGCATCCAGCAGCAAGTCCGCGAGCTCATCATCACGGACGCCGCTGTCGAACTCCTCCTCGCTCATGCACATGCACACCGAGATGCTCGAGCCTGCCTCGTGGTTCATGATCAGCTGGCGCGTGCCGTCTTCCCAGTGCCCCCAGGTGTCCACCAAGAGCGCACAGGCCGGCTCGCGGTAGACATCGGCGACGCTATCCCCGAGCGCCAGGGGCCGCTCGGTGCAGGCGACCAGCCCACCCAGCGCACCCGCCCCGAGCAACACACCCAGGCGTCGGCGCCGTCCCCTATCCACCGGCCTCGTCTCCTCCCTCGGTGTCGCTCCCGCCCATCGCTTCTTCGTCGTTGCACTCGTAGGGATCCAGCTCCCTGCAGCTCCCTCCCGGCGGCGGGTTGATGAACTCGCAGCTCCCCACGCACGCGTCCGTCGGCTGGCCTGTGAAGGGCTGACCAAAGACCATGGCATCAGGTCCCTCTTCCACGTCACAGTTGTGGCTAAAGCCCGCCGGCACGAGGTCCGCGCACGCGTCTCGAGCGCTCTGCTCGATCTCCAGGACCAACGCGGCGAAGTCGTCCTCGGGCGCTTTCTCTTCGAGGATCACGACCTCCACGTCGTTGAAGCATACGCAGGCGGAGACCGCCTCCTCCGAGACCGGCACGGCGAGATCCGGCTGTCCCTCGGGCCACATCAGCGCGCCTTCGGCATACGTGCACCAGTCGGTGCCCGAGTAGTTGATGCGGATGCAGTAGTCGAAGAACACGCAGCCTCCCCCTGGCACGAGCGCGGCGAGTGCGAGACCCGAGCACAACCCAGCGAGCACGCCAGAGAGACTCCGACCGGTGAACATGCCCCCAACGATCCACCAGGACTCGGCATCAGTCACCCCTGCCAAAAAATGAAACCCAAACTACACAAAAACCAGTTATTCACTCTATCCCACATGTGCTACTCAGGTCCACATCGACTCACCCCTTCGCTCCCCGCAGGAACCCACGATGAACAAGACCCTCATTCACACCGCGCTGTGCTCGTTGCCCGTCTTCATCCTCGCCTGTACCGGAGACGAAGGCCGCCCCGCCGACGAGGACAACTCGGGCATCGGGCTGATGGACTCGACGGACTCGGCCGACGACGAGGCCGGCGACGACGAGGAAGACTCCCTCGATGACGGCGGCCTCGACGAGGGTCCGCTGCTCGACTTCGGGAACATGGATCCCGACGACACGGAGGAGGAGGAGTGCGCCAGCGTCGACGCGGCAGCCGAGGCCAAGAAGCTGCCCGCCGACATCATCATCGTCGTCGACAACTCGGGCTCGATGGGGGACGAGGCCGCCGCGGTCCAGGCCAACCTCAACAGCTTCTCGCAGCTGATCATCGACAGCGGCGTCGACGTGCACGTGGCCCTGCTGTCGAGCTACCCCGACAACGGCTACGGGATCTGCGTGGACCCGCCCCTGGGCGGCGGCACCTGCCCCAACAGCGACGACAACCTCCCGCTCTTCAACCACGTCGACCTCAGCATCGGCAGCTCCAACGCGCTCCAGCGCCTGGTCAACTCCTACGACGAGTGGGGCCCCTACATCCGCGAGGACGCGGTCACCCACGTGCTCATCGTCACCGACGACGAGTCGAACATGAGCGCCAGCGCGTTCATGAACAGCTTCACCAGCCTCGCGCCGGGCCTCGACGACGTCCGCGTCCACGGCGTGGTCTCCATGCAGAATTGCGCGGACGCGGCGGACATCGGCGACACCTATATCGACCTCGCCGAGATGACCGGCGGCGTCGTGGCCGACCTCTGCGATCAGGACTTCGTCCCGGTCTTCCAGGCCCTGTCCGAGGAGGTCATCGGCGGCTCGCTGCTGCCCTGCGAGTTCGAGATCCCCGCGCCCCCGGAGGGCGAGAACTTCGACCCCGACAAGGTCAACGTCGAGTTCGACGACGGCCAGGGCAACGTCGTCACCTTGACCCGGGTGGAGAGCGCCGAAGAGTGCGCGCAGGTCGACGCCGGCTGGTACTACGACGATCCCGAGGCGCCCACGACGATCATCATGTGCGAGCAGACCTGCACCACCTTCCAGGGCCTCGAGCAGGCGAGCGTCGAGATCCTCTTTGGCTGCGAGACCATCCTGCCCGAGTGAGCCGCGATCCCGGCGCGCGCGCTCGGCTCGCGCACACTAGTGTGCGCGGCAGAGGACTTGAAGGGTCCCAGGCGCCGGACCGCCGGCTGCTGACGAGGCGCGAGGAGGGAGTTTGTCGGGCACAAATGACTGACGAGCAACGAAGTCAGCGGCCGGTGCTCCAAGCCTGGGGCCCTTCAAGTCCTCTGCCGCGCACACTAGATATGAAAAAGGGGCCTCCGCCGTAGCGGGGCCCCTTTTGGCTCTGCGACCCTCGGCTCAGCCGGGGAGGATGCAAAGACCGAGGTTTTCCTGTCCGGGAGGGGCCTCGCCCTCTTCCCAGAAGGCCACACACTCCGTGCCATCGAGCGAGCAGGTGGGATCGTCGAGGTCACAGTAGGCCCCACAGCAAGCCGCGCCGCTGCAGTCGGGGAAGACCGAGGCGTCGAGGCAGATGCCGCCGGGGAAGCAGTCGTTGATGTAGCCGCACTCCGAGTTCTCGGCGATCTCGCCGGCGGGGTCGCAGTTGAACAGCTCGCCGTCGAAGTAGCAGGCGGTGCCTTCGATCGAGCAGTCCTGGAGCAGCGGGTCGCAGCTGGGCAGGCACAGCAGCAACGAGCCGTCGTTGGAGATCGAGCAGTTGAAGTTGTCGGGGCACTGCGGATCTTCCGCAGAGCCGGTGCAAAGCGGGATGCACGAGCCGACGCCGTCGGTCGTGTAGTAACACATGTAACCGGAGTCACAGGTGTCGGTGCCCAAGGTGGCGCCGTCGTAGGTGCACTCGTCACCCGTCACGCCGGTGCCGTTGATCGGCACGCACTTGTTGGAGTCCCAGGTGTCCCCCGCGGCCCAGGCCGCGCACTTTTCACCGTCGGGGCAGTCGTTGGGGCTCCACGGGTCACAGCTGTTGCCCTCGTCTGCCACGTCCGGGAGGAAGCCGCTGGTGTCGGCCGACTCGGCCTCCGACTCGCCGGTGTCGGTGCCGGTCTCTTCGGTGGAGGTGTCGACGTCGTCCTCACCCTCACCGCTCGTGGTGGTGGTCTCGGCGTCGTCGTCCGCGGGCTGTTCTTCCTTGGGACAAGCCGTAAGCGCGACCGCGCTCGAGGCAATGAAGAGGGTCAGTAAGTTCTTTTTGAGCATGGTGAAACCGTCCTTCGAGAGTACACCAGCCAAGAGGCGGTAGAACAGCCCTAGCTCAGCTTATTTTCAGCGCCTGGCTCCACGATCCGAGCCTGGCCCGATCGATGGTAAATCTCTTCAACCATGACCAGCTTCGGCCCTTCGAAAATCGTGTTCACTCTGGCCCTCGTCGGCGCGTTCGGGACGCTCGGCTGCAAGAAGCAGGAGACGACCTCTCCCGACGCAGACGCCGCCCCACCAGCGCAAGCCGACGCCGATCTCGACACCGAGAGCGATCCCGCCGAGGAGGCCGAGGCCGAGGCCGAGGTGCTCACCAAGACGAGCTTCGAGAACACCGTCTCGGAGCACTTCGACGACGTCTCGGACTGCTACATGAGCGCGCTCGAGGCCAACCCGGAGCTCGCCGGTGAGCTCGTCGCCAGCTTCACCATCGGCGCCGATGGCCAGGTCACCGCGCTGGTCGCGGCCGAGGGCAGCACCCTCACCGACGAGGCCCTGATCGCGTGCATCACCGAGCGCGCGCAGAGCTGGGGCTTCGACACGCCCACGGAGGAGATGGTCCTTCAATACCCCTTCAACCTCGAGCCGGCCGAGTGATCTTCCGTCAGCTCTTCGACGCGCGCTCGTCGACTTATACCTATCTGCTGGCCGATGACGACAGCCGCGAGGCGGTGATCATCGACCCAGTCTACGAGCAAGCCAGGCGCGACGCCGCCCTCGTCCGCGAGCTCGACTTGAAGCTGCTCGCAACCTTGGACACCCACGTCCACGCCGACCACGTCACCGGGGCCTGGCTGCTCCGCCGCGAGCTGGGCAGCGCGATCTCGGTCGCCTCCTCCGCCAACGCGCAGGGGGCCGACCGCGGCCTGTCTGCCGGCGAGCTCGTGTCCTTCGGCCGCCACCAGCTCGAGGTCCGCGCGACCCCAGGGCACACCGACGGCTGCCTGAGCTACGTCCTCGACGGCGGCGCGATGGTGTTCACCGGCGACGCCCTGCTGATCCGCGGAGCCGGGCGCACGGACTTCCAGCAAGGCGACGCGCGCACGCTCTACCGCTCCGTCCACACGCAGATCTTCTCGCTGCCCGACGACTGCCTGGTCTTCCCGGCCCACGACTACGCCGGGCGCACGGCGTCGACGGTCGCCGAGGAGCGGGCGCTCAACCCTCGCCTGGGGGGCAAGCGCAGCGAGGCCGACTTCGTCGGCTACATGCACAACCTCGGGCTGCCGCACCCCAAGCAGATCGACGTCGCGCTCCCGGCCAACATGCGCTGCGGCGCGCCGGCCGAGGGCGAGGCTCCCCCGGCGGACCCCGACTGGGCGCCGCTGCGCTACAGCTACGCCGGGATCTGGGAGCTCGACGCGCTGTGGCTCGAGGAGCACCTCGGCGAGGTCACGCTGGTCGACGTGCGCGAGCCCGAGGAATTCGAGGGGCCGCTCGGGCATATCGCCGGGGCCACGCTGATCCCTCTGGGAGAGCTCGCCGCCCGCGTGGACGAGCTGCCCGCGGACAAGCCCGTGGTCGCGGTCTGCCGCTCCGGCGGACGCTCGACCCAGGCCACCGTGGTCCTGCGCAAGGCCGGACGCGAGCGCGTCGCCAACCTCGCCGGGGGCATGATCCACTGGCTGGACCTCGGCCTGAAGACGACCTGAGCGCAACGAGCCAACGAGTACGCGCGCCTCTCCAGCCGCAGGGAGGCGCGCGCTCTCGCGCCTCGTAGGCTGATAGAACATCGGGGTAGGCCATGTCCGATCCCGACGCTGACACCTCTCCAGAGCGCCGCTATCAGGCGCCGCTGTCGATCTACGTCGTCTATCACCCGCAGACGCCGGAGAGCCGCGACCTCGCCAACGCGCTCTTCGATTGGTTTCGCCTCGATCAGCCCCACGGCCAGTCTGGCGGGAGCAGCGAGGCGGGGCTGCCGATCTGGATCCGCGCCCGGGTCATCGACTCCGACGAGGGACCCCAGGCCAAGCCCCAGGTCAGCCCCCCGATCATCTGGGACGCCGCCGAGCTCAACGTGCTCGTGCTCCTGGTCGACGACCGCATGGCCGCGGATCGCCGCTGGCGCCTGGCCCTCGAGCGCCTCCGCGAAGAGGCCGCCGAGTCGCCCTCGACGGACCTGCTGCTCCCCGTGGCCGTCGACTACAGCCTCTACCGCCTGAACTTCCTCTACGAATTCCTCAACCCGATCCGCGTGGGCGAGCCGCGCCCAGCGAAGGAGCCCGAGCATCCCCCTGTGGGCAGCGAGGCGGCCAAAGCCCGGGAGGCGCGGATCCACAGCCGCTCCAGGCTGCTGCGCCGCGCCGTGACCGAGGCCATCACCCGCGAGCTGCGGACCCAGCTGCTGATCGAGGGAGAGGCCGCCGAGTCCAACCAGCCCACCAGCCCAGCCAAGCGGAGCTACCCGGCGCCCTTGCAGGTCTTCCTCAGCCACGCCAAGGCCGACGGCACACAGATCGCCGAGGCGATCCGCGACAACCTGGCCAACCTCAGCCAGATGCGCCCCTGGTACGACGCCAACGAGCTGCCCCCGGGCTACGACTGGGATCCACCGATGAGCGAGGCCGCCAAGCACGGCTCCGCGGTCCTGCTCTGCGTGGTCTCCGACGCCTACCCGACCCGGCACTGGTGCCGGCGCGAGGTCACCTTGGCCCGGGAGCCCCGCCCCCTGCCGCTCCCCGCCGACGCCCGCGCCAACGTCGAGGCCTGGACCGTGCAGCCGGTGGTCGCGGTCCACCAGGCCCGCGGGAGCTGGAGCCGGCCCATGGCCCAGCTCGCCCAGGTCCCCCACGTGGGCTGGCCCGACGACCCCGAGCGGGTCCCCGACCGCGTCGCGGACGTCGTCGACCGCCTGCTCCTCGAGGCCCTGCTGGTCAGCTTCTATCGCCGCTTCGCCCAGCTCAACGCCACCCGCCCCACCCTCCTCGAGGGCAAGGCGGACAACCGCCACCTGGTGCTGATCACCTGGATCCCCGACCCCTGGTCGCTGATCTTGCTGCTCGGTCACCTGCGCCAATACGCCGACAAGGAGCTGGTCATCGCCTACCCCGGCCACGGCCTGCGGACGGCCGAGGTCGACGAGCTGACCACGCTGCTCGAGACCATGCGCGACGGCACCGACGAGACGCGGGTGCACCTGATCAGCCAAGAGCAGCTCTACGTCGACGCCCGCGAGCGCGGCGAGCCCTTCGGCCTGACCGTGGCGATGTCCGGCGGCGGCGGCGACGACGACCTCGAGCCCTACGGCACCGGCCCGCGCCACGTCGACGATCTCTTCACCCGCCTGGCCCGGCGGCTGCTCGGTCAGGGCTGCACCCTGCTCTACGGCGGCACCCTGGGCATCGCCAGGAGCAACCTGACCATGGCGCTGATCGAGACCGCGCGCGGCTGGAAGAACCAGCAAAGTCGGGCCCCCGTCGCGCCCGCGACCCGGCGCAAGGCCAAGGCCGAGGACCTCGACCGCACGCCCTTCATCAACTACTCGACCTGGCCGCACTACCGCGCCATCAGCCTGGCCCAAAAGGCCGACCTCACCGGCGTGTGCGAGTTCTTCGAGGTCGATCCCCCGGGCGTCGACCCCCTCTCCCTGCCCAGGGACCCCGACCCCGAGAGCCCCCACGTCCTGCGCATGGCCGCCGACGCGATCAGCGAGATGCGGCGGCTGACCTCCGAGCACGCCGACGCGCGGATCGTCGTCGGCGGGAAGGTCGAAGGCTGGAGCGGGTGGCTGCCGGGCATCACCGAGGAGGTGCTCTGCGATCTCGAGGCGGGCAAGGCCCCGATCATCCTCGCCGGCTTCGGCGGCTGCGCGACGGTGCTCGCCGAGTACCTCCAGGACCCCGAGGCGCCCTGGCCCGCGGTCCTGAGCTTCGAGCACGCCAGCCACAGCCCACGCCTTCGCCGGCTCTTCCCCGGGGGCTTCCGGGATCAGGCTCGGGCCCACTTCACGCGGCTCCAGGTCGCGCTCGAGCGTTACCGCGACCAGCTCCACGGCGACGCAGACTGGCCGTTCGAGCTCGAGCGCGAGCTGCTCCTCGCCCTGCTCCCCCCGCGCGGGGCGTCGAGCTCCCTCAACCTCGTTCACGCAGCCCTCGCCAAGCTGGCCAAGCGCCGCGGGCCCGCGGCGCCGACGAGCTGAGCGGCGCCGACGACCGCGGCCTGCTCGGCCCAGGGCCCCGCTCAGCGCAGCGGGTGTCCGCAGCCGGCGTGCTCGTGCGCGCCCACCTCGACGCCGACCGTCCCCTCGCGCAGCGCACTGCCCTCGCCTACCTCCGCGAGCGCACCATCGCGGGCGAGCTCGCCCAGGTCGCCCGCCAAGCCCTCGAGCACCGTCGCCGCGGCCGCGAGGTTCTGCGCGAAGACCTCGAGGTCGACGTTCTCACGGTCGTCGCAGGCCTGGTGATAGCAGCTGTCGTAGGCGGCCGCTCCCGCGCCCCCGAAGGCCTCGACCTCCGCCACCGACTTGTCGCCGCCGGCGCCCGTGAACAGCCCCCCGGTGGGCACGCCCGCGTCGACGAAGGGCTGAAAGTCGGAGTTCCCCTCGAAGGCCAGGGGCAGCGTCGCCAGGCCCTGGGCGGCGAAGTAGTCGAGGAAGGCCGCGTAGATCAGCGCCGAGCCCTCGGGGCCGTTGCTCCCGTCGTGGACGAAGCGCACGTAGTTGGGCGAGGCGACCATGTCGAAGTTGAGGTAGAGGGCGATCCGCTCGAGCGCGTCCTCGTCGAGAGCCTCGACCCAAGCCTGCGAGCCCTTCAGCCCCCACTCCTCGCCGCCCCACCACGCGAAGCGGACCTTTTGTCGCGGGCTACAGCCGGCCATCCCCCGGGCGAGCTCGAGCACCAAGGCCGTGCCTGTGCCGTTGTCGTTGATCCCCGGGCCCGCGGGCACCGAGTCCAGGTGGGCGCCGAGCATGACCTCGGCCTGGGGATCCCCGCCCGGCGTCTCGGCGATCAGGTTGAAGGTGGGCGTGTCGAGCACGCCGGTGTCCGCGATGATCGTCGCGTGGGTGTCCTGGACGGCCGCGGCCTCGGCCAGGGCCTCGCCGCGCGCGTAGGGCAGCATGACCACCGGCGCGGCGAGGGTGTTGGTGCTCCCCAGGCTCCCGCCATGGAGCTGAGTCCGCGCCTGCTCGTCACCTTGGTTGAAGATCAGCGTGCCCACGGCCCCGGCCGCCTCGGCGAGCTCGGCCTTGAGCCTGAAGCTGCACCCGCCGCGCTGGATCAGCGCCACGCGCCCCGGCGTGAACCCGGCGAAGTCCTCGGCCTCGCAGCCGCTCGTGCTCTCGTTGCCCAGGCCCAAGCTGAGGTCCACGGCCTCGATCACCGCCGAGACCTCGCCGCCCGGAGACCAGCGCGCGAGCGCGAAGTCGACCCCGTCCTCGAGCGCCGCCTCGCCGGCGAGCTCGACCTGCGTGGGGCTGAGCTCCACGAAGCGGTCAAAGGCGAAGTCCCAGCGCTCGACCGTGTAGCCCGCGGCCTCGAGCTCGGCCTGGACGTAGTCGGCCGAGGCCGCGTAGCCCGAGCTGCCGGCCGAGCGGTTGCCACCCTCGGCCCGCGCGATCGCGTCGAGGGCGTCGAGGTCGGCGGCGAGGGCCTCGACGGACACCGACGCCGCCAGCGGCTGGGCGCAGATCGGCTCGAGCTCGGCCTCGCTCTCGTCCGAGCCGTCTTCGTCGAGGAGCGAACACCCGCAAGCGGCGAGGCAGGAGAGAGCGAGGACGAGGCAGCGGCGCACGGGGTCAGTATAGTGCCCGCTGCGCCCGCCGCCCTCGGTGCTATCGGCGCTGTCAGTGGTAGACCACGGTCAGCTTGGGTCGCTCGCTCGCCGTCGTCGCCTCGCCGCTGTGGAAGTCCAGGCCGTTGGTGTTGTCCTCGTTGGCCAGCAAGATCCCGTAGTTGAGCGCGGGGAAGTCCAGCCAGGTCTGGACCAGGTCGGGGTTGAGCGACAAGGTGTGCGTGCCCGTGACCTCGGGCGCCCACAGAGCCACCGGGGTCGACTCGCGATCGAGCGCCCCGCTCGCCCCCGCCACCTGCCAGGCCAGCGCGCTGTCGTAGTGGTTCCAGGTCGCGTTCGCCTCGGACCACGCCCGCGACAGCGGGTACGCGTAGTAGCCGCTCGAGCCGGTCTTGTTGGTGACCTCCACGGTGACCGTGACCTCGTCGATCACGCTGCCCGAGGGGATCGCGCTCACGTCCCAGCGCAGCGCCTGCCACTTCTCGCTGCCGGCGTCCCCGTCGACCTGACAGGTGACCACGCTCCCCTTGGCGGTGTTGGGCTCGTTGGCCTTCAAGAAGGTGTCGCTCATCCCCGCGTAGGCCACGCTCGGCGCGACCCCGTTTTGAAAGCTGATCGTGCTCGTGGTCGGCGGCGTGCTCAAGGGCGCGAAGGCGTCCTCGATCGCCGCGATCCAGGTCTCGGGGTTGCGAAAGCCGGTCAGGTCGTTGTCGATGTCCTGCTCGATGTGGATGAAGCGCCCGGTGTAGCTGCTCGGGTTGGAGCCGCAGACCAGGGACTCGTCGCCCAAATTGATGTAGCGCCCCTCCACGTTCTCGGCCCCGTTCTTGCCGCAGCTCGGCGTGTCTCCGGGGTTGACCACGGTCCAGCTCGGCTGCTCCGAGAGCAGCGAAGACTTGAGATCGATGATCGAGTCGCCGGTCTGCGGCGCGCTCCCGGAGCCATGCGTGATGTAGACGTCGACTCCGTTGCAGCCGCTATTGCTGTCCTCTGCGTCCATGCCGTGGAACTGGATCGCCGTATGCGCGATCGAGGCCGCGCTGAAGTAGTCGTCGAGCTCGACGACCGCCGGGAAGAACAGGGTGTCGGTGGCGTGGGCCACGTCCGACTCGTGCTCGTCGGTCTGGCACGCGCTGGAGTCCTCGTCGTTGGCCTCGCGGTGCGAGCCCGCCATCAAGAAGGTGTGCGCGCCGACCCCCGCGAAGATCGCCGCGCCCTCGATGTTGGTGTCGTTGTCCGCGAGCGGGTGCGGGATGTCGACGCTCAAGTAGCGCTCCGGCTCGGGGTTGACGATCAGCGTGCCCCACCCGTAGTCGACCGCGCCGTCCTCGTCACCGTCGAGGGCCTCCATGGCCACGCAGTACTCTTCGCCGGTGTAATTGTCGTAAAACGCGAACACCTCGTAGACGCCCACCAGCGCGCTGGGCACGGTGATCGTGTCGCAGTCGCCGATCTCGTCCATCGCCGCGAGATCGTTGACCAGCGTGCGCCAGTCGGTCTCGGCGTCGGTGATCGTGCTCGGCAGCACGTAGCCGTCGGAGTCCTTGGTCGGCATGTGATCGCTGATGCAGACGACCAGCTCTCCGAGGCTGAAGGCCTCGTCCTCGCAGACGTCGACCACGTCGATCGCCGCGTGGGCGTCTCCGGCCCAGGCGAGCGAGACGATCCCGAGGCCCGCGCCCACCCACTTTGCATAGCCATGTCCTGATTTCGTGTTCATTGTCGTACTTCCCCCCGCGAGGCCCATTGCGATCGGCCTGGCGTCTTCACCATCGCTAGACTCGGGAGGCCGACGATCGATCCCTGCGCCCGAGGACTTTTCTCTACTTCTCTCTACTTCGTCCGCGTCGGATCCCGCTCGACCGCGGCATGCCATGCCCTCGATCCTCGACGCGATCCAGGACTATGTGCTGAGCGACGAGGAGATCGCGCAGATCCAGGCGCGCACACTGGTCTTCGACGCCGAGGCCGAGCAGTTCCACGTCCAGCCGGGCGCGACGGCGTTCTTCACCCACCGCCTCTTCGACTGGCTCGATCAAAACCTCTAGTGTGCGCGGCAGAGGACTTGAAGGGTCCCAGGCGCCGGACCGCCGGTTGCTGACGAGGCGCGAGGAGGGAGTTTGTCGGGCACAAATGACTGACGAGCAACGAAGTCAGCGGCCGGTGCTCCAAGCCTGGGGCCCTTCAAGTCCTCTGCCGCGCACACTAGTGCGCCAGCAAGAAAATGGGCAGCGAGGTTCCCCTCGCTGCCCTGCTTCTTGCCCGCTGACTCGGACTGCTAGGAGCCCGTGGTGGAACCCAGCGCGGCTCCTGGCGCAGGGATTTTTGTCGAGGGCGCGAAGCCAAAACGCTGCTGTACCGGGCGTACTGCAAGTTTTGGCGACAAAGCCCTCGGCGAAAAGACCAAGCCAGGTGTCGTGTTGGGTTTCACCACGGGCTCCTAGGCCGCCACGATCGTCGACTTGCGACGTCGGCGGTAGCTCAGCCGGCAGGGCTGACGCGGGCCGACGAGCAGCCGCGAGTAGTCGGGCTCGTAGATGTCGCCGCGCACGATCTCGAAGTCGAAGTTGCGCAGCAGGTGGCTCCACAGCGCGCGCAGCTGGAGCTGGGCGAACACGATGCCCATGCAGCGGTGACGGCCGGCGCCGAAGGGGATCCAGCCCATCGGGTGCTTCTTGTCGACGTTGTTCGGGTCGAGGAAGCGCGTGGGGTCGAACTTGGTCGGGTTCGGGAAGATCTCCTCGATGTAGTGCGAGACCGCCGGGGCGCCGAAGATCATCGTGCCACGCGGGAAGTCGTAGCCGCCGAACTCGAAGTCGTTGACCACCTTGCGCATCATCAAGATGATCGGCGGGTACATGCGCAGGACCTCCTTGACGGTGGCCTCGAGCTTGGGCATCGCGCGCAGGTCCTCGAGGGTCAGCTCGTCGCGCCCGCCGAGCACGTGCTCTTGCTCGGCGCGCAGCTCGGCGACCCACTCGGGGTGCTGGGCCAGGAGCACGCCGGTCCACGAGAAGGTCACGCCGCTGGTGTGGTGGCCGGCGAACATGATCGTCAGCAGCAGCCCGGTGATCTCCTGCTCGCTGAGCTTGCGGCCGTCCTTGTAGCTGGCGTCCATCAGGCTCTGGAGCATGTCGTCGCCGACGTAGCCGCTGGACTTGCGGTCATCGACGATCTTGGTGATCAGCTCGACCATGCGCTCGCGGGCCCGGTCGCGGCGGCGGAAGGCCGGGGTCGGGAGGTTCGGGGCCAAGAAGGCCAGCACCGAGAGCCCGTCCTCCATGTCGTGATAGAGCTCGGCGAACTCCCCGGACAGCTTGTCGCGGAAGGGCTTGCCGAGCAGCGAGCGGCTCGAGGTGTAGATCGTCAGCTCGTTGCCGACGTCGTACATGTCGACCATGCCGAAGTCGTCCCAGCCCTCGAAGTACTCGTTGGCCTCCTCGATGAAGCCGTTGGCGTAGGTCCGCATCCGAGCCTCGCGCAGGGCCTCGTGGAAGAAGCCGAGTTGCTCCTTCATGATCGGCTGGGGCGCGTCGTAGGCGATCTTCTTGCCGAAGATCGGGGTCATCATCTGGTAGGCCTCGGCCTGGCTGATGTCCTCGTCGCTGAGCCGGAAGAACTTCTCCTGGGCCTTGGTCCCGGACATCAAGATCGCGTCGGCGCCGGGCAGCGAGAGCGTGCACAGGTCACCGTAGAGCTCGCGGGCCCGGTTCAGCAGGCGCACGGGGTTCTTGTTGAACTCGAGGCCGTGACCGACGATCGGCAGGCCACCCTCGAGGCGCGGGGGCAGCTTGGGCGCGGAGGGGCGAGGGCGGGAATCGTTCGGGATAATCGTCCGGGACATGGATCTGAGGGCCTCCGGAGCAGACCGTACCCGCGAGCCAGGGGGGCCCAAAGTGGCCGAGATCACCCGTGGTCGGGCTCACGCGGGCGCCGGGGCGCTCTCTGGTGTCTCGCGCACCAGGCGCCTGAGCGCAGCGACCCCCCTCCTCGCCCTGGGGCCAGCTCGCCGCTCCCCCCGAGCCCGCTGCCCCGAGCCCTGGGAAGACACTCGTGAGCAAAGCGAGGGCGCAGAGTCTGCTGCGCTCGCGTTGGGACCGACCTCAGCTCGGCACCTCGGGAGCCGCCAGCTCCAGCGCGAGCTTGTGCTTCACGCCGGCGAGGATCCTGCCCTCCATGAAGCGCGGGGACCAGGCCGCGAGGCGCAAGAGCAGGTCGTAGACGGGGCTCCCCGAAGCGCGCGGGGCCCCGCGATCGATGGCCCGGACCAGGCGCCCGGCCACGTAGTCCACCGGCAGGCTCACGACCCCGCGAAACTCGGTCTGCTCGCCCTGCTCGGTCTGGGTGTGGGGCGCGACGAAGACCGTCATGCGCACGCCCAGCGGCCCGACCTCCCCGCGCAGGGAGTGGGTGAAGGCCTCGACTGCGGCCTTGGTCGCCGCGTAGTTGGCCAGGGTCGGAGTCGCGACCGCGGCCAGCAAGGATGAGACGTTGACGATCGAGCCCGAGCCGCGCGCGATCATCGAGGGCAGCACCGCCCGCGTCGCTCGCAGGATCCCCACGTAGTTGAGCTCCAGCTCGCTGCGTCGGGCTGCGACGGGCTGAGCCAAGAAGGGGGTCTGATCCGCCGAGCCGGCGTTGTTGACGAGCACGTCGACGGGACCTTTCGCCAGCACCTGGGCGACGCCCTGCTCGACGCTGGCGTCATCGCGCAGATCCATCACCACGATCTCGGCCTCGCCCCCGCCGCGATGATGGCGTCGCGGGTCTCGACGAGCGCGTCTCGGCCGCGCGCCGCGAGCACGACCCTGTGCCCCGCCGCCGCGAGCTGCCGCGCCGCCTCGCGGCCGATGCCCTTGGATCCGCCAGTGATCAAAATACGCTTGTGTGACGACAGGATGCCCATGACCCCGCCACCATGTCCGAGCGACGCCCCGGTCCGCCTCTCCTCGGCTGCTCGACGCTTCTCCCATCCTGCGCTCCGCGTGGATCAGCCCGAAGCCGCGTCACGCGGGCGCACGCGAAACCAGATCTCGAAGCGCACCTGACCGCCCTCGGGGAAATCGCCGATGTAGTGATCGTAGGGCGTGAAGTCGGCGGGCGAGACGCTGCTGCGGCGAAACCAGCACGAGTAGATGCTGCGGTAGGCGTCGGCGACCTCGGACACGGCGCCCTGATAGGAGAACACCGCGTAGCGCCCCGCCGGCATCGCCCCGGCGAAGAGCGGCTCGGGCACGGCCGCCCCCGCCTCGCAGGGGACACAGGCGTGGTAGCGGCAACGATCGAGCCCGCTCAGGTGCGGGCTGTCGTGGGGGATGCCCCAGGCGTCGACCTCGCCGTGGCACAGGCCCAGCTGCGTGGCCCGAGCGATGAGCTCGACCCAGGTGCGCTCGAGGGCCCCGAGGTCGTAGCCCTCGGGCGCGGCGAGGCAGGCCAGGGGCTGCTCGGCTCGCGTCTCGAAGCGCACGCGCTCACGCCAGCGCGCGAGCTCGCGCTCGAGATCTTCTTCCGAGGGCTCGGGCGGCAGCGTGAACAGCTCGGCGGGCACGAAGGCCCTGTGAAAGCGCTGCGTGAGCCGGCCGACCTCGATGGGCAGCGGCGAGCCCGAGCGCAGGTGCGTGGGGCTACAGCCAAAGTATCCCGTGAAGGCCTTGGTGAAATTCGAGCTCGACGAGTAGCCCGAGCTCAGCGCCACCTCGGTCACCGAGCGCGCGGGCTCGTAGGCCAAGCGCAGCGCCGCCATCTCGAGGCGCCGGCGGGTGACGTAGCGAGCCACGGACTCGCCGACGACGTCGTGAAACACCCGATGGAAGTGGAACTCGCTCATGTGCGCGACGCGGGCGATCTGCGCCACGGTCAGCCGCTCGTCGAGGTGCTCTGCCACGAAGCGAAGCGCGCGCTCGAGCGCCGGTCGAGGGCGATCGTCCATGTCGAACAATCTACGCCAGGTGCGGCGCGCCCTCGCTGAAGTTTTGGGCGTCGCCCACACACACGCCCTGTCCAAGTGTGGCAGCCTCGACCCATGATCCCCCGCGGCTTGATCGGCGTCGTTCACCTCCCCGGCCTGCCTGGTGACCCCGGCGCGGGCGCGGCCACCTTCAGCGACGCCTACGACCACGCCCACGCCGACGCCGAGGCTCTCGTCGCTGGCGGCGTCGCCGGGCTGATCGTCGAGAACTTTGGCTCCGCCCCCTTCGTCAAGGGCTGCGCCGGGGATCGCCTGCCTCCCTGGCAGGCGGCAGCCTTGGCCCTGGTCACCCGCGAGTGCCGGGCTCTGGGTGTCCCCGTGGGCGTCAACTGCCTGCGCAACGACGCCCACACGGCCATGGGCATCGCCGCCGCCTGCGAGCTCGATTTCATCCGCGTCAACGTGCACAGCGGGGCCTACGTCACCGATCAGGGCGTGATCGAAGGTGAGGCCGCCGCGACCTTGCGCCTGCGCCGGCTGCTCGGCGTGGACGAGCGCGTGGCGATCCTCGCCGACGTCCTCGTCAAGCACGCCGCCCCCCTCGCCCCGCTCACGCCCGAGGCCGCGACCCGCGACTGCCTCGATCGTGGCCACGCCGACGCCGTGATCGTCAGCGGCAGCGGCACCGGCGAGCCCGTCGACGCAGAGCTCCTCGAACGCGTGCGCAAGGCCGCGAGCGGTCGCCCCGTGCTCATCGGCTCGGGGCTCACCCCCGGCAACGCGCCGCGGCTGCGACCCCTGGCCGAGGCCGCGATCGTCGGGACCTGGCTCAAGGTGGGTGGGCGCGTGCACGCCCCCGTCGACCCCGAGCGCGTGAAGCGGATGGTCGCGGCCTGGGCCGGCGACTGAGAAAGATTCACAGACTCTCAGTCCCCGAGCAGCTCGGCCACGCTGTCGACCACGGCCAGCCGCCCGGCCCACGCCTCCAGCTCTTCCGCCGACGCCGCCTCCAGCCGTGCCCACTGGCCCGCATCCGGGACCAGGCCGCGCTGAGACAGCATCATCCCCAAGACACGCAGCATTCCCTCTTTTCGGCCTTCTTGCCGGCCTTCCTGTCGGCCAGCCAAGAACGTCCCGCACCTTCGCTCCAATTGACTCACTTGCATTTGTTCCTCCACGGGCATCCCGCCCAAGATCATCTTTCGGTGCTCCTCCGGGAGCGCCGCCAGCACCGTCGCAGTATAGCGCTGTCGTAATTTCTCCGGCTGCCCCCGCGCGACCGCCAAGGCCGTCACCGCCGCCTCCAGATCCCCATGGTGCCCGTGCACTGCGCCCGACAAGATCGCGTCAACAGGCTGTTTCAGCCCCTCTGAGACCGATTTCACCCGCGGCACACTTCGCCGGTCGAAGACGTAGGGCTGAACCTTCAGCGCCGTCCCCAGCGCCCAGCCGGCCAGCTTTCGGGACACTCGGTCCTCCAGACTGACCACGCCGAGGTGCACGGGGAGATCGTGACGATCCACGACCAGCCCCAAGTAAGACGCGATCCGTCGCTGCTTCTCGGGGTCGTGATCGAGCTGAACCTCGACGACGATCGCGGCCCCGTTGGCCTTGTCCGCCGGGTCATCGTGCACCAGCAGCAGATCCAGGTTCCGCGGCAGCATCCTCAAGACCCGCTCCGCGTCTGCATGAAAGGCCGCGTGACGGTCCACAAGCCGCCCTGGATCCCGGGTCAAGATCCGGCCGTCGATCCCCCGGACCAAGCGCACCACCAGCCCGGGGTCCTGATGAAAGAGTGAGACCAGCCCTTCGTGAAGTGTACTGAGCATTGCGAGGATCTCTTCGGCCCCCGCAGCCCTCGCGTGCAGACTTTTTCTCTCAGTCTCCGAGCAGCTCGGCCACGCTGTCGACCACGGCCAGCCGTCCGGCCCACGCCTCCAGCTCTTCCGCCGACGCCGCCTCCAGCCGTGCCCACTGGCCCCCATCCGGGACCAGGCCGCGCTGAGACAGCATCATCCCCAAGACACGCAGCATTCCCTCTTTTCGGCCTTCCTGTCGGCCAGCCAAGAACGTCCCGCACCTTCGCTCCAATTGACTCACTTGCATTTGTTCCTCCACGGGCATCCCGCCCAAGATCATCTTTCGGTGCTCCTCCGGGAGCGCCGCCAGCACCGTCGCAGTATAGCGCTGTCGTAATTTCTCCGGCTGCCCCCGCGCGACCGCCAAGGCCGTCACCGCCGCCTCCAGATCCCCATGGTGCCCGTGCACTGCGCCCGACAAGATCGCGTCAACAGGCTGTTTCAGCCCCTCTGAGACCGATTTCACCCGCGGCACACTTCGCCGGTCGAAGACGTAGGGCTGAACCTTCAGCGCCGTCCCCAGCGCCCAGCCGGCCAGCTTTCGGGACACTCGGTCCTCCAGACTGACCACGCCGAGGTGCACGGGGAGATCGTGACGATCCACGACCAGCCCCAAGTAAGACGCGATCCGTCGCTGCTTCTCGGGGTCGTGATCGAGCTGAACCTCGACGACGATCGCGGCCCCGTTGGCCTTGTCCGCCGGGTCATCGTGCACCAGCAGCAGATCCAGGTTCCGCGGCAGCATCCTCAAGACCCGCTCCGCGTCTGCATGAAAGGCCGCGTGGCGGTCCACCAGCCGCCCTGGCTCCCGGGTCAAGATCCGACCGTCGATCCCCCGGACCAAGCGCACCACCAGCCCGGGGTCTTGATGAAAGAGTGAGACCAGCCCTTCGTGAAGTGTACTGAGCATTGCGAGGATCTCTTCGGCCCCCGCAGCCCTCGCGTGCAGACTTTTTCTCTCAGTCCCCGAGCAGCTCGGCCACGCTGTCGACCACGGCCAGCCGCCCGGCCCACGCCTCCAGCTCTTCCGCCGACGCCGCCTCCAGCCGTGCCCACTGGCCCGCATCCGGGACCAGGCCGCGCTGAGACAGCATCATCCCCAAGACGCGCAGCATTCCCTCTTTTCGGCCTTCTTGCCGGCCTTCCTGTCGGCCTTCCTGTCGGCCAGCCAAGAACGTCCCGCACCTTCGCTCCAATTGACTCACTTGCATTTGTTCCTCCACGGGCATCCCGCCCAAGATCATCTTTCGGTGCTCCTCCGGGAGCGCCGCCAGCACCGTCGCAGTATAGCGCTGTCGTAATTTCTCCGGCTGCCCCCGCGCGACCGCCAAGGCCGTCATCGCCGCCTCCAGATCCCCATGGTGCCCGTGCACTGCGCCCGACAAGATCGCGTCAACAGGCTGTTTCAGCCCCTCTGAGACCGATTTCACCCGCGGCACACTTCGCCGGTCGAAGACGTAGGGCTGAACCTTCAGCGCCGTCCCCAGCGCCCAGCCGGCCAGCTTTCGGGACACTCGGTCCTCCAGACTGACCACGCCGAGGTGCACGGGGAGATCGTGACGATCCACGACCAGCCCCAAGTAAGACGCGATCCGTCGCTGCTTCTCGGGGTCGTGATCGAGCTGAACCTCGACGACGATCGCGGCCCCGTTGGCCTTGTCCGCCGGGTCATCGTGCACCAGCAGCAGATCCAGGTTCCGCGGCAGCATCCTCAAGACCCGCTCCGCGTCTGCATGAAAGGCCGCGTGACGGTCCACCAGCCGCCCTGGCTCCCGGGTCAAGATCCGACCGTCGATCCCCCGGACCAGTCGCACGACCAGCCCGGGGTCTTGATGAAAGAGTGAGACCAGCCCTTCGTGAAGTGTACTGAGCATTGCGAGGATCTCTTCGGCCCCCGCAGCCCTCGCGTGCAGACTTTTTCTCAACCTCCGAGTAGCCGGCCACGCTGCCGGCCACCGACGGCCGGCCTACCCCACGCAGCCGGACCTCAGCCCTCGGTCTCCGATTCGTCTCCGCTCGCGCTCTCCGACTCTCCCTCGATCCCCGACTCGTCCCCCGCTGCGCTCCCCTGCCCGTGCTTCGCCCGATTGGGCTTCGGCGCATGGGCCGGATCCTCCGCGGCGTTTTCTGCGACGTCCTCGGGCGTCTTCGGCTCCTGCTCGGGCGCCTTCGCGTCCTCCTCCGACCCCACCTGTCCGGCCTCGGCCTCGGCCTTGGCCAGCGCCTCCGAGGGCGTCAGCTTCCCGCCCTCGCGCAGCGCCCACATCCGCTCGCGCTCGGCCTTGGCCGCCTCCGCCTCCTTCTTGGAGTAGCGCATGGCCTTGCCAAACTCCTTGGCGATCATCTGCAAGACGATCCTCGCCGCGACCTCGTTGAACTGGTGGCGGAGCACCAGGGTCTCGCCCTCGACCTCCACCTTCGTGTCCGAGATGATCCCCCCGGCCACGTCCCAGGCCCCAAGCTTGCGCAGGTCGGCCTCGAGCTTCTCTTCCCAGTACTGCTTCGCCCCCTCGGCGTGGGCGCTCTCGAGGAAGTCGAGCTTGATGACCAGCTCCGGGGACTTGGCGGCCTCCCACATCAGCTCGGCGCGGCTGGGGATCTCGATCGGGAAGCCCTCCGGCGCCCGGACCATGCTGCGGATGTCCTCGAGCACCACCTGCACCCCCGCCTTGGGCTCGGCGTAGGTGTAGCGGCGCATCTTGCCGATGTTGGCCACGAAGTTGGCCGAGGTCTTGCCCTTGCTCGCGTCGGGGCCGGCGGCGACCTGCTCGACGAAGGCCTCGCGCACATAGATCGCCACCTCGTCCCCGGGGACGAGCACGAACTGGCGATCGTCGCGGCTGCGCTCCTCGAGGTCGGGATCCTCGTAGTGCGGGTCCCCAATCCACGCCTGACGCTTGCCCTCGCCCTGGCTGCGCCAGTCGACGCTCATCCCCCGCCGCGCGCTGGCGCGGTCGATGGCCGCGCGCATCTCGTCGTGGCCAAAGCCGTACTGCACCGCCACGAAGGCCTGGGTCTGGTCCGTGGCGTCGGGGCTGCCCATGACGATGAAGTCGAAGTCCTCCCACACGTCGAAGCCGGCCTCGTCGACGAGCAGTTGGAAGTCCGAGAGCGGAGCCATGATCTCGGTGGCCGCGTCGCGGAAGGGCAGCTTCTTGACGCGCTTGTTGGCCAGCATCAAGGTCCACGTCGCGTTGGGCGGGACCATGGCCGTGATCTTGGAGCGGCGCTCGCCGAACTTGGGCTTGGGTTCGGGCTCCGGCTCGGGCTCGGGCTCGGGGGCGGCCTCCTCGGCCTGGGGATCCTCGGGCAGCGGCGTGGGCGGGGGCGCGGCCTCCTCCTCGGCGGGGGGATCCGGCGTCTCGGGCTCGGGCTGCTCGGGCTCCGGCTCGCCCTGGGCCGCGTCGGGCTCGATCTCCTTGGCCTCGAAGTCGATGAAGTCGATCTCGTAGGTGGGCAGCTCGTCGTCGACCTCGCTGAGCTCGGGCAAGGTCTCGCGGACCTCCACGGCCCACACGAAGGCCGCCACGAAGAGGCCGTGGGCGACGATGGAGAGGGCCCCCGAGAGGCCGTATCGGGTCGACTCGCGCAAGGAACGCCTGCGAGTCTAGCACCACCCCAGCGCCGGGACCCTGTGGACCCTGCGGGGCGCGGTGGGGGTCACGGAGGAACGCCCCAGGTTGAATCTTTTGGCCCGCCCCACGTGCCCGACACCGAGGCTGTCCGCAGACCCCGCTCGCGCGCTCGGGGCCCGCGGGTCTGCCCTCACTCCCGGGCGGCCCGCTGCGCTCGCTCGGCCCGCATGCGCCGAGTCCTGGGCGTCGCAATCGTGAAGCTCAGGCCGCCGTCGACCACGAACCATCCCAACCTCGTGAGCTCCCGATTGGCGATCAGGTAGCCCCCGGAGCTCACGTAGATGTGGGCAACTTCGGCGATCGAGAATTGCAGCCCCGCCATCGCGGTGGTCGTCGAGGTCACGGGGATCTCCTCGGCCACGCTGACTTGGGTGCGCAGGCGCAGCCAAGGGGAGAACCACGCCAGCTTTCCGCCGAGGCCGACCCCGAGATAGCCGCCGCCCGCGGGGCGGCGAAAGTCGGCCGCGTCGTCGTCGCAGCCCTCGTCATCGCAGCGCCGACCGCCCACGCCGGCCCCCGCTCCGCCCTCGAGATCGAGGGTCAGGGCGAAGCGCCTACCGTCCGGATGGAGCGGCGTATAGCGAGCGCCGGCCCAGCCGATCGCACGCTCGCCCTCGGCGACCTCGGCCCCCGCCTCGACCGAGACCTTCTGCGTGATCCCGTAGCCCAGGCTCGGACCGCCGGAGAGCGCGAGCCCATACAGGTCGACGCCACCGCCAGCCTCGACCATACCCGCGTCCATGCGCCCGGGCGCGCCGTACTGACCCATGCGCACCGGGGGCGCCACGCTGACGCAGCCGCTGGCAAACATCACGATCGCCGTCGAGAGTGCCGCAGCCAATGAGTTGGTGAATCCTCGCATCACCGATGAGAACCCGGACGCGGCGTCGAGCTTTCAGGAGACCCCAGCCAAGGTGCGCCTTTTCCGTGGCACAGCGGGTCGAATTTACCAGTTCTGTGGCTCTCGGTGCGGCCCGCGAGGCCATCTCGTTTTTTTTCATGCACACGCAATCCCTCCAAGCCGCTCCCGGCACTGCTCGGTGCTCCCCAGGAACAAGGTCATGCGACAAGACAAGATCAAGCCCCTCATCACGCTCTCCACCCTCCTCCTCGGCGCGGCCTTGCCCGCCTGCGACGGCGAGAGCCTCGACGACGAGCTCCTCGAGCAGGACCCCGCGGACCAGATCGAGGAGGTCGAGTACATCTCCGGGGTCCCCGACGAGGAGGCGGCACACAGCGAGGAGACCCCCGAGGGCGTGCGCGCCCCCGCGGCCCCCATCCACCTCACCCCGCTCACCGAGGGTATCGACGAGATCGAGTCCCCGACCGCCGACGCCAAGCCGCGCCTCAACGACGGCACTTCGACCACAGACTTCACCCCCGTCGTCCGCATCGAATCCAGCGCGAACACGACCTGCACCGCGACCGCGATCGCCGACGATCTGCTGGTCACCGCCGCGCACTGTCTCAAGTCGGGCGACAACGTCTTCGACTGGATCAAAGTCCGCGAAGGCAACGGCGACAACGATGACGCCGAGGGCAAGTACTCGAGCCACTTCATCATGTCGGAGGACATCTACGACAACTACACGATCGAAGATAGCGCCTACTCCGACTACTACTCCCGCGACATCGCGTTCGTGAAGTTTGGCAAGGGCACCTTCGCCTCGACCTACCCGCTCGGCTCGATCGCCAACAACAGCGATCTCAACGGCGACGATGTGATCCTGATCGGCTTCGGCGGCAACGACACCAAGCACTACGGCGCCGAGACGGTCACGAGCGTCGTCACCTACTCCGGCAACACAGACTACAAGTACGCGACGACCGACAACAAAAACAGCATCGCCAACGTCGAAAGTGGCGATTCGGGCGGGCCCATGCTCCGCGCCTCGGGCGACAGCTACGAGGTCGTCGGCGTGCTCTACGGGCACAGCGATACCAGCAGCTCCCACGCAGTGATCACCGACCACGTCAACGACCACGTCAGCCCGGTGATCGGCGACGGCCTCGACGACTACTGCGCCGAGACCTTCCAGCACGCCGACTTCGACGGCTGGGGCATGTCCTTTTGCCACACCAGTAGGATCGACGCGATCTTCTCCGCCGACAGCGACTTCTCCGACACCTACAAGATCGAGTCGCACTACAAGTTCAGCAAGTGGAACAACGAGCTCAGCAGCCTGCTGATGCCCAACGCGGACATGATCATCACCTTCTACAAGGACAGCGACTGGACCGACGACGCCGTCACCTTCAACAACATCATGCCCTGGGGCGCCTCTTCGTCCGCGTCCTACTTCGGCGACTACGGCATGAACGACAAGATCTCGTCCATGTCCATGTACTCGACCAGCTCCGGCCTGTCCAAGAGCTGGCACATCCGCGGGGCCGAGCACGGCAAGTGCTTCGACACCGGGGGGAGCACAGCCGAGGAGACGGACATCGAGCAGCGCGACTGCAACGAGGACGACGACGATCAGCTGTTCGAGTTCGTCGAGGAGGGCAGCTACCACATGATCGAGCACGTGGCCTCGGGCATGTGTCTGCACCGCTCGAGCACCACCTTGCAGCTGCGCAGCTGCGACACCAGCAAGAACCGCCAGCTCTTCACCTTCGCCGACAACACCTCGAGCGACGCCTCCAACGACTTCCAGATCCGCAACCGGGGCGGTGGCAACTGCGTGACCGCGTCGTCGAGCGACGACGGAGGCAAGACCTTCACCATCGAGACCTGCGACAGCAGCGAGGGTCGGCAAGACTTCGCCCTGCTCTACCTGTGAACGAACCTGACTCGTGAATGATGGCCGGCGGCCGGGGACCCCCTCCCCCGGCCGCCGGCTGCGCTACTTGCCCTTGCCGGAGTTCTTGGCCTGCTCCATGGCGATCTCGCGGATCGCCTCGAAGGATGTCGAGTTCGACGAGCCCTCGATGGCCTTGACGGCCAGGTCCTGGGCCTGGCTGATCGCCGTGTCGAGCTGCTGGCTCAGGCCCCCGATCTGCGCGGCCTGCTTGGCCAGGGTCTCCTCAAGCGAGGCGATGCGCAGCTCGTAGACCCGGGTCTTGCCGGCCGCGTCCTTCTTGGCCAGCTCGGCGGCGACCTTGGTCTCGCGCCGGGCGACGCCCATGCCCTCGCCCTCGCCGCGCTTGCGGGCCTCGGCGAGCGCCTCGTCGAGGCCCTCGCAGGTCTGCTCGAGCTCGGCGAGCTCGGCCTCGCGCTCGCTCACCGCCTGCTCGCGGGCGTCCCACTCGGCCTGCTTGGTCTCGCGCAGCTCGGCGAGCTCGGCCGCGAAGGCCTTGGCCGCCTGCTCGCGCTCGTCTCGCTCGCGCTTGCGGGCCTGGTCGAGGTCGTAGGCGTAGGTCTCGGCCTCGCGCGTCCGCGACTTGTCGAGCTCGGCCGCCTGCCCGGCGAGCTCGGCCTCGTGGGCGGCCTTCTCCTTGGCCCAGGCCTCGCGCTTGGCGGCCAGCGCCTTGTCGGCGGCCTCGGACTTGCTCGACAGCTCCTGCTTGGCGGCCTCCGCCGTCGCCTCGTAGTCGGCGATCAGCTTGGCGAGGGCGCCCTCGCCGACCTCGACGGCGTAGAGCTCGGTCAGCCGCTTGGTCAGGGTCTCGACGCGCTCGTGGATGCTGCTCAAGGTCACGGCCTCGGCGCTGAGGTTGCGCTGGAGGCCGGAGGTGTAGTCACCCAGGCGGCCGCCGACGGCCGTGAGCTGGGCCGAGAGGCTGGCGCCCGCGGGACTGGCCGCGGCCTGGGGCGCCGCGCCTTCGCCCGCGCCCGCGTCCGGGGCCGCCGGCAGGGCCTTGGGCTTGGCCTTGAGCGCCGCGTTGTACTGCTTCTCGAGCGCCCGGTAGGCGGAAGAGAGCTCCTCGTAGGCCGAGAAGATCACCGCCTTGGTGTCGCGCTTGCTGATGTCTTTGATGGGGCTGGACATGGTCGTGCTCCTCCGCGCTCGCTACTTCTTCTTCTCGGCGCGCGGACCCTCGAGGGCCTGACTCGCCAGCTTCTGCGCCTGGGCGAGGGCGTCGCGCAGACGCCCGGACAGCCCCTCGATCTCCGCGCCCTGATCGGCGATGCGCTGCTCGAGGGTCTCGATCTTGAGCTCGAAGACCTCGACGTTGCTCGCGGTCTCGCGGGCGAGGAGGTCGGCCTCGTGATCCGCGTCGCGCTTGACGCTGGCGATCGCCTTGGCCCGGGCCTCGCTCTCGGCCTGCTCGAGCGCGGTCTCGATCCCCTCGACCTTGGCGCGCATCGCCGTGATGTCCTCGGCGCGGGCGTCGAGGGCGGCCTCGCGCGCGCTCCAGTCCTTTTGCTTGCTGGCCGCGGACTCGGCCAGCTCGCGCTCGAGGGCGAGCTTTTGCCCGGCCTGCTCGTCGGCGCGCAGCTTGTCCTCGCGGGCGAGGGCGTAGCTGTGCTCCTCCGCGGCCTGCGAGCGCTGCTTGTCGCGCTCGGCCACGAAGGCCTTGGCCGCCTCCTCGCGCTCGCTCGCCGCGCGGGCCCAGTCCTCGCGCTGCTCGGCGATCTCCTCGTCGAGCTCGGCCAGGTTGTCGGCGCTGCCGCGCTCGAGCTCGGCGAGCTTGCGCGCGTGATCTTGCTTGAGCAGGGCCAGGGCCTCGGCCGCGACGCTGAGGTTCTCGAGCTCGACCAGGTGGCGGCTCTCGATCTCGATCGCGCGCTTGAGCTCGACGACCTTGCGGGCCTCGTCGTCCATGCGCTCGGCCAGAGACTCGAGGCTCGACGAGAACTCGAGCTGGAGCTCGGCCAGGCCCTTGACGATGTTCTCGACGGTATAGGTCGAGGCGCTCTCGACCACTTCGCGCTCGCGGGCGCGCTCGGCCACCTCGGCCTTGGTCTCGATCTGACTGGCTTGGTGGCGATGGGCGCGAAGCAGCGAGGTGAACGATTTCTCGATCTCCTCGCGGGACTTGAGTTCAGCTGTGCTCATTCGATCGTGGGCTCCTATCGATGCGGAGCCAGAGCATAGAGCAATCGTCGCGCGCTCAGCGGACTTTTTTGCCGACCTCGAACACCCGCCTCACTCGCAGGCCTCCTGGGCCAGGCGCCCATACTCGATGTGGGTGATCGGGTGGCTGCCCACGAAGCTCTCGCTGGGCAGGACCTCCCAGCTCAGGCCGTCTTCGCTGCGATAGAAGTCCTGGGCCGCGTACCAGACCTTCCAGCCGCTGCGCACGGACACATGGGTGCCCGTCTCCTCGCTGCGTGCCACGGGGCCCAGGCTGAAGTTGTGGCCTTCGGGCAGGCCGGAGATCTCGAGCGCCGTGCCCGTCCAGCTCGCCCCGTCGACGCTGATCCAGCGCTGGCCGGCGCCCCAGCTCATGAATTGCTCGCCGTCGAAGACCACGTCCGCCCCACCGGCGAAGTCGACGAGCTCGAAGCTCGCGCCCTCGTCGACGCTGCGACAGGCCTTGTCGCCGAAGACCACGACGATCGCCCCGTTGCCGCCGGCCACCCCCGCGAAGCTGCCCCCGCAGGCCCAGCTGTTCGTGGGCCGCGTCCAGCTCTGGCCGTCGTCGCTGCTGATCATCAGGTCCGTGTTCTCGCCCGAGGACGCCCCGGCCACGAACACGCCGCCGCCGACCTCGGCGAAGCCCATGGTCCTGGCGTTCCAGATCACCTCGTCGTTCTCGTTGCGGAAGTCCGCCTCGCCGCCGTCGACCCAGGTGATCCCGTCGGCCGAGACCCTGGGCGTCCGGCTGCCCGCGATGAACGTCCCGTTGCCAAAGGCGATCCCCGCCTGGGTGGTGTCGGGGTAGCCGACCGCCCAGCTCGCCCCGTCGGCGCTGTACTTGAGCGCGCCTTTTGGGCCCCAGCCCCACGCCGCCGCGAACACGCCCTGACCCGCCGCCAGGCCGGTGCTCGCCCCCGGGCTGTGGTCGCAGTCGCAGCTGTCCTGCATCTCGCAGGCCGCGTCATCGACGTCCCAGAAGCTGCACGGACCGTCGAAGCAGACCACCGACTGGACGGCGTCGCAGGCCTCCGAGGCGCCCTCGGAGTCGTAGGCACGCTCGTGGATCCACGTCTGCCCGTCGTCGCAGGACATCGTGCTGCGCCCGAACTTGCCCTGGGCCACGAACACCGACACCAGGCCGTCGCCCCCGGTGGTCTCGGCGCTGTCCTCGGTCTCGCCGCTGTCCTCGGTCTCGTCTTGTCCGCCCGTATCCGTCGAGCTCGTGCCCACCTCCTCCTCGCCCGTCTGCGTGCCCGTGCCCGCCCCCGTGTCGCCACTGCCCTCCTCCTCGCTGCCCGTCTCGGCCCCGGCCTCGCCGTCTTCGCTCGCCTCGCTCGGGCACCCACAAAGCGGCGCGAGCAAGAGCGCGGCCAGGCCCGCCGCGGGGGCGCCTCGCCTCGAGTTCATCACAACAGTCATGGCAATCATCATCGCGGCGCAAGCTAGCACGGCCGCGCACTTCACTCACCGCGAACGACCCCTCCTGTAATGATCGAACTTTCGCTCACAGACTCTCAGTTCAGCAGGTGGCGACGACCAGGCTGCTCGGCCAGTAGCTCGCGGATCCGCGCCACGTCGGGGTGGAGTACGGCGAGCAACTCGAGAGTATCCGCGACCCGCTCGCGCTCGCCGGCGCGGGCGTAGTGGCGGCGCAGGTTCTCGAGCATGCGGGTCAGCACCATCCGCGAGGGGCAGGGCACCAGGGTCGATCGCAGCCGCGCGGACTCGGCCTCGACGGTCTGGCCGACCACGCTGGAGAAGAGCTCGGCGAGGTCCTCGAGGTCGAGGCGACGGCCCCCGCGGAAGGGGTCCCATACCTTGGGCGCGTCGGACTCGAGCTCGAGGCCGACGAGGAAGTGGCCCGGAAAGGACACGCCGTGGAGCTCGACCCCGCAGCGCTCGCACAGGTGCATGGCCAGCACCGAGAGGCTGATCGGCAGGCCGAGGCGACGCTCGAGCACCCGATCCATCAGGCTGTTGCGCGGATCTTCGTAGTCCTCGACGTTGCCGACGAAGTGGTGGCGATGCATGAAGGCGAGCACGGACTCGGTGACCTCCACCGGCCCGCCGCGGCCGCGGCAGTTGTCGAGCGCGGCCTCCTCGAGTTCGTGGCGGGCGGCCTTGACCTCGGCCCAGACGTCGCCGTCTTGGAGCGCGGACGAGTAGAGCATCGCGGCGTCGAAGAGCGGGACGATGGCGTCCGCGGGGCCCACGATGGTGGCGAAGTGCTCGAGCAGATCGATGCGCATGACGGCGACTCGCTCAGCTGCCAAAGCGCGCGACCAGGGCCTCGACCCGGGCGCGGAACTCGGCCTCGCGGTGGCGGCGGAAGCTCTCCCAGGTGCACAGGCTGGTCGGCTCTTCGACGCGATCGACGAAGAGCTTGCCGAAGAGGTGGTCGACCTCGTGCTGGTAGGTCCCGGCGCTCACGCCCTGGGCCTCGAAGTCCAGGGGCTGGCCGTGGCGGTCGAGAGCGCGGACGCGCAGCCGCGCGTGACGGCGGACCTCGCCGCGCAAGTTGGGCACGGACAGGCAGCCCTCGTAGTTCACGAAGGTCTCGTCGCCGATCGCCTCGAGCTTGGGGTTGACCAGGATCGTGAGCGGGATCTTGGGCTTGTAGGGGTAGCGGGGGTTTTGATCGACCTCGAGCGCGCAGATCTGCAGCGGCTCGAACACCTGGTTGGCGGCCAGGCCGGCCCCGTTGGCGTGGCGCATGGTCGCAATCAGGTCGTCGATGAAGCCCTGGATCCCCGGGGTGTTCAGCTCGTCGGGCTCGACCTCGCGGGCGACCTGACGGAGGACCGGCTCACCGATCTGGGCGATGGCGCGGATGGTGGCCATGCCCGAGTGTAAAGCGCTTCTGCTCGGGCCCCGAATCCGGCCCGCTCGCGGACAACGCGCGAGCGGCTAGGCGCGGCTACGAATAGCTCACTTTGGCCGGGACAGGTCCCAGACCGACCTCGCCCCAGCGCAGGATCATGGCCGCCGCGGACGACACGCTCCCCGGGCCGTAGACCAGCACCCGCGCCCCCGGAGCGATCTTCTCGGTGACCGCGGCGTAGTGCAGGTTGATCGGCGTCAGGGCCGGGCCGACGTTGGCGTAGTGCTGGTAGCAGTTCGCGGCCCGCTGCGGGTCGACGCCGAGGGCGGCGCAGGCGAAGTCGCGAAACCAGGCCGTCGGGGTGTGGAAGACGAAGAAGTCGATGTCACCGAGCGCGAGGCCGGCGCGCTCGAGGGCGCCCTCGCAGCAGCGCCGCAGGTGCTTCTCCACGGTCCCGCGCATGAGCTTGCCCGTGTCCGGGTGCGCGCGCATGACCCGGGCCGGCGCGCCGGCGTCGTCGAGCTCGAGCTGGTAGTACCAGCTCCCGCAGGTGTCGGCGGTGTGCATGCTGTAGCTCGACAGGTGCTCCGCCCCCGGGCCCTCGCTGGCGATCACGAAGGCCCCGGCGCCGTCGCCCAGGAACCACGACAAGGTGTCGTCCTCGCGGGCGAAGCGGGTGTAGGCGCAAGACACGGTGACCAGCACGCGCGCGTACTCGCCAGCGCGGACCAGCGCGAAGGCGTTTTGCAGCGCGTTGAGCGGGCCGGCGCAGGCCGACTCGAGGTTCCAGGCCGCCCCGCGCAGGCCGAGCTCGCGGGCGACGTAGACGGCGTTGCCGATGCCCACGTGGTGGGGCAGGAAGCCCACGCTGATCAGCAGGTCGATGTCCGCGGGCGCGAGCCCGGCGCGGGCGATGGCCTCGCGCCCGGCGGCGACCTCGAGGCCGATGCTCGTCTCGTCCCCGCTCAGGCTCCGGCGCTCGACGACGCCGCGGAAGGGGTCGTCGATGTAGGGCAGGATCGACGCGTCGATCTTGGCCATCTCGGGCCGGCTCTCGGCGTTGGTCATGATCCGGTCGAGGCTGCCCCGCTCCGGGCGGCGGACGAGCTCGGGGTGGCGCTCGGCGAGCTCGGCGTTGGTTCGTACCCGCTCGGGCACGGCCACGGCCAGGCTGCGCAGGGCGACCTCACGCAGTGAGGCGGTCATCGTCGCCCTCCTCTCCCTCGTGCAGGCCGCGGACGTAGTCGGCGTGGGCCGGGAGCTCGCGCAGCTGGGCCCGGGTGCGCTCGGCGAGCTCCCTGAAGATCTCGGCGCCCGTGCCCGCGGCGAAGTGGTCGAGGATCGGCGGGCCGTACTCGGGCAGGCGCCCCATGCCCGCGAGGATCGCCATGTAGCTGCGCGCGCGAAACAGGCGAAAGTGCAGGTTGTCGTCGGGCAGCACGCCCACGCGGTAGGCCTCGAGGGTCTCGGCGAGCGAGTCGGGGATCGGCAGCTCATCGCGGACCCGCCGCCAAAAGGGCGTGTCACCGCGCGAGGTCGTGCAGTAGTGCATCACGATGAAGTCGCGCAGGTGGTCATACATCTCGGCGACCACCTGGTTGTAGCGACGCAGCCGCGCAGGGGCGAAGCGCTTGGAGGGGAAGAGGTTGACGAGGTGGGCGAGCTGATACTCGACCGAGAAGATCGCCGTGGACTCGAGCGGCTCCAAGAAGGCGCTCGACAGGCCCACGGCCACGCAGTTGCGGACCCAGGCGTTGCGGCAGCGACCGATCCGCATGCGGATGTGGTTGGCCTGCTCGCCGGCGCCCGGGCCGATCAGCGCGCGCAGCTCGGCCTCGGCGGCCTCGGGCTCGAGGTGCTCGCTCGAGTAGACGTAGCCGCAGCCGTAGCGGTGGTAGAGGGGCACGCGCCACGACCACCCGGCGCTCAGCGCCGTGGCCTGGGTGTAGGGCGGGACGCCGGCGCTGCGATCGTAGCTGGCGGGGATGGCCACGGCGCGATCACAGGCGAGGTAGCGAGCGTCGCTCTCGAAGGGCTCGCCGAGGGCGCCGTTGATCAGCAGGCCGCGAAAGCCCGAGCAGTCGACGTAGAAGTCCGCGCGCAGGCGCTCGCCCGACTCGGTCCGCAGCTCGTCGATGAAGCCGCGCGCGTCGAGCTCGACGGCGGCGATGTGCTCGATGCGGCGCTCGACCCCGCGCGCGCAGGCGAGCTCGCACAGCATCTCGGCGAACAGCCCGGCGTCGAGGTGATAGGCGTACTGCAAGGTCCGCGAGCCCGGCAGCCGCGCCGGGCCAAAGCGCTGGGCGTCGCACAGCGCGGGGATCGTCGAGCAGGCCCGGTCGAAGCGCCGGGCGCTCTCGCCCAGCCCCTCGCCCAGTCCCTCAACCAGTCCAGCGCCAGCCCCCTGCGCCCACAGCTGGGCCGTGGAGAAGCCCTCGCCAATGAAGGGGAAGTGGCCGCGGCCAAAGGGCTGCGCGAGCGCCTCGGGGCGGTCGAAGAAGGGGTGAAAGAACTCGTCGGGCTCGGCGCCCTCATCGCCCTGACCGCCCCTGGCCCAGCCGACGTACTTGATCGCGGCCTTGAAGGTGGCGTTGCAGCGGCGCATGAACGCGCGCTCGTCGATGCCCAAAAAGCGCAGGGTCTCGACCATGGTCGGGACCGTGGCCTCGCCGACGCCGACGCGGCCGACGCTCGAGGACTCGACCAAGGTGATGCGTACACCCTCGCCCAGCGCGCGCTGGAGGTAGGCCGCGCTCATCCACCCGGCCGTCCCTCCGCCGACGATCAGGATGCTCTTCATGCGCACTTCGTCCATGTGCTTCAGCTCCACAGCTTCTCGAGGCTGGCGTTGCGCCGCCCAAAAGGCGGCGCGGGCTCGGGGTCGATGGTCACGTCGACGACGACGGGGCCGGGCATGGCGAGCATCGCCTCGAGCGCGGGTTCGAGCTCGTCGACGTCGCGCACGCGCAGGCCAGCGGCGCCCAGGGCTCGGGCGTAGCCGACGAAGTCCGTGCGCGGGATGTCGGTCTCGAAGGGCTCGAGGCCGACGGCCTTCATGCCGTGGCGGACCATCCCGTAGGAGGAGTCGTTGAGGATGATCCACTTGGCCTCGGCGTCGTGCTTGACCGCCGTGCTCAGCTCGTTGCCCATGAGCATGGCGCCGTCGCCGACGATCGCCACCGCCGGGACCTCGCTGGCCAGGGCGGCCCCGACCACGCCCGATGACGCGTGGGTCATGGCCGCGAAGCTCGGCGAGATCCGGTAGCGCCCCGGGGTATCGAAGCGCAGCTCGAGGTTGGCCCAGGCGAAGGCGTTGCCCACGTCGGCGAGCACCGTGGCCGTGGAGCCTTCGACGACCACGCGCTGGATCGCGGCCATCAGCTGGCAGGGGTGGATCGGGCCGGGGTTCCCCGGCGGCGGCACGAGCACCGGCTTGGTCTCGTTGAGCTGGCGCGCGCAAGGCGAGGTCCAGCACGCGCGCAGCCGCGGGAGGAACTCGCCGATGTCCGCCACGACCCCGACCGTCTCGACCTCCGGGTAGCCGAGGCCGAACACCGAGGGGTCGACGTCGACGTGGATCAGGCTCTCCTGGGGCGCGAGCACCGGGTCGTAACAAGAGGTCGCCTCGCCCAGGCGGCTGCCGAGGACCAAGATGTGATCCACGGGGTACTTGCGGAGATGTCGCTGGACGCGATCGTGGCCGCCGAACATCCCCGTGACCCCGAGGTATTGAGGATGTGACTCGGGGAAGATGCCCTTGGCCCGCGGCGAGGCCATGACCGGGACGCCGGTTCGCTCGGCGAACGCGAGCACCTCCGCGGCGTGTTCTCGCGCGCCAAAGCCAACCCAGATCACGAACTTCCCCGACGCCAGGCGCTCGTAGACCTCGGGGATGACCGCCGCCCCGCTGCCCAGGGGCGGGAGCGGCAGCGCCATCGGCTTCATCGAGATCGGCGAGAGCGCGGCCTGAACCGACAATGGGAGCATCAAGTTGGCCACAAAACCGCCCGGGCGAGCGAGGCCCACGGCGAGCTGACGGCACAGCATCGGCAGCTGGTTTGGGCTCTCGAGCACGAATTGCAGCTGATGTTGCGGGCTCCCCACCCAGGCCGAGATGTCCATGGCGCCCGGCCCAGTCTCCTGAAAGGCTCGACGCGCGCGCTCGCCGTGGTTGGTCGCCGCCGCGACGGTGATGATCTTCGCGCCGTCGCAGGCGGCCGAGATCAGCCCCGTGATCGCGTTGCTCGCACCGGGGCCCGTCGTCGTGAACACCACGACGGGCTCCCCCGAGGCGAAGTGCGCCTCGCTGGCCATGAACGCCGCCCCAGTCTCGTGACGCGCGTGAATCAGATTGATCCCCGCGTCACGCATCGCTGCGCAAAAACGTGCAATCCCACCGCCGATCAGCCCAAAGCCCCGCCGGACGCCAAACGAGACCAACACGCGCGCGAGGGCCTCGGCGATCGTCTCTCGCGGACGAGTGATCTCCAGAGGTTTCATGGTCTACGAAGCGCAGTCACGACAAGCCGAGCACGGCGGGGTCAACAACATCCCCAGCCCGATAAATCACGCCTATTCTGTGGTTCAAAATTACCCGTATCAAATTACCGTCGGAGTGGTCTTTTGGCCCAATCGATCGCTCCTTCGCACATTTCGGGCGAGACCCCTCGTTTGCTCCCCGGAGGGACACCCCACTGGAGGGAGTGTAGCGACCTGTCCACTCGGTGAGGGGAGAGCCTGCGCCCTGAGCGCTTACGCGCATCACGCAGCCCCACGCACGGCCTTCACGCTGTTTTGAGCAGCGATGCACCTCTCACAGATTCATGTAGACTTCGTGCGTGCCCAGCACCATGTACTGGCAGGCTGTTCGCGGAGCGGTACACGTGGTGGTCCATACCCCCCAGGATCCATCCGACGAGGATTGGCAGGCTTACCTCGAGGATGTCACCAAACACGCTGCCAAGATCAAAGGCATCTTGGTCTACACCCAACGGACCGGGCCCTCGGCGTCACAGCGCGCGGCCTCCAACAAGGCCTTCTCCGAGACCAATGGCGACATGAAGGTCGCCATCATGACCAGCTCGCGCATGACCAAGGGGATCGTCACCGCGCTGAGCTGGGTGGTCGGGGGTAATATCAAGGCCTTCTCGACCAAGGACTTCCAGGGCGCGGTCGCCAGCTTGGGGCTCGACTATGAAGAGACCCTGCACGCGAAGGTCGCGCTCAAGACCCTCGCGCGCGCCGCGGGCATCTCCATCGACGCCTTCGCCGACGAGTCTGGCCGATACCAGCGCTAGTGTGCGCGGCAGAGGACTTGAAGGGCCCCAGGCTTGGAGCACCGGCCGCTGACTTCGTTGCTCGTCAGTCATTTGTGCCCGACAAACTCCCTCCTCGCGCCTCGTCAGCAACCGGCGGTCCGGCGCCTGGGACCCTTCAAGTCCTCTGCCGCGCACACTAGGAGCCCGTGGTGAAAATCCCGGCGCGAGGAGCCGCGCTGGGTTCCACCACGGGCTCCTAGAACAGTCGCTGCTAGCCAACGCCGACCAGGGCGCGGACGCTCCCCGAGATCGAGATCCGCGAGCCGACTCCCTTGCACCGCCCCTCGGCTTCCATTCATGGGTCACGCAAAACCCGTCCTTGGGCCGCTTGCTCCGGCCAACTTGCCACCCATAGCCCTCGCCCCCCGCGAGCCCGGCGACCAGGCCTCGACGAAGTCGAGACCTCCCCGGCGCAGGCGCCCGAGCGCGCCATGATTGGCGACCGCCTCGGCTCAGCGCGAGAGGTCGAGCGCCTCGACCTCGACGCGCTCGCCCGCGACCGAAGCGCCCTGCGCGAGCACCAGCATGCGCACGCGCCCCGAGGCCGCGAGCCGGCCCTCGTCGTCGCGGATCTCGACCTCCCAGACCTGGGTCCGCCCGCCGCGAGCCAGGGGCCGCGCGCGACCGTGGAGCTTGCCCGACCGGACGGCGCGAAGAAACGAGGTCGTGTTGTCGAGGCCCACGGTGTGCTTGCCCTCCGGGAGCACGTTGACCGCGGCGCCGACTGAGGCGAGGGTCTCGACGATCGAGCAGTAGACCCCGCCGTGGACCAGGCCGTAGGGTTGGAGCAGCCCGTCGAAGACCTCGAGCTCCGCGGTGACCTCGTCGTAGTCGACGGACGAGAAGCGCAGACCCATGGCCCGCTCGAAGCCCCCCCGGATGGCCTCGATACGCGCGGTGATGTCGGGCGGCAGAGGGGGACGCTCGGGCGCTGGCATGGCTGAGACTGTAGTCGCGAATTCGCCCGGCGCCTCAAAACCCAGCGGGGCTCAGCGCCCATGGCGCATTTTCTCCTTCCTCACCGCTTGTGTGCGCGCGAACGAGCAGCCTAAGCTGTGGCTCCTTCAGACCAAGCTCGAGACCGACATGAAGCGCATCTCCACCCTGCTCCTGCCCTTGGCTTCGGCCCTGCTCCTGACCCTGACCACCGCCGCCTGCGACAAGGGTGGCGACACGAAGGCCGACGACAAGAAGGAAGACGCCGACAAGGCCGGCGACGTCGAAGCTCCCCCCGAGGCGCCGCCCGAGGCCCCCGCCGCCGAGACCACCGGCGACACCACCGGCGGCGACACCACCGGCGACACCACCGGCGGCGACACCACCGAGGGCGACACCACCGACGGCGAGGACACCGAGGTCGCGGCCGCGGCCGCTGCCCCCGAAAAGACCTCGGACTCCAAGGGCAAGACGGGCACCGAGAAGGACGAGCCCAAGCCGGCGGCGGCTCCCGCCGGACCCAAGGCCGACGGCAAGGAGGTCTACATGAAGAAGTGCAAGTCCTGCCACGCCGCCAACGGCAACGGCGACACGACCATCGGCAAGAAGGTCGACATCCCCTCGCTGCAGGGCTCCAAGATGTCCAAGGGCAAGATCATCAAGGTCATCGAGGACGGCGTCGACGGGACCAAGATGAAGGCCTTCAAGACCAAGCTCAGCGCCGACGAGATCGAGGCCGTGGCGATCTTCGTGACCAAGCTCTAGGAGCCCGTGGTGGAACCCAGCGCGGCTCCTCGCGCCGGGATTTTCGCCGAGGGCGCGAAGCCAAAACGCCGCTGTACCGGGCGTACTGCCAGTTTTGGCGACAAAGCCCTCGGCGAAAAGACCAAGCGAGGTGTCGTGTTGGGTTTCACCACGGGCTCCTAGGAGCTCCTGGCCGGCGCATTCACGCCCAGCCCCGCAGCGCGGGCGCTGGGCGTGTCTCGTTTTGGCCCGCTCAGACCTTGGTCAAAAACCAGCTCACCATGCCGTCGTACTTGGACGGCCTGGCGCTGCGAATGTGCGGGCGCGTGGCCGGCTCCTCGCGCGCCTCGTCGCTGGCCTCGACGTCGGGCTCGACGAGGCGGTCGACGGTCTTGCCCATGAGCAGGCTGCGGAGCACTCGCATGGCGTCGGTGGTCGTGAAGATCCCGCTGGGCTTGCCCTCCTTGGTGACGACCACGCTGCCCAGGCGGTCGGACTCCATGCGCTCGATGACCGCGACCAGGGGGCTGTGCTCGGCGCAGGTGAAGGGCGCCGGGGCCATGGCCGCCTCGACCTTGGCCGCCATGGGCTCGATGCCACGCAGCGCAGCGGCGGCCGCGACGTCGCGGGTGCTCAACATGCCAACCAACTTGCCGGCCTCATCGACCACCGGGAGGTGGCGGATGTTGTCCTGGTACATGCGATCGAGGGCGTCGCCGAGCAACATCCCCACCTCGACGGTGGCAGGAAACTCGGTCATGAAGTCGGAGATGGCGGGTTGCTCGCTGGTCATGGTTCCTCTGAGCGCAGTGAACCATTCGCGGCCACGCAGTGCGCGCGCAAACCCTGCGCAGTTCTGCAAATGGTGCGTCCAGGCGCAATTCATGCTCGTGGGCGCTCGCGTCGGCGCACGAGGCCGCGACCGCCGAGGACCATGACCAGCGCGGGCAACACCAGCAGATCCACGACCAGCGCCAAGGCGATCACCGTGGCGCCGAGTAACCCGAGCATCTGGAGCGGCGGAAAGGACGAGCCGAGGTTGAGGGCCAGGCCGCCCGCGAGGATCACCGAGGTCCAGGTCACCGCGCGGCCCGTGTGCGCCATGGCCTGGCGCAGCGCCGCCTCGAGGCTCGCCTCCTCGGCGAGGGCCTCCCGTGTGCGCACGAGGATGTGCAGGGTGTCGTCGACGGCCACGCCCAGCCCCAGGGTCAAGATCACCGCGGCGAGGGGATCCAAGAGCCCGCTCGCGCTCAGGCCCACGGCCGCGTAGCCGAACACCAGGGGCAGCAGGTTGGGCACGAGGCCCAGCGGCAGGGCCCAGGGGCTGCGCAGCAGCAGCGCGATGACGACGACGACCACGGCGAAGACCAGCGCGAAGCTGCGGCGCAGGTCGTCGGTGATCCGGTTGACGCCGCGGTAGGCCATCAGCGCCGTGCCGGTGGTCCGCGCCTCGAGCTGCTCGCGCAGGTCGAGCTGGTCGTACTCGGGGCCCAAGATCCGCGCGAGCTCGGCCTCGGCCTCGGCGGCGAAGGCCACGAAGTCGCGGCCGCCCGCGTCGGGCATGCCGGCGTGGATCCGCAGCGCGCGGCCGCTGGGCGCGAGCATCGTGTCGAGGGGCGCGAAGCCGGCGAGGGCGTCGAGGCGGGCGTCGACGCCCGTCCGCGTCGCGGGGACCTCGGCCGGCTCCCCGATCAGCTCGCCGGCGCGGGCGACCGCGCTGCCGGGGCCGCGGACCTCCCGGACCTCGGGGCGCGCGGCCAGCCACGCCTCGAAGCGGGCGGCCTTGGCGAGCACAGCCGGCTCGCGCAGGTCGAGCTCGGGCGAGCCGGCCAGCCACTCGACCTCGAGGCCGAGCACGCCCCCGAGCGAGGCGTCGACCTCGTCGCTGGCCCGGCTCACGGGGTGCTCGGCCTCGAGCAGGTCGCCCAGGCGGTTGTCGACCTGCACCCGCGACGCCGGGACCAGGGCGGCCGCGCCCAGCAGGCCCGCGGCGACGAGCACGAGCTTGGGCCGCGCGCAGGCCAGGCGCACGCAGGCCTCGCCCACGGCGGGACCGGGCAGCGCGGCCCCGCGCGAGGCCTCCTCGCCCACGAAGCTCAGCAGCAGCGGGACCAGGCTCGTGACCACGGCGAAGGCCAGGACCACGCCGAGAGCCGCGAACAGCCCGAAGCCGCGGAGGATCGGCGCCTCGGCCACGGCCAGCGAGGCGAAGCCGGCGGCCGTGGTCAGCGTGGTCAAGGTGCAGGCCAGGCCGACCTGGGCGCTCGCCTGGACGATCGCCTCCTCGCGGCCTCGGCCCGCGCGGCGCTCCTCGTGGACGCGCGCGACCAGGTGGATCGCGTCGGCCACGGCGATCACCGGCAGCAGCGTGAAGTAGGCCTGGTTGAGCAGGCCGATCGGCTCCCCGAGCCAGCCCATGATCCCCACCAGGGCGAGCAGCGGCGCCCCGGCGGCCACGGCGGGGATCACCACCGCGTGCACGCGCCGAAACATCACCAGCAAGGCCAGGCCGATCAGCGCCAGCATCGCGGGCACGAAGATCGCCTGGTCGTGGAAGACGAGCGCGGAGAAGGCCGCGCGGATCGCCGGGATACCCGCGAGCTCCCGGCGCAGGCCGACCTCCGCCAGGGCCGCGTCGTGGGCCGCGATCCGCTCTCCGAGCGCGCCGTCGACCACGGCTCGAGTGCGCATCACGTCGTCGCTGGAGAACGCCAGCTCGACGACCACGACCATGGCTCGACCGTCGGCGGCGAGCAGGCCCGGGACCACGGGCAGGCGCTCGAGCAGCGCGCGGCGATCCGCCTCGTCGAGGGCCGCCAGGCTCGGCGCGAGGGCCTCGAGGCTCGTGGACGCGGGCGGCCCCCGGTCCGCGCGCCCGGGCCAGGCCAGGCGGGGCCGGGGCAGCGGCGTGCGAGCGACGTCGATGACCCCCGCGACCGCCTCCGCCCCGCGCAGGTCTTCGGCCATAGCCGCGACCACAGCCAGGCGCTCGGGCGTCAGCACGCCCCCGGTGTCCTCTCCCTCCTGCTCCTGCCTCTCCCCCTCCTGCCCCCCCTCGTCCGTGGGGGTGATCAGGATCAGCAGGCGATTGTCGTCGGCGCCCCAGCGCGCCTGAAAGTCGGCCAGGGCCTCGGCCTGCTCGCTGCCGTCGCCGTAGAAGGCCGTCGACGAAAAATTGAGCCGCAGCCTCGTCAGCCCGGCGGCCGCGAGCACCAGCGCGAGCGCGATCAGGGCGAGCGCGAGGCCACGGCGGCGCAAGAGCGCGCGGACCCAGCGAGCGAGGAGATCGGTCACCGCCGCAGTCTACGGGTTTGAGCGGCCCGCGAGGGCGTGGGATCCTCGGGCCGATGCGCGACGATGACGATGACGATGCAGGTGGGGCTGAGAGTGAGGGCAAGGGCGAGGCCAGCGTCGGAGCGACGAGCGCGGCCAACGATCCCCCCGCGGACGAGCCCGCGGCCGCGGTCAGCAGCAAGCGCGAGCGCCCGCAGATCCGCCGCCCGCCGGTGCTCTTCTCCCGCACCCAGCCGATCATCGCCCGCCTCGAGCAGGTCCTCGGCGGGACCTTCGTCGCCTACTGGTGCTCGACCAAGGCCAGCATGCGCCACGAGGACGTGCTCGCCCTCGATCACGTGCTGCGCTGGGCCGTGGCCCAGGGCCGCCCCCTCGACCACGTGTTCTTGTTCATCCGCTCCGACGGCGGCCAGGGCACGGCCGCGCTGCGCATGACCAACATCCTGCGCGCCCGAGCCCAGCGCGTCTCGGCCCTCGTCCCCCTCGACGCGGCCTCGGCCGCGACCATGCTGGCCCTCGGCGCCGACGAGATCTTCATCGGCCCGCTGGGCTACCTCTCGGCCGTCGACACCTCGATCCGCCACGCGCTCTCCCCCGTGGACCACCTCAACGACCGGGTCAGCGTCAGCCACGACGAGCTCACCCGCCTGGTCCGGCTGTGGCGCGAGCAGGCCGCCGAGCCCGAGCCCGGGGCCGAGGCCGCGGCCCAAAACCCCTGGGGCGCGCTCTTCCCCTACGTCCACCCGCTGGTCATCGGCGCCGTGGATCGGGCGAGCTCGCTGTCGATCAAGCTGTGCTCGGAGATCCTCTCGTATCACATGGAGGATCCCCAGCGCGCCGCCGAGATCGCCCGGGCCCTCAACGCCAACTACCCGGCCCACGGCTACCCAATCACCTTGCGCGAGGCCCAGCGCATCGGCCTCGACGCCAAGCCCCTCGCCCCCGAGGTCGACGAGCTGCTGATCAGCCTCGGCCAGCTCTACGCCGAGATGGGCCAGCGCGCCGACACGGACTTCGACCCGCACAACTATCACAGCAACGAGATCCGCAAGGTGTTCGAGACCCGCGATCTCCAGCTCCACTACCGCGTCGACATGGACTGGCACTACCGCGAGAGCGAGCGGCGCTGGACCGCGCTCAACGACCACAGCTCGTGGCGAGAGCTGCGGGTGATCGCCGGGGAGGAGCACGCCAAGGTCCTGCACCTCTAATAAAAACGGCCGGGCCACCCAGGGGTGGCGCCGGCCGGTTTTTTGGGGCTCCTCGGGATCAGCCGGGGAGGATGCAAACACCCAGGGTTTCGAGACCCGGGATTTCCTCGCCCTCTTCCCAGAAGGCCACGCACTCGGTCCCGTCGACGGTGCACTCGCCGTCGTCGGTGTCGCAGTAGGCCGAGCCGGCGCAGTCGGGCAGGTAGGAGGCGTCGACGCACAGGTTGCCGCCCACGCAGTCGTTGATGTAGCCGCACTCGCCGTTGGTCGGGATGTCCTCGGTCGCCGTGGCGCAGACGAAGCCGCTGTTGTCCCAGTAGCAGGAGTTACCCTCGGACTCGCAGTTTTGCAGCAGCGGGTCGCAGGTGGGCAGGCAGACGTTGATCGTGCCGTCGTTGGCGATGGTGCACGAGCTGCCGGCGTCGCACATCGGGTCGTCGGCCGAGCCGGAGCAGAACGGGATGCAGGTGCCGTTTTGGCCCTCTTCGTCCGTGTCCCAGCACCACGAGTCCGCGCCACAATCGTCCGTCCCCTCGGCCGCGCCGGCGTAGCTGCAGGAGTCACCAATCTGGCCTTCGCCCATGACCGGCACGCACTTGTTGGCGTCCCAGCCGCCGCCGCTGCTGGCGTAGGCCACACACTTCTCGCCATCGGCGCAGTCCTGCGCCCAGGGATCACAGGACTCTTCCGTCCCGGGGACGTCCGTCATCAGGAAGGTCGTGCCCTCGTCCGCCGTGCTCTCTTCGCCCGCCGTCGTGCTGGACTCTCCACCGGTGGTGGTGTCGTCGGTACCCTCCTCACCCTCGGTGGTGGAGGTGGAGCCGACGGTATCGTCGCCATCTTCGGCGTTCTTGTCACCACACGCGGTGAGGCCCAAGGTGAGCCCAGTCAGCAGGATGGGAAGCAGTCGCAGGTTCTTCATTGTCTGGAATCCTCTCTCACTCAGCCTTGGATCACGAGCTGCGCATCATCCGCGCCTCTGCGATCTTGCTTACCCTCATTGTTGAAAATAGTTTCGGTAGCTTCCAGACAAAAAACTAACAATCTTGAGCGATAAAACTCACAAAACGTAGCTCTTGTTTCTATTTTTACGTTTTTTTCTCCTGATGCATGCAGGCGGAGATGTCGCGCCAGAGATCCAGCGCCGTCGGTGTCCGACGCTTCGCGTCGGGCGCGAGCGCCCGCGCGAGCGCCGGCGCGTAGATCGAGTCCAGATCCGCCGCCATCTGCGCTGGCACCCCAGCGTGGATCTGCTCCTGGCCGAACTGCAGGATCCGCCCGTGGATGACCATCAAGAACAACAAGCCGGCGTGATAGATGTCGACGCGCCGGTCGATGGGGCCGAGGCTGGGATCGATGGCCTCCGGCGGCAACGTCCACATCGCCAGCTCGGAGCCGTGGGGGCGGATGCTGCCCTCCATGCGTGAGATCCCGAAGTCGCCGAGCTTGAAACCAATCACCGGCTGGCGGCTCTCGTCGAAGGGGTCCTTGGTCGCGCTGACGAACACGTTGCCGACGTGGATGTCCTTGTGCACCCACCCCGCGCGGTGGATGTAGGCCATGGCCTGAAGCACGTCCCGGGCGAGCTGGGGCAGCCACAGCTCGCTGGCCAGGTGCAGCTCCGCCGAGAGCGGATAGAGGCACTTCTCGATCACCAGGTAGAACAGGTTGCGAAACACGAAGGCGTCGTGGATGTAGGTGATGTTCGGGTGGCGCATGGTGGTCAGCACCGCGGCCTCCCGCTGCCAGCGATCCGCGACCTCCTGGAAGCTGCCCATGGGCTTGAGCACCTTCGCGACCAGCTCGCTGCCCCAGTCGTCGCTACAGTCGTAGACGATCCCGTAGTAGCCCTGACCAATGGGCTTCCCGATGTAGTAGTTCGCGCCCTGGTGAGCGATGGCCTCCCCGGGTGAGGGGAAGGCGTAGTGAACCGGCTCGGCCTGAGCCGGCTCGCCAGCGGTGTCCCCAGGCTGATGGCCTGGAGACACCGGATCCGTGGTCACGCGAGAGGCCATGCCCCGATCATAACCCGGGGCCCCACGCGCGGGGGCTCACTCGTCCTCGCCGCCCCCATCGCGCGAGCTGCCGAGCAGCGCGCGCGCTGCCGCGGCGCTCGCCAGCGCAGCCGTCAGCGACGTGCCCACACCCTCGTCGCTGGTCGAACACCCGCAGCCCGCGTCCTCCGTGTCCCCGAGGCCAGCGTCGCCATCGCTCTCACCGAGCTCGTCTCCCCCGCTCCCGCCGCTGTCCCCCTCGTCGCCCTCGCTCCCGCCAGCGCCCTCGCCCTCGCCCTCGCCCGCCGTGTCCGTGTCGCCGGTCTCGCCCGTATCCCCGGTGTCAGCGCTCTCCCCCTCGTCAGCCACGAAGGGCCCGGTGATCACCAAGGTCAGCCCGTCGACCTGGATGTTGACGAACATCGCCTCGCCGTCGGGCGAGAAGCACACCCCGGCCATCTCGCTGTCGCTCAGGGCGTTGCGGCCAAAGGTGCAGACCTCGCCAAATTGATCGATCCAGCGGATGTACTGCTCGCCGTCGCCGTCCTCGACGATGAACACCTCGCCCCAGGGCGCGACGGTGATGTTGTCGGGGTTGTCGAGCACGCTCGTGTCGGTCGCGTTGACGACACACTCGAGGGTCGGCGCCTCGGGGTCGTCGATCAGCCGGAAGATCTGGCCCTTGCCCAGCGGGCCGCCGCTGGTCGAGCAGACGTAGACCTGCCCCTCGAAGAACCACATGCCCTCGCCGCGGATGATGATCGCCGCGTCCTTGTCCTGAGCCTCCTCGCGCAGCGTGTCCTCGTCGGGATCGCTGTCCTCGAGGTCGACCCAGGTGATCTCGACGACCTCGCCCTCGGCCATCAGCAAGGTGTTGTAGCCGGGCTGACCGACAACCGCGAGGGCCTGGAGCTTGCCCGTGAAGGGCGTGTCGACGCTCTCGGGCACGAAGCGGTAGAGGCAGGAGTTGGTCCGGTCCTCGCTGAGGTAGGCGTAGTTGTTGGACGGGTCGACGGCGACGGCCTCGTGGTTGTAGCGCCCGTAGCCGGGGACCGGCTGGGCCGGCTGCACGGACTCGGCGTCGGCCGGGCACACGAACACGTAGCCGTGGCGGTAGTCGCCGTTGATGTCGGTGTTCTCCTCGCAGCTCAGCCAGCCCCAGGGGCTCGGGCCGCCGGCGCAGTTGCGGACCGTGCCCACGAGCACGAGGTTGCTGGAGATCCGCTCGTAGCTGCTCGCGTCGACCACCACCCGGGTCACGCCGCCCATGCCCTCGGGATCGTAGGCCTCGGGCGCGACCTCCTGGCCGTCGAGGTAGGGGCCGAGGTCCGTGTCGTTGAGGCTGATCTCGTGGTTGCGCAGCAAGATCAGCGTGTCGTCGGGGCCGGCGAAGCAAGCCATGCCGTCGGGCCGCCCGGGCACGCGGTAGCCGTCGCTCATCGCCCCCCCGGCCTCCTCGAGGATCATGTAGCTGAAGCCCTCGGGCAGATCGAGGATCCCGGCGGGGTCGGAGACCAGCGGGCCCCAGCGATCGCTGGCCACGGCGCGCTTGCTGCCGGCCAGGCTGGCGAAGGCCGCGGCGAGGCCGGCGGCACCAGAGGTGATCAAGAAACGACGACGGTCGAGGGCCATGGCGCGGACTCTGGATGATCCCGCCCGCGAGGCCAAGCCCCAATTGTCGAGCGAGGGTGACGGCGGGATCACCACGGCGTGACGCTTGCCGGCGCGCCCGCGGAGGTCTGCTCCGCAATCTCTGCCTGCCCCCGCGTGCCCGCCCACGCCCTTCGGTCGCCGCTGGCGCTCAGGCGAACCACTTGGCGAAAGCCGCCGACTCGAGGCGCTGGCGCTCGTGCGCGTCGAAGCCCGACCACGCGCGCTCGCTGGCCACGGCGCGCAGCAGAAATTCGATCAGCGGCAGGTGCCGGCGCAAGGTCCGACGCAGGCGGTGGGGACGGATCGGGTTGAAGCCGCCGAGCACGTCGAAGAGCTGGCGCGGGTTCTTCTTGACCCACAGCCACGAGCCGAGCTCGAGGGTCAGCGGCAAGAACGCCCGCCCGCCGGTGTACTCGTCGTAGATCCGGTCCCAGAGGTCGCCCTGAACCGTGTAGTTGCGCGAGACCGGCTCCATCACATAGACGTGATTGGGCAGGGTGTCGTCGAGCAGGCAGGACATGGCGTAGGCCTCCGCCACGCTCGGGAAGGGCCGGCGCGTGTGGGCGTAGGGGAACCACAGCCGGTCCACGGTGCCGAAGCCCGAGTGCACGTCGAGGGCCACGGCCCGCCGCGCCGGGAGCACCCACTCGCGCGTCGCCTCGCACAGCGCCCGCGCCTCGACCTCCATGGCTCCGCGCTCACCTTGAAACCAGGGCAGGTGTGGGCTCAGGCGCTGGCCGCCGACCAGGGGCGTGGCCGCGGCCTCGGGGTAGGGCGCCGCGTTGCGCATCAGATCGACGCCGCGGGCGTTGCTGCGCCGGCGCAGCCACATGCCGACGGGGTTGATCAGCGGCACGAAGAGCAGGCGGACCTCGGACAAGGTCGCGTCGAGCACGTGGTCCCAGGTCAAAAACTGGGCCAGGGTGTGCATGGCCGCGAGCACCACCCGGGTGCCGATGCGCTCGAGGCCGTGGACGCCGCCGAAGAGCGCGAGGGTCGGCGCGTCAGCTCGCGCGGCCCCAACCACGGCCGCGACGATCGGGAACTCGACGCCGGCGTGGGCCACGGTAGCCAGGACGTGGGGCTCGGCGCGGTCCCCGAAGGTCTCGAGGACCTCGTAGAGCGTAGCCAACTCGGGCAGCTCGCGCGCTGCTTGGGGAAAGGAACCCATCGAGGGCGAGTGGCAGCGACGAGGAATTCACCGTGGGCGTTGATCCTGCGCGGCGTCCCGGGCCCGCTCGTAGGCGAGCAGGCCGAGGCCGGCGAAGAGCGCGTGCGCGGCCAGGTTGCTGGTCGCGTCCGCGTGGTCGTGAGGCGGAGAGACCTCCACGAGATCCATGCCCACGATCTTCACACCCGCGAGGTTGTCGAGCAAGGTAAAGAGCTCGCGGCTGCTCAACCCGCCCGGCACGGGGGTGCCGGTCCCCGGCGCGAAGGCGGGGTCGACCCCGTCGACGTCGACGCTCAGGTAGACCGGACGATCCCCGATCCCAGCTTTGATCTCGTCGGCGATCTCGATCGCGCTGCGCCCCTCGAAGACCGACGCCGGGTAGATCCGGGCGTCGTGGGCCAGGCTCATCGCCGCCTCTTCGCCGTCCTTCCAGCCGCCGCGCAGGCCGACCTGAAACAGGCCGCCGGGGGCGATCAGCCCGGCCTCGAGGGCCTGGCGGATCGGCGTCCCGTGGTGAAAGTCGTCACCCCATAGCGCGCCATCGCTGGTGTCGAAGTGGGCGTCGACGTGGACGACACAGACCGGACCGTGGGCCGCGTGCACGGCCCGGAGGATCGGCGCGGTGATCGAGTGGTCGCCGCCGATCACGAAGGGCGAGGCCCCGGCGGCGAGCACCGCGGCGATCTCGGCCTGCACGGCCTCGCGCATCATCGCCGGCAAGAAGGGGCTCAGCGGGATGTTGCCGCCGTCGAGGGCCGGGGCGTGCTCGAACACGTCGAGGCGGTGCTTGGGGTGAAAAGAAGACACCAGCGCGCTGACGCGACGCACGTGGTAGGGGGCCACGCGGGCCCCGGGCAGGTAGGTCGTGCCCCCGTCCCAGGGCACGCCGAGGATCACCGCCTTGGCGCCGGCGAAGCGCTGCGGATCCCCCAGCTGGGTCTGCGGCGCGCAGGGGAGGCGGAAGCAATTGATCTGGCCGTGGGCCAGGTAGGCGGAGGCGGGTTCGGGTCGCATCGGGGAAATCAGGGGAGATCGGGGACCAAAGAGCCCGGTGGGTCGAGGTCAGCGCTGGCGCAGCAGCGCGCGCATGACCGCGCGGGTGCGCTCGGCGAAGGCCTCGGGGGCCTCGCCAGCCTCGGCGTGCAGCGGGGCGCCGAAGCTCAGCTCGGCGATGGTCTGCGGCCGCGCCACGGTCTCGAGGTAGTGGGGCAAGAAGTTGGCGTCGCCCACCCAGGACGCGTCCGCGTGGCGGTAGCGCAGGGCGATGGGGATCACCGGCACGTCCATCTGGGCGGCCACGCCGAACATCCCGCGGCGCAGGGGCAAGATGTCCTCCCCCGTGGTCGTGGTGCCCTCGGGGAAGGTCAGGATCGAGGCCCCGCGGGCGAGCAGCTCGCGGGCGCGCAGCAGCACCCGGGCCCCGCTGTGGGCGCTGGCGCGATCGACGAGCAGCACGTCGAGGCCGCGGGCCAGATCCCCGACCATCGGCCACTCGCCGACCTCGCGCTTGGCCACGGGGATCGCCGGGACCACGTTGGCGACCAGCAGCGGGTCTTGCCAGCTGACGTGGTTGCACATCAGGATCGCCGGCCCCTCGGGCAGCGGGCCGCGAGCATTTGTCGCGAAGCCCGAGAGCACGCACAGGTTCTCGGCCGCGAAGGCCATGCTGCCCTGACGGCGCAGGGTCGAGGCCGCGTCGTCGGGCAGCGCACGCAGCTCCCGGCGCACGTGGTGGGCGAAGTCGACCAGGAACATCGAGGTCCGGCCAAAGCGTCGGCTCGAGCGCAGCGCCGCGGCGGGGCCGGCCGCGAGCCGCGGCAGCAGCCCGGCGGGGCCGACCTCGAGCGCAGCGTCGAGCCCCGACTCGACCGGGGCGTTCATCCGAGCGCCACCGCGCCCGTGGTCCCCGTCATCCCTGTCATCAGGGGGGCGCCCACGGACATCGAGGGGATCGGCGCGGGCGTGGCCAGCTCGGGCTCGGCGCGGCGCTGGAGCAGGCCGAGGCGCTCGTAGCGGGCGCGGAGCTTGGCGAAGGCCTCGGCGTCGATCTTCGACACGATGCGCTCGTCGCCGGGGCCGTAGAAGCCCTGGCGCACGCCGGTCTCCGTCGCGCCCAGCGAGGCGTGCAGCGCCCGCGCGGCCTTGTTGTCCTCCTTGACCGTGAACCAGCAAGAGTCCACGCGGTCGGCGATCGAGCTCACGAAGGCGCGCAGCAGCAGCGCGACGCAGCGCGTGCCCTGGAACTCGGGGACCACCGCCAAGGTCGTGCAGTAGGCCTCGCGCTCGCGCACGAAGCTGAGCAGGTAGCCCGCGGGCTTGCCCTCGTGGAGGCACAAAAAGCAGTGCTGACCGAAGAAGTCACAGCACAGCCGGACGTAGTAGGGGCCGAGGGTCGACTCACCCTCCGCGCCGAACACGTCCTCCTCGAGGGTCATGAGCGCGTCGAAGTCGGTGGGCTCGAGGTTCTTGACGATATAAGCGGACATTGGCGCTGCCTTCGTTGGGTTCGAGCGCAATCTGTCCGTGAGCCTTCACCGCGCGATCACGCCTCGGTGAACTCTTCGAGACATGCGCCGGCCCGAGCGGCACTCGGCTGCGTCACCGGGCCGCCGCCCGCCGTCCACCTCGCCGTCATGGACGCGCCCCACGCCAGCGCCCATGCGTCGAATTTGCGCCCGAGGGCCCCCGCGTTCGACCGCGGAGCGGCCCCATGATAAGGCCACCGGACCATGGCCGAACCCCGAGACGAGGCGCGCAAGGGCTGGATCGCCCGCTGGATCGAGCGCCGCTTCGGCGGCTACCGTCACGCCTTCAACCAGCCCGACCCGAGCCAGCCCCACGCCCTCCAGGAGCCTCGCCGCGTCGCCGTCGTCGGCGCTGGGCTCGCCGGTCTGGGCGCGGCCGCCAAGCTCGCCGAGCGGGGCTTCAGCGTGACCTTGATCGAGCGCAACGACTACCTCGGGGGCAAGGTCGGCGCGTGGCAGACGACCATGCCCGGGGGCCGAGAGATCGGCATGACCCACGGCTTCCACGCCTTCTTTCGCCACTACTACAACCTCAACGAATTCTTCGCCGGGGTCGGCATCGATCGTCACTATCGCAGCGTCGGCGACTACATGATCCTGACCCGCGACGGCCAGCGCTACTCCTTCGCCGGGGTCGCGACCACGCCCCTGCTCAACTTGCTCTCGCTCGCGCGCAAGGGCGTCTACCGCCTGCGCGAGGTCAGCGGACGCCAGACCCGGACGCAGATGGAGGCCCTGCTGCGCTACGACCCGGAGCGGACCTTCGCCGAGTGGGACGAGGTCTCCTACGCCCAATTCGCCGCCGCGGCCCAGCTGCCCGCGAGCCTGGCCCTGGTCTTCAACACCTTCTCGCGCGCGTTCTTCTCCGACGCCGAGAAGATGTCCATGGCCGAGCTCATCAAGAGCTTCCACTTCTACTACCTCAGCAACGACGGCGGGCTGATCTACGACCTGCTCGACGAGGACTACGAGATCGCGCTGATCCGCCCGCTGCGCGACTACCTCGAGCGCCACGGGGTCGAGATCCACACCGGGCGCGCGGTCGAGACCGTCGCCCTCGACGCCCAGGGCCGCTTCGAGCTCGACGGCGAGCCCTTCGAGTACCTGGTCATCGCCAGCGACGTGGTCGGGACGCGAGCTCTCTTCCAGGCCTCCCCGGCCCTGGCCGCCGCCGCCCCGCGCTGCGCCGCCGGGGTAGCGAGCCTGACCCCCGGCCAGCGCTACTCGGTCTGGCGCCTGTGGCTCGACGCCGACTGCGACCCCGAGGGCATGCCCGGCTTCGTGATCACCGAGCGCGATCGGGTGCTCGACGCCCTGACCTTCGTGCACATCAACGAGGGCGAGTCCGCGCGCTGGGTCGCCGAGCGCAGGGCCGCCGGCGGCCGCGGCTGCGTGCTCGAGCTGCACTGCTACGCCGTCCCCGAGGACATCGCCGGGGGCGCCATCGACGACGCCGCCGAGGCGGCCCTGCGCGCCGCCTTCATGGACGAGCTGCGCACCTTCTTCCCCGCGCTCGTCGACGCCGAGGTCCTCCACGAGGACTTCTACATCCGCCGGGACTTCCCCGCCTTTCACGTCGGACAGCACGCCAGCCGGCCGAGCTGGGATACCGAGCTGCCCAACCTCTTCCTGGCCGGCGATTGGGTCAAGCTCCCCTTCCCCGCCATGCTCATGGAGGCCTCCTACAGCGCGGGCCTGCTCGCCGCCAACGCGATCTTCGCGGCCGAGGGCCTGCGCGAAGAGCCCGTGTTCTGCGTGCCACCGCGGGGCTTCCTCGCCGGCGTCGGCGAGCGCGGAAAGTAGCGTTACCATCTCGGGTGCATGCTGCAGATTCACCACCGCACGGACGCGGAGGTGCTCGCCGAGTATGGGGCGCTCGTCATTCGCGCCATCGACGGGGCGCCGACCGAGATCGAAGACGTCGACCGGGCGTCGGACTTGATCGACGAGCTGCTCGAGCGCCGCGCCAACATCGGGGTCCTGGTCATCGTCGAGCACGGCTCGCCCGCGCCCACGCCGGAGTGCATGCGACACATGCGAAGGCGCAGCCAGCCACGAGCGGAGCGCCTGGTCGTCGGCTTCGCCATGCTCGGGCTCGGGTTTTGGGCCAAGGCCGCGCTGCACCTGACCCAGGTCGCCGTCCAGGCCATGAACATGTCGATGTTCGCAGGCACCGAGCTGCGCCCCGTGGTCGAGGGGATGAGCCGCGAGCTCGTCGGCCTCGACCCCGCGACGATCCTCGCGCTTTGCGAGCAGCTGCGGGCCGAGCTCGCCGCGGCGCGCTCACAGCGGCCTCCGGGGGCCTCCTCGACCGGCGATTGACCTCGGACGAGGCCCCCGTTAGTCATGCAGGCCATGTTCATCGCGCAGCGCAGCCTCGGTCGCTCCCTGGCCAGCACCTTCGCCTGCGGCCTGGCACTCACGGCTTGCGCCGCAGAGGACCCCGACCCCGCGAGCGATCCCTACGCCGACGCCGTGTTCGAGCTCGCCGCCGCCCCCATGGCCAGCTTTGGCCACGACCGCCTGCCCGAGATCGTCCTCGGCCCGCCGGGCGGCAACCTCGACGTCGCCAGCCTCGGCTGCGAAGGCGAGATCATCTTGGCCTTCGACGAGCCGGGGATCCTCGACGGCCCGGGCGCCGACCTGATCGTGTTCGAAAACCCCTTCGACCTCAGCTTCCCCGAGCCCGGCGAGGTCGCCGTCAGCGAGGACGGGGAGACCTGGCACGAATTCCCCTGTGACCCCGTCACGACCACGGGCTGCGCCGGCGTCACGCCCACGGCCGCGCTCCCCGACAGCGGGATCGACCCTCTGGACCCCGAGCTCGCCGGCGGCGACGCCTTCGACCTCGCCGCCCTGGCCCAGGCCCCCGCGCAGGTGTTCTACGTGCGCATCCGCGACCGCAGCCGCGAGTACTGGGAGGCCCTCGGCGAGACGCCCTACTGCGACCCCGGCCAGCAGGGCGCCGGCGGCTTCGATCTCGACGCGGTCGCCGCGGTTCACGGGCTATAGTAGCGAGGTGCGCGCGTCCTCCCTGGCCTCGCTTGTCCTGACCTCCACCACCTTCGCCCTCCTCGGCTGCGCCATCCGCCAGCCCACCGCAGACGACGAAGGGGCGGAGACCAGCGGCGAGAGCGAGGGGGTCGGGACCTACGGCGAGACGGCTGAGGACGCCTCCGACAGCGCCTCTGACGACTCCACGGCGACCCTCGACGACGGCAGCCTCCCCGACTTCGCGCTCGTCGAGGACACCGAATGCACGCACCTCGAGCACTTGATCCAGCTCCTCCAAGACGAGGGCGACGCCGACGAGCAAGCTGCGCTGATCTCCAGCTTCATCGCGGAGGTCAGCTACGGCGACCACGGCTTCCCCCTGCGCTGCAACAGTCGAGAGTTCGGCGCGATCTACCGCGGCGAGTCCGGCCTGAGCCTGTCCGTGGTCGGCGACTTCAACGACTGGACGCCCGGCGCCCTCGTCTTCGACGAGATCGTCCCCGGCTTCTACGCCGCCTTCGACAGCGACCTCGACGAGCTCGACGGCCTCTACAAATTCGAGTCCGCGGGCGAGTACTTCGCCGATCCCCTGGCCCGGCGCTTCGGCTGGGACGCGTTCGGCGAGTACGCGCAGATCGACGCGATCCCCGGGCGCAGCCACCACGAGCGCTGGCCGGACTTCGACATGGCGGCCGGCGAACTCGCGCCCCGGGACATCACGGTCTACCTGCCCGCCGCCGCCCAAAGCGAGCCAGCGCTGCGCGTGCTCTACATGCACGACGGCCAGAACCTGTTCGCCCCCGACGCGCTGTGGGGCGGCTGGCAGGTCAGCGAGACCCTCGACGAGGCCATCGCGGCCGCGCTCATCGACCCGCTGATCGTCGTCGGCGTCGACAACACGCCGGCGCGCATGGACGAGTACACCCAGGTCGAGGACGAGATCGACGGCACGGTCTACGGCGGCCTCGCCGACGCCTACGCCGACTTCCTGGTCGAGGGCGTCCAGCCCTTCGTCGCCAGCCGCTACGCCCTCGCCCCGGCCCCCGAGGGCGCGGCGGTGATGGGCGCCTCGCTCGGCGGCCTGGTCAGCCTCTACATCGCCCAGCGCCACCCCGAACACTTCTCCGCCCTCGCCTCGATGTCGGGCACCGTCACCTGGGGCAGCATCGGCCTCGACAACCCGACGATCATCGACGGCTACGCCCAGGACCCGCCCGAGGGCCTGCGCATCTACCTCGACAGCGGCGGCGGCCCGGGCCTGGGCTGCCCCGAGGACGGCGCCGACAACTACTGCGGCAACCTCGAGCTCGCCGACTCGCTGCGCGCGCTCGGCTGGGTCGACGAGCTCGACTTGTTCTACCGCTGGACCCCCGACGCCCCGCACAACGAGAGCGCCTGGGCCGAGCGCCTGCTCCCCGCGCTGCTCGACTGGTGGCCGTGAGCGGGCCCGCGCCCCTCGCCTGGTTGGAGCTGCGCCCAAACGCGGTCATGCTGGGGCCAGATGCAGGCCCCAGCAGCTGAGCTCGCCCTGCGCTTCGACAACAGCTTCGTCCGAGCGCTCCCCGCCGACCCCGAGCCCAAGAACTACCGCCGCCAGGTGCTCGGCGCGTGCTACTCGCGGGTGGATCCCACGCCGGTCTCCAACCCCGCGCTGCTCGCCTGGTCCGGCGAGCTCGCCCAGCGCCTCGGCCTGCCTGCGGATCCGCAAACCGACCCGGACCTCGCCGCGCGCCTGGCCCAGGTGTTCGCCGGCGTCGAGCAGCTCCCCGGCATGGCGCCCTTCGCCGCCTGCTACGGCGGCCATCAGTTCGGCAACTGGGCGGACCAGCTCGGCGACGGCCGGGCGATCTCCCTGGGCGAGGTCCTCGGCGAGGGCGGCCAGCGCTGGGAGCTCCAGCTCAAGGGCGCCGGGCCCACGCCCTACTCGCGCATGGGCGACGGCCGGGCCGTGCTGCGCTCCTCGGTCCGCGAGTTCTTGTGCAGCGAGGCCATGCACCACCTCGGCGTGCCGACCACCCGGGCGCTCTCGCTGGTCACCACCGGCGACGCGGTCGTGCGCGACATGTTCTACGACGGCCACCCGCGCCCCGAGCCCGGCGCGATCGTCTGCCGCGTCGCCCCCAGCTTCCTGCGCTTCGGCAACTTCGAGCTCTTCGCCGCCCGCGACGACCGAGCCACCCTCGCGCGCCTGGCCGACTACGCCATCGAGACCCACTTCCCCGCCCTCGCCTCGGCCCACGCCGCCGGAGATCCCCAGCGCTACGCCCGGTGGTTCGTCGAGATCGCCGAGCGCACCGCCGAGATGATCGCCCACTGGATGCGCGTCGGCTTCGTGCACGGGGTGATGAACACCGACAACATGTCGATCCTCGGCCTGACCATCGACTACGGCCCCTACGGATGGATCGACGACTACGACCCCGACTGGACGCCGAACACCACCGACGCCAGCACCCGCCGCTATCGCTTCGGCAACCAGCCGCGCATCGCCGCCTGGAACCTGCTGCGCATGGCCGCCGCCCTGCGCCCGCTGATCGGCGACGAAGCCCCGCTCCAGGCCGGCATGGACGCCTACGCCGCCGCCCTCGACCGCCACACCCTGACCAGCTTCGCCGCCAAGCTCGGCCTCGCCGAGCTGCGCACGGACGAGGACGCCGAAGATCCACGCTCGGGCCTGTGGCTCGTCGACGAGCTGCTCACCCAGCTCGCGACCACGAGCACCGACATGACCCTCTTTTACCGCGCCCTCGCCGACCTCCCCCTGGCCGAGGACTGCGACGACGAGTCCCTGCTCGCGCCCCTGCTCCCCGCCTACTACGAGGACCTCCGCCCGCGCGCCCGCGCCGAGACCCTCGCGTGGCTGCGCGCGCTCACGGCCAAGGTCCGCGGCGAGGGCCACGACCCCGCCCAGCGCCGCGCCCGAATGAACGCCGCCAACCCCAAGTACGTGCTGCGCAACTACCTGGCCCAGCAGGCCATCGAGCGCGCCGAGGCGGGCGACCAGGACATGCTCCACGAGCTCCAGGCCGTGCTCCGGGCGCCCTACGACGAGCAGCCCGGACGCGAGCATCTCGCCGCCAAGCGCCCCGACTGGGCCAAGCACCGGCCTGGGTGCTCCATGCTCTCCTGCTCGTCTTGAACGAAGACGGCTCGAATGATTGTCCAAAGCCTAATTCCCAAGCACGACTTGCCCGACGCCCGCGGCCTCGAACCATCGCGCGACGCGGGCGTGGTCTTTGGTCCCGAGGACCACGGCCTCGCCCTCGATCCGACCGCTGCAGCCGAGCTCGCGCTTGAGCGCGGCGAGCATGGTGGTCCGCTGCTCGGCCGCGAGGCCCTCGACGAAGGTCGCCGCCTTGCCGCCCTGGCCCTTCTTTTGCCGGCGCACGATCACCCGCGCGCTGGCGGGCGCCGCAGGCTTCGGCCTCGGCTCGGGCGGCGCTGGCTCGGCCTCGACGGGCGGACCTTCGGGCAGCGGGCCGAGGGCCCCCGCGAGGCCGGCGAAGGGGTTGGAGGTCAGCGGCACGTCGTCGCTGACGATCTCCCGGCGCTTTTTCTTGGCCATGCTAGAGAACCTCGACGCGGGTGCCTCGAGCGAAGCAAAGCTCTGAGAGCGGCACCCTTTGCACCGAGCCTGCGCCCGCGGCGAGCTCGCGCAGAATGTGGTTGTGGTGCGCGACGATCTGCTCGGCTTCGAGCGTATCGGTTGAAAAGGTAGTGTGACCTTCGCGGACCAGCTGCACCTCGTAGCCCGCCGCCGCCACGGCGCGGCAGGTCGAGTCGATGCAGTAGTCGGTCTGCATGCCGACAACAACGGCCTTGCCGATGCCGCGCTGCCCCAGTTGTTGCTGAAGATCGGTGTCGAGCAGCGCGTTGCAGAACCCTTTGTCGACGACGGGTTCGTCGGGCGCAGGCACGAGGCTTGGAGCGAGCTCGAGGCCGGGCTCCACACGAACGTCGCGCACAAAGATGACCTGCGCTCCGGCGGCCCGAGCCGCACTGAGCAACGTCTCGATGTTGGCGAGCACAGAAGCGAAGTTCCACGGCCCTTCGTCGACGAGACCTTGCTGGACGTCGATGATGAGCAGTGCGGTGCGGTCAGCCACGGCGAGCCACGCTACATGATCGAGCATCGCGCGGCACCCGTGGCCCAATCTGGCGCCAACTCATCCGAGAAAACGCTCGGTTCCCGTCCATACGAGGCATTGCGGAAAGGACGCCGAGCTGTCGGCCTTGTCCTGCGCAGAGCATGCGGGTGTGGACCTACGTCGAGCGCGGCCGCAGACTGGAGCTGCCGGTCTAGTGTGCGCGCCAGAGGACTTGAAGGGCCCCAAGCTTGGAGCACCGGCCGCTGACTTCGTTGCTCGTCAGTCATTTGTGCCCGACAGACTCCCTCCTCGCGCCTCGTCAGCAACCGGCGGTCCGGCGCCTGAGACCCTTCAAGTCCTCTGGCGCGCACACTAGCAGGGCTTACTTTGCTAGCCCCGGCACCGTTTCGCGGCACCGCACCCTCGCTACGCTCGGGCCTACCGGCTAGGACCCTTCGATCAGCAGGCCATGAAAGGTGCCCTCGGAGCCCGTGGTGAAGCCCGACGACGAAGCCTCCACCGACGAGCGCGCCGAGGGTCGGCTCGGTGTCGAGGCTGTTGCGACATGCACCCCAGCTCTCAAGCTGGCGAGATGTTCACGCTCCCACCGACCCTGCATTGGATGTCATCTCCGCTGGGTTCGCTGGCCTGCACGGTATCGAGTGAAGGTGGTAGATTGCGCTCATGCGTCGGGTCGGTGTCCTCGTGCTGTTGTCCGTGGCAGCTGCGTGTGTGCCTCCTGCGGGTTCGGGCGAAGCGACCAGCGGCGAGTCGAGCAGCGGCTCGATGACGGACGCGAGCAGCGGGGCGACGACCGAGACCAGCGGGGCCGAGACGAGTGAGACCGGCGCGCCCGAGACGGGCGAGACCGGCGAGACCGGCGAGACCGGCGAGACCGGCGAGACCGAGACCACCGGGCCCGTCGAGCCCGAGTGCGGCAACGGCATCATCGAGCCTCCGGAGCAGTGCGAGGGCGACGACCTCCACGGCTTCGATTGCGTCGCGCTCGGCTTCGATGGCGGGACCTTGCTGTGCAGCGAGATCTGCTCTTTAGACGCCGCGCTGTGCGAGACCGATGAACCGCCGGCCTGCGAAGACCCCTGCCACGACGGGGTCCTCGCCAATGACGAGACCTGCGACGGCATCCAGTTTGGCGATCTCAGCTGCGAGTCGCTCGGCTTCGTCGGTGGCAGCTTGCTGTGCGAGGCCTGCGATCAGCCGCCCTCGACCGTGCACTGCATCACCGAGTACGACGCGGGCGCGTGCGCCAGCGATGACGAGTGCCCCGGCCAGTTCCCGCACTGCGTCGAGGGCCACTGCTGGGACGGCAGCCTGGCCGATCCCTGCGTCGACGTCTCGGACTGCATCAACGACGCGATGTTCTGCGTGCGCGGCCAGTGTTGGGACGGCGGCGAGAACCAGCCCTGCGAGATCTTCTGGCTGGATGATGACTGCAGCGCCTGGTACGAGTGCAATCACGGCAACCTCGTGTGCACGGGCGACGGCAAATTTCAGTACCCGTGCTGCACCGACGCCGACTGCAGCGGCATCTACTTTTGCCTCGACGACATCTGCAACGGGATCTAGGACTACTTGGTCAGATGGGGATCGACAACGATCCCCAGCTGTGATCTGCTGCGGGGGTGACTCCAGAACAAATCTCCCGGGTGGGGGCCGAACTCGAGGAGTTTCTCGGCTACATCACTCATCAGATGGGTCGCAGCGAGCGGCGCGAGGCCCTCGCCAACTACATGCGTGGGCTTCTCCTCGATGGCGAGCGCAAGAGCATGGTGCCCATCGCTCAGCGCCTCGCAGCCGCGCCCGGTGACAGCGAAGCCATCCGCCAGCGACTCCAGCAGGCGATCACGATCGCTGATTGGGACGAGTGGGAGCTGTTTCGCCGACTCGCCCTGCGCGTCGAGGACAAGCTCCCGGGCCTCGACGCCTTCGTCATCGACGACACCGGCTTCCCCAAGAAGGGCAAGCACTCCGTCGGGGTACAGCGTCAGTACTCGGGGACGATGGGCCGCGTCGACAATTGCCAGGTCGCAGCAAGCCTCCACCTCGCCAGCGAGGCGGGCGGCGCTTGCATCGGCATGCGCTTGTTTCTTCCCGAGGTCTGGGCCAACGACCCAAGGCGCCGGACCAAGGCAGGCGTCCCCGAGGAGCTCTCCCATCAAACGAAGCTCGAGCTCGGCCTCGGCATGCTCGACCGCGCCCTCGAATGGGGGCTCGCGCCTCGACCGGTGCTCGCCGACGCGGCCTACGGCGACTCGACGGAATTCCGCAAGGGACTCGAAGAACGCGGGCTCCACTACGTACTGCGCATCTCCGGCAACGCGGTCGTATGGCCGCCAGGGACGTGCCCGAGCCCTCCTCCGTCCAAAGCTCCCGGCACCAGGGGGCGGCCACGAACAAAGTGGGTCTCCCCCGAAGGAGTCGAGCCCGTCTCGGTCGAAGAGCTGGCGAAGAGCTTGCCTGCCAGGCGCTTCCGTCACGTCGAATGGCGCCACGGGACGCGCGGGCCTCAGCGGCGGCGCTTCGCGGTGCTACGCATCCGAACCGCGCACCGGCATCGGTCAGGGCACCCACCGGGTGAAGTGCAGTGGCTGCTGTGTGAGTGGTCCTACAAGAAGAAGGAGCCAACCGCGTTTTATTTGTCGAACTTGCCCGCGAAGACCACGGTCAAGAGGCTGGTCTACCTGGCCAAGCTTCGCTGGCGGATCGAACGGGACTACCAGGAGATGAAAGGGGAGCTCGGCCTCGACCACTTCGAGGGACGAACATGGCGAGGCTTCCACCACCACGTCGCCCTGGTCGCCGCGGCTCACGCCTTTCTCACGCTCCACCGCGTGATTTTTTCCCCGGAGGACCCGGAGGCGGAAAGCACAGCGAGCCGAGCCGGGGCTGACCATCCAGGCATTCCGAGCGTTGCTACAAGTGGTCCTGCTTCACTTGCTGGGTCACTGTCCCATGTGCGGACGTGACATCGACCCACGGGGGCCACCGATCAGGCCCTCGCGGATGTGATCAAGTCGTACTAGGAGCCCGTGGTGGAACCCAGCGCGGCTCCTGGCGCTGGGATTTTCGTCGAGGGCGCGAAGCCAAAACGCAGCTGTACCGGGCGTACTGCAAGTTTTGGCGACAACGCACTCGGCGAAAAGACCAAGCGAGGTGTCGTGTTGGGTTTCACCACGGGCTCCTAGGAGCCCGTGCGTCGGCCGAAAAACAGCATGGGGCGAGGCCCTCGAAGCCGCTCGGGCAGCAGCCGTGAGCTTCGTTGCTGGGGCCTGCTGGGAGCTGCACTCGATCGGTACCGCGACCACGCGCGCTCACCCGGCGCCGCCTGATAGCCTGGGCCCGTGTTCGCGGAGTACCTCAGGGACCTGTCCGACGTCGAGCCCATCCTGATCGTCCTCGTCGCGCTCGGTGTCTGGGCCCTGATCGTCGAGCTGCGCGACCCGACCACCCGCGGCGAGCGACGGATCCAGCCCACCCGCGACGAGGGCCCCCACGAGCGCGGCGCGACACTCATCCTGCTCCTGGGCCTGTGGGCCCTCGCTAGCACGGCCCTGGACCAGCTCGACGGCGTCACCTCGCTGCGCCCCTGGGACCTCGCCGTCTACACCCACGCCGCGCCCGCGCTGCTGGCCGGCTTCGATCCCTACGACGCCGCGGAGCTGGCCCGCGTGTCCGGCCAGCACGACCTGCTGAGCTGCTACTACCCGCCGTTGACCGTGGCCCTGTTCGCGCCGCTGGCCGCCATGGAGCTGGCCCGCGCGGGCCTGCTGGTGCTCGGCCTCAAGCTCGCGCTGCTGGCCGGCCTGGTCTGGGCGTGGACCCGTCGGCTCGGGCCTTGGGTCCCGCTGGTGACCGCGACGCTGTGGGCCTACGCGATCCAGATCGACCTCAACAGCGGCAACGTCTCGGTGTTCGAGCAGGCGCTGCTGTGGTCCGGCGTCGCCGCCCTGCTCGCGGGGCGGCGGCTCGCGTTCGCCGGGCTGATCGCGTGCGCGGCCGTGTTCAAGCTCGAGCTGATCAGCATGGCCGCGCTCGCGCTGGTCGTCGATCCGCGTCACGGCTGGCGGCCGCTGGTCCTCGCCCTCGCCGGCCTGTCGGCCTACCTGCTGCTCGGCCTCGCCCTGTTCCCCGGACCGAGCGAGAGCTGGTACGTCGCGGCCCAGGACGCCACCTTCAGCGAGGGAGGCTACAACGCCCCGTCACTCGCGGCCGCGCTGCTCCACCTCGGCGCGACGCCTGCCCTCGTGGTGCTGGCGGTGCTGATCGTGATCGCGGGCTCGATCGGGGTGCTGTGGCGCGCGCGCGAGCAGCCGGTGGTCACGCGGCTGATGTTCGCGATCCTGGCGCTGACCCTCACCTGGCCGCGGCTGAAGAACTACGGCTTCATCGTCCTGATCCCGCCCGCCGCGTGCACGATCACCTGGCTGTGGGGCCGAAGCGAGCGCTGGCCGGCCAAGCTGGCGATCGCCGGCCTGCTCGCGGCGCTGCTGCTGCTGCCCCGCGAGTTCGAGGCGCTCGGCCAGCAGAACTTCCTGCCGACGCTGCTGCTGGTGCTGCTGTGGATCGCCGGCGCGGCGACGCTGCTCGGGTCACGACGCTAGAAATGCTTCCACAGCCCCCGCGAGGAGAACGAGCGCGCCGCGGCCTGGCTCGAGCTCGCTCACGCCCGGCGAGCCGCCGGTCAGCTCGACGACGCGCGCGCGGCCGCGGACCGGGCCGTCGAGGCGGCGCGAGCCGGCGCCCACGCGGCGGCCGAGGCCGAGGCTATGCAGCTGCGCGCCGAGATCGACGAAGATCGAAAAGCCGAGGGCTAAAATGAGACGCCGATGGTCGCGTTGCCGGCTTCCTGCCCGCGCCTGTCGGCGCATTGGTTGTGCCCCTGATGACGGGGCAGGCTGAGATCCGCGGAGCGAGCGAAGAGCGGACTATTCCCCGCGGAAGGCCATCAGGAGCTGATTCCTCACGCTCGCGTCCACGTTCTTGTCACGGTAGCCGACCAGGGCAGGCTCGGCGGCGCTCCTCAGGCCGGTGTCCCGCCACTCGCTCCAGCTCCCTTGGGTCCCGGACGGCCGGTTGAAGCTGCTCGCCCAAATAATGTTTCCACTAATGCCACGGTGCACACAGTGCACCGTGCCAAAGAAATCGGTCAAGGTCGGCCCATTCCTGGTCTGCCCCGTTCCAATCTGTCGTGCGCTGTTCCAGCTGTGTCCATTGAACTCCGTCCACAGCAGTCGATCGTCGCGGTCCGTGCCATGGTAGGCACAGATGAGACTATCACCGTTTGATGCCAGCGCCGGGCCATGACCACGTCGGCCTCGAGCAACGAGCGAAATGTCCACCCCAACTTGGCTGCGCGTTCCACTACCCAAAGATGAGAGACGCGCCTCTGCTGACCAAGCGCCGCGCCCTGCAACTGGCCCTGCTCGCTGGCATCGCCGCTGCCTTCGTGTTCGGCGGCCGCGAGCAGCCTGCTCGCGCGGACGGAGACTGCCCCGAAGAGGCCAGCTGCTCCGTCCTCAGGCCCAATGTGGTGATCGTCCTCGACTACTCGACGTCGATGAACCTGCCCATGGGTCTGGACGATCAGACCCGCTGGGAGGCGAGCGAAAACGCGCTCGCCGAGCTGGTCGCAGCCGACAGCTACTTCAACGCCAACACCCGTCTGTCGTTGCTCCGCTTTGGCCACGACCCCGACCCCGACAGCCCGGGCACGAGCATCGCGGTCGACGACTCCGGGCTGATCGACGGCCAGGCCATCGACCTCGCCTGGGACGACGAGCAGGGCGTCTACCTCGACTGCCAGGGATCGGCGCTGATCCAGGCCCTGGCCGCCGCCGGGCCGCCGGCCGAGGGCGCCCTCGAGGGCATCGAGGGCTGGACCAAAGGCGCCCTCGATCGCGTCGCCGCACAGATCGCCCAGACCAAGGCCGACCACCCCGACGACGGCGACCAGCGGCCCTACGCGATCATCGTGCTCACCGACGGCGCGTGGACCAGCCCGGACGGCAGCGCCACCCTCTCACCCGCCGCGGAGGACCCGGGGATCACCGCGAGCGCACTCTTCGAGGAGCAGGGTGTCCCCAGCTTCGTGATCACCGTGGACGGAGACGCCCAGGCCCAGGCCGCCGCCGACAGCCTCGCCCTCGCCGGCGGGAGCGTGGCGGCGCTCCACACCGACACCCCCGCGAGCCTCGAGGCGGCCGTCGCCGAAGCGGGCGACGCGGCCTTCGCCGCCACCGGCGAGCCCGCCTGCGTCGCGACCACGCCGCGGGTCATGATCCTCCTCGACGCCTCGTCTTCGATGCTCAACATCGACGGCGGCGCCACGCCAGGTCCCCAGGGCGAGACGCTCTGGGACCAGGCCCGCGACGCCCTCGCCGGCGACAGCTCGATCATGGACGTCGAGCTCGCCGACGCGCTCAGGGCCGGCGAGGTCGCCTACTTTGGCCTCGCCGTGTTCGGTCACGGCCAGCCGGAGCCCGGCGAGCAGGAGCTGCTGGTCCAGTACAACCCCTGCATGATCGACAACTTCGCCTGGGCCCTGGATCCCCAGACCTCGTGCGCGCTCCCGGGCTGCGACGACCCCTGGGGCGGGCCACCGATCACCTGGACCTTCAAAGACGGCGCCCTCGAGGACCCGCCCGGCTTCGACGTCCAGACCCTCAGCCACATGCCCCGCTGTGAGGGCAGCAGCTTCTGCGCCGGCTCGGGCACCTACACCAACCTCGGCCTCGAGCTGATCGCCGCCAACCAGGCGCAATACCACCTCGACGGCCTCTCCCTGGGCGCCCTCCACCCGACCAGCGCCACCACCCCCTACCTCAACATCCTGATCACCGACGGCCTCTACGCCGGCTACGCCACCGACGCCCAGGTCCAGGCCCCGCTCGCGGCCATGTTCGACGCAGGCGTCGTCACCCGCGTGATCGGCTTTGGTGACGCCCTGGGCAACAGCGCGGCCATGCAGACCCTCGACGACATGGCCCAGTGGGGCTCCGGCGGCCAGTTTGGCCACATCCAGGCCAACAACCAAGCCGAGCTCGAGCAGGCCCTCGCGCAGCTCATGCTCGAGCTCGACTACGACCCCTGCTGCACCCTCGGTTGCTACGACGCCCCCGCCATGGGCACCTCCAACGACGACCCCGACCCCGTCCCCATGGACGACGCGGCCGAAGACGACAGCGACTCGAGCATCGGCCCAAGCACCGAGGACTCCGGCTCCAGCTCCAACTCCGACTCCGACTCCGACTCCGACTCCGAGGACACCAGCGACACCGAGACCAGCACGACCAGCGCCGACGCAGGCGACGAGCTCGACGCCGAAGACGAGCTCGGCTCCGCCGACGAGCTCGGCGATGGCGAGAGCGACACCGACCTCCCCCAAGACGACCAGGACGCCGAGGGCTGCACCTGCACCGCCACCCCCGCCCGCCGAGGACTCCCCCCGAGCCTGCTGCTCCTCCTCGCCCTCTACGCCCTAGGAGCCCGTGGTGGAACCCAGCGCGGCTCCTGGCGCCGGGATTTTCGTCGAGGGCGCGAAGCCAAAACGCCGCTGTACCGGGCGTACTGCAAGTTTTGGTGACAACGCACTCGGCGAAAAGATCAAGCGAGGTGTCGTGTTGGGTTTCACCACGGGCTCCTAGCTAGTGTGCGCGCCAGGGGACTTGAAGGGTCTCAGGCGCGCACACTAGCCCCCAAAAAACGCCTCCGCCCGAGGAGAAGGTCTCATCGATTTCAATGAGCACCCATCTCCCAGGGAAAGGCCCACCCATTCCAATGAGCACCCATCTCCCCCAGGGGAAGGCCTCACCCATCCCAATGAGCACCACCTCCCCCAGGGGAAGGCCCTAGACCCCCCTCCGGGGGGTCACTACGTGCTCACCGCCAACTACATACCCAGCCCATCCCCCTCGCAGAGGGGGCGTTCGTCCGCGGAGCGGGCGGACGTGCATGGCCCCAGTCGCTGACGCACCACGGGGGGCTAAAGCAGCCCCGGCGTTCGTCCGCGGAGCGGGCGGACGTGCATGGCCCCAGTCGCTGACGCACCACGGGGGGCTAAAGCAGCCCTCTAGTAGTCCCCGAAGTCCCCCCCACCCCCATGGTCGAAGCCATCCCCACCACCCCCGCGCCCTCCTCGGCCACCACGCCGACGCGAGCGCCCCTTCCCTTTCCCCTTCCGACCCCGACGATCATCACCACCACCTCCACCATCGCCACCACCTCGACCCCAATCATCAGCAAACTCGCGCGGAGGAAAGCCTCCTCCTCCTCCGCCACCACCTCGACCCCGGCCTCCACCACCGCCTCCGTCGAAGCTCCGGCCGCCGCCGCCGCCTCCTCCTCCTCCCCCGCCAGGACGCGGCCGGCCTCGGCCTCCACCGCGCTCTTTTTCTTGCGCCCGATCCACGCGGATCCGTCGCCCATCGACCTCCTGGCCATCGAGCTGGAGGGCCTTCTCTGCGCCTTCATCATCGGCGTAGGTCACGAACCCAAAACCACGAGAACGACCGGTCTCCCGGTCCAGGATGACCCGGGCATCTTCCAGGACTCCAAACTCGGCGAAGACCTCCTTGAGGCGCTGGTTATCCATCGCCCAAGGCAGTCCGCCGACAAACAGTTTCGTTGACATCTCTCTGAGCTTCTCGATCCGGGGGCCCTCGCCCCGTGCAACCAGGGTACCCATCGCCCGCAGGAGCGGCAACCATTGCGTGGGTACCAAGGCTCTCGGTGCCCTCGAACCCGAGATCTGGCCTGAATCGCAGCGTAGCCGCGCTGAAGGCAGTTTCAGGCCGCTCGGCCGATCAGCCGACGGAGCGTGTCCGCGTCCAGGAAGAGCACATAGAAGGCGACGACCGAGAGCGAAAAGAAACCCACGCGATACATCATCAGGCCGATCGCCAGGTGCATCGCCACGCCCCAGACAAAGGCCAGCGGTCGCAGCCTGCGTGATGCAAAGAGCAGCGGCGCGGCCAATTCGAAGGCCAGGGCCCCGTGCTGGAGGCCCGCCCAGATCCATGTTGGCAGCGCGCGGACCATCCAAGCCGCCAGGTCGGTCATGAACACACCTTGGACCTGTAGCGAGAGCACCTGTCCGCTCTCGAGCCAGTCGCCGCGCAGCTTGCAGATCCCCGCGCCGAGGTACTGCAAGATCAAGGTGATCTGGAGGATGCGGATCGGCCAGCGCGAGCGCAGCTCGAGCTGCTCCCCCGCGGCCTCGCGCGCTCGCTCGCCTCGCCCCTCGGGCTCCGACCCTACCCCAGCATCCGCGCTCGCCCAGGGCGCGAGCAGGAGCACGGCGTAGGCCGCCAGCGCGATCTTGTTCATGGAGAAGGCGGCGAGCCGATCCGCCGCGGTGACATAGAGCAGACCCAGGAAGATCGGCCAGCAAAACAGACGCGGGCGCAGGCCAGAGAGCACCGCGACCATGCTGCCAATGTAGATGACCAAGAACACCGGCACCGCGGCGGCGGGCAGCAAGGGGACGGGCAGCTGAAAGCCGCGCGAGGCCGCCGGGCTCACGTGATAGCCGGCCGCGGTCAGCCACTCCCCAGCATCGAGGGACCAAGCGACGGTGTAGACCAGCAGCGCGAAGGTCAGGGTCCAGCGAAAGGCCTGCAGGCGCAGGCCGCAGTCGGGCTCGAAGGCCCAGGCGAGCGCGGCCCGACCCCAGCGCGCCGGGCTCACGGCTTGCCCCCCTCGGCGGCGATGACCACCACCTCGCCGAGCTGGCGCATGGGCTGCGCGCCGAGCTCGCTGGGGGCCAGCTTGCGCCACCTCCCCGTTGGCGGGTGCTCGGGATCGATGTGGCGGTCAGTCCACAAGAAGCGCACCGCGACCACCCGCCCGCGCGCGCCCTCGCGCTCGTCCTCGCGGGCGGCGAGCCAGGTCGCGAGCTCGCGCCGGGCCGTGGCCCCAGCGCGCTCCTGGTAGCCGAAGCGCGCCATGAAGCGATCGAAGCGCGTCCGGTGACCAAAGGGCTCGAGCTCGAAGTAGGCGCCCTCGTCGACGTAGTGCCAGCCCCGCTCGCCCTCGCGGCGGACCTGGACATAGAACACGCTGATGCGCTCGGAAGCCTCGCCAAACAGGCAGCTGACGGCGTAGAGGTCACGGGCGTGGCGCGGCCAATTCGCAGGCGGCGCCCCCCGCCAGGCGCTGATGCCCACGGGCACCAGCCAGCCAAACACGAAGAGCGCCGCGAGCATCAGGTCGCGGGCGCGGGGCCGCCAGCGCGGATCACCGCCGGCCCTCGCGCCCACCTCGCTCATGCCTTCTGACACAGGAGCTTGAGCGCCAGCGCGCCGTTGAGCTTGCGGCCCACGAACACGAAGGGCATCTGCAGGACCAAGGCGATCAGCACGGTGACGATCAGCCGCAAGATCGGGTGCATGCTCAGCAGCGCACCGGCCTGGGTCATGCTGGCGACCACGGCGACGGCCGCCAGCAGCCCGCACGCGACCCACAGGCCCCACAGCCACCACAGGCCGGGGAGCATGGGCACGAGCTTGTCACCGGCGGCGCGGCCCTCGAAGACCTCTCCGCTGGGGCTGCGCAGGGTCAGCACGTCCTTGCAGTCGGCGTCGAGCTCGAAGTCCAGGCGCTTGCCCTCGTCCCAGCAGCGCAGCAGCGCGGCTCGGCGCACAGCGGCCTCGCTCCCGGCGTGGACGACGACCCAGGGGTCGGGCTGGACTCGATACCTGAGCCACTCGAGCGGCCCCGTCAGCTTGCGGACCAAGCGAGCGAAGCCACCCTCGGGCAGCGCCGGGCGCTCGCCCTCGCCGGGCTTGGCCGCGCGCCACAGCAGCACCCGCCACATCGCGTCGATGTCACGCCCCGAGAGCCACAGCGGGTACGAGGCGTACATGACCTGGACGAAGAGCCCCACGTTCATCGACAGGTCGATGCCCATGTGCAGCAAGAAGCCCATGGTCAGCCACACCCGCTTGCCCAGGAGCCAGTCGCGGACGAAGAGGTAGGCCCGCGGCGCCCACTTGCGCAGCGAGAGGATCACGACGGCCGTGACCGCGGGGATCACGATCGCGCCGGTCGCCGCCAGCGTCCGCAGCAGATCCTTGTTGGCCAGCCACGCCGGCCCCTTCTTGGGGATCTTGTAGTAGTAGAGCACCGAGAGGTCGGCCATGAACGCGCCGACCACGAAGAAGCCGATCACGCACAGCCAGCTGAGCCCGCGGATCGTCCATGAGACCGCGCCCTTGCCCGACTTGTCGGGCTCCTTCAGCCACAGGCGATCCGCGGCGATCAAGCCGGCGAGCAGCACCAGCGGCAGCGGCCGAGCCCACAGCGGCGCCGTCCACACGGCGAGCACCGAGCCGGCCAGGGCCAGGGCGTAGAGCGTCCAGCGCGGGACGGGGCCCTGCCAGGTGCCCGCGTCCTTGTCGCGGTCCCAGCCGCGCAAGAGCTCACCGAGGAAGATCAGCGGGAAGAGGATCTCCCACCAGTGGACCACCCAGGCCATCGTCCGCGTGATGTAGAGCTTGTGGCCCCACGCCGCGATCGAGTGCATCGGCATGCGGTAGAAGTGGTCGAGGTTGAGGGCGTAGTAGAGCGAAGAGCCGTTGGCCCAGGTCGTGCCGCTCTTGAGCAGGCCGGTCGCGCAGTAGATGCAGGCCAGCTGGAGCATGAAGAAGCGGATCGGCCAGGCGGCGATGCGCTTGTACTGGGGGATGCTCGTCGCCCCCCCGAGCACGGCCTTGCGCCGCCTTCGCCACGCGTCCACCGAGAAGGCCTGGCCCCAGTCGACGAAGATCGCCAGGTAGGCGCTGATCCGCACGACCGTGTCGCCGCCGCTGAAGTAGATCGGGTTGTAGGCGTAGATCTGGAGGACCAGCAGCCAGGTCAAGACGGTCGTCACCCGCGTCCAGATCCCCAGGGTCATCAGGCTCGCGGACAGCAAGAGCAGGCCGAAGACCGTGTAGGTGAAGGGCGGATCGCTGCGGATGAAGAGCACCGACCAGCGGTCGGTGAACACCATGAAGATGTCCCACCAGTGCTCGAAGCCGAACTCGGGGTCCCACAGCGTGCGGAACTTGCCCCCGTAGTTCTTGCGGGCCATCTCGGTCAGCAGCAGGCCCTGATCCGTGAACAGCCACTCCCCCTGGAGCACCAGCAGGTCGGCGAAGTTCCAGATGATGGTGATGCCCAGGGCGATGCGAGCCAGGGCCGCCGGGCGCGGGTCGATGCGATCGAACCACAGCCGCCGCCACAGCTCGGGGCGGAGGATGAAGAAGAGCAGGACCAAGGCGGCGGCGATCCACAGCGACTGCGTCGCCACGTCGATGTGCGCCGAGACGTCGATCTCTTTTTTCTTGGCCAGCGCCAACAACACCGGGCTCATAGGTGGCCTTTCGAGTCATGCATGGGACAGGAGATGCTTCGATTCGAGGTGACGGGCCCAGCGGGCCCGAGGGGAGCGAGACAGGCGAGGCTCATTTGCGCTTGCGCGTGCGGAATTTGGGTTTGTCGGCCTTGGCCGCGCCCTTCTTCTCGCCATCGCTCTCGTCTTGGTTCTTGTCGTCGTCGCGCTTTTTGCGGGGCTCACCGCCAAAGTCGGTGCGCTTCGCCCAGCTCTCGCGCGTGCTCTCGACCGAGCGCTCGAGGCGACGGGCCTCGGACTCGAGGCGATCCTCGTCGCGCTCGGTCAGCGGCCAGCCGCGACGCTGCTTCATGTCGGGCGCGACGTCGTCGGACTTGCAGGTGTAGGTCTCGACCACGTTGCGCTTGAGCTTGCGCTCGCGCGGATCCGAGGGGCCCTTCAGGCTCTCGGGCTTGGGGATGTTGGTCTTGAGGCGCAGGACCTTGACCTCCTTGGGCAGCTGCCCGTCGTGCTCGAAGGCCCACTTGCGGCAGTGATATTGGCCCCAGTACTTCAGGTACCACTTGCTCTTGCCGACCATCCGCCGGTGCATCTTGCGCTCGCGGTCGTTGTACCAAAACACCTTCGGGCGGTTGGTGTAGTGGTCCTTGCCGACCATGTAGGGCTCTTCGTCCTGGTCGACGACCACCGTGCGCATGAAGGTGTTCGAGCGCGGCGGGTTGGGCGAGAACATCTTCCAGCTCTGGGTCACGTTGAGCCCGCGGGCCCAACCGCCAAAGACCTTGGACACGTCGCCGCGCCAGGCCTGGGTGACCGAGTAGGTGGGGATGAACAGGGCCGTCACCGCGGAGAAGTGCCAGGCCATGAAGCCGAGCACGATCGTCCGCATCAGCGTGCCGGGGATCAGCGGCGGCGTCGCCAGGCCCGGCGCGGGCTCGCTCGCCCCGGACTCGGGCTTGCTCGCCCCGGACGCGGGCTTGCTCGCCTTGGCAGCCTCCGGCGCCTCCTCGACGGTCGCGTCCTCGTCCTCGCTCGCGGCCTCCCCGTCCGCGGTCGCGTCGCTGGCCGCGGCCTGATCAGGCTGACCAGGCTGACCAGGCTGACCAGGCTCGCCCGCGACGACCCGATCGAAGGGCCCGCGCTTGCGGAAGTGCGAGACCGCGGCGAAGCCCAAGACGGCGTAGGCCCACCACCAGGTGGCGTCGCCCAGCCCCTCGATGCGCTCGCGCTTGGCCACGGCCTCGAGCTTGCGCGCCTCCCGGGCAGAGGCCGCGTCCTCGGGGCTCTGCTCGACCCCCACCTCGCCGTGCTCGGCCTCCATGTCGGCCTCGGTCTTGGCCTCGAGGCCGCGCAGGCCCATGAGCGCGAACAAGACCACGCCCAGGGCCAGGACCAGGGCGTCGGGGATGCGAGCGCCACGCTCCTGCGCGTCGCTGGCGACCTCGGCGAGGGTGGCCTTGCGGGTGATCAGCAAGAAGGGCGCGGCGAGCAGCCGCCAGGGGTCGAGCCACCACGGCCCAGCGCCGTCGCGACGCCAGGTCTGCGCGGTGGTCTCGAGCACCGAGTCGTCCTCGGCGAGGGCCGCGTCGCACCACTTGGGCGCGAGCCAGCGCGTGGCCTTCCAGCGCCGCAGCTGCACGGCGAACCACCTGAAGATCTTCAGGAAGGACCCCGCCTCGAAGTAGGCCACGTAGATCCACATCATGATCAGCGGGAACATCCCGATGTTCATGAACACGAACAAAATCCCGTGGAAGATGACCCCGAGGGTCAGCCACAGGCGCCGGCCAAACAGCCAGTTGCGCATGAACTGCTGACCGATGACGAAGTGCTCCTCCTCGCTGCCGGTGATCTTGCGCAGGCGCAGGGGCTTTTTGATCTTCAGCTGCCAGCGCCCGAGCACGAACCACAGCGCGACCAGGCCCGGGAGGACCGCGGCGAACACGATGTGGACCGCGCGCAGCCCCGCGTCGGCGGGGGTCGGGCTCTTGTCGGCCTGGAGGGCCAGGCACCAGGGCAGGGCGATGACCGCCAGGCGCCAGGCCGCCAGCCACACGCCGATCAAGCTCAGGCGACCCAGCCACTTGCGCCACCAGACGTTCTGGGCCTGGTACCACGGCTCGTTCTCGTAGCGCAGGCCCCAGCCGAGGATCAGGCCGACGCCGATCAGCGGGAAGAGCTTCTCCCACCACAGCGTCACCCAGCTCATCAGCTTGAACATGTTGGTTCCGAACCAAAAGCTCACCACCTGGGTGAAGCCCTCGAATCGGTAGAAGTGATCCATGTTCAGCGCGTAGTAGAGCGCGTCGCCGCGCTGCCACACCGGGCCGGTCTTCCACAGACCCGTGGCGCAGTAGATGATCATCAGCTGGATGATGAACAGGTAGCGCGGCCACGCGGGGATCAGCTGGAAGCGGACCGGATCGTGGATCTCGAGGCTGCCGGCGTCCATGGCCGACTTGCGCCGGCGCAGCTCGAACACCCCGACCAGCGCCGAGAACGACAGCCCGAGGATCGTCACCCCGAGCACGTGCTTGTTGGTGAAGCCCGTGTGCGCGCAAAACCACAGCCCGGCGGCGCAGCCGGTCAGCCAGTGCCCGGCGCGGTCCAGGAAGTGGCGCCAGTCATAGGCGACCGTGCCCGCGCGCAGCTGCTCCACCAGCCGCCGCTCTCGCCGCTGGCGCAGCCAGTTGTCGACGGACCAGGCCTCGTCGGTGCGCGCGAAGATCGTGTACAGCCACAGGCAGCGGAACACCGTGTCGTGGCCCTCGAGGTAGACCGAGTTTCGGTTGTAGATGCTGTTGATCATGATCAGCAGCACCACCGAGAGCACCCGCGAGCGGAAGCCCACGGTGAACAGCACGAGCAGCACGAAGAGCGCGGCCAGGTAGGCCCACACGAACTCGGGGTTGCTGTCGAAGAAGAGCAGCGAATACTTGCCCCAGAAGAACTTGAGCACCGCCCAGCCGTCGAGGAAGCCGTCGACCTCGGTCCAGCCCGAGAGCGCCGCCCGACCCAGGCGCGAGCGCGCCTCGTCGTCGGTGAACATGCCCTCGTCGGTCCACAGCATCCGCCAGTGGAGCAGCAGGTTCCAGAAGTTCTGGATGGTCATCACCCCGAGGCCGATGCGCCACAGGGCGAACAAGCGCGGGTCTTCGCGGGCAAAGATCGCGCGGCGGAAGGACTCTGCGCGAGTCCAGGTCCACAGCACCATCAGGGCGACGATGAGCAGCGCCAGCCATCCAACGTCGAGCTGGAGGTCGAGGGGCGCCTTGGGGTACTCGGCTTTGGCGAGTAGTGCGAGCAACATGTGAAGCTTTCTGATCTGAGGTCGGCGCCGTGTTCGGCGGACGCCCTCAGGGTACGAACACGCTACTTAGCACGCAGGTTTGGCGACCGCGGCGCAAGAAGTGCCGGCGTTTGGGGGTTGCGCGAGACGACTCACGGCGTCTCGGTCACAGTCCACGCAGCCGAGGGAGGACTCACGCTTTTTGGCGACGGCGGCGTCGCGCGAGGCCACCGAGGCCACCGAGGCCAAAGGAGATCAGCGCGAGCAAAGCGGGCGAGCCAGCCCCATGCTCGTCGGCTGCGAGCTGGCAGCGGCTCGAGGACTCCGGGGGCTGCTTGTCACCATCGCTCACCTTCGTGCCATGACCCGGGCCAGGACCGCCTTCCCCAGCGCCGTTTTGACCACCGTCCCCGCCGAGCTTCGGCGGCTGTCCGGGGCCTTCCTTGCAAACCACGCAGGGCTCCTCGACCGCGCGCGGGGGAGATCCCTGGGAGTAGTCGAGGCGGCTGCAGGTCCCCTGGGTGCAGGCCCCCGGCGTGCCGAGGGCCGAGGTGCAGGGGTCACCGACTCGCTTGTCGAGGCAAGCTTGCTCCTCGGGGCCCCGATCCGAGCTCGCGTCGCCGCCGCCCACGCTCGGGGGGGCGGCCTCGGCCACGCCGGCGATGAGCAGCACGCAGCCCAGCGCGCAAGGGGTCAGGAGCGACGAAAGAAGCGAGAACCTGGAGTGCATGGCGAGACCGAACGAGCGCGTTCGCCCATACGCTAACTCAGCCGCCCGCGTCGAACAAAATGTCCCGCCACCTCGTCTGTGGGCCCTGTAGAGTCTCGCCATGTCCGCGCCCTGGACTTCCCCCGCCACCGTCGCCCTCCTCGCCCTGTCCCTGGGCCTGATGTTCTCCCCCCGGCTCGGACCTCGCCGGGCTCCAAGAGCCGCGCGCCGACCCGCACGAGCTCGAGCAAGACCAGCCCCAAGACCAGCGCGAGCAAGTCGAGCAGCGCCAAGCCCAAGCGCGTGCAGCCCAAGTCCGGCAAGCCGCCGGCGCCCAAACAGCAGTTCAAGGCCAGGGCCAAGTCCAAGCCCAAGCGCGTGCTCAGCCGCCCCCAGCCCAAGCCGCCCCGGGTGCTGAGCAAGACCAGCACCTACACCACCCGCGAGAACAAGGCGCCGCGGGCGGTCAAGAAGGAGCTCACCTCCCTGCGCAAGCAGGTCTCCAAGAAGAAGTACGGCTTCACCGTCGGCTACACCGCGGCCATGGACAAGCCGGTGCGCCAGCTCGCCGGTCTCGACCTCCCCGCCAAGCCCCTGGCCAACGCCGCCCAGCAGGACGCCAAGGCCAAGCGCGTGCTCAAGGGCCGCAACCTCATGGTCCGCAACCTCGCCCGGGCCACGGCCGCGACCAGGTCCAGCAAGCGCGCCAAGCCCAGCGGGCTCGGGGCCCCGGTCGGCGCCTCGGGCTCGGGCGACACGCCCGCGGCCCTCGGCAACGCCGACTTCGACGACATCTGCTCCCCGAGCGCCGACGCCTTCAGCTGGCAGCCCCAGCTGGGCTCGATCCGCAACCAGGACACCTGCGGCAGCTGCTGGGCCTTCGCCGCCGTGGGCGTGCTCGAGGGCAGCAACGCGATCATCAACGGCGGCTCGTCCGATCTCTCGGAGCAGCACGCCCTCGACTGCTCCGGCGGCGGCAACTGCTCCGGCGGCTGGTACGCCCCGATCTTCGACTGGCTCGGCGGCGGCAAAGATGGGCTCCAGACCGAGGCCAAGGTCCCCTACAAGGGCTCGGCCAAGACCTGCTCGAACAGCGGCTCGACCCCCTACGAGGTCGAGGCCTGGTCCTACGTCGATCCTTACAGCGCCCAGCCCTCCGTCGACGAGCTCAAGGCCGCGATGTGCAAGTACGGGCCGCTGACCGCGGCCGTGGCCGCGACCCCGGCCTTCATCGCCTACGCCGGCGGCACCTTCGACGAGAAGTCCACGACCCAGGTCAACCACGCCGTCGCGCTGATCGGCTGGGACGACGCCCGCGGGGCCTGGCTGCTGCGCAACTCCTGGGGCAGCAACTGGGGCGAGTCCGGGCACATGTGGATCGAGTACGACAGCAACAGCGTCGGCGCCTACGCGGCCTGGGCGATGGTCGCCCAAAACGAGGACGCCCAGGGCAGCAGCGATCAGAGCGCCAAGCTCCAGACCTTCAGCGAGCGCAACTTGCGGGTGACCAACGACAGCGGCCAAAACGTGGCCCTCGACGTCCAGTGGTACACCAAGCGCGACGGCAAGTGGCAGTGGCTCCCGGGCACCCCCGGCAAGTCGAGCAAGACCGCCGACTACACCCTGGCCAAGGGCAAGGCGCTCAACCTCGACGACCCCACCCACGAGCCCTTCATGCTCCAGGCTCAAAAGGTCCGGGTGTGGGCCAAGTCGACCAGCGGCAGCGCCGAGTCCTGGGACTACTGGCAGTCGCAGGACCTCGAGCTCGCGCCCAAGAGCTACGAGGCCGCGGAGATCGACGTCTTCGAGCTGACCTTGCTGCCCGGGGGCAGCGACTCGGCCGGCGGCGGCCCCGAGCCCAAGGACTCGAGCGAGCTCTTCGACGAGGCCTACGCGCTCTACACCGCCGGCAAGTACGAGGACGCCCGGGCGGCCTTCGCGACCTGGAAGAGCCTCAACCCCGACGACGCCTACGTGCCCTACTCGCTGTTCTTCATGGGCGTGGCCGAGCACGAGCTCGGCAACTACTGGGAGGCCCTGAGCTACTTCGCCGAGTTCGCCGACAGCTACTGGGAGCACGACTGGATCGCCTACATCTACTACTGGGCGGGCTCGGCCTACGTCGGCCTGGGTGACTGCGGCTACGCCGTGCAGCTCTTCGAGGCCGTCGTCCACGGTGACCTCGGGGCGCCCTCCGAGTGGGTCAAGGCCGCCGAGTCGACGATCAGCTGGCTCAACCAAGACGACGGCTCGGTCTGCACGTCTTGGGACTGAGCGCCGCCCACATCCTCGACGAGGCCGCGCTCGCGGCCCTCGCCGCCGAGGCCGAGCGAGACCTGGGCCTGCTCCGCCTCGGCGCCGTCGACCTCGAGCACCCCGGCTTCGCCCCGGCGCGCGCGGCCCTCGAGCGCTACCTCGAGCGCGGCTTCGAGGGCGAGATGGGCTTCATGCGGCGGACCGCCGCGGTCCGCAAAGACCCGGCGCAGATGCTCCCCGGCGCGCGCTCGGCCCTGGTCGCCGTGGTCCCCTACGCCGGCGAGGCCGGGCCGATCGCCCGCTACGCCCAGTCGGCCGACTACCACACCGAGCTCCACCGCCGCCTCGAGGCCCTCGCCGCCCGGCTCGCGACCCGGCTGCCCGGCGTGTCCTCGCTGATCTGCGTCGACACCAAGCCGCTGCTCGAGCGCAGCGCGGCGGTCCTCGCCGGGCTCGGCTTCTTGGGCAAGAACGGCTGCCTGATCGTCCCGGGCCTGGGCAGCTACGTGCTCATCGGCGCGCTGCTGACCACCGCGATCTGGGCCGGCCCAGACCTCGCCGACAGCCACGCGACCCACGGCCAGCCGTGGTCGGCCTGCGGCAGCTGCCGGCTGTGCCTCGACGCCTGCCCCACCCAGGCCTTCGACGCCCCCGGCGACCTCGACCCGCGGCGCTGCGTCGCCTACCTGACCATCGAGCACCGCGGGACGATCCCCGAGGCCCTCGCCGCGGCCATGGGCGAGCGCGTCGCCGGCTGCGACCTGTGCCAGGAGGTCTGCCCCTACAACCGCTCCGAGACCCGCCCCGCGCGGGTGCCCGCCAACGCTTGGCTGCCCCCGCCCCCGGGTCGCCCGCGCACGCCCGAGCTCCCGCGCCTGGCGGTGATCGGCAACAACCAGCACCGTCAGTTCGTCAAACAGACCGCGCTCAACCGCATCCCTCGCAGGGCCCTGCGCCGCAACGCGCTCCTGGCCATGGGCAACGGACGCGGCCCGCTGAGCGCCGAGGCCAGCGCGGCCCTCGAGCGGGCGGTCGAGGATCCAGACCCGGAGCTCGCGGCCCTGGCTCGCCGCGCTCGCGCGCGCCGCAAATAAAAATGGAGGGCGACGCGGCCCCCCAGCCACGCCGCCCTCCAACCACACGCGAGGACGATCGGAAAGAAATCATGTCGGGCGCGGGCCGAGGCGCCGCGCCCTCCCCGAGTCAGGGGTTGAGCGCCGCGAGCACCGAGGCGATCTCGAGCAGGTCGGCGTCGGTCGGCATGGCCGCCTGCGCCGGGGCGATGGCCGCGAAGGCCGGCGCCAGCGCGGCGCTCTTTTGCGTGTCGCTGTAGGCGCTCTTGTAGGCCTGCATCGACTCGGCGTAGGCGAGCACCGCCGCGCCCTTGAGCAGCAGCGCCTGGTCCATGCCCGTGAGCTCGTCGATGCTCCACGCCTCGGACAGCTCCTTGGTCTCGAACGTCCAGGGGTCCTCCCAGGTCACCTTGACCGCGATCGAGGCGTCGGGCCCGGCGAGGTCCGGGGCGCAGGTCTCGACCTGCTGATGGAAGACCATGGCGTCGTTGGGCGCGAGGTGCTGGGGCTCGATCTCCTTGGGATCCCCGCTGAACTCCTCGCCGCTGAACTTCACGATCTCGAATCCCGGCGGCATGCTCAGCTCGACCTGGACGTTGCGCGCGGCGATCGCCATGGTCGACTCGAAGTCGTCGCCGAAGACCTTCCAGACCTCCTCTTCGCTGGCCATGAACACCGAGGCGCCCTTGCCCGCGTCGGTGACCGTGTCCATGAGCTCGTCGTTGTAGCTCGAGTTCTCGTCGACGCCGACGCCGACCAGGTAGATGCCGTCGGAGCCGCCGAAGGCGGCGTTCTCGGCGATCAGCTCGATATCGGTGATGCCCGCGTTCGCGCCACCGTCGGAGATCAGCACCAGGCGGTTGAGGGCGTCGGACTCGTAGACCGACTGGGCCAGGTTGTAGCCCGACTCGAGCCCGCCGTAGAGGTCGGTCCCGCCGCCGTGGACGATCTCTTCGACCTTCTCGAGCAACAAGGGATCGTTGGGGCCGTCGACGGCGTAGCCGGCCAGGGTCCACGAGTCTTCGATGTTCCACTCGACCATCGAGACCGTGTCGCCCTCCTTGAGCTGGGCGGCGATCGCCCGGCAGGTCTCGCGCAGCAGCTCGATCGGCTCGCCGCCCATGGACCCCGAGGTGTCGAGCACCAAGGTCACGTTCATCGGCGGGCGCTCCTCGGGGGTCATGACCTCGGAGCTCACGCCGATCTGCATGCGCCAGCGCGCCTCCTCGCCCTCGACCGGGGCCATGGCCGAGTAGAGCGCGAGCTCGCCGTCGCCCGCCGGCTCGTACTCGAAGCCGTAGTAGTTCATGAACTCCCAGGTGCGGATCGGGATGCCCGTGAGCGTGCTGCCGCCCTCGTTGAGCACGCGCTCGCGCAGCTGCACCGGCGAGGACATGGAGTTGCTGTCGTCGGGGGACAGGTAGAGGACCACGTCGCTGTCCTCGTCGCACTCCGGATCCCCGGTGTCGGTCTCCGTGTCGGTGTCGGTCTCCTCCGCCTGGTCGTCGGAGCTGTCCTCGCCGTAGTCGTCGCCGGTATCGTCGCCGTAGCCCTCATCAGCGCCGCCGTCCGTGGACCCGGTGCTCTCCTCGCCCCAGTCGTCTCCCCCCGACGAGCCGTCGGTCCCGCCGCCCTCGTCTTCCTCGCCGTAGCCGCCCGACTCTCCGCCCTCTTCTTGGGCGCCGGTGTTGCCGAGGTCATCGCCCCCGCTGTCGTCGGCCCCGCTGTCGTCGGCGAAGCAGCCGGTCAGGCCCGCGCCGAGAAGAGGCAGGCACAAGGCGAGGAGGGTGTGCTGAAGCTGAAGTCGGTTCATGTCAACGCTCTCGGGGAACAACTCCTAGGTATCCCCGAGGCCGCGACTCGATCATGTCGGCGAAAAATTTCCTCCCGCGCAATTTCGCGCGGCGTCGTGCGTGGCCCTCAGCGCGGCGCAGTGACCACTTTGGGCGACTTGAAGATGCGAAACAGCCAGAACAGCGCCGGCGCGAAGATCACGGATCCACCCAGGAGCACCCAGGGCAGGGAGGCCAGCACGGCCGGCTCGGCGCCGGCGTCTGCGATGTGCATGTCGGGCAGGATCAGGTGGCCGTTCATCGCCAGGCCCCAGCCCAGGACCACCAGGCCGACCTGAGTCATGGCCAGGACCCGCGCGGCCCGGAGGCGCCCACGGACGAGGGCGATCATCACCCCGGCGGCGCTCAGGGCCGTGAGCACCTGCGCAGGGATCGACCAGCTCGCGTGGAGCAGGCCGTCGAAGAGCGCCCTATCCTCGGCCGTCGCCGCGATGACCAGGACCAGGGCCGCGAGGGCCCCCGCGACGACCTCGGTGATCAGCGCCCGGCGACGAAAGCCGTCGCGCAGCGCCTCGTCGCCAGCGACCTCGGCCTCGCGGGCGAGGTAGACGGCGGCGAGCAGCGCGAACAGGGCCAGCGTGAACACGCCCACGGCCCAGGCCAGCGCTGAGGTCCAGCCGGCGAGGAAGCCCGACTCGACCCGCACCCCGCCCTCGGGCTCGAGGGTGAGCGCGAGCTGACCCGAAGACAGCGCGGCCAGGATCGTGCCCAGGAAGATCGGGGTCAGGGTGCTGGCCCAGGCGAAGATCCGGCCCCAGCGCGCGCGCCGGTCGTCGGGCTGGAGACCGTAGGCCCGAAACACGAAGGCCGAGCCGCGCAGGACCACGCCGAAGAGCGCGAGCAGGATCGGGATGTGCAGCGCCGTCGACACCGCCGCGAAGGCCCGCGGGAACACGGTGAAGAGCACCACGACCACGAAGATCATCCAGATGTGGTTGACCTCCCAGATCGGGGCGATGGCCTCGGCGATCAAGGCCCGCTGGCGCTCGCGGCGATCCGCGGGGCTCAGGCCGGCGAGCAGGTCCCACAGGCCGCCGCCAAAGTCCGCCCCAGCCGTGAGCGCGTAGGCGATCACCGCGACCCCGAGCAGCGCAAAGACCATCTGCTCGGTCACGACGCCACCGCCTTCGACCCGGGCTCGGGCTCGGGCTTGGGCTTGGTCGAGCCCGGCGCGGGCGCGGTGCTGGCCATGACATGGTTGCGCAGGAGCACGAGCACCACCACGCCGAGCACGGCGTAGAGCAGGCTGAAGGCGATCAGCGGCACGCTCAGCTGGGGCATCGGCGTGACCGCGTCGGCGGTCTTCATGACCCCCTGGATGATCCACGGCTGCCGTCCGACCTCGGTGACGACCCAGCCCGCCTCGATCGCGACCAGGCCCAGCGGCCCCGCGAGCACGCTCAGGCTCAAGAACAAGCGCGAGCGCCAGGGCGCGCGCTCGGGCTGCTTGCGCGCCCGCCACCACATCAGCCCGCCGAAGCCCACCAGGCCGAGCATCGCAAAGCCGCAGCCCACCATGATCTGAAACGCGACGTGGACCACGGCGACCGGCGGCCACAGCTCGCGCGGGGTCTGATCCAGGCCCTGGACCTCGGCGTCGAAGTCGGCGAAGGCCAAGAAGCTCAGCCCGCCGGGGATCTCCACGGCCGCGCGCAGCTCCATGGCCTCCTCGTCGGGCAGGCCGCCGATCGCCAGGGGCGCCCGCTTCTGGGTCACGAACAGCGACTCGGCGGCGGCCAGCTTGGTCGGCTGGTGCGCGGCGACGTGCTTGGCCGAGAGGTCTCCGCTGACGATCTGCGCAGGCACGGCGACCACCGCCAGGGCCAGGGCCAGGCGAAAGGCCGTGCGGTGCAGGGCATGGTTGGGGTTGCGGCGCAGCGCCCAGCCGTGGATCCCCAGGGCGGCCACGGCCACCGCCGCGTAGGCGGCCAGGGCCATGTGCAGGGCCTGGGAGAAGAACGCCCCGTTGAACATCGCCTCCCACGGACGGATCTCCGTGAACTGGCCGTCGACCAGGGTGAAGCCCGCCGGCTCGTTCATCCACGCGTTGACGGCGGTCACGAAGACCGCCGAGAGCAACCCGCAGGCGGCCACGCCCCAGCCCGTGGCCAGGTGGACCTTGGCCGGCAGCTTGTCCCAGCCGTAGAGATAGAGGCCCAAGAAGATCGCCTCGAGGAAGAAGGCGAAGCCCTCGAGCGAGAAGGGCATGCCAACCAGCGGCCCGGCGTGGCGCATGAACTCCGGCCACAGCAGCCCGAGCTCGAAGCTGAGCACCGTGCCCGAGACCGCCCCGACGGCGAACAAGATCGCCGTGCCCTTGGCCCAGCGCTTGGCGAGCTCGAGGGCCTCGGGCTCCCCCGTCCGCAGGTAGCGACCCTCGGCCAGGGACATCAGCACGGGCATGGCCATGCCGGCGATGGCGAATAGGATGTGGAAGGCCAGGGAGATGGCCATCTGACTGCGGGCGGCGAATAGGTCGGACATGTCCCGAAGCTCCTCGTCGGCACTGGGGCTCTATCACCCTTCGTGAGCCCGACAACGCAGGCCAGCGCACGTCGGACAGCAAGATTTTCTGTTGGAACGCGTCGCGACCTCGGCCGCCTGACCATTGTCGCCACTGAACCGGGTTAGGGCGAGGACAGAGCGCCACGTCCACGGCTGTTGCAACACCGCGGCTCGAGGCCACGCTCGGATTCGAAGCAGGCAGCGCGCCCCCGGCTTGGTTCCGCAGCACGCGCGCCCCCGGAGGCCACGAAACCGCGTCATGGCTCTAACCTGACCTTGATTCGATCTACGCGAGGATTCGACACTCGAAGCCTCTCGTGACTGGGTGTTTTTGGGATCCCGAACCCAAAAAAGTCAGGCAAATCTTGCAGATGCAACCCGCTGGCCTTCCCACTATGGTGGTCGGCAATGAGCACATCTCAGCAGCGAGTCGGCGAGTGGATGACGGGCCAGCCCCACACCATCGGCGACGACCAGAGTCTGGCCGAGGCGCGCGAGCGCATGCACCACTGGCAGGTCCGCCATCTCCCCGTGCTCCACGGCGGCCACCTCGTCGGGATCGTCAGCGACCGCGACATCGCGCTCGTCGAGTCCATCCCGAGCGTCGACATCGCCAGCGTCCGCGTCGAGGAGGCCATGACCCAAGAGCCGTGGACCGTCGGCGCCGGCGCGAGCTTGCGCGAGGTCGCCACGCACATGGCCGAGCAGCGCATCGGCACGGCGATCATCGTCGCTGACGACAACGAGGACAGCGTTGTCGGTGTGTTCACCACGACTGACGCGCTGCGGGCGCTAGCCCAGCTCTGCGCCTGAACGGTGCCATGCAACACCCCATGTCAAACAAGGCCGCCCTCGACGCCGACTTGTCTGGCTTCTTCTCCGAGATCGCGGACTACGTGGGCTTCGGCCCCGAGGACGCGGCCTCGCTGCGGCGCTTCCTCCCCCTCGCCGAGCCACACTTTCAGCGCATCGCCGAGCACTTCTACGAGTGCATCGTCGCCCACCCCGGCGCACACGAGGCGATCACCGGCGGCGAGGCCCAGATCGAGCGTCTCAAGCAGACGCTGATCGAGTGGATGCGCTCCGGCCTCGAGGGGCCCCACGACGACGAGTTTTGCCAGCGGCGCGCTCGCATCGGCCACGTCCACGTGCGCATCGGCCTGCCCCAGCGCTACATGGTCACGGCGATCAACGTCATGCGCCTGGACTTCCGCGAGGTCGTCCACGACCTCGGCGACGCCTACAGCGTCGCCGAGGTGCGCGAGCTCAACGCGGCCATCGACCGGCTCTTCGATCTCGAGCTGGCGATCATGCTCGAGACCTACAAGATCGAGACCGACGAGCGCCTGCGCCGACGCGAGCGCCTCGCGACCATCGGCCAGCTCGCCGCGAGCATCGGCCACGACCTGCGCAACCCGCTGAGCGTGATGGAGTCCTCGCTCTACATCCTGCGCCGGCGCACCCAAGAAGACCCCCGCGCCGCCAAGCACATCGAGAAGATCGCCCACCAGATCGACGAGTGCGACGCGATCATCACCCACCTCCTGGAGATGGCCCGCAACCAGTCCCCGCGGCGGGACAATATCTCGGCGCGCGAGCTGCTCGAGGCCGCGCTCGAGGCCGCGGCGGTCCCCGGGCGGATCGCCGTCGAGGTCCACGGATTCGACGACTTGACCTTGTGGGTGGACACCGCGCTGCTCAAGCAGGCGCTGATCAACTTGCTGATCAACGCGGTTCAGGCGCAGCGCAACGGCTCGGGTGAGATCAGCCTGCGCCTGGAGCACGAAGACCAGAAGGTCAAGATCTCCGTGCTCGACCGCGGCGCGGGCTTCGATCCGGACACTTTGCCTCTCATCTTCGAGCCGCTCGTCACGACCAAGGCCACCGGCACGGGTCTGGGCCTGGCCCTAGTCAAGAGCGTGGCCGAGCGCCACGGAGGCAGCGTCCGCGCGGCCAATCGCGCCGACGGTGGCGCGATGGTAGAAATACACCTGCCGGAGGCCGTGCCTCCCAGCCAGCCGCATTGACTCATGCCCAGCGCCGCCGTGACTTCGGTCCTCGTCATCGATGACAACGAAGAGCTCACCGAGAACATCGCTGAGATCCTCGACGACCTCGGCGTCGAGGTCGGCCTAGCCCGCGACGCCGACGAGGCCATCCAGGCCTTCGAGCGTCAGGCGTGGAGCCTGGTGGTCACCGACGTGCGCATGCCCGGGCGCGACGGCCTCGAGCTGCTCGAGATCCTCAAACGGCGCAGCCCTGGCACCCCGGTCCTCGTCATGACCGGCTACGCCGACCGCGACACCCTGCGGCGCGCCCACGAGTCGGGCGCGCTCGCCGTGGTCCACAAGCCCATCGACCTCGACGCCTTCCTCGAGCTCGTCGAGCGCGTGGCCGTGGCCGAGGCCCCGGTGCTGATCGTCGACGACGACGCGTCCTTGTGCTCGAACCTCGCCGACGTGCTCAGCGAGGAGCGCGGGGTCCTCCCGCACCCGGCGGCCAACCTCGACTTCGCCCGCCGCCTCGCCGAGGCCATCGACTTCCGCGCAGCGCTCATCGACCTGCGCCTGCCCGACGGCGACGGCCTGCTGCTCGCGCGCGAGCTCCTGCACCGCCCCGACGGCAGCCGGCGCCCGGTGATCATCATGACCGGCTACCCAGAGGGCCTGCGCGAGCGCAGCGGAGAAGACAACGGCGACAACGACGGCGACATGGTCGTGCTGACCAAGCCCTTCGCCGTCCCCAACCTCTTAGAGCGCTTGCGGGAGCTGGTGTGATCCGCCAAGTCCCGCTGCAAGACGCCCATATTCTACTCGTCGACGACCACGACGATCTGGTCGAGAACCTGACCGAGATCCTCGAAGAAGAGGGCGCTCGGGTGTCTCGCGCGGCCCGGGCCTCGGAGGCCCTCGAGCGCGCCCAGAGCGGCTTCGACGTCGCCCTGGTCGACATCCGCCTGCCCGACGCCACCGGGCTGACCTTGCTGCCCGAGCTGCGCGCCAGCGGCGACGGCTTCAGCGAGGTCTTGCTGATCACCGGCAACGCCTCCCTCGACGACGCGATCGAGGCCGTCGGCCGCGAGGCCTACGCCTACGTGCTCAAGCCCTTCGACCCCGCGGATCTCCTGGCCACGGTCGGCCGCGCCCTCGAGAAGGTCCGCCTGCGCCGCGAGTCTCGCGACCTCGAGCGCCGGGCCCGGATCGCCGAGAAGCTCGCCGCCGTCGGCACCTTGTCCGCGGGCCTCGCCCACGAGATCCGCAACCCCCTCAACGCCGCCAGCTTGCAGCTCCAGCTGCTCGAGCGCCGGCTGGTCAAGGTCTCCGAGGATCCCAAGCTGCTCGAGCCCGTGTCCGTGGTCCAAAACGAGCTCGCCCGGCTCTCGCACCTCGTCGAGGACTTCCTGCGCTTCGCTCGCCCCGCCGACCTCCACCTGCGCCGCTTCGACATGGCCATCCTCGTCCGCCAGGTCATCGAGCTGCTCGTGCCCGAGGCCGAGCGCGAGGCCATCGAGCTGCGCTGCGAGCTCCACGAGCCCCAGCTCCACGTCGAGGGCGACCGCAGCAAGCTCCAGCAGGTGCTGATCAACGTGATCCGCAACGCCCTCGAGGCGCTCACCGACAGCGGCGGCAGCGTCGACGTCAGCTTGGCCCGCGAAGAGGACATGGTCGTGATCCGCATCGCCGACGACGGCCCCGGCATCCCCGAGGACATCCTGCTGCGGATCTTCGAGCCCTTCTTCTCGACCAAGCCCATGGGCACCGGCCTGGGCATGGCGATCAGCCACTCGCTGATCCAGCAGCACGGCGGGACCATCGCGATCAGGACCGAAGGCGGGACGATCGTCGACATTCACCTGCCCGGCGTCGTCTGAGCCGGGCCAGCCCAGTCGAACCAGGCCAGCCCAGCCGCCCTCACTCCTCGGGCTCGGACCGGCGGATGACGATCGTGGTCCCCGGGCTCTCGTCGGTGGAGCGGACGCCGTGCCAGCCCTCGGGCAGGAAGGGCGTGGTCCAGAAGAACAGCCAGCGCGCGTCGCTGGGCCCGAGGTTCACGCAGCCGTGGCTGCGCACGTAGCCGAAGCTGCGGTGCCAAAAGGCCCCGTGCAGGGCGTAGCTGCCCTCGAAGTACATCACCCAGGGGACGTCCTGGATCGCGTAGTTGCCGTCGGTCGCCGTGGTCCCGTCCATGTTGGAGGTGACCTGCTTGCTGTAGACGCGAAAGCGACCCGTGGGCGTGTCGAAGGGCTCCTCGTTGGTGCCCTTCTTGCCCGTCGAGACCAGCGTGACATAGACCGGTCGCGCGCCCTCGTAGGCCACGAGGATCTGCTTGGTCAGGTCGACGTCGACCCAGCGGTCCCAGGGCTCGAGGCCCTCGGGGATCGGCTGGAGCTCCGGCAGGCGCATGACGTCGGCCTTGACCAAGAGCAGCTCCTCGCTCGGCGCCTCCTCGGCCGCGGCGCCCTCCTCGGAGCCCGCCTCGGCACCGCCAGCCGCCTCGACGGCCGCGCCACCGTCCTCACCCTCACCCTCGCCCTCACCCTCGGGCGGAAGGGGGATCACCGTGAAGTAGGTCCGACCGCTGACCTCGACCTCCTCGCCGAGGTCGAGGAAAGTGCGCTTGTCGAGCTGCTTGCCCGTGGAGTGGAGCTTGTCGTCATCGCCCAGGCGCAGCAGCTTGGTGCCGTTCTTGGCCATCACGAAGCCGACCGGGAAGGTCATGCCCTCGCGGATCTCGGCGCCCGCGTAGTCCTTGGGCTCGTAGGGGAAGGCCGCGGACTTCTCGACGATCCCGCCGCGAGCGGTCCGCCAGTAGCTGCGGCTGCCCTCGCGCAGCACCTCGCCCAGGGACAGGAAGTAGCCCTTCTCGAGCCAGGGCGTCGAGGCGCTCATCGGCACCTTGATCGGCTCCTCCTCTTCCACCTCCTCCTCGGCGGGAGGCACGGGCGTGGGCGCGGGCTCGACCGCCGCCGGCTGCGGATCCGGGGCCGCGCCGCCATCTCCGGCCGCGCCGCCATCTCCGGCTGCGCCGCCATCTCCCGCCGCCACGGCCTCTCCGGCCCCGCCCGCTCCGGCCCCGCCGGCGTCACCGCCCGCGCCACCTTCAGTGGCTCCCTCGCCACCGCCCGCCGCAGCGCCACCGCCGGCCGCCGGGGCAGCGGGCTCTTCGCTCGGCAGCGGCACCCCCGTGCGCTCGGCCTCGAGGATCGCCTGCTTCTCGATGCTGGCCTCGTACTCCTCGGGGGTCGGCGCCCGCCACCACATCGGCGTGTTCCACTTGCGAACGTAGGCCCAGTCGTAGGGGAAGGGCTCGTCGAGGCGAGGGGCGCTGGGCTTGTAGCCCATGTAGGGATCGCGCTTGTCCACCACCAGCCCACGGCTGGCGCAGGCGTAGCCGCCGGAGGCGAGCTCATGCCAGCCCTGACGACAATCCTCGGTCTCGATCGCCTCGCCCACGCGCATTCGGGTTCCAATGCGCAAGAAGCCGAGGCTGTTTGATTCCTTACTTGGTTTTTCGTAGATGCCGACGACCTCGTAGCCGGCGAGCCCGTAGAGCGGGAGCTCGTCCTCGCTCGGCTTGGGCTCGGGGAAGACGAGATCGCCGTAGCCCTCGGGAGGTTTGGGCGGGCCAGGGTCGACATCGACGAGGCCTTCTTCCGCCCCGGCCTCGGCCGCGGCCGCGTCCTCGCCCGCCTCCTCGGCGGCCGCCTCAGCGCCCTCCTGCGCCTCCTGAGCGCCCTCTTCCTCGTCTTCGTCCTCGGCCTGCGCCTCCCCGGCGGCGGCCCCAGCCTCGGCCTTGCCGCCCGAGTCATCGTCCTTTTCGTTGCAGGCGACAGAACACGCGAACAGGCAGAGCGCGCCGGCGATGGGTCGAAGCGAGCGAGACATCAGGGTCGTGCATAGCCCACGCGAGGCAGCGGGTGAAGATTCCAGCCTGTGTTCGGGTTTCAGCATGGCTGTATGAGTCAGGACACGGCGGTCCAGGCGGGGCCGCCCTGTCTCCAGGCAGGTGTGTGCTAGTGTGCGCCGGCCAACGCGTTGTTGGAGGAGAGAAACAGATGACAGTTCGTCCCAAATTCATGCGCCTCGCCCTCGTCGGCGCATTGGCGCTGCCGATGATCGGCGCCGTGGCGCTGACGCAGCCCGCCAACGCAGCCAAGTCCAAAAAGGACGCGCTGGCGATCGACCTCGACATCAAGGACTTCACCCTCGACAACGGCATGCGGGTCTACGTGGTCGAAGACCACTCCACCCCCGCGTTCACGATCAACATCACCTACGACGTGGGCTCGCGCGACGAGGTCGCCGGACGGACTGGCTTCGCCCACTTCTTCGAGCACATGATGTTCCAGGGCTCGAAGAACCTGCCCGACAACGCGATCGGCGAGTACACCGAGAAGGCCGGCGGGTACATCAACGCCTTCACCAGCTTCGATCAGACGGTCTACTTCCACAACATCCCCAGCCAGTACCTCGACATGGTCCTGTGGGGTGAGGCCGACCGCCTCCAGTACCTCGAGATCACCGACGACGCGTTCTCCGTGCAGCGCGAGGCCGTCAAGTCCGAGAAGGACCGCGGGGACAACCAGCCCTTCGCCAAGGCCTTCGAGGAGATCGTCGCCGCCCTGTTCGAGGGCACGACCTACGCGCACATGCCGATCGGCGCGCTCGAGGACCTCGACGCCGCCGATCCCAAGGACGCGATCGAGTTCTTCGAGACCTACTACCGGCCCAACAACGCCGTCATGGTCATCGTCGGCGACGTCGACTTCGCCACGGTCCAGGACCGGGTCACCCACTACTTCGGCGGGATCCCCAGGGGCGCCGACAAGCCCGAGACCACCGTCGGCGAGATGGTCCGCGGCCGCAAGCTCGAAAAGCAGCTCAGCGACGACAAGGCCCAGCAGACCCAGTGGATCTGGGCCTGGCCGACGGTCGGCGACGGCCACGCGGATCGCCCCGCCCTCGAGCTGCTCGGCAACATCTTGTTCGGCGGCGAGTCGGCGCGCGTGCCCAAGATCATGAGCGACGAGAAGAAGTGGACCGCCTTCTCCGGCGGCGGCCACATATTCGGCTTCCGCGACGCCGGCGGCATGCTCTTCTTCGGCGTGCCCACCGAGGAGGGCGAGCAGCACCTCGACGAGGTCAAGTCCACGCTCCAGTCCGAGCTCGAGAAGATCGCCAAGAAGGGCGTCTCCGCCAAGGAGCTCGAGAAGGCCGTCAACCAGCAGCTGATGCAGAGCGTCAGCACCCTGGCCACCAACCAGGGCCGGGCCCTGGCCATCGCCAACGGCGCAGCGTTCTACGACGACCCCAAGCGCGTGCTCACCGACCTCGAGCGTTACCGCGAGGTCAGCACCAAGGACATCAAGCGCGTCGCCGAGACCTACATCAACGGCGACTGGTTGTTCTACGAGCTCGTCCCCAAGAAGTAGCCGCGACCCAGGAGACAAGCACATGCACACTCAACGAGCCATCCACCGATTCTCTGGCGTCGTGGCCTGCCTGGGTCTGAGCGCCTCGCTGCTCCTCGGAGCCTGCGACAAGAACCAGCCCGAGCCCACCGCGCCCACCGACGACCAGACCGCCGACGCGACCGAGCCCGAGCAGGTCGAGGAGCCCGCGCGGGTCTACCCGGAGCCCCCCGGCCCCGGCGAGCAGCGCCCGGTCAACTTCCCCGAGCTGCAAAAGTACGAGCTCCCCAACCGCCTGTCGGTCTACATCGTGGAGAACCACGAGGTCCCGATCGTCGACGTCCAGCTGGTCGTCAAGGCCGGCACCATCCACGGCGAGCTGCTCGCTGGGATGACCGCCTCGATGCTCACCGAGGGCACCAAGAAGCGCACCAAGGCCAAGATCGACGAGGCCATCGAGCAGGTCGGCTCGAGCCTCGAGGCTGGCGCCGGTGAGTTCAGCGCCTTCGTCTCGACCCGCGTGCTGACCCCCGACCTGCCCCTGGCCCTCGACCTCGTCAACGACGTCGTCCAGAACCCCAAGTTCGACCAGGAGGCGATCGACAAGCTCAAGGAGCAGCAAAAGACCGCGATCAAGAGCGAGAAGTCCGACGGCGGCGCGCTCGCGCAGCGCCTGGTCGGCAAGCTGCTCTACCCCGAGGGTCACCCCTACGGGCAGACCTGGCCGAGCGCCGCCGAGCTCGACGGCCTGACCGCCACCCAGCTCGCCGAGTTCCACTCGACCTGGTACCGGCCCAACAACGCCTACCTGATCCTCTCGGGTGACGTGACCAAGGCCGACGTCGAGAAGGCGATCGAGAAGACCCTCGGCAAGTGGAAGCCGGCCGAGAGCTTCCCCAAGCACCCGCTCGAGAAGTTCTCGCCCCAGGACTACCAGGCCGCCGTGCCCACCGACTTCGTGGTCCACGTCGTCGACCGCAACCAGATCAGCTCGGACATCGTCATCGCCAACATCAACTCGGTGGCTCGCAACAGCCCCGAGTGGACCAAGATGGCCGCGGTCACCAAGCTCTTCGGTGGCGGCATGAGCTCGCGCCTCTTCCGCGACATCCGCGAGGAGCGCAAGCTGACCTACAACATCAACTCCTTCGAGTATCAGCAAAAGGCCGTCGGCGCGTTCGCCATCGTCACCCAGACGAAGGACACCGACGAGATGCTCAACGCCGTGTTCGACCACGTCGAGCGCCTGCGGACCACCGATCCCAGCGAGCAGGAGTTCCAGGCCACGGTCGACAACATGGCCCTGAGCTTCCCGCTGCAGATCGAGACCGCCTCGCAGATCGCCGGCAAGGTCAACACCTTGCTGACCTACAACCTGCCCGAGGACTACTACAACACCTACATCGACGAGGTCCGCAAGATCGAGCTCGCCGACATCAAGGCGACCGCCGCCAAGCACATTCACCCGATCCCGGTGATCGTGGTCGTCGGCAAGGCGATGAAGGTCGAAAAGCAGCTCAAGAACGTCAAGCGGCTCGAGGGCGCGAAGATCATCAAGTACAACACCGACCTCGAGGTCGTGAACTAGGAGCCTGTGGTGGAACCCAGCGCGGCTCCTGGCGCCGGGCTTTTCGTCGAGGGCGCGAAGCCAAAACGCCGCTGTACCGGGCGTACTGCAAGTTTTGGCGACAAAGCCCTCGGCGAAAATCCCAAGCGAGGTGTCGTGTTGGGTTTCACCACGGGCTCCTAGTACGACTTGATCACATCCGCGAGGGCCTGATCGGTGGCCCCCGTGGGTCGATGTCACGTCCGCACATGGGACAGTGACCCAGCAAGTGAAGCAGGACCACTTGTAGCAACGCTCGGAATGCCTGGATGGTCAGCCCCGGCTCGGCTCGCTGTGCTTTCCGCCTCCGGGTCCTCCGGGGAAAAAATCACGCGGTGGAGCGTGAGAAAGGCGTGAGCCGCGGCGACCAGGGCGACGTGGTGGTGGAAGCCTCGCCATGTTCGTCCCTCGAAGTGGTCGAGGCCGAGCTCCCCTTTCATCTCCTGGTAGTCCCGTTCGATCCGCCAGCGAAGCTTGGCCAGGTAGACCAGCCTCTTGACCGTGGTCTTCGCGGGCAAGTTCGACAAATAAAACGCGGTTGGCTCCTTCTTCTTGTAGGACCACTCACACAGCAGCCACTGCACTTCACCCGGTGGGTGCCCTGACCGATGCCGGTGCGCGGTTCGGATGCGTAGCACCGCGAAGCGCCGCCGCTGAGGCCCGCGCGTCCCGTGGCGCCATTCGACGTGACGGAAGCGCCTGGCAGGCAAGCTCTTCGCCAGCTCTTCGACCGAGACGGGCTCGACTCCTTCGGGGGAGACCCACTTTGTTCGTGGCCGCCCCCTGGTGCCGGGAGCTTTGGACGGAGGAGGGCTCGGGCACGTCCCTGGCGGCCATACGACCGCGTTGCCGGAGATGCGCAGTACGTAGTGGAGCCCGCGTTCTTCGAGTCCCTTGCGGAATTCCGTCGAGTCGCCGTAGGCCGCGTCGGCGAGCACCGGTCGAGGCGCGAGCCCCCATTCGAGGGCGCGGTCGAGCATGCCGAGGCCGAGCTCGAGCTTCGTTTGATGGGAGAGCTCCTCGGGGACGCCTGCCTTGGTCCGGCGCCTTGGGTCGTTGGCCCAGACCTCGGGAAGAAACAAGCGCATGCCGATGCAAGCGCCGCCCGCCTCGCTGGCGAGGTGGAGGCTTGCTGCGACCTGGCAATTGTCGACGCGGCCCATCGTCCCCGAGTACTGACGCTGTACCCCGACGGAGTGCTTGCCCTTCTTGGGGAAGCCGGTGTCGTCGATGACGAAGGCGTCGAGGCCCGGGAGCTTGTCCTCGACGCGCAGGGCGAGTCGGCGAAACAGCTCCCACTCGTCCCAATCAGCGATCGTGATCGCCTGCTGGAGTCGCTGGCGGATGGCTTCGCTGTCACCGGGCGCGGCTGCGAGGCGCTGAGCGATGGGCACCATGCTCTTGCGCTCGCCATCGAGGAGAAGCCCACGCATGTAGTTGGCGAGGGCCTCGCGCCGCTCGCTGCGACCCATCTGATGAGTGATGTAGCCGAGAAACTCCTCGAGTTCGGCCCCCACCCGGGAGATTTGTTCTGGAGTCACCCCCGCAGCAGATCACAGCTGGGGATCGTTGTCGATCCCCATCTGACCAAGTAGTCCTAGAGCGGCGACCAGTTTGAATTCGGTGAGCTACGCCGCATTTGCCAGCTTCGGGCACTCCAGCTCATGCTGGATGACCTGCAGATTGACGAGCACTGCCGCTCGCGTGGAGTCGTACTCATTCTTGCGCATGCCGAGGTAGCGAGCTCGGTTGCCTTGGCGCTGGCCGACATGAGCGAGCGTATGCTCGACGACGACGCGCTGTCGCAGTCGCGCGCGTCCGCGCGGTGCTCGTTGGAGGACCCGTAGTTTCGCTTGCAACGGCTCGTTGGCGGCGATTCGGAGGCCTCGGCCCCGGTCCGAGGTCGTGCACTTGGGCTTGAGCTCGCAGGCGTTGCAGACATCAGCCTCGAAGCGGGCGCTCTCGCCGAGGAGCATGGGTTGGGTCTGTCCCCCTGGGCAGGTCACCGTCTGGCTGGCGAAGTCGAGGCTGAAGTCGGTCTTGGCGAATTTGTCGCCGTTGGACTGCCGCCATGGCTTGCAGATGACCTCGACGCCGCTGGCCACGAGTTCGGGGACGTCCGAGCTCTCGATGTAGCCCCGGTCGAAGTGCAGGCTCGCGAGTTCGAGGCCCAGATGTTCGACTCGGTCGACGAGCGTGGGGAGGCTGTCTTTCTCCGGCTGGTTCGCCGGAGCCACCGTCACAGCGAGGATGAGCTTGGTGTGAAGACTGACGACGACGTGGCGCTTGTATCCGTTGAAGGACTTCGTCTTGGTCTTGCGACCGTGACGCATGTCGGGGTCCTCGACGGACACACGCCGGTCTTTCGCCACGCCCCGCTTGATGCGCTGGCCTCCACGGTCGGGGTCGGGCTCGAGATCCTGTCCACGTAGCTGCTCGAGTAGCGCGAGCTGGTCTTGCAACGGAGGCTTGCTGCTCTCGCTCGACAGGTTCGTCTCGACCCACTGTTCGAGCGTCTCAATCTGTCCGAGCAAACGGTTCAACGCCGCGCTCTTGGCCGCAGGGTTGGACCAGTCGATATCGAGCGCCTTCTTGATGCTCGGCTCCGCGAGCAGCGGGATGCCGAGCTCGTCGACGAGCAGCTCCGCCGGTCGAGCGCGTAGCTCGGCGACGCACAGCACGACCTTCCACGCCGCGTGAGCGAGGAGGTTGAAGGTGTCCTCGACCCGACCCGCACCTCGAAGCGGGCTCGAGTCCACGGCGACGTCGAGCTTCTTGGGCAGCTTCTTGAAGTCGAAGGCGCCAGTTCGCTTGGCGAGCTCCCGAGTGCGCTCGAGCAGCTTGCGGTCCATGTCGTGAGCGATGAGCCGCTCGCGGAAGTTGAACAGCGAGCCCTGGGAAAACGGCGGGTCATCGCAACCAAGGCAGCCGAGGACCAGCTGCCATCGAGCATCACAGGCGGCGAGTTCGACGGCCTCCGAGTCCGACGCGTTGGAGTAGCCCTGAAGCAGTAGGGCCATGGCGAGCAGTGCGGGCGGCATCGGGTTCTTCCCGGCTCCGGTGTCGCGGTACATCTGCTCGAGTTCGGCTTGGAAGTCGTCGTCGAACAGCTCGAGCCGGTGGTCACACAGGAAGCCAAACAGCTTGCGCTTCTTGCCGACGCGCTTGCGGATGCGGGCTTCGCGGGGAGACAGAGTGACGGGAGGGTTCCAGCGGGGGAGCGTCATGCGTGGCCTCGTGCGAGGCCTACGGGATCACGACCGCCAGACGTTGTCGAACCGCGCCGCTAAGCGATCGGAATCTATTAACAATTCAAACTGATCGCCGCTCTAGAGCCCTCGGCTCCCTGCTCGCGCCCCGCCCTCGGCCCAGCCGAGGCGGGGCGCCCGCAATTTTGGGCCATTCGACCGCCCAGATCTTTCTTGCTAAATCTCCTGCGTAGATGTGCGGAATCATCGGGTACACCGGCGCTCGGCTCGCGGCACCTTTGCTGGTCGAGGGGCTGCGGCGCCTCGAATATCGCGGCTATGACTCGGCCGGGGTCGCGCTGATCGACCCCTCGCGCAATCCGCCGATGGTCTTGACCCGCTGCGAGGGCAAGATCGCGGCGCTGGCCGCCAAGCTCGAGGCCGAACCGCTGTCGGGGACCACCGGCATCGGGCATACGCGCTGGGCGACCCACGGCCGGCCCTGCGAGGCCAACGCCCACCCGCACCGCGCCGGGCGGGTGTGCGTGGTCCACAACGGGATCATCGAGAACCACGCCAAGCAGCGCGCCGCCCTCCAGGCCCGCGGGCGCAGCTTCTCGAGCGAGACCGACACCGAGATCATCGCTCACCTGATCGACGAGCGCTACGCCGCCGCCGGAGACGGCGACCTGCTGGCCGCGGTCCGCTCGGCCCTCGCCGAGCTCGAGGGCGCCTACGCGATCTGTGTCGTCCACGACGAGCACCCGCGCCAGCTCGTCGCGGCCCGCCACGCCTCGCCCCTGCTCGTCGGCCTCGGCGACCGCGACGCGCCGGCGGGCGAGCCCGAGAGCTTCGTGGCCTCGGACGTCGCCGCGATCCTCGAGCACACGCGCACGGTCATCGACCTCGACGACGGCGACATCGTCCGCGTCGGCCCCGAGGGCATCGAGGTCCACCTCGACGCCGCCGGCGAGGCCGTCACTCGCCGCCCGCGACACATCGACTGGAGCCCCCTGGCCGCCGAGAAGCAGGGCTTCAAGCACTTCATGCTCAAGGAGATCTTCGAGCAGCCGCGGGCCGTCCGCGACACGCTGATCGGCCGGCTCCGGGGCGCCGAGGAGCTCGACTTCGGGGAGCTCGCCGGCGTCGACCTCCCCGAGCTCGCCGCCCACCACAAGCTGACCATCGTCGCCTGCGGGACCTCGTGGCACGCCGCCCTGGCCGGCAAGTACCTGATCGAGCAGCTCGCCCGCGTGCCCGTCGAGGTCGATCTCGCCAGCGAGTTTCGCTACCGCGTACCGATCGTCCGCGGCGGCGACCTAGTCCTGGCGATCTCCCAGTCCGGCGAGACCGCCGACACCAAGGCCGCGCTCGAGGAGGCCCAGCGCCTCGGCGCCAAGGGTCTGGCGATCTGCAACGTGGTCGACTCGTCGATCGCCCGCCTCGCCGACCACGTGCTCTACACCCACGCCGGCCCCGAGATCTCCGTGGCCTCGACCAAGGCCTTCACCACCCAGCTGACGATGCTGACGATGCTGGCGATCCACCTCGGCCGAGGCACCGGCGCGCTCGCGCCCGAGCGCGCCCACGCCCTGCTCGAGGGCCTGCGCGAGATGCCCGTGGCCATCGACGCCGTGCTCGGCGTGCAGTCGGCGATCAAGATCATCGCCAGGCGCTGGGTCAGCGCCCGCGACTGGCTCTACCTCGGCCGCGGCCTGAGCTTCCCCGTCGCCCTCGAGGGCGCCCTCAAGCTCAAGGAGATCAGCTACGTCCACGCCGAGGGCTACGCCAGCGGCGAGCTCAAGCACGGCCCGATCGCGCTGATCGACGAGGGCGTGCCCGTGGTCGTGCTCGCCCTCGAGGGCCCCGCCTACGACAAGACCCTGTCCAACCTCGAGGAGGTCCGCAGCCGCGGCGGCAAGATCATCGCCGTGGCCACGGCCGGCGACGAGCGCATCGGCGACGTCGCCGACGACGTGATCTTGGTCCCCAAGGTCGACCCCTTCCTCCAGCCGATCCTCGCCTCGGTCCCCCTGCAGCTGCTCGCCTACCACGTGGCCGACATCAAGGGCACGGACGTCGACCAGCCCCGCAACCTGGCCAAGTCCGTCACCGTCGAATGAGGCTGGACGGTCCACTCGGGCCCCCGGACCACTCTCCACGACGAAGGCGCGCCTCGCACCGTCCGGGTGTAGGCGCGCCTTCGCGCGTGTTTTGCGCCCAGGCTGTGTCCGATCCCCCCACAGACCCCGATCAGGCTGAAATTCGAGGCTCTGAAGTCGATTTCGAATCCGAAATTCAGTCCTTGCCGCGGGCCGAGTTCGTGCGTATACCTCTTGAGAGTTTTGAAAACGACTTTCAAAACCCAGCCCTGAGGTCTGCACCACAATGCTCGTCTGCATCTGTAAGGGAGTCTCTGACCGACGCATCTCGGAGGAAATCCGCCGGGGCGCATGCACCGTCAAACAGATCCAGGACGGCTGCCAGGCCGGAACGGACTGCAAGAGCTGCGTTCGGCAGATCCGTCAGATGATCACCACGCAGGCCAAGGCCGCGCACGAGGCCGGACCGCAGCCGGTCCCCGCGTGTTGAAAGCGCCTTTCAAGTCCGGCCCTCGGCAGCGCGCGTACTGAACTCGCCTATCAAGGTCTGAGCGACCTCGCACGCGGAGCATTGTCAGGGCGCGCCAGCCCGATTAGCGTCCGCGGATGCAAGGCAAGCCCGAGATCATCGACCTGCTCAACGAAGTCCTGACTGCCGAGCTCACCGCGATCAATCAGTACTTCATCCACGCCAAGATGTTGAAGAACTGGGGCCTCAACAAGCTCGCCGAGCATGTCCGGGCCGAGTCCATCGACGAGATGAAGCACGCCGACGAGCTGATCGAGCGCATCCTCTACCTCGATGGCGTCCCCAACCTTCAGCGCCTCGGCAAGATCAACGTCGGCGAGACCCCGGCCGAGCAGCTCAAGCTCGACTTGGACCTCGAGTACATCGCCTCGGAGCGCTTCAACCGTGGCATCGCGCTGGCCCGTGACCTCGGTGACAACGGGAGCCGCGAGCTGCTCGAGGGGATGCTGGTGTCCGAGGAGTCGCATATCGACTGGCTGGAGACGCAGCTGGATCTGATCGCGCGCCTCGGCGAAGAGCGCTACCTCGCAGAGCAGCTTTAATAGACCCCCGCGGACGTCCTGCTTCTAGCCGCAGCAGGCCGCTTCGCGGCCCTCGAGACCACCTCCGGCGGTCTCGGGCGGGATGGCATGTCGTTCGCGTGTGCACGTAGTGACCCCCTAAAAGGGGGTCTTGTCTCCGCTGGGGCTTTGGTCTCCCTCGTCGAGGGCAAGAGGCCGCGGTCTGGTGGGGGCCTCCTTCTTCCTCGAAGGGAAGCTCTGTCTTCCCTCGGCCTTTGGTCTCCCTCGTCGAGGGCAAGAGGCCGCGGTCTGGTGGGGGCCTCCTTCTCCCTCGAGGGAAGCTTTGTCTCCGCTGGGCCTTTGGTCTCCCTTCCTCGTCGAAGGGAGCGCTCAGGGCTTGGGGAGGCTCGAGTCTTCGACGACGCACGCCAGGAGCGTGTGCTCGAGGGCGTCTGGGTCCAGGGTCTCGCCGCCTTGGAGCACGAGCTCGAGGCGGGAGTCTCGGCGATGGCCGATGGGGCGGGTCTCTTCGGCGCCCTTGGTGATGTTGAAGCCCAGCCACCCGGCTTCGGTGTGCAGCGCGGCCTTAGCCCGCGCGACGCCGAGCTTGGCCGATAGACCGCCGAGCCAGCGGGTGATCCTCGTCGAGTCGAAGATCAGATCGTCTCGGCATACCCAGCCGATGGTCGTGGCTAGCTCGGACGTGTGGGAGAGCCGCCTGCAAGGGCGCGAGGGGTCTGTCTCCTCGGCGTCGGCGGACGCGTGGTCGTGGGCGTGCTCGTGGTCGTGGCCATGGGCGTGCTCGTGGTCATGCACGTGGTCGTGGTCGTGCTCATGCGCGTGGTCGTGGCCGGGGACGTGAGCGTCCGGCCTCACGGCCTCGCTGGGGCCGCGCTCGCGCACGAGGTCGAGCAGCTCGAGGGGGATCGCGGCGTGAGCGATGCGCCCCACGTGGCGCTTTGGCGGGAAGAGCTCGTCCGCCCAGCGCTCGAAGGCCTCGAGCTGCTCGGGACTGGCGAGGTCCGTGCGGTTGGCCAGCAAGATGTCGGCCGCTTCGATCTGGTCGCGGGCCTCGGCGCCGAGCTTGCCCTCCGAAACCACGGCCGGGTCGACGAGGCTGATCACGGAGCGCAGCTCGACGGCGTCGCGGATGCCGTCGTGGGCCAGGGTGTCCAGGATCCCCGACAAGGAGGCGAGGCCCGTGGGCTCGATGATCAGCCGGTCCGGCCGGCGCTGCAGCAAGAACACCAGCGAGACCTCGAACATGAAGCCGGCAGAGCAGCAGATGCAGCCGCCGGCGACCTCGCGCACGTCGACGCGCCCGGTCTCGGCGGCGTCCTCGATCAGCGCGGCGTCGATGCCCACGAGGCCGTACTCGTTGACCAACACCGCCCACTGCTCGTGCTCGGGGCGCTGCGCGAGCAGGTGGTTGATGGCGGTCGTCTTGCCCACACCCAGCGAACCGGCGATCAGGTTCACGGGGACTCTCTTCTCGCGTCGCTGTGCCAAAACGGAGCTCGACGCTAGACGAAAAAACTTGCATGTGCAATCAGCTTGCACAAATCTACACAGCCCGAGGCCGATGCCTCAGCTTCGCGGCGCGTAGCGGGCCGCCCGACCCTCGCCCTCGCGCGCGAGCTCCTCGTCGCCGACGAGCTTGCCCAGATGCGCCTCCAAAGAGAGCGCGGCGATCGGCCACAACGCGCGAGGGGTGTCGGCGTAGGCCGTCGCCAAGATGGCCTCGAAGTCCCGGGCGCCGCCTTCGAGGATCGCCCGACGGACGATGTCCTCGCGCGCGAGGCGATGGCCGATGTAGCGCTCGAGCACGGCCAGGGGATCCTCGATGGTCTCGCCATGGGCCGGGACGAAGCGGGGCGCGGGCGCGTCTGCCTCCCGACCCTCGCCGACGCGCGCGGCCATGCGCCGCAGCGATTCGAGGTAGCGCGCCATATCGCCGCCGTCGCTGGGATCGATCAGGATCGTGCCCTCGCCCGCGACGAGATCTCCCACGTGCGCGACCGCGCTGCCCTGCTCCCAGAACACGAGGTGACCGGGGGCGTGACCCGGGGTGTGCAGAGCCTCGACGACGACGCCGCGGCCGAGGTCCATGCGCCAGCCCTCGTCGATGCACACGTCGACCGCGAAGGGCAGGCGCGCCGCGGTCTCGGCGTGGGCGAAGATCGGCGCGCCCGTGCGCTCGCGCAGCGCCTGGGCGTAGCCCACATGGTCGATGTGGTGGTGGGTCAGGCACAGCCCCGCGAGCGCGCGACCCTCGGTGATCCGCTCGTCGAGCAGGGCGTCGAGGCGGGCCCGCTCGCCGGCATGGGGCGTCGCAGGCTCGACGACCAGCAGGCGATCGCCCGCAAAGACCACCGTGTTGGTCGCGGTCGCCGGGGGCAAGGTCGGGGTCTCGAGGGCCAGCGCCCAGACGCCTTCGCTCAGCTGCACCTGCGCATCATAGCGCCCGGCCCCCGGCTGCGAACGCGCGGCACCGAGCCGACGCGTGCGCGCCTTTGAGCGCCCCTCCCCCGGGCGCGTTCCCAGCGGAAAACCCCGCGTCTCGCTCAGGTTGCGAGGCTGTGTCAATGTGGACCAATTCAGCGGCCGGCTGGCCGATTGACCCGTATTTGAGTGCGCCCTGCGAGCCCGAGCCGCTATGATCGAGGCATGGATCGTTCGCCCGTTGATCAGCTCCGTCGGCGAATTGCTTCGGCTTTGGGCGTGGCGATCCCGCAGCTTCGTGTGGCCGCCCCGACCAGCCCCGACTTCGAAGCGGCCGCAGCCGCCCTGCGCAAAGCCGACGGCCGCCCCTTCGTCGTCGACGGTGACGCGCGCACGGCCGAGCTCGTGGCCCAGCGCGAGCTCGAGCTCGAGCTCGAGCTCGAGGACTTCGAGGATGAGCTGCCGCCCGAGGTCCGCGAGCAGCTCGCCGCGCACTGGGCTGGGATCGCCCGGGCCGAGCACGCCTCGGTCGCGAGCTTCGCCCGCTTCACCAGCCAGCTGATGTCCGTGGGCGCCCCGCCCCAGCTGGTCGTCGAGTCCCTCGCCGCCGCCGACGACGAGGTCCGCCACGCCGAGGCCGCGCTCGAGCTCGCCGAGGCCTTCGCCGGGCGCGGCCTCGAGTTCGGACCGCTCGACGTGGACGCGGCCGTCGCCGAGGCCTGCGACCTCGAGCAGCTGACCTTGGCCTGCGTCAGCGAGGGCTGCATCGGCGAGACCCTGTCGACCCTCGAGCTCGCGACCATCGCGGCGCGCTGCAGCGACCTCGGTCTGGCCGAGCTGCTCCAGAGCATCGCCGACGACGAGGCCCGCCACGCCGCCCTCGCGTGGATGTTCGTGCGCTGGGCCCTGCAGCGCGACCCGACCCTCAACCAGGCCGTGACCGCGCGCTTCGAGGCCCTCGCCCGCGCCCACGTCGGCGCCGGCGCGGTGCACAGCGCCGAGCCCTACCCCGAGATCCTCGTCGAGCACGGCTGCCTGCCCGCCGACGAGCGCGAGCGGGTGATCCACGAGGGCGTGCTCGAGCTCGTCTTGCCCTGCGCCCGCGCCCTGCTCGACGAGTCGGCCGTGGGCAACGAGCGCGGCTGCTAGGAGCCCGTGGTGAAACCCAACACGACACCTGGCTTGGTCTTTTCGCCGAAGGCTTTGTCGCCAAAACTTGCAGTACGCCCGGTACAGCGGCGTTTTGGCTTCGCGCCCTCGACAAAAATCCCGGCGCCAGGAGCCGCGCTGGGTTCCACCACGGGCTCCTAGAGCGGCGAGCTCTCGCCGCGCGCCGGCGCGTCCGCGGCCCAGCGCAGGCTCGCCCGGAGCGCGACGATCCCCGGGCGCGCCGCCGCGGCCCGCCGCGCGCCGGTGAACAGCCGCCGCTTGGGCCGCTCGGGCAAGGTGAAGACCCGCGCCCGCGGCTTGCCCAGGCGCCCGAGCAGATCCGGGACAAAGGCCACCGCCTGGCCGACCTCGACCAGGCGCAGGTGCAGCCCCGGGCCCGGCGAGTCGAAGCGGACGTCGGGCTCGAAGCCCGCGCTCCGGCACATCGCCGTGGCCCAGCGCGCCGACACGGTCTTGGGCGGGTCCATCACCCACGGCGCCTCGGCCAGAGCCTCGAGCTCGCCCGGGAGCTTGGCCAGCGGACCGCGCCGCGGGAGCATCAGGCGGATCTCGTCCATGACCAGATCCTCCTCGTGGATCTGCGCGTCCTTGGCCTGCAAAAAGCCCGGCAGCTCCTCGCCCAGGACCAGGTCGAAGTCGTGGGACAGGAGCCTGTCGAGGGCCTCCTCCGGGTCGCGGTGACTGACCTCGACGCGCAGCTGCGGGTGGATCCCGGCGAGGTGCTCGAGCGCGTCGGGGAGCAGGGTCGAGAGCACCGACTGAAAGGACGCGACCTTCAGCGTCCCGACCGGCTCGTCCTCCGCCGCGAGCTCGACCTCGGCCTGCTCGAGCTGCTCGAGGATCACCCTGGCGTGCTCGGCCAGCGCCCGCGCCCGCGCCGTCAGCTTGACCCCGCGGCCCACGGGCTCGAGCAAGAGCACGCCGACCTCCTCCTCGAGCAAGGCCAGCTGCTGCGAGACCGCCGAGGGGCTCGCGCCCACCGCCCTCGCGACCGCCGCCATCGTCCCCCGGCGCTCGAGCTCCAGGAGCAGGCGCAGACGTCGGATCTCGAGCATGGCTAATCATCAGGATTTCTAAACTGTTTAATCAAGAAACATTCGCTGGATCGGACAAAGGCCCGGGCTCATCTTTCAAACCATGTTCCTCGGACAGGGTCGTAGCGGCGCTGCGACAGGGCTCGTGCTCGCGTCTTGCGCCTCCGTTCAAGTTGGTTCTGCCCTCGCAACTCGGCTGATCGAGTCCACGGGGAGCGGCGGAGCGACCGCGCTGCGCCTCGGCCTCGCGGCCCTCGGGCTGCTGGTCCTCGCCCGCCCGCGGGTCCGAGCCTGGAGCCGCGAGCAGTGGCGCGCCGCCCTCGCCCTGGGCGCGTGCATGGTCGGGATGAACGGCTGCTTCTACCTCGCCTTGGCGCACATCCCCCTGGGGACCGCGGTGACCATCGAATTCCTCGGCCCCCTCGCCCTGTCGGCGCTCTTGTCCAAGCGCCGCCGGGACCTCGTGTGGACGGCCTGGGCGCTGGGCGGCGTGCTGCTTCTGGGCGGCGTGTTCTCGACCGGAGGCGCGGCTCTGGATCCCGCGGGCGTGGGCTTCGCGCTGGTCGGCGGCGTGTTCTGGGCGCTCTATATCCTCGCGGCGGGCCGGGTCGGCGCGCAGATCTCCGGGCTCGGCGGCCTCGCCGTGGCGACCGCCACCGCGGCCGTGCTCGCGGCGCCCTTCGGCCTCGGCGGGGCGATCACGGTCATCGGTCACCCCGACCAGATCAGCTTGGCGATCGCCACCGCCTTGCTCGCCAGCATGATCCCCTACTCCCTCGAGCTCGGGGCGATGCGCAGCCTCTCCGCGCGAACCTTCGGCATCTTGCTGAGCCTCGAGCCCGCCGTCGCGGCCGCGGCCGGCTGGCTCCTGCTCGATCAGGACCTGCCCTGGTCGAGCGCCCTCGGGATCGCCATGGTCGTCTCGGCCAGCACCGGCGCCGCGCTCTGGGGCGCCTCGAGCGGTCCCGTCGACGTCCCTGCCGAGCTCGAGCTCGAGCCCCTGGATCGCGGCGCGGCCTAGAGCGGCGATGGGCTCAGCCGCCCTCAGCCGCCCTCGCGCGCCTTGATGATCAGATACTGCAGCGGCTCGTCATCGCGGTGATTGATGAGCTCGAGGATCTCGCCCTGGGGCAGGTAGACCATGTCCCCGGGGCGCAGGCCGTGCTGCTGCTTGCCGACGATGGCCTCGCCCAGCCCCGAGATCCCGATGACGATCTCCGGGTAGTGCTCCTGGCGGTGGCGACCCACGCGGCCGCCCGGCTCGAGCTCGCAGGCCAACACCGCGGTGAAGGGCGGCGCCGCCTGGCGCATCAGGTTCCAGACCTTGACGGTGCCCTGGCCGCCAAAGAGCTCGCTGCGCAGGTCGGGGGCGCCCTTGCCGAGGATCTCGATCATGGCGCGATGGTACGCCATCGCGCACCATCGCGCCCTCAAGCCGCGGCGTTGCGATCCAGGACCTCGCGCGTGGTCTTGGCGAGCACCCGCAAGGACACCGGCTTTTGCAGGAAGGTCGCCCGCCCGGCCTCGACCTCGGCCTTGAGCTCGGCGACGTCGAGGTTGCCCGACATGAACACGATCGGGAGCTCCGGGACCTGGGCGCGCAGCTGCTTGGCGAGCTCGGCCCCGCCCATGCGCGGCATCGACAGATCCGTGAGCACCATGTTCACGCGCAGCCCCGCGCTCACCCGCTCGAGGGCCTCGGCCCCGTCGCGGGCGACCTCGACCTCGTAGCCCAAGGTCCCCAGCAGCCGCGCCGTCGACTTGCGGACCGCGTCGTTGTCCTCGACGAGGAGGATGCGCTCGTGACCCGGGGGCAAGCTCGCGCGCCTGCCCTCAACCCTGGCCGCCCGCCGCGGGGCCTCGGCCAGCGGCAGGTAGATGTGAAAGCAGGTCCCCCGCTGCGGCTCGCTCTCGACCTCGACGATGCCGCCGCTTTGCTGGACGATGCCGTAGACGTTGGCCAGGCCCAGGCCCGTGCCCGTGCCCAGGGCCTTGGTGGTGAAGAAGGGGTCGAAGATGTGGGGGAGGACGTCCGCGGGGATGCCCACGCCGGTGTCCCGGACCTCGAGCCGCGCGAAGCGACGCTCGCTGTGCTCGCTCGCCGCGCCGCCGCCCAGGCCCTCCGGCTGCTCGACGATCGTGGTTCGAAACCCGAGCTCGCCGCCACGGGGCATGGCGTCGCCGGCGTTGACCGCCAAGTTGACGAGGATCTGATCGAACTGCGCCGGGTCCACGCGGACCCACACGGGCGCGTCGGGGAGCTCGAGGCCCAGCGCCACGCCCTCACCGAGCAGGCGCTTGACCATGCGCGCCGACTCGCGCAGGTGGGCGTTGAGATCGAGCAGGCGCATGCGCATGACCTGGCGGCGGCTGAAGGTCATCAGCTGCGCGACCAGGCCGCGCGCGGACTCGGACACGCGCTGGATCTCCTCGACGCGCTCGAGCGCCGACGAGCTCAGGTCGTGATCGAGGCCCAGGAGATCACACATCCCGACGATCACCGTGAGCAGGTTGTTGAAGTCGTGGGCGATGCCCCCGGCGAGGCGACCGACGGCCTCCATCTTCTGGCTGTGACGGATCCGCTCCTCGAGGCGCCGCTGCTCGCGGAGGTCCTCGAGCAGGGCCATCGCCCCGATCACCTCACCGTCGATGTCGCGCATCGGCGCGGTGTACATGCGCAGGTCGACGAAGCTCCCGTCCTTGCAGCGGCGCAGCCCGTCGACGCCCGAGAAGCCCTCGCCGCCGATGACCCGCTCATAGAGCGCCTCGAAGCTCGACCACTCCTCCGGGGGCACCAGCGGATAAGGCTGACCGATGATCTCTTCGGCGGTCCAGCCGAACACGCGCTCGGCGGTGCGGTTCCACAGGCTCACGCGCTTGTCGAGATCGAGGGTCAAGATCGCCACCGGCGAGGCCTCGATGAAGGAGTCGAAGGTCTGTCGCAGGCTGCGGAGCTCCCGGCGCAGCTCGAGCTCGGCGAGGCTGTGGACCGGTTTCAAGGTTGCCACATAGGCGACCTCGCGCAGCACCATGGGCCGAACACACAGCTCGAAGAGGCCCAGGGGCGTGCTCTTACAGGCCTGGACGGGACCATGGGGATCGGGCGTCGGGCTCCAGGGCAGCAGCGTGTCGAGGCGGATGCCGAGCGTCGTGCTCACGCGGACGCCCTGCGTCGTGCTCACGCGGACGCCCTGCGTCGTGCTCACGCGGACGCCCTGCGTCGTGCTCACGCGGACGCCCTGCCGACCCCCGTCTTCTTCACCCTCATCCCGCGCGTCGAGACCCGAGAGCGCAGCAAAGACAGGGTCGAGCTCGAGCACGCGCCCGCTCGCATCCAGCAGGCACACGCCTACCTGCATCTCTCCTGGCACGGATCGAGGATAGCGATTTGTCGCGAAGCTGCGTCGAAATGCGGCACAAAGAATGGCCGATTGCGAGGGATGTGCCCCCAACTGACCCACACCATCAGTGTGACCAACACTTCGGGTAGATCCACATCCACGCCGAACAATCCGCATATGCCGCATTTCTGCGGACTATTGGTCACGTGGGCTCGAAGTCACCCGCCACGCAGACAGCACGATACCCGCGCCCAGGCGGGCGCGGGTATTGCGACCCTCACAATTCGCTACGCAGCGCGACAATCACACGCTCGACCTGACCCTTACGCAACAATAAATCGTCGTTGGCTTCGTGGTCAGGCAAGCGATCGACGGCTTTGCAAAAGCGCTCGAGGTGCCCGAGCGCCTGACCATTTCCGCCAACCTCGAGGAGCGCGCGCGCGAGGCCATAGTGCGCTTCGAGGTTATCGGGGTCGATCAACAGCACGTGGCGAAAGCCCGAAATGGCCAGCTCGATCTCGCCCCCCCGCAGCGCGAGCTCGGCGAGGTTGCAGCGCGCCTCGGGCTGCTCGGGATCGCTGCACAGCGCCTGGTCGAAGCAGTCGCGCGCGCGCTCGAGCTCACCGGTCAGCGCGAGCAGGCTGCCGTAGTTGGTCCACGCCGCCGCGAAGTGCGGGTCGAGCTCCGCGGCCTGGGCGTAGGCTGCCAGCGCGCGCTCGAAAGCGGGCGCGTGGACGTCGAGGCCGTCCCACTTTTGCTCCTCGCTCAGGCCGCGCTGGAAGGCATCGTAGGCGCTGCCCGCCTCGGGCTCGGGCGCCTTGTTCTTCTGGCCACCGCCGACCCAGGGCAAGGTCACCACCTCGGCTGCCGATCGACGCAGAGTGTCAACGTCGAAGTCGAGCAGCAGCTGGCCGGTGGTCGCGTCGAAGGTCGTCTCGCCCTCTTCGACCAAGATGCGCTCGCGATCGCTGCGGATCCGCAGCCGCGCCAGCGGTGCGTCGACCCGAGGCAGGTGCACGCGCAGCGCGTCGAGGCTGCGGCGCACTCGCTGCAAGGGCAGGCCGGCGTCGAGCAGCTCCTTGGCGACCTTGATCGAGATCAGATCCCGAAAGGTATAAAAGCGCCGCTTGCCCTCGCGCACCGAGGGCATGATGAAGCCGGTCTGAGACCAGTAGCGGATCCGCCCCTCGGGCAGTTCGAACAGCCGCGCGACCTCGGCGACGCTGTAGAGCTGCTCGCCGCCGGGGGCCGGCTGCACGCCGTGATCGTCGAGCTTGGCCTGCATTTCCGTCATCATCATCGCCGCCCTCCAGCAGAGCTGCGCCTTTGCGCCGAGCCTAGCGAGACCACCGCGTCGGCGTCGAGGAGGATCCGCGAGCCCTGTGCGCGGATCACCGGCTGAAGCTCGACACGCAAGGACCGCTCCGGGCACTCGAAGAGCGCCGCCAATTGCGGACGGGCCAGCTCGATCACGCGGCCGCGTACCGTCCGGCTGCCGCGCATGAGCTCGGCGACGCGCTCTGCCGTGGCGTCGTCGGCGGGCTCGCGCAGCAACGCGGCCGCGCGCGCGAGATCGATGGAGAGCATGACCGTGGCGTAACCGCGCAGGCTCTCGCCTTCGGCGCCAGCCTCGAGGTCGCGGTCTCCCTCGACGATGAGCTCTGCCGCCTCCAGGAGAATCTCGAGGGCGCTGGTCGAAAGGGACTCGCGGATCTCCCGCCGGATCAGCGAGATCCGCCGAACGCGCGGCCACGCTGGTCCGAGGAGCTCACGAGCGAGCTGTTGGGCGCTTGGCTCAGATGTAGTCACAGGTGCCACAAGTATGCCTGGCCCAATTGACAGCCACCAAGAAAGCGGCCGACTTCCGATCTACACCTTCGGGCTCGGGGATCCAACTCGCCCCGCGGTCTGTCCTTTGGATCTGTGGGCAGCTTGTGGACGACCTGTGGATGATTCTCCAGGTGCTCGTCTTGGCCCAGGGCGAGGGCTACCCTCCGAACGATGGCCGACGTGCTCTTCGTCCTCGATCCCCTCGATCGCATCGACCCCCGCGCCGACAGCAGCTACGTGATGGTGACGGAGGCCCTCCGCCGGGGGCACAGCCCCTGGTACGCGACGGTGGCCGATCTCGCCCTGCTCGGCAGCGAGGCCTGGGCCCACACCCGGCCGCTGGCCGTCGAGGGCGCCGAGATCGGCGCCCCGCTGATCGACGGCGGCGCGCCCAGGCTGCGCCGCATCACCGACTTCGACGTGGTGCTCATGCGCAAGGACCCGCCCGTGGACGAGGCCTTCGTGACGGCCACCTGGGTCCTCGACCGCGCCAAGTCCCAGACCCTGGTGCTCAACGATCCCGCGTCCCTGCGCAGCTTCAACGAGAAGCTGAGCATGCTCGAATTCCCCGAGCTGATCCCCCAGACCCGCATGCTCAGGCGCGAGGCCGACCTGCGCCGGGCCCTCGACGACATGGGCGGCAAGATGATCCTCAAGCCAGTGCTCGGCTACGGGGGCCGCGGCGTGATGCTGCTGAGCGAGGGCGACCCCAACACCAGCACCTTGCTCGAGCTAGCGACCGGCGAGGGGGCGCACTGGACCATGGCCCAGCAGTTCCTGCCCGCGGCCAAGATCGGCGACAAGCGGATCCTGCTCGTCGAAGGTGAGGTCATTGGCGCGGTCCTCCGCGTGCCTGCGGACGGTGAGCTTCGCGACAACTTTCACACGGGCGGCAGCCCCCACGGCACCCAGCTCAGCCCCCGGGACCTCGAGATCTGTGCCGCCGTCGGGCCGTGGCTGCGCGAGCGAGGGCTGTTCTTCGCCGGCATCGACGTGATCGGCGAGTACCTGACGGAGATCAACGTCACCAGCCCCACGGGGATGCAAGAGGTCAACCACCTCGGCGGCCTCGAAGGTGACGAGACGACACAGGCGAAGTTCTGGGCGGCGATCGAGCGCAAGCTGGCTCGCACCTAGACCAGCGGCCGTGCTAAAGTGCTCACCCCATGAGCCGCCCTCAGACCGTACGTGAGCTGCTGAGCCAAGAGCTCCCCAATCTCTACGCCTTCGCATACCAGATGTGCGGGTCGAGGAAGGACGCCCTGCGCTTCACCGACGAGCTGGCCACCGCCACCTACAAGCTCGACGACGTCAAGCTGCTCAACGATGGGGATCCCGCGCGCACGCTGCTGGGCATGATGGCCCGCAACATGGAAGAGAGCCTCGGGCGCCGCTCCGAGCACAGCTTCGAGTCTCTCGACAACATCCTGCGCTCGGACATCACTCGCCCCATCGACCTGAGCAACGTGGGCCTCGCCGACAACCCGACCTCGGTCCACCTGATGCTCTGGGAGCTCAAGCGCACCTGCCTGACCTCCGTGCTCGGCTGCCTGCCCCCGGGCGTGCGCCTGAGCTTCGTGCTCACGGACCTCGTCGGCCTGTCCCCGGCCGAGGCCGCCGAGATGCTCGGCATCAAGGAGAGCGCCTACCGCGTGCGCCTGACCCGGGCCCGCAAGCGCATCGAGGACTACCTCGCCCCGCGCTGCTTCCACGTCGACCGCGAGAACCCCTGCACCTGCACCGGGCGCCTGATGATCGCCCTCGACGCGGGCTTCGTGAAGCCGCCCACCTCCAACGACGACATCCCCCACGAGCCCCACGACGCCGGCGGTCCCCAGCGCGACGTCGGCAGCCTCTACCGCGGGCTGCCCAAGGTCATGATGGCCTCCGAGCACTTCGAGCGCATGCTCGCCGGAGCTTGAGAACGCCGTGGGCCACGGCGCGCTCGCACTGACGCTCGGCCTGCTCGCGAGCCCACTCGACCTCGCTCGACGAGACGCCTCGGTGTCCGAAGACACCGGGGCGCTCGCATATCTGGCGCCCGCCGAAGACGAGCCCGGGCCGAGCGAGCCCCAGCCCGGCGAGGGCGGCGGCAGCTCGGACCCCAGCCAGACGAAGATCGACGACCCCTTCGCCAGCGCCGGCCACAGCGGCAGCCCATCCCAGGTCCAGCCCGGGCAGCCCGACCCCCAAGCCCAGCCAGGTGGCTTTGGCACCGTCGAGACGGTCGAGGTCGACACCGAGCTCCAGCGCCCGCCGACTGCCGCGCCCGCGCCCACGCCCACCGCGGACCAGCTCTCGCCCAGCCAAGAGCTGTCCATGCGCCTCGAGGTCGGCTACGGCCAGGTCGACCTGCTCAACCTCCAGACCCTCGATCACCAGGGCCTCTCGCTGCGGGTCAACGCCTCTTACGCCTGGGTGTCCGCGCCCTTCAACAAAGCGCCCGACGGACCGCGCGTGGGCATCGGCGTGGCCGTGGCCTACGCCTACCAGGGCATCAACCGCAGCCTCCCCCAGCGCTACACCTTCTCGCGCAGCCACGCCTTGCAGCAGCGCCTCGGCCTCGGCCCCGAATTCGTCGCGCACCTGCACCCGCAGGTCAGCCTTCGCCTCGCCGCGACCATCGGCGCCGCCTTCTACCGCGACACCACCGACAGCGGCCTGCTCGTCGCCGAGCTGCGCGCGAGCCTGCCCGAAGATCAGGTCTTCTTCGCCCTCAGCGGCGACCTGGCCGTGTGCACGGTGTGGGACATGCTCTGCGTCACGGGCGGCAGCGAGCTGGTCTCCAACGCCCGCGCCACCACCGTGGAGGAGGGCGAGTACAGCGTGCGCGTGTCCCCCTGGGGCTGGCACGTGGGCCTGGCCTTCGACCTGCTGCGCGCCCTGGCGAGGACCGGTAGCCAGCCCTCGCGCTGAGCTCGAGCTCACCCCAAGCGCGGATCACGAGCATCATGATCGAGACGATCGACGTGGGTCATTCACGGGTGGTGGGCCTGCGCGCGAGCGGGCGGGTCACCCACCAAGACTACGCCCACGTGCTCGTCCCGACCCTCGAGGCCGCCCTCGCCAGGGCCTCGGCCGCGGGCCACAAGCTGCGCTTTTACTACGAGCTCGGCGAGGACTTCGAGGGCTACACCAAGCACGCGCTGTGGGACGACGCGAAGATCGGCGGCATGCACCTGCACGACTTCGAGCGCATCGCCGTGGTCAGCGAGCACCCGATGATCCTCGCGGCCGTGCGCATGTTTGGGCCGCTCGTCTCGGGCGAGGTCCGCGTGTGGCCAAACCAGGCTCGCGTGCAGGCCCGAGCCTGGATCGGCTTGGCTGACCACGAGAAATGACCGGCCTGGCGCCGAGCCCATGCGTGCGAGACTCGTCCAGACAGCAACAACTCACTCGGTCGCAGGGCCATGGACGTCCACCTCACCATCGACGACATCCACATCGAGCGACGCGAGCTTCGGGTCGCCTATGTGCTGAACAACCTCGAGCAGCGCGCGCTCTTCGTCTACAACCTGCTGCCCGATCGCCACGAGCAGCTCGGCGCCGCGTCCACGGTCCCCGGGTCCGAGCTCGCGCAGACCTGCCTGCTGCCACCGCACACGCTGTTCATGCTGATGGGCCCCGTCCCGCGCAAGATCGTCAATCCCGCGATGGCCTTCTTCGCCCCTCTGGTCCCGGCCTGCACCAAGATCGGCCCCGGCGAGGGCTACGCGGGCACGCTGCGGGCCAAGCTCCCCCTCAGCCAGTGGTCCGAGTACTACGCCCCCTCGCGCGAGGGCGAGCCCATCGCGTTGACCGAGCTACGCCTCGACGCCCTGATCATGTTCGAGGACCAAGTCGACTGGGCGCAGGTCCACCCCCAGAGCGAGCAGGCCTGGACCATCAACGGCGCCGCCATCGAGCGCTCGACCGCGACCGCCCCGCTCGGTGAGCTCGGACTTGCAGTTCATCCGCACCCCGAGGTCGTCCCCTTCCCGAGCTGAGCCGGCCTCCGAGCCCAGCTCGGGGCGCGCTAGTTCATCTTCACGACCGAGCCGCTGACCGTCGCGACGCCGGACGAGGAGATGTCGACCTTGGGCGCGGAGATCGTCACCCCGCCGCCGTCGATCTCGATCGAGCTTCCTCCCGAGGCGAAGGTGATCTCGCGACTCGGAGCTCAGGTCGGGCCGGTGTAGCGGGCCCGCGGGCGGATCAGCTGGTCGCTCGCGTACTGCTCGAGCGCGTGGGCGATCCAGCCAACGCAGCGCCCGAGCGCGAACATCACCAAAGGCGCGTCCGCGGGCAGCTCCAAGGAGCGCGCGAGCGCGACCAACCCATAGTCGGCGTTGGGCGCGATGCCCAGCAGCTGGTCGCAGACCCCCACGAACGCCCGGGCCCGGGCGCTCGCGGCGTTCGTGCACAGCTGCATCAGCGCGCGCCCGCGCGGGTCGCCCTCGCTATAGAGCGAGTGGCCAAAGCCGGGGATCCCCCGACCGAGGCGAAGACGCTCGACGACGATCTCCTCGGCCTCGCCGCGCTCGTCGAGCAGCTCGGCCACGCGCATGGTGTGCCCGCCGTGCTTGTGCCCCGCCAGGGCCGCGAGCGCAGCCGTGACGACCATGTAGGGCGAGGCCCCGGCCGAGGCGACGCAGCGGGCCGTGAACGCCGAGACGTTGAGCCCGTGGTCCGCCGACAAGATCAGCGCGGCCTCGACCCGCCGGCGCGCGCGGCTGCCCAGGCCCCAGCGCGCGGCGAGCTGCTCGGCCACGCTCGCGCCCGCTTCGGGATCTGCGTCGACGGCCACGGCCGCGAGCCCGCGGAGGATCTGCAGGCCGACGCGGCGGATCATCGCCGGCTCCAGGTGGTGCGCCGCAGGATCATCGGCGCCGACCTGGGCGAGGTAGGCGTGGCAGCGCTCGGTGAAGGGCAGCTGGGCCAGGCGCCGGCGCGTGGCCGCGCGCAGACGCGGGAGCTCGACCTCGGGCAGCGGCGCGCCCCACAACAGCTCGGCGACCTGCTCGAGGGTGTGGGTCTTGGCCAGCGCGAGGGCGTCGTGGCCGCGGTAGCGCAGCTGACCGTCGGCGATCAGCGTGAGGCCCGAGCCGAGCACCGGCATGCCGTGGATGTCGAGGGCCTCGCGGGCGACGGAGCTGGGATCGCGGCGAGCCGCGCGGCGCTGGACCAGGCGCTCGATGTCGTCGGCCAGGTACTCGCGGCGCCGCGTCCCCGGGACAGCCTGAGAGCGGACCAGGCCGCGGCTGACGTAGGCGTAGAGCGTGGACCGGCTGACGCCGAGGCGTTCAGCGGCGGCCTCGGCCGAGAGCAAGGTGGGCATGCTTTGATCATGTCAAACATTGACATATCCATCAATGATTGATTTATGAATCAACGTTGACAACTAAAAGCACGACCGCCATGAACAGAGCATGAAGATCGTACCGGGACTCGAAGGGGTGTTCGTCGCCAACACAAGGCTCAGCCGCGTCGAGGGGGAGGAGGGCCGACTGACGCTGGCCGGCTACGCCGTCGACGCGATCGCCCCCGCCGTCGAATTCGAGGCCATGGTCCACCTGCTGTGGCACGACCGCCTGCCCGACCCCGACGAGCTCGCGAGCTTGCGCGCGGACATGGCCGCGGCCCGCGAGCTCGACCCGGCCACCCTCGCGCTCCTGCGCCGGGCCGCCGAGCGCGGCGTGGCCCCGATCGAGGCCCTGCGCATGGGCCTGGCCAGCCTCGGCCTGGGCGAGGTCTCGCGCGAGCGCGCCCTCGCCTGCGTGCCGGTCCTCGTCGCCTGCTACTCGCGGCTGCGCGCCGGGCTCGAGCCCATCGCCCCCGACCGCAGCCCAGGCCAGGGCGTCGCCGCCGAGTTCCTGCGCGCGAGCACGGGCGAGGCCCCCTCCCCCGCCCAGGTCCGCGCCCTGAGCACCTACCTCAACGCCGTCTCGGACCACGGCTTCAACGCCTCCACCTTCACGGCGCGGATCATCGCCAGCACCCAGGCGCCGCTGCTCGCGGCGATCGAGGGAGCACTCGCCGCGCTGACGGGGCCGCTGCACGGCGGCGCGCCGGGGCCGGCGCTCGAGGCCCTGCTGGCCCTGCGCGAGCGCGGCGGGGACCTCGACGCCGAGACCCGGCGCTGGGCCGCGGCCAAGATCGACGCCGGCGAGCGGATCATGGGCTTTGGCCACCGCGTCTACCGGACCCGGGATCCGCGAGCCGACGTGCTCGGTGCCGCGGCGAGCGAGCTGCTCGCCGGCGGCCAGCTCTACGAAGACGCGCGCGTGCACGAGCGCGCCGTGCTCGAGGTGCTCGCGGCGCGCAAGCCTGGCCGGACGTTGGCCACCAACGTCGAGTTCTATACAGCGTTACTGCTTCACGGCCTGGGCTTCGACGCGGATATCTTCACCTGCGTGTTTGCGATCGGTCGCGTCGCCGGCTGGACCGCCCACTACGCCGAGCAGGCCCGCGAGGGCCGGCTAATCCGCCCGCGCGCGGGCTACTGCGGCGCCCTCGACCGCAGGCTCTGAGCGCGGGCGTCTTCGCCCATCAAAGCGATATCAAGGCCCGCCAGCACGTCGTCAGCACCTTCGTTCGATTTTTGCCGCCGACTTGGCTCGCCTGTATGCAATGGGTGCGAGTGAGCCATGACGCTCCCAACCCCGGAAAACCTGGCGAAGTATACTGTCGATCCGCTGGGGCTCGGTGACTGGCGACACGTGGCGCAGATGCGCGACTGGGCCTGGCTCGAAGCCTTGATCGAGCACCCGGTCGGAGAGCAGCGCAACTTCAAGCTGTGGTTTCCGTCGTTCTTTGGCAGCTACGCCCGCCTGCAATTCGACGGCAGCACCTTCCTCGGGCTCAGGGAGCGGGTGACCGGCGTCGCACGCCAGGCGAGGGTCAGGGCGCTCGAGCAGATCGCCGCGACCATCGGCTCGTCGTCATCGGCCTTCGCCGGCTACTACTTTCCCTATCTGACGAACGTCCATGCGCCCGACGACATGGGCCACGTCGACTTCCCCGTCCGCGATCCAGAGGCCAATTTTTGCGTCACCGGCTCGATGAACGGCTGCGCCCTCGTCGTGACCGAGGCGCCCGCGGGCGGCGGAAGGATCTCGCGCACGCACCTGCGCGTCTATCACTACCCGAGCCCCGGATCGCACGCGAGCTTCCTGTCCAAGGCTCGCCGCGACCGCTACCAATGGACCACGCGGGTGCCCCTGGTCGACAGCCCCGTGTGCTCGATCTTTCTCGACCAGCTGATCTCCTGGAAGCACTGGTGGGGCTTTTACGACTACGCGGGCAGGCGCCACGACCCGCGGCGCTTCTTTGGTGAGAGCGAGTCGCCCTGCGCGCTGAACATGCTCTACTGGGATGGCGAGACCTGGCGGCTGCTGTCTCAAAACCAAAAGCTGCGCCCCGACGTGACCCACAAGTACAAGGGCAAGAGCGTCGGCCTCACCCTCGAGCGGACCGGCCTGCTCCAACGCGCGAAGCTGCGCGACCTGCCCTCGCGCCCGCGCTGGGTCGAGGCCTACCTGCACGGCGACATCCCGCGCTCGAAGTGGCTGCAGGACATGGCCTACCACCTCATCTACGAGCGCGGCTGGGACCGCGAGTCCGTCACCCGCCGCTACGAAGAAGAGTATCTCGCGCTGAAGTGAGGCCCGCCGACGCCGAGCGCCCGCGGCGCTCTCGCGTCCTCTACATCGCAGACGAGCTGCGCTTGCGCAGCGCCTCGCGGCATCGGAGGCTCGGGCCGCGCGCATGAGCGACTCTCCCCTCTCCGGCCTCGGCCTCGTGCTGCTCACCGCCTCGTCCTGGGCGATCCTCGACGCCTTTCGCAAGCGGCTGAGCGCCGAGCTGCGCCCGGCCGCGCTCCTGGTCCTGCTCAACGCCGGGCTGCTGCCGGCCTTTGCGATCTGGTGGGCCGCCCGCGGCGGGACGATCACCGACATGGCGGCCTACGCCTCCCCGGGAGCGATCGCCATGGTCCTCAACGTCGCCGCCAACCTGCTCTACCTGGCGGCCCTGCGCGCCTCGCCGCTGAGCCTGTCGATCCCTTTCCTCGCGCTCACGCCGGTGTTCTCGACCCTGGTCGGCCGCCTCAGCCTGGGCGAGCAGCTGGCCCCCGTGCAGCTCGTCGGGGTCGCGCTCGTGGTCCTCGGGGCGCTGACCTTGGGGCTCTCGCGCAGCCGCGCCGAGCAGTCTCCGAGCCGCGACGACGCCCCCGAGCCCGCGCGCTGGTGGTCGACGCTGCTGCTCCCCTTTCGGATCTTCTCGCGCGAGCGCGGCGCCTGGATGATGACGGGCGTCGCCGCCTGCTGGGGCACCTCGGCGATCTTCGACAAGCTCGCCCTGCGCCACGCCGCGCTCCCGGTCCACGCGCTGATCCAGACCGTCGCGGTGATCGTCGCCGGGCTGGCGCTGCTCGCCCTGCGCGGGCGCCTGCGCGAGCTCGTCGCCCTCGACCGGCGCACCTGGGGGATCGTCGGGCTCGCGACGCTGGCCAACACCCTCGCGCTGAGCACCCAGCTGATGGCCTATCGCGCCGCGGTCGTCGCCATGGTCGAGACGATCAAGCGCGCCGTCGGGCTGGTCTCGGCGATCACCCTGGGGCGGCTGATCTTTGGCGAGCCGGTGGATCTCGCCAAGGTCATGGCGATCGTCACGATGATCACGGGCGTGGCGCTGCTGACCTTGGGCGCGCGCTGAGCTGGCCGAGGCCTGGTATGAAATCAGGGCCGAAGCGGACCCATGAACGAAATGATCCACGCACTGGAGGACAGCTCCCCTACGGGAACGAAGTCATGCTGTGCACGATATCGGAGAGGGATCCGTTCTTGGGAGATCTTCTTGTCTTCGCAGATGACGAGTTCCCAGCCCTTGGGGTTTTCCCCTCGTCCAAGCCCGTCCAGCCACCCTTCGATTTCCTCCACTCGACGAGAGCGAAAGACTGACTCCGCCTCGAGAACACAAAAACTCGCGCACAAACGCGCCCGCAGCTCCTCGAGCATCTCTACAAAATTCATGCGAACACTCTCGCGTTCGATTTGGCGCTCGTATACTGATCCCGGCTCACAAAGGGTCAACGTCGAGCAGCCTTCGACGTCGGACCACAATAACAGGCTCCACTGTCGTCGTTCCCGGACGAAGGGGATCTCTAGCCCGTCCCAGTCGCTCGTCGCTGCCAGAGCATCACTCAGTTCAGCGAACTCGAGTGACTCCCATTCGTAGCGCAGCCGCCCCCCTGTCAGGCTTAGCCTATCCGCGCTCAAACACGAGGGGCCCTCACCGTTGAAAACTACCGCCTCCAAAATTGGAACGAGTTCTTCCCTATCGAGCTCCACCGGAGCAAAGGTCGCATAGTAGTCCGTCGACATTTTCCCTCTCAGTCTACGAAGGTAACAACCGGAGGCTGCTTCTTGCGTAGGAACTCAGCGGCGTCTTCCGCTGCTTCTCCGCGCTCGAGTTTGTACTCGATGTCAACAGGAGGTGCCCCTTTTTGACACATGTCAATCGCCTGCTTCAACTTTCTATCCTCCTTGAGCTGTCGCGGCTTGATCGTCACGCCCTTCCCTCCATCCAGGGCGCTTTGATCGGACTTGCACTGCACAATCTTCGTGATTGGTCCCCCAGGAGCACTCCGAGTCACGTGATCGACTTCTTTTGTCGCCGAACACTTTTTACAACGAAAGTGTGCACCCACGTCGTTGCCTGCCTGGATTTCACTGCGATTATGGATAACACACCTCATTTCGAACGCATCCCCGGCCTTGCGCCCTTCAGCCAAGCGTGCCGCCTTCTGATCGACGGTAGAGGCATCGAGGCGCGTGATTGGCTCACACTCCCAGGCGTGATTTCCACAGTCATCGTTCCCTGTGCCACTCGACAGATGAGCCCCTAAAGCAACCTGAGTCATGTACTGAACGCCCCTGACACTCTTGTCGAAATTTCGAAACAAGTGTTTCCTCGACACAGGATAGTCAGCGTGAGTTCCAGCCTTGGAGCGCGGCGTCGAGGTGCTCGAGCCACGCCCGCCAGCGCGCCCGCCCCAGCCGCGACGCCTCGCCCCGCGCCCGCGCCATCCCGGCCAGGGCGGCCGCGGTCCTGCTGCGCTCGTGCGTCAGCCAGCGTCGCCACAGCGGATCCTCCCCACGCGAGAGCAGCGGGCCGAGCTCGCGGGTGCGGGCGTCGAGCTCGAGCACGCCGCCGCGCTCGAGCACCAAGATCGTGTACAGCCGCCCGGCCTCGAGGGCGAGCTGCTCGTGCACCAGCCCCCAGCCCAGGCCGACCAGGCGCACGCGCAGCTCTCCCAGGCGCGGGAAGCCGTCGTTGGCCTGGAGCACCAGGCGGCGCGCGCCCTCGAGGTGTCCGCCGGCCTGCGCGCGGGCGATGAGCTCGCCACACAAAGGCGCGCCGACGCCCGCGACCGTGATCGTGGCGACCTCACCCGGGGCGAGGATCTCGGCCCCGTCGCCGAGCCGGAGGGCCACGCGCTGCCCGAGGCCGAGGCGGTCGCGCGTGGCCGCGGCGCCAGCGAGCGGGCCGGGGTTGAGATCACCGGCGATCGCCCGCGGCACCCGACCCTCGGCGACCAGGCTCAGCGCCAGGTAGCCGTGGTCACAGCACAGATCCGCCACGGCCTCGCCGGGGAGCACCCAGTCGGCGAGGGCACGCAGCCGCGGGCCGAGGGGCGGGAGCGCGTCCGCCTGGGCAGCGGGGGGCTCGGAGGGCTCGGGGGCCTCGGAGGGCTCGGCGGCGGGGCCGGCAGCGCCTCGCGCCTCTTGCCCCGCAGCCGGCGCCCTGGGTATCTGCGCGGCCACGCGGCCATGAAAGCACGATCCTTGCACCCTTTCGAGGCCCCCCGGCTCCAAAGCGCTGCGAGAAAAAGCCGATGCTGATCGCGCTCACCCACAACCTCCAGCTCGACGCCCACGACGAGGCGGAAGCCGAATTCGATCGCCCCGAGACGATCGCCTTCTTGGTCGAGCAACTGCGCGCCCTCGGGCACAGCGTCGAGCCCGTCGAGCTCGGCGGCCCGCTCGAAGCCAGCGTGGCGCGCCTGCGCAGCCTGGCCCCCGATCTGGTGTTCAACACCGCGGAGGGTCGCCGCGGGCGCATGCGCGAGGGCCTGTGGCCGGCGATCTTCGAGGAGCTCGGCCTGCCCTTCACGGGCTCCGACGGCTTTTGCTGCACGCTCACCTTGGACAAGCGCCTGAGCAAGCAGGTGGTCGCCGCGGCCGGCGTGCCCACGCCCTGGTCGCTCTTCGTCGAGCGCCTCTCGGCCGTCGACGTCGACGCGATCGAGTACCCGGTGTTCGTCAAGCCCAACTTCGAGGGCAGCTCCAAGGGCATCACCGGCGACTCGCTGGTCGACGGCCCCGCCTGCCTCGAGGCCACGCTGGCCGCGATGCTCGCCCGCTACCCCGAGGGCGTGCTGATCGAGCGCTACCTCGTCGGCCGCGACCTCACGGTGCCCTGGCTCGAGGGCGCGGGCCGGCCCCGCGGCGTCGCCCGGGCGACCCGCGGCGTGCTCCCGGTGGCCGAGTACAGCTTCGAGGGCCGGGGCCCCGGGGCGATCTACGACTACGAGCTCAAGCAGATCGACAGCGAGGCCGTGCGCGTGCACGTGCCCGCGCGCATCGACGACGCCCTTGTCGAGGAGCTGACCGACTACACCCAGCGGGTCGTCGGCGCCCTCGGCCTGCGGGACTTCGCGCGCCTCGACTTTCGCCTCGACGAGCGCGGCCGCCCGCACTTCCTCGAGGTCAACGCCCTGCCCAGCCTCGAGCCCGGCGCCTCCTTGTGGCTGGCGGCCGAGGTCGCGGGCATGCGCGAGCCCGGCCAGGTGCTCGAGGCCCTGCTCGCCAGCGCCTGCGCCCGCCACGGCCTGCGTCCCCGCGCCAAGAGCTCGCGGCCGCGCGCCAAGGCCCTCAACGTGGCCGTGATCCACAACCTCAAGCGCGACCCCGGCGACGAGCGCCAGGCCGAATTCGACTCCCAGGCCACCGTCGACGCCCTCGCGGGGGCGCTGCGCGGCCTCGGCCACGAGCCCGTGCTGCTCGAGGCCGACCGCGAGCTGCCCCGGCGCCTCGCCGAGGCCGAGGTCGACCTCGCCTTCAACATCGCCGAGGGCTTCGCCGGGCGCAGCCGCGAGGCCCAGGTCCCGGCGCTGCTCGAGCTGCTCGAGATCCCCTACACCGGCTCGGACCCGGCCTGCCTCTCGCTGTGCCTCGACAAGGCCCTGGCCAAGCGCGTGGTCGCCCAGGCCGGCGTGCTCACGCCCCCCCACGCGATCATGCGCGGCGGTGAGCGCCTGCCCCCCGGCCTCGACTTCCCCCTGGTCGTCAAACCCCTGGCCGAGGGCAGCTCCAAGGGCGTGCTCGGCAGCTCGGTGGTCCAGACCGAGGCCGAGCTGCGCGCCTCGGTCCGCGAGATCGTCGCTCGCTTCGCCCAGCCGGCCCTCGTCGAGGCCTACCTCCCCGGCCGCGAGTTCACCGTGGGCCTGCTCGGCGAGCGCCGCGTCCGCGCGCTCCCGGCCATGGAGATCGTGTTCACCGATCGCAGCGTGGCCCACCCGGTCTACGGCTACGGCCACAAGACCGAGACCGAGTCGGGCGTGCGCTTCGAGGTCCCCGCCAAGGTCGACGAGCGCCTCGGCCGCGAGCTCGCCCGGGCAGCCCGGCGCGCGTTCACGGCCCTGGGCTGCCGCGACGTCGCGCGCATCGACCTGCGCCTCGACGCCCACGGGCGCGTGCACTTCATCGAGTGCAACCCCCTGCCGGGGCTGAGCCCGGGGTGGTCCGACCTATGTGTGATCGGCGAGGCCGCCGGCCTGCGCTACCAGGACCTCGTGGGTGCGATCCTCGAGCCCGCGCTGCGCCGGCTCCGGGCGGGCCGACGCGCGCGCCAGGTCGAGGCCCAGGCCGCGACCGCCGACGAGGATGAGGCCGACCCCGACCCCGACCTCGACGCGGATCTCGACGCTGGCGACGATCTCGACGCCGATCTCGACGCCGACCTCGACGCCCCCGCGCGCTCGACCAGCGAGCCCGAGGCCCTCCGCTTGCGCCTGCGCACCGCGACCATCGAAGCTTCCTCCCCGTGACCGCGACCAAATCTGCCAACGGCCGCCGCCGACGCTTGCGGGAGCTCGGCGTGCACATCGGCCGCTACCCGCCCGGTCGCTACAACGCGATCACCGACGTCCCCGGCGTCCAAGTTGGGCACTGCACGCTGATCTCCGGCGAGGGTCCCCTGCGCGCCGGGGTCGGCCCCGTGCGCACCGGCGTGACCGCGATCCTGCCCAACCGCGGGCAGGTCTTCGACCAGCGCGTGGTCGGCTCGGGCTTCATCCTCAACGGCGCCGGCGAGGTCTCGGGGCTGACCCAGGTGATGGAGTGGGGGCTGATCGAGACGCCGATCGTGCTCACCAACACCTTGTCGGTGGGCACCTGTTCCGAGGCCGTGGTCGACTGGATGCTGCGCGCGCACCCGGGCATCGGTGTGGATCACGACGTGGTCATCCCGGTGGTCGGCGAGTGCGACGACTCGTGGCTCAACGACGCCGCGGGCCGCCACGTCCGCCTCGAGCACGTCCACCATGCGATCGCCAACGCCCGCGGCGGACACGTCGAGATGGGCTCGGTCGGCGGCGGGACCGGGATGGTCTGCTGCGATCTCAAGGGCGGGATCGGGTCGAGCTCGCGGCGCCTGCCGGTAGAAGAGGGCGGGTTCACCCTCGGGGTGCTCGTGATGTCGAACTTCGGGGTGCTCGAGGATCTGCGCATCGACGGCGCGGCGGTCGGGCGCGAGCTCGCGGCGCGGGCGGAGTTCCAGGAGAAGGACCGGCGGGTGGATAACTACGGGAGCATCATCGCGGTGATCGCCACGAATGCGCCCTTGCTGGCCCATCACCTTCAACGGCTTTGCAAGCGAGTCGCGCTGGGGATCGGGCGCGCCGGGTCCTGGGCGGCGCACGGCTCGGGGGAGATCGTCGTGGGCTTCTCCACGGCGAACAAGGTCCCGCGCGAGAGCCGGGAGATGACCTATAAAATGAAGATCCTCTTGGATCAGCGGATGAACCCGCTCTATCGGGCCGCGGTGGAGGCCACGGAGGAGGCCATCATGGACAGTCTTTGCATGTCCTCGGGGATGATGGGGCACAGCGGACACTTTGCGCCGGGGCTGCCGATGGAGGGCTTCGCGGAACTGATGGAGGCGGCCCGCAGGCGCTGAGCCTCGGGTCTTCGAGGCCACCGCGCCGCGGCCCTCGTCCCGACACGCGCTGCCGGGGTCGACGAGGCTGACGTTTCGCGGCCCCGCGGCGTATCCTCCGACTCGCATGTCGAGGACCGCCCCGCTCCTGCCTCTCGCCGAGACCGCCGCCGGCTGCGACGGTCTTGGTACCTGCGCCTACGCCTTCGGCCAGGGCGTGCTCGTCGACCTCACTGCCCACGGCCATCGAGACCAAGCTCAGCTCGGTGCCGAGGCTGACCCGGAGGACGCGCCATGCCCGGCTGCCTACCGCTGATCCGTCACCTGTTCGACAGCATCCAGGCGACACACTTCCGCAGCGATCCGTGGCTGGATCTCTTCGGCATCTACGGGTTCGGGTACTTCGGTGACAACGGGATCTGCGACGTGCAGACCCTGCGCAACAACTTCGACAACTACAAGCAGCAGTGCCAGCAGATGATCCAGTGGGGGGTCATGGATCGGCCCACGGTCAACGACGCGCCCTCGTGTGGTCAGAGCGCCAACGCGCTGTGTGCCATGTTCAAGGGCAACGGCCAGCGCACTCGCCTGCAGTACAGCTGCGAGCTGCTGAGCGTGCTGCGCCAGCGCGTCAGCGACGGGCGGCCGCGACTGCTCCGCATCCAGGTCGGGAGCCACGCCTACGTCATCGAGCAGGTCGCCACGCCCCTCGGCAACCCGCTGGGCAACGTCTATCAGTCCAACATCGCGGTCTACGGCTACACCGATCGCGGCATCAGCCTGAAGGACTACCTCGACCACTACAACAACCCCATCGACCTGCTCCAGCACCTCGATCTCCTGGCCGAGCTCGCCCGCCCCGGCCCACGGATCGCGCGCTACCGCCTCTACAAGCGGCTGTTCCTGACCGACGGCTTCATCCAGCGCAATAGCGAGGAGGAGATCATCAAAGGGTTCAACCGAGCCCACTGCGACGGCCTGCTCGACCAGCGCCGGAGCGCGGGCGGAGCGGTGACACGGGGCCAGCTGCAGGTCACCCACCTGTCCTGGGCGCCGCTCACTGCCCTCGACATCCGGCAGCTGTGCACCAACGTCGAGACCCTGCTGTCCTACCACGTGGTCTCGGCCAGCCAAGCCCGCGCGCTCGCGCCCACGGTCCTGCGAGACTTCGCCTGACGGCGGCGGACCAGAGCCGCACTTCGATCCCGCCCCTCGCCGGCCTCGACGTCGATGCCAGCTTCACCATCCCGCCGAAGTTCAGTGCTAGTGTGTGGCGTGCTCGAAGCCAATCCGACTGGCCCCCTCGCGCTCGCAGCTGTCGCGCTCGCGCTCGCCGCGGTGACCTGCGACAACACCCCCCTGACGACGCCTCCAGCCCCGAGATCCATCTCCGAGCCCGCCACGATCGTCGAGGCCGAGCCGAGGCAGAGGCTCCCCGCTGGCGACTCCCTCATCGTCGGGATCTGCCAACCCGACCATGACCGCGTGTGTGTCTTGCACGAAGATGGTCGAGCGTCGTGCGCGTCGTTCGAGTCCGGACAATTCGAGGACCCGCTGCCAGGTGTCGAGGGCGCGATCGAATTCACCTGCAGCCATGGCGGCTTGTGCTTCCGGAACAACCACGACCTCCTACGTTGCGTCGACGAACACGGGTCCGAGCGGGTCGTCGAGGGCATGGAAGGCCCAATTCGATCGATCGAAGACAACTGCGCCATCGACGAGGCCGGTCAGCTCATGTGCTGGGAGGACGACTACATCGCCAAGCCCAAGCTCTTGCCCGAGACCACCGAAGGCGAGTTCGGTGAGCTCGTGCGGGTCATGTTGGTGCGCGATGGAGCGAGCGGCTGCTCGGTGAACACCGACGGCGAGCTGTGGTGCTGGGACTACGGCGAATACTCCTTGCCCGTCGATCTCGGCCTGCCCACCTTCTACAACAAACACTCCGAAGCCCACGAATACCCCCCCCGCCTGATCACCAATGTCGGACCGGCCGAGCAAGTCAAGAGGCTCACGTTGCACAAGCACACGTTCTGCTGGCAGGGTGCCGAGGGCTGGCTATGTACGAATCTCGAAGGTGAGATCGGCCCGCTCCCAAACTGCGCGACGCACCCCTGCACCTGCGATTTTCCGTGCATGGGCTGCACGAGCGACAATCCTTGCCCGGCCTGCCCCGGGCGCAGCAGGCTCAAGTGCAGCCCTGGCCCGAGCCTCGACAGCGTCGAGTCGACGGGTCAGCGGTCCGACAACGGGTGGATCGTCGACGGAGTTGTCCTCTACAGCCGGATGTGCGCGGTCGACAGCGCGGGCAAGGTCTGGTGCATGAGCGACAACCACGTCCCGCGCGAGATCGTCTTTTCGGATCCAGACTGAAGATCGGGGTCGCACGGTCGAGGCAGACTCGGGGGCACGATCGAGACCAGAGCCGCACTTCGATCCCGCCCCTCGCCGGCCTCGACGTCGATGCCAGCTTCACCATCCCGCCGAAGCTCAGTGCTAGTGTGTGGCGTGCTCGAAGCCAATCCGACTGGCCCCCTCGCGCTCGCAGCTGTGGCGCTCGCGCTCGCCGCGGTGACCTGCGACAACACCCCCCTGACGACGCCTCCAGCCCCGAGATCCATCTCCAAGCCCGCCACGATCGTCGAGGCCGAGCCGAGGCAGAGGCTCCCCGCTGGCGACTCCCTCATCGTCGGGCTCTGCCAACCCGACCATGACCGCGTGTGTGTCTTGCACGAAGATGGTCGAGCGTCGTGCGCGTCGTTCGAGTCCGGACAATTCGAGGACCCGCTGCCAGGTGTCGAGGGCGCGATCGAATTCACCTGCAGCCATGGTGGCTTGTGCTTCCGGAACAACCACGACCTCCTACGCTGCGTCGACGAACACGGGTCCGAGCGGCTCGTCGAGGGCATGGAAGGCCCAATTCGATCGATCGAAGACAACTGCGCCATCGACGAGGCCGGTCAGCTCATGTGCTGGGAGGACGACTACATCGCCAAGCCCAAGCTCTTGCCCGAGACCACCGAAGGCGAGTTCGGTGAGCTCGTGCGGGTCATGTTGGTGCGCGATGGAGCGAGCGGCTGCTCGGTGAACACCGACGGCGAGCTGTGGTGCTGGGACTACGGCGAATACTCCTTGCCCGTCGATCTCGGCCTGCCCACCTTCTACAACAAACACTCCGAAGCCCACGAATACCCCCCCCGCCTGATCACCAATGTCGGACCGGCCGAGCAAGTCAAGAGGCTCACGTTGCACAAGCACACGTTCTGCTGGCAGGGTGCCGAGGGCTGGCTATGTACGAATCTCGAAGGTGAGATCGGCCCGCTCCCAAACTGCGCGACCCACCCCTGCACCTGCGATTTTCCGTGCATGGGCTGCACGAGCGACAATCCTTGCCCGGCCTGCGCCGGGCGCGGCAGGCTCCGATGCAGCCCTGGCCCGAGCCTCGACAGCGTCGAGTCGACGGGTCAGCGGTCCGACAACGGGTGGATCGTCGACGGAGTTGTCCTCTACAGCCGGATTTGCACGGTCGACAGCGCGGGCAAGGTCTGGTGCATGAGCGACGACCATGTCCCGCGCGAGATCGTCTTTTCGGATCCGGACTGACGAGCCCAGGTCCCGGCAGCCCACCCGCTGCCCCCCCGCGACGAACACACAACGGCGCTCTCCGGAAGAATCACCTGGTTGGGCCGCCGCCCGGCACTTCCCCGACGTCCCGCGGATCCAGGCGCAGCGAGCTCGTCGCTCCTTTCAAAATTTAGTTGACGGCCGGGTGGGAGCGCATGATTCGGCCCTGCGCCGGGCTGAAGCCGCGGGCGCCGGCGAGGCCCGGGCGGTAGTGCATGATGTTGTCGGCGTCGGTGTCGTCGAGCGGGTCCTCGCCGCCGTCGGCTTCGACGGCGTGGTAGAGGCCGAGGTAGTGGCCGAGCTCGTGGGCGAGGACGTGGGCCTGGGCCTCTACGTCGAGGGTGAGGGCCTCGCCGGGGCCGAGGCAGTCGACGGCGGGGAGGAACACGGCGTCGGCCGGGCCGGCCCCGCCGGGGATCCGCGGGGTGTAGCCCTCGAGGATCTGCGGCGGACCGAAGATCGGATCGGCGTAGCGCAGGCAGCCGGCGACGACGACGTCGACGGTGGTCTCGGCCCGCGGCGGCGCGCCCTCGAGCAGGGCGGCGAGGGCCTGGTGATCCCCAGCGTGGACGTCGAGGGGCTCGCTGGGGGCCTCGAGGGCGACGACCTCGACGAGGCGCGGCGAGAGGCCGGCGGGTAGGAGAAGCTCGTCGGCGAGAGCGGCGAGCAGGGCTCGCTGGCGGGCCTCGTCGGCGAAGAGCAGGGAGTCGGGGGCGAGGAGCAGGCGTAGATCGAGCTCGGCCTGTTCGCGCTCGGCGGGGATCGTCAGGGCGTCGAGGTGCAGGGCCGGGCGCTCCTCGGGGCTGCGCAGCGGGGTCAGGGTCTCGCAGTGGACCTGGGCGAAGCGCAAGGACAGATCGGCGCCGGCGAGGGCGACCTGCTCGGCGTCGAGCATGAACACGCCGGCCTCGCGGGCGACGGCGCTGCGCGGCGAGCAGTCGCTACAGTAGGCGCCGGCGCTGCGCTCGGCGATCAGGACCTCGCCGGCGCCGTCGCTGAGGGCGCTGAGCTGAAAGCAGACGCCGGGCTCGGTGCTGACGCGCAAGGCCAGGGCCGCCGCGGGGCCGGGGGCCGGGAGCGTGAGGGCCTCGCTCTCGCCGTCGGCCAAGAAGCTGGCGCTGGCGACCCTTCGCCAGCGCCAGGGCGGATCCCGACCGTCCGCTTCGCCCGCGTCCGCGCCGGGTCCGACGCCGGCGTCACAGCCGGCGAGAACGAGGCCCGCGAGGGCGACGCCAACGAGGGAGAGGGCGAGGGAGAAGATCGGGGGTCGCATGGTCGAGGCAGACGCAGGAGCGCGAGACGACTACATCTCCGCGGCCGGGATGTAGCTGCCGATCTGTTGCAGCAGCTGGGCGTTTCGTTCGCGGCCGACGTGGGCGACGAGCTTGCGCTGGGCGGCGGGCTCGCTGAGCGAGGCGTTACCGAGCCAGTGGATGATGGCCGCGCGCTCGCTGACGGAGCTGCTGTGTTCGAGGCGAGCGGACATGGTGGCGATGGCGTTGGCGCTGGCCGGGCCGCGGTAGGCGCTGACGATCGCTGCGCCGACGGCGGGGTCGCTCTCGTCGCCGAGGCGCTGGAGCAGGCGCGGTCCGGCCTCCGCCGGATCGAGGCGCCCCAGGGCCTTGGCGGCGTGCTGGCGCGTCGCCGGGCTCTCGGCCTCGAGGTGGGACTCGAGGGTGTCGGCGAAGGCCACGTCGCCGCTGTTGCCCATGGCGTCGAGCAGGACCCGGGCCTCGCCCTCGTCCAAGGCGGCGTTCAGGGCTCCGTCGAGGCTCTCCTGGACGAAGCTGCGGACCTCGCCGTCGCCGCTGCGCTTGGCCATGGAGCCGAGGCCGAGGACGCTGACGTTGGCGACGATCGGATCGGCTTGGCCCTGGGTCTGGGCGAAGAGCAGCGAGGCGGTGTCGAGGCTGGGCTCGCCGATGTCGGCGAGGGCCGAGGCGGCGCGGGCCCGGTCGAAGCTGTCGAGCCGAGGATCGACGAGGAGCTCCGAGAGCGTGCCCCGGGCCGCGTCCGTCCCCGAGAGCTCGAGGGCGAGGAACAGGGCCGGGCGAGCGGCGGCGTCGATCGAGCCGTCGCGGAGGGCGTCGGCCAGCAGCTGCGGGCCGTCCTCGTGGTTGCGGATCCACGCCGCGAGCTCGCGGGCGGCGGCGTAGCTGGGGTCGCCGAGCTCGGCGTCGGCGTCGGCGGCGAAGCGGCCGAGGAAGGCGTCGAGGGCCTCGGCGTAGGCGACGTCGGCCATCTCGGCGTCGACCATGCGCTCGCGCTCGATCTCGAGATCGGCGAGGTCGCGGAAGTCGGCGTCGGCGACGGCCAGCGCCGGCACGGGGACGAAGCGATCGTCGTCGCGGACCAGGCTGAAGTGCTGGGCGAGGTCGGCCGCGATCTCGCCGTGGATCCGGAGCTGCACGCGCTCGAGGCCGCTGGCGTCGCGCAGCCACTGCGAGCGTGGGCTGTCGAAGTGGGCCGTGGCCTCGGAGTGGACCACGGCGATCGAGATCCCGAAGGCCTCGCCGGACTGGTCGTAGGCGGTCTTGTGTCGGTCGATCCGCAGGCCCCGACGCTCGCGTTTGGCGGCCAGGGCGTAGCGCGCCTCGAAGGAGCCGAGGCCGTCGACCTGATTGGCGCTCCAGGTCTCGCCGCGGGCGGCCGTCGGCGTGACGAACTCGTGGGCGCGCAGGGCCGTCTGCACCAGGCGGCGGCGGCGGACGTCCCACTCGGAGACGAAGCCGAAGTCGACGAGGCGACAGGAGGCGTCGACGTCGACGAAGAAGGGCTCGGCGAGCGAGCCGCTGACCCGCTCCTCGGGCAAGGTCATCGTCTGGCTGTGGGACAGGTCGCTGAGGGCGGCCCGCAGGCGCCAACGGTCGGAGCTGAGCTGCTCGGCGAGCTCCCAGCTCAAGGTGGCGCGAAGGTGGTCGGTCTCCTCGCTGCGGACGTCGCGGACCGCAGACTGGAGGACGAAGGCGGCCCGGTCTCCGGGCTCGAAGTGGCAGCCGGGGGCCGCCGGCGCGGCGGCGGTGGTCACCGCCGCGCGCGGCTTGGACTCGGCCTGGCGCGGCCGACCGTAGGCGACCGCCACTGCCACGATCGAGGTGAGGGCGAGCGTCGTCGCGACGCCGGCCTTGACGATCGTCGACTTCACAGCAGCTCCTCCGAGACGGCCATCGACTGGCTGAGCAGGCGGGACTTGATCGTCGGCGAGGAGAAGCTGAACAGGTTGACCTTGAGCGACTTGGCGAAGCGGCGGAAGCCGACCTTGCCGACGATGTAGACGTTGCCGGCGATCGGCACGAGCTCCATGTCCCAGTTCACGTCGCCGCGGACCAGCAGCCGGGCGTCATCGGTGAGGCCCCAGCCGAGGATGGCCTCGAGCGGGAAGCTGGTGGTGACGATCTGCAAGTTGGCGCCGATCCCGGCCTTGACCAGCTTGAGGTTGATGCCGCCCTCGATGCGGCCAGTCATGCCGAAGTAGGGGCCGGCGACCCGGCTCATGCGCCCGCACAGGGCGATCGACTCGCCGGACTGGAGCAGCTCCTGGCAGGCCTCGGTGTCGGCGAGGGCCTCGAGGGTGTCCTCGGTGGCGAAGCCGATGGTGCCGCCGACGTCGACCTTGATGCCGATGTTGACCGGGCCGAAGCCAAAGCCGAGCTGGCCGATGGTGAAGGACTTGGCGACGCTGAAGTCGTCGCTCTGGACGATGGTCGCCGCCTGATCCGAGACCGAGTAGATCGACTGACCGAAGGCCTCGAGGCCGAGGTCGTAGTAGGTCTTGCTCGGGTCGACGTTGAGGCTGGCCTCGGCGTAGCCCCGGGCCAGGGTCAGGTTGAAGCTCTTGCCGATCTTGCCGTGGAGCTCGACCTTGCCCTCGCTCTGGCTCGAGGCGCCGGTGAGGTCGAGGCGGTTTTGCGTCGACATCGAGCTGGAGATGCCGATGCGGCTGTTGCCGAGGTTGCGCTCGAAGGACTTGTTGAAGTCGATCGCGGAGGCGCCGGCCGAGGCCGCGGTCTCGTGGACCATCACGATCTCGATGTCTTGGCAGTCATCGAGGCTCTCGCCGAGGTCGCCGGCGTTGCCGGACTGGGTGAAGTCGGCGTTGAAGCAGCCGCGGACGATGAAGTCGCTCTCGCCGGCCCAGATGCCGCCGGCGGACAGAGCCTCGCGGGCGGCGTCCTCGAGGAAGAGCTCGTGGACGACCTCGTTGGCGATGCCGGGGGTGACGTGGTCGACGGCGGCCGCGGCCAGGCGCGCCTGCGAGTCCTCGGGGTCGCGGATGCTCAGGGGCAGGGCGGTGTCGGGGTCGCTGGCGGCGAGCAGGCTATAGGAGACCTCGGCGGCGCCGGGGAGCTCGCTGAGGGCCGCGACGCCGGCGGCGTCGAGGCCGAACTGCAGATCTTCGAGGATCGTCGGCTCGGCGGCGATCAGCTCTTCGGGCACGTCGGCCGGGTCGACCGCCGAGAAGTAGGGGTCGCGGCCGTTGACGACGAAGCGCGACTGCACCACCAGCGTCGGCGAGACGTCTGCGGGACCCTCGGCGCCGATGTTCTCGCTTTGAATGAAGGGCACGATCGCCACGGACGAGGTCGCGCTCAGGGCGTAGCGGACGTCGACCTGCGGGCCGTCCGCGCCGGAGGGCGTGAGCTCGAGGTCGAGCTCGTAGACGCAGCCACGGCCAGCATCACCGTCGAGGGAGGAGCGGCACTCCTGGTTGATGACCTCGTCCTTGGCCGCGGCCGAGAAGGTCACGGTCGGGGCGTCGAAGACCGTGTCGAGCTCGGCGGCGAGCTCCGGGCCGCCGTTGAACTCGACCTGGAGGTTGACCGTGCGGCCCGCGAGCTGAGCGCACAGCGTGGTCGGCCAGATGAAGCCGTCGACGACGACCTCGCTGCCGTCTCCGGGGTGCTCGACGTTGATGGCGCTCGAGCCACAGATCAGCGGGTTTTCTGGGTCGGCCGGGTTGGACTCGACGAAGGAGAAGGCCACCGGGATGTAGAGCGGCTCGGTGCTGGCGGGATCGAGCTTCTCGGCGGTGACGCCGAAGGTGACGGGGACGCGGTTGTTGACGAAGACCGGCTGCGAGAGGTCGTAGCGGACGTCGAGGTGGGTCAGGCGAACGCTGGCGTCAGCCTCGACGCAGCTGCCATCCTTCTCGACGGTCCCGGCCTCGCAGCTGTCGCCGGCGCTGTCCAGACAGGCGGCGAGGGGAAGTAGGGGAAGGAGGGCGACAATTAGTGAAGCGCGGCGATACATGGTTTTGCTCATTCAGGGCGTAGGCGTCCAAGGACGCGGCGCGTGCACCTCTCGGGTTTCACACGCCTCGTCCCCTTCGTTTGCTGAGAAAAGGAGATAGCAGCGGCCCCGAGGGCCGCTCATAACGAGGACGCATGGCAGCCATGGGAGCTGCTCCCTGGCGCCCGCAGAACCCTGAACAGCGGGTCAGAACATCGTTTTTCGCGGGAGTGGTACCATCGCGGCGCCCATGGACCTCTCCCACTTGCGGTACTTCCGCGAGATCGTCAGGCTCAGCAGCATGACAGCGGCCGCCCGGGCCCTGGGGGTGAGCCAGCCGCGGCTATCGGTGGCGGTGCGCGACCTCGAGGCGCACTACGCGAGCAAGCTGCTGCTGCGCCACCGCGGCGGCGTCTCGCCGACGGAGACGGGCCTCGAGCTGCTGCGCCACATCGAGGAGGTCTTCGAGGTCCTGGATCGGGCGACCGCGCGCATCGCCGGCCTCGAGGGCGATCTCGTCGGTCGCTTCACCCTCGGCTGCCACGAGTCCCTTGGCGCCTACTTCTTGCCCCTCTTCATGCCGGGGCTGCTGCGCGACGCCCCCAACATCACGCTCAGCTTGCTCAACGGCAGCTCGGCCCGGGTCCGGCAGGCGGTGATCGATCGGGAGGTCCACTTCGGCCTCGCGGTCAACCCGGAGCCCCACCCCGACTTCGTGATGACGCCGCTGTTCCACGACGCCGTCGACTTCTTCGTCTGCGCCCGGGATCCGGTGGTCTCGAACCCGATCGACGCGGCCCTGGTCAGCGGCCCGGACTTCTACGCCGACGAGCGCTGCGCCACCCTCGACGAGGCTGATCTTCGCCGGCCGCGTCGAGCAGTGCGCCGAGCTGCTGGGGCTGCTGGCCGAGCAGGGCGTGGTCCCGGAGCAGATGCTGTCCTGCGGCGACTTCGAGCTGGTCAAGAGCCTGGCCCTCGCCGGCCTCGGCGTGGCCCTGCTGCCGCGGCGCATCGCCGCCTACAACCAGCCGGGGCAGCTGCGGCGGCTCCACGGCGGCCTGCCCCACTTTCCCGACGAGATCATACTGCTCTATCGCGCCGACCAGCCGCGGACCCGGGCCGCGCAGTTCTTGAAGGACGCGCTGGTCCGCAGCGCCGCCGAGATGCCCTCGGTCGGCTGACGAGACCGTCCAAGCCCAAGCTCGAGAACCCCACCCGGGCAACTCGGCCCGCCCGCGCTCAGGGGACCGGGGCGTCGAGGAAGATCGACGCGGCCTCGTCGACAGACTTGGCGCGGTCCCGCCAGCGCTCGAGCTGGACCAGGGAGCTGCAGCTCGAGATGCGCGCGTGGACCTCGTCCGCGACGTCGAGGCCGCGCAGCTCGAAGATCGTCAGCACCAGCTGCTGTAAAACCTCGGCTTTGCCCTTGCTCAGGCCCTCGCGCAGGCCGTCGTGGAAGGCGACGCTGCGCCGTTCGATGTCGCTGATCTCGTTTGTCTGCATCTTCATCGCTCCCAAAATCACCTCGCGGGCGTCTTCATCGACGGCCGCGAGCAGGTACGAGGCATATCTTCCGCGCCGCTCGTCCTCGAGACGAAGCGCCGCTTCGAACGCTACGGCAAAGGGCTCGAGGTTGCCATGCGCGGCGTGGACCAGCGCCGAGAGCACGGCCCAACCCGGGCGCTCGGGCTCCTCGATCTCGGTGACGACCGGCATGTTCTCCTGGTCCAGGACCAGCAGCGCTTCATGGGGGGAGAGGCGGTGCTCGCCCAGGCCCTTGGCCCAGCGCGAGACCTCCGCGGACAGGGCGACGACCAGCAAGGCCGTCACGTAGCCGAGCTGTTCGGCGACCAGCGCCCAGTAGACCCATAAACGGGCACCTTTTTGACGGTCGGGGCGGCGCTGGGCTTCGATCACGATGCCCACGCCACCATGCGGATCACTCGGGTGATCTCCAGATAATATGCCGTCCGGACGAAGTTCATGCGCGTCCCCAAAGCAGGGCGTGAAGCGGTCGATGACGGCGTGGCGATCTCGCAGCGCCCGGAGATCGGGGAGCTCGACGCCGAAGACCTCTCGCAAGATCCGAAAGCCGAGGTCGGGCTCGTCGATGAGGATGCGGGCGACGCCTTGGTGCAATGTACTGGGCACGGTCGAGTACCCTCGCAAAGCCCGGGCCATGCCCGTGCACAAGGAGACGCTGACCACGCTGGAGTGCAATCGCTGCTCTCACAAGTGGGTCATGCGCGACCCCTGGACGGAGCCAGCGCCGGAGGATCTGGCTCTCCTCAAGAGTTTGTGGGTGGGCAGAGCACCTGAACGCGTCGTGAAGGCGGCGTAGGTGGCCGAAAAGAGCAGTTTGAGGGCAACAAGGAAGCGCGCACGGGAGCAGGCGCGAGACTACGGGTTCCTACAGCCGAACCCCGCCCCCACACCCGATGCGCGCCACCAGTATACTCCGAACCCTCCTCGCTCTCCAAGACACGCTCGTCTCCGGCCTCGAGTTCACCGCCGAGAGCCTCATCGTCGACGTCAAGCCGACCTGGCATCGTGCTCGCTGCGGGGAGTGCCGTCGCAAAGGCCCGAGCGAAGGTGGTCGCACACGAAGCTGGCGACACCTCGACCTCGCCGGCATCAAGTGCGTGCTGCGCTATCGGATCCGGCGCGTCAACTGCCGCCACTGCGGCGTCAAGACCGAACACGTGCCCTGGGCCGAGTCCGGCTCGCGCTTCACCGAGCCCTTCGAGGCGCACACCACCTACCTCGCCCAGTGCAACGACAAGACCACCGTCACGAGGCTGATGCGAATCGCCTGGGAGACGGTCGGTAAGATCATCCAGCGCGTCGTCCGTCGCCATCGAGGCGAGGTCGATCGCCTCGATGGCTTGCGCATCATCGGCGTCGACGAGCTCAGCTACCGCCGCCATCACAAGTACGTCACCGTCGTCGTCGATCACGAGACCGGCGAGATCATCTGGGCCGCCGAGGGCAAGAGCGCGGAGACGCTGACGCAGTTCTTCACGCTCCTGGGCCCCGAGCGCTGCGCCGAGCTCGAGGCGGTGACCATCGACATGAGCGCCGCGTACATCAAGGCCGTGACCGAGGCCTCGCCCGAAGCGACGATCATCTTTGACCGCTTCCACGTCCAGCGCCTCGCCTCGAAGGCCGTCGATGAGGTCCGCCGCGATGAGGTCCGCGAGGCCGAGGTCGACGACAAGAAGGCGCTGAAGAAGACTCGCTGGGCCCTGCTGAAGAACCCCTGGAACCTCACCGACTTCGAGAGCCGAAAGCTCGACCAACTCCAGCGGACCAACCAGCGCATCTACCGGGCCTATTTGCTCGAGGAGGCTCTCGCTGCGGTGCTCGACTGCCGCTACATCTGGCTCGCTCGGTCCAAGCTCGACGAGTGGCTCAGCTGGGCCAGCCGCTCGCGCCTGCGTCCCTTCGTCAAGCTCGCGCGGACCATACGCCAGCACCGCGAGGGCATCCTCGAGTACGTCCGCGACCGCCTCAACAACGGCCGCGTCGAGGGTCTCAACGGCAAGGCCCGGACGATCACCCGCCGGTCCTACGGCTTCCACTCGGCCGCCTCGCTCATCTCCATGCTGTTTCTATGCTGTGGCGGCATTCATGCGTATCCTGCCCACATCTACCCATTCTGGACCCACTAAACCTTGAGGAGAGCCGAGGATCTCCCGCGGGTCTGCCCGAAGTGCAAGAGCCCGTACTGGAACACCGAGCGCACGTTCCCGGTCCGCAAGAAGGCCGGCAAGAAGAAGGCGCGCAAGCGGGCCAAGTAGCGCGACGTCGCGACGATCACCGACGGATCACGTGCGGGCACTGCGGGGCCCGGGTGCTGACGCGGCGGTCGGGTGCGGCGTGGGGCCACCTTGCCGACGGGGCCGAGTGCCCGGGGTCGAACACGTGGCCGAACTCATGGATGCAGGTCGCTGGCGCCTGAATGCACCACCGGACCACATCACCGATCAGTGTCCGCCTCCTCGGTGGACTCACGCAGTGCCTTGGCCGGCCTCTTCTTGGTCGCCAGGAAAGCGCTCACGACCGCACCAATAACACCGACGATTACCGCCCCTCCAACCTTTGCGTAACCCAACACGGCGAAGGTCAGCCCGCACAACAGACATGTGAGCGCGAAGACGAGTGCAAAAACCTGTCCCCTATCGAGCCTGCGATCTCGCTTTGCGAGGCTATTTCGCATGGCCTGGTTGTTTGCCTCGTAGTCGACAAGGCATCGCTCCGTGAACCCGGGAAGGATGCTCTCATACGCCAACGCCTGACGCGGCGACGGCAGCGGCCCGCTGTGTGACTCACTTAGGTACTCACTCATGAGGACCATGGCCTCACGGGGTCCGTCCGGATCGGAGGCGTTGACCTGCTGGACTACGCGACGGATGACATCCGCGGCTTTCGTCTCGGTCGGGCCGCTTGGCTCGCTACGCTCGATTCCAACCGCGCTGGTCTCGCCGGCTTTGTACGGTGCGTCGTCGTCAGGGGTGCGGTCTGGTTGGTCCGCGGCGTCGTCGTTAGCCTTGGCCCCAGACTCTGGTTCATGACGCCGAGACCTCAGGATCTCTTGAGCCACGAGATCGGTGATCTGCTGCTCTGTCATACCCTGGTCGAGCAGTTGCTCAACCAGTTTGTCGGGATTGAGCGACACGGCCAACTCGACGGCTTGATTTTGCTGGCGATGGGCCGTAGGCGGAGCCGTCTTCTGCGTCTGGGTAGAAGTCGATCAGATCTCCGAGGCCATGCACGAACGCGCCTGCTGGCGACAAACGGTAGTTCTCTGCGGAGCGCGCGCGTCGTGCTGCACGAGTCACGATGTGCTCAACCTCGCGCCTGACATCATCCTCGCCGCTGGACTCCACGCGCTCACTGACCAACTTTGCGACGGTGGCGATCAGGGCAGCGGTCCCGGCGAGGACAAGCAGGGCCGCAAGATCTTGGTCGCGCAACTGCTCTGCCGAAACCGACAGGGTGCCTTCGGTGAGCATCTTCCGCCTGGTGAGGTCCCTCCTCATCTCCATAATGTGTAGCACTCAACCAGCCCATCGTGACAAGAACCTGTTCAGAAGGCAGCCGGCCCATCCTCGCGGCCAGGTTCCCTGGGGTGGGGTTGCGTGCGCTTGGCCCAACTACAAGGCTGTCGGCGTGCGGCCAAGCACGGAGCACGTTGCTAGATCACGGCGTGTGCGCCGTCTGCGTCAGTTCAACGTCGCAGCCTCTTCGCACTCGACCAGGATCGTCTCGATCTCCCACCGGACGTCCGCGTCGAGTCGGGGATCGGCGAGCAGATCGACCAGGACCGCGCCGAGATCGTCGGGCACGGGCGCCCCGTTCGTGAGCCAACCCCAGGCGAGCGGCACGAGCACGTGCTCGACGATCGCCCCGATCGACCACAGCGTCGGCGCGCAGGGGGCGTCACGCAGCGCCGTGCGCTCGTGCTCGAGCAAGCCGGCCGGAGCGAAGCGCACGAGCCCCGCAAGTTCGGGCGAGACGTCCCCGTCGAACCAGGTCAGCAACTCGCGCACGTGCGGCGCCAAGTCGTCGACGTCGACGCGCTCGGGGTCCAGGGGGATGATCACTGCGGCCATGTCCCGGCCTCCTTGTGCCGCTTGACCCACACCGGCCATCGTCGGGGCCTCCCTCGGACGCGTTCAGAAGGTTGACCAGCAGCGCCAGGACGCGGACCGCGATGTTGACCTCGTGCGAGTCCATCGCCCCGACGTACTCGACCAGCTGGCGGGTCGTCCCGATCTCGCCGGGTTCGTAGGCCAGGAAGAGCGTCGAGATCGACAACCGCAGGCCGGCGGCCAGCTTTGTGAGCGTGTCGAGCGACGGCGAGAATTCGCAGCGCTCGAGCCGACGGATCGTGTCTGGGGGCGAGGCCGGCAGCTTCGGCGAGTTCTTCTTGGGTGAGCCCGCGGGCGCGTCGGAGCGAACGGACGTAGCGGCCGAACGCAGGGTTTGGGGTGCGGGACGGGGTGCGGGGTTTCCGGGTAGCCATGTCCCGAACCTGGGCCGGCCATCTGCGGATAGCGACCCCGGACCGACGCCGTTCCCTCGCTCAGATCAAGCGCCCAATAGTGCAGAGTCGGCTCAGAAATCGGCCTGGTTTACGGGATTCGAGTCAAAGCCGGACGCTGAGGAGCATCTGGCCGGGTGACGGGACGGTGGCCCGCCGGTTGGCCAAGCATTCGCGCTGGCCTCACAGTCGCGCGCGGCGCTCGGCGAGGGCCTGGATGTGCGCGGGCCGGGTGCGGCAGCAGCCGCCGATCAGCCGGGCCCCGGCGCGCCACCAACCCTCGGCCAAGGCGACGTAGGTCGCGAGCTCGAGCTCGCCCTCGCCCCACTGACCCGCGACCCAACGCTCGCCGCTGTTGGGGTAGGCGACGAGGGGGAGGCCGGGGGCGAGGGCGGCCAGGGTCTCGAGGGCGGGGAGGACCTCGTGGGGTCCCAGGCAATTGACCCCGAGGGCGGCCACGCGGGGGATGCCGAGCAAAGGCGCGGCGGCGATTTCGAGGGGGGTGCCGTCTGCCAGGCGCGGCGCGCTGGCGCCGGGGCGCAAAGAGAAGGAGACCCAGGCGCGCGGGCCCGGGCGCTCGCGCAAGAGCGCCGCGATGGCGCGGGCCTCCTCGGCGTCGGGGATGGTCTCGAAGGCGAGGAGGTCCGGGGCGGCGGCGCTGAGCTCGAGCAGGCGGGGGCGGTGAAAGTCGGCGAGGCTCGCGGGGTCGAGGCCGTAGCCGCCGCGGTATTCGGAGCCGTCGGCGAGGTGGGCTCCATAGCTGCCGATCGAGGCCGCGACGGCGCGCGGGTGCGGGTGCGGGTGCTGGGTGTGGTCGGCGACGGCGCGCTGGGCCAGACGCACGCTGCGACGCAGGGCCGCCCGGGCCTGGTCCTCGCTCAGCCCGCGGGCGCGCAGGCCCGAGAGCGTGGCCTGGTAGCTGGCGGTGGTGATCACCTCGGCGCCGGCGGCCAGCCAGCGACGGTGGACCTCGAGCAGGTGCGGCTCATCTTCGTCGAGGAGGAGCTTGGCCGACCACAGCGGGTCGTCCAGGTCGCAGCCACAGCGCTCGAGCTCGGTGGCCAGGCCGCCGTCGAGGATCACGAAAGGATGGCGCGCGAGCAGCTGCCCGAGACGATCGGCCTCGCGCCCCAAACCAGCTTCTGCTCGTACTTCGGGCGTCACCGGTCGCCCTCGACCTCGGCCAGCCAGGCCCGCGCCGCCTCGGCGAGGTCTTCGTCGCCCCCCGCGTCCGTGAAGCCGGCGATCGCAGCTTGGGCGAGGCGCCGGCGCTCGTCGGGGTCGTGGCTGACCCGAGCGAGGCCGAGGTCCAGGCGCGCGAGGGTCCGGCCGCCCTCGCCCTCGTCGGCTTCGTTGTGGGCCCGGGCGCGCGCGAAGAGCTCGGCGGCGCGCTCGAGCTCACCGAGGCCGAGGCACGCCTCGCCAGCGCCGACCCAGATCCGCACGAGCAAGCTGTCGGACTTCTCGGCGGTGCGCAGCTCGGCGGCGCGCTCGAAGTCGATCAGCGCCTCGCGGTAGCGGCCGAGGCCGAGCAGGGCCTCGCCCCGGTGCATCACGAAGCGCGCGCGCAGCCAGGGCACCTGCTCGTCGCTCCCGTGGTGTTCGCGGTGCTCGGCCAGGGCCTCGTCGGCGCGGGCCAGGGCCTCCTCGTTTCGGCCCAGGCGCGTGAGCACCTGCGACTGCATCCTCAAGGTCTCGCCGAGATCCTCGTCTTGGTTGACCCGGCGCAGGCGCGCGGCCTCTTCGTACTCGGCCAGGGCCTCCTCGTAGCGCCCGAGCTTGCGCAGGGTCACCGCCTTCTCGGCGTGGGGCTCGACGAGCAGCACGCTGTCGGGGCCGTAGCGCGCCTCGCCCAGGGCCCTGGCGCGATCCAGGCGGGCGAGGGCGTCGTCGTAGTGCCCGCGATCCCGGGCGATCTCGGCCATCGCGCGCAGCGGATACATCAAGTTGGGGTGCTCGGGGCCGTAGACCTCGACGCGCAGGGCGATGGACTCGGCGGCGTGAGCCTCGGCCTGCTCGGGCTTGCCGGCCCGCGCCTCGGTGAAGGCCAGCGCGTGGAGGATCCGCGCGCGGACCATGGGCGGCTCGCCGAGCGCGAACTCGAGGGCGCGCTCGTACTCGGCCATGGCCTCGGGCTTGCGCTCGTGCTGGACGTGAATCGAGGCCTGGATGTAGTGGAGGATCCACTCGCCGTCGCTGCCGCCCGGCTCCCGGGCGTACTTGGCCCGGGCGAAGTCGAGGCTGCGCTGGGCGTCGTCCCAGCGACCGCGGCGATCCGTGAGCGCGCGAGCGAGGCCGGTGAGCGCGTCGATCGCGAGGTCGTGGGCGCCCAAGGTCTCGGCCGAGATCACCGCCTCCGACAGCAGCTGCTCGGCGACCTCGTCCTCGTGGACGGAGGCCTGAATGCTGCCAGCGCGGATCAACACCGAGGTCAGCGTGTAGGCGTCGTCGAGGCTGCGCGCGCGCTCGAGCAGCGGGCCGAGGTGCTCGATGGCCGCGGCCCGCTCTCCGGCGGCGGACAGCAGCTCGAGGTCGAAGAGCTCGGTCTCGATCGCCTCGCGGGCCGCGGGGTCGAAGACCGTGTGCGCCTGGGGGCGCTCGAGGGCGGCGCAGGCCTCTGGATCCGGGAGCACGCTCAAGACCTCGGCCGCGCGCTCGACCACGCCCTCGCTCCCCCCCTGCCCCTTGGTGCCCCCCTCCGCGCCGGCGGCAGAGAAGCGCGCGACCACGGCCTGAAGACGCGCGAGGTCCTCCGAGAAACAGGCCGCGCGCGCAGCGAGTACGGCGTCGGAGAGGCCACCACGGTGCTCGTCGAGGCACAGACCCTCGTGACCACCGGCCAGGACCTCGGCGTAGCGATCGAGCTCGCCGCGGACCTGCTCGAGGGCCTTGGCCGCGTAGGGACGCTCGACCGCCGAGAAGGCCTGCTCGACCGCCGCGACCTGGCGCGGGCCCCAGGCCTGCTCGATCCACGCGCGCTGATCCGCGCAGCTCGCCACGGCCTGGCGATCCCAGAGCACCCCCGCGGCCACGGCCACCGCCAGGGCGCCGACGCCCGCGAAGACAGCGATCCGTCGACGTCGCCGCCCCTTGGGGTCGTCGGCCAGCGCCGCCACCAGGCTGCCCATGTCCGGCCAACGCTGCTCGGGGTCGAGGTCGAGGCCGCGCTGGAGGGCCGCGATCACGTGGCCCGGGACCTCGGGCGCGCTCCACTCCTGGACCCCCGCGAACTTGCTGGTGATCAACGCCTTGGCGTTGCTCTCGTCGAAGGGCAGCTTGCGGAACAAGGCCACGTAGAGCGCCAGGCAAAAGCTGTACTGATCGCTGCGCGCGTCGACGCCGGCGGTCATGTGCTGCTCCGGCGACATGTAGCGCGGCGTGCCCATGATCGCGCCGTGGCGAGTCAGCGGGACGCTGAGCATGCTCGCGCTCCCCCGCGAGCGGCCCACGCTGAGCGCCGCGGCCGACTCGCCGGCGCTGTCCTTGCCCTCGCCGCGCTCGCGAAGCAGGCGGGCGACCGCCACGCTCTCGTCGATCTCGCCCACGTCGAGGTCGCGCTCTTCTTCCCCGCGCTCTGCTTCCCCGCGCTCGCCTTCCCCCTCGCCCTCGCCACGCGCGAGGCCAAAGTCGAGCACGCGCACCCGCCCGCGCCCGTCGACGAGCACGTTGGTGGGCTTGAAGTCGCGGTGCACGATGCCCTTGGCGTGCGCGGCCTCGAGCCCGCGCCCCGCTTGGATGAACACGTCGAGGATCTCGGCGACGCTGCGCTCCCGCGCACCCAGCCAGCGGCTCAGATCGCTGCCGTCGATCAGCTCCATGACCATGAACAGCCCCCGGCGGCCAGCGAACTCGAATTCGCCGACGTCGTGGACCGCGATCACGTTGGGGTGCGAGACCTGGGCGATGGCCTGGGCCTCTCGCCGCAGCCGTCGGTAGGCGTCGCCGCGCCTGCCCTGCCCCTCGTCCCCCCGCTTCGTGGGCGCGTCGATCAGCTTGATGGCGACGGTGCGCTCGAGCTCGGGGTCGAAGGCCGAGTACACCGTGCCCATGCCGCCCTTGCCGATCTCCTCGAGCAGCAGATAGCGACCCACGGAGCGCGGCACCCCCTCCCGCAGCGGGGGCAGGGCGCTCGCCAGCAGTCTCGCGCTCGAGCTCCTGGCGCTCGACAACGTGATGCCCTCGTCCACCTCGTCGCTCACCTCATCGCTGACCGCCATCTCGGCTCCACTCGTCGCCGCTCGACAGTATCAGGGCAGCACCCCAGACGCGACGCAGCAGCGTCACGGGGCGCGATAAAACTGGCTCGGGGCTCTACGTATAGAGCGTGGCCCAGCTCAGGAGATCAGCTGGTAGACCGCCAGCAGCAGCGCGACCACGATGGTCAAAATTGACAGCACGGTTACCGCCGTCGCCGAGTCGGGCACCGATCGTCCTTCACGCAGGGCGCTGTGGACCCGGTGGTAGCGCAGCAAGCCGACGCTCATCGCCATCACCCCCGCGAGCACCAGCGCGACCCCGAGCCACGCGTTGAGCGGGTGCTCGGCGGTGCCCGGGGCGAGCACCCGGATCAGCGCGCCCGACTTGGCCACGGCGAAGCCGAAGGCCGACAGCCCCAAGCCGGTGCGCAGCCACGCCAAGAGCGTGCGCTCGTTGGCCTGAAAAAATCGACTGTCTGGTTCAGCCATTCAAGAACGCCTCCAGGCGCCCTCGGTGCGCCGCGCCGTCTTCTCGTCCGATCTCGATGATCTCTCGGATCCGCTCGGGAGAAGTGTAGTCCCAGATCCGCACGGGCAGCTCGCGGCGCGCGGCGAGGTAGAGCACCTGCGCGCCGCTCGGGGCGCGCACGGAGCCCGTGGGCGTGGGCTTGGCGTGGCTGATCAGACACAGCACCTTGCGACCCTCGCCGCGCGCCTCGGCGGGCAGCGCACGGATCGGGGCGTTGTCGATGAGCCCCCCGTCGAGATAGGTTCGGCCGGCCCGCCGCTGGACTCGCGTGAAGGGGGGGATCGTCGAGGACATCATCACCCAGTCGAGGAGCTGCTCGGTGTCGATGGCGTCGCGCGAGCAGACCACCTGCTGACCGATCCCCCGGGGGACCGCCTCGGGACCGTGCAGGTCCTTGCGCTTGCGAGCCTCGGCGAACTTGCGAACGGCGCTCCAGCTCGTCGGCAGCTGCGGATAGCCGGCCTTGATGTAGCTGAGCAGGATGTAGACCGGCGCGCCCGCTCGCAGGCGCTCGAAGCCGCCCTCGTGGAACACACGTCGGACCGCGGCGCGGTAGATGTCGTCGTGGGGGAAGGCCCGCTCGCGCTTGAGGATCTTTTGTGGATAGACGTTTCGAGCGTTGTGCTCGACCGCCTCCAAGAACAGCTCGAGGCACTCGTCGAAGCGATCGGCGGCCCTCGCCAAGGCCATCCCGGCGCCGGCGCTGACTCCGGCCCAATGGGTCACCTGCGGTAACACATCACCCAGCACGTCGTAGGCGCCCATGGCCCAAAAGGCCTTGCAACCACCGCCGGACAGGACGATCGAGAGCGCCTCGCTCATGGCCGCGGAGGATAGCCCAAGCCTCTGTTTGGGGGAGTCACCCCGCGCTTTTTGCCGGGGGCCAAACTGGTCGCTCGCGGGGGTTGGTCGCGACGGCCAGGTTGTCGCCTGGTCCAAAATTGTGTCACCATGCGAACGTGGGGTTTTGGCTAGCCAGCGAGGGCGATGATGGTCGCGCCTAGAGGACGATGAACCTCGAGCAATTCCTGGATTCGTTGAGCAACGAGCAGCTCATCGACCGTCTCAACCTCGCCCTCGACGGCGCGTCTTTGGGCATCTGGGACTGGGATCTCCGCGATAACTCCGTTCAGTTCGATCGCCGCTGGTGTGAAATGCTCGGTCTGGACCACAAGCACACGCCCATGAGCCTCTCGACCTGGGAGGAGCGCGTCCACCCCGACGACATCGCCGGCTGCTACGCCGACATCCAGGCCTACTTCGCGGGCAAAACAAACTGTTACGAAAATATACATCGCATGCGCCACGCCAACGGCGAGTGGATCTACATCCTCGACCGTGGGCGGATCTCGGGGCGAGACGCCACGGGCGAGGCGATTCGATTCACGGGCACGCACTTCGACTGCACGGCGACGGAGCAGGCCAAGCGCGTGCTCTCCAGCCACCGCGAGCTGCTCGTGGAGCTGGTCCGCCACCTCCCGGCGGCCGTTGCGATGTTCGACGGGGAGGGGCGCTACCTCGCCGCCTCCGACGCGTGGCTGCACCTCCACGGTCTTCACGACCGCGCATTCATCGCGCACACCCCCGAGGAGCTCGGCGCACCACTACCCAAAGAATGGGATGTCGCCAGGCGCCGCGCACAGCGAGGTGAGCGGGTCACCGCCGAGCAAGATCCCATCGTCGGCCGCGACGGGCGGCGTCGCTTCTTGCGCTGGTCGATCCGCCCGTGGTGGCGCAGCCTCGACACCAGGGACGGCGGCATCTTGATCACCTACGAGGACGTGACCCAGGCCGTGGAGGCCCGCCTCGCCGACGAGCGCGAGGCCAGGCTCGCGGCCCTCGGGCTGATGGCCGGGGGCATCGCCCACGAGCTCAACACGCCGCTGCAGAGCCTGATGGTCAACAGCCAGCTCATGGCCCAGGAGCTGGCTGCGCGAGCGTCCGACCAGTCTCCCGATCTCGAGTTCGTCCGTGAGTGCAACGCGGGCCTGCTCGCGACCACGCACCGCATCGCGCGGATCGTCGGCGCCCTGCGCACTGTCAGCCGCCACAGCCCCGACGATCCCCTGGTCCCGGTCGACATCCGCGCGCTCGCGGATCAGCAGGTCGAGCTGTGCGGCGCTCGCTTCCGTGCCGAGGGCGTCGACTTTCGAGTCGAGGGTGTCGGCCCCGGCCAGGCTTGCGCCCTCGGCCGGCCCGCTGACATTGGTCAGATTCTCCTCAACCTGCTCAACAACGCCCTCGACGCCGCCGTCGAAGGTGGCAAAGAAAAAACTGGCGGCGCCCCACCTTGGGTTCGGCTACATGTCGACGCCAGCGACAGCAGCGTCACCTGCTGCGTCACCGACTCCGGCCCCGGCCTCCCCCCCGAGATCGAAGCCCAGCTCATGACCCCCTTCGTCACCAGCAAGGCCCCAGGCAAGGGCACCGGCCTGGGCTTGAGCCTGTCCAAGTCTCTGGCCGAAAAGATGGGCGCCAAGTTGATCCACGTCGCCTCGGCGGCGCAGACGACCTTCGAACTGCACATCCCCCGGGGACAGGGCCCAGGATGAACGACATGCTCCGCACCACCACCCGGATCTTGATCGTCGAGGACGACGCGATCTTGCGCATGGCCCTGGCCCGCATGTTCGCTGGCTTCAGCATCGAGTGCGACGAGGCCCGCGACGGGCAGGTGGGCCTCGAGCGCCTGTTGAGCGGGCGCTACGAGCTCGTGCTCACCGACATGCGCATGCCGGGCAAGTCCGGCGTCGAGATGCTCGAGGCAGCCCGCGCGGCCCTCGACGAGCTCCCGCTCTTCGTGCTGCTCTCGGGCTACCACGACTACGCCCTCGAGGACCTGCGCCAGGCCGGCTTCGACCGGATCTTGCACAAGCCCCTGCCCCTCGAGGCGCTCCGCGACGAGGTCCTCTCGCTCCTCGACGTCCAGGTCCCGGGCAACGCGGCCAGCAGTCCCGTCGCGTCCTCGGCCTGAGCCTCAAAAGCGCAGGCTCGCGCTCGCCCCGAGCAAGCGCGCCGAGGCCCGCGGGCTCAGGCTCCAACGCAGCGAGCCCAGGTAGCCCTCGCGGTGCCGACGGTAGGCCACGCCGTAGGTCATCAGCCCGGTCCCGACCGTCAGCCCCAGGGCGCTGGCCCCCGCGAGGCCATAGTAAGTCTGGCGGCGGTCGACCTCGCAGGCGTAGCTCGAGCAGTAGGTGTAGAGCTCGCGCGGGAGCAGGGCCGCCTCGGCCACGCCAGCCGCGACGCCGAAGGCCACGAGCACCGCCCCCACGCCGACGCTCGCCCGCGCGTTCCTTTGCCGGTGATCCCCGACCACCGACTCCCAGGCGTCGCGGCGCCCGAGCGCCGCCCCGCCGACCCCGGCCAGGATCAGCGAGCTCCCGTAGGCGAAGCCCGACGCCCCGTGGGCGATCCACGGCTCGTTGTCATGGAAGCAGCCGTGAGCCGTATTGTAGCCGCGCGCCCGCCAGCCCTTGCAGTAGCCCGATTGGACGACGCCCGCGGTCACGTGGGTGCTCAGGCCGACCATGAAGATCATCGACGACAAGGACAGCAGGCCGACGCCGGACATGGGCTTGGGCGGGGCGACCACGCCCACGGTCATGGGGACGACCGGCGCGGACGCGGGCTTGGCCAGCTCGATCCCCGGGACCTGCGCCACGGAGCCGCCGACCCACGCCGCCTCGCTCACCACCTCGGGCTCGCCCTCCCCTCCTCCGCTCTCGTCGGGCACCTCGACCGCGGCTGGCGTGACGAGGATCCCCGGGTCCTGTGTCCCCCCCGATTGTGGGGGGACGACGCTCGACGAGGCGAGGGCGAGGGCGAGCAACATTGACACCACGTCACGATATCACCGGAGAATTCGCTTTTGTGCGGCCGCTTCGCGGCGCTCGGCGGGGCCGCGGAGAACAGCCCGAGAACGCCGTCGCGGCCGGCGGAGGCCACGCCACGGCATGTGAGCTGGCTCGATGCCCCGGGACTTTGCCGCCGGGGGTTGACGCCCGCGAGCGCGTGCACAGGTTCGTGCCCGTGCCGGGGAGCACCGCCCAAGCCGGGCGCCCCCGACCACCACCACCTTCAACGGGTCGCCCCAGGCGACCACCCCCTTCCTCGAGTGTCGCTCACGAGCACGCTCAGCGAAGCGAGGCAGGGCTACGTCACCAGGAGATTCGAAATGTTGATGCACCGCTTCACCCCCAACGATCACCTTCGGACCATGGACATGCTCTTCGACGCCATGCTCCCCGCCCGCGGCCGCAAGACCCACTTCGTGCGCAAGCCGGCCAAGTTGACCCTCGAGGAGCGCGAGGACGCCTTCGAGCTGCGCGCCGAGCTGCCGGGGATCAGCCCCGAGGACCTCGACGTGCGCGTGGGCGAGGACTGGGTCGAGCTCGTCGCCGAGCGCCAGGTCGAGGCCCCCGAGGGCTTCCAGGCGATCCGCCGCGAGCGCGCCGGCTACCGCATCGAGCGACGCGTGGCCCTGCCCAAGCGCATCGACGGCGAGGCCGTCGCGGCCAAGCTGCAAGACGGCCAGCTGACCATCCGCCTGCCCAAGCACGCCAGCGCAGCCCCGCGGACCATCGCGATCGCGGCCGCCTGAGCACCCACCCACCCGAAGAGGAGACTTCATCATGAGCACTCGAGCCCAGACCACCCAGACCCAGACCCAGGCCCAAGCCCAAGCCCAGCCCACGGGGGCCGTCGTCTACCCCCTCGTCGACGTGTTCGAGAGCGACGGCGAATTCCTGCTCGTCGCCGACCTCCCCGGGGTGGCCAAGGACGCCCTCGAGATGACCGTCGAAGATGGCGAGCTGCGCCTGGTCGCCCGCGGAGAGCAGCTCGAATATCGGCGCAGCTTCGCCCTCGGCGATGACGTCGACCTCGACGCCATCGACGCCAACTTCGAGCAAGGTGAGCTGCGCCTGCGCCTGCCCAAGCGCGCCCAGGCCCGCGTGCGCAAGATCGTCGTCAACGCCTGAGCGCGCGCCAGCGACCAGCGACCAGCTACCAGCTGACACGATAGTGCACTCGCCCGGGCGCGCAGTCGATGAGCTCGACGCGACGCCCGGGCGAGCACGGCGTGCTGAAGTCCATCGCCGCGGAGGTCACCTCGGCGAAGATGTTGGCGAGGTTGTGATCGAAGAGGCCGACGGCGGCCTCCAGGAACAGCTCGGCCTCCTCGCCGTAGACCTCCGCCGCCAGCGTGGAGCCGCGGAAGAAGGCCGACCAGCGCAAATTGGCGCCCTGCAGCAGCAAGCGCACGCTGACCGCCCGCATCAACAGGGCGTAGAGCGGCGAGCTGAACAGGTCGCTGGCGGCCGTGCGGATCCATCGACGCTCGGCCTCGCTGTGCGCGGGGTAGCCCTGGGCCTCGACCAGCGCGAGGATCAGCGCCAGGGTGTGCGCCTGGGGGATCCACAGCTTGTCGGTGGGGAGCTCGAGCCAGTCTTGCAGCGAGGCGGGCAGGCCGACGATGCGGACCTGCGAGTTGTTTTGGATGTGGCGGACGATCGCCGACTTCGCCCACAGCCGGGGGTAGCCGTCGAGGCCCAGGGGCAGGCTCTCGAGGTAGGCGCGCGTCCGCGGGAGCGCGTCGAGCCCGACCAGCGGACGCTCGTCGTCGTCACTTGCTGCTCGCGCGTGGGCCACCGCTCGTTTCAGCTGTCCAGCCATCGACCGAGACCCAGCATAGGACCACAAGCTCCCCGCGTCAGCTCGGCCCCCGACCACGGCCCGCCGATGGGCCGTGCGTCACGAGCGGGTTCACACCCCCCCCACGCCGCACGATGGGACACACCCGCGCGGCCGGTGGGGCGCAACGCGTCAGCGCCCGCGCAGCTCCGGAGGCAACATCGCGCACGCCGGCGGGTAGCCGTCGGCGCACAGCTCCACGACCAGGCGGCGGCCAAACTCGGCCTGCTTGCTGTCCTTGGAGTTGCTCAGCACCACGCCCAGGCGCAGGCAGCCCTCGTCGTCGCCGTGCTCGCAGGCCCAGCGGTGGAGCTCGGTGGCGCGCTGAAAGTCCACGGGCAAGGTCTCGCCGAGGCCGCCCTCGTAGAGCATCCCCAGGAGCACGCAGGCGGCGGGGCTCTCGAGCTCCTGGCAGCCACGATCGAGCAGATCCACGACCCTCGCGTCGTCCCAGGACGCGTCCGCGCCCAGCTTGTCGCGGGCGCGATCGAAGAGCACGGCCGCGCTCGCGCAGCTGCCCGCCACGCCGCGCTCGCAGGCAAAGGCGGCCGCGTCGAGGGCCTGGGCCGAGAGGTCCGCGAGCGACTCGAAGCTGTAGACGATGCTCGCAAAGGCAGCGCAGGCGGCCGGCCCCTCGAGCGCGCAGCCGCGCTCGGCGAAGCTCAGCGCGTCGTTGACCGACTGCGGGAGCAGCTCGCCCGCGAGGTGCAGGTGGGCCAGATCGCCACACGCCTGGGCGAGCTCACGCTGCGCACACAAAAAGCGCAGCGTGTCCTCACCTCGCTGGTGCGTCGCCTCGTCGTGGAGCATCGCCTGCGCCTGAAGCACACACCCCGAGCCGCTGCCCGCGCGGCAGCCCTGCTCGGCGTCCGCGAGCGCGCGCTCGCGGTCGCCCTCGCCCGCGCGAAACAGGCGCAAGGACGCCGCCCACGCGCAACCGTGGCCGTAGCCGCGCGCGCAGGACAGATCGTAGAGGCGCAGCAGCTCCTCGGTCAGCGCCGCGACGTCGCCCTGGTAGGCCGAGCCGGCGACGACGTGCGTGACGAAGCCGGCCTCGAAGCAGGTCCGCCCAGGCTGGTCTTCGCTGCCGCCCTCGTCACAGCGCGCGACGAGGGCGGCGAGGCCCTCCTGGCACTCGGCCCGCACCGGGCACAGGTCGGCGGGCGCGGGCGCGGGATCGAGCTGCGCCGGCAGCTCGATCCCCGGCGAGACCCCGGCGTCCTCGCCCGGCGCCTCGCCGCCCTTGGCCTTGCAGCCCGCGAGCGCGGGGACCAGGCCCGCGAGGGCCACAGCGAGCAGCCGGGCGCGCATCAGTCGAGCTTGCCGGTCTTGCGCAGGAAGTCCTCGTAGCCGCCGGGGAAGAAGTCCCACTTGCCGTCGGGCTCGAGCTCGAGCACGCAGGTCGCGACCTCCTCGAGCAGCGCCTGGTCGTGGGCCACGAAGATCAGCGTGCCCTCGTACTTGACCAGCGCCTCCTCGAGGGCGCGGATCGACTCGAGGTCGAGGTGGTTGGTGGGCTCGTCGAGGAGCAGCAGGTTGTCCTTGGTCAAGGTCAGCTTGGACATCAGCATGCGCACGGTCTCGCCGCCCGACAGCGCCGAGATCGGCTTGTCGGCGTCCTCGCTGGGGAAGAGCATGCGCCCGAGCACCCCGCGGACCTCCTCGACGGTGGCCTTGGGGTCCCACTGGTGCAGCCACTCGTAGGCGGTCTTGCCCTGGGCGTCCGCGAGGGCCTCCTCGTGGTCCTGGGGCATGTAGCCCACGCTGACCTCGTGGCCGAGGCGGAAGCTGCCCCTGTCGGGCTGGTAGATGTCCGCGATGCACTTGAGCAGGGTCGTCTTGCCCACGCCGTTGGGCCCGACCACGGCCAGCTTGTCGCCGCGGGTCAGCGTGAAGTTGACGTCCTCGAGCACCGGCTTGTCGGCCTCGAAGGACTTGCTCAGACGATCGACCTCGAGCACGAGCTTGCCCGAGGGCCGGGCGAGCTCGAAGCGGATGAAGGGGCGCTGGATGTTCGAGCGCTTGAGGTCCGACATCGAGAGCTTGATCTTCTCGACCTCGCGCTTGCGCGAGCTCGCCTGCGAGGCCTTCTTGGCGTTGGCCCCGAAGCGGCGGATGAAGTCCTGGAGGTCGGAGATCTTCTTGAGCTTGCTGGACGCCTGCTTCTCCTCCGCGATGCGGTAGGCGACCTTTTGCTGCATCATCTTGTCGTAGCCGCCGGGGTAGAGAATGATGTTCTCGTAGTCGACGTCCGCGGTGTGCGTGCACACGCGGTTGAGGAAGTGGCGATCGTGGGAGATCACGATCAGCACGCCCGAGTAGTTGATCAAGAAGTTCTCGAGCCAGCGGATCGACTCGATGTCGAGGTGGTTGGTGGGCTCGTCGAGCAGCAGGATGTCGGGGTCGCCGAACAGCGCCTGGGCCACGAGCACGCGCAGGCGCAGGCCGCCCTGGAGGACCTCGAGCTTCTGGCCGTGGAACTCGGCGGGGATGCCCAGACCGACGAGCAGCTCCTCGGCCCGGTTCTCGGCGTCGTAGCCCTCCTCCTCGGCGATCACCATCTCGAGCTCGGCCAGGCGCATGCCCTGGTCCTCGCTCATGTTGTCGTAGTCGACCTCGACGAGCATCTCGTTCTTCTCGTCGAGGGCCTTCCACAGGCGATCGTTGCCCATGATCACCACGTCGCGGACGACCGACTCGGCGTACTTGTAGTGATCCTGGTGGAGCACGCTCATGCGCGCGTTGTTGGGCTTGGAGACGTGTCCCTTGTCGGGCTCGACGTCACCCGAGAGGATCTTCATGAAGGTCGACTTGCCCGCGCCATTGACCCCCGTGAGGCCATAGCGATTGCCGGGATCGAAGGTCGTGCTGACCTCCTCGAAGAGGTTCTTGCCGCCGTATGCCTTGCTGACTTCAGATACCGTAAGCATTTAGGATCACATCCGTTTTCGCGCCCGGGAGGCTTGTAGGACAAGGTCGGGCGAGATTCCAGGTGCCACACCTGCGCCAGCTCACAGCGCAGACCGACCCGGCGCGGACCACAGCAGCCTGCTAGCTTGTCGCTGATGCGACGCAGGATTTTGGCCATCGTCCTCACGACCTCGACCCTGGCGCCCGCGGCCCTGGTGCTGAGCCCGCGCGTGGCAGAGGCGTGCTCGTGCATTCGGACCGAGAGCGCGCTGACCAGCGCCCGCGAGGTCGACCTCGTGTTCACCGCGAAGCTCACCGGGGTATCTGATGCCAAGGGCGGCGACCCCAACATGCCCGCCAAGGTCTTCAGCTTCGAGGTCACGCGCACGCTCAAGGGCAACCTCGATGGCGCCGTCAACGTCGAGACCGCGAACAACAGCGCGGCCTGCGGGCGCGACTACGGCGAGCCGGGCAGCGAGTGGTTGATCTACGCCCGACAAAACGAAGCGGGCACGATCCGCGACAACCTCTGCTCTCGCTCGACCCTGCTGAGCTCCGACCAGGGGACCGCGGACCTCGCCGAGCTCGAGGCCAACATCGACAGCCTCGACGGGCCGGCCGAAGCGGGCAACGACGGCCCCGTCGAGCCGGCCGAGCCCGAGCCCGAGCCCATCATCGCGGACGGCGGCGAAGACGGGTCCGCCCAGGCCGACGGCGGCCCCGAGCCGAGCGAGCCCAGCAAGCGCGGCTGCGCCGTGGAAGACGCGCCGGGCGGCGCCGGGCTCATGGGCCTGCTGCTCCTCGGTCTGCTCGCGCCCCTTCGTCGCCGGCGCTGAGCCCCGAGACGCGGGCCCAGAGCCAAACCTGGCCCGGGGCGGCGGGCGCCGGGGATCCGCTACCATCGCGCGATGCCTGTGCCCGCTGGATCTCCCCCCGACGCTCGCCCCAAGCTCTGGCCCATCCTCTGCGCCGGGCTGCTCGCCTGCGCCGGGGATCCTGCCGCCGACGGCCAGGGCGAGACCGAGGACGATCTCAGCGACATCGGCGGCTCCAGCGAGGAGTCCGAGGGCGGCCCCGAGCCCGATCCAGACCCGGAGCCCATCACCTTGGCCTGGGACGAGGCCGGCCCCGAGCTGGCCTTGCTGCGCGGCGAGACCGTGTTGCTGCGCTTCCCCGCCGACGCCTTCTTGCTCGGGGAGGTCGCGGCCATCGTCGAGAGCTCGAGCTACGACCCGGCCTTCGTCGAGCCCGCGGCCTGGCGCGCGGTCGAGTCCGCCGAGACCATCGAGGCCGGGCCGACGCGGGTCGAGGCCACGCTGATCTTCGAAGGTGGCGCCCGCACCCAGCTGGTCGTCGAGGAGCAGGCTGCGGGGCGCTTCGCCGCGACGTGGATCCCCGCGGATGAGGGCGAGGGCGAGGGCGAGGGCTCGAGCGTGGCCATGCTCCGCCTCGCCCCCGTCGTCGACAGCGAGGAGGGCTTTTATGGCCTCGGCGAGGTCTTCGACAGCCCGGAGCACCGCGGCCGCACCCGGGCCTTGCAGCTCGAGTACGACGCCGCGCTCGAGAGCGCCAACAACGAGGCCCACGTGCCGGTGCCCTTCATCACCGGCACCAATGGCTGGGGGCTCTACCTCGCCGACGACCACGCCATGGTCTTCGACGTGGCGCAAAGCGACGCCGACCGCCTGCGCGCGACCGTGGGCACCGGGCCGGACTCCGGCGCGGGCCTGCAATTTCACCTCTTCGCCGCCGACCACCCCCTCGACATCGCGGCCCACTACTACGCGCTGACTGGGACGCCGCACCGGCCCGCGCCCTGGGCCCTGGGCCCGTGGATCTGGCGCGACGAGAACGAGGACCAGGCCGAGGTCCTCGCCGACATGCAGACCCTGCGCGCGCTCGACCTCGCGACCTCGGGGATCTGGGTCGACCGGCCCTACGCCAGCGGCGTCAACAGCTTCGACTTCGACGCGGCGCCCTTCCCCGCTCCCCAGGCGATGATCGACGAGGCCCACGCCCTCGGCCTGCGCTTCGCCCTGTGGCACACGCCCTACCTCGACCCCAACAACCCCGCCGTGGCGAGCTTGCGCGAGCAGGCCGAGCTCATGGGCCTGTTCCCGCCCGAGTCGGCGCTGCTGACCTCGAGCTGGGGCGAGCCGATCGACTTCAGCAACGCCGACGCCTTCGACTGGTGGCAGGCGCAGATCCAGCTCTACACCGACATGGGCGTCGAGGGCTTCAAGCTCGACTACGGCGAGGACGTGACCGTGGGCCTCAACGGGCTGCGCACGACCTGGGCCTTCGCCGACGGCTCGAGCGAGCGGACCATGCACAAGGGCTACCCGCGGCTCTACCACCGCGCCTACCAGGAGCTGCTCCCGGCCGAGGGCGGCTTCTTGCTCGCCCGAGCCGGCTCGGCGGGGGACCAGGTCAACGTCGACGTGATCTGGCCCGGGGACCTCGACGCGACCATGACCACCCACGGCGAGAGCTTCGAGATCGACGGCCAGGTCTACGCCGGCGTCGGCGGGCTGCCGGCGGCCGTCGTCGCCGGCAGCTCCCTGGGCCCGAGCGGCTTCCCGCTCTTCGCCTCGGACACCGGCGGCTACCGCCACGCGCCCCCGAGCCCCGAGACCTTCGCGCGGTGGTTCGAGCACACGGCGCTGACCCCCGTGATGCAGATCGGGACCAACAGCAACGACGTGGCCTGGGACTTCGACGACGAGATCCTCGCCAGCTACCGCGCGCTGACCCGGCTGCACATGCGCCTGTTCCCCTATCTGTGGACGGAGATCGAGGACCTCGCGACCGACGGGCGCGCGATCGTTCGCCCCCTGGGCCTGGCCTACCCCGAGCTCGGCGTGCACCCGCGCTACGACTACATGCTCGGCGACGCCCTGCTCTGCGCCCCGGTCGTCGAGGCCGGCGCGAGCGAGCGCGCCCTCTACTTGCCGCCGGGCCGCTGGGTGCACTGGTTCACCGGCGAGGTGTTCGAAAACCCCGGGCCGGGGGCCCTGCTCGCCAGCGTCGACGCGCCCCTGGGTCGCCCGCCCCTGCTGCTGCGCGCCGGCGACATCGTGGCCATGCTCCGCCCGACCATCGACAGCCTCGCCCCGACCACCGCGCCGGGAACGGCCGCGGGCGAGGTCGACTCCTACGCCACCGATCCCGGCCCGCTGACGATCCGCACCACCCCCGGGGCCTCGCGCGAGGCCGCGCTCTTCGACGGCACGACCGTCCACACGAGCGACGCGGGGGCGAGCTTCGAGGTCGCGCTCAGCCCCGGGGCGGTCTTCGTCCAGGGCGTCGAGATCGAGGTGATCGCCATGGACCAGGCGCCGACGGGCGTCCACGACCAAGACGGCGCCATCGCCCAGGTCGCCGACGCGAGCGCGCTCGCGGCCGCCGAGCGCGGCTGGCTCTTCGTCGCCGACGAGCTCGGCGGGCAGCTGCGGATCAAGCTCGAGGCCGGCGAGCGCAGCCTGGTGATCGAGCGCTGAGCCGCCCCCGGGTCCACCACTCGCATCTCTCACCAACAAAAAAGCCAGCCCATCGCGGGCTGGCTTTTTGGTGAGAGGCTCGGGCTCAGGCGTTCGGCGCGAGCTCGACGGCGGTCGCGTGCAGGAAGTACTCCTTGCGCGGCCCGTCGCCCTCGATGGTGTCGTCGCCGTCCTTCTTGAGGTGGGCGACGTTGGTCTCGTCGAGCTGCTTCTCCTCGAGGGTGCCCTCGACGGTCGCGGCCTTGCCCTTGCCGTCCATGGGGATCGCGAAGGCGTGGCCCTCGACGAGCACGCGGGCCTGGCTGTCGCCGTCCTTGATCACCATCCAGCAGCCCTTCTTCTGGCACACGGCCTCGACGGTGCCGGTGACCTTGACGGCCTCGGTGGGCAGCCCGGCGGCGAGCACCGTGGACAGGGACTGCGCCTCGGCGACGGCGAACTCGGCCCCGAAGTGGCCGGTCGAGGCCCCGGGGGCGGCGGTGTTGCCGTGCTCGCAGGAGCCCTCGGGCTTCTCGACGGGCTCCTCACCGTGGATGCAGCCGGCCTCGGGGTTGTCCTCGACGGCCTGCTGGGCGGCGGAGACCTTGTCGTCTTCGCCGGCCTTCTTGGCGTCGGCCTTCTCGTCGGCCTTGTCCTCGGCCTTGTCGGCCTTGTCCTCGGCCTTGTCGGCTTCCTTGCCCTTGTCGCAGGCGCTGAGCCCGATCAGGGCGAAGGTGGCGGTCAACAGGATCGACAGCGAACGCATGGCCGGCAGTGTGCCATGACCGGGGGGGTGGTCAACGCCGGGCTGAGCCCGCTTTGCGCCTGAATCATGGGGGAAAAGCTCACGCCGATCAGAGTTTCGCCGTTGGCGCCGGCGCCTGCGCTACCGTCTGGCCATGCTCGCCCGCGTCGCCTTCGCGCATCCCCCGGCAGCTTCTCCAGCGACCTCCACGGTCGCACTCGCGGCGGCCCTGGCCCTCGCCTGCCTCGGCCTGGCCTGCTCCGACGACGGCGGACAGAGCTCTGCGGACGGCGGGGACGAGATCGACACCGGGAATGCCGAGAGCGCCGAGAGCTCCGAGGGCGAGGGCACTGGAGACAGCGGGACCGAGGGCGGCCTGTCCTGCGAAGAGGACCCAGCCCAGACCACGATCCAGACCACCTACGGCCCGGTGGCCGGCGGCCCCAGCGAGGTCGAGGGGATCGTCCGCTTCTCGAACATCCCCTACGCCGCGCCCCCCGTGGGCGCGCTGCGCTTCGCCTTTCCCCAGGCCCCCGAGCCGTGGACCGAGCCGCGCGACGCGACCAGCTTCGGTCCCGAGTGCGTGCAGCTGGCGGTCTCGGGTAGCGATCCCACCACCACCGGCGACGAGGACTGCCTTCAGCTCAACCTGTGGTCGCCCGAGGCCTGCGAGGGCGCCGACCGCCCGGTGATGGTCTTCATCCACGGGGGCGGCAACGCGGTCGGCAGCGCCGTCAATCCGCTCTACGACGGGGCGATCCTCGCCGCCAGCCAGGGGGCCGTGGTCGTGACCCTCAACTACCGCCTGGGCGCGCTGGGCTGGTACGCGCCGCCGGACCTGGGCGTCCCCAGCAACAACGCGCTGCGCGATCAGATCTTCGCCCTCGAGTGGGTCCACGACAACATCGCGCGCTTCGGTGGCGACCCCGGGCAGGTCATGATCTTCGGCGAGTCCGCCGGGGCCGTGAACACCTGCGCCCTCGTCGGCTCGCCGGCGGCGGCGGGGCTGTTCCGCGCGGCGATCGTCCAAAGCGGCACCTGTGACCAGCGCGGGCTCGCCTCGATCCAGGACATGAGCGAGACCCTCGAGGACTCTCTGGGCTGCCAGGGCGACGACGCCATCGCCTGCCTCCAGGCCACGCCCGCCGCCGAGATCATGTTCGCCGAGCCCAACGGCTACCCCGAGGTCGCGGGCATCGGCCGCGGCTGGGGGCCCGCGGTCGACGGCGACGTCCTGCCCCAGACCACCCTCGAGGCCCTGAGCGCCGGAGAGGTCGACGCCGCCTTCGTGGTCGGCAGCAACCGCGACGAGACCTTCCGCGACACCCCCAGCGACCTCAGCGAGGCCCAGTACGAGGCGCTGGTCGCCGCCAGCTTCTCGATCTACGCCGACGAGGTGCTCGCCGCCTACCCCGTGGCCGACTACGACTCCCCGAGCGCGGCCTGGGCCTCGCTGACCACGGACCTCAAGTTCATCTGCAACGCCCGCCGCGCGGCCGAGGCCGCGGCCGAGGGCGGCACGCCCAGCTGGCGCTACCAGTTCTCCTACGACGACTACACCGTGCTGCCCGGCGTCGAGCAGCTCGCCTTCCACGGCCTCGAGCTCGTCTACCTGTTCGGCAACTTCGCCACGCTCTTCGAGGGCTTCGAGTACCAGCCAAACGCCGGCGACCTCGAGATCGCCGCGACCCTCCAGGACGCCTGGGGCGCGTTCGCGGCCGGCGAGGACTTCCCCGGGCCGGTCTACCAGGCCGGCGTCGACCCCTACCTCGAGCTCGACGTGCCCACCGGCGAGGGCCAGGGCCTGCGCACGCAGCAGTGCGATTTCTGGGCCCAGTGGCAATGAGCGCGGGCGCCGACACGAACCCGGCCGGCCCCCAGCCGCTGCGCATCGGCCCGCTGCGCCTATGGCCGCCGGTGGTCCTCGCGCCCATGGCCGGGGTCACGGATCCCCCCTTTCGGACGCTGTGCCGGCGCTTCGCCGCCGCCGGCCTGGGCACGCCCGCGCCCGAGACCGTCCCCGGGCTCTTCGTCAGCGAGATGATCACCGCCCGCCCCCTCGTCGAGGGCAACCCCAAGACCCAGCGCCTCGCCGCCTTCGCCCCCGGCGAGCACCCGCGCAGCCTCCAGCTCTACGGCGTCGACCCGAGCACCGTCGGCCAGGCCGTGGCGCGCCTCGTCGGCGAGGGCGCCATCGATCACCTCGACATGAACTTTGGCTGCCCCGTGCCCAAGGTGACCCGCCGTGGCGGCGGCGCGGCGATCCCCGCCAAGCCGCGGCTGCTCGCGCGCATCGTCGCCGCCGCCGTCAAGGCGGCCGGCGAGGTCCCCGTGACCATCAAGTTCCGCAAGGGCATCGACGACTCGCTGATCACCTTCCGCGACGCCGGGCGCGTGGCCCAGGAAGAAGGCTGCGCCGCCGTCGGCCTGCACGCGCGCACGGCCCTGGAGTTCTACGAGGACGGCGCCGACTGGCGGGCCATCGCCGAGCTCGTCGACCTGCTCGACATCCCCGTGCTCGGCAACGGCGACATCTGGGAGTGGCCAGACGCCCTGCGGATGATGGCCCAGACCGGCTGCGCGGGGGTGATCGTCGGGCGCGGCTGCCTCGGCCGGCCGTGGCTGTTTCGCGAGCTCGCCCAGGCTTGCGCGGGGCGCATCATCGAGGCCCCGCCGCGCTTCGGCGAGGTCGCCGAGATCATGCTCGAGCACGCCGCGGCCATGACCGAGTGGGCCGCGCGAGGACGCGAGCGCGAGCGCGACGACTCGGACGAGCTCGACTCGGGAAGCGCCGGCTCGGCCAGCCCGGACTCGGGCAGCGCCGGCTCGGACCCCTCCGCCTCGGCGCCCCGGCGACCTCGCGGACGCCCGCGTCGAAGCCACCGGCGCACCGACGCCCCCCCGAGCCCCGAGGCCCTCGCGCTGCGAGCCTTTCGCAAGCACGCGAGCTGGTACACCAAGGGCTTTCGCGGGAGCACGGCGCTGCGCGAGCAGCTGATGCAGGTCGACAGCCTCGCCGAGCTCGAGGCGCTGCTCGCTGGCTGCGACGCCGACGAGCCCTTCCCCGACCAGGCCCTGCGCGCCGTCCGAGGCAAGCGCGGGCGCCAGGCCAAGGTCGTGCTCCCGGCCGGCTACCGCGATCAGCTCGACGACGACACCCCGCCGGGGATCGAGGCCGAGCAGCTCAGCTCGGGCGGCTGAGGCTCAGCCGCCGCACTCGGGCAGCGCGTCGAAGGTGTCGAGGTCTGGGCAGGCCGCGGCGTTGGCCTGCCAGCCCGCGGCGTCGTGGATGCAGTCCGAGGAGAACCACCAGCAGCCGCCCTCGGGGTCGAGGTAGATGGTCTCGGCGTCGCTGCACAGGTCGGTGCTCGAGCACAGGCCGAAGCGCGCGGGCTCGAGGCAGTCGAGCTGCGCCGACGCGGGCCTGCCCGAGATCGGGAAGCAGTCCGCCCGCGCCTCGCACTCGACCTCGTCGAGGAGCTCGCAGGCGAGGGCGCCGGTGTCCGTCTCCGTCTCGCTGCCGGTCTCGGTCCCAGTCTCGGTCCCAGTCTCGGTCTCGCTCCCAGCCTCGGTCTCGGTCCCAGCCTCGCTCTCGGTCCCAGCCTCGGTCTCGCTCTCGCTCTCGCTCTCGGCGCCGCTCGAGCTCTCGCCTTCACCTTGCTCGTCGCCCGGCTCCGGCTCACTCGGGCAGCCCAGCAGCGAAGCAGACATCAACAACGAGGGGACCACATGGAGCGCTCGAATCCGTCGCACGGCCTGGAGCATAGCGGCTCGGCTCGGGCTCGCGTGTTGCACCCTCGCCGGAGTCCGGGCACAGTCTGTGGCGGTGGCCTCCCCTCCCTCCCGTGGCAAGCGCTTCTTCAAGCTGGCAGGCATGACCGCCTCGGTCGCCGGCAACATGGCCAAGACCAAGGTCAAGGCCCTGTTCCAGTCCGACGAGGCCGCCGCCGCCGCCCGCGAGGAGGCCAACCGCGAGTCCGGCAACCGCATCGCCAAGACCCTCGGCGAGCTCAAGGGCGCCGTGATGAAGGTCGGGCAGATGGCCTCGATCGCCCAGGACGTGCTGCCCAAGGAGATCTCCGACGCCCTCGGCAAGCTCCAGCGCGAGGCCCCCCCCATGGACTTCGGGGTCATCCGCGAGCAGATCGAGCAAGAGCTCGGGTCCGCGCCGGAGCTGCTCTTCGAGGACTTCGACGAGACCCCCTTCGCCGCCGCGTCGATCGGCCAGGTCCACCGCGCGCGCACCGACGACGGCCGCGAGGTCGTGGTCAAGGTCCAGTACCCCGGGGTCGAGGACGCCGTCGACTCGGACCTCGCCCAGCTCAAGATCGCCCTGCGCGCCAGCGGGATCGTCGACGTCGGCCGCGACGCCCTCAACGCCTCCTTCAAGGAGGTCCGGGCCCGGCTCCACGAGGAGCTCGACTACACCAACGAGGCCAGCAACGTCCGGCTGTTCCGCAACTACCACGTCGGCCGCCACGACTTCATGGTCCTGCCCGAGGTCGTCGGCACGCGCTCGGCCAAGCGCGTGCTGACCTTGAGCTACGAGCCCGGCGACCAGCTCTCCCAGCTCCAGGACATCGGCTACGGCCAGGCCCAGCGCGACGAGCTCGGCCGCAACCTCTTTCGCATGATGTGCGGCCAGATCTTCGAGCTCGGCGTGATCCATGCCGACCCGAACCCCGGCAACTTCGCCTTCCGCCCCGACGGCAAGATCGTCCTCTACGACTTTGGCTGCGCCAAGTGGCTCGAGCTCGACATCGTCATGGCCTACCGCGACGTGATCGAGCGCGGCCTGGTCGAGGACTACGCGGGCGTCGACGAGGCCCTGTTCCGCCTGGGCGTGCGCCGCGAGAGCGGCCCGCGGCCCGAAGACGAGTTCTACAAGCGCTGGCGCGACACCTTCGCCAACCCCTTCCTCGAGGCCGCGGTCTTCGACTACGGCCGCGCCACGATCCACGACGAGGTCGTCAAGCTCGTCCCGGCCTCGGTCAAGCGCATGTCCAGCTTCCAGGCGGCGACCGAGCTGATCTTCCTCGACCGCACCGTCGTCGGCCACTACGGCAACATGCGGACCCTGGGCTGCCGCGTGCCCTCGCTGGCCCTGCTGCGCGAGTACCTCGACGCCTTCCACGACCGTTTCCCCGCCCGGCCCGCGCACGGGCCCGGCGAGGCTTGAGTCCTCGAGGGTCGCTCTAGGAGCCCGTGGTGGAACCCAGCGCGGCTCCTGGCGCCGGGTTGGGTTTCACCACGGGCTCCTAGTACGACTTGATCACATCCGCGAGGGCCTGATCGGTGGCCCCCGTGGGTCGATGTCACGTCCGCACATGGGACAGTGACCCAGCAAGTGAAGCAGGACCACTTGTAGCAACGCTCGGAATGCCTGGATGGTCAGCCCCGGCTCGGCTCGCTGTGCTTTCCGCCTCCGGGTCCTCCGGGGAAAAAATCACGCGGTGGAGCGTGAGAAAGGCGTGAGCCGCGGCGACCAGGGCGACGTGGTGGTGGAAGCCTCGCCATGTTCGTCCCTCGAAGTGGTCGAGGCCGAGCTCCCCTTTCATCTCCTGGTAGTCCCGTTCGATCCGCCAGCGAAGCTTGGCCAGGTAGACCAGCCTCTTGACCGTGGTCTTCGCGGGCAAGTTCGACAAATAAAACGCGGTTGGCTCCTTCTTCTTGTAGGACCACTCACACAGCAGCCACTGCACTTCACCCGGTGGGTGCCCTGACCGATGCCGGTGCGCGGTTCGGATGCGTAGCACCGCGAAGCGCCGCCGCTGAGGCCCGCGCGTCCCGTGGCGCCATTCGACGTGACGGAAGCGCCTGGCAGGCAAGCTCTTCGCCAGCTCTTCGACCGAGACGGGCTCGACTCCTTCGGGGGAGACCCACTTTGTTCGTGGCCGCCCCCTGGTGCCGGGAGCTTTGGACGGAGGAGGGCTCGGGCACGTCCCTGGCGGCCATACGACCGCGTTGCCGGAGATGCGCAGTACGTAGTGGAGCCCGCGTTCTTCGAGTCCCTTGCGGAATTCCGTCGAGTCGCCGTAGGCCGCGTCGGCGAGCACCGGTCGAGGCGCGAGCCCCCATTCGAGGGCGCGGTCGAGCATGCCGAGGCCGAGCTCGAGCTTCGTTTGATGGGAGAGCTCCTCGGGGACGCCTGCCTTGGTCCGGCGCCTTGGGTCGTTGGCCCAGACCTCGGGAAGAAACAAGCGCATGCCGATGCAAGCGCCGCCCGCCTCGCTGGCGAGGTGGAGGCTTGCTGCGACCTGGCAATTGTCGACGCGGCCCATCGTCCCCGAGTACTGACGCTGTACCCCGACGGAGTGCTTGCCCTTCTTGGGGAAGCCGGTGTCGTCGATGACGAAGGCGTCGAGGCCCGGGAGCTTGTCCTCGACGCGCAGGGCGAGTCGGCGAAACAGCTCCCACTCGTCCCAATCAGCGATCGTGATCGCCTGCTGGAGTCGCTGGCGGATGGCTTCGCTGTCACCGGGCGCGGCTGCGAGGCGCTGAGCGATGGGCACCATGCTCTTGCGCTCGCCATCGAGGAGAAGCCCACGCATGTAGTTGGCGAGGGCCTCGCGCCGCTCGCTGCGACCCATCTGATGAGTGATGTAGCCGAGAAACTCCTCGAGTTCGGCCCCCACCCGGGAGATTTGTTCTGGAGTCACCCCCGCAGCAGATCACAGCTGGGGATCGTTGTCGATCCCCATCTGACCAAGTAGTCCTAGGCAGCCTTCTTGGCCGAGGTCTTCTTGGCGGCTTTCTTGGCCGAGGCTTTCTTGGCCGAGGTCTTCTTGGCGGCTTTCTTGGCCGAGGTCTTCTTGGCCGAGGCTTTCTTGACCGCGGCCTTCTTCGCGGGCGTCTTCTTTGCCGCGGCCTTCTTGGGCGTCTTGGCCAGGGCCTTCGCGGTCGCGGCCTTCTTGGCCGCCTTGACGAGCTTGCGATCCAGCTTCGCACGGCGCCGCTTGAGGCGCCGCGCCCGGCGCTTGAGCCGGTCACCGGAGTTGCGTGCGATCGTCAGGATCACCCAAGCCAGGATCTCGATGCCCAGATCCGAGAGCTTCTCGAGCCACTCGTTTTCGGGCTCGTAGTTGTCGTCGAGCCACTCGGCGAGGACCTCGACGAGCTCCTCCATCTCCTCGTAGCTGATCTTCCCGTCCCCGTCCTTGTCGGCCTGCTCATACATCTCACGCAGCTCCTGATTGTTCTCGAGGGCGCGCTCGAACAGCGCTCGGAGCACGTCGGCGACCTTCTTGCGCCTACCGATCTTCTCGCCTGCGATCTGGCGCTCGAGCATGTCGATGCGCGAGTCGAGGTGCTTGATGCGTCGCTTGGTCTGTCGCCGTTGCTTGGGAGTCATGCTTTCGGGTTAGCACGCTCCCCGCGCACGCGGGGAGTAATTTTTTGCGCACGTGCTAGCCTGAGCGCGCGTGATCGGTCGCCTCTTTCTCCTCTTCACCCTCGTCCCCCTGGCCGAGCTCTACCTGTTGATCACCATCGGTGGGTTGATGGGCGTGGGTCCGACCATCGCCTTGGTTGCGATCACTGGCCTCGTTGGGGCCACCCTCGCGCGTCGAGAGGGCCGACGAGCGTTGACGGACTACCGCGAGGCCCTCACGCGAGGTCAGCTCCCGGAGGATGGCGTCCTCTCGGGGCTGCTGATCCTCGTCGGCGGGGTCATGCTGATCACCCCGGGGGTGCTGACCGACCTCTTTGGCCTGACGATGATGCTGCCACCGGCACGCCGAGCCACCGCCAAGCTGATCGAAAAGCGGCTTCAAAAGCGGCTGAGCGAGGGTGTGGCCGAGGGCTCGATCAAAGTCATCGGCTTCGGCTCCGGTCTCGGCGGCGGGTTTGGATCCCCTGGTCCAGGGCGTGAAAGCGCGGACGCGCGCCAAGGCGCGGTCGTCGACGCCGAGGTCGTCGAGGTCGACGGCCAGCGCACGCGAGACCAGCTGCGCGAGCGCTGAGCCGCAGCCCCGCTCGGCCCGAGCTTCGCTACACTCGGCCCATGACACCTGGGTCCCTCGCCGATCGCGCCCTCGCCCTGCTCCCCGCCCTGGTGCTGATCGCCTGCGCGCCGGAGGACCCGGGCAGCGAGAGCGAGGACGAGGCCAGCGACGACTACACCTCGGGCTTCGGCCACGACACCGACACTGGCACCGACACGAGCGCGGATACGAGCGAGGGCGCCGACCTGTGCGAGGGGGTCAGCTGCGGCGAGGGCGAGGTCTGCGACCCGCTCAGCGGCGCGTGCATCGAGGCGGCCGACTGCACCCCCGATCGCGTGGTCGGGGACTTCGTGTTTTGCTTTGCGACCGAGGACGACGCCTACGAGCTCGTGATCCGCTACGCGGGCGCCGGCGAGATCGATCTGGCCAGCGGGAGCACGCGGCTCAACGGCGAGGACATCGACGTGAGCTCGGGCTGGGACGCGAGCACCCAGACCCTGCGCCTGGCCGCCGCGGACCTCCCGGCCTCGAAGTACAGCTACCTGCTGCGCTGGAAGACCAGCGAGGGCGCGGACCTGCGCCCGCTCTTCATCCCGATGTGGATCGGCCAGGGCATGCGCTACGCGGACTTTCGCTGGCAAGACGCGATCGTCTACCAGGTGTTCACGGACCGCTTCCTCAACGGCGATCCGAGCAACGACATCGACAACGGCCAGGGCAGCCTGGCCGAGGTCGACGACTTCCGCAGCCAGTGGCAGGGCGGGGACTTCGCGGGGATCCTCGCCAAGCTCGAAGACGGCTACTTCGAGTCCATGGGCATCAACGCGCTGTGGATCAGCTCGCCGGTGATCAACTCGCACAACTCCCAGCCGGCGGTCGGCATCGACGACGACCGGCGCTTCTCCAGCTACCACTCCTATCACCCGATCGCCACGGGCTACACCCACCTCGACGACCTGGGCTACGAGACGGCGGTCGAGCCGGCCTTCGGCACCGCCGCGGAGCTGCGCGCGCTGGTCGACGCCGCGCACCGCCGGGGCATCCGCGTGCTCCCGGACTTCGTCGCCAACCACGTGCAGATCGAGGCCGAGCTCTACTCCCTGCACCCCGAGTGGTTCTTCCCGCACTCGTGGTGCGACGGCAACTGGGACGCCGGACGGATCAACTGCTGGTTCACCCCGGCGATGCCCGACTTCGACTACGGGGGCAACCCCGAGGCCGTGACCACAGTCGTCGACCACGCGCTGTGGCTGGTCCAGGAGTTCAACTTCGACGGCTTCCGGGCCGACGCCCTCAAGCACATGGACGACGTGTTCGTCCGCGCGCTCAAGCAGGCCGTGGTCGACGAGATCGAGACCACCGTCGACGACCACGCGCTGTCGATCGAGCCGACGATCTTCTACATGGTCGGCGAGTCCCTCGGCGGCTGGGCGCGCTACCACGTGCGCGAGGACATGGTCCAAGGTCAGGTCGACGAGGCCTACTACCAGACCACCCGCGACGCGCTGCTGACCTTCAGCCAGAGCGTCCGCGACCTCGCGGTATTCTCGATCCCCAACGACACGGCCTACCTCGTCGAGCAGGAGACCATGGGCGGCGCGGGCGGCTACCCCGGCGCGGTCATGGGTAACTTCTTTGGCAACCACGACCAGTGGCGCGCGCTGACCGAGGCCGGCGGGGCCCAGAGCGCCGACGCCTACGCGCGCCTGCGCCTGGCCCAGACCTTCTTGATGACCTCGCCGCGCAACGTGCCGATGCTCTACCAGGGCGACGACATCGGCACCGAGGGCGAGGCCGATCCCGACAACCGCAAGATGCAGAAATTCACGGACCTCAGCGGCGAAGAACAGGCATCGCTGGCCAACGTCCAGGCGGCCGGACTGCTGCGCGAGGCCCACCCGGCCTTACGTCGGGGCCTGCGCCAAGTCGTGCTACTCGAAGACTGGTTTTGGGTCTATCGCGTCACCTACGAAAGTAGTGATGGTGAGGGTGATGACGAAGTGTTCGTTGCGATCAATCGCGACGCCGACAAGCAATGGTCCCCGCCGGCGGGCTACGTCGATGGCCTGGGCAATTGCTCGGGTGGCGTGGTGCCATCGATGCGCGCCTGTATCTTCGTCGCCGAGTAGTTTCGCCGCCCGGGGGGCGGCCGCGAGGCCCTCGATGTGCCAGACTCATGGCCATGAAGCGGCGTCAAATGCTCCAGGGACTGACTGGCCTCGGCGGCCTCGCGTGCGCGGGGCTGTGGTCGAGCTCGGTCCTCGCCGAGAGCAAGAACAAACAGGCCCGAGCGCAGATCCAGTCCGCGGTCTGCGAGGCCGGCCAACCCTCACAGACTGCCTTTACCCTCTACACCCGCGGCGTCGGGACCAACATCTTGCACATCGCCTCGAGCCAGAACTCGCTGGCGCTGGTCATCCCCAAGGGCGTGCGCGGCAAGGGCAGGAACATGCGCCTGCTCGACCTCGACGCCCTGCCCGAGGTCGACACGCTGATCGTCTGCCCGCTGCACGATCACTACGATCACACCGCCAACCTCGGCGGCCTGCGCGGGGGCCTGCTCAACCCCGGCAGCAACCACGCGATGCTCTGCGGGACCAAGAAGGTGCTGCGCCGCAAGGGCGCCGACCTCTACTACCGCCACGAGATCGCCGGCGCGCAGAGCAAGCTCGAGACCTCGATCCCCGGGATCTCGATCACCCTCGAGTTCTACCGCCAGGGCGAGCGCGGGGAGAGCCACGCGCCGCACTGGGGCGCGGGCAAGAACTGCAGCGTGTCCAACCGCCACTGCGGCATGCGCCTGCCGGTGCGCAGCGTCGAGGCCTACGCCCTGCTCGCCCACTTCCGGGTCGAGACCGCCGACGGCCCCCAGGAGTTCACCCTCTTCGCCAACGACGCGGCCTCGGGCTTCGTCGCCGGCAACCTGCCCGACGCGCTCCCGGTCTGCGACCTCGCCCTGGTCGCCGTCGCCGACGCCCACCTCGCCTACGGCTACCCCGAGGAGCTGCTCGAGAAGCTCGCCCCGGCCGAGGTGCGCTGGACCGACTGGGAGGGCTACTTTTGGGATCCGATGCACGCGCTGAAGACCAACGAGGCGCCCAAGACCGGCGGGCCGGCGATCATGCCCCTCGGCGCCGTCGAGGACCTCGAGGGTCAGGGCTGCTTCGTGCGCCACGGCCACGTCGAGTCCTTCGCCGGGCGCCCCGCCTCCGGGGGCGCGGCCGTGGCCGAGCCCGAAGACGCCGAGCCGGAGGCCGCACCCGAAGATGTCGAGGCCGAGGCCGCACCCGAAGATGTCGAGGCCGAGCCAGAGACCTAGAGCGGCGATCGGTTTGAAGGCGCGCCCTCAGGTGCGTCTTGGCGGTTCCGTGGCGAGGAGCGAGGCCGAAGCTGTGGTGGACCCACTGCGAGCGCCGAGCGACAACGACCACGGGGCCGCCAAGATGTGCCTGGCGGTGCGAATTCAAGCCGGTCGCCGCTCTATTCGCCCGTGATGGAACCCAGCGCGGCTCCTGGCGCTGGGATTTTCGTCTCTGATCTGAGGGCAACAGGTTTCCGGTGTGTAGGAACTCCAACCGCATGAAACCCACCCGCGCATTTCGCGCGAGCCCCATCACGGCACCGGGAACGCTTCCGGGCGCCTCGGCGGGAACGAGAGCTCGCTCGCTGTGTGAGGCCCCAACAATCTCGAGTCGGCGAGCGATGAACAGCGCCTGCTCTGCCTCGGGCAAGTGGGCCGTCAATTCGAGCGGATCTACGCCGGCTCGCGCGCGCAGCTCGACGAGCCCCTGTGGACGACGCAGGGGGGCTGGTCCACCCGTTCAAGGAGTACGGCCGGGCGTTCGCGGACGAGGCCAAGCTCCGGGCCTGGAGCGAGGAGCTCGACGCCCTGTTCGCCGACCCCGAGGTCATCGTCGTGACCCTCGGCCTACCCCTTCGGAGCCCGAACTCACGCCGATGACCTGCTGGCCCGCTACCTGACCGACCCCGAGCTTCGCCAGCCGGCCAAGCGAGCTGTCGTCGCTCCATCTTTCGAACGACGAACTCAGGAAGGAGTTCCCGAACATATGATGGTTCACCGACACCTCGCGATCTCCGTTTTCCTCGCGGCGGCATGTACGAGCGGCGACCGCGCACAGCCGAAAGCCAGCCCTGTCGAGGTCACGGAAGTGGAACAGCCCGAGGAGATGCCGCCGAAAGCCTGCAATGCCGCAGTGCCACGCCCGAACACGGCCATCGCGTTGGCAGAAGAGGCAAAGCGTGCAGGAGGCTATCCGGATCAGCACGAGGTGGACGGGCCAAAAGCGATGGTCGAAGAGGGCTTTTTGCTTAGCCCGATGGTGCCGACCGAGTGGCCTCCCAGGAACTGCACAGTCGTGTTTTATGTGTCGGAGACGCGCATCCTCCAAGCTGACTCGGTTCACGTGATGCGTTCACCGGTGGCTGCACGGATCACTGTCGAACTCGACACCGGTGAGACAAGCCTGACCAAGATCGAAGATGGGCCCGGTTTCGGAGGTGAACTCGCGTTTGGCGGGGGCGGGCCGTTCGCGGCCAAGGAGCAGATGTGGGTCTTCGTGGCAGTGACAACCTCGACCGAGTCCTCGCCGTCACCGGAAGAGTTGTCCCGCTACAAAAGGTGGCTCGAATACGAGGTCTACGTGGCCGCGGCCCTGTTCAGGTGGCACCACGAGTTCTTCGGGCTCGTAGCCGGAGCTGACCGGGAGTTTCTAGAACGCGTCGAAGTCAAGGCACGCCCCCCTCGCAGGCAGGACCACCGTCCTCCGGGCTGACGAGTTCGGGCAATGAGCTGAAGAACGAGCCCCCTAACATATGAGGCTCTCCTGTAGTTATAGTGGGTCCGAAATGGGCGCGATGTTCACACCCCGCCGACCCTGGATTGGATGTCTTAGCCGCCGCTCCACTGAACTGGAGGCCCGACTGGGGATCCGACTGGGGTCCCGGCTCCGGAAGCGCAGAGACCTCGATCGCGCCAAACGTCCAAGTGTCCGATGACTGGACTTGAGTACGCCGGCTTCACCCTCTCCGACGGCAGCGAGCTGCAATCATATCGACGTGAGATGTCGATATTTTTAGAATGTCGAGGACAGCTGCCGCGACAACCGATTTGTGCATGGGAGTGGGCCATCAGAAAATATTCAAGTCGGAGAAGTCATCGATTCGGCCTAAGAGCACGAGAGCCGCGGAATTCTGCCGGCTATCCATCCTTGAATCCTGCATCGACACGCGCCCATGCTCGAAGGACACTCGAGCAGATCGAGGTGGTGGTTGGCACGGCCTGCGGTGCCGGGGCCCTGCTCTGCGTGTTTCCGTGTGAGGACTCCGGTCTGGGCAGCGAAGGATGCCACCATTGAGAGATTGCTCGAGTGCTGCGTCAAACGATATGCTGGCGGCATGCGGGCACCACTAGCCATCCTCATATCGCTGATGGGCACGCAGTGTGCTCGACCCGATATGGCACCTGCCGACGCAGAGGAACATGTGGTGCCACCCGTCGCGTCGAAGTCGCCTGCGTCGAAGCCTCCCGCACCATCCATGACGCCGGCGAACCCTGCGTCGGGGCAGCCCACTACCCGGTCGATCGTCGAGGGTCTAGAGATCGCTTGGTACGATCCAGACGAGGGTTACCTTCACGTCCTGTGTGACGCGGACGAGTACCCCGCTAGCAAGTCCGATGACCGGACGCCCTGCACGACCGAGGCCAAGTCCGTCTTCGTCGTCGATGCGGAAGGTACAAAACCATGGACGGTGATCCCGCGTGAGGGCACCCCCTCGCCCGTCCTGGAGCTCTCGGGAGGGACCTTGCCGCCTCCACGAACCCCGGTGCTCGTGCTGCTCGACCAGCCCCCCGCGGCGAGTGCCCGCTTGACGCCGGTAACGCCCTCAAAACCCTCGCGCACGAGTGCGGTGAAGACGCTCGCCGGCATGGGTGACCGTGTCTGGCAGTCCGAACTCGAGGTCCATGGCAACTTCGGCAATGGCGTGGATACGCTTGCCGTGCTCGAGGCGGTCCCTCCCGACGATGAGGACGAGGGAGATTGGTACTTGCGGGTCATCGCTGCATTCGCGGGGAGCGAGCTGAAGGAGGTGTTCGGCGACGAGGATGATGAATTTACGCTCTCGAACTACGTCGTCGCGGGGATCACGGATCTCGACGCCGATGGCGTCTCCGAGGTGTTGTGGTGGGGCACGGGAGAGGGGTTTGGGGTTGGTCTATTCGTGCTGTGGTTCGGCGAGGGCAAGCATCGGGTGACTACGCTCTATGCGTGTGAATGTGGGAGCAACTTCGCGCCTCCCGGCTTCTTCACGCCGAGCCAGCGGTGAGGGGTGGGCGCCCACCGTCAGGAGAGCTGTACGATAGTGAAGCTCTGACCTACATCATCGGACAGTTTTGACACGGCCCCTCAAAAACTATCATCGTGACGTTGACGTACTCGCAGCAACGGCGGCCCCCGACTCTCCCGGACCGACGCCCTCGCGCCTCGAGTTCAGAGTAAGCTAGAGATCGGCCGCACCGACGACCCAATGGAGAGCGCGGCCAACCGTCTCGCTGACTGGGTCATGCGGAGCTCGCCGCCGACCAACCTGAATGACCATCGCACCGTGAATGGCGGCCACGAAGTCGAGACGCCATCCCGACGAGTTGGGGAGAACGGACCCTCGCAGATGTCAGAGGGTTTGCGAGCCTTCTTTGAGCCTCGCTTTGGCCGCTCGTTCGAGTCGGTGAATCTCAGCACCGGCCCCCAAGCCCAGTCGCTCGCCAGGGGTCTGGGTGCACGAGACCACCGCGGAGGTTGCCCCCCCAACACCACACGTTGCCGTCCCCTACGAGCGCGCAGGTGTGGTCGGGCGCCGCCGCCAACGCGACTACGTCGGCCAGCCCCGACACCTGGACCGGAGTGGACCGGGTCCGGGTTGGTGAGGCTGCGGCGTGTAGGAACTCCAAACGAATGAATTACGGGCGCGTACTTAGCTCATGTCAGATGCATGGGTCGCGGCGCGGGGAACGCTTCCCGGCGCCTCGGGCGCCTCGGCGGGAACGAGAGCTTGCTCGCTGTGTGAGGCCCCAACAACCCCTCCTCTCCTCGAGACGACGAACAACTTCAGCGCTGATCGCTCGATCAGCAACCCGACCGCTGGCCGTGCCTCCTTCGCCGCGGCCAGATCAGGTCGCGTGTTTCACGCAGCGAAATTCAGCTCGAGTTGCCCCGGCATCACCCGCCGCCGACGCGGAGGCGGCCGCGGCCCCAACCCCGCCCTGGACCTCCTTGTAGTCCTCGAGCGACGCCTCGAGCGACGCCTCGAGCACCGCCTCGATCAGCCCGTTTTTCGAGCCGAAGTAGTGGTGGATCAGCGGCTGCGTCACTCTGGCCCGACGGGCAATCTCACGCATCGACGTGGCCTGCAGGCCACTCTCGGCGAAGCAGCTGATGGCCGCTCGAAGGATGGCGAGTTGCGTCGTGGTGGCACGGGGAGAGAGGTTCATGAGTCTCGGTAGCGGGATCGTGGTCGAATCCGGATGAGCTTGACCACTTGTCAATCATATGATAAAAGAAATTGAAAATCATTTTCGGTTTGGAGCCATGCCCGATCCTGCCAACAATCTCCTGCTCGACGACGAGCGGTCTTTTGGAACCGGCGAGCCCTCGCACGCGCTGTGCTTGGACGAGCCCGTTCGGCAGTTCCTCGTCGCAGACCCAGCCGGGGTCAACCTCGGCGAGGGCGTCGAGGGCCAGCGCTCCCGAGTGACCGTCCCCGACGCGTTGTGGTTCTCGGTCGATATCTCCGCGATTCCGTTCTGGGCCGACGGCAAGCGAGGGCTGTAGCCATGAGCGAGCAAGGAACCTCCCAGAGCGCCTGGGACATCATGGAGCCCGTGAAGGCGAAGATCCGCTTTGCCATGGGGCTGTCGATCGCTAGCTCCCTGGCCACCCTCGGCGCCCTGGGGTTCCTGAGCCTCACCCTGGCCGCCCTGATGCGCGCTCACGAAGCGGAGTGGCCTTGGGTGCCGCTGGTCGGAGCGCTCGTGTGCACGGTCGCCGCCTATGTCCTCCGATCCCAGTCGTTCAACCAGTCCCACTACGCCGCGTTCCGTCTCGAGAACCTCCTGCGCACCCGCTTGGCCGCGCACCTCGGCACCCTGTCACTTGGGGAGACGGAGCGGATCGGCGCCTCCGCGCTGTCGAAGATCATCCACGACGATGTCAAGGCGCTCCATGTCTTCGTCGCCGACAGCACCCCGCTGTACGCCCGCGCCTACGCCATCCCGTTGGTGACCCTCGGCCTGCTGCTGTACCTGGACTGGCGACTGGCCCTCGCCGCCACCGCGGTCCTGGTCGCTGGCTTCGCGGGGGCGAGCCTGATGATGCACAACGTGGACGAGATGTTCCGGCGCTACACGGAGGCCCGGGAGCACGTCACCACCGCGGTGGTGGAGTTCGTCCAGGCCATGCCCGTCGTGCGGACCTTCGACACCGGGGTGAGCACCTTCGGTCGATACGAACGGTCCCTCGGAGAGTACCGGGACGTCGTCATCGCGTGGTACGGGGACTCGGCGTTCTCCGGGCGGGTGATGAATGCTGCGCTCGGCCCCGTGCCTACGTTGACGGTGGTCTCCTGGCTCGGTGCGGTGTTTTTCCTGGGCGGGAGCCTGGATGCCCCTGCCTGGATCGGTGTGCTGCTGTTCTGCACGGGCATGGCCGAGGCGATGGCACCCGCGATGATGCTGAAGCGCCTCGTCGAGACCGTGAAGCTCTCGGTCGTCCGTATCCAAGAGGTCCTAGCTCTCCCCTCGCTGCCGACGCCCGCACAGTCGGGCCCGCCCCAGGACGCCAGCGTGCGCTTCACCGAGGTGAGCTTCCGCTATGGAGAAGCAGAGTCCGACGCGCTCAGGGACGTCTCGTTCTACGCAGGACCAGGCACGGTCACCGCCCTCGTGGGGCCGTCGGGTGCGGGCAAGACCACCGTGGCGCGTCTGATCCCGAGGTTCTGGGACGCGACCGGGGGGAGCGTCGAGGTCGGCGGCGTGGACGTGCGCGAGCTCTCGACCGATGCGCTCATGCAGCACGTCTCCTTCGTGTTCCAGGACACCTTCCTGTTCTCCGGCACGCTGGTGGACAACATCCGGCTCGGCGCCCCCGACGCCACGATGGAAGACGTCGTGGCGGCCACTGAGGCCGCCCAGGCCCACGACTTCATCCAGGCCCTCCCCAACGGCTATGAGACCCAGGTGGGCGAGCGCGGCCTGTTCCTGTCCGGAGGCCAGCGCCAGCGCATCACCATCGCACGCTCCATCCTCCAGAACCGACCGATCCTCGTCCTGGACGAGGCCACCGCCTTCGCCGATCCCGAGAACGAAGCCGCGCTGGTGACCGCGCTGTCCGAGCTCATGCAGGGCAAGACGGTGCTCCTGATCGCCCACCGGCTGTCCACCATCCGGGACGCCGACCAGATCCTCGTCTTCGACGGGGGAGCCCTCGTCGAGCACGGCCGGCACGATGCACTGGTCGCCGCCGACGGCGTCTATTCAGCGCTCTGGAAGAGCTACCTCGACGCCCAGCACTGGACGCTCGGCGCGCGCAGCAGCACGGAGGCATCGCCATGAGCACGAACGGGCCTGTGCCTTGGCGACACACGTACCGTCGCTTGATGGCGAGCCTCGGCAACGACGCCCCCACCATGCGACGAACGCTGCTCGGCGTGCTCATCGCGGCAGTCCTGCAGGGACTGTCCCTGGCGTGCGTGCTGCCGTTGTTCGTCGCTGTACTGGCGGAGCACGACCGCGGCGCGGCCTTCGTGTGGCTCACGGCCATGACGCTGCTCGGGATCGCGTCGGCGGCCGTCAAGTGGTGGGCGAGCGGCTACGAGTTCCGAGGCGGCAGTGCCCACAGTATCCACCGACTCCGGCTGGCTCTCGGCGAGCAGCTGCGACGCATGCCCCTCGAGAAGCTCGCGGACAAGCGCTCGGGCGAGCTGCACTCAGCCCTGCTGGGCAACGTGGACGAGCAGATCGCGTATGTCACCATGGTCGCCGACCTCATCCTAAATGCCCTGGTGACCCCCCTCGTGGTAGCGGCGGTGACGCTCTTCTTCGACGTCCGTCTCGGTCTCGCGCTGTTCGTCGCTTTCCCCACAGTGGCTTTCCTGTACCGCTGGCGGCGTCCGGCGTTCGACCTGGGGTTCCAGGCCCTCGCCGACGCCCACGAGAAGACCAACGGCGACGTGGTCGAGTACACCCAGGGGCTCGCGGTGCTGCGGGCCTCCCGCGCGGACGGATCGCGTGCCAAGGCGCTGCACGCCGGCTTCCAGCACCTCCAGGACATCCAGACGCAGTACCAGCGCAAGAACGCCCGTCCATCCGTGTTCATCTCGACCGTCATCGAGGTCGGCCTGCTGTCCATCGCTATGCTCGGCGTGGCGTTCGTGGTGCGGGGCTCTCTCGACGTCGCCGTGCTCGCCGCGGTCATCGTCCTGATGACGCGTTTCGTCGCCGCGCTGTCCAACGTCATCAACTACACCGCGCTCTTCGCCCTGATCGAGACGGCGCTCACCCGAGTCGAGGCGCTCCTCGCCATCGAACCGCTGCCCGTGACGCCGGAGGGGCGCGCTCCCGAGACCTGGGAGGTCGGCTTCCACGGGGTCACGTTCACGTACTCAGGCGCCAACGAGCCCGTGCTGCGCGATGTGAGCACGACGCTGCCGGCCCGTGCGATGGCCGCTCTCGTCGGCCCCTCGGGCTCCGGCAAGACCACCCTCACCCGCCTCCTCATGCGTCACGCCGATCCGCAGGTGGGCCGCATCACCGTCGGCGGCGTCGATGTGCGTGCTCTCGAGCCAGAGGCGCTGAATTCGCTCGTGTCCGTCGTCTTCCAGGATGTCTACCTGTTCGACGACACCGTGCGCGCCAACATCCTCATGGGGCGCCCCTCGGCGACCGAGGCCGAGCTGTCCCAGGTCGCGCGGGATGCCCAGTGCCTCGACTTCATCGAGCGGCTCCCGAATGGCTGGGACACGCGCCTGGGCGACCTCGGCGGCCGGCTCTCGGGGGGGGAGCGCCAGCGCATCTCGATCGCCCGGGCGCTGCTGAAAGACGCTCCCATCGTGATCCTGGACGAGCCGACCGCCGCGCTGGACACCCAGAGCGAGCGTGCCGTGCAGCGTGCCATCGACGCGCTCGTGAAGAACAAGACCGTCATCGTGATCGCGCACCGCCTCTCGACCATCGCCGGTGCCGACCAGATCGTCGTGCTGGACGACGGACGCGTGGTCCAGCAGGGCCGCCATGACGAGCTGTTGGTGGAGGGGGGGCGCTATGGCGCGATGTGGGCGGCCCAGCAGAGCGTGAAGGCGTGGCATGTCGGATCGGGACGTCGATGAGGCTTTCCTGGACGCTCCCAACGAAGGCCCTCCTTCAACTCCGGGCCCCTGGACCCGAGGCTCAGCCCGGATCGATACCTCTCCGCCGAGCTTCATAGCGAGACGCGCAGAGCGGAAGCCCCCCATGCCCGCGTTTGTCGGAATCGGAAGGCACCATGCAACCCACCCTGACCGACGTGCCCGAGACCATGCTCTGGACACTCCACAACCGGGCGACCGAAGCCAAGCGGCCCGACGGCGTGCTCCGAGATCCCGACGCCGTGCGGATCTACGACGCCATCGACTATGACTACGAGCGGTCCTTCGGAGCTGCCGAGCCGTCCCACGCCCTGCGCTCCATCCTGTTCGACGAGCACGTGCGACGCTTCCTGGCCGAGCACCCGGGCGGGGTCATCGTCAACCTCGGCGAGGGCCTCGAGACCCAGCGGTTCCGGGTGACCGTCCCCGACGCGCTGTGGTTTTCGGTCGATGTTCCCGACGCCGCTGCATGGCCTCGACCAGCCGGGCGCGAACGACAGCGAGGTACAACCCGCGGTTCCGAAACGTCGTCTTCGTGCGACCGCCGCAGAGTTCGGCGAACCCGCCTATGTTGTGGAAGTAGATGCGTCCGCAGGAGGCTGGAGTGCCGCTCACACGGGCGACGAAGTGCCGATGTCGCTCGACTCGGTCACCAGGGCCCTCGCCCTCAGGGCTTGGCCAGCACGCGCAGCTCGGCGATGTTGACCTGGTTGTAGGCCCCGTCCACGCCCCCGAGCCCGCCCGTGTAGATCTCGAAGTGCGAGAAGCTCGACATGTTGATCGTGTCCTCGTCCTGGTCGATGACCGCGCGATACTCGACCCCCGCCTCGAGCTCGACGGCGACGAGGTTCGAGTCCTCCCAGCGGTCCCAGCTGCCCAGGTGAGGCATGACGAGCACGCCCTCGCCGACGAGGGCGTCGTCGGACACCCGCTCGACTCGCAGGCGCTTGACGGCGCAGGTGATCCCCGTGTCCACGGAGCCCGCCCCGTTGCCATAGTCGACCTGAAACAGGTGGCGGCCGCCCTGGGTGGCGGTGAACGAGGGCAAGGTCAGGCTGTCGCCGGCGGCGCCCCAGCCCTCGTAGTGAAAGCGGCCCCAGTTGGTCACGGCGCTGCCGCCCACGGCCTCGAAGTTGGTCGCGTCGAAGGCCTGGATGTGGGCGAGGTCGCTGCCCCACCAGCACGCGGGCGAGGCGTGCTGTGAGGCGTTGCCGCTGGCGTAGCTGGCGGCCACGGAGTAGCAGGGCGAGGCCTCGCCCGCGGCGGCGCTGTCCGGGTCGGTCCAGCTGCCGACGTCGCCGGCGAGGCCCTCGGCGACGAGCTCGCCGTCTCGGTAGACCCGCAGGCTCAGGTCCGCCGCGCTCTCGCCGGCGATGTCGAAGCTCAGGCGGAGCTTGCCGTCCACGGCCTCGACGGCGGAGATCGAGGGGGTGCGCGGGCCAAAGACCTCGCGGTAGTCGCTGGCGTCGCGCTCGCTGAGGCTGGTCGCGGCGGCGCTCCCGGCCGCGAGGTCGACCTCGACGCGGGCGCCGTCGACGAGCAGCGCGTCGGGGATCAGCGCGTCGACGACCTGGCCGTCGACGCGGCGCTCGCCCACGCTCAGCGCCCCGCTGCCGGCGTCGTCGGGGAGGTTGAGGACCACGGTGATCCTGCGTCCGCGCAGCGGGTAGTCGTTGAGCACCAAGGCGTTGGTCTGGCCAAAGATCTCGGCGCGGACCTGCGCGGGCACGAAGGGCTCGACGCGCAGACCCTCGCCGGTGGGCTCGAGGCCGAAGAGCACCTGGTGGACCATGGACACGTAGGCGGCCACGGACCACAGCTGGCGCTGGGAGTTGACCACGGGGCCGCTGGTGTCGCCCTCGTCGACCCAGACCGCGCCGCTCCCAGCCTCGAAGTTCTCCATGTTCGAGAGGTTGAGCGCGGCGCCGCGGATCAGCGCGCGGATCATCTTGCTGGCCACGGCGTCGTGGCCGGCGTGGGCCGCCGCGCGCAGCCAGTAGGCGGTGACGAACGGCCACTCGCCGCGGTTGTGATAGATCGGCGTGTACTGCTGCTGCGGCCACAGCACCGGGGCGCCGGGGCCATAGTGGGGGTAGCCCGAGAGGATCTCCTGGGCCTGCGCGTCCGAGGCCACGTCCAGGAGGATCGCCAGGGCCGAGCCGAGCAGGTCCATGCGCCGGGTCGGCGCGGGGTCGAGGCCGGTGGTCACGTGGCTCGAGAACTGGCCGAGGTCGTCGATCCACAGCCGGTCTTGGAGCGCCGAGCGCAGCGCCGTCGCCCAGCTCGCGGCCTCCTCGGCGACGCTGGTCTCGCCGCGCGCCTCGGCCAGCTCGGCGAGCAGCTCGAGCGCCGCGAGGTGGGCCAAGTTGGTGCTCAGCGACTTGCTCTGGGCGATGTGGACCACGTCCTCGGCGGTCCACCCGGGGTAGCTCTGCTCGCGCCAGTCCAGGAACGACTGCTCGCCGCGGTAGAGCCCGTCTTCGGGGTCGAAGACGATCCCGCGATCGTGCTGCGTGGTGTTGCGCAGGGCCTCGTAGGCCCGCGCTTCGAAGGCCGCTCGCGCGTCGTCCTCGAGCGCGGCCAAGGTCGCGCCCGCGCCCAGGGCCCAGGTCACGCGGTCGCTGCTGACGGGGTAGCTGCCCCCGCTGCCCGTGTCCTGGACGATCTGCAGGTCCCCGCCCGAGCGCCGCTCGGACAGCTTGAAGTCCAGGGAGTTGCGGGCCCGCGCCGGGTCGAGGTCGGCGAGGCCGAGGTCCATGGCGTAGGCCGTGTCCCGCGTCCACACGTAATGCCACAGCCGCCCGGTCTCGAAGCAGCCGTCGGCCCCGCAGGGCACGGAGCCGCCGAAGTTGAAGGCGTAGTCGGTGATCATCGACACGCTGCACTCGCCGACCTCCTCCATGGCCAGGGCGTAGAGCGCGTCGAAGAGGTCGTGACCCGAGCGCAGCCGCGGGCCCGTGTCCTGCTCGAGGATCTGGCGCGGGTTGTCGGGGACGCCGTCGCGCAGCGGGGACGTGGTGCTCAGGCTGTAGCTGCGCGTGCAGCTGTTCGGGTCGTCGATGGACACGCTCGCCACGTAGCTGCCGTCGAGCCACTCCTGGGTGCCCGAGGCGTCGTAGCTCGAGGGCTCCTCGCAGCCCAGCTCGCCGCCGGTCGTGCCCGTGCCCGTGTCGGTCTCGCCGCTCTCGCCCTCGCCGGAGTCCTCGCTCCCGCTGTCCTCGCCCGTGCCGGCGTCCGTGTCCGTGTCCGTGCCCGAGAAGCTCGTCCCGACCTCGTCGTCGCCGGTCGTGCCCTCCTCGGAGGCGCTGGTTCCATCGTCGCTACAGGCCAGGAGCAAGAGCGTGCCCGAGCACGCCAGCGCGAGAGTCCGCATTGACGGAGAGTAACACCCGCCTGCGCCCTCAAATTGACGACCGCCCCCGTGCGACGAGTTGCGCAGTCGAGCCCGGGCGCAGGCTCAGAGCGAGCGGTTCATCGCCCGGGCGATCGAGGTCCCGCCGCCGCGCGCCGCGAGCAGGGCCGTGAGCCGCTCGAGGCGACGATCCAGGGGCGTGCCGAGCTCGCGGGCGGCGCGGACGAGCGCCGAGTCGAGGCCGTCGGCCTCGGGATCCGCGAGGTCGATGGCGTGGAGCTCGACATGCAGGTGGCGGGTCTGCGCGGCCTCCCGGCGCAGGGCCTCGCCCTGGAGCCGCGTCATCATCGGCGGGGCGTCGGGCAGCAAGAAGGTGCCGATCAGCGGCAGGCGCAGCGCCCGGCTGACGGAGATCGGGATCTCCCACAGGCCGAGCTCCGGCAGCAGGTGCACCGCCGTATTACCCAGGAAGCTGCTCGCGCCGCCGCGCTGCGAGACCGACTTGCGCCCCCGCAGGCGACGCAGGCCCATGACCCCGAGCTTGCCCAGGTAGTAGGTGGGCGAGGGCAGCAGCGAGCTGTCGTAGCGGTAGCCGAGGCCCGCGACCTGCAAGAGCATGCGCCGGTCGTGGGTGTAGCCCGGGGCGCGAAAACCCTTGGGCGCGGCCCCGAGCTCGCGCAGCAGGTCGTCGCAGCGGCGCAGGTCCTCGGCGATCTCGGCCTCGGACCAGCGCACCATGTCGTAGGCGTGGGCGTAGCCGTGGTTGGCGAGCTCGTGGCCGTCGTGCTTGGCCCGGGCGAGGACCTCGGCGCCCCGGCCCCCGCGCTCGCGCAGGTCTCGCTCGAGGTCCTTGCCGATCACGAAGATCGTCGCGCGCACGTCCTTGGCCGCGAACACGTCGAGGAAGCGCGGCAGCCAGCGCTCGAGGGCGAGGCCCGGCTGCGCGCCCTGTGCCTGCGCCGGCGCGTCCAGGCCGTGGATCGCGTGGTAACAGTCGAGGTCGTCGAGGTCGAGGCTGACGATCGTGGACAAGGCCGCTCCAGGGGAGGGCCGCACGATGACAGGACATGGTTTTGGCTGTCAACGCGGCGCTCAGGCGGGACAGTATTGGGTGACGAAGCCCCAGCCCGAGTAGCCCCCGCTGAGGTAGAGCTCCGCGTCCCCAGAGCCCACCGCGATGTCCTGCGTGTAGTCGTCCAGGCCGTAGTCGCGCGTCACGCTCCCAGCGACGGCGCCCGCGGCCGTGAGCGCCACGAGCAAGATGTCCGGCCCGAGCGCCCCGCCGCCGATGTCGAGGACCTGCGCGGCGTAGTAGATGTTGCCGTCCGCTCCGAGCCCGAGCGCCCCGCCGCTGACGACGCCGGGGCTGGAGATGTACTCGAGCCACTCGGCGTGGCCGGTGAGGTCGTAGCCGGCCACGATCGCCCCCGTGGTGTCGCCCTCGGGCTCGTCGCTCGGGATGGTGTAGGAGCCGGCCACGCTGACCACGCCCTCGGGGTGAATGATCAGGTCCCGCGGCCACCACATCTGGCCGCTCTCGTTGAACACCCGCGTCCACGAGATCGCGCCGGCGAGCGTGAGCTTGACGAGCATGATCCGCGACTTGGCGAAGCCCTCGTCGTCGACGGCCGCGAGGTTTTGCCTGGCCGCGACGTAGACGCCCGTCTCGTGCACGTCGAGGGCCTCGCCGCGGTCGTCGTAGGCGTTGCCGAACTCGACGAGCCACAGCTGCTCGCCCGCGGCGGAGAACTTGGCCACGAAGGAGTCGGTCCCGCCCTCGTGGTCCTCGCCCTCGAAGGCCCCCGAGGCGAAGCCGGTCACGTAGGCGTTGCCCTCGGCGTCGACGCGCAGCCCTCGGGCCCCGCTCGCGCCCGCGCCGAAGCGCTGGGACCACAGCAGCTCCCCGATGTTCGAGTAGGCGAGGAGCAGCGCGTCGCTGTCCTCGTCTTGTCCGCTGACTTGCCCGGTGATGTAGATCCGCCCCGCGTCGTCGACGGCGACGTCGCTGCCCTCGACGCTCGCTCCGAGCGCGTCCGCATACTCGGCGACCCACAGCGCCTCGCCCCCGGGCCCGTGCTCGACCACGCGCAGGCTGCCGAGATCGTCGCGGGTCGCGAGCGAGAAGAGCTGCCCGCTGGGGCCGAGCGCGAGCTTCGCGGGGCCGTGGCCCGCCTCCGCGATGTACCAGCAGCTCAGCGCCTCGCCGCCCTCCGTCTCGCCCTCGCTGCTGTCCGCTTCACCCTCACCCTCACCCTCGCCCTCGTCGGCGTCCGTGCTGGTGTCGGTCTCGGGCTCTCCCTCCGTCCCCGTTTGCGTCCCGCTCTCCGCCCCCGTCTCGCTCGCCTCGCCCTCGTCCGCCTCGCCCTGCTCGACACAGGCCCCCAAGCAAAGCGCGCTCGAGCACAGCGCGAGTGAGAGCGAGCCCTTGGTGCGCGACCACAGCCAGTCCATGCCCATGAGTGTCGCACCACCGGTCCGCGCCGATCATTTTGCGGGCACCCCGCGGGTCGAATTCACCGCGTGGGGACACAGGGGGCACAGACGCACGAGCGCGAGGAGTCTGAAGCCCGCGCTCAGGACCGCCGCTTGCCGATGTCACCGAGGTCCCGCCCGAGGTGGATCGAGACCATCAGCCGCCCGAGGTTGCCGAGCACCCGCGGGACTCGCTGGACCAAGTTGATCGAGGGCGCGCGCTTTTCTTCGATCTCCACGGGGATCTCGAGCATGCGCACGCCCTCGCGCTCGGCCCGGATCACCAGCTCCGAGGCGAACACGTCGTAGTCGACGATGCAGCGCGCGGCGATCGGGGCGAGCACCGAGCGGCGCATGGCCTTGAGCCCGTGGGTGTCGGTGCCCGAGAAGCCCAGGCTCGCGCGCAGCATGGCGTTGTAGACCCGGGTGGCGGCGCGGCGAAACACCGGGCGGTGATCGTGGGCGCCGGCCATGGCCTTGCTGCCGATGATCAGGTCGGCCTCGTCGGCGCGCAGCAAGGCGAGCGCGCGCTCGTGGAAGTCGACGTCGCACAGGTCGATCTCCTCGCAGACCAAAAAGCGTCCGCGGGCGCGGAAGATGCCCTCGCGCAGGGCCCCGCCGTAGTTGGGCTCGGGGTAGGAGAACCACCGCAGGCGCTCGGGCCAGCGCGCGGCCAGCTCCTCGGCGATCGCCACGGTGCGGTCGCGGCTGCCGTTCTCGGCGAGGACGATCTCGAAGTCGATGCCCAGGGCGCCGAGGCCCGCGACGAGCTCGCCGACGCTCCGCTCGAGGATCTGCTCTTCGTTGTAGATCGGGATGACCACGCTGAGCTCGGGCTCGCGCGCGGGCTGGGGCCCAGCCGGGGGAGCCGGGGGAGCCGCGGAGGCCGGGGGGGTCTGGGAGGTCTCGCTCACGAGCGCCCCGCTTCGCGTCGAGCCACGGCCTCGGTGGCCGCGGCGTCCTCGTCTTCGCCCACGGCCCACTGCGCCGCGGCAAGCCCCGAGAGCATGCTGTCTTCCATGGAGTTGTAGATCCAGGCGCCGTAGCGCCCGCAGGAGCGCACGCCCACGCGGGCGAGCCAGTCGAAGATGGTGGCCGTGGCCGGGCCGTGGTCCTCGTCGAACACGACGTAGGCGTACTCGATATCGCGGGTGCGAGAAAAGCGGATGTCCTCGACGGCCGCGAGGGCCCCGATGTCCACGAGCGCGCGGGCGATCCCCGCCATGTCCGGGGCGGCCTGGCGATCGCTGAGCTCGACGTAGAGCGAGCCGGCCCCCGGCGGCGCCATGGCGGCCACGGCGTTGGAGTAGACGCCGACGCGAAAGAAGGGCACGCGGGTCTCGGGCACGTAGGTCCAGTGCCAGTCGGCGGGCACCGGGGTCGCCGTCGCGAGGTCGAGGTAGCGCCACCGCACCCAGCGCAGGGCCGCCGCCGCCTCGCGGACCGCGGCCGGGACCGACTCCATGCGCGCGATGAGCTCGGGCAGGGGGATGGTGGAGATCAGCGACTGGTAGCGGATCCAGTCGGGCTCGCCCTCGAGCTTGACCCGCCGGCCCACGGGGTCGATGGCCTCGACGGCGCAGCTCGTGCGCAGCTCGCCCTCGCCCGCGCTGGCCCGGGCCTCGAGGGCGCGACCCAGGGCCCTGGGCAGCGCGTCGATGCCCCCGGCGCGCGGGTAGATGAAGCGCGCGTTGTAGCCCAGGCCGGTCTGACGCAGACCGATGGCCCCGGCGATGATCTGCGCGGGGTCGGGCTCGGGCACGAAGCGCTGGACCCACTGCGGCGCGAGGCGGTTGGGGTGCATGCCCCACAGCTTGGTGTTGTAGGGGACGAAGAAGTGACGGGCGATGCCCCGGCCGAAGCGCGCGCGCGCGTACTCCTCGAAGTTGCTCGGCGCCGTGGCCCAGCGCTCGCCCCGGGCCGCGGCCTCGCGGGCCTCGACCAGCCCGAGCAGACACTCCTGCACGACCTCGAGGGGGAGGCCGTGCAAGTTGGCCTGGAAGGGGTACTCGAGGGTCGCGCCGTGACTGTGGATCTTGGTCTTGCGCTCGACCTCGACCCAGGACTTCGGCAGCGCGCTGCGCTGGTCCCCGCCCCCGCTCTCGCCGCCCTCGTCGAAGAGCGCGGCCAGCAGCGCGCGGCTGCGATCGTCGCGCAGGTGCAGCCAGTGCCCCGTGACGTCGAAGGTGTGGCCGTCCTCCCGGCGCGAGCGGGCGTGACCGCCGACCTCGCCCTCGCGCTCGACGAGCATGAAGCGCGGGCCTCGGAGGTGGTAGGCGGCGCTGAGCCCCGTGAGCCCACCGCCGAGGATCACGACGGGCGCGGGGCGGGAATTGCCTCCACGCCTCGCCTCGAAAAAATTCCTCGGCCCGCTCACCCGCGGGGGTTTTAGCAACAAAGTCGACGCCTTGCCCGAGGCCCGGGAGGCCGGCCAGGGCCGCCTCGACGCCCTCGGAGCCACGCGCGCGCGAACGCGGCGGGGCGCCCCTGGGCCCGCTAACGGACGCTGGACAGGCGGATCCGCGCCTTGCACACTCGGAGCATGGAGCTGCACAGCCTCGGCGGCTATCGCTTGTTAGGGCCGATCCCGGTCTTGAATTCCGTCACACGGCTCTACTACGCCCGCCCCGAGAGCGCCCCCGAGGACGCGCCGGCCACCCAATTGGCGAAGATCCTCATGCCCAGCCAGAGCGCCGAGCATGCCCTGCTCAAGGCGCAGTTCGCACACGAGGCCAACCTGCTGCGCAGCTTCAGCCACACGGGCATCCCCAGCCTGCGCGCCGCGGGCACCCAAGACGGCGTCGACTTCTACGTGATGGACTACGTCGAGGGCGTGGACCTCTCGGTGCTGCTCGGCCACGACCGCGGCGAACCGCGGGCGCTCAGCAAGGAGCTGGCCGTCTACATCCTCGGCCAGCTCGCCGACGCGCTGCGCTACGTCCACACCTTCGAGGTCCCCTGCGAGGGCGTGGGCAGCGTGGCCGATGCCCTCGGCCAGGAGCCCGGCGAAGGCGCGGACGACGACGACGCCGACGCCGACGCCGATGCGGGCGACGACGAGGGTGATGGCGACGACGACGACTTCGAGTGCCTCGAGGTCCTCCACCGCGACATCTGCCCGGCCAACGTGTTCTTGTCCGTCGACGGCGACGTGGTCCTCGGCGACTTCGGCTCGGCGAGCAGCAAGTGGCTGGCCGCGGACTACACCAGCGCCGAGGCCGGGCACGTGGCTTACAAGGCCCCCGAGCGGGTCACCGGCAGCGGCAAGGCCACCGTCAAGAGCGACCTCTTCTCCCTCGCGGTCGTGCTCTGGGAGCTGCTCCGGGGCGAGCGCTGCTTCGTCGCCGGCAACGAGCTCGAGACCATGGACGAGATCGTCCGCTTCGACATCTCGCACTCGAGCCGCCGCGTGTCGGGGCTCTCGCCCAAGCTCTCCGAGGTCCTGCGCCGCAACCTCGACCGCGACCCCGAGCGCCGCTACCCCGACGCCTACAAGGTCCTCCAGCGCCTGAGCCAGTCGCCCGAGGCCCAGGCCGCCGAGGCCTCGCGCCACGAGCTCGCGCGCCTGGTTCAGGCCGCCCGCGCCGCTCGCAAGTGAGCCTCAGGCGCCCGTGCACACGGCGTCGCAGAGATCGCGCTCGAGCTGCACCCCCGGCCAGACCGCGGCCCGCTCCACGCGGACCCCCGCGGCCACGCTCGCGCCGGCGCCGATCTGGCTGTGCGGCCCGATCACCGCGCCACGGCCCACCCGCGCCCCCGGACCCACGTAGACCTGCTCGGCCAGCTCGACCTCCGCCTCGATGATCGCGTCGGGGTGGACGCCGACCACCGGGGCCTCGGCCCAGGCCAGGCGCGCCTTGCCGTCGAGCACGTTGGCGACGCCCTGAAGGTAGCGCTCGACGGTGGAGTGCTCCCACCAGTAGCCGCGGTGGATGTGCGCGCCCACGCGGTCCTCGCGAAAGAGCTGGCGGTAGGCCGTGCGGACGATGCACTGCTCGCCCTCGGGGGGCACGCGATCCAGGAAGCTCGACTGCATCAGGTGCACGCCCGTGAACATCATCGCCGGCCCGGCCGCGGCCCCCGGCCGGGTCTCGCCCAAGAAGGTGGCCAGGGAGCCCTCGCGCTGGTCCTCGGCCAGGCTCCCGCCCCACACGCCCTCGCTGTCCTCGCGCAGGACCATGGTCGCCTCGTAGCGGCCGGCGCGGTGCCGGGCGAGGGCCGGCGCGAGCTCGAGGTCCGTGAGGATCTTGCCGTTGACCACGACGAAGGGCCCGCCCTTGCCGTCGTCGAGCAGGCGCCTGGCCTGGCGCAGACCGCCGCCCGTGCCGAGGATCTGGCCCTCCTCGTGGGAGTAGGTGATGTCCACCTCCAGCGCCGAGCCGTCCCCGAGGTCCTCGATGATCTGCTCCCCGAGGTAGTGGAGGTTGATGACGATCTCGCGCACGCCCTGGGCGCGCAGCCACAGCACGGCCCAGCGGACCAGCGGCGCCCCGCAGATCGGGAGCATGGGCTTGGGTCGAAGTTGGGTGAGCTCGCCGAGACGAGTGCCAAAGCCAGCGGCCAAGATCATCGCGCGCATCAGTACTCCCAGACCAGGCTCTCGAGCATCGCAACCGTGAGCAACAAGGCCACGACCATCAGCGCGATGGTCAGCGCCCCGCGAGCCAGCACCTGACGCCGCGCCTGGATCAGCGCGAGCTGCTGGTCTTCGGCCAGCGCCACGTCGACCGGAGCGTCGCCGCCCGCCAGGCCCAGGGCCAGGTTCGTCTGACTCTCGAGCCGCTTTTGGTTGCGCCAGACCATGGTCCCGAGCAGGAGGATGAACAATCCGCCGCCGCCGAGCAAAAACCAGCGGATCGCGACCGTCCAGCGGCGCTTGGTGGCCGCCAGCGCCTGCTCCTCACGACCTCGGGTGCTCAGCGCCTGTGGCGGTCCGTAGACCACGGCCTCGAGGCTGCCGATCAAGAACGCGCGCGCCCGCGCGAGCTCCTCCTCGCTCGGCCCCGCCGCCTGCTTCGCGTCCAGGGCCGCCTCGATCGCCCGCAGGTAGGCGCGCTCGCGCTCGCGCTCGAACTGGCGATCCACCCGCGGGAGCTCCAGCTGCGCGCGCTGGCGATGGATCAGCGGACCCAGGGCGTCGCGCGAGGACGAGCCCGGCGCCACGAGCTGGACGCGGGCGAAGGCCGAGGAGTCCTCCGGGCGCAGCACGCTCTGGTAGGCCTCGAACTGCACGAAGGTCCCCGCTTTCCCGCCCGCTTCCCCCCCCACTTCGAAGCTCGCGGGGATCGTCCACTCGCGCTCCTGAGGCATGCGCAGCGGCGGCGTGAAGGTGTCGATCCACGCGCCCTGGGGTCCGTGGACATCGACGAAGACCGGCCGGCGCGCGCTGATGGCCGCGATCCCCACCTGCACGACCTCGCCCGGCCGGGCCAGATCCGTGGACGCGTGGACGCGCACGGTGCCTGCGTGGCTGACGAAACGAAGCCGGCGCTTGGGGCCACCGAACCGGGCGCTTTCGCCCTTCACTTCGCCCCCGACCGGCTCGGTCCCCTTGTCCGGCGCCGCTCCCTTCTCCGGCTCCGCTCCCTTGTCCGGCTCGGTCCCCTTGTCCGGCTCGGTCCCCTTGTCCGGCTCGGTCCCCTTGTCCGGCTCGGTCCCCTTGTCTGGCGCCGCCCCCTTGTCCGGCTCGGTCCCCTTCTCCGGCTCGGCCACCTTCTCCGGCGTCGCCCCCTTCTGCTCCTTCCCGGACTCCGCCCCCTTCCCTTCGCCTTCGCCCTCGGACGAGCCGCCCTCGCTCCCGCCGGCCAGGCGGACCTCGAAGCGGACCACGTCGGAGCTGAGCACTCCGCTGAAGCTCGCCAACCCCAGGCTGTCCACGCGGCCCTCGTAGAGCACCGGCGGCTCGTCCAGGGAGCCGCGCTCGCCACCAAACTCGCCGGAGATCAGCCGCACCTGGACGTCGGCATCACCAGCATCAGGTCGCCAGGGCGCGCCCGATGGATCGGTGACCCGCAAGAACATGCGGTTGTCGAAGCCCGCGAGCAGCCGCCCCTCGGGGCGCAGGTCGATGCGCACGCCCTCGGGCTGCGGGTCCGTGTCGTCGGCCCACTGGAGCATGCTCTTGGCGATGACCTGCTGGCCCTCGGAGGCGTCGGGCGAGCGCGGGCCGAGTTCCACGGGCAGGCGCTCTTCGAAAGGTTCGAGCCCCGGCGCCAAGAAGTTCAAGCGCAGCGCGCCGGAGCCCGCGGCGAGGCCCTCGGGCACGGTGAGCGTGCCCTGGTTGAGGCCCTCGCCCACGGCCGCGAGCTCGCCCAGCTCGTGCGTCTGCCCTGCGGCGTCGATCAGCGCGGCCGAGACGGCGACCTGCGTGTCCACAGGGCGCAGGTCCGGCCCCAGGGTCTGCGCCCGCACCCCGAGGGGCGAGCCCGGCTGCCAGCGCGCCTCGACCTGGAGGTTGATCGAGCGCTGCACGAAGCGGCTCGAGCTCCACAGGCTCGCCAAGATCGCGGCCGCGAGGCCGATCGGCCCGAGGATCATCAGCGCCCAGTGCAGCCTCGGCGTGGACTCGGCCGCGAAGACCTGCTCCCCCGAGAGCCCGGCGTCCCCGACCCAGTCAGCCGGCTCCGCAGAGTCTGCGGCCTCCCCCTCGAGCTCGGCGCCGGCTCCGTCCTCCTCCCCAGCGCCGCCCTCATCCCCAGCCGCCAGCTCGCTCCCGACCGCGGTTTTGGACTGCTCAGCGCTGGAATCGTGGTTCGCGTCGTCGTCGTGGATCATGGGCTGGCCATGGACAAAGGCGCGCCCGCGAGGTTTCGGCCTGTGCGCGCTCACGCGGCCTGCGTGGTAGCCGCTGACTCATTGTCGTATCCTCCGCGGCCAAATGAAAGTCAGCGTCATCGGCACTGGATACGTGGGACTCGTCGCGGCTGCGGCCTTCGCCGATCATGGCAACGACGTCGTCTGCGCGGACATCGACGAGGCCAAGATCGAGGGGCTGAAGCAGGGTGTGATCCCGATCTACGAGCCCGGCCTCGAGCCGCTCGTCAAGCGCAACGTGGCCGCCGGCCGCCTGAAGTTCACGACCAGCAACGCCGACGCGGCCAAGCACGCCGAGATCATCTTCCTGGCCGTGGGCACCCCCACCGGTGGCACCGACGGCGCGCCCAAGCTCGACTACCTGTTTCAGGCCGCCCGCGACGTCGCCGCGAACCTCAGCGACTTCACGGTGATCGTCAACAAGAGCACGGTGCCCGTGGGCACGGCCGAGCGGGTCACGCGGATCATCAACGAGATCGCCCCCGACGCGGACTTCGTGGTCGCCAGCAACCCCGAGTTCCTCAAGGAGGGCGTCGCCGTCCAGGACTTCATGCACCCCGACCGGGTGATCATCGGGACCGAAGACGAGCGCGCCCGCGAGCTCCTGCACCGGCTCTACCACCCCTTCTTCCGCACCAGCGAGCGCCTGCTGTTCATGAACGCGCGCTCGGCCGAGCTCACCAAGTACGCCTCCAACGCCTACCTGGCCGCGCGCATCTCCTTCATCAACGACGTCGCCAACCTCTGCGACGCCGTGGGCGCCGACGTCGAGGAGGTCCGCCGGGGCATGGGCTCCGACGCGCGCATCGGCAACAAGTTCCTGTACCCGGGCGTGGGCTACGGCGGCTCGTGCTTCCCCAAGGACACCCGCGCGCTGATCCGCACCGCCCGCGAGCACGGCCTGTCGATGTCCATCGTCGCCTCCGCCGACCGGATCAACGAGAGTCAAAAGCTCGTCTTGGTCCGCAAGATCCGGGCGCAATTCGGCGACGTCGCCGGCAAGACCCTGGCGATCTGGGGCCTGGCCTTCAAGCCCAACACCGACGACATCCGCGAGGCCCCGGCCCTGAGCATCGTCCGCTCCCTGGCCAGCGACGGCGCGAAGCTGCGCCTGACCGACCCCGAGGCCGGCCCCAACTTCATGGCGGCGCTGGGGGACAGCGTCGAGAACTTTGGCATCGAGTTCTTCGACGACCCCTACGAGGCGGCCAAGGGCGCCGACGCGCTGATCATGACCACCGAGTGGCGCCAGTACAGGAGCCCCGACTTCCCCCGCCTGGCCGAGATCATGCAGGGCAAGGCGCTCTTCGACGGCCGCAACCAGTGGGAGCGCGAAGAGGTCGAAGCGCTCGGCTTCTTCTATACCGGCATCGGTCGCTGACGCGCTGGTGTTCCCCGCGGCGCCGTGGCAATTTGGAGCCATGGCGTCGGGCTCGGGCAGCAGGATCCTCGCCGTCGCGCTCTTCGTGGGTGCGGCGGTGATCTCGTTTCAGGCCTGGCAAAACGGCAAGATCACGCCAGAGGTCCAGGCCGCCGCCAAGCAGCACGCCTGCGATCTCGACTCGAGCTGCATCGTCCTCGACGACGATCCGCGCATCGGCGAGGCCAACGCCTTTCAACATCGCTACGAGCTGCGGACCACCCACGGCGTGATGACGGTGACCTGCAAGCGCTCGCTGATCTTCTTTGGGCCGTGGCAGTGCAGGCCTCAGGCCGGCAGCATGATCAGCGATCCCTTCTGAGCCGAGCGGCCCCCTGCCCTCGGCGCGTGCGCCCAAACTCTCGGCGCGTGCGCCCAAACTCTCGGCGCGTGCGCCCAAACTCTCGGCGCGTGCGCCCAAGCCCTCGGCGCGTGCGCCCAAGCCCTCAGCGCGTGCGCCCAAGCCAGTAGCGACGAAGCGAGCGCGCCCCGTCGCCGAGGCGAGACCCGCCGGCGCTGACCGGGCGCGCCTCGGCTTCGGCGCGCCAGCTCGGCAGCGCGGCTCGATGCTCGCGCCACATGGCCAGGCAGGCCGCGTCGTCGAGGGGCGCGTCGACATGGGCGAAGGCCCGGGCCTCGAGCGCGTCGCGGGCCGCCGCGCCGACCTGCGCCCGGGCGTCCCAGTCGGCGAGCACCGCCCGGTGAAAGGCCTCGTGGGCCCACCACAACCCCTCGGCGCTCTCCCCCTCGCTCCCCAGGACCTCGCGCCAGGCCGGCGAGGGCGCGAAGCAAAGCGGCTTGAACACGCTCAGGCAGGGCGAGGAGGTCCCCGTCATCCACACCCGCGGGGCGCCGCCTCGGGGCAGCGTGGCGAGCATGCTCGCGCAGGTCTGGCTGGAGCTGCGCGTGGGCAGCCATGAGGTGTGACCCGCCCTGTGGGCACAGATCGAGGGCATGCGCAGGCCCGCGCCTGGCGGGGCGCCAGCGTGATCCCGCAGCAGCGCGGCGAGCTCCTCGGCCCGGGCGCCCCCGGGGCTGGCGGCGATCAGCCCCCGCGTGCTTCGCCGCCGGCGCTGCGCCGCCCCGACCCAGAAGCTCCGCCGCGGATCCCCAAAGCAGCGCGCGAAACCAAAGTCCGCCCCGCTCCGACACCACCCCCGCGCGCGGGCGAAGGCGAGCGCGCCGGGGTGGATCTTGTCGAAGTCGTCGTCGATGGTCAGGGCGCCGCTCAGCGCCCTGCGCCCGCGGACCCTGGCCGCGGCCCACAGCTCGCCGGCGCTCTCGAGCAGCCAGGCGCCCTCCGGGTCCGCCAGCAAGAAGGCCGCGTGCCCGAGCCCGCCCGCGCCTGCCGCCCACCCGCGCTGGGCGAAGCGAGCCAGCAGCTCGATGATCAGCGCGAGGGCGTCGTCGGCCGAGCGGCAGCGCTCGAGGGCCAGGCGCTGGAGCGCCGGGCCCGAGAGCCCGCCCTCATCCTCGCGCGCGACCGGCAGGCGCGTGAACACGGCCTCGCCGAGCACCGCCAGGCCATGCTCGTTGACGCCCATCTCGCAGCCCCAGGCGTCCGCCGCCCGCGAGAGCGCCAGCGCGTGGGTCCGAGGCACCTGGGCCAGGCGCTGCGACCCCACGCGCAGCACCTCGTCGGCCTCGTGCTCCGCGGCCGCGGCGAGCTCGACGACCTGGGCCTGGGCGGGCGCGCCCTCGCAGTTCTTACCGACCCACACCGGCTGCCCGGGGCGCGCGAGGACGAAGCTGTCTCCCACCCTCGGATCTTGGCAGAGGAGCTCAGGTCAGCGCCAGCGCCAGCTCTGCGGCGGCCCGCTCCCCCGACTCGATCGCCCCGTCGAGGTAGCCGACCCAGCGGGTAGCCGCCTCGCTGCCGGCGAAGTGCAGCCGACCCTCGACGGCCCGCAGCGCCGCCCCGAGCACGTGCATGTGACCTGGGCGCATCAACCCGACATAGCAGCCCGAGGACCAGCGCTCGGCGCTCCAGTCGAGATCCACGTAGCTGACCGGCCGGCCGGCGTCGGGCCCGAACAGGCGCACGAGATCCGCGAGCACGGCCGCCCGCCGAGCCCCGGCCTCGAGGCCCCGCAGCCCGCGGGCATGATCCCCGAGGGCGAAGGCGATCAGCCGCGCCGGCCCGCTGCCGCGCTGCTCGGTGCCCCGCCAGTCCGGGCCGCAGGCGTCGAAGGTCATGCGCACCGTCAGCGACTCGCTGACCGACTCGCCCGAGAGCCCGCGCTCACGCCAAAACGCGCGCTCGTAGCCGACCACGCACTTGATCACCGAGCCCATGGGCATGAGCTCGTGGAGGTCCGCGCGCGCGGGCGAGAGCGCCGGCGAGAACTCGATCGTCCGGGCCATGGCCGGGGCGAGGGCGAGGATCGCCCGGCGCCCGTAGACCTCGCCCTTGGCCGAGATCACCCGGACGCCGCGCTCGTCTTGCTCGATGGCGCGGACCGGATCCCCCAGCGAGATCCGCTCCGCGCCCACGCGCTCGGCCAGGGCCGTGGACAGCTGCTGGGCGCCGCCGTCGATCCGCCAGCACTGCGCCCCGTCTTCGACCTCGGCGAGGCGCTGGAGGCCGCCGCCCGCGTGCAGGCTGTTTAAAAAGTAGAGCAGCGAGATCTTGCTCGGGTGCTCGGCGAAGATCGCCTCCGTCGCCGAGCTGATCATCGCCCGGGCCCCCGCCGTGCGCAGGTTCTCGCGCATCCACGCCTCGACCGAGAGCGCGTCGAGGTGCTTGGCCTGGGGCGCGCGCCAGGGCGCGTCGCAGGGCACGTGCCGCGCGAGGCGATCGAGGCGGGCGATCGCGACCCCGAGCTCGGCGAGGGCGAAGACCGGCAGCTTGGGCAAGAAGCCCTTGTAGCGCCGGACCTCGCCGGCGAACTCGAGCATGCGCTCGCTGCCTCGCCCCTCCCCCTCGCCGCCGGCGTGGAACTGCTCGAAGGTCGAGACGCCCAGGTGACGGCACAGATCGAGCACGCGGTCTTGGGTCGGCCCGACCCACTGCCCGCCGAGGTCGACGGGCTGACCGTCGACCTGCGTCGTATAGGTCCGCCCGCCCACGCGCTCGCGGGCCTCGATCACCCGCACGCGCTTGCCCGCCTCGCGCAGGCGCTGCGCCGCACACAGTCCAGAGAGACCGGCGCCAATGATCACCGCGTCGTACTCGGGGATGGAGTCCACCACGCCCCGATCCTACCTGCTCGGCGCGACCTCGCGGGGCAGGAATTTGCCGATCCCCCCGCGCCGAGAGCCGAGTTCCTTGATAGCGTGGCGCCCATGCGCTCTCCCACCGCACCGCTCACGCGACTTTGCTTCAGCGCCATCGCCTGCCTCTCGACCCTGCCCACGATCGCCTGCAAGTCCAAGGAGCAGGGGGCCAGCGCGACCAAAGACGGCGAGTCCGCGAGCGCCGAAGGTGAGGCAAAAGCCGCGGCCGAGGCCGGCGGCGGTTCGGACGCCGACGCGCCCACCCCCGAGCAAGCCAAGGCCTACGTGGCCGAGGTCGACACCAAGCTGCGCGAGTTGTGGGTCGCGCAGTCCGAGGCCGAGTGGCAAAACGCCACCGACATCACCGAGGCACACCAGCAGGCCGTGGCCGCGACCACCGAGGCGTCCATGGCCTACCTCAACGCGGCGATCGCCGGGGCGCAGCGCTTCGAGGGGGTCGCGGCCGATCCCGCCACGGCCCGCCAGCTCCAGCTCTTGAAGGTCTCGCCAACCGTCCCCGCCCCGGCCGACGCGGCCAAGCGCGAGGAGCTGGCCAAGATCGCCACCAAGCTCGACAGCATGTACGGCACCGGCAAGTGGGGCTGCGAGGACGAGTCCGCCGACGACTGCAAGGACATGGCCGACGCCATCGAGATCATGGCGACGAGCGACGACTACGACGAGCTGCTGGCGGCCTGGGAGGGCTGGCGGACGATCTCGCCGGCGATGCGACCCAAGTATCAGCGCTTCGTCGAGCTCGCCAACGAGGGCGCCCGCGACATCGGCTACGCCGACGTCGGCGAGCTGTGGCGCTCGGGTTACGACATGGCCCCGGACGCCTTCGCCGCCGAGATGGAGCGGCTGTGGCAGCAGGTCAAGCCGCTCTACACCGCCTTGCACTGCCACGTCCGCGCCGAGCTCGCCGAGAAGTACGGCGCCGACGAGGTCCCCGCCGACGGGATGATCCCCGCGCACCTGCTCGGCAACCTCTGGGCCCAGGAGTGGCCCAACGTCTACGAGGACATGGTCCCCTACCCCGACCAGCCGAGCATCGACGTGACCGAGGGCCTGAAGAAGGCCGCGTTCGACGAGCGCAAGATGGTCGCCACCGCCGAGGGCTTCTTCGTGTCCCTGGGCCTCGACCCCCTGCCCGAGACCTTCTGGGAGCGCTCGCTCTTCGTGCAGCCCGAGGGCCGCGATGTCCAGTGCCACGCGAGCGCCTGGGACGTCGGCTTCAACAACGATCTACGCATCAAGATGTGCATCAAGGTCGACATGGAGGACCTCGTTACGATCCATCACGAGCTTGGTCATAATTACTACTACCATTACTACTACGACGAGCCGATCCTGTTTCAAAACGGCGCGCACGACGGCTTCCACGAGGGCATTGGTGACACCTTGGCCCTCTCGATCACGCCCTCCTACCTCAATCAGCTCGGTCTCCTCGACGAGGTCAGCGAGGATCCCGAGGCGGTGATCAACAAGCAGCTCGCCGACGGCCTCGAGAAGATCGCGTTCTTGCCCTTTGGCCTGCTCATCGACCGCTGGCGCTGGGGTGTGTTCTCTGGCGAGATCGCCCCTGGTGAGTACAACGCGGCCTGGTGGAAGCTGCGCAACGAGTACCAGGGCGTGTCCGCGCCGGTCGAGCGCAGCGAGGCGAACTTCGATCCGGGCGCCAAGTATCACATCCCGGCGAACACCCCCTACGCGCGCTATTTCCTCGCTCGCATCCTCCAATTTCAGTTTCACGCCGCGCTGTGTGAAGCCGCCGGTCACGAGGGGCCGCTGCACACCTGCTCGATCTACGGCAGCAAGGAGGCAGGGGCCAAGCTCCGGGCCATGCTCGAGCTCGGGTCCAGCAAGCCGTGGCCCGACGCCCTCGAGGTGATCGCGGGCACGCGACAAATGGATGCTGGCCCCATGCTCGAGTATTTCGAGCCGCTGAAGAGCTATCTCGAGCAACAAAACGAGGGCCGCAGCTGCGGCTGGTGACGCCCTCGCTACGCGTATAGGGCGCATACAGGGGGGTGCTCCCCCCTTTATGCCTGCGCAGACGCCTCATTCACCAACCGGCCTTGAGCTGGGTCACCCAGGACAAGGTTCTCGTAACTCCAGCTACGATTTGAACAACTGGATTGCGAGCGGGGTGAAAACGCCCTGGCGCGAGGCAGGCGCTGGGTTTGCCTGCCCCCACGAAAGGCGTATACATGATCTCGATGAGAAGACAGATGAACGCGGAGGGTCGCCATGTCTAGAAAGAAGACCTTCCCCTGCGGTCACCGAGGCAAGGGCAGCTTCTGCCTGATCTGCGCCACCAAAGAACAACGAGGTGCGAGCGCGTCAGAAGAAGCCGAGCCTGGTGACGAGGGGGATCGAGATCCCAGGGACGAGAAGCGCGAGTGGCTGGCCACCTTCGAGGATGATCCCATCGACCTGCACGTCCTCCCCAGCAAGAACTTGGTCTTGCGTGCGCGGACAATCCTCGACGCGGTGAGCAAGGGCGCGCCTTGGCACCAGTTCAATGGCAAGCGTCTTCGCCACGACCGCGACGTCATCAGTGTACCCATCGGTCGTCGCTACCGCCTGCTCTTCCGCACCGACGAAGGCTCCCCGCAGCCCGTCGAAGTCCTCTCCCACGAAAACTACAACGCGACCAAGCCCGGGCGTCGCTAGTGTGCGGTCAGACCCAGCGACACCCTCGAGGTCGCGGTCGTGGTCGTGATCAGTCTCGCCTCTCGGCTCGCGGGGACGCCGTGCCCTGCCCCTCGAGGTGACCACCGAGGCGCTCGCTGACCGGCCGCTCGGCCGCCCGACCCCGTGGGCAGGCTTCACGGCGTGCCTGGCCACGACGCTTCACATGCCATTTGGGAGCGCCGCGTGTCATACTCGCGGCCCACCATGGTGACGGCCGAACTTCCCCAACTGAGCTCCGAAGTGCGCGCCGTGACGGTCTATCGCCGGGGCGCATTGGTGGTCCGTCGCGCCGAGCTGCGCCGGGAGGGCCCCAGCTTTCCGCCCAGGGTCCAGCTCGTCGGGCTCCCCCTGACCATCGAAGACGCCTCGGTGCGCGTCGAGGTGTCGAGCGCCGAGGGCAGCGCCCCGCTAGCCAGCAGCCTCCAGGTCACCGTCGGCGTCCCGGCGGAAGATCCCAAGCTCCCCCCGCCGACCGACGACGATCTCGAGGCCGCCAAGCTCGAGCTCGCCCTGGCCAACGAAGAGCTCAACTTGCTCAACAAGGCCAACGAGCGCCTCGGGCTGCTGACCCTCGGGCCGCGTGGCGCCCCCGCCCTCGGCGAGACGCCCAAGCCCTCGCCGACCGCGGCTCGCCTCGAGCTGCTCGCCTTCCGCCGCGAGCTCAGCGAGCGCCTCGCCGAGGAGCTGCCCGCGGTCCAAGAGCGCGTCCGCCAGGCCAAGGAGCGCCTCGACACCCTGCGCGAGCGCGAGCGCATGACCTCGCCGCAACGCAACCTTCGCCCCCACGAGATTCGCAAGACCGCGGTCCTCGGCCTCGACCTCCCCCCGGGCGCCGGGGCCCTCGCCGAGCTCATCCACGTCGAGCTGAGCTACTTCGTGCCCGGCGCTCGCTGGGCCCCCGCGTATGCCATTCGCTTGGATCGCAGCATGCGCTCGGCCAGCCTCGAGCTGCGCGCCATGGTCGGGCAGGCGACCGGCGAGGACTGGCGAGACGTGGCCCTGACCCTGTCCACGGCCACGCCCCAGCAGTGGACCGAGCTCCCCGAGCTCAAGGCCGTCAAGATCGGCCGCCGCCAGCCGCCTCCGGCGAAGACCGGGTGGCGCAGCCCGCCCGTGGGCGCAGCCGAGCTCTACAGCGACTACGACCGCGACCTCGGCCGCGAGACCGAGGCCCGCGGCGGCGGGCGGCTGAGCGCCAAGCTGGCGACCGCGGTGCCCCAGAGCGTGACCCGCTCGCCGAGCGCCCGCGAGCGCCTCGAGACCCTGGCCGACAGCGCCGAGTTCGACCTCGACGAGGACCTGCTCGAGATGCGCCGGGCGGCGATGACCTCCGGCGCCCCGCCCTCGCGCGGCCAGGCCATGCCGGGCTTCCCGGTGCCGCAGCAGCAGTCGTCCAAGCGCCGCGCTCGGCGGGACGTCCCGCCCGCGCCCTCCAAACCGCCCGCCGCGGCCATGCCCTCCGGCGCCCCCATGCCGGCCATGCCCAAGTCCGCGAAGTCCAGCCTGTTCGGCTCGGCCGGCATCCAGGCCCAGGACGCCGGCGGCGGCGCGGGGCACCTCGGGCTGTCCTACGAAGACGACGACGCGGCGCTCGAGCCCGCCACCGCGCCAGCCCTGGTCGTCGGCCGCGAGCTCCTCGACTACGGGCGCCTGCGCCTGCCCCCCGCCGACGAGCCCAAGCGCGGCTCGCTCCAGCGCGTCCAGACCCGCGCGCTCTACGAGCAGGCCGGGGCCTCCGGGGTCGAGCTCGGGGCCGCCTTCGATCTGATCGACGCCGCGGTCCGCCGGGCCAGGGGCCTCGACGGCAGCACCCCGCCCTCGCGCCACCACTGGCCGACCTCCGAGGCGGGCTTCGACTACGCCTTCGCGGCCAACGATCCCATCGACCTCGACAACGACGTCAGCTTCCGGACCCTGACCATCGACGCCCGCGGGGCCGCGTGCGAGGCCCACTACATCGCGATCCCGCGCGAGACCCAGGACGTGTTCCGCGTGGTCGGCCTGCAAAACCCCCTCGCGGCGCCGCTGCTCCCGGGGCCCGTCGACGTGTACATCGACGGGCGCTTCACGCTGACCACCGACCTCGAGCTCGTCCCCGCCGACGGGCGCATCGAGCTCGGCCTCGGCGTCGAGCAGGCGATCAAGATCGCCCGCAACGTCCGCTTCAACGAGGACAGCTCGGGCATGTTCAAGCGCAGCCTCCAGCTGCGCCACGAGCTCGAGGTCGAGGTCGCCAACCACCTGCCCGAGGCCGCGACCATCGAGGTCCGCGAGCGTCTACCCCACGTGCCCGAGAGCACCACCGACGTCGAGCTCGTGCTCGAGTCCGTCAGCCCCAGCTGGCGAGACTACGACCAGGACGATCCCCCGCTGACCAGCGGGCGCCACTGGACCGTCGAGGTCCCGGCCGGCGCCCAGCGCAAGCTCAGCGCGGCCTGGACGATCACCTTGCCCAAGGATCACGAGCTCGTGGGTGGTAACCGGAGGGAGCATTGAGCATGGCCAGCCCCGCACTCACCACCCCCGACGCGGCGCCTGGCCAGGGCGCCCGCGAGCTCATCGCCTTGGTCCCGGTCACCGAGGTGACCTTGCTCGAGGACCGCGCCATGGTCACCCGCGAGGGCGTCATCGAGCTGCCCCCCGGCCGGGTCCGCGTGTTCATCCACGGCGTCGCCCCCGTGCTCGTCGACAAGACCCTCAGCGCGCGCCTGAGCCCGCCCCCCGGCGAGGACGCGCCCCTGCCCGAGGACCTCCAGGTCCGCAACCTGTCCATCGATCGCCGGCGGGTCAGCGCCGAGTCCGAGCTGCCCACCGACGTCGCCGAGATCCGCGAGCAGCTGCGCAACAAGGAGCGCGAGCTCGAGGCCAAGATCCTCCACCGCACGCGCATCGACGCCGAGCTCGGCTCGCTGCATCAGCTCTTCGAGCTGACCCTCGGCGAGATCAACGAGGACGTCGCCTGGGGCCGACAAGAGCGCCCGCGCTGGCGCGAGCAGGTCCTCGACCTCGAGTCGCGGCTGCGCGAGCTCAGCCTCGAGCGCCGGCACATCGACGTCGGCCTCGAGCAGCTCCAGGACGCGCTCAAGGATCTCCGCGTGCTGCTCGGCGCGAGCAGCAAGCTCGACAGCCAGCTGCGCGCCGACCTCAGCCTCGAGCTCCACAACACCGGCCCGGTCGCCCGCCGCGTCCGCTTGCGCGTCGACTACCTGGTCCCCGGCGCGATGTGGCGACCCTGGCACCGCGCGCGGCTGATCGAGAGCGAGGGCGAGGGCCAGGGCGACGACCAGGCGAGCGTCGCCCTGCGCTGCGACGCCGCGGTCTGGCAGGCCACCGGCGAGGACTGGAGCGAGGTCGCGCTGCGCTTCAGCACCGAGCGGCCGAGCCTCGGGGTTGCCCCGCCCCGGCTCCACGACGACCCCCTGCGAGTCCAACGCAGGGGCAGCACCGTCGAGGTCCAGGCCCGCGAAGAGCAGCTCCACGACGTCGGTCTGGGCGCGGATCAGCCGGCGACCAGCGAGGCCGTGGACGAGCTCCCGGGCATCGACGACGGCGGCGAGGCCCGGCTGCTCTCGGCCGCCACCAAGGCCAGCGTCCCCGGCGACGGCCGCCCCCACCGCGTCCCGATCTTCGAGTTCGAGGCGCCGGCCGAGGTCGCGCTGCTGTGCGCCCCCGAGCTCGTCCCCGCGGTCATGCTGCGCAGCCGCCACGCCAACGCGGCCAAGCTCCCCCTGCTCGCCGGCCCCGTCGACCTGATCCGCAACAGCGGCCTGGTCGGGCGGACCTCGCTAGCCTACGTCGCCCCGGGCGAGCGCTTCGAACTCGGCTGGGGCCCCGACCCGAGCCTGCGAGTGCACCGCGAGGTCGAGGAGCTCGAGGTCGAGCGGCGGATGATGAGCGCCTGGACCCGCAAGCCTCGCAAGGTCGAGATCAAGCTCAGCAACCTCTCGGCCGCGGCCAAGACCATCGAGCTACGCGAGCGCATCGCGGTCTCCGAGCTCGAGAAGGTCGAGGTCGAGTTCGGCTCGGCCAGCCAGGGCGTCAAGCCCGACCGCGACGGCATGCTGCGCTGGACCGTGGCGCTGGCGGGCTTCGGCCGCGAGCAGGTCGAGCTACGCTGGACGCTGATCGTCCACGACGACGTGGTCGGCCTGTGAGCCTGACCTCCCAGGGCGGCCGCTTCGTCCAGAGCGCGACGCCGCCCGGGGTGATCAACTTCGGCCTCGGCCAGCCCTCGCCGCGCCTGCTCCCCCTGGCCACCATCGCCGAGGCCGCGCAGGCCCAGCTGAGCGCGACCGCGAGCCGGCTGGTGCTCCAGTACGGCACCCTCGCGGGCACGGCGGACTTTCGGGCCAGCCTCGCGGCCTTCTTGCGCGCGGGCTACGGCCAGCCCGTCGACGCCGACGAGCTGCTGATCACCGCGGGCATCTCCTCGGCCCTGAGCCTGGCCTGTGAGGTCTTCGCCCGCCCCGGCGGCCTCGTGGTTTGCGAGGACCCGACCTACTTCCTCGCCCGCGGGATCTTCGAGAGCGCGGGCCTGCGGCTCACCGGCGTCGGCGTCGACGAGCGCGGCCTCGACGTCGACGCCCTCGCCGCCCGCCTCGCCGCCGGTCTGCGCCCGGACCTGCTCTACTGCATCCCCAGCTTTCAAAACCCCAGCGGGGTCAGCCTCGCCCCCGAGCGCGCGCGCCGGCTGATCGAGCTGGCCGAGGCCTTCGACTTCACGATCATCGCCGACGAGCCCTACGCCCTGCTCCACTACGGGCCGAGCGGCCCCGGGAGCCTCGCCGGCTTCGAGGCCGCCCTCCATGCTGGCGTAGACAGCGACCTCAAAAGCGACGTCGACAGCGGCCGCGTGCTCTCGCTGGGCTCCTTCTCCAAGATCCTCGCCCCCGGCCTGCGCCTGGGCTGGGCCCAGGGCAGCCCCGCGCTGATCGAGCGCCTGTCCTGGCACGGGGCCCTGCGCAGCGGCGGCGGCCTCAACCCCGTGATCGCCCACATCGTCCACCACACCCTCGAGAGCGGGTTCTTGCCCGGCCACGTGGCGAGCCTGCGCGAGACCTTTGCGGGCCGCGCCCAGGCGCTCACGGCCGCCTTGCGAGGGGCCCTGCCCGGCCTCGAGCTCCAGGCCCCCGAGGGCGGCTACTTCTTGTGGCTCGACCTCGGCGAGCGCCTCCAGCTCGCCGAGGGCAGCCCGCACGCGGCCGCCCTCGAGGCCGCCGAGGTCCGCGTCATCCCTGGCCAGCGCTGCGCCCTCGACCGCGACCTGAGCCGCTTCGTACGCCTCAGCGTGTCCTTCTACGAGGCCGGGGAGCTCGAGGAGGGCGCCCGTCGCCTGGCGGCGGGCCTGCACGCGGCTCGCCGCACCACCAGCCCAAACGAGTGAACCCGCCGCGGCCGGAGCCGGGACGGGTTCGCTCGAGGATCGACCGCGGGATCAGAAGTTGATCGGGCAGTCCTCGTCGACGCTGTCGCAGCAGTAGCAGGCGACGTCGTCCTCGACGCTGTCGTCGCACTCGCCGTACTCGTAGGTGACGCCGTCGATGCCGACCTCTTCACAGTAGTACTGGCAGGACACCCAGGTCTCCTTGCTCCAATCGCAGTAGGCGTAGGTGTCCGAGTCGGCGCAGTAGGGCAGGTCGTCGTTGTCGCAGGCGTCGCCCGAGCCCTCGCCGCACTCGAAGATCACCTCGCTGCCGTCGTCGACGCAGCCGTAGGCGAAGTCGTAGCCGTCGAACTCGCAGATCTCCGTCATCACGTCGGCGCTCTCTTCCCAAACGCCGTCCACGCAGATGAAGAACTGGCTGCCCTCGGGGCCCATGTCGTCGTCATGGGTGCACCAGTAGTAGCCCTCCTCGTCGGCGGAGCAGTCCTCGGGCGGGAGCACGCCGGTGTCGGTGTCGTCGTCGCCGGTGGTCTCGTCGTCCGTGTCGGTGCCGACCTCGTCGTCGTCGTCGTCGTCGTCGTCGTCGTCGTCGTCATCGACGTCGTCACCAACGCTGTCGTTGTCGTCGTCGCAACAGTTGAGGTCGTCCTCGTCGTAGGGATCGCACCACTCGTAGCCGACCCGGCACACGCACTCGCCGTCGTCGTTGAGCTTGTTGTTGGAGCCGCTGTCGCAGGGCTCGAGCTGCTCGAGGTTGATGACGCAGCCGAAGCTGAGGCCGAGGACACCGCCGAGCAACGCGGCGACCTTGAGGGACTTGAGGGTCGAGTTCAGGCTCATGTCTATTGTTCTCCTGGGGGGTTCGCAGATCTCGGCGAGCGCCGGTCCATCATCGCGGGGGTGGGCCTTGGACGGCGACCAGCGCGGAGGATTCGTTCTTCGCCATTGTGAACTAGCGCCGCGTTCGCGTCGAATTCGCTAGCGTAAACGTGAGAGCGCCTCCGCGCAGGCGCCGATGCACCCGGGCGGAGGCCGCTCGGTTTTGGACGGACTCGCCCTACTCCACGGTCCAGGTGTGACCGGAGTGGAGCAAAGCGTCGAGATCGCCCGGGTCCTTGGCCTTGGCGGCGTCGACCTGCGCCAGCGCGGCCGCCTCGTAGGTGGGCGCAGCCTGGCGATAGAGCACACCTAGGGCCAAGGGGAAGCTCGGCGGCTCGAGCCCGGCGAGCAGGAAGGCCATGGCGCGGTTGGTCTCGTCGTGGACGAGGATGTCGCTCTCGCTGATCCCCCCCTCGCCGACGGTCACGACCTCGAGCTCGAGGCTGTTGGGGCGCAGGCGCAGGCCCTTGTCGTTGTTCTCACCGAAGAGCATCGGCTTGCCGTGCTCGAGGATCAGCGCGGCGTCGGTGCCGACGCCGGCCTTGTCCTTGATGTGGCCCCAAGCGCCGTCATGGAACACGGGGCAGTTTTGCAGCACCTCGATGAAGCTCGTGCCCTTGTGCTCGCGCGCGGCGACGAAGGTCGGGCCGAGGTGCTTGGCGAAGGTGTCGACGGAGCGCGCGACGAAGTGTGCGCCCGCGCCGAGGGCCAAGGACGCCGGGACCACGGGCTGGTCGACGGAGCCCAGCGGGGTCGAGGGCGAGCGCAGACCGACGAGCGAGGTCGGCGAGTACTGGCCCTTGGTCAGGCCGTAGATCCGGTTGTTGAACAGGATCAGCTGAAGGTCGACGTTGCGCCGCAGCAGGTGCATCAGGTGGTTGCCGCCGATGCTCAGGCCGTCGCCGTCGCCGGTGATCACCCAGACGTCGAGCTCGGGGTTTTGCAGCTTCAGCCCCGTGGCGAACGCGGGCGCGCGGCCGTGGATGCTGTGGAAGCCGTAGGTGTTCATGTAGTAGGGGAAGCGGCTCGAGCAGCCGATCCCCGAGATGAACACGGTCTTCGACGGATCCGCGCCGACCTCGGGCAAGGTGCGCTGGATCGTGGCCAGGATCGCGTAGTCGCCACAGCCGGGGCACCAGCGCACGTCCTGGTCGGACATGAAGTCCTTGCGGGTGAACTTCTTGGTGAGTTCAGAGGGGCTCATGCCAGGTTCTCCTCGATGGCGGCTTCGATCTCGCTGACCTTGAAGGGTTGGCCAGCGATCTTGTTGACGCCGACGGCGTCGATCAGGAACTCGGAGCGCAGGATCTTCGACAGCATGCCGTTGTTCATCTCGGGCACGATGACCTTCTCGAAGCCGCCGAGCAGCTCGGCGAGACCGCGCGGCAGCGGGTTGAGGTAGCGCAGGTGGATCTGCGAGACCTTCTTGCCGGCTGCGCGCGCGCGCGCGACGGCCTGGGTGATCGCCCCGTAGGTCGAGCCCCAGCCGACGACGACGAGCTCGCCGCTGTCCTCGCCCTGCTCGACGGTCTGCACCGGGATGTCGTCGGCGATGCCGGCGATCTTCGCGGCCCGCGTCTTCGTCATCTTGTGGTGGTTGTCGGGGTCGTAGGAGATGTTCCCGCTGTCGTAGCCCTTCTCCAGGCCGCCGATGCGGTGCTGGAGCCCGGGCGTGCCGGGGATCGCCCACGGCCGCGCGAGGGTCTCGGGGTCGCGCAGGTAGGGGTGGAAGCCCTCGGGCTTGTCCTTGGGGAACTCGACCTCGATGCGCGGCAGGTCGGAGACCTTGGGGATCCGCCACGGCTCGGCGCCGTTGGCCAGGTAGCCGTCGCTGAGCAGCATGACCGGGGTCATGTACTTGACCGCGATGCGGGCGGCCTCGATGGCCATGAAAAAGCAGTCGCCGGGGGTGCAGGCGGCGAGCACGGCCAAGGGCGCGTCACCGTTGCGGCCGTAGACCGCCTGGAGGAGGTCCGACTGCTCGGTCTTCGTGGGCAGGCCCGTCGAGGGGCCGCCGCGCTGGACGTCGACGATGATCAGCGGGAGCTCGAGGATGATCGCCAGGCCGATGCCCTCGCCCTTGAGCGCCACGCCGGGCCCCGAGGTCGTGGTCACGCCCAGGGCGCCGCCCCAGCTCGCGCCGATCGCCGCGCAGACCGCCGCGATCTCGTCCTCGGCCTGGAAGGTGGTCACGCCGAAGTTCTTGAGCTTGGCCAGGGCGTGGAGCACCGAGGAGGCCGGGGTGATCGGGTAGGTGCCCAGGACCATGCGCAGCCCGGACAGCTGCGAGGCCGCGGTCAGACCCCAGGCGAGGGCGTCGTTGCCCTGGATGTTGCGGTAGACGCCCGGCTCGAGCTTGGCCTTGGGGACCTCGTAGGGCCCGATGCCGCTGGGCAGCTCCGCCGTCTCGCCGTAGGCGTGGCCGGCCTTGAGCGCCGCGATGTTGGCCTGGGCGATGATCGGCTTCTTGGCGAACTTCTGCTCGAGCCACTCGATGGTCGACGCGTACTCGCGGCCAAAGAGCCACAGGACCAACCCGAGGGTCCACATGTTCTTGCAGCGCAGCGCGTCCTTGGACCCGAGTTCGAAGGCCTCGACGGCCGCCACCGTCATCTTCTGGATGTCGAGATCGACGAGGCGGTAGGCCGAGAGGCTGCCGTCCTCGAGCGGGTTGCCCTCGTAGCCGGCCTTCTTGAGGTTGCCCTTCACGAAGGCGCCGGTGTTGACGATCAACAAGCCGCCCTCGCGAAGATCGCCGAGGTTGGTCTTGAGCGCCGCCGGGTTCATGGCCACGAGCACGTCCGGGGCGTCACCCGGCGTCATGATGTCGTGGGCCGCGAAGTGGATCTGGAACCCGGACACGCCGTAGGTCGTGCCCGCGGGCGCCCGGATCTCGGCCGGGAAGTCGGGGAAGGTTGCGAGGTCGTTGCCCATCAGGGCAGTCGAGTGGGTGAACTGACTGCCGGTGAGCTGCATCCCGTCGCCGGAGTCACCCGCAAAGCGGATGACCACAGACTCGAGGGCCTCGCGCGGTTGCGCCTGAGGGAAGGTGTCCATGGCTGGTCGCTGATCTCTCACCCGCGCCCGGGTAAAACCCCCCAGGACGCCGGATTCGTCGAGAGTATGGCGGCGCACACAAACCTTGTCATCCGCACGGGGGTATGTTGACTCACGGTGATGCGCCGGGTTCGCCGCGCGCTTCGAGCCGACTGATGATCACCGCCGTGGCCGAATCACCGACGACGTTGATCGCGCTGCGACACATGTCGAGGATGCGATCCATCCCCAAGATGAGCGCAATTCCGGTCCCGACCACGGCCTCGGGAATGCCCACGGTCACCATCACCACATAAAGCAGCGGGATCACGCCGCCGGGCACGCCTGCGGCACCGATCGCCATCAGCATCGCCACCAAGACCAAGGTGAGCAGCGCCGACCCGTCGAGGGGCACGCCCCAGACTTGGGCCACGAAATGCACGGCGATGACCTGATAGATGGTCGTCCCGTCCATGTTGACCGTGGCGCCGAGGGGCAGCACGAAGCCGGCGATGGGCTTGGGCACGTCGAGCTCCTCCTCGGCCACGCGGATCGTCGTCGGCAAGGTCGCGGCCGAGGAGCTCGTCGAGAACGCTGTGATCCAGACCTCACGGATCGCGCGCATGAACGCGAGGGGCTTGAGCCCCGCCAGCAGACGGACTAGCGGGAAGAGCACCACGACCAGGTGAGCGGCGAGCGCGAGCAGGACCACGGCGGTGTAGAGCGCGAGGGCCTCGAGCACGTCGAGGCCAAAGCGGGCCACGACCATGAACACCAGCGCGGTCACGCCGTAGGGCGCGAGCTTCATCAGCAGGCCGATCAGCTTGATCATCGCCTCGTTGATGCCCTCGAGCACCGCCGCCACCGGGCGCGCGCGCGCCTCGTCGACCAGGCTCAGGGCCACCCCAAAGGCCAGCGCGAACAAGATCACCTTGAGCAGGTCGCGGTTGCTGGTCATCGAGAGCACGATGTTCTCGGGGACCAGGCCGACGATGATCTGGAGCGCCGAGCCCGAGAAGTACTCGCGGGCCTCGCCGGCCGCGGCCATCTTCGAGCCGGCCTGATCGCTGAACTGGGCCGCGAGCAGGTCGCGGGTCTCCGCCGAGATCACCGCCCCGGGCTGGATCAGCATGTAGAGCGCCGTGGCCAGGCAGGCGCCCAGGAAGGCCGTCGACATGAACACCAGCAAGGTCCGCCCGCCGAGGCGCCCGAGCTTGCGCGGGTCCCCCAGCGAGTGCATGCCCGTGGCGATCGAGGTGAACACCAGGGGCACGACGGTCAAGATGATCGCGCGGATGAACAGGCTGCCGATCGGCTCGATCCAGCGCTCGCCAAAGCGCAGCAGCGCGTCGAGATCGGCGAACAGCGCGAGGCTCGCGTCGGGGCCGGTCAGCAGCTGCTTGCAGATCATCGCCGCGAGCGCGCCCACGACCATGCCGATCAGGATCTTCGTATAGAGCTTCAGACCCTTGGGCTCGCTGTCTACCTCGTCTTTTGCGGTCTGCTCGGGCTCGCTCACGAGGGCGACTCTTTCATTGCCCGGGGCTCGCAGACAAGCCCGGCGCCCCAGACCAGCCCAAAGTGAACTCGACGACCGGGTGGGCGCCGAAGCCCAGGCGGTTGTCGGTCAGCTTGGCCCAGGTCAGGACGAGGGCGTAGAGCCGGTGGCGTCCGCCGGCGAGGGTGTCGGTGGCGATCGGGTGGCGCTCGAGGTAGCGCGCGCGCAGGGCCTCGCGTGCGGGTGGGGTGCACAGCGTCTCGCAGATCAGCACGCCGCGCAGCTGCGCGCCGCGAAGCTCGCCGACGGCCTCGCTCTCGAGGTAGACGGAAGCCGCGATCGGCGTGGGTCCAGCGCCGGTCAAGCGGCCGTGGTGGCTATTGGGATCGCTCGCGACGATCAGCACGGGCGCCGCGTGATCACCGATGCTCCGCGGCTCGGCGAGGGCGTAAAATAGCGGCGTGGCGTAGGGCGCGTGATCCTCGGGATCGCGCATCGCCAAGCTGGTCACCCAGCGCTCGCCAAGGATCTGCATGAGGGCGCTCACGACGTCGTCTCGGTCCACGCCCCGGGGCTTAGCATGACTTCCACGAGGCCGGCGGCTACGGTCCCACCCATGAGTCACGACCTCCGCGCCTCCCTCAACGAGGCCCACGCTGCCCTCGAGCGTGGCGACCTCAACGGCGCCCTCAAAGTCCTCGACATCGCCTCCAAGGCCGGCGTCGCCGCGGACGACCCCAACTTCCTCCACCTCCAGGGCCTCGTCGCCTGGGCCCAGGGCGACGCCGACGCGGCCGTCGCCAACTTCACCGCGGCCCTCGAGACCGAGCCCGACGATCCCCAGGTCTACATCGAAGCCGGCGAGCTGTTCGCGGACCTGATGGACTTCGACGCCGCCGAAGATGTGCTCCGCAAGCTGCTCGAGCGCGGCGAGCTCGAGCCCGAGCCCGCGGCCGAAGCTTACCTGCTCCTCGCCCAGGTCCGCCTCGCCCACGAGGACCCCGATCCCGAAGAGAGCCTCGAGCTGCTCGACGAGGTCGACCCCGAGCTGCGCGCTGACCCGGCCTGGATCAGCATGCGCGCCGCCGCCCTCAGCGAGCTCGACCGCCACGCCGAGAGCATCGAGCTGCTGGTCGCCGCCGTCGAGCGCGAAGCGGACGAGGGCAGCGCCTCCGAGCTGCTCTACCAGCTCGGCCTGACCCAGCGCCAAGCTGGCGACGACGCGGCCGGGACCGAGACCCTGCTCGAGCTGCGCCGCCGCGACGTCGCCGCTGTCGGGGTCGCGGCCGACTCCCCAGTCCCCGCCGAGGAGCGCGACGACCTCGTCCGCCGCCTCGAAGAGGTGCTCGAGAGCCTCCCCGACCAGATCCTCAAGCTGCTCGCCACCGCCCCGATCGCAATCCAGCGCTGGGTCGGCGAGGACCACATCCGCGCCGGCGCCGACCCGCGCGCGGCGATCTACTTCGAGGGCACCCCCGCCCCCGACGACGACGCCGACGGCGAGGCCAAGCTCGAGGGCATCGTGGTCTTCCGCGACATGCTCGCCGCGAGCATCGACGACGACGACGAGCTCGACGACGCCATGGTCGAGGCCATCGTCGAAGAGCTCGACCGCTTCTATGACATCGACGGGCTCGTCCCGGGAATGTGAGCCGAACTATGCTGGACACCACCGACGTCGCCGCCCTCGTCTACGACTGGAACGAACTCGACATGCGCCGGCCCCAGGCCCGGAAGCCGCGCTTTGTCGACGAGACCATCCGCGACGGGTTGCAGTCGCCCTCGGTGCGCGACCCAAGCATCGAACAAAAAATGGAGCTGGTCCGACTCATGGACCGGCTCGGCATTCACGTCGTCAACCTCGGCCTGCCCGGCGCTGGGCGCCGGGCCCAGGAAGACGTCGAGGCCCTGCTGCGGATGATCGTCGAGGAGAAGCTGCGGATCTTGCCGAACTGCGCCGCGCGGACCGTGGCCGCCGACATCCGCCCGATCATCGACATCTCCCAGCGCGTCGGCGTGCCCATCGAGGTCACCGCCTTCATCGGCTCGAGCCCGATCCGCGCCTTCGCCGAGAGCTGGGACGTCAAGCGCCTGGTCCACCACACCAAGACCGCCCTCGAGCTGATCGTCGACAACGGGCTCCCGGCCTCCTTCGTCACCGAGGACACCACCCGCTCGCACCCGCAGACCCTCGACACCCTGTTCCGCACCGCCATCGACGCTGGCGCCACGCGCCTGGTGCTCTGCGACACCTGCGGCCACGCCGTGCCCAACGGCCTGCGCAGCCTGCTGAACTTCACCCGCGGCCTGCTGCGGGGCATGGGCGTCGAGGATCGGGTCAAGCTCGACTGGCACGGGCACAACGACCGCGGCCACGCGCTGACCTTGGCGACCCTCGCCCTCGAGTGGGGCTTCGATCGCGCCCACGGCTGCGCCCTGGGCATCGGTGAGCGCGTGGGCAACACCTCGATGGACCACCTGCTGCTCAACTTCTACCTGCTCGGTCGCCTCGACCCCCGGGACCACGACCTCTCGTGTCTGGTCGAGTACGTGAAGAAGGTCAGCGAGTACACCGGGGTGCCGATTCACCCCAGCTACCCCCTGGTCGGGCGCGACGCCTTCCGCACCGCCACCGGCGTGCACGCGGCGGCGATCATCAAGGCCGAGGCCAAGGGCGAGCTCGAGCTCGCCGACCGCGTCTACTCGGCGGTACCCGCCCGCGTGTTCGGACGCCAGCAAGAGATCGAGATCGGTCACTACAGTGGGCGGTCGAACGTGATCTACTGGTTGCGAGAGCGGGGCATCGAGCCCAACGACGAGCTCGTGGATCGGGTGTTCAACTACGCCAAGGGCCGCAACGAGACCCTGGCGGACGAAGAGATCATGGCCGTCGTCCGCAACGAGGCCGCCTCTCCCCCGGCCTGAGCTTCGCCCTCACCACGCCTGCGCTTCGGGGCGCGCGGGCGGGGCCGCCCCCACTAGGAGCCCGTGGTGAAACCCAACACGACACCTCGCTTGGTCTTTTCGCCGAGTGCGTTGTCGCCAAAACTTGCAGTACGCCCGGTACAGCTGCGTTTTGGCTTCGCGCCCTCGACGAAAATCCCAGCGCCAGGAGCCGCGCTGGGTTCCACCACGGGCTCCTAGCCGACCGCTCCCGAGCGTGGCATGGTGATGCGATGCAACCGGCCAACGTCGCCCTGGATCACCACCTCGCTCGCGGGCTGCTCCGTAACGCGGTGACCTGGCTCGAGCTCGAGGCCGAGGCCGGCCAGCGCCACGGCTGGCGCGCCCGCGAGATCGGCGCGGTGGCGATCCTCGGCGGCTTCGGGGGCCTGGCCGCCCGAGCCGAGCGCCTGCTCGACGACGACAAGGACGGCCGCGACCCGGTCTTGCCCCACGGCGCCGAGCTGGCCGAGATGTATCCGCCCTACGATCCCCAGTCCGTGTTCGCCCGGGTCCGCCGCTCGCCCCCCGCTCACCTCCAGCTCGTGCTCGAGCGTGAATTCGATCGCGCCTGGATGGTCTGCGCCGACGACGGCCAGCGCGAAGAGGTCATCGCCATGCGAGCGCTGCTCGGCGACCTCGACGGCGCGGCCGCGACCCTCGAGCGCGCCCAGCTCTCGGACCAGCGCCACCTCGGGCCGATGATGGTCATTGCGATCGAGGCCGCCCGCGCCGGCGAGGCCGCCCGGACCCGGCAGATGATCCTCGACGAGCTCGGCAACCAAGACGGCCTCGACTGGTGGGTGCCCGTGGCCGCCGGCCTGCTCGGGCGCCTGCCCTGGGACGGCTACCCGCTACACTGTTAGCCGCGCACTCGTGTGCGAAAATGATGCTCTCTTCAAATATGAAGAGAGCATCATGAAATGAACATCGGAAATTAGTCTTCGCCGGTGCTCACGCCGCAGATCGCCACCTGCGTGACCTCCCCCTCTGCATCGAGGACACCATTGATGTCCTGCCACGTATGCCACATGACATCCGGGTCGTCGGTCTCCGTCAGCGAGACGAGACCGTCAGTGCAGGGCCCGCTGACGTTGGTGTCGGAGAAGTACCACCGCGTATACCCATCCATCGTAGAGGCCATGCCCTGCAGCGAGAGCTCGCTGGTGCAGGTGATCCCGAGGTGAAAGTAGTCCCACTGCGCCGTATAGACATCTACGCCGTCAATCGTGCAGATGCCCGGCGCCAGCTGGATCGTCGCTTCGTAGTCGTAGTTGGTCTGACCGTCGACCTGGACGGCCAGACCTTCCCAACGTCCGTGATACGGCTGAAACAGCGTGGAGGGGAGCTCGCTGAGCGCCCGGAGCTCGTCGTCGTCGGCATCGACGACGAGCGCCGGATCGCAAGCGGCGAGCATCAGCGGAAACGAGGCGAGGACCAGAAAACGTGTTGGATTCATCATGGTGCTACTCCACCTTTGTCCGCGACGAGCTCGGCGATGACACCGAGTCCGCACACTCCCACGCGGTTCTGGCAATGTAACGAACATGTATCTCAATCTCATGATGATTCGACTCTGCGCGAACTCCGAAACCGAGGTCAAAGTACCATCGACCGATCTGGCGCACCTGATGTCATCGGCTAGGCTGCCCCGACATGCGTGATCCCAAGACGCTCCTCGGCTCTCTTTGTCTGCTCCACACCTGCCTGCTCTCGGTGGGCTGCATCCCCGGCTCTGGCACGGACGACTCGGACACGCAGGCCCAAGACGGCGACTCGTCCGAGACCGACTCGACAGACTCCGAGACCGACACCACGGACTCGAGCTCGTCCGAGACCGACTCCAGCGACACCGAGTCCGAGACCGACTCCTCGGAGTCTGGCACCGAGACCGACTCCTCGGAGTCTGGCACCGAGACCGACTCCGGCACCGAGACCGACTCTGGCACCGAGACCGACTCCGGCACCGAGACCGACTCTGGCACCGAGACCGACTCCGGCACCGAGACCGAGACCGACACCGGCGAGACCGACACCGGCGGCCTCCCCGACTGCGGCGACTTCAACCTCGAGGGCCTGCCCGTCACGACGATGGGCAGCAACGCCGACGCCGAGGACGACTCGGAGGCCTGCGACGGCGGCGACGGCGGGCGCGACGTCGAGTTCACCTGGACCGCCCCCAAGGACGGGCTGTTCTCCATCGACAGCCTGGGGAGCAGCTACAACACCGTGCTCTCGGCGAAGGCCGGCCTGTGTGAGGACGGACCGTGGCTAGCCTGCAACGACAACTACTACGACGTCGGCGACGAGGTCGACCCCGACTCGAGGATCCAGGTCGGGCTGCTCGCCAACGAGTCGATCACCATCAGCCTCGACGGCGCCTACGCCAACTCGATCGGCGACTATGTCCTGCACATCGAGGAGCTCGAGTGCCCCGAGCCGATCGCGCTCGAGAGCATGGCGCCCGTGAGCGCCGAGGGCGTGCTCTCCTGGGGCGAGGGCCTCTTCGTCGGCAGCTGCGGCGGCTTTGGCGAGGAGCTGGTCTACAGCTGGACCGCCCCCGCGGACGGCGAGTACGTGTTCGACACCCACGGCTCCGACGAGGACACGGTGCTCTACCTGCGCGACGAGGTCTGCTGGGGCGAAGAGCTGGCGTGCAACGACAACAACGACGGTGAGGTCACCTCGAGCATCACCACCGCGCTCGTCGCCGGACAGACGGTGCTGATCGTGGTCGACATGTACAACTACGACTTCGGTGGCACCGCCGTGATCAACATCAACGCGGTTTGAGTCCAGCGCCTCAGAGGCGTGCATGGCGTCGTGCGGGAAAGATTCACAGGCTCTCAGTCGGCCTGCTCGCCGTCGATCATCTCCACGATCTCCCGCCCGGCGCAGTCGGCCTTCACCTCGACCTCGAGCAGCTCGCGGGTCTTGGCGATCAGCTGCTTGGCCTTGGCCCGATCCGAGGCTCGAGCGAAGAGCGTCAGCGCCTCGGGCTCGGGCCGACCAAACGCGTGGGTCCGCGCGAGCACGCTGACCTCCCCCTCCGTGGCGCGGATCAGCCGGCTCTTTTTGCTGCGGTAGCGCTGGATCAGCGCGTCCTTCGTCTCCCCCTCGGCTTGCTCGCTGGGATCCACGAGCAAGCTGAGGGTGAAGCGCCGGCAGGCCGCGTCGCCTGGCTGGGCCGCCTGGCTCGCGGCGTGAGGCCCGAGGCGCTCGAGGTAGAGCTCCCCGGCGCTCGGGAGCTCGACCAGCGGCGCGGGCTCGCTGGCGTAGACGACCATGCGCAGCCCGTCGGTCTCGTCGCCCAGCTCCCCGCGATAGGCCAGCGAGTCCTCGGCGAGGATCCACAGCGTGCCCTCCGCCCACAGCAGCTCGCGCACCGCGTCGTAGGACCTGTCCGCCGCGGGCACCTGCTTCGCGCCAGCCGCAGGCGCCGGCTCGCCCGGGACCTTCTCCCAGCGCCCCCTCGGCCCGTAGACCCAGTGCGTGCGGGCGTCGCTGGGCGCCGCGACCGGGGGCAGGCGCACGGGCTCCCAAGCCGGCGGCTCCGCGACTCCAGGCGTGGGCGCCGGTCGTCGCCACAGGTGCGGCTCCGACAAGAAGGAGTTTGGATACCAGTCACCGGTGACGATCCACAGCTCGCCTTGGTCCGTGATCGTCGCCGCTTCGATCATCGACCCCTCCTCGCTGCCGCTCGGGCGGTCCACGGGGATCTCGGGCCACGCGGCGCTCCCGTCCGCGGGCGTTCCGAGCACGAGATAGGAGTCGTTCTCGACGTCCCCTCCGCCCACGAGCACGCGGTCGTCGGCAGTCCACAGCGAAAGAGAGCTGGCCCTGCCCTCCCGCGGGAGCGCGACCACCCGCGGCTCGACCGCTCCAGGAGACCAGACCAACACCTCCCAGATCTTCTCGCGCTTGCTCAGAGCGACGAGCGCCCCGCTTTTCGTGACCACGGCCGACTCCAGGTGCCTGCCCTCGGGCAGCTTTGGGAGCTGCGCTGGCTTCCCGTGCAAGGGCACGAGGCGCTGCGGCGGGACGACCAGCGCCTTCTTGGCCGCGCCCCCCTCACCGTCGTCGTCATCATCGTCATCGTCATCGTCGTCATCATCATCATCGTCTTGGCCGGCCAGCTTGTAGGCGCTCACCCCCAACACCACCCCCTCCGGCATGCTCAGCAAGTTCGCGTAGTACTCGATCAGCTCGTCCCCCCCGTAGCTGACCGCCTCCCAGCCCTGCTCGCCGAGGCGGTAGTCGTAGGCGGTGTAGTCTCCGCGCAGCCCCGCCTCGATGAGCGACATGACGGCGAACACGGGCGCCTCGAGGCTGCCGACGGCGAAGTCGGCCACGTAGAGGTTCGACCCGTACAAAGAGTGCGCTGGAGGGAGGCCCCTGCCCCTGCTCGGCTCGCGGGTGACCTTCTGCTTGGGACGCAGCGCCATCACCTCGCCATCCATGATCAGCACGGGGTGCGTCGAGGTCGACGCGAGCGCGAGCGCGCCGTCTCGAAGGGCGATCGGGTAGAGCGTCTGCCCCTCGAGCGCCTCGACCTCGAGCGCCGACGCATCGGTCGGGGGCTGGGCCTCTTCGGCCGCGGGCTCCTCGACCACGGGCTCCTGGACCGCAGGCTCCTGGATCCCAGGCGAGACCTTCTCCTCCTGGGCCCCACCCGACGCCTCGACCACGACCTCGAGCTCGAGCGCAGACTCAGGCGGAGCGTCGGCCGCCGGCTCTCCTTGGACCTCGGAAGCTGCGCCTGCCAGCGGCTCTTCCCCGTGGCCCGAGCAACCATCCGCGAAGACGGGCAGTGCAAAAATTACCAGCGACCCAGCCACGCGAGACGGGAAGTTCAGCGCCATGGTCTAATCATACACAGGCGAGCGTGCCATGCCCCGAGCGCTTCACCAACACGACACTGATAAGCACAGCGCCAAGCCCGACGTCCGAGAGCCCGCGCCAGCGGGCGATGGCGAGCTCCAGGCACTCGCCGACGCCAGCCCCCGCGTCGCCTCCCTCCACGCGCTCCAGCGCCTCGCCGACGCCAGCCCCCGCGTCGCCTCCCTCCACGCGCTCCAGCGCCTCGCCGATCGCAGGGGGCCCGCCCCCACCGACCCCAAGCGCCAGCAAGCCATCGCCCGCGCAGGCGTGCTCGGACCGGGAACTCCCTACCCTCACCGCGACACGATCCAGGCCGCCTTTGGTCGCCACCGCATCGACGGCGTGGTCGCGCACACCGATCACCTGGCCCGGAGCGCCTCCTCGCAGCTCGAAGCCCGCGGCTACGCCATCGGCGAACACGTGGGCTTTGCGAGCGAGCGCCCCGACCTGTTCGCGGCCACCCACGAGGCCGTGCACTACGTCCAAAAGCAGCGCGGCGGCGTCGGCTCGCCAGCGGCCGCGGGCGGCGAGGGAGACCCCCACGAGCGCCAGGCCAACGCCCTCGCCCGCGACGTGGTCGAAGGCTACAGCGTCGAGCGGGCCCTCGATCGCACGCCCGCGGGCAGCCGCGCCGGCGATGGCGGCGACAGCGTTCAGCGCCTCGGCGAGGTCGAGGCCCTGAACAACACCAAGGGCCTCTCGATCCGCACCGCCAACCGCCGGGCCTCTGTCACCGCGACCAGCGGTGAGGTCTACGCCAAGTTCGAGTTCATCATCCACTCACTTTGGCAAAACGAGGGCTTCCTCGACACGATCCTGGCTGCGATCCGCCGCGCTCATCCCAACCTCACCAGCGACGCCGACGCAACGAATTGGGGCAAAGCAAACAACATGCACCTCAACCGCTTCGTCGCCGAGGAGCTCAAGGCCGCGCGCTGCCTGAGCTACGCCCAGGTCGTCGCCTCGCGCATCATCCAGTCGACTCAAAACCAGTGGGTCTACGTCGTGGGCGTGGACTATACGGCGGGCTTTGGCGCCGACCACGGGTGGGTGGTGACCAGCCCCAACCAGCTGCGCCGCGGCGAGAACAATCACCTCTCCAACGACTACACCCAAGCCGAGCTCGACGACATCATGATCGCCGACGCCTGGGACAGCTTCAAGGCCATGAGCCTCGGTCGCTACCTCCGCGCGCAGCACAATTACTTCGGAGCGGACGTGCGCACCGATCAGGTCAAGATCATCGAGTCCGGCCAGGCGCTCGGGGCCCAGGCCTTTGCGCAGCGCTTCCCCCAAACTCTGATCCGCTCGATCAAGAACGCGGCCTCGAGCACGCTGCGCGAGCACAAACGAGACAATAGGAACAGCTACGACGGCGACAAGGAGTACGCCAGCAAGGACAAGGTCGTCTGGGACTTCGCGCGCGACAAGAGCCACGTCAACCTCGAGCACGACGACGCCGCGCGGCTGTGGTCCTACGCCAACAACCTGGGCCGCGGCAACCGCAATCGCGCCTATCTAGCCTGGGCCGGTGACGCTCGCGGCCGACGCATGGATTGGCAACACGAGCATGCCCGCGCGGCCTTTCACTACCTGATCACCACAAACGCGCTCGCGCAGCAGGCCCGGCAGCTGATCACCGATCTCGACCACACGAGCCCGCTGCCGGCGAGCATCGACGGCAACGACCTGTGGCGCTACGTCCAACAAGAGCGGCTCACCGGCTCGCAGACCCAAACGCAGCAGCGCCGCCAGGCTCTCGTGCGCGCCATGAGCACCCAGCAGCACCGCGAGATGCAAGCGCGAGCCGGGCGGAAGACCTTCACGCGCGAGGTCTTCCCCTTGCTGACGCAGACGCAGCAGCAAGCGCTGTGAGCCCCGCACAAAAACCCGGATGACAAAAAGGGCCGCGGCATCGACCGCGACCCTCTTGGGCTCGAGCCAGGGCTCCTAGCCGCCCTTCTTCTTGTCCTCGTTGTAGGCCTTGAGGAAGGCCTCGGCGTCCTCGACCTCGGCGGTCTTCTCGACGTCCTTTTTCATGTTGTCGAGGTCGACGTCGACCTTGGTGAAGCGGGCGAGCATCTGGAAGAGCGCGTTGCGGGTCGCCGGCGCCGGCGGGCGGGCGTCGTCGCCCGGGGTGCCGCGGTTGATGCCCTCGGGGATGCGCAGGAGCACGCAGTCGACGGCCTCGGAGATCAGCTTGTCCTCGTTGGGGACCTCGGCCGCGAGCCCCGAGAGGATCGCCTTGTCGTCGCCGAAGTCGGTGATCATCCCGTCCAGGGCCATGCGCGAGGCGCAAAAGGCATAGTCGGCGTCGTGCTTGTCGGGGACCTGGCCGTCCTCGAAGTCGCCGCCGGCGGCCGACAAGGTCGCGAAGTCGGAGAACACCTGGCGGTAGATCAGCGAGCGCAGGTAGGCCTCCTTGAGGGCGTTGCCCTTGAGCTTGGGGCTGAAGACCATGATCATCTCCTGGTAGCCGCCGCCGAGGTCCTCGCGGTAGACACCAAAGCCGAGCTCGGCGTCGAGCTCGACGCCCTTGGCCTCCTCGGGGATCGCGTCCGAGCCCTGGATGGCCCAGCGCGCGTGGGTGTTGCCGCGGAACTCCTCCTGATCGCGGAGCTCGGCCAGGTTGGTGAGCATCTTGAACAGCTCGTCGTCCTCGTCGATCTCCTTGGCCCAGGCCGCGAAGACCGGGTCGTGGGCCGTGGTCCAGGTGATCGACTCGGGCTCCTTCATGTCGAACTGCTTGCGCAGGCTACGGAGCACCGACTTGAAGGGCTGGTCGTAGGCGACGATCCGCCGGGCGTAGAGCTTGACGCCCATCCACGTGCTCCAGATCTCGTCCTTGCGCCCGATGTAGTCGGCCTTCATCTCCTCGGCCGCGGTCTTGAGCTCGCCGCCGAGCTTGGCGATGGCCGCGTCGGCGGCGTCCGAGGCGAAGAAGTCGAGCAGGCGCAGGTCGGCGTAGACCTGGGGGATCATGTCGCGCTGCTCCACGCCGAAGCTGTTCTTGATCTTGTTGAGCTGCTCCGAAAAGTAGAGCTCGCTGTCGTTGCGCACGGCGAAGGCGTCGGCCTCGGCCACGCCGCGGATGATCGCCTTGGCCTTGTCTCCCTCGGACAGCCCGTCTTTGACCACCACGATGGCCAGCGCGCCGGGGTTCTCGATGGCGTAGTTGCGGTCCTCGGCGTCGACGTCGCCAACCTTGACATCGGGCAGCCCGTCGGCGGCGTAGATCGGGCTCAACACGGCCTCGAGCGCGTCCCGAGTCGGGTCTGCCGGGATCTTCTCCACCTCGTCGGCGGGGTTGCCGTCTTGCGGGGCGGTGCTGTCGAATTCCATCTGCCGGCGCATCCGCTCCTCCCGGCTTTCACAAGCGCTGAGGGTCAGCACGGCCAGGGCGAGCGCGATCGAGCTGCTTCGTTGCATGAGGTTTTCTCGTCTCTCGAAGTACCGAGGTCTACACACGACCCTTGCTGCGGGCCGGGCGGCCTCACCCTAGGCGGACGCCGACGGCGCTGTCAAACCATAAAATCCCATCAAAACATCGTTTAGAAGGCTATTTGAGCGGTCTGCCAGCTATCTTGGCGCCCCAGAGCGCGCGCGGACATCGAGCTCAGCGCCCCAACCGCAACCTCACCCACCGTGACATGAACGTTGGGTTAGAACCCCGTTCACGCCCGCTCTAGCCCAATGGAGAGGTTGACCCTTGTGCGCAGCCCGACCATGCTCTCAATAACCTCCCGTGCACGTGAACGTGTGCTTGGGAGCGTCGAGGAAGCCATGTCCGAGATGACCACCGAAGCCTCCGCACCCGCCACTGACAACGCCTCCACCGCTGCGGATCCGCTGATGGCCGGCGCCCTCAACATGACCACCGTCGCCGCCGAGAAGGTCGTCGAGATCCGCAAGGCCGAGGACATCGAGGACAGCTACGCCCTGCGCGTGAAGGTCATGGGGGGCGGCTGCGCCGGCTTCCAGTACGACCTCTACTTCGACGAGCAGGTCGAGGGCGACAACGTGTTCGAGTCCAGCGGCGTCAAGCTGGTCTGCGACCAGATGAGCTTCATGTACCTGATGGGCACGACCATCGACTACGTCGAGGGCCTCCAGGGCGCGGGCTTCAAGTTCGACAACCCCAACACCACGGGCAGCTGCGGCTGCGGCAGCAGCTTCTCCGTCTAGCAGCGGTCATCGCCCCGTGAAGCCTGGCCCCGAGCGCCCTGCGCTCCTGCCCCCCGACCTGGGCCTGCGCCTCGACGGGACCCACGACGTCCTCGAGGAGCCCGGCGCGCTGCGCTTCGCGGCGGTCATCGGCCTGCTCCTCGATAACGGCCGCGCGCCCGGGATGGACCCGAGCCTGGTGCTGATCGAGCGCTCGAGCGCGCTGCGTCAGCACGCCGGGCAGCTGGCCTTCCCGGGCGGCAAGCCCGAGCCCAGCGACCGCGACCTCCTCGACACCGCCCTGCGCGAGGCCGAAGAAGAGGTCGCGCTCCAGCGCGAGCAGGTCGACGTGCTCGGCCGGCTCAGCCCCGTGCCCACGCCCACGGGCTACATGATCATCCCCTTCGTCGGCCGCGTGCGCGGGCCGTGGCAGCCGCGCCGCGCCAGCCCCGAGGTCGCCCGGGTGCTCACCCCCTCGCTGAGCCAGCTCATGGACCCCGGCGTCTACGTCAACGCCGGCCAGGTCGAGTGGCGCGGGCAGAGCTACGAGCGCCACGAGTACCGCATCGCCGAGCCCCCGCTGTGGGGGGCCACGGCGCGCATGGTCTGGGACCTGCTCGAGCGCATCCGCGGGCCGCTGCCGGGCTGAGCCGCCAGCGACGAGCCCGCTTCGAGGCGCTTGCGCGGGGAGGCGCCTGCGCGGGCCTGCGCGCGCGACAACCCCTGCTCCAGGGCAGCCCGCGGGCGGGCTCTACGCCCCCACCCTCGACATGCGGTAAGAATCGAAGCCCATGCCTCACCGCGCCTGGTTCTCCTGCGTCGCCGGCTGCGCCGGCCAGCACTCGCTGACCGAGATCATCTACCGCTGCCCCAGCTGCGGCGGGCTGCTCGAGGTCCGCCACGACGAGCAGGCCCTGCGCAGCCGCTCGCCCGCCGCGTGGATGCGCCTGTTCGACGAGCGCTACCTGCGAAACGCCTGGCCCTACGGCAGCGGCGTGTGGGGCAAGAAGGAGTGGGTCCAGCCGCAGATCGCCGACGCCAACGTGGTCTCGCTCTTCGAGGGCGGCAGCAACTTGTTTTGGGCCGAGCGCTACGGCCAGCAGCTCGGCCTGCGCGACCTGTGGATCAAGCAGTGCGGGACCAGCCACACCGGCTCGTTCAAGGACCTCGGCATGACCGTGCTGGTCTCGACGGTCAAGCAGATGCGCGCCGAGGGTCAGCCGATCCGCGCGATCGCCTGCGCGTCCACGGGCGACACCTCGGCGGCGCTCGCGGCCTACGGCGCCGCCGCCGGCATCCCCGTGGTCGTGCTCTTGCCCGCCGACAAGATCAGCGCCGCCCAGCTCGTCCAGCCCATCGCCAACGGGGCGATCGTCTGTAGCCTCGACACGGACTTCGACGGGTGCATGAAGGTCGTCCAGCGCCTGACCGACACCACCGCGGGGGCCACCGGCATCTACCTCGCCAACTCCATGAACTCGCTGCGCGTCGAGGGCCAAAAGACCATCGCCTTCGAGATCGTCCAGCAGTTCGACTGGGAGGTCCCCGACTGGATCCTGGTCCCCGGCGGCAACCTCGGCAACGTCTCGGCGATCGCCAAGGGCTTCATGGAGATGCAGCGCCTCGGGCTGATCAGCGAGCCGCCGCGCCTGGTCTGCTGCCAGGCCGAGCACGCCAACCCGCTCTACCGGGCCTACGAGCGCGCCCGCGCCGAGGGCCGCGACCTGCGTGAACAGGACTTCGAGGCCGTGACCGCCAAGCCGACCCTGGCCTCGGCGATCCAGATCGGCAACCCGGTCAGCCTGCCCAAGGCCGTGCGCGCCCTGGTCGAGACCCGCGGCATGGTGCTCCAGGCCAGCGAAGCGCAGCTCGCCAACGCCAGCGCCCGCGCCGACCGGACCGGGCTGTTCTCTTGCCCGCACACCGGCGTGGCCCTGGCCTGTCTCGAGCAGCTCGTCGAGCGCAAGGAGATCGGACCCGACGACCGCACCGTGCTGATCTCCACGGCCCACGGCCTGAAGTTCACCGAGTTCAAGGCCGGCTACCACCGCGGCGAGCTCGGCTTCGACAGCCGCTACGCGAACACCCCCGTGGACATGCCCGGAGACCCCGAGGGGGCGATCTCGGCGATCCAGCGGGCCCTGGATCAGCAGGGGATCTGAGCCGCCCGCGCGGTGGGCAGACCGCGGGCTTGGCCCGCGCCCCATCGCCGCATCACCTCATCGGGGTGAGCAGCTCAAATAACGAACGGGGTGGTCGGGCGACCAATGGTCATGAGTCATGGCCACCCCGAGGCTTCGCTATGTCACCACCCGTCTGGCGGTGCGCGGCCGCGCGGAGCCACCACCGAAAGCTCGCCATGCTTGGTCAGATATCCCTCACGGTCATCGCCGGAGCGCTCGTCCTCGGGCTCGTCATCTGGATTCGAAACCTCCGCGCGTCGCGACCGAGATCGAAAAAGACGCCACTACAACCCCGCGCCGGGGGTCCTGATCACGAGCCCAGGACGGAGATCCTCTGGCGCGATGATCCCCCCGCGCACGCGCCGGCGTGGCCGCCCGCCCAGCTACCTGCGTCCCAGCCCGCGCCCACCCCAGCCACCCAGGTGCTGATGCGGCCCGAGCCCGCCCCCAGACCGGCGCCCGCAGCCAAGCCCGACGCCACGCCGATCCCAGTGACCGAGTACATCAGCCGCGACGAGGTCCTCGGCCTGCCCCGCCCGGCAGCCACCGACGACTCGGCGCCGACGACCATGTTCTCTCGCGAAGACTTCGCGCCCACCGCCCCCACCAAGGCACGAGCGACCCCGGCCTGGCCCCATGGCCCTCTGCCAGCAAAGAGCGAGGAGACACGATGACCGACCCATCGCCCGAGCAACCCACACAGACCGAAGAGCCGACCTGCCAGATGACCACCCCCGCGATGATCGGGCGCGTCATCGATGGCCGCTACCGCGTCATCTCCCACCTCAGCGACGGCGGGATGGGCTCGGTCTATATCGCCGAGCACATCCAGCTCAGCCGCCAGGTCGCGGTCAAGACCCTGCGGGCCGACGTCGCCGACGTCGAGACGGCGGCCAAGCGCTTCGAGCGAGAGGCGCGGGCCGCCTCGGAGATCGACCACCCCAACGTCGTCCAGGTCCTCGACTTCGGTCGCCTCGAGGAGGGCGACTTCTACTACGTCATGGAGCTGCTCCAGGGCCGCGACTTCAGCAAGCTCCTGCGCGAGTCGGGCCGCCTGCCCTGGGACCGGGTCCGCAAGCTCACCCGCCAGCTGGTCAAGGCGCTGGCGGCCGCGCACAGCCACGGGATCATCCACCGCGACATCAAGCCAGCCAACTGCTTCTTGCTCGACCACCGGCCGGGGCTCGAGCGGGATCACGTCAAGGTCCTCGACTTCGGCATCGCCAAGCGCGAGGACCCGGGCGGCTCGCAGGAGCTGACCCAGGACAGCCAGGTGATCGGCACGGCGGCCTATATGGCCCCCGAGCAGGTCCTGACCGGCAAGACCGACCCGCGCTCGGACATCTACTCCCTGGGCGTGGTCATCTACGAGCTGCTCACGGGTCAGCCGCCCTTCCGCGGCGACAGCCCGATGCAGACCATCAACCATCACATCAACACCATGCCGCCGCCCATGCGTGGCTTCGCCCCCGAGCTGCCCATCGAGGCCGAGGCCTTCGTGATGCGCATGCTGACCAAGAACCCCGATGACCGCTTTCAGTCGATGGCGGACATCGAGGCGGTGCTCGAGCACATCTCCGACGTCACCGCGCCGGCGACCTTGACCGGGCTGAGGATCGACGCCAACACGATGGCGACCGAGCTCACGACCACGGGGCGGACCCAGGTGGGCGCGCCCGCGAGCTCGCGCCGGCTGCCCGCGCTCATGGGCCTGTTGCTCTTGCTGGGCGTGGGCGGCTGGGTCGCCTCGCTGATCATCGAAGCCAGAAACGAGCGCGCCCGCCTGAGCGAGTCCAAGGCCTCGTCCGCCGCGCCGGAGGCCGAGCCCGAGCACAACCTCCCGCCCGCCGCGACGACCAACCCCTTCGTGCCCAACTGGCTCGACGGCGGGAGAGCGCTCGCGCCCGCGGGCAAGTCCCGCTGCGAGCTCTCCCCGCTGCCGCCGCGCGCCTGGACCGAGGAGCCCGGCAGCATGACCGGCAAGATCCGCGGCGAGAAGAAGGCCGTCCCCGAGGCCCAGGTCTGCGCCTGGCTCGTCGAAGAGGACGCGCCGATCGAGCTCACCAGCGCGCCGCGCTGCACGCTCACCAACGAGAAGGGGCAGTACGAGCTCTCCGGGCTGTCCCCCGGCAACTACGAGCTGAGCACCTCCGCCACCGGCTACCTGCCCCAGTACAAATTGCCGGTCTGCGTGTGGCCCGGCGAGAAGACCCGAGAGGTCGACGCCAGCTTGGAAGAGGGCGGCGTCGAGATCCGCGGCCGCGTCCGCGGCATGCAAGACGAGGCCATCCCGGGCGCGCTCGTGACGATCATCAACGGCGCGCGCAGCTTGGCGCTCTCCGACGCCCAGGGCCGCTTCTCCATGTGGGTCGAGGCGGGTCCCCTGCAGCTGATGGCCTGGGCCAGCGGCTACACCCACGGCACCTACGCGGGCGAGGCCCCCGAGGACATCTTCGACCTCCAGCTCGAGCCCGAGGCCGTGATCGCCGGCGCCGTCGTGATGGAGGGCTCGGGAGAGGTGGTCGCTGGCGCCAGGATCGAAGCTTCCTACGAGGATGGCTCCGACGCGGGGACCGGCGTGCTCCTCTCCTCCTACACCGATGAAGAGGGCAAGTTTCGCATCTCGGGGCTCAAGCCGGGGGTGTCCTGGATCCGCGCGATCACGCCCGAGCTCCCCGAGAAGCTGCTCAGCCTGGAGCTCCAGCCCGGGGTGGTCCCCGACGCCATCATCGAGCTCCAGACCCTCGACGAGGACGAGACCGAGACCGGCCTCGAGTTCGAGACCGAGACCGGCCTCGAGTTCGAGACCGAGACCGGCCTCGAGACGCTCCTCCTCGAGGTCGAGACGGGCCTCGAGTTCGAGACAGAGACCGAGACGGGCGGCGAGGCCGACGGCGACGCTGCCGAGGCGAGCGTCGAGGTCCTCGAGCCCCAGGTCTCCGTCGCGTTCATCGCCGGGCGGCTCAAGTGGGCCGAGGTTCGAGTCTCTGGCCAGCGAAAAGGCATCGCCGAGCCCAGAAAGCTCGTGACCCTCCCAGTGGGTGAGCACCGCATCCAGTATCGACAAAATGGCGCGTGGAAAGACGTTGGCACAATCCAGCTCGAGCCAGGAAAATCATATGAAGCCAGACTCAGCAAGAACAGCATCAAGCTCAGCGAGAGGGATTGAGCACATGAACGATCCGCTCTGGGCCAATCACCGTCACTGGGGGCCGCGATGATCCACAGTCTACTCACTTCGCTCTTGCTGATGAGTCCGCCGGCCCAAGCCGAAGCCGAGCGAGACGACGAGGCGAGCCTCGAGTCCGAGCGCGACGACGCGGCCAATCTCGACGCCGAGACCGAGACCGAGACCGAGACCGAGACCGAGACCGAGACTCTCGATGAAGATGAGATCCTCGACGAGGACGCGGCCACCAACGCGGCCGCTCCCGCCGACGCGACCAGCGAAGAGATGACCTACCCTCGCGCGATCGAGGCGCTGCGCCAGGGCATCGAGCTCGGGGATCAGCGACCCAAGGAGGCGATCCCCTTCCTCGAGCAGGCCCTGGCCCAACTCCCCCAGTTCACGCCAGCGCTGGCCGCCGACCCCGAGGTCCTCGCCCTGCGCGCCGAGGCCTACGTGAGCCTCGCGCGGGCCTACCTCACGGCCCGCGACAAGGCCATGGCGCGGGCGGCCCTCGACGAGGGGCTCCGCTCCGCGCCTTGGGATCACACCCTGCCCGCGGAGCGCTACGGGCCCAAGGTCGAGCGCCTGTGGAGAGAGCGGATCAAGGCCGCCAACGCCCTCCCGCGACAGGACGTCCTGGTCAAGTGCTGGGTGGACTGCCGCGTCTATCTCAACGAGCGGCCGGTCGCGGCCAGCGAGCGGGTCGAGCAGACCGAGCCGCCCGCGCTCTCACTCGACGACGACAGCAACGACAGCGACGACGGCGACGACGGCGACCTGGGCGACGAAGACTACGCCGCCCAGGTCCGACTCGGCACCCTGACCGGGGGCAGCTATCGGCTCTGGATCGAGGCCGTCGATGGCTCGGCCGAGCCGCTGATCACCGACTTCTCCCCCCCGGAGGCCGAGGGCGAGGCGCTGGAATTCATCTTCGCCACCAAGCCAGCGCCCATCTCGACGGACGCCCCGGCCCCCGTGGTCGAGCCACCTGCGCCCGCACCCGCACCTGCCCCTGTCGTCCCCGTCGTGCCCGTCGCCCCCGAACCGGCGCGACAAAAGCGGCTGCTCCCCCTCCCCGCCGAGATCAGCGCCATGCTCGTGGGCGCGGGGCTGATCGCCAGCGGGGCGGTGCTCTTCACCATGAGCGGAAAATGTGCCAACGACGCGGCGAGCAAGGACATCGTGCCCACAGACGGGCCCGACCTATGCCCCTCGCTGTGGACCACGAGCACGGCCGGCCTCGCCCTGGTGGGCGCCGGCGCGGGCGTCTTCTCCGCGGGCACGGTCCTCCTCGCCGTCGACGAGGCGCGCACCGGCAAGCAGCGCACCGGAAAGGAGCGCAGCGCGGCGCGGGTCACCCTCGGCTGGCAGTTTAGATTTTGAGCCCCGTGGGGCAGGCGACGCCCGTCCCGCCGAGCCCGCAGTAGCCGCCGGGGTTCTTGCCCAGGTACTGCTGGTGATCCGCCTCGGCGTAGTAGTAGGCCGGGGCCTCGCGGAGCTCCGTGGTGATCTCGAGCTCCCGTCCAGCCGCGCGCAAGGCCGCCTGATAGGCCTCCCGCGACGCCCGGGCCACGGCCAGCTGCTGCGGCCCGTGGGCGTAGATCGCCGAGCGATACTGCGTGCCCACGTCGTTGCCCTGGCGCATGCCCTGGGTGGGGTCGTGGCCCTCCCAGAACACGGCGAGCACGCGCTCGAAGGGCAGCGCCTTGGGATCGAAGGCCACGCGGACGACCTCCGTGTGGCCGGTCTGCCCGCTGCACACCTCGCGGTAGGTGGGGTGCGGGGTGTGGCCGCCGGCGTAGCCCACGGAGGTCGAGTAGACCCCGGGGGTCTGCCAAAATTTTCGCTCGGCGCCCCAAAAGCAGCCCATGCCCAGGTCGACGAGCTCGAGGCCCTCGGGGAAGGGCGGGACGATGCGCGCGCCGCTGACGAAGTGAAGCTCGGGGATCCCAAAGGCTGGGGCGTCGCGGCCAGGGAGGGCGTCCTCGGCGGTGACCATCTTCAGCTTGCGGGGATCGAGGAGGCGGAACATCGCCGGCAGCATAGCGGACGCCGCGGCCATTTCACGCTGGCCGCAGGTCCCCGCCTCCCCTCGCGCCCTCCCCGGGGCCCGCCCGCACCCGACTCGCCCCGCTCGGGCCGCCAGGAGCCGCGCTGCGTTTCACCACCGGGCTCCTAGGAGCCTCGAGACGCAGCGGGCGCCTCGGAGCTCGCCCCGGGGCCGATCACGACGCCGTGCCAGGCCTCGAGCTTGTCGCCGTCGGGATTTTTAGCGACCTCGTCGGTCTTGTCGAAGAGGTAGACCTGGCGCGAGTCGAGCTCGTAGCGCGGCCACCCGGAGCCGGGCTCGCCGGTGCGCGTGAAGCTGGCCCAGTGCCCGCGCATGCGCTTGGCGAGGGCGAGGCGCTTGCCCGTCTGCGGCCCGCCGCGAGCGAGGGTCGCCCGCAAGCTCGTGCCCGGCCACAGCATCAGCAGGTCGATGCCATGGCAGGCGCCAAACAGGGGGTGAGAATAGTCGAAGCGGTAGTACCAGGTCGGGTTGCCCTGCGAGGCGTGGCGCTCGGCGAAGGTCCTGGTCGGGATCGCAAAGGCCAGGTCGGTGGCCAGGTCCCGGCGCCCGCGCTTGGTCCTGGGGTAGGCCGCGAGCACGCGCTCGGCGTCTTCGGCCGAGAGGCGCTGCTCGAGCACGGCCTCGAGGGCCGGCCAGCCCAGCGGCAGGATGTCCATGCGCGCGAGCTCGAATAGCCGCGACTCCTCCCGGGTCGCGCCGGCGATCAGCGGGACCGGGGCGTGGCGCTGCTCGAGGGCCTCGGGCAGCGAGGCAGGCAGCAGGTCTCCATCGAACCACGGCGCCGCGGCGATCCCCCCAGCCTCGAGCTTGTCGACCTGACCGTGGGCGAGCAGCAAGCTGCGCACGTCGAGGCCGCGCAGCTGCTCGAGGGCCGCCTCGCCGCTGCCCGAGATCCCGAGCTGCTCGAGGTGGCGGCGGGCGAGGCCCGTGGACTTGGCGCGGTCGTGGATCAAGCTGATCGCGCCGCTTTGCATGATCGCGCCGTGAAAGAGCGGCCAGGCCCGCTCGCAGATCATCAGCAGCGAGACCGCCATGGATCCGGCCGACTCACCGGCGATGGTCACCTGGCCAGGATCCCCCCCGAAGGCCGCGATATTGTCCCGAACCCACTCGAGGGCCGCGATCATGTCGCGCAGGCCGAGGTTGGAGGGCAGCTGCGGCAGGTCGAGGGCGTCCTCGAAATTGACGAAGCCGAGCGCCCCCAGGCGGTAGTTGATGCTGACCACGACGACGTCGCCGCTGCGCGCGAGCGCGGCCCCGTCATAGATGTCGGCCGAGCCGAGGGTGAAGGCGCCGCCGTGGATCCAAAAGAACACCGGCCGCGGGCGCTCGGGCTCACCCTCGGGGGCCCAGACATTGATCCCCAGGCAGCGGGCCTCGTCGTAGCCTGGCGCCTGGTACTGCGCGTTCTTGGGCTTGTGACCAAAGATCTGCGGACACTGCGGGCCAAAGGCGTCGGCCTTGCGCACGCCCTGCCAGGGCGCGGGAGGCTCGGGCGCGGCGAAGCGCTCGGCCTGGGCGTAGGGGATGCCCAGCCAGCGACGCACGCCCTCGACGCGCGCTCCTTCGACCTCGCCTGCGGTGGTTTCTACGATCGGGCCGCTCACGCGGTGACAATAGCCGATGTCACGCTCAGCGGACACCTGTGTCCACATAGAGTCATCCCGCACGGCCACGCCCACGCCCGCGACGGCGGCTGTGGCCGCCGGCTTCGACACCAGCGGCCCTCGCGGCGGCCGTGGCCGACGGGGGGCGCTCAGGCGCTGGCGCTGGCGATGCGCATCGAGGCCGTCGAGACCTCGCGCTTGGGCATCAGGCGCCGGCGGTGTGCCCTCGCCTCGATCTCGCCGATCGCCCGGAGCAGGGCCTCGTCGAAGCTTTCGAAGCGGCAGTCCGGAGGCACGCTCTGGAGCTCGTCGAGGTCCTCGAAGACCCGCTTGGTCTCCTCTTCGAGGGCGACGACGACGACCAGCAGGCCCTCGCGGTGCGCCGCCGCGACGAGGTCGGCGAGGGCGTAGGCGCCGGACAGATCCACGCTGTCGAGGGCGCCGCAGTCGACCAGCAGCACGTCCTTGCCCTGGAGCTGCTGGACGGCGTCCTGTAGCCACGACACCGCGCCGAAGAAGAGCGGCCCGTGCGGGCGCAGCAGCTCGAGGCGCTCGCGGACCGAGGCTCGCAGCGCGCGAGCGCAGGCCTCGCTGTCCTCGACGTCCACGCCGTGCTCGGCGACGATCGCCCGCAGGTCGTCGAGCTCGTAGCGCTCCAAGAAGCGGTCGATGGCCACGTCGCGCTGGCGAGCGATGACCTCGGCCTGCTCGTCGAGGGCGTGCTCGTAGCGGTCCGCGCTGTCCTTGACGAAGCGGAAGAAGGCGACCGCCAGGCCCAGGGCCATGGCCGAGAGCAGGTCCCAGCCCACGGTCGCGGCGACGACCAGACCAAAGGCGAGCTTGTCGGAGCGCGGCAGGGCACGGACGACCGGGAGCACGCGCAGGTCGACGATGTCCCAGCCAGCCTTGATCAGGATCGCGGCCAGGGCGGGCATGGGGATGTAGCTGGCGAGCGGGCCGAGGCCGAGGGCCAGAGCCAGCAGCACCAGGCCCATGACGATGGTCGCCAGCCGGGTCTTGGCCCCGCTGTTGACGCTGACCACACAGGGCATGGTGTTGGTCGCGCTGCCGATGCCACCAAAGAGGCCCGAGGCGACGTTGGCCGCGCCCTGGGCGACCAGCTCGCGGTCGCTGTTGTGCCGCGTGGAGGTCAGGTTGTCGACGATCAGCGCGGTCAGCAGGCTGTCGAACACGCACAGCGCGGCGAGGGTCGCCGCGGGCACGAGGGCGCGATTGAAGAGCGAGGGATCCGGGACGTGGAGGCTGGGCAGGCCCGTGGGCACCGGGCTGATCATCGGCGCGTCGATGCCGGGCATCGCGGCCGCGCCCACGCCGACCACCAGGCCGATCAGCGGCGCGGGCAGCCACGCGATCTTCACCCAGCGCGACCACGCCAAGGTCGCGGCCAGGGCCAGGCCACCGACGACGGCGGCGTCGGTGTTCATGTCGTGGACCAGCGAGGGGATCTCGGCGAAGGCGTCACCGATGCTCGACGCCGAGCCGATGCCGAAGAAGGGGTTGATCTGCAAGATGATGTAGATCAGCCCCAGCCCCGTCATGAAGCCCGAGACCACGGGGTAAGGCGTGTAGCGGATGAAGCGGCCGAGCTTGAGGGCGCCCAGGGCGATCAGCATCAGGCCGGCGAGGATCACCGCGGTCGTGGCCAGAGCCAGATCCGGCTTGCCATCGGCCGTGGGATAGAGGGCCAGGATCGCCAGCAGCTGAATTGTCATCGGGCCGGTCGGACCACCCACGGACCAGCGAAAGCCGCTGAGGGGACCGGCGACCAACCCGGCGGCGATCGCCGCCCACAAGCCCGCGCTCGCGCCCAGCCCCGAGGCCTCTCCAAAGGCCAGGGCCATGGGCAAGATCACCATCGCAACCGTCAGCCCGGCGAGGATGTCCCCGCGGACGTTGGTGTGGAGATCGCGCAGGTTTTCGATGAAGTTGAAGTCGGCGAAGTAGGCCCGAAGGGCCGAGCCTCGCGTCGACCTTTCGTCGGGCGCTGCCATGCCGGCCTCAGAAGCGGGCGACGATGGCCCAGGCGACCAGAAGAATGAGAGTAAATGAACCCATGGTGGAAATCCTTTTCGTGTAACGCGGCAACCCGCCGCGCTCGTGCCATCCAAGCGTTGCAGCTGGCGTGCCGCATTCCGCCCCAGAAAAACTCAAAAACCCCGACTACTTGCAAAGTACGGTGTTTACGCAGGCAAGAGCGCCACTCGATGACTGTCCAGGATCTCCTCGCGGCGACGCGAAGCGAGGAGATTCTCCTCGCCCGAGATCGACCCAACCGTCCCCGGCGAGACATGGCGAGGGATCTGCGCTCGGTCTGCCTCTTTGTGCAGACTCTGCGTCGGGTCGGGTGGGGTGGGTTGCTATACCCGCAGCATGCTCGAGTTGATTGAAGACCTTCCTGATGGCGTGGTCGGCGTGAAAGCCGTGGGGACCGTGACCCGCGAGGATTACATCCAGGTCCTCGAGCCGCTCATGGACACGGCCCGCCGCGAGGGCCACAAGGTCCGCCTGCTCTACTACTTCGGCCCGGAGTTCGAGCGCTTCAGCGCCGGCGGAGCCTGGGAGGACGCGCGCATGGCTCCGAGCAGCCTGCGCCTCATGGAGGGCTGCGCGGTGGTCTCCGACGTCCACTGGATCCGCGAGTCCGTGAACTTCGCCCGGCTGCTGATGCCCTGCCCGATGCGCGTGTTCGCCAGCGACGACCGCGACCAGGCCGCGGCCTGGCTGGCCGAGCTGCCCCAGAGCGGAGGCCTCACCCGGCGCCTGCTCACCGACATCGGGGTGCTGGTCGTCGAGCCCCAAGGCCCGCTGCGCGCCACGGACTTCGACCACCTCGCGCTGCTCGTGGATCCGTGGATCGAGAGCGAGGGCGAGCTCAACGGCCTGGTGATCCACGCCGAGCACTTCCCCGGCTGGGAGAGCATCGGCGGCTTCATCCGCCACGCCAAGTTCCTGCGCGACCACCACCGCAAGATCGACCGGGTCGCCCTGGCCACCGACATCAAGCTCGCCGAGCTCGCGCCCCACCTCGCCGAGCACTTCGTCAAAGCCGAGATCCGCAGCTTTGGCTACGACGAGCTCGACGCGGCGGTCGCCTGGGCGGCCGAGGGCTGACGCGCAGGGCCTCGGCTCACTCGCCCGCGTCCGGGCCCGACTCCGGTCCAGCGACCTGCGCCCGCTCCTCGCGTCGGCGCAGGCGCTCGGTCTCGCCCGCGCTGCCAGACCAGTCCACCCCGAGCTCGAGGCGCTCGCCGCCGCGCTGAATCACCACTTGCTTGCGCGGGCCTCCGCGCTGGAGCGCGTCGGTGATCTCCCTGGCGCTGCCCACGGCCTCGCCCTCGATCTCGACGATGCGATCTTCGATGTCCATGCCCGCCGCGGCCCCGAGGCTGTCGCCCGTCAGCCCGGTGATCTGGTTGCCCTCGAGGGCCACGCCCAGGCGCCGCGGGGGCAAGGGCGCGCTGTTGTGGCGCTCGACGAGCGCGTCGGCCTCGGCCACGCCCCAGGCCGCGAAGGCCACGATCAGCGCCGAGCGCCGCTGGTAATCGTCGATGATCGCCGCGAAGCTGTCGTGCTGCGTGTGGTGAAAGTAGTCGTAGTCCGAGCGCCCGCGCTGCTCCCAGAAGAACGCGGGCACGCCGGCGTCGATGAAGGGCGCGCTGTCGCTGGGCTCGACGATCAACGACTCGGCCACGCGCAGGCGAAATTCCATGGCCTCGCCCTCGGGGTCCAAGGCGGCGCGGCGGCGCTCGAGGGCCGCGACCGGGGCGAAGACCTCGCGCATCTGCGGGAGCATCTCGGGGGTCACGGGCAGGCCGGAGATCGGGTTGGTGCCGTTGTCGTGGACGAAGACCGCCGAGATCCCCGCGAGGGCCTCGGCGTTGGCCTCGACCCAGGCCGTGGAGCCGAGCAGGCCCTGCTCCTCGCCGGTCCACAGCATCACGCGGATCGTGCGAGCCGGGCGCTCGCCCGTGGCCTCGCAGGCGGCGGCGATCAGCCGCGCGGCCTCCATGGCGGTGGCCACCCCCGTCGCGTTGTCCACGGCCCCCGCGGCCCCGTCCCAGGAGTCGAGGTGGCCGCCGATGATCACGACCTCCTCGGGGCGCTCGTCGCCGCGCAGCTCGGCGATCACGTTGTGCTGGGTCAGCGGGCCGTCGACGAAGTGGTTGTCGACGGCGAACTCGAGCTGCACGTACTCGCCGGCGGCGACGCGCTCGCTGAGCTCGTGGTGCTGATCCCCGCGCAGGCGGATCTCGACCTGGCGCGGGAGCGCGTCCCAGTCGATCCACGGCCTGCCCCAGGTGTGGATCAGCGTGTCTTCGGGGTCGCCCGCGGCGTAGACCAGGCCGGCGATCCCCGCCTTGTCCAGCGCCCGAGCGACGCGCTCACCGAGCTCTCCCTGCGGCAGCAGCGGCCGGCCCTCGACCCGCGGGACCAGGACCCAGGCGCCGCGCAGGTAGGGCTCGCGCTTGCGCAGCTCGGCGTCGCTTTGCGGGTAGAGCAGGGCCTGGCCGCGCACGGGCTCGCCCGTCCCCGGCGTCCAGGCCCAGGTCCCGAACTCGAGGGTCTGCCGCTCGGGGCGGATCATCGCGCCGCGGGCGGGGCCGCGCTCGAAGCCCACCGGCAGCTCGCCCCAGGCCTCGCGCCGCGCCTCGAGGCCCCAGTCGCGCAGCTGGCCCTGGGCCCACAGCTCGGCCTCGACCAGCCCGGCCGAGCCCGTCAGCCGCGCGCCGATGTCGACGGCGAGGACGCGGGCGTGATCCTCGACCTGGCTGTCGGCCTCGGCGAGGGCGACGATCTTCCGCAGCACGGGATCCTCGAAGAGGACGTCGAGGGCGAGCTCCGGGTCCTGTGCCGCCGGGCCCGCCGCGGCGTCTCGAGACCCTCGCGGCTCGACCGGCCCGTCCTCGCTGGACACCGCCCGCGGCTCCCCGCGGCAGCCGGCCAGGCCCGCCGACGCGAGACCGACGACCAGGCCGAGCGGCGCCACGGACAGGGTCCAGAGGCGCCGCTGCATCGAGCGTCGTGCGAGTGTCTGGGGCGCGAGCATCGGCGGTCGAGGGCTCGCCCGTGGCCGTGATGTGGCTCATCACCGTGGGCGGCCCGCCCATGATGACACGAGCCGCCTACTCCGGCGCGCCCAGATCCTGCTCGTCGTGGACCTCCACCGAGATCTCGTGGTGCCCATCTTCGGTCGGGGTCACCGTGACCACGATCTCCCCCTCGATCCCCTGCGCGCGCAGATCATCGACGATCTTCTGCTCGATCACCTCGGGCGAGTCTCCCGGCTCGATGCCGTGACCCGCCACGGGGTCCGGCGCGGGACCCATCCCCAGCTCGACGACGCTCAGCGCCGCCCCGTCGAGGACCGCGAACTGCTGGCTCAGCGCCGCCTCGAGCCCCTCACCGGGGAGCTCGGCGGCCCACAGCTCGATGCTCAGCGTGGTCAGCTCGTCGGCGTCGGCGTCAGCGTCGGCATCGGCGGCGACGCGCTGGACCTGGACGGCGGCCCTCTGCACGTCCTGCGCCTGGGCCTGGACGAAGTCGACGATCCCCTGGATGTCCGCGTCGGACAGCGCGGCCGCGGTGCTGAGCTCGTAGCTGACGCCCTGGACGTCCTCGGCGGCGCGCAGGAGCGGGTCCTCGGAATCGAGCTCTTCGCCGCCGGCGCAGGCGCCCAGCCCCGTCAGAGCGAAGAGCGCGGTCAGGGCCAAGGTGGTGGGGAGGAGGCGAAGTGAGCGTGCGTTGGGCATGACAGCCCGCTCTACGGGCTATCCCGCAGAGCGTGACCGCGGCGCGCGAAAAAATCTCCGCGGCGCATCTCGCCCACTCCCCATCACTCGACCCATCACTGAACCCATCACTGAACCCATCACTGAACCCATCACTGAAATGGATCCGAGAGCCGAGGATCCGTGACGAAGTCCTCGTCGGTCAGGCTCTCGAGGAAGGCGATCAGGTCGGCCTTCTGCTCGTCCGTGGCCTGGAAGCCCGAGACGAAGCCGCTCTTGTTGGGGTTCTCGCGGCCGTCGCCAGCGTTGGCCTCGCCCTCGGGGATCACCCGCCCGCCGGCGGCGTAGATCTCGATCACGTCCTCGAGGGTGGCCACGCTGCCGTCGTGCATGTAGGGCGCGGTCAGGGCGACGTTGCGCAGGCTCGGCGGGCGAAAGCGGCCCATGTCGCTGTCCTCGAAGGTGAACTCGTAGATCCCCCGGTTGCCCTCGGGGTAGCCGCCCTCACCGTCGATGTTGTACAGCCCGTTGTTCTGAAAGGACTGCTGGGTGAAGGTGGTGTTCTGATGCTTGACCGCCAAGGAGAAGTTGAAGCCTCCGTGGCAGTGGTGACACTCGAACACCTCGGAGAAGAACAGATCCGCCCCGCGCTTGGCCGACTCGCTGATCGCGTCCTCCTCGCCCGCGGTGAAGCGGTCGTAAGGTGAGCTCGCCGTGCTCATGGCACGCACGAAGCTGGCCAGGCCGCGGATCAAATTATCCCAGGTCACCGGCACCTCCGCCTCCGGGAAGGCGGCCTCGAAGAGCTCGAGATAGAAGGGATCCTCGGCGAAGCGCGCGAGCACCTCGTCCTCGTGGCCGGTGACCCCGAGCTCGACGGGGAACTCGCCAAAGAGCGGCACGCGGATCTGCTGCTCGATGGTGTCGAGGGTGGGGTTGGCCCAGGTCAGCTTGGTGGCGTAGGCCGTGTTGCCCAGGCCCATGGAGTTGCGCTCGAGGACCTCGCCGGTGGAGCCGGTAGGCAGCGCCAGGCCGTCGCTGAAGGCCAGCTCCTGGAAGTGGCAGCCGGCGCAGGCCTGGGTCTGGTTGGCCGAGAGCTGCTCGTCGTAGAAGAGATGGCGGCCGAGCTCGACCTTGGCCGCGGTCAGCGGGTTGTCCTCGGGGATCTGCGGATCCGGGAAGCTCTCCGGGGTCACCAGCAGCTCGTCGTAGATCGAGCCCTCGTCCTCGACGACGCAGGCCCCCGCGCAGACGAGAGCCGCGAGCGCGGCCCCCAGGCCTCGCCAGCGTGCGTTGCTCGTCGCGCGGGTCGCCATCGCCATGTCCGGGAGTCTACTACTCGACGTGGAAGAGCGCCTGGTCCGAGCAGTCGGACACGCAGGTCCCGGTTGTGAGATCGAGGCCCAGCTCGGTGAAGAGCGGCGTGCACTCCGGGTCGTCGACGCCGGACATGCAGCCCGGCGCGCCGCCGCCGTCAGTGGTCAGGTCGATGTTGGAGAGCAGCGCGCCGACGTCGAAGACCACCCGCTGGCTCGCGGGGTCGAAGTCCGCGAACTCGACGCTGAGCCGGTTCGAGCGCGCACAGGCGTCGCTCGGCGCCTCCTCGGACGCGCCGGACTCACAGCCGGTGCTGCCCTGGTGCCAAAACCACGCGTCGCCCTCGTCGCCGACGCGCAGGTCGACGCGCGCGAACTTGTAGCCGCTTTGCCAGGCCCAGAACATCGAGGCCACGTTCAGGGGCGAGGGCGCGAGGTCGACGTCGAGGTGGTTGTACTCGAAGGGCACACCGAGCACGAAGCGCAGGCCGACGTAGTCGCCCTCCGGGACGGTGCCGACGACGGTGTCGTTGATCTCCGTGGTCCCGGCATCAGCACAGGCGCTCGTCCCGTCCTCGAAGTCGAGCAGCGCGATGTTCTCGTACTGCCACAGGCCGTCTTGCTCGAGGGTCAGCGCCGTCGCGCTGCCCTCGGCGTCGAGCAGCTCGATCTCGGACACGAAGAAGCGCAGGTCCTGGATCTCCACGGCGCTCGCGGAGCTGCCGACGCCCTCGTAGGTGGTGCCGCAGGCAGCGGGCTCCCCCGCGACCGCGGCGGCGAAGCTCAGCTCGACCGCGCGCCCCTCTTCGCCGGTGTCGGTCTCACCAGCTTCGGTCTCACCGACGTCTTCATCTTCACCTTCGCTGCCGCCGTCGTCGGAGCAGGCGAGGGCCGAGAGGCAAAGCACGAGGGCGGGCAACGAGGTGCGAGGGGAGATCATGTTCATCTTCATGTCCGGTCGATCTAGAGAGTTCTGCGCGCGCGGGCCATGCGACGCCCTGTCCTGTGACAGATGGTCGCAGGCCAGCGGTGAGCGGCCGGTGAATTTTTGTTTCGAGCATCTCGACGCTCATCGCCTCCGCCTGCGCTTGGTCCTTGGGGAAGACGCTCGGCACTGAGGGTCGCGCGTCCACTCGAGGGTCGCCCGCGGATCACCATCGTCGGCTCGCCCCCCCTCCTCGACCCGCACGTAGCCGAGGGCCTCGAGCAACCCCGGCAGCTGATCCGCGCGCAGCCCAGTGAGGCTCGCCAGGCGCGGCGGCGCGACGAAGCGCCCCTCTCCCGCGTCTGCGAGCTGCGAGAGCTCGGCCGCGGCGCGCTCGAGGATATCTGCCCGGATCCCCCGCTCGCCGAACACCGGGAAGCCCACGGCAGTGTACGCGCCAGGGTCGACCTCGGGGTCCACGGCCAGGGAGACGGCGCCCGGCCGGGGGATCTCCACGCGCACGCCCGGGGGCAGGGCCGCCGAGCACAGCAGCGCCCGCTCGCGCAGGGCCGCCGGACGCGAGAGCTTGGGCACCCAGATCATCTTGGCCCCCACGCGCACGCCCATGCTCTCGAGCAGGCCGCGATCGCGGCCGCGGAGCTGGCGGAGCTGATCTCGAGCGGCCTCGCGGTGGATCGTGCCCAGGCCGCGCTCGAGCTGATAGACGAGACCGCGGGCGTCGCTCGACAGCCGGTCCACGGCCGGCCCGCGCAGCGGCCCGAGCAGTTGGTGCACGAAGTCCCGCGACCACGCGATCAGCCGGCGCTGGAGCCGAGCGCGGGCGCCCGCGCCGAGGTCCTCGGCGACCAGCAGCGCGACCTCGGGGCGCAGCAGCTCCGCGCCTCGGGTCAGCCGCGCGATCGGGCAGTCGTCCTCCTCGCGGTCGAGGATCTGCCCGCGATCGTCGAGGCCAAAGCGCGCGTGCTCGGCCGCGATCAGCCCCTCGATCCAGCCCTCGACGTCGCGCTGCGCCTCGACCCGCAGCGCGGCCTCGTCGGGGCGCAGCTCGAGCAGCTTGGCGAAGGGGCCGTCGGCCACGGCGGCGCGATCGATGCTCGAGCGCCGCGATCGCGCGCCGCCCTCGGCGCGCTTCGAGCTGCGCCCGCGCCGATGGCCCACGCTGGCCGCGGACCGAGCCTCGCGCTCGACGAAGCGCGCGACCAGGCGCTCGTGGAGCGCGTCGCTGAGCCGGTCCTCGAGCGCCCGGGTGCGCGCCTGCCAGCGCTCGGCGTCGATGATCCATCGGCGGTGATTGCTGACGTAGGTCCAGGTCCGCACGAAGGCGATCCGGGTCATCAGCGCGTGGATGTCCCCCTCGGTGTCGTCGACGCGATCGATGCGCTCGGCCATCCACCCCGGATCGATGCGCCCGCGCGGGCCGGCGAGCTGCTTGTAGATCTCGGCCAGCAAGCTGACGTGGCCGTCGAAGAGCAGCTTGCGAAAGTCGGGGATCTGGCAGACCTCCCACAGCAGCGCCACCGCCCGGCGACCGCGAGCCAGCGCCCGGATCTCGTCGAGGGCGGCCAGCTGGATCAGCGCCTCGAAGTCCTCGGCCCGGCGCACGAGCTCGAGCACCCGGCGCGGGGGCTTGCGGCGCAGCGACTCGAGCAGCGCGTCGACGGAGTCGAAGTCGAGCTCGCTGTTGCGCCAGATCACCCGGCGCTGCGGCGGGAAGCGCCCGAGCTCGATGGCCTCGACGACCTTGGGCGAGAGCTCGGGCAGCGGCGCGAGGGTGCAAAACTGGCCGTCGTTTTGGGCCCGCCCCGCTCGCCCGGCGATCTGCGCGAGCTCGGCGATCTCGAGCTCGCGGGTCTCGACCCCGTCGAACTTGCGCAGCGAGGCGAAGCAGACCATGTCGACGTCCATGTTCAGACCCATGCCGATGGCGTCGGTCGCGACCATGTAGTCGACCTCGCCGGCCTGGTAGAGCGCGACCTGAGCGTTGCGCGTGCGCGGCGAGAGGGCGCCGAGGACCACCGCCGCCCCGCCCCGCCGCCGACGCAGGCGCTCGGCCAGCTCGTAGACCTCGGCCGTGGAGAACGCGACGATCGCCGTGCGCGGCGGGAGGGCGCCCAGCGACAGGCTCCCGGCGCTGCGCAGCTGCGACAGCCGCGGGTGGCGGTGGACGTCGGCCGTGGGCACGAGCGCCTCGAGCACCGGGCGGATCGTGTCGGCGCCCATGAACCAGGTCTCGAGGCGGCCGCGGGCGTGGAGCAGGCGATCGCAAAACACGTGCCCGCGCTGGGCGTGGCCGGCGAGCTGGATCTCGTCGACGGCCAGGAAGTCGACCTCGCGGTCCATGGGCATCGACTCGACGGTGCACACCCAGTAGTCGGGGTGCGCGGGCACGCGCTTCTCCTCGCCGGTGACCAGGGCGACCCGCGACTCGCCGACGCGCGCGCTGACGCGATCGTAGATCTCGCGGGCGAGCAGGCGCAGGGGCAGGCCGATGATCCCGCTGCGGTGCTCGAGCATGCGCTCGACCGCGCGGTGGGTCTTGCCGGTGTTCGTGGGACCCAGCGCCGCCGTGATGCCCACGTAGGGCTTGGGTCCCGGGCCGAGCATGGGGCCTCAAACGTAGCAGCTGCGCACCCGAGAGCCAGGCGTGGCCACGCCCCGCGCCGCCGCGAGCGGCAGGCCCGTGAAATCTGCCCGAGCGCGGTGACACCCCCGCGGGCCGTCGGTGTTGCAGCAGGACCATGGCTCGACTCGAAGATTACTTTCGTGCGCTCCCCTCGACCCCGCCCCTCGCCCTGCGCCTCGCGGGCCACCTCGCCGCCGGCCTGGCCCTCGGCCTGAGCTCGGCCTGCGTCATCGACATCAGCGTCGACGACTGGGAGGCCTACGCGGCCTGCTACGACGACTATGAGGACTGCATGGAGGACGCCGAGGGCCCCGCGGAGTCCGAGACCTGCGAAGACCTGCTCGACGCCTGCGTCGAGGCCTGCGGCAAGGGAGGGAGCTCGGGCAACGCCGACGAGGCCGGCGCAGACGACGAAGACAGTGACGACAGCGAATCCAGCGGTGGCGAGGGCGAGAGCGGCGACGACGAAGGCGAGAGCGGCGACGACGAGGGTGAGCTCCCGCCCCATGCTGACGATGATGATGACACTGGCGACGACGAGGGTGAGCCCCCGCCCCACGCCGACACCGGCGAAGACACCGACACCGAAGGCGAGACCGAGGGCGAGGGCGACCCCGCTTGCTACGAGATCCACGCCGCTTGCATCGCCGAGGCCCAGACCCTCCAGGACATCGCGGCCTGCGAGGCCCTGCTCGACAACTGCACAAACCCCGAGCCCTGCGACGCCTGCGAGCCGAGCTGCCCGCAGGAGTCACTCGACGCCTGCGTGGACGGCTACGCCGCGTGTGCCGGCGAGGCGCTCTACCCCGAGGACATGGCGGCCTGCGCCGCGGACTTCGATCTTTGCGTGGGCGAGCTCGATCTCGAGCCGTGCATGTCCAGCTACGACCAGGACGTGGTCGACGCCTGCCTCGAGCAGCACGCGCTGTGCACGACCTGCGCCGACAGCCCCGAGGCCCTCGCCGCCTGCAAGGCCACCTTCGACAGCTGCCTCGAGAGCGGGCTCTGAGCGCGCAACTCAGGAGCCCAAAAATGAAGTCGGGTCGCCCTGGCGACAGCCAGACGCGACCCGACGATCACGAGTCGGAGACGACCCAAAGACTCGGCCGAAGACTCAGGCGCCGCAGGTCCACTTGCTCAGCGCCTTGGGCTCGCCATCGACGAGCTGCACGATGCGGTCTCCGTTGCCGCCGTCGAAGGTCACGCCCGTCCACAGCTCGGCCGTCTTGTCGCCGTCGAGATCGACGACCGCGCGCAGGCGGATGATGTCGCCCTTGCCCCGATCCCCCTTGTCGATCAGCACGATGTTGGCCAGGTCCCCGCCGGGGGCCATGAACAGGCCGCTGACGAGGTAGGCGCCGGGGTCCCCGGGGTTGTCGAGCACGGCCGACACGAACAGCTCCTCCTTGCCGTCGCCGTCGATGTCGACGCTGGCCTTTTGCTTGGGCAGGAAGTCGCCCTGGACGTTGCGGACCTTGGAGATCGCCTCCTGGATCGCCTTGGACTCGGCCTCCTCGAGGCGAGCGCCGCGGTCGCTCCAGGTCTCGGGGTCGATCTGGGTCAGGGTCGGGCCGACGGACTTGGGCCACACGGCCCAGTCGTAGCTCGCGCCCGAGCCGAGGGCCGCCACGGGGATGGCCCCCTCGTCGCCGCAGGTCGAGTTCTTGGTGCCGGCCTCGGTCTTCTCGAGCGCCTTCTTCCCGAAGCTGTCCTCCATGTAGACCTCGGAGCCCTCGGCGACCAGGGCCACACAGTCGGCGCCCGAGCTCAGCGCGCCCTTGTCCTTGTCGAAGCAGCCGATCGGCAGCAGCGCGCCGTCGACGGCGAAGACCGCCGCGCTGGTCTCGGGCGGCGTCGGCCCGGAGAGATCGAAGCGCGGCTCGGCGGGCGTCGGATCCGGCTCGGGCTCGGGCTCGGGCTCGGGCTCCGCCTTCTCTTCTGGCTGCTTCTCCTCGCCCTTGCAGGCCGTCAGGCCGAAGGTGGAGAGCGCGACGAGGGACGCCAGAGCGGCGCAGATTCGGGGAGCGCGTCGGGTGCGGATCATGGCGCCGGCAGTGTAAGCCGCGGGTCCGAGAGGTCGACTTTTTGGTGTGCTCGGCACCATCGAGTGCGAATCAGATTTCACATGCGTGACCATCTGACACACAATTTGGCGTTTAGGGCGCACCTTCCTCGCGTCTTCTGCGCCTAATTTTTGTGAATCACATTCAAGCGCTGTAATCAGCTTCAGAGTGATCTTTGAGTGGACTCGAGCCTGGTTAAAACAACGTTTAATCCATGTTGTGAACGTTATTCACATGTGACTTACAAGACGGGATGTAACTCATGTGAATGAAATTCTCGGAAACCTCTTGCACACCGCCGTCGTAGTGCGCTACGTTTTTCGCACCGTGAACGACGAGAACTTGGCCCGCTTCACCGAGCGGCCTTGGGTCTTGATCCGACGGACGCTCGGGGACCGAGAGGCCATCCGAGGGAAGGCACAGCGCGCGGCTTACACCGTTGCGAATTATGCCTTCCCCCGCCGGATCGAGGACAGGCTGCGCAACCTTCAAAACCTTGGCTACGTGGGGTCCTATCCCAACCGTACACAGATGATCTTTGGAGCGATCGACATGTTTCGCTTCTTCATCATCCCCTGTGCGGCGGACTACTACCACAGCAAGAACATCACCTTCAGCTTCCACGCGTTGCTGCGCTTCCTCGACGATCCGGCCTCGATGATGGATCCCACCGGCTTCATGACCCACCAGGACGCCATCATCGGCCACCTGATGCAGGTCACCCACGCCGACCCGATCTACGACCTGCAGCTGCTCGCGGCGATCCCCGGCGGGCTCGAGGAGCTCGAGCGCCAGATCGAGCAGATGCTCGACGGCACCCACCCCCGGGCCGAGTCCATCGGGGCGATCATCGAAGACCCCGAGTACCACCACCGCCTGCTCCAGCACGTGCGCGAGTTCCTGGCCAACCCGGCCGGCTGCAAGCCGCTGCTGCGAGAGAACGTGCTCAACAACCCGCACTTCGCCAGGATCGCCGAGGTCTTTGGCGACCTGCCCTCGGCCATCGGCTACTTCGCCAGCCTGCCCGAGCGGCGCTTTCAGGCGCTGATGCGGCTGCTCCGGACGCCCGAGTTCCCCTACGAGCCCACGGGCGAGCAGGTCCCCGCGGCCAACGACGACGTCGGCGCCGATATCTCGGCCGACGCCGATACCAGCAGCACCACCAGCACCGGCCCGAATCCCGGCCAGCCTGACCGCACGGCCGCCGCCTGAGCCCATCGACGCGCATCCTCCCGCACTGCGGACCGTTCACGGGCACACCCTCGGCGCTTCGAGCTTCAACAGCTCGGGGCGCCGATTTTCATTGTGCACACTTCGACCGATGCGGGCTCGCGCGAGGTGAGCGCGAACACGAGGCCGCGAGAGGCGACCGGCAAATGTTCCCGGTCGCGCCAGGCAAACCTACATATTGCAGACGAGCGCCTCAGCCATCGCCACCTTTTCGGGCCTCGGCGGCCGCGTAGTCGAGAGCCTCGAAGAGCGAGCGCAAGATCGTGGTGGCGAGAGTGAGCTCGTAGCTCGCCCTCGTCCCCAGGAGATCCAGGAGCTCGCGGGCCTCGTTGCGATCACCGAGCTCGAAGCTCTCGAAGAGCGTGCTCAGCATCAAGTCGAGGCCGCTGCACAGCTTGCGCAGCGTGTCGAGGCTGGGAGAGAAGCTACCGTGTTCGAGCCTGCGAATGGTGTCTGCGGACAGACCGCTGCGCTCGGCGAGGGCCTCTTGGGTCATTCCCCGCGCGCGTCGCAAGCTCCTCACGTGACGACCGAAATTCCGACCTGTATTCAAGCCGCGCTCAGTCTCGTAGAGGACGGGCAGCTGTAACAGGGAAGATCCGAGGGAAAAGTACGGCCCCTCCTGCGCGTCCGCGCTTGGATCTGGCGCTGGGGTACCGCTGGTGATCTCCGCTCGCGCAGGCTCGCGATGTTCGATGCCAGGTTGCTCAATGATGTCGACCTGGAAAGGCCACGCGACGATGACTGAGGCGCAAGACCAGCCGATCTGCGCGGGCGATGTGCCCGCTTCCAACTCGATCGTGTTCGAACAACGCGCGCTCGTGACCTCGAAAAAGGCGCGGGCGCAGCTCGAGGTCGGCGCGGGGGCCTCGACGCAGGCGGCGCTCACGGGTGCTGGCCATGGTTCGGGGGCGCAGCGGCTGGGGAAGCGGGATCGATGGTTCATCGATCTGGTCTTCGGCCCGCGCCGCGGCTGCGTGCGCACGATTGTCGCAGGGCCGTAGAGCCGCGCTCTCGCGCGGCTGGGCGACAAGGCGCGAGGGTCGCCGACTTTTCTAAAGACTTTCTCAGGTTGCTCTCAGACTCCAAATTCGCGTCCGTGGCATGAACCCGCCGTGCCATCGACCTCGACGCTCGCGCTGCTCTTCGCCCTCGGCGCTGGGGCCACGGCCCAAGTCGCGCCGGCTCCGGCCTCGCCCCCCGCCCCGGCGCTCCCCGAGGCGCAGCCAGATGTCCGACCGGACATCCAGGCAGATGGCCAGGATCCCGGCCATGGCCACGGCCACCCCGAGGATCACTTCCAGACTCGGCTGACCTTCGAGGAGGCCGTGAACGCGAGCGCCCAGGCCCCCGCGCTGACCGGCCTCGAGGAGGCGGTGGCCGACAAGCGCGCCAGCGACGAGTCGCTCCCGCGCCTGAGCCAGGGTCTACAGGTCCAGGTCATGCCCGGCGCGCGCCTGCCTCCCTCGCAGGAGGCGGGCTTCGAGCTCCAGGGCACGATCACCCAGGGCTGGTCGCTGGGTGGCTACGGCGAGAAGCGGCGCGAGGCGGCCGCGGCCGAGACCGAGGTCATGGCCGCGGAGACCCGGGCCATCGCCCTCGAGCGCTCCCTGGGCGCGGCTCGAGCGTGGATCCGCCTGCACGAGGCCGAGCGCCGCGAGGTCCTCGTACAGCGCGAGCTGAGCGCGGCCGAGGAGCGCGTCGCGGCCCTCGAGCGCGCCCACGCGGCCGGCGTGGTCACGCGCCTGGAGGTCGCCGACGCCCGGGCCATGGCGGCGCAGATCCAGGCCATCTCCATCGAGGTCGCGGGCGAGGTCCACGACCTCGGCCTCGCCCTCGCCCGCGAGACCGGCGTGCGCGCGACGGCCCCGATGCGGACCAGCGGCGACTACCCGGCGCCGCAGCTGCCCAGCCACGACGAGATCCGTCAGCGCTTCGCCGAGCTCGAGCAGCTGCCCGAGGTCGCCCTGCGCCGCCTCGAGTCCCGCGCGGCCAAGGCCCGTGCCAAGGAGACCAAGGCGAGCCGGGCCACCGTGATGAACGCCGGCGTCTCGGGTCAGCTCGAGTCGAGCGGCGACGTGCTGCTCTTTGGCGTCGTCGGGGCCACGATCCCCGTCCGCGACCACAACCAGCGCCAGCAGGCCGTCGACCTCGCCGCGGCCCGGCGCGCCGACGCCGAGGCCGACCAGCGCGTCCTCGAGCTCTCGGCCACGCTCCTCGTCGCCCTCCACGACCTCCACCACACCAGCGAGCGCATGGAGATCCTCCGCGACCAGACCCTGCCCGCCCTGGTCGAGCTCGTCGAGACCCACGAGGCCGCCCTGAGCGAGGGCGAGGGCACCTTGCCCATGCTGCTCCTCGCCCAGACCCGCCGCGACGCCGTGGCCCGCGAGCTCGCGACGGCCGAGGCCGACTGGGTGTGGGCGCGGGTCGAGGCCTGGCTCTACCTCCAGGCCATCGCGGCCGGCCGCGAGGGCGGCGCTTCGCCAGCACAGGCCCAGCCATGAGCGCCACCATCCACGACATCTCTCGCCCTCCCAACCAGCCCGACACCCGCCCCAACGACCGGCACGACTGCAAGCCCGTGACATCGACTCCGAGGCATACCCGCCCCGCCAAGGCCCGGCCCAAGCAGCCCCGCCTCGACTACCTCGATCACCTCGATCGTCTGCGCGGCCTCGCGCTGCTCACCTGGATCTGTGCCCTGGCCCCGGCCTGCACCGCGCCGACGAGCGAGGACGACGCGGCCCAGGATGCCCACGCCAACGCGGGCGGCGGCGAGGGTGAGCGCTCGGCCGCCACCGCCTGGATCCCCGTCGAGCGGCCCACCGACGCCGCCCTGCTCGAGCTCCCCGCCCAGGTCGTCGCCTCCGCCGCCAGCCACTCGCGCCTCGACGCGCCCTTCCAGGGCACGGTCGTCGCGGCCTCCGTGGACGTGGGTGACCGCGTTGTGGTTGGCGACGGCGTGGTCGAGCTGCGCGTGCCGGTCTTGCTCGAGGCCGCGGCCGTGCTCGCCGGGACCTCGGCCCAGCTCGACTCGCACCAGGCCCGGCGCGAGCGCCTCGAGGCCCTGCGCGGCGATGGCCTGGTCGGCGCCGGCGACGTATTCGACATCGAGAGCGGCATCGGCAAGCTCTCGGCCGAGCGCCGCCTGGCCCTGGCCACCTTGCAGTCCGCGGGCATCGACGCCGACGAGCGCCGGGCCCTGCTGCGCCGCGGCACCGTCATCCTGCGCGCGCCCATCGAGGGCGTGGTCGCGGACCTCGACGCCGTCCCCGGGGCGGTCGTCGACGCGGGCGAGAGCCTCGCGCAGATCCTCGGCCAGGGTCGCGCCCGGATCGAGGTCGCCTACAGCGGGGCCCTGCCCGAGGGCGTCGAGCTCGAGTTCATCGGCCTCGACGGCAGCCGCTTCGCGCTCGCCTCGGCCCCCGTGGCCACGGCCATCGAGCCCGGCCTCGGCCGGGTCCTGGCCTGGTACGAGCCCGCCGACGAGCGCCAGCTCTCCGACGGCGTCCGCGGGCGCGTGTCGATCTCGAGCACCGACGCGAGCATCCTCGAGGTCCCGCGCCGAGCCCTGCGCCTGCACGAGGGCAAGGCCTTCGTGGCCCGGCGCGGGGGTGGGGGCGAAGACAGGGGTGGGGGCGAAGACAGGGGTGGGGGCGAAGACAGGGGCGAGCCCGAAGTCGTCGAGGTTCAGGTCCTGCGCAGCGCCGGGAGCTCGGCGCTGGTCCGCAGCGAGGTCCTGCGCGTGGGCGATCGCGTGGCCGCCGACGCCCAGACCGTGCTCGGCATCGGACGAGAGCCCTCCGCGGGCGAGGGAGGGCACCAGCATTGAGCGTCAACGATGACAGCGAGGCCCTCGAGGTCGCCGAGAACGCCGGGCGGATCGCGGACCTGATCCGCTGGTCCGTGGACCACCGCGCCCTGGTCCTCGGCCTGCTGATGATCGCCGCCATCGCCGGGCTGATCGGCGCCCGCGAGCTCGAGCTCGACGCGCTGCCCGACGTCACCGGCAACCAGGTCGTGGTCCTGACCCGGGCCCCGGGCCTGACCCCCAGCGAGCTCGAGCGCACCGTGACCCGCCCGGTCGAGGTCGCCCTCGGCGGCCTGCCTGGCCTCGAGGAGCAGCGTAGCTTGTCGCGCTACGGCATCTCCTCGGTCACCGCCGTATTCGCCGACGACGTCGACCCCTGGCTCGCGCGCCAGCAGGTCGCCGAGCGCCTCGCCAGCCTCTCGGGTCTGCCCGCCGGCGTCGAAGCCCCGGAGCTCGGCCCCTTCACCGGCGGCCTCGGCGAGGTCCTCCAGATCTCGGTCAGCTCGAGCGAGCGCACCCCCACCGAGCTCTACGAGATGGTCCGCCTCGACATCGCCCCGGCCCTGCGCGCCACCCCGGGCGTCGTCGAGGTCAACATCTGGGGCGGGCACCGGCGGACCCTGGACGTGGTCGCGGATCCCCTGGCCCTGGCCCTGGCGGGCATCAGCTTCGCCGACCTCACCGGCTCGCTGCGCGCGGGCACCGGGGCCGTGGCTGGCTCGACCCTGCCCGCGGGCCCCGGCCAGGCCCTGCTGCGCGGCGTGTTCTGGCCGCAGAGCGCCGCCGAGCTCGGGGCCCTGGCCGTCGAGGCCCAGCGCCCCTCGGGCGTCGGCCACGAGCGCAGCCGCACCCTCGAGGCCGCCGGCGCCCCGAGCCACGCCCCGCTGCGCCTCGCCGAGCTCGCCGAGGTCGTCGAGGGCTCGCAGCCGCGGATCGGCGCGGCCACCTCCGACGGCAAGGGCGAGACCGTCTACGTCATGGTCCAGATGCTCCGCGGTGACAACGCCCTCGAGCTCATGGACAGGCTCCACGAGGTCATGCCCGAGATCGAGGCCGCGCTGCCCCCGGACGTCTACACCGAGGTCGTCTACGACCGCAGCGTGCTCGTCGAGGCGACCTTGCGGACCGTCGCCAAGAACCTGCTCGAGGGCGCCGCGCTGGTCATCATCGTGCTGCTCTCGATGCTCGGCAGCGTGCGCGCCGGGCTGCTCGTCGCCGCCGTGATCCCGCTGTCGATGCTCGGCGCGCTGATCGGCATGGTCTCCTTCGACGTGCCCGGAAACCTGATGAGCCTCGGGGCCATCGACTTCGGCCTGCTCGTCGACGGCGCCGTGGTCATGGTCGAGCGCGTATTCCACGAGCTCCAGCTCGGGGCCAAGGACGAGGCGCGGGACCAGACCCGCGCGCGGATCGTCCGCGCCATGCAGCAGGTCGCGCGCCCCGTGAGCGTGTCGATGCTGGCGATCATCTTGGTCTACGTGCCGATCCTGACGCTCCAGGGCGTCGACGGGAAGATGTTCCGGCCGATGGCGCTGACCGTGGTCTTCGCCCTGGTCAGCGCGCTGCTGCTCAGCCTCACGGCCGTGCCCGCCGCGGCCAGCTGGCTGCGCCGCGAGCACCTGCCCAAGCGCGACCCGTGGCTGGTCCGGGTGCTCGAGCGCGGCTACGCCCCGATCTTGCGCGCGGCCATGGCCCACCCGGCGCTGATCCTGATCACCGCCCTGGCCATGCTCGGCGCCGGCGGGTTCGCGTTCGCGCAAAGCGGCAGCTCCTTCGTGCCCCAGCTCGACGAGGGCGACCTGGTCATCCAGACCACCCGCGCCCCGGACATCTCCCTCGACACCGCCGTCGACGAGGCCATGGCCCTCGAGCGCGCCGTGGGCAGCGTCCCCGAGGTGATCTCGGTGACCAGCCGGATCGGCAGCCCCGAGGTCGCCACGGACATCATGGGCCTCGAGCAGGCCGACGTATTCGTGCGCCTGCGCCCGCGCGAGCAGTGGCGCGAGGGCCTCGACCGCGAGCAGCTGATCGCCGAGGTCCAGGCGGCGATCGACGCCGACGCCCCCGGGGCCGAGCTCGGCTTCACCCAGCCGATCCAGATGCGCTTCAACGAGCTGCTCGAGGGCGCCGTCACCGACGTGGCGATCAACATCTACGGCGAGGACCACGACAGCCTGCGCGCGGCCGCCGAGGCCGTCGAGGCCATCGTCGAGGAGGTCCCCGGGGCCAGCGACGTGCGCATCATGGCCCCGCCGGCGGTCTCGCTGATCGAGATCCGCCCGCGCCTGCTCGAAGCCACGCGCCTGGGCATGAGCCCCGGCGACGTCCTCGATCTCGTCGCCGGCCTGCGCACCGGCGTGGAGGTCGGCGAGACCTGGGACGGGCCCGTGCGCGTGCCGATCCGCCTGCGCCTCGGCCACGAGGGCGACGCCTTCACCCTCGCCCAGGTCCCCGTGGCCACCCCCGCCGGCGAGGTCGTCCCGCTCGAGCGCGTGGCCGAGATCGTCCAGCTCGAGACCCCCGGCCTGGTCAGCCGCCACCGCGGCGTGCGGCGCATCGTCGTCGGCTTCAACGTCCGCGGCGGCGACCTCGGCGACGTCGTGCTCGAGGCCCAGCGCCGCGTCGACGCCCAGCCCGAGACCCACGAGGGCGTGCGCCTGCGCTGGGGCGGTCAGTTCGCCCAGCTCGAGGAGGCCCGGGCGCGCCTGGCCATCGTCGTGCCCGTGGTCCTCGTGGGCATCATGCTGCTGCTGATCTTCGTGTTCGGGCGCGTGCGCCCGGCCGCGATCATCTACCTCAACGTGCCCTTCGCCGGCGTCGGCGGGATCTTGCTGCTGTGGTCCCGGGGCATCCCCGTGAGCGTCTCGGCCGTGGTCGGCTTCATCGCGCTGACCGGCATCGCCGTGCTCAACGGCGTGGTCTTGATGAGCACCTTGCTGGCCAAGCAAGACGCCGGCGCGAGCGCGGCCGCGGCCGCCCGCGACGCGGCCGGCGAGCGCATGCGCCCGGTGCTGATGACCACCTTCGTGGCGGCCCTGGGCTTCGTGCCCATGGCGCTGGCCACGGGCGTGGGCGCCGAGGTCCAGCGCCCGCTGGCCACGGTGGTCGTCGGCGGGCTGGTGACCTCGACGATCTTGACGCTGGTGATCTTGCCCTCGCTCTACCCATGGCTGGCGGGGCGCGCCGCCCGAAAGGGCGGCGCATGACGAGCATGGATGAACGGAGCCGGCCCGAGAGCTGGCCGGCTCCGCTCACCCCAACTTGACGCACACCCGATTGGCCAACCACAGTATTGGTCAATGACAACAGACGAGCGTCCCACAACGTCACTGTTCCGAATGCGGTCAGCAAGGTGCATCTGCAAACGGAGCCGGTGTCCGGCCACGATGGCCGGATACCCCAAACACCCCGTCCCCCTCGAATCTGGCAAAAACACTCGATAAGGTGTTCTTCGTTCGCTACCGGGTTGGCGGCGGACAGCGGGGGACGCCACGCGTGGATGCGGTTTGGCCCGGTGTCGGATCAATTCAACGTGGAGAAGGCTCGGCGGGTGCTGCAGCTGGCGCGGGGAGGGATTCGTTGACAACCGAGGTGGATTCGATCCTGATCAATGGGCGAGCGTGACCTCGTGGCGATGGACAGCGGCATAGGTGGCCCAAACGGCGCGCCAGCGTTTCGAGATGAGGAGGGCTCGCAGTGCGAGCGTTCCTCGCAGGCCAGGCACCTCCCAGGACTGCGCGGGGCGCTTGACGCGGCGTTGCATCGTCCAGCAGGTGCTCTCGGTCGCGCCGCTACCAATGGGCAGGTTGGCCGCGTACGACGACGCATAACGCATCAGTGGTTTGCGATGGCGTATGTAGCTGAGCGCGGCCGCGACCGCCGTGCGAGCGGTCGTGTCCCGGCCCGGCAGTCGCTTCGCCCGTTCCAGAAGACCTCGCCAGATCCGCTCGATCGCTCCGTCGTCGCGCAGGAGCTCGCCGCGATACCAGCTCTTCATGTTGAAGGGATCGCCCTCGGGCTCGCAGGCATCCACGACTGCATCGAGGTAGTTGCTCGTCAGGTGCTCGAAGTCGATCAAGGTCCGGACCTTCGCGTCGCTCGGCAGCACTCGAGCCAACGCCTCGGGCAGCGCACGCAGCTCGGGCGCGGCGTCTTGGACCACGTGAACCGGGAGCTGTGGGTGGCTACGGAGGATCCACGCCACGTCCGCCGCGACCCGCTCGGCGAGCTTTCGGACGTCCTCCCCCGCATCGGCTGCGTATCGCCAGGTGTGCAGCTCCTGTCCCTCCGCGTCGTGGATGGTGACGCTGCCCACCCACGCCTTTCGCCAGTGCTCCTTGGGGGGCGGCGGCTTGCGGACGTACTCCGCGAGCCGCCGCTTCGGTCGCGCCGCCTCCGCGAGGTCGGCGTCGAGCTGCTCAGCCATGCGCACCGAGAAGCGATCGAGCCCGCAGCTGATCGAGGCCACTCCCGGCGGGATGGCCTCCACGGCCCTGCTCGCGGCCTCGAGCATGTCGACGTCTTCGACGATGTCGGCGGACATCAGCTTGACGCGCTTTTCGAGCAACGAACGGCTCGGAGGCCGCATCCCGACCACCCTCAGGATGTTCTCGAGCTCGCGGCTGTTCAGGTCCGCGCTCAGCTCACCAGCGATGCGGGCGAAGTCGGGGGTCAAGCGTCGGGCGATCATACCGACGCACAGCTCCAGCGGCTTGATCGTCGGCCCGTTGTGCACGCCGAGCTCCCGGTAGAGCGCCTCCTCGATCGTGTGCGGCCCCCAGCGTCCGTGGTAGGTCGCCGACGACCGCTGCGACAGGCGAGCGTAGCGTCGGCCTCCGACCTCGACCACGTCGGCCTCCGAGACAGACTCGCGCAAGTCGTCGTCCTCACGCTGCCACAGCACGTCTCGCATCAGCTCCGCCTCCAGATCACGCCGCTGCTCGAAGGTCGCATCTGGCCCGAGCTGCTCGTCGACCTTCTGCTTGATCATCGCCGCGAGCTTCCGCACCAGCTCACTGTTCGGCTTCTTGGGCTGCTTCTTGGGCTTTTTCCGGCTTGCCATGGTGACCTCCAGCCCAGCATGATCTCAAACCTCGGAAACCACAACCGGGGAGTCGCCGTCCTCCTGCAACGCGCTGGGGAGCCTGCTCAGGATCGGATCCGCCCCGGTTGACAACTTCTGCTAGGAGCTGCAAGTTGGACCCGACCGTTGCACGGCCTTCGATGCCCCACTAGTCCGGGATGTGCTCGACGTACAAGTAGCTCGGCAGAGCCACTCGTCGGTCGACATGAGGCTCATCGCCAAGCAACCTCTGGGTCTGTGTCTGGATCGGGCTGTTGAATGGAAAGGCACGGTGCCATGAACGCCCTCGAGAACTCCGGCTGCGTACGCGCGATGACGACCCTGTCACTCCTAGGAAACCGAAGCCCTCGTCCAGACGCATGTGCCACGTCTCGCCCGTGCTCCAACTCAAGTTAAACCCTCGGTAGTGGGCGAGGTGCTTCTTGTCGAGCTCCGTGAACTGTATAGCGAGATCGAGCTGCGCAGCGGCCGTCTTGGCGACATCTCGCCGGTCGCTTCCGTTGGGCCAGTTATCCTCGAATGAACTCGACCTACCTTGCTGAGGCGGCATTGGGGTCGTCCGAATGGAGATCGGGGTCGCCGTTGTGAGGACCGGGGGAAACTGCTCCTGGAGTTGCTTCAAGGTCTCCAGGAGCGCACGGAGCATGAGGGGGCTCCTCAGGTAGCGGTCTGTATACTCGAGCGAGCTGAGTTCGACACCCGACTCGAGCCGTTGTCGAAGTGCTGGAACCCTGGAGAACACGACGTTCCAGAAATTCCGGCCGAAGTTCGAGAGCGGACCTCGGAACTGCCCTAAAACCTCCACACAGTGGTAGTCACCTCCGGTATCGTTCTGGGGCGCGGGAGGGCGAATGTCCTCCGCGCTGAGGGGCTTGCTCGCTAGAGGGACAAGCGGATCTTGATCTCGCTTGTAGACGCAGACATCGACGTTGGCCCAGGCCGGGCCTGGAACCATCGAATCTTGGTTCAACGTCGACCAGCGTACGCGCTCGGAGCCGCCAATTTCCACAGTTAGGTGAGTGGGCAAGATCTGCTGGTACTCGTGGACCTCCAACCCGAGCCCCTTGATGAGAACCGCTAGCACGCTTCGGTTCGAGACATCGAGTTGGTCAACGATGCCGGCGGGGATGCAGAGGTTGATGACGATGTTGGCCGCCGCCCACCTCAACAGCGCTGAGCGCAGCGACCAGCCAGCAAGGTCCCACGACTCGGGGTCGCCAGCGAGGTAGACGCGGATTTCCTGCGCATGAGCATTGCGGAGTTCGCGCGAAACGGCAACCTCCAGTGGCTGGTACTCAGACTTCGTATCGTCGCCGAATACTAGATGCTCCTGCGGGAGTTGCAGGGCATCCAGCAGCGCGGTTGAGAGTAAGTCTGCGCCAACGCGACGGTCGAGGTTCTTGATCTCGTGCTGAGTGTCGTAGCTGAGCAGGCAACCGTGGCAAGCCTTGTCGCACTGCCGAACGGGACATTTGAGCAATTCGCGCGCCCGACGGAGTAGGTCGAGGAGTTTGGCGGGGATCGAAGCGACGAAGCCAGCTCCACCTGCGGCTGTGTCATACAAGACGATGGACTTTCCGAGTCCGCCCGAGATCGCGCGAGCCGGGATGACGGCCCAGCCAATCTCCCTGTCCTCCACGCCGATATGCTCCGCTGCCGCACGACGCAACGCCACGGCGACCGAACTGAGTGCCTTGCGCGAGGTCGCTATGTGTCCGCTCGGCACCTCCGTGAGCTGGAGCTCAAACACATCCGTCCTGGTTTCGACCCCCAAACGGTAGTGGCGTTTGATCGCGTGATGGCGTTGGTTGCCAGGACAGTGACCGGCATTATCGCGCTCCTTCCCACCGCGCAACCTGTAGTGATCTTGCATGGCACGCGGCAGCGGAGGAGTTTTTGGGGCGGGTGGTTCGACCTCAGCTTGGGCGCGACCACAGACCAAGCAAATTGCGTAACCGTGACGGGCCGACCCCGCGCTGTGGTGGAAGATCGAGCCATCAGCGCTCGCGCGCATCCTGCCAACTTCTGGCCGCGGGAGCGGGACCCACGGCTCTGGGCCAACCGAGATCCATGGGGCCTCGACGGGCGTGAAAGGCATGTTGCTCAGATCGTTGTCGGCGACGGAGAAGATGTTCGTGGCGAAGCCGGGAGGCTGCAAGTAGGGCAACTGATAGAGCGAGGTGCCGCCACAACCCTCGCATGTCGAGACGTCGTGGGGGCTGGTCGAGCTGTTACCGCACTCATGACAGCGCCAGGCACTACGGAGCGCTTGGATCTCTCGAAAAGGCTGATCGCCGGGTGGCGTCTGCCAATTCAGTGTGACACCATCGCTCGTGAACACTTTGCCGTCAAGGACAACGCGAGCTCCCGGGGCGTACTCGCGGATCGCCTTGGGCAGCTCACGGGTCGCCCACGAGCGACCGCGTGAGGGACCGTCTTCCCGCTCTCCGTCGTCGACGGCCCCCTCGCGGCGTCGTTTCCGGCGCTCTTCCTCTGCGCGCAAATCTTCGATCGTGCTGTTGATGAAGGGCACGACACCGGTAGGGAACCCGTAGCCCGGGAGAAAGCCGCGGGTGGCGAGTTCGCCAAGGAGATACTCGTGGCGGAGCCTGCGAAGGCGGCGCGAAATCCCGAGCTGAGCCGGATTGGCAGTCTCTCCCTTCTTTGGCGGTCCGCCAACTTCCTCGAGATCGGAGACGAGTCGCTCAAACTCGCCGCGCCACGGCGAAACCACAGCCTCGAGCCTCTCAACGCACTGCCCGAGCAAGTAATCGAGAGACTGTCCTTGAAGCTTGGAGTCGCGCACGAGATGATCGGCCACGCCCTTTTGGAGGCGCGAGTCGGTTTTGCGGGAGTCATCTCCGAGCCACTCCAAGAATAGATCGGAAGCGGAGCGCCCGCCTTTGCCCGGGCGCTCAACAAACCACCCCGCACGAAGTTTGAGGGCCTCCGAGCCTGCTTCTGCCAGGAAGTGGGTCAAGCACAGCGCGTTGATGTGGCGCTGGACGATGCGGTCGCTGTCGAGAGAGACGCGAGGGACGTGGATTGGGGTGACGAAGGGCCACTGGGGGTTAGCGAAAATCGCTTCGCCGTGTGGGGTTGCCCTGCACATGGTGAGGCTGACCGCTGCAGTCTCACCGCGACGCCCAGCCCGGCCCGCACGCTGCAGAAAGTTGGAGGGTCCAGGGGGGGCGTTGTTCATGGCTACCGCTGAGAGGCCGCCAATGTCGACACCCATCTCCATCGTCGTCGAGCAGCTCAGGACGTTGACCGCGCCTTCCTTGAATTCCTTCTCGATCTTCTCGAGCCGGTGGCCAGACTGCTGAGCCGAGTGCTCTTCCACTCGGTAGTAGCGGGCGGACGTGGCGATGCGATCGCTGAAGTCTGTCCAGATCCCACGCTCGCGGCAGGTCTTTATCTGAGGATCAGATTCAAGCCACGTCTTGAGGGTCTGAGCAGAAACAGCACGACCGGTCGAGTCGCCGCCCTCGGGGAAAGGGTACTTGAGCGGAGGCATGGCGACCTCCTCGCAAACTAGAGATCCGGTCACCTCACGCGGAATGTAGGGGGTGTAACCGCGGAAGGTCGTGTCGAGGACGCGGCGAGTGACTGGGCAAAACCAGGCGTTCTGAATGCTAGTCAGCATGACTGACTTCGAAAAACTCAGGCGGTGCCCATCGTTGGAGCGTTGAAGCACTCGGAGCGCCCGATCCCACGCCGCCAGAAGAAGATCATTGATTCGGGCATGGTCTTCAGCAAGGCTAAGATCGAGGTCGAGAGCACGACCGAGCAGGTTGACAAAGCGTGACCTCACCGACCCCCTTCGGATGTAGGGCCAGAGCATCTGCTTGTTTCGTTGAGCTTCTTCGGCATGAGGCCCCAAGATGAACTTAGGCACGATTCGTGTCCCCATCCATCGTTTCCAATCTTGGTCAATGACGATGGCAGTATTACTCCGAATGACGAGATCCAAGAGTAGCTTCAGGAGGCTTGACCAGTCCTCCACTGTCAGACCTTCGCGCGATACGGCCGAGGGGAGTCCGTGGGCTTCGACATCATTGAACTCTGGGTACGCGACCCTCACGAGCCCAAGGGTCTCGACTGAATTCTGCCTCATGGGCCGTCGTGCTACCTCCCGCAAGATGAGGAACTCGGCGAGGCCCTGTGCGGAGAAATTCCGTCCTGCAATTTTCCATGCGGGCAAGATCCAGTAGTTGAGCGCGTTGGATTGTGCGAGACCTTCAATGGCTTCCCTCCAAGAGAGAACCCCGATTGCGGGAGCGGCGATTTTCCTTCGTAGTTCCTCAACCTCTGTTTTGATAATATCGAGCGCCTGCTCCGAAAGTCCAGGCATGGCGAGCACCTGCTCTTTGGCGTTTAGCTCTGAGACATCGCTTTCGGAGTATGCAGGCTTAATGCGGCTCTGAACCGAATGATACAGATAACTGCGTACGAAGTTCCGCTCAGCCTCGATCTGCGACTTCAGGGCGAAGCGAGCCGTCCCCTGCCGGCTGTCGCTGAAGGTGATGATCCTCCGTCCGTCGAAGGGCCGCGTGAGCGCCGACTCCTTGGGCGGAACGTGCTCGAGCAGGGTCGGTATCGAGACACCGAGCAAGAAAGGAGCACCCAGGTTCATGGTTCGCAGCATGTCGCCGCGGCTGTACTCGTGCTCACCGCAACGTGGGCACCTCGAACCGTTCGGGAGCCACTGTGACATGAAGAAACCTGCAACTTTGGGATCTGAACGCTCGGACCACACACCAGTCTGAACGTCAATCTCGACTGGTAGCCCGCCCTCGGGCTCGGCGGTTGGAGTGGCAACCCAGCGGATGAGCTGCCGATCGTTGTTGGGACTCGAGTTGGTGGCAAAATCGAGTTCGTCGGTGTTCTCGGCATCGTCCTCATCGCCATCGTCATCCTCGGCGTCTCCATCGTGCAGTCCCACGACGCTCAGGCGCGCGCGACCATCTGCGGTATCACCTTCGCCGCTCTCGCATCCCAGATACTCGACCCCGCAGCGACGGCACATCACGAGTTCGAACACGAGGGAGTCACACTTGCACTTCTCGCGGTGTTCGAGAAACACGTGGCCGAAGGGCCAGCCCTCTTTGAGTTCGGGCTGCCTCTCGGTGCAGTTGGGATTCACACAGGCCCACAGCCCCGGTTGCGTGCGCTGGAAAAGATGAGCGCGCAGGGGCAAGAATGGTGTGTCGCCATCCTTGGCCGTGCGAGCGATATCGAGCAGACGCAGCGTGCGGGCGACGTCTGCCGGCTCGGCGCAGCCGAAGACCTTTGTCGCAAGATCGCCGACTGGTGCGGGATTCTCCGCCAGAGTATTGCGTAGCTTTCGCGCGACATCGACGGCAGCCAGGGTCGAGTAGCGCCGTTTCGGTGGCGACGCCGCAAGCTGGTCGAGGTCAGGGAGGGGCCTGGACTCTCGTTCGAGCGCTTGCGGAAGCTGTGGGACCTCACGGGTGCCCTCGATAACGTGGACCCGATCCGTTGGGAGGCCGGCCACGTTGGCGAGGTATCGCTGTAGCTGCGTCAGGGCATCGGGATCACCCTTCTTCCCGATAGTGGCCGAGGTGGCGATGAATCGAACTTGTTCGGGCTCGACATCGAAGGCGTGGAGGACGCGACGCAAGAGCAAGGAGATCTCGGCGGCCTGTGAGCCCACGTAGGTGTGGGCCTCATCGAGGACGATCCATCGGAGTCGGCCCTTCGAGTGTTCGATGATCGGCGCATCATCCTGGCGAACCAGCATGTACTCGAGCATGGTGGCGTTGGTGATGAGGATGGGGGGAGGAGCCTTGCGCAGCGATGGGCGACCCATCACCTCTTGCGGATATTTTCGCGTCTCGGTTACAGGAGGATCCTGTTGGGGCGTCTGGCCGTTGTACAGGCAAAATTTGATGTCACCTTGGAATCCAGCCGTCCATGCACGCAGCCGGTCGCGCTGACTGTTGATGAGTGCGTTGAGGGGGTACAGAAAAAGGGCCTGCACACCCACGAGAGGTTGGCCCTGGACGCGTTGGCGGGCAAGAGAGTCGAGAATGGGGACGAGGAAGCACTCGGTCTTCCCCGATCCGGTGCCACTGCTGACTACGACAGATTGCGGGGGATTACGTTGTAGGGTCTTCCAGGCCGCAACCTGGTGGGTGTAGGGGTGAAACCGCCGCTCGAAACGATCTTTGGTCGCGGCGTCCATGGAGTCGACGAGCGCCGGGTCGAGCAGTCTGCCGGCGAGCTCCCCCATGTTCTCGGCGTGTTCCTTCCAGCCGAAGGTGGCTTCGAACACCGGGTCGGCGAGGAAGCTACCCTCTTGTCCAGGGGGCTTGTCGAGGTGCTGGCGAAGGAAGAGGCGCAAGCCGGGAGACAGCGGGCTAAGATAGCTGACCACTGCCCGTGAGGAGCGCTGGACGAGATCGGTGGTCAGCGAAGAGTAGAAGTTGGTTGTCGCGGTGGAGTCGTTCATTGGAAGGATTTCGGATTGGCCTCGAGGGTGATGCCGATGGCGCACGCCAGCGAAATGTCGTAGCAATGATCGAACCAATCGACGTCAAAGGCCTGAATCTGTCGGATGGCGAAGATCTGCTCGGCAGTCAAGGAGAGATCGCAAACGGCTGCAAGCGCGGCCTGTACCGGCGCAAAGACGACACATCGCCGAGAGCGGGGAGGAGAAGCTTTGAAGCGCGCGACGGAGTCGAAGCTGGCAGGGATTTGCTCGGGCAAACTCTCCGAGAGCTCGCGGATCGCTCGGAACACTGGCCAGTTGGGGTCGTTCGCATGGGTACGGAGCAGGTCCATGTGGGCATTGTCTCGATCGGCCAACAAGGCCTTGCGGCCAAGGCCCTTGGACACCATATGGAGGTAGGGGCCCAGGTCGAGTTCAAACAGGTCGGCCTCAATCAAATCGCGGATCAACTTGAAAGCGTGCAGCTGCTCATGGACGGCGTTGAGGGTGCGACGCATGTGCGAGCGGAGGCTCTCGCGCATCATCGCGTGATGCTCTTCGGGGAACTTGGCTACCATGGCCTCTTGTTGGGCCCACCAGATTTGAAAGCCGGCGACCCAGGCTCGTACGGGGACGAGTTCCCAGGCGAAGCTCAGGTCTTCAAAGCTCTCCCACAGAGTGCGAAAGTCGAGGCGTGCCGTCGCGCCGAGGAGCGAGTAGACACAGATCGCGGGCCTCCGGACCATGACGTCGAGCAGGTCGTAGGTCGACGCTGGAAGCTCCGCCAAAGAGTATAAGAAAGGCAGGAGGGCAGCCCACTCGACGTGGTGAGGATTTGCCGCGAGGGTGTCGAGGATGTGTTCGAGTGCGGCGATGCGCCTGTCTTTCCAGGCGATCGCCACAGCCTCGGCAAGAGTGGTTATCTCACTCAGCTCTGGCACAGATGGGCTGATCCCGGGCGGCTTCCAGATGACCGGACGTGCACGGTAGCGACCTTGACTACGGCCGACAACTAGCCAAGCACTCGCGTCCTCGGTCAGGTCTCCGACCGTCCAGCCGACCTCGGACTGCACCATCGTCACCGCCTCAGCTTCGGGCTTAGTGATCGGGATGCGCGAGAACTCCATTTCGCCGAGAAGGTCGTCGACAAAGGTTTCGCTCTTGTCGCGCAGGATGATGACGTCCGTACTTTCGGCATTGACCATCGCCGCGATGGCGAAGCGCCTGACGTTGATCTCGATACAGGACGCACGGGTTTGTACTCGCAGCCGGACGTAGGCGTTGAGTTCGGTCGAACTCGCAAGGCGTAGGCGCACGTCGTCGACTGCACGCGACAAATCGAGGGTATGGCGTCGAAAAGAGCACGTACCCGTGGGGGTAGCGTCCCTTAGTCTGATGAGGAATCTCGACTCGTCTTCGAAGCCTGGACTGCGGTCGCGCGCCTTCTTTAGCTTGGCCTCCAGGATAGGCTCTATATCGCCAAGGGGGAGGATGGCCTCTAGTTGGCACCCCGGGAGGTTCTCGAGGGCGATGGTCGCACCGTTAGGTAGCACGCGCGACGAGCGGTCCACGAAGCGCACACCTATGTTGGGGAAGGGAAGGCGCAACGAGAGGCTGCGGCCCATCGACCAAGTCAGCCGAATGATGATTCGTGGCGGAGCGCCATCGTTCGCGGTGAAGGTCCAGCCGAAATGAGCGCCACTCGACTCTGGCGTGCTATCGAAGCCAACGTGGGGCTGAACCTGAACCTGCTGAGCTCTGGTGCCATGGAGCCGGAGCTGCGTCGAGCCGGGAAGTTCAGCATGGGATAGCTCTACGGTCATCGCTGACGGGACGATTCGGACGGACTTCGAGAAGATCGTCGTCGCCGCGCGCCGCAAGCGGAGCTCGACGTGTCCGATGCACTCGTTGGTTAGTGAACCCCAGTCCTTGCCCACATCACGCGGCCGCCATTCGAGCTCCTTGGGCGAAACCTGTCGGCGGACTCCGAACTGGGACTCTTCGATGATCGCGGGGATCCCCTGGTAGACCGGAGGGCGAAGGCTTTCGCCAAAGAGCGGACCGTCGGTGCGGTAGCTATAGGCGTCGTCTTCGTCCGCCGCCGCCTCAACGACGAAGCGCGTATCAGACTCGATCTCGAGAAACTCGGTGCTCCCCCTGGGAAGTCGAAAGAGCAGGCGGAGTACGCCCTCGACGACGATCCGCCCGCAGGGCTGGAGTTCGGCGGTTTGGGGCTCGAAGTTGTCGCGTACAGCGACCAGAACCTCGGTCGCGCGGACACGAGCAGAACCCTGGGCAACCAACTTCCAGCCTGTCTGGCACTCGTCTTGCTCGTCCGAGACGAACACCCACGGGCCCTCGTCGAGGGCTTCACCGCCTTTGAGGATCCGCGGTGGAAACGATAGATCCCGTGCTTGGGCGACGACAGCCAGTTCGTGGGGGGAGGGAGAAGCGTAGTTGCCGCTCAGCAGAGGCTTGGCGGCAAAGGGCTTTTCAATCTCCCACTGCGTAGCAACGACAAGAGGGCGCGGACCACTCCCGTCGTCGATGAGTAGCCGAACCCTGCGCGGCTTGTCTTCGGAGGCCGAATCGAGACCGAGGAGCTTCCACATTTCTCGCGAGGGGATCTTGGTGGGGAGCTCGACGACGCGGCGCAGCTGCCAATCTCCCTCACTGGCGCTCAGCTGGGTCTCGACTACGAGACCCAGGCGCGCCCCAGTGGCGATCTCCTGGGCGTCTTGGACGAGTCCACGGACGAGGGCGACCGCGACCTCATCATCGACGAGCACGGGCAACCGCTCTTGCCATCCAGGCTGTAGGCGATCGAGATCCGCGACTGGGTGCTCGGACTCGCCGATGCTCGCGCGAAGATCCCAGACGTGGGTGATGAGCTTAGTAGCGAGTTCGTAGATGTCGGGGTGGTGCCAGGCCCTGGGCAGGTCGTGGGCAGCGATCTCGGCATGCTCGACGTCGATCTCGCCGATGGCCCGCTCCTTGAGCAGACGACGGAAGAAGCGACGGACTGAGCCCTGCGTCTCCAGCAGCATCTGGAGTGGGAGGCCGCCCTCGCGGGACAAGCTACCGACGAAATCGCGTCGTCCGCGACCTCCGGACTCCAAGTAGCGGAGGGGGCGGTTCCAGTACTTCATGCCCCGCTCGATGGACTCGTAGAGGCGGGTGTAGGAGACGTCGAGTTCGATCGACTCGAGCAGGCCCGCGAACGTCAGGCCCTTCCCATGCCTCCGCCACCACTCGGCCGCATAGAGGCAAAACGCGGCACAGTCGTGCGTACCTCTGGGGAAGCGATCAATGAGCAGCAGGCGCAGCTGCTCGAGCTCCTCGGTGGTCGTACGGTACTCAAAGAGCGCTCGACCATCCGGTTGGGTGAGCTTTCGTCGCGCCTGGAGGAAGTCCCACAGCCACCGCGCGGTCGAGCGCGGCGTCTGGTTGTCATGTCCCGAGAAGTCGTACTGCATGGCGCTGTGGTAAAATAGTGCCAGTGGTGGATGTAGAGATCACTTCTTTTTTTGATCCTACCCAGACATCGACCAAGGCTGGCCCAGCTCGACGAAGAGAGCCACCACGCTCTCATCATCTGTCGGGTCCACCAAGTCCTCGACCTGGTGCCACCGCCGGATCCCCATCGCGTCCTTGCGCAGCGTCACCGCGGCGATCGTCTTACTCCGCTCACGCAGATACTCCAGCACCTTCTCTGAAGCGACCGGCGGCTCGTCCGGTAGTCCATACTCCCGTAGCCACCGTTGGAACATGTGGACCTGGTTCCGGTAGCTCGACGTCGTCGGGTTCGCAGTCAGGCCTTGCAGCCGCGCAACCCGATTACTGATGTCGGCGAGCTTCGCAGCCAGAGCCGGGTCGCACTCGCGGTATGCCTCGGTGAGTTCGGCAAACTCGGACCGCACGTCGTGTACGAAGCCCTGCGCACTCCTGCCCTCCGCCGACACGACAAGCAGCGTACGCGAGCAAAGTACGGCGGTCTCCCCGCACCCCGCGAGGTCCTCGACGCCGCATGCTCGGCGCTGCGCGATCCCGACGGAGTCTTTGCGGGGATCAGCTTCGACGCCCTATGCTCCATGCCCTCGACGCGCTCGGGCCGCTTCGTCGCCGACTTCGCCGCGAGCCTCGCCGCAGCGCTCGAGCTTCCGCTCATCGAGCTCGAAAAACACCGTGAGACCAGACAACAAAAGAACTTCCGCTCCCGTCTGCTCAAGCAGCGCAACGTCCAGGGAGCCTTTCGACTCCCTCCAGACGTCAGCATCCCGACTCGGGTCTTGTTGATCGATGACGTATGGGATAGCGGTGAATCCATGAAGGAAGCCGCGCGACTCCTGCGCCCCGCGCAGGTCTTCCCTCTGACCATGGCCAAGACCCGGCACATCGGGGGAACATGAACCCTGCGGTGGTCCACGACCGTCAAGAGCTGGCCTACTGGCTCACGCTCGCCTTTCATCTCGAGGGCGAGAAGAACCGCGACCGCAACGGCCTCGTGTTGACCGCGTCGCGGGAGCTGGGGCTCGGCCTCCTCGACCTCGTCGACCTCGACACCGCGGAGCTCCCGACGGCGCTCCAGCCCTTCGCCGGCACCCACGCGCGGCTGCTGGCGGCAGAGGGTCGCGCCTCCGCGCAGGCCTTCGTCGTCGAGCGCCTCCACCACGCCTACGCTCGCTTGCTGCCCATCACCCACCCGAGCTACCCCCGCCAGCTCCTCGAGTCCCTCGGCCCCGCGCGGGCTCCCACGCTCTTGTCCGCGCAGGGCAACCTTCGACTCCTCGAGGGGGCAGGCGTCTGTGTGAGCGGCAGCCGACGCGCAGCTCGTGCCGGCCTCGCCTTCGCCAGGGCTGCAGGCCGCGCCCTCGCGGAGGCTGGCATCGTGCTCATCTCCGGCCTCGCCCGCGGCGTCGACTCGGAGGCCATGGAGGGCGCGCTCGAGGCTGGGGGGTCCGTCGTCGGCGTGTCGGCCGAAGGGCTGTTGAACACCCGCGCGGCTGCGCGACCGGAGGTTCGAGAGGGCCGACTACTGATCCTATCCGAGTTCGCGCCAACGGCTCGCTGGGCAGGCTGGGCCGCCATGCGCCGCAATCACACCCTCGCCGGCTCGAGCCGCGCGCTGATCATCGCCGACTGCGTGGCCGAAGGCGGCACGACAGCGCAGTTCTCCGTCCACCGGGACCTCCGCATGCCGGTCTTCGTGCGCCGAGGTCGAGGCGAGGGCGCCCTCATGTCCGAGCTCGCAACCCGTCCAGGCGCCTCCCCTCTCGCCTGGGAGAGCGGCCCAGTCCAGCTCCCTCGAGCGCTCGTCGACGGCCCCTCGAGCGCACCTGACCAGGTCGACTCCGCGCAGCCTGCCCGGCTTTCGGTTCGTCACGACGATGCGCGCGTCATCTTGCATCTCGACGCGCCAGCGAGCATGACGAACGCTGAGCTCCTGCGGGCGATCCAGCGCGAGCTCCAGCGCGCTCGCCTCCCTTCGGGCGCCCTCGCGGCGCACGAGGGGCACGTCACGAGCCAGGAGCGCGCGGGCCCGCGGAGGCCATCGACCCCGCCCGAGCCTACGCCAAGCGACGCTCCAGCGAGCGTAGACCCCGTGCTCGAGGCCCTCGCCATGCTCCCAAAAAAGCGCGGAACCATCTCGGCGCTCGCCGAGCAAATTGGCTGGTCCCAAAAGAAGCTCCGCGGCCGACTCAAGGCCCTCGCCGAGACGGGCCGGATCCATGTCGACACCTCCGGCCGAGCCCACGTCTACGCCCTGCAAGGACCCGAGACAGCGCGAGAGCCCGAGCTCCCCCCAAGCGTCCAGCTGGGGCTGATCCCCAGGCGGGAGCCCCAGCCATGAAGCTGCTGCTCGTCGAAGACGAGGACCGCCTCGCCCGGGTCCTGACCCAGGGCCTGCGCGAGGAGGGCCACCAGGTCGACCTGTGCACCGCCGGCGCCCAGGCCCAGGCCCAGGCCCGCGACATCGACTACGACGCGATCATCCTCGACTGGATGCTCCCCGACGTCGACGGGGTCACGATCCTCCGGCGCTGGCGCGACGCCGGCATGCGCACGCCGGTGCTGATGCTGACGGCCCGGGGCAGCGTGGGCGAGCGGGTCACGGGGCTCAAGGCCGGGGCCGACGACTACCTCGTCAAGCCCTTCGCCTTCGCCGAGCTGCTCGCGCGCCTCGAGGCCCTGCACCGCCGCGGCGCCGGGCAGCTCGACCTCTTTCGCGCCGGCCCGGTCAGCGTCGACGGGCGCCGGCGCGTGCTCACCGGGCCCGAGGGCGAGCTCGACCTCACCGCCCGCGAGTTCGCCCTGGCCTGCGAGCTGTTCAGCCACGTGGGCGAGGTCGTCGCGCGCAGCCACCTGCTCGGCGCGGTCTGGGGCTCGAACTTCGAGGGCGACCCCAACGTGCTCGACGTCTACGTCGGCTACCTGCGCGGCAAGCTGGCCCGGGTCGGCAAGGACTCCGTCAAGATCAAGGCCGTGCGCGGCGTGGGCTTTCGCCTGCTCGTCGACGCCAGCGCCAGCGCCAACGAGCCAGGGGCGCGCTGATGCAGCTGCGCGCGCGGCTGATGGTCTTTGGCGCCCTCGTGCCGATGATCCTGCTGGTCGCGGCGATCACCGTGTCCGGGCTGGTCTTCGACCGCGTGCTCCTGGCCGAGCACGACCGCGCGCTGCTCGGCCAGGCCGGGGTCGAAGCCGTGAGCCTCTTCGACCGCGCAGCCACCCCTCACCTGCACCTGCTCGACTCCCCCCTCGACAGCCAGATCCGCGACTTCACCCCGCGCGGCGCCCTCTACGATCCCGAGGGTCGGGCGATCGCCCGCTACCCCCTCGACGCCTCGATCCCCACCAGCTTGGCGCCCGAGCGCCTGACCCTCGAGCCCATGCTGCGGACCATCGACGGCGCCAGCGGCCGCGACCGCGAGCTCTTCGTCCGCGTCGACGGGCCCGACGGGCAACCCTACGGCCTGTGGCTCGCCGCCTCCCTCGAGCGCCACGATCGCGAGATGGCCAGCTACCGGCGGATCGCCGCGGCGGTGATCGCCGGCGTGGGCCTGATCTTGCTGGCCATCCAGCTGCTCCACGCGCGCCGCCTCGCCCGGCGGGTCACCAACCTCAGCGATCACATGCGTAGGCTGCGGGCCGGGACTCTGGAGCGCCCGCCGCCCGAGGACCTCGAGCGCGACGAGATCGGCGAGCTGCGCCAGGCCATCGCCGAGACCACCGTGCGCCTGGCCGCCGCGCGCTCGAGCCAGGATCGGCTGATCGCCGACGCGGCCCACGAGCTGCGCACCCCGCTGGCGGCCCTGCGCGCCGGCATCGACGTCGCGCTTCGTCGCGAGCGCAGCGCCGAGCAGCTGCGCGAGAGCCTCGAGCACGCGCGCGTCGAGGTCGACCGGCTCACGGCGCTGTCGAGCAGCCTCCTCGACCTCGCGGCCCTGCGCGCCAGCCCCCTCGAGCGTGGCCGCGGCGACCTCGTGGCCGTGCTCATCGAGGCCATCGACGCCGCCCGAGCCCTGGCCGAAGAGCGCGGCTGCCTGGTCCGGCTCGAGGCCCCCGAGCACGCGGCCACCGAGTTCGCCCCCGCGGCCCTGCGCCAGGCCCTCGACAACCTGCTCAGCAACGCGATCAAATTCTCGCCCGCGGCCACCGAGATCAGCGTGAGCCTCGCGGCGGCCAGCTCCCCCGAGGGCGACGCGGCGTGGCGCTTCGAGATCTGCGACCACGGCCCCGGCGTGCCCGTCGAGGCCCGCGAGGTGATCTTCGAGCCCTTCCACCGCCTCGGCCGCGGCACCCCGGGCGCGGGCCTCGGCCTGGCGATCGTCCGTGACGTCGCCGAGCGCCACCACGGCCGGGTGTGGGTCGAGGACAGCGAGCACAGCGAGGGCGCCTGCTTCGTGCTCGAGCTGCCCCAGTGTGCATGACTCGCCCGGAGCTGCTGGAGCTGCTATGGATCGGCTGCCATGGGCGACAAGAAGCGAGAGGTTGGATTCGAGGGCACCTCGTCCCGCGAGCGCGCGATCACCTACCTCGAAGCGCTCACCGCCAGCGTGCGCGACGGCGCGGTCCGGGTCGAGCGCGACAGCAAGGTCGTCGAGCTCGAGCCCGGCGAGTTCGTGACCCTCGAGGTCAAGGCCAAGTCCAAGAAGGACAGGCAGAGCCTGCGCCTGCAGCTGAGCTGGGACAACGACCGGTCCAAGTCGTGAACCGCCCTGCTCGCGGCCGCCCATCGCGGCCCTGGGGCACCCGCCTGGCGCTGCTCTACTTCGCCCTGTCCACGGCCGCGCTGGTCTGGCCGATCTACCCGTGGCTGGGCAACCACATCGAGCCGCGCCTGGTCCTGGGCCTGCCCTGGTCGCTGACCTGGGTGCTGCTGGTGATCGCCGCCAACTTCATCGCGCTGGTCGTGCTCTACCGCCTGCGCGTGGTCGATGACCGCGAGCTCGACGAGCTCGACTCGCCCAGCCAGCCCACCCCGTCCAACCCCTTGGGTGAGCAGCCATGAAGCCCCTCGCCCTCGCGGTCGTCGTCGCCTACCTGATCACCACCGTGATCCTCGGCGTGGTCGCCGGGCGCCGGGGCAAGGGCGACACCAACGACTACGTCGCAGGCGAGCGCGCCTTTGGTCCGCTGGTCATGTACTTCGTGATCGGGGCGACGATCTTCTCGGCCTACGCCCTGCTCGGCACGCCCCAGCGCGTGGTCGCCAAGGGGGCCGACGCCTTCTACGTGCTCGCCTACGGCGCCGTCGGCCTGGTCCCGCTGTTCTTCTTTGGCGCCCGGGTCCGCCGCGTCGGCGCGCGCGAGGGCTTCGTGACCCAAGCCGAGCTGATCGCCGCGCGCTTCGAGAGCCGCCGGGTCAGCGTGCTCATGGGCCTCAGCTCGGCCGTGGCCTTCGTGCCCTACCTGGTCATCCAGCTCAAGGGCGCGGGCCTGGTCATGCACGCCGTCACCGGCTGGCCGCCGCTATGGGGCAGCGCCATCGTCTATGCCGCGGTGCTGATCTACGTGATCGCCGGGGGCGTGCGCGGGGTCGGCTGGACCAACGTGGTCCAGGGCGTGGCCATGCTGATCGTCGTGTGGGTGCTCGGGCTTTGGATCCCCACGCAGATGTTCGGCTCGGTCGCCGCGATGTTCGACCGCGTCGTCGTCGAGGCCCCCGAGTACCTGACCTTGCCGGGCCCCGACGCCAAGACCTCCATGGCTCGCTACAGCTCGGAGATCCTGGTCTCGATCCTCGGGTTCTCGATGTGGCCGCACGTGTTCATGAAGTGCTTCACGGCGCGCAGCGCCAGGCTCGTGCAGCGCTCCGTGGTCTGGTACCCCACCTTCCTGTTCTTCCTGGTCCCGCTGCTCTTCCTGGGCTTCGCCGCGGTGCTCGGCGGCGGCCCGGGTGACGACTCGGTGCTGCTGTGGCTCGTCGATCGCCTGGCCGGGCACCCCCTGCACCCGCTGCTCTTCGCCTTCGTCGGCTTTGCGATCCTCGCCGCCTCGATGTCGACCGGCGACGCCTTGCTCCACGCCGGCGGCTCGATCCTCGTCCGCGACGTGCTCTTGCCCCTCGAAGACAGCCCCGCGGGCCGCGGCCTGGTGCGCGCGGCCCGGGCCGCGCGCCTGCTCCCGCCGCCGCCCAGCCCCGGCGCGCGCCTGCGCGAAGACGAGGCCGGCCAGACCCGGGCGATCCGCCTGCTGATCGTCGCCATGGCCGTGCTCGCCTGGGGCGTGCTCGCCCTCACCGAGGGCACCTCGATCGTCGATCTCCTGCTGCTCGCCTACGCGATCCCGATCCAGTTCCTGCCCCTGGTCGCGCTCGGGCTCTACTGGCGCAAAGCAAGCCGCGCGGGCGCCGAAGCCGGGCTCAGCGCGGGCCTCGCGGTCGTCGTGCTGCTCTTCTTGCTGGGCGTGTTCGCGCCTTCGCTCGCCGCCGCGCTCAACCCCCTGAAGCTCGAGATCGGCGTCCTCGGCCTGGCCGCCAACCTGGGCGTGATGGTCCTCGTCTCGCTGCTCGGCACGCCAGTGCGCCGCGACACCCTCCAGCGCTTCGAGCTCGACTGAACCCAACGCTGGGCGCAACTCTGGGCGCGCGCCTCGGTCCTGGACAGATCGCGGGCGCAGCAGCCAAGATGAGCCCTCGATGATGGCTTCGCTTCGCTCGTGCTCAACCTCGCTGCTCTTCGCCCCCTTGCTCGCCGCGACCGCGCTGGCCGGCTGCGGCGACGAGGCCGACCCAGCCGAGCTCAGCGGCGAGCCCGAGCTGATCTTGCACGAAAACCAGCCGATGATCGTCGACGTGATCGCCGAGTTCGACGCCCCCGTCGACGCGCTCGAGCTGGCCGAGGACGCCGACCCCGGCGTGCGCGTGGAGGTCCTCGCCGTCGAAGACGACGGCCGCCGCTACCACTTTCGCGCCCGCGGCCTCGCGCCGGACAGCGCCCACAGCCTGAGCCTGCGCTGGCCCGACGGCGAGACCAGCCTCGACTTCGAGACCGGCGCCGCGTTGCCTGGCTTCATCCCCAGCTTCACCGTCGAGCAGGCCGCGGGCGCCGAGATCGACCCGGCGTTTCGGATCTTCGACTACAGCGTCGGCCCCGACTGGTCGCCCAACGGCCTGACCGTCGTCGACACCGAGGGCGTGACCCGCTGGTACTTCGGCAGCGACCCGATCATCCCCGGGCCGACCGCCGTGTGGGCCGGGATCGAGCTGCTCTCCGACGGCACCTTGCTCACCGCCCGCGACGGCGCCGTGATCATCCTCGACGAGCTCGGCGAGGTTCAGCGCCGCCACGACTCCTACAGCTACGGACTCTCGGCCTTCCACCACGAGGCCACGCTGCTCGACAACGGCAACATCTTGACCCTGAGCAACTCGTTCGAGACCGTCGACTACTCGACCATGGGCTGGGGCGAGCTGCTCGTCGCCGCCGACCTGCTCGTCGAGATCGACCCGGCCGGCGACATCGTGTGGACCTGGGACGCCTTCGACCACATCGACCCGCTGCGCGTGACCGAGATCCCCGGGGCCGGCCTGCCCTACGTCGACACGACCACCGGCGACACCGGCTACGACTGGACCCACGGCAACGGCATGATGCAGATCGAGGGCGACCTGATCTTGCTGTCGATGCGCCACCAGGACTGGATCGTGGCCATCGACCACCAAAGCGGCGAGATCGTGTGGCGCCTGGGCCCCGAGGGCGACTTCGAGCTGCTCGCCGGCACCTGGTTCTACCACCAGCACTCGCCGCAGCTGCAAGCCGACGGCTCGCTGCTGCTCTACGACAACGCCGTGGGCAACCCCGAGCTCGGCGTCGACCAGCTCTCGTCGAGGGCCGTGCGCTACGCCCTCGACCTCGAGGCCATGACCGCCACCCAGGTCTGGGACGACCGCGACAGCGTCGACACCTTCGTCTCGACCATCGCCGGCGACGCCGACCGCATGCCCACGGGCAGGATCATGGTCACCGACTCGGCCATGCACGAGGAGCCCGGGGTGTTCGAGCCGGCGATCAACTGGTCGCGGATCCGCGAGCTCGACGAGGACGCCGGGGGCGAGGCGCTATGGACCCTGCGCACCGAGCCGGGCAGCTTCGTCTACCGCGCCACGACCACCGACATGCTCCCCGGCGAGGGCCAGGGCGCCCTCGAGTAGCCAGCCGCCATGACCATCGCCCCCTCCCCCCCTCGTCGCTGGCTGCGGCGTGGCCTGCTCGCGCTCTTCGCCGCGCTCGCGCTGCTCGCCGCGATCGTGGTCGTCAACACCCTGCGCGCGCCCTCGCGCCAGCTCGAGCCCGGCGCCTTCGAGCCGCTGGCCGTCGACGACGAGCAGGCCCTCGAGCACCTCGCCGCCGCCGTCCGCCTACAGACGATCAGCCCCGAGGACCCGGCGGACTTCGACCCCGCCCCCTTCACGGCCCTGCACGCCGCGCTCGAGCGCGCCTACCCCAAGGTCCACGCCACGCTCACCCGCGAGCGCGTCGCCGACTACAGCTCGATGTACCGCTGGCAGGGCAGCGACCCCGACGCCCGGCCGATCATCCTCACCGCGCACATGGACGTGGTCCCGCCCGGCGACCTCGAGCGCTGGACCCACCCGCCCTTCTCGGCGCAGCGGGTCGATGGCGCGCTGTGGGGCCGGGGGAGCATGGACGACAAGGGCGGGCTGATCGCGATCCTCGAGGCCGCCGAGGCCATGCTCGCCGCCGGGATCACGCCCACGCGCACGATCTACCTGTGCTTTGGCCACGACGAGGAGCTCACCGGCGCCGGCGCCCAGGCCATGGCCGCGCGCCTGGCCGAGCGCGGCGTCACGGCCGAGCTGCTCGTCGACGAGGGCATGGGCATCACCGACGGCCTATTCCCGGGCATGACCCAGCCCCTCGCCCTCGTCGGCGTGGCCGAGAAGGGCTACGTGATCCTCGAGCTGAGCGTGGAGCACCCCGGCGGCCACGGCTCGGCGCCCCCGGAGCACACCGCGATCGGGATCCTGGCCCAGGCGATCACCCGCGTCGAAGACCAGCAGATGCCCGCCTCCGTCGCCGGGCCGTTTCGCGAATCGCTCGAGACCGCCGGCCCCGAGATGCGTGGCCCGATCCGCTTCATCGCCACAAACTTGTGGCTGTTCGAGCCCGTGCTCCTCGCCGTGCTGCTCGGCGACGAGACCACCGCCGCGACCGTGCGCACGACCACCGCCGTCACCGTGATCGAAGGCGGCGTCAAAGCCAACGTGCTCCCCAGCCACGCCAGCGCCAAGATCAACCACCGCCTCAACTACGGCGACACCGTCCAGGACGTCATGGATCACGTCATCGAGGTCATCGACGACCCGCGGGTCTCCGTCAGCCTCGTCGCCGGCAACGAGGTCTCGCGGCTGTCGAGCACCGACGCCCCGGCCTTCGAGCAGCTCGCCCGCTCGCTGCGCGAGGCTCGGCCCGAGATCGCCGTCGCGCCCACGCTCTTCGTGGGGGCCTCGGACGCTCGCCACTACGAGGCCGTGGCCGAGCAGATCTACAGGATCTCGCCCTTCATCATGGACGAGGCCGACGTCGCCCGCTTCCACGGTTTCGACGAGCGCCTGCGCGAGGAAGACTTCATGGCGATGATCCAGTTCTACGGGCGGCTGATGCAGCTCGAGTAGGCCCGAGCTCGCCCAGAGGGTCACCAGCTCGGGCGCTCGCTCGAGTCCCTCGCGCAGCCGCCAGCTCAGGTCGCGGGGTTGGCCGCCGAGGTCGCGGCCAGGGCCGCCCAGAACTCGCGCAGCTCGGCCTCGCCCGCCGCGTAGGGCAGCAGCAGGCGCAGCGTGTGCCCGCCGGGCGTGGTCACCAGGACCCCGGCCTCCTGCAGCGCCGGGCCCAGGACCTTGGCCCGGCCGGCGTCGAGGGCCCCGACCTGGACGCCGATCATCGCCCCGGCCCCGCGCAGCTCGACGACCTCGGCGTTGGGGCTTTGCTCGGCGATGCGCCGCAGCGTGGGCAGCTGGGCGGCCGCCGACGCGAGCAGCTGTTCTTCCTCGATGATCCTCGAGGTCGCGAGCGCCGCCACGCAGGCCGCCGGGTTGCCGCCAAAGGTGGTCCCGTGCGTGCCGGGGCCCATGTGCGCCGCCAGCTCCTCGCTCGCCAGGCAGGCGCCGATCGGGAAGCCGTTGCCCAGGGCCTTGGCCAGCCACAAGATGTCGGGCTGCGCCTCGTCGCCCACGATGCTCTCCCACGCCGACCAGTAGCCGGTGCGCCCGAAGCCGCTTTGGATCTCGTCGACCCCGAGCAGCGCCCCGTGGCGATCACAAAGCGCCCGCGCCCCGAGCAGGAAGGCCTTGCTCGCCGGCCAGATCCCGCCCTCGCCCTGGATCGGCTCGACGAAGACCCCCGCGACCCGCGGGCCGTACTCCGAGAACGCGGCCTCGAGCGCGCCGAGGTCGTCGAAGGGCAGGCGCAGCACATTCATGCTCGCGAAGCGCTGATGGTCCTCGCCCAGGCAGGTCACGAAGGGATCGCGGTAGGCCGGGTTGGCCGTCAGCGCGATCGCCCCCAGGGTCCGCCCGTGAAAGGCCCGCTCGAAGGCGATGATCACGTCGCGCCCCGTGGCTCGCAGCGCCAGCTTGAGCGCCGCCTCCGTGGCCTCGGTGCCAGAGTTGGCGAAGAAGGGCCGAGCATTTTTGATCGGGAAGAGCTCGGCCAGGCGCGCCGCGAGCTGCTGCTGGGGCGCCGTCACGAAGGTGTTGGCCACCGCCGCCAGGGTCTCGAGCTGGCGGCTGAGGGCCTCGAGCCATCGCGGGTGGGCGTGGCCGAGGACCGCGCTGCCGATGCCCGCGATGGCGTCGAGGTAGACCTTGCCCGCGCTGTCGCGCACCCGCAGCGCGCCGCCGCTGCGACCCTCGTCGAAGACCGCGGCCTCGAGCGTGACACCGCGGCCCGGCTGGTAAGTGGGCCAGCGGAGGTCTTGGGGAGGGATCGGGGCGTTCGCGCTCATGGTCTCGCTTGTCGCATATCGGCGCACAGAGGGGAACACCGCGACCAGCCCGCGCTCTCGGTTGTCGCCAGTCGGAACTGCTGAGTGCGATCCGCCATCTGAAATACACTGCTCGCGCATGCGCCTCCAGCCAAGCGCCCGGCGTGACCCGAGGGGACGCCTCTGGCGTCACGCGACGGCCCGCCTCCGGCTCGGCGCCGCGCTCTTGCTCGCCTTGGTCCTGGTCCTGACCGCGCTCGCCCCTCGCCTCACCCTCGCCGCCCCCGGCTTCACCGAGAGCTGCGAGCGCGCCCTGCCCAAAGAAGAGATCGACGCGCTGATCTCGACCATGGCCGACGCCCAGGAGTCCGGCGCCTGCACCCTCGGCCACCTCGACACCGCCTTCTTCCAGACCCGGATGCAGTGGACGCGCGACGCCGACAGCTTCGAGGTCCTGCTCGCGCCCGAGGGCTGCCTGCGCGAGCCCAGCCACACCGGCGAGCGCCTGGCCTACCACGCGCCGGCGCAGCTCGAAGCCCGCTGCCCCGAGGTCCACGCCGCGCTCCGGACCTTCGTCGGCGAGCCCCACGAAGAGATCGTCACCCTCGTCCGCGCCGAGCACCTCGACATGCGCTCGGACCACGACCGCCCCACCCGCGCGCTGAGCCTCGCGGGGCTCGCCTGGTTCGCGGCGATGATCCTCGCGGGGGTCATGGCGCGTCGCAGCTGGCGCGAGGCTCGAGCCCTCGAGCCTGCGCAGCGCCGCGCCCTCGCCGAGGACGGCGTGGCCATGGCCGCGCTCTTTGCCCTCGCCCTCGGCCTGCGCGCGCTCGTCCCCTCCAGCCTGGGCAACTGGTACGGCCCCTTCTTGCCGAGCGTGGGCCTGGGAGAGCTGCGCTTTGGCACGAGCGCCGCCGCCTTGCAGCTCGGCCTGCGCGCCTTGCTGCCCTGGACCGAGGACCTCGCCTTCGCCATGAACCGCACGATCGGGGCCCTCGCCGTCCCTCTCGTGATGCTCGTCGCCCGCCGCCTCGGGGCCTCGCGGACCGGGGTGCTCGTCGCCGGCGTGCTGATGACCTTCGCGCCGATCCCCCTGCGCCTGTCGGCCTCGAGCGCCGAGCACGTGCTCGCGGGCAGCCTGGCCGTGGCCGCCTGGGCGGTCTGGCTGCGCACGCCCAGGGATCCCAGCCTCGCCCCGCGGCTGCTGGCGATCACCCTCGTGCTGCTCGCCGCGCTCACGCGGGTGGACTGCTGGCCGCAGCTCGCCGCGATCCCGCTGTGGACCGCGCTGCGCACCGCCGACTGCGAGCACGAGCAGTCCAGCGCGCCCAGCTGGGCGCCGCCACGCCGGCGCCTCGTCGACGCCCTGGTCTTTGGGCTGTGCTGGGCGGTGATCGGCGCCTACGCCTACTTCGAGATCGTCGCGCGCAGCCAACACCCTGGGCCCAGCCTGGACTCGGTGCTCCAGGCCGGCGAGCGCATGCTCCCCCAGCTGTGGCAGATGGCCGTCACGCCACCGGGCTGGCTGTCCGTGGTCTGCCTGAGCCTGGCTGGGCTCGGCGCCCTGGCCTCCCTGCTCGGCCAGCGCTGGCGGCTGCCTGCGGCGGCGCTGGCCAGCTTGGCGCTGATCTTCGTCCCTCTCGGGCGCACCTTGGTCCACGACGGCCTGACCGGCGCGCGCTACTTCGTGCTCTTGCTGCCGGTGCTCGCGGTCCTCGCCAGCGCCGCGGGCGACCACTTCGAGCGGCGCATCCTCGGCCGCCAGCGCTGGTCGCGAGCCGCCGCCGCCATCGCCCTCGCCGGCGCCGAGCTGCTCGTCGTCCGCCCGGCCTGGCGCTACGAGTACACCTTTCAGGCCGAGTATCGCTTCCTCGCCGAGCGCCTCCACGACCCCGAGATCCAGGCCCTCGACGACTGCACGCTGTGGTTCGTGCGCCCGCGCCAGCCCGCCAACGAGCGCGACCTCGACTGCTGCCTCGCGCCGGATCGCACGCCCTTGACCCTGATCGCGCCGAAGCTCCGCTTCCGCCCCGTGGTCCACGGCCGCGAGCTCGACGATGTCCGCGGCGACGAGCCCGGCGACAGCTGCCAGCTCCACTACATCGGCTCGCCCTGCAGCCTCGACCCCGCGCTCACCCCCGACGCGCCCAAGACCCTCGCGCGCATCCAGGCCCAGTGCGAGGCGCTGCGCCGGGGCGCCGCCGGGCAGCCAAGCCGCGGGCGCCAGCAGCTCCCCAACGCGAGCTTCGATCCGCGCTGGCGCGAGGGCCCCGTGGTCGAGCTCCTCCGGCCGTGAGCGCCCGCCCTCCAGTTCGAGTCGTGTCGCTCTCGAGCACCGGCGAGGATCGAGCCAGAACAGCCCGCGCAGATTCGATTTTCAGCGCCCGCGGGCGAGGATCAGCCCGGCCCCGACCATCATCAGCGAGCCCAGGATCGCGTCCGGTCCCGGGTGCACGCCCCAGGTGACCAGATCCGCGACCACCGAGATCGGGATCGCGGCGTAGGCGACCATGGCGATCATCGGCGCCGCAGCCCGGCCGTAAGCGCGGGTCATCAGCACCTGACCCGAGAGACCAAAGAGCGCCGTGCCGGCGATCTTCCCGATCGCCGGGAGCAGCGCGAGGCCCTCCGGCAGCCCGAAGAACTCACCTCGCGCGAGGCCGAGGGCCAGGACGCCAAAGGTGCACACCGCCGTGAACCAAAACACCACGCGCTCGGCCGAGTCCGTGGCGCTGGCCTTGCGGACCATCATGTGCGCGCAGGCGGAGCACAGCGCCGCACCGACGCCGACGAGCATCGGCAGCAAGGGGACGTCGCGGCTCAGCGCCTGGTCCGGGCGCAGGGCGACGAGCGAGCCGAGCACGCCCAGACCCAGGGCGAAGATCGCCGAGCGACGCAGGCGCTCGTCGAGCACCAGGGGGGCGAGCACCGCCACGAACACCGGCTGGAGCAGGCTCAAGACCGCGTTCTCGACCATGCTCAGGGCCCGCAGCGCGTAGAAGTAGCAGGCCATGGCCCCGATCCCGAACAGCGAGCGCCAGAGGATCGGGCCGGCCGCCGTAGGGCGAAGCCTCTGCCCGCGACGTCGCATCTCGAGCCAGACCAGCGGGAGCGCCGGGGCCATGCGCCAGAACATGACCTGGGTCGTGCTCAGCCCGTCCTCGCGCAGGAGCTTGACGAAGGACGCCATCGCGATGAAGCAGCAAGTCGCCAGGAGCATGAGCAACAGGCCGACCCTGCGCCCGTGCTCGTCCGCCCGCAGGCTCGCTTCGTCCGGGTCTTCGCCCACGGGCGGAGTCTGACAGCTTTCCAGGTACGGAAAAGGCCGGCCAGCGTCACGCGTGCGCCGCTGGCCGTGGCTGGCTGCGCCGGGCCTTCCCCGCAGCGGGCGCGCCGGCTCTGCCCCCCAGCGGGCGAGCCGCGCACATCGATGGCTCGGCGAACGAGCCCCCAACCAGGGTGCGGCTTCGGCTATTCGGCCGCGCCGAGCCAGTCGGGCCGCGCGGGCACGGGGCCCTCGACCATCGCCGCTTCGGCGACCGCCAACAGCCGCCCCGCGTGATCCCGCGCGCCGTCATCGTAGTCCTCGGGCCTGCGCAGCTCCCCGCTCAGCGTGGGCTCGCCCTCGCGCACATACGTCCACTCGAGCGTGGTCTGGCCGCTGGAGAAGGTCGCGCTCATGACCCCCGCGCCGACCTCCTCCCTGCTCATCACCGCGATCGCGTCGGGAATCGGATAGCCGCTGTCGCCGAGCAGCTGGTCGGCGTGTGGCATCTGCGTCGTCCACAGGGCCATCCATACGGCCTCGCGCAACGCGTCGACGGGTACGCGCCCCCCCGTCGTTCGCGGCTCGCCTTCGGTGTCGGCCTGCGCCGAATCCGAGCAGCTCGCGGTCACGGACACCCTGCCCGTGGCGAGCTCGAAGGCTCGGGTCTCCTCGCAATTCCGGCCGCTCGGACCACGGACCACGAACCACCCCGTCTGCGGCGCCTTCAGCCCGCCGATCGGAAACACCGAGCGGCGCAAGGACACGTGATCGATGCACTCGAGCCAGGTCTCGTAGCGCAGCGCCTCGGGCTTGCTCATCGCGAGCGTCTCGCACTCGCCCGAGTCGCGCACCCCTGGCAGCGCCTCGTCCCCGCTACGGTAGCGAGCCCAGCGGCGCTCCGCGTGATCTTCGAAGGCCTGCTTGGCACGCAGCGTCCAGCCGCGAGTCTGGGGGTCGCAGTCGGGCTCGGCGAGGGGGCAGAGCAGGTCGACGAGGGGGTGCTGCGGCGTGAGCTCGGGGGACAGGGCCACGCGCACGCTCGGCCGCTCCCAGGTCGTCTCGAGCGAGAGGAACTCCTCGGCCCACAGCGCGCCGCCATCCCCCCACCAGGTCCGCAGCGCCAGGCCGCTGCTCGGCGCCTCGTCGTCGGCGTCCATGGCGTAGACCCGACTCAGCGCGAAGCACTCGCCCTCGAACAGCTGCACGAGCGCTCGCCACTGCGGCTCGGGATCATCGCCGGGTGCCAGCGCCTCGATGCTCTGCTCGATCGCCTCGAGCTCTGCCCTCGCCCGCGCCAAGGTCTCGCCCTCGCACGGCTTGATGAACTCGCTCTCCTCGAACGGAGCGGGGTCTTCTGGGTCTGCTCGGTCTTCGCTGCTCGTCGGCGCGGGGAGGCGGGTGCAGGCACACAAACCGACCGCGAGTAGGGTGATGCGTCGCTTCGTCACGCGCCATCGACAGCGCCGAGCTCGGGTTGTTTCAAAGCGGGGGCGAGCAGCGCTGAGCGAAGACACCCGGCTGTCATAGCACACCAGGTGCCACGCCGAATCTCGTCTTCGGGGGCCTCGGCCGCCCACGCACGGCCTCTTCGATGGCTCGGACTGATAAAGTGGTCGCCCACGATGACGACTCACTCGGTCTCCCCTTGGTCCGTGTGCTGGCTTGCCACTGCAGCGCTCTCTCCCCTGGCTTGCATGGTCGACGACGAGGCCCTCGACGACGCCGCATCCGAGGCCGTCTTGCGCGATCAAGTCCTCGATCCGGGCGAAGCGGTCGAGTGGGAGAACGTGGTCAACGCTGAAGTCGATGGCTCCACCTTGACCCGCAGCGAAGGCACGGGCTGGACCGCGGGCGCCTCGTCAGTGCAGGAGATCGCCCAAGACAAAGACGGCTTCGTCGAGTTCACCGCGGCACAAAACGACAGCGCGCTGATGGCTGGCCTTTCTTTCAGCGACAGCAACCAGGGCTACCCCGACATCGACTTCGCGTTTTACCTGCGCCAAGACGGAGACCTCCAGATCTACGAGGATGGCTCACCCAAAGGAAATTTTGGAGAATATGAGAAAGACGACATATTCAGGATCGAGGTTGTAGAGGGAAAAGTTCGCTACCGGAAAAATGGCCTGGTAATTCACTCGAGCGCCGGAGTCGTCCAGTACCCCCTTCAGCTCGACACCAGCCTCAGCGGCACGGAAGCGAGCATCACCAACGCCGGCATCATGACCTGCGAAGCAGGCGACACCTCATGCATGCCAGCTGAGACCTGGAAGAACGTCCGCTTCGTCACCTCCGACGCGACCACCTTGGTTCGCAACGTCGGCTCGGGCTGGGTCGCAGGCGCGTCCTCGGTCGACTCGCTCGCGGAAAATGTCGACGGCTACGTCGAGTTCTCGACCAGCGACACCGACCACGCCAAGATGGCCGGACTCTCCTACAACGACGCCAACCAGGACTATGCCGACATCGACTTTGCCTTCTACCTGCGCAATGACACAGTCATCGCCATCTACGAAGACGGCCACCTTAAAGGCTACTTCGGCAACTACGAGATCGATGACCTCTTCCGCATCGAGGTGGTCGACGGTCAGATCCGCTACCGCCACAACGGCCAGGTTATCCACACAAACAACACCTCCGCCATCCAGTACCCCCTCGAACTCGACACGAGCTTCAACGATGCGGACGCGACCATCACCAACGCGAGCATCCACGACTGCACCGGGCTCGAAGACAGCTGTATCCCCTCCGAACTGTGGGAGAACGTCAAATTTGCTACCGCAGACGGAAGCGCGCTCGAGCGCAACGCGGGCAATGGCTGGACCGCGGGCGCCTCGTCGGTTCAGAAGGTCACGGAGGGAGACGGCTACGTGGCTTTCTCCACCAACGAGAACACTCTCGCCAAGATGGCGGGGCTCTCGCACGACGACGCCAGCCAGAGCTACCAGGACATCGACTTTGCGTTCTACCTGCGCAGCGACAAGAGGATCGCAATCTACGAGGATGGTCACTCCCAGGGCTACTTCGGCACCTACGAAGCCGGCGACGAGTTCCGTATCGAGGTCGCTAATGAAAAGATCCGCTATCGCCACAATGGTGACGTCATTCACACCAACACGACGTCCACCTTCGAGTACCCCCTCGCCCTCGACACGAGCCTCAATCAAGACGGCGCTACCATCACCAACGCCGAGGTCCAGGACTGCGCGCAGGACGACACGGCATGTATGCCAGTGGAGGTCTGGACCAACGCCCGCTACGTCACGGTGAGCGGGGGGACGATCACACGCAACATCGGCCAGGGCCAAGGCTGGGGTGCGGGCGCATCATCCTCTCAGATGATCCTCGACGGTGAGGGCTACGTCGAGTTCTCGACGAGCGAGAACTCCCTGCCCAAGATGGCCGGCCTGTCCAACCACGACGCCAATCAAAACTACGCCGACATCGACTTCGCGTTCTACCTGCGCGAGGATCAGAGGCTGACCATCTATGAGGACGGGCACCTCCAGGGTGAATTCGGCACCTACGACACCGGCGATGTGTTTCGCGTCGAGTTCGCCGACGGCCAGGTTCGCTACCGCCACAATGGAAACGTCGTGCACACCAGGCTCTTGCCGGTCATCGACTACCCGCTCGCCCTCGACACGAGCCTCTACAAAACGCAGTCCACGATCACCGCGCCCGTGGTCGTCGCCTGCGGCGACGCCCACTGCTTCGCCACCGAGACGTGGAAGAACGTTCGCTTCGCCACCGCCACCGCCACCGCCTTGACCCGCCTCGCGGGAACTGGCTCCAGTTGGGCAAGCGGCGCGTCTTCCCGGCGAAGGGTTGCACCGGACGACAGCGTGCTGCGATTCTCGACCTCCGAGACCAACATCGCCAAGATGATCGGCCTGGGTCACAACGACGCCCACCAGAGCTACGAGGACATCAATTTCGCCATCTACCTGCGCAGCGACGGCAATATCGCGGTCTACGAGAGCGGAAATTCGAAAGGGTTATTTGGCAGCTACGGTACGGACGATGTCTTTCGTATCGAGATGGTCGATGGCCGGGCCAACTACTACAAGAACAACGACGCCGAGCCCTTCTATCAGAGCACGAGCACGACCGAGTGTCCGCTCGAGATCGACACCAGCCTCTACGCCAAGGGCGCGACCGTCACCGACGTCGTCTTATCGGGCTCTGACTACTCACCTGGACCAGCCCCAGGCTGCCCCCGCGTGCGCGTGATCGAGAGGGTGTCCGAGAACGCCATCTTCGTGCGCACCGAGCCGCGCGAGAGCTCCAGCTCATTGGGCACCCTGGCCTACGGCGCGGAGGTCGAGGTCGACGACGTGGCTCGCTGTACCGACGCCGTCTATACTGGCAACTGGTACGCGATCGATTTCGAGGGAGATGTTGGCTACATCTGGGGTAACCTGGCCTCCTGCTTCAACCATAACGTCGACTTCGTGCTGCCCTTCGATTGTGGCGACGTCAGCGCCCCCATCTCCGTCGGACAGGGAAACGGCGGCGTGTTCAGCCACAACGAAGGCGGCCAATCCCACTATGCCTTCGACTTCAGCATGCCCGTCGGCACCCCGATCTACCCCATCGCTTCCGGTGAAGTCGTGACCACGAAGGACGACGGAGAAGTCTGCTATTCCAGCAGCACCACCGAGGCCGAGATCGCCGACTGCAAACAAAGCGCGAACCTGGTCACGATTCGCCATGATGACGGAACACAGTCGATCTATGCGCACCTCAGCGATGTAGAAGCGGGGCGGATCCGATCCTGAGCAGGCTCCCCAGCGCGTTGCAGGAGGACGGCGACTCCCCGGTTGTGGTTTCCGAGGTCTGAGATCATGCTGGGCTGGAGGTCACCATGGCAAGCCGGAAAAAGCCCAAGAAGCAGCCCAAGAAGCCGAACAGTGAGCTGGTGCGGAAGCTCGCGGCGATGATCAAGCAGAAGGTCGACGAGCAGCTCGGGCCAGATGCGACCTTCGAGCAGCGGCGTGATCTGGAGGCGGAGCTGATGCGAGACGTGCTGTGGCAGCGTGAGGACGACGACTTGCGCGAGTCTGTCTCGGAGGCCGACGTGGTCGAGGTCGGAGGCCGACGCTACGCTCGCCTGTCGCAGCGGTCGTCGGCGACCTACCACGGACGCTGGGGGCCGCACACGATCGAGGAGGCGCTCTACCGGGAGCTCGGCGTGCACAACGGGCCGACGATCAAGCCGCTGGAGCTGTGCGTCGGTATGATCGCCCGACGCTTGACCCCCGACTTCGCCCGCATCGCTGGTGAGCTGAGCGCGGACCTGAACAGCCGCGAGCTCGAGAACATCCTGAGGGTGGTCGGGATGCGGCCTCCGAGCCGTTCGTTGCTCGAAAAGCGCGTCAAGCTGATGTCCGCCGACATCGTCGAAGACGTCGACATGCTCGAGGCCGCGAGCAGGGCCGTGGAGGCCATCCCGCCGGGAGTGGCCTCGATCAGCTGCGGGCTCGATCGCTTCTCGGTGCGCATGGCTGAGCAGCTCGACGCCGACCTCGCGGAGGCGGCGCGACCGAAGCGGCGGCTCGCGGAGTACGTCCGCAAGCCGCCGCCCCCCAAGGAGCACCACTGGCGAAAGGCGTGGGTGGGCAGCGTCACCATCCACGACGCGGAGGGACAGGAGCTGCACACCTGGCGATACGCAGCCGATGCGGGGGAGGACGTCCGAAAGCTCGCCGAGCGGGTCGCGGCGGACGTGGCGTGGATCCTCCGTAGCCACCCACAGCTCCCGGTTCACGTGGTCCAAGACGCCGCGCCCGAGCTGCGTGCGCTGCCCGAGGCGTTGGCTCGAGTGCTGCCGAGCGACGCGAAGGTCCGGACCTTGATCGACTTCGAGCACCTGACGAGCAACTACCTCGATGCAGTCGTGGATGCCTGCGAGCCCGAGGGCGATCCCTTCAACATGAAGAGCTGGTATCGCGGCGAGCTCCTGCGCGACGACGGAGCGATCGAGCGGATCTGGCGAGGTCTTCTGGAACGGGCGAAGCGACTGCCGGGCCGGGACACGACCGCTCGCACGGCGGTCGCGGCCGCGCTCAGCTACATACGCCATCGCAAACCACTGATGCGTTATGCGTCGTCGTACGCGGCCAACCTGCCCATTGGTAGCGGCGCGACCGAGAGCACCTGCTGGACGATGCAACGCCGCGTCAAGCGCCCCGCGCAGTCCTGGGAGGTGCCTGGCCTGCGAGGAACGCTCGCACTGCGAGCCCTCCTCATCTCGAAACGCTGGCGCGCCGTTTGGGCCACCTATGCCGCTGTCCATCGCCACGAGGTCACGCTCGCCCATTGATCAGGATCGAATCCACCTCGTGTAGAAGTGTCAGTCGGGGACATCGTCGAGATCGACCACTGCATCGGTCACTCTGGCAACACCGGCTACTCCAGCAGCCCGCACCTCCACGTCGCCCGCCAGCAGGACTGCACCGGGTCGTGGTGTGACTCGCTGCCGATGTCCTTCAAAAACACAGGCGTCCCGGAGCTCGGCGACCAGTTTTGCCTCTGATCACTCCTAGAAGCGCTCGAGCGCCTCGGCTCAGGCCGCCCGCCGCTGGATCATCCCGACCTCGCAGAAGAACGCGTAGGTCTCCCGCACCGCCTCGCGCATGGAGGTGGGCTCGTACCCGAGCTCCTCGCGCGCCAGGCTGATGTCCGCGTGGCGGTTCATCGCCAGGATCTCGATCGCCCCGGGCGTCAGCCGCTGCGGCGCGTTGGGGGCCACGCGGCGCACGGTGCTGGCGTAGAGCTGCGCGACGCCCTTCATCAGCGGCACGGGCATGCGCAGCCGCGGCTTGCGCCCGCCGGCCTGCTCGATGAAGAGCTCCAGGAGCTGGTCGAGGGACAAAAACTCCGTCGACAGCAGGTAGCGCCGCCCGGTCTTGCCCTTGGCCATGGCCAGCAGGTGGCCCTCGACGAGGTCCGCGGCGCGCACGAACTCGGAGCCCCCGGGGATGTAGCCGCGCAGGCGGCCGGCGGCGAAGTCGACGAGGGTCTTGCCGGTGCGCGAGGGCAAGAAGTCGTTGGGCCCGATGATGCCCGTGGACACGGCGATCACCGCGTCGAGGCCGTCGGCGACGCCCTTGAGCAGCTCGTGCTCGGCCAGGGTCTTGCTGCGCGCGTAGGGCAGCCAGTCCATGAAGGGGTAAAAGGGCATGCCCTCGTGGACCGGGCGCGAGGGATCTTCGGGGTCGATGCCGATGCCCGAGAAGGAGCCGGTCAGGCAGAAGCGATCCACGCCGGTCTCGAGGCTCGCGCGCACCATGTTGCGGGTGCCGAGCACGTTGATCTCCCAGATCTCGCGCTCCTCCTGGGCCGAGGGCGAGCGCGTGGAAACCTTGGCGCCGGCGTGGAAGACCTGGCCGCAGCCGGTCACGGCCTCGAGTATGCGCGCGCGGTCCCGCAGGTCGCCGGCGAAGCGCTCGATGTCCAGGCCGTCGAGGCCGCGGTTGTTGGCCTCGGGCTGGTAGAGCGCCCGGACCTCGTGACCTTCGGCGATCAGCCGCCGCACCAAGTTGGCGCCGAAGTGGCCGCTGCCCCCGGTGACCAGGGTCTTTCCGCGGGGGGGGAGGTAGCTCGGGGCGTTCGCCATGCCCCCATGTAGCAGGCCCGCCGCCGCCGAACAGCCCTGCGCGCAGGCTGCGTGCAGCGGATCACGATGATTTCAGCCATGTGTGAATCCCCTCACTGTATCGCAGGAGCCTGGTCGAACTCACGCACGGATGCGACCATCGGGCGCCCAGTGGCCGCGATGCGGGCGGTCATCGGTGCGCTCGAGACCTCGACATGCCTGAGCTTTCCCATGAATTGGTGGCGGCAATCCAAGCCGGTGACTGCGTGCTCTGGACCGGCGCGGGGATCGGGATCCTCGCCGATCGGCCGAACTGGCCGAGCTTGCTGCGGACGCTGACGGCCGACGCCGAGCAGCCGGCGCGCGCCGAGCTCGAGGCGCTGATCGACGCGGGCGATCGCTCGACGGCGCTCGACTGGGTGCTGCGCGAGCGTGGCCGCGACGCCGTGGAAGCGCTGATCGGTCCGCGGCGCGTGAGCGAGGACGACGCCCCGCTGCCCGAGGCCGCGCGCGCGCTCGGGGCCCTGCCCTGGCGCGCCTGCCTGGCCACGGCGCACGCCGACCTCCTCGCCCAGGCCTGCGCCGCCCACCAGCGCCCCATGGCCAGCGAGCTCGAGGCGGCCAACGCCGGCTTCAGCGGCGACCCCTTCTTGCTCTACACCTCCCCCAGCGCGCCCCTGAGCCAGCTCCGAGACCTGCGCGAGCTCGTCGAGGAGGCCGCCCGCACCCGCACCCTGGCGCTGGTCGGCTTCGAGCTCGGCGACCCGGACCTCGAGCAGATCCTCGCGATGCTCGCCGAGATCGCCGAGGCCACCGACGCCGGTCGGCCCGACTCCCAGGCGCGCACGCACTACCTCTTCGTGTCCGAGCTCAGCGCCGTCGCGGCCGCCTCGCTGCGCGAGCGCTGTGCCGTCGAGGCCGTCGCCGTCGACGACCTCGCCAAGCTGCTCACGCACCTGGCCGAGGCCGCCGAGGTCGGGGAGCAGCGCGTGTCTCGGGCCAGCGAGCACCTGCCCGCGCTCGAGCTCGCCCGCGCCCTGGCGAGCGTGCCCGAGCGCGTCGACCTCGGCGTCGACGCGGCCTTTTGCGTGGATCCCCAGGAGCTCGAGCGCCTCGTCGAGGCGCTCCCCGGCGGGCTCGAGGCCCTGCCCTCGCGCGATCTCCTGCGCCTCGGTGGCGTGTGGCTGGCGCACCGGCGCAAGCGCAGCCTCGACCGCGCGCGCAAGGCCTTTCAGCAGGTCGTGACCCGCGAGGCCGACGCCCACGATCAGCGCCTGGCCCGCTTCAACCTCGCCCTGCTCGCGCTGCTCGAGGGCGACGAGGACGCGGCCCGCCTCGGCCTCGAGGCCGCCGCCGAGCAAGACCGCGGGCTGACCCTGGTCCCGCCGCGCTTCGCCGTCGAGACCGTGCGCGGGCGCGTGGGCTCGCGGATCTGGTTCGAGTGCCGCGACCGCGCCCACGACGGGCGCCGCGTCGGCCTCGAGGTCGGCGTGATCGGGCGACCGGTGAGCACCTCCGAGCGCGAGCGCTTCGCGGCCCAGGTCGAGAGCCTCGCGGCCATCGATCACCCCGCGATGGTCAGCCTGCTCGGCAGCGTGTCCGAGGGCCGGATGTTCGGGGTGATCATGGATCCGGTCCAGGGCGTGCCCCTGTCCACGCTCCTCGACGAGACCCACGAGCCCCTCGCCCTCGACAAGGCCTTCGAGATCATCGGCCCGCTCATGGAGGTGGTGACCATCGTCCACGCCAAGGGCCTGGTCCACCGCAACCTCCACCCGCGCCACGTGCTGATCACCCAAGACGGCGCCCAGCTGCGCGGCTTTGGCTTTCTGCCCCTGGTCTCGTGGTCGCGGCCGACGATCGTGCGCGAGAACTTCGGCTACGCCGCGCCCGAGCTGCTGGCGAGCGCCGCCCCCAGCCCGGCGAGCGACACCTACGCCCTCGCGGCGATGCTCTACCGCTGCATCACCGGGCGCCGGCCGCAGGGCTCCGTGCCCGCGCCCTCGCGCCTGGTCCCGGGCATCGACCGCCGCGTCGACGCCCTGCTCGCAGCGGCCATGCACCCCGACGCCGAGCAGCGCCCCGAGCCCAAGACCCTGCGCACCGAGATCGCGACGATCCTGACCACGCCGCACAAGGCCGATCAGGTCGATCACCGCATGGCCGCGCCCGAGCCCGTCGCCAGCGCGCCGAGCACGAGGATCATCGAGCCCACGGACCCCGAGGACCTCGAGGGCTGGATCGCCGTGCTCGAGCGCAAGCCCGCCAACCTCCCGGCCCGCGAGGCGATCAACCGGATCGAGCGCGAGGCGCGGGCCGCCGAGCGCTGGGATCGCGTGGTCGATGCCCTGGCCGTGCGCGCCCGGGTCAGCCAGGCCGAGGGCGAGAAGATCGTGCTCTTGCGCGAGCTCGCGCAGATCTGCGAAGAGCGCCTCCAGGCCCCGGGCGACGCCCTGAGCGCGGTCTTGGACCTGGTCGACGCGGTCTCGATCAACGCCCAGCTGCCCCTGGTCGACGAGCTCCTGCGCCTGGCCGAGGTCACCGGGCGCTGGGCGCCGGTCGCCGCCAAGCTGCGCGCCATCGGCCGCCGCCTGCCCCAGCTCGACGATCAGCTGCGCGTGCTCGCCCGCGCGGCGCAGATCTACATCGAGCAGGTCGGCGAGCTCGAGTCTGCGCTGGCGATCTACGAGGACGCCCTCGACCTCGAGCCCGAGAACCTCGAGCTCCAGCGCACCGCGCTCGCGGCCTACCGCAAGGCCGACAAGCCGGCCGAGCTCGCCACCGGGCTGCTGACCGTCGCCGAGCTCGAGAGCGGCGCGGCCCGGGTCGACGCCTTGCTCGAGGCCGCCGAGCTCCTCGGTGAGCTCGGCGAGCACGAGGGCGCCCTCGAGGCGGCCGAGCATGCCCGCGCCGACGCCCCCGAGGACGAGCGCGCGCTCGCGGCCTGCGAGCGCTGGGCCCGAGCGCTCGAGCGCTGGGAGACCCTCGCCGAGGCCCTCGCCGCCCGGGCCGAGCTCGCCAGCGATCCAGCCGAGGCCAGCGCCATGCGCCACGAGGCCGCCGCGCTCATGCGCGAGCGCCTCGACGACGAGGCCGGGGCCATCGCCCAGTATCGCCGACTGATCGAGCGCGACCGCGGCGACAGCCAGGCCGCCGAGGCCCTCGTCGCGCTCTTGCGGCCCAAGATCGACAGCGACACCGGCGAGGCGGCCAGCGCCCGCGAGGGCCTGATCGACGCGCTCTCGGTGCTCACCGAGGCCAGCGACGACGTCGGACGCCGCGGCGAGCTGCTGGCCGAGAGCGCGGCCTTGCTCGACCGCGAGGCCGACGGCAGCGAGCGCGCCGCGGACTGCCGCGAGCAGATCGTCTCGACCTTGCCGGTGGATCATCCGCTGGTGGTCGAGGCCGTCGAGGCCCTGACCGTGGCCTACCGCGCCGCGCAAAACCACCGCGGCCTCGCCGAGCTGCTCGAGCGCCGGGCCAAGAGCACCGTGCTCGACGACTCGCTGCGCGTCGCGGCCTACCGCGAGCTGCTCACCCTGGCCACGGGCCCCCTCGACGACGCCGAGCGCGGACGCCAGGCCCTCGAGGCCCTCGTCAACCTCGACCCCAAGGGCGGCGACGCCCAGGGCAAGTGGCGCGACCAGCTGATCGCCCAGCTGCGCGAGGAGGGCGACGAGGCCCGGGCCGAGTCGCTGCTGCGCCAGCGCATCGCCGAGGCCGAGCGCCCCGAGGACCGGGCCGAGATGCTCGTCGACGTCGCGCGCATGCGCGAGCAGGCCGGCGAGCTCGAGGAGGCCGAGGCCCAGGTCCGCGAGGCCCTCGAGCTCGACGACTCGCTCAGCGCCGGCTGGACGCTGCTCCAGCACATCCTCGAGCAGCGCGAGCGCCCCCTCGAGGCCCTCGAGGCCCAGGTCCGGGCGGCCCGCAGCGCCAAGGAGACGCGCGAGCAGGTCCGCGGGCTGTTCGCCGCCGCCAAGGCCTGGATCGAGACCCTCGCCCGGCCCGAGCGCGGCCTGCCCTTGCTGCGCGAGGTCATCGAGCTCGACCCGCACCACGACGAGGCCACCGCGCGCTTCGCCGAGCTGCTGATCGAGCGCGGCGACCTCGAGGAGGCCTGGCCGCACGCCCAGCGCTGGGTCAGCCAGCTGCGCGCCAAGAGCCCCGACGATCGCGTGGCCATGGCCCACGCCCACGCCCTCGCCGGTCGCTGCGCGCTCGCGGTCCACGACAAGGACAAGGCCCGCGAGCTGCTGCGCGTCGCCAAGGAGTCGGACCCGCGCAACGCCGAGGTCGCCCGCGCGCTCGCGGATCTCGAGCTCGAGTCCGAGAGCTGGGAGGCCGCGCTCAAGGCCTACCAGGGCCTGGCCCTGCAGACCGGCCAGGGCGACGCGGCCAAGACCGCCGATCCCCGGGCCCAGGCCGAGCTCTACCTGCGCATGGGTCAGGCCCGCCGCGGCATGGGCGAGACCGCCAAGGCCCTGCAGATGATCGAGCGCGCCCTCGAGCACGACCCCAGCTACGCCGACGCGGCGCGCTTCCTCGTCGAGCTCGCCGACTCCCCGGGAGCCAAGGCCGAGGCCCAGACCCGGCTCGTCGACGTGCTCGCGGCCGAGCTCGCCGCGCTGCCCGAGGACGACGAGCGCCGCGCGGCCAAGGACGGCGAGCTCCTCGATCTGCGCCTCGAGCTCGCCAGCACCCTGGCCGAGGCCCTCAACCGCCCCGAGGAGGCCGTCGCCCAGATGCAGGCCGTGCTCGCCCGCCGCGGCGAGGATCTTGCCCTGCTCCACAAGGCCCTCGACCTCTACAGCAACGCCGGGCAGTGGGCCGAGGCCGTCGCCGTCCTCGATCGCCTGGCCGCGCTCCAGGACCACGGGCCGATCCAGGCCAAGTACCGCTACGCCGCGGCCTCGCTGGTCCGCGCCCACGACCTCGACCCCAGCGGCGAGCAGCTGCGCGCCCGGCTGATCGCGGTGCTCGACGCCGACCCCCTCCACGACAAGGCCTTTGGTCTGGTCGTCGAGCAGCTCGAGGCCGCCGGCGAGGTCCGCGAGCTGTCCAAGGTCCTGCGCGCCCGGCTCAAGGCCACGCCCGAGGACGCCGAGCCCGGCCCGCGCATCGCCTTGCTCGATCGCATCGCCGTGCTCTACGAGCGCGAGCTCGACGACAAGCGCACCGCGATGATCGCCTACGAGCAGGCCATCGCCCTGGCCCGGCAAAGCGGCGTCCCCGAGGGCGACGCCAAGCAAAACGAGCGCCGCGACAAGGTCATCTCGCTCTCGGTCCAGCTCGGCGACGACGCCATCGACAAGGGCATCGAGCAGGTCCAGGCGCTGATCCGCGACAACCAGCTCGACTACGACAGCTACCACCGCCTCGTCGAGCTCTACCTCGCCGGCAAGCAGCGCGACGCCGCGATCGTCGTGTCCCGGACGCTGCGCTTCCTCAAGCAGGCCGACGAGGCCGAGCTCGAGCTCGCCGACGAGGCCAGCGCCGACTACCAGCCCCCGCGCGGGACGATCTCGCGCAAGCTGTGGCGCGACGTGCTGCTGGTCAGCGACGCCCGGCTCTCGGATCTCTACGGCCTGCTGTGGCCGGTGATGGCCGCCCGCGAGGCTCGCAGCTACGGCGCCATGGGCCTCGATCGCCAAAAGCGCGAGGCCGTCAACCTCCAGGCCCCCGGCGTCGCCCGCTGGCTGGCCTTCGCCGCCCAGATCATCGACATGCCCGCGCCGGACCTGTTCACGCGCAAGGGCACCCCCGGCGGCCTCAACGTCGTCGCCCTCGTCGAGGGCGGCGTGCACCCGACCGTGCTCGCTGGCGACGACGCCCTCGCCAAGCAGCCCGACACCGCCATGGCCGTCCGCGCCGGCCGGGCCGTGGCCCGCTGCCACCCGCACCTGCTCGCCGCCTCGGTCCTGCCCTCGAGCGGCAGCCTGCGCGACGTGATCTACGGCGCCGTGGCCCTGACCCACCCGCAGGTCGCGATCCCCAAGGAGCTGCGCGAGGGCGCGCGCAGCTGGGGCGAGCTGATCAAGAAGGTCCTCCCGCCGGCCCGCGTCGACGACCTGCGCAAGACCGTGGCCAAGGTGATCGAGCGCGGCGGCGCGGACACCAAGTCCTGGCTGCGCGGCTGCGAGCACACCGCGGCGCGGGTCGGCTTCTTGCTGTCCGACAACATCGACGTCAGCGCGCGGGTGTTCTTGCAAGGTGGCCTCGGCGGCCAGGTCGAGGGCCGCGAGCTGCTCAAGGGGCTGATCGCCTTCAGCGTGTCCGGCGAGTACATGCAGCTGCGGCGATCCTTGAAGCTCGGGCGCTGAGCTCGAGCGCACGCGAGGGGGGCGGCCAGCGATGGTCGCCCCTTCTTCGTTGTTCAAGCCTCCAGGCGTTCAGACATCGAGGTGAGCGACGATGCTCAGCGCCGAGCGCGGTATCCAAGCGCTCCTGGTGATCGTATCCAAGCCGCCCCGCGCAGCTTGGATACGATCGCCGGTTCTCGACAGGCCGCGCTCGAGTTGCCGCAGATCAATGTTTGGCGCGCGCTCGTGGCTGTTTTGATCGCGGACCCCAAATTTTTTCGCTGCGCACAATTCGCGATCGCGACTAGCGGACCTGATCGTGGACACGCACCACGCCGACGCCCGCGGCGCCTGCATGTTCGCCCCATCGCTCCGCGCCCACATGCAGGATCCACCCTGATCGACACACCACCGAACGATCACCGAACGATCACCAAGCAAGCCGTCATGAACTACGCATGAACCGGTCGACGACCGTGGAACCCGGGCAGCCCACCAAGGCGTAGCCAGCCGCCGCTCCCACGATCCCAGCCGCCGCGCTGGTCGCCACCCAGGCCAAAGGTGTAGGTTGCTTCAGTGCGCAGCGCCGCCGAAGCCATGAGCCCGCCGCCAGACGAGGGCTGGCTCGCGCAGCTCGACCTGCGCTTCGTGGCCCGAGGCGGGCGCAGCGTGATGACCCGCAGCCGCCACTTCGGCCCGCTGCGAGTCCAGCGGCCCTTCTACCCCGAGGGCCCCGCCGGCCCTTGCCACGTCTACATGCTCCACCCGCCCGGGGGCGTGGTCGGCAGCGATCGCCTCGAGCTCACGCTGCGCGCGGGCCCGGGCAGCCAGGCGCTGCTGACCACGCCCGGCGCGGGCAAGCTCTATCGAACGCGCGGGCCGCTGGCCACGATCAGCCAGCGAGTCGTCGCCGCGGCCGGGGCCTACGTCGAGCTCCTGCCCCAGGAGACCATCGCGTTTCGGGGCGCCGACGCGCTGCTGGACACGACCATCGAGCTCGAGACCGGCGCGCGCGCGGTGGGCTGGGACATCGTCTGCCTCGGCCGCCCCGCCGCCGGCGAGCGCTTCGACGCCGGGCGTCTGCGCCAGCGCATCGAGCTGCGGGTCGACGGCGCGCTGCGCTGGCTCGAGCGCGCCGACTACCGTGGCGGGAGCGCGCTGCTCGACGCGCCCTGGGGCCTGCACGGGCGCCCGGTGATCGGGACCATGTGGTGCGCCCCCGCCGAGGAGGCCGAGCTCGAGCTCGCCCGGCGAGCCTGCGCCGCGCTCGAGACCGAGGACACGGCCGACACGGCAGGCGCGACGAGGATCGCCTTCACGCGGATCCGCGGCGTGCTCGTCGGGCGCTGCCTCGCGGCCTCGACCGCGGCCGTGCGCGACCGCTTCGAGCGCGCGTGGCTGGCCCTGCGCGCGCATACGGGACTTCAGGGGGTCGCCAGGCCCCGCGTTTGGAACACCTAGGACGAAGGACGAGCGACAGACGCCATGGACCTCTCCCCTCGAGAAAAAGACAAGCTGCTGATCTTCACGGCGGGGCTGCTCGCCGAGCGCCGCAAGGCTCGCGGGCTCAAGCTCAACTACCCCGAGGCCGTGGCCTACATCACCGCCGCCCTGCTCGAGGGCGCGCGAGACGGCCGCAGCGTCGCGGACCTGATGGACTATGGCGCCACGCTGCTGACCCGCGAGGACGTGATGGAGGGCATCCCCGAGATGATCCCCGAGGTCCAGGTCGAGGCCACCTTCCCCGACGGCACCAAGCTCGTCACCGTCCACCAGCCCATCCGCTGAGCCATCGACAGCCGTCGACAGCAATCGACAGGAGCACAGCCATGATCCCAGGTCAGATCATCACCGCCGAAGGCAGCATCGAGCTCAACGCCGGGCGCGAGCGCGTCAGCTTGAGCGTCGCCAACACCGGCGACCGGCCGATCCAGGTCGGCTCGCACTACCACTTCTACGAGACCAACCCCGCCCTCGACTTCCCGCGCGAGCAGGCCCGGGGCTTTCGCCTCGACATCCCCGCCGGCACCGCCGTGCGCTTCGAGCCCGGTCAGACCCGCGAGGTCACCTTGGTCGCCTACGCCGGTGAGCGCAAAGTCTACGGCTTTCGCGGCGAGATCATGGGAGCGCTGAAGTGAGCCGCATCGAACGCAGCGCCTACGCCGAGATGTTCGGCCCGACCACCGGCGACCGCGTGCGCCTGGCCGACACCGAGCTTTGGGTTCAGGTCGAGGACGACCGCACCGTCTACGGCGACGAGGTCAAGTTCGGCGGCGGCAAGGTGATCCGCGACGGCATGGGCCAAAGCCAGCGCGTCGCCGCCGAGGTCGTGGATCTGGTGATCACCAACGCGCTGATCATCGACCACTGGGGCATCGTCAAGGCCGACATCGGGGTCAAGGACGGGCGCATCGTCGGCATCGGCAAGGCCGGCAACCCCGACACCCAAGCCGGCGTCGACATCGTCGTCGGCCCGGGCACCGAGGTGATCGCGGGCGAGGGCCAGATCGCCACCGCGGGGGCGATCGACGCCCACATCCACTTCATCTGCCCCCAGCAGATCGAGGACGCGCTGATGAGCGGCGTGACGACCATGCTCGGCGGCGGCACCGGCCCGGCGACGGGGACCAACGCGACGACCTGCACCCCCGGGCCGTGGAACATCCACCGCATGCTCCAGGCCGCCGAGGGCCTGTGCATGAACCTTGGCTTCCTCGGCAAGGGCAACGCCAGCTTGCCCGAGCCCCTCGACGAGCAGCTGCGCGCCGGGGCCATGGGCCTCAAGCTCCACGAGGACTGGGGCACGACCCCGGCGGCGATCGACAACTGCCTGTCCGCCGCCGAGCGCTTCGACGTCCAAGTTGCGATCCACACCGACACCCTCAACGAGTCGGGCTTCGTCGAGAACACGGTCGCCGCGTTCAAAGATCGGGTGATCCACGCCTATCACACCGAGGGCGCCGGGGGCGGCCACGCCCCGGACATCATCAAGTGCGCCGGCCTGGCCAACGTCCTGCCCTCGAGCACCAACCCGACGCGGCCCTACACGGTCAACACCATCGACGAGCACCTCGACATGCTCATGGTCTGCCACCACCTCGACCCGAGCATCGCCGAGGACGTGGCCTTCGCCGAGAGCCGGATCCGCCGCGAGACCATCGCCGCCGAGGACATCCTCCACGACCTCGGCGCGTTCAGCATGATCGCCTCGGACTCTCAGGCCATGGGCCGGGTCGGCGAGGTGATCTGCCGGACCTGGCAGACCGCCCACAAGATGAAGGTCCAGCGCGGCGCCCTGGCCAGCGACCCCGCCGAGCACGACAACTTTCGGGTCAAGCGCTACATCGCCAAGTACACCGTCAACCCGGCCCTCGCCCATGGCATCGCCCACGAGGTCGGCAGCCTCGAGCGCGGGCGCATGGCCGACATCGTGCTGTGGAAGCCGGCCTTCTTTGGGGTCAAGCCCTCGCTGATCCTCAAGCGTGGGATGATCGCCGCCGCGCCCATGGGCGACCCCAACGCCTCGATCCCCACGCCCCAGCCCGTGCACTACCGGCCGATGTTCGCGGCCTTCGGGCGGGCGCTGAGCGAGACCAGCGTGACCTTCGTGTCCAAGGCCGCCAGCGAGCTCGGCGTGGGCGACAGCCTCGGCCTGCGCAAGCGCGTGAGCGCGGTCGAGGGCTGCCGGCAGCTGCGCAAGCGCGACATGATCCACAACGCCTGGGAGCCGACCATCGAGGTGGATCCGCAGACCTACGAGGTCCGGGCCGACGGTCAGCTGCTGACCTGCGAGCCCGCCAAGGTCCTGCCCCTGGCCCAGCGCTACTTCCTGTTTTGACCATGCTCGAGCTGCGCGAACGCATCGCCCCTCGGGCCGGCGGCGGCGGATCCGAGCCGGACCCGTCCGGCCTGCCGCCGGCGACCACCTTGACCCTGCCCTTCTCGGATCGCCAGCGCAGCCGCCTGCGCGTGCGCCTGGGCTCGGGCGAGGAGGCCGCGCTGATCTTGCCCCGAGGCACCCGCCTGCGCGGCGGCGACAGGCTGCGGGCCAGCGACGGGCGGATCGTCGCGGTCGTCGCCGCGCTCGAGTCGGTCTCGACCCTGCGCTGCACCGACGCGACCGCGCTGACCCGCGCCGCCTACCACCTGGGCAACCGCCACGTCGCCCTCGAGGTCGGCGAGGGCTTCGTCCGCTACCTCCACGACCACGTCCTCGACGACATGGTCCGCGGCCTCGGCCTCGAGGTCGTCGCCGAGCAGGCCAGCTTCGAGCCCGAGGCCGGCGCCTACGCGGGCGGACACGGTCACAGTCACAGTCACAGTCACAGTCACGAGCACGAGCACGAGCACGAGCACGAGCACGGCAACGCGCACGCGCACGGCCTCGCGCACGGCAGCGAGCGCGCTCGTGGTCACGAACACGAGCACGGTTCGCAATGATCGAGCCGCTCGACGCCGCGGCGCTCCTGCGCCTGCTCCAGCTCTCGAGCCCAGCGCTCCCAGTCGGCGCCTACGCCTACAGCCACGGCCTCGAGGCGGCCGTGAGCGCCGGCTGGGTCCACGACCGCGAGAGCGCCGCGGGCTGGATCCTGGGCGTGGCCGAGCACGCCATCGCCAGCTTGGAGCTGCCGCTGCTGGCCCGGCTGATCCCCGCCTACGCCGCGGGCGACCACGGCCAGGTCGCGCACTGGACAAATTTTTTGTGCGCCGCGCGGGAGAGCGAAGAGCTCGCCCGCGAGGACCGGCACATGGGCCTGGCCCTCGCCCGCCTGCTCGTCGACCTCGGCGTCGACGAGGCCGCCGGCTCGCGCGGGGATCCGAACACGACCTACGTGGGCGCCTTTGCCTTGGCCTGCGCGCGCTGGCGGGTCCCCGTCCGGGCGGCCATGCACGCGCTCGCGTTCGGCTTTTGCGAGAACCAGGTCGCCGCGGCGATCAAGCTCGTGCCCCTCGGCCAGACCGACGGCCAGCGCGTGTTGGTCGCGGCCATGGCCGAGATCCCCGGGTGGATCGACGCCGCGGAGGCCCTGGACGACGACGCCCTCGGCCCCCTCGCCCCCGGCCTCGCCCTGGCCAGCGCCCGCCACGAGCAGCAATACAGCCGCCTGTTTCGCTCCTGAGGAGACCCAGACATGACGACCCCAAACCCACTGCGCCTCGGCATCGGCGGCCCCGTCGGCTCGGGCAAGACCGCCCTGACCCTCGCCCTGTGCCAGGCCATGCGCGATCGCTACGACATCGCCGTGGTCACCAACGACATCTACACCCGCGAGGACGCGGAGTTCCTGATCCGCAACGACGCCCTGCCCCGCGAGCGCATCGTCGGCGTCGAGACCGGCGGCTGCCCGCACACCGCGATCCGCGAGGACGCGTCCATGAACTTGACCGCCGTCGACGAGCTGATCCAGCGCTTCCCCAAGCTCCAGATGATCATCGTCGAGAGCGGCGGCGACAACCTCAGCGCGACCTTCAGCCCCGAGCTCAGCGACCTCACCCTCTACGTGATCGACGTCGCGGCTGGAGACAAGATCCCGCGCAAGGGCGGCCCGGGCATCACCAAGAGCGACCTGCTGGTGATCAACAAGACCGACCTCGCCCCGCACGTGGGCGCCTCGCTCGAGGTCATGGACCGCGACGCACGCGCGATGCGAGGCGACCGGCCCTTCGTGTTCACGAGCATCCGCCGAGGCGAGGGCGTGGACGCGATCGTGCGCTTCGTGGAGCAGCAGGGGCTCTTCGTCGACTGAGAGTCTGTCACACAGCGCCCCGCGGACAACCCGCGCGAAAACCCGACCGGCCTCGACGCGGCGCGTGTCGACTCCTTAGCATGGGGCCCATGTCGCGACTGTCTCTGGCGCTCCCCCTGGCCCTCGCGTTGCTCGGCTGCAAGACCGACCCCGCGGACGCAGAGCCCCTCGCCGATGGGCGCCAAGCCCTGCTCGAGGCCCTCGCCGCCGATCCCGAGGCGTGCTTCCAAGACGAGCTCGCCTACTGCGTCGAGGACCAGGCCGCGCTCGAGGCCGTGGTCGATGAATGCGTCGCCAAGGGCTCGCCCAAGACCCGCGGCGAGCTGCGGACCGCCGCGCGCCGATGTCAGTACGACTACCGCGAGGCTCAGCTCGACGCGGCCCACTGGCCAGCCATCGAAGCCCGCCTGCGCGCCCGCTATGCGGCGCCCACTCTCGAGACCAAGGACGCGGCCCTGCTCGCCGACTTTGGCGTCGCCCCCGGGACCATCGGCCAGGTCCGAGCCACCCGGACGGGGGGCACCGTCGGCGTCACCGAGCCCGACCCCGCGATCGTCGACGGCGACGACTGGCTCGCGGCTGGCCAGCAGCTCGCCGCCCTCGCGGCGGCCCACCCCGACGCGAAGATCCTCCAGGCCGAGCTCGAGGTCCTCGACGGGCAACAGGCGCTCACCTTGCGCTACGAGCTCGACCGCGAGCGCGACCGCGTGTTCTTTCGCAAGCAGGAGTCTCGCGCGATCACCTACACCACCAAGGCCCTCGGCGGCCTCGACGGCCTCGCCAGCGGGGCGGTGTCCTTGCGCGAGAAGGACCTCGACCAGTGCATCCCCGAGGGCCAGGACGACCCCACCTTGCCCGCGCAAAACCCCTGCGAAGGTGCGCTCGCCAAGCTCGTTTTCTAATTCGCGGTGTGAATTCGAGCGGGCCGCCGCTCGACATCGACATCTGAACGTTTCTCGAATGTGAAGACAAGCTTCCTCACACATTGACCCAACACCGAGTGCGTCCACGTGGGGACACCTGCTCCCCGCTGCGGTGTTCGTGTGGTCGATGACCACTCCAAAGCTTCCCCTCATCTGCACGCTGCTCATGGGTCCGCTCCTCGCCTGCTCCGGCGCGAGCGCGGACGACGACGGCCTCGAGAGCGCAGACGAGTCCGACACCGCCGGTGAGCCCGCGGCCTATGAAGACGCCCTCGACTATGTGATCGAGCAGATCGACGCGGCCAGCTACCGCACCCTCGAGGGCCGCTCCGATGCCCTCGAGGCCGCCATCGAGCAGGCCCAGGCCGAGCTCGCAGACGTGGCCGACGACGAGGAATTCGCCCTCCTCGTCGGCCGGCTGCTCGCCGCGCTCGAGGACGGCCACGCCCAGGTCTCGCTCGAGGCTGGGAGCGTCGAGTCCATCGACCTGCCCCTGATGTGGCTCGAGGGCGGCCCAGTCGTCTCCCGCGACGCGGGCCAGCTCCAGGCGGGCGACATGGTCACGGGGATCGGGGGCATGAGCGCCGACGCGCTCATGGACGCCCTCGCTCGACAGGTGAGCCGAGACAACGACCACTACCTGCGCCACGCGGCCGCCCAGCGCCTCCCTCGAGCCGACTGGCTGCGGCCCATGGGCCTGGTCGCCGATGGTGAGGTCGAGGTCGAGGTCGAGGTCGAGCGAGGCGGCCAGGCCATGGCCTTCACCCTCCCCATCGTGGCCGGCCTCGAGGTCAGCCCCTTCCCCGAGCGTGAATTCGTCGGCTACTGGATCGAGCCCGAGAACGACCTCGGCGTCTTCTACCTCGACGAGTGCGTCTACGGCTCGGACTTTCAGGCCGCCCTCGACGCCTTCATGGCCGAGGTCGACGCCCAGGACATCGCCAAGATCGCGATCGATCTGCGCCGCAACCCCGGCGGCGACGTGACCGTGGCCTACGCCCTGCTCGCCTACCTCGGCCAGCCCTACGCCTCCTTCAGCGTCAGCGCGCGACGCTCGGACGCGCTCCTCGAGCAGGCGGCGGTCTACACCAACGCGGACTTCTTGGCCCTGCTCGAGAGCTTTGGCGTCGCGCTCGACGGACCGACCATCGAGGTCCCGGGCGACGCGCTCTCCTTCGCGCTGGGCTCGGTGGTGCCCACGCCAGCGCCCGAGCTGATCTTCTCGGGCGCTGTCTATGTCCTGACCTCGCCGACGACCTACAGCAGCGCTCAGCTCTTCGTCGGCCAGCTCTCGGACAACGATCTCGCGACGGTGGTCGGCGAGCCGACCGGGGCCAACCGCGACACCACCGGCGACCAGCTGTGGTTCGAGGTGCCCGAGTCCGACCTGCGCTTCACCCTCGGCGGCTCGTGGATGACCCGCCCCGACCCCGCGCGCGGCGACGGGCCCACGCTCCCGGACGTGTCGGTGCCGACGACGGCCGAGGACCTGCTCGAGGGCAATGATCCTCAGCTCGAGCAGGTCCGAGCGCTCTAGTGTGCGATCAGTTTGGAGGCGCGCTCCCCCATATCTGGCCACCGTCCACGGGTCCCTCGGGTGTCGCGCCCGAGAGCGACCGGTGGCCGGTGACTGGGCCGGGCTCGTCGAGAGCCAGGGTCAGAAACCATGCACGCGCTGGCGCCGGGGGCCGAAGAAGCCCTCGGAATGCTCAGTACTTTGCACGAAGGACTCGTCTCTCTCTTCCATCGAGACCCCGGCCTCGCCGTCCGCCTCGTCCGGGGGATCGACGGCCGGACCCTCACCAGGGACCCCGGCCGCCTCGTCGACCGTCACGCCGCCTTTCACAGGGACGCCGAGCGCGTCTTGCGGGTGCTCCCACGGAGCATGGACCTTCTCCTGGTCCATGATGATCCAGAAGACAAGGCCAACGGCGCCGCGATCGTCCTCGAGGTTCAGCTCGACCACGACCCCGACAAGCAGCGACGGATCGCCTCCTATCTCGGCCTGGTCGTGGATCGTCACGATCTTCCCGTGCACTTGGGTGTGGTCAGCCTCCAGGACAATGTGTCCCGTAATCTGGCCAGTTGGGAGATCGGGACCGCCCTGAAGGTCCACCCCTACGTCTTCGACCGACGGAGCGTCCCGCGGGTGGATTCGGTCTCCAAAGGACTTCTACAGCCCGTCGACACGATCTTGTCGGGGGTCGTCCACGGGCATCACGGTGATCTCGAGGCGGCCGTCACCGCCCTGGAAGTCGCCCGTCGACAGCCGCCGAAATTACGACAGCGCTATACTGCGACGGTGTTGGCGGCGCTCCCGAAGGAACACCGCGAGATCATCTTGGGCGCGATGCCCGTGGAGGAACAGATGCAAGTCAGTCAATTGGAACGAAGGTGCGGGACCTTTCTCGCTGGCCAGCAGGAGGGCCGCCTCGAAGGTCAAGAGGAAGGTCGCCTCGAAGGTCAAAAGGAGGGCCGCCTCGAAGGCCAAAAGGAGGGCCGACGAGAGGGAACCCTGCGCATCCTGGGGATGATGCTGTCTCAGCGCGGCCTCGTCCCAGATGCTGGCCAGTGGGCCCAGCTCGAGACCGCGTCGTTGGAACAGCTGGAGGCTTGGGCCACACGCATCCCTCGGGTCACCAACGTGGCCGAGCTCCTCGCCCCCAGTGGCGCCTGAGCCCGGCCTGGTCCGCCGGTCGGGGAGACAGGTCAACTGGCCCGCGAGACCTCAGCGCACCTCGACCCCGTCGAGGCAGAGCATCGTCGAAACGATGCCCGGCCCCAGGGCGATCAATCGCAGGCGCGGCCCCAGCGGCCGCCCTGCCGCCCAGGCGTCGTGCAGCACCCACAGCACCGAGCCCGAGCCGATGTTCCCGCGCTGCTCCAGCACCCCGCTGGAGATCGCCAGGCTCGGGGCGAGCTGAGGGTTGGCCATAGCCAGGGCCCGCATCAGCGCCGCGCCGCCAGGGTGAAAGAGCGCCGTGTCCGGGTCGAGGTCGGGGCCGTTGATCACCGGCCCGAGCTCCTCGACGATGCGCGTGCGGATCGCCTTGCCCACGGCGATGAAGGGCTGGTTGTCGGCCGAGGCGGTGAAGTCGTTCTCGCCCAGGCTGTCCGGCCACAGCTTCGAGCGCAGCCGACAGTCCTCCCAGCCCAGGCCAGGGCCGTCCAGGGGCTCGGCGCTCACGAGCACCGCCGCGGCCCCGTCGGAGGCCAGGCAGTGGGCGACGACCTGAGAGATCGTCGGCGCCTGGTGGTGCACGCGGCTCTCGCCGTGGGTGCCCATGGCGTCGACGCACAGCAGGCAGACCCGTCGGGCGGCCCCGGTGCGCACGAGCATGTCGGCGAGGTGCAGGCCGTGGGTCGGGCCGGCGCAGCCGAGCCCCGCGAGGTCGTAGCAGGGCGCGTCGAGGCGCAGGCCCATGCCGTCTTGCAGGCGCCGGCTCAGCGAGGGGAAGCCGGCGAAGCTCGAGCTGACCACGACCATGGCGTCGAGCTCGTCGCTCTGGTGCTGCTCGAAGAGCCGCTCGAGGGCCCGCCGGGCCAGGGACATGGTCGCCTCGTTGACGGCCAGGTACCAGTCCTCGCGGGCCTCGAGCTCGTCGAGGCCGAGCTCGAGGTGGCGCTGGACGATGCTCGAGTGCTCGTAGATGAAGCCGACCATCTTGCGCAGCTCATCGGTACCCTCGAGGGCCTCGAGGCGCCGGCGCATGGCCGCGGCGAGCTCGGTCTGGGCCACCGCGTGGCGACCGGCGGCGACCACCGGGCGCCCGATGTGGATCACAGCTCGACCTCGCGCCGCTTGCGACGATCGAAGAGGGTGTAGACGCCCTCCAGCGGCGGCATCGCGTCGACCAGATCCGGCGTGTAGCTGACCACGGCGAGGTCGTCGCGGCCGAAGTCCTCGAAGAGCTGCTCTTCGAAGTCGTAGAGCGAGTCGTAGAGGTCGATGTCGTCCTCGGTCAGCATGAAGTAGATCTTCACGCCGCCCTCGAGGTCCAAGAAGGCCGCGTCGACGCCCTGGAAGAAGTCGAAGCGCTGGTAGATGCTGCGCGCGATCTCCCGCGCGCGGCCCTCGGGGACCTGGTCGACGACCGGCGACTCCTCGAGGCTGCGCTGCATCTCGACGCTGGCCGGGAAGGGCTCGTCGGTGAAGCAGTCGCCCGCGAGCAGGCGGACGATGTCCTCGCCCATCTGCCCGCGGGTCATGAACGAGAAGAAGGCCGGGAATTTCCAGAAGTAGCGGATCAGCTCGCCGGCCCGCTTGTGGCCGTTGCGGCAGTAGCGGGCGTAGTCCTCGAAGCGCTCGGCCTCCTCGCTGGGCGCGTCGAGCACGGCGTCGATGGCCGCGACGGCGCGCTGGGCCTCGGTCAGAGCGAAGGACACGCCAAAGGAGAAGATCGGGTCGGTGAACGCGTGCGAGTCGCCCACGCACAGCCAGCCCTCCCCCACGAAGGGGTTGACCGAGTAGGAGTAGTTGCGCGAGACGTGCATGTCCTCGACCTGCACGCGCTTTTGGGCCCGGCGCGCGAGCTCGGGGTTGAGGTGCTCGAGGCCCCAGGCCATGGCGGCCTTGGCCGTGCCGCCGCGGCGCTTGTAGGTGGTCGTCGGCAGGACCACGCCGATCGAGACCACCGTCGAGCTCACGGGGATCATCCACGCCCAGTGGTAGGTGTCGCGGTAGAAGATGATCGTCGTCCGCCCGCCGTCGCGCTCCTCGGCCTCGACGCCCTCGAACTGCGAGTACATCGCGATCTGGCGGTTGAAGGCGGCGACGCGCCGCGGCCCGGCGACCTCCTGACGCGAGAGGAACACGCTCTGGCCCGAGGCGTCGATCATCACCTTGCTGCGGACCACGACCTCCTCGCCCGCGGCCGTCTCGAGGCTCAAGCCGACGACCCGCTCCCCCTCGCGCAGGACCTCCTTGGCCGAGGCGCGCACGTAGTCGGCGCCCGCGGCCTTGGCCCGCTCGAGCAGCAGGTTGTCGAACTCGGCGCGCCGGACCTGCCAGGTCGGGCGCAGCACCGGCACGTAGAACTCGTTTTGCGCGTCACGGCCGACGACCCGCACGCCCGGCTTGGGCGGGAAGTCGAAGCGCGCCATGTCGTCGAGCAGGCCGTGGCGCTGGATGAAGTCGCCGGCGGTGCCCGTGAGGCTCTCGCCCACGTGGTAGCGCGGGAACTCGTCGCGCTCGAGCATCAGCACCAAGCGACCGCGCTCGGCCAGCAACATGGCGGAGGCGGAGCCCGCAGGCCCGCCGCCGACGATCACGACGTCATATTGTTCACGCATCCTTGCTCTTCTCCTGTTCGTCCCAAAGCCGCAGGACGAGGGCTTGCATGACCGCGACGCTATGGAAATTGCGCGGCGAGACCTCGGCGTCGGGGACCTGTACGGCGAACTCGTCCTGGATGAAGCGCAGCAGCGCGAACATCCCGATCGAGTCGATCACCCCCCACTCGAGCAGCGGGGTCGCGTCTTCCAGGTCGCTGCCATCACCGTCGAGGAATTGTTCGGTGATGAAGCGCTTGAGCTCGAGGTTGACTTCACTGGCTTGCATGGCTGACTTCCTTGTCGAGGCGCTCGGCGAGGGCCCGGCGGTCGATCTTGCCCGTACTCGTCAGGGGGAGGGCATCGACGTAGATCACACGATCGACCACCATGTAACGCGGCACTCGTTGCGCGCAGTGGCGCTTGAGCGCGAGCAGCGAGGGGGGCTTGGCGCCCTCGGCGAGGCGCACGAAGGCGACCAGGCGCGCGTCGAGGCCCGCCCCGGCGACGAGCACCGCGAGCGCGTTGAGCCCGGGGTACTCGAGCAGCGCGGCCTCGACCTCGCCGATCTCGATGCGCATACCTCGAACCTTGACCATGTGATCCCGGCGGCCGACGAAGTCGAAGCTGCCGTCGTCGAGGACGCGGACGATGTCGCCGGTGGCGTAGGCCCGATCTCCCAGGGGCGCCTGGCCCCAGTAGCCGGTCATCGTGGTCGGGCCACGGACCATGAGCTCGCCGGTCTCGCCTGGGCCCGCGCGCTCGCCCGCGGCCGTCTCGGCCCAGGCCTCGTCGCCGCAGCAGGGCGCGCCGATCGGCACCGGCTTGCTGCGCTCGGGCTCGATGGTCGTGACCTCGTAGGCCGTGCACACGTTGGTCTCCGTGGGGCCGTAGAGATTGAGCAGGCGCGCGTCGGCGAAGTGCGCCCGCAGCTCACGCAGGTGCTTGATCGGGAAGGGCTCGCCGGCGAAGAGCAGCGCCCGCGGGTGCAGCCGCGCCTCGAGCTCGAGCAGCCCGCCGTGCTCCATCATCATCATCAGCACCGAGGGCACCGAATACCAGACGCTGATGCCCTGCTCACGGATGAAGCCGACATGCTCCCCAGGGCCGAGGCTGGGGGGGATCAGGCAGACCCGCGCGCCCACGGCGAAGGCCGCGTAGAGGTCGAGGACCGAGAGGTCGAAGTGAAAGGGCGCGTGGCTCGAGAAGCGGTCCGTCGGGCCGGCTTGGAGCGTGTCCACGGCCCACGCGACGAAGGCCCAGGCCGCCCGGTGACTGATCCCCACGCCCTTGGGCGCGCCCGTCGAGCCCGACGTATAGAGGATGTAGGCCAGGGCCTCTGGATCGTGCTCGCCCTGCTCCCCCTGCCCCGCGCGCTCGAGCGGCGCGCTGGCCAGGAGCTCGGCCCAGGCGAGCGCGCCCGGGGCCTCGGCCCCGACGAGGAGCACCGGCGGATCTTCGTCCGCCAGCGGGCTGGGCCGCCCTGCGTCGGTGATCAAGCAGCGCGCCCCACAGTCGAGGATCACCTTGCGCGCGCGTCGTCCTGGACCCTGGGGATCGATCGGCACATAGACGGCGCCCAGGCGCAGCGCGGCCTGCATGGCCACGACCGCGTCGCAGGACTTGTCCATCCAAAGCGCCACGCGGTCGCCCTCGCGGACACCGGCGGCGGACAGGCCCGCGGCCACCCGCGCGGCGGCGTCGTCGAGCTCGGCGTAGCGAAGCTGACGCTTGGGACCGATCACGGCGAGCGCCTCGGGGGCCGCCTTTGCGGCCGCGGTGACCAGTCGGCCCAGGTTCATGTCTCTCGTATAGTCCAACGTGACACGGGGAGACCACCGATTCCCGTATAAATTGCTTGCGCATTCATGTAGCCCGACCCTCCCCGAAAGCCGCGCTGGCGCTTCACCGCGGCCACGCTCGCGTCACCGGGCTCGGCGCCGAAACCAACGACGAGGTGCCTCGGGCCCATGGACCCAAGGCACCAGCGCGATGCTGACAGCCCGAAGACGAGGCGCTCGAAGGTCGATCAGGCGCGAGTACGCTCGCTGGCGGGTGAGCGCGAGCCCATCGCGGACTGCTGTGGCAGGCCGAGCTCGCCACGCAGCCGCTCGACGGTCTCGGCGATCTCGTCGATGTCCGTCTCGCCAAGCCCGAGGTACTTGCGCGCGTTTTCGTAGTCGTCGAGGGCAAAGGCGCGCAAATTCGTGCCCAGAAACCAGCTGAGCGCCTTGACCATGCCGCGCACGATGGGCGAGACGGTCATGATCGCCATCTTGGGCGTGCTCCCGTAGCGGTTCCAGTGCTCCGTGGCGGCCCGGCGCTGCGCCGTCGAGGGCCCACCGCCGAGGGTACTGACCAGGACCCCACGGATCTCGCTGACGTGGTTGACGATGTGATCGAGGTAGGCCTGCCACTCCTCGTCAGAGGGCGGGACCTTGCCGTGAACCGCGATGTGAGCCTTGCCGGAGACCTCGTACAAAAAGGTCTTTGTCTTTGCCATTTCGAATCCCTTCTTGGAGAGGGCGCGCCCTGCCCTCACATGGCGACTCCGCCACTGACGTGAAAGACGTTCCCCGTGGAGTAGCTCGCTCCACGGATCACCCACGCGACGGTGGCAGCCACTTCTTCTGGGCTGGCCATTCGTCCGAGGGGGACGCGCGCGAGCAGGCCTGCCTTGGCCCGCTCATCGAGGTCCGCGACCATGTCCGTGTCGGTGATGCCCGGCGACACGGCGTTGACGCGGATCCCCTTGTTCGCTGACTCGAGGGCCAGGGCCTTGGTCAGACCGATCAGCCCGTGCTTGGCGGCCACGTAGCCCGCGGCGCCGACCTGGGCCACGGAGCCCGAGGCCGAGGCCACGAAGACCACGCAGCCCGAGCCCGCGGCCCGCATGGCCGGGAGCGCCGCGCGGCTCAGGTAGAAGGCCGCGCTGAGGTTGACCGCGAGGGCCTCGTCCCACTGTTGATCGCTCATCTTGTGGGCCATGGCCGTGTGCTGGAGCCCGGCGTTGTGGACCAGGATGTCCACGCTGCCGAGGCTCTCGGTGACGCTCGCGACGAGCGCGGCCGCCTGGCGAGGATCCCCGACGTCGGCCGCGAAGGCCTGCGCCCGCCCGCCGGCGGCCTGGATGTCCCCGCAGACCTGCGTGGCCGCGGCCGCGCTGCTGCGATAGTTGACGGCGACCACGGCCCCCGCCGCGGCGAGCTCGCTACAGATCGCCGCCCCGATCCCTCGGGACCCGCCCGAGACCAGCGCGACGCGCCCAGATAGATCATCCATCGTCTCGTCCTCCTCCTCGTGGGCCCCGGCCGAGCGCGTCGATCCGGGCACGCACGATGCCCTCGAAGCCCTCGAGCTCGGGGAGCCAGGTGTCGGGGCCTGCGAGGCCCGCGAGCAGGCGCTTGCCCGCCGCGACCCCTGCCCGGGGCAGCGCGCGGACCTGCGTCGACCAGCGCGCGGCCGCCTCGTCGAGCGCCCCCTCGCCGACGAGGTGCGCGAGCAGGCCGGCCGCGTGGGCCGTGGCCGCGTCGAAGCGCTCCCCGGTCAGCAGCCAGTGGGCCGCGCGCGGCTTGCCGACGGCGCGGACCAGCCGACCAAAGGCCCCCGCGGTGGTCGTCAGCCCGTGCTGGACCTCCGGGAGACCGAAGCGGGCGTCCTCGCTGGCGATGATCGTGTCGCAGTGCAGGGCGAACTCGAAGCCCCCGCCCACGCAAAAGCCGTGGACCAGGGCCAGGATCGGTACGGGCAGGCGCTCGAGCTGGCGCAGGCTCCAGGTGACCTCCTGCATGAAGCGTCGGGCCCCGCGGGCGTCGAGCTGGCCGAGCATGCGCAGGTCGGCGCCGCTACAAAAAGATGACCCCGCCCCGCGCAGGATCACCCCGCGCAGCTCGTCGGCCTCGGCCGCGGCGATCACCCGATCCAGGGCCTCGCCGAGCTGCTCGGCGAGGTCGGCGTCGATGGCGTTGTGGCGATCGGGGCGGTTCAAGGTGATCGTCGCCACGCGATCCACGAAGTCGAGGCCGACCTTGTCGGGCGGGCCGAGCAGGGCCGCGCGGACGACCGCCGCCGGCGCGACCACGCCCTGGAGGTGCGAGGTCTTCTGCCAAAACAGGTGGCTCTCGCCGTGGGGGCCGCCGCTGCGCTTGGGTCCTCCCCAGGGCGACAAGAAGCGCGGGTGCTGGGCGTGGTGGCCGTTGACCACGAGCAGGCCGACGTCACCCAGACCACGCACGAAGCTAGCCGCGACCTCGTCGCTGGCCGTCCAGATCGACGCGCGCAGACCAAAGGGCACGCCGTCGACGAGCTCGAGCATCGCCGCGAGGATCTCCGAGTCGGTCGGCTGGGCCTCGCCCTCGGGCTCGCCAAAGCGGACCACGGGGAGCACCGGAACGTTGATCTCTTCGCAAAAGAGCGGGCTTCGGAGCAGGCCGGCGCTGTGATCGACGAGCGCCACGCTGGGCGCGCCGTAGATCCCCTCGGCCCGCGCCTCGCCGCGGGCGTCCATGCGGTAGCCGCCCACGACCAGCTCGCCGCGCGCCCGGGCCTCCTCGACGAGGAGCTCGTAGCGCGCCGGGCGAGCCATGGGCACCAGCGGCCCGCCTTCGGGGTCGGCCTCGACGGTGCGCAGGGCCGCGGCGCGCTCGCGCAGGCCGTGGACGAAGTCCGCCTCGATGCCCGGGTGGACCAAGAAGTGCTTGGGGATCGGGCAGGGCTGCGTGGAGAAGTCGTAGCCACCCATGGCGCTGTCGAGCGCGCCCTCGAGGTCGCCGTCGGACCACACGATCATGCAGTCGCTGCCCTCGAGCTCGAGCACGACCTTCTTGCCGACGGCGTGGCCGCGCTCGGCGACGTCGCGCCCGGCCTCGGCGTTGCCGAAGAACACGATCGTGTCGACCTCCGCGCAGCCATAGAGGGCCTCGAGCAGCGGCCGTGTCCGACCGGTCACGACCTCGACGAGGGCCGGGTCGTGGCCGGCGTCCGCGAGCGCGGCCCCGATGCACTCCGAGGCGATCAGCCGCACGCCCCCGTCCCGGGCCGGGGCGCGCATGAGCACGCCGTTTCCGGCGAGCAGGATCGAGAACAGCGGCGCCGTGTTGATCGTGGGCGAGTTGCCCGGGGTGATCAGCGCGACCACGCCGTCGGGGCGGCGGACCAGGGTCTCGCCCGGGGCCGGGGTGGTCCGCATCAGCTCGCGGGCCGTGTGCTCGAGCAGATCCGCCGCGCCCTGGCGCAGGATCCAGCCGCCGTAGAAGCGCGCGAGGGCCGTCGACAGCCCGTCGGCGCGCAGGCAGTCGAGCAGGTCTTGCTCGCGCGCCCGCAGCCGCGCGCCCGCGTCCCGCAAGATCCCCAGGCGCTCGCGCAGGGGCGCCACCCGCCAGCGCCTGGCCGCCGCCGCGACCCGGCGGGCGAGGACGTCGGGGGTCGTTGGCGATGTCGTGGCTTCACTCATGGCTGTCTCCCGCTTGCTGAAGCTCGAGGGGGGTCTCGAGGGGCAGCTCGAGGTGGAAGGTCGCGCCCACGCCGGGGCGGTTCTCGAGGCGCAGCTCGCCGCCGTGATCGCTGATGATCCCGTGGCTGACCGAGAGCCCCAAGCCGGTGCCCTGATCCCGGCCCTTGGTCGTGAAGAAGGGGTCGAAGATCCGCCCGACGACCTCGGAGGGCACGCCCCCGCCGTGATCGCTGACGCTGATCCGCGCCCACGAGCGCCCGCCGAGCTCGACGCGACCGGCGACGATCTCGATGCGCTTGTCCGGGTGATAGCCCGGCCAGCGCGCGCACAAGGCATCGCGCGCGTTGGTGACCAGGTTCATCAACACCTGGCGGATCTGCTGCTCGCGGCAAGGCACGTTCAAGGCGCGCTCGGGCATCTGGACCTCGAGCTGGATCTGATCTTTGCCGATCACCGTGCGCACCAACAAGAGGGTCGCGCGGATCAGCTCGCGCACGTCCGTCGACGCGGCCGCAGCCGCCTCACCCTCGGCCCGCGAGAAGGACAGTAAGCTGCGGACGATGGCCGCGACGCGCTGGGACTCGTGGCCGATCTCGTCGGCGAACTCCCGCGCGGTGTCGTTGACGTCCTTCATGGTAGCGATCAGCTCGGCGTAGTTCATGATGCCCTGGACCGGGTTGTTGATCTCGTGGGCGACCCCACTGGCCAGGGTACCGATCGACTCCAGGCGCTGCTGCTGACGGATCTGCGCCTCGAGCTGCTCCTTGGCACGCCGGGCCTCCCGGCGCTCGGTGATGTCCGTACCCACGGCGATGATCCGGTCTACGCGCCCGTCGACGGCGATCGGGGCCAGGCGCAGAGCGTACCAGCGCAGCTCCCCGCCGCGTAGGCGCGCGCGCAGCTCGAGCTCGGTCTGACCGAGCTCCCGCATCGCCCGGCCGAGCTGCTCGTGGAGGGCGTCGGCGTCCTCGCGGTGGACGAGGTCCTCGAGCACGCGCCCCCCCTCAGCGTCCTCGCCGCGCGCGCCTGCGGAGTCTTGGTTGACGAATTCGACGCGCCCGCTGGGGTCGACGAGCATCACGACGTCGGGCAGGCCCTCGACCAGGGAGCGCCAGCGGACCTCGCTGCCGCGCAGGGCCTCGAAGAGCTGGGCGTTCTCGAGGGCGCTGGCGGCCTGGGCCATGAGCAGCTCCAGGATCTCGAGGCGCTCGCTGGTGAAGCTCCCGGGGCTGAGGTTGTTCTCGAGGTAGAGCAAGCCGATCAGCCGCTCGTGTTTGATGATCGGCAGGCACAGCGCCGAGCGCACCCGCCGGGCGGCGATGTAAATGTCGGCGACGAAGCGCGGGTCGACGCCGGCGTCGTCGAGCACGGCGGGCTCGCGGGTCCGCTCGACCCAGCGCGCCAGCGAGGCCGGGACCTCGGCGGTGGCCTCGGCGAGCGGGCGCGGGCGCTCGAGCACGCCGCCGAGGGAGCTGTCGGCGGTGCACAGCGCGGTCAGCTGGAGCCCGGCCTCGCCGAGCAAGAGCAGCGCGCCGCGCTCGGCTCCGGCGTTCTCGATCGCGATCGCCATGACCCGGCCGACGACCTCGTCGAGCTGGATGTCCCCGGCGATCGCCTGCGAAGCCTTGAGGATGCTGGCGAGATCGAGGGCCCGGTCCCCCGCCGGGAGCGCGCTGCGGGCCTCGCCCGACCAGGTCGTGGGCGCGACCTTGGCGTAGTCGTCGACGAGCCCCGGCCACTCGCGGTCGATGGCCACGACCTTGGACAGGGCCCCCCAGGCGGCGTAGCGCTCGCGGGCGTCGCGGAGCGAGCCGTCGGCGAGCTCGTCGAGGCCGAGGCCGCGCAGGTAGCTCGCGCAGCGCTCGAAGGCCAGGGCCTCGAGCCAGGGCAGGCCGGAGCTCGCGGCCTCGCGGTGGGTCCTGGCGTAGGCCGCGAGGGCCTCGACCGCCCGGCCCTCGGCCGCGCTCAGCTCGGCCTCGAGCAGCGCCGCGCGCGGGTTGCAGTTCTCCGGCCCGAGCTCGGCCGCGGTCTCGAGCAGCTCCTGGGACAAGCGAGTGGTCCACAGCAAGACCTCGCGCATCTCGGGATCCTCGAACTCGCCGGTCCCGGCCCAGCCCGCCGCGCTCAGCCCGAGCAGCAGGACCTCGTCGCACATCTGCCAGGCCCCGAAGACCACGCGCTGGAAGTCCTCCATGACCTCGAGCTCGGCGTAGGCCTCGGCCCAGCGCCCGTACAGGCAGCGCTGGAAGGCCCGCAGCATGCGGATCACGTAGATCGAGGGCCTGTGGGCCAAGCTCAGCTCGAACGGCCCGAGCTCGCCGGGCGCCCCCTCGCTGCTCCCGACCTGGCGCGCGAACTCGAGGTAGGCCTCGGCCCGGACCTCGAGCGGCCCGGCCTGCCACTGACGCAGGCGCCGCGCGGCGGCGTCGGCCATGCGCGCGATGGTCTGCAGGGGCAGGCCCGCCGACAGGCCCATGGACACGGCCATGTCCGTGGCGTAGCCGGCGACCTCGAGGTCTCCTGTCGCCAGCGCGTGCTCGACGGACTCGCGCAGCGGGCCGAGGCCCTCGGCGTAGGGCCGGACCCACGAGGCCACGACCCAGTAGGGCGGCTCGATGTGCTGGCGGTGCGAGCCCGGGCCGCGGTGCTGGGCGAGCTCGCGGGCGAGCTCGGCGATCTCGAGGGCGAGCTGGCGCTGACCCACGGCCGTGCCGACGATCATCGCCGCGTAGGCCAGGGCCACCGGCGCCGAGCGGAAGCGGCCGTGCTCGACCATGATCTGCAGGTGCTCGGTGACGAAGGCCACGTGGGTCTCCGGGTCGATCAGGTGCGAGACGGGGATCAGCGCCGTGAGCACCTCGAGGGCGGCCTCGAGCCGGGCGTTGTGGATCGGCTTGCGCTCGCCGATCTCGCGCAGGGTCGGCGAGCGCAGCAGCGGGACCAGGCGGTTGATCGGGAAGTCGTCGGGCGTGCTCCAGTCCTCGATCGGCTCGACCCCGAGGCGCGCGAGGCCGTCGAGGCCGCAGCGCAGCGCCCCGCTGCGGTCGCTGTCGGCGATGCGGATCTCCGCCCGGCTGGCGACCGCGCGGCCGACCCGGGCGAAGTCGAGGGGCGCCTGGAGCAGGCGCTCGAAGTAGAACTCGGCGCCGACCCGATCCCCCGCCAGGCCCAGGGCCTGGCAGCGCCCGAGCTCGAGGGCGAAGCGCAGCTCGTGGTCGATGGCCACCGGCGGCGTCGTGGCCCCCTCGCCGCGGGTGTCGACGGCGTCGAGGCCCGCGACCAGCTTGATCCCCGCCTCGAAGTAGCGGATCGCCACCTGCGGCGCGGCGCCGATCAGCGCGTTGTGTCCGGCCAGCGCGTTGAACTCGGCGAGCATCGAGCGCTGCTCCTCGCCCATCTCGGCCAGCGAGGCCAGGGCCCGCGCGCGCGCCTGCGAGGGCGCCTCGTCGTCGAGGGGGATCAACCCCGCGCCGATGTCGAGGTGATCGACGACGTCGAAGAAGGACTCGTCCATCTCCCCGAAGCCGCTGCGCTCGAGGCAGCTCTCGCCGACCAGGGAGTGCAGCTGCGCCCGGCGCTCGGGGCCGTTCATGTGATAGGCCATGTCGCGCAGGCGGTCGTGGGTGAAGCCGTAGCGACCGCCGCGCAGGGAGCTGAGCAGGCCCACGCGCAGCAGCGAGGCCAAGGTGACCTCGAGGCGCTCGCTGGCCACGAGGTCGTCGAGCACCGAGATGTCGAAGCGCGTGCCGATGACCGCGGCCGCGGCCAGCAGCGCGCGATCTTCGGGGCCGAGCAGCTCGAGCTTGGCGGCCATCATGCCCAGCAGATCCTCGGGGATCCCCGCCGCGTCGATGGCCTCCGCGTCCCACTCCCAGCCGCGGGCGCGCGGGCGCAGCAGCCCGTGGTCGAACAGGTAGGTGAGGTATTGACCGATCAGCAGCGGGTTGCCGCTGGTGTTGCGCGCGACGATCTGCGCCAGCGGGCGCACGCGATCCACCGGCCAGGCCAGGGTGTCGGCGACCAGCGCCGCGACCTCCTCCTCGCGCAGCGGCCCGAGCTCCATGTCGAAGACCTCGGCGAGGCCGAGCGCGCGCTTGTCCGCTCCCCTCTCTCCACTCCCCTTCTCTCCAGCCCCTCCCGCCTTGCCCTCGCGCGCGAGCGTGTCGAGCAGGCGCTCGGCCGGCGAGCCCTCGACGATCTCGTCGTCGCGCAGCGTGACCACGACCAGCAGCGCCACCTGGGGCTCGACCAAGATCGCCTCGATCAGCTCACAGCTGGCCGCGTCGGCCCACTGGAGGTCGTCGAGGGCGAGGGCCAGCGGGTGCTCGATGCGGGCGAACTCGGCGAGCAGCCCCGCGCAGGCCACCGCCAGGCGGTTGCGCGACTCGAGCGGCCCGACGCCCGGGGCCGGCGGCAGGTCCCCGAGGATCGGGCGCAAGGTCGGGACCAGCTCCCACAGCACCGCCGCGCTCGAGCCCAGGCGCTCGCGCAGCCGCACGCCCCAGGCCTCGAGGCGCTCGTCGCTGAGCGTGAGCAGCTGATCCGCGATCTGGGCGAAGGCCGCGAACACCCCGGCGTAGGGCTTGCCGCCCTGGTCACGCTCGAAGCGCCCGCGCGCGAAGTAGCCGCGCCGCCCCATGACCGGCTCGGCGAGCTGATCCACGAGCGCAGACTTCCCGACCCCCGTCGGCCCGCGGACGAGCACGCAGCGCGCCTTGCCCTTGCAGGCCTCGCGGTAGAGCCGACCGAGCAGCTCGAGCTCGCGGCTGCGACCGTAGAGCCGGTGCGGCAGCTGCAGGACCGAGGGCTGATCCTCGCTCGCCAGCGTGAAGCCCTCGAGCGGCCCCCCCGAGTCGAGCGCCGCCGCGACCCGCTCGAGGTCGGCGAGCAGGCCCTGCGCCGACTGGTAGCGGCGCTCCGGGGCCTTCTCGAGCAGCTTGGTGGTGATCGCCGAGAGCACCGTGGGCAGCTCCGGGCGGTGGCGCAGCGCCGGCTGGGGCCGCCGCGCCAGGTGAGCGTGGATCTGCTCCAGGGGCGTGCTCGCGTCGAAGGGCCGGCGCCCGGTCAGCAGCTCGTAGAACACCAGGCCGAGGGCGTAGAGGTCGCTGCGCAGATCCACCGCGTGGTGCGTGCGCCCGGTCTGCTCCGGCGAGACATAGGGCAGGCAGCCCTCGATCACCCAGGGATCGTGGACCTCCCGGCGCTCGCCCTCGAGCAGCACCGAGATCCCCGGCGCCGCCAGGGTCAGCGCCATGCTCTGTGGCGCCACGAACACGTTGCTGGGCTTGATGTCGCGGTGGATGCAGCGGCAGCGATGCAGCTCGACCAGCACCTTGGCGAGCTGGCGCGCGATCGTCATGAAGTCGGCCACGCTCACCGCACGCCCGCCTGCGAATTCGGCGAGCGAGACCCCCTCGCACCAGCCTTGAACCACCGCGATCCGCCCGCCGATCTGCTCGCAGCTCAGCACGTCGATCAGGCCCTCGATCTCGAGCTCGCGGATCGCCCGAAATTCGTGGGCGATCCGCAGATCCACCTCGGCCTCGTCGACCTCGTAGAGCTTGACGAGCACACGCCGCTCGTCGCGCTCGCGCAGCGCCGCGAAGCTCTGCGTGTGCGCGGAGTCTCGCAGCGCACGCAGCACTCGATAGCCGTCGACCATCGGCGCGCCGGCGCGACTACGAGCGGACCTCACGTGAATAGATTAGCCCCCTGGCTCGCCAGCGACACCCGCCCCCTGGCCTGCCTCCCGCGCCCGATTGTCCACGCGCCCCTCGGCGCCGGTCACAACCCGAGATCGCGGGCGATCAGGTCACGCTGAATCTCGGACGTCCCAGAAAAGATCGTAGTCGGAACAGCGTCCCGCAACATGCGCTCGATCCCAAGCTCCTTGATGTAGCCCGCGCCGCCAAAGATCTGAATCGCCGCGAGGGCATTTTGAACCGCCCCCTCGCTAATGGCGAGTTTGGCCAGGGCGACCTCCGCCGTCGCCTGCTCCCCACGATCCCGGGCCCAACACGCGCGATAGAGCAGCAGCCGCGCCGACTCGAGCCGGAACATCATATCCGCCACGGCGTGCGATACGGCCTGAAATTTACCAATTGGCCGGCGAAATTGCCGGCGCTCCCGAGCGTGCTCGACGACCCGAGCGAGGACGCGCTGCATCCCCCCGACCCACGCCGCGAGCAGCCCCGTGCGCTCGTAGTGCATCGACTCGGCGAAGATCGTCGACCCCGAGCCCTCCTCCCCCACGCGGTTGCTGGCGGGAATGCGACACCCATCGAGGTAGAGCGAAGCAATCGGCGAGCTCTCGAGGCCCATGGTCTCGAACGCCTCCCCCACTCGAAGCCCCGGCCGATCTCGCTCGACCACGAAGCCCGTCACCCCCATATATCCATGCGCGGGATCGATTGTCGCATAAACCATGAAGACATCCGCGAATGGGCCATTGGTCACATAACTCTTGACCCCATCGAGGACATATTCGTCCCCTTCGCGTCGCGCGCGCGTCCGCAACGCCCCAACATCCGACCCCGCCTCCGCCTCCGTGATCGCGTTCGCTCCGACCCACTCACCGGAGCAGAGCTTGGGCACCACGCGCTCCGCCAGCGCCGGTGAAGCGTGGGCCGCGATCGGCACGGCGCACGCAAACAAATGGGCCGCCGCCGAGAACAACAGCCCCAAATCGGCACAACCTTGCCCGAGCCCTTCCACCGCACGCGCCGCGTCCAAGCTCGCCAACCCCATCCCACCGAGCTCTTCGGCGATGCACAGCCCGAGCGCGCCAAACTCCCCCAGCCGCGCGAACGCGCGCCGAAAGCTCTGCTCATCCAAGACCGACTCCGGCAGCTCACGAGCGAAAGCCAGCGCCCCCTCGAAGAGCTGCTCTTGTTCCTCAGACCAACCGAACTCCATGGCCACACGACCATGCCACGAAGCCCCGCCACGAGCACGACGATCTCCCCTCCCTCAAAAAACGAGCAGCGACCGGCACCCCACCACCCCACGCTCAAACCAGCGCCCCAAACGCGCCTCCAACCAATCACCCACCAAGCCTCGACCTCCCACCTCCCCCTCGAGGATTCACCCCTCACCCAACAGCACCGGGGACCCGAGCTCTCCAACCAACACCCAGACCTCCAACCAACACTCAATAGCCCCCTGGGGGACCTCACTCTCCAACCAGCACCCAGACCTCCAACAAACCAACACCCAACAGCCCCCGGGGACCCGAACTCTCCAACCAACACCCAGACCTCCAACCGACCAGCACTCAGCAGCCCCCGGGACCCTCACTCTCCAACCAGCACCCAGACCTCCAACCAACCAGCACTCAGCAGCCCCGGGGACCCTCACTCTCCAACCAGCACCCAGACCTCCAACCGACCAGCGCCACTCTCCACCGACCCGGAGCGGAGCCTCTCTCCGCCAAAGACGCGCACAAAAGGGACAGCAGGGGACCCTCTGAGCGAGTTTTGCGTACGTACCGCAACTTCGACGCGACGACCTTCGAAAACCCCGATATCCGCCCCACCAAACAACGCCTGAGTCAGCAACTGTCCGAGCGCAGAGGGTCCCCTGCTGTCCCGTGCGCGTGCCCGCCGTAGAGACACACTCAGCCAAAGACCAAGACACTCCCAACCTCGACGAAGACCTCCACCAACCTCGACGAAGACCTCCACCAACCTCGACGAAGCCCCTCACCAACCTCGACGAAGCCCCTCACCGACCTCGACGAAGCCCCTCAGGCCTTACTACGCACGACCCCTTCAGCCACCCGATAAGCCAACCAGAACAACTGCCCCGGCCGCCTCTCCCCGAGCTCCGCCGCCGCGAACCCCTGCTCCCGAGCCAGCTGCCCGAGCCCCTGATCGAACTGCCGAACCCGAGCCCGGCGCACCATCGTCGCCATCCCCAGCGGCCGCCACATATCTCCCACGGGGAACATATAGGCCAAGACCACGTCCCCACGGCCGACCTTGGAGAAGAGGTTGTGATCGAGCCCGGTCATCGGCTGGCCGCGCAGCAGGTCGCGCCCGACGATCTGCTTGTTGGCCTCGTTCTTCCCCTCGACGGCGAACACCACCAGGCGCGTTCGCTCGAGGGCATCGAGCACCCGGCCCTGCTCACGGTCGAGCTTGAGCCCGTACTCCCGGAACATGTCGATGATCCGCCGGCCGGCGTTGTCGCGGTAGCCGTAGACGAAGAACAGCGCGAAGGCCTGCTGGACCTCGGGCAGCTTGGTCTCGGCCTCGCTGCGCGCGCCTCCCAAGAAGCCCCGGGCCACGCTCGGCATCAGCCCGCCGAAGCGGCGCTGGGCGAAGCTGGCGATCATCCGGTCGACCTGGGCGAAGGCCTCGCGGTCGAGCTGACGCACGCTCTTGACCGCTCGCTTGCGCACCGGCGCGGGGGCGGCCGCCTGGGCCTCGGCCTGCGCCTGCGCTTGGGCCTCGGCCTCGGCCTTGTGGCCGCGCTTGAGGCGACGGCCGGCTCGGGGCGGGCGCTTGGTGCCGGTCTTGCTGGACTCGCTGGGCTCGCTGGACATGAAAGAAGCGCTCTTTTGGCTCAGTTGGGCACGCACAGCCCCTGCTCACAGCGCAGGTTCGACGCGCCCTCCAGACAGTCGTCGTCCACACTGCACTCGACGCAGCCCGCGGGCGGATAGCCCTCGTCGTCGACGACGCGCTGGAGGTAGAGGTTTTGGGCGTTGTCGTTGCCCTGCGGGGCGAGGGGGACGACGCCGACGTAGTCGAGCTCGTCGGGGCCGAGCACGCCGTGGTAGGTCGAGTCGAAGCAGACCTCGCCGCCGAGCAGGCCCTGGGCCTCGAGGGTGTAGCCGCCCCAGATCAGCGCGGAGGAGCTCAGCGGGGCGACCAGGCAGGGCAGCTCGATCCAGCCGTCGTCGACGTCGGCGCCGCCGACGGCGTCGAAGCCGAGGCTGGCCGCGTCGAGGACCTGCTCGCTCTCGTCGCGCACCCGCAGGCGCATGGCGTCGAGGGCCTCGCCGTCGAGCAGCTGACAGGTCGTGGCGCTGCTCTCCGTGGCGCCGGGGTAGGGGATCTCGCTGAGGATCACCCGGAAGTCGTCCTCGATCGGCTCGAGGAAGCGATCGCTGGAGAAGTCGAAGCGCTCGACGACGTAGCCGGCCTGCTCGTCGTCGGCCTCGAAGTCGATCGAGAGCGACTCGCTGAGCTCGGCGCTGTCTTGCTGCGCGCCGCCGAGGAGCACGACCGAGAGGGTGTGCGCGCCCGGGTCGAGGCGCTCCGCGAACAGCGGCAGGCGAAACGGCCAGCTGCTCAGCTCGAGGTCGCTGGCGGTGAACTGCTCGACGGTCTCCCCGTCGATGTCGATGCGCACGGTGTTCGCGCGGACGTTCCTGGGCAGGACCACCGGGCTGTCGAGCATGGTCAGCGAGAGCTGGAAGCTGACCGTGCCGATGTCGCCGTCCTCGGGCCCCGTGGGGTCGGACTGGCACGAGCGGTCCTTGCTGTCGACGCGGCCGTCGCCGTCGTTGTCCACGCCGTCGTCACACTCGGGGGGAGCGAGGAGCACGAATTCAACGCTCGGCTGCAGGCCCACGGAGACCAAGGTCGGCCCAGCGCTGGCCCGGCCGACGCAAGCGCCAGCCTCTTCGTCTTCTTCGTCGCAGGTCCACTCCAGGCCGCTGCGGCGCAGGGCGGTGAGCTCGAAGGTGTACTCACCCGGCTCGAGGACCGGCCCCTCGACGCTGTCCCCGTCCGCGAAGGGGCTCGGGAAGCAGGCGAAGCGCGAGACCTTCTCCACGCTGCCGTCGGCGGCGATGGCCGAGATCTCGATGGTCCCCAGGCCGACCTCCGCGCACTGCGTCACGCTCTGCAGCGGCGGGACCGAGTCCGGATCCGCGAGCGCGGCCTCGTCGGTGGCGACCCGCCACGAGAAGCGCACGCTGGCCTCCTCTGCGCACGCCGCCGCCCCGGCCAGGCAGGTCAGGCAAGCGAGCGCGGGCAGGCGCCGAAGCGGACGGTGGGCCTGGGTCACCAGGCGTGTCTAGCAGGTTGCGGAAGAACACGCCACGCAGCCCCTTGCCCCGGCGCCGGCCCCCCGTGTAGCCTGCGCGGGCCGTGATCTTCGCGCAATTGCAGCCACTCCTGGAGGCCCCCGGGCTGAGCGCTACGACCCTCCTGGCCGAGGTCAAGCTCGTCGAGCTCCTCACGGCCTCCAAGGGCATCGTGCTCGCGGTCGTCATCGTCCTGCTGGCGCTGATCCTCCTGTGCGTGTTCGTGATCATCTACAAGTTGATCCAGATCAGCCAGGCCCAGTCCCAGTCGGTGACCTTCCTCGACCGCTTCTGGGAGTCCAAGCGCCTCGACGACATCTACCGCGTGGCCGAGGGCCTCAAGTACAGCCCGCTCGCGGCCATGTTCCGCGCTGGCTACGTCGAGCTGTCCAAGGTCAAAAAGCGCGGCGACTCGACCGAGTCGATGCACGACCGCATGGACGACACGGCCAACATCGAGCGCGCCCTCCAGCGCGCCAAGGTCAGCGAGCTCACCAAGCTCGAGACCCTGCTCCCCTTCCTGGCCACGACCGGCGCCGCCGCCCCCTTCATCGGCCTGTTCGGCACGGTCTGGGGCATCATGGACGCCTTCTTGGCCATCGCCGCCAAGGGCGAGGCCGAGCTCGCGGAGATCTCCCAGCCGATCGCCGAGGCCCTCGTGACCACGGCCCTGGCGCTGCTCTCCGCCGTCCCCGCCGTCGTCGCCTTCAACTACTTCAACCGGCGCCTCAAGGTCCTCTCGGCCGAGATGTCGACCTTCGGCAACGACTACCTCAACATCGTTCGCCGCCACTTCTTCTAGGCGCGAGGGGAGTCGGCACCCATGGGCGGGATCGTCACTCACGACGGATCGGCCTCCGGCGACGAGCCGGTGGCCGCGATCAACGTCACCTCGCTCATCGACATCATGTTCTGTCTGCTCATCGGCTTCATGGTCGCGACGCCGCTGATGCACCAAGAGCAGGTCAAGATCGAGGTCCCCCACGCCGCCGGCATGGAGATCACCGAGGAGGAATTCGAGTACTCCGTGATCTCCATCGACGCCAAGGGCAGCGTGTTCATGGGCACGCTCCCCCTCGACAGCGACAAGGCCGCGTGGACCGAGCAGCTCGCGGCCAACCAAAAGATCAAGGACGACGGCATGGCCTTCATCCAGGGCGACCGCAACGTCGAGTTCGAGCGCGTCCTCGACGTGATGATCGCCCTGCAGGAGGCCGGCGTCTCCGAGGTCGGCTTCGTCACGGATCCGCGCCTCGACGATGAAGAGTAGGGAGGGAGCGGTCGGCGCACACGCCGGCTGTGCCTTCGCTCCCACTCGCGAGTGGGCGATCTCTTTTGCTGTCTGAACACCCGGATAGACACCGCGTGTCGGCCATCGGCGAAAGCGCGCGCCCGAGTCAGCCGTTTCCACCCTCGCCCCTGCTACTCTGAGCACTGGCTCCCGGGAAGGTCATCGTGAACCAAGCCAACCAGCCCCTCCGACCCCTCGATCCTCCCCTCAAGGTCAAGACACCGCCGGCCATCCTCGCGCCCTTCGTGTCCGTCGGCCGCGAGGTCCGCGGCATGCTCGCGGTGCCGATCGCCTTCTTTGGCGGGCTCTTCGGCGCGATCGTGCTCTGCGGCGCGCTCGTCGGCTTGATGATCTGGATGGAGAACAGCGCCGCCGCCGAGGACAGCGGCGAGGACGAAGAGGAGTTCATGCTCGACTTCGAACCCGGCGCGCTGACCAAGCTCGGGGTCGAGCCCAAGGACATCCCCGAAAAGCCGATCAACGAGGAGACCCGGACCCCGGACGAGGCCACCCAGGAGGCCTACACCGAGGAGGAGACCCCGCCGGAGGAGGAGAAGGAGAAGAAGGAAGAAAAGGAGGTCAAAAAGGACGACAAGCCCAAGAATCAAAACAAGGACGCCAAGATCTCCGACAAGAACCGGACCGACAACAACCCCTATGACAAGGACCTGCCCAACAACCTCGACCCGACCGGCGACCCCTTTGGCGACCCCAACGGCTGGTCGGATCTGAAGAAAGACGGCGATCCCTGGGCGACCTCCGTGATGGCCGCCCTCAACTCGATGAAGGTCCCCGCCTGGGCAGCCAAGCTCCCGGCCGGGAAGCCCTACAAGTTTCAGCTCAAGATCTGCAAGGACGGCACCATCGACAAGGTCTACAACAAGGCCAGCTCCGGCAACTCGGACCTCGACTCGGCGATCAAGGGCGAGCTCGAGCGCCTGAAGATCCCCAAGCCGTCCTCCGATATCGCCAAGAAGATGAAGTCCAACTGCGTGGTCTTGCGCTACCAGTTCGCCTGGACCCAGGGCAAGGTCAAGTAGCGCGCTTTGCAGCGCCCGCGTTAGGATCTTCGGGTGAGCGCCCCCGAGACGACGCGGGTCTTCATCAGCTACAGCCACGACTCGCCCGCGCACGCCAAGCGCGTGCTCGAGCTGGCCCAGCGCCTGCGCGACGAGGGCGTCGACGCGATCATCGATCAGTTCGACGACGCCCCGGTCCAGGGCTGGCCGCGCTGGATGCTCCAGCAAATGCGCGCGGCCGAGCTGATCGTGGTCGTCGCCAGCGCGGGCTACCGCGCCAAGTGTGAGGGCGAGGTCCCGCGCAGCAAGGGCCGCGGGGTCAAGTGGGAGTCGCACCTGAGCCTCCAGGAGCTCTACGACGACGGCGGCGACAACCATCGCTATGTCCCGGTCTACTTCGCCGACGACGCCAGCGAGGCCGACGTGCCCCGGCCGCTGGCCGCGTCGACGATCTACCCGCTGCCCTCGGGCTACGACGACCTCTACCGCAGGCTGACCGGGCAAAAGAAGGTGGTGCCCGTGCCCCTGGGCAAGCGCCGCGAGATGCCGCTGCTCAGCGGGCCGGGGGCCGCGGCCGACGAGCACCCGCCGAGCCCCGCCGCACACGCCAGCGAAGACGCCCCGACTTCGGCCGAGCCAACGCCCACGCCAGAGCCGACGCCCGCGGCCGAGCCCGCCACCGCGCCCACGCCCGCCACCGACCCCGCGCCCGCCACCGACCCCACGCCCGCCACCGCGCCCACCGTCGCGCCCGCCACCGCGCCCACCCTTAGCGTCGACGCAGGCGCCCTCACCAAGACCTCGCGCTGGAAGACCCCCGCCGCCCTCGGCCTCGGGGCGCTCGTCGCCGGCACGGCGATCGCCGCGGTCTACATGCTCACGCGCCCCGAGCCCGTGTTCCTCAGCGAGGCCAGCTCGGGCTTCGAAGCCTGCCTGGCCATGAGCCTGGTCGACAGCCGCGAGGCCGGCTCGAGCTTGGGGCTCGACTCCGAGTCCTCCCTCGACGTCTCGATCCAGGACAAGAACAGGCTCGAGACCGTCGACAACGACGACCTGCGCGCGCGCGTGATCTCGGCCTGCCGCGCGGCCTACATCAGCGGCAGCAAGACCACGGTCACCGTCGAGGACCAGGACCAGCGCCCCGTCGACGGCGCGACCGTGAAGCTCGGCGGCGAAGGTGGTGCGCGCTGCGAGACCGACAGCGACGGCACCTGCGAGCTCGCGATCGACTTCGGCGGCGGCACCCGGAGCTTGCGCGCCGACTACGACGGCCGCGTGGCCAAGCGCGAGGTCGACCTCGACACGCTGCGCGGCGGCGTGACCTTGACCCTGGCCGCGGCGACGACCTGCGAGATCCGCTTCACCCAGGACGGCCAGCGCTTCACCAACCTCGGCGAGGTCCAGGTCGTCGTCGGGACCTCGCGGCCCACGGTCTCCCTCGCCGAGGGCGTCGCTAGCTTCGAGTGCGCCGAGCTGATCGGCGAGGCGGCCAAGGTCAACGCGTCGACGCCCAGCTTGGTCGAGCGCAGCTGGGAGATCGACACCCTGAGCCTCGATCAGAGCCTGAGCTGGGTCGAACCCGACGAAGAGTCGGGCAGCACCGACGAGGCGGCGGGCAAGACCGCCTCACCCTCGAAGGGTCCGAGCCGATGTTCGAGTCGGATCGCCGATGATCTCCGCGGTGCGCTCGTGCAGCGTGACGTAGACTGCCGAGGCAAGTTGACGATCCAGGTCGACGCCGGCGGCAAGGTCCGTGGAGGACCCCTCGCCGGGCTCGAGGTCGACGGACGCAGCTGCGAGGTGACGGTGAGCTGCCCATGACCCGAGCGTTCTCATATCTGCTGGCGATCCTGACCACGCTGCTGTGGCCCAGCGCCCAGGCCCGCGCGGGCGCGCCCCGAGCCCTCGGCCAGGCCAGCCAAGCCACGGCTCCGGCCAGCGACGCGCAGGAGGGCGAGGCCGAGGCCGCGGACGCGGACGCGAAGCTCTCGCCCGCCGCGGCCCAGCGCTGCGCCCCCCTCCAGGCCACGGATCTGCTCGACGCCAGCGAGCGCGCCTCGCTCGCGGCCCTGCTGTGCCCCGCGGCCGACAGCGCGCCGCCCAGCGACGAGGCCCTCGCGGCGATCTTTGGCGAGCTGGTCACGAGCAACGACTGGCCCGCGCTGATCGCCCTCGAGGTCGCCCGCGCGGCCAAGCTCGAGCCCGGCGAGGGTGACCTCGTCGCCGCCCGCCGGGCCCTCGCGGCCCTCGCCAAAAACCCCAAGTGCGACGCCCTCGGCGACCTCGTCGACGAGCAGCTCGCCCGCGTCCACGACGACCGCACCGTCAGCTCCCCGCGCTGGACCCTCGACCACCTCCCGCGTGCCTGCACCGAGGCGGTCGGCGCCCGGGAGCTCGCGTCCCTCGAGCGCGTGGTCATCGTCGCCTACTACGGCGACGCGGCGGATCGCTTCGAGGCCGTGATCGCCGAGCCCCAGCCCGCTCACCTGGCCGCCGTCGAGATCCCCGCGCGCGAGGCCGGCGCGGGCAAGGCCCAGCTGCTCGTGCTCCCCCCGGACGAGGCCGCGGTGCTCGTCGTCGACCAGCACGACCTCGCCCTGCCCTGGCGCCGCCACCTCGCCCCGGGCCACCGCAGCGACTTTGGCCTGCGCCCGCTCTCGGGCCCCGACACCCTCGAGGTCAGCTTCGACGCCGCCGACGACGGCGGCTCGTGGTTCGTGGTCATCGACGGCTCGCCGCTCCCGGCCACGACCACCCGCAAGCCCGGCCGCGACGACGTCCTCGTCGGCCGCCTCGAGGTCTCCAAGGTCCCCCAGGGCGACTACGAGCTCCACTTCGTCCACGCCGCGACGCAGACCGGGATCACCCGGGACCGCGGGCTGGTCTCGGTCACGACCAAGGGCACGCCCAAAGAGCGCACCTTCGTGACCGCCGACCTCACGGGGCTCGAGAACAACGACTACGGCCTCACCCGCCTGGTCATCGACGACCACTGTGAAGAGCGCGGGCTGGTCCCCGCGCAGATCCGCCGCCTGATCGAGCGCTACTTTCGCCAGCGCAACATCCCGCTCAAGCAGCTCGACGTGATCGTCGACATGCTCGCGAGCTTCGCGGTCATCGAGTCGAGCCTCGAAGGCGGCGTGGCCGTGGGCGCCGACCGGCTCGAGGGCAGCACGGAGCGCCAGCTCTCGACCCTCGCCGGCGAGCTCCAGCGCCAGGGCGTCAGCAAGCTGATGACCCTCTCGGTCAGCTGCACCCAGGGCAGCGAGAACATGGTCGTCGTCGGCCAGGTCATCGACCTCGTGCGCTTCTTCGCCCGCGAGCGCGACCCGCTCTCGGGGGTCGACGTCTCGGAGATCCTCGACGCGGCCACGGCCACGGTCGAGAGCCGCCAGGGCCGGCGCCAGGGCTTCGAGGAGGTCCTCGGCCGCCTGCTCGGTCAGCCCACCGTGCACCTCGATCCCCTGCCCGCGGAGATTCGCTTTCAAGACCAGCTCCCGCTCTCGCTGCGCGTCAACCGCGGGCAAAAGCCGCGCGCGAGCTTCGAGTACGGCATCGCCCGGGTCGACCACGGCAACATCTGCGACTGGGCCCACGACCTCGCCGAGCTCTCGACCTTCGATGAAGATCCGCTGCGCGAGTTCATCATCGAAGACCCCGGGATCGTGCTGCGCCGAGACGCGCGCGTGCTCGTCGAGCCCGGGAGCACCCTGGACACGGGCGACGCCGAGCTCGAGGCCGACCACACGCTGCTGGGCCTGAGCGCCAACTTCGACGCGCCGCTCAGCGGGCCGGGGCGCTACCTGGTCTGGGTCCGCCAGACCAGCGGCAAGCAGAGCAGCCAGGCGATCACCGCGACCTGCATCGAGGTCGACGCCCACGAGGTGACGATCTACGGCCAGTTCGGCGGGCTGACCACCTCGCGCCCCGGCGCCTTGCGGGTCGAGCGGCTGTACTACTTCCGCTTCGACGTCGGCATGCTCTACCCCCTCGGCAAGCGCGGCTACGGCCGCTTCGGCGGGCAGATCGGCTACAGCCACACCAACTACGACAGCAGCGCGCTGCCCTCGTGGAACGACGTCGACCCGGACTCGATCGGCTCGGTCGACGGCGACGGCAAGCTCAACTTGCACTGGAACCGCCACGGCTTCACCTTCGCGGTGGTCACCGGCTTCGACGTCCCGCTCGGACCCTGCGGCTACGACTTCCCCCGCCCCGGCGACAACCCCAGGAAGCAGCGCCGGGTCGAGAACTACGGCCAACGCTGCGCCCGCACCTTCCACCGCCGGTGGAGCTTCTCCGGGCGCCTGCTGCTCGGCGGCAACTTCGGCTTCCACGACCTCTCGCAGATCCCGAGCAACTTCGGCGACCTCGCCACCAGCCAGAGCGGCTCGACCCTGGTCAGCGACTTCGACCTCGAGGTCGGCGTCCAGGCCTCCGTCATGGCCCGCCTGTCCGAGCGCGCCGGGGTCTACCTCTATCACAACATCAGCGTCACAGACCTCGACGCGCTGCTCAACAGTGACGTCGAACCCGACGGCGCCGTGACCAATGACTTCGTCGCCCTCAACGTGATCGGGGTGGGCTTCGCATGGATGAGGAGGCCCCGATGACCACGCTCAAGCGCCACGCCCTGCTGCTCGCCCTCGGCCTCGGCCTGCCCCTGAGTTTTGTCCAGACCTCGGCTTGCACCAACCAAAACGAGGACGCGTGCAAGAACATCTGCGAGATCGCCGAGACCTGCGGCATGCTGCCCTCGCCCCTGGGAACCACGGACAACGTGGGCATCCACAGCTACAGCGCCCAGCAAAACTGCGAGTCGCGCTGCGCTGCGTCCGACGCCGAGACCATCGCGCAGGTCGAGAACTGCATCGGCCAGACCGACAGGTTCACGGGTGATGAGGCCGAGCCAGAATACAAGTGGTGGTGTGACGCTGGCGGATGCACCGCCGCCGCCGCCTGCCTGGAGAGCGTCTTTGGCGATGCTCGCATCACCGGCACGGGCCGCGCCAAGATCGAGCTCCGCGGCACCAGCAACATCAACTACAAGCTCGACAGCACGCTCTCGACCTGCGGCGACTCGGAAGACACGAGCGTCGTCCTCGACGACACCACCAAGCTCGACACCTCCTTTTGCGAGGAGCAGGACATCGAGAGCATCGAGATCATCCTCGAGACCACCGACTCGTCGACGGTCATCGCCTCGGGGGGCTGCTCGGAGCTGGTCTACCAGATCCACAACACCTCCCTGCTCCCGGTCGGCCGCTACCAGCTCGCCCTGCACATCTATCAGAGCAGCGATCCAAACAGCAGCTCGAGCGACACCAGCGGCAGCTGTAGCGTCTTTTACGGCGAGTCCGTGACGATCCGCGCCGGCACGGGGCTGTGCGATTCCAACGACGACTGCGCCGGCGTGATCCCCCTGCCCGAAGGCGGCGTCTACTGCAGCACCCCCCGGATCTGCGGCGGCCCAAGCACCGCGGAGACCAACGCGAGCGGCCAGCTCGTGGCCTGCGGCTACACCTGCGAGGACTCGGCCACCGCCTGCTCCAACGTCGACGACAACGGCGGCATCGACGACGACTGCGACGGCCTGAGCAACTGCAACGACCCCTCTTGCTCCCTGAAGTGCACCGAGACCGGGGCGCGCTGCAACGACGACATCGACAACGACAACGACGGGCTCACGGACTGCGACGACCCAGACTGCGAGGACGCGACGGCCTGCAGCGGGGATGCCACGACCGACACCGACACCGGCTCCGACTCGAGCGACACCGGCTCCGAGTCCGACACCAGCTCCGACTCGAGCGACACCAGCTCCGACTCGAGCGACACCAGCTCCGACTCGGACACCACCGACACCGACACCGGCACGACCGGCTGAGCGCCCTCGCGCGCCGCCCCGGGGCCTACAGCCGGGGCGGCCAGGCGCGCGCTACTTCTTCTTGACCTTCTTCGTGCGCCTGCCGCCGATCAGCTTGGGCGCGGCGAAGTCGAGGCGCAGGCTCCAGCCCAGGCTGTAGTGCAGGCCCTTCTCCACGGTGACCTCGGAGACGTTGGCCGACCACAGGTAGTGGTAGCCGAGGAAGGCGTAAGGCCCGGTGAACAGCGGGCCGACCAGCTTGATGTGCAGGTCGGCCATGGCCCGGCCCTCCACGCCCAAGGTCGCGATGTTCACGGACTCGGGGTTGTCCTCGTCGTAGTAGAGGGCCGAGAGCGAGTCGCCCAAGAACACGTTGTTGAGGCCGCCACCCACGCCGACGTCGAGGCGCAGGCGCTCGCCAAAGCCAAACTCGTGGTCGTAGCCGAGCATCAGGCTCCACATGCCGCCCGGGCGGAAGAACTTGTGGAAGTCGAGCCAGACGTTGATGCCCACGACCTCGGCGTCGAGGATGAAGCCGTACTGAAAGCCGCCGAACTTGGTCGTGCCGAGGTCCCCCGCTCCGGTCGCGGTGACCTCTCCGTTGTCGATCGAGCTCTGGATCGACTTGTCGCGGTCGAAGATGCCGTTTTTATCGCTGGTCCCGTGGGTGTAGCCGATCCGCGGGGCGATCCCCACGCGAAACAGGCGAAAGCCGCCGAGCTTGCGGTAGGTCTTCTCCTCGTACTCGGGCTCCTCGTCCTCGGGCGCCTCGTCTTCGACGGGCTCGGCCGCCTCGCTGGCCGCGCTCGTCGAGCCCGTCGGCGCCGTCTGAGCGCTCGAGTACGCCGACGCCGACGTCGACGTCGACACGGGCTGGGCGCTCGCGGGCGTGACGGGCTGGGCGCTCGCGGGCGTGACGGGCTGCACGCTCGCGCCGGTGCTGGCGGTCTGCGTGGGCACCTGCGGCGTGGGCTGGGTGGGCGTCTGGATCGTCGTCGGCGCGCTCGCAGCTGCAGCTCCAGCCGCAGCCGCCCCGCCCGTCCCCGCTGGCGAGACTGGGATCGCCTCCTCCTCGCCCGCGGAGACCTCCGCCGCCGAGGGGTCTTCGCTGACCGCGTCCTGGCCAACCGGCTCCTCGCCTGCCGCGTCCTCGCCAGCGACATCTTCACTGGCGACGTCCTCACCGGCCGCGTCTTCGCCTGGCGCGTCCTCGGCCCCCCTGTCCTTGCTCTGCTCGGCCGCGGCCCCAGACCCGGACCCAGACCCATCATCGGCCGCGGGCACGTCACCAATATCGGGCGGCAGAGCCGGGGGCGAGAGCACGAGCAGGGTGAGGAGCGCCGAGGCCACCATGGCTATCCAATGCCACGAGCCAGCCCGAATCGCAAAGCGCCGGACGCGAGCGCTGTCGGGCATACACTCCCACCATGAGCGAGCGCGCCTTCTTGCCAGTGCAAATCGCCGTCTTGACGGTCTCCGACACGCGAAGCTTCGCCGACGACCGCAGCGGCGCCCTGCTCGTCGAGCGCCTCGAGTCTGCGGGTCACCGGCTCGCCGCCCGCGAGCTCGTCCGCGACGATCCTGGGGCCATCCGCGCCCAGCTCGCCGCGTGGATCCAAGACGAGCACGTCCAGGTGGTCCTGGTCACCGGCGGCACCGGGATCACGGCCCGCGACGGCACCCCCGAGGCCCTCGCCCCCCTGGTCAGCAAGCCCATCCCCGGCTTTGGCGAGCTGTTTCGCTGGCTGTCCTACGAGGAGATCGGGACGTCGACGATCCAAAGCCGCGCCGAGGCGGCGCTGTGCGAGCGGACCTTGGTGTTCCTGCTCCCGGGCTCGACGGGCGCGTGCCGGACGGCGTGGGATCGGATCCTCGCCTCGCAGCTCGACATCCGCCACAAACCCTGCAACTTCGTCGAGCTCTTCGAGCGGCTATGAGCCGACCTCGAGCGGGCTACTGAAAGCGGACGTCGAGGGAGAAGCGCCCGCCCGTCACGCCGAGCTGGTCGACCACGAGCAGGGCCGTGGTCGCCCCGCCAAAGCCGGCCACGGCCGTGGACCCGCACGACATCTCCGTCGGCGTGCCACAGGCCGTGCGGATCGAGACGATCGGCTCGAAGCCCTCTTCCTCGGCCTCGAGCGAGGTGACCTCGGCCTCGAGGGTGCCGTCCTGGTCGAGGTAGACCGGGAACACCAGCTCGGCGCCGGGGGCCGAGCAGCCGCTGTCGAGGCGGCCCTGATCCTCCTCGAGGGCGTCCTCCCACAGGAACTGACCGCCGACGTCGAGCTCGATCGCCTGCTCCTCGAGGAAGCTCATGCACTCGTCTTGCGAGGCCTCCTCGCCGAAGCGCAGGTCGAAGGCGTAGGCGCCCGACTGGCCGAGCTCGGTGTCGACGATGATGTAGTAGACGTCGCCCTCGCCGCCCTGATCGTAGAAGCCGCGGCCGGGGATCGAGTTGACGATGTCGGCGCAGACCTCCGAGGCCTCGACCGTGCCCGGCTCGCAGGGATCCTCGCGGACCACCCGGAGCACCGGGTTGAACTCGGTCTCCTGCGGGCGAAAGTCGATGAACACGTCGCTGGTCACCGAGCCGATGCGGTAGACGTCCTCGCCGCCCGAGCCCCCGCACCAGCCCTCGGTGCCCGAGCAGCCGCCGAGCTGACCGCGGACGACGATCGGCTCGCCCGAGGGGAGGTCGATGGGGTTTTGGCAGGAGCCGGCCCGCGCCTCGCCCGAGCCCCCCTCGTCGCCGTCGTCGGTCCCGGCCGTCTCGTCGGTGCCGCCGCTGTCGGCCACGCCGTCCGCACTGTCCACGCAGACCGGCGTGTAGTCCGGGTCGGTTCGCAGGCCGCAGCCGATCAGACAACAGCCGAGAAGACCGATCGAGGCGAGGCCAACACGCGGGGTCATGGGACGATCTTGCACGGGGCCATGGAGGGCGTCAAAGGGTCAGAGGCAGCGCGGCGATCCCCGTTGGCGAGGTCGATCCCTTCCATGTCCGCCCCGGCCTCCACCTTCACGCTTTTTCCCCCACCCGGCTCGATGGCCGCAGCGCGCTCGGGACCTGCTCAGATGATCTCGAAGTAGCGCGCCAGGTCCCAGTCGCTGACGTGCTTGCGCGCCTGGCGATCCTCCCACTCGCGGGTGGCCGCGAAGTGGTCGACGAAGGCGTCACCAAAGAGATCGCGGGCGACCTTGGAGCCCTTGAACAGGCGCGTGGCCTCGCTCAGCGTGCCCGGGAGCGGGACCGCGTCGGCGCCGGGGTCGTCGTAGGCGCTGCCCTCGATGGCCGCCGGCGGCTCGATGTGGTTCTCGATGCCCCACAGCCCGCTGGCCAGGGCCGCACCCAGCGCCAGATAGGGGTTGGCGTCGGCCGGCGCGACCCGGTACTCGCTGCGCGAGCCCTTGCCCCCGGGGATCGCCCGGATCGCCGTGGTCCGGTTCTCCACCCCCCAGTTGGCGTGGGTCGGCGCCCACATCCCCGGGACCAGGCGGCGGTAGGCGTTGACCGTGGAGCAGACCATGGCCAGCAGCTGGGGCATGAGCGTGACCTGGCCGCCGATGAACCAGCGCATCAGCTCCGGCGTGCCATCGTCGGCGCCGGTGAAGAGGTTGTCCCCGGTCTTTGGATCCTCGAGCGAGATGTGGATGTGCCCGCTCTGGCCCGGGTACTCGTTGCTCCACTTGGCCATGAAGGTGGCCATCAGGCCCATGCGCTGACACAGGACCTTGGCGTAGGTCTTGAACAGCGCGGCCTTGTCGGCGGCGGCCCGGGCCTCGTCGTGGTGCAGCGCGGCCTCGATCACCCCGGGGCCGGTCTCGGTGTGCAGGCCCTCGATCGGGCACTCGAAGGCGTCCATGGTCTCGAGCAGCTCGTGATAGAGCTCCGCGTGGACACCCGAGCGCAGCATGGAGTAGCCGAACATGCCCGGGGTCAGCGGGGTCAGCCCGCGAAAGCCCTTGCTGCGCACGCTCTCGGGGCTCTCCTGGAACACGAAGAACTCGTACTCGAGGGCCGCGCGCACGCCAAAGCCCATGGCCGCGGCCTTGTCGACGCAGCGGTGTAGCAGCCGGCGCGGGCACACGCCCTCGTAGTCCCCGGCGAAGTGGCCGAGGACCAGGACCGTGTCGTCCTCGAAGGGCAGCTTGCGGACCGTGCCCAGGTCGAGCTTGGCCGGGGCGTCGCGGTAGCCCGTGTGCCAGCCCGAGACCGTGGCGTTGTCGTAGAGCTGGTCGTGGCTGTCCCAGCCGAGCACGACGTCGCAAAACCCAAAGCCCTTGCGCAGCGAAGACTCGAACTTGTCGCGGTCGAGGTACTTGCCCCGGAACACGCCGTCGATGTCGAACACGCCGACCTTGTGGAAGCGGACGCCCTCGTCGTCGAGAAATTGGATGAGCTGATCGGTAGTTTCGAATTGCATGGTCAGGGCGCTCGCGCTCGGGGTCAGCGGCGGCGAAGGTGGAAGGACTTGGGTCGGGTCAGGGCGCGCAGGCCCAGGTGCGAGAGCGAGACGCCGTGCCCCGAGTCCTTGATGCCCACCCAGGGCAGCTGAGGATCGAGGAAGTCGCAGCGGTTTTGAAACACGGTCCCGGCCTCGAGGGCGCCGGCCAGGGCCTCGGCGCGGGCGTCGTCGCGGGTCCACACCGAGGCCGTCAGCCCGTAGCGCGAGTCGTTCATCAGCGCCACGGCCTCGACCTCGTCGCGGATCTTCATCAGCCCGATCGCCGGGCCAAAGGTCTCCTCGTTCATCAGCGCCATGTCGTGGTCGACGTCGACGAGGACCTTGGGCGCGAGGTAGCAAGGCGAGCGATCGGGGATCTCGAAGTCGTCGTCGGAGGTCAGCAGCCGGGCCCCGGCCGAGACCGCGGCGGCGACCTGCTGCTGGATCCGCGCCGCCGCGTGGGCGTTGACCACCGGGCCCAAGCTCGTGCCCTCGGCCAGCGGATCCCCGAGCCTGAGCTTGCGGGTCTCGGCGACGTAGGCCTCGACGAAGCGGTCCCACAGCGACTCGTGCACGTAGACGCGCTCGATCGCGCAGCACGACTGGCCGGCGTTATAAAACGTGCCCTCGACCAGGTTGGCGACGGTGAACTCGAAGTCGCAGTCGGGCAGGACCAGGGCCGGATCCTTGCCGCCGAGCTCGAGGGCCACGGACATGAAATTATCCTGGGCGGCGGCCCGGAACACCTCGTGGCCACCGCGCACGGAGCCGGTGAACGCGACCTGATCCACGCGCCGCTCGCCGAGGATCGCGGCGACGTCGGCGTGGCTGACCATGAAGTCCGCGACCAGGCCCGCGGGCGCGCCGAGCTCCGCAGCCGCGGCCGCGAAGCTGCGCGCGAGCTGGGCCCCGCACAGCGCCGTCTGTGGGGCGTGCTTGATCAGCACCGCGTCGCCGGCGAGCACCGCCCCGGCGACCACGTTGATCGCGACGAGCAGCGGGTAGTTCCAGGCCGCGATGTCGAGGACCACGCCCACGGGCTCGTGGCGGATGAAGCGGTGAAAGCCCGGCTGCTCGGGCAGCGCCTCGTCGGCCAGGGCTCGCGGGGCGAGCTCGCACAGCGCCTCGACGCGGCCACGGACCGTGCGCAGCTCGCCCTGGGCCTCGCCCAGGGGCTTGCCCATCATCGTGGTGATCTCGCGGGCGTAGTCGTCGGCCCTGGCCTCGAGGTGCTCGAGGGCGCGCATGCACAGGGCCACGCGATCCGCGATCGCGCTGCGCCGCCAGACCTGCTGAGCCGCCCGCGCGCGCGCGACCACCTCGCGCGCGGCGTCGAGGGAGAGCAGCTCGTACTCGTGGGCGACCTGACCGTCGATCGGGGAGACGATGGGCTCGGGCATCGGCCGCGAGGATACCCGATCAGCTCGACCCGGGGCTCGCAAAGCCCACGCCAAAGCGGATCGTCTGGCGCCCGCCGGCCGGGAAGCGCCAGCGCTTGATCGCCTTGACGGCGCAGGCCGAGAGCTTGGCGACGCCGAGCTCATCGACCTCGATGTCGACCCAGTCGACGCTGCCCTCGCGGCGCAGCTCGACCACGAAGAGCAGCGAGCCCGCGCGCCCGGGGTGCTGATCCGCGATGTCGGTCCAGCACGCCTGGAGCTCCGGGAGCTGAGCCTCGACATAGGCCTGACGCTCCTCGGCGCCGGCCCGGCCGTGGGCGCAGCCCGAGCTCGCCACGCTCGACCCCACCGCCGCGGCCGCGCACAGCAGCCAGCCGGCGCCCGGGCGACGACGCGAAGGACGGGAGGTCACGGGCCCCATGTTCCGCCGATCAGATCCCCGACACCAGCCCCCAGCCGAGCTCGTCCTCGGCCGCGCAGCCCCCGAGGTTGTAGGCGTGCACGGCCTGGAAGCGGTAGCTCTCGCCGCCGAGCTCGACCAGCTCGCCGTCTTGGGGCGCGGTGAACTCGTAGCGCACCGGCGGCGCGCTGCCCTCGCAACACGACTCGGTGTAGACGGCGCAGTCGCAGTCGTCGACCTCGTCGTAGCTCGGTGCCAGGGCGCTGAGGTCGATGTCCGTGGTCAGCGGGATCTCGACCTCGCCGCTGCCCCGCGCGATCACCCGCGGGGTGAGCTCACCAGACAGCCACACCGCCCCATTGTGATAGCGACAGCCGGAGCCCGGCGTCGGCTGTTTGGCCCGCAGCGTCACGCACTGCCCGGCCGCGATCGCGCCGCCGAGGTCCATGCCCACGAAGCGGGTGGTCAGCGCCACATCCGTCGCGCAACCCTCTTCCGCGCAGCCCGCCTCACAATCGAAACCGCGCAGCAGCTCGCCCTCGACCGCCTCGACCAAGAAGTGGCGCTCGTAGACCGTGTCGCTCTCCGTGGTCTCCCCGCAGGGCTCGGTGACCACGACGCGCAGCGGATCCGGAAATTCGAGGGCGCAGACCAGCTCGCCGCCCCCCGTGTCCGTATCCGAGTCCTCCGTGCCCGTGTCACTCTCGTCGGAGAGCTCGGCGTGGAGCTCCGCGAAGGCCGGGTTGGCCTGAACGCAAGCCGAGGTGCCGAGCAGCATGAACGCCGCCGCCGAGAGGGTGCTCCGGACACTCGAGCGCATGTCCCTTTGTATCGCGAAGTGCGCTCTTTGTGTGTCGATTCACCCGTCACAAAAACGACCAAAACTAATTGCATATCGCGCGCTTATTGTGACCGGGGAGAAACGCCACAGATGACCTCTCAGCCACGTCTAAAGAGAAAATCAAATTTTCAGGAATAATTATTTGCACGATTAGAGGTGATACAGGACACTAACTGAGAGCCCGGGAAAAGAGTCCCCACCCACCCGAGAGAGACCACCATGAAGGCACTGCGCACGATGATCCTCGCCCTCCCTCTGCTCACCCTCGCCTGCGACAGCGGCGACGAGTCCGAAGACCTGCGCGGTATCGCGGTCGAGGAGCCCTGCGAGCCCGATGACTGCGTCCCTCTCAGCCCGCTGATCGAGGAGTCGGAGTGCCCCGAGGGCTACGAGTTCGTCAGCTGGGGCGAGTGCGTGGACGCGGACGGTGAGTGCGTGTGGGCGTTCTACGACGACTGCGTCCCCGTCAGCGAGCCGGACGAGGATCCCGACCCGCAGTCAGGCGAGCCCGACCCCACTCCCGGTGGTGTGAACGCCACCGCCCGCTCGCGCACCGCGGGCTGAGCCCACGCAGAGCAGCCAATACTGAAAGAGCGGGACCGCTATGGCCCCGCTCTTTTCGCGTTCGAAGCGCGCGCAGCCATGAGGCATGAGGACCCTCCCCCTCCGCCCCCCTCCCCCTCCGCGCCAGGTGGTGGGCCGGTCAATGTCCTACAGACTCTACACCTTGGAGCGCGCCCCCGAGACGTGGCCGACGGTCATCGAGCTGGGCGGCTACACCTTCGAGCTCCCGAGCTGGTGGCGTGAGGGTGAGCAGGCGATCTACGACTACGTGTACGAACGCTACGGATCGGACACCGGGACGAAGGCGACATGGCGTGAGGTGATGAAGCTGTGGGTGCTATCTGGCTATCGCTGAGCGCTACGCCTCATCGCCCAATCGCTCGGTGCGCGACTACGCCGAGCTCGCGGCCAGCACCGCAGAAGAACTCGCACCAGTCGATTGAGGTCGAAGAGCGAGAAGTCGAAAGCCAATGCTCACCCCAAGCCCTCGAGATTGTGCGTCTTTCGGAGGCAAGGACTCGGAATTACTCAGTGCTTGGGCTGTCGGCGAGTACTCGGGAGTCCGCGGCTGTCCTCGGGGATCCCCTGTGGGTTTGGAGACCGAGGCTTGGTCTCGGGCTCTACTCTGGGAGGATGATGAAGTGGACGTTACCCACATCGTCGCCAGCGACGAGTTGGTGCTGGGAGATGACGGCGATGCTCATGTAGCTCGCGTCGCCGTGGATGGTGATGGTCTGGCCAGAGTCGATATCCCAGACCCGCAGGGTGTTGTCGCGGGAGCCGGAGACGACGCGGCCGTCGGGGAGCACGGCCAACGCCATGACACTACCTTGGTGGCCCCTCACGACCCGAGACATGCCATGCCCTTGCAAGGGATGGAGCAAGCGCGCCAGACTGCCTGGGAGGTGGGGCGGCCATTTCAACGCTGACAGTACTTCCGGTGCGTTGGTCAACAAGCGATCGTGTAGCAGCCCTGGCAGGGCGTCCGGCTCCTCGCGCACCCAGTGAGCGCAAGCCCCCAACGCTCGCCCGAGCGTCGTCAAAGACCCTTTCCCCTCGTCGAGCCGCTGCGCTCGTGCGACCGCTCGAACCTCTCGCTCGACCTCCAGCACCCCCCGCTCGCGGGTCTTCTCGAGTAGATACCCCACGTCGAGACAGCGCTTCGCGGCTTCCTCGGCACGGCCGATCTCGAGCAAGTGCGTCACCCCATGGCGCAGCGCATACCCTCGCCGAAAGCCCTCGCCGTCCAGGCTCGGCCCCTGGGCCGCCCTCGCTCAGCGCAGCCGCATGTGCACGACCCCCGGCGCGTGGTCCTTGATCCAAGGCAGCGCCGCGAGCACGCCATAGCCCACGCGCCGCAGCCCACGTGGAAATTTATAGACCTCGAAGGACACGAGCTCGAAGTCCCCCAGCCACGCGCGCAGCGTGGGCAGCAGCTCGGAGCGCTTGATCCCCCAGGGCGCCGGCGGGATCTGATAGTGCGGCGTCTTCCACCAGCCCTTCTCCGAGGTCGTCTTGCGCGAGAGCCAGGGCGGGATGTAGTCGAACATCACCTCGACCCCCGGCCAGCGCTCGGCCATGGCCCGCAAGAGCCCCCGCACCTCGCTGGCCGCGAAGTACATGAACAGCCCCTGCGCCGTGACCAGGACCGGGCGGCCCTCGGGGACGGCGTCGAACCATGTCGTGTCGAGGGCGCTCTTGGCGACGTGTCGGTGGCGCGCGTCGGCCTCGATGAAGCGCTCGCGGATCTCGATCGCCTCGGGCAGGTCGACGCTGAGCCACAGGACCCCGTCGTCATCGCGGATCCGGTAGCGCTCGGTCTCGAGCCCCTCCCCGAGGTTGACGATCACCGCGTCGGGGTTGGCGGCGATGAACTCGCGGACGGCGTCGTCGAACATCGCCGAGCGGATCGCATGGGAGGGCTCGGCGGCGCCAAAGGAGCGCTCGTAGTCGAAGTCGAGGGCGCGGTAGATCTCGAGGCACTTTGGATCCCGGATCATCCCGTCGGCGCGCGCGGCCTCGCTCGCGCGGTTGTGGAGCGTCCACAGCATGGTCTCGGGGACGCCGGAGAGGTTGGGTTTGCTGCTCGTCGTCGTGCTCGTCGTCGTCGTCATGGTCGCGCCTCGCTCTCTCGAGACGGCAGTCTTTCACGATCGAGATCCGAAGACAATGCGAATCAATCTCATTGTATCCAGGATACGGTTGCATCCAGGTGCGCCTCGGGGCCAGCAGGTGGTGGCTCGGAGTCTCAGTCGCGGCAGGCGGTGCAGGTTCCGAGCAGCTCGTGCACGTGGCCCGTGAGCCGAAAGCCAAAGCGCTCGGCGACGTCGCGCTGGAGCACCTCGATGGCCTCGAACTCGAACTCGATCACCTTGCCGCAGGCGGTGCAGATCAGGTGGTCGTGGTGCTCGCGCTCGAAGGCCCGCTCGTAGAGCGTGCCCTGGCCCTGAGAGATCAGCGTCACCTGGAGCAGGCCGGCGTCGACCAGCAGCGGGAGCACCCGGTAGACCGTGGCCGGGTGGACGACGGGCGCCTCGCTCTGCTCGAGGTCCGCGACCAGCTGATCCACCGAGAAGTGGCCGCGCCGGCGCAGGGCCGCCCGCGCGACAGCCTCGCGCGTGGCGGATGACTTCAGCCCGCGCGCCTTGACCAGCGCGTGGAGCTGCTCGAGCGCCCGCTCGATCCCGGCGCTGTCCAACCCCTGCTTGGTCTCGACCGCTCGCATGGGACAACTATGCAAATGGATCGCATGATGATCAACTCGGGCGCCGGTCTCAGTTTCCGGTCGTGTCCCCAGCCGCGTCTTCGGTCGCGTCCTCTTTTGGCGCCGGCAGCTCGTCCGCTTCGTCCGCTTCATCCAGGGGCGCGAAGAGCAGCACGTTGTAGTTCACGAAGGCGACCGGCTCGCGGCCCTCGAGCCAGCGAAAGCAGTTCTGCCGCCGGACCCAGTCGGAGAGGTGCACGATCATCGGGTCGGGTCCGCGATAGCGACGCTTGCAACCCATCCGCGTGACCTCGAGGCCGCGGGCTTCGAGGGCTTCGCGGCGCAGGGGGAAGTGGGAGTAGTAGGCCACCCGCGTCCACCCGTGCTCCTCGGCCGCTTCGGCGACGTCACCGAGGTCCTGGCCCCAGTCCTCGCCGATCACGCTGATCCAGCGACCGCCGCCGGGGCCGCCGGCGAGGGCGTTGAAGTAGCCCAGGTAGGCGGGGAAGCTGGTGGCCACCGCCGCGACCCCGCTGCCCAGGCACAGGCTCAGCACCGCGGCGCGGGCGAGGGGGCGCTCGAAGAAGCGGCCCAAGCGCTCGCCCCACAGCGCCCGCCGAGCTGCGGGGTCGAAGAGCAGCGCCCCAGCCCGGCCGGCGAAGAGCGCCATGATCGGCAAGAGCGTGGCGGCGTGGCGCACCCCGATGTTGATGTGCGAGCTCATCAAGCTGATCAGGTTGACCAGGGCGAAGACCGCGAGGACGCCGGTGGCCACGCTCGGCCAGCGCCGCGTCCGGACCATGCCGACCACGCTGGCGCCGGCCAGGCCGAGCAGCCCGAGCACGCCCAGGGGCGTCTTCACGGCGAGCATCACCGGGAAGTAGAGCGGGTGCGAGAGGTGGCTGTTGAGCCCGTAGAAGTAGCCGCCGTGGCCCGAGGCGTTTTGCTTGGACACCGTGGCGAGGCCGACCAGCCAGGTGTAGGGGAAGGGCATGGGCAGGGGGTCGGGGAGCTTGCCCAGGAAGCTGCGCTCGACGAGCTGGTGGCGGTAGCGTCGCCACAGCCAGTTTTGGGGCTCGGGCTGGGCGATGATCTCGGACACGCTCAGGCCCACGCGGTCGAAGAAGTAGGCGGCGTCGATGGCCAGGATCATCACGACGGCGACCACGGCGAGCTGACCGACGACCACGGCGGCGCGCCGCCCCCAGCCGCGCCAGCGCGCCGCGCCCCCGTCCCCCGCGCCCTCTTTGACCCCCCTGCCAGCAAAGCCCCCGAGGCCCAGGCCCGCCGCGAGGATCAGCATGCCGCTGAGCACCAGCACGATCACCAGCCCGCTGTGCTTGGTCAGGACCATGACGGTGGTCGCCAGGCAAAACCACCCGACCCGCGCCCAGCCGGGGCGCTCGATCCACGCGATGGTCGCGGCCAGGCTGAGGAAGACCGCGGCCATGGCTGGGATGTCGGTGGTCACCAGGCGCCCGTGGGCGATCAGCGTGGGCTGAAAGACGAGCAGCGCGAGGCTGAGGATCCCCGTGGTCCAGCCATAGCGGCGCTCGGTCCACAGGTAGAAGAAGAGCGCGAAGGCCAAGGTGATCGCCATCATCACCCGCCGGCTGGTGGTCAGCTCGGCCTCGGCGCGCTGGAAGTCGTGGGTGAAGTAGTGCTGAGAGACGCGCAGGGGGTTGGCGACCTCCCACTGCCACAGCTGCTGCATCGCCTCGGCCCGGGTCGCCGTCGGCTCGGGCTGGACCAGGCCGCGGCGCATCCGCGTGAGCAGCCTGGCCTCTGGATCCGGGCTGCCGTCGACGCCGCGGTCCTCTCCCCAGGGCTCCTCGCCCCCGCCGATGTGCGGCAGGGCGGTGATCACGTTGGCCAGGGGCGGGTGGGCGTAGCTGAGCTGGGCGTCGTAGGTCCACAGCCAGGCCTGGCCGCGGATCAGGTGCAGCGGCTCGTCGGCGGTCAGCGTCCGGCCGCGCTCGCTGGTCCACGAGAGCACGCCGCAGATCGCCAACAAGGCGAGCGCGAGCAGGTGTCGGGCCCAGTGTTTGCTGCGCGCCTCTTGCTTGCCTGGCGGGGCGCTGGGGGTCACGGGCTTCCTATTGCAGCTCGGCGCGCACCGCCGCGCAAGGGTCTTGTTCGTCGATCTCGTCGCCGGGATAGCGCAGGCGTTCGCGGGGGATCTCCTTGGGCACCGCCCCATCGAAGGACGCGACCAGCGAGATCGACTGGCGCCCGAGGCTCTCGTAGAACTCGACGCGCAGGTGGTGGACGCCGGGCTCCAGGTCGAGGCTCGCGCTGCCAAAGCCCTTGCGCCGGGTGGCCGTGTCGCGGTCCCAGGCGTCGATGATCGTCTCGCCGTCCAGGAACACGCGGGCGCCGTCGTTGGCGTTGACCTGCATGATCGCCAGGCCGGCCTCGTCGACGACCAGGCAGCTGTCCCAGCGGACCGAGAACTTGTCCGGGGGGATCTCCTCGAGGGGCGGGCGGTCCTCCCAGGCGTGAGTGACGGTGTCGTCCCGGACGACCAGCGGCTCGCTCTCGAGCATGCGGTCCGGGTAGTAGGCGGCCCGCCACGGCCCGGTGCCCGGGATGTTGGTGTTGAGCGCCGTGTAGGTGATCAGCGGGGCGAGGACCACGAAGACCCCGGCGACGCCGAGGAGGATCCGCCGCCTCCGCCGACGCAGCGGCTGGCCGCCGAGCTCGGGCTCGAGGGCCGAGAGCAGCTCGCGGGCCGCCTTGGTGTGACGACGTAGGTCCCGAGGGCCGACTTCGGCCGCCGCGCGCTCACCCAGGAGCGCGCCCAGCTGCGCGCGCAGGCGCTTGCGGGCGCCCTCGTTCACGCCGGGGATCGCGTGGCCCAGCCAGGCCTCGGCGCCGCCGCTGGCTCCCTCGAGCCCGGCGGCCGCGCCCGCGGCCGTGGCCTGGCGCCAAAATGCCTGGAGGTGGGGGATCGCCGTATGCGGCGCGGCCACCGGATCCTGAAGCAGGATCTCGGCCGCGTGCAGCTCCTCGGCGGCCGAGCACAGCTCGGGCCAGCCCGGGCGCGCCGCGAGGGCGCCTCGTTTCTTCATTGCTTGGTCAGCCATCAGCCCTCCACCTCCTCTCGCCCTGGCGGGGGCCGCGTGGGGTCGGAGCCAGGCTCGATCCCAAAGCGCCGGTTCGGGCTCGAACCACTCCCGGACTTGCGGCCAGCGTCGTCTCCAGCGTCACCGACCTCGTCTGCGCCCTCGCTCATGCTGTCTTCCTCGTCGGAGCCATCGCCCGCGTCGCTCTCCTGGGTCTCTTCGGAGTCCTCGGCCTCGGCGTCCTCTGCCTCGGCTTCGGCCTGAGCGTCCTTCTTGGTCCCCGTGCGCTTGGGCGGCGTCCTGCCGCCGCTGACCATGTCGCGCTCGTCCTCGGCGCGGCGGTCCCGGGTCATGTTGAGCATGACGCCCTGGCGCTCGACCCGAAGGACCTCGGGGTGCTCCTCTTTTTGCAGGTAGCAATTGTTGCGGGTGTAGCCCAGCCAAAACTCGGGCGTGGGCCCGCTGCGTCGGCGCCACTCGAAGTTGGGGCCGAGATACTCCTTGGCCACGAACTCGGGCATGCAGGCCGAGACCACGTAGGGCCCGAGCAAGAAGCGCTCGCGCTCGGTCTCCCACAGGTGCTCGCGCAGGTCCTCGTAGGCCTCCTTGTAGGTGGCCCCGTAGTAATCCGTGGAGTAGCGCAGGTAGGCCCCGGGCAGGCCGCCGACGAGGCCGTTGAACCACAGATACTGGTAGGGGTGGACCTGGATCATCGCCACGACCATGCGCAGGCAGTGGGCGAGGACGACGGCCTGGAGACCCCAGGCGGCGGCCTTCGAGCGCCGAGCCACGCGCCGCGTGAGCGCGGCCAAGGTCACGCCCGCGATGACCACGAAGAGCGGGACCAGGAACAAGAAGTGGCGCAGGCCGTCGTAGAGCGGCGAGCGCTTGGCGATGGCGTAGAGCGGCGGGAACAGGATAGCGAAGGCCAAAAACCCCCAGATCGCCAGCAGCCGGCGCTCGCGGGCCAGCGGGGTGTCGACGTCGAGCTTGGGGTCGGCGACCTTGGCCAGGACCCGCGCCTGCCGCCGGCGCTTGGGGGTCAGCCCCCCCTGCGCCAGGCGCTCGCTCTTGGCGCGGCGGCGCAGGCGGACCAGGCGGACCACGAAGACCACCAGCGCCCCGAGCACCAGCGCGATCACCAGCTCGGGCAGCTTGAAGCCAAAGTAGCGCAGCAGGTAGTCGCCCGGCGGGTTGAGGGTCGACACCCGGCGCGCGCCAAAGGGCATGTTGCGCTCGTGGAGGTTGAAGGCCGACATCCGCGCGAGGGCGATCAGCGGGCGGCGAAAGGGCGCGAGCTGAGCCCACGGCCACAGCACCAACATCAGCGCCCAGGCGCCCAGGCTGGTCAGCGCGAAGGGCGGGAGGTAGCGCAGGATGTATTGGGGGATCAGCCTGGCGTCTCGGGCCTCGCGGGCGCGCCACAAGATCCACAGGCCGATCAGCATCAGCAGGTAGCAGATCGTCAGCAGCCCGGCGATCCGCACGCTCATCGCCGCGCCCAGGGCGAGCGAGGCCTTGACCCACTCGCGCCCTGGCACCGCGGGCAGCGTGATGAAGATGCGCAGCAGATAGTAGAGCGCCCACACGTAGCCGACGGCGAAGGGCAGGTCCTTCGGGTTGGCGAACATGTGGCCGTACCAGACCGGGGTCAGCACGAGCAGCAGCAGGCTGACAAAGCCCCCCGCCGGGCCGCCGAGCAGGCGCCCGAGCTTCCAGGTGCCGAGCAGGCCCAAGGCCCCGATCAGCGCGCCGAACAGGTGGATTGTCGCGTACTTGTCGAGCGGCGAGATCTGCCGAGCGAGGTAGCCCAGGCCGTCGAAGCCGCCGCCATAGAGGTAGTCGGCGCGGTAGTAGAGCGCCGTGTCGTCCTCGAAGCCCGAGGCGTACCAGTGGATCACATGGCGCCCGTAGCTCATGTGCCAGGTCTCGTCCCAGGTGATGCCATAGTCCTGAAAGGTCAGGGCGATCAGCATCAAGACGAGCGCGCCGAGCAGGGCGCTGGCCATGTCGAAGGCCGCGTCCCAGCGCGCGCCGTCGCTGGGCTGGAGCCGCGTCGCCGGGTCGGCGGCGAGTCGTCGGAGCACTTCAGGCATCGAGGAGCGCCGGACTGTATCAAGAAAGGTGGGCGTGAGCCTTGGTGAGAACTTCCACGACAATTGCGCCTTGGTAGGCGAATTACGCGCTGATTCGGGTGTTGGAGCCGCGCTAGGCCGACTCGTCCGGCTTGCGGACGAGGCAGATCTGGCCCTGCTTCCACGGCTCCAAGAACACCGGACGGCCGATCTCGCGCAAGGTCTGGTGGTAGACCTCGCGCTGGGCGTCGTGGACCACCAGCACCCCGCCGGGGCGCAGCAAGGTCATGCCTTCGCGCACGCAAAGGCAGCGCGCGCGGCCGTCGACGAGCACCAGGTCGAAGACCGGCGCCGCGCCCTCGGGCCCGGCGGCCAGGCGGCGCGGCGCCTCGACGTAGGCCCCCATCAGCGCCATGTCGCGCTCGGCCCGATCCCGCCAGGCCTGGAGGGCGTCGCGCTCGGCCTGGGTCGACTTGCGATCCCGAGGCAGGAGCGGCTCGGGCTCGGCCGGCTCGACCAGGTGGAGCTCGAGGCGGGGGTCGCTGACGACCTGGCGGACGCGCCCGACCCAGTCGCGGTTGTGCTCGATGGACACGTAGCGCTCGATGAAGGGGCTGCGCTCGAGGAGCTCCCGGGTGCTGCCCCCGGCGCCCCACTCGAGCACCCGCGTGGGCGCCAGGGTCTCGACGATCGCCCGCAGCTGCGCGAGCTCGACGGGGTCCATCCACACGGGGAGGGTGGAGAGGTCCAGCTGTGGACCACGGACCAGGCGGGCGAGGGTGCGCACCAGAGGCATGGCGGGGTGTCTATCAGACGGCACCGGCCGACGCGAGCCGCCTACCCGAGCCGCCTACCCGAGCTGCGGTGGAGATGCGTGGGCGCCTGTGCCAAGCTCCGGCCGTGGATCCAGTGAGCCAGGGGGTGCTCGGCGCAGCTGTCGCCCAGGCAGTGGTCGGTGAGCGCCTCGGTGGTCGACGGGCCGGCTGGCTCGGCGCCCTCGCTGGCATGGCGCCCGACCTCGACGTGCTGATCCGCAGCCCCAGCGATCCCCTGCTGGCCATCGAGTTTCACCGCCACTTCACCCACAGCCTCGCCTTCATCCCCATCGGCGGCCTGCTCGCGGCGATCCCCTGCTGGCTGTGGGCGCGGCGCCAGGACTGGGTCGAGGGCAAGCACGGCCAGCAGCTGCGCGTCGACGCGCTGATCCTCGCCGCCACCACCTTGGGCTGGGCGACCCACGGCCTGCTCGACACCTTCACCTCTTACGGGACGATGCTGTGGTGGCCGCTGTCCTCGGCGCGCGTGGCCTGGGACTGGATCAGCGTGCTCGATCCCCTCTACACGCTGATCCTCGCCGTGGCGGTGATCTGGGCGGCGCGAACCCAAAAGGACCCGCGCCGGCCCGCGCGCTGGGGCCTGCTGATCAGCTCGCTCTACATGGGCCTGTGCGGCGTCCAGCACCACCGGGCGATGACCACCCAGGCTCAGCTGGCGCAGCTGCGCGGACACAGCCTCGTCCGCGGCCGCGCGCAGCCGCTCTTCCTCACCAACTTGCTGTGGCGCTCGCTCTACCGCGACGACGACGGAGCCATGCACGCGGACGCCCTGCGCCTGCCCTGGTGGTCCCCGCCCAGGCACCTCGGCGCCGGCAGCCAACCACCTCTGGACCTCTCCCCGGCCCTCGCCGCGCGCCCCGAGCTCGCGCGCTTCGACTGGTTCGCCGACGGCTGGCTCTACCTCGCCGCGGACGCGCTCCAGGCCGAGCTCCAGCTGCCCGAGCGCAGCGCCGCCGAGCTCCGCGAGCGCGCGGTGCTCTGCGACGGCCGCTACTCCGTGGAGCCCAGCGGCTTCTCCGGCGTGTTTTGCCTCGAGCTCGCGCCCGGCGGCGCCGTCACGCTGATCCAGCGCCGCCCCGACGACGCCGGCGCGACCTTCGAGGAGCTCCTCGCCCTGCTCCGGCCCAGCGTGGGCTCGCCGATCACCGCGCCGGCGCCGAGCCCTGCGGGCTCGCGCTGAGCCCCAGCCAGCGCGCGGCGTTGCCCTCGAGCACCGCGTCGAGGGTCGCGTCATCGAGGGCCAGACCCTCGAACGCCCCCCAGCTCGAGCCCTTGCCCGACGCGTCGGGGCGCGAGAAGTGGAAGCGCTCGGCCTCGAGCAGGTCGAGGTTGGCGTCGACCTGCTGGTCCCAGTCCACGCGCGAGCGCTCGGGCGAGTCGGGGTGGACGACGGTGACCAGATCCGAGCCAAACAAGAAGCGCTCCGGAGACGCCTGGATCAACGCGCGGACCCGCTCGTGCTCGCGCTCGAGGTTGAGGAAGCCGTCGATCCCCGGCTGGCCAGGGCCGTGGCTGGTGTCCACCAACAGGCGCGGGTGCGCGGCGAGGATCCGCTCGAGGCGATCGATGTCGGTCCGCGAGCCGCACAGGTGCGGGCAGACCAGCTCGAGCTCGGGGTAGGCCGCGAGCAGCTCGCCGAGCTCGTCCTCGAAGCGAAAGGTGTTGATGTGCAGCAGCACCGGCGCGTGCTTGGCCGCGAGCCACGAGAACATCGCGTCGTGGGCCGGATCCGCCAGCGGGCGCGCGTGGAAGCTGCGGTGGCCGTGGTAGAGCTTGACCCCCCGGGCGCCCGCCTCGAACCAGCGCTCGAGCTCCTCGCTGGTCGCGGCCGCGGGATCGAGGGTGATGAAGGGCAGCAGGCGATCGCGGTGGTCCGCGGTCAGAGCCAGCAGGCGATCGTTGGCCTCGCGCCAGCCCGAGAAGGGCTGCGAGCGATCCGCCGCCGGATGTGCGCGGTCGAGGTGCGGCGAGGACATGACCACCGCGCGATCGATCCCCTCGCGTGCCATGGCCGCGAGCAGCTCGTCGACGGCGTCGTCGACGAGGTGGACGTGGACATCCAGGCGCGGGCGATCGGCCCTGGCCTTGCTCGCCACCGTGTTCGGCTCGGTCGGCGGCGCCTCGCCAGCTCGCGCTTCGCCAGCTCGCGCCTCGCCAGCTCGCGCCTCGCCAACCTGCCCGGCCTGCGCCTCGCCGGCCTGCCCCTCATCCACCTGGCTGGCCCCACGCTGCTCGCCCGCGTCCGGCCGAGGGGCTCGACAGGCGAGGACGGACACGGCCAACGAGGGCACCAGCGCGCGGAGTCGGGGCATGCCAGAGCACTAGCACGGATACCGCGCAACGTGGGTCGCGGGGCGGGGCGCGGCGGGGCGCGGCTCAGGTCCCGTCGGGCCCCACCACGTGCAGCAGCGCCCGCTTCATGATCTCCGCGCTGGGGAAGCGCTCCGCCGGGTTCTTGGCCGTCGCCGTGGCGAAGAAGCCGTCGACGTCGCTCTTGTGCTCGGGGTCCACGTGCTCCCCAAAGTAGGCGCTGGGCGGCACGAAGGGTCGCTCGCGCTGGGCGATCAGGGCCTCGCGGGGGTGGACCTCGAAGAGGTCCTCGAGCGGGTGATGCCCCCCGGTGATCAGCTCGTAAAAGGTGATGCCCAGGGCGTAGAGGTCGCTGCGCGGGTCGAGCTGCGGGTTGGCGTAGGTCTGCTCCGGGGGCATGTAGAAGGGGTCCCCCATGATCCGCCGGCTGCTCGGCGGGCTGGGATCCGAGAGATCCCGAGCCACGCCAAAGTCGATCAGCTTGACCAGGCGCAAGTTGGAGTCGTAGAGGTCCGTGGCCACGAAGATGTTGGCCGGCTTGATGTCACAGTGCACGAATTTGCGGGCGTGCACGTGGGTCAGCGCGTCCAGGGTCTGGCTGAAGATCTCGCGGATCTGTCGCCAGCGCAGCAGCTCGCCGCGGCTGAGGTAGCCGAGCAAATCCGAGCCCTCGAGGTACTCCATCGCGAACCAAAACAGCCCGTGATCCTGGGTGGTCCCGACCTCGAGGGTGCGGATCAGGTTGGGGTGCATGAAGGTCCCGCACAGCCGGGCCTCCTGGCGAAAGCGCCGGCGCTCGTCCTCCGGCACGTTGGTCTTGATCATCTTGAGCGCCGCGTAGCGGTTCATGATCGGATCGAAGACCTTGTAGACCTTGCCGAAGCCCCCCTCGCCCAGACGGGAGACGATCTTGTAGGTCTTGCTCTGGGTGATGAGCGTGCCGGGCTCGAGCTCGACGCCCTCGACGGGGAGCTCGCCGATGGGCGTCTGCGCGTTTTGGTGTTCGCTCACGCGCCCAAGGTAGCAGGCTCAGGCCAGCCCGTGCATGAGCTTGAAGGAGAACACCAGCGCCGCCAGCAGAGCACGCATGGAGGGGTGGCGCTCGTCCGGCTTCACGGCCAGGCCGCGCTCGAGTTGGTGGTGCAGCCACTGTGGGACACGGGTGCGGGGCGGCGGTCGCACACGGCCCTCGCGGGCGCTCGTCAGGGCCGACCATCACGTTGTCGGGCTTGAAGTCACGATGGACCAGAGCACGGCGGGACCATAGCATGGCTGCCGCCTCGACCGCCGGATAGCTGTGGGTTCCACGACCACGTGCAAGCCTGGTAGCGGCTTGTCTACTGGCCAGCGTCTTCACTCGCCAGCGAAGCGGTGCGCTGATTTTTCGGTGAGCGCTCGAAGACTCGAAGTTACCTGATTTAAATTATGAGTCTCTCGGTCTCGCGAGGATATGCCTTCACCCCTGAGCGCGCTGCTGGACCGCGGTCTCCCGCGAACCTCGTTCGATATCCCGTTGTTTTCACTGTCGACACTTGAACGCAGAATTTTGCGCTCAAACCGCACTTGTCGCGAGGTCAACTGGAGCTAACATGTCGAGCTATCTGCTCCTCCGTCAAGCGAATGGCACCTACGCCCATTCGAAGGCCGAGGCCAGCGAGATGCAGGCACTTCGAGCCTCAACAAGAGAACGAATATTGCTCGATTTCAAGCGAGTCGAACTACCAGCCCTCCGTTCAGGCCTGGTCGCAATCTGGCTGAGCGCAATCGCTCCTTTCCTCGGAGCTTGCCAGCCAGCGGACATAGACGCCGATCCGGAAGCCGAAGCCCCCGCCGCGGCGGCCTCGAGCCAGCCCAGCGCCGCGCTCGACAACGCCAGCTTCCGCGACCAGCTGATCGCCTCCGTACGCCAGATCGCCAGCTCTGGGCCGCTAGCGAGCTGTGACCTACCTTCGCCCACATCCCCGCTCTTCGTCGTGGTCTCGATGTATTACGGCGGCAAGCTCGAGGCTCAGGGCACTTCGAGTCGAGACGAGCTGTGCGCCGCGCTGAGTGAGGCCACCCTCGAAGCTCGCTCACGCTCCAAGCTCGACCAGGACCGAATGTCACGAGCACGCTTCGTGGTCGAGTTGAGCAATCACAAGTATGGGGCGATCGAGTACGAGGGTCGGGGCCTCGAGCTCAAAAACGGCATCATGCCCGTACGTACCGTCAGCAAGGCCGCCCTCGCCCAGTACATCGACGCGGGAAAAAAATATCTCCTCCGCGTGATCGACCCGCGCCTCGGTGGAACGCACAAATATTATCAGGCCGCCGACGACAACCTCGAGCCGCGCCTGCACACGATCTACACCGCGTCGACGATTTATACATTGCTCGCGCTCTACGAGCACGACCACGACGAGGCCCTGCGCGAGCACATCGACCGCGCGGCGGAGTTCCTGCTCGAGATGCAGCAGCTCGCCCCGGACCAGCCGGGCTACGGCGGCTTCTTCTACTCGCTCGACACCACCCACGAGCAGCCCGAGCCGCGCCTGGTCGTGGGGACCACGTCCAAGACCATCTTCACCTTGATTCAGCTCCACGAGCTGACCCAAGACCCCAAGTACATGCGCAGCGCCAAGCTCGCGGCGAGCTGGCTGATGTCCATGCAGAGCCCCGACGGGCACGTGACACCCGAGCTCCACCAAAACGCAGAGGGCGAGTGGGAGCCGGTCGAGCGCGAGTCCATGCTCTACACCGGCCAGGTGCTCTCGGCGCTCTCGCGCATGTACCTGGCTACGAAAGACGCCACCTACCTCGAGGCCGCCTCGCGCACGGCGGGCGTCATGCTCGCCAAGATCGAAGCAGAAGGCTGCTACCTCGGCGACGAGTACCGCAGCCCCAACCCGGTCTCGAGCTCGTGGACGATCCTCTCGCTCTTCGACTACGCCCGCGCCAGCGGTGACCTCGAGCTGCGCCGCAAGGTCTACGCGTGCACCGACGAGCTGCTCTCGCGGCAGATCCACAAGCCCGAAGACACCTACCGCCACGGCCGCTGGACCGACTCGATGTCGAGCAGCGGCAGCGGGTGGATGGCCGAGGTCCTCGCCGTGCTCTACCTCGACTGCGAGGCCACGACCCCCGGCAGCTGCGACCGCTACCGCGACGCGATCGTCTCGCTCTTTCGCCTGCTGATGCAGTCCACCTATACCCCCGAAAATTCCTACGCGGCCGCGAACCCAGACATGGCCAATGGCGGCATGTACTGGAGCCCCCTCGATCGCCGCGTACGCACGGACTCGGTCTGCCACGCCATGAACGCCTACGTGTTCATGATCGACCACCTGCCAGACGAGGTCCTGCTCGAGCTCCCCGAAGCGCCCCTGGAAACCCTGTTCAACGCACCTTGAGGATCGCCCGACCATGAAACAAACACGAATCATTCACCCCTTCATTTTGGCCGTGATGGCCGCGCAGCCGCTGAGCTGCGTCATCCCCGGACCCGACGAACCACCCGTCGAGGAGGAGCCCGGCGACGCCGATCTCACCCCGGGCTCTTGCGAGGACCTCGACGCCAAGCTCAAGGCCAGGCTGATCGAGGCCATGGAGACCAACCTCCAGTACAAGCGCGACAAGGCCGTGGACGCCGCCACCTATAGCTGTGAAGACTGGTGGTGGGAGGAAGAGGAAGAAGAAGAGGAAGAAGAAGAGGAGGCCAGCGAGTACACCACGACCAACACCCAGGTCGAGGACGTCGACGAGGCCGACTTCGTCAAGAACGACGGCGGCTACGTCTACCTGCTCGCCGACGGCAATTTCTGGATCCTCGACGCCTGGCCGGCCGACGAGACGCACACGCTCTCGACCTTCGAGATCAAGGGCGAGCCCAAGCGGATGTACGTCCACGAGGACAAGGCGATCATCTACTCGCTGATCGACGGCTACTGGTCCAACAACCCGGCCTCCAACTGCACCTACGGCTACGGTTGTGACTTCACCGGCGACGGCGCGCCGATGCGGATCACGATCCTCGACATCAGCGACCGCGAGAACCCGGTGCTCACCCGCGAGCTCGAGTTCGACGGCGCCTACCTCAACTCTCGCCGCGTGGGCATGGACATCCACACGGCGATCGTGTTCTCCGAGTTCGGCCTCAACGCCGTCGACGACCTCGACTACTGGCCCGACGACCTGCCCAACGTGTGGTGCGGGCTCGAGGACGAGTACGGCTACAGCGTAGCCGAGGTCCACGCGCTCTTCGACGAGCTGCACGCGCAGAACCTCGAGAAGATCGAGAACACCCCGATCCTCGACCTCCTGCCCAAGGTCGTCGACAAGCGCTACGACGGCGACGAGGTCACCGTCAGCGAGGCGCCGCTGTCGGAGTGCGAGGACTTCTACATCTCGGAGCTCAGCGACGCCGAGGGCTTCTTGTCGCTGATGTCCTTCGCGATCGACGAGGTCGATCCGATGGCCGCGACCACGATGCTCAGCCAGCCCGGCGCGATGTATGCCGACGCCGACTCGCTCTACATCGCGGTCCGTCACCGTCGGCCCTACACCGACGATCCCGACTGGTTCCCGGACATCGATCCGGAGATCGACGACGCCACCTCGCTGCACAAGTTCAAGCTCAAGAAGGGTGGCAAGAAGCCCAAGTACCAGGCCAGCGGCGTGGTCAAGGGTCGCGTGCTCAACCAGTTCTCGATGGACGAGTACGACGAGGTCCTGCGCATCGCCACGACCAGCGGCTTCTTGCCCTCGCCCGACGTGCACAGCACGATCTCGGCGCTCGAGCAGGACGGCTCCCAGCTCGTCGTGCTCGGTCAGGTCGACAACCTGGCCCCGACCGAGGACATCCGCTCGGTCCGCTTCCGTGACGAGATCGGCTACGTCGTCACCTTCAAGAAGACCGACCCGCTCTTCGTCATCGACCTCGCCGACCCGAACGCGCCCGAGGTGCTCGGGGAGCTCAAGATCCCGGGCTTCTCGACCTACATGCACCCCATGGACGAGGATCACCTCCTGACCATGGGCTACGACGCGGACGACATGGACTCGTTCGCCTACTTCCAGGGCCTCCAGCTCCAGATCATCGATAACACCGATCTCGAGAACCCGACCCTGACCCACAAGGAGATCATCGGCACCCGCGGCTCGACCTCGGACGCCGCGACCAACCACCTCGCGTTCACCTACTTCAAGGCCCGCGACCTGCTCGCCGTGCCGATGACGATCTGCGAGGAGAGCAACGGCGGCGGCGACTATGGTGACATCATGACCTTCAGCGGTCTGCTGGTCTACCAGGTGACCACCGAGGACGGCTTCAAGCTGCTCGGCGGCGTCCCCCACGACGAGCCCGAGACCTTGGACAACTACACCAACAAGTGCAACAACTGGTGGACGAAGTCCAACTCGAGGGTCAAGCGCTCGATCTTCATGGAGGATTGGGTCTACTCGATCGCCCTCGAGCGGATCAAGGTCGCGAACATCTCCGACCTCGAGAACCCGCCGGTGGACATCAAGCTCGTCGTCGACGACGAGTAGGCCGCAGGGCCCAATGAAAAACGCGCCCGGTCCTCAGGACCGGGCGCGTCTTCAATTCACTCGCGGCGCGACAACCCCAACGCCGGCCGAGCGCCGGCCGAGCGCCGGCCGAGCGCCGGCCCTGCGCCGGGATCACTCGTCGACGAGGCCGCGGCGGACCAGCAGCGCGTCGACCGTGGGCTCCTGACCGCGGTAGTTGACGTACTGGGTCATGGGGTCGACGGTGTTGCCCTTGGACAAGATCAGCTCGCGGAAGCGGTCGCCGTTGGCCCGGGTCAGGCCGCCCTGAGTGCCCATGTAGGCGAAGGCGTCGGCGGCCAGGACCTCGGTCCACAGGTAGGCGTAGTAGCCAGCCGAGTAGCCGCCGGCGAAGGTGTGCGCGAAGTAGTTCGAGCGGTAGCGCGGGGGCACCGGGGCGAAGTCCACCCCGTGCTTGGCCAGGGCCTGGTGCTCGAAGGCGTCGACGTCGCTGATCTTCGCGTCGGCGGGGATCATGTGCCACTCCATGTCGAGCAAGGCCGCGGCGATGTACTCGAGGCTGGCGAAGCCCTGGTTGAACTCGCGCGAGGCGAGCAGCTTGTCGAGCAGCTCGGGGGGGATCGCCTCGCCGGTCTGATAGTGCTTGGCGAAGTTGGCCAGGACCTTGGTGTCGATGGCCCAGTCCTCCTCGAACTGCGAGGGGAACTCGACGTAGTCGCGGGGCACCGCCGTGCCCGCGAGGCTCGGGTAGGTGGCCTCCGAGAACAGCCCGTGGACCGCGTGGCCCATCTCGTGGAACATCGTCCCGACCTCGTCGAAGGTCAGCAGCGTGGGCTGGCCGGCGGGCGGCTTGGGCACGTTGAGCACGTTGACGATCACCGGCTTGCGGCCGAGCAGCTCGCTCTGGCCGACGATCGCGTTCATCCACGCCCCGCCGCGCTTGCCCTCGCGGGCGAAGTAGTCGGCGTAGAACAGCCCGACGCTGGTCCCGTCGGCGTCGAAGACCTCGAAGGTGCGCACGTCCGGGTGGTAGGTGGGCAGGTCGGTGCGCTCCTCGAAGCGGATCCCGAACAGCTCGCCCATCGCGAAGAACAGCCCGTCCTTCATCACGCGCTCGAGCTCGAAGTAGGCGCGGACCTCGTTCTCGTCGAGGTCGAACTGCTTGGCCCGGACCTTCTCGGCGTAGTAGGCCCAGTCCCAGGGCTCGAGCTCGAAGCGCTGCTCGTCGGCGGCGATCGCCTTCTCGATCGCCTCGGCCTCGGCCTTGGCCTTGTCGACGACCCGCGGGGCGAGGTCGTCGAGCATCTTCAGCACGGCCTCGGGGGTCTTGGCCATCTGCTCGCCGAGCACGTAGTTGGCCCAGGTCGGCTCACCGAGCAGCGCGGCCTTGCGCGCGCGCAGCTCGACGATCTGCAGGAGCACCGGGCCGTTTTGCGCGGCGCGCTCGGCCGAGGCCTCGAAGATCTGCTGACGCAGCGCGCGGTCCTCGAGGCTGGCGAGCACCGGCTGCTGCGTGGTGTTGAGCAGGTTGATCACGTACTTGCCGGGCATCCCGGCGGCCTCGCCCGCGGCGGCCAGGGCGGCGATGTCGTTCTCGCTCAGGCCCGCGAGCCGAGCTTTGTCCTCGACGACCACCGCCCCCGCCTTCCCGGCGGCGAGCAGGTTTTGGGAGAACTGCGTGGTCAGCTTGGACAGCTCGGCGTTGATCTCGCGGATCTCGGCCTTGGCGGCCTCGTCGAGCTTGGCGCCGGCGCGCACGAAGTCCTCGTAGACCTTCTCGACCAGGCGCAGGTCCTCGCCCTGGAGCGAGTCGCGGCCCTCGTAGACCGCCTCGACCCGGGCGAAGAGCGCGGGGTCGAGGACGATCGAGTCGCCGTGGGCCGAGAGCAGCGGGGCCATCTCGGCCTCGAGCGCGCGGATCTCATCGTTGGAGACCGTGCCCGTGAGGCTGAAGAACACGTCGGCGGTGCGGTTGAGGATCGCCCCGGCGCGCTCCATGGCGACCACGGTGTTCTCGAAGCTGGGCGGCTCCTCGTTGCTGGTGATCGCCGCGATCTCGGCGCTGTGTGCCTCCATGCCGCGCTCGAAGGCCGGGCGGAAGTCGGCGAACTCGATGGCGTCGTAGGCGGGCGCCTCGTACTGCAAGCTGCTGGCGACGAGGAGCGGGTTGTCTTCGCCCTCGGTCTGGGTCTTGGTGCCTGGGTCGTTCACGGGTGATGCGTCGGTCTTGGGGTGGCAGGCGGTCAGCGCGGTGGCCGACAGGGCGAGGGTCAGAGCGAAAAAGGGCGTGCGCATGTCGGGTCCTGGGATATACGCCGAAGGCCCCGGGTGTGGCGAGAGCGCGGGCCGGCGACGAAGACGGGGATCTTCACGGGGCGCTGGACGCGAAAGGGGCTTTTGTGCGAAACAAAGCCGTCAGACGCCCGAGCGCGGGCGGTGCCGCGCGAGCGGCGAAGAGGGAACCCGGTGAGAATCCGGGGCGGCTCCCGCCACTGTGAGCGGCGACGTCGAGGCATCCGAGCCACTGGGGAGACCTGGGAAGGCGCCGAAGACGAACGACCCGCGAGCCAGGAGACCTGCCTCCCGCGCCCCATTCATCGGTGAGACGGGAGCCCCTCGCCTTGGTCCTCATGCGTATCGCGTGCGCGCTCGCGCTCGCACCATCCTCTTCGGCCACCGCCTCCGCTGCGGCCGAGCCGTGCATGGGGCTGCTCGCGGCGTCCGCCTCGCCCGCCGCCGCCGAAGACGCGCCAGGCAGCGACGCTGCCAGCGAGGGCGCCCCGGAGATCTCGCCCGGGAGCGCTCCAGACGCTCCAGGCGCGCTGGAGACTCCGAGCCCGCCCGGCTCTTCGAGCCCGCCCAGCTCTCCGGACACACGCAGCGACGCCGGCTCCGCGAGTCGCCCGAGCGCCTCGCCCTATCGCACCGAGGTCGTCGTCGGTCGAGAGCGCGGCGACGGCCTCGCCGCCCAGCGCAACCTCAGCCGGCGCAGCTTCGGCTTCGTCACGGCCATCGACCTCGCCAGCGAGCCCGGGCGACCCGCGGCCGACGACCTCGCCAGCGTGGTCAGCCGCGCGCCGGGGGTCACGGTGCGCTCGATCGGCGGCCTGGGTCAGTTCAGCGCGGTCTCGCTGCGCGGCAGCACGAGCTTGCAGGTCCCGATCTTCCTCGACGGCGCGCCCTTGAGCGGGAGCCTCTCGGGGGTCGTGGATCTCGGCGCGGTCCCCCTCGACGCCCTCGCCCGGATCGAGCTCCACCGCGGCCACGCGCCGGCCCGCTACGGCGCGGCGGCGATCGGCGGCGTCATGGATCTCGTCGGCGAGGTCCACCGCGGCGACGATCGTCTGTGGCTCGCCGGCGGCTTCGGCTCGTTTTTGGCCCGCGAGGCCCGGGCCGGCTACGCCCACGCCCTGCGCCCCGACCTGTCGATCGCCGCGCGCATCGGCTACGCGGGCGCGCGCGGCGACTTCTCCTACTACGACGACGCCAACACCCCGCTGATCCCCGAGGACGACGGCTACTCGCGGCGCCTCAACAACGACTACGACCGGCTCTTCGCCCAGCTGCGCGTGGATCATCGCCGTGATCACCTGCGCGTGTCCTCGCAGCTGCTCGGGTGGTGGAAGACCCAGGGCATCCCGGGCACCGCCGCGGCCCCGGCCGCCGACGCCCGCGGGCGCACGGCCTCGCTGCGCAACGTCACCCGCGTGCGCCGAGACGGCCTCGGGCCCGGGGGCTACGTCGAGTGGATCGCCAGCTTGGCCGTGGAAGACCGGCTGTTTCGCGACCTCGGCGGCGAGGTCGGCCTGGCCGCCAACGACCAGCGCGCGCTGAGCTTCGAGGGCTGGATCTCCCCGCGACTGCGCGCCCCTTTGTGGCGCGGCGCGTGGCTCGAGCTCAGCGCCGAGGCCCGGGGCGAGCGCGTGACCATCGACGAGCGCTACGGCGATGAGAGCGGGAGCGGGAGCGGGAGCGGGAGCGGAGACGGGAGCGGGGACGCTCAGGTCCTCGCCTCCGGCGACGCCACCCGCGGGCGGACCAGCCTGGGCCTGGGCGTCGAGCTCGAGCAGTGGCTGTTCTCGCGGCGCTGGGCCATCTCCCCGGCGCTGCGCGTGGACCTGGCCGCCAGCAACTTCGCCGTGCCCGAGGGCCAGGGCGAGGTCGACGACGCCGGCCGCGACAGCGTGGTCCTCGGCTGGTCGCCGCGCCTGGCCAGCAAGCTGAAGCTCGTCGAGGGCCTCGAGGCCCGGGCCAGCGTCGGCCGATACCTGCGCTTTGCGACGCTCTTCGAGCTCTTCGGCGACCGCGGCTACCTCGTCGGCAACGAGGGCCTGCGCCCGGAGCAGGGCACCAAGGTCGACGGCGGGCTGATCCTCGACCTCGAGGATCTCGGCGGGGCCGTGGATCTCTTCGCCCAGGTCGTCGGCTTCGCGACCTGGAGCGAGGACCTGATCCAGTGGGTGCGCAGCGGCCCGGTGATCCGCCCGACAAACGTCGCCGGCGCGCGGGTCCGCGGCCTCGAGGCTGGCCTGAGCCTGCGCGCCTGGGACCGCGACCTGAGCCTCGACCTCGCCTACACCTTGCTCGACAGCCGCAACGAGAGCCCCGAGGCCGAGCAGTACGGCCAGCCCCTGCCCGGGCGCCCGCGCCACAGCCTGCTCGCCCGCCCGGCCGGCGGCCACCGCTTTCGCCTCGGCCGCGCCGGCGTCGGCTTCGAGCCGCGGGTGTTTTGGGAGCTCGAGTGGATCGCCGGCAACACCTTGGACCTCTCGGGGCGCGTGGAGCTGCCCCCGCGCCTGCTCCATGGCGCGGGCCTGAGCCTGCGCGTGGCCGACCGCGTCGAGCTGGGCGTCCAGGTCCGCAACCTCGGCAACCTGCGCCAGACCACCATCACCCCTGCGCTCGGGCCGACGCAGTCCTACCCCGCGGGGATCAGCGACTTCATCGGCTTCCCCCTTCCGGGCCGCAGCGTGTGGGGCTCGCTGCGCGTCGACCTCGACCTCCCCCGAAAGCAATGATCACGATGCGCGCCGATCCGCCTCTCCCCTCCCTTCGCCGCCCGACCACCTTGGCCTGCGCCCTCGCCTGCGCGAGCCCGGCCTGCACCAGCGACGAGGCCCCGAGCGCCGCCGAGCCGCCGACGCTGATCCAGGCCGAGCTCACCGCCGGCTACCCCGAGGTCGACGACTGCCCGAGCCCCGCCCCCGCGCCCACGCAGCTCGTGGTCACGAGCACCGACTTCAACACCGGCGCCGTCGGGCTGATCGACCTCGACAGCCTCGAGGTCCGCGCCGACCTGGCCATGGCCTCCTCCGACGCCGTGCCCGTGGTCGAGCGCGGCCGCGTGTTCGTCATCAACCGCTACGGCTTCGACTGGCTCGACGAGCTCGACTCGAGCGACGCGCTCGCGCTCCTCGAGCAAGTTGCGATCACCCCGGCGAGCGCGACCTCGGCCAGCGCCAACGCCTACGACCTCGCCCTGAGCCCCGACGGCGCGAGCGCCTGGGTCAGCCTGTTCGGCGCCGGCGAGCTCCAGCGCCTGCGCTTCCCCACCCTCGACGCCGCGCGGGCGCGCTTCGACCTCGCCGTCGATCTTCGCGCCTTCGCCGACGCCGACGAGATCCCCGAGCTCGGTGAGATCGTCGCCTGTGGCGCGCTCGTGTTCGTGGGCGCCAACCGCATCGACCGCAGCACCTGGGCGCCGACCGGCGACGCCGCGCTGATCCCTCTGAAGGTGGACGGCGAGATCCCCACACTCTTCGACTTCGACCCCGACCACCCGGGCGGCGACGAGATCACCTTGCTCAATGCGGGCATCGGTCCTTGGGTGCCAGCCCCCCCAGAATTGGGTGGGCCGGGGGTCATTCTCATGCTCGGATCCGGGCTCGAACGAATTGACCTACGGCAAGGAACGAGCGAATGGCTCATGGACCCGGCCGCCTTCGCCGCCTATGATCTGGGTCGGCTCCAGCTCGCGGATCTCGGCGTGGACGCCCTCGGACGGCCGTGGATCAGCGCAGCCAGCGAGGACTTCGCGTCATTCACACTATGGCGAGTATCCCTCGACGACCACGCGCTGATCCCCACATTCGAAGATCTGCATAGTGTCACTGGCGCACTAGAGGTCACTGGCCCCCGAGCCTTTTTTGCAGACACCACGATCGGCCACTCCGGTGTACGGGTATTCGACCTGAATGAGGACTCGGTCACCGAGCTCCCCGAGTCCCCGCTGCCCGTGGGCTTGCCGCCCATGAGCATGGCGCTGCTGTGATTGCGCGCTCAATGGCATCACGCGCCCCTTCCTGACCTGGACCTGGGTCACTACGATGACCTCGAAATGGTGTTCTCCGCAGACCGCCAGCAAGACGAGACCCTCGACGAAGGGCTGGCACAGGACACCATCGCCGAGGGCAGCGAGGAGGTCGAGGCGCTCGAGGGCGACGCGGCCCCCGAGACCCCGCGCCTGCGCCTCGAGCCGGGCGAACACCTCGGCCGCTTTTGCGTGCTCGAGCACATCGGCGAGGGAGGCATGGGCGTCGTGGTCGCGGCCCTCGACGAGCAGCTCGATCGCAAGGTCGCGCTCAAGTTCCTGACCCGGGCGAGCCACGACGGCGTCGCCCGGGAGCGCCTCGTCCGAGAGGCCCGCTCCCTCGCTCGCCTCACCCACCCCAACATCGTCTCGGTCTACGAGGTCGGCGAGGCCCGCGGCGTCCCCTACCTCGCCATGGAGCTGATCTCCGGCCGGACCTTGCGGGCCTGGCTCGAGCGCGGCGAGGACGAGCCGGCACCCACTCGCCTCGAGATCCTGCGCATGTTCCTGGCCGCCGGCCGCGGTCTGGCGGCGGCCCACGAGCTCGGCGTGGTCCACCGCGACTTCAAGCCCGACAACGTGCTGGTCGACGTCCACGGCCGCCCGCGGGTCGTCGACTTTGGCCTGGCCCGGGTCGCCACGCAGCCCGACGAACCCCACGGTCCCGGCCCACACGACCCCCCCAGCCGCCCCTCGGTCAGCGCCGCGAGCCCAGACCTGACGGACCACATGACGGACCACATGACGGATCCGGGCGGCCCAACGAGATCGCTGCGCGCGTCGGACACCTCGCTCACCCGCACCGGCGCGCTCATTGGGACCCCGGCCTATATGGCCCCGGAGCAGTGGTCCGGCATCCCCGCGGACGCGCGCAGCGATCAGTTCGCCTTTTGCGTCGCGCTCTTCTCCGCCCTCTATGCCCGGGCGCCCTTCTCCGGCGCGACCATGCCCGCGCTGATGCAGGCCGTGCTCGAGGGCGAGCCGGCGCACATCCCCAAGCCCGAGCGCGTCCCCACGGCGCTGCACCAGGCGATCCTCCGCGGCCTGTCCAAGCTCCCCATCGAGCGCTGGCCGTCCCTCGAGCCGCTGCTCCAGCACATCGAAGACGCCCTCGCCTCGGCTCAACCCGGGCTCTTCGAAGGTCGCCCGGGCCTGCCCCTGCGCGTGCTCACCCCGCTGTTTTGGTCCTTCCCCGCGGTCTGGCTGGGGCTCGAATCCGCCGACGTCGTCAGCTACACGGCCGCGAGCTGGGCCGCGGTCTCCGGGGCCCAGGCCGCGCTCATGATCACCACCGTGCTCAGCCTGCGCGGGGTCTTGTCCCGCCACCTCGGCGACCCGCGAGCCCTCGCCCTGCCCGTGCTGATCAGCGTCTTTCTGATCGGCCACCGGCTGATCGCCTGGCTCGGCGGCGCCGGCTTCGAGCTGATGTTCGCCTACGACTTTCTGGCGATCGCCGGCGTGGCCGCGATCATCGTCTATCTCGTCGACCGCCGGCTGTGGCCGATCATCGCCTTGAACCTCGGGCTCTCGACCCTCGCCACGCTCCGGCCGGGCTGGGCCCCACACCTGTGGGCGGTGTTCAGCCTCGTCATGCCGCCGGTCGCCGTGATCAGCTTGCTGCGGACCAAAGACCGCCTGCGCACCGACGCGACCATGACCCGCAGCGCCCTGAGCTCGAGCCGACGCTCGCCCGGGGGCAGTTCGGGCTCGGGGTGACTACCCAGTTCATCTAGGGCAACATTGCCGCCTGCGCGGAACACACAAACGGCGCAGGTCTCGAACGATGCAACTTTTCAGCTCCTCCCTCCTCCCCCTCTCCTTGCTGTCCGCCGCGCTCTCGCTGACGGCCTGCAAGAGCACCACCTCCCCCGAGCCCACGACCCCCGACTCGACCGACGAGCCCGCCCCCGCCGAGGCCGCCGCGGCCGCGGACTTCAACTTTGGTTGCGAGGTCGACCACAGCGCGCTCCAGCCGTGGACCGCCGAGGGCATGGAGCTCCCCGAGGAGACCATCGCCAAGTTCGCGCTGTGGACCGTGCTCGACACGGACCAGGTCCCCGAGATGGTCAGCCAAAGCTGCACCAACCCACCGCCGAGCGGCCAGTACTCCCCGGTCAAGGCGGCCCTCCAGGGCGGGGTCACCCGCGGCGACATGGTCGTCGTGCTCGAGGACGTGACGATCTACCGCGCGTTCACGGCCCAGGACACGACGACCGAGTGCCTCAGCGACAGCCCTGCCGGAGAGATCGGCGCGTGGTGGTCGGTGATCGAGCCGCAAGATCCCAAGGAGGCCTACCGCGACAACGTGGGCATCTGCCCGGCCTGGAACGACCTCTCGATGATGGTGACCTGCACCCTCGAGGCGGGCAGCGTGGTGATCATCGGCCCGACCCAGTCGGCGAGCTGCACCGGGACCTCGAGCTGCGACCCCGCGCCCGAGGGCTGGGACGCCGATCTCCCGACAACCTCCGCGCCGCAGCTGTTCATCAACACCTACGCCAACGGTGAGCGGCGCAGCGAGGAGGAGCTCGGCGCCTTCATCGAGTGCGAGACCCCGGTTGCCTGGGCCAGCTAGGAGCCCGTGGTGAGCCCCGGCGCGAGGAGCCGCGCTGGGTTCCACTAGCGCAGATAGATCCGCCCCGACCACCAGGGGTAGAGGCCCTCGTGCATCTGACCGTACTCGCCCCAGGCGATGCGCAGGGTGTCCGAGGGCTCTGACAGCTCGAACACCGTCTCCTGTGCGGGGTAGGGCTTGATCTCGTCCTCGCCAAAGGTCTCGAGGGCCCCGCCATTGGCGGCCCAATTCGCAACCGGGCCCTCGGCGTGGGCGTCTCCAAACGAGAGCGCGCCGTTGGGAAAGATCGCGGGCACGCTCCACAGCAATTGGATGTAGCTGAGCTCGGGCGTGGCGATGGCCTTGACCTCGTAGTCGCTCAAGAAGAAGGCCGAGAAGCCCGGGGGGAACTCGATGTCCCAAACATAGCCAAGGGACCCGCCCTCGGCGTACTCCGCGTAGGGCCGGCACGCGTCGTCGATGCCGCTCGTCGCCTCCCAGATCGCCTCGACGGTGCTGCTGAGGTGGCCGTTGCAAGTGTCCTGGACCAAGAACCCCGTCCAGCCGCCGCCTTTGAAGTCCATGGCGCAGTGCACCTCCCAGGGCTCGCCGCTGCCCTGGGGATCCACCAGATAGGCCCCGCTCGCCGCCTCCGCGTCCACGGCCAGGATCTCCGCGCAGCTTTCGGGGACGAGGCAATTGGTCATGCAGCCGTCGTCGTTTTCGGCGTTGCCGTCGTCGCAGGTCTCGCCGGGGTCGAGCTGACCGTCGCCGCAGATCATCTCGCCGGTGTCGGCCGTCGCGCTCGTCTCGATTGCTTCGGTCGTCTCCGATGCCTCGGTCGTCTCCGACCCGCTGCCCTGCTCGCCGCTGCCGCTCTCCCCCTCAGCACCGCTCGCGTCCGCGCCTTCGCTCTCCCCTTCGCCGCTCTCCTCCGTGTCGGAGAGCGAACCATCGGCGAGAAAGGCCGGGTTGGCCTGGACGCAGGCAGACGTACACCAGCAGCACGCCGCGAGGGAAAAGGTCGAAATCGCTGACCACGCGTGCTCTGGTCGCCTTGGGATCATCACTCGCGGCACAGTGTGACCCACGCGATCCGGCGCGTCCACAATACCGGCACACGCACGACTCAGGCATCGCCCACACCCCTCCCGACCGCGACCGCGACCGCCCTCGTCTCCCGACCACGCGCGCGTCCACGCTCATCTCAGCGCTCAGCCCGCTTCGTCTCCACCATCCGTCCCCGCCTCTTCCCCACCGGTCTCCTCGTCGCCATCGGTCTCGGTCTCGGTCTCGGTCTCGGTCTCGTCGCTGCCACCGGGCGCTTCGCCGTTGCACTCGAAGGGGTCCTTGTCGGGGCAGCTCCCGCCGGGCGGTTCGTTGATGTAGGCGCAATCGCTGAGGCAATCGTCGCTCGGGTCACCTTCGTAGGGGGCCGTCACCACAGGCGCGTCCGCAGATTCGACTGCGTCACAATTATGCTCATATCCCTCGGGGACCAGCTCCGCGCAGCGCTCGCGGACCGCGGATTCAATCTCGGCGGCCAGCTCATCATAGTCCTCGGCGGGGAGCGTATTATCGAGGATCTCCTGCTCGATCGAGTTGAAGCAAACACAAGCGACAACATGCTCCTCCGTGACAGGATCAGCGAGTTCGGGTTGCCCCTCCGGCCACATCGAGGCCCCCTTCATTTCACTGCACCAGTCCATCCCCTTGTACTGAATGAGAATACAATAGTCAGGAAAGATGCAGCCTCCAGGCATGAGCGTCGCCACGCTCAGCCCTGCACACAGCCCAGCAGACAACAAGAACGCGCGTCGACGTCGCACAGTCATACTTCACGATACCCATCGAGGTCAGCACATACAAGCTGACGCGCGAGCCTGCTCACCAGGTATGTGGTCCACCCTGACGGGATCGAAACGCACAGTCAGACGAAGCGTCGTTGACGCAGCCCCACCAAGATCAGCACGATCCCCAACCCCAACATGGGTGCCCGACCCCGACTTTCTCCCACGCTGCACTCGGACGCCTCGGGCGGCTCACAGCTGGTTCCGTCGTAGGCCCAGTCGAAATCCGGATCATCCCACCAGTTGATGAAGTACATCCACTCGCCGTCGTAGCGGTCCTCTTCACAGTCATCCCAGTCATACCCGCGGTACGAACTGTAGCCGAGGCAGACCTCGAGCATGAGGTCCGCGAGCGCCTCGTCGCGCTCGCCCTTCTCATACTCCTCCTCGCTCATGCACATGCACGCCGACAGGCTCCCCCCGTTCTCATCGTCGTTGATCGTGTCGATGGTCCCGTCCTCCCAGTAGCCGTGGGTGCCAACGAGGACCATGCAGACGGGCTCCCGGTGGATGTCCGCGAAGCTCGGGTCCTGCTCCAGCTGGCGCTGTGCGCAACCGACCCCTGCGCCCACGAGCGACGCCGCGCCCACGAGCAGGGCCTTGCGCCGACGACTCCTCGACCGGGGGAGCATGCCCAATCCTATCCGGCCAGCGCGCCACGGTCGAGGCTCGTCACCAGGCGCATGCACCCACGCCGCCGCTCAGCCAGCGTAGAACTGCTGAAAGAAGGTCCGCGTCGCGTCGGTGCCGATCGACGGCCAGTGTGCGCTCAGCCCGCTTCGTCTCCACCATCCGTCCCCGCCTCTTCCCCACCGGTCTCGTCGCTGCCACCGGGCGCTTCGCCGTTGCACTCGAAGGGGTCCTTGTCGGGGCAGCTCCCGCCGGGGGGTTCGTTGATGTAGGCGCAATCGCTGAGGCAGTCGTCGCTCGGGTCACCTTCGTAGGGCGCCGTCACCACAGGCGCGTCCGCAGATTCGACTGCGTCACAATTATGCTCATATCCCTCGACGCAGTCCCACCAAGATCAGCACGATCCCCAACCCCAACCCCAACATGGGTACGCGACCCCGACTTTCTCCCACGCTGCACTCGGACGCCTCGGGCGGCTCACAGCTGGTTCCGTCGTAGGCCCAGTCGAACCCCTCCGTGTCCCACCAGTGGATGAAGTACATCCACTCGCCGTCGTAGCGGTCCTCTTCACAGTCATCCCAGTCATACCCGCGGTACGAACTGTAGGCGAGGCAGACCTCGAGCATGAGGTCCGCGAGCGCCTCGTCGCGCTCGCCCTTCTCATACTCCTCCTCACTCATGCACATGCACGCCGACAGGCTCCCCCCGTTCTCATCGTCGTTGATCGTGTCGATGGTCCCGTCCTCCCAGTAGCCGTGGGTGCCAACGAGGACCATGCAGACAGGCTCCCGGTGGATGTCCGCGAAGCTCGGGTCCTGCTCCAGCTGGCGCTGTGCGCAACCGACCCCTGCGCCCACGAGCGACGCCGCGCCCACGAGCAGGGCCTTGCGCCGACGACTCCTCGACCGGGGGAGCATGCCCAATCCTATCCGGCCAGCGCGCCACGGTCGAGGCTCGTCACCAGGCGCATGCACCCACGCCGCCGCTCAGCCAGCGTAGAACTGCTGAAAGAAGACCCGCGTCGCGTCGGTGCCGATCGACGGCCACACGTGCCCGGCCGGGTGCGCGCAGAAGGTCACCGGCGTGTCCGCCCCGCAGCCTTCATAGTCCACGCAGCCCTCCGGCGAGCCCTCGGTCGAGGTCTCCGCACAGCCCGCGAGGTCACGAAAGAAGTCGCGGAAGGCCGCGCGGCTGTCGGTGAATTCCTCGTCGCCGATGGTGATCCAGGCCGCCGGCGTGGACACGCAGTCCTCGGCGTCGAAGTAGATCACGCTGCCACCGACCGCGATCGCGCGGATGTACTCGCGGCGGCAGCCCAGCACCCCGGAGAACGACCCGCCGCCGCTGAAGCCCATGGAGAACACCTGGTCCTCGTCGACGCACAGCTCGCTGCTCAGGCTGTCGAGGATCGCGTCGAAGTAGGCGAGCTCGAGCTCGATGCGCGCCGGCCAGGTCTCGGGGTCCGCGTCGTAGTCGCGCCATTGATTGTCGATGGCCTCGACGACCACGACGATCGCCTCGTCGGCGAAGGCCGTGCGAATGTCACGATCACCGCCGATCGTGTCCCAGTAGTCGGTGTTTCCGCCGTTGCCGTGGAGCGCGAAGATCACCGGCCAGGGCTGATCGCTGGCGTAGTTTTGCGGCAGGCGCAGGATATAGCGGCGCTCGTAGCCGCCGATCTCGAAGATGTGCTCGCCCTCCTCGAGGCCCGCCCCGTCGACGCAGCCGAGGCTGCCTCCGGTCTCGGTGTCCGTCTCGGTCTGCGCGTCCGTCTCGCTCCCGGACTCGCTCTCGCTCCCGGACTCGGACTCGGACTCGCTCTGCGTGCCGATGTCCGACTCGCTCTCGCTCGCGCTCGACTCGCTCTCGCTCTCCTCGGTCGACTCGCCCGCGCTCTCGCCCGCCGACTCGTCCTCCGTCGAGCCCTCGTCCTCCGTCGCCGGCTCGCCGCCGCAGCCAGAGCCGAGGCCGAGGCCCAAACCGAGAATGGAGAGCGCAAATGCAGGGGCCAAGGTCGTCGCGCGGGTACGCATGATGGCGCGACGCTATCAAACTCGACCGCGCTGTGGCTCCAGCTTTGGGCGACCCCGGCCCGCCTTGTAAGCAGGGCGGGCCTGGCTACGCCGCGTTCACTCGGGGAAGTCCGAGAGGTCCATGTAGCGCTCGCGCAGCTGCGTCTGGCGCGAGCGCATCTCGAGGCTGTGGCCGCGCACGATCACCTGCTCGGCCCAGGTCGAGAACTCGAGCGGGTCGTCCCCGTCCCAGATCACCAAGCTAGCGACCTTGCCCGGCGTGACGGTTCCATAGTCGGCGTCCATGCCGTAGGCCGCGGCGACGTTGGCCGTGATCGCCTGGAGCCCGACCTTGGGATCCAGCCCGTTGGCCACGGCGATGCCCGCCTCCTGGGTGAGGTTGCGGGCGTTGTGGCTGTCGAAGTGGGCGATGGCCACGGGCACGCCCGCGGCGTCGAGCAGCGCCGCGTTGTCGAGGCGCGCGCCCAGGGTGTCGAAGCTCCCAGGCAGGTTGTGGGTGGTCTGGAGCACCACGTGGATCTTGGCCGCCGCGAGCTGCTCGCGGACCTTCCAGGCCTCGGTGCCGCCGACCACGGTCACGCGCAGATCGAGCTCGCTGGCCAGCTCGCCGAGCGCGAGCAGGTCGCTGGCCCGGTGGGCGCGGACGACCAGGGGGATCGTCTTGTCGAGCACCGGCCACAGCGCGCGCAGGTCGTCGGGGTGGGCGACGAGCTCGCGGGCGGCCCCGCGCTCGTAGGCCTTCTCGTTGTTGCGATACCAGGCGGCGTCGTCGAGGGCGCGGCGCAGCTCGGCGAGGCTGGCCGCCCGCGAGCCGGCGTAGCTGCGCCCGAAGTTCATGGCCACGCCCACGGCCGACGCGGCGACCAGCTCACCGTGCGCCCCGGGCAGGAGATCGATCCACGCGATCTCGCCGCTGATCAGCCCGCCGTGGGGCGCGACCGCGGCCGTGGTCACGCCCTCCACGGCCTGGATGGCGAGCAGGCTGGAGTCGGCGTTGATCGCCGAAGACGGATCGTAGCCGGCCTTGATCGCCCCCTCGTCGCGGCGGCTCTCGTCGCGGGTGCTGTCCTCGAGGCTGATCTCGACCAGGCCCAGCTGGGTGTCGGCGGCGATCAGCCCCGGCGTCACCAGCTTGCCGCCGAGGTCCATGGTGGTGACCCCGGCCGCGCTCACGCCCGCGCCGACCTTGGTGATCTTGCCGCCCTCGATCAGGATCGCGCCGTCCTCGATCACGCTGCCGTCACCGACGAAGATCCTCGCGTGGGTGAGCAGCAATTTATCGGCCACGGGAGACTCGGCCGCGGGCGCAGCCGCAGCCTCGGCGCGCCGCCCAGCAGGTGGCGCGGCCAGGCTCGCGGGCGCGGCCAGGCTCACGGCCAGCCCCAGACACAGGCCCGACAGGTGCTTGCAAAATGTGCTCATGGTGCGTCCTCCAGGGCGTCGCGCAGGCCGAGGTCGAAGTCGCTGCGCGGGCGGCCGGGCGCGCCCTCCCGGGCGTAGACCAGCTCGCCGTCGATATAGACCTGTAGCGCCCGGGTGTAGACGCTGAAGGGGTCGCCGCTCCAGACCACCAGGTCCGCGGCCTTGCCGGCCTCGAGGCTGCCGGTCTGCTCGTCGACGCCCAGGGCCCATGCCGGGTTGATGGTCAGCCAGCGCAGGGCCTCGTCCTCGCTGATCTCGATGCCCGCGCGCCGCCCCGCGTACATCGCCTTGGCGGCCTCTTGGTTGAGGCGCTGGATGCCCTCGGGCGAGTCCGAGTGGATGATCGCCCGGGCCCCGGCGCGGCTGACCATCGCCGCGTTCTCGCGCACACCGTCGAAGGCCTCGGCCTTGAAGCCCCACCAGTCGGCCCACACCGAGGCCGCGATCTCGGCCGCGGCCAGGCGGTCGGCGATCTTGTAGGCCTCGACCGCGTGGTGAAAGCTGCGGATCCGGAAGCCGAAGCTCGCCGCGAGCTCGAGCATCAGCGACATCTCGTCGGCGCGGTAGCAGTGCATGTGGACCAGGGTCTCGCCCTCGAGCACCGCCGCCAGGGTCTCGAGGCCAAAGTCCCGCGGCGGGGGCACGGGGCGGGCGTCGTCGCCCTCACCCTCGCCGCTGCGCCCGGTCTCCCACAGCGCGAGCGTGCGCTCGTAGTCGTCCCACTGGCGCTGATACTCCACGGCCTGCTGAAAGGCCGCGCGGTAGCCCGCGACGTTGCCCATGCGCGTGCCCGGGCCGCCCTTGTCGCCATAGACCCGCTTGGGGTTCTCGCCGCAGGCCATCTTGAGCCCGTCCGGCGCGCCCGCGAAGCGCAGATCCTCGGCCGAGCGGGCCTTGGGGCGCAGCTTGATCACGAAGCTCCGACCGCCGATCAGGTTGGCCGAGCCGGGCAGGATCTGCGCCGCCGTGACCCCGCCAGCGAGGGCGTGGGCCAGCTGGGGATCCTGCGGCCAAAAGCCGTCCGCCGCCCGGGCGTAGGGCGTGATCGGGTTGACCATCTCGTTGCCGTCGCTGTGCGCCGTGAGCTCGGGCGAGGCGTAGACGCCCATGTGCGAGTGGGTGTCGATGATCCCCGGGGTCAGCACCTGCCCGGCCGCGAGCTCGATGACCTCGGCGCCCTCCGGGGCCGCGACCGCGTCGGCGGCCCCGACCGCGGTGATCGTCGCCCCGGTCACGAGCACGGCCCCCGGGGCGAAGGTCTCCCCCGTCGCCGTCATCACCGTGGCCCCGCGCAGCAAGGTCACCCGCTGCGCCTCGGCGCTCGCGTCCGGCGATCCTTCGCCCGGCGTCGCCGTGCCCTCGCCCGGCGTCACCGTCTCGCCCTCGCCGCGCTCGCAGCCCGGGAGCCCGACACCGACGGCCACGGCCAGCGCCGAACCCAGCGCCCATGAACAAAGCCTGGCAGATCCCATGACCGGACGACGCTACGTCCCCCCCTCGACCTCGCGCAAGCGCCCAAGTGGAGCGAACGAGCGTCCCTGGGGGCGTCGGTGTGCGTCCTGACTCGCGCCTGCCCGGCCTCCCTGTGCCCAGGCGCGCCGCTCTGCTACCTTCCGGCCGTGCACCCGGCCTCGCGCAGCCTGATCGCTCGCTGGATCTACGCGGCCAAGGTCGACAGCTGGCCCAAGCTCCTCGTCCCGACCGTCCTCGGCCAGGCCCTGGGCGTCGCCGCGGCCGGCCAGCTCGACTGGCGAGCCCTCGCCCTCGGCCTCGGCTTCACGCTCTGCGCCCTGCTCTACGTGGTCTTCCTCAACGACTGGGGCGACCGCCGCGTGGATCGCATCAAGCGCCAGATGTTCCCCGACGGCTGCTCGCCCAAGACGATCCCCGACGGCATCCTGCCCGCGGGCGCGCTGCTCGGCGCGGGCATCGTCGCCGGCCTCGCCGCCATCGGCCTGGCGACCTACGCCGAGCTCAGCCTCGCGCGCCCGCACCTGGGCGTCGCCGCCATCGGCCTGCTGGGGATCTTCGTCGCCTACACCCTCCCGCCCCTGAAGCTCAACTATCGCGGCGGCGGCGAGTGGCTCGAGGGCCTCGGCGTGGGCGTGGCCCTGCCCTGCTTTGGGCTCTACCTCCAGTCCGGCGCCCTGTGGGTCACGCAGCTGTGGCTGCTGCCCGGCTTCGCCATGCTCGCGCTGTGCAGCGCCGTGGCCAGCGGCCTGTCCGACGAGCAGAGCGACCGCCGCGGGGGCAAGCGGACCTACGCCAGCGAGTACGGCAACCGGGCCGCGCGCGCGCTGATCGAGCGGGTCGTGCTCATGGCCGCGCTGGTCTGGGCGATCTCCATGCGCCTGTCGGGCGTCGTCCCGGCCCCGGTCGGCGCCCTGGTGATCGTCGTCGTCCTCGTCAACTGGCGAAGGCTGCGCAAGCTCAGCCCCCAGGCCAAGACCAACGCCTTCGCCGAGCAGCGGCTCTACAAGTACGTGCTCCACCAGGCCCAGTGGCGCAGCGCCCTGCTCCTGTCCGTGGTCCTCGTGGTCTTGACCCTGCTCGGATGGGATCTGTGACCGCCGAGCTCGCGGCCGTCGACGCCCGCCTCGCCCGCGAGGCCGCGGCGCTGCGCAGCCTCGACCCCGAGCGCGAGCGCCCCAGCGCCCTGACCGAGGTCCACGCCGCCGTCCTCGCTCGCCTGCCCGCGCACGCGGCCGAGCTCCTCGGACAGCCCCTGGCCGAGGGCCTCGCCCAGCTCGCCCTGGCCGAGCTCGCCGCCTTCCCCGGCAACTTGTTTTGGGACTTCGACCTCCCGGCCCTCGCCCTGTGCCAGGGCGTCGTCGCGGCCCTCGACGCCGGCTGCTCCCCCGCCGCGGCCCGCGAGCGCCTCGCCCGGCGCTTCTCCCAGGCCAGCGGTCTCCAGCACCTCTACGGCCAGGCCACCCCCATCAACTTCTCCTACGTCCACGACTTCGTCTACGGCTTCGACTGGGCCAAGTGGCTGGCCCGCGAGCCGAGCCTGCACGCCGCTCCCCCCGGCCCCTTCTCGGCCACCTTCCTGGACTATATGGACCGCCGCGGCCACGAGCTCCTCGAGCTGATCGCCGCCGACGACCACAAGTACCCCCACCTCGACGAACACGAGGCCCGCAACCCCTTCCCCTTCTCGCGCGAGCCCGAGGCGGAGATCCGCCTGCACCGCGAGCTCGCCCGCCGCGACCTGATCCCCGCGCCGGCCTGGGACATGGACGCCCTCGAGCTCGACTGGTCGACGCGCTGGCGGGTGCCCTTTCAAGATCGCCGCGTCGAGGTCGCCCGCGAGCTCGGGCTGCTGGTCGACTGACATGAGGGCGCGCGAGAAGAAGGCCCTCGTCGGAGCCGCCCTCGGGCTCGCCCTGATCGCGGGCGCGGTCTTCGTCGGCACCTCGCTACTGCCCGATCCCCCCCGCTGCGACGCCGCAGCCCTCGAGGCCCTCGGGCGGGAGCTCTCCGCCCTCGACCCCGGCCTTCGCCTCGACCGGACCCAAGACGTCGTCGACGCGCTCCACGGCGCGTGCGAGATCGTCACCTGGGACACGGCGACCTTCGTCGCGCGTGTCCACGGCGAATTCGACCGCGGCCAGGCGTATTGGGAGATCGTCGACTCGCCGGACGAAGGCTGCTCGCCAGGATCGGGCGGAGGCCTCGACCCCGCTTGCGCGAAGCGCTGCGGCTACCCCGAGGAGGTCCTCGCCCTCGGGCTTCTGGAGAACCGGGCGCTGAGGACCCAGCTCATGCTCGAGGAGGTCGGCGTCTCCAGCCCCGCCGCCCGCCAGCTCGTCTGGGTCATGGTCGCGGGCGAAGGCCGCAAGGCTTGGTTCGACCCCCAGCCCCTACGCTCACCGCTCACCGAGCTCAGCCCGCCGAGCTTCGTCGCCGAGAGCCCGACGCCGATCGGCCCCGGCCAGCGCCCCACGAGCTCCCCCGGCGACGCCCTCGTCATCGATGGCCGCGCGCGCGTGGACGAGCTCCGGGGACGTGTGCTCGACAAGGAGATCCGAGCCCACGCCGTCTCGATTGCTCACGGGGACGCGTTCCCCTTCGACGTATGGATCCCGATCACCCTCGAGCGGCGGCGCCTCCGGGCCTGCGCAACCGAGCAGGGCGGGCTGCGCTGCCTGCTCCCCCACGTCGCGGGGGAGCGAGCGGCGACCCTCGCCGCGCTCGTCGACGGGGAGCTCGAGATCCTCACGCCAGTCGAGCCCGCAGCGAGCGGCGCCTCGGCGCCCACGCATCTGCTCGTGCTCGACGAGCGGGCGACCTGGGCGGAGATCATCGACGCCGCGACGCAGCTCGCCCCCGAGCCCTGTCGGAGCGCCTCGACCGCCTGCTCGTGGCCCTGGCTCTCGCTGTGGCTGAACGTCGAGCCCTACTGAGAGTGCTCAGTAGGGGAAGCCGTACTTCGGCCCCAGGAATTCGTTGAAGCTCGACACGAAGTCGCTGTAGCGCGGAGCAAAGAGCCCCGACGCCGAGAAGCACGAGTAGATGTTCGCGTTGTTCGGCTCGGAGGTGTCCACGCGATCGCCCTTGACGTGGAACTGGCGACCGATGAACCACCTCAGCATCGCCTTGATCTGCGCCGAGTCCTCCGTGTTGCCCTCGGTCGAGTCCAGGCGGGTCGACCAGTAGTCATAGACCCCGTTATAGACCTCGTTCGCGACCCGAGCAGCGTGGGCTCGAAACGAGCTCTGTGTCAGGTCCTCCCGCACGAAGAACTTGAACAGCTCCTCGCTCACGTAGAGCGGCGTGATCGGCGGTGTCTCCAGGGGGCAGTCTTCGTGATCGATCCCGTCCTTCCCGCAGGTCTCACGGTAGAGCGCCTTGACCATGTCGTACCACTCGCAGAAAGTCTGGCTCTTGCCGCCCTTGTGCTTGACGCGACCGCCCTGGCAGCCCTTGCCGCTGTCCTCGCCGGGGATGTAGGCCTCGTTGTCGGAGGGCCTGGAGATCGTCGCAGAACCCTCGCTGTCGATGAAGGTCACGATGCGCTCGACGAGGTAGGGCCTCGCCTTGGCGAGGATGCACTCGTGGATGCCGTTGTCGCTGGCGACCTTCAGTTGATCGAGCCAGCCGTCGAGGAAGCGCTCGCGGACTCGGTCGTACTTGCGTTCGCGGTGCTGCATCATCAGATCGGCCGCGTCGCCTGACGTCGCTAGTGTGCGCGCCAGAGGACTTGAAGGGTCTCAGGCGCCGGACCGCCGGTCGCTGACGAGGCGCGAGGAGGGAGTTTGTCGGGCACAAATGACTGACGAGCAACGAAGTCAGCGGCCGGTGCTCCAAGCCTGGGCCCTTCAAGTCCTCTGGCGCGCACACTAGCGGCGCCGGCACCTCGACGATGAGCACGCTCCGGTTCTGCGCGCGCTCCTTGGCGGAGTCGTTCGACCCGGAGAGTGAAGGATAGCGCGGCAGCGCGTCGATCGCAGACGCGATGATATTCGCCTGGTGGCGCGCGTAGCCCTGCTCCGCGCCCATCAGCTGATCGACTTCATCCGGGGAGATGACCGAGATCCCCTGGCTGCGAGCGAGCCCCTCGACGTGCTGCCTCCGCCCCGAGGCGAGGCCATGGTTGAAGAGCTCGTCGCCCATGCAGTCGTTGCGACCGAACATGACGACCTGCCGCTTGACGCCGGTCACGATGCTCTTCCCGCGCTCGCTGCGTGCAATCCCCTTGTCCTGCTCGTCGATCAGCAGGACCTCCTGCCGGTCCTTGATCCTGGACAGCAGCTCGCTCCCCTTGGCGCCGGCGTTGAGCTCCGTCTTGGCGACCGCGAAGCCCTGAACCCGCCACACCTTGAACAGGTTCCCGAGATCCTTCATCTCGGTGTCCTCGCCCAGCTCCGCCCCAATGGGCCACTCGTAGCGGATGCTGCCGACGCCGGCCAGCTGTGTATAGACGTAGGGATATTCATCCTTGGAGCCCTTGCGCTCGCCAGGATCTCGCTTGCTCGGACAGGACCGCCTCATAACCGAAGCGCTGTCTGGCTACGTCGTATGTACGATCTCATGCGCGACGGTCCGCTCCATCCCCGGCCGAATCTGCCCGTCCCCGCGCACGACCGACGACGACAGATACACAGAATCTCCGAGCGAGAACGCATCCGACGAGAGCGCGTCATTTGCCCGATCGACCTCCGGACCATGGGCGAATTCCACCGAGCCGAGGTCTCGGCTCACGCCCTTCGAGACTTCGGCGTGCAGTGCTTCATATTGTCGCGGAGACCGCTTGGTCGCGGAACCCCTGACCTTGGACGGAGGCTTCTGCAATTTGGCAAACATCGACCCGCGAGGCTAGCAAACCCACCTGCCTCTGTGACCTGACCGCGAGGCGAAGGTGAAGCCCTCCCCCACCGAGGTCGTGCACCTGGTGAGGGCACGATCGAAGGTGGAGGCAAAGGCGGGCGAGAGGGTCGTAAGCCGGGTCCTGTCCCCGAGTTCGTCGCCTCCCCCGGGTGGTGATCATTCTTCTTCGCGGCACTACCCGAGCACGAGGGCGGGCTACCCTAGCTCGCCTTCCCCGAGGGTCCAGCGAGCGGCTCTGTTCGGCCTTGCTCCGAGTGGGGTTTACCCTGCGACCCCCGTCACCGGGGGCCCGGTGCGCTCTTACCGCACCCTTTCACCCTTACCGACGCGTACGCCGGCGGTTTGCTTTCTGTGGCACTTTCCTGCGGGTCGCCCCGACTTGCATTTCGCAAGCACCCTGCCCTTTGGAGCCCGGACTTTCCTCGATCTGCGACCCCGAGGGGTCCGACCGCGATCACCTCATCCTCTCGACCGCCCTGCCTCCGAGCCGCCGGACTTAACACGACCACCAGGGAAATTCCAGCAGGTCATGGCGCCAGGCTTTTCGTCACCAAGAGCACGCACTACCCTGCTTTGGTGGGCGGAGCACGCGAGCAGCGCATCATGCAGCGTTCCAGGGGTCGGCGAGTCCTCGCAGGCGCGGCCTTCGCGGCCCTCGTGATCGGCCTGACCCTGACCCCCGGCCGCGCACCGGCCACGGTCGCCGAGCAGCGCGCGCGCCTGCCCCCGCCTGCCACCTGCAAGGATCCGGTCGCCGGCGTGTGGCAGTCCCACGCCTACAACCCGATGTACGAGGAATGGGGCCGCTTCACCCTGACGATCCGCCGGGTCGAGGGCAGCGAGACCGAGCTCGAGGGCGAGATCCTCAACGAGAGCTGGTACGGGCCCAAGACCGAGACCGTCCGCGGCCCCTGCCGGAACCGGCTCCAGTATCTCGTGTCCATGGACGCCGTCGGCAGCTACCGCGACGGCGAGGTCGAGTTCCACGGCCTGAGCTGGAAGATGGAAGACGCGATCTGTGCCGTGACCAACGCCTTTGGCTACAACCTCGACCGCTTCTCCGGGACCATCGACCACGAGATCCAGGAATTTCAGTCGGTCAACAACGACGGCGGACGCTACGTCGACGTGCCCACGGTCTTCCGTCGAGTTTCCTGCGACGACAGCGAGGACGTCGAGCCGCGGGTCACCATGGCGCCGCCGCCTTTTTATCCGCCCGAGGAGTCGTCGCGAGGCTGCGGCTTTGGGCAGTAGCACCAAGAGGCGGCCGGCGAGCTTGGCGGGAGACCGATATACTCGGTGTCCTCGCCGATGTCCGACGCCCCCAGCTCACAATCCACGCGGCCGCGCTGGCTGCCCCCCGCGATCTTCACCCTGCTCGTCATGCTCGCGTTCTTGGCATGGAGAGTCGCGGGCGGCCCGAGTGCGTCGAGCGAGTCCGCCGACACGGACGAGCTCGCGGACGCGGGCGCGGGCGTGTCGAACATCCCGGGCTTCGACCCCGCGAGCCACGCGGCCCTCGACATCGATCTCACCCGCGCCGACAAGGCGGCGATCAGCGGGACCGTCCGCGATGAAGCCGACACCCCGGTCTCCGGCGCGAAGGTCTGCGCCATGGCCAACTCACGCGCCCTGCGAGGTCTCGGCGACGACAGCCCCCGCTGTGTCCGCAGCGAGAACAACGGCCACTACCGCATCGAGGGCCTGTGGCCCGTGCCCACGGAGGTCGTCGCCAGCGCCCCGGGCTTCGTGCCCGGGCGCTGGTTCGAGCGCGAGCGCGAGCGTGCGGGCCTCGGCCGCCCGCGCTGGGAGACCGAGCTGCAGCTGCGCCCCGGGCAGACCCGCGAGGACATCGACCTGAAGCTCCACGCCGGCGCCGTGAAGGTCAGCGGCGTGGTCGAGGACATCGCCGGCGGCGGCATCGAGGGCGCGCAGGTCTTCGCCAACCTCAGCCATCAAAACCCCGCCCGCAGCCACGAGATCGGCGCGGCCGTGGTCGAGTCGGGCGAGGACGGGCACTTCGAGCTGTGGACGGCCACCGGCGAGCTGCAGCTCTCCGCCAGCGCCGAGGGCTACGCCGAAGCCAGCACCCGGGCCGTCGCCCCCGCCGAGCGCGTCGTGCTCGCGCTGGCCCCCGAGAGCGTGCTCCTGGGCAAGGTCGTCCACGCCGAGACTGGCGAGGGCCTGCCCGGCGTCGTCGTCGAGTCGGGCGGCGGCGCCAGCGAGCTCGGCGAGACCTCGGGCGTGGTCCGAACCGACGCCGAGGGCCGCTTCCGCATCACCGGCCTGCCCCCCGGCAGCTACAAGCCGATCGCCCGCGGCGACACCTTTTATGGCGAGGCCGAAGAGCGCGTCTTTCTCGGGCTCGCCGAGGCCTCCGAGCCGCTGGTGATCCGCGCCCACCCGGCCAGCTACGTCGTCGGCCACGTGGTGATCGCCAGCGACACCGAGGGCGAGCCCCAGCCCTGCCCAGGAGGCAACGTCTCCCTCACCCTCCCGCACAGCGACCGCGACCGCGCGCGCATCGAAGACGGGGGCATCGTCCGCTTTCGCGGGCTGATCCCCGGCGAGTACGAGGTCGACGTCCGCTGCGACGGCTACCTGTCCGCGGAGCACTACCCCGCGCTGAGCCTGAGCGAGGGCGCGCTCGCCGACGCGACCTGGGAGGTCAGCGAAGGTCTCGCGCTCCGCGGCCTGGTCGTCGACGACGCCGGCGAGGTCGTCGCAGACGTCGACGTGTGGGCCCAGCCCGTCAGCGAGGGTGAGGGCGCGCGCGAGCGAAGCACCCGCGGCGGCTCGCGGACCGACACCGACGGCAGCTTCGTCATCGCCGGGCTGCTCCCCGGGCGCTACGAGGTCAACGCCGGTGGCCGTGGCTGGGGCGGCGGCCGACCGAGCCCCGAGCAGCCGGTCTCCGTGACCCTCGACAACGAGAGCGTCGACGGCCTGCGCCTCGTCCTCCCCGCGGTCGGAGGCGTGCGCGGGCGGGTCATCGACACCAGCGGGCAGCCCGTCGCGGGCGTCGACATCCAAGTCCAAAGTGGCGACAGGCGGCGCAGGGGCGCCTCCTCCACCCGCAGCGACGAGGCCGGCAAGTTCGAGCTCCACGAGCTTCGCCCCGGGGAGCTTCGCGTCGTCGCCCGCAAGGGCGGCAGCACCATGCGCGCGCCAGGGACCACCGACGACGACGATCAAGGCGCGCTCGTCAACATCGAGGCCAACGCCGTCACCGAGGTCGAGCTCGTGGTCGCGCGCCACGATCGCGAGCTTCGCGGGCGGGTCGTCGACGCCGACGGCGGCCCGGTGGTCGACGCCTTCGTCAGCGCCCAGCGCATGTCCGACCGCACCGGCGCCAGCGGCTCGCGTGAGAACTTCATGGTCCGCTCGGCCTGGCGCGACACGCCCGCGCTCACGGATCAGGACGGACGCTTCGTCCTCGACCAGCTCCCCGAGGGCACCTTCTTGGTCTTCGCCCAGCGCAAGGGCGGCGGCGAGGCCTCCGTCGAGGGCGTCAGCCCCGGCGACGATGTCGAGCTCGTCATCCAGGAGGGTGCCTCCCTCGCCGGAGTCGTCCGCGTCGCCAACGAAGGCGCGCTGCCCGATCGTTTCGAGCTCTCGATCCACGGCGAGGCCCAGAGCGTGTGGCGGCGCGAGTCCTTCTTCCGCACCCAGGGGCGCTGGCAGATCGCCGACCTCCCCGCCGGCCACTACGAGATCAGCGTGACCTCCGAGCTCGGCAACGCCGCCGCCGAGGCCGAGCTCGACGCCGGCCAGCAGCTCGAGGGCATCGAGCTCACCCTCCAGCCCCTGCTCACCCTCCGCGGCCGCGTCGTCGACCTCGAAAGCGGCGAGCCCATCCCCAGTATCCAGGTGCTCGCCAACACCAGCGGCCCGAGCGTCCCCGATCCCGAGCGCAAGAACATCAGCGATGAGGACGGCCGCTTCGTGCTCGAGGGCGTCCCCTCGGGCATGGTGAACATGATGGTCATGCCCCTCACTGGCGGCGAGAGCAGCTACGAGACCCAGTGGCTCCCCCTCGAGCTCGCGCCCGAGCCCACCGAGCAAGACCTCGACGACATCACCCTCATCGCCCGGCGCCTCTCCCCCGGCGACGCGCCGGGCGACCTCGGCTTCACCCTAGAAGACAGGTCTCCGGCCAACGACGAGCGCACCATCGTCGCCCTCGTCCGCCACGGCGGCCCCGCGGCGGGCACCGGGCTGGCCGCCAAAGACGAGATCGTGACCATCGACGGACACGATATACGTGGTGAAAATTACAGTCGCTTCTTTGCGCTGACCCGCGCACCGGCGGGCACCAAGCTCAGCCTCGGGCTCGCAGACGCGCGCACCATCGAGCTCGTTTTGGGTCCCGCCCGGAAGTGAGCTGCGCTGTTATCCTCAGCGAGCATGAACGATCGGTCGCAAGCCGAGCGCGTCCTCGACGCACTCGAGATCATCGACGACCTCATCGTCGTCAGCCGCAGCGTCGACGATCTGCTGCGCGAGGCCATCCGTAATTTCATCGACATCTTCGCCTGCGATCGCGCCTTCTTGCAGCTCTTTCGCCCGCTCGGGGACGCCGGCGTCATCGAGTACACCCGCGAGCCGTGGCCGCTGGTGCTCGAGGGCAAGGACCACGAGCAAGACGAGTTTCTACACAAGGTGATCGCCACCGCCCGCGCCCGCGAGGTGGTGCTCAGCTACGGCTCCGAGCCCGGCCCGGGGGTCGAGCCGATCCCCGCGACCAGCGTCCTGCACCAGCAGGGCGTGCGCTCCATGATGGTCGTGGCCATCCAGCCCGAGCTCGGCCCGAGCTGGTTCATGGGCTTTCACGACTGCGCCAAGGCCAGGCGCTTCGAGCACGAGGCGCGCCTGCTCGAGCGCATCGCCGCCCGCCTGGCCCACGCCGTCACCAGCCTCGAGTCCATGGCCCACCTGCGCCAGAGCGAGGACCGCTTCCGCGCCCTGGTCGAGCACGCCCCCGAGGCGATCTTGATCATCGACGTGGGCACCCAGCGGCTGATCGACGCCAACGTCCAGGCCGAGCAGATCTTCGGCTGGCCGCCGGGGCAGCTGCTCGGGGCCAGCGTCGAGCAGCTCAGCCCGCCCACGCAGCCCGACGGCCAGTCCTCCGAGCTGCGGATCACCGAGCTGCTCGCCCTGGTCGCCGCCGGCCAGGAGCAGACCTTCGAGTGGCAACACCGCCGGGCCGACGGCGCGCCCTTCCCCTGCGAGGTCCGCCTCGTCCCCCTGCCCAACCCCGAGCGCCTGCTCGTCCGGGCCAGCGTCGCCGACATCACCGCGCGCCGGGCCCTCGAGCGCGAGCGCGAGCGCCTCGACGCCCAGCTCCACCAGGCCAAGCGCATGGAGGCCATCGGTCAGCTCACCGGCGGCCTCGCCCACGACTTCAACAACTTCCTGACGATCATCACCGGCCAGCTCGAGCTCATGGGCATGGCCCGGGCGGACGCCGCCAGCTTCGAGGCCGAGCTCGCTCTGGCCCTCGACGCCTGCGAGCAGGCCGCGGGCCTGACCCAGCAGCTGCTCGCCTTCGCCCGCCAGCGCGAGCTGTGCCCGCGCCGCGTCCAGCCCGGCGCCGAGCTCGAGCGGATCACCGAGCTGCTGCGCCGCACCCTCGGCGCCGGCGTCGAGGTCGACGTCCACGCCGCCTCCGCCGCCCACGACTGCCGCCTCGACGCCACCCAGTTCGTCAGCGCGATCGTCAACTTGTGCATCAACGCCCGCGACGCCATGACCCAGCGCCGCGGCCACCTGAAGCTGCGCTGCGCCAACCAGTCCATGCCCCCCGGCGCCCGCGTCAGCGTCGACGGTGAGGACATCGTCGGCGACTTCGTCGTCGTCGAGGTCCACGATGACGGCTCCGGCATCAGCCCCGAGCTCCTCGCCCGGGTCTGCGAGCCCTTCTTCACCACCAAGGCCGAGGGCGTGGGCAGCGGGCTGGGGCTGAGCATGGTCTATGGCTTCGTCAAGCAAAGCGGAGGGCACCTCGAGATTCAGAGCGAGCTCGGGGTTGGGACCTCGATTCGGCTGTATTTCCCGCCCTTGTTCGAGCAGCCAGCGGCGCGACTGGCTCGAGAAAGCTCGGCGCCCTGAGCCCTGACGCATCGGGCAATTGGAACGAGCCTGTCGAGCCTGTCGAGCGAGTCGGAGCGAAGGTTCGCGCGACCTTGGCCCGCCGCTGACGGCTCATTCAACCGCTCACTCGGCCGCGCGCACGAAGGCCTCGAGCCCAGCCCGAGGCGCCCCCTCGACAATCGGCAGACACGCCGCAGGAAAGTCATCGCCAAAGCGATGCCCAGCCTCGCGCAGCCGACAGATGAATTCATCGAGGCGCGTCATGGCCTCCGGCAAGATGTCGTGCAGCACGATCACCGCATGCTCGAGGCGCGCTGCGTCGGCCAGCGCTCGCTCGACCCAGCCCTCGGCGTCCAGCCAGTCCCCGGGCACCGAATTCCACAGCACGCAGGTGTGCTTGCCCGCCACCAGCCACTCGACGCTGTCCGGCGAGAGCAGGTGCGGGCCCAGCTTGCCGCCGCCGCCGAAGGGCCGAAACCACCGCGGGCCTCGCCAGACCTCGTCGAGCAGGCGCTGCGTCCCCTCGAGCTCGCGGGCGACGGCCGCGGGCCCGAGGTCCTCGCCCAGCGGGACCTCGTGGCTAAACGAGTGGTTGCCGAGGCGATGCCCGCGGTCCCGCGTGGCCTCGGCCATGGCCATGCCCTCGGCGGTGGCCAGGTGCTTGCCGAGCACGAAGAAGGTCGCGTGGATGGCGTGGGCGTCGAGCACGTCGAGCACCCGCGGCGTGACCTCGGGGTGCGGGCCGTTGTCGAAGGTCAGATGAACCTCGCCCACGTCGCCTCACTCCCTCACTCGGCCGGCTGCTGCTCGCCGCGCAGGCGACGGTAGGCGTTGTTGGCCTCGGTGACCCCGGCGAGCCACTTGTCGAGGTCCGCGCGGGCCGTCTTGGCGTGGCGCTCCATGATCTCCACGGTCTCGGGCACCTTGGTGGTCAGCTCGACCTGCATGCCGTTGGGGTCGTGGAGGTAGACCGAGTAGCAGTAGCCGTGGTCGATCACCATGTGGTCGTAGCCGGCGGCCTGCAGACGATCGCGCAGGGCGAGCACCGCCTGCTTGGACTCGAGCTCGAGGGCGACGTGGTGGTCGAAGGGGTCTTGCTTGCCGAGGATCTCCGAGGGCTTGTAGAGCCCCTCTTGGAACTGGAAGAAGGCGATCGCCGAGCCGTCGCCGAGCTCGAAGAAGGTGTGCACGTAGTTCGAGGGCTTCTCGGTGACCGGGTCGGTGGTCTCGACGAAGGTCCCGATCAGCGGGCAGCCGAGCAGGTCCTCCCAAAAGTGCCGGGTGGCCGCCATGTCGGCGGTGCGATAGGCGTGGTGATGCAGGCCGCGGATTTTGATCTGCGCGCGGCGATCGAGGGTGTCTTGCGACTCGTTCATGCTTGCTCCGAAGGCTGAGGTCCGAGGGGTGCGGGCCGGCGTCGCGCTCAGCGGGGCGGGTCGTCGGCGATGGGGTTGGCCAGCTCGCCGATGGCTTCGATGGCCACGGTGCAGGTCTCCCCAGGGCGAAGGTAACGCGGCGGCGTGCGGGCGTGGCCGATCCCCGCCGGCGTGCCCATGGCGATCACATCACCCGGCTCGAAGGCGAGGGCGGCGGAGAGCAGCGCGATCGTCCGGGCGACGCCGAAGATCATCTTGCCCGTGTCGCCGTCTTGAAACAGCTCGTCGCCCACGCGGGTGGTCATGCGCAGGCCGCTGGCGCCCGGAGGCAGCTCTTCGGGGGTGACCATCCACGGCCCGAGCGCTCCGGTGCCATGAAAATTCTTGCCCAAGGTCCACTGAGAGTCGCGCAGCTGCCAGTCGCGGATCGAGCCGTCGTTGAACACGCTGTAGCCAGCGACGTGATCGAGCGCCTCGGCCTCGGGGATCCGTCGCCCGCCTCGGCCGATGATCACCGCCAGCTCGACCTCGAAGTCCAGGGCCTCGGACTCGGCCGGGCGCAGCATCGCCTGACCGTGGCCGATCAGCGACGAGGCCACCCGCGAGAAGACCACCGGGAACTCGGGGATCGGCAGCTTGGCCTCGCGGGCGTGGACGACGTCGTTGAGGCCCAGGCACATGAACTTGGGCGGCCGCGGGACCACGGGCCGGTAGCTCGCGCCCGGCTCCGCGGCCGGTGCCCGACCCACTGCCGCCTGCGCGCGCTGGTACCAATCCTCGCCCGAAGCGATCAAAGCTCCGAGGTCGGCGCCGAGCGTCGCATCGACGGCGCTGAGATCGCGGATCTGGCCGTCGTGGTGCGCAGCGAGGAAATCACGGCCGTTTTGGCAAAGAGATGCGAGTCGCATGATTCAGCGGCAGTCTACAAATGTCTGCAAAAACATCAAATGGAAATTTCATCTGGATCTGCTTTTCCCCGCCCACTAGAATCCCGCCAAGCCATGGACCAGCCCATCCGTCGTACGGAGGCGTCGGTCGCGACCGACCGCCTGCGCGCAGAGATCGTCGAGGGACGCGTCGCCCCCGGCGCCAAGCTCAAGCTCGTCTCCCTCGCCGAGCGCTATGAGATGAGCCGCGGTCCGCTGCGCGAGGCCGCCTCTCGCCTGGCCGCGGAGGGCTGGGTGACCAGCGAGGACCAGCGCGGCTTTCGGGTCGCGCCGATCTCTCGCGCCGACCTGCTCGACCTCACCCAGACCCGCCAGCGCATCGAGCTGCTCGCCCTGCGCGACGCCATCGAGCACGGCGACCTGGTCTGGGAGGGGCGGGTGATGGCCGCCTGCCACGTACTCGAGCGCGTCACCAACGACGACCCCAGCCCCGCGGCCCGGGCCCAATTCGTCGAGCCGCACCACGCCTTTCACCAGGTCCTGGTCGAGGCTTGCCCCTCCAATTATCTGCTGCGCTTTCGCGAGCACCTCTACGCCCTGACCGAGCGCTACCGCAACCTCGCCTCGCAAAGCGACGCCGGCCTGCGCGGGCGCAGGGACGTCGCCGCCGAGCACCAGGCGATCGCCGAGGCCACCGTGAGCCGCAACCCCGACCAGGCCTGCGAAGCCCTCGCCGCCCACCTCGGCGAGACCGCCGAGGTGCTGATCTCGGCCTACCCGCAGTTCTTTGGAGCCCCCAAGTGAAGCCCGCCCTGCACCGAGTCGAAGACCGCGCCGTCGCCAGCTTGCACCGAGCCGGCAGCGGCCCGAGCGTGGTCCTGATCCACGGCGCGAGCGGGACCGCGTCGAGCTGGGAGCTGGTCGCCGACGCCTGGTCCTGGGCCGACGTCCACGCCATCGCCCTCCCCGGCCGCGAGGGCAGCGATGCCATCGATCACCACCACGTCGAAGACCTCGCCGCCTGGCTGCTGGCCTGGCTGCGCGCCCTCGAGATTCGCCCCTGGCTCGTGGGCCACTCCCTCGGCGGCGGCCTCGCCCTGCGCCTGGCCCTCGACGCCCCCGAGGCCATCGCTGGCGTCGCCATGGTCAGCTCGAGCGCCCGCCTGCGCGTCGCCCCGGCGCTCCTCGAGGCCGTGTCCATCGCCGGCCCCGAGGCCCCGCTCGACTTCGAGTTCGCCTTTGGCCCCGACGCCAGCCCCGAGCTGCGCCAGGCCTACGCCGAGCGCGTCCGCCAGGTCCCGAACCCCACCGGGCTGTGTGACTGGCAAAGCTGCGACAACTTCGACGTCCGCGAGCGCCTCGCCAAGGTCGAGGTTCCGGTGACGGTGATCTACGGCGAGCGGGATCCGCTGACGCCGCCCAAGCACCAGCGCAGCCTCGTCGAGGCGCTGCCGCGGGGGCGGGAGGTGGTCGTGGCGGGGGCGGGGCACATGTTGCCCTGGGAGGCGCCCGAGGCCGTGGCGGCGGGGGTGCGGGAGAGTGTTGATTAGCGGGTCGCGCCGCTCATTTTTGGGAGAGGAGAGGGTCGCAGATTTCGGCGACCTCCGCGTAGCGGGTGGCGTGCTCGACTTGTTTGCACAATAGGCGGATGCCGAGTTCGGGCATTGGCCAGATGTTGATGGTTCCGTCAGCGCTGGCGGTGGCGAGGCGCTCGCCGCTGGGCGAGAACGCCAACGCGTTCACGCTCCCGCTGTGGCCTTCGAGGGTCGCCAGCGCCTCCCCGGTCTCGACATCCCACAACCTCGCCGTATGGTCCTCGCTCCCCGTGGCGAGGCGCCGACCCTCGGGCGAGAACGCCAACCCTCTCACGCCTCCCATGTGGCCCTCGAGGGTATCCAGCACCTCACCTGTCTCGACCTCCCACAACCTCGCCGTGCCGTCATCACTCCCAGTCGCGAGATAGCGCCCATCGGGCGAGAACGCCAACACATTCACAGTATTGATGTGTCCCTCGAGGGTCGCCTCTGCCTTTCCTGCCTCGACCCCCCAGATCCTCGCAGTCTGATCCCTGCTTGCGGTCGCGAGGCGCCCACCCTCGGGTGAAAACACCAGTGCATTCACGGCATTTCCATGCCCCTCGAGGGTCGCCAGCCCCTTCCCCGTCCGCGGCTCCCACAGCCTCGCCGTACCGTCCCAGCTCCCCGTGGCCAGTCGCCTACCATCAGGCGAAAACGCCAGCGCATCCACGGTGTTGCTGTGTCCTTCGAGGATCACCAGCGTCTTCCCCGTCTCGACATCCCACAGCCTCACCGTCTGATCCCAGCTCCCCGTGGCCAGCCGCCTCCCCTCGGGCGAGAACGCCAGCGCACCCACGAACCCAGTGTGCCCCTCGAGGATCGCCAGCGCCTCCCCCGTCTCGGCCGCCCACAGCCTCACCGTCTGGTCCCAGCTCCCCGTGGCCAGCCGCCTCCCCTCGGGCGAGAACGCCAACGCATCCACACTCACGGTGTGCCCCTCGAGGGTCGCCAGCCCCTTCCCGGTCTCGACATCCCACAACCTCGCCGTCCGGTCCCAGCTCCCCGTGGCGAGGCGCTCACCATCGGGCGAGAACGCCAGCGCCACCACGCTCCCGGTGTGCCCCTCGAGGATCGTCAGCCCCTTGCCTGTCCCGAGCTCCCACAGCCTCGCCGTACCGTCCCAGCTCCCCGTGACCAGCCGCCTGCCGTCGGGCGAGAGCGCCAGCGCATCCACGTTCCCAGTGTGCCCCTCGAGGATCGCCAACCCCTCCCCTGTCTCGACTTCCCACAACCTCGCCATACCGTCCCAGCTCCCGGTGACGAGGCGCCGACCCTCGGGCGAGAACGCCAACGCACTCACGAGGCCGGTGTGCCCCTCGAGGCGCATCAGCGCCTCCCCCGTCTCGACCTCCCATAGCCTCGCCGTATAGTCCCAGCTCCCCGTTGCGAGGCACCGACCGTCGGGCGAGAACGCCAACGCCACCACGCTCCCGGTGTGCCCCTCGAAGATCGTCAGCGCCTTCCCTGTCCCGAGCTCCCACAGCCTCGCCCCATGGTCCCAGCTCCCTGTTGCGAGATGCCGACCGTCGGGCGAGAACGCCAACGCCACCACGCTCCCGGTGTGCCCCTCGAAGCTCATCAGCGCCTTTCCTGTCTCGACCCCCCACAGCCTCGCCCCATTGTCCTCGCTCCCGGTCGCAATGTGCCTACCGTCGGGCGAGAAGGCCAACACCTCCACGCTCCCGGTGTGGCCCTCGAAGCTCACCAGCGCCTTCCCGGTCGCGACCTCCCACAACCTCAGCGTGTGGTCCTCGCCCGCCGTGGCGAGCCGTCTCCCGTCGGGAGAGAAGGCCAGCGCGTTCACGCTCCCGCGATGTCCCTCGAGGATCGCCAGCGCCTGCTTTGTCTCCACCTCCCACAGCCTCGACGTCCCGTCTTCGCCCGCGCTAGCGAGGCACTTGCCATCAGGCGAGAACGCCAGCGCGTTCACGGCCTTGGTGTGCCCTTCGAAGGTCGCCAGCGCCTTCCTCGTATCAACCGCCCAAAGCCTCACGGCCCTGCCCCCGCCGGTGGCGAGGCGCTCACCCTCGGGAGACAAGGCCACCACTTTCACGGTCTCGGTGTGCCCCCCAAAGGTCGCGTACTCGACAGCCGGGTCGGCAGCCTCCACACGAAACATGCCGTCGTAGACAGCAGGGGAGGGATCAGAAAAGTCGGGGCCGTAGACCCCCGCAGCCTCAATTGCAAGCAGCGCAGCGTCGACCGTGTAGCCGCTGTGCGCGACTGATAGCGCCGCGCGCAGCCCTTTTTGGCCCGCGACGGCCTGACGCTCCCGCTCTGCCAATTCCGCGTTTTGATCCGCTCGCTTGGCGTTTTTTCTCGCCAAGCGACCATTCTCCTCGGCCCGCGCCTCGTTCTCGGCGTTGAGCTCGACGATGAACAGGAGAACGATCAACAACGCCACAAACACACCCACGCTCGCGCCAAGCCCTCGCCGCCGGCGCCTCTGCGCGACCTCCTCTGACGCTGCAACGAATCTCTCCTCCCGCTCGCTGAGCGCCACCGAGCTCCCCTCGAGCACCCGCCGAGCTTCCTCGACTCGCCCCCTGCTCCACAGATACTGCGCCTCCTCTCTACCCCCGGCGCGCTCGTCCTCCCCCTCACAGCCAACGTCCTTCCCCAGGTACTTCGCGGCGTCTCGAGCGATCTCAGCCCGCAACCGAAGCGCCTTTCGATCGGAGTTCACCCACTCGACGAGCGTCCCCCACTCCCGCAACAGCGCATCATGGGCGAGCTCGACCACCTCCACCCCATCGACCTCGTCGCCGACCAGCACCCGCGCATTCTCCCCAACAAAGACACCGAGCACCTGCCGCGTCTCGTCGTCACTGCCCAATTCGTCCAAGCTCACCCGCCTCCGAGTGTCCCTCAGCGTCTCCTTCCCAATGTTCACGAGCCGTGTCATCAACCGCTGCGTCAGCGCCAGCCCTCGCTCGCCGAGATGCTCAGGCCGACACAGCTTGGCGAGCGCATCCTCAGCGGTCTTCGCAACCGCCCCCTCGAGCCCGCCCGCGTCTGCATAGGACGCATGGCACAGCTCCCTGGACGCCTCGTCTCGCCGCCGCCACAGCTCCCTCAGCACGTGCTCCAAGAGCGGCAAACGCTCGCTGCGTCCAACCACCCCATCGACCAGCTTGTCGACCAGCCGCACCTGAACCTCGAACCCGGCTCGCAGCGCTGGCAATTCTACCACATCACGAATCTGTGCCTCACTCATCGCTGGCAACGCAGAGTAGATGCTCCCGCCATTGAGCAACCCAGCCAGCGCGGAGACATTCACACAGCTGGGCAAAAAGTCTGCGCGCAAGGTCGAGACCACCCAGCACGGCAAGCCAGGCTCCTCGCTCGCCGCGATCAGGTTGCCGACGAAGGCCTCCGCGTCGGATGACCCGCCCCCCTCCTCCTCTCTACCGAGCCCGGCCTGAGCAAACAGCTCCTCGAACTGATCCACGACCAGCAAGAGCATCGCCGGCTGCTCGGCCTCGCCGGCTCGCAGCTCGAGGAGCTGGCTCAGCTCCAGCCGCAGGGTCTCGCAGTCGCGCATGAGCCTGTCTCTCAGGCCTGCGAGCGCCTCCCCATCGCGGCTCTGATCGGATCCCACGCCGCACTCCTTTCGAAGGCGCTGGACCGCCATCGCCAGCGCCTCGCAGGGCCGACGCCCAGGTCGCAGCGTCGCAATCCGCCAAACTCGAGCGCCTTCGAGCACGCCGCTGCGCAGCGCCGGGCACAGACCCCCCAGCACCAGCGACGACTTCCCCGAGCCCGACGCCCCGCTCACCATCAAGAAGCGGGCCTCCGATCCCGCCTCGATCCGCCTGAGAAGCTCGTCGACCTCCTCGTCCCGTCCAAACATCCATCGGGCGTCTCGCTCCTCGAACGCACGCAGTCCAAGGTAGGGGCTCATGTCATCACCAAACACCTGGCGCTCCAGGCCCAGCCATGACCGGCGCTCGTGATCTCTCCCCAGCCGCTCTCCAAGTCTGTCGAGGGCCTGCTCCCAGGACTCGTCCTCGAGCGCCCCATACCCGGCCGGCGCCGACACCCCAGGCAGGGCGACGCCGGCGACCACCACACCGCTGTCCCTGGCGCGCTCCTCGAGCACTCGCCCATACTCGCTGTTGCTCGCCGCCGCGCCCGCCGGCCCATCGACGAGCAACACGGCGGGCGCCCGCCGCAGCGCGTCCTGCAACTGCAGCTTTCGATCACCGCCGGGAAGCAGATCCCACAGGTCGAACCATGGCCGCACGCCGCGACGAAGCAATCCGCGACACAGCCTGGCCACGCGCAGCGTGTCCCCACGCGCATGCGCCACGAACACGTACTCGGGGACCCCTGTCCCGGCCTTGCGCTTCTTCGCCGCGGCCAGACATCGATCTCCGAGCTTCGGCTTGTCGCCGAAGTCGACCCCCATGTGAGCGTGGATATCCTGCGCGATCGTCCCGACATCGTCGTGGATCAGCGCGCGGTACTGCCCGAGAAAGCCCGGCAAGCTGTCCACCCCGACGCCATCGAGCACCGGAATCAAAAAGCCCTTCTTCCCCGCGATGACGTCAGCGATCCCCTTTGTGTACTCCTCGTAGGCATGGGCGTCGCCCAGACCGAGTCTGCTGACGAACACCAGTATCCCATCGGCGCTCGCCAGCCCCTCCTCCATCTTGGCGACGACGTTCTCCCCTGCGAGGATCTCCCACTCGTCGAGCCAGACATCGACAGCCCAGTCCTGACGCAGCGCTCTGGCCAGCTCGCGGACCTTGTCCTTGTCCGGCGAGCGGTGGATCAAATAGACACATGGAGCGTCAGCTGATGTCACCGGCAGAATCTAGCAAAACCGTGGTGCTCGGCTAGCCACGGCGCCCAGCACCACATTGTCCCAATTCTGACCGGACCCGAACAAAGAGCATCAAAGTCGCACCATTTGTCCGTGTCCCTACCGAGCACGTGACTCCTTCCCACCACCAAATCGGCTCAACGACGTGTGTACAGTGGGGATGTTCTGGGATTTGGCGTAGGCCGAGATCAAATTCTCGAGCAGCTCATCGACACGATGCACTCGCCCCAGCGCTTCTGCTCCACCTCCCGGCCCCGACGACTGTCTCCGAGGCACCAGCTGGACCGAAGTGCCAGATCACGGGTTTGGCGCGCCACCTGTCCATACGCCATCAGCGCCACGAAGAGATCTCTGAATTTGCCGCATGAACGTGGCTCCGGCGACAAATTCGCCAACCAAAACACTGTTTTCGTCACCTCCACGTCGCACACCACCCGCTAGGATGGCCTCCATGGTCCGGCCCACCTCGGTGTTGGCATGCACGCTGCTCTTCCTCGCAAGCTGCGACGGCGAGAGCACCAACAGCCCCGAGGCCACGACCATGGCGCTCTCGCACATGTCGGCGGGGCCGGCCGAGGGCGACCCCGAGGGGTCGATCCGGCTGATCCTCAACGACCCCAGCGATCGCGCGCTGCCGACCTCGCAGTGCGATGTCGAGCTTTGCACATCGCTGCTCGAGCTGATCGAGGGCGCCGAGGAGTCGATCGACTTCGCGGTCTACGGGATGCGCAACCAGGAGGTCCTGCTCGACGCCCTGGTCCGCGCCAAGGCCCGGGGCGTGCAGGTGCGCGGGGTGGTCGACCGCGACGTCGACGGGGACAACTACTACTCGGGCACGGACGCGATGATCGCGGCGCTGGGCGGGCACGTCCACGACGACCGCCGCGCGGATCAGCAGCTCGAGCGCGAGTTCCTCCGCGACGAGCGCGACAAGAAGTTCGCCGCCGACCCGCCCTGCGAGCGCCCCGAGGGCTTCGCCGGCTACGTGCAGTGCCTGGCCTACGACCTCGGCGACACCTGCCTGCTGGCCACCCACGCCAGCCGCGAGCCCTTTGGGTCGAGCGAGGACGGCAACACGGGCAAGGCCTTCAACAAGATCATGCACGACAAGTTCTTCGTCGTGGACGGCCACCAGCTGTGGACCGGCTCGACGAACGTGTCCGACTCGGGCACGGGCGGCTACAACGCCAACTTGGCCCTGGTCCTCGACTCGCCCACGGTCGCCCGCTGGTACACCCAGGAGTTCGAGGAGATGTACGCGGGCAAGCACCACCAGCTCAAGACCGCCAGCAAGGCGCTCTACGGCCAGGATCTGGTGACCACGGTGGGCGACGCCGAGGTCCAGGTGCTGTTCTCGCCCCAGGACAAGGCGATCTCCGAGGGCGTGCGCCCGGCCCTCAAGGCGGCCAAGCGGCGCATCGACATCTCGGTGTTCTTCTTGACCAGCAAGGCGATCACCAAGGACCTGATCGACGCCCACCGCCGCGGGGTCGCGGTCCGGGTGATCCTCGACGCGACGGCGGCCAAGAACGGCTACACCAAGCACGAGCTGCTGCGCGCGGCGGGGATCCCCGTCAAGGTCGAGGCCTGGGGCGGCAAGATGCACATGAAGTCGGCGATCATCGACGACGACGTGCTGATCGCCGGGTCGATGAACTGGACCTCCGCCGGCGAGTGGGACAACGACGAGAACACGCTGATCATCCGCAGCGCGGCGCTCGTCCAGCAGTACGACGAGTTCTTCGCGCACATCTGGGCGGCGATCCCCGAGCGCTGGGCCCACGAGAACCCCGACCCCGAGTCCCTCGACTCGGGCACCGCCTGCGCCGACGGCTTCGACAACGACTACGACCAGCAGGCCGACGGCGAGGACCCGGGCTGCGGACCCAACCCGCCGCCGCTGCCCGAGCTCCCGCCGCACTGGACCGTGCCCAAGGACAAGATCACCTGCCAGCATCCGCCCAAGGGCTGAGCTGACACAGGTGATCTGGACCCGCGCTGGCGCGCCTCCGGCCGCCCTTGCGCGCCGGGGACGGCCTGGACCATGCTCGGCTGCGTGCCGCCCCTGTGCACGATCACGCTGGCTGCGCTCGCTCGACTGAGCCCCGCCAGCGAGCCGCCTGCCCCCGCGCTCGTGGCCTCCGACGCCAGCGAGCCGGCTTCGCCCAGCGGACCGAGCTCAGCTGACGCGCCGACCAACCATCCAACGTCGGTCGACGCCGACCCGGCCGAGGCGGCGCCGGCCGAGGCGGCGCCAGCCGAGCCTCCCCGGCTCGAAGCCCCCGGGGTCCGGCCGCCGCGGATCTCCGGGACCTACCTGGGCATGGGGATCTGGCCGGCGCTGACGTGGGCCTACTCGCCCAACCTCGAGGTCGATCAGTCCGCCGCGATCCCCGGTGGCGGCGGCGCCATGCGCCTGGGTCAGGCCGTGTTCCCCTGGCTGACCTTGGGCCTCGACGCGGGCGGCGGCTTCTACTTCAACCGCGACACCTTCGTGATGCAGGGCGGCCTGATGTTCGAGGCCGGCTTCTATCCGCTGCCCCGCCACCCCTTCTCGATCCACACCGGCTTCGGCTTTGGCGCCGGGCTGATCCTCGACGAGCGCAGCGACGAGCGCGGCGGCGTGGGCGGCCCCAAGTTCATGGGTGCGCTGCGCTACGAATTTTTTCCTGGCGCCGAGCGCAAGCGCCCCGAGCGAGCCGGCGGCTGGGCCCTCGGTCCGGAGCTCGCCTGGCGCGGGTTCACGCCCGCGGCCAAGGGACGGCCGATGAGCAACACGATCTTGCTCGGCCTGTGGTTTGGATACTACTGGGGACGCTGACGGCGCAGATCCCCCGAATAGGCGGCCATGTCGCGTAACCGCGCGTGGTTCTCGGCGTAAACTGTGGTCCCCCGCGCAGGGATAGGGAGACGCAGACATGATCCAACAACCGCGTGAGACCGCCGCCTACTCGCCGCGCTCGATCGGCCTCATCGAGGGGTCGGACACACAGCTGAGCCCGAGCCCTGCGCCCTCCCCCAAAGCCTCGCCTCCCTCGTCCAGCGAGACCTTGCCGGGGAGCAGCGTCGAGACCCAGCTGGGCACGCTCCCCGGGGGAAACCCCGCGACCTCGAGCCCGCGCGGCGACGGCGAGCAGAGCCGCCACACCCTGACCTCCATCACCTCGGGCCGGCGCACCCTCACCGTGCTCCCCGAGGTCCGCAGCGAGGGCGACGAGCTCGTGCTCGTGCCCCGCGAGCAGACCCGCTACGAGGCCGCCTCGCTCCTCGGTCGCGGCGGCATGGGCGAAGTCAAGCTCGCCCTCGACCACGACATCGGGCGCAAGGTCGCCGTCAAGCGCCTGCTCGACGAGCACGACCCCCACGCGGTGGCGCGCTTCGTCGACGAGGTCCGCACCGTGGGCAAGCTCGAGCACCCCAACATCGTGCCGATCCACGACGTCGGCGTCGACGACGAGGGCGGGCTGTTCTTCGTCATGAAGTACATCGAGGGCGAGACCCTGGCCGAGGTCATCGCCCGCCTCGCCGCCGGCGACCCCGAGGCCCACGCGAGCTTCTCCTTCGAGCGACGCCTCGACATCTTCGCCGGCGTGCTCCGGGCCTTGCAGTACGCCCACGACCGCGGCCTCGTGCACCGCGACATCAAGCCCGAGAACATCATGATCGGCCGCTTCGGCGAGGTCTTGCTGATGGACTGGGGCATCGCCCACCGCATCCGAGACGCGCAGCTGCCAGCCGCCGCCGAGCCCAAGCCCGGTCACCCGTCTGCGCCCGAACGCGCGGACCAGTCCAACGACTGCGGACGCGCCACCAGCGAGACCATCGACGGCGCGGTGATCGGCACGCCGCAGTACATGTCTCCCGAGCAAGCCGCCGGCCGCGTCGCCGAGCTCGACGGGCGCAGCGACATCTACAGCGCCTACGCCGTGCTCTGGGAGCTGATGACCTTGACGCCCTATATCGACGCGGACGGCAAGAACGCCATGCAGCAGGTGCTCGCCGTGCAAGAGCGGCCGCTGCCCTGGCCCACGGACCCGGCCTACTACCACCCTCGCCAGCCGGCGGTCCCCGCCGAGCTGCGCCACTTCATCCGCCGCGGGCTCCACCAAGACCCGCGCGAGCGGCCCGAGTGCGCCGCCGAGGTGCTCTACGAGCTCGACCGCGTCCGCGCCGGCGAGTGCGAGGTCAACTGCCCGATCACCTTGATGAAGCGGACCAACACCCGCATCGAGCACGTCATGGACCGCTCGCCCCGGATGGTCATGGGCCTGGCCGCGCTCACGCTGCTCTCGACCCTGGGCGGGCTCGCGGGCTGGATCGCCCTGGCGCTCAGCTGACCCGCCCGGCGAGCTCGAGCAAGACCGGCTCGAGGGCGTCCGGGTCGAGCTCGGGCTCGCGCGCCGCGAGGTAGCGCAGGCCCTCGCGCAGGTTGGCCGCGACGTTGAAGGGGTAGGGCGGCGGCGCGAACCAAAAGATCGTCCTGAGCAGCCCGCGGTTGAAGGCAGAGCTCGTGACCATGACGAAGGACGAGACCACCGGCCCGAGCTTGTCGTAGCTGGCCGCGAGCAGATCGCTCATGGCTCGGCGCTGCCCCGGGCTCACGCTCATCCGCGGCACGTGGTAGAGCACGCCCACGACCTGATCGAGGGGTTGCTCGGCGATGACCCGCCTGAGGTAGTCGATGTGGCGATCGTAGCTGGCCGCGTCGGTCGCCTCGCTCATGTATACGTAGTGGAGCCCCGCTAATTGCGCGTAGATCCAATGGCCATCGGACTCGACAACTTCGACGGGCATGAGCGCCCGTTTAGCCTACGCGATCATTGGAGGCTTCGAAACCACACCCAGGGGCGTGCCCGCGCGGGCGCTACTCGTAGCGTGGGCCCCAGTCCCGACCCGCGAGGCGGTCGCGACGCTTTTCGATGGTCAGCGCATATTGCTTACATTGCGCGAGATCGCCGCCCTCGAGAAAGGTCCGCATGGCGCAATTGAACTCGTCGGGGGAATTCATCATCGGCGAGTGCCCGCCGAGGTGGACCACGTAGCTCTGGCTGTCCGCGATGGTCCGCTCGAACACCGTCATCGCCTTGACGGGGATCACCGGGTCGTCGTCGCCCCACAGCACCAGCGTGGGCTCGTCGATGCGCGCGAGCTCCTCGACCGCGATGCGCTCGTAGCTCAGGCTCAGCAAGGTGGCCAGGGCCTCGAGGTAGGGCGCCTCCTCCACGGTGTTCTCGAAGCTCGCGGCGAATTCCTGGCGCGCCTGGCTCTTGGGGTCGGCGCCCGGGTAGTGCTCGCCGGTGGTCATGTTCGACAGCTGCAGCCAGCGCGCGTTGATGAAGGGCAAGACGGCGCCCACGGAGCCCGTGTAGCGCGTGCCCGTCGCGTCGGCGAGGATCAGCGCGTCGACCCGCTCGGGGTGGGCGAGCGCGAACTTGGTGGCCACCCAGCCGCCGGCGGAGTTGCCCGCGAGGATCGCGTGGTCGAGCTCGAGGTGTTCGAACATCCCCTCGAGGACCTCGACATAGAGCGCCATCGAGTAGTCGACGTGCTCCCCGCGCTCGGACTTGCCGTGGCCCGGCGCGTCGAAGACGATCACGTGGTAGTCGCGCGAGAAGTGCTCGAACTGGTCCCACCAGTTCTGCACGTTGCCGCTCCAGCCGTGGACGAAGACGATGGTCTCGACGCCGGGCTGGTCCCGGGGTGGGCCGGCTTCGAGGTAGCAGATCTCCAGACCATCGATGGTCGCGAAGCGCTCGTCCTCCCAGTAGCTCGGCGGGGTCCATGGCTCGCTGCCTTGGACGACCGTCGAGCAGCCCGTCAGCCCGAGCAGCGGGCCGATCAACGCCACCGTCAGCGCGAGCGCTGCGCGGGGTCGTGGGCGGGGTTCGGGAAGGCGCGCGGTCATGGGTCTGCCTTGGACACGCTGACCGGGATCATTTTAGATGCAAGCTCGCCCGCGGAAAACCGCGAAATCCGCGGCTGGGCCTCCCCCCTTGGCCTACCGCACACCTCGCCCACGAGCGCGCCAGAGCGCCCCTGCTCGCCCCGTCCGACCCGCTCGACCCGCCCACGACGGCGCTCACCGGCCCGACACAGCCCGCTCCACCCGCGGCCGCTCCCGCCGCCTGCCGAGCCGCCCGTCCCGCTCCGCCCGCTCACCACTCGATCTTCATCCCGATCGAGGGCGCCGTCGGCAGCGAGAGGATCGGCTGGACCTGCTGGTAGTCGTAGCTGTAACTGAGGAACTCGGTGTTCTCCGCGTTGTAGACGTTTTGGATGTCGAGGTAGCTGGTGACCTTGATCCGCCGGTAGACCCAGGTCTTGTCGATGCGCAGGTCGAGCTGATGGAAGGTCGGCAGGCGGTCGCCGTTGATCGGCCCGTAGATCGGAATGTAGCTCGTTCCGCCACCGCCGCCATCGACGAGGCCGTTGACCGCCGCGGTGTAGGGGTTGCCCGAGACCACGCGAAAGCGGGCGCCGACGCGCCAGTTGTAGGGGAAGTCGTAGCTGAGGATCAGCGTGAGGATGTGGGTCTGGTCGTAGTCGAACAGCTGCGTGGCCTCGCCCGGGGCCGGCGTCCGCTCGGAGCGCATCAGCGTGTACGAGAGCCAGCCATAGAAGCGATCTCCGAGGGCCTTTTGGACGAGCAGCTCGCCGCCGTAGATGTTGCCGGTGCCGACGTTGGCGAAATTTTGTGTGCTCGGCTCCTCGCCCAGGGGCATGACCAGCTCGCTGCTCTGGCTGAGCAGGTTGTACAGCCGCTTGTAAAAGCCCGTGAGCTCCACGCTCACGCCCCAGGGCAGCTGCTGCTCGAAGGCCAAGCTCGTGTGCAGGGATCGCTCGGGCAAGGCGTCGGGGTTGCCGAAGATCGCGTCGCCCTGGAGGATCCCCGGGCCCTGCGTGTAGAGACCGACGCCGCCCTTGAGCGCGGTGTTCTCGTGCAGCGAGGCGACAAAGCGCAGGCGCGGGTCCACGGTGGTCTGCGAGATCCCCCCGCGGTCGTCGTAGTGGCTCAGGCGCAGGCCGGGGAGCAGGGTCAGGCGCTCGGCCACGCGCAAGGTCGCCGTGGTGTAGAGCGCGGGCAGCAGGCGCACGTAGTCGGTCTCGCGGGTCGTCGCCTCGCTCAGCACCGGGCTCGGGCCGCCGCCTTCGTAGCCGGGGATTTCCACGCGCCCCGTGTACCAAGAGCCCACGAACTCGGCCCCCACGCGCAGCCGGGCGCGCTCGCTCATCAGGTAGCTGAGCTCGGCGCGAGCCGAGAAGGTGTCGCTCTCGATGTCGAAGTTGGTCGCGCCAAAGATCGAGCCCGAGCTGAACTCGCGCTTGTACGAGGGCGTGATCAGAAACTCCCACGGCCCGTCGAGCTTGCGATAGACGAGGTCGACGCGGTGAAACCACTGCACTGTCTCGAGGCTGTCGCGCTCGTCGGCCTCGAGCTCGTTGTCCTCGACGAAGAGCAGCTGGGTGCGGTCGTCCGAGCCGAACACGCGCAGCGAGAGCTCGCCGCCCACGGGCTCGGGCAGCGGATAGTCGAAGAGCGCCTGATAGTCCCAGTAGCGCGGGGCCAAGGTCAGGCCGAGGCCGACCTCGTCGGGGATCACGAAGGGCAAGATCGCGTCGACGTAGCTGCGCCGGGCCGAGACCACGAAGCTGCCCTTGCCGACCGGGCCCTCGAGCAGGGCGCCGGCGTCGAAGAGGTCGGCGTCGAAGTAGCCGTGGACCCCGTCGCGTCGGCCTCGGCGCGGCTGGACGTTGACGATCCCGCCCAGGGCGTCGCCGTAGCGGCTGTCGAAGTTGCCGGGGATGAAGTCGATCTGCGCGAGGATGTCGCTGTTGAAGACCGAGGTCAGCCCGCCAAAGTGAAACAGGGTCGGGATCTCGTGGTAGCCCAGGTAGACGCCCGAGTCCCCCGGGGCCGCGCCGCGGATCGTCAGTTGGCCGGCGCCGAAGGGCGCACGCGCGACGCCGGGGAAGTTCTGCACGGCCTTGAGCGCGTCTCCGTAGGCGCCCGGGAGCTCGTTGACCTGCTCGAGGTCGAGGCTGCGGACCACGACCTCGGGCATGGTCTCGCGCTCGACGGTGACCTCGGTGCGGAAGGGGTTGGCGCTGGTCCGGGTCAGGAAGTACTTGGTGTCGAGCTGCTTGCCGGGGGCGAGCTCGACCACCCACTCGAGGCGCTGAAAGTTGGGCGCGAGCATGATCAGCCGGACCTTGCCCTCGGGCACGCCGGGCAGGGCGAAGGCGCCCTCGTCGTCGGCGTAGGCCCGCACCAGCCAGGCCGGCTCGCGCTCCTCATCCGCGTAGATCTGCTGGCGAACGCGGCCTTCGGGGTAGTCCCCGGCGGGCACGGCCAGGATCGTGGCGCCGCTCACCGGGACGCCGCTGCCGGCCTCGAGCAGCTTGCCGATGATCCGCGGCACCCCCTGCTCGGGGTCGCCCTCGGCCCTCGCCCCGCCTTCTTCGGCTCCCGCTCCCGCGGCCTCGCTCTCTGTCTCGCCCGCGTCCGCCGGCGCCTCGGGCTGCGGCGGCGTGAACTCGAGCACGATCGAGAGCACGACCTCCACGGCCTCGCCCTCGTAGCGCGCCGGCTCGAAGCGCAGCGCGGCCACGGCCGCCACCGCGACCGCGTCGATCCGCGGCTCGACCCCCTCGAGGACCTCGATCTCCTTGGGTACGCCCTCGACGTCGACGACGTACTGGATCGACACCGCGCCCGCAGGCGGCTCCTCCTCCGCCAGCAGGTCCTGGGGGTAGGCGTAGCGCAGCGGCGCCTTGGCCGTGGGCGGGGCGAGGCCGGGCGCGCCCTGCTCCCCCTGCGCCGGGGGCGAGGCCGCCCAGGCCGGCGCCGCGGCCAGCACCCCGAGCCCGCCCAGGCCCAAGCCGAGGCCCAGGCCGAGGCCCGCGAGCGGGCGGCGCTTGCAGCGGGCGTCCACGGCGAACGTGGATAACACAGGCTCCGGGTCGCGTCCCCCTCGCTGTAAGAGCGCCGCGCGAGCCCGCGTTTCGCCCCGCGCTCGCCCATGACGCCGAGCCCCACGACGCGCTCGCAAAGAGATTGACCCATGCCACACCACCGCCCCAAGGCTTCGCTGACCACGCTGCTGACCGCCCTGAGCTTGCTGAGCTTGCTGACCACCACCGCGTGCGAGCGCGACGAGGTCGTGCTCTCGCCCCTCGACGGCGAGAAGATCGAGACCCGCGACCGCGACCGCGTGGACCCCCTCGAAGACCAGGCCTACGTCGCCCCCGTCGACCTCGAGCTCGACTGGGCCCTGGCCAACCAGCTCGTGCCCGCGGACCGCGAAGACGAGCTCGTCGCGCGCGTGCGCATCCAGGCCCCCGAGGCCCTCGATCTCCCGCGCCCGCCGGCGCGCGTGGTCCTGGTCGTCGACACCTCGGCCTCGATGCGCGGTGAGGCCATCGCCGGCGCCAAGCGGGCCGCGGCCGAGCTCGTCGACGCCCTCGCCGAGGGCGACAGCTTCGCCCTCGTCGTCTTCCACTCCCGCGCCGAGGTCCTGATGCAGTCCACGATCATCGGCGAGCACAGCCGCGCCGCGGCCAAGGCCGAGATCGAGAAGATGCAGGCCTGGGGGACCACGGACCTCGCCGGCGGCATGCGCCTGGCCCTCGATCAGCTCTCGCGCGCGCCCGTGGCCATGGACCAAGGCGAGCTCGTCGAGCTCGGGCGCGGGGTCGCTAGCGGCCACGGCCCCGACCCCGCGATCCTCGAGCGCGTGGTCTTGCTCGGCGACGGCGTGCCCAACGACCCCGGGCCGATCTCCGGCTCGAGCCAGCAGTTCGCCGCCCGCGGCGTCGAGCTGACCGCCCTGGGCTACGGCCTCGAGTACGACGAGACCCTGCTCGCCAGCCTCGCCGAGCAGACCCACGGCCACTTCGCATTCGTCGACGAGCCCGACGCCGTCGCCGAGCTGTTCCGCGACGAGGTCCTGCACATCCAGCGCACCGTCGCCCGCGACCTTCGCCTCGCCCTCGGCCCCGGCCCCGGCGTGCGCATCCTCGAGATCGTCGGCCACACCCCGCAGTGGAACCCCAGCACCAACCGCCTCGAGCTCGCCCTGGGCAGCATCGCCGAGGGTCAGCAGCTCGAGCTGATCGTCCGCCTCGGCGTCGGTCCACACGCCGAGGGCGCGACCGTCGAGCTCAGCGACCTCGAGCTCGGCTACGCCGACGTCTACACCGGGACCGGCAACCGCTTCGAGCGCGCCTTCTTGGCGGCCACCGCCAGCGCCGACCCCGACGCCCTGGCCGCCGCTCAGGTCCCGGAGATCGCCCGCGCGGGCGCCCGCGCCCGGACCAGCGCCGCGACCTTGCAGGTCCTCCAGCTCGCCCGCGGCGGCGAGACCAAGCAGGCCAAGCAGCTGCTGCGCGCCGCCGTCGACTGGGCCAGCCAGCGCGCCGAGGCGCTCGAGGACGAGCGCCTCGCCGCCCAGGCCGAAGAGCTCGCCGCGCTCGAGCCCGAGCTCGCCAGCTTGGCGCCCAAGCACACCGGCCCGCACGCGCGCTACGAGCCCGACGCGGGCGGCTCGGGCGCGAGCGGGGCCAGCGAAGCGCCCGCCTTCGCCCCCGCGCCGCCTCCTCCGTCCAGCCCCGAGGCCGCGCGAAAGGTCCGCAAGGCCCACAGCGAGGCCTTCAACGACCTCCACTGAGCGCGACTGCCCCATCACCGCGCTAGAGCGGCGACCGGTTTGAATTCACACCGCCAGGCACATCTGGGCGGCCCCGTGGTCGTTGTCGCTCGGCGCTCGCAGTGGGTCCACCACAGCTTCGGCCTCGCTCCTCGCCACGGAACCGCCCAGACGCACCTGACGGCGCGCCTTCAAACCGGTCGCCGCTCTAGGCCGCCTCAATCACGCGATCACGAATCAGCGATCGCGTGATTTGCAGCGATCTTCAGCCGCGGTGCACTTGAAGCGTACGTGGATATGATCCGCGTGCCCGCGAACATGCCGAATCAGCGGGCTCCCGCTCCCGGGGGGATTGGGGTATTCCATCCACTCGCGCAGGGCGGCCTTTGAGTGGCGCTTCGTGGCCACGGCGTGGTCGTAGAGCAGCTTTTGCAGCTTGCTGTCGATGAAGATCACCTCGACCGCGCCGGTCTCGCGCAGCAGCTCGAGCAGCGACCATGTCAATTCACGATCGAGGTTCTTCGAATCCATCGTCCGCCAATTGAGCTCTTCCTTGCGATCCCAGATCTGCGGATAGCTCAGGTCGACGTCGCGGCCCGACTGATGCGAACTATGAGGTTTGAGCCGGCCGCCCTCGCGCGCGCTCATGTTGCCGACGAGGATCGGCTGGCGGCTGGGGAAGCGCCGCGCCCACTCGCGCAAGACCGCGTCGAGGGTCGCCACGGTGGTCCGCGTCGCCCAGCCCTTCCAGGGGATGTGCTTGATGACGCGCCCGGGCCCGTCGACCATCGGCATGGCGCCCTCGAGACCGCCGTCGCCCGGGAAGTTCACGGACTCGCTGCTCCCCCCGGGGGTGTGCTTGTAGACGACGATCTTGGTCGCCGGCGGGAGATCACGGTCGAGGGAGACCCCGGGATTGAGCGCCTCGATCTCGTGATGGAAGATCTTATATAGGTTGGCTACTACCTTCATCGAGCCGCCGCGCTTGATCGTGTAGTGCACGACCTCTGGGGCGACATAGTCCTGTGGCCAGACCTTGCCGGCCAGCAGCGAGCCCTCGGGCGGGCCGCGCTCGCTCCCGGGTGTGCCCACCTCGGGCTCCGAGCTGCGCTCCGGGTCGTCGACCAGCGCCTCGCCCTCGTCCGCGCTCGCGGGCGCCGGGGGCTGGGCCTCGTCTTCGATCTCTCCGGGAGACGCGCTCGTCTGCTCGTCGGCGTCCGAGCCCACGGGCTCGTCGACGTCGGGCAGCGCGACGCCGCTGTCCTGGGCGATCTCGTCGATCGCCGCGGGCGGGATGCCCTCGATCCCGGCGCTGTCGCCGAGCTTGAGCATCGCGACAACAATCCAGATCGCGCCGGCGACCAGGAGCAAGAGCGAGAGCAGCGAAGGGCTGCGACGGCCGGCCTCGGGCGCGAGTCCGTCTTCGACCTCGTCGTCGAGGATGATCCCCTCGTCTCCGTCCACCTCGTCCACAAAGCGGCCGTCCTCGTGATCGAGGGCCGTGTCGTCGTCGAGGTCGGCCCCGCGGCCGTTGTCGTCGTTCGAAGGAGCCATACCTTCGTGGTCAGCGAGTGTGCGGTCTGGGCAGCCACCCGTGCAAGGCCCCGGACGGTCGCACGCGACAATTTCCCAGATTTCATGGTCTCGCGGCCGATATTTGGCGCTTTTGAGCAGACACAAAACCCGGCCCGAGGCGGCTTCGGGACGGCCGCGCTGGGCCGAGATCCCGCTTCACGCTACCTTGCGCGCACTCAGCGAGTACTCCACCAGGGCTGCCGGCCACCGCGCCGCGCCCCCCGAGACAGGAAGCAAGCATGGTTCACATCAGCGCCAACTTCGACGCCGGCAACATCGAGGTCGTCGACGCCACCGACCCCCGCGACATCCAACTGAAGATCCGCAAGGACGCGGGCGGCGACCACATGCAGTGGTTCTTCTTTCGAGTCACCGGCGCGGCCGGGACCTCGGTGCGCATGCGCATCGTCAACGCGGACGAGGTCAGCTTCCCCGAGGGCTGGACCAACTACCGCGCCTGCTACAGCTACGACCGCGAGACTTGGCAGCGCCTCGAGACCACGACTTTTGAGGACGGAATTTTACAACTAGCCCACGAACCCCTACTGAACAGCGTTTATTATGCCTATTTCGCTCCCTACTCCATGGAGCGGCACCACGATCTCGTGGCGTCTTGCTGCGAGTCTCCGCGCGTCGAGTACGAGCGCCTCGGGGCCAGCGTCGACGGTCAAGACATGGACCTGCTGCGCGTCAGCGAGGGCGAGACCGCCGGCAAGAAGCAGTGCTGGATCTTCGCGCGCCAGCACCCCGGCGAGTCCATGGCCGAGTGGTTGATGGAGGGGCTGCTCGCCCGCCTCCTCGATCCCGACGACCCCGTGGCCCGCGAGCTCCTGGCCAAGGCCGTGTTCTGGATCGTGCCCAACATGAACCCAGATGGCAGCCGCAGGGGCCATCTGCGCAACAACGCGGCCGGGGCCAACCTCAACCGCGAGTGGCTCGAGCCGACCATGGCGCGCAGCCCCGAGGTCTTCCTGGTCCGGCGCAAGATGCAGGACACCGGCCTCGACTTCGCCCTCGACGTCCACGGCGACGAGGCCCTGCCCTACAACTTCATCGCCGGCAGCGAGGGGGTCGAGGGCCTGAGCGAGAAGGTCGCCGCGCTCCAGGCCAAGTACGAGGCCGAGCTCGTCGCCGCCAACCCGGACTTCCAGACCAAGCACGGCTACCCCGTGCCCGGCCCCGGCCAGGCCAACATGACCATGGCCACCAACTGGATCGCCGGCCACTTCGACAAGCTCTCGATGACCCTCGAGCAGCCCTTCAAGGACAACGCCGACGCCCCGGACGAGGACGAGGGCTGGTCCCCGGAGCGCTGCCGCAAGCTCGGCGAGGGCGTGCTCGCGGCGCTCTACCGCGTGATCGACGAGCTGTGATCCCCGGGGCCGACGCGGCCCAAAAAACAGGACCCCGCGGCGCGCTCGCGGGGTCCTCGTTTTTGGGCGAGCGTGCAGCTCAGCGCGCCGGGTAGGCGCAGCCAGCGATGCAGGTCGTGTTGTGGCGCTCGGCCGCGGTCTCGAGCTCGCCGGGCTTGAAGTCGTCGGTGAGCACCGAGGCGTCCGTGTCCCAGTCGCTGCGCATGTAGTAGCGCGCGCACAGGCCCATGATGTCGAAGTCGAAGCGCGTCGAGACCTCGCGGGCGTGCTCGCGGATCGCGTAGGTGCCCACGCGCTCGGCCGAGGACGAGGCCACGAAGGTGGTCTGGTTGCCGCTCTCGCTGACGAAGGAGTAGCGCTGGGGGAACACGGCCGCGAGGGTGTTGCGGTCGTGGGGGTACATGCGCGTGAGGTTGTGGAGGTTGGCGACCACGGCCCCGCCGGGGCGCAGCTTGGCCAGGCAGGCCTCGTAGGCCTCGCGGGTCTTGAGGTGGTAGGGCACGAACACCCCGCGGAAGGCGTCGAGCATGATCATGTCCCAGGGCTCCTCGGCCTGCTCGATGAACAGCCGGCCGTCGCCCACGTGGGTGCGGTAGCGCGGGTCATCGGGGACGCCGAAGTACTTGCGGGCCAGGCGGACGACCTCGGGGTCGATGTCGACGGCGTCGATCTCGAGGCCAGGGAAGCGCTCGAACAGGTAGTTGGACATCTGCCCGCCGCCGACGCCCATCATCATGAAGCGCTTGGGCTCGGGGTTGACCAAAAAGCCCGCCATCATCGTGCGCGAGTAGTCGAGGTCGAGGCTGTTGGGGTGGGCCATGTCCCAGCGCGACTCGATGTAGCGCGTGCCGTCGACCACGAAGTACATGGTCCGGACCGAGCCGCGCTCGGTGATCATGATCGTGTTGTAGTCGCTGGTCGCCTCCTCGAGCAGCTTCTCCTCGGCGGCCTCGACCGCGCGCGGCCAGCTGCCGAGGCCGAGACCGACGCCGGCGCCCGCGGCCAGGGAGGCCCCGGCGAGGAAGCGGCGACGGGTCCACGGGGGGTCTTGGCGTTGCGAGCGCACCACGGGCGAACCATAGCACCGCGACTCCGCGACGCGACGCGACGCGCGAGCTCGAGGCCGCCGCGGCTCGCCGGGCGGGGCTGTGAAGCCGCTCAAAATTTGCGTACGCGCGCGCTTCGGTGCTCGATGGACCACGTGCGAACGACGGCGATCATCGGCATCATGAGCCTCGCCCTGGCGCTGGGAGGCGTCGTGGTTGGTCACCTGCTGCTGATCCCCATGCTCCGCGGCGAGACCGCCCTGGTCGACGCGAACTTGGCCCGCGCCCTGAGCCAGCCCCTGGCCATGCGCTGCGCCGAGGTCGTGCTCGCGGCGAGCGTGCTGCTCGCCGCCGTCGCCCGGCGCTGGCTCCCCCATCGCGTGGGCCCGACCCTCGCCCTGCTGGCCGCGGGCGTCGCGGGGATCGAGCGCCTGGTCCTGCTCCCCGAGCTCCACGAGGCCTGGGCCCGCGTCGACCTCGTCGCCATGCGCCCGCTGGCCCGCATCGAGGTCGCCGAGCAGCTCACGCTGATCCACCAGGCGTGCATGGGCGCGATGATCGTGCTGCTCACGGGGATCGCCGCCCTCGCCTGCCTGCGCCCCAAGGCCTGAGCGCGCGCGCAATTGCAGACGCCCCCGGCTGCGCGCAGCCGAGGGCGTCCACGAGTGGCCACATGCTCGACGAGTCTCAGTCGAAGCGGCTCATGATCTCCAGGCCCCAGCCCTTCAGCGTGCCGCCGCTGTCGCCCGCGTCGACGATCTTCAAGGTCCACGTGCCGTTGACCGACTCGTCGGCGGAGAAGCCCACGGGCGAGCGGTGGATCACGAACTCCCCGTCGAACTCGAACCAGGGGTAGTTGACCGGGCCGAGCTCCTGATCCCAGACCATGACCTCGTTGCTGTCGGGGTTGGTCAAGGTGATCGTCAGCGCGCTCGGGTCCGGGTGGTCGAGCTCGACGCGGATGATCACGTCGGTGTCGACCGTGGCCAGGTCGTCCGCCAGCATCTCGACGATCAGCTCGTCGCCGGCGGGGATCTCTTGCTCGCTCTCGTCCACGAAGACGCCCTTTAGATCCGTGGACCCGCACAGCCCGCTGCCGGAGCGGGTCACACCGGCGCAGATCAGGCCCGGGGCGCAGGGCGTGTCAGCGCTGCAGCTCTGGTGCTCGCCGACGCCATCGGCCTCGCAGTCGACGACCTCGACCTCGACCTCGCCCTCGACGAGGGTCAGCGCCGAGGAGAAGGGCGCGGGCAGCTCGACGAGCGCGCCCGTCGGCCGCGCCCACTCGAAGCTCTCGCACGAGGGCCCGGGCTCGCGGCGCAGGAGGTCGTAGACCAAGGTGCAGTCGTCCTCGACGGACAGGCCGGTGATCGTCAGGTCGTGGTAGGGGACCTCGCGCTGGCCGTCGTAGTACATGAACGCCCACTCGCTCGCGAAGTCGAGGGCCGCGGGGGGAGCCTCGGCGAAGAAGGCGGCGTAGTCCTCGCTGGTCTCGAAGCTCAGCGCGAGCGCGTCCTCGAGCATGAACTCGGGCAGCGCCTGCTCGAGGGCCGTGATCGAGATCGGGCCGAGCTCGCCTGGATCCTCGCAGGTCAGCCCGGTGTCCGTCTCCGTGGTGTCGGTCTCGGTCTCGGTGCCCGTCTCCGTACCGGTCTCGGTGCCCGTCTCGGTGCCGGTCTCGGTCTCGGTGCCCGTCTCGGTCCCGGTCTCGGTCCCGGTCTCCGTCCCGACCTCGTCGCCTCCCGTGCTGTCCGTGTCCTCGGTCCCGCTGTCTTCGGTCCCGGAGTCCTCCTCCGACTGCGCGTCGTCGGAGCACCCCCCGAGCGCGAAGCCGAGGCAAGCGAACCACAGCGCATGGCGCGTCATCTTCATGCTCTTCATGGCCCGGACGCTACGTCTTCCGTCCCCCTCGGTCCACGGCCGCCAGGTGTGCCACGCCACCTCACCGCCGCCACCTCTACCCCGCGTCACGGCGGGCGCATCGGCCCGTCACGAAGGCGTCACTTCTTTCCAAACAGATCGCGCAATCCAAAGCTGCGCTTGTCACTCTTCTTGCTCTCGGACTTGCCGCTGGCCTCGCGCTCCTTGAGCTTGAGCGCCCGCAGCTGGCGCTGCGCGTCGATGTTGCGCGAGTCCAGCTCGATGGTTTTGATGAGGTCGGTCTTGGCGAGGTAGGTCTCGTCGAGGCGGAGGTGGAGCAGCGCCTTGAAGTAATAGCCGCGGGCGCAGCCCGGCGCGTCTTCGAGGAGCTTGGCCAGGCGGGCCACGGTGGTCTTGGCGTCGACCGAGGCCGGGTCCCCCGCCTGCAGCCGGGAGTAGTGCAGGGCCGCCTCGATGTCCGGGTCCTTGGGGCTCAGGGCGTGGGCCCGCTCGTAGATCTCCTGCGCGCGCGCGTACTGGCTGGCGCGCAGCAGCTTGTCCGCGTCGCGAGCCATGATCTCGGCTTCGAAGGCGTTGCGGACCACCGTGGACGCGTCCTCGCCGGCCTTGAGCGAGGTGCCCCCGGCCTCGAGCGCGCCGCGGAGCTTGGCCCGCTCGTCCTTGTCACCGAGCACGCTGTAGGCCTCGGACAGGGCCGCGAACACCGGCTCGACGCGCGGGCGCAGGTGGCCGCGATCTCGGCTCTCCAATGCGTCGGGGTGGAAGGTCTTGCTGAGCTCGGCCCAGACCGCGCGGATCTCCTTGCGGCCGGCGTCGATCTCGAGGCCGAAGAGCGCGAAGGCGTTGGCTTCCTCGGCGACCTTGGCCTCGAGCGCGGCGAGGGCCTCCTCGAAGCCGTCGTCGACTTCGGGCTCGGGCTCGGGCTCGGGCTCGGGCTCGGGTGGCGGCGTGGGCTTGGCTGCCGGTGGCGGCGTGGGCTTGGCTGCCGGTGGCGGCGTGGGCTTGGCCGCCGGCTTCGCTGCCGGTGGCGGCGGCGCTGCCTTGGCCGCCGGCTTGGCTGCGGGGGTCGGCGCTGCCTTGGCCGCCGCCTTCCCGCCGATCGGGAAGCCTTGCTGGGCCCACGCGCTCGCGGCGGTGGCTCCACTGGCGATGGCGTTCATGGCGTCCTCGCCCACCCGCAGCATCTGGCAGCACCACAGCGTGTGGATGATCTGCAGCGCCCGCGTGGGGTCGATGCCCGGGCGCATCAGCCCGGACAAGGTCACCCCGCGGCCGAGGCCGGTGAGGATCGCGGCGTCCCGCTCCGAGAACCCGAACTGTCGCTCGTAGCGGACCACCGCCGGGGTCGCGACCAGATCTCCGTCGAGGCCCGCGCCCAGCTCGGCGCGCACGCGCGCCTCGTCGTAGTGCGCGCTGATGCCCTGAAAGATCAGCGCCAGGACGTTGACCGGGCCGAGATCATCGCCCTCGCCGAGCTGATGCTCGACGACCTCGATGTGGGCCGTGGTCTCGGCGAGCGCATCGACCGCGAACGCCTCTTGGAGCTTGGCGGCGCACTGGCTGCGCAAGACCTCGCTGCGCGCGCGCGCGCTCAGGCTGCCCTGCTCGACGAGCACCTCGCCGAGCAGCCGCCCCTGCGCGCGCATGGTCTCGAGGCCACGCTCGAGGTCGGGGGCCTCGACCAGGCCGCCGGCGAGCGCGAGCTGGCCAAAGCGCGCGGCCTCGCTCTCCCAGTCGGTGAACACGGGCATCCCCCCGCGAAACCACACCGTGGACGCGCGTGGGCCCGCAAGCGTGGCCTGGGACAGGCATAGCGTGCCCGTGAAGCGCTGGCGCAGCAGCGCGAAGAGCAGCCGCGCCACGGACAGACCCCCGGCGCGAGGATCCAGCTCGATCGTACGTGAACGTCCAGCCGCATCCGGCATTCGACCGACAGCTTAGCAGCCCGGGCCCAAACTCACCACGGCTGGAACCCTCGCGCGGGCCCTGATACCGTCATCGAGATGCAGGCCTCGCAGCCGCGACCCGAAGGAAGGAACTCGTGAGCATCAGCTTCGCCGTCGGCCGCGAACGAGTCCGCTTCGCCGGTAGGACCGACGTTGGTCGGGTCCGCGATCACAACGAGGACAACTTGTTGATCCCCGACGAGTTCCCCATCGCCGTGGTCTCCGATGGCATGGGGGGCCACGCCAGCGGCGAGGTCGCCAGCAAGATCACCGTGGACGTGATCGGCAACTTCTACAAGCGCACCGGCCTGGAGAAGGCGCGGACCTGGCCGTTTCGCGTGCCGCAGCTCGAGATCGAGAAGAACCGGATGATCACGGCGATCAAGCTCGCCAACTCCGAGATCTTCGAGACCGCCGCGGCCGACGACGCCAAGAAGGGCATGGGCTGCACCGTCGAGTCGATCTTCTTCGACCAGGGCCGCTTCTACATCGGCCACGTCGGCGACAGCCGGGTCTACCGCGTCCGCGACGGCGCGCTCCAGCAGCTGACCGAGGACCACTCGCTGCTCAACGACTGGAAGCGCATGAAGGATATGAGCGGCGACGAGATCCGCAATTTCCCCCACCGCAACGTGGTGGTCCGCGCCCTCGGCCTGTCCGAGCGGGTCTACGTCGACGTGATCGTCGAGGAGTACAAGGTCGACGACATCTACCTGCTGTGCTCCGACGGCCTCAACGACATGCTCGATGACGCCCAGATCCTCGAGATCATCGAGAAGCGAAAAAAGCGGCTCGACGGCGCCTGCGAGGCCCTGGTCGACGCGGCCAACGAGGCCGGCGGCAAGGACAATATCACGGCCTTGCTCGCCCACGTGCTCGAGAGCTGAGCGCGAAACGACCACCGCCGCGGCGCGACACCAGCTCCGAGCGATGCGTGCCCCGAGCGACTCGGACCGCGGGGCACGTCTCGCTCGCGCTCACGCGTCTCGCTCGCGGCGGGCCTGCCAGGCTCGCCAGCGTCGCCAGGTCAGCGCGACGCCGGTGTAGGCGAGCACCGCTCCGGCCAGGGAGGCGAGCGCGGCCAAGAGCATGCCGAGCCCGCCAAACATCTCGCCGGTGTGGCCAAAGCGGATGAAGGAGCGGACCTGCTGGCTGCGCTCGAGAGACGACCAGCCCGTGCCCTGGAGCGCCGCCGCGCTGGCCTCTCCCCGCGCCATGGTGATCGAGGTCCGGCGCTGAGGCTGGCGGCCGTTGCCGCGATCGACCTGAAAGCTCAGCTCGCTGTCCGCGTCCGCGGGCAGGCTCAAGGAGATCCGCTGCCAGCCCTCGGACTGGCTGGCGACGCGCTCGAAGGCCGCGTCGACGCCAGCCAGGCGCTCGTCGAGGGGCGGCGACGCCTCGGCCGCCTCGCCCTCGCCCCCGCCCGCTCCCGCGCCGGGCGGGCCGTTGCCGGGCCCCCCGTTGCCGGGCCCCCCCCGCCGGGCCCCCCCCTGCCGGGCCCCCCCCTGCCGCCCTCGCTGACCTCGCCGCCCGCGAGCCGAGTCAGGCCATTGCCGACCCAGTCATAGGCGATCCCCGCCCCGGTGAGCGCGAGGACGAGGAGCACCAGCGCCGACCAAAAGCCGAGCACGTTATGCCAATTGAAGTCCCGGGCCTTGCCCGAGAGCCCGCGGCGAAAGAGCAGCACCGAGCGCACCGCCGGCCACCGCCAGCGCCTCGGGAGCCACAGCAGCAAGCCGGTGGGGATCATCAGCACGAAGATCAGGGTGCTCACGCCGACGATGGCCCGCGCGGCCTCTCGCCCGCTGCCCTCGAGGCTGAACCACCGGTGGAAGGTCATCACCTTGCGGAAGAAGCCCTCGATCCCCGCCGGACCCTCGCCGAGGGCCTCACCGGTCCAGGGGTCGTAGAGGCTCTGCTCGCGCCGCCCGAAGCTCACCACCAGGGGGTCCCGGGGGTCGTGGCCGACCGTGATCTGCTCGGGCGCTCGCTCGCTCTGCGCGACGATCTTCGGGACCAGGGTCTCGAGCTCGGGCAGGCTCCCAGGCGTCGCCGTCGCCGGCGGCTCGACGAGGCGGCGCTCCGCCCAGCGAGTCACCGGCAGCTCGGCGGCCAGCAGGGCCCCGCTCACGCACAAGCTCAGCGCGACCACGGCCGTGGCCACGCCGAGCACGAGGTGTATCCAGAGAAAGACCTTGCGGAGGGTCGCTGGCATGAAGGCGGGCTATAGCGTCCCGTCAGCGCCGTCCAGCGAGGGATCTGCACCCGAGCGCGGGCGTCCGCGCCCAGCCTGCGTCCAGGTGCCCATTTCGGGCTTTGGGTGACAGTCTCGCGTGAGGGTCCTCTTTTGAAGACCCAGGTTTTGGCGCTCACTTCCTGGTCACAAGCCCGGAGTCAGGCTCGACCTCGTAGTGGGCGCCCACGCCATCGATGACCTCGACGGGCTTGCCGGTCGCGGTGGCGATGGCCACGGCGCGGGCGAAGGTCGGCGGGCCGGGCGGAGTCAGGGGCGTCACCAGCGGGAGCTTGGCCCAGACCCCAGCCTCGAGGTGAAGCCGGTGGTCGACGATCTCCGGCCGCTTCTTGGCCTTCACGGGGTCGAGCACCCTGTACTCGAGGTCCGGCGACTGGTCGTCCGAGCCGATGAAGTACAGCCGCGTCTGCAGCCGCCCGCTCTTCTCGTCGCGCTCGCGGAAGCTGTAGGCGACCCAGCGCGCGTCGGGGTAGTCGGCCTGCGCCTTGGCCTCGGCTGTCCACAGCGCGGCCAAGGTCCGGCGCTGCTCGCCGTTCGGGCGGTCGTCGAACTTCTGCGGCTCCATGGCCTCGTCGGGGTCGAAGGTCACCGAGACCACGATCCAGCGCTCGAGCGAGGCCGGGTCCTCGTCCCAGCGAAAATAGGCGACCTCCCCCGAGCTCCCGGCCCGGTCGAGCGCGGCCAGGGCCACGAACTTCGCCGAGGTCACCCCGACCGCCGCGGCGAAGCCCCGATCTCCCATCCGCATGGCTCGCTGCATCTTCCACAGGGCGACGCCCCGGGCCGCGGCCCCGTCGACGTCGCCGTCCTCGAGCGCCTCGCCGCCCTGGATGTCCGGGGAGGAGCCCTCGCTGTGACCGAGGCGCCAGGTCTCCTCCGGCTGCGCGCCGGCGCCTCCTTTGTCACAGCCGACCGCGCAAAGTGATGTGGCGAGGGCCAGGGCGGAGGCCAGGAGCGAGATGGGGGGGCGCATCCTGGCGAGGGTAGCAGAGGTCAAAAGCAGCTGAGGTCCGCCGGCGGATCAGGCAGATCCCGCGTCGCCGTGAAGCCTGCGGCGATCTCTCGGGTGGTCTCGGCCCGCTCCCCGGGGTTCGGGTGGGTCGAGAGCAAGACCGCCGCGCCCGGGAGCGAGCCCTGGTCCCGCTCCATGCGTTCGAAGAAGGTCGCCATGCCGATCGGGTCGACGCCCGCGGCCATCAGCAGCTCGCGCCCGCCCTCGTCGGCGTCGCGCTCCTGGTCGCGGCTGTGGGCCTGCGTGGCCAGGCCCTCGGCGGCGAAGGCCAGGTTCTGGAAGTCCGTACCGCCGAAGATCATCGAGATCACCGTCAGCCCGCCGACGCGCCGGAGGACCGCGCGCATCCCGTGCCTATGGGTGACGTGGGTCATCTCATGGGCGAGCACGGCAGCGACCTCCTCTCCAGTCTCGGCCGCCTCGAGCAAGCCCATGTTCACGGTCACGAAACCACCGGGGAGCGCAAAGGCGTTGACCTCCTCCGAATCGACGACCGCGAACTGGAATTCGAATTCTCCGTCGGCCTGCTCTGTCAAAGGTTGGACCAGCTCCTCGACGTAAGCCAGCGGACCAGGATTCGAGCAACGAGACTCCTCTGGCGCGAGCGCCTGCCAATTTTGTGATCCCAGGGCCACATCGACATCGGTGGGCACCCAGTCCACGAGCTTGGCCGCGATGACCCCGAGCAGCCAGATTCCCCCCCAAGCCAACAGACCGACGATCAACACCGCGATAGCGAAGTTTCGCCACAATCCCTTGCCGTGGCCGGGATCATTGAATCCTCCGGTGGACGGCTCAATCGGCCCCGGATGTGCAGGGGGCGGTGGTGGGACGTAATTGGTGGGTCCGCCGTGGGAGTGTCCGGAGCTCGGACCAAGGGGAATCCCCGAACTGGCCGAGAGATCACTCCCGAGTCGCGGACTCTCGTCACCAGATCGTACTCGCTCGACCACTTGCGTAACCCCCCATCAATATCCGATTGTTCGCCCCGCGCCGCAAGTGCTCGACCCGATCGTCGAAAACGAGATCGAACGATCGCTGGCGGACTCCCTTTCCCCGACACGTCCCGACCACACGAAAACGATCGTACGCAAACTCGCACGACGGAAAGCTCCATGCAGCACCAAATTGAATTCGGACCGGCCTTCGCCTGGCTGAAGGTCCAGCTCGCCCCCAACGAGGTCCTCCAGGCAGAGGCCGGCGCCATGGTCCGCCAGACCCCCGGCCTCGAGATGGACACCCGCCTCAACGCTGGCCGCAGCGCCGGCTTCTTCGCCAAGGTCAAGGCCTTCTTCGCGGCCATGGCCCGCAAGTTCCTCGGCGGCGAGACCGTGTTCGTCAACGACTTCCACGGGCCCCAGGGCGGCGAGGTCGTGCTCGCGCCCTCGCTGTCGGGGCACATCATGCACCAGCTGCTCGACGGCAACCGCACGCTCTTCATCCAGGCGAGCGCCTACCTGGCGAGCACCGGCACGGTCGACACCAAGCTGCGCTTCGGCGGGCTCAAGTCGATGCTCGGCGGCGAGGGTCTGGTCCTCCAGGAGTGCTCCGGCCAGGGCGACGTCTGGATCAACAGCTACGGTGGCATCACCGAGGTCCCGATCAACGGCACCTTCGTGGTCGACACCGGGCACATCGTCGCCTTCGACGGCGACCTGACCTTCAAGGTCCGCGCGGCCGGCAGCGGCGGCGGCGGCTTCAGCCTCAAGTCCTTCCTGTTCTCGGGTGAGGGCCTGGTCTGTGAATTCACCGGCCAGGGCCGCGTGTGGATTCAGTCCCGCAACCTCGGCGCCCTCGTCGGCTGGATCACCCCCTACCTCAAAGGCTGAGCGCAACCATGGACATCCAAGAAAGGCTGAGCGCAACCATGGACATCCAAGTTCTCTACCGTCCGGCTCACTCCCTCGCCCAGGTCAACCTCGCGCCCAACGAGATGATCCGCGCCGAAGCTGGCGCGATGGTCTCGATGACCCGCAACATCCACGTCGAGGCAGCGGCCAAAAACCCCAACGACGGCGGCTTCGGCAAGCGCCTGCTCAAGGGCCTCAAGCGCGCGGCCCTCGGCGGCGAGTCCTTCTTCACCAACACCTACACCGCCATGAACCAGCCCGGGCACGTGACCTTCGCGCCCTCGCTGACCGGCGACATGATCGTCCACGATCTCAACAACGAGCAGCTGGTCATCCAGGGCAGCAGCTACGTCGCGGCCCCGGACAGCGTGGCCATCGACACCAACTTCCAGGGCTTCAAGGGCTTCTTCTCCGGTGAGTCCCTGTTCTTCCTGACCGCCACCGGCTCGGGCCCCGTGCTGCTCAACGCCTTCGGCGCCATCGAGACCGTCGACCTCGACGGCGAGATGGTCGTCGACACCGGGCACATCGTCGCGTTCACGGCCGGCATCAACTACTCGGTCGTCAAGGCCTCCAAGGGCTGGATCTCCAGCTTCCTGTCCGGCGAGGGCCTGGTCCTGCGCATGCAGGGTCGCGGGCGCATGTACGTCCAGAGCCGCAACCCCAACGAGTACGGTTCGACCGTCGGCGGGATGCTGCCCGCGCGCCAGTCCTGAACCCCCCGAAGCTAGAAAGGATCACGAGCCATGCAACACCAGCTCATCGATACGCCCGACTTCGGGATGCTCCAGGTCACCTTCGACCAGCCCAACGAGACCATCGTCTCCGAGGCCGGTGCCATGGTCGCCATGGACACGGCCATCAAGATGGAGACCAGCATGCGCGGCGGCCTGATGGCCGCGGCCAAGCGCAAGCTCATGGGCGGCGAGTCGCTGTTCCAGAACACCTACACGGCCACCGCCCCGGGCCAGCGCATCTTCATCGCCCCCGGCCCCGAGGGTGACCTGCGCGCCATGAACCTCGCCGCCGGCGAGAACTTCTTCCTGCAAAGCGGCGCCTACGTGGCCCACGTCGGCAACGAGATGGTCCTCGACACCAAGTTCGGCGGGGTCAAGGGCTTCTTCGGCGGCGTCGGCTTCTTCATGCTGCGCATCACCGGGCCGGGCACGGTCTACTACTGCTCCTACGGCGCCCTGCACGAGATCGACGTGCCCGCCGAGGGCTACACCATCGACAACGACCACCTCGTCGGCTTCACCGAGGGCTTGCAGTACAACGTGCGCAAGTTCGGTGGGACCCGCGGGCTGTTCTTCTCGGGCGAGGGCCTGGTCTGCGACTTCTCCGGCCAGGGCAAGATCTACCTGCAGACCCGCAACGCCGGCGCGCTCGCGGCCTTCCTGCACCCCTTCCGCCCCGTCGAGTCCAAGGGCTGAGCGAGCTCGAGCCGCGCACGCGCGGACACGCGAGAGGGCGGGCACCCACGGGTGCTCGCCCTCTTTCGTTCATGGTTCCAGATGACCAGCAGACAACAGACGCCGCGCGGGCTCAGCCCGAGTCCTGGGCCTTGCTGTTCCAGCTGCGGTTCTTGAGCCGCTTTTGTAGCGACTCGAGGGTCGCCTGAATCTCGCTGTTGGTCTCCTGGACCAGGTCCGCGGAGACCTCGAGGGGCTGGCTGAATTCGTAGCTGCGCCGGCGCGGCCGCGGGGGCGCGCTCGCGCCCAGGGTCACGTCGCTGGCGACCTGCCCGTGCGCGTCACGCAGGGCGACGATCTTGGCCCGGACCGCGGGGACCAGCTGCGGATCCAGACCAATGCGCTTGAGCGCGTCGTTGATCTCGGTCCAGCGAAAGGACTGCATGTCGGTCCCCAACCAGGACGCGGCCTTGGCCAGGGCCAGGTTGTGCCGCGCTTCGCTGATCACCGAGACCGGGAGCTCCCGATCTCGCATCGCTCGGGTCGCGCGTCGCCACTGCTGGTGGGTGGGCTGGGTGGGGTCCCAGGAGCCAATCACGAGCGAGCGGATGTTGTCTTGCGAGAAGGCAGCGATCCACTCGTCCCAGTCCGCGTCGGCAAAGTCGACGTTGGGCTCCATATACGTGACCATACACCCCGCCACCCGCATCCAGCGCAGACTCTGCTTCCCCTCGTAGGAAACCTTGCTGGTCATGAATAAAGGCTACTGTCCTGATGGACAATTACTAGCGATTTCATGTCCTCATTTTGGATTACGAGAATACTGAAATCCTCGATTGTGGAATCTTGTCTCGGCAGCGCTCGGGCGAGTGGGGCACAACGCCACGGGGTCGACGTGAGTGAGCCCAAGGCATGGTCGCGGAGCGTGATCGCTCGCGGGCTCACCGCCGCCGATGTGGTGATCTGACTCGCCAAGCTTGCGCTCCGAACGGATCGTGGGAGTGAACCCCACCCCGCGCGACGTCCCAATTTCAACACCCAGCGCGCCGTGTGCACGAGTGCCAATACGCGCAGCGGGCGCAGTCCGCGAGACATGCCACGCCGTCGACGATCTCGGCGCGCGCCCGTGGTTCGCTACAGATCCCTACTGAAGGCGCCGCGATGGATCCCCTCGCGCTTTCGTGACGACGCGCGCCGCGGGCTGATAGCCTCGCCGGCCATGGGCAAGGCCAAGCGCGGACGGAAGCGAAAGACGGCTCGCGGCGGCCTCGAGCGCCTGCGCGCGTCCGTGAGCAACGCCAAGGAGATCATCGAGTTCGGCCGCCTCGGCACGCCCTGGGGCACGCCCTACGAGATCGTCCACCACGCGCGCCACCACCGGCTGCGGCGCTACGCCAACGCAGACACCCTCGAAGTCGGGACGCAGCGCTCGTCCACGCTCGCGCCGGTGCTGCTGGTCCCGCCGCTGATGCTGACCTCGGAGATCTACGACGTCGCCGCCGACGTGTCCGCGGTCGCGGCCTTGACCCGCGCGGGCCTCGACGTCTGGCTCGTCGACTATGGCGCCCCGGAGCGCGAGGAGGGCGGCCTCGAGCGCACCCTCGATGACCACGTGCTCGCCGTCGACGACTGCATCGACCGGATCCGCGCGGCCACCGGCAGCGACGTCCACCTGGTCGGCTACTCCCAAGGCGGCATGTTCTGCTACCAGACGGCCGCCTACCGGCGCTGCGAGGGCATCGCCTCGCTGATCACCTTTGGCAGCCCGGTGGACATCCACCGCAACTTGCCGGCCCTCGACGCCGAGCTCGGCAGCCGGCTGATCGGCGCCGCGCGGCGGGCCGTGACCAAGCCGCTCGCGCAGATCGAGGGCCTGCCGGGCTTCTTGACGTCCACGGGCTTCAAGGCGCTCTCGCTGCGCAAGGAGCTCCAGCAGATCTCCGACTTCCTGGCCAAGCTCCACGACCGCGAGGCGCTGGTCAAGCGCGAGAGCCGGCGGCGCTTCCTGGCCGGCGAGGGCTTCGTGGCCTGGCCGGGGCCGGCGCTGCGGACCTTCGTCGACGAGTTCATCGTCGCCAACCGCATGAGCGCCGGGGGCTTCGTGGTCGCTGGCCGCACCGCGACCTTGGCGGAGCTCGACACGCCGATCCTCTACTTCTATGGCGACCGCGACGACATCGCCCGACCGGCCTCGGTCCAGGCGATCGCCAAGGCCGCGCCCCTGTCCGAGAGCTACGGCCTGCCCCTGCCCGCCGGTCACTTTGGCCTGGTCGTGGGCACCACGGCCATGAGCCAGACCTGGCCGACGGTGATCGAGTGGGTCCGCTGGCGCGCCGGCGCAGGCCCCAGGCCCAGCGCCCTGCCCGACCCCGAGGCCGAGCGCGCCCGGGTCGAGCGCATGCGCGAGGAGTGGGACGAGGTCGAGAGCTTCGACATCGAGGCCGACTTCGAGCCCGTCGGCAACATGATCGGCGACCTCGTCGGCACCCTCGGGCGCACGGTCCTCGACCGCGTCAGCGAGGGCAGCCGCGAGCTCGGCGAGACCGTCGACGACCTGCGCTACCAGCTCCCGCGCCTGCGCACCCTCGAGCAGCTCCAGCCAGACACGCGCATCAGCCTCGGCCTCGAGCTGTCCGAGCGGGCCGCTCGCTCGCCCAAGCGGACCTTCTTTTTGTGGCGCGGTCGCGCCTTCTCCTACGCCGAGGCCGAGCGCCGCGTCGACGCCATCGTGCGCGGGCTGATCGACCGTGGCCTGCGCCCGGGCGACCGCGTCGGCGTGCTCATGAGCGCGCGGCCCAGCTACCTCTCGCTGGTCGCGGCGATCAACCGCATGGGCGCCGTCGCCGTGCTCTACAAGCCGACCAACGAGGGCGAGAGCCTGGCTCGGGCCGTCGCCAAGGGCCCGCTCGCGGCCCTCGTCGCCGATCCCCAAAACGCCGAGCTCGCCCGCGTCGCCTGGCAGACCTGCGAGGGCCCCGGGCCGGTGCTCGTGCTCGGCGGCGGGCCACAGCGCGATCCAGCCCAGCCCCTGCCCGAGGGCGTGTTCGACATGGAGGGCATCGATCCCGACGCCGTCGAGCTCCCGGCCTGGTACGTGCCCAACCCCGGCCGCGCCCGCGACCTCGCCCTGGTCATCGTCACCGTCCGCCCGTGGTCGCCGGCTCGCGAGGCGCGGATCAGCAACGCGCGCTGGGCCGTGTCCGCCTACGGCGCGGCCGCGACCTGCCTGCTCTCGAGCAAGGACACGGTGCTCTGCGCCCTGCCCCTGCACCACCCCGCCGGCATGCTCGTCACCGTGGGCGGCGCCCTGGTCGGGCGCTCGCGCCTGGCCCTGGGCAGCGACTTCGACCCGCAGACCTTCTGGACCGAGGTCCGCCGCTACGGCGCGACCGTGAGCTTCTACGCCGGCGAGATGTGGCGGGCGCTGCTCGACGCCCCGCCCTCGCCGGCCGAGGGCAACCACTCGCTGCGGCTGATCGCCGGCTCGGGCATGCGCGCCGACGCCTGGCGCCGCGTCCAGGAGCGCTTCGGCCCGCTGTCGATCCGCGAGTTCTACGCCTCGACCGAGGGCAACCTCGTGCTCGCCAACATCAGCGGCAAGCCCGGGGCCCTCGGCCGCCCGCTCCCGGGCAGCAACGAGCTCGCCGTGGTCGCCTACGACTTCGAGGCCGACGACTTCTTCCGCGACGGCGCCGGCCTGGCCCGGCGCTGCCGCCCGGGCGAGGCCGGGCTGCTCATCGCCAAGGTCGACGAGACCCACCCGCGCGCCGCCGAGGCGGCCCGCGACGAGCCGCAAAGCGGCGCGCCCAGCCCCCGCGCCGAGACCTTCCGCAAGGGCGTGTTCTCGCGCCACGACCTGTGGTTCGTGACCGGGGACATCGTGCGTCGCGACAGCGAGGGCGACATCTGGTACGTCGACCGCGGCAACCACCTGATCGCCGGCCCGCACGGCTGGGTGTCGAGCCGGGAGATCGAAGACGCGCTCTACGCCGTAGCCGGCGTGTCCCTGGCCGTGGTCCACGGGCGCCGGCGCGAGGATCTCCCCCCCGCCCTCGGCGAGCTGCTCGTCGCCAGCGGAGGCAGCGGCGGCGAGCGGGTGCTCGCGGCCTTGGTCGTGGGCGAGGGCTTCGAGCGCAGCGCCCTCAACCGGCTCGTCGCCGAGCTGCGCCCGGAGCAGCGCCCGGCCCTGGTCATGGTCCGCGACGCCGTCGCGCTGACCGACGGCTTCCGCCCGCTCAAGACCCCGCTGCGCCAGGCCGCCGTCGACCCCGAGGATCCCCGGGCCCTGCGCTGGACGCCCGAGCGCGGCTACCAGCCCCTGGTCGCGCCGGACTGAGCAGGCTACTGACCGATGGCCTGCTTGCCCCGTCGCCAGGGCAGGCGCCCGCCGGTGCTCCGCGGCCGCTCGGCCTCCCCCCAACCGCGCTCGCGCTCGAGCTCGGCCGCGCGGCGCGAGGCCACGGCCTGGCTCATGCGCAGGCCGTAGCGCCCGAGCACGTCCTCGAGCACGTCGAAGTTTTGCTGGATGGTGTTGCGCACCGACTCGAAGCCGTGGCGCATGGCCGCGTCGCGCTTCCAAAAGGCCATGGGGTTCATGGCGAAGAAGTCGAGGTCGTGCTCCTTGGGCTCGAGCACCACGATGTCGCCCTCGAAGCTGGCGTGGTGGCGGTAGCGCTCGAGGCCGAGCACCAGGCGCGACTGCAAGAGCGTGCGGAACACCTGGTTGAGCACGCCCTTGAGGCCCTGGTCGGTGATCCGCCGCTCGCCCAGGGTCGCGGGCAGCTTGTTGGCGCGGACCATGCTCTCGGGCTCGTTGGGGTCCGGGCGGCGGTCCTCGTTCCAGATCGGCCGAAAGGGGTTGTAGCAGATCACCAGATCCGCCCCCTTGTCGATGGCCACGTCGATATTGGCCGTATTGCGCACCGCACCGTCGACATAGTCGACGCCGTTGATCCGCGCCGGTTTGTAGACGATCGGCAGCGCCGTCGAGGCCTGCACCGCCTCGGAGATCGTGATCGCGTGGTCCTCGTCGGGGCCGAAGATCCGCCGCTCGGCCGTGTCCAGGGTGCAGGCGGCCACGTAGAGCTGGCGGCCGCGCTCGGCGGCGAAGGTTGCGAAGTCGTTGGAGACGCCGATGCGCTCGAGGTTCTGACGCAGCCAGCGCTCGAGCGGGGCGTTGGTGAAGAAGCCCGTGGGCACGGCGTCGCTGACCGCCGGGAAGCCGCGCCGCGGCGAGACCTCGTCGCGCATGCGCATGGCCATGCGCTCGAGGTGGGCGTAGTCCGGCGAGCGCAGCAGCTCACCCAGGGCGTCGTGGAAGGTGCCCGGCAGCGCCGGCAGCCCGCGCAGGAAGTCCAGGGCCACGCTCGGATACCAGGTCGCAAAGTCTCGGGCCAAGGCCGCGGGCCGCCCGGCGAGCTCGCCGACGTTGGGCGTATAGAGGTGGCGCGGCTCGAGGGGCGCGAAGCGTGTGCTCGTCCCGTCGATGACCCGCATCAGCTCGTCGGGGCTGACACCCGCGGCCAGCGGCACGCTGAGCATCGCGCCCGCCGAGAGCCCGACATAGATGTCGAAGTTGGCGATGTCGCGGCCGACGAGGAAGTCATTGAGGGCCTTGAGCCCTCCCATCTTGAACGCGCCACCGGTGATCGCACCGCCCGCCAACACCAACGCGATGCGAGCCGGTCGATCGAGGCGCTTGTTCTTGCTCTTTCGGATGAGCGACAAGCCCACGCACAATGTATAGCCGCTATTTGCACTGTATTGCAGCACATCTGAAACTGCGTGCAATTCGCACCCACGAAAAGTAGCGACTTGCGCGCTTTTCGTGGGCAGGGGACAAAGGATCGTGCGCCGAACCAGACGAACACAGCGGCTCGCGGCCTTGGGCCTCCCGGCCATCTTCGCCGCCCTCGCCTGCGCTGCGCCCCGCTCGCGCCCGCCGAGGCACGACGAGCTCGTCCAGGATCACCTCGACGGTGACTATCACGCCGTCACCTACTGGTGCCCCCAGTCTCTCGACGACCCCGGGGCGGACCCAGCCCTGGCCGACTGGTGCATGTACGGGCTGCCGGCCGCCATGTACCTGTCGCTGGACTCGGAGGCGGCCATGGACTTCATGCGCTCGGTCTGCCTCGACACGCCCTCGGGGCAGGTCCAGGGCAGCCAGGAATTCCGCGTGTTCTATGTCCGCGAGACCGTCCGCTGGATCGCCCTCCCGCTGCGAGCCCAGCGGCAAGAGTCGGCGCTCTTTCGCGGCGTGCAGGCGGCGGTGCTCGACTTCAGCGCGGCCTGCCGGGTGGATCCGCTGGTCGTCTCGGCGAAGATCGACACCACCATCGAGCGCCAGCGCCCCCGCCAGCGCTGAGCGACCCGCCGGCGCTGCCCCCCCTTTGTTTCGGGCTCGCGCGAGATGGTGCTACTCAAAGAGCCCTGAACGCGACCCCACAGACGCTCCTCGCCCGCGTCGCCGCGGGGGACCCCACAGCGGTTCGCCAGAGCATCGCCGAGTACGGGCCCTTGGTCTGGACCGTCGCGCGGCGCTTCTCGTCCACCCCCGCCGAGGCCGAAGACGCGGTCCGCGAGGTCTTCGACACCCTGTGGCAGCGAGCTGGGCACCACGACCCTGCGCGGACCTCGGAGCCCGCGTTCATCGTGATGCTCGCCCGCCGCTGCATGATCCAGCGCGCCCGTCGAGCCTCGCGCCGACCTGCGCTGCGGCCGATGCCCGAGGCCTTCATCGACGACGCCTCGAGCAGCTTCGGGCGCTGCGCAGAGGCGGCCATCGCCGCCGAGGCGCTCACCGCCCTCGATCCCCTCCAGCGCCGCGCCCTGAGCCTGGCCATCGGCCAGGGCATGACCCACGCCGAGGTCGCCGAGCTCAGCGCGGTGCCCCTGACCACGGTCAGGTCCCTGGTCCGCCGGGCCATCGTCGCCGTGCGCAAGCGCCTGCTCGCCCGGACCCGGGAGGTCGCGCCATGAACGACCGGCAAAAGCGCGCGCACACCCTGCTCACGGATCGCGCCTGCGCTGGCCTCGATGCGCGCGGGGAGGAGGAGCTGCGCGTGCTGCTCGCGGAGCACGGCTCCACCCCCGATCCCAGCTATGAGCTCGCCGCCGCGGCCATCGAGCTCGCCCTGCTGCCCCACGTGGAGCCGCTCCCGGCCACCGTCGAAGGTGAGCTGCTCCGCGACGCGGCCCGCCACTTTGGCTTCTCCGGGATCCAGCCCAGCGCGCCAGCCTTCGCGCGGGCGCCCGCGCCCATCGGCCTGGCCCCCCCGCCTGCGCCTGCGCCTGCGCCTGCCCCCGCCCCCGCCCCCGCAGACGAGGTCGAGGTCTCGACACCGGCGCCCGAGCCAGCGCTCGAAGAGGCAGACGATGACGACGTCGAGGACGACCTCGACAGCGACGAGGCGCCCCCCAAGCTCGAGGCCAAGACCAAGCGCAAGCGCAAGCGCGCTCGGCCACCTCGGCCCGAAGTAGACGACGACCTCGACAGCGACCTCGGAGACGGGGACGACGACGACCTCGAGGACGAGAACGACGACGGGGACGAGGACGACTTCGACTTCGAGGACGAGGACGAGGCCCCCGAGCTCGGCGCCAGCGCCCGACCCGGCAACGATCGCCTGACCCGCTACGCGGCCTACGTCAGCGCCATCGCGGCCCTGCTGATCCTCGCCGTGGCGCTGTGGACCCTCGCCGGCGGCCCGGGCGAGCCGAGCCCCGAGGACGTCCTCTCCGACATCGACGGCGCCGACGACAAGCTCGAGTGGCGCTTCGATCCGAGCTCGGACCCCACCAACCTCGACGGCGCCAGCGGCTCGATCGTGTGGAGCGGCGCCCACCAGGCCGGGGTCTTGACCCTCAGCGGCCTCGCCGGCAACGACCCCGACAAGTCGCAGTATCAGCTGTGGATCTTCGACAGCGGCCGCGGCGGCGAGCAGCCCGTCGACGGCGGGGTCTTCGATCTCGAGGCTGGCGGCGAGACCCAGCAGATCACCGTGGACGCCAAGCTGCCGATCCTCGGCCCGCCCACGGCCTTCACGATCACCGTCGAAGAGCCCGGCGGCGTGGTCGTGTCTGCGCGCAAGCGCGAGGTCATGACGGCCACGGCCGGCGATCCCGAGCCCGCGGGCTGAGAGCTGTCCGGCGGCTGACTCGCCAGAGGCCGCGCGCTGGCCCACACCCGGACGAATTCACGGCAACTGGCAATCCGTACAGCAGCCTCGACACCGGGCCGCGACCGGGCGAAGTTAGCCCCCGCGAGAGCCGTGGAGAACCCCGACGACAACGCAGCGAGCTCGGACACGAAGGAGGCGAGCGCGCCGACGTCGGTCCCCGAGGGAGGGTCGCTGCAGCCGAAGCCCGAGGCACAGCCACGGCCCGAGGCGCCCCCGGAGCCCGAGGCGTCCCCAGAGCCCGAGGCGTCCCCAGAGCCCGAGCTGCCGGAGCCCGCCCCCTTTCGCAGCGGCTGGGCCGTGGGCCTGGCCCTGACCTCCATCGCCCGCGGCCTGGCCATCGCCTTCTTGCCGGTGCTCTTGCTCCACGCCCCGGTGCTCCTGCCCCTGCTCAGCCCCACGGCCGTCGACATGGTGATCGCCGCGCCGCTGGTCCCCCTGTGGCTGTTCTTCACGGTCACCATGGTCTCGTCGACCATCCAGACCGCGATCGCCTACCACTTCGGCCTCAACTTGGGGGAGCGCGCGCTGATCTGGCTCGAGGGCCGCGGCGTGGCCTCGCACCGTCGGACCAAGCGCCTGCTCGAGTGGATCGGCCGCGCGTCCTTGCTGGTGCTCTTCTTGGCCCCGGGGCTGATCGTGTGCAGCCTCGCCGGGGTCAGCCGCGTGGGCATCAAGCGCTTCTACGTCGTGGTCTTCGCCGGCCACCTGGCCTGGACCTTTGGCTGCTACTACTTCGGCGCGGCGATCACCGAGCAGCTCGACATGCTCTACGCCTTCGTCCGCGAGCACTTCCTCGAGCTCTCGCTGCTCGCCGTCGGCGCCGTGGGCGGGCAGCAGCTGTGGGCTCGACGTCGCCGCCAGGCCGCCGCACGCCGCGAGATCGGCCTCGAGCCCTGAGAGCCTCGAGCCCTCAGCCGCCGCGCTCGCCCTCGAGCTCGGCGGCGCCCGTGACCAGCACATAATATTTGCCCGTCACATAGACCTTGCGGCGATGCTGCTGAAGGTAGCGCTTGTAATGGGCGACTGACTTGATCAGCAGCGAGAGCTCGGGCTGCGTGAAGTTCTTGGTCCGCGCACCAAAGAGCTGCTCACCATCGATGTGAGTACAATTGGGTACACCGAGGATCACCCCAGCCCCCGGCGCGAGCAGGTTTTTGACTACATGGCGCAGCACCACCTGGTGGTCGACACCCGGGCTGTGCAGCGTTCCAATCGAGAGCACCAGATCGAAGCGCCCCAACTCGAGACGCTCCAGCGCGCCGAGGTCGGCCTCGATGAAGTCTGCGCGATCCCCTAATTCCGCCCAACGCGCACGCGCCAGGTCCAGCGCCGAAGCGCTGTGGTCGACGCCCACGAAGCGCAGCGTCTTTGCCCAGGCCGGGCGAAGGCCGAGGATCATCGCCAGGGAGTCTCCGCGGTTGACGCCCAGATCCAGGATACGGGGCTCCCTGGGCAAGTTCAGGCGCTCGAGAGCCTCGTCGAGATCAATCAATAGATCTGGATCCTCGAGCTTGGAGATCCGCTGATAGCGGGTCTTCGCGCCGTACTTCTCCCGCGGATCCGCCGGCGAGTGATCCCGCCAGCGCGCCGATTCGTCGAGCGGCTCGAAGCGCAGCGCGATCAGGTGCGGCTGGCCATCCACCAATTGCGGGGTCCGCAGCCGTAGCCGCAGGCGATCCGCGAGATCGAGCCAAACGCGCATTGGCCTGTGGATATGTGCTTTTCCCGCAACCTCGACCTGCTCTCCAGCGTGAAGCCCCACGCCATAGTCCGGGTTCAATGCGACGACCTCGACTACTCTGTCACCTTGCGACAGACGCGCTCGAATGAATGAGATGATTTTTTGTAACTCAGCTGTATTCATCGAGAATTCCATGGGGCATAATTCCACACAGTGCGCAATTGGAGCGAATCATTGTTCAGCATTTATAAAAAATGACGTGTCTCACAATGTCATTTTTTGACATGGCCTTTTGATCAAAATCTTTCCAATTTACGGCCTAAAAAGACATGCGCGCTTAATGCGCGCTACAAATTCTGCTCTCATCGAAATTTCCGCAATAAAATTGTTGATCCAAAAGACGCCCCCTCTTACAGTGAGGCTGTAAAGCAGCCTTGTGGGATGGTAGTCCGCAGCGCTGATAGCGTACCCCAACTGACAGGTTGAAGTCATGGAAGACTCTCGCGTCGCAGCCATCGTGGAAGAAAATACCGTTTGCGGCATCACAAACGAGCACGGAAGCTCGTCCCCCGTCGATTTCTCGGCGGCAATGCGGCTCATCGACGAAGCGTGGCAGCTCAGCCGCAGCCACATCCCTTGCCGCACTGGCCCCTCCCGGGATCTCGAAGAGAGCTGGGAGGTCCACCCCGAATCCTTCACCGCGATGCTGGTGGCCGACCTCCTCGTCGGTCAGCCCGAGCACCGCGAGCTGGTCCAGGGCGTCCTCGACATGCTCGAAAAAGAGCTCGGCGAGGAGGACGTGTTCTACTTTTTCAAGGATCACGACCGGCTCCCGGCCGACGCCGACTGCACCTCTGTCGGCCTCTCGGTGCTGATTCGTGGCGGTAAGCAAGAGATCACGCAGCGTGCTCATCGCGCGCTCGACCGCATCTTGGCCAACAGCAACAAGCGCGGCGTCGTCGAGACTTACTTCGACCCCTCTGGTGAGCGCGCCGGCATCATCGATCCCGTCGTTTGCGCAAACGTCCTCTACCTCGGCCACCTGCTCGGACGCGGTGACGAGCTCGAGCCCACCCTCCGCCACGTCAGGCGCGTATTGCGTACACGCAGCTTCGTCGAGGGCACGCGCTATTACCACAGCCCCGACAGCTTCCTGTACTTCCTCGCCCGGGTCGTGCGTCGCTTCCCGGCTGTGCACGACGCGCTGCTCGAGCCCATGCGAGACGCGGTGCGCGAGCGCCAGGGCAGCACCGACTACGCCCTCGACATCTCCCAGCGCGTCATCTGCGCGAACTGGCTGGGCATCGACGACGGCGACGAGGCCCGCAAGCTCGCGCAGATGCAGCAGCCCGACGACAGCTGGCCCGCGGACAGCCTGTTCCGCTACGGCCGCAAGCGGATCTTCTTTGGGTCCCAGGCGCTGTCCACGGCTTTCGCTCTTCGCGCACTGCGGGCGCTCGATTCGGTCACTGGCATTCTCTGAGCAGGGCTTCGCCTGCGAGAGAGAGGTGCCCGTGGTCGAGCCCGGCGTGGCGCCTCGGATGGAATCCACGAGCTAGCTATAGGTGGCGAGTATGGGGACACTAGATCGGGTCATCATAATCGGTGGGAGTGTCACGGGTCTGTCTCTGGCCGCGGCGCTCCACCCTCACGCCCGGCGAGTGACCGTCCTCGAGAGGGACGAGGCTCCCAACGAAGATGGTCTGCGCAAAGGCCTCCCCCAGGCCTCGCACATCCACCTCTTGCTCCGCGCCGGGGCCAACGCGCTCGAGAGCCTCGTGCCGGGGTTTCGCGCGGCGCTCGAACACGCCGGCGCCCGCAAGGTCGACATGGCGGCGGACTTTCGCTGGCACACCACGGGGGGTTGGCGGCCGCGCTTCGACTCCGGCCTCAGCTTGCTCATGCAAAGCCGCGCGCTGCTCGATCGCGTGCTCATCGAGCAGATTGGCCTGCTCGACGGGGTCGACATCGCGTACGGATCAGCCGTCGAGGCGCCCATCCTCGATCCAGGCACGAGGCGTGTGACTGGTGTTCGGCTCGCCAATGGCGAGCGTCTCGACGCCGACTTGGTCCTCGACGCCAGCGGTCGCGGCTCGCGAGCGCCACGCTGGTGCCGGGAGTGGGGCTTTTCGGAGCCCCCCACGCAGAAGATCAAGATCAACCTGTCCTACGTCTCTGCGCAGCTCCGCTTCGACCCCGAGCAGACGCCGAAGGTCGACGCCCTGCTGGTCCATCCAAGCCCCCCATCGCTCCCGCGTGGCGGTTCGCTCTTTCACCTCGAGGGAGAGCGCTGGATGTCGACCTTCTTCGGCTACCACGGCGATCACCCCCCCACCGACTTCGAGGCCTGGCGAGCGTGGTCCAAAGGTCTCGCCAACTCCGCCGTCTACGACGCCCTCGCCCACGCGGAGCCCGCGTCCGAGCTCAAGGCCTTCAAGGTCCCCTACCAGGTGCGACGTTGCTATGCGGGCCACGTCCCCCAACGCTTTGCCGTCGCCGGTGACGCCTCCTGTGGCTTCGATCCCGTGTTTGGCCAGGGCATGACCGTCGCCGCTTTGCAGGCGCTCGCCCTGCACGAGCACCTGTCCGAGGGGGGCGACGTCGACGCAATCCAGCGTCTCTTCACGGACACCTCGAAGGTCTCCTGGCTCATGGCCTCGACCGAGGCCCAGCGCTGGCCCGAGGTCGATGGCTACCGCCCTCCTCTCGTCAGGCCCCTGCTGTGGCTCATCGACCAGCTCTACCTTGGCGGCGCCAAGGATCGCGCGCTGCACCAACAATTTCTGCAAGTCATGAACATGGAGGCCCCGCTGACCTCCCTGCTCGCGCCACGGACCCTCCCCAGGGTGGTCCGCGGCATGCTCACGAGCTGAACCCCCAGCTCTCCCGGGACAACCCGGTCGAGGCTCAGGAAGGATACTCCAGGCCCATGCGAACGTCGCCGATGTCGAGCACGGTGCCCGGAACCAACCTCACAGGCCCGACGAGCGGGTGTCCGTTTACGCGAACGGACCACCGCGAGTCTCGCGCACCGGGCTCGACGACGGCGTCATGTCCTCGACCCAGCCAGTGGAGTTTGACGAGATCGAGGTTGCTGCCGTCGCTCCCGACCTGAACCAGACTCTTGGCACCGGTCCCAATCACGTGACGCCCGGGGATCACCAGCGAGCTGCTGCGACTCTTGTCACCGTGAAGCACTTTCATGACCCCAGCGACTGGTGTGTCGAATTCACCGTGGAGGATCGACGCTAGCGAGCGCGCTGCCGCCCCGCCCGTCTGGGGGCGCTTTTCGGGGTGCTTTTGCAGCATCCAGTGGACGACCTGGATCAACCGCGCGGGAAGGCGCTTGCGGCAGTCGCGATACTTGTCCAGGGGCACGAGGGGGCGCTTGACGTGGGCCGAGAGCCACTCGAGCGGCTCGTCGAGGAGGCGCTCGCGCACCGCGTTGCAGGGCTCCTTGGGGAACAAGGGCATGCGCGCCGAGAGCAGCTCGTAGAGCACGATGCCCACGCTGTAGACGTCACTCGCCGGGGTCAGCTCGGTACCCGCGACCTGCTCGGGCTGACTGTAGTGGGGCGTGCCCACGAGCATGTGCCCCATGGTCGCCGAGATCCCCATGGTCGAGCCGGGATCCCAGGCGCGCGCGAGGCCAAAGTCGATGACCTTGAGGTGGTCGTCCGGCAAGATCCACAGGTTCTCGGGCTTGATGTCGCGGTGGACGATGCCCTGCTGGTGAGCCTCGTCGAGGCCCACGCAGGCCTCGTAGGCCAGGCGCGTGGCCCGGATCGGATCCATGGGCTCGTGGAAGTGATGCACGGCCAGGAGGTCGTCGCCGCGCAGCAGCTCCATGAGCATGTACCAGCGGTCGTCCGCGCCCATGCCGTGGCTGAGGATGTGCACGACGTGGGGGTTGGTCAGGTTCTCGAGGATCCGGACCTCGCGCAGCGCCCGAGTCGCCGTGGCCTCGTCGACCACGCTCTCCCGCGAGAGCTTGAGCGCGACGGGGTCCTCATAGTCCGGCGCCATCACGGCGTAGACCTTGGCGAAGGTCCCCTTGCCGAGCTCGCGCAGGATCACGAAGTCCTCGTAGCGATCTCCGGGGACGAGGGTGAGCTCCATGATCAGGGGGAGGGCGGCGACGCGGGATGGGACGGACGGCAGCCTGCGCTTGCCAGGCTTACCACGTTGAACGAGGGATGGATCGATCTCGGGGTAGCAAATCCCCAAGGCGCGCGCTCGCGCGTGGCCTAGCGCGCCAGGCGCTAGGAGCCCGTGGTGAAACCCAGCGCAGCTCCTGGCGCCGGGTTTTTCGTCGAGGGCGCGAAGCCAAAACGCCGCTGTACCGGGCGTACTGCCAGTTTTGGCGACAAAGCCCTCGGCGAAAAGACCAAGCGAGGTGTCGTGTTGGGTTTCACCACGGGCTCCTAGCTTCGGGCTGGCGAAGCTGGGCCTTCGTTGACGTCTGTCGAACGCGCCCGGCTTCCCGCCGGCTCGGCTTTGACCACGGCGCGCCTGCGCTGAAGCGAGCGGCTGACGATCCACAGGTAGATGGCGGCGCAGCTGACCGCCAGCACGCCGAGCGAGCGGTAGACGGCCGACTCGAAGAAGGGGGAGAGCAGGGGCAAGAACGCGAAGAACATGGTCACCGCGCCGACCAACAAGAGCACGGCCTGGAGCCGCGAGCTCGAGCCTTCGCGGCGCAGCACGAATGCCAGACCAAAGGCTGCGTTGAGCGCGACCGAGATGCTGATCTTGACCAGGAAGAGCTCGTCGCCGGGGAGCAGCGAGAGCAAGAACAAAAAGGCGATGACGAAGCCGGCCTGCATGCCCAGGTAGGCGAGCACGAAGTGGGCGCGACCGAGCTTGGGGAAGAGGTCGCGCCGACCGTAGCGCAAGGTCTGCGCGTGGATGCACAGCTCCATGGCCATGAACACCACGAGGCCCCACCAAAAAGCCTTGAACACCCAGTGGTCGACCTCGTGAAACCAATGGCGAAACATGGCCACGAACACGAGGTCGTGGGCAAAGTTGAACATGTTCGCGCCCACCGGCACGCAGTAGGTTCTCTGCTTCAGCCCGAGCCGGATGCTCTCGATGTAGTAACCATAGAAGCCGGCGAAGAGCACCGCGCCGATGATCAAGAAGGCCACCGGGATGCCGCTCAACCCATCGAGGACCGCCTGGGAGTCATACATGGCCCCCCCACTTTGGGCCTAGAGCGCAGGATAGTCGAGCAGCATGCGAGTACCGGCCACGTCGAAGTAGGTCCCGGGTACGAGGCGCACCGGCGCCTCGAGGAGGTGACCATTTACCCACACTGTGCCGAAGGGCTCCTGAGGCGTGAGCACGGCCTCGTGGCCCACGCCCAGCCAATGAAGCTTGGCGAAGGTTCGCGCCGCGCCGGCGGCGGGGATCTCGACCGACGCACCCGGCGCATTGCTGAGCGCGTGCAATCCAGGCAGTAACAGGCGGCTCGGGTTCGACCCGTCGGGCCGCATCGTGCGAAGCAGCCCGGTCACACATTGTCCATAGTGATGATGGAGCACCCACGCGAGGTGCTCGGCGGCGACCGAGCCTCGCGCCGGCCGGCGCTCCGGATCGCGCGCGAGCATCCAGTGCAGGGTGTCGACGAGCTCCCGCGGCAGCGCCTGCCCCTCCGGGTAGCGATCGATGGGCACGAGCTCGTTGCGCACGTGCGCGCCGAGCCAGCCCAGCGGGCTGTGGAAGAGGCGGCGGCGGACCGCGGCGAGCGGCTCGTCGGCGAACAGCGGCATGCGCCCGGCGAGCAGCTCGTAGAGCACGATGCCCAGGCTGTAGACGTCGCTGGCCGGGACGAGCACGCCGGACTCGACCTGCTCGGGCTGGGCGTAGTGCGGCGTGCCGATCAGCATATGACCCACGGTCGCGCTCTCGCCGATGGTCGAGCCGGGGTCCCAGGCCCGCGCGAGGCCGAAGTCGATGACCTTGAGCCGACCGCTGTCCCGCAAGATGAACAGGTTCTCTGGCTTGACGTCGCGGTGGACGATGCCCATCTCGTGGGCCTCGTCGAGGCCCACGCAGGCCTCGTAGATCAGCCGCGTCGCCCGGGCCGGCTCCATCGGACGATCGAAGTCGTGGAGCTCGAGCAAGGTGTTGCCGCGGAGCAGCTCCATCACCATGTACCAGCGCTCGTCACGGCCCATGCCGTTGTCGAGGATGTGCACGACGTGGGGGTTGCGAAGGTTCTGGAGGATCCTGATCTCGCGCAGCGCCCGGATCGCCATGGACTCGCTGGTGATCGGCGAGCGCGAGAGCTTGAGGGCGACGGCGTCGTCGTAGTCGGGGCTGCGCGCCTCGAACACCCTGGCGAAGGCGCCCTTGCCGAGCACGCGGACGATCTCGAACTCGTCGTAGCGATCGCCCGGTTCGAGATCGAGCTCCAAGGATGCGTCACCGGTCATCGTCGCGGGCCGGGGCACCCCCGGGCTTCATGATGGGTACCACGAAGGGCGCCCGGGCTCATAGCGGGCCGCCCCACGCCCACGCCCACGCCGGGGCTCACAGCGGGCCGAGGCGCTGATACTCGCTGGGCGTCATGCCCATGTGCCGCGCGAAGGCGCGAGAGAAGCTGGGGTGATCGGCAAAGCCCACGCTGAGCGCGACCTCGAGGATCGGCGCGTCGCTCGTCCGCAGCTTGCGGGCGGCGTGGCACAGCCTCAAGGTCCGCAGGTAGGCCCCGGGCGTCATGCCCACGACCGAGGAGAACTGGCGCAGGAAGTGATACTTGCTGAGCTCGGCGATCTCGGCGAGCTCGTCGAGGCTGACCGAGGGCGGACCCTGCTCACGGCCGTCGAGGTCGTGGATGAACTCGAGCGCGCGGGCGATCTTGCGGTGAGCCACGCGCTTGCTCGAGCGCAGCATGGGCTGGCGCAGGTTGGAGAATTCTTCGAAGGCGAGCAGCACGACGTCCTGGAGCGCGGCGGCCACGTCGAGCTCGATCTGCTCGGCGCTCGCGGCGGGGTCGCCCGCGCTCGGCAGCTCGATCTCGGGGTCGGGGGGCACCCGCGGGGTGGGGTAGAGGCTGCTCCCGGAGCTGGCCCGCAGCAGCGCGAGCAGGCCGTCGACCAGGCGGCCGTCGTGGTCGGCCTTGACCACGGTGAACTCGGGGCTGCGCGTGGGCGCCCCCAGCTCCCGGGCCAGGCCCTCGACGAAGGCGCGATCGACGTAGAGGCTGAGGTACTCGAGTTCCTGGTTGCCGGTCTGGTTGCCGGTGTGCACCTGCTGGGGGTTGATCAGCACCACGTCGCCGGCCTGGAAGTGCTCGGTCTTCCCGCCCACCTGACACTCCTCGTCGCCGCGCAGCTGGGCGCAGATCAGGTATTCGTCGTGGAAGTGCGGGCTCAGGGGCAGCGCCGAATTCGGGCCCCAGGCGTGGTAGAGGGTGAACCCCGGCCCCCCATAGAAGGCGGCGCGTAGGTCTAGGCGAGCCATGGGCGGACTCTAGCAAGGCCCCCGCGATCGGCGAAGCGCAGCCGCCCGCGCGCCCAGCTCACACCGCCCGAGTAGGTGAGCTCACGCTGGCTCGCCGGCCCGCTTGGACCCCCCGCGATCCCTGCGGCTGAGCAATCGCGGCCTGTTCGTCGCTCGGGGCGGGTCGCTACACTGGGGCGGTGACCCACGACCGAGAGCATTCCCGAGCCCTCGAGCTCCTCGAGCTGCACCAGCGCGAGGAGGCCCCCGCGCCAGACGCGCCCATCCGCCGTGAGACGGCCCGCGTGCGCATCCCCGAAGGTGGGGCCCTGCCCCGCTCCGAGGCCCTGCTCGAGCGCCTCTACCACGGCGAGCTCGTACCCCGGGAGAAGAAGGCGCTGGTCATCGACACCCGGCGATGCAGCGGACCCTACCTGGTGTCGATCGACGACGCGCCCATGGTCTTGCTCGACGCGTGCAGCCAGATCGCGACCTTGACCCACGGCTTCGCCCACCCGGGTGTGCTCCGCGGGCTGCACCAGGGCCGCTTCGATCGCAGCTTGTGGGCCAACCCCGACAGCACCGTCGGCGAGCAGCCCGAGCTCGAGGCCTACGCGGCGCTCGTCAAATCCAAGGCCCCCGCCGGCCTCGACCACGTGACCTTCGTGGGCGCCGGCGGAGCCGAGGCCAACGAGAAGGCCCTGCGCCTCGCCCGGCTGCACGCGCCCGCCTCGGCCGAGGGCGGCGAGCGCAGGCGCGTGCTCGCCTTCGAGGGCAGCTTCCACGGGCGGACCTTCGCCAGCCTGGCCGCGACCTCGAACCCGGCCAAGCGCAAGGGCGTGGACCTGCCGGGCTACGAGGCCGTGTTTTGCCCCCGCGACCTCGCGGCCCTGCGCGCGACCTTGGACGAGCGCGCCGACGAGCTCTACGCCGTGATCATCGAGCCGATGATGGCCGAGGGCGGCGACATCCACCTGACCCGCGAATTCCTGCTCGGCGTGCGCGAGCTGAGCGCGGCCCACGGCCTGGCGTTGGTCGTCGACGAGGTCCAGACCGGCTTCGGGACCAGCGGCCAGTTCTTCTGGTGGAAGCACCTGGGCCTGGGCGAGACGCCCGAGACCGCGCCCGACGTGCTGACCTGCGCCAAGAAGGCCGGGCTCGGCGTGGTGCTCTCGCGCTGGGCCGACCCCGAGCCCACGCCGGTCAACGTGGCCTCGGCCCTGCGCGGGCTGATCCACGCCGAGCAGGCCGAGGACCAGGCCGAGCTCGAGGGCCCGATCCGCCTGCACCTCGACGGCCTGGCCGCGGCCTTCCCCGCCCTGGTCTCGAACCTGCGCGTGGCCGGCTCGGCCTTCGCCTTCGACCTGCCCACGGCCGGCCACCGCGAGGCCTTCATCAACCAGCGCTTCGCCCGGGGCATGATGGTCTACCACGCGGGCGAGAAGACCATGCGCTTTCGCCTGGCCGCGTGCTGGGAGCAGCGCCACCTCGACGATCTCTTCGCGCGGATCGCCGAGGCCCTGCGCCGCCTCGACGACCCCACGGCCCCGGCCCTGGTCAAGGAAGGCGGCACGCGCAAGCGAGCGCGGCGCGTGGAGATCCGCGAGGTCGAAGAGGGCGACTGGGCCGAGATCATGGCCGTCGAGCAGCAGGCCTACGAGGCCGAGCGGGCCGACAGCGAGGACTTCCTGCGCGAGGCGGCGCGCTACGGCGTGGGCCTGGTCGCCCGCGACGTCGAGACCGACGCGCTGCTCGGGTTTTGCTTCGGCGGGCCACTCGAGCGCTACGCCGACGTGCCCGGGCCGGACCGCGACGAGCAGCGCGGTGAGGGCCTGGGCTTCTACGCCGCGGACCTGACCGTGGCCGAGGACGCCCGCGGGCGCGGCATCGGCCGCCAGCTCAAGCGCGCCCAGGTCGAGTGGGCCCGGGCCGCCGGCTACGACTTCATCACCGGGCGCAACAAGATCGGCGCGACCGAGGAGATGGCCGGGCTCAACCGCTCGATCGGCGCCTACCCGGCGATGATCCTCGACGGCCAGTACGGCGGCGACGCCCAGGCCGAGTACTACCGCGTGCCCCTGCACGCCCCGCGCCTGACCAAGAAGCACGCCCGCGGCCACGATCTCTCGGCGGGCATCCAGGCCCCCTTCGGCCCGCGCCCGAGCTTCATGGCCACCCGCGAGCTCGTCGGACCGACGGCCTCGCGGCTCAACATGAGCAACTGGGCGACCCTCGACTCGGTCCACTACGCCGAGCACCTGCGGGCGATCCTCCCCCGCGGCACCGCCCACCTCTACACCACGAGCTCCCGCGACGAGCTCGTCGACAAGTCGCTGCGCTGCCTGAAGATGAGCCGGCCGCAGGCGACCCTCGCCATCGGCCTCGAGGGCGGCTACCTCGGCCACAACACCGCGGCCGCGCGCTCGCTCTCGGACCCCGCCGGCTTCGGCCCGCGCTTCGCCCTCTTCGACTGGCCGCGCCTGCCCCACCCGGAGCAGGCCGGCGTCGAGGCCACGCTCGCGGCCCTCGAGGCGCTGATCGCCAGCCGCGGCGCCGAGGCGATCATCGGCGTCTACGTCGAGCTCGTCGGCGAGCGCTCCGGGCGGGTGCTCGAGGGCGCCGCCGCCCAGGCCCTGCGCAAGGCCTGCGACGCCCACGGCCTGCCCCTGGTCGTGGTCGAGACCGCCACCGGCGGCTACCGCAGCGGCGCCGGGCCGTGGGGCCTCGACGCCCTGCCCAAGGCCTTCTTGCCCAACATGGTGCTGTGGTACCCGGGCGGCCAGCTCGGGCAGATCTTCGTGGACTCGCGCTGGTGGATCGGCGCGCCCTTGCAGCTGATCTCGACCTGGGACGGCGACGAGCTGTCGATGATCCGCACCCACGAGCACCTGCGCGCGGCCCATCGCCTCGACCTCGCCCTGGCCATCGACGCCCTCGACGACCTCGTGGTCGAGGCCGCCAGCTGGGCCGGCGAAGGCGCGCGCATCGGGGGCCGCGGGCTCTACCGCACCCTCGACCTCGGCCCCAGCGACGACCCCGACAAGGCGGCGCGCGCCCTGGCCGTGCAGGCGCGCTGCCTCGAGCAGGGCGTGCGCGTGGGCGTCGGCGCCCCGGGCACCCTGGTCTTCGTCCCCCGCCTCGACGTCGAGGCCCCGAGCCTGCGCGGGCCCGTGCGCGCGGCCTTGAAGGCGGCTCTGACGAGTGCCTGAGCTGCACCCCGAGCCCGAGCTCGAGGACGGCCTGGACGACCCCGTGGGCGTGGAAGAGCAGACCCGCGAGCTCGTCGCTGGCCGCCTCGCGCAGCTGCGCGAGGGCGGCGTCGAGCTCGACGCGCTCGCGCCCTTCTTTGCCCGCGTCCGCGCGCAGCTGCCCGAGCAAGCCGACGCCCTGGCGAGCTGGGCCGCGGCCTGCGACCTGCCGGCCCACGCCCTGCTCGCCCTCGACGGCGGCGTGGTCGAGACCCTCGTCGGCGGCGAGCACGAGCGCGGGCTCTCGCTGTACGTCGCCGGCCCCGACGGTCCGGTGCTCGCCGGCGCCTGGCAGCTCGAGCCCGCCTTCGCCGAGCACATCGAGCTGCGCGCCCTCGACCACGGCGGCTGGCGCCTGGCCGTGCCCGGGAGCCTCGGCCTCGCGGGCGTCACCCGAGGCGGGGCCGCGCTGACCAGCTTGCACCTGCGCCCCGCCGCCCCCGGCCCCGGCCTGCCCGGCTCGGCCGTGCTCGACGCCCTGCTCGCGGCCGACTCGCTCGCGGCCGCGCGCGCCAGCATCGAGACGCTCGATCTCGTCGACGGGCGCTGCTGGATGCTCGCCGACGGCCACACCTTCTTGGGCTTCGAGCACCTCGGCGGCGCGCGGATCTTGACCCGCGTCGGGCCCAAGACCGGCCACGTCCACGTCAACCACTGCTTCGATCCTTCCTTGCGTCAGCGCGAGGCCCGGCCGCGCAGCCCCGAGAGCTTCCGCCGCCTCGAGCTCGCCTCCACGCTCTACGTCCAGCGCCGCCCCGAGACCCTCGCGGGCGTGCTCGACTTCTTCGACGCCGTGGAGGAGGCCGCCTTCGCCAGCGCGCCGCGGCGCCGCGCCGAGACCCTGTTCGCCGTCGAGCTCGCCAGCGGCCGCGCCTGCCTGCGCCGCCGCGCCGGCGACCCGCTCGAGTGGATCCGCTTCCCCGCCCTCGAACCACCGCCATGACCCACGACCACGACCACGACCCCGCCTCGACCTCGCTGCTCGAGCGCCAGCGCGCCCACCTCTTCTTCACCTGGTCGGCGCAGCGCGGGGCCAAGGGCCTCGAGATCACCGACGCCGCCGGGGCGCGCTTCGAGGTCGCCGGCAAGGGCTGGGTCTGGGACCTCGAGAGCCAGGTCTACAACGTCAACGCCGGGCACAAGCACCCCCACATCCAGCAGCGGATGATCGCGCAGATCCAGGCCCTGCCCGCCTGCGCCCCGGCGGCGGTGCTGCCGATCCGCGCCGAGCTCGGCGAGCTGCTCGCGCAAAAGACCGGCATGGCCAAGGCCTTCTTGACCACCGGCGGGTCCGAGGCCGTCGAGAACGCCATCAAGCTCGCCCGCCTGCTGACCGGGCGGACCAAGGTCATCACCCGGCGCAACAGCTACCACGGCGCGACCTTGGCCGTGCTCGAGGTCGCCGGGGACATGCGCAAGCAGCCCTTCACCGCGACCATGCGCCCGGCGCTGCACATCGAGGATCCCTACCCCGCGCGCCAGGCCGCCGGCGAGCAGCCCTCGGACTGGCTGGCCAGCGCCGAGGCGGTGATCGAGCGCGAGGGCGGGGAGAGCATCGCCGCGATCTTGCTCGAGGGCTTCACCGGGACCAACGGCATGCAGCACCCGCCCGCGGACTTCTGGCCGGGGGTGCGCGCGCTTTGTGACCGCCATGGGATCTTGCTGATCGACGACGAGATCTTCTCGGGCTTCGGGCGCACCGGGCGATGGTTCGCCCGCGAGCACTGGGGCGTGCGCCCCGACCTGATGACCGTCGGCAAGGGCCTGAGCTCGGGCTATGCCCCGCTCGCGGGCGTGCTCGTCAGCGACGCCCTGGCCGCGCGCTTCGACGACGAGGTGCTGTGGTGCGGCCTGACCCACTACGCCCACCCGATCAGCTGCGCCGCCGCCGTGGGCAGCATCGAGGTGCTCGAGCGCGAGGGCCTGCCCCAAAACGCCGAGCGCGTCGGCCAGGTGTTCGCGCGGCGCTTCGATGAATTCGTCGAGCGTCACGCCCACGTCACTGGCCATCGCGGCCTCGGGCTGATGCGCGCCCTCGAGCTCGACCGCGACGCGAGCGAGCTGTCCGCGCGCGCCTGGTCCCTGGGCGCATACCTGCCACAGCGCGGACCGCTGGCCTTCGTCTGCCCGCCGCTGTGCCTGCGCGAACACGAGGCCGAGGCGATCTGCGAGCTTCTCGATCGCGCGCTGCTCGAGCTCGGTGACTGAGCGAGATCCCTACCGTACCCCGCCGCGAGGTCAGGGTACCGCCATCCAATTCAGCCAAAGCTCGCGAACCAAATGACACGCTGGTGCGCCATCCACGATGGTTTCGACAGCTGTAAAACGTGCGCTGGCAGATTAGGATGGGTCGGTGCACGCAGGACTGAAATTGCAATTGATGACCCTCGCCCTCGGTGGCCTCGCCTTTGGCTGTGGCGACAGCGCGGCCGACGGTGACGGCAGCGGTGAGAGCGACAGCGAGACCGCGAGCGCCAGCGGGACCATGGACGAGGTCGGAGACCAGGACGGCTCCGGCGAGCAGGGCAGCGGGACCATGGACAGCTCCACCTCCATGGACGACGGGACCGCCGATGATGAGAGCGGCTCCACCTCCATGGACGGCGAGACCGCCGATGACGAGAGCGGCTCCACCTCCATGGACGGCGAGACCGCCGATGACGAGAGCGGCTCCACCTCCATGGACGGCGAGACCGCCGACGAAGACAGCTCGGGCTCGACCACGAACGGGTCGACCGACACCGACCAGGACTTTTGCAACAAGGTCGACTTCCTGTTCGTGATCGACAACTCGATCTCCATGCTCCCCGAGCAGGAGGCCCTGACCGCCGCCTTCCCCGGGTTCATCGAGGCCATTGAAGACAGCCTCGACACCGACGACCACATCCTGGTCACCGACACCGACCTGATCGGCTGGTGCTCGCCGGGCAACTGCGCCAACCCGGACAACCTGCACGAGACCTGCGAGGGCGCCGACTCCTACGCCTGCACCCTCGAGCTCGAGGACTGCGACGTCACCCTCGGCGCCGGCGTGGTCAAGCCCGCGGGCCAGGGCGCGAGCAACATGTTCTGCGATCCCTTTGGCGGCAACCGCTACATCGTCGAGGACGAGCCCGACAAGGTCGACACCTTCGACTGCATGGCCCACGTCGGCCTCGCCGGCTTCCCCAGCGAGCGCCCCCTCGACGCCCTCGTCCAGGCGGTCAGCGATCCCCTCAACACCGCCGGCGGCTGCAACGAGGGCTTCTTGCGCGACGACGCGATCCTCGTGGTCACCTTCATCAGCGACGACGACGGCAACAACGAGGTCAACTCGCCGAGCGAGGCCTTCGAGCAGGTGCTCGCGGCCAAGGGCGGCGACCTCGACCGCATCGTCGTGCTCGGCCTCGCGCCCTTCGAGGACAACAACTGCTCGTTCACCGAGGGCGCCGGCGACCACTGGCTCGAATTCATCAACAACTTCGGCGACCAGGGCCTGCACGGTCCGAGCTGTGACGACGACTACGTGCCCTTCTTTCAGAGCGCGGTCGATGTGATCGTCCAGGCCTGCCAGGCCAACCCGCAGTAGAAAAAAATTCGTTTCGCATCGAGTGAAAGCGCGCCTTCACGCATTCGCGTGGAGGCGCGTTTTCATGACTTCGCATTGGTCGAAAGAACACTCGTATGCACGTGAGGACAGTTGTGAGGAAAAGTGTTCAAACGTCGCGATGAAAAAAAGCCCGCCGGCTTTGAAAAACACGACGTACACACGGTCGGCTAACCCGTAACAGGAGAACCCCAAGCTCATGCAAAACCGCCCGACCCGAGTGATCTTCGCTGCCCTCTTCGCCCTCACCGCCGGTACCGCCGTCGCCTGCGTCGACGACGCGGACACGATCGAAGATGGCGACCTGCGCATCATCAACGGCGACCCCGCGACCAGCAACGTCACCGAGTACGAGGCCACCGTCGGCATCCACGCTTACTACCCCGCCCAGAGCTCGGCCTCGGCCAGCCCCTTTTGCTCGGGCACGCTGATCAGCGACGAGGTCGTGATGACCGCGGCGCACTGCTGTGACGGCATGTCGGCCAACGGAGCCCTCGTCTACTTCGGCGAGGGCCCTGCCCACGACGGCACCTCGTGGACCGGCGATCTCTTCTTGCTGTCCGAGATGCTGATGCACCCCAGCTACAACAGCGCTCAGCTCAACAACGACATCTGCCTGCTGCGCCTGGCCAGCCCCAACACCGACGTCACGCCGATCCCCCACCTGCCCGCGGCCCAGGGCGTGACCAGCAGCGACGTCGGCACGATCCTCGACCACGTCGGCTTCGGCTACTCCAACCTCGCCAAGACCGAGTACGGCGTGAAGCTCCACGCCGAGGTCCCGATCTCCGAGGTCTCGTCCACGAAGATCGCCTACGTCCAGGACGGCGACCCCAACTTCGGGCCGTGTAACGGCGACAGCGGCGGCCCGGCGTTCATCGAGCGCAACGGCAGCACCTACGTCGCGGGCATCACCTCCTACGGCGACTCCGCCTGCATCGAGTACGGCGTGAGCACCAACGTCTCGGCCTACGACAGCTGGATCAACGACTTCATCGGTGGCGACGACGGGGGCAGCGACGACGGGGGCAGCGACGACGGGGGCGGCGAGTCCAGCTGTGGCGACGGCGTCTGCGATGTCGGCGAGAGCTGCGACGGGCGCTATCAGACCACCGCCTGCTCGAGCGACTGCCCCGGCAAGACCAAGGGCAAGCCGTCCAGCAGGTACTGCTACGTCGACGGCGTCTGCGAAGGCCCCGGCTGCTAGCGCGCCGGACGGCGGAGGATGGTAATGCGCCCTGAGCGCGGGATAGGAGATCTCTACCAGACTGCGCGATCGGCACCTCACATATAAAACCTGACATCGTGTGAAGCGCACTTCTGCCTGGCAGAGGTGCGCTTTAAACGTTGTTTTCAATGCTGTAATCCGCGCAACTATTTTTTCTGTAATCTATATTGCATCGCCAGGACATGAACTGGTACGGTAAAAATGCACTGACACTGGAAGTTCCTCAGTGCTCCGCCGCCGCCCACGGAAGGGCCCCACCAAGGAAGGTCAAGTCATGTCGACGACCGAACGCAACAAGGATGTCCAGACGAAGCAAGCTGCTTCGACCGCTCGCAACTCGCGGACCAGCATGCGCGCCTACCTCGGCGAGCTCTCGAAAGTCGAGATCCTCAGCGCCGAAGAGGAGCAGGCTCTGTCCGCTCGCATCGCAGACTGCCGCCGCCGTTACTGGCGAGCGCTGCTCGGCTACCCGCCCTTCGCCTCGGCGATTGTCGACGTCGTCGAGCAAGCGATGGTCGCCGACAACGTCGACGATCTGCCCAGCGAGGGCTTCGACACGCTGCGGCGCAGCGCTCGGGCCTACCGCGACCGCGAGACCAAGTCGAACCGCAAGATCTTCGATCAAGATCGCGAGCACCTCGCCAACTTGCTCGGCGAGCTCGACCGCGACGGACAGTACAGCGATCCGATCGCCGCGGACCTCGACGCGATCGAAGCCAACCGCCGCGAGGGCGTGCGCATCAGCGTCGCCCACCCGCCGCGGGGCAGCCGACCCTTCGCCAGCTACGTGCAGCGCGTCCGCAGCTGTCGTCAGGCGCTGTGCTGGGGGAAGAACGAATTCGTCAAGGCCAACCTCCGCCTCGTCGTGACCATCGCGCGGCGCTACGACCAGCGCCTGATGTCGCTGCCCGACCTGATCCAGGAGGGCAACCTCGGCCTGATCAAGGCGGTCGATCGCTTCGACGGCAGCCGCGGCTACCGGTTCTCGACCTACGCCACGTGGTGGATCCGTCACGCGATCAACCGCGCCCTGGCCAACAAGGGCCGCGTCGTCCGCCTGCCCGCGCACGTGTCCGCCGACATCCAGCGCCTCCAGCGAGCCACCCGCGAGCTCGAGGTCCGCAGCGGCGAGCTCCCCGACATCAACGCGCTCGCCAAGGCCACCGGCCTGAGCAAGGCCCGGGTCCGCAAGCTCAGCAAGCTGACCCTGACCAGCCCCGTGAGCCTCGACGCCCCGAGCAGCGACGACGACTCTCGCGGCATGCTCGATCGCCTCGAGGACGCGAGCACGCCCTCGATCTCCGCCCACGTCGAGCTCGAGAACCTCGCCTCGCACCTGCGCGACGCGCTGTCGACTCTCGACCCGATCGAGGTCGACATCCTCTGTCGGCGCTACGGGCTGGGCTCGCGGCCGAGCGAGGAGTTCGAACCGATGACCCTGCGCGAGCTGGGGGAGCTGCACTCGCTCTCGCGGGAGCGGATCCGTCAGCTTCAGCAGCGCGGGCTCGCGAAGCTGCGGCGGGAGTTTCAGCGCCGCGGGCTTGGCGAGCTCAGGCTTTAGTACCCCCCTCGGTGCGTCAGCAACTGGGGCCATGCACGTCCGCCCGCTCCGCGGGCGAACGCCCCCTCTGCGAGGGGGATGGGCTGGGGCATGTAGTTTGAGACCGCACGTGGTGACCCCCCATGGGGGTCTCGTCTCCGTGGGGGGGCGGTGGCCCTTGGGAAGGGAAGGTCGTCTTCCTTCTTCGTGAGGGGGCGGTGGGCCTTGGGAAGGGAAGGTTGTCTTCCTTCTCCGTGAGGCGGCGGTGGGCCTTGGAAGGTTGGGCATGAACAAAGACCGGGCGAGCCTCGCGGCTCGACCGGTCTTTGATTGGCCGCGTGTTGGGAGGGTCAGCGGCGACGGATGAAGACGACCCTCGGGGCGGTGGGGTCTTGGGCCGAGGGGTGGCCGGGGCCGCTGGTGGACTGGTTGGGCCAGCCTCGTTGGGGGTCGGGGGCCCAGCCTGCCGCGGCCGCGCGTTGGGCTTCCCAGGCGGCCTGGTAGCGGACCATGGAGAGCTCGCGGCGGGCGGCGAAGTAGACGAAGACGGCGACCAGGGCGAGCACGTAGTTACCCCCAATGAGGCCCCACAGGCCGAAGGCGACGGCGAAGACGGTGCCGAGCTTGGCGGCCATCTCGGTGGCGCGGACGCGGCCGTGACGACGCTGCATCCAGGCTCGGAACACGCGGCCGCCGTCCATGGGGAAGGCGGGGACGAGGTTGAAGAGGGCGAGCATCAAGTTGGCCCACAGCAGGCCCTCGAGGACGACGGCGAGCAGGCCTCCGCCGGACAAGACGCCGGTGGCGACGGCGACGAGGGCGAGGATGGCTGCGATCCCCAGGTTCACGGCCGGGCCGGCGATGGCGATCCACAGCTCGGCGCGGGGCTCTTCGGGGACGCGCTCGAGCTCGGCGACGCCGCCGATGGGCAGCAAGGTGATGCGCCGGGTCTCGATGCCAAAGCGCCGGGCGACCAGGGCGTGGCCAAACTCGTGGAGCAAGACGCAGGTGAAGACCGCCAGGGCGAAGGCGACGCCGAAGAGCACGGCCCAGCCCGAGTGGGCGCTGCGCCAGGTCGTCAGCCCGATCCACAACAAGACCAGGGCGAAGCTGGCGTGAATGCGGGTGGGGATGCCAAAGATCCGCCCGAGGTGCCAAGACCAGCGGTCGCGCTGGTCCTCGGGCGTGGGCTTTCTGAACATGGGTCGGTCCACGGACGGAAGCCTAAGTCGGCTCTCGGTCGAGGCAAGCGCGCCGGCAGCGTCGGGGGCGCTCGCGTCGCCGACGCTACTAGTGTGCGCGGCAGAGGACTTGAAGGGTCCCAGGCGCCGGACCGCCGGTTGCTGACGAGGCGCGAGGAGGGAGTTTGTCGGGCACAAATGACTGACGAGCAACGAAGTCAGCGGCCGGTGCTCCAAGCCTGGGGCCCTTCAAGTCCTCTGCCGCGCACACTAGCGCGAGCTTTGCGGGCTCAGCGACCCTCGAGGTGACGACGGAGCTCGCCGAGGGCGAAGGGCACGCGCAGCAGCGGGAAGTCCTTGGCCTTGCGGACGCCGCGGTTGCCGATCTCGACCAGGGTCGGGATCGCGGGCAGCAAGGACAGGTAGTCGACGAGGATCTCTCCGTCGGAGAAGAGCACGCCGACCTCGGGGAGCTCGCGCAGGTCGACCTCGTCCGGGTCGGCGCTCGAGACCTCGTAGCCCAGGCGCGAGACGGCGCCGGCGAGGGTCTCGCGGATCAGCGGGTCGGGGTGGAGCACGAACACGCTGGCCTTGGCCTCGACCTCGTCGTCTTCGCTGCTGCGCGCGCCGGCGTGCTGCTCGAGGGGCAGGTAGACGGCGAGGGTCAAAGACTCGTCGCTGCGCTCGACCTCGAGGAAGCCGCCCATGCGCATGGCGACCTGTCGGCAGGCGCTGACGCCCCCCGTGACGCCGCGGATGCCCTCTTCGCTGGCGTCGACGACGGACACGGCGATCCGCCCCCAGGGACCTGGCAGGGCGCCGGGGATCTTGGCCGCGCGCGACTCGTCGAGCTCCTCGAGGTTGCCGACGGCGCGCAGCTGCTCGGGCTCGCTGACGCTGTCGCGGGCGCACAAGGCCAGGTGCACGAGCAGCGACTGGAGCTCGACGAGCTCACCGTGGACGCGCAGCTCGGGCTCGGCGCGCAGGTAGATCCACGGCACGTTGCCCACGGTCTCGAGCAACACGGGGCGCGAGCCCTCGAGCACCTCGGCGACCTCGACGATGGCGTTGCGAGCCACGGCGCGCAGGTAGGCGGCGCTGTGCGCCCGGCTGCTGCGCTCGCGCGGCCGGGGCTTGGGCGCGTCGAGCTCCTCGGCGGCCTCGCGCTCGGCCTGGCGACCCTGCTCGAGGCCGAGCTGATCCGCGAGCTCCTGCGCCAGGCCGACGTGCTCCCGAGCCGCGAGCACGTCGCTGCCCCGCAGCAGCTCGCCGAGGGTGCGGTGGGCCTCGTGGACCTCGTAGATCTGGCCGTGCTCGCTCAGCCCGGCGATCAGCGCGGCCGCGGCTGCGCTCGCGCGATCCCGGCGGCCCGCGGCCACGGCCCGGCGCATGCGGATCAGCTGCACGAAGGCGACCAGGCGCGGGGATCGACGGGCGCCGCGCTCGAGGGCCCGCAGCGCGCGATCGATGCGGCGGTCGTCCTCGCGCGCGGCCCGGGTGCGGACCAGCACCAAGGCGATCGCCAGCCACAGCTCGTAGCCGTACTCGGGCATCTTGTCGCGCTCGACCATGCGGCTGAAGGCCTGCTCGATCTGCTCGCGCGCCCGCGCGGTCTCGCCGACCTCGAGCAGCGCGAGCGCGAGGTGAGCGTGGGGCAGGTAGCCCTCGAAGCTGATCATCTTCTGGGCGTTGAGCCGCGCCGCCAGGCTGCCCGCGGCCTCGACGATGTTGCGCGCCCCGGCGCGCGCGCGCAGCAGCAGGCGCAGGGCCTCGATGCCGAGCTCGAGCACGACGTCGCCTTGGTTCTCGGCCAAAGACGTGGCCTCGTCGAGCCAGCCGTGGAGCACGATCAGCGGCTCGCGGCTGCGCCCGTAGACGACCTTGAAGAACATGCTCGACACGGCGATCGACAGGTCGCCGGTGCGACGAAAATACATCACGGACTGATCCAGGGAGACCAGGCCGTGCTCGTAGTTGCCGCTGGCCAGCTCGATCATGTGACCGCGGATGTGCGCGACCACGCCCCGCGCCCAGTCGCTGCCGGTGACCTCGGCCAGGCGCGTGGCCTCGTCGAGCTCGGCCCGGCCCTCGCCGAGCTCGCCCTCGATGACCTTGGAGGCCCCGTGAATCGCGAGCACCCCGGCCGCGGCCGGGCTCTGGTGGCCGCGGGCCAGGCGGAGCGCTCTGAGCATGCACAGCGTGGCGCTGCGCCGATCCGGGAGCACCAGGACCATGGCCAGGCGCGTGTAGAGCCAGCACAGCTGCTCGGCCAGCGAGTCCTCGACCTCGTCGCGCGGGCCCGAGAATCGCAGCTGCGCCCGCGCCCGCGCGAGCGCCAGGACCTGGCGCAGTTCACCCTCCGGCAACGGCCGATCTGCCCGCGCCAGCGCCAGCCGGCCGATGTTCGCGGCCTCGCCGGCGGCCGAGCGGCGAAACAGGCCGTGCACGGCCTTGGCTGCGATCCGGCTGGCGACCAGGGGATCGTCCGCGCCGACGACGGCCTCGGCGTAGAGCTGCGCCGCCTCCTCGCACTTGCCACCGAGCAGCGCCACGTCGGCGGCGCCCTCGACCGCGGCCAGGCGGCTGTCGCCCTTGCCTCGCTCGACGAGGGCGCGGGTGAAGTGCCAGCCCGAGCGCTCGAGATCGTAGACCCCGAGCATCTCTCGCCCGGCCGCGAGGTGCATCTCGGCGAGCTTGGGGTCGTTGTGCGACTCCTGTCCGAGGGCGCGATCGGTGTGATAGGCGAGCCGCGCGGCGCTGACTCGCGGGCCGAGGGAGGCCAGCCAATTGGCGATCTCGCGGTGCGCCCGGCGGATCTCCCCGGCGGGGGTGCGCGCGAGCAGCTGCTCGCGGACGAGCTCGTGGGGGAAGCGCAAGCTGGCCTCGCCGACCTTGCCCATCAGGCCGTGGCCCTCGAGGCCGGCGACCGCCGCGGCCACGCGCCGCGCGTCCCAGCCCGAGACGCGCTGGAACCACGCCTCGTCGACGTGCCCGCCGGCGACCGCCGCGAGCAGGGCGAGCCAGCGCTCGTCGAGGGAGGCATCGTCGACGCGCTGAGCGAAGACCTCGCCCGGGCTCGAGCCGGCGACCTTGCGCCTGCGCAGGCTCCACTGCTCGGACTCGCCGCGGACCAGGACCTGGCGATCGATCCACGACTGCAGCGTGGCCCAGGCGACGAGGGGGTTGCCCTTGCTGGTCTCGTGCAGGACCTCGGCGACCTCCTGCGAGGCGGACACCGGTCCCGGCAGGCCGGCGATCAGCAAGCGCTCGAGCTCGGCGACCGTCAGGCTCTCGAGGCTGATCCGCCGCAGGAGCAGCTGCGGGTCGCGCTGGGGGCTCCACGGGCCGTCTTCGGGGCCGTCGGACAGGCCCGCGGGCGCGGGGCCGCACAGGCCGGCGACGATCATCGTGTGGTGGCTGCGATCGTCGAGGAGCAGGCGGCGGAGCACGGCCTGGGAGCCGCGGTCGGCGAGCTGGAGGTTGTCGAGGAGCACGACCAGCGGGCGCCCCTGCGAGCCGATGCAGCGCACGCCCTCGGCGATCGCCGCGGCGTGGCGCGAGAAGCCCTCTTCGAACTCGAGGGTCGGCGGCGCGCTGGGCTGGCCGAGGAGCTCGGCGAGGGCCGGCGCGTAGCTGACCAGCACCCCGGCGAGCGCGCCCTCGCGCCGCGCGAGGCGCTCGCGGATGCGCTCGCCGACCTCGGGCGGGCAGCCGGCGAGGGCCTCGGGCAGGCGCCCGAGCGCGCCCATCAGGCCTCCGCGGCTCTCGCCGCAGCCGCGCAGATACTCGCCACGCAAGACCAGCGCGCGGTCCTCCGAGCGCAGCCAGCTGGCGAACTCCTCGAGCAGCCGGCTCTTGCCCACGCCCTGCTCGCCGCACACCAAGGTCACCGAGGAGCGGGCGATGAGCGCGTCGTTGAAGGACTGCTCGAGGGCCTGGCGAGCGCGACGGCGGCCGACGAAGGGCGGGTGCTGGCTCAGGGGGATGACCGGGCCCTCGACGCGCCCCGGGCTCAGCGCGCGCGCGCGCCCCCACAGCTCGGCGGCGGTCCGCGGCGGCGGCTCGAGCAGCCCGCCGAGGTGCGAGGCGGCGGCGCGACGCAGCAGCGCCAGGACGGCGGCGAGGTCATCCTCGCGCGAGCCTGAGCCCAGCAGGTGATCGAAGCCCTCCAGGCGCAGGCGCCCCTCGCTCTGGCGCAGATCCGCCAGGCGCAGCTCGAGGCCGCGGACCTTGGCCTCGTGTAGACGAACCAACAGTCCCGATAGCGCCAGGGCGAGAGCACGAGCCTCACGGACCGGGAGCAGCGCCCCGAGGTGCTCGCCATCGACGGGCTCGTGAACGAGCATGACCCCCCCGGGCAGATCCACGGTCGCGCGCACCCGCGGCTGGACCTGCTCGTCAGCGCTCACCGCCCGGTGGATCCGCTCGCGTCCGCGATCGCTGACCGGGAGGAATTGCAGCACCACGCGGTGATGGGGCGAGCGACCGAACTCCCGGGACAGGTCCGTGACCTGGACGCTCCACAGCGGGCTCGCAAAGCGGACCTTGTCGACGACGCAAAAGCGCTCCCAGACGATGATGCCCGGCTCGAGACCGAGGGGCTCGAGAGCTTCGAGCCGCCCCAAATCCAGCGGTTCGCGCGACTTCTGCGTCACCATTCGTTCAGCCTGGCCTGCGGGCGCGTGGGATGCTGAAGGTGAAGCGCGCCCCTTCACCTTCGCGGGATTCGACGTGAATCATCCCGCCCCATTCGTCGACCAGGGTCTTACATACATAAAGTCCAATACCAGAGCCTTCACCGTGCGTGGTGAAGAAAAGCTCGAAGATCTCCGCGCGGACCGCCGCCGGGATCCCCGGCCCGTCGTCGGCGACCTGCACGAAGGCGAAGTCCTCCGAGGCCCAGCTCGACAAGGTGATCGACGCCCCCTCGGGATTTTCGAGCTCATCGAGGGCGTGCGAGGCGTTGTTGAGCAGGTTGATCAGCACGCGCAGCAAGCGGCTGCGGCCCACGCCGACTTCGAAGTCGTCCTCGGTCTCCAGGGCCAAGACCACGGGCGCGTGGCGCTGGACCAGGCGAACCGCGAGGTCGATGGCCTCGTTGAGCTCGCTGATCTCCTCGAGGTCGCGCCTGGGCACGAGCACGTCGCGGTAGATCTCGAAGGCCTCGCCGGCGAGGTCTGCGGCCATGCGCGCTCCCGCGCTGCCGTCTTCGACGGCCTCGATCAACATGGCCAATCGGGCAAATTCCTCGGGCCGGTCCGGGTCGAGCAGCCCGGCTCGCTCGATCAGCTTGGGCGCATACTCGAGGCTGCTCGTCACCCCTTGCAACAAGGAGCGCAGGTCGTGCATCGCCGCGGCCACGAAGGGCGCGCTCGAGGCTCGCGAGAGCTGCTCGCCGAGGGCACCGAGCAGCGGATGATTCGGCTGCTCTTTCGAGAGGTCGACGAGGAAGCCCATGAGCTCGTGCAAGAACGCGTCGACGCTGCCCGTGGCTTCCAGCACACGAACGAGCTCGTCGCGCACCGAGGCGCGTTTTCCCGTCGCTCTCGAGCTGCTCCCCGCCACGTGCTCAGATCCTCACCCACGCAGAGTTTAGGACCACGCCTCGCGTCGCGAAAGCGCTCACTCACCGCCTCGACCCAAGACGTGTCAGCGCCGTCGCAGGTCGTTGTCGCGCTTTGAAGCCCTCGACCAGGCGAGGCCCCAAAAGGCGAATGTCGGCATAATTGATCGAAAGAACAATGATCGACCCGACTCGAGATCGGGGCAATCCGCAACCAGCGCGAGCGCGCTAATGCCGGGCGAGGCACGCGCCTATCGCGGGTTCACCGTGAAGTTCGGATCGCGGCCGCCGACGCGATCCCCCTGCTCGGCAAAGGGCACGATCCCCACCCCGCCAGCTCGAGCCAGGCGCGAGCCAGACGCCGGATCAGGCCGGCAGGCAGGTCTGAAGCCGCGGGCACGGCTGCTCCGCGATCACACCCGCCCGCGCCTGGCTGACATACGCGCCGACCTCGTCGATCTCGGGGCGACCGACGGCGACCACCGGCGAGGTCACCACATCGGAGGCGCGGCCCCAAAATTGAATCCGTCGCCCGAGCCAAGCTTCGCTATCGGGCACCTCGGGCAATTGCAGCGCGTGCAGACGCAGCGCCGCGTGATCCACCATCCACATCCCGGTGCTGCGATCCCGGACGCCCACGCACTCGTCGTTGCGCAGGTGATACTCGGAGTGACGCGTGAAAAAGACCCGGTGGCGGCGGCGATTGGCGGACATGCTCCCACCCTGCACAGGCCACGGTCGAGACGCAAAAACTCGGCGAAAGCCCGCGCCGAGGCTGATCACAAGACCAGGGTCAGCGAACCAGCGCCAGCGTGACCACGCTGATCACGGCGACGCCGATCAGGTTGAGCGCCACCCCCTCGCGGGCCATCTGCCCGGTGCTCACGCGCCCGCTCCCATACATGATCGCGTTGGGGGCGGTGGCCACCGGGAGCATGAAGGCGTGGTTGACCGCGAGCGCCGCGGGCAGCAGCAAGACCAGGGGATCTCCGCCCGCGCCCACGCTGGCCGCGGCGAGGATCGGCATGAGGATGTTGGCCACCGCGGTGTTACTGGTCACCTCCGTGGCGAAGGTCGCGACCAGACACAGCAGCGGGACCACGACCCAGCTCGGCCAGCGCCCGAGGAAGCCCAGGGCCTCGCCGAGATCGGCGCCGAGCTCCGAGGCCGTGAACGCCTGGCCGATGGCCATGCCCCCGCCGATCAGCACGAACACCCCCCAAGGCAGGGGCGTGGGCTCGCCGGGGGCGCCGCTTTGGCCCCCGGCGGTCGAGAACAGCCGGCGATCGAGGAGCCGAGTGCCATCTGCGTCGCCGCTGGGGATCAAGAAGAGCGCGACCACGGCGAGCAGGGCCACGGTGCTGTCGCCGGCGCTGTTCTCGACCCCGAGCAGCCCGCTCCATCCGCCCAGCGGCCCGGTCCGGGTCATCCACGCCAGCGCCATGATCGAGAACACGATCAGCACCCGGCGCTCGCTCGCTCGCCACGCGCCGAGCGTGGGCAGGTTCAAGCGGCTGCCCGAGCGCACCCGCCGAGACAGCCACAGCCAGGTCAGCGGGAGCATCAGCACGACGACCGGGAGCGCGAGGCTCATCCAGCTGGTGAAGTCGAGCTCGACCCCGCCGCGCTCGCGCAGCTGCTCGAGGGCGATGAGGTTGGGCGGCGTGCCGATCGGCGTGCCGCAGCCGCCGATCGACGAGCCATAGGGGACGGCGAGGAGCAGGGGCAAGGTCAGGGCCTCGTCCTCGGCGGCGTCGATGACCGCGAGCACCACCGGCAGCAGCATCACCGTGGTCGCGGTGTTCGACATCCACATGCTCAGCGTGGCCGCGGCCAGCAAGAAGCCGAGCACCAGCCGCCGCCCGCCCTGGCCGCCCACGGCGCGAACCATGGCCAGGGCCACGCGCCGGTGGGCGCCGCTGCGCTCCATGGCGTTGGAGACCATGGACCCGGCGAGCATCAGCAAGACCAGGTGGTGGCCGTAGGCCCGGGCGACGGCGCGGTGATCGAGGACGCCGACCATGGGGAAGAGCGCGAAGGGGATCAGCGCGGTCGCGGCCAGGGGGATCGGCTCGAAGATCCACCAGGTCGCGCACAGGCTGGTGATCGCCGCGGTCCAGCACGCCGGCGACGAAAGCCCGGCGGCGTGGGCCAACAGACCCATGGCGGCGGCGAGCACCGGGCCCGCGACCAGGCTCGCGCGCTTGCGCAGGCGCCCTCGCTCAGCCTTCGACGTCGACATACACGGGGCTCGCCCAGGCCAGGTGACCGTCTGCTTGCAACACCTTGACGAAGATCGGCGCGCGCGCGCCGGCCTCGAGCTCGAGGCTGTGGTCCAGGCTCAGCTGGGTGTCGACGAGGCGCTCGGGCATGCGCTCGACCCGGGCGTGGAGGTCGAGGCCGCCGAAGTCGACCTGGTGGCCGTCCGCGCCGAGCTCGGCGAGGTCGACCTCGAGCTCACCGAGCTCGGTGGAGAAGCGCAGCTTGCCCGCGCGCGCCTGGTCGAGCCACAGGTCGATACCGTCGAGGTCCCCGGTGGTCCGCGAGCGCAGCTCGACGTGGGTGTCCGAGCGCGCGAGCACGCCGTCGAGGGGCGAGTCGAAGGCGAAGGTCTCGACGGCCTCGATGCGCGCGCCCTCGACCTCCACGCGCCCGTCCCAGACCGCCCGGCGCCCGCGCCCGCGGATCCGCGCGCCGCCCCAGCGCAGGCGCAGACGCCTGGAGTCGGCGAGCGCCGCCTCGAAGCCGGGCGGGCGGGCGACGAAGACCCGCTCGCGCCCGCGGTAGAGCTCGAGCGCCTCGATCGCCGCCTCGCCGCGGACCGACGCGCGCACGCGCAGCGGCCCGGGGGCGACCCGCAGCGCGCCGCCCATGATCTCGCCGCCGACCTCGAAGTCGAGGTCCATGCGCGGCCCGGTGGTCCCGTAGCAGCGCCGCTGCAAGAGCGCCTCGAATACGGCCGCGCGGGTCAGCGACTCGGCGAGCACGCAGGTCAGCCCGCCAAAGATCCCGAACTGTCCGGCCCCGGGACCCTCGGCCCCCGGTCGGCCCTTGTGGCCGTCGCTGTTGCAGACCACGCCCACGCGGTAGCCCATCTCGAAGGCGTCCCACAGCAGCCACTCGAATATCCCCCAGCACGAGGCGACCTCGACCAGGGGCCCGAGCGCCTCGTCGAAGTAGCGGCGGATGTCGGCGTAGCGCCCCCCGCAGTGGGCCATGACCAGGACCTCGCCCACGCCGACGTGCTCGCGCAGCTTGGCGAAGAGATCGCTGGCCGGGTGCGCGGGGCTGCGCGCGTCCTCGGGGGTGTCGATCTGCCAGTGGCTCGAGCGCATGATCGGCCGGCCCTCCTCGCGGTAGATCACGTTGCGGTCGCCCCCGGCCGCCGTGTTCGCCGACCACTCGTAGCCCGGGAAGACCACGAAGTCTCCGTCTCGGTGGAACGCGTGGACGCAGCCCTCGAGCCGGGCCCAGTCGCCCTCGTCCATCTGAAAGTCGTTGCCCTGGTGCGACATCACGTCGACCCGGGCCCAGTCGCGACCGAACTCGAAGTACTCGCGCTCGCTGCCCGTGCCCACGGTGGCGTCGGACTGGGCGTGGAGCTCGGCCCAGTACTTGCCCAGGGCGGGGGGCTGGGCGTGGGTGGTGATCGGGTTGCTGGCGTACTCGCGCCCGCCCCAGCTGGCGATCACCCGGCCGCTCCCAGCCGTCGACGGACGCAAGCTGGTGCGCTGCTCGGGCCGGCGCGCCCCGGGGGTCACCTCGCCCTCGATCTCTGCCTGGGCCTGCTGGCCCTCCCCCTGCCCCTCCCCCCGCCAACACAGCGCCACACCCTCGGGCGGCGGCGTGGGGTTGCCCCAGCGGTCCTCGCCCTTCACGAAGATCTCCGCGGCCTCGCCGACGGCCACCTGCGTGGGCACGAGCACGACCAGCGCCTCGGGCTCGCCCGAGATCACGGGGACCACCGGCGAGGAGGGCAGGCGCTCGACCAGGCAGGCGTTGGTCGGGTCGACGAGCACGCGGATCTCGTGGGCCGACTCGATGAAGGACTGGGCCTGGATCCCCGGCGAGCCGGCGCGGCGATCCCCAAAGGTGATCACGACCTCGTCACCAGGTGCGAGGCAGCCGTCGTAGACGTCGATGACCACGCACTTCATCCACGGGCGCACGTGGGCCTTGGGGTCGTAGCGCGGGCGCAGCTTGGCCGCGCCGGTGGTCGTGACCGTGGTGTAGCCCAGGGCCCGGGGGTCCTCGAATTGCGGCCGCCCCCAGTCGCTCGCAAAGCGCCGGGCGACCTTGATCGTCCCGCCCTCGTCGATGCCGTAGCTGCCCACGGTGTAGGTCAAGCGCCACTCGCCCACGCTGCCCGCGACCACGGGCGCCGCGGGTGACAAGACGACGCGACCCAGGCGTGGTTCTCGATGATCCATCCCTCGCCATGGTCGCGCCCCCGGGCGCGCGCCGTCAATTCGCGTGCCACGGGTGACTCGCCCGCGCGCCGCCGGGAGGGCATCATGAGCCGTGCGCCTCCGACTCGCCCGACTGGGTTTGCTCTGCCTCGCGCTCTCGGCCTGCCACGAGCAGACCAAGTCCCCCGCGCGGGCCCCCGGCCCCACGCCAGCTGCGGGCGAGGCTCTGTCGGGGAGCGGCGCGGCGGGGGCCGGCGCGACGACCCCGAACACGGCCGAGCCGCCGCGTCCGGGCTTCGTGCTCTATACGGCCACGCAGACCGTGGTCGTCCCCCTCGACCCTGGCGTCGGCTGGCCTCTCTCGGCGCCGGGGCTGTGGATCCAAGACGATCGCCAGCAGCCCCCGATCTTGCGCCGCTGGGATCCCGTCGACACCCTCTCGCTCCCGCGCTGCGACCAGGACCAGGACCAGGACCAGCCCGGCGCCTGCCTCGACAGCGCGCTCCAGCGCCAGGACTTCGCGGCCTCGGGCGAGCCGCTCGCGGCCGAGCGCTGCCGCTGCGTGCTCGAGGACAAAGACGACGATGACGGGGACAGGGACGGGGAACAGAGCCAAGTCCACGGCCACGACCACGGCCAGGCCGAGCGCGACGCCACGGCCCCACCGACAAAGGACCCGGCGAGCGCGGCCCCCTGCGCCCCCTCGTCCACGCGTGCCCGCGTCGCCATCGTCGGCGGCGTGCTCTACAGCCTCGGCTGGGACTGGAACGGCGCCTGCGAGGGGGCGCGGAGCATCTACGACGCGACCTCCACGGTCACGGCGCTGATCGACGCCCCGTCCACGCCCTCGCTCGCAGACATGAGCGCGCTCGGCTGCACCGAGGCGCTCTCCCCTGCCGCCCATCCGCCGCCCTGGCCCGTGGACACCGAGGCCCTGCCCTGCACCTCGAGCCCCGACGAGCTCCCGCGTGGTCAAAGCCGCGGCCGCGGCCGCGATCCCGACGCCGACCCCGGCTGCCAGCGCTGCGCCACGGCCAAGGCCGAGGCCGAGGTCCTGGTCTTGCGCCGCGGCGCGCTGTGGCAGGTCCGCGACAACCTCCGCCACGGCGGCGGCGTGCGCTGGGTCGCCAGCCGACCGCTGAGCGCGAGCACCTGCCCCTCGCTCAACGACCCCTGCGGCGAGCCAGGGGCGCTCCCCCAGCTCCCCGAGTTCGCGGACACGGCCGAGCGCTGGATCGCCAGCGACGGCCGCAGCGCCCTGACCGGGACCGGCGAAGACTACGCCCTGTGGCGGGCGGACCCGTCCAAGGATCGGACCTTCACGCTCCCGGGGGTGGACGCGAGCGCGGCGGTGATCGGCGTTCGCGTCCACGCCGACCTCGGACCCCTGCTGCGCGCCCTGGCCCACGACTGAGCCCTCGGGGGCGATACGCTGCGCGCACGCGAGAGAGTCCTCGTCGCGCGAGCGCGTACACTCTTCGCGTGTCCGACTCGGCTGGTATCGACAACATCCTGGGCGCCACCTGGGCGGGCATCCGCGGCGGCCTGGGTCGAGGCCCCGCGCCCGGCTCCCTCGACGAGCACGCGCGCCTCGACGGCGGCGTCGCCCTGGTCACCGGCGCGAGCTCGGGGCTGGGCGCGGCGATCACCGCGGGCCTCGCCCGTCGCGGCGCGCAGGTCTACGGCGCCGCGCGAACGGCCACCCCCGAGGTCACCAGCCAGCTGCGCGCCGCCGCGGGCTGCGATCGCGTCGACATGCTCCCCGTCGACCTCGCCGAGCTCGACCGCATCGAGGCCCTGGCCGACGCCCTCGCCGAGCGCCTCGCGGCCACGGGCGCCCACCTGAACCTGGTCGTCTGCAACGCGGGCTCCGTCCCCCTCGGCGATCGTCAGACCTCCCTCGGCCTCGAGCACATGTTCGTGGTCAACTACCTCGCCAAGGTCGTGCTCATCGACGCCCTGCGCCGCCGCGGACTGCTCGGCCCCCTGGGCGAGCGAGCGCCCCGGGTGATCATCGTGGCCTCCGAGGCCCACCGCGGCGCCGCGGCCGTGGACCTCGACCAGCTCGGCGCCCACACCCCCTTTGGCGTGGGCGAGGTCATCGCGCGCTACGCCAGCTACAAGCTCGCCCTGCTCACCTACGCCATGGAGCTCTCGCGCCGCCTCGAAGGCGAGGGCGTGGCCGTGCACGCGCTGTGCCCCGGGGCCGTCGACTCCAAGCTCGCCCGCGCGGCCCCGCGCTGGTCCAAGCCCCTGCTCGGCCTGATCTTCCGGCTCTTCTTTCAGCCGCCCGAAAAAGCCGCCCAGCCCGTGCTCTACCTGGCCCTCGCCCCCGAGCTCGAGGGTGAGACCGGCATCTACCTGCACCAGTGGGCCCGCAAGCAGCCCGATCCCCGGGCCCGCGAGCCCGAGCACGGCGCCGCCTTGTGGCGGGCGACCGAGGCCCTGCTCGACCGCGTCCACCCGTGCTCGAACCGCACGACCTGCGAATGAGGCATGCGTCTTCTGCAGATCTCGCCTGCTGACGGGCTCCCAGCAGCCCCTCAACAGGCCGGAGGTCGATGGTCCGCAACTTGCAAAATCATCGCGCGAACAGGCCCGCCGATGCTCGCACGCCACCTCACCCTTCCCCTCGTCTCGTCGCTCCTCCTCTTGCCCAGCGCCTGCACGGACGACGCGGAGGCCGAGACCGACTCCACCGCCGAGACCGACTCCGACGCTGGCTCGGACGCCGAGACCGACGCAGACACCGACTCGGAGGCCGGGACCGAGACCACCGGCTCGGAGGCCGGGACCGAGACCACCGGCTCGGACGACAACCCCGCGCTCCCCGAGCTCTTCGACCAGGGCCTGTTCACGGTCGACCCGACCACCGTCGACTGTCAGCTCGACGACGGCTCGACCACCCAGTGCTACCAGCTCTCGTTCTCCAACTACCAGGGCTCCTCCGGCCCCTTTTGTCCGCCGACCATCGACGACATCGGCGGCGTCGGCATCTACGACGGGCCGACCAACCCCGGCTTCCAGGTGCTCAAGGACACGCTGTGGAACGCGATGGAGGCCGACGGCTACGACATCGTCGACGACGAGGGCAACGTCACCGTCAACGGCGGGGGCGGGGTCGCGTCTTGCCTGAACATGGCGACCCAGGACCTGACCTTGACCTTCCTGATCCCGGTCGAGCCCGTGCTCCTCGACACCCCCAACGAGATCGAGATCGTCGAGCTCTACGGCGTCTCGCTCTTCGACGGCATGCCCCTCACCGGCCACCCGCCCTCCGTGGTCGACGGCCCGCCGATCCCGGGCTCGAGCGGCGGGAGCATCCCCTCGCTCGATCCTTGCGGCGGCCACGGAGACCCCGCGGGCTACTGGCACTGGCACTTCAACGCGAAGAGCTCCCAGTCGGTCCTCGACGCCTTCGACATCACCGAGGTCAGCTGCACCGACATCCAGCAACAGACCGAGGGCCTGGTCGGCTTCGCCAAGGACGGCTACCCGATCTACTCGCCCCTCGAGGACGGATCGGTCCCCGCGGACCTCGACGCCTGCAACGGCAAGTTCGGCGTCACCCCCGAGTTCCCCGCGGGCATCTATCACTACTACGCGCTCCACGAAGAGGCGCCCAACCTGCCGACCTGCATCATGGGCGCGTCCGCGCTGATGGTCCTGAGCATCGACTGAGGCCGCGGATCATGCGTAGGACTGCCAGCACCCTCGCGCTCATCGTCGCCAGCTTGGGCTTCGCCCCATCGGCCGCGGCCCACACCCCGAACATCGCGAGCTTCGAGCTCAGTCAGGGACCCGAGCGCGCCCGCCTCGACGTCCACATGTCGACCGACGGCATGCACCACGTCATGCGCGCGCGGCTGCCCGGCGTCTCCTTCCGCGACATGGCCGTCGAGGACTACGAGCGCCACGTGCTCGCCGCCCTGCGCGAGGGCATCGAGCTTCGCTACGACGACCACGAGATCGTCCTCGGCGAGGCTCAGGTCGCCCTCGCCAGCCACCAGAGCGACGTCAGCTTCACGATCCCCGCGCCGCCCGTGGGCGCGACCCAGCTGCACGCGCACATCGACGTGATGCACGAGCAGCACAACCAAAACAACGTGCTTCGCCTGGTCACCCAGACCTCGCGCGCGCACGTGGTGCTCAAGTCGAGCAACGACTTTCGCGGCAGCCTGGCGCTGCCCGCCTCGTCACGGCCCGCGCCCACCGCCTCCTTCGTCCAGGGGATCGCGCGCCTCGTCGGGCTGCTGCTCTCCTTGCTCCCGCGCTAGTGTGCGCGGCAGAGGACTTGAAGGGCCCCAGGCTTGGAGCACCGGCCGCTGACTTCGTTGCTCGTCAGTCATTTGTGCCCGACAAACTCCCTCCTCGCGCCTCGTCAGCAACCGGCGGTCCGGCGCCTGGGACCCTTCAAGTCCTCTGCCGCGCACACTAGTGTGCGCGCCAGAGGACTTGAAGGGTCTCAGGCGGGAGGCCGTAGTCGTCGCGGCTCGACATCGCACGTCGCGGGTACGTGGCTTTTGAGAGCCGGCGAATGAGCCCATCCGTGCGAAACTGAATCGGATGTCCGATTCGGCCATGCGTCTGATCCCGTGTACCGCGCCGGAGCAGGTGACCGCCGAGCTCACCCGTGGTCCGCTTGAGGCGCGCCTGACCGGCTGCGCCAACCTCCTCGCTGGCGCGCGCGCTCGCTCGACCACTGCGGCGCCACCGACCGCTGCGGCCTCTCCGGGCCCGCGAGCGATCACGCCTATCGGGATGTGGCCACTCTCCTCCAAAATAATGATTGTCGCCGCCAAAACGTGACTAAAGTCATAATCGGGTTCGGCGCCCAACAACTGATATCGGTAGTTTGTCCGAAGCGCGCATGATCAGGACCCACTTTGTGCTCTGAAAGGTCATCATGAAAAAACTGGCTGCGAGTGCCCTTACTCGTCGCACAAGCAGGAAATGTGACCCGGACCACGCATCCTACATCCTCCCCTATGCTCTATCTGACTTCGCACTAACCATCTGGTCCAGTATGAGATACAATATCTGTAATGAAAGAAATCAATCTCTTTGACCCTGAAGTTCGTCGTAACCCTTACCCCGCTTACTCATATCTACGCAATCATCCGGTTCAGAAAGTCGAGCCTTTGGGCGCATGGGTGCTCAGTCGTAGCCAGGACATCCAGTATGCTCTACGCCACCCCGAATTGTTCTCATCTACAGCATTTCGCTCCATTGTCGCCCCCGAGTGGTGTCCCGAGTGCCCTCTCGCCGACTCACCACTCACGATGGATGGACCCGAACACACCAAATTCCGGACACTGATCGGACGCGCCTTTACGCCGAGCATGATCGCGCAGCTCGAGCCACGCATACGACAACTCGCAGCTGCTGCCGCCGATGCGATGGTCGGTCATGACCAGGTCGATTTCATCCAGAGCTTCGCCGTCCCTTTCCCCGCACAAGCCATCGCTGAGATTCTCGGCCTCGATCCCAGCCTCACGCCACACTTTGGAGTCTGGGCAGACCACATCGCATCGATCAGCCCCATTGAGCCACCGCCAGACTATGCAAAAAGCGTCAAGCAAACAGTCGCCGACATGACCCAATATATTCAAGAGGTCATCGAATCACGGCGACAAAACCCTCGCGGGGACATCATCTCACTCCTCATCGAGGCCAACATCGACGGAGAGCACCTCGACGCCAGTCAAGTCCTTGGATTTATGAGTCTACTTCTACCCGCGGGGTTCGAGACGACCCGCCACCTTCTCGCAAACATCATGCTTTGCTTTCTCAACCATCCGGGGCTCCGCCGCCTCCGACAAGACCCAGCCCAAATTCCCAGCTTCATCGAAGAAGTTCTCCGCTTCGATCCGCCAGTACACAGTGTCGCGCGCTTCACGACCCAAGATGTCGTCGTCGGTGACGTCTCAATTCCTGCCAACTCGATGGTGTTCATCCTCATCGGTGCCGCGGGCCGCGACTCCGAAAACATCGAGGATGCTGAGAACTTCGACCCGACCCGAGAACAACGAAACTTGCTTTCATTTGGTCACGGCCCTCACTACTGTATTGGCGCGTCACTCGCCCGGCTCGAAGCTCGAGTTGGCGTCGAAGAACTGCTGAAGCGGTTTCGGGGCTTCGAGCCAGGCGCTCCCGAGCCCGAGTGGAACATCTCTGCGACAGTCCGTGGCCCACTTCAACTGTTCGTTCGACCTCTCTCGGCATGAACTTCGCCATGGACACGCTCGCCCGCGCAGAGTCCCTGGTCTTCGAGTGGCTGGACGACCGTGGCCTGAAGGAAGCCATGGCTCCGATGCACGAGGTCGCCATCACCTGGGTCAAGACGAACGCACCAAAACAGTCTTCGAGTACGCACCTCGCACTCGCAACAATGGACCTCTACTTATGGTTCCTTCAACTCGACGAACAGAGCTGTGATGACATGCTGTTTTTTGGGCGCATCGCAGACATACTCGACGGTCAGGATCCCCAACCTTCCAGTCCATACTTTCCTCTGGAACAGCTCTACTCCGATCATCTTTCGAGGATTGCCGGTCTTGGCCACTCGACGACTCGCTACTGCCAGGAGCGCCAACTCGCACTATCAACGTACATCAGGCGAAATGAGATTGTCCAAACATCCAAGCAACCTTCTTTCGATGAGTTTCTAGAAATTCGCTCGGTGACCACGCTCTTCCGCGTATGGTATACATTGTGGGAAATTCTGGCGAACTTCAAGCTAACACAGAGCGAGTATCAAGGGGGTAGCTTCGCCGAGGCGCTCAGCGCGACATGCGAATGGCAAGTCTATATCAATGAGATTGCATCGCTCGACCGTGATCGACAGGAGGGTATGCCAAACCTCATCGACTGCCTTCGTCGAGATCGGGGTCACTCGGAGAGCCAAGCCATTGAGTGGACTCAATCTGAGATGTCGAGGCTCGAGGCTCTGATACGCGACTCGAACTCATCCGCGGTCGATCTCGATGGGTCCAGCGGGAACCTCGAGGCTGCTCATCAATTTCTCATTGACAACCTCGATGGCTCTCGCCAATTGTATCAAACTAAACTATCTCGCTATACACCTCGAGATTTTAGTCATTGATTTTTCACCCACTTGTTTTTGAACTCGTTTGCATATGCAACAATCTGCTCCTGAACTTGCGGACTCGCCCCTGTCGCTGCGACCGCCCTGTCAATCTGATCCCAGGGAAAGCCGACCACATTCCCACCCAGCCATGCGACAGCAGTCAGTACTCCACGAGTCACGCGGCTATCGGTCAGAATGATAGCCTTCAGATTCTTTGACTTCATTACATCGGCAGCGGCTTTTCGTTGCGATGCCGTTATGGAGTTCGAGCCTGTCGCCAGAGAAAAAATGACCTCAGCTTGGCTCTTTTTGAGATCCCCGAGGAACTGGTCGACATAGAGCTGATCCGACAGCTCTCCTTCAATCGTGAATGTCACCATGACCTCACCGATGAGCCGCCACTCGTGAGGATGCTTCATTTCAATTTGAGACATGTCGGCCTGTTCGAGCAGGTTGCCCGAGCATTTTGTAGTTGGCAAGCATATGTTTGACAGTGAGTGATATCACATATCTTAGCAGAGAGTCCAATAACCCCCCGCGAGATCGGGAAAATTCCCCACCTCGAGAACGGAGGCCCGATCGTCGAGCGCGCCATATTCTGCGAAAAATGCGCGTTCTCGCTGTCTGCCGCCACTGCGCCCTCTTCAGCACATCCTCATTCCATGCTGGGTGACCGCGACGACGCCCACGACTGCGTCCGCGAGACCTTCATTTCTGCCGACAAGGCCCTCGCCCGCATGAGTGACGCGGCTCGAGCATCGAGCCTTGGCTCGAGATGGTCCTCGAGAACGAGGCTCGAGATCTCTTCCGGGCCTCGGGTCGCCGCCAGCATCTATGCGGAGTATTCTCACGCCATATCGCGTGTTCTTGGTGACCGGCATCCCATGGCACCAGACCCCCTGCGCATGCCATCGACGGCGTGCTCGACCGCCTCAATCCGCGCCATACCCGCTGCCTGAGTTTGTGCCTGCGCGAGCTCATGGAGGTCGAGATCGGGACCCTCGACGTCCTCCACCACTCGAGCTTCTTCGCGGGTAGGAATGTCCTGGCGGCGGAGTACATCGACTCAAATGCTCGGCTACCATGGGGATCATTCGTGGGACTTTGACGAATACCTGCGCCGCGCGAGTGATGTCGCCAAAGCGATGGCGTCACTTGCGAGCGGAGAATACACGGTCGAGAAATTCGAGGAATGGCTAGGTTTTGTCCTGGCGCGTGGGTCCTGAGCTCTCGCGCTCACCTGGCTTCTTGCAGCGGCTGAATCGTGCGCTCGGGGTTGTGCGCGGCGATCAGCGCGACCAATGTGGCGACCATACCGATCGACGCGTAGCCGAGCGCGATGGTGAACAAGCCCTGGGTGCGGACGAGCTGGGCCGCGAGCAGCCCGGGGATCGCCGTGCCACCGTAGGCGATCAGGTAGACCGCGGCCAGCAGGCCCGCGCGCTCGCTCGGCGCCGCCGTGGGCAGCAGCGCCCGCAGCCCGCCGGTCGACGAGGCCCCCTGGGCCAGGCCCACGCACAAGCTGGCGGCGATCAAGGGCGCGAGCGCCCCCTCGCGCAGCGAGACGATCACAAAGATCAGCGCGAACACGAAGATCGTCATGCCCACGCGCACCGCCCAGGCCGGAGATAGGCGCCTGAGCATCGGGCCGCCGATCGGGTTGAGCACCATCACCGAGGCGAACACGGCCGCGGCCACCAGGGCGCTGTCGCTGCCCAGGCGCTCGACGACGATCGACGGGCCAAAGGCCTGAAAGAAGCCGCCCATCGCCCACGTGCCCACGAACACCGCGCCCACGGCGATCAACGCCCGGCCCGAGCCCTCGGGCCACTGCACCGCTGGCCGCAGCGACGCGAGCGCGCCGGGGCGCCTGGCCATGGTCTCGGGGCTACGCGCGATGAGCACGACGCAGGTCAGCACCAGCGCGCCCATGAGCGCGTAGATCAGCACCCGCGGCGCGGGGCCGTAGTCCACGAGCGCCCCGCAGCTCATCGCCCCGAACGCGATGCCCACCATCGGCGAGCTCCCGGTCACGAGCGCGGGCAGCCAGCGCGGGCGCTCCGGCGCGTTGTCGACGACGTAGGCCCCGAGCGCCGAAGAGGCGAGCCCGCAGCCGAGGCCCTGAAGCAGGCGCCCGACGAGCAGCAGCCCCGGCCCGCGCATGGCGATCATCAGTACACAAGACAGCCCGGCGCAGGCGAGCGCGGCCAGGGCGACCGGCTTGCGCCCGAGGTGATTCGAGAGCCTGCCCAGCACCAGCAAGGCCACGGCCGCGGCGATGAAATAGGCGACCGAGACCACGCCGAGCTCGGCGTTGGTCACCCCATTGTCCACGCGATAAACATTGAACAGCGGGATCGGCGTCCCGGCCACGGCGAACACCAGCACGAGCGAGCAGGAGGCCGCGACGAAGGTCGACAGGCGCTGGCGCGTGTCGCCCTCCGAGCCAATCTCGTCTGCTTCGCTCGCCCTCGGGCCGTCGTCGGATGCCATCGCTCGTCTGATTCGCATGTCCAGGACAAAGGTTCCCGCGGCGCGGCGGACTCGTGCGGCGGACTCGCGCGGCGTCTCGCGCCCAGCGCGATGGGGGGGGCCGACGTCGCCCCCCATCGCGCTCTCCCGCGCCAGCTCCTCGACCGAGCCCCCGCGGCCAAAAGAAGAAAGGGGACCGACCCATGGCCGATCCCCTCCTGCGTGCCCCGCTCGGGGCGTCGTTGCTCGATATCAAGCCGCTTTGGCGATATCGCCGCTGCCCTCGGCAGCGCCCGCGTCGCGGTGCTTGCTCGGGCGCCAGGTCCCCTCGACGACCTCGCGCGGCGGCTCGCGGATGTCCCAGATCAACCCGACCAGCGCCAGCCCACGCAGGATGTAGTAGGTGATGTCGAGCTGCCACCAGTGAAAGCCCTGGCGGGTGCAGGCCTGGTAGTAGTGGTGATTGTTGTGCCAGCCCTCGCCGAGGGTGACCAGCGAGAGCAAGAAGCTGTTGCGGCTCTCGTCGGTGGTCTCGTAGACGCGCTTGCCAAACAGGTGGGTCAGCGAGTTGATGGTGAAGGTCCCGTGCCACAGCAGCACGGTGCTCAGGCAAAAGCCGATCAGCAGCCCCGACCAGCCCAAGCTCAGCCACACCGCGAAGCCGAGCAGCGTCGGGGGCAGCCACCAGACCTTGTTGAGGAACACCAGCTCGGGGTACTTCGCCAGGTCCTTGATCTTGCTGTAGTCGGTGGCGTCGGTGTTGTCCCACATCCACCCGACGTGGGCGTACCAAAAGCCGCGCTGGATCGGCGAGTGCACGTCCTGGGGCGTGTCCGAGTACTTGTGGTGGTGACGGTGGTGCGCCGCCCACCACAGCGCGCCCTTTTGCGAGCTGGTCTGGGCGAGCACGGCCATCAGGAACTGAAACACCCGGCTGGTCTTGTAGGTGCGGTGCGAGAAGTAGCGGTGGTAGATGCCCGTGACCGCGAACATGCGCACGAAGTAGAGCGCGGCGCAGACCACCCAATCGATCGGCCGCACCTCGATGCCCGGGAGCAAGGCCAGCAGCGGCACGAAGTGCAGGAGGATGAAGGGCGTGCCCTCGACCCAGACCATCAACCGAGTCTTGGGCGGCCGCTCTTCGTAACGAACCTCAACCAACTTCGCGGGTTCCATGTGCCCTCCAAACTGCCACTAAAGCCTGAAAAACACCGTCCTCGACGGGTCTCCAGCGGTCATGAACTTGTCCGAGAATTGTCTCGGTTTTGTCTAAGCGCCGGACTTTGCGCGTAGACGCAGCCATTCACAGGGCTGGCGCACGTGGTCTCAGCGAGCGCGCGCAGTTCCAGCCGCCGCTGGCCCTGCGTGCCTCAGCCGGCCTCGCCCACCCACAGCCCGACCTTCACGCCGCCTTGCTCGCTGAGCAGCGCGCGCTCGAGCTTCAGGCCGGTGGCGTGGGCCAAGCTCGCGTCGGCGGTGACCAGGCCGACGCGAGCCGAGCGCTCGCGGGCGAGCTTGCCGAAGGTCGCGTAGAGGTTGCGCAGACGCTTGGGGTCGCCGGTGCGCTGGCCCCAAGGTGGGTTCGAGACCAGGGCCAGGCCGTCGCCCGCGAGCTCGCCGAGGTCGAAGTCGCCCAGCGGCGCCTGCACGAAGCGCACCCGCTCGCCCACCCCCGCCCGCGCGGCGTTGGCCTGGGCCGCCTCGACCACACCGGCGTCGCGGTCACGGCCGACGATGCTCGCCGGGCCCACGCCCTCGACCTTGGCCGCCGCCTGCTCGCGCAGCGCCGCGCGGACCTGATCCAGGCGGGCCTGATCGTGCATGCGCATGTCGGCGACGGCGAACTTGCGGGCGTCCCCCGGGGGGCGCCCGGCGACGATCGACGCCGCCTCGATCGCCAAGGTCCCGGCGCCGGCCATGGGATCGAGCAGCGCCATCCCGGGCCGCCAGCCAGCGAGCAAGAGCAGCGCCCGGGCCAGGTCCTCGCGCAGCGGCGCCTTGCCGGTCTGCGCTCGCCAGCCGCGCTTGTGCAGCAGCGTGCCCGTGGTGTCGAGGCTGATCGTGCAGCGGTCGCGGACGATCCGGACCTGAATCAAGGTCGGCTCGCGCGAGCCCTCGCCGAGCTCACCGCCGCCAAAGCCCCGCGCGCCCACGTCGGGGTGAGCCGCGACCGCGCCGCGGGTGCGCTTGGCGATCGAGCGCTCGACCCGTTCGGCGATCGCCTTGCTGTGATACAGGCGCGAGCGCTTGCTGTGTGAGCGCACCCGCACGCCCCGGTCCGCGTCGAGCCAGCGCTCCCACTCGAGCGCCGCCGTGACCCGCTCGAGCTTGCGGAAGTCTCGCACGAAGAACTCGGCCACGCGCACGAGCACGCGCAGCGCCAGGCCGCAGCCGACGTTGAGGCGGTAGACGTCGTCGAGGGTCCCAAAGCAGCGCACACCGCCGGGCACCGTCGCCGTCTCCTCCACCCCCAGGGCGTTGATCTCATCGAGCAGCAGGGGCTCGAGGCCCGGCGCACACGCGACGAAGAGCGCTAGCCGCTCGCTCATGGACCCCAAATGTACCACTCAACCCTCGCCGCCGAGGCCCTGGCCCTCGATATGGGCCTTGGCGGCCGCTGCGGCGCGCTCCGTGGCCGCCCGCCCGGCGTTGAGCTGGCGGACCATCTCCTCGACCTCGCGCTCGAAGCGGTCGCGGGCCGCCTTGTCCTCGGCCTCGACCTGGAACTCGGCGAACTTCTCGATCCGCGCGACGATCTCGTCGACGCCGACGCGGCGGCTGCACGCGTCGATGATCTCGCGCCGGCGGTCGAGGTCGGCCTGGAAGTACTCGTCCGGATACTCGAAGTCCTGGATGTGCGAGAGGATGTTGTTGGCGATGCTCTCGACGTTGCGCCCGGACAGGTCGAACTTCACGCAGGCCTCGCCGACGCCGAGCCAGCGCGGGTCCTCGGGGTGGATGAAGCGCCTGACCTCGCGCAGCATGATGTCGCGGACCATCGTGACGTAGTCCTCGGGGGTCGTCGGCCCGGTGACGGTGAAGGGGTTTTGGGCGATGCGCGAGCGCGTGGCCTCGTCCATCTGCATGTAGTTGGCGTCGCAGATCATGAACCACTTGCCGTCCTTGGGGATCAGCGTGCCGTCGAAGATCCCGAACACCGCCCCGAGGTTGTTCTTCTCCTCCATGCGCAGGTCGCCGCTGCTGCGGCTCGCGAACGCGGTGTCGATGTCGGGCCAGTAGACCCCGCAGACCCCCTCGAAGCCGTAGATCTCCTCCTTGAAGATCTTGACCAGCTGGTTGGCGCTGGCGTTTTGATAGGCGCTGGCCCAGTCCGTGCGCCGGATGACCTTGAAGCGCGCCGGGATGTCGCGCGCGCGGCAATAGTCCAGGAAGTAGTTGCCGATCGCGTGGGCGGTGATCGTCTTGCCGCAGCCCGGCCGCCCGAGGCCGAAGAGCACCGGGTTGATGCGCTTGGGGCTCGAGCCGGCCTCGAGGTCGAAGGCCGCGACGTCGCGGGCGAGCTTGAGCCCGGCCTCGACGTAGTCGCTGTTGCCGACGATGTCCTCGACGCGGATCGGCTTGAGGTCGGTGACCGGGTCGCCCGCCGCCCGCGAGCGGAAGCCCTCGAAGCGCAGCTCGCCCACGGTGACCTTGCGCTTGGCCAGGGCCACCCCGAAGGGGCGCAGGCGCCCGAGGTGGGTCAGGCGATCGACCGCCCCTGCGAGCTGGCCGGCGAAGGCGTGGATCGTGCTGACCACCCACTGCTCGCGGACCTCGAGCTTGGGATCGGCGGCCTCGGGCTTTTGCTTGGCCTGGACCTGGAGGTAGCTCGCCGCCATCTTGGCCACGCGCGGGAGCAGCTCGGGGACCGGGACCTCGAGCAGGTCCTCGAGCCCGTCGGCCTCGAGGTCGCTCTCGATCTTGGGGACCGGGCCCAAGGTCGCGAGGTCGACGCGCAGCTGATCCAGGAGCACGGTGGTCGTAAACGCGCCGATGAACAGGCGCTGGTCTCGGGTCGGCTCGGGGATCGCCAGCGAGCCCGTGCGCGCGATGTCTTCCATGAGCGCGGCCTGGATCGCCTGGCCGGCCTGCTGCGCGAGATCGAAGCCCTCGACCAGGGCGTCGAGGGTCCGCAAGCTCAGCACGGTGTGGCCAAAGGGGGCGCGGACGACCCTGTGGATCTCCGCTGGCAACTTGGACTCGCTCAGCAGCCGGCGCGCCCCCGGCCGATCGTAGCCCCCGGGCAGCGGCTCGATGGTGATCGGGGTCGGCGACTGAAGGGGGGCGTCTGACATCGCCCGCAGTGTAACGGACCACCTCGAGCTTGGGGACCCACGGGCGCGCGGCCTGTCTGGGCGGCCCAGACCCGGTCACGAGAGCTGGATCCGCGGCCCCGGAGCGCGGTCCCCCTGGGGCGCAACCACCCGAGCGCGCGGCCCTTCGCCCGCCGAACGTCGCCCCACGCATCATGACATCACGCTCGATGAGCGGGGCATTTCTCCCCTCCCCAAATGCGCGATTTTGAATATGACCATTCCAAGAGTCAGGTGACCGAAAATAGACATCGACACGTTTTGGAACCATGCAAATACTATCGCATCATGGTCACCTCCTTTCGCCTCATCACTTCAATCACCTTGTCTGCGGCCCTGTCTGCCGCGCTCGCCGGCTGCTCCGACGACGGCGGCAGCACGAGCACCTCCGAGGGCAGCGACCTCGACACCGAGGACACCGCCGGCACCGACACCGAGACCACGGACGACGAGGTCGGCACGACCGCCGACACCACCGACGACGCGACCACGACCACCGACGAGTCGTCGACCGAAGAGTCCACGACCACCGACGACGAGTCCACGACCGACGACGACGCGACCACGACCGCGGACGACACGAGCGAAGAGTCGACCACCGAGGGCGACGCCCTATGTGGCAACGGCATCCTCGAGGCCGACGAGGAGTGCGACGACGGAAACACCGAGAGCAACGACGGCTGCCTGTCCGACTGCGTGGCCGCGAGCTGCGGTGACGGCTTCATCAACGAGGGCGTCGAGGCCTGCGACGACGGCGTCAACGACGGCGCCTACGGCGGGTGCATGGCCGGCTGCCTCGAGCTCGCGGCCTACTGTGGCGACGCCGAGGTCAACGGCCCCGAGAGCTGCGACGACGCCAACGACGACCTCGCCGACGGCTGCATGGACAACTGCGAGATCCCGAGCAGCTGCCTGACGCTGATCGAATACGACGACATGCTCGAGGACGGCGGCTACATGATCGCCCCCGACGGCTACGCGGGCGAGCCCTTCGAGGTCTGGTGCGACATGGTCTCCGACGGCGGCGGCTACACCTTCTTGAAGGTCAGCCCCGGGGCGCAGACCTTCGCCGCGGGCGCCGAGACCGAGTGCGCCGCCTGGGGCATGCAGCTGTGGATCCCCCGCAGCGTCGATCACAAGAACGCCGGCTGGGCGATCGCCAACGACGACGGCATCGGGCCCGACGCGAGCGCCGACTACATGCGCATCCTGGGCATCTACCCCATGACCAACGGCGCGACCTGCCTCAGCCAGCCGATGAACTCGGACAACGCCAGCTGCAACTGGCGCGCCGGCGACGACGGCCCGTGGTACGTGCACGAGGTCAGCAACATCACCGAGCCCAACGGCGACAACAACGTGACCGCGTCGATGTACTACCAGTGGACGGCGGAGGGCGAGATCAGCTGGCACAACGACATCGCTGGCAACGGCTACTCGAGCGCGTACTTCATGTGTGACGTGGGCGACAAGCTGCCCTGAGCGGCGTCCAGGACCTGCTCCCAGGACCTGCAGAGCCGGCCCGACCTGCTCGGCGAGCTCGCCTCGCTCAGGGCGGCGCCGGCCTTGCCTAGTGTGCGCGGCAGAGGACTTGAAGGGCCCCAGGCTTGGAGCACCGGCCGCTGACTTCGTTGCTCGTCAGTCATTTGTGCCCGACAAACTCCCTCCTCGCGCCTCGTCAGCGACCGGCGGTCCGGCGCCTGAGACCCTTCAAGTCCTCTGCCGCGCACACTAGTCCGCGTCGAGGGCCTCGAGGCGCCCACCTCGAGCGACGCGCAGTCGGTGCCCTCGCCAGCTCACCTCGCGACTGGCGAGGGCGCGCAGCCAGGCCAGGGCCAAGCTCAGGTCCGAGAGCGGGGCGTCGAGCAGCGCGCCGCCGTAGTGACCCGCGCCCATGCGCCCCGACCAGTAGCGGGCCGCGAGCGTGATCAGGGCGCGGGCGGCCACCGCCATGCTCGCGGCGACCAGCGCCTCGAGCGGGCGCGCCCGAGCGCCGAGGGCCGCGAGCGCGAGGATCCCCGGGGTTGCGAAGAAGAACAGCGGGTAGGTGAGCAGCAGCAGCGGCCGCTGACCTCGCAGGACCAGCAGCCAGCGAGCGAGGCGTTCGACGACCTTGGCAAAGCCACCGGCCCCGCCCCGCGAGCGACCGAGCACCGGCGCGACCTCGACGGACCAGCCCGCGGCCCCCAGGCGCCTGGCCATCTCGAAGTCCTCGCCGAGGTAGTCGACCAGGGGCGCGAAGCCGCCGATCCCCTCGAGGGCCTCGCGCCGCGCCGCCCACAGCTTGCCGACGAGGCCGCCGGGGTCGAGGCCACACAGCAGCGGGAAAGCGGCCAGCGAGCCGCCGAGTACGGCCTCGGAGGCCCGCGGGCCCAGGCCGGCCGCGCTGCGAACCTCGACCCAGGGCGCCCAGCTGGCGCCCACGCGCGCGCCAGTGAGCAGCGGCGCCAGCAAACTGTCGAGATCGTAGTCGCGCAGGTCCACATTACTGTCGACGTTGACCACGAGCTCGGCCGCGCGCGCCTGCGCCCCGGCCAGGGCTGCGGCGAGCAGGCTGGCCTTGCGGTTCGGCCCCGTCGGCGGATGGATCTCCAGCTGCGCGTCGAGGCCGGCCGCGCGCAGCCTCGGCAGCGCCTGCTGGATCACCGCCACGGCGGGGTCTGTGGGGTCGTCGGCGCACATCAGCAGCGAGAGCGTCGCCTGGCTGTCGACCGCGAGGATCGAGCACAGGTTGTCGAGCAGACCCTCGTCGACCCCCGCGCAGGGACGGATGATCAGCACGCTCACGCCCCGAGCGACGCCGCTCGCCTGTTCCCTGGCCGCTTTCGCGTCACGCTCGAGCACCGCCCGACGCAAGCTCGCGCCGATCGTCAGCCAGACCAGCAGCCCCGCCCAGGCCAGGGCGATCCAGGCCGCGAGGGCGCCGAGGGACTCGCTCATCGGGCGCGCATGGTCCCACGAACGGCCCGAGCTTGATAGGATCCACGCTGATGGAGGACGCACTCCAGCCTTGCATCGAGGTCACGGGGGGACGCAGCGCGGGTCACCTCTTTCCCCTGCACCCCGGGTTGTTCGTGATCGGCCGCCTGCCGGGGGTGGAGATCTTCATCGACGACGCCGGCGTGTCGCGGCGCCACGTCAAGCTCACGGTCCGCGAGGACGGCTCGATCGAGGCCAGCGATCTGCGCTCGACCAACGGCATGTTCGTCAACGGCCTCCGCGTCGAGCGCATCTCCCTCGACGACGGCGACGTGATCAGCCTCGGCCCGGACGCCGCGCTGCGCCTCGTGCACCAATGCGAGGGCAAGCTGACCACCCCACCACTGGCGCCCGCCCGCGCGCCTGCGCCCCCCGCCCGCGCGAGCGCGAGCGCGAGCGCGAACATGGCCGCGGCCCAGGCCCTCGACGAGGACGACACCGACGAGCCGACCGAGTCCGTGCCCCTGGGCAGCGAGGTGTCCACCGGCACCTTCAAGCGCAAGCAGCCGGCCAAGGACGCGCTCCCGCTCAGCGCCCGCCAGCTCGAGGTCAGCCGGCTCGTCGCCGAGGGCCTGACCAACGCCGCGATCGCCGAGCGCCTCGGGATCAGCCCGCGCACCGTGACCAGCCACCTCGATCACATCTACGGCCGCCTGGGCATCGGCTCGCGGGCCGCGTTGACGCGGATGATCGTCGAGCGCGGGCTGACCGAGTAGCAGCGGCGCGTCGCAAACTGTCCGCTCTTCGGCGCCTCGTGTCCCTGCCTCGCTGGCCCTCGCCGGGTCATCTTGAAGGCGAGGAGACGACGCGACATGAGCATCACCTACACCACCGAGGACCTTCGCATTCAGCCCGCAGACCAGGAGGCGACCGCCAGCGACATGAAGATCGTCGCGCGCAACGCCAAGCTCGCGGGCCACTTTTCGGTCATGGAGGGCGAGGTCCGGCCCGGGGAGATCCTGGCCTTCCATACGCATCAAAACGAAGACCAGCACATGTACATCATCGAGGGCGAGCTGCACTTCGAGGTCGGCGGCGCCGGCGGCCTGCGCTTCACGGCCCGCGCTGGCGACCACGTGCTCAAGCCGCGGGGCAGCAGCCACGGGTTTTGGAACCCGACCAAGCACACCGCCCGCTACATCGAGACCTCGACCCAAGACGGCTTCGAGCGCTTCGTCGACGCCCGCGCGGAGGGCATCTCGACGATGATCGGCGGCGCCGCCGAGAGCCTGGGCATGAGCTTCGAGCACGCGCGCACCCTCGAGGTCATGAAGGAGTTCGAGCTCGACGGGATGGCGGGCGCCAACCTCTCGGATCCCCAGGCCCTGCTCCGAGATCCCGGCCTGCTCGAGCTGCTGCGGACCGACGCGGCCGCCCGCGAGCTGATCTTCTATCTGGGCGGCGCCAAGCTCGAGTCCAGCGTGAAGGGCCTGCTCGGGCGCCTCGACCCCCGCGCTCGCGCCGGCGCCTGCTGACCCCCACCAACGACCCGCCCCCCTGCGCTATGCTCGAGCGTCCGAGGACGAGCGAGCATGGGCGCAGATCCACCAGCAGACGAGCTGCGCCTCGAGCCGGGCATGTCCGGCTCGATCGTCGCCAACACGGCGCTCTTCGCCCTCGCCCACGGCCTCGACGAGGCGAGCCTCGAGGCCGCCGCCGGCCTCCCGGTCGCCGAGCTGCTCGTCCCCGACGCGCGCTTCGACGACCTCGTCGTCGGCCGGATCTGGCGGGCGCTGAGCGAGCGCCACCTTGGCGAGGCCCTGCCCCTGCGCATGGCCGAGGCCGCGCCCACCAACTTCTTCGGGCCGATGGCCTACGCCGCCCGCTTCACCCCAAACCTGCGCGAGGGCCTGTCGACCTTCATCCGCTTCCGCGCCCTGCTCTCGAGCTCGCTGCGCGCCGAGCTCGTCGAGGACGCGCCCGAGCACGGCGCGGCCCTGGTCGTCGCTCACCCCTCGGACCCCATCGACGCCGGCGCGGGCGCGGAGGTCGGCCTGGCCGTGGGCTGGCGCTTCGTCAGCGAGGTCCTCGGCATGAGCGAGGCCCTCGCCGGCGTCGACTTCCGCCATCCGGCCCGGGCCCCGGTCGCCGCCTACGAGCGCTTCTTCGCGGCCCCCGTGCGCTTCGCCGCCCCCCGCACCGGCCTGCGCTTTCACCCGGGCGCCCTCGACACGGCCCCGGCCAACCACGACCCCAAGCTCTTCGCTTATATCGAGGGCCACCTGCGCCTCGCCGCCGAGGCCCTCACCCTCGCCGACGAGCTCGGCGACCTCCGCCGGACCATCGCCGAGCTCGCCGAGCGCCAGGAGTACAGCGCCGAGGCCCTCGCCCGCGCCATGGGCGTGTCCTTGCGCGCGCTCCAGCGCCGCGTCGCCAGCGAGGGCACGACCTTGCGCAAGCTCCTCGACGAGGCCCGCTGCGCCCAGGCCAAGGCCCTGCTCGACGACCGCAGCCTCAGCGTCGAGGAGGTCGCCTTCATCCTCGACTACTCCGACGAGCGCGCGTTTCGGCGGGCCTTCAAGCGCATGACCGGCGCGAGCCCGGCCCAGTATCGACGCGCGCGCTGAGCTCCAGCGCAGATGGTCGCACCGGACTATCTATCCTCCGAAGGAAGACGAAACATGGCACCAACACAGAAGACGGCGGACGAACTCTTGAGGGAGATGTCCGACAATCTCGGCCTTGGCCACGAGCCACAAGACTGGGGGATCATCAACGCAGACGGGGACCGGCTCGATGAATTTGTCACGTTTTTCCAGCGAGAAGAACTCCTACCTACGCAGCGATTTGAGCTAGCCGACCTGATCTTGGCGTCCGCGAATGAACGCCTACTCGAGGGACTCGATGTAGAAATCGAGCTGCTGAAGACCTTGGCTCGTGAGTACGATCGAGCGTTCACCCCTCACATCGAATATTGGTCCGGCTTGGAGGATGAGGACGAGTTCCCTCTATCGAGGCTCCTTCGGCGAACAAAGGGGTCGTCGAGAGCGTCACGATGACCAAGGGAAGGGAGGGGAAGACGAGGCAAGGCGAGCAGAAACTTCAGCGCGAGAACACCTCGCGCCGATCGACCTCCACGACCTCCCCCCACTTGCGCAGCAGCTCGAGGTCCACGCGCCGCGGATCCCCCACCACCATCAAGGTCACCGGCCGCCCCTTCACCTGCGCCTCGAAGAGCGCGCGCACGTCCTCGAATTCCACGCGCTGGTAGCCCGCGAGCAGCTCCGGCCGGGGGTCGCCCGCGTAGCCCAGGCGCGCCCAGTGCTCGAGCCGCGCCTGGAGCCCGCGGAAGCTCGGCGCGTCAGTCTCGAGCGCGTGGATCAGCGAGGTCCGCACGCCCTCGAGGTCCTCGGCCCGAGCCGGGAATTCGCGGATCAGCGCGAGCGTGGTGTCGACGGCCTCCTCGGTCTTGTCGGCCTGGCAGCCGACGTAGGCCAAGAACATGCTGTCCTGAACCGTGTCGGGGTCGCGGCGCAGCACCCCCCAGGCCGAGTAGGCCAGGGCCCGAAATTCGCGGATCTCCTGGAAGATCAGCCCCGCCATGCCGCCGCCCATGAACTCGGTGTAGGCGTCGGCCGCGGCGCGCTGGTCCCGGGGCACCGGCTCGCCCTCGACGGCGAAGAACACCTGGGTCTGGACCGCGCCCTTTTGGGCCATGAAGTAGACGCGCTGCGTGTCGGGCAGCTGGCGCTCGCGGATCACCCAGGGCACCGCGGGGGCGAGCTCGGCCGTGAGCGTGGCGGCGAAGTCCTCGGCGATCACGACCTCGAGGGCGTCGAGGCTGCGCGGGCCGACGTAGCGAAAGTGGGTCGCGTAGCCGCGCGCCTCGGCCACGGCCGCGAGGGCGCGGCGCGAGCCGAGGCGACGGATCTCTCGCGGGCCAAAGGCGCGCAGGTATCGGCTGCCCTCCCCGTACATCACGTACTCGCGCAGGGCCTCGGCGCTGCGCCGCGGATCCTCTCGGTTGACCCGCTCATAGCCCCAGACCTCCTTGCGCAGCTGACGAAAGCGGCGCTCGTCGGCCTCGGCGTCGTCGAGCAGCGCGGCGAGCAGCTCGACCCCGTCCTCGAGGTGCGCGTCGGGGCCCTCGAGGTGCAGCCAAAAGCGCTGGGCGTCGACCTCGACGTCGAGGGTCAGGCCCAGCCTGGTCAGCTGGCGGCGAAATTCCGCCGGCGTGGTCCCGGCCGGGGCGAGCCGGGCCAGGTAGGGCGCGCCCACGTCGAGGGCGGGGATCGCCTCGCTGCCCACGCCAAACTCGACGTCGAGGGCGAAGAGCTGGTTGTGCGGGTTCGGGCTCGCGCTCAGCTCGACCCGCGGCGCGAGCTCGCGGCGCGCGACCACCCCGGGGTCGACCTCGGCGATCGTCGGCGCCGGCGCGTCGCGGCTGGTGAGCTCGCGATAAAATTCCGAGCTACGCCCGCGCACTGGCTCGACCGGCGGCGAGCTCGGCTCGTGCAGGTGGGTCTTGTCGACCCGGCCGACCCGCGAGCGCATCAGCAGCCGGCGCTCGCCAAAGTACTCGCCGGCCACGGCGACGAGCTCGGCCTTGGTCAGGCCCTGGAGGCGCTGGCGGTCGCGCAGCGCCTGGGCCCAGCCGTCGCCCTTGCTGAAGGCCTCGGCCATGGCCAGCGCGCGGCCCTCGTTGCGCTCGAAGGTCCGGTCCTGCTCGCGCAGCAGGTTGTCGCGCAGCGCGAGCATCTCGGCCTCGTCGAAGTCCCCGGCGGCCACGCGCGCGTAGGCCCCGGTGATCAGCGCCTCGGCCCGGGCGAAGCGCTGAAAGATCAGCCGCGGGGCGTAGAACACCAGCTCGAGGCCGTGCTCGGCGTGGTCGAGGGGGAAGGGCAAGGTGATCAGCAGCCGGCCCTCGTCGACCAGGGCGTCGAGCATGCCCGAGCCCTGCTCGTTGTAGAGCAGCTCACGAGCCACGCGCAGCACCGGGTAGTCGGGGTGGCCGATCGCCGCGCTGCGGTAGCCGACGGCGCCCACGCGCAGGGGCGTGAGCCGGACCGTGAAGCGCTCGTCGACGGCGAAGGGCTCGACCTCGCCGCCGCGCCGCGCCGGCTCGGGGCCCGGCTGCCACTGGCCGAAGCTGGCCTGGATCAGCGGGAGGATCGCCTCGGCGTCGAAGTCCCCGGCCAGCACCAGCGCCATGTTCGAGGGCACGTAGTAGGTCTCGAAGTAGCGGCGCATCACGCTCAGCGAGGGCCGCTCGAGGTGCTCGACCTCGCCGAGGATCTGCTGGGTGCCGTAGGGGTGCGCCGGCCAGGCGTGCTCGACGAAGGCCTCGTAGACCGCGGTCTCGAACCTGTCGATGGAGATGTTCTTCTCCTCGTAGACCGCCTCGAGCTCCGTGGGGAACAGGCGGAACACCGGGTCGACGAAGCGCTCGGCGTAGATCCGCAGCCACGCGTCGATCTGACTGGCCGGGAAGGTGTTGTGATAGACGGTCTGGTCTTCCTCGGTGAAGGCATTGACCCCCGTCGAGCCGATCTCGCCGAGCATGCGGTCGAGCTCGTTGGGGATCACGTGGGCGTAGGTCTGGGCGACGACCTCGGCGATCTCGGCCTCGACCCGGGCGCGCTCGCCCGCGTCGCCGCCACCATCGACGACCGCGCGCAGCTCGTCGTAGAGCGCGACCAGGCGCGCCTGGAGCGGGGCCTCGGCCGCCCAGTCGGCGGTCCCCAGCCTGGTCGTGCCCTTGAAGAGCATGTGCTCGAGGTAGTGGGCCATGCCCGTGTCGTCGGCCGGGTCGTTGGCTCCGCCCGTGCGCACGACCACCGCCCCGAACACCTCGGGCTGACTGTGGTTCTCGGACAAGAGCACGTGCAGGCCGTTGTCGAGCACGTACTCGCGCACGCCCAGGGGATCGTCGGCGAAGGTCCGGGCCGCTGGCAGAGCCGGCGCGGGGGCGACAACCTCGACGATCGCGACGTCCCCATCGCTCACGGGGAGCACGGCCGCGGGCGCGCTCCCGCTCGGTGGCCCAGCTTCGACGCGCACGGGCATGCCCACAGCGCCCACGGCGACCGCGACCACGACCGCAGCCCTACCCCACCGATGTGTACGCGCGAAGCTCATCCCCCATGGCTACCCCATCGCCACGGGCGCCGCCATCACCTCGCGCTGACTGGCACCCAACCGCGTGATACTTGCGCGCCAGTTGTGCTAAGACCGAGAGCGCATGCGCGTACGTCTGCAGGGAACACTCGCCAACTACGAGCTGCGCCTGTGGTCCGAGCGCGAACCCAACGACGAGCTCGAGTACTTCGTCGACGAGCACGACGCCCTGCGCCTGCTCCAGCCGCTCGTCGACGACGGCCAGGCCATCGAGCTGCGCGCCCTGGTCGAGGAAGCCGGCCTGAGCTACGGCGGCCTCGAGCGTGACGGCTGGGGCCTGCTCGGCCTCGACGACGACGCCCTCGTCCGCCGTGTGGCCGCGGCCCTGGTCCACGGCAGCCTGATCGCCGTGCGCATGCCCTACGTGCCCATGGTCAGCCACGAGGCGATCCAGGAGGAGGTCGCCCCGGAGCTCCACGAGCCCGAGGAATTCGAGATGGAGAGCGTACGCATGACGCCCCAGGCCGACTCGGAGTGGATCGGTCTGAGCGTCACGGCCGTGCCCGAGGTGCTCGAGTTCGAGACCTCCCACTCGGCCCCCTGAGCCTCGCCCAGGCTCAGAGCATGCTCTTGTCGACGATGCCCACGGGCGTGGGCCCGGCCATGGCCTCGCCGGAGAAGGCGAACACGAAGTAGGTCTGCGGGCCGCTCGTCAGCCCCTCGGCGATCAGGTCGATGGCGAAAAAGCCGGTTGCGATCCCCTCGCGGACCTCCTGCGCGGGCACCTGCAGCCGCGCGACGCCGGACTGCGGGTTGTCGCTGGCGTTGACGACCAAGGTGATCCCGACCACCGCCGAGCCGTCCGCGCTGCGCTCCGCCGGCAGGGCGGGCAGGCGGAAGGCCCCGCGGAGGATCGCCCGCGCCCCGGGCTCCTGCACGACCACGCGATCCCCAGCCATCTCGATGCCGAGCGCCTCGGGGAGCGCCGGCGAGCCCTCGATCGGGCCGTAGCTGGGTACCGGGTTGCCCGGCGCGGGCATGACCGCCGGCGCCTTGGGCTGGGCGCGCTGCTCGGCGATGAACTTGGCGACCTCTTCGTCGTGGTAGGCCCCGGCCTGCTTGCCGAGCTCGACGCGGACCCGGTTCGAGGCGTGCTCGCGCAGCAGGACCGTGACCACGTAGGTCGAGGGCTGCCAGGCGAGGCCGAGGTCCCCGCGCAGCTCGGCGGTCCGCGACTCGCTACCCTGCCCCGCCGGGGCCTCGGCGGGGTTGAGCTTCTTCTTGCGCACGGCCTCCTCCTCGGCGATCACCGGCCCGACGTAGGCATGGTTGTGCTCGAGGTCGACGGCGACGATCTGACCATGGTCGAGCATGCCCAGCGCCCACAGCTCGCGGTAGCTCGCCCCGCGGTAGACGACCAGGGGCAGGGTCTCGCGGGCTTGCAGCGAGACGAAGGCGGGCGCACCGATGGCGATCGCGTCGCGGTTGAGAGCCCACAGCCCGTCGATCACGGCGTCTTGGGTCTTGTTGGGATCGTTCCAGTAGTCGTCGTCGGAGAGGCCGAGTTCGATGTCGTGCACGGGGCTTACCTTTGGGCTGGCGGGGGGAGGCGTCGACGCGGGTCCGGGGGAGGCATCCGCGGGGCCCTCGACTTCCGGGCTCGCGCTCGGGGAGGGTTCGGGTGGCGCGCCAGGGGTCTTGCAGGCGAGCGCGAGCAAGCCTAACGCGAGAGTGAACCTGCGATGGAGGTCGGCGCGCATGTCAGTAGTCCGCATCCGCCCGACCGTTCCAGCTCGAGCGGATGTCAGTCAGCTTCCGCGCCTTGAGATAGTTCTTGCACGTGTCGCAGTAGCTCGGCCGCGAGTCTGTGTTGCCGCCGGAGTGGAACATCACGCACGAGCCGCTCTTGCCGTTGAAGCGCGAATCGGCCCGGTCTCCCCCGGGGACCCCCTCGGCGCAGTGCGGGCCCACGCCGATGTTGCGGATGCCATTGGTGTAGGGCGCGCTTCCGTTGAGGTAGTAGGTCCCGCCGTCGTCGACGTGCTGGGCGGGGTCTTCACCTGGCGGGATCTTCGAGCGTCCGCTCATGATCGTCATGCCCATGGAGTGGCCGAGCTCGTGGCAGAGCGTCGAGGCCAGGGCGCCGTCGACACGATCGGGGTCCTTGCAAAAGAGCTGGCGCACCCCCGAGCTGCTGCCGTTGATCGCGTAGGTCTCATCGACCTTGAACTGGACCTTGACTGGGCACTTGGTCGCGCTCAGCGGCCCGACAAAATCCCCGGGCTCGCTCCCGTCACTGGTAGCGCTGGTCGGCAAGGTGATCTCGGCCTTGTCGAAGGACTTGGCCACGAACCAACCCGCGTCGACGTTGCCCGACTTGAGCGACCCGTCGTCGTTGAGGCCAGGGTGGGTGTAGATCTCGGGCTTGTTGGCGTCGAAGCTGGCCTGCAGCTTGCCCTGGACGTCTGCCGCCCGCGCGCCTGCGTTGCTCGGGTGCTTTAGCTCGAGTTCGATGACGTTGTTTTGCTTGCGGACGTCGGCCACGGTCAGCAGGCTCTGGATGAACGGCCCGATCTTCGCCTCCTCCGTGACCGCCAGCGCGTCCTCGGGCGACTGGTCGGGCTTGCGCCCGTAGCTCAGGGTCAAGGTCTTGCCCTGGGTCGTCTCGCGGATCTCGAAGGTATAGGCGCGATTGACGACGTCCGAGTAGGTCTGCGCCGTGAAGCTCAAGGTCGGGTGCCCCTTGTAATTGTCTGGCGTCGCAATCACGGCCTCCCAGGTCTTGCCGCTGACGTCGTGGCGAAAGGGGATCAGGTAGTCCTGCGACTGCCAGACGAAGGGGCTCGCGTCGAGCTGCGGCGCCTGGTTGTTCGTCGATACATGAGAGCTGAAGCAGGCGTCGACCATCTTGATGTGGATGGTCCGGTCGTTCTCGGCGTTGAAGGCCACGGGGTCGGTGCTGTCGAGCCTCCCCCCCGACAAGACTCGCTTGCGCCCCGCCTTGCCGATCCACGCCGCGTCGACGATCGTCCCGGCCTTCGCTTGCGCCTCCCTGTACTGGTGCGCAGCAGCGAGCTTGTACTCGATGCACGCCGCCCCCAGCCGGGTGTCGGCCGCGGTCTTGATCCCCTGGGGCAGGTCACGCTGACCGCCGCCCGCGTCGAGCATTTCCGGCGCCTGAACGTCGGCGTAGAGCAGCTCGTAGCTCAGCCGCCGCCAGGTCTCGAACTCCAGGCTCGCGTCGCCGCAGGCGTCGTCGTAGCCGATCTTGACCTTGCATACGTCACCGCCGGCGTAGCCGAGCTCGACCTTGAAGGTCGCCTGCCCGTTGGCGTCGAGCTTGGCCTTGCCCTTCCAGGTCTTGTCGCTGTTCGAGCCGGCCGCCGCGCCGTCGAGGCCGTCGTCGAGCAGCTTGGGCTTGGGGTCGTTGCGCTTGGTCGCGGGCGTGAACTCGATCTCGATGAAGACGGTGTCGTTCTCCTGGGCCAGGCGCTCGGCCGCGTCGCGGTCCTCGTCGCCCTTGCCCCCGACCTTGAACTCGAGCACGTGGCCAAAGGGCTTGTCCTGCGACCAGCCGGCGGCGTCGGGGTCCAAGTTGACGTATTGCTTGGTCTTTTGCGTGGCGTCGGCGACCTCGGGGGCGATGAACTCGAACTCGTAGGGGTTGCGCTTGACCTTGTAGGTGCGCTTGCAACCCGCGTGGGTCACGTCGCCGTCGAAGGCCCAGGGCGCGACCATCTTGACCTCGAAGGTCTTCTTGGCCAGGCGCTGCGACCACTTGCCGCTGTCGTCGGACTTCTCGACCGGGCCCTCGCTCCCGCCCTGGACCCACTTGAACTTGGCGGTCTTGTGGGCCTCGTTGTCGTCGGCCTCGAAGGTCAGCTCGATCTTCGTCGGCCAGATGCGAAATTCTTCGCTGCCCGACTGGAGGATCGGGTCGCGGCCGGGCGGGGTGATCTTCGCCTTGTAGGTGAGGTCGTAGTAGTCGTTGGCGTCGGCGACCGGGTCGGGCGTGTACTCGTGGGAGGCGCTCGAAGCAGGGAAGCCGACCTCGACCGGCGCGGAGATCGGCGGCTTCTCCGTCTCCACGTCCTCGGCCTTGGTCGTCACCAAAAAGTCGACGGTCTTGATCTTGGCGACCGCCGTTGGGGTACCATCGACCTTCGCCTCGAGCGTGATCTTCTCGTCGTCGTAGATGTGTCGCACGGTCCGCTCGCAGGCCCATCTTAGGCGAGCATTGCACTCGGGTGAACCGTGAAGATGGCGAGAATTTCGGCCTCTGCCCGCCCGCGCTCACGGTGGCGGGTCCCGTCCACGCCTGGAGTTCAGCCCACGGTACGGCTCCCCTCGTACCGCTCTCGCGCGCTCGCACGGCCACGAAACGGCCGTTTTGCACATCCACGCGAAGATCCACAGTCGACCGAGCCAGCGCTCAGTTTTGATGGATCTTCTTGGCCGAGAGCTTGATCGACTTCTTGCCGTCGAGCACGAGCTTGACCCCCGAGAGGGTGATCGTCCCGTTCTTGTCGAGCTTGATCGATGCCTTGCCCACCTTGATGAGCAGCGAGTCTTCGAGCTCCACGGCGCCCTTGGACTTGCCGATCACCGCGAGCTTGCCCTCGGTGACAGCGCTGAAATCCGACTTGGCCGAGACCGCCAGCGCCCCGCCAGCGCTGACGTTGATCTGGTCCTTGGCGGCGTGCTCGATGCTCACCGCGCTGACCTTCTTGGGCCCGCGCACGTCCTCGCTGCTGACCCCGCCCACCGACACCGACTTGGCGAGGCCGACCTCCTCGAGGCTGGCCCCGGCCACGGAGGTGTTCATGGCCGCGCCCACGACCGTGGCCAGCGCCCCGCCCACGGTCACGGTCTTGGCCATGCCCACGGTCTCGTTGGCCGTGCAGGTCACGACCTCGGTGAGCGAGCCCGAGACCTGCACGCTGCGGTCCTTGCCCACGCTCAGCGACGAATTGCCGACCACCTGCTGGCTGGCGTCCACGCCCACCCGCAGGCCGCGAGAGCCCGAGACCTCGACGCTCTGGTCTGCGCCCACGGCCACGTGCTCGCTGGCACCGACGGAGCGCTCGCGCTGCTCGGCGACCTCGAGGCGCTCGTGTCGGCCGACCCGCTGCGCGCGGTCTCGCTTGATCTCCGCGCTCCAGTCACGCTCGGCGTGGACATAGATCTCCTCGGCCCCGACCGCGTCCTCGAAGCGCAGCTCGTTGTGTCCGCCGCCCCCCGGCGAGCTCTCGCTGCGCCAGCCGGACTGGGTCGCCGCGCCGGGCAGGCCAAAGGGCGGCTCGTTGGCGCCGTTGTAGACGCAGCCGGTGACCAGCGGGCGATCCGGGTTGCCGGCGAGGAACTCCACGACCACCTCCATGCCCACGCGCGGGATGAACTGGGCGCCCCAGCCCGAGCCTGCCCAGCTCTGGGCGCAGCGCACCCGGCACGAGGCCCCGGCCGAGAATTGCGGGTCCTCGGGCCAGTGAAATTGGACCTGGATCCGCCCCTGGGCGTCGACGTCGATCTCACCCTCGCCGACCACCGTGGCGGTCTGCGGGCCCTGAACCTGGGGCTTGGGCGTGAGCTCCAGGGGGCGCGGCGCCGGCTCGAGGGGGGCACAGTCCAGGTCGACGCGCAGGGCCTCCCGCGCGTCGCCGCCGACCTGCCCTGGCGCGCCCTGGCCAGCGTGCCAGTTCAGCTCGGCGCGCAACACCAGCCATTCTTCAGGCGTGCCCTCGTGGAGGACGCCCGAGAGGGTGAAGCGCTGACCCGCGGCCAGGCCGAGGGCGTTGGACCGGCAGCTCGCCACGCTGCCGCGGTGGCGCAGGGCGTCGACATAGTCCTGGGTGCGCTCACCCAGCGGGCGCGTCCCCAGGCGGCGCTGGCTGTGCTCGTAGTAGCGACGCTCCCGCTCGCGCTCGTCGCCCTCGCCGGTCTTCGCCTGGCTGACGCCGCCCGGGCTGCCGGGGTCGAACTCGCTGATCGTCACGCTCGTCGTGGTCAGGCTGCGCGTCCACTCGAAGCGCTGGAGCGACTCGACCGCGGCCTCCTCGGGCGAGTGGGAGATCAGCGGCAGGTGGACGTCCTCGTCGACGTTGGCGAAGCTCGGGTAGTCCTCGATCTGGTCGCAGAGCGTGAGCACCTCGTGGCCGCGATCGCGGTCGTGGACCAGCACCCAGTTGAGCCCCTCTTCTTCGAGCAAGCGGCAGGCGAAGTCGTAGTCGCTCTCGCAATACTGCACGCAGAAGTCCCGCGGCTGCTCACCCCGAGTCAGGTGCGAGAGCTCGAGCTCGCGCTCGTAGGCGCTCAGCGTCGGCCCGAGCAGCGCCGCGAGGATGTCGAGGACGCTCGTGTCCTGCCAGATCCGCGAGTGGACCTGCTGGCGACACAGCGCAAAGGCTGGCTCGACCACGACCCGGGCGTGCAGGTGGTGGTCGCCCTGACCCAGGTAGTCGACCCGGGTGACCACGCCGTAGATCGCCCGCGGCTGGTAGTCCCCGCGCTGGAGCGTGAGCTCGCAGGTCGCCCCGAGCAGCGCCCCCGTGTCCGCGAAGCCATCCTCGCTCTCGATCTCGACGGTCGCTCGATAGAGCGTGTTGATCCCCTCGACGAAGTGCAGGCCTCCGACCTCCCAAGCGCTGTCGGGGGCGTGCTGAAAACTGATCTGGGCTTGGGGGGCAGGTAGTCTGGACATGGTCGCGAGCTCGGAGATGATATCGCACGACTCGGCGCCACTTGCTATGCTCGGACTCCGATGACCAGAACCTGCATCGACGCTGACACGTGGCTCATCGGGACTCCGCGCGCCGTCCAGCGTCGACGAGCTGGCCGCGAAGCTCGGCGCCTGGATCCAGCCGCCGCCCTCACGGCCATGCGTCGCAGCGTGGCCATGGGCCGCTCGAGCCTGGCGAGACTCGGCCGCCTGCTCGTGGACGCGGGGCTGAGCACCCCCGGCTCGACCACCAGCGCGGCCCAGCTATGGCACGCGCTCGAGCGTGCCATGGAGCGCGGCAGCTTGATCGTGACCGAGGCCCGCCCCGAGCGCTCGGCCCTCGGCCACGAGCCGCGCTCGCTCACCACCCCCGTGGCGGCGCCTCGCGAGGCCCCGCCCATCGCCGCCCTCGGCCATCGCCTGGCGCTGTGCATCGTCGAGGACGACGGCCGCCCGCTCCCCGGCCTGGCCGTCGAGCTCGGCGGCGACCAGGCCTTCTCGGATGGCGGCGGCCAGGCCGGCTTCGAGGTCGATCGACCAGGGCGCCACGGCCTGCGCCTCAGCGCCCTCGACGAGGCCGACTGGAGCCGCGAGCGGCCCAGCCCCGGCCCCTGGCCGTGGCCCGAGGAGGACGACGACGCGGCCCGGGCCGTGTTCATCGACCTCGGCCTCGACGGCCGGCGCCTCGCCAGCCCCCCCGCCTCAGCCAGTGCGGGGGGCGAAGCCGAGGCCACGGTCGAGCTCGGCGTGGACCTCGGCCCGCTCAACTGGGTGGTGCTCGGGCGCCCGATCCTCCGCCGCCTCGTGCCCGAGCAGCTGCGCTGCGACGACGCCTCGGCCCTGCTCGTGCCCGCCCCGTGGACGGACCACGCCCACCCCCTCGCCGCCCTCGTCCAGGCCTGCCTCGCGCTCCACGAGGACCCCGACCGCTGGCTGCTGATCGTCGGCCACGCCAGCGCCTCGGGCTCGGCCGCCGCCAACCAGACCCTCAGCGAGCGCCGGGCCGAGCTCGCCCGCGTGCTCCTCGACGGGGACGAGCGCCGCTTCGTCGCCATCGCCCGGGACCACGGCAGCCTCCGCGACGTGATCGCCTACCTCGCCTACCTCGGCGAGCGCCGGGCCTGGTCCTGCGTCTGCGACCAGCCCCCGGCGCAGTGGCGCCGCGACGAGAGCGAGGACAGCCGCGCCCTCGTCGAGGCCTTCCAGGCCGACTACAACGACCGCTTCGACGCCGCCTTGGTCCTCGACGGCGTCTGTGGCCCGCGCACCCTCGCGGCGATCTTCGCGGTCTTGCGCGACGAGCTCGCGCGCTGGCTCGACAAGTTCGGCCTCAGTCTCGGCGACATCCCCCTGAGCCGGATCGTCACCGCCGGCTACGCCTCGACCCTCGCCGGCCGCGGCGGCCCGGCCGACGACCCCGGGGCCGGGGATCGCCTCGTCGAGCTGCTCCTCGTCGAGCGCCTCCCCCTCGACCCCGAGCCCGAGCTCGCCCTCGTCTACGACAGCCGCGTCCCCCGTCGCCTCGAGCTCGAGCTCCCCGACGAGCCCAACGACTGGACCACCGGCCCCTTCACCATCGTCTCCGACCTCACCCCAGAAGAGCCCGCCGCCCCCGAGCGCTACCGGCTCAGCGCCGACGACGGCTGGTCGTGCGAGACCGTGCTCCCCGACGAGGGCGTGGTCAACGTCAACGGCGAGCTGACCATCCGCTACCCCGAGCTCTCGACCGCGCGGCGCTACACCCTGGTGGTGATCGCCGAGGACGGGAGCGAGAGCGAGATCTTCGCGGACCTGCGCTACGGCCAGCTCCACCGCAGCGCCAGCGCGCCCAATTCCTGAGCCCCCCAAATTTTCGAGCCCAAGCCATGGCCAAACCCTACCGAGCGCGCCACGAACAGCAGCCCAATTTGGATCGGCGAAACGGGCTCCAATACCAGCAGAGCACCCCACGAGAGCCCAGCATGCGCGTCGGCAACGCAGAGCGCGAGCCCCTGGCCCGCGTGGATCAGCGTCAGCCGGTCGTGCTCACCGGCCAGTGGCGCGAGCACGGCCAACGCTACCACGTGTTCATCAACCAGGCCGGCCCCCACCTCGAGCTGATGCTCACCGTGGTCGAGAATGGTCATGTCGCCGAACCCAAGGCGAACGAGAGCGCCAGAGGTGGCGTCTGGTCACTCCCCGACGGCCGCCGCCTCAACCAACGCTGCCTGCGCATGGCCGGGCGCATCGACCCCAGCGACGAGCGCCACTATCACCTGAGCCTGCGCGTCGGCGGTGATCCCATCGACAAGCTCGACCGCCCCTGCGGGTGGCTGCGACGGTCCGCCTCGGGCACGGCCATCGAGATCGGGCTCGAGCTCGCGGAGCTCCGCGCCCTCAACAGCGAGCTCGCGACGCGCCTCCAGCCCATGGTCAAGGCCAAGTCCAAGCGCCTCGACACCCGCCCCAACGTGTTCGAGAACTACCTCAACCAGCCGTGGATCCCCGAGAGCATGCGGACCTTGCGGTGGTTCCCGCTCACGCCCAAGCAGATCGAGGCGCTCCCCAAATTCATCTTCGACGCCCGCATCCCGGCCCACCGCGAGACCTACGAGGCCGGGCGCTGGGACGATGGCGAGACCTTCGACTACCGCAGCCTCGTCGAGGCCTACTTCAACCTCGAGGACCGCGACGACCTCAACGCCGGCCAGGTCAAGCAGCGCCGCAAGAACATCAGCGCGACCCTCAACGACCTCGTCGGCAGGGCCCGCAGCTCCGCCCTGACCACCCCTGCGGACAAGGGGGGCATCGATAGCTTTCAGCTCGACCTGTTCTTCGCTCAGGTCACCCTCAGCGCCCTCGACGTGCCCACCCTCGAGATCGTCGACGGCTTTCCGCACAGCCTGCTCACCCACACCCACCACATCCTCAACGAGAGCGGCACGACCCGAGACACCGATCACTTCAGCGACGACCTCGGGCTTCAGTGGATGATCGAAGGCGGACGCACCTACACCGCCAAGATCAACTACTCCAGCCTCGTCGACATGGTCGTCGAGGGCCAGAGCGAGCGGGCCTTCAAGAAGGTCCAGCAGTACGCCAAGCAGCACGGTGACAAAGTCTTCAAGCGAATCAAGCGCTGGCTGCCCCTCGAGCTGATCTCCATCGTCGGCGAGGTCCACGTCGAAAACCACGACGACGTCCCCTTTTCAGCGCAGTACATGATCTTTGCCAGCGGCCTGGGAAAGTCCGCCTCCGCGGGAGACTCGACCGTCTCGTTCCAGTCAGAGGGAAAGGCCGAGCACGTCTACGGCCCCGCGTGGAAGCCCGAAAACCTCGCGGGGCCGGTCCTCTACGTCGACGGCAGCGCCTTCGCGACCACGGGCAAACAGAAGATCGGGAAAAAGAACCCCGAAGGAGAGGGCAAGGGCTACGGCTACACCGCCTTGACCTGCAAGGGCAGCGAGAAAGGCAAGCCCAAGGTCCCGCTCGTCTTCGACTTCTCGGGTCAGGGCAAGGTCTTCAGCGACACCGCCGCCGGGGGGATCGGCGGCTCGGTCCTCACCGGCAAGCTCTTCTTGGCCGACGCCGAGGGCGGCGACTTCGTCCGCCAGCTGCCCGGGCCCCAAGACCAACCCGAGTACCGCTCGCAGCCGACTGGGACGCTGCACTTTCCGATCAATGGCGCGCTCTTCGTGCCAGGGGGAGAGGTCTTGCTCGAGATCTTTGCCGCCAACGAGTTGGCGGTGCTCAGCAAGCCGGGGATGAAGATCACGTTGAAAGGCTACGCGGATCAGCCCCACGACGCGCTCAGGAACCAGATCTTGTCGCGAAGCCGGTCGGTCACCGTATACAACTACCTGAAGAACATTCTCGGGGATGACCTGGCGGGACCGGATCAGCTAAAAGAAATACATGATGAAAAATATGAAATAGACAGGCTCATCAACTCCACCCCCGCCCCGATGGACTATTTGAATTGGAAGACCCTTCCGAGGGAAACATCAAAATCTTGGCCTACGGCGAAATCGAGTCAAAATCGGAGAACTACGATATCAATTCGCGCCGCGTCGACTTGCTCATCGACGACGAAGTCCGACTGCAGCTTGGTCGCCTCACAAAAGACGACTAGTGTGCGCGGCAGAGGACTTGAAGGGCCCCAGGCTTGGAGCACCGGCCGCTGACTTCGTTGCTCGTCAGTCATTTGTGCCCGACAAACTCCCTCCTCGCGCCTCGTCAGCAACCGGCGGTCCGGCGCCTGGGACCCTTCAAGTCCTCTGCCGCGCACACTAGAAGTGGGCGAGTTGAACGGTTTGAACGCTCTGCGCAGAAGGCTCGCCTCGAATGACCACCCCAACGCCATCGTGGCCCATCACAATCACTGGCGCCTCAAACCGCTCCGAACGCACCCCCGCCACTTTATCAACGATTTCGACCCACGAGTTGCTCCCCCACTCGGTTGGATGGCAAGCAATCGACAAAATTCGCAATGCATCATCAAGACCGTAGCGAAGATGAGCACACCGATACTCCCCCACGACCCTAGCCCTATAGGTATGACCATACCTAACGCTCAGCGCGAGACGATCATCGCCGTAGTCAAAAATATCATAAACCTGGGTCTCTTCGTGGAACGCCAGGCTATGAGGTGTTTGGGCAATGAACTCGGAAACCCCACCAGCTGGCCGATACACAGCATCAGGCGTCCACACCCAACAGTTCTCCTCGCAGCACGCAGAGACCTTCGGGGGACGCGCGCTGATGGCCTTGAGGGTGACCCCCCACTTCGCATCGGGACATAAATTATTCACATTCATGCCACGACCATCATCGTAGTTGAAGATATCTCCTCGAAAGCTAGAAAATCGCCACCCACCTGAAAGAGGGTCACTGCTTGCGACACTACCCTCGAGACACTCGTAGCCACGAGGAGGCTGGAGCAGCGCCTTGCGGCACTCTTCGGGCGCGCTCATTCCAGACACCTCCTCGAAGTCGGGCTCCCCTCCCCATGTTCGCGCCCACTCTTCGGGAAAAAAGGGAAAGGGCGCGTCGGGGAGCGGCGGCGGCTTGCTGATGTCCTCCCACTCGAACAGGTGCACAACCTCTTCGTCGTCTACGGCGTAGACCCAAACACGATCCTCGACGGCTCCAAGATGGATCCAGTAGTTCTTCTCATAGACATAGTCGTGGTCCCCCTCCGGCAACACCGGCACCATCGATCCGGTCTGCGCATCCAGCAGGTGAACCCCCGACCCGTCCAGGCCCTCGACCAGCGCCAGACCCCGCCTATAATTCGCCTCGATGTGGCGCAGAAAGGTCGCGCTCACCTCCCCCGTCCGCACGTTCAGCAGCACGCTCTTCTCCAGCGGATCCGTGTAGTAGTCCTTTGGCGCGCGCTCGAAGTGATTGACGATGATGTGGTCCTCACCCAGAAAGTAATTGTGCCCGCCCGTGAAGCCCAGCCACTTTCCGCGGTAGACCGTCGGCCCATACTCCACTGGGACACGCGGGAAGCTCCCACTCTCCAGGCTCTTCGTGTGGAACACCTCGAGCTCCTCGATGGCGTCGAGATCCACCGGCGGAAAGCTCGACCAGTCCCGCTCCTCGGGCAGTTCGTCTTCCGACGAGGGCTCGGGCGCGTCTCTGGGCACCTCGCCCTCTTCGTCGCAGGCCAAGCTCGGCAGACACAGCAGCAGCACAAAAAGGAGCTCGGTGGCGCGAGTCATCAACGAAGCCAAGCTTAGCAAAGCTCCCGCGCTCGTGTCGATCCACCGACCTTCTCCGGGCTAAACTGCGACCCCATGGCCAAACCCCACCGGGCTCGCCACCAGCAGCACCCCAACTTGGACCAGAGAAAGGGCCGCGACTATCAGCCAAGCTCCCCGCGAGAGCCGGTCATGCGCGTCGGCAACGGCGAGCGCGAGCCGCTGATCCACACCGACATGCGCGAGCCCTTCGTGCTCACCGGCCAGTGGCGCGAGGCCAACGATCGCTACCACCTGTTCATCAACCAGGCCGGCGAGCACCTCGAGCTCCTCCTCGCGCTGGTCGACAGCAACACCTCGGCGATGATGCCGGTCGACGAGGCCCACCTGCGCGGCGACGCGGCGACCTTGCCCGACGCCCGCCGGCTCATCCACTGCCGCCTGCGCATGTACGCGGACATCGACGCCAGCTTGCGCACGCACTATCACCTCTTTGCCCGCGTCCCCGGCTCGACGATCGCCGAGCGCGGGCCCGCCTGTGGGTGGTTGCGCCGCAACGCCGATGGGTCGGCCGCCGAGCTCGAGCTCGAGCTCGATGACCTCGACCTCGATCCCCGCCTGCGCGAGCTCCTCCAACCCCTGATGCTCTCCAAGGCCAGGCGCCTGAGCACGCGCCCCAATTTGTTCGAGAACTACCTCGACAAGCCGTGGATCCCGGAGGCCCTGCGGACCATGGCCTGGTTCCCGACCACGCCCGAGCAGCACCAGGCCCTGCCCAAGTTCATCCTCGCGGCCCGCGTGCGAGCGCACCGCTCGACCTACGAAAAGGGCGACTGGGAAGACAGCGAGTCCTTCGCCTACACCACCCTCGTCGAGGAGTACTTCAACATCGGCGACGCGGCCTACTACGAGGCCCTCGGGGAGGAGCCCCCCGGCGCCAGGCAGCTCGCCCAACGCCGCGAGAACATCGCCTCGACCCTCAACGACCTGGTCGGCATCGCCTACGCCAACGCCCTCCAGGCCCCTCCGAGCAAGGGCGGGATCGATCACAGCCAGCGCCACGAATTCGCCGCGGCGACCATCGCTACCCTCGAGGAGCACCAGGTCATGTTCGACACGACCTGGCGCTCCTACCTGACCCACACCCACCACATCCTCGACCAGTCCAGCAAGGACTCGCGCAGCGTTCGACACTTCATCGAGACCCTCGGCCTGGACTGGAAGCTCCACGGTGGGCGGCGCTACGACGCCAAGCTGGTCTACATGAGCCTCGAAGAGCTCACCGACGACGCCGAGGGCATCAAGGACTTCAAGAAGTACTTCGCCAAGCAGACGAGGAGGGCGGTCAAAAAGAACGGCACCAAGCTCAAGCGCCGCTTCCCCCTGTCCCCGATCTCGATCATCGGAGAGCTTAGCGTCAGCAACGAGCAAGATCTGCCCTTCTCCGCCACCTACCTGCTCGTCGCCCTCGGGCTCACGGCCTCGAAGTCCAAAGACATCGGCTGGAACACCAAGATCATCACCACCACGGGCACCGCCGACAACATCTACGGCCCCGCGTGGAAGCCCGAGAACATCCCGGGCGCGGCGTTCATCGCCGACGGGGGCGCCTACTTCTCCAGCATCAAGGGCAAGGGCGCAGGCCTGACGGTGTTGTTTTGCAAGGGCGGCGGGAAGGACAAGCCCCCGGGCATGCTGCCCTTCAATTTCTCAGGCCTCAGTGACATCGTGAGCTCGGGCGCGGGTGTCGGCCTGAGCGCGACCACGCTCGTCGGCAAGATCTTCCCCATCGTCTCCGGGGACGACGATCTCGAGGAGCTGCCCGAAGCCGACGCCGAACCCGAGTACGCCGACACGACAAATTCTCGAGCCACGGTGCACTTTCCGATCAACGGCTCGATGCCCTTCCCCGACGGGCTGTGGCTGCTCCAGGTGTTCGCGGCTTGCGAGCTCGCGGTGCTCGGGCAAAAGGGGGTCGAGCTCGAGCTACGGGGGTATGCGGATCAGCCGCACGGCGCGCTGGAGAACCAGATCTTGTCGAGAAATCGAGCTGTGAGTGTATACCAGTACCTGAAGAACATTCTCGGAGACGAACTCTCTGGCCCCGCTCAGCTCAAGGAAATTCCCGACGAAAAAGCTGAAATCGAGAAAATCAAAGGAAAGCAGGACAACAAGTCATGGAACGAGAAGAACAGGGACCCAAACACGACATTTTCCATTTTTGACCCCAGCATCAAGAACATCACGATCACCGCCTACGGTGAATCAACGAGCAGCTCCACGTCATACAATCAGGAGTCCCGCCGGACTGACGTATTCGTCAATGGAGAGGTCCGACTTCGCCTCGAGCGCAGCTCGAACGACAAATAGCCGCGCCCTGTCCTCACTCCAGGTCGACGAGGGAAACATGAGACACCCCTCCCCTACGCACGAGCGCCACGACACGCCCGCTGGAACTCGTGGCCAACCCCTCGACGTTCCTCGCTCGACTTGTTCGAACCTTTCGCTCACTGTCGACGACTTCTGCCCAGGTCACATCGCCCTTCTCAGACATGCACATTACCCCCTTCCTGGGGTTTCCATAGGATGAGCGATAGCTGAGCCCATCACATGCATAGTCGTCACCGATCAAATATGCAGCATGATGCTCGGGAAACTGGTCCACCCAAGCGCCTTTCTCGGCCACACCGTAGTCGTAGAGGTCGAGGGTCTCCTCCTCGCCTTTTCTGAGCCAGCTCTGCGCTGCGATGAGTTTGCCCGAGACTACCTCCGAGAGTGCATAGATGTTCTCGGGTGACCACACCCAGCAACGCTTCTCCTGATCAGCGCAGCAAACCTGCAGCATGGGAGGGTCTACCTCGATGACATCGATGCCTACCCCCCACTCGCTCGACGGACAAAGCGACTCCAGGTCTACCCCTTCCCCGCTTGCCTGGTTGAAGACCACCCCATCTTTGACCGAGAACCTCCAATTACCAGAGAACAACATACTTCGCGTTCGCGCCGCGTCGGTCAGGCACTCGTACCCCCTTGGAGGCACCAGCGCGGCTCGTGGACAGCCTGAGGGTGCCCCCTCTCCCCTGACCTCCTCAAAGGCTGCGCGTCCATGGGTCTGCTCCCATAGATCGGGAAAGAAGGGGAAGGGATTATCTGGCAAAGGTGGCGGCTTGCTCCTGTCTTCCCATTCGTACAGGTGAATTTTCCCGTCTCGATCCTTGGCATAAATCCAAATACGCCTTGCAATCGAGCTAAATCGAACCCAGTAGTTTTTCCCGAACCGATACTCATGCTCGCCCTCGGGGAGCACCGAGACCAATGCTCCTCCCTCGACGTCCAGCAGCATGGGCCCTCGCTCTCCTTCGACCTCGACCAAGGCCATGCCCTGGCGCCAACTCGCGTCCAGGTGTTTGACGAATTCAGCGCTCACCTCCCCCGTGTTCACGTTCAGCAACACGCTACTCTCGATGGTTGCCGCCGTGCCCCCGCGAGGTTTTCGCGCGTAGTGACTGACGATGATGTGGTGCTCTCCCAAGAACTCGTCAGCCCCACCAGCAAACCCCAGCCACTTCCCCGCGTGGAGCTTCGGCCCCAATTTCCATGCAACTCGAGGATAGCCGTCTCCGACGACCTCATCCGCGTGAAACACGACTGCCTCCTCGATCGAACCGGGGTCGACCGGCGGGAAGTTTGGATAGTCGAGACTCTTCTCGGTCTCGACCTCCGTCTTGCCCTGCAAATGCGCACTCGAAGGCGTGCGCTCAGAGCTCCGGGGTTCTCCCTCTCCTCTGCAGGCCGGCGCGAACGAGCAAATGAGCAGCGCAGGGAGGATCCTTCGGACGCGGAGCATGCCTGCGCCCACGATAGCAGAGCCCGCCCCCGAGCGCCTCTCAGTGTCCCCCTTCTCGAGCGCCCCTCCCCGACCGAGCGCTTTCAGGGCTGCTGCGCGAGCACGGCGAGCTCGTCTTGGCCGAGCACCCGCGCGTAGATCTGTAGCCCGTCGATCAACCCGACACACCTCTCCCCGCCAGGATAGTTGTAGCCGATCGCCATCGGCTCGCCGTTGTCGCTCAGCCCCGCGTCGACCTCCTCGTCTGCCCTGGGCTGCGCGTTGACATAGGCCCGCAGGTGGTCGCCATCGTAGGTCGCGGCGATGTGGCTCCACTCCCCGATCGGGATGTGCTCATGCTCGACGATGGCCTTTTGATAGCCGTCGCCCACAGTGAGCACCCACGCCACGAAGCCATCATCAACGTCGAAGAACATGCCGTACTGACCCGAATTGTCGAGCCAGACGGCGGCGCCCTCGGGGACGCCGTCGGGCCTGACCCACATGGCGAGGGTCAGGTCGAGGTCGATGTCGAGGCTCGCGCTGTCGGAGACTTTGACCTGCTCGCTGCTCTCGCAGTCCAGCGCCGACCCCCACAGACTCGGGCTCAACCCGAGCGCCTGGGCCTGCGCATGGTTGCCCTTGCCGGATCCGTCGGCGGCGGCGTTCGGTTGTTCGAAGGGATAGCAGGCGACGAGCGTGGCGTCGCCGACGGGGCAGGCGTCACCGGGCGCGCCCTCGCTCGTCTCCTCTTCGCTGCCGGACTCACTCTCGCTGCCGGACTCACTCTCGCTGCCGGACTCGGCTTCGCCAGACTCGCCGCTCTCCTCTTCTGGCCGCCCCTCGTCCTCACCAGAGCTGTCCCCGCTCATGGCCAAGGCCATGGCGTCGAACTCCGGGTTCGCCATGGTGCAGCCGAGCCCGAGCCCGAGCAGGAGGCAGGGCGCATACATCCCCGGCAGACGGCCCTTCATGTGCTCGCGTCGATGCACTACGAAGAGCCAGTCTAGCGATGGTTGATGTGGATGTCGTGATTGTCCCGCGATGACATTCACGCCAATCGCGATCGTCCCTACCCTCGGGCTGGACTCGCGCATCCCACGAGCCCGGCTCGAACATCGTGCGCAGCTCGCTCGGCCCGGCAGTCCGTCGCAATGGTCAGCGCGATCACAGTCGCCACAGATCCACCTGTGCCGGCACGCGGTCGCGCTCCACGGCGCCTTTGACGTCGATGATCACGCGCAAGCAGGGATCTTCGAGCAGCGCGAGCACCTGCTCGGACAGGCCGCGATGGGGCACGGCCAGGACGACGGCGTGGTAGCCGTCGCCGGGCGTGGTCCGCAGGCGCAGACCATAGATCCGCTCGACCTCGCCGGGCTCGGCCATGGGGTCGTAGACCTCGACCGCGACGCCGTAGTCCGCGAGCTCGGAGATGATCGAGGGCACGCGGCTGTTGCGGATGTCGTGGATGTCGGGCTTGTAGGTCAGCCCGAGCACCAGCACCCGCGCCGCGTCGATGCGCACGCCCGCGCGGATCAGCTGCTTGACCGTGCGCTGGGCGATGAAGGGGCCCATCGAGTCGTTGATCCGCCGCCCGGCGAGGATGACCTGGGGGTGGACGCCGACCTGCTCGGCGCGCGCGGTCAGGTAGTAGGGGTCGACGCCGATGCAGTGGCCGCCCACGAGCCCCGGCGTGAAGGGGAGGAAGTTCCACTTGGTCCTGGCCGCCGCGAGCACGTCGAGGGTGTCGATGCCGAGGCGGTCGAAGATCAGCGCGAGCTCGTTCATCAGCGCGATGTTGAGGTCGCGCTGGGTGTTCTCGATGATCTTGGCGGCCTCCGCGACGGCGATGCTCGGGGCGCGGTGCACCCCGGCCTCGACCACGGCGGCGTAGAGCCCGGCGACGAGCTCGAGGGTGGTCTGGTCCTGGCCGGCGACGACCTTGGTGACCCGCTCGAAGCCGTGCTCTTTGTCGCCCGGGTTGATGCGCTCGGGGGAGTAGGCCAGGGAAAAGTCCCGGCCACAGCGCAGGCCGCTGACTTGCTCGAGCAGGGGGCCGCAGATCGTCTCGGTCACGCCGGGGTAGACCGTGGACTCGTAGACGACGATCCCCCCCGGGCCGAGGGCCGCGCCCACGGTCTCGGTCGCGGCCCGGAGCATGCCGAGGTCGGGGTGGTTGGTGTCGTCGACGGGCGTCGGGACGGTGATCACGAACAGGTCCGCGCGAGCGAGCGCCGCGGGGTCGGCCGTCAGCTCGAGGCCCGAGGCGGCGAGCCGGGCCTCGCCGAGCTCTCTGCAGCGGTCGCAGCCCGCGGCGAGCTCGCGGATCCGCGCCGCGTCGATGTCGAAGCCGAGGGTCCCGGGGAAGCGCTCGGCGAACGCGACGGCGACCGGCAAGCCGACGTAGCCGAGCCCAATCACCGCGATCCGTCGCTGCGTCCCCATGCTGCCGAGCCCCCCCGAGGGGCAAGGCCAATCAGTCTACCCGAGCGGCGGGCTGGGGCTCGGTGGCACCGAACGACCACCAGCCATCACAGCCATCACAGCCATCATCGCAACGCCACCAGTCCCGGCGGCCCCGACAGCGGCACTCGTCGCCACGCCGCGGCGCCGAGCTGGTCCTGCAGACTCTCAGCCCTTGACCCCGCCCGCACCGAGCCCCGCGACCATGTGACGCTGGACCTGATAGAAGAGCAGCATCACCGGCAGCGAGACCACGATCGCCCCGGCCGCGAACAGGTCCCAGCGCGCGTCGTACTCCCCGATGAAGCGCTGGAGCACCACCGGCAAGGTGAAGGCGCGCTCGTCGTCGAGCAGCGTGGCCGCGAGGATGAACTCGTTGTAGGCGGTCATGAACGCGAACAAGAAGGTCACCGCGATGGCCGGGCGGGCCACGGGGAGCACGACCTTGATGAAGGCCTGGAACTGGGTGGCGCCGTCGACCATGGCCGCCTCCTCGAGGTCGACGGGGATGGCCTCGAAGGCGCTGCGCAGCTGGAACACGGCGAATGGCACGGAGGTGCTGGCGTAACAGAGCACGAGGCCGGTGCGCGTGTTGAGCAGCTCGAGGGTCTCGAGGATCATGAACAGCGGCACCGCGCTGGCCACGGCCGGGAACATCTGCGTGGCCAGCAGCAGGCGCATGCCCTCGCGGCGGCCGATGAACTCGAAGCGCGCGAAGGCGTAGGCGGTGGGGATCGCCACGCCCACGCCGACCACGGCGGTGGTCAGCGAGACCACGAGGGAGTTGAGCAGCTGGCGACCAAAGAGCCAGTGCGAGTCGCCCTGGGTGTCGACCCACTGCGAGCCCACGACCTCGCGCATGTTGTCGAGGGTCGGCTCGGCGGGCACGGGCAGCACCTGGGCCTCGAGGGTGGTGGTGCCCGAGAAGGCCAGGCTGACCACCCACAAGATCGGGTAGAGCGAGAAGGCGACGGCGAGCAAAACGACCGCGTGGGCGGCCACGGACTCGAGCAGATCCTTGCGCGGGGTCATGGCGGGCTCAGCTCCCTCCCAGGGTCTCGCGGCCGAGCAGCTTGTCCGTGAGCCGGCTGGTGCCCATGAGCAACAAGAAGATCAGCACGGCGTAGGCGGCCGCGTAGCCGTACTGGGCGTCGCGGGTGAAGGCCCAGCGGTAGGCCTCGGAGACCAGGATGTCGGTGGTCCCGTCGGGGTCGCCGCCCGAGACCAGGAAGACGACGTTGAACATGTTGAACGTCCAGATCGCGCCCAGGGTGATCGCCGGGAGCATGGTCGGGGCGATCATCGGCAAGGTGATCCGGCTCAGGCGCTGCCAGCGGCTGGCGCCGTCGACCTCGGCGGCCTCGAGCACGTCCTTGGGCACGGCCGCGAGCGCGCCGAGGGTCACGACCATCATGAAGGGGAAGCCCAGCCACACGTTGGTCGCGACGTTGGCCGTGAACGCGGTCGAGAAGCGGGCGAACCAGGCGATCGGCTCGATGCTGAACCCGAAGAGCTCGTTGATCGCGTTGATCAGCCCGGTCACGGCGCCGAACTGGCGGTGGAACATGCCGCGCCAGGCCAGGGCGGTGACGTAGCTGGGCACGGCCCAGGGGACGATCAGCAGCACCCGGTAGACGCCCTTGAGCTTCATGGCCGGGCGCGAGAGCACCAGGCCCAAGCTGACGCCGATCGCCAGGTGAAAGAACACGTTGACCACGGTCCACAGCACGGTGACGGCCAGGACCACGTAGAAGGAGCCCGTCGACAGCAGCTCCCCGCCGCGCGCGCTCAGGATCTCGCGGAAGTTGGCGAGGCCCACGTAGTACATCTCGTGCGGCTTGCCGGCGAAGAGCGCCGCGCCGGCGCCGAAGAGGATCGGCAAGAGCACGAGCACGGTGACCGCGAGGGCGCCGATGGCCACGTAGGCGTAGGCGGGCAGCGAGCGCCGCAGGTCGCCGAGCAGGTCGGCGCGCTTGCGACCGCGGTGGACCAGCAAGCCGGCGCCGGCCAGGCTGAGCAGACCGAGGAGCACGAGCACCGGCGTGGGCGAGGCCGGCTCGGGGGGCGGGCGGCGGACGTCTTCGAAGCGCCGCCGGGCCTCGCTCAGGGCCGGGCCGGGCTCCATGTCGTGGCGCATGACCTTGCGGATCGCCCGATTGGCGGGCTCCCACAGCGAGCGCATGGCCGAGGTCGAGGGCATCAGCTGAGCGAGCTCGGCCTGGCGCGCGAAGGCCTGGAGCACCGGATCTTCGGGCGCCGGGACGTCGGCCCGGGCGCTGAGGCTGCCGGCGACCTCGGCCCGGATCTGCGCGGCCTCGGGGCTGGCGAGGTGAGCGAGCAGGCGCAGGGCGTCGGGGTTTTGTGCGCCCCGCGGCGAGAGCATCGCGGCCTCCACCGTCAGCAGCGGGCGCATGGGCTCGCCGGTCTCCTCGACCACGGGCAGGGGCGCGACGGTGAACGAGACCTCGTCGCCGAGATCCGCCAAAAACCATGGCCCGCTGAACACCGTGGCCGCCTTGCCGGCCTTGAACAAGTTGGTGACCAGGGCGCCGTCGGCGTCCTCGGGGACCACGCCGGCCTCGACGAGCTCGACGGCCAGCGCCAAGGAGCGCTCGGCGGCCGGGCCCTCGAAGGCGTAGTCGTCGGTCTCGGGATCGAGGAGCTCGCCGCCGAAGGCCGCGAGCAGGGCCGCGTGGGCGTAGGCGCCGCGGGCCTCGTAGGCCAGGGGATACACGCCCTCGGGCAGCGTGCCCTTCAGCGCGACGATCTCCTCGAGGGTCGCCGGCGCGGTCGCGACGAGCGGCGTGTTGACGAAGAGCGCGAGGCACTTTTGCGAGAGCGGCAGGCCCCAGCTGTGGCCGTCGATGGTGACCGCGGCGATCGCCTGGCCGAGGTAAGCGCCCTCGCGGGGGATCAGCTCGGCGGGGATCTGTGCGACCAGGCCGCGCTCACGAAAGTTGCCGAGGCGCTCGTGGGCGTCGATGAACACGTCGGGGCCCTGGCCGAGGGGCACGAAGGACTCGAGCTTGGAGGCGAAGGCGTCGTAGGGCAGGGCCAGGACCTCGACCTCGGCGTCCTCGAACTCGGCGAGGATCCGCTCGAGGGCCTGCTCCTCGGCGCCGCGGTAGGCATGCCAGACCACCAGCGGCTCCTCGGCCGCGGCCAGGCCGGGGAAGAGCAGCCCGGTCAACAAGAGCAGCAGCGCCGCGAGCGGAGCCGCCGCTCGGCGCGAGCGCCTTGGCGTCGACCTCATCGACCTCGTCGACCTCTTCGACCTCGTCTTGTCTCGTCCCTCGCTCGGCACACAGCCCCGCGCGCTCGGCCTGAGCGAGCTCGCCCCGCTCATCGCAGGCTGCGCTCCGTCTCGGCGTCGAAGAGGTGCAGCCGCTCGACCCGCAGCGGCAGCGTGTCGCCCCGGGCGACGCGGTGCTCGGCCGGCAAGGCGGCGATGAAGGGTCGGCGCTCGGCGTCGCCCGTGAGCACCCCGTGAATGGTGAGCTCGGGGCCCAGGGTCTCGACGACCTCGACCTCGAGCGTCAGCTCGCCCTCGCCGGCGGGCGCGAGCTCGAGGTCGTGGGGGCGCAGGCCGAGGATGACGGCCTTGTCCTCGGCGAGGCCGCTGAAGGGCCCGGGCTCGCGGATCTCGACCGCGCCGGCGCGCCAGCTCGAGCCCGCGCGGTGCAGCGTGGTCGGGACCAAGTTCATCGCCGGGCTGCCCAGGAACTTGGCCACGAAGCAGTTGACCGGAGCGCGGTAGATATCGATGGGCGCGCCGCGCTGCTGGACCTCGCCGCCCTCGAGCACGAAGAGCACGTCGGCCAGGGTCATGGCCTCGACCTGGTCGTGGGTCACGTAGATGCTGGTCGCCTCGAGCTCGTCGTGCTGCTTGCGGATGTCCACGCGCACCTGGGTGCGCAGCGCGGGGTCGAGGTTGGACAGGGGCTCGTCGAACAAGAACAGCGCCGGGCGGCGGACGATCGCCCGCCCCATGGCCACGCGCTGGCGCTGGCCGCCGCTGAGCGCCCGCGGCAGGCGATCGAGGAGGTGGTGGATGTCGAGCATCCGCGCGACCTCCTCGACCCGCGTGGTGATCGTCGCGGCGTCGGTCTTGCGCAGGCGCAGGCCGAACTCGAGGTTCTTGCGCACGCTCATGTGCGGGTAGAGGGCGTAGGACTGGAAGACCATCGCGATGTCGCGCTCGCGCGGCTCGAGTTCGGTGACCTCGCGCTCGCCGAAGTGGATGGTCCCCGAGCTCACGCGCTCGAGCCCCGCGAGCAGGCGCAAGAGCGTGGACTTGCCGCAGCCGCTGGGCCCGACGAGGACCGCGAACTGCCCGGCCGCGATGTCGAGGTCGATGCCCCGCAAGACCGTGGTCTCGCCGAAGCGCTTGACGATCTGCTTACCCCTGACGCTGACCATGCTCGCGCGCCGCTCAGGGGATCGAGACCCAGTCGGACTGGGGCACCAAGATCACGCCGGTCATCGGGTCGAGGGTGATGTCCAGGCTGCCGTCCCCGCCCACGGTCCAGGTCTCCCCGGAGATCGCGTCCTTGAGCACGGTCCCCGCCGGGGCGAGCACGCTCATCACCTCGCCCTCGTAGGCCGTGCGGCTGGCGTGGCTCTGGTTGCTGTTGATCACGACCAGGGCGTAGCCGTTGGCGCTGTTGCCCCCGTTACGCTCGAAGGCGAAGATCCCCGCGTCCTCCTCGTCGCCGGTCCGCGCCGTCGCCCAGGTCACGCCGAGGTCGCCGCGGCGCAGCGCGGTGTACTGCTTGCGCATCTTGGCCAGGCGCGAGATCCACACGAAGGTGGTGTTGGTCGTGTCGAAGCCCGACTTCCACAGATCCTCGCGGTTGGCCGGGTCGTTGCCGCCGTCGAAGTTCTGCTCGGTCCCGTAGTACAGGCAGGGCACGCCCGGCGCGGTGTACAAGAACAGCAAGGCGTTGCGCAGCAGCTGCTGGGCCACGTCCTCGTCGCGGTCGTTGACCGCGTACAAAAAGCGCGGGACGTCGTGGTTGTCGAGGAAGTTGATCGGCACGTCCGCGGGCGGGATGCCGATGCCCCCGGTCATCGCCTCGGTCCCCCAGGTGGTCGTGCGCTGCTCCCACAGGCTCTGGATCCGGTCCGTGGACTGAGCGTCCTGGAAGACGTCGCGGATCGCCTGGAAGTGCTGCGGAAAGTAAAACGCGCTGTCGAGCTGGTCGCCGGTCAGCGCCGGCCCGTCGCTGGCGCAGTCGAGCTCGTGGTCCTCGGGCGCGAGCTTTTGGGTGAACGAGCCGACCAGGTCGTCGCGGCCGTCGAAGGCCTCGCCGAACATGATGAAGTTGGTCTTGCCCTTCTCGGCCAGGCGCTGGCGCAGGCGCTGGGTGAAGTAGCGCCAAAACTCGTACTCGACGTGCTTGATCGTGTCGATGCGGAAGCCGTCGGCGTTGCTCTGCTCGATGATCCGCGCGTAGACGTCGACGAAGGCCTGCTTGACGTCGCAGCGCGTGGTGTCGACGTCCTTGAGCCCGCCGGGGAAGTCGCCGGTCAGCAGCTGCTCTTCGACCTCGAAGTCCAAGGTCCGCCCGCGCCGGTTGTAGACCGCGGGGTTGCGGAACACCTCGGGGCTGGGCGGCATGTGGTTGGAGTAGGGGTCGTTGCCAAAGATGATCGGCGCCGGCCCGGCCTCGCCCAGCGAGGTGAAGGACTGGATCCCGCGGATGTCGAAGTCCGGGTCGTACTCGTTGATGTGGAGCACCGGCGAGTCGGTGCCGTTGCCCTGGAGCTGGACGTCGGCGTTCCCGTTGAGGTTGATGTCGTAATAAAACAGCTGCCCGACGTGGTTGGTGACGATGTCGATGATCACCAACATGTCGCGCTCGTGGGCCGCGTCGACCAGGCGGCGCAGGGCCACGAGGTCGCCGAAGTGGGGGTTGAGCGCGGTGAAGTCCTGGGCCCAGTAGCCGTGGTAGCCGTCGACGTCGGCGTCGGTCTCGACGTTCTTGATCACCGGCGAGATCCACAGCGCCGTGACCCCGAGCTCCTCCAGGTAGGGCAGCTTGTCCTCGAGCCCGCGCCAGTCGCCGCCGTGGTAGCGGGCCGGCGCGTCGAGCTCGATCATGTAGTCGTTGCCCTGATCCCCGTTGTAGAACCGGTCGACGAGGACCTGATAGATGACCTCGTCGCGCCAGTCCTCGACCTCCACGGTCAGCTCCGGGGTGTCCTCGTAGCCCTCGTAGCTCAGGCAGCTGCCCAAGAGCGGCGCGCAGGCCAGGGCCAGGGCGGCCCCGAGCCCGAGCCGAAGGCGGCGCCCCCGGGAGTAGGTGTTCTTGCGTGCGTCTGCGTGGCCCATGTTTGCTGCCAAGGTTCAGTCCCGGAAGTAGCTGGTGCTGCCGAACCACCACTCGGCGCCGACGCCGATCAGGTGATCGACGCCGCGCACGCTGAAGGGGTCATCGACGGCGTAGAGCGAGCGCGCTCCCGCGTCGCGCACGGTCAACATGTAGTAGGCGCGGATGTGCGGGCGGGCGTAGGAGCCGCGGCCGTTGGGCGCCCAAAAGGGCATGATGCCCACGCGCCCGAGGCTGCCGACCACCGGCGCCGGGTCGGCGTCGGCCTCGAGGCCCGTGAGGATGCCGCGCTGCTGGATCTGGTAGGAGCCCTCGAGCGCGACCCCGGCGATGTTCTTGATCCAGATCTGCGGGCGCAGCAGGACGATGCCCTCGTTGAGGTCGTTGAAGTCGAGGGCCTCGCTGGCGTTGCGGAAGCGCCGGAAGTAGGCCCCGCCCATGAGCCCGAAGAACTTGTATTCGTAGTTGCCGCCGAGGGCGACGATCAGCTCGCGCGCGCCCTTTGTGGTGTTGTCGGCGGCCAGCTGCGTGGGCGCGCGCAGGTCACCGTAGGCGGCGAGGTTCCACGCGTGGCGGACCCAGGCGTTGACGTGGGTGCTGCGCTTGCCGGTGAACAAGCTGATCTCGCCGCCGGCGACGAAGCCGCTGTCGGCCGGGACCTCTTCGAACTCGCGGTAGTCGAGCTCGCGCTGGCCGGCGCGCACGTGGTGGGTCTCGCCGTAGGCGACGAGCTTGACGCCGCCGCTCTCGCCCACGCCCATGAACACGTGGCCGAGCTTGTAGCTGGTCACGATCTTCTGGCGATCGAGGACCGCGACCTCGGTCTCACCCGCCTGGTCGAGGGCCGGCGAGCGCAGCACGGTCTGCACGTAGAAGGGGTCGTTGGGCTGCTGCACGCCGCCGTGGACCTTGAGGAAGGTGCCCGTGGAGAACTGGTAGCCCAGGCCCGCGCCGATGGTGTTGAGGTTGTCGAGCGGCCACCAGTCGAGGACGTAGATGTCGTCGCCTCGATACATGCGCGAGCCGGCCCAAAAGGACAGGTTCTTCGCGCCCAGGCCGACCTCTTCGATGTAGAGGTTGCGCAGCGCCAGCTTGGCGTCGAACTCACCGTTGTAGTGGAAGATCGGGTGGGAGAAGGCGACGGTCGAGACGATCCGCGTGTAGGCGCCGGTCGCCTCCCAGTAGTCCTCGCGGCGCAGCTCGAGCTCGGCGTAGGTCGACTCGTCGAAGCGTGAGCCGCGGGCGACGATGTCGGCGTCGCGGCCCGGGCGGCCGCGCAGGTCACCGGCCGCGACCACGCGACCGTAGGAGCCGAAGTGAAACCCGTCGGCGTAGTTGGGCGGGCGCTGGGCGTCGACGAAGGCCTTGTCCTGGACGTCGAGCTCGGGCTCCTCTTCTTTTTCCTTGCTCGCCTCGATCGCCGAGACCGCGGCGGCCTGCTCACCGGCCCTGGCCGCCGCCTCGGCCGCGGCGTCGGCCTTCTCGGAGGCAGCGGCCGCGGCCTCCTGGGCCTCGTCGCGTTCCTCGCGGAGTTCCTCGACCTCCTGCTCGAGGGCGTCGAGGCGCTCTTGCAGCTGGCGAAGGACCTCGGCGTCGAGATCCGTGGAGGGAGGAGGAGGCTCCTCGTCACCCGGAGGGCTCTGCGGCGGTGCGGCCACCGCGAGCCCGGGTACGAGCAAGATCAGCGCGACACTCGAGCCGCCGATCAGCCGTTGAAGGGCGCTGCCCAGCTTCGACACTGGCGCCACCTTACATCAGCCGCCCCCACCTTCGGTATAGTTCTTTTCGGTGATCCCCCCGCTCCGATCGACTCGACCGCTTCGCCGGTTCGCCCGCAAAGCCCTGCCTGGCTCGCTGCTCGCGGGGCTCCTGAGCAGCTGCGGCGGCGCGCAAGACAGTGCGCCCACGCGAGACTGCCGGCTGGTGGTCTGGGCCCAGCCCGAGCACAGCAATGGCGAGGCCCTGCGTGTCGTCGGTAGCTGGGACGAGTGGGCGAGCCCCGGGGTGGCGATGGAGGATCGCGGCGAGGGCTGGCAGGCGGCGGCCATCGAGCTTCCCCCCGGCGAGTATGGCTACCTCGTCGTCGAAGATGGGGTCGGACGGATCGACGAGTACAACCCGCTAACCACCTTTCGCACCCTCTCACAGGTCGATATCGAGGTCTCACGGGCAGAAATCGCCGATTGCGAGGACCCCGCGGTCGAGATCGACGAGGCCCTCGTCGAGGGTGACACGCTCACGATCCGTGGCCACTTCTTCACGGGGCAGGACGGCGATCCCCTCGACGTGGCCTCGATCACGGCGGCGGGCCTCGAGGTGCTGCCCGAGGACAGCGCCGCCGACTCGGGCGCCCTCGCCCTGCGCAGCGCGGGCCTCGAGCGCGGCCGACATCGCTTCGTGGTCGAGGCCCGCGACGCCTCCGGGCGCGCAGCCGAGGCCGCGGTCTCGGTCTTCGTCGACCCCATCGCCCCGCGCTGGCAGGACGCGGTCCTCTATCAGGTGGTTACGGACCGCTTCCGCGGCCCCGGCGGGACCTGGCTCGATGATCCCGTGAACACGGCTGCGCGGGCGGGCGGGACCCTCGACGGCGTGCAGGCCTCGATCGAAGACGGCTCCCTCGAGGCCCTGGGCGTCAGCGCGATCTGGCTCTCGCCCGTCTATCAAAACCCCGACGTGGCCCGCGAGGGCAGCGACGGCCGGCTCTACGAGAGCTACCACGGCTACTGGGTGCTCGACTCGCGGACCGTGGATCCGCGCATCGGCGGCGAGCAGGCCCTGCGCGCGCTCATCGAGGCCGCCCACGCCCGCGGCATCGCGGTGATCCTCGACCTCGTCCCCAACCACGTCTACGAAGACCACCCGATCGTCGCCGCCAAGGCCAGCGAGGGGTGGTTCAACGAGCACCCCCAAAGCTGCGTGTGCGGCACGGCCAGCTGCCCCTGGGACCAGTACATCCAGACCTGCTGGTTCGCGAGCTACCTCCCCGACCTGCGCCTCGAGAACCCCGCGACCATGAACTTCATGGTCGAGGAGCTGCGCTGGTGGGTGGAGGAATTCGACGTCGACGGCGTGCGCGTGGACGCGGTCCCGATGATGCCGCGCGCGGCCTCGCGGCGCATCGCCGACGCCCTGCGCCAGGCCAGCTTCCCCGGCGACGACCGCCTGCTGCTCGGCGAGATCTTCGTGGGCGGCGGCCGCCAGGGCGTGCAGGCGCTGCGCTACTACCTGGGGCCCCAGGGCCTCGACAGCGTGTTCGACTTCCCGACGATGTGGGCGATCCGCGACGCCCTGGCCAGCGAGGCCGCCGGGTTCACGGCCCTCGACGCCCTGCTCGCCCAGACCGACGCCGAGCTCGAGGGCTCGGGCGCAGTGCTCGGGCGGATGCTCGGCAACCACGACACCAGCCGCTTCATCTCGGCCGTGGTCGGCGACGGCGACGGCGACCCCTGGGACGCGCCCGCCAGCCAGCCTGAGGAGGGCGAGGCCCTCGAGCGGGTCGCCCTCGCGCTGACCTTGCAGCTGACCTTGCCCGGCATGCCGGTGCTCTACTACGGCGACGAGCTCGGCCTCGCCGGCGCCGGAGATCCCGACTGCCGCCGGGTCATGCCCGACCCCGACAGCCTCTCGCCCGCGCGCCAGGCCCTGCTCGCCCACGCCCGCCGCCTCGGCCGCTTGCGCCGCGAGCTCCCGGCGCTGCGCTCGAGCCTGCGCGAGACCCTGCACGTGGGCGAGGACAGCTACGCCTACGCGCGCATCGCCGAAGGCGGCGACGGCAACAGCAACAGCAACGGCAGCGGCAGCAGCAACGGCGAGGTCGTGGTCGTCGCGCTCTCGCGGGCGAGCGACCCCGTCGAGCTCGCCCTGCCCGGCGGCGTGGTCCCGCCCGGGCGCTACGTCGACGCCCTCGGCGAGGCGATCATCGTCGACGTGAGCGAGGCCGGGGCCAGCCTCGAGCTCGGCCCGCGCAGCGCCGTGGTGCTCGTGCGCGAGTGAGCGAGGCACCCAATACGAGCACGCAAAGCCGAATTGCGGCCCATGGACGGCGCATGGATCCACGCGTCGTCAAGTCGGGACATCCAAATCCCGCCAGCGACGTTGCCCCTCGCTTTTTGCCCCCATAGATTCCGGCCATGCAATTCATCCGCGAATCCCTGCTCCCGCGCACCGGCGCGTTGACCATGGCCCTCGGCCTCGCGCTCTCGGCCTGCGGCGACGACGGCGGCGTCGAGTCCAGCTCGGACGAAGGCGACAGCGCCGAGACCGAGTCCGAATCCGGCGAGTCCGAGTCCGGTGAGTCCGGCTCCGAGGACGCCACGAGCACGGGCTCCGAGGACGACATCGGCCCCGAGACCGACACCGACACCGACACCGACACCAGCGCCGAGGGCGTGTGTGGAGACGGCCAGGTCGACGCGGGCGAGGTCTGCGACGACGGAGTCAACGACGGCAGCTACGGCGGCTGCAACCCCGACTGCGCGTCCTTGGCCGCGCACTGCGGCGACGGTGAGCTCAACGGCGACGAGGCCTGCGACGACGGCAACGAGCTCGCCAATGACGGCTGCACCGACTATTGCGTCGTGCCGAGCAGCTGTCAGCAATTGCTCGAGGTCGACGACACCCTACACAGCGACTTTTATGTCATCTCCCCCGAGGGCTACGAGGGCGAGCCCTTCACGGTCTACTGCGACATGGTCACCGACGGCGGCGGCTGGGCGGTGATCTTCAAGAACCACGGCGGGGCGATCGGCGGCGAGCTCTCCAACGAGACCCTGCTCGAGGGCGACCCCGGCGAGTATGGCGATGTCATCGCCCCCCACAACCTCGAGCTGCTCTCGGGCGTCAACCCCGAGGCCTGGGCCTACTACCGCGCCCAGCCCGGCCACGAGTGGCTGAAGCTCGGCACGCTGTGGACAGAGGAGGGCGAGCTCGTCCACGAGCAGACCCTGCGCGTCGGCCTCGGCGCGGTCACCTGGGACTGGATCCTCTCCCTGGCCAGCGAAGAGCCCTGCCACGTCGCCCCCAACCAGATCTCGGTGGTCGCCAACGGCACGGAGGACCTCGGCCAGACCGACCGCGTCAACAGCTACCAGGACGCTCGCCGCACCTTCGGCCTGGCCAACGGCTTCGCCGAAGACAGCTGTGACCAGGGCGAGGACAACCTGATCACCGATCCCAACGAGGTGCTCTTTCGCCTCGAGGACGCGAGCACCACCAACGGCATCCGCCACCTGTTCAGCTACACCCACACCAGCGACGGTCAAGACGCGAGCCGCTGCCAGTTCGCGTGCTGGGCCGCGGAGACCCTCGATCACTACGACGCCTTCACCTGGCACGTGCGCTGAGCGGCGCGCTCTTCGGCAAAGCTGCACCATGGGGCCGCGATCGTCACGACCGTGGCCCCATGCATTTACAAACAGCCTCTAAATGATTCGCCATGACCAAAATTGGCCCGTCGCATAGGGCGAGAGCATTCGCCTTCGCTGCGCCTCCCCCGTGCAGCTTCTGCGGCCATGTCCCGACTCGCCACATGCTATCGATGGACAATCTTCCGCGCTGACCAAAACGACCCCAACCTGAACTTTGGTGTGGCGGCTTTGAGACACGGTCTCATCGATCGTCAGCAATTCGCCGACGCCTGCGCGCTGTGGGCCGGTGGGGATCAGGCTCGTAGCCTCGCGGATCTGCTGCTGGAGCGTGGCTGGCTGTCCTCTGACGGCCGCGCCCGCGTGGACGCGCTGCTCGAGCGCGAGCGAACCCAGACCATCGTCGACAACTCGCACGACGAGCTCCCCAAGGAGGCCCGCGCCACCACCGGCGAGCTCACCCCTTCGGATCAGGGGGCGACCATGACGATGCTCGCTCCGGCCGACTTCATCCCCAAACTCCACGCCAAGAGCTCCCCGAGCAGCCTCGGCGCCGGCGCCAGCGTCGGAGGCATGGGCTTTGTACCCGATCGCGAAGGTGGGTTTTCAGTTCGCGAACGTCTCGAACTGCGCGACCTTCACTCCATGGGTGGCATCGGCGAGGTCTGGCGCGCCTATGACCAGATCATCGGCCGCGAGGTCGCCCTCAAGCGCCTGCGACCCGACCGCGCGGGCCACGAAGCCAGCCGCGCGCGCTTTTTCCGTGAGGCCAAGATCACCGGCCAGCTCGAGCACCCCGGCATCGTCCCGGTCTACGACTACAGCGCCAGCCCCGACGGCTCGCATTGCTTCTACACGATGCGCTTTTTGCGGGGTCGGACCTTGCGCGAGGTCGTGATCGACTTTCACGCGTCTCGAATCCGCAACGGCCACGCCATGGTCGGCGGCGATCTGCTCGCGCTCCTCGGCGCCTTCGTCAGCGTCTGCAACACCATCGCCTTTGCCCACACCCGGCGGATCATTCACCGCGACCTCAAGGGCGACAACGTGATCCTCGGAGACTTCGGCGAGGTCGTGGTCCTCGACTGGGGGCTGGCCAAGCAGCTCGGCAGCGGCCACGAGGACGAGCGCCCGCGCGCGAGCAAGCGCTTCGACGACCACCGGGCCGGCGAGACCGTGGACGGCGAGCGCCTGGGCACGCCCTCGTACATGGCCCCGGAGCAGGCCCGCGGCGACCTCAGCTGCGTCGACGAGCGCACCGACGTCTACGGCCTCGCGGCGATCCTCTACGAGATCCTCACCGGCCTGCCCCCCTTCCCCGGAGAGAGCGCGGCCGCGGTCATGGCCGCGGTGATCGAGCACCCACCGCAGCCGCCCCGCCGGCACGTCTCCGACATCCCCGCTCCCCTCGAGGCCGCCTGCATGCGCGGCCTATCCAAGGACCCGAGCGCGCGCCAGCGCGGCGCCGCGGAGCTCGGGGCCCAGGTCCAGGGGTGGATCAACGCCCTGGCCGAGCGCACCCGCAGCGAGCAGGAGCGCGAGCGCTTCTTCGACCTGTCCTTGGACCTGCTCGCCCTCGTCGACCGCCGCGGCCGCCTGGTCCAGTCCAACGCGGCCTGGGAGACCATCTTGGGCTCTAACGAGCAGGCCCGGTCCGGCGCGGCGCTGCTCGACTTCGTGGCCGAGGACGACCACACCATGGTCGAGCTCGCCCTCGCCGCGGTCTGGTCGGGCACCTCCCACCAAGGCTTCGAGATCCGCATGTACGACGAGTCCGGCAAGCGCCGCTGGATCGACTGGTACGCGCGCTCCTTGCCCGACCAGCAGGTCCTCTACCTCGTCGGCCGCGACGTCAGCGAGCGCAAGGAGTCCGAGCAGGAGTTCCAGGGCCTGGTCGAGTCGGCCCCGGATCCCAGCTGCGTGATCGACGAGCGCGGCAACATCGTGCTCGTCAACGGCGGCCTCGAGCGCATGTTCGGCTACTCGCGCGAGGAGCTGCTCGGCGAGGGCGTGGAGATCCTCGTGCCCGAGCACCTCCGCGCCCGCCACCACGAGCACGTCACCCGCTACGCCACCGCGCCTGCGGTCCGGCCCATGGGCAGCGGCCTCGACCTTCAGGGCCAGCACAAAGACGGGACGATCTTCCGGGTCGAGATCAGCCTCAGCCCGGTGCGCACGGACGGTCGCACCCTGATCGCCTGCTCGCTGCGTGACGTCGACGCCCGCCACCGACGCGAGCGCGTGTTCATGTCGATCCTCGAGGCGGCCCCCGACGCCATGCTCGCCGTGGATCGCGAGCAGCGCGTCGTCTACGCCAACGGGCGCATGGAGGCCGTGTTCGGCTACGAGCGCGCCGAGCTCGTCGGGCAGCCGCTCGAGCTGCTGATCCCCGAGGCCGCCCGCGCGCGACACCGCGAGCACATCACCCGCTACGCCAGCGATCCTCAGGTCCGCAGCATGGGCGCGAGCCGGACCCTCTTTGGTCGCCACAAGGACGGCAGCGAGGTGCCCATCGACGTCAGCTTGAGCCCGGCGAAGACCGAGGACGGCCTGCTGATCGCCGCGGCGATCCGCGTCCGCGACTGCACGCCCCAATAGGCGCGCCTCCCCATTGCGAGGCTGGCAGCGGACCCGGCCCAGGCGGTACCCTAGCGCGCCGTGTCTTTTAAATATGCCTTCGAGCCCCTGCTCCTCACGCTCCCTCTAGGCGCGCTGCTCCTCGCCGGCTGCCCCGTCGACAGCCTCGGCAGCGACGACGAGTACGGGGATCCGCCCGCGGGCGACACCTTCGACCCCGACGCGGGCGGCGACGGCGGGAGCTCGACCAGCGGAGGCGCGAACACCGACGAGGGCGACGACACGGCGGACACCAGCGGCGAGACCGGGCCGGTCGAGTGCGACGACGCCAACAAGCGCTGCGATCACGAGTTCACCCTGACCGATATGGGCTACTCGAGCGTGACCGTGATCGGCGACTTCAGCTCGACCGGCTGGGACGTCGGGGTGGACATGAGCAACCAGGGCGGGACGTGGACGGCGACCGTGCCCCTGCCCTGGGACACGGCGGTGCTCTACAAGTTCGAGATCAACGGCGGCGAGAGCTACATCGAGGACCCCGACAACCCCGACAAGGTCGACGACGGCTTCGGCGGCTACAACTCCCAGCTCGACGGGATCACCTGCGAGGAGTGGACCTGCGACCCCGGGCTGATCGGCGACTTCGACTGGCGCGACGCGATCATCTACTTCGTGTTCGTCGACCGCTTCAACAACGGCGACGCGGGCAACGACGCGGCGATCGGCGTCGAGAGCGAGGCCGACTGGCAAGGCGGCGACTGGGCCGGGGTCATGGCCAAGATCGACGAGGGCTACTTCAACGACCTCGGCGTCAACACCTTGTGGCTGACGGTCCCCGCCAACAACACCAGCGCGAGCGGGATCGGGACCGACGGCCACTACTACTCGGCCTACCACGGCTACTGGCCGCAGGACCTCACGACCACCGAGGAGCACTTCGGCACCCTCGAGGAGCTCCAGAGCCTCGTCGAGCTCGCCCACGCCGCCGGCCTCAAGGTGATCGTCGACTACGCCATGAACCACGTCCACGAGAGCGCGGGGGTCTACGCCGAGCACAGCGACTGGTTTTGGCCCAACGACAACGGCCAGGGCGGCAACTGTGTGTGCGGCGACGGCTGCGGCTGGGGCGGCGACGAGGGCAAGCGCTGCTGGTTCACCGCCTACCTGCCCGACTTCGACTTCACAAACGCCGAGGCCCGGGCCTTCTCCGTCGACAACGCCTTGCAGTGGATCGCCGACACCGGCGTCGACGGCTTCCGCCTCGACGCGGTCAAGCACATCGAGGACGACTGGCTGCTCGACATGCGCGCGGCCGTGGCCGCGGAGGTCGAGCCGATGACCGGCGAGCACTTCTACATGGTCGGCGAGACCTTCGACGGCGACCGCGACCTGATCGCCTACTACGTCAAGTCGACCATGCTCGACGGCCAGTTCGACTTCCCGCTGCGCATGCAGATCGCCACCAACTTGATCATGCGCCAGGGCAACATGAGCGACCTCGCCTCGTTCATGGACAGCAACGACGGCTACTACGGCGCGGGGATCATGAGCACCTTCATCGGCAACCACGACATCCCGCGGGTGATCCACCTGGCCGAGGACAACCCGGTGTGGGGTGACGCGTGGACCGACGGCAAGGACCTCGCGTGGAGCGACATCAGCCTGCCCGGCAACACCTCGCCCTTCGAGCGCGTGGCCCTGGGCTTCACGCTGATCATGACCATCCCCGGGGCCCCGCTGGTCTACTACGGCGACGAGTACGGCATGGCCGGCGCCGGTGATCCCGACAACCGCCGCTTCATGCAGTGGTCGGGCTACAGCAGCGCCCAGCAGGCCCTGCGCGACCACCTGGCCGCGCTCACGGCGATCCGCAGCGAGCAGATCGCCCTGCGTCGCGGCAGCCGCAACACCCTGTCCTCGGACGCCGACACCCTGACCTACGAGATGGTCTACGGCAGCGAGGTGGTCTACGTGGCCCTCAACCGCGCCGACGCACAGCGCTCGGCGGGCGGGCTGCCCGGCGGCGACTACCAGGACCTGCTCAGCGGCCAGAGCGTGTCGGGGACGAGCGTGAGCTTGCCGGCGCGGTCGGGGATGGTCCTCGTCCCGCAGTGAGGCACCGAGGCGCGCGGAGCCGCTACACTCTCGCCATGGTGCTGTCTCCCCCCCGCTTCGCCGCCCTGCCCTTCGCCGCCGCCCTGACCTGCCTCGCCTGCCAGACCCCCCCAGCCGACGAAGGCAGCGACGACGAGGTCGACGAGACCGCGACCGCGACCGAGACCGCCACCGACACCGACACCGGCGAGCCCGAGCCTGACCCGCTCACGGGCGTCGCCGACCTCCACCTGCACATGTTCGCCGAAGAGGCCTTTGGCGGCGGATGGTTCCACGGCTCGGCCTCCGGCGCGGCCGAGGTCGCGCTCGCGCTTTGTGACGGCGGGGCCTCCGGCGACCACGCCCAGCTCCAGGAGGACCTCTCGTTTCTCTTCGAGGGCTGCGACCCGGACCTGCTCAGCGAGACCGCGGCCCAGGTCCCCTACCTCCAGGCGATCCTCACCCTCGGCGGCCACGGCATCGCCGAGCTGATCGCCGAGGTCCCCGGCAGCTCCGGCGACACCGGCACGCACCTCGACCGCACCGGCGGCTACCCGGACTACGAGGGCTGGCCGCGCTGGGACGTGATCGCCCACCAGCAGTCCTGGGAGGGCTGGCTCGAGCAGGCCTACAACGAGGGGCTGCGCGTCAGCGTGATCTCGGCGGTGTCCTTCGACTGGCTGTGCGAGGCCGTGCCCGAGGAGAACCGCACCCGCCCGCAGTGCGACGAGATGGCCGACGTGATCGTCCAGCTCGAGCAGGCCAACGCCCTGGCCGCGAACAACGACTGGGCAGAGATCGCGCTGACCGCCGAGGACGCGCGGCGGATCGTCAGCGAGGACAAGCTGGCGATCGTGCTGAGCATCGAGGCCTCGCACATCTTTGGTGACGACGACTGGCGCGAGGCCCTCGACGAGGTCTACGGCCTCGGCGTGCGCACCTTGCAGCTCGTCCACCAGCTCGACAACCGCTTCGGCGGCGCCGCCCCGCACAACGAGATCTTCCAGATCGCCGGCTTCGCCGAGAACTGCCGCGTCGACAGCGACTGCGGCCTGACCACCCAGGACCTGACCTTGGGCTTCGACGTCGACGCCGACTGCCGCAACACCTTGGGCCTGACCAGCGAGGGCCGCGAGCTCGTCGAAGAGATGATCGCCCGCGGCATGCTCATCGACATGGCGCACATGTCCGAGCAGCTCGTCGGCGACGTCTACGAGATCGCCGTCGACAACGACTACTACCCGCTCTACCTGTCCCACGCCCACTTCCGCGAGATCATGCTCCCGGCCAAGGCCAAGCAGGAGAAGACCACGCCCTCGTGGGTCGTGCAGACGGTCCGCGAGACCGGCGGGATGATCGGCCTGCGCACCGCCCACGAAGAGGTCAACGACTACACGCCCTCGGCCATCGACAACAGCTGTCACGGCTCGAGCCGGTCCTTCGCCCAGGCCTACGACTACGGCCGCCTCGGCCTCGGGGTCAGCATCGGCACGGGCTCGGACCTCAACGGCTTCATCCAGCAGACCCGGCCGCGCTTCGGCGATCAGGCCTGCTCGGCCTCGTTCACCGAAGAGGCGCAGTGCCAAGCTCGCGACGAGCGCGCCGAGGGCCTCCAGCTCGGCACCGAGTTCGACGAGATCGGCCTGGGCCGCATGGACATGCTCGGCGACCTGCTCGACGACCTCGAGCTGCTCGGCACCGACGTCGAGCCGCTGCGTCGCTCGGCCGACGACTTCGTGCGCATGTGGGAGCGCGCCGAGGGTGAGCGCAGCGGGATGATCCCCGACCTGCCCGAGATGAACCTCGAGGGCGTGGTCATCAACCCCTCGCACTACGAGCGCCGCCAGGCCCTGCCCCAGGAGTGCGACACCCCCTACTGCCCGGGGGCCCTGCTCGCTGGCGAGGACTGCATGTTCGACGCCCAATGTGAGAGCGGCAGCTGCGCCGGCGCAGGCGAGTGTGGCGAGCCAGCCGGCGTCTGCGAGTGAGCCCTGCTACCATCGGGGCGTGCGCATCTTGGTCGCATGCCCCGACTGCCAGCGTCAGTACGACGCCTCCTCCTACCCCATGGGCAGCCGCTTTTGGTGCCACTGCGGCGCCGTCTTGAAAGTCGAGCAGCCCCCCGCCCACGAGGCCGCCGTCGTCCGTTGCTCGGGCTGCGGCGCGCCGCGCTGCGACGGCCCGACCTGCGAGCACTGCGGCTCGAGCTTCGCCAAGTACGAGCAGGACCTGCGCTCGATCTGCCCGCACTGCACCTCGCGGGTCAGCGACGCCGCCCGCTTCTGCCACAGCTGCGGCCAGGCCCTCGCCGCCGACGGCAGCGCGGGCGAGCTCAGCGACTACATCTGCCCGGCCTGCGGCGGCGACCAGCACATGCACAGCCGCCAGCTCGGCGCGGACCTCTCGCTGCACGAGTGCAGCGCCTGCGCCGGCCTGTGGCTCGGGCGCCAGACCTTCGAGCACGTGATCCGCCGGGCCGAAGAGATGATCACCGAGCTGCCCTCGCTCCAGCCCGAGAGCGCCGGCGGAGCCGGGGCCAGCATCAGCAAGGGCGTCACGCTCGAGGCCGCCGTGCGCTACCGGCCCTGCCCCGAGTGCAGGGCGCTGATGAACCGCAGCCAGTACGGCAAGTACAGCCGGGTGATCATCGACACCTGCAAGGAGCACGGCGTGTGGCTCGACGAGGGCGAGCTGACGCAGATCCTCGAGTGGGTCCGCGACGGCGGCCTCGAGCGCGCGCGCGCGTCGAGGCACGAGGAGCGCATGGCCCAGCTACGCGGGACGCAGGTCGACAGCCAGGTCCGCGCGATCGAGCGCGAGCGCGACTCCATGGGGCTGGTCGACTCGCTGTTCATGATCAAGATGTGGTAGCCGGCTCAGCGGGCTCAGCAGTTGAGCTTGATGACCGAGCCCCTGACCGAGACCGGCCCCGGCGAGACCACCTCGACGAGGCCCGGCATCACGGCGACGGAGCTGCCGCCTGCGACCAGCCTCACCTCCGACGCCGTGATCGTGACCACGTCGCAGATCATGTCGATGCTCGCGCCGCCTTGGTTGAGCACCACCCGGGTCGCCCCGCTCACGCTCAGCACGTTCCCGGAGCTCAAGCTCAGATCTCCGTCGGCCAAGCAGCTGAACGCCCCGTTCGCGTAAAACGAGACATCTCCGCCCTCCATGATGAAGGAGCTCGCGCCCGAGCCTTGAACGAGCGCGATCCGGTTGACCGCGTCGAGCTCGTACTTGTCGTCGGCGCAGATCGCAATCTCGCCCGAGCCGGTCTCGCCCGCGGTCACCGTCAGGCTGCTCTTGCCGATCACCGAGTGGGAGAAGCTCGACAGGCTGCTCACGCTGTGGAAGCCGACCGAGGTCACCGAGGTCCGGCCCTGGACCACCTCCGTCTCGTTGGCGGCCACCATGGTCGTGCGGTTGGCCTTCAAGATGTTCATCTCGTCCGCGCCCACGGTCTTCGTGCGGGTCGCCCCCACGCTCATCGTCTGACACGCACCCACCGACTCGGTCTGGTTCACGCCGATCGTCTGGGTCTGGTTCGCGCCGATCATCTGAGTCTGGTTCACGCCCACGGTGTTGCTCTGGTCGACCTTGACCAGGGTCGAGTGGCAGTGCTCGACGACCTCGTTGAAGTCTTTTTGCGCGTGGATGAAGACCTCCTCGCTGCCGGCCGCGTCCTCGAAGCGCAGCTCGTTGTAGCCCCCGCCTCCCGGTGAGCTGTTGGTCCTCAGCGTGCTCTGGGTCTTGTTCGCCGGCACGCCCACGCTGATCGCGTTGTCGCCGTTGTAGACGCAGCCGACCACCATGGGCTGGTCCGGCCGACCCTCGAGGAACTCGACGACCACCTCCATGCCGATGCGCGGCACGAAGAAGGTGCCAAAGCCGGGCCCCGCCCAATTGTGGGCGACCCGCGTCCACATCGAGGTGTCGTCGCTGAGTCCATTTTGCCGGTCCCAGTCGAAGCGGACCTTCACGCGCCCGTACTCGTCGGTGTGGATCTCCTCGCCCGCGGGCCCGGTGACGATCGCCGTCTGCGGCCCGTGAACCCGCGGCCGCGGCGTCCGCTTCTCGGGCAGGTAGGGCTTGCCGGCCGCGTAGATCAGGCACTCGAAGCGGTTTTGATAGCGCGGCTGACCGCCCGGCTGCTGCAGGACCACCTCGGGGCAGTCCCCCGCGTGGATCACCCGCCGGATCAGATACTCCGCCGAGAGCTCCGGACGCTCGGCATCGAAGGCCGAGAAGCGCCGCCCCGGCTCGAGCCCGATCACGTTGGACACCCCGCCGACCCGTCTGCCCAGCTGCTGCCGGCGCCCGAGCTTGCGCAAGGTCCTCGGCCCCGGATCCCCCTCGACGAAGCGGCCATGGTGGTAGAGCTCGCGTCTGCGCCCAAATTCGTCGTCGTCCGGCTCTCCCCCCGCGGGCGCCACGGCCTCGAGCGCCGACGTGGGCGTCGACCAGTCGAAGACCCGCTGATAGGCCGCCGTCGGCGTCAGCTCGCGGAGCAGCTCGATCTGCTGCAAGGTCTCGAACTCGGCCAGCTCCGGCTGACTCGCGTCGAGCAACAGCACCGCGCTGTCGTTGATCGTCACCACCTCCTCGACCCCGGCGTTGCTGTCCTCGAGCAGCATCAGCTCGGCCTCGCCCTGCTCGTGGTCGAAGCGGTAGCTGATCCCCTCCTCCTCGAGTAGCCGGCTGACGAAGGCGAGGTCGCTCTCGTGATATTGGACGATGGTCACCCGCGGCGCGTAGCTGCGCGTCAGGCCGCCGAGGTCGACGCTGCGCTCGTAGTCCCCCAGCGCCGCCCCGAGGACCTCCGCGACCACATCCGGCACCGACGCGCCCTGCCACAGCCGGGTATCGACGCGATCTTCGAGCAAGCGCAAGGCTGGGACGAGCTCCAGGCGGACGTGCAGCCGACTCGCGTCCACGCCCAGAAACTCGACCGAACGCACCACACCACGCAGCGTCCGAACCACCGCCTGGCGGTCCATCCTGAGCTCACAGCTGCAACCCAGGAGCTGCTCGGCGTCGGCGGCCAGGTCGGTGGAGACCAGGACCAGCGTGATCTGATAGGGCTCGGACAGGGCCTCGTAGGCGTCCAAGCTGCGGACCTGCCACGCGATCATGGGACCGTCGGCGGCCGTGAAGGTGTATTCGACTGGCGAGATTGGCATGGTTCTTACTCGATCTGGGCTCAGGCTTGGCGAAGAGCTTGGAATTGAGACCCGCAGCTCACCACTCGACGAGCAGGGGCATCGACGCGAGCTCGACGGGCGTATAGGGGCGACGGGCATGGCCGCTGCCCCGCCAAGTCAGCGTCAAGCGCGAGATGTCCGGCTCGATCGAGACGGTGTGTAGCACCGGGCGGGTTGGGATCAGCTTTCCCTCTCGACCATCGATGCACATCCTTCGTGGGGGAGCGGGTATGGCGAAGCGAAGCCGTCGCTCGATCGGGTGCAGGTGGCTGAGTTCCACCTCCTCGCCGCCCACGAGGTGGGGGAGCTGCATATCGAGAGATGCGCCATTTCCAAAGCGTCGCAAGCTCTCGATCGCGAGGTCCTCTTGTCTCTCTACCTTCAGAAGCTCCCTCGACAGCAGCCCACGCTCGATCTCCGGCATCGATGACAGTCGTTGTTTGTCGAATACCTGCTGGATGCCCGCAAAGGCGGCTCGAGGAAACCATCCCCAGTTCACCCACCCATAGCTCTGCGGAAGCGGCATCTCCACCCAGCGCTCCGGGTCACCGACGAGCATCCTCTCGGGCGTGAGCCGGTCAAAGGGGTCCTCGATGTTCGGCATCTCACAGCGCTCGACCGCCCCGCTCTTGGCCTCCATGAGATAGCCCTTTCCACAAGGGTTACGCGGATAGAGGTAAGGGCTCTGATTTGACGCTCTGATACTCGTCCCTTCCAAGTAGCGCTCGAAGACGGCAAAGGGATTTCCATGCACCTCCTCCGCGCCGCAATCACGACCCCCATAGGCCCGCGCAAAGGTCAACGGCATCGCCTCGAAGAGCTCGGGCTCCGAGATCAAGATCCTCCCTGTCGAGGAGAGCGCGCAGTGGCGGTCACCCAGCACGAGAACCCGCTTTTCATGGCGCCCAACCCTCAGGCTCACCTCGAGCGCTGCGCACGGGTCTCCGCCGGTGTAGGCGTGGCCATGCAGCACGACGTCCGTTCTGGGCTTGAGAGGGATGAGCTCGATGTCTCGGACGAGCATGTTGCGGTCCTCTGGACTCCTGACGGGCTCCAGCACGAGAGGTACTTGCTCATCGTCCGGCACGCACTCACCACCCGAAGTGATGAGGTATGTCCGCTTTGCAATGACACAAAGCAGCCATTCCCCGTCACCTTCTGCAGAGAGCTGACAGACAGCACCAGATCTACAACTTTCTTCAATCATGAAAATCCCTCTCACCCGCACTACACGACGGTCACAGGAGTCTCCAAGGGGTACACAGGAGAGCAAAAGGGATCCTCGAAGTAGTCATGAATCTCTTGCCCCGCGTTCCCCTCCAGCATATCGGCAAGACCATGCCCTGCCCACTCCGAAAACGACTGAATGGGATTACTCCCAGCTGGAAGCCCAGCCATACTGTCAGTAAGGGACACAGCCTTATTATACACAGAAAAACCGAACGCATACCCCATGGGAGATCCAGTGATCCAACCCAACACGAGTTTACCAATCTCGTTCAGAACTGGTTTGGCTGCGTCACTGATAATTGGAGCGACAACGCGGCCAACAAGTGGAGTTACCACATCACTGAGAACTCCCCTGACAGCACTAGCAACAGCCCGAGATGAGAAGAGCAACGACCGTGAGACGACTTTTTTCAACACCTCCGCGGTAAGAACGATCGGGAGCAAGATCTCAGGGCGAACAGTACGAACGAGACCTTCACAGATCATCTCGCCGAGGTCTCCGAACTCCCGGCCTATCGCTCCCAAAACTTTCCCAACTCCACTGCTCACATGACCACCAACTTGCGCGAACGAACGACCAGCACGTTCTCCCACCCACTTCCCCGCTTTACTAACGAGCGACGGTCCAAAATCATACAAAAGGTCCACCACTTTACTGCAAGCGAACTGAACGGCACTCGTGATCGCCATTGAAAACACCCCTGCGAGAAAATCGCCGAGCGTCATCCCTGCAATGACGGTATTGGGAGCGATGACAAACCCTGTGGGCAGAGGACATGGATCTCCACATTCGAGTTGAGGATTCACGATGAGCGCCAGAGCCACCGCCAGCGGCCCCTTTGGCGTTTGCACACTCGACACCCCAAAATGCCCCTGCGAACTGCTGCCAAGCGTGTTGATCAGCATATGAACAACATGATTCATGGCCGGAAAGGTTATGTGCGGGACAAACATACCAATATCAAACACCTTGGCCATCGCGTTGCCTGGCGGCATCTTGATATCGAGGTTTTCCTGACTGCTGGCCATCCACCACGGACCAAAGCGAACCATGGCAAACACCAGGTGCGGAGCAAGGGGGACCAAAGGCACAGGAACCAGCAAGGGATAGCCGTTATGAAGGTCGACACCAATCATCGGGTGGTAGTTGGCGATCGCACAGCAGATCACGAGCAGACCTCACTCTCGGCAGCAGGAGCACCTTCAAACAGTTCGCAAGAGCGCTCCTGGAGCTCATGCAACACGTACCGAAAGGGAAAGCGATAGGCGATGAACACCCTGCGCGCCTCCACCTCGAATCCAACCTGGTCGATTGCTAGTGGATGCTCATAGACCTCTGTGCCGAAGCGCAGGCGCACACAAAGTCGGTGATAGGGCAGCCGCAGACGAAGCGGCCCCGAAGCCGAGACCCCCGAGATCATGACGAGATCTCCGGGGTCGACATGACTGGCGACCATCTCTGGGAAGGCTGCGTTGAAGAAGCGTGGCTTGATCTCGACACGGCCGCCTTCGAACTGCGCCACCCCCGTTTTGGCGCGAAGGGGGGAGCTCAGCGGCATCGGCACGAGCCCTACCGGCGAAGGCCGCTCGTCCCACTTCTCGATCAAGTGCTCCGGGTCTTCGATATGTGGCAAAGGCCGCGCGACCGCGCTGTCCTCCGAGAGATAAAAGCCTCGTCCCTCCGGGTTCTCCACGTATGGAACGGTCAGACCGTCCCAGTCGTCCTCCCCCCCATAAGCTTGCCCCAGTTCCAGCGGCATCGACGAGAAGGGGCGAGGCGCTGTCGCCTCGAGGCCTCCCGGACGACGCTGCCAAACCCTGGGCCCGAACACCCAGACGCGACGGCTGAACTGCTCACCGATGTGCACGGCGACTTCCATCTGAGTCGTCGGTCTGCCACCTTCGGGCACCGCGTTCGCAAACAAGAACACGTCGACCCCTCCCCGATAGAACACGAGGTCGCTCGCCATGGCCCCCTGTGGCCCCTCCCACGGCTCGTTGGAGACGAGCCAGGGCTGTGTGTCGCTTGGAACCAGCTCTTCGCCATTCAGGTCATAGGTCACACGCACGAGCGCAGCAGCGGCGACCCGGTCTTTTCTGTACAGCATCCGGGCGAGGCCGGCGGGGTAAGGGGTATGATTATCCAATCGCATATGGAGCCCTCGTTCATCGAGACACCTCAACTATGCGTTGAGCTTGATCCGCTCTCCCTCGAGCTTGACGTCATCGTTAGCCTCTACGTTGACGTTGCCCAGGCGCGCCCGAATCGTCTGGATTCTACCTTCGGTGTGGATATCTCCGGCCGCTCGAAAGCTCGCATCCGCGTCGCTCGTGATCGTCACGCCGCGGTTCCCGTGGAGCGCCAGCTCATCAGCGCGAATCGCGAGGGCGCCCCTGGTCGCCAGCGTCACCTTTGTACCGGTAACCTGAAGGGATATCCCCTCCGCGTCGATCGAGATGCACAGCCCAGCGACACCGGTGGGTCCTGTCACCTCGAGCAGATCTTGCTCCGCGCTACGTCGAATCTCCAGCGTGTGCTCTCCATGGAGCGCAATTTCCTCCGTGCCCGCGGCGTCTCTCGAGTCGAGGGCGTGCGTTGCTTCATCTTCCAGGCTCGTGACTTGGAGTCCTTCGCGCTCGAGCATCGACTAGACAGTGTCTTCCTACGCTGGGTGTTTGCTGTCTCAGAGTTCGCCAGATGCGGGTCATTCACCATGAAACAACGGTTCGCCGATCATATTTGTCCGAGGCCGCTGACCTCCAGTGACCAAGACCGTGATTGGACATCTGTCTAGAACATGGCCTACTTGGGCTACGGCAGGCACTCGAGCAACGCAAAAAGGCGCGGGCCTTCGCGGCTCCGCGCCCTCGGGCGAGGCATCACCGAACCCGGCCCAGCCTCGCTCAGCCCAGCGCGATGCGCAGCGCGTCCCCGTCGACGACGATCGCGTAGCTCGCCCCCGCCGCGAAGGCCTTCAGGTTCGCCGGCGCCGAGAAGCGCACCCGCCCGCGCTCGGGCGAGAGCGCGTGCGCGCTGCAGCCGGCCCGCGACTCGAGGTAGACGCGCAGCGCGTCGCCGCTGTCGTCGACCTCGACGTAGACCGTGTCGCCGCCCTTGATCGACACGCCGGTCGCGTGCGAGAGGTCCTCGAAGGCGCGCCGAGGGATGCACAGGCGGCCGTCGCCGTGGACGCTGGCGACCATCGGCGCGTTGGCCTGGGCCACGGCGGCGGCGAAGCGCTGGCGCTCGAGGGCGGTGGGCGTGAACCCGGGGCGAGGGATCTCGACCTCGAAGTCGTGGCTGGCCCCCAGCGCGGGCGTGGGCGCGTAGACGAACACCTCGGTGCCCGCGGGGGTGCGGCTGCGGCCGGTGGTCCGCCGGGGCACCTGCACGGCGGGGCTGACCCGGCCGTAGTCGTCGCGGTACTCGATCGCGCCCTCGTGAAAGAGGTCTTTGACGAACTCGCCGAGCTCGGCCACGGCGAAGCGGAAGTCCACGCGCTGCTCTCGCAGCAGCTTGGCGAGCTCGCCCGACGAGAAGCAGGCCTCGGTGCGCACGAAGTGGTCGACGAGGGTGCACACGGCGTCTTGCCAGGTGCGGTCGTTGGCGATGCTGGGCTGGTCGTCGGAGGTGGTCTTGGTGGCGGCGGCGGTGGTGGTGGTCATGGTCTCGTCCTGTCGAAATTCGTGAATCGGCGAATCAGTGAATCGGTGAATCTGTGTGTCCTGAGCCTGCGAGTCGCTATTTGATCTCACCCTCGACGAGGTAGCGGATGCGCTGATAGTTGGGGTTGAAGATGATGTGCTCGTCGTTGGCCAGGCTCGACACGTACTTGTCGTAGGCCGCGACGGAGTCCTTGCCGCTGGGCGGCGCGGACCAGCTCCCGCACGAGCGCGTCATGTAGGCGTCGCCCATGATCACGTCGTTGAGGAACATGAAGAACCCGCGGTTGCGGATGTTGCCGCCGGAGCACCAGTAGCTGTTGCCGTGGCCGGTGTAGCCGTAGGACTTGCGCCAGTCGGTCGCAAAGTAGATCCCGTGGCCAAAGGCAGCGCCGGTGATCTGGGCGCCGGGCAGCGAGCGCGGGAGCCGGAGGTTGGAGGCGAGGATCGGGTGGATGTTGACGGCCCGGGTCCCGTGGATGCCCAGGAACACGTTGGCCTGGCGGGCGTAGTCGGAGATGTCGACGAGGTCCGAGCGCTTGCTGGGCTGGAGCCGCGCGGTCTCGGCGTACTTGCCCTTGCGCGACTTGGCGACGGTCTCGACGGCCGCGACGAACTTCTCGTCGCGGTCGGGGCGACGGACCTCGAAGATGTTCTTGATGACCAGCTTGCCGCGCATGTAGCTGTGGCGGTTGTTGCTCATCGCGCCGTAGACCGCGGCCAGCCACTTACCCTTGGTCGAGCTCGGGTCGATCCACGTGAGCTCGGCGTTGAGCAGCTTGCCGGGGTCGATGACCTCGCGCTCGGACTCGTCCTCGGCCAGGCTGAAGTCCTCGTTGGACAGGGCGCTGGCGAAGGCGTCGAGGTCGTTTTGGATCGCCAGCACGTTGGCCGAGGACAAGATCGTGGCCACGGCGCGCTGGCGGGAGGAGCCGCGCAGGGGGATGACCCGCGGGACCAGGGCGGCGACGAGCTTCGACAGCGCGATCAGCTTGTCGTCCTCGAGCTGCTCACCGAGCAGGCGCTGCTCCCAGCTGTCCTGGCTCTCGCGCTTGCGCTGGGGGTTTCGCTTGCTGATGTCGGCGATCCGCTCCATGGCCAGGGGCAGCAGCTCGTCGCGGACCTCGGTGATCGACTTCATCGTCGGGATGATCCCCGTGGCGGCCGAGGCCGCGCGGGCGTACTCGCGGGTGCCACCGACGAGGTCGTTGGCGAGGGCGAGCACCTGGGGCTGGTAGTTCTTGCCGGGCTTGGGCTTGCGCTTGCTGGCCGTCTTCTTGGCCGCCTTCTTCTTGGCGGCGGCCGCCGCTTTTTTGTCTTCGAGGCCGCTGTCGTCCTTGATCGAGTAGGCGTCGGGCAGGCCGCGCTCGCGGGTCGCGAGGCCCTGGACGATGTAGGCGTCCTTGGCCTTGCCCTTGCTGTCGACCTTGGCCGCCCAGATCGTCTTGCCGCCGACCTCTTGCTGGGTCAGGCGCGAGACGTTCTTCGAGCGGCACTGCTTGCGGAACAGCGCGCGGGCCTCGGCCTCGCTCGTGCAGGCGGTGAACATGAAGTCCATCCCGGACTTGGGCGCGCCACTCGACCAGCTCTTGCCGCCGCTGATCCGCCCCCACTCGGTGTAGAGGAACCACTTGCCTTGCGACTGCAGGACGCCAGCGTGGTAGTACTTCGAGCTGTTGCGGTTCTCGAACTGGTTGACCGAGGCCATGTCGGCGATGCCGACCTCTTCGTCGAAGTCGCCCTGGTCCTTGGCCGGGCGGCCGATGTACTTGAAGTCGTCGGCCTTGTGGCCGGGGGGGAGCTGCTTGCGTCCGAGCTTGGTAGCCATGTCGCGTCCTGGTCCTGAACTGAGGGTCGAGAGGAGGTGGGGAAGTCTTCGCCGGGCCGCGTTGGCCCCGACGCACGACCAGCATGGGCGCCCACCTGCTTGACGGTCAGGGACGCGAGGGTCACGGCTGGATCACGCGGATCCGTGCCGTCACCGTTCGTCACCGGCGCACAAAGACCGCTCTAAACGGCGAAATTCACCGGCGCACAGCCTGGTCTGGTGACGAGGCGTGACGCCGGACCCCAGCGAACGGCCCCATCCCAGGGGCGGACCCGATCCTCCAATCTCGCCGGCCCAATCTCGCCGGGCCAATCCATCCGGGGCCGAGACGCCCGGGCGCTGCGTCGCCATCGAACGCGACGCAGCGCCGACGGCCGAGCCCGCCTCGCGGCCCCGCCATCGGACGCCGATCGGACGCCGACAAGAGCCCGCAGTCTAGAGCCGACGCAAGAGCGCGTCGGCGAAGCCCTCGCCCGCGCGCGGATCATGGCGAAAGAAGAGCGAGGGCTCGACGAGCTCGAGCTCGTTGAGGACCAGCGCGCCCTCGTGATCCCGGAGCATGTCGACGCGGGCGTAGAGCAGCGCTTCATCTCGACCGCCGAGCTCGCGGATGCGCTGGCCGAGGGCGGCGAGGCTGCGCGCGACGAGCTCGCGGGCGGCCTCGTCTGGCTGCCAGGGCTCGTCGCTGGCCCCGTAGTCGTCCTGCACGCGGTAGTCCCCGGGCACGGGGATCTTGCGCACGCCGTAGCAGGGCTCGCCGTCGTAGACGAGCACCGAGAGCTCGCCCTGGTCCTCGACCGAGGCCAGGTAGGGCTGGAGGATCATCGCCTCGCCCGCGGCCAGGTGCGCGTCGAGGTCGGCCGCGGCCGCGGCGAGCTCGTCGGCGTCGGTGGTCGAAAAGCGCCGCGTCCCGACCGCGCTCGCGCCCACCACGGGCTTGAAGAAGGCCCGCTCGCTGGCGAAGTCGGCCACGGCCGCGCGCAGGTCCACGGCCTCCCCGGGCTCGAGCCACAGGCTCGGCGCGAGCGCGACCCCGCGCTCACCGAGCTCTCGCAGGTAGCGCTTGTCGGTGTTCCAGGCCACGACCGCCGCGGGGTTGAACAGCCTGGTGCGCGCCTCCACGGCCTCGGCCCAGCGCACGAAATCCTGGCAGCGGTGCTGATAGTCCCAGGTCGTGCGGATCACGACGGCGTCGAAGCTGGCCCAGTCGACCTCGGGGTCGTCCCAGCAGGGCTGCTCGACGCTGGCCCCGCGGCGCGCGAGGGCGGCGTGCAGCGGGCGGTCGTCGACCTCCCAGTCGGGCAGGTTCGCGCAGGTGGCCAGGGCCAGGCGGGGGGAGCGAGTCATCGCGGGTCGAGGTTGCCAGAATCCTGCATCCATGACGACGGCGCTTTTCGAGCCTGGCACTTGACCTTTTCGAGTGCCAATCGTAAATCGACGATGGACGGTCAAACTCAGCTCCCGTGAAGCGCCCCAAGTCCACCTCCTGCTGCCCACCGGCTCGGCCCACGCCTCCCGTCCCCCGCGACGAGGCGGCGGCCAACGAGCAGCTCGCGCGCCTGGCCAAGGCCATCGCTCACCCGGCGCGCGTGGCCATCATCCGCCTGCTCGTGCGCCACGAGGGCTGCATCGTCGGCGACATCGTCGGCGAGCTGCCCCTCGCCCAGTCGACCGTCTCCCAGCACCTCAAGCAGCTCAAGCAGGCCGGCTTGATCCGCGGCGAGGTCGACGGGCCGCGGGTCTGCTACTGCGTCGAGCCCGGCGCGGTCGCGCTGCTCAAGGCCCTCGTCGCTGGCTTGTGAGACGTATCAGAGCAAACACCATGGGCATCTTCGAACGCTACTTGTCCTTGTGGGTCGGCCTGGCGATCGCCGCCGGCGTCGGCCTGGGCCTGCTCGCGCCGGGGCTCTTCGAGCTCGTCGCCGGCCTCGAGTGGGCGCGGGTCAACCTCGTGGTCGCCGCGCTGATCTGGCTGATGATCTACCCGATGATGCTCAAGGTCGAGCCGTCTTGCCTGCGCGACGTGGGCAAGAAGCCCAAGGGCCTGGCGCTCACCTTGGCGGTCAACTGGCTGATCAAGCCGTTTTCGATGGCGGCCCTGGGCGTGCTCTTCTTCGAGCAGGTGTTCGCCGACCTGGTCCCGGCCGCCGACGCCCAGGCTTACATCGCCGGGATGATCCTCCTGGGCGTGGCGCCCTGCACCGCCATGGTGTTCGTGTGGAGTCACCTGACCGAGGGCGACGCCAACTACACCCTGGTCCAGGTCACGATCAACGACATCATCTTGGTGTTCGCCTTCGCCCCGATCGCCGGGCTGCTGCTCGGCGTCACCGAGCTCCAGGTGCCCTGGGAGACGCTGCTGGCCTCGGTGGTGATCTTCGTGGTCGTCCCGCTCGCGGCCGGCTTGCTGACTCAAAAGCGGCTCAGCCGAGCCGGCGGCCCCGAGGCCGTCGAGCGCCTGGCCGGCAAGCTCAAGCCCACGTCCATGCTCGGGCTGCTGCTGACCGTGGTCCTGCTCTTTGGCTTCCAGGCCGAGACCATCGTCGCCCAGCCCGGTCGCGTGGTGTTGATCGCCGTGCCGCTGCTGATCCAGAGCTACGGGATCTTCGCGCTGACCTACGCCCTGGCCCGGGCTCTGAAGCTCCCCTTCGAGGTCGCCGCGCCGGCGGCGATGATCGGGACGTCGAACTTCTTCGAGCTCGCCGTGGCCGTGGCGATCAGCTTGTTCGGCCTGGCCTCGGGCGCCGCTTTGGCCACCGTGGTCGGCGTGCTCATCGAGGTCCCGGTGATGCTCTCGCTCGTCGCCTTCGCCAACCGCACCAAGGGTTGGTTCCCCGCCACCACCACCACCACCTCCTCCTCCTCTTCCGCTTCCTGAGGATCAGCCATGCCCGGACTGCAATTCGACAGCCTGCTCTTCGTCTGCGTCGCCAACTCGGCCCGCTCACAGATGGCCGAGGGCCTCGCCCGCGCGCACTTCGGCTCAGCGGTCCGCGTGCGCTCGGCCGGCTCGGCGCCCACCCAGGTCCACCCCATGGCGGTCGCGGCGATGGCCGAGCTCGGCGTCGACATTGGTGAGCAGCGCGCCAAGTCGGTCGCCGACATCGAGGCCGAGGGCGCGACGCTGGTGATCACGTTGTGCGCCGACGAAGTCTGCCCAGCCGCGCTCTCGAGCGCGCCGCGGCTGCATTGGCCGCTCTTCGATCCCGCCGACCCGGCGCTCGCGGCCCTCGACGAGGCCGCGCGACTCGAGCGCTTTCGCAGCGTGCGCGACCAGCTGCGTGCTCGCATCGAGGTGCTCGCCGCCCTGCGCGAGGTCCCCGAGGGCCCCGACCCCAAGGAGTTTCACGCGAGCATCCGCGTGCCCGACCTGCCCGCCGCCGCCCGCTTTTACACCTGGCTGCTCGGCGTCGCCCCCAAGGAGTGGACGCATCGCTACGTGACCTTCGTGAGCGAGGCCCTGCGCACGAACTTCGTGATCCTCGTCGACGACGGCAAGACCTTGAACCACGACACCCTCTATCACCTCGGCATCGACGTGGGCAGCAAGGACGCGGTGATCGCCGCGCACCGCCGGGCTGCGGCCGCCGGGTGGGAGATCCGCAAGCCGGCGCGGACCACCTGGCACGGCACCCCCCTGCACGAGCTGTGGCTCGAAGATCCCGGCGGCAACCTGATCGAGATCTACGCCCGACTCGACGCCGCCGAGCTTGCCGAGATGCCCGCGGACAAGCAGGCGATCTTCTTGGTACCCCAGGACTGAGCCCCCCATGAGCTACCACGACGGCAACCCGCCCGCGCTGCGTCACCCGCACTTCCCGGACTTCGAGATCCGCACGGATCCGCCGCGCATCCTGATGCTCTACGGCTCGCTGCGCGAGCGCTCCTACAGCCGCCTGCTCGCCGAGGAGGCCGCCCGCGTGCTCGAGGGCCTCGGCTGCGAGGTCCGCTTCTTCCACCCCGCCGGCCTGCCCGTGAAGGGGCCCGACGACGAGGACCACCCCAAGGTCCAAGCGCTGCGCGAGCTCGCGCTGTGGTCCGACGGCCACGTCTGGTCCTGCCCCGAGATGCACGGAACCATCACCGGGGTGTTCAAAAACCAGATCGACTGGATCCCCCTGTCGATCGGCGCCGTCCGGCCCACCCAGGGTCGAACCCTGGCGGTCATGCAGGTCTGCGGCGGCTCCCAGTCCTACAACGTGGTCAACTCGCTGCGCGTGCTCGGCCGCTGGATGCGGATGTTGACGATCCCCAACCAGTCCTCGGTGCCCAAGGCTTACCTGGAGTTCGAGGACGACGGGCGCATGAAGGACTCCCCCTACCGCGACCGCGTCGTCGACGTGATGGAGGAGCTCTACAAGTTCACGCTGCTGACCCGGGACCTGCGCGAGTTTTTGGTCGATCGCTACAGCGAGCGCCGCGAGGCCGCGGCCAAGGCGGTGCTCGATCCCCAAAACCCCAAGCACCGCATCGGCAAGCAGGGGCTCTGAGGCGCGAGCGAACGACCCGACCCGACCCGGGAGCTCGCATCAGTTGGCCGTGAACCCGCCGTCCACCGGCAGGCCAACGCCGACCACGAAGCTCGCCCCGGGGCTGCACAGCCACAGCACCGCCGCGGCGATCTCCTCGGGGCGTCCGAGCCGGCCGATCATCTGCTTTTTCATGATCTCCGCCATCTGCTCCGGCTGGTTGGCCATCATCTCGGCGACCATCGGGGTGTCGATGGTCCCGGGGCAGACGGCGTTGATCTGGATGCCCTGCGCCGCGTACTCGAGCGCCGCGCTCTTGGTCAGGCCGAGCACGCCGTGCTTGGTCGCGTGGTAGGCCGCGAGGGTCGGCAGGCCGACGAGGCCGCCGACCGAAGAGCAATTGACGATCGCGCCGCTCCCCTGGGCTCGCATCTGCACGAGCTCGTGCTTCATGCACGCCCACACGCCGCGGAGGTTGATCCCGTTGACGTGGTCGAAGTCCTCGGCGCGCTGGTCCGCGAGCGCCGAGGGCGGCGCCTGGATCCCGGCGTTGTTGAAGGCCATGTCGAGACGGCCGAAGTGAGAGACGCTGCGCTCGACCATCGCGGCGACCTGGGCCTCGTCGGCCACGTCGCAGGTGACCGCGAGGGCCTGGTGGCCGGCGTCGCTCAGCTCCTTGGCCGCCTTGGTCACGCTGTCCTCGTCGATGTCGGCCAGGACCACGGATGCGCCGGTCTCCGCGAAGGCCTTGGCCGTGGCCAGGCCCATGCCCGAGCCGGCGCCGGTGACCAGCGCGACGCGACCGCTGAAGTCGTAGCGAGGGTTGGATTTCGTGCTGCTCATGCTCATTTTCCTCCGACATAGGTCTCGTCGTCGACGTGCTCGAACCACTCGACGACGCCGCCTTCGACCTGTTGCTGCACCGCCATGTGGGTCATCGCGCTCTCGCGCGTGCCGCCATGCCAGTGGCGTACGCCCGGCGGCGTCCAGACGACGTCGCCAGGGTGAATCTCGACACGCTCGCTACCCTCGAGCTGGACCCAGCCCGCGCCCTCGGTGACCACGAGGGTCTGACCGGCGGGGTGGCTATGCCAGGCCGTTCGCGCGCCGGGCTCGAAGGTCACGTAGGCCGCGGAGAAGTCCCGCACGCCGTTGGGCGCCATGAGCATCTGAACGCGGACTTCGCCGGTGAACTCGTCGGCGCCGCCCTTCGACGTGCTCCGCTCCGCGCCGCGATCGACCTGAAACTGGGTCTGCGCGGGCTGATGCGCGCACGCGCAGACCATCAGCGCGGCGAGCAAGGCCGAGCCCTCGTACGAGACGCCGCTCATTGATCCTGCTCCTCGAAGAGCTGCTTGGCCAGCTGGACCGCCATCGCGCTCGGCCAGCCGGCGTAGAACGAGAGGTGGGTGATCATTGCTACTGTCACGCATATCGTTCTTCTTTCTAGCGCGGCTGGACTAGCACCTTGAGCGCCTTGCGCTCGTTCATCGCGGCGTAGCCATCGGGGATGCCCTCGATGTCCACGCGCATGTCGAACACCGGCGAGGGGTCGAGGGTGCCCTCGAGCACGTCGTCCATCAGCTCGCGCATGTAGGCGCGGACCGGCGCCGGACCGCCGCGCAGGGTCAAGTTGCCAAAGAACAGGCCCATGATGTCGAGGCCCTCTTCCGCGACGCCGTGGGGGACACCGACGTAGCCGATCGTCCCGCCCGGTCGCGCCACGCGGATCGCCGTGGCCATCGAGCTGTGCGCGCCGACGCACTCGAGCACATGCCGGGCGCCGCCGCGGGTCAGCGCCTGGATCTCGCCGATCGCCGCGTCCCCGCGGCTCGACACGATGTCCGTGGCCCCGAAGGCGCGCGCCTTCTCGAGCCGGTCGGCGTGGTGGCCGACGGCGATGATCCGCTCGGCGCCCAGGCGGCGCGCCGCGAGCACGCCACATAGACCCACTGCGCCGTCGCCGATCACCACCGCCGTCGAGCCCGGCACGACCCCCGCGCAGACGGCCGCGTGGTGGCCGGTGCCCATGACGTCCGTCAGAGGGAAGAGCGCGTCGAGCAAGCGGTCGTTTTCGTGCACGTGCTCGGGGACGCGCACCAAGGTCCCGTCGGCCAGGGGCGCGCGGACGTACTGGCCCTGGGCGCCGTCGGTGATCCCCGCCCAAAAGCCGCCGTGGGAGCACGAGGTCTGGATGCCGTGCTGGCAAAATTCGCAGCTCCCGTCGGAGATCGCGAAGGGGGCCAGCACGAGGTCACCGGGGCGGACGTGACGGACCTCGGCGCCGACCTCCTCGACCACGCCCATGGGCTCGTGGCCGGTGCGGCTGCCCGGGGCGTAGTCTTGCTGGCCGCGGTAAAACCAGAGATCCGAGCCGCAGATCGCGGTTCGGGTGATGCGGACGATGGCGTCGGTCGGCGCCTCGATCTTGGGATCGGGGACCTGGTCGATGCGGATGTCACCGGCGCCATGAAAAACGGATGCGAGCATGTATCTACCTCTCCTTGGTCATCTCGAGGACAATCGACAGCGCGCCCTCGAGCGATGGGCGAGACCAGCTCGCCCGTGGACAAAAGATGAGCCACGACCAGGCGACCGGGTAGAGGTCGCCCAAAGACATGGCTGTCAAGCCAGACTGGACAATCTCGCCCCTCGCTCCTACCCCTTCAATGAGCCGTTTTTGGGCCGCGAACGCAAGCCCGATCTTCGCGCGCGCTTGACAGCGAAGCTCGCCTCGGGCGCACTGAGAGCGTGAACCAGCTGCCCTTCGCCCAGCTCCAGGCCTTCTTGGCGGTCGCCCGCGCGCAGAGCTTCAGCGGCGCGGCGCGGGAGCTCAGCGTCTCGCGCTCGGCGGTCAGCCAGGGCGTGCGCCGGCTCGAGCAGACCCTCGGCGTGGTTTTGTTCGCGCGGACGACTCGCAGCGTCTCGCTGACCGACGCCGGGCGCCAGCTCGTCGCGGCCGTGGCCCCAGCCTTCGCCCAGACCCGGGCCGCGCTCGCCGAGGTCTCGGCCAAGCCCGGCGAGGTCGTCGGCCGCGTGCGGCTCACGGTCCCGCCCTCGGCCTATCCCATGGTCATCGAGCCGGTGCTCCCGGTGTTCCGCGCTCGCCACCCTCGCATCGAGGTCGAGCTCGTGTTCGAGGATCGCCAGGTCGACATCGTGCGCGAGGGCTTCGACGCCGGCGTGCGCCTCGAGGAGTACCTCGAGCGCGACATGATCGCCCTGCGCCTGAGCGACGCCTTTCGGCTGATCGTCGTCGGCTCGCCCAGCTACCTCGACGAGCACGGCACGCCCCAGCGCCCCGAGGACCTGCTGCGCCACGAGTGCCTGACCTTCCGCTCGCGGACCACGGACGCGCTCTACGCCTGGGAGCTCGAGCGTGGCCGTCGCTCGTGGCGCGTGCCCGTGCGCGGCGGCCTGGTCTCCAACGACGGCCTGGCGTCGATCAAGTGGGCCGAGCAGGGCCTGGGTCTGGCCTACGCCATGGAGCCCCACGTGCAGACCCAGCTGCGCGAGGGGACGCTGCGCCAGGTGCTCGAGCCCTACGCCGCGTCGGTGCCGGGCTTCTATCTCTACTACCCGAGCAAGGCCCAGCGCTCGGCGGCCCTCGAGCTGTTCATCGAGACGCTCAAGGAGGTGTCCGCGCAGCGCAGGGCCTCGACCAAGCTCGCGGCCAAGTCGAAGACCAAGTCCAAGGCCAAAGCCAAAGCCAGGTCCAAGTCGAAGACCTGAAGCCCGGGCGGCGCTCAGCGTCTCTCAGCCCACGCGCAGGCGCAGCGAGCCCGCGCGCAGCTCGAAGCTCGCCGGCAGCCGGCCCACGGTCTCGCCGTCGAGCTCGACGGGGACCTCGGCCTCGGCCCAGACCGGGCGCATGCTGACCTTTTGGCCGTGGCTGTGCTCGACCCCGCGGACCCGCAGGTGGCGGCCCTCGAAGACCTTGGCCAAGGTCGCGATCAGCGTCCGCTTGGACATGCCCGTGACCTCGACGCAGTCGAACTGGCCGTCGTCGATCTCGGCGCGCGGGGCCACCCACATGCCGGCGCCGAAGTACTGGCCGTTGGCGACGATGCCCAAGGTCAGGTCGACGCGGCGCGCGGGCTCGTCGTCGCGCTGGATCTCGACTTGGACGTTGCGCCAGCGCGCGATGCCCTGGAAGGTGCCGAGCAGGTACTTGGCCGTGGCCCCGAGCTGGGCGTTGGAGGCGTTGACCTGGCGGACGACCTCGCCGCTGACCCCGACGCTGGCGACGTTGAGGAAGGGGCGCAGGCGCGGGCGGCCGTCGTCGTCGACGAAGCGGGCCACGCCGTAGTCGACGCTGCGGGTCTCGGCGGCGCACAGGCGGTCGACCTGGCGGACGAGGCGGGCCCGGCCGAACATGCGCTGGAAGTCGCCGCCAGTGCCCGCGGCGAGCACGGCCAAGGTCGCCTCGGGGAAGCGGTTGTGGCCGTCCTCGGGGTCGACGAAGCCGCCGAGGACCTCGTTGCAGGTCCCGTCGCCGCCGACCGACAAGATCGTCTGTGCGCCGGCCTCGAGGGCCTCGCGGCACAGCAGCGCGGCGTGGCCCGGGCCCTCGGTGTAGCGCGTGCGCAGGCCGCCCAGGCGCACGCGCAGGGCGTCGCGGATCTGCGCCCAGTTGTCCCCCGCGGCGCCGCTTTGGGCCATGGGGTTGACGATCGCCACGGTCGGGCCGGGGCCCTTGGCGAGGATCGCCGGCGCGCTGGAAAGATCGCCTGACACGGTCGAGCTCCGGGGAGGCTGGGGGTTGGGCAGAGGACTAGGCCGGCGCGCGCATCATGACGATGCCGCGCTCGCGCAGGTCGGCGACGGTGTCGGCGAGGGTGATCATCGGGTCGCGGGCGCGCCAGCCGAGCTCGTTCTCGGCCCGGGTCGAGTCCACGTACCAGTAGTGCTGGGCCATCTCGATGCTGGTCTCGTCGGGCATCGCGTCGTCCTCACCGAGCAGGCTCTGGGCCTGGCGGGCGAACCACCGCGTGGCCCGCTCGACCACGGCGTGGTCCGGGAGGGCGAAGACCGGGCCGTCGAGGCCGGCGACCCGGGCGACCCGGGTGACGAAGGTGCGGATCGGGCAATTGCAGGAGACCAGCAGGTAGCGCTGGCCCGCGCGGCCCTTTTGCAGGGCCAAGATCATGCCCTCGGCGGCATCGCGGGCGTCCACGAAGGCGTAGCCGCCGGCCGGGACCACCGGCGAGCGCTGCTCGAGGGCCCGGCGCACGTCCTCGGTGGAGCTGCCGTGAAGATCCCCGGGGCCGAGCAGCAGCGCCGGGTTGACGACCACGACCTCGAAGTCCTCGGCGTCGCGGGCCAGGGCCGACTGCTCTCCGTAGTACTTGCTGCGGTAGTAGGGCCACTTGTTGATCAGCGAGAGCGGCGGCTCGTCGCGCTCGTCGGCGACGCGCTCGGGGTCGGTGCTGATCCCGATCGTCCCGCTGGTGCTCGCGACCACGGCCCGGCGCAGGCCCGCGGCCTTGCAGGCGTCGAGCACGACCTCGACGCCGCCGACGTTGACCCGGGTCATCTCGGTGGCGTCCTCGCCGGCGCGCGAGACCTTGCCGGCGCAGTGCAGCACGGCCACGCAGCCCTCGGCGGCCTGCTCGACGCTGGCCGGGTCGAGCACGTCGCCGGCGTAGAGCTCGAGCTCGCCCTCGGCCTTGGCCTCGAGCAGCATGCGGGCGGCGGGGGCCTCGACGTCGCGGACCAGGGCCGAGACGTCGTAGCCGGCGGCGCGGGCGGCCGCGACCACGTGCTGGCCCAAGAAGCCCGTGGCGCCGGTGATCAGCAGCTTGCCGGACTCGATTGCGCTGGTGGACTGGGTCATGGTCATGGCTTTCGTGCTCACAGAGCGAAGGCGCGCTGGAAGACCTGGAGCAGCGCGATGTCGTTGGACTTGACCTTGCCGGCCATGAATTCGGCGACCGAGGGCGTGTAGCTCTCGCGCACGATCTTCTCGAAGATCTCGACCGAGGTCTTGAGCACGCAGTCGGCCTTGCCGCCGTCGGGGCGACCGGGTTCGAACTGGGCCTGCTCGGCGTCGAGCTTCAAGGTCCACTTTCCGTCGGCGGCGCTGCCCAGGGAGAAGTAGAAGCTCGTCGGCTTGTCGACGGCCCCGGGCACGAAGCGGCCGCGGAGGTCGTCGAAGATCGCCTGGGTCTGCGAGACGCCGTTGGGCTTGCGCCCGGGCCTGGCCGAGGCCAGCGAAGCCGTCTCGCCGGCCTCTCCGCTCGCGCCCTCGCCCTCGGTCAGCGGCTCGCGCTCGAGGTCGAGCTGCCAGCCGTCGCGCAGGGCCGCGACGGCGTCGTGGGACAGGCGCGCGACCTCGCGGTAGGCGTCGGCGCGCTTCATCCCGCCGGTTCGCCGCTCGAGCTGCTCGATGGTCAGCGGCGGCCCGATCCGGACCTCGACCTTGCGCTTGCGCGGGATCGGGACCTTCACGCCCTTGGGCAGGGCCTTGTGCGTGCCGCCGAGCCACAGCGGGAGCACGTCCACGCGGTGGGTCATGACCAGGTGGCCGATCAGCGGCATGAACTCGCGCATGGTCCCGTCGGTGCTGCGCGTCCCCTCGGGGAAGATCAGCACCGTGCGCCCGCGGTCGAAGTGCTCGCCGGCCTGCTCCATGGCCTTGCGCAGCCCGGAGCGCCGGTCGAGGGCGGCCATGTTCGTGAAGTTCTCGAAGTAGGCCCGCATCCACTTGCTCTTGAAGAAGTAGTCCTCGGCGGCCAGGGCGACGATCTCGTGGCCGTAGCTGCCGAGGGCGTACTTCGCCAGGCCCATGTCGAGGTGCGAGGCGTGGTTGGCGACGACCAGGGTGTTGCGGTTGTAGGGGATGTTGGCCTTGCCGTGGATCTCGACGCGCATGAAGCGGTCGTAGAAGGACAGCTGGCCCACGGTCAGCGCGGCCTTGGCCGGGTCGCGGATGAACTCGGGGACGTAGAAGTCCTCGTCGTCCTTCTCGATGTTGCGCGTGCGCGAGGGCTCGGCCTTGCGCCCGACCGCGGCCGTGAACGCGGCCTCGAGCTCGGACACGGTGCGCAGCGCCGAGAGGTCGACCTCGCCCAGCTTGGGCGCCGAGGCCGAGAGGATCGACGCGAGCTCGACGATCATCAGCGAGTCGAAGCCGAGGTCGTTTTGCAGGTCGAGCTCCGGCTTGATCTCCTCGGGCTTCTTGCGCGCGATCGAGGCGACCGCGCTGACGACGATCGAGGCCTGGCCGGCCTGACCGCTGTGCGCCTTGGCCTCGGCCACGGCCTCGGCGGCCTCGCGCAGGGTCTCGAGGATCTTGCGCACGTCCTTGCGCTTGACCTTGCGGGTGGCCGTGCGCGGGAGGTCGACGTCGGTGAAGTGGACCACCGTGGGCCGCATGTGCCGGGACAGCTCGCCGATCTGCTTGCGCAGCTCGCCCTCGGCCTCGCGCCGCCGCTCGATGCGGTCGACGTCCTCGCCCTCGTAGTCGGGCACGGCGAGCACGGCGACGCGCTCGGCCCCCTCCTTGTCGCGGTCGGGCACGCCGACGATCGACAGCTCCTTGATGAAGCGCGGGAGCCCGAGCATGACCTCGACGTCGTCGGGGTAGACGTTCTCGCCCGAGGCCGAGAGGATGACCTCCTTGGAGCGCCCGACGATGCGCAGGCGGCCCTTGTCGTCGAGGGTCCCGAGGTCGCCGGTGCGCAGCCAGCCCTCGTCGAGGACCTGCTCGGTCGCGGCGTCGTCGCCCTCGTAGCCGACCATCACGTTGGGGCCGCGGGCGAGGATCTCGCCCACGCCCTCGCTGTTCGGGCCGTCGATCTTGAGCTCGACGCCGGGGATCGCCTTGCCGACGTTGCCGCCCTTGTTGCGCGGCGTGGCCTTGGACAGGGTCAGGACCGGCGCGGCCTCGGTCAGGCCGTAGCCCTCGGCGAGGTGCAGGCCGAGGCCCTGGAAGGTGCGGTGCACGTCCTTGGGTAGGGCCGCGGCCCCGGACACCAGGTAGCGCAGGTTGCCGCCGAGCTGAGCGTGGACCTGGCCAAAGAGCACGCGACCGAGGTCGACGCCCAGGGTCTTGCCGATGTTGCGGTTGAGGTCGAGGGTGAACTCGAAGATCCGCTCGGTCAGCTTGCCGCGGTCACGGACCTCGGTGAGCACGCGGCGCTCGATCAGCTCCCACAGCGCGGGCACGCCGATCATCCCGGTGATCTGCCCGAGCTCGAGGCCCTCGACCATGCGATCCCCGTTGATCTCGTCGAGGTAGACGACCCGGGCCCCGCGCGAGAGCGGGAGCAGCAGGCCGCAGGTGAACTCGAAGGTGTGGTGCAGGGGCAGCACCGAGAGCACCCTGTCCTCGTGCCCGAGGGGGAAGAGCGGGGCCAAGGCGGCGACCAGCGCCGTGAAGTTCTCGTGGGTGAGCATCACCCCCTTGGGGTCACCCGTGGTCCCGGAGGTGTAGAGCACGCTGGCGAGGTCGCTGTCGGCGATCTCGACCTCGGGGGCCTTGGGCGCCGGCGCGTCGGCCGGGGGCTCGCCGGTGACCTCGTGCAGATCCCAGCGCGGGCACAGCTGCGCCTGCTCGGGGATCTCGACCACCTGGACGTCGAAGATCGCCAGCTTGGCCTTGGACTTGCGCAGGACCGTGGCCATGGGCATGGCCTCGTAGTCCTTGTCGATCGGCACCGCCGCGGCGCCGCAGCGCAGGATCCCGAAGTAGGCGATCCCCCACGCCGGGTGGTTGCGCCCGCCCAGGGCCACGCGGTCGCCCTTGCGCACGCCGGCCGCCCACAGCTTGGCGGCCAGCGCCGCCGAGCGCCGATCGAGGTCGCTGTAGGTGATCCGCGTGAGCTGGGGCGGGTCACCCTCGAGGCGCTGGAAGATCAGCGCGTGCTCGTGGCGCTCGCACATGTCCTCGAGCATGGCCACGAGGTTGTCGTGGCGGCGCAGCGGCTTGACCTGCTTGCGCAGCTTGTCCTCGAGCAGGGGGATCGAGAACTCCTCGACGCCCTTGTGGTGGATGTTGAGCCAGTAGTCGCGCCAGTCGATGTCCTCGGGGTTCCAGGGCAGCAGCGCCTGGTCGCGCTCGGTCAGCGAGGCCATCAACGCGCGGGTGTTCTTGGCCGAGAAGCGCATCTCGTTGCCCGCGATGAAGGGGATGAAGGCCTCCATCACCATGTTGACGTTCTTGGCCTGGCGGGCCATGGACTGGGCCTGCTTGCGCACGGGCTTGGTCCAGCGCTCGACCGGGGAGTCCTCGAAGCGCGCGAGCAGCTGGTCGACCTTGCTGGCCCGGCGCACCGTCGCCGGGGCCGAGCGGCGCTCGTAGACCTCGACGGGCAGGATCTCCGCCTCGGCGTGGGCCTGGAGCATGTTGACCAGCGGGTTGCCCTTGCTGCGATTCTTGTAGTGCAGCCGCTTGCCCAGGCCGATCAGCTCGCCGGCGCGGCGGGTCTTGAGCGGGTTGCTGTCCGAGGAGCACAGCTGGTAGCAGACCTCGTGGCGCGCGGCGATCAGGGCCGCGAGCGCGGCGATCATCCCGGCCGAGCACAGGTCGACGGGGATCGCGTCGTAGTAGCAGTGCTCCCCGACGGGGATGGTCTGCAGGCCCTGGTAGACCAGGTACATGATCGGCGTGGAGGTCGAGATGCCCTCGCACCAGCCGAGCTTGGGGAAGTCCACGGCCGACTCGACGATCGCCGGGCGGACGATGGTCAGCGGGATGCCCGAGCGCAGCAGGACCTGCTCGCCGATGCTCTTGGTGTAGGTGTAGATGTTGGGCCAGCCCCAGAAGGTGGCCCGCTCGGCCCCGGCGGCGATCAGCCGCTCACGCACGAAGCGGCGCTTGACCTTGTCGAGCTCGTCTTTCAGGGCCTGGCCGCGCAGCGGCTCGTGGCGCTCCCGGAGGTTGCGCTTGGCCTCGTCGAGCAGGTGCGACTGGCGAGGGGCGTCCTCGGCCCGGCGGCGCGTGGACTCGACGAGGTCGGAGCACTCGGCGATCTCGCGCTCGGCGTCCCAGTGCTCGAGATCGAGCTCGTCGGCGCGCGGGAAGGGGAACTCGAGGGTGCTGCGCTCGAGGGTCACGCCGTCGCGGCAGCCGACGACGAAGCAGGTGCTGGTGTGCATCACCGGCGCCTCGCCGAGCTTGCGCGAGAGGTCGACGAGGTGGCGGGCGCCGTAGGCGTTGACCGAGAGCGCGTCGTCGAGGGGCGGGTTGAAGTCGACCACGCCGGCGACGTTGACGATGGCGTGGATCGCCTCGGGGGTGCCGATCGCCGCCTCGAGGCGGTCGAGCAGCGCCGGGTCGATGCCCATGCGATCGCGGGTCACGTCGCCGTCGATCGGCACGATCTTCTCGCGCAAGAAGGCCTCGAAGGCGGCCCCGGGGTGCTGCTCGCGCAGCGGGTCGAAGACCGGCGAGGGCGCGACCTCGGACCACCAGCGCTCCTTCGAGCTGATCGTCCGGCGCGAGCGGACGACCGTGTAGCACTTGCCGATGCCCGGGTAGCGATGCAAGAGCATCGCCAGCCAGACCTTGCCCAAGAAGCCGGTCGCCCCGATGACGATCAGGTTCTTGCCCTCGAGCTGGGCGGCGACGTCGAGTTGCTGCTGCTGCTCGCTCATCGCGGCCTCACTTCATCTCCGTCATCATGATCGGCGCAAAGTTGAGGCTGGTGATCTGCGGATCACGCGGCGCCGTCTCCTTGGCCATGCGGATGGCCTCGGTCATGTTCGGCGCGGTCTCGTAGCCGAGGATCTCGGGCACGTACTCGTTGTCGGCCCCGACGACGATGCAGCGGCCCTGCCACTGGCGTCCGCCCTCGCCCCAGTACCACATGAAGAAGGGGTGGTTGGGGTGGTAGGCCTGGCCCGTGCGGTACATGCGGATGTAGGCCGGGTTGCGGGCGAACTCCTTCTCGAAGCGCTTGTGGAGCTGGACCGCGTCGCGGGTCTGGGGCAGCAGCTTGTGGAAGAACTCGACGTAGGACGCGTGCTGGTCGTGGTCGAAGCGATCGCTGCACGGGTGGGTGATGATCAGCGTCCCGCCCTGCTTGAGCATCGGCTTGTTGCGATGCAGGTTGTGCATGTAGCCCTGGGCCATGACCTGAACCAGCAGCGGGTTCAAGAACGCGTGCACGTTGTAGGGCGAGATGTAGGGGATGCCGGTGATCTGGATGTCCGCCTGGCCGTCCACGGGCACGCAGTACTGCTCGTAGCACTTGGCGATGGTCTGGCGGTGGGTCGGCTCCGTGGCCCCGGCGAACACGCCGGTCACGCCGTAGGGCGCCGGGTAGCGCGTGAAGATCTCCTCGCGCAGGCCCGCGGGGCACTTGTCGAGGGCGAACAAGGTCGCGCGCAGGGCCAGCTTCTCGCGGGTCGTGTACTCGTCGGGGTTCTTGGCCAGGAAGTCGAGGTTGCGATCGAACATCCGGTTGTTGAGCGTGGTCTCGATGTGGAACACGTCCAGCTTCGAGTGCACCAACTTACCGATGCGATCGATGATCGTCTGAATATGCGACTTCTCCGGCTCCATGTAGGAGTCGGTCTTGCGCAGCGCGTAGGGGTTGTGGTGCGCCGCGAGGGTCTTGGCGCCGCACAGGCCGACGCCGACGGACTTGTAGCCGCCGTTCATCGGCACGAGGTTGCAGTTGACGTAGATCAGCAGGTCCGACTCGGCCGCGGCCCGGTTCATGTCGACGGGCTCGTCGTTCTCGGTCCGCCCGAGCTCGACCATGTTGTCGGCGTCCTCGGCGTCGTGGTTGTAGAGCCGGTCGGGCCAAAAGCGGTCGAAGATCCGCTTGCCGACCATGCGCTCGATCTCGGCCTCGGTCATGCGCCGGTGGTAGGCCAGCGCGACGATCATCTCGATGTCCTCGACCCCGTAGTCGTCGAGCATCTCGAGCACCACGCTGAGCACCCGCTCGCGCACGTCGGGGGTGCGCATCGGGGGCAGCGGCATCGAGATGTCGTCGATCGCGATCACCACCTTCATGCCGGGGCGGAGCTTGGCGTAGAGCGGCTCGCTGCCCTGGGGGTGGGTGATCGCGTAGCGGATCGCCGCGTCGAGGTCCTTGAGCGGCTCGAGGGGCGGGTTGGAGTAGATGCAGCGGGTGCCGACCGGGAGGTCGACCTCGATGAGGTTGTCGCCGCAAAATTGCACGCGCGGGGCGCTGTGCTTGTCGAGGTAGACGATGTTGGGGCTGGTCACGGGGGGTTCGTCCCTATTTGCTGGCGGTCTCGAGCTCGATGATCGGCCACTGGTAGGTCCGGGCCATGCGCAGCAGCGCCGGATCCGGGTTGATCACCGCGGGGCGGCCGACGACCGAGAGCATCGGCACGTCGGAGTAGGAGTCGGAGTAGCCGAAGCAGTCGGCGAGCTCGTGGCCGTTGTCGCGGGCGTGGTCGGCGATCAGCCGCGACTTGGTGGGCCCGGCGACGACCGGGCGCAGGATCTTGCCGGTCGCGTAGCCGTCGTGGATCTCCAGGCGGTTGCCGACGTAGTGGTCGGCGCCCAGGTCCTTGGCCAGGCGCTCGAGCAGGAAGTCGAGGGCCCCGGAGACCAGCACGACCTCGTGGCCGAGGTCCTTGGCCCGGGCGATGATGTCGCGGGCGCCGGGGTAGATCCGGTCCTTCATGCACCACACGTAGGCCTCGTCGGCGAGCACGTGCAGCCGGTCCTCGGGCGTCCCGCGGAACACCTCGAAGAGCAGCTCGTTGAAGGTGCGGCGATCTCGAAGCTCCGCCCACAGGAGCCGGGGGCTCCGGGCGATGAGCTTGCCCAGTTTGGTGGCCGATCGCAGCGGGTTGACGTCGTTGGCCATGTACCAGACGGCCGAGTGCATCAAGTTGCTGCTGACCAGGGTTCCGTCGACGTCGAAGTAGCTCGCGGCCATGGGACCTCTGTGGCGCGCAGGGTCGGCGCCGCCGCGCTCGATACCTTGGCTGTGCGTCGTGGTCCAGTCCGCGAAGCGTCGGACCCATTGCGAAAGCGACTTCGCACCGCTGCGACCGCAATGAAATCGAGAAAGCGCACACCAGACCGCGTATGCGAACGTCAATCACCAGCGCAGCCTCCGCTCGACTCGACGCTGCTCGCGAGCTCCGGGCGTCCGCGCGCAGCCTCCAAAATCACCGACCTCGGCCGCGATCGCGAGGGTCTACGTGAACTCGAGAGCGAGCCGCGGGTTCACCGTGCGCCGGTCTCGCTGCCACGCAGCCGTGAGCCTCCCCGCGCCCTTCGTCGCCAGCTCGCGGGCTGTCGGCCCCGGCAGATCCAAGCAGGCGCGCGCACGACTTCACGGCGAGCGACGAGGGCGGGCGCGGCTGGGCGCGACCGGGCGCGTGGAGATCCGCTTGGCACTCGCTTCCGGCAGGCGGCGCCTCGATGACGCGCACGCACGCGCGCTTGATATCTTGAGGGCGTGAGCGTCGGCCCCCGCATCAACTTGAACCTCAACGTCCGCGGCCTCCCCAACTCGGCGACCGTGGCGATCAACGAGCGCTGCAACCAGCTGATCGCCGATGGACGCCAGGTCTACAAGCTCGGCCTGGGCCAGTCGCCCTTCCCGGTGCCCGAGTCGGTGGTCGAGGCTCTGCGACAAAACGCGCACCAAAAGGACTACCTCCCGGTCAAGGGCCTGCGCGCGCTGCGTGAGGCGGTCGCGGGCTACCACTCGCGCCGCGCCGACATCGTGCGCACCGGCGACGACGTGCTGATCGGCCCGGGCAGCAAGGAGCTGATGTTCCTGCTGCAGATGGTCTTCTACGGCGACCTGGTGATCCCCACGCCGGCCTGGGTGTCCTACGCCCCCCAGGCGCGGATCATCGGCCGTCAGGTCCGCATGGTTCAGACCCTGCGCGAGAACGACTGGCACCTCCAGCCCGAGCGCCTCGCGGAGCTGTGCGCCGAGGATCCCTCGCGGCCGCGGATCTTGATCCTCAACTACCCGGCCAACCCCACCGGGCGCAGCTACAGCCGCGCGGAGCTCGAGGCCCTCGCCGACGTGGCCATGGCCAACAACGTGGTCCTGCTCAGCGACGAGATCTACGGCGAGCTCCACCACGAGGGCAACCACGCCTCGATCGCGCCCTTCTACCCCGAGGGCACGATCATCTCCTCGGGCCTGAGCAAGTGGTGCGGCGCCGGGGGCTGGCGCCTGGGCACCTTCTTGTTCCCCAAGCGCATGCGCTGGCTGCTCGACGCCATGGCCTCGGCGGCGAGCGAGACCTTCACCTCGACCAGCGCGCCGATCCAGCACGCGGCGATCCGAGCCTTCGAGGGCGGCCCGGACATCGAGCGCTACCTCCTCGACGAGCGCCGGGTGCTCGCGGGGCTCGGGCGCTGGTCCGCGCTCGCGCTCCAGGCGGCCGGCGCCCACTGCCCAGCGCCGCACGGGGCCTTCTATCTGTTCCCGGACTTCGAGGCCCACCGCGAGGCTCTGGCCGCGCGTGGGATCCTGGACGCCCCCGCGCTGTGCGAGCGCCTGCTCGAGGACACCGGCGTTGCGATCTTGCCCGGGGTCGAGTTCGGGCGGCCGCGCACCGAGCTGACCGCCCGCCTCGCCTACGTGAACTTCGACGGCGAGGCGGCGCTGGCCGAGCTCGCCGCACAAGACGATCCGAGCGCGCCCGTGGACGAGGACTTCCTGCGCCGCCGCTGCGGGGAGACGCTGACCGCCATCGAGCGGATCTGCGAGTGGGTCCAGGGCTGAGCAGGACCCAGCTGAGCTGGATCCAGCTCAGCTGAGCTGGGTCGGGCCGAGCTGGGCGGCTGGCCTGGGCTGCTCAGCTCTTCGTGCGGATCTTGCCCTGGAGCGCCTCGATCACCAGCTGCCCCGCCTCGGCCTCGAGGTTGCCGCCGTTGAGCAGCCGACGCAGGTAGCTGCGGTGCTCGGGGTCGCCGGCGGCCCAGCGCAGCGGCTTGCCCTTGAGCTTGCCGAAGTTGAAGGCCGGCTCGCCGTCCTTCCACACGAAGCGGCGGTTTTGATCCACGAAGGCCGAGTTCGTCGAGCTGACGAGGTCGTCGAAGGCCTCGACCTGGAGCTCGAGGTCCTGGTAGCGCTCGAGCTGCCCGGCGAAGACCTCGAGGCTGGCGATGGCGTCGGCCTCGGCGCCGTGGGCCCCCTCGTGGACGCGCTGGCAGTAGAACTCCACGGCCGCGGCGAGGTTGCGAGGCTCGCGGGTGTGGTAGACGACCTGGGCGTCCACGAGGCGCGCGCCGTCGAGGTCGAGGTCGACCTTGGCTCGCGCGAATTCGGCCTTGAGCAGGCGCAAATCCAGGCGGCTGACCGCAAAGCCCGCCAGGTCCGCGCCGCGCAGGAGCTCGGCCAGGGTCTCGGCGAGCTCCGGGAAGGTCGGGCAGTCGACCAGCTCCTCGTTGGTGATCCCGTGGATCTCGATCGCCTCTTGGGGGATGCGCTGGCGCGGGTTGACCCGCCAGGTCCGCGGCTGCTCGATGGTCACGGGATCCGCGGCGACGCGGAGCAGGGAAATTTCGATGATGCGGTCGCGCTGGGCATCCGTGCCGGTCGCCTCGATGTCCAAGAACACCAGGGGCCGGCGCAGGCCCGAAACGAACTCGAAGAAGCGCGGCCCGAGCTCCTCGATCTCGGGGACGGAAGCGCTCGCGGTCTGTGCGGGGGCGTCGCTCATGAGCTCGCCGTTATACCCGCAGCAGGTCTGGCACGCTCGCGCACTTGCGCCAAACGCCACGCCCTATTTGGGCCGTAAGCCGACAGACCACCGAAATAGCTGGTAACAAATTAGGCCGTTCAGATTTACGGTCGAAACCCCATCGATGGCTTGGAGCCCGACCTCAAACGCTGGTAGCTTCCGTCCATGTCTCGTCACATTTGGGGTTCGACATGTGTACAAGCCTCGGTGGCCTCGCTAGCTGCGCTACTTCTGGCTCCTGGCTGCTCTGGCGATCGCCCCTCGACGGACACCGGCTCCGAGGATGGCATCAGCGACGGCATCGGTGAGGTCACCGATGGCGAAGGGGGCGAGGAGGGTGAGGAAGGCGAGGAGGGCTCGACCACCGGCGTGAAGCTCGACATGTCGCTGGACACGGGCGAGGACGCCATCCCCTGTGGCGAGGGTGATTTTTGCGAGTGCGACATCCCCGATCACAGCCCCTGTGACGCGGAGGCGAGCACGCCGATCGCCCGGGCCATGGGCCTCAACTGCGACGGCGAGAACCAGGTCACGGTCACGACCACGGGCTCGGCCGACGGCATCGGCACGCGCTCGTCCTTCGGCAACCAGGGCGCCTTCCCTCCCCAAGAGGGCTCCAAGTACGCGGTCATCGGCAGCGGCTACGTCAGCCAGCTCGACGGCACGGCCGGCTGTAGCTCGGACCTCGGCTCCTACGATCCGATCACCCTGCCCTCGCCGATCAACTCCAACCCCGTCAACGGCGACTGCCTCGAGAACGTCGACCTGGTCGGCATGGGCGACTGCTCGAGCACCATCGACTCGCAGCTCAACGGCGGCGCCTACGACTACACGGAGATCCGCATCGTCGCGGACGTGCCGAGCACGGTCAACTCGTTTAGCTACAACCTGGCCTTCTTCAGCTACGAGTACCCCGAATACTACGGCTCGCAGTACAACGACATGTACATCGGCTGGCTCGAGTCCGAGGTCTGGACGGGCAACATCTCCTTCGACGCCGAGGGCGCCCCGATCTCGCTCAACGCCGGCTTCCTCGACTACCGCGACGCCAACGCGGCCAACGATCCCGAGTGCAACGGCGGCTGCTCGGCCCCCGAGCTCCACGGCACCTGCATGGAGGGCCACGCGGGCACGAAGTGGCTGACGACCTCGGCCGGCGTGCAGCCCGGGGAGACGGTGACGATCGTGTTCGCGATCTTCGACATGAGCGACTCGATCCTCGACAGCTACGCCTTCATCGACAACTTCCAGTGGGGCTGCGAGGGCGACGTGCCCCCGGAGACCGTCCCCATCGGTTAGCCCTGCGGGTGGGCGTGCTGCCCACTACGCCCTGCTCACTCGGGGGCGCCGTGCACACCGCGCCGGCGCCCTCGAAACACGTTATCGTCGGGGCGATGCCCTCGCTGGCCTGCCCCCACTGTGAGCACGAGGTCGAGCAAGACCCGGAGCTCGACGCGGCCCCCGAGGTCTGCCCGAGCTGCGGCGGCAGCTTGCTCGTCGCCTACCGCTACCGCCTCGTCGCCCGCAGCGGCGAGCTCGAAAACGGCGTGCTCTACGAGGCCCGCGACGACGGCTTCGACCTGCGCGTCGGCGTGCTCTTCGTCACCGATCCCAGCGATCGCAAGGCCTGCGCGCGCTTCATCAACGGCCACCGCTCGTTCGCGGATCTGCGCGCCCGCGGGCTGGTCAAGATCCACCAGGTCTCGAGCGTCAGCGATCCCCGGCCCTACGTGGTCATGGACTGGCTGGCCGGCGGAACCCTCGGTCAGCGCGTGCAGAGCGAGGGCCCCCTGCCGGCGGCGGAGGTCATCGAGCTGGCCCAGACCCTGCTCATCGGCCTGAGCTACGCGCACCGCTCGATGCCGGCGCTGATCCACTGTCACATCCACCCGGGCAAGGTCGGCTTCGTCTCGCCGCGGCGCGACCCCGTGCTCTTTGGCTTCGAGTGGGCCCAGCAGATCTTCGAGCAGGACAGCCACCTCGCGGACGCCTTCATCTCCTCGACGCCCGAGGGCAGCGAGGCCGCGCGCAGCAGCGATCTGCGCCAGCTCGCGCACGTGCTCATCTACGCGGCGACCGGCGAGTGGCTCAGCGACCGCAACCTCCCCGATCAGCGCCGGCGCGCCCGCGAGACCGTCCCCGGGCCGCTGGGCGTGGCCATCGACCGCATGCTGACCGCCGGCCACGAGGGCTACGAGTCGGCCGTCGACGCGAGCTTGGACTTCGAGCGCCTGATCGCCGGCGACCTCGGCTGGCGCAGGCGAACGCTGCCCACCGAGCGCCCCAACGACGAGCCCGCGAGCGCCTTCGAGATCGACCTCGACCTCGACCGGCTCTCGACCGACGCTGGCGCACCCGCTCGCGGGGTGTTCTCCGCGTCGGCCGAGGACTTCTACACCGACGAGTTCACCAGCCAGGCCAGCCAGGCCAGCGCCCCTCCCCCGCGCGCCGCCGAGCCCAGCGAGCCCGCCCGCGAAGAGAGCACCCTCGATGTCCTTCGCCGGCAAAACCAAGCCCGCGCCGAGGCCCAGGCTCAGGCTCAGGCTCAGGCTCGCGCCGAGGCCCAAGCTCGCGCCTTCGCCCGCGCCAAGGCCTCCTCGTCTTCGTCGTCCACCTCGTCGAGCTCCGGGCGCAGCCTGTTGACGGTGCTGCTGATCGCCGGCGCCGTGTTCGGGGTGCGCTGGCTGTCGGAGATCGACTTGGAGGACGTGTGGGACTTCGACTCGACCTCCGAGTACGAGTACACGCCCGAGCCCGATGTCGTGATCGAGGCGATCCCCAACGAGGCGATCCCCAGCGGGCGGGACCCCTCCCTCCCCGCGCAAGGCAGCACGTCGGTGCCCGCCGACGCGCCCGCGCTGCTCCACTACACGGGCAAGGTCACCCGCGTCGCCCAGGCGGGCACCGTCGCCGCGCTCGGCGACAGCTGCGAGCTGTGGTTCGAGCCGAAGACCGACGGAAACTTCAACTGTCGCTTTCGCTTCGACTGCACCATCGATGGCGGCACCCAGCGGCTCTACGGCGCCAGCACCACGGGCTTCACCACCTGCACCTTCGACCCCCAGGGCATGCCCATCTTCAGCGTCGACGAGGAGGACAACGACGGCGACGCAGCCTTCGAGTTCTCCCGCGCCGACGGGGCCGACCCCGTCGTGAGGATCTCCGACAGCCTGACCACGCCCCCCGTCCTCCTCGCGATCAGCTTCGACGAGGTCAGCGAGCACCCAGGCCCGGTCCCCGAGGTTGAGCCCTACCCTCGCGCTGCGCCCGGTGAGCTCACCAACGAGCCCACCGACGCCCTCCCTTCCGCGCTCGCGCCCACCCCCAGCGATGATGGCCCGCTCCCGGACAAGCTGAGCACGGCGCAGGTGCTCGCCTCCCTCGACGAGATCGAGGCCGACCTGCTCGAGTGCGAGGTGGCACCCGGCACCACCATCCGCCTGACGATCACCATCGGCAACGAGGGCCGCGCCGAGAGCTACGAGACCAGCCCCACGCCGGAGCCCGACGCCATCACCTGCATCTCCGAGGTCCTCGGCCGCGCCGAGTTCGAGCGCTTTCGTGACGACGAGATGAGCGTGGTCTGGCCCGTGCGCTGGTGAGGCCCGCGCGCTGGTGAGGCCCCCTCGCGCGGGGTGGTAAAACCACCGCGATGAGCGAGCGCGTCACCTACAGCGTCGAAGACGGGATCGCCGAGATCCGCCTCAACCGCCCCGACAAGCACAACGGCCTCGACCTCGCCATGTTCGAGGGCATCGTCGCCGCGGGCGAGCGCGCCAAGACCGAGCCCGGGCTGCGCGCCGTGGTCTTGTCCGGCGAGGGCCCCTCGTTTTGCGCCGGCCTCGACTTCAAGTCCTTCATGGCCGCCGGCCAGGCCTACCAAGACAAGCTCCTGGCCCGCGGCGACCGGGTCGACAACATCGCCCAGCGCGTCGGCTGGATCTGGACCGAGGTCCCGGTCCCGGTGATCGCCGCGCTCCACGGGACCTGCGTCGGCGGCGGCCTACAGATCGCCCTGGGCGCGGACATCCGCCTGGCCCACCCTCAGACCCGCCTGGCCGTCAAAGAGATCGTCTGGGGCCTGATCCCCGACATGAGCATCACCCGGACGCTCAGCCGCCTGGTCCGCCTCGACGTCGCCAAGGAGCTGACCTTCACCGGCCGCGAGCTCGACGCCCCCGAGGCCGCGCGCCTCGGCCTGGTCACGCGGGTCTGCGACGACCCCCTGGCGGAGGCGCGCGCGCTGGCCAAGACCATCGCCGAGCGCTCGCCCCACGCGATCCGGGCGGCCAAGACCCTGTGGGAGCAGGCCCCGGGCCTCGACGACCGCGGGGCCCTCGCCCTGGAGACCGAGCTTCAGCTGCCGCTGCTCGGGAGCAAAAACCAGCTCGAAGCGGTGATGGCTCGGATGCAGAAGCGGGCGCCGAAGTTCGAAGACCCGAGCTGAGCCAGCGCAAACCATCCGCACTCGCGGGCGACCATATGCGACGAGGCCCAGCGCCAACGTCGACGCATGTGGATGGTGACAAATAGGACCCCCTACGCAACCGAGCGCACTTGGGTCCGAGACAAGCACGGTCGCCATCACTGGGTCGTCGTCGTCAAGGCAACCTTCGGCTTCGACCAGCGAGGCGTCGTTCACCTCGCTGACGAGCAACAACTCCCCTTACTCGAGCCGGAGCATTTCGGGGACGCCGGCTTCTCCAGCCTGCGCTATGACGCCGACCTCGTCGCCATGAAGCCCACGACGGACCTCACGGTCAACGCCACCGCCCACGCTCCAAACGATCGACCCGTCTTCGAACTGCCCGTCAGCGTACAGATCGAGCGCTCGAGCAAGCAACTGCTCGTCCGCGGCCAGACCGTCTATGAACGACGTGGCCCAGGCATCCGTCTCTCGAGCCCTGAGCCATTCACTCGCCGCCCGATTCGTTACGAGCACAGCTACGGCGGTACGGACACGACTGATGCCGACCCTCGGAACCATCGCTTCGACACACGCAACCCCGTGGGCTGCGGCATTTCCGCCCGTCCCTTTCACCTCCTGGGTCGCTCGGGACCGAGCATCTTCTATAGAGGTGGAGATCCTGCCCGAGTAGGGCCCGCAGGCTTCGGTGCCCTCGCCAGCCACTGGTCGCCGCGTCTCGAGCTCGCGGGGACCTACGACGACGCTTGGTTCCGACAGAGGCGGCCTCTCCTTCCCAGCGACTACGAGGACACAGCGCTCTTGTCCGCCCCCGTCGACCAGCGCCCCGCTCGCCGCCTGCGCGGCGGAGAGGTCATCGTGCTGACCAACCTCAGCCCGAGTGGCAGCTTGGTCCTCGAACTCCCCAAGCTCTGCATCGTCTGTAGAACGCACTTCGCGGGCAGAGCACACAGCGAGGACCTCCGCTGCGCCCTGAGTACGGTCACCATCGAGCCGGATGAGGGCCAGCTCATCATGGTCTGGCAGAGCGCCCAGGCCGTCGCAAACCGTGACATCGACTACCTCGACTACTCCATGATCTGGGAGAAACCCTACCTTCGCTGAGCCATGTCCGCCTCGACTCATATTCTCACCATGGCCGCGATGACCCCCGTGGGAGCATACGTAGACAGCACAGCCACCGCTGTACGAGCTGGGATCTGTCGCATCGCCGAGCACCCCTTCATGGTCGATCCCACCGGGGAACCTCTTCGGACCGCACGTGTTCCTTTTCTCGCACCGAGACTGTTGGGCTGGCGTCGCCTCGTGCCTCTCGCCTCTCTCGCCCTCGAGGAGCTCAGCGATCAGCTGAGCTCCATGGGCCTGATCCCCGCCGAGCGCGTGCCTCTCTTCCTCGGGCTACCCGAACCGAGGCCCGGCTGGACTCAGGCCCACGCGATGGCAACCGCAACCGAGCTCGCCAAGAACGGTCTGCCGGGCATCCCTGGCTTAGAAGTCACCCCCCTCCCTCTCGGGCACGCCGCCGGTCTCCACGCGATGGCTCTCGCCATCACCCAGCTCGAGTCCGGCACCTGCGAGTGGTGCATCGTCGGTGGCGTCGACAGCTACCTCGACGCCGATACCCTCGACTGGCTCGCCGAGCACCGTCAACTACAGACCTTCACCACGCGCTCGGCCTTCTTCCCTGGCGAGGGCGCGGCCTTCCTCGTGCTCACCACCCTCGAGGTCCTGCGTGCGCGCAAGTTGAGCTCACGGGCTCACATCGTGGGCGTCGGCACCGCGCAGGAGTCGGCCTTGATCAAGACCGAGGATATCTGCCTCGGCCAAGGCCTCCAGGCCGCTATCGCCCACGCCTGCGCAGATCCTCGCTATCGCGGCGTCCCCATCGACGATGTCTACTGCGACATCAACGGTGAGCGCTATCGCAGCGAGGAGTGGGGTTTCGTCGCGCTAGCAAACGCTCAGCCCTTCGTCGATCCCACCGCATTTCACGCGCCAGCCTCATCCTGGGGAGACGTCGGCGCCGCCTCCGGTCCACTCTTCGCAATCCTCGCCGCCCACACCTGGATACCCGGCCACATCATCAGCGCCCCTCGCGGCCCTTCTGCGCTAATCTGGGCCAGCTCCGAGGGCGGTCTGCGCGGCGCCGCGCGCTTGCATAAACCTTTTTGACCTCCAGAGAGACTCCACCATGTCCAGCGTGAGCATCAACCCGCCAAAGACACCCGTCACCAAGGGCAGTGAGGGAACCGCAAGCGCGACGCTGCCCAACGTCTGCAAGATGCCCGGGGCGCCCTTCGTGCCGACACCGCTGCCGAATATCGGTAAGAGCGGGTCGTCTCCCAAGAACTACACCAAGACGGTGACCGTCGAGGGCGCGACGGTGGCCATCCGAGGGGCGAGCTTCGGCAGTCAGGGCGACGCGGCCTCGAAGGGGACCGGCGGGGGGCTGATCTCTGCGAACACGCACGGGCCGAGCAAGTTCATCGGGCCCGGGACGATGGATGTACGATTCGAGGGGAAGAGCGTTCATCTGCTCGGAGAGCCGATGATGAACAACTGTGGGCCGAGCGGGTCGCCGGCTAACGCGGCGACACTGGCTGGAGTGTTGCAGAGAACCTCGAGTATCAAATCACAGCTCTCTGCCGAGATGAAGATTCACTGTGCGATCTATAGGTGTGATGAAGACATCAAACCACGAAAAGGGGAAAAGTGCAAAGAACTAGGAAAACGCAAACATGCGTGCATGGAGCACAAGCTAAGAGACCACGAACCATATATTTATAGCGAAACTTGGGTTGTCATGACAACCCCGCCTCAACTCGTCGTCTCAAATACGAGAACATCACCATTCGGCGGTCAATCAAAGAGCAATATCTGGCAAGCCGTAAAACTCGCAAAATACGCGTTCAAAAACTACGAACCGGGCAAAGGGTTCCTTCGTCGACCTGACGTGATCTTTCGCGACGAAAGTGGAAACCTCAAAATAATCGATGCAAAATTTCCCTGCAACGGAAATCCTAAGCCACTGATCCCCGACACGAGAAAATCCGCCTATGAGGAGATTACAGCAACAGAAAATAATCACGTGGACAGCGGCAGGTCAACGAGAGTAGAGTCACTATCCCCCGAGGACATCGATGAAGAAAAATGCCCCCCAGAACAGTAGCAGCCGATTTGATGTCCACAGCAAGAGTGGATTCTTGCTCACCACGCTCTCCGTCGATTTAGCAGTCCACCTCGATCATCCAATATCCACATACGGTGACGAAGTCATCCAGCTCCTCGCCGCATACGAGCGCATCGTCCCATCAGATGTCCTGCGCTGGTACGCGACGGAGACCATGTCACTCTACAAGCCCAAGACCGCCCGAACCCTGAAGTTACCCGCCAGCTGGTGGCGTAAAGGGTCCAAACAGAAGCCCTATCGGTCCTTGAAAGTACACGGCGCGGAGCATCCCTCGAGCACCTCCCCTTGGGGGGTACGGCTTGTCTGTGAGGAGCTGAGGAATGGAGAGCGTCGCAAGGCCTGGCACCCGAGCCTTCTGCGCTTCAGCTTTTCCCCACAATGGTTCGAGAAAAACCGATCAGCCTATCTCGAGTTGGCACAACGTATGGCAGAGCGATTACCCTTCGCGTCTGGCCATGGTGGCTACAGCCTCGAACACAACTGGGTATACGAATCCATCTCGACCCAAGCCGCCTACGCTCTCGCTCGTCGTTATATCGGGATCGATCTCGATCACAACGTGACCTATCACGCCAAGGATTTTCTTCGTTCCTTCAACTGGCTGACCATGACCGGTAAGACCTTGCTCGAGCGTACCAACCTCCCCCCTGAAAAAGTCGTTGCTGCGCTCCCGGATGAAGCGAGCTGCATCGAGACGGACCTCGGGCTGATGATCTTCGCCGGCGAATGGCCGCAGCTGGGAGATGTCAACCGTGGCGAACTGCTACCTCTTCATCGCACCATCGCCAAGTGCCTGCAGCCTTTGTTCAGCAACAAGTTTCAGCCGGCCTTTCTCCTCCGTAGCCCCGACGACCACGAAAAAAGCCTCGAGTGGTACCGCCGCTTCCTAGAAGACATCCCCGATGAAGCATGAAGCCTGGCTCGACCAACGCCCGGCCTGCACCCACACGTGGCAGGTCACCCTCGCCCCCGAGGCGACCCGCGAACAAACAGAAGAGCTAAAAGCCCTCGCCACGAGCTTTTCCGAACTCATCGAGCAGGGCGCCTTCTCTCTAGCAGGCGGGCCATCCCTCGCCCGCTCCCGCATCGACATTCTCGGTGACGGTGTGTCCTGGACCTACGACCTGCAAGGCGTCGACCTCCGCTACGCTCGCGTCTTGGCCAGCAACCTGCGCCTGATTCACGAGACGAGCGTCGAGCTCCGCTCGCTCTTCGTCCACCAGCACCCCCCCGCGACCGAGCCCTTACTCCTCCAACTCGACGACCCAGGCGCATCTCCGCACGACTGGTATCCCGAACACCCGTCAACGCTCCCCTTCACGCTCGAACGCATCCCCTCCCAAAGTGGAGAGCAGAGTGTCACCGTGCTCATCCACTTCGCTCACCCGCTCGCTGTCGAGACCGAACAGGTTCTCGAAGCGAAGATCGCTTGCTGGCTCGAGTTGTCTTGCTTCGCCTACCCGCCCTCACGTGAAGCCCTGAACGCGGGCAACTTTGGGCTCATCGGGGTCGAGAGCGCGATCTTCGACGAGCAAACCTACGAAGTTCACGTCGATTTGTTCTTGGCGGCCGACGCAGTATGGAGCCCGCTGCTCAACATGCTCGCTGCACTCCCCGAGCCTCATCGCTGCCAGCGCGTCACGATCGAATAGAGGGGTGCGGCCGCTCTGGCCGCGCCTCTCTTCTTTGCGCTCGGGTGCCTGAGCTTGCGCAGCGCCTTGGCCTCGATCTGACGGATCCACTCGCAGGCCGCCGAGGAGTCCTAGCCGACGTCCTCGACCAGGGAGCGGCTGATCCGGATCAGCTTGGGTTCACGGCGCCGCGACCCCTTACCAGGAGGACGAGCCAGCGAGCGGGTGTACCATGAGCAGGTGCGCCACCTGCCGGGAGTGACCTTGGTCCTCGGACTCTCCCTGGCGGCGGCAGCCTGCCCGGCGAGGGAGCACGCGCCCGAGGTCGCCGCGGCACGAGAGACTCCGGCCCGCGATCCCTCGGCGGTTCAGCCCGCCGAGGCTGGCGAGGTGGCGCACTGGCCCAACGTCGATACGCAGCCCGAGCCCCTCGATCACGTGGTCGTCGCCGGCGACACCGTGCTCCATGCGAGCCCCAGGGGAGCCGAGGTCGCCCGGCTCCCCCGCGGGCGCCCGCTCGGCCTCCGGGTTCTCTCCGAGCGCGAAGGGTGGATCGTTGCGACGCCTTCTCACGAGTCGTGCGTGACGCGAAATACTCTCTTTCGCCACGTCGAGCTCGAGCTCGCCGTGCCCGTCGCTGCGCTGGTCCCCGTCTCTCTCGAGCGCCTCGACCTGAGCTTCGCCGACGCGACGCGCCTGACCATCGCTCGCGGCGCGCCCCTGCATGCCCTCGGTGATCAGCGCTTCGAGCTGCGCAGCGCGGACTTCAGCGTCGAGCTGGAGCTCCCCGGTGGGCGCACCGGCGCCCGACATCACCCCGGGACGGTCCACTCGGGGCACAAGCCCCGCGCGGGCTTTGCCTGGGACTGGCGTGACCCGCTCGCGCTGGTCGTCGGCGAGGCCCGCCTGCATCCAGTCGACGAAGACCAGACGCTCCGCGTCGAGCTCGTCGACGAAACAGCGCGTCTCGTCCGCAGCGCTCGGGCTTGCGTCGATGTCGAGGCGCGGGTGGTCGGCGAGGGGGAGCTCCCCCCGCGGACACCGCTCTCACCGCCGCCTGGAGCGAGCCGCGAGCGCCTCCCGCCCGGGACGGCGCTCTACTGGCCGACGGGAGAGGTCGCGGGACGCCTGCGGGCGAGCGTCGAGGTCTCTCGCGTCGAGGGCTCGACGGCCGCGGAGACCGGGCGCTGCTACGCCTTCGACCCTTTGACCTTGTGCACTCGCGGACCGAGCGAACCGAGCTCGAAGCGGGTCGGCTCGCAGTGAGCCTCGCGGTCGGCCCAACTCGCCGCGCTCGTCTCGGATGTACACACCATCGAGAAGGCGAGCGGCCCCGCAGCCGACGCGACCCGGGGCTCGCTCAGGGCGCCCTGCTCAGGGCGTCTTCTTCAGCGCCTCGTGGCAGGTCGCGCAGGTCGTCAGCAGCTCGCCGTAGACCTCCCCGGGGATCGCCGAGGCGTCCGGGACGTCGCGGGCGTCACTGCCCAGGGCGTGGACGCGCGTCGCCAGCGCCTCGATCTCCTTGGGGACCGACTGACCGGGGGCCAGGTTCTTGGGACCCAGCGGCTCCTGAGCCAGGGCCTCTGCGCCGGCGACCCAGGCTTCCTTGGACGGACCCATCAGGCCCTGCCAGAGCGCGTCGACGGCCCACTGGTGCGTGGCCATGTGCGCCTTGACGTCGCCGGAGGCGTCGCCGGCCGGGGGCTCGCCGACGTCGATCTCGGGCCCGCCGATGGCCGTGTGACAGGCGGCGCAGCTTTGAGCCATGACGACGAAGGATCCCGCGGCCTTGGCCACGTCCTCGGCGCTCCCCAGCGCCTGAGCAGCCTCGCGCATCTTTGCGACGTGCGGCTTCCAGGCCTCGGGGTGCTCGACCTCTGCCTGGTGCTCGGCCATCCACTTCGCGGGCTCTCGGGCCTTCTCGAGGTCTCCGGCGATCAGCGCGAGCTTGATCTCTTCGGCCTTGGCGAAGTGGTCCTTCATGTGGGCCGCGGTGGTCGGCGACTCGTTGGCGTCGCCGCCCTCCACCCCCGGAGCCTCGCTCTCGGGGCCGTCGGCCTTCTCGGCTTTCTCGTCCGCTGTCTTCTCGGGCTCGACCTTCTCGCCCTCGGTCTTGGACGGACAGGCCGTCAGCAGCAGGGCGAGGAGCGATGGGGTGAACTTGCTCGACATCGCGGTACGGTACCAACACGCCCGATCGAGGACCGCGAAAACTCAGCGTTCCATGGAGCGAAGAGCTCTCAGCAAGAGAAAAGGCGCGACCGCTGCGGTCGCGCCTCTTCGCTTTGCGCTCGGCGGCCTCGCCCCGCGCTCAGGAGCTCTCGACGAAGGCCTTGAGCCGCTTGCTGCGGCTCGGGTGCCGGAGCTTGCGCAGCGCCTTGGCCTCGATCTGACGGATCCGCTCGCGGGTCACCGAGAAGTCCTGGCCGACCTCCTCGAGGGTGTGGTCCGAGGTCTCGCCGATGCCGAAGCGCATGCGCAGGACCTTCTCCTCGCGCGGCGTGAGCGTGGCGAGCACGCGGCGGGTCTGGTCGGCGAGGTTGAGGTTGACCACGACCTCGGCCGGGCTGACCGCGTTCTTGTCCTCGATGAAGTCGCCGAGGTGGGAGTCCTCCTCCTCGCCGATCGGGGTCTCGAGCGAGATCGGCTCCTTGGCGATCTTCAGGACCTTGCGGACCTTGTCGAGGGGCAGCTCCATCTTCTCGGCGATCTCTTCGGGCGTGGGCTCGCGGCCGAGCTCCTGGACCAGGGAGCGGCTGGTCCGGATCAGCTTGTTGATGGTCTCGATCATGTGGACCGGGATGCGGATCGTCCGCGCCTGGTCGGCGATCGCCCGGGTGATCGCCTGACGGATCCACCACGTGGCGTAGGTCGAGAACTTGTAGCCGCGCTTGTACTCGAACTTGTCCACGGCCTTCATCAGGCCGATGTTGCCCTCCTGGATCAGGTCGAGGAACTGCAGGCCGCGGTTCGTGTACTTCTTGGCGATCGAGACGACGAGACGGAGGTTGGCCTCGACGAGCTCGGCCTTGGCCTTCTCGGCCTGACGCTTGGCTCGCATCAGCTCGCCGTGCAGGTCCATGAGCGCGACGGAGCCCATGGCGGTCTCCTGCTCGATCTGGCGGATGCGCTTGGTCGCGAGCTTGATCCGCGCCTCGATCTCGTGGAGCTCCGAGGGGTGCAGGCCGAGGCGGCGGCAGAGCTTGAACTCTTCCTCCTCGGACAGGCGCACGTCGGTGAACAGCTTGCGCAGCTCGCCGAGCTCCATGCCCGCCCGCTTCTCGCACATCGTGAGGTCCTGGCCGGCCTTGTTGAGCCGGTCGACCAGCAAGCTGAGCTCCTCGACCATGCCGTCGATCGGCTTGCGGCCCAGGAACATCTCGCGGATCGCCTCGCAGATCGCGACCTCGTGATCCACGACCTGCTGCTCCACGGTCTTGCCGCGCTCGCGCGTGGGCTTGTCCGGGGTCGCGGCCTGGGCCGTGAGCAGCTTCTCGATGTCCTTTTGGTGGCGCCGGATCTTCTCGAGCTGGCGCTGCATGTTCTCGAACGCCGCCTCCTGATTGACCGGCGTGTCGTCCTTGGTGTTCGGGCCGTCGTTGGGCGTGGCGATCTGGACGATGTCCTTGATCCGCATCTGCCCGCGCTTGACCTTGTCGAACAGGTCCTGGACGTAGGGCACGGCGACCGGGCTGCGCAGCACGATGTCGAGCATCTCGAGCTCGCCTTGTTCGATGCGCTTGGCGATCTCGACCTCACCTTCGCGAGTCAGCAGCGAGACCGAGCCCATCTTGCGCAGGTACATGCGCACGGGGTCGTTGGTCCGCGTGTTGTCCGAGTCCTCGCGCTCGCGCTTGCGCTTGCTGGTCTTGCTGCGCTTGCTGCTGGCCGTCTCGGTGATCACGTCGACCCCCTGATCCTCGAGCAAGGTCTTCCACTCCCCGATGTCCTTGGGGTCGACGACGTCGGGAGGCAGCAGCTCGCGCAGCTCCTCGACGGTGATCTTGCCCTTCTTTTTTCCGAAGGCCACAACGGCCTTCTTGATCTTCTCGATCTTCTCGACATCTGCGGGGTTGTTGGCGGACATGTCGCTGATGTGCCTCTCGCTTCTCGAAGTGAAGTCAGACCAGGGGAAGTTACTAGTGCCTACGCATGGCGGCTTCTAGCCGTAACTTGCGGTGGCTGGCGTCCATGCGCTCGACGGTGAGGTCGCGGACAGCGTCTTCATCGCCGCTGGCGCGAGCCTCGCGGATGCGTTGCTCGAGGGTATGGACCTCATGTGTGAGCTGGTCACGCTCGCACAGGATCAAGCCGTGCTCCAGGACAGCGTGGGGATCTTCGACCTCGAGGTAGCCGTGGCCGAAGATCTCTGCGTGGAGCATGCGGTGTTGGGTGGGATCGACGAGCTCGAGGAGCTCGCCCTCGCTGGGGATCTTTTCGCCTTGTAGCGCCGCTCGGATCACCCGGGCGACGATGGGGCGAAGGCGCTGGTCCGTGACGCGCTCGAGGACACCCTCGCGCTCGGCGACGCGAGCGAGGTCCGGCCGATCCACCAAGAGGGCCGTGACGCTCGCCTGTCCGCTCGGCAAGGGCTGGACCGGGACCGGGCGCATGGCCGCGGAGTGTGGCATACCCGCAGGAAATTGCGAGTCTTCGGCGCCGTGTTGACCCAGAAGCTCGGGGGGGGGCGACATCCACGGTGGCGGATCCGCCTGGATCTCCGGCTCGACCTGCGGACCGTGGCTAGATGCCCCACCTCCTCCACCCCCGACCGCGGACCAGACCCGACGGGCGGGGACGTCGAGGAGCTCGGCAGCCAAATTGCAATAGTCGCCGCGGGCGTCTCGGCCCCGAACGGCGCGCAGCAGCGGGACAAGCGCTCGCAGAGCCCGAGCGCGGGACTCGATCGACTGCCTCGCCCCCTTGGCGACCATGCGCCGCATCAGCCACTCGATCCCCGAGCCGGGCGCCCTCAAGAAGTTCGCGAGCTGCTCGGCCTCGAGGCTGTCGGGATCCTCACCGTCGGGGAGCGCGGCCACGCGGACGTCCATGCCGACCTCGAGCAACAAGGGCATGGCTGCGTACGCCGCCTTGACGCCGGCGCGGTCTCCATCGAAGCAAAGCACGATCTGATTTGTGAAGCGTGCGAGCATTTCGCACTGCGGCTTGGTCAGCGCCGTACCGAGGGGCGCCACCGTTTCGGTGTAGCCGCGCTGATGCATCGAGACCACGTCTATCTGGCCCTCGACGAGGATTCCTCGCTCTTTGGCACGCATGGCCGACCCCGCGGCGTGCATCCCAAACAACGTTCGGGACTTTTTGTAGAGCACCGACTCGGGAGAGTTGACGTACTTGGGCGCCTTTTGGCCGTCCGCACCTTCGGCGAAGCGCGGCAGCACCCGACCGGAGAAGCCGAGCACCCGACCGCCGGGTTGGATGATTGGAAACATCAGCCGCCCGCGAAAGCGATCGAAGACTCGACCGCTGCGCTCGCTGCGGGCGACCAAGCCCAGTGACTCGGCCACCGCGATGGGGAGATCTCGCCGCTCGAGCTCGCGTACCAGGGTGTCCCAGCCAGCCTCCTCCGGCGCCGGCGCGTAGCCGATGCGGAAGGACTCGCCGATCTCCTCGTCGATGCCGCGCTGCGCTTGATACTCGCGGCCGGCCGCGCCGTGCTCCCCCGAGAGCAAGAGCTCGCGGTAGACCTCGGCCGCGGCGGCGTTGACCTGGTAGGCCTGCTCCCGCTCTCGCTCGCGCGCCTCGGCCCGGCGCAGGTCGCCCTCGCTCTGGTCCGGGAGCGCGACGCCAACGCGCGCGCCAAGGGTGCGCACGGCCGACAAGAAGCCCACGCCCTCGATCTTCTGCACGAAGTCGAAGACGTCGCCCCAGGCCCCGCAGCCAAAGCACTTGAAGCTGCGGCGCACGGGGTCGACGTAGAAGCTCGGAGTCTTCTCGTCGTGGAAGGGGCACAAGCCCTTGTACTGCTTGCCCGATCGCTTGAGGCCGACGTGACCACCGATCACGTCGACGATGTCCACGGACTCGCGGATGCGTTCGATGATCTGCTCGGGGATCGCCATACCGGGCCGACCCCCGGCAGGCTACAGCACGGCGGCGAGACGAGCCATGCGCCGCCGGAGGCTCTCGAGGGTCTCTGTGAGCATGTCGATCTGATCGAGGACGCTCAAGTCCGTAGCCAGTTCCTGGACCACGTTGCGGTCGAGCGCGTCGCCCTCGAGCACGTCCAGGGTCGAGACCAGATAGCGCTCGATACGCTCCATGGACAGGGCCGTCTCGCGCAGATCGTCGTCGATGAAGAGCAGCAGGTTCTCGACGTGCTTGACCCGCGAGAGCGCCGGATTCGGCGTGTAGCTCTGGCTGGCGCGGTCCATCAGCCGATCACGAGCACGTGCGCGGCGGCCGCTACCGCGGCGATCGGTGGAGGTGCCGGTGGTCGGGTTTGGTTGGACCATGCTTCAGCCCTGGCATGGCCAGATCACGAGCACAAATTTTCGACAACCCTGAGGATGCGCAGCTAACGCACTCGTGACGCGAGGTGACGGCGGCGCGCCCGACTTTCCCGCCATGGCACCCTCGGGTAATGGAAGGCGCGTGAGCACCACCGAGCAGCCCGATCGGCCGGACCAGCCCGAGCAGCTCACCCCCGCGCAGGCCCGCAGCCTGGCGCGCCGGGCGGTGCTCGTCACCGCCGCCCTCTACCTGGGCTACGGCGCGCTGCGCCAGGTGCCCTGGCCCCCGGTGATCGCCGAGTCCATCGGCGTGGTGCTGATCGCGGGCTTTTACCTGCTGCCCGGGACCATGCTCCGTGACCGGCCGACCCTGGCTCAGCGCTGGCAGGTCGGGCCCGACATGCCGATCCCCCCGTGGCGACGCAGCGGCTGGGTGTGGGCCGCGATCGCGGCGGCGCTGATCTTCCCGATCTTCGCCCTGGGCACCTGGACGTTCTACTGGCGGGTCTGCCAGGGCGACCTCAGCCTGCTCTCCCCGGTGATCGCCGTCGAGGCGCATACGCCAGGCGCCGGCGGCCTCGAGGCCTTCTTGGCTCGCCAGTGCCGCCACCACCCGGGGGGCTTTTGGCCGCGGGGTCTCTACGTCCCCCTGGAGTGGACCGAGTACTACGGCTTGGGCTTCGTCCGCGCCCTGGCCGTGGGCCTGTTCGCCGTCGCCTTGCCCGAGGAGGTCTTCCACCGCGGCTACCTGATGAGCGCCCTCGAGCAGCGCTTCCCCGCCAAGCGCGAGCTCCTCGGCGTCCCCTTCGGCTGGGCTGCGGTGATCTCCAGCGCGCTCTTTGCCCTCGGCCACCTCGTGACCGTGCCGAACACCGCTCGCCTGGCGACCTTCTTCCCCGCCCTCGTGTTTGCCTGGTTGTGGCGTCGCAGCGGCAGCTTGTGGGCGCCAGCGCTCTTTCACGTCGCCTCCAACCTGTTGATGGACATGCTGCTCGCGAGTACCTTCCCGCCAAGGTGAGTCAGGTCCAAGATGGCGGCGGTGAGCGGGGTCAGGTAGCGGCGTTCTTCGACGTCGATCACACGCTGATCGCCTGTAATTCGGCCCGCAAGTGGGTCGAGCACCTGTGGCGCAACGACCAGATCTCCGTGGCCGCGGCCCTGCGCTCGGTCTGGTGGCTGGTCAAGTACCGCATGAGCATCCTCGACTACGAGCAGGTCACCGCCGAGGTCGTGCGCGAGTACGCCGGCCGCGACGTGCTCGAGCTCGCCGCCGAGGTCGAGCGCTGGTTTCACCAGGACATCGAGCCCGAGATCTGCGTCGAGGGCATCGCCCAGATCGCCTGGCACCGCGAGCGCGGCCACATGCTGGCGATGCTGACCTCGGGCACCACCTTCTCCGTGGAGCCGCTGCGCAAGATGCTCGCCATCCCCCACCTGATCTGCACCGAGGTCGAGGTCGTCGACGGCAAGCTCACCGGTCGCCACGTCGAGCCGAGCTGCTTCGGCCCCGGCAAGCTGCTCGCCGCCGGGCGCTTCGCCGAGACCCACGGCATCGACCTCGACCGCTCTTACTTCTACACCGACAGCTTCTCCGACCTCCCGATGCTCGAGCGCGTCGGCGAGCCGCGGGTCATCAACCCCGACCCCCGGCTGCGGCGCTGGGCCACGCAGCACCGGCTCCCCGTCGAGCTGTGGCGCCCCCAGGGGCGGCCCGGGCCCATGCAGGCCGACACCAAACAGACCGCCCCTCCCCAGGCCGACGCTCCCCAGGCCTCCAACCAGACGGCGAGCCAGTCCAACTCGGCCCCCGTCGAGGTCCAGCCATGAGCAGCAGCCTCGACATCGCCGAGCTCGGCGCCATCGACACGATCATCGACGCCGCCATCGCCGAGGACCTCGCCGCTGGCGACCTGACCGGGCGGCTCACGGTCCCCCCGGGCACCGCGGCCCGCGGGCGGATCATCGCCAAGCAGGACCTGGTGTTCTGCGCCGGCCCGGTCGCTCAGCGCAGCTTCGCCCGCGTCGATCCCCAGCTCTCGATCGCGCTGCGCGCTCGAGAGGGCGCCAGCGTCCGCGCCGGCGACGAGCTCATCGCGCTCGCCGGCGACGCCCGGGCGCTGCTCGCTGGCGAGCGCACGGCCCTCAACCTCCTCGGCCGCGCCTGCGCCGTGGCCACGCTGACCCGCCGCTACGTCGACGCCGCCGGCGAGGGCATCCGCGTGGTCGACACGCGCAAGACCATGCCCGGCCTGCGCGCCCTCGACCGCTACGCCGTGCGCTGCGGCGGCGGCCACAACCACCGCAACGACCTCGGCTCCGGCGTGCTCATCAAGGAGAACCACATCCGCTGCGCCGGCTCCGTGCGCGCCGCCGTCGCGGCCGCCAAGGCCAACGCCCCGCACAGCGTGCGGGTCGAGTGCGAGGTCGAGACCCTCGACGAGCTGCGCGAGGCCATCGCCGCCGGAGCCGACGCCGCCCTGCTCGACAACATGAGCGACGCGACCTTGCGCGAGGCCGTGGCCATCGCTGGTCCCAAGGGCGAGCGACGCGTCCTGCTCGAGGTCAGCGGCGGCGTCACCCTCGAGCGCCTGCCCAGCCTCGCGGGCATGGGCCTCGATCTCGTCAGCGTCGGCGCCCTGACCCACTCGGCACCCAGCGTCGACATCTCGCTGCTCTTCGAAGTCGGCGGCTGAGCGCGCGGCTTGGCACGGCGCGCTACCGCCAAGGCGCGCTCGAGCTGCGCTACAACGAAGTCGTCATGCGAGCGCGCCGAGCGACGACACCCGCGGAGCCCCGGTCCCACCGGCGCCCGGCAATGGGCGCCCTCGCGGCCACGCTCGCGCTGCTCGGGCTCTCGGCCTGCGGGAGCACGAGCGCGTCCACTTGCCACGAGCGGGCCATCGCCGCCCTCGGCTGCTGCCCCTTTTGCGAGAGCGACTGCAAGCTCTCTCCCGACCTGCTCGAGGACGAACAAGCCTGCATCGAGCACTTCGAGGCCGGGCTCGGCCAGCTCGATGACACGGCCGAGCCCGAGGACGAAGACGGACACGAGCACGGCGACGACACGCCGCCGGATCAGCCGCGCGAGCAGGACCCGCTGTAGCGCAGGGCTCAGGGTTGCTCGCCGATGACGGTCACCAGCTCGCCGTCGTCGATCCCCCGGACCTCCACGACGTGGCTCCGACCCACCAGCACGTAGCCCTCCCCCGCCCACACCCCCAGCACGAGCTCTGCCCCGAGCGCCACCCGCCAGCGCGCGCTCCCGTCCGCGAGCGCCCAAGCCCCCAGCCACAGCGCGCCGGCCTGATCTTCCCACGCGGCCAGGACCAGCTCCCCGCCAGCGAGCGTCCCCGCCACCGGCCAGCTCTTCGCCCCCTCGATCCCCTCGTCGGTCCAACGCAGCAGCGCGGGCTTCAGCCGCAGCCGTGATCCGCTCCCCTCGGGCGGCGAGAACCCAAGCAGCCGCGGGGTCGCCTGCGCGTCGTCGCTGCGCACGAAGAGCGCCCCGCCAGCCCCGCCAGGGTCGAGCAGCGCCCGGGTCACGACCGTGCCCTCGCGCAGCTCCCCCCGCAGGCGCCCGACGTCCACCCAGCTGGGATCCAGGCTGTCGCCCTGCTCGGGCTCACACCCCGCGGGCGCCGCCGCGGCCCGCGACAGCGCACCGCTGTGGGGATCCAGCAGCTGGTGCCCACGACCCTCGACGCGGACGTAGACCTGCGTGGGCGAGACGCCGCACAGATAGGCGAGGTCCCGGCCGAGCTCGACCGCCCGCACCCGCTCCGCGCTCTCGCGGCCGTGCACGAAGAGGGTGCGCCCCGTGGACGCCCCAACCACGACGAAGTCCCCCGCGAGGGCGAAGCGCACGTGCTCGAGGCCCTCGGGCCCGTCGCTGAGCGGGCCGATCCGCCACAGCCGGCGGCCGTCGGCGAGGGCGTAGGCGTCGACGAAGAGCAGGTCCTCGCCCTCGCGGCGCACCCTCGCGACCACCGCGGGCTCGCCGGCGATGGTCGTGAGCAAGGGCGGCCCGCCCCAGGGGTCGACGCCGTCCTGACTCAGGCGATCCCGCAGTTCTTCGATGGCCTCGCGCTCGTCCTCGCCGAGGAAGGGGAGGTCGTCGAGATCGACGATGCCCCCGGCCACCAGGGCCGCGATGACGCTCGCTAGGGTCGCCACGAACACGAACAGCTCGATGGTCGCGAGGAAGATCCGGCGCAGGACGCTGCGCTCGCTTCGACGCTCGCGCCTGCGCGCCCGCCGACGCGCGCGCCTGCTCGGGGGCTCGCCGGCCGCGGCCGCGTTCTCCTGGGCGAGCTCCTCGGCCAGCTCGGCGCGGGTCAGCTCGAGCTCGAGCTTGGTCTCGTCGAGCGCGGCGATCGCCGCGAGCAAGGCCGCGCGATCGAGGGCCGCGCCGGCGCTCGTCTTGGCCCCGCCGGCGCCCTCGGGGGCGAAGCGAGCGCCGCAGTACTCGCAGCGCTGCTCGCCACGGGGATCCCGAGGCGGGAGCTCGGCCCCGCAGCTGGGGCACTCGAAGCAGATGAGATTCATAGACTCTCAGCCCTCGCCCGTGGGGCTGAAGACGAAAGGATAGGTCACCACGGCCCGGCCGTCGGCCGTCGGCGCGGGGAACTGTGCGGACAACACCGCCGCCAGGGTGCAGCGGCGCACGGCCGGCGCGTCCAGGCTCGAGGATCCCTCGACGACCTCGGCGGTCTCGGCGAAGCCCCCGAGGCCCTCGGCCGCGACGAGTTCGAAGCGCACGGTCAGCTTGCCCGCCAGCGTGGGCTGCTCGGCGAGGGCGCGCTCGTAGCAGCCCTTAACCTTCGCCGCGAGGCGAGCTGCGATCGCATCGCGGACGTAGGCCTTGCTCAGCGCCGGCAGCGACGCGGCGCTGTCCTGCGAGGGCGCGGGATCCTGGGCGCTGCGCGGCTCGAGCCCGTGGCGCTCGTCGAGCGCGGTCCAGATCTCGGCGCGCCTGGCCGAGCGCGCGACGTCGAGATCCGTCGTGGGCAGCTCGAGGGCCGGCGCGTCGGCGGCCGGCTCCTCCTGGATGACCTGCGGCAGCTCGGTCCCCGGCGACGACTCGACCTCCAGCGGCACGCCAACCGCGGAGGGCTCCGGGACCTCGGGCGACATCGAGCGCGCCCCCAGGTACATGGCGACGCCGACGGCGATCCCCACGTTGAGCAACAAGCTCACGGCGACGAACACCCCGCGGTTGTTCTTCTCACTCACGCTTCATGTCTAACAAGAAACGTGGCGACGCAGGCGACAATGCCCCTCAGGCCAGGCACAGGCGCAGGCCCGCCTCGATGACCTCGAAGCTCGCCGGCAGCCGCCCGGGCTGCTCGCCGTCGAGGTCGATGAGCACCTCGGCGTCGTCGAGGGCCTCGATCACCACCCGCCGCGCGGGCTGGGTGGCGATCCCCCGGTAGCCGATGTGCCGGCCCTTGAAGCTGCGCCCCAGCGCGCCGACGAGCTGCTTGCGCGAGAAGGCCTCGAGCAGCACCGCCTCGAGCTCGCCGTCGGTGATCGCCGCCGTGGGACAGGCCCACATGCCCGCGCCGAAGAACTGGCCGTTGCCCAGGCACAGCAAGGTCAGCTCGAGCTCGCGCGCCGGCTGGTCGTCGATCTGCAGGCGGACCGGGAGGTTGCGCCAGCGCGAGATCGCCTTGAGCGCCGCGCTGAGGTAGGCCGCCGTGCTGCCCAGCGGGCGCCCGGACTGGTTGACGATCGCGTCGACCAGCCCCGAGATCCCCACGCTGACCATGTTGAGGAAGGGCCGCGTGCGCGCGATCCCCTGGTGATCCACGAAGCGCGCGAGGCCGTAGTCGACCTGGCGCAGCGGCGCCGCGGCCATGCGCTCGACCTGGCGCAGCGGTGGGAGCGAGCCGAACATGCGCTGAAAGTCGCCGCCGGTGCCGTTGGCGACCACGCCCAGGGCCGCCTCGGGGAAGGCGTTGCGCCCCGTCTTCGGGTCGAGGAAGCCGCCGAAGACCTCGTTGTTGGTCCCGTCGCCCCCGACCGAGACGACCAGCTGGGCGCCGGCGCCGAGGACCTCGCGGGCCAGCGCCGAGGCGTGGCCCGGGGCCTCGGTCATGCGGACCTCGAGCTCGGGCCAGGTCCCGCGCAGAGCGGCCTCGATCTTTGGCCAGCGCTTGCCGCCGGCGCCGTTGGAGGCGCGCGGGTTGACGATCGCGACCGCGTGCTCGATCCCGCTGGCCGCCGCGGGCTCGACCTCGGCGCTCGGCTCATCGAAACCCAGGTCCAGCTCCAGAGACTGCGCTGCTCGCGGCACGCCAAACGCTACCCGAGGGCGCCCGCGGGCACCAAATACAAAAGGGAGGCCCCGCGGGACCTCCCTCGAACACGGCTCGGCGGCTCGCCGAGGACCGTGGGCAATCGCTACTGGCAGGTCGAGCCGACCAGCATGCCGCTGTCGAGGACGAACTCACCCGCGACACAGGTGTCGCCGGCGCAGTCGTCGTCGGAGTTGCACTGGCCGCAGGCGCCGACCTCGGCCAGGCCCATGATGTCGATGGTCGAGCAGATGCCGCTCGCGCAGGCGTTGTCGCCGTTGCCCTCGAGGTTGCAAAAGGCGTCCTGCTCGAGGGTGCCGGGGTCGATGCAGTCGTTGACGCCCGAGAACTCCTCGACGCTGACCAGCGGCGCGCAGATCTGGTCGTCGGTGCACATGTCGTCCGTCTCGCAGTTGCCGCAGGTGTTGATCTGGATCAGGCCGAGCAGGTCGAGCACGTTGCCGCAGGTCAGGCCGTCCTCGCAGACGTCGCTGCTCTCGCAGCCGCCGCCCAGCTCACCCATGTTGCACGTGGAGCCGTTGGACTCGAAGGGGTTGGGCGCGGTGCAGCCACCAGCGTCGCAGTCGGCGTCCTCGTTGCACTCACCGCACTGGCCGCCCAGGAAGGGGACCACGTAACAGTTGGCCGACATGCACTCGCCGTCCGAGGTGCAGGCGGCACCGTTGGGCAGGTCGCCAGCGGTCTCCTCCGTGGTGTCGGTCTCGCCGACGTCGGTCTCACCCTCGGTCGTGGTGCCGGTCTCACCGTCGTCGGAGCCGGTCTCCGTCTCGGTGCCGCTGTCGGACTCGGTGGTGTCTTCGGTGCCGGAGGCCTCGTCGTCGTCGCCGACGTCGTCGTCGCCGCTGCTGTCACCACAGGCGGTGATCGACAGGGTCAGTCCCAGGCAGGCAAAAAGGGTAAGGGCGTAGTTGGAAAGCTTGTTGGTCACGGCGAAAATTTCTCCTCACGCCAGATGAACTGGACGCATGGTGTGTCTACTGCGGGATGGGCCCCGAGGTCGAGAGTTTTACAAATGAGGCGTCATTGCGTGCTTCGCGTAGCACCACGCCGCTCGGATACGCCGTTTTTCGGCGTTTTCTTGGCTCCTGGTGGCACTCTCCGATCCCGCGCCGCAGCTCGCACTCACTCCAGTGACGACCTTCGATTGCATGAATCGTGAGGATACGTGCATATGCCGCTCATCGTTCGGCTCAGCCTGGTCCTTCGAACAGTCCAAAGCGTCGAAGATCCACGCGCCCGCTCGCTCGAAACTCGACACCCTCCGCCTCCAACAAGCGACGCTGACGACGGCCAGCTGCTCCCTCGAGGCTGATGCGACCGCCTGCCCCGAGGACCCGCTGCCACGGCAGATCGTGGCCAGGAGGGAGCTGAGAGAGGATCCGGCCGACTTGCCGAGCACAGCCAGGATAGCCCGCGAGCGCCGCGAGCTGGCCATAGGCGACGACGCGTCCGCGAGGGATCCCCGCGAGCGCCTCCAAGATCGCCGCCCGCCGAGCGCCCGGATCCTCGGGCGAAATTTCGTGGCCGGACTGACCGCGGTGGTTGGTCGCAGCCCGCCCTGGCTTGGGCCTCGCCAAGGTCTCAGCGCCCCGTCAGATCGTCGAGGGTCGCCGAGAAGTTGGCGAGGGCCTCGGCGAGGGCCTCGGTCGGGAGGTTGAAGCTCACGCGGACCATGCCCGGGGCCTCGAAGAGGGTCCCCGGCACCACCTGCGTGTCGTAGCCCTGGCGCAGGTGATCGGCGAAGACCTGGTCCTGCATGAGATCCGGCAGGCGGATCAGCCCGGTCTGGCCGGCGGAGGGCGGCACCCAGCCCACGCGCGGCTCGCTGGCGATCCACGCGTCGATCTGCGCCCGAGAGCGTGCGATCACCGCGGCCGCCTGGGCCTCGAGGGCCTCGGCCCGGCGCATGACCACGGCGGCCATCGCCAGCGCGGGCAGGGGCGGATCCACGTGGAGGTAGTGGCTGGCCAGGCGCAGCGCTTGAGCCGCGTCGCGGTCTCGGGTCACGGCCCAGCCAGCGCGCAGGGCCGCGAAGCCAAAGCACTTGGTGGTCGAGGACCAGCTCAGGCCGTTGTCGATGGCCAGCGCGGCGGGCAGCCATGGGCGCGGCTCGGGGCCGCTCGTTGCGTCCTCGCCCTCGCCCTCGCCCTCACCGTGCCGACCGAAGTCGAAGTCGAGGTAGACCTCGTCGACGAGGATCATCGCGCCGACCCGCGCCGCCATCTCGCCCACGGCCTCGAGGGTCTCGCGGCGCATCGCCACGCCCGAGGGGTTGTGCAGGCTCGAGAGGATGACCGCGCGGGTCTTGGGGGTCAGCAGCCGAGCGAGGCGATCCGGGAGCGGCTCCCAGCCCTCCTCGAACCTGCGCTCGAGCCTCGACACGCTCAGGCCCAACATCTCGGGGATGCGGTGCAGCGGCTCGTAGGTGGGGCGTTCGACGATCACGTGGTCCCCGGGCCGGGCGAGACCCAAGAGCACCTGGGTGATCGCTCCGCTCGCGCCCAGGGTCGGGACCACGCACTCGGGGTCGAGGCCGTAGCGCGCCCCGATGATCCCGCAGAAGTCCGCGACGATCTCCGCCCGGCGATCGCGTCGGCACAAGTCAGCGAGCTCGAGGCCGAGGGCGTCGAGGGTGAAGGCGCCCACTTGGGGGTGGGCCTCGGGGCCGGCGTCGGCCTCCTCACCCGCGGGCGCGACAGCGCGCATGGCCAGTGGGCCCGACCCGCAGCTGTCGGGCACGCCGCTGGCGGTGAGATCCCAGCGCGCGCCACTGGGCACCGTCTGGGCCCAGGCCAGGTACTCGACAGGTCGCAGGCGGCCCTTCACGGCCGCGGAATCGTTTCAGAACTCGCCCCACCCCGCAAGGGCGAGGCGCCAACCTTGGGCTGGAGCCCCGTTTGATGGTAGATGGGTGAGCATGCCAGCGCGTCCGGCGTGGAGTCGTCACCGGCAAAACCTGGCCGTGCAGGCCAGCATGGTCCGCGGCTACTCGCAGCTGACGGCCGCGATGCTCAATCAGGCCGTGCAGTGGTTCTCGGACCCCGACGCGGCCGGACGCGAGCTCGGGGGCGTCGAAGCGGTGATGGAAGTCTGCGATCGCATCGCGGCCCTGCTCGATGCCGACCAGGCCGACGGCGGTGAGACCGGGTGGATCAACGACCTCGATCCAGCCCTGCGGCTCAACGCCGCCCTGCACTGGTACGTGCTCACCAACGACCCGCGCGTCGCCGAGCTTCGCCCCTACTACAAGACCGTGCCCGAGGGCGAAGGCCCCGAGGCTCGAGATCCCCGGGACGAGGAGTTTGGCCACCACCTGCTGCGCGCGGTCTCGGCCCTGGGCGGCGACCTCTTCGAGCGCGCGGCCAACTGGCGGGCGATCAGCAACGAGACCTCCCGCGGCCTCGCGTGGCTGCTGCCGGCCGTGATGCTCGAGGTCGAGGCCGCCCACCTGATCGAGTTCGGCTGCAACGCTGGGCTCAACCTCTACGCGGAGCAGCGCCGCTACGACCTGGCCTGGGGCGCCCGCGAGCGCCTGCGCCTGGGCCGGGCCAAGCGCGATCAATTTCTGATCTTGTGCAGCGGTCCCAAGCCCGACTTCGCTTCCTTTAGTGAAGAGACCTGCTCGGGCCCGGAGATCCTCAGCCGCGTCGGCGGCGACCCGGAGCCCTTCGACCCCGAGGTGCCCGGCGCGGAGGAGCGCCTCGAGGCCTCGGTCTGGGGCGACCACCGCCGCCGCCTCGACCGGCTGCGCGAGGCCGTCGACATCCACGAGCGCGCCAGGGAGGCCAAGATCGCCAAGGCCGAGCTGCGCGGCCTCGACTTCCCCGCGGAGGTCACCGACTTCCTGACCCGGGCCGTGCCCGCCACGCCCGAGGCCCCGGTGATCTCCTACAACACCTACGTCACCGCGTACCTCAGCGACGTGCACCAGCGCGCGGCCGCCCGTGACATCCGGGCCTTCGCGCGCAACTGGAGCTTGCGTCACAAGCTGCCGTGGATGTGGGTGCGCTTCGAGCCGGCCCGGCCCGGCCAGCACGTGGCTCCGCACGCCGGCTGGTGCCGCTGGGTCGTCGAGCTCTTCAACGGCTCGTGGTCGAAGAAGGTCGAGCTCGGCTGGACCCACCCCTACCTGGTGCGCGCGGAATTCGGCCCGGGCTTGCTCGAGCTGCGCGCGATGCTCGAGGACCAGTCGTGAGCCAAGGGGCGAAGCAGCCCCGCTCGCTCCCCAGCCGACTCGGCCTGCTGCTCCTCCTGCTGCTCCCCCCCTTCGCGCTCGCGCCGCTCGCCGCCTGCGCCCCCGAGCCAGACGCCGTCGAGCTGCGCCTCTACCCCTGCGAGTTCGGCGGGCTCTCGCCGCGGGCCGTGACCGTCGAGATCACCGGCTACGACGCCGAGGGGGCCGAGGTCGAGCACCACGCGGCCAGCTTCGACGACATCGCCGCCGAGGTCTTCGACGACGGCTTCGCCACCGTCGGCTATCGCAGGGGCCCCGCCGTCGCCCGGGCCCGCGTCCGCGTCGGATGGTTCGAAGACGGCGAGGCCAAGGACATCGACGAGGCCCAGGCCTCCGCGATCTATGAGGACCTCGACGTCCCGGCCCTCGGCGAGGTGCTCGACGTCGGCGAGGTCCAAGACTGCGCCGGGCTGACCGCCGAGGGCGACGCGGGCTCCGAGTCCGGTGAAGACACGGGCTCGGACTCCAGCGAGTCCGACTCCGGCGAGTCCGACTCCGGCGAGTCCGACTCCGGCGAGTCCGACTCCGGCGAGAGCGAGTCCGACTCCGAGAGCGAGTCTGACTCCGAGACCGACTCGGGCTCCGAGACCGGGGGCGAGTGGACGCCCGGCAGCCCCTGCGAGGACGAGGGCAGCTACCTGTGCGCCCCCGCCATCGACGCCCAGGCTGGGACGGCCTACCAGTGCGCGAACGGGGAGATCAGCGCGCTCCCGCCCAGCGCCTTCTACGATTTTTGCGCAGACATCTGCGGCGACGCCGGGCCCCTGTCCGACTCGGCCTGCGCGGGCGTGGGCTTCCCCGCCATCTGCCTGTGCGCGCCCCCGGTCGTCGAGCCGTGCATGAGCGAGTCCAACCTCGGCTGCTTCGGCGAGGTGCTCCAGCTGTGCGCCGACGGCCAGGTCGGGAGCGCCTCTTGCCCGGAGGGGTGCAGCGAGACGCAGGAGGGCTACTTCGAGTGCATGTTCTGAGCGCCACGAGCTGCACGGCCTGGATCGTGGGCTTGGCCGTGGCGACCGCGTCCTCGCCCGCCGCCGCCAGCCCCTTTGCGATCCCCCCCTCGCTGCACGCAGCGAGCGAAGCCCCCGAGCCCGAGCCCGAGCCCGAGCCCGAGCTGGCAGAGGCCGTCGCCGAGAACCAAGCCGGCAGCGACGCCTACGCCCTGGGCAACTACGAGCAGGCCGTCACCCACTTCGAGCGCGCCTATCAGCTCAGCCACGAGCCGGCCCTGCTCTTCAACCTCGGCCAGGCCTACACCCGCTGGTACGACCTCTCCAACGCGCTCGAGCACCTCGAGAAGGCCCGCCGCCTCTACGAAAATTACGTGCTCAACATCGGCCACGCCGACCTCGACGAGGCTCAGGAGGCCCAGGCCCGCGTCGACGCCCAGCGGCGCATCGCCGAGGTCGACCGGCTGATCGCCCAGCACGAGCAAGCCTTCGCCCCCGCCCCCGCCCCCGCCACCACCGACGAGCCCGCGCCCGAGCCGGTCCACAAAAAAGCGTGGTTTTGGGTCGCGGTCATCGGCGGCGTGGCCGTCGTCGTCGGGGGCGTGACCGCGGGGGTGCTGCTCGCCAACCGCGATGAACCTTTCGAACCCGAGCTCGGGACCATCGGCGCTGGCCGCCGCGTGGGCCTGAGCCCCGGGGGATGGACGCTGCGTTTTTGAAGCCCTCCAGCCAAGACCTCCACCCCAAGACCGGCGCCCGCTTCGTGTTCGAGCGCGCCGCCGAGCCCTCGCCCGCTGGCGAGCCGCGCTACGCCCTGACGATCTACCTCCCCGCCGGCCGCGAGTGGTCTGGGGAGCTGAGCTGGGCCGAGGGCCACAGCCTGATCACCGACGAGCCCGACGCCAGCGCCGTCGACGAGGCCCTGGGTCTCGCCCTCGCCGAGGCCCACAAGCTCGCCAGGGTCCTGCGCCGAGACCCCAAGCCCAAGCTCGTCCGCTGGCGCGCGACCTGAGTCGCGCCCAGCTGTCTGCTTCAATTCTCCGGGTCAGTTCTCTGGCCGCGCCTCGAGGGCCGCGGCCAGGCGCTCGAGGTCCAGGCGGCGCAGCAAGGTCGCGGTGATCGGTCGCTTGGCGTCCCAAAACACGTTGGCGCGGAAGAAGGTCGCGGCCAGCTCGCTGGTCAGCAGCGCGTGGGCCCGGCGCGCCGCGGCCTCCTCGGCGAAGGCCATGAAGTAGACGGTGTCGTCGAAGACCACCGGCCGGCCCTCGATCGGCCCGACCAGGCGAAAGTCGAGGGTCTTGTAGAGCCCGGCGATCGCCACCTTCCAGGGCGCGAAGGTGTAGTCGCCGACGCCGAAGATCGAAAAGCGCGGGCGCTTGGCGTAGATGCTGCTCTTGCGCGCGTCGAAGGCCTCGGCGTGGGCCTCGAGGTAGCGCCACAGCGAGGGCGCGCGCTCCCTCAGGCAGGCCGGGTCCTCGCCGACGTGGCGCTGAGGCAAGAGCACCGCCCGCCGAGGGGTCAGCCGACCCGTGGCGAGGTCGGAGCTCTTGAGCAGCCAGTAGCGGGCCTCCGCCTCGACCTCGACGCGCTCCCCGAGGCCGTTTCGCAGCGCCCCCTGCTCGTCCACGCGCAGCTCGAGCACGCGGGCGCAGTCGTGCTTGACGCCCGAGCGCCAGCGCGGCGCGGCGCGGCGCGGCCCCGCCTGATCTTTCCCCGCCTGATCTTTCCCCCCCTGATCTTTCCCCCCCTGATCTTTCCCCCCCTGATCTTTCCCCCCCGTCACCTTCCCCCCCGTCACCCCGCCCTCGATGTCGACGGTGAGGTGGCGGGTGCGGGCGCGCGCGTCCAGGTCGGCGATCAGCCCGCCTTCGTCGTGGCCGATCACCTGGCGCAGGTCCGCGTCGGGTCCAAAGCCGACGTGGACCGGGCAGCGGCGCTCGCCGGCGGCGTCGGTCCGCCCGAGCAGCACGCAGGCGTCGACGGCCGCGCCAAAGTGCACCCGCGCGTTGAAGAGGAGCATCTTCGTCGCGCGCAGCGGCAGCCCCGAGGACCAGGCGTGGGCCAGGAGCTTGCGGGCGACGGAGGTCTTGATGACCAGCGCGAAGCCGGCGTCCCTGCCCGCGAGCGCCCCCAACAGCACGCGGCCGACCCACTCGGACAGGTCGAAGTTGCTCTTGCCCATGCGCGCATCCAGGCCGCGCAGGCCGGGGTTTTGCTTGGGCGGGAGGTTGTCGCTCGAGCGCGCGCCGAGCTCGGCGTTGGTCACCCAAGGCGGGTTGGCGACGACCAGGATCGGACCTGGGCGCGCGGCCAGGGACGCCGGCCAGTCGACCTCGAAGACGTCGGCCTCGACCACGCGCTCGCTCGCCCTCGCCCTCGGGTCCGCGCGCGCGAGCCCGGCGAGCGTCGCTCTCGTCTCGGCGACGTAGTCGGGGTCGATCTCCACACCGAAGAGCTCGGGTCGCCGACCAAAGACCTCGCGCGCGGCGACCAGCAAGTTGCCGCGGCCACAGGTCGGCTCGACCACGGTCCCCGGGGCCTCGACGACCGCCCTCGCGGCGCGACAGACCTCCATCGCTAGCGCTGGCGGCGTCTGAAAGTCGCCGTAGATCGCAGCGCGGCGACTCTTGCGGGCCAAGCTCAGCGCCTCCGGATCACCCGGGCCGGCTCGCCCACACGCGTGGCCGCCGAGTCGGTCGCGAGCGCGAGCTCGCCGAGGGCCGAGTGGAGGCGACGCCAGCGGACACCCATGGCGCCATCATCCCCGCGCCGGCTCGCTTTGTCCACGAAGCCCGGCTTCGAAACGAGCGACTGGGCGGTCTCGAAGCCGTCGCCCCGTGCCTTCGCTACTCGCAGACCCCCGCGTCCAAAAGTGGCTCGTAGTGAACCCCCGGCTCGGGCCAGGGCGCGTCGGTGCACTGCGAAGACTCGACGGTCATGCTCGCCCAGTCGATGGCATCGAGCACCCCGTCTTCGAGGCCCACGCAGGGCCCCTCGGGATCGAGGTAGAGCTCGTCGAAGCCGTCGAGATCGAGGTCGGCGAGGACAAAGGGGTCCACGCCGCCCAGCTGGAGCTGCGGCGCGCCCAGGGTGTTCGAGTTCACGCAGGAGTAGGGCGTGTAGATGTCCGGGCCGGTGATCGTGTCGGGATAGGACACGCAGTGGTGCATGAACATGTCGGGGCCGGCGAAGGCGTGGACGGCCTCGCCGAGCGGGGCCGAGTTGCCGGTGAAGCTCGACGCGATGATCGTCGGCCGCCCGAACACGGCCCCGGCCACGGTGCTCGCGATGTTGCCCACGAAGCTCGAGTTGATGACCACCACCCCGGGGATATCGACCCGCAGAGCCCCGCCCGGGCCCGACTTCACCTCGTTGCCCACGAAGGCGCAGCCGCGGATCTCGACCGCGCCGGGCTCGACCGCCGCGTCGCCGTCGGCGATCCGCACCGCCCCGGACGGCTCGTTGGCCAGGAAGCGCGAGCCCTCGATGTTCGCCGTGGCCTCCTCGAGGTAGATCGCGCCCTCGTTGCCCTCGAAGGTGCAGCCGCGGATCCCGATCTCGACGAGCTCCGGCTCGCTCGCCCTGTCCTCGACGAAGACCGCCGCCCAGCCGCCGAAGTTGTCGCCAAAGTAGCTGTCGACGATCTCGACGCTCCCCGAGGCCTCGACGTGGATCGCGTCGCCCAGGCCGCCGCGGTTGCCGGTGAAGCTCGAGCCGGAGATCGTCGCCGAGGTCCACAGCGTGTAGATCCCGCCGCCGCCGTACCAGGACACCTGGTTGTCGGCGAAGCTCGAGTCCTCGACGACGAGCGTGGCCCGGGTCGCGCGCAGGCCCGCGCCCGGGAAGTTGGCCGTGTTCTGGTTGATCTCCAGGTTGGCGAGCACGACCTCGCTCATGACCCCGTCCGCGCTGTAGATGTCGATCGCCCCGCCCTCGCTGCCGGAGATCGTCACGCCGTCGAGGCGGACCTGCGACTCGGGACCAAAGCCGTCGTTCGGCTGATCCGCGATGATCACCACCCGCGTCAGCCAGCCGCTGTCACCGAGGCGGACGACGTGCGCGTCGACGTCGCGCTGGCTGAGGCTGGTCTCGTCGCCAGCGAAGCCGCCGTAGATCGCCACCGGGGCGTAGAGCGAGGCCACGGGCGCGCTCGGATCCAGCGCGTACTGACCCTCGGCCATCCAAATCTCGCGCCCGGGGCAGGTCGCCGCGTGGTCGACCGCCGCCTGCAGATCGTCGAAGGCCGCCGCCCACGAGCTGCCGTCGCCGCCAGACGGAGCGTCGACGTCGACGAAGATCGGCCCCGAACAGGCCTTGTCCAGGTCGGCGCAGATCGAGGCGACTTCGCTCTCGGACAGGGCCCGGCTCCACACCCGCAGCTCGTCGACCTCGCCGGCGTACCAGTTGTTGGGGTTGGCGCTCTCGCCGAGGGCGGAGTAGCCGGGGTCGCGCAGGCCGACATTGGCCACCAGCTCCGCGTCCAAGCTGCAGTCGTGGTAGGTCCGCGCCGCCACGCCGCCCTCGACCACCAAGGTGATCTCGGCCCAGCTGTCGTCGGTGATCAAGCCATTGGACGAAGGCGCCCACAGCCCCGCCTGGGCGTCGAGGTCCCACAGGTTCGAGAACACCCGCGCCGAGGGATCCCCGACGTACATCGCGGTGAAGGGTCCGCAGCCAAAGCAAAGCGCGTTGTACTTCGAGGCGTCGTCGACCCTGACGCGCGCGCTCAGGCTGAAGTCGCCGGCCTCGCCGCCGTAGAGCGAGAGCGCCCGCGGGCCAGCGAAGCTGACCTTGTCGTCGACGCCGTCGAGGCGCAGGGCCTCGCCGGTGGGCGAGGCGACGAAGCTCCCGCCGCCGACCACCGTGCCGTGGCGCTCGTTGCCCGAGAGATCGAGGATCTGGTCGCCCTCGTGATCCTCGAAGCTCCAGTGCAGCTCGAGGCCCTCGGCCAGGCTGTCGACGGCCGGACACAGCGCGCCCAGCTCCTCGTCGGACAGGGCCCGGCTCCACACCCGCAGCTCGTCGATCTGCCCCTCGAACCAGCGATCCGCCGCGGTGCCCTGGCCCACGGAGGAGTAGCCCATGTCGATCAGCCCGATGTTCGCGTCCTCGAGGCTCGCGTCGGCCTCGCAGTCGAGGTACCAGCGCGCGCTGGCCCCCTCTTCGACGACCAAGGTGACCTGCGTCCAGGTCTCGTCGCCGATCCCCGCCGTGCTCTTGGGCCACTTCCAGCCGGTGCTCGCCTGGTCGTCGAGGACGGCCATGGCCACCGCGCCGTAGGCCTGAGTCCCGACGTACATGGCGTTGAAGGGGCCGCAGCCGTAGCACAGCGTGTTGTAGCGCGAGCTGTCGGCGACCTTGACCCGGGCGCTGAGCGTGAAGCTGCCGTCCACACCGCCGTAGAGCGCGGGCGCGCGCAGGCCGAACATCGTGACGTAGTCGTCGACGCCGTCGAGGACGACCGCCTGGCCCAGGGGCGAGTCGACCAGGCTCGCCCCCCCCATCAAGTTCCCATAGCGCCCGTTGCCCGAGAGATCCGTGATCTGTGAGCCGATGTTGTCTTCGAAGCTCCAGTAGAGCTCGAGGCCATCTTCCAGCCCGCGCAGCTCGGCATCGGCGAACGTGTCATCGGGGTCCGGCTCTGCGCAGCCTTGCGCGCAAGCGAGCGCGATCCTAACAGGAACGAAGGAGGTGAGCGGGCGAGGTCGAGGTCGAGGCATGGCAGCGCGTCCATGGTCCTCCAAGCCATGCGCCTTCACTCCATGAGTCGTATGCGAACAACATGAAAGCGAGCGCGGCGCCGACCCCCTGGTAGGGATCGACGCCGCGCCGCGCGAGCCGAGCTCGAATGGTTGGACGGGAGGATCAGACGCCCTTGGCGGCCACGTGCAGCGCCAGGTCGACGCAGCGGTTGGCGTAGCCCCACTCGTTGTCGTACCAGCTGAGCACCTTCACGGTGCGCGCGCCCATGGCCATGGTGCTCTGGGCGTCGACGATCGAGGAGTGCGCGTTGCCGATGATGTCGGCGGAGACCAGCGGCGCGTCGCTGACGTCGAGGAAGCCCTTCATCGGGCCGCTGGCGGCGGCGCGCAGGGCCGCGTGCACGTCGTCGACGGTGACGTCGCGGGCCAGGTTGGCCACGATGTCGGTCACCGAGCCGTCGGGCACGGGCACGCGCAGGGCCATGCCGTCCATCTTGCCGGCGAGGCTGGGGATGACCTCGGCGGTGGCCTTGGCGGCGCCCGTGGAGGCCGGGATGATCGAGACGGCGGCCGCACGCCCGCGGCGCGGGTCCTTCTTGTCGGGGCGGTCGAGGATCGCCTGGCTGATCGTGTAGGCGTGGACCGTGGTGATCAGCAGGGTCTCGACGCCGAAGCTGTCCTCGAGGACCTTGGCGACCGGGGCCAGGCAGTTGGTGGTGCACGAGGCGTTGGAGAACACTTTGTGCTTGGCCGGGTCGTAGTCGCCATGGTTGACGCCCATGACGAAGGTCCCGTCGACGCCCTTGCCCGGGGCCGAGATCAGCACCCGCTTGGCCCCACCTTGGAGGTGGCCCGCGGCCTGCTCGCGCTGGACGAGGGCGCCGGTCGCCTCGATCACGATGTCGGCACCCCAGTCGCCCCAGGGGACCTCGGCGGGGTTGCGGATCTGCGTGAAGGGGACGCGGCTGCCGTCGACGATGATCGCGTCGTCTTCGCTGGTCACGGACTTGCCAAAACGACGGTGGACCGAGTCGTACTCCAGCAGGTAGGCGAGGCTGTGGGGATCCGCGAGGTCGTTGATGCCGACGACCTCGATGTCCGGGTTGCTCGCCGCGATGCGAAATACGGACCGCCCGATGCGGCCAAAGCCGTTGATGCCGATGCGCGTGGTCATGTCGGCGGAGTCTACGGCGTCGGGTCCCCCAACCCAAGGCGAGCCGTCGAGGCGCCCCGAGGCCCTCGTAGCGCCCGCTTTTCGTCTCGTCGCAGCGAAGACGCGGTGAAAAGGTGGCCGGGGCCTGGCCGACTGGGGTGGATGCGGAAGGGGGGGACCCAGCCGGCCAGGCCACACGTAACCTCGGGCAGGATAGCAGCACTCGCTGCGCAGACACACTCTCTTCCGGGGAGAAAGGCCAAGAATCTACACAGGCATCGAAAGACTCAGACGTCTCACGAACGTCTCACGTCGTTGAAACGCGCGTTTCGATCCCACCCCAACGCAGCTGATCGGTGAGAGATCAGGTGCCATTCGATGCACTGACTGGCGGCGAATGCCCTGACATGATGGGCAGCGATGGACGACGTGGATGTTTGTGAGCGCCGCTTTGCGGGCGTTTTGGCCCAATTACAGGTCACTCATGGTCTGCGGGCCCCCCGCCACCTGATCGCGTACGCGACCTTCGAGCGCAGCGTGGACGCGCAGGCCCGAGCTGGGCTCGACAGCTTGGATCTGCGTGTCGCTGGGGCTGGCGCCATGGTCTGGTTCGAGGACGAGGGGCTCGAACGCGAGCCGCGAGATGGCTTGGATCCGCGCCTCGACTGCCGCTTTTACTGGGATCCGCCCGAATTCCTACCTATCGCCCTGGCTGATGGCGGCATTCACTACGGGCTTTGGTATGACGATCCGCGAGCGCTCCCGATGACGATCGTCGCGAGTGACACGCGAGGCGCGAGCGGTGTCCGAGACACGGGACACGCGAGCATGCTCGCGCTCCTGCGTGCCCAGTTCCGCGAACGCTGCGAACACGACCCCAAGGCGGCCAGCCGCCCCGAAGTCCTGGCGCTTGGACGCGTGCTCGACGAGTTCGCGCCCCTCGATCGCCTGCTGCGCGAAGCTGACGAGCTCGTGCCCCCGCTGACATCCACTGCGCGACCGAGCATCGCCGGCGGCGTGGGTCCAGCGCTGCTGCCCGAGCACGGCGAGCCTCGCGGAGACCTGGCCGGCGGCAGGCCGCGCACGCGCGCGGCCTATCTCGCCTGCGACGCCCAGATCGCGCAGTGGATCGCCCAGGCCCGCGCGCAGCTCGAGGCAGGGCGGCCGGCCTTCGCCCTGGTGTTGGGCCGCGAGCTGCACTGGCTCGCCGCCGACGCATGGCGCGAGCCAGGTCGAGACCTGCTGTGCGCGGCCTACCGCGCGCTCGAGCGCGACGCCCTCGCGGAGATCGCCGAGCGTCACCACGCGCACCGCGAGCTGCGCTCGGTGGCGGTCCATTAGCCAGCGGTGGTACCTAGGCCCCCGTGGAGAAACACCCACCGCTGATCTGGCTCGACATGGAGATGACCGGCCTCGACCCCGAGCGCGACCACGTGCTCGAGATCGCAACCTTGGTCACCGACGGCGACCTCGAGGTCCTCGCCGAGGGCCCGGACCTGGTGATCCACCAGCCCGACGCGGTGCTCGACGCCATGAACCCGTGGTGTATCGAGCACCACGGAGACAGCGGCCTGACCCAGGCCTGCCGCGAGTCGACCATCGACCTGGCCGCGGCAGAGCGCGCCACCTTGGACTTCCTGCGCGAGCACTGCGAGGCCGGGGCGTCGCCCCTGTGTGGCAATTCCATCGGCCAGGATCGGCGCTTCATCGTTCGACACATGCCCGCGCTCGCGGCGTTCTTGCACTACCGCAGCGTCGACGTCACCGCGCTCAAGGAGCTCGCGCGGCGCTGGTACCCGGCGCTGCCGGCCTTCCCCAAGGCCGAGTCGCACCGCGCCCTCGACGACATCCTCGAGTCCATCGGCGAGCTGCGTTACTACCGGGAACAGATCTTTCGGCGCGGGCAGCCTTCCGCGCCCGAGCCGATCACTGGGGCCTGACGCCCTCCCATCCTCGCCGCGGGTGGAGCCGCCGGGCCCGGCCGCGACTGCGTGCGTCCCGGGCCCGAGCCACCCCGCGCCGGGTCCCCTGACGCCCGGGCGCGAGTCCTGCCCAGAGCGGGTCTGGCCAGGCGCTGCGAGCAGGCGCCGAGCTCGCGCAGCCTCCGCATTTGCGGTGCCTGCGGCCGCGGACTATGTCCGCTTGCGTGGAGGATTACCTCCAGAGCGTGCGCGAGGGCTGCAAGCCGGCCCAGTGGTCGCGGGCGGTCAAGGCTGCGCGCGAAGGCAAGGTCCACGGACTCCGCGTCCGCGGCGACGAGATCGATCTGCGCGTCGAGACCTTCCCCGGCATGCCGGCGCACACGGTCACCCTCGAGCCGGAGATCGGCAGCTGGAACTGCGATTGCGACGCCCGCACCGACTCCTGCGAGCACGTCGCGGCCGCGGCGATCGTCTGGGACCAGGCGCGCAAGCGCGGTGAGAGCCTGCCGGGCCTCGCCGGGCCCAAGGACATCGTCGCCGAGGTCGAGGGCCCCGCGCCGGCCCACGTCGCCTACCGCCTGCGCAGCCGACGGGGGCCGCTTCGCCTGCGCCGGGTGCTGGTCGGACCCGAGGGCGAGGTCTTGCTCCCGGCCGCCCTGGCCAAGCTCCGGCGCAAGAAGAGCGCCCCGGCCTACACCGCCGACAAGGCCGACTACGCCTTCGAGGAGCGCTTTGGCCCCGCGGTCAAAGCCAAGATCCCGCCGACCTTGATGGCCGACGTGCTCGACTTCCTCTCGCGCTGCGCCGACGTCCAGCTCGACGGTCGCGCCGTGGACATCGGCGCCCCCTCGCCGGGTCTGATGCTGCGGGTCAGCGAGACCAAGCGCGGCGAATTTCTGGCCCGGGTCGAGCAGGACCCCGACATCACCGAGCTCTACGAAAACGGCGCCTTCCGCCGCGGCCGTCGGCTCCACGCCATCGCTCCCCACGGCCTGAGCAGCGCCCGCTTCGAAGAGCTGCGCAAGGGCAGGATCTTCGAGGCGCGCGAGGTCGGCGAGCTCGTCGGGCAGATCCTCCCGGAGGTCCGCAAGCACCTCCCGGTGACCGTGGACACCGCCAAGCTCCCGGGCAGCGTGCGCGTGCGCCCGCGGATCCAGCTCGAGACCAAGCGGACCAGCGCCGGCCTCCAGGTGCTCCCGACCATCGTCTACGGCGACCCGCCGATCGCCCGGGCCGACGGTGAGCGCCTGCGGCTGATCGGCAGGGGCAAGGGCGCGGCGCGGGAGCTCCCGGTCCGCAACCTGCGGGTCGAAGAGCTGCTGCGCGAGCGTCTGCGCGAGCGCATGGGCCTCGAGCCCGGGGTCAAGCGCGTGCTCGGGGCGACCGAGGCGATCGCCTTGACCCGGGTGTTCGACGAGATCGAGGCCGACGCCGACGAGCGCGACTTTCAGCTGTCCGGCGACGGCCACCACGGCTTCGTCGAGAGCGAGGCCCTCGAGCCCAAGCTGGTGCTCGGCGACAACGGCAGCTTCGAGCTCTACTTCCTGCCCCAGGGCGCCAGCGCCGAAGCGCTCGAGGCCGGTCCCAGCGGCGGCAACGCCGACGCCGACGCCGACGAATTCGGCAGCCTCGACGACGACGCTCACCCCCTCGACCGCAGCGGCGCCCTGAGCCGGGCGCGGCGAGGCCTGCACCGGGCCGACGCCGCCGCGGTGATCCGCGCCTGGGAGGCCGGGGAGGACTTCGCTCCGCTCCTCGACGGCGGCTTTGGGCGGATCCCCGAGACCTTCATGCGCGAGCACGGCCACCTCGTCGCCGACCTGCTCGCCGCCCGCGAAGCCAGCGCGGCCGCCCGCGAGGGCGACGCTGGCCGCCGCGCCGCGCTCCTCGACCTCGCGGCCCTCGCCGCCGCCCTCGACCAGGCCCCCCCGCCCGGCTTCGACCGCCTCGCCGCCCTCGTCGGCGACTTCTCGGGCATCCCCACCGCCAGCTTGCCCGCGGACCTCGAGGCCGAGCTGCGCGACTACCAGCGCCGCGGCGTCGACTGGCTCGACTTCCTGCGCGAGGCCGAGCTCGGGGCGCTGCTCGCCGACGACATGGGCCTGGGCAAGACCCTCCAGGCCCTATGCGTGCTGCGCTCGGGCCCCGAGCCCGGCAAGGGCGAGAGCGAAGCTGGCCCCCGCCGGCGCTCGCTGGTCGTCTGCCCGACCTCCGTGCTCCACAACTGGCGCGTCGAGATCGAAAAATTCCGCCCCGGCCTTCAGGCCGCCATCTACCACGGCCAGCAGCGCAGCCTCGACGACCCCGAGACCCGCGCGGCCGACGTCATCTTGACCACCTACGCGATCTTGCGCCTCGACATCGAGGCCCTCGGCGCGCGGGTCTGGGACGCCGTCGTCCTCGACGAGGCCCAGGCGATCAAGAACCCGACCAGCAAGGTCGCCCGCGCCGCCTACCGCCTCCAGGCCAAGTTCCGCGTCGCGCTCACCGGCACCCCCGTCGAGAACCACCTCGACGACCTGTGGAGCCAGTTTCACTTCCTCCAGCCCGGCCTGCTCGGCGGTCGCTCCCAGTTCAACGACCGCTACGTCAAGCCCATCGCCCTGGGCGATCCCACGGCCACCGGCCGCCTGCGCCAGCGCATCCGCCCCTTCGTGCTCCGCCGCCTCAAGTCCGAGGTCGCGACCGAGCTGCCCCCGCGCACCGACGTGGTCCTGCGCTGCGAGCTGCGCCCGAGCGAGCGCCGGACCTACGACGCCGTGCGGGCCGCCACCCAAGAGCAGGTCGTCGAGCGCCTCGCCGCCGGCGGCGGCGTGATGCAGGTCCTCGAGGCCCTCCTGCGCCTGCGCCAGGCCGCCTGCCACCCCGCCCTGCTCCCCGGCGGCGGCAGCCGGGCCAAGGGCAAGGGCGAAGACCCCCGCGCCCCGAGCTCGAAGATCGAGCTGCTCACCGAGACCCTCGTCGAGGTCGTCGACGAGGGCCACAAGGCCCTGGTCTTCTCGCAGTGGACCGGCCTCCTCGACCTCGTCGAGCCGGCCCTCGCCGCCGCCAAGCTCGAGCACTGCCGCCTCGACGGCAGCACCCGCGACCGCCAGGCCGTCGTCGACCGCTTCCAGGACCCCGCCGGCCCGCCGGTCATGCTGATCTCGCTCAAGGCCGGCGGCACCGGCCTCAACCTGACCGCCGCCGACAACGTGTTCCTGCTCGACCCGTGGTGGAACCCGGCCGTGGAGGATCAGGCCGCGGATCGGGCTCACCGCATTGGGCAGGACAAGCCGGTGTTGGTGCATCGCTTGATTGCGAGCGAGACCGTGGAGGAGCGGATCTTGAGCTTGCAGGCCCGCAAGCGCGAGCTGGCGGAGGCGGCCGTGGGCGACGCCGCGGGGGCGCACGCGATCACCCGCGACGAGCTGCTGGCGCTGCTCGACTGAGGCTACTGCAACGACCCTTACGAAGCCCCGCGCGCCGCGCTCCTGCTCGGAGACTGGGCGGCAGCTCAGCGCGACGACGACACGTCGATCATCTTCAGCCGCAGCAACGCCTCCGCCTGCCGCTCTCGCCGCCGCGCATCCAACGTGAACAGCTGCACGCGCTTGGTCAAGACGAGCTTGTAGGGCCGTCCTTTTCGCTCGGTCACGTGGCTGACCGGCAAGTGAGCGCCATCGATCACCCGGTGGATGCTCTGGCGCCGGGCCTTGCTCAGCGGCCAGACCTTGCTGATCTCGTTCGAGCCGAGAAACTCGTACAAGGTCGTGCAGTCGTCAGACTTGCAGCGCCGCGGGACGATGATCCGCCAGTCCTCCTTCCCGCGCTCGGGCTCGGCGAGCGCCGCCGAGAGCAGGCGCTTCGTGTGGTGCAGGAGCCGAGCCGTGTCCCAGTCGCGCCAACACGAACCTTCGATCCGCTCGTGGGCATCGACGACCACCGCCGCCAGCTCCAGCGCAGTCAACCTCGAGTCCTCCGAGCTCAGGTCCTCGATGATCGAGTCATGGATCTCCCGCGCGCCCGCGAGCGCGCTCGCGCCCAGCAGGTCCACGAAGACCGCGAGACTGGCCGCGGTGGCGGTCTCGGCGTAGGGCGAGCGCTCACGGGCGGGTGTCACCGACTTTTCACGCGCCTCGTCCCACTGCCTGGCGACGATGAACGCCGCGAGCTTCCGCCCGATCTCCCCGTCAGCGTCGATCAGCTTGGCGAGCCAGGCGTAGGGATAGCGAGCGCACCACTCGCTCGAGCCTCCTCCCCAGCGCGGACCTGTATACCACTCGCTCAACACGCTCTCACACCAGCTCAGTCCGTGGCGCCGCGTCGCCTCGAGCAGCGGCCCGACGACGCCTGCGCTCATCGTCTCGGGCCTGACCGGGAGCAGGAACGCCGCGGCGATATCGGGCTCCTCGAGCATTGCTGCGAGGCGAAACACGTCGGCGACCAGCGCCTTGCTCAGCTCGAATCCGACGCAGTCCGGCCAGATGTCCACCAGGGCGTTGAGCCTCACGTCTGACTCACCGCGGCGCCGCTGCGCGATCAGCTGGCGGATCGCTGCGTGCGGATCGAGCCGGGCCTCGACCAAGAATGCGTTGGCCCTTGGCCACAGCACGATCGCCGCGCGGTGGTACCAGCGATCGAGGGTGTCGCCGTAGTTGCCCATGTAGCCCTCGTAATTGGACTCGACCGGCTCGAACGCGTCGTTGGCCTTCGTGAGCGACAGCTCGCTCTCCGCGACGGCGAGATCGTCGTAGTCCGCGGGCGCGTCCGATGAGCTGCGCCAGTGCCTCAGCGTGACGCTCGAGTCGTACATGTCCTCGAGCGTGTAGTCGTCGTCCTCCTGCTCTTCGTCCTCTTCGTCCTCTTCGTCCCAGCGCGACCAATTCGAGTAGTAGCTCGAGAGTGACGGCGTGCACTGCCAGGCCTCGTACATGTTGGCGAGCGCGAGGTGAACGTCGAGATCGAGCTCGTCCGCGACCTCTCGCAAGCTCGCCGCGCGGACGCGGTCCCCATGCTTGAGCCGAGACCAGCTGAGATTTCGCGGGGTGTACTCGTGATCGAGGAGTACGACGAGCTTCTCTTCACCACGCTCGAAGTGCTCGGCGACCGCCCGCTCGAGCTGCTCGATCGCCTGGCCCTCGCCGGGCGGCGCGAGAGCCTGTGCCCCGTCGAGCTCGAGCCCGAGCCGGTACACGAGCGCGACACGATGGCCGGACTTCACCGGACGGATCTCGTGCTTGCAGTCGCTGTAAAAGGCGATCAGCTCGAGCCCCTCGGCGCCTCGTTTCGTCCGACGAAACTCCACCCGCTCGTCCCCACGCGAGCATCGAAGCGCGCCGCCCGTGAAGCTCGAAGGCAGCAGCACGACGAGCGTGGCGATCATCTCGTCGTCCTTCTCCGTGTCCTGATGCGGGACGAAGAACTCGCCCGGCCCATAGATCGTCAGCTTGTCGAGTGACGCGCGCAGACGGCCGGCGTCGGGCAGGCCCAGCTGCTCGCGGATCTCGGCGAGGTGCTCACGCAGCACCGAATTCCAGCGACGGCCGTCGATCTTGACCCTCGACTTTCGCAGCTCCCATCCGCTGCGCACCGCGGGATCGGTGATCGTGTGCTCGCCCCAGCCGAAGGGCGAGCGCGTCGCCAGAGCGAGCATGCGCGAGGCCGTCGCGCGGCTGATCGGAAACTCGATCGGCCCAAGCTTGCGCAGATACAGGTGCAGATCCTCGGCGGGGACACGAAGCCGAAGCGCGAAGGTACCTGGCGTGTCGAGTGCAAGGAGGGCTTCCGCGATGTCGTGGGTCTCGTCGTGCACCAGCCATGGATCGCAAGCTTCGCTTGGCTTCACCAGCATGAGACCAGGGTGCACGTCTGCCGCCCACGCGGCACGGCGGTGAGGCCATCGCAGCCCCGCCGTGATCGTCACCGCTCGGGCAACCAATCATGTGTACCCACCACCTCGCCCAAAAAAGAAAACCGCCGTAAACGGCGGTTTTCAGAGAGTGAGCCCGGTAGGAATCGAACCTACAACCCGCGGATTAAGAGTCCGCTGCTCTGCCAATTGAGCTACGAGCCCGTGACGTTGGGCTGCGAAACCTACACGATCCCCAGCCCGAGAAAAGCCCCCACCGGTTGTGCTTGCTCACGACCTCGCGCTGGAGACCACGTCCCCCTCGGTCGCCGCGCGCAGCTCGTCCTCGCTGACGCCCGGGGCGAGCTCGACGAGGCGAAAGCCCTGGTCGTCGTCGTCGCTGCCCTTGCTGGTCTCGAGCACGCCCAGCTCGGTGATCACGAGGTCCACGCAGCGCATGGCGGTGAGCGGGAGGCTGCACGTGGACACGAGCTTGCTGCGGCCCTTGCGGTCGCGGTGGGTGAGGACGGCGATGACTTTGCGTGCGCCGGTTGCGAGGTCCATGGCGCCGCCGATGCCGGCGACCTTCTTGCCGGGGACCATCCAGTTGGCGAGATCACCGCGAGCGCTGACCTCCATGGCGCCGAGGACGGCGACGTCGACGTGGCCGCCGCGGATCATCGCGAAGCTCAGGGCGCTGTCGAAGGTGCTGCCGCCGGGGAGGATGGTCACGGTCTGCTTGCCGGCGTTGATGATCTGGGCGTCGACCTCTCGCTCGCGCGGGAAGGGGCCCATGCCGAGCAGGCCGTTCTCCGAGTGCAAGAACACGCGCTGCTCTGGACGGATGTGGTTGGCGACGAGGGTCGGGATACCGATGCCGAGGTTGACGACGCTGTCGATGGGGAGCTCTCGGGCGGCGCGTGCGGCGATCTGATCTCGGTCCCAGGGCATGGCGGCTGTATAGTCCGACGGATGCGCCCGCTTTGGCCAGCGATTGCCCCCACGATCGCCTTCTCCTGTGTGCTGGGTTGCCTGGCTCCGCCGCCGCCGGGCTCGCAGAGCGCGGATCCAGACGCGGAGGGGGCGACGAGCGAGGCCGGCGCGGTGGTCGATCCTGCGCGCAGCGTGGCCGAGATCTACGAGGTCGGCGAGGTCCGCGGGTTCGAGTTCACGCAGCTCGGCACGCAGATCGGCCACTCCTGGGGGCGCTACGAGGGCGTGGTCGAGGTAGGCGGGCGATCGGTGCACGAGTTTTCGACCAAGGTCGAGCTCCTGCCGCCGGGCGGGAAGCCGCTGCGCTGGGCCTCGCAGCTGCACCTCGACGACGCCGGGCTGCTCGTCGACGGCTGGGAGCGCTCGGTGGCCGCGCAGCTGCGCTTTTCGGTCGACCTCGGCGCCGAGGTGTTGAACATCGAGGCCGACGCGGGGCTCGAGAAGATCGAGCACCAGGAGCTCAACTACCGGCCCGAGGTGGCCTTCATGGGCTACATGTCGACGCTCCACGAGGAGCTGATGCTCGCCGTCCGCGAGCTGGTGGCCGGCGAAAACGAGTGGCAGCTCGTCAGCTTGTCGGCGGGGCGCGAGGATCTGTGGTCGGCGAAGGTCGAGAAGACCGGCAAGACGGTGGTCCTCGACACGAGCCTGGGCGAGGAGATCTGGCTCGAGGGCGGCCGCATCGTCCGCATCGAGGTGCCCGAGGACGAGCTGGTGGTCACGACCATGGCCCACCCGCGCTGGCCGGAGTGGGAGATCTCGGGGCCCGCGCGCCTGAGCTACACGCCGCCGGCCGACCGGCGCTTCGAGATCCGCCCGGTGGAGCTGCCCGGGCAAAAGGGCGAGGCGGCGCTCTTTGGCGAGGTGCTGATCCCCAAGCCCGAGGTCCACGGCCCCGGGCCCTACCCCGGCGTGGTCTTCCTCGGCGGCAGCGTGTCCGCGGACCGCTACGGCTTCGCGGGGCCGCCCGCGGTGGACCTGGGCTACCACGAGCTCACCGACGCCCTGGCCAACGCGGGCTTCGTGGTGATCCGCTACGACGAGCGCGGCGTCGGCCAGAGCGAGGACGCGCCCTCGAGCTGGGCCGGGCAGCAGCTCGACGCTCAGCGAGCCTTCCGCACGCTCTTGGTCCAGGCCGAGGTCGACCCCGATCACATCCTCGCCGTCGGCCACGCCGAGGGCGGCTGGCGGGCGCTGAAGCTCGCGGCCACGCGGCCCAAGGAGATCGTCGCCGTGGCCCTGCTCGCCTCGCCGGGCCGCAGCTACCGCGAGCTCTTCGCGGCGCAGCCCGACATCCTCGCGGCGCTCGAGAGCGGCGAGGGCCTGCCCGAGAAGCTCGAGCCCATGGCCCAGTGGTACGGCGAGATCCTGGTCGAGGATCCCGAGGCGCTGATCTTCAAGGCCCACGTGCCGATCTGGCTGGCCCAGGGCGGCAACGACTTCGAGGTCGACCCCGTGGCCGACGTCGCCGCCTGGCAGGGCTCGGCCCGCAAGTACAAGCGCGACCTCAGCCTGGTCCGCTTCCCCGAGCTCGACCATCACTTCAAGCCCAGCGAAGAGGGGGCCAACCACACGAGCTACCTTGAGGCGCGGCCGGTGGATCCGGCCTTCCTCGAGGCGCTGGTCGGCTGGGCCAAGGGCGCCGTCAGCAAGTGAGCCCCGCCGCTCTTTTCCCCTCCCCCTCTTTTCCCCCCGCCCTCCCCTCTCAACCCGGCGAGAGCTTGAAGGGGTAGGTCACGGTGACCGAGCCGCCGCCGGCCGGCTTGGGGAACTTCCACGTCCCCGCCGCCTTGGCCACGCACTGTCCGAGCGCCTCGTCGCCGCTGTCGTTGCTCGCAACCGTGGCAGAGGTGACCTTGCCCGTGGCGTCGATCTCGAAGCGGATCTCCACGGTCCCGGTCAGGCTCGGGTCGGCGCTCAATCCTGTCTCGTAGCAGGCCCGGACCTCGTTGACGTGGGCCCGGACGATGCGCCGGATCACGTCCTTGTCGAGGTTGCCGGTCACGCTGGCCTTGGCCTGGCGGATCCTGGGGACCCGCTTGCCGCGGCCGCCAAAGCCGGTGCCGCTACCCGAGCCATAGCCGGCGCCCGAGCCCCCGCCGCCGCCACGACCCGCGCCGACCAGGCCGAGCCCGCCGACGCCGTAGGCCTCGCCGACGAAGTTGTCGTAGGCGGTGCCTTCGGGGACCTCGAGCGGCTGGAGGACGGTGCGGACCGTGCCGTCGGGCTCGACCACGCGCTGCTGGTCGACAGCCACGAAGGATGTGAACTCGGTCATGACCCGGTGCTGAAGGGCGATGTCGATGATCGCCTGCTTGGTCTCGGGGTCGGCCTCGGACCACGAGTCGGCGCGGTGCGGGTAGCTGCTGAGCGCGTCGATCTTGCCGCGCGCCCACACCGAGGACACGCCCTCCACGTCCTCGGCCTTGGCGAGGTCGAAGCGCGCGGGCAGCTCGATCGTCTGGCCCTTGGCCCTGGCCTTGATCACGATATCGCCCGCGGGCGCGCCCTGGTAGCGGCCGAACACGGTGATCGGCTGGCCAGCGAAGAGGTCGGGGATCTTGCCTGGCAAGACCTCGGAGACGGCGAGGCCCTGCCAGTCGATCTCGACGTCGGTGAGCACCGGGGTGGCCACGCGCTCGTAGAAGCGCTCGACCACCGGCTCGATGTCCTCGTCGGTGCCGGCGTAGGTCACCGCCCCGCGGCCGACGCTGGCCATGCCCTCGAGCAGGTAGCGGTTGGGCGCCGAGCCGACGCCGAGGCTGAACAGCCGCGCGTCGCCGATCTGCTTGTCGACGAGCCTGAAGATCTCGGCCTCGTTGCCGATGTAGCCGTCGGTCAAGAACATGACCACGCGCAGGCGATCGGGGTCGTGGGGCACGCTCAGCGCCGCGCGGATGCCCTCGGTCATCTGCGTGCCGCCCATGCCGCGCATGCCGTCGACATAGTCCAGGCCGCGCGCGACGTTCTCGGGGGTCGCCGCGAGCAGGTCGTCCGACAGGCCCGAGGCCGCCTCCGAGAAGCGCAGCACGGTGAAGGTGTCGCCGGGGCGCATGCCCGCGAGGGCCTTGCGCATCAGCGCCTTGGCGGTGGCCATGGGCTGGCCGCCCATCGAGCCCGAGTTGTCGACGACGAACACGAGCTCGCGGGCCACGGCCTGCTCGTCGGCGACCTGCTTGGGCGGCTGCACCGTGAGCGTGAAGTAGCCGCCCTGACCGTCGGCGTCGGGCTGGGCGACGATCGCCGCCTTCGGCTGGGCCCGGCCGAGGTCCCAGGACAAGATGAAGTCGCGGTTGGCGACCACGGGCGCGCCCTCGCTGTCGGCGTCGAGCTGGATGAAGGCGCGATCGCCATCGCGCTGGATGTCGACGTCGTGAAAGCGCGAGCGCAGGCCGTAGGGGCGCAGGCCGGACTCGAGGGCCACGTGGACCTCGAGGTCGGCGCAGCTCGTCATACCCTCGGGCATGAGCGGGGCGGTGATCGCCGAGGCGTCGGGGACCTGCTTGGTGTCGAGGGCCGGCCCCGGGCCCGCCTGCGCGCCGGCGCTGGGCGTGCCGGGGACGAAGCGCGGGCCGACCACCGTGGGCAGGACCAGCGAGTAGCGCCCATCGACTTGCTCGAGCGGCTGGACGAGGTGCATGGTGATCTCGATCGACTCACCCGGCGGGATGTTGGCGATGCTCTGGGTGAACGAGTTCGGCCGCTGCTGCTCGAGCAGGCCGGCCGCGCGCCCGTCTCGCTTGGCCGCGTCGTAGGTCTCGCGCGCGTCCTCGCGGGTCTTCATCTGCCCGCGGATCGTCCGCTCGCCGATCGTCATCCAGTAGTCGTCGACGGCCGCGTGCTCGTGGAGGGGGAACAGGTAGACGGCCTCGATCGGATCTTCGAGGGGGTTGGCGAAGGTCTGCACGATCTCGGTCTCGGCCACGGTGCCGACGACCACGGTGTCGAAGCTGGTGTGCTGGAGCGGCAGGGCGAGGATCTTGCCCGCGCGGCGGATACCCACGATGCCTGTCTCTGGGGCGAAGTTTGGATCCCCGTCCTCTCCGACCACCTGGAGCTCGCGCGAGCGCGCGCCCTTCATGCAGCGCAGGTCCTGATCGTGGACCTCCACCGCCCGCTCGCGGTCTTCGTCCTCGCCGTAGATCCGCTCGACCTCCGCCAGCTCATCGTCCGCGAGGGTCTCGCCATTTTCGGCGTCGAGGCTGTCCTCGGGGCTGAGCGTGTCCGTCAGCTCGCTCCCGTAGGGCGTGCAGGCCAGCAGCGCTGGAAAGAGCGCGGACAAGCAAAGACCCACGAGCGGGCGTGGACGCGCGTGCGTCGTTGTCGAAGTCTGAGTCGTCCGAAGGGTCAGCGCCTGCGTCATCTGCATCAATGCCTCGCCGCGCCACAGACAGCGAGGGCCACGGAGGGTTCCCGGTGCTTCGAAAACGAGCACGCCCCCGCCCGGCAGGCGCCGGAGGGGGGGCGTGTTGGCTGCGTGTTGGCTGCGTGTTGGCGCAGGCCTAGAAGGCGTCGAGCAGCGAGGCCTTCTTGGCCGAGTACTCTTCGTCGGTGAGCAGGCCAGCGTCGTAGGCGGCCTTGAGCTTTTGCAGCTTGGACTGGATGTCGTTGCCGCCACCGGCCGGCGCGGGCGCCTGGGCCTGCTGGGGCGGGCCGCCCTGCGGGCCGGGATGCCAGCCGGCGCCCTGACCTTGCTGACCTTGCTGGGGAGGCTGGCCTCGATAGCCGCCCTGCTGACCCTGCTGCGGGTAGCCCTGCTGCGGGTAGCCCTGCTGCGGATAGCCTTGCTGCGGGTAACCCTGCTGCGGATAGCCTTGCTGCGGGTAACCCTGCTGCGGGTAACCCTGCTGCGGGTAGCCCATGCCCATGTTCTGGGGCGACATCATGTTGCCCATCATGTTGCCCATGCCCATGCCCATGCCCATGCCCATGCCCGCGCCCATGATCCCGCTGCCTTGGCCCTTGTGGGCGTTCTTGGCGACGTCGCGCATGGCCTGCATGCCTTCCCAGGCCATGGTGTTGTCGACCCCGCGCGCAGCCTGAGCCGCGGCCTCCTCGATCGCCTTTTGGATCGCCGGCGGCAGCGTGATGCTCTCGATGATGAAGCTGGTCAGCTGTAGGCCGATGGCCTGGAGGTCCTTGTCGATGCCCGTCTTCACGGTCTCGGCGAGCACGTCGACGTGGCCGGCGATGTCCGAGACGCTGACCTTGGCCTGGCTGGCGGCCTTGCTGAAGGCCTGGAGCACCCGGCTCTTGACGTAGCGCTCGATGTCGTCGCTGGTGACCAGGCCGTTGGTGCCGACGATCTCCTTGAAGAACAACGAGGGGTCGGCGATGCGGAAGTTGTAGTTACCGAAGGCGCGGATCGGCACGCGACCGGGGCGGTTGCCGACGGCGAACTCGGGGTCGCGGATGATGATCGGGTTGGGCGTCCCCCACTTTTGGTCGAGGTACTGCTTGAGGCTGATGAAGTAGACCTCGACCTTGAAGGGGCTCTCGAACCCGTACTTCCACCCCTTGAGGGTGGACAGCACGGGCATGTTCTGCGTCGCGAGGGTGTGCGTCCCTGGGCCGAAGACGTCGGCCATCACGCCCTCGTTGACGAGCACGGCGGCCTGACCTTGACGGCAGATCAGCTTGGCGCCGTTTTTGATCTGGTGGTCCTTGTCGGGGAAGCGCCAGACGAGGGTGTAGTTGGTGTCATCGAGCCACTCGATGATGTCGATGAGCTCGTTACGGATGAAGTTCATCAGTCCCATGTGCTGACGTCGCTCGCTTTCTCTTCGGTCCGGGCCGGCAAACTGCTCGAGGCGCGGGTCATTCCGCGGCCGTGATGTCGAGGCGCTTGGCCTCTTGCTCGATCTCGCCGAACTCGGCGTTGTTCATGCCAAAGGCGTCGGCAAACTCACCGATCGCCTGGCGCTCGTTGTCGGTGTACACGCCGTCGGCGTGGACGAGGGCCACCGCGGCCTTCATGAACACCCGCCGGAGGAAGGTGTTCTCGAGCATGGTCGCGGCCTCGATGGGCGCGAAGTCCCCGCGGGTGACCTGCTCCCACGCGAGCTCGCTCTTCGCCTCGGCGAGGAACTCGCGGATCAATTTCTCCTCGCGAGCGTCCGCCTCGCCGTCGATGGTTGCGAGGTACCAAAGCCCTCGAGCGAAGACCTCGACCTCGTGTTCAGCCAGTGCGCCGTTGTTTTCCGCCATCGCGGGGATGCTACGGCGCACCTTGCGATTGATCCACCCCCTCGCAGACCGGCGCTGCGAGGCGGCCCATGGCGTGCTCCTCGGGGCGGGGCCGGCCCATAAAAAAACGCCCGTAGCGGGATGCTACGGGCGTCTTCGACTCGACTCTCAGGAGCTGTGGTCAAACACGCGGACAAAAAATCATGCGGGGCCCTGCTCGACGAGGGCGACCTGCTCGGCCTGGTAGGCCGCGAAGGTCTCGGCCTCGAGCACCTCGAAGGTGCGCTCGAAGACCAGGCTGCGGCCGTTGGCGTCGGTGCTGTAGACCTCGACGGACCACGCGCCAGCGTGGGCCAGGGGATCGAAGTCTTTCGTGTCCTGCTCTCCCTCGCGGGCGAGGGGTTGGTCCAGGAGCAGGCTCGCGGCGGGGGCGAGGGTCTCGGCGGGCTGAAGGAAGCCCATGGTCTCGCGGCGCTCGTCCCCGTGGGTCCACACGAAGGTCACGGGCCGGGGCTCGGTGAGGTCGTCGGCGCGGAGGTGGAGGTAGATGGCCTCGCCCTCGACCGAAAAGCGCGTGCTGTCCTCGAGAGCGCCCTGAGACTGGGGCGCGAGCAGGCCGGTCACACGCAGCCGCTCGGCGCGCTGCGCCTTGGGCCGGTTGGCCTCGCTCGAGGCGTGGTGAACGCTCTGCTGGCTACTGGGACGCAGCTGCCCGTCGGCCTGGAGGTCCGCGGCCGTGATGGGCGCGTCCGCGCAGGCGAGGGTCGACAACAGCCCGAGTGCGGCGACGGCGATCAGTGAGGTACGCACCGAGCGCTATGACATGCTTGTCCCGTGCCAGAAAAGAAATTCGATGATCTCGGGGTCTTAGTGATGGCCCGATCGTCGTTTCGACGCGAATAACATCAAACTTGCTCCAAAGAATGTCTTTTGAAAAAGCGCACGCGCAGACCATGACGCCGACGTCGCAGGTCTCCAGGCGATTCCAGGTCGGGGGGCTATGCTGCGCCACGATGCGCTCACTGCGACCTTGGTCGATCTCGCTGGCCTTCGTGTTGCTCGCGGGAGCCGCCGGTTGCAAGGGCAAGGCCTCCGCGAGTGAGGGTGAGCCTGGCGCCGAAGGTGCCGCCGAGGGTCAGGGCGACGCGGCGGATACAGCGGATACAGACGACGCGGAGCCGTCCCTGGACGAGCTCCTCGCCGGCCACGACTTCCCGCTGCTGATCTGGTCGATCCACACGGTCTCCAAGGACTACTACGACGCCTCTCGCTTCGACCCCCACGGGCAGCTCGAGGCCGCCGTCGACTACCTGGGCCTACACACCCCCGAGTTCTTCGCCACCGTCGAGGGCGGGCAGCTCGCGGTCACCGTCCGCGACCAGTCGCGGCGCTTTTCCCTCGACCAGGCCAAGGACCTCGACAGCGCGGCGGCGCTGCTCGAAGAGGTGATCGCCTTCACCCGCGACGTCCTCGGCCTCGAGGACGAGCCGCTCCACGAGCTCGAGTACGCGGCGATCAACGGGTTCTTGTCCCCTCTGGATCCGCACACGATCCTGCTCACGCCCGAGGAGAACGCCGAGCTCGGCATCAAGACGCGGGGGAGCTTCGGGGGCATCGGCGCCGAGATCGTCGCCCGCAACCGACGCATCGAGGTCGTCCGCGTGCTGCCCGACTCGCCGGCCATGGCCGCGGGGCTCCTCGACGGCGACGTGATCCTCGAGATCGACGATCAATCGACGGTCAACCTCGGCGTCGTCGATGCCCAGGGCCTGCTGCGCGGGCCCGTGGACAGCGAGGTCGTGCTCGAGGTCCTGCGTGACACCAAGCGGGTGAAGCTGACCATCACCCGCGGGCGCATCGCGATCCCCACGGTCGTCGCCGAGATGCTCCCAGGGCGCGTGGGCTACGTGCAGGTGACCACCTTTCAAGAGGACACCGCGGCCAAGCTCAAAGAGGCGCTCGAGCAGTTCCAGGGCTCGGGGGAGCTCGCCGGCCTGGTCATGGACCTGCGCGGCAACTCCGGCGGCCTGCTCGCCCAGGCCGTCGGGATCCTCAATCAATTCGTGACCGCCGGCGAGCTGGTGATCGTGCGCTCGTCCTTTGGCCGCGAGCACCAAGACGCGACCAAAGAGCTCGTCGTGCCCATGGGCCTGCCGGTGGTCACCCTCGTCGACGAGGAGTCGGCCTCGGCCGCCGAGATCGTCGGCGGGTCGATGAAGCACCTCGACCGCGGGGTCGTGATCGGGCGCGCGAGCTTCGGCAAGGGCACGGTCCAGGAGCTGCGCCGGGCCACGCCCTACGGCCGCGAGCTCGCCTTGAAGATGACCATCGCCGAGTACCGCGTGGCCGGGGACCGGCGGATCCAGAGCGTCGGGGTGATCCCGGACCTGCGCCTGCTGCCCGTGGAGCTGTTCGAGTACGAGGGCGTGGGCCGCTACTACGACGCCGAGCGCTTCGAGCGGCAGCGCGAGCGGGCCCGGACCGCGCACCTGCCCTCGGCCGTCCACGACGCCAGCGCCAAGGCCGACGCCGAGCTCGCCCGCAGCAAGCTCCAGCTGCGCTACCTCGCCGTCGGCCCGGGCGGCCTCGCCGACCTCCCGCCCCTCGAGGAGGGCGAGCCGCGGCAGATGCTGGACCCGGAGATCCGCCTCGCCCGGGAGATCGCCCTGGGCCTGGGTGAGCACGAGGGCCGCCGGGCTCAGCTCGAGGCCCTGCCCGCCCTCGTCGAGGGCCTCGCGGCCAGCGAAGACCAGCACGTGCGCGCGGCCATGGAGCCGTGGAAGATCGACTGGTCGGCCGTCGACGACCCCGCCGACGAGCAGACCCCCGTGGCGGTCGCGCTGAGCCTGCCCAACGAGCCGATCCTCGCTGGGGAGCCCTTCACCTTGCACGTGGAGGTCAAAAACACCAGCGAGCGCCACCTCGAGCGCGTCCACCTGATCACCGACTGCGCCCGCGACGAGCTCGACGGCATCGAGCTGCTCGTCGGCGCCCTCGCCCCCGGGGCCAGCGAGAGCCGCGACCTCCAGCTCCAGGTCCTGCCCTGGAACCCAGACTTCGTCGACACCCTGAGCGTCGCGGCCCACGTCGGCGAGCCTGGGGACGAGCCCGACGGCGCAGCCAGCGAGCGCCTGCGCGTGAGCGGGCGCCCGCGGCCGCGCTTCGCCGTGGACTACTGGATCATCGACGACCCCCACCTCGCCGCGAAGGGGCCCGCGCGCCCCGAGCCCGAGCTCGGCTTCGAGGAGCTCGAGCCCTTCGTGGTCCAGGGCAACGGCGACGGCCTGATCCAGCCGGGTGAGCACGTCCTGTTCGCGTTCTCGGCCCAAAACGCCGGGGCGGCCTCGAGCGATCCCAGGGCGATCCTCCGCAACCTCTCGGGGCGCCAGGGCCTGCTCGAAGAGGGCCTCGTCTACCGCGGCCCGCTCCCCGCGGGGGGCGAGTTCTCTGGCGCCTTCGGCGTGGCGATCTCCCCGAGCGCGGACCCCAGCTTGCCCCTCGAGCTCGAGCTGACCGTCGGCGACGCGACGCTGCGCGAGGGCGTCGACGACAAGCTGCCGCTCCGCGTGCTCCCCGGTCGACCCGCGGCCGTGGAGCTCGACGCGGCGCAGCGCCGGCGCCGAGTCCTCGCCGACGGGCCCGCGCGGCTCTACAACGGCGCCGACGCGAGCTCCCCCGTGGTCACCCAGCTCGCCCCCGGGCAGGTCCTCGTCGCCCGGGCCGCCGCGGGAGACTGGCTCGCCGTCGACGCCCCCGAGCCCGGGCGCCGGCTGTGGGTCCCCGGCGACCTCGTCGAGCCCGCGAGCGAGGGCAAGGCCGCCTCGCTGCGTCGAGACCACAGGATGATCGACCCCCCAGAGCTCGAGCTCTCGCCCATCGGCGAAGACGGCTCTGGTGTGGTCTCGGGTGAGCGCGTGAAGGTCGAAGGGATCGCCCGCCACCACACCCGGGTCCGGGACGTGGTCGTGACCGTGCGCGCCTCGGGGCCAGCGCAGCCCGAGCGCAAGGTCTTCTACCTGGCCAACCGCGCCCTCGAGGGTGAGGAGGCCAAGTCGCTCGGGTTCAGCGCCGAGGTCCCCCTGGCCGCGGGGAGCAACCGGGTGCAGATCCTCGTTCGAGACCACGACAAGGTCGAGCGGCGCCACGAGCTGTGGATCTTCCGCGCCGACGACTAGGAGCCCGTGGTGAAACCCAACACGACACCTGGCTTGGTCTTTTCGCCGAAGGCTTTGTCGCCAAAACTTGCAGTACGCCCGGTACAGCGGCGTTTTGGCTTCGCGCCCTCGACAAAAATCCCGGCGCCAGGAGCCGCGCTGGGTTCCACCACGGGCTCCTAGTACGACTTGATCACATCCGCGAGGGCCTGATCGGTGGCCCCCGTGGGTCGATGTCACGTCCGCACATGGGACAGTGACCCAGCAAGTGAAGCAGGACCACTTGTAGCAACGCTCGGAATGCCTGGATGGTCAGCCCCGGCTCGGCTCGCTGTGCTTTCCGCCTCCGGGTCCTCCGGGGAAAAAATCACGCGGTGGAGCGTGAGAAAGGCGTGAGCCGCGGCGACCAGGGCGACGTGGTGGTGGAAGCCTCGCCATGTTCGTCCCTCGAAGTGGTCGAGGCCGAGCTCCCCTTTCATCTCCTGGTAGTCCCGTTCGATCCGCCAGCGAAGCTTGGCCAGGTAGACCAGCCTCTTGACCGTGGTCTTCGCGGGCAAGTTCGACAAATAAAACGCGGTTGGCTCCTTCTTCTTGTAGGACCACTCACACAGCAGCCACTGCACTTCACCCGGTGGGTGCCCTGACCGATGCCGGTGCGCGGTTCGGATGCGTAGCACCGCGAAGCGCCGCCGCTGAGGCCCGCGCGTCCCGTGGCGCCATTCGACGTGACGGAAGCGCCTGGCAGGCAAGCTCTTCGCCAGCTCTTCGACCGAGACGGGCTCGACTCCTTCGGGGGAGACCCACTTTGTTCGTGGCCGCCCCCTGGTGCCGGGAGCTTTGGACGGAGGAGGGCTCGGGCACGTCCCTGGCGGCCATACGACCGCGTTGCCGGAGATGCGCAGTACGTAGTGGAGCCCGCGTTCTTCGAGTCCCTTGCGGAATTCCGTCGAGTCGCCGTAGGCCGCGTCGGCGAGCACCGGTCGAGGCGCGAGCCCCCATTCGAGGGCGCGGTCGAGCATGCCGAGGCCGAGCTCGAGCTTCGTTTGATGGGAGAGCTCCTCGGGGACGCCTGCCTTGGTCCGGCGCCTTGGGTCGTTGGCCCAGACCTCGGGAAGAAACAAGCGCATGCCGATGCAAGCGCCGCCCGCCTCGCTGGCGAGGTGGAGGCTTGCTGCGACCTGGCAATTGTCGACGCGGCCCATCGTCCCCGAGTACTGACGCTGTACCCCGACGGAGTGCTTGCCCTTCTTGGGGAAGCCGGTGTCGTCGATGACGAAGGCGTCGAGGCCCGGGAGCTTGTCCTCGACGCGCAGGGCGAGTCGGCGAAACAGCTCCCACTCGTCCCAATCAGCGATCGTGATCGCCTGCTGGAGTCGCTGGCGGATGGCTTCGCTGTCACCGGGCGCGGCTGCGAGGCGCTGAGCGATGGGCACCATGCTCTTGCGCTCGCCATCGAGGAGAAGCCCACGCATGTAGTTGGCGAGGGCCTCGCGCCGCTCGCTGCGACCCATCTGATGAGTGATGTAGCCGAGAAACTCCTCGAGTTCGGCCCCCACCCGGGAGATTTGTTCTGGAGTCACCCCCGCAGCAGATCACAGCTGGGGATCGTTGTCGATCCCCATCTGACCAAGTAGTCCTAGGAGCCCGTGGTGAAACCCAACACGACACCTGGCTTGGTCTTTTCGCCGAAGGCTTTGTCGCCAAAACTTGCAGTACGCCCGGTACAGCGGCGTTTTGGCTTCGCGCCCTCGACAAAAATCCCGGCGCCAGGAGCCGCGCTGGGTTCCACCACGGGCTCCTAGAGCGGACGCTCCGGGGCGGGCAGGCGATTCCCGAGGAACCTTCGCCCCCTCCGGGCGTCCGGTCGACGTGACAGCCCACAGCGCCGCGTCGTGGTATAGCCAGGTCCCCGTGAGCGAGCCCGAGGACCTCAAGCGCGAAGACGAGAGCGACGCTCTCGACGATCGAGACGGTGATCAGAACGATCTCGATGATCTGGACGATCTCGACGACTTGGACAGGGACGGCTTCGATCGAGAGATCGCCGCCGCGCGAGCCGCCGCGGGCGACCCTGGGGGCGACCCCACCCGGGGAGACCGGCCCTTCACCCAAGAAGAGGCGGGGATGCGCAGCAAGGTCGGCTGGGGGCGCTCGCCGATCATCTCGGTCGCGGTGATCATCGTCGGGCTGTTCTTGCTGGTCGCGACCTGGAACGACTTCGCCTACTTCTTGCACGCGACCCAGAGCGAGCCGCGCGACCTCGGCCGGGTCGGGGACATCTACAAAGACGGCGAGTTCAGCGAGCGCTTCGACAACGAGTGGGTCCACATCGAGGGTGACCCCGACGTCCAGCACGCCGCGCGCATGCAGGGCCGGGACAGCTGGATCGGCTTCATGCGGCTGATCGAGGCCGACGCCGCGCTCTTCGTCGCGGTGCCCCGGACCACCGAGAAGGCCACCAACGAGTTCCCCGGCGAGTTCTCCGGGCGCATGGTCCGGCTGAAGTCCACGCCCCAGTGGGAGAAGCTCCAGCAGTTCTTCGACGCCGAAGAAGTCGTCGACGCCGTCGATCTCGACCCCACCTCGGTCCTCGCCGGCGGCCCCGAGGTCGCGCTCGCCGACGGCGGCACCACCACCTTGGGCGACGCGGAGCAACTGCGGATCATCGCCCGCCTCCCGGTGGGTATGGCCCAGCTCGGCCTCGACACCTGGAAGACCCAGGCCGATGCCGAGGCGGCGATCGCGGAGCTCGGCGTGCCCTGGGCCTTCGTCGAGAAGCGCTCGATGTTCTGGGTGTTCGCGGTCTGGGTCGGCCCCGACGCCGAGGTCGAGGTCTTCCAGCGCATGACTCGCGCCCTCAACGGTGGCAAGGACCTCGCCGGTGCCGATCCCAAGCAAGGCGCCCTGGTTTTGCCCCGCCGGGCGACCTACCTGGTCGAGGCTGGTGATCTTCAGGCCAAGGGCGAAAGCGCGAGCTTTACCTATGGCGACAACAAGGCCGAGACCGGCTGGGCCCTCGAGGGCGAGACGCTGCGCGAGGTCGCGCTCGTCGACGGCCGCCTGGCGCTGCCGGCCGCCTTCATCGCGGCCATCCGCGTGGAGCGGCAGCTGAACATCGACCCCGAGGGCTACCTGCTGATGGTCGATCAGCGCCCCTTCGACGTGTGGCCGTCGGCCCTGATGTTCCTGCTGGTCCTCGCCATCGTCCTGCTCAATGGGTGGGCCCTGACGACCAAGCTCCGTCAGCGTCAGCGTCAGCGTGCCACATCGGCCGCGAGCTGACCGGCGAAGACGCCCGCGCGGGCCTCGAAATTCGCGTGCCTCTTTGGATCCGTCGGCAACGCTGTACAATGCTCCGACCGTGGCCGCTGGCTCGACCACCTTGCGCTTCCTCGGCACCGGGGGCGCGTTCTCTCGCCGCTACGGGACGACCTGCTCGATGCTGGCGCTCCCCAATGGCGAGCGGTGGTTGATCGACTGCGGGCGCCAGGCGCCGGACCAGCTGTGGGAGGCCGGCCTCGACTGGCATCAGCTCGCCGGCCAGCTCGTCACCCACGTCCACGGGGATCACATCTACGGCCTCGAGGACTTCGCCTTCCAGCGCTACTACCAGGCCGCCGCCGGCGTCCCGGCGATCATGGCCGGCGGCCCCCGCCCGCACTTCATCGCCCACAGCGCGGTCCGTGACGAGGTCTGGGAGAGCATGGCGGCCTCGCTGCGCTACATCGCCATCGACGGCAACCCGCGCGCCGGCACCCTCGAAGCCTACTTCGAGGTCATCGAGCCGAGCAGCTGGGAGCCGCCTGCGCACAACCCCTGGCGACACAGCGAGACCTTCGACTGCGGCAGCCTCCAGGTGATCGCGCGAGAGAACGAGCACGTCCCCGGCAAGCCCTCGACCTCGCTCGAGTTCCACGTCGGCGGCGAGGGCGAGCCCGACAAGATCGCGTGGTGGAGCGGCGACTCGACCGTCGACGCCGAGTTCCTCGGCTCCATCGAGTCGCGGACCACCATCTACTTCCACGACTGCACCTTCACCGACTACCCCGGCCAGGTCCACGGCGCCTTCTCCCTGCTCGAGAAGCTGCCCGAGTCGATCCGCCACAAGATGGTCCTCATGCATCACGAGGACGACATCGAGATCCACCGCGCCCAGGTCGAAGCCCTGGGCTTTCGCATCGGGCTGCCCGGGCAGGTCTATGACCTGTGCACCGGCAAGCTCGTCGACGACACACACTGAGCCGAGCCCCGCCGGGCCGACTCGGGGCTCGAGGCGCCAGCACCTCGCCCCGGGCGCCAGCGCCTCGACTCGGCGTCAGCGTGTGCGAGGCGGATCCAGCGCGCTCGCGACACCACGCGAGCGTGCTTCGACGCCCGGCTACGGGCTTCGCGCGGGACTTTGAGCCCAGCTTGGGCACGCGGGGCTGGATCCTGTGATGTAGGACATGATAGTTTCCGGTGTCCCTTCATCACCTCTCGAGGCGAAGATGTCCGTCGCAGATATCCAAGACAACAAGTGGGAGCGCGAGGCCGCTCAGGTCAAGCTCACGACGCCTGCCTCCATCGGCATGCTGACCATGATGGGGCTCTTCGGGCTCTTCTTCATCTGGATCGCCGTCATGTCCGTCGTCGGGGCCTTCACGGACCCCAAGGAGATGGACTTCGACAAGAAGCAGAAGGACCCGGCCGCGGCCGAGGCTCCCGCCGAGTAGCCCGCTGCTGGACCGCTGCTCGAGCAGCGGGCTGGGCAGCGCTTCGCTCAGCGAGCCAGGCCGATGAAGGCCAGGTGCTGGCCGATGCCCGCCCCGTCGCGGCGGTAGGAAAAGTAGAGCCCCGGATTCGCGTGGGTGCATGCGCCCACGCGTTCGATTTGGTTGGGGGGGAGCCCCGCGGCCTCGAGCTGCGCGCGGACGCAGGCGACGAGGTCCACGTGGGGCTTGGCGTAGCCCGCCCGAGCGACGAAGCGCGCCTCGAACTGCTCGGCCACCTCCTCGCCGACCTCGAAGGCGTCGAGCTCGATGCACGGGCCGATGGCCGCGAGCAGCTGTGAGGCCGCGACCCCGCCGCCCTCGACGAGGCGCGCCACCGCCTCCCCGGCGATGTTGGCCACGGTCCCCCGCCAGCCCGAGTGCACGGCCGCCGCGACCGTGCCCGCGCGATCGACAAGCAGCAAGGGCACGCAGTCGGCCGTCATGACCCCGAGCACCGGCGCCGCCCCAGGCCCCGACCACGCGTGCCCTGCATGAGTCCACAGCCCGTCGGCTTCGCTGCCCGGGCCGACCTCGCCGACGGCCATGACCTCCGCGCCATGAACCTGGCGGACGCGGACCATGGACGCGGGCTCGTAGCCACCGGCCTCCGCCAGGCGGCGCAGGTTCTCCTCCACGGCCTCGGGCGCGTCGCCCCAGCGGCCGCCGAGGTTCATGGTCGCAAAGCGACCCTGGCTGACGCCGCCGACGCGGGTGGAGAAGCCGTGGATGATCTCGGGCGGGAAGATGCTGGCACGCTGGAGCACGGGGCGACCTTAGCAGGTCATGGGTCGAGGCAGCCCGCCCGAAGGTGCTCAGTCGTCGGGCTTCACGGTGATCTGGAAGTCGCCGTCACCATGGAGCACCAAGGCGTACCAGCCCGACACAACACGACGCCTTCGACCCCGAAAAGCGCTCAGCCGCGAACGTCGAACATCACCGTAGTCGTCTCGCGCGCGCCGGGCCCCAGCCCGTGGGCGCGAGGCTCCACGCGGATCACCCCCTCGCGGACAGGGACCTCGGCCTTCGCCTCCAAGGTCGCCCCGCCCACGCCCCACCAGCCGCTCTCGCGCAGGCGCAGCTCGGCCGTGTCCTCGCCGCTGTCCACACGCAGGCGCAGCGGCCCGTCGGCCTCGCAGCGCCAGTCTTCACCGTCGCCGTGGCAGGCGACCAGGCCCAGGGGCGCGTCGCCGATGGCCGCGAGGATCGGGCCATTCGCGTCGCTCAGGCTGCGCAGACCGACCGCCACGAATTCGATCGGGTCGTCGCCCTCGCTGACCCAGACCATGCGCAGCGGCCCGCTCGCGCGCAGGCCTGCTCGCTCCAAGCTCGACGACGAGCTCCCCTGTGAGCCCGACGCCTCACCGGGGAGGTCTCGCTCGGACCCCTCGGCTGGGGCCCGCCCATCGTCTGCGCTCGCGTCGGGCTCTTTGGGCGCAGCTGCGTCCACGCGCAACACCAGCGTCCGCTCGCCGACGTCCTCGCCGAGCTCGACCCAGGTCCAGCCTCCCGCCGGCCACTCGACGCGCGCTTCGGATCCGTCGAAGACCACCGCGGGCGTGGACGCGAGCACCTCCGCCGGAGGAAAGTCGCGCTCGCTGCTCTGCTCGAGGCTCGCAAAGCAGCGCCTGGTCCCGGGCGCGACGCCTGGATCGCCCTTGGCCAGGCCCAGACCCACGAAGGCCGCGTCATCGACCAGGACGTGCGCCGGCGAGGCGGGGAAGTCGAGGTTGATGCCGGCGCGACCCCAGCCCACCAGGCCCGCGAGCAGCACCGCCCCCTTCGCCCAGGGGTCTCGCGGGCCGCTCTCGATGTAGCGCCACAGCTGCGCGCCCCCACCCAGGCGGACCGCGCCCTCGCCGTGAGCGATGGCGAAGCTGCCCGCGTAGGGCCGCGCCACCTCGACGCTGCTGGCCTCGACGCAGCTCAAGCGGACGATCGGCCGCGCGCCCGCAGGGTCGGCGCGGCCGGGCATGGCCGTCAGCGCGGCCGTCGAGATGAAGTGCCAGTCTGCCGGCGGCGCGTCGGGATCCCCTCCACTGGGCTCGCTGCCCTCCCCGAGCGCGTCGTCGTCGTCGATCAAGCCGCCGGGATCGACCTCGGCCTCCGGCGCCATGGCGTAGCGCAGCCACGCGAAGCCCGGGGCCACGGACCAGGCCTGGGGCGCCGAGCGTCGCCGGGTGAAGCGACCCTCGCTGGCGCTGACCACCAGCGAGTCGTAGCTCTCGCGGCCCTCGCTGCGCCCGGCGAACCACTGCCACGCGCCGTAGCCGAGCTTCTTGTAGCGCGCGTAGTAGCTGGCCTTCTCGGTGCTCGAGCGGGCGTTGTGCAGGATCAGGCCGGCCCCGGCGCGCGCCTGGGGCTCCCGGCGATCGATGGCCCGGTCGTGGTCCAGCATCCAGCCCGGCCCCGGGAGCGCGCGCATGAAGTCGCCGAGGTCCGCGGGCAGGGGCTGCTCGATCTCGGCCCAAAAGGGGTGCTCGGGCGGCAGCGCCAGCACCTGCAGGGCCCGGGTCAGGTAGTACTGCGAGCCTGGGCGCAGGTAGGCCTCGGCCACCCGAGGTTGGTCGCCTTGATAGCCGATCGTCAGCGTGGCGTCGGCGTCGAAGAGCTCGGCCTCCTCGAAGTAGCGCAGGCTGCCCGAGCACATCCGCCGCGCCAGGCCCGGGGCCATGAAGGTGTCGCCAGCGAGCACCGAGGCCTCAAGGCCCGCGAGCACGGCGCTGCGGTAGCCCAGCGAGCGACCGATCGGCGCCACGCGGCCCTCCTTGTCCATCAAGTAGGGCAGCTGCCCGAGGTAGGCCCGAGTCCTCGCCGCCAGCCGTGCCGCTCGCTCGGGCTCGCGCGCCCCGAGGGTCGCTCGCCAAAAGCTCAGCTCGGCGTGGGTGACCAGACCGTTGTACCAATCGAAGCGGTGCGCGTAGCCGTCGCGATAAAAGCCATCGCCGACGTAGTCGGCCTCGATCCGATCCAGCTGCTCGCGCAGGGCGTCCTCGGGATAGGGCAGGTCCAGGGCCGCGCGCGCGGTGTTGCGGGTGATCTGCAGGGCCAGCCAATTCGCGGCCAGGGGCTCCTCGGCCGGGCGCAACCAGGCCATGACCTGGGCCTGCTCCTGCGCGTCGAGGCGCGCCCAGATCTTCGCCTTGGTCCGCACCAGGAACTCGGCCACCGCGGCCGCCTCGACCTGACGCTGGTCCCAGCCGTGGCTGATCGGCCGCCAGTAGTCGCGGCTGCGCGGGTCCGTGCCCGAGACGATGATCTCCCGGGCGATCGCCAGGACGTCGAGCTCGCGGCCCTCGACGATCACGCGCTCGGGGTTGCAGTCGCAGGCGAGCCAGGCGCCGAGGGCCGGGAGCATGCGGATCGCCCCCTCCATGGCCGCCGGCATGTGCTCGCCGCCCGGATAGCGCGTGCGCGCGCCCTCGGGGCTGCGGTGCTCGACGAAGCCCACCAATAGCCGGGCGAAGATCGCCTGATAGTGCGCGCGCGTCCAACCGGTCAAAGGTGCGGTGATTGGATCCGCCGCGGGGGCGAGCTGAATCAGCACGGGATCCGGCCGCGGCTTCGCGTCGCGCTGGACCTCGCGCTCGCCTGACTGCGCGTCATTTGATCCTCGCTGTTTTTCCGCGTGCTCGCTCTTACAAGCAATGGGCCCAGTGCTGAGCAGGATGGAGATCGTCCACACCTTGGCCGTGGTCGAGTTGGCCACGAAGGTCGCGAGCGAAGCGAAACGCGGGGCGTCGAAAAACACCGTCGTCGCGTGTAACACAGGCTCCCGAGCCAAGTCCCGTTTTCATGTGCACTCAGAGGAGCGCGCGACGATCATCGTGTCATCCTGTATCCATGCCCTTCCGCGGATCCGAAGACGTTGGCCCCGGCTTCATCGCCGATCCCCTGTCGCGCTTCTTCGCGCTCGAACAAGCCCTCGAGCAGACCCGCGGGTTGCTCGGCGACCGCGTGCCGCTGCGCTTCGTCGCCGTCAACTTGGTCCTGACCCCCGGCGACCCCGCCGAGATCACCCGCGACGTGGTCGAGCTGCGCGCGGGCCTCGACGCTCGCCTGCCCTGGTACTCGGGCATCGCCGCGCCCATGCGCCTGCTCCTGGCCTCGGCCCTGCTCAAGCTCGGCGACGACGCGGACGCGTTTTGCGACGAGCTCGAGCGCGCCAACGCGATGATGAACGAGCTCGGCTTTCGCCGCCCGCACGTCTACCGCGCGCTCACGGTGCTGGCCCTGCGCACCCGCGGCGCGCTCGCGCCCATCGACCTCCTGCGCCTCGAGCGGGTCAAGGCGATCTACGACGCCATGAAGTCCCACCACTGGCTGCTGACCGGCCCCGAAGACATCCCGGCCTGCGCGTTCTTGAGCTTCCAGGACGACCCCCCAGAGGTCCTCGCCGCCCGGGCAGCGGCCATCTACAAGACCTTGAGCGACCACAGGCGGATGTGGCAGGGCGATCCCCTCCAGACCGCGAGCAACGTGCTCGCCCTCGCCGGCATCGACCCCGAGCTGATCGCCGACCGCTTCGAGGCCCTCGCCAAGGGCCTGCGCAAGGCGGGCGTCCGCGTGGGCATGGCCGAGTACGACGAGATCGCCCTGCTCTGCTTTTTGTCCCGGCCCGTCGCCAAGGTCATCGAAGCCGCGATCACCTACCGCGACCGCCTCAGCCAGGAGCTGAGCTGGATGAACACCAAGCTCGCGTTCAGCCTCGGCACCAACTTGGCCTATGTCCGCCTCGTCGGCGGCGACCCCGAGCTCGGGCCGCTGGCCGACGCCAAGGGGCTGCTCGACATGCAGGCGATCATCGACACGCGCGCGGCCGCGGCCGGCGCTGCCGTGAGCTGAATTCCCACGCCTCCCCCTCGAGCCCGGACGAGCTCGCGCCCTCGGGTCGAGCCCAAGCCGTGTAGAATCCAGCCATGCCCCTTCGCCGCACGCTGCTCTTCGCGCTGCCGCTGGCGCTCGCGCTCACCACCGCGGCCTGTGCCGGCTCCGCCGGTGAGCCGACCGTCGACCTGAGCGTCGCCGCCATCCCCGACGTCAACCCGACCTCCGCGAGCTTCGAGCGCGACGTCCACCCCGACGACTACGCCGGCTCGATCTCCGCGTGGTACTTCGGCCACGCCACATGAGGCTTCTGTCGCGCCCAGTTCGGGCGCCTCGATGACCTCCAGGCCGAGCTCGCCGAGGACCACCCGGAGCTCGCCATCGCCATCCTCGGCGTCAACGCGGCCGGCTACTCGGCAGGCAACGCGGCCACCTGCGAGGGCCGCGACATCCCCTGGCTTCAGGACTCCGTCAGCGCCGACTGGTGGGGGATCTGGGCGCCGGCCTACCGTGACGTGGTGATCCTCGACGCCGAGGGTGAGCTCGCCGCGGTCTACAACCTCACGGATCACCCGATCACCGAGGCGGACAACTACGCCGAGCTCCAGGCCCTGCTGATCGAGCTCGCCCGCGCCCAGTAGCTGAGCGGCATCGAGCACGCGCGCCAAGCCCCGGCTTCGCGTGCGCGCCCGCTGCCCGCTGCCCGCTGCTCCTGCTCAGCGCGGGCCGCCGCTGCGTGGGGTCGTCGCGGCCATGTCCTCTTCGCGATACTCGTTGAGCCGATACTGAATCTTGCGCGGCGAGATCCCCAAGATCCGCGCGGCCTTGGAGGTCGAGCCGCCGACGTGCTCGAGGGTCTTGAGGATCGCAAAGCGCTCGAGCTCGCGCAGGCTCGCCCCGGGCACCTGGGGCATCTCGTCGCCCGTCCGCCCCGAGGTCATCAGCTCGCGCGGCAGCTCGCGCGGCTCGATCTCGTCGCCGCGGGCGAGGACCACGGCGCGCTCGATGCAGTTCTCGAGCTGGGTGATGTTGCCCGGCCAGTCGAAGTTGAGCAGCACGCCCAGGGCCCGCTCGGTGAAGCTGCCGAGCGCCTTGCCGTTGGCCCGGGCGTGGCGCTTGAGGAAGTGCATCGCCAGCAGCGGCACGTCGTCACGGCGCTCGCGCAAGGTCGGCACGCGGATGCAGATCACGTTGAGGCGATAGAAGAGGTCCTCGCGAAAGGCCCCGGCCTGGACCTCGTCGTGGAGTTCGCGATCACTGGCCGCGACCAGGCGCACGTCGATGGGTACGGGCTCGGTGCCGCCGATGCGCTCGATGCTCCCCTCTTGCAGGGCGCGGACGATCTTGGCCTGCGTCGCCACGGGTAGATCCGCGACCTCGTCGAGGAACAAGGTGCCGCCCTTGGCCTGGACGAAGCGACCCTCGCGGCGCTCGCCCGCCCCAGCCACCGCGCCGGCCTCGTAGCCAAAGAGCTCGCGCTCGAGCATCTCCTCGCTCATGGAGCCGCAGTGCACCGGCACGAAGGGCCCCTGCTTGCGGTTGCTGAGCTCGTGGAGCGTGTGCGCGACCTTCTCCTTGCCCGTGCCGTTCTCGCCCACGAAGAGCACCGAGGCGTCGGAGCCCGCGACCTGCTCGACCAGGCTCATCATGTCGCGAAAGGCACGCGAGCGGCCGATCAGCCCGGGGTAGTCGATCTCTTCTTCCTCGGTGCTGCGCGCCGCGAGCTCATCGCGCAGGCGCTCCGTCTCGAGCATCAGCGCGCGGCGCTCGAGGACACGCTCGACGACCACCAAAAGCTGACCCAAATGCAGTGGCTTGGTGAGGTAGTCGTTTGCACCTTGCTGGATCGCCTCGACCGCGCTCTCGACCGTGCCGAAGGCCGTCATCACGACCACGGAGATGTCCGAGATCCGCTCGCGGAGCTTCTCCATCAGCTGGATGCCGTTCATGCCCGGCATCTTGAGGTCGGTGATCACGACATCGGGCGTCCAGTTGTCGAGGCGACCCAGGGCCTTGAAGCCGTCCCCCGCGGACTGCACGTCGAAGCCTTCCTCGCGGAGAAGTTCGGTCAGCGCGGAGCGGGCTGCGGTCTCGTCGTCGACCACCAAGATCCGGGCGCGCGCCTTCTTCTTGTCGCTCATCCTCGCTATCAAGCCCTCAAACTTGGCCAAAGTGAACCGGTTTACTGCGCAAGAAATGCGCATGCAAACTACGTCCGCATGTTTTTCTGATATGCGAATTTTTTGCGCTCAGGATGCAATCTGCGCCGTCCCGAGGGAAAACAGAGCTGATGTCGTCATCCTCCTCCTGGATCCTGGGTCTGGACCTGCGCGAGGGCGCCGAGGGTCCGCTCGTGTTCGCGCGCTGGCTGCAGGCAGAGCTCGACAAGACGGGCGACGCCAGCTTGGTGCCCGTCCACGTGATCGAGCAAGACCAGCTCGGGCTGCTGGCGAGCGCCGACAAGCGCGAGCAAGCCGTGAGCCTGGCCGAGGACGCGGTCGCCAGCACGCTCCAGCGCGCCGGCGACGAGACGCCGCTGACCGATCTCCAGCTCGTCGACGCGGGCACGCCCGAGGACGTCCTCGCCAGCAAGGCGAGGGCCGCGAGCGGGCTGATCATCGGCCGCCTGGCGCCGCGCGGCAAAGATCAGCTGCTGCGCCTCGGCGGCGTCGCGCGTCGGCTGCTGCGCAAGCTGACGGCGCCCACCTTGGTCGTGCCCCCGGACCTGCGCGCCGCCGACGTCGGCAAGGGGCCGATCATCCTGGCCTGCGACGCCCAGGAGGACTCGCTGGGCGCCGCCCGCTTCGCCCTCGAGCTCGCCGACGAGCTGCGCCGCGAGCTGATCTTGGCCCACGTCGTGCCCATGCCCTACGGCTGGAGCGTGGGCTACCTGCCCGCCGAGTCGGTCAAGCAGGTCCGCGCCGACCTGCGCACCCGCGGCGAGCGGACCTTGGAGCGCTGGGCCACGCAGCACGGGATCACCGGCCTGCGCGGCGTCGTCACCGAGGGCATCGTGCCCGAGGAGCTCGGCCGCCTCGCGGCCCAGGAGAAGGCGCTGATGATCGTCTCGGGCTCGCGCAAGCTCAACGCCGTCGAGCGCCTGTTCGTGACCTCCGTGGGCAGCGAGCTGGCCGCCAGCGCCGTCTGCCCCGTGGCCGTCGTACCGCCGGATTACGGGTCCTGACCATGAGCACGCTGCCCGACGACCCCGTCGCTAGCTGGACGCTACACAAGCGCGCCGTCTTGGTGCCCTTCGACTTCAGCGAGGCCTCGCGCAAAGCCCTGCAGGTCGCGCGCAGCTTCGTCCCCGACCTCGACGAGCCCGAGGGCGGCGGCGTGTCGGTGCTCCACGTGATCACCCCGCCGCCGGTCACCGCCCCCGGCCGGCTGCTGCGCGGCCCCTTCGACGAGGAGCGAGCCATCGCCCAGGGCTTCGACGCTCTGCGCGAGGCCATCACCGACGCCGGGGTCCCCCAGTTCGAGGCCCACGTGCGCGTGTCCAGCGATCCCGCCGCCGAGATCGTCAGCTTCGCCGAGCGCGAGCAGATCGAGCTGGTCGTGATCTCCTCCCACGCCCGCCGCGGCTTCGACCGCTGGCTGATCGGCTCGACCGCCGAGCGCGTGGTTCGGCTGGCACCTTGTCCCGTGCTGGTCCTGCGCGGTCCCAGGCCGCAGTGAGCTTGCAGTAGACTGGAGCCCCATGCCCTGGACCCTCGATGACAAGCGCGAGCAGATCGTCTTGCTCCCCTTCGACTTCTCCGCCGCCTCCATCGAGGCCCTGGAGACCGCCCGCAGCCTGGTCGCCGGTCCCAAGTGGCTCTACGTGCTGCACGTGGTCCCGCCCCTCGAGTCCGCCTCGCCCGGGGTCGTGCTCGGCAAGCTAGACAACAAGAAGCTCGTCGCCCACGCCGACGAGGCCCTCGCCAAGCAGCTGTCCACGGCCGGCATCGGCGAGGCCCAGCGCCGGGTCCACGTCGGCGATCCGGCCAGCGAGATCATCGACGTCGCCCGTGAGGTCGACGCCGAGCTGATCGTGATCCCCAGCAAGGGCAAGGCCGGCCTGCGCCGGTGGATGATCGGCTCCGTCGCCGAGCGCGTGGTCCGGCGCGCGCCCTGCCCCGTGCTCGTCCTGCCCATCTCGACCCCCGCGGAGCCGACTCCATGAGCGAACATCACGAGATCCAAAAAGACCTGATGCGCTGGGTCGTGGCCCTGGACCTGCGCCCGCACAGCCACGGCGCCATCAACTTCGCGCGCTGGCTGCACGAGCAAGACAAGGGCGGCGAGCTCGGCCACGAGCTGAGCATCGAGGGCCTGCACATGGTCGACGCCTCGCTCCTCGACCTGCCCGAGGCCGGCGCCCGGGCCCAGGTCCTGGGCAACGCCAGGAAGGCCGCCGACGCCGGCCTGGCCGCCCGCGGCGCCCGCGAGGCCTTCGCCCACGTCGACGCCGTCGAGACCCAGGACGTCGTCGAGTCCCTGGCCACCGCCGGCGCCCTCGCGGGCACCGTCGGCTTGATCATCGGCCGCCGCGCCAAGGGAGACGACCTCGCCCTGGTCCGCCTCGGCCGCGTCGCCCGCAAGCTCCTGCGCCGCCTCGACTCGCCGGTCTTCGTCGTCCCCCCGGACCTGGAGCTGCGCCACCTCGGCGCCGGCCCGATCGTCTGCGCCGTCACCCTCGACGAGCCCAGCGCCACCGCGGCCCGCTTTGCGATCCGCCTCGGCCGCGCCATCGGCCGCAGCGTCCGCCTCGTCCACGCCTTCGACGCGGGCTCGCCCACGGGCCTGCCCTACCTGCCCGAGGGCGCCTGGGACGACATCCACCACAAGCGCCGGGAGATCGGCGTCCGCGACCTCGAGGCCTGGCGGGCCCAAAACGACCTCGACGCGAAGATCGTGACCGTGGACGGCTCGGCGGTGACGCAGCTGATCACGGCCGCGCGGGAGCTCGATGGGTGCATGATCATCTGCGGGTCGCGGCACCTGGGGACGGTGGAGCGGCTGTGGGTGTCGAGCATCGGCTCGGCCCTGGCCGCGACGTCGCACCTGCCGGTGGGGGTGATCCCGACGCCGGCTCAGGCGGCGGCGGACTAGGAGCCCGTGGAGGAACCCAGCGCGGCTCCCAGACGCACCTGAGAGCGCGCCTCCAAACTGATTGCCGCTCTAGAGCTTGATCTTCTTGCGCTCCGCGTAGCCGCGCAGCTCGCGGATCACCTCTTTGGGCGCGTAGAGCCGGCCCTTGTAGATCCGCTCGCCGCCGATGCGGACATTCGAGCGCGGCTCGTCTTCGATGGCGAGGATCCGGCTGTTCTCGGATGAAGACGAGGGCGAGTATAGCCAGATCGGCTCCTTCTCATGCATTTTTGCCCCAGCCTGGAAGCGCCTGTAGTTGACCCGAATGGAGTCGTCGAGTTTAACCAGATAAGGGATCCAGTCCTCGCCGTAATGCTCCTTCACTAGGTTTATAGCTTTGTCATGCAGGTCGACTACGGCGAGGTTGTTGTCATAGGGAAGTTCGAGCGTCTTGGGGAATTTTCGACCAACCAGACACTTGGCCAAATGATGCAAAACAGGGTCAACCCAGGACTCCCGCCTCCAACGCGAGACGTGACACCACAACGTGGCTTCAGTAGCGTCGACATAGTCACTCAACGAGATCCGGCCGCCTTCGGAGCACAGCCTGCAGAACACTTCACTTTTGTCAGGAAACGCCTTGCCCTCAATTTCTACAGCGCGGCGAATCAATGCCTCGAGCAAGACTGTCGCCGCACGCACCGCCTTATGAAAATAGACCCGGCCGTAGAGGTGATCGAGGGCCAGCAGCACACTCTCGACGACATCGAAGGCCTTGTCGTAGACCACGACTTTGTCCTGGCCCGAGGACGGGTCCTTGTACAAGGTGAGGTTCTCGATCAGTCGGGTGATGTCGGGGCGAAGGTTGTCGATTCCCGCGAGGGTCGCGTCACGACGCACGTAGTCCAGGCGGTCCGCGTCGAGTTGGCTCGAGACGATGGCCTTGGCCCAGCTCTTGGAGCTCCCGCGAATGTAATCTGCGACACCCTTGCTCATCCCTTTCCGATGACACTCGAGGATCATCCTCAAGCCTCCCTCTTCATCACCCTCGATGATCCTCACTCCCATTTTCTCATGGTCGAATTTGTCGCGACCAACGATCTCTTCGAATGTATGGGAGAAGGGTGCATGGCCAACGTCGTGGAGTAGCGCCGCGACAACCGTCGCTTCACGCACACCTTGCTCGAACGTCTCTCCCGAGTTCGCCTCGATCGCGTCGAGCATCCGCTGCGCCACCCCAGCCACGCCGATCGAGTGCACGAAGCGAGAGTGCTCCGCGCCAGGAAACACCATGTGGGTCAGCCCATTTTGGTGCACATGGCGAAGACGCTGGAAGATCGGCGTATCGATGAGCGCCCTCATGAGCTCGCCGAGCTCGCCCTCGAAGACCAGATCCCCGTGGATGGCGTCGCGAATGCGCAGCTTCCCCATCCCTCAAGCATGGCCGCCCACGCCGCGCCGAGACAACGGCCCAAACACCGCTACCTCCACGAATTCCCGCCCGAATCCCCACCTCCGCGCCAGGCCGCCCGCAAACTCCAGACGGGCTCACACCTCGCGGCCAGGCACCTGGAGCGGCCGCCTCGCCCGCCTCAGTCTCGCCCGAACACCCGCCCCGTGAACGCGTTTAGAAACTTCCCGTTCGGATCTTGCGCCTCACGAACCGCCTGAAAGCGCAAGAAGCGATCCCCATGGATCTCGAGCATGTCCTGCGCCGTCACGTTTGTCTTCTTGCCAAGGTGCGGCGCCCCGCCGTGCTCGCGGAAGATCGCCTCCGCCCGGGCGAAGACCTCCTCTTGCACCTGCGAGAGCGGCGTGGCCAGTTCGACGTAGGCGGTCCGCCGGGCGGCCCCTGGCCCGATCAGGCTGCGCGACTGGTCGGGGGTGAAGCGGACCTCGATGATCGAGAAGAAGTCGCGCCTGCGCAGCATCGCCAGGATCTCGCGCAGGCAGGCCTGGTAGTTGGCGAAGGGCAGGCCGAACTCGATCTCGTCGTGGCGATAGAAGAGCTTGCGGCCAAAGGCGCGGCCGCCGGGCATGACAAGGGCATCGTCGGGGGCGAGGCGGTCCGAGAGCCAGCTGTCCTCGTCGATGTCGGCGACGAGCTCGGCGACGCCCGGCAAGAACGCGCTCAGGGCGAAGTCGCTGAGCTCGGCGCGGATCTTGTGCTTCTCCCACTGGGGCGTCAGCGGGGCCTCGGTGCGGTTCCAGCGGTGGACGCGGACGGACTCGCTCTCGTCGGAGCCGCCGACATAATAAAAGCTCATGTGCTCGTTGGCCGCGAGCAGGTCCTCGATGCCGGCCTCGGCCGCGGCGCGGTCGACCATCTCGGTGGCCTTTTGCATGCGAAAGGCGTCGACGAGCTGGAGCTCGAGCTCGCAGACCACCCCGCAGGTGCCGATCGCCCCGAACGCGGCGTGAAAGAGCGGGTCGCCGGGGCGCACGGTCTTGGCCGCGCCGGCGGCGTCGATGATCCGCAAGGACAGGACCTGCTCGGACAAAAAGCCGTGGTCGCGGCCGGTGCCGTGGAGGTCGGTGGCGGTCAGACCGGCGATCGACTGGGCGTCGGTCGAGCCGAGCACGGGCAGGCCAAGGTCGTTGGCGGCGAGGATCTTGTTGAGCTCGCGCAGGCGCACGCCGGCCTGGATCCGCGCGGTCTTGGCAGCCGTGTCGAGCTCGAGCACGCGGTCGTAGCGGTCGAGGCTGATCATCGTCTGGCTCGACAGCGGCGAGTCGTTGAAGCTGTGCCCGCCACCGACGACGCGCAGGGCCTCGGCTTGGGCGATGAGCTCGCACAGCTCGTCCTCGCCCTGGGGCAGGCGAAAGTTGGCCGGCCGCGCCTCGTAGGCCGCCGTCCAGTTCTTCCACACGCCGTCGCGGTAGTGGCCCTCGTGATCCGCGGCCCCGGTCGCCACGAACAGCCCGCCGTGGGCGAGGTCGAAGGCCCCGGTCTCGAGCTTGCGCGCCGCTCGAAGCAGCAGCCCCCGCACGCCGCCGGTCTCCTTTCGGTAGCTGCGCAGGGCGTGGGCGAGCGCGTCGAGGCCGGCCCCCTCGACGCAGGCGAGCAAGCTGCGATCCGTCCACGCCGACTCGAGCTCGGCGAGCTCATCGAGCCCGAGATCGAGGGCCGCGAGCTGCTCGTCACGGACGAAGCCCTCGCGCCCGCGAGCGCCCTCGGCCGCGATCAGGGCCCGGCTGAGGTCGCGGATCTTGGCGACGACCTCGGGTCGATCCGGGCGCTGCGCGAGCCCCGGCGCGCCATCGACGATCGCGTTGAACAGCGCCTCGGCGAGCGCTGGCTGCTCGCAAGGCGAGATCATGTCCCACGGCCGCGTCTGCGTCGACGCCAGCCAAAAGCGTAGATCGCTGGCCTCGAGCTCGTGGACCCCCCCGGTGCTCGCCGCCACCGCCGAGCTGTCCAGGTGCCAGCCGGTCAGCCGCGCGTCCACGGCCGCCTGCTCGGTCGCGGTCAACGATTGATAGGCGGGGAGGCGGCGCAGCTCATCGTGGTCCATGGCCCGCGCATTGTAGCGACGTCTCGGGGCGCCGCGGGTAATGACTGGCGACGACGGGCGCGGGGCAAAATTGGTCGTACGATGTCCCGCGGTGCGCATCCTCTTCCCCCTCCCCGAAAGCGACTTCGATCCGACCGAGACCGCCGTCCCCTGGCACGCCCTGCGCGAGGCCGGCCACGAGGTCGTCTTCGCCACTCCCGACGGACGCCCCGCCCAGGCGGACCCGCGAATCTTGACCGGCCGCGGCTTCGCCCTGTGGCGCCCGATCCTCCGCGCAGGCGAGCACGCCCGCGAGCTCTACGATCGCATGGCCGCCAGCGAAGCGTTCCAACACCCCCTGCCCTACGCACGCATCGACGACGACGACCAACACTTCGACGGCCTGCTGCTCACCGGCGGCCACGCCTCCGGCATGAAGCGCTACCTCGAGTCGCCCGAGATCCAGACCCTCGTCGTCCAGCACATGCGCGCCGACAAGCCCGTGGGCGCGATCTGTCACGGCGTGCTCGTCCCAGCCCGCGCCGAGGATCCTCAAACCGGCCGCTCCGTCCTCCACGGGCGCAAGACCACCGGCCTGTCCAAGGCCCAGGAGATGAGCGCCTGGGCCATGACCGGCCTGTGGCTGGGCTCCTACTACCGCACCTACTCGACCACGGTCCAAGAAGAAGTCAGCCAGGCCCTCGCCTCCCCCGACGACTTCATCCCCGGCCCGATCTCCCTGCGCCGCGAGGGCCCCGAGCGCGACCACGGCCACACCGTCCGCGACGGCAACTACCTCTCGGCCGGCTACTACGTCGACGCCTATCAGTTTGCCCGCGACTACGTCGCCATGCTCGACGAGCTCGACGCGAGCACTCCAGACACCTGACCCGAGCACCAGCGACCACGCGCAGACACAAAACACCCCCGGCGAGAGCGACGGCTTTCGCCGAACAGACCGCCTCCCGACCCCCCGACCAGGGGCCATCCCGCGAGCACCAGCATGCTCCTCGCAAACGTAGAGCAGGCCGCTCGAGCGGAAGGGGCCCGCCCCGAGCACCGAGCCGGCTAGGCTGCTTCGTTTGTGGGTCGCCCGCCACCCGGCGAGAGCGCAGGGGTGGGAAGGCTTGTGCCGAACAGGCCGCGGTGCACCTATCGAAGTAGCACCCTCTGCAAAAGCCCCCAACCGGAGCGAGAACGCTACGATACCCCCATGGCCTTCAGCGTGCTGTCATGGAACGTCAAACAACTCGGCAAGCGCCAGCTGAAGGCCCGAACCGTCCGCGTCGCCGAGTTCATACGCAGCTTCGACGCAGGCCAGGGCCCCGACGTCTTCGCCCTCTACGAGATCCAGAGCGCCACCGTCATCGAGGCCCTCGACGATCACTTCCCAAACTACGACTTCTTCATGACCGACGGCCCCCAGAACCTCGAGATCCTGATCGCCGCCCGGCGGGGCGTGTTCGCCAAGAAGAACTTCACCGCCAAGCGCGAGTTCAAGCGCGACAAACACCTGCGCCCCGGGGCGATGCTCAACCTGACCCGTGGCGAGACCCGCTTCAACCTGCTCTTTCTCCACGTCGACAGCGGCCGCGCCGCCGGAGACTTCGGCAACCGCTTCGACACCCTCGCCAAGATCTGGAAGGTCAAGCGCGGCCTCGACAAGGCCTCGGCCACCGGCCCGGCCCGCTTCATCGCCATGGGCGACCTCAACACCATGGGTATGGCCTACCCCAGGGATATCGTCGCCCACGAGCGCATCAGCGCCGCCGACGAGCTCGCCCAGCTCGACCACGACGCGCGCCGAGCCAAGATGCGCCTGGTCCCCAAGGACCACGCTGCGACCTGGCACAGCGCCAGCCAGTACGCCAGCGCCGACCTCGATCACGTGATCGCCTCGAACAACGTCGAGATCGAAGACGATCTCGTCAGCGTGCGCGGGTGGAACGAGGCCGCCACGGTGAAGGCGCGGCGCAGCTGGATCCGCGCGTACTCGGATCACTGTGGTCTGTTTTTCCGCGTCACGTCGTGACCGCGGCGTCTTTGACCGCGCCCCCACCCGTAGGCCAAGGCACACTCGCCGCGCGCGTGCCATCGCCGCGACCCCGCTTTCGTGGCCGCGGTCTCTGTTCGCCCGCGCTCGGGGCAGTATCCTCGCCCCCGTGAGTCCCCTGCCCTGGACCCTGCTCGGCCTGCCCGCGGACTTCGAGCTCGAGCACCTCGAGCTCGTCCTGGCCCGCGACCCCGAGGCCCTGCCCGCCACCGAGGAGGGCGGCGTGGTCAGCAAGGACGAGACCGTCAACCACCGCAGCTTTCACGGCGCGCTCGGGGGGCTCTTCGACGAGGGGATCTTCGGCGCCCTGGCCACGGGGGACCCGCGGGCCCAGCTCCACGCCGAGTACGAGTCGCTGCCCGCGGACGACGAGCCGGCCACGCCCGCCCCGCGCCGGGATCGCTTTGGCGTCATCGAGCTCGCCGAGCCCATGCTCCACCCGGCCTTTTGCGTGGCCGACCCGAGCTGGCTGCACGCGCGCACCGGCCTCGACCGCAAGGCGGTGGGCATGCTCCAGCGCCGCGACGCCGCCCTGGTGATCTCCGGCGAGGGCTTCACCGTCGGCGAGCTGGTCACGGCCGAGCGCCTCGGGGAGCTCGGCGACGACACGCCCACGGTGGTCTCCGGGCCCAGCGCGATCACCTGGGCCCTCGAGCGCGCCGGCGAGGACCAGTCACCGATCATCACGCGCCTGCGGGTCCTGCCCGTGCAGCTGCGGCTGATCCCCCCGGGCCCCGAGGGCCGCTTCGAGACCTCGGACATCGACGAGCACTACCTGCGGGTGATCAACCGCAACAACCGCCTCGCGCGGCTGCTCGAGCTCGACGCGCCGGGGATCATCTTGCGCAACGAACGGCGCGCGCTGATCGAGATCGTCGAGCGCCTGTTCTTCAACCAGCTGTGCGACGAGCCGCTCGTGGGCGCCAACATGGCGATGCTCCAGGGCCTCCACGACCTCGCCGGCGGCGAGACCCTCGACGAGCAGCTGCGGGCCCTCGACGCGAGCGTGGGTCAGCGCGGCCTGGCGCTACTTTCTCGCGGTGAGGCCAGCAGTGAGGCCAGCGCGCCGAGCTGGTCGAGCCTGGTGACGCTGCGCGGGCTCCAGGCCATGGGCTTTGGCCTGCGCCCGCGAGCGACCCAATCCTGAACCCCAGCGCGAAGATCCGCGCTGGGGTCGACCGCTAGTCGGCCTCGGCCTCCGCCTCGCGCTCGAGCGCCTGCTGAGCCTTGCGCACCTCGGGGGGCATGTCCGGGCAGACGTCGAACTCGGGATCGAGCACGTCGACCTCTTCACCGCGCGCGCGCGCGTCCTCGATCAGCTTCTCCTCCCAGCCGCGGCAGCGGTGCTTGTTCCAGCGCTTGATCTCCTTCTCCGGCCGCGGCTCGAGGCCGTGGCGGGCGCGGACCTCGTTGCTCATCTGCCCGAGCGGCGACTTGGCGCACTCGGTCGTGTAGATCTTCTTGTGGCTGCCGAAGCGGTTGTACTGCTCCTTGGGATCGTAGGGGTTCCCGAAGGCCTTCTCGGGTGAGCGGATCGGATAGGTGACCCGGTAGAGCTCGACCCGCTTGGGCAGGTGGCCGCGATCCAGCTCCCAGCGCCGACACACGTAGCGCGCGTGCCACTTTTGATACCACGAGCCGTTGCCGCCCTCGCTGCCAGCGATGCGCCGGTTCATCTTGCGCTGGCGCGTGTACCAGATCCACGGCAGCGGGTAGATGGCGTCGCAGATGTCCTCGGTCGCGCCCGGGGCGAAGCAGGCGTAGACGTCGGTGTTGAGGTCGTAGATCTCGTCGTCGGTGTCGACGACCATGACCCGCAAGAACACGTTCCGGCGCGGGGGGTTGGGCGCGAACATGCCCCAGCCCTGGGTGGTCTGGGTGGTCCGCAGGTAGTCGCCGACGACGCTGCTCATCGGCTTGCGGAAGGTCGACCACGAGTCCTTCTCGGGGATCTGCGTGTAGATGACCGCGGCCATGTGATAGATGAGAAAGACCGTGAGCAGAGTCCGACCGAGGGGCGCGTAGGCCCAGCGCTCGCCCTCGCCGGGGCGCATGGCCTGGGCCCGGGCCCGCTCGGCGTCGTCGGCCGCGGGGCTGGGCTTGACCCGGCTGCCCAAGGTCGCGAGCACGGCGACCGCCGCGACCGCCACCGCCATGTCCAGGGTCTCGCGCGCGGCGAGCATGCTGGTCAGGCCAGCCGCCAGGACGATCACCGGGCCAAACCATGGGTTGAAGCAAAACCCGCGCATGCGCTGGGCCATGACCACCAGGCCCAAGACCAGGACCATGGCCACGAACCAGTTGGTGTTGATCTCCGGGACCTGCGCCAGCAAGGCCGCGGGCAGCTCGACGCCGCCGCGCTCGGCCAGGCGCCCGAGGTCCTCCCACATGTTCTCGTCGGTCCAGACCCGCACGAGCACGCCGACGACCATGAGCGCGACCGCCGTGAACACGACGCTCAGCGGCTGGACGAGGTCCTTGCCGATCTGGATGCGCGGCTGACCCTTGCGCCCGATCGCCGGCAGGCGCCGGTCCGCCGTGGGCCGCGGCTCGCCGGCGATCACGTGCGCGGGCATGGGGATGCGCAAGAAGCGGTTGAGGCCCTGGCCGATCTTGGTCGCCAGGTAGCCGAGCTCCTCGCCGTTCAAGAACGCGAAGTAGCAGGCCAGCAGCCCCGGCGAGAACCACCCGATGTTCATCATCAAGATCAGGTGGCCGTGGAAGATCAGCCCGAGCACCAGCCACACGCGGCGGCCGAACGGCCAGCGGCAGACCCAGTCGAGGTCGAGCCAGGCCAGGCGCCCGCGCTGTGCCCGGGGCAGGTCGCTGCGCCGGCGCAGCCAGCGGTAGCCGAGCACGATCGCGGTCGCGGCCACGGGGAGCGCCAAGCCCACGATCCACTGCACGGCGCGCAGCGAGTCCTCCGGGGCGAAGGTGTACACCCCGAACAGCGAGAAGCCCTCCTTGGGCACCTTGTAGTGCACCGGGTAGCTGTAGAGGATGATCGCGTAGAACCACGCCACGAAGCCGCCCAGGCCCAGGCGCGCGGTCCATAGCCGCCAGCCCTCGAGCTTGGCGATGCCCTCGCGCCGGTGCCAGCGCACGATCAGCCCAAAGACCACGAGCGGGAACAGGGCCTCCCACCAGTGCACGATCCAGGTGTTGAGGCGAAAGAAGGTCGTGCCAAAGATCGCCGCGAGCTTCTGCGGGGGCAGGCGGTAGAAGTGGTCGAGGTTGAAGGAGTAGTAAAAGGAGTCGCCCCGGGCCCACACCGGGCCGTTCTTGAGCGTGCCCGTGGCGCAGTAGAGCGTGGCCACGTTGAGGATCACCAGCATCCGCGGCCACGCCGGGATCGCCCGGAAGATCGGCTCGAAGACCTTGGTGACCCCGCCCTCCTCGACGACGAGCCCGCGGCCCTCGCCGGTCTCGGGCTTGCCGGGCTCGCTGAGCCGGCCCTGCTTGCGCAGCCTCCGACAGCGCAGCCAGTTGTCGACGCTCCACGCCTCACCGCAGCGCGAGAGCACCAGGTAGAAGAAGAACACCCGGTAGACGTTCTCCGTCGCCTCCCAAAACAAGGTGTTGCGCAGGATCAGCCCCATGTAGAGGAACCACGCGACCCACTTGATCCACTTGGTCTGGAAGCCGACGATGAAGGCCACCATGACGACCTCGAAGACCACCAGGTAGGTCCAGAAGAACTTGGGCGAGCTGTCGATGAGCAGCAGCGACCAGTTGGGACCCTCGAGCCACTCGAGGAAGGCGCCGAAGCTGAAGAAGCCCCAGGGCTCCATGTCGCCCTGGCCGTCGCCAAAGCCCACGAACTGCGAGCGCGCTCGAAAGTGCTGAGCGACGTCCGTGGAGAAGATGCCTTCGTCCATGAACAGGTAGTCGAAGAGCTCCCACAGGCCGTTGACGTTGCACAGCGCGCAAAAGCCAAACACGATCCGCATCGCGGCCATCGGCCGGGGATCGTCGAGGCGGAGCCAGAATTTTCGCCAGCTCTCGTGGTGGGCCACGAAGAAGCCCACCAGGCAGAGCACGGCGGCGAAGAACATCCAGCCGACGCCCGGTGAGAGGCCGATGGCCTCGTAGTTGGGGAGTTCGTCGGCCAGCGCGAGCACGGGGGCTTGCATGGTCGAGCATCATCGCAGCCGCGCCGAGGCGCCGCGAGCGGGGATCCACGACAGATTTGCAGCCCGCACCGAGCGAAAGCTCAAGCGAGGCGACGCGAGTGAGCCGATGGCGCGCCAGCTCAGGCCGCGTCGCCGTCGGCCTCGCTGGGCTTGAGCCCGAAGCGGATGCCCATCCACGCCCGCTCGTGGGCATAGTAGGCGCCGATCTTGATCGCCGAGTCGACGACGCCGATGGACACGGCGACGGCCACGCTCTGCGAGAGGGCAAAGCTGACGCCGGTGGTGATGGCCAGGGCGAACACGCGCCAGCTGAGGGCTTTGGCCAGGCTTCGGGTATGCGTCTCCATGCGTGGTCTCGACGTCCATAGCTTCCCCCCTTTGCCGACCAAAACAACCGGCTGCAAATCGTGTTTTTATGAAAACATGCCACGGAAAATAGTTTAAACTGTTCCAAGCATCCATTTAACCCATATTTTCGCAGCCATAGATTACCTCATAAAATATCCATAAATATGCTTTCGTGGCCGTCCTCTCGAGCAAACTCAACCGCTCGGGGTGCCATCCTCGCCCTTTCGTTGGACGTCGAGCAGAGTTGGGGCAACATCCGATTCATGCGCGATCGCCGGATGTCCATGCTGGTGCTCGCTGTCGCCGCCTTGCTGTGGCTGACAACGGGTACGAGGGTTCTGGCGTCCGCGCAGGTGGTCGTGCCGCCGGGCTGGTCTCAGAGCAGCGGCGCCGTGCCAGAGGCGCAGCGCCGGGCGCAGCGCTGGCACGAGGCCCTGGGCCTGCACTTGGTGCAGGTCGCCTCGGCCCAGGATCACGGCTTCGCCGAGACGGCCGCGGTCTTCGAGCGCCTCGAGCCCGTGCCCGAGCGCGCCTTCGCCAGCGAGGCCGTGGCCGTGGCGACCCTGGCCGATGTCGTCGCGCCGCTGGTCGGGACCGAGTCGCCGAGCCAGTCGGGGATGCGCGTGCTCGACTCTGGCGCCCAGGTGGCGTGGGCGCAGTGGACCGTCGACGACATGTCCATCGAGTGCGTGCTCGCGCCCTCTGGCGACACCGCCTCGGTGGTCGTGTTCGCGGTGCTCTCGCGCGACGCCCCGCACCACCGCGCGACCATCGACAAAATGATCGCCAGCCTCGAGGGGGTCAGCGCGCCCATGCCGAGGTTCTCCCTCGAGTCCTGGCGGATCGGCTCGATCGTCGTCTGGCTGCTCTTGGCCGGGCTGCTCCACGCGCTCATGCTGGCCTTCGTCGACCGCGAGCGCGACCACAAGCAAGCAGGCCAGCGCGCGGCGGCGATCCTCCTGGGCGTGGTCGCGATCGGCACGCTGGCCTCGGTGGCGATCCTCCGCCCGCGGGAGCTCGCGCTCGTCCACGCCGACAGCAGCGTGTCCTCGCTCGCGGTGTGGATCGGCGTGTCCGGGCTGATCGTCGCGGGCCTGCACTTCATGTTCGCCTCGCGCTTCGACTACGGCGTGGTCCGCAGCGCGCCGGCCTCGGGCGCCTTCGCCTCGGGCTCCTACTCGTCCTCGATGATCCGCGCGTCGCTCTCGCGCACGGGGGCCCAGCCGCGGATGGAGGACATCGCGGCGGCCAGCGACGTGTGGCCGATGAGCGACGAGATGCGCGGCAACCCCAACCAAAACCAAAACGCGCGCCCGCCTGGAGACAGCTCGGGCCGACCGCCCGGCGGAGGCCAGCCCTCCTGAGGCCGCCGGCATCGCTCCTGCTGCGTCAAAACCCGCCCCTGTCGCCGGTGTACGCTCACCGGCGCGCGCCTCGTTCATGGCCCACTCCCGGCCGGGCGTGTCGCCCGCCTGCGCCCGCGCCTCGCCGCCGCGGGGACCTGTCAGCCAGCGGATCATGACCTACACTTCGCCGCAGTGCGCCTCGCGTCCATCCACGGCCCCGGCTCGGGCCCTCGCCCGACTCGCCGCGTCGACGCGGCCGAGCGAGACGCGAGCGTGAGGGGGGCGCGTCGGTGATGGCCACCCGCAAGCTGTGGACCTGGTCGATCGTCGGCTCGGCGCTCTTTCACGTCGGCATGGTCGTGGTGCTCTCGCTGCTGCCCGAGGGCCCGCGCTCCGGCGGCGCGCCCAAGCGCGACCTGCTCTTCACCCCGGGCGCGGTGATCCCCATCGAGATCGACGTCGACGCGCCCCTGGCCGCCCTCGAGCCGAGCGTGCAGCCGACCCCGACCCCCGACGACTTCAGCGAGCGCCCAGCCCTCGCCCCCGACGACAGCACGCCCACGCCCACGCCCACGCCCACGGCGGGGACTCAGCCCCCACAAGCGCCGACCGAGGCCTCGCCCAGCGAGTCCCCGAGCGCGCCCGGACTGCTCGCCGGCATGCGCGACACCTCGCGGACCTCGGCGACCGCCGGCGAGCGAGGGGGCAGCGGCGTGATCGTGGATCCCAGCTTGCTCGGGGGCTCGCGCCGCGCCTACGAAGAGGGCCTCGCCAACCCCGGGGTAGGCAAGGGCGCGGTCCAGGGCCCGGCCCCGCCGCCCTCGGGCTCCGCCGACCTGAGCTTCACCAAGGAGGGCGACAAGATGGTCTACCGGGATCCCGGCGGGCGCTTCGTCGCCTACCTCAAGAACGACGGCCGCGTCGACTTCCGCAACAAGGCCGCCAAGGGCAGCTGGTCGCAGATCGGGATCGGCGACCCCGGGGGCATGCTCAGCAAGGCCGCCGGCGAGGACCCCTACGCCCGGGCCAAGTACACCCTGCTCAAGGCCACCTTCGAGATGCGCCTGGGCATGGCCGTCAACTTTCAAAAGCGCCAGCTCAAAAAGCGCCTGCGCCGGCTCGAGAAGGACCTCGACAAGCTCTGGGCCGACGAGCGCCGCGACCTGCCCGCGCGCCGGGAGCTGCTCTTTCAGCGCTGGGACGAGTGCATCGAGCCCGACGACGCTGAACAAGAGGCCGCGGCGCTGCCCGGCTTCGCCGACTCGAACGCGGCGGAGCTCGACGAGGCCCGCCGCGACGCGGCCGGCGAGGCCCGCGAGACGATCATCGGCTTCATCCGCGAGAACGCCCCCAAGGGCAGCCCCCAGGCCTACACCGCCAGCGAGCTCGCCGACATGAACCGGCGCCGCGCCAGCACGGCCAAGTTCAGCCCTTATTGAATTTGGTCGAGCTCGCTCGCGCGACACCGGCACTCGGGACCATCTCCTCGGTCGGCCCATCGGTCGGCCCCTCGGTCGGCACGATCGCCGACGCCCTCTCTCGAGCGAGCTTGCGCCCCAGCGAGGCGGCGGACATGATCCTCGGGTTCGAGGACTGCTATCGAGATGACAAACAACAACGATCAAAAGGTGATGAAACAACTGCGCGAGCTCACCGCCATCGAGCAGATCAAGCAGCTCAAGGCACGCTACGCGACGGCCATCGACACGGTCCACGCCAACCCCGGCCCGCAGAGCGCACAGGCTTTCGCCAATCTGTTCACGGAGGACGCCGTGCTCACCTTGCCCGCTGGCACCTTCGAAGGTCGCGCGGCGATCCTCGCGGCGTCCGAGACCTCCTTTCCGGCCGCGACCCGGTGGAGCACCCACTACGTCACCAACCCGATCATCGAGGTCGGCTCGGCGACCGAGGCGACCGGCGAGTGGTACGTGCTCTTGCAGTTCGTGCCTGCCGACCCGCCAGGCCTGGGTGTCATCTCGGTCTACGGCCGCTACGACGAGATCTACCGGCGCTGCGAGGGCGAGGACGAGGGCTGGCTGATCGCCAAGTCCGTGGCCACGCTGTTCATCCCGCCTGATCCCAGCTGATCCCAGCTGACCCCAGCTGATCCCAGCCGAACCACGCGGCCTCGGGTCGCGCTATCGTGCGCCGGTGCCCGGAGTCCCCACGCTCTTCGCCCGCAAGATGATCGAGAGCGCGGACCCTGGGCCGCGCACGCGCGCGCTGCTGCAGAGCGTCGGGATCGACCCGAGCGCGCTGGACCCCGAGCAGCACATCAGCGAAGACGCATACTGCACGCTGCTCGAGGCCCTCGCCGCGCTGTCGGAAGAGACCAAGGCGCCGCTCGACTTTCACGTCCGCATGGGCGCCGCGATGCGCTGCGAGCAGCTCGGCGCGCTCGGGCTCGCGTGGAAGTCGGCCCCGCGCATCGGCGACTCCTTCGATCGCCTGCTTCGCTACTCCCGGCTCGTCAATCGCCTCGCGACCTTCGGGCTGCGCGAGCGCGGGGACAGGCTGCTGCTCACCAGCCAGCGGGCGGGCGGGCGTCTGGGAGCCTTGCTCTCGAAGGAGGCCACGCTGATGACCATCTCGACGATCATCAAGGAGTCCGCGGGCGAGGACGTCGCGCCCCTCGAGGTCCACTATCGCCACGCAAAGCTGGCCTCGGCGCCCGCGCTCGCGGCCAGCTTTGGCTGCCCGGTGCGCTTCGAGCAAGACACCGACGCGCTCGTGTTCGCGCGCGAGCTGAGGGCGCGACCCAACCGACTCGGCGACGAGGGGATCCATCGCTTCTTCGGCCAGCACCTCGACAGGGCGCTCGGGGCCGAGGCCATCGAGCTCCCCCTCGACGAGCGGGTCCGGGCCGAGGTCCGCGAGCGCCTGAGCGAGGGGGTGCCGCGCGTGTCCGAGATCGCCGGGCGGCTGGGGATGAGCGGGCGGACGCTGCAAAGACGGCTGCGCGAGCGCGAGCTCTCGTACCAGTCGCTCGCAGATGAAGCGCGCCGCCAGCTGGCGGAGCGCTTGCTTCATCAGACGGACTACTCGCTGGCCGAGGTCGCCTTCTTGACCGGCTTCTCCGAGCAAAGCGCGTTCACCCGGGCGTTCAAGCGCTGGTCGGGGCAAACGCCTCGCAGCTTTCGGCTGCGACCCTAGGAGCCCGTGGTGGAACCCAGCGCGGCTCCTGGCGCCGGGTTTTTCGTCGAGGGCGCGAAGCCAAAACGCCGCTGTACCGGGCGTACTGCCAGTTTTGGCGACAAAGCCCTCGGCGAAAAGACCAAGCGAGGTGTCGTGTTGGGTTTCACCACGGGCTCCTAGTGCGCGCACCAGAGGACTTGAAGGGCCCCAGGCTTGGAGCACCGGCCGCTGACTTCGTTGCTCGTCAGTCATTTGTGCCCGACAAACTCCCTCCTCGCGCCTCGTCAGCAGCCGGCGGTCCGGCGCCTGGGACCCTTCAAGTCCTCTGGCGCGCACACTAGTAGCCTTCGTCGGTCAGGCTGTCGAACCAGTGAATGCTGGCCAGGGTCGAGGGGACGATCGACTGCAGGTGGCCGGCGCCCTCGAACAGCTCGACCTCGATCTGTGTGCCCGGACCCGCCAGGCTCGCGGCCGCGAAGGGAGCCATGGCCGCGGGGATGACCTCGTCGAGCTCGCCGTGGTACAGGCGCAGCGGCGCGTCCGGGCTCCAGCCGACGTGGACATCGTTGAGCGCGAGCGCGGCCTTGAAGCCCTGCGCCCCCTCGCCGCGGAAGTCCGCAAGGAAGGCCTCGGTGTAGAGCTCGCTGGTCGCGCCCGAGGGCAGGCCCGCGATGATCTCGGCGTTATCCTTGATCTTGTCGTAGAGCTCGAGCACGAGCTCGTCGTAGGGCGGCTCGAAGTAGTAGGAGAGCGGCTGGTCGAGCTCGTAGACCCCCGCGATCCCCAAGGTGAGCATCGCCGTGACCTGCGGGGCGATCAGCGTCTCGCTCTCGAGCAGCGCCGTGGCCACCCCCGACAGGGCGTAGGCCCCGTCCGCGACGCTGACCCCAGCGAGCTCGAACTCCTCGGCGTACTCGGCCTCGATCATCCGCTGCGTTGCGAGGGTCGCGTGGCCGCCTTGCGAGTGGCCAGACAAGAACACCTCCTCGCGCAGCGAGACCCCGAGCTCGTCGGCGAGATTTCGAGTCGCGCGCAGCATGTCGACGCTCGCCGTCGCCGTGGGCTCGGCGATCGAGTAGGGGTGGACCATGTGACGCGAGGCGCCAAAGCCGAGGTAGTCGGGCATCGCGGTCACGTAGCCGGCGGCCGCAGGCAGCAGCCCGCGCCAGATCCCCCAGTCGACCATCTCCCCGGACGAGGGCACGTCGGCGTCATGGAAAACGGTCCCACGTTGCAGGCCCCACAGCGCGCGGCCCTGGGCCAGCTTGCCCTTGCGCAGAGGCATCAACACCGCGCCCGAGGCCGTCGTCGGCTGCCCCCAGGGATCGACGGTCTCGTAGATGACCTGATAGACCGCGACGCGGTTGCGGACGACCTCGTCGATCTCCTCTGCGGTGTAGAATTCCGTGAAGTCCTCGAGGCCGAAGTCCGCGTAGGCGTCGATGAAGGGCAAGTCGTAGAGCGCCGCGCGGATCTCCTGGCGCGAGAGGACGTCGACCCGCTTGAAGGCCACCAGCCGCCCGCGCTCGGCCCACGGGGTGGTGTCGCTCTCGCCGTAGAGCGAGGGCCCGGCGCGGGTCTGGAGCTCGTGCTGCTCGCTCGGCGCTTGCAGGTCACAGGCGCTGGTCGCAAAGGCGAGGGCGAGGCTGAGCAAGGTGGTGGACAGGCGGGTGGGCTTGGTTGGCCGCTCGTTGGTCATGGCTCGACAACGATGACCCGCGGAGGTCGACAAATTCTCGACCACAGGCGCCAATCCTTGGACCGATGGCGCCAAGGGTCGAGCCGATGGCGCGACTCGACCGAGCGCGTCAGCTGGCGACGGCTCCCACCCGATGAGTGAGCACGGCGCTCACTGCGGGTAAAACAGGCAGCCGTTGACCATCACCGGGAAGATCCGGCGTCCCTCGATCGTGGGAAACGCCGCGAGCGCGGGCCGAACAGCAGCAAGAGCGGCAGCAAAGCCCACCCAGAAGACCCGCGGCGCGAGGCCTCGCAGGCACAGCCCTCGCCCTCGCCCTCGGCGACGAGCCCGTCGCCGGTCTCGTCTCCGTCTTCTTCGCTGCCCACGTCCCCAGTCTCACCCGTCTCACCCGTCTCGCCTTCGTCGCCGCTGTCGCTGTCGCTGTCATCGGAGGGCACGGCTCCGATGTACACGACCACGGCCTCGGACATCCGCGTCTCGCCGTCCCCGCCGTGGGCGATCCCGATCAGCGTGTGCTCGCCGTCGGCCAACATCACGGGGCCGAAGCCGAACGGCCAGGTCTCGTCGCTCGCGGCTTGGACGTTGCCGTCGATCGAGATCTCGAGCGAGGTGACCGGATGATTCACGGAGACCTCGAAGTCGAAGCCCTCGCCCGACGCCAACATCGCCTGATCCGCGGGCGAGGTGACGACGACCGTGGGATCGACATCGGGCCCGTTCGGCCCGCAGGTTTGGCTGTAGGCGACGGCGGGGGTGCCCTCGCACCAATCGTCCCAGGTGCCCGTGCCCGTCGGTCCGGCCTGCGAGAGGTTTTGACACTCGTCGCTGGGGTTCCAGGTCCCGTCGATGTCGTGGCAAGGGGTGACGTCGAGGCCGAAGGTGTCCTCGATCCACGCCGCCGAGACGTCGAGGCGCTCGTAGTAGGTGTGGGCCTTGCAGTCGGCGGTCTTGGTGGCGATCCCGGCGACGTGCCAGCTGCCGTCTGGGTAGCGCACATAGAGCGGCGTGCCGAGATCCCAGGCGCCGCAGCCGACCGCCTGATCCTCGGCGGTCGTCAGCGTGTAGGGATCGACTGCGACCAGCCTCGACCAGCCCCAGCGCTTGGTCGGCTCCTCGCCGTCGCCCTCGGGGTAGGTGTCGGCGCCGTAGCCGACCATCGCTACCTGGCGACCGAGCTCGAAGATCTCGGTCTCGCAGCCAAAGACGATCGGCGTGATCGGGAGGTCGACGGGTTCGGCGAGGCGGCAGACCGCGAAGGGGCGGCTCGGGTGGTACACGCATGCGTCCTCGGCGAGGGTCGAGAGCAGATCGACCTCCTGGTGCGCCCCGCTCCACGGGAGCTCGCCAAAGTCGACCGGCGACGTGACCGGAGCGACGCACTCCTCGTAAACGACGATCAGCTCGGGGTGGATGAGCGTGGTGCCACACGCGACCCCGTACAGGGGCGGGGCGCCGAAGCCCGCCAAGGCGGTCGTCGGCCACGAGCAGACCTCGGCCGAGTCCTCCGCGATGATCGAGCTCCCGCCGGGCTCCTCGGCGAAGGCAGGGGGCGCGAGCAGGCCAGCGAGTCCGAGGGCGAGCAGGGCTGGCGCGCGAGTCATCGAGCTTCGGGCAGGCATGATCGATCCTCTCTTTATCGATGAGTGCCGCGGCGATGACGAAGCGATCGCGGCAAAATCCTGGTTTTGCTGGGGATGTATGCTCCCGCCCGTGTCCGACACCGATCTGCTCGCAGCCCTGCGTGAGGGCTTTGGCTTCGAGAGCTTCAACCCCGGTCAGCGCGAGGTCATCGAGCACCTCATGGCCGGGCGCTCCGCCGCCGCCGTGTTCGCCACCGGCGCCGGCAAGTCGCTGTGCTACCAGCTCCCCGCGACCTTGCTGCCGGGGCTGACCCTCGTGGTCTCGCCGCTGATCGCCCTCATGAACGATCAGATCACGGCCCTGCGCGCGCGCGGGATCGTGGCCCACAAGCTCGACTCGACCCTGAGCTTCGAGGAGTACAAGGCGGCCATGGATCAGCTGCGCAGCGGCGAGGCGCGGCTGCTCTACGTCGCCCCCGAGCGCTTCAACAACGAGCGCCTCCGCGAGTCCCTGCTCGGCCTGCGCGTGAGCCTGTTCGCCGTCGACGAGGCCCACTGCATCTCGGAGTGGGGCCACAACTTCCGCCCCGACTACCTCAAGCTCGCGCACTTCGCCAAGCAAGCCGGGGCCGAGCGCGTGCTCGCGCTGACGGCGACGGCGACCCCGGCCGTGCTCGACGACATCTGCCGGGTCCTCGACATCGACGAGGGCTGCGCCGTGCGGACGCCCTTTCATCGCCCCAACCTGCGCCTCGAGCTCACGCCCGTGTCCGAGTCGGAGCGCGACGCGATCCTGCGCGCGCGCCTGAGCGAGCGACCGCCAGGCCCGGCGATCGTCTACGTCACCTTGCAGCGGACCGCGGAGCTCGTCGCCGAGCAGCTCGCGCGCCACGGCGTGCCCGCGCGGCCCTACCACGCGGGCATGGATCCCGACCTGCGCGCGGCGACCCAAGCTTGGTTTGGTCGCTCCTCGGACGGCGTCGTCGTCGCGACGATCGCCTTCGGCATGGGCATCGACAAGCCCGACATCCGCTACGTCTACCACTACAACCTGCCCAAGAGCCTCGAGAACTACTCCCAGGAGATCGGCCGCGCCGGCCGCGACGGCGCCCCCTCGACCTGTGAGCTGCTGGCCTGCGTCGACGACCTCGTGACCCTCGAGAACTTCGTCTACGGCGACACGCCCACGCGCGCGGCCATCGGCGGCCTGCTCGAGCACCTCTTCGCCCTCGGGGAGGACTTCGACATCGCCCTGCGCTCGACCTCGAGCGAGTTCGACGTCCGCGAGCTCGTGCTGCGCACGCTGCTGACCTACCTCGAGCTGCGCGGCTACCTCGTCGGCGGCACGCCCTTCTACGCGGCCTACGAGTTCAAGCCGCTGATGCCCTCGGCGCAGCTCCTCGCGCAGATCGACGCCCACGAGCGCGGCTTCGTGCGCGCCGTGCTGACCAAGACCAAGAAGGGCCGGGTGTGGTTTCACCTCGACGCCGACGCCACGGCCAAGGCGCTCGGGGTCCCGCGCGGCCGGGTCGTGCGCGTGCTCGACGACCTCGCCGAGCGCGAGATGCTCGAGCTGCGCGCACGCCAGCTGCGCCACCGCTACCGGGTCGTGCGCGCGCCGACGGAGCTCGACGAGCTGGCCGATCAGCTCTACGCGCAGATGGCCAAGCGCGAGCACGAGGAGATCGGCCGCCTGCACGAGGTGCTCGCGCTCGTCGGTCGAGACGGCTGCCAGGCCTCGGGCCTCGGCGAGCACTTTGGCGAGCCGCTCGAGGCCGCGTGCGGGCGCTGCTCGTGGTGCACGTCGAAGACCGCGACGCCGCTGCCGAGCGACTATGGCGACACGATCGACGCGGCCGTGTGGGCCCAGGCCGAGGCCCTGCGCGCCGAGCAACCCGAGGTCCTCGGCGCCCCGCGCAGCCTCGCGCGGATGCTCTGCGGCATCCGCTCGCCGGCCCTGACCAGGGCCAAGCTGCACAAGCACGCGCTCTTCGGGGCCCAGGCGCGCGTGCCCTTCGCGGCGGTGCTCGAGCGGGCGAACCCAATGCGTACGCCGAGCATGAGCCCCACGATCGTGTAGGGATATCGATAGATATCAAGCTCGGCGAGAGATCAGCGCGCGCGAGCAACCCACTGCGCAGCCGAGCACTGCTCGGATGAGGCAAAAAAATCGAAGCTCCACCCCCTCGCCAGAGCCCGCGAAGAGAATTTTGATCACAGCCAAAAGTGCGGGATCGCAAGGGCATGCGAGCCCTCCTTGCCACGACGATCACCGCCCTGCTCGGCGTCACGGCGACCACGCCGGCGCTGGCCCACACGCCAACGGACATGCGCGCGCCGGCGGCCAGCTTCTCGACGCCGATGTTCGGCGACCGCAGCGAGGCCCTGTGGCCGCTCGAGCTCGGCGTCGAGATCGTCGCGCTGACCGACGCGGGGACCGAGGCCAAGGTCGTCGTCCCGCTGCGCGAGGTCGTCGTCGCCGACGGCCAGCACCTGAGCTTCACCGAGGTCGTCGACACCCCTCGCGGGCAGCGCTCCTTCGGGGTCGAGCTCGTCGCCCGCCACCACGCCGGGTCCAAGATCGAGCTCGAGTACGACCTCGTCGTCCGCCAGGCGCGCTTCGCCGAGCTGACCTGGAGTGACTACGTGCTCCATCGCCTGGCCCTCGGCCCCCGCCCCTCCCTCGGACCCGAGGTCCTCGCGGCGGCCCGCGCGGATATCGTCGAGACCGAAGGACAGGCCCACGGCCAGCGCTTCAGCGTAGATGGCGATCTCTACGAAATCCGCATCCACGCCGCGAGTATGCGCGGTTGACACCGATTCGGCCGCCAGCTAATCCTTGGCCCGGCTCGCCATGAGCCCCCGGAGTTCCCCCGATGTCGACGCGTTCCCTCTCCGCTCGCCTCTCTCGCCTGTCCCTCCTCGGCCTCTTCGCCGCCGGTCTGATGACCGTGGCCGGGACCACCGGCTGCAAGAAGCCCGAGTACCCCGCCTGTAAGAAGAACAAGCACTGCAACCAAGAGATGGGTGAGAAGTGCGTCGACGGTACGTGCCAAAACTGCGTCGAGACCAGCGAGTGCGCCGGTAAGGGCCCCAACGGCGAGGACTACGTCTGCTACGAGTATCGCTGCGTGGATCCCTCGGAGGCCGCCGCCGGCGGCTCGGCCCAGGGCTCGCCCTGCACCAGCAGCCTCGACTGCACCGGCGGCCTGGTCTGCAAGGCCGGCGTCTGTGACTTCTGCGCAGAGGACATGGACTGCCCCGCTGGCACCTGTGACCTCGGCACCGGGCTTTGCTCCGACGGCATCCCCGGCTCGGCTGGCTCCTGCATGACCGATGACGACTGCGCCATCGACGAGATCTGCGACGCCGGCATGTGCATCTTCTCGGGTGACTACGGCGGCGACGGCGAGGTCCTGTGCGAGCTCTCGGCCGTGTTCTTCGGCTTCGACAGCCCGCAGCTGACCCCCGAGACCCAAGAGAAGCTCAAGACGGCGGCCCAGTGCATCGCCGACCAGGGTCGCCTGGTCTACCTCGAGGCCCACGCCGACCCGCGCGGCACCGAGGAGTACAACATCCTGCTCACCGACAAGCGCGGTCAGGGCGTCAAGAAGTACCTCCTCGACCTCGGCGTCCCCGCCGAGAACATGCAGGTGATCTCCAAGGGCAGCCTCGAGGCCCGCGGCACCGACGAGCAGTCCTACGCCGACGACCGCCGCGTCGAATTCATCTGGCAGTAGGATCTGGTAGGAATGGCGCTCGGTCGCCGAGCGTCACCGCCAAACTCGCGACCCGCCCCTCGGCGGGTCGCGCCGATTCAGGAGAATTTCATGCGCGTCCAACGAGCCCTGACCACCGCGATCCCCCTGGTGATGACGCTGGCGATGGCAGGCTGCATCACGACCACGGCGCAGCACGAAGAGCTCCAGCGCGAGGTCGTCGATCTCAAAAAGAAGGTCTCCGAGCGCGACACGCAGCTGCAGGAGACCCTCGTCCTCGCCCAGGAGCAGATGGCCAAGGTCGAGGAGCAGCTCGAGAAGGCCGAGCGACTGCTGCGCGACAACCAGGCCACCTTGGGCGTGCGCGTCGACGACCTCGAGCTCGGCCTCGCCGACGTCCGCGGCCTCGCCGAGGACAGCCAAAACGGCCTCGCCGCGATCTCGCAGAACATCGACGAGTCGCGCACCGAGGTCGACCAGCGCCTCGCCGCCCTCGAGACCCAGATCAAGGCCGAGACCGACATCCCCGAGGGCAAGTCGGACCTGCTGCGGGCGGCCGAGCAGGCGCTCTCGGCCAAGGAGTACGACCGCGCTCGCCGGCTCTTTCGGACCTACCTCTCGCGCTACCCCGCCGACGCCAAGGAGGCCGAGGTCCGCTTCGAGATCGGCCAGACCCTGTTCGCGCAGCGTGACTATCGCAGCGCCCTGGGCGAGTTCTACTGGCTCGTGCAAAACGCCCCGGACAGCGAGGTCATCCACGACGCCGTCTATTACTCGGGCCTGGCCTTCGCCAAGCTCGGCCAGTGCGACAAGTCCGTCGCCTACTTCCAGGCCATCATCAAGGACGGCTCGGGGGCGCCGGAGCGCTATCAAAAGCAGGCCAAAAAGCAGATCGAGACGCTCGAGAAAGACGACGGGAAGATCTGCACCGACCGCCGTGACCCCGAGGCCGAGGCCGAGGCTGGCGAGCCGGCGAGCTGAGCGGAGGGCTGCTTGCGAGGAGCTGGGCGCACGCGCTGGTCTCGATCCTGCCCACGCGGCGGGGCGTCATGCTCTCGCCCCTCGCGGCTCGATCGACTGCTGCGCGGCGCCTTGATGGTCGCGCTCTCGACCGCGACCGTGTCCGCGACAGTGGCCATGACGGCCTGCGTGCGCGTGGGGCCAGACGGGGGTCGCGGCCGCCGCAACGCGGCGCAGGTGCCCATGGGCAGCTGGCCGGCGTGGCAGGACCTCGGCCCGCTCGTCGAGATCGCCGAGTCCCACGTCGACGCCCCGACCTTCGCGGCGCTCGAGCAGGCCCAGGCGCTGCTGCGCGAGGGCAAGCCCCGAGCCGCCGACGCGGCCCTCGGCAAGGCCAGCCGCGGCGCCGGTCGGCACTGGATCGCCGTCGCCCGGGCGGACCTCGCCGCCTTGTATTTCGAACGCTGCATCCGCGGCGTGGCCTGGCGCCTGCCCGAGGACCTCGAGGGCGGCCTCGCGCGGGTCATCGACTTCGATCCGCAGACCCGCGTCGAGCCCAACGACCTCTCCGTCGAGGCCCTGCTCACCAACCTCGACGAGGCCACGGCTGGGGACGAGCAGTCCGCTCTGGTCGTCCAGGCCCGCATCGCCCGGGCCCGCGTCGCTAGCTTCACCTTGTCTTGCCCGGCCAACGAGGAGGTCGGCCGCCGCGCTGGGGCGATCATGAACGCCGACCTCGCGACCTTGGCCGCCGAGCGCCACCTGACCCCCGACCTCGCCTACCTCTGGGCCGGCGTCCAGCTCCAGACCTACTCCGGCGCGGCCGCGCGGCCCTTCCTGCTCCAGGCCCTTGAGGGCGGCTTCGACGACCCCGCGCTGACCTACATGCTCGCGGCGATCGCCTTCGAGCAGGGCGAGCTCGACGAGGCCGACGCCCTCGCGGCCGAGGCCGCGGCCCGCTACCGCGAGATCGGTGACCGCGAGCAGGAGGCCCAGTGCGCCTACCTGCGCGGCGAGATCGCCCGCACCGGGGAGCGCTGGCCGCTGGCGACCAAGCACCACCGCCGCGCCCTCGAGCTCCAGCCCGAGCACAGCGCGGCGATGATCGGCCTCGCCGCCGCCGAGCTCGGCCGCGGCGAGACCCTGCAAGCGACCGAGCTCCTCCACGCGCAGATCCGCGAGCTGATGCGCAGCGACGAGGAGCTCGACGAGCCCGCCGCCCTCGCGGTCGTCGACGCCCTCGAGGCCCTGGTGATCGTCGCCAACGCCGACACCCTCGAGGTCGCCCAGCTCACCCGCGAGGCCCTGCTCTTCGACATCGAGGCCGAGCCCGACCCCTTCCGTCGTGGCCTGCGCTACTTCTACGCCGCGACCCTCGAGGTCCGCCTGGGCGACTACGATGCCGCCCGTGGCCACGCGATCACGGCCTCCGTGGAGTTCGAGGACACCTGGGTCAACATCCCGCCCAAGGCCAACCCCCGCGACTTCCTCGATCGCCTCGCCGCCGGCGGCGGCTGAGCCCCGAACCAAAACAAAAGACCCACGCGGCCGCTCGCGTGGGTCCTTTGCTGAAGCTCAGTCAGTCCTTGGGCCGCTCGCTTCAGGCCGCCAGCGCGGGCGAGCGAGGCATCACGGCGTCGAGCTGAGAGAAGGTCATCCGCTGCCACGCGACCGAGTCGTCGTAGCGGTACTCGAAGCCGACGCCCATCGCGTCGAGCTTCTTGAAGAACTTGAGGATGACGACCAGCGTGGACGAGGAGATGTGCTCCAGCTCCGCGAAGTCGAAGCGGAGATAGCGTCCCATGGAGATCAGACGCTCGAAGACGGGCTGGAGCACCGCCTGAGGACGGCGGTCGTTGGCCCGTCCCGACCACTTCACGAGGACGGCTCCGGTGAAGTCGATTTCGAGGTCGATTTCCGTGCGGCTGTTCATGTCTACAACTTGGCTGAAATTTTTTTGGGGATCAAGACTCCAATTTGAACAAATACTGGATTTTTCTAAATTTGAGGCTATGCGCGGCTATGATCCTGGTCTAAAGATCAAATTGAGTGCGAAATCGAGCATTTTTCTCGTAAAAAAGTACTGAGTGACACAAAATAATCGTGTTTCAATAAAAAAAACCTAGAAGGATTTCCTATTTCTCGCGCGGCGCTACGTACGCCTGAGGATTTATGCCCCATCGCGTCCTACCCGCATACTGTCGATGGCGAGATTCACGCTCGAAAACGCGCGCCAAAAGTTCAGTCTCACTGGATTCCCCCGAGTGCCACCTTCGGTCTAAAGTCCAGTCTCACTGTACTAATTACCAAAGCACTGCGCGTCAGTGCCCCGTCGTGGGCCATGCCTGACCGACTTGGCGACGACCCATGGCCAGCTCACCTCGAGGTCGAAGCCGCGCTCACTGCACTGCCGCGTCCCCCCCTGCACTCGGCGGCGATGTCACCCACGGGCCTTTATCGATAAAGCCAGTACACTGGGGGAGTGAGCGGGCAAGGCGCCAGCGACTTTCGCGAGCGCGCGCGAGTCGAGGCGGATCGCTACGGCCCGGATCCGTGGATTTTTGTCCGCGAGCTGCTCCAAAACGCCAGGGACGCGGGCGCGAGCCGGGTCGAGATCGTCGTCGAGGAGCGCAACGGTCGAACCCGCCTCCACTGCCGCGACGACGGCGAGGGCATGAGCTACGAGCACGCCCGGCGCTACCTGTTTTCGCTCTACGCCTCGAGCAAGGAGGAGCGCAGCAACCAGGTCGGACGCTTTGGCGTGGGCTTTTGGTCGATCCTCCGCTTCGACCCCGAGCAGATCGTGATCCGCTCGCGGCCGCGGGCTGGCGGCGCCAGCTGGCAGGTGAGCCTGGACGGGGCGCTGCAAGACGCGGTCAAGGCCGACGTCGAGACGCAGCCGGGCACCCAGATCGTGCTCGAGCGCCGCGGCGGCGACGGTGACGATCACCGCCGGGTGTTCGAGGCCGCCCATCAAAACGCGCGCTTTTTGTGCCAGCGCGACGCACCCGACAAGGCGCTGCCGATCACCATCAACGGCCACCTGGTCAACGCCCCCTTCACCCTGCCCGCGCCGAGCTCGGCCTTTCGCCGCGGGCACGTGCGCGGGGTGGTCGGCCTGGGCAACGCGCCGCGGGTCGAGCTCTTCTCCCGTGGCCTGCGCGTGCGCTCGGCGGCCTGCCTCGACGATCTCCTGGGCAGCTCGGGGCACACCAGCCACTCGCGGGTGCGCTTCCCCGAGCTCCCCGGCGGCCTCGCGCCTCAGGCCCTGCTCGAGAGCGACGGCCTCGATCTGCTGCTCTCGCGCAGCGACGCCCGCGACACCCGAACGCTGCGCCGCCTGGTCAAGCTCGGCCAAAACGAGCTGCGCCACCTCGTCGAGCGCCAGCTCGCGCGCATCCGTCCGCCGAGCCTGGCCGAGCGCGTCGCTGGCATCGCCCGGCGCATGAGCGAGTCGCACTGGTGGCGCGCGGGCCTGGGCGCGGGCCTGGGCGCCCTGCTGGCCGTGATCATCGGGCACTTCTTGTGGCCCACGCCGGACCCCCCGCCCAAGGTCGTCTACGTCGAGGCCGGCGATCCGAACAATGCGGGCGGGGCCGTCGATGGCGGCCAAGGGGACACGCGCCTGGGCGCCCTCAGCAACCGCTATTACGGCCAGGACGTCGCGCCCCTCGGCCCCAACGCCGCCGAGCCCGTGGCCTTGAACTACTGGCCCCCCATGAGCCGGCCCTACTTCGCCGCGCTGATCATCGACCGCATCGGCGTCGACGCCCAGCTCGAGACCAGGCTGCGCGCCGAGCCCTACCCGAGCTTCTCCTGCCCCGCCGAAGCCGAAACCGAAACCGAAACCGAGGCCGTCTCTGGGCGCTGCCTCGAGATCCTGGTCGCCATCGAGGAGCACGCGGGCAAGCGCATCCAGGTGCCCGTGCCCACGGGCCACGTGCTGGTCGCGGACAGCCTGCGCTACATGGGCGTCAACCAAAGTCGCTTCCCCTCCCGGGTCGCCCTTGGCGAGGCCGGCGAGGCCCTGCTCGAGCTCGACGCCACGGTCAGCGGGGTCTTGCGCTACTCGACCATGCCAGGCCAAGCCCTGGCCTTGCCGACGCGCGTGGACATGCTCCCCGAGGAGCTCGCCCGCGCGGCCAGGGCCCTGCGTCCCCTCCCGCTCCAGACCCGCGTCGAGCGAGCCGTCGACCTCGTGCGCGAGCGCGTCAGCTATCGGACCGACCAGGAGACGGCCGAGCGCCACAGCGCGGCGCGGGCCCGCGGCCAGGACTTCATCTCGCGCACCCTGGAGATCGGCAAGGGCGACTGCGACGTGCAAAACGGCCTGCTCGTCGCGGTGCTCCAGGTCGCCGACGTCGACGCGCGCATGGCCGTGGGCTGGGTCGGCCACCTCGGCGGGGTCTCGGCCTGGCTGCACGCCTGGGCCGAGTATCTGGGCGAGGACGGGCGCTGGCACGTCGCCGACGCGACCGCCCAGAGCACGAGCGACGGGGTCTCGGTCGCCGGCCTGCCCCCCGCCCCGCCCGAGGTCGTGACCGGCAACGTGCTCGAGCCCGACGAGGCCGCCGACGCAGGTGAAGACGCGGGCGCCGATACGGACGCCGACGCAGGCGCGGGTGAAGACGCGGGCGCCGACGCGGGTGAAGACGCGGGCGCCGATACGGGCGCCGACGCAGGCGAGGGCGGCGGCGCGCTCGAGGGTGAGGGGCCGCGCTCGCCGGTCTCGGCCGCGCTGATCGCCCTGCTCAGCCAGCCCTGGGTGCCCTGGGTGGCCATGGGCTCGGGCCTGCTCGGGCTGATCTTGCTGGGCGTGTCCGCCTCCCGACGCACCGCTCGGCGCTTTCTCCTCGACGAGGGCGGCGACCTGTCCAGCCTGCTCCAGGGCGCGCTCGCCCAGCCGGCGGCCTTTCGCCACCTGCCCTCGCTCTTTCACCGCCGGCTCATCGCGCTGCGCGGGGGCTCGGCGATCTCGCTCCAGCGCGCCCGCGAGCTCGCCTCCGAGGGTCGGCTCTACGCCGGCGGCGAGCAGACCGAGCTGTGCCGCCTCGCCCGCCGCCGGGGCGTGACCGTGCTCGACGTCGAGACCCCCGAAGGTCGCACCGTCGCCGCCTCGCTCGGGGCCGTCGACCTCGATCGCTGGGGCGGACGGCTCGAGCGCGCCCTGCAGACCCCCCTGCTCCTCGGCCTCGCCGACTACCTGAACAGCCAAGGCGAGCGCTGGCGCGTGGGCGCCGTGTCCAAGCTCGGCGAGCGGATCTCGACCCTCGACCTGCGAGCGCTGCGTGGGCTGTTTGGCGTCGGCCGGCGCTTTGGGGATCGCCTGGTGCTGATCGAGGCCGACGACCCGTGGCTGATCGAGGCCGAGCACGCCCGCGCCGAGCACCCCGAGGCCGCCGCCTTCGCGCTCCTGGATCACGTCCTCGATCACCTCCACCTCGACCGCCAGCGCCGGGCCCGACTGCTCGCCCCGCTGGCCGCCCGCGCGCTGGCCGAATCCGCCCAAGCGGCTCGAGCCGCGCGAGCCGGCGACGACCGGGGAGGTCCGCCCGCGTGAGCGAGCACGGCCAGCGCCTCGACGTCGGCAGCCTGCTGACCATCGACGTCGAGTCGGAGCTGCGCAAGCTGACCCAGGCCCAGCTCCAGGGCCCCTGGCAGCTGCCCGCCGAGCTCGTCCGCCAGGCCCTGCGCGCCGGCGCCCTGCGGGTCGAGGTCGAGCTCGGGCGCAACCAGCTGCGCGTGCGCGCCGAGGGGGGCGAGGGCATCTCCCCCGAGGTCCTGCGCGAGCTCGCGGCCCTGCTCGACGGCTCGCGCCCGACCGAGCGCCGCCACCGAGCGCTCTCCACCCTCGAGCGCCTCGGCGCCCTCGCGCTCCTCGGCCTCGTCGGCCTCGACCCCTCTGCCCTGCAGATCCTCACCCCGGCCAGCGTCGGCAACCGCCAGCCCATGCGCCTCGAGTGGCGCCGCGGCCAGGCGGCCAGGCTCGAGCGCCTCGAGGCCCCGGGCCCCCGCGACGCGCAGATCGTCGTGCGCGGGGCCAAGCTCGACCGCGCCCGGGCCAAGGAGTGGCTGGCCAACGTCGCCCGCCACGCTCCGGTGCCGATCCTCGTCGACGGCCGCCCCTTGCTGCGCGCCTCCGAGGTCGGCTTCGAAGGGGCGATCTGTGTGGTCCAGTACGACCTCGAGCTCGCCGGGAGCTCGGCGCCCTGCACCTTTGCGATCCCCCGCGAGGGTGACATCGCGCGGATCTTTCTGCTCCAGGACGGCCTGCTCAGCGCGCACATGAGCGTCCCCGACGCGCCCTGCTTCGAGGCCGCCCTCGAGACCAGCAGCCTGCCCGACCTCGGCCCGGGGGCCGGCGCGGCGCGGCTGCGCGAGGCCGCGACCCCGCACCTCGAGGCGATCACCGCCGCGGCCGTCGAGCACATCATCGGCATGTGCCGAGACGGCGCGAGCCTGGCCACGGCGGACCGCAGCCGGCTGACGCAGATCCTCCTGAGCTGCGCCCGACGCAGCCGCGAGCACGCCAGGACCATCGCGCGCCTGCCCCTGTTTCGCGGCATCGAGCCCGACGGCCGCGAGCGCTGGTGCGACCTGCTGTCCCTGCGCCAGTCGGTGCACGAGGACTACGGCGAGCGCCAGCTGACCGCGCTCTTCCCCGATCAAAACCCCGCCGACTTCGTGGCCGAGCGCCGCGTCTACATCCTCGACGAGAGCGAGCGGGCCCTGCTCGGCGAGCTGCTCGAGCTCGGCTTTCGCCAGCCCCGGCGCCGCGTCGAGGGCCGGCGCAGCCTCGCCCGGAGCCTGCGCGAGCTGCCCCGCGCCCTGCGTGGCCTCGACCTCGCCGCCGCGCTGCGCCCTGGCGGGCGCCTGGTCCCCGAGACCGAGCTCGACGCTGGCGAGCGCGGCCTGTTGATCCAGCTGCGCGCCGCCATGGAGGGCTGCGAGGTCGCCTTTTGCACCGGCTCGGGTCCGGTCCGCCGCGTCGGCTCGGGGCCCGACAAGCTGCTGATGCCGCGCGGCTCGGCCCAGGTCCAGGCCGCGATCCTCGCCGTCACCCGGGACCCCAGCTGGGTCTATCCGGCTTTGCTCGCGCTCCTCGACGGCAGCGAGTTCCCGACCCGGGCCCGTCGACGCTGGCGCATCGACAGTTGGCGCGCCTGAGCGAGCAGGCTCGCGCGACCGTCATCGCGGCTCAGGCCTCGCGGGCGAAGTGCACCCCCCAGGTCGCGCCGAAGTCTCGCTCTCGCCGCGCTTCCTCTTTGGCCAATGCGCGCTCGTCGTCGGTGTCGAGCACCCAGCCGAGCAAGAACAAAGGCATGAAGAAGGGCAGCAAGATCACAACCATGAGTTGAGCGTAGCGCGCCGCGAGGTCGCGGCCAGGGTGACGCACATGTCGTGGCTTCGCCCGCGCTATTACCCGCTACTACCAGCTGCTACCGTCCATGGGTGCGGCGCTGGAGCCTCTCGGACCTTGCCTTGGCGCGACCGATCACGGTCACGATGTTGCTGGTCGCAACCTTCTTGCTCGGCCTGATCGCCCTCGACAAGCTCCCGCTCGCGTTCTTGCCGGCCGGCTCGACCAAGTTCGTCCGCGTCAGCGTCAACCTCACCCGCAGCTCGCCCGAGTCGATCGAGCGCGAGGTGATCCGCCCGCTCGAGGAGGTCATCGCTGGCGTCCGCGACCTCGAGGGCATGCGGGTCAGCAGCGGATCTTGGGGCGTGCGCATGCACCTGACCTTTCGGCCAGGCACCGACATCGACGCGCGCAAGCTCGAGCTGCGCGAGCGCATCGATCGTGCGCGCGGTGACCTGCCGGAGATCGTTCAGAACATCGACATGAGCTCGTCCTCGGGCGCCGCCGACGAGCCGATCATGCAGGTCCGCATCGCCAGCGACGAGGACCTCGACGGGTCCTACGACCTGCTCCAGCGCAGGGTGATGCGACCGATCGAGCGCATCGAGGGCGTGGCCCGGGTCGAGCTCGACGGCGTCGAGGCCAACGAGCTCGAGATCGCCCTCGACCTCGACGCGGCCAAGGGCTACGGCGTCGACCTCGCCGAGCTCAGCAACGTGATCCGCCAGGCCCAGCGCGGGCGCAGCCTCGGCACCTTGAACCGCAGCGCCCGCGACGTCGGCGTGCGCAGCCCCAGCGCCCCACCCCAGGCCGAGCACTTCGCCTCCCTGCCGGTGAGCCGCGGCGCGACCGCGAGCGCCGAGTCCTCGAGCACGACGACCTCGACCAGCACGACCTCGACCACCTCCATCCTCGATGCCGGCGACGCCGTGGCCATCGTCGAGGATGGCACGAGCCAGTCGGTGCCCAGCTTCGCCCGCGTGGGCGAGGTGGCCGCGGTCGGCATCCACCCCCAGGAGAAGCGCCAGGGCAGCCGGCTCAACGGGCGCCCGGCGATCAACCTCGAGATCTTCGCCGACGCCGGCGCCTCCCCTGTCGAGGTCTCTGCGCAGGTCCGCGAGGTCGTCGAGTCCCTGCGCGGCGACCCGGCCCTCGGTGGCATCGACGTCGCCGTCTTCGAGGACCAAGGTGAGATGATCCTCGAGACCCTCGCGGACCTGCGCGACACGGGGATCTACGGCGGGCTGATCGGCGTGCTCGTGCTCTTCGGCTTTCTGCACCGCTTTCGGACCACGCTGATCGCCGCGGCCTGCATCCCGCTGAGCGTGCTCGCGGCCTGCGGCGTGCTCTTCTTGCGCGGCAGCGAGCTCGACTGCATCGTGCTCCTGGCCCTGGTGCTCTGCGTCGGGATGCTGATCGACAACGCGGTGGTCATCGTCGAGGCGATCGAGCTCCATCGCCAGCGCGGGGCCACGGCCCTGGTCGCCGCCCGCGAGGGCGCCCGCGAGGTCGGCCTGGCCACGGTCGCCTCGACCATGTCGAGCGTGATCGTGTTCTTGCCGATGATCATCGGCGGCGGGCCCAGCGACATGTACACCTTCATGATCCCGCTGGGGACCACCTTCGTCACGGCCCTGGTCGCGAGCTTGCTGGTCTCGCAGCTCGCCGTGCCGCTGCTGACGGTGTTCGGCTACCGCTCGCGGGCGGGCAAGCCCGGCTCGCCCAACCCGGCCAAGCCGCCCAAGCTGACCCGCAACGTCCTGCTCGAGCCCGTGGCCCGGGTCTACGCCCGCTTCGTGCGCTGGACGATCCGCCACCCTCGGCTGACCCTGCTCGTCGGCCTGGGCCTGTGCGCCACGGTGGTCTACCCGACCAAGAACATGACCATCGACATGGGCATGGACGAGGAGCTCGTCGCCATGCCCATCCGCCTCGAGTTCACGGGCAGCCGCGACTTCGCCGAGGTCGAGGCCCGCGTGGCCTTCGCCGAGGCGGCGCTGCTCGCCGACAAGGCCGGGATCGGCATCGACACCCTGACCTGCCGCTACCGCGACTGGGGCGGCGACTGCGACGCTTACCCGGCGGGCGAGATCCAGTCCGAGCAGGAGATGGCCGACTTCAAGCAGCGGATCACCGCGGCGCTGCCCGAGCAGCCGGGGATCCGCTACCACGTCGGCGAGCGCGAGGGCTGGTGGATGCGCGACCGCGACCCCCGCGAGGTCCAGTTCGTGCTCCGCGGCGAGGACATGAGCGAGCTCTTCGCCCTGTCCGAGCGCTTCGCCGAGCACCTCGAGCAGCGCCTGGAGAAGGGCGACCCCGACGACCCCGAGCCCGGGGCCTACGACACGATCACGGGGCCCTTCAACGAGGGCAACCAGGAGCTCCAGGTCCGCCTCGACGGCGACCGCCTCCAGCGCCTGAACCTGCGCGCCAGCGAGGTCGCCGAGGTGATCTCGCTGGCCTTCCAGGGCGTGTCGCTGGGCCAGATCCGCAGCCCCGAGGGCGAGGTCGAGCTGCGCCTGTCGACGGGCTCCCTGTCCGAGCCCGGCCAGGCCAACGCCGACGCCGACGGCCCCGGTGACGGCCCCGGACTCGACGAGCTCGAGGACCTGCGCATCCCCCTGAGCACCCCCACCGCCGGCGGGGCGACCGAGGTCCCCCTGGCCTCGATCGCCACCGTCGAGGTCACCCGCAGCCCCTTTTGGGTCCAGCGCATCGATCGTCAGACCGAGGTCCGCATGAAGGTGCGCTTCTTCAGCGAGGACCGCGAGGCCAACCAGGCGGCCATCGAGCGCGCGCAAGAGGGCTTCGTGCTCCCCCAGGGCTACACCTTCGGCGAGCGCACGCGCTGGGGCGTCGAGGAGGGCGACATGGTCGAGCTGGCCATCAACCTCGGGCTGTGCCTGATCCTCGTCTACGCGGTCATGGCCTCGCTCTTCGAGAGCTTCCTGCAGCCCGGGGCGATCCTGGTCACCGGCCTGCTCGGCTGCTTTGGCGCCCCCTGGGCGCTGTGGGCCACGCAGACCACCTTCGACCTGGTCGCGATGATCGGCCTGTTCATCCTGATCGGGATCATCGTCAACAACGGGATCATGCTCGTCGACAAGGTCACCCAGCTGCGCGCCGCGGGCATGGCCCGCGAGCAGGCCCTCGCCGTGGCCGGGCGCGACCGCCTGCGCCCGGTGCTGATGACCGCCGCGACCACGATCTTCGGGCTGATCCCGATGCTGATCCACCACCCCACCTTGGCGGGGATCTACTACCACTCGATCGCGATCATCATCGCCGCCGGCCTGGCCACGAGCACGCTCATGACCCTGATCTTCCTGCCCTCGGCCTACGTGCTGGTCGAGAACTTCTCCCTCGAGAGCCGGCGGATCTGGCGGCGGATCACTCGCTGAGGACGATCGCGTCGAGGGCCTAGGAGCCCGTGGTGAAACCCAACACGACACCTGGCTTGGTCTTTTCGCCGAAGGCTTTGTCGCCAAAACTTGCAGTACGCCCGGTACAGCGGCGTTTTGGCTTCGCGCCCTCGACAAAAATCCCGGCGCCAGGAGCCGCGCTGGGTTCCACCACGGGCTCCTAGGAGCCCATGGCTGCGACGCTAGCGCGCCCTGCCCGGTGACTTTGCCCCGCGAGCAAAGTTGCGAAATAGTAGTCGAGATGGGCGACCCCCCAAGCTCGGTCCGCGTCGACAAGTGGCTCTGGGCCGCGCGGATGTTCAAGACCCGCTCGGCGGCCTCGAGCGCCTGCACGGCCGGGCACGTCAAGATCGACGGTGAGTCGGTCAAGGCCGCCAAGCCCGTCAAGGCCGGGGATCACATCGACGTGCTCACCCCCGGGGGTCCCCGCGAGCTCGAGGTCGTCGCCCTCGGGGAGCGCCGCGGGCCGGCCTCCGTCGCCCGCACGCTCTACATCGACCACACCCCGCCGCCCCCTCCCAAGGAGGAGACCGCCGCCGTGGTCACCCGCGAGCGTGGGGCCGGCCGGCCCAAGAAAAAGGACCTCCGCGAGCTCCGCAAGCTCCGCGGCTACTGAGCCCCGCTGATGTCTGGAGACTTCACTCGGACCACGCGCAAGTCCGTCGGCGCGCGCACGCGAGAGACTCGCCCGGGTCGCCTGGGCCTCAAGATCCTCGACGGCCCCCAGGCCGGCACCCACGTCGAGCTGACCAAGCCCACGGTCATCGCCGGCCGCAGCCCCTCGACCGACCTCGTGCTCGAGGGCGCCTCGGTCAGCAAGCGCCACTTCCAGCTGCGCCCGACCACCGCCGGCGCCGAGCTGCGCGACCTCGGCAGCCGCAATGGCCTGTGGTTCGGGGGCCGTCGCGTCCTTCACATGATCCTGGGCCCCGGCGACGTGTTCAAGGCGGGAGACTGCGCCCTCGAGCTCGTCGAGATCGGCGAGGTCGACGTGCTCGCCTACGCCGACGAGCGCTGCGGCGAGCTCTACGGCAAGAGCCTCAACATGCGAGAGCTCTTCCACCAGCTCGAGAGAGTCGCCGCGACCCCGCTGCGCGTGCTGATCCAGGGCGAGACCGGGACCGGCAAGGAGGTCGCCGCCCGCTCGCTGCACCAGCTCTCGCTGCGCGCCAGCCAGGCCTTCGTGACCCTCGACTGCTCGAGCCTGCCCGAGACCCTGGCCGACGCGACATTGTTTGGCTCGGTGCCCGGGGCGTTCACCGGCGCGGCCGCCCGCGAGCAGCCCGGGCTGTTCGAGCAGGCCGACGGCGGCACCTTGTTCATCGACGAGATCGGCGAGCTCTCGCTGTCCTTGCAGCTCAAGCTGCTCGGCGTGCTCGAGCGCGGCCGGGTCAGCCGCCTCGGCCAGCCGGGCTTCGAGCGCCCCATCGACGTGCGCGTGGTCGCGGCGACCAACCGCGACCTGCTCGCCGAGGTCGAGTCGCGGCGCTTTCGCCAGGACCTCTACCACCGCCTGGGCGACGAGTTCTTGCTGACCATGCCGCCCCTGCGCGAGCGCGAGCAGGACGCGCTCTTGCTCGCGGAGCTGTTCACCGAGGACCTGTGCGCCGAGTACGACTTCGCCGTGACCCTGGGCCCCGAGGCCCGCGCGGCGCTGCTGCTCTACCCCTGGCCCGGCAACGTCCGCGAGCTTCGCAGCGTCATGCGCCGGGCCGTCTTGATCAAGCAGCGCGGCGAGCTGAGCAGCGCAGACCTCGGCCTCGGCGGGCGCGCGAGCATGGCCTCGGGGGTCGGGGAGATCATCGAGCAGCAGCTCGGCTACGAGGACAGCCACCTCGCCTTCGACCGGGCCTACCTGCCCCGCGTGCTCGAGGAGGCCGGCAGCATCCGGGCGGCGACCAAGCACCTGAAGATCGGGCGCAACCGCCTGCGCAAGCGGCTCAAGGAGCTCGGCATCTACGACCCCGAGTAGCGAGGCACTCGAGGGCAGGATCGGGTCGACTCGGACCCGCGTGGGGTCGCTCGCGGGCGAGCGGGGTCGACTCGGACCCGATCAGGGTCGCTCGCGGGCGGGGGGTTCGACTTGGACCCTCGAAGGCTGCGCGAGCGCAGGGCGGGGTCGATTCGGACCCCCGAGGGCTGCGCGAGCGCAGGCTGGGGTCGACTCGGGCCAGCTCTGCCAGCTATCTGCGTTCGGGCGTCCAAATAAATGTGGGCTGGACCGGTGCTCGCGGGCCCGCCACGACTGACGCACCTCCCTTGGCGCGCGCATGCGCGCCGGACTCGATGCCATCGAGCTTCGAACCCGCGCATCACGGCTCGAGGCGGACCGAGGTGGGTTCAATTCGGATCCACCCGATCCCCCCGGAAGTGGGTCCAGCGTAGACCACCAAACCCCGAATTCGGCCACTAGCACCCCCTTTAGCCGTGGCACAGGCGTTGCTCAAGGGGGTGGCATGCACAAACGGAACATCCCCTCCCCTCGCCTTCCCCGACCGCAGCTCCCCCAGCTTCACCTCACCCTCCCTCGCCTCACCCTCCCTCGCCTCACCCTCCCTCGACCCCTCGCCCTCTCCCGCCTCCCCTTCGTCCTCGGCGCGAGCACCTTCCTCACCCTCGCCTGCGCCTCGCCCGAGGAGTTCGCCGAGGACACCGACTCGGCTGGCGACGAGACCGGTGACTTTTCTGGCGCCGACTCCACCGACTCCACCGACTCCACCGACTCCGGCGAGGCCGACACGGGCGACTCCACCGACTCCGGCGAGGCGCCCTCCGTGGACCCCGATCTGCTCTCGTTCACGGTCAACGGCGAGACCGAGCAGGTCACCATCGACGAAGCCAGCGTCGTCACCCTGCACGCGGAGGTCACGGGCGAGGTCGAGCGCGTCGACTTCTACGACCTCGAGCGTGGCGAGCTGATCGCCAGCGACGTCGAGGCCCCCTTCGAGGCGTTTTGGATCGCCGCCAGCGTGGCCGACAACGGCCCGCGGACCTTCCAGGCGGTCGCCATCGCCGAGGACATCGACGACAGCGAGGCCGTCGCAGTCTCGGTCGAGCTCCCCGAGCGCGGGATCCTGCGCTGGACCCTGGAGCTGTCCGAGCTGTCCACGACCCCCGACCTCGTCGCAACCCCAGGCGGCGCCGCGATCGTGGCCGGCGATCAGCTCGGGACCATCGCACGCGACGGCGAGCTGACCTGGGCGGCGAGCTTGCCCTTCGCGGCCGAGGCCCTCGCCCTCGACACCGCGACTGGAGAATTTCTGGTCGCGGGCATCGACGATAGTAGCTTGAACCTCGCGGGCTACTCCCGCGTCGGTGAGCAGCGCTGGGTCTCGGACATCGGCAACACCGGGGACCTGAATCTCGAGATCGAAGACATCGTCGTCCACGACGGCCGCTTCGCGCTCCAGGCCTCGTGGGGCATCGGCGAGCCGCTGCTCTTCATGTTCGACACCAAAGGGCCAGGCGAAAAGCCGCACATCAGCTGGTACGAGGCCCCCGGGAGCGTCGAGGCCGTCGAGACCAGGTTCGGACAGCTCGCCTTCGACGACGCTGGCGACCTGCTCGCCCCCATGCAGGAGACCATCCTCGATGACGACGACGAGCCCCACACCCACAGCAGCGTGGTGCGCTACGACCTCGACGGCGAGATGAGCAGCGTCTACGAGAGCAACGACGCCGGCACCTCGCTACACGCCGTGGCCGTGAGCGACGGCCAGCTCTTCGTGGGTGCGAGCGCGAGCGGCGAGGGCACGCTGCTTCGCCTCGACGCCGACGGCCAGCTGCTCTCGAGCATCGGCAATCTCGGCGAGAGCACCCTTCGGCTGCGCGCGGATCGAGGCGGCGTCGTGCTCGGCGCGCCCCAGGCCCAGGGCGCCGACATGTTCATCGGGCACGTCGACGGGCTCGGCGAGGTCGAGTGGCTCCACACCTACGTCGACGAGCAGGTCGAGGGCGAGGAGGTCCTGGAGATCGATGTCGACGAGCTCGGCTACGTCTACGTGCTGACCCGGGCCGGCGAGGGCTTCCGTGTGCGCAGCCTGCATCCCTGAGGCCGCGCGCCTCGGCGGGCGCCTCGGGAGACCGGGCAAAGCGCTGGGGACCTCGGTCCCCTCTCTCGTGTCCGCTACACCTCGACGCAGACCTCTTCGCCGGCGTCGGGGACCGCGAGCTCGGCCTCGGCGTCGCCCATGCGGACGGTGTAGACCCCATCCTCGAGGGCCGGGACCTCGCAGCTCGCCTCGACGATCAGGCAAGACTCGATGCAGTCCTGCTGCTGGTCGAGGTCGTAGCGCAGCCAGGTCGAGATCTCGATCACCTCGCCCTCGACGCTGACCTCACAGCCGACCTCCATGTTCTCGGCGCAGGGCGAGGCGCAGCCGTCGACGACGGCCTCGATGGTGTGGGACTCGTCCTTTGCGACGACGCAGGCCTCGCCGATGTCCTCGAACTCGAAGTGCTCGGGGTCGGAGGCGCAGCCGAAGACGACGGCGGCGGAGAAGAGGGCGGGGAAGAGCAATGCAGGGGCGAAGCGCACGGCTGGGGAGTCTCTCGGCAGCGCGTGCAGATCAAGACGGCCGGCGTGGAAAACTCACGACTGGCCGTGACGGGAGAGCAGGTCTTCAATCGCGTTCAAGGCGCTGCATGCTTCGGATAGCGCGGAGTCGCTGTTCTGGCTCCAGTGGCCTGCGTTGGCTTCGTAGTCCGCGCTCACCCGCTTGGCCCGCAGGCTTCGGCCCTTGCGACAGATTGATTTGGCCTGGCGTTGGGGCAAGCTGGAGACGCGCTCCCAAACTTGCGAGTGACTCTCTTGGGTTCTGTGCGCCGAGAAGTCTGGGTCGAGTTCCTCCAGGAGTAGTCGGGCACCATTGTAGACAGCGTAGTAGCTGCGGCTGACAGCCGTTCGCAGCGACGCCTCGTCGTCGTTCTTCGCTAGCGTCTCCGCCAACTCGAAGAAGGCGACCCATGAGAAGGGCTCTCGGGCTTCACTCATCTGCGCTCGTCTTCACTTTCCGTCAATCAATCATCGAGGGCACCCAGGACAGGGAAGAGCTCGACACCGAGCGCGGCGGCGGCCTCATCCCACCACTGATCGCACAGCTGGTCGAGCAGACGCACGGCCTCGTCGGGGTCGGCCTTCGTGTCGATCACCATGAGGACATCGTCGTCCTCGGGGAGCTCGGGGTCTTCGAGGAAGGCGAGGGAGAAGCGGACGTCCGCGCCGAACACTCGCGGGATCTGGCGCGTCGCCTGGAGCATGAAGTCCACGCGCTTCACCGAGGACATGAAGGTCTCCAGTCTCTCGGAGGATGAAGGCCGCCTCAGACCCATACCCGTGATGACCGCAGCCATATAAGCCGCTCCGCGGGCCCCCTCTGCGGCAAATTCCACGGCCTCTCGAGCGAGACCCTCGCGCAGCGTTCCCCCTGTCAGCGGGGCGCTGAAGAGGCGCTCTCCAACCTCGAGACAGAGCAAGGCGCCGAGAAAACCGATGAGGTTGTTGAGTCGATAGGCCTTGAAGAAGAGCGGAGGGTTCTCCTTCTCACCGTCCCCGCCGTCCTCACCGTCCCCGCCGTCCTCGTCCTCTCTCTCGAGGTGTTCGATGACACGTCGGCGAGCCTGCTCGGCCAACGCGAGCGCTCTCATCAACTCGTCCCCGGCCTCGGTCTCTCCGCCTTCTCGAAAAATATCGGCACATCGAGAGAGCGCGCTTCGATCCCCATGTTCGAGGCGTCGAAAGATCACCTCACTTTGCGTCGCGCGAGCCGCCTCGTAGAGCAGCACCGCGATCGCATCCAGCACGCGCATCACCTGCCCCGAACGCGACGACCACAGCTCGTATAGCCCGTCACGAGACGTCGTCTCGAGCGCAGGTGAGATGAACAGCTTTCGGACTCTACCGCAAAGAAACTCGACACCTGCACGGGCGCCATCATCGAGCTCGGACAACCCATTGAGAGCCACGAGCGCCGCGAGCTGCCCACCGACGACGATCTCGTCACCGCTCGGCTCCACGAGCATGGATGCATCGATGCCCCGAATGAGACGCTGGTCGTCTGCCGGAGTGCCCATGCCCTGACAATCTAGAACACCAGCCGCTCGAGATCCACGGCCAGCCTCGAGGACGAGCTGGCCAGCCAATTCCCACCGGTGTGTCGCGTCACAGCACCTCTGGGATCACTTTCCCCGCCTCGTCGACAGTCGTCACGGGCCGCCCCGCCGGCGTGACGTGCACTTCTCCCCCCTCGATCCCCGTGGCCGTCGCCAGGGTCGCAAAGAGCTCGGGCACGCTCACCGGGCGCTCGCGGATCTCCTGGCCGTCGACGTCGGTCTCGCCCACGACCTGGCCGGCGCGGATCGGCCCGCCGCCGAGGAGCACGGCGCTGATCTTGGGGAAGTGGTCGCGGCCGCCGCGGGCGTTGATCCGCGGGGTGCGGCCAAAGTCGCCGACCCAGACGAGCAGCGTCTCCGACCACAGCCCGCTGGCGACGAGGTCGTCGATCAGCGCCGAGGCGGCCATGTCGAGCTCGCCGCTGAGGGTGCGGACGCGGTTGAAGTTGTCCTCGTGGGTGTCCCAGCCGCGCATGCCGACCTCGACATAGTCGACGCCGGCCTCGAGCAGGCGCCGCGCCATGAGGCAGCCGGCGGCGAAGCTCCCCCGCTGACCGCGGCCGCCCATGCCCGCGTTGACCGTGTCCGCGCCTGTGCTCGCGATCCCGTAGCGCGCGCGGGTCTGCTCGCGCTCGCGGCTGAGATCGAAGGCTGCGAGCTCGGCCGCGGAGCTCATGGCCACGGCCTGCTCGCCGACGGCTCGGGCGCCCTCGACCCGCGCGGACTGGTGCTCCGCGGCGAAGCCCTGCTCGAGCTCCCGCCACAGCGCGACGCGTCGGTCCTCGCGGGCGCGGCCGAGGTCGAGGGGAGGCGCGAGGTTGCGGACCGCCTTGCTCGCGTTGGGCACGGCGAAGGTCGACCAACGCGCGCCGAGGTAGCCCGGTCCTGCGCCGGGGCCGTTGAGGCTGACCTGACGCGGGAGGTCGCTGGGCGCGCTGCCCTGGCGCAGGGCGTCGAGGCGCCTCGCCAGGTGCGTGCCCAGGCCCGGGTGCTCCACGCCGCCCTGGGGCGCGAAGCCGGTGTGCATCAGGTAGCGGGCGCGGTCGTGGTTGCCCTCCTTGGCGCTGAGGCTGCGGATCAGGCTCAGGCGATCCATGCGCTCGGCGAGCTGGGGCAGGTGCTCGCTGATCCGCAGACCGCTCAGGCTCGTCCCGATCGCCTCGAACTCACCGCCGTTGGCTCGCCCGGGCTTGGGGTCGAAGGTGTCGATCTGGCTGGGGCCGCCGTTCATGAACAAGACCACGCAGCGCTTGGCCGGGCGGATCCCGGCGGCGTCTGGCCTGCCGGCGAGCGCCCTGCCACCGCCAGCCAGGCCAGCACCGGCGGCCAGGCCGGCGCCGGCGAGCAGACCCGCGAGAGAGCCACGCAAGAAGAGACGACGATCGATGGAGGTGATGGTCATGGCTGCGCTCGCTCGCTTCAGTGGTTGGAGGAAAATTCCGTGGAGTAGAGGGCGGCGAACATCAGGTCTTCCCAGACCTCGGTCTGGGCAGTCCCGCCCCCCTTCGCGGCCACGGCCCGCCGCCCGATCTCCAGCTCCTCGGCCCGCGGCGGGCGGCCGTAGACCGTGAGCCACAGGTCGCGCAGGCGCTCATCGGTGTCGGCGCTCTTCGCGAGGATCTGAGCCAGGCTGCCCCCCGCCCGGGCGATCACGCCCTGGTTGGTGAGCCCGCCGTTGAGCATCAGCAGGGCCTGGGGGACGCTGCCCGTGAAGCCCTCGCCGGCCGCGTCGGCCGAGCTGAGCTCGTCGTCGGCGAACACCGCCGCGTACTCGAGCAGGGCGACCTGCTCGCGCTGACGGACGGCCTTGCGGAAGGCTCGCCCCTTCAGCTGCTCGAGGCCGGTGGCGGTCATCACCGAAGCAAAGAGTTGCTCGGCGCCCAGCGGTCGGACCACCGCCTGGGCGAAGGCGGCCTCGCGGGCGTGGGTCGCCGCGGGGCTGGTGTCGACGCCGGGGCTGGGCCGTGAGCTGCGCTGGTAGGCCTGCGAGAGCACGATCGTCCGCAGCAGCCGGCGCATGTCGTGGTCGTGGGCGCGGAAGTCTTCGGCGAGGATCGTCAGGGCCGCGGGGCGCTCGCCTCGGTGGACGAGCAGGTCGTCCCAGGGCTCGACGAGGCCGCTGCCGAGCAGCTGCGTCCACAGCTGGCCGACGGTGGCCTCGGCGAAGCGCGGGTCGGCGATGATCGCCGCGGCCAGGCGATCACGACGCTGCGCGGGCGAGTCGGTGTCGGTAGTCTCGGCCGGCGGATCCGCGTCGACCGCCGCGGCGCCCATGTAGCGCGGGCGCACGACCTGCTTGCGCGCGTCGGCGTCGTCCTGGAGGGCGACCCGCAGCTGCCCCTTGGGGCGCTCCGAGACCGTGACCTTCGGCGGTCCCTCGCCGCGCACCATGTTGACCTTGGTCCGACCAAAGTAGGCGGCCGTCGCCCAGAAGTCCTCGCGGGAGAAGTCGACGTAGGGGTGATCGTGGCACTGGGCACACTCGATGCGCGCGCCCAGGAAGACCCGCGCGGTGGTCGAGCTCAGCTCGGCGACCGCGGCCTCGCGGCCCTGACCGCGGACGGCCCGCGCGGCGAGGAAGCCCAGCTGCGGCGCGTCGTCGAGCTCGCCCTCGCCGGTGAGCAGCGCGTCGACGACCTCGGTCCACGGGCGGTTTTCGTGGAGCGCCTGGCTCAGGTAGCCCTCGAGCGGGCCCTCGGCGACGCGCTTGGTCCGGCGGTCATCGGGGAGCAGCCGCCCGGCCCAGCGCCCCGCCCAGTAGGCAGCATGATCCTCGCTCGCGAGCAGGGCGTCGACGAGGCCAGCCCGCTTGTCGGAGGCGTCGTCGGCCAAGAAGCGCTCGACCTCGCCGCGGGTGGGCACGCGGCCGATCAGGTCGAGGCTGACCCGGCGCAGATACTCGGCATCGTCGGCGAGGGGACTGGGCTCGACCCCCGCCGCCGACCAGCTCTCGCGCAGCGCCGCGTCGAGCGCCTCGAGGGTGCCGCGGGGCTGGGCGGTCTGCCCAGCTTCGTCGGCGACACCGACCTCGCCCTGCTCGTCGCCGGAGGCCCCGGCGGGGCCCGGCGTCGCCGCGCAGCCCGAGAGCGAGAGCGAGAGCGAGAGCCAGGGGACCAGAGTCGACGGTCGCACACCCACGGCTCTTGGCATGCCACGACACGAGCCACCATGCAGCCCGCGCAGTCCAGCTTTGGGTCCGCTTATGCCGCAGTTTACGCTGGCTTCACGCACACTGCGCGACGCGTGGGGCCGCCAACAGCCAGCAAAGCGGGGCTGCGTGGCCGTCCAGGACCGAGCGTGCCGCACGCTCCCAACCCGGTCCTCCAGCATGAAGCGCTGTAGCCGCCGGGGTTTTCGGACACGCTCCAGACGTGCCCTTCACCCTCGACACCGCACGCATGCACCTGCGCAAGCTCGACGCCGGCGACCTCGACGATCTCCTCGAGCTCGACTCGGATCCCGAGGTCATGCGCTACATCTCTGGCGGCGTGCCCAACACGCGCCGCGACTATGTCGGGGAGGGCGAGGGCGAGGGCGAGACCAAGACGCAGGGTCTGCTCCCGCGCATGCTCGCCTGGTCGGCCGACGACCCCGTGGGGTTTTACGCGGCGCTCCACGAGGGCGCCTTCGTGGGTTGGTTTCACCTGCGCCCGAGCATCGCCGAGGGCGAGGATGCCCTCGAGCTCGGCTACCGCCTGCATCGCGCGGCCTGGGGTCGCGGCCTCGCCACCGAGGGGGCGCGCGCACTGGCCACGCTGGCCGTCGACGCGCTCGGCTGCCCGCTCCTCGACGGCTGCGCCATGCCGGGCAATCGCGCGTCGATCGCCGTGCTCGAGAAGTGCGGGCTACGCTTCGTGGATCTGCGCATGCACCCGCGCGCGCCCGTTCGCGTGGCCTTTTATCGAGCCGCCGCCGCGGCCGTGATCCGCGACGCGTGAGCGCGACTCCTCGCGCATCGCAGACCTGTCGCAGCGTGGACGAGGCTCACGCGAGGCCGCGATCGCGAGTGGTGTGATCACCGAAGAGTGAGCCCAATTCATGCGCCCAGTTCAGCCATGCGCGACGCTGCACGCGTCTGCGCGCAAGCTGGCGCGCGCTGGTCCGGGCTGCGTGGATGCTGTACATCCGCCCGACGTGTCCGCCCCCAAGACCATCGCGCTCCTCGATCCCTTTGGCGGCCTCGCTGGCGACATGCTCGTGGGCGCGGTGCTCGATCTCGGCGTCGAGGTCGAGTGGCTGCGCGCCCAGCTGGCCACGCTCGGCCTGCCCGACTGGGCCCTGGAGGTTCAGGCGACCATGCGCCGCCACCTCGGCTGCACCAAGGCAGACTTTCGCGTCGTCGACGAGACCTCCCACCGCCACCTCCCGGAGATCCGCGAGCGCATCGCCGCCTCGGGCCTGAGCGCGCGGGCCAAGGCCATGGCGGATCGTGCCTTTTGCCTGCTCGCCGAGGCCGAGGCCCGGGTCCACCGCGTGCCCGTGGACCACGTGCACTTCCACGAGGTCGGGGCCGCCGACGCGATCCTCGACATCTGTGGCGTGAGCGCGGGGCTGGATCGCCTGGGCGTCGACGCGCTGCTGTGCGGGCCGCTGCCCGGCGGCTCGGGGACGATCCGCTGCGAGCACGGCGACATGCCCTGCCCCGCGCCGGCGGTGGTCGAGCTGCTCACCGACTTCACGCTGCGCCCCGGCGAGGGCGAGGGCGAGATGGTCACGCCCACCGGCGCGGCCCTGCTCGCCGCCTGGGGCCGAGCGCTGCGCCCCGGCGAGCTCGAGCTCCAGCCGCTGCGGGCGGGCTACGGCGCCGGCACGCGCTCGTCGAGCGTCCTTCGCCTGACCCTGGCGCGGCCCGGGGCCGCCTCGAAGTCCGAGGGCCCCCTCGCGGCCCTCGCCGGCGAGCTCGAGCGCGACGAGATCGTGGTGCTCGAGACCCACCTCGACGACGAGACCCCGGAGCAGCTCGCGTGGCTGGCCGAGCGCCTGCTCGAGCGCGGCGCCGTGGACGTCGCCTACGCGCCCTTGACCATGAAGAAGGGCCGCCCCGGGGTCGCGCTCACGGTCCTCGCGCCGCCGGCCGCCCGGGACGCGGCGCTGGCCTGCATCCTCGGTGAGAGCGCCGCCATCGGCGTGCGCGAGCAGCTGGTCGCGCGCACGGTGCTGCGTCGGCGCATCGAGACCCTGGACTCGCCCTGGGGTCCCGTGCGCGTCAAGCGGGCTGGCGGCCGAACAAAGGCCGAGCACGACGACCTCGCGCGCATCGCCGCGGCCCACGATCTACCCTTGCACCACGTGCGGGCCGCCATCGAGCGCCTCGCCCACCAGTCGGTGCTCCCCGGCTGAGACCCGTCGACAAAGCCATGGACGCGCTGCGACTGCCTCCCCCCGAAGACGACGACCCCGCCGCGCTGCTCGAGCGCCTCGAGCAGGTGCTGCGCGGCTACGGCCCGACGATCACCGCCTTCTCCGGCGGCGTGGACTCGACCCTGGTCGCGACCGTCGCGGCCCGCGTCCACGGCGACGAGGCCCTCGCGGTCACCGGGGTCTCCCCCTCCTTGGCCCAGAGTGAGCGCGAGCAGGCCGGGCGCCTGGCCACCAAGCTCGGCCTGCGCCACCAGCTGATCGACACCCACGAGCTCGCCCGCCCCGGCTATCGAGCCAACGCCGGCGACCGCTGCTACCACTGCAAGACCGAGCTCTTCGAGCGCCTCGTCGACCTCGCCCACAGCGAGGGCTTCGCCGCCGTGGCCTCGGGCGACAACCTCGACGACCTCGGGGATCACCGCCCGGGCCTGCGCGCCGCCGCCGAGCTGTCGATCCGCAAGCCGCTGGTCGAGGCCCGCTTTGGCAAGGCGCAGATCCGGGCCGTGGCGCGCCGCCTGGGCCTGCCCAACCATCAAAAGCCCGCCGCCCCCTGCCTGGCCAGCCGGGTGCCCGCGGGCACCCACGTGAGCGCCCAGGTCCTCGCCCAGGTCGAGGCCGCCGAGGCTGGCGTGCGCGCCCTGGGCTTCTCGATCTTCCGCGTGCGTCACCACGGCGAGGTCGCGCGGGTCGAGCTCCCGCCCAAAGACCTGCCCCGCGCCGTCGAGCTGCGCGCCGAGCTGCTCGCCGCCTGCAAGGCCGCCGGCTACCGCTTCGTGACCCTCGACCTCGCGGGCTTTCGCTCGGGCTCGCTCAACGTGATCCAGGGCCCTGGTTCCAGCTCGGGGGAGGTCGCGTGAGCCACGAGGCGGACCAAGCGATCCTCGACGCCCTGCTGGCCGGCGAGATCGACCGCGAGCAGGCCCTCGAGCGCCTGCGCATGCGCCTGGACCAGGGCGACGCCCCGCGCGTCGAGAACCTCCAGTGGGCGCGCATCGACCACGACCGCGCCCGCCGGCGGGGCTTCCCCGAGGTCATCTACGGCCCCGGCAAGACCCCCGAGCAGATCGCCGAGATCATCGAGCGCCTGGCCGCCCGCAACCCCAACGTGCTGTGCACCCGCGCCGACGCGGCCGGCTTCGAAGCCACCAAGGCGCGGCTGCCCGCGGCCTTGCACGCGTCGCTCGAGTGGGAGCCTCGCTCCGGCCTGCTGAGCCTGTGGCGCGCGCGCGAGACCCGGTACCCGGGCACGATCTTGGTGCTCTCGGCCGGGACCGCCGACCAGCGCGTGGCCATCGAGGCCCAGCGCTGCGCCGAGGTCATGGGCAACCGCGTCGAGGCCCTGGCCGACGTCGGCGTGGCCGGCCTGCACCGCCTGCTGGGCGAGCTCCCGGCCCTCGAGCGCGCCCGGGTGATCATCTGCGTGGCCGGCTTCGAGGCCGCGCTGCCCTCCGTGGTCGCCGGCCTGGTCCACTGCCCGGTGATCGCCGTGCCGACCAGCACCGGCTACGGGGCCAGCTTCGAGGGGCTCTCGGCCCTGCTCTCGTGCCTGACGAGCTGCGCCGCCGGGGTGACCACGGTCAACATCGATAACGGCTTCGGGGCCGCCTACGCGGCGACCTTGATCAACCGAATCGACGCGATCTGATCCAATCTGATCCGATCTGAATCCGGGCGCTTGACGGCTCGACCTCTCGCGGGAGACCGTCGAGAGGCCGTGGCCGAGCCAGACGAGCCCGAAGCCCCGCCGGGGTCCCCCGACCTCCTCGAGCAGGCGCTCGCGCGCGTCACGGCCGAGCGCCGGCCGCTGTGCCTGCACCTGCGCGGCCCCGCCCCAGCCCGCGCCGAGCTCGGCAGCGCGCTGCGCCAGTCCGTCGCTGGCCGCGTCTGGAGCCTGCGCTCGCCCTGCGGCGGCGGCTGCTTCAACGCCCTCGGCGTGGGCGTCGATCACCTCGTCGATCTGCTCGAGCACCTCGCCGCCTCCGAGGACGTCCTGCCCCCGCTGCCCGCGGGCGCCGCGGCCTTGCGCGTGGCCTTCCCCGCCTTCGCCAGGCTGCCTCGCTTCGCTGCCCTGCCTACCCCACCGCCGGCGAGCGAGCCCCACGAGCTGCGCCGCCAGGCCTTCGAGGCGCTGCGCACCCTGCTGGTCGCCCTGTCCGCGCGGCGACCCGTGCTGCTCGAGCTCGACGACATCGCGGCCGGCGACGAGGACTCCCGGGCGCTGCTCGAGGTCCTGCTGCGCGACGACGAGCTCCACGAGGGCGAGGACTTTCGCCTGCTGGTGATCGCCGGCTACCGAGGCCCCGAGGCCGAGACCCGTGGCGACGCCGAGGCCGAGACCCGTGGCGACGCCGAGGCCGAGACCCGTGGCGACGCCGAGGCCGAGACCCGTGGCGACGCCGAGGGTGAAGACGCGCCCGAGCGCGGCGACCTCGGCGTCCTGCCCTGGCTGGCGCGCCAGCGCGAGCGCGCGGACATCGAGCTTCTCGAGCTTCGCGTGGACGAGCCCGCGGAGGCGCTCGGCGCTCCCCCGGGCGACTCGCTCTCGGCCTATCTCGACGCAGACGCGAGCGCGAGCCCGCCCGATCTGCACGCCCCCGACGGCATCGAAGAGGCGATCGCCGCCGGCGATCTCGCCTTCTCCCGCCTCGCCTTCGCCCGGGCCACGGCCGCCTACCGCCGGGCCCTCGCCCGCTTCGACGAGCGCCACCCCGACGCCCAGCACCCCAACTTGATGATCAAGCTCGGTTCGGCGCAGGCGGAGCTCGGCCAGCGCCAGGACGCGGCCCGCCACCTCCTGGTCGCCGCGCAGATGCTGGGCAGCGCCAAGACCGACGCCCGCGTCCGCGAGCTCGAGCTGCGCGCCGCCGCCCTCTACATCGCCGACGGGGCCCTCGACGCGGCCTGGCGCGTGCTCGAGAGCCTGCTGCGGGCCTTCGCCGTCCCGATCCCCGGCTCCGCCGCCGAGGCCCTGGTCGGCGCCAACTGGCGACGCAGCCGGCTGATCTTGCGCCGCCGCGAGCTCGGCCAGCTCATCGACGGCCCACGCAGCGCCGGCGACAGCGACCTCGACGAACGCGAGCAGGCCCGCCTCGACACCTTGTGGTTCATCTCCACCCGGCTGACCGCGATCAGCCGCTCGCTCGCCGACGCCCTGCGAACCCGGCACCTCGAGACCATCGTCCGCGAGGGCGGCGACTCGGCCCGGGCCCGGGCGCTGGCCTACGAGGTCGCCGTCGAGAGCCACATCGGCGCGCCCTTCGAGAAGTCCGCCGCGCGGCTGCTGCGGGCCTGCGCCCAGCTCTGCGCGCGCACGGAGGACCCCCTGGACGCCGCCTGGCACCACAGCGCGATCGCGGCCCAGGAGTTCACCCAAGGTCGCTGGCGACGCTGCGCCGAGGCCTGCGAGGCCGCCGAGGCCCTGCTCTCCGATCAGCCCGGCGTCGCCTGGGAGCGAGCCACGATCGCCAGCTACCACGACTTCGCCCTGGCCTGGCAAGGTGAGCTCTCGAGCCTGCGCCGCCGCCTGACCGACGCCGCGGCCCTGGCCGTCGAGCGCGACGAGCCCTTCGCCCTGCTCGAGGCCTTCAGCGGTCAGTCCTCCCTGGCGTGGCTGGCCGCCGACCGGGCCGAGCTGGCCCACAGCCACGCTGCCGCGGCGCTGCGGCGGATCAGCCCGCAGCCCGGCGCGACCTGGCCCGAGCGCAGCTATCGACGCCAGCACTACCGCGACCTGATCGCCCAGGCGCACATCGGGCTCTACCGCGGGGAGCCGGGCGAGGCCTGGGCGGCGCTGCTGGCCCAGTGGCGAGAGCTCGAGCTGGCCTACTTCACGACCATGCGCACCGTGGGCCTGGAGCTGAGCTCGGCGCGCTGCCGCGTGGCCCTGGCCGTGGCCGAGCGCCACCAGCGTGATGGCCAGCCGAGCGTGGCGCGGCTGCGGGATCGTTTGCGGGGCAAGGGGACCAGCCCCGCCGCCCGCATGCCGGGTCGGGCGCCCGAGCCGTGGAGCTACGCGCGGCTGATCGCCGACGCGCGCCGACAGCTCGAGGTGCTGCGGGAGGACGAGGCATGCTTTGCGCCGGGACTGGCGGCCCTGGCCGAGGCTGGTCTGCGCAACCTCGAGGGAGAGTCGGGCGCGGCTCGGCGGCTGCTCGACGAGGCCGTGCGGAGCTTTAGCGCCGTCGACATGCTCTTGCACCGCGAGTGCGCTCGCTATGCGCTGGGGGAGCTGATCGGGGGGCCGGAGGGCGGGGCGATGCAGGATCGGGCGGAGACTTGGATGCGGGGGGAGGCGATCGTGAATCCGCGGCGGATGGCGGCTTCGCAGGCGCCTGGGTTTGGGCTCGCTTCTGGATGAGGGGCCTTTTGCGGGGTCTTCTGCTTCGGTCGTTACACCGCGGCCTGTTCGGCGGAAGCCTTCCCCCCCTGCGCTCTCGCCGGGTCGCGGGCGACCAACATGATGGAGCAGCCTAGCCGGCTCGGTGCTCGGCGCGGGCCCCTTGTGCTCGAGCGGCCTGCTCTACGTTTGCGGGGAACATGCCGGTGCTCGCGGGGATGGCCCTTGCTCGGGCGCTCGAGGGGGGCCTTTTGCGGGGTCTTCTGCTTCGAGAGCTGCACCGCGGCCTGTTCGGCGGAAGCCTTCCCACCCCTGCGCTCTCGCCGGGTCGCGGGCGACCAACATGATGGAGCAGCATAGCCGGCTCGGTGCTCGGCGCGGGCCCCTTCCGCTCGAGCGGCCTGCTCTACGTTTGCGGAGAACATGCCGGCGCTCGCGGGGATGGCCCTTGCTCGGGCGCTCGTGGGGGCCTTTTGCGGGGTCTTCTGCTTCGAGAGCTGCACCGCGGCCTGTTCGGCGGAAGCCTTCCCACCCCTGCGCTCTCGCCGGGTCGCGGGCGACCAACATGATGGAGCAGCATAGCCGGCTCGGTGCTCGGCGCGGGCCCCTTGTGCTCGAGCGGCCTGCTCTACGTTTGCGGGGAACATGCCGGTGCTCGCGGGGATGGCCCTTGCTCGGGCGCTCGCGGGGGGCTTTTTGCGGGGTCTTCTGCTTCGAAAGCTGCACCGCGGCCTGTTCGGCGGAAACCTTCCCACCCCTGCGCTCTCGCCGGGTCGCGGGCGACCAACATGACGAAGCAGCATAGCCGGCTCGGTGCTCGGCGCGGGCCCCTTCCGCTCGAGCGGCCTGCTCTACGTTTGCGGAGAACATGCCGGCGCTCGCGGGGATGGCCCTTGCTCGGGCGCTCGAGGGGGGCCTTTTGCGGAAGATCATGCTTCGAGAGGCAGACCTCTCTTTTGTCGGCGACGGAGCCCCCCCTCGCCAAAGACGCGCACAAAAGGGACAGCAGGGGACCCTCTGAGCGAGTTTTGCGTACGTACCACCCCTTCGGAGCGATCACCCACGAGAAGGCCACCATCCCTCCAACGAGCCACCCGTCGGAGTCAGCAAGCCTGTCCGAGCACAGAGGGTCCCCTGCTGTCCCGTGCGCGTGTCTGCCGAGCAAGAACACCCTCGCCAAAAAACCACGAGGTCCTCCGACCCCTCGCCAAAAACCACGAGGCCCCCTCAAACGAGAACCACTCGAAGACCCCCCGTTGCCGGCGACGGAGACACCCCTCGCCAAAGACGCGCACAAAAGGGACAGCAGGGGACCCTCTGAGCGAGTTTTGCGTACGTACCACCCCTTCGGAGCGATCACCCACGAGAAGGCCACCATCCCTCCAACGAGCCTCCCGTCGGAGTCAGCAAGCCTGTCCGAGCGCAGAGGGTCCCCTGCTGTCCCGTGCGCGTGTCTGCCGAGCAAGAACACCCTCGCAAAAAACCACGAGGCCTCCTGCCCCACGCGCGTGCTCGCCGAGCTGCCTGGCGAAGCCGTAGACGAAGATCGCCTCCAAAAGATTGACCGCAAAGCTTCCGCTCAGGCCGAAGCGCTCGGCCGAGCGCTGATCTCCTCATACCAGCGCGCAGTGTGCTCCGGCAGCGTCAAATCCATCCGCTTCCCCCCCTTCGCAAAGTCCAGCGTGACGAGCAGCACGATGTCCGCGACCGAGAAGTTCTCCCCCGCCACGAAAGGATGCTCGCCAAGCTGGGACTCCACGCAATCGATCATCCGCGCAAACACCTGCTTCGAGAGATCCACCAGCGCAGGGATCTGCTCGAAGCCCTCGCGGACCCCAGGGACCGCTCGACCGGCGAAGGCCGGGTGGCTGTGGCGCAGCGCCGCCGCGACCTGGAGATAGCCGTCGATCTCCACCCGCCGCGTCCACATCTCGATCTGCGCGACCTCGACCGCGTCGCGGCCCATCAGCGGCGGCGTGGGGAAGCGGTGCTCGAGGTAGCGGCAGATCGCTTGGGACTCGGCGATGTTGCGCCCATCCTCGAGCTCGAGCACCGGCACCGCCTGGAAGGGGTTGCGCGACGCGAAGGGCTCCGCGAACTGGCCGCCCTCGCCGAGGTCGACGGGCACGAGCTCGACCTCGAGGTCCTTCTCGGCCAAGAAGATCCGTACCCGGCGCGGGCTCGGGGCCCAGTTGTTGTCGTACAGGCGCAGGCCTTCGAGCTTGGTCGGCATGGGGGCGATGGTAGCAGCGCGCGCGCGACCCTCAGTCACAAAGCGCCGCCACCACCCCGACCGCGAAGCGCCAAAAAGGCTCCACCGAGGCCAAGCCCAGGCTCTCGCTCGGTGTGTGCGCGTTGAAGATGTCCGGGCCGAAAGAGATCATCTCCAGGCCTGGCACCCGGCTGCCGAGCACGCCGCACTCGAGCCCGGCGTGGATCGCCTCGAGCCGGGGGGGGCGGCCGAAGAGCTCGCGGTAGACCTGCTTGGCGACCTCGACGAGCTCGTTGTCGGTGCGCGCCTCCCAGCCCGGGAAGGCGTGGCGGAATTCGACGACGGCGCCCGAGGCCTCCAAAGTCAGCTCGCAGCGCTCTTGAAAGATCTCGACGGCGCGCGGCTTGGACGAGCGGGCCATCTGGACCAGGGTCAGGCACTCGCCGTCGGTGGTGATCGAGCCGATGTTGTTGCTGGTCTCGACGAGGCCGGGGATGACGGTGGACCAGCTCAGCACGCCGTGACGTTGGGCGCGGAGGGCCTCGAGGATCGCGCGGCTGGTCATGGCCGAGACTGGATCGGGGACGGCGGCGGCCTGCTCGGCGTCGAGCACTTCGAAGCGGACCTCGAGGCCGGGGTCGCCCTCGGCGAAGGGCAGGCGCAGGCGCGCGCCGGCTTTTTCGAAGGCCTGACCGAGGGCCTCGACCCGGGAGCGGGCGCACCACAGCAAGGTCTCGGCCTCGCGGGCGATGGCGTTGGGTCGCCCGCCGCCGTCGCAGCTGGCCAGGCGCACGCCCTCGAGCACGACCTCGGGGGCGACCATGAGCTCGACCAGGAAGGCGATCGCGTTGGCCCGGGGCTCTTGGATGTCGACGCCGCTGTGACCACCGCGCAGGCCGCCGACGCTGAGGCGGACGACCTCGTCGTCGCTGCAGCGCGGGCCGCGATCCAGGCGCCAGTTGGCGTGGAGCTCGCGGCCGCCGGCGCAAGACAGGTAGACGCTGCCCTCCTGCTCGGCGTCGAAGTTGAGCAGCCGGCGGGCGCGGAGCATGCCCGGCTCGAGGCTGAAGGCCCCGCTCATGCCCTCTTCTTCGTCGGCGGTGAACAGCAGATCCAAAGGCGGGTGGTCGAGGCCGGGGCTCAGGGCGATGGCCAGGGCGGTGGCGCAGCCGATCCCGTTGTCGGCGCCCAGGGTCGTGCCCTCGGCCCGGAGGATCTCGCGGCTTCGGCCGGCGACCTCGGCCTGCTCGCGGTGCAAGCTGATCGGGTCGTGAAAGAAGTCGTGGGCCACGTCGGGCCGCTTCTCGCAGACCATGTCCATATGACCCTGGATCGCCAGCGGGGAGCTGTCCCGACCGCGGCCCTTGCCGGGGGCGTGGAGCACGAGGTTGCCGCCCTCGTCGGTCTCACACTCCCAGCCCTGGGCCGACGCGAGCGCACGCAGGTACTCGCGCACGCCGGCCTCGTGGAGCGAGGGTCGCGGGATGCGACGGATGGCGTCGAATTGGCGCCAGAGTTCGGCGGGCTCGAGCCCCTCGAGGGCCTTGGCGACCTGCGGCATGTGGGGTCAGCTTAACCCTCCGGCGGCCTGGCCGGAAAGCTGCGCCGAATTCGCGCCCGCCAGGTCCAGCGCCCTGGCGCGCGCACGCGCTACTCGTCGTCTTCGAGCACGCGAGTCTGCGCCAGGCGGATTCGCCGCAAGAGCATGTCGACGCCCTCGCGCAGCTGCGGGGGCGCCGAGGGCATGATCAGCTCGCTGCGCTCGAGCAGCTTGAGCAGGCTGCCCCAGCCGTCGATGTAGGCCGCGAGGCGCGGGCCGTCGAGGTCTCGGGTGCGCTCCAACAGGAGCTCGCGGACGATGTCGTCGAGGGGGTCGTGATCCACGAGCGAGGAAACCTCCAGGCGGGCGCGAGCGATTGTACGCCGCGAGGCTCCATGCGCCCAAAAGCCATCGGATTTTCAGAGGTCGGCTTCGGCGCCGACGACCTCCCTCGCGCAACCAGCTACAGTGCCGAGGTGCCCGACATCAAGCGGCAGCTAGCGACGGCGATCGACGGCATCTTGGGCTCGTACCAGGAGCACGGCAACATCAACCACCTCGACGGCAGCAACCTGCCCTCGCGCGCGGAGATCGGCCAGCTCCTCGACGACCTGCTCTCGCTGATCTTCCCCGGCTACCTCGGGGCCGAGGAGGTCGACGAGCTGAGCTCGCGCTACTTCGTGGGCGAGCGCTGCGTCCGCAGCCTGCGCAGCCTCGAGCGCGTGATCGCCCGGGCGACCAACATCCAGCGCGAGCGTCGGTCCTGCACCGCCGAGATCGGCGCCGTCGAGGCCCACGAGCACGCCATCGACCTGCTCGCGCACATCCCCGAGATCCGCGGGCTGCTGGCCACGGACGTCCGCGCCGCCATCGACGGTGACCCGGCCGCGTGCAGCCGCTCCGAGGTGATCACCGCCTACCCGGGGATCACGGCCATCGCCGTGCACCGCATCGCCCACCACCTCTACCGCCGCGGCGTGCCGATGATCCCCCGGATGATGACCGAGCTCGTCCACGGGCGCACCGGCATCGACATCCACCCGGGCGCGACCATCGGCGAGAGCTTCTTCATCGACCACGGCACCGGCGTGGTGATCGGCGAGACCACGGTGATCGGCGCGCGGGTCAAGCTCTACCAGGGCGTGACCTTGGGCGCGCTCTCGGTCGACGTCAGCGAGCGCGCCCGCGGCCGCAAGCGCCACCCCACCCTCGAGGACGAGGTCACGGTCTACGCCGGGACCACGATCCTCGGCGGCGAGACGGTGATCGGCCGCGGCTCGGTGATCGGCGGCAACGTGTGGCTGACCCACAGCGTGGCCCCGCGCTCGACGGTGATGCTCGACAAGCCCTCGCTGCGGATCATCACCCACGACGAATGACCAGCTAACTAGCTAGCTAGCTAGCTGAAGCCGCCTGCTCCCGAGCTGTTAGAGTGGCGAGCGCATGTCGAGCGCTGCGCTATCTCCCGGGACCGAGCTGTGTGGCCTGAGCGATCGCTACACCCTCGAGTCCAGCCTCGGCCGGGGAGGCTTTGGTGAGACCTACGCCGCCCGCCGCGAGTCCGACGCGGCCGAGGTCGTGCTCAAGGTCCTGCGCGTGGATCGCCTCGACGACCTCAAGGCCATGGAGCTGTTCGAGCGCGAGGCTCGGGCGCTGGCGAGCTTGGATCACCCGGGCGTGCCGCGGACCTTCGAGCACTTCGTGTGGGACGGCGAGCGGGCCCACCCCCTCGACGCGGGTCTGCACCCCGGCGGCGACGCCGACACGCCCGAGCGCCCCGCCGCGCGCTGGGTGATGGTCCAGTCCCGCGCCCCGGGGCGCTCCCTGGCCGAGCACATCGCCGCTGGCCAGCGCCTCGACGCGGCCACCCTCGAGGCCCTGCTCCGCGCCCTGCTCGAGCTCCTCGACTACCTCCACGGCCTGCACCCGCCGCTCGTCCACCGCGACATCAAGCCCGCCAACGTCATGCTCGCCACCGGCCCGAGCGGCCCGCAGGTGACCCTGGTCGACTTCGGCGCGATCCAGAGCAGCGCCCGCGCGGCCGACTCCGTGGCCTCGACCAGCGTCGGCACCTTTGGCTTCATCCCCATGGAGCAGATGATGGGCCAGGCCCGCCCGGCCTCGGACCTGTTCGCGGCCGCCATGACCCTCGTCGTCACCGCCAGCCACCGCTACCCCGAGGACCTGCCCTTCGACGAGAACAGCGGCAAGGTCGACCTCGACGCCCTCGGCCTGCCCCTGAGCCCGGGCCTGCGCCGCGCGCTCTCGGCCATGCTCGAGCCGATCGTCGGCAAGCGCAGCCCCAGCGCCCGCGCGGCCCTCGAGCTCCTCCACGCGCCCGCGCCACAGACCCTCCCGGCCGCCCTCCCTCGCCCGCAGGCCCCCGCCCTGCCCGCGCAGCCTCGCCACCCCTGGCTGTGGAACGGCGCCATGGGCCTGGGCGGCCTCGGTGCCGGCTCGATCTACCTGGTCTTCTTCGACAGCCTCTCGGAGACGGCGCTGATCCAGCTCAGCGCCCTGTGGCTCGCCCCCCTCGCCTTCGGGGTCATCGGGCGCCTGGCCGACAGGGCCGGCAAGCCCCACCCGATCGCCTCGGCCTTCCTGGGCGCGGGCGCCTGCGTCGTCGCGCTGATCTTCTTCATCTACGCCATCTTCCCCGCCCTGTGATCCACCCTCGCGCCTCGAAGCCCATGACCACCCCCCGCCCAGACGCCAACGACACCGCCCAGCGCCTGCGCGACGTCTACATCACCCTCGGCTCGATCATCGCCGACACCCGCTCGCTGCCCCTGCGCCGCTACGCCAGCGAGGAGATCAGCTTGCACCTCGAGTCGATCCAGCGCCACATGCTCGAAGCCGAGCACGAGCTGCGCGCCCTCGCCGAGCTCCTCGATCGCCCCCTGCTCGAGCTCCCCGAGACCGAGCCCGAGACCTCCCCGGGCCCCTTCGTCAGCGTCCTCGCCTCGCGCGAGCTCCCCGAGCTCCACGCGCTCCGGGCCCAGCTCGCCGAGCTGATCCTCGCGCACGGCGGCAGCGTCCCCGACGACCTCCCCGACGGGCCCGAATCCGAATACCAGGACGCGCCTGGCATCGCGCCCAAGCTCAGGCTCCTGCTGATCGCCTTCGCCATCGGCGCGATGCTGAGCGTGGCCATCCTCGCCCTCGTCCTCGAGTAGGGATGGCTCGCGGGCCTGGCCCTGCGAGGCGGGCTCGCCCGATGACTACCCGCGGATCCGCGCGAGCACGCCGCGCTTGCCCAGGCACCTTCCCCCCAAAGGAATACCCCCCAGCGCCCAAGACGTCCCCCGCCCGAGATGTCCCCAACCCTATGCCTGAGCGCCCTCCTCCTGGCCGCGCCAAACTTCACGGTCACCCCCATCGACCAGCGCCCGCCTCGCGAGTCCACCCCCGAGCGCCAGGCCGAGATCGAGCGCCTGCGCGCCGCCATCGAAGACGAGCCGCGCGAGCGAGCGCACCGCCAGGCCCTCACTCACGCGCTGATCGACGCCGGCGAGCTCGAGCAGGCCCTCGAGGCCGCCCGCGCCTGGCGAGCCATCGACGCCTACAACCTCGTCGTCGTCCGCCTCATCGGTGACATCCTCAGCGACCTCGGCCGCCCCGAGGAGGCCCTGCGCACCTACTCCGCCGTCACCGAGCTGCTCTCCGAAGATCCCGAGGCCCAGCGCGCCCTGGCCGGCGTGCTCGAAGCCCGCGGCGAGCTCGAGGGCGCGCAGCAGCGCCTCGAGGTCGCCATCGCCCTGCGACCCGAGGACCAGCGCCTGAGCTTCGAGCTCGCCGACGTCGCGATGCGCCGCGGCGAGCTCGAGACCGCCGCCGCCCGCTTCGAGGCCATCGCCGGTAACGAAGATGCCCCCACCGCCCTGCGCTACCCCGCTCGCCAGCGCCTCGGCCAGATCTACGCCGCCCACCGCCGCGCCCAGACCAGCGACGCCGCGCGGGCCGAGTGGAGCGCCAAGATCGACGCCCTCGAGCTGCGCGGCGGGTCCGAGAACGACATCAAGGTCTACCTCAGCTGGGACACGGACCGCACCGACGTCGACCTGTGGGTCACCAACCCCAAGGGCGAGAAGGTCTACTACCAGCACCGCAAGGGTCGCTTCGGCGGCGAGCTCTTCGACGACGTGACCACCGGCTACGGCCCCGAGAGCTTCACCGCCCCCGAGGCCGCCGCCGGCACCTACGCCGTCGAGGTCCACTACTTTGGCGGCAGCGCGCTCAAGGAAGCCCGCGGCGAGGTGATGATCGTGGTCGACGAGGGCCGCGAGGGCGAGGCGCAGCACGTCTTCCCCTACGTGCTGCCCAGGGTCGGCCAGTCCGTGCGCGTGGCCGAGATCGAGGTCGAGACCGCCAACAACGAGGAGAACGAATGATGCGCCCCTGGGCCCCCCTATTGTCTTTGGCCGTGCTCCTGCCGCTCGCCACCGGCTGCGTCAACACGGCCGCCACCAACCCGCAGTCCGGGCGCACGAGCGTCGCCGCCTCCACCACCAACCCGGACGCGGCCCAGACCACCTGGCTCGCGCAGATCGAGGCCGCCCAGGCCCCCCTCGGCCCCGGCAGCCTCGAGGTCGACTCCGCCGGCGGCGAGACCACGCCCCTGGCCCTGACCGCCCTGCGCGTCGACGTGCACCAGGCGGGGAGCTACGCCCGCTACGAGGTCGAGCACATATTCGAAAACCCCGGCGACGCGCTGCTCGAGGGCACCTTCCGCTTCCCCATGCCGAGCGGGGCGATCGTCACCGGCCTGGCCATGGAGGTCGACGGCCAGCTGATCGAAGGCGAGATCCTCGAGCGCAGCCGCGCCCGGGAGATCTACGAGGAGATCGTCGACAGCATGCGCGACCCCGCCTTGCTCGAGTGGGAGGCCGGGCGCGTGTTCAAGCTGCGCGTGTTCCCGATCCAGCCCGGCGAGCGCAAGCGGGTGATCCTCCGCTATCAGGCGGCCCAGGTCGCCCACGCCGACTCGCCCAGCGGCCGCGCGCTGCTCGTGCCCACGGCCGCGCCGGCGATGCAGGGCAAGATCCCCCACGTCGAGGTCTCGGTCGACGGTCAATCCGTGCTCGCGGTCGACGATCACGACGCCGCCGAGAACCTCTATGTCCCCGTCGAGGTCGCCGCCGCGCCGGCCTACGTGCAGGAGCGAGGCGCCGCGGGCGAGCGCTACCTGGCGGCCCGCGTCGAGCTCGACTGGTCCACGGTCCCCGCCCCCGAGGTCGATCCGAGCGCGGGCCGGCGCGTGGTCATCGTCGTCGACAGCTCGCGCAGCGCCCTCGAATCCTGGGGCCTGGCGCAGGACTCCGTCGCCGCGCTGATCGACAGCCTGGGCCCGCGCGACAGCTTCGCCTTGGTGGCCGCGGATCTCCAGACGCGGCGCTTTGGCCAGGGTTTCGTGAGCGCCAGCGCCGAGACCCGACGCGCCGCGCTCGCCTTCCTCGCCGCCATCGAGCCCGACGGCGCCAGCGATCTCGGCGCGGCCCTCGACGAGGTCGGCGCGCTGCTGCACCAGAGCGCTGGCGCGAGCCTGACCCAGGTCGTCTACGTCGGCGACGGCACCCCGACCTGGGGCACCACCGAGCCGGCCGCCCTCGCCGAGCTCGCGGCGGCCAGCTTGGCCGGGGCCCCGCTGCACGCCCTGAGCCTGGGCAAGCGCGAGAGCCGAGACACCCTCGAGTCGCTCAGCGGAGCGAGCGGCGGCCGGACCATGCGCCCCGAGTCCCCGCAGCAAGCCCGGGCCTTCGCCACATTCTTGCGCCAAGCCCCGAGCCTGCGCCGGCTCAGCGCGGTCGAGCTCGAGCTGCCCGGCCTCGAAGGTTCGAGCGAAGACCCCCTCACCTCGGTCCGCGGGCCGCTGCGCAAGACATGGTTCGAGGGCGAGCAGCCCGTGGTCCACCTGCGCCTGCCCGCCGACGCGCCGGCCCCGGAGGCGATCTTGGTCCACGCCAAGACCTTCCTGCGCGACGAGGTCCTGACCCGGCGCGTGGACCTGGGCGCGCCCGAGCCCGCCGTGGGCGTCCGCCAGCAGTGGGCGGCCCGCGAGCTCCAGGCCCTCGAGGCCGCCGGGGACAAGGCCGGCGCCGTGGCGCTCTCGGTCGAGCACGGCGTGCTCGCCAAGCACACGGCCCTGCTCGTGCTCGAGAGCGAGGAGGCCTACGAGCGCTACCAGATCGAGCGCCGCAGCCAGCGGGCGGCCGAGCAGCGAGATCCCCAGGTCTCCGGCCGCGACCTCGAGGGTGGGGATCCTTCGCCCTACCTCGGCCCCGGCGACCTTCAGCCCGGCGACCCCGAGATCCACATCCCGGCCGCGCGCGACGCCCAATCCGTCGAGGTCGTGTTCCCCTTCGGCGAGACCAAGGCCGCGCGCTGGGAGGAGGCCCTCGGCCAGTGGACGGTGCGCTTCTTGGTCGACGACGACACCGAGCCAGGGACCTACGCGGTCCTGGTCCGGATCACCCACGCCGACGGCCACGTCGAGATCCTCCACCTCGACTACACCATCGACGTGCAGGCGCCGGCGCTGAGCTTGGAGCTGCGCCCGCGGGACGATGGCGCCTGGGACGTGCTCGCCCACCAGGTGCTGACCGAGGCCGACGCCGCCCGCGAGCGCGCCGAGGGCCTGCACGACCCGAGCGCGCCCGAGCAGGCCGCGACCCTCGACGCCCGCCGCGTCGAGCTGCTGATGCCCGACGGGCAGACGCTGAACCTGCGCCGCGGCACGGCCGGAAACTTCGCGCGCCGCTGGCAGCCCCGCGGGGCGATCAGCTGGCCGGCCACCGTCAGCGTCGTGGTCACGGACCGCGCCCTCAACTACAGCCGCGCCGAGCTCCCGCTCGCGCCGCCGGACTCGGACTCGGAGCCGCGACGATGAGCACCCTCGCGACCACCTGGGTCCTCGCCAGCCTCGCCGCTGGCGTCCTCGGCCAACCCCTCGAGGTCCACACCGCGACCCGAGACGTGCGCGACTGCGCGGCCCTCGAGCATGGCCTGAGCGCGGCCGCGACCGAGGGCGGGCTGGTCCTCGTCGACGCTCACGGTCGAGCCTCGGCGCCCCTGACCGCCCTCGACGGCCTGCCCGAGACCCGCAGCCATGTCGTCGCCGCCGTCGACGGCCAGGCGGATCAGCTGTGGGTCGGCACCGAGGGCGGCCTCGCAAAGGTCACCTTCGACCACGATCCCGCCGACCCCGACGCCGGCCCGGCGAGCCCGCGCGTGCTCGCGGTCCATCGCTCGGCGCCGGTCCGCGCCGTCCTCGAGCTCGACGGTCGGACCTACGTGGGCACCTGGGGCGCGGGCGTGCTCGAGCTGCGCGGCGACGAGCTCGTCCCCCTCGCGGGCAGCGAGCCAGCCGCGCTGGCCAAGCAGCCCCTCGCAGATCGGATCACCGCCCTGGCGGCCTGGGACGGGGAGCTCGTCGTGGCCAGCGCCGGCGCCGGCGCGTGGATCTCCGGCGCCGAGCTGCTCCCCGGCGTCGACGGCCTGGTGTGGAGCCTGGCCGTCGACCACGACCGCCTCTACGCCGGCACCCTCGCCGGCGTGCTCGCCCTCGACCGCGGCGCCGAGGCCGCGATCACGGTGAGCAACCACGACGCGCGCGCCCTGGCCATGGTCGACGGCGCGCTAGAGATCTCCGACCGCGGCCTGGGCCTCGTCGACCTCGACGGTCACGGCCTCGCCCCCGCCCGGCAGCTGTGGGGGATGGACGGCGGGCGCTGCCTGGCCAGCGCCGAGGGCCTGTGGACCCGCGACGAGGGCGGCCACGACTGGCGCCCGAGCCTCGACGCCGGTCTGCCCTCCGGCGACATCACGGACCTCCTGCGCGTCGGAGATCGCCTCTACGCCGCGACCTTCGACCGCGGCGTGATGGTGCTCGAGCAGGGCCGCTGGACCGCCCTGCCCGACCCCGAGGGCATCGTGGATCCCCAGGTCAACGCCCTCGCCCGCACCCCCGACGGCGCGCTGTGGATCGCCACCGCCCGCGGGCTGCTGCGCACCGACAGCCGCGGCGCGGTCACGCGCTGGACCACCAAGCAGGGCCTGCCCCACGACAGCGTGCTCAGCCTCGCGACCACCGCCGCGGGCGAGCTGATCGTCGGCACCCACGCCGGCGTGGTGCTCATGGACGAGCAGGGAGATCCGCGCCCCCTCGGCCGCAAGGCCCGGCGCTGGGCGACCTGGGCCGTCGCCCCGGCCAAGGACGGCGGCCTGTGGCTGGGGACCACCCAGGGCCTGATCCGCTGGCGCCCCGACGGGACCTGGCGCCACCTCTCGATGCTCTCCGGCCACCTCGAGGACAACTGGGTCACCGCCTTGGCCGTGGAGAACGAAGGTGGGGTCGAAGTCGTGCACGTGGGCAGCTACGCCGGCGGCGTGGTCAGCCTGCGCCCCTCCCCCGAACAGAAAGAAGAATGGAAGGTCGAGGTCCTCGGCGGCGGACGGGTCAACCCGGGCGGCCTGCGGGTCGTCGACGGGGCGCTCCACGCCGCGACCATGAAGGGCCTGCTGGTCCGCGAGGGCAAGCGCTGGCGCGCGGCCGAGGTCGGGCTGTTCGAGGACGTCACCAAGGTGCTCGCCGTCGACGGTGGTCTGTGGATCGCCAGCCGCCGCGGCCTCGAGCTGCGCGCGCGCTGAACCAGCGAAGACCGCCCGAGCGCCCGCGCTCAGCCGCGGGCGCCGATGATCTCCACGCCGCCGCGCCAGCGAGACGGCCCGAGCGCGGGCGGGCCGGCCAAGTCGAGCCAGTTGGACGTGCCCGCGAGCACCGCTCGGCCCATGTCCGTGAGCGAGAGCTGCTCGCCGGGGAAGTCCCCGAGCATGGTGATCAGCGGCGCGGCCGGGTCCGCGAGCTCGCGCAGGTAGCTCCAGTACATCGTGTCGCCCAGCCAGGGCATCGGCTCCCTGCCCTGGAGCAGCGCCCCAAACACCTGGGCAGCAAAGGCCGCGCCCTGGCTGGCCTCGAGCGCCGTGATGATCTCCAGGCTCAGGCGCTGGGTCAGGCCGAGGCCGTCGACCTCGCCGGGAAATTCGTCGAGGTGACGCGCGAGCGCCCCCGCCAAGAAAGGCAGCGCTTCGCTGCGCCAGTCGCCCTCGCGCAGGCGCGTGGGGTCCGGCTGACGCAGCGCGCTCCAGGCCGCCTGGGCGAGCTCGAAGGCCGCCGGCGTCAGGCGCTGGCGCCCCTCGTGGAGCGCCGGGAAGTGCTCGGGGCGCAGCTGGCCAAAGCCGATGAAGCGGCGCAGCTGCGGGTGGCGATCGATGGACACGATGCGCAGGCGATCGTGGAGCTCGGGGTGCTCGGCCAGGGCCGCGAGCACCTGGATCAGCATGCTCTGATCGTAGAGGTCGTGCTCGAACCACAGGCAGACCTCGGCGTAGTCGTGCAGCCGCGCGATCAGGCTGGTCGTGGAGATCAGCTTGGCCTCGAGCTCGGCCAGGGGGATCTCCCAGGCCGCGCTGATCCAGGCCCGGCGGCGCGCGAAGTACTCGGCCTCGGGGAGATCGAGGACGGGCCCCTGGCAGACGGGGTCCGCCCACTCGAGGAAGTCGGCGTCCTCGAGCAAGCCCGCGGCGCCGAGGGAGTCGCGGATGTCGCTGCCGCAGCGAAGATGAAGCGTGCGCACGGGCGCAGTCTAGTTCGCGATGCAGAGGAGTTAAAGGGCTCCGGCACCTGACGTCGTTGCTCGTCGGTCATTCGTGCCCGACAAACTCCGACATGTGCGGAGGGATGGCCCCCGACGGTTTCGTGCCCTGCCCCCCTGCGGAGGGGTCGGTCGACGATCCCCGAGAATGTGCATGTGCTTGCACCTCGTATCCCGAACGCTCGTATCACGAATGACAAATATATCAAAGGCGCACGCCAGACACATGTCTGACACCGTGTCCCAATCGACTAGTTTGCGCGGTGATACGTCGAGCTGTTAGACCGCCGCCATGCATGTCAGCAAGCCTCTTCATGGCACTCTGTTCGCGGCCTTGGCCATGTTCGCGTCGATCTCCTGCGTCGACATTCAATCGGACGAGGACCTCGAGCAACAAGCCCCCAATGCCGACACCGACGTAGACTCCCTCGACACTGGCACGACCTTCGGCGAGCAACAATTCAGGGGTTCTTGCACGGCGGAGTGTGCCGACGGAAGCCTGGTCTCCACATCGTGTGATTCACAGTGCACCATCAGCGACCAAGTCTGTAGCGACAGCGCCTCTGGCTATGTCCAGTGCGAAGGTGAGACCGCCGTGCAGTGCTCCAGCGACGCCTGCGAGGACTCTTGCCCAACCGCGGGCTGCGATGCCTCTTGCTATTTCAACGGCACCGAGTACGCCCACGGCACGATGCACTCCCTGGGCGCGACCTGCAGCGCGAAGCTCGACGGGTATTGCATCGGTGGCGCCTGGCCGGGCTACGACTGCATTGCGAGCGGACAGTGCTACGCCACCTGCGACAACGGCGAGTGGGTTCACTGAGCCGCGCTTGGTCGCGCCCCAAACCCGCGCTACCCTGCCCGGCCATGGCCGTCCTCGCCGTCGACCCTCACCAGCCCCAGGCCGCGCCGATCGAGCGCGCCGCGGCGGTGATCCGCGAGGGCGGCCTGGTCGCCTTCCCCACGGAGACGGTCTACGGCCTGGGCGCCGCCGCCCTCGAGCCGCGGGCCGTCGCGCGGATCTACGCGGCCAAGGGTCGCCCGAGCTACAACCCGCTGATCGTCCACGTCCTCGACGCGAGCTGGGCCCGCGAGCTCGTCGAAGACTGGCCGCCGCTGGCGGCGACCCTGGCGGACGCGTTTTGGCCGGGACCCTTGACCGTGATCTTGCCCAAGCGGGCCGAGGTCCCCGACCTCGTGACCGCCGGCCTGGACACGGTCGCCTTGCGTGCGCCCGCGCACCCCGTGGCCAGGGCCCTGCTCGCGGCCGCGGGGCGCCCCATCGCGGCCCCGAGCGCCAACCGCTTCCAGGGCGTGTCACCGACCACCGCGGCCCACGTGCGCCGCTCTTTGGGTGAGGATGCGGCGCTGATCCTCGACGCTGGCCCCACGCCCGTGGGCATCGAGTCCACGGTGCTGGATCTGTCCGGCGAGCGGCCCACGCTGCTGCGGCCCGGCGGCTTGCCCATCCCCACCCTCGAGGCGCTGACCGGCCCGCTCACGCGGGGCACGGTGATCGCCGACGGGCTCCCCCGCGCGTCGCCGGGCATGGTCGAACGTCACTACGCGCCGGACGCCCACGTCCACATTTTGGGCCGCGAGGACCTCGTCGAGCGCCTCGCTGCGCCGGGCCATGGCGGGCTGGTGGGCGCCCTGGTCATGCACGCCGATACGAGCGCGATCTCGGGCGTCCACGCCCTGAGCATGCCCGACGATCCCCTGGCCTACGGCCGCATGCTCTATGCCGCGCTGCACACCCTGGAAGAGCTCGGCTGCGCAACGATCCTGATCGAGTCCGTACCCGATCCCGCCCACGATGCACGCTGGGCCGGCGTCGCCGATCGCCTGGCCCGAGCCGCGCGCTGACGGCCCGCCCCTGAGCCACCGGCCACAGACCATGGGCGTGCAGATGCTCGCACGGTAGCAGCGACGCGGCCGAAGTCGCTATCCTCTCGCCATGCGCTCGCCGCGGTCTCTCCTCGTGTCGCTCCTGACCGCTTGCCTGCTGGCCGCTGCGCCGGCGGGCTGCGGGCTCTTCGGCGAGCCCAAGGCCGACGTCGACAACCCGGTGCACTTCACCGACGACGGCTTCGCCTTCGACCACCCCGGCAACTGGGAGACCCAGGTCGAGCGCGAGGACATCGACGAGGTCACCTTGACCACGGTCTACGTGCAGTCGAAGTACGGCAACGCCATGGTCATCGTCCAGCAGTTCACGCCGGCGGTGCCGCTGAACTACGACCAGCTCGCCGCCGACTTCATGCTCGGCATCGAGGAGGGCACCCCCGACATCGCCAGCGTCGAGGAACTCGACGGCGGCGATCGCCCGGTGATCCACCGCGAGCTGCTCGGGGCCGAGCGCGAGGGCCGAAAGGTCCGCTACGCGCCCTCCGTGCTCGGCGAATCTGTCGCGCACACCGTCGAGATCTACTTCGTCGAGCTCGAGGCGCGCACCCTCGTGATCTACACCCAGGTGCCCGACGAAGATCGCGGCAAGGCCGAGCGGGGCTTCGACCTCGTGCTCGACTCGCTCGTCGAGACCTGAGAGTCCGAGAATCTTTCCACCACGCGCGGGGCCGCTTCGAAGCTCCGGGGGTGACAGCCGCCCTACGAGGCTACCGCGCCCAGACTCGCCGCGATCTGCGAGTGTGTGCTACGACCGCGGTCATGCTCGACACCCCTGGGAGCCTGTGCGTGCTCGGCTGTGGAACCATGGGCGAGGCCATCACCGAGGGCCTGCTGCGCGCCGGCTGGCTGAGCCCCGATCGCGTCGTCGTCACCGCCCGGCGCAAGGCCGTGGCCGAGGAACTCCACGCCCGCCTCGGCGTGCAGGCGACCACCGACAACCTCGCGGCCTGCCGCGGGGCCGAGGTCGTGCTCGTCTGCCTCAAGCCGCAGCGCTACCTCGGGATCTTGGATCAGCCAGCGATGCGCGAGGCCCTGAAGGGCAAGCTGCTGATCTCCATCGCCGCCGGCGTGACCCTGGACAAGCTCGGAACGTGGCTGCCCGAGACCGCGCTGATCCGCGCCATGCCCAACACGCCAAGCCTGATCCGCGAGGGCATGACCGTGCTGTGCCGCCGCGACGCCGACCAGCCAAACGCCGCCAACGACGACCAGCTGAGCTTGGCCCGGCGGATCTTCGACTCCGTGGGCGTCACCCTCGAGCTCGAGCCCAAGCACATGGACGCGGTCACCAGCCTCAACGGCAGCGGGCCGGCCTTCGTCTACGTGATGCTCGAGGCCATGGCCGACGGCGGCGTGATGATGGGCCTGCCCCGGGACGTGGCCGTGACCATCGCGGCCCAGGTGTTCCGCGGGGCGGCGGCCATGGTCCTCGACACCGACATGCACCCGGCGGCGCTCAAGGACCAGGTGACCACGCCCGCGGGCTGCACGATCGCGGGGATCTTGACCATGGAGGACGGACGCATCCGCTCCGTGCTCGCGCGCACGATCCAAGAAGCGGCCAAGGTCGCCAGCGGCCTCGGCTGACGGCCCCTCGAGTCGCCCGCGCAGCCGAGCGACCCCAGACCCGCTATCATGCGCCGGTGCTCGGCGCCTCGATCCTGCTCGCGAGCGTGGTGCTGGGTCCACCAGCCCCCCCGCGCGACGAGACCGACGCGGCGACCCGCGAGCGCTCGACTTCAGCGCAGGCCGAGTCCGGGCAGGCCGAGACCGGGCAGGCCGAGTCCGGACAGGCCGAGTCCGACTCGCCCGAGACCGGGCAGACCGAGACCGACCCGCCCGAGCCCGACTCGCCCGAGCCCGGCCCCGCCACCCACGCCCAGCTGGTGCTCACCGTCCTCGTCCGCGGTCGCCGGGACCCCGTGGCCGGCGCGCGCGTCTACCCGCTCCCGTCGACCTCCGCGGCCGAGCCCGACGGCCAGGCCGCGGACACGCAGGTCAGCGCCACCGCCGAGCCGCTCGAGACCGACGAGCGCGGCCGCCTGCGCGCCTGGCAGACCCCCGGCCTGCGCCGCTTCGAGCTGCGCGCCGAGGGCTTCGAGGCGCTGACCTTCGAGGTCGAGCTCGTCGTTGGCGAGCGCGCCGAGCTCGAGCTGCGCCTCGAAGAAGCCCGCGGCGGCAACCGCTATCGGACCGTGGTCGAGAGCGAGCGGGCGGAGATCGCCCTGAGCCGGACCAAGCTGCGCGAAGAAGAGATCCACGAGCTCCCGGGCAGCGCGGGGGACCCCTTCTCGGTCGTCCGCTCGCTCCCCGGCGCCTCACAGGTCGCGGGCTTCTTGCCTTATGTGGTCGTGCGCGGGGCCGCTCCGGGCAACACCGGCTACTACCTCGACGGCGTGCGCGTGCCCCTGCTCTTTCACGTCGCCGCCGGGCCCTCGGTGATCCACCCCTACTTCATCGAAGAGGTCGACTTCTACGCCGGGGGCGCGCCCGTCCGCCTCGGCCGCTACGCCAGCGGCATCGTCGAGGGGCGCACGCGCGAGGCCGGCCGCGACCGCCTGCGCGGCGAGGTCGACCTGCGCCTGACCGACGCCGGGGCGCTGCTCGAGATCCCCTTCGATCGTCCCCTCGACCGCGACTGCCTCGCCCAGGCCGAGGCCGCAGCCGAGGCCGAAGCTGGCTTGGAGAGCGCGTCGACGCCCACCAGCGCACGCGCCCGCAAGCAGGCCGAGCGCAGCCGCCGACGAGACTGCCGCGGCCCCGGCCGGGGCACGCTGAGCATGGCCGGGCGCTACAGCTACACCGGCCTGATCCTCTCGGCGATCCCCAGCCTCAACATCAAGCTGCGCTTTTGGGACTACCAGCTGCGCCTCGACCACGACCTCGGCCGGCGCGCTCGCTACACGGCGCTGGTCTTCGGCAGCTACGACGAGCTCGGCCCGGCCCAGGCGCTCGTCGACGAGATCGACGAAGACGGCGAGGTCGTCAGCACCGTCGACGACGACCCCGATCCCTACGTGCGCTTCGAATTCCACCGCATCGATCAGCGCATACGCCAGCGCCTGCGAGGCGGCGGGCGCATCGACTACAAGCTCGCCCTGGGCCTGGATCGCTCGGGCGTCCAGGACATCCGCATCGACGAGTGGCGCGTGGCCCCGCGCATCGACGCCCGCGTCCCCCTGGGCGAGCACCTCGACCTCGGCCTCGGCCTGGATCAGGAGGTGCAGATCTTCCGCCTGCCCGCCGGCCTGACCAGCGCCTCGCTGGGCGCCAACGTCGAGGACCTCGCGCTGCTCCTGGGCGAGCGCGAGGTCTCGGTCACCGGGCTCTACGCCGACCTCAGCTACCGCCGCGGGCGCTTCGAGATCCGCCCGGGGGTGCGCGTGGATCTGTGGGTCCAGCGCGGCGTCAGCCCCTACCTGCCCCAGGCCCGCAGCATGAGCACGGCCATCGGCGTCGACCCGCGCGTGCAGGTCCGCGAGCGACTCTCCCCGCGCTGGACCCTGCGCCAGAGCCTGGGCGTCTACCACCAGCCCCCGGATCCGCCCCTGCCGATCCCCGGGATCGAGAGCATCGGCCTCAGCGACGGGCTCCAGCGCAACATCCAGGGCGCCTTCGGCTTCGAGTGGCGCCTGGCCGAGTGGGCCGAGCTGAGCGCCGACGCCTACCTCGGGCGGCTGAGCAACATGCAGGACTATGAGCTCAGCGAGGGCTTCGCCGTCGACGAGTACGAGGACTTCCTGGTTCGCGTCTCGGGCTGGAGCTGGGGCGTGGAGACCATGCTGCGGCTGATCCCCGACGGGCGCTTCTACGGCTGGCTGGCCTACACCCTGAGCTGGTCCTACCGCGACTTCCCCGTGGGCGGGTGGGCCCCGGCGACCTGGGACCAGCGCCACATCCTCAACGCCGTCGCCGGCTGGGCGATCAATTCCAAGTGGCGCCTCGGCGGGCGCTTCCACGTCAACAGCGGCCGGCCCTACACCACCGTCGAGCGCCTCGACGACGGCACGCTCGAGGATCTGAACACCGCGATGGCCGAGCACCGCAACAACGCCCGGCTGCCGGCCTTCTTGCAGCTCGACGCCCGCGTCGAGCGCGTGTTCACGCTCCGCGACCTTCGCCTCCACCTCTACCTCGACCTGACAAACGCCAACTTGGCCCGCGAGGTGCTGCGCTGCGACTCGCTGGCCGAGACAGACGATCCCAGCGCCGAGATCCTGCGCGGCTGCGTGAACCCCCAGGCGATCCGCTACGTGCTGCCCTCGCTCGGCTTTCGCGCGGTGTTCTGAGCACACGCGGCACCGAGTTCCATGACCACCGCCGTGGCCACCCGAGGAGCCGCGCGCTATGCAGGGCTCGTGTCCGAGGATCCCCGACTCGACTACCCCGCCACCAACCGCAACCGCGAGCCGATCCTCGCCCAGCTGCGCGCGCTCTTGCCCGCCAGCGGCGTGCTGCTCGAGATCGCCAGCGGCAGTGGCCAGCACGCAGCCCACTTCGCCCGGGCGCTCCCCAAGCTGCGCTGGCAGCCCACGGACATCGACGCGGCCGTCTTCCCCAGCATCCGCGCCTGGAACGAGGACCTCGACAATGTCCAGGCGCCCCTGCACCTCGACACCACCCACGACCCCTGGCCGGTCGAGCGCTGCGACGCGATCTTCTGCGCCAACATGATCCACATCGCGCCCTGGGAGGCCTGCCTCGGCCTGCTCGACGGTTCGGCGCGAGTCCTCGAGCAGGGCGGCGTGCTGATCCTCTACGGCCCCTTCATGCGCGAAGGTGCCCACACGGCACCCAGCAACGCGGCCTTCGATGAACGCCTGCGCGCTCGAGATCCCCGCTGGGGTGTTCGCGACCTCGACCACCTCACCGAGTTGGCAGCGACGAAGGGCCTGCACCTCGACCACGTCGCCGACATGCCAGCCAACAACCTCACGGTGCGCTTTACACGGACTTCGGGACATGTGGCCACACACGTAGCCAAAGGACGCAACTGATCCTGTGCAAACAGGAGGGTGTCGAGGAGGCTGAATTCAAAGATTGCACATGAAGTCGTCGATCTTCGATGTGGCATGAGCCGTGCATCGCAATAAACGCGAGTTCGCGCACATATGCGCTGCCATCGAGTCACCCCCCACGCCGAGGACGACATCATGTTCCGCTACGACCCCAACCACATCGAGTTCATCAACCGCTTCGTCGACGCCGTCATCGTCCGCCCCATGTTGGACGACCTGCGCCGCGCCTCGGAGACCCGGGCCATGTTCCGGTCACATCAGCCGAGCAAGCCGCAGGAAGCCCGCGAGACCGAAGCCGCCTGAGCCAGGCCGAGCGTCCCCGGCCAGAAGCCTGGCCAAACTCGGATGGCAAAGCGAAGAGCCGCCGCGACAGCAGTCGCGCGCGGCTCTCGTATTTTCGAAGCAACCAGGGTTGGCGCCGCGCTCAGTCGGCGCCGCGCTCAGACTCTCAGTCGGCGAGCGCGTCGACGGCCGCCCGGACCCCGGCCGCCCCGCTCGCGTCGCTGACCCGCACGTCCGGCGTGACCCCGCGACCGTCGATGCTGCGATCCTCCGGCGAGTAGTAGCGCGCGACGGTCAAGGTCAGCAGCGAGCCGTCGGCGATGCCGATCACCTCCTGGACCATGCCCTTGCCGAAGCTGCGCTCGCCGACCACCCGGGCGCGGCCGCTGTCTTGGAGCGCGACGGACAGCAGCTCGGCGGCGGAGGCCGAGCGCTCGTCTTGGAGGACCACCAAGGGCGTGCTCCGATCCGTGCCGGCGGCGGTGGCTTTTTCTTCGCGAGAGATCACCCCGCCGCGACCGCGGGTCCGGGTGATCACGCCCTGGGCGATGAACATGTCGGCGACGAGCACGGCCTCGTCGACCTCGCCGCCCGGGTTGCCGCGCAGATCCAGGATCAACCCGTCGAGCCCCTCCGCGCCGGCCTGGCGGCGCAGCTCGGCGAGCTCGGCCTCGACGCGCTGCGCCGTGCCCGGGCGAAAGCCATGGATCGCCACGCGCCCGATCCTCCCGCCGCCCTCGCCCTCGAGGCTCGCGCTGACGAGATCCTCGACGCGGAGCTTGGCGAGCTCGAGCGCGAACGCGACGCGGCCCGCCCCCTGGTCGACCTCGAGATCGATGCGCTCGCCCGGCGCCCCGGCGAGCATCATCTGAACCTCGACGTTGCTGAGCATGTCTTCGCAAGGCTCGCCGCGCACGGCGAGCAGGCGATCCCCCGGGCCGAGGCCGCGCCTGGCCGCGGGGCTGTTGGGATGCACCGCCAGGACCTCGACCTCGGCGCGCTCGCCCTTGCGGTGGAGCTTGGTGACCAGGCCAGCCTCGGCGCCCTGACGCTGGCGCTCGCGGGCCAGCTCCCGCTCCGCCGCGGTCAGATAATTACTGTAGGGATCCAGCCCGCTGATCATGTGCTTGAGGCCACGGGCCAGCAGATCCGGAGCGTTGACCGGGTCCACGTGGCGATCCAGGACCAGATCCAAGCTGGCGTGGAAGTTTTGCCGGTCGAGGGGCGCCTGGTGGCGCTTTTCGGCCTGGGCCTCGGGCATCGCGGCTTGCACCACCAAGGTCGCGGCGACGCCCAGGCAAGCACCCAAGCACAAGGACCAGCGAGACGAAGACACGACTTTCATGGTGAAGGAGGGCATCGGCCTGGTCCACCAACGACTCGCGGGGTTCCCCGGTGCGCGATCTTCCCTGGCCCGCTTCGTCATTTTTTTCTGGAGCACCTCGTCCTACATGTAGGATATTTGAGCACCGCCCAGACTCGGGCGCCATCCAGCGAGAACGCCATGCAATCGACCGCGCGCACGCCCCTTCGCATCACTCCCCTCCCCCGTCCCGGCCGCCGGGTCACGGAACGCCGCCAAAACCGCACGAACCGCACGGCCGACGCCCTCGAGCTGGCCCTGTCCGGCGCCGTGGAGCGTGCAGGCATCGACGTGGTGCTGATCGCCGACGATCGCGGGATGATCGTCTCCCACAGCCAGACGGACCTCGATCTCGAGATGCTCGCGGCGATCACACCGATCGTGGCCCGCGGCCGGGCCAAGGCGAGCATCAAGCGCAACGGAGCCCAGCGCGAGTTCGGGGTCAAGTCGATCCGCGTGTTCGACGAGACCCTGCACGTGGCCGCCCTCGGTGGCGACGCGTCCGCGCGAGCCCTCGGCCTGATGCAGGCCGTCACGGCGGCGCGCCGGATTCTCGCATAGCCGCCTGTTCAGGGGGGCCGAGGTCGGGACAAAAGGACGTGATTTAACGCCGGGCCCCTTTGGCGTCACGTCCGCAAACCGTTACACTCGCCCGCATGGCCGTCGAGCCCGCGGAAGCCGAAGAAATCCGCAACCATCTGTTGCGCTACACCGGGTGGGACAAGGTCCCAGAAGAGGTCATGAAGCCCCTTTGCGAAGGAGCTTCACGCCTGGAACTCAAGCGCAAGCGCCCAGTATTTCGTCGAGGAGATCCAGGACCTGGGCTCTTCCTCGTTCGCTCTGGGGAATTCAAGCTCAGCCTGATCTCCTCGGAGGGGCGGGAGCAAATTCTATACCTGGCAGGGCCGGGCAAGCTGATCGGTGAGGGCTTCTTGCCCCGCGAGGTCCAGTGCGCCGCGTCTGCCTTCGCCATGTCCGACGGCGAGGTCTGGCGCTTCGACTCGGATCTGGTCATCAAGCTGCTCTCCCAGTCCGAGGGCATGGCCTTCGCGCTGATGCGCCACCAGGCCTTCCGGGCCAACCGGTTGATCGACCTGATCTTGGACCTGTCCCTGCGCTCGGTTCAGCGCCGCCTGGCCAGCTTCCTCTACACGCTGGCGATCCGCAGCGGCGCGGAGCAGGGCAAGGCGCACACGATCCCCCGCGCCCTCGACATGAACACGGTCGCGGCCCGGCTGGGCACCGTACGCGAGGAGATCTCGCGGGCGCTCAACCGCATGCAGCGAGAGGGCATCCTCAAGCTCAGCCGCCAGGAGATCGTGGTCCTCGACCTCAGCGCCCTCGAGGCGGTCACCTACGAGTAGCCCATGCGTCGGCCTGCTCGCGCGTTGGCGACGCTGGCCCTCGCCGGCGCCTGGCTGACGCTCCCCGCCTGCAAGGGCGGCAAAAAAGAGGGGCGCGAGGACCCCTACTCCCTGTCCGAGCTCGAGGCAGAGGGTCCTCCGCACACGCCCGACTGCAAATCCTGGGCTGAGCTCGAGCTCGGCTCGCTTCCGCCCCTGCCCGAAGGTCCGCACGTCGCCACCTTCGACGCGGTGTGGCGGACCGTCGCGCAAAAGCACTTCGACCCCACCCTGTCCTGCCTCGACTGGCCGGCGCTGCGCGAGCAGTACGCCAAGCGCGTCGCCGAAGCCGGCGAGGACACGCAGGCCGCCTACGCGGCGATCAACGAGCTGCTCGGGCTGCTCGGCCAGAGCCACCTGATGGCGACGCCGCCCAGCGGCAACGCCAAGACCCACGCGCGCGAGCGCGGGCCGGCCGTGGTCCCCGTGGCCGTGCGCTGGATCCCCCTCGCGCCCGGCTCGAGCGAGCGCGGCGCGGTGATCGTGGACGCCGCGGTCGGCGGACACCCAAGCGGCGTGCCCACGGGCGCGATCTTGAGCGCCGTCGCGGGCGAGTCCATCGCCGAGCTCGCCGCCGAGACCATCGCCAGCCTCGAAGACCCCAGCCAAAACGAGGTCGCCTTCGCCGTGCGCCGGGCCATCGACGCCACGCTCAGCTGCCCGGCCGAGGGCAGCAAGGCGCTGAGCGTCCTCGACCCCGCGGCCGACGACCAGATCCGCGAGATCACCGTACCCTGCTTCATGCCCGAGGGCGAGCGCATCAGCCTGGGCAACCTCCGCAACCTCCCGACCACCGTCGACTGGCGGATGCTCGACGGGAACGCGGACGGCGACGCGGACGGCGACATCGGCTACCTGGCGTTCAACTACTGGATGCTGCCCATGGTCGAGCGCGTCCGCGCCGGCGTCACCCAGCTGCGCGGCCAGGGCATGCGCGGGATGATCATCGACCTGCGCGGCAACCCTGGCGGCGTCGGGGCGATGTCGATCCCGATCGCGCGCATCTTCGTCGACAAGCCGGCCAGCCTCGGGCGGCTGCAGATGCGCGAGTTCAACCAGGAGTTCAAGGTCGACGCCAACCCCGACGCCTTCACCGGCCCGGTGGCGATCCTCGTCGACGAGGGCACGGCCAGCACCTCGGAGATCTTCGCCATGGGCATGCGCGATATCGGCCGCGTGACCATCGTCGGCGCCGGCCCGAGCGCCGGCATGGCCCTGCCTTCGCTGATCGAGACGCTGCCCGACGGCGGCCTGCTCCAGTACGTGGTCGGCGACTATCACAGCACCAAGGGCGCGGCCGCCGAGGGCGAGGGGGTGATCCCCGGGCACGCCGTCGACGAGTCCCGGGCCGACTACGTCGCCGGCCGCGACCCCGTCCTCGACAGCGCCGCGGCCTTGCTCCGCGAGCAGCTCGGGGCCACGCCAGAGCCCGTTCCAGACACCGAGCCCGCTCCAGACACCGAGCCCGCTCCAGCTCAGCCCTCCCCCGAACCTTCGCCCTGAGCCCCGGCCACGCGGCCAGCGGCTCTGGCACAGACCAGACTCGACCGCCATGAAGCGCCTGCTCCTCACCGCCTGCCTCTCTCTGCTCGCGCTCGCGCCCGCCGGCTGCACCAGCCAGGACAAGGGGCCCAAAGCCGACGCCCCCTCCACGGACGCCGCCAAGGACGAAGCCAGCCCCGGCGCGGCCGAAGACGCGGGCGAGGCCCCCGCCGCGCCGGCGCTCCCGGCCGGTGAAGCGCTGCTCGCCGAGTGTGTCGCGGCCAGCGGTGGCGAGCAGGCCATCGCCAGGTTCGAGAGCGTCCACGCCAAGGGCAAGATCGACACCGGCAAACAAAAGCTCCGCGGCGAGTCGGAGCTGTGGTGGCGCAAGGGCGGCGAGTTCTACGTCGAGCAGGAGATCGAGGGCGTGGGCAAGAGCCGCGCCGGCTACGACGGCGAGGTGATGTGGACCGAAGATCCGATCACCGGCCTGCGCCGCCTCGAGGGCGAGGAGGCCGCCTCCTACCTCCAGAGCGCCATGATGTTCCCGGCCCACCAGTGGCGCGAGCACTTCAGCGCCGCGGTGACCAAGGGCAAGAAGACCCTCGAGGATGGCGGCGAGATCTGGGAGGTCGAGCTCCAGTCCGCGGACGGCCCCGAGCTGACCTTGGGCCTCGACGTCGAGACCAAGCTGATCCGCACCATGAAGACCGACCAGGTCACGTCGATGGGCACCATGCCCGTCGAGATCACCGTCGAGGACTATGGCGAGGTCGAGGGCTACAAGTTCGCGATGACCAAGCGCAGCAGCATCACGGGCCTGCTCGAGCTCGAGGAGAAGACCACCGAGTTCGCGGCCAACGTCGAGCTCGACCCGGGGATCTTCGCCTTCCCCGCCACCCGCGAGCTCGTGCCCGCCGACCCCAGCGCGCAACCGCCGGTCGAGGCCCCCGCGCCTACCCCCGAGAAGCCATGAACGCGACGCCCCTGCGCATCGGCGTCGATCTCGGCGGGACCAAGATCGAAGGCGCCGTGTTCTCCGACGACGGCCAGCTCCACCTGCGCCGGCGCGTGCCCACGCCGACCACCAGCTACCCCGAGGCCCTCGCCGCCCTCGTCGGCGTGATCCAGGGCCTCGAGACCGAGCTGCGCGAGCAGGGCAAGCTGGGCGCGGACCAACGCTGCAGCGTGGGCGTGGGTCACCCCGGCGCCATCGTCCCGCAGACCGGGCTGCTCGAGAACGCCAACCAGACCGTGCTCATGGGCCACCCGGTCGCCGCGGATCTCGAGGCCGCCCTCGCTCGCCCGGTCCGCATGGCCAACGACGCCAACTGCTTCGCCGTGTCCGAGTCCGCCCCCGGGGGCGCGGCCGAGGGCATGCCCACGGTCTTCGGCGTGATCCTCGGGACCGGCGTGGGCGGCGGGCTGGTCGTCGACGGCCGCCCGCTGACCGGGGTCAACGCCATCGCCGGCGAGTGGGGTCACAACCCTCTGCCGCGCATGCGCGACGACGAGCGCCCCGGGCCGCGCTGCTACTGCGGGCGGCTCGGCTGCATCGAGGCCTTCTTGTGCGGCCGCGGGCTGCTGTGGGACCACGCGCGCTGCGGCGGCGCGCCCTTCGACTCCGCCAAGGCCATCGTCGAGGCCGGCGCGCGCGGGGAGCCCAGCGCCCTGGCCAGCCTCGAGCGCTACGCCGAGCGCCTCGCCCGGGCCCTCGCCTCGGTCATCAACCTCTTCGACCCCCACGCCATCGTCCTCGGCGGGGGGCTCTCCAACTGCAAGCTGCTCTACGAGCGCATCCCCTCGCTGTGGGTCGGCCACGTGTTCTCCGAGGACATCGCGACCCAGCTGCTGCCCCCGGCCCAGGGCGACAGCAGCGGCGTGCGCGGGGCCGCCTGGCTGTGGTGAACCCATGTCGATCCGCTACGCCTACCTCCACGGCTTCGCCTCCTCCAGCCTCTCGGCCAAGGGCCAGGCCCTGCGCCGCGTCTTCGACGGCCTGGGTCGGACCTTGCACCTCCCGGACCTCAACTACCCGAGCTTCGCCGAGCTCAGCTACACCGGCATGCTCGAGGCCTTCGACCGCTTCGATCGCCAGCTCGACGCTGGCCGCTCCCCCCGCTCCGAGCCCGCGCGCTGGCGGCTGATCGGCTCGAGCATGGGCGGCTACCTGGCCGCGCGCTGGGCCGCGCTCCACCCCGAGCGCGTGGATCGCCTGCTGCTGCTGTGCCCGGCCTTCGACTTCGCCCAGCGCTGGCCGCAGCTGCTCGGCGACAAGGCCTTCGCCGACTGGGAGCGAGCGGGCAGCCTGCCCATGCCCGGCCCCGCCGGCGCCCCCGTCGAGGTCCACTGGGGCCTCGTCGAGGACGGCCGCCAGCACCCGCCGCGCCCGGCCGTGCCCTGCCCGACCACGATCATCCACGGGACCCGCGACACCGTCGTGCCCATCGACAGCTCGCGCAGCTACATCGCCGAGCATCCCGAGGTCGAGCTCATCGAGGTCGACGACGACCACACGCTGATGGCCTCGCTCGCGACGCTCGCGGCCCGGGCCCAGCACTGGCTCGTGGATCCGCCGCGGCGCCTATCCTGGGACTTCTTCGGCGCCGACGCCCTCGGCACCGCCGAGCACTTCCGCGTGCACCTCGACGAGTTCCTGGTCCGCGAGGATCTCGGCGGCTGCGAGACCGGCGTCGAGACCCCCACACCCACGCCCACCTCCGGCGAGCAGGCCACGACCTGGTGCCGCTGCCCCGAGCGCCTGCTGCCCGTCATCGGCCCGGCCCTGCGCCCGCACCGGGTCGACTGAGCGCGGACATGCGTTGGCGCGGCGACGCGCCAGCGCGCCTCACTTGCCGATCTTCTCCTGGACCTTGTCGATGCGCGCGTCGGCCTTGGACGCGCCCAGCGACTTGGCGCGCTCGTACTGCTCGAGGGCGTCGCGGTAGCGCAGCGCCTTGTAGTAGGCGTCGCCGAGCTTGATGCGGTAGTTGCTGTTGCGCGGCGCGGCCTTGACCGCCTTCTCGGCGTAGAGCAGCGCCTTTTGGGAGCCGCCGGTGTCGAAGTAGACGTCCGACAGGCCCATCAGCGCCTTGGCGTTGCTGTTGTCGTAGGAGATCGCCTGATCGAACAGGCTCTTGGCCTCGGTGCGCTTGCCGGCGCGCAGGGCCGCCTCGCCCTCGCTCGCCAGGTCGGCGGCCTTGCCCGGGTTGCGGCCGCTCCCGCCCAGGGTCTCGCTCTTGCGCCCGCCCTTGCGCCCGCCCTTCTTGCTGCCCTCCTCGACGACCTCGCCCTCGTCCTCGCCGGCCTCTTCACCAGCCTCCTCGCCCTCGTCCTCGCCGACCTCGACCGGCTGCTCCTCGGGCGTGCGCGCGAACCCGGGCAGCGGGTCGACCTCGACACCGATCCCCCGGGCGGCCTCGATGGCCTTGGTCATCGCGAGCAGCGAGCGGCCCTCGAGCTGGCCGGCGAGCAGCTCCTCGAGCTTCTCACCGAGCAGCGCCTCGTCCTCCTCGGCGAAGGCGTCGAGCAGGCGCGCCACGGACAGCTCGTCGGGGGTGAACTCGCCCGCGGCCGCGCGCTCGCGGAAGTCGGCGAGCTCGCTGATGCTCCACCCCGAGCGCGCCCGCGCGAGCTCGTCCTCGGGCTTGAACAGGTGGGCCATGGCGTAGTAGTCGCGCGACAAATTGCGCGCCCCGGGCACGTCCCAGTAGCGATCACCGAGCACGCGCAGGGTCTCGAAGAACTCCTCGCGCAGCTCGGAGGCCCGCTCGTCGCCGGGCTCCTCGGCGCTGCCGGTGAGGTTCTCGAGCGCGATGACTTTTTGGTAGGAGGTCGGCGCGCCGGGGTCGGTGGCCGGCGGGTAGACCCACTGGGTCTTCGCGCCCGCGAGGTGGGCCTCGTCGCTGAGCTGGTCGATCATGTCGACCTCCTCGGGGGTCGGATCCCCGCCCACGAGCACCCAGGTCACGCCCACGCCGATCAGCAGCGCCCCGATCCCGGCGAGCAGCGGCAGCAGCCAGCGGTTGCCCTGCTCGAGCACGATCGTGTTCGGGTTGGGCATGTCGTGGACGAGCCGCGCGCGGCGCTCGGGGTCGACGTCGGGCAGCGGGAGGTCGTCCCAGGGCGTCGTCAGCCCCGCGGCGATCTGCGCCTCGCACAGCGCCGCCTCGAGGTCGACCATGTCCTGCCAGCGATCCTCGGGATCCTTGGCCAGGCACTTCATGATCACGTCGGACAGGGCCTGGGGGATCTCGCGCTCGGGCCGGACCTCGGTCAGCGGCTGGGGCTTGGCCTTGAGCTGCTTCTCGAGCAGCTTTTGGATGTCCTCGTCGTCGAAGGGCGGGACGCCGACGAGCAGCTCGTAGGCCATGCAGCCCACGGAGTAGATGTCGAGGCGGCCGTCGAACTCCTTGCCGGTGATCTGCTCCGGCGCCATGTAGTGCGGCGTGCCGGCGATGTTGGTCTGACCCTGAGAGCCAGCCGCGACCATGGCCGAGATGCCGAAGTCGACGATCTTGACGACCTCGCGGCCCTCTTCGTTGACCGCGATGATGTTCTCCGGCTTGATGTCGCGGTGGATGACGCCGACCTTGTGCGCGGCGGCCAGGCCCTTGCAGACCTGACGCAGCAGGCCGAGCAGGCGCGGGGGCTCGATCCAGTCGTCTTGACTGATCGGGACCAGATCCCCGCCGGGGATCAGCTCCATGCAAAAGAACAGGCGCCCGTCGGCGAGCTCGCCGAAGTCGTAGATCTCGACGATGTTGCGCGAGCCGACGCGGCTGGCGGCGCGGGCCTCGTCGCGGAAGACCTGGGCCATCTGGGCCTCTTGGGAGAGGTCGAAGCGCAGGATCTTGAGCGCCACTTTGCGCTCGATGTCGATGTGCTCGGCCTCGTAGACCACGCCCATGCCGCCCTCGCCGAGCCAGCGGAGGATGCGGTAGCGGGTCCCGGGCACGGCCTTGCCGGGGACCAGGCGCACGCGCGGCTGATCCGCCCCGGGCTCCGAGAGGTGCTCGATGCCCGACATCTGCGTGCCGCGGTGCTCGTGGCGCCGCGCCTGGAAGTCTTCCTCGGTCGGGCGCAGCGGCGCCTCGAGCTGGCGCCCGGTCAGGCTCTGCGCGGCAGACTGCGCCATGGACTCGGCCGTCGTCTCGACGACCATCCCGGCCGCCGACTCGGCGGCCGCGGCCCCGCGCTGGCCCGGCATGCTCCCGGGCGCGGCGATCAGCGTGGGCGACGACGCGGCGGCCTTGGGGGTCGCGCTCGGGGGCGCGACGGCGCGGGGAGGCTGCGGCGCCTGGGCGCTCGGCTGGGGCGGGACCTCGACCTGCGGGGCAGAGGCGGACTCGGAGGGCTTTGGCCCCCTCCCGACCATCGTGCGCTTGGGCAGGTTGGGCGGCGTGCTCGCGCCTCGGCGCAGATTGGAAACCGTTGGCGGCTTTGGCATCGGCTCGAAGCCTCGGCATGGGTGCGCGACGCTTTGCCGCTACACCTAGTCAGGTAGCGAACATCTTACACCTTTTATGATCTGGTGCGAACAGCGCGTGCGCCAGCCAGAACGCGTGTTCACGGGATCGAGGGACAGGGAGCCGAGAGCAAAGCCATCACGGTATTGGCATACCGTCCATTTTCACCATGGCGCCCCGTCTTCGTGCTCGAGGAGTTCGAGGCGCGCCGTCGCCGGAAGCTCCATTTTAGCGGCCCTCACCTCGGAGATCGCCAACACCGGCACATGCGGGCGCGCGCCGGCCAAGAGCGCGGCGAAGGCCGGGCGTGCCTCGGGCCCACACACCAAGATCGTCGGTCGCCCCGCGTCGGCGTGGATCTCCCCGAGCAGCCGGCGGCGCTGCGCCGGCCCGAGGTGGAGCGCGTGTTCTCGCCCGAGCTCTCGCGCCTCGCTGCGAGAGATCACCAAGTCCTCGAGGTCCGCGCTCGGCCGCAGCCAGCGCGGCGCGCCGAGGTGCGCGACGCCGTCGCACAGCTCCCGCACCCAGCGATCCGCCAGGGCCTCGCGGGCGTGCTCGAGCCAGCGCGAGCGCTCCGCGGGGTCTCGCAGCGCGCGGCGCTCGGCGAAGGCAGACAGCAGCGCCTCGGTGCTCGGCGCTGGCACCCGCTCGCGCAGCAGGCCGCGGACGATCGCCAGCAGCTCGGTGAGCTCGACCTCGCGCAGCGCCGCGCGGACCAGCGCCGGCCGACGCTGGCGCTCGCGCTCGAGCTCGGCCTCGATCAGCTCGAGGTCGACGAGGTGCTCCGCGCCGCTCATCAGCGCGTGGAAGCTCGCCAGCAAGACCGCGTCGAGATCGGCCCGACCCGCCACCACCTCTCGGCCGATCACGCGATCCCCCAGCCGCAGCTCGAGCTCGGCGCCAGCGATGAACGCGGGCGTCCCCTCGAGTTCGAAGCGCGGGATGGCGACCGCCAGGGCCTGCTCGCAGCGCCGCCGCAGGCTCTCGAGGCCGCGCTCGAGGGCCTGGCGGTCCACGCTCTGGGCCCGCCCCTCCCCCGCCGCGGCCGACAGGCGCAGCCGCGGCTCGACGCGCAGGTCGGCCTCGCCCTGGCGCCCGCCGAGAAAGAGCGCCAGCGCCAGCGCGCCCACGGCCGTGGTCGAGAAGGCCAGGCCAGGCATGCCGGGGACCATGGCCAGCGCGCCGAGCAGCACCGCCGGAACCACGAGCATCTCCGGGGCCAGCCAGGCCAGCTCGGCGCGGGGGCGATGCTTGTCCACCCGCGCGACCAGCAGCGCCGCCGCCAGGGCGATCAGCAGCGCCGGCAGCTGGGCGAGCAGGCCGTCGCCGATCGCCAGCTCGCCGTAGCGGACCAGGCTCTCGCCGACGCTCAGGCCGTCGCGCGAGCTGCCGATCCCCAGGCCGCCGACGAGGTTGATCCCCGTGATCATCAGGCCGACGATCGCGTCGCCCTTGACCCAGCGCATCACCCCGTCCATGCGCCCAAAGAAGTCCGCCCGCTCGGCCAGGGCGGCGCGGCGGGCCTGGGCCTCGCGGGCCCCGATCGCCCCCGCGCGCAGGTCCGCGTCGATCGCCGCCTGCTGCCCGGGCATGCCGTCGAGGGCGAAGCGAGCCGCGACCTCGGCGACGCGCTCGGCCCCGCGGGCGATCACGAAGTACTGGATCGCGGTGATCACCGCGAACATCACGACGCCGACGATCAGGTCGCCACGCACGACGATCCGCGCGAAGGCCTCGACGACCCGGCCGGCGTCTCCCTGCACGAGGATCAGCCGGGTGGTCGAGACGTTGAGCACCAGGCGAAACGAGGTCAGCAGCAGGACCAGGCTCGGGAAGCCGAGGAAGTCGGCGGTCCGACGCAGGCGCAGCCCCGCGACCAGGACCAGCACGGCGCCGGCGAGGCTCAGCGAGAGCAGCAGATCCACGACCGTCGTCGGCAGCGGGACCAGCAGGCAGAAGATCAGCGCCACGACCACCGCCGCGGGCGCCAGCCCAGGCAGCCCGCGCAGCAGCGCCCGCGGGCCCACACGCAAGGCAGCCATCGGTGGCGTTCCAGGCCCTGGCACGCGCGGACAGTAGCAAGCTGGGGTCGGGCCCGCGCCTTTTCGACGGATCTACCCAAGCCCAGCGCGCGCCGCTTGCAAGCGCGGGGACGATCGGCCATAGCCGATGCGATGCCTCGCCCTCCCCGCGCCTCGCTCGTGCTGCTCTCGCTGCTCACCTTCGGCCTCCCGGTGGCCGCCACCGGCTTGCTCGGCTGCGGCGAGACCCAGCGCCCCGACGGCGGCGAGGGCCTGCTCGCCAAGGGCGACCTCGCCCCGGCCCTGAGCGCCACCGCCCACGACGGCACCGCCATCGACCTGCGCGCCCTCGGCAAGCCGACGGTGATCTACTTCTACCCCCGCGACAACACCCCCGGCTGCACCACCGAGGCCTGCGCCTTCCGAGACGTGTGGGCCAAGTACCAGGCCGCCGGCGTGCTCGTGGTCGGCGTGTCGACGGACGACGACGCCTCGCACCGCGCCTTCGCCGAGGAGCACGAGCTGCCCTTCCCGCTGATCGCCGACACCGACGAGTCCTGGGCCAAGGCCTTCGGCGTCCCGGTCAAGGCCGGCTACACCAAGCGCGTCAGCTTCTTGCTCGACGCGGAGGGCAAGATCATCGAGGTCTACCCCGACGTCGACCCGGGCGTGCACGCCGAAGAGGTGCTCGCGGCGGCGGCCGGCTGACTCAGTCCTCGGGCCACTCGTCGTCGTCCACGGCCTCGACGGTCATCCGCGCGCGCCCGACCTGATTTTGCGTGACCACGGGCCGGCTGTCCTCCCGCGGCCGGGCCTGGGGACCCGAGCCCGAGCGTGGACGCCCGCTCGCGGCCTGCACCGAAGAAGATGAGCGCCCGCGCCCGCGCGCCACGGGAGCGTCGTCCTCCCTCGCCTGCGCCTGCGCCTCGCTCTCGCCCTCCTGCTTGGCCGCGGCCTCGCCCGCCCCGGCCTCGTCCCCCGCGTCGACCTGCTTCGCCCGCTCCCCGGAGGCCTCGCGCGCGGCCTTGGCCGCGGGCGCCGGGCCCGACTCGTCGAGGTTGAGGTCGGCGAAGCTGACCCCCTCATCGTCGTCGTCGGTCAAGCTCGCGAGGGCATGATCCAGCTCCTGGGCAGTGGGCCCCTCCTCGCCCTCGCCCTTCGCCTTCGCCCCGGGCGGCGCGAGTGGACCCCCCGCCGGGCGCGGCTTGAGCCCCGCGGCCACGCTCGGCTTCTTGGCGCTCTTCTTGTCGCCGTCGAGGTCCATCAGCGAGCCGGCGAAGTCGGCGAAGGGATCCTCGTCGTCGGGCCGGGCCGCGGGGAAGCCCTCGATGCCGATGCCCGCCCGGGCGAGCTTCGCCCGCTCGCTGGCCAGCAGCCGCTCCTGCTCGAGGGCCCGGGCCTGCTCGGCGGCGAGCAGGTTGCGGGTGACCTCGAGCTCGTCGAGGAGCGAGTCGACGGTCTCCTTGTGCTTCTCGAGCTGGGCCAAGGACGCCGCGAAGCGGGCCGCGTTGCGGTCCGAGGCGTCGGTCATCTCCCAGATCTTCTGCTCGGCGCCGTCGAGGCGCGCGAGCATGTACTCCTGCTCGGTGGTCCGCACCTGCAGCTCGAGGCGCAGCCGCTCGACCCGCTCGCTCTCGCTGCCGCCGCCAACGCTGGCGCGCAGGGCCGAGAGCTCGCGGACGTGCTCGCGGGTCGACTGGGCCAGGGCCGCGCGCAGGCGCTCGAGCTCGGCGCGGGCGGAGCTCGGCCAGGCGTCGATCTCGTCCTTGCTGGGGCCCTTGCCCGTCCCCTCGCCCGCCCCCTCGCCGCCCGCAGACGCGCGCTCGGTCTCGGCCTCGAGGTCCCGGCGCAGGGCCGAGAGCTCGCTCGAGCTGTCCTGATCGCTGCTGAGCCGCTCGACCTGCTGCTCGCGCTCGCGCAGCTGCCGGCGCAGGCTGTCGCGCAGGGCCGCGGCCTCCTCGAGCTGACCTTGGATCGCCTGCTTCTCGCCGGCGCGCAGCTTGGCGCGCTCGCGGGCCTCCTCGAGCTGAGCCTGGAGGCTCTCGACCGTCGCGCCGAGCTGCTCGACCTCGACCTGGCGGACCTCGAGCTCGTCGCGCAGCTGCGCCGAGCCGTCTTGCTGGAGCTCGAGCTCCCCCTCGAGCTCGTCGATGCGCGCGCTGGCCTGCTCGAGCTTCGCGGCATGCTGCTCGGCGGCGGCCGTGGCCTGCTGCTCGCGCGCCTCGAGGGCCGCGAGCTGCTCCGACGAGGACGCGATGCTGTGGTTGCGCTCGCGCAGCTCGGCGCGCAGAGAGTCGACGTCGGCGGACTGGCCGGCGAGGGCCGCGGCCTCCTTTTCGAGTCGGGCGATCTGCTCGCCGCGCGCCTCGAGCAGCGCCTTGCTCTGCGCCCCCGAGACCTCGAGCTCGCGCAGCTCTCGGCTGAGCGACTGGACCTCGCCCGCGCGGCGCTGCTCCTCGGCCCGGGCGCGCTCGACCTGCTCGCGCAGGCGCTCGACCTCGCTGGCCACGCGCACGCCCTCGAGGCGCTCCTTTTGTAGGGCCTCGCGGGTCTCCCACAGCTTGGCCTCGAGCTCCTCCGACTGGCGCGTGCGCTGGCTGAGCTCCTCGCGCAGGCGGTCGCGGTCGACGGCCACGTCGGCGAGCATGCGGCCCTGCTCGGCCCCCTGGGCGGCCGTGGCCGTGAGCTCCTCGGCCCGCGTGCGCGTCTGGGCCAAGCTGCGCTCGGCCTCCTCGAGGCGCTTGCGCATGGCCTGGAGCTCGCCGGCGAGGCGCGAGGCCTCCTCGATCTTGGCCGAGAGCGCGTGGTCTTGCGCCTGACTGCGGCGGCTCGCGACCTCGAGCTCGGCCTCCATGCGCTGGGCGAGCTTGCGCGCGCCCTCGCGCTCGGCGACGTAGACCTCGTTTTGCCGGCGCAGCTCCTGGCGCTCGCCGTCGAGGGCCTCGATGCGCTCGCGCAGCCCTCGCTCGTCCTCGCGGGCCTGCTCGAGGGCCGCGCGCTCGCTCTCGAGCTGCGTCGTGAGCCGCTCGACCGCCTTGTCCTGCTCGCTCGAGGTCCGCGTCAGGATCTGAAGATCCGTCTCCTGGCTGCGCAGGCGCTCCTCGAGGCCGCGGATCTGGTCCTCGGCCGCGCGCGCCCGGATCTTGGCCTGCTCGAGGGCGGCGCGCAGCTCGGCCTCGATTTCGTCGACGCTGCGCCCGCGCTCGCTCTGCTCGGCGCGCGCGGCCTGGAGCTCGGCGAGCAGCTCCTGGCGCTCGTCCTCGACCCTGGCGAGCTGCGAGCCCTGCTCCTGCTCGCGGGCGCGCAGGATGCTGAGCTGGGTCTCGGCCTCGGTCAGCCCGTCGCGCAGGCGATCGACCTCGGCCGCCTCGACCTCGCTGCTGCGCGCGCGCAGGCTCTCGAGCTGACCCTCGAGCTCGCGCACGCGCCCGTGGGCCGCCGCGACCTTGGCCGCGCGCAGGCTCAGCTCCTCGCGCAGACGGTCGAGCTCGTCGCGGAGCTCCTCGATCTCGGCGCTGTCGCGCTCGGCCTGGGGATCGAAGCCGAACACCTCGCTGCGCGGCAGGGGGATCAGCAGGCACTCCCGGGCCAGGCCCGTGGGCGTGCGCGACTTGCTGGCCACCGCCAGGTAGTGCGAGGCCTCCGGCGGCTCCTCGAGCAGCTCCTCGCGCAGGGCGAGCATCGGCTCTTCGCCCGCGCCCGCGCCCGCCACGGCGTCATCGTCGACGATCGGCGCGAGCGAGAAGCCCTGCCAGGGCATCTGCGCGAGCATGTCGACGCGCGAGAAGATCGCGGCCATCTGATCCTCGAGGCCCCAAAAGTCGAGCTGCGACGAGCCGGCCAGGGTCCGACCAAAGGCCTCGACCTCGCGCTGCTCGATCCACGCGCAGAACAGCCCCTCGCCGCGCAGCACTCGGTGGCCCTCGCGGAGCAGCTCGCGGCGGTCCGTCGAACGCAGCGAGCCAAAGGCCTCGACGCAGACCACCAAGTCCACGCTCGCGTCGCGCAGCGGCAGGCGTGCGCCCGTGGCTGGGCGCACCTGCATGCCAGGCTCCGAGGGAAAGTCCGCGCCGATGACCAGCACCTGGCGCGCGCCAGCGCTCAGCAGTCGGCGCGGCCCCTCCGGCCCGCTGGGCTGGACGACCACCACCGTTCGGGCGAGTACCCAGCGCTCGAGCGCGAGGTATGCGGGCAAGTGGTACACGCGGACCGAGATGATAGCGGCATTCCTCGCCGCCGAGTCCCCGCAAGATACCAGGTTCTCACAGCGCCGCCCGCCGACCCTGCTCGGGTGTTTCGGCCCCCTGCCCGCGCGCGCTGCTGAACGGGCGGACATGCGCCGGCTTTCCTCGCCGCCCGCCTGGACCTTGGGCGTATACTTGCGTCCGGGCAGGTCCGTGAACGACTTCGTCAGCTATAAAAAGCCCCGCAAGTTCAACATCGTCGTCGTGGCGCTGTTGCTCGGGCTCGTGTTGGGCGCCTACCTCGTCTACGTGTTCATCCCCGTGGTCATCTGCAAGTCCGAGGCCGTGCGCGTCATCGACGAGACCTCCTCGGACTTCACCGGGCAGTCCGGGTACATGATGGCCAACCCCGACCAGCTCAAGCGCCTGCGCAACAAGATGATCAGCGAGCTCCAGCTCGTCGGCGTCGACGATCCCAACGCCGAGTACTGGATCGAGGTCGACGACGACAACCAGGCGCGCTTCGGCGTGCTCTACTCCGCGTGGATCGAGCTCGCCTTCATGGAGCCCTTCGAACGGGTCTACGAGATCGAGATGACCTGCTCCCGCTCCGGGCGCGGCGCGGCGTGGACCTGCTCGACCCAGGTGCTCAAGCTCCCCCCGGAGGGCGGCGCGAACCTCGACGAGAGCGAGCAGGGTGGGGGCACCGAGGTCGACATCAACGTGCGAAACAAGCCCGCCAGCGGCTGACCTGCACCTCCGAAGAGGCCGGCCTGATGCGCGCTTTGCGGCATCCCTCTCGCTCCAGTTGATCGAGCGGTACAGCTAGCCTAGGATCGCGCTTCGAGCCGGCTACACCGACGACGAGACCGACTGGGCGATGTCCGCCAAACTCATCCTGCTCGGGGAGACTCAGATCGAGTATCCCCTGACCGCCTTCAACACCCTCGGTCGCCACCCCGACAATACGATCCAGGTGCTCGACCGGATCGTGTCCAAGGAGCACGCCCGGATCACCTTGGGGCCCAACGGCCGGTGGATGATCCGCGACGCGGGCAGCCTCAACGGGACCATGGTCAACGGCGAGCGCGTCGGCGAGGGCGCGCTCAACGACGGTGACCAGCTCCAGCTCGGCAACACCACCTTCCGCTTCGTCGAGTCCAACCCCCAGCACCAGACCCAGCAGGCCGCGCAAAACGCCCGCGTGACCATGATGCCGGGCCAGGTCCAAAGCGAGGTCCGCAACCGCATCGACGCCGGCAAGCGCTTCTTGCCCGTCGCGGACATCCAGGACATCGCCACGCTCAAGGCCGACTACGAGAAGCTCCGCGTCGCCCACGAGCTGTCCCAAAAGCTCGCCCTCGACACGGACCTCGACAAGCTCCTCCAGCAGATCGTCGACGAGACCTTCCAGATCATCCGCGCCGACCGGGCCGTGATCCTGCTCTACGACAACGACTCGGACGCGCTGACCCCCGCCTACGTCCGCCAAAAGCGGCCCGACGAGCAGATCCAGCTGAGCAACACCATCCTCGAGGAGGTCAAGCGCAACAAGGCCGCCGTGCTGTCCTCGGACGCCATGGTCGACGAGCGCTTCAAGGCTGCCAAGAGCATCATCATGCAGGGCATCCGCTCGACCATGTGCGTGCCCTTGCTCGTCGGCGACCAGCTCGTGGGCGCCTTCCACGTCGACTCGATGCTGGCCACCGGCGCCTTCCAGGACAAGGACCTGCTGCTCTTCTCGGGCATCGCCACCCAGGCCGCCGTGGCCATCCAAAACCACCGCCTGGCCAAGAAGATCGAGCACGAGGCGGCGACCCGGGCCGAGTTCCAGCGCCTGCTCTCGCCCAACCTCGTCGAAGAGATCGTGTCCGGCGCCCTGACCCTCGACCAGGCCGGAGCCCGGCGCGAGGTCACCATGCTCTTCGCCGACATCCGGGGCTTCACCTCGATGTCCGAGCGGCACACGCCCGAAGAGATGGTCGAGACCCTCAACGCCTACTTCGAGTTCATGGTCGACGTGCTCTTCAAGCACGGCGGCACCCTCGACAAGTACGTCGGCGACGAGATCATCGGCCTGTTCGGCGCCCCCGTGGTGCAGCCCGACGCCCCGATCCGCGCCGTTCGCTGCGCCCTCGACATGCTCAAGGCGCTCGAGGAGTTCAACCACACCCGGGCCAACGCCGGCCAGGAGCCCGTGCAGATCGGCATCGGCCTCAACACCGGCCCGGTGATCGCCGGCGCCATCGGCTCCTCGCAGACCCTCCAGTACACGGTCATCGGCGACGCCGTGAACGTGTCCTCTCGGCTGTGCAGCGTGGCCAAGGCCGGCGAGATCATCATCTCGCCCACGACCATGGGCCACGCCTCCGACTACATCATCGCCGAGCAGCGCCGCCCCGTTCAGGTCAAGGGCAAGAGCGAGCCGATCCAGATCTGGAACGTCACCGGCATGCGCGAGACCCCGGCCGGCGACGCGGCCCCTCGCCGCCACCACACCGCGCCCTTCCGGACCACGCAAGAGCCCCAATAGCGACGCTCTGTCGCAGGCTGGACGAGGCGGGTTTCAACGCCGCGTTTCAGGAAAGGACGCAGGGCGGCGCCCAGGGACAGACGTAGAGCAAGATCGGGCCCGCGGCGGCGCATCCGAGGCGCCATTTGTCACAGTGTGGCTCGGTACGATCTGTGCTTATTCGGGGGCCATGAACTCGCGCCTCGCCCTCCCTCGCTCGTCGACACTCTCCCTCGCGCTCTTCGTGCTCGGATGCGCCCACGATGGGACCCCGAGCGGCGACGACGAGGTCGGCGGCGAAGGCAGCTCGGGCGGCGGCGAGTCCTCGTCCTCCAGAGAAGCTGGAGAAGCTGGAGAAGCTGGAGAAGCTGGAGACTCGGGCGACTCGCCCGACTCGAGCGAGGCCGAGGACACCGGCGACGCCGGGGCGCTCTCGGCCCTCGCGCTCCCTCCCGGCCACGAGGTCCACACCGGCCGCGTCGCCACGGCCCACACCTGCGAGGACTGCCACGCAAACAGCGACCAGGCCCAGGCCATGCGCGACGAGCTCGACCGGGCGATCGCCCCGCACAACCTGTGGCGCGGGACGATGATGGCCAACGCCGGCCGCGACCCCTTCTGGCACGCCATGGTCGAGGGCGAGGTCCTCTCGACCCCATCCGCGGCCGCGGCCATCGAGGCCAAGTGCATGCGCTGCCACGCGCCCCTGCTCTCGGCCGAGCTCGAGCTCACGGGCGCCAGCGCGCCGAGCATCGCTGCCCTCGGCGAAGACACCGACCACGGCGCCCTCGGCCGCGACGGGGTCTCGTGCACGCTCTGTCACCAGATCGAGGACGAGCAGCTCGGCGCCCCGACGTCCTTCTCCGGCGGGTGGACCGTGGCGGGCGAGGGGCGGATCTACGGGCCGCACGCCGACCCCTTCCCGATGCCGATGCTCAACCACGTCGACATGAGCCCCGTCGAGAGCCCGCACATGCTCGAGTCGGCGACCTGCGCGACCTGCCACACCCTGCACACCGAGGCCCTCGACGCCGCCGGCCAGGCCACGGGCTCGACCCTGGCCGAGCAGGCGCCCTACCTCGAGTGGCGCAACTCCGCCTACTCGACCGAGCTCGGCGAGCCCGGGCCGGCGGCGGCAAGCTGCCAGGACTGCCACGCGCCCAAGCGCTCCGAGGGCGGCGTGCAGACGACCACCGCCATCGCCCACCGCCCACCGGGCGACGACTTCCCCAACAACGTGTTCCCGCGCAGCCCCTACGGGCGCCACGTCTTCGTGGGCGGCAACACCTTGGTCCTCGGCCTGCTGCGCGACTACGCCGAGGTCCTCAACCCCGACGCCCCCAGCGCGGCCTTCGACGCGACCATCGCCGCGACCCGCGACCAGCTCCAGGGCGCCACCGCCCAGCTCGACCTGGGCACGATCACCCGCGAGGGCGAGCAGCTACGCGTGCCGATCACCTTGACCAACCTCGCCGGCCACAAGCTCCCGACGAGCTTCCCCAGCCGGCGGGTGTTCGCGTGGATCGAGGTCCGCGACGCCAACGACAAGCTCGTGTTCGGCTCGGGCGCCTTCGACGAGCGCGGCCGCCTGCTCGACGGCGAGGGCGAGGTCCTGCCCAGCGAGCTCGCCGGCGGGCCCACGGCGCCCCACTACGCCGAGATCTCGGCGGCGGACCAGGCCCAGATCTGGGAGGCGATCATGGCCGACGACCAGGGCGCGCCCACCTACCGCCTGCTGCGCGGCGCGACCTACTACAAGGACGATCGCCTGCTCCCCGCCGGCTGGGACGCGCAGCTCGCCGACGCCGAGATCGCCCCCGTCGGCGTCGCCGCGGACCTCGACTTCGTCGCCGGCGGCGACAGCCTCAGCTACGTCTTCGACGCCCCGGCCGCCGCCGGCCCCTACAGCGTCGAGGTCCGCGCCTACTACCAGCCCCTGTCGCCGCGCTTCCTCGCCGAGCTCTTCGCCCTCGACGGGCCCAAGATCCGCGCCTTCGAGGCCATGCTCTCGACCGCCGAGCTCGAGCCCGAGCGCCTCGCCACGGCCCAGGCCAGCGCGGACTGACGCCGAGACCCCGCCTGCAACCAACAAAGAAGGGACCCGCGAAGGTCCCTGCTTTGTTTGTTGGTGGCGAGGCGAGGCCTCGCTCGGTCACCCGACCTGGATGCCGATGCCCCGACGCGCGTCGAAGTAGTCCTCGGAGATCGAGTAGAGCACCAGCTCCTTGATCTTGTCCTTCGGCGTCATCGTCGACCCGAGCAGGCTCTGCTCCTGCGAGACCATCAGCGCGGCGGTCTGCAGATCGCCGCACATCAGCAAGCCGACGCGGTAGCCGGTCAGCTCGACGGCCGCGGCCCAGCGCTTGACGTCGGTCGAGCCGCCGGCCTGGATGAACTTCTTCATCAGGCTGCCGAGCTGGTCGACGTGGCCGGCGCTCATCCGCCCCTTGATCTCGCGGGCGATGGAGTCGAGGGCGGCGGTGTCGCCCTGGACCGGCATGCCGCAGATCCGCATGCAGGCCATGAACACCTGCTTGAGGCTCTGGGGCGAGCGGTCGATGGTCACGTAGGCGTAGTGCGGCGGGTAGAGCTCCATCATGTGCTTGCCGAGGGCGAACACGAGGTGGTGCTCCTTCTTGCCGCGCAGGATGTTCGAGTACACGACCATCGAGGGGTGCACGGAGCCGTCGCGCTTGACGTTGATCACCGTGATGTCGCCGGGCTCGTTGGGGCGCAGGTAGACGTCGGGCGCGCTGACGTTGAGCACGTCCTTGACGTACTTGGCCACCTGGGCGAAGGGCGAGGGATCGAGGGTGATGTCGGTGCGGCTGTCCGCCTTGATGGTGGGCGGCAGCTCCTTGGCCCGCCAGGCCGCGAGCGGCTGGGCGACGAGGCCGAGGATGCCGGTCAAGAACGCGTCTTGATCCGGGTGGAACACGTGCTTGCGCATCGTGGTCTCGCTCAGGCGCTGGCGCGCCCGCACGAAGCCCTCCTGGCGGTGCTCCTCGTAGAGCGCCTGCTGCTCGTCGTTGGCCTTCTTGAGGAAGACCAGCGCCTGCGCCAGGCACCACGCCTTATCGAGCTGATTGCTGGCCCGATAGATGTTGTAGAGCGCGTGGTAGCTCTCGATCCGGTAGGGCTCCTGGGCGATCAGGGCCTGGTGCGCGGCCACGGCCTTGGGCGCGAACTCGGTCGGGTTTTGATCGAGCAGGCGCTCGTAGATCTCCGCGAGGATGATCTGCCACTTGGGGTTGTTCGGGTCGTACTGGTTGGCGACGATCGTGAACACCTCGGCGGCCGACTGGAAGTTGCTCAGCCGGGTCCGGTAGATCTCGCCGAGATTGCTCCACAGCGCGAGCTTGAGCTCGTCCTCCCCATCGGCGGGCAGGCGCTTGATCATCTTGCGATAGGAGCGCTCGAGGGTCTTCCAGTCCTTGGTCTTGGTCACCAAGGCGTCGATGGCCTGGAAGGCCTTGAGGTAGGTCGGGTCGTCGTCGAGGACCGTGTTGAAGCGATCGATCGCCTCGTCCTGGGCCTTGAGGTTGTCGCGGAGCACGACCGCTGCCGTGTAGTTGTAGCGGCTGCGACGCAGCCCCTCGGTCTCGATCTCGACGATGCGATCGATGATGCTGATCAGATCGTCCCACTGCTTGGTCTCCTGGTAGAGCGCCAGCAGGGTGTGCAGCATCGGGAAGTCCGTCGGCCGCAGGTCGAGGGCAGAGTTGAAGGACTCGGCCGCCTTGCTGCGGTTGTCGAGCTTCTCGGTGTAGAGCTCGCCGATCTCCTTGTAGAGCTCGAAGCGCTCCTCGTCGCTCTCGACGACGTCGACCAGGGCCCGCTTGGCCTGGATCACGCCCTCCCAGTCATTCGCCGCCGACTGCAGCTCGATGACCGCCTCGAGCACCTTCCGGTTGAAGGGCTGAACCTCGAGGGCCTTCTCCATGTAGTTGAGCGCCTTGCGGGGCTCGTTTTGCCGACGCTTGATCGTACCCAGCCGGTAGTAGACGAGCACGGTGTCGTCGTCGCTCTGGCTGTCGCGGTGCTGGACCAAGATGGTCTGGTAGAGCTTGAAGGCCCGGTCCCAGTTCTCCTGCTCGAAGAGCAGGTCGGCCATGCCGGTCAGCACCTCGTGGTTGGTCGAGTCGATGTCGTAGGCCGACTTGTAGCGCTTGAGCGCCTTCTCGCCCTGACCGAGCTTGCGCGCGACCCGAGCGGCGCGCAGGTAGAGCTCGCGCAGCTCCTCGTCGTCGAGCTCGAGCTGGTCCGACTTGCGGGCCAGCATGTCGAAGATCGGGTCGGCCTCGTCGAAGCGCTCGGCCGCGTAGTAGACGCGCGAGAGCACCTTGCCGACCTTGACGTGCTCGGGGTCGATGCTGATCGCGGTCGCGAACATCTTCGTGGCCGCGCCCTCGTCCTCGAGCTCCTCGAGGAAGATGAACCCGGCCTCGGCGGCGAGGTTGGTCTTCTCGAAGTTGTTGGTCGCGTAGTCCGAGGCCGACTGCAGCGTGCGCGCGGCCTTGAGCCAGTCCATGCGCGCCTTGTAGAGCTCGGCGAGGATGACCAGCGCCGGCACGTGGCCGGGGTCGATGGTCAGCGCGTCGTTGAGCCGGCGCTCGGACTCGGCCTGGTCCTCGAGCTTCTGGAAGTAGACCCGGCCCATGCGGGTCAGCAGCTCGAGGCGAGCCTGCGGATCCTGGTTGAGCTGGACCAGGCGATCCATGGTCTCGACCGCCGACGGCCAGTCCTCGATCGCCTCCTGGAGGCGGCTGAGGGTGTTGGCGGCCTCGAAGTGGTTGGGGTCGAGCTCGAGGATCTCCCGGTAGCAGTCGATCGCGCGATCGACGTCCTGGATCTGCTTCTCGAAGCACTCGCCCATGGCCAGGAGCAGGGCGATCTTCATGTCCACGTCGCCGATGGCCTCGACGTGGTTGCGGTAGGTCTCGACCAGCTCGGTCCACTTCTCGAGCCCGTAGTAGAGCTCCTCGAGGCGGCGGTAGGTCTCGTCGCGGGTGTAGTCGAGCTCGAGGATCTTCTCGAGGGTCTCGGTCGCCCGCTCCTTGTCGTCCGCGTGCTCGACGAGGGCCGTGGCCATCTTGTCGTAGATCTGGATCTGCTCTTCGACGTCGGCGGTCGCGTCGAGCTCCGCCTCCAGGGTCTCGAGGTAGTCCTCGATGTTGCCCTGGCTCATGTACAGCCGCTCGAGGGCCTGGAGCGCGTCGCGGTCCGTGGGCTCGCTCGCGGTGATGTCCTTGAAGGTCTCGATGGCCGCCGCGGCGTCCATCAAGCTGACCTCCTGGACCATGCCGATGCGCTTGCGGATGACCAGGATCTCGTCCGGGTCGTCCATGATCTGCGCGCGGCGGTCGAGGACCGCGACGAGCTCGTTCCACTCGCCCTGGGTCTCGTGCAGGCGCGCGAGCGAGTCGAGGGCGACGGTGCTCTCGCTGTCGATCTCGAGCACGCGGCGGTAGCTCTCGATCGCGGCCGGGAGATCACCGAGGCCGACCTCCTGGACCTGCGCCAGGTCGAGCAGCGTGGCCGCCTGGACCTCGGGCTCGGGCTCGAGCGGGACGATCCTCGCCAGGGTCTCGGCGAGCTCGGCGGACTGGCCGGCGCGGCGGTAGAAGTTCGACAGCTCGCGCAGCGCGTTGACGCTCTCGGGGTTGAGCTCGAGGGCCTTGTGCAGCGACTGGATCCCGTAGTCGGGGCGGTCGAGGTGCTCGCCGTACCAGCGGCCGATCTTGACCCACAGCTCGCAGCGCTCGAGCGGGTCCTCGATCTCGTTGACGATCGCGTTGTACTCGTTGAGCAGCTCGCCCCACTTGTTGGCGGCGGTCGCGATCCGCTCGAGCTCGCGCGAGGTGTCCTCGTTCGAGTAGTCGACGTTGAACGCCGCCTGGAGGATGGCGAAGGCCGTGTCGAGGTCGCCGAGCTGCTCCTCGTAGACCCTGGCGGCCTGCTGGAGGAAGGAGACCTTCTCCTCGACGGCGTCGTCTTCAGCGACCTCGGCGCGGGTGATCAGCAGCTCGGTGAGCGCGTCCCACTGCTCCGTCTCGCGGTAGATCGCGTCGAGGGCGTCGGCCGCCGGCGGGTGACCGGGGCGCAGGTCGAGGATCTCGAGGTAGGCCCCGCTGGCCTGCATCTTGTTCTCGAGCTGCTCCTCGTAGATCGACGCGACCTGCATGAGCACGTCGATCTTGCTCTCCTCGTCCTCGATGACCCCGGCCTTGCGCTCGAGGATCTGGATCGCCTCCTGCCAGCGACCCTCGGTGGTGTAGAGCTCCTCGAGCGCGGCGAGGGCCTCCATGTCACCGGGGACGATGGCGAGGACCTGCAGCCAGGCCGCGATCGCGTCGTCGGTGGCCATCAGGTACTCGCCCTGGATCTGGCCGATCTGGGCCCACAGGTCGCGCAGGCGCTCGTGGGCGAGCACGCCCGCGGGCAGCTGGACCATCCGCGAGAGGATGTCGATCAGCTCGACCCAGGCCTGGCTGTCCTCGTAGAGCCGCTTGAGGGTCTCGAGGGTCTCGAGGTTCTCGGGGTCGATCTCGAGGGCGTTGGTCCACGCCTCGAGGGCGTTGAGATCACGCTCGAGCTTCTCGCCGTAGGTCCGGCCGAGGCGCTGGTAGGCCTCGACGCGGGCGGCGGGCTCCTCGAGCACGTAGGTCAGGCGCTCGAGGATCTCGACGAGCTCCTCCCAACGCTCGGCCCGCTCGTGGAGGCCGGCGAGCTCGAAGAGCCCGAGCGGATCCTCGCCGCGCAGGTCGAGCACGCGACCCCACAGGTCGACCGCGTCGGACTCGCGGTCGAGGGCGTCGGAGGCGATCTTCGCCATGCGCTGGTAGCAGCCGGCCATGTCGTCGTCGGTGTTCGCGACGTCGACCATGCGCTGGTAGTTGTCGAAGAGATCCGACCAGCGATGCTGGCTGAGGTAGAGCGCCTCGAGGCGCGCGAGCGCCGCCGCGTTATCCGGGGCGTTGTCGAGCACCCGCGTGTACGCGGCGATCGCCTCGTCGATGTTGCCCAGGTAGGCCTCGAAGTTCTGCGCGAGGCGCAGCTCAAGTTCGACGAGCAGCTCCGAGTCCATCTCGACGCCGATCCGGCGCTGGAGGATCTCGGCGAGCTCGACGTACATCGCCGCCTGGGTGTAGAGGCGATCGAGGGCCGCGAGCGCGGGCACGTTGTCCTCGTCGAGCTCGAGGACGGCGCGGTAGTAGCCGATGGCCCGACCGTAGTCCTGGAGCTTCTGGTCGAGGATCCGCGCGCTGCGGGCCAGGACCTGCTGGCGGACCTCCGGCGAGACCGAGTCCGCGTCCTCGAGGATCTGATCCCCGACGTCGACGATCGCCCCCCACTCCTGGGTGGCCTCGCCGAGGCGCTCGATCTCCTCGGTGATCTGCACGCTCATCGGATCGTCGATGTAGGCGCGCAGCCACCACAAGAAGGCCTGACCGATGTCGCCGAGGCGACGCTCGCAGATCTCGGCCACGTTTTGGATGACCGTGAACCGGTCGGCGGCCTCCTCGATCGACTCGAGCCGGGCCTCACCGAGCTTGACCAGGGGCTCCCAGCGCTCGGCGGCGAAATAGATCGGCTCGAGGATCTCGGCGATCTCGTGCTGATGCTCGCCCTCGTAGAAGATGAATTCGAGGGCCTGCTGGCTCGGCGAGTGCTCGGGCTGGATGTTGAGGATCTCCCGGTAGGCCTCGATCGCGTTGGGCAGGTCGCCCATGTTGATCTGGTAGGTCTGGCCCATGCGGTACTGCAGGGCGATGGAGCTGTCCTCGTCCTCGGTGATCGTGATCTGCCGCTGGAGGTTCTCGACGAGGTCACCCCAGCGCTCGAGGTGGCTGAAGATCGCGTCGAGGGCCTCGATGGCCTCGCGGTCCTCGGGGTCCTCGAGCAGCACCTTGCGGTAGCGGTCGATGGCCGCCTCGACGTCCGAGAGCTGGTTGAGGCGGACCGCGGCCACGCGCTTGAGCATCTTGGCCTTGACGAGCGGGTCCATGATGTCCTCGGACTGCTCGTCGAGGATCCGCGCGTACTTCTCCCAGTCGCCGGTGACCTCGGCGAGCCGGGTCATCTGCTCGACGGTGGTCTCGTCCTCCTTGTCCACGGCGAGGGCGCGGGCGTAGGTGTCGAAGGCCTTGTCGAACTCCTGGAGCTGGCGCTCGTAGGTGTCGGCGATCTTGTGCAGGCGCTCGATCTTGGCGAGCGGGTCCTCGGTGTGCTCGACCATGACCTCGTAGAGGTCGATCAGCTTCTCCCACTCGGCGAGCTGCTCGTAGAAGGGCTCGAGCACCTCGGCGGCCATCATCGGCTGGGTGTCGCCGTGGGCGATGCGACCCAGGGCCTCGATGGTCGGCTCGTGGTTGGGGTCGTGGGCCAGGACCTCGCGGTAGGACTCGACCGCGCGGACCGGGTCGGCGAGCTGGTTCTCCCACAGCGCGCCGATGCGGTGACGCAGGGCGGTCTGCTCCTCGTGGCGGTCGGCGACCTCCACGGCCTGCTCGAGGATCTGCAGCTGGTCGTGCCAGCGCTCGGCCTGACCGTAGAGCCGGTCGAGGGCCTGGATCGCGTCGTAGTCCGTGGGGTCGATGTCGAGGATCGCCTGGTAGGTGTCGATCGCACGCTCGACGTCGCCGAGCTCGCGGTCGTGGACCTGACCGAGGACGTGGAGGGCCTGGCGGCGGTCCTCGGCGGTCTCGGCCAGCTCGGTCTTGCGCTGGTAGACGTCGCGCAGGGCCTCCCAGTTCTCGAGCCCGAGGTAGAGCTTCTCGAGCGCGTCGAGGGCCCGGGCGTCGGCGTCGTCGAGGCCGAGGACCTGCTGGTAGAGCTCGATCGCCCCCTCGGCGTCCTCCATCATGGTCTCGCGGATGTCCGCGGCGTAGAGCAGCAGGGCCTTGCGGTCCTCCGCGTCCTCGACCATCTCGGCCTTGCGGGTGACCGCAGCGACCAGCGCCTCGAAGTTGTTGGTCCGGCGGTGGACCTCGATCAGCGCGTCGATGGCCGCGAAGTTGCCCGGGTCGATCTCGAGGATCTTGCCGTAGCTGGCCGCCGCGGACGCGGCATCGTCGAGCACCGTCTCGTAGATCTGCGCGACCTTGTCGAGGATCTGGATGCTCAGCTGGTCGTCGACGATGTCCTCGATCGCCGACTCGTAGAGCGCGACGAGCTCGGCGAAGGTGCCCATCTGGTTGGCCAGGTTGTCGAGGCGCTGCTGCGTGGTCTCGTTGGCCGGGTCCTCCTTGAGCGCGCGGCCCATGGCCTCGAAGGCCTGATCGGGCTGCTCGCCGGCGATCTCGTAGAGCTCCGCGATCTGGTGGAGCAAGGCGATCCGCTCGGTCGGGTCGAGCGAGCGCGCGACCATGATCTCGTAGGCGCGGATCAGCTTGGCCCACTCGTTGCTCGAGCGGTAGATGTTCTCGAGGATCTTGGCGACGGTGAGCTGCTGCTCCTCGTCGTCGAGCAGGGTCTCGAGGGCCGCGAGCGCGTCGGCGTTGCCCGGGTCGTAGTCGAACACCCGGCGGTAGATCTCGACGGCCAGGCCGGCCTGCCCGAGCTTGCTCAGGCGGACCTCACCCAGGCGCAAGCTGAGCTGGATCATGTCGTCGGGATCCCCGGCCAGCGCGAGCTGACGATCGAGGATCTCGGCGAGGTCGGCCCAGTTCTCCTGGCCCTGGTAGAGGCGATCGAGCGCGACGATCGCCTTCATGTTGGTGTCGTCGTCGGCGAGGATCTCGTTGTAGGTCGAGATCGCCTCGGCGTGCTGCTGGAGCATCTCCTCCTGGAGATAGGCGATCTTGAAGCGCAGCCCCTGGCGAAGCTCGGGGTCGTCCTCGAACTCGACCTTGCTGCGGTAGACCTCGAGCAGCTGGGCCCAGTTCTCGGCGCGCTGGAACAGCTCCTCGAGCGCGTCGAGGGCCTCGCGGTTCTCGGGGTCGATGTCGACGGCCCGCTGGTAGCAGGTCACGGCCTGCTCGGCCTGGCCGAGCTGGGTGTCGTAGACCGAGGCGAGCTTGTGGAGCAGCTGCTTCATCAGCTCGCTGGGCAGGTCCTTGGCGACCGCGCCCTCGTAGAGCTCGGCGAAGTCGGCCCAGCGCTCGTCCAGGCTGGCGATCTGCTCGAGCGAGGCCTGGGCGGTCTCGTCCTCGGGGTCGGCCTTGAAGGCGCGCGCGTAGGCGTCGAAGGCCGCCCGGCTGTCGCCGAGCGCGGTCGCCTGGATCTCGCCGATCTTGAGCAGCAAGACCACGCGATCCGGGGTGACCTCTTCGGCCGCGGCCAGGATCTCGAGCACGGTGACCAGCTGCGGCCACTCCTCGCGGCGCTGGTAGACCTCGCGCAGGATCGTCGCGACGGTCACCTTGAGCTCGTCGTGCTCGAGCCAGCTCTCGAGGCGCTGGCGCGCGTCCTCGTGGTCGGGGTCGTACTCGAGGACCTCGCGGAACAGCTCGATCGCCTCGGGGGCGTCGTCGAGGTGCTCTTGTAAGATCACGCCGAGGCGATGGCGGATCGTCGCGCGATCGGGGAGCTTCATCCCCGCCTCGCTCTCCTCGCCCTGCTCCTCGACGACCGCGAGCTCGCGGCGGAGGATGTCGGCGAGCTCCTGCCAGCTCTCGAGCCCGAGGTAGAGGCGGTCGAGGGCCGCGAGCGCGGCCGGATCCTCGACGCCCATGTCGAGCACGGCGCTGTAGGCCGCGACGGCTTGCTCGGCGTGACCGAGCTGCTCGTGGATCGAGCCGATCCGCGTCTGGATCTGCCGGCGCTCGTCGTCGTCGGTCGCGAGCTCGAGCTGGGTGGTCAGGACCTTGAGCAGGTCCTCCTCGCGGCCGAGCGCGAGGTAGAGGTTCTCGAGCGAGGCCAGCGCGACCTCCTGCTCGGGATCGATCTCGAGGATCTCCTGGTTGACCGTCAGCGCCTTCTCGAGGTCGGCGAGGCGCTTCTCGTAGACCTCGGCCACGGTCAGGCGCAGGGGCAGGCTCTCGGCGTCGGGGCCGTACTTGGCGTAGGCCTGCTCGAAGGACGCGACCAGCTCACCCCAGAGGTTGGTGTCCTCGGCCAGCCGGCGCATGTGGTCGGCGGACTCGGCCTGGGTGTGGTCCTCGTCGACGGACTGCTTCCAGTACTGGAAGGCCTGGGCCTGGTCGTTGTGGACCCGCTCCGCCAGGTCGGCGAGGCGCGCGAGCAGCTGCTGGCGCTCGTAGGGGTCCTCGTTGTGCTGGAGCTTGATCTGCAGCGGCGTCGAGATGTGCCGCTCGTCGCCGGCCTCCTCGTAGAGCTCGAGCAGGGCCTCGGCCAAGGTCAGGTTGTTCTCGTCCTTGGCGAGCGCCTTCTCGAGCGAGCGGACCGCCCGATCGGGCTTGTCGAGCTGGGTCTTGTAGAGGTTGGCGACCTTGAGGTTGAGCTTGGTCGCCTGCTCCGGGTCCTCGACGTTGTCGACCTCGCGCTCGAGCACGCGGATGAACTCGGACCACTTGTCCTGCTTGGCGTAGAAGCTCTCGAGCGAGTCCATGTCGCCCTCGGCCAGGTAGAGCTTCTTGAGCGCGTCCTGGGCCCGACGGTTGTCGGGCTCGAGCTCGTGCAGCGTCTCCCAGGTGCGGATCGCCGCGGCGTTGTCGTCGAGCTTGTCCGCGTAGAGCAGGCCGAGCTTGACGAGCAGCTGGCTCTTCTTCTTGTCGTCGTCGAGGATCTCGCACAGCGTGGACAGGGTCTTGGCCAGGGCCTCCCAGTCCTTCTCGCGCTCCTGCATGCTCTCGAGGTGCTCGAGGGCCTCGAGGTTGGTCGGATCCCCCTCGAGCACGGCGCTCCACAGCTGGATCGCCAGCGCCGGCTTCTTGATCTTCTTGCCGGCCGTGCGCGCGACCTCGAGCATCTGCTCGTGGCGCTCGGCGGGGTCCTCGATCAGCGAGAGCTCCCGCTGCTGGACCATGATCATCTTCTCCCAGTCGCGGCGACGGGAGTAGAGCTCCTTGAGCTTGCCGAGGGCCTCGACGTTGTACTCGTCGGTCTCGATCACGGCCTCGAAGCTCTTGATCGCCTCGGCCTGGTTGTTGAACTTGTCGAGGAAGAGGCGGCCAGCCTCGAGGTTGAGCTCGGTCTTCTTGGCCGGGTCCTCGTAGAGCTCGGCGCGACGGCGGATCCGGCTGATCAGATCCGGCCAGCGCTTCATCTGTTCGAACTGCGCTTGCTGGGCCTCGACGACCTCGAGCAGCGCCTCGTTGTCGCCCGTCGCCTCGACGAGCTTCTCGAGCTGCGACAAAGTCGTGACCACGAGGCCGGGCTGCTTGAGGCGCTCACGGTAGAGGTCGAGCAGCTCCCAGTAGAGCGGGATCGACTCCTCGTCGCTGACGTGCTTGATGTGATCCTTGTAGAGATCGGCGACGTTGCTCCACTTGTTGTTGTCGATGTAGAGCTGCTTGAGCCGGTCGCGCGGCATCTGCTTGAGGGGCATGGCGCTGACCGCCGCCCGCCAGGCGTCGATGGCCCGCTTGCCGCCCTTCTTGGACGCTTGCTCGGCCTTGTCGATGAGCGCCTGCTCCTCCTCGGTGTAGCTGCCGTCGTCTGCGGACGCTGCCCGCGGCTCGTCGTCGTCCGCGTCCGCGTCCGCGTCCGCGTCCGCGTCGGAGTCGGAGTCGGAGTCGTCAGAGTCGTCCTCTGCCTCCGCGGCCGCTGCCGCCTCGGCCGCCGCCGCCTCTTCGGCCGCCGCCGCCTCCGCTGCCGCCGCCTCTTCGGCCGCCGCCTGCTCGGCCGCCGCCTCCGCTGCCGCTGCCTCGGCCGCCGCTGCCTCCTCGGCCTCCTCGGCCGCCGCTGCCTCGGCCGCCGCCGCCTCTGCTGCCGCTGCCTCGGCCGCCGCTGCCTCCTCGGCCGCCGCCGCCTCGGCTGCCGCCGCCTCTTCGGCCGCCGCCGCCGCTGCTTCTTCAGCAGCCTCGGCCTCCGCTGCCGCCGCTGCCTCGGCCGCCGCTGCCTCTTCGGCGGCCGCCGCCTCTGCTGCCGCTGCCGCCTCGGCTGCCGCCGCCTCTTCGGCTGCTGCCGCCTCTGCTGCCGCCGCCTCTGCTGCCGCCGCCTCGGCCTGATCGTCGCCAGCTTCGAGCGGACCGAAGGCCCCCTCGAACTGCTCGATCAACGGGTTGCCAGCCGCGTCGGCTGCCGCGCGACCGAGCAGCCGCCGGGCCGCGTCGATGTCCTCGGTCTGCCAGGCGAGCTCGCCTGCTTGAAGCGCCAGGACCGTGGCGTCGTCGGCATCGGCGATCGCGATGCCGCGCTCGGCGAGCTCGACGACGCCTTCGTACTGACCACTCTCCGCGCCCGCGAGCTTGACGGCGCGATAGGCCGCGAGCTGACCGGGGAAGGCGGTGCCCGAGGCGTAGGCGAGCTCGAGGGCCTGGCGGTAGAAGTAGGCCGCCATGTCCGGGTTTTGCAGCCGGACCTGCCAGATGTTGCCGAACTCGGTCAGCATCGCCACGCGATCGGCCTCGTCGGCGATCAAGCTGGCGCGGCGATCTTGGAGCTGCTGGATGTGCTGAAGGTGGCCGCCCGAGGCGAGGGTCGTCTCGGCCACGAAGGCCGCCTCGTCGTTGACCGGGTCGGCGTCGAGGGCCTTGAAGAGCAGCGGGAGCAGGCGCGGATCGTCGGGCTGCTCTTGCTGGAGGATCCGAGCGGCGCGCATGTAGAGCGCACCGATCTGCTCACCGCGGTTGGCGACGTCGGCCGCCAGCGGATCGTCGGCCCCCGTCAGCGCGCGCAGCTGATCCAAGGTCGTGTCGAGCCCGAAGTTCCAGTTGCTGCGATCGTAGAGCGTCTCCTGGAAGCGCGCCTGATAGACGGTGTTGTCCGGCTCCTCGTTGGCCGCGGCCGCGAGGTAAGGCTTGGACGCGTCGATCTGCCCCGAGTTGAGCTGCGCACAACCAAAGGCGTAGTTCAGCCGAGGCGCGCGCGCGGGGTCTTGGTTGATGCGCAGCTCGAGGCTCATCAGCTTGTTGACCATCTCGAGGTGTGCCATGTCCCGGTAGATCAACCGGGCATGCTCGAGAGCGGTCACGTTGCTCTGATCGAGCTTGAACGCTTTTTGGTAGCACTGCATCGCGCGCGCTTTGTCGAGGAGCATGACCTCGCAAGCGCGCGCGAGTTCGAAGAGCGCGAGGGACTGCTGGGAAGCGTCCGGGAGGCCGGCGGCCTCTTGCTCGATCTCGTCGATGACAGAGTTCCAGTCCTGGACTTGCTTGAGGCGCGCCTTGATCCGCTGGGTGACTTCCATCTGGGCCCTATCCTGCCAGCATCACAGAGGATTTTCACTGGCTGGGGCGCCGATATAACACGTCGGCTCCAAACCACTCAACGCGGCGCCTGCACGCCGAGCGCTCTGCGACCTCGACGACGCGCGCTCGGGCACCAAGTCGCGCACCTCGAGAGCGGCTCCAGGCGGGGCCGCACTCGACCATGGCGACGCCACGAGACCACCTTCACGGTGAACCCGCAGGCCCGAGAACGCGTTTTTGCCGGAGCCACCGCCCGCACGGACGAGGCCTCACGGCCAGGCGCTGTAGATTGGATCAGCCCTTCGCGGAGCCCCGGGCTCGCGGGCCGGCCCACGCGGCTCGGTCCGACATCTGCCTGCGCGAGGACCCGGCGCGCCGGGCCAGGCTCCGGACCCAGCCCTGGACCCACTCCTGGACTTGGTTTGGAGCCCGGTGTTCAGGGCAGAAGATCAGAAGATCAGATCGGGCCCTGCATGCGCATGATCGTGTCTTGCGCAGCCTTCTTGATGTGCTCCGGCGAGTTCCCGGCCTTGTCCATGAACTCGTTGAGGGTCTTCTCGGCCTCTTCGCGCATGGGGATCTCGGCGTAGGCCATGCCCAGACCAAAGAGCACGTCGGGCTTGTCGGGGTCGATCAGCTTGGCCTTCTTGTAGGCGTCGACCGCTTCCTTGGGCTTGTTGAGGTTCAGCAGGGCGCGGCCCATGCCGTTCCACATGTCGGCGTCGGTCTCGTTGACCTTGGTGCCCGTCTCGAGCACGACCATGGCCACGTTCGAGAAGCCGTAGTCGATGTACATGTTGCCCAACGACACGAAGCAGGGGCTGTAGTTGCCGTTGAGCTCGATGCACTTGCGGTAGGCCTGGTCGGCCTGCTCGGGCTCGTCGAGCTGCTCGTGCAGCTTGCCCATCTGGAAGTGGGCCTTGTAGAGGTTGGGGTTGAGCTTGATCGCCTCGGAGAAGGAGGTGATCGCCTCGCGCCACTTGGTCTCCTGCTCGGCGCGGCTCGTCCCGGGCTCGGCGGCCTGAGCGACCTGCACGGCGCCGAGCTCGAACCAGTAGTCACCGCGCTGGCCCTCGCCCATGTTCTCGATGGCGCCGCGGAAGGCCTTCTCGGCGTCGACCCACTTTTGCTGCTTGCGGTAGAGCTTGCCCAGGTTGAGGTAGGCCTCGGCGTGGGTCGGGTCCTTCTTGATGGACTCCTGCATCGCCCGCTCGGCGCCGGACATGTTGTTCTTGTTCAGCTGCTGGATGCCCTCGTTCATCGCCTTGATCGAGTCCACTCGCGCCTGGCTGGTCAGGTTGCAAGCGGGGAGCAAGAAGGCGGCGGCGAGGAAGACTGCGGTCAAGTGGCGGCGCATCGGAAGACCTTCAGGGGCGCGGAATGATACCGAGCAGGGCTACTGGTTACAACTGCGGTGATGGCAGGACACCCTCGATCCTGCGCTCGCGGCCGAGAACGCGAGAAGAGCGGACCAAAGGCCCGCTCTTCTCGATCCCCTGCGCCGCTGTGCAGCGCGGGCGTCACTCAGCCGGGGCTGAGGTTGAAGGGGTAGGTGACGATGACGTTGCCGCCGCCACGGGGCTTGGGGAACTTCCAGCGCTTGACCGCCTTGGCGATGCAGTTGCCCACGCTCTTGTCCTTGATCGTCGACTCCTGGACGACCGCCGAGCCGACCTTGCCCGTACCGGTGATCACGAAGTTGACGGCGACGCGACCTTGGAGGTTGGGGTCCTTGGTCAGGCCGGCGTTGTAGCAAGACCGGACCTCGTTGATGTGCGCGCGGACGATGCGACGGATGATGTCCTTGTCGAGCGCACCTTGGACCTTGGCCTTGGCCTGGCGGACCTTGGGGACACGCTTGCCGCGGCCACCGAAGCCAGCGCCCGAGCCACGGCCGTAGCCCGAGCCCGAGCCACCGCCGCCGCCCTTGCCGATCAGGCCGGTGTTGCCGAGGCCGATGGTGCCCTCACCGGTGCCACCGCCGCCGCGACCGGTGCCGACCAGGCCGAGGCCGCCGACGCCGTAGGCCTCACCGACCTCGCTGCCGGTCAGACCACCCCAGACGTCCTCGTCGTCGTTGCCGACCGCGAACGCGCCGCCGTGGGGCGAGGCCAGGAAGCTACCGCCCTGCTGCTGCATGACACCGAGGATGCCGGCGCTGCGCGCAGCCATGTCGGGGTCGAAGTTGCGAGCCATCTGCGGGACCGCGTTCTTCGGGCCCTTCATGGCGTAGAGGCCGGACTTGGACTTGCTCGAAGGCTTGCCCATCTTGCCCTCCTCACCGGCGTGGCGCTGACCCGTGCCGCCAGCGGCGTCGTCGGAGGCCTCGGTCTCCTCTTCGGGCGGCGGCTCCTCCTCCTTGGTCTCGTCCGGCTGGTGCATGAAGCGGGCGTAGGCCGGCTCGCCGTCGCCGTCCTCGAGGCTGATCGCCAGGAGGTCGTCGGGGATGCTGCGCATCAGCAGGTAGAAGGTGATGCCGATGACGGCGGTGCCGCCCACGTAGGCCCAAAACGGCCAGTCCACGTCGCCACGACCGGCGACGACCGCCCCCGGGTTGACCGTGTTGATGTGGAAGGTGATGTCCTGATAGTTGACCTTGCCCTGGACGCCGCGGGGCATCGGGAAGCTGTAGTGCGAGCCCGAGCCGCCAGCGCGGCCCGAGGACACCAGCTCCTCGAGGGACAGGGTCTGGCCGTCGAGGGTGACCTCGCCGGACATGTCCTTGGTGAAGTTGAGCGCAAACTCGCCGCCGCTGCTGCGCACGAGCGGGAAGGCGACCGAGTCGGGCAGACCCTGGGGCGGCACGTGGAAGACCGCGTTGTGGCCCTCGCCGATGGTGTAGTCGACGACGGTCTTCTCGCTCAGGCGCATGGCGCCGGCGACGAAGGGGATCATGCCGAGCAGCGCCAGCCCAAGGCCGAGGGCACCGGTGCCCGCGCCCGGCTTGGTCGGCTCGGTCATCTTGGCTTGCTTGGCCTCGCGCAGCTCGTTGGAGTAGCTCTCCCAGTCCTGCGTGACCTCGTAGCCGAAGAGCGCGAGGCCACCGACGAGCATGATGCCGCCGATGCCCATGAAGATCGGCGCGCTCGCCTTGCGGCTCTTGACCTGGCCGACGTGCGCGACGTCGAGGGCGGTGCGGCCGTACATCGCCACGACCTCGGCGACCTGGCGGCCGTCCTGGACCTCGACGGCGCCGACGTCGATCTGGATCGGGGGCGCGGCGGCGGCCATCGGCGCGGCGGCGGCCACCGGACGCGGCGGCGGGGTGCTCGGCGAGGCGGCCACCGGCGCCGCAGCAGCGGGCGCCGGCGCGACGGCCTGGGCGTCGGCGATCGACGAGATCTCGACGCGGTAGGGGCCGAAGGTCAGCACATCGCCCTGGCTGACCGAGGCGTTCTTGTCGATGGGCGCGCCGTTGAGCACGGTCCCCGTCGCGCTGCCGAGGTCGATGATCCGGACATCGTTGCCCGAGACCTCGATCACTGCGTGCATGCGCGCCACGGCCTCGTCCTCGAGGCACAGGTGGCTGCTCTTGAGCTTGCCGATCTTGATGACGTCTTGGCTGAGCGTCTTGGTGTCGACGAGCTCGTCTGCCCGGAAAATTTTCAGCGTGAGCGTCTTGCTGGACATCGGTCCTCGAAATACTTGGTTCGCCTGCGGGCGGTCGGGCCTCGTGTGCGCTCCCTTCGGGATTGGGAGACCGTCACACGCAGGCGGTCGTTGAGAAGTGGGTTCGGGTTCGGGCGTCTGGACAGCGACTTACTGGGCAGGTTCCTGGCGCTTGCGATTTTCTTCCCGAGGTCCTGGACCTGGTCCGTGAGCACGCGCACAGAGCGGCGTGACCAGCCCCTGCTGCGAGGGCTGGCCACTCCCCGGCCTCAGATGTCGTTGGCCATCTTGATGAGCTCGGAGATGAAGTGCGGCCGGATGGTGATCATGCTGGCGTGCTTGCTGCGGCCGCGCGAGCTCAGGTTGGCGCCCTCGGGCGAGAGGACCTCACCGTCGACGTCATCGTCTTCGAAGTCGTAGACGGTGACGCCACCATCGGACCCACGCATGGCGGCCGCGTCAGCGTCCTCCGGGGCGGCCCAGGCGGTGGCCGAGAGCAGGAACGCGACGGAAAAAACGAGCATCGACTTGCAGAACTTCATGGCTGGACTCCTGGGGAGCACACCGCCCAAGGGACGGCCGAGGCGAAACCTCGCTGGGGATATTAGCGGTGCGAGGAATGTGTGTAAACCATCGTATTGCGCTTGGAGGCGGCGAGAATCGATCTTTTGCGCTCGGGGATGGTTGCGATCACCGCGAGATCGCGGCCGCTCGGACCGCGTCGAGAGCCGCAGCCTGCGCTCCTGAAACCACGGCCAGCTCCCAAACGAGCACCCCTGCCGCTTGGATCTTCTTCGATCCCCCTCGAATCTCCGCGTCGAGAGCGCGGGCCCGGGCCGAGGCGGAAACGCAGCGCATGAAAAAGGGCGGCGCCGGATGCCGGGCCGCCCTCTCGGAGGATGCTCGTCGAGCTGGCTTTACTCGCCGCCCTCGCCGCCCTCTGCGTCCGCGGCGGCCTCTTGGGCCTCCATCGGGCTTTCCTCGCCCGCGGCCGCGGCCTGCTGCTCCATCTCGAGCAAGCGCTTGCGTCGCTCTTCTTCTTGCTTCTTCTCCAGGGCCTCGAGCTCCTTGGCCTTCTTCTCGAGCTCGGCCATCACCTTGAAGGTCTCGAAGGTGTCCTTGATGATCGCGTCACGGTCGACGCAATCGGCGTAGGCGTCGGCGTACTTCTTGTTGCCCTCGGCCATCTTCATGAACTTGCCGCAGTGCTCCTGGGCAGTCTTGTAGAACGCCTCGAGCTTGGTCTGATCGACGTCGTCCTGACCCACCAGGTGGTCCTGGTTGAGGACGGCCAGGTTGTACCAGGGCCGCGGGTCCTTCTTATCGATCTCCATGGCCTTGCGGTACCACTCCTCGGCCTCGGTGAACTTCTTGAGGCCGCGCTTCGCCACACCCATGGCGATGTAGACCTCGATGTCACGCTTGACGCTGGCGTCCTTGAGCGCGGTGTCGAAGGCCTTCTCGGCGGTCGGGTAGTCGCGGAAGCGGATCGCGATGAAGCCGATGTTGCGGTTCGCGTCGGCGTGGTTCGCGTCGATCGAGACGGCCTTCTTGAAGGCCTTGAGCGCGTCGATCTGGTTGTCCTGCTGCATGAAGAGCAGGCCCTGCAGGTTGCGGATGTCCGCGCTGTCCTGCTTGTCCTTCTCGAGCACGCGGATCGCCTGGGTCACCACCAGGTTGGCGAGCACCAGGTAGGAGGGATCCTTGAGCCGGCCGCGGTCGTAGTAGAGCCGCGCGAGGTTCTCGTAGGCCGCCTTGTTGCTGGTGTCGACGGCGAGGACGTTTTGGATCTGCTTCTCGGCGATCTCGAAGTCCTCTTGGCTGACCTTGTCGGCGTAGCGATCGCGGTGCGCAGCAGCGAGGTTGTTGCGCGCGGCGAAGGCCTGCTTCTTGTCGGCGTCGACGGACTTCTTGAACAGGTCGAGGGCCTTCTTGGTGTCGCCCTTGTTCCACGCGATCACGCCCAGGTTGTTGAGCGCGAGGTGGAAGTTCTTGTCGCCGAGCTCCTGGTAGACCTTGGCGGCCTTCTCCATGTCGCCGCACTCCTCCCAGAGCGCGCCGACGTTGAAGCGAGCGACGAGCATCGAGCGCTTGTTGCTCTCGTAGACCTCCTGGAAGGTCTTGGCCACCCGCTCACACTCGGCGGCGGACAGCGAGCCGTCGGACTTGGCCGTCTCGTAGGCCTCGTAGGCCTCCGCGAACTGGGCCTTGGCCTGCTCGTCGGGGACCTCGGCGTTGCCGGCGTCCTTGAGCTCCTTGTTGTCGGGGTTCTTGGAGTCCCCGCCCTTCTTCTTGCAGCCGACCATGGAGCCGGCCACGGCGAGGCCCAGGCACAGCGCGATGGGGGAGAGTTTATCGATGATCATGATTACTCCTCCTCTTCCTTGCTCTCGTCCGCGTCGGCCGAGGCGCTCGCGCCCCCGGTCTCTTCTTGCTTCTTCTTGACCGGGTTCTTGCGCCCGCCCATCGGATCCTCGAGCACGCCGACCTTCTCGATCCGGCTCGCGGTGTAGATGGACACGCCGAACAGCTCGTTGGTCGCCGGGTACTTCTCGGCGTCGCGCTGCTGCATCTCTTCCTCGCACAGACGCGAGAACTCGTTGAAGAACTGGAACTCCGTCGAGCGCTCGATGCAGTAGGTGTAGGCGGCGAGCGCCTCGTCCTGCAGCGGCTGCGCCTGATCGGCGAGCGCGTCACAGTAGGCCCAGACCTGCTCCTGCGTACGGAAGCTCTGGGGCACGTCGGCGCGGTAGAGCTGGTCCGCGAAGTTCTGGAGCACCGAGGCGGTGCGCGCCGCGGCGGCCAGCACCCAGTAGGGGCTGCCGGTGTCCTTGACGGCCGCGTACTCGTCCTTGAGCTCCTGGCCGAGCTTGACCTTCTCCTGGAAGAACTCGCCGAAGCGCTTCTTCGAGTCCTCGGCCTTCTTGAGCGACTCCTCGTACTTGCGCTCGAGCGAGGGGACGCCGGTGTCCTTGTAGTAGTCGAGGACCGTGAAATCGAGATCCTCGGGCATCTTGAGCGTCAAGTACTCCTCGTACTTGGAGTCCGCCCGGTAGACCATGGACATGGCCCAGGCGTTCTTGAAGTCCTCGATGCGCTTCACGTCGTCCTCGGGCAGCTTGATCTTGCTGCCGTTGCCGACGAGCTTGAGGATCTTCTTGAAGCGCGCCTGCGCGGCCTCGCGGCGCTTCTTGCCCCGGCGGTGGACGGTGATGATGCCCTGGGTGGGGCTACCGCAGCGCCTGGGGGGACGGAAGCGGGTCTTCTCGTCGCTCTCTTCGGCGGCCTTTTGCTTCTCCTCCATCTTCTTGCGCCGCTCGATCTCCTCGACGCCCGAGAGCACGCGACGACGCTTGATGGTGATGCAGGAGTCGTAGAGCAGCGGCTCTTCGCAGGAGCGGCGCCAGTCGATCTGCGCGATCACGGCCTCGGCGACCACGTTGCGGTCGATGCCGCCGCGCTTGCCGTAGGTCTTGAGGTACTGCTCGGCGTGGGAGCGCTTGGCCCCCTCGCTCTCGAGCAGGTCGTGCTGCGACCAGAAGATCTTCGCGGCCTTGTCGATGTCCTTCTTCTTGTAGAGGGACTCGTACTTGCCCAGGTTCTCCTTGGCCTTGCTCTCTTCACCGAGGCCGAGGCGGAACAGGTAGGCGTTTTGCAGCGCGTTGCTGGACCGGTCGTCCTTCGGGTACTGCTCGGCGAACTCCTCGTAGCGCTGGGCCGAGTCCGCGTAGTAGGCCACGGCCTGGTAGGACTCCGCGAGGAAGTGGAGCGTGTCCTGGGCGTGCTCGCTGTCGGGGAAGCGATCGAGCAGCGCCTGGCGGATCTGGATGGCCTGGCCGACCTGGTAGGCGGCGTCGGAGCAGTCGGCGGCGTTCCACAGCAGCGTGGCGGCGCTGTCGTGGTCCTCGAAGTTGTTGAACACCTCGATGAACTGCGCGGCGCACTTCTCGAAGCCCTTGGGGTCGCCGCCCTCTTCACCGTTGACGTAGGCCGCGCCCGCGTCGCGGTAGGCCATGCCCTTCTTCCAGCCGATGCCCGCGAGCAGCGTGGGCACGGCCTCGCGCACCGAGGAGTTCTCGGGGTGGTTCCAGATCTTCATGCCCTGGAGCTTGGTCGCCCACTCCTCGAGCTCCTCGCTGGCCGCGATGACCTCGGCCGGGTTGTTGTCCTTGTCGAGCCAGCGGATGGTCAGCAAGTCGATGAGCATCGCCGAGCACCAAGCGGCGTAGATCTGCGCCTCCTTGACGTCGTCGAACTTGGTCACCATCTCCATCAGGAGCGGCTTCGCCTCGTCGAACTTGTTGTGCTCCATCATGAGCTTTGCCCGGTGATACATGATCTTGGGCAGCTCTTTGTCGTCCTTCTTTTTGACGTACTTCGTGTAGATGTCGTACGAGCCGAGCATCTGCTTCTCTTCGTCCGTGTACTCGGTCTCAGGGAAGTCGTTCTCGGCGTCGACCTCGGTGTCCTTGCTCTTCTTGGGCTTCTTCTTCTTTTCCTCGCGGTAGATGCAGACGCCCTGATCGTCGAGCTGGCAGGACTTCTTCTTGCCGCCGGTCTCGTCGTACTCGAGGTAGTTCTTCATCGCGAGCATCTGCGCGTAGGCAGCGTCCGCGGTGTACTTGCCCTCGGGGTCGAGCTCGAGGGTGCGCACGAACTGGTCGTGCGCCTTCTTGAAGTAGTCGAGGCCGCGCTGGCGCTCGTCCTTGTCCTTGCTGTTGTAGGAGTTGGTGGCCAGGGCCCACAGCAGCTCGGCGTAGTAGTACTGGAGCTCGTAGCCGTCCTTGTCCCCCGGGAAGGTCTGGAGGAACACGCCGTAGGCGTTCTCGGCCAGCTCGTAGGTCCGCGGCAGCTTGGTCTTCTCGGCCTCGTCGTGCCAGACCGTGGCCATCTGCTTCATGGTGGCCAGGGCGTTGTCACGGCACTTCTTCTTGACGGCCTTCTTGACGTCGGCGTCCTTGAACTTGGTCCAGTAGGAGGCGAGCGCGTTGGTCTCGTTCCACTGGACCTCCTTGTTGTCGGTCGCCAGCGTGTTGACGACGATCTTGCCCTGCCACTCGCAGGTCATCGGATCGTCGGGGAAGATCTTCTGGAGCTCCTTGTAGACGAAGGTCGACTCGGGGTACTGGCCGTCGCCGAAGTACTGGTTGGCCAGCAGCTCCATCATCTTGCGGGCGTCGCTCTCGTCGGCGCCCGGGCCGTTGCCGACCTTCTGGAAGAAGTCCCAGGCCTTCGAGGGCTTGGACGCGTGGACGTAGGCGCGCACGAGGTCGCGGCGAGCGTCGCGGCGCAGCTGCTTGCCGTTGGCCTCGGAGCCCGCGCGGCCCTCCTTCGTGGCGTTGATCGTCTCCACGAAGTAGTGCAGCGATTTGTCGTAGCGGGCGTCGAACTCACCGATGGGGTTGAGGTGACACCACGCCAGCTTGTAGAGCGCGTAGGCGTAGACCGGGCTGTCCTTGAACTGGGTGACCCGCTCGTAGAGCCGGACCGCGTTGCCGATCTGGCCCTTGCCGAAGTAGTAGTCCGCGAAGGCCAGGTAGGCGTTCGCGATGTAGGGGCTGTTGGGGTAGTCGTTGATCAGGCGCTGGTAGGCCGCCTGCATCTTCGTCTCTTCACCCAGCTCGCCGAGCTCGAAGGCGTAGTAGTACAGCGCCTCGTCCATCCGCTTGTAGCTGGCGAACTGAGGGTTGCTGACGAGCGCCTCGTAGATCCGGGCCGCGCCCTCGCTGGCGGAGCGGGCGTCCTTCATGTGACGCTTTTGCTGCTCCTTGAGCTGGCTGGCGAGCTTGCCCTTGTTGGCGTCCTCGGCCTCGTAGATCTTCTCGTAGAGCGAGCCGGCCTGGAGGTCGAAGTAGGCCTTCTTCTCGAGGTAGTGATCAGCGAGGCGGAAGAGGTAGTCCGGATACTCGGGGTCCGAGGCCTCGGTCGTCTTGATCAGCCGCTTGAGGAACTCGATCTGCTTGTCGGCCATCTCCTGTTCGACGGCCTTGCGCTGCTGGGCAGCGAACTGCGAGCCCTCCATCATCTGGACGCCGCGCTCGCGTCGCTTCTCCTCGGCCTGCTTCTGCTCCTTGAACTTCGTGTCGAGCAGATCCGACTTGGCCTTGGTCTTCTTGGACTGGCGGTTGTAGCGAACGTTGCTGTCGTCTGGCTCCTGCGCGTAGCCAACATCAGCGACGAGCAGCATCGCCGCCACACTGCTCGCAGTGATCAGACCGATGGTGCGGGACCTATTGAAGCGGTTGTGCGACCTCATCTTGGACCTTTTGCGGTGGAGGCGGCGACGCTCAGAGCGCCGCTCGCCTCGGTGTTCCTTCGAACCTAGTGACTCGCTCGGTGACTCCCGTGGGAGTCGCTACTCGGCGCACACGCTGGTGACGCGGTAGTAGTAGTAGCCGAGCTCGTCCTGCCAATACTCGCCGTTGTAGTTGTAACGCTCTTCCTCGGGACCCGGCTTGATCTTGATGTCCTCGCCGGCCCCCTCCTCGCCGAGCTTCTTGAGCTTCTCGACGATCTCGTACTCGACCTTGATCGCTTCCTTCTCGAGCTTCTTGATCTCGGCGATCTGGTCGTTGATGCGCAGACGCGCCTGAGCGCCGGTGCGCTCCTTGGCGATCGACAGCGACAGGTCGAGGTTCTCGAGCAAGAGCACCCCGAGGCCGCTGCCCTGGAACTCGCTGCTCTGCTCCTTGAACAGGGTCTCCTGCTCGAAGACCAGGCGGTTCACGTAGTCGTAGTACTTCTCCAGGGTCTTATCCTGGAGCGACTTGCGAGCGACCATCTCCACGAAGGGCTCGAGGTCGGACTGCTCCTCGCGGATCTTCACCGACAGCTCGTAGAGGGCGTAGTCCTCGGGCGCGGAGTCGATCAGATCCCGGAGGTCCTGCTTGGTCTGCACGTAGCGCGAGCTGAACTCCTCGATCGAGGCCTTCGCCGACGCGTAGCGGCAGTTGAAGTAGTAGGTGACCGCCTTGAGGATCAGGCCCTCGGGGTAGAGGTAGTCGTAGAAGAAGGGCGCGTTGAGGGTGTGGATGTACCCGAGCGTGCGCTGGTAGTGGCGGTTGGCCGCTTCGGGCTCGACCTCGACCAGGCGGAACTCGGACCACGCCGCCGCGAACACGGAGTCCAGCCAGTAGGGCGACTCGATGCTGATCTTGTTGAAGTACTTGAGCGCGGTGGGGAACTTGCCGACCTGGTAGAAGATGTAGCCCAGGGCGATGTTGGCGAGCTCCTCGAAGCGCTTGTTTTGGTCCGCGAAGTCGAGCTCGGCCGTGGAGATGCCCAGGCGGCGCTTCTTCTTGTCGGACATGCGCGCGAGCTTCTTGGCCTCGCGGTCGCTCTTCTTACCCTGCATCTGACGCAGCTCGAGGTTCTTGCGGAGGACGTTCTTGAACGCCTCGACCGCCTCGGGGCCGTGGTACTCGCGGGTCTCGGCGACACCGAGGAAGTACTGCGCCGGGATGAAGTAGTCGCTCTCGCGCGGGACCTGAGACAGCAGCGCGATCGCCTGGCCGAGGTCACCGTTGCGGTAGTGGTAGCGGCCGAGCAGGAAGTAGAGCTCGTCACGCACCGAGTCGAAGGCCTCGTTCTCGAGGTCCTGCGGGCGGTAGGTGCCGACCTTCTCGAGCACGCCGGCGCCCTCGGGGAGCTTGCGGCTCAGCGACGCGAGCCAGGGCAGCGTGAGCTGGTGGTAGGGGTGGCTCGGGCCGACGGAGACGATCTCGTCGAAGACCGCGAGCGAGCCGGCGTAGAAGCCCATCTGGAACAGCGCCTTGCCCAGCCAGAACTGAGCACGGGTCGCGTCGCCGGACTGACCTTCGTAGGCGACCTTGTAGAACACGAGGGCGGAGGCCTCGTAGCTCTCGGCCTTGTAGGCCTCTTCGGCCTGGTTTTGCTCGTTGCTGGGCGTGCCGCTCGCTCCGGGAGGGGCCGGCGGGCCGTCCTGTCCGGGAGGGGCCGGAGGTCCGTCTTGTCCAGGAGGGGCCGGGGGTCCGCTGTCTCCGGGCGGCGGCGGCGGTGCGCTGTCGCCAGGCGGAGGTGGCGGCGGTGCGGCGTAAGCCGTCACCGAAGCGACTCCGAACGCGAGGCCGAGGAGGAGCGGGAGTGACTTGAGCAGGCTGAGCTTTTTCATCGCGATCGCTGGCGCGTTGGACCCATGTAGGGGCGACGGGACCTTACCAGCGGCCCGTCGACGATCGCAAGCGCGGCTAGGCGCCTCCAAGCGGGCTTTACGACCGCGACCGGCGAGCCCGGTGTGTTGCGGCACCCGCATTTCCTCCGAGCTGGAGCGAGCGGGACCCGCGACACCCGAACGTGGATCCAAGCCCGAGGCGCACCCCGAGGAGATCGGGACCTGGGGCGCCCTTCGGTGCAGTGCTGGAGCAGGGCTCTTCAACGGCGCAAACCAACGGGAGAGACCCCGGTGCAGATCTAGACGCCGCGGAATTTTCCAAATGGACACCCAGTCTGCGCGCATTGCTCACCCCCAATCCAACCCTCGATGCCAAACGTGAGCCTCGATCGTCGAGATCCGTTCAGGTCACCGAGATCTCTCGTCGCCGCGTCTTCTCGCCGCACGCATCCCCCCGCGCCGACGGCCCCTTCCCGGGGGCGCTGCGTACGACACCAGCGAGCCAGACTGCGCCCCGCGGGGAGAAGCGCGTTCAGCGGAACGTCGTGAACGCGCACTTGACCCTAGATTCTCGACGTGTAGGATGCCGAATGCAGCTCCCCTCGCCCGCTATGCGGCCGTGGCGTCGACGACAACGCCTCTCATAGCGCTCGAGGAACGCACGGAAGACCCTTCGATGCTCATCAACCGCCTGAAGTCCTCCCCCTTCGCTGCTGCGGCGTTTTTCGTCGGCGGTCTCTTGCTGGCTGGGTGCTCCCAGGGTGACGTTGGTGCGCCGTGTAACCACGGCACCGTCGAGCCGCCCACGAGCAAGCTGGTCACCTTCCCCGCGCTCTCCTGTAGCGACCTGCTCTGCGTCTACGGTGAGGAGCAGACGGTGCCCGAGACCGCGTGCTCGTCCTCCGCGGAGTGCAACTCCTCGGCCGGCGGCGACGCCCAGATCTTCGAGTGCGTCAACAATGCTTGCCGCCTCAGCCTCGACTACGTGCTCGAGCGCTCGATGTGCTCCAAGACCTGCTCGAGCGACGACGACTGCAACAACACCTCGCTCAACAACCGCCCCGCGGTCGACGACGACGAGACCTCTTGCAGCACCGGCTTCTCCTGCACCGTGCTTCAGCGCCTCGGCCAGTTCTGCTGCCAGCGCCTGTGCGTGTGCCGTGACGACCTCGACACCCTCGACGACCTCGAGGCCGAGTGCGAGCCGAACACCGGCGAGGCCTGGCTCGAGTGCTACGGCGACGAGGAGACCGGCTGAGCCCGGCACCCCCTCCCTAGCCAAGACGGGCAGCGAAGATTCGCTGCCCGTTTTGTTTTGGTTCAAAACGCGTCGCGCAACCACTCGAGGCGCTCACCGACGACGGCCACCGCGTCGAAGCGAACCGCGACCCGCTCCCACAAGCCCTGGCGGATCAGCCACGCGCTCGCGGCCCGACGCACCCGCGCCTGCTTGCGCGCGTCGATGGTCTCGAAGGGGTGCCCGCGGCGATCGTCGGCGCGGCCGCGGACCTCGACGAAGACGACCGTGACCTCGCCTCCCTCACCCTCCTCGCGGGCGATCAGATCGATCTCGGCGCGCGCGAGGCTGACGTTGCACGCGAGGATCTCCAGACCCGCGCGGCGCAGGAGCTCGGCGGCTCGCTGCTCACCGTCCTGACCACGAGCGCGGGTGTGCTGAGGCTCCACGCTGGAGGTATCGGCCCGCGCGGGCCAGGCGTGCACGCCGAGCGAAGAAAGCTCTGCGCCCCCAGCACGAAGAGCCCGCGACCTCGAAGGTCGGCGGGCTCTCGTTTTCGTTCACCGCTGCGCGCTCGTCAGGCGACGAGACGCGAGGGTCGACGCCTCAATCCTTGGCGTCCTTCTTCTTCTTGCGCTTGGCCTTCTTGCGATCCTTGCGCGCCTTCTTGGCCTCGGCCTTCTCGGCCTTCTCGGCCTCGAGGGCGGCCATCGCCGACTTGTAGTCGCCGACCTTGCGCTTGATGCGGGCGGCGTTGCCACGGCGATCGCGGAGGTAGTAGAGCTTGGCGCGACGGACACGACCGCGGGCGACCAGCTCGATCTTGGTCACGCGCGGCGAGGCCAGGGACCACACACGCTCGACACCGATGTTGTCGGTGACCTTGCGGACGGTGAAGGATCCCCGCAGGCCCTTGTACTTGCGGTGGATGCAGACACCTTCGAAGACCTGAACGCGCTCCTTACCGCCCTCGGAGATCAGGGCGTGGACGGCGATGGTGTCTCCGGGCCGGAACTCGGGGATGTCCTGGCGGACGAGCTCCTGCTCGAGTTCTTGAATCAGGGGGCTGGCGTGGCTCATGAGAAAAACCTCTGCTTGGTGCCTCGGCTGGGCTCCACCGGCCTAGATCTAGGCCGAGGCCGGGAGCAACCCCTCCGCCCGCATCGCCGCGAGGACGAGTTGAGCGAGCGACACGGCCGAGGCACGCGCCGCGGGGGGCTGCGAAATGTCGATCAAAGCCGAGGCGATCGCAAGTCGTCGGCGATGATTGCTCCTCACGTCCTCGTGCGCGCCCTCGCCCGTGTCTAGCGCGAGCCACGCCGAGATCAGCCCCGCCGCCGCGGGATCCTGGGGCTCGCCCAGCCACAGCGCCAAAGGCCCAGGAAACGCCCTTCGTTCGAAGGCAAGGGTATCCAGGACCAGTCGCGGGCCGCGAGGCGGGAGGGGATCTGCGGGGCGCCAGGGGCCGACGCCGACGAACCAGGGCTCGGCGCCGTGGCGCCGACGAAGCGCCCGACGCAGCTGCTTGAGATCCCTCATGTTGGAGCCGATCACTCGAATTCCCCAGCCGGCAGCTGCGGCGAGCTCGCGCAGGACCTCGAGATCTCCCTCGGGCGTGTCGGCGGGGGCGACCAGGGTGCAGGGGTGCTCCGCGGGCAGGCGCCAGCGCGGGCGCAGCTCGGGGCGCAGCGCCCAGGTCCGCAGGCAAGCCTGACGCCGGCGCCACGCTTCGACCTTGCCGTGGTCACCGGCGAGGAGCACCGGCGGGATCTCGCGGCCGCGGAACTCGGCCGGCCGCGTGTAGTGAGGGTGCTCGAGCACCGTGCCCCAGTCGCCCTCGTCGTGGTGGCTCTCCTCGACGATCGAGTCGGGGTTGCCGAGCACGCCCTCGCGCAGGCGGCCGACGGCCTCGATGATCACCGCCGCCGCGACCTCGCCACCGTTGAGCACGAAGTCGCCGATCGACAGGCACTCGTCGACCCAGCCCTCGCGCACGCGATCGTCGATGCCCTCGTAGCGCCCGCACAGCAGCGCCAGGCGAGGCATGCGAGCGAGGCGTTCGGCGGCGCGCTGATCGAAGGTCGCGCCCGAGGGCGTGAGCAGGATGCGGTGCATGGGGCCGCGCGCGGCCGTGACCGCCTCGAGGGCGTCGACGACGGGCTCAGGCTTGATCACCATGCCCGCGCCGCCGCCAAAGGGCGCGTCGTCGACGGTGCGGTGGCGGTCGTGGGTGAAGTCGCGAAAGTTGGTGCAGTGCACCTGCACGAGGCCGCGGGTCACGGCCTTGCCCATCAGCCCCGCGTTGACGAAGGCCTCGACGATCTCCGGGAAGAGCGTGAAGACCTCGAAGGCGATGCCGCCCTCGGCACCACTGTCGGCGCCGCGTTCCGCCTGAGCGTGCTCCTCCACCTCGCTCACCTCGACTCGGGGAGCATGTCGTCGTGGACATCGACGACGACGCGCTGCGCTTCGATCGCGACGATGAACACGGGCAGCGCGGGCAGCAGCCACTCGGCGCCGCGCAGGCGGATCACGAGGAGGTCCTGGAGGCCGTTGCTGCTCAGCCCGGTGATCGTCCCGAGCGACTCGGGCTCGCCGCCTTCGCGCTCGCGCACGACGGGCAAGCCGACGAGATCGTCGAGGTAGTACTCGTCGTCTTCGGGCTCGGGCAGCGCGGCCCGAGGCACGAACACCTCGCGGCCACGCAGGGCGTCGGCGCCCTCGCGGCTGTCCACGCCCTCGAGCCACATGCGGACCATGTCGCTGCCGGGCTTGGGCGCGAAGCGGCTGAGGATCTTGATCTCCCCGGCGTCGCCATCACCCGCGCCCTCTTTTGCACCTGCACCGCGCGTACGCAGGTGCAGCGCGACGCCGGGCTCGAGGGTGCTCGAGGTGGCGTTGTGGAGCTTGACCCGCAACGCGCCACGGACGCCGTGCGCGCCCGCGACGTAGCCCAGCAGGACCAGACGCTCGGACATCGACTACTCGAGGATCTCGAGGTCGGCCCGCTTGCGCACCTTCGACGAGGCGGCGTTGAGGATCGCACGCATCGCTTTGACCGTGCGGCCCTGCTTGCCGATCACCTTGCCGAGGTCGTCCTTGGCCACGCGCAGCTCGAGCACGACCGTCTGCTCGCCAGCGATCTCCGAGACGTCGACGTCCTCGGGGCTGTCGACGAGGGCCTTGGCGATGAACTCGATGAGCTCCTTGAGCGAGACGTTGGCGGACATGATTATTGGGCCTCCGAGAGCGAGAAGAGCGAGAGAGCGTGTCGAGAGCGAGGCAGGAGAGCCGGCTCCCTCCAGCATCCCACAGCCTCGCCATGGCGGCTAGGCATAGAGTGGAATTGGCCGCACCCGGGACCGACCTCGGTGCCCGGGTGGGACGGCGATGATCGCCGATCGATTACGGCCTCCCCCGCCTCGGGAGCAGGGATCGAGAGCGCAGCGGAGCGAGCTCAGGCGGCGGTGGTGGTCTGCTTGCGCAGCAGACGAAGGACCGCGTGGGTCGGCTGGGCGCCGACGCTCATCCAGTACTCGATGCGGGCGCGATTGATCTCGAGGCCACCCTCTTCGACCATGGGGTTGTAAGTGCCGAGCTTCTCGAGAAAGCGCCCGTCGCGGGGCGAGCGAGCGTCGGAAGCAACGATTCGATAAAAGGGGCGCTTCTTCGCGCCACCGCGGGCGAGCCTGATCTTGACGGCCATGGTGCTCTCGGAAAGACTGAACGAGAAATCGGCCGCTCGTGCGGCCAAAGGGCCCGCGAACCTAGCGGGGGCACAGCCCCTCGTCAACCTCGGGGCCGAGCCAGGCCACCCCCGTCCCTCGACATGGGCGCTTGGATCGCGCCTGGATCGTCCCCGAGGCCGCCTTCACGGGCTCTCCTTCGCATCCAAGACTTCGTTCATGAGTGATCGCATGACCTCCGCCGCCCTCGCCCGCTCTGCGTCCTTTTGCCTGCTCGCGCTCGCGGCGGCGACCGGCCTGGCGACCAGCGCCTGCAAGGGCAAGAACGGCCCGGGCTCCCAGGCCAACGGCGATGAGCAGGCCCCCCCGCGGACCACCGACGAGGCCTCGCGCCCAGAGCGCGTGGAGATCGATCTCTTCGCCTTCGGCCGGCAGCTGGGCACGGTGGCACCCTGCGGCTGCACCACCGACCCCCTGGGCGGGCTCCAGTACGCCTTCGGCTACATCGAGGCCGAGTCCGAGGCCGGCCAGCGCCTCATCCTCGAGCCGGGCTCCTTCCTCTTTCCGGATCCCGAGGGCCCCGAGGGCCCCGTCGACGAGGCGGCCTGGGCCCAGGCCGCGGAGCGAGCCAAGCTGCTCCAGTCCCGCTTTTCCCAGCTCGATGGCCTGGTCTCGGGCCTCGGCCCCACGGACTACGCCGAGCCGGAGGCCGGCGCCGAGTCCCTGGCAACCTTCCCCCTGCCCCGGGTCCTGGGCAACGTCGCCCCCACTGAGGGCGCTGGCGCTGGCGAGGGCGCGGCGAACCCCGCGGGCGTGGAGCCGCTGCGGGTGATCTCCCTCGGCCACGGCCTCGAGGCCGCGGTCACGGTCGTCGTCGATCCCGCGCTCGCCGAGGCCGCCCGGGGCAGCTGGGCGGCGGACTTCCCCGCGCTCCAGGCCCCGGTCGAGGCCCTCGCTGGCCTCGCGCCCGCGCTGGCCAAGGCAGATCTCCAGGTCGTCGTCGTCCACGGCCCCCGCGACCTGGCCGAGACCGTGGCCCGCGAGGTCGAGGGCCTCGACGTCGTCGTCATGGGCGGCGTGCTCGAGAACGCGGACCTCGGCCGCCTGGGCAGCGCGCCCGTGCAGATCGGCCAGACCTGGCTGCTCCAGCCCGGGGATCGCGGCCAGAGCATCAGCCACCTCACCTTCTCGCTCAGCCCCGAGCTCCCCGAGGGCGAGCTGCCCGAGTCCTGGACGCTCCAGCCCTCGGCCACGCAGCTCACCGCCGAGCTCGAGCGCCTCGAGTCCAAGCTCGCCAAGCTCGCCGAGGATCCGGCCGCCGACGCGGCCTTCCTCGCCCGCCTCGAGGCCGACCGCGACGCACTGAAGAGCCAGCTGGAGGATCCTTCGATCCCCGCGGAGGTCGCGGGCGCGGTGATCACCGCGCAGACCAAGGTCAGCTGCCGCCTGCCCGAGGACGACGCCGCGAAGACCGCTCTGTCGCGCTACGACGGCTGGGTGGCGCAAAAGAACGCCGAGCGCTTCGCCGGCGTGAAGCCGCCCGAGCCGGCCCCGGGCAAGCCCGGCTACGTCGGCGTCGAGGCCTGCGCCGACTGCCACGAGGAGGCCGTCGCGCTGTGGAAGACCACGGTCCACGCTGGCGCCTACGAGACCCTGGCGGTCGCCAACAAGCAGTACGACCTGTCTTGCGTGGGCTGCCACGTGACCGGCTTCCGCGAGCCCGGGGGCAGCGAGGTCGTCGAGAACGAGGGCCTGCGCGACGTGCAGTGCGAGCAATGCCACGGCCCCGGGAGCCTCCACGTCGAGGATCCGCGCACCGACAACATCCAGCTCGAGCCCCCGCGCAGCCTCTGCCTGGGCTGCCACACTCAGGACCACTCCGACACCTTCGACTTCGAGCCTTACCTGCGCGACGTGCTTGGCGAGGGTCACGGCGCCGACGCCCGCGCCGCCTTGGGCGAGGGCCCCACGGCGCACGCGCTGCGCCAGGCCGGCCTCGAGGCCGCGGGCGGCGGCTGCGAAAAGTCCAAGATGTGAGCACGCGGCGCCCTCCCCTCGCCCCTCGCCCCTCGCCCCCTCCCCCTCGCCCCCTCCCCCTCGCCCCCTCCCCCTCGCCCCCTCCCCCTCGCCCCCTCCCCGTTTGCGGGACGCCGGGTCTGGGGCTACACGTCGACGCCATGTCCCTGACCCTCCCGGTGATCGGCGGGCGCCCGAGCGCGAGCTCGAACGTCAAAAAGAAGGTCTACTTCGTCAGCCTCGGCTGCCCGAAGAACCAAGTCGACACCGAGGTCATGCTCGGCGTGGTCGAGGCTGGCGGCCACGAGCTCGTCGACGACCCCGAGGCCGCCGACACCTTGGTGGTCAACACCTGCGGGTTCATCGACGCGGCCAAGGAGGAGTCGATCGAGACGATCCTCGAGCTCGCGGCGGTCAAGACCGGCGCGACTCGGGGCGAGGGCAGCGCGGCCAAGCAGCTGGTGGTCACCGGCTGCCTGAGCCAGCGCTACCCCACGCAGCTCGCCGACGAGATGCCCGAGGTCGATCACTTCCTGGGCAGCGCCGACATGCTGGGCCTCGAGCGGGTCCTCGCCGGCGCCGCCCCGCGCCTCGGCGTCAGCGAGCTCGACCGTCGCGCGTGGCTCTACGACCACGCCACGCCGCGCCGCACCTACGGGGCCGGGCACAGCAACTTCGTGAAGATCGCCGAGGGCTGCGACCGCCCCTGCGGCTTTTGCATCATCCCCAAGCTCCGCGGCCCGCAGCGCTCGCGGCCGGTCTTCGACATCGTCGAGGAGGTCCACGGCCTCGTCGAGGCCGGCACCCGCGAGGTCTGCCTGGTCGCCCAGGACCTGACCACCTACGGCACCGACTTCGCCGCCCGCGGCATGGCGCCCTCGAACCTCGAGGGCCTGCTCGACGCCCTGGGCGAGATCCCGAAGCTGCGCTGGATCCGGCTGCACTACGCCTACCCGACCGCCGTCACCCCGGGGCTGATCTCGCGCATCGTCGAGCACCCCAAGGTGGCGACCTACCTCGACGTGCCCTTGCAGCACGTCGACACGGGGGTGCTCAAGAGCATGCGCCGCGGCTACACGGAGAAGGTCGTCCGCCAGCTCGTCGAGGATCTGCGCGCGGCCGAGGCCCGCGCGGGCAGCCGCCTGTGGCTGCGCACGACGATGCTCGTCGGCCACCCGGGCGAGGACGAGGCCGCCTACGCGCGCCTGCGCGAGTTCGTGGGCGAGGGCCAGATCGATCACCTTGGCGTGTTCCCGTGGTCGCGGGAGGACGGGACGGTGTCGGCGATGCAGCCCAAGCGCGTGGACACGGCGGTCGCGGAGGCCCGGGCGACGGAGCTGATGCAGATGCAGGCGGAGATCCGGGCGCGCAAGTTCGAGGAGATGATCGGGGAGGTGATCGAGGTGATGGTGGACGGGCTGTCGGCGGAGAGCGAGCTGCTGCTCGATGGGCGGCACGAGGGGCAGGCGCCGGAGATCGACGGGAAGGTGATCCTTTGCGACGGGACGGCGGAGCCGGGGGAGGTGCATCGGGTGCGGGTCCTGGATGCGACGGACCACGATCTGGTGGCGAGCTTCGACCTCGAGCGGATGCCGGGGGATGAGCTCGATGGGGGGGATGACGATGATCTGGTGCCGGTGGATGACTGAGGGGGTCTGATCCGGTCTTTGGACTCGGGGGTGCTTGCTGGCGGGGGTCTTCGGTCTTTCGACTCGGGATGCTTGCTGGCGGGGGGTCTTCGGTCTTTCGACTCGGGGTGCTTGCCGGCGGGGGGTCTCCGGTCTTTCGACTCGGGGTGCTTGCCGGCGGGGGGTCTCCGGTCTCTGGACGAGGGAGCTCTCGGTAGCGAGCACGCGCACGGGCCAGCAGGGGACCCGCTGGCCTCAAACAAACGCTGACTGCGGCCGCGTCTGCGTGGGCGGTTGCCTTCTTTGATGAGGGGAGGCGCGTCGAAGGTGGGGTGCGTACGCTAAACTCGGCCAACGGGTCCCCTGCTGGCCCTTTTGTGCGCGTCTTTTATTGGGGAGCTCTCTGGCCCTGGAGAGGGTGAAGGGGTCTCCGATCTGGGGGACGGTCGGGCTCTATCCTCCTTCTCGCGCCGCTTCGTCGAAGCCTCCAAGAGCTTCTTCGTAGAACGGTCCAAACCTCCCCTCGCCCCCTCGCAGCTAGCTTTGCGACGGAGACTCACTCCTCCAACGAAGCGCCCCTCCACCTCCCTCTCGATGGAGACTCTCCTCCAACAAAGGCACCCCCTCCGCCTCCCCGCGGCGGAGCCACTCCCCGACAAAGACGCGCACAAAAGGGACAGCAGGGGACCCTCTGGGCGAGTTTTGCATACGTACCCAAACTTCGGAGCCACACCTCTCGCAAAGGCCAACAACCCTCTCACAGCCACCCCGTCGGAGTCCGCAAGCCTGTCTGAGCCCAGAGGGTCCCCTGCTGTCCCGTGCGCGTGCCCGCCGGCCAAGAACACCCTCGCAAAAGACCAATCCGATCCTCACCCCCAAGAACATCCCCGCAAAAGACCAACCGGCCCCCTTCCCGACGAAGACTCTCCTCCAACGAAGCCCCCCTCCGCCTCCCTCTCGACGGAGACTCTCCTCCAACGAAGCCCCCCTCCGCCTCCCTCTCGACGGAGACTCTCCTCCAACGAAGCTCCCCTCCGCCTCCCTCTCGACGGAGACTCTCCTCCAACGAAGCCCCCCTCCGCCTCCCTCTCGACGGAGACTCTCCTCCAACGAAGCCACCCCCTCCGCCTCCCCGCGGCGGAACCACTCCCCGACAAAGACGCGCACAAAAGGGACAGCAGGGGACCCTCTGGGCGAGTTTTGCATACGTACCCAAACTTCGGAGCCACACCTCTCGCAAAGGCCAACAACCCTCTCACAGCCACCCCGTCGGAGTCCGCAAGCCTGTCTGAGCCCAGAGGGTCCCCTGCTGTCCCGTGCGCGTGCCCGCCGGCCAAGAACACCCTCGCAAAAGACCAATCCGGCCTTCACCCCCAAGATCATCCCCGCAAAAGACCAACCCGATCTTCACCCCAAGATCATCCCCGCAAAAGACCAATCCGATCCTCACCCCCAAGAAAAGAAGAAGGCCCCCAGCCAGCACGAAGCCGAACCAGGAGCCCCCCTCGAGAGCCCTCGAAAACGAGCGCTCACCCCACGATCTGCCCCGAGCGCGCGAGCGCCTTCGCCTCGACCTCGAGCACCTCCACGAAGCCCTGCGAAGACACCGGGTTGAGCCCGTCGCTCGCCTCCATCGACGCGTCCGCCGGGTTGTAGAGCGAGTGCGGGCAGTCGCGCAGCGCCTTGAAGAAGATGTTGCCCTTGTAGAGCCCCAGCTCCACCGTCCCCGTCGCAAAGTCGGCCAGCACGTCGACCGCCGCGAGGATCGCCCGAGCCTGGGGATCGTAGAGCCGGCCGTCGTAGATCTGCTGGGCGTAGTTTTGCGAGAGCGTGTGGAAGAGCTGCGTCGAGCGGCGGTCCATCACGGCCTGGTAGACCACGCGCAGGGCGTAGCCGAGCAAGGTCAGGCCCGGCGCCTCGTAGACCCCGCGGCTCTTGGTCCCGATGATCCGGTTCTCGAGCGCGTTGTTGAGGCCCACCCCGTTGCGGCCCGCGACGCGGTTGGCCGTCAGCATGCACTGCAAGGGATCCATGGCCTGGCCGTCGATCGCCACGCAGTCGCCCTTCTCGAAGCGCAGGCTGACCGTCTCCGTGGTGTCCGGGGCGTCCTTGGGCCACACGCACATCAGCGGCTCGACGATGGTCATCGTCGTCTCGAGGTCCTCGAGGTCCTCGGCCTCGTGGGACAGGCCGGCCAAGTTGGCGTCGGTCGAGTAGCGCTTGCGCTCGCCGCCGGTCTCGACCTCGATGCCCTGCTGGGCGAGGTAGCTGATCATCTGCTTGCGCCCGGGGAACTGCTCGAGCAGCGCCGGGTCGCGCCAGGGCGCGTAGACCCCCATCTTCGGGGCGAGCACGTTGGTGTAGCGCTCGAAGCGGAGCTGGTCGTTGCCGCGGCCCGTGGCCCCGTGGGCGAGCACGGTGCAGCCGCGCGCTTGCATCGGGCCGAGCAGACCGCGGACCGTGACCGCGCGGGCGATGCCCGTGGTGTTCCAGTAGCCGCCGTCGTACACGGCCTGGGTGCGGATCATCCGAAAGCAGGCGCGCGCCATGTCCTGGCGAAGATCGACGATCACCGTCTCGGCGCCGGTCGGGCGCATCTTCTCGCGCACGCCCTCGATGCTCTCCTCGTCCGGCTGCGCGAGGTCAGCGGTGAAGCACACGACATCGACCCCGGCCTGCATCAAGCGCGACGCCACGGTCTTGCTGTCGAGCCCGCCGGAGACGCACAGACCGACCCTCTTGCCCTCGAGTTGGTGAAGCTTCACGGGCGCACGCTACTGGGGGATGTGCATGAAATCCAAGGGGCCGCTCGTGGGAAAACTCGCCTTGGGCGGGCGCGAGCGGCAATTCCCCCGGGTTCGGCCAACATGCAGGGTTTTTCGACATGCACTCATGCAGATCATATGCATGAGCCCTGGCGCGTTATTCTCGCGCCGTGTCCACCCGAGTGGTCTCCGACTCCCGCGAGCGCGACTTCGCGGCCGGCCACGCCATCGGCGAGCTCGAGTTCGAACTCGCCGGCGGGCGCGCGAGCTTGCAGGCCCTCGAGGCGCGCGAGCCCCTGGCCAGCGAGCTGAGGATCCTCGAGCGCAGCTTCGAGGCACACGCGCAGCGCCAGGTTCGAGAGCTGCTCGAGGTCGGCTGCGGCCTGGGGACCACGCTGATCCCCCTGCTGCGCCGCGGCTACTGGGTGCGCGGCCTCGACATCCAGCGCGAGGCGGTGATCGCCTGTCGCCACCACGTCCAGGCCTGCGGGCTGTCGACGCGGGTCCACCACGGCGACGCCCGCACCGTCCTCGCCGAGGCCGAATTCGACGCCTGCCTGCTGCTGCGTGGTCGCCTCGCCCTGCTCCCCGAAGAGCCCGCCCAGCTCGAGGCCCTGCGACGGCTCCGCAAGGCCCTGCGCCCCGGCGGCCTGCTGATCCTCGATCACCGCAACCTGCTGGCGATGTGGCCGGTGTTCGGCCGCAAGCGCGTGCGCCACGAGAGCCTGCCCGACGGCCGCGCGCTCGAGCTCGGTCGCCAGGCCACGATCATCTCCGTCGAGGGCCGCGTGCACGAGCGGCGCTGGGCCGCGGTCGGCGGGCAGTACTTCGAGCAGCACGATCACCTGCGCATCACCACGGTCAGCGAGACCTGCTCGCTGCTGCGCCACGCGGGCTTCGACCTCGCGGCGATCGAGGCCCACCCCCTGCCAGAGGGGCCTTTTGGGACAAATCCGGACGATCCTGCCTACGTGTGGATCGTCGCGCGCCGCCCGCACTGAGTGCCCTTGGCCGTCTTCCCGCCCGCGCGGGCGCTTCTTGCTTGACCCGGGCGCCGGGACCTCGACTAAAATCCGGTTCGAGTCGAGGTTTCGGGTGTTTACTTGGTCCCGGCCCTCTTCGACGGATACACGAGGCAGACATGCGAAGCACACAACAGTGGCTGGATGCGTACGGGGAGAGCCATCAAAACCCGACCAATAAAACGATCCATTGGATCTGCATCCCCTCGATCATCGTCAGCTTGCTCGGGCTGCTCGCGGCGATCCCCGGGCCCTTCGAGGGCGTGTGGCTCAGCTGGGCGACGGCCTTCTTGGCCTTCGCGGTGTTCTACTACGCGATGCTCTCGATCCCCCTGGCCATCGGCATGGCGGCCTTCGGCATGATCGTGCTGACCATCGTCAATTTCATGGCCGGGCTCTCGACGCCGCTTTGGGCCAGCTCGCTGACGATCTTCGTGGTCGCCTGGATCGTGCAGTTCATCGGCCACAAGATCGAAGGCAAGAAGCCCTCCTTCTTCGAGGACCTCCAGTTCCTGCTGATCGGCCCGATGTGGCTGCTCGCGGCGCTCTACCGCCGCGCAGGGATCATGTACTGAGCGGGGCGCAGGCCGACGCCCCCAGCGCCTGACACCCCGCCAGACAAAGACGCTCGCGCGAGCGCCCAACGAAGGGCCGACTCGCGCGAGCGTTCGTTTTTGTGTTCGTGCCTGGGACGAGACGAGCCGGGCCGAGCTCAGGCCCCGCGGAAGCGACCGACCCTGGCCTGGAGGGTCTCGGCCATCTCGCGCAGCTGTCCGGCGGCGTCCTGCACGTCCCCGGCCACGCTCGAGGCCCCCTCGGCGGTCTCGGCCACGGCGACGATCGTCGTTGCGATCTCGTTGGAGCGCTTGGCCGCCACGCTGACGTTGCGGCTGATCTCGCTGGTCGTGGCGCTCTGCTGCTCCACGGCCGCCGCGATCGCACTTTGGATCTCGTTGATCTGCTTGATGATCCCGCCGATGTCGCCGATCGCGGTGATCGTGCTGTCGGTGCTCTTTTGGATCGCGGTGATCCGCTCGCTGATCTCGTCGGTCGCGGTGCTGGTCTCGCGCGCGAGCTCCTTGACCTCGTTGGCGACCACCGCGAAGCCGCGCCCGGCCTCGCCGGCGCGCGCGGCCTCGATGGTCGCGTTGAGGGCCAGCAGGTTGGTCTGCTGGGCGATCGAGGTGATCAGCTTGACGATCTTGCCGATCTCGGCGCCGGCGACCCCGAGCTCGTGCACGGTGTCGTTGGTCGTCCGCGCCACGTCGACGCCGCGGGTGGCGATCTTCGCGGCCTCGATGGTGTTCTTGGCGATGTCGCGCATGCTCGCCCCGAGCTCCTCGATGCCGGCGGCGACCGTCGACATGTTGCTGCCGACGTCGGCCGCGGCCTCGCCGACCGCCACGACCCCGGCCGAGGTGTCCTCGGCGTTGGTGGTCATGCGTTCGCTGAGGCTCGAGAGCTGGCTCGAGGCGGCGCCGACGAGGTTGGCGTTGCGGGCGATCGCGCCGATGCTGTCGCGTAGATCCGCGAGCAGGCGCGCGAGGCCGCGGGCCATCGTGGTCAGCGCGTCCTCGCTGCCCTCGTACTGCGCCTCGATCTCGATCTCCCCGCTGAGGTCGCCCTCGGCGGCGGCGTTGACGACCGCGAGCATGGCGTCGACGCGGCGCACGAGCTCGTCGGCGTCGCGCCGGGCCTGGTCGCCGAGGCGGACGATCTCCTCGGCCTGGCGCCGGCGCTCGGTCGCGTCGACGGCGTAGACGACGATCTCCTTGGGCCGCCCGTCGAGGCCGAGGATCGAGTTGTAGCTGGCGTTGAGCCAGATCGTCTCGCCGTTGGCGAGCAGGTAGGGGAACTCGCCGGCCATGAACCCGCCGCCGAGCAGCTGGGTCCAGCGCTCGCGGTACTCGGTGCTCTGGGCCTCGACCTCGCCGACGAGCTCGGTGTGGTTCATGCCCTCGATCCTCCCGTTCGGGTAGCCGAGCAGCGCGCACATGTTGTCGTTGGCGACGGTCACGGTGCCGTCGAGGGCGACGTGCATCTTGCCCATGGCCCGGGAGATCGCCTCGAGCTGGGCCTCGAAGTCCGCGGCGCGGACCTTGGGCTCGGTGATGTCGCCGGTGTAGATCACCACACGCCCGGCGGGGTCGGCCTCGCTGCCGAGGGGCATGTACTGGCTGGTCAGCCAGATCTCTCGGCCACCGCGGCCGCGATGCAAGAAGTCGCCGCCGTGGATCTTCCCGGCGCGCAGGGCCTCCCACAGCTCGCGGTACTCGCTCGTCGACCGCTCCGGGGCGGCCACGAACTGATCGTAGCGCTTCCCGAGCAGCTCCTCGCGGTCAAAGCCGAGCAGCTCCGCCAGCCCCTCGCTGACCTCGGTGATCTGCCGCTCGCGGCCGAGCTCGAGGCGCAGGGAGAAGGTGCGCAAGCCCTCGAACTCGGCCATCGCGACCGGGCCGAAGCGCGTCGCCTCGCAGCCGTCGAGGGCCGTCCACTGGAGCAGCGGGCCGTGGTAGTCGCCGCCGACGTAGAGCGCCGTGGCCTCGACGCGGATCTTGGCGTCGCCGAGGCTGAGCTCGGTGGTCCACGGCAGCCGGCCGCGATCACGGAGCTCGGCGGCGTCGCAGAGCAGCGCGAAGGACTTGCCGACGGAGTCCCCGGCGGTCCAGGGCAGCGCGGGGCCGAGGGCCTCGAGGGCGCGCAGGGCCGCGGTGTTGAGGTAGCGGATACTCAGGCCGGGATCGAGCAGGATCACGGCGTGGGCGAGGGAATCGAGCATGGCCGCGGCGAAAGCCGGGCGCTCGAGGACAGCGGAGGTCGCGGGTTGCTCGGACATGTTCACTCCTTAGAGAGGCGTAGCGGTCGAAGTAGGTCGGTAGAAGCGCCAGCGTTTGCGTTGGACCGCCTCGAAGGCGGACTTGATCGGGAGAATCTCGGCCCCGCCCACGGCCATCAGGCCGTCCGGGGCGAGCTGCCTGGCCGCGCGGGCGAGCGCGAGCTCGCGGCGGTCCATGGGCCAGTAGAGCAGCACGTTGCGCAGCAAGAGCAGGTCGACGCTCGGCAGCGCGGGCCAGGGATCGATGAGGCTCAGGTGGCGCAGCTCGACGAGCTCGCGCAGCCGCGGGTGGATCCGCCAGCAGCCGCCCTCGTCCTCGAACCAGCGCACGAGCATGGCCGCCGGCAGCCCGCGGTTGATCTCGCCGCGGGTGTAGCAGCCGGCGCGCACGCGCTCGAGGTTGCGGCGCGAGACGTCGGTGGCGATCAGCCGCACCCGGCCCGCGGCCAGGGCCTCGGGGAACCAGGTCGCGAGCAACATCGCCAGGCTGTAGGGCTCCTGCCCGGTGGAGCAGGCCGCACACCAAAAAACCACGGGCTCCCGCCCCCGGGCCGCGTCGAGCAGCTCGGGCAGCACCCAGGTGCGCAGCTCGTCGAAGAGCAGCGGGTCGCGAAAGAAGCTGGTCTCCGCGTTGGTCAAGCGCTCGGCGAGCTCGCGGGCGAGCGCGCCCCTGCGGTTGCAGGCGGCCTCGACCAGGACCTGCTCGAGGCTCAGCCCGCGCTCGCGCATGAATTCGAGCAGCCGCGCCTCGACCATCCCGACCTCACCGACCGAGAGCTGCACGCCCGTGTGCTCGGCGACCATGACCGCCAGCAAGTCGAGCTGCTCGGCGCCCAAGGCCGCGCTCGGGCGCGGGGCCGTGCCCATCACTGTCGACCCTCCTGCGCACCGAGCTCGCCCACGAGCGCGACCAAGGCGTCCGGGAGCTCGTCGGCCTCGAGCTCGCGCTCGACGAGGCCGGCCCGGGTCACGGCGCCGGGCATGCCCCAGACCACGCTGCTGTCTCGATCCTGCGCGAACACCCGGCCGCCCGCGGCGACCAGCTCGCGCGCGCCCTCGCAGCCGTCGGTGCCCATGCCGGTGAGCACCACGGCCACGGCGCGGTCGCCCACGCTGCGCGCCGCCGAAGAGAAGAGCACGTCGGCCGCAGGTCGGCAGCCGTGGATCCGCGGCCCGCGGCTGTGCTCGAAGCACAGCAGCCCGCGCTCGTCACGGCGCAGGCGCAGGTGGGCGGTGCCCGGGGCCAGCCAGACCCCGCCCGCGGTCGCGATCTCCCCGGGCTCGGCGACCTTGACGTGCAGCCCCGAGGCCTCGGCGAGCTGCTCGGCGAAGAGCGGGATGAAGTCCTCGGGCAGGTGCTGGACCACGACCACGGGCACGGCGAGCGGCCCTGGCAAGGCGGTGAGCAGCTGCGTGAGCACCATCGGGCCGCCCGTCGACGCGGCGATCAGCAAGACCTCGGGCTCGACCCACTCGCCGGGCGCCGGCGTGAACTGAAAGGCGGGCGCCGAGGCCACGGGGGGCGGCGCGGCGAGGGCGGGCATGGCTCGCTCCCCCAGGGCCTCGATCCGCCGGCCGAGCTGCTCGCGCACGTAGTCGAGGCTCTGCTCGATGCTGTCCATGCGCTCGGGCTTGAGCAGGTAGTCCCGGGCCCCGAGGCGCAGGGCCTCCACGGTCTGCTCGGCGCCGCGCTGGCTGTGGCTGCTGAACACGATCACCTCTGTGTTCGGCGAGACCTCGCGCAGCTCGCGGAGCAGCTCGATCCCGTCCATCTGAGGCATCTCGAGGTCGAGGATCAGCAGCTCGAGCTGCTCCGCGAGCACCCGCTCGAGGGCTACGCGACCGTTGGCCACGGCGCCGACGAGCTCGACGTCTTCGCGCCCACGCAAGGCGAGCTCGATCATCCGCCGGGCGATGGCCGAGTCGTCGACGATCAGCAGCCGCCGCGGAGGCAGGTCCCCCGCGCCCACGGGCCCGACCTCGCAGCGATCGAGCTCGGGGAAGTCGAGCAGCTCGAGCTTGGCCGCCAGACCCTCGACGGTGCAGGGCTTCATCACGAATTCGTCGGCCCCGGCCTCGAGGGCCTCGTTGATCGCCTCGATCTGCGCGCGGATCGTCAACATGACCAGGGCGCAGCGGTGCATGCGAGGCTGGGCTCGCCACTCGCGGATCAGGTCGACGCCCTCGGCGTCGGGCAGGCCCCAGTCGACGAAGGCCACCCGCGGCAGCTTCGAGCTCCCGGCCACGAAGCGCCGGGCCTCGCCGGCGCTCGCGACCTCGGCGACCACGAAGCCGAGCTCCTCGAGCATGCTGCGGACCACCCGGCGGGTCGTCCGGTTGTCCTCGACGAGCAGCGCAAGCGAGCCACCTTTCACGGCGTGCGCTCCTCCGCGGCCTGGACCTCTCCGCGCGCGCTCGCCAGCAGAGCCGCGGCGTCGAGCAGGAGCAGCAGGCCCTCGTCGAGCTCGTGGACGCCGCGGATCAGCGCCCGCGCCCGGCCGCGCAGGCTCGGCGGCGGCGGCTGGCAGCTGAGCTCGTCGAGCTCGAGCACGTCGCCGATCTCGTCGACGACCAGGCTGATCGGGCCCTCGCTGGTCCGCAAGACCAGGTTGTGCGCCTCGCTCTCGGCCGCGTCCTCGTCCCCGGGCACAGCCGAGCCCGCGCCGATCTCCGCGCAGGCCAAGGGCCGCTTGGCGAGGCCGAAGCAGACCCGCAGATCCAGGGCCGGGACGATCTCGCCGCGCAGATTGATCAGCCCGCAGACCGCCGGCGGAGCCAGCGGCACCGGGGTCATGGCGCGCACGCGCAGGACCTCCTGGACGTGCTCGATCTCCAGGCCGAGGTGCTGCCCGGCCATCCAACAGGTGCAGACCTGACGCCGCGTGTTCGTCATCATCGTGTGTGCTCCTTCGAGAAGCTCGAGGTCCCCAGGCGCAGCGCGCCCTCGACGTCGAGCAGCTCCGTGACCTGGCCGTCAATCACCAGCGAGCCGAGCACCCCCGGGCGAGCCGCGGGGCGCTGGACCGGCGCCCCGCTCTCGATGATGTCGAGGAGCTCGTCGACGATGATCCCCGCGGGCCGGCCGTCGACGCGGTGGATCACCAGCTGCAGGCGATCGAGCTCGCCCCCGATCTCCCCAGGCGCCTCGGCGCGCGCCCCCGCGCCGAGCTCTCCTCCGAGCAGCCGCGAGAGCCGGACCAGGGGCACGATCTCCTCGTTGTGCTGGATGACCTCCTGAGGGCCCATGCGCTCGACCCTCGAGGCGTGGATCTCCTCGAGGCGCGAGACCTCGGCCAGGGGGATCGCCAGGCGCTCGGCGCCGGCGCTGCGACACAGCAGGTACTGACGCTGCGGGCCGGCCGTGGCGTTCCCGCGCCGCCGCGCCGGCTCCTCGACGAGCTCGCGCTGGGCCTGCTCCTGCTCCCCCGCGAGGACCTCGTCGAGCAGGCCCGCGCGCGCGGCCAGGCCGACGCTGTCGAGGATCAGCGCGACCGCGCCGTCTCCGAGCACCGTCGCGCCCGCGTAGCAGCCGAGCTCGTCGAGCACCGACCACAGCGGCTTGACGACGATCTCCTCGGTGTCGTGGACGGCCTCGACGAGCAGGCCGTAGCGCTGCTCGTCGGCCTGGAGCACGACCACCGTCGCGTCTCGCGGCTCGCCCTCGCTGGCGCCCTCACCCGTGAGCTCGGCCTCGCTCGGCCCGCCGCGGCCCTCGCCGAGGGCCAGGGCCCGGGCGAGGGCGGTCATCGGCAGCAGGTGCCCGCGCAGGCGCAGGACCGCCGCCCCGTGGATCGTCGCGAAGCGCTCGCGGCGAGCCGCCGCCGGCACGCGCACGATCTCGATCAGGTTGACCTGGGGGATCGCAAAGCGCTGTCCGGCGCAGGTCACGATCAGCGCCGGGACGATCGCCAGGGTCAGGGGGATCTTGACCCGGACCGTGGTCCCACGCCCGAGGCGGCTGTGCAGCTCGATGGTCCCGCCGAGGCGCTCGATGTTGGTCCGGACCACGTCGAGGCCCACGCCGCGACCGGAGAGCTTGCCGGCCTCGCTGCGCGTGCTGAACCCGGGGACGAAGAGCAGCTCGTGCAGCGCCCGCTCGTCGAGGGCGTCGAGGGCCTCCGCGCTCCACCCGAGCTTCGCGGCCCGGCGGCGGATCTTTGCCGGGTCGACGCCGGCCCCGTCGTCGCTGATCTCGAGGTTGACCAGGCCGCCCTCGTGAAAGCCCCGGATGCGGATCGTGCCCTCGCGGCCCTTGCCGGCCGCCGCCCGGCGCTCGGGCGTCTCGATCCCGTGATCCACGGCGTTGCGCAGCAGGTGGGTCAGGGGGTCGTGCAGGGCCTCGACGATCTGCTTGTCGAGCTCGGTCTCGCGGCCAAAGATCTCGACCCGGGCGCGCTTGCCGAGCTCGTGGCAGAGGTCGCGGACGACCCGTGGGAAGCGCGTCCAGATCGTGCCGACGGGCTGCATGCGCGTCTTCATGGCCGCGTCCTGGAGCGCCATGGTCACCTGATCCAGGCGCTGCGCCGTGGCCAGCACGGCGCTGAGCTGGCCCTCGCTGGCGTGCTGGAGGATCTGGTTGCGCGCCAGGACGAGCTCGCCCACGAGGTTCATCAGGCGATCGAGCAGCGCCACGTCGACGCGGATCTTGCTCGCCGCGGTCGCCAGCTCGCCCTCGCCCTCGTGCTCGGCGAGCGCGAGCAGCTCCTGGCCGGGCTCGGGCCCGCCCTGGCCGGGCTGCTGTCCGCCGCCCAGCCAGGGCGCGAGGCTGCGCAGCGCGGGCCCGACCTCGGGGGCCTCGAAGCTCGCCCCGGGCTCGAGCGCCGCGAGGCGATCGACCATGCGGCGCAGCAGATCCACGAGCCCGAGCAGCGCGTCGACGACCGGCCCCTCGAGGTCGAGCTCAGCGCTGCGCACACGCCCGAGCACGGTCTCGCCCGCGTGGGTCAGCGCCTCGAAGGGCTCGAGGGCCAGCAGGCTGGCGTTGCCCTTGATCGAGTGCAGGGCCCGGAACGCGGCGGCCATCGCCGCCTCCTCGCTGGGGTCGCGCTCGAGCGAGAGCATCGCGTCCTCGAGCTGGTCGATGTGCTCCCGGCTCTCGAGGGTGAACTCGGCCAGGATCTCAGCCATTTGTTCGCCGAGCTCGATGGTCATCGGGGTTCTCCAGACATGGGGGTGGGTAGCGGCCAGCCCTGAGCGCCAGGGCTGGCGTCGATGGTGGTGGCGGTCATCGGCGACTCAGCGCTCGGCGACGCCGATGAGCTCGGGGATCTGCGCGGGCCCGCGGGTGTGCGCGGCGACCAGGGCCGAGCCCGCGTGGGCGGCGAGCAGGCGCAGCAGCGCGCGGTCGAGGTCCGTGAACCCGCGCAGCTTGTGGCCGAGCAGACCCCAGGTCAGCACGAGGGCCTCGAGGCGGCCGTCGACGACCAGGGGCAAGCAGGCGCTCATGCCCGCGCCGCGGCCGACCGCCGGCGGCCCGCCGACGCTCGCGCCCTTTTGCGAGGCCAAGAAGGGCACCGGGCGTGGGCTCGTCAGCCGCGCGATCAGCCAGGCCTCGCCCGCGTCCTCGGCCTCCGCCTCGAGCAAGATCGGCTCGCGCCTGACCTCGTCGAGGCCCATGGACGCGCGCAGCTCGAGGCGGCGCTCGCCCCCGTCCTCGCGCAGCTCGAACACCCCGAGCTCCTCGCAGCCGATCAAGTTGATGATCACCTCGAGGATCGCCGCGCGCACGCGCTCGCGGCTCTCCGCCTCTTGCAGCTGCGAGCCCGCGACCCACAAGTTGAGCAGGGTCTCGCGCCGCTCCTCGACGCTGATCATCCGCGAACCGAGCGCGGCCACGCTGCGCTCGGCGATCTCGAAGCGCGTGATCAAGGTCTGACGCTCGCGCTCGCACCCGCCGATGCCCTCGTCGAGGGCCGAGAGCAGCTCGGCCAAGCTCGCCTGGCTCAGCGCCCGGCTGCGCCGCAGGGGCTCGCCCCCCGCCGCCGCCTCGGAGATCTTGGTCTCGAGCTCGCCGAGCTCCCGGGTCAGGCTGATCATCAGCAACGAGCGCTGCTCGCTGTCGGCGGCCAGCATCGCCAGGGCCTCGCGGGTGCGCTCGAGCGCCGCGAGCAGGTCCTCCTCGAGTTCCATGGGGATCACGAGCCCGCCGCCTCCTCGCACCGATCGAGGTGCTCACGGATCTTGTCGAGCAGCTCGCGGGCGTTGAAGGGCTTGGTCAGGTAGTCCGTGCAGCCCGCCGCGAAGCCCTCGGCCACGTTGACCGACTCGCTGCGGGTCGTGACCATGATGATCGGCACGCTCGCGAGCTCGGCGTCGGCGCGCATCGCTCGAACGGCCTGAAAGCCGTCCATCTCGGGCATCATCACGTCCATGAGCACGAGGTCGGGCCGGCGCTCGCGGGCGCGGTCGAGGGCCGCGCGGCCGTTGGCGGCGGTGTCGATCTCGTAGCCGGTCTCCGCCAGCATCGCGCGCTGGAGCATCAGCGCCGTGCGGCTGTCATCAACGAGGAGGAGCGTCTTGGCCATGGGTCCTTTCGGGATCGAGGGGATCGGAGAGAAGAAGAGGGAGAGAAAAGAGAGAGGGGAGAAAAAGAGAGGGGGAGGAGCGCCCCCCAGGCCTCCGCGCGGATGCGAGCGAGCTCAGCTCAGCTCAGCTCAGCTCACGGGGCTGAGCTGCGCGAGTTCGTCGCAGAGCATCGTCCAGGTCGCTCGCGCGGCGTCGATCTCGTCCACGCGCATCAGCGAGTCGGCCACCCCAGCCTCGCGGACGATCCGACTGAGCTGCATCATCGCGACCGAGCCGCCGCCGTGGAGCACCCCGAGCAAGGGCACCGCCGCGGCGAGGATCTCCAGCCAGCGGCGCACGTGGTCGAGGCTGGGCGCGGGCGAGGGCCGGAACTCACCGGCGTCCAAGAACAGCGCCAGGCTCGAGCTGCGCTCGCGCATCTCACATAGATGCTCGTCGAGCTCGCGAGCGAAGAGCTCGGCCAGGCCCGGCTCGAGCCGGCCGCTGAGCCCCACATAAAGCATGCAACGTGACTCTCGGGCGCTCGACAAGCGACGCAGACAGCAGCGCCGCTCGATCACGCCGCGGATCAGCAGCGGCCCGACCCGCCCGCGGTTCTCCCGCAAGCACGCATAGATCCGCGCCTGGTCTTCGCCCTCGGGCTCGTGAAAGTCGACCCAGGCGCCGACTGGGCCCACGCGGTCGTCGACCCTGATCCAGCGGACACAGGCGACCAAGCTCAGGCATACGCGCTCGCTCACCTCCAGCTCGATCACCAGGCCGTCACCGGCGGTCAGCTGCTTCGCAGTTTCGCTGCGCAGGAAGCCGCCGCCAGCATGAAGTTCAAATTCCCCCTCGGAACGCCACGCGCACCCGAGGTCGGATAACTTGCCAAAATTCGTACAGTGCTCCGTCATGAGGCGCACGAGACTCACCACCAGGTAAAGGTCAAACTCCAGGGCTTGCCCTCAACCTATGTCACCTTTTGAATCATGGCAATGACTCAATTGCTTCTATTCTACAAACACCGCGCGGGCACGCCCCTGAGCGCCGTTATTTTACGGAGCTTAAAAATGAGCACACCCTGAGAACGGCAGATTTATCGAGGCCACCACACCTCGAGATTGGCATATGTGCAGACTCATTGGATGGCCCCCTATCTGCATTGATAATCGCATTTTGGCCAAGACTCTCGCATGAACGCAGCCACGCGAGGATACGCAAAGTGCGCACATTGAATGTTCACATTTTCGTTTGCGTATGCCTATCCCCACGACTGGCCCACGCTCGAGCGCAGGCCAGCCCTTCGCTATGAACAGTCAACTTCGATTCGAAGTGACCCCATGTTCATTTCAAAACGACACTGCGTATAACTTTGCCTCGACTGACAAATCGACCGATCACCGGCCGAACACCGCACGGAGAATGAAATAACCGTCGCGCTCCCCACCATCGACACTCGCGCCGAGCTCCTGCAAGAGCTCGGCGCTGCGACCGGGGCGGTTGACCACGAGCAGCATCGGCGCGTTGGGAGCGAGCCAGGCGCGCAGGTCGAAGAGCCGACGCAGGGTCTCGGGGTCGGCGTGGGTCGGCGGGTTGAGCAGGGCGAGATCGACCGACCCGGCGAAGCCCCGGAGCGCCCCCTCGAGGGTGTCGACGGCTGGCATGGCGTCGTGCTCGAGCACGCTGACCCGCTCGTCGAGGCCGTTGCGTGCGGCGTTCTCCCGCAGCATCGCACACGCTCGCAGGTTGCTCTCCACGGCCAGCACCCGCGCCTGCGGCCAGCGCTGGGCCGACCACAGCGCCAGCGGGCCGACGCCGGCGCACAGATCCAAGACCCGCAGCGGCTTCAGGCCGAGGCCCTCCCACTGCGCGGCCACGGCCTCGGCCACGCCCAGCAGCGCCCGGGTCCCGGCGTCCAGCTCGCGGCGGGAGAACACCCCCGGTCGGCTCGCGAGGGTCAGCTCGCGGAGGATCGGATCCTCGAGCTCGTAGCGCCGCCCGACGAGCTCGCGAGCGAGGGCCTCGTCGAAGCCCGGGCCGCGCTCGCCGACCCACAGGTGATAGCCGCGCTCGCGGGCCTCGACCTGCACGGCGTCCTCACCGAGCAGCGCCTTCATGGTCCGGCCGAGGCTCTTGCCGCCTTTTTGCTTGCGCGCCGCACAGTAGAGCCGCCCGCCGGGGCGCAGGCTCAGCGCGCCGCGGGCCAGGCAGGCCGCGGAGAAGTCCTTGCCCAGGTGCGCCCGCGGCCAGACGAGGGCGGCCGAGAAGCTGGCTGTGGACAGCTCGTCGGGCAGCGGATCCACGTCTGGCACACAGCGATGCGCTGAACCCGTGCGCTCGCGCACGTCGAGGATTAGCCGCGTGGCGCCAGGGCGCAGGCCCGGCAGCTCGCCACAATGGACCAAGAGCAGGCCCTCGGGCTCCTCCTGAGCCACGGCGCGGGCGAGCAAGCGGACGCCAGGATCGTCGGGATTGAGGCCTTCGAGACCTCCTGGGCGGGGCTCTTCGTCGGATCCAGTGGCAGCGCGGCGCCGCGTCATCGCCCCAACCTTCGCGCGAAGGCGAGCCGTCGTCGAGGCACAACCGCCGCAAGTGGGCCGCGAAGCCGGTCCGCGGCGCCCGCGGCGTTGAATTCACGTATAGACCGAGAGAGATCTCCGTGATAGACCCCGTCCAGCTCGCACGAATCTCGTATCTGACGACTTCGTGCGCCCGCGTTCGCGCTTCCCGATTTTCCGGCTCGCGCGCACTCGGGGCCGACTGGGGTTCGCGTACCAAACGAGGGTGCGGCCGGTCGTAGGTCCCAGAGCGCGCAGAGCAGGCCGCTCGACGGAGACCGGCAATTGAGCACGCTCGACAATCTGCTGCCCTTGCTCGAACCAGAGGCCCTCGTCCGGGTCGCCAGCCCCAAGGCGATGACCGCCGGACAGGAGCTGTTCAACAACCGCGCCGTGACCGACGTCGTGATCGACGGCGAGGCCGTGCGCGGCAAGGTCAAGGGCACCCACGCCGTCCCCCACAGCACCACGCTCAAGCGCGTGGTCGCCGGTGGGGGCAAGCGCATCAAGCTCGAGTGCAACTGCTCGTGCCCGACCTTCACCGACGGCTGGGAGAAGATCTGCCACCACGGGGTCGCCCTCGCCCTCGAGCTGCGCCAGCAGTACCTCTCGGGCGGCGACCTGACGATGACCCAAAACCCCTGGGTCACCAGCGTCGACGCCAAGTCGCGCAACCGCTACCAGATCCAGCAGCGCCACGGCCTGTGGCAGGTCAGCGTGTTCGGCTCCGGCTCCGCGGTGACCGCCGCCAAGCGCAAGCGCAAAGGCATGGCGGCCGTCGACAAGCTGATCAACCACTACCTCGATCAGGCCGTCGACGAGACCGATGACGGCGCCGCCATGCTCGAGGACGTGGCCCTGGCCGGGATGCTCTACTTTGCCCGCGAGGCCTCGGTCTCGATCAAGGGCATCGGCAAGCTGATCTTCGTCACCGAGCCGCTGGTCTTGCGCATCAGGGCCGAGTCCAAGAAGTCCCGCGTCGAGCTCCACGCCTTCTTGGAGCACAAGGCCAGCGAGCGCACCTTCGAGGTCGACGAGGGCCGGGTGATCGCCGGCGCGCCGACTTGGTTTTTGTGGCCGCCGACCGCCGAGATCTTCCTGGTCCCGGACACCCCGCCGTGGACCCTCGAGGCCGTGGCCAAGCAGCCGCGGATCATCATGGACGCGAGCGTGGCCGCCGAGGACATGGACGCGCTCAGCGAGAGCCTGCAGTCCGTCGGCGTGCCCAAGCGCGACCTCTTCGAGCTCGCCAGCGACGCCCGCGAGGTCGACAACTTCGTGGTCACCATCGAGGGCGGGGCCAGCAAGATCGCCCTGACCCTGGCGGCCCGCTACGACAACGTGACCCTGGCGATCTCCGGCCACGAGCCCGAGTCGGCCCGCTACGCCGCGACCATCGGCGACGAGAGCATCGCCTTTTACCGCGACCTCGAGGCCGAGGCCCGCGCCCGCCAGGTGCTCTACGACGGCAAGCTGCGCTGGAGCGACGCCGACGAGGCCTTCGTGGCCCTCGGCGACACGGCGATCGAGTTCATCGTCGCCGGCCTGCCGCTGCTCCCCGAGGCCTGGGACAAGAAGATCCCCGCGCTGCCCAAGCTGCGCTCCAAGGCCCCCAAGCCGAGCATCTCGGTGCGCAACAAGGGCGGCTCGGTGCTCGACGTCGAGGCCCTGGTCGACGTCGAGGGCGAGACCGAGCTGATCTCCATGCGCGACCTGCTGCGCTGGCTGCACGAGGGCCGGCGCTGGGTCGAGCTCGCCGACGGCTCCGTGGCCAAGCTCGACCCCAAGATCCTCGAGCCCGTGGCCGACGCCGCCGGGGCCATGCAGTTCGACAAGCAGGGCAACGCCGAGGTCAGCACCCTCGAGCTCGGCACCCTCGCGCGCCTGCTCCAGGAGGTCCCCGACGCCAAGGTCGCCAAGGACGTCAAGAAGCTGATGGCCAACATGACGGGCGAGCGCTCGGCCCGGGCCCCGCGCAAGGCCAAGGCGCTCACCGCCAAGCTCCGCGACTACCAAAAGTCGGGCTACGCCTGGCTGTGGCAGCTGCACGAGAACCAGATGGCCGGCATCCTCGCCGACGACATGGGCCTCGGTAAGACCGTCCAGGCCCTGGCGCTGCTGACCAAGGCCAAGGAGGTCGACGGCGAGCGGCCCTCGCTGATCGTCGGCCCGACCTCGGTGCTCGGGGTCTGGCGCCAGGAGGTCAAGAAGTGGGCCCCGAGCCTCTCGGTGCTGGTCTGGCACGGCGTCGACCGGGCCGAGAACACCCGCCTGCTCAAGAAGACCGACGTGGTCGTGACCAGCTACGCGATCTTGCGCCGGGACATCGACGACCTGGCCAAGATCCGCTTCCGCTACGTGATCCTCGACGAGGCCCAGTACATCAAGAACTGGACCACGAGCACGGCCAAGTCGACCAAGAAGCTCAAGGCCGAGCACCGCCTAGCGCTCTCGGGTACGCCGATCGAGAACCACCTCGTCGACCTGTGGGCGATCTACGACTTCCTGGCCCCGGGCTTCTTGGGCAAGCTCAGCGAGTTCCAAAAGGGCTACGTCAAGCCGATCGAGGACGGCGACGAGAAGGCGCTCGAGACCCTGCGCGCGCGCATCCGGCCGTTCATCATGCGCCGGCGCAAGGAGGACGTGGCCTCGGAGCTGCCGCCGAAGACCGAGCAGACGATCTTCGTGCAGTTCGGGCGCAGCCAGCTCGCGCTCTACAACCGGATCCTCAAGGCCGCCAAGTCGGAGATCGACTCGCGGATCGGCGAGGTCGGCATCGAGAAGTCGCAGATGACGATCCTCGCGGCGCTCACCCGCCTGCGCCAGGTGTGCACGGACCCGCGCCTGCTCAACTTGCCCGAGGGCAGCGCGGTGCCCAAGTCGGCCAAGCTCGAGGCCTTCCGCGATCTGATCGCCGAGTGCGTGGGCTCTGGCCGCAAGGCGCTGGTGTTCTCGCAGTTCGTCGAGATGCAAAAGCTGATCACCGAGACCCTCGACGAGCTCGAGATCGAGTATCTGTGGCTACACGGCGGGAGCACCAACCGCGACGAGCTGGTCCAGCGCTTCCAGCAAAAGAGCGGGCCGCCGGTGTTCCTGATCTCGCTCAAGGCCGGCGGCGCCGGCTTGACGCTGACCGAGGCCGACACGGTCATCCACTACGATCCGTGGTGGAACCCGGCCGTCGAGGATCAGGCCACGGACCGGGCGCACCGCATCGGCCAGGACAAGCCGGTGATGGTCTACCGCCTGGTGGTCGAGCACACCGTCGAGCAGAAGATGGTCGAGCTCGGGGCGGAGAAGCGCAAGGTGGCCGAGTCGGCGCTTGGGCGGGACACCAAGGTTGGGAAGAAGCTGACCATGGAGGACGTGGACAAGCTGCTCGAGACGCCCGTGGGTGGGCAGGCGGCTTGGGACGAGGTCTGAGCTCGCGCGTTCTTGGCTGACTTTGCGCGGCGGGGTCTTGCGGCCGAGTCTCTCTTGGGGGCTCGGCCGTTGTCTTTTGGGTGCGCGGGGCCGAGCTCGAGATCGCCTTCGGGGGCTTTTGCGTGGTCTCTTGCGGGGTGGGTGCCGACGTCGGTGCAGGCGCACGGGCCAGCAGGGGACCCTTCCCGCTCAGACAGTTCGCTGACGTCTACCGCTGGTCCGAGGGCTGTCCCTGTCCTTCGTCAGGGATGTCGCTCCGAAGCTGCTGAGCGTACGCGAAACTCGCGGGAAGGGTCCCCTGCTGGCCCTTTTGTGCGCCTCTTTTGCCGAGGCTGTACCCGCCGCCTCCGGGAGTAGATGGGGCTTGGTCTCTTGCGAGGGTCGTGCCGACGTCGGTGCAGGCGCACGGGCCAGCAGGGGACCCTTCCCGCTCAGACAGTTCGCTGACGTCTACCGCTGGTCCGAGGGCTGTCCCTGTCCTTCGTCAGGGGTGTCGCTCCGAAGCTGCTGAGCGTACGCGAAACTCGCGGGAAGGGTCCCCTGCTGGCCCTTTTGTGCGCCTCTTTTGCCGAGGCTGTACCCGCCGCCTCCGGGAGTAGATGGGGCTTGGTCTCTTGCGAGGGTCGTGCCGACGTCGGTGCAGGCGCACGGGCCAGCAGGGGACCCTTCCCGCTCAGACAGTTCGCTGACGTCTACCGCTGGTCCGAGGGCTGTCCCTGTCCTTCGTCAGGGGTGTCGCTCCGAAGCTGCTGAGCGTACGCGAAACTCGCGGGAAGGGTCCCCGGCTGGCCCTTTTGTGCGCCTCTTTTGCCGAGGCTGTACCCGCCGCCTCTGGGAGTGGATGGGGCGTGGTCTCTTGCGGGGGTGTATCCGCCGCCGAGAGATGCCGGGCTCATCCTCGGGGAGCGTCGGGCTCCCCTCGAGGCGCGTCTGGGCGCTGCGCAGTCTCAGTAGATCGCCGAGCTCTCGCGTAGCTCGGCGAGCTCGGCCGCGGGGGTCTCGTCGAGCACGATCGGCGCGTCGAAGCTGGCGGTGGTGTAGATGCCCCAGCGAACGATGTCGCGGTCGTCGATGTTGTCCGAGGTCCACAGCACGCCGATCTCGGCGTCGATCCACAGGGCGCCTTCGGACCAGGCGAGGAGCAGAGGGCTCGCCCATTTCGACCTGCTGTCGGCCTCGACGTCGGCGCTGAGCGCCTCGGGGATCTCTAGCCAGAGCTGGGTCCAGCGGCCCGCGGTGTCGCGGTGCCACAGCGACCTGTCGGAGTTCGTTTGCGGGTTGAGGAGCAGCCACAGCCCGCCGTCGTCCGCACGCGCGATGTCCCGCAGTGGCCTCGCTAGACTGATGTCTTCCAGGGCCGCGGCGGGTAGCTCGAGCTTCACCGGGGTGAACACGCCGGCCTCGACGGCCATCAAGCGCAGACGATCGCTGACGAGCACCCCATGGTTGTCCTGGCGCAGGGTCTTCGGCTCGAAGTCGGGATCGGGAAAGGTGAGCACCCTGGCTTCGCTCGCGCCGGGCGACCAAGCGATGAGCTGCCTACTACCCTCGGGGAACTGCCCATCTTCGCCCGACCCGATGGCCACCGCGTAGATCCAGCCGTCGCTGCCGCCGACGATGTCTCCCAAGATCGCGCCCTCGGGAGGCTCTGGCGGCAGCGCTTCGCTGGAGCCTGGGCCGCCCGCCGAGTCGCTGAGGTCCACGAAGCGCCGCGAGGCCGCCGCGAGCTCGCGCTCGACCGCCTCGGCCAACGCCTCGGACTCGTCTTGAAATTCGTCCTCCCACTTGGCAGCCAGGGTGTAGGCCGGCACGCCGAGTACGCGATCCCCCACGCGCAGGTACTCGGAAAAGTAGCGATCGAGGTGCTCGCTGTTGCCCGCCGAGTCCGCCTTCCATTGACCGTCGCGCAGGACATAGTCGGTGATCTCCACCATCGGCGAACGCGTGTGGCTGCCGTCGAGGGTCCACCAGGCCCGGCCGTCGTCGGCTTGGACGTAGGCGACGGTCGTCATCAGCGCCGAGCGCCCGATCCAGGAGGCTTTCGGCGCGGCGAGGATCTCCGCGCGCGTGAGCTTGGCGCTCAGCGGGACGACCCCATCGTCATAGATGATGAAGGCCTGGGTCCCCGAGTCGAAGATCGTGATCAAGCTGTCGCTGCGAAAGGCGAGGGAGAGCGCGGGGCCCGGTGGCTCGGCGGACGCAGCTGCCTCCACCGCGTCGGACGAGTCCTCGGGCTTCGGGGGCTCGTCGCCCGGCGCAGCTTTGCTCGCGTCGACTTCGCTCGCCGGAGGCTCAGCGCTCGCGGGGGCCTGCTCGACCTGCGCCTCCTCGGTCTTGGCAGTCGAAGAGGGCGCGGCCTCGGGCTGGCCGCCCCCTCGACAACCGAGCGTAGCCAGGCTCAGTAAAACGATCGAAGCGCTCGCGCGGCGTGTCTTCATGGTGTCCTCTCGCAGCTGCGGTCGCGGCCGCGGTCACGGCCCGCGACGACGTCGACGTCGTCGAGCCTGCCCGAAGCCCACGAGGGCGAGCAAGCCCAGACCGCCGAGTCCAGCCGCCGAGCCCGGTCGCGCCTCGCTGGCGCAGGTGCAGCCCTTTGCCCCGGGCGTCTCACCACCCTCGAGCTCGGGCTCGCCCGGCGCCTTGGCGGCCTCCGAGTCGTCGGCCGCAGCGCTGGCGGGCGCGTCTTTTTTCGCGTCCTCGGCTGGCGGATCCGGGGTCGAGGGCGGCCCAGCCACGGCCGTGACACCGAGCTGCGCGCTGGCTCCCGCGGTGATGAAGCTGCCCAGCGAGCCGCCCCGGGAGACCCCGGTGAGCTGGCGCGCGACGACGGTCTCGCTGCTGTCGCCCTGCGCCGGCGGCCCGCCCCAGCGCCCGCGCTGGGGTGACTCGCAGGCGATCTCCCCGGTCCACTCGTGGCGGATGGCGTAGCGGGCCTGGAAATTGTTGTTCGTGACGAAGCCGTAGTTGGCCTCCGACGCCAACCTGGCCCCGCGCTCGAGCTCGCCCGCGCTGTCCATGAGCTCCCGCCCGCCGATGAGCGCCGGCGCGGCCTCGAACACCAGATCCTCACCCAGGCCCTCGGCGTCGTAGCGCGCGTGCAGGCGGGTGAGCACGAAGGAGCTCGCCGTGGCCGGCAGGGGGCCGCCCATGCCTCCGGTCAGATCGAAGCCCTGGCTGACCGTCACGACTCCGCCGCCCTTTGGCTTGGGAAAGCGCCACCGCTCGATGCGCTTGGCCACGCAGGCGCCCACGTCCTCGTCCTTCAAGGTCGAGCGCACGAGCTCGGACTTGGAGACCTCGCCCAGGGCGTCGATCTCGAAGTCGACGCCGAGCGTGCCGGCCAGGGCCTGCCCCTTGCTCAGGCCGTCGTTGTAGCAGGCGCGGACCTCGTTGATGTGCGCGCGAACGATCCGGCGCACGATGTCCTCGGCGAGGCCGCCGCTGACCTCGGGCTTGCCCGGGCGCACCCGGGCCACGGCGACGCTGCTCTTGCTGAGCTCGTCGGACCAGCTCGGGAGCACGTCGCCGCCGAACTCGAGCAGCTCCTTGGCCGTCAGCGCGGCGTCCGGGCCGGGGCAGGGGTCGCAGCCGCCCGCGCTCCAGGCGTACTCGGTGACCACCGCCCGCGGCGCCTCGGCGAGGGTGTGGTCGAAGAGCGAGACATAAAATTCACCGAAGTGCTCGGCGGTCTCGGGCTTGACGTCGAGGTTGGTGGGGATCGTGGCCTTGGGGTAGTTGGCGACCTCGTAGCGCGTGCGCGGGGCGAGGATGTGGACGATCAGGTCCTGCTTGCCGCCGGACTCGGGGTCCGGGGCGTTGATCAGACCCAGGCGCACCGGCAGGCTGAACTGGTCGCTGTCGTAGTGAAAGCGCAGCGGCGAGAGCGTGGCCCGGCCGTTTTCGAATTTGACCTTCTTGGGGTCGACCTTGGCGACGAAGAACTTCATGCCCTGCTGCACGTAGGGGCGCAGCAGCGGCTCGGCGCCCTCGGGGATCGCGTAGTCGTTCTCGCGCAGCCAGGCCTCGAGGCCGCTCGACTCGCGCGCCGAGAGGATCACGATCTCGTACTCGCCCACGGCGAACTCGGCCTCGACGACGACGGTGTGGCCGCCGGATCCGCGGCCGTATCCGACTCCACCGCCGCCGGCGCCCTTGCCGATCAGCCCGAGGTTGCCCAGGCCGATCGTGCCTCCGAGCTCGCAGGGGTCTCGCTCCCAGTACTCGACCAGGCGCGGCGCGGACAGGGTGTCGACGCGCTCGAAGAGCTCGCTGCGGAGGATCCGGACGTCGTCTTCGCCGAGCACCGTGGGCACGGGGACGACCATGGCGAAGCCCTCGGGCGGGCCCTGGTAGTTGTTCTGCATCGAGATCACCGTGCGCTTGCCGTCGCGCATGAGCACGACCACGGTGGCGTCGTTGAACATCTCGGACCCGGCGCCCGCGACATAAAAGCCGCAAAAGGCCGAGGCGGTGGCCGGGGCGAGGCAGCTCAGGCCGCAGGCGACCGCGGCGACGCGAGCCCAGCGACGACCTTTGTCGAGAACCGAAGCACGCAGACACATGCGGCTTTTATACCGCCTCGATGCACGCCCGTGCCCGCGGTGTTTGGACAAAGAGTCTCGGTTACGCCCGATTGGTGGCGCCCAGATAGGGCGTTGGTCAGCGTCGACGCCCACCTCGGCGAGGGCCCCGGGGAGCCGGCGGCGAGGCGCTCAGGGGATCTTCGGGCCAGTCGTGCTTGGGGTAGCGCCGGCTCAAGCGCTGGCGCAGCTGGGGGTAGTGCTCGCGCCAAAAACCCGCCAAATCGGTGGTCACGGCGACGTCGTGGCGGTTGGGCGCGCGCAGGTGCAGGACCACGGGCAGCTCGCCGTCGAGGATCCTGGGGCCCTGGTCCGTGCCAAAGAAGTCTTGCAGCCGCGAGCCCACCCAGGGCGCGCGGTCGGGCTCGTAGTGGATCGTCAGCTTGCGACCGCCCGCCAGGCCGACCCGCGCGGGCGCGAGGCGGTCGAGGACTCGCGGATCCCCGTAGGCCGTACCGAGCTCGGCCGCGAGGGTCGCCAGCAAGTTTGCCTGCTCGAGCTCGGCGAAGCTGCTGCGGCCCTCGCAGAGCATGTCGAGGCAGGCCGCGACGCGAGCGTCGTCGAGGATCGGGAAGTCCCCGCGCTCGCGGTGGACCAGCGCGGCCCGGTGGCGCAGCTGATCCAGGGCCGAGACGCCGCGATCCTCGGGGCAAAAGCGTGCCGCGCCCGCGGCCCGAGCCGCCTCGCGCAACACCGCCGTCGCGCGCTCGGGGGGCAGGCGAGACAGGGCGGAGGACTCGATCGCCAGCTTGCCGTAGCGCAGCGCCGACTCGCCGACGACCCGCTCGCGGGCGGCGTCGAAGTAGACCTGCTCGTCGTCCTCGATCGCGTCGGGGAAGAGGTCCAAGAGCCACTCGGCCGCGATCGCGCAGGCGCTGCGGACCTCCACGCGTCGACGCGTGCCTTCGCGCCGGGCCTCGCTGCGCAGGGCCACGGCCCAGCTCGAGCGCACGCCGCTGTCCTCGGCCAGGCGCGCCGAGCCGCCGGAGGCGAACACCAGCTCGCGGCGATCGTGCTCGTCGACGCGGACCTTGGCGACGCGGTCGGGGTGGGCGGCGAGCACGGCCAGGCGCAGGGCCGCGTCTCGCTCGGCGCCGCGCGGCGCGTCTCCCTTTTGGGCCCCGCCGGTGGCCTTGGCGACCAGCTTGCGCAGCTGCTCGGCGGCCCGGCGCGCGGCGGCCAGGGCCCCGGGGTCGACCTCGGGGGGGATCCCTCGGTCCCGGCGCGCGTCGAGGAGCTCGAGGTCCTCGATCACGTCGGCCTCGCAGCTGCGCCGCGCCGGCGTGCCCGGGCGGCGCAGCGCTCGCTCGGCCAGCAAGGCGGCGACGCCGGCCGCCGCCGCGCCGACTCGACCCTCGACGCCCGCGACCAGCAAGCGCGCGAGCCTGGGATGCAGGGGGTAGCGCAGCATGGCCCGGCCCATGTCCGTGAGCGCGCCCTCCTGCCCGAGGGCGCCGAGGCTCTCCAGCAGCCCGCGCGCCCCGGACAGGGCGGCCTCGGGCGGCGCCTCGAACCACGCGAAGCCCTGGCCAGCGTCGCCCGCCGAGTCCGGGTGCACGCCGACGGCCGCGAGCTCGAGCAGGGCGCCGCTGAGATCCAGGCGCGCGATCTGGGGCAGGTCGAAGGCCGGGCGGTGATCGTGGTCGTGGCGGCTGTAGAGGCGCAGGCAGATCCCCGGCCGGGTCCGCCCGGCTCGGCCGGCGCGCTGGGCCGCCGACGCCCGGGAGATCGGGCGCAGCTCGAGGCGCGAGAGGCCGGTGCCCGGGTCGAGGTCGGCGACGCGAGCCAGGCCGCTGTCGATCACCGCGACCACGCCGTCGACGGTGATCGAGGTCTCGGCCACGTTGGTGCTCAAGATCAGCTTGCTGCGCGCCGAGGGGGCCACGGCCCGGTCTTGCTGCTCGCGCGGGAGCTGACCGTGGAGCGTGTGCAGCTCGACGCCGGCGCGCTCGACCAAGGCAGCGCAGCGCGCCGCGCAGGCGCGGATCTCCCGGGCCCCCGGCAAGAACACCAGCGCGTGCCCTGGCTCGCCACCTCCGCGAGCTCCCCCCTCGCCGCCCTCGCCGAGCACCCCCGACTCGATCAGCTCGAGCACCGCCGCGGCGACCTGGGCCTCGAGCGGGCGCTCACCGCTGCGGCTGCGCCCGCTTCGATACTCGACCTCGACCGGGAAGCTGCGCCCCTCGCTGCGCAGGCGCTCGGCCCCCAGGTAGTCGGCGACCGGCTCGGCGTCGAGGGTCGCCGACATCACGATCAGCTCCAGGGGATCCTCGCGCCTGCGCTGGAGCCGACGCAGCATGGCCAGGAGCAGATCCGCGTCGAGGCTGCGCTCGTGGAACTCGTCGAGGATCACCGCCGCGACCCCCTCGAGCTCGGGGTCTTCACGCAGGCGGCGGAGCAGCACGCCCTCGGTCATGAACCAGATCCGCGTGTGCTTCGAGCCGGCCGACTCGAAGCGCACGCGGTAGCCCACGCGCTCGCCCACCTGCTCGCCGAGCAGCGCCGCCACGCGCTGGGCCGACATGCGCGCGGCCAGGCGCCGGGGCTGGAGCACGATCAGCGCCCGCGGATCCCCCTGGGCGTCGAGGCGCTCGAGCACCGCAGGCGGGACGCCGGTGGTCTTGCCCGCGCCCGGGGGCGCCTCGATCACCAGGTTCTGCCCGGCGCGGCCGGGCTCGCGCAGCGCGGGCAGCAGCGCCGCGATCGGCAGGGGCGCCGAGGCCTCGCCGCGGGCTTGTTTCGAGCTCCCCTTCACGACGGCGCCGACCAGCGGCTACTCGCGCTCGAGCGCGCCCTTGGACTGGGCGGCTGTGCGCTCGCGTTGGGCCCGCTCCTGGGCCTCGGCGGCGCTCGGATCTTTCTCGATGCGCGCGCTGTCCCGGTCGATCTCGAGCATCAGATAGGTGGCCGCGACGACCATGATCACGATCACGCTGAGCACCTGAAAAGGCAGGGAGATCAGCGACAGCGCGTTGTTTTGCGGGCCGAACTTGCCGCGGCGGATCTTCTTGGCGACCTTCTCGTAGAAGTCCGGCGGCGCCTCGATCTCGGGCAGCTCGCGGACCACCGAGAGCAGCTTGCGCAGGTCCTCGACCTCCTGCTGGGCCTCGGGCGACTCGTCGAGCCAGCGCTGAAAGGACTCGGCCTCGCCGCCCTCGAGCGCGTCGTCGAGGTAGGCTGTCATCAGCTCGGCGTTGGAGTCGGCGGCCATGGTCGCGGTGCTTCCTTGAGTCTAGTCCTGCTCGGGCGCGGGTAAAGCTCTTTGTTCGCGCTACTCCAGGTGCGGCGCGAGGGCCTGCTTGAGGGCCAGGCGCGCGCGGTGCAGGCGGCTCTTGAGGGTGCCCTCTTGCAGCCCGGTGATCTGGAGGATCTCGGCGTAGCTCATGCCCTGGATGTCACGCAGGACGATCAGCAGGCGGTGCTCGGGCTCGAGGTTGGCGATCTCGCGCTGGACGATCTGCTCGAGGCGGTTGCCCTGCACGGTGGCCTCGGGCCCGGGGACCTGGCTCTGGAGCGCGACCACCGGGCCGCCGTCTTGGCCGTGGACGTGGGCGGCGGGGGTCTCGTCGATGTCCGAGGCGCGGTGGAAGTTGCGGCCCTTGAGGTACTTGAGGCGGTTCTTGGTCGTGTTCGAGGCGATGCGGTAGAGCCAGGTGTAGAAGCGGCCCTCGCCGCGGTAGTTGCCGATCCCCCGGTAGACCGAGATGAACACCTCCTGGGCGATGTCCTCGGCCTCCTGGCGGTTGCCGATCATCCGGTAGATCAGCCCGAAGATCCGGTCTTGGTAGGTGTGGACGAGCTCTTGAAAGGCCCGCTCGTCACCTTGCTTGAGGCGACGGACGAGGCGGCGGTCACGGGCGTCGCGGGCCGCCTTGGCGGCGTCGACCTCCGGCTGGACCTCGCCTCCGCTGGAGTCGGACGCACCAGCGGCGTCACTCTGATCCGCCGATCCGCTCGGCGCGGCTTCGGCTCGGCTTTCCTGGGCGGTCACGGGGCGGTGGGCAAGCACGGAGGACGCTCTGCGGCCCGAGACACCGAGCCGCCGGACAGGTTCCCTGCCCCCCGCGCCGAAAGATCATCCGGGGTTGGCGCGCGCGAAGCAAGCACGATTCACGCCAGGCCGGCCCCCGCCCAGGCGACCCAGCCGCGGATCAGCGCAGCCAGCGTCCAGGCCAACATCGCCAGGTTCGCCGCACCAGACACCCACAGCACGAAGCGCAGGCACTCGTTTTGGTTGCTGGCGTCGGCGGTGCCGAGCAGGCGAGCGGCCGCGATCAGGGGGATCTGTGGGATCGTCACGATCAACACCCGCGCCCACCAGGGCAGGCCCGGGACCACCAGCCAGCCGAAGCCCACGGCGACCATGGACATCTGCAGGGCGTGACGCCGGGCCTGGAATTGCCCGAAGCGCACGGGGTAGGTGCGCTTTTTGGCGGCCTTGTCCCCCTCGTAGTCGGGCAGCGCGGTGAGCAGGTTGCCGACGTAGGCGAGGATGAAGCAGGGTCCCAGCCCCCAGATCGGCAGGTCCGCGAAGCTCCCGGCCTGGACGTAGAAGCCGAGCACCGGCAAGACCACGCCCACGCCCACACCCTGGAGGAGCTCGCCCTGACCGCGGTAGGACAGGCGCAGGGGCGAGTAGCTGTAGGCCCACATCAGCAGCGCGGCCAGGCCGAGCAGCGCCAGCGTCCACCAGCGACCCGCGCTCCACCCGAGGTAGAGGCCCACGACCAGCTGCGCGCCGAGCATGATCCACGCCCCGAGGCTGAGCGCGTGGGCGGGCAGCTTGCCGTCTTGGATCACCCGCGAGCCGCCGCTGAGCAGGGTCGGCGAGCGATTGAGCGCGTCGGCCTCGCGGTCGGCGAAGTCGTTGGCGAACACGATGAAGAGCTGGACGAGCACGCCGAGCAGCTGAACGACGCCAAAGAGCTGCCACGAGAACTGGCCGCGCGTGCCGAAAGCCAGGGCTTGCCCGAGGATGAGCGGGACCGCGACGTTGGCAGCCGCCAGCGGGCGCGACGCCTGAAGCCATGCCGACCAGGGCTGCATCGTCGCCACGGTACCACCACGGCGTCACCGACTGCGCCCCACGGCCCCCTGGGCGCTCCGCGCACCCCGCGGTGGACTTTGGAGGTCCCCTGGGTTACGCACCGCCGGGAGCCTCGCCCGTGTCCGACCTCCCCCCGACCACCCTCCTCGACCGCCGGCTGCTGCTCTTCACCGGCAAAGGCGGCGTGGGCAAGACCACCGTGGTCGCGGCCCTCGCCCTCGAGGCCGCTCGCCAGGGCCGGCGCCCGCTGATCGTCGAGCTCGGCCACCGCGCCTCCATGGAGGCCGTCTTCGACGCCGGCCACATCGGCTACGAGCCGCGCGAGGTCGGCCGCGGCGTGTGGGCCATGAACCTCGACTTCGACTCGGCCCTGGCCGAGTACTTCGAGGCCCACATCCCCGTGCGTCGCGTCGCCCGGGCGATCACCCGCAACAAGACGCTGCAGAAGTTCTTTCAGGCCGCGCCCTCCGTGTCCGAGGTTGCGACCCTCAACAAGCTGAGCCTGCTCGAGGCCGAGCGCGACCCCAAGCACCCCTCGCGCCCGCGCTGGGACATGCTGCTGGTCGACCTCGACGCCACCGGCCACGCGATCATGCTGCTCAACTTGCCCTCGGTGATGGACGGGCTGATCGGCGACGGCCCCATGCGCCGGCTGATCGACGGCTTCTCGAGCCTGCTCACGGATCCCAAGCGCACGGTCTTGAGCCTGGTCACCCTGCCGCGGGAGCTCCCCGCCCAGGAGACCTTCGAGCTGTGGCAGCGCCTCGATCGCCACCACGACGTGGCCCTCGGCCTGCTCTTCGTCAACCAAGTCCCCCAGCGCCCGCTGAGCCCCGCCCAGGCCGGGCTGCTCGACCGCGTGCAGCTGCGCGCCGAGCAGGCCGGGCGCGCGGCCCTGCTCGACGACGTGGCCCTCGCCCGCCGAGCGATGCGCTACCAGGCCAACGCCCGCGCGCAGATCAACCGCATGCGCCGGGACATCCGCATGCCGATGATCGAGCTACCCAGCGTGACCCGCCGCGACCTCGACCTCGACACCATCGCCACCCTCGGCGAGCACATCCAGGCCGTGATGTCCGGCGAGGCAGACGGCCACCGCCCCGATCAATCCCTGTCCCGCGGGAGGGTCTCGTGAGCGCCGACCTCGACGAGCTGCTCAGGACCCGGCGCCTGCTGGTCGCCGTCGGCCCCGGCGGCGTGGGCAAGACCACCGTGTCCGCGGCCATCGCCCTGCGCGCCGCCGAGCTCGGGCGCCGGACCCTGGTCCTGACCATCGACCCGGCCCGCCGCCTCGCCGACGCCCTCGGTCTGACCGGCCTCGACGACAACATCCGCGAGGTGCCCACCGACGACCTGGTCGCGCAGGGCGTCGAGGTCCCCGGCAGCCTGCACGCCGCGATGTTCGACAACGCCGCGAGCATGGACGCGCTCATGGCCCGGGTCGCCCCCGACGAGGAGACCCGCGACAAGGTCCTGCGCAACCGCGTCTACCGGGCCATGGCCGGGACCTTGGCCCGCAGCCACGCCTACCTGGCCATGGAGCGCCTCCACGAGGTCATGCACTCCGGCCGCTACGACCTCGTCGTCCTCGACACCCCCCCGGCCCGCAACGCCCTCGACATCCTCGACGCCCCCTCGCGCCTGGCCACCTTCCTGGAGGAGGGCGTGGTCAAGTGGTTCATCAGCCAGGGCGGCCAAAACAAGGGCTGGCGGGCCAAGCTGCTCGCGGGCTCCGGCGCCGCCGCGATCAAGCTCTTCCAGGTCGTGGTCGGCAAGGAGCTCGTCGACGAGACCGTCGCCTTCTTCGAGGCCTTCTACGGCATGCGCGAGGGCTTCCACGAGCGCGCCTCCTCGATCCAGAACATCCTCCGCGACGCCGACACGAGCTTCGTGCTCGTCAGCTCGAGCGACGCCACCCACCTGATCGACGCCGAGGCCCTGGCCGCGGGCATCGCCGGCCGCGGCGTGCACATCGACGTGGCCGTGTTCAACCGCAGCTACGAGCGCCTGACCCACACCGCGCCCATCGACATCGTCACCGAGGCCGGCGAGCTCGACGTCGACGCCGCCCTGGTCGAGCTCTTTGGCGACGAGCTCGCGCGCAACGATCGCGAGGCCCTGGCCGCCATGCTCGAGCACCTCCACGAGGTCCGCCAAGACGCCGCCAACGCCAACCACCGCGCCCTCGAGGCCGTGCGTCAGCTCTGCACCTCGCTCCCCGCCGACGCCCTGAAGCTGATCGTCGCCCGCCTCGACGGGGACATCCGCGACCTCCCCGGCCTGCACGCCATCGGCCCCTACCTGGCCAAAACCCGCGCGCTCTAGGAGCCCGTGGTGAAGCCCAACACGACACCTCGCTTGCTCTTTTCGCCGAGGGCGTTGTCGCCAAAACTTGCAGTACGCCCGGTACAGCGGCGTTTTGGCTTCTCGCCCTCGACGAAAATCCCAGCGCGAGGAGCCGCGCTGGGTTTCACCACGGGCTCCTAGGAGCCAAAAACGAGGACGAGGCCCCGCCGGCATACACCGGTGAAGACCTCGTCCTCGCGCGTGGGTTCTCGAATGCGGCCCAGCTCGCGGGCCGCGAGCGGCTCTTCGCACAATCCTCGCAAAGAGCGGGTCGCTCGTCGCCTCCAGTGGACTCGATCAGATCTTGGAGAGGAACTCATCGAGCTGCTTTTCGGCCCACTCCTTGGTCTCGCCGTAGCGCTCCTTGAGCTTGCCGGCCAGCTGCTCGCGGCGGCCCGCGCACTGCTCGACGTCGTCATCGGTGAGCTTGCCCCACTTCTGCTGCGCCTTGCCCTTGATCTGATCCCATTGTCCTTCGACCTGTGTCCAGTTCATATCGTTCTCCTTTGTCTTGGTGCTGTTTCAGGGATGGTGTTGGTGGTTGTGCTCGCGCCCCCGTGTCGTGGTCCGGGGCCGAGTCATCCCTCGCTCTCCCAGCGTTGCGAAGGCTGTGCCAGCCCTTTGACCACCATCCAAAGTCCCATCCAAACGCCCACAAAACCCGCTTCGGCCATCACCACGCCCCTCACCCACGTCGAACCATCACTCGCGCCCTCGCCGACTGTGCCGCATCGACACAAGCCGTGCCCGCAGGTGTGTCGCCTTCTCCACCGGCCTGCTAGCTTTGGGTCCATGACCGAGCCTCAGCCGCCGCAGACACGCCCCGTCGCCCAGCCGCCGCAGGGCTCCATGGCTCAGCCCGGCTCCGGCGAGGTCCTCTTCGAGGGCATCGCAAAGCACAGCGCCAGCCTCGGCGGCTACCTCAAGTGGACCTTGGTCACCCTCGTCGCCGGCGCCATCGCCATCTTCATCAACATGATGGAGTGGGGCGTCCCCGGCTGGATCCTCGGCCTCCTGTGGCTCGTCGGCGTCCCCGGCCTCGCCTGGACCTACCTCGAGCACACCTCCACCAAATTCAAGATCACCGGCCGCCGTGTCGAGACCGAGCACGGCGTCCTCGGCAAGTCCGTCGACAGCCTCGAGCTGTGGCGCGTCCTCGACGTCAAGTACACCCAAAGCGTCCTCGACCGCCTCCTCGGCAACGGCCGCATCACCCTGATCAGCACCGACCAGAGCGACCCCAACCTCGACCTCCACGGCCTCCCCAACCACCGCGCCCTGTTCGAGAAGCTCCGCGACGCCGTCCAAGACGCCCGCCAAACCAACCGCCCCATGGAGCTCGTCGGCAACCAAGAGCTAGACGCCCAAGGCGGCCAAACCTTCGAACAGCTGAGCTGACCCCACCAACCCACTCCCTCCCTCCGCCAACCCACGCCCTCCACCGACCGAGGCGGAGATACCCCCCGACATAGACGCGCACAAAAGGGCCAGCAGGGGACCCTCAGGCCGAGTTTAGCGAACGTACCCACCCCTCGACGCGCATCCCTTCATCAAAGGAAGGCAATCGCTCTGCGCAGATACGGCCGCAGTCAGCGTCTGTCTGAGGCCTGAGGGTCCCCTGCTGGCCCGTGCGCGTGCCTGCCGGTCACCTCCACCCTCCTAAAAAGACCAAGCACCCCTCCCAAAAAGACCAAGCACCCCAAAAAGACCAAGCACCCCCAAAAAGACCAAGCACCCCCAAAAAAGAAAAAGCCCCAGAGCAAAGCTCCAGGGCCTCGAAGAGAGAAGCTCCACCCTCAGTCGCGGAACACCACGACGTGCCGCCGCCGCCCCTCACCCTCGGACTCCGTCCGCAGCCCCTCGATCTCGCTCATCGCCATGTGAACCACCCGCCGCTCCATCGCGCTCATCGGCTCGAAGTGGTAGGGCCGCCCGTTGTCGAGCACCTTCTTGGCCACGTTCTGAACCATGTCGCGCAGCACCTTCTCGCGCCGGTTGCGATACCCACCGACGTCGAGGGTGATCCGCATGCGTCCCAGGCCCTCGGCCTGAAGCACCCGCAAGGTCAGGTACTGAAGCGCGTCCAGGGTCGCACCGTGGCGCCCGATCAGCAGCCCGCCCTCTTCCTCGCTGGTGTTGAGGTCGCAGTGCAGCCCGTCGTCCTCCACGTCGATGTCGACCTCGACCTCGACGCCGAGCAGACCGAGGACCGTCTCGAGGAAAGAGCGGACCACCGGTACGGCCCCGGTGATGCGTTGCTCGAGATCGTCTTCCTTGCGGCTATCTTGTTCTGCCATGACCTTTGGCGGCTCCGAGTGGTGAACTCTAGTGTGCGGCGGGGGGCTTGGGAAGGGGGGGCGGAAGGCCCGCGCTCGACGGGCCCTCAGGCCCCGCTGGCGGCCTTGCCCTCGTCGTCCCCGGTGGGGATGCGCAGCTGGATGAAGCTCTGGATCAGCGAGAGCGTGATGTTGGCGAAGATGTAGACACCCAGGCCCGAGGGCAGGAAGAGCATCATCACCACGAAGATGCCGGGCATCATCCACTGCATCATCTTGGCCTGCATCTCGTCGCCCGTGTTGGGGTTCATCCGGGTCTGGAGGAACATCAGGCCACCCATGCCGATCGGCAGCAGGTAGAAGGGATCGGGCTGGGTCAGGTCCGGGAGCCACAAGAAGGACTCGTGGTAGAGGTCGACCACGGCGCCGAGCATGGCGTACAGGGCGATCCACACCGGGAACTGAACCAGCATCGGGAGGCAACCCGAGAGCGGCGAGGTGCCGGCGCGCTGGAAGAGCGCCTGCATCTCCTGGTTCATCTTGACCTTGTCGTCGCCGTACTTCTCGCGCAGCTTCTGGATCTCGGGGTTGATCTCCTTGAGCTTGCGCATCGAGCGGTACTGCTTGATGGTCAGCGGTAGCAGCACCAGCTTGACGACGACGGTCAGCATGATGATCGCCACGCCCCAGATGCCGGTGAGCCCGTAGAACCACCGCAGCAGGTCGAGCATCATCGAGCCCAGGTACTTGGACAGGCGGCCGAACCAGCCCCAGTCCACGGCCTCGCCCATGTCGATGGCGGGGAGCTCGAGGCCCTCGCTGGCCGGGAAGGCCGCGAGCATCGAGTCGACCTTGGCGCCGAGGTAGATCCCGAACTCGTAGCGCTTTTGCTCGCCAGGCTGGAGGGTGACCTCGCGGCCGATGCCCGCGTTGAGCATCGCCAGGTTGTCCTCGTCGCTGCTGACCTCGCAGCCCGAGAAGGTCTCGCCGGGGACGACCGCCTGGAGGAAGTACTTGCTGTCGAGGGCGAACCAGTCGAGGCCGCCCTTGACGACCTCGTGCTCGTCCTCGACGTCGCCGGCGTCGAAGTCCTCGAGGTCCTCGGTGCTCCGGCACAGGCCGCGGTGGATGTCGTAGCGGCTCTTGGCGCCCAGGCCCATGCGCGTGCGCAGCTCGACGCGGTGCTTGACCGCGCCGGCGCCGAAGTTGCGGACGATGACCTGGTAGCTGGCCTCGTAGCCATCGAGCAGGGTCAGGGTCTCGACGACCTCGATGTCGCCCTGACGACGGACGAGCTCGATGCTCTGGTCGGTCTTGGAGCGGACCTCGGCGGGGATCCGCGACCAGCCAAAGTCGGTCTCGCCCGCGACGAAGCCGAGCTCGAGGGTGCGGCTGTCGCCGAGCAGCAGGAAGTCGAGGCCCTCGCCGCTCTCCTCGTCGCGGAACTGCTCGGAGAGCGGCTCCACGCCGGTGATCAGGCCACCGGCCTGGTTGTCGACGGTGATCGCCAGGAGGTCGTTGGTCAGGCGGTGCTCGACGCGCTCCTGCGCGGGCGCCGGGCTCGTCCCGGGCTGCTCGCCACCTGCCTGCTCGCCGCCGGGCTGCTCGCCGCCAGCGGCCTCGATCTTCTCGGGGGCCTCACCCTCGGCCTGCTCGCCCTGCTCGCCCTCGCCCTGCTCGCCACCCTCGGCGGCGATCTCGTCTCCTTCAGCCTCGACCTCGGTGGGCGTGGGCGGAGGAAAAAAGTAGTTGAAACCGATCAGGATCAGGACGGAGAGCGCCCCGGCCAGCACCATGCGATGTTTCATCTCCATCAGTCGCTCGCCTCTTCTCGCTCTTGCTCGACGCGAGGCTCGTCCTGGCGCCCAACTTGATCGCTATGCTCGTTCATGGCCTGAATTGCCGACGCCTCGAGGGCGCTCGGCTTCGTCGCCGCGCGCCAACCAGCGCCCGGCGGGGGCGGATCATAGCCGCCAGGATGCCAGGGATGACAACGCCCGAGTCGCCGCAGCGTGAGCCAGCTTCCGCGCAGCAGGCCGTGGTCGCGCAGACACGAACAGGCGTAGCGCGAGCAGCTCGGCGTGAAGCGGCAGTGCGGGCCGATCATCGGTGAGATCACCAGCTGATAGACCCGCACCAGGGCGATCGCCATGAGGCTCGGGAGCCGCAAGAGCGTGCGCCAGCCCGCGTTCGTCGTCATCTCGGCACTCGCTGGTTCACTCATTCGCCATCTCCTCGCTCGCTCGGTCGCGGCTCGACCACCCGCTCGCTTCGACCGCCGGCGTGCCGCCGATCTCGCGCTTTGCCAGCGCCCTCGGAGCGCCGCTGGCCGCGCTTCTTGCCCCCCTCGTTGCCACCACCCTCGCCGCGCACCTTGCCTCGGCTGCTGCCGCTGCTGCGGCTGTCGCTGCGACGCTTGGCCGGCTGCGCGAGCGCGGCGCGGAGCTGGTCGAAGTCCGCGCTGACGCCGGCGAGGCTCACCTCCGCTGCCTGCTGCTTGGCGACCCAGACCACATCGAGCCCTTCAGGCAGGCGCGTGCGCTCGTGACGAAAGACCTCCCGGACCAAGCGCTTGATCCGGTTGCGCACCACGGCCTTGCCGACCTTGCGGGTCACTGTGATGCCACAGCGCGTGGGAAGCAAGGCGCCCTGGACCTGCGATCCCCGAGCCCGAGCGCCACTTTCGGTGGCCTGGGGGGATCGCGGCGCAGGGCGTCGCTTCACGAAGACGATGAAGTGACGGACGTGAATCTTGCGTCCGCCACGTTGAACCCGCAAAAACTCCCGCCGCTGCTTGAGCCGCAGCTGGGCTGGGAATCCTCGCGGGCGCATGAAAGAGGGTCCAGTTCACTCGGCGCGGCGCGCCGAGGACGGGGGCTCACTTGCCGCCGGTGCTGACGGTGAGGCGCTTGCGCCCGCGACGGCGGCGGGCGGCGATGATCTTGCGGCCATTGCGGGTCGCCATGCGCGCCCGAAAACCGTGAGTGCGGGCCCGGCTGATGTTGTGCGGCTGGTAGGTACGCTTGCTCATGACGAAGATCTCCAGCCCGCCGCATGCCTCGAAACAAACCCAGGCCGGGGGGCGAAAGGAGCGGATCGATAGCAGCGGCCGTCGACACTGTCAAACCGCGAGATGGGATCACTTGCCAAGAATGCGCCAGCTCCGACGAGGGATCTCTCGCACGCCGTGACTCGAAGGTCGCAGGCGCAGCGCGGCCCGAACCAGCGTCTTGATCCAAAGATCATGGATCCCCGTGGAACAGCCTCGATCCAGGTCGGGGTGCTGTTTTTGTAGTTGGCACGGGAGTTTGAAAGTTGAGACGTCACTTTGGGCCGCGCCCGCAAACCCGCCTGACAAGCGGACTTGCGGCGCCGAGAGGCCGCAAACTCGCTGCTCTTGCGGGCGGCCTCCCCCGGGCTGCCGATCGCCCTCCAAAAGCAAAGTGATCTCAATGCGTTGGAGATCCAGGTGGGTAGGTTTCAGGAGCTTGGCGCTGCGGTCGCATGTCCGCCACAGATCGTGAAACATAATAATTTCAAGCACTTGACTTCTAGCGAAGATCCCGCGCTTGATCGCCCCACCGGGGGGTGAGTACAACCCCAGGCCCGCCCGGATGCGGCCCGCGCCAAGCTGGACAGCGGCAGCAAATCCGCGCCGACGACCTGAACGGACGATCTGATCAGCCCTCGTCGCTGCTTCCCTCTCGATAGCGGAAGCCCCAGGCCACAGTCTCTCCTCGAGGCTGTGAATAGGGACCCTTTGTATCAAAAATAATCGCCTTGATTTCAACAAGTTACACGTTTTCCACAACCCCGACCGAACCTGTGGATAAGAGGGCCATGCCGGACATCTGGAGCGAAGCACTGCACGAACTCGAGCCGCGTCTCGACAAGCAGACCTTCGACATGTGGCTACGCCCGATCCGGCTGTCGGGGGTCGAAGGTGATCTGCTCGAGCTCCACGCGCCGAACCGCTTCCTCAAGGAATGGTTCGAGACGCACTATCTCGACCTCGCCCTCGACGAGCTCGAGGCTCGGCACGAGCGCCGCTTCGCCGTGAAGATCGAGGTCGTCGAGGACCTCGAGCTGCCCGCTCGCGACGCGGACGAACGAGCGAACGGGCGCGCCGCCGCGGCCCAGGTCGAGCCGACGCCGGCGCCCCGCCGCGAGTACGCCCCTGCGCCCGCACCCGCGCTCCGTCGCCAGCCCCAGCCGCCCGTGGGCCTGCACCCGCGCTATCGCTTTGGCACGTTCATCAAGGGCGCCTGCAACGAGCTCGCGGCCTCGGCTGCCATGGCCGCCGCCGACGAGCCCGGCACCCGCTTCAACCCGCTGTTCATCTACGGCGGCGTGGGCCTGGGCAAGACCCACCTGCTCCACGGCGTGGGCCACGAGCTCCACCGCAAGGACCCGAGCATGCGCATCGTGCTGCTCAGCGCCGAGCAGTTCATGAACGAGTTCGTGACCGCGGTCCGCAACAACGAGTTCGACGAGTTCCGCACGCGCTACCGCCGGGACTGCGACTGCCTGCTGATCGACGACGTCCAGTTCATCGCCGGCCGCGACCGGACCATGGACGAGTTCTTCCACGTCTTCAACGCGCTCTACGAGAGCGGCAAGCAGATCGTCGTGACCGCCGACCGCGTGCCCGCCGACATGGCCGGCATGGAGGAGCGGCTGACCTCGCGGCTCAACTGGGGCCTGGTCGCCGACGTCCAGGCGCCGGACCTCGAGACGCGCATCGCCATCGTCCAGGCCAAGGCCGAGCGCGACGGCATCCCCCTGCGCAGCGACGTGGCCCTGGCCATCGCCGAGCTCGTGCCCTCCAACGTGCGCGAGCTCGAGGGCGCGCTGCTGCGGATCACCGCCTTCGCCGAGCTGCGCGGGGCGGCCATCGACGCCGAGTTCGTGCGCGCGGTGCTCGGCAAGGGCGTCGCCGGCGAGCGCAGCCCGCTGACCATCGACACCATCCAAAAGGCCGTCGCCGGCTTCTACTCGGTGCGCATCAGCGACCTCAAGGGCAAGCGCCGCCACCGGGGGATCTCGCGCCCGCGGATGATCGCCATGTACCTGTGTCGCCAGCTGACCAAGGCGAGCTTCCCGGAGATCGGCATGCGCTTCGGCGGCAAGGATCACTCCACGGTGATCAACGCCTGCAAGCGCATCGAGGCCCTCCAGGCCGACGACGACGATCTGCGCTCGGCCGTCGAGTCGCTGCGCGACCAGCTCAACGCCGCCTGAGCCCCCAAGTCCAAAGCGCCGCCCAGAGCGCAGGTGACCGAGGGCCCGCGCAGGGCGCAGCGAGCCTCGGCGGGGTGGCTCCAGCCCTCCTGCGCGGCGCTCTCTCGCCGCGAAACGACCATTCGGTCGACCCGCGCTGACGCGCGATAGCGAGCTGCTATCAAGCAGCGATGTCCCGGGTCGTCATCGACGAGATCCGCTCGCTCTTCGGCGGCGGCGTCCCCGAGCTCTATCAGCGCATGGCCGAGCAGGGCGTGTTGGAGGCGCGCTGGCCAGAGATCCGCAAGATCCTCGTCGAGCCCGCGCCGCTGCCTCCGCAGGTCGTCCAAGCCCTGCTGGCGATCCTCTCGCTGCGCTGCGTCAACACCTACTGCTTCGTCTATCACAGCCTCTCGCTGGTCCAGATGGACGCGAGCGTGATCGAGATCGACGAGCTCGCGCAGCTCTTCAGCATGCCGGCGATCGTCCCCAACCACGAGCGCTGGAGCCGGCTGCTCAAGCTGACCTGGCTGGCCTGCCGCGAGGGCCCGCACCAGCGCGCGGCCGACCTGCGCCTGCGCAAGGCCTGCGACTTCGCCGAGTACGAGCGGATCATGCAGGTCTGCGACGCGGGCCTGGCCATCAACCGCTTCAACAGCGCCACGCCCTCGCAGCTCGACGGTGACGAGGGCATCGAGCGCATGCCCGCGCAGCTGCGGGCGATGATCCCAAACTTCGTGCACTTCCACGCCCGCCACGTCAGCGGGTCCGCGCAGTCGCGGCCGGTGAGCACGATCTGCAGCAGCTGCCAGGCGCTGCGCTCGACCGAGGACGAGTGGTACCCCTACGACGTCGCCGCCGAGCTGCTCGACCCCAACACCTTGTTCAGCCACGGCCTGTGCCCGGCCTGCTTCGAGGACTTCTGAGGGCTCAGAGCTCGGTCTGGATCGACTCGATCTGGTTCATGTTGGAGTAGAAGCCGACGATCCGGATGGTCGCGTCGGGGAGGATCAGCAGGTAGTCGTTCCCGGCCCGCAGGGCGCTGAGCTGCTCGACCGCGTAGCCGCCGATCCACAGCGTATCGCTGCCGCTGTCCTCCCCCGAGATCAGGTCGTCCCCGTCGCCGACGCGCCAGTAGTAGACGTCGTCGTCGCTCCCACCGCTGAGCGTGTCGCTGCCCGGCCCGCCGATCAGCGAGTCGCTGCCAAAGCCGCCGAGCAGGCTGTCGTCGCCGTCCTCGCCCCACAGCTCGTCGTTGGCGGTCCCACCCTCGAGGCGGTCGTCTCCCTCGCCACCAAAGAGCCGGTCGTCGCCCTCTTCGCCGTAGAGCTGGTCGCTCTGGGCCTCGCCCAGGAGCACGTCAGCGTCGGCGCCACCTTCGATCACGTCGTCCCCCGCCCCGCCGTAGAGCAGGTCCGTGCCCGCCGAGCCCGTGAGCGTGTCGAGCCCCGCCCCGCCCTCGAGGCGGTCGTTGCCGCTGCCGCCCTCGATCGCGTCGATCCCCGCGCCGCCGATCAGCAGGTCGTCTCCGCCGAGGCCGTCGATGGTGTCGTTGCCCTCGAGGGCGTCGATGGTGTCGTTGTCCTCGGTCCCGACCAGGTTCTCGCTCGAGGCGCTCCCGGGGATCTCGGTGCCCCCCACGGCGTCCCAGGCCGAGGTATCGAGCTCGGCGCTGGGGAAGGACGCGGTCCCGACCCCCCCCGTGATCGGGATGTCGGCGATCGCGTCCTCGCAGGGCGTGACCCCACCGCAAGGATCATCGCCATCGTCGGACTCCGTGTCTTGGACATCCGAGCCCCCGACCTCGCCGCCGCCACCGTAGGAGTAAAACGAGTCGCTCGCGTCGCTCCCCTGACCCGAGCTGCAGGCCGGGCCGGCGGTTGCGACTGCGATGGCGGACACGAAGGCAAGCTGAAGCGGAGCAAACCGAGCCATGGCTGGGCTTAGGGTGGAAAAGAGCGAGGCGCTTGTCGAGAGCCGTCCCCTCCGCGGCCCGCCAGCTGGTAGGCTGGTCCTCGATGACCACGCTCGACCCTCTCCCCTCCGCCTCGAATAGATTGGGCCCAAGCGCGCTGCAGGGCGCCCTGCAGGCCCATCACCGCGCCCTGCTCCTCGACGGCCGCTGCCCCAGCTGCGCCGAGCTCTTGGGCGCTCGCTCACTCTTCCGCCTCGCGCCCTGTCCGCGCTGCGAGGCCCCCATCGACCCCGAGCTCGCGGGTGTGCACCTCGCGGACGCCGTCAAAGCCCGGGGCAACCGCCGGCTGTGGTTCGTCAGCGCCGCCGTTGGCGCTCTCCATCTCGTCCTCGGCTGGATCCCCTTCCTGGGCGCCATCGCCTTGCTCGCCGCGGCCGCGTGGATCCGCGTGGGCATCCTCCAACCCGCGAGCGCCATGCTCGGGGTCAAGCGCCGAGCCCTGACTCGCTGGACCGCCCGCACGCTCATGGGCGTGGGCGTGTCCTTGGCCGTGATCGTCACCCAGCTGCTGACCTTGCTCCCGCTCATCGGCCTCCCCCTCGAAGCCATCATCAGCGCCGGCCAGGTGATCTTCACCGCCTGGGCCGTGAGCGCCTACATCCACCGTCAGCTCCGCCGCGAAGCCGCCGGCGAGCCAATCGCCCCGGGCGAGTGGATCGCCCTCGCCCTCGCCCTCGCCACCTTGGTCGGCGCCGCCATCCTCCTCGTCCTCGCCTTCACCTTCCTCATCGCCAGCCTCGACTGGGCACTGGAGTGGCTCGAGTGATCCTCGAATCCCTCGCCCGTCTGCTCACCGCCAGCTCCCTCACTGGCACCCGCTCGAGCCTCACCCTGCTCATCCTCGCCATCGCCAGCCGCGCGGCGCACTTCGAGGACCCCCAGGACTGGATGAGCAGCAACGTCGGCCTCGGCCTGCTCCTCGCCCTCGTCGTGATCGAAGAGCTCGCCGAGCAAGACGAAGACCTCCGCGCCCTCGTCGACCTCTTCGCCTACGCCCTCCGGGCCGGCGCCGGGGCCCTCGCCGCCACCTACCTCCAGTCCGCCGACCTCACCTTCCTCCCCGACTGGGGCGCCGCCCTGATCGGCGCCGGCGGAGCCGTCGCCACCCACCACCTCCGCTCCCGCCTCCACGAGCAGCTCTCCGGCCTCGGGGATCACCTCCTCAACCCCCGCACCTGGCTGGCCTGGCTCGAGCTCGGCGGCGTCCTCGGCCTCACCATCGCCCTCCTCCTCTCCCCCCTGATCGCCCTCGCCTTCGTCCTCCTCGCCACCCTCATGGCCGTCGTCGCCCTCTACACCCGCCGCGCCGCCGAGCGCCGCCTCTTCCGCCGCCCCTGCCCCAGCTGCAACTTCCACCCCCGCATCGAAGCCTCGCGCTGCCCCAGCTGCAAGACCAGCCTGGAGATCCAGCGCCTGCGCAGCTGACCAGAACCACAACGAACGAGCCACGAGCTCTCCTCCGCCCCTCATCGACCGAGGCGGAGCCACCCTCCCCACGCCCACTCCTCCCGCCAAAGACCACCCCCCACCGACCGAGGCGGAGCCACCCTCCCCACGCCCACTCCTCGCCAAAGACCGCCCCCCACCGGCCTGAGGCGGAGCCACCCTCCCCACAACCACTCCTCGCCAAAGACCGTCCCCCAACCGACCGAGGCGGAGCCACCCTCCCCACGCCCACTCCTCGCCAAAGACCGCCCCCCACCGGCCTGAGGCGGAGCCACCCTCCCCACAACCACTCCTCGCCAAAGACCGCCCCCCACCGACCGAGGCGGAGCCACCCTCCCCACGCCCACTCCTCGCCAAAGACCGCCCCCCACCGGCCTGAGGCGGAGCCACCCCCCGACAAAGACGCGCACAAAAGGGCCAGCAGGGGACCCCCAGGGCGAGTTTAGCGAACGTACCCTACCTTCGACGCATCTCCCTTCATCCAAGAAGGCGATCGCCCCACGCACATACGCCCGAAGTCAGCGATCTGTTTGAGCCCTGGGGGTCCCCTGCTGGCCCGTGCGCGTGTCCGTCGGTCACCTCCCCCCTCCTAAAAAGACCAACCCCGGAACCAAAAATGAAGACGACCCTCGAAAGAGAGCCGCCCCATCAAAACCCGAGAGAGAGCCCTACTGAAGCTCCGCCCCCCAGGTGCTCTTCGACACCGGCCCCGTAGGCCCATCCTCCAGCCGACAGATCCCAATCATATCCGTAATATCAATCGGAATCCCCAACACCGAGCAGTCCTCCTGGTTTCCCCAGCGATAGATCGCCCCCATCCCCGGCACCAGCGGATCCCCCTCCCCCGGGTTCGTGAAGTCATCGCTCATCCAAACCGGCCACTGTGCCCCCTCGAGCCCCTCCTGCGCGAAGAAGTCCATGCCCTGGACGTTCTCCCAGGTGTCCCAGGCCACCCCCGCCGAGGTGCTGTCCACCAAGTCGGTGCAGATCAGCGTCACGCACAAGCCGAGCGCCTCCTCCCCGATGCTCATGTAGCTGTGGTCTCCAGGCTGGGCCCAGATCCCGTGGGAACCCCAGGCCGAGTAGACCACCGGGTGCGTGCCGTCGAGGATCTCGACCTCGCCGCCGTTCCACTCGTAGGCCCCGCCAAAGTTGTGCGCCGAGAGGTAGACGTGGGTCGGCTCGTAGCCCTCGGCGGTCGTCTGCAGACGCACGGTGATGTGCTCCCAGTCGCCCACGTGGTTGCCCCAGATCGTGTCCGCGACCTCCTTGCCGCGGTTGTAGGGGTAGAACATGAAGTAGACGAGGTCGACGATGCCCCCCTCCTTCTCCGCCCAGTAGCCGTAGACCGGCGCGGTCTCGAGCTCGCCTGCAAAGTAAGGCAGGATCTCCGAGGGCGAGTCGAGCTCGGTCTGAGAGCGAACCCAGTACCTGCCCTCACCGTCGGGGAAGCGCTCGGTGTAGTCGAAGCTCCACTCCACGGAGGACGGCCAGTAGGACTCGTCCGCGGGGAAGTAGACCCGCGGCGCGTAGCGCTCGAGCTCATCTTGGCGCGGGTCCGGCTCGATCACCCCGGTGTCCGTGTCGGTGTCGGTGTCGGTGTCGGTGTCCGTCTCGGTGTCCGACTCCGTGCCCGTCTCGCTCCCCGTGCCCTCCTCTTCGCTCCCTGTCGTGCCCTCGGCGCCGTCCGTGGTGTCGGCGCCGTCCGTCGTGCCGACCTCGTCTTCGCCGGTCTCGCTCTCGTCCCCCTCCGAGCCCCCACCATCATCGCTGGGACAGGCGGTCAGAAATAGCGCAAACAGCGTGGAGAACGACGTCGCCCAGTGCGAACGGGATTTGATCATGGCAGACGCTATCACGGTGGTTCACGCAAAAGACCAGCCAATGGGTGGGCAAAGCGTGATGAATTGAAATTGAGACAGCGAAGATTGTGTATGTTTATGTATGTTTATCGAACACTCATGATATCTATATCATCTGAGGTGATTTAACTCTCCAAATTGCATCATAATGAGCTGAATTGTGCGCAAATGAACGCGCTTTTAGCAACCCAGACTACTTTCATTTCAATTTAACCCAGTTTGATACCTAAAAACCATTGGCCCCGAGCCCCTGTCCCTTGGTACACCTTTTTGGTCGAAGGGACAGGTGGCCACAAATAGGCACACCCGCATTCGACAGGACCGGCAGCCATGGACCTCTTCGACGCGAAGCTCTCACCCCGCGCACTCGTTCCCTTGGCGCTGGCGATCCCCGTCGACCGCCCCGGCCCGCCCAAAGCCAAGCGCGAGCACGGCGAGCCGACGACCCTCGACCTCGCGGGCGCGGGCGACAAGCGCGACCCAAAGGGATCGACCGAGAGCGGGACCTTCTTCTATCTGTGAGCGAGACGCCGGCCCATCAAGTCGCGAGCTCGGGGACGATCACCGGCTGGAGGGTGCGCTCGTCCTTGCCGCGCACGATGGTCAAGGTCAGCTTGGTCCCGACCCCAGCGAGCTGGGTCAGGTAGGCGACCTCCGAGACACGCGAGACGCGGCGGCCGTTGATTGCGATCACCAGATCTCCAACCTCCAGCTGCGCCCGAGCTCCGGGGCCGTCGCGGTCGACTCGAGTCACGCGCACGGCCGAGGCCAGGCCAGGGACGTCGTACTCGTCGTCGGCGCCGATCCCCAGGCGAGTGTGACGCATGCGCCCGTAGGTGCGGACCTCGTCGACGAAGCGGATCGCCATGGCCGAGGGGATCGCAAAAGCGAGGCCCTGCCCGTCGCGGCGCACGGCCGTGGTGATGCCCACCACCTTGCCCTCGAGGTCGACGAGCGGGCCGCCGGAGTTGCCGACGTTGATCGAGGCGTCGGTCTGGATGAACGACCAGATCCCCGCGGGGTCGAGGTCCCGCGGACGCCCGAGGTCCGCGTAGTCGCGGCCGAGGCCAGAGACCACCCCCACCGTGACCGTGTCGCCGAGCGCGAAGGGCTGGCCGATGGCCATGATCCACTCGCCGGGCCTGGGGTCGCGGTCGCGGAATTCGACGGGCAAGAGCCCGCTGAAGTCGCCGCGCAGCTGGAGTAGGGCCAGGTCGAGCAGGGGATCCGCGACGATCAGGTCCGCGGCCACGGCGGTGTCGTCGGGGAGCTGCACCTCGAGGGCGCGGGCGCCGGTGATCACGTGCTCGTTGGTCAGGATCTGGCCCTGCGCCGAGACGATCATCCCCGAGCCGATGCCGCGCAGCTTGGTCTCGCCGGTCTCGACCGTGGAGATCACGCCGACCACCGAGGGCCCGACGTCCTCGGCGACGCTCGCAAAATTGGGGAGCTCCACGACGGCCGCGCTCGCCTGGCTATCGACCGCGAGCGGCGCGGGCTCGGGCCGAACACGCACCATGGCAGGCTCTTGCTCGTTCGCCTGCTCCTCGACCCGCCGGCAGCCCACCGCAGCCACCACCGCGAGGGCGAAGGCGAGGACGTGGCGAGCCGAGGACGCGGCGGCCATCGGGCTCAGCTCTCCTTGAACTCGCCGCCGGGCGCCGGGGACTCTCCGCCGGGCGCAGGGGACTCGCCGCCGGGCGCAGGGCTGGCCGCAGGCTGTGCCGGCGCGGGCTCCGAGCTCACCGGCGCGGCGGCTGCGGGGGCAGGCGTGGGCGCGGCTGCGGGGGCAGGCGTGGGCGCGGCTGCGGGGGCAGGCGTGGGCGCTGCTGCGGGGGCAGGCGTGGGCGCGGCTGCGGGGGCAGGCGTGGGCGCTGCTGCGGGGGCGGGCGCGGCCGCGGGGGCGGGCGCCGCAGCCGGGGCAGCTGCGGGCGCGGCCGCGGGGGCGGGCGCCGCAGCCGGGGCGGCCGCGACCGGAGCACCCGGGCTCGCAGGCGCGGCGGCAGGCGAGTCGTCCTCGATGCCCTGGCTCTCCTCGTAACCGTCGGAGTCGCCCCCCTCTTCGGGCGGCGTGATGTTGTCCGTCACGTCCGGCAGGGTCTCGATGAAGCGGTCGTAGTCCGTCTCGGTCACGTGACCTCGCTTGATGTGCCGCTTGACGGTTCGCAGATCGAAGTAGCGCTCGGGGTCACGGATAGCCATGGTCGCGCGTTTTAGACGCTGCGCTCGCCGAGGTCAAAGGTCGGCACGGGGCGCCTGCGTGCTTCCGCGCAAATGACGCTCAGGACCACTTGGAGCCAGGCGAACAGACTTTCTCCCGAGAGGTGGGAATCATCCCGCCGGGCTTGGGTTCGCGCGCGCCGGACCTATACTCCGGCTCGGCCGCCGAAGGTCGAGCCGCGCCGTGAGAGCCGCCCTTCACCCGTTCAGGGCCGCCGCCAGCGCAAACACCCGCCAGCCGAAATGACTTCTGCATACGACATTCGCGTGAAAAACGAGCTCGTCGAGCGTGAGAGCGCCTTCGTCGACAAGCTCTTCTCCGAGGTACAAAAGGTCGTCGTCGGCCAACGAGAGATGGTCGAGCGCGTGTTCATGGGCCTGATCTGCGGCGGCCACGTGCTGCTCGAGGGCGCCCCGGGCCTCGCCAAGACGCTCACGGTCAACACCCTCGCCCGCTGCCTGGAGCTCCAGTTCAAGCGCGTGCAGTTCACCCCGGACCTGCTGCCCTCGGACGTGCTCGGCACCGTGATCTACAACCACCAAAAAGGTGAGTTCACGAACAAGCAGGGCCCGATCTTCACCAACTTGCTGCTCGCCGACGAGATCAACCGGGCCCCGGCCAAGGTCCAAAGCGCGCTGCTCGAGGCCATGGCCGAGCGCAGCGTGACCATCGGCGACACCACCTACCCCCTGCCCCGGCCCTTCCTGGTCCTGGCCACGCAAAACCCGATCGAGCAGGAGGGCACCTACAACCTGCCCGAGGCCCAGCTCGACCGCTTCATGTTCAAGATCCGCGTGGGCTACCCCGACGCGGCGGAGGAGCTGGAGATCATCGAGCGCGTGGCCGAGCCCGGCGAGGCCAAGGCCCCGGAGCTCTCGGCGGTCATCGGCCCCGAGGACATCGCCAAGGTCCGCAAGGTCCTCGAGGAGATCATCGTCGAGAAGCCCGTGCGCGAGTACATCGTCTCGGTGATCGGGGCGACCCGCGAGCCCGAGGCGGCGCAGCTGTCGGGCCTGAGCCCCTTCATCGACTTTGGCGCCTCGCCCCGCGCCACCATCGCCCTGTTCCAGGCCGCCCGCGCCCACGCCTTCTTGCGCCGGCGCGGCTACGTCTCCCCCGAGGACGTCAAGGCCGTGGCCCCGGACGTGCTCCGTCACCGCGTGATCCTCTCCTACGAGGCCGAGGCCGAGGGCAAGACCGTCGAGGAGATCGTCCGCGTGATCCTCGAGCACGTGAACGTCCCCTGAGCCCCTGCGAGGCCCCATGGCGCGCGCCGATCAGGCACTAGCGAAGCAGCGAGCCGAGCAAGACCAGGCCCGCGAGGCCACCATGGCCTTGCTGCGCGAGGTCCGACGCATCGAGATCCAGACCTCGAGGCTCGTGGATCAGCACCTCTCGGGCTCCTACCAGTCGCTCTTCAAGGGCCGCGGCGTGGCCTTCTCGGAGGTCCGCGCCTACGAGCCCGGCGACGACGTGCGGACCATCGACTGGAACGTCACCGCGCGCACCGGCGAGCCCCACGTCAAGCTCTTCACCGAGGAGCGCGAGCTCACCGTCATGCTCCTGGTCGACATGTCGGCGAGCCTCGACCTCGGCTCGACGGAGGCCGACAAGCGCAACCTCGTGGCCCGGCTGGCCGCGACCTTCGCGTTCTCGGCGATCCGCAACAACGACCGCGTGGGGCTGATCGGCTTCACCGACCGCGTGGAGGTCTTCGTGCCCCCGCGCTCGGGTCGCAAGCACGTCCTCGCCGTGGTCCAGCAGATCCTCACCCACAAGCCCCGCAGCCGACGCACGGACCTGCGCGTGGGCCTGGAGACCATGGCTCGCCTCGGCCGCCGCCACGCCGTGGTCATCTTGATCTCCGACTTCATCGACGCCGGCCTGGCCCAGACCGGCGAGCAAGCCGGCTTCGAGCGCGCGCTCAAGCTGGTCCGCCGGCGCAACGACGTGATCCCCGTGCGCGTCGAGGATCCCATCGAGCTCGAGCTCCCGGGCCTGGGGCTGGTCGCCTTCGAGGACCTCGAGAGCCTCGGCCAGGCCCGCGTCGGGCTCTTCGACCTCGGCGGCCGCCGAGCGCGGCGCTACGCCAAGCAGGTCGCCAAGGAGCGCGCGGGCTTCGAGGGCGTGATGCGTCGCCTTCGCCTCGAGACCATGACGATCCGCTGCGGTGAGAACTGGCAAAAGCCGCTGGTCGCCTTCTTCGAGCGCCGCGCCCGGAGGATGCGGCGATGATCGGCCTCGACGCACTGGCGCTGAGCCTGAGCCTGGTGTTCGCGCCGCCGACCGACGACGCTGCGAACCCAGCCACCCCTGCCCCGGGCGCCTCGGGCCAGGCCGGCCCCGCAGCGCCAGCCGACCCCAAGCCCAGCGCGAACCCAGACGCGAACCCAGACGCGAACCCAAACCCGGCCGAGCCCGCCGACCCGGGGCCCGGCACTGACCCGGACGCGAGCCCAGACCCGGCCGAACCGAGCGCCGGCGCGGACCCTGCCGAGCCCAGCCCGGGCATGGGCGCCGCCCCCAGCAGCGCGGGCGCCCCCGCAGCCGCGCCGCCTCCCCCGGCCAACGACCCCAACTCCCCGATCACGGTCACCACCCGGCTGACCCCGGACCCCTCGCACATCGGCGACTTGCTCACCTTGGAGGTCATCGTGGCCTTCCCGGCCGGGCACAGCGTGAACCTGCCGATCTCCCTCGACTTCGCGCCCCTCGAGCGCGTCGACGTGGTCGAGGGCGAGGTCGAGTCCACCGGCCAGGACCTGCGCAAGCGCTTCACCATCACCTTGCAGCACTTCGACGTCGGCGCGGCGACGGTGCCGAGCTTCCCGATCACCTGGGTCGACCCAGAGGGCGAGGTCCACACCCACGTGGTCGCGGCCCACCCCTTCGAGGTCGAGCGCCTGCTCGCCAACGAGTCCGACCCCCAGCGCATGGGCGAGGATCCGCCGATCTCCCTCGAGTATCCGGCGATCCGCCTGGTCACGATTCTCTACAGCGTGCTCGCCGGGCTGCTGCTCGCCGCGCTGATCGCCTTCGTGGTGATCCAGTGGCGCCGGCGGATCCGCCCGGAGGTCCTGCCCCCGCCCGTGCCGGCCCACGAGCGCGCCCTGGCCGACCTCGAGGCCCTGGCCCAGGAGCGCGAGGCGCTGATCGAGGCCGACGCCTACCAGGACTACTACGTGCGCCTCACTCAAATCGCCAAGCGCTACATCGGCGACCGCTTCGGCTTCGACGCCCTCGACCGGACCACCGAGGAGATCCAGGATCTGCTCGGCCGCGGCGGCGTGTCCATCGACCCCCTCGAGCCGCGCGAGGTCCTGGCCTTCCTGCAAGACTGCGACCTGATCAAGTTCGCCCGCTTCTCGCCCCCGGCCGACGAGGCCCGCGAGGCCCTGAGCCACGTCCGCGGCATGGTCGAGCGCAGCATGCCCAAGGACGAAGGCGACGAGGGCGACGCGGAAGCCCCGACCCCGACCCCGACCCCTGCCCGCGAGCCCAGGGACCCGGACCAGCCCGTGGCCAAGCGGCCCACGCAGGCTGCGGCCGAAGACGCCCCCGCCACGCCCCCGCAGGCGCCAGCCGAGGATGTCACCGCCACGGCCGCAGCTGCCAGCTCGCCGACCTCGACCGAGGCCAAGCGAGACGAGCCGAGCGCCCCCAACGACCCCAACGACCCCAACGACCCCAACGACCCCAACGACGCGGAGGTGAAGTCGTGAGCTGGTCGGCGCGCTGGACCCTGAGCGTGCTGGGCTTCGGCCTGCTCTGCGCCGCCGTCGCCATCGGCGTGGTCCTGACGATCCTCGGCGAGGGCCTGCGCCACGTGGTCCTGGCTCAGCCCTGGGCGCTCGCCCTGATCGTGCTCCCGCTGCTGGCGCTGGTGCTCCGCGCCCTGCTCAGCCCGCGCCCGGCGGCCATGCGCTTCACCCGGACGCGCAGCCTCCAGCGCACGCCGGGCCTGCGCAACAATTTTTGGGTGGTCCTCGCCGACCTCCCCGACGGCCTGCGCTTCGGCGCGCTGCTGCTGCTGACCCTGGCCTGCGCCCGGCCCCAGTCCACGCGCATGAGCGAGCACGTCGAGCACGAGGGCATCGACATCGCGATCGCCATCGACCTCTCGGGCTCGATGGAGAACCAAGACCTCCCGCCCAACCGGCTGACGGCGGCCAAGCTGGTGATCGACGACTTCATCGCCCGCCGGCCCAACGACCGCATCGCCCTGGTCGGCTTCGGCGCGCAGGCCTCGACCGTCGCGCCGCTGACCATGGACCACGCGGTGCTCCGCAAGCTCATCGCGCAGCTGCGCCTGGGCGTGGTCGACGGCAACCAAACGGCGATCGGCGCGGGCCTGGGCGTGGCCCTCAACCGCCTCGAGGGCTCCGAGGCCGACAGCAAGGTGATCTTGCTGCTGACCGACGGGGTCCACAACGCGCCGGGCGTCGACCCCGACTCGGTCGCGCAAAAGGCCGCCGAGCGCGGCGTGGCGATCTACACGGTGCTCATGGGTCGCCGCGAGCTCGGAGCCACGAGCGTCGACGCGGCCCAGCTCGAGCGCCTGGCCAGCGCCACCGACGGCTACGCCTACGTGGCCACGGACATCCAGGCGCTCCAGACCAGCTTTCAAGACGTCCTCGATCGCCTCGACACCTCGGAGATCCAGGGCGAGCAGATCCGCGCCGAGCTCTTCCACTGGCTGCTGTGGCCGGCGCTGCTGCTCTTGCTCCTCGACGTCACCCTTCGCAACACCCGCCTTCGGAGGTTCCCATGAGCGAGCTCGTGTTCGCCAAGCTCGGCCTGGGCTGGCTGCTGCTGCTCGTCCTCGCGGCCGTCGGCGCCTACGCCTGGGGGGCCTACGCCCGCCGCAAGGCCGTGGAGCGCCTCGGCAATTCCACGATGATCCAGCGCCTGACGGCGACCGTGGACCCGGGCAAGCGCCTGGCCCGGGCGATCCTCGTGCTCCTGGCCATGACCGCGACGATCTTCGGGCTCATGCGCCTCCAGTACGGCGGCGTGGCCAAGGTCCTGCCGACCCGCGGCTTGGACATCGTCCTGGCCGTCGACTACAGCAAGTCGATGCTCGCCCAGGACGTCTACCCCAGCCGCAGCGAGCGCCTGGAGGCCGAGCTGACCCGCTTCATCGACGAGTCCGGGCGGCGCGGAGATCGGGTCGGCGTGGTCGTGTTCGCCGGCGAGGCCCGGGGCTTCCCGGTGACCAGCGACATGAGCGTGCTCGAGCTGTTCTTGACCCACGCCGATCCGCGCTTCGAAAACCCCGGGGGCACGGCGATCGGCAAGGCCCTCGACCGCGCCATCGATCTCCTGGTCGCCGTGCGCCGCGAGGGCGCCGAGGGCGAGGGCGCCGACGATGACGAGGACGCCAACGATGACGCGGGCGCTGCCCAGGGCGACGACGCGGACATCCCCCCGGCCCAGGCCGATCAGGTGATCATCTTGCTCACCGACGGCGAGGACACGGTGGGCCGCCCCCTCGAGCTCGCCGAGCGCGCGGCCCAGCTCGGCATCCGGATCTACACCGTGGGCATCGGCTCGACCTCCGGCGAGCCGATCATGACCTACGACGCCGAGGGCGAGCCCGCGGGCTACGCCACCGACGCCGAGGGCAAGCCGATCATGACCCGCCTCGACGAGGAGACCCTGAAGGACCTCGCCGAGGCCACCGCCGGCGAGTACGTCCACGTCTCCCCCGACCGCTTCGGCCTCGACGCCGTCCGCGGGCTCATGGAGGGCCTGGCCACGGCGCAGCGCGAGTCCTCGATCCAGATCCACCGCGAGGAGGGCTTCACCTTCTTCCTGATCCCCGCGCTGGTCTTGCTCAGCGCGGCTCTGGGCATCGGGGATCGCCGCCGTCCTCCCAGCCAGGGCCGCACCGCGCACCTCGAGACCGTCCACCATCCCCCCACCCACGGCGCCAGCAATACCGCCAAGGAGGTGCGCTCATGAGCGCGCGCGCGAGCTTGGTCCTGGGCCTCGGCCTGAGCCTCGGCCTCGTCGAGCTATCTGGCGATCTGTCCGGCGATCTGGGCGACCGCTTCCTCGATCTCCTCGGCCTCGACGAGCAAGAGCCCGGGTGGCTGGCCCGCAACCTGGCGAGCACCGACAGCGACGTCGACGCAGCGATCGAGGCCCTCGACGCCGATCGCCTCGACGAGGCCCTCGCCCACATCGAGGCCGCCATGGCCCGCCGCGGTGAGCGGCCCGAGCTCTTCTACGACCGCGGGCTGGTCCGCCTGGCCAAGGGCGACGCCGAGGGGGCGCGCTCGGACTTCGAGCACGGCACCGAGTCGGAGCACCTCGAGGTGCTCGCGTCGTCGTTCTACGAGCTCGGCAACCTCGACATGGACGCCGAGGACTGGGAGGCGGCCATCGCCAGCTACACCAAGTGCTTGCGCGCGGTGCCGACCCACGAGAACGCCAAGTGGAACCTCGAGCTCGCCCTGCTCCGCAAGGAGGAGCAGGAGAAGAAAGAGCAAGAGGAGCAAGAGAAGCAGGACCAAGAGCAGCAGGACGACCAGCAGCAGCAGGACGACCAAGAGCAGCAGGACGACCAAGAGCAGCAGGACGACCAGCAGCAGCAGGACGACCAGCAGCAGCAGGACGACCAAGAGCAGCAGGACGACCAGCAGCAACAGGACGACCAGCAGCAACAGGACGACCAGCAGCAACAGGACGACCAGCAGCAACAGGACGACCAGCAGCAACAGGACGACCAAGAGCAGCAGGACGACCAGCAGCAACAGGACGACCAAGAGCAGCAGGACGACCAGCAGCGAGAGCAAGAGCAGCAAGCTCAGCCGGTCGAGGCGGGAGACCTCGACGCGGCCCTCGACGCGCTCGATCGCCAAGACGAGTTCCTCTTCGGTCGCCCCCGCGGCCAGCAGCGCCCCGTGGAGAAGGACTGGTGAGCCGCCACCTGGATCGCCGCCGCTTCTTGCACACGAGCCTGGGCGCCGCCGCCCTGGCCGGCCTGGCCGTGGGCCTGCGCGCGGGCGTGGCCGCGGCCGCGGAGGTCGTCATCGAGGCCTCGCTCGGCGCCTCGACGGTCGAGGTCGGTCAGGCCGTGCTCTTGCAGATCACCGTGCAGACCAACGGCGGCCAGGTCTCGGACCCCGAGTTCCCCGGGCTGAAGAACGTCGAGCTCGAGGCCCGCGGGTCGTCCTCGGGCTTCTCGGCCTCCTTTGGCACCGGCCAGCGCACGGTCCGGCGCTCGACGAAGTCCTTCAGCTACGTGCTCGCGCCCCTCGCCCCCGGCGAGATCGAGATCCCCGTGGAGGTCGAGGTCGACGGCAAGCGCTACAGCCCGGCGAGCACGCCCAAGCTCACGGCCACGGGGGCCACGGCCCCGGAGGTCATCGCCCCCGGCGAGGCTCTGGCGCAGCCCACGAGCAACGCCGAGGAGCTCATCGTCTGGCCGGTGGTCGACGACGCCTCGGTCTACGTCGGCCAGCAGGTGTTCTACGAGCTCCAGGTCTGGGAGCGCACGCAGGGTCAGCCCGAGTACTCCACCGCCCCGACCTTCAAGGACTTTTGGAGCGAGGAGCTCGCCGTCCCGCAGCTGCGCCGAGCCCCGCGACGGATGATCGACGGCGTCCCCTATCGCGTGCACCCGAGCATGCGCCGGGCGCTCTTCCCCCAGAAGGTGGGCACCTTGACCATCGGCGGGCCGACCTTCGAGGTCCGCTCGCTCTTCTCCGGCTTTGGCCGCAGGCCCCGGGCGCCGCAGCGCTTCCGCGGGCCCGACCTCGCCGTCGAGGTCAAGGCGCTGCCCGCCGCGGGCCAGCCGCCCAACTTCCCGGCCAACAACGTCGGCCAGTTCGACCTCGAGGTCAGCCTCGACCGCGCCGAGATCATCCAGGGCGAGGCCGTACGCCTGAGCGCGACGATCTCCGGGGCCGGCAACATCAACCTCGTCGAGCTCGAGCCGTGGCCGACCATCGAGGGCGTGCGCAGCTACGAGCCCAAGGCCCAGACCCCCGAGCTCGACCGCAGCGGCCGCGCGCTCGAGGGCTCGCGAGAGATCACCATGCTGCTCGTGGCCGAGCAGCCCGGGACCGTGGAGATCCCCGCCCTCGAGCTGCACTACTTCGACCCCGAAGCCGAGGCCTACCGCGTCGCTCGCAGTGAGCCGATCTCCTTGTCGGTCTCGGCGGATCCCAACGCCGCGCCAGCCGCTGGCACCGAGGGATCCCCAGGCAGCGCGGACGGCCGCGGCGAGGACGACGAGCGCGGCGAAGACGACGAGCGCGAGCTCCTCGCCTCGCCCCTGGCCGGCGCCTCCCTCGAGCGCGTCAGCCCGCGCGAGCGCTGGCTGAGCCACGAGCGCTGGCGCACCGGGACGCTCGCTGCGCCTGCGCTGCTCGCCCTGGGCTGGCTGGGCGCGCGGCTCGTGGACCGCTTTGGCCCCGACGAGGCCACCCGCCGCCGCGCCGCGCTGGGCAAGCAACGCCGCGAGCTCCTCGCCGAGGCCGCCGCCGCGAGCGAGTCCGGCGAGGGCTTTCACCACAAGCTCTCGCGCGCCCTCCAGGACGCCGCCATCGCCCGCGCTGGAGGCGAGGGGGTCGGCCTGGCCCGCGGCCCGCTGATCGAGCTCCTCGCCAAGCGCGGCGTCCCCCGAGCGCAGCTCGAGCAGCTGCGCGCGCTCCTCGACGAGTGTGACGCCGCGCGCTTTGGCGCCGGAGCTGGGGACGCAGCCCAGCGCGAAGAGCAGCTCACCCGCGCGCGGACGCTCCTCGCCGAAAAAACTTGGAGGCCCAAGTGAGCGTGGGCGCGAAGCGTGCCAGGTCGAGCCTGGCCGGCCTCACCCTGGCCGTGGCCGTGACGGCTGCGTGCGCGACCTTGGCGACGCCGAGGATCGCCCGCGCCGACGTCGTCGACGACGCCTACGCCGCGGGCAGCGAGGCCGCCAACGCCGGCGACTGGGCGAGCGCGGCCGAACACTGGCAGCACGCCCTCGAGCTGCTCCCGGGTCGCTCGGCGCAGCTGGACTACGACCTCGGCACCGCCTACGCGGAGCTCGGCGAGCTCGGGCGTGCCACCTATCACCTCGAGCGCGCGCTCCAGCCCGAGGCGCGGCCCAGCGTCGAGCTCGCCGAGCTCACGCGGCGCAACCTCGGCGTCGTCCGCCGCCAGGCCGAGGTCGCCGCCAAGGCCGACGACGCCCAGATCTCGCAGCCACCGAGCTGGTGGGACCTCGCGATCGCTGCCATGGCCGGCCCCGCCTTGGCGTGGCTCAGCATGATCGCCGGCTGGGCTCTGCTCCTCGTCGTGCTCGCGCGCGCGTGGGCCAGGCGCCGCCCCGCGGGCGCCGATCCAGGCAAGGAGCGCGTCTCGAGCGTGGCCGCGTGGACCCTCGCGCTGATCCTCGCCATCGGCGGCGGACTCCATGCCCTGTCGTGGTCCGCCATCCATCAACATCCCGAGGCGATCGTCTTGGATATGACCGTCGAGCTGCGCGATGGACCGGGCGCTCACTCGCCCATCGCCCTGCGCGTGCAGGGCGGATCTCGTGTGCGCGTGCTCGAAGAGCGCTCTGGCTGGACGCGCGTGCGTCTGCCTGCGGGCCTCGAGGGCTGGACCAAGAGCGAGTCAATCGCCCGTCTGGACCGCATGGTGCGAACTGGCGTACGCGCCGCCGATTGAATCGAGGTCATTGCTCCTACATCGCGGCACACAGTCACCCAAAAATGCCGTGGCATCGTTGGAAGTGGAGCGATACTCTTTTTCCTGGTGCTTTCGGTGGTCGCAACGAAGATCCGCGCGGCGAAGGATGGTTCGCTGCAGACCTCCACCACCGGGAGGATCTACGAAGGCTACCTGCTGTCCACCCCCGTCGTCGGCCGCGGCATGGTGCTCTTCCGCGACCCCAACGGGCGGCGCATGGTGACCACCTCGGTGCGCCGGGTGCTGACCACCTCGGACGACTCGGTGCTCTACGTCGAGACCGAAAATAGCGTCTACCGCCTGTCGATCCGCGCCCAGAAACCTGCGGCGGCCATCGCCGGCTGAGCGCGGGTCCAGCTCGAACCAGGCTCAAAACCAAGCTTGGTAGGCCAAGAAGACCTCGAGGGAGGTCGAGAAGGGCAGCAAGGTCTCGCTGCCGTCCTCGTCGCCAGCGTCGCTGTCGACGTCGTCGCCGAGGTCCTTGGCGACCTCGCGGCGAGAGAACACGTGCTGGGCCGCCACGCCCACGGACAGGCCGTGGCGGTTGAGGATCGGGATCCCCAGGCCCGCGCCGCCGCGGAGCATGAAGTCGGGCTGGCTGACCAGCTCGTCCTCGATGGAGTCGGAGGAGATCGGGCGCTGCAAGGTCGAGAGCGACACCCCGGCGGCGCCGCTGACCCGCAAGAACACGGCCCCCAGGGGGATCTGCACCGAGGGTCCGCCGCTGAAGTCCGAGTGCGAGAGCAAGGTGACCCGCGTGACCGAGCCGCCCGAGAAGTTCTCGTAGTTGCTGCGCCTCTGGTAGCGCGAGTGGCCGGCCTGGAACTCCAGGCCAAAGCGCGACTTGAACACCGGCAAGAAGTAGAGCCCCAGCTGCAAGGCCGCGCCCCAGCCCACGGACGAGACCAGCTCGCGGCCATCGCCGAGCAAGATGCCCAGCCTCGCCGCGCCCGCGACCGTGTAGACCGGGCGACGGAAGGGCCGGACCATGACCTCGTTGTTGCGGCGGATCGCAGACTTGCGCGCGGCCGTGGGGAAGTAGGGCAGGTCCTCGCGCAGGGCGAACTCGGCCTCGAGCTCGGGGTCGATGCCCTGCTCGTTTTCTTCGGGGACCTGCGGGCCACCGGGGCCCTCGCCCGGCGGGCGCGTGCCCGGCAGGTTCTCGCTCGGCGGAGGCTCTTGCTCGGGACCCACGCCGGCGGGGCGCTGGTCTTCGGGGAGCTGCTCCGGCTGCGCGGGGAGACCCTCGAGGTGAGGGGCCGGCGGGGCCGCGCCCTCCGTCGTCGCGGGCGCGTCGCTGCTCCCGGGCGCGTCGCTGCTCCCAGACGCATCCCCGCTCGCAGGCGCATCGCTGCTCCCAGGCGCGTCGCTGCTCGCGTCACTGCTCCCAGGCGCGTCGCTGCTCCCAGACGCGTCACTGCTCGCGTCACTGCTCCCAGACGCATCCCCGCTCGCAGGCGCCAGCGCCCCCTCGATCCACGCAGCCGCACGCGCCTCGCGGCCCACTGCGGGCGCGGCCAACAGCGAGGCGATCAACGCGGGCGCGAGGAGTTGCGGCATCGCGGGCACCATAGCCGCGATCTTCGCCCTCGGGTAGCCGCGCCCTCCCCCGCGCCGAGCCGCTCGCCTCGTCGATCCAATCGCGGGTAGCATCCCCGCGTGTCTCCACGGCTCGAGTGGCGCAAGAGCGCAGGCAGGTTCGATCGGCGCGCGGGACCCTGGGTCCGCCGCAAGCAGATCTCCCGGGTCCTCGGCCCGCCGGATCCCGGCGCCATCGCCGAGCTCGTCGATCATCGCGGCGAGACCCTGGGCTACGGCCTCTACTCACCGGAGTCCGCGATCATCTTGCGGCTCCTGGGGCAACGCCCGCCCGCGGCCGACTGGCTCGAGCGGCGCCTCGACGCGGCCATCGCCGGGCGGGCGGCCATGGGCCTCGGCGCTGGCGCCAACGCGTCCACCACCGGCTACCGCGAGGTCAACAGCGAGGGCGACGGGCTCCCCGGTCTAGTCGTGGATCGCTTCGCCGACTGGCGTGTCGCGCAGATCACGACGGCGCCCATGGCCGCCCGCGTCGAGGCCCTCGTCGCGCACCTCGGCCCGCGCCCCGGCGATGACCTGCGCGGGCTGATCGTCCTCGCGCCCGAGTCCGCGGCGACGCGCGAGGGCTTCGACTTGCCGCTGCGCGTCGTCGGTGAAGACGCGCCCAGCGAGCTGCGCTGGCGCGAGCGAGGCCTGAGCATGGCCGCCCCCGCGCCGCCGGCTCAAAAGACCGGGGCCTACCACGATCAGCGCGACAACCGGGCGCACTTCGCCACGCTCTTGGGCGGGGAGGCCATCGATCCCGAGCTCCCCGTGCTCGACCTCGGCTGTCACGTCGGCGGCTTCGCGCTGGCGGCCGCGCGCGCGGGTCGGCGGGTCGTCGCCGTCGACCAGAGCCGCGACGCCCTCGCCCACGCGCGCAAAAACGCGGCGGCCAACGGCCTCCAAGATCGCGTCGAGTTCGTGTCCGCGGACATGTTCGGCGCCCTCGACCACGACGCCCTCGCGGGACCCTTCGCGGCGGCGGTCTTCGACCCGCCCAAGATCGCGAGCAGCCGCCGGGATCTCGACCGGGCCACGGGCGCGATGGCGCGGACGATGACGACGCTGCTCTCGCGCCTGGCGCCCGCGGGGCTGCTCGCGGCTTGCTCTTGCAGTCACCACCTCGGGGGCGACGCCCTCGATCGTGCGCTGTGGTCGGCGGCTGAGCGCAGCGGTCGAGCTTGTACGCGCGTGGCGTCGTGGGGGCCGGGGGGCGACCATCCCGTTTGGCCTGGGCATGTCGAGGGGGAGTATCTTCGGGTCGCTGTGTATCAGCGGCGGTGGGATTCGTGATCTTTCGAGGTGGGGGTGCTGACGGCGGGCACGCGCGCGGGTCAGCAGGGGACTTCGTGGTCTTTCGAGGTGGGTGCTGACGGCGGGCACGCGCGCGGGTCAGCAGGGGACTTCGTGGTCTTTCGAGGTGGGGGTGCTGACGGCATGCACGCGCACGGGCCAGCAGGGGGGGTTCGTGGTCTTTCGAGGTGGGGGTGCTGACGGCATGCACGCGCACGGGCCAGCAGGGGACCCTCAGGCCTCAGACAGACGCTGACTGCGGCCGTCTCTGCGCAGAGCGATTGCCTTCCTTTGATGACGGGATGCGCGTCGAGGGGTGGCTACGTTCGCTAAACTCGCCCTGAGGGTCCCCTCCTGGCCCTTTTGTGCGCGTCTATGTCGGGGGGTATCTCCGCCTCGGTCGGTGAAGGTCGGGGGGGGCGGAGCAGGCACTCGCACGGGTCTGCTTGGTCTTTTTAGGAGGATGGAGGTGACCGGCAGACACGCGCACGGACCAGCAGGGGACCCTCAGGCCTCAGACAGACGCTGACTGCGGCCGTCTCTGCGCAGAGCGATTGCCTTCCTTTGATGAAGAGATGCGCGTCGACGGGGCGGCTACGTTCGCTAAACTCGCCCTGAGGGTCCCCTCCTGGCCCTTTTGTGCGCGTCTTTGTCAGGGGGTGGCTCCGCCTCGGTCAGGAGGGGCTCAGCCTCGATCAGGAGGGGGCTCAGCCTCGATCAGGAGGGGGCTCAGCCTCGATCAGGAGGGGGCTCAGCCTCGATCAGGAGGGGGCTCAGCCTCGATCAGGAGGGGGCTCAGCCTCGATCAGGAGGGGGCTCAGCCTCGATCAGGAGGGGGCTCAGCCTCGGTCAGCGGCTCAGCCTCGGTCAGCGGGGTGGTCTTCGTGATCTCTCGGAGAGCCTCCCGCTATCGGAGAGCCTCCCCGCTCTGCCGCGAAGACTCCCGCATGATGCGACTCGGACAGATCCCTGACTTCGGTCGCGTCTGCGTGGATTGTTTGGTGCAGATGCAGGTCGCCGACGAGTTCGTGCGATGACATCGAGGGCGCTCTGCCCGATCGGAGGAGGGCGCGTTTCGATGGTCGATGCGCGCGCGGCTCAGCGCTGGGGCTCAGACCTCGGCCGACTTGGCCTGATCTTCCAGGCGAGTCTTGCACAGGCGATCCCATAGGGTCATCGCCTCGCCAAAGTTCACGACCGCGTGGGAGTGGTGGATGTTGTGGAAGGCCGAGGTGTTGAGGCCGGTCTTGGGGACCACGGCTTCGAGGGCTCGCAGCGCGACGCCGCAGTGCAGGTAGAAGTTGAGGCAGATGAAGCCGACCACCAGGGCGAAGTAGAGCGGGGCCCAGTGGGTGGCGGCGGGGATGCACAGCAGCAAGATCGGCCAGAAGGTCAGCAGGGACTCCACCGGGCCGACGGCGAAGCCGGCGAAGGGGGTGGGGTCGCGAAAGGCGTGGTGCTTTTTGTGGAAGACGAAGAGCGCCCGGGTGTGCAGCAGGCGATGCTTCCAATATAGCCACGCGTCCACGACGAATACGCCGAGGATCGTCTGGAGCACGACCATGCCCACGCTCAACCCGGCCGCGTCGAGGTCGAGGATCATTCCGGTCGGCTGACCCAGGCGCCACTGCGCCAGCGGCCACGCGGCCATGCAGGCCGCCACCCAGCACGCCCGCGCCGACTCGAGGGCGGCGTCGAGGATGGCCGCGGGCTTGGTGCGTGGGCCCTGGATGCGTCGAGTCGAGCGCTCCGCGAACCAGGTCGCCACGCCGGCGCCCGCGAGCAGCGGGCCCGCGATGGCCACGAAGGCGACGGCCAGGCAGGCGTACCAGGTGCTCGGGCTCGGATGGAGCAGGCCCGCGGCCGTGAGCAGGAAGGGCAGGAGCTTGTCGAAGCCTTCGGCGACGTGGCGAATGGTGGGAGAGCTCGGGGTCGCCATCGCGCGAACCATATCAGGAGCCTCGGTTTTCGGTGACGCCGATCACAGGCTTCACCAACTGCCAAAGCTACCGTCGATGTGACTCGTGCGCACCCACCATGCGCATGGGCCGACGCTCGCTCGAGGGCGCTCAGCCCCCGTGCGCGCTCGCCTGCGTCGCGTCGGCGCCGACCTCGGGTTGGGGGGGGTTTGGCCGAAAGCGAGCGAGCTCTCGCTCCTCGAGGGCGTAGCGGCTGAGCAACCCCTCGGCAGCGGCCTTGGTGCGCAGGTGCTCGAGGAGCACGGCGCGATCGCTGGCGTCGGCCGGCCAGTCTCGGCCCAGCTTGGCCTCGGACTCGGGCGCGAGGCCGCGTCGGCGGGCGCGCTCGCCAAAGCGACGGTCCGCCTTGGGCCGCGCCGCGCAGTGGCCGGCCGAGAACCGGCGGTTGACGACCTCGTAGCTGCCCTCGAAGCCGAGCGACTCGCACTCGCGCTGGTGCTCGCGGGCGGCCCAGATCGCCGTGACGATCGCCGCCAGGCCGTCGTCGTTGCAGAACACCCAAGGCGGCGCCTCGGCGTCCCAGGTAGCCAGGAAGTAGGTCGGATTGAAGCCGTAGGGGCCGTAGCCGTAGCCCCAATAGCTCGTCCGTCGGCGGGCACGCGCGCCATCGCGATCCACGACCTCGAACTCGACGAGGGCGTCGTAGAAGTCGTTGCCGCGAAAGCGCGAGATCCGGGCGAGCTCGGCCTTGGCCTGCCAATACTCGGGGTCGCGGGCGCCGAGCGCCGCCATCGACTCCTCGAGCTGCGCCGCGCGCTCGGGATCCCAGCGGTGCTTTCGCCAGCTGGTCGCCGAAGCCTCGAGATCCGGGTTGAGCACGTGGATCGCGTAGGGGTTGTAGGTCGACTCCCGCAGCGCCCACAGCTCGAGCAGGCGCGGCTCGGCGCCCATCTCCTTGGCGACGAGCTCGACGAGGGAACGAAAGCGGACGCGATCCGCCTCGGTCCAGGTCCGACGCAGGCGCCGATGCCAGCTCCGGCCGCCCTCGCGCATGCGGACCTCGAAGCGCTCACACACGTAGCTGGGCACGCGCGACGCCGGGTCCGCGTCTCGCGTGGTGCCCCTCCCTTCGCCCTGCTCCGTGCCGCTGCGCTCGCGCACGGCGTGGACGATGGTCGACAGCGAAGGCACCGGCGGGTCTTCGAGGAGCACGAAGGCGCCCATCTGTCCGCCGCTGGGCTGCTCGACGGCCTGCTCGGCGCAGGCCGCCATCCACAGCAAGGCCACCAGCTGCGCCAGACGACGCAGCGAGGTCAAGGCCCGTGGGGCTCGGGGGTTCGTTCGCGGATGCCACCCACGTCGCTCGTGGGTCGCTCGTGGGGCACGAGCTCGGCGCGCTTGGGGTGCGCCGATCGGCCGCGTCGTTCTGCACGCTCGGTTCGCCATAATGATAGTGTCGCGGGCCGCGGGAACCGCCCCTCCCTGATGGTCGACGGGTCGAGGCGGTGGTTCGTGGCGCTCGGTCAAGCGGAGGCCGGCGACCCATTGTGGGGGACGCAGATGCGCACGCCACCGGCGCAAAGGCCGGGCCTTCGCCCCATTTGTTTCCTACCTACACATCGTGCCCTCGTTACGAGGGAGCTCACACATGGCCTGAAATGGCCAAATTCAACAGATTGAGCCGGCAGGGGATCGATAATTCAATTCGCCATAGTCACTGAGCAAGAAGCTTGCCAGTGAAGGTACCCGCCCAAATCAGATGATGGGGGAGATCACCTCGCCATTCGCGCCTCCCCGATCCAATTGGCCAATATCTCGAGAATTGGCCGAATTGCCCACGCGGCGATCGGCGCAACGCCAATCCTCACACTTCATCGGCGTGTGCGCGGAAGGCCGCTTCGAATCGCGCATCATCGAGAACGAGCGAGTAGAACAGCCGCTTGGGCTGATATTCGGCGTGATAGCGGGTATGACCGATCATCCGCTGAAAGCGGTTCGCGCCGCGCAACATGGGGCCAGGCACCCGCATGGCTGTAATCCCGCGGGCCTCCAAAAAGCGGCTCAATGGGCCCGAGTCGGGCCCCGCGACGTTGTAGACGCCCTTACCGCGGAGCATCAGCGCGAGCTGTAGATCACGAGCGAGGCGCTCCTTGCTCGTGGGGTTGATCATCGGGTCGAAGCCGATCGGGAGCACCGGGGGGCTGCTCTCGAACAGCAGATTGAGCCCCGACATCACCCCGCCGCCGATCACACCGGCCGGACGCAGGACCATGACCTCGCAGGCCGGGTGGTCCATCTTCGCGCGGCACAAGAACTCCGCGTCGATGATGTCGCGGACGGTCGACGGCGCCTGCGGGTCGAGGTTGAGCTCGGCGTCTTCACCGACCTGATAGTCCCCGCGTGGGCCGACCGCGTAGACGGCGTCGCTCGACAAGAACACGTACTTGCCCACGCCGTGGCGCAGCGAGGCGTCGAGCAGATGGCGGGTCGCGTTGACGTTGTACTCGTGGCGCGAGACGTCGTAGCCCTTGGGGTTGCCCGAGAAGGCCAGGTGCAAGACCGTATCCACGGGCGTGTCCCGAAAGGGCTCGAGCAAGAACAGGTTGTCGACGGCGCGGCGCCTGGCCAGGGCCGCCTGGGTGAAGATGAAGCGCTCCGGGTCGTGGGCCAAGAGCGTGGCCGGGCAGGGGCCCTCGGCGACGGCCAGGACCTTGTCGACGCGCGCGTCGGCGAGCAGGCGCTCGATCAGCGCGATGGCGATCTTGCGGTGGGCACCAGCGACCAGCACGCGGCGCTGGCCGGGACGCAGCAAGCTCGAGCTCGCCTCGCTCATCGCTCCCCCTCGCTGCGCTCACGGACCTCGCGGCCCAGGCGGATCTGCTCGGCGACGGCCGAGCGCACGCGCTCGACCTCGCGGCTGCGGACCTCGATGCTCTCGAGCACCGCGGGGTCGATGGTCAGCGCCTCGCCGTAGTGGATGTAGTAGCGCACCGGCTTGGGCAGCAGCCCCAGCGGCCCGAACAGCGGGAAGGTGCGCGTGACCGGGATGTAGGGCAGGCCGAGGGCCTGGGCGAGCGGGCGCAAGTTGGTGATCACCGTCTGCTGCTCCTCGGCTCCGACCACGCCAAAGGGGATCACCGGGACGCCGTGGCGCGCCGCGAGTTCGACGTGGCCGTGGGTGAAAGGGTAGAGCTGGTAGCGCTCGTCGGCCGGCTTGCCGAGGGCGTCGGTGCCCTCGGGGAAGATGCCCACGAGGTGGCCGTGCTCCATGAGCGCGTCGAAGTTGCGGCGGGTCCCGGGGATCTGCCCGAGGCTGCGAAAGAGCGTGCCGATCACCGGCATGCGGTAGACGAAGAAGTCGACCATGAAGCGGACCAGGCGCGGCGGCTCGAGGCGACGAAAGACGTCGGCGCTGATCATGATCGCGTCGAAGGGCAGGACCCCGCTGTGGTTGCCGACCACGACCCCGGCCCCGGTCGCCGGCACGTTCTCGTGGCCCGCGGACTCGACCCGGAAGTAGTAGCGATGCAGCCAGTAGGCCAGGGCGTAGGCCATGCCCATGCCCTCGGTGGTCGTCCCGAACACGTCCGTGCCCAAGCCGGCGTCGTCGAGGACGTAGGCCTCGACGCGCGCGCGCTCTTCCTCAGGCAGCAGGGCGAAGACGAGGTCGGGTCGAAGTTTCATGGCGCCTCTCAGTAGCGGACCGGCGGACCGGCGGGCTTGTCTCGGGGCGTGCGTCGCTCGAGGCGCAGCTGCCAGTCGTCCTTGGAGATCGGGATCAGGTAGACCGTGGCCCAGACGTTGCGGCGATCCGTGGCGCCCACGCGCCGCGCCCAGTACTCGACGTCGACGACCTGCATGGGCTCGTCGTCGATGACCACGATCTCGTGGATCCGCGGGACGAGCTGCGCGCCCTCGGTGCTCTCGGTGCGAAACAGCAGGCGGCCTTCGCTGGCGTACTCGACGTAGGGCATCGCGGCGTTGCTATAGCAGCTGCTCGCGCAGGGCGTCGACCTCGGAGATCGGCATGGAGCAGGTCTGCGCGCGACAGACCAGGGCGTGGGCGCCAGCGCCGGCGTGGGCCGAGAAGCTCCAGGTGATCGGCCGCGGCGAGCGGCCACGCAGCCGCCGGAGCTCGGCGACCAGCTCACGCAGCGCGGGGTGATCGTGGCGCTCGGCCCTGAGGGTCACGTGGGTGGCCGCGGGGCCGAGCCAGCGCGCGGCCACGATCAAGCCGGCGTTGGCCGACGGCCGGGCCTGAGCGCCGCGAAAGCGCGCCAGGGTCTGCTCGAGGTGGGCCGCGAGCTCGTCGTCTTCCACGGGCGCGCTCGCAGACGAGGCCACGCCCCCGAGCGCCAGCCGAGCGAGGACCTCGACCGCCACGCTCACGCCGCTGGGCAGGGGGGAGTCGTGCTGGCTCTCGCTGCGCTCGAGCAGCGCCTCGCCGTCGTCGGCCACCGTATGAAAGCCGCCGCCCTCGCGGCGATAGTGGGTGAAGAGCTCGATCCCCAGGGCCTCGGCCGCCTCGTGCCAGCGCGGCTCGAGGCTGCGCTCGTGCAGCGCGAGGCAGGCCCGGGCGAGCAGGGCGAGGTCCTCGAGGTAGGCGCGAGTGTGGCCGCGGCCCTGCCACGAGGCCCGCAGCAGCCGACCGCCTGCGTCGCGGTGGCGCGCGAGCAAGAAGTCCGCGGCCGCGCGCGCGAGCTCGTCCCAGCGCGCCGCCGCCTCGGCGTCCTCCCAGGCCAGCTCGGCCGCGTCCGCGGCCGCGCACAGCCCCGCGATCACCAGCGCGTTCCAGGCCGTCAGGATCTTCTCGTCGCGCAGGGGCGGGACCCGCTCGTAGCGCAGCGCGAGCAGCTTGGCCCGCGCCGGCGCGAGCGCGGCGTCGAGCTCGGCCTCCGTCTCGGCGCGCCCCTCAGGCCCGCCTTCGCCCCCCAGCTCGGCCGCGCTCAGCACCGGCCGCCACAGCACGCTCATCCCAGCCTCGAAGTTGCCCGTCGGCCCGCTCGGCACGCCGTGGAGGGTCATGACCCGCGCCGCCTCCTCGGCCCCCAGCGCCGCCTCGAGCTGCGCCGGCGTCCAGCAAAAATACTTGCCCTCGACCCCCTCGCTGTCGGCGTCGGTGGCCGAGTAGAAGCCACCTTCGGCGTCGCGCATGTCGGCCGCGAGGTAGGCCGCGCTCTCCTCCACGACCCGGCGCGCGCAGCCGAGGTCATCGAAGGCCACGGCCGCTCGGGCGTAGAGCTCGAGCAGCTGGCCGTTGTCGTAGAGCATCTTCTCGAAGTGGGGGATCAGCCAGCGCTCGTCGGTGCTGTAGCGGGCGAAGCCGCCGCGCAGGTGGTCGTAGATCCCCCCCCGCCACATCTTCTCGAGGCCCAGGCGCAGGGCCGCCTCCGCGTCCTCTTCGCCCGCCGTGGCCAAAACGAGGAGCAGCGTCAGCGCCGGCACGTTGGGAAATTTCGGCGCGCTGCCAAAGCCCCCGTGCTCGCCGTCGAAGACCGCGAGCAGCCGCCGCCCGGCCTCGTTCAGCGTCTGCGCCTGGATCAGCGAGCCCGCGTCGCCGGCCCCGGCGAGGCCCTCGTCGAGGGCGCCAGCGATGTCCTCGAGCCCGCCCATGAAGCTCTCGACCTGGCGCTCGACCTCTTCGCGCTTGTCCGCCCAGGTCTCGGCCAGGGCGGTGAGCACCCGACGGAAGCTGGGCCTGCCGTAGCGATCTTCTGGGGGGAAGTAGGTCCCGCCGTAGAAGGGGCGCTGGTCCGGGGTCAAGAACACGGTCAGCGGCCAGCCGCCGCCCTGGCCCATGAGCGCGACGACTTTTTGATAGATCGCGTCGATGTCCGGGCGCTCTTCTCGGTCGACCTTGATGCAGACGAAGTTGGCGTTCATCAGCGCCGCGGTCTGGGGGTCCTCGAAGGACTCGTGGGCCATGACGTGGCACCAGTGACACGCGCTGTAGCCCACGGACAGCAAGATGGGCTTGTCTTCGGACTTGGCGCGCTCGAGAGCCTCGGGGCCCCAGGGGTACCAGTCGACGGGGTTTTGGGCGTGCTGGCGGAGGTAGGGGCTGGTGGAATTGGCCAGGCGCTTGGGTGGGGGCTGGTTCACGGGGGGAGTGTGACCCAAGTTTTGGGGGGTCGCTTGGGAGGCACTGACTGTCTTGCTTCTTGGGGGCTTTCTTGGTTTTTTGCGAGGGGCTGCTTGCTCGGCAGACACGCGCACGGGACAGCAGGGGACCCTCTGCGCTCAGACAGGCTTGCTGACTCCGACGAGGGTCTCGTCGAAGGGATGGGGGCCTTCTCGGGGGTAGTCGCTCCGAAGGCTTGGTACGTACGCAAAACTCGCTCAGAGGGTCCCCTGCTGTCCCTTTTGTGCGCGTCTTTGGCGAGGGGTGTCTCCGTCTCCAACCAAGGAAGGGCGTCTCTTTGGTGCGAGGCCTTGGCCATGCGCCAGACTTCAACAATTGTCGTAATGGTGACGATGATCGTGACGGTGACGGCACCTCCGCTGTGGGGGGCTGTCATTGTCACCCTTGCGAGAGAAGTTGGCTGGCGGGTGGCTTTGGGCAGCGCTCAGCTCAGGCTCGCCAGCCGGCGTTCGATCAGCCAGCGCTCCATCGCGGCCTGGTCGTCCTCGCTGGGGTGCTCGGGCAGCTTCGAGGCCTCGAGCGCGCGGTCCAGGCGGGAGAACGCGCGCGTCATCAGGGCCTCGACCCGCGCCATGGTCCACACCTCGCTCGGCAGCACGCCTTTTTCGGCCTCGCGCTTGAGGCCGATCAGCTCGGGCACCTCTGGCAGCTCGTAGCGCTCCCACAGCGCCGACAGGTCTGGGATCACCTCTCCGCTCTCGAGCAGGTGGGCCCCCGTCGTCGTCGTGCGCAGCACATAGAGCAGCTTCTTGGCCGACACCGCCTTTGGGTCCACCGCCTTGCGCTGCCCCGTCGCAAAGCCGCGATAGTGCTTGTAGACCCGCTTTGAAAGGCTCTTTCGAGTCAGCGCCCGCAGCTCGTCGAGCCCCTCGCCCGCATGCAGCGGCGCCCCGTCCATGATCCGCTCGATCATGTTCCCGTTCCCCTTGAGCACCCCCAGCGCCGCCTGACCAAGCTCGTTGACCGTGAAGTCCACCTCCACCTCCCCAACCCACTCCTGACGATCCACCGCCCCCGGCACCCCAGCAAATCCGAGCAGCCGCCTGGCCGGAGCGACCCACACCCCCTTGAGATCCACATCGCTGTCCGCCGACGCGAACCCATACGCGTGGGCCCCACACAAAGAAACGACGAGGAGCTCCCTGGCCTCGAGCGCCTCACGGAGCACCTGCCCAGCAGCCGCTCGCTGAACCGGAGTCATCGGATCAGGCATGCCCCTCGGGCTAGCACGACCCCCTCACCATCGCCACCACCCAACCCACCTCCGCCCGAGGAGCCTGCCTCAACCACCCGAAGACCAACCTCAACTCTCGAGGACCGACCCCAACCGCTCGACGACCGAGAGCCGGCCTCAACTGACCTCATCTCTCGAGGACCAAGGGCCGACCTCGACCGCTCGAAGACCAAGGCCACCCCAACCGCTAGAGCGGCCAACCCCAACCACTCGAGCGGCCACATCAGCATCTCGAAGACCAAGGGCCGACCCCAACCACTCGAGGCCCGATGTCCGAATCAACCGCTCGAGCGGCCAACCTCAACCCGCTCGAGCAGCCACATCAATATCTCGAAGACCAAGGACCGACCTCGACCACCCGAGGCCCGAATCAACCGCTCGAAGACGAAGACGTCTTCCTTTGTCGGAGACGAAGACGTCTTCCTTTATCGGAGACGAAGACGCCGTCCTTTCTCGAAGACGAAGACGCCGTCCTTTCTCGAAGACGAAGACGCCGTCCTTTCTCAAAGTCGAAGACGAAGACGAAGACGAAGACGAAGACGAAGACGCCTTCCTTTGTCGGAGACGAAGACGCTTTCTTTTGTCGGAGACAAAGACGCCTTCCTTTGCCGGAGACGAAGACGCCGTCCTTTGCCGGAGACGAAGACGCCGTCCTTTGTCGGAGACGAAGACGCTTTCTTTTGTTGGAGACGGAGACACCTCTCGCCAAAGACGCGCACAAAAGGGACAGCAGGGGACCCTCTGAGCGAGTTTTGCGTACGTACCAAGCCTTCGGAGCGACTACCCCCGAGAAGGCCACCATCCCTTCGACGAGACCCTCGTCGGAGTCAGCAAGCCTGTCTGAGCGCAGAGGGTCCCCTGCTGTCCCGTGCGCGTGTCTGCCGAGCAAGCAGCCCCTCACCAAAAACCAAGAAGACCCTCTCCACCAAGCAGCCCCCCACCAAAGACCAAGAAGACCCTCTCCACCAAGCAGCCCCACCGAGACCCCCCCGCCAAAAATCAGAGCTCAACCCACCGAGCCTCGAACACCCAAGCCCCCTCCCCCTCGACAAACTCCACCTCCCCAACCCCCTCCCGACAAAGATCCAAAGTCCCCGCCAAGATCCCCCGCGCCGCCTCCCGAAACAGCTTCCCCAGCAACGCCACCGGCACCCCTCGCAAGGTCGCCCGCGCCATGCACTCGCCGATGAAGTCGACCGGCTCGAAGCCCCCGCAGCCGCGCAGGGTCTGCCCCCACAGCAGCGGCATCAGGGTCAAGACGCTGCGCGGCTCGAGGTCGAACAGGCGCAGCGAGCCGTCCTGGATCCCCGACATCAGCGGCCCGCGCACCGCCTCGCGGCCGCCTTGGCGGTGCATCTCGAAGTAGTCGTCGGGCCCCAGGCGCTCCCCGATCGTCTCGAGCAGCGGCATCACCTTGGCCTGCGGGACCCAGCCCTCGCCCGGGACCCGGAACAGCTCCTGAAGCAGCGGGTCGTGCTCGGTCCGCAGCGAGACGGCCTCGTCCGGGCTCAGGCGCTCGAGGGACGCAGCAATCTTTCGGACCAAGCGCCCGCGGATCAACGGCTCGGGTTCGTTGGCCACCGATAGTTGTCCTAGCGACTCCTGCGCGCCGCGCCAGGGGCCATGTCTCCGATCCGACCAGTTTGGTCGGCGCTCATGATCGCCCCTCCTCGAGCCAGCGACGCCGGCGGCCGCCCACGGCGAACAGCGCCAGCAACAGGCCAAGCCCTGGGGCCGCACCGGACCACCCGCGATCACCCGAGACGGCCATACAACCGCAGCCCGAGCGAGGTGACGAGGCGGTGGCGGCATCGGCCCCGTCCGCTGCTGGCGTCGCCGCGGCCCCGGCCGGCGCCGACTCGGCCCCGCTGCTGGGCTGGTAGTCGGCGACCCCGAGCTCGCGCAGCAGGTGCTCGGCCCCGGCGATCTCCTCGAGCATCCAGTACAGGTAGCGGGCGTCGGCGATCACGTTGCGCGAGTGGCTGGGCCGCCAGGCGTAGTCGCCCGCGACGTTCTCCCACACGCGATCGAAGTTGAAGCCGACGAGCTGCCCCTTGGCGTTGATCACCGGTGAGCCCGAGTTGCCGCCGGTGGTGTCGCCGTCGGCGAGGAAGCAAAGCGGCAGGTCGCCAAGGCGCGGGTCGGCCCAGCGGCTGGCGCCGGCGACCTTGGCCCGCTCGAGCACGGCGTCGGGGAGGTCGAAGTCCCCCTCGCCGATGTGCTTGGCCACGGCGCCGGCGAGCACGGTCTGGGGTTTTTGGGTCTCGCCGTTCCACTTGTCGTAGCCCTGGACCGTGGCGTAGGACAGGCGCAAGGTCGCGTTGGCGTCGGCGTAGACCGGCTGCTCGCGCAGCTTGGAGATCAGCGCGAAGTAGGCCGGCTCGAGGCGGAGCAGGCGGCCGGCCTCGGCGCGCTCGAGCTCGCTGAGCGCCGCCCGCTCGTCGACCAGGGCCCGGGCCAGGACGATCATCGGGTCCTTGCTCGCGGCGACCTTTGCGGGATCGTCGAGCATGCCCGCGAGGTCCTCGGCCGTGGCGATGGTCGAGCCCTTCAGCGCCGCCGCGGCGGACTCGCGGTAGGCGTCGAGGGCCTCGGCGCCCGCCCCCTTGGCCGCGCCCATGATCGCGTCGAAGCCCGCCACGCGCTCGCCCTCGAGGGCGTCGGCGTAGCGCAAGAAGGAGGCGAGCATCGCCGCGTCCACGCCGGCGTCGTGGTCCTTGGCCATGCGATCGAGGCGCTCGACCACGCGCTCGCGGTCGCGGTCGCGGTAGCCGGACTTGCGCTCGAGGTCCGGGAGGTCGCGCTGCTTGGCCCACTCGACCAGCTCGAGGGCGATGGTCAAGCTGCGCGGCCCGTAGCCCAGGTTGTGGATCAAGAAGGCCCGCGCGCCCCGGCTGCTGCGCGCCGTCGACAGGGCCTCGAGCGCTTCGAGGGTCGCCTTGGCGCCCTCGTCCGTCGCCGCGAGCTTCTCGTCTTCGGCGATCCGCGCCTCGAGCAGCTTCATGCGCTCGAGCCCCGCGATCTTGCCGCGGGCGTTCTTGTGGCGGTTGGCCAGGCTCTTCGACAGCGCCGCGACCTTGATGCCCACGGCCTGGTCCTCGGCGCCCGCGGCCTCGAGGATGTCGATCCACTCGCCGTACATGATCACCCACTGGGGCAGCCACTGCTTTTGATGGCGCTCGAGCTCGGCGGCCCACAGGTAGCGCTCGGTCCTGCCCGGGTAGCCGAGCACGGCCACGAAGTCCCCGGGGGCCACGCCCTCGGTCGCCGGCTCGAGCCAGTGCGCCGGGGCGTAGGGCTTGCCGTCGCCGTCGTAGGCGCGCAGCAGCGAGAAGTCGCCGGTGTGCCGCGGCCACATCCAGTTGTCGGTCTCGCCGCCGTACTCCCCGATCGCCGAGGGCGGGGCGTAGACCAGGCGCAGATCGTCGAGCTCGACGTACTCGTGCAGCTCGAAGCTCGAGTCCAGGAAGAAGCCGGCCACACGACAGTGGCGATCCTCGCCGGCCGCCTCGCAGGCGTCGACGAGCTCGTTTTTGATCTTGTCGAAGGCCGCCTTGCGCTCGCCCTCGTCCTCGACCGCCGCGATCGCGCCCTGCACCTTGGTCGTGACGTCGGTGATCGTGCGCAGGATCTTGACCGAGCCGCCGGGCGCCTTCAGCTCCTCGGCGCGGGTCATCGCCACGAAGCCGTCCTTCAGGTAGTCGTGCTCGACGCTCGAGTTGGCCTGGAGCGCCCCGTAGGCGCAGTGATGGTTGGTGGCGATCAGCCCCTCGGCGCTCACGAAGGCCGCCGAGCACCCGCCGATGTTGACCGAGGCGCGCATCAGCCCGCCGTCTTTTTCGTCGCCCGTGGGCTTCCACAGCGCCTCGGCCGAGAGCGCCAGGCCCTGGGCTGCCGCGCGCTCGTGGATCTCTGCGATCTGGGCGGGCTTCCACTGGCCCTCGTTGGCCGCCGCCGGGCTCGCCAGCAGCGCGAGGCCGAGGGGCACCAAGAGCCACGAGCGACCCGAGCTCCGCCTGAAACGATGTTGACCACCAGCGCTCTGGAGACGATGCAACGACGACATGCAGCGGTGATACGCGTCGACGCGCCGCCCTGGCAAGAGCCCAGCGCGAATCGAGAGAGCGAGCTCACTGCGACGGACGAGCTTCATCCCCTTCGCGCGCGCAACCTCGGGCCACCGCGGGCCATTGTCTGGTGGTGACCGAGCGCTACCCGACCGAGGCCCTGAATTTCGAGCGCCGCCCCGAAGCCGAGATGCGCACCCGGGCGCAGGCCTTCTTCGAGCTCATGCAGCGCCGCCGCAGCGTGCGGCACTTCGCCAGCGACCCGATCCCCCTCGAGGTCGTGCGCCAGGCGATCCACGCCGCCGCCCAGGCCCCGAGCGGCGCCCACAAGCAGCCCTGGCGCTTCGCGCTGATCACCAACCCCTCGCTCAAGCGCCGCGTCCGCGAGGCCGCCGAGGCCGAGGAGCGCGAGACCTACGAGCGGCGCATGAGCGAGGAGTGGCGCGCGGCCCTGGCTCCGCTCGGCACCGACGCCGACAAGCCCTACCTCGAGCACGCCCCCGCGCTGATCGTCGTCTTGCGCGTCGACTATGACCTCGACCAAGCCGGCGAGCGCAGCAAGAACTACTACGTGCAGGAGAGCTGCGGCATCGCCCTGGGCATCTTGATCGCCGCCTTGCACGACGCCGGCCTGGCCACGCTCACCCACACTCCGAGCCCCATGAACTTCCTGACCCGGCTGCTCGACCGCCCCAAGAACGAGCGCGCCTTCATGCTCCTCCCCGTCGGCTACCCGGCCCCCGGCTGCGAGGTCCCCCAGCTCACTCGCAAGCCCCTCGACGAGCTCCTGATCGAGTTCGGATAAATAACTAAACCCCCACACCCCACGCTCGCGCATCGCTCGCACCCGAAACTCCCCCACCGAGGGCTGGGCACCAAGAGTCTGCCCCTCGGTATCGTGCACGCGAAGCCCATCTCGCCGCCATCGTTCGCGCCTTCGCGTGGTATACGAGCGGCTCGGAAGACGACCATGCGACCGATTCTGCGAGCCCTGCTGATTTCCGCCTCCCTCGCTGTCCCCACCGCCGCCGTGAGCCTGAGCCCGACCACGGCCATGGCCGCCGGCCCCGAGTCCGAAGAGATCTGGTTCGGCACCGGCGTGGACTCCCTCGAGACCGACGACAACGGCAAGCTCACCGCCGAGGGAGCCGCGACCAAGACCGACGAGGTCGACCGCATCCCTGGTGAGGACGACTGGGAGCTCAAGCTCCACGCCCGCATGGGCAAGTACGCCGCCCCTGGCCCCGCCTACACCGAGTTCTATCAGACGGTCAACGGCGAGGAGTACATCGTCTACCGCCACGAGGACCCGAACTACGAGGGCTCGCGGCTCTACACGACCACGATCCTCCTCGAGTCGAACATCGGCTTCAACAAGAACCGCGAGTACCGCGTCCAGATCGTCCAAAACAACGGCAAGCGCGACCTCGTCGTCGCCAAGGGCAAGGTCACCTTGGTCGACACCGGCCGCGAAGCCCCCGAGGCCGAGGACGCCGGTGAGGACGAGGACGAGGACGAGGACGAGGACGACGACCTCGACGAAGACGAGGACGACCTCGGCGAGGACGACGAGGACGAGGACGACGGCGCCAGCGAGAGCAGCGAAGCCCCCCCGCCCATCGACCCCCCCGCCAAAAAGAAGGGCTGCAGCGTGGCCGAGCTCGACACCAACGTCGGCTTCTCCGGCACCGCCATCCTCCTGCTCCTCGCCCTCGGCATCCGCCGCCGCCGCGAAGACTGATCCCCCACCACTCCCCGGGCACACCGCCCCCAACGAGCCCGCCTCCGGCCCCGCCGGATGCGGGCTTCGTCCATCTCCAAGCCCCCGCCGGCAGACTACACCTCTTCCCCAGCAGACCACCCCCCGCTAGCAGACTGACCTTCGCCCGCAGATCGCCTTTCGCTAGCAGACCGCCCTTCGCTCGCAGATCGCCTTTCGCTAGCAGACCGCCCTTCGCCCGTAGATCGCCCTTCGCTCGCAGATCGCCCTTCGCTCGCAGACCGCCCTTCGCCCGCAGATCGCCCTTCGCTCGCAGATCACCCCTTCGCTCGCAGATCACCCCTTCGCTAACAGACTGCCCTCCGCTAGCAGGTCGCCCTTCGCTCGCAGACTGCCCCTTCGCTCACAGATCGCCCTTCGCCCGCGGATCGCCTTCGTTAGCAGGTAACCCCTTCACTCGCAGACTGCCCTTCGCTCGCAGACCGTCCCCCCACCGTCGGCGACGGAGATCCTCCTCGCCAAAGACGCGCACAAAAGGGACAGCAGGGGACCCTCTGAGCGAGTTTTGCGTACGTACCAAGCCTTCGGAGCGACTACCCCCGAGAAGGCCACCATCCCTTCGACGAGACCCTCGTCGGAGTCAGCAAGCCTGTCTGAGCGCAGAGGGTCCCCTGCTGTCCCGTGCGCGTGTCTGCCGAGCGAGCAGACCCTCGCAAAAGACCACGAGAGGACCCTTCAACAGAGGACCCCCTTCAACAGAGGACCCCCTTCAACAGAGGACCCCCTTCAACAGAGGACCCCCTTCTCACTTCTTCTTCTTCTTTTTCTTCTTCTGATACTTCTTCGCATGCTTCACATTGCGATTCGCCCGCTGCACCACGCGCCCATCCTGCTGCATCGGCCGAGGCGCCTCCCCAACCTCCAGCAACATCTGCCCCTCACTGAGCTGAAGCAACTGAAGCACCCCCGCATACAAAAACGGAGAGATCCCCAACCCCATGCGCTTGTCGATCTGCGACAGCGACACCTGCGGCCGCACCGGCAGCCGGATGTTGACCACCTCGACCTGCTCGTGGCGCTCGTGGCGGGGATCCGCCAGCGTCGGATCCCCCGTGATGTGCTGCATCCGGCACACCGCCGGCCGGCGCTCCCAGATCCGGCAGCGCCCCTTGCCCTGATCCAGGAAAGGGCACGGCTCCCCGCGCTCGGCGAACTGCTTGCGCCCCATGCCAGCCGCCTTGCTGGTCATGCGGATCTTCTCGGGGTCGCTACCGCGGTGCCCCGCCTGGATGTCCTTGAACTGCTGCTCGCCGAGCTCCGCCAGGCGCTGGGCGACCTGGGGGAAGTCCTTCCAGGTGCGGATCTCCCGGTAGATCGCCAGGGACTCGATGCCCGAGACGCCAAAGGGCGCCGCGTAGCAGGCACCGCGGCCCTCCGGCGTGCCCGCCTGCACCGCGCCCTCGAGCGCCAGGCCCTCGCGGACCTTGGCGATGTAGAGGTCGAAGGCAGCGTGCATGTCGCCCACCCGGTCATAGAAGCCACGGGGGACGCGCTTGCTCTGACCGATGTCGGCGATGCCCTCGAGCCCGCCGATATCATCGACGATGCGCTGGAGCGTGGCGATCTGCTCCTTCGCGGCCTTGCGGACCTTGCGGGAAATTCGAGTGGTCCGATCGCTGGGGAGCTTGATCCGCGGACCGAAGAGCGCTGAGAGGAAGTCGAGCACCAGCCGTGACTTTTAACAAAATCCAGCCTGGGGTCCATGCACCCGCTCAACTCGCGCAGACGAGACCTGTCACGTGCGTTGACCTCTGCATGGGGCGCGAGTAGCGTTGCCGCCGATGACTCGTCCGGGCAGCTCTTTTTGCACCTCTCCCCGCCTCTCGGGGACGATCCTCGCCCTCGCCCTCGCCCTCGGAGCCAGCGCCTGCGACAAGGGCAGCAGTGCGAGCGCGGCCCCCGAAGACGGCGCCGCCGGCCAGGACGCGGTCCCCAGCGCGGGCGGCGAGGCCTACCGCTACGCCGACGACTTCACGCTCACCGCCGAGACCAAGCTCGAGGTCGACCTGACCACCAGCGAGGGCTCCGGCGCGGCCGAGCTCCAGGCCCGCAGCCAGATCGAGGCCAAGCCCGCCGGCGACAAGCTCGAGGTCCACGGCAAGCTCATCGAGCTCGTCGACTTCACCGGCTCGGGCAACCTCGACCCCGAGTTCATGAAGAAGCAGGCCGAGGAGCAAGGCCAGACCGACTTCGACTTCCTCGCCGAGCTGCGTGCCTCCGAGGCCTGGTCGATCGTGGATCACAAGGGTGAGACCGACGACGACGCGACCAAGGGCCTGCCCCAAAACCAAGGCAGCGACGACTCGGGCGCGGACTTCGGGCTCTTCGAGCTCCCCGACCTGCCCGCCGTCGACCTCGAGGTCGGCAAGACCGTCACCTTGCCCACCTACGAGGAGCCCCGGCAGATGCCCTTCGGCGAGATCCCCATGGAGATCGACGAGTCCTGGACGCTGCGCGGCATCGACGAGAGCGGCGGCAAGCACATCGCCGAGTTCGACGTCACCGTCGAGGGCAGCGGCGCGACCGAGCTCTCGGGCCAGGGCCAGACCGCGATGATCTCCTCGCTCGAGGAGTCCGCGTTCACGATCTTCTTCGACATCGACGCCGGCCTGCCGGTCTCGATCTCGGGCTACAGCCAGAGCGAGACCACCATCGACGCCGGCGGTCAGAGCTTCTCCTTTGCGACCAACAGCGAGCTCGAGACCACCTACAGCGTCGGCGCGGCCGCGCCCGCGCCCGCCGAGACCGCCCCGGCCGAGGACGCCGCTGGCGCCCCGGCCGAGGACGCGCCCGCCGAGTAGTCGGCCGCGCGCGGGCACGCATCGCTCGCTCCTGGGCGCATCACCTCCCAGTGGTGCGCCTGCTTTCGTTCCAGCCGCGGAGCGTTCGGCTCAGAGTCTGTGAATTTTTCCCGCAGGTCGTCAGGTGCGTCGCTGGGGAAAGATTCACAGACTCTCAGGTCGCCAGCGCGACGCGCAGCGTCCACTCGCCGATCTCGCGGCCATCGAGGGCGCCGCGCGCCCGGACAGCCCCGAGGTCGTCGCCAAAGTCGACGTAGGCGAAGCCCCGGCAGCGACCCTCCTCGTCGAGGGCCACGCGGACCTCGGCGACGGCCCCGTGCTCGACGCAGAGCGCACGGATCGCGCCCTCATCGGCCTCGGGTCCCAGTCCACCGACGTAGAGCGTGGTCATGGGACGTGTATGTACGTTTGTGTCCCACACCCGCGCAAGCGTTCGACCGCGCATTTTCATGCCTCGATAGTTGAGGACAGTCACCGGAAGTTCGCGCGCGGGCGGGCGAACTTTGGTGACCAGGTCATCGCGACATCGGTCCAAAGATCAAAATGAGCGCGCGCGAGCTCAGGGCGCGAGCGCGGGCGCGTCGACTTTGGCGGCCGCAGGCTCTGCCGCCTCGACCAGGCGCGCGCTCCCGCTTTGCACGATGCGCCCCGCCCCGTGGGCGCTGGCCGAGAAGGTCTCCTGGCCGATCTGCCCGCCGCTGAAGTGCCACCAGTCGGCCTGGATCCGCGCGGGCGTGATGTCGAGGGTCACGTAGCCGCGGTGGAAGGTCTCGACGTAGCGCTGGTGCGGGTTTTGGGCCGAGATCACCGCCTGGGTGGCGTCGTCGAGGAGCAGCCCCGGGGAGGTCACGCCGGGGGTGACGAATTCCACGAGCACCGCGCCTTCGCCGGTCTCCGGGTCGTAGCCGTCGAGGGGATCGTAGGTGACCTCGTTGCCAAAGGAGGTGTGGATGTCGCCGGAGAGCACGACGACGTCGCGCAGGCCCTCGTCCTCGACGTAGGCGAGCAGGCGCCGGCGGGCGTCGTCGTAGCCGTCCCAGGTGTCGCCGCGCAGCGGCCACTTGAGGCCCGTGTCCTGATCGATGGTGAAGGTCAGGTGCGCGAGCATGACCTGCTGGGTGATCAGCTTCCACTGGGCGGCGCTGGCCGAGAGGCGCTCGAACAGCCAGGCCTCCTGCTCGGCGCCGAGCAGCTGGCGACCGGCGGCGTACATGCCCGCGAGGCCGCCCTCTTCGTTGGGGCTGAGCTGCTCCTCGCGGCCCTCCAGACGCGTGTCGAGGACGATCAGCTCGACGAGTCCGCCATAGCCGAGCGCGCGGTAGATCTTCCCGGCCTCGCCCTCGCGCAGGGGCAGCCACTCGTAGTAGGCCTGGCGCGCGGCGGCCCGGCGCGCCTCCCAGTCGCCCTCTTGATCGGGGTCGTGGTTCTCGGCCCCGTCCGACCACGCGTTGTTGGCGGTCTCGTGATCGTCCCAGGTGGTCACGAAGGGGTGCTGGCGGTGGACCTCCTGGAGCGAGGCCTCGCGCCGATACTGGGCGTAGCGGCGGCGATAGTCGTCGAGGCTCACGCACTCGTGAGAGGGCTCGTACTCCCGGGCCTCGCCATAGACCAGCGAGCCGTACTCGTAGATGTAGTCGCCCACGTGGAGCACCAGGTCGAGGTCGGCCCGGGCGGCGAGCTCGGTGTAGGCGTGGAAGTAGCCGTGGCCCAGGCTCGCGCACGAGCACAGGGCCATGCGCAGGTGCTCGCTGGCCGCGTCGGGGGCCGTGCGCCCGCGGCCGATCGGCGAGACGCGACCCTGGGCGTAGAAGCGGTAGTAATAGGTGGTCCCCGCGTCGAGGCCGTCGAGGTCGAGCTTGACGGTGAAGTCGCGCGCGGCCGTCGTCGGGCTCGGGAGGGTGTCGGCGGCCACCCGCTGCTGAAACTCGGGGTCCAGGGCGACCTCGAAGAAGACCTCCACGGCCTCGTCCGCGTCGGCGGGGCTGACCCGGGTCCACAAGATCAGCGCGTCGGTCAGCGGGTCTCCGCTGGCCACGCCGTGGGCGAAGATCCCCTCGGGCCCGAGCGCGCCCTCCCACTCGTAGCTCGGCAGATCGTCGCCGCCGGTCTCCCCCGCCGTATCGCTCTCGGCATCGCCATCGCCATCGCCATCGTCGCTGCCCTCGCCCTCGCCACCGCCCCCGCAGCCGGCGGTGAAGCGCGGGATCAAGGTCGCGGCGCCGAGCAGGCCGGCGCGGCGCAGGAGGGCTCGTCGAGTCATACCCATCGTTGGCGCATCTTCTCCCCTCGGGCAGTGGCCGTCACCTCTCGTGAGTGGCGGCGAGTGGCCATCGCGGTCACTCGAGGCCACTCGCTACCTCGCTCCCCTACCTCGCCCCCCTACCTCGCCCCCCCACCCCGGCATGACTCACGCGTGCGCATCCAGGCCGGCGCGGGGCGACGCCATCGGGCCTCGGCCTGGCTCACGGCCGCGAGCGCGGCGACCGGTTTGAAGGCCGCGATCTACTCGGCCGCGTTGGGCCCCTTGGCCTCGCCTGCGGCCGAGTCGGCTTCGGCTTCGGCTTCGGCTTCGGCTTTTGGCGGCGCCTCGAGGGCGGCCAGCTGGACCCGCGGGGTCAGCAGGCCGGTCATCATCTCGTAGCTGCCCTCGCCCAGCGCCGAGAGGATCGCGTCGACCTTCAGGCCCTCGAGCTCGACCGTCTCGGCCTCGGCCCGCGCCGACGCGGGGATCTCGAAGCGCGAGGGCTCGAGCTTCGCCTCGCGCTCGATGCTGGTGGCCACGATCTCGAAGGCCGCGCCCTCGTAGCGCAAGAACAGCCCGGCCTCTTCCCACAGGCACAGGTTCTGGGCGGCCATGCGCGTCTGCAGACAGCTGACCTCGAGCACCGCGTCGCGCTCCCCGGGGTGGGCTGCGCGCTGCTCGGTGAGCAGCGCATGCCACTCGCGGATCGCCTCGACCACGGCGCGGCGCGGCGCCTCGTCGAGGGCCAGCCAGGCGTCGGCGAGGGCCCCGAAGTCGCGCTCGCCCAGCTCACCGGGCTCGCCTTTTTGGGCCGTCCACACCGCCCGGGGCGTGATGATCGTGGTGCCCTCGTTGACCACGGGGTGGCCGGGGTCCTCGCTCGCCCAGCGGATCGTCCAGTCTTCGCGGCGATAGCCGCCGGGGGCCTGCTGGATCGTCAGCTCGCCCTCGGCCAGGCTGCCCCGGACCTCGTAGCGGATCTCCAGGCCGGTCGCGCCCGCCGGGAGGGGCGAGAGCTCGGCCAGGAAGGCCTCGGCGTCCTCGGGCAGGGGCGCCTCGCTGGCTTCGGTGCTCGCCTGCTCGGCCTTGGCGTCGTCCTTGCCGTCCTTGCAGCCCAAAACCGGCGCGGCGACCAGCGCGGTGACCAGCGCGACGCGTGCCCACTCGGCAGCCCTCGCCATCGCTACTGCTCCCCCCGCTGGATCCCCAGGATCTTGAGCTTGCGGTGCAGGTGCGTGCGCTCGATGCTCAGGGCCTCGGCCGTGCGCGAGACGTTCCAGTCGTGCTCGCGCAGACGCTGGAGGATATAGGCCCGCTCCACCGCCTCGCGAAAGGCCTTGAGCGGGAGGTCGGAGCTCTCGCGCAGGAGCTCCGCGAAGGGGCCCTCGCCCGGGGCCAGGCCGGCGTCCTCGCCCGCGCTCGCGCCACGCTCGGGCAGCAGCTCCGGGGGCACGTCGTCGAGGTCGAGGTCGCCGTCGCTGAGCACGACCATGCGCTCGATGACGTTGCGCAGCTCTCGGACGTTGCCCGGCCACTCGTGACGGCGCAGGGCCTCGACGGCTCCCGGGGCGATCTCTCGCCGGGCGAGGCCGTTTTCTTCGCAGGCCTGGCGGATGAAGTGGCGGGCGAGCAGGGGGACGTCCTCCCGGCGCTCGCGCAGCGGCGGCATGCGGATCGGGACCACGGCCAGGCGAAAGAACAGGTCCTCGCGGAATTCCCCGGCCGCGGCCAGCTCTTGCAGGTTGCGGTGGGTGGCCGCGAGCACGCGCACGTCGACCTGCGTGGGCGCGTGGCCGCCGACCCGGGTGAGCTCGCCGCTTTGCAGCACGCGCAGGACCTTGGCCTGGGCGTCGAGATCCATGTCGCCGATCTCGTCGAGGAAGAGGGTGCCGCGGTCGGCGACCTCGAACAGGCCCTTCTTTTGGCCGGTGGCCCCGGTGAAGGCCCCGCGCTCGTGGCCAAAGAGCTCCGACTCGATCAGCTCGCGGGGGATCGCGGCGCAGTTGACCTTGACGAAGGGGTGGTCGCGGCGCTCCGAGGCCTCGTGGATCGCCCGGGCGATCAGCTCCTTGCCCGTGCCGCTCTCGCCGGTGATCAGCACCCGGGCCTTGGTCCGCCCGACCTTGGCGACCATGCGCATCAGCTCGCGCATGGGGTCGCTGGTCCCGATGATCTCGCCGTGGATGCGGTGGCGGAGCTCTCGCAGCTCGCGCTCGGCCCGGCTCTGGCGCAGGGCGTTGCGCACGGACACGATCACCCGGTCGCGCGACAGCGGCTTTTCGAAGAAGTCGAAGGCGCCCAGGCGCGTGGCCTTGACGGCGTCGGGGACCGAGGCGTGGCCGGAGATCATGATCACCGGCACCGGCGGCCGCCCGCCCTCGCCCAGACCGCCGAGCTGCTCGAGGACCTCGATGCCCGAGATCCCCCCGAGCATCACGTCCATGATCACCGCGTCCGGCAAGGCCGCGGCCGACTCGTCCTCGGCCTCGGCGGAGACCGCGGCGGCCAGGTACTCGAGGGCCTGCTCCCCGGTCTCGGCCTCGACGACGGTGGCCCCCTCGCCCTCGAGGACCATGCGCAGGGTCCGACGGATGTTCTTCTCGTCGTCGACCACCAACACGGTGCCGGTGAAGACGGCGGGTTCGCTGGTCGCGCTCACGGACCTGGATCCTACTTCCTGGTCCGGCGCCCCGTCCAACCACCCGAGCGCGGGCACACGCCTGGCCCCCTTCGGCTCAAAGCCTCAGCTCGCGCCCGGAGGCGGCGCCACCATGAGTTCGAGGAGCTCGCGGAGCTCTGCGGGGATCGCTCGATCTGGCGCGCCGACCTGATCCAGGGGTGTCGTCTCGATCAGCGCGTGGATGTTGCTCGGAAAATGGCCATCCAACTTGGCAGGCAGTCGCGCACGGATCTTCCCGAGCACGAAGCGGCCTCGGTCGTGGCCGCGCTGCCACTTGGACGGCTCGGCGGCGACCCGCTCGACGGCTAGCCGGTGCGCATGCTTGCTCAGCTGCTCGCTACGCAGGGGCTGCCCGTCTTTCCCCGGGATCCCACGCGATATGATCTTGGCGAGTAGCTGGGACTCGGCAGCCCGCAGGAGCTTGTCGTCTTCATCCGCCGCCGCCAGCGCGTCATCGATCCACTGACCGAGCGCCGAGGGCGTGTCTGCTCCCCAGCGCGCCTTGAGCCAAGCCGAGAGGACCTCCCGACGCAAGAAGAGCGACTCGATGCTGTGCATCGGCCAGACCACTCGAGTCCCCTGGACGCGCCCTTCCGAGGGCTCCTCGTGCACGCCAGGCTCTCGTTCATAGTCCTGGTCGAGGACCACCATGACCTTCAGGGGCGCCCCGCTCGAGAGTCCAGAGATCAGCTGGCTGTCGACGAGGCGCTGGAGCAGACGCGCGAGCTTGTCGTTGCCGCTGCCCAGGAGCGGCGCGAGAGTCCACGACTCGAAGCGATCCCTACGGACGAGGTCCGTCCGAAAGCGCAGCCGTGCGCATCCCTCCAGGATGATGCGATCGCTCTCCCCCTCGTAGAAGAGGATCTGACGGCTGGCCAGGAAGTTGATCAACGAAAAAGGCGTCAGGTCGGCCCATTCACCGAGCTCCGCGACGACCTCCGACTGGCCCTGGAGCAGCGAGACCCGCTGCGCGCCACGATCCACGCGCAAGACCGCCGTATCCTCCCGGCGAAACAGGCGGTTGACGATCTCCACGGCGTGGGTGGCCATGACCACCTGCGAGCCAAACTCGCGCACGATCAGCGACGTCACGCGCTCGGCCATCTCGCCTTGCAGCCGCGGGTGCAGATGCGCCTCCGGCTCATCGAGCAAAAAAATTACCGAGCGCTGGCGTTGCTCGCTGCGGAAGCGCTCGAGTGCGGCGTAGAGCGCGATCAGGTTGATGAGCCCCGCTCCCGCAGCGGACAGCTCGAGGGGGCCGTCCTCGTCACGAAAGCGCACGACCAGGGGGTAGACGGACTCCGAGTCCGCGGCCGCAGTACGCTCGACGATCCGCGCGCCGAGGGACTCGGTCAAGAAGGCGTTGAGGCGAGTGAGCGCGTCGGCAGACAGGCGCGAGACGAGGTTGCGAACGATGTGGCTCTGGTCTCCAGCCCCGAGCAGGCGGTCGACGACGACACCAGCGCGGTACTCCTCCTCGCGCACGACTCCATAAAAGGAGGGGACCAGCACCGCCTGCGGCCCATGCTGGCCGACGTAGTCGACGATCTCCCGGTTGGCGGCTCCCCCTCGCTTGGACAAGGACTCGAGGCGTGCGGCGAGCTCGGGTGAGCAGATCCAGATGTCGAGGCGGATCTGAGCGCTTCGGCCGCAGCGAACATCGACCTTGATCTCGCGGATCCGGTCGCCTTGGTCGAAAGACAGCGCGATGGACAAGCGCTCGCTGTCTCCCACCCGCTGGTTGTGAAAGAGCGCCTGCCAGTCGGCGACGGAGAGGTACCGGGTGTGATCCCCGATCAAGGCGCCGTAGACGACCTCGATCCACCCGTCCTCGGCCCCCTCCCTGGCGAGTCGCGACGAGCCAGCGTGGAGCCCGTCGTCGAGAGCCTTCAGCGCGAGCTGGATCGCGTAGAGGAGCGTGGTCTTGCCCGAGGAATTCGGCCCAACGACGACGGTCGTGGGGTGCAACTCCGCCTCGAGCTCCTCGAAGCCGCGAAACCTCTCGATGCGGATCTTCCGCAGCACGGCGTTACGCTACATGATCTGCCCCTTGGGTCCAACCGAGGAGTGGGCCGCGCCCCAACCAATCCACTCGGGCAGGCAGACAAGCGCGCACCCAGGCGTCACACTGCGTCCGCGCCATGTCCCCACCCCACGCGAGAGCCCGCCGCGAGGCCCAAGCCAAGCTCGGCGTGCGCGAGTTCTTCGGCGTGTTCCGCTACAGCCGCCGCGCCATCGAGCTGGTGTGGACGACCTCGCGCAAGCTGACGGTCTTCCTGGCGGCGCTGACCCTGGTCGCGGGCTTGCTGCCGGCGGCGGCGGCCTGGGTCAGCCAGCAGATCGTCGACGCCGTGGTCGCGGCGGCGGGCGTGGTCGCCCAGGGCGGGGCGCCGGTCTACGAGCTCGCCTTGACCTGGGTCGCCCTCGAGGGGGGGATCATGATCGGCCTCTCGGGCACCCAAAAGGGCCTGGGCGTGTGCCAGTCGCTGCTGCGCGCGATGCTCGGCCACCGGGTGAACGTGATGATCCTGGACAAGGCGCTGAGCTTGCAGCTCGCGCACTTCGAGGACTCGGCCTTCTACGACAAGCTCACCCGGGCCCGGCGCGAGGCCTCGTCGCGGCCGCTGAGCCTGGTCAACCGCACCTTCGGCCTGGTTCAAAACGGGATCTCGCTGGTCAGCTACGCGGCCCTGCTGCTCGCCTTCTCGCCCTGGGCCGTGGCGATCCTGGTGCTCGGCGGGCTCCCGGCCTTCATCGCCGAGGCCAAGTTCTCCGGCGACGCCTTCCGCCTGTTTCGCTGGCGCTCGCCCGAGACCCGCAAGCAGATGTACCTGGAGACGGTGCTCGCCCGCGAGGACTACGCCAAGGAGGTCAAGCTCTACGGCCTCGGCCCGCTGCTGCTCCAGCGCTACCGCGAGATCTTCGCGCTGGTCTTCGCCGAGGACCGACGCCTGACCCTGCGCCGCGGCGCGTGGGGCTTTGGCCTCGGCCTGCTGAGCACCGCGGCCTTCTATGGCGCCTACGCGTGGATCGCCGCGTCCGCCGTGCGCGGGCAGATCAGCCTTGGTGAGATGACCATGTACCTGCTGGTCTTTCGCCAGGGCCAGGCCGCCGTCTCGGCCAGCTTGTCGGCGATCGGCGGGATGTACGAGGACAACCTCTACCTCTCGAACCTCTACGAATATCTCGACCAGGCCGTCGAGGACGAGGCCGGCACCCAGCTCGAGGGCCCGGCACCAGGCGACGGGATCCGCTTCGAAGGCGTGAGCTTCACCTACCCCGGCGCCCAGACCCCGGCCCTCCAGGGCGTCGACCTCCACCTGCGGCCGGGCCAATCCCTGGCCCTCGTCGGCGAGAACGGCTCGGGCAAGACCACGCTGATCAAGCTGCTCACCCGGCTCTATCAACCCAGCGAGGGCCGCGTGCTCCTCGATGGCCTCGACCTGCGCGAGTGGGATCCGGCCCAGCTGCGCCGGCGCGTGGGGGTGATCTTCCAGGACTTCGCCCGCTATCAGATGATCGTCGGCGAGAACGTGGGCGCCGGCGACGTCGACCACTTCGCCGAGGAGCCGCGCTGGCGCCAGGCCGCCGCCATGGGCATGGCCGACGAGTTCATCCGCGACATGCCCGAGGGCTACCAGACCCAGCTGGGGCGGTGGTTCGAGAACGGCCGCGAGCTGTCTGGGGGCCAGTGGCAAAAGATCGCCCTGAGCCGCGCGTTCATGCGCACGGCCGCCGATATCCTCGTGCTCGACGAGCCGACAGCCGCCATGGACGCCGAGGCCGAGGCCACGGTCTTCGAGCACGTGCGCAGCCTGACCGCCGACCGCATGGCGATCTTGATCTCCCACCGCTTCTCGACCGTGCGCAGCGCGGATCACATCGTGGTCCTCGACCATGGCCGCGTGATCGAGTCTGGCTCGCACGAAGCGCTCATGGCTCGCGGCGAGCGCTACGCGCGGTTGTTTAGCCTCCAGGCCGAGGGCTACCGCTAAAACCGGCCCGCGAGATCGGTTCCGCGCGCCTGTCCAAACTGGTCAGGTCGTGGCCAGCTTCGTGGCGCCCGCTCGTTGTGTCAGTCGGACGCGTTATCATCACGACGAGCCATGCACACCGCCATCTTGTACATCGCCGAGCGCTGCAACCAAGCGTGCGTGTTTTGTCTCGAGGAAGATCGCTCGTGGAGCGAGTTCGTGGACCCCAGCACCGAGCAGGTCTACGGCGTGCTCGAGCGCCTGCGCGAGCGCGGGGCCGTGCACATCACCTTCATGGGCGGCGAGACCTTCTTTCGCAAGGACCTGCCCATGATCATCTCGCGGGCCAAGTCCCTGGGCTACACCCGCGTGGGCGTGACCACCAACGGCACGGTGCTGTCCAAGCCGGGCTTCATCGATCGCCTGGTCGCCGCCGGCCTCGACTTCATCGAGCTGTCGATCCACGGCCACAGCCCCGAGCTGGCCAACGGGATCTCGCGCAACAAGGTCACCTTCGATCGCCAGGCCAAGGCCATGGCCGAGATCGACGCGACCGGCTCGCTGTTCACGATCGTCAACGTCGTCGTCTGCCGCGAGAACTACGAGCACCTCGTCGAGATCTCGCGCTACGTGGTCGAGTCCCTGAGCAACGTGCCGATGCGCTTCAAGTTCAAGTTCGAGTCGCTCCAGGGCTGGGCCCTGGCCCGAGTCGACGAGGGCCAGAGCCGGGCGCTGGGCTACGAGGAGGTCGACTTCGTCGGCCTCGGCGACACCCTCGACGAGCTCGGCGCGGATTTTTGGTTCTACAACGTGCCCCTTTGCCACCTGGGGGCGCACGCCGACCACGCCCACGAGCTCGGCGTGCTGGCCATCGACGAGCAGTACTTCGACATGGACCACCGCGGTCCCAACCAGTACTACGACTCGGGGCACCAGCTCGAGGGGCGGGTCTGGCCGACGCAGACCTGCGGTTCGTGCAGCGTGGGCATGCTCTGCCCGGGCCTCGAGGAGTCCCACCGCCTGGCCCGGGGCACCGGCGCCCTCTCGGCGCGCTCGGACAACCCCCGCGAGCTGCTCCGCGCCGGCATGCGTGCCCGCGGGGTCGAGCAGCCAGACGAGGCCACCCTCGACGCACGCCTCGCGGTCCTCGACGCCCGCGAGCGCCCCACCACCTTCGTGCGCAACCGCCCCGACGGCGGCCTGCGCTTCATCCACGCCGAGGAGTCCGCGCCCCTCGACTTGATGGTCGACCCCGACGAGGGCCGCCCGGCCTTCGTGTCCACGGGTCGCTTCGCCCTGCACTACCGCCTGCGCAGCGACGCCGACCGCGAGCCCTCGCCGCGCATGCAGGCGCTGCTCGAGTCCGCCGCCAAGGCTCTGCACCGCGCCGACGAGTCGGGCCTCGACCTCGAGGCCGCCCGCGCGGCGATCGTCACCGCGGTCTCCGGCGAGACCGGCTGGGTCTGCGACCTCTCGACGGTCGTCGCCCGCCCGGAGCGCAAGCGCAGCAGCCTGCCCATCATCCAGCCCGGCATCACGGGCTGAGCCTCGCGCATCGCGGGCCGAGCCCCGCAGGGCTTCGCTCGCGCGCGCGCCCTCCACCGCCGCCGCGCAGGTGACCACCGGGGTCTCACCTGCGCGCGCGTCGTTTTCGTCTACCCTCGCGCCATGTCCGAAGAGCGCGAGGACCAGCTCACCCACTTCGACGCCGCCGGCGCCGCGCGCATGGTCGACGTCTCTCGAAAGCCCGAGACGCCGCGCATGGCTCGGGCGCGGGCCCGGCTCAAGATGGCGCCGGCGACCCTGGCGAGGATCGAGGCCGGGGAGATCGGCAAGGGCGACGTGCTCGGCGTCGCCCGCCTCGGGGGCATCGCCGGGGCCAAGCAGGCCTCGCTCTCGATCCCCCTTTGCCATCCCGTGCGCCTGACCGCCGTCGACGTGGCCTTCGAGATCGCGCGCGAGCTTCCCGGCGTCATCGTCGAGGCCACGGTCGAGGCGGTGGATCGCACGGGGCCCGAGATGGAGGCCATGTGTGCCGCGAGCGCGGCGGCGCTGACGATCTACGACATGTGCAAGGCGATGGATCGCGGCATGGAGGTCGTCGAGCTGCGCCTGGTCGAAAAGCGCGGCGGCAAGTCGGGGCACTGGCAGGCGCCAGCGGCCGCGGAGGTGCGGGAGCCCTGAGCGAGCGCCCACCGAGCGAACCCGCGGGCAGCCGTCGAAGCCTGCGCAGGCGAGGGCGAGCGCGGCTGTGGTCCACGCGAGCCCCCGCCATCGCCGTCGCCGTCGCCGTCGCCATCGCGAGCACGACGGCCTGCCGGGCCGCCCGGGCGGGCGAGGCCATCGCCGCGGGCCGCAACGTCTCCGCGAACGTCTCCGCGACTGTCTCCGCGACCGTCTCCGCGACCGTCTCCGCGACTGTCTCCGCGACCAGGCCCGAGCTCGACGCGCGCCTCGAGCCCGCGCCGCCCCTGGCCCTGCGCGGGTGCTCGGCGATCACTCTCGCAAAGGGCACGACCCGCTGCCTGCTGGCCGCGGCTCGACCGCTGCGCCTGTGGATCCCCGGCGAAGATCCGCCGCGCTCGCTGACCCTCTTCGTCGACGGCCGCCCCCTCGGACAGGTGGCGATCGAGCGCGACCCGGAGGGCGCATGGTTCGAACTCGAGCCGCCCGCGGCCACGGGCAACCTGCGCCTCGAAGACGAGCGCGGGCGCAGCTGGTCCGTGGCGCTCGTCGAGCTCTCCGCCGACTACCGCGCGCTCCGCAAGCAGGCCATCGACGCGGCCCGTCGCGGCGACATGGACACGGCCCGCGATCGCCTCGCCCGCGGCAGCGCAGGTCTTTCTCATGAAGAGGCCGTGCTCGCGCGCTGCGTGGCCGGACAGATCGCCTACACCGCCGGGGAGCTCGACGCCGTGCTCGAGGCCCCGGCCCGCGTCGCCGCGGCCAGCGACGACACGCTCACGCCCCTGAGCTGCCTGGCGGATCTCCACATCCAGGCGGCCTTCGTCAGCCTGGACCAGCGCCCGGACTTCGCCGCGGTCGAGCGTCACCTCGAGGCTGTCCGCGCCCTGCCCCCCCTCGCCATCGACGCGCGCGTCAGCGTCCGCTACCTCCAGGGCCTGCTCGAGCACCGCCTCGGCCGCGTCGACGAGTCCCTGGTCGAGTTCGAGGCCGCGGCCACTTTGGCCATGCGCGCCGGCGCCCAGAAGTCCCACGCAGCCGCGCGGGTGATGCAGGCCGTGGCCCTCGCCCGCCTCGGGCGCTTCACCGAGGCCGAGGCCCTCGCCGCCGAGGTCGAGGCCCACCTCGAGCCCGGCGAGGGCGCCGACCCCCTGGCCCTGAAGATCCGCGCGAACGCGGCGTGGATCGCCCTGCTCCGCGGTGAGCGAGGCGCGACGCCGGCCCAGCGCGCCGCGCTCCTGGCCCGCCTCGAGGCCGTGGTCGCCGGCTTCGAGGCCCTCGAGGACCACGCCGGCGCCGAGCGAGCCCGCCTCAACCTGGCCCTCGCGCAGCTCCAAGGCGAGCAGCTCGACGCAGGCGCGGCCACGCTCGCGGCCATCGATCGCCAGGCCCTGGATCCGCACTACCTGGTCTGGGTCGAGCTCGCGGCCGCCGAGCTCGCCGTGGCGCGGCGTCGCTTCGCGGCCGCCGAGGCCCGCCTGACCCGGGCCGAGCGCTACGCCGCGCTCACCGACGACCGCGAGCACGAGTGGCGCCTGGCCGTGACCCGGGCGGCCCTCGAGCGCGCCCGCGCTCGCCCCGAGGCGGCCCTGCGCGCCCACGCCCGCGCGGCCGAGGTCGCCGACGCCCTCGCCCTGGCGATCCCCGGCGAGGCCGGGCGCAGCGACTTCGTGACCAGCCACGCCCACGCCGACGCCGAGCGCGTGGCCCTGCTGGTCGACGCGGGCCGCGAGCGGGAGGCTTTTTGTGTCGCCGCGGCCAGCCGCGCCAGGCACCTGCGCGCGCTGTGGTCGCGGCTGCGCCCGGCCCTGCCCAAAAAAGAGCGCGCCCGCTACCGCGAGCTGCTCGCCCGCCACCGCGCCCACCGCCAGCAGGTCGACGCGCGCATGGACCAGGCCTGGGCCCTGAGCGACGCCGAGCTGGCCGCCCTCGAGGGCGAGCTGCGGGCCGGGCGAGACCAGGCCCGCGGCTGGATCGCCGAGGCCACCGGACTGCTCGAGGCCCGCGCGCCCGCGTGGTCCTGCGAGGCCGTGCTGCCCCAGGCAGGCGAACCGCGCGAGGGCACCCTCGTCATGCTCGCCGGCGAAGACCAGCGGCCGTGGCTGCTGCTCGCCTTCGACGGCGGCGACGGGCCCAGCCAGGCGATCGCCCGAGCCGCCAGCGCCGACGAGGCGCTCGCCGACACCCTCGCCCGCCTCGCCCCCGAGCTCGGCGCGCTCGAGCGCCTGCGGCTGATCCCCACCGGGGCGCTGGTCAACGTCGACATCCAGCGCGCCCTGCTCGAGCGCCTCGGCCCGCGGGCCCCGAGCCTGCGCTACTCCCTGGGCCTGGGCCGCCCGCCCGAACGACGAGCGGCCCCGGGGGACGCCGCCGTGAGCACCAGCGCCGAAGACCTCGCCGCCGTGATCGCCGGCGCCGAAGACCTCGCCGCCGTCGCCGAGGAGGTCCGCGCGACCACGGCCCGGCTGCGCGCCCTCGGCTGGCGCGTCGAGGACAGCTGGTCCCCCGCGAGCGAGCGCCAGCCAGCCCTGCTCCACTACGCCGGCCACGGCCGCTACGCCCGGGAGCAAGGCGGCTGGCGCAGCGCCCTCGAGCTCCCCGGCTACGGCCGCCTCGAGGCCGCCGACATCGTCGCCAACGGCCGCGCACCCGCCCTGGTCGTGCTCGCGGCCTGCAGCGCCGGGCGGGCGGATCCCCAGGCCATCGACGGCGGCATGAACCTCGCCGCCGCCTTCTTGCTCGCGGGCGCCGAGCTCGTCATCGCCCCGACCCGAGACGTCGACGACCGCGCGACCTTGGCCCTCAGCCGCGCGCTCTATGGTCAGGCCCGCCTCGACGCCACCTCCCTGACCGAGGCCCTCGACGCCGCCCAGCGCGAGGAGCTCGCCCACCCCGAGCTGCCCCGAGCGCCCGCGACCAGCGCGACCAGCTGGCGCGCCTGGACGCCCTGAGCCCTCAGATGTTCGTGTTCTTCTCCACGTCGTAGTCGAAGGCGCTCTTGTCGGTCACCCGACGAAAATCGCTGTCGTCGGCGTTGATGTGGAACTCGTCGTCGTAGGTCCAGATCGCGTCCGCGTAGCCCTTGCCCTTGAGCCCGGAGGTCGTCGACGTCCGGCAGGTGAACATCAGGTAGCGCCGGTAGCCCATCAGCGCGAGCCTGTCGACCACCATGGGCAGCGGGACCTTGCCCTCGAGCAGCATGCTCGCGGCTTTTTGCTGGGCGTCGCGGACGTCGGTCACGATCGCAACGTCGCAAAGGGGCAAGACGCTCGCCAAGGTCGCGAGGTTCTTCTGGAGCTCGTAGGCGTCGTGATAGCCGACATAGACGTCGGGCGTCCCCGCCGTCGCAAAGGCGTAGGGCGCCGACTGAAACTTGGTCACGAAGCCGACGAGGCGATTGTTGTAGTTGTCGCGGACCAGGTTGTGGCCGTTGCGCACGAGGAAGCCGAACGCCGAGGTCCCAAAGCCGATGGTCGCGGTCGAATTCTGGGCGCCGTGGGCCACGAAGACCAGCATCCCGGGGTCCTCGGGTTGCCCCTTGGTCTGGCGAAAGAGGGTCACCGTCGCGTTCCCGTAGGGCAGACAGCAGATCTTCACGTCCCTGGCGGTCGCCCCCGCGAGGACGATGGAGTCCTCTTCTTCCTCGATGACGATGGGCTTTGGTTTCCGCTTGGGAACAGGCCTCTTCTTGACCGGCGTGGTCTTCTTCTTCTTCGTGATGTCTTCCCTGACCGTCCTCAGCAGGCCCTTGCAGAGCGGACACGCGGGCATCGAGCCTTTGGACACGGGGACGACAGAGTCATAATTGTCACACTTTTTATTCATGCACTTTTTGGGCATGTCGTCCCCGTCATCAGTTGCAGCTCGACCTCCACACAATCTGGCGGGGAGGTCGAGCTTGCCCAGCCCACGTTTGCAAGGGCTTACACTCGAGGTCAATTTTCCAGCGTAGGTGTCCGCGCGAGCGGCTCCACTCCGTGCGCCACGCCAGCGTCCACGCGCCGCACACGCGATCCCTCCGCGCGCGTCACAGCTCCACCGCCATCGGCCAGGCCCCCCTGCGTGAGCGCAGCGGCGTCGACATGTACAATCCTCTCTCCCGTGCAGACCTCCGCCCGCTCCCCCCGCCTCGGACTCGCACCTCACGCCCTGCTCGCCCTCGCGGCCATGGCCAGCGCCTGCTCGAGCGGCGCCGAGGAGACGAACAACACCTTCGCCGCCTCGATCACCTTGACCGGCGCCGACACGGACGTGGGCGAGGAGGACGACACCGAAGACACCGCCGACCAGGGCGAAGACGAGGACGACGACGACGGCGGCCCCGTGTGCGGCAACGGCCAGATCGAGCCCGGTGAGACCTGCGACGGCCTCAACGTCGGCGGCCAGAACTGCCTCGGCCTCGGCTTCGACGGCGGCCTGCTCGTCTGCCAGGACGACTGCTCCGACCTCGACATCAGCGGCTGCGCCAGCGACTCCTGCGGCAACAACTTCGTCGAGGACGCCGAGGTCTGCGACGGCTCCGACCTCAACAACCAAAACTGTATCACCCAGGGCTTCGACGGCGGCGTGCTCGCCTGCACCGAGAGCTGCTCGGCCTTCGACACCAGCGGATGCACGATCGAGACCTGCGGCAACGGCCAGGTCGACGAGGGCGAGGTCTGCGACGGCACCGCCCTCGCGGGCCAGGGCTGCATCTCCCAGGGCTTCACCGGCGGTCAGCTGGCCTGCAACGCCAACTGCGACAGCTACGACACCAGCGCCTGCACCCTCGAGACCTGCGGCAACGGGGCGATCGACGAGGGCGAGTCTTGCGACGGCAGCAACCTCGACGGGGAGACCTGCGCCACCAATGGCTACGGCGAGGGCACCTTGCAGTGCGCGGACAACTGCGACTACTTCGACGTCTCGACCTGCAACGACGGCGACTGCTGTGCGGCCAAGGACACCCCGGGCTGCCAGGTGTCCTTCGTGGAGAACTGCACCTGCGCCATCGATGACTTCTGCTGCGAGACGGCCTGGGACGAGTTTTGCGTCGAGAAGGCGCTCGAGTCCTGCGCGGCCGTCTGCGAGTGACCTGGCCTCGCGCGGGGTTCGAGACCCATGGGCGGCCATGTTCTTGGCCTCCGGCGGGTAGCGAGCGTCGCGTCAGCCCTCAGCCCATGGCGTCGCGGACGATCTGCTCGAGCGCGGCAACGAGCTCGTCGTCGAGCTCGGCGAACTGCTTGCGCTTGCGCTTGCTCAGGCGGCCGCCGTTGTCTCGGCACAGCGTGATGAACAGCTGCTCTTTGCGGTCGGGCATGTCCACGAGCTCACGCATGCGGGCGATGGTCTGGTCATAGCGGCGCAAGAAGTCGGCCTCGCCAACGAACCCGTCTTCGATGGCGCGCTCGAGCCAGACGAAGGTCGCGCCGACCTGGGCGCTGAGGTCAGGGTAGCGGTACAGATCGAGATCCATGTCACGGATCGTGAGCAGGCCGTCTCGATCGAGCTCGTAGTCCGTGTGCCGCATGGCCTTGGTCGAGAAGTCCTCGAGCGCCGCGTCATAGCTGGAGGGATCGGCGAGCAGGACGGCCGAGACAGGGAGGATGCAGCCCGGCGGGGTGAACCCTCGGCGGGCGAGGGTGTGGTGAATGAGCAAGCGGTGGAGCCGGCCGTTGCCGTCGCTGAAGGGGTGAATGAACACGAAGGCGAAGGCGCGCGCAGCCGCCTCGGCGACCGCAGCCCCGGGCCCAGTGAATTCGCGCAGCTTCAGCCAGGCCTCGGTCAGGGCCGGGGTTGATGAGCTCGGCGCGCCGACGAAGTGCACGTGCTCGCGCCAGCCGATCGTCTGACCCACATAGACCTCGGGTTCGCCCTCCTGGCGAATATTCGTGTCGGCGTAGCGAGGATCGACGAGAGAGTTTTGTAGCTCGACGAGACCTGCGAGCTCGTCGAGGGGTAGACGGTCGACGCGGGCGAGCTGGGCGAGGTAGCGGTTGATGCGCGTGCCTGGCTCCTCGCGTTCGATCTCGAACGAGCTCTTGGTCTCCTTGGCGTAGAGGTAGCCAGTGATGCGCCTGAGCAAGGCGAGATCGATCCCGTCCATGATCTCGGCGATCCGACGGTCGAGCTGCTTGGCGACGCCGGCCTCAATCGCCTCGCTCCGGCGCACGAGTGGACACAGCCCGCGACCGCCGAGGAGGTTGTCCTCGACGCGGTAGCGAGAGTGGCGACGGGGTGCCGCACAAAACTGCTGCTCAGGGTCGGCGGCGCTCACCCACGGACCTTGGTTTGCGTCCTCGATGTCGAGCTCATGGCCCGCGAGCTGCTCGCAGAAGAACGCGATCCGGCGGGCATAGCTGGACGTGGGCTGGTCGCTGATACGTCGCGCGAGCGCCTCGCGGTCGGTGAAGTGGAACGCTTTGACGAGCGCATAGGGATGAACGCCGTCGTACTTGAGCGCGAACACGAGGTGATCGAAGTCGTCGTCGCCACGTCGGTAGCTACGTGGGAAGCTCTCGACGAGCTGACCATCTTCGACCTCGCTCATACGGGGGCGGGTGTCGTCGCGGATCACCGAGCGACGCCACAGCAAGCTGGGATCGAGGCCATAGCGCTCGAAGATTCGCGCGTAGCCCGCAGATGTGCCTTTATTTTTGTTCAGAGCGCTATAAAAATAATTCAATTCTGGTCTTTTTGTCGATAAACATAAGCGCGAGGCACGCACTTCTGCTCGGAGACGCCCAATTCGCCATAATTCGAATTTCCTTCAGCATCCCGAAAAAACCATCTGAATTTGGGCCGTCCTTCGATTTTTGTTTGCGCCAAGAGCGCATGGTGAGCTATCGAGGGCCGCCTATCGGAGGCCGCCTGCATGACGAGAGAACTCGACGGTGCTCTGCCTGAGCCCCGTCGAGTCCTCTGATCGCGCACGAGCGGCGCCTAGGGCGTCGGCCAGGTCTGCGCCAGGTCCAGCGCCTGCGGCGTCCCCCAGCCGCTGCCGGGGTCCCAGCCCGAGGCCGCGGCGTGGGACTCCGTCGACCCCGAGGTGATGTCGCGGAAGGTCGCCTGCACCGCCTCGTCCGTGTAGAGGATCTGGTTGAGGTAGCCCATCGGCGCCATGCCGTTCTCCGCCCGGTACTGGTTGATCACCGCCATGATCCCCGCGACCACGGGCGACGCGAAGCTCGTGCCGCCGTAGCGCGCCCAGGTCGAGTCGTAATAGATCCAGTAGGGCGAGAAGGGTGAAGCTGCGGCCGAGAGGTCGGCGGTCATGCGGTGGTCCGAGTCGAAGTCGGGATAGTCCGCGACCGCGGCCATCTGCCACTCGGGGATGTCGAAGCTCAGGGTCTCACCGGAGCCGGACTCGTCCCACAAGACCTCCGCGGTGAGGGTGTTCGAGCTCCAGTAAAGGCGCGTGCCGCCGACGCCAGTGACCCACGGGCTCGAGCTCGGCGTGTCGGTCTGTCCCGAGTCGCCGGTCGCCGCGAACACGGTGACGCCCAGGGCCGCGCCGACCAGCGAGGAGTCGTCGTACTGGTTGCGAACCACCTCGGGCTCCGAGTCCTCGCGGTGCGCGAAGGAGGTCGTGACCACCGAGACCTCGTCGAGCTGCGCCCGGGTCAGGGCCTCGTTGTAGCCGAACACCATCGAGGTGTTGCGCGAGTCCGGGGCGCCGTAGGTGATGATCTCGGCCCCCGGCGCCATGGCGCCGGCCCAGGTGTTGTCGAGCTGCGTCTCGATGTAACGGGTGATCGGCGCCTCCATCAGCTGGATGACCTCGGGGTTGGTGCGCGAGATCTCGAAGCTCTGCCAGAAGGTCTGCGCCCACTTGAAGTGGATCGTCGCCCCGACGATCACGCCGATCTTCTGGCCGCTGCCGTCGTAGCCGAGGTCGTAGAGATCGTCCACGTCGTAGGCCTGGGCCACGCGGGCGGGGGTCAGGTACGAGCCGGAGGTCGCATCGCTCGGCGGGATCACCTCGATCTCGCCGAGCTCGTTGGGCAAGCTGCCCTCTTCGACGGGCAAGTCCGCGGCCACGATGCCCGGACTGCGGTCGGCCACGAAGATCGGCAAGGTCATCGGGTCCGGGGTGCAGTAGACCGGGATGTCGTCGTTGCCTTGCTGCGGGTTCTCGCGCATGCACACGTGCAGCGTGGTGTTGAAGGCCTCGTTGAACTGGCCGACAAGGCCGCTGAACTGGATCAGCATGCGGTTGCTGGCCAGGTAGTTGACCGACAGGCCCTCGTACTCGAGCCAGGCTTGGAGCAAGGTGAAGTCCTCCTCCAGCGGCGCGTGGTTCTCGAGCAGCTCATCGACGGTCATGTACTGGCCAAAGGCCGGGCTGTTCGGGTCGGAGACGTCGAGCACGAAGTCCTCGAGGGCGTCGCGCTCGCGCAGGTCCAGGCCGATCAGCGCACGGAAGCCATCGTCGGGGTCCGCCTCGCCGAGGTCCTCGTAGACGTCCCCGTCGGGGGAGGGGATGCCGTCGGGGTTGGGCGTCGGCTCCCACTCCTCCGGGGGGATCTCGTCGAGGTCATCGCCGAGGGTGTCGGCGCTCTCCTCCGTCCCCGAGGTCGACTCCTCCGAGGTCGACTCCTCCGAGGTCGACTCCTCCGTCGTGCCCGTCGACTCCTCCGTCGTGTCCGTCGACTCCTCTGTCGTCGTGTCCGTCGACTCTTCCGTCGTCGGATCTCCAATCTCGTCGTCGGAGCTGGTGTCGTCCGTCTCGCCGATCGGGACGTCGTCGTCGGTACAAGCCAGCGTCAGCAAGCTCGCCGACAAGAGTGTGGTCATCAAGGTGGTCGTTCGCTGAGTCATGATGTCTTCGCCCGCAGGGTGACAATGGACGCCGGTCTCGTCCTTGGGTGTCGACGACGCGAGGTGTCACCTCGCGCGTTTCGTAGCCGTGCTGACCACGGCTGCTCTCGAGCCGTCAGCCACCGGGACTATGGTGTGCCGAAACCATCGCCTTCACGAATGCGCAAAACTCGCGAGTCGATACGCATCATCAGGCGGCGCCTGCGACCACGATCAACCGCCCCCCTTCGTCGCCGCTCGCGGGTCTGCGCCGATCGCTCCCCGCTTTTCCTCGCCTCAGCCGCCCTCGCAGCGCGCTAGCGCCCACCGAGCCCCGCCCAGGCGTCACCATATGTAGGCTGGGATCGATGCCCACCCCGCGCGTCGAGATCGAGTACTGCCCCCGCTGCCGTTGGCTACTGCGTGCCGCCTGGATGGCGCAAGAGCTGCTCACCACCTTCGTCGACGAGCTCGGCGAGGTCGCCCTGGTCCCCGCCAGCGAAGCCGGCCGCTTCCGCGTGAGCCTCGACGGTCAGCCGCTCTTCGACCGCGGGCAAGCCGGACGCTTCCCCGAGAGCAAGGAGCTCAAGCAGCTCGTCCGCGATCAGATCGCCCCCGAGCGAGACCTCGGGCACAGCGACCGCGACTCCTCATGACTCAGAGCACGTGCACCTGACAGGTCGCCTGGACCTGCCCCATCTCCTTCGTGAAGGTCAGCTCGACGATCCCCGTCCCGTGCCCATTGACCGTATAGGTCCAGACATAATTCCCATCGCCGTCGTCCCCAATATCCTCGTTCCCCGTCACCGGCGCCCCGGCGCCCTCGATCTGCTCGACCGACATCCCGATGTACGCGAAGGGCTGCGCGTTGGCGTAGGCCGCCTCGAAGGCCTGCCCCGCGACCGCGGGGTTCGGCGAGATCATGAAGCCCTCGTCGCAGGGTAGCGCCTCGAGCCCGGTCTCGGTCTCGGTCTCGGTCTCGGTCTCGCCGGTCGACTCGGACCCCGTCGACTCGGTGGTCGTATCGCCGGCGCTCTCCGTGCCCGTGCCCTCGCCCGTCTCCTCGGCGGTCCCAGACACCTCGTCGGCGTTGTCGCCGTCGTCGACGTTGCCAGCAGAGATCAAAAAGCCGTCATCGCCACCGTCGGCGCCAGCGGCACATGCCGAGAGCGAGAGCGGGATGATGCTCGAGAGCAACGCGAGGTGCAGTTTCATGGCGCGACGAGGCTATCAGCCCAGCTCGAAAGCGACCATCCGCCAGACTGCTCCGAACCCTGACCACATGTCGTCCGTGCGCCCCCAATCACGAGGCGAGCGTCGAGCTCGGCCCTCGCATGGTTTTACGCTTGTGTGACACACATACCCGGTTCACCATGAGGCCCAATGAACGCCGACATGCACGAGAGTAGAGTCAGCGAGCTGGGCCAGCTGCTGATCGCCCAAGACCCCGATCCCAACCGCACGTGGGTGGGAGAGAGAGCCCTCCTCGACCGCGTCGACGCCCTGGGCAACGAGCTCCTCGATGTCCACGAGCGCCTCTCCGAAGGCAAACTCGAGCTCGATCCGGCCCCCGACGAGGACGAGCGCACCCAGCTGCTGGCGCTGTTCGTCGCGCGCGCAGGTGGGGCCGCGGCACTGCTCGCGGCCGGGCAGCGCAGCCGCGAGGCCAAGGCCCTGCTCGAGCGCTGTCGGGCGGTCAGCGAGCTACCTCATGTCCGCCGCTACTACGCCGCCGCGATTAGAGAGCCGCTCACCTTCACGCGCCTGCGCCACGCCCAGTGGTTGCTCGGCAACGGGCACCACGCCGAGGCCAGGGCCGTCGCCGCGAGCCTCGAGCGGGCCCCCGCCCCCTTCGACGCGCTCGCCCAGCGAGTCGTCGAGAGCCCCGAGGCCATCGACAGCGCCCCGGTGCTCTTCGCCATCAACGGCTTCGGCCTGCGCACCTACGGCCACCGCGACCCCTGGGAGGACGGCAGCTACGTGACCACGCGCTTCGTGACCGCGCTGTGGCTGCCCCTCGTGCCCGTCGACGCCTATCGGGTCCACGAGGCCGACGACGGCTACTACTTTCAGGGCAAAGTCCCCGTGTCCTCGGCCATGCGCTGGTGGAGACGCGGCTTGCTCGGCCTGGCGATCGCCCTCGCCATCTCGATCCCCACGCTCCGCTACCTTCAGTCACCCGAGCGCGCCCTCGCCCGGGAGCTCGGCGAGATCACCACCAGCGGCATCGTCGACGAGGATCCCGAGACCGCGCTGAGCCGCTACGAGGCTGCGGTGACGACCTATGTCGAGCAGATCGAGCAGGTCGAGCAGGGCGAGCAGGGCGAGCAGGGCGAGAGCCCAAAGGAGCCCAACGAGCAGTCTCTCGTCACGGCGAGCGAGCTGTGGGTGGCCGCGGCCAGCCGCGCGCTCTCGCAGCCGGCCAGCGCCGCGGACCTCGCCACCGTCGAGGGGATCGTCGCTCGCTTCCGGGCCATGCCCTGGGTGATGACAAAGGGCGCGCCGGCCCAGCCTCTGGTCGACGCCCTGCTCGACTGGCAGGCCCAGCTCGAAGGCGACGACGACGCCACCAACGCCCGCCTGGCCGTCCTCCAGCTCGCCGCGCCGCTGGCCGACGCTCGCCGCAGCGCTCGCGTCGCGTCCAGCCTTCATGAACTGCGCCTGAGCTCGGCCCGCGGCATCGCCCAGCGCTGGCCAGCCGAGGCCATCCGCCAGCTCGACCTGATCCCCGCCGACCCCGAGGTCCTGGCCGAGATCGCGACGATCGTCGACACGCTGCCCGACAGCCCGGCGCTCTTCGTCGAGCTCGAGCCCGAGCTCTCGCGCTGGTCCAAGCGCTGCGCCGAGGCGGGCCTGCGACCTGGCGCCCTCGAGCGCGCCAACACCCTGAGCGCGCGCGGGCAGGCGCTGCGCGACGATCCCCAGCGCGCGGCGCTGCTCGAGGCGAGCGACGAGTCGGCCCTCCGCGCCGCCCTCGAGCGAGAGCCCGCGGCCCAGGATCTCAGCCTCGCCCTCGCCGCCTCGCTGCGCAGCCGCGGCGAGCTCGACGAGGCCGCCGCGCGCCTCGACAGCCTCGGCCAGCCCGGCCACACCATCCACAATGTCCAATACCTGGCCGCGGCGATCGCCTTCGAGCGCGGCGAGCTCGACGAGGCCGCCGAGCGCCTCGCGGCCAGCGTCGACGTCCGCCTGCTGATCTTGCAGGACATCTCGCGCAGCTACGACGCCGTCTACTCGGCGCTTCGAGACGAGCTGATCGCCAAGGCCGACGCGGGCGAGGTTCCCAGCGAGTATCGAGAGGCGTTCACGGGCGACGACGACGCGATCCGCGAGGCCTTCTCCAGCTGGCTGGCTCAGGCCGAGGCCAGCGACGCTGCGCTCACCGCCCTGCGCGAGCGCTACACCCTCGCCTCCGACATCGTGCCCGCCGCCCTGCTCCTGGGCACGGTGCGCATCGAGCAGGCCCGCGCGACCGAAGGCGAGGCCCGCGAGCGCTTGCTCGCCGACGCCGAGCGCAGCTTCATGGCCATCGCAGGCGAGGCCCAGGGCATGCCGCAGTATCACGCCTCCTTGGCCCAGGTCCGCCACCGCCTCGGCCGCCCCGAGGAGGGCGACGCCCAGCTCCAGATCCTGATCGACAGCAACGACCCCGAGCAGCTGCTCTTGGCGGCCGAGACCTATCGCAACCTCGGCAAGTACGCCCGAGCCCGGGAGCTCTTCGAGCGGGCCCACGCGAAGATCTCGCTGACCGGTGAGGACCACGACTTCGCCCTGGCGGCAGCGGCCGCGTTGTCGACCCTCGCCACCAACATCGAAGACAGGCGCGCGTGGCTCGAGCGAGCCGACGAAGACACCGACTTCGTGCGCTCGAGCCTGCTCGAGGTCGACGGCCAGCTCGCGATGCGCGAGGGCAACTACGAGCTCGCCGACCGCCTCTTCGACAAGGCCTACGCGGTCAACGCAAAGCTCCTCGAGGACAGCGGGAGCGCAGCCAACCCGACCGTGGCCAACAACGCCGCCGTCTCGCTTCAGTACCGCTACGAGGCCACGGGCGACCTTCGTCACCTGCGCGCGGCGGCCGAGCTCTACGAGCGGGCGATCGGCCGCGCCCCCGACAACTGGCTCACCATCTCCAACTACGCGCAGCTCCTCGACAGCTGGGCCGAGCGGGCGCTGCTCGACGCGCTCTTGCCCACGGCTGACCTGCCACTTTCGTGTAACGACGTGGAGCTCGCCCTCGCCCAGCTCGAGCTCTCGCTCCCCCGCGACCAGCTCGACGCCGCGCGGGCTCGCGTGTCCGGGCTTCGTCAGCGAAGCCTCGACGCGCAGCGCCGCGCGCGGGCGCTCGCGCCAGGAAACCCCGAGGGCTACGACGGGGAGTTCGACGCCTCGTCCGTGGCCAACGACCTCGCCGGCCTCGAGCGCCTGCTCGGCGAAGCGCAGGCCGCTTCCTTGGACTATCGCGACGCGCGGGAGCGCCACCAGATGTGGCTCGATGGTGAACTCGACGAGAACGTCTTCGCCGCGAGCCACGGCGCGCTGCGTCGCTATGCGGCCCTGCGCGCGACCTTGGGCGACGCTGCCGAGCCCGAGCAGCTCGCCCTCATCGACTATCTCGAGTGGGCCATGCGCTACCAGCTCAACTGGCTCGCGCCCAGCCTCGAGTCCGCCCGCGAGAGCTACGCGACGGCGCCCGGCGTCCGCGAGGGACCTGCGCTCTTCGACTCGAAGAGCGCGGCGAGCGGGACCTTGCTCTTGGTCATCGCGCTCGAGCTCGCCGAGCGCGACCCGGCCTTCGCCGAGGAGCTACAGACGCGCTATCGCAGCGACTACTACGGCGTCCTCCTGGGCCTCGGCAAGCGGCCCGAGGCCCTGGCCGCGCTGCGCGAGAACCCAAACATCGAGCTCGCGATCGCCTACTTGCGCGACACCGAGGACGGGCAGCTCGGCGCCTCCGATCTCGTCCTCACCGAGCTCGCCGGAGACGCCGCCCAGCGCGAGCGCGTCCTCGCTCAGCTCGGCCAGCCCCAGGCCCGCCTGAAGCGGCGCCTCCAGCTGCTCCTCCACCCCGAGGACCGAGACTGCGCGACGCTCTACGCCCACGTCGACGCCGCCCTGGGCGAGTGAGCCCAACGAGCCCAGCGCGAGACCCGGCCGCCCCGACCGCGCCCCTTCAGCGCGGCTCGGGCTGCCAGCTCGCGCTCTGGCGCGCGCGGTAGATCGGCCGCCCGTCCTGATCGAAGGAGAAGCGGTAGGTCGCAAACACGCTGCCCCGCAGCCGCCGGACCCGCTCGACCACGAGCTCGCAGCGCATCTGCGGGCCGATCGCCCCCATGCCGCGAAAGCGGGCCTCGTGGATGTTGGTGCCGAAGCCCACCCAGCCCTCGCTCATCAGCAGGCCCAGCGAGCACACGGCGTGGATGTTGCCCAAGGTCCCGGTGATCTGAACCATGACCACGCCGGGCACGTGCTTGGGCTGGCCGGGCCACGCTCGCTGGGCGCGGACGAAGGGCTCGTCGGCCAGGCGAGCCGTGTCGCAGATCCCAACAACCCGCTCCTCGTCGAGCTCGACGACGTCGTGGATGTACCAGTGCTCGGGGGTGTAGAGGCTCTCGTCGGCGAAGGGCGCGGGGATGGGCACGGGCGCCATCATATCGCCGCGCCTCGACCCACACGCGGCCGAGCTCGGCGAGATCCGGCCGAGCTCAGCGGGCTCCCGGCAGCGGCGGCTCCCAGGGCGAGGCGTCCTCGGTGGGCGCTCGCACGCTTCGCTCGGCCTGCTCTTTTCGCCACTGGCCCACGAACCTCGTCGCGAAGCCGGCATCGCTGGTCTTCGTTCCGATCGCGCCCTCGCTCCCCTCGACTTCAAACGCGGAGCCAGAGCTCGAACCAGACGCGAGAGCGGGCGCGTCGATGGCTCGACTGGCGCTTCGCGTGGCTGCGCCCGGCAGCGGCGGCGCCTCGCCGACCTCGGGCGGGGGCGCGCCGAGGTCGAGATCTTCGTCATCGCTGTCGTCATCGCCGTCATCCCCGTCATCGTCATCATCGTCGCTCGCGTAGATGGAGCCGAAGTCCAGGTCCGGACCGGGCTCCGCTTCGCGTGGCTCGCGTGCCTCGCTCGGCTCGGGCGCGTCGAGGTTGCGCGCGCCCGGCAGGTGGCGCCCCTGCGGGCCGAGGTCACGGGCCCCGAGGGTCGAGGTCGGCACCCGCGGATCATCGATGATCACCTCCCCCACCTGGGCCTGGCCCTGCGCCTCGGGGGGGATCCAGGTCGGCGCCTCGACGTACTCGCCGAGCACGCGATCGCGCAGGTCCGAGAGCGCGGGGTTGATCTCCTCGCGCGCGCCCTCGATCAGCTCCTGGGCCTCGGGGGTCTCGCTGATCGCGTCGACGTGATCGGCGAAGGTCTTACCGCCGAGGTCGACGGCAAAGGCCGCCCACAGCCCCAAGACGAGGACCGCGAGGCAAAGCAGGGTCCGCAGCGGACGAAGCACCGGGCCCAGTCTCCCGCGGGCCGGGCCGGGCCCCAAAAAAACCGCACCTTCGACTACACGCGCGGACGTTCAGGGATCCTAGAGCGGCGATCAGTTTGGAGGCGTGCTCTCAGGTGCGTCTGGGCGGTCTCGTGGCGAGGAGCGAGGCCGAAGCTGTGGTGGACCCACTGTGAGCGCCGAGCGACAAAGACCACGGGGCCGCCCAGATGTGCCTGAGGGTGCGAATCCAAACTGGTCGCCGCTCTAGCCCTCGGTCTTCGGCGGGTCCGCCCGCGACCAGCCCGAGCAGGCCGCCCGCTCGGCCCGCCAGCGCTCCCGAGGCTGCGTGTCGTAGACCCGCAGATCCACGGGGATCTCGCGCAGGACCTCGTAGGCCGAGAGCGTCGGTCGGATGCACACGGCTCGAAAGCGCACGCCGGCCTCGCCTGCTTCGCGGGCGGTCGCGGCGAAGGTCGGGTCGTGGACGTCCGAGGGCCGGATCCCCTGGGCGTCGGGGCGCTGGATCGTGAACAGCACCGAGGCCTTGGCCCCGCCAGCGACCTCGGCCATCAGCGCCCGCAGGTGCTCGCTCGCCCGGGCGCTGACCGAGTCGGGGAAGTAGCCGCGGCCGTCGGGATAGACGAGGTGGGCGTTCTTGACCTCGATGAAGTGAGGCGTGGCGCCCTCGAGCAGAAAGTCGATGCGCGAGCGCTCGCCGTAGCCGACCTCGCGGCGCAGCGCTCGGTAGCGACGCAGGCCCGGCAGCACCCGCGCGGCCAGCAGCGCCTCGACGATGCGATTGGGGACCACCGTGTTGGCCCCGACGATCATCCCTGCTTCCTCGGTCAGCTCCCAGGTGTAGCGGAGCTTGCGCGTGCTGTCCTCGGGCACCTTGGACACCCAGCAGCGCGCCCCCGGCCGGACCTGGCCCTCCATGCGCCCCGGGTTGACGCAGTGAGCCCGCACCCGCGGCCCCGAGTCGAGCTCGATGACCGCGATGAAGCGCTTGTAGCGGCCCACGAGGCGACCCGGGAGCAGCTTGGTCTCGTGCGGCACGCGGAGCAGCACCCGCGCTGCTTAGACCCCATCGCCGCATCGGGCAAGCGCGCCTGAACCCTCGTGCAGCGCGCCTGGCCGGTCCTGCGCGGGTCCCTGCCCCATCCGAGCCCGCCCACCGCCGCAAAATTCCCGGGTTCGCCGGGGCCTGTGGCAGACTTGGGGCGTGGCCCAGCAGATCATCGACAACGAAGCCCGCGCTCAGCAGCTCGCCCGGGCGATCGCCTCGGACATCCAGCTCTACAACAAGGCCAAGATCGAAGAGGGGCTGCGCAACGACAATTTCTTCGAGCTGCTCGGCGAAGAGATCACTGAGGGCCGCGACCTCTTTCGCAGCCGCGTGACCCCCGAGCTGTTCCGGCGCAACTACTTCGACCGCGCGATCGTCGACCGGGTCATCAAGACGATGGCCAACCTCGACACGACGATCTGGTAGCGCCCCCTCCGGCCCCTTGGGCCGACGACTTCCGGCCCCTTGGGCCGAGCACATGACAGACCCCATCGAGCTCGAGCTCGGCGAAGGCGCCCTCGGCCAGCGCCTGGATCGCGCTCTGGTCAGCGCCCTCTCCCAGCGCCCAGGCCTCGAGTCGCTGACGCGCTCGCAGCTGGCCCGGGCCTTCACCGAGGGCGCCGTCCAGGTCGACGGCAAGCCGGCCAAGGCCTCGATGAAGCTCGAGCGCCCGGTCCACGTCCGCGTCCGCCTGCCGCCGGCGCCCGACCTGGCCCACGCCTTCCCCGAGGCGATCCCCCTGGCGATCGTCCATGAAGATCCCCAGCTGCTGGTGATCGACAAGCCCGCGGGCATGGTCGTCCACGCCGGGCCGGGGCACGCGCGCGGGACCTTGGTCAACGCGGTGCTCCATCACCTCGGCCAGCGCCCGGGCGACGCGGCTGGCTCGGACGACGCCTCGAGCCTGCCCTCGCTCCCGGGCAACGGTCCCGAGCGCCCCGGCATCGTCCACCGCCTCGACCGCGACACCAGCGGACTCTTGGTCGTCGCCAAGACGGCGGCCGCCCTCGAGCGCCTCGCCCAGCAGTTTCGCACGCACAGCATCGACCGCGCCTACCTCGGCGTGGTCTTGGGTCGGCCGGACTTCGAGCGGCGCCGGATCGAGACTCGCCACGGCCGCGACCCCGGGGATCGCCGACGCTTCGCACCGGACCAGGGCGAGCGCCGGGCCGTGACCGAGATGACGCGCGTGCGCCAGCTCGGCGAGGACGCGGCGCTGCTGCGCTTCGAGCTCGAGACGGGGCGCACCCACCAGATCCGCATGCACGCGCGCCACGTGGGTCACCCGATCTTCGCGGATCCGCTCTACGGCCGCCGACCCAAGCAGCCGCGGCTGCGGGCCCTCGCCGATGGCCTGGGCCGCCACGCCCTGCACGCGGCGGTGATCGGCTTCGATCATCCAGACCCCGCCCGGGGCCGCGTGCGCTTCGAGTCGCCGCTCCCGCCAGAGCTCGCGGCCCTCGTCGAGGCGCTCGAGCGGCCCCGCACCTGAGCGCGGCCTCGGCCCAGACATCGCAGGGTTCACAGCGCTCGGCTCGAATTGCGTCGAGCGAGAAGGGCCCCGAGCCGGAGACAATTCGAGCTTGTCCGCCCCAACTCTCCGGCTACGCTCCCCCGCTATGCTGGTGCGGCGCCCGTGGAAATTCGTCGGATATCTTGGACTTCTGGGGCCTTTGGCGTGTGTTCCCGAGTCCCCTGGCAGCGAGGAAGCCGAGGACTCGGTCGGCGCCACGCAGACTGATACGGATACGGGAGCGGAATCGAGCGAGCTCGAGACGACGGACGACACCAGCGACGCGGGGACCAGCGAGACCGACGCCGACGACGAGAGCGAAACCGATCTCGACACCGACACCGACACCGACACCGACACCGACACCGACACCGACACCGTGGACACGGGTTGGATCCCCGACATGGGCCAACCCCAGCCCTCGCCTCCAGCCGTCGAGCTCGCGGTCGGTCGCTTTTTCAGCTGCGCCCGCCTCGAAGACGGCAGCGTCGCCTGCTGGGGCTACAACGAAGTCGGTCAGCTCGGCCAGGGCCACGCCTACGACCTCGGCGATGACGAGCTCCCCTGTGGCCGGGTCGAGATCGGCGGGCCGGCCATCGCCATCGGTGCAGGTGACGAGCACGCCTGCGCCCTGCGGGACGACGGCCAGGTGTTTTGCTGGGGCTATGGCTTCAACGGCGCCCTCGGCCAGGGCAACGTCAACAACATCGGCAACGACGAGCGCCCCATCGACGTCGGCCCCGTCCCGCTCACGGAGCCGGCCACGGCGCTGTGGGTCGGACCCGAGCACAGCTGCGTCCGCACCGCTGGCGACGAGCTCGTGTGCTGGGGGCGAAGCGGCTGGAACAGCCCGGTCTTGGGCTACGCGGACCCCGAGCTATTCGTCGTCGGCGATGACGAGCTGCCCAGCAGCGTGGGCGTGATCGACGTCGGCGGCCTGGTCGAGGACATGGCCCTCGCCAACGGCTACAGCTGCGCCCTGCTCGAGGGCGGGGCCGTGCGCTGCTGGGGCCGCTACGGACCGAGCCTCGGCCAGGACCCCGGCGAGGCCATCGGCGACGACGAGCCGCCCTCCGCGGCCCCCCCTGTCGAGCTCGGCGGGCCCGCCATCGCCATCGAGGCGGGCGCCGGCCACATCTGTGCGCTCCTCGACGATCACAGCTTGCGCTGCTGGGGCAGCAACGCAAGCGGTCAGCTCGGCTACGGCCACACGCTGCCCGTCGGCTTCGACCCCAGCCCCGCCGAGGCCGGCCCCGTGCCCCTCGCCGAGCCGATCATCGATCTGAGCCTCGGCGCCTCGCACAGCTGCGCCATCGGAGAGTCCGGCGCGCTCTACTGTTGGGGGCACGCCTCCGCCATCGGACACCCCGAGCTCGAGGGCTCCAACCTCGGCGACGACGAGCTGCCCACCGCGGCCGACGCCCTCGAGTTTCCCGGCCCGGTCACGGCCGTGTCTGCCGAGTTCTTCCACAGCTGCGCCCTGGTCGACGACGAGCTCTACTGCTGGGGGAACGGCTCCCGCGGCGCCCTCGGCTACGGCGACACGCTCTCCCTCGGCGACGACGAGCCGCCCGCCAGCGGCGGCCCCGTCGAGATCGCCTGCGCGGACTGCTGCGGCCTCCCCGAGCCGGCCCCCGACGTCCTCGACGGCGTCAGCGACGGCTGGCTGGAAATCCGCAGCGTCGGCGACGGGGCCCCGCCCATGGACTTCCACGTCGGCGCCGAGCTGCGTCTGCAGGGCACGCACTGGGGCTGCGAGGGTTGCAGCGACAGCTACACGATCCGCCGCGCCAGCGATCACACCCTCCTCGGCCTCTACACCTTCGGGAACGACTTCTCCCCGAGCCCGGGGATACTCGCGGCCCTGGACCTGGACGCCGCGCAGTGGCTCGCCCCGCTGAGCTTCGCCGCCGTCGACCCGATGCTCTGCCCCACGCAGGAAAACGAGTGCATGGGCGTGGGCAAGCGCATCGCCCTCGACGTCGCTCACGAGGGAGATGCGAGCGCGAGGATCCTCGATCGCAGCCGCGAGCTGGCCGGCGGCGGCTACATGATCTCGACCCCCTTCATACAAGACTGGGAGTTCGCGGGCTGCGGCGACGACTCTGCGGCCCATACGGTCGTCGCCCTGCGCCGCGACTGCGCCCCCGACTGTGGGGAGCCGAGCTGGGCCGAGAGCTGCACCGATCCACTCGATCCGCAGACACAGCTCGACTACGTCTCCTTCTTCCCCTATGGCGACCCCTACGAGATCGCCTACGACGCCGCCTGCACCGTGCTCTTTGTCGAGCCCAAGGCCAACTGGACGTGGCGCTTCGAGCTCGACTGCACCGGCCTGCTGATGAAGCCCGAGTGACGCGTCGGGCTTCATCAGAACATCTCTTCGTCATCCTCGGAGTCGGAGCCCGAGTCGTAGTCCGTCCCCCCCGGAAAGCTCTGATAGGTGCCGGTCTCGACGTACTTGTCGAGATCGCTCTTGCTCACCTTCAGCGACTCGGCCTGGCCCTTCCAGATCTGCCCGGGGTAGGGGCTGAACTCGACGTTGATCCCACTTTTCTTCACCGCGTTGTTCAGGCGGATCCAGCACGTCCCGCACGGCCGCTTGACCCCCGCGATGATCGCCGGACCGCGAAAGTTGGCGGCCTCGAGGATGTCGATGAATTTCTCCTCGATGTGACGCCCACGGTTGTTGCCCTCGAGCACATAGTAGAGCCGCCCGGCGTGCGTGGGACTGAGGGCCTTGATCGCCGCATTTTTGTTCTTGCAGTCCAGCGCCTCGGCGACCTTCGTCATCAACATTGTGTATATTTGATAGGCCTCGTCATAAGAGGCCAGATCGGCCAGCTGGTCGACGTCGAAGCCATCGACGTCCACGGAGAAGTCGAAATTCGCGAGGCGCTCGAGCTTGGCGACGCTGCGCTTCGTTCGCTCGTGGGTCTCGCCCGACTTGCCCCACACCCTCCCCAGCGCGTTGGCGATCTCGTCGGGATCGTTGATGACCTCGGCCAGCGCCCGCGTCGGCGTGTCCTTGTTCGTCCCCACGAACAAGCTGTCGTTCGCCCACATCATCTGAATCTCGATGGGCTTGGCCTTCTTCACCTTCTTGAGATAGGGGAAAAATTGCCGCGACACATGGCGCAGCACCTGTGACTCGCGGTTGCCCATGAAGGACCGTCGAGGTCGCTTCTTGATGCCGTCGGTGTTCCAGCCCGGCTGCGCGCGGCCCATCATTCCGTGCCACTTCACGTCTTTTCCGGGGTTGTACTTCGCAATACCCGCAGGGCTCTTTTTCTTCTTCTTGTCCCGGGTCTGCTGCTTGGGCATCGCAGATGGTGGTTTCGGACGACCTCCAATGTCAAAAATTCGGCGCGCTAACCCGGTCTCAGGGCTTGTTTCCAAGTAAATTTTCGCGGACCCCCGACACGCGCCGAGTCTCGTCGAGGTGCGCCGTGTACACGCCGAGCATCTCGGCCACGACCGCCGCGTAGGCTTCGACCTCGCCTGACGTCCGCGGCTGGCGAGAGAAGGTCTCACCGAGGCTGCTCAGCGTCGTGGCGATCACTTCGCGGATCAGCGCGCGCTCGCCCGTGGGCGCGCGCGGACACAGGCCATCGACGAAGCGCTCCAGGGCCGCGAGCGCCTCGGCCTGCGTCTGCTCGCGCTCGGGCAGCGCACGATAGCCGGGCGCCTCTTCGCCCAGGGCCTCACGAAAGGGCGCCTCGGCGACCTCCGATCGGATGTAGGCGAAGACCAGGGCCCGCATGCGCTCGCTGGCCGGCGCGCCCTCGTCGTCGAGGATCTTCAGCAGCGCGCCGGTGGTCTCGCGCCACTCGTCGCACTGGAGCCGAAACAAGATCGCGGCCTTGTTGGGGAAGTACTGATAGAGCGAGCCGACGCTGACCCCCGCGCGCTCGGCCACTCGCTTCATCGTGAAGCGCTCGGCGCCCTCGCGGTCCAGAACCTGAACCGCCGCGGTGAGGATCGCCCCCACGAGCTCGGCCGAGCGAGCCTGCTGCGGCGCTTTTCTCGAGTAAAGCTGCGGGGTTTTGGCCTTGCTCATCCGCCTCGCCCAAACGCGAATCGCCAGCCCGGGCGATCCCCGCCACGTTAACACGGTGATGAGCACCCTGTCCCGAGCACCCCTCCCCGCCCTGCTCGAGCGCCTGTTCGCCGAGAACGCCGCGCCCTTGCCCGAGCCCACCGGCTTCACGCGCGAGCAGCTCCAGGCGATGGTTCACAGCAAGACCGACTACCTACGGCTCTACGCCGCGTTCGAAGCCGTCCCGCTCGCGGTCTCGCAGGCCACGGCGCGCCTGCTCTACATGCTCGCCCGCAGCACCCGGGCGCGGACGATCGTCGAGTTCGGCGCCTCCTTTGCGATCTCGACCCTGCACCTGGCCGCGGCCCTGCGCGACGGCGGCGGCGGCCTGGTCATCACCACCGAGTTCGCCCCCGCGAAGATCGCCCGCGCCCGCGCCAACCTGGCCGAGGCCAACCTGGCCGACCTCGTCGAGCTCCGCCCCGGCGACGCGCTCGAGACCCTCGCCCGCGACCTGCCCGAGACCATCGACCTCGTGTTCCTCGACGGCGCCAAGGCGCTCTACCGCGACGTGCTCGATCGCGTGGAGGCCAGGCTGCGACCGGGCGCGCTGGTCATCGCCGACAACGCCGACATGTGCCCGGACTACGCGAGCTACGTGCGCGACCCGGGCAGCGGCTATCTGTCGCTCGGGCTCCCCGACGACGTGGAGCTGTCGATGCGCCTCGGCCAGCGCGAGTAGCGTCAGCAGCCCGCCGCGAGCTGCCGCTCGAGGATCTCGACCCGCCGATGCCGCTCCGCCCGGGCCGGAGGCGACGCCCGCTGAAGCGCCGGCAGCTCGTCGTGGGTGCGCCCCTCGAGCTCGCGGCCGGCGAGCTTCTTTCGGAGCCCACCCCACTGCTTGAAGAAGAAGGGGACGCCAGCCACCTGGCACTGATCGCGGATCGAGAGCGCCCACTCGGGCTTCATCGGCCTGGCACCAGGGCCGCTCTCTCCCCCCACGATCACCCAGTCGATGCCCGAGAGATCGACCTCGCCGAGGTCCTCGAGCAGCGGCTCCACGGACAAGAACTTGATGCCGGCTGTCGTCTCGCGCAGCTCGTCGATCCTCGGCAAGCCCCAGCGGCGGTCCTCCACGCTGACACCGAGCCAGATGTGCTTGTGATCTGCGAGCTCGGGATACTCGCGCCGGGTGAAGTCACGGAGCCTGCGCGCGCGCTTGGTCAGGACTTGATAGATGTGCCAGTTGGCCAGCATCATCGTGTCGAAGACGGCGCCCACGTACGTGTCTGGCACGCCCTTGTGAAACAGGTCGCTCATCGAGTTGACGAAGATCGTCCGCGAACGCGACCAGCGCAGCGGATCTGCCAGCTTCTCGGGCACCAGCCGAAGGTCGAAGCCCTGCTCGTAAGGGTGCCCCGGCGTCCCACGCCATCGCTCCGAGAAGGTCTGAGCGTAGCAGTGCTTGCAGCCCGGGCTGATCTTCGAGCAGCCCCGGACCGGGTTCCACGTGGCGTCGGTCCATTCGATGGCGCTCCCGTCGCTCATGACTGCGATCCTAACTCAGGGCGGATCATCGACTGTATCGATCCCCGACGACCCTCTCTGCGCAGGGCTCACTTGCCGATGCAAAAGCGAGAGAAGATCGCGTCGAGGATCTCCGCCCCCATCGGCCCCAGCGCCGCCCGCCCGGTGATCTCCCCCAGACGCCGGTCCGCCACGGTCAGCGAGAACGCGGCCAGCTCGAGGCCCTCTCCGCCGGCCAGCAGCGCCCGCGCTTCGACGAGCGCGGCCAGAGCTTCGGCCGCGCGCTCGCGGTGGCGGGCCAGGCCGATCCACTGCTCCCCCGGAGGCGAGAGCGCGTCGCCGATGGCCGCGCGCAGCTCGTCGAGGCCGGCGCCCGTGTGCGCGCTGACTCGCAGCCAGCCCTGGCGAGGCGAATCGACCTCGAGGTCGGCCTTGTTCTCGACGCGCAGCTGCGCGAGCGCGGGGATGTCCTCGCTGCCGGCGGGCTGATCCGCGCCCTCGACCCAGACGATCAGGTCCGCGCCCTCGAGCTGCTCGCGGCCCAGGGCCACGCCGGCGCGCTCGAGCTCGTCGGCCGTGTCCTCGCGCAGGCCGGCGGTGTCGACCAAGGTCAGCTCGACCTCTGCGTCGACGCCGAGCTTGGGCACGCTGAGCTCGGCCTCCAAGAAGTCCCGGGTGGTCCCGGCGAGGTCCGAGACCAGGGCCCGGCGCCGGCCCAGGAGCGCGTTGAAGAGCGCGCTCTTGCCTGCGTTGGGCGGGCCCGCGATCACGACTCGCGCGCGGCTTCGGGCTCGACGCCCGGCCTCGAAGCGCGCCAGCCAGCCCTCGACCCGGGCGGCCAGGGCCTGGGCGGTGGCGGCGAAGCGAGCCTCGTCTGCGGCGGCGACGTCCTCGGGGAAGTCGAGGTTTGCCTCGATCTCCACGCGCAGCTGCCCGACCCGGGCGCGCATGTCCTCGACCTCTTCGCCGAGCTCGCCAGCGACCAGGCGCCGCGCCTGCTCGAGGGCGGCCTGGGTGCGCGCGCCGATCAGCGCGGCCACGCCCTCGGCCTGGTCCAGGGTCATGCGGCCGAGCTCGAAGGCGCGGCGCGAGAAGTCCCCGGGGCCCGCGGCCACGGCCCCCGCGGCCAGGCAGGCCTCGAGGACCTCGGCGACGTTGCGCTCGCCGGCGTGGATCTGCAGCTCGACGACGTCCTCACCAGTGAAGGAGCGCGGCCCAGGCATGACGACGACCACGGCCTGCTCTGTCCCGTGCTCGACTGGCTCGCTCGCCGCGCCCGCGTCTGCCTCAGGGCGCAGCCTCAGGTGGCGCAGCCCAGCCCGGCGCGCGGCCGGGAGCGCGCCCTCGACGAGGGCCGCGGCGACGCGCGTGGCCGCGGGTCCGCTGATCCGCACGATCGCCACGCCACCGTCGGGCGTACCCGTGGCCACCCCCGCGAGGGTGCTGCGCTCGTCGCTGAGCGTCTCGCCGATCCCCATGGGTTCAAGCCTCGCGCGTCAGCGCGGCCGCCCGCGCGAACACGGCGCGCAGCATCGGCCGGGTCAGGCGCTTGGTGAAGGTGTTTTGCTGGCTGGGGTGGTAGCTGCCCAGGAGCGTGTAGGGCCCGACCTCGACCTCGACCTCGTGGCCAAATTTGGGCTTGGGCCGGACCCGGTGCCCGCGCGCGGCGAGCAGGCGCAGGGCCCCGTCCCAGCCGAAGTTGCCCAGGGCGACGAGCACCCGGACCTGGCTCAGCAGGCGCAGCTCCTCGTGGGCGAAGGGCAGGCAGGCGTCGCGCTCGTCCACCGTGGGCTTGTTGGCCGGCGGCGCACACTTGACGATCGAGGTCACCCAGGCCCCGCGCAGGGCCAGGCCGTCGTCCTTGGCTCGCGCGCTGGCTTGGTTGGCGAAGCCAGTCTCGTGCAGGGCGCGGTAGAGCCAGTCGCCCGAGCGGTCTCCGGTGAACATGCGCCCGGTCCGGTTGGCGCCGTGGGCCGCCGGGGCCAGGCCGACGATCAGCAGCCTGGCCTGCGGGTCACCAAAGCCCGGCACCGGCCGACCCCAGTAGGTCTCGTCGATGAAGGCCGCCCGCTTCTTCTCGGCCACCGCCTCGCGCCACTCGACCAGACGATCGCAGGCCCGGCAGCGGGTCACCTGCTTCTCGAGGGTGGCCAGCGACTTGGCGCGCCGGGGGCTCAACGCTGGGCCTCCGCCACCGCCCCCGCCTCGAGCTCGGCGACCAGGGCGACCACCGCCGCGAGGTCGGGGACGGTCCACGCGGCCGAGGACGCGCCCTCGATCATCGGCGTGGCCCGGTGCTCGCGGCCGCTATCGCGGACGACGTGGACCGCCGGGATGCCCAGGCGCTGGCAGGGCTCGAGGTCGTGGTAGCGCGACTGAGCGACGTGCAGGTGATCGCGCGCGCTCAGGCCCAGGCGCGCCCGGGCGTGCTCGAAGAGCGCCGAGTTGGGCTTGTAAGCGCGGACCTGCGCCGAGGTGAAGCGCGCGTCGAACTCGACCTCGAGGGCCGCGGCCGTCCCCGGCGCGAACAGGTCCTCGTCGATGTTCGAGAGCAGGACCAGGCGGTGGCCGGCGGCCTTCAGCGCGCGCAGGGCCGCGACCGTGTCGGGGAAGGGTCGCCAGCTCGGCAGCGCCTCGACCAGGGTCTCGAGCTCGTCGGCCTGGGGCGCGAAGCCAAGGTCCTTGGCCATGCCCGAGAAGGTCCGGCGCAGGACCTCGCGGTAGGGACGGTAGGCGCCGGCCTCGACCGCCGACTCCGCCCGGGCGAAGGCCGCCAGCACATCCTCGGAGGAGCAGACCAGCTCGTGGCGGGAGATCACTGGCTGCATGGCCGCGACGATCCCCGACTCCCAGTCGATCAGGGTCCCGTAGCAGTCGAAGGACAAGGTCTTGGGCACGGGGCGGATGCTAGCAGCACGCAGTGATCGGAATCCACGGCCCGCGGACGCGACATGACCCGGGTTTTGCGCGCGAAGAGCCCTCCGTGGTCGTTGACCCCGCAGCCTCAGACGAGACACTCGCCCGGTGAAGCGCGAAGTCGAGACCTTCGACCCCAAGACCCTGCTGGCCAAGATCGAGTTCTTGCTGCGCAGCAAGCTGTGGGCCCAGATCATCGCCGCGATGATCGCCGGCATCGGCGTGGGCCTGCTCCTCGCCCCCAGCGGCGTGGGCCTGCTCTCGGCCGAGACCGCGCTGCTCGTCGCCGACTGGGTCGCCCTGCCCGGCGGGGTCTTCCTCGGGCTGATCCAGATGGTCGTCCTGCCCCTGGTCACGACCTCGATCGTCGTCGGGCTCAACTCCACCGGCGACCGCGAATTCCTCGCCAAGGTCGGCCTGCGCATCGCCCCCTACTTCGTGGCGACCACCGCCGTCGCCGTGAGCATCGGCGCGGGCCTGGCGCTGCTGATCCGCCCCGGCGACTACGTGGACTCGGCGCTGATCGCCTCCGTCGGCGAGGCCGGGGGCATCGCCACGTCGACCGAGCTCCCCGAGCGCAGCATCCCCGAGCAGCTCACCGCGCTGATCCCCACCAACCCCCTCGAGGCCCAGCTCGACCAGGCCATGCTTCAGGTCGTGATCCTGGCGATCGTCGCCGGCGTCGTGCTGGTGACCATGCCCGAGACCCAGCGCCGGCCGCTGCTCGAGCTCGCCGAGGCGATCCAGCAGGCGACCATGAAGGTCGTCAGCTGGGCCATGGCGATCGCGCCCCTGGCCGTGTTCGGGCTGCTTTGTGACATCACGATCCGCGTGGGCTTCGACGCGATCTTGGGCATGAGCATCTACGTGGGCACGGTGCTCCTCGGCCTGCTCGGCCTGCTCACGGTCTACCTGGTGATCGTCGCCGTGTTCGGCCGGCGCGGCCCCCTGAAGTTCCTGGCGGCGATCCGCGGCGTGCAGCTGCTCGCCTTCTCGACCTCGAGCTCGGCCGCCGTCATGCCCCTGTCCATGGCCACGGCCAAAGAGGAGCTCGAGGTCGACGCCCCGGTGGCCGACTTCATCATCCCCCTGGGCGCGACCATCAACATGGACGGGACCGCGCTCTATCAGGTCACCGCCGCGATCTTCTTGGCCCAGGTCTACGGCATCGAGCTCACGACCACGGCGCTGATCATGATGATGGTGACGACGATCGGAGCGTCGATCGGCTCGCCGAGCACCCCCGGCGTGGGCATCGTGATCCTCGGCACGATCCTCACGGGCATCGGTGTCCCGGCCAGCGGCATCGCGCTGATCATCGGCGTCGACCGGATCCTCGACATGAGCCGCACGGCGGTCAACGTCAGCGGCGACCTCACGGCCTGCGTGGTCATGAACCGCTGGCTGGACCGCGGCGAGCCGACGCCCACGCAGGCGGCCTGAATTTCGCGCTCGTGCGCGCTGCACCGCGCTCGAATCGTGCCCTGCGCCACACGGCGGTCGCTGCGGCCCTGTGGCCGGTGCGACCGCCTCCGAGGCCACGGGATCCGCGCGCACACGCGACGAGGCAGCTCCTTGCGACCCACGGCCGATCCACCTCAGCGTTCGCGCCTACCCGGCAAAAACAGCTACAACGCCCGCAGCTTTGGTCGAGCTCACCGAATTCGATGATCGGCCCCGCCAGGGCCTCCACCTGCTCCCCGAGCTCCCGCTGATCCGCAAGGTGCTCTACCTGGGCTCCTTCGTGATGCTGGCGATGCTGACCCAGTACTTCGTCAACGCGGCGGACAACCTGATGGTCGGGCGCCTCGAGGCCGAGGAGGCCACGGCCTCGCAGGCGGCCTTGGGGCTGGGCATGCCCCTGTACTGGGCGGTGGGCGGCTTCTTCGCCGCGGTCTCCTACGGCACCCAGGCCATGACTGGCCGGCGCTTCGCCGAGGGCCAGGAAAAGCGCGCCGGCCAGGTGCTCTTCAACGCGGCCTTGGTCGCGGTCGTCGCGGGGATCGTCGGCATGCTCGTGGGTTGGTTCCTCAGCCCCGCCGCCGTCGACTTCCTGGCCGAGGCCAGCCTCGAGCAAAAGCAGCTCGGCACCACCTACGTGCAGCTGCGCGCCCTGGGCATCGGGGCGATGGTCGTGACCGCGGCCTACAAGGCCTTCTTCGACGGCATCGGCCGCACCTACGTGCACCTGATCGCCGCCGTGGTCATGAACGTGTTCAACATCGGCCTCAACTACTTGCTGATCTACGGCAACGAGGCCCTGGGGATCCCGCGCATGGGCCTGGCCGGGGCCGGCTGGGCCTCGATGATCGCCACCTACCTGGGCATGGCGATCATGATCGGGGTCAGCGCGCTGCCCCGCTACCGCCTGCGCTTCGACTTCTACCGCCGGCGCAACTTCGACGGCGCGGTGGTCCGCAACATCGTCAAGCTGATGCTGCCCTCGGGCTCGGCCAGCGTGATCTTGATGGCGGGCTTCCTGCTCTTCTTCAAGTTCGTCGGGCAGATCGACTTCGCCGAGGGCACCGGCAACACCTACTCCGCGGCGACCAAGGCGCTGATGGACACCGGCGCGCTGTGCTTCATGCCGCTGTTCGCCTTTGGCACGGCCACGGCCACGGCCGTCAGCCAGAGCCTGGGCGCGCGCAAGCCCGAGCTCGCGGCGCGCTACGCCTGGGACTCGGTCCGCCTGGGGATCTTGGCCGTGATCCCCATCGGCCTGGCGTTTTGGTTCTTCCCCCAGGAGATCATCACCTTGTGGGCCCCCAACGATCCGGCGGTGCCCGCGGCGGCGGCCACCTCCCTGCGGTTGATCGCCACCTGCCTGCCCATGATGGTCGTCGGGCTGGTGCTCTCCCAGGCGCTCTATGGGGCGGGGGCCAACACCTATGTGATGGTCGCCGAGGGCCTGCTCCACTTTGGCCTGCTCGTCCCCCTCAGCTGGTTTCTGGGGCCCCACCTGGGCCTGGGCCTCGAGGGCATCTGGACGGCGGCGGTGATCTACGTGTGGGGTCTGGGCCTGGCCATGGGGGGGAAATTTCTGGGCCGAGGGTGGCGCGAGATCGAGCTGTGACATTGCGAGGTCCCACACCCGACCACCTCGGGGCGGAGCCAGCTCGAGTCCAACCAACCTGGAGCTTTTTGCGGTCATCCAGCGCACGGGCGTATCATCGGTCCATGCGCTTGCTTCTGCCTTCGACCGCCCTCGCCCTGACCCTGGCCATCCCAGGGCTCGCCGAGGCCAGCCCCTTCTCGGTGCAGCTGACCCCGGGGGACGTCCACCAGCTCACGCACGCACCGCAGCTGCAAAGCTGGTTCGCCGAGCCGCCGCCGCCGGACGCAGAGGCAGGCGCGGACGCGAGCGCGGACCCCGAGGCCGGCGCGGCTGACGCTGCTGGCGAAGCGGGCGAGAGCGCCGAGGGTGTCGAGGGGCCCAGCGAGGCCCCGGCCGACGACCCCGTCGGCGGCGACCCGGTCGACATCGAGGGCGAGGACGAAGACGACGAATTCGAGGAGCAGACCGGGCCGGTCAAGAAGGGCGACTTCAACGCCAACGCCATCGGGGTCAGCGGCGGCATCCACCTGATCCCCTCCTACTTCCTCAACAAGGCCCTGGCCTCCTACGCGAACTCGGTGTGTCGCAACGAGGTCGGGAACTGGGGCGAGGAAAACGGCCTGGTGAAGGTCGACGGCTGCAACTTCTACGTCAACGGCGGCTACACCCGGCGGATCTCCCGGGCCTTCGACATCTCGGTCAACCTCGGCTACCTGAACATCACCCCGCCCGACGCGCTGTGGATCGACAACGGCGAGTGGGACCGCGACAGCTGCACGGTCAACGAGGGTCCCGGCTCGAGCTGCGACCTCACGGCCGCCGACTACACCGAGATCGACCTGCGCATGTTCACCGTCGAGGTCAACTTCATCGGCCGCGGCACGCTCTATCGCAACGAGGACGTCGAGATCCAGCTGGGCGGCGGCGGCGGCGTCGGCATCGGCGTGCTGGTCGGCGACGGCATCTCGCGCACGCCCCTGGGCGGCCCCGAGGTCGGCCCCGACTGCAACACGCTCAGCGACACCGCGGACTTCCGCAAGTGCACCCCGCGCTACTACGACGACCCCGGCACGGACCAGGACGGGGACGGGAACGCGTCCGACATCTCCCGCCAGGACGTCGACGACAACGGCGGCATGGCGCCCGGCGGATTGATCTCCACGGGCACGACCTTCGCCAGCTGCTCCCGCGACAAGTGCCGCGGCGGAGACCTCGACGCCTTCGGCTCGCGCCAGACCGGCGGCACCTGGCCGGTCTACCCGCTGATCAACGTCCTCGGGAGCTTCCGGATCATCGTCAAGGACACCTTCGGCATCAACATCGAGGGCGGCATCAAGGACGGCTTCTTCTTCGGCGGCGGCATCCAGTACTTCTTTGGCGGCGGCGGCAAGGACAAACCCGCGGCCTGAGCCCGCGCTGGCGAGATCAAAGACGAACGCGCGGCGGGGGCATGGACAGGCCCCTGCCCGCGGGCGATCGTGCCGCGGCCATGAAGGCCGTCATCGACATCGGCAGCAACTCCATCTTGCTCCTGATCGCCAGCCGCGGCCCCGATGGCGCGCTGGCCATCGCCCGCGACGAGGCCACGGTCGCCCGGCTCAGCCAGGGCGTCGCGGCCAGCGGTCGCCTGGCCACCGAGGCCGTGGCCCGCGCCCTCGAGGTCCTGCGCCGCTACCGGGCGATCGCCGCGGCCGAGGGCATCGAGAGCCTCGAGGCCGTGGCCACCGAGGGCCTGCGCATGGCCGAAAACCCCGAGGACTTCCTCGAGCCAGCCGCCGAAATCCTCGGCGCCCCGGTGCGGATGATCTCCGGCGACGAGGAGGCCGCGCTCTCCTACCGCTCCATCGCCCTCGAGCAACCCGCGGACCAGCCCTTGCGCGTGGTCGACATCGGCGGCGCGTCCACGGAGCTGATCGTCGGCCGCGGCCTGGACATCGAGCAGGCCGTCAGCCACCGCATGGGCTCGGTGCGCATGAGCGAGCGCTTCATCGACGGCCACCCGCCGAGCGCCTCGGCGATCGCGGCGATCGCCGCCGCCGCGCGGGACTGCCTGGCCGCCCAGCCGCTCGCGCCCGCGCCCGAGCTCGTCGGCCTCGCGGGCACGGTGACCACCATCGGAGCCCTGGCCGCGGGCCTCGAGCGATACGAGCGTGACCGTGTCGACGGGCTGCGCCTGGATATCGACCGGATCCGCGCGCTGCGAGACGAGCTCGCGACCTGGAGCCTCGAGCGCCTCCAGGCCGTGCCGCTGCTCGGCAAGGGCCGCGCCGACCTGATAGTCACCGGCGCGACGCTCCTGCTCGCGCTGCTCGAGCACTGCGGCGCGGACACCTTGGTGATCCGCGATCGCGGCCTGCGCTACGCCCTGCTCTGAGCCCCACGCCCGGCTTCGGGCCGCGCGCGCGGCCGATTGCACGAGGGAGCGTCAGACACTCGCCCTGGCGCGCAAAGGGAGCTGCGGAGCGCCAAGCATGGTCACCGCAAGCCCGAAGTTCTCTCGCCAGCTCACCTTCTCCCTCGCCAGCCTCGCCAGCCTGACCGCCGGCTGCGATCTTCACGACGAAGACGCCCACCTGCGCGGCGGCGCGCTCGAGGCCATCGACGATGTCTACGTCCTCGACGACGCGGGCGACGACGCCGAGACCAGCGCGGACACGGGCGACGATCCGATCAGCCAGGAGGCCCCCTGCGGCGCGTCCTCGACCCTGCCCCCGGCGACCCAGTGCGAGACGGGGCGACAGATCGCCCAGGTCTCGGGGGACTGCCCGGTCCCCGACCCCGGCTCGCCGTGGACCGTGGAGCGCATGTTCGACGGCCTCGACGTGCAGGGCTCGCTGCCTCGCTACTGCCGCTACCTGTGGCAAGGCGGCCCGAACACCGACCCCAACCCCGGGCTGCTCCCCGCCGCGGTCGAGCCGCTGGTCTCCCCCGACTGCAAGGTCTTTCCCCAGGGACCCCTCGACGACGGCCTCGGCCCGCGCCTCGACCTCGCCTTCGCCCAGGGCGTCGACATGGTGAGCGGCACCGACGACATCATCGGCCGCCCCGGCGCCCCCGTGCAGATCTCCGTGGTCGACACCGCCCCCGCCCAGGCCAGCGACGGCCGCTCGGCCCACGGCCCGGCGATCGCGGCGATCATCGCCAACGTCGCCAACGGCTGCGTCCCCGCCCTGAGCAAGGGCCAGCAGTGCCGGCGCGGCGTCGAGACCTTCCTGGGCCTGCCGCAGATCGAGGGCGTCGGCCGAGACGAGGCCCGCGGCGGCTACTTTGGCTATCAAAGCGAGCTCGCCGAGGGCATCGCCGCGGCCGTCGACGCGTGGGAGAACACCGACCACAAGCTGATCATCAACCTCTCCGTGGGGTGGGAGCCGAGCCTCGGAGATCTCGACGACAGCGGGCAGACGGACCATCAGGCGGTCATGGCCGTGCGCGACGCCATCGGCTTCGCCGGGTGCCGCGGCGCGCTGGTCGTGGCCGCGAGCGGCAACCTCCCCCCGGGGAGCTGCGTGAGCGGGGGGATCAGCCCCGGCGCCTGGGAGGCGCTGCCCGGCTTCGACGCCGGCGCCTGCCTGTCCGTGGGCGTCGCCAACCCGGCGCCCCAGACCTCCCAGCTCCTCTACGCCGCCACCCCCCTCGACTGGTCCCTCGACAACCTCCAGGACCTCCGCCCGGGCTCCGACGCGCGCATCGCCACCGTGGGCTTCGGCGGCGTGGGCAGCGTGTACGGCGTTCGCCGCGGCCCGCTGACCGGGAGCTCCGTGTCCGCGGCCACCCTCTCGGGCGTCGCCGCGCTGCTGTGGAGCTACTACCCCGCGCAGAGCGTCGACGAGCTCATGACGAAGATCTACGACTCGGGGGTCCCCCGGGTCCTCGACGGCAGCCCGATCATGGCCACGCTGCACGGGCCGCAGTCGCCCTACCAACAGCACCTGGTCACCGCCTGCGAGGCCCTCGCCTACACCTGCGACGCCCTCGACTCCGATCCCGGCCGCTGCGCCAGCTTGCGCAGCCAGTGCAGCGGCGCGAACGTCGATCGCCAGAGCTGGTGGCAGGACTACGACAGCGCCCTCGCCCAGCTCGACCCCGACGCCCAGACCGGGGCCTGGGCGCCCGCCATGGTCCCCTACGAGTGCCAGGCCTGCGACACCACCCCACGTGACACCAAGCTCCCCGCCCACGCGGCCATCGACGCCGGCGACATGCCCGACCCCTGGTCGATCCCGCAGCCCGAAGATCCCCCCTGTCCGATGTGTGGCATCCAGGACGACGAGGGCTACCTCGCCCTGGATCAGGCCTACCGGGACATGAGCCTGCAAAACGTGAGCATCACCCTCGACGACGGCGCCGGCGGCGAGGAGGTGTTGATCTATGGCGCGCTCGCCCTCGACGCGGACAGCGTCTATACGCTGGTCGACAGCGATCTCATGCAGATCGACCGCAGCAACCTCCCCCCGGTCAGCGCGCGCGTCGACATGGTGTTCACCGACGCGACCGGGCGGACCTTCACGGCTGGCAACCAGATCCCCGTGAACTAGTGTGCGCGGCAGAGGACTTGAAGGGCCCCAGGCTTGGAGCACCGGCCGCTGACTTCGTTGCTCGTCAGTCATTTGTGCCCGACAAACTCCCTCCTCGCGCCTCGTCAGCGACCGGCGGTCCGGCGCCTGAGACCCTTCAAGTCCTCTGGCGCGCACACTAGCTACACCTCGGGGCGCAGCGACTCCTTCGGAATTGCCTGGTGAAGTGTTTCGGTGATTGTCGCGGAAATTTTTCACGCCTCGCGCCTTGGTGGCCGGGGCGCATCGAGGCCCCGAGCGGCGCCCCGCCCCGGTTGCGCTAGCCAAAACACGACCGAGCTCGGCGCCGGCGCGTGGCGGGGTTGTGTTTGGCTGGCCGCCGCGATCACTGCTACGATCGAAGCGTCGTTTCAGGCACCCGGCACAGGAGGTGTGCATGATCGAAACCCAAGCCACGATTCTCCCTGGTTTCATCCCAGCAGCGGCGGCTGCGAAAGGAGGGACCACCTAGTCCGGGAGCGGCGGCCTGAGCCGATTGGGGCCGCTGCCCGCCGAACTCGCCTGGGCACCTCGTGACTCGGGCGACCTCTCACGATCGTCCTCGCCAACTCTCCGAGCTCTCGAGCACGAGCGAGGATCACACCAAGCCAATCCGGTCGATCTCCGTCGACCAGCGCGCCGAGTTCCCCGCGCTCCATGGCGCGCAATCCATCCGCGAGGTCTGCGGGGGCCTCGAAACGTAGAACCGGCCCGCCCGAAGCGACCCCAAAGCCGTCCGACCTGTGGTCGGGCGGCTTTTCGCTTCCAGAGCCGTCCGAGCTCAGCCGTGCAGGCTGCGGCGTCGCTCCTCGCGCTGCGCCTCGAGCTCCGCGAGGCACTCGGCGCGGAGGCGGTCCAGGATCTCCGTGACTTCCTGCTTGCGGTCGACGATGTTGATGTGGTCCATGGCGCGGTCGAAGTCCTTCCACGCGAAGGAGCGGACCTTGGCGCCCAGCCAGGACACCGCCGTGACCACGCCGCGGACCAGCACGTCGTCGGTGATCACCACCAGGCCCATGCTGTGCTCGCGCAGGGCGACCGCGGCTTGCCTGCGCTGCACCGGAGAGACCTCGAGGATGCCCAAGGTCCCGCCGATGTAGTAGCTGAAGTCACCCGCGGTGAAGTCCTCCATGAACGCCGCCCAGGTCTTGTCGTCGATCGGGCCTGCGGTGTTCACGCCGACCATGAGGTCGTCCTTCTTGACCCATTTGAAGATACATTCGCTCATGCGTCGCTCGCCCGTTCAACTTGCCAGATTTGGGTATCGTTAGACCAGCTGAAATTCATGCCGCCCGGATTCCCCCTTCGGGTGTTCAGCGCCGTAAAAGGCTGTTCGCTGAGGGGATGCGTGGAGATCACATGGTTCAGTGCGATGAGTGCAAAGTTATCGGCCAGCACCGGCACGTCATAGGCAATCGGCCGCGGGCCCGACTGGTCGGGGCGCGACGAAAAACCCCCGTGGCTCTGCTGCTGATCGATCAGGTAGGACACGCCGCGGCCCATGGTGTAGCCCGCGTCGAAGTGACTCAGCGTGATTAGCGCATACGCACTACTGATCGGGTCGCTGCCGTCACCGATGATGTGACCCCAGCCACCGTCGTCATTTTGCGAGAGGCGCAGATAGGACATGGCGCGGCGCTCCGCCTGGAGGCGCTCGAGCGAGGACAGGCACCTCTGCTGGGTCTGTAGGGCCAAGAGCGCCCGGAAGATGGCGTTGGGGTGCGCGCTGCTCCAGCTGCGCTCGAAGGTGCCGTCGAGATCCTGGTGATTTGCGATGAACTTCAGGGCACGCGAGAACAGCCCCCTGTAGCGCTGGTGGCTGGGCGCGAGGGCGTTGAGCACGGCGGCGGTCATGGCGACCTCGGAGGCGGCACCCCGGACGAAGGTCGGGAACCCGCCGTCGAGGTTTTGCATGTCGACCATGTACGCCTCGGCGCGACGCAGAGCGCCGTGATAGCGGAAAGGATCGACCGCGCGCAGGAACTCGACGCAGTAGGCCGTGTCGTCGACGTCGGTCTGGTTGACGCCGTGGGCGTAGCCCCAGCCGCCGTTGCTGCGCTGCTGCCCCGCCAGGTAGTCGCCCAGGCGGCACAGCGTCGCCCGCGGGAGGCCGGCGCCGACGAGGCCCAGGCCCGCGGTCGCGGTCGCAAAGATCTCCATGCTCGCAATGAAGGAGAAGCCGCCGTCGAAGCGCTGCTGACCGACGAGCTCGTCGGCGCTGCGGGCGACGAAGTCGCGCTCGCCGGGGAGCTCCGCCAGCGCGAGCATGGCCAGCAGCCGCGCGAGCAGGTACTGCTCCCAGGTCTGGCCGCGCTCTCGCGGCTGCGCGGCCAGCTTGAGCACCTCGATGTGCGCGGGGTCGATGCGCTCGGGCTGGCCGCGGCCCACGAAGTAGAGCACGCCCAGGGCGAGGGTCATCACCGAGACCCAGCGCTGGAGCTCCGGCCCGGGGACGAAGTCCTGCTCGCGCAGGCCGAGGTCCGGCATCGCCCCGCCCACCGCGCCGAGGATGATGTTGAAGAGCACGTGCTTGCGCCGCGAGGAGAAGTGCTCGAAGCCGTCGAGGAAGGCCGAGACCGCGGCCATCGAGGAGGACTCCGCCTCCAGCCCGAGCGCGGCGATGACCAGCGCGCGGTGGAAGGGGTCGAGGGCCCCCTTGCGCCACTCCCGGCGCAGGTAGCCGACGGCGCGCTCGCGGCAGACGAGGTGGCGGTCGAGGACGCGCAGCAGGTGCAGGGCCAGGGCGGACTCGAGCACGCGGCTCTCACAGTCACCGAGGATCGCCCCGTCGGGGCGGACGCTCTCGAGCACGCGCGTGGTCAGAAAATCGCGAGCGTGGAGCACCTCGCGGTCGAGGGCAGGACGCGGGGGGACATCGCGGACAGAGACGAGAGAGGAGGTCAGCATGGCGAGCCTTGGCTGTCGAAGGTTGTGCGGTCCGAGCCGGAGAGCCGCTCGAGGCAGAGGAGGGTGCGGACGCGCTCGAGCACGTCACCCCGGGTCGCCACGGGCCAGCCCCGCGTCTGCGCGAGCTCGGCGAGCTCGACAGTTGGCTCGAAGGCCAAGGCGATCCCGACCTCCTCGAACATAGCCACGTCAGTGAGCGAGTCACCCATGGCGAAGCTGCGCTGCAGATCTCGGGGCCGGCGGCCAAAGGCGCCGGCGAGGATCTCCGCCTTCGCCCCCGGTACACCCGAGCCCAACGCGACGCTGCCGGTGTAGCGCCCCTCGGCCCGCGCGAATACGGCCCCGTGCGCCTCCTCGATGCCGAGCTCGTCGGCGACCAGGCGCACCATCTCGATCGGGCTGCCCGAGATCAGCAGCGGCACGCGGCCGCTCGCGCGCAGCTCGGCGATCAAGGTCGGCGCGAAGGCGAACAGCTTGCCCCGCTTCTTTTCCCACAGCGCCCGCGCCTGGGCCTCGACCTCGGCGCAGCTGCGACCGGCCAGGGCCCGCGCATACGCTTCGTAGGCCCCGCGTGCCATGGTCTCGAAATCGATCTCGTCGCGTTGGTGCGCACCGCCAATCGCAAAGACCTCCGCGGCCGCGTCGAGATCGCAAAGCTCCGCTCGCATGAGCACGCGAAGTAGATCGATCCCGAGAGTGCCCGGATAGAGCGTCCCATCTACATCGAGGGGCGCGATGCCGGTTTTTGCGTCCTTCACGCTCAGATCGCCATGGGCAGAATTACGTATAGTCTTGGGTCGATTCATGCCAAATTGAGTGGCTTGTCGAGGTGCCATCTTGTTTCGGGGCATTCTGGGACAGATTGAGGGGGGCTGCTTTCAATGTGCGTGTAAGATGTATCCCACATCGCATTTTTGCCGCCTAACAACGAATGCGGTGCAAATCGTCGCTCTCGCCTTTCAACCGATAGGGCACCGTCTCGCAGCGGTCAAGACCCTAGTGGCATTTTGGGACAGTCATTAGGACCACCAACTGTTCCTTGGGCCAGCCATTGAGGAGCGTCCACATTCATCATTCTTTCACGATTAATCAGTGCACCCTTACACCCAAAACTTCGCGAGGTTTTCAGTATCTACGTGAATTCACCGCTTCTCTCGCGTGCGCGCGCCGAGTCGACGTTGAACGAGTCGACCTTACTCGAGCGGCCATTATGAACTGTGCCGGCTGTCCGGTACGTCTCTTGTCTCACGAGAAAGTTCTTCGCCCCAAAGCGGCATTGGTCACGGGGCGGGATCGCACCCAAAAGAAAAGGCGACGCGCTTTTCGCACGTCGGCCTTTTTTGGCTGGTCCTTCGACCAATTCAACTTTGCGAGTTGAACATCTTCTCGATCTGATCCGCGCCAGGCAGATCCGAGAGGTCGGGGACGATCACGATCTCGATGCGCCGGTTTCGAGCGCGGCCCTCGTCGCTGTCGTTGCTGGCCGCGGGCCGGGTGTCGGCAAAGGCGGCCGCGCTCACCCGCTTGCCGGGCATGCCAGCGTCGGCCATCTCCTTGACCACGTTGATCGCCCGCGCGGACGCGAGCTCCCAGTTGGAGGGGTAGGTCTTGGTCTTGATCGGCACGTTGTCCGTGTGGCCCTCGACCTGAAAGCGGCGCTCGGGGATCTCGGCGAGCAGACCGCCCACCTCGCGGATCGTCGCCGCGCCCTCTTCGGAGAGCTTGGCCGAGCCGGAGCCGAACAAGATGTCCGTCTGGAGCTCGAGGACCATGCGCCCGTCGACGATCTTGGCCTTGAGCTTGCCGTTGTCGATCAGACTCTTGAATTTGGCGAGGACCCCGCGGTACTCGGAGGCGCGGGCCTCGGCCTGCTTCTTGAGGCGCTGGAGCTCGGCCAGGGCCTGCTGCATCTCCTCGACGGAGGCCTCGAGGCTGCTGCGGTCCTTGAGCACGTTGGCGAGCTGGCTCTCGGCGTCACTCGCCCTGGCCTCGGCGACGGCGAGGTCTTCCTCGAGGCCGGAGATCTGGCCGCCGAGGGCCTCGATCTCCAGCTGCGCGTCGGCGAGGGCGGCCTCCAGGTCCTGGCTCTGCGCGCGGGACTGGCTGAGCTCGTCGCGGGTCTTGGCGAGGTCGGCCTCGAGTGCCTCGTACTTTTTGGCGCTGACGCAGCCGACGCTGAGCGAGGCGAGCAGCAGGCCCATCGCGAGAGATGAAGTTTGGCGCTTCATGGCAGGAGTATGCACAGGCCCCCCGAGCTTGGACAGCGAGGCCGCGCGCCCTTTATGCGCCCGAGTTCCGACACCTGGGCTCGAGAGAGGATGTAATGTTCGTGGTCGTGCACTCTGACTCACCTGTCGCGCCTGGCTCGAAGCTCGTTGCCACCACCGAGCCCGCTCCCAGCGAGCCCGCTCCCAGCGAGCCCTCGCCCTCACCTGCGCCCGAGCCTCAGGAGGAGCCGCCGCCCGCCCCTGGCCCCAGCGAGCCGCGCCCGCTCGAGCCGCCGCCCGGCCCAGGCCGCGGCCCCCAGGAGCTCCCCCCGCCGGCAGAGCCGCGGCCTTTTTCGCTCCCACGTCGACCAGAGGAGGCGCCACCGCCAGACGAGCCGGCTCCTGCCATCTCGCCCACGCTCCCCGAGCTGCCCGGCGACGCGCCTCTGGAGATCCCCACCGACACCCCCGACGAGGTCTGAGCCTTCGAGCTGAGGTACCATGGGTCATGGCTCGCTCGCTGCGCTCGCTCCTGGTGCCGGCGCTCGCGTCGACCCTCGGCTGCGAGGTCCAGGCCGCCGAGGTGCAGGGCGCGCTCGAACGCAAGGCGGCCAGCGAGTTCACCGAGCGCCAGGTCGAGTCGGTGCAGGTCGCGGCGAAAGCCGACACTGACACTGACACCGACGCGAAGACCGAGACCGACACCACGGACGCCCGCGCCAGCGCTGGCCACGACGGTAGCCGCGCCAAGCCCTCGTGGCACATGCCCGCCCACGAGCCCGGCTCGCTCCCTCGCTGGATCGAGCACGAGACCATCCCCCGCGAGACCCTGGCCCAGCTCGCCGCGCGCTACGACGTCCACGTCGACAACCTGCGCGCCTGGAACGACATCGCCGAGGGCGACGAGCTCCACCCCCGCCGGCCCCAACACTTGCGGGTCTACGCCCGGCGCAGCCCGCCCCCGCGTCAACGCCTGCGCCACGCCTTTCGCGAGGGCGAGAGCTGGCTGTCGATCTCCCGCCGCTACGGCGTCGACAGCAGCGACCTGCGCGCGTGGAACGTCGGCGCGCTCGGGCGCAGCCTGGAGGCCGGCGAGGTCCTCGACGTCTGGGTCGACCCGATCGTCTACGACGCCATCATCAACGACCTGCCCGCGGACCTGCGCGCGGCCGAGGTCCGCCCTGGGGCCCACGGGGTCGGGCCGCCCCAGGAGGGCGTGCTGATCGCCGGCGTACAGATCCCCCCAGGCCCGGGCTACACGCTGCGCTACCCAAACTCCGCCTGGGGCACGACCTGGTCCGTGCGCCACGTGGTCGCGGCGCTGGATCGCTTTCGAGTCACCAGCGACTACCCGCTGGAGATCCGCGTCGGGACCATGAGCCGCCAGCGCGGCGGCGAGATCGGCGGGCACAACTCGCACCAGACCGGCCGCGACCTCGACATTCGCCTGCCCCTGCGCGTCGAGGTGCCCCAGGCCCTCCCGCCCACGGCCAGGCGAGTCGACTGGCGCGCGACCTGGGAGCTCGTCCAGGCCTTCGTCGGCACCGGCGTCATCGAGATCATCTTCCTCGACTACAAGCGCCAGCGGCGGCTCTACAAGGCCGCCGTCGAGGCCGGCGCCAGCGAAGAGGCGCTCGACGCCTTGATCCAATACCCGCGCGGGTTCAAGGCCAACCTCGGGCTGATCCGCCACGCGCCTGGCCACGATGGCCACCTGCACCTGCGCTTCCCCTGCGGACCCGCCGAGTCCGAGTGTCAATAGGTCTCCATGACGAGACCCGCGAGGCGAGCGTTGGGGGTGTACGAAGGGCGGCTCTGCCGCCCGTAGTGAGGGGGCTTTGCGAAAGCCCCCTTTATAATCAATTCCCGAAGGTCTGCGTCCAGTAGTGGCCATAGTCCGAGCCGGCGACATTGGCGTAGCCGACCCCGATCAGCGTGAAGCTACCGTTGAGCATGTTGGCGCAGTGGCCGTCGCTGTCGAGCCAGCCCTGGACGACGTCCTCGGGGCTGCCGTAGCCGGCCGCGATGTTCTCGCCCCAGCCGCCGCCGCTATAGCCGGCCTGATCCAGGCGCCAGCCCGGGCCGTTGCCCATCAAGTTGGTGTGGCTGAAGTAGTCGTTCTCGCCCATGTCCATGGAGTGGACCCGCGCCGCGCAGGTCAGCGTGGCCTCCCAGGTCAGCGGACCCGAGGCAGCGAAGGTCCCCTCGCTGCCGCAGCTGCCCCCGGAGGCCCGGGCCGCGTTGACGAGCTCGATGACCTCGAGCTCCCAGGCCACCCACGACGCGTCCCAGTCGTCGACGGGGTTGCAGTAGGCGTTGTCGGGCATGTCGCCCTCGCTGCTCTCCTCGCTGTCCCCGCTCGTCGACTCTTCTTCCTCGCCTCCGCTCGTGGACGTCTCTCCGCCGCTGTCGCTGGTCGACTCCTCTTCGCTCGAGCCCGAGTCGCTGGTCTCGCCGCCATCGTCGGTCTCGCCGCCATCGTCGGTCTCGCCGCCGCTCGTGTCTCCACCGCTCGTGTCTCCACCGCTCGTGTCTCCACCGCTCGTGTCTCCACCGCTCGTGTCTCCGCCGCTCGTCTCGCCGCCGCTCGTCTCTCCGCCGCTCGCGTCGCCGTCTTCCCCCACGTCGCCGCCCTCGTCCGTGCCATCGCCAGCGCTCACGCCACCGAAGAGGTCGTCCTGCTCGTCGAGGTCGAGGCCCGAGTAGCAGGCCGTCGCGGCCATCGAAAAGCAGATCGTTGCAAACGAGAAGATACGAGCGTGACGATATTTCATGATCAAACCGATGTTATTTTTTAGGATGGCCGCCAAAACCATTCAAGCATTTCCAGGTTCTCCAATCTGAATCGAGCAATCACCATGCTGAGCTCACTGTAATTTCTGCGATCTCCTCCCGCGACTGCGCAGACCGAGGCAAATGTCGACACTCGGCAGGCCGTGACGCCTCTCCCACGCAGAGGTCTGGACACCACGCTGGGGGATCGCGGCGACAAGCCCCGCCCGCCGAGGTCGGCATCGGGCCGCGGGTGTTGCCTCGGCGACATGCGCAGGTTCGCCAGCTCACCTCCTGGTCTCGCAGAGAAAACACGATGAAGGGGCGCGAGAGCTCGCGTTCAAACGACAGGTGGAGGCCCTGCGGCCAGATCCAGGCAGATCCTCCGGCGGGCTTGCGAGGGCCGCGGCCGCTGAGGCACAGTGCCTGCTTGCGCGAGCCCGCTCGCGAGGGATCATGGCCAGCGACTCGGACAAGCCCCCCGACGCTACCGGCGAGCCCCCCAAGCCCAAGTCGGTGTTCGACTCCGGCTGGAGCGAGCTCCTCGGCGACGAGGATGCGCCGCAAAAGGTCCCGCGCCCGACCTTTTCCCCGCCGACCCGCGAAATTCGTAATTCGACGACCACCAATTCGGTGTCGGGCGCCTTTGGGGGGCCACCGACCCCTCCCGCGCCTGCGCTGACGATCCCCAGCGCCCCCGCTCGCTCCAGCGTCGCGCCGCCTTCGGTCTCCGCCCCGCCTTCGGTCCCCGCGCCGGCGGTCGGAGCCCGCGAGGTCGCGCCCCCGGTCCCCGTCCCGACGCCGGCCCAGGCGGATCCCCGCTCGGGCACTCCAGCTTCCAGCTCGACCGACGCCGCGGCGCCGAGCGAGCCCGGGGCCAGCTCGGCCGACGCCGAAGCCTCCAAAGCCGAAGCCTCCAGCACCAGCGCCGAAGCTCCCAGCGAGCCCGGGGCCAGCTCGGCCGACGCCGAAGCCTCCAAAGCCGAAGCTTCCAGCACCGAAGCCTCCAGCCCCAAAGCTTCCACCGCCGAAGCTGCCAGCTCCCCCGACGCCTCCAGCCCCAAACTCGCCAGCTCGGCCGACGCCGCGGGAAGTGACGCTCGGCCCTCTTCGGCCGCCGAGGGGACCGCAGCGAGCGCCTCCTCGTCGTCCAGGGGCCGTGTCTCAGTGGGCTCTCCCGAGAGCTCGGGGGCTCGCCGAGCTCGGCTCTCGCTGGTCCGAGACGAGGGCGAGCCCAGCCCAGCCCAGCCCAGCCCAGCCCAGTCCAGCCCAGCCCAGTCCGGCCCAGCCACGGTTTCCGAGGCTGCGCGCGAGCCCGAAGGGCCGAACCAGACCGAGCTCGCCGAGATGCTCGAGCACGATCAGCGGCCCACCTCCAAGCGCGGCCTGCTGCTGGTCGTCGGCGTCGTGGCCGTCATCGCCGCTGTCGTCGTGCTGTCGCGGGGCGAGGGCGAGGGACCCGAGCCCCGCGCTCGACAGACCCCCGGCGCCGCGCAGGCCGACACGGCGCCCGCCGATCCCCAGGCAGACCCGAGCGAGACGCCGCCCCGGCAGGCCGACCCCCGCCCGCCGTCGAGGTCCGAGGCCGGCACGGACTCCGACACGGACACGGGCGACGACGCGCCCGCCGAGGGCCCCAAGCCGCTGCCGACGGCCGCGGCCGGCGATCCTCGCGCGCCCAGTGTGATCCCCCGCGGCACCCCCGAGGACAACGCCAAGGCCTTCGCCAAGCTCCCGGTCTCGATCCACGACGGGCCCCCCCTGGGCGCCATCGGCCGCAGCGGGATCCACATCGACGCGGTCGAGGTCGGCAAGGACTACCAAGGCGGCGACTGCGTGCCGGCCAGTCAGCGCTACTCGATCGCCGCCGATGAGCTGGTCAACGTGTGCTTCCGCGTGGTCCATCCCCGCGAGGAGGAGACGGTGTGGGTCTACTGGGAGAAGGACGGGCTGCTCACGCGGCGCGGGAAAGTTCGAATTCGCGACATTCACGCGTACAAGACCCGGGCCTACCTCAAGCTGCGACCGGAATACGTGGGCGACTGGCGCGTCCGCATCGTGCCCGAGGACGAGGACGACATCGACCTCGTGGTAGCCGAGTTCCAGATCAGCGAATAGGATCCCCTCATCTTCGTCCGAGCTGCCCCCATGAGCACCCGCCGCCTCTCGAAGCCCCGTCTGCTGGCCCTGGGCATGAGCTTCGCCCTCGGCCTTGGCCTCGCCACCCTCGCCCCGGCTTCGGCCACCGCCAACCCCGACGAAGATCCGCCGCCGACCTGGCGCTTCAAGAAGCAGGACAAGCCGGTCAAGGTCGTGGTCCTCGCGGGCTCCGTGGGCGCCTGGCAAAAGGACCCCTACCACGAGCACCTCGAGAACTGGTGCAGCAACGTCGAGGTCGAGAACCTGTCCAAGACGGGCTACGGGGCCTACTGGCTGCGCAAGCGCTTCATGCAGCAGGTGATCCAAAACCCCTACCTGAACCTGCGCAACCCCGACCACGAGTACTGGATGATCTTCCACGGCGGGCTCAACAGCGTGGCCACGCCGGAGAGCACCAACAAGGAGCTGCGCCAGCTCTTCATCTCGGCCCACCGCCGCGGGGTCGAGGTGGTCGCGCTCTCGCTGATGCCCTGGGGGGACGAGAGCGACAAGAAGCGCTGGCGGGGTCTCGCCGGCCTCAAGTACAAGCAGCACACCGAGACCGTCGTCGACTTCTTGCTCAAGCGCTCCACCCCGCAGGAGGCCCTGGGCAACTACATCGACCGCCGCGACGACCAGAGCGCGCCCTGGAGCCCCGACGAGCTCGCGGACATCGCCATCGACCTCTACGACTCGGACATGCGCGACCGCAACGCGCCGCTGCGCGACCTCGCCAAGATGCGGGCGCTGCTCGAGAAGGACAAGGGCTGGAACAAGCGCCACGCCGACCTCGACCCGGCCGCCCGCGAGGCCGCCCTCGAGCGCGACGCCCAGGCCGCCGCCGAGCTCCCGCGCTGGTACATGCGCCCGGAGCTGCGCGCCTTCGACCACATCCACCCCAACGAGAAGGGGCACGAGCTGGTCGCCGAGATCACCTGCCCGCAGCTCCCGGCCAGCTGGGGCTGCACCTGCCCCAAGCCCTGATCCGCCCCGCGCTACACTGGCGCGGTGGGCAGGCGAAGCGCCAAGCTGCTGTGGTGCGCGGCCACGGACTCGACCTTCGAGCGCGCCCGGCTCGGTGAGCGCGAGGTCCTGGCCGGCAAGTGCATCCACTGCAAGCGCAAGCTCGCCGTGGACCTCACCGGCCAGCCGATCGCCAACGAGACGGTCGAGCACATCGTGCCGCGCACCCACGGGGGCACGGACGCCGTCGAGAACCTGGCGATCGCCTGCTCGCGCTGCAACCAGGGCAAGGGCAGCCGGCTGGACCATCGGCCGTGGTCCGATCCCACCTTGCAGGCGGTGATCTCCACCTTGCGAGCCCGAAGGCGCGCGCGCATGCGGCCGCCCCTCGCCGGCCTCGAGCTCCCGCCTCTGTCCCCGCCCGACCAGGACACGGCCCCCGCAGACAGCGCCCAGCGAGGTCGAGGCACCAAGTCCCGCGGGCGACGCGGCCGCTGAGCCGCGCGGAGATCTCGGCCACCGGTCGCACGCTGCGCCGAGATCTCCGCGGGCACCATGGCGCAGGCTCTGCGCGGGCCAGACCGCCACAAAGCCGGGCTGGATCACGGTTCCGCCCCTCAGCGCCGGGCTCGCTCGCGCTACACTCCCCGGCGATGGCTCCCAGGATCCCGCGCCGAGCCGAGCGCTGGCTGGTCCCCGCGCTGATCTTCCTCCCCGGCTGCGAGGGCGAGGTCGCCGCGCTCTTCTCCCTCGCCTTCGGGACGGCCCTGGGCGCGTGGATGGTCAGCCGCGACCGCCAAAATCGCGCGCTCTATGCCGCCGAGAACCTGCGCCACGCCATCGCCACCGGCCAGCAGCGCGAGATCGAGATGAGCCTGCGCAAGCAGCTGGCGCTGGCCGAGGCCGGCGAGGCGGTCAGCGTCGAGCGTCAGTGGCTGGCCCGGGCGCAGCTCGGCGGGCTGCTGGTCGCCGAGTGGCGCCTCGACGAGGCCCGAGCGATCTACGGGGCCGACGACGCCGGGCTGTCCTCGCACCTCCAGGCCCTTGCCAATTTCGGCCGCCACGAGCTCGCGCTGCTCTCGGGCAGCCCCGACGACGGCCTGCTCGAGACGATCCGCAGCGACCGCGACGCCTGCCTGCAACACGTCCCGCCGCGCTACCGCGAGCTGGTGACCGACGCCTGGCGAGCCCTCGAGGGCCTGTGCCTGGTGCGCATGGGTCGGGCTCGAGAGGCCGCCCCCCTGCTCGAGCGCGGGCTGAGCTCCCTGGCCTACAACCCCGCGCGCGTCGTCTACCTCTACCACCTCGGCCAGGCCTACGAGCACCTCGGCGAGCGCCAGCTCGCGGCCGAGGCCTACGAAGAGGCCACCAAGGCCTTCCCCGGCACCCGCCTGGCCAGCGAGGCCAAGTCCCGGCGGCTCGCCTTGGTCGAGGGCCAGCACGGCGAGGGCATGTTCCGACGCATGCTCCCCGAGGCGCCCGTGGGCTCCGCGCTCTTGCCAGCCAAGGCCAAGCTCGACGACGAGCCTTAGGAGCCCAGAGCGCGATCGTGCGAGTCATCGTGAGTAGCCTCGCAGCGGCCCTCAGCGGGCGAATCGACGCTCTAGCGCATCCTCTCGATGTAGTGTAATCGGAGCTCCACCAGCGAGGCGATTCATGGCCGAGAACAAGCAAGAAGACCATCCGCAAGTGCCCGGGCTGACCGCCATGGCTTGGTTCGCCCTCATCCTCTTCGTGTCGTTGATCGGCCTCGTTCTGTTCTTGCAGTTCAAGTTCGGCACGCCGGGCTGAGCCGGTGACGAACGCGGCCTCGATGTTCCGTCCGGTCCCGCGGACCGGGGTCATCTACGTGATGACCGAAGCCGGCGAGCGCGGCTTTCACTACGGCCACCCCGACTGGTGCAACCTCGGTCAGGGCGCGCCCGAGACCGGTGAATTGCCCGGCAGCGCGCCGCGGCTGAACACCATCGAGATCGACGCCGAGCGCTCCGAGTACGCCCCGGTCCCCGGGCTCTGGGAGCTGCGCGAGGCCGTCGCCGCGCTCTACAACGCCCGCTACCGCCGCGGCCTGCCCAGCCAGTACAGCGCCGAGAACGTGGCCATCGCCTCCGGCGGCCGCGTGGCCCTGACCCGCCTGGCCACGGCCCTCGGCCGGGTCAACCTCGGCCACGTGCTCCCGGACTACACCGCCTACGAGGAGCTCCTCGAGGTGTTCCGGGCCTTCGTCCCGATCCCCATCGTGCTCCACGAGCGCGACGGCTTCCGCCTGACCCCCGAGCGCCTGCGCGAGGCGATCGTCGGCAGCGGCCTGGGTGCGCTGCTGGCCTCGAACCCCTGCAACCCCACCGGCCGGCTGATCGCCGGCGAGGACCTGCGCCGCTGGGTGAACACCTGCAGCAAGCTCAGCTGCGCGCTGATCCTCGACGAGTTCTACTCGCACTACGTCTACGGCCCGCCCAGCCTGATGCGCGACGGCGAGCTCCCGCGCAGCGTCAGCGCCTGCGCCTGGGTCGAGGACGTCGACGAGGACCCCGTGGTCGTGGTCGACGGCCTGACCAAGAACTGGCGCTACCCCGGCCTGCGCCTGAGCTGGACCGTGGGCCCCAAGTCGATCATCGACCGGGTCAGCTCCGCCGGCAGCTTCCTCGACGGCGGCGCCCCGCACTGCCTCCAGCGCGCGGCCCTGCCCCTGCTCGAGCCCGAGGTCGCCGACCGCGAGGCCGCGGCGATCCAGTCCGCGTTCTCGATCAAGCGCCAGCTGATGCTCGACGGCCTGTCTGACATGGGCATCGGCGTCGCCGGAGCCGAGGACGGCGGCCCCGAGGGCGCCTTTTACTGCTTCGCGGATCTGCGCAACCTGCCCGAGCCGCTCAACGACGGCATGCACTTCTTCAAGGCCGCCCTCGAACGCCAGGTGATCTGCGTCCCCGGGGTGTTCTTCGACATCGACCCCGGCAACCGCCGCGACCACATCGCCTCGCGCCTGGCCGGCTTCGTGCGCCTGAGCTTCGGCCCCGAGCGCGCCCAGATCGAGCGCGGCCTCGAGCGCCTCGCCGAGCTCGTCCGCGGCTGAGCCCGCTCAGAACTCGACGATCTCGATCGAGGTGTCCGTGAGGACATAGGCCCGCTTCCCGTCGACGTCGACGGCGAAGTCGTAGGCAGCCAGGCCCTCGAGCAGCACCTCCCACTCGGGCGGCGCCTCGGGATCCGCGGGGTAGTAGCCGAGCATGCCGCTCCCCTCGAAGTCCCACAGGATCCAAGCTCCGCTCGCCCCGTCGATTTTCAGCCCGAGGGGGAGGCCGTCTCCGATGCTCCGCGTGCTCAGCAGCGTCGCGCCGCTCGCGTCGAAGCGCCGCAAGAGCAACTCTTGGGTGAGCCCGTCCGAGCCGGGTTCGTAGTCGTAGCAAAGCGCCGCCAAGGTCTCGCTCTCCGGGTCGAACTCGAGCTCGTGGATGCCCGAGTTCGACTTCCCAGCCACGGGCGCGTGGACGAACTCCTCGAGGAACTCGCCTTGCTCCGAGAAGCGAGCAAACCAGCTCGAGGACGAGGCTTGTCCGACCAGCTCGTGCCCGCCGCCCACCATCACGCCCGTATCCGTCACCGCGAGCGCGCGCGTCCACTCGCGCACCTCGTCGTCGTCGTCTCCCCAGCCCGAGACGCTCCACAACTCCATCGCCGTCGACGACAGCCCGAGCAGCTGATCCGCCCCCCACGACTGGCTGAGGACCACGACCGAGCCATCCGCCCGCGGCGCGCTGATCTGCGGAGAGGCCCCGGGCCCGACCTCCTCGAACCAGACCCACTCCCCCTGCATGTCGAGCTCCGCGTACCAGCCCCAGCCGGGGTCATCCTCCACGATGCCCTCGTCGTAGGCCCAACCAGACAGCCAGACATTCCCGGAGTCCAAGCGCTCGATGCTCGTCAGCTTGTGGATCGCATCGACCTCGAAGTTCCCAGTCATCGCGACCCACAGCATCTCGCCATCCCCACGAAGCGCCATCACCTTGTTCGCGTTCCCAAAGGTCCCCAGACCGTCATCACCCCCGAGCAAGAGCGCCGCCTCCCCCTCGATCTCCACCAGGGTCAAGTACCTCGCGGTCTCCGGCCAGTCCGCGCTTTCCTCGATCCGCGTCGGCTCCCCCCCATCCGCCTCCGTATCCGCCTCCGTATCCGCCCCCATCTCTTCTTCATCGTCCCCCTCCCCCTGCTCCCCAGGCCCACAGCCCCACCCGACCAGACAAATCCCCAAGATCACCCCCACACAAAAAGACCGCATCCCCAGATTCTAGACCAAGACAAAATTCACCAAGTGCCCTCCCCGCCCGCCCCCCAACAACACCCTCCGCGGGGAGAGCGTTCAAGACCCCCTCCCAGGGGGTCACTACGTACCCAACAACCACCACATGCCTCCCCGCCCGAGCCCTGCGAAGCAGGCTCGAGGTCCGCGAAGCGGACCGCTGCGGCCCCCAACAACACCCTCCGCGGGGAGAGCGTTCAAGACCCCCTCCCAGGGGGTCACTACGTACCCAACAACCACCACATGCCTCCCCGCCCGAGCCCTGCGAAGCAGGCTCGAGGTCCGCGAAGCGGACCGCTGCGGCCCCCAACAACACCCTCCGCGGGGGTCTTCAGTAGTCCACGACGCCAGCTTTGTGCAGCTTCACGGCCGTCTGCGTCACGCTGACGTCGTCCCCCGGCAGGCGGTTGAGGATCGTCGTCCAGTCGAGGCCCTCGGCCACCGCCTGGATCAGATCCAGCTCGTCCTCGCCGAGCTCGCGCCACGCCTTCTTGGGCGGGAACACCAGGCCAATCCGCTCCTCGGGGATCTTGTTGCGCGCCGCGAGGTGGGCGAGCTCGTCTTGGACGCGCGCCGCCTCCATCAAGATGTGCTCGAGGGAGACCGAGAGCTCCTCGCCCTCTTCGAGATCGACGGTCATGTTGTCGAGCTCGAAGGTCCCCTCGGTCCAGCCCATCATCCGCAGCAGCGCCTTCTCGGCGGCCAGGCCCTCGCTGCCTTCGATGCGCGCGTAGTAGATCGTGCCCTGACGCAAGAAGAGCTCGCCCACGGAGCGCCCTCGCACGCGCAGCGTGCCGGTCTTGCGGCTCGTCGCCAGCCACTGGAGCACGTCGGCCAGGGGGATGTCCTGGATGCTCCCCGACATCGAACGCCCGGCGGTGCTCGTCTCTTCGTTTCGAGTCGCGCGCTCGAGGTGATCCGCGGGCACCGACTCGACGCGCAGCAAGTTGGCGCCGATGGCGATCCGATCCCCGATCCGGAGCCGGTGGTGCTGCACGGCCTCGCCGTTGATCAACGTTCCGTTGCGCGAGCCGAGGTCTCGCAGCCATAGCTCGCCACGCGATCGATAAAAGCGCGCGTGCTTGCGCGAGACGAGATCGTCCTCGAGCACCAAGTCGGCGTCGCCGCTTCGTCCGGCGACCCAGCTCTCGCCCGAAGGTCCGAGCGGAAAGTTCTCTCCCGGCTTGGCGCCGGACACGAAGGTCAGCACGGGGACCTCGGCGGCTGGCATCGGCTCAGCCTACCGCAAGCACGAAGCGCGAGGATCGTCTCTGTGTCAAAAGCTGGAGGATCCGCCCTGGCCAGAAGAGTTTCGTGATGTTGCACACTAAAAAGCTGCCAATTCGACCAGGGATCGTGCCGAGGATCACCCTCAGGTGGTGCAAAAGCGGTGGATTCCCCCCAGGCGAAGCGCAGATCCAGGTCCTAGTCCCTAGGGTGCGGGGGGATCGCCCGGGTTGTCTCTGGTGTGTGTGCGCGGAAGACTGATGGCGTGGCGGGACCGCGAACGACTCGAATGTTTGGTGTGCTCCTCGGGCTGGCGGCGATGACTGGCTGTGCCAGCAAGCAGCAAGCTCAGGAGACCAGCGCGCCGATGTATGCCCCAGCGGGCACGGCCTCTGCGGCCTACTATCAGCGCAGCTACCAGGAGGGCGATCTGCCCCCCAGTGACGTCTCCTACGAGGACGTCTACGTGTCACAGCAGGTCTACGCGGACCCCTTCGAGGAGGCCCCGCAAGAGATGGTCGGCTACGAGACCATGTCGAGCGGCGAGCAGATCGTCGTGGTCCACTACGTGCACACCTACTCCGAGGCCATCGAGACCTTCCCCCGGGTCTATTGGGCCGGGCGCTGGTACTACAACGTCCAGGGCACCTTCGTGTTTTGGGACCCCTATTGGAACAGCTGGGTCTACTACTGGGGCCCGCCCGCGCCCCTGGTCACGGTCTGGAATTACCACTACCCCTGGGTCACCTTCTGCTGGGGCGTGGGCTACTACGGCGCCGGTTGGTACTGGGGCGGCGTCAGCCACTACGGCTACCACGCCTACGGCCGGCCGCCCCGGGGCTGGCACGATCGCTACGGTCACGGCCAGCCCGGCCGTCCCAGCCAAGGGCCCAACGCGGACCCCGGCGGGCCGACCGGCGGCGGGCGCCCCGAGGTCCCCAACAACCAAGGCGGCAACCCGCGCCCGGGCGGCGAGTCGAACCACGGTGAAGACCGCCCCCTCCCCACCACCGCCAACAACAACCGCGTGCCCACGGCCGGCAAGGACCTCGCCCCCACGGGCAGCGGCGACAAGCCGCCCCGCGCCGTGACCGGCGAGCGCGCGACCGGTGAGCAGCCCAACAGCCAGCCTGGCACGCCCGCCGTGGCCACCGGCCGCGACGCAGGCAAGCCGCCCCGCGCCGGCGGAGACTCGACGACCCCGACCCTCAGCAAGGCTCGGATCGAGCCGTCCAAGCCGCCCCGCGTGACCGACCCCGGGCGCACGCCCGTGGTCACCTCGAGCCGCGTCGAGCCGTCCAAGCCGCCCCGCGCCCCCACGGCCACCCGCACGCCCACGACCTCTCGCACGTCCACGACCTCTCGCACGCCCACGGCCGGGGTCTCCTCGCCCGCTCGCGTGCAGGTCCACAGCGCCTCGAGCTCGCCCTCCCGGGCCACCTACGCCCCGCCCGCGACTCGCCGCGCGCCGACCCGCAGCGCACCGACCTCGCGCAGCGTGGGCACCACGACGAGCACGCGGACCTCGCCCTCGCGGACCTCTCCGTCCTCCAGCTCGAGCTCGCAGCGCTCGCCGAGCTACCAGACCTACAGCCCGCCGGCGCGCAGCAGCTCGCCCTCCCGCAGCTCGTCCCCGAGCTCGAGCTCGCCCTCTCGCAGCTACTCGCCCTCCAGCAGCTCGCCCTCTCGCAGCTACTCGCCCTCCCGCAGCAGCTCGCCCTCCCGCAGCAGCTCGCCCTCCCGCAGCAGCTCGCCCTCTCGCAGCAGCTCGCCCTCTCGCAGCAGCTCGCCCTCTCGCAGCAGCTCGCCCTCTCGCAGCAGCTCGCCCTCTCGCAGCAGCTCGCCCTCTCGCAGCAGCTCGCCCTCTCGCAGCAGCTCGTCCTCTCGCAGCAGCTCGCCCTCTCGCAGCAGCTCGTCCTCTCGCAGCAGCTCGCCCTCCCGCAGCAGCTCGTCCTCTCGCAGCAGCTCGCGGCCCCGCTGAGCCAGCCACAAAACACGAGCCCGCCCCGACCAACAGGTCGCGGCGGGCTCGCTCGTTTTTTCGTGCGCGCCTCAGGGCAGTATGACGGTGACCGTCCCCACCGCGCCCGCTTGTTCGGCGTCGACCACGAAGTAGGCGGTCTCGCCCGCGGCGAGCTCGAAGACGAGCGCCGTGTCGCCGAGGTTGCACTGCGCCGTCTCCAGCGGATCGCACTCCACGGCCAGATAGAAGGCCACGGGCTCCGCGAGGTTGCTCAGCTCGGCCTCGTAGCTCCCGGCCTCCTCGGCCGTGAAAGCGTAGAGCAGCTCGGGCCCGGGCGCGCCGCAGTCGGACTCGAAGGCCGAGCTACCCGCGGGGATCTCGAAGTCCACGAGCTCGTCGAGGCCGAGCGCGATGGCGTCGAAGGCCTCACAGCTCGACTCTTCGCCGGTGTCGCTCTCCTCGCTGCCGGTGTCCTCCTCCCCATCGTCCGTCTCCTCTTCCGTCCCCCCGTCTTCCGTCCCCCCGTCTGTCCCCTCCGAGCTCCCGCTGTCCTCGGTGCTGTCGTCGTCCGCGGCGTCCTCCCCCCCTGTCGCGTCTCCGTCTCCACCCGTCGTGCCCGCGTCGCCCTCCGTGTCTTCGCCGACCTCATCGGCGACGCCGGTCTCCTCGTCCCCGTCCGCGATGTCGATCTCGTCGGGCTCGATGCCGACGAGAGCACAACCCGCGAGCGGAGCCGCGAGTAGCGCGCCGGCGATGAGGGGGGTCAGGGCGGTGTTTTTCGAGAAAAAATGCATGCAAGGTCCTTCGTAGAGTGCGCGAGGCGCATGGGCCCCACGTAGAAGGACCGTGCCACGAGGGCGGCGGATCGATCAGCTCAGGGGCCGGTGACCAAGACGTCGACCACCTGCGGCGGCTCGTCGACGTCGACGACGACGTAGACGAGCTCTCCCGCTTCCATGGCCAAGACCAGCGCCGCGTCCGACGAGGCGCAGCTGTCTCCAGGGAGGGGCTCGCAGTCGGCGTCGACCAGATAGAACACCCCCGCGAAGTCGGGGCTGACGGAGAAGGTGTACGCGCCCGACTCGGACGCCTCGAACACGGCCAGCGCCTCTGGCCCCAGGTCTCCCCCGCAGGTCCCCGACAGCGCGCTGGCGCCCGGGTCGACGCTCACCGCCGTCGCCTCGCCGAGCTCGAGTTCGAATTCCGCGATCGCCTCACAGGTAAACCCGCCCGTATCGGTGCCCTCGTCGGTGCCGGTGCCCTCGTCGGTGCCGGTGCCCTCGTCGGTGCCGTCGTCAGTGCCGGGGCCGTCGTCGGTGCCCGAACCACCGGAGTCCCCCTCGCCGTCGCTGCTCTCGCCGCCCGTGCTGGCCCCGCCGTCCTCCGCCCCGCCGTCCTCCGTCCCCCCGTCCTCGCCCGGCCCCTCCTCGCCGCTGCTCGTCCCCCCGTCTCCACCTTCGCTCGACCCGATGTCGTCCTCCCCCTGCGCGGTCTCCCCGACGTCGCCGGCCTCATCGTCCGCACCGTCGGCGATGTCGATCTCGTCGGGTTCGATCCCGATCAGCCCGCAGCCAGGCGCGAGGGTCGAGGTGATGAGGGCGAGCAAGCTCGCGGGGATCAGGTGGTAGTCGAAGCGAGTCATGGCAATCTCCCGGGCAGGATCGGGGAGCCGAACCCCGGCGCGCAACCCGGCATCTCAGTGGGGTGTAACACAGCGAGCGCAGCGGCCCAGCTCTGCCACCGACCCACAGAAGTGCACGCGTCGAGGTGTACGACGTGGCGCGGGGATGGGCGTGGCGATCTTCCGCTGTTAGGATCGCCCGCAGATGAACCAGGAGGCCCCGGCGAAGTCTGACCTCGAGCTCCTCGACGCGTGGCGCGAGGGGGACACGCGCGCGGGCAACGAGCTGTTCAACCGGCACTTCGACAGCGTCTGCCGCTTCTTCGCCAACAAGGCCCCCAACGAGGTCGACGATCTCATCCAGCGCACCTTCTTGGCCTGCGTCGAGGGCCGGGATCGCTACCGCGGCGAGGCCAGCTTCCGCGGCTACCTGTTCGGCGTCGCCCGCAACGTGCTGCGCCGCTACTACCGAGACAAGCGCTACCACGAAGCCCGCTTCGACCCGCTGATCGCCTCGATGCACGACCTCGGCCCCGGGCCGAGCCTGATCATCGCCGACAAGCGCGAGCAAGAGATCCTCCTCCAGGCGCTGCGTCGCCTGCCCATGGATCACCAGATCACCTTGGAGCTCTACTACTGGGAGAACATGTCGGGCTCCGAGCTCGCTCAGGTCCTCGACATCCCCGAGGGCACGGTGCGCGGGCGGATCCGCCGGGCCAAGCAGCTGCTCGAGGCCGCCCTCGCCGAGCTCGCCGAGTCTCCCCAGCAGCTCGAGAGCACCGTCGCCAACCTCGAGGGCTGGGCCCGCGACCTCCGCCAGCGCGTGCGCTCGCCGGGCGCGTCCGAGTAGACGCCCGCCCGGGGTCGGGCTCCGGCCGTGCTCGCGCTCGGCTCAATTCATCACTCGCCGTCGCGCGGCGCTTCCTCGCCATCGCTCGAGTCGCCATCGCTCGAGTCGCCATCGCTCGAGTCGCCATCGCTCGAGTCGCCATCGCTCGAATCACCCTCGCTCGAATCACCCTCGCCAGAATCGCTGCCCTCGCCCTCACTCGAGCCGCTGCTCTCGGCCTCGCTCGAATCGCTGCCCTCGCTCGAGTCCTCGCCGCTGGACGCAGCGTCGCTCTGCTCGTCCTCGGCTTCGGCGCCGAGCATCATGTCGCCGGTGTTCATGATCACCACCGGCGCCGGCACCCCGCTGTTGCTGATCCCAGGCTCGAGGTGCTCGGAGCCGACCTTGTTTTGCTCGTCGAAGCGCGCGGCCTCGACAAAGGCGCCGTAGCAGCCGCGCCGCGCCTCGCCCTCGCCGACGACCTCGACGACGCGGTGGACCTCGAAGGCGCGGGGATCGTCATCGACGACCACGCGCAGCAAGCTGCGGACGGGCGGGGGACAGTCGAGGGCGATGAAGGTCGCTTCCCCCTCGTGGAGCGTCGCGCTCTCGGACAAGGTGGCCTCACGAAGTTCGACGCGGACGGTCTGGGACGACATGGGGCCAAAGGGTAACAGGCCCGCGCCCCGCGTTGGTGGCCCTCGTTGGTGGCCCCGCGCGATCGCGCGAGCGCCGGGCTGCCTCAGCGGGTCTCGGCCAGACCGTCGACGACTCGCTCGAGGCGGACGCCACGGCTGGCCTTGAAGAGCGCGGCCCCGCCGGCCTGGTCTGGAGGCAGGCGAGCGCCGAGCCAGGCCACGGCCTCGTCGACGGCGTCGAGCTCGAGCCAGGCGACATCGCCCAAGCCGGCTGCCCGGGCGGCCGTCACGGTGTGAGCCGAGCGCGGGCCCACGCCCAAGAGCGCGTCGATGCCCAAGGCCGCGGCGCGCCGGCCGATCTCGGCGTGGAGCTCGGCCTCGTCGGGTCCGAGCTCCAGCATGTCACCGAGCACGGCGATCAGCGGCCCACGCCGGCCCGCGCGGAGCAGGGCCAGGCTGTCGAGGGCGGCGACCATGGAGCCAGGGTTGGCGTTGTAGCAGTCGGCGATGATCAGGTGCCCGCCCAGCTCGCGCAGGCGGCCGCGATCCCCCACGGGCTCGACGGCCTCGAGGGCCTCGACGACCGCGGGCAAGGGCAGGCCGAGGTGGCGCGCGACGGCGATCGCGGCCGCGGCGTTGCGCGCGTTGTGGGCCCCAAAGGTCCGCAGCGAGATCTCCAGGCGCTCGACCCCGCCCGCGCTGCGCAGGCCGAGCACGGCGCGGGTCCGCGGGCCGACCTCGACCGCGAGGATCTCGATGTCCAGCGGCCCGCCGAGGGCCGCCTTGGGGTCGCCAAAACGCAGCACTCGCGGGCTCGCGTCCGCTCGCGGGGGCAGGTGCGGGAGCAGGCTCGGCTCGTCGCCGGGGACCACGAGCAGCGCGGCCTCGCCCCCGTCGGCGCGCGGCCGCAGGTGAGCGATGGGCTCGGCCTCGGCCGCGGCGATGGCCGCGAGGCTGCCCATGAACTCGAGGTGCTCGAGAGCGATCGAGGTGATCACGTGGACCGTGGGCGCGGCGACGCTGGCCAGGTGATCGTTCTCCCCCGGTGCGCTCATGCCCAGCTCGAGCACCGCGGCCGCGGGCTCGTGAGGGGCGTCGACCAGGGTCAGGGGCAGGCCGAGGTGGTTGTTGAAGTTGCCCCGGGTGCACAGCACTGGGTCGAAGCCCGCGCCCACGGCCGCCTGGACGAAGGCCCGGGTGGTCGTCTTGCCGTTGCTCCCGGAGATCGTGACCACCGGCCCCGAGATCCCAGCGCGAGCGCTGCGGCCCAGCGCGCTCAGCCCCGCGAGGGTGTCGTCGACCTCGACGACGGTCAGCTCGCCCTCGGGCAGCGGCCGGCCTGCGGCGATCAAGGTCGCGCTGGCCCCCGCGGCGTGGGCCGCCGCGATGAAGTCGTGGCCGTCTCGCGCGGCGACGATGGGCACGAAGAGCCCCTCCGCTCGCGGCGTGCGGCTGTCGATGAAGGCCCCGGCGATCGCCCGCGTCCCGGCGCGGCGCAGCCGACCGCCCGCGGCCTCGGCCAGCCCCTGCGGCGTCCAGCGCATCAGATGTACTCGAAGATCCAGGTCGTGGGGACCTCGGGATCTTCGGAGAAGCCGTCGGTGAAGCCCGTCATCTCGGAGCCGCTGAGCTCGGCGGCCTTGATCGCCCAGCCCTTGATGGCCAGGTAGACGGCGCGGTGCGGTCGCGGGACGTTGGCGAGCTCGAGGGTGACCTTGTGCTTGTTCTCGGGGTCACGGATGACCCGCATGGACCCAAAGTCGTACTGCGAGTGGTAGGCCTTGGCCGCCCGATCGAGCAGGAAGTTGAGGTTGCCGAAGCGAAAGAACACCCGATAGATGCCGGTGAGGTTGTGCTGACAGGAGAACGAGCCCATCTCCTCGCACAGCTGCAGATCCCCCTGGCCGAGCACCCGATCCACGGTGACGCTGATGTCGATCAGAACGTCGTAGGGGTACCAGACCGTCTCCAGTGGCCCGGTCTCCATGACCTTGCGCGCCTCTGGGGTGAGCGCAGCGAGGACCTTTTCAAAGGCCTCGTCGCCGGCCTTGCGCACGAACATGTAGCGCGAGCGGATGACGTGACCACTGATCTGCACGGCCCAACGCTAAACGCTTCCGGCCATCACGTCTACTTTGAAGCGAGTCCGTGGCTCGCCGCGCTGACACGGGCTCCCGGTCTTCGCGCTCCCGACCCGACACCCAACGAGGTCCCGCGACCCCGCGCGTGGGCGCTGGCCGACACTGTCCAAAGGCCAGTTGGGCCGCCCCAATTTTGGATCGACGAGCCGAGCGCGACGCTCATCTGCACGTCAGATCAGGCCGTCGAGGCCCGAGCAGATCAGCGTATGCGCCCCCATGACGGACGTTTCACCCGATCATCGGTGATCCCGAGGCCAGCCGAGATCGCGACCTCGAGGACCTCGTCGGCGCCGCGGCGCAAGCCATCGACACCGGGACGCGCTCGGAGCTTGGGTTCCACGCCGCGAGCCCACAGCGCCTCGCCCTCCGGGCTGCGCAGCTCCGTGGTCGAGAAGCGCAGCCGCCAGCCGCCGGGGAGCCAGGTCTGCGCGCTGCCAGCGAGCTCGCCTGCGCTGGCCGAGCCCACCAGGCAGGCACGCTCGAGCTGGCCAAAGCCCAGCGCCTCGGCCTCTGCCCGACCTCGCGTGCGACCGTCGATGAGCACCGCCAGCTTGCCCGGCAGCCACGGCCGCTCGGCCGCCCGGCTGCGCTCGCCCGCCGCGGACAAGGGCAGCGCGCCGCTGCGATCGGGGCCCGCGGGGACACGCTCGACCGCCAGGATCTCGGCCGCGTCCAGGTAGTGCGCGAGCAAAGAGCCGCCCTCGTCGGCCAGCTCGCCGCGTAGATCCACGATCGTCATCCCGACGCGCCTGCGCTGCAGACGACGGGCGGCGGCCTTCAGGTTGCCCAGGCGGGTCGCGTCGACATAGAACACGCCCTCGCCGAGCTCGACGAAGGGCTCGAGCGGGCGCAAATCCAGGCCGTCGGGGCGCTCGCTCGCGTGCAAGTCCGTGCGCAGCTCTACGCTGAGGGTGGCCTCGCCTTCGTCGACGCGGCGCAGCACCTCGATGCGCAGCTTCGCGCCCTCCGAGCCGCGCTCGAGCAGCCCGCCCAGCGCTCGCTCCACCCGCACGCCCGGTCGCGCGGCCGGCGTGCGAGCCATGCCCTCGCCGATCAAGCCCGCGATCGCCTCTCCGTCGACGCGCACGAGCTCGTCGCCGGCGAGCAGCCCCTCGGGGAGCTCGCCTTCACCGGGGAGCGGACCCACGACGACCCGCTCCTCCACCCAGCCCAGGCCCACCGGCGGACACCAGCGCGCCGCGACACGCCGCGAGCGACGATCGTCGAGGTGCGTGATCGCGGCCGCGTTCCCGTCCTCGCTGGCCGCCAGCAGGGTTTCGACCGCCGCCGCGAGCTCGTCGGGCTCGCCGTGCTCGGCCGCCCGACACAGCGCGGGGATCAGCGCCTCGCGCAGCGCCTTCGCGTCGGCGTGCGGACCGTAGCCACGCAGCAGCGCGTAGCAGCGCAGGACCACGAGCAGCCGCGTCGCGCGGTCGGCCAAGGAGAAGTCGAGGGCAGCCCGGGCGTCGAACACCGCCGGCCCCGGGGCCTCGCTGCCCCCCGCCTCGATCGGGAGCGTCTGCCCGCCCTCGGACCACAGCGCCGTGGGGATCAGGCAGCTCAACCCCCGACCGAGCTCGAGCTGCGCCGGGTCCCCGGGAGTGAGCGCCTCGAAGCTCTCGCCCGCGCAGCGATCACAAGGCTCGCTCCCCCGCGCCGGCTCGGTCTGTGTGCAGGCCCCACGCGCGGCCGGGTTCCAGCGGATCCGCCGAGCGCAGCCCGCCGGCGTGCCCTCGTCGGCCTGGCCCTCGAAGAAGCCGCGCCGGTGCCACTGGACGAGCGCGAGGCCCTCGCGATCGTCCAGGAGCGCCTCGTGTAGAGGCGGACGCGGCTCGAGCTCGTCCTCGTCTTTGCTCGTCTTCTCCCCGCTCTTCGCATCCTCGCCCTCACCACCGCTCTTCGCCTCCTCGCCCTCACCACCGCTCTTCGCATCCTCGCCCTCCTTCTCGTCCTCGCCACCGCTCTTCGCCTCCTCGCCCTCACCACCACTCTTCGCATCCTCGCCGCCCTTCGCCTCCTCGCCCTCTTTTTCGTTCTCGCCCTCGGCCGCCTGCTCTTTTCCTTCCCCGTCCTTCGCCTCCTTCGCGGAGTCAGCCTCACTCTCAGGGCCCTCGTCGTCCTCCTCTGGCGCTCCTTCGCGCGTCTCCCCCTCGCCATCCTCATCCTCTGATGACGGCGACGCGTCTGCGCTCTTCTCCCCGGTCTCCTCGTCTTTGTCCTCGTCCGACGCGCCCGCGTCGTCGTTTCCGGCCCCGTCCGCATCGCCCTGCGTGCCAGACCCCGCGTCGGCCTCGTCCTTCGCCGATTCGGCCCCACGGCTCGTCCTCGCCTTGAGCTGCTTGTGCCCCCCCTTGCGCGTCTTGGCTGGCCCCTCGCCCGGCTCGCGGGCGCGGGCCTCTTGCTCGGCCTCTTGCTCGCCCTCGCCCTCGCCCTCGGTATCTGGGTCTGCGCAGGCCGGCCCAGCCAGGGCCGAGCGCGCCTGCTCGTCTTCGGCCGCGCTCACCCAGATCCCCACCGTGGGGGCGACCCGAGCGAAGAGCCCACGCAGCCCTTCGGCCAAGGTGGCCCGCTCCTCCGCCCCCTCGACCGCACGGATCCCCGCGAGCATCAGCTGCTCCCAGCGCGCCGCGACGGCCTGATCACTAGGGTGCAGGCGACGGACCGCCGCCGCCAGCTCCGTGAGCACGAGCAGGTTCTCGGCGCCGAGGCGGCTCAGCGGGCGGGCCGCCTCGGGCCCCGCGGCCGGCAGCTGCGTCGGCTCGACCCGCCGGGCACAGGCCGCGGCCGCGAGCGTGGCGCTGGCGTAGAGCCAGCTTCGGCGAGAGATCCCTGATCCGCTCACGGATCCGATAGTCCATGATCCCGACCCCCGCCGCCAGGGTGAAGGCAGCAGGTGCCTCAGGTCTTGGGGATCGCCTTGGCGTCCTCGAGGAAGCGCGCCAGCCCGGCGTCCGTCAGCGGGTGGTGGATCAGCTTGGCGATCACCCCAAAGGGGATCGTCGCCACGTCCGCGCCCAGGCGCAGCGCCTCGACCACGTGGCTGGGCGAGCGCACCGACGCGACCAGCACCTTGGTCTCGAAGTCGTAGCGCTCGTACATGTCGACGAGCTGCTCGACGAGGGCCATGCCGTCGTGGCCGATGTCATCGAGGCGACCGACGAAGGGCGAGATATAGGTCGCCCCCGCCTTGGCCGCGAGCATGCCCTGAAGCGGCGAGAAGCACAGGGTCACGTTGGTCTTGATGCCCTCGTCGCTGAGGCTGCGCACCGCTCGGATCCCCTCTTCGATCAGCGGGATCTTGACGACGATGTTGGGCGCGATGGTCGCGAGCTCGCGAGCCTCGCGCATCATCTCGTCGTAGACCACCGCGTGGACCTCGGCGCTCACCGGCCCGCTGACGAGCTCGCAGATCTCCTCGAGCACCTCACGGTGCGGCCGGCCGGTTTTGGCGACCAGCGTGGGGTTGGTGGTCACGCCGTCGAGCAGACCCATGGCCTGCGCCGACTCGATCTCCTTGACGTCCGCGGTGTCGATGAAGAGCTCCATGGCCGGCCCTTCATGACACGCGAGGACCCTGGGGTGAAGGGCCCGGGCGAAGATCGCCGCCCCCGCGGGCGCGACCTTCGACACATCTGCCGCGACTACCTCGACATCCTCGCCCTCTACTACGGCACGGGCTTGCGCGTCGCCGACTTCTCGACCAGCGCCGAGCGCGAGCGCGAGGACATCAACGCGTGGGTCGGCAACAGGACCAACCAGCTGATCCCCGAGCTCTTCGGTCCCGGAATGATCGACAGCGCCACCACCATGGTGCTCGTCAACGCCCTGTACTTCAAAGCCCCGTGGGCCACCCCCTTCCTCAACAGCTACCCCAATGAATTCACCCTGCTCAATGGAGCGAACAAGACCGTCGACATGATGGCGAACCCGAACATCACCGCCCTCTACACCGCGGGCGACGGCTACTCGGCCGCGAGCCTGGCCCTGCGCGGCAACGCGCTGTCCATGGCCTTCATCGTCCCCGACGACTTCGAGACCTTCGAGAGCACCCTCGACGCCCCCATCCTCCTCGACATCCTCGACGCCATGGAGTCCTCCGACCTCGACCTGAGCATCCCGCACTTCGAGATCGAGTCCAACATCGAGCTGACCAAGCTCCTCCACGAGGACCTCCCCCTCCCCATGCCCACCCCCTTCGAAGACCTCGACGCCTTCGATGACATCGTCCCTTCGCTGGGCGTGATCACCGACGTCGTCCACGACACGGTGCTCAGGATCGACGAAAAGGGCACCGAGGCCACCGCCGCCACCGGCATCTCCGTCGGCGACTCCGGCTCCTTCGAACCCGACGCCTCCTTCGACGCCGACAGCCCCTTCGTGTTCCTCATCTACGACCGCCCAACCCGAACCCCCCTCTTCCTCGGCCGCGTCCTCGAGCCCTGACCCCCCGCCCCAAGTCTCAGCCGCCCCCTTTGACAGGGGAAGGAACCAAGTCTCAGCCGCCCCCTTTGACAGGGGGAGGACCCAAGTCTCAGCCGCCCCTTTAACAGGGAGAGGACCCAAGTCTCAGCCGCCCCTTTAACAGAGGGAAGACCCAAGTCTCAGCGGAAACGAGATCTCCCTTTAACAGAGGAAGGATCCAAATCTCAGCGGAGACAAGACCCCCTTCAGGGGGTCACTACGTACCCAACAACCACCACATGCCAACCCGCCCGAGACCGCGCAGCGGTCTCGGGGCCCGCGAAGCGGGCCACCGCGGCTCCAACCCCAACCCCCGCGGGGGTTAAAATAAGCGCCCACGGGCACCCGCTCTCCCCGTTACCGTTGCTGCCTTCCGGCCCTGGCGGAGTTGAGGGGAGAAACGTCACCCGGGGCATGAACGGTCGCGCGAGCGCGACCGACGGAGAGGGCGGGATTCGAACCCGCGGTGGGTTGCCCCACACATGATTTCCAATCATGCACCTTCGGCCACTCGGACACCTCTCCAGGTGTTCGCTCACGAGGAGCGAGGGTGGTCGGACGCCTTGCCCACGTGGGGCAAGGGCGTCATCGATCGGGTCAGCTTGTCAGGTAGCGGAGAGGGTGGGATTCGAACCCACGGTGACTTGCGCCACACCAGATTTCGAGTCTGGCACCTTCGGCCACTCGGACACCTCTCCAGGTGATGGGCGGCGGAACATAGCAGGGCTTTGACGCTCAGTCCACCGAGTGGCGGCCGCGATGACCATCCCGCTTTTCACGCAAGAGAGATGTCGCACGGACTTCTGGCTGCCAGCGCCTCAGCGTGGCGGCGCCGTGCGGGTCAGCGGCCGCGGGTCGTAGCGGGTCCGGTTGGTCATCACGACCACCCCATAGTCCCGCGCCGGCCAGATCCGCAGCGCCGGCCGATAGCCGCCGCCCTTGCCCATGTGGTTGTAGTAGCGCTCGCCGTCGATGAGCCCGGTGTGCCAGCCCATGGTGTGCTCGATCTCCCGGCCAAAGATGTCCTCGCGCGGGACCTGCATGGCGTGGACCGAGGCCGGGGTGAGGATCCGTCGACCCTCCCAGGCGCCGTGGCCGAGGTGCGCCGCCGCGAAGCGAGCGAGGTCACTGGCCGGGCCGATCAGCCCGCCATAGGACGCGCCGTCGACGATGAAGGGCACCGTGGTCTCCCAGTCCTCGAAGGGCTCGCCAAAGACCTCGGGGTTGGCCACGCGCTTGGCCAGCTTGGTGTAGAAGCCGCGCTTGGCGCTGTGGCCCACGGCGCCCTCGGCGATCGTCGCCTCGGTCCACCCGAAGTCCGTGCGCGCCATGCCGAGGACCTCGAGGATCTCGGCGCGCACATAGTCGATGTAGTCGCGGCCGTCCGCGCGCTCGATCATCCGCCCGAGCGCGAGGAAGCCGAGGTTGGAGTAGTGCTGGCCGGCGCCGGGGCGGTAGCGCAGGGTCTTGCCGTGGGCGGCGCTGAGCAGGGCCAGCAGCGTCGCGGTGCTCGGCCGCGGCTGGTCGAAGGGCCGCGCCAGCGCCCACACCGAGGGGTTCCCGAGGCCGCTCGAGTGGCTCATCAGATCCCGCGCGGTGATCCGCCGGTGGCGAGGCTGGCGAAAGGAAAATTCCTCGCCCAGCAGGTCCTCGACCGGGGCGTCGACGTCGAGGGCGCCGCGCTCGTGCAGCTGCATGATCCCCGTGGCCGTGAACAGCTTGGTGATCGAGAACCACACGAAGGCGCTCTCGGCAGAGATCTCCCGGCCCTCGGCCAAGGCGGCCAGGCCAGCCTGCTCGACGGCGATCTCCCCGTGGTGGACCGTGGCGACGACCATGGCCGGGACCTCGCCCGCCGCGACGGCGGTCAGCGCCCGGGCGCGCAGCTGCACGGGCTCCTGCTCGTCGACGTGCACGCAGCCGAGCAGCCCCGCCGCGCCTGCGGCCGCGCCCGTCCCCAGGCCAACGAGGGCGCTGCGCCGCGAGATCGGCCTGCGAGCCGCGCTCATCTGCGCACAACTACGTGCTGCGGCCGCCCCTGTCCAGCAAATCCCGCCGCGCGCGTCCGGGATCTCGACGCAGGCCAGCGCTGCGGCCTCGCAGCCCTCTCGCCGGGCTGACGGCCGTTGGCACAAAATTCAGCGGCCTGCTAGAGCACGGCCGTGGGCGAGACCCCCATCGGCCCGGACGAGCTCGAGCTCGCCGTCTCCGGCCTCGCCGGCCTCGTCGGCGGTCTGCTGATGCCGGCCCTGGGCGCGTGGCTGCGCGTGCTCTTGCAGTGGATCGAGTCGGACCGCTCGGGCCTGGGCAAGCAGCCGCGGCTGTCGGGCATGCAGCTGTTCCGCGCGGTCTTCAACACCTTCGCGCTCTTCTTCTTCTTCGTCGCCCTCGGCCGGGCGGCGGCGGAGCTGCGCGAGGTCCGGGTCGAGGCCCCGGTGTTCGCCGCGATCGTCACCGGCGTGATCGTCGGCGTGGTGATCTGGGCGATCTACGCCGCGGGCCTGTCCGCCCTCAAGGCCGACTACCAGCGCGCCAAGCAGACCCGGCGGATCCGCTGACAACAAACACTAGCGCGGCAGCTGGATCCGCGGCTTGTCGGGGAGGTCGTCCTTGCGCGGGGCGTAGAGCACGAGCACCCGACCGAGCAGGGCGACGAGCTCGGCCTTGCTCGCCGCGACGACCTCGTCGGCCAGGGCCTTGCGCTCCTCGGCGTCGTCGAGCTTGGGCAGCTTGACCTTGATCAGCTCGTGGCGGCGCAGGGCCTCGCGCAAAGCGGCGACGATCGGCTCGCCGAGGCCCTTGACCCCGAGCTGAACCACGGGCTTTTGCTCGTGGGCGAGGGCCTTGAGGTGCTGGCGTTGACGCGGCGTGAGCTTGGAGGTGGGCATGGCTCGAGCAGGCGGGGCGGGCGCGACGGCGAAGAAGCGAGCTGGAAACGCGAAAGACCCCGGTCAGCTGACCGGGGTCTTTCTTCGTGGAGCTGAGGGGGATCGAACCCCTGACCTTCGCATTGCGAACGCGACGCTCTCCCAGCTGAGCTACAGCCCCAGGGGCCCCGGAAGCTAGCCGAAGGGTTCGAGGGGTGCAAGGGGGTCGTTCAACTCCTTTGGGGGTCAGCGCCGGGCGCCGATCCACGCGCCCCAGACGGCCAGCAGCCCGGCGGCGAGCAAGATCCCCCACAGCAGCGGCTCGGCGTCCTCGCCCGTGCCCGTGAGCCACCGGGCAGCCCGCAGGCGATCCCACAGCCCAGGCCGCGGCTGCGACCCCGCGACGAGCGCGAGCAGGGCGAGCGAACGCATGGCGGCGAGGGTAGCCCGCGGCTGGCCTGAGGGGGCGATCGTGTGAGAAAAGCCGAGACCGTGGGCAGTGAGCGAGCGCCCAAGCGCAAGACGGTTCGCCTCGACAAGCTCCTGGTCGAGCGCGGGCTATGCGACAGCCGCAGCCGGGCCCAGGCGCTGATCTTGGCCGGCGAGGTCGTCGTGGGGGATCACGCGATCACCAAGGCCGGGACGCCCGTCGATCCCGAGGCCGCGATCCGCTTCAAGTCCGGAGCCGCGGCCCAAAACCCCTATGTCTCTCGGGGCGGTCTCAAGCTCCGCGCCGCCCTCGACCACTTCGCCGGCGAGGGCCTCGAGGTCGCCGGGCGCGTGTGCATGGACGTCGGCGCGTCCACGGGCGGGTTCACGGACTGCGTGCTGCAAGCCGGCGCGGCCCGGGTCTACGCCGTCGACGTCGGCTACGGCCAGCTCGCCTGGAAGCTGGCCCAGGACCCGCGCGTGGTCGTGCTCGATCGCCAGAACATCCGCAGCCTCGCGCCCGAGCAGGTCCCCGAGCCGATCTCCCTGGTCGTCGCCGACTGCTCCTTCATCTCGCTGACCAAGGTCCTCCCGCACCTGCCCCCCTTCCTCGACGAGCGCGGCGCGGAGCTCGTGATGCTGGTCAAGCCGCAGTTCGAGGTCGGCCGCGAGCACGTCGGCAAGGGCGGCATCGTCCGCGACGACGAGCTGCGGGCCCGGGCCCTGAGCGCCGTCGAGGCGGCGGCCCGAGCCCTCGGCCTGGTCGTCCGCGGCGCCATCGACTCGCCCATTCACGGCCGCGAGGGCAACCGCGAGCTGCTCTCGTGGCTATCTTGGGCCGGCAACACGGGCGCGCGAGAGCAGAGCTGACACCGCGCCCGCGGCGATGGCAAACTGTGTCCGCCGCCATGTACAAGCTCTTCAAGCGCACCCACACCCCGGGGACCTTCGAGGTTCAGATGGCAGGCGCCTGCGACCCCGGCCGGGCCCGCGACCACAACGAGGACGCGATCGCGATCCAAGAGGACGACGGCCGCGGCTACTACCTGGCGATCGTCTGTGACGGCATGGGTGGTCACAACGCCGGCGAGGTCGCCTCGGCCATCGCCATCCAGGCGATCTCCGGCTACATCGCCGAGAACTTCGGCGAGATCCCCAACGAGATCCTGCTCGAGGCCGCCTTCGCCGTGGCCAGCGAGGCGATCGACGCCCAGGCCGAACAAAACCCCGACGCCCGCGGCATGGGCTGCACCTGCGTGATGGTCCTCGGCGTGCACGATCGCCTGTGGGTCGCCTGGGCCGGCGACAGCCGCTGCTACATGGTCCACGAGGGCGAGCTCTCCCAGGTGTCCATCGACCACACCGTGGTCCAGGAGCTCGTCGACCAGAAGCTGATCACCCCGGAGCAGGCGGCCATCCACCCCTACCGCGGGCGGATCAGCCGCTGCCTCGGCCACGGCAAGAACAAGGGCAACCCGACCATCGTCGAGGCCACGATCGACCGCGAGGCCAACATCATGCTGTGCAGCGATGGGCTCAGCGACGTGCTCGAGGACGAGGACATCGCCGCACTGATCGGCCAACGCGACGTCCGCAGCTCGGCCAGGCGGTTGATCGAGGCGGCCAACGGCGCGGGCGGGCCAGACAACATCTCGGCCATCGTCATGCGCCGCGTGGTCTGAGGCCAGTCAGTCATCGCCGCGCAGGTGAAACTGCGCGGTGAGCTGCTCGAGGGACTCGGCGTGGGCGCGCAGGCCCTCGGCCGTGGCTCGGGTCTGCGAGGTCGCGGCCGAGGTCGCCGCCGCGATCTCGACCACCTGGTGCACGGCCACGGCGAGCTGCTCGGTGCTCCGCCCCTGCTGCTCGGTCTCGTAGGAGATCTTGCGCGCCGCCCCGGCGGTGTTCTCGGCGAGCTCGCGGCTTTCGTTGGTGGCCGCCTGAGAGGCCGTGCTCGCCGAGCGGATCGTCGAGACCTGCCCGCCGACGTCGGCGACGATGCCCGTGACGCGCTCGGCCAGGCGGCGCATCTCCGCGGCCACGAGCGCGAAGCCCCGCCCGGCCTCTCCGGCGCGGACGGCCTCGAGCGAGCCGTTGAGCGCGAGCAGGTCGCTGCGCTCGGCGATCTCGGCGATCAGCCCGAGCAGCTCGGTGATGCCCACGGTCTGCTCCCCGAGCTCGGTGATCCGCGCGACCATGGCGTCGGTGTTGGCGTGGGTCTGCTCGGCGTCGTCGAGCACGGCGGCCGCGGCCGAGGTGATCGCCTCGGCCGACTCGGCGAGGTCGCCGACGGCCACCCCGACCTCGCGCAGGCTCTTGGCCTGCTCGTCCGAGGCCCGCTCCTGCTCTTGAATGCTGGCCTCGATCTCCGCCGAGGCGGCGGCGACCTCGAGGGCCGTGGCGCGGATCTGGACCACGACCTCGTCGAGCTTGACGACCATGGCCCGGAAGGCCTCCTGGAGCTCCCCGGGGCGATCGAGGCGCACGCAAAGGTCGCCCTCGGCCACCCGCGCGGCCGCGCCCGCGAGCTCCTCGAAGATGTCGAGCATGCGGTTGAAGTTGCCCGCGAGGTCGCTGAACTCGTCGTTGGCCAGGGAGACGAGCCGGCCCTGGCCGCGCAGGACCCCGGTCTCGACGATCCGCCGCGTGGCCTCGTCGAGGCGCTCGAGCGGACCGACCACGGTGCGCGAGAGCGCGTGGGTGGCGAGCACGACCGGGTACAGGGAGACCAGCGAGATCCCGGCCAAGAGCAGCACCAGCAACCACGCGGAGTCGTCGTAGGGCAGGTGAACGACGACCCAGCGCCCGTCCTCCAGGGGCATGGCGGCCTGGACCTCCTTGGCCGCCGACACGTAGACGGCGGGGCTCGTCTCCTCGTGCTCACCGCCGCGTAGCTGCGCCTGCAGGGCCTCGGGCAGCGCGTCCACGCCGTCGACGAGCGCTCCGCGCTCGAGCGCGCGCCCAGACTGCACGCGCACGACATCGAGCTCGACGAGGTGGCGCCCCTCGTCCAGCGCCCGCGCCTGCCCGGCCTGGCCGGTGAGCATCGCCGTCATCCCGCCCATGCCCATGAGCGCGCTCGCGGCCAGGCTCAAGAACACCACCTTGAGGTTGCGCGTGAGCGTCAGCCGCGGCCGCTTGGGCACGAGCCCGCGCTGCTCGAGGTCTCCGGCGATCTCGGAGTGGAGATCGAAGACCGCGTGGCGCAAGGTGGGCAGCATCACCGCGGGCAAGGACAGGACCAGCGAGGTCCCCGAGAGCATGGACGTGGCGTAGAGCCCCGAGTCGAGGCTGCCCCGGAAGGCCACGGTCAGCACCACCACCTCGGTCACGACCCAGCCCAGGCTGTAGGCCAGCAAGAAGGGGCGCTGGATCTGCTGGAGGGCCTGATCCGCGGCCAGCGTGAGCTCGTCGCTCGCGTCGCCGCGCTGCCAGGCCCGGACCGGGAGCGTCAGGGCGTACAGGTGCGAGATCCAGGCGACCAAGCGCAGCGCCATCACCAAGGCGGCGAAGCTCGGCGTGTTGATGTTGAGGACCACGTTCCAAAACGTGAACGAGGACAGGCTCAGGCCGACGTCGATGGCCCCCACCCACAACAGCGGACGAAAAAATGCGTGCTTGATCCGCATCCCGATGGCTCACGCCCAGGCTAGCAGCTGCTCGACCTGGGCGGCGCGCGCCATGGCTCGCCATGATGCACCAGCCTCGTCATGACCGGCGCGCGCTCGCGCACCGAGCGAGCTACCACCCGCCGTCGGGGACCTTCAGAAACGAGTCTTCACCGGTCTCGCAGAGCTCGGCGAGGCGAGCGTTGTCCGCGAGTTCGGTGCGAATCCAGTAGCGCGCCGCCTCGAGCTTGCCGCGATAAAACTCCGCGACCTCGTCCCCAGTCTGGGCGCCGAGCCCTCGACACGCCGCACCCGCCACGCGCAGCCACTGCCAGGCGAGGATCAGGTTGGAGAACAGGACCAGGTAGTCGTGGCTGTGGGCGAGCATGCCCACCGCGTCACCCCCAACGCCGCGCTGGCCGAGCATCGCGGTCAGCTCGCCCACGCGGACCAATTCGAGCTTCACGGTTTGGCAGAGGTCCTCGTCGACCCCGCAGCGCTTGGCCCCCTCGACGTCCACGCGGATGTCTTCGCTGAGCGCCATCAGCCCGCGGCCGGCGTCGGCCATGACCTTGCGCCCGAGCAGGTCGAGGCTCTGGATCGTGGTCGTGCCCTCGTGAATGCTGTTGAGGCGCTGCTCACGGAGCCACAGCTCGGGCAGGTACTCGCTCGAGTAGCCGTAGCCGCCGTGGATCTGCACCGACAAGCTGGTCGACTCGAAGCCGCGCTCGGCGGGGAAGCTCTTGGCCACCGGGGTGAGAATGTCGAGGATCCGCTTGGCGCGCTGGCGCTCGTCTGCGTCGGTCGCGTGGACGCTTCGGTCCGCATAGCCGGCCGTGGCGATCAGCAAGCTCATGCTGCCCTCGACGATCGACTTTTGGCGCAAGAGCATGCGGCGCACGTCGGGGTGCTCGATGATCGCCACCGGCCCGCTGGCTCGCCGGCGGTCGAGGTGCCGGCCCTGGACGCGCTCGCGGGCGTAGGCGAGGGACTCGTGGTAGGCGGCCGAGGCCGTGGCCGTGCCGTTGGCTCCGACGAGCAGCCGGGCCTCGTTCATCATCTGGAACATGTAGCTCAGGCCCTTGCACGGCTCGCCCACGAGCCAGCCCAGGCAGTCGTCGCTCTCGCCAAAGCTCAGACCCAAGCTGGGCAGGCCCTTCCAGCCGATCTTGTGGATCAGCTGGGTGGTGTGCACGTCGTTGAACTCGAGGCCGCCGTCGGCGGTCGGCCGCATGCGCGGGATCGCGAAGAGCGAGATCCCCCGGGTCCCCGCCGGATCCCCCACGCGCCGCGCCAGGGTCAGGTGGACCACGTTCTCGCGCAGGTCGTGGTCGCCGCCCGAGATGAAGATCTTGCTCCCGCGGACCCGGTACACGCCTTCGGGGTTGTCGCCCTCCACGGGCGCGGCCGTGGTCGTCAGATCTCCCAGACCGCTGCCCGCCCCCGGCTCGGTCAGGGCCATGGTCCCGGTCCACTCGCCGGCGTACATCTTGGCCATGAAGCGCTCCTGGAGCAGCGGCGAGCCGAAGCTCTCGAGCAGGTGCGCCGCCCCCGAGGTCAGCAGCGGGTAGCCCACGGCCCCCGCGTTGCCGGCCATGAGATAGAGGTAGCCGACCACGGAGATCGACTGGGGCAGCCCCGCGCCACCGACTGCCTCGGAGCGCTCGGCGGTCAGCAGCCCGAGCTCGACGGCGGCGTCGAAGAGCGCCCGCATCTGGGGTGGCGTCACCACCCGCCCGTCGACGAGCTTGGCCCCGTCTTCGTCCATGGCCTTGAAGGTCGGGTAATAGACCTCGCGGGCGAGCTTGGCCGCGCTCTCGAGGTAGAGGTCGAAGGTCTCGCGGTCGAAGTCGGCGAAGTCTGGCAGCGCGCACAGGCGCATGACCTCGTGGACCTCGTGGAGCAGGAACTCGACGTCTCGATCGCGAACGAGGGGGTTGGCCGCGGACATGGCCGCAGTGTCGCACGCCCTCGGCGCCACGAACATCGCCGACGCCTTCGACTGCACCGCGCGTCCCCGCGCGCTCAGTTCTCGAGCTCGTCGCGGATCGTCTGCTCGAGCTCGCCCAGGCAGCTGCTATCGACGAACTCGTAGGCCGCGACGATCTTGCCCTGCTCGTCGATCACGAAGGAGAAGGGGAAGTTCGGCCGGTTGTAGGCGCCGGCGGCCTCCTCTCCGTCGAGGGCGACCTTGGCCGCGAGCTTGTGCTCATCGATGAAGGCCTGCACCGGCTCGGCGTCCTCGTCGGTCGCCACGGCGACCAAGGTGAAGCCGTGCTTGCGGTACTTGCGATAGATCCGGTCGAACTTGGGCAGCTCCTCGAGGCAGGGCTTGCACCACGTGCCCCAGAAGTTGAGCAGGACCACGCGCCCGCGGTAGCTGCCCGGGCCGATGTTGCGCTTGCCGTCGACGCGCGGGAGCTTGAAGCCCTTGACCTTCTCGCCGACGTTGAAGCTCTTTTGACAGCTCTTGCCCGGCTCGTGCAGCGGCTTGGGCAGGGGCTTGGGCGCCTCCGCCTGGGCCTTTTTGGACTCGCTCGTCCCGGCGGCCGCGGCGGCGGGGCTCGCCTCTTCGCCTTCGCCCTCGCCTTCACTCTCGCCAGCGACGTCGCCGGGGTCGGCCGCGGCCACGACCGCGCCGCTCCCGATGTCCACGGTCTCGCCGGCCGCCTCGCCTCCATCTTCATCTTCATCTTCATCTTCATCTTCATCGGCGTCGGCGTCTGCGTCGGCGTCTGCGTCGGCGTCTGCGTCGGCGTCTGCGTCGGGCCCCTCGCTCGCGTCCGCGCTCGCAGAGCTCGCGCCCGCGCTCGTGGGGGCTGCGGCTTCGGGCGCGCTCGTCGACGCGACCGGCTCCGGTCGACAGCCGAGCACCGCCAGCGCGAGCACGGCCGGCAGCGAGATCAACGAGGTGAGCACGCGGCGATCTTCGAAGCGAGCGGACATCGCCGGGATGGTAACGCACCGCGGACCCGCGCGAGCCCCCGCGCTCAGACTGCGCGCATGCGAGGGTCACCACCTGCGGCCCGCAGCGCGAAGTCGAGGCGGTCGGCCCCCCAAAACAGCTCGGGCCCGTGGTCGTCGTGGACCACGAAGGTCGGCGCACCGAACACGCCCGCGGCCACGGCCTCGTCGGTCACGCGGCGCAGGGCCGCCTTGATCTCGGGGCTACCCGCGGCCTCGACGAGGGCGCGACCGTCGAGGCCACAGTCCGTGGCCAACCCTGCCACGACCTCCGGGTCGGCGATGTCGCGGTCTTCGGCCCAGTAGGCGCGAAAGATCCGCTGGATCAGCCGCCGCCCCGCCTCGTCGCCGACCCCCTCGACGCCCGCGGCCAAGCTCACGCGCAGGGGCAGCACGGTCTTCATGGGGAAGCGGCTGGGGAAGCGATAGGGCGCGTCCAGAGCCGCCGCCTGGCGCTCGATGTCCATGCTCGTGTGTCGACGCTTGGCCTCGCTGAGCGAGAAGAGCGGCACGTTGACCATGTCGACCTGCTTGAACACGGCGCCGAGCAGCATCGGTCGCCAGCGGACCTGGGCGGCGTCGAGCTCCCCCGCCGCGATCCGCCGCTCGACGCCGGCGCAGCCGAGGTAGGCGAAGGGGCTCGAGTAGTCGAAGAACACGTCCATGGGCGCGCGCGTCGGCGGGATCGCCTCGCGCTCGACCGCGCCACCTCGCAGGCGCGCCTCGACCATGGCGATGCGGTCCGTGCCCCAATAGAGCGCCTCGCCCTCGCCGACGTCGATGACGAAGGTCGGCGCCCCGAACACACCGGCGGCGATCGCCTCGTCCGTGCGATCCCGCAACGCCTGCTTGATCTCCGGCGCCTCGATGCGCGCGAGGATCTCGTCGGCGCGCGCGCTCAGACCCGCCCGCCCAAGCACCTCGCGCAGCCCCTCGGGGCTCGAGATCTCCACGCCGTCGACCCAATAGGCGCGATAGAAGTGATGCATCAGTGGCAGATAGGGTGGCCCCACCACGAGCACCGCCCGCAGCGCCTCGACGGTGCGCATCGGGTGACCGGCGGGCATGCGCAGTGGGACACCGGCCATCGCAGCTTGGCGCTGCATGTCCGCCATGTTGTGGCGCGCCTTGGCCGGCGAGAGCACGGAGGACAAGTTCTGCGGAGTCTGCCGCGCGCGGAACACTCCGCCGAGGAGCATGGGGCGCACGTCCAATTGGGCCTCGCAGCGCGCGGCGAGGCCCTCCACAAGACCCGCGGCCAGGTACGCGTAGGGACAGGAGAAGTCGAGGTAGACACGCAGCGCGCGGCCGGTCATCTTCGCGAGGGTAGCGCAGTCGACTGAGTTGGCGGCAATCGGCGTTCCATTGCCCGCCTCTTGCGTTTTGGACTCACGTGGGTCATGATTCCCCAAGCGCTGACACTCCTTCGAGTGCCGTGGTTGACGTTTCGCAGGGCTTGGCCCCGCGACGCGGACATCACGGCGAACGTCGCGAGTGGCCCTCAAAGAGAGCCGGTCCTCAACCGGGCCGAGTCGAGCGCTTCACCCCAACGAGGAGTCGTCTGCCATGGAAGCCAGCGTCGAAGTCGAAGAGCCCGAGGTCGCCGAGGATCAATTCTACCGCCACAGCAAGCGCGAGAGCTGGGGAGTCGCGGTGTTCTTGTGGGAGCGCGACGAGAAGCGAGCCTTTCGGTTCGCGGACGGCGAAGTCCGGGTGTTCAAGAAGGGCTTCTACGAGCTGATGGTCCCGACCGAGGCCCCCGGCGACGGCTCCGCGGCGCAGCTTCGCGCCCAGGTCAACAACGCGGGCTCCAAGAAGGCGCTGCCCAGCGTTGGAGATCAGCTGGTCTTCCTCCTCGCCAACTACCCCAAGGGCTTCACCGGCGAGGCCTGGCTCGAGAAGCACCGCGGTGAGGGTCGCCGACTCAAGCGTCATCGCGACCCGGCGATCGCCGAGGCCCGCGAGCTCCTCGCCCACGACACCCTCGCCCAGCTCGCCGACGCTGGCGACCACGAAGAGATCATGCGTCGGTGGATCGACGTGCTCGCGGGCACCGACCTCGCCCCGAGCTCGCACCTCGCCAAGCTCAAGTCCATGCCGGCGAGCGCCGACACCTCGGCGGCCCTCGTCGAGGTCACCCGCGACCCCGGCCAGGACGGCGCGCTGCGTCGCCTCCAGGTCGCCCTCGTCGGCGCCCGCGGCCCCGCGACCTCGTGGCAGGTGCTGACCGGGACCTTGGCCCTGCTCGCTCCGGTCACGCACCTGTGCGTGCGCCCGAGCGTGTTCTCGACCCAGGGCTCGATCGTGATCCCCAACTTCAAGGCGCCCAGCCGCCCCAACGAGGCCAGCTACCAGCGCTACCTCGAGGTCGCGCGCCTGGTCACCGAGGAGCTCACCGAGCTCGGCCACGCGCCCGCCGACATGTTCGACCTCTACGACTTCGCCTGGGTCACGCTGCGCCCGGCCGCGCTCAAGAGCTACGGCGCGACCAAGCCCTCGGTCAACTGAGCCGACCCTGCCAGGGCACTCCCTGGACAAACGAGCCTGGACAAACGAGCCTGGACAAACGAAAGAGCCCTCGCGTTTCGACGCGGGGGCTCTTTGCATTGGCCGTCACGCGGGGCGTCGTCACGCGGGCGTCCGCGGGACGCTCGAGAGCGGACCGACCGGCCGCGGCTCAGAAGCGAGCGGAGTAGCCGACGCCGGCGTAGCCCGGGCCAAAGACCGGGAGCACGGCGCTGTTTTGCGCGGCCTTCTTGTTCTTCTTGACGCCGATGACCAGCAGCGCGATGCCGGCCCCGAGGAAGATCGGGGCGATCACGCCGCCGGTGATCGCCAGGGCGTTCATGGTCTGCCCGCGGCTCTTGGCGGACTCGTACTCGTCGCTGCCGACCTCGGCGTTGTCGTAGTCGCTCTGGGCCGAGAGCCCGCCGATCACACCACCGAGGAGCACGCCGATCCCACCGACGCCGACGCCGGTCAGCACCGCGCCGCCGATGATCAGCGGCTTGCCGGGCTTCTCGGGCTCGGGCGGCGGCTCGGCCGGCTTGTTGGCCTCGGCCTGGCGCCGCGCCTCTTCCTCGGCCTTGCGCCGCGCCTCCTCTTCCTTGGCCGCGATCTCGGCGAGGAGCTCGTCGATCTTGGTCTTGTGCGTGCCGATCTCCTCGCTGAGCTCGACGCCGCTGCCCTCGAGCAGGGCCTCGTACTCGTCGAGCAGGGCCTTGGCGTCGTCGACGTGCTTGCGGTCCTCGTCGGCCGAGTAGGCGCGCAGGTACGCGTCGAGGGCGAGGTTCATGATCGTCTGACGCGTGGCCGAGTCCGGCCCCTCGTCGACGGCGCGCACGGCCTGGGCCCAGAAGTCGGCCGCCTCGGCGTACTCGCCGGCGTCGAACTTCTCTTGACCCTGGGTGTAGAAGTCCTCGACCGGGCCGGCGTGCGCGAACTGGAGAGGTGCGACGACCAAGGCGGCGGTGAGCAAGCCCGAGAGCAGCAAAGAGCGGGTCATGTCCGGGCGGACCATAGCACGCGGTCGCGGCTTCTGGGACCTGCGCATGGGTCGAGCGGTCTGCGCGCAAGGGCGGCCCGCGGTCCGGTCCCCGGCGACCCCGGTGCCCCCCCGACAACCCTCGCGGCACCCCCACTGCCTCCCCACGGTTACCATGACCGCGTGACCTGCCGGCACCGCTTCGCCCTCACCTCCTGGGCCCTCGCGGTGGGGTCCACATCGGCGCTGGTCTTGGGGTCCACACCGGCGCTGGCCAGCCCCACCGAGCCTGGCCAGCTCGAGCAGCCCCTGTCGACCGCCGAGGCCTGCTCGACCTGCCACGACTTTGCCACCCCCGACGCCTGGGCCGAGTCCGGCGGGAGCGTGGATCCCTGGGCCTGGCGCGGCTCGATGATGGCCAACAGCGCCCGCGATCCCGTGTTTTGGGCAGGCGTCGCCCTGGCCAACCAGGACTACCCTGGCGAGACCGAGGACTGCGTGCGTTGCCACTCACCGCGGGCCTTCCTCGAGGGCGCCGGGGATGCCCTCGCCCTCGAGGAGCTCGGTGAGGATCAGCGCGAGGGCGTCGATTGTGACTTGTGCCACCGCATGATCGACGACGGCGAGACGCCCGCCGGGAACGCCCGCTACGTGCTCGCGGACGCCCCCGAGGGCGAGGGCGTCCCCCGCTTCGGGCCCTGGTCTTACGAGGGGGGAGCCGAGCCCGAGCACCCCTGGGGTCAGGACCTCGAGTTTCTGCCCGGTGCACGCATGTGCGGCACCTGCCACGACGTGAGCACGGCCCGCGAGCGCGTCGACGACGAGGGCGTCGGCATGGGCGTGCCCTTCAACGAGCAGCGCACCTACAGCGAGTGGCTGGGCAGCGCCTACGCCGAGCCCGGCGGGGCGGATCAGGCCAGCTGCCAGAGCTGCCACGTGCCGGCCATCGAGGGCACGATCCTCGGCTGCAACATGTTCGCCGGCCAGCCCCACGAAGACGGGGGCAGCCGCCACGTGCTCGTCGGCGCCAACGCGACCACCTTGCGCGTGCTCGCCTCGCTCTACGGCGACGCCGGCACCGGCGAGGTCGCCGACGCCCGCTTCGAGGAGTCGATCGCCTGGACCGAAGAATTCGCGCGCACGGCCGCGAGCCTCGAGGTCGACTTCCCGGCGGCCGTGGACCTCGGCGAGGGCCTCCCCGACCTGGCCGTGACGGTGACCAACGAGACCGGCCACAAGCTGCCCAGCGGCTACAGCGAGGGGCGGGTCATGTGGCTCGAGCTCCGCGCCAGCTACGGCGACGCCGTGGTCTGGAGCTCGGGCCTGTGGGACGCCGAGGCCCTGAGCATCGAGGGCGACGAGCAGCTGCGCCGCTACGAGGCCATCGCCGAGCGCCACAGCGACGGCACGCGCAACCACCTGGTGCTCAACGATCACTGGCTCGTCGACGATCGGATCCCCCCCAAGGGCCTGGTTCAAGATCTCGAGACCGACCCCGTGGGGGATCGCTATGCCCTCCAGGCCGACGGCACCTGGCCACACTTCGACAGCCACGCCTACAGCTTCGCGCCAGCGAGCGTCGACGACCTGACCCCGGCCGACGCCAACGACGACCAGCTCGAGCTGCGCGTGCGCCTGCTCTACCTGATCAACACCCCCGACTATCTCGACCAGCTGCTCGAGGACAACCTCAGCAACGACGCCGGGCAGCGGGTCACCGACGCCTTCGACGACCTCGGCGGACCCCAGCCGATCGTCCTCGCCGAGGCGAGCGCCAGCGTGACCCTGACCGGCCTGCTCGGCACGGGCGCGGACGAGAGCGGCGGCGACGAGCTCGGGAGCGAGGGCGAGAGCAGCGACGAGGTCGGCAGCGAGGGCTCCGGCAGCGACGAGACCGGGGAGCCCGGCGCAAACGCGAGCGAGGGCTGCGGCTGCGCGAGCACGGATCCCCAGCGCGGCGGCGGGTGGGCGTGGGCGTGGCTGTTCGCATGCCTCGGCCTCGGCGCTCGCCTGCGCCTTTCGGCTCGCAGCGAGTCTGCGGTGTAGAAGCTGGACACCTGGCGGACGCCCACCTCGCTCACTCGAGGCGCTGACGCACGAGCTCGTCGTCGATCTGCTCGTCGGTCCACAGCCGCCGCCCCTCCATCCCTCCGGCCACGGTCAGCGACTCTCCGCTCAGGTGCCGGGCCAGCGCCGGCGAGCTCAAGAACAGCGCCGCCTGGGCCACGTCCTCGGGGCGCGCGAGCTGGCGCAGGGGCATGGTCGCGCAGACCTGGTCGATGGCCCCGGGCTGCTCGAGGGCCTTCTCGGCCATGGGCGTGACGGTCCAGCCGGGCTCGACGAGGTTGACCCGCGCCCAGGCGTCGACGTGGACGATCTCGTTTTTGAGGCTGCGCATCAGGCCGTAGAGCCCGGCCTTGCTGACGGCGTAAGGCAGGTGGTTGGCCTCGCCGAAGCGCCCGGCGGTCGAGCCGATCAGGCACACGCTGGCCCCGACGCCGTCGGCCCGCGGGCCGTGCTTGGCGAGCTGAGCCACGAAGCTGCGGCAGGTGTAGATCGCCCCGAGCAGGTTGACCTCGAGGACCTCGCGGATGCGCTCGGGGTCGAGGTTGTGCAGGGGGACGTCGGTCTCGGGCCAGATGCCGGCGTTGGCGATGGCCACGTCGACGCGTCCAAAGCGCTCGCGGCCGCGCTCGAGCAGGTCGTCGAGGGCGTCCGGCTCGCGCAGGTCGGCGGCCCCGACCACGGCGCGCTCGCCCCAGCCCTGCAGACCAACGAGATCTTCGAGGTGCTCCGAGCGGCTCTTGGCATGGAGCAGCAAGTTGGCGCCCTCGTCGGCGAAGGCCAGGGCCAGGGCCTCGCCAATGCCCCCGGAAGCGCCGGTGATCAAAACGGTGAGGCCCGCGAGCTGAGTGCGCATCCCAGACAGGTTAAACGCGAACCCCGGGTTCTAGGAACCCGGGGTCCGGTTTGCGAGGAAAGGGACTTGAACCCCCACGGCTGAAAGCCACACGGACCTGAACCGTGCGCGTCTACCAATTCCGCCACCCTCGCGGAGTCTTTGGGCGGAGGAACCTAATTCGGACGCCCAAAAAGGTCAACGGCGACCGATGCGTGGTCCCTCACAGAGCTTCGACTTTTTCCACCGCGAGGGCCGGGCCGCTCATGTGGATGCCGAAGCCTCCACGCTCGACGCGGCCGGTGACGCGGACGCGCTTGCCGGGGCTGAGGCCCGCCTGGGGTCCGCTGAGCCGGAAGACCTCGCCGCCCTCGGTCTCGAGCTCCAAAAAGCCGCCTTCGAGCTCGCTCTTGCGCACGGTGCCGGTGTACTGCTTCGACATGGGGCAGGAGTATAGCCCCCGACGCGCGAGCGGCCGGCCAGGACGCCTGTTCGCGGGGCTATCGAACAGCTGGTATTTTGCACCGGTGTCCTGGCGAAGCCGGCCCGAAGAGGGCTCGAGGGGTGACGTGGCCCGCCGCGGGTGCGCGTCAGATCGCGCGAAATCCGTGAGGATCCTCGGGATTTTCGTGGGCCTGGGCCTGGGCCTGACGGGTTGCGGGGAGGCCAGTGACCCGAGGGGCTCTCGCTCGCCGAGCGAGGCGCGCGACGTGAGCCCGGCGCAGATCGACGAGGGTCCCGGCCGCCCCAGCTGGGGTCCGCGGGTGCCCGACGAGGCGTCCATCGACCCACAGGTCCTCGCCGGCCTGCTCGCCGCCGAGCTCGAGCGCTCGCCCCTGGCCCCTCGGCTCCAGGCCGTGCTCAGCGAGGGCGAGGGCCCCGCGCGCGTCCGAGCGCTGTGGTCGCTGGCGCGGATCGGCGGCCCGGTGGCCCGGGATCAGCTCCAGGCGCAGCTCGACGGCGGCGGCCCGCAGACGGGCGGCCTGGCAGCCTTGGCGCTCCTCGATGTCCCCGCCTTCGAGCCCGGCAGCCCCGCCGAGCCGCTCCCCGACAGCGCCTGGGCGGCCGTCGAGGACGCGCTGTGGACCCGCTACGCGGTCACGGATCCGCAGGCCTCGGCCCAGCAGCGCGCTCTGCTCCTGGCCATCGCCCGGATCGGCGGGACACGCTCGATCGAGCGCCTGGGCGTGGCTCTGGCCGACCTGCCTGATCCGGTTGGTCAGCCTGGTCAGGGCTCCCCGGATCCCGCCCTGCTCGCGCGCTGGTCGGCCGAGATGCGCGGCCTCGGCCTGCTCTGCGCCCGCGGCCTGGCCCTGGGCGAAGGTCAGGCCGCGCCGCTCCTCGCCGGGCTCGCCCGCGGTGCGCGCGACGAGGCCGAGCAGGCCACCCTCTACGCCCTGGGTCGCTGCGCTCGCACCTCGGGCGAGGTCCTCGCCGAGGAGCGCGAGGCCCTGCTGCGGGCGCTCCAACCTCTGGTCGAAGCGATCCCCGCGAGCCCCAGCGAGGACGAGCTCGCCGGCCTGGCCTGGCGGGCCATGGCCGGCCTCGGCGAGCTCCCGGATCCGGTGCCGGCGGCGGTCCTCGCCCTCGACTCCCCCCTGTCCTGGACCACCGAGGTCGAGGCCGTGCGGGCCATGGGCGCGACCCGGGCCGGGCGCGCCCAGCTGCGCGCGCGCCTGCGGACCCTGCCCGCCACGGCCTTCGCCGGGCCGCGGCAGCACGTGCTCTCGAGCGCGCTCCAGGCCATGCGCGGCGGCGTGGCAGCGGACCCCCGGGCGGCGGACGCCGAGCTCGTCGGCGTGGGCGAGCGTCTGCTCGAGGGTCGGCGCAGCGACGATCCCCGCCTGCGCCGGGTCAGCGCCATGGCCATGTGCGAGCTGCGTCTGCTCCAGGCGATCCGCGTGGGCGAGCCCGAGAGCGTGCGCGGCTGCGACGAGCTGCGCGACGCCCCCGCCATCGACGCGCTGCCCGAGATCTGGCTGGCCAACCTCGAGGTCGAGGCCCTGCTGCGGGCCACCCGGCCCACGGGGGCCGAGGGACAGACCCGCGACAACCTGGGCACGGCGGCCATCGACGAGGACTCGGCGCTGATCGGCGGCGCGGGGGTCGACGGGGCCGGCCCGGGAGATCCCGTCCGCCGCGCTCGCGTGGCCAGCTTGCTGACCATGGCCCGAGATCCCTCGCCGGCCCGGGCCACCCCGGCGCTCGCGGCCCTGGCCGAGCTCGACGACCCCGCCGTGCTCCCGGTGCTGCGCGCGGCGCTGATCCGCGAAGACCCGGGGATCCTCGCCGCCGCGACCACGGCGATCGCCGTGCGCTCCGTCGACGCGGCCAAGCGCGACCTCGAGGTCGTCCCCCTGCTCGAGGACATCGTCCGCACGCGCACCGAGGCGGCGGCCTTCGAGGCGCGGCTCGCCGCCATCGAGGCCCTGGGCGCCCTCGCCCGCAGCACCCTCGCGGCCCTCGACCCCGACGGCAATCACCCCTCCACCGGCGCCGCCGGGGACAGCCCCTGGCTCGCCCGGACGATCCTCCCCCTGGCCCAGGACCCCGCCGTGGCCGTGCGCCAGACCGCCCGCGGGGCGATCTTGGGCCACGAGCAGCTGCTCCGGGCCTTCGACGAGCGCGCCGCCCGGGTCGGCGCTCAGGCCCTCGTCGGCGACCCCGGCGACGGCCCCCGCCCGCGCGCCCCCTTTGGCGAGCGCCTGGCCGCGGACCTCCAACAGCAGCTCGACGAGCCCGCCCGCGGCCTGCGGATCCAGACCACCGCCGGCAGCTTCACCCTCGAGTTCACGGGCATCAGCGCGCCCTACAACCAGGCAAACCTCGCCGCCCTGGCCACGGCCGGCTTCTACGACGGCCTGAGCTTTCACCGCGTCGTTCCAGGCTTCGTCGTCCAAGGCGGCGACCCGCGCGGCGACGGCTACGGCGGCCCCGGCTACCTCGTGCCCTGCGAGCGCTCCAATCTGCGCTACGAGCGGGGCACCGTGGGCATGGCCCTGGCCGGCAAGGACAGCGGCGGCTCGCAGTTCTTCATCACGCAGACGCCCCAGCCTCACCTCGACGCGCGCTACACCGTGATCGGTCAGGTCGTCGAGGGCATGGAGGTCGTCGATCTCCTGCTCCCGGGGGACCGCATCGAGGCCGTCGAGGTCCTGCGCCCGTGAGCCCGGGCCCGGCCGAGCAGGACGACTCGATCGGGCTGATCGGGGGCCTCGACCCCACCGGCGGCGCCGGCCTGCTCCGCGACGGCTGGACTGTCCAGGCCGTGGCGCCGCAGCTGCGGCAGCTCGCCGTGGTCACCGCCTCGACCCGCCAAGGCGGCGACGTCCCCGTGCAGGTCGGGCCCGTCGATCCCCGCGGCCTCGCCCGCGCCCTCGCCCGCCTGGCCGCGGCGCCGCGCCTGCGCGCCCTGAAGATCGGCATGCTCCCCCCGGACGCCGTCGCGCTCGTCGAGGCCCTGGTGCTCGAGCTGCGCCGCCGCGAGCGGCCGCCATCGATCGTCCTCGACCCCGTGCTCCGGGCCACCGCGGGCGGCTCCCTCGGCGCCGCGTCTAGCCTGCTCGCCCTCGCCCGCCACGTGGATCTGATCACCCCCAACCGCGACGAGCTCGGGGCCCTCGCGCAGGCGCTGCGTGCCGACGGCCAAGTCCACGCGCACGCGAGCGAGGCCCTGGCCGCTGGCCTCGGCGTCGCGGTGCTCGCCAAGGGCGAAGCCCCGAAGCGAGCCCCCCTCGCGGCACCCCTCGCTGTGGGCCGCGTCTGCGACCGCCTGCTGCTCCCCAATCCCTCGGCCGGGCCCAGCCAGCGCCTCTTCGAGCGCCCGCGCTGCGCCGGCCCGGATCCGCGAGGGACCGGCTGCGCCCTCGCGACGGCGATCGCCTGCGGCCTCGCCCGCGGCCAGGCGATGACCGAGGCCGTCGCCGCCGCCATCGCCTGGCTCGACGCGGCCCGCCGCCACCTCCACCCCGGCCGCGATGGGCGACCCCACCTGCCCTGGCACTCCAGCCAGCGGCCCTGAACGCACGTCGCCACGCTTTCGCCCGCCCGGCGAAGTCTGCGAGACTCGAGCCATGTCTCGGTCTGCCCCGCGCCGCATCGCCGCTGCCTTCGCCGCCTCCCTCGCTGGCCTGACGACCCTGGCCGCCGCGAGCGAGGCCCAGGCCTGCGGCGGCTTCTTCTGCGACGCCGGGCCCACGGTGATGACCGTGGATCAGACCGGCGAGACGATCGCGTTTTGGATCGACGAGAGCGGCAGCGAGCCGTACACCGAGGCCCACATCCAGATCCAGTACGAGGGCGACGCCGAGCAGTTCGCCTGGGTCGTCCCGGTCACCGGCGTGCCCGAGATCCTCGTCGGCTCCCAGACCCTGATCGACAACCTGCTCGCGGCCACGGTCCCCACCTTCACGCTCCAGAGCTCGAGCACCGGGGACTGCTTCGGCGACTCGGGGCTGTGCGGCGGCTTCGCCCTCAACGACGCGAGCTTCGCCGCCGACGAGGTCGGCGACACCGGCGAGTGGGGCATCGACACCGACACCAGCGGCCCGGAGATCCTCGACCGCGGCTTCGCCGGGGCCTTCGAGTACGTGACCTTGACCGGCGACGACATCGACGAGGTCGTGACCTGGCTCGACGACAACGGCTACCTCCAGGACGAGGAGGCCCCGCCGATCCTCGCGGAGTACCTCGACGAGGACTTCGTGTTCTTGGCGATCAAGCTGCGCAACGGCGCCGACATCGACGAGATCCACCCCCTCGTGGTCCGCTACCCGGGCACCGAGCCGTGCATCCCGATCCGGCTCACGCGCATCGCCGCCGTCGAGGACATGGCGATCCGCGGGCTGTTCTTGGGTCAGACCCGGGTCGCGTCGAGCAACTGGCCGCAGGTCGAGCTCGAGTGGGCGCAGCTCGACTGGCTGGGCGACACCGCCGCCAGCTACGACGAGCTCATGTCCCTGGCCATCGACGCCGCCGGCGGCCGGGCCTTCGTGACCGAGTACGCCGGCCCCGACGATGTCGTCAGCGAGATCGGGATCTACTCGGCGGCCTGGATCCCTGCGGCCTACGCCGAGATCGAGCCCGCCGAGCTCATGGACGTGCTCGCGTCTCAGTCGCTCTTCGGCTGCGCCGAGGACTCCTCGGGCTACACCTGCAGCTTTGGCCACCCCCTGGTCGAGGGCCTCGTGCGCACCTACCTGCCCACGCCCGAGAGCCTCGACGACGAGGAATTCTGGGACTGCCCCGCGTGCTTCGAGGCCCTGATCGACACCAGCGCGTGGACGCAGCAGCCGGGCTTCGCCGCCGACTTCGAGGCCCGGATCTCCGACCCGGCGTTCCACGCCCTCGAGATGCTCGAGTCCTCCTCCTACCTCACCCGCCTGAGCACGCGCCTGTCTCCCCACGAGATGATCGAAGACCCGCTCTTTCACCCGGTCACGGGCCTGGGCGAGCTCGACAACAACTTCACCGCCGTGCAGATCACCGACTGCGACGGCGGCCCGACGACCCTCTCGCTGCCGCCCACGAACGAGGGGGTCGAGCGCGTGCTCGCGCTGCCCGAGGACCTCTCCATGCCCGCGCTCGAGCTCGACCCGGCGCGGCGGATCGTCCGTGTGCCCGCCACCGGCCTCGAGCAGGTCGAGGTCGACAACGGCCCGGCCAACGACGCGATCATCGACGCGTGGAACGACGACCGGATCCAGGGACCCTCGCCCTGGAACTGCGCGACCATCGGCGCGCGCCCCGAGGCCACGCTGACCTTGCTGGCGCTCTTCGGCATCGCCGGGCTCCAGCGACGGCGCCGGCGTCGGGCCTGACCCCGAGCCCGAGCCCGAGCCCGAGCTCGATCAGGCGACCTCGTCGCGGCCGATGCTCTGGTAGACGTCCTCGAGGTCGCTGCGGATCCGCGTCAGCGCGATGACCTCGACGTCGGCGAGCACGAGCTCCTTGAGCAGCTTGGCCGCGCGCGACTCCTCGCCGTGGATCCGCACCCGGACCTTGCCGCGGTCGGCGGTCGCGGGGTCGAGGGCCTCCTCGCGGTGCAGCGGGAGGATCTCCTCGATCAGCCCCTCGTGGGCGCGGAGGATGGCCAGCGCCTTTTGCAGCCCGGCGGTGATCGAGACCTCGTGGACCCGACGGGCGACCTCGTAGCGCTCGATGACCTCGTCGACGGCGCCAAAGACCTGTAGCTCACCTTTTTGGATCAGCGCGACGGTGTCGCAAAAGCCGTCGAGCTCGCGCAGGATGTGGCTGCTGACGACGATGCCCACGCCCTCGTCGGCGACGGCCCGGAGGATCTCGCGCAGCTGCCTGCGGCCGAGGGGGTCGAGGCCGTCGGCCGGCTCGTCGAGGAGCAGGAGCTCGGGGCGGTGGACCAAGGTGCGCGCGATCGCCAGGCGCTGGCGCATGCCCTTGGAGAGGTCCGAGATCTGGTCGTCGGCCTTGCTCGACAGCTTGAAGATCGCGAGCAGCTCGTCGACCCGCGCCCGGGCCTGGGCGTCGTCGAGGCCGTAGCACTCGGCGAAGAAGCGCAGGTAGCCAGCGGCGCTCATGGTCGGGTAGAGCCCGGTACCGTCGCCCAGAAAACCGATCCGCTGGCGCAGCGCCAGGCGCTCGGCCCAGGCGTCGCGCCCGTCCCAGGTCACCCGGCCGCGATCGGGGCGCTGCAAGGTCGCGAGGATCCGCAAGGTCGTGGACTTGCCCGCGCCGTTGGGCCCGATCAGCGCGAGCACCTGCCCAGCCTCGATCGCGAAGCCGAGCTTGGACACGGCGGGGCGGAGGTCGTCGTAGGAGTGAGTAATGTTCTCGACGCAGACGGACTTCACGGCTGCTCCTCGGCTCTTGCCCGACGCCCGGCGCCGGCGAAAGGTTCCCGGCGCCTCGCCCCGGGCCCTCGATGGTAGCGCCCTCGATGGTAGCGCCCTCGATGGTAGCGCCCGCCCGCCGTCGGCGCCCGCTCCACGCGCTCGCCCGCGTTTCTCCCCCGCGAGAGCCTGCTACCCTCCCCGCGCATGCCAACCCTCCGCGCCTCGCTGACCCTCGCGCTCACCACCTTGCTGCTGGCTCCAGCCTGCAAGCGCGGCGCGGACGAGGACCACAGCCAAGCGCCCGAGCCAGCCGCCGCGCCGGCCGAGGGCACGGGCGCCGACGCCGAGTCCGACCGCTCGATCGCCGTGGTCGGCGACGGCGAGCTCGAGCCCGACCCCGAGCAGATCGCCGCCGGCGTGCCCTACCTGCGCTTTCGCGTGGACATCGGCGGCTCGCCCAGCCGCGGGCCCGCCGACGCGCCGGTGACCATCGTGATGTTCTCGGACTTCGAGTGCCCCTACTGCGAGGAGGCCCTCGCCACCATCACCGCGCTCCAGGCCGACTACCCCGACGAGATCCGCCTGGTCTACAAGGCCTTCCCCCTCAACCGCCACCCCACGGCGATGCTCGCCGCGCTGATCGGCTACTCGGCCCACGCCCAGGGCAAGTTCTGGCCGTGGCACGACAGGGTGTTCAGCGGCGGCGGCATCGACGAGCCCACCTTGGAGCGCTACATCGACGAGGTCGGCCTCGACCGTCAGCGCCTGGCCAAGGAGCTCGACGAGCTCGACTACGCCGCCGAGGTCCGCCGAGACCTGCGCACGGCCAAGCGCCTCGAGCTGCGCTCGACCCCGGTGTTCTTCGTCAACGGCCGCCGCCTCGACGGCGCACGGCCGCGGCGGGTGTTCGAACACGTCATCGAGCAGGAGCTGTCCTTGGCCAAGGGCCTGGCCGAGAAGGGCGTGAGCGCGGCCGAGCTCTACGAGTTCACGACGCAGTGGGGCTACACGGCGATCGTCTACGAGGACGCCCGCCCCTCCCTCGACGAGGACTCGGTCTACCCCGTGCCGATCGGCGACGCCCCGACCCGCGGCCGCGACGACGCGCCGATCACCATCGTCGCCTTCTCGGACTTCCAGTGCCCCTTTTGCGCCCGCGGCCACGAGCGCATGGAGGCCCTGCGCCAGGAGCACGGCGACGACATCCGCTTCGTGTTCAGGCACTTCCCCCTGCCCGGCCACCCCCTGGGCGCGCTCGCCTCCCGGGCCAGCTTCGCGGCCCGCGACGCCGGCAAGTTCTGGGAATTCCACGACGCCGTCTACGCCTTCGGGGCGCGCTACACCGCCGACGATCTCCTGGCGATCGGCGACGAGCTCGGCATCCCCCGGGCCGCCCTCGAGGAGGCCATGGTCGGGACCGAGCACGACGCCGCCATCGAGGCCGACATGGACCTGGGGATCCGCCTGGGGATCACCGGCACGCCGGCCTACTTCATCAACGGCCGCCCGGTGGTCGGCGTCCAGCCGCTGCTGGACTTCCGCATGCTGGTCGCCGAGGAGCTGCGCCGGGTCGAGGCCGCCCGCAACGAAGGCGTGGCGGCGGATCAGATCTACCGCCACCTCACCGGCACCGACTGAGCGGCGGAGCAGATCGACCGCCACCTCACCGGCACCGAGTGAGCGCCCGCGTCAGCCCTCGCCGGCCACGGGATAGATCGGGCGGATGTCGACGGGGATGTCCTCGATCGCGCCCAGGGCCTGCGCCATCGCCGGCGAGAGCACGGCGTACTTGGCCAAGAAGGCGTCGACGGCCGCCTTGTCGCCCTCGTGCTGGAACATGACGACGTCGTGGACCAGGGCCTCGATGGCGGCCTCGAGCTTGGCCGGGTCGACGGTGAAGCGCCCGCTCTCGGCGTCGAAGCTGGCCGCGCCGGCCTCGAGGTAGCGGTTGATCTGGAAGGCCGCGCCCTTGCCGTGAGCCTCGGCCACGCCGAAGCGCACGCTGCGAAACAGCCCCGCGAAGTAGGTGAAGAGCAGCGGCTCGCGGAACTCCGCGGGGAACAGGCCCTCGTCGATCATGTAGAGGATGTTCCACGCGCCCATGACGTCGGCCTTGCCCTCCTCGAGGGGCGAGTAGCTGGCCCCGAGGACGACGCGGACCTCGACCTCGCGCTTGCCCTGCTCGACCGTGGCCGGCCCGAGGCTGTGGCTGAGCTCGTGGAAGAGCACCTCGTTGAAGAAGGCCTCCTGGGAGAGCAGCCCGAGCTGGTCCTCGTTCATGATCCGCGCGGCGATCGGGGTCATGATCGCGTCGAACTTGGCGTTGATCGAGTTGCGCAGCATGACCTTCTTGGCGCCCTTCTCGGCGCGCACGCGCTCGTCGTTGGGCAGGTTGAAGGCGATGGTCTGCACCGACTTGCGGGCGTCGCCGGAGCTATAGACCAGGTCGACCACGCGGATCGGGCTCTCGGAGCCGCGCTTGGTCTTGACCTTCTTGGGCACCGGCAGGTGCTGCTCCATCTTGGGCAGCCAGTCCTTGTAGACCGCGAGCTTCTTGCTGGCCTCGGGGTCCGAGACCGTGACGAAGGCCTCGAAGGCAGCCTTGAGCCCGAGCAGCTGATCTTCGTAGGTCTCGTACGGCCCGATGGTGATCTCGACGCGGCTGTCGAGGTCCATCCAGTCCTTGTCGGACTGGTAGTAGTCGTCGCTGCCGAACGCGGCCGCGCGCGAGCGCAAGAAGGTGGCCAGGGACTCGTTTTGAGTCGCCGCCGCCGCCGCCTCGAGCTTGGCCGCGGCCGGCTCGAGCCACTGGCGATAGGCCTGGCCATAGGCCACGGGCACGAGCCGAGCGGGGTCCTTGGGGTCGCGCTGGACCACGGTGAACAGCCCCTCGAGCTCGGCGCGCATGGCCGGGTTTTGCTCGACGTAGGCCTGGAACTCGTCGGCGCTCAGCCCCGGCGGGTAGAAGCCGGCGCCGGGCGGGTGGGGGATCTGCACGGCGAAGGGCGAGAAGTGCTCCTGGCGATCCCACGGCCCGCGCATGATCTGGAAGTAGGCGAGGCGCAGGGCGTCGGCCTCGCTCGCGCCCTCGGCCTCGGCAGCCGCGATCAGCTCGGCCTCGCGGCTGGGGTTCTCGGCCCAGACCTGGCGCGAGAAGATCGGGTCGAGGAGCTTGGCCGCCGCGATCAGCTCGGCGAGGGCTTTTTGCTCGGACTCGGGCAGGCTCGCCACGTCGGCCTCGAGGACCACCGGCACGAACTGCTCGACCTTGGTGCGCAGCGCCGCGACCTCGGCCGCGTCCTCGTCGCCCCCGCCGCCCTCGGCCTCGACCGGGGTCGTGGGGCCGCCGGGGTCGGGCTGGGGAGCCACCGCCGACGCGGAGTCGGCCTTGGGGCAAGCGAGCAGCAGCAAGGAGAGGGGTGCGGCCAACAGAGCATCGAAGCGGGTCACGAGCGCGCAGGGTAGCGCGTTTTCAGGCGCTCGATGGGGACGCCGCCCGGGACTGCCGACGCGGTCAGCCAGCGCATGGACTCAGAGTCTGTGAGTCTCAGCCCGCGTAGACCGTGGGATCCGTGAACCCGGCGTCCAGGAAGCCCTGGCGGCGCAGCGCGCAGCTCTCGCAGCGACCACAGGCCAGCGGCCTGAGCTCCCCGCTGCTCGGGTCCGTGCCCGTGCGCGGGTCGTAGCAGCTGAGGGTGTCGGCGTAGTCGACCCCCAAGGCGATTCCCCGCGAGACGATCTGCCGCTTGTAAAGCTGGATCAGCGGCGCGCGAACGCGGATCCGCGACGTCGCGGACGCGGCCCCGCCCTCACCAGTGACGCCGAGCTTGGTCCCGAGGTTGGCGACCGCTTCGAAGGCGCTCACGAACTCGGGCCGGCAGTCGGGGTAGCCCGAGTAGTCGACGGCGTTGACCCCGATCCAGATGTCCCGCGCGCCCACGACCTCGGCCCAGGCCAGGGCGTAGCTCAAGAACAAGGTGTTGCGCGCCGGCACGTAGGTGCTGGGGATCGGGTCGGCGTCGGGGTCCTGCTCGCGCTCGGCGGCGGCGGGGACGTTCAGCGCGCTGGCGGCCAGCAGCGAGCTGGCCGGGGCCGTGAGCGCGCCGAGGTGGGCGATGTCGATGACCTCGTGGGCCACGGCGCCGAAGCGCTCGGCCTGGCGGCGCGCGCAGGCGAGCTCGAGGGCGTGGCGCTGGCCGTAGGCGAAGCTCAGGGCGTGCACGCGCTGGCCTGCCTCGCGGGCGGCGATCGCCAGCACGGTGGTCGAGTCGAGGCCGCCGCTGAGCAGCACGACGGCGGGGGTGTCGGGTCGCGGGGAGTCGCTCATCCTGGGGTGCAGTAGAAGGCGTAGGTCTCGTTGCTGTAGCCGAGCTCGCACACGCACAGCGGCCGGTTGCCGTTGTCCATGTCGATGGTGCAGGTCCCGTGGCCGCCGCAGTAAAAGCCCTCGCAGGGGTCCGTGGGGTCGTAGCAGACCTCGGGGCCCTCATAGCAAAGCGCGGGGACGCGGCAGCCCTGGCCCTCGACGCAGCTGCCACCGGCGTAGCCCGGCGGCGGCTCCTTGTCGTCGAGATCGGCGCCGGAGAAGCATGCACCGAGACCGAAAAGCACCCCGAGCGCGAGGCCGAGCGCGGCGCGGCGAGACCAGCCCGCGCCCTCGAGCTCGCTGGCGCGGCCAGACTGACCGAGCTTGCCGGGGGCGGACATCGGCGCGAGAGTAGCAGACCAAAAAGCGCTTGAGACCCTCGCCGCGCGCCGGCTAACCTCGCGGCGTGACGCGCACTCGCGCAGCGCGGGGCTCGGCGTCGGCCGCCGCCGCAGCAGTCGCTACGGCAGTGGCCTTGAGCATGGCGCTCCCGGGGGCCGCCCGGGCCCAGTCCCCCATCACCCCCGAGTCCGCCAACGAGGCACGCGTCGACCCCGAGCAAACCAGCCAGCTGCTCGTCGACACCGGCGCCCTGGCCGAGGCCGCGCAGCTGCTCTGGGACGAGGGCGTCGCGCTCAAGGACCCGCTGCTCTTCATCGAGGCCGCCGAGCTGTGGCTGGACCAGGCCGAGGCCGAGCGCTCGATCCCCGCGGCCGAGGCCGCCGTCGAGGGCGTGGCCCCGGCCCTCGACATGCTCTACTTCCTGCGCGACTCGGCCACCTCCAAGCAGTGGCGGCCGATCGCCGACGAGCACCTCGACACGGTGATCGCCCGCGCGGAGGCCATCGCCCCCGCGGCCGCGGACCTGATCGCCGAGATCGAGGCCGAGCAGGCCGCGGCCCTCCTGCCCCCCGAGCCCCCGCCCTCCAAGTCCGCCAAGCCCGGCACCGGCCTGATCGCAGGCGGGAGCGCGGCGCTGGTCGTGGGCATCGCCGGCCTCGGCCTGGGCGTGTCCGGTCTGGCCATCGGCGCCGCGGCCCAGCGCGACGTCGAAGATCCCCTGGTCTACGCCGACGAGCACCACGCGGCGGAGCTGCGCGGGCGCAGGGGCAACATCATGGCCGGGGTCGGCCTCGGCCTGGGAGGCGTCGGCCTCGCCGCTGGCGTCGCGCTGCTCGTGCTCGGCGTCAAAAAGCGCGAGCGCGCCGGCCTCGGGCCCGCGAGCGAAGAGGACCCCGCGGTCGAGGCCACGCTCACCCCGCTGTGGCTCGGGGGCGGCGCAGGCCTGGGCGTGGTCGGGAGGTTTTGAGCATGCGCGTTGACACTGCGACCCCCGCCTCGCTCTCTCTCCTCTCTCCGTTCTCCCCGCCGCTCGCTTGGGCCTGCGCGGCCGCCCTCTTCGTCGCGCTGCTCTCGGCGAGCAGCCCCGCCGAGGCCGCGGAGGTCTGCGACCTCGACGGGCTGTGCGTCGACGGCGGTGAGTGGCGCTCGGGGGAGCAGCTCGACGACAAGCAGCGCAGCCGCAAGCGCAACCGCAAGCGCAAGGACGTGAGCGTGAGCCTGAGCCTGTCCGGCGAGGGTCGAGCCAGCGTGTTCGTCGACGGCGTGTGGATCGCCCTCGCCCCCGTCGACGCCCTCGCGCTCAAGCCCGGCAAGCACGACGTCGAGGTCCGCGACGGTGAGCGCGTGCTCGCCCGCGGCGTGCTCACCGTCCCGCGCAGGGGCGAGGTGCGCGTCACCGTCCCGACCGCGCCCCCCACCTAGGAGCCCGTGGTGGAACCCAGCGCGGCTCCTCGCGCCGGGATTTTCGCCGAGGGCGCGAAGCCAAAACGCCGCTGTACCGGGCGTACTGCCAGTTTTGGCGACAAAGCCCTCGGCGAAAAGACCAAGCGAGGTGTCGTGTTGGGTTTCACCACGGGCTCCTAGGCCCCATCCAATCCGTCAAATTGACGAGCGGCGAAACGAGCTGCACACGGCCATTCGTGGCTGTGAATCGCCAATCACCGTGAGCAGCCGCAAAGCGAGGTCGTTGTCAGACCCCCGCGCGCCCTGGCAGCGTCGGGTCCATGCCGAGCAAGCCGACGACCTACTGGGACTACATCAAGGTCGAGGAGCTGCTGAGCCTACAAGGTGGGATCGAGGCCGACGACGCCGCGCTCGTCAACGACGAGGTCATGTTCATCGTCATCCACCAGATCGACGAGCTGTGGTTCAAGCTGACCTTGCGCGAGCTCGTTGGGATCCGTGACCTCTTCGCCCAGGAGCACGTCGCCGAGCAGTCGCTGTCGAGCGTGGTCCGGGGCCTGCGACGGACGGTGCTCCTGCTCCAGCAGGTCGCCCATCACTTCGAGCTGATGGAGACGCTGACGACCCGGGACTATCTGGCCTTCCGCGACAAGCTGTCCCCGGCGAGCGGCTTTCAGTCGGCCCAGCTGCGCGAGATCGAGATCCTCTTGGGGCTCGAGTCCCGCGACCGCATCCCCCTGGGCCACGAGGACTACATGCGCGCGCTGCAAAACGCCGACGGCTCGCCCTCGCCGGCCTCGCGCCGGGTCACGGCCCGCCTCGCCGACCGCCCGAGCCTGCGCGAGGCCCTCGACGACTGGCTCTACCGCACGCCCATCGACGGCTCCGTGCCCGAGGACGAGGGCGACGCCGCCCACGTCCGCGCGGTCATCGAGGCCTTCATCGACGCCCACGCCCGGGAGCTCGACGCCGCCCGGACCCGCGCCATGCAGGACGCGCTGACCGAGGGCGACCGCGAGCGCCTCGACGCGCGCTACCGCAAGGAGATCGCCAGCGCGCGGACCTTCTTGCTGGCCGAAGATCTGCCCGAGGACACCAGCGAACCCGAGCGCCAGCGTCGCTCGCGGATCCGCGCCGCGCTGCTCTTCATCGAGAGCTACCGCGAGCTGCCCCTGCTGGCCTGGCCGCGCGAGGTCCTCGACGCGATCGTGGCCCTCGAGCAGGCCTTCGTGATCTTCCGCCAGCGACACGCACGCATGGTCGAGCGGATCATCGGCCGGCGCACGGGCACCGGCGGCTCGGCGGGGGTCGAGTACCTGGACCAGACGGCCCTGCTCTACCGGGTGTTCCGCGACGTCTGGGCCGTGCGGACCTTGCTGCTGCGCTCGGCCGCCCTGCCCGAGCTGGGCAACGCCGACTACTACGGCTTCGCCGAGGGTCACCCGTGAGCCGGGCCGGCGCGGGCCTGCGCGTCGCGGTGGTCGGCGGCGGGACCATGGGCCTGGCCGCGGCCTGGGCCCTGGCCCGGCGCGGCGCGAGGGTCGAGGTGTTCGAGCGCCACGGCCACGTCCACGAGCTCGGCAGCCACGGCGGCCACACCCGGATCATCCGCCACGCCTACCACGAGGGCTCCGACTACGTCGGCCTGGTCAGCCGGGCGGACCGCGAGTGGACGGCCCTGGGCGAGCGCGTGGGCGAGACCTTGCTAGTCCGCTGCGGGCTGCTCGAATTCGGCGCGCCCGACGACCCGGAGTTCGCCGCCACGCTCGCGGCCCTGGACGAGCACGGCGTCGAGCACCAGCGCCTCAGCGCGACCACGGCCCGCGCCCGCTATCCCTTCGAGATCCCCCCGGGCTGGGACGCCTGCCTGTCTCCGGGCAGCGGCTACCTGCGGGTCCGGGCCTGCCTCGACGCCCTGCGCGACGAAGCGCAGGCCGCAGGCGCGACGCTGCACTACGGCGTGGGAGTGCGCGAACTGGAGCTCGGCGGTGCCCGTGTGGGCCTGCGCCTCGAAGACGGCCGACAGATCCAGGCAGACCACTTGGTCATCGCCGCCGGAGCCTGGGCCGCGCGCCTGCTGCCCATCGCCGCCCGGGTCCAGCCGCTGACGATCCTCCGCCGCGTGTTGGCGTGGAGCGACGCCTGCCTGCGCGAGCTGCCTGCCTGGGGGGCGTTCACCCCAGAGGGCTTCTTCTATGGCTTCCCCGCCAACGACGAGGGCGCGCGCGAGCCCCAGGCCGAGGCGCTGCGTGGATGTAAGCTCGCCTGCCACCAGGCCCGCGCTGGCGCAGAGGGCATCACAGCGGACCTCGTCGCACACATGGACGCGGCCCAGCGCAGCCCCGAGTCCGTCGCGCGCGAGGTGGATGAGCGCGACCTCGCGCCACTGCGTGCTTTCATCGCGCGCTACTTCCCCGCGGCAGGGCAGCTACGCGCGAGCAAGACCTGTCTGTACACCCAGACGGCGAGCGGTGACTTCTGGATCGAGCCACACCCCGAGGATCCTCGGGTGTCGATCGCGGCCGGGTTCTCGGGCCACGGCTTCAAATTCGCGCCAGCCGTCGGCTTGGCCGTGGCAGCGCTCGCCATCGACGGTCACAGCGAGCTTTGCCTGCCCCGCTTTGGGGCTTCGCCCGGGTGAGGGCAGCCTCGCGGCCCCCTCACCCGTTTCGTGCTCTAGCGTGTGATATCGACGGTATTCGGCGGAGCGAGCTAGAAGGTGAAGCCACCGCGGTCCGGGGACGAGGGCGGGGCGCTCTCGACCTCGGGCTTGGCGGGCTCGGGCTTGGACTCCGGCTTGGCGACGTTGCCCAGGGGGCTGGGCGGGGCGCTGGTCGGCGCCGGTGCAGCCGGCGAGACGGGCGACACCGGGGATAGGGAGGGCGACACCGAGGGCGAGACCACGGGCGCGCTGGGGACCACCGAAGGTGTGGGCGCGGGCGCAGGCGCGGCTTCGCTTTGTGGTTGGGTCTGGGTCTTGGGCAGCGGCCCACGATCCTTGCGTGCCATGCGACGGATCATCCGGCGCAGCGATTTGGCGATCGCGTGACCCGTGGGCAGCACCACGGCGACGGTCTCGGTGTTCTCGCGCTGGACGACGACGGTGTGCTTGCCGATGACGAGCCGGATGCTCTTCTCTTCGGTCTGCTTGAAGAGATCCAAGGCCCCGTCGAGGACGGGGTGCCAGCTCTCTTGCCCGCGATATGCGCGGGTTCCCGTGTCGACGGCGACCGCCTCGATGCCGGCCGCGATGTTCAGATGGTCGATATTCGCTAGAAGGCTCATGATTCCTCTCGTTTCAGGGGTGGGGCGGGTTTTTCGCACCCCTGCATCAGCATGGCCCAGTTTTCCACAGGCGCCAGTGGAGCCAAGCGCGATCGCGCCGGTGGGCGCCCAGTCCGTCTATTGCCTACGTGGCCTCGAGGCCCCTGGTTACAGCGCCCAAACTCGGTGCCAGCGACCTCCCCTCGAAGCCGCTCATACGCGGGAGTTTTCGAGTCCTCGAATCTTTGGCAGGGTCGAGCGAACTCGCCATGCGCACCAGCAGCACCGCCATCTCTTCGTGCCCCTGGCTCCTCGGTCTGCTCGTCGCCAGCGGGCTGTCCCCGCTCGGATGTGACCGCCCAGACGAGGCCGCCCGAACCGAGCGCTACTTCGATCAGCCGCCCACGATCCCCGCTGGCGAGCCCTACCGCGGCAAGCAGGTGCCCGACGAGGCCCCCAAAGAGGTGAGCCAGCCCGACGAGTGCCCCCGCAGCGGCGGCATCAATCCGGAAGGTCAGTGCGTGACACTCGTGTCCCACCCCTTCGAAGATGGACAAAACGGAGAGGTGCAAATTCCGGGAGGTGTCTTTTGGCGGGGTGACCTGCCCCCAATGACTCGGATGAAGGCGACCCCCGATCGTCCATACGTGAAATGGGCTGGACAACCACTGTTTGAAGACCGTATCGACAGTTATTGGATTGATGGTTGGGAGGTCAATCGATTGGCCTATGGCAAGTGCGTGAGCGCTGGCGAGTGCACGCCCGCGCGCTGCCTCGACGGCAGCGATGGCCGGCCCAGCGAGACGCAGCTGCAAGATCGCGAGCTCGCGTCCATCCCCCAGACCTGCGTGACCCACGATCAAGCCGCCGCCTATTGCGAATGGCGAGGCGCTCGCTTGCCCACGGAAGCACAGTGGGAATACGCCGCGCGTGGTCCCCTGGGCTGGACCTACCCTTGGGGCAATCAATTCCGCGACGAGCTCGGCCTCGCGCTCGGGCCAGTGGGCTTCGATCCCCTCGATATCAGCTACTTCGGCCTCAAGGGATTTGGAGGAAACGCGACGGAGTGGGTCGCCGATCCCTTCGATCCAGACGCCTACATCAACCGTTATGTCACCGGGGAATTCCGCGACGAGGATGGGCCGCTGGCCCGCTCGTGGGCGGACTGGATCGAGACGCTCTGCGGCGGCAGCGAGTGCGAGCTCGGCCAGCGCTACACCGTCAAGGGCGGCCGCTCCGGGGCTCGAGCCGGCGCCTGGCAGCTCGCCGAGGGGGCGAGCTTCGCCGAGCCCATCCCCGAGCAGAACTTCGAGACCGACCGCATGCTCGCCCAACACCCCCGCCTGGGCTTTCGCTGCGCCCGGGACCTGGGCGACCAGACGCCGCTGACTGTCCCGCAGGCCGCCAACCCGCTGCCGATCGTCCTCGACCGCGAGCAGTACCAGATCTTCATGGCCGTCGCCGAGGCGGTGAGCCGCGATGAGGCGGTGCGCTTTTGCTCGCTGCTCCGCGCCCCCGGAGAGGGCGACGACGCGCCCGCGTGGCGGCTGCCGAGCATTGCCGAGGTCAGGGCCCTGTACATGTGGTTCGGCGGCCCAGGGCCGTTTTGGACCCGCGAAGGCGCGGCCGAGCAGACCTACGTGGACAAGGAGACCGCCGAGTGGGCGAGCGTCGAGATCGACGATGACCAGGGCCTGCTCGCGCGATGCATCCGGGACAAGTAAGCTCCCGAGCCATGATGCGCTCGCACAGCGCCGCCCTCGCCATCGCGCTCACCCTCCCTCTCGCCGCGCTCGCCTGCGAGCCGCCCAAGCCCGCCGAGGCGACCAAGGGTGCGCCCGAGGCCGCGGAGCCTGCCGCGCCCGAACAGGCGCCCGCGCCCACGACCGTGCCCGCGCCCAGCTCCGCCCCCGCGGTCAGCCAGGAGTCCCCCGACGGGAGCTCGCGCCCCGGAGAGCCCCCGCCCTGGTACGACGAGGCCCGCTTCCCGGGCTCGGTCGTCAAGCGCAAGGACGTCGACGAGACCAAGTTCCGCGGGGGCTTCACCGCGGCCATGATCCTGGTGCTCGCCGCGGGTACGAGCCCCGACCAGTGCATGCAAAACGCCCTGAGCGAGATCGCCAAGGTCGCTGGCAAGACCGTGGCCGACATGCCCAGCCCCGACACCTCGACGGACCGCCAGGTCGCCCACGGGATCGAGGGCGGCTACGAGTGGACCGTCGTCTGCGGCGACGCCGAGGGCAAGCCGATGATGTTCCTCAGCTACGCCCGCGGCTGAGCCTCGAGCGATCGCCAGAGTCGGGGTCGGGATGCGGACTTAGCGCCGATTTGGGGTGCCGCGAAACGCGAGTGTTCTCTCAAACTCCCCGCGTTGCCTGCGGGGATCCCGATCCGCTGCGCAGCTCGCTCACCTCACGGCTAGCCCACCGGCCGGTCGCCCATCCAAGGCGCGCTCGGCTGGCAGCTCGAGCCGGGGCCTGCTCTAGCAGCCCAGGTCACTATCGCGCACACTCGCGGCCTTGCGAGCCCTGCGTGTTCAACGAGCGGGTCACCCCCTCGAGGTCCTCGAGCTCGTCGAGCTCCCCGAACCCGAGCCCGGACCAGGCGAGGCCCTGATCGAGGTCCTGGCGGCGCCCATCGGCCCCATGGACCGCCTGATGATCCGCGGGCACTACCCGCTGCCGCCGCCTGGGGGCTTCCCGGGCGCCCAGGGGATCGGCCGCGTGCTCGTCGATCCCCGCGAGGGCGAGTCCGCGCTCGCGCCCGGGACCGCGGTGCTCTTGCCGATCCGCTGCGGGACCTGGCGCGAGCGCGTCTGCGTGCCCGCCTCGACCCTCGTCCCTCTCCCCCCGCGGCCCGACCTCGCGGCGCTGTGCACCTTGCGCGTCGAGGGGCTCAGCGCGGCGGTGCTCCTCGACGCCCTGCGCCCCGGCGACTGGTTCGTGCACAGCCCGGGCGGCGGCTCCGTGGGCCGCTACCTCACCGCCCTCGCCCAGGCCCGGGGGCTGCACAGCGTCGCCCTGGTCGGCTCGCGCGAGCCGATCGCCGACCTGTGGGGGCTGGGCGCGGACCATGTCCTGGTCCGCGAGCCCGGCCTGGGCAGGCGCCTGATCGAGCTCGGCCTGCCCGCCCCGAGCGTGGCCTTCGACGGCAGCGGCGGCGCGACCACCGAGCTGCTCGCCAGCTGCCTCGACGCCGGCGGAGAGCTCGTGGTCTACGGCGGCGCGAGCCGGGCCCCCGCGCAGATGTCCATCGGCCAGCTCGTGTTTCGCCAGCTCCACCTGCGCGGCTTTTGGCTGCACCAGTGGAGCCGCGAGGTCGGCGAGGCCCGGGCTCAGGCGCGGCTGACCGAGCTCGTCGCGGCCGCGGTCGACCTCGGCCTGCGCGAGCGCGTGGTCGAGCGCTTCGACCTCGAAGCCTGGGCCGACGCCATCCGTCTGGCCGAGCGCCCCAACGCGAGCGGGCGCGTGGTCCTGACCATCGCCTCCTGAGCGACCTCCTGTGGCCCGGTGAGCCCGAGCCCGGGTCAGCGGGCCGAGCTCACCGGGCGCTCGGTCACGGATCGACGCCAACGAGAACGGCCACAGGCCCGAAATTCTGGATGATCCACCGGTTGCGCGAGGCCGCCGTGAGCGCCTCGAGGTGCTCGGCCTCGTCCCAGCGCGCCACCGGTAGCTCGTAGAGGAAGTTGTAGGTCGTGAGGTCCGGCTCCTGATCCGGCTCCGGCGAGACCTTGGTGCCCGTGATGAAGCCGGCGTAGCGGTCGAAGGCGAGCTTCAAGCTCCCGCCGTCCTCCCCGGCGTAGGCCCAGATGTCGTGCTCGGGGTAGTGGAGCTCGGCGACGCGGGCGATGGCGCTGAGCGCCCAGAGGTGAAAGAAGGAGTAGCCGACCGGCGGATCCCGGAGGATCTTCTCCTCGTAGACCAGGCCGTCGCCCTCGATCGCGTAGTCGATCAGCTCGCGGACCGACGAGGGGTTCGCGTAGGCGCCGGTGCGGCTGTCGGTCCACTCCCCGCCCTCGAGCACGTAGTCCGCGAGCGCGTCGTCGTCGAGGGCGACGGCCGCGGAGATCAGCCCGACCATCGCCCACGAGAGGTGGTTGTCGGATCGGTAGCGCTCGTAGACGCTCGAGCTGGGGTGCGCGTCGGCCCACTTGGTCCACGCCTGGAAGCTCGAGTTGACGGCCTCGGTCACGCGCAAGATCCAGTCGCGGAGCGCCGCGTCGTCCGCCTCCGAGAGCGCGTAGCCGTTGCGGGTGAGCAGCAGGTAGCTGTCGGCGATGTTGGTCAGGCCGTAGGCTTGCCACATCGTGTCGAGGGCGAAGTTCCACGGGCGATCGCTGCAGTAGCCGTCGGTCATGTCGTCGAGGGTGGCCGCCGCGAAGTCCACCCCGAGGTCGTTGAGGTTGACCAGGGTCTGCGCCTCGGCCCAGACCAGCATGCGCGCGAGGGCGTCGTCGGCGTAGGCCGGGTCCTCGCTCAGGGCGAACTTCAACGCCAGACCGTGGATGTCGTCGCTCTCGTTGGTGAACCGGTCCGAGGCCTCGCTGAGCGTGTCGTCGACGTCGTCGCTCGACTCGCACCAGCCAAAGCGGATCTGCGTGACGTCGTCCATGTGGAAGGGGTTGGGCTCCTCGCTCTGCGCGGCCGCGGCCCGAGAGTCGACCAGGCTCAGCTGAGCCTCGAACAGCTCGATCCCCCCGCTCGCGCGATCGCGGGCGCGCTCGAGATCATCGACGCCGATGAACAGGCCCGGCGCCAGGGTCTCGCCGCCGCCCGTGTCGGTGTCCGTGGTCGTCTCCTCGCCCTCGGCCTCCGTGTCCGTCTCCGCCGTGTCGGTGTCCGTCCCCGTCCCCGTCCCCGTCCCCGTGGTTCCGCCCTCCGTGGACGTGTCCGTCTCCGTCGCCTCGTCGGACCCCTCGCTCCCGGCGGTCTCGCCGACCTCGTCAGCGCCCCCATCATCGGAGGCGCAGGCGGCCGCGAGCATGCAAACCAAAACGAGGCTCGAATTCAATCGCATGGACAGAGGCTAAGAGGATGATCCCCTCGCCACCAGCGGCCAAAAGTACACTCGCTCAATTGGTAAACTGGCCCAACAACGCGGCTCACCTTTTTCACGCGCCGAGTTTTCGTCGACCGACCTTCGTGCTCAGCCCCTGCACCGAGCGCCTCGACGAGTTCACCGCCGAGGGCGGCGTCGACGTCCGCGCGCAGGCCTGCACCGACCATTGCAAGCTCGACACCGCGGCGACCCCACCCTCGCCCCCGGACCGACCGAGTCCTTGCCGGAGTGCCTGCGCGATCCACTGGGCGCCCATGTCCTCGACGACGCCGGCGAGTATCAGCAGCCGACAGAAGCCGACGACACCTGCCTTGCGATCCTCGAAGACGATGGCGTGCGCGAAATACAATTTTCAGCTCGAATTCGTGCTCGCCGAGCGACCCGGCTCCCCCTCCCCGCAGACGGTACGGCCGACTCACCCCGGTGCGTCACCTCCGAGCGTGGGGATTGTGAACGCGGCGGCGCGACGCGAGGAGGGACGTGCTATCCATGGCTCATCATGACCGAGCCGGCCGCCGATCCCCGCGACGACTTCTCGATCTTCGCCGACTCCGTGCACATGTTCTTCAACGTGAGCGAGCCCTTCGTGATGCTGCGGGCCGAGCTCGAGGACATGTTTCGCCAGCAGATCGCCAGCACGAAGGTGCTGGCGATCACCTGCGAGGGGGAGCCGAAGTTCTTGACGCTGGGGCGGCGCCTCGAGCACGAGGAGGGGGAGAAGGTGGTGGTGACGCACTATGGGGTTTGCTTTCAGTGCAGCGTGGATGTGGAGACGGACGAGCACCGGGAGGAGGGGCTGCGGTGTACGATGACGCTGGCGATTGGGGAGCTGGATCGGCCGGGGGAGGAGCGGATGCAGGCTTGGATGGATGTGCACGAGGATGCGGATGCGGCGTTTTCGGAGGAGGTTTTTCGGGACAAGTTTTTGGGGTTTCGGGGGGCTTTGGAATAGAGGGTCGTCTCGGTCTTTGGCGGGGGTCTTCTCGGTCTTTGGCGGGGGTCTTCTCGGTCTTTGGCGGGGGTCTTCTCGGCCTTTGGCGGGGGTCTTCTCGGCCGACGAACAGGCGCACGGGCCAGCAGGGGACCCTCTTGGCTCGGACAGCTGCTGACTCCGACGGCTGGCTCGGTGAAGTGATGCTGTCCTTCTTGGAGGGCGTCGCTCCGAAGTTGGGCTACGTTCGCAGAACTCGCCCAGAGGGTCCCCTGCTGGCCCTTTTGTGCGCCTCTTTGGCGGAAGGATGTCTCCGCGAGCCGGCAATCGGTGGGGTGTCTGGTTTTTGGCGAGGCTCGTCTTGGTCAAGCCTAGGAGCCCGTGGTGGACCCACTGCGAGCGCCGAGTGACAAAGACCACGGGGCCGCCCAGATGTGCCTGAGAGCGCGAATCCAAACTGATTGCCGCTCTAGGAGCCCGTGGTGAAACCCAACACGACACCTGGCTTGGTCTTTTCGCCGAGGGCTTTGTCGCCAAAACTTGCAGTACGCCCGGTACAGCGGCGTTTTGGCTTCGCGCCCTCGACGAAAATCCCGGCGCCAGGGGCCGCGCTGGGTTCCACCACGGGCTCCTAGGCGAGGGCAGGTCGAGGGAGGCGGAGGTCTCGGGGGAGGTGGCCGTGCGCGTGCAAGGCTTGGAGGTGGGCGCGGCTGTGGTCGTCGGCGGTGCAGCGCGAGAGGTCGAGGCGGTCCAGGGTGCGCAGGCGGGGGGTGTGGGCGAGGGCGTCGACGAGGGGTGGAGGTAAGGGCTCGTCGCGCACGCTGAGCTCGAGGGTCGTGAGCGCGTCGAATTCGGGGCGGCCGAGCAGCTCGCCGAGGCCGGCGCGGGTGATGGCGGGGCTGCGGGGGGCGAGGGTCAAGGTGCGCAGCTGGGGGAGGCGGCTGGTGAACCTTGGTGAACTGTCCAGGGGCGTGGGGGCGGAGCTTTGTTGGTCGAGCCAGGCGAGGGTGGTGTCGAGGTCGCCGAGGTGGAGCTCGAGGTGGGTGAGGGTCTGGGAGTGCAAGGCGCCCAAGGGCGGGTGATCGCCGTGGAGGCGCAGGCGCTCGAGGCGTTGTAGGTGGGGCCACAGCCGCGCCCAGGTGGGCGGTGGGGCGGCGCCGCGGCGCGGGCGGGGGGGCTCGGCGTGGTCGCCGAGCTCGAGGGCGCGCAGGTTGGCGACCACGCTCGAGGCGCACAGCAGGGCCTCGAGCTCGGGGCGCGAGCTGATCATGTTGGTCAGCGCCAGGGTCTGGAGGCGGGCGGTGACCGGGAGGCGCAAGAGCGCGGCGAGGATCTCGAAGGGGCCGCCCGCGGCGCGCGACCAGTTCAGGGCGCCGACGAAGGCCGCGTCCACGAAGCCCAGGGACCAGCGCAGGGCCAGGGAGTCGCGGCGGCTGGTGTCCGGCTCGCACAGGCCGCGCAGGGGGCCGAAGAAGTGGCCGGCGTGGACGCTGAGGAGCTCGCGCTCGCGCTCGCGCAGCTCGGCGCGGAGCTTGGCCGTGAGCGTCCCGCCCTCGATTTCGGACTCGGCCGCGTGCCGGGCGTGGTGGAGGGCGATGAGCTGGCCGCGAGGGTCGCCCCGGGCCTGCAACCAGTCGCCATAGATGAGGTGGGCCTCGACATCCTCGGGGGTCGCCCGCAGCCTCGCCTCGAGCGCGTGGTCGCGGGGGCTGAGGGCCTCGAGCACGTCGAGCTCGCTCTCGGCGATGGCCAGGCCCTTGCCGACCCAGCCGTGGATGCTGGCCAGGGTGTGGCGATCCGCGAGCGTCGGATCCTCGAAGGCCAGGCGGTTCGACTCGGCGAGATCGCTGGCGCTCGGGCGGCCCCAGGCCCCGAGCGCGCCGCCGTCGATCTCCACCTCGCGCTCCCCGGCACGCAGGCGCCGCAGCGGCTGGTCACCCCGCGCGGGGTGGCTGGGGTCGTAGATGTAGAGGTGTCGCCAGGTCCGCTCCGGCGCCACCTCGGCCCCGATCTCGGCGAAGCGCGCGTGGATCCGCCGGGCCTCCGCCGCCGTCGCCCGCTCGAGGATCACCCCCCGGGTCTCGACAAGCTCCTTGGCCTCGCGCAGGCCCACCCCCATGAACTCGCGCACGAGCTCGATGGAGCGCACCGGCGTCGGGCCGCCGAGGAAGCGGATGCGGTAGGTCTCCATGCCGCGGCCCGACAAGGCTAGAACAGCAATTGGCCCGAATCCACGTCGCGACTGCGTGCCATGCTCGGACGCGGCCGATTTCACAGATCCCCCGGGGGGTATAAAACAGCCCCCATGGCCGCGGCTCGAGAGCTCCCGCGCGAGGCCCCGAGCGCGGGCAGGCGCGTGCTATTGTGGCTGGTCTCCGTGGCCGCCGCCGCCGCCTTGCTGATCCTCGTCGCCCGCTTCGGCAAGATCGACCTGTGGCCCGAGCGCGTGGTCCTGCCCCGGCCGTGGCTGCTCGTGGCCGCCTGCGCGGTCCAGCTGCCCTACGCGGGCTTCCGCGCGGCGCGGCTGCGCTTCGCCCTCGATCGCGTGGTCGCCCGGGCCAGCGCCGACGCGAGCCCCGAGAGCCCGCGCCGGCGCCTCGACTGGCGGGTGCTCCACGGCAGCGGCCTGGTCAGCTTCCCCGCGGTCATCTTGCTGCCCTTTCGGCTCGGCGAATTCACCCGGCCGCTGCTGATCACCCGGGCCCGCGAGCCCGGGGTGGGCTTCACCGAGTCCCTGTCCGCGATCGCCGTCGAGCGGGTCGTCGACGCGCTGATCGTCGTCGCCATGCTCTTCGTCGGCCTCGAGCTCGCCCACCTGAGCGTCGACGATCCCGAGACCCTCTCGTACATCCGCGGGAGCGGGCGGATCATGGCCCTGACCTTCGTCCTGGCCCTGGCGGCGCTGATCTTCGGCGCCCTCGAGCCGGCCGTGCTCGAGCGAGTGGTCGGCGCCGCCTTGCCCGGGCGCCTCGGTCAGCGAGCGGCGGCCGCCGCCCACCGCATGGCCGCGACCATCGCCGTGCTCTTCGACTGGCGCCTGAGCGGGCCCTTCTTGCTGTGGTCCGCGATCTACTGGGGCCTGACGATCTTCCAGCTGTGGCTGCTGATGCTCGCCTGCGGCCTCGAGCTCGGCTTCGCCGACGCCGCCGTGGTCGTCGCGGTGGTCGGGCTGAGCATCCAGGTCCCCGGCGGCCCGGCCCAGGCGGGCAGCTTCCAGGTCGGCATGGCCCTGGCCCTGGGCCTGCTCACCGGGCCCAGCGAGGTCGACGCGGCCTCGACCTTCGCCGCGCTCATGTACCTGCTGCAGCTCCTCGGTGCCTGCGTCCTGGCGCTCCCGGGGGCCCTGCTCCTCGGCCACCACCGGCGCACCAGCCCTGACGAAGGCGATCGCGCGGCTCAGGCCAGCGCGGCTCCCTCGGACGTGGCCGTGGACCCCCAGAGCCAGCCCTGAGCGCCCTCGGACCCCAAACACGCCGAAAACACCGGCCGCGGGGGTGAAAGGCGGGCTCAACGACGTGGTTGACCCTCGTCTTCGCGGGTTCACTCACGGGCAGCGAAGGCGTTTGCCGACCTCGCCTCGTGGCGGGTATCCTCCCCGCCACCGCCGCGCCCGCCGAACTCGGCCCGCGCCGCAGGAGAACGCGCATGCGAAGCGTCCGAAGCCTCCTCAGCCCCCTGTCCCTGGCCCTGCTCCTCGCCCTCCCCGGCGCGACCACTGGCTGCGCCAAGACCACCACCGACGGCACCAAGGTGCCCAAGGGCAAGTCCAAGGAAGAGGTCGAGGCCGAACAGGCCGCCGCGGCCAAGAACGCCAAGGTCAACGAGCTGATCACCCTCGCCAACGAGGACCTGCAGATGGGCCGCTACATCTCGGCCTACGAGCGCGGCGAAGAGGCCCTGGCCGACAACCCCGACAACGCCGACGCCTACGTGGTCATCGGCGCCGCCAAGTGGCGGGCCGGCGACTTCGCGGCCTCGACCGAGGCCCTGCGCAAGGCCATCGAGCTCGACCCCAAGAACTACGGCGCCGCCGTGGCCCTGTCCCGCAACCTCCGGGCCAGCGGCCAGTTCGAGGAGGCCCTGAGCGTGCTCACCCCCGTGATCGAGGCCGAGAACGAGGGCTTCGAGAACAAGTCCTGCGAGACCTTCGAGGACTGCGAGGACATCGGCGGCTGGTGTGACGCCCAGGCCAAGGTCTGCAAGGCGCCGGTCGGCCTCGACTCGCGCATCGGCCAGCTGTGGTCGCACTACGTCCTCGCCGACGCCGAGGCCGGCCCGGCCGTCGCCGACGAGGTCTTCCTCAGCGGCGCCGCCGATGGCATCGCCGCCGACGCCATCCGCGGCTACGCCGACTTCCTGCGCGCCTTCCAGGGCAAGGGCGAGCTGCTCACCGTCGAGGGCGAGACCGGCACCTCCGACCTCGGCCTCCACCAGTGGACCGGCCTGAAGTTCTCCTTCGCCACCGTCGGCGGCCAGCCGACCACCGCGATGCTCTCGGAGATGCAGATCGAGAGCCACATCGACGCCGACATGGCCGCCAGCTTGGGCCTCGAGCCCCTCGGCAAGGTCAGCCTCTTCAACCTCGGCGGGTACGACGTCGTGCTCGTCCCCGAGGTCGAGTTCAAGGGCCTCAAGATCAAGAACATCCCCGCCGTGGTCGACGACCTCTCGGCCTTCGGCGGCGCCAACCTCCCCGACGAGAAGCCCGGCATCATCCTCGGCCACCAGGTCATGCACCGCCTGGGCTCCGTCGTCGCCGACTTCCCTGCCGGCTCGCTCACGGTCACCAAGGCAGCCCCCGCCGCCGCCCCCTCCGGCGCCGCCGAGGTCCCGCTGCTCTTCCTCGACCAGTGGTCGATCCACATCCCCGCCACCCAGGCCCACATCGACGGCTCCGAGTACGACATCTGGATCTGGCTCGGCGGCATCCACCCCAGCGCGATCTCGACCACCGAGAAGGCCTACCTCAAGAGCGACCACCTCCCCCGTGAGGTCGAGAACCCCGAGGACGTCGAGGGCGGCCGCAAGATGGTCCTCGTCGACGCCGTCAGCTTCGGCGAGCAAAAGGTCGCCTCCGGCGTCGGCGGCCTCGTCTACCTCGAGCAGCCCGGCGAGCCCGGCATCGCGGGCGTCCGCGCCTTCGCGGGCTTCGAGCTGGGCGGCTACGCGAACGTCCCGCTGATGAACCAGCTCAAGTTCACGTACCTGCCCGCCCAAGGCAAGCTCTGGGTCGAGGCGCCCTAGATCTCGGGGCCACCACGAAGAAGAGCCGCAGCGACCTCGCTGCGGCTCTTTTCTTTTGCGGCTCTTTTCTTTTGCGAGGCGCGCTGCTTCGGGCGGTGCACCGCGGCCTGTTCGGCACAAGCCTTCCCACCCCTGCGCTCTCGCCGAGTCACGGGCGACCCACAAACGAAGCCGCATAGCCGGCTCGGTGCTCGGCGCGGGCCCCTTCCACTCGAGCGGCCTGCTCTACATCTGCGAGCGACATGCCGGCCCTCACAGACGAGGTGCTCTTCGATGCCTGCTGAGCTCCGCTTCCCAGCGGCGAAGTCACCCTCCGCTTCCCAGCGGCAGAGTCACCCTCCGCTTCCCAGCGGCAGAGTCACCCTCCGCTTCCCAGCGGCGAAGTCACCCTTCTGCTTCCCAGCGGCAGAGTCACCCTCCGCTTCCCAGCGGCGAAGTCACCCTCTGCTTCCCAGCGGCGAAGTCACCCTCCTTCTCAGCGGCGGAGTCACCCTCTGCTTCCCAGCGGCGAAGTCACCCTCCTTCTCAGCGGCGGAGTCACCCTCTGCTTCCCAGCGGCGGAGTCACCCTCCTTCTCAGCGGCGGAGTCACCCTCTGCTTCCCAGCGGCGGAGTCACCCTCTGCTTCCCAGCGGCGGAGTCACCCTCTGCTTCCCAGCGGCGGAGTCACCCTCCGACAAAGAGGCGCACAAAAGGGACAGCAGGGGACCCTTCCCGCGAGTTTAGCGTACGCCCAGCACCTTCGGAGCGACACCCCTCGCAGACGCCCCCGTCTGCCCCACCAACCCCCTCCGCAGTCAGCGATCTGTCTGAGCGGGAAGGGTCCCCTGCTGGCCCGTGCGCCTGCACCGTCGTCACAGACACCCCCCGCAAAAAACCTCGACAACCCCCCTCCACAGACACCCCCCGCAAAAAACCTCGACACCCCCCGCAAAAGACCTACGAACAAAAAAATCGACCCAAGCCACCAGGCCAGGGTCGATCCTTGAAGGAGAGTTATCTCGCCGAGGAGCTCGGGCTCAGATGATGAACAGCGAGACGAACGCGAAGATGACAAGGGACTCGACGAACGCCAGGCCGAGGAGCATCGGGGTGAAGACCTCCTTGGCGGCGCTGGGGTTGCGGCAGATGCCCTCGAGGGCGGTCGACGCAGCCCGGCCCTGACCGAGACCACCGCCGAGCACGGCGAGGCCCATGGCCAGACCAAGACCCAAAGCGCGGATCCCACCACCCGCGCCGAGGGGGGCGGCGCCGGTCTCGGGGGCGGCAGCAAAGACGATGCCCGGCACCAGGATCAGGGTCATCAGGGCGATGAGGGGGGCGATGAAGCGCTTCATGTTTCGGTTTCCTCTGAGAAAGTCGACGGGGAGTCGAGAAATCGTTTGGGTTTGATCAGTGCTCCTCGGCGTGCTCGAGGGCCATGGACAGATAGATCGCGGTGAGCAGGGTGAACACCAGGGTCTGCACGATGGAGACCAGCACACCCAGCAACAAGAAGGGGACGGGGACGACCAGCGGGACCAGCATCATGATCGCGCCGAGGACCTTGTGGTCCGCGACCATGTTGCCCATCAGACGCAGGGAGAGCGAGAGCGGCCGCGCGAGGTGGCTGACGATCTCGATCGGGACCATCAGCGGGAACAGCCAGGGGAACTTGGGCAGCGGGCCCACCGAGAAGCTCGGCCCCATGAAGTGCGCCGCGTAGTGCCGGCCCTGAACGAAGAAGCCGGTGAAGTTGTAGACGAGGAAGACCATCACCGCGAGGGCGAGGTTGGTCTTCAGCGTGTCCGTGGCCGGGAGCAGCCCAGGGATCAGCCCCTGGATGTTGCACACGAAGATGAACAGCGCCAGCGTGCCCAGGAAGGGCAAGAAGGTCCGCGTGTGCTTCTCACCCATGACATCCGAGCAGATGTTGTAGGTGGCGTTGACGAAATTGCTGAGCATCGCCGCCAGGTTCCACTTGCGTGGCGGCACGACGCCCTCGGTCTTGTCCTGGATGCTCGCTCGCCAGACCAAGCTGGCGATGATCAGGAACACGAAGGTGATCACGGCGGCGGCGACGTGAATCAACGAGTAGTGCGTGTCCTGGAACAGCGCCCACTCCCAGTGGCGCTGCCCGATCGCAGGCGTCTCGGCTGCGCGATGCGTCAACCGGGCCCAGAACTCGGGCATCAAGACGGTGTAGAGCGTGTCGTGGTCACCCATCTCGGCGCGCGGCATGTACCAAAGGATCTGACCCCTGGCAAGGCGAAGAATCAGCGCTCAGACCCGCTCTTTGGCCAGCTGCGACAGGGTTCACTCACGATCCAAAGGTCCCCGAAACAAGACGCACGGGCCGTCCTTGGCGCCGCACGTCCTGCCCCGGGGAAAGCTAGGAGCCCGCGATGGAACCCGACGCGCTCGGAAGTGCGTCGCTCCTGGGCTGAGCGAGGTTCAGAGCCACCCGCAGGCGACCGTGAGCCGGGCCCGCTCGATGTCGCGCCGCAGCTGGGCGCGCCGCTCGAGCGAGTTCACCAGGCGAACGACGTCCATGTGTTCACCCTGATGGTTGAAGACTCGAACGCGCGCGGCGCCAGCTCCGGCGCCCCTTTCGGCACCAACTCCGGTGGCGCGCAGCACGATGCGACAGGAGATCTCGTCCATGAGGTTCCCATCGCAATAGTGGATCGCCGCTTCCTTGCGGCGAGGGCCGAGGTCGAGGTCGCTCCCTGCGACCTCGACCTCGTCGAAGTGGAGCTCAGTGATCGGAAAGCAGCGCTCCTTGCCGCCTCCATGGACCACCAGCTCCAACGAGCCCGAACGCTCCCGACAGACGTCCTCGCATCCTTGCGCTGGCTTGGTCTGTCGGTTGCCGTTCATGGTCTCTGCCTCGGGCTCGCCATCGTTTTTCGATGACACTGAAACCATGCACGATCGTGGGCAGGTCGCGCAAATTAAATTTCCAGTTTTACTGAAATTCGGTGTTCTTGGTCCCGAACCCAACAAATTGTGCCGGAGAAGCGCTCAAAACCGCATAAATCGCGGCACTCTGCCTTCGTTGGGTGAAATTAGTCATCGGCAAATTTTCACAAAATCGAAGATCGATACAGCCTGAATGAAAATTAAGGGGCGATTTTGAACGTGCGAACAGCGCAGAAGTACAGTCTGCCTGGAACAGGCTAACGCTCGATTTACAGTGTGGCTGGAAAACTGTTCTTTTGGTGAGCTCGACCCCCACCTCGCGGTGGAGCATCTCGCGCGTGACTGCGGGCGCCGGATTCTCCAAGATGCCCGCGTGCCCCCGAGCCGAGCGATCCCGACCCCCGGGCGACTACTCCTGTGCGTGCTCAGCGTGTCCGTGCTCGGCGCCTGCGCGGGATCCCGTGCCTCTAGCAGCCAGTCCAAGACCGACCCCTGCGCGGACTTCGAGGTCGAGGTCGAGCGGGTCTGGTCGGCCTCGGTCCGCGCCGAGTTCATGAAGCAAAGCGCCGCCCTGGAGGTCGAGCGTCGCCAGGCCGTCGCCAATGAGATGGACCTCATCGCCGAGGACTGGGTGCGCACGCGAACCTCGGTCTGTCGTGACCACTTCGTCCGCGGGATCATCGACGCCGAGACCTACGCGGCCCGCGTGCGCTGCTTCGACGACCGCCTCGAGCGCCAGCGCAGCTCGAGCGAGCTCCTGCGCGCCGCGGGCGACGCTGCCGATCTCGCCCTGGTCGAGGCCAGCCTCGACGAGCTCCTCGCCCAGCCCCCGAGCTGCGCGCAACCAACCCAAGCCGACTGAGAACCGACATGCGCAAGACCACGACCACGCGGGCCAGCCTCGCCCTGATCGCCCTGCTCGCCGGCGCCTTTGCGGGCGCCTGCGCCCACGGCCGCGACCAGGCCGCCTCCGGGCCCTGTGACGACTTCGACCTCGACGTCGAGCGGGTGTGGAGCTCCGACAAGCGCCGGGAGATCCGCAGCGGCCTCGAGGCCTTCGCCGGCGAGAGCCAGCAGATCAACGTCGACCGGATCATCACCAAGATGGACGACATCGCCAGCGACTGGGTGATGATGAACCGCCGCGCCTGCAAGGACACGGTCGAGCGCGAGACCATGCCCGAGGAGATCTACGTGCGGGTCTCGCTGTGCCTGAACACCGCCCTGGTCCAGCAGCGGACCTTGGTCTCGGCCCTCGAGGGCGTCGACCGGACCAGCTACGAGCACATCGACCGGGCCATGCTCGAGATCTCCGAGCAGATCTCGACCTGCCAAAACCAGGCCGTGCTCGCCTACTACAAGCAGCCCGAGGAGACCGTCGACGCCGAGGCGGCCAAGCTCGCCGACGACAAGACCGCCGAGGCGCGCACGCTCCTCGCCCTGGGCAAGAGCGACGCGGCCAGCAAGCTCCTCGGCGAGGCCGGCTTCGCGGCCGAGAAGTCCGGCGACGAGCGGCGCAAGATCGACGCCAAGGTCGCGAGCTGCCACCACTCGGTGATGATCGGCGACTACGAGCAGGCCCTCGGCCAGGGCCGCCCGGCGCTGACCGCCGCGCAGAAGCTCGGCTACGCCATCGGCGAGGCCGACGCGCTGACCTGCATCGGCACGGCCGAGCTGCGCGCGGGCAACTACATCGAGGCGCGCCGCGACCTCGAGGCCGCCCTCGGCCAGCGCGAGGCCTTCTTTGGTGCCGAGCACCCGCGGGTCGCCGACGCGGCCAACCGCCTTGGCAACCTCGAGGTCGCCATGGCCAACTACCGCGCGGCCCACGACCTCTACATGCGCGCCCTCGACATCTGGACCGACACCTTCGGCGCCGACGACCCGATCACCTCGCGGGCCTACCACAACCTCGGCTACACCCACATCGGCCTCGAGGACATCGAGGGCGCCGCCGCTTGGTACAAAAAGGCGATCTCCGCCGAGACCAAGTCGCTGGGCCCGGACCACCCGGCCACGGCCCTGTCCGAGGCGAGCTACGCCGACGTGCTGCTGATCCAGGAGCGCGCCGACGAGGCCTACGAGCTGCTCAACCACGCCGTCGAGGTCCAAGAGCGGATCTTGGGCCCGGGGCACCCGGAGGTCGCCGTCAGCTACCAGGGCATCGGCGACGTCTGGGCCGCCCGCAAGGGCTGGGACACGGCCCTCGAGTGGTACCAAAAAGCGCTGACCTTGCGCCGCCTGGCCCTGGGCGACAACCACCTCGACACGGCGCGGACCCTCGACGCCATGGCGATCGCCTACTACCGGCTCAAGAAGCTCGACGACGCGCTGAAGTACGCGACCGAGGCCATGGAGATCCGCGAGCGGCTGCTCGGCGGCTCGAGCATCATCACGGCGACGAGCTACTTCAACCTCGGGCTGATCCACGAGAAGCGCAAGGCCTACCGCCAGGCGCTCCAGTGGTACGAGAAGTCGCTCGAGGTCGAGGAGGCCGTGCGCGGGGTCGGGCACGATCTGACCAAGCAGACCAAGCAGACGGTCGAGCGGCTGCGCGACCTGAGCCGCTGAGGCGAGCTCGACCTCCCTCAGGCCTCGGCGGCGACGAGCTCGACTGCGGGGTCGACGACCCTGGCCCGCTCGCGCCAGCGCTCGAGCTGGGCCAGGGAGCACGCAGAAGTTCCGCGAGCCAGTCGCCGAGACCGCCGAGGCACTCGCCGACCTTGGCGGAGTCAATATTCACTCCGGGGGCTTGGCCGAAGACATGGCTCAGGCTACAGCGAGACAGCGCGTTCGTCGCTGAAATTGCGGTACTCGCGCCCTGGGTGCGAACCACCACGGCAGCTCGACACCGAGGCCCATCTCTCGCCGAGCGAGGCTTCCCGCGCGCTTGTGAGCCGTGCGCACGCTGGTGTAAGAGCCTGATCGTGCTGACCAAGGCGACGCTGGTCGAGAAGATCGAGCGGGCGATCAACGACGCCTGGTCGCTCGCCGAGGACGAGGTGCTCGACCCCGACGCAGATCCTCGCGGCCAAGACACCGAGGTCGAGTACGCCCGATCCCAGCTACGTCCGCTCCTGCGAGAGATGGGCCTCGACGAGGAGCTGCGCATGCTCGATACCGGCTGGGGTCCCGACGGCGAGCTCGGCCTGAAGCGCAAGTTCGCCCGCAATCCGAACGGAGACTGGAACTACTGCTCGATCCTCGACGTCATGGACGAGGTCCTGACTCGGGTCAAGCTGCGGCTCGGCGAGGGCGACGACGCCACCCCCGACGTCCCGGACATGCCCGACCAGCCAGCGGAGCCCCTGCATCTCGACCCCGTCGTCGATGCCGAGGCGCTGACAATCGTCGCGCGCAACTTCTACGGTCTCCGCGAGTTTCGCTTCCGGGCCGACGGTGTCAGCCTGATCGTCGGAGCCAACGGCGCTGGCAAGACCACGGCCCTGCTCGTCTTGAAGCTGCTGCGGGTCGCCCTCGAGCGCGGTCTGTCCGAGGCGATCGCCGTCGTCCTCGACGGGGGTCACGGGCTGCGCCACCGCGACGCGCCTCCCGATGAGCCCGTGGAGCTCAGCATCGAGCTCGACGATCTACGCTGGGTCCTGGTCCTGGGCGCGCTCACTCCCGGGGCCGATCCCTCGGGCGGGGAGTCGCTTCACGCAGGCGAGCGCGAGGTGTTTCGCCGCGACGCCCTCGGCACGCTCAGGCACGGCGAGCGACAGCTCCGCGCCAACGGTCGCCTCGGACTTCGAACGCTCCTCGACAGCCAGGTCAAGGAGCCAGCGGTCGAGCAGATGGCCGCCTGTATCGGCAGCATGAGCGTGATGCACGATCTCGATCTCCACGCCCTGCGCGGGGGATCCAACACGGCTCATGCGACGCGCCTGTCCAGCCACGGCGAGAACGCGATCACGATGCTGCGCGCGTGGTGGCAGCGCAAGCCGGACCGCCACCGCTACACCTTCGTGCTCACCGGCCTCCAGGCGGCGTTTCCGAGGCTCATCGAAGACCTCGACTTCGTCGAGGCCGGCAACACCCTGGTCGCGCGGGTGTTTCGACCGGGGCGCGAGCTCGCCGAGCCCCTGCGCAACGAAGCCAACGGGGTGATCGCCATGCTCGTCCTGCTCGCTAGTCTCGCGGCGGCGGACGACGGCGGCGTCGTAGCGATCGACGAGCCCGAGACTGCGCTGCATCCCTACGCTGTCCGGACCTTCGCACGCTTCGCTGAGCGTGCGGCTCGTCAGCGAAAGCTCCGCGTGATCCTCGCTACCCACTCGACCGTGCTCCTCGACGTGTTCGACGCCCAGCCCGAGCGCGTCCACGTCCTCGAGCCCCAGCTCTCCCCCAGCCCCACACCGCTGACCAAGCTCAAGAACCCGGAGTGGCTGCGACAGTTTCGACTCGGAGAGCTCTACGCCGACGGCGAGCTCGGGAACAACGACCTCGAGATCGTCCCGTGAAGCGCGTCCGGTTCATCGTCACCGGCGACCTTGAGCGACTCGCCATCGTCGAGTCCGTCAGCCGGCACTACAAGGGACTGACCCACGAGGGCCACGAGGTCGAGTGGCTGCCCCCCCGCAAGGTCCACGCTGCGACTTCGGCCCGCCTGCAGCCCGAGCAGGGCCCTGGCAAGGCGATGCTCGGGCTCGCCCGTGCGCTTGTGGCCGAGGCCATCGAGGGCGCTGACGGGACCCCCGCAGATCTAGCGATCGCGCTCGACGACGTCGAGCTGCACAACTTCGGTCGAGAAGCCGTCATCTGTGCTCACTTTCGCAGGGCGATCGAGGCCGAGCTCAAGCGCCGGAGCATGAGCGCGTCGCACGAGGCTCGCGTCCGGGCACAACTGCAGGGGCGCTGTAGCTTTCACCTCCTGCGCCCCATGGTCGAGTCCTATCTGTTCGGCGACCCAGGGGCACTGAGACGAGCGGGCTGTGCAGCCTCCGTCCAGCCCCAGCTCGTCGACCCGGACGTCGAGAGCTTCGAGGCCAACGATCCCAGCTGGACCCCGCGCTGCAATGCGACTGACGCCAACATGGCCGGGCGGTATCCCTGGTGGCGGGAGCGTCGACACCCCAAGCACTACCTCGAGCACCTCGTCGAGCGTTCCGGTGGGTTCTACGACGAGTGCGTGCACGGAGCTCCAGCGTTCTCCCAGCTGAGCTGGCGAAACGTCGCATCGCAGCCGACCTGGGTCCCCTGCATCCGAGCGCTATTCGAAGACATCGCCGACTTCTTCGGCCGACCGCAGAGCCCGCTCGGGAGCGGCACCCCGTCCGGGCTGACCTACCCGGCACGCAGCGTCGTTCGTGCCGGCCTGACGCTGCGCAACCTCTGACGCGATCCGCTTTGGATCAGCGACAGGGCAGATGGTGATCGACGAGCTCGCCCCGGGCCCCCGTGGTCGAAGGCCGCTCGCTCGACGAGTTCGACGACGCTCCCGACGAGCTCGCGCAGGACCAGCCGGCGCTTGCGTCTTGCTACGGCGCGGCTGTCGGCGACCGTCAGCTGTTGGGCGCCGACCCTGGCCAGCGAACGCAGAAGCATGTCGAGGTTGATGAGCCGGCGCTGGCCTGGATGACCGCGCTCTCCCTGCGGGAGCTCGCAGGGCCAGATCAACCACCGCGGCTCGGCGGCTGGATTTTGCAGCTGAAGGTCGAGGCTGTAGTGAAAGTCTGGAGTTCGCCCCGCGTATCCGTCAATGACGCCGCGCCAGCGAGCAGCGCGCGCGTGCTGCTCGCTGGCGCGGCGTCATCGCCCGCGTCCGAGTTCTTCGACGTACAGCCGGAGGAGAGCGCGGCGAAGCAGGCCGCGGCGAGGAGGAGCGAGCGCACGACCAACATCGAGCGCTCAGGGCTCTACATGAAGTGGCTGTCCAAGCCCACGATCTCGTCCAGCTTTGGCGCCGGGTCGTCGGTCCCCGATATCTCGTGGGCCTCGGTGGCGTGCTTCGAGAGGGCCTTCGTGATCTCGTCGATGGTCCGCGTCTGCGAGTCGGATCCGTAGCGTCCGAAGCCCGAGAATTTGTCGTCCCCCACGCAAGATCCGAAAGCCGAGGTCGGGCTCGTCGATGAGGATGCGGGCCCCTAAGGCACGAACTTATAGCCCGCCCCGCGCACGGACACGAAGTAGCGCGGGTTCTTGGGGTCTTCCTCGAAGTGCTTGCGCAGCCGCAAGATGAAGTTGTCGACCATCCGCGAGTTCGGATAGTTGTCGAGCTTCCAGACCTTTTGCTGGAGCTCCTGGCGGCTGAGCACGCGGTTGGGGTTCTCCGCGAAGTAGCGCAGCAGGTCGAACTCGAGGGCGGTCAGCTTGATCTCCTCGCCGCCGGTCTCGCAGGTTCGGGCCGCGAAGTCGATCTGCGCCGTCCCGATGTACAGGCGCTCGCGAGGCTCCTCGCTGACCTGCTGCTCCCAGTCGCGGCGGCGCAGCAGCGAGCGCACGCGGGCGAGGAGCTCGTCGAGTTCGAAGGGCTTGACGAGGTAGTCGTCGGCGCCGGCCTCGAGGCCGCGGACGCGGTCGTTTGTGCGGTCGCGGGCGGTGAGCATCAGCACCGGGGTGAAGTCGCCGGCGTCGCGGAGCTTGCGACACAGCACGAAGCCGCCCTCGTCGTTGTCGGGCAGCATCACGTCGAGGATGATCGCGGCGTACCTGCCCGACTCGAGCAGCTGCGCGCCGGCCTCGCGGACGGAGTGAACCAGGTCGACGGTGTAGCCCTCGAGCTCGAAGTTGAGCTTGAGACCGGTGCCCAGGTTGCGATCGTCCTCGACGACCAGCAGACGAGGAGAGCCGTTGGCCATGGCGCCGACATGGTGGCGCGGATTCGACGCGCTTGTAAAGCGGGGTCCAGGCCCTGCGCTCACGTCACGCCCTCGCGTCGCGCAGCGGGAGAAACACGCGGAACGTGGTGCCCTCCCCTTCGCGGGCGAGCTGGCCTCGACCTTGCCGCCCATCGCCTTGACCAGCGCCGAGACCACGAAGAGCCCCAAGCCCCAAGCCCCAAGCCGGTGCCGTGGCGCGAGCGCACGGCCTCCTCGGGGACCCGATGGAAGCGCTCGAAGATCCGCTCGAGGTCGCCCTTGGCGATGCCGATGCCCTGGTCACTCACGGCGAGCTCGGGCCTGACCAGGGTCTCGGCGTCCAGGCGCAGCGAGGCCAGCGGGGTCCTGAGCTCGTGGGTGACGCTCATCATTGTGGGCGGAGAAAGGGCACGACGACGTAGCCCGGAATAGCGAGCAGAACCTCGTCAGCACGAGGCCCAGCGAGTTCGCGCGCCCGTTCATGGCTAATCTCATCTAGCGAAGCAACCACCGAGAGATATCCCCGCCTCGGGTCGCCGGCGACACGCTTGATCGCAACCTCGACCCCTCGCCGGGTTAGGAGCGGTGACCGTTCATGATACTGCTCGTCGTACATCGAAAGAGCAAAGCCTCCGGCCTGGCACATTGCGATCTGTAAGTTGGTCAAGTCCTGCGCTGCATGAGCTGACTGGCTTCGATAGACAGTCGCCCGGCTCGATTCGAGATAGATGAGGGTCCACTTACCGTCTGGAGCCCTGAATATGTTGAAATAGACCTCGATGACATCACTTCGGCCGAACTCCTCTTGGAGACTCTCCGATATGCACTCGATGCCCAGCCCCCACCAATTTCGAGCCACGCTCGCAGCTTCCGCGAGCGAGTCCACGTTGAGAAACTCGAGACTCATGACCGTCGGCCACCCCCGGTGAGAGTGGAGCTCGGCAATGGTTCCATAGAACCTGAGGTTGCACTGCTTGAATGCTGAGTCGAGATTGTGGAGCAACTGGGGCAACCCTAGCTTGCTCGTTGAGAACCTTGCCTCGAATGATGTGCTCACTGTCTTGCTCCGGCCATGGGTCAATTCTTGATAATTTGGATAGGGCACCCAGCGTTCTCGCTGAGCTTCCTGATCTCCACCTCGACGTCCGTCGTGTACCCCTTGGGCGACATGCCGCTCTTACCGACGTTGGGCCAGCTCGAGGCCGTCGGCAGGGCCCCGCGATCCCGCCTCCTCACGCCCTCGCGTCGCGCAGCGGGAGAAACACGCGGAACGTGGTGCCCTCCCCTTCGCCGGGCGAGCTGGCCTCGACCTTGCCGCCCATCGCCTTGACCAGCGCCGAGACCACGAAGAGCCCCAAGCCGGTGCCGTGGCGCGAGCGCACGGCCTCCTCGGGGACCCGATAGAAGCGCTCGAAGATCCGCTTGAGGTCGCCCTTGGCGATGCCGATGCCCTGGTCACTCACGGCGAGCTCGACCTTTTTGTCACCAGGACAGCGCCGCACCGCCACGCAGATCCGCGGCTCGCTCGAGGAGTACTTGATCGCGTTGTCGACGAGGTTGAGCACGACCGTGCGCAGGGCGTGGGGGTCGACGACGAAGCTGAGCTCGGCCTCGACCTCGACCTCGACGCGCGCGGCCTCGAGGTGGTGACGGACGGCGAGCTCGCGCACGACGTCCTCGACGAGCTCGCCGACGTCGACCTCGTCGAGGTCCCCGGGCTCGCGGCTGCCCGAGCTCAGCCGGCTGGCGTCGAGGATGCCGTCGACGAGGGCCGAGAGCCGCTCGACGTCGTCGAGCATCATCCGGCGCAGCTGCTCGCGGCGGTCGGCGGCGAGCTCGGGCCGGGCCAGGGTCTCGGCGGCCAGGCGCAGCGAGGCCAGCGGGGTCCTGAGCTCGTGGGTGACCGAGTCGATGAAGCCGGTCTGGCGGCGGACCTCGCCGATCTCGCGGATCAGGAACACGGTGAAGAGCACGATCACCGAGATCACCGTGGCGAAGGACACGATCCCGCCGACGAGCAGCCAGTAGTTGCCGCCGATGGTCTCGCGCACCGACTCCATGTTGCGGGCGATCATGAAGATCCAGCCGAAGAGCAAGGTGGCCGTCAACACGACGGCCACCGAGGACAAGATGATCGGCAGGCTGATCGAGCGGCGCTTGGGGGCAACCATGGGGGGTGGTCGGGAGTCGAGGGTCGGGGGTCAGGGCTCGAGGCGGGCGCCGGCGCTGGGGTGACCGAGGGCGTCTCGAAACAAGGCGGGGGCAAAGTCGACGGCGGTCACGGCCTGGACGCGGTCGAGGCACAGGTCCAAGACGTTGTCGTCGGCGGGGCCGAGCCCTGGGAAGCCCTCGGCGCCTTCGTCTTCCTCGCGCACGGCCTGGTCGTCGAAGTCCACGGGCAGCCCCGCGGTGCCGTCGGCGAAGCGCAGGCTGATCCCAGCGAGGTCGTCGGCGCCGACGCCCGCGAGGTCGTCGCTCCAGTAAGTGCGCAGCACGGCCGCCGCGCCGGGGCAGCGGCGATCATTGGGCTCGAGGCGCTCGACGGCGACTGGGCGGTCCGGGACCTCGGAGGCGGCGATCTCGGCGTCGAGGCCCCGCAGGCTCTCGCCCCCCTCGGTGAACAGCTCGGCGCGCACGTGGACGCTCACGGGGGGGTGCTGGTCGGCGCCAAAGTAGCCGCGCAAGGTCACACTGCGGTTCTCGTCGCCTTCGTCGGCGGGGGCCAAGGTCGCCGACACGGCCGCGACTCGCAGGCCGTCTCCGCGCAGCACGGCGAAGGCTCGCGGATCCACGGTCAGCGGGTCGAGCTCCCGGGAGAACACGAGGATCAATCGGTCGAGCTCCTCGTCCGCGGGCTCGACCCAGGTGCTGCCGGGCTCGCGCGGGGGTCGAGGGTGCGCGGCCGGGGCGGCGAGGTGAGCCGAGATTAAGGTCACGGCCCCCAGCGGCGGCGCCTCCGACGAGGGTGACTCGTAGCGTTCGCGCGCGCCGTAGCTGCTGCTCGCGGTCACGCAGCCCAGCGTCGCCGCGAGGGCGGTCACGCCGAGGCCGAGTCGAGGAAGGCGCGCGCTCACGGCTCGGAGCATACACTCCCCGGCGATGCTGCACCTCGCATCCGCCAGCGCCGAGGGCTGGGCCGAGCGCGCCCTCGCCGAGCTCGACGCCCTGCTCCTCGACCACGCCCACTGCGAGAAGAAGGCCGCGTCCACGGCCTTGAGTATGATCTTCCGCTACCCGGAGCACGCCTGCCTGGCCGTGCCCATGTCCGAGCTGGCCCGCGAGGAGCTGCGCCACTTCGAGCAGGTCGTGGCGCTGATCCGCGCCCGGGGGGGCGAATTTTGTCGGCAAAAGCCCAGCCCCTACGCCGCCGAGCTGATGACCGCGGTCCGCAAGGCACCCGCGGCCAAGCTCCTCGACACCCTGCTGTGCTGCGCGCTGATCGAGGCCCGCAGCTGCGAGCGCATGCAGATGATCGCCCGGGCCCTGGCCGCCCGGGGAGCCGACGACCCGGCGCACCCCGATCACGACCTCTTCGCGCTCTACGACGGGCTGCTCGCCAGCGAGGCGCGCCACCACGCGACCTATGTCGAGCTCGCCCGGCGCTGCGTCGAGATCGACGAGTCCAGCTTGCAGGCCCGCCTCGCCGAGCTCGCCGCCCACGAGGCGGCGATCCTCGCCAGCTCTCCCGGTTCGCCGGTTCGCATGCACACCTGAGTCCAGGTGGGGCGCCGAGGCCAAAAGCCACAGCAACCTTTGCATTCATGATCGCTCGAAGTGTCCTGAAATGATTTGACCTCACTGTGGACCGCCGCTAGCTTTCGCCCATGACCAACTCACGTAGAGCGCTGGGCGCCTGTCTGGCCGTCACGCTGATCACGATCCCCTGCACCGCCAGCGCGGGCACCTCGACGCCGCGCTTCGACGCGCCCGCTCTCGCGCTGAGAGGCCAAGAGCCCGCGCAGCAGCAGCCGACGCAGCAAGGCTGGGACGCGCAGCAGCAGCCGCCGCAGCCGCAGCAACCCCAGCAACCCCAACAGCAGCAGGGCTGGCAGCAGCAGCCCCAGCAGCAGCCTCAGCAACAACCCCAACAGCAGGGCTGGCAGCCTCAGCAGCAGCCACAACCCCAACAGCAGGGCTGGCAACCTCAACCCCAGCAGCAGCCCGTCGAGCCGCCCAGGCCCCAGGTCGACCAGCCCCCCCCCGAGGGCCTCGACCTCCCCAGCGCGCAGCCGATCGTGGCTGGCAACAACCCCAAGGCGCGGGTCGCCGGCGGGATCTTGCTGGGCGCGGGGCTGACCTTCGCCGTGATCGGCGGCGTGACCTTCGCGGGCAAGGCCGGGCAGACCGACATCGGTAGCCAGGGCCTGGTCACCTTCGACGCCGTCAACTACTCGCTCCAACCCCGCATCCCCCGGGTGGTCATGGGCACGACCTTCGCCGTCTCGGGCGCGGTCTTGGCCGGCATCGGCGGCTCGATGTTCGCCCGCGAGGCCGGCGTGGCCAACGATCTGATGGCCACGCACAAGCGCCAGCGTCAGCAGCGGGCCGCGGGCGCGGTCCTCTTGGGCAGCGGCGCCGCGACTTTCCTCGGTGGCCTGCTCCTGGTGCTCTATGGCGCCGGCGAGTGGAGCAGCATCCCCGCGAAGCTCTCCGAGTTTCGCCCCGAGTACGAGCAGTCCGCCCACAACACCGCGGCTTTCGCAGGCTGGGGCTCGGGGCTGCTCAGCGTCGGCGCGGGGGCGACCGCGGCCGGCCTCGGCCTGCTCACCGGCAACGCCAAGTCGATGCGCGCGGGCGTGAGCGCAGACCGCTCGGGCGCAGGCATCTCCATCTCTGGCCAATTTTGATCGGGAGGAATGACGATGTCTCGCACCATCACCACTTCATTGCTCCTCCTCTCGGCGCTGGTCCTCGGCTGCGGCCTCGACCCAAACGCGCCCGTCGACGATGACGACGGCTCCTCCAACGCCAGCGGCGGAGCCGGGGAGGGCTCCGATCCCGTCTCCGCCTGCGAGGAGCTCGAGGACACCCTCGCCGCCTGCGTCTCCTCGCTCGAGGGGACCTTGAACTGCTCGTACTACGCGGACACGGTCTGCGATCTCGAGGACTACTTCGAGTGCATCAACGGCGCCTACGGCTCCTGTTCGGACGGCTACTTCCCGAACGTCGACGCCGCCGCCCTCCAGGACTGCGCGCTGCTGGCTTCGTGCTGAGCCAACGATGAGATGAACACGGGCAGCTCGCCGACAACGGCGAGCTGCCGCTCAGACCACCGGCGTGACCACGGGGGCCAGGTGAAAGTCCTCGCGGCCACCGAGCGCCACGCGGGTGACCTTGCCCGGCTCGAGCGCCGAGACGCCGGCGGGCGTGCCCGTGAAGATCATGTCTCCGGGCTCGAGGGTCATGCACGCGCTGAGGTGCTCGATGAGCGTGGGGATCGAGAAGATCATCTGCGCCACGCTCCCCGCCTGCACGCGCTCGTCGTCCAGGAAGCCGTGGACCTCGAGGTCCGCGGGCAAGACCCAGCCCGGCGGGACCAGGCGCGCGAAGGCGGACACGGGGCCGAAGCCGTCGAAGCCCTTGGCCCGGGTCCACAGCTTGTCCGCGCGCTGGAGGTCGCGGCAGGACACGTCGTTGCCCATGAGGTAGCCGGCGACGTGCGCCCAGGCGTCCTCGGCCCGCACGCTGCGCGCCCGCGCCCCGATCACCAAAACCAGCTCGGCCTCCATGTCGACGCGCTCGTAGCCCCGGGGTAGGGCCAGCGGCTGGCCCGAGGCGAGCAGGCACGAGGGCGGCTTGAAGAAGCTGATCGGCGTGCTCGGGACCTCGTTGCCGAGCTCCGCCGCGTGGGCGGCATAGTTGCGGCCGATGGCGATGATTTTGGTCGGGGCCAGGGGCGCGAGCAGCTCGCGGCCGAGCGCGACAAGAGTCTCGGGCTCGCCGAGGGGCTCGGCCGCCAGCGCGGCCGCCCACGGCGAGGCTCCCGGGGCACCCCAGCGCGCGGCCTCGAAGGGGTCGGTCACCGCACGCCAGCGCTGGTCCGGCCCGGGGACCTCGCCCGCGGTGGTGCAGCGCAGACAGGTGGGTCGCTCCCCCGGCCGCGCGGGCGCGAGCCGAGCCAGCCACAGCGCCTCAGCCACGCGCGCACCTCATGCCGGGCATGTCATCCATGTCGCGCTCACGCTCACACTCGTACTCGCTCATCGGCATCGGGGTCCAGAGGCGGGCATGGCGTCGTGCGGGAAAGATTCACAGGCTCTCAGTAGTCGTCGATGCTCCCGAGGTTGGTGATCTCGGTGAAGCCGTGCTTCATCAGGGTCTGCTTGGCCGTGGCGGCGCGCCCACCTCGGCGACAGAACACCACGATCGGCTTTTGCTTGTCTCCACCTTGGCGCTCGAGGACCTCGGCGACACGCTGGCCAACCTGGTCATGGGGGATCAGCACCGAGCCGTCGAGGTGGCGCTCGTCGTACTCGGCCTGGGTGCGCACATCGAGCAAGAGCACCCCTTCCTGGACGAGGCGGTGGGCGAGCTGGCGGTCTCCGTCGGGCAGTGGCATGGCCCAAAGTTAGTCCCCGTTCGCCCCGCGCGCCAGCGGCTCCGGAGCCCGCGAGGGCGGGTGCGTCACTCGAGCGCGCGCGGGCTCGCTTCCCCCCGCGCTCACCATCCTCTAGTGATCGAAACGTGGGCTTGGGGATACTTCCTCGGACGAAGCCTCGTCGGCCGACATCGCTCGGCATCGCTCGGCGCTCCCAACCCTTATCGAGAAAGACTTGAACATGCGACGATCCCCCCTTTCCCTGAAAACACTCGCCCTCGCCACTCTCCCCCTGGCCTTCGCCACGACCGCCTGCGGCGAGGACTCCGCTGGCTATGAAGACCTCGCCGGCGACGACGAGGCCGCCGACGAAAGCGGCTACGGCGACGATCTCGGCGAGACCGGCGGTGACGAGGGCGACGCCGAGGAGTCCGAGGAGTCCGAAGAAGAAGAGACCGAGACCGAGACCGACACCGGCGACCCGGTCTGCGACGACCAAAACGACGTCGTGCTCTATCTGTCGCCCGACGACAGCAACTCCATGTCCTCTCCGGTCCAGGTCCGCGAGCGCGTGCTCGCGGACGGCCAAAACTCCCTCTACGGCATCCCGATCCGCCCGTGGGAGTTCATGAACTACTACGATTTCGAATACCCCGCGGCGGAGGACGGCACGCTCGCGCTGCACACGGCGCTGCGCGCCGTCGAGGTCGAAGACGGCGAGGAGGCGCGCTACCAGCTGCAGATCGCGGTCAGCTCCGAGGAGATGACCCCCGAGGAGCGCCCACCCATGAACGTGACCTTGGTGCTCGACACCTCGGGCTCGATGTCCGGCGAGCCGATCGAGCTGCTGCGCGAGAGCTGCCGGGCGATCGCCGCGAGCTTGCGCGCGGGCGACAAGGTCTCGGTGGTCGAGTGGGACACGGAGAACACCTGGAAGCTCGCCGGCTACGAGGTCGAGGGCCCCAACGACGAGACCCTGCTCGACGTGATCGCGTCGACCGAGGCCGGCGGCGGCACCAACCTCTACGGCGGGCTGAGCTCGGGCTACGAGCTCGCGCAGATGGTCTTCGACGTCGACGCTCTCAACCGCCTGGTGCTGATCTCCGACGGTGGCGCCAACGCGGGCATCACCGACATCGAGCTGATCGCCCAAAACGCCGAATACGGCGGGTCCGACGGCATCTACCTGGTCGGCGCCGGGGTCGATCTCTCGGGCTCCTACAACGACACGCTCATGGACGACGTGACCGACGCGGGCAAGGGCGCCTCGGTGTTCATCACCGACGACGCCGAGGCCTGGAAGGTGTTCAACACCGACTTCGTCAACACCATGGGCCTGGCCGCGCGCAACGTGCAGGTCGAGCTGACCATGCCCCCCGGCTTCGAGATCGTGAAGTTCAGCGGCGAGGAGTTCAGCGCCGACCCCAAGGAGGTCGAGCCCCAGCACCTCGCGCCCAACGACGCCATGGTCTTCTATCAGCAGGTCGAGACCTGCGCCCCCGAGCTCGTCGACGCCGACGCGGCGATCGACGTGCGCGTGACCTGGGAGGACATCGAGACCTTCGAGACCATGGAGGTCTCAAGCAGCTACACCTTCGGCCAGCTGCTCGACGGCGACGCCACCTTGCTGCTCAAGGGCGCGGCGATCCTCGCCTACACCGACGCGCTCAAGCTGATCAAGGCGGGCGGCGTGGCCTCGGCCGATCCGACCATCGACGCGGCCTTCGACGCGATCGCGGCCGCCCAAGCGGCGCTGCCCGGGGACGCGGACCTCGAGGAGATGGACACGATCCTCAGCGCGCTGACGCTCTGAGCGTCGTCTGAGCCATCTCGCCTGAAGCCATTCGCAAGCCCCCGCCGGTCTCGCCGGTCGGGGGCTCTTCTTTCGCCTCACAGCCCCGAGAGGTTCTTCTTGTAGTCGCTCTCCCGCGGGGTCCCCTCGCCGAGCTCGAGGGCCTTCTCGAAGGAGGCCTTGGCGTCGGCCTTGCGACCAAAGCGGAGGTAGAGCTGACCGAGGATGTCGTGGGCCCTGGGGTTATTGGGGTCGAGCTCGACGGCCTTCTCGGCGCTGGCCTTGGCGTCGGAGCCCCGGTTGGTGCGCAGCTCGGCGTTGGCCCGCAGGACCCAGGCGTCGCTGTGCGTGGGCGCCAGCGCGGTGATCTCGCGGCCGATGGACGCCGCGGGCTTGGGCTTGGCGTCGCGGCCGAGGTGGTAGATGGCCTCGTCGGCGGCCCACAGCAGGATCGGGATCGGCACCCCGGTCTCCTCGCTGAGCCGCGACCAGCCGGTCTTGGCGTGGGAGCCCGCGACCCGGCGCTTGCCGCCGCGGGACATGATCTGCGCCCACTCGAGGAAGATCCGCCCGGTCTCGTTCCGGGGCAGGGCGCCGATGCCCGCGCGCACGGCCACCAGGGCGGCGTCGCGGTCACGCTTGTCCATGAGCGCGCGGATCTGAAACACCCGCGCGTCGATGTCGGTCTCGTCGGTGGCGAGGATGCCCTGGAAGAGCGCGAGGGCCTCGTCGGGCTTCTCGCGAGCGAGCAGCGCCCGGCCGCGGACCAGGTCGAGGTCGCGCTTGGGGGCGTGGCGCTCCTCGGCGAGCTCGATCCAGCGGTCGAGGTCCTCGTCGAGGGTCGAGACCTCGCGCTCTTCGAAGCGCCGCAGGGCGATGGTCGCCAGGCTCAGGGGGACCTGGTAGCCGACGCCCGGGCGGTCGAGGAGCGCCTCGAGCTTCTCGGAGGCTTCGACCTGGCGGCCGATCTCGGCGAGGTAGAGGGCGTGACGCTCGGCGTAGCGCGGGAGCTTGGGGTTGGCGGCGACGGCCTTGGCCAGCAGGTCGACGACCTCGGTGACCAGCTGGGGATCGTCGGCGCGCTTGCGTTCGGTGATCTCCGCGAGCTGGAGGTAAGCCTCGGCCGGCATGCGCTCGCGCTGCACCGCCCACTTGAAGGCGCGGCGAGCCTCCTTGAGCGCGGTCGCGTCGGGCTCGTCACGACGGACGCGCTGGCCGTCCTCGTCGCCGGGCTTGGTCCACGCGACGGCGAGGTTGGCCTCGCCGAGGCCGGTCCACGCCCGCGGCGCGAAGGGCTCTTCTTCGGCGAGGGCCTCGAGCTTGCGCTGGGCGGCCTCGGGATCCCCGACCTGAGCCTCGACGCGGGCGCGGGCGACCTCGACGTCGATGCGCCCGGGGAGCAGCTTGTCGGCGCGCTCGAGCCACGGCTGCGCCTCGGCCCAGCGGTTTTGCTCGACCAGGGCCAGGCCCTGGAGCAGCGCGACCTGGGGGTGCTCCTGGGGCAGCTTGGCCAGATCCTCGAGGGCGCCCATGACGTCGCCCTCGACGAGCTTGACCCAGGCCTCGTAGATGTCCGACTCGGGCGCGCGCAGGCCGGCCTCGTCGATCCACCGCCGCGCTCGCTCGCCGTCGCCGGCCTCCATGGCCATCTCGAGGGCGAGGGTGCGCGAGAGCTTGTCCCAGCCGGGCAGCGCACCCCAGGCGTCGTCGACGGCCTTCATGCCGATCTCGATCTCGCCGTCTTGGATGCGCACGACCCCGCGGGCCAAGGTCGCGTGGGCGCGGTCGCGGGTCGCGAGCTCGAAGGCGTCGCCCTCGAGCAGCTGATCCGCCACGTCGGCGACGCCGGGGAGCTTCTGACGCAGCAGCGCGTTGTAGAGCGCCTCGTCGGCGGCCAGGCCGAGGTGGGCCCGGCTCTGCTCGCGGGCGCGGCCGAGCTCCTCGAGGGCCGCGCTGCCGTCACCGGCGTGCATGTAGAGCGTGGCCAGCAGGCGGCGGATCGAGATCGAGGGGTCGTCCTCGACCGTCGCCGCGAGCTCGTCGATGGCGGCGTCGAGGTCCGCCTCGGGGTCGGCGATCGCCAGCATGCCGCCGACCCAGACCTCGTGGTTCGGGGCGATGCTGTGGCTGTCGTCCATGGCCTCGATGGTCGTCAGCCGGTCCCTCGCCGCGGACAAGTTTCCATCGTCGAGGTCGACGATCACCTGGGCGAGCTCGCCGTCGTGGGTCGCCGCGTCGGGGTCGCCGGTCACGGCGTCGACGGCGGCGTGGGCGGCCTCGCTGCCCTCACCGAACTCGGCGAGCAGCTGCGCCCGGGTCAGCGCCCGCGCACCGAGCAGCAGGGCGTCGCCCTCGTGCTCTTCGAGGCATAGGTCCAAGCCCTGCCCCACGGCGCTGAGGTCGGCCGAGGTCCCGAGGGTGAAGCCGTCGCGCGCGTCGTCGAGGCAGCGATCTCGGTCGCGGCGATCCGCGAGCAGCTTGAGGGCGACCGCGACGAGGAGCAGCGCCACGAAGAGCGCGACGATCAGCGCGACGCGGCGAAAGAGCTTGCGGCGCTGCTGAGCGTGGATGTCCCCGATGAGATCCAGGGGCTGGGTTTTTTGCGTGTCGACCACGGGCTCCTAGGTCGCTCGGTCCTTGGGCTGACGCATCGCGGGCTTGAATCCTAACGGTTGTGAGCCCGGCTTGCACCGGGGAGTCGACACGGGGCGAAATGGTACAGGAGAGCAGGCTGTACGCCTGATCGGCGACTTTGCGCCTCCCGCGAGGCCGAGCCCGTGAGCGAGCATTCATGACCTCCACGCTCGGGTCACGCAGCGGTCACCCGGCTCGGACCTCGGCCGGCGAAAGCGGCTCAGTTGAGGCTCGCAGGGCGGCGCTGCGAAGGCATGCTGTGCAGGTCGTCCAGGGAGTAGATGCCGTCTTCCCGGGGCCCCTGCTCGTCGCTCTTACGTTGCTCACGCTCACGCTTGCGCTTCTCGGCGGGCTCGAGGCCGATGGCGTTCTGGTCACGATAGGCCTCGAGGCCCGGCAGCCAGGGGTGCGCGTCGCCCTCTTGGACCTCGGCGAAGATCGACAGCGGCCGACCGCTGCTGCGGCGCTCGTCGACGAGCACCCAGCGGCCCCCGTGCCACTGCCACAGGTGCTCCACGGTGGTGCTGCGCACGACCAGATCCCGCTTGGTGTGCCAGTCGATCTCCGCCTGAGAGGCCGCCACGCCGCCTTGCTTGTCGATCTCGAGCCGGGTCATGCGGTAGTCGATGACCACCAGCTCGTCCTCGACGGCCTGGTGCGACTCGATGAAGGCGTCGGCCGAGGCCCGCGGCAGGTGCTCGGCCGCGCGGTCCCAGTCGCCCCAGCGCAGCGAGCGATTGTAGGCCCTGGTGGTGTCGTAGAGCTTCTCGGTCATGCCGTCGCCGGTGGCGCAGCCCTGCCCGGCGAGGCCCGAGGCGAGCATGAAAGAAGCGAGCAGAGCGCGGCGGAGCCCGACGAAAAAGCGCGGCATGGGGCCGAGGCTAGGCCGAGGCCCGCGGATCTGAAATTTTCACGCGAACTCGCCAGGCCCCGCCGGGAGGTCCCCCTCTGGGAGGTCCCCCTCTGGGAGGGACCCGCCAGGAGGGACCCCGCTCAGCCCCGCCGACGCCGGCGCTTCTTGTCGATCCGCGCGGCGGAGCCCGTCTCGACCATGTGACGCAGCACCTGCTCCATCTCACGGGCGAAGAGCAAGCGCACGGCCTCGAGCCCGAGGCTGCGCAGCTCGAGGAAGGCGGCCGTCACACCGGCGACGCTCTTGCCCTGGCCGAAGCCCGAGCCGGCGTGCTCGACGAAGTACTCGGCGAGCTCGCTCGCGGCCTTGCCGAGGTGGCGGGCGAGGATGGCCTGGGCCCCGGCGGCGATCTCGAGAGAGACCCCGGCGTCCTCGAGGGCGAGGGCGATCTGCAACATGCTGGGGCTGGGCAGCAGGTAGGCGTCGTCGCCCCGGGCCTCGACCAGACCCTGGCGCCCGAGCTCGGCCAGGAAGCCGGGCCGGCGCTCCCCGAGGCGCTCGCCCAGGGCGGCGCGGTCGAGGACCTGGGGGGTGTCGTCGACCCAGGCCGAGGACAGCTGCTCCTCGAGGCCGAGCCACTCCTGGAGGGCGAGCTCCCCGGTGTCGAGCTGCTCGACCAGGGTCCGGATCGCCCGCATGCGCAGGCCACGATCCTGGAGCTGGCCGATCAGCCGCAGGCGCTCGACGTGCTCGGGGCCGTAGTAGGCCACGCGCCCGCGCTTTTCTGGCTTCGGCAGCACGCTGCTGGACTGGTAAAAGCGGATGGTCCGGCTGGGCACCCCGGTGTGCGCGGCGAGCTCGTCGATGGTGTACGAGGGCGCCTCTTCTTCTTCGGGCCCAGCCTCGACCTGATCGCTTCCCTCGTCGGGCTCGGACTCGGGCTCGGACTCGGGCTCGGGCGTCCCGCCGGTGGCGGCCACAGCGGGCGCGCTCGCCTCGGCCTCACGCTTTCGCGCGCGCCGGGAGCTCCGCTTCTTGGGCTTGCTGTCGCGTTCTTTGCGGGCGCGGGCCATGGGAAAGAGCCGGACCCAGGGGAGAGCGGCGGCGGTCATGACTTGGCTCCTGCCAGCTCTTCGGGCTGCACGAAGCTCAAGCGGGCGACCTGCGCGAGGGCCATGGCCAGGGTCCGCGGCCAGCTCGCGCAGCGGTAGTCTACACCATGCTCGCGGGCGGCCGCGCGGACCGCCGGGGCGATCTCTCGCAGGCGCTCGGGCGCGAGGGTGGGAAAGAGGTGGTGCTCGATCTGCAAGTCGAGACCCCCGCAGAGCACCGAGAGCGGACGCGGGACCGAGAAGTTGTTGCTCGCCTCGACCTGCATGGCGTAGCGCTCCCCCTTGCTCCGTGGCCGCGTGCCCTCTGCGTAGTGCGCCGTGTCCTCACCCACGTGACCGCAAAAGATCGTGGCCGCCGAGTAGAGGTCGCGCAGCAGCTCCGAGGCGAGGCTGCCGGCCGCGGCTCGAGCGAAGATCCACGGGGCCAGGAGCGGCCCGTAGACCAGCGCGCCCATGCCCGCCGCCAGGGCCGGGAGCAGCAGCAGCTCCTTGCCGTAGTAGGGCAGGTACTTGCGCAAGGTCCGGCCCGCGGCCAGGCGCGCGGCCGACCAGGTCCGCGGCACGCGTCCGTGGATGAAGTCCGTGGCCCCGGTGAAGTGCAGGTTCATCAGGGCGCCGAAGGCCGGGAAGAGCACGAAGAGCGTGAAGGGCAGCTGGAAGTAGTGCCGCGGCCGGTGGGGCGCGTCGGTGGTCAGCCGCACCGGCCCGAACTCGATGTCGGGGTCCACGTCGGCGACGTTGGTCAGGCCGTGGTGCTTGCCGTTGTGGCCGCGGATCCAAGACGCCTCGTCGATGGGGATCTGCCAGCGAAAGCGCCGGCTGTGGAAGCGGCCCGCGCCCTCGAGTTGGTTGTAGGCGCCGTGCAGCGCCGTGTGGCCGATCTCCGTGGCCTGGAGCTGCTTGTGCACCCACAAGCTCAGGACCCCGGCACCGAAGGCCACCGGTCCGGGGCCGACGGCGATCAGGGCGCGCCCGACGACCTCGCAGGCCCGCGAAAAGCGGTCCAGGCGGCGGACGCGGACGAGGTCCTCCTCGCCGACTCGGGCCTTGGCCTGGTCGCGGATCTGGTCGATGGCCTGGCCAAAAGAGCGAAACCGCTCGGCATCGCTGGACCAGCGCGGAGTCGATTTATGCTCATAAATATTTGAATTCACTGTGCTTTCAGCAAACATGTGACCTCTTCAGTGGATCGATGATCCAACTGAACCACCAGTAACCGTTACAGTAGACGCTGTCAAAATTAAATTCTCGCGGCGCCTTCCGGGCCCTCGTGTCTTTTGGGGCCGACCAGTACCCTCCCCCGCCATGGACGCCCTCCTGCGCGCCATCAACCAGCCCGAGACCATGCGGGTGGTCGCGGCCACCACCACCCTCAGCGTGCGCGAGGCCTGCCGTCGCCAGGCGGCCCGGGGTGTCGAGGCTCTGGCCATCGGCCGCGCGATGACGGCCGGTGCCCTGCTCGCGACCTTGGCGAAGGCCAAAGACGAGCGCGTGCGCCTCCAGGTCCACGGCGGTGGACCCATCGGTCAGCTGATCATCGACGGCCACGGCGACGGGCGGGTCCGGGCCTGCCTCTCGTCACGCCTGCCCGAGGGCAGCCCGGCGGCGGTCCTGCGCGACACGGCCGACGGCTCTCGCCCGTCCACGGCGCTGGCCGTGGGCGCCCGCGGCTACCTGGTGATCACCCGCGACCTCGGCCTGGCCCGGCCCTATCAGGGCAGCGTCGAGCTGGTCAGCGGCGAGGTCGACGAGGACATCGAGCACTACCTCGCGCACAGCGAGCAGCTGCCCTCGGTGCTGCGCACGGAGGTCGTGCTCGGCCAGGACCTCGAGGTCCTGCGCGCCGCCGGGGTCCTGGTCCAGGCTTTCCCCGGCGCCGACCCGGCTCTGCTCGCGCCGGTCCGCGAGCGCCTGGTCGCCGGCCTGCGCCAGCTCGTCACCGCCCACGACCGCGAGCCCAGCGAGCTGGTCGGCCTGGCCCTGGGCGGCGAGCCGCACCGTGACATGCTCCAGCACCCGGTCCGCTTCGACTGCCCCTGCGGCCCCGAGCGCGCCCTGAGCGTGCTCTCGACCCTCGGCGCCGCGGACCTCGAGCAGCTCGCCGACGAGCAGGAGCAGACCGAGGTGCGCTGCAATTTTTGTGGCGACGTGACCACGGTCGAGGCCCCGCGCCTGCGCGAGCTGGCCGCCGAGCTGCGCCGGGTACAATCGTGAGCGCCGTGTCTGCTCAGGCCGCCGCCTTCAAGCGCTTTCGGATCATCCCCCAAGAAGAGGGCATGACCTTGCGCAACGTGCTGCTCCGGCGCATGCGCAAGCTCGACCGCGAGCGCGCGACCAAGCTCGTGCTCGCCGGCGGCGTGTACATCAACCGCCTGCGCGTGCGCCTGCCCCAGGTCCGCGTCGCCCCCGGGGAGCGGATCACCGTCTACCCCGAGGCCCTCGACGCCGAGCCCCTCGACCCCCAGTCCCTGAGCTTCGTGCTGCGCAGCGAGGACTTCGTGATCCTCGACAAGCCCCCGGGCGTCCCGGTCACGCCGCGGCGCGAGACCGCCGTGGGCTGCCTGAGCGAGGCGCTGATCCACCGCCTCGAGGCCGAGGGCGTGACCCGACCCTACGTGGGCGTGGTCCACCGCCTCGACCGCGGCGCGTCGGGGCTGGTGCTGTTCACGATCCGCGACATCGCCAACAAGTCGCTGCACAAGCAGTTCGTCGAGCACAGCGTGCGCCGACGCTACCGCGTGCGCGTGCGCGGCCAGGCCCCCGAGGCGATCACCTGCGACGCCGCCCTGGTCGAGCGCAAGTCCGGGGTCGCGATCGCCGACGCCGGCGACCCCAACGCCCAGTCCGCGCGCACCCACTTTCGTCGCCTCGCCCGCTTCGAGGACGTGGGCGAAGACCTGCTCGAGGCCGAGCTCGAGACCGGGCGCACCCACCAGATCCGCGCCCACGCGGCGCACCTGGGCTTCCCCGTGGTCGGGGATCACCGCTACGGCCCCAGCCCCGAGACCAGCGCCGAAGCCGGCCGAGGCGAGCGAGAGATCGAGCCGCTGCGCCTGCACGCCTACCGCCTCGACTTCGAGCACCCCCTCTCCGGCGAAGCAGTCTCCGCCGAGTCCGCCCTCCCGGACTGGGCCACGACGCCCTGAGCCCACTCGCCGATGAGGTGAGCGTTTGGGGCGCGAAAGCCCCTTCAACCCAGCAGCGCCGCTTTGGCGTGCTCGCGGTCGTCGAAGTGGATCTTGGTGTCACCGAGGATCTGATAGTCCTCGTGGCCCTTGCCGGCGATCAGCACGACATCGTCGGGGCCGGCCTCGGCGATCGCCAAGGCGATGGCCGCGGCGCGGTCGAGCTCGCGGACGAGGGTCGCGCCCGAGGGGTCCGCCCCGGCGACCATCTGATCCACGATCGCCTCCGGGTCCTCGCTGCGCGGGTTGTCGGAGGTCGCGATGAAGCGGTCGGCGCCCTCGCTCGCGCTTCGCCCCATGAGCGGTCGCTTGCTCGGGTCGCGGTCGCCCCCGCAGCCGAGCACGACGATCAGCGCGCCGCGGGTGACCGGGCGCAGAGCCTCGAGCGAGCGCGCCACGGCGTCGGGCGTGTGGGCATAGTCCACGTAGACCGCAGGCCCGGGGCGGCCGTCGCCGGCGAGCACGCGCTCGAGGCGGCCCGGGGCGCCGGTCGCCTCGGCCAGGGCCGCGCCCGCGAGCTCGAGCTCGATGTCCAGGCCGAGCGCGAGGCCCAGGCTCACCAGCAAGTTGTCGAGGTTGAAGGCGCCGACCAAGGGCGAGCGCAGCTCGAGCTCGCCCGCGGGAGTCAGCACCCGCGCCGCCAGGCCGGCCTTGGGCCCGGGCTCGCGGCGGGCGAGCACGCGCAGCTCGCTGGCGCCGTCGTCTTCCCGGGCGCAGGTCCAGCGCCGCGCGACCCCGGCCTCGGCCGCGGCCGCCAAGAACGCCCGCGTCGCCTCGCCCTGGCTGCTCGGCGCCACGGCCACGCCCTGCGGATCCGCGTGCTCGCTCGCCAGCAGACACTTGGCCGCCAGGTAGGCCGCCATGCTCGGGTGATAGTCGAGGTGGTCTTGGCTGAAGCTGGTCAGCCCCACGGCGCGGTAGCGAAGCGGGCGGACGCGGCCCTGCGCGAGGGCGTGCGAGGACACCTCCATGACCCCCTCGCTCGCGCCGGCCGCCCGCGCGCGGGCGAGCAGCGCCTGGAGCTCCACGGGGAAGGGCGTGGTGAAGCCCGCCCGATCTTCGTGGTCGACGAGCCAGTTGCCCGTGGTCCCCAGCCGCAGGTGGGGGCGCCCCGCCGCGCGCAGGATGGCCGCGAGCAGGTGGGCCACGGTGGTCTTGCCGTTGGTCCCGGTGACGCCGGCGAGGCGCATGTGCTCCCCGGGGCGGCCGTGCCAGGTCGCGGCCAGCTCGGGCAGCGCGGCCGCCACGTCGTCGAGCTCGAGGCGCGGGAGCGCGGCCAGGGTCGGCTCGCGGCGAGCCGCCTCGGCGAAGCGCCCGGCCTCGACGATGCCCAGGCCTGCGCCGGCCGCCGCGACCTGGGCCAAGAAGGCGTGACCGTCGTGGGTCGCTCCGGGCACCGCCACGAAGGCGTCTCCTGCCGCGACCGCGCGCGAGTCGTCGCGCAGCGGACCGAGGACCACGCGGCCCGGCTCGTCGCGCAGCGCGTGGGTCCGGGCGCCCGCGGCCAGGCCCTCGGGCAGCGCCGCGAGCAGCTCGGCCAGGGTCCGCGGGGGCCGGTCGAGCGCCGCCCCCTCGCCGTGGTCGTCGCGCGTCGACATCAGACCCCGAGCAGGTCGATGGGCCGCTCGACCTCGTCGCGGGCCCGGCGGTAGCGCTCCAGGGCCCGGCGCTGGTCCTCGCGCAGCGGGTTATCGCCCACGCTGAGGTGGGTGATCGTGTCGTTGTTGAGCAGGTTCTCGGGCAGCGCGGTGATCTTGTTGCCGTCGAGGCGCAGGCTGGTCAGGCGCGGGAGATCGAAGAGCCACGCGGGGACCTCGGTCAGCGCCCCGCGGGCCAGGTCGACGCGCACGAGCTTGGTCAGCAGCTCGGCCGACTCGGGCAGCGCCGCGAGCGAGCGCGTGTCGGCGACGCTGAGCACCTGCAGGCGGTGGAGCCGACCCAGGGTCGAGGGCAGGGCCTTGAGCCGGCTGCCGTCGAGGTCGAGGCGCTCGAGGTACTCGAGCGCGCCGAGCTGCGGCGGGAGCTCGTAGAGCGGGTTGTCGGTGAGCACCAGCTCGCGCAGGTTCGACAGCGCGCCGATGCTCGGCGGCAAGGTGGCCAGGCGGTTGTCCGAGAGGTCGAGCTTGCGCAGGCGAGTGAGCGCCGACCAGGACTTGGGCAGCTGCTCGAGGGCGCAGCGGCGCAGGGTCAAGGTGCGCAGCTCGGCCAGCTGGAGCAGCGCCGGCGGGAGGTTGGACATGCGCCAGCCGAGGATCGCCAGATCCTCGAGGTGGGTCAGGCCCGGGAGCATGGCCGGGAGCTCGTTGACCGCCGACTGCTTGCTGGCCGAGGCCTCGATCACCAGCATGCGCAAGTTGGGCAGGGCGAGCAGGCCGATCGGCACCTGGTCCAGACGAGCGACCCGCAGGTAGAGCGCCTCGAGACGGTCGAGCTCGCTGAGCGCCATGGGGGCCGTGCCCACGCTCGAGACCTCGATCTCGAGCTCTCGCAGCCGACGTAGCTGGGCGATCACCGGGGGGAAGGTGCCCGAGCTGCGCAGCACCAGGCGACGCAGGGTATCGAGCTCCCCGAGGCTCTCGGGGATCTCCTCGACGTTGCCCTGGAGCTCGAGGGTCTTGAGCCCGCGCATGCGCCCGATCCAGGGCGGCAGCTCGAGCACGCCGTCTTCGCAGGTCACCCGCAGCGACTGGAGCTCGGTCAGCGCGACGAGCTCGGTCGGCAAGCTCTCGCTGTAGCCCAGCGCCAAGCTGAGCTCGCGGCATGGTTCCTCCGAGGCCAGCGCGGCCTGGAGATCGTCGAAGGCGGCGATCATGAGCGGGGTGGGAAGAGCTTACCGGGGTTGAGGACGCCGGTGGGATCGAAGACCTGCTTGATCGCGCGCATGATCTCGACCTCGCGCGCGCTCCGGGTGTGGCCCAGGTAGTCACGCTTGAGCAGGCCGATGCCGTGCTCGGCAGAGACGCTGCCGCGGTGGTCCCGAACGAGGCCGTAGAGCGTGGGGTCGAAGCTGTGACAGCGTGCCAGGAAGTCCTCGAGGGCCATGCCCTCGGGGCACAGCAAGTTGAGATGGAGGTTGCCGTCCCCGACGTGGCCGAAGCACAGCGCGGGGATCTCGGGGAGGGCCTCGGCGACAGCCGCGCGCCAGCGCCCGACGAAGCGGACGACCTCGCGGACGGGTACGGCGACGTCGGCCTTGTGCGGCGTGTGCGGGTGAAGCGACTCGGAGATGTCCTCGCGCCAGGCCCACAGCTCGCGCGCCTGGGCCTCGCCAGCGGCGAGGGCGGCGTCGAGGACCAGGCCCTCGTCCTGCGCGTCGGCGAGCAGCTCGAGCAGGCGGTCGCGGCTCGTGTCCTCCGCGTCGTCACGTTCGTCGTCGGAGCCCTCGCCCGCGCCGCGCTCGATCTCGATCAGCGCCTGCATCGGCCCGAGCTCGGCGAGCGGCCCGGCCTGGGCCACGCCGCGGTGCGCGATGACGCGATCGATGCAGCCGCGGTCGAAGCACTCGAAGGCCGAGAGCGTCAGCGGGGCCGCGCGCAGCCGCGAGAACAGCTCGAGCAGGGCCTCGTCGTCGCGCAGCGAACACAGCGCGACCTCGTGGCCCGGGGCCGGCTGGGCGAGCTTCAAGGTCAGCTCGACGATCACCCCGAGCGTGCCCTCGGAGCCGATGAAGAGCTGGCGAAGATCGTAGCCGGTGTTGTTCTTGATCAGCTCGCCGCCGAGGCTCAGGCGCTCGCCGCTGGCGAGCACGACCTCGAGGCCCGAGACCCAGTCGCGGGTCAGCCCGTGGCGGATGACCTTGACCCCGCCGGCGTTGGTCGCCACGGAGCCCGCGATGTGGGCCGAGCCCTTGGCCGCGAAGTCCACGGGGTACTCGAGACCCACGCCGGCCGCGGCCTGCTGTACGGCCTCGACCGTGGCGCCCGCCTGGCAGCGCAGCAGCCGGCTGGTCGCGTCGACCTCGAGGATCGCGTCGAGGCGCTCGAGCGAGAGCACCAGCTCCTTGCCCGTCGCCGTCGCGGCCCCGGTCAGCCCCGTGCGTCCCCCCGAGGGGACAATCGCCACGCCTCGCGCGGCACACAGCTCGACGATCGCCTGGACCTGCTCGACCGTGCGCGGCAGGGCGATCACCCCGGGGGCGACAGGCCAACCCCCCTTGCAGCGGTCGGCCCCGTAGTAGGCGAGGTCTTCGGGCTGCGAGCGCAGCTGGGCCTCGCCAATGCGCTCGCGCAGCGCCGCGAGGAAGTCTGGGTCGTCGGCCCTTCGGAAGCCGGGCATGCGGGCGAAGCTACCGTCACAAGCGCGCCTTGTCGTCGTGCTCGGCGATTCGATTTTCACGCTGGGCGACCCGGCCGGAATCTACTTCGTGCGCGATTATGACAGTTAGTAAAATTACGTTCAGGTCTAAAAGGGCGAAGAAACCTCGCGAAGCCAGCGGGTTCATACGCGCGGATCTTCACTCGGAGTGACAACAAAGTTTTCCCCCTCATGCTCGGCTTCGATACCCCTCTGAAGTTACGCGCAGGAAACGCCCGATCGTGGTTCAAAGGACACTCGCTTGTCCATGGGTCCAGGACCAAAAATCCCCATGGTTTTCGCGAAGGGGTTCGAAACGAAGAACACGTGCCTCGATCCTTCGAGGCACGTGTTCTTGTCGCGGTTCCGTCCGTGGTCGCGCGACGGTTACTGTTCGCTTTTATTCAGACGGACACGGAAGGCTGCGGCTGGCGAGGGCGGAGGAGCTGCCGCACCATGCGAACGACAGACTTCACGACGGGGTGGCCCTTGATGAAGACGACGCCGACGACGTGCTTATCGTCGCCGGAGACGAGGACGGCGTGATCACCCACGAGGACGCGAACCGAGGGCTCGCTAGCGATCTGGCGGAGCTTGACCGCCTCCATCACGATGGGGTTCCAGCGGTCGTCGCCGACCCACTCGGGCTCGCCGCCGCCTTGGGCGGGGTCGGTGTACCAGTCGAGAACGGCCACGATGCCATCGTGGCGGAGGACGCGTTCGATCTTGTTGTTGGCCATGTTTTGGTTCCTGGGTTGGGGACTCAGGACTTGTACAGCGGGTTTTTCACAGCGTCAATCGCGCGAGAGATTCAGTGAAATTGTATTTTTTTGACACACATGCACACATACAGCGGTCCGCGCCGACTGATGAACCTCGGTTCACGGAATTGGTCCAAAATGCCACAGAGGCCGGGTTACGCGCGATTCTAGTGCCCGCGATTTGCGCACAGGACTGGGATCAGCTCGCGGATTTGCCACAGTTTGAAGACCTAAAAGTGCGCATTTCGCTCGGCATACACCCATATTCCGTGTCGAAACTCACCCCAGAGGTGTATTTAAGTCAGCTGGAGGAATTACAGCTTCGCGCAGAAAACGCCCCCTCGCATCTGTGCGCAATTGGGGAGTGCGGCCTGGACTTCCAGAGGGCTGGGCGAGACCCCGACGCGCGCGCGCACCAGGTTCGAGTTTTCCGCGCCCAGCTCGAGCTCGCGCGTCGTCTGGGCATGCCCCTGACCATCCACTGCGTGAAGGCCCACGGGCTCATGCTCGAGCTGCTCCGCGAGCGCCCGACGCCGCCCTCGGTGATGCACGCCTACTCGGGCAGCGCCGAGCTCGGGCGCGCGCTGGTCCAGGCCGGGCACTACCTGTCCTTCGCCGCGAACGTATGCATCCCGGGGGCGCGCAAGGTCGTCGAGGCCGCCCGCGCGACGCCTGCGGAGCGCCTGCTGATCGAGACCGACTCCCCGGACCAGACGCCCCCCGGGCGCGGGGACGTCGACAACGAGCCGGCCTTCATCGTCGACGTCGCCGAGCGCCTCGCGGACCTGCGCGGGGAGCCCCTCGAGGAGCTCGCCGCGCAGACCACCGCCAACGCCTGTCGGCTCTTCGGCGTCGACCTCGACGCGCCGAACTAGCGAGCGACGCGGCTGGGTTGCGCCTCGCCTCGCGAGGGCGTTTAAACGCCCTCCCGTGCTGAGCTCGAGCGCACGAGGCGGGCTTCGGCTCGCCGCCTTGACCACCGCCTTCGCCCTGGCCACCGTGGGCTGCCGCTGCGGCGTCGAGGGTGGCGCGATGATCTCCGAGGGGCGCGAGGCGGCCGTCGAGGCCGCCCGCCGCGAGGCCCCGGTCTCTCCCTACGGCGAGCCCAAGCAGGTCGTGGTCCGCAAGCTGGTGATCGCCGACGCCTCGCAGCTCGACGATCCGGACCTGGATCTCTCGGCGGTCGAGGAGCTCGACCTCGCCATGTCCGAGATCGACGGGCAAGAGCGCCCTTTGCCCCTCCCGCTGCCGGAGCCGGATCCCGAGCCCGGCGCAGACACGAGCGCGGGCGCGCCTGCTCCGGTCGGCCCCTCTGCGCAGTCGGATCAGGGCGAGCAGCCCGAGCAGGCCCCGGGCCCGGTCCTTCACCCGCGCTGCGAGGGCCTCGACCTCCACGACGTGGCCGCCCGCGCCCCCAAGCTGCGCTCGCTGCGGATCAGCGGCTGCCAGGCGGCGCTCCACGCCGGGCTCTCGGCCTTCGGCGAGCGCCTCGAGGCCCTCGAGCTCGTCGACGTCGAGCTCGACGCGGTGACCGTCGCCCGCCTGTCTCAGCTCCACGGCCTCGACCGCCTGACCTTGACCCGGGTCAGCGCCGAGGCCGACGCGCTCAAGCCCCTGGCCCGCAACATCGCGCCGAGCAGCGTGACCTTGCGCGAGCTCGCCAACGACAGCCCGGTCGCCCAGATCTTCACGATGCTCCGCGGCCTCCAGCACATCCGCATCGAGGGACCGTGGGCCGGGCACAACACGATGATCCTCGTCGGCAAGGCCCGCGAGCTCGAGACCCTGGCGGTCCTCGACACGGGCATCGGCAACTTCTCGCTGCACCAGCTCAAGCCCCTCGACAAGCTCCACCGCATCGAGTGGCGCGGCCTGGGCTTCACCGACTACAGCCCGCAGTACATCCACAAGCTGCCCATCGACGAGCTCGTCTGCCACTGCCCGCGCTTTGGCGACCGCGGCCTGCACCTGCTGCGCCTGCTCCCGGCCCTGCGCGTGCTCGAGCTGCCGCGCTCGGACATCAGCTCGGCGGGGCTGGCCGAGCTCGTCGAGCTCCAGGCCCTCGAGGCGCTGACGATCCGCTACCGCGACCTCGACGGCCAGGCGTTCACCGCCTTCGCCAGCTTGCCGCGGCTGCGCCGGCTGATCCTCGGCCCGGGGCGCCTGGAGGATCCGCAGGCGCCGGGGCTGGATCTGCTCGTGGGCCTGCGCGAGCTCGAGCTCGACCTCGAGGGCTTCGACGACCGCTCGGCGCGGCAGCTGGCGACCTTGACCAAGCTCGAGCGGCTGCTGCTGGGGGGGACGTCGATCTCCGATGAGGGGCTCGAGTCTCTGGCGGAGCTCCGCAACTTGCGGGTGCTCGAGCTTCACCACACGCGGGTGACCAAGCAGGGGCTCTCGCATCTGGCAGGGCTGACGCACCTCGAGGTGCTCGAGTTGGACCATACGGACCTCGTCGACGAGGGGGTCGAGCAGCTGTCTGGGCTGAGCAATCTGCGGGATCTTCGGCTGGATCATACGTTGATTACGGACGCGGCCTTGCCTCATTTGTTGGGGTTGAAGAAGCTCGAGCGCTTGAATTTGGCGGGGACCGTGGTGACGGTGGAGGGGGTTTCGGTGCTGGAGGGGTTGCCGGAATTGGAGGCGGTCAATTTGGAGGGGACTCGGGCTTTGGGGGAGCGCTGAGAGCGTCCTCACCGAGGGTTTGAGTGCTCTTTTTCGAGAGTCTTCTCTGCGATGAGCCGCGTACGGGTTTGAGTATTCTTTCTCGAGGGTCTTCCCTGCGATGAGCCGCGTACGGGTTCGAGTGTTCTTTCTCGAGGGTCTTCCCTCACGGCAGAGCGCGCACGGGCCAGCGGGGGACCCTCTGCGCTCAGACAGCTCGCTGACTCCGACCCTCGTTTCTCGTTTGTGCGTCTTCCTTTGTGAGGGCTTTTGCTTCGATTGTGCATTGCGTACGCGAAACTCGCTCAGAGGGTCCCCCGCTGGCCCTTTTGTGCGCTTCTTTCGCGGGAAATTTCTCCGCTGATCACAATCGAGGGATGGCTCTTGGAGGTGAGACTTCGAGCCTGGGCCCCATCAGCTCCTCTGCCGCTCTAGTGTGCGCGCCAGAGGACTTGAAGGGCCCCAGGCTTGGAGCACCGGCCGCTGACTTCGTTGCTCGTCAGTCATTTGTGCCCGACAAACTCCCTCCTCGCGCCTCGTCAGCAACCGGCGGTCCGGCGCCTGAGACCCTTCAAGTCCTCTGCCTCGCACACTAGATTCAGGCGTGCTTCGGAATTGGCTCGGCGACTGACCGCGAGTGTTCGCCATCAGTCGCCGAGCGCAGGTGGGCTGCCTGAGCAGTCTGCTCAGATCTCTTTTCGGCGCAGGCGCAGGGCGTTGCTGATCACCGAGACGGAGCTGAAGCTCATCGCGCCGGCGGCGATCATCGGGCTGAGCAGGACGCCGAAGATCGGGTAGAGGGCGCCGGCGGCGATGGGGACGCCTGCGCTGTTGTAGATGAAGGCGAAGAAGAGGTTTTGGCGGATGTTGGCCATGGTCGCCTTGGACAGGCGGCGGGCGCGGACGATGCCGCGGAGGTCGCCTTTGACCAGGGTGACGCCGGCGCTCTCCATCGCGACGTCGGTGCCGGTGCCCATGGCGATGCCGACCTCGGCGCGGGCGAGGGCGGGGGCGTCGTTGATGCCGTCGCCGGCCATGGCCACGATGCGGCCCTCGGCCTGGAGGGCTTTGATCTTGTCGGCTTTCTGATCGGGGAGGACGCCGGCGACGATCTCGTCGATACCCAGGTGCTCGCCCACGGCGCGGGCGGTGGTCTCGTTGTCGCCGGTCAGCATGACGACGCGCAGGCCCTCTTGGTGGAGCTGGGAGATGGCCTCGGCCGTGGTCTCCTTGATGGGATCGGCGACGGCGAGGAGGCCGGCGAGGGCGCCTTCGATGGCCACGAAGACGACCGTGTGGCCGCGCTGGCGCAGGTCCTCGGCGCGGGCTTGGGCGTCCTTCGAGTCGACGCCGAGGGCCTCCATCATGGCGGCGTTGCCCAGGCCGACGCTGCGGCCGTCGACGCGGCCGCGGACGCCCTTGCCGGTCTCGGACTCGAAGTCCTCGGCCTCGGGGAGGGCCGCAGCATCGCCGCCGAGGCGCTCGCGGGCGCCCTCGATGATCGCCCGGGCCAGGGGGTGCTCGCTGCCGCGCTCGAGGGCCCCGGCGGCGCGCAAGAGCGCGAGCTCGTCGACCTCGCCGAAGGTCTCGATCTCGACCAGCGCGGGGCGGCCCTCGGTCAAGGTCCCGGTCTTGTCGACGACCAGGGTGTCGACCTTGCCGAGGACCTCGATGGCTTCGGCGTCGCGGAAGAGCACGCCCAGGCCGGCGCCCTTGCCGGTGGCGACCATGATCGACATCGGCGTGGCCAAGCCCAGGGCGCAGGGGCAGGCGATGATCAGCACGGCGATGGCGTTGAGCAGCGCGTAGGCCATGGCCGGCTCGGGGCCGACGAGGGCCCACACGGCGAAGGTGACGACCGCGCTGAGCAGCACGGCGGGGACGAAGTAGCTGGCGACGACGTCGGCGAGGCGCTGGATCGGCGCGCGGCTGCGCTGGGCCTCGGCGACCATGTCGACGATGCGCGAGAGCAGGGTCTCGCCGCCGACCTTCTCGGCGCGCATGAGCAGGGCGCCGGTGCCGTTGACGGTCGCGCCGATGACCTCGTCCTCGGGGCCCTTGGCCACGGGGATCGGCTCGCCGGTGACCATGGACTCGTCGACGCGGCTGCGGCCCTCGAGCACCACGCCGTCCACGGGGATCTTCTCGCCGGGGCGCACGCGCAAGCGATCCCCGACCTCGACCTGGTCCAGCGGGACCTCCTTCTCGCTGCCGTCTTCGCCCACGCGCAGGGCGTGCTTGGCCGCGAGCCCGAGGATCTTCTCGAGCGCCGCGCTGGTCTGGGCCCGCGCCTCGAGCTCGAGCACCTGGCCGAGCAAGATCAGCGTGACGATCGTCGCCGCGGACTCGAAGTAGACGGCCACCTCACCCTTGGCGCCCCGGAAGGAGCTCGGGAAGATCCCCGGGGCCAGCGTTGCGATCAGGCTGTAGAGATAGGCCACGGCCACGCCGATGCCGATCAGCGTGAACATGTTGAGGTTCATGGTCTTGATCGAGCGCACCGCCCGGACGTGGAAGGGCCACGCCGACCACAGACACACGGGCGTGGCCAGGGCGAGCTCGATCCACCCGCGCGCGCCCTCGGGCAGCACGCTGGAGATCGGCCGGCTGGGCAGCATGTCGATCATCACCAGCGCGACCAGGGGCAAGCTCGAGCCGACGGAGATCCAAAACCGCCGCCTCATGTCGCGCAGCTCGGGGTTCTCCCCGGCGTCGACGGTCACCGTGGTCGGCTCGAGCGCCATCCCGCACTTGGGGCAGTCGCCCGGCTCGTCCTCGACGACCTCGGGGTGCATCGGGCAGGTCCACTGGGTCCGCGTGGCCGGCTGCGGCCGCCCCTTGGGCTCGAGCGCCATGCCGCACTTGGGGCAGTCGGTCAGCTCGGGCGCCTCGACCTCCGGGTGCATCGGGCAGGTGTAGATCGTGCCCGCGGGCGCCGGCTTGGCCCGCTCGGCCGCCCGCCGGTCCTCGTCGAGGTAGCGCTCCGGGTCGGCAGAAAATTTCTCGAGGCAGCGCGACGAACAAAAGCGATAGGTCGTGCCCGCGTGGGTGTGCGCCAAAGGAGCATCCGGCGCGACCTTCATCCCGCACACGGGATCGCGCAGCGTCTTCTCATCACCGCCGCCCCCGCAACACCCGCCTGCTTCCTGCTTCTCCACCACCTCGTCTTTCGACCCTCCCCCGCAACACCCACCTGCGTCCTGCCTCTCCTCCACCACCTCGGCCTTCGGTTGCCCGCAGCAACCACCTTCCTCGTCATGACTCTCGTGCTCGTGCATGGCCCACTCCCTCAGTAGTGCTTGTCGAAGACCTGGATCAGCTCGGCGATCTTCGCGTCGCGCTTTTGGTCGTCCTCGCTCTCGAAGGCCGACTTCACGCAGGTGCGCACGTGAGACTCGAGCAGGATCTTCCCGACCTTGGCGAGGGCCGCCCGGGCCGCGGAGATCTGCAGGAGGACGTCGATGCAGTAGCGGTCGTCTTCGACCATGCGCTGCACACCAGCCACCTGCCCTGCGACTCGCTTGAGCCGGGCCTCGACCTTGCCTTTGGTCTGCGGGTCCATCATCGCCATACCCATACCCCCCAAGGGTATTAAGTCAAGCGCGCCTCAACCGCGGCACATCTGGTCCTCCACAAGCATATGGGTCTCATACCCCCGAAACATCGTGTTTCAACCCCTGAAACGGCGCGCCTCCTACTCGAGCAACCTGCTCTACATGTCTGCTGCCCCATGTTGTCGGCTCCCCCGAGATTTTTCGTCTCTCCAAAGCGGAGTCACCCCCCGAAGAAGAGGCGCACAAAAGGGACAGCAGGGGACCCTTCATGCGAGTTTCGCGTACAAATCTCCACCTTCGGAGCGACTACACCCATCAATGTAGTCATCTGCCCCACCACAAATCCCCAAAGTCAGCGAGCCTGTCTGAGCAGGAAGGGTCCCCTGCTGGCCCGTGCGCCTGCACCGTCGTCAAAGACCCCCTCCTAAAAAGACGCGACCCCCCACGTCTCCGAAGCGGAGTCACCCCCCCGACGAAGAGGCGCACAAAAGGGACAGCAGGGGACCCTTCATGCGAGTTTCGCGTACAAATCTCCACCTTCGGAGCGACTACACCCATCAATGTAGTCATCTGCCCCACCACAAATCCCCAAAGTCAGCGAGCCTGTCTGAGCAGGAAGGGTCCCCTGCTGGCCCGTGCGCCTGCACCGTCGTCAAAGACCCCCTCCTAAAAAGACGCGACCCCCCACGTCTCCGAAGCGGAGTCACCCCCCCGACGAAGAGGCGCACAAAAGGGACAGCAGGGGACCCTTCATGCGAGTTTCGCGTACAAATCTCCACCTTCGGAGCGACTACACCCATCAATGTAGTCATCTGCCTCGCCACAAATCCCCAAAGCCAGCGAGCCTGTCTGAGCAGGAAGGGTCCCCTGCTGGCCCGTGCGCCTGCACCGTCGTCAACGACTCCCTCCTAAAAAGACGCGACCCCCACCTCTCCGGAGCGGAGTCACCCCCCGACGAAGAGGCGCACAAAAGGGACAGCAGGGGACCCTTCATGCGAGTTTCGCGTACACAACAGCACCTTCGGAGCGACTACTCCCATCAATGTAGTCATCTGCCCCACCACAAATCCCCAAAGTCAGCGAGCCTGTCTGAGCAGGAAGGGTCCCCTGCTGGCCCGTGCGCCTGCACCGTCGTCAACGACCCTCTCCTAAAAAGACATGACCCCCCACATTGCCAAAGCAGACAATCACCGAGCCCGCCCCCCCACGATCCGAGGAATCCGCCCATAATCCACCCGACTCCCCACCGCCTCGAACCCCGCCCCCCGCAGCACATCCTCCACCGCCCCAGCCTGCCCGATCCCGAGCTCGAGATAGATCCACCCCCCCGGCGCCAACGCCTTGCGCTCCTGCACCTGCGCCACCAGCCGGCGGATCAGATCCAGCCCGTCCGCCCCACCATCGAGGGCCATGCGCGGCTCCCAGTCGCGGACCTCCGGCGCCAGCCCTTCGATGTCCGCGCTCGGGATGTAGGGCAGGTTCGCCGCGATCGCCGTCCAGCCCCCCGGCGGATCCTCGACCGCGTCGAGCAGGTCCGACTGCAAGAAGCGCACGCGCTCCCCGAGCTCGAGGCGCGCCGCGTTGTCGGCCGCGAGGGCGAGGGCGTCGGCGCTGCGGTCGACCGCGGTGACCCGCAGCTCGTAGCGCGCCTTGGCGATCGCCAGCGCGATCGCCCCCGAGCCGGTGCCGACGTCGAGCACGTCCATGAGCGGGGCCGGGGCCGGGCGCAGGTTCTCGAGCAGCCAGTCGACGAGGTGCTCGGTCTCCGGGCGGGGGACGAGCACCCGCGGGTCCACGCGCAGCTCGAGGTCGAGGGCGTGAAAGCCTCGCTGTCCCTCGATGTAGGCCACCGGCTCCCGCGCCAGGCGGCGGCGGACCAGCTCGCGGAAGGGGGCGCGCTCGGCCTCGTCGAGGAGGCGGTCGTGCTGGAGGTAGAGGTCGACCCGCGAGCAGCTCAGGGCCTTGGCGAGGAGATGCTCGGCGTCGACGCGGGGGTCCTCGATGCCGAGCTCGGCGAAGCGCTCGCTGGTCCAGGTCAACAGCTCGCGCACCGTCCAGCGTGCGCCTCGATCGCCAGGCATGGCCACGGACCAGGGTTCACACGCGGAGGCGGCCGCGGCAAGGCCGAGGGCGCGCGGGTGGGGGTGTGTGAACCCACGCTGTTCGGCTGCTCAGCCTCGGGGTGATTCGCTCACAAATTTCATCGCGAGGATCGCGCGTGCTACCGGCGAAGGGTGTCCATGGCCACCCCCGCGATCATCGAGCTCGCCCACGTGAGCAAGACCTACGGCGTCTCGAACCAGCGCCGGGAGGCCCTGCGAGACGTCAGCTTGCGCGTGGGGAAGGGTGAATTCGCCCTGCTGATGGGCCCCTCGGGGGCCGGCAAGAGCACCCTGCTCAAGCTGATCTTGGCCATGGAGCAGCCGGACGCGGGCACGATCCGCGTCGCCGGGCGCGACGTCCACCGCCTGACCCGCGCCTCGATCCCCTACCTGCGCCGCAACCTCGGGGCCGTGTTCCAGGACTTCAAGCTCCTGCCGGAGGCCACGCCGCTCGAGAACGTGCGTCTGAGCCTCCAGGTCCTCGGTCTGCGCCGCCGCGACGTGACCGCCCGCTCCCGCGACGCCCTGGCTCGGGTCGGCCTCGACCCGGACACGCGCACGCCCGTGCGCTGCCTGTCCGGCGGCGAGCAGCAGCGCGTGGCCCTCGCCCGCGCCCTCGCCAACCGCCCGCCGATCCTCCTGGCCGACGAGCCCACGGGCAACCTCGACCCGGCGCTGACCATGGACATCCTGCGTCAGCTCGAGCTGATCCGCGCCGCCGGGACGACGATCTTGCTGGCGACCCACGACCCCCTGGTCTACCGGCACGCCGGTGCCAGCCGCGCGTTCTACCTGGAGCGCGGCCAGCTCGTCGAGGACCGCGTCCTCGACCGCGCACCCAGCTTCACCGCCGCCGCCCTCGATGAGCGCGGCGACCCCATCGACGCCCTCGCTAGCGTCGAAGACGACGAATTCAGCGACAGCGCCCTCGATGAGAGGGACGAACTGGAAGAGGTGGCCTGATGAACACCCCGAGCAACTCGAGCAACCACGACGACAGCATCCTCGCGGACGCCGATCCCGACTTCACGGCCCTCGATCGCGCCGTCGCCGAGCCCGAGCCATGGGCCGGGCCGGACCTCCTGCTCTTGGTCGACGAGCTCGTCGAAGAGCTCGTCCAGATCGACGGTGAGTCGACCGAAGAAGCCCGCCCCCGCGAGGCCCTCGAGATCTCGATCACCCTCGAGCTCGAGGACGCCCAGGCCGAAGACGCCGCGGGAGACGCCGAAGTCGCCGAGGTCGCCTGATGCGGGCCGTCGAGCTCGAGATCGATGTCGAGGACTGCGAGGTCCTCGATGAGGAGCAAGAGGCGCAAGAGTACAGCGCGCCGCTGGTCGCCCTGGGGGTGATCCGCGACGAAGCTCCCGATGAGAGTCAGGACGGCCGAGAGCCCGAGGCGCTGGAGCCGGAGCTTCGCTTCGAATTCGACTTTGTCGACGACGAGGAGCCCGAGGAGCTCGAGCACCCGCAGCTCGAGCACCCGCAGCTCGACGAAGAGGCCCTCGACGAAGAGGCCCTCGGCAACGTGCTGCTCGAGCCCAGCGACACCGTGGAGCTCGAGGACGCCCTGCGCGGCTCCGGGCTCATGGACCTGCGCGAACTCGAGGCGCAGGCCCACGCGGCCGCGAGCGAGCCGGTCTTCGACCTCGACGCCGAGCCGGCGGACGAGAGCGCGTTCGCGTTCACGGCCGAAGCGATCGTGCCCGAGCCAGCGCAGGCCCTCGAGGGCGCCGACGCGGGCGAGACGGACGAAGTCGACAGCCTCGATGACGAGTCCCTCGATGGCGAGACCCTCGCGGACGGGTCCCTCGAGAGCGCGGAGCTCGAGCTCGACGCCGACCCCGAGGCTGCTGAAGACGAGTCCCTCGAGGCCTTCATCGACAACGACCCCGACCCCCTCTCGGTCCCCGTCTGGGCCTCGGCAAACGCCCTGCGCTACGCCTTCGCCCGCGGCCTGCGGGGCATGGCCCAAAGCCCCCTCGTCCAGCTCCTGGCCGTGGGCACCATGGCCGTGTGCATGCTGCTCCTGGGCACGGCGACCTTGATGTTTCAAAACGCGAACGCCGTGGCCACCACCTTGGGCATCGAGGTCCCGGTGACGGTGTTCATGGATCCCGAGGCGGATCCAGCCGAGACCATGGCCCTGACCGCCCGCCTCCAGGCCCTGCCCGAGGTCGCCCACGCCGAGCGCGTGACCCCGGAGCAGGCCATGGCGCGGCTCCAGGACGGCCTCGGCGAGGGCCTCGCGGGGACACAGGACCACGGCCACGCCGCTGGCGAGGCCGGCGGCCTGCTCGAGGGCGTGGATCCTTCGACCTTGCCCGACACCATCGAGCTCTCGCTCGGCGAGGGCGTCGAGCCCGGCTTCGCGGACGCCCTGGCGCTGCGGGTGCAGGACATGGAGGGCGTCGAGGAGGTCAGCGTGCTCGGGCCGTGGGTCCAGCAGGCCGAGGACATGCTCACGACCCTGCGCTGGCTGGCGGTGGGCGTGGGCGTGCTGGTCAGCCTGGCCTGCCTGGCGATCGTGTGGAGCACGATCCGCCTGGGCGTGTTTGCCCGGCGCGCCGAGCTTCAGATCCTGCGTCTCGTGGGCGGCACCGCTCGCTTCGTCCGCGGCCCCTTCATGGTCGAGGGCGTGCTCCAGGGCGTGCTCGGCACGGCCTTGGCCCTGGCGGCGCTCTACCTGGGCTTCGAGCTGATCCGCCCCTTCCTCGAGCGCGGCCTGGCCCTGGTGTTCGCGGCCGGCTCCCTGCGCTTCTTCTCGGTCGTGGAGGTCAGCGCGGCCCTCGGCCTGGGCGCCCTGCTCGGCTTGATCGGCGCCCGGGCGGCCGTCGCCCGCCACGCGGAGGTCTGAACCCATGGCGTCTCGACGACTCTTCGCCCGCCTGACCCGAGGCGCCGCCGCGGGACTGCTCGGCCTGAGCTTGCTCGGCGTCCTCGCCGACGACGCCAGCGCCGGCGTCCCCCTGTCCAAGCGCCGCGAGCTGCTGCGCCACGCGGCCGAGCGCGAGCTCGAGCTGACCGAGGCCGCCAACGAGCTCGAGCGGGCCAAGGTCGCCCGCGAGCGCGAGCGCGAGAGCCTCAGCTGGGCCGGCGAGCTGCTCGAGCACCGCGCCAACGAGAGCCTGCGCGAGCTCGACGTCTACCGTGCGCGCCGCTCCGAGCGCGAGGCCGTGGGCGCCGTGCGGGCGCGCAAGCTCTACAAGCTCGCCCGCGGCGGCGGCGTGCTCGAGATGATGTTCGAGGACGGCGCCGACGGGCGCTCGACCCCGCAGCAGCGAGCCGCCCGCGGCCGGACCTTGCGCCAGCTCGTCGACCGCGACCTCGAGCAGCTGCGCATCCACGGCCAGGCCGAGCAGCGCGCCCGCGCCGAGCTGCTGACCGCCAGCCGCGAGCTCGCCGTGCTCTCGACCCTCGACTCGCTCGCGCGCATGCAGGACCGCAGCCTCGACGCGGGCGACGCCAGCTTGCACCCGCGCCTGGCCGCGGCCCACAGCGAGCGTCGGCGTCTCCAGCGGCGCCTGCGTGGCCAGGCCAAGAAGGCCGAGCGCGAGCTCCTCGGCGAGCTCCACCGCGAGCGCCGAGACCTGCTGCGCCGCCGCGGCCTCGATCTGCTCGAGGAGGACACCCTGGTCCGCCCCGTCGACGGCCGGGTCGTGGGTGACTTTGGCGACTACGAAGATCCGCTGACCAAGATCGGCATGCACCGAAACGGCGTCGAGCTGCGCGCGCGCGCCGAGGACGAGGTCCGGGTCATCGCCCCCGGCGAGGTCCGCTTCGTGGGCGCGCTGCCGGGCTACGAGCGCGTGGTCGTCGTCGATCACGGCGGCGGCTACCTCTCGCTCACGGCGCGGCTGCTCAGCGTGCACGTCGAGGAGGGCCAGGAGCTCGAGGCCGGAGACGCCCTCGGTCGCGTGGGGCCCAAGGCTGTCGAGGACGGCCTGGGGACCACGGCCTACGTGGAGATCCGCCACGGCGCGCGGCCCATCGACCCCGAGCCCTACCTGCGCCCGCGCAAGCGCGGCGGGCGTCGGCGAGGCTGAGCGAGCCCGAGCGGTCCGAGCGGGACAAAGCGCGCGCACAGAGGCGCCGGCGCAGCTGGTACCCTGTGGGCGCGCATGACCTTCGTCCATCAATTCGGCCTCGGTCCCTGGGACAACTTCATCTACTTCATCGGCGATCAGGCGACCCGCAAGGTCGCGGTCGTGGATCCGGCCTGGCACGCCCAGACGATCCTCGACGAGGCGGCGCGCCTCGACGTCGAGATCGCGGCGATCTTGTGCACGCACAGCCACTTCGACCACGTGAACATGGTCGACGAGCTGCTGAAGACCCTCGATGTGCCGGTGCACATGCTCCGGCCGGAGGTCGAGTTCTCGGGCTTTCGCTGCGAGAACCTGGTGGCGTCGAGCCCTGGGGATACGCTGACGATCGGGAAGCAGACGGAGATCACGATGATGCACACGCCGGGGCATACGCCGGGCTCGTGCTGCTACCGCCTGCGCGACAGCGTGGTGACGGGAGATACGCTCTTCGTCAACGGCTGCGGGCGCTGTGATTTCGTGGGGGGGGATCCGGAGGTGATGTATGGGACGCTGCACGCGATGGTCGACAAGCTGCCGAGGGATACGGTGCTCTATCCGGGGCACGATTATGGGCCGACGACGCGGGCGACGGTGGATGAGCAGCTGCGGGACAATCCCTACTTGAAGCTGCCTACGGTGGCGGACTTCGTGGCGCACCGAATGGAGGGGAAGACGCCGAATAGTTCGTTGCCGCCGGAGCCACAGTGGTCGCCCGAGTGATTGGGTGATGCTCTTTTGTGGGGCCGAGCTTCTGAGTGGGGGCTCGGCTTTTTCTTTGGTCTTTTGCGGGGGTCTGCTCTGACGACGGTGCAGGCGCACGGGCCAGCAGGGGACCCTTCCTGCTCAGACAGGCTCGCTGACTTTGGGGATTTGTGGTGGGGCAGACGATTATATTGATGAGTGCAGTCGCTCCGAAGGTGCTCTCGTGTACGCGAAACTCGCAGGAAGGGTCCCCTGCTGTCCCTTTTGTGCGCCTCTTCTTCGGGAGGGGAACTCCGCTCCGGAGACGTGGAGGGTTGTGTCTTTTGCGAGGGGAGTCGTTGACGACGGTGCAGGCGCACGGGACAGCAGGGGACCCTTCCTGCTCAGACAGGCTCGCTGACTTTGGGGATTTGTGGTGGGGCAGATGACTACATTGATGGGTGTAGTCGCTCCGAAGGTGGAGATTTGTACGCGAAACTCGCAGGAAGGGTCCCCTGCTGTCCCTTTTGTGCGCCTCTTCTTCGGGGGGGTGACTCCGCTCCGGAGACGTGGAGGGTTGTGTCTTTTGCGAGGGGAGTCGTTGACGACGGTGCAGGCGCACGGGCCAGCAGGGGACCCTTCCTGCTCAGACAGGCTCGCTGACTTTGGGGATTTGTGGTGGGGCAGATGACTACATTGATGAGTGCAGTCGCTCCGAAGGTGGAGATTTGTACGCGAAACTCGCAGGAAGGGTCCCCTGCTGTCCCTTTTGTGCGCCTCTTCTTCGGGGGGTGACTCCGCTCCGGAGACGTGGAGGATGACTCCGAATCGGGGCGTGAAGGCGAAGGATGGCTCTGAGCTGAAGGGACAAAGAGGGCTTGTGCGAAACGTCGGGAGATCGCGCTGGCAGACATGAAAGAGCACCTCGCCCGCGAGCAACGGCATGTCTCTCGCGGACGTAGAGCAGGCCGCTCGAGTGGAAGGGGCCCGCGCCGAGCACCGAGCCGGCTAGGCTGCTCCATCATGTTGGTCGCCCGCCACCCGGCGAGAGCGCAGGGGTGGGAAGGCTTCCGCCGAACAGGCCGCGGTGTACCGCCCGAAGCAACTACCATCGCAAAAGACCCGAGCTCCCTCGAAAAGCAGACATGAAAGAGCACCTCGCCCGCGAGCAACGGCATGTCCCTCGCCGACGTAGAGCAGGCCGCTCGAGTGGAAGGGGCCCGCCCCGAGCACCGAGCCGGCTAGGCTGCTCCATCATGTTGGTCGCCCGCCACCCGGCGAGAGCGCAGGGGTGGGAAGGCTTCCGCCGAACAGGCCGCGGTGTAACGCCCGAAGCAAGGCTCCCTGCCAAAGACCGAGCACAATCCCCTCGAGTTCGGTCGACTCGAGGCGCGTGGAGTTCGCACTCCGCCAAGCTGCGAAGTGCGCTTAAAAGACCAAAGGCCCCTTCAGTGAAGAAGGAGCCTCTGGGCAACGAAGACGGGGCGGACGGGACTCGAACCCGCGACCTCCGGCGTGACAGGCCGGCGTTATAACCGACTTAACTACCGCCCCTGGGGTCGTTTCGTTGGAGCCGGGAGTGTGTTTGAAGCAGGCCTGGCTGTCAAGGAGGGCGTATTTTTTTGTGCCGGTGCTAGCTCACGCACTCGCTCGCGCGAGTGTCACGCGCGCAGATCCGCGAGCACGGGCTGGTTGGCGCTGGCTTGCGGCTTGCCGTTGATGCCGGGGCGGACGGCCCGGGGATAGAGGCGAGCGCCGAAGCCCTCGACCCACTGGACCACGCGCTGCGGATGGCGGCAGGCCGGCATCGCTGCGATGGCCTGGTCGAGCAAGCTGCGGAGCCGAGCGAGGGCGCCGTCGATGCCCAGGGAGATGCAGGCGTTGGGGCGGTTGTGGACCATGTCCTGGCCCGCGGGCTTGCCCAGGCTGGCGGTGTCGTCGAGGGTGTCGCGCAGGTCGTCGGCGATCTGGTAGGCCTCGCCGAGACGGGCACCAAACTGCGCCCACGGCTCGGCGTCGGCCTGGGCCAGGAGCGCGCCCACCCGGGCGCCAGCCTCGAAGAGCGCGCCCGTCTTGGCCTTGTGATAGGTGCGCAGGCCCACGGCCTGCTCCGACTCCCAGGCCTGGCCAGCGACCAGCCCACCGACCGCGCCCACGCCCTGGGCGATGGCGCGGACGAGCTTGGGCACCAAGACCGGCTCGAGCTGGGCGCGCGCGACCACGTCGAAGGCGAGGACGATCAGGCCGTCGCCAGCGAGCACGGCCAGCTCTTCGCCAAAGGCGGCGTGAACCGAGGGCCGACCGCGGCGCAGCGGCGCGTCGTCGAAGCAAGGCAGGTCGTCGTGGACCAACGACGCGCAGTGCAGCAACTCGATGGCCGCGGCCACGTCGGCCTGGGCCTCGGGGGCCACGGACGCGTCGCAGGCCGCAGCCACGCCCATGGCCAGACCCGGCCGCAGGCGGGCGCCACCGGGGAAGACCGCGTGGTCCATGGCCGCGCGAAGTCCATGGGGCGTCGCAGGCGTCTCACATAGCCCGAGCGCCCGCTGAAGTGCCTCTTCGATCCGCTCGAGCCCGATCATCTCAAGGCCAGCCTGACCCGCTGCACAACCCTTGTCAATCTGAGGCTGGTTTTTGTTCAAACCCTGGACACCCTTCATCGTGGAGGCTAATCCTGTCCGGCAAGTCATGAGACTCGATAAAGTCCCAGATGCCGTTTATGAGCCGTGACGGAGCCATGGTGGGGTCGTGAGCGCGGGAGGCACTGTAGCAGAGAATGCCCCGGTCGTCGTCGTCGGAGGGGGTGTCGGGGGTCTCAGCTCGGCAATTCGCGCGGCGGCCAGTGGCCTGCGCGTGATCTTGCTGGAGCGAAGCACCACCGTGGGCGGCAAAATGCGTCGCGTCGGCCCCTACCACATCGACGCCGGGCCCACGGTCCTGACCATGCGCTGGGCCTTCGACCAACTCTTTGCGAGCGCCGGCCGAAGGCTCGACGACTACGTGAGCCTCGAGCCGCTCGAGTTGCTCGCTCGTCACGCCTGGCCCGACGCGTCGATGCTGGATCTGTTCACCGATGTCGAGCGCTCCTCGGCGGCCATCGAGGCCTTCGCGGGGGCCGAGGCGGCGGCGGGCTACCGGCGCTTTTGCGCCTACAGTGAGCGGATCTTCACCATCGTCGAGGCGCCCTTCTTGCGTTCGAAGCGGCCACGGCTGTCCACGGTGGTCACCGAGGGCGGCCTGCGGGGGCTGCTGAAGTTCTCGACAATCGACTGGCACCGCAGCATGTGGAAGTCCCTCGGCCGGTTCTTCCCGGATCCGCGCCTGCGCCAGCTCTTCGCCCGCTACGCGACCTACTACGGCTCCTCGCCCTTTCGCGCGCCGGCGACCTTGAACCTGATCGCGCACGTCGAGCGCGCCGGGACGTGGCGCGTGGCCGGGGGCATGTACGCCCTCGCCGAGGGCCTGATCCGCCTCGCCGAGGAGCTCGGCGTCGAGATCCGCACGAATTGCGAGGTCGAGCGGGTCGAGCTCGACCGCGCCGAGGCGGCCGCTGGCGTCCGCCTGCGCGGCGAGCCGGGCGTGGTCCTCCCGGCCTCGGCGGTGATCGTCAACGCGGCCCCGGAGGCCCTCGACGCCGGCCTGCTCGGCGAGCAGCTGCGCGGCTGCCTGGGCCTCGAGGCCTCCGCGCCACGCTCCTCCTCCGCGGTGACCTGGTGCCTGCGCGCGCCCGCTCGCGGCTTCGAGCTCGCGCACCACAGCGTGTTCTTCTCGCCGGACTACCCGGCGGAGTTTCGCGCCCTCGAGGCCGGCGAGCTGCCCGAGGCGCCCACGGTCTACATCTGCGCCCAGGATCGCGACGAGTCTGGAACCCGAGCGCCCGAGGACATCGAGGGCGACGCGGCCCCTGGCGAGCGCATGCTCGTGCTCGTCAACGCCCCGGCCAGGGGCGAGCGCGGGTTCTCGCTGGCGACCCTCGACGCGCTCACCGAGCGCACCCAGTCCGCGCTCGCGCGCTGCGGCCTCGAGCTCGACCTGTGCGGCCCGCAGACCCTGCGCAGCGACCCAGGCGAATTCGAGCGGCTCTTCCCGGGCACCGGCGGGGCGCTCTACGGCACGGCCACCCACGCGATGATGGCCCCCTTCCGCCGCCCCGCCGCGCGCACGCGCGTGCCGGGGCTCTACCTCGCAGGCGGCGGCGCGCACCCCGGCGCGGGGATCCCCATGGTCTGCCTCAGCGGTCAGCTGGCGGGCGAGGCCGTCGGCGAGGACCTCGGCGCGGAGCCACCATGACGCCACCCGAGCGCGAGCCCACGGGCTTCACGCCCGACCCCAAGCCGCGGCGCTTCGATTGGCCCGTGGCGCCCGGCGGCTACGCCTGGTGGTACGTCGACGTGATCAGCGACGACCACCGCCTCGGGCTGACGATCATCATCTTCGTCGGCTCGGTGTTCTCGCCCCACTACTTCGCGGCGCGCCGCCGCGCGAGCGCCCGCGGCGAGGCGCCACCAGATCCAACGCGGCACAGCGCCGTCAACGTCGCCCTCTACCAGCCCGGCGCGCCGGCGCTGCTCGACCGCGGCCGCAACAAGCGAGCCTGGGCGCTGAGCGAGTACCCCTCGGCCCAGCGCGAGCGCGCGCGCCTCGGCGTGGGCGCGAGCACCATCGCGTGGACCGAGGACGAACACGGCCCGCTGCTCCAGGTCGAGATCGACGAGCGCGAGCCTTTCCTGGGCAGGCGACCGATCTTCGCCCACGCCATCCGCGGCCGCGTCCGCCTGCGCCCCGCGGCGATCTTTGGCCCGCGCATCGAGCTGGATCCCTGGCGCGAGCAGCCCCGCCACCGCTGGTACCCCGTCGCCCCCATGGGCCGCGCCGAGGTCGAGTTCGAGGCGCCCGCGCTGCGCTTCGAGGGCTCCGCCTACCACGACGTCAACGAGGGCGACGAGGCCCTCGAGGCCGGCTTTCGCAGCTGGAGCTGGGCGCGGGCCGAGCTCGGGGAGCACGCGGGGATCCTCTACGACGTCGTCGATCCCCGCGGCGGCCTGCACCCGCGAGGCTGGCGCCTGTTCCCGAGCACGCGCACCCTCGCGCCCATCGCCGACGGCGAGCTCGGCGCTGCCAGCGAGCTCCCGCGCTCGTTTTGGGGCATGCACCGCCCGATCCGCGTCCGCCCCGGCGAGCAGCCGCAGCTGATCGAAACCCTGGAGGACTCGCCCTTCTACACCCGCAACCTCGTGCACGCGGCGATCGGCGCGCGCCCGCCCGAAACCGAAACCGCGACCGAAACCCTTTCGACGGTCACGATGCACGAGTCCGTCGATCTCGAGCGCTTTCGTGCGTCATCGACCCAGTTCCTCTTGCCTTTCCGTACCCGTCGGGGGTGACATCCCCCCTGTGCCGACCACGATCAACCCTGCCACCGGCGAGCCGCTCCACGAGTACCCCTACTTCTCGCCCGCCGAGACCGAGGCCCGCCTCGCCCAGGCCCACGAGCGCTTCTTGTCCTGGCGTCGGCTGAGCGTCGCGGACCGGGCCGACCACCTGCGCGCCCTGGCCAAGGTGCTCCGCGACCAGGCGGACGCCGGCGCCGAGCTGATGGCCGACGAGATGGGCAAACCCCTCGCCCAGGGCCGCGCCGAGATGAACAAGTGCGCCACCTTGTGTGAGCACTACGCCGAGGCCGGCCCGGCCATGCTCGCCCCCGAGTCCGTCGAGGTCGAGGGCGCGACGGCCTACGTCTCCCACCAACCCCTGGGTGTGCTGCTCACGGTCATGCCCTGGAACTTCCCCTGGTGGCAGGCCCTGCGCTGCGCCGTCCCTGCCCTGCTCGCCGGCAACACGGTGCTGCTCCAGCACGCCGCCAACGTGACCGGCTCCGCCTTCGCCATCGAGCACGCCCTACGCACGGCCGGCTTCCCGCAAAACTGCCTGTCGACCCTGGTCATCGATCACGGGGCCACGGCCGAGCTGATCGGGGACCCGCGCGTCGTCGGTGTGTCCTTGACCGGGAGCACCCGCGCCGGCAAGGCCGTGGGCGAGGCCGCCGGCCGCTACCTCAAGAAGACCGTGCTCGAGCTCGGCGGCAGCGACCCCTACCTGATCCTCGAGGACGCCGACATCGAGCTCGCGGCCGAGATCTGCGCCAAGGCCCGGCTTCAAAACAGCGGCCAGACCTGCGTCGCCGCCAAGCGCATGATCGTCTGCGCCCCGGTGGCCGACGCCTTTTGCGAGGCCTTCTCGGCCGCGCTCCAACAGGCCGTGGTCGGAGATCCCCACGCCAAGAGCACCACCGTGGGGCCGATGGCCCGCCACGACCTGCGCGACAGCCTCCACGATCAGGTCCAGCGCAGCGTCAGCGCCGGCGCCCTGCTGCGCTTCGGCGGCCAGCTGCCCGAGGGCCCCGGCGCCTACTACCCCGTGACCTTGCTCGACAACGTGCGCCCGGGCATGCCCGCCGGCGACGAGGAGCTCTTCGGTCCGGTCGCCGCGATCATGCGCGTGCAGACCGAAGAAGAGGCGATCGCCGTGGCCAACGGCTCGGTCTATGGCCTGGGCGCCGCCGTGTTCAGCCGCGACCGCGCGCGCGCCGAGGTCATCGCCCGGGATCGCCTCGAGGCCGGGGTCTGCGTCGTCAACGACTTCGTGCGCTCGGACCCCCGCATGCCCTTTGGCGGCGTCAAGCAGAGCGGCCACGGCCACGAGCTCGGCCGCCGCGGCCTGCTCGAGTGGGTCCACAGCAAGACCGTGCTGATCTCCTAGAACAGCCAGTCGCGCAGGCGCTCCGCGTGGGCCGATGGCAGCTCGATGCCCGGGCGGCTCACGTGGGCGAGGGCCTCGCCATGAAAGTCGCTGCCCGCCGTGACCACCAGGTCCAGCTCCGCGGCCAGGCGCAGCCACGGCTCGGCCCGCGCCGGGCTCACGCTGCCGTAGTAAGCTTCGATACCTTCGAGACCCGCGTCGCGCAGGTCCACGAAGAGCGCCTTGACCAGGGCGTGGTGGCGCAGCGTGTGTGGATGCGCCAGGGCCATGCGCGCGCCGGCGGCTCGACCCAGGGCCAGGCCGTCCTCGACGCTCATGCCATCGATGGCCACATTGGCTGGTCCCCCGTCGTGTAGAAACTGGTCGAAGGCGTGGCGCATGGAATTGCACACCCCCGCCTCGACCAGGGCACGCGCGACGTCGGGGCGACCCGGCGTGCGATGGGCCGCGTCGGCGAGGATCGCCTCGGGGTCGAGGTGGACACCCAGGGCCGCGAGGCGCTCGCAGATCGCCCCGATCCGCCAGCACCGGAGCTCGCGCAGCTCATCGAGGCGGCGCGCGAGGGCCTCACAGCCGGGCCCGGGCTGCACGCCCCAGATCAGCATGTGGACCGTCCGACCGTCGTGCTTGCAGCTGAGCTCGAGGCCCCGCAACACCCGCACGCCGGGGAGCGCCGCGCGAGTGCGCTCGTAGCCGGCCATGGTGTCGTGGTCCGTCAGGCAAAACAGCTCGACGCCAAATTCACCAGCGGCGCTGGCGAGGGCCTCGGGTTCGAGGCTCCCGTCCGAGCAGGTCGAGTGACAGTGCAGCTCCAAGCGCACGGGTACAGCCTATCAGGGGACGGCCGGCGGCCCATGGTTGTATGCTCGGGCGCCCGGGGCCCAAAGCGGCACCACCGAGAGGAGCGAGCACAGCGGTGACTCCCGAGCAGGTCGCGCGAGCACTCGACGGCGATCGCCAGGCCATGCGCGCCCTGGTCGATCGTCTGTTGCCAGCGATCCAAACCGAGGTCGGCTTCGCGCTCATGCGCGGCGCCGCGGTCGAACGTCGCGATCCCCGCCAGGAGGTCCGCGACTTCACCCAAGAGGTCTTCGTCCAGCTGCTCAGCCAGGGCGGCAAGACCCTGCGCAGCTGGGACCCCGAGCGCGGGCGCTCCCTCGAGAGCTTCGTGCGCCTGGTCGCCCGCCGCCAGGTCGCGGCGATCCTGCGCAGTGGACGGCGCAACCCCTGGTCCGAGAAGCCGCTCGCCGGCGAAGACCTCGAGCCCGCGCTCCCGACCGCGTCCGACGCCTCGAAGACCTACGAGACCCAAGAGCAGCTCGACCGTGTGATCGACGCCCTTCGCGATCGCCTCGACGAGCGCGGGCAGCTGCTCTTTCAGATGCTCTACGTCGAGGAGCGCTCCGTCGAGGAGGTCATGCGCGCCGCAGAGATGACGCGCGACGCCGTCTACGCGTGGCGCTCTCGCTTCCGCAAGCTCGTGGCCAACCTCGAGCCCAGCCAAGAATCACGACCAGGGCGTCAGATTTCAGACGCCCCCAAACAAGGGATCCGATGAGGGCCATAGACCGTGCATGATTCGCCCGAGACCGGCCCCCAGCGGCCAGCGCAGCCCGAGGACCCCGCCGACGCCGAGCTCCTCGGCCTGCTCCGCCGCGACCTCGACCGCGAGGCGCTGTGGCACGCCCGCGCCGCCGGCGAGCTCGACTCCGAGGCTGCCCGCGAGCGCGCGAGCGCCCTCGGCGACGCGCCCGAGGACATCGAGCGCGCCGAGCAGTTTTTCTCTCCCTTCGCCGAGTCCGAGCGCGAGTCCCTGGTCGACGCGCTGCTCGCCATGACCGGCGGCGACGCGGCGACGGCCGGGCTTGCTGACCAGGTTGACCAGGCCGACCAGCCAGGTACGCCAACGACCGCGCTCGAGCACGACCAGACGCCAGCGCATATCGCGGACAACGTCGTATCCTTGGCCGCGGCCGCCCAAGCGAAGGAGGCCAAGGAAGCCGAAGAGCCTCAGGCCGCGACCTCGCTCACCGCTCGCCTCGCGGGCACGGGCCCGTGGTGGTGGGTGCCTGGCGGCCTGCTGATCGCCGCGGCCGCGGCCATCGTCGCGTGGGTGTTCTGGCCGCCGAGCCAGGAGCTCCTCGACTCTTCGGGCGGCAGCGGCCAGCTCGTCGCCGACGCCTCGGGCGGACCCATGCCCGCCTACCAGCTCGAGACCGACGGCGGCCTCAAGCAGCTGCGCAGCGAAGGCGAGAGCAGCGAGGGCGAGCCCAATGCAGACACCAAGCCGCACGACTACCGCCGCGGCAGCAAGTTCGAGTGGATCTTGCGTCCGCGCGAGGCCGTCGAAGGTGAGCTCGAGGTCCGCGCCTTCGCCTTCGCCGGTCAGCGCCTCGACCGCGGCCTCCCCCTCGCCCTCGCCGAGCTCGTCGAGATCTCGCCCTCGGGCTCGGTCCGCGTCGCCGGCACCATCGGACAGCTGGGCCTCGAGCCCGGCGCCTACACCATCGCCTTGCTCGTCGGTCGCCCCGGCAGCCTCCCGAGCGACGCGGGCGCCGTCCGTGAAGGTGGCGAGGACGGCAGCTGGCAGATCCATCGCATCGCGATCGCCATCGCGCCCTAACCCGTTCCTCCCCGCGCAACATTGATCGCGGGCACAGGATGTATTGTCCATGAACCACGGGTCACCAAACATTTAGCTTTACTGAACAGGAGCCTAGGTATACATATAAAATGATGTCGTGGTCGGTCGAGTTCGACAAAGGTCAGATCGTCGCCCGCTTCGATGGCCACCTCGACCAGCCCGCAGGTGTGGCCTCGGCCAAATCCGTGATTGGCCAGCTGCAAAAGCGCCCCTGTGCCCTCGTGCTCCAAGTCGAGGCGATGACCGGCTACGACCGCAAGGCCAGGCTGGCCTGGCAGCACCTGCTGTGGGCGCACCGCCACCGCATCGACCACATCGTGCTCGTCGGAGGGAACTCGGTCGTGCGCATGGGCGCGAGCGTGCTCGCGATGATGCTCGACCTGCCCCTGGCCCACGCGACCAAGGCCGAGCTGGAGCTGGAGCGAGAGCTCGACGCCCCCGAGCCGCGCCGCCCTCGTCGGCGCTCGCAGGCGATCACGGCGGCGCACAGCCGCGGCCTGGCCCACGGCTGAGTGCGCCTGCGCTCCAGCATCGAGCCAGGTGATGCTCCAACAACTCGAGCAGCTCGGTTGCGGCTGATGGTTCGAGGCTCTCAACATCACCATCGTTACAATATGAACACCTAGAAAAACGTGTATATCATCAGCAGATGACTCCTGGCGACAATTAATTGCCGCTCTGGCGCGGGGCACCGACGAGCTGTCCCGCGCTCGCACGAGTTCCAGATGACCATCACTTCGCCTCGTGCGGGCGATAGAAGATGACGCTCTCGCCCTTCTCGAGCATGGTGTTCATCTCGGTGCCGCTCAGCTCCGAGGAGAAGCCCTCCGACTGGCAGCGGACCACCCCCGCGGTCGAGTCCTCCTTGAAGAACTCCGTCTTCGTATCGACGGCCGGCTCGTTGCAGGCGCTCTCGTAGTAGTCGATCCAGCAGCTGTCGGTGGCCAGGCCCGAGCCCTCTTGGGAGATCATGATGCACGTACCCTTCGCGTTGCAGCCGGTGAGCGCGAGGCCGCCGACAAAAGCGAGGCAGGCAGCGAGGACAATGGGGAGCTTCTTCATCATCACTGCGCCATGATAGGAACATGAGCCGCCAGACTTCAACCGCGGGCGCTAGTGTGCGCGCCTCGTCCACGGCTCCGATGGCCCATCCGGACGGCTTGGGCGGCTCGCCTCGACAGCACGTGGGGCCCTCCTGGCCCGAACGGCGGCGCGGGCGTGTTCGCTGGGCGGGGTCTGGTAAACTCGGCCCATGCCCTTCGCTGCGCGTGTCGGAGATCCGCACCTTTGCCCGGCGACCGCTCCGATCCCGCATATCGGCGGGGTGATCATGCCGCCGGGGGTGCCGACGGTGCTCATCGGGAGCAAGCCGGCGGCGACGGTCACGGGGAGCTGCCTGTGCCCGGTCGGGCCGCCCAACTCGATCACCAAGGGGTCGACGACGGTCACGTTCGGGAACAAGCCGGCGGCACGCATGGGGGATCCAACCGCACACGGCGGGTTGATCATCATGGGCTGCCCGACGGTGCTCGTCGGGGGCTAGTGCGCGCACCAGAGGACTTGAAGGGCCCCAGGCTTGGAGCACCGGCCGCTGACTTCGTTGCTCGTCAGTCATTTGTGCCCGACAAACTCCCTCCTCGCGCCTCGTCAGCAGCCGGCGGTCCGGCGCCTGGGACCCTTCAAGTCCTCTGGTGCGCGCACTAGTGTGCCCATTGGAGAGCGCGGCGCCGCCAGGCCGTTCGTGACGGTGTTCGAGCGGCCGCCAGCAAGACCCTGACTCGCTCGTTAGCGCCCTTTGTCTCGCACGCGAGCCCCCGACTCCCTGTCGTGGGCGCAAACGAGTTTGTTGGCACATTTTGTTGATGCAAGTCAGGCAGGGGCTAAACCGAGAGCGGGCTGCCCCCCTGTCGGTCGCCCGCTTTGTGCCATGGATGCGATTTCACGACCGCGCGCGGCCTCCCTGACTCGCGTGCTCGAGCTCCTCGCCGCCCGCAGCGGGGTGACCATCGGACCGCGGCTGGCCTGGGAGGCCGCCGCCTCGGCGCTGGCCCGGCGCGATGGGGACTGGGTCGAGGTCTTCAGCCACGGTGCGCGCCTGGCCAAGCTGTCGAGCGCCGGCTGCGAGCCCCGCCGAGTCAGCGACCCGCGGGCGCTCGTCGAGCTCTCGCCCCCGGCGCTGAGCTGGATCCCCGGCGCCGAGGGAGGCCGCTGGCTGGTGCTCCTCGGGTGCCAGCGCGGCGTCCTCGAGGTCGCCATCATCGATGACGAAGGCGAGCAGCGCCGGCGGATGAGCCCAGCAACGGCCATCGAGTGGCTGCAAGCTCAGGGTCTCGACGAGGGCGCGCAGCGGTCGAGCACGCGCTGGCTGCAGATCGAGCCGCTGCTGCCCCTCGCCTCCGTCGAGCGGCCCCCGGCGTCGACCAGGGCGCGCGTCGGCCCGATCCGCCGGCTGCGAAACCTGACGGCCCTCGATCGCCAGGACGTCACGGTGATCCTCGTCTACGCGCTGGCGATCGGGGCCATGACCCTGGCCGTGCCCGTCGCGGTCCAGGCCCTGGTCAACACCGTGGCCTTCGGCACGGTGCTCCAGCCCCTGGTAGTGCTCAGCATCCTGCTCGCCGCCGGGCTCGGGTTCACGGCGGTCCTGCGCGTGCTCCAGGCCGTGGTCGTCGAGATGTTGCAGCGCCGGCTCTTCGTGCGCGTGGCCGGTGACTTCGCCCGGCGCCTGCCGAGGCTGAGCCCGGCCACCCGCGCGCGCCATCACGGGCCGGAGCTCGCCAACCGCTTCTTCGACGTGCTGACCCTGCAAAAGGCCGGCGCGAGCCTGCTCCTCGACGGCACCACGCTCGCGCTGCAGCTCCTCGTCGGCCTGCTCTTGCTGGCCTTCTACCACCCGCTGCTGCTCGCCTTCGCCCTCGCCCTGCTGCTGGCCGTGCTCGCCGTCGTGCTGATCCCCGGGCGCGGAGCCGTCGACAGCAGCCTGGCCGAGTCCAAGCGCAAGTACGCCGTCGCGGCCTGGCTCGAGGATCTCGCCGGCAGCCCGCGGCGCTTCTCCGATCGCGCTTCGCGGCGCTTCGCCGACGCGCGCGCCGAGCTGCTGATCCGCGAGTGGCTGGCGGCCCGCGCCGAGCACTACCGCCGGCTGCTGCGTCAGCTCATCGGCGGCGTCGGTCTACAGGTCGCGGCCAGCACGGCGCTGCTGTGCATCGGCGGCTGGCTGGTGATCCGTCGCCAGCTGACCTTGGGCCAGCTCGTCGCCGCCGAGCTCGTGGTCACGGCCATCGGCGCGGGCCTGGGCAAGCTCGGCAAGCAGCTCGAGAACTTCTACGACGCGACCGCGGCGGCCGAGAAGCTGGGCAAGGTCCTCGATCTCCCCCTCGAGCGCAGCGGCGGAGAGCGCCCCCCCGCAATCGGGGCGGGCGAGACGGGCGAGGCGGGCGGAGCAGGCCCCTTCGCCGTGCGGGTGCTCAGCCGCAAGGTCGGCGTCGACGCCCTCGACCCCGACGCCCCCGCGCCGGAGGTCCTGCTCGAGCTCGAGCCGGGCGCGCGGGCGGTCCTGGCCGGCTGCTCGCCGGCGCGCTCGCGGCTTTGCGACCGCCTCTTTGGGCTGATCGAGGATGAGCGCCGCGGTTCGGGCGAGCGCGTCGAGGTCCACATCGACGGCTGCCCGCTCGCCGAGCTCGACCTCGAGCTCCTGCGCAGCGAGCTGGCCATGGTCCGCGGCTTCGAGCTCGTCGCCGGCTCGCTGCTCGACAACCTCGACGATCGTCCGGCCCAAGGCGAGGCCCAGGCGCTGCGGGCGATCCTCGAGCTCGTCGGCCTCGACCAGCGCGTCGCCGCCCTCCCAGACGGCCTGAAGACCCGAATCCTGCCCGGGGGCGCGCCGCTGAGCGAACACGAGGCCCGCCGCCTGGTGCTCGCCCGGGAGCTGCTTCGTCGTCCCCGCCTGTTGATCATCGACGGCGGCCTCGACGGCCTCGGCCTCGGTCCCGGGCTCGGCCCCGATGGGGGCGCCTTCGAGCGCCTGCTCGATCACCTCTTCGACCCCGCCGCGCCCTGGACCTTGCTAGTGGTCAGCGACGACCCGCGGGTCCAGGCCCGCGCAGCTCGCTGAGCTTCGACCCCCCTCTTCCTCCCGGCCATGTCCTCCCTCGACAACCTTCACACCTCGGCGCTGCACCGCGCTCGCCCCAGCATGCTGGAGAGCCGCACGCCCCGAGCGGCGCGGGTGCTCGCCAGGCTCATCGGCGCGGCCTCGCTGCTGCTGATCATGGCCATGTTCGCGCCCTGGCAGCAGAGCCTGCCGGGGACCGGGCGGGTCATCGCCTACGCGCCGCTCGAGCGTCAGCAGGCCATCGAAGCCCCCATCGAGGGGCGGATCGTCCGCTGGCACGTGCAGGAGGGCTCGCGGGTCCGCGCGGGCACGCCGATCGCCGAGATCTCCGACAACGACCCCGACATCCTCGATCGCATCGAGCGTCAGCGGCGGGCGGCGCAGATGGCCAAGAGCGCGGCGCAGGGATCGGTCGACGTCGCCGAGGCCCGGATCACCGCCCTCGAGCTGGCCGGCGACGCCAAGCGCTCGTCCGCGGGCTTGCGCGTCGACATGTCCCGCGATCGCCTGCGCGCGGCCGAGCGGGCCGTCGACGCCGCCGAAGCCGCCGAGCGGGCGGCCCGCCTCAACCTCGATCGTCGCAGGGCGCTCTACGAGGAGGGCCTCTCGTCCAAGCGCGACCTCGAGCTCGCCGAGATGGAATTCGAGACCAAGCACGCCGGCCTCGATCGCGCCGAGGCCAACCTCGAGGCGTCCAAGCGCGAGGTCGAGGCCCTGGGCGCCGATCGCAGCTTCGCCGGCGCCGACGCCAGCGCCAGCGTGGAGTCGGCCAAGTCCTCGCTGCGCAAGGCCGAGTCCGAGCTCGCCAAGGCCGAGTCCGAGCTGCAGAAGGTCGAGGTTCGCCTCGCCCGGCAGCGGCGCATGACCATCGTCGCGCCCCGCGACGGCACCGTGCTCCAGCAGATCGTCAAGCAGGACGGGCAGATGGTCAAAGCCGGCGACCCCGTGGCCAGCTTCGTCCCGGACATGAGCTCGAGCGCCGTCGAGCTGTGGGTGCAGGGCAGGGACGGCCCGCTCGTCACCTCCGGGCGCAAGGTCCGGCTGCAATTCCAGGGCTGGCCGGCGGTGCAGTTCGTGGGTTGGCCGTCGGCGGCCGTGGGCACCTTCGGCGGCGAGGTCGTATTCGTCGACGCGACCGCCGACGCCAGCGGCCGCTTTCGCGTGGTCGTGCGCCCAGATCCCAACGACGAGCCGTGGCCCGAGAGCCGCTGGCTGCGCCAGGGCGTGCGCGTCAACGGCTGGGTGCTGCTCGACCAGGTCAGCCTCGGCTTCGAGCTGTGGCGTCAGTTCAACGGCTTCCCGCCCGTGGTCGACCCCGGCGGCGAGCCTGTCAGCGCCGGCAAGGTTGGCAAGTGAAGGCGCAACGAGTGAAGGCGCAACGAGGCGCTCGCGCCCTCGCGCTCGGCACCGGGCTGCTGCTCGCGCTCGTCGGAGCGACGGCCTCGGCGACGCCGCCGACGGGCGTGCCTCCCGAAAAGAACGCGCGAGATCAGGGCCCGCCGGCGCCGAGCTTCGACCCGGAGGTCAGCCGCGACCGCAAAGGCGTGGACAACTTTCGCCGCAGCGACCCCCGCGAGGCCGCGCTGAGTCCCGTGGCCGAGAGCTCGGGGCTCAGCGCCGAGACGGCGGCCCAAGAGCGCGGTGAAGTGCTCACCCTCGCCGAGGTCATCGCCGCCCTCGACCTCCACGACCCGCGGCTCGAGGCCGCGGATCGCAAGCGCGAGGCCGCCGAGGGCAAGCTGCTCTCGGCCCGCGGGGGCTTCGACAGCAAGCTGAAGATGCGCGGCTTGGTCCAGCCCCTGGGCTACTACACCCACGGCGTCGCCGACCTGCGCATCGAGCAGCCCACGCCGCTGTGGGGGCTGGGCGTATGGGCCGGCTGGCGCGTGGGCCTGGGCGACTTCGCCGTATACGACGGCAAGCTGCTGACGGCGGCCGGCGGCGAGCTGCGAGCCGGGGTCAGCGTGCCGCTGCTGCGCGACGGGCCGATCGATCGCACGCGCGCCGACATCCGTCAGGCTCGCATCGAGGTCGCGCGGACCGGATCCCTGCGCGACGCCAAGCGCCTCGAGCTCGAGGCCAAGGCCGCCGAGGCCTACTGGTCGTGGGTGGTCGCGGGCCTGGTCCTGGACATCGAGCGCCAGCTGCTCGCCATCGCCCTCGAGCGCGACGCCGGGCTGCGCCGGCAGATCGACCTCGGCAACCGCGAGGGGATCATCGGCGTCGACAACCGTCGCCTGGTCCTGGATCGTGAGGGCCGGATCGTCGGCGCGGAGCGACAATTTCAGGCGGCCGCGCTGGCCCTCTCGCTCTACCTGCGCGACGAACGTGGGGCGCCCTTGCTCGCCGGCGCCGATCGTCTCCCGCAGCGCTTCCCCGCCCCCGAGGCGCCCGCGCTCATCGACCTCGAGGCCGAGCTCGCGGCGGCCCTCGAGCGCCGCCCGGACCTCGCGGCCACCCTCGACACCCGGGAGCAGGCCGAGATCGAGCTGCGCTGGGCCAAGAACCAACGCAACCCACGGATCGACCTCTCGAGCTGGGTGGCCAAGGACCTCGGCCCCGGGCCGGAGGACAAGCTGCCGGTCGAGGTCGCGGCGGTGGTCGAGCTCGAGCTGCCGATCCCGCTACGCAAGGCTCGCGGCCAGTATCAGCGCGCGCGCGCGGAGTTAGCCCAGGTCGACGCCGAGCTGCGCTTCGCTCGCGACCGCGTCGCCGTCGACGTCCTCGACGCTCACTCGGCGCTGGCCGCCGCCTACCAGCGCGCGCGCCTGGCCGACGAGCAGCTCGAGCTCGCCCACGACCTCGCCGACGCCGAGCTGCGCCGCTTCGAGCTGGGCGACGGAGACCTGCTGCTCGTCAACCTCCGCGAGCTCGCCGTCGCCCAGGCCGCCAGCGACGAGGTCGAGGCCCTGGGCCGCTACTTCACCGCCCGCGCCGCGCTCGAGGTCGCCACCGGCCTGGGGGTGCAGCCGGTGAGCATCGAATGAGGCGCCTCTCGGCGAGCGCGGAGCCTGACGGCCGAGCTGTCTCGCCCGCGGCCTCGACGAGGGCGGAGCTCGGGAAGCGAGCCCGCAGGTCGACGCCGATGGGCTCAGCCGCGCTCGGCCGCGCTCGGCCGGGCCTCGGTCAGGTGACCGTGAACGGGGTCCCCTTGGAGAACGCGGCCCCGCGCACGATGTAGAGGCTGTGCGCCGTGTGTGGCTCGCCGATCACGTCGCCCAGAGGCATGACCGGGAGCTGCGCGGGGTTCGGGCCGACGTAGTCCTTCCACTCCCCGCGCAGGTAGTAGTCGCCGGGCTGGGCCTGCCACGTGGTGGGGATCTTCAGGCTCCCGCCAGCGGGGATCGTGACCTGCTCGGGGGCGCCCTCGGCCAGCGCAGGCAGCGGGATCGCGGCCCACGTCGGCGGGCGTGGGTCCTGACTCGCGGCGGTGAAGAGCAGCTCGATCCGAGCCTCGCCGGCGGCGTTTGGGACGCGCGGATCCACGATCGTCACGGGGCCGCGGCCGGTATTTGTCAGGCTGACCTGGACGAGCGAGGCGCCAGCCTTCGCGGGGTCGTCGGTCCCGGAGGCGCTGACGACGAGGGTGTTGGCCGGCGCGGCGAGCATGCCCGACTGCTTGGCGTTGAGCGCCTCCATCACCGGCCAGATCGCGGCGATGAACTCGCGGTTCCTCGCGTTGAACTGGCGGCGGATCAGCAAGCTGCCGTGGCTGTAGTCGAGCTCGAGGGTGCTCGCGGTCACGTCGCCACCGGTCGGCGCCGGGAGCTCGGCCCACTTGATCGACTCGACGCGCTGGCGGAGGTCACCGAGCTCGGCGGCGCTCAGCTTGACGTAGAACAGGCCCACGGGGCGCCCCTCGAGGTCGCCGTTGTGACGGCTGAGGACCATCATCGCCAGACCCAGATCCCCGCGCACGCGCAGCCAGGTCATGTACTCGTGGATCTCGACGGGGTCGTCGTCCGGCTCGAGCCCGGGGAGGGTGGCCATGAGGTCCCCCCCGCGCACGCGAAAGTCGAGGCGAAAGTCATTGTCGGCGTCGGTGCTCGGGCCAGGGGATTGGCCCGAGGCCGGCGAGGTCTGGGGATCGGCGGTCGGTGAGGTCATCGGGGACTCCTCGGAGCGGCATGCGAACAGCGGCGCGAACCCGAGCCCGAACCCGAGCCCGAACCTGGAGAGCTGGCGCAGGGCCGCGCGGCGCGAGAGCCTATACGAGGGGGACGGCGTCATAGTTGTAGGTGCGGCTGAGCTGGTTGCTGACCATCGCCTCGAGGTGCAGGCAGATGGTGTTGTAGTGGCGGCGCTTCACGGTGATCATGTTTGCCCCCATGATCGAGTTGGCGTCGATGCCCGCGGTCGCGCCGTCGGTGTTGACGCTGGCGTCCACGCCCACGCCGCCCGCGTACTCGTCGGGGTTGCCGAGGTGGTGGCCAAATTCGTGCGGCGGCATCCCGGCGCGGTGGTCGCCGAGCGACCAGACCTTGGCGTTGGACCGGGCGTTGTTGGCGGCCAGCACGATCCCGTCGCCGAGCGTCGCCGTCTGCGTGAACGTGACCACGGCCTTGGTCTTGTAGCGACAACACTTGGCCTCAGTGCTGCGACACTCGCGGCGCTTGATGTCGAACTTGTTGGTCCACATGTTGTTGATGTTGGTCGTCCAGGTCGGCAGCGTGGTCGAGGCCAAGTTGGTCTCCGTCGTGCCCCAGGCGGGGATCGGCTCGGGCCACTGCAAACTACCAAACTGCGTGTGCCGGGTCCCGCCCTCGTTCCACACGGCGATCGGGTAGAGCAGGATGTGCGAGGGATCGGACCAGGTCGCCGGGACCGCGGTCCAGGCCGTGCCGTTCCAGTAGACCAGGCCCGCGGCCGTGCGCTTGGCGTAGCGCCAGTCCGAGCCCGTGAAGCTGCCGGGGCTGTTGCCGAAGTTGAGCCCGACGTCGCCGCCGGTCCCCGCGGGGACCGTGGCCCCGAGCTGGATCACGTAGTTGATCCAGCCTGGCACATAGGTGATCGAGCCGATCATCCTGACCTCGTACTCGACGACCTCCATGTCGAAGTGCGACCTCCCGATCGAGCAGTGCTCGCGCGCGAGGTTGGGGATGAAGCGCAGGCGGATCGCCTCGGGCGTGGTCTGGCCGAGGCAGGTCGCGTCGAGGGTCCGCTCGGTCTCGTAGTTGGCCCCGGACTTGCGCGGCAGCAGGTTGACGACGTCGAAATTGTGGGTGTAGGCGTTCGAGTTGACCGTCAGCGTGACCGAGCGCTGGACCGCGCCGTCGCTGGCGTTGCGGACATCGGCGGACTCGGTGTCGCCATCGGTGTAGCCCGAGGTCGTGCCGGTCAAGGTCGCGGGCTCGCTGCACCAGGTCTCGTCTTCGACCCACTCGATGGTCAGGAATTGTCGCAGCGTCCCGTCGGGGCGGACGGTGGGGTTGCCGGGCATCGGCGGAGGCGGCGGCTCCATCGGCGGGGCGTGGTGAGGCTCGACGCTCCGCCCGCTGCGCTCGCGCCCGCCTCCCCCTCCCCCGCTGCCCGGCGCGTCGCTGGCCGCGAGCGCGTCGAGGGGATCGAGCATCTCGATCGCCTCCGCGGTCTCGCCGTCGCTCGCCGAGCCCACGCCGCCGCCGCTGTTGATCCGCACGCTCACGCCCTGGATGGCGATCTCCCCCGGGGTGATCGAGATGAAGCTGCCGCCGACCTTGAGCTCGATCGCGTTGTTGCTCTCGATCGCTACCTTGCCGCCGCCGAGCAGGTTGACCGAGGAGCTCCCGGCGAGCATGACGTCGCCGGCCTTGTGGCTGACGACCCCGCTCGACTCGACCACGACCTTGGCCGCGCTGAGCTGGGCGGTCTCGCCGACGTGGATCATGTGGTTGGCCTGGAACTCCTCGAGGTGATCCTCGACCACCGTCTCGTACTGCTTCTTCTCGATCTTGGTGTAGCGGATCTCCTGGACGTGATGGTTGACGTCCTTGTGGACGAAGGTGTTGTGGTCGCCGCCCGAGTCGCCGTCGCTCTCCCAGCCGACCCGCTCCTCGCGGTTGCCGTAGCTGGTCTCGTAGAGCGAGCCACGCACGCGCAGATCCATGCGCCTTTGCGCGCGCATGAAGATCTGCTCCGAGCCGTGGGCGTCCTCGAAGCGCAGCTCGTTGAAGCCGTCGCCGCCGGGGCTCGACTGGGTCTTGAACGTGGTCTTGGTCGACTCGGCGGGCAGCTCGTAGGGCGGGGTGTTCGTGCCGTTGTAGACGCAGCCCACGACCATGGGGCAGTCGGGGTTGCCGTCGACGAAGGCGACCACGACCTCCATGCCGACGCGCGGGATGATCACCGCGCCGAAGCCGTTGCCGGCCCACGACTGGACCACGGGGATCCAGCACGAGGCGTGCTCGTCGGCGCTGCTGTAGCGGTCGCGGTGGAACTCGACCTTGATCCGCCCCTGGGGGTCCGTGTGGATCTCGTCGAGGGCGGGCCCGACGACGACGCCGGTCTGCACGCCCTGGACCCGCGGCCGCGGCGTGTTGCGCTGGGGCACGAAGGTCTGCTCGCGCGCGACGCAGTCGAAGCTGTTGGAGTAGCCGCCCTCGCCCTCGCCCCCGCCCTCGCCCCCGCCCTCGTGACGCACGGCGGTGATCAGGAACTCGTGAAAGGCGAGCGCCTCGCGGTGATGCTCGGCGAGCGTGAAGATCTTGCCCGCGCCAAAGCCGATCGCGTTGGATCGCCCCCCGCCGCGCTCGGCTTCGAGGGCATGGGCCGCGTGGATGTGCGCGGCCTGGGCCCCGGCCTGGTCGAGGTCGCCGCCGGTGAAGCTCACTGCGGCGGGGTCATCGACGGGGTCGTCGGTGATCTGGCGCAGGACCGCGTCGTGGTAGGCCTCGCGCGTGCTCGGGTTGTGCGTGTCTTCGCGCTCGGCGCTGCCCTCGTCGACCTCGCCCGGCAGCTTGCGGTTGTAGCCGCGCGTGACCACGCGGTTGGGCGTCTTGGCGCTGCGCCAGTCGAAGCTGTGCAGCGACTCGCGGTCGAGCTGCTCGCCGCGGTTGAGGACGATCGGCATCGGCTCGGGCAGCAGCAGGTCGACCTCCTGGTAGTCCTCGTTGTTGTCGACCAGGACCATGCGCTCGACCTGATCGTCGTCGTTGGCCTCGAACACGTAGCCGACGCCCTCCTCCTCGAGGATCCGGCTGCAAAAGGCGAAGGTCGACTCGCGGAACTGCACGCAGTAGTCGCGGCGGTTGTACTCGCGCTTGATGCAGGACTCGACGTCGACCTCGCGACCGTAGACCGCGAGCGCCGAGCCGAGCAGCTCGCTCACGATCTGGATCACGGTCTTGCCGGCGAAAAAGCGCGTGTCGATCTGCTGATCCAGCAGCTTGAAGGCCGGGACCATGCGCGCCTGGGCCCGGACCCCCGCGATCTCGACGCGCGACTCCGAGGACATCTGGATCTCGAGCTGATCGAGCACGCCATAGCGGACGCGGACCAGGCCGTTGCGATCGCAAAGCAGCTCACAGTTGGCGCCGATGACCTCCTCGCAAGTGTCGTAGGGCGCCTCGCTGGCGAGCTCGAGCTCGTAGACATAGGGCGCGCCGATGCCCTCGCGCCCGCGCCAGCTCAGCACCTGCCAGTTGACCTCGGGGTTGTTCGGCATCCACAGCTCGGACAACACCGGCTGCAAGCGACCATGGGGAGAAGGCGTGGTCATGACGGCGCTCCTGTCGAATCGACCCAGCGGCGAGCGGCCTCGCGCAGGGGCTCGCGCAGCCCTCGGATCGCCTCGACGTCGTCGACGCGGTGCTTCTTCTCGCGGCCCGGCGCGGAGAAGATCCCGATGTATTTGCGCACGCGGTTGAAGTGCAGACGGCACAGGGTCTGGCGCTCGTCACCGTCGACGATGATCCCAAAGAAGCGCTCGCGGTCGCGGTAGCCGAGGCGCTCGAGCGGGAACACATCGGCGAGGAGCTCGCGGACGAGGGCGTAGCCGGCGAGCTCCTCCTCGGTCGTGACGATGACCTCGCCCCTGCCAGGCTCCGAGCCCGGCCCCGAGCCTGGCTCCTCGGCGCTCTCCGGGTCCGCGCTCTCCGGCGAGTGGCCGGCGCGCGCGAGCGCGAGGGTGAGGGCGCGGGTGAAGCGAGCTCGCTCGCCGGCCTCGAGGGTCGCGCCCGGATGAAGCTCGCCATGCACGAGCTCGACGAAGGCGGCCGGCGGCTCCCCGAGCACGCGCGCGAGCGCGGCGTCGAGGGCGATGGCTTCGGGATCGAAGCCATCCCGGGACAGCTGCGCCAACGCGGCGCGCCCGGGCCCACCGATGGCGAGGTCGAGGGACAGGAGGTCGAGCTCGACGCCGGGCGTGTCGGCGCCGACGAAGACGACCTGGATCACGAGTCCATCGGTGGCGATCCCCAGCCGAGCCCCCGCGCTCGCCAACGCGGCGCTCAGCGCTTCGCTGGGCGCCGCGGCGAGTTCGGGCAGGACCTCGACGAGCATGCGCAGCTCGCCCTGCGCCGAGATCGTCAGATCCACGCCTGCGATCGTCGAGGTGTGGACCGAGGTCGAGTCGTAGCCGAGCGCCGCGAAGAGCGGGCGCACCAGCGCGTGCACCAGCGCGTCCTTCGAGCGGCTGGCTCGCGGTCCGAGGGCCCGGAGCACGACGGGCGCGCTCGCAACGAGGGCCGTGAGCTCATCGTCCGGGTTCATGGCGGTCATCCACGCCGCGATGATAGATGAAAAACCGAGCACCCTGCGACGCCCTCGGCGCTCGGACCGGGGGCCCAGTCGCCTGGCGAGGTCGAAAACCATGGACAGGGTTTTCGGCATCGTGGCCGTCGAGAGCGACCTGCAAGGGGGCTCGCGGCCCGTCACGCCAGTCGACTCCAGTACGCTACGCTCCGATCATGCGAGCGCGTCTCAGGGCCCTGTTGGTCTCGCTCCTCGGGTGGACGGCTGCATGCCAACGCGAGCTCCCGCCCGACGAGCCCCTCCCCTCCGAGCCTGCCAAGAGAGGCGAGGCCATACACGAGGTGGCCGCCGCTCCCGCCCCCTCGCCGCTCCCCGTGGCGCCGGCCGAGCTCGAGCCTCCTCCACCTGCGACAGCTCCGACGGCGCCGGAGCTGCTGCTCCTCGACACGGTCGCCTGTCGAGGAACCAGCGCGCAGTCCCTCGCCGACTGCACCCAGCGCTGGCGCGGCCTGCTGAGAACACCCACCGCACCCGCCTGGATCGAGTGTTCGCTGACGGAAGAGACCATCCGTCGATGGTCCCCCATCGCAGGTGAGCTGTGGCGCGGACGCATCGACGCGCCCCGTGCAGACGAAGACTACTGCGTGGTCGACCGAGTCGACGAGCGCCTCCCTCATGAAGCGCATCGGATCGAGCCGCTCACCAACTCGCGGATCGCCGGCATCACGACGGCCGCCGAGGTCGACGCGCTCGGCACCCACCACGATCTCGAAAACGGGCCGCTTCGCGCCGTGATCGGCCAGTCCACTCGCCGCGTACGCTTCGTCTCCGTCTACCTCGACGATCTCGGCCCGCTGTTGGCGATCCCCAGCCAGACGCTCATGACGAGGGACGAAGTTCGAGCGCGTCTCGACGCGCGCGTCACCATGGACTGGTCGGGGGCCAGAGTTGGCGGCGCTCGCCACTTTGCCCCGCAGGTCACTGTTCCTGATCAACGCAGTGCTTGGGCTCAGACGCCCATCGCCAGCCTCTGCGTCGGCGAGCTCTCGACCATGAGCAGCTGCCCCTTCGCGCTCCCCGTGCAAGCGGCCCAGGGCCGACGCTACCTCGTCATGGCGACGACGCCCCTGCGTAGCCCAGACATCATCGCGCTGACTCGGCGGCTCCTGCTCCAGAGGATCGCCGAGGATGGGCTCTCCCCCTCCTCCCCATGACCGAGGCGACCGAGGCGACCGGGGGCGACCCGAGGATCCTTCCTCAGGGGTTCGTCTCACTCACCAGTTGATTTTTCGAGCACCACGGGCTTGGCCCGTGATCCAGTGACCGCCGATGCCCCAGCCCAAAAAGCGACGCTCGCCGAGCGGTCCGCGACCCTCGGCGTCGAAGCGTCCGCCCTCGAGCACCATCCGCAGCCCGCTCACGGCCTGCGCCAGGGCGACGAGCTCGACGCCAGGCGCAGCCGCGAGCCCACGCTCGAGCTCGTTCAGGGCGGCGCCCTGCTCCGACTCGCTGCACAGCGAGAGCCAGAAGATCGCCTGGCGCCAGGCATAGCCGGCGTTTTTGATCACGTGTTGCCGGCTCCACTCGTTGGGAGCCCGCTGCCTTCGGCGACCGAGGATCCACGCAAAGCAGCGCGCGGCCAGCTCGGCCGCGAACTTGGCGAGCTTGGCCTCGAGGCCGAGGCCCCAGGTCAGCGTCGCCAAATTATGCGTCGTGAGGATCTGGCACTGCTCGAGCTGCGACCCGCGGGTTTCGAGCCATCCGCAGTTTTCGAGGTTCATTTGCGGGTCGATCCTCGCCTCCGACGAGCGCTGCTTGCACAGCGCCGCGAAGCGCGTGCCGGCCTGCTCGGCGTGCGCTTTGCCGACACCCCTGGGCGCATGCAGGGCCTCGTCCCGAGGCGAGGGCAGGTCGTAGTAGCGCGCGTAGAGTTTGCCCTCGAGCCGCTCGCAGGCCTCCCGCGCGGCCTCCGGCCACTTGGCGGTGAAGGTCCCCATGAAGATGTCGACGGCGAGCTCCTGGACGAGGGGGAGCTCGAGTCCAGCGCGCTTGGCCACAGCCTCCAACTCACGCGTCAACACATTGGGGACGATCGTCTGCGGGAAGCCACAAAGGGCCGACATCACGAGCTGCTCGAGGGTCTGGCGAGCCTCACGCTGCCCGTCGAGCCCCGGTCGACGAAGGGGCTCGAGCGCGGCGATCCAGGGCAACTCTTCGAGGCGGACCTGGTGGCTCAGGTCGAGGAGCAAGAGTGAGCGCCGACGACGAAAGGCCGCGTAGGTCTGGGCAAAGAGCCCGCGCAGCCCCGGATCGTCGAGGCCGGCGGCGCAGATCTGCGCCGTGATCTGCGGGAGCAGCTCCGCGAGCACCTCGCTGGAGGAGATCACCCCCCGCTCGATGAGCGCGGGGATCGGCGCCTCCAGAGCGTTCGCCAGCTTGGAGCTCAGGTGCGAGGGTACGCGGGTCCCCGCGGGTATCGAGGCCTGCGCGGCCTCACTCGAGGAGATTGGATCATCGAAGCCCTCGAGCGTGGGCAGGCCGCCCTCGCCCGGGTAGCGAGCGACGCGATCGGCGATGACCACGGCGATCTGCGCGAAGCCTGGGCGCGCCGCGATTTCGGCCTGAGCCCGACGCAGCGCCTCGCGTGGGCCCGAGCCGGGGGCGCCGTGCTTGCTGAGGGTGTTGGCGAGCGCCAGACGTACGCCCCCGAGCAGGCGAGCGCCGAGCGCCCCGAGGCCCCCTTGGCCGCGACCGCGAACCGACTCCGCCGCCTCCAAGGCCTCGCGCAGGCGCGAGAAGTTGCTCTTGCGCCGACGATGCTTGCCACAAAGCGCGTGGGCCTGCGCCGCCGCGCGATAGTCCGAGAGCCAGGCCGCGCGCCGCGTCCACCAGGCCGCCGAGTCCCGCGAGCCCGGCCAGCCCCCCGCGAGCAGCGGCTGCCCGTGCTCGCCTCGCAGCAGCTGGCCATCGTCCCCACGTCGCAAGCGTGGCCTGCCCGCGGGGTCCTCGGGATCCAGGGTCTCGAGCCACAGCTCGACGAGGCGATCATAGAGCGGGTTCCAGATCCCCAGCGCCTCGGTCATGGCCGCGACCTGGGGCTTGGGTCGGGTCGCCCGCAGCATGCTGGCGACCTCCGCCACGCTGCGGCGACGCACGCATCCTCCCTCGAGCACGGGGGTCGCCCGCAAGCGCGGGTAGAAGCGCAGCCGGTGCATCAGCGGGCCCAAGGTCGCTATCAGCTCGAGCGCCTCGGGCTCCCGACCGCGCGCGAGCAAGGCCGCGACCACGGGCAGCGCCGCCTCTTCGGGGATGGCGATCTCCAGGCGCCCCTCGTCCACGGCCGCGGCGAGCTGCGCTTGTCCGGCGTCGCCGAGGTACCAGGCGTTGAGGCGGGCCCGCGGGGTGTCTTTGCCCGGGGCCGACAGCGTATCGAGCAGCGCGAGCTCGTGCGCTCGCAGCTCGCCCTCGGCGAGGTAGCGACCCGTCGCAAACCCGCCGTGGACGACCTCGAGGGTGACCCACGCCGGGGTGTCCGCCACGGGCGTGCGCGAGCCGATCTGCAAGCGGCCTCCCGCCATGCCCTCGACGACCCTCGCCCAGGCCTCGTGCCGCGCTCGAGCGCGCGCTCTAACATCCGCGTCTGCGTGCGAGGTGGCCGTCTTCAGCGCGCGCTCGAGCCTGGAAAAGGCGTAGCCGATGGACGCGCTCGGCTTGGGATCTTCCGTGTCACTCATGAACCTGAAGGCAGGATTCGAACCTGCGCCCAACTGGTCAGCCAGCCGTTCTTCCGCTGAACTACTTCAGGAAAACTTCGAGAAGATCGCTGCGAGACACTGTAGCCGACTGCGACCCCCCGACACCAGCGCGACAGCACCCTGCCCCGCGGTCGGCGACCCAGCCGTGAGCGCCCTTCCCCCCGCGATCACGGCCAATCGCGCCCACAGCGCCCACCACCCCTGGACCCCGGCGTCCCTGGCTTGCAGACTCGCGCACCGTGATCCGTGCCCACGTCCTGCTCAGCGAGAGCATTCACGCGTCCGCCGACGATGCCTTCGAGCGGGCCAACATCTCCGTCCACCGCAGCTCCGCGGGCCTCGGCCCCGACGAGCTGATCACCGCCCTCAACGCCCTGCCCGGCGAGGGCCCGGTGATGATCGGCGTGCGCAGCAAGACCAAGATCCGCAAGCAGATCTTCGAGGCCGTGCCGCGCCTGGTAGCAGTCGGTGCCTTTTGCATCGGCACGGACCAGATCGATCTCGACGTCGCCAACGAGGACGGCGTCGCGGTGTTCAACGCGCCCTTCTCCAACACCCGCTCCGTGGCCGAGCTCGTCATCGCCGAGGTCGTGGCGCTCTCGCGCCAGCTCTTCGCGCGCAGCTGGGCGGCCCACGAGGGCAATTGGCGCAAGGACGCCAAGGGGGCCCACGAGGTCCGCGGCAAGACCCTGGGCATCATCGGCTACGGGCACATCGGCTCGCAGCTCAGCGTGCTCGCCGAGGCCATGGGCCTGCGCGTCATCTATCACGACATCGTCAACAAGCTGCCCCTGGGCAACGCGAGCGCGGCAGAGAGCCTCGACGCGCTCCTGGCCGAGGCCGACTTCGTGACCCTGCACGTGCCCAACACCCCGGAGACCCGGGGGATGTTCGGCGCCGAGCAGATCGCCAAGATGAAGCGCGGCGCCTACCTGGTCAACGCCAGCCGCGGCACCGTCGTCGACATCGAAGCCCTGCGCGACGCGATCCAGTCCAAGCACGTCGCCGGCGCGGCCATCGACGTGTTCCCAGCGGAGCCCAAGGCCGCCGGGGACCGCTTCACCTCGCCGCTCCAGGGCCTGCGCGAGGTCATCTTGACCCCGCACATCGGCGGCTCCACGCAGGAGGCCCAGGCCAACATCGGCCGCGAGGTCAGCGAGGCCCTGGCCGGCTACATGACCACCGGCCGGACCACGGCCTGCATCACCTTGCCCAACATCGACGCCCCCGCCCTGCGCCCCGGCGGCTGCCGCCTGGTCAACATCCACCGCGACGTGCCCGGCGTGCTCTCGGCGGCCAACCAGGTCGTCTCGCAGGTCGGCCTCAACATCACCGGTCAGCGGCTCGAGACCGGCGGCGGCGTGGGCTTGCTGCTCATGGACGTCGACCTGCCCCGGGACGATCCCCGAGCCGAGGAGCTCCGCCGCGGCTTGCAGGCCCTCGACCACTCGCTGCGCACCCGCCTGCTCGGCTGAGCGCGCCGCCGCGTCCGTCCCCAAGCCCGACTCGACCGAGCCCCGCCCTGCGCGGGCGCTCGGTCGAAGCACATGTGGCGTGCGCGGAGCTTCAGCTGCGCTCGCGGATCAGCTTGGCCTTGACCTTGGCGCCCTTGCGCTCGAGGGCCGGCTTGATCGCCCGGCGCAGGCCGGGGACCAGGTAGCCCAAGGTTGCGAGCTTGCCCCCGCCCACGGGGAACTCGCGCTCGCGCCGGCCATCGCCCGCGCAGTCGAGGACCATGTCGGCGACGTCCTGGGCGGTGCACATGGTCTGCGAGAGCACGATGTCCTCGACCTCGTGGAGCTCGTCCATGATGAAGCCGGTGTCGATCGGCCCGGGGCTGACGGCGGACACGCTGATCCCCGAGCCGCGCAGCTCCTCGGCCAGGGCGAAGGAGAAGCTGCGCAGGGCGAACTTGGTGGCCGAGTAGGTGGCCGCGCCGTCGAGGGGGATCTTGCCGGCCAAGCTCGCGACGTTGACCACGAAGCGCGCGCCCGTGGCCGCCTGGAGGTGCGGCAGGCAAAGGCGCGTGAGCACGATCGGGGCGCGCAAGTTGACGTCGACCATGACCCCCAGCTCCTCGGGGGAGCGGGTGCTCAGCGGGCCGCGGAAGTGGGCGCCGGCGTTGTTGACCAGGCCGTGCAGGCCGCCAAAGCGCTCGACGGTGCCCTCGACCATGGCGCGCAGCGAGTCGAGCTCGGCGACGTCGGCCGGGATCACGTGCAGGCGCTCGTGGTCCTCGCGGCCGGCGATCTCCTTGGCGGCCTGCTCGAGCGGGCCGAGGCGGCGGGCGACGAGCACGACCTTGGCGCCCTCACGAAAGAAGGACTCGGCGGCGGCCCGGCCCACGCCGAGGGAGGCTCCGGTGACGATGACGACGCGATCTCGAAAACGCACGCCGCCGTGTTAGCAGCGCCCGCGGGCCCCGTCCACGCTCGCGCCGGGCACACGTGGGCGCAGCTCAGGGCGCCGGGGCCTCGGCGCCCTCGGCCTCCCCGGCGCCCTCGGTCTTCGCGCTCGCCTCGGTCTTCATCGCCGTCTCGGCCGCGTCGCCGGCGAGCACGCCCTCGATGAACCCGAAGCGCGCCTGCCAGGCCGCGACGATCCGCTCTTGGCCCTCGATGTGGTGGCCCTGACCGGGGACCTCGACGTAGGTCACCTGCTTGCCGGCGGCCTCGGCCGCTTCGACGAAGGCGCGCGAGCCATCCACCGGCACGCGCCAGTCGTTGGCGCCGTGGAGCAAGAAGATCGGCGCCTGGAGCAGATCCACATGGTTGACCGGGCTGCGATCCTCGAGCCGCGTGCGGTCTTCGGGCACCGCCGGGTCTCCGGCCTCGAGCACGACCCAGTCGGGGATGTTGGTCGCGTCGTGGAAGGCCACGATGTCCGAGAAGCCGGCCTCGGCCAGGCCGAAGGCGAAGCGGTAGGACTCGTCGCGCGCGTTGGTCTGGGGCGGGAAGGTCATGGCGCGCATGGTCGCGTAGCCGCCGTGACTGCGGCCGTAGACGCCGATCCGGCCCGGGTCGACGCCGAGCTCGGACGCGATCCAGCGCGCGACCCAAAACAGATCCACGATCTCGTCCCCGCCGAGGTCGCGGTCGTTGAGCCCGTAAAATTCCTTGCCGAAGCCCGAGGAGCCGCGGACCGCCGGCGAGACCACGGTGACTCCCGCGGCGCAGAGGATCTGGTCGTAGCGGTTCCACTCGTTGTCGCCGCCGTAAAACGAGCGGACCATGGCCACCGGACCGCCGGCCTCGGCGGCGAGGGGCTGCTTGGGCCGGAGCACGAAGGCGTGCAGTTCTCGCCCGTCGAAGGTCGGGATCTTGGCGGCCTCGACCTCGCAGCGAACGAGCTCGCCCTCGAGCTGCGCGGGCAGGCCCACGAGGGTCGTGTTGGCGAGCTCGAGCTCGTCGCCCGTGCGCGAGAAGCTGGCGAGGTCGAGCTCCCAGACCTTGCTGGGCGACTGCTGAGACCACAGCGCCCGGCCGCCGTGGCCGTCGAGGAGCGAGACCTTGGCGGGGACCTGGGCCTCGCCGAGGCGCGCGCCGGTCCGCGCGTCGAGCATCGCCAAGGTGCTGCCCGCCGGGGTCCCGTGGGCGATGAACACCCCGGCCTCGGTGCGCACGGCCCCGAGCATCTCCTCGCTCAGGTCGCTCAGCTTGCGGGTCTTTCGGGTCTTGCGCGACCAGCTATAGAGATTGTCGAAGCCTTCGTCGTTGGCGGTGAAGAGCAGCTGGTCCCCGTCGACCCAGCCCTCGAGCACGCTCGGGGCGTTGCGCGAGACTTTCTCGTTGGTGATCACCTTCACCCGCGGCAGCTCGCTGCGAAGGTCGACCTCGACGAGCTGGGCGCGCTTGCGGTCGCCCTCGCGCAGGGCCGCGAAGTAGACCTGCTCGCCGCTGGGCGAAAAATGCAGGTCGGACCAGGTGAAGCTCAGCTCGGGGCTGTCGCAGACCACCTCCTGGTCCGCGCGCTCGGCCTTGGGGTCGTTCGCGTCGAGCAGGCGCAGGCAGGTGCGGTAGGGCGCCTGCTTGCCGCTGCGCGCGAGGTAGCCGACGCGGGCCTCGTCTTCGGAGAAGCCGAAGCCGTAGACGTAGTCGGCGAAGGTCAGCTGCTCGGGCTCGGGCAGCCCCGCGTCGTCCTTGGCGTCGGCCTTGGCGTCGCCCTTGGCCAGCGGCAGGCGCCACAGGTTCATCTGCTCGTCGTTGCTTGCGTCGGCGTGGAGCCACAGGGTGTCGGTCTCGCCGTGCACCTTCACGCCCCACAAGCTGCGCGTCGACCAGTCGACCTCGGTGATCGCCGGGGCCTGGGCGAGGTCGAGGCTGCGCGGCTCGCTGCCCTCGGGCGGCAGCGCCAGGGCGCGCAGCAGGTAGCGGTCCCCGGTCTCGATGAAGAACAGCTCGCCGTGCTCCAGAGACGGCGAGAAGCGCTCATAGGGGAAGCCCTCCATGAAGGGCGCCAGGTCGATCTCGCGGCCGAGGAAGCGGACCACGTTGGGATCGCCGGCCTGCGCCTGCTCGGCCTGCGCCTCGCCCTCCGGGGGCTCCGTCGTCGGATAGGGCGTGGCCGCGTTGGGCGGCGCGCAGGCTGCCAGGGCGCCCAGGGCGAGGGCCGGCAGCGCGAGGACGAGGGCACGAGGGGCGCGAGACATCGGGCTCATCGAACACCGCCCGCGGCTCGGCGGCAAGCCCCGCGACCACCCTCACATGATCTCGCGGGGCCGGAGCCACCCACGCGCGCATCCTCGGCGCCTGCGAGGCCCCGCGATCCTTGCTAGTCTGCGCGCGCGCCATGACCACCGTCGCCGAGATCATGAACAAGGAAGTCTACGCCGTGCGCACCGACGAGCTCGTCGGCGAGGTCCTCGGCATGATCCTCACCTTGGGGATCACCGCCGCGCCGGTGGTCGACGAGGAGGGCGTGGCCCTGGGCCTGGTCTCGCTGCGCAACCTCGCCCGGGCGTCGCGAGAGGACAGCGTCGACAAGCACATGACCACGCCGCCGGCGACGATCTCTCCCAGCGCCGAGGCCGAGCAGGCCGGGCGCGAGATGGGTCAGCTCGCCTATCACCACCTCGTGGTCGTCGACGCCAGCGACAAGGTCGTGGGCTTCGTGTCCTCCCTCGACGTGATCCGCGGTCTCGTCGGCCTGCCCGCCGCACACCCGCCGGCCTTCCCCAACCAAGAGCCCGAGAGCGGCCTGAGCTGGTCGCCCAACTTGCCGCTGGACGCCGAGCACATCGCCAAGCTCCGCGGCGGCCCAGGCATGCTGGTCTTGACCCACGCCGGCAACCCCGACGAGGTCCTGTGGGCCGAGGCCAACGCCGACGTCCCCGCCCGCCTGCGCTCGCTGCTCGAGGGTGACCACGGCCTGCCCGAGCAGGTCCGCACGCGACTCGAGCAGGGCAGCTTGGCCTTCCGCGCCGCGGCCTTCGGTCCGAGCGGCGACGAGGGTGGCGGACCCAGCGTGATCGACGTGCTCTTGCCCCGGCGCTCGCAGTGAAGCCATGACGATGGAGCTCGAGGCGCTGATCGCTGGCCTGTCCGAGGCGCGGGCCTACCCCTGGCTCGACCCCGCGGCCGCGCCCGCCATCGAGCTGTGCCAGACCCACATCTCGGCCGTGTTCCTGGTCGGCGAGGAGGTGTTCAAGATCCACAAGCCCGTCGACTTCGGGTTCTTGAACTTCACCACCCTCGCGGCCAGGCGCGAGGACTGCGAGGCCGAGGTCGAGGTCAACGCGGCCCTCGCTCCCGGCGTCTACCTGGGCGTCGTTGCGATCGTCGCCGACGAAGACGGCCGCCCCCGGGTCCTGCGCCCCAATCCCGATCATCCCGACCCCGACCCCAGCCCCGACCCCAGCCAGGTGCTCGAGTGGGCGGTGTGGATGCGGCGCCTGCCGGACTCGGCGACCTTCGAGCAGCTCCTGCGCCGCGGCGCCCTCGAGCCGCCGCAGCTGCGCGCGCTCGCCTCGACCTTGGCCAGCTTCTACGCCGCCGGCGAGGCCGCGGCTCAGGCCCACCCCGAGCTCGCGCGCCTCGGCGACATCGAGACGGTCAGCGGCAACGCGCGAGAGAACTTCAGCCAGCTCGAGGCGCTGATCGCCGCAGCCGAGGCGGCTGGACGGCCGGCCCCCATGGACTCGGCGCTCCTCGCCCGGGTGCGCGCGGCGACCGAGGCCGAGCTCGCCCGGGTGCGCGAGACGATCCACGACCGCCACCAGCGCGGCCACGTCCGCGACACCCACGGCGACCTGCGCCTCGACCACGTCTATCACCTGCCCTCGGCCACGGCCGAAGACCGCGCCCGGGCCGAGGCCATGCTCGAGCTCCCCGGCGCCCGGGAGCTGCTGGTCATCGACCGCATCGAGTTCACCGACCGCTTCCGCTGGGCCGACCCGATCTCGGATCTCGCCTTCTTGATGATGGATCTCCAGGCCCGCGGCGCCTGGTCTCTGGCCCAGGCCTTCGCCGACGCCTTCTTCGCGGCCAGCCGAGATCACGAGGGCGCCGCGCTGCTCTCCTTTTATACGGGCTACCGCGCCATGGTCCGGGCCAAGGTCGCGGCCATGGCCGCCGCCGAGGCCGAGCTCGGGGAGCGAGCCCAACAAAAGGCGCGCGCCAAGGCCGAGGCCCGCGCGCGCCTGGCCCTCGTCGAGCTCTCCGAACCGGCCAGCCGGCCGTGCCTGATCCTGCTCGCGGGTCTGCCGGGCACGGGCAAGTCGGTCCTCGCCCGCGGCCTGCACGAGCGCGCTGGCTTCGAGTGGATCCGGGCCGACGAGGTCCGCAAGCAGCTCGCCGGCCTCGATCCCCTGGCCTCGGCCGCCGAGACCGTCGACGGCGGCATCTACTCGCGAGCGTGGAGCGACCGGACCTACGCGGCCTGCCTCGAGCGCGCTGGCGCGGTCTGCCTGTCGGGGGGCCGCGCCATCGTCGACGCGACCTTCATCGACGGCGAGCGACGTCGGCGCTTCGTGGACAGCGCCATCGCCTGGGGGATCCCGGCGCACCTGCTCGTGCTCACCGCTCCCGAGGCCCTGGTCCGCGAGCGCCTCGCGGCCCGCCGCGGCGACCCCTCCGACGCGGACTGGGCGGTGTACCTCGCGGCCCGCGAGCGCTGGACGCCCGTGGATCCCCGCCTGTGCCGCAGCGATGTGGTCGACGCCTCGGGGAGCCCCGCGCAGCTCGTCGATGCGGGCCTCGCTGCCCTGGCTCGCGTCGGCTTGCGCTGAGTGGGCGCTCCAGAGGGCCTGAGCTCGACCCTGGCCGTTTCAACTGGCTGGCCGTCTCAACTGGCTGGCCGGCAGGTTTCGGCGTCCAAAACCCACGACTCAGATCCGTGCACTCTCCCCCCACGGCGCTGGCGCGTGATGCTCGGGGTCGGCTTTGCGACTCTAGATAGCGCCAAAACAAAGTTGCACCGAGGGAAAGGGGGTTTGGCGTCACTCACCGCAAGTGGGCCCTGCGCTCATCACAGGCGCGATTGAGCGCCCTTTTTCGCGCTCGGAGATTCATCGCAGCCCTACTGCCCAGAAAAATTCATAACAGATTGGGCAAATTGTAATTGCTTATAATTTCCTCTCGCCTAAAGTTCTTCTTCGAACCTTCGCTCGAAGATGAGGTAAAAACATGACCCGACCGAATGGCCGGCGCGTAGAGCCGTGGCTAATCGCTTGCTCGCTGGGGATTTCTGCCCCGATTGCTGCCTGTGACATCGCAGATGACGAAATTGACGTCATCGCGGACGAGGACCCCGAATTTCGCGGCGGTTCTCAAATCCTCTATCATTTAATCCTCGCTCAAGTAGTTCGATATCGCGCTCACCAGCAAGGAATCGAAGCAATGCCGCCGGCCCCCGAGGTCCGCGAAGAGCTGGTAGAGCTCGGCCAAGCGCTGGCATTCGACAAGGAACTATCAGGCACACGTGACGTGTCATGTATGACATGTCACCACCCCACATTGAGCTCAGATGACAATTTGAGCCTGTCCATTGGGGTGGGTGGAGTCGGACTGGGGGCCGATCGCGTGCACCCCGACGGTATCTTCATCCCTCGAAACGCCCCGCCGCTATTCAATCTCCACGCGATGGATACGATGTTCTGGGACGGGCGGGTCAGCTTCCACGGGGGCGTCGAGAGCCCCGCGGACGAGGAGCTGACGCAGGAGATGCTCGACGTGTTCGAGTTTGGCGTGGTCTCGGCCCAGGCGATGTTCCCGGTGACCTCGCGCGAGGAGATGCGCGGAAAGCTGGGCACCAGCGAGCTCTCGCTGATTCGAGACAGCAGCTTCACGCTGATGTGGGAGGCGCTCATGGCCCGCCTCGCGCAGATCCCCGAGTACGTCGAGATGTTCGAGGCCGCCTACCCCGGCACGGACTTCGAGGACATGAGCTTCGCCCACGCGGCCAACGCCATCGCGGGCTTCGAGGTCGCCGCCTTCGAGGCCGCCGACACACCCTGGGACCAGTTCCTGCGCGGCGACGACTGGGCGCTGAGCCTGGACCAGCTCCAGGGCGCCAACCACTTCCTGGGCAAGGCGAAGTGCTCCCAATGTCACAGCGGCGCCTCGCTGACCGACGTGGAGTTCCACAACACGGCGCTGCCACAGATCGGCCCAGGCAAGGGCGCGCGCGGGGTCTCGCTGACCGACGACTGGGGTCACTACGACGTCAGCCGCAGCACCGACGACTTCTACCGCTTCCGCACCGCGCCGCTGCGCAACATCGACCTCACGGGGCCGTGGGGCCACGCGGGCCAGTACACCTCGCTCGAGAGCTTCATCGAGCACTACCTCGACCCCGAGGCCAGCCTGCTCGACTTCGACCCCGACGAGGAGGGCGTCGATCCGGCGCTCTCCGATACCCTGGTCGCCAACCAGGACCTCGTCCTCGACCACGTCAGCCCGCTGCTCGCCGACATGGACTTCAGGGAGCAGCGCCTCGACGAGATGGTCGAGTTCATGCACGCGCTCACGGACCCCGCGAGCCTCGACCTCGAGCACACCATCCCCGAGACCGTGCCCAGCGGGCTGCCCGTCGGCCACGATCAGCTGGTCGTGCCCGACAACTACGAGGGCGCGATCACCATGGAGTGGGGCTTTGGCGGCACCACCTTCCGCGAGTACCAGATCCAGGAGCCCTCGATGTGCGTCGAGGACACGGGCACGGTCACGGTCAGCTTCGACCGCAACGCCAACACCTTGGCCATCGACGCGCAGATCAAGGGCCTGCCCTACCGCCCGGACCTCTGCTACGAGTACAACCCCTCGACGGAGTGGAACGCCTACCCGGACTGCGTCGAGGACGGGATCTGGCAGATGTGGATGGTCCCGCGCATGTTCAACCTGATCGCGCCCTTTTGGTACGACGCGGTCAGCGGGGACTTCATCGACACGGACTGGGTGCTCGACGAGCCGCCGGCGAACGCGTTCATGGTCTACCTGCCGGCGGGTCAGATGATCGGCACGCAGATGTTCGACCCGGATCCCGAGACCCTCGAAGCCAACGTCCACTTCGACCTCGAGTACGACAGGATCCTCGATGAGCTGGGCAAGGCGGGGGTGATGTTCTCGCTGCTGCCCAAGAACATCTACAACCCCACGGAGCTCGAGGTGTACTACTCGACCAGCTTGCCAGAGGAGTACGCGATGAGCTTCGATGACTTCATCGAGATGAACAACATGGGCAAGGGCGGGCTGGGGCTGGCGGTGAGCATCGAGCCTGATCCGAAGCCTTCCTACCTGGACTCGCGGGACAACGTCATGCTCGGGTATGGGACGACCTTTCCGGATCTGCCGCCGGAGTTGTTGCCGGTGTTCGAGGAGGAGTGTGGGACGAACTTTCAGTGGGATGGGATCAATATGGATGGGGGGGATCAGCCTTGAGGGGGTGAGGATTTTGGTGGTCGAGGGGGCCCTGCTTTGGTGGGGTCCTCTTTTTTGGTTTTATGGGGTCTTTGTTGTCGGAGAGGGGTGTCTCGGGGTCTGCGGAGAGCTCGGTGCTCGACAGGCTCGCGCACGGGACAGCAGGGGACCCCCCTGCGCTCAAACAGATCGCTGACTTCGACCTGATTCTCGATAGCCTGGGGTGGGGTTTTTGTGGGTTGTTGCGTCGAATGGGCAGTACGTACGCTAAACTCGCTCAGGGGGTCCCCTGCTGTCCCTTTTGTGCGCGTCTTTGGCGAGGGGTTTCTCCGCCGCCAACAATGAGGGGAGTTTCTCCGTCGCACTCGGTGGGCGGGGCCTCCGTCGCACTCGATGGGCGGGCCTCCGTCGCACTCGGTGGTCGGGGTCTCCGTCGCACTCGATGGTCAGAGTCTTCGCCGCACTCGATGGTCGGGGTAGCGCGGTTGGGGTGGGAGGCCCCGCGCGCTAGTCTTTGCCTGGGGCGCGGAGGCTGTCGGGGGCGCCGAGGAGGGCTTTGTCGCCGGCGAAGACGGGGGTGTCTTGGGTGTCCGCGGTAGCGGTGGCGTCGCCGGCCTCGGTGCTGGGGCGGACGCGCGGGCGGGTGCGGGCTTTGTTGGCCGAGGTGGGGTTGGGGTCGAAGGTGTGGCTGAAGCTCTGGCCGGTCGAGGGGATGATCGGGAAGACTTCGGTCTTGTAGCCGTCGAGCTCGAGGGTGAGGTCGATGGTGGTGTCGCCGCGTGGGAGGCTGACGGTGGTCGGCGTGGGGTCGGACCAGGCTTCGCCCTCGAGGCGGATGGTGGCGCCAGGAGGCTGGGTGGTGATGAACCAGCTGACCTCGCTGGCGGCGGCTTTGTCTGTGTCGGTCGGCTCCTTGCCCTTGGCGGTCGCGCCTGCGCTGGTGGCCGCGCTCTTCGGGGTGAGGGGCTGGGGCTGGGGCTGGTCTTGGACCGGCGAGGGGTCGCTCTTTGGGGCCTGGGCGAAGGGGGAGAGGACGAGCATGGCGGCGACGGCGATGCCGGCTCCGAGCATGGGGAGGAGCAGCCACATCAGCCACGTGCTCGCGGGCGGCGGGGCGGGGATGTAGGGATAGCTGGCCGAGGCGCGGAGGTCCTGACCGGGCAGGCTGGGGTGTGAGCCCGTGGGCACCGGCGGGTAGGGGCCGGTCAGGGCCCGCGGGTCTCCGTGGTGGCCTATGGTGCCGTCGATGAGGGTGGGGTTGGAGCCCGTGACGGGGCGGGCGATCTCCAAGGTGGCCTCGCTCCAGCGCGTGTCGTCGTCGCGGGCCTGGGCGCTGCGTGGCTCGGGGTCGGCGACGAGGGCGTCGTACTCCCCGGTGCGGCGCAGGGCCGCGCGGGCGTAGTCGACCCGCGCCTGGAAGAAGCGCTGCATCAGCTCGCTGAGGTAGGTGCGCGGCTCGGGGTCTTCGTCGAGGATGTCCTCGCACAGCCGAGCGAGGCGCTTGACCTCGGTGAGCATCTGGGCGGCGCTCTCGAAGCGCGCCTTTGGATCCGCGTCGAGGGCCCGGGCCAAGAGCGCGTCGAGGCCCTCGGCCAGCTCGGCGCGCTCGGGCCAACGCTCGAGGTCGAGCTCTGGGCGGGCGTGCTCCGCCTCGCTCCCGATCAGCGCGGGGATCCGGCAGGCCATGACTTTTTCGAGGGTCGCGGCCTCGGTCTCGCAAGCGAACAGGCGCTCGCCAGCGAGGAGCTCCCAGGCGACCACGCCGACGGCGAAGAGGTCCGTGCGTAGGTCCACCCGGCCTCCCCGCGCCTGCTCCGGGGACATGTAGGCCAGCTTCCCGCGCAGCTCGCCGGTCTTGGTGCTCGACGACTTGCCGGCGGCCTTCATGATCCCAAAGTCGGCGACCTTGGCCCAGCCGCCGAGGTTGATGAGGATGTTGTGCGGTGAGACGTCGCGGTGGACGAGGCGGTAGAGCTCGCCCTCGCCGTCGCGCAGGTCGTGGGCCGCGCCCAGACCCTCGAGGGTGTCGGCGAGCAGCAGGAGGATCACCGAGATCGGCAGGCGCTCACCCCCGAGGGCGCGGACCAGCGCGGCGAGGTTCTCGCCCTCGATGAACTCCATCACCATGAAGTAGGAGCCGTCCCCCTCGTCGACTCGCCCCAGATCGAGGATCTCGACGACGTGCGGATGATGGATGCGCGCCGCGATCCGAGCCTCGTCGAGGAACATGCCCACGAACTCGGCCTCGCTGGCCAGGTGGGGGTGGATCACCTTCACGGCGACCACCTTTTCGAAACCTGCCTTGCCCTTGGCGCGTCCGAGGTAGACCGTCGCCATGCCCCCGTGGGCCAGGCGCTGGATCAGCTCATAGCGACCAACCCAGCGCCGCAGGAGCACCGGCTCTTGCTGCTCCTCCCGAGCGTCCCCCTGCCCAACGCGGGGCGAGAGCACTCGTGTGTCGGCCTCGGGTTGCATGGAGGTCACAGGGCGAAGTCCGCCGGTGATCACGATACGCCAAAAGCGTCTGGTGGGTCACCGGTCTCCCCGCGGGCCGCTCTGGTGGCCCATAACCACAACGAACATCGTGAAATTGCCTGAGGAGATCTCGGAGATCTTCTCCACAGGTGAAAATATCAGTGATGAGTCTATCTAGATGATGGTGAATCGGTCGGTCTAAAATAAATCCATCGACAGCTAATTTATGCAATGTTTCCGATCACTTCCGTCGGTCCATCCACAGGATGTGGTGTTCGCGTATCGAGCGCACCACAACATCTTGTGGAATGACCCTTGCGTGCCAGATCCCGTTGGCGTAGGAGACGAGTACGGGGAGCAACGACACACATGGCCAAGCGACAGACCCGGCGAAGCATCTCAGTCAAGGGCATCACCTACCAGCGACTCAAGGATTACTGTGACGCCAACGGGTTCAGCGTGAGCGGCTATCTCGAAGAGATCATTGCCGAAAAGCTCGACGCGGCCGGCGTCCCGGTGCCCACGGTGCTCAAGGCTCGCCCCCAGCGCCAGCCCGAGACCGAGCCCGAAGAGATCGTCTCGCAGCACTTCACCTTCTGAGGTGAAGCCGAGCTGAAGCCGAGCTGAGACCGCTGCTCGATGAGCGGCGCAAGATCCGCTCGAGATCCGCTCGAGCTCCGCGAAGTTACGCGATGACAGGCACTCCGAGAGGGTGCCTGTTTCACGTTGGGGCCATCTCCGACACGTTGAGCGCACGGGGGCCCAGTCGCAGCGCCCGCGGCGTTAGCATGCCGGGCGAATGAGCAAGAAGGTCCTCGACTCCGTCCGCAGGCTGATCTCTCGCCGCCGCGCCATGCAGGGCATGGGCGCGCTCTTCGGCGCCGCCGCAGTTGGCTGTAGCGACGAGGGGGCGTCGGGTACCGATGACGCAGGTACCGGTACAGAAGAGAGCGACTCTTCTGGCGGAGAAGACGAGGTTGGCACGACCGAGAGCGGCTCGGACGGCGGTGAGAGCGGCTCGGACGACGAGAGCGGCTCGACCGAGACCGAGACCGAGACCGACACCTCGCAAGACGAGACGGACACGGACTCGGAGACCAGCGCAGGTGGCGACGCCTGCGTCGACGACACGGGCCTCGACGCCGCTGCCGCCCTCGCGGAGGTCGAGCACATCATCGTGTTGTGCATGGAGAACCGCTCCTTCGACCACTTCTTTGGCGCGCGCCAGCTGGTCGAGGGTCAGACGGACGTCGACGGGCTGACGGGCGAAGAGAGCAACCCCGACGGTCTCGGCGGGGAGCAGCAGGTCTTCCACCTCGAGAACTTCGAGCCGGCGGATCCGCCTCACGCCTGGGATCCCGTCCACGCCCAATGGAACAACGGCGCCAACGACGGCTTCGTGACCGAGCAGATCGCCGAAAATGGCATCGACCTCGCCCACGAGGTCATGGGCTACCACGTGCGCGAGGACCTGCCGGTGCTGTGGGCCCTGGCCGACGAGTACACCCTCTGCGATCGCTGGTTTTGCTCGCTGCTCGGCCCGACCTGGCCCAACCGCTACTACCTGCACTGCGGGACGTCCAACGGCCGCCAGGGCAACACCCCGGCCTTCCCCTATCCGACCACGGTCCAGCAGGCCTGCAACGACGCGGGGATCTCCAACAACAACTACTACGGCGACCTCGCGTGGCGCTGGGGCGCCTTCCCGCTGCTCGGCTTCGGCGGCACCGACAGCTTCGACGAGTTCTTCACCAACATCGAAGACGGCAAGCTCGAGCAGGTGGTGATCTTGGATCCGAGCTTCAGCAGCAACGACGATCACCCCTCGCACAGCATCAGCTTGGGCCAGGCGCTGATCGCCACGGTCTACGAGGCGCTGGCGCAGTCGCAGTACTGGGAGAAGTGCCTGCTGGTGATCACCTACGACGAGCACGGCGGCTTCTACGACCACGTGCCGCCGCCGACGACCCCCGACTCCGAGGGCAGCGAGTGGCAGCAGCAGGGCTTCCGCGTCCCGGCCGTGGTCATCGGCCCGCACGTGCGCAAGGGCTGCGTCAACCACACGGTCTTCGACCACGCCAGCTTCCCGGCCACGGTCACCCGCAGGTTCGGCCTGCCCGAGATGAACGAGCGCACCGCGGGGGTCAACGACCTCGCGAGCTGCATCGACCCCGACACCCTCGGCGCCCCGACCCCGCCCTCGCCCCTGCCCAAGGCGGTCGTGAACGTGGAGCAGGTGCTCGCGCGCTGCGGAGTCCACAGCTCTCAAGAGGAGCTGATGCGCGCGACGGGCAACTGGCCGATCACCCCGGCGTTCACCGCCCGCGAGCGCGCTCGGGTCATGAAGCTGCTCGAGACCGGCCAGCGCCTCGGCGCCGTCGAGCTCGTCTGAGCCGCGGTGCTCCGGGCGCAGCCGCCCGTGCTATATCGGGGGCCCGTGGCTTACCTCGCCCTCGCGCGCAAATACCGACCTCAGCGCTTCGCCGACATGATCGGCGAGGAGCACGTCACGCGCACGCTCGAGAACGCCATCAAGGCGGACCGGGTCCACCACGCCTACCTGTTTTGCGGCGTCCGCGGCCTGGGCAAGACGACCGCCGCGCGGATCCTCGCCAAGTGCCTGGTCTGCGAGCAGGGCCCCACGCCCGAGCCCTGCAACCAGTGCACACAGTGTGTCGCGGTCAACGAGGGCCGCTCCGTCGACGTGATCGAGATCGACGGCGCGAGCAACAACTCCGTCGATGACATCCGCTCGCTGCGCGAGCAGGTCAACTACCTGCCCCAGTCGGCGCGGCGCAAGATCTACATCATCGACGAGGTCCACATGTTGAGCTCGCACGCCTTCAACGCGCTGCTCAAGACCCTCGAAGAGCCCCCGCCGCACGTCACCTTCTTGTTCGCGACCACGGACCCGCACAAGGTCCTGCCCACGATCCTCTCTCGGGTCTCGCGCCTCGACTACCGCCGGGTCCGGGCCGCCACGCTGATCCCCTACCTGGAGGAGGTCCTCACCAAGGAGGGCTTCGCCGTCGACAAGGAGGGGCTCTACGTGATCGCCCGCTGCGGCGACGGCTCGGTCCGCGACTCGCTGACCTTGCTCGACAAGGTCATCGCCTTCGCCCAGGACCCCAAGGCGATCTCCGCCGAGGAGGTCCGCACGGTCCTCGGCCAGGCCAGCCGCTACGCCATCGCCGAGCTCGTCGGGGCGGTGCTCCAGCGCGACGCGGGCGACGTCCTCGCCCGCTTCGAGGCGCTGACCGGCGGCGGCAACGACCTCATGCAGCTGGCGATCGCGGTGCTCCAGCACCTGCGCGACCTCTCGGTGGTCAAGCTGACCCACAGCCGCGACGCGCTCCTCGACATGAGCGACGACCTCTACGAGCAGCTCGTCGAGCAGGCCGGCGGCGTCGAGGCCTCGCAGATCGCCCAGTACTTCGACCGCTTCTCCAGGGTGGTCGAGAGCCTCGAGAACAGCCGCGTGCCTCGGCTGGTGATCGAGATGGGCCTGCTCGAGCTGGTCAGCGTCGAGCCCATGCTGCCGCTCGGCGATCTGGTCGAGCGCCTCGACGCGCTGGGCAAGGGTCGCGGCGGGTGGGGCTCGGGTCAGGGCGGCGGGCGGGGCTCGGGTCAGGGCGGCGGGCGGGGCTCGGGTCAGGGCGGCGGCCACGGCTCGGGTCAGGGCGGCGGCGGGCGAGGTCGCGGCGCGCCCTCTCGCGGCGGCGGTGGACCGCGCGGCGATCGTGGCCCGGGACCGCGGGGCTTCGTCGCGCCAGAGCAGGGTTCGCCCGCGCCCCGGCACGCACAGCCGCAGCACGACGCTCGGCCCCAACACGACGCCCGGCCCCAACACGACGCCCGGTCCCAAGCGCAGCCAGACGCCCGTCCTCGGGCGCAGGGCCAGGCCCACGGTGCGCGACCCGAGCCTGCGCAGGCCGGCCCGGCGATCGAGGCGCGCGCACAGCAGGGGCCGAGCGCTCAGCCCAATCACCACGCGCCCCCGCAGCGAGCGAATCTCGAGCACGGCGCGCCGCGTCCCGAGCCGAGCCCCGAGGCCGCGCCCGCCCAGCCGGCCGCCGCGCCACGCTCGGCTGCGCCCGCCGCCGACGCACACCTCGAGATGCTCGAGCAGCTCGCCCGTGACGCGGGGCTGCTCCCCGACAGCCCGCCACCGACCCCGCGCACCACCCCGCCCGCACGCCAGACGCCTCCTCGCCAGGCTGCGCGGCCCGAGCCTCGGCCCAACGGCCAGCCCGGAGGTGGCCCCGACGGCGCTCGACCTTGGGCCGATCTGCTGGCGCCCAACGACCAGGCTCAGCATGGTCAGCCCGGCCCGAACGCTCAGGCTCGGCACGACCATCCGGGCCCGGGCGATCGCGCTCAGCCCTGGGCCAACCAGCCCGGGCCCAACGGACACCCGGGACCCAACGCGCAGGCTCAGCACAGCCAGCCAGCCTTCAACGGCCAGGAGCGGCCCTGGGCCAACCAGCCCGAGCCCAGCCAGCCCGGGCCCAACGGACACCCGGGCCCCAACGGCCAAGCTTGGCGCAACCAGCCCGGGCCCAAGGGTCAACGGGGGCCCAACGGACACCCGGGCCCCAACGGCCAGGCTTGGCGCAGCCAGCCCGAGCCCAACGAACACCCGGGATCCAACGCGCAGACTCAGCACGACCAACCGGGGCCCAACGGCCAAGCTTGGCGCAACCAGCCCGGGCCCGACGCTCAACCCTGGGCCAACCAGCCGGGGTCCAACGGCCAGCCCGGCCCAAACGGCCAGCCCGGGCCCAACGGCTTCGAGCTGACCAACAGCGAGCTCGCGCCGACCAAAAATGAAGATCCAGAGGCCGGCTGTCCCAGCTCTCGCTGTGCGCCGCGCGAGGCGATCTCCTGGACCGAGCTCGCCCCCTGGGACGCCTGGGAGACCTTCCTCGATCGCATCCGCCACGAAGACACGATGCTGCACGCCGTGCTCTCGCGCCTCGGCCTGGTCGCCCTGCGCCCCGGTCGGATCGAGCTCGCCGGCGCGACGGGCAACTTTTCTTGCAACCAGCTGCGCGAGAACCCGGAGCTCGACGCGGCCTTCGAGCACCTGACCTCGGTGTACTTCGGCGAGGCCATGCACCTCGAGATCATCGACGCCGCGCCCGCGCTGCCCGAGCTGCCCAGCCTCGAGCTCGTCGACGCCGAGCGCCGGCGGCGGCACGTCGCGCAGGTCGAGCACGACGCCCGCAGCCACCCACGCATCCAGGCGCTGCTGCACGACTTCGACGGCGCCGTGCAAGAGATCGTGCCCCTCCAGGGCCCCAGCCTCCCCCCGGTCGGCCAGCGCGGCCTGCCCAACGCTGGCGGCGACGCCCCGCGCGACCTATAGTCGCCCCATCATGGCCGACTTCGACCTGTCCCAGCTCATGCAGCAGGCCCAGCAGATGCGTGAGCAGATGGAGTATCTGCAAAAGGGCCTCGCCGAGCAGTCCGTCGAGGGCTCCGCCGGCGGCGGCATGGTCAAGGTCAAGATGACCGGCGCCCAGCAAGTCACGGCGATCGAGATCGACGAGGCCGCGATGTCCGAGGACCGCGAGATGCTCCAAGACCTGATCGTCGCGGCCACCAACAACGCGATCGAGAAGTCCAAGGCCCTGGCCCAGGAGGGCCTCGGGTCCATGCTCCCGCCGGGGCTCTTCCCGGGCGGCGTGCCCAACCTGTGAGCGAGGGCTCCGGCGCCTCCGGCGACCCGCTGCGCCGGCTGACGCAGCTGCTCGCGCGCCTGCCGGGCATCGGTGAGAAGTCGGCGCTGCGCCTGGCCTTGGCCATCGTGCGCAGCAACGAGGCCTACGCCCACGCCCTGGCCGAGACGATCGAGAGCGCCGCCTCGCGCATGCAGCCGTGCTCGATCTGCCGAGATCTCGCCGCCGCAGAGGTCTGCGAGATCTGCCGAGATCCCCGCCGAGATCCCAGCGTCATCTGCGTGGTCGCCCAGCCCCAGGACCGCATGGCCTTCGAGCGCGCGGGGGTGTTCCGCGGGCGCTACCACGTGCTCCACGGTGTGCTCGATCCCCTCGCCGGGGTCGGGCCCAACGAGCTCGAGATCGACTCGCTGCTCGCCCGCCTGCGCACGGGCGAGGGCGCCAAGCCCAGCCCGGTCCGCGAGATCATCGTCGCGACCAGCCCCAACGTCGAAGGCGACGCCACCGCCTTGTACCTCGCCAAGCTGCTCGAGCCCCTCGGTCTGTCCGTGACCCGCATCGCCTCCGGCGTCGCCGTGGGCGGCGAGCTCGAGTACGCCGACATGACCACGCTGCACCGCGCGCTCGAAGACCGCCGCGCGATCTAGATCTCGGCTGGGGCGAGGCCGCGCCATTGCGCCGAGAGCGTGCCTCGAGTTCGTCCAGCATGGCCCCAGGTGCCCAGCGCCAGGCACCCGTCTCTGGCCCAAAAGTCAAGGCATCCGGCGAACTCGTTTTGGAAAAAGCGTCGCGCGGCGAGGCGCGGCAGCGCGTGCATCTATCGCCGATCTGCGCCCGAAGACCGCGCCCCGGCGGGACCTCGGCCGCGCGCATGCGGTCCAGCATGGACGAAGGGGCGCGAGATCGCCTTTGAGAACCATCCGGATCTCAGCGCGCATGGTGCATGGACTTGCTCGGCGGAGTCTGTTAACTTGGCCACCTCCAGCACGCCGTGTTCCCCCCGTTCCCAGTCGACTCGCTTCCGGTGAGGAGCCCGTCTCACGTGGGCTTCGCTTACGATGTCATGCGAGCCAATAGGGAAAGCACGGAATCACGGTGTGTGGGCCCCCGTCGCGGCGTGGACCGGCAGCTCGACGGGGGAGTGCCCCGGGCCCAAGTGGGCGCAGTTCGGTCAGGAGTTCCATCTTGAACATGCTGAACCCGCAGCTCTCGATGTACGATGAGGAGCTGGCCGAGATCAAAGAGATCGCCGACCGGCTCCATCAGGATTCTCGCGCTCGCACGATCCTGATCGTCGACAAGAACGGCCAGATGATCGCAGCCTCTGGTGTCGACGCCGAGCTCGACACCACCTCGCTCAGCTCGCTGGTCGCCGGCAACGTCGCCGCGACCGGTGGTATCGCCAAGCTCATCGAGGAGGAGGAGTTCACTGGCCAGTTCCACGAAGGCAAGGACATCTCCGTCCACATGACCATCGTGGATCGGCGGATCATCCTCGTCGTCCTCTTCGACAAGAACACGACCCACGGCTTGGTTCGTCTTCGGGTCAAGAAGGCCAGCGAGGCGCTGACCGACGTGTTCACGCGCTTGGCCGAGAAGAGCGCCAACGACACCCAAAAGCAGAACATCTTCGACGCGATCACGGACGAGGACATCGACAACTTGTTCAGCTGACGGGGGATGTCCTTCATCGACTACAGCGCGCGCGAGATCTACTGCAAGCTCGTCTATTGCGGCCCCGAGCTGTGCGGCAAGACGAGCAACTTGCAGTTCATCTACAGCAAGACCCGCCCTCCCGAGACCCGTCCTCCGGAGCTCGAGGGAGAGATGGTCTCGCCGGCCTCCGAGGTGACCTCGCACACCACCGAGACCAAGCGCACGCAGTTCTTCGACTTCCTCCCGCTGAGCCTCGGCGATATCCGCGGGTTCAAGACCCGCCTGCACCTCTACACCCTGCCTGGCTCGGTGTTCCGTGACACCCGCAGGCTGATCCTCGATGGCATCGACGGGGTCTCCTTCGTCGCCGACTCCCGGCTCGAGCGCATGGAGGCCAACACCGAGAACCTCGAGTCGCTCCGCGCGAGCCTCGAGGAGATCGGCTACGACCTCGACGCTCTCCCTCACTGCCTCCAGTACAACAAGCGCGACCTGCCGAGCGCCGTCCCGGTGGACGAGCTGTCCGACGTTCTCAACCCCCGCCGGGTCCCAGAATTCGAGGCGTGCGCGGTGTCCGGTGAGGGGGTGTTCGACACGCTCAAGGCCCTGGCAAGGCAAGTCCTCACTGAACTTCGCAAGGGCAGCGGTTAACTACCATGTCGTTCATCAACTACAGCGCACGAGAGATCAACTTCAAGCTGGTCTACTACGGACCCGGCTTGTGCGGGAAGACCACCAACCTCGAGTGGATCTACGCCAAGTCCAAGCCCGAGGCCAAAGGCAAGATGGTCTCGCTGGCCACGGAGACCGAGCGCACGCTCTTTTTCGACTTCCTGCCGCTCGACCTCGGTGAGATCCGCGGGTTCAAAACGCGCTTTCACCTCTACACCGTGCCCGGTCAGGTGTTCTACGACGCGAGCCGCAAGCTGATCTTGCGCGGCGTCGACGGGGTCTGCTTCGTCGCCGACTCTCAGGAGGCGCGCATGGACGCCAACCTCGAGAGCCTCGAGAACCTGCGCTTCAACCTCGAGGAGCAGGGCTTCAACCTCGACGAGCTGCCCTACGTCATCCAGTACAACAAGCGCGACATGCCCGAGGTCGTGACCGTCGAGGAGCTCGACGGCGCCCTCAACACGACGGGCGTGCCCTCCTACGAGGCCATCGCCATCGACGGCACCGGCGTGTTCGAGACCCTCAAGGGCCTCGCCCGCCAGGTCATCAAGAAGCAGCGCGGCTGAGCTCGCGGGCGCGAGCCCTCGGGCTCGGCTCCCGGGCCTCCTGACCGGAGGGCGCAAGGGCGCGAGGTGTGCACACCTCGCGCCTTTTGTGTTTCAGACGAGTCGTCAACGCCCGCCCGGGGATCGCACCAACCCCGCGGTCGGCGCCCGCTCGCGGCCGATGGTCAGAATTTGCTATGTTGCGCCCTGGCGCCGCGGCGAAGCTCCCGGCGGCGAAGCTCCGTTTGGAGCATGCAAGGAGACCCACCCACGATGGAAGTCGGTTCCCCCGAATGGATCGAGGCCTCGATCGCCAAGCTCGAAGAGCTCGAGGCGAAGCGTGGCGAGCACGAGGCAGCGATCGAAAGCGCGACGGATCCCGCGGTGCTCAAGCAGCACACGGCGGCCCTCGACGCTCTCGACACCGAGATCAAGGCGCTCTACGCCCAGCTCGAGGCCGTCGCGGACGACGATGAAGACGCGGACGACGATGACGACGCTCCGCGCTCGACCATCGCGGACGACGATCTGTCCAAGCCTCACCCCGGCTCGGGGGACTTCGCGGCGGCGGCAGCCCCAGCGGCGGCCGCTGTCTTGGCTGTGCCCGCGGCCGCCCCGGCGGCGGCGCCCATCGCCTCGCCCGCGGACGACCCCTTTGGCGGCCCGGCGAGCTTCTCGAGCCCGCCCCCCGAGGCGCACCACGACGACATCGACCTCAAGCCGGCCGGTGGCGGCGGCAAGTGGGTCTTTCTCGGGGCGGTGCTGGTCATCGGCCTGGGCGTGGGTGGCTTCTTTGCGTGGAAGCACATCCAGGACAGCAAGCCGCCGCCTGCTCCCGAGCAGGGGCCGGTGCAGGTGATCAAGGCCGGCGAGGTGCCGGAGGACACCGAGGAGCCCAACGCGGCCCAAGGTGGCGAGGCTCAGATCTCGCCCACCGCCGATGATGACGACGGCGGCGGGAAGAAGAAGAAGAAGGAAGAGAAGAAGAAGAAGCCGCTCAAGCTCAAGGGCGGCGGCGATCCCCTGGGCGGCGGCGACCCCCTGGGCTGAGCTTCTCGCTCGATCCTCTCGACCCGAGGCTGCGCGATCGCTCGTGCGGTGCTCGGGTTCTCTTTATTTGGGGGGCTGCTGCTTGCTCCGGTCTTGGGGGGGCGGCTGCTTGCCGGTGGAGGGGTGCGGGCTTTGGGCTGGGATGCTCTCGGTAGCGAGCACGCGCACGGGCCAGCAGGGGACCCTCAGGCCTCAAACAGATCGCTGACTGCGGCCGGATCTGCGTGGGGCGATTGGCTTCTTTGGTGGGGAGATGCGCGTCGAAGGTTGGGTACGTTCGCTAAACTCGGCCTGAGGGTCCCCTGCTGGCCCTTTTGTGCGCGTCTTTTGTTGGAGAGCTCTCTGGTCCCGGAGCAGTGGGACGGTGTCTCCGATCCGGAGGGGTGATGACGCGCTCTTCCTTCCAAGACGCGCTCTTCCTTCCAAGACGCGCTCTTCCTTCCAAGATGCGCTCTTCCTTCCAAGACGCGCTCTTCCTTCCAAGATGCGCTCTTCCTTCCAAGATGCGCTCTTCCTTCCAAGATGCGCTCTTCCTTCCAAGATCCAGGCCTCCTCTTCTCTGGAGCGGAGATTCCCCCCGACAAAGACGCGCACAAGAGGGACAGCAGGGGACCCCATCAGCGAGTTTCGCGTACGATCTGCACCTTCGAAGCGACGCCCCTCGCAAAGGTGGGCCCCCCGCTCGAACCAAGCTCTCCGGAGTCAGCGACCTGTCTGAGCGGATGGGGTCCCCTGCTGGCCCGTGCGCGTGTCTGCCGGCCAAGAAGGTCCCCGCAAGAGACCAGCCAGATCTCCTCTCGACACGTGGGCCCCTGCTGGCCCGTGCGCGTGTCTGCCGGCCAGGAAGGTCCTCGCAAGAGACCAGCCAGATCTCCTCTCGACACGTGGGCCCCTGCTGGTCCGTGCGCGTGGCTGCCGGCCGAGAAAAGAGAGCTCACCCCGAGCGGCCGTCGAGCCAGCGCAGGGTCTGCTCGCGTGCGCTCTCGAGCGCCCGGCGGCCCTGATCCAGCGCCATCGGGTTGACCCGCGGGAGTTCGTCGTGGACCACCACCATTCGCAGCACGCTCTCGCGGCGGTCGTCCGCCTCCGAGCCCGAGACCCTCGGCCAGCGCGAGCGATGCGGCAGGTGGTGGTAGAGGCAGCGCTCGTCGGCCGCGAGCGCCGAGAAGGCCGGGCGATCACTGATGCCACCGTCGGCGTGCAGTGTGCCCGCGACGCGGACCGGGCCGAACATCAGAGGCAAGGCCGCGCTGGCGCGGATCACCGGGCGGATCGGGCCGCGCTCGTGGACCACCGTGCGTCGGCGACGAAGCTCGTGGGTGACGCCCGCGAAGGACACGGCGCAGTCTTCGATGTTCTCGACGCCGACCTCGGCGAGGGCGTCGGCGAGCAAGCGATCGAACTTGCGCCCGCGCAGCAGGCCAAAGGCCGTGCCCGGATCTCGCGCTTGCTCGGGGCGGCTTCGCTGCCAGGTTGGATCCCAAAAATCTTCGCGCCGCAGGCTCGTGAGGATCTCGGCCAGGCGCGCGCCCGAGAGACCCGCCGCCCACATGCCCCCCGCGATCGCCCCGGCCGAGGCGCCGACGACTCGGCGCGGCTTCAGGCCGGCCTGCTCGAGGGCCAAGAGCACGCCAGTGTGGGCGTAGAAGCCAAAGAAGCCGGCGCTGAGCGCCAAGGTGAAGGGCTCGGCCGCGAGGGCCTCGACGCGGCGACTCATCGCGCGGCCCCGTCCAGCACGTAGCGCATCCGCCAGACCCGCTGGCCACGGGCGAGGGTCGTGTCCTCGCGGCGGCTGCTCGCCGGCCAGGGGTTGCCGCGCCAAAAGGACCACTCGCCCGCGAGGTTGCGAAAGCCCAGGCTCGCCGCCCGCGGCTCCTCGAGCTCGGCCATGGCCTCGAGGGCGAGCTCGTAGACGTCGCTGGCGAAGTGCAGCTCGCCGCCAGGGCGCAGCTGCTCGGCGATCACGGCGAGCAGTCCGGGCTCGACCACCCGGCGCTTGCGGTGCCGCGCCTTGAACCATGGATCCGGGAAGAGCAGGTGAAAGCAGTCGACGCTCCCGGGCTCGAACACCCGGTCGAGGTCGACGTTCATGTTGACGTAGCCAAAGCGCAGGTTGTCGAGGCCCATGGCGCGGGCATGGATCGCGTTGCGCTCGACGAGGGGCTCGCGGATCTCGAGGCCGACGACGAAGGCCTCGGGCACGCGCTCGGCGAGCTCGAAGCTGAACTTGGCGTCGGCGCAGCCGAGCTCGACCTCGACGCGGGATGCCGCGCTCGGGGGAGTGATCGCCTCTGCCCTGGGCTCGAGATAGGTCCCGCCCAGGGGGTTGACGTGCTGGCGGACGCCTCGCACCCGGCGATGATACGGACGCAGGCTGCTTCTACAAGCTCCCCCGAGACGCATCGAGGCCGGAGCGCCCGATTCGCCGCGCGCGCCCGCGCCTGCGCCTCCCGCCCACGAGGTATGATGCGCACATGTCGACGGCTCAGCTCCAGGCGGACCCCCGCGCGCACTCCCTCGACAGCGAAGACCCCTCGACCCTCGCGCGCATGAGCATGCGCGAGCTCGACGAGCTCTTCGCGGGCCTGCAGGCGCCCCCGGCCTCGGCCTTTTGCGGCCACCAGCGCGGCCGCGTGATCGCGATCTTCGGCCTGGACTGGCTGCCCCGCGAGGCCCGCGCGCTGCTCTTCAAGGTCGTCGCCGAGCTCCCGCTGTGGCGCGGCCAGGACATCGAGGGCGAGTTCGGAGCCAACGCCTGGCTGCTGCCCTACGCCGGCCTGCACTTCGGGCGTTTCTTGGTCCGCGAGGTCGCCGGCCGCGACGGCGGCGAGGTCCTGCGCCTCGACTACGACGTCGCCGCCAACCCGCGACCTCTGCGTCGGCTCAGCAGCGAGCTGCGTCGCCTCGACGACGGCCTGTACCTGGTTCGGGTGCAGATCCGCCTGCGCGGCGACGAGCGCGAGTTCCTCTACGTGACCTTGAAGTCCGAGCGCTGAGCCCAGCTCGGCCGAGTTCAGCTCAACCCTCGGGCTTGGGATCCTCCTGATCCTCGGGCCCCGCCTTGGACCCGGCCGCCTCCCTGCCCGCGAGCTCGGCCTGGATGTCCTCCGTGCGCACGCCCAGGGGCTGGCTGGGGCTGAGCTGCAGGGCCTCGCGCAGCAGCGCCTCGCGGGTCCCCGCGCCGGTCTTGGTGAAGATGTTGTGCATGTGCCACTTGACCGTGGCCTTGCTGATCTCGAGCTCGGCGGCGATCTCCGCGTTGAGCTTCCCGTGGAGCACGAGCCCGAGGATGTCGCGCTCGCGCTCGGTCAGCCGGGCGAGCTGCGCCAGGCGGGTGACGGCCCAGCGCAGGCGAAGCTGCGGGGAGCCATGATCGATCTCGCGAACGGGCTCGTAGCCGAGGGCCTCGAGCAGCGCGGAGATCTTGTTGGCCTGCTCGTCGTCGTCGACGGAGAAGCGGACTCGAACCTTGTCTTGACTAGCCATCGTACTCATTGCTCCTGTGCTCCAAAGGCGGCCCAGCGCGCGTCGCCGCGAGCCTCGAGCTCGGCGCAGGCGCAGCGACGAAAGCCGCGGCTGCTGAGCTCGCGCTCGATCAAGGCGACCGCGGCGGGGCTGTAGACGTAGCTGACCACCGTGCGCTCGTGGCCGCGGGCCTTGGTGATCACGGCCCGCGAGTGGGCGCGGCTGCCCTTGAGGCCGAGGTGGGCGATCAACCGACCGACGCGCATGGCCGTCAGCGCGGACCAGCGCTGGGCGATCTGCGTGGGCGTCGACCAGCCGTGAGAGAGCAGCGCCTCGTGATCTTCGAGGTGACCGCCGAGCGCGATGTCGCTGGCGACGACGCGGTGGGCGACGACGCGATCGTTGTCGACGAGGGCGTCGCGCTCGAGGCGATCGAGCAGCCGCTCGAGCACGGCGGCCTCGAAGCAGCGACGCTCGAACTCCAGGCGGTTGGCGGCGATGGTCGCCGCGTCCGGCGACAAGATCGGCTGCTCGAAGGCCCTCGCGGCCCGCTCCCAGGCGTGAAATTCAGGGGTCACCCGCTCGCGCAGGTGCGTCCGCAGGCGCCGACCGACGGCGCTGTTCAAGGTTGCGACGAGCTCGTCGATGGCCGCCATGCCGATCAGCACCAGCGGCTTGCGACGATGCTCCGGCCCGAGCACGACCTGGGCGTGGTCGAGCTTCTCGAGCAACCCGCGGCGCTCGCCTCCTTCGATGAAGGCCACGGCCCCGCTCGGGACCCGGTCTTGCCAGCGCTGCGCGAGCAAGGTCAGCAAGCCGGCGACGGCGATGTCGACGCCAGCCTTGCCCTCCTCGAGGCGGCCCTCGGTGTTCGGCTCGTTGACGAAACCGAGCACCCGCGCGAGCTCGGACACGAGCCACATCGGCTGGTGGTCGCAGGCGATGGTGATCAGGCTCCAGCCCTCGAAGCCGCTGACGAACTGCACCTGCAGGTGGCGCTCGGTGGCGAGCTCGTCCGAGCCCTCTCGCGGCTCGCCCTTGGGCGCGCCGACTTGAACCGGGGGTTCTTGTAAAGGCAACAGCATGACGTCGAACCATTGACAATATGAGCCCTCGACCCGCTGACGGTCATTGACCCAACTGTCACGATGGGATCACCGAAGATAACGGTGACAGCGGGCGGGGAACCGTTCGTCACCGTCCGGCTAAAACCCAAAATTCTCCCCCTATCAGCGGATTGGTGCGGGATCGAACCGTCCCCCGGACGGCCCCGTGCGGTCCGCCAGCGGTCAAATGAGCACAATAAAAATCAAGCTCTCCATATCTGCATACTTGATCCTTGGATCAGAAAAACATCGCGAGACATTCTCGGCCGAGAGCCGCGGTGACGCCCATGGTGACGCTCGGCTCGAACGCCCCCTTCGGGCCCCGACCGCCCGGGCTGGCGGCCCATCCTTGACCTATGCGCGGGCCAGTCGCGACAACGGATCGGATGATTGATCACCTCGACCCGCCCACACTCGCGGCCGAGCCCGAGGCCTTCGACGAGCTCTTCGTGGTCGCGGGGCTGCACCTCGGCGGTCGGCGCTTCGACGCCGGCGAGGCGCTCGCGGCGATGATCCGCGAGCTGGGCGCGCGCGCGGCCCCTCGCCTCGCCCTGGTGATCGCTGGCGAGCTCTTCGATCTCCCGCCGGGCGCCGGGCCGGAGGACTTCGCCAGCGTGGCCGCGACGCCAGCGTGCGCGCCGGTGTTTGCCGCCCTCGCCGAGTTCGCGCGCACGCCCGGGCGACGCCTCGCGCTCGTGCTCGGCAGCGATGATCGCGAGCTCGCCACGGCGCCGACGCGACGCTGGCTGAGCAAGACCCTCGCCGCAGACGCGGGCCGAGTCGAGCTCGCCTTTGGCGGCTGGGGTTACGCGGCGAGGGTCGGCGAGCGCCGGGTGCTGGTCGCTCACGGCGGCGACGAGGCCGAGCCGGGCACGGCCGTGGACTTCGAGCAGCTGCGCGCGCGCAACCTCGCCGAGGCGCGCGGGAGCTCGGCGCTCGCCTCCGAGCCCCTCGCAGGCCTCGAGCTGCGCGCGCTGGTCCACGCCCGCGCGGCTCGGCACCCGCTCTTGGCCCTGCTCGGCCCAGCGACGCCCGCCCTCGCCCCGGTGCTCGCCGCCTTGGACCCCGAGGACACCGGCCCGCTGCTCGCGGCCCTGCGCGCCCTCGACCTCCGGCGCAGCGCGAGCGCGGCTCGAGCCCACGCGAGCGGCTCACGGCTGCTGGGCGCCGCGGCGTCCGAGCCCAGCGACGCGAGCTTGCACGAGCGCTACCTCGCGCCCACGCTGCGCGACGACCCCATCGTCTCCAACGACGACGCGGCCGCGCTGTTGTGGTCGGCCAAGGTCGCGATCGCCAGCGGCCGAGACCCTCGCGCGCGTGCGCGAGCGGGCATGCTCGGCGCCTGGGATCGCAGCGCCGGCGCGAGCTCGCCTCGCCAGCGTCGGAGCCACGGCCAAAACCAGGCTCGGCCCGTTGACGGCCCGCAGGCCCTCGCGCGCGCCCTGAGCCGATGGGTCGAGGCCGCCGGCGGCTTCGAGCTCGACGGGGACGACCCGAGCCTCGCCGCCCTCGACCGCCTCGTCGGTCCGTCCGTGGATGTGCTGATCGCCGGCCACGGCGGTCGGCCGCGGGCCTGCCTTCGCGCCCGCGCACCCGGCCGCGCCTACTTCAACCCCGGCGGCTGGTCTCGCGCCCTGCGGCCGCGCGTCGAGGCGCTGAGGGATCCCGCGGCCCGCGAGCGACTGTGGCGAGCGGCCACCGCCGGCAGCCTCGCGGCCCTCGAGGACCCTGACCTGGCGACGCTCGCAGATCTCGGCGGGCTGCCCGGCGTCTGCGAAGGCGAGGACCTGCGTGGCTTGGTCGTGCATGCCGCGACGCTGGTCGGCGTGCACCCAGACCACGCGCTGCTCTACCGCGCGCGTCCTGGGGGTGAGCTCGAGCCCTTGCCCGACACCCGCCTGCCGCGGGCCTGATCTACCCAGCCAACCCAACCCAGCCGCCCCAGCCAGCCAACCCAACCCAGCCCAGCCGCCGCCCGAACCATGACCGACGACATCCGCACTGTCCCCCTCGAGCTGCTCCGCCTTGGTCCGCCGCACAACCAGCTGCTCTCGCCGCTGACCCGCTACCTCGGCGTCTGCGGCAACCACCGCGCCGAAGAGGTCAGCGTCCCCTGGGAGCACCGCGACTTCGCCGTGGCCATCGAGGCGCTGCGCTACACCGGCGTCGGCGAGCAAGATCGCCTGACCTCGCTGGTCCGCCTGGGCAGCGAGGTCACCGGGGTGATCGCCAGGGTCGAGGGGCTCAAGAACGTGCTCTCCGCCGCGGCCGCGCAAGCCGGCACGCTGATCCAGCTCGAGCTGGTGATCTCGGCCAGCGAGCTGGCGATGCTGCCCTTCGAGCTCACCCGGACCTTCCCCGGCGGCCCGGGCTCCGACGAGCAGTTCCTGGTCATCCAGCCCGCCGTCGACGTCGAAGTCACGCGCCGCGTCCGGGGGATCGAGGCGGGCGCGTTTTCCTGGCCGACGCTGCCCAAGATCTTGTTCATCGCGGCGCAGCCCGAGGGCATGGAGGTCCCCCGCGACGCCCATCTCCAGGCCTTGATGGGCGCGATCCAGCCCTACCTGGGCGCCCACGAGGACACGCCCGAGGCCCTCTTCGAGGCCGCGAGCCCCTACCTGCGCATCCTCCCTGCCGCGAGCATCGACGAGATCCAGCGGACCTGTGCGGCCGAGCACTTCAGCTACGTGCACGTGCTCGCCCACGGCCTCCAAGATCCCAGCGCGCCGGGGGCTCCCTTTGGCCTGGCCCTGCACGCGGGCCCCGGCCTCGACCAGCTCGAGGTCGTCAGCGGAGAGCGCCTCGCGGCGGCGCTGCGAGCCTCGGGACAGGCGCCCGCGGTCGTCACCGTCGCCGCCTGCGACAGCGGAAACGTCACCGAGGTCGTGCACAACGGCGCGAGCTTGGCCCACGCGCTGCACTGCGCCGGGCTGCCCTTCGTGACCGCCTCGCAATTTCCCCTGTCCTTCGAGGGCTCCATCGAGCTCGTCGAGCAGCTCTACCAGCGCCTGCCCCAGGGCGAAGATCCGCGCCGCGTGACTCATGATCTGCGCCGGCGCCTCTACGCCAGCTACGCCGCGCAGACCCACGACTGGGCCAGCCTCGTCGTCTACGCGGCGCTGCCAGTGGACATCGGGGATCAGCTGCGACGGGTCCGCTACCAGTCCGCGCGCCGGCGCCTCGACGCGCTGATGGAGCGCCTCGATCACCGGCTCGAGTCGCGGGCGGATCCAGGCGAGGGCGAGGGTGAGGACCTGCGCGTGCGCGTGGGCGAGACCCTCGACCTGCTGCCCTGCGAGGGCGAGTGGAAGATCGAGGCCGAAGGTCTGCGCGGCAGCGTGCGCAAGCGGCTGGCCCAGATCGACTTCATGGCCGGGCTCGCCGCCAACGCCGACGATCCCGACACGAACGCGCGCCGCGAACGAGCCTGGTCGCGCTCTGTGGACGGCCTGCGTCGCGCTCGCGACCACTACCGCGAGGCTGCGCGCCAGAGCCTGCTGCAACACACCGACGACCTCTTGCAGCAGTCGGCGATCCAGTGGCTGCTGATCCAGGACCTGTGCCTGAGCGCCGTGCTCGGCGAGGCCTTCGACCGCCACCGGTGGTCCGCCGCCCTGGTCTCGACCCTGGCGGATCTCGAGGCCGGCACCAGCGAGGTGCAGACCTGGGCGCTGAGCAGCCTCGTCGAGCTCCACGTGTTGCTCCTGGCCTGGCCCGGCGCGGCCGCGATGGTCGGCGTGGCGGATCCCGCCAGCGAGGCTCACCAGGCCGCCGCGCGCCTCGCCGAGCACGGCACCAAGCTCCCCCTCGTCGTCACCTTGACCCGGCGCCAGCTCGACCGATACGGCGACTGGCTGTGGAGTCCGGCGCTGCTCGAGCGCCAGGCTGCCCGGGGGATCGTTCGTGAGCTCTCCCGCGAGGGAAGCGAGGGAAGCGGGGAGCAACTTGACATCGTTAGCCTCACCCGCGCCCTGGGAGCCGTCTTGGGCCAGCCCTGATGAGGACCACTGGGGTGCCGCCGAAGACCGGTGAGGCGCCGGCCTCGCACGGCACACAAAGACCCCACACAGCGATCGCTGGTGGGGTCTCCAGTTTTCCAGGCGAGCCTGGGGCTCGGGGAGGCTCGCTAGGCGAAGATCGCCTCGATCTCGCTGTCGATGGCCTCTTCACCCATCTCCTTGGCGAGGGCCAGCTCCTGCACGAGCAGACCTCGCGCCATCTCGAGCATGTTTCGCTCGCCATAGGAGAGGTCCTTGTCACTGCGCAGCAAGCACAGGTCCCGGAGCACGGTGGCGATCTTGCTCAGATCACCTGTCCGGATCTTGTCCATGTACTCGCGGTGACGTCGGTTCCAGGTCGCCGTGGAGATCTTCTCGCCGCGCTTGCGCAGGACCTCGTAGACCTGATCGACCTCTTCTGGGGTCACCAGGTTACGCAGGCCGACGGAGTCGGCGTTGCTCATGGGCACCATCAAGGTCATATCCTTGCCTAGCACCCGCAGAACGTAGAATTTCTGCTGGGATCCCGAGATCTCGCGGTTCTCGATTCCCGTGATTTCGGCGACGCCGTAGCCGGGGTAGACGGTCTTGTCGCCAACTTGGAACTCGGGCATGTGGTCGGTTCCTCAGCCGCGAAACGGCGTACTGCGGCGGGTCGTAACGTTTACCACGTTACACCCCAAAAGTCAAAGGAAGCGCGCCGGTTGCGATCCGCGCGCAGAGCGGTTTACCCAGGCTTACGTGGAGTGATCTTGTCCCCGGGTCTTCTTCTTCTATCATCCCTCGCCATGGCTCGCCTCCCCCGCCTCAGCGCCGCTCTCCTCGCGCTGACGCTCATGACCGCTTGTGCAGGTAACCCGGATCGCTTGTCGAGTCCGGATCGCAACTTCTACTACGTCATCGACGATGACCAGACCCAGGCGGAGTACCTCAAGCTCAAGGACTCCGAGCGTCAGACCTACCTGGAGAAGCTAGGGCTGTGGCAGCAGTGGCTCGAGCTCTCGGGTGAGGAGCGCGACGCGGCGGACACCGGTGAGGTCAAGGTCGGCTTCAAGGAGTTCGCGGCGCACATGGCCTGGGGTCTGCCGGCCGACGAGCGCGTCGCGGAGGCCCGCGGGCGCTCGGTCAGCTACCAGACCTTCATCCGATGCACGAGCGGGCCCAAGAAGGGCAAGTACGTGCGCCAGAACCTCGACTGCGACGGGACGTCCAGCGAGGTGCAGCTCGCCGTGGAGAACGGCATCGTCACCGAGATCAAGTATCTCGACTAGCGCCAGCACGATGCTGGGTGCCCCGAAGTCGCCGAGCGCTGCACCGCGCTCGGCGACGCGCAATTGAGGCGCTCGCTCGGCGTGCAAGGCTCGACCCACGCGTGCAAAGTCGTGCTGCGGAGCGCGGCCGCGGATGAGCTGCTAAAACGGCCTCATGAAGACCCGCGCTGCCGTAGCCCACGCCGCCAACAAGCCCCTGACCGTCGAAGAGGTCGAGCTCGGAGGACCACGCGAAGGAGAGGTCCTCGTCGAGATCAAGGCCACGGGGATCTGCCACACGGACGCCTACACGCTCTCGGGCGCGGATCCGGAGGGACTGTTCCCGGCGATCCTCGGCCACGAGGGCGCGGGCGTGGTCGTCGAGGTCGGCCCCGGGGTCAAGTCGCTGAAGGTCGGCGACCACGTCATCCCGCTCTACACACCCGAGTGTCGCCAGTGCAAGTTCTGCACCTCGGGCAAGACCAACCTCTGCCAGGCGATCCGCTCGACCCAGGGCAAGGGCCTGATGCCCGACGGCACCAGCCGGTTCTCGATCGACGGCGAGCAGCTCTTCCACTACATGGGCACCTCGACCTTCGCCAACCACACCGTGGTCCCGGAGATCGCCCTGGCCAAGGTCCGCGAGGACGCCCCCTTCGACAAGATCTGTTACATCGGCTGCGGCGTGACCACGGGCATCGGCGCGGTGATCAACACCGCCAAGGTCCGGCCCGGGGACAACGTGGTGGTATTCGGCCTCGGCGGCATCGGGCTCAACGTGATCCAGGGCGCGCGCATGGCCGGCGCCAACATGATCATCGGCGTCGACATCAACCCCGCCAAGCGCGAGATGGCCGAGCGCTTCGGCATGACCCACTTCGTCAACCCCAAGGAGGTCGAGGGCGAGCTCGTGCCCTACATCGTCAACCTCACCGACGGCGGGGCGGACTACTCCTTCGAGTGCGTGGGCCGGGTCGAGATCATGCGTCAGGCCCTCGAGTGCTGCCACAAGGGCTGGGGCACCTCGGTGATCATCGGCGTGGCCGGGGCCGGCGAGGAGATCGCCACGCGCCCCTTCCAGCTGGTCACCGGCCGCGTGTGGAAGGGCTCGGCCTTCGGCGGCGCCAAGGGCCGCACCGACGTGCCCAAGATCGTCGAGTGGTACATGGACGGGAAGATCGAGATCGACCCGATGATCACCCACACCATGCCGCTGGACGAGATCAACCATGCCTTCCACCTGATGCACACCGGTGAGTCGATCCGCTCGGTCGTGACCTTCTGAACCTGCCGAACTGGCTGAACCGGCTGAACCAGCTGACCCCCGAGCTTGAGCGAGCACAGCATCGACGACGACAGCCCGCCGGTGCTGCTGCGCGCCTGCGGGCTGGACATCGACCGGCCTGACGGCGCGCCCTTGCTGCGCGGCGCCGACCTCGAGCTGCGCGCTGGCGAGATCGTCGCCTTGCTCGGGGGCAGCGGCGCGGGCAAGTCGACCCTGGTCACGGCGCTGCACGACCGCGCGAGCCTCGAGGCCGCGGGCTTCCTCGTCGACGCCCAGGCCCTCGAGCGCCACGCGGGCGTGGGCATCGTCCCGCAGCGCGGGGCGCTCTTCGATCACCTCGACGTCGCGGGCAACCTGGCGCTGGCCATGCGCAACGCCTACCCGCCGCGCCGCGTCGACGCCGGCGGGCTGCAAGACGCGCTCGAGAGCGTGGACTTGCCCCGGGCCTGGGCCGGCGGCGAGCCGCGGGGCGTCGGCCACCTGTCCGGGGGCGAGGCTCAGCGCCTGGCCGTGGCGCGGACGCTGGCGGGCGGGCGGCGGATCTTGTTCCTGGACGAGCCGTCCGTGGGTCTGGATCCCCTGCGCGTCGAGGGCCTTGCGGATCTGCTGCGTGCGGAGATCCGCCGCCGCGGCGCCGCGGCCCTGGTGATCACCCACGAGCTCGAGTTCGCGGCCGGCTTCGCGGACCGCTTCATGTTCATGGACCGGCGCGAGCAGGCGCTGGTCGAACTCGAGCCCCTGCCCGGTGACGCCTCCCCCGAGGAGCGCGCGGCGCTGCGCTCCGACAGCCGCCCGCGGGCGCTGCGTCGCCGCGTCGCCGCGAGCATCGGGGACCAGATGACCGCCCGCCTGGCCGCCGACGAGGCCCCGAGCGCCGAGCCCCGCCCCTCCGCCCTCGCCCGCTCGGCCAGCGCCCTCGCCGGCGCGGCCCGGCGCGGGCTCCAGACGATCTTTGGCGGCCTCCAGGTCGGCCCGCGGGTGCTCGCCAACCTCGGCCGCGCCCTCGCCCGGCCGCGGGATCTCTTCGAGGTCCTCGGCCCGGTGATCAAGCAGGCCCTGCTGCGCCCCGCCGCCTTCTTTGGCGTGGTCTCGCTGCTGATCGGCTTCACCTTGCTCTACATCCTCCACCGCGCCGTGGCCGGCGGAGAGCTGCCCCTGCTGCCCGAGCGCGTGTTCTCGCTGATCGGCTCGATGCACGTGATCGCCCTGGCCCCGGCGCTCTCGGGGATCCTCTTCGCGGCGACCTCCGCCAACGCCGTCGTCGCCTGGCTCGGGGGCATGTCCTTGACCCGGCAGACCACGGCCCTGCGCGCCCTGGGCATCGAGGCGCCGCGCTACCTGTGGGTCCCCGCGTTCATCGGCCTCGTCGGCGCCTACCTGGTGCTCGCCGCGCTCTTCGCCCTGGGCATGCTCGCCGGCGGCGCGGCCTACCTCGAGCTGCGCGTGCCCGAGCTCGGCGGCTGGGGCCCGGCGTGGGAGCTGCTGACCGCGGACCTGGTGGATCCGCCGCCGCAGCGGGCGATCTTCCGCGAGCGCGCCGCTGGGCTGACCCTGCTCTACGCCCTCGGCATCGCCGGGGACGCCGTGGCCAAGGGTTCGCAGGACAAGCGTTCGGCCGAGGCTGTGACCATCGCCATGGTCCGCAGCGTGATGACCACGACCTCGTGGATCGTGGCGCTCGAGCTGCTGTCCTTGTTGCTGATCTATCGTGCTGGCTGAACCGGGGCGCGCTGGCTGAACCAGGGCGCGCTGGTTGAACCAGGGCGCCCTGGCCGAGCCGCACATCACCTGAATTGGATGTGAACATTCAGCGCGTGGCTAGTCGACTCGCTGGCTAGAGCGGCGATCAGTTTGGAGGCGCGCTCTCAGGTGCGTCTGGGCGGTCTCGTGGCGAGGAGCGAGGCCGAAGCTGTGGTGGACCCACTGCGAGCGCCGAGCGACAAAGACCACGGGGCCGCCCAGATGTGCCTGAGGGTGTGAATCCAAACTGATCGCCGCTCTAGCCAAGCTGCCACGTTTTCGAGCACGAGCGGCGAGCGCGAACGAGCAGGCGCCGTCAGCGAATGGCGGCCGAATTTGCCGTCTCAGCGCTACTTTGGCGTCAATCTAACGATGCTCGCTTCCACGAACTCCGTTATTTTGACACCCGAAATTTAATTGCTGGCACTTGGAAATTTGTGTGCCTTTCTGTAGGTGAAGGGTTCACTCGCATGTCCATCGACCGACGCCAAGTTCCCCGCGTTAGCCTGCACGCCGTCGGCACCATCGACTTTGGCGAGCGCACCGCCCCCTGTCAGCTCCTCGACCTCTCGCGCACCGGCCTGCGCCTGGTCACCCCCGAGTGTGACCTGCCCGCGGACCCCGTCCGGATCCGTTTCCAGCTCGGGCGGACCGACGCGGCCTGGACCGAGGTCGACGCCCGCCTCGTTCGCGCGCGCGACTACGACGCCCGCTCCTCCCAGTGGGGCATGGCCTTCTTGCCCATGGACCCCGGCACGCGCCTACGCCTGCGCGACTTCCTGGCCCTGCGCGGGGTCACCCGTCGCGGCCTGGCCAACGAGCCGCGCTGGCAGACCCACCCCTTCGACTCGTCGAGCGCCCTCTCGGGGCTCTACCGAAGCGCGCGCAGCCTGGGCTGATCCGGCACAGCCGCGCGGCTCACTTGGCGAGCATGACCAAGAGCTCGCCGTGGGCCGCCATCGCGTCGGCGTCGTAGGTGATCGAGTCGCTGGGGACCTGCAGACAGTAGCTGCCGTGGCCGTCGTTGCGGATCCAGCGATCCCAAAACCCGGGCACCTGCGACTCGAGGTCCTTGCGCAGGCGGTTGAGCGCCTGGCGTGTGCCGCTTTGGATCTCGGGCACGTCGAGCAGCGAGAGGTGCTGGCCGGGGGAGCGCTTGGCGTAGATCGCCAGCCGGGCGAACAGCCGAAAGCGCTGCTCGGACAGCTGCAGCTCCTTGCCGTTGATCTCGATGTTGCAGCGCCGCCGGTCGTAGGTGCCGACCAGGTGGATCGAGGGCGGGCCGGCGTCGAGGCTCGCGGGCCCGGCGTCCTTGGCCACGCCGCCGAGCTCACCGGCGTCGTAGCGCACCCCGCTGACCTCGGCCGCCCGCGCCTCCTGGCGCTTGGCGAGCAGCTCCTTGATCGCCTGCTCCGGCGACTCCTTGCCGCTGTCGAAGGGCTTCTTGATGAAGTCGTCGGCGCCGGCGAGCAGCGCCCGGCGGCAAAACTCGTGGTCGTCGCCGTGGGCGGTCATCACGATGATCCCAGGGCGGCGCGCGTCGGGCAGGGCGACCACGCGATCGAGCAGGTTGAAGCCGATCTCCAGCCGCGGGAAGCGGCCCTCCTTGAGCGGGATCGACAGGTCGAGGAGCACGTAGTCGAAGAGCGTGTCCTCGAGCAGGTGAAGCGCGTCCTCTTGGGAGCTGGCCGAGTGCACGTCGTGACCCAGGGACTCGACGGTCTCGGTGACGAGGTCGAGGAGGGTGGGATCGTCTTCGACGATCAGGGCGACGTGCTTGGTTCGCGAAGGCAGCATGCTCGAGTCGGGGTCTTGTCTGCGCTCGCGCAGCTTGGAGCAGCTTCGCGAGGCGTCGAGGTTACTCGCCGAGTCTAAGACACCGACGCCCGCCCGGGCCAGCCACGGGTGCGGGTGATCTCGATGGGATCACGGGCCACACCGACGATCGGGCCCGGCGCTCTGGCCCGCGCTCGCCCGTCATCGGACCCGGGGTGTCGAGGTCGACAGGGGTCCCCGTGAGAGGCGAGCGCTCCGCCTCACTCCGTCGCGGCCGGGAGCACGCAGCGAACGGTGGTGCCTTGCTCGGGCTCGCTCTCGATCACGAATTCTCCGCGGCACTCGCGCTCGATGATCTTGCGGGCCAGGGGCAGACCCACGCCGGTGTGCTGGTCGTCCTTCTTGGTCGAGACCATCGGCAGCAAGGCGCGGTGGATCTCCTCGGGTGCCATGCCGTAGCCCGAGTCGACGATGTCCACGGCGATCCATCCGCGCCGCGGGATGCTGCTGCGGATCGTCACCTTGCCCTCGTCCTCGCAGGCCTCGACGGCGTTCTTGACCAGGCTCGAGAGCGCCTGGATCAGCCGGCTGCGCGGGGCGTGGAGCTTGGTCCCGGGGCGGGTCTCGAGCTCGACCTCGAGCTTGACCTTGGCGGGCACGTCGAGGGCGTCCTCGACCAGGCCGATGATCTTCTCGGCGAGCTCGCCGAGCTCGATGTCCTCGGAGTCGTAGTGCGGATCGTCGACGAACTTCTTGGTGTCTTCGAGCATCAGCTTGAGGAAGCGCCCGCGATCCAGGGCGATGCCGAGGTTGCGCTCGTAGAGCTTCTTGGCCGTGCGGCTGCTGTCCAAGCTGGCCTGGAGCTTGTTGAGGGCGTCGAGCAGCCCGGCGACCACGGTCCGCATCTCGTGGGTGATCTCGTTGGTCAGCAGCTTGAACTGGTGATCCGCGAGCTTGCTCGCGGCCGCGGCCACGGCCTCGCCGTGCTGCTCGCGGAGCTTGGCGAGCTCGTTGGCGACCACGTCGATCTCGTCGGTCTTGCGCTTGTACTCGCGGTCGAGCTCGCGCCGGCGGTCGGCGAAGCTGCGCGCGGCCTGGGCCACGTACTGGTTGGCGTCGGCCTCGAGGCGCCCGGCGATCTTCTCGAAGAGCGGGTGCTCGACGTGCACCAGGCCCTGGGCCACGGCCCGGCGGACCTCCCACTTGTCGTCCTCGCTCAGGGCGAGCAGGCGCTCGACGAGCAGGCGCAGCTCGAGGCCCGAGGGCCGCGCGCGCAGCTCCTCGATCATGCCCTCGATGACCTCGACGCGCTTGGTCCACGACTTGGCGCGGATGCCCGCCAGGACCTCGTCCTCGCCCAGGTCGAGCGCATCGAGCTCATCGTGCTCATCCGTGCTCGCGCCTGTCCCAGCCCCTGCCCCAGTTGGAGTGCTCGCCGCCGGAGCAGCCGCCGCCTGCTTGCTCCCGCGCGCCTTGCCGCGTCGACCAGCCATCAGTACCCGTACCTCCGCTTGCGCTCGAGGAAGGCCTCGGCCCCGCCCTCGAGGATCTGCTCGATCTCGAGCTTGAGCTTGTCGACGTCACCGTTGGTCCGCAGCTTGCCGTGCTGCCCGTCGGACTCGGTCACGAACACGGCGTCGGCGTCTCCGAGCACCGGGATGTTGGGGTTGTGGGTCACGAAGATCAGCTGGCGCTTGGCCTTCACGGCGCCGATGTTGCGGACCACCGTCTCGTAGATGAAGGCGTTGTCGAGGTTGTCCTCGGGCTGGTCGATGAGCAGCGGGCGGTCGCTGTCGAGCAGCAAGATCGGCAGGATCGTCGTGCACTTTTGCCCGGTGCTCAGGGTCGAGGCGTCCTTGTAGGTGCCGCCGTCGCACAGCTCGATCTTGGGCCGGTCCTCGAGCTGGAGGGCCTCGAGGTCGAGGAGCAGCTTGCCGTCCTCGGCGGCGCGCATGCGGTCGATCAGCCAGTCGGCCTGCTCGTCGCGGATCTCGAGGGCGGTGGCCAGCTCGGACACGGCGCTGCGCTCGAGCAGGCGGACGAGCTCGCGGGGCGGGAGGTTCTGCTCGATGCGCGAGACCAGGGCGTTGTAGTGGCGGCCCTGGCCCTTGAGGGCGTCGCGCAGGCAGTCTGCGTAGTCGACCCGCTCACCGAACTGGGTGATGCCCACGCGGATGTCGGGCTCGAGGCGCGCGGAGATCTCCCGGGCGGTGCGCTGGCGCAGGGCGAACACGCGGTCGTGGAGCTCCGAGAGCTGGTCGAGCAGGTTGCCGCGCTGCTTGGTCAGCTCGTTGAGCTCCTGGCGGCGGCGCTCGACCTGGCGCTTTTGCTCGAGCAGCTCGTTGAGCCGGGCCTGGAGCCGCGCGCCCTCGCGGGCCTGAGCCTGGGCGTCCTGGTGCTTTTGGAGCAGCTCGGCGTAGCGCTGCTCCTGACCGGCGTGGGCCTCGCCGAGTTCGCGCTCGAGGTCCTCGACGCTGGCCCGGGTCTCCTCGATCAGCTTGCGCGCCGAGCCCAGCTGCCCGGCGACGTCGTTGCCGGCCTGCTCGAGCACGAGCTGGAGGCGCTCGAAGAGCTTGGCGTTCTCGCCCTCGGAGCGCTCGACCAGCCGGCCGAAGCTCTTGACCGTGCGCGTGAGGTCCTCGAGCTTGTCGAGGCTCGCGGCCAGGGTCTCGTCGGCGCGCTTGATCGTCCGCTTCTCCTGGTCGCGGCTGCCCTTGAGCGCGACCTCGCGGTTGATGTCGTCGGCCTGCTCGCCGCCGACGTCGAGGGCCTCGAGCCGCTTTTTGAGCTCGGGGATCTCCGCCAGGGCCTCCTCGCGGTCGGCGATGGCCTGGCGCAGGCGGTGGATGTCGGCGCTGTTCTTCTCGAGGTCCGAGGCCAGGGCCCGGCGCTCGGGCTCGATCTCGGCGATCTCGTCGGTGATGAACTGGTCGATGATCGCCAGCTGCGCCCGGGGGCTGATCGCAATGTCCTCGATCTGGTGCTGGCTATAGAAGTCCGCGGCGAACACCTGACCGCGGTGCAGCGAGATCTCGACCGGCGAGCCGCGCTGGTCGCTGACCTCCGGCTCATCCCCGGTCGCGCCGCGGTGGACGCGGTAGATCATGCCGTCGCGGGTCTCGATCACGACCTCGACGGTGCCGCGATCGAGGTTGGCCTTGATCAGCTTGGTGAGCTGCTGCTCGCGCTGCGGGTCGTCGATCGGGGCCTGCCCGAGGCAGTGGCGGCACAGCTCGAGGATCGTGGTCTTGCCGGTCCCGCGCGCGCCGATGATGCAGTTGAGCCCGGCGGCGAAGTCCATCTCGAGCCCGTCCCAAAACCCTCCTCGCACCTCGAGGCGGAGGATCTTGTGCGAGGCGTGCGCTGCGTCGGTCATGGCCGATAGGGTACATAGAGGTGCGCGCGCGCCATAGGGCCATATTGAGGCGACCGCGCTGCGGCGCTAACCTGCGAGGGCATGGTCCTCCGGTCAGTCCTCCTCCGGCTGTCTGCCGGTCTGGCGCTGGCCTGCGCCTCGGCCTGCGCTGGGGACAGCCCTGCCGACGACCAGGCGGACGAGGCGGGCTCGAGCAGCGAGGGCGCGGGCGAGACCCAGGACACCGGGGACACCGGCGAGCTCCTGCCTGGGGATCTGTGTGAAGACACCCCCTTCGCCGTCGAGGCCCCCGGGCGACTCGGCGCGAGCCTCCGCGGTGCGACCAGCGACCCCGCCGGCATCGCCTCGAGCTGCGGCCTCGATGGCCCGAGCATCTTCGTGCGCGCGCGCATCCCCAGCCGCGTCGACCTGCACCTGAGCGTGAGCGCCGAGGGCTTCGAGCCGCGCCTGGGTGTGCTCGCGCCGGGCTGCGTGGCCGAGTCCGAAGACCCCGAGCGCCTGCTCGCCTGTGCCCAGGGCCTGCCGATCACCGTGGAGGACCTCGGCCCCGACCGCGACCTGCTGGTGGTGGTCGGCGCCCGAGCCGACGACCCCGGCCTCGCCAGCGAAGCCCCCGAGACGCCCGAGCTCGCGGACCCGCTGGACTTCGAGCTCGTCCTCGAGGTCCGCACGGTCCTCGCCGAGGGCGAGCGCTGCGGGGCGACCTATGGACGCTGCGAGGACGGGACGGTCTGCCAGCTCGCCGGTGATGGTGATGGTGACAGCGACAGCGACAGCGGCGAGGAGGGGACGGGGGAGCTTCGCTGCGTGCGCCCTCCCGCCGACAGCTGCGCCGCGCCCGGAGAGCTGAGCTTGCCCGGCCTCGGCGAGGGCCCCCTCGTCGTCGCGCTCTCCCCCGACGCGGTCCACACCGACGCCCACGAACACGCCTGCGCCGGATGGCGCCGCCCCGAGCGCGTGGATCGCTTGCTCTTGCCGGCGGGCCTCCCCGACGACGCGCGCCTGCGCGTGCGCGCCAGCGATGCTCGCGTCGGCCTCGCGCTGCGCGGCCCGAGCTGCCTGGTCGAGGACGCCCTGGCCTGCGCCCCCGCGAGTGACCCCGAGCAAGGCGCGGTCGAGACGCTGCTGGAGTGGAGCTCCCCAGGAGCGCTCGCGACCCTCGCAGAGGCCGGAGAGCGCCCATTGCTGTTCACGGAGCTCCCCCGCCCCGAGGACTTCCCCAGCGCGGGGATCATCCTCGAACTCGAGCTGCTCTGAGCGCCCCCCGTCGGGGCCTGTCGGCCGAGTCGAAGCGGCCTTCGCGTCCCCAGAATCGCCAGCCACCGAGCCGGGTTGCGTGGGCGGGGCCTGGTTCCTATCCTGCGCGCCGTTCCGACCGGCTGTGCGTTTGCCCGGCCCCGTACCAGGAAACTACTCATGACCCGAAGCCTGTTCACCAGCGAGTCCGTCACCGAAGGTCACCCCGACAAGATCTGCGACAAGGTCAGCGACGCGATCCTCGACGCCATCATTGCCGACGATCCCAAGTGTCGCGTCGCCTGCGAGACCCTGGTGAAGACCGGCTTCGTCGTGGTCGCCGGCGAGATCACGACCTCGACCTACGTCAACATCCCAGAGATCGTCCGCAAGACCATCACCGAGATCGGCTACGTCAGCTCCGACATGGGCTTCGACGGCAACTCCTGCGGCGTGATGGTGGCCATCGAGGCCCAGAGCCCCGACATCAACCAGGGCGTCGACCGCGACCAGGGTGATCAGGGCGCCGGCGACCAGGGCATGATGTTCGGCTACGCCTGCCGCGAGACCGACGTGCTCATGCCCATGCCGATCCACCTCTCGCACAAGCTGACCGAGCAGCTGAGCGCGGTCCGCAAGCAGGACGCGAGCACCTTCCTGCGCCCCGACGGCAAGAGCCAGGTCTCGGTGGTCTACGAGGACGGCAAGCCCGTGGCCGTGGACACCGTGGTGATCTCGACCCAGCACTCCGAGAGCGTCAGCCAAGAGCGCCTGCGCGAGTTCATCATCGACGAGGTCATCAAGCCGGTGATCCCCGCCGCGCTGCTGAGCAACCCGACCTACCACATCAACCCCACCGGCCGCTTCGTCATCGGCGGCCCCATGGGCGACGCCGGCCTGACCGGGCGCAAGATCATCGTCGACACCTACGGCGGCATGGGTCGCCACGGCGGCGGCGCGTTCTCGGGCAAGGACCCGTCCAAGGTCGACCGCAGCGCGGCCTACTACGCGCGCTTCATCGCCAAGCAGCTCGTCGCCGCGGAGCTGTGTGATCGCTGCGAGGTCCAGCTCGCCTACGCCATCGGCGTGGCCGAGCCCGTCAGCATCCGCGTCGAGAGCTTCGGCACCGGCAAGGTCGACGACGACAAGCTCGCCCACATCGTGCGCGAGAACTTCGACGCGCGCCCGGGCAAGCTGATCGAGGAGCTCGACCTGCTCAAGCCGGTCTTCGCCAAGACCGCGGCCTACGGTCACTTTGGCCGCGAGGGCTTCACCTGGGAGAACACGGCCAAGGCCGCGTCCTTGCGCTGAGCGCTCTGCTCCCGACAAAGGCGGCCGCGCCTGCTTTGGCAGGGCGGCCGTTTTTCATTCGCAGCGCGGGCGCGGGTCGGTCCCCAAGCGCAGCCGCTCGACGAGCGCGCCCACGGCCGCGACCACCAAGATCAGCGCGTAGGGATCGTAGGGCGCGCGCAGCCTGGGCGTGGCAAAGAAGAGCGCGCTGACCAGGATCATCGCCAGCAGCTGCAGCGCGACGATGCCCAGGGCGAGCGAGCGCCCGCGCCACAGCGACGCGAGCGCCCACAGCATCGCGAGCACGGCCACCGGCGCCAGCCCGGCGGCGATCCGCCGGCCGACCTGGGCCACGGGCAGCATCCAGGGCGCGCGGTGGTCGGCGCTCTGCGGCCACGGGCGGGCGATCACCCAGGCCAGGGCGACGTTGCTCAGGCTGTAGCGCAGCTGCCCGACGAGCCCCGTGGCCGCGAGGCAGCGCCGGCGAAGCGCGCGGTGGATCTGCGGATCCCCAGCCTCGCCCACGTAGTCGATGCGCTCACTACCCAGCGCGGGCCGCAGGGCCAGGGGGTGCCCCTCGCCTGCCCGCGCCAGCGCCCGGAAGCCGGGGAGGCTGATCCGCCTGCCCATGCTCGCCTCGAAGCCCTCGCGCTGCCCTCGATCCATGGCCGCCTGGGAGCGAAAGGCCCGGGTCTCCACGTTGTGGCAGCGGCCGGCGGTGAGGTTGACGGTCGCGCTCTCGGCCACGCCGCCCCAGCGCCCCGTGTAGATCCGAAAGTGGGCCATGGACACGAGCAGGGCGAGGCCCAGCGGGATCCCCAGGCGCAGCGCTGCGCCCGAGCGCAGCCGCGGCGAGGAAGCTCGGCGCTGGCGCCTGTCCAGGCGCCAGCCCTCGCGCCTGGACAGGCGCCAGTGAGCGGGGATCAGCAGCAGATAGAAGACGGCCACCTGAGGACGCAAGGCGAAGGCCACCGCCCCCCAGGCTCCCGCGGAAACGGCCCCCTCCCCGTCCTGGGCGAGGGTCACGACACCGAGGGTCGCAGCCAGCAGCGCGCAGCAAAAAGGCACCTCGCTGAGGAAGTACCCACCCTGAGAGAGCAGGGGGATCCAGGCCAGCAGCGCCAGGCCGACGACCCGCGCCGGCCACGGACCCCAGCGCGCCGGCAGGCAGCGCCGGGCCAGCGCGAAGCCGAGCATGACCGAGGCCGCCGAGCACGCCGCCCAGATCCCGTTGGCCGCCCACAGCCCGGCCGCGCCGGTCCCCAGCGCGAGCATGGGCAGCGCCAGGAGCCAGTGGGTCCCCCACGCCTGCCAGGCCATGGACCGGTCTCCAGGCACCACCCCGAGCTCGACGAGCTGCCGGGCTCGGTACACATAGTGGGCCATGTCGGCGTAGAGATAGTCCTGGGCCGGGTGCACCCAGATGGCCCACAGCCCGCGGGAGAGCAGCGCCGCGGCCAGCAGCGCCCACCAAAATTGGTCCCTCTCCCGGCTCACCGAGGCGATTTTGCGCCGAATTTCACGCGCTTGCGAACACCGCCGGCTTCTGGCGTCGCGCGAGCGGCACGTGATAGACTGGCCGGCGATCCAGGTCCGACTTTTGCGACCTCGGTCCGGAGACTGCACTCATGCCCGCGCATATCTCTCTTCGCGTCCGTGCCCTCGCCGTGACGGTTCCGGCCATCGCCCTCCTGATCACCGGCTGCAGCCGCGACGAGCTCGCCCCCGACTGCTTCGAGATCGACCCCAACACCGGCGTGTGCCTGGTCCCGGATCCCGGCGGCACGGAGGCGGGGATCAACTGCGAGACCTTCCCCACCGGCGCCGTGGGAGCCACCTACGAGTTCCAGGTCGAGATCGGCGGCGGCAGCGGCAGCTACTCGATGTGGGAGGCGGAGAACCTGCCCGCGGGCCTGAGCATCGACAACAACGGCCTGATCTCCGGCGTCCCCGAAGAGGCTGGGACCTTCGCCGACGTCAACATCTCGGTCTTCGACGTCGGCCGCGGCTCGTCCTCGAGCACGTCTTGCGGCCCGCTGATCGTCAACGACGCCCTGAGCGCCAACCCGGTCAGCCTCGAGACCCTCGGCTGCATCCCCTACCAGACCTCCAAGGCCGACATGGTCGCCCTGCTCGAGGGCGGCGACGAGTCCGAGATCACCTGCCGCGCCTTCACCGACAGCGGCTCGGACACCTGCCCGCTCGGCGACGGCAACGGCCGCCCGGCCCCCGGCATCGGCTTCGACGAAGACAGCTGCCAGCACTCGGGCACGATCAACAGCGACTACCACGGCACCTGGGTGTGGATGATCGAGGTCGAGCAGAGCGACTACACGATCGCCGTCCCCTACTGCGTGACCAACGAGCTCGACACCTATCACGAGATCGCCCTGAGCGTGGACGGCGACAGCGCCGACGAGGCCGCCCCCGCGATCTTCGCCTACGACGGCGTCAACAGCCTGGCCTTCGGCAACGGCAGCCACGTCTGGGACATCATCGACCCCAACTGCCCCGGGACCGACTGCAACAGCTTCGGCTTCAAGTACGACGTGACCTGCTCGCCCTTCGACGCCATCGACGGCTGGGAGATCTCGCTCTCGCCGTCCTCGGGCACCGACACCGGGCTGACCCACCAGATGATCGCCACCGGCCCCGCGGTGTCCGAGAAGTTCACCCGCCGGCCCTTCGTCGCCTCCTTCGAGATGGCCTACTGCACCTCCTCGGACAACGAGACCTGCGCCGTCGAAAACTCGACCTTCGACCAGAACGCCCAGACCAAGTACCACTTCGACGTCGTCGGCTTCCCGACGCTCTAAGTGGCGCCAGGCACTCCTCGATCGACTGTGGCGAGCCCTCGCAACAGCGTCCGTGAGCAGAAGCTCGCTCGGGTGATCGATCGCGAGGTCGCCCCGATCTGGCACGACCGCTTCGCGCGCCTGATGATGCGCGAGCTGCCCAGCGAGCCGGGCACCGTCGCCCTCGACATCCACAGCGGCCCCGGCCACACCACCGCCGAGCTGCTCCAGCGCCTCGGCGACGACGCCCGGGTCGTCGCCCTCGGCCGCGACCCCTGGCTGATGCAGGTCGCCAAGGCCAAGGTCCGCCCCGAGTGGAAGCGCCGCGTCTACTTCAAGGCCGGCGACTTCGACGACGTCACCGAGATGGGTGACGACAGCTACGATCTCAGCATCGCCAACCTCGTGCTCGGCGAGCAGGTCATCGACTGGAAGGCCGCCCTCGCCGAGCTCTTGCGGGTGACTCGCCCCGGCGGGCAGGTGCTGGTGACCATGCCCCTGCACGGCTCGTGGCAGGAGGTCGAGGACCTGTTCGAGGAGCTGCTGCGCGACGAGGGCATGCGCAAGCAGGTGTCCACGCTCCAGCAGCTGCGCCGGCGCCGGCCCAAGACCAACCAGCTGGTCTCGGGCCTGCACGAGCTCGGCCTGAGCGAAGAAGACTTCGTGCTCGAGCACGAGCGCTTCGAGCTGCTCTTCCGCAGCGGGCGAGAGTTCCTGTTCGCCCCGGTCATCGAGCACGGCCCCCTGCGCCTGTGGAAGGCGATCCTCGGCCGCGCCGAGAAGCCCCAGGCGCTGTTTTGGCGGTTCAAGGAGTCGATCGACACCTACTACGCGGGCCACGTCCTCGGGGTCACGGTGATCGCCGGGGTCTTGCGCCTGCGCGTGCCCGAGCCCGGCGCCCCGAGCTTCTCGGCGTCCTATTGGTCTCGCTACCCGCAGCTCTCGCGGATCTGGCGAGGCGAGACCGAGGGTGGTGACGAGGAGTTCGACCTCGACATCGAGATGGACTTCGACGAGGGCGACGAGCGAGACCAGGTCGACGCCGGTGACAGCCAGCCCGCCCTCGCCGAGCGCTCGATCACTGGCATGCCGGCCGACTCGGCCGCCTCGCTGCGCCGGACCTCCGCCGACTCGGGCTCGAGCTTCAGCGGCGAAGAGGCCAGCATCATCGCCGAGCTCCCGCCCGTCGACGACGTCTCCCTCGACGATCAGCAAGACCCCTTCGCCGGCCTGCTCGACGAACTCGAGGCCGAGGAAGTGATCGCGGCCGAGATCGCGGCCGAAGACGCCGAGTCCGAGTCCAAGACGCCGCGCAAGCCCACGCCCACGGGCAAGGCCGCGACCTTGGGTGGCGCGCTCGAGCCCAGCGAGAGCGGCGTGCGCTTGATCAGCAAGCGCGCCGGAGACAGCGGCAGCTCGCCGATCCCCGGCCGCCTGCCTCGCAAGCCCGGCGACAGCGGCAGCTCGCCGATCCCCGGCCGCTTGCCCCGCAAGCCCGGCGACAGCGGAAGCTCTCCAATCCCCGGCCGCCTGCCCCGCAAGCCCGGCGACAGCGGCGTCTCTCCGATCCCCAGCCGCCTGCCCCGCAAGCCCGGCGACAGCGGCGTCGGCCCTGCCCCGCGCCGAGACAGCGTCGTCGGCCCGCCTCCGCGCAGGCCCGGAGACAGCGGCGTCGGCCCTGCCCCTCGCCGCGACAGCGTCGTCGGCCCGCCTCCGCGCAGGCCCGGAGACAGCGGCGTCGGCCTTGCCCCTCGCCGCGACAGCGTCGTCGGCCCGCCTCCGCGCAGGCCCGGAGACAGCGGCGTCGGCCTTGCTCCTCGCCGAGACAGCGTCGTCGGTCCGCCTCCGCGCAAGCCGGGCGACAGCGTCGTTGGCCCGGCGCCCAAGCCTCCCCGCGCCGCCAAGGCCAGCGCGCTCCAGCCCACCGCGACCCCGCCGGGCGGCGGCGATCCCTTCGCCGCGATGCTCGACGACGACGACGATCTCGAGGAGATCGACAGCGTCGACCTGGCCGCAGAGGAGCTCGAAGAGCCCGAGGAGCTCGAAGATCTCGACGCGATCTTCGAGGATCTCGAGCCCAAGCTCGAGTCGCGCAAGCCGCCTCCCCTACCGCCCAAGCCCAAGTCGTGACGCGCTCGCTCGTGATCCACCGCGGAGCCCTCGTCGCCTGCTCGCTCGTGGCCGCGCTCGCCTGTGGCCCGAAGGCCTCCGACGAGGGCGCGGCGACCAAGGCCCAGGCGGAGCCCCAGCCCCACGCCGAGCCGCTCACCGACGAGGACGCCCGCGCCCTCGTCCGCGACGACGGGACGATCTTCGCCGAGGCCGAGCTCATGGGCACCCGGACCTCGGTCAACGTCTGGGTCGGAGGCGGCGACGCGCTCGCGGCCAAGCGGGCGATCGAGGCCGCCTTCGCCGAGATGGCGCGCATCGAGGACATCGCCTCGGAGTGGCGCTCGGACTCGGACCTCAGCAAGCTCAACGCCAGGGCCGGACAGGGCCCCTTCGAGGTCGCCCCGGAGCTCGTCGAGATCCTCGCCCGCGCGCGCGAGGTCTCGGCCGACACCGAGGGCCTCTTCGACGTCAGCTTCTACGCCGTGGGCCAGCTGTGGCGCTTCGAGCCCGGGGCCAAGCCGCCGACGACCGCGGCGATCTCCGAGCGCCTGCCGCTGGTCGACTGGACCAAGGTCGAGGTCGACGCCAGCGCGCACACGGCCACCCTCGCGCGCCCGGGCATGAAGGTCGGGCTCGGGGCGATCGCCAAGGGCTACGCCGTCGACCGTGCGGCGGCCTTGCTGACCGAGCGGGGCTTCGCAAACTTCATCGTCGAGGCCGGCGGCGACACCTACCTCAGCGGGCGCAAGGGCAGCCAGGACTGGCGCGTGGGTGTTCAAGATCCCGGCCAGGCCAACGCTCGCGTGGGTCACCTCGTCGCCAGCGATCAGGCCGTGGTCACCTCGGGTAACTATGCGCGCTTCTTCGTGTGGGAGGGCGTGCACTACACCCACATCCTGGACCCGCGCAGCGGCTGGCCGATCCGCGCCGACGACAGCCCCAAGAGCGTGACCCTGATCGCCGCCGACGCGACCACGGCCGACGCCTACTGCACGGCCGTGAGCGTGATGAAGCCCGAGCAAGGCCTGGCCTTCGTCGAGGCCCGGCCGCAGCTCGAGGCGGTGATCATCGGACCCGACGATCGCCTCTTGGTTTCATCGGGCCTCGGCGAGCGCTTCGTCGACGAGCGCGCTGCGCCGCTCTAGGAGCCCGGGGCTCCGACGCCACGAAGGCCACTTTGTCGGCCAAACGCGTGCCACCGCCAGGCTGCTCACTACACTGCCGCCAGCGATGTCTGCTTTCGACGAGATCCTCGAAAACAACCGTAAATGGGCCGCCGAGCGCACCGCCGCCGACCCCGAGTTCTTCAAAACCCACGCCAAGGGCCAGCGCCCGAGCGTGCTTTACATCGGCTGCGCCGATAGCCGCGTCCCGGCCTGCACGATGATGGGCCTCGACGTCGGCGACGTGTTCGTGCACCGCAACGTGGCCAACTTGGTGCCCAACGCCGACGACAACGTCACCGCGGTGATCAACTACGCGGTCTGCCACCTCGAGGTAGAGCACGTGGTGGTCTGCGGTCACTACGGCTGCGGCGGGGTCGAGGCGGCGATGGGCAAGGATGACCTCGGGGTGCTCAACCCCTGGCTGCGCAACATTCGCGACGTCTACCGCCTGCATCAGGCGCAGCTCGACGCGATCGCGGACGAGGAGGCTCGCTACAGGCGACTGGTGGAGCTCAACGTCGAGGAGCAGTGCCTCAATGTGTTGGAGCTGCCTTTTGTTCATCAGCGCTACCGGAAGGGTGGGTCGCCGAAGGTGCATGGGTGGGTTTATGACTTGGGGTCGGGGAGGTTGGTGGATTTGAAGATTGATGCGGGGGAGTTGTTGGAGCGGGTTTCGGGGATCTACGAACTCCATGAGGCTGCGGGGTAGGTTTTCTCGGGGGGTGTTTTTTTCTTTTGCGCGGGGTGTTCTCTACGTCGGTGCACGCGCACGGGCCAGCAGGGACCCTTCCCGCTCAGACAGGTCGCTGACTTCATGCTTCGTTGCGTGGGCGGTTGTTTGCCTTTTGGGCGGGTGTTGCTCCGAAGGGAGGGCGGTGTACGCGAAACTCGCGGGAAGGGTCCCCTGCTGGCCCTTTTGTGCGCGTCTTCCTTCGGGAGAAAATCTCCGCCCCGCTTGTGTGCGCACCTGAGGACTTGAAGGATCCGAGGCTTCGGCAGATCCTTGGGGCTGATTGGGGGTCCGAGCCCTCCCCCCCTCTGCGGCTTAGGGGGAGCGGAAGGGCGCGGGCGTCGCTTGCTGCCGAATGCAGACAGGCGGTCCTCAGCGCCCTTCTGCGGGCGTTCTGGGCCAGGCACAGCGGCGTGGTCGGTCGCGGTCCCGTGGCGTAGACTGGTTGTGGTGACCGCCGCCGCGAAGAAGATCCTGGAGGACGCGCTCGCGCTGCCGGACGACGAGCGCCTGGAGTTGATGGCGGCGCTCAGTGACAGCTTCGAGCCACAGCCGACCGAGCTTTCACCGGAGTGGAAGGCCGAGATCGAGGACCGCATCGGGCAGTTGGAGCGAGGCGAGGTCGAGCCGGTCGAGTGGGAGCAGGTCGAGGCGAAGATCCGCGCGACGCTGGCCCGGCACTGATGCGGTTGCGGCTCCATCCAGCAGCGCTCGTCGAACTCGACGAGGCCGTGGACTACCTCGAAGAGCAGCGCGAGGGGTTCGGCGCGTTGCTCTTCGATGAAGTGACACAGCGGATTGCCCAAGGTGCTCGCTGGCCACGCAGTGGCGCTCCAGTCGCGGGCTTCGCCGAGCGTCACGACGTGCGCCAGTTCGTCGTCAAGCGCTTCCGCTACCTCGTCGTGACAGCGGTCATTCGGGACGAACGGCTCGTCGTCGCAGTCGCCCACACGAGCCGCCGACCCGGGTACTGGCGCGACCGCTTGAAGTAGTTCGGCTCAGTGCCGACGAGCAGGCGCCTCGACCTGCGCATCGTCGCCGTCGTCGTGCTCGGCCTGGTTGAGCGGGTGGGTCCGGGCGTGGACCTCCTGGAGCTTCACCACCGAGACAAAGGTGTAGACCACCAGGCGGACGCCCCGCGGCGACAACCAGGTCGCCTTCACTCTCGGCCCAAACACCTCGACGATCTCCTTCTCGGGCACGACGTTGCGCATCCAGGTGCCCGGCTTCACGCCGGCGATGCCTTCGAGAACCGAGACGCGGGCGAGAAGGTCGAGGCTGGTCGTCCTCGCGTCACGGGTCAGGAAGGCGACGACGAGCTTGGGGAGCGAAAGGCGGGGCATCTCGCTGAGGGAGCAGGCATGGGGAGATCTCTTGCAACTTGATCGTTGGTCGGCCTTCGCTCATCTCCTTGCCCACCGTGTTCCTTGGCCCGTGTAGTGTCTGCCGGCCAAGGAGCGGCGCTGTGTACCGAGCGACTACTCACTTCGGTCCTATCCACGGTTGCAGCAACGAGTTGAACTCATCGTCGCTCATGCCCCCCGTCACTGACCCGACTCCAGGCTCCAGATTCGATGATCGTTCTCAGGGGAATCGATGGAAATGCCTGCTTGAAGTAGAAATTGAGCGTATCTTGCGCAAGCCCTCCTTCCGTTAGTCGGTCCAGCAGGTTGGCCATTTCGACCGGAGTTAGCTGCTCTTGTTCAGCACTGAGCGCTTTTAGGATTTCGTCTTTGCTCATTAGAAAAATTCCATGACGACTTTCTCATCGGTGTTGAAAATCTGGCGTGGTTTGGTTGTCTGAGTCATCAGCTGGCTGGTTCTCGCCCTCTACACTACCCCGCCACCAATCCCCGCAGTCAGCGACCTGTCTGAGCGCGAAGGGTCCCCTGGTGGCCCCTGCGCCTGCCCCGTCGTCGAGAACCTCAAAGCGCCTCGATCCAAGCCTCGACCTCTTCGCGCTCGCCTCGGTAGGCGTCACCCGCCTCGCGGTAGTGCTCGCGGGCCTCCTCCGCGAGGCCTCGCGCTCGCTCCCGGGCGGCGTCGGCCTCGGCGGCGGGAGCCTTGGCGGTCGAGGCGATGAGGGCTTGGGCGAGGGCAAAGGCGGTCTCGGCCTGGGCGTCGGGCGAGTCCTTGCGGCCCTTGCGAGCAGCCGCGGCCTGCTCGAGGAGATCGAGGGCGCTCTTGGTCTTGCCCAGGGCGAGGCGGACGCGGCCGAGGCCGGTCATGGTCATGGTCACGCTGGGGTGCTCGGGGCCGAGGTGCTCGCGCTTGATCTCGAGGGAGCGGGCGAAGGTGGCCTCGGCCTCGTCGTCGTCGCCGAGCAGGCGCTGGGCCTCACCGAGGTTGTGGAGGTTGAGCGCGACGCTCGGGTGATCGGAGCCGAGGTTGGCCTCGCGGATGCGCACGGCCTGTTGGTAGTGATCCGCGGCCTGGCGAAAATAGGGGCGGGCGCGGGCGCGGTCGGTCCAGGCGAGGTGGCGGCCTTGCTCGAGCAGGCTGTTGCCGATGTTGTTGTGGGAGGCGGCGGTGTAGGGATGATCCGCGCCCAGCTGGGCCTCGAAGATCTCGAGGGCACGGCGCGCGTGGGCCTCGGCCTTGTCGTGCTGGCCCTGCGCGGTGAGGGCGTTGGCGATGTTGGTCAGCGAGATCGCAACCTCGGGGTGGTCCGCGCCCAGCTGGGCCTCGCGGATCTCGAGGGCGCGGCGGTGATACTCGCCGGCGCTTTGGTTATCGCCGCGGGCCATGGCCAGCGAGCCGTAGTGAAGGTCGAAGTCGGCCTCGAGCAAGGGGGCGTCGCCGAGGCGATCGAGGGCCGCGCGGGCGTCGGCGGCGAGGATCTCTCCGGTGTCGAGATCGTGCTCCAAAAAGGAGACGCGCATGAGCTGGGTCAGGGCCTGGACCCGGGTCGCGTCGTCGCCGGCGACGTCGGCCCGGCGCAGGGCCTCGCGCAGGGTCTGCTTGGCGGCGTCGAGGTCACGGCGCTTGGTCTGGAGGTCACCGAGCAAGAGCAAGGCCCTGCCCTCGCCGTGGGCGGTGCCGATCTCCCGGGCGAGCGCGAGGGCTTTCTCGGCGATCTCCAGGCCCTCGTCGTACTTGGCCAGGGCCTTGCGGCCGTTGGCGTTGGCGAGCAGACGCTCGAGCTGGCCGACGCGGGCGTCGTCGACGGGGCTGTCGAGCAGGGCCTCCGCCTTGGCGCAAGCCTCGATCCGGCTGAGGCTGCCCGCGGCGACGACGGCACGCGAGACGACGTCCGGGTCGGCGTCGACGAGCAGGCCGGTGAGCTGCTCGAGCTCCGTGAGCCGCTGGCCGAGGCAGACCATCTTGCGACCGACGAGCTCGGGGCTCTCTTCTTTGCGGACCACGGAGGCCTCGCAGACCTCGCGGTGCATGTCGACCCAGTCCTCGGCGTAGTCGTCGAGCAGGCGGGCCGTGCCCTGCCAGGCGTTCTCGGCGTAGGGGGCCTTGGTCGCCAGGAACGAGCGCTCGACCTTGGCGCGGGTGTCGTCGTCCCAGACGCCCTCTAGCTCCCGCTCTCCCCCCTCGCAGGGGCCAGGGCCCTGGCTGCGCACGAAGCCCCAGCCCAGCCCGGCGACCACCGCGAGCGCGCCGACGCTGGCGAGCGCGACCCGGCGCCGGCGCTTGCGTGGGTCGTCGGCCAGGGCGGCGAGCAGGCTGTCCATGTTCGGCCAGCGCTCGCCAGCGTCGACGGCGAGGCCGCGCTCGAGGGCGCGCCGGACATGCTGCGGTACGGCGGCGCTCTCGGGCTCGCTGAGGTCACCGCGGACCACCGCGCCGGCGAGCTCCCGCGGCGTCTTGCCCAGGTAGGGGCGCTGGCCGTAGAGCTTCTCCCAGAGCGCGACGCAAAACGCGAATTGATCGCTGCGCGCGTCGGCCCGCTGACCGAGGTGCTGCTCCGGCGCCATGTAGGCCGGCGTGCCGAGGATCGCCCCGGTCCGCGTCAACGGTGCGCTCAGCGAGTCCGTGGAGTCGAGCACGCCCTTGCCGCTCGCGGAGGCCTCGGTCTTCGACGCTGCGCTCGCGCTGCCCTTGGCCATGCTCGACGCGGAGCGCTTTTGCGTGTCCGCCTCTGCGTCGACCTCCTCGTCGATGCCGCGGGCCAGGCCAAAGTCCAGCACGCGGACCCGGCCGTCCTTGCCGACCAGGGCGTTGTCGGGCTTGAAGTCGCGGTGGATCAGGCCCGCCGCGTGAGCGGCCGCGAGCCCGCGCCCCGCCTGGCTGAACATGTCGAGGATCTCGGCGACGCGGGCCTCCGCCTCGGGCTCCCAGTCGCGCAGGGTCTGGCCCTCGACGAACTCCATCGCGACGTAGACCTGCCCGCGGAAGGTGTCGAACTCGAACACCTGGACCACGTTGGGGTGCGAGAGCTTGGCCAGCGCCTGGGCCTCGCGGGTCATGCGAGCGTGGTGGGCCTGCTCCTCGTCGACGCCGCGCAGCAGCTTGATCGCGATCTTGCGGTCGAGCTGGGTGTCGTAGGCCGAGTAGACCACGCCCATGCCGCCGGCGCCGAGGCGGGCGAGGATCGTGTAGCGACCGATGCGGACCGGATCCGCCGCGGCACCAAACAGGCGCGCGGCCACGGCGTTGCGCATGTGCTCGGCGTCGATCGCCGCGACGCGGACAGGCGCGGCCGGGCGCAGCAGATCATCGGCGACGCCGTCGAGCTCGACGCGCTGATCCTCGCCCATGTCGCCCATGTCGCCCATGTCGAGCTCCCGCGACGCCTCCGAGCCACCCTCGTCCTCGCTCCTGTCGCTCGCCCGCGCCACCTTTGGAGCATGGACCATCGGCGCGCCCGGGACCAGCGCCGCTCGACGGCACCTGGCGCCGAGGCTATGGTCTCCGCCAATGAGCGAGCACAGCGAAGTCGACCAGGCCACGCGCGAGAAGATCGAGGCCTCGATCCGCGAGCAGCGGGTCGTGCTGTTCATGAAGGGTAATCGGCGTGCTCCTCAGTGCGGCTTCTCGGCCGCGGTGGTCGAGCTGCTCGACGAGTGGCTCGACGACTACGCCACCGTCGACGTGCTCGCCGACGCGGACATGCGCGAGGCCATCAAGCGCTACTCCGAGTGGCCGACGATCCCCCAGCTCTACGTCGACGGTGAGTTCGTCGGCGGCGCGGACATCCTGCGCGAGCTCGACGAGCAGGCCGAGCTCGCGGCGGCCCTGGGCGTGGCCGACCAGCCCCCGCCCTCGCCCGAGGTGACGATCACCGAGCTCGCCGCCGAGCAGATCCGTGCGGCCTTCAGCGGCGACGAGGTCGAGCCCGAAGACGAGCTGCGCCTGACCATCGACGCCCGCTATCACAACGACCTCGCTATCGGGCCGCGGCGCCCCGGCGACGTCGCGGTGACCAGCCAGGGCCTGAGCTTGCTCTTCGACCGCCGCAGCGCGCGACGGGCCAACGGCCTGGTCATCGACTTCGTGCAAAACGAGCAGGGCGCGGGCTTCAAGATCGAGAACCCCAACGCCCCGGCGAGCGTCCGCGAGCTCTCGGCCAAGGAGCTCGCGGCGCGCATGGCCAGCGATCCCAAGCTGCGCGTGCTCGACGTGCGCACCGCCCAAGAGCACGCCCAGGCCGACATCGCAGGCTCGACCCTGCTCGACAGCGAGCACCTCGAGGCGGTCGAGGCCCTGGCCAAGGACACGCCCCTGGTGCTCTTTTGCCACCACGGCGTGCGCAGCCGCAGGGCGGCGGAGTACTTCGTGGATCAGGGCTTTCGCGAGGTCTACAACCTCACGGGGGGGATCGACGCGTGGTCCCTCGAGGTCGACCCCGCGGTCCCACGCTATTGAGTCATTGGGCTATTGGGTCATTGGTCTATTGGGTCATTGGGCTATCGGGCAACTCGGCCCGCGCCCACTCGAGACTCTCAGCCCTCGAGCTCGAGGTCGGTCGAGGTGAAGACCTCGTGGACCACCAGCTCGTTGGGGCCGGCGAACATGTCCTTGGGCGGGCGGTTGCGGTGGGCCTCGGCGAAGGACTCGCTGCGCGTCCACGCCTCGAAGTCCTCGAAGCTGCGCCACCAGGTCTTGACCTCGTAGTAGCCCTGCGCCTCGTCATCGGGCTGCCACTTGCCCTGCTCTCGGTCGAAGCGCATCGGCTTGGGGCGGTGGACCTCGTTGCGCACGAAGCCGGGGTGCTTGTCGACGAGGTGCACGCGCTTGCGGAAGCGATCTTCGAAGTCGATCTCATGGCCTTGGGCGACGGGGATGCGGTTGGTGACGACGATCATGACGCCGTCGACGGTAGCCGATCCTCGACGCCGCAGCCCACGCGGATCACAGCGCGTCTTCGAGGTCCGGCGCGGCGCTCTTCTTGCTCCTCGACTTGCCCGACTTGCTGGGGAGCGGCTGCTCGTCGCGCTGCGTGTCGATCCACGCCTGGACCGCGGGGTTGTCGGCGCGTGCCTCGTCGTACCAAGTCTGGGCCTCGGCGTCGCGATCTTGCTGCTCGAGGCACAGGCCGACGCCCGCCTTGGCCTGCGCCACCGCCTGGCTGATCGCGCTGGCCGAGATCACCCGTTTGTAGAGCTCGTTGGCCCGGGTGCAGCGCCCGGAGAGCCGGGCTCGATCCGCCTCGGTGAGCAGGTCCCAGGCCTCGTTCTTGCTCAGCGGCGTGGGAGCCGGCTCGGCCGGGAGCTCGGCGACCGCCTTGGACTTGGTCGAGGGTCGGCGCTCGTTGGCCTTGGCCTCGACCTTCTCGTCGCCACCGTCATCGCTGTCGCTGTCGAGCGTCGCGGCGCCGCTGCTCGCGTCGTCCTCGCTGGCCGCGGCAGCTTCGCTCGCACCCGCGTCCTCGCCCTTCGATCCTGCGGCGCCCTCGGACTCGCCGATGGGCTCGACGGCGCTCGACGCCGGCTCGGCGGAGCGCTCCTCGGCCTTGCTCGCGGGGCGCTCCTCGACTCCATCGGCATCGGCGTCGGCGTCGGCGTCGGCCAGCTTCGCGGCGTCCTCGGTGAGCAGGTCGTCGGTCGACTCGCGCTGCGGCTCCAGCATCCACAGCACCGCGGCCGCGGTCCCGGCGAGGGCGGCTGCGGGCAGCAAGGTCCCGCGCCAGCGCTCCCAAAAACGTCGCCACGGACCCTCACCGACGGCGCCCTCTTCGACGCCGAGGCTCGGCCGGCTGACCTCGCGGGCCTCGGCGAGCACGTCGAGGAGCGCGGTCTCGCTGGGCTCCTCTTGGGGGAAGGCCTCACGACACAGCGCGAGCACGTCTTGGTACTCGGACAGGCGCCCGGTCAGCGCCGGCGAGAGCTCGAGCGACTCGAGCTCGTCGAGATCTTCGAGCAGCTCGAGGGCGTCCTCGAGCTCGTCGAGCTCTCGTGGTTGGAATTCAGCCACCTGCCGATGCCTTCTTGGGGTTCGCCTTTGGCCGCGCGCGCGCGAGCTCGCGGGGGTCGATGTCGCTGAGCTCCCCGCGGAGCTTCTCCAGAGCGTAGCGCATCCGGCTCTTGACCGTGTTCTCCGGCGCGCCGACGGCGTCGCCGATCTGCTTGAAGGACAGCCCGCCGAACTGGCGCATGATGAAGACCTCGCGCTGGTCGTCGGGCAGGGTCTCGATCGCCGCGGCCACGCGCGCGCGGATCGAGTCGGCCTGGGAGGCGGCGTCGGTCGGGACCTGCTCGGCGGCGGTCACGTCGAGGACGCTCAGCCCACCTTCGCCCCCGCGACCGCGACGCTTGACCTCGAGGGGCGCGGTCCGGCGAAATTTCTGGCGCCGGCTCTCGTCGACACAGAGGTTGCGAGCGATGGTGTAGACCCAGGTCGTGAAGCGAGCCGTCCGCTGGTAGCGATCCTTGGCTCGGATCACCCGCAAGAACACCTCTTGCAGCAGCTCTTCAGCGCGCGAGGGGTTGTGGACGCTGCGCAGCAAGAAGTTGTAGAGGCCGCGCTTGTGACGAGCGACGAGCTCTTCGAAGGCCGCCGCGTCGCCCTCGCGAAAGGCGAGCATCAGCTCTTCGTCGGCGGGTCCGGCGTTCGAGCCGGCGCCCTGGTCCTGGTCACCCATCAGCCTCGATCCAACGCTGGGTTGAATTTGCTTGGCGCCGGCCGGGCGAAGCAAGTCCGTGACCGAGGCGTGGTTCCAGGCGAGCGTGGCGGTTCCCATCAGCACACCTCAACGGACGGCGCGGCGTCTCGACGCCGGTCGAGGCCAGGTGAGAGCGAGAAATCTCGGCGTCGCTGACGCCTGGTGCTTTTGGGGCCGTAGCGCACGGGTGCGGCAAGACAACGCCGCGCTGCACTCGAGGATCTTCAGTTTCCACCACGCGCAGGCCTTTCATAGCTCACTGGCCACCCGGCTTGCCAGCGAGCTCACTTGCGCGGGGCCGGTTGACAGCGTGTGCAGTAGACGCCGCTTCGGCCCTGGCTCACGAAATCGCGCAATTTTCGGGAGCAGCGTGGGCAGGGCTGGCCAGCGCGGCCATAGACGCGCAGATCGTCCTGGTTGCGGCCGACTTCGCCCACGACGTTTCGAAAGTCCTTGAGCGTGGTCCCGCCGTTCTCGACGCCGCGGCGGAGCACGAGTTGGAGCGCGTCGGCGAGCTTCAGCCACGCCTGCGAGGACAGGCCCGCGGCGGGGCGCAGGGGGTTGAGCTTGGCCTCGAAGCAGGCCTCGACGGCGTAGATGTTGCCGATGCCCGCGACCGCGCGCTGATCCAAGAGCGCGTCCCGGAGCGCGCGCTTGCTGCGACCGAGGGCGGCCTCGAGCACGGCGCCGTCGAAGCTGCGCGAGAGCGGCTCGGGGCCCAAGCTCGCGACGGGGTCACTTTGATAGATCGCCTCGCGCGGGCCGGCCCGCACCCCACCGAAGCGGCGGGGATCCACGAAGCGCAGCTGTCGACCGTCCTCGAAGTCGAGGATCAGGTGGGTGTGCGCGACGATCGGCTGCTCGGGACGCGCGACGCCGCAGCGCCCCGACATGCCCAGGTGGATCAGCAACACGAGGGCCTCCTCGTCCTCGCCGCTCATGTCCCACAGCAGGTACTTCCCGCGGCGACGCACCGGGCCCGGGGTCGCGCGGAGCAGGCAGCCGAGGTTCTCTTTGGACCGCAGCCAGTTGGCCCCGGTGCGCAGCTGATGCTCGGAGCGCCAGATCTCGCGCACCGGCTCACGCAGGCGCGCGCGGACCAGGCCGCGGCGGACGGACTCGACTTCGGGCAGCTCCGGCATGGCGCGCTCAGCCTCGCTCACCCTGATCGGGATCGGGCTCGTGCTCGGGCTCAGGCTCGGCGCTCAGCTCGGGCTCTTCGCTCGCGCTCTTTGCCGGCGCGCTGGCCTCTCGGGCGCGCTGGAGGGCCGCGAACTCGGCGGGGCCGAGGCGCTCGGGACGAATCTTGGGGTCGAGGCCTGCGCTGGCGATCCACGCCTGGGCGAGCGCTCGGTTGGCCCCGGGCACGGCGAGCAGCGCGTTGGCCAGGGTCTTGCGGCGACGCTGGAAGCAGGACCGAACCAGGACCAGGTAGCCGCTCTCGTCGGCGACCTCGCCCAGCGCGGCCGGTCGCGGATCCAGGCGGACCACCGCCGAGTCGACGCGCGGCGGCGGCAGGAAGCAGCCGCGCGAGACGGCGCAGACCCGGCGGATCCGGCGGACCCGAGACAGGGCCGCCGTGACCCCGCCGTAGCGCTTGTTGCCCGGCTCGGCGCACAGGCGATCGGCGACCTCGCGCTGGACCATGACGATCCACGGGCCCAGGGCCTCGCCGTGCTCGAGCAGCGCGAAGAGCAGCGCGCCGGTGATCTGATAGGGGAGGTTCCCGACCACCGGCGGCGGCGGGCGCTCGGGATCCGCCGCGCGCAGCTCGGCCGCCAGGGCGCTGTAGTCGAAGCGCACGGCGTCGGCCTCGTGGAGGTGAAAGCCAGGCAGCTCGCCGAGCTCGGTGCGGAGCACCGCGCACAGATCTCGGTCGCGCTCGATGGCGTCGACCTTCGCTCCGGTCGCGAGCAGGTGGGCCGTCAAGGTGCCCAGGCCCGCGCCGATCTCGATCACCGCGACGCCCGGGCGCGCGCCCGCGGCCGCGGTGATCTGCAGGTGGATCTCCCGCGCGTGGAGGAAATTTTGGCCCCAGCTCTTGCGCGGGGCCATGTCGTGGCGGCGCAGGAGCTCGCCCGGAGAAGGGATCGCGCGCAGATCGAGGGTCACGAGGCACCTTCCAAAACCGGAGCCAGGCGCGGGTCGTCGATCGCCACGCTCGAGTCGACGTCGACGACGGCCGGCCAGCCCCGCGCGTGGCGAGCTCCGCCAGCGGCGGCGATCATCGCCGCGTTATCGCCACAGTAGCGAAGCGGCGCGGTCACGAAGGACCCGATCTCACCGGCCTTCGCCGCGTCCTCGAAGGCGCCGCGCAGGCCGCTGTTGGCCGCGACGCCGCCGACCACGTGCACGCGCTCGCAGCCGTGAGCCCTGGCCGCGGCGCAGGTCTTGGCGACAAGGACCTCGACCACCGCGGCCTGGAAGGACGCGCAGAGATCCAGCAGGCCCTGGCGCGAGTCTGGCTGGCCGTTGCGCTCGAGGTGCACGGCGACCGCGGTCTTGAGCCCGGAAAAGGAGAAGTCGAAATTCGGCCGGTCGAGCATGGCCCTGGGGAAGCGGACGGCCTCGGGGTCGCCCTGCTTGGCGAGGCGATCGATGATCGGCCCGCCGGGGTAGCGCAGCCCGAGGAGCTTGGCGACCTTGTCGAAGGCCTCGCCCGCGGCGTCGTCTCGGGTCGCGCCGACGAGGGTGTAGTCGCCGAGCCCGCCCACGCGGACGAGTTCGGTGTGGCCGCCGGAGACCAGCAGCGCGAGGTGAGGCGGCAGCGCCAGCGCGTCGGAGTCGGTGTCAGCTTGAGCTTCAGCTTCGGCTTCGGCTTCGCGCAGCAGCGGCGAGAACAGGTGGCCCTCCATGTGGTGGACGCCGTAGAGCGGCAGGCCGGTGGCCAGCGCGAGGCCGCGGGCCGCCTGCACACCGACGAGCAGCGCCCCGACGAGGCCCGGGCTATCGGTGACCGCGATCGCGTCGAGCTGCTCGCCGAGCCGCGCGAAGTCCAGGCCGGCCTCGTCGACCGCCGCGCGGATCACCGGGACGAGCGCGTCGAGGTGGTGGCGGCTGGCGAGCTCCGGGACCACGCCGCCGAAGCGCGCGTGGACGTCGATCTGCGAGGCGACCACGCTGCTGCGCACGCGCAGACCGTCGACGACGGCGCACGCGGTCTCGTCGCATGAGGACTCGAGGGCGAGGATCACTGCTTCAGCTCGCGCTCGAGCGCTCGCACGCGGGTCTTGGCCACGTTCGCGTAGCGCCCTTCGGGCTCGAGTTCGAGGTAGTTCTCGTAGGCACCGAGCGCGCCTTCTTTGTCGCCGGTCGCCTCGAGCAAGCCCGCGAGGCTGTTGAAGGCCGCGGCGTACTCGGGATCCGAGAGCGTCGCCCGACGGGCCGCGATCACGGCCTCCTCGAGCTTGCTTTCTTCGGCGAGGACCGATGCCCGCAGCGCCAAGGTCGGCGCGTGGTTGGGGGCGACCTCGAGGATCTCGTCGATCAGCTTGGCCGCCTCACCCTTGTTGCGAAACTGCTTGAAGTAGCGCTCCGCGGACTCGTACTTGTCCTCGACCTCGGCGAGGGTCTCGGGGCCGAGGTCTCCGGCGCCCTCGCTCTCGCTGGTCGCCGCGGTGTCCGAGCTGGACTCGTCACTCGTCCCCGCCTCTTCGGTGGCCTCGGTCTCGCCCTCGGTGGCGCCCAGCGGATCCCCAGCGCTGGCGCCCAGCGGATCCGGGGCGCCGTCATCGGGCTTTCCCGGCTGGATCGGATCTTCCGCCTCCTTCTCGGACGCATCGCTCGCGTCCTCGCCGGCGCCTTCGCTGCCGGCTTCTTCGCCACCGCCAAAGATCGCCCCGCGAGCGAAGAAGAGCACCGCGGCCACGACGACCGCGCCGATGCCGATCCACAGGCCCACGCCGGGGCCCGAGCGAAGCTCGGCGTCGAGGTCGATCGTGGGCGCCATCACCTTCGAGCCGGGGTCCGTCTCGTCCGCGGGGTCGGTGACCTCGTCTTCGAAGCCCGCGTGCTCGGGCTCGCCATCGACCGCCTCGAGATCGTCCTCGGCGTCCTCGTCGACCTCCGTGGGCTCGAGGCTCGACTCGGGCTTGGCCTCGACGGCTCGCTCTCGCGCGGGCTCGGCCACGCGGACCTGAACCGGCGCGAACTCGTCGTCTCCACCGCCGCCGCCGATCTCCCCGTGGGTCTCGCTGCGCTCCGTGGAGTCGATCGCCCACGCGCGCTCGTCACTGGTCGAGGCCGACGCCGGGCCCTCGTTGGCCGCGGGCTCGGGCTCGGGCTTTGGCGCGGGCTTGGCGAAGTCGAGGCCGAGCTCCGAGAGGCTCGGCGGAGGCTTGCCCCAGCCCGGCTCGGTGCGAGGCGCCGGCGTGGCGAGGCGGCGTGGCTCCGGCTTGGCCATGCCCTCGCCCCCGCGGGCGCTCGGCGAGGCCAGACCCTGGCCCTCGTCTCCCGCGGCGAGGCGCTGCTCTTGGGGCAGCTCTTGGGGCAGCTGCTCGGCCTGAACGCTGGCGACGATCCCCAGCTTGGCGGGGTCCGTCCACCCGGGGCCGTCGTCGTCGTCGTCGTCATCGTCGCCCGAGACCACGACCGGAGCCGGACGCGGGGCGATGAACATCGACTCGGTCTGGCTGCGCTCGCGGCTGCGACGCTCGGCCAGGGCGACGGCCTCCTCGACCGAGGTCGGCGTCGGCTCGCCCGCGGCGGTCTCGCCCGCGTCCTCATCCTCGTCCTCGTCCTCGTCGTCATCGCTGCGGACGACGGGGCTGGGCACGGGGCTGAGGGTGAGCGGACCCGAGCCCTCGCTGTCGCGGCGGTCGAGCTCGGCCTGCACGCGCTCGCGGGCGGCGTCCTCTTGCTCCCGGCGCTTGCGCGCGGCCTCGGCGACGCGCTCCGCCGGATCCAGGGGCTCGGTGTGATGCTCGACGTCGATGTCGTCGTCGTCGGCCGCGTCGACGATCGCCGCGAGCTTGTTGGTCAGCGCCGTGACCCCCGAGGCCCCCGGGTCGACCTTGGGCATCGGCGGCACGCCGGTCTCGAGCGCCGAGAAGCTCTCGGCGAGATCGCGGGAGACCGGATCGTCCTCGTCTTGATCGAGGCTGGGATCGTGCAGCGGGGTCAGCCCCTCGCCGAGGGTCGGCGTCTCGTCGGGCAGGCCCGCGACCAGACCATCGCTGCTCTCGGCCGCGCTCGTGGTCTCCGCCGGATAGCTCGGCATCGGCGGGACCTCGCCCGGGATCGCGTGCGGCCCCGACTCGGGCGTGACCTTGGCCGGCTGGAAGAACTCCAGGGCCGAGGGCGCCGTGGGCATGTCCCAATCTTCGAGGCGCAGCGCCGTGTGGCTGTCGCCAAGCTGCACGTCCTCGACCTCGTCGGTGCCGGCCGTCAGCAGACCCTGAAAGTAGAGCGTCGAGATCGCCTCGAGGGCCTCGAGGTCGTCCTTGCCGGTCTCGTCGACGACCTCGATGATCGTCCGCCGACCGTCGAAGCGGCGCAGGACCTCCTCGAGGTCCGGGCCGAGCATGTCGTCGGGCAGCTCCGAGAGCGCGTTGCGATCGACGGAGAGCACCTCGTCGAGGGCCGGCAGCTGCTCGAGCAGGCGCCCCCACTCGTCGACGCGGCGCATGCCCTCCATGAGCAGGCCCTGGGTCGACTCCTTGATCACCGCGTTGCGGGTGATCGGCTTGAACTCCACGGCGAAGCCGCCCTCGGTCAGGCTGAGCAGACGATAGACGGCCTGCTCGGCCTGGAGGCGGCCCATCTCCGCGTCGATGATCGCCCCGTCACGAAACCATATGGTGGCTTCGCCGAGATCGGTCTCGAAGGAGATGGTCCCGCTCTTGCGCGAGATCTCGATGGTCTGGAACAGGTCGACCACCGCCATGTCGGCGAGGTCCCCCGTGAACTTGGTGCGCGCCGCGTTCTTGGCCTCGAGCTTCTCTCGCTGCTTGCGCTGCATCAGCATGCGCAGCCGCGTGGTCACCTCTTTGATGTAGATCGGCTTGACGAGGTAGTCCTCGACGCCGAGCTCGAGGCCGCGGACCTTGTCCTCGATCGCCTTGGCCGAGGTCAGGAACACGAAGGGGATCTGCGCCCACTTGGAGTTCTTCTTGACCTCGGTGCAAAAGGCGAAGCCGTCGCTGCCAGGCAGGCGCGTGTCCGAGATGATCAGGTCGGGCTCGCCGTGCTCCAGCACCAGCAGGGCCTGCTCGAGGTCCTCGGCCGTCGTCACCGAAAAGCCAGCCTTGCGCAGGCTGACCTCGAGCACCCGGCGGCTTCGGGTGTCCCCGTCGACGAGCAGTAGATTCTGCCTGGGCACCTTAGGCCTGACTCCTCGCAGGAGAGGCTAGCGAGCGAGCGAGCGCCGCGGACGCGGCGTCAGGCTTGTGGCGCGTGTGCTCGGCCGGGGTTGAGTGCATCGCTCGGGGCCTCGCTCGGCCCTGGGACTGGACCGAAGCAAACGCGCGCACAATAGCAACCCGCGCAGGACGCCCGCAAGGCAGGGTCCTGCGCCCTCCCCGGCCGTCGAGCTCACCCGCGAAGATGCCGCGATCTTCGCTCGCAGGCGGACTTTGAGGCACAGTCCGCCTGGTGAGCTCCACCGATGCAGGCGCAGAGGCCTCGGGCCTGCTCGCGCACAAGGCGACGTCTGCACTCATTGCACTTTGCATTGTAGTGTTCGTCGGCCTCGTCGTCGCGGCGGGAATTCGCGCGTCTGCCTCGGGTGAGCTCGGCGCGACCCTCCTCCACAGCCTGTGGCAGCTCGACGACCGCGAGCTCTTGCTGCGCTGGGGTGCCCTGGCGCCCGCGAGGATCTGGCTGGACGGGGACTGGTGGCGGCTGCTGACAGCAGGCTTGCTCCATGGCTCCTGGCTGCACCTGGCCCTCAACATGTCGGGCCTGTGGGTCGTCGGTCAGTGGGTCGAGCGCGCCTGGGGCCCTTGGCGGATGCTGCTGCTGTTCACGCTCTCGAGCGTGGGCGGCTGCCTGGCGTCACTGGCGTGGGCGGAGGCGCCGCTGGTCGTGGGCGCGTCCGCGGGCATCTTTGGCATCGCAGGCGCGCTCGTGGTGGGCCGGGCCTGGGGGCGCGAGGCGATCCAGGACGCGCTCGAGCCAATCTCTGCGGCCCGGCTGGCGGGTTGGCTGGCGTTTTGGCTGGTGCTCGGGTTTGGGCTGCCGCTGCTGGGGGTCTCGGTGCTCGCTCAGGCGGGGCATCTCGGCGGCCTGGCAGTGGGTGCAGCTTTGGGTTGGGCGAGCTCTCGACCAGAGAAACAACGTTTATTTGGCTATGGAGCCTGGGGATTGACCGTTTGCGCGCTATCCGCGGCCGCATTTCATGGTGCGACGCCGCGAGCTCGCTTCAACGACGATCTCTTCATCGCGCTGGACCTGTTGGAGCGTGGCCGCGGTGATGAGGCTGTGCCGCATCTCGAGTCGCTGCTGGACCGGGAACCGGATGATCCGAGCCTGGCGAATGACGTCGCGTATTTTCTGGCGCTGGAGGGGGTGGAGTTGACGTGGGCGGAGGAGCTCGTGGGGGTGGCGATTGCGGATGATCCAGAGAATGCGAACTATCTGGATACGCTGGGATGGATTCAGTGTCGGCTGGGGCTTGGGGAGGTGGGGCTCGAGACTTTGGGGGAGGCTCGGGAGTTGGGGGCGGGGATCGAGGAGGTTGGGGAGCACATCATGCTTTGTGGGGTGGTGGGGGATTAGGGTGTTTCACGTGGAGCGTCGTTGACTTCGTTCGGTGCTGGCGTTGGTCTTTTTTTGGAGTCTGTGAGTCCGGGCTTTTGGGCTTTTCTGCCTTGGTTTTGGTCGGTCTCTTGGGCTTTGGCGGGGAGTTCGGGAGACGACGGTACAGGCGCACGGGCCAGCAGGGGACCCTTCCCGCTCAGACAGGTCGCTGACTTCGGTCCGAGGTAGCGCGGGCTGGCGTCCCTGTTGGGGTGTGTAGCCGCTTCGACAGGTGCCGGTCGTACGCGAAACTCGCGGGAAGGGTCCCCTGCTGTCCCTTTTGTGCGCCTCTTTCATCGAGGGCTGGCTCCGCCTCGTCGGGCTGAGAAGGTCAACTTCGCAGCTCTTCGAGGTCTGCGGTGGTCTCTTGGGTTTTTGGCGGGGAGTTCGGGAGACGACGGTACAGGCGCACGGGCCAGCAGGGGACCCTTCCCGCTCAGACAGGTCGCTGACTTCGGTCCGAAGTGGTGCGGGCTGGCGTCCCTGTTGGGGTGTGTAGGCGCTTCGAGAGGTGAGAAGGTCAACTTCGCAGCTCCTCGAGGTCTGCGGTGGTCCTCTGGTCTCTTGGGTTTTTGGCGGGGAGTTCGGGAGACGACGGTACAGGCGCACGGGCCAGCAGGGGACCCTTCCCGCTCAGACAGGTCGCTGACTTCGGTCCGAAGTGGCGCGGGCTGGCGTCCCTGTTGGGGTGTGTAGGCGCTTCGAGAGGTGCCGGTCGTACGCGAAACTCGCGGGAAGGGTCCCCTGCTGTCCCTTTTGTGCGCCTCTTTCATCGAGGTCTGGCTCCTCCTCCGAGAGGTGGAGGGCTGCATTTGTTTGGTGGGGGTGATGCTGTTCCACGTGGAACCTTGGGCGTTTGGGGTCAGATCCACCCCAGGAACTGATCCCACTAGGACTCGAGAGCGGCTTGGGTCGAGAACGTGCCAAGCAACTCGGCTCCGCAGCGCTCCTCTGAAACTCCGCGCTCCAGTCCGAACGCATGCGCCAGGCCGCGGCGGTCGCGGGCGACTTCATCAGATTTGAGCAGAGCAACACTTCTCGTACGGGGTCGCTCTCTGGCCCCAAACGCTTCCGAGGGAAACCTGCTCTTCAGAGTCTCCTTCAAGAGGGCGTCTCCCTCTTGGGAGAGCCTGGGCCGGCTCCTTCTAGCTCGGGAGGTCGTCTTTCTAGTTGGGGCCTCGTCCTTCTGGCTGGGAGGCTCCTTGCAGAGCTAGAGCTGCTTCGAGAGACCCGGAGCTCCTTGTGCGGAGACTTCCTCAGGAACGGGAGCCTGGAGGCCGTTCCACGTGGAACAACCAGATCGAGACCTCCTCCGACTCGAGACCGCTAGTTCCGCCAAGGATCTTCGATACGACCTGGCCAAGAAGAGCTGTCGACGTTCTCTGGCCAAGCCCAGAAAGCCAGAGCTCCTATGAAAGGCATCACCGGCGCCCCGAAGTCGCGGCAGCCGGACTGTGGCCCAGCCGATCCCTAGAAAACCAGAAGCACTGGCTCTCACTGGCCGCTCCTCGAGATGCTCCGCGAACAGACCACGCTGAAGGTCTGCCTCTCAGCTCACCCCGCAGGAAAGAACTCGCAGGGGCAGAACAAGCCCAGCAAGCACCATCCTCCCCGCCAAGACCCGAGGCGGAGAGACTCGCCGAGAAAGAGGCGCACAAAAGGGACAGCAGGGGACCCTTCCCGCGAGTTTCGCGTACAACCGGCACCTCTCGAAGCGCCTACACACCCCAACAGGGACGCCAGCCCGCGCCACTTCGGACCGAAGTCAGCGACCTGTCTGAGCGGGAAGGGTCCCCTGCTGGCCCGTGCGCCTGTACCGTCGTCTCTCGAACTCCCTGCCAAAACCCAAGAGACCAGAGGACCCACCGCAGACCTCGAAGAGCTACGAAGCTGATCCCCTCACCCCAACGAGGCGGAGCCAGACCTCGATGAAAGAGGCGCACAAAAGGGACAGCAGGGGACCCTTCCCGCGAGTTTCGCGTACGTCCGACACCTCTCGAAGCGGCTACACACATCAACGAAGACGCCCGCCCGCACCACTTCGGACCGAAGTCAGCGACCTGTCTGAGCGGGAAGGGTCCCCTGCTGGCCCGTGCGCCTGTACCGTCGTCTCTCGAACTCCCTGCCAAAAAACCCAAGGAACACCAGCCCGCGCTACCTCGGACCGAAGTCAGCGACCTTTCTGAGCGGGAGGGGCCCCCTGCTGGCCCCCAAAGACCAAGAGAACGACCAAGTAGCCAGCCCTCAAAGACTCGAGCGTTCCACGTGGAACACCTCAAACACGTCCCCCCACCAAACTCCACTTCCCCCGCTCAATCCTCCCAAGCTCATCCACCCCCAAAGGCGCCAGATCCCCAACCCGAAGATGAAGATAGAGCACCCCACCATCAGCCAACCAAGGCCGCCCCTCCTCGACCCAGCGCTCGGGAGAAAACACCGCCCGAGCGCTCGCCGCATCGAAGCTCCGCTCGAGGCGATCTCCACCAATCGATATCCACCGCCCCGCATCGATCCGTCCGCGACAGACCCCGCAGTCTCGGCGCCCCAGCTTCGCCAGCCCGAGCTCCAACACGGAGGCCCGCTTCGCCCGCGGCTCGACCAGGGTGAAGGTCAGCTCCGGCAAAACTGCGGCCAGCACCAAACCAGGAAAGCCACCCCCGCTACCGACATCCAGCCAGCGCCCCTGCTGCCCGAGCTGACGCGCGAGCGCGGCGAGCTGCAAAGCCTCGATCACATGCACGTCGAGGTCCTCGTCCTCCAAGCTCGCCGTGAGGTTCGACGCGCGTCCGCGGAATTTCAGAAAGTTCTTTAATTTCAATACTTTATCACACTCATACGGCTCCAATTGGAGCCCCATTTCGCCCGCAGCTTCGAAGATCCGCTCTCCGCTCACGGGCGGCATCTTGCCATGGAAGCGTCGGCCGGCTTGGATTGGGGCCGTGACTCGACGCCTGCCTCCCACCGCGCCAGGCAACCTCCGCCTCGAAGCTCGCCTCGCGCAGGAAGCTCGGCAGGAGGCCGAGCGTGGGCTCGTGCGTCGCTGCCCGCCCATCGAGGATCGCCACGGGATGCGATACCGCCTCGACGGCCGCGAGGTCGTGAGCTTTTGCAGCAACGACTACCTGGGTATCGCCGGCGAGGCGCTCTCGCTCGATCAGGGCGGCGCAAAACGTCGTTCTGAACCAGGCAAGAGCGCCGTCGCCGGGTGTCGGACGATCACGGCTGGCACCGCGGCCTCCCGCCTGGTCTGCGGCGACCTCCCGGAGCACCGCGCCCTCGAGCGGCGCTTTGCGAGCTTCATCGGCATGGAGGACGCGGTCCTCTTCCCCAGCGGCTTTCAAGCCAACGCCAGCGTGCCCGCCAGCCTGCTGCGCCCAGGCGACGCGGTGTACAGCGACGTCCTCAATCACGCGAGCTTGATCGACGGCCTGCGCCTGTCCCCGGGCGAACGCAAGATCATCGAGCATCTCCAGCGACCCCAAGATCCCGATGGCTGGTGGTTTTGCGAGTCGGTGTTCTCCATGGACGGCGACGGGCCGGCCATCGCCGCGCTCGAGGCCCACCTCGCGGAGGGTGGCAAGCTCTATCTGGATGAGGCCCACGCCCTGGGTCTCTACACCGGGGGTCGCGGCCGGGCGGCCTCGCTGACGCGCGAGCCCACGGTGCTGATCGCCCCCCTGGGCAAGGCCATGGGCTGCGCCGGCGCCTTCGTCTGCGCCTCGCGCCTCGTCTGCGACTGGATCCGCGGCCATGCTCGCGGCTTCGTGTTCTCCACGGGCGTCTCCCCCGTGCTCGTGCAGACCATCGACGCCGCCCTCGATCGCATCGCCGGCCGCGAAGGAGACGAGCGGCGCGCGGCGCTGTGGCGCAAGGTCGAGCGCTTCCGGGCTCGCCTCAGCGCGGGAGGGATCGCGCTCGACGGCCACCTGCCGCACCCGATCCACCCGATCTTGATCGGCCCAAACGAGCGCGCGTCGAGCTCGTCCGCGCGCTTGCTCGAGCGAGGCTGGCACGTCCAGGCGATCCGCCCGCCCACCGTGCCCGAGGGCAGCGCGCGGCTGCGGGTCACCTTGAGCGCCGCCCACGAAGACGCCGAGATCGACGGCTTCGCGGATGACCTGATCCAGGAGCTGAAGCGATGAGCGCCCAGGCTCCGACGCGCATCTTCTTGATCGGCACCGACACCAACGCCGGCAAGACCATGGTCGCCTGCGCCCTGCTGCGCGCCGCGGCGCGAGCTGGGATCACGGCGGTGCCCTTCAAGCCCGCCGAGTCTGGCCCCGAGGGCGAGCGCAGCGACCACGCCCGGCTGCTCGCGGCCTCGATCCTCGAGCCAAGCGAGCGCGACGATCTCTCGCCTTTGCGCTGGCCGCAGCCGATCGCCCCGGGCATGGCCGACGATCCGCGCCCCTTCCTCGGCCAGGGCGTCAGTCGCTCCGACCCCGAGGCGCTGATCGGGCGCGCGCGCTGGGCCCTGGCGACCCTCGAGCAGCGCCACCACGCGCGCTTGTCGATCATCGAGGGCGCCGGCGGGTTGATGGTGCCGATGCCCGGCGGCACCTGGCTCGACCAGTGGATCACGGCCCTGCGCGCCCGCCCGCTGATCATCGCGCGCGCTGGCCTGGGCACCATCAACCACACCTTGCTGACCGTCGAGGCCCTGCGCGCCCGCGGCCTCGATCCTCTGGGCTTCATCTTCACCCAGCTGCTCCCGCGCAGCGACCCCTCGCGCGACCACAACGCCGCCGTGATCGAGACCCGCGGCGCGCTGCCCTGCCTGGGCAGCCTGCCCTTCTTGGGCCGCCCCCCGGTCCTCCCCGAAGACGACACCTGGCTGGCCGCCGACTTTTGGTCCCGGCTGCTCCCCTGGATGGCCCCCCAGGCCGCCACCCGAGCCGAGGCGCAGCCCCCTGGCGAGCCCGACCCCAGCCCAGACGGCCCGGAGCGCCCAGGCTGAGTATAACTACCCGGTGCAGCTGCTCCGGCCCGCCCTGCTCTCCTTCGCCCTGTCCGCGCTGATCTTCGGCGCCGGCTGTCACGGCTTCGACCCGCCCTACTCCCCCGCTCAAAAGCCGGCCGTCGAGGACCTCATGGCCGCGACCGCGCCGACCCTCGAGGCCCTCCAGATCCCCCGCGCCAAGGTCCGCCGCGGCGGCGGTCCGGCGGCCACCTTGATGCTGGTCGCCCAATCCCCCGAGCGCTTCGCCGGCACCGTTCAAGTCTCCGGCAACGAGCTCGTCTCCCTCGCCGTCAACGAAGACGAGTACGGCCTGCGCTGGCTCGGCGGCCGCGACGAAGAGGACGCCTCCCTGGCCCCCGGCTACTACTCGGGCCCGCCCTCGCGCTGCGCCGTCGAGACCCTCCTGGGCGTCGACCTCGAGCCCGACGCCTTCGTCTCGCTGCTCCTCGGCGGCGCCCCGCTGATCGACGGGCCCTACGAAGTCAGCGACCGCCGCTGGGATCGCAAGCTCGGCCGCGAGCTGCTGATCATCGAGAGCGATCGCTACCGCCAGGAGCTGCGCTTCGCCTGGGCCGAGGGCCGGTGGTTCTTCGCTGGCGCGAGCACCTGGCGCCTGTCTGCGGGCGGCGAGCCCGCCTGGCTGTGGACCATCAGCCACGAGTCCATGCACCTCGTGGGCGGCGAGCTCATCCCCGAAAAGACCCAGCTGCGTCGCCCCAAGCACCGCGGCCGCGGCGAGTTCGTCATCAACGTCTCCTATCTCAAGCAGGTCCCCAACCCCGCCGGCCTCGCCACCCAGGGCCCCGCAGATCCGCCGCGCGAGCTCACCGATGACAGCGCTGGCGACGACCCGGACGAGCCCGACAACGCCGGCGACAGCTGGGACGAGTGGGGCGACGAAGACGAGGGCGGCTGGGAAGAGGCCGACGGCTCGGGTCCCGCCGATCCCGATCCCGATCCCGATCCCGGCACCGCGCCCAAACCAGCTCCCGAGCGGGAGATCCCCCCAGCTTTTCGCGGCAACCCCACGGGCCTCACCCCTCGGGGAGACCTCTGCGCGGGCCGGCCATGAGCGCGCCGATCTCGGGCCTCTACGCCATCCTCGACTGGCCGCAGCCCCACGGCCTCGCCCCCGAGCTCGCCGCCGCCGCCATGATCCGCGGCGGCGCCCGCATCCTCCAGCTCAGGGCCAAGCACGCCGACACCAGCGAGCGCCTCGACCTCCTCACTCGCCTCGCCCCGGTCTGCGCCGAGGCCCGGGTCCCGCTGATCGTCAACGACGACCTCGACCTCGCCCTGCGCCTCGCACCGATCCAGCCCCCCGGAACCCCGCCACCTCCCGCCGCCTCCCCTGCTGCCAGCGTCGCCGGCATCCACCTCGGCCAGACCGACCTCCAGCGCCTCACCGAGCGCGGCGAGCTCTCCCAGCTCCGCGCTCGCACCCGAGCCGCCGGCCTCCTCCTCGGCCTCTCCACCCACGACCTCGCACAAGTCGACGCCGCCATCGCCCTCGTCCCCGACTACCTCGGCTTCGGCCCCGTCTTCCCCACCCACTCCAAACAAGACCCCGACCCCACCGTCGGCCTCGCCACCCTCACCCAGGCCGTCACCCGCGCCGCCCCTCTCCCCCTCGTCGCCATCGGCGGCATCGACCTCGAGCGCGTCCCCGCTGTCGTCCACACCGAGGTCGCCGCCATCGCCATGATCAGCGCCCTCGTTGCCCCGAGCCCCGACGAGATCGAAGCCCAGACCCGGCACATCGCCTCCGCCATCGCCCCCGAGCATCCCCTCAATGCCGAGGCAACCAATCTCGCCAACAAGCCGGCACCTCCTCCAACCCCAACGCCGCCCGACTAGGCGGCACCCACCGCGGCCGCCGAGGCTCCACATCCAAGCGCATGTTCGCCTCTCCCGGCGTCCGCCCCCCCTTGTGCAGATTACAGGGCGAGCAAGCCGTCACCACATTCTCCCAGCTCGTCGGCCCCCCACGATGCCGCGGCATCACATGGTCCAAAGTCAGCTCGCGTCGCGTCAGCCGCTGCTTGCAATATTGACAGGTATAGCGATCCCGAAGGTGCACCCCTTCACGCGAGAAGCGGATCACATATTGCTGCGGCCGATAGGGCCCGAGCAGCCGCACCACCGCCGGCGCCGCGTACTCACGATCGACCGTGTAGATCGGTCGCTCGTGCGCCGCCACCATCTCCACCTTGCCCAAGAAGCTCATGCAGATCGCCCGTCGCCAGGAGATCACGCGCAGCGGCTGGTAGCCCTGATCGAGCAAGAGCGTATCTCTGATGCCCGACCGCGGCACCGGCCGCTCGATTCTCGAACCTTTTGAAGTCTCCATCACGAACGCCGGCGACTCTAGCACGTCGCGCCAAAAACGCCTGTCACGAGTTCTCGACGAGTTCGGGAAAGGCCCCCATCCGCTGCTAAGCTACTTGGGTGCTCCTGGCCGAACCCCCCAGCACCGCCTTCGATCTTCACTTCTCCATCGGAAAGATCCCGGTGCGCATCCACCCCCTGTTTTGGCTGATCGCCATCGGCTTTGGCGCCATCGCCGTCCGCGGGGCTGGGATCAACATGCTCCTGGGCATGGCTCTATGGGCCGCCGCCGTGTTCGTCTCGATCCTCGTCCATGAGCTCGGCCACGCGCTCATGGCCCGGGCCTTCGGCTGGCCGCCCCGAATCGTGCTCTATGGCATGGGGGGTCTCGCAATCTACAGCCCCGGCCGCCAGCAGACCCGCAAGTCACGGATCCTCATCGACTTCGCGGGCCCCGGCGCGGGCTTCCTGCTCGGCGCGCTGATCCTCGGCACCGTGCTCGTCTCGGGACACAGCGTTCAGCTCCCCGGCTTGCCCGTACACATCGGCAACGGCCCCAGCTTCACCGCCGGCGCGGGCCGCCTCGAGCTCTTCGTGCTCTTCATGCTCTACGTCAACATCTTCTGGGGGCTGCTCAACCTCGCGCCGGTCCAGCCCCTCGATGGAGGCGGCATCGCCAAGGCGATCATCGAGAAGTACCGGCCGCGGGACGCCTGGTCGATCGCCCTCAAGCTCGGCATCGGCACGGCCGTCACCCTCGCCGCCGTCGGCCTGTTCCTGTGGCAGAGCGTGTTCCTCGCGCTGATGTTCGGGATGCTCGCCTACAACAACTGGCAGATGCTCCAGCAGGTCCGCTGAGCCTGTCGGACACATGGTGTCCGGGCTCACCCGAGCGTGATGTAGGTGTCTGGGGGGTCGCATGCGCCGAAATCGGCGCGTATTCTCGCGCCTTCAACGAGACGCGAGTCTCCTTACCCCCGAAGCCTCAAAATCATGAAGATCACCAAGCTCCTTTCGACCAGCCTGCTCGCCCTCGCCCTCGTCATGCCCTTCGCTGGCTGCAGCAAAGACGGCCCCGATGATGACGAGAGCAGCTCCGACTCGGCGGCCGACGCCACCGAGGGCGGCGCTACCGACATCGACTGCAACACGATGTGCGAGGCCTACACGACCCAGTGCATCCAAGGTCAGGGCTCGACCGAGTTCCAGACCAACGACGAGTGCATCGCGGCCTGCGGCGACTGGGACCAAGAGGGGATCAACTGCCGCTTCTCGCAGATCCCCGACGCCTGCGATCAGGCTGGCAACATGGGCGACGCCTGCTGAGCCCGCTCGTTCGATCGAGCTTTGCGAGCGCCCGGTCAGGTCCCCCCTGGCCGGGCGTTTTTGCGTGTTCGAGGCGCACTTTCTGCCGGCCTGCGCCGCTTCGTGTTCGCGCCGTTTCAGCCCTGGCCACCGGGCGAACGCTCGCTGAAACGTGGCGCTCCAAACTCGCCCTCTCGACCGCCCGAGCCCCAAAAAACGAGTTGGCCCGGCGACTGCAATACCTCGGCACGCAACCCCACAAAGGAGCCAAACCATGGAGATCCGCGCCTTTTTCGACGAGCCGACCTACACCCTGACCTACCTCGTGTGGGATCCGAAGACCAAGGACGCCGTCGTCATTGACCCGGTCCTCGACTACGACCCCCTGGCATCTCAGACCTCGACCGCCTCCACCGACGAGCTCGGTGCGGCCATCGACGAGCTCGGTCTGAAGCTGCGCTGGGTGCTCGAGACCCACGCCCACGCCGACCACCTCAGCAGCTCGCAGCTGCTCAAGGATCGCTACGGGGCCCCCGTAGCGATCGGCGAGCGCATCACGGAGGTTCAAAAGACCTTCAAGCACATCTTCGACCTGCCCGAGGACTTCGCCATCGACGGCAGCCAGTTCGATCGCCTGTTGAAGGACGGCGAGACCTTCGAAGCCGGGAGCTTGAAGATCGACGTCATCGCAACCCCGGGGCACACCCCCGCGTGCGTGACCTACAAGATCGAGGACGCGCTGTTCACCGGCGACGCGCTGTTCATGGACGACTACGGCACGGGCCGCTGCGACTTCCCCCGCGGCAGCGCCGAGCAGCTCTACGAGTCGATCCACGGCCGCCTCTACCAACAGCCCGACGCGACCCGGGTGTTCGTGGGTCACGACTATCTGCCCGACGGCCGCGAGCTCGCCTACGAGACGACCATCGCCAAGTCCAAGGCCAACAACCCCCAGCTGCGCGCCGACACCTCCCGCGAGCAGTTCGTGGAGTTCCGTGAGAAGCGCGACGCGACCTTGGCCCCGCCGCGGCTGATCTTCCAGAGCGTCCAGGTCAACGTCGACGCCGGGCACATCCCCAAGCCCCACGCCAACGAGATCCGCTATCTTCGTCTGCCGCTGAACCTGTTCGGACCCACCGACGACCTCGGCGTGCCAAGGAGCTGACATGTCACCCAAGGAGACCACCATCGCAGCCGCAGCTGTCGCCGCCGTCGCCATGTCGGGCTGCGGTGAGAGCCAGGCTCAAGCCGAGGCCGAGCCCGGACCCGCGCCCCATGCCGCGGGCCCGGGCGCCCCAGCCGAGGGCAGCTTCCCCGCCGGCCCCTACGCCGACAACGACCCCAAGCTCGCCAAGCGCCTCGTCGACGCCGGCGCCCTGCTCATCGACGTGCGCTCACCCGACGAGTTCGCCTCGGGTCATGTCGACGGCGCGATCAACATCGTGCACACGCAGATCCGCAGCGAGAGCCAACGGATCCGCGAGCTCCAAGGCGGCGACCTCGAGCGACCGATCGTCGTCTACTGCCGCTCGGGCCGACGCTCCGGCATGGCCAAGGACGACCTCCTCGCCGCCGGCTTCACGAGGGTCAGCAACCTCGGTGGCGTCGACGACTGGCCCGGCTGAACTTCGGGCTCGGCCAGCAAAGGTCCAGTGAGCGGGCTCGCGGCGCACCTCGCCGCGAGCCCGTCCGATCACTCACGAACTCGGCCCATCGAAACGTCGGGTCGATTGATTGGCAGCGCCACCGGATGCGGCGGGCGGCGGGCCCGCCTCGCGCCCCGGTTCAGTAGTCGTTGGAGCCAGGGCCCAGCGCCTTGCGCTCCCCCTTGGACTTGCCCAGGTAGTAGAAGCCTGCCGCCGGCACGCCGATGATTCCGGCCACGATGAGCACGGGGAGGAGCGCGTGCAACAACAACGCCGCTCCCGCGGCCCCAGCGCCCGTCGCTACGCCTGCCACGGCTGCCGTGCCGTTCGACGCCTTTTTGGTCTTGGCGTAGAGATAAGTACCGCCTCCAACAGCGGCTCCGAGAAGGGCGAGTCCGATAGCCATGTGCGCTCCAGTGTTGCGGGCCGAGTATAGACCACTTCCGCGAGCGCGCCGGTTTCAAGTCCGGCGCACTTCTTGGAACACCGCCCGCATCGACCCGCCGATCTGGAGAGGTTTGCCCAGACCTGGCTCACGCCGGCACGCCGAAACACTGGACGAGCACGCGTCGGCGATTGATACTCCACAGATGCCTGACACCTCCACCGACGCCAAGGCAAAGGCCGGGGGCGACGCGGGGCGCCAGGACCAGAATCAGGACGGCCGCAAGGGCGGCCGGCGACGCAAGGGCAAGCGCCGTGAAGGCGCAGCGGGTGACCAACGCCCGCGCGAGGGCGGCGGCCGTCCTCGCGAAGGCGGGCGCCGAGGCGGCGGCCGCAACGATCGGAACCAGCGCGGGAACCGAAAGGACCGCAGCGAGCAGCCGCTGACCGCGGGCTTGTTCGCAGGTGTCGCCGATCGCGAGATGCCCTGTCGGGTCGCCGGATGCAAGAACACCTGGACCTGGTACGGCACCCAGCAAATTCGCTCGCTCGGCAAGCCTCCGCCCAAGCGCATGTGCGCGGAGCACCTCGCTGAATTCGAGGGGCTCCGCGATCGCGAGATCCCCTGCCGCAACAGTTGGTGCACCAACACCTGGACCTGGACCCGCGGCGCGCAGCTCTACATGCGCGAGCGCCAAGAAGAGGGGCCGCTCAAGCCCCCCTCGCGCCTGTGCGAGAGCTGCTTCAACGAGGAGCGCAACACCCAGGACGTCGAGGTCCCCTGCAGGATCTCCGAGTGCTCGAACACCTGGACCTGGACGCGCCAGGCCCAGCTTCGCCATCGCGCTTGGGTCCGCCGTCAGCAGGCCAAGATCGAGGCCGAAGAGCAGGCCAAAGCCAAGGCCAACAGCGCGCCCGCCAGCGCCGAGACCGAGGTCCAAGCCCAAGCTGAAGCCAAGCCCAGCGACGCGCCCACCAGCGCGCCCGAAGCCAACGCCGAAGCTGAAGCCAAGCCCATCGCCGAGACCGAGGTCCAAGCCGAAGCTGACGCCAAGCCCAGCGACGCACCCGAAGCCAAGGCTGCCAACGAGACCCAAGCCAAGACCGAGGTCCAAGCCAAGTCCAACGACAGCGACGGCGCCAGGGCGCCCAAGGGTAAGCGACGCAAGCGCAAGCGCAAGTCCAAGCGCAAGCCCAAGCTTCACGAGGGTCCCCCCGAGAAGCTGTGCCAGCGCTGCCACGATCGCCTCTCGCACCTCGAGCCCATCGAGGTCCCCTGCAAGGTCCACGGCTGCACCAAGACCTGGACCTGGGACCGCGAAGGTCAGCTCCGCGCCTGGGCGGCCCACGACAAGCAAGAGAACGTCAACGAGCTCCCGCAGCCGCCGCGGCGCATGTGCAACTCGTGCTTCGAGTTCATCCGCGCCCACCCCGATCGCGAGGTCCCTTGCGGCCGGCCAGGTTGTGACAAGACCTGGACCTACAAGACCGGGGCCCAGCTCCAGGACTATCTCGCAGGTCGGACCCTCGATCCGGTTCGCCTGTGCGAGGAGTGCTCGCGGCAACAGTTCATCGCCAGCGCTGCAGGCGGCGCGCTGCCAGAGGGCTCGGAGATCATGCCTTGCCAGGTCTCCGGCTGCACCGGCACCTGGGTCTACGTGCCCGGCATGACCCTCGCGCCCGTCGACCCGAACGCCGAGGAGGCGTCGGTGGATCGCATGTGTGACAACTGTCGGATCCAACGCGGTGAGCCAGCTCGGGACCCTCGCCGCGCAGCGCCTGAAAGCTCTGCGAGCGCCAACACCAACGCTGCGGACGCGCCGACCGACGCTGCCGATGCGTCGACCGACGCTGCCGATGCCGCGAGCCCTCCCACCAGCGACAGCGACCCATCCGCGGCCGCCGACGCTGGAACCCAGCTCGAGGAGGAGCCCCCGACGCCGTCTTCCGAGGCTTGAACGCGAGCCCGGCCGACGCCGACACCAAGCTCGAAGACGCGACCGCGTCTTCGAGCTTTTATTTGACCCACACCAACGAAGGTGTGAACCTTCCGCCGCGCACGCATACCTCGCCCTTCATCCGCGACTCTCTGCTCTCGCTCTCCCAGTCTCGCTTCTCCACACTCACGCTCCCACTCTCGCGTGCGCACGTTTTCGAGCCGGCCCCCCTAAACGGGAGGTCGGCTCTCTTCATATTGGGTCGCGGGCGCCGAGCCTGGACCTGGCTCAGGGCTTCTTGCTGGGGGGCTTCGACCCGAGCCGCATCACCGGCTCGTAGACCGCCCTGGGGATCCCCGCGAGCAGCGGGCCGAGCACCCCCATGGCCGGGGGAAAGACCAGGACCTTGCGAGCGTGGCTCGCCGCGTCGAGGATCTTCTGCGCCGCGTAGTCGACCTCGACCTCGAAGATCTTGTTGCGCACCGACGCGCTCATCGGCGTGTCCACGAAGCCCGGGCGCACGTCGGTCACCGCCACGCCGGCGCTGGCCAGGTCGATGCGCAGGCCCTCGAGGAAGGTGCTCAAAAACGCCTTGCTCGCGGCGTAGCAGCTGCTCCCCGGCAGCCCGCGATACTGGGCGACGCTCGACACCCCCACCAGGTGCCCGTGGCCGCGCGCGACCATGCCGGGGATCGCTCCGGTCAGCGTGGCCACGGCCCCGCGGATGTTGACGTCGATGATCGACGCGCAGTCTTCCCAGCGCAGCGCCGTCCCGTGGCGTGAGCGCGAGGTCCCTGCGTTGGCGATGACCAGCTCGAGCGCGTGGGCCTCGTCGAGCTCGCGGACCACCGCCTCGGTGTGGGCAGGGTCCGCGACGTCGAGGACCTGGACGTGGGCGCGGCCGCCTGCGGCGATGATCTCGTCCGCGAGCGCGCGCAGGGCCTGCTCGCGCCGGGCCGCGAGCACGACCTCGGTGCCCTCGGCCGCCAGCGCGCGGGCGAGGGCCGCCCCGATCCCGCTCGACGCCCCGGTGATCAGCGCGCTGGCGAAGCGTCGGCTCGGCCCCGCCATCGCGGATCAGCTGCTCCGGATGCGCTCGATGAGCTCCATCTGGCTCTGCGTCGCCTCGCGGATCGAGGACAGGCGCTGCACGATGGTGTCGGCCGCGGTCGTCTGACCCTGGTGGGCCGTGGACAGGTTGCTGACCATCTCGGAGATGGCCTCGATGGCCTGGGTGATCTGCCGGCTGCCGCGGGTCTGCTCTTGGGTCGAGCGCTCGACGTGGCGGGTGATGCTCTTCATCTTGTCCGCCGACTTCATGATCTGCTCGGCGCCGCGGGCCTGCTCGGAGGTCGCCGTGGCGACCTGCTGGACCGTGGTCGCGACCACGTTGATCGCGTCGGTGACCTGCTTGGAGCCCTTGGTCTGCTCGACCGTCGCGCGGGCGATCTCGCGGACCATCTGCGTGGACCGGCGCGCCGAGTCGGAGATCCGCTTGAGCGAGTCCTCGGCCTGGTGGCTGACGCGGACGCCGTCGTCGACGGACTTCGAGCTGCGCTGGACCGCCTCGACGGCGTTGTAGCTCTCGCGCTGGACCGCCTTGATGATGTCGGCGATCTCCTTGGTGCTCGTCGCCGAGCGCTCGGCCAGGTCCTTGATCTCGTCGGCGACGACGGCGAAGCCCTTGCCGTGCTCGCCGGCCTGAGCGGCGATGATCGCCGCGTTGAGGGCGAGCAGGTTGGTCTGCTCGGCGACGTCGTCGATGACCGAGAGGATCTTGCCGATCTCGCCGATGCGCTGGCCGAGGCGGCTGATGACCGAGACCGCGTCGGCCGAGTAGGTCTTGATCAGGTTGATGACCTCGATCGTCCGGTTGATGGCGTCGACGCCACCTTCGGCCGCCCAGACCACCTCTTCGGACAGCTGCGCCGTCTCGTTGGCGTTGTTCTCGACCTCCTGAATCGAGATGTCCATCTGGTTCATGGCCGAGCTCGTCTCCTCGGCCGTGGTCGACAGCGCCTCGATGTTCTTGGCGACCTCCTTGACCGAGAAGGTCATCTCTTCGATCGAGATCGCCGTCTCCTCCACGGAGGACGCGAGGTTGAACATGCTCTCGGCGACCTCGTCGTTGGCGGCCGCCATCTCGAGGATCGAGCTCGAGCTCTCCTCGGCGTTGCTCGCCAGCAAGTCGACGCTGTCGGCGATGCTCTTGAGCCCGCCCCGCATCTCGGTCAGCGCACCCACGGTCCCGTCGATGTCCGGGGCCGAAGACAAGATGCTGTTTTGCAGCTCGCGCAGCAGCCCCTCTTCTTGGGGCGAGAACCCCGACTTCGAGTCGAGCTCCGTGCGGAGCTGGGCCGCGAGCGACTGCGCCTCCTCACGATCGGCGCGCGCGTTCTTGAGGTCCTCGCGCAGGCGCTTGACCTCGCCTCGGGCCTCGTCTCGGTCAGCGCGCAGATCCTTGAGATCGGCGCGAAGATCCTTGAGCTCCGAGCGCAGCGCGGTCATCTCCGCTTCGAGTTCCTCCACGCGGCCGTCCTCGCTCTCTCCGTCGTCCTTTTTGGACTTCGCCATCGGACCGCGATTTTACGGGTCCGCGCTGCTCGGGACCAGCTTTGTCCGCAACTCGCCCGCTACGCGTGAGCCGCACTGCGCATCCGTTCGGATACGCACATCGCCAAACACGGGGCTCGACGCCCCAGTCGGGCGCTGACGGCCCGCGCTCTCCCCAAACCCCCCCCCCCGCTCGGTCAGCTCGGTCAGCTCGGTCAGCTCGGTCAGCGCAGCGCACCAGCTCGGCGCAAGATGCCCTGGACCTCGCCCACGAAGGCGCTGCGCCCCGCGGGGTCGTCCGTCATCGTCTCCGACAGGCCGTCGAGGAGCAGCGGGAGCGTGTAGGTCGAGGGGTTGCAGCACAGCAGCCACTCACGAATCTGTTCGTGCATCGCCTCCCGGGCGTGCTCCGGGCCGAGGCCGACGCGCTGGCGGAAGCTGGCGTAGACCGCCTCGATCTCGAGCAGCGCCGGGCCGAGGCTGCTCGCGAGCAGCTGGGACACCTCGTCGTCACCTTCGTGGACGCCGAAGGCTTCGAGCGAGGGCTCGGCAGCACGGCTCAGCTGCTCGAGCTCGATGTCCAAGAGCGCGCGCAGCGGGCTGGTCTGGGCCCCGCGCTCGAGCACCACGACCAAGGTCGCGTCCTCGTCGTAGGGGCGGATCATCATCCGCGACCCGCCGAAGTTGATCAGCAGCTCGCGCAGGGGCGCGTTGGCGGTGGTCGAGGCCACGACCATGCGGCGCACGGTCTTGGTCACGTCGGCGGCCACGGCCGGCTGCAGGTGCGAATACTCGACGCCGCCCACCGGGCCGTCGGCGCTGGCGATCATCGCCCCGCGCACGCCCTCGACGCCGACGATCTCCTGAAGGAGCTGGAGCAGCTGATCCTTGTCGGTCATCAATCGAAGCCCATGATCTCGTCGCGGACCGTCTCGGGGTCGGCGCCCGCTTCGATCGACAGCACGGCCGAGGTCGCGCCCATGCCGACCATGACGAGCTGCTGCCCGTTCTCGGACCGGGCGATCACCCCGTCGAACACGTTGTAGCCGATCGAGCGCGCGATCCGGGCCGCGCCGCGCATGTAGAAGCCCGCCAAGGTGACGAGCGAGCTGTTGCCCATGCGCTCGGCCAGGACCTTGCCGGTGCTCGAGATGATCGCCACCCCGTCGACGCCCTCGAACTCGAAGAACTGCCCGAGCATCAGCTCGCGGGTCTCCGGGTCGTCGAGCAGGCCCGTCGCGCCAGCGTCGGCGTGGCCGCCCGGAGGTGGCGGGGGCGGAGCCTTGGCGGCCGCCGCCTCGGCGATCTGCAAGAAGTCCGCGTCATCGTCGACGACCGGGAAGTTGCTCTCGTCGTCATCGTCGAGCGCCACCGGTCCGCCGCCGAAGTGATCGGAGGCGGCCGCCTGCGCGGGCTGCTCGGGCGCACCGCCCTCTTCGCCCAAGGTGCCCTCGTCCATCTGCCGCGCCGCCTCCATGAGCAGCCCCGTGGCCGAGCCCATGATCGTGCGCTGCGGCGAGGGCACGTAGAAGACCTCGGTGAAGGTCCCCCGGCCCACGGCGAGCAGCTTGTAAAACGCGATCTCACCCGAGTGCGTCTCGAACTCGGCGTGGACGATGTCGCCGTGCTCGAACCAGATCTTGCCCTCGGAGATCGGCGTGATGACCTTGACCAGCTTGTCGCGGCCCGAGAGCGCGACCATCTGCACGTAGTCGAAGAGCTCGACCTCGATCGAGTTGCCGTAAAAGCCCCGCCGCGGCCCGAGCTCTTCGACGAGCTCGATCAGCTTGGCGATCTCGATCGGCTTCTCGAGGATCCCGATCGCGCCTTGGTTCTCGTACTCCTGACGGAAGTCCGGCGTGATGTAAGCCGAGACCACGAGGATCTTCGTCGACGGGCTGTAGCTGCCCAGCCACTGGATCAGCTCGAGGCCGTCCCCGCCCGGCATGCGCAGGTCGGTGATCACCGTGTCGTAAGGTTGGGAACGCAGACGCTCGATGGCTTGGCGCACCGTGCTCGCCGAGTCGGCATGGTGCCCAGCTTTGCGCAGTCCGCGCTCGACAGCAAAACGAAGGTTCACCTCGTCGTCGACCACCAGGACGCGGATCGCTGACAAGCCTGAGGCGCGATTCGACACGGGGGCCGCATCTTACTTCGGGTAGCGCGCCAAGCCAGCGATTGGCGAAAGCGAGCAGCGATGCGCCAATGCGCGCGCATGGTGGATTCACCATAAACTGAGCGGTCGTCTCCAATCCAGAGAGGTGTGGAGATCGTCTATGTTGTAATTTTCGCGCGCTCAAATTCGAACAAAAGCATTATTTGGCATCGAGTCTGCCAATTTTTGTCAGGGTAGGACTCTCTACTGTCCTTAAGTCCGAGTACTTTCTGTGTTCTGGAATGCAGTTTATACTTTACACCGCATCGTGAAATCGCTATCGTCTCTCTATGCCGATCGTCCTCGACAACCTCAACCTTGCTGACGCCGAGCGCAAACTCTGTGAGGAAGCACTCACCTCCGCAGGTAGCATCGTCGAAGCTGCCAGCCTCTTGGGCATCACGCGCCACGCCCTCAAGCGTCGCATCATCAAGCATCAGATCCAGTGGCCGCGCCCGCGCGTCACAATTCAGCGTCCTGTGGACAACATGCTCTCCACCCGCCCGTCGATGCCCGTATTTTGACGGGCCGTCGAGACTCCCGGGCATCGGCGCCGTCGAGCGCTGATCCCAAGCTCGAGTTCTCTTCCCCAAAAGGCTGAACCCCGCAGGCTACCCTCACACTGGGCCCAGCGGGGTTCAGCCAATTCAACCCAGTAATGAAAATGGCTTTCAGATAATCGTGAGCCTTCCCCGTTTGTTCGCCAGGCTACGAGGTGGTATCGACACCCCGCTGAAATGAGTTTTCAATCAACCTTGGCTGACCTCGACATCGGCCAGGAAGCCACGGTGCGGACGATCGAAGGTCGAGGACCGATGACCGTTCGCCTGCTGGAGATGGGCTTCGTCCCCGGGGTCGAGGTCGCTTTGGTCAAGCGTGCTCCCCTGGGTGATCCTCTCGAGCTGCGGCTGCGCGGCTACCATGTCTCGCTTCGCCGCGCCGAAGCCCGGCTGATCTCCACCGAGAACCCGGGAGCGAGGCCGTCCAAGTGAGCGCTGCTCCCTTGCGCGTCGCCGTCGCCGGCAACCCCAACGTCGGCAAGACCAGCCTCTTCAACCTGCTGACCGGCTCTCGCTACAAGGTCGGCAACTACCCGGGCATCACCGTCGAGACCCGCGACGGCGCGCTGCGCATGGGCTCGGGGCGGGCGATCACCCTGACCGATCTGCCGGGCACCTACAGCCTCACGCCCATGGCGGAGGACGAGGCGCTGGCCTTTCGTGCGCTGACCGGCGCCGAAGGTCCGCAGCCCGACGCCGTGCTGCTCGTGCTCGACGCCAGCAACCTGGCTCGCAACCTCTACCTCGCCCTGCAGATCCGCGAGCTCGGTCTGCCCTTGGTGGTCGCGCTCAACATGATCGACCTGGCTCGGGACGCGAAGCTCCCCGTCGACGTCGACGCCCTGTCCGCTGCCCTCGGCGGCGCGCCCGTCGTCCCCACCGTGGGGCGCAGCGGCGAGGGCGTCGAGGTCCTCGCCGCGCTGCTCGGGAAGCTCGAGCCCGGCGAGGTGGCGCCACATTTGATCGACGCTGGCGACGAGCAGCCGGCGCTCGCGGCGTGCCTCGAGACCCTCGCCGAGCTCCCCGAGCTCGCGCAGCAACCCGCGAGGGCGCGTTGGCTGCTCGCCGCCGCGGCCGCCGACAACGTCGAGCTCACCGACGCCAGCGAGGCCGAGCGACGCGTGCTCGCCGAGCTCGACCAGGGCGCCCCCAAGGCGGTGCTCGAGCTCGTTGCGATGCGCTACGCCGAGGTCGACCGCCTGCTCGCAGGGATGGGCCCCGCCCCCGAAGGTCAGCACCTCGAGGCTCCGGCCATGGCTCGCTCCGAGCGCATCGACAAGCTGCTCACCCACCGGGTGTTCGGGCCGCTGGTCTTCCTGCTCGTGATGGCCTTGGTCTTCCAGTCGATCTTCTCGTGGGCGGACCCCTTCGTCGGCCTGATCGAGGGCGGCGTCGGGAGCCTCGGCGAGCTCGTCGCCGGCTTGCTCGGCCCCGGGCTGTTCACCGACCTGCTGACCGAAGGGGTGATCGCCGGCGTCGGCAACGTCGTCGTCTTCGTCCCGCAGATCGCCCTGCTCTTCTTGTTCATCGGCCTGCTCGAGGACTCGGGCTACATGGCCCGGGCAGCCTTCATCGTCGACCGGCTGATGTCGCGGGTCGGGCTCAACGGCAAGGCCTTCGTGCCTCTGCTCTCGGGCTACGCCTGCGCCATCCCGGCGATCATGAGCACGCGGACCATCTCTTCCTTCAAGGATCGGCTGGTCACCATCCTCATGATCCCCTTCATGAGCTGCAGCGCCCGGCTCCCGGTCTACGCCCTGGTGATCGGCGCGCTGTTCACCGCCAACCGCCGGGTGTTCGGGCCCTTCACCGAAGGCGGGCTGATCTTGCTGGGCATGTACCTCCTGTCCACGGTCTCGGCCCTGGGCCTGGGCGCGCTCTACAAGCGGACCTTGCTCGCCAGCCCCACGCCCCCGCTGGTCCTCGAGCTCCCGCCCTACCGCATCCCCCGGCTGTGGGACACGCTTCGCCACGTCTGGGATCGGACCATGGACTTCCTGCGCGACGCCGGGACGATCATCTTGGCCGTGACCATCGTGCTGTGGGGCCTGCTCAGCTTCCCGCAGGTCGACCCCAGCGAGCTCGAGCCCGGCGAGACCGCGATCGAGCGCTCCTACGCCGGCCGCGTCGGCAAGGCCATCGAGCCGGCGATCGAGCCCATCGGCCAGGACTGGCGCATCGGCGTCGGGCTGATCGGCAGCTTCGCCGCCCGCGAGGTCCTCGTGTCCACGCTCGGCCTAGTCTACGGCATCGAGGGCGCCGACGAAGACGACGCCCCCCTGCGCGAGGTCATCCGCGACGCCAAGGATCCGGTCACTGGCAAGCCGCGCTACTCGAAGCTCTCGGGCCTCGCCCTGATGGTCTTCTTCGTCTACGCCTGCCAGTGCATGTCGACCCTCGCGGTCGTCCGGCGCGAGACCCGAGGCTGGCGCTGGCCGCTCTTCATGCTCGTGAGCATGACCGTGATCGCGTATGTGGCGGCGCTGCTCGTCTATCAAGTCGGCCAGCTCTTCGTCGCTGGCTGAATCAAAGACCGGCGATCCCCGAGGAGCCGGCGGCTAGCTTCGTAGCCGTGGGGACCTCGGGCCTACCTAGGTGGGTTCGCGCATCGCCGCGCGCAGCCGCCCCTGATTCTTCTTCAAGTCCTTGATCTCAAAGGACTTGTCACAAAAACAGACACTCGGTGGCGCGAGCCTTGCTCCTCTGTGGAGCGTGCATACAGCCTACTGAGAACCCAGCCGAACGTGTCGGTGGTGTGGTCCTCGATGAGCGAGGGCTCGATGAGATTCGGTGCGGTTCCCGGCGCACAGCCCGAGGTCTGAGGGGGCCTCGGACTCGGTCCGGGGGGAGGAAGACGAAGAGGGTCGTCTTCCTTCTCCCGGACTTTTTTTGTTTGCCCGCATACCCTCGAGGGCTCGAGTGCCAGGAGCTCGGTCGGACCTCGGCCGGGCCCTCGCGTGGGTGATCGAGCGAGTCGCGCGAGCCGGCGACTTTGTTCTCGCGTTTTTTTTGCCCCCGAGCGCCGGCTGTGCCAGACCCAATTCGCCCTCACCAGACCCCCGGATTTGTTTTCCACAGGCCGGGGATAAAAAGTCGTGGAGGGCAAAGCGCGCCGCCAACCAGTGGATCAGGGGCCTTTCATCCCCGGTCTATCCCCGGACCTTGTCCAGCGGAAAACCGAATAAATTCAACATGATTGGGATCATGTCCACAAAACCACAGGACAGATCTAGATCACGAGAATTAAATTTTAAAAAGACCCTTGATCACTTCTTCGCGCGGCCGACATCCGACCCCTCCCAACCCGACCTTTCGACTGGTACAACCCACCGACCGAGGACCCAATGGAGTTCGAGATCGATCAGGCCCGCTTCTTGTCGGCGCTCACCTTGGCCCAGACGGTGGCCGACCGCAGGAACACCATGCCGGTGCTGGCCAACGTGCTCCTGCGCGCCACCAAGGACGACGAGCTCGTCTGCAGCGCGACGGACATGATGATCGCGCTCACCGAGACCGTCCCCTGCAAGGTCAGCAGCCCCGGCAGCCTGACCCTGGGGGTTCGTCACCTCCACAACGTCGTCCGCACCCTCCCCAGCGGCGCGCTGCGCATCAAGAGCCTCGACAACTCGTGGGCGCAGATCCTCGCCTCACGAGCCGAGTTCAAGCTCATGGGCATGCCCGAGGGCGACTTCCCGGAGCTCCCGGACTCGACCGGCGTCGACTTCACGCAGATCCCCGGGCACAAGCTCGTCGACCTCATCGACAAGACCCTGTTCTCGGTGTCCACCGACGAGGCCCGGGTCAATCTCAACGGCGCGCTCTTCGAGAGCGACGGGACCACGGTGACCATGGTGTCCACCGACGGCCACCGGCTGACCAAGTACAGCCTGGCCATGGAGGGTCCCAAGCTCGACACGGGGATCATCATCCCCCGCAAGGGCATGGACGAGATCCGCAAGGTCCTCAACCGCGTCGAGGGTGAGGTCGGCTTCGGCATCGGCGACAGCTACCTGTTCATCAAGGCCGACAGCCTGACCCTCTCGGTCAAGCTCAACAACGTGTCCTTCCCGCCCTGGAAGCAGGTCGTGCCCAAGGACTACCAACGTCGCGCTGGCGTCGACCGTGAGGAGCTGATCGGCTCGCTGCGTCGCGCGGTGGTCATCGCCCCCGAGAAGACCGCCACGGTCAAGCTCCAGCTCGACAAGGGCAGCCTCGAGCTCAACGCCGACAACCCCGAGCTCGGCGCCACGAACCTCGACCTCCCGGCCGACTACGACGGCAGCCCGCTCACGGCCGGCTTCAACGCGAACTACCTCATCGAGGCGCTCTCGGCGGTCGACGCCAACCGGATCTACCTCGACTTTCAAGGCGAGCTGGATCCCTGCGTGCTCCGGCCGGCGCCCGACGAAGAGGGGCAAGAGGCGGCGGACTTCCTCGCCGTCGTCATGCCCATGCGGATCTGAGGCGCTTCAACCCCCGCGGTGCCTGGTTGCCCTTGGCCACGCACGTCCGCCGCTGCGATGCGGCCAACGGCCCCTCGCTCCGCGAAGGCGATGGCTTGGTGAGCGAGGGCGCTCTCGGCTGCTCGGCGCTGGGAGAGCTCCATGGAGCTGCGTAGGCTGAGCCTCTCGGATTTTCGCAACTTCGGCCTCGCGGACGAGGGCGGCGAGGCCGGTGGTGGGATCGAGGTCGAGTTCGGCCCGCGCTTCACGATCTTGTGGGGCCACAACGGCGCCGGGAAGACCAACGTGCTCGAGGCGCTGTACTTCGTGTCGACGCTGCGCTCCTTTCGAGGGGCGAAGCTCGACGCGATGCTGCGTCGCGGCCAGGACCACGCTCGCGTGGCCGTGGATGTCTTCGATCCCGAGCTCGGGTTGCCGACGCAGCTCGAGCTTCGGATCGATCGCGGCGCTCGGTCGACGCGGCGGAGCGCTCGCCTCGATGGCAAGCTGATCCGCTCGGCGGCGGAGTTTTATGGGCGGATCCGGGCGGTGCTCTTCACCCCGGAGGACCTCGGGATCCTGCGTGGATCCCCGAGCGCGCGCCGGCAGTTCCTGGATCGAGTCCTCTTTGCCCGAGCCCGGGGGCACATCGCGGACGTCCAGCGCTACGACAAGCTGCTGCGCTCGCGCAATCGAGTGCTGCGCGCGGAGCCAGGGGAGCTCGCACCGGCACAGCGCGAGGCGATGCTCGATGGCTACGACCACGGGCTGGCCGATGTCGGCTCGCGGATCTGGGCGCGGCGCGTGGCCCTGGTCGACGACCTGCGTGGGCCCTTTCAGGCCGCCTTTGCCCAGATCCACGACCGTGATGAGCCCGACTCGAATTTCGAGGCGGGCTTGGCCTACCGCGGGCGCCTCGAAGACGCGCTCGGTGGCGAGGATCAGCCGGACGAGGCCGCGCAGCGGCGCAGGGTCGCCCTGGGCGAGGCGCTGCGAAACTACCGTAGGCGAGACCTCGCGGCAGGGCGGACCACGGTGGGGCCGCACCTCGACGATCTACAGGTCACCCTCGACGGGGCCGAGGCTAGCGACTTCGCCTCTCAGGGCCAGTCCCGAGCGCTGGTCTTGGCCTTCAAGATCGCGGAGCTGCGCCGGGCCCGGGAGCTGCGCGGGAGCGCACCTTTGCTGCTCCTCGACGACGTGTCCAGCGAGCTCGATCCAGTGCGCAGCGCCCGGCTCTTCGAGGCCCTCGCCACCGAGGTTGGGCAGTGCGTCCTGACCACGACCTCGGCCCGCTACATCGAGCTCGGCGAGGGGGTCGAGCGCCGTGATCTGCAGGTCGAGGGCGGCCGCATCCGTCCCGCCGAGCGAGCGCCCGGCCCGACCGGCGCGTGAAGCACAAAATCCGCGATTTTTGGCGCGTAATCACGGCTAGGGACGCGTTCGTGCCCTGGTAAGGGATCGGCGTCGGTGCTATCTAAAGCCAGCCGAATCCATGGACGCCAGCGAATCAGACGCCAAGGTCGAGCCCGCCTCTCCCGCCCAAGCTCCGGCCTACGACGAGAGCTCCATCTCGCACCTCGAGGGCCTCGAGGCGGTGCGCAAGCGCCCGGGCATGTACATCGGCGACACCGACATCACCGGCCTGCACAAGATGGTGTTCGAGATCCTCGACAACTCCATCGACGAGGCCCTCGCCGGACACTGCAAGACCATCCGGATCGTCATCCACCCGGACGACTCGATCACCGTCGAAGACGACGGCCGCGGGATCCCGACGGGCTCCATGGAAGTCGAGGGCAAGCAGGTCCCGGCCGCGATTGCGATCTTCACCAAGCTGCACGTCGGCGGGAAGTTCGACAACGCGGCCTACAAGGTCTCCGGCGGCCTGCACGGCGTCGGCGTGACCGTGGTCAACGCCCTGTCGGACTGGCTCGAGCTCGAGATCTGGCGCGAGGGCAAGATCTTCCGCGCCCGCTTCGAGCGTGGCGAGGTCGCCCGCGATCTCGAGGTCACTGGCGAGACCGATCGCCGCGGCACCAAGGTCACCTTCCACGCCGACCCGCTGATCTACGGCACGACCAAGGTCGACTTCGAGACCCTGGGCTCGCGCTTTCGCGAGCTCAGCTACCTCACCGAGGGCGTGAACATCAACCTCACGGATCTGCGGCCCACGGTCTCCGGTGACAAGAAGCGCGAGCAGGTGTTCACCGGCGAGGGCGGCGTGGCCAGCTTCGTCGAGCTGCTGACCGCCAAGCGCACCAAGATCGGCGGGCTGATCGAGCTGCGCTCCGAGGTCCCCTTCGAGTTCGAAGGCCGCGACCACGAGCTCGGGGTTCAGGTCGCCCTGCAGTGGACCGACGCCTTCCACGAGCACATCCACTGCTACACCAACAACATCGCCAACCGCGACGGCGGCACCCACCTCACCGGCCTGCGCACGGCCCTGACCCGCGTGGTCAACGGCTACGCCGGCGATCACAACATGCTCAAGGGCCACAAGGGCACGCTCTCCGGTGAGGACGTGCGCGAGGGCCTGGTGGCGATCATCGCGGTCAAGCACCCCGACCCCAAGTTCAACAGCCAGACCAAGGAGAAGCTGGTCTCCAGCGAGGTCACGGCCCTGGTCCAAAACGCGGTCACCGAGGCGCTCGGGCGCTACTTCGAGGAGAACCCGAAGGACGCCAAGCTGACCATCGACAAGGCCCTGCTCGCCGCCCGGGCCCGCGCCGCCGCCCGCAAGGCCCGCGAGACCATCACCCGCAAGGGCGTGCTCGACGGCCTCAGCCTCCCGGGCAAGCTCGCCGACTGTCAGGAGAAGGACCCGGCCCAGGCCGAGCTCTTCATCGTCGAGGGTGACAGCGCAGGTGGCTCGGCCAAGCAAGGCCGCGACCGCAGGATCCAGGCGATCCTCCCCCTGCGCGGCAAGATCCTCAACGTCGAGAAGGCGCGCATCGACAAGATGCTGTCGAGCCAGGAGATCGTCGCGCTGATCACCGCGCTGGGCACGGGCATCGGCCAGGACACCTACGACCTGTCGAAGCTGCGCTACCAGAAGATCATCATCATGACGGACGCGGACGTCGACGGCTCGCACATCCGCACGCTGCTGCTGACCTTCTTCTTCCGCCACTTCCCGGACATGATCGACCGCGGCTACATCTACGTGGCTCAGCCGCCGCTCTACAAGGTCAAGGCCGGCAAGCGCGAGACCTACCTCAAGAACGACGCCGAGCTCGACAACTTCATCATCGACGGCGCCGTCGAGGACCTGACCCTCGAGATCGCGGGGGCCTCGGCCTCGGCCAAGGTCCTGTCCGAGATCGCCCACGCCGGGGTCCGCTACCGCAACCTGCTCACCGGCCTCGACCGTGAGCACCGCCGGCCCTTGGTCGAGGCGCTGCTCGACGAGCTCGAGGCCCGCGGCCGCGACGAGGTCGAGGCCGCGTTCACCGGCCGCGAAGAGGCGACGATCGCCGGTCTCGGCCAGGCGATCATCGAGCGGGCGCTCCCGCAGATGCCGCTGACCAAGCTCGGCCACAAGGTCGCGCTGGCTCGGGTCGACGAGGGCAGCGGCGAGGAGGAGCGCATGGTCCTGCGCGTGGAGATCCTCGCCGACGGGGTCACCGTCCACGAAGACATCGGCGCGACGCTGCTGCGCTCCTCGGAGATCCGCGAGCTCCTGCGGATCCGCGCCTCGCTGACCGGCCACGGCAGCGGGCCCTTCGCCCTGCGCCGCAAGGACGAGGTCGTCGCCGAGCCCAAGACCTTGCTCGGCGTCGTCGACCACGTCGGCGAGGTCGGGCGCGCCGGGCTGCAGATCCAGCGCTACAAGGGTCTGGGCGAGATGAACCCCGAGCAGCTGTGGGAGACCACCATGGACCCGGAGAACCGCGACCTGCTTCAGATCAAGGTTGGCGACCCCGACCTGGCAGACGAGGTCTTCACCGTCCTCATGGGTGACGAGGTCGCGCCACGGCGTGACTTCATCACGGAAAACGCGCTCAACGCCCGCAACATCGACGTCTGATCCAGGCGGGGCGAGAGCCTCCAGAGCGCCGCAGCTGCCCGTTTTGACGACAGAGGGGACAGCGCGGCGCGCTTGCGTTTGATCGTGACACCAACGTGACACCTCGCGCTGCGCTTTCGGTGACCGCGCAGCTCTGCGATTCTCCTGCGCATGTCGAAAGTTAGCCTGACCATCGTTTCTTCTGGGGTTTTGCTGATCAGCGCGTGCTCGTCCGGTGGCGAGAACGACGAGGGCTTCGGGTTCACGACCACCGCGACGACCACGAGCAACAGCGACGGGGACACCACCGACGACGACGGTGGGGAGGACGACGAGGCGGGCGGAGAGTGCGGCAACGGGGTCGTCGAGGAGGGCGAGCAGTGTGACCTCGGCGCGGACAATTCCGAGTCCGGGCAGTGCACCCCCGACTGTCAGCTGGCGGCCTGCGGCGACGGCTACGTGGCCGAGTACGAGGAGTGCGACGACGGCAACGCGATCAACACCGACGCCTGCGTCGAGGGCTGCAAGCTGGCGACCTGCGGCGACGGCTACGTGCAAGGCGGCGTCGAGGAGTGCGACGACGGCAACGACAGCGACGCCGACGACTGCAACAGCATGTGCCTCCCCGGGACCTGCGGCGACGGGGTGATCCAGGACGGCGAGCAGTGCGACGACGGCAACGCCGACACCACCGACGAGTGCCCGGCCTGCCAGCTCGCGTACTGCGGCGACGGCTACACCCAGGCCGAGGTCGAGGAGTGTGACGACGGCAACGACCTCGACACCGACGGCTGCATCCCGGTGTTTTGCGAGGCCGCCTACTGCGGTGACGGCTACATCAACGAGGCCGAGGAGGACTGCGACGACGGCAACGACGTCGACAGCGACGCCTGCACCACGTCGTGCACGGCCGCGGTCTGTGGCGACGGCGTCAAGCAAGAGGGCGTCGAGGAGTGCGACGACGGCAACGACGTCGATGACGACTTTTGTACCAACGCCTGCGTGGCCTTGCTGTGGTGGGTCGAGGGCCCGCAGACCAACATCCCCGAGGACACTCTCGGCGGCTGGGAGCTGTGCTGGAGCGGGCTCTACGGGGCGACCGTCAACGACCTGACGAACACGATCCTCGGCCAGCAGTGCACGGGATCCAGGCTGCTCGAGGCCTGCCGCCCGGTCGGCTCCGACACCTTCACCTTGCTTGCGATGGGTGAGCGCGAAGACGTGCTCTACGACGTCGGCAGCGAGAACACCGGCAAGCACGAGGCCAACGGCGTGGCCTGGTACTACAGCAACAGCTACTCCATGGGCTTCGCCGCCGCTGGCGACGCGGTGTCCCGCAGCTCCTGTGACGTCGGCTCGGCCAACCCCCAGTATCGCCTGTGCTGGCACACCAACAGCGACAACATCTCTGGCGGTTACCGCTGCGGCTCGACCACGAGCCTCAACAGCAGCACCACCTGGGAGCGGCTGATCTACCAGGCGGACTAGTGTGCGCCCTGCTACCCTCCTGCGGTGCACCGCCCCGCCCCTCTGCTTCGCCTCGCGTTGGCGCCCCTCGCCGCGCTGGCGCTGATCGCTTGCCCCAAGGACGGCCCCGAGACCCGCGCGCCCCTCGGCCCGCCCCTGGAATTCGAAACCACCACGCTCGAGCCCGAGCTCGCCGAGCCCGGGCCGGCGATCGCCGTGCTCGAGCGTGAGCTCGCCGCGAACTTTGCCCAGCTCGCCGAGCAGGAGGACCCGGCCTACTTCATGGCCTACGACCTCGTCGGGTCGCGCTCGCTGTGGCTCGAGGCCAACGACGGGGCCCTGGACAAGCGCCACATCGACGACGATCGCACCTTGGACGTGGACGTCCGCGTGGGCACGCCGATGCTCGACAACGGCCACCCGACCAACGGCTGGTACGGCGGCAACGGCCTCGGCGCGGGGGTCCAGGTCGCCGTCTCCAACGACCCGCTGTCCCTCGCCCAGGCGATCTGGATGGTGACCGAGAGCCAGTACCAGCGCGCCGTCGAGTCGTGGATCGAGGCCGTGAGCTCCGAGTCCATGCTGACCCGCGAGGACGAGCCGGAGCACCCCGACTTCACCTTGGTCGACGAGCCGCTCCAGCACATCGAAAAGCCGCTCGAGCTCGACCTCGAGGGCGTGGCCGAGGACTGGGCGCCGCTCGTCGCCGAGCTCTCGGCGATCCTCGACGCCGACCCCGTGGTGCAGCAGGCCTCCGTGGTCCTCGCCGCGGAGGTCGACAACCGGGCCTACGTCGACAGCGAGGGCGCGAAGGTCCAAAGCGGGCGGATCCGCGTGCGCATGATGCTGATGGCCACGACCCAGGCCGAGGACGGCATGGGCCTGCAGCGCTTCGTCAGCTTCGAGCGCCACGACCCCAGCCAGCTGCCGACCCCCGACGAGCTGCGCGGCGTGGCCGAGCGCCTGCGCGGCGAGCTCCTGGATCTGCGCGAGGCCCCGATCGCCGAGCCCTACACCGGCCCGGCCGTGCTCGAGGGTCCCGCCGCCGGCGTGTTCTTCCACGAGATCTTCGGCCACCGCCTCGAGGGTCACCGGCAAAAGGACGACTACGAGGGCCAGACCTTCACCAAGATGCTCGGCCAGCCGATCCTGCCCGAGTTCATCGACGTCTACGACGACCCGACCCTGGCGAGCATCAACGGCACGCCGCTCAACGGCCACTACTACGTCGACGACGAGGCGATCGTGGCTCAGCGCGCGGACCTGGTCAGCGCCGGGGTGCTCGAGGGCTTCTTGCAGTCGCGCTCCGTGGTCGCGCCCTTCGAAGCCAGCAACGGCCACGGTCGCCGCGACCGCGGCTACCGGGTGGTCGCGCGCCAGGGCAACCTGATCGTCTCGGCGCGGGAGACCGTGCCCGAGGCCGACATGCGCGAGCGGCTGATCGCCGAGGCCAAGTCGCAAAACAAGCCCTACGGGCTGTGGTTCTCCGACATCCAGGGCGGCTACACGATCACCGATCGCTCGGGCCCCCAGGCCTTCAAGGTCATGCCGCTGATGGTCTACCGCGTGTACACCGACGGCCGCCCCGACGAGCTCGTGCGCGGGGCCGACATGGTCGGCACGCCGCTGGCCGCCTTCGAGACGATCATCGCCGCCGGGGACACGCCCGGGGTGTTCAACGGGATGTGCGGGGCCGAGAGCGGCTGGGTGCCGGTCTCGGCGGTCAGCCCCTCGCTGCTCCTGAGCAAGCTCGAGATCGAGCGGGCCATGCACCAGCGCGACAAGCCGCCGCTGCTGCCACCGCCGCCGAGTGAGCGCCGGCGCGCGAGCGTCGAGGAGGCCGGCCAATGACCACGACGAAGATGACGACGACGAGCCATATCTCCGGAGATCGTGACCCGGGCCAGCGCGACCCGGGCCAGCGCGACGTAGCCCAGCGTGACGCAGCCCAGCGCGACGTAGCCCAGCGCGACGCAGCCCAGCCCCTCGGAGCGGGCCTGGGCCGGCGGCGCTTCTTGGCCGGCGCGAGCGTGGCGATCGGCGCCCTCGTCGGAGAGCTCTTGCCGGGCGGCCCCTTCGGGGTCGCGCAGGCGGCCAGCGGCGGAGAGCTCGAGGCGCTGCGCGCCGAGCTCTCCCGCGGCCTCGCCGAGCTGCGCCTGCCCGACGCCCCCGAGCCCTACGCGGCGACGCTGCACGCGGTCCGGGCCGAGAGCCTGACCATCGACGGCTCCTACGGCGGCGTGATCGTGGATCTGCGCGCCAGCGAGGCCGTGGCCTCGGTCGCGGTCTGGGTCGGCGAGCTCGCCGAGGACAACAGCAACTTCTTTGGCGGCAACATCGAGCCGTCCTTCGCCCTGCCCCTGCTCCTCGACGGCGACGCCGCGCGCAAGCGGCTGTGGCTGGCCATGGACGCCAGCTTCCGCGCGGCCACGGCGGCCTACCAGGCCAAGCTCAGCGCGATCGATCGCCTCGCCGACAAGGACCTCCCCGACGATCGCGTGGCCGGCCCCGGGCCGGTGCTCGACCTCGAGTGGGCGCCCGAGCTCGAGCCCGGGGCGGCGCTCGTCGATCCTCCGGCCGCGGCGCTGCTCGAGCTCGAGTTCGACCGCGAAGGCCTGCGCAGCCTCGCGGCGTCCCTGTCCAAGCGCTTCGAGGCCCACCCGAGCATCGACAACGGCGACGTGCTGATCTCGACCATGCGCAGCCAGGAGATGCTGGTCTCGAGCGAGGACCTGGCCATGGGTCGCGTCCACGATCGCTTCGTGCTCGGGGTGGTCGCCCAGACCCAGGCCGAGGACGGCATGGAGCTCGACCACGGCCTGGCGATCCACGCCCAGGAGCTGCTCGCGGCCGAGGGCCTGCGCGAGCGGGCCGAGGCCATGGTCGATCAGGTGCTGCGCGAGCTCGAGGCGCTCGTCGCCGCGCCGATGCTCGACGACGACTACGACGGCCCGGTGCTGCTGTGGCCGACGGCCGCGGCCCAGCTCCTCGCCAGCACCGTGGCGGTCCACGCCAGCGGCGAGCCGGCCCCGCTCTCGGACTATGGCCGCCTGCTCGAGCTCGAGCCCTACTGGCAAGAGCGCCTCGGCAAGGCGGTGATGCCCGACTTCCTCGACCTCGTCGACGATCCCCTCGCCGAGGGCTTTGGCCACTACATCCGCGACGGCGAGGGCGTGCCGGCCGAGCGCGTCGAGATTGTCCGCGCCGGCGTGCTGCACAGCCTGCTGATGACCCGCCGGCCCAACGAGAAGCAAAGCGGGAGCAACGGCCACGCGCGGGCGACGGCCGGCGGCTTCATCGGCCCGATGATCTCGAACCTGACGCTGAGCAGTAAAAAGCGCGGCCTGAGCCAGGACAAGCTCGAGGCCGAGCTGCTTCGCCGCGCGCGTGAGGACGGCTACGAGTTCGCGTTTGCGATCGAGAGCCTGCGCGACGGCTCGGTGCTCGGTCCGGTCCCGCGTGACTCCGCGGCCGTGTTCACTTCGGGACGCAAGATTTCGTTGCCCTTGCCGGGCCGGGTGTTCCGCCTCGAGCGCAAGGCCGGCAAGATCGAGCGCAGCTTGGTGCGCGGGGCGATGTTCGCACCGATGGCCATGCGCGCGCTTCGACGCATCCGCGCCGTGGGGGATCAGGCACAGACCCTGGCGATGCGCCTCGCTCCGGGCCTGTCTGGTGGTTTCGCGGCTGATCTGGGCCTCGACGGGATGCTCGGCCAGACGGTCGACGCGGCGGTGACCTGTCCCGCGCTGCTGATGGACGGCCTCGAGCTGCTCGTCGAGCGCGGAGAGAACGAGCGTCTGCCGATCCTCGAGCATCCGCTGCGGCGCGGCTGAGGCTGCTCGCAATGGCCCGGCGCGCAGGGCTTCGCGCGCCGGGCAGCGCGGGCATGTCGGCCTCGCAGGCAGCGGGTGCACACTTTGTCATTTTGCCAACGCTTGCCGGATCTGCGCCCATGGGTCAGCATTCGCCATGGCGCGAGGACGGCTGCTCAGCATCCTCGGTGTCGCGCTCCCCCTCTTGCTCATCCAGCCCCACGCCGTCGATGCCGGCGAAGGCGAGCAGACGCAGGCCGACGCTGACATCGAGATCGACTACGACCACTACACCCTCGACAACGGCCTCGAGGTGATCCTCCATCGGGACACCACGGCGCCGCTCGTCACCGTCAACATCTGGTACCACGTCGGCAGCGGCGACGAGGTCGTGGGTAAGTCCGGCTTCGCCCACCTCTTCGAGCACATGATGTTCCAGGGCGCCAAGCACATCGGCGAGGACGTGCACTTCGACATCCTGCGCGAGATCGGCGGTACGGACGTCAACGGGACCACCAACGCCGACCGCACCAACTACTTCGAGACCGTGCCCAGCCACGAGATCGAGACCGCGCTGTGGCTCGAGAGCGATCGCATGGGCTACATGCTCGATCTGCTCAACGAGGACAGCCTCGCCAACCAGATCGACGTGGTCCGCAACGAGCGACGCCAGCGCTACGACAACGTGGCCTACGGCAAGGAGCGCTTCGCCGTGGCCGCGGCCCTCTACCCGGAGGGCCACCCCTATCGCTACATGACCATCGGCAAGCACGAGGACCTCGAGAGCGCCAGCCTCGAGGACGTGCGCGCCTTCTTCCAAAAGTGGTACGTGCCGAGCAACGCGACCTTGGTGGTCGCCGGTGACATCGAGATCGACGACGCCAAGGCCCTGGTCGACAAGTGGTTCGGGAGCTTCCCCAAGCTGCCCGCGCCCCAGCACAAGCCCGTGCCGGCGCCGGAGTTCAGCGAGGACGTCAGCGTCGAGATCGAGGACGACTTCGCCCGGCTCCCGCGGGTCCACTGGGTGTGGCACAGCCCGGCGATGCTCGGTCAGGGGGACTTCGCCCTCGACGTGGTCTCGGGGGCGCTCGGCGCCGAGGGCTGGGGCCGGTTGACCAGGCGCCTCGTCGACGAGGAGCAGATCGCCCAGAGCGTGTGGGTCTACCAGGCCGGCTCGGGCTTCTCGGGCGCCTTCCACGTGACCGTGACCATGACCTCGAGCGAGAGCCCCGAGGAGCAGGCCAACAAGCGCGCGGCGGTCGAGCGAGCGATCGACGAGGAGGTCGCCAAGCTGATCGCCGACGGCCCGACCCCCGCCGAGGTCGCGCGCCACGTCATCCAGACCGAGTCGGGCTTCGTGTGGGGCCTCGAGAGCCTCGGCAGCCGGACCAACCAGCTGCAGTTCTTCAACCACTACACCGGCGACCCCGGCTACGCCGACGACTACCTGGCCCGGGTCCGCGCGCTCGAGCCCGAGGGCGTGCGCAGCGTGGCCGAGCGCTACCTGAGCAAGCCCAAAGCCAAGATCTTCACCAAGCCCAAGGCCAGCGACCCGTCCGCGGGCGCCGCCGAGCAAAAGGAGAGCAAGTGATGCGTCGCTCATTGCTGACCCTCAGCGCCCTGATCGCGTGCATGGCCGCGGGCCCCCTGGCCTGCAAGAAGACCGAGGACGTGGTCGTCACCCCGGGCGAGGACGGCGAGCAGGCCGCGGACGAGCCCGAGGTCGAGTGGCCCGACGAGGCCTTCCGCGCGCAGCGGCCCGAGCCCCGCGAGATTGCCCCGGTCAAGATCCCCTCGATCGAGACCTTCGAGCTCGACAACGGCCTCGAGGTCTATCTCGTCGAACAACAGACCCTGCCCACGGTCATGATGCTGTTCGAGTTCGACATCGGCGAGGTCGACGATCCCAAGGGCAAGACCGGGATGGCGGGCGTGTGCGCCGAATTGATGGGCGAGGCGACGAAGTCCAAGGACAAGGCCGCCTTCGCCATCGCCAAGGACGATCACGCGGTCTCGCTGTGGGCGCGGGGCGGGTCCGAGCGCAGCACGATCTGGGTGCGCTCGATCGAGCGCGAGCTCCCGGCGGCCCTCGACCTCACGGCCGAGATGATGCTCGAGCCAGGGCTGCGCAGCGAGGACTTCGAGCGCATCAAGAACCAGCACGAGGATCGTCTTCAGCAGATGGAGGGCTCGGTCACGGCGATCGCCTACCGCCTCTATCCTTCGCTGATCTGGGGCGCCAACCACCCCGAGGGCAAGATCGAGACCGCGGCCAGCATCGACGCGGTCACGCTCGAGGATTGCAAGAAGTGGGTCGCCAAGCTCAGGCCCGACGGCGCGCGGCTGTGGATCGCCGGCAAGGTGACCGAGGCCGAGGTCCGCGAGCAGCTCGGCGAGCGCCTGGCCAAGTGGAAGGGCAAGGCGCCCAAGCTCGGCAAGATGCCTGCGCCCGCGCCCAAGCCCGGGACCATCTACTTCGTCCACGTCGACGGCGCCGCGCAGTCGCAGATCCTCCTCGGGCACCTGGGCCCGGCGCGCAAGGCCGAGGACTACGAGGCCACGCAGATCATGTCGGCGATCCTCGGCGGCTCGTTCTCGAGTCGGATCAACATGAACCTGCGCGAGGACAAGGGCTGGTCCTACGGCGCCCGCGGGGGCTACCACTACAGCAGGGAGGGCTCCTACTTCAGCGCTGGCAGCTCCGTGCGCAGCGACGCGACCGCTGGGGCCCTGCGTGAGATCGCCAAGGAGATCGAGCGCATGCGGACCACGGATCCGACGGCCGAGGAGGTCAAGCGCGAGCGCGAGGGCGCCCTGCTGGCCATGCCCGCCGACTTCGCCACGGCCAGCTCGGTGCTCTTCGAGTTCATCGGCCTCACCTACTACGACCTGCCCCTCGACTGGCACGAGGGCTACCAGGAGCGCCTGCGCACCCTCGACGCCAAGGCCGTTCGCGCCGCGGCCGAGGCTCACCTGCAGAGCAGCGGGCAGGTGGTCTTGGTCGTCGGTGACGCCAACGTGGTGCTCGAGGAGGTCGAGGCCTTGGCCAAGGAGCAGCTCTTTGGCGAGGGCGGCATCGTGTACCTAGACGCCGAGGGCAAGCCGACCAAGCGGCCCAAGCTCACGCCCAAGGCCGACGAGCCACGCGATATCGTGGTGCCGGACGAGCCTCACTGACCCGGGCTCGGCGCTGCCGGCTAATTTCGCGGGCCCGGCGAGTCCGAGCTCAGCAGGTCGAAGCTCCGCGAAATACGACGCGTGCGGTCAACAACGGCTAGCAGCCCTGACCGCACGCGGTCGTGACGGACGCCGCGCTCAGCTGATAGGTTGGGGCCATGAGTGAGCAGCGCTTCGACCTCGTCATCCGCAATGGAACCGTGATCGACGGGACTGGCGCCCCGCGGCGCCAGGCCGACGTCGGCGTGCGCGACGGCAAGATCGTCGCCGTCGAGCCCGGCCTGCCCCCGGGCAGCGGCGCCAAGGAGATCGACGCCACCGGCAAGTTGGTCACCCCCGGCTTCGTCGACGTGCACACGCACTACGACGCCCAGGTGACCTGGGATCCCCAGGTCACGCCCTCGAGCTGGCACGGGGTCACGACCGTGGTCATGGGCAACTGCGGCGTGGGCTTCGCCCCGGCGGCGCCCGACAAGCACGACTGGCTGATCGGCCTGATGGAGGGCGTCGAGGATATCCCCGGCACGGCGATGACCGAGGGCATGGTCTGGGACTGGGAGAGCTTCCCCGACTACCTCGACGCCATCGACAAGCAGGCGCGAGCCATCGACATCTGCGCCCAGGTCCCCCACGGCGCGCTGCGGGCCTACGTCATGGGCCGGCGCGGGGCCAAGCACGAGGCCGCGACCGCGGACGACCTCGCGGCCATGGCTCGGATCGTCCGCGAGGGCGTCGAGGCCGGCGCGCTGGGCTTTTCGACCTCGCGCACGCCGATCCACAAGGGCATCGACGGCGAGTTCGTGCCCGGGACCTTCGCCGACGAGCGTGAGAACTTCGCCCTGGCCAAGGCCGTGGTCGATGGCGGCGGCGTGATGTTCCAGATGACCGGCAACCACGTCGACATGGCCGAGGAGTACCCGTGGATGCGGCGCATGGTCGAGGAGATCGGCTGCACCGTCAGCTTCAACCTGCTGCAGACCGACCAGGCCCCCAAGCTCTACGAGAAGCTGCTCACCGAGCTCGACGCGGCCGAGCGCGACCAGCTGCCGATCTACGCCCAGGTCGCCGGGCGGCCCAACGGCGTGCTGATGACCTGGGCCGGCACCGCGGTGCCCTTCTTGCCCTACCCGAGCTACATGCCCCTGCATCACCTGCCCTTCGAGCAGCGCCTGGTCGAGCTGCGCAAGCCGGGGCTGCGCGAGAAGGTCATCGCCGAAAAGCCGTTTTCCTTCGGCGAGTTCGAGGACTACATCATCCAGTCCTTCCACAAGATGTACCGCCTGGGGGATCCGCCCAACTACGAGCCCGACCCCAGCGAGACGGCCACGGCCGTGGCCGCGCGGACCGGGAGCACGCCGCAGGCCGTGGTCTGGGACTGGCTGATGGAGGACGAGGGCCGCGGCGTCGTCTACTTCCCGATCTTCAACTTCGCCTCCGAGGACTTCTCGGACCTGCGGACCTTGCTTCAGCACCCGCGCACGCGCCTGGGCCTGGGCGACGGCGGGGCGCACTGCGGGGCGATCTGCGACGCGAGCATCCAGACTTTCATGCTCACGCACTGGTGCCGCGACCGCAGCCGCGGGCCCAAGCTCGGCCTCGAGGAGGTCGTCAAGACGCTCAGTTCCGACACGGCCAGCTTCTACGGCCTCGACGATCGCGGCCGCGTGGCCCCGGGCTACAAGGCCGACCTCAACGTGATCGACTTCGACGCCCTGCATCTGCACGGGCCCAAGATGGTCTACGACCTCCCCGCTGGCGGCCGCCGCTTCGTCCAGCGCGCCGAGGGCTTCGTGCACACGATCGTGTCCGGTGAGATCATCCGCTCGCACGACGAGCCGACCGAGGCGCTCCCCGGCAAGCTCGTCCGCGGGCCTCAGCCCGCGCCGGCCTGAGTGCGCGCCCGAGCAGCGAGCCCGAGCAGCGAGCCCGGTGTCAGCCGACGAGAGCCCGAGCCCGAAGAAGACGAGCCCCGCCCCCGTGCGCGGGCTCGTCTTCGATCTCTACGGCACGCTGGTGACCCGCGGCGCGGGCCCTCGCGCCTACCGTGAGCTGATCGCCGGGCTGCCGGTGTGGCGGATGCTCGCGGCGCGCCGGGCCATGCTCACCGAGCCGATCCCCGGCATGGGGGAGTTCCACGCCCGCTTCTCGCCGCGGCGTCGGGCGGACCGCGGGGTCGATTATTACGCGGGGCTCGTCGAGTCGGGCCTCGCCGAGGTCGCGCTCTACGAAGACAGCCTCCCGACCCTCGCGCGAGCCAGGTCCATGGGTCTGCGCCTGGCGCTGCTCTCGAACCTCGCCAAGCCCTACGCCCGGCCGATCCACGAGTTTGGTCTCGCGGCGCACTTCGACGTGCTCGTGCTGTCTTGCGACGTGGGCATGGCCAAGCCGAGCGCGGGGATCTACGCCCACACCTGCGCCGCGCTCGGGCTCGCGGCGGATCAGCTGCTGATGATCGGCGATACCCTGCGCGACGACGTCCGCGGAGCCAGGCGCGCCGGACTCCACGCCCTGCACCTCGACCGCGAAGGCGGGCGTGGAGACCTCGGCGCGCTCGAGGGGCTCTTCGAACACCCGCTGCTGCGCGGGCTCGCGCGTGTCGAAGCAGGGGCCGCGCCGCGCTGAAGTTTGCGGCCGCGCGGCAGCACAGCTGGCCTACAATCGCAGCCAACGATGAGTTTTTGGTCTCCCGACGCTTGGCTGCAGGCGTGGCGCTTCGCCGCTGCGGCCCACCAAGGTCAGCAGGTCCCCGACTCGGACCTGCCCTATCTCGTGCACATCGGCGCGGTCGCCATGGAGGTGAGCCACGCCCTGGCGCAGCGCGAGCGCCTCGGCCAGGCGGTGGCGCGGCCCGATCTCGCGATCCAAGTCGCGCTGCTCCACGACGTGGTCGAGGACACCGAGGTCACGGTCTGGGCGCTCGCGCGAGAGTTCAGCCAGGTGGTGGCGACCGGCGTCGCGGCGCTGAGCAAGAACGCCAGCGTCGGCGACAAGCAGGCGCAGATGCGTGACAGCCTCGAGCGGATCCGTCGCCAGCCCGAGGAGGTGTGGATGGTGAAGCTCGCCGACCGCATCACCAACCTCCAGCCGCCGCCCGCGAGCTGGTCCAAGCAGAAGATCCTGCGCTACCGCGAGGAGTCCAAGGAGATTCACGCGGCGCTCGGCGAGGCCTGCCCGATCCTGGCGGCGCGGCTCGCAGAGAAGATCGAGCACTATCAGGTCTTCGCCTGATCCAGCTGGGCCAAAGCTCGGTGCTCGCCGAAGTGTCGACAATATCCGGCGCACGATACGCATGTGCGCAGGGGTGCTCCGTGCTCCGGTAAGCTGCTCGAAGTTCGCCCATGGGATGACGCGGAGCGCGTCGAGTTATCTAGCGATAAACCGGCCCTTGGGACAGTTGCGAGTCTGGATATGAACCGCTATTCACCGCATGAACCATGACTCACCAAGCGAACTCCAAGTTCACGAGCTCTGATGACTTCGTCCTCGACACCGAGAGCGAGGCGTTCACCAGGGATCCCTACCCCACCTACGCGTGGCTTCGCGAGAACGCGCCGGTCTACTACTGGCCCCAGAAGGACACCGTGGTGCTGTCGCGCTTCGATGACCTGCGCAGCTTCTTCGTCGGCGACCACCTGAGCACGAACATCCATGACTGGGAGCACCACCCGGGCATGGGGATCTACGAGCAGCCGGGCTTCGAGGGCTTCGCCAAGATCCACCGCAACTCCTTTTTCAACATCCCCCAGGCGGATCACGCCCGGATCCGCAAGCTGACCTCCGTCGCGCTCACGCCCCGCGCGGTCCGGCGCATGAAGCAGCACATCGTCGACATCGTGGATCGCAACCTCGACGAGCTGATCGCCAGTGGCGACGAGGTCGTCAACCTCAGGCCCTTCGCCGACGCGATCCCGCTGGCGGTGATCTGCGATCTGATCGGCGTCCCCGAGGAGCTGCGCAAGGACTTCCGGGTGGCCGGTCAGGCGGTGCTCCGGTCGATCCAGCCGACCAACAGCCCCGAGGAGCTGGCGGCCACGGCCGTGAACCTCAACGGGGCCGTGGCGCTGGTCGAGAAGATGCTCACCGACCGCCGGGCGGATCCCAACCCGCCGGATGATTTGCTCACGGACTTCATCCAGGCCAACGAGGACGGCGACCGCCTGTCCGACGACGAGCTCGTGATGATCATCTTTGGGCTGATCACCGCGGGCTCGGACACCACGGTCCACGCGATCTGCTACGCCACCCGCAGCTTGCTGCTTCACCCCGAGGCCCTCGCCGAGCTCCAGGCCGACCGCTCGCTGCTGCGCAGCGCCGCCGAGGAGACCCTGCGCTGGGATAGCTTTGGCAAGGTCGGCTTGTTTCACTACGCCCGCGAAGACATGGAGATGGGCGGCGTCCCGGTCCGCAAGGGCCAGGCCGTGGCCGTCGCCATGGGCGCGGCGTTCCGCGACGACAAGGCCTACGAGCGCGCCGACGAGTTCGACATCCACCGCGACTACTCTGGCAGCCTGGTCTTCGGCCTCGGGCGCCACTTCTGTCTCGGTGCCAACCTCGCCCGCGCCGAGCTCATGCAGGCCATCGAGACCCTGCTGCTCGACCGCTTCCCCGCGGCCAAGCTCGCCGGCGATGTCGAGTTCGACGTGAGCAACCCGGTGATGCGCCCGATGACCAACCTGCCGATCCGCCTCGGCCCGGACCACGGCAAAAAAACCGAGGCCTCGGCGTGAAGATCGTCATCGATAAAATGGCCTGCGAGGCCAACGGGATCTGCGTCGACTTGCTGCCCGAGGTCCTCGAGCTGATTGAAGAGGAGGACGAGGACGTGCTGCGCCTGCGTTTGGCCGTGGTCCCGGCGAAGCTCGAGGACCAGGCTCGCAAGACCGTGCGCGCGTGCCCTCGCCAGGCGCTGAGCATCGAAGAGTGAACGAGTGAGCGAGCGCTGGCGCTCGCCGAGCAACGCGAGCCGCGGGGCCGAGAGCGCCCGGCGGCTCGTGTTTTTGTCCGCCCTCGCGGAAGCGCCGGGCGCCGTGTTACATGCGATGCATGTCGGCCCCGCAATTGCCCACGCGCGCCCGCGTCGTCGTCATCGGCGGCGGGGTGATCGGTAGCTCCGTCGCCTATCACCTGGCCGAGATGGGCGAGACCGATGTGGTCCTGCTCGAGCGCGATCGCCTGACCTCGGGCACGACCTGGCACGCCGCCGGGCTGATGGTCTGCTTCGGATCGAGCTCCGAGACCTCGACGCGCATGCGCCTGTACACCCGGGACCTCTACGCGCGCCTCGAGGCCGAGACCGGGCAGAGCACCGGCCTGCTCCAAAACGGCTTCATCGAGGTCGCGGCCGACCGCGATCGCCTCGAGGAGTATCGCCGCGTGGCCGCCTTCAACCGCCACTGCGGCGTGGACGTGCACGAGATCTCGGCCAAGCAGGTGGGCGAGCTCTTCCCGCTGGCGCGCACCGAGGACATCCTCGCCGGCTTCTACGTGCCCCAAGACGGCCGGGTGAACCCCGTCGACGCGACCATGGCCCTGGCCAAGGGCGCCAAGCTCAAGGGCGCCCAGGTGTTCGAGGGCGTGGCCGTGACCGGCGTGACCCAAAAGCGCGGGGTGGTCACCGGCGTCGACACCGAGCACGGCCACATCGAGGCCGAGGTCGTGGTCAACTGCGCCGGGATGTGGGCGCGGCAGCTCGCGGCGCGCAGCGGGGTCAACGTGCCCCTGCAGTCGGCCGAGCACTACTACCTGATCACCGAGCCGATCCCCGGCGTCCGCCCCGACTGGCCGGTGCTCGAGGATCCGGGCTCCTACGGCTACTACCGCGACGAGGGCGGCGGCTTGATGATCGGCCTGTTCGAGCCGGTCTGCGCGCCCTGGAAGGTCGAGGGCGTGCCCGAGGACTTCTCCTTTGGGACGCTGCCCCCGGACTGGGAGCGCATGGGCCCCTACCTCGAAAAAGCCATGAGCCGCGTGCCCGTGTCCGTGGACGCCGGCATCAAGCTGTTCTTTTGCGGGCCCGAGAGCTTCACCCCCGACCTCGCGCCGATCGTCGGCGAGGCCCCGGAGCTCAAAAATTACTTCGTCGCCGCGGGCCTCAACTCGATCGGCATCCTGACCGGCGGCGGCCTCGGCCAGGCCCTGGCCCACTGGATCTTGAGCGGGCGTCCGGACGTGGACGTGGGCTACATGAACATCGACCGCCTGCACCGCTACCAGTCCAACCCCGAGTACCGGGCCACGCGGACCGTGGAGTCCCTGGGCATGGTCTATCAGTGCCACTACCCCACGCGCTCGATGCAGACCGCCCGCGGGGCCAAGCGCTCGGCCGTGCACGATCGCCTCGCCGCGCGCGGGGCCTACTTCCGCGACGTCTCGGGCTGGGAGGGCGCCGACTGGTACGCGCCCGCCGGCGAGACCCCGGATCCGGGGCCGCTCGGCTGGGAGCGCCCGCGGTGGTTCGACTGGTGGGCCGCCGAGCACCGGGCCGCGCGCGAGGACGTGATCGTCATGGACATGTCCTTCATGAGCAAATTCCTGGTCCAGGGCCGCGACGCCGGCCGGGCGCTGGACTGGCTGTCGACCAACCGCGTCGACGGCCGCGCCGGGCGGATCACCTACACCCAGTGGCTCAACGCGGGCGGCACCCTCGAGGCCGACCTGACCGTGACCAAGCTCGACGACGAGCGCTTTTGGGTCGTGGCCTCGGACACCGCCCACCGCCACGTCGAGACCTGGATGCGCCGCCAGTTCCCGGCCGACGCCCACGCCTTCGTCACGGATCAGAGCTCGGCCTACGCTCAGCTCAACATCCAGGGCCCGCGCTCGCGCGCGCTGATGCAGGCGCTGACGGCCACCGACATGAGCGACGCGGCCTTCCCCTTCCGCCACGCCGCCGAGATCGACCTCGGCTTCGCGCGGGCGCTGTGCGTGCGCATCACCTACCTCGGGGAGCTCGGCTATGAGCTCTACATCCCCACGGAGCAGGCCGTGCACGCCTACGATCGCATCGTCGCCGCTGGCGAGGGCTTTGGCCTGCGCCACGCGGGGCTCGAGGCCCTGGCCAGCTTGCGCATGGAGAAGGCCTACCGCGACTATGGCCACGACATCGACAACACCGACACCCTGCTCGAGGCCGGGCTGGGCTTCACCGCGCGGCTCGACAAGCCCGGCGGGTTCATCGGGCGCGAGGCCGTGCTCGCGCAAAAGCAGGCCGGGCCGTTGCGCAAGCGCCTGGTCCAGATCCTCGTCACCGACCCCGAGGCGCTGCTCTATCACGCCGAGCTCGTCTACCGCGGTGACGCCTGCCTGGGCTACATCCGTGCGGCGAGCTATGGGCACACGCTGGGCGGGGCCGTGGGTCTGGCGATGATCGTGGCCGAGCAGGCCATCGACGAAGACTTCCTGGCCGCGGGCACGTGGACGGTGGAGGTCGCGGGGCGTCGCTACCCGGCCAAGGCCTCGCTCGCGCCGCTCTACGACCCAAAAATGCTGCGTATCAAGGGTTGAGGTCGAGCTCGTCGAGGCAGAGGACTGCCTGTGCGACGCGCTCTACTCCGTGCTCTGAGGCGTCTCGTGCGCGAGCGCCTTGGGCTATCCTGCCGCGCATGCGTGCCGCGTGCCCAGCTCTGCTCTCGGCCCTCGTGACCGCGATCGCGTTCGGCTGCTTCGACCCGGACGCGAACGAGGAGCTCGTCGCCGAGGGCGAGACCGCGGACTGCCCGATCGGCGCTCAGGGCTGCGTCTGCACGGGCGGTGGCGCCTGCGACATGGGTCTGAGCTGCGTGGCCGGGGTCTGCGAGCCAGGCGAGAGCGAGAGCGAGAGCGAGGAGTCGGAGGCGAGCGAGGGCACGGAGGGCGAGACCACGGACTCGGCCGAGGACAGCGGGGACACGGACAGCGGGGACACGGGCAGCGGGGACACGGACAGCAGCGAGACCAGCGCGGCCGCCTGCCAGGTCTGGGAGCTGGTGTACGACCTCGAAGGCAGCGTCCATGGGGTCGAGGCGGGGCTCTTTGGCCAGGGGGACTACCCGGTCGAGGCGCCTTACGACGACCCCGACACGGTCGGCCCCGGGAGCATGACGATCGTATTCGAGGACCTCGAGGGGGAGCCGGGGCCGCGGGGGGCGATCACCGCCTACACCATGTCCGTGCACTACGAGCTCGCGCAGCTGGCCGAGCTGACCGTCGACCTCGAGAACAGCGCGGGGCCGGACGCGTGCGGGCTGACCTTTGGCCAGCGCGAGGCGGGGGTCGTCAGCTGGGAGCCGCCGACGCTCCCGGACCACCACAGCGTCGGCGAGATGTTCTGCATCGGCTCGCTCTTCATCTGTGAGCTGATCGGCCTCGAGCAGCAGGTGGCCACGCCCATCGACGAGCTCGGCGAGCTGCCGCTGAGCGCGTTCAGCTTCGCCTTCGCCTGGGGCAGCAGCAGCTTCGAGATGCCGACCACGCAGGTCACGAACGGCGAGATGGTGACCACCTGGGAGTACCAGGGCGCGGAGGTCTCGCGGACCCTCGTCGACGCCCCGGACTGCCTGTGTGACGCGCTCGATGACTTGCCGCTCTAGAGCGGCGACCGGTTTGAATTCGCACCGCCAGGCACATCTTGGCGGCCCCGTGGTCGTTGTCGCTCGGCGCTCGCAGTGGGTCCACCACGGCTTCGGCCTCGCTCCTCGCCACGGAACCGCCAAGATGTGCCTGACGGCGCGCCTTCAAACCGGTCGCCGCTCTAGCAGCTACTGACAGCCGCTCAGGCCGACTCGTCCTGGTCCGCCGTGCACTCGGCGATGCCGAGGGCGTCCTGGAGCGCGCAGTTGGCTTCGATCAGCTGGGGCGAGATCTCGAGCGCGGCCTCGCTGTCGTCGGCGATCATCGCCGCGCGGTAGTCGGCCCAGGCTTGCAGGTAGGTCTCGGCGTCGAAGCCGTCGACGTACTCGATCATCAGCGGGAGCACGACCTGGGAGTAGATGGTGCCCTCCCACGCGCCCTTGTAGCCGTCGGGGGTGCCGATCGAGCCCTCGTCGAGGGCCTCGTCGCAGTACTTGCGGGCGCGCTTGACGAAGGCGATGGCCATCTGCTCCTCGATCCACGCGGGGTCGATGGCCGCGGTGTCGCCAGCGAGCATCTCGCGGATGCCCTCGACCGCCGGGGTGTTGCGCTCGTTGATGCGGTCCTCGAGGATGTCGAAGAGCCCCAGGGCCTCGTGGGCCGCGGCCTCGTCGCCCCCGTCGAGGGCGTCCTGAGCGAGGGCGACGATCCGGCGATCGATGACCGCGAAGGTGCTCTTCTCGACCTTTTGCTTGGCGGCCTTGGTGACCCAGTCGTCGGGAGCCCAGGCTTCTTCGGGGCCCTCGAGGCCGGCGTAGCCGTCTTCGAAGGCCTCGAGGATCTGCGCGTCCCAGTCGACGCCGGTCGGCTCGACCGCGCCCTCGTCGGCGGTCGCCTGGGTCGACAGCGGCCCGAGCACGCCCGTCCACACGCAGTAGGCCTGGTCCCAGTCGGCGCGGAGCACCGCCGGGTCGCGGTCGGGGTCGGGCAGGACCTCCGAGAGCGAGGCGAGGCGCTCGCGGGTGTCGAGGCTGGCGACCAGGCGCATGGTCCCGATGATCTCGAGCAGGGCCATGCGCCGCTCGAGGCTGTCCTCGCTCGCGACGGCGAGATCCAAGGCGGCCTCGATGGCGGCGTCGTCGACGAGCAGCCCGGTCTCGACGCGGCCGAGGCGGGCGTCGACCTCCCGGACCCAGCGCTGCAGGGCCGTGCCGCCGAGCACCGGGGACTCGTCGCTGAAGTCCGGGGCGTCGCCGCGGTAGAGGTCGATGATGTACTCGGGGTCGGGGTTGGGCAGGGCGAGCTCGGCGACGATCTGCTCGTAGGTGAACATCGCCGCCTCGCAGTTGGCCAGCGGGGTCGAGCCGAGGCTGACCTCGTCGTCGCCGACGTCGTCGCCGCCCTCGTCCTCGGTCTCGCCGGTGCAGGCGAAGAGGGCGGCGCCGAGCAGCAGCGCGAGCGAGGGGAGAGGAGCGCGCCGAGCCGAGCTGGGCGAGGGAGTGCGGGGGGAGGTGGGGTGCTTCATCGCAGGTCCTCGGGGCCCGGGAGGATCCAGGGCTTGGGCCAAAGGCCGTCCTCGACGGAGGCGAGGTCGACGGTGGGATCGATCAGGCGCGCGCTCGGCCGGCCGTTCACGGCCACGAAGGCGTCGGCGTAGACCTCGATGCGCGCGCCGGGGCGCTGGTGCTCGAGGCGGGCGGCGAGCGCCCTGGCGTAGGCCGCGATCAGGTCGGGCTGGGTGCTCATCGACTTGACCTGAAGGGGCGTGAGCTCGGTCCGCGGGTCGACATACCAGCTGCGCTCAGCGCTGCGGTCGTGGACGCGAAACTCGATCGCGCCGCCCTTCTCGACCAGCATCACGCGGTAGCTGTAGCGCATGCCCTGCTCGTGCCAGAGCACCGAGCCCGGGTAGAGCAGGTAGCGCCAGGGCATGAGCAGCTGCGCGCCCAGGCTCAGCGCCGCGACCACGCCCAGGGCGCGGTCGAGGCGGGGGCGGGCTGTAGGCGCAGGACGCTCGAGCAAGGTCCCGGGCGCGAGCCAGCGCCGCGGCCACGCGGGCGCGAAGAAGATCGTCGCGCAGCCGATCATGAACCACGGGAACATGCCGATCGGGAACAAAAACCCCGTGACCAGGTGAAAGCCGACGACCCCGAGGTAGGCCCACGCCCGGGTCGGCCGCCACAGCAAGGCGGGGACGACCAGGAGGTCGAAGATCGCCCCGGCCCACGAGGCCGCGTAGGCGGTGAAGGGCTCGTCCAGCCACGGCCCGACGATCGCCATGTCGCTGTGCCGCGCCAGCCAGATCGTCAGCGGCTGGGCGCCCAGCAGCCAGTCGGCGCCGAGCTTGGCGATGCCCGCGTAGACGTAGACCAGGCCGACCTGGGTGCGGATCAGCCACAGCGCCCAGGCGGGCAGCTTGCCGTCGGGCCCGGGCCGCGGCGGGACCAGGGCGAAGGTCAGCAGCAGCGCGCTGAGGAACACGTAGTGGTTGAGGTAGTAGGTCAGGTCGATGAGCTCGAGCCAGGTGAAGCTCGAGAACGCCAGCGCGGCGCACAGCCGCACGCGCACGCCCATCGCCAGGCCGAGGGCGGCCGCGCCGGTCAGGGCGAAGAGCCCGTAGGCGAGGGTGGCCCCGGGCACCGGGACCCACTCGAAGCCCCAGTAGCGAAAGTGAAAGTCCGGGGCCAGCAGCAGCGTCTCGACCCAGCCGCGGGCGACGAAGCGCGCGATGGACACGAAGAGCAGCAGGCCGACGAGCAGGCGCAGGACTACGACGGAGCCAGGGTCGACGCGGGCGGTGGCGCGCTCGCGCAGGCGCTCGCCGAGCCTGGGGCTCGGCTTGGCTCCATCGTGGAGGTCGTTTTCGGGCGCTCCTTCGGGAGGCGCCCCGTGGGTCTCGGGTGAGCCTTTGGCGGTCTCGCGCTGGTGCTCAGTCCCCGTCATTGTCGGTCAGCGCGACGGTCACACCGAGCAGCCCCGCGACGTCGGCGGTCAGGAGTTCGACCAGGGCGCGGACCTCGGTCCACGCGGTCTCGATCAGCTCGAGGTCCGTATCCAGGCTCTCGCGCAGCGGCTCGGGGATCGCCTCGCAGGCGGCGATCGCCCGGTCGATCTGCGCGCGGACCTCGGCGTCGATGTCCTCGCTCTTTTGCGAGACGAGGACCGAAAAGCCCAGGCCGCCCTCGGCCGCGGCCTGGGCGTCGTCGCCTTCGGCCTCGGCGCCCAGGTAGAAGCGGCGGAAGCCCTCGAGGGTGTCGAGCAGGTCCTCGCGCGAGCGATCCGAGAAGCGCGACTGGACCAGGTCGTACTGGGGCGCGTCGCCGGTGGCGAAGCCCGCGGGCTTGCTCAAGGAGCGCTCGCGGATGTCGTGGAGCCCGGCGATCGCCCCGTTGAGGAGCTCGTCGATGGCCAGCGCGACCGTTGGATAGCGCTCGCTGCTCCCGGCGGCGTAGAGCTCGTCGAAGTAGGGGTCGAGCTCGCCCTGGAGGCTCTCGAGCTGATGTTCGAGGTCCGCGGCGAGGAGCTCGAGGTAGGCGCAGCGTTGGGCGCCGGTGTCGGCGTCGGTGTAGGCCGCGAGCACGGCCTCGTCGCCGGCCTCGGGATCCCAGACCATGTACTCGAAGCCGGGCAGGCCCTTGCTGGCCACGCCCAGGACCTCGAGCTCGTCGAGGGTCGAGACCCCGGACTCCACGCCACCTTCGACGCTGTTGGGGCGCGCCGGCCAGAAGTCGACGAGGCTGTCGTAGCCCGAGTCGACGATCGGCCCGAGGCGCAGGACCATGAGCCGATCCCAGGGCCCGCGCAGCGTCCACCAGGCGTCCTGGACGGCGTCGAGGCCGGCGCTCGAGGGCGCGGCGCAGAAGCTCGCGCTGGCCTCGCGCAAGGCCGCGGCGTCCTCGATGGCGGCGGCGGTCTCGGGGCGCATCAGGCCCTCGATGCTCTCGGCGATCACCGCCTGGCGGTGGTCGTCGACCTGCTGGGGGCAGGCCGAGAGCAAGGTGGCCGCGACGCAGGCCGATGTGGCCGAGAACAAAAAGAGGGAGCCAGGGCGGTTCAAAGCGTCTCCACAAAGCGCAGCAGCGCCGCGCGATCGTCTGCCGAGGCCGCGACGAAGGCCTCGCGGGCGGCCTCGCCCTCGCCGCCGTGCCACAAGATCGCCTCGGCCAGGCCGCGGGCGCGGCCGTCGTGCAGGTAGAGCGAGTGGCCGTTGACGACCTCGAACAGGCCCACGCCCCACAGCGGCGGCGTGCGCCACTCCTGGCCGTCGGCGTCGTAGTCGGGGCGACCATCGGCGAGCTCCGGGCCCATGTCGTGGAGCAGCAGGTCCGTGTACGGCCAGATCTGCTGGTTGGCGAGCTCGGGGTAGTCGGAGTCGCCGGTCACGTAGCGGGGCACGTGGCAGTCGGCGCAGCCAAAGTCGTAGAAGCGCTCGCGGCCGTCGAGCACCTGGGGATCGTCGACGTCGCGGCGGGCGGGCACGGCGAGCAGGCGGGAGTAGACGAGCACCGACTCGAGCAGGTCGTCGCTGATCTCCGGGCTGCCGCCGTTGCTGGCGGCCGCGCACTCGGCCTGGGGCGCCGGGCAGTTCTCGACGCCGTGGATGCTCGAGGTGATCCCGATGTCGCCGGCGAAGGCCGCCGAGTTTTGCTGGTTGAGCCCGACTTGGTTGGCCTTCCAGCCGAAGCGGCCCAGGGCGTTCACGCCGGTGACCGGATCCCAAGGATAGTTGGGTCGACCGGAGATCCCGTCGCCGTCGGCGTCGTCGGGGTCGGCGCGGGCGAGCAGATCGTCCTCTTCGATGGCCTCGAGCAGGCCCAGGCCGATCATCTGCGGCGCGACCCGAGGCGAGAGCATCAGGGTCTCGTCGGGCTCACCAAAGGCGAGCTCGGTGAGGGCGTAGCTGGGCTCGCGCAGCGAGTAGGCCTCGCCGTCGGCGTAGTGTCCGGGCAGCTCGGTCCAGGTCACCTGCCCGCGGCCCTCGGCCGTCACGCCGGGGACCGCCACGGGCTGGAGCTGGTCGCCGTAGATGGGGTCGGGCAGCGGCCCGCCGTGCTCGTCGGCGCCGGGGATCGACAGGCGCACGAGCATCGAGAGCATCGCCTCGTCGTCCTCGAGGGGCGGGTGCCCGCGGCCGTCGTGGAGGTGACAGGCCGAGCACGATGTCGCGTTGTAGGTCGGACCCAGGCCGTCGCGCGCCGTGGTCGACGAGGGCGCGATGACCCAGTTCTTGTTGAAGAACGAATTGCCCACGTAGAAGTCGGTCTCGTGGGCGTCGTCGACGTTGCGGGCGATCAGCATGAAGGCCCGACGCCCGGTCTCGAAGACCGTGGTCCCTCCGCCCGCCAGCTCTTCGCCGGGTTCGGGCGCGAGCTCGGGCTCGGTGCAGGCAAAGAGCGCCGGGAGCAGGAGTCCGGGCGCGATGGCCGTGGCGAGACGGAGGGTCCTGACCATGACTTTCGCTTTCTATTCGAGGGCGAGGTTGATGTCGAACAGCGTGGCGATCTCGACGATCGTGTCGGTCTGTGCGCGCAGGGCGTCGATGGTCGCCTGGACGGACTCACGATCGTCGATGATCGCCTGGTCGAAGGGCGCGGGGATCGCCTCGGCGGCGCTGAGGCTCGCGGCCATCTCGTCGCGCAGGCGGTCGGCCAGCTCCTGGTCGCGGGCGGCGACGAGGTCGTAGACGGAATCCCCGCTCACGTCGCCGTAGCTGCCCAGGTAGACGTTTTGCATGCCCATGATGTCCGTGATGATGTCGCGGTGGGTGTTGTCGCTGAAGCAGGAGTGCTCGTCCTCCTGATCCCGGGTCTCGAGGGCGACTTCCATGCGCTCACCCGCGAGCTCCGCACCGCTGAGGCTGCCCAGCCCCAGGAGGATGCGGCGGACGATCTCCCGGGGCTCGGCCGCGGCAAATTCTTCGCCGTAGCTGCCCTCCCACTCGGCCTCGAGACCCGCGAGGTCCTCGACCAGCAGGTCGACCGCCGCGAGCAGGTACTCGCCGCGACGCTCCGGGTTGAGCGCCGTGGCCTCTTCCTCGTCGAGGACGTAGTCGGTGTAGGGCCGCGCGCCGGGCCCGTCCTCGCTGAGGTCCTGGCCCCAGAGCAAGAACTCGATGGCGTGGTAGCCCGTCGAGATGTTGGTCTCGCCGTTGAGCTCGTTGAGCTCGCTGAGCAGCTCGATGGTGATGTCGGGGTAGGTCGTGGGGTCGTTGATGATCCCGACCTCGGGCATGCCCTCGACGTAGTCGACGTAGGCCTCGTCCATCGGCCAGGCGTTGAGCTGGCCCTCGGGGCCGTCGGTGGGGTCGTCGATCGGGCCGTCGTAGAAGCGGTAGGCCTCGGTCTGTCCGTAGACCTCGCGGGCCGCGAGCCAGGCCGCGCGGGCGTCTTCGAGGCTGGCCTCGCTGGGCGAGCCGACGAAGGCATCGACGGCGATGCGGAGGTCCTCGGCGAGGACGCGCGCGTCGGTGTAGGAGGTGAGGACGATGTCGGCGTAGGTGCTGGCGACGGGGTCGACTTCCTCGGCGGTCAGCGGCTGGCCGTCGTCGGAGCTGGTGGAGCAGGCCGCGAGCAGCAGGGCGGTCAAGGCAAGGGAGGCACGGCGCGTTGCGTTCATTGTTTGGACGTTATTGAAAGCGGATTTCAATGTCAAACTAGCGTCTACTCCGCGAATTCTAGCTGAATTGGGCGATAGTGCTTAAAGGCACATCAACTTTGAAAATTGTTTTCTCCAGGGGCACCGAGTGTGAGCAGAACGGTGGTGATTCGAAACGACGAGAGGGCGCGGCCTCGCGGCGGCGCCCTCTGGCACGAGTCGCTGTGCGCGACGGCGGCGAGCCGCGGCTCAGCCGAGCTTTTTGACGGCGGCCTCGACCTCGTCGTAGTTGGGCTCCTGCCCGGGGTTGTCGGCGACCCACGCGTACTGGAGCTTGCCCTGCTTGTCGACGACGAAGACCGAGCGCTTGGCCGCGGTGTAGCCGCTCATGCCGGCGAAGTCGTCATGGGCGACGCCGTAGGCCTTCACGGCCGCGCGGGCGTAGTCCGAGAGGATCGGGAAGTTGAGCTTGTTGCGCTCGGCGAAGGCCGCGTTGGAGAAGGGCGCGTCGACGCTCACGCCGTAGACCGCGGCGTCGAGATCGTTGAAGGCGGCGAGGGAGTCGCGAAAGGTGCACATCTCCTTCTCGCAGACGCCGGTGAAGGCGGCCGGGAAGAAGGCGAGCACCACGTTCTTGCCGCGCAGGCTCGAGAGCGTGACGGCCTCGCGCTTGTGGTCGGGGAGGGTGAAGTCGGGGGCGTCGGATCCGATGCTGGGCATGTCGCCATCGGTCTATCCGCACGCGCCGCCCTTCGCCACCCCACGAGAAAAGCTCACCTACGGAAGGTCCGTAGGTGAGCTTTTGTCTGGTGAGCTCTCGTCTGGCTAGTTGGACGGCTCAGTCGCTGAGGTCGCCGGAGGCGGCTCGCTTGGCCCGGGCCTGGACCCAGTCGGCGATCGCCACGAGCGCCTGCCCGTTGTCGCCAAAGCGTCCGGCGATGGTCCGGCACTCGTCGGTGAGCTCGTCGACGCGGGCCATGGCCTGCTCGCGCAGCGAGGGCTGGTCGTCGTCGAGGACGTCGTCGGCGTGCTGGAAGGCGATGCCGAAGGCCAGGCCGTAGCGCTCGAGGGCGGCGACCTGGTCGGCGTCGATGCCGGCCGAGAGTCCGCCGAGGGCACCGGCGGCGGCGTAGAGCCCACCGGTCTTGAGGGCGTGAACGCGCTCGAGGACGGCGAGGTCGCCGATGTCCTGGCCGGCCTCGAGGTCGAGAGCCTGACCGCCGACCATGCCGTCGATGCCGGCGTGCTCGGCGAGCTTGGTCACCGCCTCGGCCATGCTCGCGTGGGTGCCCTGGGCGAGCACGCGGAAGGCTCGGGTGAGCAGCGCGTCGCCGATCAAGATCGCGTTGGCGTGGCCAAAGGCGACGTGGACCGTGGGCTTGCCGCGGCGCTCGAGGTCGTTGTCCATCGCCGGCAGGTCGTCGTGGACCAGCGAGTAGGCGTGGATCATCTCGAGCGCGCAGGCGGCGGGCATGGCCTGGTGCTCGGTACCACCAGCCGCCTCGCAGGCGGCGATGGTCAGCACCGGGCGCATGCGCTTGCCGCCCTGGAGGACCGCGTAGCGCATGGCCTCGCGCAAGCGGCCGGGGTCGTCCCCGGGGGGCATGGCGAGAGCGGCGTCGAGGGCGGTGTCCACGGCCACGCGGCGCTGCTCGAGGTAGGTCTTGAGATCGAAATTACTCATCGGGAGCGTCCTGATCGTCCGAAAAAGGCGCCACGCCACCTTCGGCGAGCAGCACCTCGATGCGTTGTTCGACGGCGCCGAGCAGCTGCTCTCCCTCGCGGACGAGCCTCACGCCCTCCTCGAAATGCGAGAGGGCTTGCTCGAGGGGCAGCTCGCCAGCTTCGAGCTCGCGGACGACCTCGTCGAGGCGCGCGAGCAGGGCCTCCGCGCTCGCAGGCGCGTCTTTGCCCTTGCGGCCCTTGGCCCTGGTTTTGGCCGCCATCGCTGCCGGTGTACCGGGGCTCGCCACCACGAGTCAAAGGGGGTGGATCACATGGCTGGACGCAGGCCCTGCCTCGGGATAGCCTGCGCCGCGATGGAGCCGGGCTCCGATGACGAGCGCGACGTGGACAGCCTCATGGGCCAGTTCCACGAGTACCTGAGCAAAAAGCAGCTCAAGTCCACGCGGCAGCGCGACGTGATCGCGCGCCAGTTCTTCTCATCGGAGGGCCACCTCTCGATCGAAGAGCTCCTCTCGCTCGCGCGCGAAGAGAACCCGCGGATCGGCTACGCCACGGTCTACCGCACGCTCAAGCTGCTGACCGAGTGTGGCCTCGCCGCCCAGCGCCGCTTTGGCGAGGGCCAGGCCATCTACGAAACCGCTGGGGACACCGAGCACCACGATCACCTGATCTGCATCGAGTGTGATCACGTGCTCGAGTTCACCAATGAAGACATCGAGAAGCTGCAAGAGCAGGTCGCGCGGAGCTTTGGCTTCAACCTGGTCCGGCACAAGCTCGAGCTCTACGGGATGTGCCCGAAGGCGCGGGGGATCAAGGGTGGATCCTGTCCGCGCGAAGAAGCGGAAGACGAGTAGCGGAAGACGAGTCGCCGAAGACCAGTAGCCGAAGACCAGTCGCGCGGATGTCCTCGGGGCATTGGCGGCTCGAAGCATTGTGGTGAGTCGAGCCGGCCCTCGACATTGATGACGGTCGATTCGCCTCGAGCAATTGAGGCAATTCGATGCTGCCCAGTTGCCGACGCGAACCAAAAGACAAAGCCCCGCGGGTGGAACCTGCGGGGCTTCGTGGGGTGCCCAGAGACGGAATCGAACCGCCGACACGGGGATTTTCAGTCCCCTGCTCTACCGACTGAGCTATCTGGGCGCTCGGGGGCGTATTGGTACTCGCTTCCCCTGGGCCCGTCAACACCTCTCGCCCAGGAGCTCCCAGGGGAGTAAACGCGGGTTGCCTCACATCTACAGCGGGGATACCGTCGCGGCCCAGGCCATGGGCAAGAGCAAGACGAGCACCAAGCCCCCCAGCGGGACGCGGGATTTTCTCCCCGACGACCTGCTCCGTCGCCGCACCGTGATCGGCGTCATCCAGCGGATCTACGAGTCCCACGGCTTCGTCCCCGTCGAGACCCCGGCGATCGAGAACCTCTCGACCTTGCTGGGCAAGTACGGCGAAGAGGGCGACCAACTGCTCTACCGCCTGCTCCACCGCCGTGACGCCCTGCGCCGCCCGCTCGAGCAGGCCCAGGCCGAGGGCCGGGTGGCCGAGGAGTCCGAGCTCGCGGATCAGGGCCTGCGCTATGACCTGACGGTTCCCCTGGCCCGGGTCGTGGCGCAGTACGGCCAGCTGCCGCGCTTTTTCAAGCGCTACCAGATCCAGCCGGTCTGGCGCGCAGATCGCCCAGGCCGCGGGCGCTTCCGCGAGTTTTATCAGTGCGACGTCGACATCACCGGCACGACCTCGCTGGTCGCCGAGGCCGAGGTCTGCGCGGCCGTGTCCAAGGTCCTCGTCGAGCTCGGCTTCGAGGACTTTGCGATCAAGCTCAACCACCGCGAGCTGCTGCGCGCGATGATCCGCGCCGCCGGGGTGGACGAGGCCGACGAGGGCACGGCGCTGGTGGCCGTCGACAAGCTCGACAAGATCGGTGAGCAGGGCGTGCTCGAGGAGCTCGGGGAGCGGGGGATCGCGGCCGAAGCTGGGCGGAGCTTGCTCGAGCTGGTGCGTCGCCCCGAGCTCGATGCCGAGTCGGCCGACTCGGCCGAGTCCACCGAGTCCACGCGGGCCGACCTCAACGAGGCGACCCTCGAGGGCCTCGCCGCCCGGGTCGACGCCCGCGGCCAGGCGGCCATCGACGGCCTGCGCGAGCTCCTGCGGTTGAGCGCGGCGACCCCCGCGGGCTCGCACCTCGAGGTCGACCCGGCCCTCGCCCGCGGCCTCGGCTACTACACCGGCCCGATCTTCGAGATCGCCGTGGCCGACCTCGCCGGCTCGCTCGGCGGCGGCGGGCGCTACGACGACCTCGTGGGCATGTTCGGCAAGCGCCAGGTCCCCGCGGTGGGCTTCTCCCTCGGCCTCGAGCGGATCTTGGTGGTCATGGAGGAGCGCGGGATGTTCCCCTCGCTGAGCACCGGCCCGGACCTGATGTTGTGCTGGATGGACGTCGACCAGGCCGAGGTCATGCGCGTGGCCACGACCTTGCGCGCGACGGGGCTCAAGGTCGAGGTCTACCCGGAGGCGAGCAAGAAGCTGGGCAAGCAGCTTCAGTATGCCGACGCCGAGGGTGTCCAGGCACGCTTCGCCGCGATCCTCGGCAAGGACGAGCTGATCACCAACGCGATCACCCTCAAGCACCTGGCCTCGGGGCGTCAGCAGACCCTCCCGCTCGGCGAGGTCAGCCCGATCCGTCTCGAGAGCGTCTGAGCCGCAGGGCGCTCGGCCCAGGTCGGGGCCTAGAGCGCGTCAGCCATCGATCGAATCCCCTGGACCAGGCGGACGACCAGCGCGGGGTCCTGGTGAAAGAGCGAGACGAGGCCCTCGTGCAGCGTACTGAGCATTGCAAGAGGTCTTCGGCCCGCGCGAGCGAGGCGTGCAGACTATTTTCCGAGTTCGTCGGTCCTTTGGACCGACGCCCTCAGGAGAACAAGATCCGGTAGTAGTAGACCAGCGGCGCCACGAAGAGCAGCCCGTCCACGCGGTCCAGCATCCCGCCGTGGCCAGGCAGCACGTTGCCGCTGTCCTTCACCCCAAAGGTCCGCTTGACCATGGACTCGATCAGGTCGCCGAGCTGGCCGAGGATGCTGCCGACCACCCCGAGGACGACCGCGTCGAGGATCGGGAGGTCCGGGGCGAGCCAGAAGTGGCCGAAGCCGAGCATGGCCGCGACCCCGCCGACCAGGCCGCCGATGGCCCCCTCGACGGTCTTCTTGGGGCTGACGGCCTCGTAGAGCTTGTGCTTGCCGAAGGCCCGGCCGGCGAAGTAGGCGACGGAGTCCGAGGAGAAGGCCAGGGCGAGGGCCAAGAACAGCCACTCGGGCCCGAAGTCCTTCTTGAGCAGCGGCCACACGCAGGCCAGCATCGGCACGTAGACCAGGCCCGAGAGCACGACGGCCAGGTGCCGGCCGGCCTGGGGCAGGTAGCGCTTGCGGACGAGGATGGCCATGGCCAGCGCCATGGCGGCGACGAAGAGCACCGGGGCCATGGCGTCGCGGGTGCCCAGCTCGGTGTTGGCGAAGACCACGGCGGCGCCCGCGAGGCCAAAGGTCGCGCGCAGGCCCTTGGCCCGGTCGCCGCCGCCCTCGGGGCTCACGCCCACGGCCATGCGCAGGTACTCGTCACCGGCGAAGAACACCGCGAGCATCGAAAACCCGGTGATCGACCAGTGCGTGGCCTCGACGAACATCGAGATCACGAGCACGGGGATCAGGACGCCAGCGGTCAGCAGCCGCTGGGCGAGGTTGCCCATCTGCTTCTTGGGCGCTGGAGATGTTGGCTGCTGCTCGCTCACGCGTCGTCCGCCGGGGAGCCTCAGTGTCCAGGCTCGACCAGGGGATCCGCAACCACCCCGGACAGGGCGGGACGCCCAGGCAGCTCACGCTCCTCGAGCTGAGCCTTGATCTGGGCCGAGGTCAGCCCAAAACGCCGCTCGCGGTTGGCGTAGTCGTTGAGCGCGTTCCACAGCTCGGGCTCGCCAAAGTCGGGCCACAGCGCCTCGCTGAAGTGCAGCTCGGCGTAGGCGACCTCCCACAGGAAGAAGTTCGAGATCCGCCGCTCGCCGCTGGTCCGGATCAGCAGGTCCAGGGGCGGGAGCAGCTCGCTGGTCGGCAAGAAGCGGCCAAAGAGCTCGGCGTCGACGCTCTCGGGGTCGATGTCCCCGCGGGCGACCGCTCGCGCGACGTCGCGGGCCGCCGAGGCGATGGTCTCGCGGCCGCCGTAGCTCAGCGCCAGGCACAGGACCATCTCCCGGTTGTGGGCCGAGGCCTCCATGAGCTCCGTGAGCGGGCGCAGGACCATCCTCGGGAGGCGCTGAATGTCACCCACGGTGGTCAGGCGGATGCCGTTGTCTAGGATCTCCGCGCGCTCCTCGATGAGGTAGCGGCGCAGGAGGTGCATCAGATGAAACACTTCGCGCGGCGGCCGGTCCCAGTTTTGGCTGGAGAAGGCGAACAAAGTCAGCGCGTCGAGGCCGATCCGTCGGCTGGCGCGGACCACCCGGCGGACAGCGTCGGCCCCCTTGCTGTGGCCGTGCTCCCGCCGCAGGCCGCGCTCCATGGCCCAACGACCGTTGCCGTCCATGATGATGCCGACGTGTCGGGGCAAGCGATCTGACGAGTCAGACATGGGAGGAGAGCGAGATACCACGGGGTCATTGTTCAGTCCACGCGCCAGCGCCCTCAGGCGGCCTTCTGCACCAAAATTCCACGAGTCCGCGGCAGCGCGGCCTCGCCCGTGGGCGCGCTGTGACGGCGGCCCTGAGCATGCCCTCGGGTGCGTGCGCGTCTGCGCAGGCCAGGTCGGGGGTCCACCTTGCCGGCCCCGACCCGTGGGCATAGACTCGAACACCAGGTCGGCGGTGGCTCGGCTCGGGAATCGATTCACTTCCGACGCCGTTTGCAGCCGGCCGTTCGCGCGGCACACTCGGCCCCGTAGGGAGGGAGCCAGGCCATGACCACGAGCGCCGATACCGTCGAATCCATGCTCTTCCGTAGCGGGGTCGCCTTCGATCAAGTCGACCCCACCACCTGGCTGCTCCAGCTAGACAACGAGCACCGCAGCCGAGTCGTCGTCAAGGTCGACGACCCGATCGTGCTGTTCTCGATGCCCCTCGGCGCCCTCGACAGCGAGTTCGACGAGCGCGAGGCCCTCTACCGGACCTTGCTCGAGCTCAACGCCGACTTCATGCACAACGCCTATGCGATCGAGGGCGAGCAGCTGGTGCTCTCGGGCGCGCTGCAGACCGAGAACCTCGACGCCAACGAATTTCAGGCGATCATCGACGACCTGACCATGACCCTCGACAACCACCTCGACAAACTGTCGGCCTGGAAGCTCACCCTGCCGACCGCGGAGGCTTGATACCCATGGGATTGTTTGGACGACTCGGGACGCTGATCCGCTCCAATATCAATGAGCTGATCAACCGGGCAGAGGACCCGGAGAAGATGCTCAACCAGGTCCTCGTCGACATGAAGGGCCAGCTCGTCGAGGCCAAGAAGCAGGTCGCCGTCGCGATCGCCGACGAGAAGCGGATCAAAAAGCAGCACGAGCAGGAGCTCGCCAAGGCCAAGGACTGGGAGCGCAAGGCCATGCTCGCCGTCCGTGCTGGCAACGACGAGCTCGCCCGCGCCGCCCTGGCCCGCAAGGCCGAGCACGACGAGCTCGCGGCCACCTACAAGGAGCAGTGGGAGGCGCAAAAGCAGGCCGTCGAGCAGCTCAAGGAGGCCCTGCGCAACCTCGACGCCAAGATCGAAGAGGCCAAGCGCAAGCGCAACATCCTGGTCTCGCGGCAAAAGCGGGCTCAGGCTCAGGCCACGATCAACCAGACCCTCTCGCAGCTCAACTCGGGCGACTCCTACGACAGCACCTTCGCGCGCATGGACGAGCGGGTCACCCAGCTCGAGGCCGAGGCCGAGGCCTCCGCGGAGCTCGGCGGCGCCCTGCCCGAGGCTAGCTTGGAGTCGCAGTTCAAGGCCCTCGAAGCCGGCAGCTCCGTCGACTCGGAGCTCGAGGCCCTCAAGCAGAAGATGGCCCTGGGCACGGGCAGCGGCCCGCAAAAGGCGATCGGCTCCAACGCGAAGGTGGGCGACGAGCCGGCCGCCGGGAGCGGGGCCGACGACCTCGACATGGACCTCGACGACGTCGAGATCGAGTCCGAGGCCCGCGCGGCCGAGGTCGACGCGCAGCTCGAAGAGCTCAAGCGCAAGCTCAGCGGCGACTGATCTGATTTGATCAGGTCTGCTCTGGTCTGGGCCGCGCGAGCGACACGAGAGACCGACCGAGACGACCGGGCGGGCCGTTGCGAGGCTCGCCCGGTGTTTTGTTGGTGCTTGGGCTACCCTGGACGCGATGGCACTGACGCCCTCCCGGATGATCCCCCTGGGCACCGAGGCCCCCGCCTTCGAGCTGCCCGACCCCAACGGCCAGCGCGTGTCCTTGGACGCGCTGTGCGAAGCGAGCAAGGGCGTGCTGGTCGTGTTCATGTGCAACCACTGCCCCTACGTCAAGCACCTCGCCGACGCCCTGGCCAAGCTCGGCCGCGAGCTTCCGGTGCGGGGCGTGGCCATGGTCGGGATCAACAGCAACGACTTCGAGACCTACCCCGCCGACAACCCGGCGGCGATGGCCGCCGAGATCGAGGCGCGCGGCTACACCTTCCCCTATCTCGTCGACGAAGATCAGTCGGTGGCCCGGGCCTACCAGGCGGCCTGTACGCCGGACTTTTTTCTCTTCGATGGCCGGCGGCGGCTTGTCTATCGCGGCGAGCTCGACGACTCGCGGCCGGGCAACGGCCTGCCGGTGACGGGCGCCTCGCTCGGCGCGGCGGTCGATGCCATGCTCGCGGGGGAGCCGGTGGCCGAAGAGCAGATCCCGAGCATGGGCTGCAACATCAAGTGGCGCTGACTCGGCGAGCCGGATCCAGCGTTCGCGCGTTGGCGCGGCCATGTGTGCCCGCCTCGTGCCTGCGCTGCTGAATGCCTCGCTACTCTTCGCCTGCGCGGGTCTCCCCGCCTGCGCGGGAGAAGAGCTCGCCGAGCATGTCGACATCCCTCGGCCAATTTCTCGATCCCCCATCGCCGAGCCGGTCGCTGAAGCACCAGCCGTGGAGGCGCCTTTCGCTGCCGCCGACGATGCGCACGGGCAGGTCGAGCCGACCCCTCCTCCCGCCGAGCAGCCGCCCCTCCCCTTCGCCGACCGCGAGCAGGTCCGCGTGGACGAGCTGCTCGAGGCCCTGCGCGACGAGCTCGATGCCGTCGCCGCCTCGCCGGCCGTGCGCGCCGACTACGAGGCTTTTCTCGAGGACTTCGAGCTCGAAGACGACGACGAGGGCGCGCTCTACCGCGACTACGTGCGCATCAAGGTCGCCTTCGAGGCGACCCGCGACGGCGGCTGGTGGGGCCTGGCCTGGCGGATCACCAACGAGCAACCCAACTCCGAGAAGATCTGGGCGCAGTGGCAGCGCCTCGATAGGGCGAGCCTCACCGAGGGAGTCTCCGCCCCGACAGCCCCGACAGTCCCGACGATCACGGCGATCGCCGAGTGCGACGAGCTCTCGGCCCTCTTCGCCTTCGTTGCCCGTCGCCTCGGCCTCGGCCCGCGCTCGGAGGTCGGGCTGTTTTGGCCCACGGGCAACCATGTGGTCGCGGTCTGGACCCTGGACCGCAAGACCGAGCACGCCACCCGGATCGTCGTGCCGACCACCCAGATCATGCTCTCGAGCGACGCGAGCCTCGGCGATCGCGGCTTCGATCCCTGGCGCCAGCGCAAGATCTTCGACTACCGCCGGGAGGACGCCGCGCCTGGACTCGAGATCCCCGGGGCGCTGGCGAGGGCCTTCGTCGCCCAGGTCCGCGCCCACGCTGGCGAGGATCAAGCCACGCTCCAGGCCGAGCGCGCGGCCCGAGAGCTGCGCCAGCTCGAGCTGCTCGAGGGCTGAGCCCCAGCGCTGAGCCCCAGCGCAACCTCGCCGAAGCCCCTGAGCGGCTTGGCTCTGCCCTTGGTCTCGGCTGCGCTCGACGACGCTGACGCTCGACTACGCGCTGCGCTTCATCAAGCGGTCGAGATGAGCGGCGATGAACTGCCGCGTCGGTCGATGAAGGTCGAAGCACTCGAAGAGCGGCACACACAGCTGCTCGACAGCGGCGGACAGATCGTCCTCGAGGTCCGCCACGCGAAAGACGTGCTCGGCGACGACCTCGTCTTGGTGGCTGCTCGCGGGCTGGACGTGGGCCAGGGGCCCCTCGGGCCACGCGCTGAGGGTGCGGCCGCGCAGGCCCTGCCAGCGCGCTCGAAAGCCGAGGCTGTGGTGGCTGGCGAGGCCGTGGGCGTGGGCGAAGTCGCGGGCGTGGAGCAGGGCTTCGCCCGCGCGCCAGACCGGCAAGGAGTTGGACAGGCGGCTGCGCGGAGGGAACTCCTGGGGGTAGCTGTCTTCCTCGAAGCCGCGGCGCAGGTAGGCGCGGCCGTGGCCGTTGACGCGCCAAAAGTCCGAGTGGCCGGGATCCGCGAAGCGCTGGTCGTCGCCGAAGATCCAGCACTCGAGGGCGCCCTCGTGGACGTGAGGCGCGAAGCCTCCGCTCGGCACCCACCATGTCCGCCAGCCGGTGTAGCCCGGGAGCGCGCGCAGCAGCTCGAGGGTGTCGGCGAGGGGCAGCGCGACCGCGTCGGGCTCGAAGGCGTAGGCGAAGGTGTAGGTCCCGCAGGCGTAGCGCTCCTGGGCGCCGGGGGTCTCGCGCAAGAGCGCGTCGAAGCGCGCGTCGGCGTCGGCCCACCACTGGGCGAGCGCCGGCCCAGGGTCGAGGGGCGGGCGGCGCAAGAGCGCGCTGCGGATGCCCGAGCCGAGGTCGGGGGCGGCCTGATGCAGCACGGGCTCGAGCCAGGCGGGGACGCACAGGAGGATCTCGCCGCGCAAGCTCGCGCGGGCGAGGTCGCGGCGGCCGTTGAGCATGGCGAAGAGGTCGTAGCCTCGGCGCGCCTCGGCCGGCTCGAGGGCGGAGAGGTCCACGATGAAGAGCTGGCGCGCCGCGGGAGGATCGGCGAAGAGCGCGTCGAGGCAGCCCTCGACGGCGTCGAGCCTGGTCTCGTCGAAGCAGCGCAGGGTCAAGGCGACCCCGTCGCCCTCGAGGCCGCGGGCGAGCAGCTCGATCACCGCGGGTCGCAGCGCGCGGGGATCTTCGGCCGCGAGCAGGTGCCAGGCGAAGCCCGGGTTGAGCAGCCGCGCGCGGGCGAGGCGCTCGATGGCCGCGCGCGCGTCGGCGCTCAGCAGCTCGCTCATGGCTGCCATTCGGACAAGAGCCGCTCGATGGCTGGGTTGACGTCGGTCCACTCGTGGTCGTTTTGATAGACCATCACCAGCGAGCGGGTGATCAGCGCCTCCTCGAGCTCGGGCTGCTTCGAGTCGACGACGAAGGGGCCGCGCTTGTCGGCGAGCATCGCGAGCACGATATCGGGGACGTCGATGGGCTGGTCGAGATCGAGGACCTGCTCGGCGTCGATCTGCACGGGGAGCAAGCGCGCGCCCTCGACCCGCTCGAGCCGCGCGGCGACCCGGCGCAGCTCCGTGGACTTGCCCGAACCCGGCAGCCCGGTCAGCAGCAGGCGCTGCGGTCGGCTGGCGAGCTCGTACTTGCGGGCGATGTACTCGATCCAGGCGTGCCGCCGCGGGCGCTTGGCGTCGCGTTCGTTGGCGTCCTTGGCGTCGTCATCGGCGATGTGGTCGATGTCGACATAGAGCTCGTCCTCGTCGTCGGCCGCGAGCGGGCTGTAGGGGTCACAGCGCCCGGCGAGGCGCCTGAGCTCGGCGAGGTCCATCTCGGCGAGGATAAGCCGATGCTCGCCGCGCGGCGAGCCCTACTCGGCCGAATCGGCCGACTCCAGCTACTTGGCCTTGACCGGCCAGCCCGCGTCGAGCAAGGACTTGCAGGTGTCGTCGGCCTTGATCTTGGCGTAGCGAAAGCTGCCCTTGCTGCGCTCGTAGCTGTCCTCGGTCAAGGCCGCGAGGCACTTGCTCTCGGCGCCGAGGATCTTCTGGCGGACGCTGATGGTGACCTCGCCGTAGAGCGGGCCGCCGTCCTCGCTGAAGGCCCGGGCGTTGGTCGTGGTCTTGTTGGTCACGTGCAGGGCCCCGCTGCACACCGGGGCGTCGATCCACACGCGCATGCCCGGGTTGCCGTCCTCGTCGATGTCTTCTTTGCCCCAATTGACCGTGCCCGACATGCTGTAGTGCGGGGTGTCCTCGACGCGCTCGAAGACGATCCGCGAGTCGGGCAGGGCGTCGACGTCGACGTAGACCTTGACCCCGCCGACGTCGCCGTAGTCGACCTTGCAGGCGCGCTGGTCGATCTGCACGCTGTCGCCTTGCTTGCGCACCCGCGCCAGGGTGTAGGTGTCCATGCGGGTCTGGAGGGTGCCGAGGACCGGGACCTCGCGGGTGCCGAATACGACCTGGTGGCCGGCCCAGTATTCGGTCTTGACCACGCCCTCGGCGGCTGACTCGCGGGCGTCGTTCAGGGGGAGGGTGGACTCGGTCGCGAGCTGCGGGCTGCTGAGCAGGACGAGGGAGAGCGTGACGGAGATCATGATTTGGCGCCCTGGGACTTGGCCTTGCCGCGGGGATGCAGCAGCCGATCCATGATGACCCGAATCTCCTCGGGTCCGGCAGTGCCGACGACCACACCGCCGGATCCTTCAACGAACTCGCGGATCTCCTCGGATCCCGGGCCACCGACGATCCACGGGGTGTCGCCCGCGGCCTCTGCGTAGCTGTCGACCAACTCACGCGCACGATATGCGGGAGGGGGTACGGTCACCGACAGACCCACCAGCTGGGGCTGTAAGCTGTCCACGGCATGACGAATCGCCGACGGCGGGGTCCTCGCCCCGAGCACCACCGCGCGCAGGCCGAGCTGGATCAAGCTGAAGGCCACGTCGTAGAGCGGCATGGCGTGCTCCTCGTCGGCGAAGCAGGCCACCAGCGCGCAGGCGGCCGTGGGCGGCGGGTCGAGCAGGCGCAGCATGTCCCGGGCCACGTTGCCGAGCAGCTCGATGGCCATGTGCTCCTGGGCCACGGAGATTTCGCCCTCGTGCCAGCGGTCTCCAACCTCGCGCATCACCGGCGCGAGCACGCGCTGATAGATGGTCTGCGCCGAGCCCAGGAACATCGCCCCGCGCAGGGCCTGCTCGAGGCCCTGGGGGTTGAAGTCGCGGACCTCGGCCAAGATGCGCTCGCTGGCGCGCGCGTAAGGGTCGGCCTCGACCGGCGCGTTGCTGGCCTCCTGAAGCCGCATGACGACCTTCGCCGCCTCCGCCGGGGCCATGCCTTCGTCGCACAGCTCCTTGAGCTTGCGGATCGAGGCCACGTCGTGGTCGCTGAACAGCCGGTAGGACGAGGAGGTCCGCTCCGGCGAGGGGATGCCGTAGCGCCGCTCCCACGCGCGGAGCGTGGCCGAGGGGATCCCCGTCATCTCCGCGACGGTCTGGATCCTGTATTTTCCTCGTCGGCTGGCCATCCTCTCTCTACAAACCACGCCTGGGCTTCCTTGTCAAAGGTTCGTCCATGTAATACGCAAGGATCGTGCAAACCTTGAACGCCGTGAGCACAGATCATCAAGTATCGGCCCCTGAGGGCGGAGATTCGGGCAAGCCCCACGCGGTCGTCATCGGCAGCGGATTTGGCGGACTCGCCGCCGCCATCCGTCTCGGGGCGCGCGGCTACCGCGTGACCGTCATCGAGGCCCGCGACCAGGCCGGCGGCCGGGCCTACGTCTACCGCCAGGACGGCTTCGTCTTCGACGGCGGGCCCACGGTGATCACGGCGCCCTTCTTGCTCGAGGAGCTGTGGGAGCTGTGTGGCAAGCGCATGTCCGACGACATCGACATGCGCGAGGTGACGCCCTTTTATCGCGTGCGCTTCGACGACGGCGAGATCTTCGACTACCAGGGCGACGCCGAGGTGATGCGCGAACAGATCCGCAAGTTCAACCCGGCGGACGTCGACGGCTACGAGCGCTTCTTGGCCATGTCCAAGAAGATCTTCGAAGTCGGCTTCGAGCAGCTCGCCCACATGCCCTTCGGCAGCGTCTTGGACATGCTGAAGATCACCCCGGCGATGATCCGGCTGCAGAGCTACCGCACCGTCTACAGCCTCGTCGCCCGCTACGTCCGCGACGACCGCCTGCGCCAGGTGTTCTCCTTTCACCCGCTGCTGGTCGGCGGCAACCCCTTCAAGACCACCTCGATCTACACGCTGATCGCCTTCTTGGAGCGCAAGTGGGGCGTGTACTTCCCCATGGGGGGCACGGGCGCGCTGGTCCGTGGCCTGGTCGAGCTGATCGAGGGCCAAGGCGGCGAGGTGCGCCTGAACAGCCCGGTGACCGAGATCATCGTCGAGGGTGATCGCGCGGCGGGGGTCCGGCTCGAGTCCGGCGAGCGGGTCATGGCCGACATCGTGGTCTCGAACGCGGACTCGGCCTTTCTCTACAAGAACCTGATCCCCGCGGCCCACCGCCGGCGCTGGACCGACGCCAAGATCGAGCGCGCGCGCTACTCCATGGGTCTGTTCGTCTGGTACTTCGGGACCAAGCGCAAGTACGAGGACGTCGCCCACCACACGATCTTGCTCGGCCCGCGCTACGAGGCCCTGCTCGACGACATCTTCGAGCGCAAGATCCTCGCCGAGGACTTCTCCTTGTATCTGCACCGGCCCACGGCCACGGACCCGAGCCTGGCGCCCGAGGGCTGCGACGGCTTCTACGTGCTCGCCCCCGTGCCCCACCTGGACAGCGGGACCGACTGGGAGGCCGAGCGCGAGGGCTACCGGGCCAAGATCTGCAAGTACCTCTCGGACACGGTCATGCCGGGCCTCGAGGACGAGCTGATCACCTCGCACATCCTCGACCCGATCGGCTTTCGTGACGAGCTGCGCTCGCACAAGGGCGCGGCCTTTGGCATCGAGCCGGTGCTCACTCAGAGCGCCTACTTTCGGCCGCACAACGAGAGCGAGGAGCTCGAGGATCTCTACCTCGTCGGCGCGGGCACGCACCCGGGCGCCGGCGTCCCCGGGGTGCTGAGCTCGGCCAAGGTGCTCGAGCGGGTGATCCCCGACGCCGAGGAGATCATGCGTCGGCGCGCCGCGGCCACGCGGGCGGGCTGATCCAGGTCGAGCCAGACCAGATCCTCGTGACGGACGACCCGACATTCGTACCGGCGCCCGTGCGCAGCCAGGCCCTCGCCAGCGGGCCTGTCGACGCGCGGGCGGACCTCGCGGCCTGCAAGCAGATCCTCGCCGAGGGCAGCAAGAGCTTCGCCGCCGCGTCCTTGCTCCTGCCTCGGCGCATGCGCGGGCCGGCGGCGGCCTTCTATGCGTTTTGCCGGGTCGCCGACGACCTCGTGGACTTCTCCGCGGACCCCAGCGCGGCCGTCGTCGAGCTCGCGGCGCGCCTCGACCGGATCTACGCGGCCGCGAGGGCGCACCAGCGCAACCCCCAGGCTGTGGACGCCCTCGGGGATCCCGTGGATCGGGCCTTCGCCCGGGTCGTGGGCGAGTACGCCATCCCGCGCGGGGTCGTCGACGCGCTCATCGAGGGCTTCGCCTGGGACGCGGACGAGCGCGCCTACGAGACCATGGACGAGGTCCTGGGCTACTGCGCGCGGGTGGCCTCGGCCGTCGGCGTGGTCATGACCGCGTTCATGGGCCCCCGCGACCGCCGGACCCTGGCCCGGGCCTGCGACCTGGGCGCGGCCATGCAGCTGACCAACATCTGCCGGGACGTGCTCGAGGACGCGGACCGCGGCCGGCTCTACCTCCCGGCGGCCTGGCTGCGCGAGCGCGGCGTGGACCCGGTGCACTTCGTGGCGGCACCTCGGGACTATGTCGGCGACCAGCGGATCACGGGCGCGGTCGAGGCGGCGCTCGACGTGGCCGAGGGCTACTACCGCCGGGCCGACGCTGGCATTGGGATGCTGCCTTGGGACTGCCGCCCTGCGATTCGCGCGGCCAGCACGATCTACGCCGACATCGGCCGGGTCATCCGCGAGCGAGGCTGCGACCCCCTGCGTGGGCGGGCCCACACCAGCAAGGGCCGCAAGCTATGGCTGCTCGCGTGCGCGTGGGTGCGGCGAACCCCCAAGCGGGTGGACGCGGGCCAGCGCGACGCGCCGGCGATCCCTGCCTGTGATTTTCTCCTGGAAGACTTCGAATAGGAGCGATCAGGCCTTCGCACCTCGTGACAGCCCGAGCGCGGGCCTTCAGGCGTGGCAAAAGGACGCAATGAAGCCGGTGTGCTCGCCCTCGCGAAGAACCGCGAGAGTCCCCGAGCCCCGTCCAACCCTTGCCCTGCGGCCACCCCTGAGGCAATTTGCGCGCCGGTGCCTGGTGATATTGCGACCAAGAACTCGGCGATGCCGCAGATCCCCGATGCGCTCTGGGAGCAGTCGGGGCGGCCCTGGGCGAGCGTCCTCCTGCAAGCGTGGATCGGCCTGCTGGTCGTCGGCATCGCCTGGGTAGTCGTCGACCTCAGCGGCAGCCCTGCCGCGTGGGCCATCGCCGGGCTCGCCCCGGTGGCATTCTTCGTGACCCCGCTCGTGGTCCGTCGCGTGGTCCTCGATCGCCTCGCCGGCCAGGTCCACGCGCTCGCGCCAGGCGAGCGGGCCGAGGCCCACGCGACGCTCGATCGCCTGCGGGCGAACACCACGGTCAAGATCTTCGCGCCCCACGGGTGGATGCGCGTGCAGGAGGGCTGGATCCACCTGATCGTCGGAGACGGTCGAGCGGCGGCGGCGGCCTACGCCGAGGCCGAGCGAGTCAGCACCCACCCCGGTGACAAGCACGCCCTGGTCTCGGCCCAGGCCCACGCGCTGACCGAGGCTGGAGACCGCAAGGAGGCCCGGGCGCTGCTGGCCAAGCTCGCCAAGGCCGACGCCCTCAGCGAGCGGGATCATCTCAACTACGGCGTGGTCCTGCTGTCCGAGGCCGGCCACAACAAGGAGGCCCTCGATCACCTCGAGGCCGCGCGCGAGGGCATGGGCGACAACCCGCGCGTGGTCGCGGGCATGGTCCTCGCGCTCCAGCGCTGCGATCAAAACGAGCGCGCGCTCGAGCTGCTGGAGCTCGCCGAGGGGATCGTCGCCGAGGCCGGTGACGAGGTCGCCGAGGACCTGCTCAAGCGTGGGCGGAAGGCCCTGCGTCCGGCGCTCAAGGCTCAAAAGAAGCGCGAGCGCAAGGGTGAGGGCAAGCAGCGCAAGAAAGAGAAGAAGGACAAAAAGGGTAAGTCCAAGGGCAAGCGCAACCGCAAGCAGGCGCGGCGCAAGGGCAAGGAGACCAAGGCTGCCGCCGACGCCAACCAAGCCGAGGTGAAGCCCGCCGCGGCCGAAGCGGAGGCTGCCGCAGTGGAGCCTTCGCAGGAGGAGGCTGGCGAGGCAGTGGCTGTGAGCGCGCCCGAGGGCGACGCGTCGGCCAAGGGTGAGTCGAGCGAGGCTGCGAGCGACGAGTCGAGCGAGGTTGCGAGCGACGTGGCCGAGGCTGCGGGCGACGAGCCGAGCGAGGCTGCGAGCGACGAGTCGAGTGAGGCCGCGAACGCGGAGCCGAGCGAGGCCGCGGGCGCGGAGCGGAGCGAGGCTGCGAGCGACGCGTCGAGTGAGGCCGCGAACGCGGAGCCGAGCGAGGCCGCGGGCGCGGAATCGAATGAGGCCTCGGGCGCGGAGCGGAGCGAGGCTTCGAGCGACGTCGTGAGTGACGAGTCGAACGAAGCCGCGAGTGACGAGACGAAGGGAGCCACGAGCGCGGCGTCGAGCGAAGCCGCAAGCGACGAGTCGACCTCGATGGTGAGTGAGGGTGAGCAGTCGGACTCGGACGAAGACGAGGACGAGGACTCGGACGAGGACTCGGACGAGGACGAGGACGACGACGAGGATTCGGACGAAGACGACGAGGACTCGGACGAGGACGAGGACGAAGAAGACGAAGAAGAAGACGAGGACGAAGACGACGAGGACTCGGACGAAGACGACGACTCGGACGAGGACTCGGACTCGGATTCGGAAGAGGACGACTCGGACGAGGACTCGGACGGACGCGAGAGCGAGGGGATCGCGGCTCGCGCGAGCGGGATCGCCGATGTCGCGGCTCGAGCAGAGGACGAGGGCAGCGCGTCGGCGCCTGAGCCCGAGCCCGACATGCAGGAGCGCAGCGTCGCCAGCGTGGAGGAGGCCGGGACCAGCAAGGTCGAGGGCATCGACCTCGGGACTCTGGCCCGCGAGGCCAAGAAGAGCGAGCGCCCCTCGACGCCGATCCCCACGCTGCCGATCGTCCCGAGCTCGAGCTCGAGCACCATGTTCCGCTCGGCGCTCTTCGCCAGCGAGTCGGCGCGGGTCGAAGAGCCCAAGTCCTCGCTCTTCTCCATGCCCAAGTTCGGCGAGGTTCCCAAGTTCACACCGCCGACCACACCCACCCCTGGCTCGATCCTCCCCAAGCGTGAGCCGGAGCCGGAGCCGGAGCGCGAGCCAAAGCCTGCGCCCGCGAAGCCGGCCCCGGTCGCCGCCAAGCCTGCGCCCAGCAAGCCCGCGGTGCCCACGCTCCCGGGCGCGCCAAAGCCACCCATCGCGCCTCCGGTCGCGCTCGAGGCTCCGGTCGCGCCAGGGATCCCGAGCGCGCCAAAGGCACCGGCGGCGCCGCCCAGCCTCGACCTCGACGATGGCTGGGGAGACCTCGACGAGCTCGCGCCGCCGCCCAAGCCGGGTAGCTGAGCCGCGGGCGCAGCGGCCCGACTGCGAACGCTGGCCGGGCCGCGCCTTGTCGGTCGGGTGTGGATCGGCTAGCTTGCGCGGCCATGTCTTTGCGCCTGGGTATCGTTGTGGGTGACGACGCGCTGCTGCGAGCGGCGCGGACCAGCGATCCCGTCGACGTGGTCGTGCTCCGCTCGACCTTCCTCAATCCGCCGCGGGCAGCCGCCGCGCGGCGCCTCGCCGAGCGTATCCACGAGCTCCACGAGGACGTCGAGATTGTCCCCTACGCCTGGCACTACCTCAGCTACGAGGCCGACGACCGCATCGAGGTAGGCAGCAACCGCGCCCTCGAGGCCAAGCCCGGCAGCTTTGGTCACTTCCGGGCGACCCCGGAGGTCGAGCAGGCCTGGAACGTCACCAAGATCTGCGCCGAGGCCGTGGGCGCCCAGCGGGTCGTGGTTCGCACGCCGCCGAGCTTCAGCCCCGGGAGCTTGTCTCGCCGCCGGCTGACTCGCTTCATCGAGACCCGCAGCGAGGGAGACCCCAAGCTGGTATGGGAGCCCCAGGGCCTGTGGGAGCCGACCGCGGCCGCCATCTTCGCCGCTCCCCTCGGCGTCGAGGTCCTCGCTGCCGCCTTCTCCATGACCGGCCAGCTGCTCGAGTGTGACGGCGCCAGCTGGTTGCAAGTCACCGGGGGCAAGGACGCCAAGCTGCGCTCGAGCCACGCCGAGGTCCTCGCCTACGCCCTCGCGGATCTGGCCGACGAGGACGCGCCGGATCTGACGCTGCTCTTCGAGGGCCCCCGCGCCTACGCCAACCTGCGCGCCTTCTCGTCCAACCTCGACGCGATGTAGCGCGGATCCGGCGAGCGCTGCTCGCCGAGGCAAAGCGCAAAAACAAAGAAGCCGTCGGACCCTAGGCCGACGGCTTCTTGGCAATCGCTCCGCCGAGCTCAGGCCTTCTTGGAGGTCTTCTTCTTGGCGGTCTTCTTCTTGGAAGCCTTCTTCTTGGAAGCCTTCTTCTTGGGGGCCTTCTTGGGGGCCTTCTTGGCGGCCTTCTTCTTGGCGGCCTTCTTCTTGGCGGGCGCCTTCTTGGAAGCCTTCTTCTTGGAAGCCTTCTTCTTGGAGGCCTTCTTCTTGGAAGCCTTCTTGGCGGGCGCCTTCTTGGAAGCCTTCTTCTTGGCGACCTTCTTCTTGGCGGCCTTCTTCTTGGCAGCCTTCTTCTTGGCGACCTTCTTCTTGGCGACCTTCTTCTTGGCAGCCTTCTTCTTGGCAGCCTTCTTCTTGGCAGCCTTCTTCTTGGCGGGGGCCTTCTTGGCAGCCTTCTTCTTGGCCGCCTTTTTGGGGGCCTTTTTGGCAGCCTTCTTTTTCGCCGCCTTCTTCTTGGCGACCTTCTTCTTGGCGACCTTCTTCTTGGAAGCCTTTTTCTTGGTCGATTTCTTCTTGGTCGACGCCGCAGCGGTTTCTTGGTTCGTCATGTGAGAGGACCCTCCTTCAGGGTGACGGTATCGCGCACCCTACAGAGCAAGATCATTCATGTCAACTCTAATTAACAACTTTGATACTCAATTATAGGAAGTTGAGTGATCCTTGTATCAAGGTTAGCGATCATCCTGCTCAAAGTGACAGAGGTATGCATCAAGGATAATTAACTGAAGCTCAGTTCAGGTGGTATGGAGGATCCACTAGCGAGAGGCCCCTCGTGAACTGCGCCAGGGCATCGAGTTGGAGATGCGTCAAAGCCAGCTTCGAAGCGCTGGCACGGGGTCGGCCCGGTCGTGTAGCTTCGGCCTTCCATGCTGCGAATCGACTGGGTTTCCGACGTTCCGCCGGCGAATTCTGGCCAATTGCTGGTCGTCGCCTTCACCAAGGACGACATCGACGTCATCAGTGGGCGATTCGGCGAAGATGTACGTGCTGCCCTCACTCGTGCGGGGGTGACTGGCAAGGCCTGGGAGAGCTTTCGCTTCACCAGCCTCGAGGGTGGTTTTCACCATGTCGAGCTGATCGCGGTGGCCGAGCTGGGCTCGGCGGAGAACTTGCGCAAGCTCGCATTCGAGGCGGGCCGAAGCGCGCGCTCGCTGGGTGCAAACGAGCTGGTCCTCGACATGCGCGACGCGCTCCAACTGGAGGGAGAGGACGCATCGACGGCCGCGCGACTGGTCGCCGAGGGCCTCGAGCTCTCGGGCTATCGCTACGATCGCTACCGGGCCAAGGACGAGGAGCCCAGCGCCAAGGCCTCCTTCGAAGGGGTCAGCGTGGTCGCGCCGGGCAAGCCGGGCGCGGGCATCGAGCGCGGTCGCATCGTCGCGGCGGCGATCAGCCGGGCGCGGGACCTGGGCAACGGCCCGGCCGAGCTGGTCACGCCAACCTTCCTGGCCGAGACCGCCTCCGAGCTCGCGGCCGAGCTGCGCGGGGCCGGCCACGACGTCAGCTGCGAGGTCTTCGATCTCGAAGAGTGCGAGCGTCGGTCCATGGGCCTCTACCTCGCCGTCGCTCGGGGCAGCGACGAGCCGCCGAAGTTCATCCACCTCACCTACAAGCCCAAGGGCGAGAGCAAGGGGCGGATCTGCCTGGTCGGCAAGGGCGTGACCTTCGACTCTGGCGGCTACTCGCTCAAGCCCACCGACGGCATGCTGGCCATGAAGCTCGACATGGGCGGGGCCGCGGCGGTGATCGGGGCCATGGAGGGCATCGCCCGCCTCGAGCTCCCCTATGAGGTCCACGTGATCTCGGCCGCCGCCGAGAACATGGTCAGCGGCCGGGCCTATCGCCTGGGCGACGTGTTTCGGGCCTCCAACGGCAAGACCGTGGAGATCAACAACACCGACGCCGAGGGCCGGCTGACCCTCGCCGACGCCCTGCACTTCGCCGTCGGCCTCGAGCCGGATCTGATCGTCGACTTCGCAACCCTGACCGGGGCTTGCATCGTCGCCCTCGGGCCGCACATCGCCGGCGTCATGACCCGCGACGACGAGCTCGCCAGCTCGTGGCAGGCCGCGGGCGGGCGCGCCGGCGAGGACCACTGGCGCCTGCCCCTGCCCAAGCCGCTGATGAGCATGCTCGACAGCAAGATCGCCGACATGCGCAACACTGGCGAGCGCGCCGGGGGCAGCCTGACCGCCGGGCTCTTCCTCGAGCAGTTCGTCGGCGACAAGCGCTGGATGCATGTCGACATCGCCGGACCGGCGATCGTCTCGAAGCCCTTTGGCGTCAACGTCGAGGGCAGCTCGGGCTTCCCGGTTGCGACGATCCTCGAGTTCTTGGCGAGCGAGCCGGTCTGACTCGGCGCAGCTCGGCTGCCAGCTCGGCTTCCCCGGCACCGACCTCTCCGTCGCTCGCATGGGCTACGGGGCGATGCAGCTCGCCGGACCTGGCGTGTTTGGCCCCGTCGCCAACGAGGACCCCGCCAAGTTGATCGACGAGCTCGCCGCCGAGGGCATCGCCTTCGTGCCCTTCTTTCCCATCGGGGGGATCCAGTCCGATCCAGTCCGAGACCGTCAAAGCTAGGAGCCCGTGGTGGAACCCAGCGAGGAGCCGCGCTGGGTTTCACCACGGGCTCCTAGCGCGGGCGCCGGCCCGGCGCGATGGCGTAGGCGCAGGGGATCACCACCAAGGTCAGCGCCGTCGCCACGATCAACCCGCCGATCACCGAGAGCGCGAGCGGCTGGCGCAGCGCCGAGCCCTCGCCGACCCCGATCGCCATCGGCAGCAGGCCCAAGACCGTGGTCGCGGTCGTCATCAAGATTGGGCGCACGCGCAGGGAGCCGGCTTCTATCAGCGCGGGCACGACCTCGAGGCCTTCGGCACGGCGCTGGTTGACGGCGTTGATCAGCACGATCGCGTTGTTGACCACGATGCCGCCGAGGATGATCCCCCCGATGCCGACCATGGCCGAGATCGGCGTGCCCGTGGCCATGCAGATCAAGACCACGCCGACGGCGGCCAGGGGCACCGTGAACATGATCAAGAAGGGGTGGTGGAGGCTCTCGAAGCTCGAGGCCATGACCACGTAGACCAAGAAGATCGAGAGCAGGGCCGTGAACGCGAGGCTGTCGAGGGAGGCGCTCATCTCCTCGGCCTGGCCCGAGACCTCGGCCTCGACCCAGCGCGTGGCTGGGATCTCGGCGCTCGCTACCTCGAGGACTTCTTCGACCTGGGTGGCGAGGGCGGCGAGGTCGCTGGCCTTGGCGCGGGCGCGGATCCGCAGGCCGCGGCGGCCGTCGATGCGGCGGATCTGCGCGGGCCCCTGGGCGGGCTCGACCGCGGCCACGGCCGAGAGCTGGACCGGGCGCGGGCGCTCGCTGTCGTCGCTGGTGACCACGCCGACGAGGATGCGCTCGACGTCCTCGACGGACTGGCGGTCGACCTCGGGCAGGCGCACGCGGATGTCGAGCTGCTTGTCGAAGGCGTGGAGCTGGCCGGCGAGCTCGCCTTGGATCGCGCGCTGGACCGCGCTCGCGGCCTGGTCGACGTCGAGGCCGGCGAGGCCCAGGCGCTCCCGGTCGAAGCGCACGCGGACCTCGGGGCGGCCGCTGAGGTCGTCGGGGGAGACCTCTTGCAGGCCCTCGATGGCGCGCAGGCGGGGGAGCAGGATGCGGGCGTGCTCGACGGCGTCGGCGGTCTCGTCGGCGTAGACGCGGATCTCCAGGGGCGACTCGAAGCTGAGCAGCTCCGGGCGGCCGAGGTGGACGCGGTGGTCGAGGCCCTCGAGCACGGCCTCGGCCTTGGCCCCGACGTCTTCGAAGAGCGCGTCTTCGAGGGCCTCGAGGTCGCCCGCCAAAGCCAGCTCGGGGCGCACGCGCATGTTGATCTGCGCGAGGTGGGTGCCCTCCTGGCCGCCGGTGGCCGAGCCGCCCTGGGTCACGCTGCCGACCCGGGCGAAGATCAGCTCGAGGCGCTCGTCGCCCTCGAGCTCGGCGATGATCCCCCGGGTCAGGGCCGCGCTGCGCTCGAGCGAGGTGCCCTGGGGGAGCTCGAGCTGGACGTAGATCTCGCCCTGGCGGACCTCCGGGAGCAGGGTGCGCCCCAGGTCCCGGGCCGACCACAGCGCTGCGGCGCACAGGCCCACGCTGAGCAGGAGCACGAGCACGCGCACGCGCAGGGCCCCGCGCAGGAGCCGGGGGTACTGGGCCTCGAGGCGCTCCCAGGCCCAGGTCAGCGGCCGCGAGATCCGCTCGAGCAGCCAGCCCAGGCCGCGCACACTCAGGCGGATCGGGACCCACAGTAGGGCGGGGATCGCCGCGAGGTAGGCGACGCCCGAGCGCCTGGACACGCCCTCGGTGTCGGCCGTGGAAGCGTCGCCGGTGGTTTTTGTCTCGGTCTTGGTCTCGGTCTCGGTTGGATCGCCGTCGCCGAGGGCCTGGAGCACCGGGACCAGGGTCAAGCTGACGACCATCGACGAGAGGATCGAGAAGCTCACGGCGTAGGCCAGGTCGCGGACGAGTTGACCGGCCACGCCCTCGACGAAGGCCATGGGGAAGAACACCGCGACGGTGGTCAGGGTCGAGGCGACCACGGAGCCGGCGATCTCGGCGCTGCCCTCGATCGCCGCCTGGGTCCGGCTGATGGTGCGGCCGTGCTCGAGGGCGTGCTCGCGGACGCGGGCGATGGCCTCGAGGGTGACGATGCTGTTGTCGACCAGCATGCCCACGCCCAGGGCCAGGCCGCCGAGGCTCATCAAGTTGAGCGAGACGTCGAGGGCCGTCAGCGGTACGAAGCTGACCAGCAAGGAGATCGGGATCGCCACGCCGATGACCAGGGTCGAGCGCAGGTCACGAAGAAAGAAGAGCAGCACGAGGATCGCCAGGCCGCCGCCGATCATCGTGTTGAGCGCGACCTCCTGGATCGCGGCCTCGATGAACCCGGCCTGGCTGCTGAGCGTGACCAGGCGGTGGCCCTCGGGCAGGCTCGCGCCGAGCTGGTCCACGCGGGCGAGCACCGCCTGGGCCACGCGCACCGTGTTGGCGTCGCCCTCGCGGAACACGGCGAGCTCGATGGCCTCGTCGCGCCCGACCAAGGACAGCTCCTCGCGCTCGACGGCGGTGCGCTCGATGCGAGAGGCGACCTCGCGCAGGCGCAGCTCGCCCGCCGGGAGGTTGCCCGCGCTCGACTCGCCCTGGCGGATGATGATCTCGCCCAGGGCCTCGGGGGTGCGGGCCTCGTGGACCGTGCGGATCAGGTAGCGGCTGCCCTGCTCGGTCAGGCCGCCGCCGGGGCGGTTGACGTTGTCGGCGCCCAGGGCCGAGACGACCTCGGCGGCGTCGATGCCGAAGGCCGTCAGCCGGTCCGGGTCGAGCTCGACGACGACCTCTTCTTCGTCGCCGCCGTGGATCTGCACCGCGGCGACGCCGTCGAGCTTCTCGAGGTTTTGCTTGATCTGCTCGTCGGCGAAGGTCCGCAGCGCGCGGAAGTCCACGGGGTCCTGGTCGACGACCAGGGCCAGGCGCAAGATCGGCTCTTGCGAGGGGTCGTAGCGCAGCACGATCGGGCGCTCGGCCTCCGTCGGTAGGCGCACGCGGTCGAGCTTCTCGCGCACGTCGGCCATGGCGTCGTCGATGGCCGTGCCCCATGCGAAGTCGAGGACGACCTCGCTGGTCCCCTCGCTGGAGCTCGACTCCACGGCCACGACCCCGGGCACGCCGCTGACCAGCTCCTCGACCGGGCGCGTGACCAGCTCCTCGACCTCCGAGGGCGCGGCGTCGGCGTACTCGGTCTGGACCGTGATGCTCGGGTAGCTCAGATCCGGGAGCAGCTCGACGGGCATGCGCGTGAGCGCGACGAGGCCGAAGAGCAGCAGGGCGACGGTGACCATGGTCACCGTGACCGGGCGCGAGACGATGCCGCGGATGAAGCCGAGCAGCGCCCCGGCGGAGGTCTGCTCGTCGGCGCCCGAGGGGCGGGCTGCCCGGGGCCCGGCAGCTTCGGCTGTGGTCTCGTCGTCCTTCACGCGCCGCTACTTCGCTCCAGCTCGGGTCGTCGGGAGCTCAGGGCCGCTTGCGTCGGCTGCCCCACCCGCCGCTGCGAGGCGGGCCGCCCTCGGCCTTGGCGTCTTCCCCCGCGTCCGCGTCTTCGGGCGGCTCGGGGTCGGGCTCGCCCGCGCCCTTGACCGCCATGCCCTCGGTGATGCCGCCGGCGTCGACGAGGACCCGCGCGCCAGCGTCGATGCCCGCGAGGACCTCGACGCGCTCGCTGCCCTCGAGGCCGACCTCGACGAGGGTGCGCCGGGCCTTGCCCTCGCGCAGGAGGTAGACGTAGCGCTGACCTTCGAGCTCGAAGACCGCGCCGAGGGGGAGGCTGGGGACGTCCTCGTGGCGCTCGAGCAGGACCTCGACGCGGACGAAGGCCCCGGGCACGGCGATGCTTGGAAATTCTTCGGCGCGGACCAGAAATTCGACGGTGCCCGTGAGCGGGTCGACGATCGGGGCGCGCCGGATCACGCGGCCGGTGAAGTGGCTGTCGTCGACGAGCTCGATGGAGACCTCGGCACCCAGAGTCACGCTCGCGGCCTCGCGCTCGGGCAGGTGCAAGGGCAGCTCGATGGCCGAGAGGTCGGCGATCTCGAACAAGGTGGTGGAGGTGCTCGCGAGGTTGCCGACGTCGACGTCCCGGCTGACGAGGGTGCCCGCGAAGGGGGCCCGCACGGTCATGGTTCGGGCCTGGGTGCGCGAGAGGTGGGCCTCGGCCTGGGCGGTCTCGAGCTCGTAGCGCAGGGCGTCGAGCTCCTCTTGGGCGATGGCCCCGGCGTGCTCGAGCTGCTCGAGGCGGTCGAGCTCGCGGCGGGCGTTGTCGGCGGTCAGGGCGTCGCGCTTGGCCTGGAGCGAGAGCTCGCGGCCGTCGAGGCGGGCGAGGACCTGATCCGCCTCGACCGCGTCGCCGACCTCGGCCTCGAGGGTGAGGATGATGCCCGAGCGGATCGGCCGGATCTCGGCGCGGCGCAGGGCCTCGAGGGTGCCGGCGGCCCGATAGTGGCGCTCGATGGTCGCGGGCTCGAGGGTCGTGAGTTCGACCGCCAGGGGATCCCCCTCGGCCTTGCCTCGACCACCGGGGCGTCCACCCGGGGCCTTCCCCCCCGGTCCGCCTCCGGGGCCGGCACCAGACGCCCCGTTGCATGCGGAGACCACCAGCGCGCAGCCGAGGCCCAAGATGCTCGACCCCAGGGTCTGGAGCACGCTGCGCCGGGTGTATGGGGAGCGCCGGTGATTGCTCTTGGTCCGCGTCATCAGCTCCCTGGCTACCGCCTCGGAGATCTCAGTGGTAGGACACCGCAATGAGCGAGTCAACGCGACGAGCCCCTGCGCGAGAGCTCCTAGAGGCGAATCACAGCTTCCCTGGGGAGTACGTCATCAAGGTTTTTGGCCCAGCGAGTGAAACCTTTCGCCAGGGCTGTGGGCAGGCCGCGCAGGACGTCGTTGGTACCCGAGTCGAGCTGCGCGAGCGTGTCAGCAGCAAAGGCAATTCGATCTGCATCACCATGGAGCTCCGCGCCGAGCACGTCGATGAAGTCATAGCGACCTACGAGCGTCTGTATGAGGTCGCCGGGCTGCGCCTGATCCTGTGAGAGACTTCACTGCCTCGGACATGCGCGCTCTTCGACGATCTTTCACAATCGCCAAAGCCGCCATGCGAACGACCCCCATGATCCGCTCACTTCTGTCCCTCGTGCTGCTCGCCGGCTTGGTCGGTGCGGCTGGATGCAAGCCCAAGGCTGTCCGCGGCGGGGCCGGGACCGAGAACCCCAACCTCGACGACGGCGCGATGAGCACGACCTTGGATCGTGTCGACATCAACTACCTCGTCGACGAGAACCTCGCCGCCATGTTCGCCTCGCCCTTTTGGGCCCGCGACGTCCAGTCGGCACCCGAGGCGCCGGTGGTCGCGATCTGGCCGATCAAGAACGCCACCGACCAGCACCTCGACGACCAGATGCTGATGCTGCTCTCGAGCATCGAGACCCAGATGATCAACTCGGGCGCGGTCAACGTGGTCAGCCGCGAGCGCCAGGCCGAGATGGTCTCCGAGGCGGAGATGCAAAACTCCGACTTCTTCGACCCGGCGACCGCCGCTCGCCTCGGCGCGCAGGTCGGGGCCAAGTACTACGTCACCGGCAAGATCACCTCCCACGACGAGCGCTTCGACAAGGAGCGCCGCGTGCAGTACTCGCTGTTCTTGCAGGTCATCGAGATCGAGACCTCGATGATCAAATTCCAGCACACCTCCGAGCGCTCCAAGGCCATCGTTCGCTAGGCGCGCCATGAAGGCGAAGGCTGGCCTGCGGACGAAGCTGCTCTCGCCCGCCCTGGCGCTCTGTGTGAGCGCGGGGGCGGCGGGCTGCGCAACCTACTCGGACAAGACCGCGTCCATGCGCGAGGCCGTGCAGGCCGGGCAGTACGAGGGCGGCCTGGGCGAGCTCAACCGCTTCATCAAGGTCAAAGATCCACTCGAGCTCCCCGACAAATGGAAGAGCGAGACGGCCCTCGCCGTGCTCGAACGCGCGACCTTGCTGCACGCCATGCAGCGCTGGGAGTCGAGCGCGATCAACTTCCAGGCGGCCGAAGAGCAGCTCGAGTTCCTCGACCTCAGCAGCTCGGCCGACGAGATCGGGCGCTACGTGTTCTCGGACTCGGCGACGCGCTACCGCACCACGCCGACCGAGAAGCTCTCGCTCAACGCGATCAACTTGATCAACTACCTCGCTCGCGGCGACCTCGACGGCGCGCGGATCGAGGCCAAGCGCTTCACGGTGATGCGCAACTACATGCTCGACTACGACCCGGACCACGCCCACGGGGCCTTTGGGTCGTACCTCGCGGGCTTCGTCGCCGAGCGCGAGGGCAACTGGGACAGCGCCCTGCGCTACTACGACGAGGCCCTGCAAGAGCACGAGCTCCCGACCCTGGCCGAGCCCATCGCGCGGATCAGCAAGCGGGGCAGCTACACCACCGAGCGGCTCGAGCGTTACGGTGCCGGGGTCGCGCCGCCCGCTCCGGACCCGGACGCCGGCGCGAGCGAAGAAGCTGCTGGCGAAGGTGCTGGCGAAGCTGCGCCGCCGCCCTCTTCGGCCGCCGAGATCCTCGTGGTCGTCAAGACCGGCCGGGTCCCCTACAAGGTGCCCCGGCGCATCCCCATCGGCGCGGCCATCGGCCTGGCCGGGGCCTACATCACCGGCGACACCAAGGTGCTCGAGTACGGGGCCTTCAAGGTCGTGACCTTCCCGGACCTCGAGCCCGCGGGCAACCTGTTCACCAGCGCCGGCTGGTCCATCGACGACGTCGACCTCCAGCTCGACATGGTCAGCGACCTCGGGGTCGAGATCGCCCGGGAATTCGAGACCCTCAAGCCCAAGATCATCGGCTCGGCGATCACCCGGATGATCGTCCGAGCCGCCGCCGCCGAGGGGGCCCGGGCAGCCGGCAACCAGGCCAACGGCGCCGTCGGTCTGATCAGCGCCCTGGCCGTCGAGGGCATGATGGTCGCCCTCGACAAGCCCGACACCCGCTCGTGGACCCTGCTCCCGGAGCGGGTCTATATCGGCCGCGCCAAGGTCCCGCCGGGCCAGCACGAGGTGAAGATCCTCGTCGACGGCGAGGGCGGGCAGGAGCTGCGCACGGTCCAGGTGAATGTAGGCGAGGGGGGCTACGTCGTGGTCGACGTCACGACCTTGCGATGAGCGCCAGCGCGGATCTCGGCCCATGATCGCTCTCGTCCCCCTCTTTCTTCTCGCCCCCATTGGATGGACGCCATGACTCAACGCCTAGAGCGAACCCTTCGTCGTAAGCGAACCCGCCGCATCGCCTTTGGCGCCGCAGCCTGCACCGCCGGATTGCTGGCACTCGCTGCCCCACAGGACGCCCAGGCGGGCGTCCGCGGCGGTCCCAACGGCATCGAGATCGAGGGCGCACAAGATCGCCGGGGCATCTACTTGGGCCCCGGCGTCTTCTTTGGCTTCTCGGCCATGAAGCAGACCGTGGTCCCCGACGTGGGCCTGAATTTCTCCTTTGGTGGCGGCGTCAGCAAGCGGGTCTTGCTGGGCATCGACCTCAGCGGCGCCAAGTACCTCGGGCGCAGCGAGGGCGCGAGCTCCTGGGTGTTCGGCGGCGACTTCGAGGCCCAGTTCTTCACCTGGCGCGGCCTCTATGTTCGCACGGGCCTCGGCGGCCAGGGCCTGCCCGCCGGCGACCCCGACAACACCCTCACCGTCGGTATCGGCGGCGACGTCGGCGTGGGTTACGAGTTTTGGTTCAACGCCACCGCGGCGGCCTCGGTCGGGCTCACCTACGACCTGCGCTACGTCACCGGTGACCGCGACCTGGTGCCCGACCCGGTCCGCCACAGCGGCATGGTCGGGATGCGCTTCACCTTCTACTGAGCTTGTCGTTCGTGTCTGGTCGAAGGGCGGCGAGCGAGCGGGCCCGCTCGCCCGCCGCTCGCCCATGGTTTTGGATCGTCAAGACACCAGGAACTCGGCGTGGCCGCGGAGCTCGACCGCCTCGTAGCTGGGATCAGCGGCGCTCGTCGAGGCCGTTGGCGAGCCGCTCGCGGCGACGCTGGATCAGCGCGGTGATCGTCGGCACCGCGAGCACCGCGGCGACGGCCGTGCTCAAGATCCCGGTGACCGCGAGGTAGCCGATGGTCCGCAGCCCGCCGTTGTCGGCGATCAGGAACGCCCCAAAGCCCATGGCCGTGGTCATGGTCGCGGCGAGGATCGCCCGCCCGGTCTCGTCGACGCTGCGGTGCAGCCCGGTCTGGGTGCTCGGCTCGCGGCGGATCGCGGCCGTCAGGTAGACCCCGTTGTCCACGCCGATGCCGAGGATGGCCGGGAGGATCGGCACGTTGAAGAGGGTGAGCTGGAGGTCGAAGGTGCCGAGGATCCCGAAGGTCCACCAAAAGGCCAGGGCCAGCGGCGAGAGGGTGATCAGCATCTGGCTGATGCTGCGCACCTGCCAGAACACGAAGGCCACGATGATCAGCACCGCCATGCCCACGACCACCGGCCACTCTTCCTCGAGGATCGTGAAGATCGTCGCGTAGACCGTGGGCTCGCCGACGTAGATCCCCGCGTCGCCGGTGTAGTTGGCCGTCTCCTCCATGAACTCGACGCCCGTGAAGATGTCGGCGGCGTCGTAGTTGGGGTAGGCGAAGATCCCCCAGGTCCCGTCGTCGCCGCGGAGCTTGCCGACGGCGCTGGCGGGGAGATCGTCGGGGCCAAAGGGCTTGGCCTGAAGCATGCGGCGCAGGGTCTTGCCATCCTCCGGGTTCAGGCCGGTGTCGGAGCCAGCGTCGCCCGCGGCCGGGTCGTCGCTGGGCTGCGCCTGGACGCCCGCTTGGGGATCTTCGCTCGGAGCGGGATCGGGATCGGGATCGGGATCGGGGTCGGGGTCGGTGTCGCCACCGGTGCCGGTGCCGGTCTCGTCGCTCCCGCCGCTCCCGCCTTCGTAGGGCTCGAACTCACCCCACTCGCCGCCAAAGTCGTCCCCGCCCCAGCCCTCGTCTCCACCCTCGGTGCCCGTGCCCGTGCCCGAGTCGGAGTCGGAGTCGTCGGAGTCGGTGGAGCCGCCGGTGTCTTGCTCGCCCTCGTAGGGCTCGAAGGTGCCCCACTCGTCGGCGGCCGGATCGTCCCAGGCGCCCTGCCCCGCGCCGGCCTCGACCGCGTCGGGGTCGCGGCCCTCGAGGCGGGCCCAGGTGCGCGGGCTCCAGGTGGCCGTGAGCTCGCGGATCTGGGCCTGGCGATGCTCGAGGTCGATGGTCTCGTCGGGGAGCAGGCTGGGCGCGGCGACGATGCCGGCGACGCGGCTGCCGCCCTCTTCGAGGTGGCGGGCGTGGCGGGTGCGGGCCAGGGCGTAGACGCGCTCGAGCTCGTCCCAGTCCTCGATCGCGAGCACGCTGGCGTGGACGTCACGGCCAAAGATGTCGGAGATCAAGAAGACGTCGGCCTCGGTGCGCGCGCGGGTCTCGTCGCTCTGCAGCGTCCGGCTGCTGCGCTCGAAGCCGTGGTGGCGCATGGCGCTGACGCCCCGGACCGAGGCCGCGCTGAGGATCACCACCGCCACGAAGATCAGCCCCGGCCGGGCGAGGAGCACCCGCGTGGCCTGGCTGATGCCGCCGGGCGGCAGGCGCTTGGCCTTCTTGACGCCGACCGTGGCGAGCAGCGCCGGGAACACGGTGACCATGGCCAGCAGGCACAAGCTGACGCCAAAGAAGGCGATCACCCCGAACTCGCTGAAGGCCGGGAAGGTCGAGGTGGCCATGACCACGAAGGCGCTCGCGGTGGTCCCCGAGGCGATCAGCAGCGGCGCGATCAGGCCCTTGAAGGCCAGGCGGATGCTGTCGTGGCTGTCGTGGAACTCGCGCTCGCGCCGGGTCCTGGCGAGGATGTGGATGCCGGCGTCGATGCCGATGCCCATGACCACCGACGAGATCATGCTGGTGATCGCGTTGAGGTGACCGAGGGCCAGGTAGGTCGCGCCCAGCGACCAGGCGACCCCGCACATCAGGGGGATCAGCAAGGTCGCGACGGCCCGGATGCTGCGAAAGAGCACCACGAGCACGACGATCACCCCGCCCAGCGCGAACAGCCCCGTGCGCACCATGTCGCGCTGGATCACCGTGCGCTCGGCCGCCTTGTTGATGTAAGGGCCGACGAGGTTGAAGCGCATCCCCGTGCCGGTCCACGGGCCGTCGCGGGCGAACACCGCCTCGACGCGCTCGAACATCCGCTCGCTGACCGCGGCCGCGAACTCGAGGTCCGCCGAGCTCCCGGTGGGCCGCAGGAAGACCACCAGGGCCTCGATGCCCTCGCGCTCGTAGTAGTCCGTGAAGCCCGTGCGCTCGCCGAGCTCCTCGTTGACCGAGGCCTGCTTGTCGTCGATGAAGGTCTGCAGGGCCTGGGGCGCGTCGGGGTCCGGATCGTCCACGCACACGTCCGGGGCCGCCGAACAAAATTCGTAGTGCTCCCAGGCGCGCACGCGATCGGAGAGCTCGGCCATCTCGGACGCGTCGAGGTAGTAGAGCGCGTGCTCGACGAAGAAGTCGCTCTCGAGCCGGTGGTCGACCTCGCGGAGCATCGAGTCGCCAGAGAGGCTGTCGTGGAGGGCGTCGGCGAAGGCGTGGCGGCCGTCCACGGTGCCGCCTTCGACGACCACGTTGATCGAACCGACCGCGCCAAAATTGCGCTCGACATGGTCGATGGCCTGGACCACCGGATGCTTCTGGGGCAAGAGCGCCCGCAGGTCACTGTCGATCACCAGCTGCGACGCCAGGAACACTGATGCGAGGGTCATCAGCAGGCCTACGGCGAGGACTGCGACGCGGTGGCGGATGATCTGCTCGATCCACCAATCGCGTAATCCGGTCGCCAGACGGCGGGCATGCGATGGCTCGGCCAAGGGCCGAAATGATGGTGGCCGAGGCCGCGCGAGTCCAGCCGCCAAGAGGACGCGCAAAAAACGCCCAGCGCGGTACGGATCCGCAGAGATTCAGCACCGACGCAGGCGTCGAGCGTGGCCCGTCGGAGCACGGACCGGTCGCGGCTCAGACCCTCACGGTAGACCGATGTTGGGATAGGCCGGGCGGGCCGGCCGCTCAGCCGAGCGGTCGCTCGCCGCCGGTGGGTCTCGCCCGTGGCGACGCGTTCGGCTCGCTCAGCCGACGGCCGAGTAGATCGCGTGACGCCCGACGCCGATGCGCTCGAGACGCCCCTCTTTGCAGAGCAGCCCGAGGTGGTGGCGCAGCACCTTGCGATCCAGGCGGGTGTATTCGGCGATGTCGTCGAGGGTCACGTCGCCGTTGCCCTCGACGAAGGGCACCACCATGCGGGCGACCTCGTCGTTGTCGAGGCCACCGTCGGCGGGCTTCTTCTCCTCGAGGACGAGGGCCTCGACGTTGCCGACCTCGTCTTCGTCGGGCCCGAGCAGCGCCTCCTTCATGATCCGACGCTTGCGCTTGCGGGGCGTGTCCGCCTTGGCGTCGGCTTCGGGCTCCGCCTTGCCGAAGGCGTCGCGCAGGTCTCCAAGGGTGATCCGAGAGAACTGCGACCACAGATCGCGGGACTCGAGGAAGCTGACGAGCTCGGCGAGCTTGACCTCGCCGGGGTTGCTCAAGCCCTTGAGTGTCTCGAGGGCGCTCAGGCGAGCGAGCTCGCCGGGGCGCAAGATGTCGTTGCGATCTCCAGGCATGGGGGCCACGGGCCGGGGGCGATTGTGCCACGGCCCGGAGCCGACCACGAGACGGGCCGGATACGCGCATGCAGCGCAGGCGCGAAGCCCGTGTTTTGGGGCCGCGTGAGGAGATCTCCCATGTGACAATCGAACCTTGAAGTCACCCCGAGCCGGTTCTCCGCTGGGGAGGAATTGGGGATGAAGGCGGCGCGAAGTTGCCCCTGATCCACAGGCAGCAAGACCGGGGCCAAGCCGAGAAGTGGCCGAAGCTCGGGGGTCTGACCCCCCTTCATCAAGGCGGTCTTTGCAGCCCTGGGGCAGGTGTGATCCCGGCCTCAATCAGTCCAGCCCGTGGGCTTGGCCCTGTGGATAATTCTCGTTCGCGGGAACCGCGGAGAACTTGCGAACACACCATATCTTGTGGTTGGGTAGGCCATCCACCCCAAGATGATGGGGTGCCCGGCTCGCCGGCGGTCCAACCCAGAACCGCGCTAATCAGCGAGCCGAAGCGATCCATCCCGGGTAACCGGCAACGCGCAGTCACCGCAACACGCGCATCCTCGAGAGCTCCCCGGGGGATCCAGATCCCTCCTCACAAGCACCACGTCGGTCCGTCCTTCGGTCCGCGCCCGTGGTCTTCTACGCTCCGCCGCCCTGGCGGCCAGCCCCGTCGCCGTCTCCGCCGACCCGCCCCTGTCGGCATCACCCCTGTCGGTCTCACCACCCTGCTTCTCCTTCGCTTCGCTTCACCTCGTCTCCCGACAGTCGGCCGACACGACTTCGCCCCCCTCGCCCGGTCTGGTCACCGGCGCCGAGCCCCGACGCAGCTTTCGTCCCCCTCTCGCCCTCCCAGGCGCTTCGCCCCAGCGCCGCCCCTCTCGCACCCACGCACACGAACGCTCCGATGAAGATCTCCCGCTTGTTCACCCGCCAGACCGAGCGCCCCTACGAAGGCGTCGATTTCGAAGCTCGCAGCTCTCGCATCACCAACCCCGACGGCTCGCTCGTCTTCGAGGCCAAGGACATCGAGGTCCCCAAGGGTTGGTCGCAGGTCGCTGTCGACATCCTCGCCCAGAAGTACTTCCGCCGCGCCGGCGTGCCGACCGTGTTGCGCAAGGTCCCCGAGGAGGGCGTGCCCGAGTGGCTGTGGCGCAGCGAGCCCGACGAGGCCGCCCTCGCCAAGCTCCCCGCCAAGGCGCGGGCCACCGGTGAGCGCGACAGCCGTCAGGTCTTCAACCGCCTGGCCGGCTGCTGGACCTACTGGGGCTTCAAGCACGGCTACTTCGAGGACGAGCCCCAGGCTCGGGCCTTCTACGACGAGATGGTGACCATGCTCGCCAGCCAGCGGGCCGCGCCCAACAGCCCGCAGTGGTTCAACACCGGGCTGCACTGGGCCTACGGCATCGCCGGCCCGGCCCAGGGGCACTACTACTGCGACGCCGAGACCGGGGAGCTGCGCAAGTCCGAGAGCGCCTACGAGCACCCCCAGCCCCACGCCTGCTTCATCCAGGGCGTCGCCGACGACCTCGTGGGTGAGAACGGGATCATGGACCTGTGGATCCGCGAGGCCCGGCTGTTCAAGTACGGCTCGGGCACCGGCTCGAACTTCTCGCAGATCCGCGGCGAGGGTGAGCCGCTCTCGGGCGGCGGGCGCTCGAGCGGGCTGATGAGCTTCCTGCGCATCGGCGATCGGGCGGCCGGGGCGATCAAGAGCGGCGGGACCACCCGGCGCGCGGCCAAGATGGTCGTCGTCGACGTCGACCACCCGGACATCGAGGACTACATCGACTGGAAGGTGATCGAGGAGCAGAAGGTCGCCGCCCTGGTCACGGGCTCGCGGATCTGCAACGAGCACCTCAACCAGATCATCCGCGCCTGCCACGTCACCGACGCCGAGCTCGAGGGGGATCAGCGCTTCGACCCGCGCAAGAACGGCCCCCTGCGCAAGGCGATCAAGAAGGCCCGCAAGTCCCAGGTGCCCGAGAACTACGTCCAGCGCGCCGTCGCCCTCGCGCGCCAGGGCGCCCGCGAGCTCGAGTTCGCCGAGTACTCGACCAACTGGGACTCCGACGCCTACGGCACCGTCTCGGGTCAGAACTCCAACAACTCCGTGCGCCTGCCCGACACCTTCTTGAAGGCCGTCGAGTCCGACGACAACTGGGACCTGCGCCGGCGCACCGACGGCAAGGTCGCCCGCACCCTGCGTGCGCGCGAGCTGTGGGACAAGATCGCGTTCTCGGCGTGGAGCTGCGCCGACCCGGGCCTGCAGTTCGACACCACGATCAACGACTGGCACACCTGCCCGCAGAGCGGGCGGATCAACGCCAGCAACCCGTGCTCCGAGTACATGTTCTTGGACGACACGGCCTGCAACCTGGCCTCGCTCAACCTCATGAAGTTCGTGGTCGAGCCCAGCGGCGAGCTCGACGTCGAGGCCGTGCGCCACGCCTGCCGGCTGTGGACCATCGTGCTCGAGGTCTCGGTGCTCATGGCCCAGTTCCCGAGCGCCCGGATCGCCGAGCTCAGCTACCACTTCCGCACCCTCGGCCTGGGCTACGCCAACTTGGGGTCCTACTTCATGGTCCGCGGCGTGCCCTACGACTCGTCCGAGGCCACGGCGATCTGCGGCGGGATCACGGCGCTGATGACCGGTGCCTGCTACGCCGCCTCGGCCGAGCTCGCCGCCGAGCACGGGGCCTTCGCCGGCTACGCCAAGAACCGCGAGAGCATGCTCCGGGTGATCCGCAACCACCGTCGCGCGGCCTACGACGCCGCGACCGGTGAGTACGAGCAGCTCGCGACCTTCCCCACCGGCATCGACCCGCGCCGCTGCCCGAGCTACCTGCTCGACGCGGCCCGCGGCGCCTGGGACGAGGCCCTCGAGCGCGGCGAGCAGCACGGCTACCGCAACGCCCAGGTCACCGTGATCGCCCCGACCGGGACCATCGGCCTGGTCATGGACTGCGACACCACGGGCATCGAACCCGACTTCGCCCTGGTCAAGTTCAAGAAGCTCGCCGGCGGCGGCTACTTCAAGATCATCAACCAGTCGGTGCCCACCGCCCTGCGCCGCCTGGGCTACAGCGGCAGCCAGATCGAGGACATCGTCCGCTACTGCAAGGGCGCGGGCACCCTGGCCGGCTCGCCGGCGATCACCCACGCCGACCTCGAGGCCAAGGGCTTCACCAAGGAGGTCATCGACCGCGTCGAGTCCGAGCTCGCGCAGGCCTTCGAGCTGTCCTTCGCCTTCAACCGCTACAGCCTCGGCGACGCGTTTTGCCGCGAGGTCCTCGGCCTGTCCGAGGCCCAGCTCGCCGACCCCACCTTCGACCTGCTGCGCGGGATCGGGTTCTCGGCCGAGGACATCCAAAAGGCCAACGACTGGGTGTGCGGGACCATGACCGTCGAGGGCGCGCCGCACCTGCGTGACGAGCACCTCCCGGTGTTCGACTGCGCCAACCGCTGCGGTCGCTACGGCACCCGCTTCATCCGGCCCATGGCCCACGTGCACATGATGGCCGCGGCTCAGCCCTTCTTGTCCGGGGCGATCTCCAAGACCATCAACATGCCCAACGAGGCCAGCGTCGAAGAGGTCAAGCAGGTCTACGAGGCCTCGTGGCGCCTGGCCGTCAAGGCCATCGCCCTCTACCGCGACGGCAGCAAGCTCAGCCAGCCGCTCTCGGCCGCCCTCGCCGAGGACATCCTCGACGACCTCGACGATCTCGACGACGCCGAGGGCCCGCGCCCGGCCACGGCGCAGCCCCAGGTGATCGAGAAGGTCACCGAGCGCGTCGTCCACCGCTACATCGCCAAGCGCCGGCGGATGCCCGATCGCCGCGCCGGCTACACCCAAAAAGCGGTGATCGGCGGCCACAAGGTCTATGTCCACACCGGCGAGTACAGCGACGGCTCCATCGGTGAGGTGTTCATCGACATGCACAAGGAGGGCGCCGCCTTCCGCTCGCTGATGAACTGCTTCGCGATCGCGATCAGCCTCGGCCTCCAGTACGGCGTGCCCCTCGAGGAGTACGTCGAGGCCTTCGTGTTCACGCGCTTCGAGCCCAACGGGATGGTCACCGGCCACCCCAACATCAAGATGTCCACCTCGCTGATCGACTACATCTTCCGCGAGCTGGCGATCTCCTACCTCGGGCGCACCGACCTCGCCCACGTGCTCCCCGACGACCTGGCCCCCGACGCCACCGGCGATGACGAGCCCGAGTACCGCGAGGAAGAGGTCGTGTCCGAGCGCGTCGTCACCCCCGGCCCGCTCAAGCTGACCGCCGACCTGCCGCGCTCGCGTCACCTCTTCGTCAGCGAGGGCAAGATCGAGGTCGAGGATCGCACCTCGGTCGCCGGCGCGGCGCCGAGCTCGGCCGGCTTCACCCCTCCGGTGGCCGCGGCCAACAAGCCCGGAAACGGCCGCCAGAGCGAGCTGGCTGCCTCGGCGGCGCTGGGCGAGCAGGTTCGCCGGGCGAAGATGCAGGGCTACGAGGGGGACGCTTGTGACGCCTGCGGGAGCTTCACGCTGGTGCGCAACGGGTCTTGCCTCAAGTGTGTGACCTGCGGCGGCACTTCCGGCTGTAGCTAGTTTGGCCCCCCGCGGTGGTCCTGCTGTTAGCCGCAGTAGGGCCGCTGCGCGGCCCTCGAGCCCTTGGGGGCTCGGGCGGGTAGGCATGTAGTTGGCGGGCGCACGTAGTGACCCCCCAGAGGGGGGTCTTTGTCTGTTCCTCGCTTGGTCTTTGGTGCTCGGGGGCTTGGTCTTTGGTCTTTGCTCCTTGGGGCTTGGTCCGGGTTCTTTGGGGAGCTTGGGCTTGGGGCTTCGCCCGGTCCTCGGGCCTGGTTCTTCGAGGCGGGGTGATCGGCGCTGCCGTGATTGGCTTCGGGGCCCGGGGCTCGGCTGGGTGAGGGCGGTGTGCGGGGTCTTTGCTGGTGACCATTGGTGACGAGCGGTGACTTCGTTGCGGGGGGCGCGAAAATGCTCGGTGGAGTAGGAAATTCACCGAGCTGTAGGACCCGACCTCGGGTTCGGGTGTGACCCCCTGCGGTGGCCCTGCGGTCCCTGACGGTTCGCCCCCTCGGGCGTCATCTTGAACCCGAGATGAACGCTCCGCTCTCGCTCCTCCCCGCCCCCTTCTCCGCCAACCTCTCCTCCTCGGCCGTCGACGTGCTGGTGGACGCGCTGGGCGACGCCTACGGCCTCAACCGACGCGAGCGCTCCGTGGCCCACCTGCTCATGCTCGGCAGCGTGCGGGGGATCGCCTCGCAGCTGGGGTTGGTCGTGGGGCTGATCGACGCCCAGGCCCGGGAGGTCTACGCCAAGACCGGGGCGGCGAACCGCAGGGAGCTGGTGCGTCGGGCGGTGCGGATGGCCGCGGCGCGAGACCTGGCCGACGCGCCCGTGGCTGGCCCGCGGCTGCGCACCATCGCGCCGGCGGCCAACGGCGGGCCGACGCCCTTCGCGGCCTGAACACCTCCCGAGCGTGGCTCAGTCGATCAGGCCATGTTTGCGCAGCAAGGAGCGCAGGTGCTTGCGGTCGAGCTGGGCGTCGCGGGCGGTGGCCGAGATGTTGCCGTCGTTGCGGGCGAAGAGCTCGCCGAGGTAGCGGCGCTCGAAGGCGTCGAGCAGGTGCTGCTTGGCGTCGGCGTAAGGCAGCTGGGTGTCGACGCGCAGGCCGTCGCCGCTGGCGAGCTGGCCGTGGTCCCCGGGCATGTGCAGGCGCAGCTGGGCGAAGCTGCGGGCGCCGGGTGAGAGCGCGAGGGCGCGGTCGAGGACGTTGCGAAGCTCGCGGACGTTGCCCGGCCAGGCGTGGGCGACGAGGCGCTCGAGGTTGGGGCCCGCGATCTCGCCGGGATCGTCGAAGCCGCGGCGGGCGAGGAGCTCGCGGACGGTGATGCCCAGGTCTTCACGCCGCGCTCGCAGCGGTGGCAGGGCCACGCGCAAGACCGAGAGCCGATAGTAGAGGTCGGGGCGAAACTCGCCGCGGGCCACGGCCGGGCCGAGGTCGCCCTGGCAGGCCGCGACCACGCGCACGTCGACCTCGCGCTCTTCGTCGCCGCCGACCGGGCGCACGCGCCGAGACTCGAGGGCGCGCAGCAGCCGGGGCTGGAGGGTCAGGGGCAGGGAGTCGACCTCGTCGAGGAACAAGGTCCCGCCGTGGGCCCGGGCGAAGGCGCCCTCGCGGGCCTGCATGGCCCCGGTGAAGGCCCCGCGGACGTGGCCAAAGAGCTCGCTCTCGACCAGGCCCTCGGGCAGGGAGCCGCAGTCGAGGGCGACCATGGGGCCGCGCCGGCGCGCGCCGAGCTCGTGGATCCCCCGGGCGCACAGCTCCTTGCCCGTACCCGTCTCACCCTCGAGCAAGACCGTGATCTCGCTGTCGGCCGCGCGCTCGAGCACGGCGAAGAGCTCGCGCATCGCGAGGCTCTGGCCCACGAGCTCGCCGAGGCGGTTGCGGGCGCTGGGCGGGAGCGCGAGATCGTGGGGGGCGAGCTGCAGGCGCAGGTAGCTGTTGCCCAGGCGCAGCGTGGCCCCGGGCGCGACGATGGCCTCGGTGATCGCGGCGCCTTGAAAGTGCGTGCCGTTTCTCGAGCCGAGGTCGCGGACCAAGTAGCTGCCGGGGGCCTCGCCCATGGCGATCTCGAGGTGGCGGCGCGAGACCCGGGGATCGCTCGAGACCAGATCACAGCTCGGATCGCTGCCCACGACCACGACCGCAGGCGGGGCGGGCAAGGGCGTCGCGCGGCCCATGTCCGGCCCGTCGATGACGACCACCTGGACCCGCGCCGCGCGGGCGCCGGGGTGCTCGGGGTGCTCGGGGGCGACGGTGGCGAAGGTCGCAATGGTGGCGGGGGGGACGATGACCCGATGGTATCAGCCTGCTACACCTGGTAGTCCGTGATTGGAACCAGCCTCGGCCCCTATCGCATCCTTCGTCGCCTGGGCGCTGGCGGCATGGCGGAGGTCTACCTGGCCCAGCGCTTTGGCGCCGCGGGCTGGGACAAGCAGGTCGCGCTCAAGGTCCTGCGCCCCGAGCATCGCGGGCGGCCGGAGCTCGAGCGGCTGCTGATCTCGGAGGCGCGCCTGGGCGCGCGGCTGAGCCACCCCAACCTGGTCGAGGTCCACGACTTTGGCCTGCACGAGCAGACCTACTACCTGTGCATGGACCACGTCGACGGCGCGGATCTGGCCACGCTGCTCGCTCGCGCGGAGGGGGCCGAGGACGAGGGCAGGGATGAGCGCGAGGATGAGCGCGAGGATGAGCGCGAGCGAGAGGACAGCGGGGAGCGGGGAGCCGAGCGGCCCGCGGGCGAGGGCGGCGGGGCGCTGCCCCGGGCCCTCGCCCTGCTGATCGCCGAGCAGCTCGCCTTGGCCCTGGCCTTCGTCCACGACCTGCGCGACGACGCCGGCCGGCCCCTGGGGCTGGTCCACCGCGACCTCAGCCCCCACAACGTGCTGCTCTCGCGGGCCGGGGCCGTCAAGCTCGGCGACTTCGGCATCGCCAAGGCCACCGCCGAGGACGACCGCACCTGGGGTCGGCTGCGCAAGGGCAAGTACGCCTACATGGCGCCGGAGCAGATCACCGGGGCGACGGCGAGCGCGGCCTTGGACCTCTTCGCCCTCGGGGTCACGGCCCACGAGCTGCTCCTGGGTCGGCGGCCCTTCGACGGCGCGGGGCCGCTCGAGACCATGGAGGCGATCCGTCGCGCCGAGCTGGGCCGCGACTTTGGCGGTCGTGGCTTCGCGGCCCTCGACGCCGAGCTCGTCGCGCTGCTGCGGGCGATGCTCTCGCGCGCACCAGCGCAGCGGCCCAGCGCGGCGGCGGCGGCCCGGGGCTTCCAGCGCGCGCGCCTCGAGCTCGCGCCCGCCGGCAGCTTGGAGCTCGCCGCCTGGGTCGGCGAGCTCCTGGGCGAAGACGACGATGGGGACGCGAACGAAGCCGGCGCGGCCAAGGATGCGCGCGCGCGAACGGCTAGTTTTCAGACCCTCGCCCTGGACGACTAGAGCGGGGATCACCACGGGCACTAGGAGCCCGTGGTGAAACCCAACACGACACCTCGCTTGGTCTTTTCGCCGAGGGCTTTGTCGCCAAAACTTGCAGTACGCCCGGTACAGCGGCGTTTTGGCTTCGCGCCCTCGACGAAAATCCCGGCGCGAGGAGCCGCGCTGGGTTCCACCACGGGCTCCTAGGCCAGCAGCTCGCCGAGCTCCGAGATGTCCAGGCGACCGTTGCGATCGGTGTCGAAGCTGCGCAGCAGCGTGGCCGCGTAGAGGTCGAGCTCGGCCCGGGTCGGCTCACGGCTCTCGCGGCGCAGGAGATCGCGGACGAAGGCGAGCAGCTCGTCGCCCGCCAGGGCGCCGTCGTGGTCGCGGTCGTAGTGGGCGCAAAGGGCCTCGATCTCCGCGGTGGTCAGGGCGTCGCGGCCGTTGAAGCGGGTCAGAAAATTATCCTCGACAGCGAGCAGCTCGGCGAGCTCGCCGAGGCCCAGGCGGTTGTCGCCGTCGGCGTCGAAGATGTCTTCGAAGCCGGAGATCAGGTCGTCGATCTCGAGCGAGGTGCCCTCGCGCCCGCCGGCCTCGAGCAGGTCGCGGGCGAGGGCCTCGAGCTCCTCGCGCGAGTCGAGGTAGCCCGACTCGTCGCGGTCGTAGTGCGACCAGATCTTCATGAAGCTGACCGAGTCGATGGCCAGGGCGTCGCGGAATTTCAGCAGGGGGTTTTGGCGCTCGGTCATGGCGCGCTCAAAATAACCCGAGCTGGGTGGCTTCGGAGTGCGCCGCGACGGTCGCCCCGATCGCCTCGAGCCAGCGCTGACCCTGGGCGGCCCACTCCGGATCCCCCCGCAGCAGCACCTTGGGCCGGCCGCAGGCCTGCCAGTAGCGGGTCAGGGCCTTGCGATCCACCCGCCCGGGGCAGGCGACGTCGACAAGCTCGACGCCGGGGCGACCGCTCGCCCATCGCAGCGCCTCCTGGCGCACGGGCTCGGGCGCGCCAACGAGCACGACCGTGGAGAAGCGGCGCTTGTCGAGGGAGCTGGCCCGGATGGCGTCGTGCGGCCACAGCAAGAGCGCGGCGTTGGGCTCGTGGTGCTCGAGGAAGGGGGTGAAGCGCGGGTGCGAGTCGAGCGGGAGCTTGCCGCCGACGGCGTCGGCGAGCTGGCGGGCCGCGACGGCGCTGGGCACCAAGATCAGCACCGAGCCGCCGAGCTGGGCCAGGGTCTCGAGGCCGCGCACGCCGATCTGTCGCGGGCCCGCGTCCAGGGCCCACTCGGGCTGGGCGCGGAGCAGCAGCCAGTCGACCTCCACCGGAGTCGCGCGCGCGCCCAGGGCCCAGGTGTAGAGCACGTGGGGGGAGCCGTCGCCGCCGGGGGTGCGCGGGCGCATGCTCAGGGAGGAGCCGCCCAGGGGCAGGCCCGAGGCGATGGCCGAGAGCACCATGCGGCCGACGCCGAACTCCCGGCCCCACTCGACGACCACGGCCTTGGCCAAAGAGGTGCGCTGACCTGGGGAGAGGTTGGCCAGGGCCAGGGCCAGGACCTGCTGACGCTGGGCGATCCACGGCCCGGGGACCAGGCGCGGCGGCGCGCCGATGTGGGTCAAGAAGGCGGTGCGCTTGCCGTCGCATAGATCCACGGCCAGGCGCTCGCGGGTGAGCATGCCTTGGATCTGTTGAACTTCGTCTTGGAGTGCCTGGCTCACTCAGCGCTCCTCCCCCTCCGGCGCCCCGGACCAGCGCGAGCCCTCGGTCCAGCGCGGGCCCTCGGACCAGCGCGGCCCGCCGCCCGCCTGTCGACGGCTGCGGTGCCGGGCCCGGGCGGCGCGAAAGAAGTCCTTGAGCAAGGCGGCGCACTCGTCCGCGAGCACGCCCCCGACGACCTCGAGGCGGTGGTTCAAGCGCGGGTCCTCGCACAGCTGGTAGAGGCTGCGCACGGCTCCGGCCTTGGGGTCGTGGGCGCCGTAGACCAGCCGCGAGACCCGGGTGTTGACCAGGCTGCCGGCGCACATCGGGCACGGCTCGAGGGTCACGTAGAGGCAGGCCCCGTCGAGGCGCCAGCGCTGGGCCTGGCGGCAGGCCTCGCGCAGGGCGAGGACCTCGGCGTGGCCCGTCGGGTCGTGGTCGCGCTCGCGGTTGTTGAAGCCCATGCCCAAGATCCGCCCGTCGCGGACGACCAGGGCGCCCACCGGTACGTCACCGCGCTCGCCGGCCTGGGCCGCGAGCTCGATGGCGAGGCGCATGTAGCGAAGATCCGCCTCGCGCAGGGAGCCACCGTCCTCCACGCGCCTCAGGATCGCCCCAAGCCGCCAAAAAAGCCAGAGCCCCGCCCCTTTCGCGTTTTCGCTTGGGGGGCGGGGCTCTTCGCACCCAGAAGGATTCGAACCTCCGACTTTCGGTTCCGTAGACCGACGCTCTATCCAGCTGAGCTATGGGTGCAGGAGATTTGTCGTGTTGCGGGCTGCGGGATTTAGCAGGGGCAGGCTTGGGACGCAAGGGTTCGCGGCGGCTCGCCAGCGAGGGGTCTCACGTCCAGCCGCTGGCGGCCCCATGTTCAGCCGCTCGCCAGCTCTTGCGGGAACCACACGAGCATGGCCAGCGCGAGGGCGTTGTGGCCGGCGTGAACGGCGACTGCCACCCAAAAGCGGCCCGTGTACAGGTAGGCGAAGGCGAACACGAGGCCCAGCCAGGTGTAGATCGCCAGGCCGATCGGGTTCCAGTGGGACACGGCGAAGGCCACGGCGGGGAGGACCCACGCGAGCTGCGCGCCCGCGCTGTGCCGCAGCCGGCGGAAGAACATGTGACGAAACAGCAGCTCCTCGGTCAGCGGGGCCAAGATCACGGCCACGCTGGCCAGGAAGGCCAGCTCGAACACGTCGCCGCGCTCGACCAGGGCCACGATCACCTCCTGCTCGGCCACCTTGGCCCCGAAGATCGCCTCTTGCAGCCAGCCGAGGGTCGCGCTGCCGACCAGCGCCGCGAGCACGAAGAGGGGGACCAGGAGCGCGCTCGCCAGGCCACCTTTGCGATCTTCACGCGGGACCAGGGGGTCTGCCGTGTGATCTTCCCCCTGCTTGGCGCGCAGGCGCTCCAGGGCGTAGTAGCTACCGGCCGCGCTGGCCATGAGGATCGGCCCGGCCAAGATCCCCGACCAGGGCGCGACCTTCACGTCTGGAAGCACGCCGATGAGGATCAGCAGCGTGATCACCATCAGGCCGCCAAAGAAGGCCAGGGCGAGGAAGAGGGCCTCGGTCACGGCGGCGCTGACCTTGGCCAGCGCCGAGGACTCGGGCGGATTTTGCGCGGGTTGGCTCACTCTCGGAGACCAGTGTGCCGGCCTTGCAAGCGGCGAGCAATGCCGCTAGCTTCTGCGCCCCCTGGGGCCATGACCGAGTGGCTGAAGGTGCAGGATTGCTAATCCTGTGTAGGGGTAACCCTACCGAGGGTTCGAATCCCTCTGGCTCCGTGTCCGCGCCGCCTCCTCCGAGTCGGCGCGGATTTTTTATTTGGGTCTGCGGGCTCCTCCCCCACGTCGAGGGCGGGATGATGACGGTGCTGCGCGTCGAGTGAGTCAGGGCTTGGGGCCGTGCCAGCCGATCACCACGGTCACCGCGGGATTGTCCCGGGTCGTGGCGATCGTCGCGTTGGCGGCCACGGCTCCTGCGCTGGGATCGTCCCCGGGATCATCGCCTGGAGCCGGGCGGGTCGCGGCGAGGGAGATCATCTCACCCTGGTCGCCGCCGAAGTCCTTGCGCTCGACCGCCAGACCGGCGGCCTCGAACTCGGCCTGGATCTGCGCGGCCACGGCCTTGGGATCCCCGGCCACGGCCTCGTAGTTGAGGGTGAAGGCCTCGCGCCCATCGTCCAGGGTCCTGCGGTCGGAGAGGGTCACCTTCTGGGCCGCGGGCAAGGCGATGGGGAAGTCTTCGAGGCCGGCGTCGCCCATCTTGCTCGGCGCCTCGAGGGCGGCCTCGAGCGCAGGCGGTGGCGCTTTGGAGCCGGGTGTCTTGGCCTGGGCCGCGTCGGCCGCGGGCGCCTCGGCCGTGGGCGCAGGCGCCTCGCGCTCGCCCACGCCTCGCTCTCGTGCCTGGTCCTTGCAGGCCAGGAGCAAGGTGAAGGGCAGCAGCACAAACAAAGCGGGCGCACGCATGGTGGCAGTGGATAACATGCCACCCGCGGCGCCCGCGAGCGTCGGGGATCGTCGACGGCTACTCGGCTGCGTCCTCGGCGGGCTCTTCGGCGGGTTCTTCGGCGGGTTCTTCGGCAGTCTTTTCGTCAGCGGCCTCGGGCTTGTCCGCCTTCTCGGCGACGGCCTCCGCAGCCTCCTCGGCGGCGGCTTCCTCGGCGGCCGCGACCACCTCGCCCATGCCGGGGAGCTCGGGCTCGGCGATGTACTCGTCCGCGGGCAGCTCACCGGTGAGCGAGCCGAGGAAGGCGAGCATCTGGCCCATCTGCTCGTCGCTGAGCTCGTCGTATTTGGTCTGGTGCTCGACCATCTTGTTGACCATGGTCGGCAGGTCGACGATCGAGCCGTCGTGGAGGTAGGGGCCGGTCTTCTCGACGTTGCGCAGGCTCGGCACCTTGAACACGAAGTGGTCGCGCTCGTCGGCGGTGATCGCAAAGCGACCCTCGTCCTCGAGGCCGGCCCAGTCCTTCTCCACGCCGAGCTTCTGGTAGCTCTGGCCGCCGAAGCCGACGCCGTTGTGGCAGTCGGTGCAGCTGGCGTCGAGGAAGATCTTGAGGCCCGCGAGGGCGTCGGAGGTGAGCGCGGTGTCGTCTCCGCCGAGCCAGGCGTCGATCGGCGCCGGGGTGACCAGGCGACGCTCGAAGGCGCCGATGGCGTGGGCCATGTTCTTGAAAGTCACCGGGTCGTCCTCGCCCGGGAAGGCCTTGGCGAAGGCCTCGACGTAGCCGGGGATGCCGTCGAGCACCGTCTTGACCGAGGTCTCGTCGGGCATGGCCATCTCGACCGGGTTGAGCACCGGGCCACCGGCCTGCTCCTCGACGGTGGCGGCGCGGCCGTCCCAGAACTGCGCGAAGTGTCCGGCGGCGTTGTAGACCGTGGGCGAGTTGCGGTCACCCAGGGCACCCTCGTGACCGGGGGAGGTCGGGTTGTTGTCCACGCCCCAGACGTCGAGCATGTGGCAGCTGTTGCAGGAGATGTCGCCGGCCTTGGACAGGCGCGGCTCGAAGTAGAGCATGCGCCCGAGGGCGATCTTCTCCTCGGTGAGCTCGTTCTCGGGGCTGACGAACTCCTTGGGCAGCGGCGCGAAGTGCTTGAGGGCCTGCTCGCGCAGAGCCTTGGGGTCCACGCTGTCCTCGTCGACCTCGGGAGGCGTGAGAGGCACGCGGCCCATGTGTGATTCGAAACCCGCGGGGCCGTGCCCAGCTCCGTGGCCTTCCTCGGCGGAGTCACAGGCGAAGCTGAAGCTGCTGGCGAGCAGGACGCAGGCGAGGGGGACGAGACGACGCGTGGGGCCGGCGCTGGTCATGGCGGCATGGTATCCGCACCTCCCGCTGAGGCAAATGCCCCCGCCAAGCGCCGAGATCGCGGCGCGAGTGGCCTGCGCGGACAAACCTTGCTGCGCGGCCGCGCGCTTGTCACGATTTGGGGGTGACCTCGCCCAGGACTCGCCCCCGCCTCCCTCGCAGCATCCTTTGCGGCCTCGGCCTGAGCGCCGCCTTGATCGCGCCCATGCTCATCTCCGGCTGCCGCAGCGCCCCGCCGGCAGAGGTCAGCGACCGCCTGTGGGTCAGCCAGCTGCCCACGAGCCCGCGCGACCGCGTCGACGCCTTCGTCGTCACCGAGGTCGGCAAGCGCGCAGGCGGCAGCTTCTACCACGGCTCGGTCTACCGCGGCGCCCACGACAGCTTCCTGTGGACGGGCAAGGGCAAGAGCAGCGGCGTCATCTACATCCTCCAAGACCAGCGCGAGTATCCGGTCGAGACCAAGAGCTGCACCCCCGACCGCGGCTTCGACCTGTGCATCGAGCTCGAGGGTGACCCCAAGAAGATCGTGCGCTACCAGTCGCGCAAGCGCTGGGCGATCCCCCGGCGCGGGAGCGTCGAGGCCCTCGACATCCCGGGGGTCGTGCGCGAGCTGGCGGAGGATGACGAGGAGCTCGAGGCGCTCTTCATCGAGCCCTGAGCGGGCCCGAATGATGCAGTCGCCCGACGAGGCGACATTGTCATCGACGCATTCCTCGGGGCTGCGTCGTCGACCGCTTTCGTCGGCGCGCTCGCTGGCTTGCGGTAGGGGTCGCCAGCGGCGATGATCGCCGCGAAAAGGCGCACCCGTGGTAGCAGACGAAAAGAAGATCTTCGGTCACCCCAGGGGCTTGCCCTGGCTGTTTTTCATCGAGATGTGGGAGCGCCTGGCCTTCTACACCATGCTCAACGTCCTGCTGCTCTACGCCAAGGACTTCGAGCGCGGCGGCCTGGCCCTACCTTCGGGGCAGGCCAACGAGATCTACGGCTTCTACCTCGCCTTCGTGTACTTCACGCCCTTCGTCGGCGGGATCCTGGCCGACCGCATGCTCGGCTACCGCCGCTCGGTGCTGATCGGCGGCCTGGTCATGGCCGGCGGGCTGATCGCCATGAGCGTGCCCGGGACCACCTTCTTCTACTCGGGCCTGGTCCTGCTCGTGCTCGGCAACGGCCTGTTCAAGCCCAACATCTCGGTCATGGTCGGCAACCTCTACGCGGCCGGCGACCCCAAGCGCGACTCGGGCTTCAACATCTTCTACATGGGCATCAACATCGGGGCCTTCCTGGCCTCGTTCTTGAGCTCGGGGATCCGCAACACCTACGGCTGGCTGATGGTCTTCCGGGTCGCGGGCTTTGGCCTGATCCTCGGCGTGATCATCTTGTTGCTCGGGTGGAAGGTCCTCGCCCACGCGGATCGCCAGCCCGAAAAAGACCCCAACGACGCCGGCTTCGGGGCCGTCGCCGGCAAGATCCTCATGCCCGCGCTGGTCGTCGGCGTGATCACCTACGTGATCGCCAACAAGTTCATCCCCGACTTCGCGGTGACCCCGGCGACCATGGGCTTCATCATCGGGATGATCCCGGTGATCATCTACTTCATTCGTTTGCCGCGCACGGTCAGCGACAAGGAGCGCCCCGGGATGTTCGCGCTGCTGCCGATCTACGTCGCCGGCGGCACCTTCTTCATGGTCCTGCACCTCAACGGCTCGGCCATGACCCAGTGGGCGGCCGACGACACGGCCCGCGACATCGCGGCCCCGGCGGCCTTCCAGCAAGACGCCCTGCCCACCTACTACAAGAACGCCGGCGAGGACGTCCCGCGCCCCGCCGAGGCCAACTTGGTGGTCGTCGAGGACCCCGCCGTGGTCCGCATGTTCGGCCAAAAGCGCATGGACGAGCAGACCCTGGCGCAGATCACCGCGCGCTACCCGGAGCTCGAGCTGCGCGACTTCGATCCCAAGGCCCAGGCCACGGACTTCAGCGGTGAGGAGGCCGCGCTCTTCCAGTTCGCCACGGCGATCTACGCCGACGGCAAGGTCGAGGTCGTCGAAGAAAAGGACGCCCACGGCGTGCCCTCCTACTCGGCGAAGATCCCCGAGCGCGAGCCGGCCCTGCGCCGGGTCGCGTTCATGCGCAAGACGCCCGGAGGCGAGGTCTTCCCGACCTACCTCGTCACCCAAGACAGCTTCGACGAGATCTACTCGGGCTACGAAGCGCGCTTTGGTCATCCGCCCGAGCAGCTCGAGCCCGGCAAGTGGCTCCCGGTCATCAACCCCGAGCTCTTCCAGTCGCTCAACGCGCTCTTCGTCGTCGCCTTCACCCCGCTGATCGTCCTGCTCTTCGGGTGGATCAGCGCGCGCAAGAACGTGACCACGGCCCAGAAGGTCTTCTATGGCCTGTGCCTGACCACGGTCTCCTTGCTGCTCATGGCCCTCGCGGGCCTGGCCTCCGACGGCGGCGCCATGCGGGTCTCGGGCTGGTGGCTGGTCGGCTTCTACGCGATCATCACCGCAGGCGAGCTGCTGATCTCGCCCATGGGCCTGTCGCTGGTCACCAAGCTCGCGCCCAAGCGCCTGGTCGGCCTGGCCATGGGCGGATGGTTCCTGGCCACGGCCTTCGGCAACAAGTTCTCGGGCTTCTTCGGCGGGATCCAGCACATGATGTCGCCGGTGGCCTTCTTCCTGGTCCTCGCCGGGCTCGCGGCCGCGGTCGCCGTGTTCATCCGCCTGCTCCTGCCCAAGCTCGACGCGGCGATCGAGGGGCTGAGCTAGGAGCCCGTGGTGGAGTCTGACATCGGTTCTCTAACTAGGCGCCACCGCACATCTTTTGCAGCAGACGCCACCTCGGAGCCTGGAGCCGCCCCTTCATCGAGTCCTCGTGAGTCCCCATCCGTCCCCCCAATTCCTCCGATCTCGTGGAGACATGGTGGAGACGGCTCGGGGGCTATTCTGGATCGATCCTTGCCGGTGCCAAAGGGTCTGTAGAGGCCCAGAACTGCCGGCTGGGAGCACTTCTAGCCGATCGAGATCGATCGCACAAGAGACGAGGGCGACCCGCCGGGTCGCCCTCGTCTCCATGCTCGAGAGATCATCACGCCAGCGTCGGTGCTCGTCGCCACGCGTCGGGGATCGGCGCCCCGGTCCCGACCGCGTACCCCGGGCCGCCGTCCGACATGCCCAGCGCCGTCACGGCCCACTGCCCGACCGCGTGCCAGATCTCCGGCCCCGGGTCGTTCCCTCGCGTCTCCAGGCTCTGCCGGTGCGCAAACACGTAGCGCACGCCCACTCGCTGAAGCTCGCGCAAAAGCTGTCGACCCGCACGGATCTGTGCGGCGGAGGGCGTGTTGCGTCCGTACTTCTCCGGCTTCCACCACCCACCCTGCACCGACCGAAAATTCCCCACGAACTCGACCGCGACTGACCTCGAGTTGAACCCGTTCGAGGCTGACAAGCGCGCCGACACGGGATGCAGTTGCACCACGGTCCCATCGGGGAGGACCACGAAGTGCGCTGTCACCTTGCGATAGCGGATCGGATCGAGCCCACGAGAAAATCCAGTCTGATGAAGGACGACAGCATCGACCGTGGCCTTGCGTACCTGGCGTTTGCTCGCCGGGGCCTCCGCGCGCAGATCCACGACCTCGAGCGTGTTCGCCCGCGCCCGTGCCCAGGCCATCACGACCCCAGAGGCGAGCACCGACGACAGGCCAAGGACGAGCTCGAGCATCAGTACCTCCGCGCGAGCTCGACCATGAGCCGCTGAGTCGCCTTCGAGACAGATCCCCCGAGCTTGGAGAGCCGTGCGGCGCAGCGGCGGATGTCTGCCGGCATCGCGTCTGCGCGCTCGACCAAGGCGAGATGACCCACGGGGATCGCGGGCGCCTGGCTGGGCTTGGTCAGGCCCAAGTCGAGGACAGCGAACTCCCGGTTGTCGCGGGCCACGACACGCAGCACCCGAAACACGCGCTCGCTGTCGATGCCCAGGCCGATGGCGATCCGCGAGTTGGAGCGAAACCGGACCTTGTCGTTGCGACGCAGCCGAAACCCCTTGGGCTCCCGGCGCTTGCCCTCGTTGCGCTCGGTCTGCGGACTCTCAGTTCGTTTGCGTGCTCCCGCCTTGGTCGTGGTCTTCCTCTTGGCGGTGGCCTTCTTCTTGGCGGTGGCCTTCTTCTTGGCGGCGGTCTTCTTCTTGGCGGTGGCCTTCTTCTTGGCGGTGGTCTTCTTCTTGGCGGCGGTCTTCTTCTTGGCCGCGACGGTCTTCTTCTTGGCGGTGGTCTTCTTCTTGGCGGCGGCCTTCTTCTTGGCGGCGGCCTTCTTCTTGGCGGCGGTCTTCTTCTTGGCGACGGTCTTCTTCTTGGTGGCAGTGGTCTTCTTCTTGTGCTTGCCCATGTCATCGTCCTCCGCAGAAGTCTTCTTCGACCGCTTGGAAACCGCCCTCGCCGAGCTCTGCTCTCGAAGCCACCGCTTCACCCAGCGGATCCTCTTCGGCCCCATCTTCACCCACAGCTGAAGCGGCTCATTGTCCGGGGACGCGCTCAGCAAGGAGACGTACTCGCCGTACTCCTCGGTCGCCTGCTCCACGCTCACCGCTCCACCCGTCGGCGGATCGAAGCTCACCCGGTCCCCGAAGTCGCTCGGATAGAGCACGCCCAGCCACGGCCCGGCCACGCGCAGCCGAACGGAGTCGGGTGCTCGCTTCACAGCCTCGTGAAGCGCGTACGCCGAGGCGTGCATGATGTCCACGAACCCGTCCTTCTCGGCCCACTGCGCGCGCCTCGGGAGGGCGTCTTGTTCGAGCCAGTCTTCGTCGCCCTCCGCCTTGAAGAGTATCTTCCCCGCCTTGGCGTCCCACAGGTTCCAGACCACCCGGTTGCTGATGAGGCTCGTGATCTGAAGCGTCGTCTTGGGATCCCAGCCTGCGGGCAGCTCGGGCAAGGGAAGCGCTGGCTCGGCGTAGAGCTTGCTGAAGTGCGCTCGGATCGCCTTCGTGTTGACGTGCTCTCCAGTCGCGGTCACGGGCCCGTAGGTGAACCGGCCTTCGTGGTCGTGTAGCCAGTACAGCGAGCGCCTACCGATCCGCCCAAACTGAATATCGTGCATGGTCAGACCACGCGCCGCGAGCTCGGCACGACGAGGCGCGGGGATCTCCTTCAACACGTGCGCTGCGGTCGAGGGAGCCACGTGGCCGCGGTAGGGGATGAGCGTCGAGCCCAGCTTGGCCTCGAACGTATCGAAGTCCATCCGACTGCTCGCGCTCACCTGCATGACGATCTTCGCGTCCTTGGGGATCGCGCCACGCCAGCGAAGGATCGAGACGGACGCCCCGTCGGGCGTCACGATCTGGGGTGGAAGCAGCACCACGTCGAGCAGCTGGAAGGGCATGCGCGGGAGGTAGACCCTTCGCGTGGGTACCAGCGTGTCCAAGAGCTGCTCTTGTGCCTCGAAGTCGTCGATGGCCACGGGGCGCGTCGGCGCATCGAGCTCGGCGAAGCGGCGCATGCGGCCGCGGACGATCCGGTTGTCGGCCTCGGCTTTGGCCGCGGTGATCCCAGGCGTGTGTCCCCGAAAATACTCGGGGCCCTCGCCCGCTTGGCACAGCACCAGCTGCGACGAGTTCCCCTTCAGCATGGCCTGGGTCGGCGGACAGTCGCCGGTCGGCTCGTCGAGCAAAGCCGCGCACAGCGTCACGGAGACGCTCCCCTCCTTGCGGATCCAGCACGCGGTCTTGGGGATGGCGTTCCAGTAGCGTTCCTTGTCGACCTGCTGGCGCTGCGCCTCGTGGCGACGCCATTTGCTGAGCAGGTGCTGAATGTCCCTGCTCGGCGCTGGCCGCTTCGAGGATCCCGGGGACCGTGTCTTGGCAGAACTGGGGACCGGCTGTTCGTGCGCTGGCATCACCTTCTTCGCCGGTGCCTTGTCGACGATCACCAGCACCGTCTCGACGGCGGTGCCCGACGCCTTGAAGGACCCTGCGGGGAGCTTCCGTATGCTGCCGTCGAGCTCGAGCAGCTTCTTGCGCAGCCGCTCGGTCTTGTTGTCGCTGCGATGCTGGAGCCCGGCCGACGCGATCGCTACGAGGCGCCCACCCGGCGCCAACATCCCCAGGGCGCGCTCGATGTGCTCGACATCTTGCTGACGCTCGAAGGGCGGGTTCATCACGATGCGGTCGTAGGGTCGCTCGGGCACGTGCGCGCAGAAGTCTCGCGCGATCACCTCAAAGCCGTCCTCACACAACATGTCCCGCAGCGTGGGACTCAGCTCGATCAGGTGTAGCGTCGCGTCCGGGTGACGGGCACGGATCTCCGAGGCCAACGCCCCCGCACCCGCCGAGGGCTCGAGCACGCGCATGCCCGCCTCGATCTCCGCGGCATCGACCACGCGCTTGGCGAGGTCTTCGGGGGTCGGGACAAACCCCGAGATGTTGATGTTCAGCAGCTTGCGCCCGCGGGCGTGCTTGGGATCCTCGCCCTTGGGAGCGACCGCGCAGCAGCCCAGGTACTCGCGCAGCGCGGCCTTGAGGGACACGGTGTCGGTGACCGAAAGCTTCGCCAGTCGGTCGCGGCTGCGCAGATCGTCGGCGAGCATCTCGGAGGGCAAGAAGACCTTGCGCTCGTGCTTCTTGGCGGCTTTGAGCAGGGCGCGGACGGCCTCGACATCCTCGGCGTCGAGCTCGGCCTTGTCGTCGCGCATCTTCTTGTGGAGGGCTCGCACGCGGGCGCGATCACCCGAGACACCCGAGAGCCCCTCGGTGGCCTTCAAGAGGTCATCGACGGCGTAGTTGGACGCACGAAGGGGCCTCAGCGTCGCAAACGCGATGTCCTCGGCAGCAGGCTTGGTGACGCTCGACGACGGGCGTCCTTCGCTACGCGCCCGCTCCCAGCCCGCGCGCCGAAGCTCGAGATCCAACGCCTTGACCTGGGTCTTGTTGGAGATCCGCGAGACATGCTCGAGCTCGCCAGCTTCGACTTCATCGGCGGCCCTGCGCAGAATCTCGGCGATCGCCAGCTCTCCGCGCGCCCGTTGCCGGACGCTGGCGGCTTGCTCGGCCCGCCGGTGGGTGTTCTCGAGGCGGTCGGTGTCGAGCTCGCGGCGCGCGGCGGCGGCGGCCTTGTCCGCGACCGCCCGCAGCTTTGCTGCGCGCTTGCTCGCGTCGGGCGTCCGACCTCGGGGCTTTGGCTTTGTCGCCTTCGTCTTCGCCCTCGCGCGTGAGGCCGTGGGAGTCTTTGGTGCCGGGGCGAGGGCTGGGACCGTCTTCAAGGCGTCGGCCTCGGGCTCGTGGTCGTAGTCCAGCACCGCAGGCACTCCTCGAAGGCGCAGCGCCTCCACGAGCTGCTCGACGCGCTCGCGCGGCTGAAAGGTGTCTCGTGTCCGCGGGACGTACCAAGCGCAGCCCTTCGGGAGCCGCCGGGACGGTTTGAGCCGATAAGGCACACGGATCTCCCGGATCTTCGCGCGGTGCGGGTAGGTCTCCCCGCACAAGATCACCCCTGCGATCCGCGAGTAGCGAACCACCACCTGCGTCGACATGTCCGCCGTCGACGAGGGCGGACCCAGCTGCTCACGCTGCGCGTCGATCAGCGCCTGGTCGGATGCGTGTCGCGCCCTCGCGGCTTCCTCGGCTTCACGCGCGAGCGAAGGGACCTCACGGTCGAGCTGCATCGCATAGTCTTTGGTGAAACCCATGGACGCCGTGTTGGGGTTCCACGTCCAGGAACCACGATGGTTGCGGATCCGACCTTGGTGATGGACCACCTGCTCGCGCAGCTGGAGGCGCACGGAGTCTGTGGGATCGCTGACGTAGGTGTAGCGTCCCCCCTGATGGGACTCCCAGCCGATCGCCCGTAGACGCGCGATGATCCGCCGGTTGGCCTCGTGCACCGTCTTGGGTCGCGGCAGGGCCGGCGCCTCGAACATGTCCCCGGGCCGCTTGATCGTCAGCACCTCGGAGGGCGGCCATGTCTGGCTGGGGGCGTCTTGCGCTTCGTCTCCGCGAAACCAGGCTCGAACTCGGTCTGTGCCCGCTTCGAGTCGACGGACTTCCTGCTCACCGACACCCGGAACCAAGACGACGTCTGCCATGCGCAGCTGCGCAGCTTCGATCTGCATCTCTCACCTCGTTGTCTCGTCGCCGGCCTCGCCGGCGAACGCTCAGTCGTCCAGCACGAAGTCCCAGCGGCCCACGAGGACCTTGCCGTGCATGGGATCGTTGTCGATCGCCCGCACCGTCACGTCTCCGCGCATGCTGCCCTCGGTGAACATGACCTGCTCGAGCAGGCCGTCTTCCCCGATGTGCTTCATCGTCGCCAGCTGTGGATCCACGTACCACTCCAGCTCCTTCGTGCGATAGGGGAGCTGAAAGTCGTAGGGCGTGCTCGGGTGGATCTTGTAGGTCTTCCCGGTCTCGGTGCTGGCCTTGAAGGTGTCCACGGGCTCACCCTTGCTCCCGTAGCCCTCGGCGGGCTGCGGACGACCGGCACCGAGCACGACGGAGCGCGGCACGTCGACGGCCATCCCCGCCCGCAGGCCGTGGCCCGCGTTGGTTCCGAAGTGCTCGGCGTAGCGGATCTCTCCGGTGACCCGCGCGCGGATCAGGGTCTTCTCGACCACGATCACGCTCGCCGAGATCAGTTCGCGTGCGGCCTTGTAGGCGCCGACCGGTCGGCTCTCGACCCCAAAGACGATCACGTCGCCAGTTTCGAGCTGGTCGAGCGTCTCCTCCGAGGGTGGCCAGCCGTCGCCGAGGATCTCATCGAGGGTCTCGGACTCCTCTTTGTTGAGCGCCTCGTCCCCGAGGAACTCGTACCCCAGGGTCTGCTTGGCGCCCCCAGGCGTTCGCGGGGGCGCGCTGGGAACGATGTCGGGGCTGTCCCCGTCCTCATTGGGGCTCGCTTGCCCGTTTTGGCGCCGCTTGTAGGCCCAGACGAGGCCACCGATGACGGCGGCTAATCCGACGCCGCCGGCGAGCCAGGCGATCCACTTCGTGCTCATGTCTGCATCCTCTTGCTCTCGATTCTCTTCAACACCTCGAACGCCCCTCCCAGCCCAAGGTGATCTGGCCGTGCACGCCTTCGACGATCTTCGTCAAGCGCACGGCCAAGACCATCAGGGATCCCTTGATCCCCACCGCGGGAAAGGCGGAGCCGTCGTCACTGCGATAGAACACCGGCTGATCCCCTGTGATGACCAAGGGCACCTGGTCGGGATCTGCGAGCGCGGCGTCGATCTCCTCGGTGGAGCTCGCTTCGTCGGTGACACGCTCTCGCGGCACCCAGGCCACGGTCAGCGTGGGCGCGTCGGGGGTGGGCGCGTAGGTCCCGGAGCCCTTGTCGAGGGTCACCAGCGCGATGAAGCGTAGGCCCGACATCTCGGGGGGAACGATCGCCGTGTGGAGGGCCTCGGACACGTCCCCGTCGAAGCGGCGAACCGTGGTCCAGCAGATCACGGCACCAGCTCCAGGCCGCCGCGGTAGTTGGGCCAGTCGAGGGGGACGGGCTGGTCGAGATAGTCCTCCCGCAAGCCGAGGGACTTCAGGGCCTTGGTCGCGTTCTTCCGGGAGGTCTGCGAGCGCGTCTTTTGCTCGTTGACGTCGCTCACCAGCGCAGGCGAGGCCATGCCGCGCTTGAGCGCCATGAAGGTGCGCGAGCGCTCGGGCAAGCTCGTGAAGCTCGACTTCCCGATCAACCGGCGGACGTACTCGAGGAAGAAGACCGTCGAGCGCCACGGGTTGAACACGTCGTAGGGGGTGACCTTGCCGCGGCGTAGCGCGTCGGTGTCCTGCCACGGCGCCAGCGCATTCGCCGGGAGCAGGCCATAGGCCCCGCCGCTACCAAAGACCCACATCTGCCTGGGATAGGGCGACTCGGCGTAGGCTTCTGCGTTGCGGTCGTAGGCGGACGCGGCCGCGTCGGCTTCGTTGAGCTGCTGGGCGCGCGAGGCGTTGCGGGGCTCGGCCCACGCAGGGAAGAGCTCGGGGCGGCCAAGGCCGGCCTTGGGGTTCCCGCGGCTCTCGGTGTAGCGCTGGATCGCCGCGAAGGGCCACAGCTCGCGGGGCGCCCCCGCTCGGCGCAGCAGGATCTCCCAGGCAGGCCGGCGCGCGCTGATGACCATGGCCCCGAGCAACCCGCCGAGGGTGACGCCGCCGAGGGCCGCCCAGGCCCACCCTGGGATCTCGAGATCACCGCTCACGATTGCCCTCGCGGGTGAGCAACACCGCGGTGCCCACGGCCCCGCTCACCACCACGGTGACCCCGCCCACGATCCACCAGTACGCTCGCTTCCATGCGGACTGGGCGTCTTCGGCGGTATCCCGCACCTCGTCCGAGAGCGCTTCGGCGGCGTCCTCGGCGACGCGATCCACGACCGCGAGGGCCGTCATGACACGACCGACAAAGCCCTCGCTCATGTCCTCGGCGTGCTGCTCGAGGATCCCGATCTGGTTGGAGAAGTACAGGTGCATGATCGCGTCCGGCACGGGGCCTGCCCCCGATCGACGCTTGATCAAGCCCAGGTAGATCTCGTCGGTGTCCCTGCTGGTCTCGGGCAGCACGAGCAGGGTCTGCTTGTAGCCCTTGAGCCGCTTGAGATAGGCCAGATACTCGCTTTGAAAGCGGTCAAACTCCGACTCGGGGATCGTCTTGGCCGCGAGGGAGTCCCAAAACTCGAGCTGCAATTGGTGCAGGCGCATGGACTCGGCCGCGACCTGCTCGACCAGGGCGAGCATGCGACCAGCCGTGCGCTCCTCGGGATCGTCGAACTCCATCCACAGCTGGTCGAGAACCTCGGTGTAGTGGGGAGCCTCGAGCTCGCCGAGGACCGGCGGCTGCCCGGGTTCGAGAGCCTGGAGGTCGATGTCGTCGAGCTCGTAGACCTCGTCGTGTGGCGGGCTCGCGCCCAGGCTCTGTGCCGGGACGAAGGGGATCACCTCGGGGCCGAGGCTCGGCTCTAGCGACGCCGTCGCCACGGAGGGTTGAATGAGCAGGTCCACGAAGTCGGGCATGGCTCAGTCTCCGTCGCGGGTCAGGATGAACATCGTGCGGACCTCGTAGGCGAGGTCGATCGCTTTGGCGGTTGCGGCGTCGAAGCGCCCCGTGAGAGGGAGCAGGCGCTTGGGCGGCAAGCGGTTGTAGTCGCGTTGAAAGCGCTCCATCTCCTTGGCGGTCGTCCCGTAGCCGAGGGCCTCGAGCTTGCGTCGGCTGTTCATCGCTTCGACTCCTCTCGCATCTTGGTGAACTTGACGAGGTTGGTCAGCGCGTTGCGGATCGCAATCTCGATGGCGCGCAAGGTGTACTTCCCGGGGATATCGTCGACGCTGAGCAGCCCGCGATACATCGCCAGCTTCTCCGGACTCTTCACGGACTTCGGCAAGCTGATCTTGCCGGTGTCGATCGCCTTGATGACCCGGTTCCAGTCGGTTTGAAAGCGCTGGACCTCGCCGTGGGTCTCCTCGTAGCCGACGAGGGGCGCAGCCTCGAACTCGACGTCATAGCCGAGGGACTTGAGCGCCAGGCGGACCGCCGCCGGCGAAGGAAAGAGCGAGGTGTTGTACCCCTCTGCATCTCCGCTCATGTTGGGTGGGTTCCCGATCGCAATGGTCGAGCTCTTGGAGCCGCCGCCGGAGTTGCTCTCCCCGCCGCCGCTTTGATCTCCGCCGCTGTCCGCAGGGTCGTCGATCACGATCGTGCTCGGATCCCCCCACCAGCCGGCACGCTCGCCGAGCTTGTAGAGGCCAAAGGCGACGAGCCCCGTGCCCGCGGCCGCGCCGAGGCCCGCCGCGACCACCCCACCAGAGGACCTGCGGACGTCGACGCGCGCCGGCTCGTCGGTCTTGGGGCGAGTCGCCGGGAGGTCAGCGCGGGCTGTCTTGGCGCCCTGCGTGGGTGTCATCGCCGGCCTGTCCTTCGCTTTGTCCGCAGCAGCACTGCTCTTTGCCATGGTCTTGCTCCTTCGTCTCACTCTCGAACTTGCTCAGCGGATCCGCGACCGCGCCGTCTTCACGCTGATAAGCCAGGCGTTGCCCGTCGATCAGCACCACGCGGCAGGCCACGCCCTGCGCGAGCTCGCGGCCCATGGAGTAGGCCACGATGCTCGCGGGCGAAGCCTGCCTTGCCTCGAGCAGGCGCTTGGCGTCGCGCAGCGGGGCTTCCCGATCGAGCTCGCAGCCAGCACACTGCGCGCAGCAAGGCGAGTCCTCGGGCTGCTCACGCACGAACTGACGCGCGTTGAGCTTGGCGAGGGCTTCGGTGAAGAACACCGCCCCCTCGCTGAGCAGCTGCTCACCGACAAGCTCGATGGGGAAGCGGATCATCACTTCGCCCCGCTGCTCTCGATCGTGATCCCAGACTCTCGCAGCCAGGTGCCCAGCTTGCTGAAGAGCTGATCGGACAGGCCGATGTTGTCCTGAAGGTAGCGAAGCCCGGCGTAGCCACCGATCGCCCCGAAGAAGGTGGCCTGGAAGAGCTGGCTCTTGTCGCCAGTGAGGTTGGAGACCGTGATCTGAAAGCCCTTGCTGCTGTCGACGGGGCCGATGTCTGGGGGGAAAGGGTTGAAGGGCGTCTTGAGGGGCTCCCAGTCGAAGCTGTCGGGGTCGCGTGTGGTCGTGATCCCCGTTCCCGTGAGTCCCGCGGCACGGTCGTCTCGGCGCGTGATCGCCTCGATCCGAATATCCGATCCCGACAAGTGGGCGACCATGGCGACGGGCAGGAGCCGGACGTTGGGCTTGACCTCATGGCTCACGCGTGTGCCAGGGGCCAAGGCGATCTCGACCTCGAAAGGCACGACGCAGCCAAAGGCAAACTCGCTGGGGCAGACCATCTTGCGCTCCATGGCCTCCTGCGCGGCTTCGAGGCCGTAGGGCGAGCCTGGTGTGGTGCAAGGGAGAAGACTGTTGAGATGGGATCCGATCATGACTTGGCCTCTTGGTTCAGTGGGGACTGGGTTTCAGGGGCGAACTCGGCGAGGAGGGTCTCCAGCTTGGCGCAGCGAGCCTCCAGCCCAGCGACGCGCACGTCGACGTTGGAGATCTGCAGCTCCAGCTGCTCGTCGCGGGTCTTCTTCTCGTCTTGAGCGGCCAAGATCATCTCGGCCCGACGGTCGCGGCCTGCTTGCTTGGCCTGCTTGCGCTGCATCTTTCGCTGTTCGAGGGGGCGCTCTTGTGTCTGGGTTTTGGTCATGGGTCTACCTTTGTGGGTGCGCATGCGCGCTCAGGGGTCGAGGATCGCGTTGCGGGCGAGGATCGCCAGCTGGCAGTGCAAGAACTCCTTGCCTCCCCGGCTGAGAACCTGGGCCGCAGGGTGCTTGGGGGCCATGAAGCTGAGCACCTTCGAGGCGCCGCCGATCAAGAAGTTCGCTGCGGCGCCAGCAGGCACGGAGCCCAGATGCACCGTGGACAAGCTGCCCGCGCACACGCTCGTGGCCACCTCCAGGCCCTCGGCCGTGCGGTGAAACAAGAGCGAGCGGCGCTCATCTTCGGCCTCTCGTCGAGCGCACTCGAGACCAAAGGCCGTGGCCTCGGTCTCTTCGGTGAGCCTCACCATTTCGGCGTCGAGGCTGTCGAGCATCTCCTCGCGCGTCGCCAACTGACTACTGACTGCCATGGCAACAAACTGGGCTGGTTTTCGCAAAGCGTCAACATGCCCGCGGGTCTGCATGTGTCCAGATTATTCGCGGCCAGGTCATGCACATGCCTTTTGGCGTGCCATCGCCAGGGGTTGTCGAAAACCGGCAAATGTTCCCGCTTTTGAGAGCCTCGAGGTCACCGCCTGGTTTTTTCGTTTGTGTTTCAGGCCTTCCGGTCTATTCGATTCTCTATTGCCCGGTCTATTATCCGGTCTATTGTCCGGTCTATTCGTGCTCATAGATCCTCGAATTAGACAGCGGAGAGGAAAAATAGACTTTTGCCGTTGACCTTTGCCCAGGGTTCCCTCAGCTTGGTGTTCGTCGCTCGTTAGAAGGAGAGAACATGACGGTGAAGAAACGGGAGGCGTCCGCGCCGAACGAGTGGATCGATGCGCTCGTCGCCCACGACGAACAACTGCTCCGAGTACGGCTGCTGTGGCGGCGAGGCTCGAGCCGGTACCGGCCGATGGTCTCGCCGGCGCTGGACCTGTCCGAGTTCGAGGGGGCACCCGTAAGGACCTGGGAGGGCTTCGAGCTCTCGGATACCCACTTCGAGTGGCCGCCCGGCGAGGACGAGGATCCGCAGGAACTTCGCGAGCAGGCGCGGCTCATCGTCGAGGGGCTGTGGCGCCGCTGTGTCCACTGGGCCCGCGGCCTCGACTCGCGCTGCGACTTCCAGCTGCGCGGCTACGGAGAAGACGGTGCCGTGCTCTTCGAGGTCTCACGCCGCGTCGAGGGCGGGCGAGGCCCCAGCGAGGAGATGGGCGAAGAGGAGCACTCCCCACCGCAGGATCGGTTTGGAGACGACTTCGAGCGCATCAACGCGATCAAGGACGAGCTGCTCCTCAAGCTCACCGAGGAGCGCAACCACTCGTTCTCGCTCGCGCAAAAAGCGTCGGCCGCCGCGCCCGAGCTGATCTCGAGCACCCGGGCGATCCTCGAGCGGGCGATCGAGTACGAACAGGAGCAGGTGCGAGGGCTGCTCGACCAACACACCGGGCGGACCGAAGCCCGCGCCCGCGCCTTCGAGGCCAAGCAGCAGACCCAGCGTCGGGGGATGACCCTGGAGTTCCTGCGCTACGCAGTCGACGCCACGTTGACGACGGTCGTGCCCACGGCACGGGCGATGTTCGAGAACTGGGCCAACCGCTCCATGCAGGTGTTCCCTGAGTTTCGATGCGCACAGCAAGCGCTGGCCTATGTGGGGATGACACTGACGCAGCCGCAGCTATGCAAGCTCTTCAATGACAATCGCAACGCGATCGAAGGCTTCATGGTGTTGGTGGAGGAAGCTGCAAAGATGGAAGACGAACGCGAGGCGCTCTTGCACTTGCGTGGGATGAGTAAGGTATTTGTGACCAAACGATTCTTGGAGATTGGAACGCCCGAGCAGCAGCTCGCGGGGCGCTACATCGTGGGCCGGTTGGCCATGTACAGGTTGGGGGACTATGGCGAGCCAGCGCAAGAGTAGCTCTGAAGGGCGGCTCGGTCCGACGGTCTTGGAGCTCGAGGCGGGCGAGCTCGAGGGGCTCACCTGCGAGGACCTCGAGCGGGCCTTGGGGTTCGAGGAATTCGAGGACGAAGAAGCCCTCGCGCTCGCGCTCTTCGGCGATCTCGTCGAGATCGTCGACACGCCACGGCCCGCGCCCTCGAGCGGCGGTGAAGGACTCAAGGTGACCCAGGTCGGACCTGGGCGACGGGAGAAGGACTGATGTTGTTGCGACCAGCCGAGACCTACATCAGCGAGGTCACCAAGCGAGCCGAGCGAGTATTTCCCCAGGGGTCCGAGTGGCTCACCTTTGCCAGCAAGATGCCGGGCAAGGAGGTGCTTCAAAACTCCGTGCTCGATCCCGCCGTGGGGCTCGTGGGGGAGCTGGCGATGCAAGCCTTCGCCTCGGCGGATTGGCAAAACTGGATCTCGAGCATGCAGATCGGGGTCTATGAGCTGGCGACCCGAGTGGGGCTCCCAGCGCTGGACAAGGTCGACCTCGGCGGCGCCGTGGCGACCGTCTACGGGAACATCACCCGGACGCTCGACGCCTTCGGCAACTTCGAGAACGCCGAGGAGGTGCTCCCGACGCTGCTCAAGGACATGGGCTTGCAGGTCTTGCAGTTGATCGCCGCGAACACGGGGATCATCGCGCGGACGATCGCGCAGGTGATCGCGGTGGCGGTGTGGGCGGTGGACGTGGGGATGGCCATCCGGGCGGAGGAGCTGGGCAAGGACGTGGTGTTGCCGCCGCTCCAGACCGACGACCCCGCGACGGACTCGTGGCAGGTCAACCGCGTGTTCGAGGTCTTCAGGGAGCTGGGGACCGGCGGGATCGTGTATCCCGACGGCAAGATCGAGCCAGCCTACAACGCCGACTACACCTCGCTATACTTGCCGGCCTATCGCCACGATCAGCCTTGGACCTTTCAGCATCGCGAAGATGGGATCGCCGCGCAGCAAGGGACCCCGCAGGTTGCACGGGGGCCGAAGGGCGACACGGAGTTCAGCTTCGACCCCGGCGATGGATCGACCTTCGGGTTCATGCCAGGCACGATGGTGACGCTGCGGGTGTTGCAGGCGTCGTATCGCTTCTACTACTCGGTGCGCGGGACGTCGGTGGATCGCTACACCTTGAGGTGCAAGGGCGTGGACAAGCCCTGCTACAAGGGCGTGAAGACCTTCGACGGGAGCCGAGACTGCCGGCAGTGCGTGGACCCGGAGTCGGTGTGGCCGACGGAGGGGGTCGGGTGGGCCTACGGCGGGGCTCCGCTCAACGCGTCGACCCCTGGGGAGAACGTGGGGGCGTTCTATCCATCGACGAACAAGTTGTTGCTCAACACTCTCGACATGATCTCCCGGCCGGGGCCACTGCTCTATACGCTGGACACCGACAAGATGCTGACTCAGTGGAAGAGCTCCTTCGAGTTTTTCTGGGAATTCGCTGCCGAGGAGTGGCTTCACTATAAAGGCCAAGGCTGGCGGGGACTGATCTCCAGGCTGGCAACGCTGATGACATCCTTCGACGGGAAGACCGGGCCCGAGCTGGGGGGACGGGAGCCCGACATGCCGCTCGGGCTGATCGCGTCACCGCGGGAGGACAGCACGTTCTCGATCCCCTTCGAGGCGTCGGTGTTCTCGAGGATCATCAAGCCGTTTTGCGAGGACCTGCGAGCGCTCCAGGCCCACTACCTCGACTCTTTTCAAGTCGCCTACGTCCCGCCAGGAGCAGGCGCGCTCTACCATCCCGGCGGCAAGCTGCGCTCCACGGCGCTCGCCGACCGCTTCATGGATGCTCGGCGAGCGCTCCTCAACGACGGCAAGCGGATGCTCATCGACCTCCGGCAGGTGAGCGATCCCGAGTACCGCGCGGAGCTCGAGGCCGTCGGGGTCAAGGCATCGCCGGTCAATCCCTTGCTCAAGGGTCCGGGGGTCGATGGCCACCAGCTGCTCGCACCCGATATCAGGCCACCGAGGGCGCCCCGACGGCCGCAGGTCGTTGGGCGACCCACCCTCACCAGTGCGAACGAAATCGCGGCTAAGGCGCCCCGCGTCCCGATGAACACAGCCGGCCGGAGCCGTTGGCGTCGGGCGGTCACCGTGGGTGTTGGCGTGAGTAGCGCGGCCGTGCTTGCTGGTGCAACACTCAGGCTCAGCCGTTCTAGCGAAGATCAGGAGGGATAGCCTACCATGGCACCATGCCAAGGCGCCTATGCCGCATGTTTCTGATGGCCTCGCTTTCTTGCGTCGCATGCCAGCAGCCCCCCGATGTCTCGGAGGAACTCGAACTCTACGCGAGCCTCCAAAACATGGCGTTCGCAGAGATCTGTGAATGCCCGGAGGACGTGCTCTACGCGAGCATACAGGCATGTGCGGACGCACTCTATCTTCGAGCTGAAGACCGCGAGTGTCTCGCCGACTCGCTCGAGGGCTTCGAGGAGGAGGGCAAGCGCTACCTCGACTGTGCAAATCCGGTAGTGGAAGAGTACGGCAACTGTCTGAGCATGAACCCAGGGTGCGAAGCCGGCTGGTACGATGACTGCACTGTCGCCTACCAGGACGCCATCGAGATGTGTCCCGAGCTGCCCGATGGTGCTCGAAACAAGTTCATCACCTGCGACTTGTAGCGCCTGATTCGTGCGGTGGCCTCGCGGCTGAGCTCTTTGAGCTTTGGCCAGAGGCTTGCTCGAGTTCCTCTCGCCTTCAGAGCTCGAAGTGGGCTACCTTTGGCCCTTAGAGGAAGCCCATCATGATCAGGAACAACACGCTCATACTCGCCTTTGCCCTGGGACTACTGCTGCCAGCCTCGGCCTTGGCCTCGCTTCCGGATCTTTGCGACGACGTCTACCTCGATGAGATCGGCGCACCAGTCACCGACAGCGAGGGCACCAGGCTCTCTCGCTTTTGCAAGTGGACCGGGCCCGACGCGCCGCTGTGGGCCGACCACGTGTGCTGCTCGATCGGCGCGAGCGCGAGCTGTACGGCCACCGACGAGAACGGGCGATGCACGACAGGCATCAAGATGTGGTGCGACTACGGGGAGAAGAACAACGGGGAGGTCGTGTGCTACCAGCCCTTCGACGATGCCTGCGATCGAGGGTTCTGTGATGTGGCGCCCTCGGGGAGTTCATCTCTTGTATATACGGTTCCGCTGTGCTGCTACTCGAGCAGTAACGAGTGCTACGAGCTCAGCTTCGCTGAAATATGTGGAGGGTTCTTCGTTCACTGCGATTCGCCTTATTCAAACATAGATGGGACAGCGGGCTGTGAAGAGTAGTCGCATCGCTCTCCAACTGCATTGGCGATTGCGCAGTATTGCTGCAACCTCGCCAGATCGATTTCGCCTGCACTTTCGAGCAAAGACGCGGCTTGACTCCTGGCCATGGATGCTCGCCTCCAATCCTCGGTATACTCCCATGACTGAGATGCCCCCTCCGCGATCCAGCCTGCAATGATGTAGTTGGCGGGTGTCGGGGATAACTCGAGAATCTCGTTTGAGATCGCCTCTGAGAAAAGACTGTGGGCACGGGGAAGAGTCCGTTGAAGGAGCTCTCGGCTCAACAGCCAGTGGCTATAACACTCTTGTGTTTTCCCCGCAGATGCCGCGTTCCACGCCTCCAGGTTCTCATGTAACCCCACCCACCACCTGGGGACCGAGGGCAGCGGCAGGACCGGCGAGGAATCCTCACTGCCAGGCACATCTCCGAGCTTGGTTACCGCAAATCCTCCCAGGGAGGCCAAGAGCAGACCCCCAAGGAGCACCTGCCCCCACATCGAACGCCTGCGCGTCTTCCGCTCCAGTGCCTCTCGCTCCGCGCTCTCGAGCTCGGCGAGCAGGGCCTCCATGCTCGGGTGCCTGTCTTGCGCTCGCCAGGCCAGCCCCCGAAGCAACGCAGCCCGGACCCGCGGAGGGATCCCCGGCAGGGCTCTGTCTCCGGCCGCCAACTCCCCGGCCTCCATGGCCTCGAGCACGGCGATGCGTGTCCCTCCACCAAAGGGCAGCGTCCCATAGAGCGCCCCGTAGACCGCCGCACAAAACGAGAACTGATCGGACTGTGCATCCCCAGGACCCCCGATCACGCGCTCGGGCGCCATGTAGCCGGTCGTCCCCCCAGGCTTCTGCTCCGACTCAACGCCCCGGGGCATCGACGCCGCCAGGCCCAGATCCGCCACGCACACGCGCCCATCGTCCCCGAGCAGCAGGTTCTCGGGCTTGAAGTCGTTGTGGACCAAGCCGGCCGCGTGGATGGCGATCAGACCACGAGCCGCCAGGCCGTAGACATAGAGCACCTCCCTCCAGTGGCGCGGATCCCAGTGCGCGGCGTCCTGACCACGGATGAACTCCATCACCACGTAGAGGTGGCCCTCGTACTCGCCGACGTCGAACACGGAGACCACGTTGGGGTGCGAGAGGCGAGCCAGGGCCTGCGCTTCCTGAAGCATCCGCGCGTCCTCGCTGGGCATCGCGTCGGTCCACAGCTTGAGCGCCACCATGCGCCCGAGCGTGGAGTCCCAGGCCCGGAACACCACGCCCATGCCCCCATGGCCGATCTCCCAGAGCAGCTCGAAGCGCCCGATGGCCACGTGCTCCCCGTCACCCAGCACGGCACTCAGATGACGCTCATCGACCTCGCGTCGCAGCTCTCGCCAGGGTCCCTCGGCGTAGCGATCCTTGCCCTCATCGGCGGCGCGGGGACGATCGATCGCGTCATCGGGGCCGAAGACCTTGGCGTACTCGCGCTCGATCACCTCGAATTCCTCGGGCGTCATCGGCACGTATTGCTCTTCGGAATGGTACTTGATCTCCACGAGGGACCCCGGGGCGCCAATCCTACACCAACGTGCATGGACCTTGGTACAGTTTCGCGTCGGTTGCAGTCAGTGATAGCGTTTGATGGTGAACGACGAAGGGTTGGCCAAGCGTTTGGAAAAACTCAGAGTCGACACGCTCGCCCAAAAGCCCGGTGCCAGTCAGGCGCTGGGCAAGGTGCTCGCCGAGGAGCTCGAGCGCATGCTGGGTTCTGGGGATCTCACTCATGACGCCTTCTTGGCTGTCTGGGAGAAGATCTGGTCCTTCGAGCCTCGGCAGGAAGACTCCCTTCTGCGCTGGCTGCGGGTGACTGCAAAGAACAAGCGCCTTCAAGCCCACCAGAGCCAGGTCAGGCGGCCCTGGGTGCAGCTCGAGGCCGAACCACTGGCGCGAGACAAGAGCCCCAGTCAGGAGCTCGAGATGCAGGAGCAGGCGAGCCGCTTGGAGAGCGCTGTGGCCAAGCTCGGCTCGATCTTCGTGCGTGCGCTTCGGCATCGCCTCGCGGGAGGTCGCCCCGAAGCGCTCGCGCAGGCCGAGTCCATCCAGCTGAGCACGGCTCGGTGGCGCATGGGGGAGGTGGTTCGTCAGCTCCGGCGACTGCTCGATGAGAGCCAGAGGAAGCCCCGGGTTTCTCTAAGCAGCTCCTCGTCCTGAAGGCGCACTCCCCAGCAACCATGCGCATCTGCATACAGCGATGCTGCACATCCTCTGCCCCCCCTCTTGGGGGGAACGAGTTTGCCATCACGAACTATTTTTCAGTCAATTTATCAATACGTAGAAGGACCGAGGGCTTGGAGGATCGTCTGACAAGCGTAGGGAATCGTGTCTTTGCAGTGTTGCGTTGTCGGGCTACACCACCCGTAGTCCCCACCGAGCGGCGGGTCACAACTGTAGTAGTCCTTGGGGTCGCAGGGATCACCAAAGTCCAACCGAGGTGTGCAAATACCCTCGCCATCCTCCTGGAGACCTTGGCAGAACCCGAAGTGGCAACCGAAGACATGCGTGCAAGGTTCATCGCACTCCGCCCGCTGCCGACAAACACCCTCATCACAGTAGAGATATTCATTGAAGCAATTGTTTGTTAACGCTTCAGAGCAGATGTCCCCTTCTGACTTGAAGTCTGGAAAAGGCGGGTCATTGTCACACACGCCGGTGACAAAGTAGCAGTCCACTCCCTCCACGCAGGTGTCAGTGGGGTTCATGTCTCCAAAGAGCGCGTTGGGAATGCAAGATTCCCCCTCGACAGCCGAGCCGTAAAACGCTGCACAATCGGGAAAGAGGTCCCTCGCTTCTTGGGGAGTGCCACAGCTCTCATAGGCGCCGCTTGCCAAAAAGGCGTCAAAGCACTCCTGGTCGAAGTCGCGCAGCCCCCCAGCGATGGCATCGAACTGCTCGGCCACCACGACCTCGCAGGCTTCGGAAGATTCGAAGTAGCCACAGCCACAGTCCTGAACCGAAGCACAGAGCGCCTCAGCGTAGCGCTGCGCCGTACCATCGGGAATCGGCTCGGGAATCGGGCGCTCCGAGCAGCTCAGGCCCAGCAGGGGAAGAAGCACCCAGCGTAGACGTAGGCTCACGGCGCTACCTCATAGCGAAGGTTCAGTGCGACTCCATCACGCTCAATTTGAATTCCCATATTCTCTAGATTATAGATGGAATCCGCACAAAAAGACAACCTCCCAGTCATCCGGCCCAGGATCATCCTTGGTCTGTAGCAAGCACTGCTCGGGGTGATTGCAGTCCGTGCTGCACACCTGCTCGATCAGACTACCAGCCTCGTCATCGCCACCACCAAACGCTCCTCCACAGGCTGGCAGCAGAACCGAAGAGGTCAGCAGAAGAAGTGAGAGATTTTTTCTTTGGACTTCCGGCACATGAGCATGCTGCCACCAGACATATTTACGATTAACGAGTTGCTCGGTGTCAGGGGCCGCACTCTTCGGCGTCACGAGATACTGGTGCAAGGACATCATTTCGTGTGTCCAACTCGAACTTGCGCCCATCTCCTTCTTAGAGTCGTAGAAGCAAGCCAAGCGCCCCCGTCCGGGGAGTGACTTTACTCTCGTTCCGCTTCCCAGATTTGGGCCATCACTTCGAGGGGTTTGGTGACCTAAAGGCGTGAGCCTGGAAGCCCTTCTCGAAGACGGTCAGCGCAGCGCGGTGCTCCGCGTCATCTATGGTCATCCGGAGATCAGCCTCGGCGAGCTCGCCAGCTTCGTCATGAGCGACGACCCCCTGGCTCCGGTCCTCAGAACCCTGACGATCGATGAGCTCCTTCAGGTGAGCCGCACTGCGCAGGGCGGCGACTCCGACCCGTCAGCGATCGACTACGCCCGCCTGGGGCGCGCCAAGAAGGCCACCGGGGAGGACTTCGATGAGCTCGCCATCGAGGTGCTCACCGCAGCTGGACGGCCTGTCGCGGCGGCCTACCTGCGAACTCGCCTCGGGGGCCCTCGCTGGAAGCTGCAAGCGTCGATGCGCCGTCTCGAGGCCGCGGGGGTCGTGCGGCGTCACGGTCAGACCAGCGGAACACGCTGGGGGTTGGTAGAGCGTTCCTAGTTGGGCCCCTCCTGCGTGCCTGCGATGAGCCGCGCCCTGCCAAAGCCCATCAAGCGAGGGGCGACCTTTCGTGATTTCAACCAGCACGATCGCAAAGACCGGGTGACGGAGCTGATCGGGGGAGACCTCTACAGTCGACCCGCGCCCCACTTCTTCGACCTCGTCGTGCGCTCGACCTTGCTCAGCGAGCTGGAGCGGCGCGAGGGGTGGCTACTCCTCGAGGAACCATTGCTCCGGCTCGATGGAGTAGAGCTGCTCGTGCCCGGCATCGCAGGGTGGCGCTACGAGGGCGAGGCCGCGGAGTTCGAGGCGCAGCACATCTGCGCCCAGAAGCGGCCGGACTGGGTCTGCGAGCTACTCACGCCTGCGTTCGAGGAACTCGACCGCCAGCGCAAGCTGCCGCGCTACGCCGCGGCCGGAGTGGCCTTCGTCTGGCTCATCGACCGGCCCCGACGGCGGCTGGAGATCTATCAGACACGAGATGGCGTGCCTGCCCTGCTCCAGACTCACTCCGGCAACGCCTACGTGCGAGCCGATCCTTTTGTCTCGTGCACCCTGAGCCTGGGCCCGCTGTGGTGATCGCCCGAAATGCGAGCTCGCCTCCTGAGCGAGAATGTCTCTATCGAATCGGTATCGGTGATTGATGAACACGACCGACAATGAGTTCAGGCAAGACTTTGGCAGTCATGTTCGATCTCTGCGCAAGGCTCGGAACATGACTCAAGAGGGTCTCGCCGAGAGCTCGGGGTTGTCCGCGGACACGATCCGCCGGCTCGAGAAGGGGAACTTCTCGCCGAGCCTCGACACGCTGAGGAAGCTCTCCCAGGGAATGACGCTCAGCCTCAGCACGCTCTTCGCGGCCTTCGAGTTTGGCGAGCTGGATCCGAGTCGGGAGCTCCAGGATTTACTCAGGGGGCTCGAGACGCAGGAGGTGAGGCAGATGCTCAGGGTGTTGCAGGTGTTGCTCGATTGCCTCAAGGGGTAAGCCCCCGATCCAAGAACGGCCTGGCGAGTCGATGGTCGTGTTCACGGCTGTGCTTGGCGTCTCGGTCCGGGAGCGGCCGATGATCCCGCGGTGCGGCTGCTGGTGATCAGCGATGCGGTACAGATGCATGTGGACGTCCGAGACCGAGGGCCCACTGCCGTAGGCCGCATTCGCCGAGGGGCCCGCCTGCGCTTTGCTCCCGCGGTCGTGCCCCTCGACGTCAGGCTCAGTGAGTAGGTGAATTGATTAGGCATTCCCTCGGCAAACGTGCAGTGCGCATGGTCACAAATGGTGAGTGATCGGACGCCGCTTCGGCCGGATGAAGATCTGCGCGATCGTGTGGATGCGATCAATGAAATGCGCGCGCGTGCAGGTGTGGCGCCCCTCGTCCTCGCAGTTGCCCTGAATGAACGTTTCGACGCCTTGCTCCCTCAATATGTCGCCACGAGGGTGAGGGAGACTTCGAGCGTGCGGAGCGGATCACCCTGGGCCTGCTCGCCAGCTGGGAGCCCACTGGGGAGCACCTGATGCTTGCATGAAAAGTGCTACCATCGAGGTCAGGGTTTGCGTATTTTGCTCTCGATCCGCCAACACGACAGCTTCTGAGCAGGGGTGAGCACCTCCGGGTGTTTGCCGAGGGAAGCCCCGGTTTGACAACTTTCATGAATGAACACGCGCACTTAGAGGCTGTGGAGGGGGGCAGAGGTGCTCACCGGGGGATTTGGGGCCAGGGAACGTCGTTTGGCGGGGTTTTGGGTCAGGGGTTGGTCTCCTTTTGGCGTGCGGAGAGAGCGCACGGGGAGGTGCTTGCGGAGGAGGTGAAAAAAGTGTTTTATCTTGCGGACTTGCAGAGGCAGGGTCTTCCTTGCCTTGATGCCGAAAGGCGTTGAGCACTCTGTCTCGGCGCTCCCCGACATGAGAGTCACCAACGGCTGTGTCTTCCTTGCCTTGATGCCGAAAGGCGTTGAGCACTCGGCGAAGCAGGTTGAGCGCACCGTTTCGGAGATGCTTGTCTTCCTTGCCTTGATGCCGAAAGGCGTTGAGCACCAGCGAGCGCTGGCCGCCCTCGCTGCTGGTGACCCGGGGTCTTCCTTGCCTTGATGCCGAAAGGCGTTGAGCACAGGCTGTGGCAGCCGCTCGCGTGGTGTCTGGTCTTCACCTCGGTCTTCCTTGCCTTGATGCCGAAAGGCGTTGAGCACAGCGAAAGAACGCGTCGGAGCCACTAGAACTTGACGCCTGTATTCCTTGCCTTGATGCCGAAAGGGCTTGCAGGGGGGCGACGCGCTCGGGGTCACGGGTGGCCGGAAGCCCAGCCACCCAAAGGACGACTGTGCGACCCGACATCACCGCCCGGCCTACACACCGGAACGATCGCAAGACGTCGGCATCGATCCCCGCCCCACGGCCGTTGGCGGCCTTTCGGACCCGCGCCACACTCCTTGGATGGCGCGCCGCTCCCGTCGCCTGCCAGGCTTCGAAGACCTCCCCCTGCTCCTCCAGGCAGACGAGGTCGCCCAGCTCCTCCGCGTGAGCCGCAAGGCCGTGTACGCCATGGTCGAGCGCGGAGAGATCCCCGGGGTCACCAAGCTCGGCCGGCGGCTGCGCTTCCGCCGTGACGCTCTCGAGGCGTGGCTGGCCTCCTCCGTCGAGCCTGGCCCGTGGGCTGGCTAGGTCGATCCCCCGCTGCTAGGCTGGGTGGGCATCAGACGTGCGGTCGCGCCTGTCAGGAGAGACAGGCAATGACCGTGAAAATCAGGCCGTACCGCAAGGGCGGCTGGGAAGTCGACATCATGATCCGGCTCGACAACGGAGAGCGATACCGCGAGCGCCGCAAGGCGCCCGTCGAGCTCAAGTCGGCCGCGTTGCGCTGGGGTCAGCAGCGGGAGCGCCACCTGCTCAAGCACGGGCCCACGCCCAAGACGTCGACGCGCACCAAGGCCGGGGCGGCGCCCCGGTCCGAGACGAAGGAGGTCCCGACCTTCGCCAAGTTCGCGCCGCGCTTCCTCGAAGGACACGTGTACGCCAACCGGCACAAGCCGACCACCGTCAAGAACACCAAGAAGAAGCTGCGCCTTCACATCCTCCCCGCCTTCGGGGGCACTCGGCTCCACGAGCTCGCGCCCGAGGACATCCAGCTCTTCAAGGGCCAGCGCAAACACCTCGCCAACAGCACCGTCAACAAGCTCCTCGGGCAGGTCAAGACCATGCTCAAGGTCGCCGTCCGCTGGCGGATCATCGAGGCGATGCCCCTCGAGATCGAGATGCTCAAGCTGCCCATGACCGCGATGGAGTTCTACGACTTCGACGAGTTCGAGGCGCTGGTCACCGCAGCGACGCGGCTGGACCACCGCATGCTCGTGATGGTCCTGCTCGGCGGCGAGGCGGGCCTGCGCTCCGGTGAGATCCGCGGCCTCGAGTGGTCGTCGATCAACTTCCGCCGGCGGCTGCTCACGGTCGAACAGGCGGAGTGGGAGGGCCACGTGACGCTGCCCAAGCACGACAAGATCCGCACGGTCCCCATGACCGAGCGGCTCACGAAGGCGCTCAGGAAGCACCGGCACTCACAAGGCCCGCGGGTCCTCTACGAGGACGACGGGGAGCCCTTGCACGTCAACAGCCTGGCGAACTGGCTCATGAAGCTGTGCCGGCAGGCCAAGCTGAAGTACAGGTCGCCCCACAAGCTCCGGCATACCTTCTGCTCCCACCTCGCCATGAGGGGGGCGCCCGCGAGGGCGATCCAGGAGCTCGCCGGGCACGGCAACCTCCAGACGACGCAGCGCTACATGCACTTGAGCCCTGCTGCGCTCGAGCGGGCGATCAAGCTCCTCGAACTTCCTTCGCCCGGCTCGCCGGTCGGGAGTGGAGACATGGTGGAGACGGTCTAGCCGGGCTCCAGAAACTTGTTTGATCTCGATGGCTTAGGGGCGTATTCAGGATTCCGTGGTGAAACCCAGCGCGACACCTCGCTTGGTCTTTTCGCCGAGGGCTTTGTCGCCAAAACTGGCAGTACACCCGGTACAGCGGCGTTTTGGCTTCGCGCCCTCGACGAAAATCCCGGCGCCAGGAGCCGCGCTGGGTTCCACCACGGGCTCCTAGCCGACTGCTCGTGCGCCTCGACTCGAGGGCGCGAAGCAAGCCGAGCCCGGGTCGGGTCCGAATCGCGGACCTGCCCCGGGCTCGCGCTTTTTTGGGCCGCGCGAGCAGGCGCTGCTCAGTGGGGTGCTCAAAGGGGCAGCGCCGAGTCCGGGCTGTCCTTGTAGGTCTTGCGATCCTTGAGCGCCCGGGTCGCGGCGAAGATCTGGGCCGGCGTCTCGAGCGGCGCCTCGGGCAAGGCGGCGGCCAGCGTGGCGCGGATCGTCGGCGAGTCGGCGCGCAAGAAGGGGTTGGTCGCGCGCTCGACCGCGATGGTCGAGGGCACCGTCGACTCGCCGCGGGCGCGGAGCTCCCAGACCTCGCGGATGCGCGCGGCGAGGGCCGCGTTGTCGGGCTCCACGGACCAGGCGAAGCGCAGGTTGTCCTCGGTGTACTCGTGGGCGCAGCAGACCAGGGTGTCCTCGGGCAGGGCGGCGAGGCGGGTCAAGCTGGCGTGCATCTTGGCTGGCGGCCCGTCGAAGAGGTAGCCGCAGCCGCCGGCGAAGAGGGTGTCGCCGCAAAAGAGCAGCGGCCCGGCGCGGTAGCTGAGGTGGCCGTCGATGTGGCCCTCGGTCAGCATGACCTCGAAGCGGACGCCGGCGAAGTCGATGCTGTCGCCCCCGCGCACGGCGGCGTTGAGCCCGGGGATCCCCCGCTGGCCCACGGCCGCGTTGCCGATCACGCGCAGGCCCATGAGCCGCTCGGCCTTGTCGAGGTCGCGGTGCAGGCCGATGTGGTCCGGGTGGGTGTGCGTGGTGAAGATCGTGCTCAGCTCGAGGTCGTGGGCGTCGAGGTAGGCGAGCACCGGATCCGCCTCGGGCCCGTCGACGGCCGCGGCCTCGCCGGTGCGCGGATCCACGATCAGCCAGGTGAAGTTGTCGCGCCACACGGGGATCTGGTGCAGCTCCAAGCTGCGCGCACCGACGTGGACTTCGATGGGGGACCTGGGGACGCTGACGACGTGCTGCATCACTCGTACTCGAGCTTGTAGATGGTCACGGGCTGCTCGCGCCCGCGGACGTTGTGGGACTCGGGACCGACGAGGCGCCCGGGCGGCCGCCCTGCTCCGGGCTCGGTTCGGGCGTCGGGTTCGGCTTCGGCTCCGGCTTCGGTTTGGGCCTCGGGGCTGGACAGCTGGGCGCGCATGCGGTCCACGGTGGACTCGCTCAGCGCGATCTCGCCAGGCCCCGCGAGCTCGCAGATCCGGCTCGCCAAGTTGGTGGTCTCGCCGATGGTGGCGTACTGCAAGAAGAACTCCGAGCCGATGTTCCCGGCCGCGACCGGGCCGCTGCTCAGGCCGATGTGCACGCGCAGCGGCGGGGCGTCGTCGCCGAACTCCATGCTCAGCTCCTCGGCGAGCTCGCGCACGGCCTGCTGCATGTCGACGGCCGCCCGCGCCGCCCGCAGGGCGTCGTCCTCGTGGCGAAAGGGCGCGCCCCAGACCGCGAGCAGGGCGTCGCCGATGTACTTCTCGAGCGTGCCCTCGTAGCGGAACACGACCTCGGTGATCCGCGGGAAGTAGCGGTTGAGCAGGGCCACCACGTCGCGCGGGCGCAGCTTCCCGGTCATCTCGGTGAACCCGCTGATGTCGCAAAAGAGCACCGTGACCTCGGTCTCGATCGCCTCGTCGGCGAAGCCCGGCTTGGCCATGAGCTGGGCGACGGCCGTGGGCGGGAAGAAGCGCATCAAGTTGCTGCGCAGGGTCGACTCACGCTTGAGGCGCTCGTAGAGCCGGGCGTTGTCGATCGCGATCGCGGCCTGGGCGGCGAAGGCCGAGAGCAGCTCGAGGTCCTCGCCCGAGAACATCTGCGGCGCGCTGAGGTTGTCGACGTAGAGCACGCCGATGACCTCGTCCTTGGGCCGCAGCGGCGCGCACATCGACGAGCGCACCGAGGTGTAGTGGATCGAGTGTGCGTCCTCGAGCCGGGGGTCGGCGCGGGTGTCCGAGAACAGCGCGGCCACGCTGCGCTCGCGCACGTAGTTGATGATGTTGCGGCTGTAGGGGTCGCCGCCGTCGGCCGAGATCCCCCGGCCCCACTCGACCACCGGCGGTCCGAATTCGCCGCTGTCCTCGTCGATCAAGATCAGCGCCGCGCGATCGATGGCGAGGATCGTGAACACGAGCTCGAGGATCTTGGTGAGCTGCTTGTCGATCGCGTCGGTTCCCGCGAGCAGGCGGGTGACCTCGAGCATGACCCGCAGCCGGCCCTGGGCCTCTTTGGGGACGGAAACGCGGGCGCCGAAGGCCCGGCGGTCGCGGGCCCCGGTCAGGAGATCGTTGAGCAGCGTCCGCGAGGCCTCGGTCGAGATCTCCTGGACGATCGACTCGGGCGCGGGGATCGAGAAGCTCGGGGCGTGGAAGGCGAAGTGCACGTCGCCGCAGACGAAGCGCTGGCCGTCGCGCAGGGCGACGGGCTCGTCGAGGCGCGCGCCCTCGATGAAGGTGCCGTTCTTGCTGCCGAGGTCGCGCAGCGTGGCCGCGCCGCGCTCGTCGATGGTCAGCGTCGCGTGGCTGCGCGAGAGGCTCTTGTTGTTGACGCGGACGTCCGCTTCGCGGCCGCGTCCGAGGGTGTACTCGCCGGCCCGCAGGTCGTGGGCCACCTCGTCGGCGCGGCCCGGGTTTGCGGTCACGCGCGGCATGGCGAAGACATTGTCTCCGCCGCTCCCGCGACTTGCAATTGCTGGATCGTCGCCTTAAAGAAACGCCCCCCGCATGGCTGACGAGACCTCGCCCAAACCCTTCGATCCCACCGCGCTCTTGGCCGCAGAGCTGACCCTGCCCGCGAACGCGATCGCGGCCGTGCTCGCGCTGCTCGGTGACGGCGCCACCGTCCCCTTCATCGCCCGCTACCGCAAAGAGGCGACCGGTGGCCTCGACGAGGTCCAGATCCGCACCATCGAGGAGCGCCGCGACTACCTCGTCGAGCTCGACGCGCGCCGCGAGACCATGCTCGCCTCGATCCAGGAGCAGGGCAAGCTCACGCCCGCGCTCGCGGCCAAGCTGCGCGCGGCGACGACCAAGCAGGCCCTCGAAGATCTCTACCTGCCCTACAAGCAAAAGCGGCGGACCAAGGCGGCCGTGGCTCGCGAGCGCGGCCTCGGCCCGCTGGCCGAGCGCGTGCTGGCCCAAGGTGTCGAAGGTGAGCTCGAGGGCGAGGCCGCGGCCTTCGTCGACGCGAGCAAGGAGCTGCCCGACGTCGACGCCGTGCTCGCCGGGGTCTCGGAGATCCTCGTCGAGGCCGTGGTCGAGCAGCCCGAGGTCCGGGCCATGGTCCGCCGCCACTACGGCGAGCAGGGCGTGCTCGAGGCCAGCGAGGTCGCCGGCGCCAACCCGGCCGAGCGCGGCAAGTTCGAAGACTGGCTCGAGTGGTCCGAGCCCGCGGCCAAGATGCCCTCGCACCGCTACCTGGCGATCCGCCGCGGCGAGCAGGCCGGGGTGCTGCGCTCCAAGATCCTCGTCGAGCCCGAGCTCGTCCAGGGCGCCGTCGAGGAGCGCATGGGCCTCGACGAGCGCTCGCCCTACGCCCCGCTGCTGCGCCGCGCCGTGAAGAAGGCCCTGCGCGGGCGCCTGGCCGTGGGCGTGGAGACCGATGTCCGCGTCGAGCTCAAGCAGCGAGCCGATCGCGAGGCCGTGGACGTGTTCGCCTCCAACCTCGAGAACCTGCTGCTCGCGGCCCCGCTGGGCTCGTGCGCGGTGATCGGCATCGACCCGGGGCTGCGCACGGGCTGCAAGTGCGCGGCCGTCGACGCGACCGGCAAGTTCCTGGCCACGCAAACGATCTACCCGGTCCGCGACGAGGCCCGTGCGGGGCGCGAGCTCGCGGCCTTCGTGCGCCTGCATCGTCCGCGGGCGATCGCCGTGGGCAACGGCACCGGCGGGCGCGAGACCGAGGCGCTGACGCGCTCGGTGGTCGCCGAGCTGCGCGCCGAGCTGAGCGCCGAGGGCGGCGAGGCGCCGATCGTGATCAGCGTCAACGAGGCCGGGGCCAGCGTGTACTCGGCCTCGGAGGTCGCCCGCGAGGAGTTCCCCGACCTCGACCTCACGATCCGCGGGGCGATCTCCATCGCTCGCCGCCTGCAAGATCCCCTCGCCGAGCTCGTCAAGATCGACCCCAAGTCGATCGGCGTCGGCCAGTATCAGCACGACGTGCAGCAGACCCTGCTCGGGCGCAAGCTCCACGAGGTCGTCGAGAGCTGCGTCAACCGGGTCGGCGTCGAGCTCAACACCGCGAGCGCCCCGCTCTTGGCTTACGTCGCTGGCGTCGGCCACACCCTGGCGCGCAAGATCGTCTCGCACCGCGAGCGGGTCGGGCCCTTTGCGAGCCGCGCCGCGCTGCTCGAGGTCCCCGGCCTCGGGCCCAAGACCTTCGAGCAGGCCGCCGGCTTCTTGCGCGTGCGCGAGAGCGCCGAGGTCCTCGACCGCTCGGCCGTGCACCCCGAGCGCTATGAGCTCGTCGCGCGCATGGCCACCGACCTCGGCGTGCCCCTCGAGCGCCTCGTCGGCGACGCCGAGCTCGCCAAGCGCATCGAGCTGCGCCGCTACGTCAGCGAGGCCGTCGGCGAGCCCACGCTGCGCGACATCATCGCCGAGCTCGCCAAGCCCGGCCGGGATCCGCGGGCCGAGTTCGAGGCCCCCAACTTCCGCGACGACGTGCGCGAGCTCGAGGATCTCGAGATCGGCATGGAGCTCGAGGGCGTGGTCACCAACGTCACCCGCTTCGGCGCCTTCGTGGACCTCGGCGTGCACCAGGACGGCCTCGTCCACGTCAGCGAGCTCTCGGATCGCTGGGTCGACGACCCCGCCAAGGTGGTCAAGGTCGGCGACCGGCTGAAGGTCCGCGTGCTCAGCGTGGACCTCGAGCGCAAGCGGGTCGGGCTGTCGGCGCGCAAGGGCGGGCCCAAGGGCGGCCAGGCCAGCGCGGGCGGAGCACGCGGTCAGGACCGTGGGGGCGGAGGCGGGGGCGGAGGCTCGCGCGAGCGCGCGGGAGAGCGCGGTGGAGCCAGGAGCGAGGGCGGCCGCGGGCGCAAGCAGGGCGGTCGCCGCAACCACGACGAGGCCGGCTTCAAGAACAACCCCTTCGCCAAGCTGCGCCGCTGAGCGGCTGGGCAGTCGAGTCACTGGGCGGCTGGGTCCAGTGACTGGGCGCTTCCACAGCGGCCCTTTGGCCAGCGGGTGCGGGTCAATGAAGGAAGCGGGCACCGGCGGTCATGGTGACGGGCGTATACTTCGCGCCGACCTGCCATGCCGACGGTCCTCGTGTTCTTGCTCGATCTGCTGCTCGCGGCCCTCGCGGTCGAGTGCTCGGGGTGGCTCGATCGCGAGATCTTCGCCCACCCGACCTCGACCCTGGGCTTCGTGGGCACCACGGTCACCGCGACCCTGGCCAGCTTCAGCGCGGCACTCGGGGCCTACCTCACGGGTCTGAACAACACCTCGCTGCTGCTCCAGCCCAAGCAGGTGGTCGCCCGCGTCGCGCTGGTCAGCCTCACGACCACGCTGGTCGCCCTCGTGGTCGCCTACTTCGTCTGGTACCAGCCGATCGGCCGGGTCAGCCTGTCGCTGATCGGGGCCACGAGCTTCGTGCTGCTGACGAGCTGGCGCCTGCTCTACGCCCGCTTCATCGCGAGGGGGCCGCGGATCGGCGTCGCCTTGCTCGGCGACGGCCCGGTCGAGCGCCGCTTCGCCCTGCGCCTCAACAGCCTCGCCCACACGCGCTACGAGGTTCGCGGCTTCATCAAAGCGGACCCCAAATCCGAAACTGGGCCCGATACTGGGTCTCGAAGCGACGAGGCCATCGCATCAGACAGTGAGCATTCAGCGCCGCTCGCAGAGCGCTCCGTGGTCCTCGGAATGCCCTTACCCGAAGGCCTCGTCGAGCCGCCTGTGCTCGGGAGCCTCGAGCATACTGTTGACATTTGCCACGATGAGGAGCTTGGCCACGTGGTGGTCGTTGGCGCGACCGGTCTGGGCGAGGCGCAGATTCGAGCGATGTCGCAGCTCCAGGCGCAGGGCGTCCGCGTGCACACGGCCGGCGCGATGTGGATGAACGTCGCGCTACAGGTCCCCATCGACCTCGTGGACGCGCGCTGGGTACTCAACACCTTCGAGCAACTCGACCGGCCGGTCGTCTTGGCCAGCAAGCGCCTCGTCGACCTTTGCGTCGCTGGGCTGGGGCTCCTGGCCTTCGTGCCCATGGCCGCCGTCTTGTGGCCATTGCAAAAGCTCCTCGACCCAGGCCCTTTTTTCTACACTCAGGATCGGGTTGGCGCAGGTGGTCGGATTTTTCGCATCTATAAGATCCGCACCATGCGCGTAATCGAGCGAAGTGAGCAGCGTTGGGCTGCCCAGGATGCCGATCGGATCACTGGTTTGGGGCGCTTGTTACGCAAGACACGAATTGACGAGTTTCCGCAGTTTTGGAACGTGTTGTGCGGTGAAATGTCGCTGGTTGGTCCGCGCCCCGAGCAGCCCAAGATCGTCGAAGCGCTCGAGCGCACCATCCCCTTTTTCGCCTACCGCCACCTCGTGAAGCCAGGGATCACCGGTTGGGCGCAGATCCATCAGGGCTACGCCGCGTCCGTGGACGAGTCGGCTCTCAAGCTCTCCTACGACCTCTACTATGTCGGGCGCTTGAGCATCCTGATGGACTTTGACATCATGCTGCGCACTGCGTTCGTCATGGCTGCGCGCATTGGCAGCCGGTGAAGGCCTCGGCCTTTGCGTCCATCTGCGTGACCCGATCGCGCGGCGTGGGTCAGCTATCGCCAGAGCAATAGGGCCTATTGTAGTCTGATTGCCTACAATATCGTATCGATGTCTCGATACGATATTGTGCGCATATTTATCGAAAAGGGCTGTGATTCATGCGCTAGTGTTGTGTCCATGTTACGTCGCACCCTGTGGAGTTCGGTCTCGCTCGCGTCAGTTTTGATGTTCGCTGGAGGGGAGGCCGAGGCCTCGCTCCCCGGGGGCGCGGATCCAGGTCGAGCCGCTGGATCGTTCACGGCCTTCGAGAGCGGCCAGGTCCGTCCGCTGGCGCTCTCGCCCAGCGGGGATCGACTCTTCGTCGTCAACACGCCGGACAACCGCCTGGAGATCTTCGACGTCGGCCCGGATGGTTTGGAGCACGCGGGCTCGGTCGCCGTCGGCCTCGAGCCGGTCGCCGTGGCGGTGCGCAACAACAATGAAGTCTGGGTCGTCAATCACCTGTCCGACAGCGTGAGCGTGGTGCGGACGGTGGGCTCGGTCGCCTGGGTCGATCGGACCTTGCACGTGGGCGACGAGCCGCGCGACATCGTGTTCGCCGGGCCGGGGCGCTCGCGGGCCTTCATCACGGCGGCGCACCGCGGTCAAAACGCGCCCTTCGAGCCCCAGCTGACCACGCCGAGCATCGGCCGCGCCGACGTCTGGGTGTTCGATGCAGCGGCCACCGGCGGCGGCATGGCCGGCGAGCCGCTGACGATCATCAACTTGTTCAGCGACACCCCGCGCGCCCTGGCCGTGGACCCCAGCGGCAGCCGGGTCTACGCGGCGGCCTTCAACTCCGGCAACCAGACCGCGATCGTGCCCCTGGGCGTGATCAGCGACGTCGGCGACGACAGCTCGCCCCTGCCCCACACCAACCACGCCGGGGTGACGCAGCCCGACCTCAGCTTGATCGTCAAGTTCGACGGCGAGCACTGGGTCGACACCAGCGGCAAGGAGTGGGACGAGAAGATCATGTTCAACCTGCCGGACGAGGACGTGTTCGTGATCGACGCGGACGCCCCGATCCCGGCCCAGGTCGAGGGGGACGAGGGCTTCTTCGCCCACGTCGGCACGACCTTGTTCAACATGGTCGTCAACCCGGTCAGCGGGAAGGTCTACGTGACCAACACCGAGTCGCGCAACCATGTGCGCTTCGAGGGCACGGGGATCTTTGGCGAGAGCACGGTCCGCGGCCACGTCGTCGACAACCGGATCACCGTGCTCGACGACGCCGGCGTGCACCCGCGCGACCTCAACAAGCACATCGACCACGACAGCTGCTGTGGCACCGACGCCGCGGACATCGAGCTGAGCGTGTCGCAGCCGCTGGAGATGGCGATCTCGAGCGACGGCGAGGTGATCTACTCGGCCGTGCTCGGCAACGACAAGATCGCGCTCTACTACACGGCGGAGCTCGAGGACGACGCCTTTTATCCCGACGCGGCCGACCAGATCTCCGTCAGCGGGGGCGGCCCGACCGGGGTGGTGCTCGACGAGGCCCGCGGCCGGCTCTACGTGATGACCCGCTTCGACAACGGGGTCTCGACCATCGACACCGACGCGCTCGAGGAGATCGACCACCTCGGCTTGCACAACCCCGAGCCCGCGTCGATCGTCGCCGGTCGGCGCTTCCTCTACGACGCCGCGCTGACCTCGGCCCACGGTGACCAGTCCTGCGCCTCCTGCCACATCTTCGGTGACAAGGACGAGCTGTCCTGGGACCTGGGCGATCCCGACGGGGACGTCACGCCGCACCCCGACAACGTCAAGAACAACCTCGGCGTGGGCGACGAGGACTTCCACCCGATGAAGGGGCCGATGACCACGCAGAGCCTGCGCGGCCTCGACAACCACGGCCCGATGCACTGGCGAGGCGACCGTCACGGCGAGGGCGTGAGCGCGCAGCCCGACGCAGGAGCGTTCAGCGAGGTCGCGGCCTTCAACGCCTTCAACGTGGCCTTCCCCGGCCTGGTCGGACGCGAGGACGAGCTGACGGCGGCGCAGATGCAGGCGTTCACCGACTTCCAGCTCCAGGTGATGTATCCGCCCAACCCGATCCGCAACCTCGACAACTCGCTCAAAGCGCGCGAGCAAGAGGGCAAGGACTTCTTCACCACCAACTTGTCGTTCATCAACGACTTTGGCGACGGGCTGGAGTTTCGCTGCGTGGACTGCCACGTGATCGACCGCGACGGCAACGCGGAGTACGGGGTCGCGCATCCGGGCTTCTTTGGCAGCGACGGCCAGCTGCTCCTGGCCGAGTTCTCACAGACCTTCAAGGTCCCTCACCTGCGCAACCTCTACACGAAGATCGGGACCTTCGGCTTCCCGGACGACGACTTCTTCTTCAACCGCGAGGGCCTGGCCTTCTACGATCCGGCGCACAAGGGCGACCAGGTCCGCAGCTTCGGCTTCACCCACGACGGCTCGAAGGACGTGCCGATGCGCTTCTTCAACGCCTTCGCGATCTACCCCGACGGCTTCCAGGACTTCGAGACCATGGAGAAGGTCGCCGAGTTCATCTTCGCCATGGACACCAACTTGTTTCCGAGCGTGGGCCAGCAGGTGACCTCGCGGCTGCAGACCTTCGTGGCTGCCGGCCCGCGCATCGAGCTGCTGCGCGACCAGGCCGAGGCGGGGGCCTGCGAGCTGATCGCCAAGACCCAGCTGGGACCGCTGGAGCTCGGCTTCTACTATGAGGATGGGGCGTTCACGACGAGCTTCGCGGGCTCGCCTGCGGTGGGCTACACGGACTTGCGGATGTTCTCTTTGGTCGCGCCGGTGACCTACACCTGCGTGCCGCCGGGCTCGGGCTGGCGCATGGGGGTGGACCGCGACGGCGACGGGCAGCGGGACGGTGACGAGCTGCTGTGGGGCAACGACCCCGCGGACCCGGCCAACTGAGCGGGGCGTGTTCGAGCGGGCCTGCCGGTTGGCAGGCCCGTGCGAAGGCTGACGGTGCGGCCGCAAGACCGCCCCAGGAAGACCCTGCGAGGCAGCGCGATGGCGAGGGGATGGCGTCATCGAGCTCGCTCGTCCCTCCGCTCGGATCGCCGGCGACCCACGAATCGACCCGATCGGACAACGCCGCGCCGCTCCACACACGCACGTGTCCGCAGCTCAATCCACGGGCTCCTAGGGGAGGAGCTGACGCGACCAACCGATGACGACTCCGCCCTCGGCGTCCACCTTGGCTAGCAGGTGCTGCACGTCCTCCGGCGGATAGAGGGAGGACATGTCATCGAGCACCACGCTCCCTCGTTCGGCGTATAGGTAGTCGGACCAGCCCCGCGACTCGGTGTAGGCGACCTCGAGTCCGTACACCAGCGTCGCCCTGGCCTCGCGCCGGTCGTAGGCGGGGAAGAGCGCCAAGAAGTCGAGGTCGTGGGGCCACCAGCTCCCCTGGGTGGGCTCGACCCCGTCGTCGCGGGCGCTCGCTTGGAGCTCCAGGCTCAGCTCGCGCAAGGCGTCTTCCAGGGGGCGAGGGGGGAGTTCGGCGAGCAGGTCGGTGGCGAGGACTCGCCCGCCCTCGGGCTCACGGATCAGCAGCTGGGTGCGGTGCTCGGGGTGGAGGCCGCACTCATTGTAGGCGAGGTCCTGGACCACGAAGATCCGGGATCCCGCCACGCTGACGAGAGTGTGATCGAGGGTGAAGTCCTCCCGCGCGGGGACGCAGCTTTGGGGGTAGGCCTCGGTCCCGAGCAGAGTCCGCCACTCCTCTGTGCCCTCCCGCCGCGTCTCGATGACGGTCGCCGAGAGCTCGATCTGCTCGTCGCTCTCGACGGGCCCTCGATCTCCGCAAGGACACAGGGGTAGCTCGAGGGTCTCGGTGCTCACGCGTAGCTCCCACCAGGAGGATCCCTCGGCGACGAGGACCCCGCTTCGTCGTTCGGGCTCGGTGCCCCCGGTGGCGCCAGGATCGTCAGGATCGCCGGGCCCGGTGGGGCGCCACAGCCAGCTTTGATACTCGATGCGATCGGGGCGGTGTTGGAGCGCGCCGGGATCGGGCTTCGCCACGAGAAGGGCGAGCTGCGTCGCCGGGGGGCGCGTGGGCCGTTCGCGTGGGCGCTCGGCGGCTGCGAGCCGCACCGGGGGCATGGTCAGGCGGCCCTTCGGCTGGAGCGGATCCTGTCGATGTGTGAGCTCGCTGGCGCGCAGTCTCGTCGCTCCCTCCGCCCTCGATCCCGGGCCTCCGCAGCGCGAGACTCCCCTGGCGACGACGGTGGCCGAGGAGCAGAACTTGGACATTTCGCGGACGACAGCGCCTTCGCCGAGGAGCAGGCGGGCAAAGGGGCGCAGCACCTCCGCTCGCTCCTCGTCCTCATAGTCACCGAGCATCACCACCCAGAGCTCGCCTCGGTGCAGGACGTGGGCCGGCAGCTCGATCACCTCTTCTTCGAGGCGAGCGAGCACGCGGTCGCGCGCGGCCTCAGCGGCCTCCTGCGAGGACTTGCTCGCCAGCTGGAGGCTGTACCCCCGCGGCGCCGCGGGCCCCAGGCTCGGTAGCGTCCCCGTGGGCCCGAGTCGATCGCGTGGCGGGCCCTCGTCGAAGGGAGGACCCTCTCCTGTGAGCGCAAGATCGACGACCGAGTCCGGGCGTCCGCTGCGGGCGAGGATCCCCCCGTCGGCGGACAGAGCGACCAGCCCCTCGTCGGTGTCGAGCCACATGCGTCCGGAGTTGGCGAGAGCGAGGGCGCCCAGCCAGTGGCAACCGTCGGGCGTCCACTCGCGAGCGCCGGCACCCAACAGGCGAAGAGCGCAGGCGTCGTTGCCGAGGATGACGCTCCCGGACTCGTTCACAGCCTGGCGCAGCTCATGCCCGCGAACCTCACCTCCGAGCTCGCTCCGCTCGATCACGGCGCCTTCGCCGTCGAGGCGCAGGAGTTGCTCGTCACCGCGAGCGAGGACCAGTCCATCACCCTCGGCCAAGAAGTCGAGGGCGGTGATCGGCAGATCCCCGACCTCCAAGGTGTCGAGGTCACGCAAGATCCCGCTGTCCGTGGCTCGAAAGACGAGGTACCCCGCGCTCGCCCACAGCCGCCCCTGACGGTCGACGGTGATTGTGATGAGGGGGCCGGAGAGCCGAGAGATCGCCAAGGGCGACCAACGACCGCCCTCGTAGCGGAGCAGGCGCTGACCGCCGGCGACTCGCTGCAGGAGCCAGAGCTCGCCGGCGGGGCCTGCCGCGAAGTCGCTGACTGCCGCGCCTTCGTGACTGGGGAGCTCGGCGTAGACGCGGAGCGCGGGTGCTTCGCCCCCGTCGATCGTCAGCACATGGCTGTGGGTCAACACGTAGAGTCGCCCGTTCGGGTCGCGGTGGAGCTGGCCGTCGAGCAGGGGGTGTTCGGCGAGGGAGGCATCCGCGGGCTCCTCGAGCAGGTGCCAGCCTTGCGAGTCGAGGCGGTAGACTCGCTCGCGCCCCTTCGAGCCGCCGACAACATAGAGCGCGTCACCGTAGCCCGGCGGGCTCGGCTGCGGCCGAGCGACCGGCGACTCGTCCTCGCCGGACGAGTCTCCGGTCGTCGCGGGGCGACAGGCGAGCGAGGCCAGCGCGCATGCGAGGAAGAGGGGCGCTCGCCTCATCGATTTTCTCCTACGAGAGCAGGCAGCTCCGGGCCCACTCCCTCGACGAATGCGGCTCTCGGTGTGCGCCCGGCGAAGAGCTGAGGCTCGAGCGAGTGGTGCTGGCCCTCGGGGGTCACGACGAGCACCGCCTGGTCGGGCGAGCTCAGCCACGCTCGCCCGCGCCCGTCCAGAGCGAGCAGCCTCCGGCCCTTGCACTCCCCTGCCGTCGTGTCGAGTTCCATCGGCTCATCTGCCAACGCCGCGTCAAAGCGCAGGAGGCTACAGCCTTGGCCCTGCACGAGCAGCCCGCCATCGAGGTCGGCGAAGAGAGCGACGCCGCCGGACAACATTCGCTGCGCTTTCGGGCCTTGCGAGACCAGTAAGATCAACTCCCGATCCGTCAGCAGCCACAGGCCGCCTTCTCGGTCGCCCACCCAAGCGCGAAATTCACTCGGCTCAGGCGTGATCGAGGTACCCTGAACCCGCGCCCACCACTGGCCTGGGTGCTTGTGCAGGATCCCGTGCCGGTGATCGAGGACGACCCATGCCCTGGCGCGGCCGTCGACGGCCATGCCTCGCAGGGCGTGGGCCTCGACGCCGCTGTGCTCGGGTTCGCTCCACTCGACGATCTCGCCCGCGTGGATCCGGGCGACGCGGGCGAGATCGTCGTCGAGCAACCACAGCGCGCCCTCGGGGCCGACCGCGAGCTGCTCGTAGGCGGCGAGGCCGTGGGCGGGATCGTCGTCGAAGCTCAGGACCGGAGAGAAGGCGGCGCCTGCGAGGCGGTGGATGCCCGAGTCGTCATGGAGATAGAGTTCGCCGTCCCTGCCTTCGACGAAGGCCCGGAAGGTCGAGGACCAGATCTCACGCCAGCCCTCGCCGTCCAAGCGGAGGAGGCGTTGGTCGTCGATGTTGAAGTAGGCCGCCGGGCCTGTCGCAGCCTCTGCCCGCAGAGGACGGGGCTCGAGCGTCGTCGGTCGAGGGGTCTCGGCCTTCGAGGGGGGCGTCGTCGGTTGACGCCAGTCGTAGGGGGTAGACTCGTCGCACTCGAGGAGAGTCTCGTCGTCGCGAGCCAGGGTGCTCGAGTCGTCCGGCTCCCCCTCGCCGAGGCAACCGGGTTGGGCGCCGGCCACCGACAGCAGCATGCCGAGGACTCTCCTGTGGCTCAAGTCGCCTCGAAGCGTCACTTTGTAAACTCTATCGTCTGTGTCCAGGCTCGGGCCAGGGCCACGTCCATGAGGATCGCATGGGCCGAGCCGAGCCGATCCAGCACGGGCTCCTAGGAGCCCGTGGTGGAACCCAGCGCGGCTCCTCGCGCCGGGATTTTCGCCGAGGGGGCGAAGCCAAAACGCCGCTGTACCGGGCGTACTGCCAGTTTTGGCGACAAAGCCCTCGGCGAAAAGACCAAGCGAGGTGTCGTGTTGGGTTTCAGCACGGGCTCCTAGATCGGCGTGATCTTGAGGCGCTGGAGCAGCAGCGCCCTGGCCAGGCCGTCGCGCAGCGTCCCGAAGGTCTCGATCTCGTCGAGCTCGACGCCGAGCTCGACGATCGTCCGCGCGTTGTCGGCCGACATCCCAACGAGGATCAGCCGCGTGCCGAGGAGGCGGACCGTCCGCGACATGCGGATGATCAGGTGGGCCGCCTGGGTGTCGAGGACCGGCGCGCCCGAGATGTCGAGGATGGCCGTGCGCGCGTGGACGCGGCCGATCTCGGTCAGCAGCTTCTCGGTCAGCAGCTCGGCCCGGAAGGCGTCGAAGGCTCCGACCAGAGGGACCACCAAGATGCCCTCGCTGACCGGGGCGATCGGCGTCGAGGCCTGGCGGAGGACGTCGAGCAGCCGGGTCTTCTCGGCCAGGGCGGCCTCGAGCTCGGCGAGCTGAGACTCGACGCGCTCGAGGTCGTGCTTGGCGGTCTCGACCTGGGCGAGCTCGTCGCGCCGGGCCATGAAGCGCATGCTCGAGACCAGGACCATGTCGAAGAGCAGCGCCTCGCCCTGCTCGCGCAGCTCGCCGTGGCCGAGGTGCTCGAGCACTCGCTCGCGCAGGCTCTGGCTGAAGCTGCGCAGGTCGAAGAAGGTCAAGTCGAGCTCGAGGTAGTCGGCGATGAAGCGCTGCGTGGCGCCGCGGATGGCGTCGCGCCGATCCTGGCTCAGGTCCTGGGCGATGGCCGCGAGGATGGCCGCGAGGTGCTCGCGCAGCAGGGCCTCTCCGCCGCGGGCGAAGGTCCCCGACTTGCGCGCGCACAGCTTGGTGACCAGGGCTTCGATGAGCTCGGCGCGGGCGCGCTGGGCGAGGTGCCCGGGGTCGAACTCGCCGCTCGAGGGCGCCTCGCTCATGGTCGAGACCTCACTCGCTGGATTGGCATTGTCGAACGCTTCGCTCATGCGCTGCCCTGGGTTTACCAGCTGACGTGGTAGACACAGGCCGCGGCGCCCTCGTCCATGCAGCCCTCGCCGCCGTGCTCGATCAGCGCCTTGGCCCCGAAGCGGGCGCAGGAGCCCTCGATGATCCCGATGTTGAGGGCGCAGGGGCCGAGCAGGCTCCAGTCGAGGGTCGCCGAGTAGTCGTCCTCGAGGGTGCAGACGATCCGCCCTGGGACGGGGCCGCGGACGTTGAGGCGGTAGGCGTCGTCGAGGGCCATGAGCACGCTCTGGACGCTGTCGAGCTCCGGAGGGTAGGCCGCGGCCTCGATGATCTTGCGGCCGACCTCGATCAGCGCCCCGCGCCCGACCTCGGCGGCGATCTTGTCGTAGATGTTCATGGCCCAGTCGAAGTCGTACCAGCGCTCGGGGTCGATGCGGTCGACGCCGACGTCGGCGAGGATCTTTTGGGTGACGCTCCGAGAGTGGCCCAGGGCCAAAATGAAAGAGCTGAGCGAGGCTCCATTGTACTCGGCTTTTTCATTGTCCATGAAAGCGGTCATATCGCGTCGTCGCTGGCGTCGTCCACATAAACTCTCGCTCGCGAGCTCGGGGGCCGACCGTCGACTGGGCGACGCGCGAGGGCTGATCACGCGAACGTCGATTGCTCACTGCTCGCTCGATGTTCGTCGCGGGGCTCGTTCTCGACCCTCGCCTCTGGCACGCGCGCGGGGCGTGGGTCGAGAACGAGCCGAGCACGCCTCGGGGCGGGCTCAGGGGTTTACACCCGACGCCGCGAGCTGACCGCCGTCGATGTCGATGATCGAACCGGTCACGAAGCTGCTCTCGCTCGACGCGAGAAAGCGAATGAGGTTGGCGATCTCCTCGGGGTCCGCCATGCGCTTTTGGGGGATCGCCTCGAGCACGGCCTTGCCGAGGGCCTCGTTGTCCCAGATCGCGCTCGAGAACTTGGTTTTGACGAAGCCCGGGGTGAGGGCGTTGACGTTGATGTGGGCGTCCGCGAGCTCGACGGCGAGCACCTGAGTCAGCATGATGACCGCGGCCTTGGAGATGCAGTAGATGCCCATCCCCGGCTGCACGCGGCGCCCGGCGATCGAGGCGATGTTGATGATCCGCCCGCCGCCGCGCTCGCGCATGCTCGGGACGCAGGCCCTGGCCATGCGAAAGTAGCCCTTGACGTTGACGTCGTAGGTCTTGTCCCAGTGGCTGTCGTCGGCGCTGAGCAGCGGGCCAAAGTGTGGGTTGGTGGCCGCGTTGTTGACGAGCACGTCGACACCGCCGAAGGCCTCGCAGGCCCGGGCGACGACGCGCTCGACGGCCGCGTCGTCACCCGTGTGCGCGGGGACGGCCAGGACCTCGGCGCCGGTCGCCTCGCGCAGCTGCGCGGCGGCCTGCTCGAGCGGCTCGGGCTTGCGCGAGGCGATCACGACCTTGGCCCCACCTTGGGCCAGCGCCATGGCCGTGGCGAAGCCGATACCCCGGGATCCACCAGTGACGATCGCGACCTTGGCGTTGAGATCAAAGGGGGTGGTGGTGCTCGTCGATGTCTGGCTCATGGCGCGGTTTTAGACGTGAGACCCTGGGTCGTCCAGGAATTGGGGCGAGCCCCAAAACGTCTCTCAGAGACAGGGCACGAGTCGCGGCTTCGATTCATAATCTTCGATCGCGGCAGATATGTAGCTGTGATGTGCTGCAGCGGTCTGGTGGACCGGGGCCGACCGCGAGGGGGGGTCTGCGAGGGGGGGCCGCGAGGGGCAGTCGAGATGGCGCGGTCGAGATCGGCGTCGCGGCGCGAGAGGGGGCGCGTGCATGGGGCGCAGGTGATCGCAAAGGGGCGCAGTCGCTCACTGCGCGGAGGGGGCGAGGGCCCACGTGTGAGGCCGAGTTCGCGTCTGCATCCTCGACGCGACGGTCACGAGGGCACGGTGGTACACTGGGGCTCGGGTATCGATGTCTGCGGACGCCGGCTCCAACTCTCCGACGCGTGCGCTGCTGCCTTTCGAGCTCGGCGGACACCTTCTGGCGATCGACGCCACGGTGGTCATCGAGGTCACCGGGCCGCGCGACTGGGTAGCGATTCCCAAGGCACCGCCTGCGGTCCCGGGCGCGCTCGCCTGGCGCGGCCGCGCCCTCGCGGTCCTCGACCTCGGGCGAGCGCTCTCGCTGCCCGCGTTGACCGTGCCCAAGACGCGCGCGCGCAACCTGATCATCGGGCTCAGCGACGACACCGTCGTGCTCTCCGTGGACCGCGTCCGCGAGGCCCGGCCGGGCGCCGAGCTGGCGCCGGTCCACGCCGCGGACCTCGGCCTCCCGGCCTACGGCGAGCTGGTCCTCGACGAGCAGATCGCCCTGGCCCTCGACATCGAGGCTTGGGTCCAGAGCCTGAGGAGGAAGGCGTGAGCCGGCTGCTGCTCATCGAAGGCGACGCGCTGCGTCTGGGCCTCGACGAGCAGCTCGTCGAGCGCGTCGAGCTCGAGGGCGACGCCCAGGCGCCGAGCTTGTTCGCGGGCCTGGGTCTGAGCGAGGAGAGCGAGCGGGTCGGGCAGGCCGGGCAGGCCGGGCACACCGAGCGGGGCGAGCAGCGCGTGCTGGTCCTGCGCGAGGGCGCCCGAGTGCGCGTCCCGGCGAGCATGCGGCTGATCGAAGACGTCGAGGTCATGGCGCTGCCCGAGCTCCTGCGCCCCTTCGCCGCCGAGGCCGGCGTGGTCGGCCTCGTCGAGCTCGAGGGCACGCCCACGCTGGTCTGTGATCCACGGCTCGCCAACACGAAAGACAGCCACCCGTGAGCGCCGCTGTCCAGGCTCCTCGGCGCGAAACTCGGGCCGAGCTTCGCGGCGCGGGCCTGCTCGGCTTCATCGCCGCGCGGGTGTTCGCCCTCGACGTCTTTGTGGGCGTGAGCCTGGTCGCGATCTGGCTGACCCTCTATGGGACCAACGACCTGAGCCGCGCGCTCTTGCTGTGCGCGCTGCTCTTTGGCCTGCGCCTGTTCGCCTGGCTCGCGCAGCTGGGTCTGGCCCTGGCGCCGCTTCGCGCGTGGCGGGGGGCGTGTAGCGAGCTCGACGACGAGACCCTGCGCGCGGCCGAGTCCGCGCTCGCCGGCTTGCCACGCAAGATGGCGCTCAACTTGACCGCCGGCTGGGTGGGCTACTACGTCGCGCTCACGGCCCTGGTCTGGTGGGCCTTCCCGGGGCTGATCGGCCTCGAGGCCGCCGAGCTCCCCGCGGCCGGGCTACAGATCGCCGCGGTCGCCTTTGGGACGCCGGTGCTGCTCTCCCCGCTGATCGCAACCATGATCGCCGAGCACCGCGCGGCTTTGCTCGTCGAGCTCCAGCGCCGCGCCGAGGTCCCGCAGGGCGTCCAGGTCTCGCTGACCAGGCGGCTGATCCTGGTCGGCGCGATCTTGGTGACTGGCCCGCTGTTGTGGCTGTCCTCGATGACCTGGATCTCCAAGCTCGAGGCGACCCGGGCCCGCGCCCTCGGTGAGCTCGCCGGCGAGGTCGAGCTCGCGATTGGCGGCGGGCCCGATGCCGAGCTGCTGTGGGCCGACGCCTTCGACGAGCGTGACCCGCTCGAGCTCGAGCGCGTGTCCGAGCTGCCCGCCTCCTTGGTGGTGATCGACGAGGGCCCGCGGCTGCTGGCCCTGGTCGAGCGCGAGACCGACGAGGTCGCGATCGCGGTCGCCCTCGACGAGGGGGGCTGGCTGCTGGCCAGGCGCAGCATCCACCCGCCGCACGCGCGCTTTTGGGTGCTGCTGACCATGACCCTGATCGTCGTGCTGATCTGGGGTCTGTCCACGGTGACCGCGATGACGAGCTTCTTCATGGACCCGATCCGTCGGCTCAGCGCGTCGGCGCGGCGGCTCTCGGAGGTTGGAGATCTGAGCGCCATGGGCCGGTTGCCACAGGTCACCAACGACGAGGTCGGGACGCTGACGACCAACGTCAACCGCGTGCTCGACGACCTCGAGAGCCTGACGGCCGGGGCGCAGGCCGTGGCTCGCGGGGACCTCTCGGTCGCGATCGTCGGCGCCGGCGAGCTGCCCGACGCTTTTCGCAGCATGGTCGAGCAGCTCCACGAGGTCGTGCTCCAGATCCGCGAGACCTCGATCGGCCTGGCCACCGCCGCGAGCGAGATCCACGCCGCGACCTCGGAGCAGGAGCGGGCCGCGGACCGCCAGAGCGCGGGCATGCGCTCCCTCGGTCAGGTCATGGACTCGCTGGCGAGCTCCGCCTCGCAGGTCTCGGGTGCGGCCACGGGCGTGCTCGAGAACGCCGAGGGCACGCTGACGACCACCGACGAGATGAGCCGCAAGATCGACGAGCTCAACGAGCGCAGCAAGGGCATCGGCGAGCTACTCGAGCTGATCCGCGAGATCGCCGACCGCAGCGACCTGCTCGCGCTCAACGGCTCGCTCGAGGCGACCCGGGCCGGCGAGGCCGGGCGCGGGTTCTCGCTCGTCGCCGCCGAGATGCGCCGCCTCGCCGAGCGCGTCACCGGCACGGTCACCGACGTGCGCGAGCTGGTCGCCGACATCAAGGCCGCGAGCGGGAGCACCGTGATGGTCACCGAGCGCAGCCGCAAGCTCGCCGAGGGCACGGCCGAGGCCGCGCGGGAGATCGCCGCGGAGACCCAGCGCCAGAGCCAGGACACGGAGCGGGCGACCCGGAGCGTGCGCGAGGTCGGCGAGGTGATCGTGCAGATCGGCGAGGCGATCACCGAGACCCGCTCGGCCGCCGAGGGGCTGCGCGTCCAGGCCGCGACCCTCGAGGAGCTGATCGGCCGCTTCGAGGTCCGCGGCGAGAGCCACTCGGGCTCGTCGATGCGCTTCCTCGGCAGCGGGGTCTACGAGAGCGGAGTCTACGGCAGCGGGGTCTACGGCAGCGGAGTCTACGAGAGCGCTGCCAAGCGTGAGGGGGGACGCTCGTGAGTCGCGCGGGGCGCAGGGCCGCGCTCTTGGCCCGCTACAAGGCCGGCTCCCTGGCCAGGCTGACGCGGATCCACGAGCTCCTCGGTCGCCCGCGGCCCTTCGATGGCGACGACCAGGCCACGGTCCGCGGCGAGCTGCACACCCTCAAGGGGGAGTCGCGGATGCTCGGGCTGGTCTCGCTCGCGGCCCTCGCCCACGCGGTCGAAGACGCGGTCGACGGCCTCGGGCGCTCGCCCAGCGACCGCGCCCTGGCCCTGGTCACCGACTCGCTGGGGCTGATCCAGGGCTTGCTCGAGGGCCCGCTCGAGGAGCGCCCCGAGGCCGAGGCCGACCTCGCCCGCGGGCGGGAGCTGCTCGCGCGCCTCGACCAGGTCGAGCTCGAGGCCCTCGCGGAGAAGGCCCGGCTCGCGGCCGGGGGCGGGGACGAGCACGATGACGACCGCGCTGGCGACCGGGTCATGGGCGAGGAGCGGCCCGGGAAGCCGCCGGAGCCGGTCTCCGATCACTTCGAGCCGGCGCCGAGCTTCTCCATGGTCCCGACCGCGGCCATCGACGAGCTGTGCGAGCGCCTCGAGTCGCTGCGGATCTCTTTGGCCGGGCTGCGCTCGCGGACCAACGCCAGCCAGGCGGAGGGCTTCGAGCTCGGCCAGACCCAGCGCGAGGTCGAGGAGCTCGCGGTGCTCGCCTGGGGCCTGCGCCTGGTCAGCGTCGAGCCGGCCCTGCAGCAGCTGTCGAGCCACGCCGTGGAGCTGGCCGAGCAGCTCGGCAAGCGCGTGCGGATCCGCGTCGACGCCGGTGACGCTCAGCTCGAGCGCTCGCTGCTCGAGCGCCTCGAGGAGCCGCTGCTGCACCTGTTGCGCAACGCCCTCGACCACGGGATCGAGGCCCCCGAGGCGCGCGGCGACAAGCCGGCCGAGGCCCGCCTCGACATCATCGCGCGGGCCGTGGGCGCGGAGGTCGAGCTCAGCTTGTCCGACGACGGCCAGGGCATCGACCTCGACGCCGTGCGCAGCCGCGGCGTCGAGCGTGGCCTGCTCGACGCGAGCACGGCCTCGCAGGTGCCCGAGGGCGAGCTCCTGGCCCTGCTCTTCGAGTCGGGCTTCTCGACCGCGCGCACGGTCAGCGAGCTGTCCGGCCGCGGGGTCGGCCTCGACGTGGTCCGGCGGATCATCGAGGGCCTCGGCGGCCACGTGACCGTGAGCAGCGAGCGCGGCAGGGGCACGCGCTTCGTGGTCCGCGTGCCCGCCACGGTCAGCCGCGAGCGGATCTTGGTGCTCGAGCTCGCGGGCGTGCTCTGGGGCCTGCCCTCGCGGCGGATCGAGCACGTGGTCCGGCTGCGCGACGCGCTGTGCGAGCAGGCCGGCAACCCCACGGCCCTGGTCGACGGCGAGCACCTCCCGCTGCTCTCGCTCGCGCGCCTGCTGGGCGTCGGGGTCGAGGCCGAGGAGCGCGAGGTCTTGCTGTGCGAGCACGCGGGGCGGCGCTGGGCGATCGCCAGCCCGGCCCTGGTCGGCGAGTTCGAGCTCTTCCGCCGGCCGCTGGGGCCGACCCTGGCCAGCGTCGGCCTGGCCAGCGCCAGCGCCATGCTCGACGACGGCCGCCTGGTCTTGCTGCTCGAGCCCGCCGCGCTGCTCGGTCGCCACGGCCGGGTCGGCGGGCGCTTCACCGCGCCGGCGACCGCGACCACCCAGCCCCGGGTGCTGGTCGTCGACGACTCGCCGATCATCCGCGAGCTCATGCTCGAGCTGCTGGCCAACGCCGGCCTCGACGTCCGCGTGGCCAACGACGGCCTCCAGGCCCTGAGCATGCTCGACAGCTTCGCCGCCGATCTGGTGCTCACCGACGTCGAGATGCCAGCGCTCGACGGCTTCGGCTTACTCTCACGCATCCGCGAACGCGACTCCGAGCTCCCGGTGGTGATGGTCACCACCCGCGGCTCGGCCGCTGACCGGCGCCGGGCTTCGGAGCTCGGCGCCGACGCCTACCTGGTCAAGTCCGCCTTCCAGCAGGAGGATCTCTTGCGCACAGTATCCCGTTTTGTCGAGGTTTCATCATGATTCGTGTGCTCGTCGTCGACGACTCGATGATCTGCCGCGAGCTGCTCGCCGATCAGCTCGAGGCTGACGGAGACATCGAGGTCGTCGCCATGGCCGAGGGCGGTCGGGCCGGCCTCGCCGAGCTCGCCAAGCGCGAGATCGACCTGGTCACCGTAGATATCCAGATGCCGGGCATGACCGGCCTCGAGCTCATCGAGGCGATCATGGACCGCTCACCCAAGCCGATCATCGTGGTCACCAGCCTCGACGAGCGCGAGCAGGACCTCGCCCTCGAGGCGACCACCCGCGGGGCGCTGGCCCTGGCTCGCAAGGCGCCCTCGGAGGACCTCGAGGCGGCGAGCGAGCTGCGCGCTCGCGTCCGCAAGCTCGCCGGCGTCGAGGTCTCGCGGATCGAGCCGCGGCGGGCGCGGGCCAAGTCGGCGAGCCCGGCGCCTGCGGATCAGGCCGCGGGGGGCAGCGGCGCGGGGAGCAGCGGGGCGCGGGCCAGCGCGGCTCGCAAGCGCCTGCCGATCATCGGGCTGGGCTCCTCGGCGGGCGGACAAAACGCGCTGTTCGAGATCCTCGATCGCCTGACCCCCGAGTTCACCGGCTGCATCGCCGTGGCCCAGCACCTCCCGCCGGAGTTCGTCACGGCCTTCGCCCGGCTGATCCGCTCACGCAGTGGCTACTACGTGCACATCGCCAACGAGCCCGTGGACCCCGAGCCGCGCATGGTCGTGCTCGCGCCGGGCGGCTACGACCTGCTGCTCGAAGGTGGGAAGCTGTGCGCGCGCCCGTGTCGCCCGGGCGAGGCCAACCGCCCGCGCATCGACGTCTTGTTCCGCTCCCTCGCCGCGGGGGAGGGCGAGCACGTCGGCGTGGTGCTCAGCGGCATGGGGACAGACGGCGCGAAGGGGCTGCTCGCCATGCGCGAGGCCGGCAAGCTGACCCTCGTTCAAGACCGCAACAGCGCCGCGGTCTGGGGGATGCCGGGGGCCGCGTGTGCGATGGAGGCCGCCATGGAGGTGCTCCCGCCCCGGGGGATCGCCGCGCGCCTCGTCGAGCACATGAACCCGAGCTAAGAACCCTCGGGACATGGGGACATGAGCGCGCAGGACGTCCACGCCCAGGTGCTCGCGCTGCTGCGCGCGGAGTACGGCCTCGACGGCGAGCGTGGGGGCATGAGTCGCACCTTGGCGCGCTTCCTCGAGCGGCGCGCCGGGGAGCTCGGCGTGGACGAGCGCGGCTACCTCGAGCGCCTGCGCGCAGACCAGGGCGAGCGCAGCCGCATGCTCCACTCGGTCACCGTCGGCCACAGCTGGTTTTATCGAGATCCTGGCCAGCTCGCGGAGATCCGCGAGCGACTGCGCGCTCACCTGCACGAGCACAGCCCGCCGCGCCCGGTCCGGGTCTGGGTGGCCGGCTGCGCCAACGGTGAGGAGGCGTGGACCATCGCGCTGATCGCCGACGCGCTGACCTGCCCCGTCGAGATCCTCGCCACCGACATCGACGAGCTCGGCCTCGAGCGCGGCCGCGCCGGCGTCTATGGAGCGTGGGCGCTGCGCGAGCTGCCGGAGCCGCTGCGCGAGGACTTCGAGGCCACCGGACCCGACGCGTGGCGGATCACCGACCGCCTGCGTGGGCGCGTGACCTTCATGCGCCACAACCTCTGCGACCCTCCCCCGCGTCCGGAGACGGGTCGGGGCTGGGACATGATCTGCTGCCGCAACGTGCTGATCTACTTCGAGCGCGAGCGCGCCCACGCCATCGTCGCGGGCCTGCGGGGCAGCCTCGACGAGGGCGGCCAGCTCTTCTTGGGGGTGGGAGATCTGCTCTTTCAGCTCGACGAGATCGAGGCCGTCGCCCGGGCCAGGCTGCCTAGGCAGGAGGACGGCGCGGACGAGCCCAGCGCCCCGAGCACGGCGCGTGTCGGCGCGGATGAGCCGGGCGGCGACGTGGTCCAGCGCGCGGCGGAGCGGCTCGCCAGCGGAGCGGTTCAGGCCAAGGCTGCGCGACCCTCGAGCGGGGCGGTCGAGGCCAGGAGCGCGCGGCCCTCGAGCGGCGTGGTCCATCGCGCGGCGGAGCGGGTCGCCAGCGGAGCGGTCCAGCGCGGCGGGATCCGGACGCCGAGCGGCGTGGTCCAAGCCAGCACCCTGCGCACGCCGAGCGGCGCCGTCCAGGCTCGCATGGCCGAGATCTCGGAGGCCTTCGAACTCGACGAGCCGCTCGGTCCCCCAGCCCCGCCCGATCCACCGAGCGAAGAGCAGCTCGAGCAGCTGTGCCGGGCGGGCGAGGCCGTGGAGGCCGGGGATCTCGAAGAAGCCAAGGCGCTGCTCGAGACGATCCTCGACGAGGATCCAACCATCGCCGAGGGGCTGCTGTGGCTGGGCGTCGTCCACCACCTGGAGGGTGACGCCCACGCAGCAAGCGAGGCCCTGCGCCGCGCGTGCTGCATGGAGCCCGAGCTGTGGCCGGCGACCTTGTTCGCGGCCCTGAGCGCCGAGCACCTCGGCCGTTGGCGAGCGGCGCGGCGCTGCTGGTCGGAGCTCGACCGAGCCCTGCGCGCCGCCGAGCCCCCGCGCTGGATCGCCAGCGAGGCCCTGAGCCGAGCCCTCCCACGCTGGCGCGCCGAAGCCCTCGAGCTCGTCCGCCAGCGCTACGAGTCCACGAGCTGAGCCATGACCGAGGAACAACCCACGCCGCTGATTCTGGTCGTCGACGACAGTGAGATCGTCCTCGAGCTCGTGGCCGACTCCCTCGAGGAGGCGGGCTTTGGGGTCGAGACCTGCTCTCAGCCTCTGGGCGTGACCAGCCTCGTCGCGCGGCTGCGGCCAGACGTGGTGGTATTGGATATTGGTATGCCTGCGCTCGGGGGGTCGACTCTCGTGGAGATCATCCACCGCAACCGGGTGCACGACTGTCCGATGCTGCTCTACACCGACCGCAGTCGTACGGAGCTGGCGGCGACGATCCGGGCTTGTGGGGCGGATGGGGGGGCGCTCAAGAGTGAGGATAGTAGTGAGCTCGTCGATGTGATTCGTAGTGTGCTTGCTAGTCGGCGGCGTTAGTTTTTGCGGGTTCTTTAGAAGGGGGTGTTCGGGATCTTTTGCGAGGGGAGTCGTTGACGAAGGTGCAGGCGCACGGGACAGCAGGGGACCCTTCCTGCTCAGACAGGCTCGCTGACTTTGGGGATTTGTGGCGAGGCAGATGACTACATTGATGGGGGTAATTGCTCCGAAGGTGTAGATTTGTACGCGAAACTCGCATGAAGGGTCCCCTGCTGTCCCTTTTGTGCGCCTCTTCTTCGGGGGGTGACTCCGCTCCGGAGACGTGGAGGGTTGTGTCTTTTGCGAGGGGAGTCGTTGACGAAGGTGCAGGCGCACGGGACAGCAGGGGACCCTTCCTGCTCAGACAGGCTCGCTGACTTTGGGGATTTGTGGTGGGGGCGCGTCCTTTTAGGAGGGGGTCGTTGACGAAGGTGCAGGCGCACGGGACAGCAGGGGACCCTTCCTGCTCAGACAGGCTCGCTGACTTTGGGGAATTGTGGCGGAGCAGATGGCTACATTGATGGGGGTAGTGGCTCCGAAGGTGCTGTTGTGTGCGCGAAACTCGCATGAAGGGTCCCCTGCTGTCCCTTTTGTGCGCCTCTTCTTCGAGGGGTGACTCCGCCCCGGAGACGTGGAGGATGACTCCGAATCGGGGCGTGAAGGTGAAGGATGGCTCTGAGCTGAAGGGACAAAGAGGGCTTGTGCGAAACGTCGGGAGATTGCGCTGGCAGACATGAACGAGCACCTCGCCTGCGAGGACCGGCATGTCGCTCGCAGGCGTAGAGCAGGCCGCTCGAGTGGAAGGGGCCCGCGCCGAGCACCGAGCCGGCTATGCGGCTTCGTTTGGGGGTCGCGCGCGACCCGGCGAGAGCGCAGGGGTGGGAAGGCTTGTGCCGAACAGGCCGCGGTGTAACGCCCGAAGCAATTACCATCGCAAAAGACCCGAGCAGGACCCCTAATCCAAGGACAGCTCCGCAAAACTAGGGATCCCCCGCGGATCCAGCTCGAAGTTCTGGACCCGCCAAGAGTGGACCACCACGCTCGCCCCATACATCAGCGGAACGAGCGGTCGCATGTCCTCGAAGCGTTCGTCGACCCGCGCCAGCGCGGCAGGATCGCGCTGCGCCGCCGCCAGCCGCCTGTCCATCTCCGGGTCTGCGTAGTGCCCGATGTTCGTGGTCGCGGCCATGGGCGCCGTGGGCTTGGGGATGCGCCGCGAGGAGAGCAGCGCGGTCATGAAGTCCACGGGGTCGGGGGTTTCGGCGATGTAGCCCGACAAGATCAGGTCGTGCTCCCCCGCGCGCAGGCCGTCGAAGAAGTCCGCGGCGCTCCTGGCCTGTTCGATCTCCACGCGGATATCGAACTTGGCGAACTGCGCCGCGATCGCCTGGGCGACCGCTCGCGGGTTGGGCAGGTAGGGGCGCGGGCCCCAGACCGTCAGCATGCGCAGGTTGCTGCGTCGTGCGCCGAGGGAGGCGAAGGCCGCGGCCGCGAGCTCTTGGCCGTACTTGGGCAAGCTGCGCTTGGCCGGGGCCATGGCCGGGGGGAGCAGGCCGCGGGCGGCGAAGGCCGCGGGGTTGTCGTGGCTCAGGCGAGCGATCGCCCACGGGTCGATGGCGGCCGAGAGCGCCCGGCGGACCGCCGGCTCGTCGAGCCACGGCCGCTCGCAGTTGAAGGCCAAAAAGGCCGTGCTCTGCCCGGGCTGGTAGACCTTGCGCACGCCCTGGAGGCCCTTGGCGATCTCCCGCGGGAGCATCGAGGTGAAGTCGATCTCGCCGCTTTGGATCGCGTCGCGCAAGGCCGTGGGCTGGCCGTCCGCGTCGACCGGGAAGGTGCGAAATACGACGCGCTCGATGCTCGGCGTGGTCGCGCCGGTGGGGATCCAGTTGGGGTTCTTGTGCAGGACCAGGACCTGGCCGACGTTGCCGCGCTGCTCCTCGACGATGCGATAGGGGCCCGTGCCCAGCCAAAATTCGGGGCCGCGCCGGCCGATCACGCTCCAGATCTGCGCGAGCTGAGCCTCGAGCAGGGCGTCGGGGTCGTAGCAGGAGAAGCGCACCCTTCGCCCCGCGCCCGCGCCGATCACCGCCATCGCGCGCAGCGGGGCCACGCGCAGCAGCGACTCGGCCACGTCCTCGGGCTCGACCGGGCTGCCGTCGGAGAAGCGCAGGCCCTCGGCCAGGCGCAGAGAAAAGCGCCGAGCGTCGCCGATCCCTGCTCCGTCGGCGCGCAGCTCCTCGGCGAGGTAGCGGCGATCGCCAGCGAGCAGGCCGGCGTTGCGGGTGTAGAGCGTCTCGAAGCACTGGTTGCGGACGACGACGCCGGCGAGCTCCTGCGCCTCCCAGGGGTCGAGGCCCTGCCAGGCGCCGATCATCCCCACGCGCAGGGTCGACTCGGGGCCACTATTTTTAGGTCGCCAGTTCACTCGCGCGACGGTGGTACCAAAGCCGCCCCCGCCGGGAAAGCGACGCTCACTCGCAGGGGACCGTCCACTCGAGGGTGACCGTGCCGGCCTCCTCGAAGAGCGCGCAAAAGTCGGGGCACAAGGTAATCGTGGACAGGTCCTCGGCCCACACCCAGTCGACCTCGGGGTCCTCGCAGCCCGAACCCTCGACCCCTTGCTGCACGTCGAGGATGGTGATCCGCAGAACGTCGGCGAAGCTGGCGGGAAAGCCGTCCATGTCGAGGACGCAGCTGGCCGCCGGGGCCCAGCTCATCTCTCGCGTGCTGCCGCAGCCGTAGCTGCACTCGCCGTATTCGGTGGCGCACAGCATCCACGTCTCGCACTCCTCCTCCACGCAGGGCTCGCAGGTGCCCGCGGGGGCGCAGACGCAGGCGCCGTCTTCGCAGCTGCCCACCCAGGGATCGCCGCAGGCGTCGATCTCCTCGGCGCAGCTCGCCTGGCATTCAGCGACATCACAGCTGCCCTCGCCCGAGCCCTCGCCGCCCTCCTGGGCGTCCTCGCTGCCCGAGCCGTCGTTGTCGCCGTCGTCGTCGGTCTGGCCGTCGATCCCCTCGGAGTCGTCGCTGCAACCCGAGGCCGCGGTCAACGAGAGCAGGCCGGTGAGGCCGAGACAGACAAACGCCGAGAGCTCGATCGCGCGTCGCACGGCGAGAGTCTACGCGAAATTTCGGGGCGCACGATCCACCGGCCGCGATCGACCGGCTCGGTTGGCGCGGCCTCAGCCGGGCTCGGCCTGCGCCTCGTCCCGGCGCTGGCCGTACTCCTTGGGCTCGATGCCCAGCAGATCCGCCGCCAGCGAGAGCTTCCAAAATGGGATCCGTCCGGACTCGGCGAAGGCCAGCCGGCCCTCGTCGTCGACGATCACCATGGCGGCCTGGCCGTCCTCGACGCCAAAGCGCTCGCGCAGCGCCGCGGCCTCGCCGGCGTCTGGCACGAAGCTCCAGCCGTCCACGGTCCAGCCCTCGGCCTCGCCCACGACCGCGCCGCGGATCCGCGCCGTGGCCTCGTCGCCCTGCCAGTCGGTGGCGAGGACCCGGGCCAGGCGCACCGAGGGCTTCTTGATCTGGTCGAAGACCTGCTTCATGTCGCCCTCGAAGCCGCCCTCCTCGAGGCCCGGGATCTCGTCGCGGCGGACCTTTTGATCGAGGAAGACCAGCACGCAAGACCGGCCCTCGCAGGCGCGCTCGTCGAGCTCGCCGACGGCGAAGTCCGGCGCGGGCGGCCCCGGCTCGGGCTCCGTCGCCCCGAGGGCCTCGCGGATCTCCTCGAGCTCGCTCGCGTCGACGTCGCCCGCGTGGCGGACGATCGGCTCGCCCCGCTCGTCGAGGATGACCAGGCCGAGGTGGCCCTTGGGCAGGCTGAAGGCCGCGCTCAGGGTCTCGCCAAAGTCGACGTAGACCGGCCAGCGCAGCTCCTCGCGCATGGGCCCCACGAACTCGCGCTCGATCTTCCCCTTCATCACGGCGGCGCCGGCCGGGGCCTCGCCGATCGCGAAGCCGACCACGTCCTCGGGCAGCTGCCAGCGGTGCAGGGCGCGGCGCAGCAGCTTGCCCTCGCCGCCGCTCATGCTCTCGCGGCCCTCGATCAGCAAGAACACCTTCTTGCCCTGGAGGTCACCCAGGCGCAGCGCCTCGAGGGGTCCCTGGGCGGGGAGCTCGATGTCGGCGATCGAGACCTCCTGAGGGATCTCCTCGAGCTGCTCGGGGATGTCCTCGACCTTCGGCCACAGCGACCAGGCCGCGGCGCCCAGGGCGAGCACGAGCACGCCCGCGCCGATGGCCAGGGTGCGTCGGAGCGTCTGCTTGCGGGCGTTCACGGCGAAAGTCTAGAGCGCTGACCAGCCCGGATCCACCGACTCTCAGCGCGCGCGCGCGTGCACCAGCCAGATCGCGGCGTCGAGGCTCGGCACGCCCTCGGCGTACTCGGCCGTCAAGAACGCGCGCGCCCGCGCGATGAGCTCCGGCCGCTGAGGCTCGGGGGTGTTGTGGAGCAGCCGCGAGAACGGGCCGATCTCCTGGACGACCTCGAGCGCTTTCTCGGCGCTCTCGCCGAGGCTCAGCGAGCAGATCACCGGCTCGGCGTGGATCCCCTCGAAGCCCCCGGCGCCGAGGACCTCGCGGACGCGACCTTCGGCGCACAGGCTGAACGGCCCGGGGCCCGCGTCGGGCGAGGGCGTGGGCGGCTCGATCTCGGGGAAGGCTCGCATCACGAAGGTCAGCCAGGGGTTGGCCGCCGGCGGCTGCCAGCACACGAAGACCATGCGCCCGCCCGGGTGCAGGGCGCGGCGCATGTTGGCGAACGCGGCCGCGGGGTCGACGAAGAACATCACGCCGAAGCGCGAGGTCACCAGGTCCGCGCCCGGTCCCGGCCAGGCGTGGGTCTGCGCGTCGCCGAGGACGAACTCGAGCTGTGGGCGGCCCTCGCGGTGGGCGATGGCGGCCTCGATCATCGGCGCGGAGATGTCGAGGCCGAGGACGTGACCCTCGGCCCCGACGCGATCGGCGAGCGCCGCCGAGATCGTGCCGCAGCCGCAGCCGACGTCGACCACTCGCTCCCCCTCGGCGGCCTCGCTGGCCGCGATCAAGGCGGCGGAGATCGGCGCCATCATGCGATCGATCATCCCCTGGACCCGCACCCACTTGGGGCCGGCTTCATGGTTCCAGTAGGCCGCGGGATCTTCGTTCATCTTCGCCACGGCGAGACGCTAGCAGCCCGCTGCTCGCGTGGCGACTCACTCGCCCGTGGACGTGTGACGAATGTCCCCGATGTGCAGCGCGCCCTCGTGCAGGCAGGAGATCGGCGCGCCCTCGAGGCTGCGGGGATCATCGAGATCATCGAGCTGCTCGGCCCGCTCGGCTCGCGCCCAGGCTGCGATCGCGTCACAGTGGAGGCCCTCGAGCGTGAGCGAGGTGACGCCGGCGTCCTCGCCCAGGCCGCCGTCGAAGCGCAGCGCGGACACGGGCGCCGCGTCGGCGTGGGGCACCAAGAAGGTGGGGACCCCCGCGATGATCACCGGGCTCGGCGCGGCGCTGGCCGGGGCCGGGAGCTCGAGGTCTGCGTTGGTGCCCTCTTCGCGCCACAGATCCGCCGCGGACACCCGCAGCGCGCTCGCGCCATCGACCGGCCCGGCGACCACGAAGCGCGCCCCGAGGCCGCCCTCGATCCCCCGCAGCCACGGGCGCTCGCCCGGGGCGACGATGGGGCCGGCCTCGAGCTCGTCGATCTGCGCCAGGCCGGCCAAGCTGGCGCGCATGGACATGGCAAAGGCGGCGTCGAGGCGCAGCGCCAGCCGGGGCGCGGGGGAGATCGGGGCCAGGCGGGCGTCGACGAGGGCGGCCAGGTGATCGAGGTCGCGGCCGCCGCTGCCTCGCTGGAGCTGGGCGGCCTGGAGCGAGAGCTCGGCGTCGAGCCAGCGCGTCGCGAGCAGGCGATCTCCAGGCCCCGGGGTGTCGAGATCGCGGGGGGCCCACAGCCCGAGGATCACGCTGCGCTCGAGGACCCCCAGCTCGCGCAGGGCGCTGCCTTCGTGGGGCCCGAGCAGCGCGTCGAGCTCCTCGTCCTCGAGGTCCCAGGCGACCGCGGCGGCGCTCGGTGGAGCGAGCACGGTCCCGGCCTCGTCGACTGGCCAGCGCTGAACCAGCGCGCGGGTGGGCGGCTCTCCCTCGAGCCAGGCGGCGACCAGCTGGCGCGCGTGTCCGTCGGACTCGAGCTCGAGCAGCGTGAAGGCGACCCTGCCCTCGGGCGCCTCGACCTCGCTCAGGCCGGGGAGCGCGACGAGCTGACCTGCGCCCGCGGGGGCGCCCAGCCATACCCTCGCCTCGGCCGCGGTGGCCAGCGCGAGCACGGAGGTGTCGCCCCGGCCCTGGGCGAGCAGCCAGGCCTGGGCGGGGAGCTCGTCGACCAGCGCCTCGCCCTCGAGGCTCGCGCTCAGCGGGCCGGGCTCGCTGGGGAGCACCGTCAGCAGCAGGTCCGAGCGCAGCGACTGGCCCTGAAAGCGGGTGACCAGGGCGAGCTCGTGATCCCCCGCGGACAGGGCTCCGCTCAGGGGCAGGCGCAGGTGCGCCCCGTCTTGCTCGCGCCACAGCGGGGCCTCGTCGTCGATCGCCCCGAGCAGCGGCCAGCGCTGCCCGTCGAGCTCGGCGTAGGTGTCGGCGCTCAGGCCCTCGACTGGGAGCAGCAGGTCTTCGCGCTGGTCCGCGCTCAGCTCGACGCTGGGCTCGGACGCGCCAAAGGTTGGGGTGGGCGGGAGCTCGACGCCGCTCTCCTCTCCGGCCCCGAGCTCGTCGCCCGCCTCGGACTCGTCCCCCGACCCGCAAGCGAGGGCGGTCACCAGGCCGACACACAGCGGCGCAGTCGGACGTCGCACGTCGTCCAGCTTACGACGACAAAGCGCCCGCGGGTGGGCCTTGCACCGCCACGCGACGCTGGCCGATAGTGAGCGCGCCATGCTCGCTTTGTCTCGACACTCCTGGCCCTTGCTCAGCCTGGCGCTGCTGGCCTCGCTCGGCGCCCTCGCCTGCGGAGACGACCGCGGTGCGGAGTCCGACGAGGGCGTGAGCTCGCTGGGCCCGACCTCCACCTTTGGCGGCGACGACAGCGGAGACGAGGCCAGCAGCGATGGCGAGAGCAGCACCGCCACCACGACCCTCGACACGTCGGGGGAGGGCTGCGTCGGCGACGACGAATGTCCCGAGGGGCAGGTCTGCCTGTCGGCCTCGGACGTGTGCTTCGCCGAGGGCGGCTGCATCATCGACGACGACTGCGACGACGGCCAGATCTGCCAAGACGGCGTGTGCGCGATCGGGGGCGACTGCGGCGGCTTCGAGTTCTCGATCGAGGCCGTGCCGCCCAACTTGCTGATCTTGCTCGACCGCAGCGGGAGCATGGAGAGCAGCGTGTCGAACACCGATCTCAACCGCTGGGAGGTCGCCGTCATGGCCATCGCCCAGGTGACCGGCAACTTCGACGACGTGATCCGCTTTGGCCTCGCAACCTACTCGGCGTGCACGGGCAACGGCTGCTCCGCGGGCACCACGGTGGTCCCGATCGCCGACATGAACGCCGCGGCGATCAACAACTTCCTGGCCGCGACCGCCGGCGAGGGCTCGAGCGACGGCTCGGGCCTCAACGGCGACGGCAAGATCAAGTACCTGTGCGACTCCGGCGACCCCGAGACCAGCACCGGCAAGTCGCTCAACGCCCAGGTCGGCGCCGCCGAGCTCCAGGACTCCGCGCGGACCAACGCGATCATGCTGATCACCGACGGCTCCGAGAGCGGAGACTGCGTCGACAACGGGATCAACGGCCCGACCGCCGCGGCCAACCTGCTGGGCCAGGCGATCCCCGTGCAGACCTTCGCCGTCGGCTTTGGCGGGGCCAACACCAGCGAGATCAACAACATCGCTCAGGCCGGGGGCACCGAGGTCGGCTACCTCGCCGAGCAGGCCGACCAGCTCGAGGCCGCCTTCGACACCATCGCCAACGCCGTCGCAACCTGCACCTTCGAGCTCGACCAGGTCCCGCCCGACGCCGACGAGATCTACGTGTTCTTCGACAAGGACCCCGAGGGCGTGCCCAACGACGCCAGCGAGGGCTGGACCTACGACCCCGACACCAACACCGTCACCTTCCACGGCTCGGCCTGCGAGTCGATCAAGGGCGGCACCATCGTCGACATCGACATCGTCTACGGCTGCGACCAGCCGCCGATCGGCTGACATGACAAAGCTCGGAAGCTCCTACAAACAGACCGAGGTCGACGAGCGCTGGGACGCGATCGTGATCGGCTCGGGCCTCGGCGGCCTGTCGACGGCCGCGCTGCTCAGCGAGGCCGGCAAGCGCGTGCTCGTGCTCGAGCGCCACTACGCCCTGGGCGGCTTCACCCACACCTTCACGCGCAAGGGTTACGAGTGGGACGTGGGCGTGCACTACGTCGGCGAGGTCCACCGCGAGCGCAGCGTGATCGCCCAGCTCTTCGACCACGTGAGCGGCGGGGAGCTGAAGTGGGCGAACATGGGCGAGGTCTACGACCGGATCTACTTTGGCGAGCGCGAGTACGCCTTCCGGGCCGGGGTCGACAACTTCAAGGCCGACATGCGCGAGCACTTCCCCGACGCCGCCGACGGCCGGGCGATCGACCAGTACGTCGACTTGGTGTTCGAGGCCGTCAAGGCCGGGCGCAGCTACTACGCCGAGCGGGCCATGGCCGGGTTCAAGGCCTGGGCCGCCGGCCCCTTCATGCGCCGCAAGTACCTCGAGTTCACGCGCAAGACCACCTGGGAGGTGCTGCGCGGGCTGACCGACAACCTCGAGCTGATCGGCGTGCTCACCGGGCAGTACGGCGACTACGGCCTGCCCCCGCGCCAGAGCGCGTTCGCGACCCACGCCTCCGTGGCCAAGCACTACTTCTTTGGCGGCAATTATCCCGTGGGTGGATCGGCCGAGTTCGCGCGGACGATCGCCCCGCGGATCGAGTCCGGCGGCGGCGCGCTGCTGACCAATGCCGAGGTCGACGAGGTCGTGGTCGAGGGTGGCCGGGCCGTGGGCGTGCGCATGGCCGACGGCCGCGAGCTGCGGGCCCCGCTGATCATCAGCAACGCCGGGGCCGTGAACACCTACGGCGAGCTGCTGCCCCAGGCCGTGCGCGAGGAGATCGGCTTTCGCCGCGAGCTCGACCGCCTGCCCAGCTCCGCCGCGCACCTGAGCCTCTACCTGGGCTTCGAGCACAGCGCGGCCGAGCTCGAGCTGCCCAAGGCCAACTACTGGCTCTACCCCGAGGGCGGCTACGACCACGACGCCAACCTCGAGCGCTTCGCCAGGGACGACAGCGGGGACTTCCCGATGGTCTACATCTCCTTCCCCTCGGCGAAGGACCCGGACTTCGAGCGCCGCTACCCGGGGCGGGCGACGGTGGAGATCATCACCTTCGCGCCCTGGGAGCGCTTCTCCAAGTGGGCTGACGAGCCGTGGCGGCGGCGCGGGGAGGACTACGAGGCGATCAAGCACGGCTACAGCGAGCGCCTGCTCGAGGCGCTCTACCGCATGGAGCCGCAGACCCGGGGCAAGGTGGCCTTCCACGAGCTGTCGACGCCGCTGAGCACCCGGCACTTCACGGCCTATCGCCACGGGGAGATCTACGGGCTCAGCCACGGGCCGGAGCGCTTCGAGGCTCGCTTCTTGCGGGCGCAGACGCCGGTGCGGGGGCTGTACATGACGGGGCAGGACGTCGTCAGCTGCGGGCTCGCGGCGGCGGTGTTCTCGGGGTATCTGACGGCTTCGGCGATCCTCGAGCGGAACTTGGTGATGGATACGATGAATCGGGCCGGGTAGATCTCGCGGGGAGCGTTGCTTCGGGGGTGCACCGCGGCCTGTTCGGCGCGAGCCTTCCCATTCTTTTGCGGGGAGCGTTGCTTCGGGCGGTGCACCGCGGCCTGTTCGGCGGAAGCCTTCCCACCCCTGCGCTCTCGCCGGGTGGCGGGCGAGCTGCTTTTTTGCGTCTGCCTCTCGAGGGGACTCTGCTCGGGTCTTTGGCTGGGCGCTCTGCTTCGGACGGTGGCTGTCTGCGGGGGGCGGATTTGTGGGCGCCTCGTTCTCTTGGGGAGGGGCGGGGTGACGGGGCGTTGCTCGAGCGGCTTGCTCTACGGCGGTGAAGAGCAGGGCTCTGGGCGCTCGTTTCTCTCGAGGGCAGGTACTCGTGGGTGCAAGCTTCATATGAGGAAGGGCGGCTGTCCTCGGGCTCGGGTGGGCTGCTAGACTCGTGGCATGGCCGAGGACTCGAAGCGGGATGATGAGGCGCAGCAGGTCGAGGAACTGGAGGCCGAGCTCGAGGCGGACGCGCGAGACCCCGAGCTCGAGGAGATGGCGGACGCGGTGCTCGAGGATGAGCTGGCCGACGCGGTGCTCGAGGCTCCGAGTCGGCTGCCGCTGAGCTTGCTCTTGCCGGCGCTGGTTTTGGTCGCTGCGATCGCGGCGCCGCTGCACCCCGAGGGCTACAGCTTCGCGCTGATGCTCTACGCGATCTTCTTGCGCAGCCCCCTGGAGGCCGTGTTCACGCTGCTGGGCTTTGGCGCGCCCTTTTGCTTTGGCGCGCTGGTGGCCGCGACGGCGTGGGTGGTCGGGCGCGCGGGGGAGGGTGAGGTCAGCCCGGCGGCGCAGGCGATCATCCGGCGCGCGCTGGTCGTCAACCTCAGCTTTCTCCACGCCCACACCTTGCTGCTGGCCTTCGTGCTCACGCGCGCAGGCGGGGCGATGATGCCGCTGGCGCTGCTCGGCTTCGCGGTGGTCAGCGGCTTTTACTTCATCTATCGCCACGCCCAGGCCTCGGCCAGCGCCTTTGGTCCGGGGGGCGGGCTGAGCCTCGAGTGGCTCGTGCGCTGGGGGGCCACGGTGATCGTGGCGCTGTGTGGCTGGCTGCGCCTGCAGGTGCTCGCGGGGGTGCGGCTGGGCTGGGCCGTGGAGGTCGTGCTCGCGGCCTGCATGGCGATGACGGTGATCTTGGTCCGCCGCCGCCGCGAGTAGCCCGAGGTCAGCCCAGGGGGCTGCGCGGGAGGCCCTGGACCGAGCAGCGCCACTCGTGGATGAAGTGGCCCCACTGGAGCACCTGGTCGCGCTCGAGCTCCAGGCGGTAGAGGTCGTCGGCGGTGCGCAGCTGGACCTTGTTGCCGAGCTCGACGCTGACGGCGACCAGGTCGGCGTAGGGCAGGCGCCAGGGCTCCGGGCCGACCTCGATGGCCTCGGCCGTGAGCCGCAGGCGGCCCTCGGCGATGAGCTCGAAGCCGCGGCGATCGGCCTGCGCGCGCAGCAGTCGGCCGTGCTCGGTCTCGAGCGCGACGCCCTCGCTGGCGAAGCGCGCGTCGTCCATGACCGGGCGCGGGCCAAAGTGCTCGACCAGGCGATCGTGGGCCGTGGCCACGTCGAAGCTCTCGTGATCCCCCTGGGCCTCGAGGCGCGTGTCGACGCGCAGCCGCCACGTCGCCCCGCAGCTGCCGCAGGCCACCCAGTTGCCGCGCCGCGGGTGCACGCGCAGGCCGTGCTCGGCGAAGCAGCTCGGGCAGGCCCACAGGTACGCGGGCAGGCCGTGGGCCATGCGCCAGCCCAGGGTGAAGGCGCCCTCGGGGATACGCTGCTCGCAGGTCAGCAGCCGGCGGATGTCCTCGGTGATCTCCTCGGCCGTGGCCTCGGGCGGCCAGCGCAGCGGGCCCTCGTACTCGATGTGGTTGGGCACGAAGCGGGGGTAGCGAGCCCAGCGCGGCCACAGGTAGTGGGCCGAGACCAAGCGAGCGATGACGACCTCGGCGTCGAGGCGCTTGATCAGCCGGCCGATCCCGCCACCGATCTCGCGCGTTCGCCCGTTCCACGAGCGCGAGCCCTCGGGGAAGATCGTGATCAGGTGACCGTCGTCGTAGAGGCGCTGGAGCTCCTCCATGGCCGCGCGGTCCTTGATGAATTTGTGCTTGGGGAAGGCGCCGAGGGCCTTGAGCCACGGCCCGAGCAGCGGCTTCTTCAGCGGCTGCGCGCTGGCCATGAACCGGGCGGGGCGCAGCGGCAGCCAGCCGGCCATGAAGGGGTCGATCATCGTGTGATGATTGGGCAGCAGGAGCATCGGCCCGCGCCGGGGGATCTCGCGGTGGCCGAAGCCGCGCAGGCGGGCGAGCATGAGCAGCGGAGAGATCGCCAGCCAGGTCCCGCGATAGATCACCCACTGGCCGGGGCTGAGGCCCTCGAATCCGCGGCGCGGCTCAGGCATGTCGGCCCTCGATCCGCGGCGCGAGCTCGCTTCCGAGCAGGCGCGGGAGCAGACGCGATGGCGCGCGTGAGGAGCAGGGGCGGAGGTCGGCGGAGATCATGGGCGCTCTCGGCTCGGGCGTAGCCGCGAGACAGGGTAACGCGAGCCGAGGATGCGCGTGGCTCGGGAATTCCGGCGTGGGGGCGCGAGCGTCGTTCATCTGCCGGCGCGAGTACGGGATCTCAAAGCTGAGGCTCGGCTCAGCCTGCGCCAATCGCATGTGGACAGTGCTGTTCACTTTGCTCGGTGCGGCGGTTGCAATCGGGCTTTGATGACCCTAAGTCTGCGCGCGATGAGCATGCAGCTGATCTGCACCAAGACTTGTGGGACCTGCCGCAAGGCCGTCGCCTTGCTCGAGGACAAGGGGATCGCCTTCGAGTACCGCGAGTACAGGAAGGACCCGCTGAGCAAAGAGGAGCTCCTGGACGTCCTGCGCAAGCTCGGCGTCGGGCCGCGCGAGGTGCTGCGGACACGAGACGCCAACAAGCTCGGGCTTCGCGGCGACGAGAGCGACGCGGAGCTCATCGACTTGATGGCGGAGCACCCGATGCTGCTCCAGCGCCCGATCGGGATCGTGGGCGAAAAGGCTGCGCTCGGTCGACCGCCCGAGGCGTTGCTCGAGATCGTGTGAAAGCGGGCGCACGCCTGGCTTGGTGAACGACGCTCACGCGTCTTTGATGGCGCACCTACGCGGCGGCCCGCAAGCCGATGCCGGGGATCGATGGGCGCTCGCTCGCGTCGATCCCCAGCTTCGGCTGCGCGAAGATCAGGGGATCGTCGCGTGAGTCGAGGAGGCGGGCCGCGGAGGTCGCCGAGGCTCTCGACATGTTCGCGCGCTCGCCAAAGCGAGCTCGCTGCGGCGCGAGACGGACTCCTCGCTGACGGGGATCGATGAGGTGTGTGGCGTCGCCGACAGCGCCATGAAGGATATCCAGACACGGCACATGCAAAGGTGATGTCGACGCATTGGTGGTTTCAATCTCGGATCTCTGTCTCTGCGTCGCGTGGCCCTGTCTTCGGGAGGATGGCGCTGTCTTTGCTGGTGACCCCTCTCCTCCTGGCTTGCCCCGAGGAAGACGTGGATCCCGTCGCAGATACGGACACGGGCACGGGCACGGGCACGGGCATCGAGACCGACACGGAGACGGAGAGCGAGTCCGAGTCGAGCAGCGAGACGGAGACGGAGTCGGAGAGCGGGTCGGAGACGGAGACGGAATCGGAGAGTGGGACGGAGACAGAGACGGAGAGCGGGACGGAGACGGAGAGCGGGTCGGAGACGGAGACGGAGACGGAGACGGAGAGTGGGTCGGAGACGGAGAGCGAGTCGGAGTCGAGCACGGAGGCGGACACCGAGGGTGAGTCCGCCACGGAGACCGGCGAGCCTCCGCCCGATTGCAACGCGGACTGCGACGCGGCCTGCATCCTGCACGTCGACGATGACGCGCTCCCAGGGGGCGATGGGACGAGCTGGGCGAGCGCGTTCACGACGGTCCAAGACGCCCTCGACTGCTCGGTGCCCGGCCAGCGAATCTGGGTTGCGGAGGGCGACTACCCCGGAGAGGGCACGAGCTCCGTAGCCATCCAGCCCGACCACCAGATATTTCTCTACGGGGGCTTCGCCGGCACGGAGACCAGCCTCGAGGAGCGCGAGCTCGGCGTGCACGAGAGCACCCTCGGGCCGGCGTCGGACTCGATCGTGGTCATCAACGGCGACATGATCGTCGACGGCTTCAGCCTCCGGGGCGGCCACGCCGAGCTCGGCGGGGCGGTCCGGGTGCACTCGGGGGGCTTCTTCACGGCCGAGGTCATCATCCGCAACTCGCTGCTCGAGGACAACACGGGGACCGAGAAGGGCGGGGCGATCGGGATCGCGTCCGTGGCCGTCGTCGTCCAGGTGATCGACTCCGAGCTGCGCAACAACGCGTCAGCGTCGGGCTCGGTCGGCTACGCCTCGGACGCGCGCTTCGTGTTCAATGGCTGCGATGTTCATGACAACGGCGGTCCCTCGGTGATCATCGCCTCCAACGGCGGCTTCGACTACTCCCACGCCTCTGCGAACGACACGACCTTTCGCAACAACGCGGGCGTGTCGATGACCGGCAAGTGGATCAGCGTCTCGGGATCTCACTTCGAGGACAACCTGGACAGCGCCATCTGGGCGCTGCACGCCCGGGTCACGTGGAGCACCTTCATCAACAACCACAGCGACAAGCAGGGGGGAGCCATCTCGATGGAGAGCGCGCAGATCGAGGCCGGGCTGTTCTTGCGGGACAGCTTGTTCATCGGCAATCACAGTGAGCTCCATGGCGGGGCGGTCTCGGGGACGAACCTCGAGATCGAGCGCTGCCGCTTCATCGCCAACGACGCCGAGCTCCGCGGCGGGGCGGTCGCGCAGTTCGGCTTTGGCATCCCCAACTTCATCCGCGACAGCGAGTTCATCGACAACGTCGCGGGTCTGCAGGGTGGAGGAGTGTATGGCGCGCCGAGCATCATCCGCTCGACCTTCACGGGCAACCTCGCCGGAGGCGAGCCCAACGGCCTCGACTCCGGCAACCTCATGCAATTCCCCTCGCTGACCGCGAGCGTGTTTTGGCCCGACAGCGTGCGCGGATCGGCGCCCGACGAGATCCCCGTCACGGTCACTGACTCTTGCATCACCCCGAGCGCCGACAACTTCGTGGACCTCCAGGGCAGCAGCTTGCTGCTCGTCGAGTCGCCCTTCGAGGCGGACGACCTCGACGAGGACGGCCTGCTCGAGCTCTACCTCGACCCCCTCGGACCCTGCGTGGACCTGGCGGCGCTGCCCCCCGAGCCCGAAGAAGACGAGCTCGACTGGTCCACGGCCACGACCCAGCTCAGCCAGTGCACGGACTCGGGCCTGCTCGACGCCGGGATGCACTACACACCGCTGGGCGACGTCGGCCCCTGCTGACTGGGGGCGAGTGAGCGCGGTCGCGTGAGCGCGTCGGCGAGGGTCCGAGGGGCGCGCTCGCCGGCGCGCCGAAAATTGACTTGCGTGCGCGCGAGATACGATCTAAGTGCCACTTAGATGAGGCTCTTGATCACCGGCGCAACCCGCGGGCTCGGCTTCGAAACCGCTCGAATCTTGGCACAGCGTGGCCACAGCCTGATTTTGGCGTGCCGGAACAAAACCAGCGGAGATCACGCCAAGGACGCGCTCGCGCGCGAGGGAGCCGCCGAGCTGCGGGTGATCGAGCTCGACGTGGCCGACCTCGACGCCGTCTCTCGGACCGTCGCGGCGCTCGGCGCGACCGAGGCGCTGGGGCCGATCGACGCGCTGATCTGCAACGCGGGCGTCCAGCTGCTCGGCGAGCTCACACGCACGGCGCAGGGTCTCGAGCAGACCTTCGCCACCAATCACCTCGGCCACTTCTGTCTGGCGCGCGGCCTGCTGGGATCGTTGGCGGCAGGGGGGCGGATCGTGTTCGTGTCGAGCAACACCCACGACCCCGAGCGCTGGACGGGGATGCCCGCGCCCAAGCTCGACGACCTGCGCGGCGTGGCCGAGGGCAGCTGCTTCATCGACGAGCCGCCCGCGGCGGCCGGGCGCCGGCGCTACACCACCTCCAAGCTGTGCAACGTGCTGTGTGCCCGGGAGCTCGCGCGTCGCCTCGCCAGTGATCCACGCGGGCGCTCGGCCTACGCCTTCGACCCTGGGCTGATGCCCGCGACGGGCCTGGCGCGGGACTATGGTCCGGTCTCGAGGTGGCTGTGGCACAACCTGCTGCCCGTGGCCGCCAAGCTGGTGCCCAACGTCAACGACGTCCAGACCTCGGCGCGTCGGCTCGCGGACCTCGCGACCGGGGCGCTCGACGCCCCCTCTGGCGCCTACCTGTCCTGCGGCCGCGTCACGCCCTCTTCCAAGCAGAGCCTCGACGACGACCTGGCCCGCAGGCTGTGGGCCCTCAGCTCCGAGCTCTCGGGCCTCCCCGAGTCGCTCTCGGTGAATCCATGACCACGCAGCGCATCATCCACGATCGCCGACGCCGCTCGGGCAGCGCGTCGCTCGGACTACTGTTGATGGCGACCACGGCCGGCTGCGCCGAGCCCTCGCCCTCCGAAGCCCCGGAGGGCTCGCCACGTCAGGCCCGTGCCACGGTGTCGACGACCGTCGACGCGCCGCTGGGCGAGGTCTTCGACTACGTGGTGGACCGCGAGACCCCGGCGCGAGACCTGCGGGGCTACGGCCGCGTGCCGGGGGTGCGCGGCGACGTGCAGCTGACCGAGGGTGGCTGGGATCACCCCGGGGCGCGGCGTGTGGTGGTCCTCGAAGACGGCACGACGCTGCGCGAGGACATCGAGGTGCTCGAGCGACCGGCGCGCTTCGAATACCGCGTCCACGACTTTCAATTCGCAATCAACAAGCTGGCCAGCGAAGGCCGCGGCGAGTGGACTTTCGCGCAGACGCAGGCCGGGACGCGGGTGACCTGGACCTACGTGTTCGCGGCCAAGCGCCGGGCGACGCTGCCGGCCCTGCGAGCCGTGGTCTCGAAGCACTTCGAGCCCTACATGCAAAACGGCCTGGACTCGATCCGCGCGCACATCGAAGATGACTCGTGAGCCGCGGCGGCAAGAAGATCCAGCGCACCAGCTATCACCACGGTGACCTGCGCCAGGCCCTGCTCGACGCCGCCCGCGAGATCATCGCGGAGGCCGGGGTCGAGGGCCTGTCGATGCGCGAGCTCGCCAGGCGCGTGGGCGTGAGCTACGGGGCGCCCCACCACCACTTCTCCGAGAAGGACAGCCTGCTCGCGGCGATCGCCACCGAGGCCTTCGCCGAGCTTCGCGCGCAGGTCCTCGCTCGCATCGAGGCGTCCGCGGCCGCGGCCGCGGATCCTCTCGCGCGCCTGGAGCTCGCCGCGCGGGCCTACCTCGACTTCGCCACGAGCGAGCGCTCGCGCTACCGGGTGATGTTCCTGCCCGTCCTGCGCGACCGTCAGCGCTTCGTCGAGCTCCACCAGACCGGCGGCGAGGCGCTGGCCGTGCTGGGCGAGGCCTTCGTCGCGGCGGGCGTCCCCGCGGGAGCCGCCAAGCTGCGCGCCGTCGCGTGCTGGTCGACCCTGCACGGCTACGCGGTCCTGGCCAACGACGACTTCCTCGACGAGGCGAGCATGGGCGAGCGCGCGGCGCTCGAGCGGACGATCATCGCAACCGCGATCAGCTAGAGCGGCAATCACTCGTGCGCCACGCCGGCGTACATGCTGACCCGCTCGCTGCCGAAGACCACGGTCACGGGCTGGTCGGCCTCGAGCACGTGCATGCCCGGCGCGGGGGCGAAGCGAGCCACCCACCAGCCAGGGGCGAACTCGGAGGCGGCGTAGAGCAGGTTGCTCAGGGGAGCGCCGTCGACGGAGAGCTCGGTGCCGGCTGGGTAGCCGATGGTCACCTGCTCGAGGTCGAAGCTCGAGGCGTTGATGAGGCGGTACTGCCCGGCGTCGAGGGTGCCCGAGGCCGAGGGGTTGAGGAAGGTCCCCGGTGCGGCCTGGGCCATGAAGGTGGTGTCGACCAGACCCCACAGCCGGTGGGCGGAGTCCGAGCTGTCGTTGTCGTTGTTGGACCCGGCCGTGACCGCGAGGTGGAAGGTGCCCGCGAACTCGAGGGGCAAGAGCTGCTCTTCGTAGTGGGCGGTCTGGGTGGTGGCGTAGCCGCCGACGTAGACGCCCACGGGGTGGGCGGCGTCGGTCGAGATCTCGGCGCCGTTGAGGGTCTGGTTGTCGTAGTGGGTCTTGAGGCGCACGGCCTCGCCGGCGTCCATCAGGATCTGGAAGGGCGAGCTGGTCTGCGGGACCTGGGGCGCCTGCTTGGTGACCGTCGGGGGATCGATGGTCAGGGTCGTGTCGTCCACGCTGGCGACGACCGTGACGTATGGTGTGGGCGAGGACGGCCCGTTGAAGGCCTGGTACTCGTCCCTCCACAGCGCGGTGGGCAGCAGCGAGATCGCGCCGCCGCCGTGGATCGCGTCATGGGGGACGTACTGATGGGCGACGACGGGCGTGGACGAGGTGATCCGGTAGGTGTAGCCGGCCGACAGGCCCAGCGGGACGGTGTCCTCGCTGCCGTAAAAATAGAAGCTGTAGAGATCTTCGGCGGCGACCGGCAGCGGGCCGGCGACGTTGGTCCAGGCGCCCTCGATCCTGCGCTCGACGACGACCTCGGCGTCCTCGGGCCCGGGGTTTCCAACCACGACCTGCATCGCCCAGTCGTCGAAGAAGGGCTCGCGGGAGGGCAGCTTGAGCGCATAGAACTCGCAGCCGAAGGCGCCGTCGGGGTTGTCGCAGGTGTTGTCGGGGCCGCCGGTGGTCGTGCCCTCGTCCTCGCCGCTGTCGCTGTCTGTGTCTGTGGAGGACTCGCTGCTCTCCGAGCTCTCGCCCGAGCTCTCGCCGTCGCTGGAGCTGCCTTCGCTCGTCTGGGTGTCGGCGTCGTCGCTGGAGCTGTCTTCGCCGCTCGAGCTGTCCAGGTCGCTGGGCTCGGCGCACAGCTGGTCCTCGCACACGAGGTCGCCGAGGCACTCGCCCTCGACGCAGGCGCAGCCCAGGCTACCCAGGATGCAGGCGTCCTCGCTGCCGGAGTCTTGCTCGGCCTCGTCGTTGGCCTCGCCTTCGCCCTGGCACGCGCCGAGGGTCGAGGCCACGGCGACGCCAGCCACCGCTGCGCGAATCCAGCTGGTTTTCATGGGCCCATGCTAGGACAGCGACCAGCTCGAATCCACGCTCCCAAGCGCGCGGGCGCTGCTTTGGGCCACTCGCTTGGCGCCGTCGAGCGATCCCGCGCCGAGCGGGCGGGTCGTCGCTACTGTGGTGACGCCTGCGCCAACTGGGTGCGCTCGAGGTGGCGCTCGCGTAGCAGCAAGAAGAGCGGCAGCGCGCTCGCCCAGGCGATGGTCAGTGTCCAGACCACGATCGCCCAGCGGTGCTTCATCCCCAGGCGCTTGGCCTCGACGAGCATCCACACCAACGCGACGATCGAGCCGATCCAAAAGTCGGCGGCGACGGAGCCGAGCAGGGCCGAGCCCTCGAAGCCGACCATGAAAAAGGCCCGAGGGGTGAACGCGCTGCCGAGCTCGGCGAAGGCGTGGAGGTTGAACCACCACGGGATCACGGCCCCGAGGATGCCAGCGACGAGATAGAAGGCCTTCATGGCCCAGTCTTAGCAGGTCTCGACCATGGCCGGGGTCAACGACGAGCTGCGCCCGTGGCTGCGGATGAGCGTGCCGCGGGCGGCCAGGGCGGCGAGCCTGGCCGAGGCGCCGCTGGGGCGCGTGGCCTTCTCGAGCTGGCTGCTCGCTCTCGGCGTGCTGCCCTTCGACCGCCACGCGCTGTGTCTGGTTCGCGTCGCGGACGAGGGCGGCTTCCTCGAGCGCTCGAGCAGTTGGCTGCAACGCAGCTGGGAGCACGAGCGGACGCTCTCGCCGATCCCCGGGGGCACGTCGATCGACGATCGCGTCCGCTTCGAGCCGCGCACACTAGAGCCCATACTGACCGACCAGCTGGAAGCTGTGCACGGTCGCGCCGTTGTAGATCAGCCTGGCCGGGACGCTGGCGCCGGGCTGCATGCACGCGATCGAGAAGATCGTCGGCGAGGTCGTGCTCGGTACGTTGGTCTTGCTGAGCATGTTGAAGCCGCCGTCGATGATCAGGTTGACGCCCTGCCAGCTGTAGCTGCCCCAGCGGCCGCCGGGGGGGAGGACCTCGATGTAGGTGGTCCCCTGGCCGGGCACGGTGGCCTGGCCGCCGTTTTGGACCTGTAGGCCGCGGCCGTTGCCGTGGTTGTTGGTGTGCACCATCCACGCGGGCTGGTTCCCCCCGGCGGGATAGCCCCCGCCGGGGTAGCCTCCGCCGAGGTTGTTGCCACCAATGCTGGCGCTCGCGCCCCCCGTGACGTTGATGTCGATGCTGAAGGTGCTGTTGTTCGGGTCGTCGGTGCGCAGCGTCAAGGTGGTCTGCGGGCTGCCCGGCTGCATGCGGTAGACCAAGAACAAGATCAGCCGGCCACGGGGGGGGAGCACCCGCGGGAGCGAGGGCCGACGCCCCGAGGGCGTGCCGACGTCGCCGGTGATCAGGAAGTTGGCGCTGTTGCTGACCGAGGCGCTATGGATCGTGAGGTTGGACTCGCCGTGGTTCTCGACGTAGTAGCAGAGCGTGACGCAGCCGTAGCCGACCTGCCCGGTCTGGTTCATGTCGAAGTCGACGTGCTGGCCGTTGGCCATCGGCACGTCGAAGATCCGCGTATAGCTGTAGTACTGCTTGACGGCGAGCTCTTGTGGCTTCTTGGCGGGCACGGGGACGAGCGCCCGGCCGGACAGGTTGAAGGTGTACTGGCCCTGATCCGGATCATCGCTGACCACGGTGAGCTGCGCGCTGGGGACAGCCGCGTGCTTGGGCTCGAACCTGAGGGTGAAGTTCACGCTGGCCCCGGGCTGCAAGGTCTGGCCGGTGAGCGCGGGGCTGACCGAGTATGCCCCGCCGCCGCCCGACAGGCCGAGCTTGGCGATGTGCAGGGCGGCCTTGCCGGTGTTCGAGATCGTGAAGTGCTTCGTGATCCCCGACGCGCCGACGGTGGCCGTGCCCATGTCGATGTTCCCACCCTCGGCGACCAGGGCGCCACCGCAGCGCAGGTCGATGTTGGGTTCGAGCGCCTCGGCGCGGCCCTCGAGCGCGAGCTCGATCGTCCCCGAGCCGCCGCTGACCGTCAGCGTGGTCTGCTTGGTGCCCGCGCTCGCGGGCGCGAAGACGAGCTCGAAGTCCACGCGCTGCCCGGGCGCCAGGGTCCTGGGCAGGCTCGGGAGGTTGCGCAGCTCGAAGTCCGTGGTGTTCGAGAGCGCCAGGCTCGTGAGCTCGACGTCCGAGCCGCCGCTGTTCTCGACGCAAAACGCGGTGGCGGTGCTCGCTCCGAGCGGCTGCTTGCCGAGGTCGAGGTCGTCGCCCGTGGCCAGGACCGCGCCGCCGTGGAGCAGCTCGAGCTTGCCCTTGGCCACGCCCGCGCCGACGAGGGGGATATGCAGCGGCTGGGCGAGGCCCTCGATGGGGATGATCAGCTCCCCGGGGATCGAGCCGATCGCGCTGGGCTCGAAGGAGACCTCGAATTGCACCTTGGCCAGGCCGGGGATCGGGGTCGTCGGCTGCTGCTCGACCACGAAGGCAGGGGCGCCCTCGCTGACGGCGACCAGGGGCATGCCGTTGAGCTCGAGCTTCTGATCCGGGCGCCGGTTCTCGATGGTGAAGACCACCTTCTGGCGCGCCGAGCCCAGGCTTTGGCTGCCAAAGTCATGGGTCCCCTCTCCGCCCGGGAGCAGGGTCGAGCTCACCCAGGGATCGGGGGCTTGCAGCGGGCTGAACTTCTGACTGTTGGTCGCGCTGGCAGGGCCTGCGTCCACGACCCACTTGGAAAGGTCGACAGGGGCGGGACCGTCGTTGACGATCTCGATGTATTCGTCGCCTTCGGTCCGCTTCTCGACGCCGTCATAGAAGATGGTGCTGATCTTGATCATTTTTTCTCCAGGACTTGCACTCATTGAGTGCGTCGATCCCGAACCTGGATCCAAAATCGAAATTATATCGATTTGGACGTCTTCAGACCCGGCGCTCGACGGCTCGATGCGAAGGCGCGAGAGTGCGGCGATGAAGACGAAGATCACCGAGCTGTTCGACATCGAGCACCCGATCATCCAAGGCGGGATGCACTACGTCGGCTTCGCCGAGCTGGCGGCCGCGGTGTCCAACGCGGGCGGCCTCGGGATCATCACCGGGCTCACGCAAAAGACCCCCGAGGCCCTGGCGGCCGAGATCGCGCGCTGCCGCGAGATGACCGATCGACCCTTTGGCGTCAACCTCACCTTCCTGCCGACGGTGAGCTCGCCTGACTACCCGGGCTACATCCGGGCGATCATCGAGGGCGGGGTGAAGATCGTGGAAACTGCCGGGCGCAACCCGCAGGCCTACCTGCCGGCGCTCAAGGACGCGGGCATCCGCGTGATCCACAAGTGCACCTCGGTTCGCCACGCGCTCAAGGCCGAGAAGATCGGCTGTGACGCGGTCAGCGTCGACGGCTTCGAGTGCGGCGGGCACCCCGGCGAGGACGACATCCCCAACATGATCCTCCTGCCCCGGGCCGCCGAGGCGCTGTCGATCCCCTTCGTCGCCTCCGGAGGTATGGCGGACGCGCGCTCGCTCGTGGCCGCGCTGGCCCTGGGCGCCGAGGGCATCAACATGGGCACGCGCTTCATCGCCACGGTCGAGGCCCCGGTCCACGACAAGGTCAAGCAGGCGATCGTCGCCGCCAGCGAGCTCGACACCCGGCTGATCATGCGCCCGCTACGAAACACGGAGCGCGTGCTGACCAACGACGCGGTCGAGCGCCTGCTCGTGAAGGAGCGCGAGCGCGGGGCGGAGCTGTCCTTCAACGACATCATGGAGGAGGTCGTCGGGGTCTACCCCCGGATCATGCGCGAGGGAGACATGGACGCCGGCGCCTGGTCGTGTGGGATGGTCGCCGGGCTGATCCACGACATCCCGACCTGCGCCGAGCTGATCTCGAGGATCATGGGCGAGGCCGAGGCGCTGGTTCGCGAGCGATTGATGGGCCTGCTGTGAGCGCAGTCGCGGGCCGCGGCCCAGCCTGGCGGATCCGACGGACGCGGCGGTTCATCACGTGGCGCGCCACGTGTTCGAAGAGCCAGCGCCGCGGGCCGACCAAGTTGGTGCCGCGCGCCTCGTAGAAGGCGTCGGGGCTGGTGAAGACCCCGAAGTCGTCGGCGATGCCCTCGCGCTGGATGTAGGTCGAGCGGCCCCGCCACTCGACCTGCGGGCGCCGAAGGTCTGGGGTCGCCGCGCCGAAGCCACAAAATCGGGTCCGCTCGGGGAAGCGGCGCTGCACGGCCGAGAGGTAGGCCTCGTCGAGGATGAAGCCTTCGAGCTCGAGCCACTCGCCGCCGTGCTGGACCTCGACCCAGCTGTGGAGGATGCGGCTGGGCGAGAGCGGGAACAGCCACTCGGGGATGGCGCCCCGCTGCAGCGCCTTGTCGATGGTGAAGCCGTGAAAGCGCGCGGGGACGCCCAAGCTCCGCAGCAGCGCGAGCAGCAGGTTGCCCTTGGTGTTGCACTGACCATAGCCGTCGCGCAGGACCTCGCTGGCGGGGAGATCGTCGCTGCGGTTGTAGCCAAAGGCGATCTCGTCTTTGACGAAGGCGTAGGCCGCACCGATCTTGTCGTAGGTCGACAGCTGCCTCCAGCCGCGGCTCTCGACGAGGGTGGCGAGGCTGGGGTGGTCGAAGTCGGCGATGGGCGTGGGGGCGAGCCAGGCGTTCTCGGTCATGTCCTCAGCTTGGGCCGTCTGCCCGCGCCCGACTTGAACCAAGCGGCTGGATTCACTGCGTGAAGTTCGCGCGGCGGAGCACCGTGCTCGGGGTCAGGCCAAAGAGCTGGGCGAACTGACGCGAGAGCTGGGCGGAGTCGGCGTAGCCGGTGGCGTGGGCGGCCGAGGTGAGCGGCGTACCCTGGGCGGCGAGGGTCAAGGCCGCGAGCGCGCGACGCCAGACCAGATAGGAGCGCCAGGGAGAGCCGACCTCGGCCTTGAAGAGGTGGCGCAGGCGAGAGGGCGAGAGGGCGACTTGCTGGGCGGCCCGGGTCAGCGTCAGCTCTCGCCAGCACCCTCGTCGCTCGAGCTCGTCCACCCACTGGAGCACCCGTCGAACGCGTGGGTCGTGGGGGGTCTGCTCGACGGTGGCCAACATCTCGCTGAGGCGCTCGCAGGGGTCGTCGCTGGCCGTCAGGGGCGGGGCGCATACTCGCGCAGCACCTTCGGTGGTGAGCCAGCGCCGGCGCAGCGTCGCGGCGAGGGGGCTGCTGGGATTGACCAGCGCGACGACCCCGTCGTGGAGCGCGAGCGCGTGTCGTTCGCGGCTGGGGATCACGAAGAGTCGGCCGTGCTCGCGCCCGTGCTCGAGCTGAAGCTGGGCCTCGGGGCCAGCGGCCGCGCTGGCGACGAGCTGCAGCGCATCGTGGGCGTGCGGCCGGTTGTCGACGATGGCCCCGCGGATCCAGATGTGGTCACCGCGTCGCTCGATGCGCATGAGACCGCCAGCTCGCGCGGGTTCGGCCGGTCGCGCTCAGCTCAGCTCAGCTCTTCGAGCTTGGCGTCGCGGTCGCGGAAGCCCGCATCCACGCGCTCGAAGGCCTCGCGGGCGTCGTCGACGCTGCCCATGGACAGGTGGACCATGGCCAGCTCGTAGTTGGCCTGGCAGCGCTCGTCCTTGGTTCGCGCTGCGTCGACGGCCTGGCCAAAGTGATCCAGGGCGCCGTCGGCGTTGCCCTGCTGCATGTGCAGCATGCCGATCTGGACCAGGGCCTTGGCCTGCCAGCGCGGGTCCTTGGCCGCGACGGCGTACTCGGAGATCGCCTTGTCGAACAGGCCCATCTCGCGGTAGGCGGTCCCGAGGTCGAAGCGGTCGCCAGCGTCGGCGTCCTCGACGTCGTTGGTCTGGATCGCAACCTCGCGCTGCTTGCGTTGCTTGGGCGCTTCTTCGTCGAAGATCCCCGCGAGGAAGTCGTCGTCGTCTTCGTCCTCGAAGGCGAAGAGCGGCTCCGCGGCCTCGAGGGGCTCGGCGGCGTCGGCCTCGGTCTCGGCCTCGTCATCGACGAGGGCCGCGGCGAGGGGATCCTCGTCTTCGTCCTCGTCGTCATCCATCAAGGCCGCCGCGATGGCGTCCGCGGCAGCAGTAGGCTCTGGCTCTGGCTCTGGCTCTGGCTCTGGCTCTGGCTCGGCAGGCGTGGGCGTGGGCGCACCGCCGACGTCGACGCCGGGGAAGCGGTCGGCCATCTCGACCAGCTTGGGGTGGCCGGGGTAGAGCTCGACGAGGTCCGTGAAGGCCGCGACGGCGTCGTCCTCGAGATCGTTGTCGAGGTAGAACTCGAGCTCGTCGAGCTCACCGGAGAGGTCGGGCCAGTCTTGCGCGGGCGCAGGCTCGGGCTCGGGAGCAGGCTCGGGCTCTGGCTCGGGAGCAGGCTCGGGCTCGGGAGCAGGCTCGGGCTCGGGAGCAGGCTCTGGCTCGGGAGCAGGCTCGGGCTCGGGCTCGGGCAGCGCGTCGAGCTCGTCCTCGTCGTCCGTGAGGTCGAAGAACTCCTGCTCGCGCTCGACGCTCTCGGGCGCAGACGCAGGCTCGTCGTCGTCTTCGGGCTCCACGCGGCCGACCAGGCCGACCTTGGGCTGCCTGGAGGACGGCTGCTCGGCGGGAGCCTCGGCCGGCTCGTCGTGCTCGTCCTCGCCGAGGCCAAAGCGGTCCTCGATGGCGATGTCGTCGTCGGCGTCCTCGACCGCGAGGTCCGGGGCGGAGTCGACCGAGATCGCAAAGTCGTGGTCGTCATGGGCGAGGCTGTGGAGCTCGCCATGCAGGCCGGGATCCGCCATGCGGATGTCGATGCCCTCGTCGAGATCGCCGAGCGTGGGTTCGTCGAGGTCGATCTCGTCGTGGTGGGCCCGGCGGGGCGGGGGCGCCAGCGGCTCGGAGAGCTGGTCGAGCTGATCCGCGTCGCGCCCGGCCTGGAACTCGGCGGCGAGCTCGGCCTTGAGGTCCTTGTCGACGGGGGCGATCAGCGAGGAGCTGACGTCGATGGGGCCGAGCAGATCCTCGTCTTCGTAGTCGAGGGCGCCGAGCAGCGCGCCGCTCTGGGCCGCGGCGACGACCCGCTCCTCGAAGGCCGTGCGGTCTTCGTCGGGCTCGCTGGCGTCGATCTCGTCGGGCTCGGGCTCGAGCTGCGGCTCGGGCTCGTCCTCGAAGGGCGGGGCGTCGACGGGGGCGTTGAAGTCGACGACGTCGGCGAGGCGATCCGCGAGGGCCTGGGCGCCCGCGTGCTGGGGCGCGAGGGCGAGGGCCAGCTTGACCTGGCGACCCGCGCCCTGGGGATCGGAGTTGAGCAGCGAGTTGGCCAGGACGACGCGGGTGTCCGCGGCCTCGGGGACCCGCTCGAGCTTGGCGAGGATCTCGGCGCGCAGCTCGAGGCCGAGGCCGTGGCTGGGCAGGACCGCGAGCACCTGGTCGGCGTGGGCCAGGGCGTGCTCGAAGAGGTGGTACTTGATCAGCACCCGGACCTCTTCGATGTGCTTGTCGAGGTCGACCTCGCCGCTCTCTTCGGCGGGGCGCTGGGCACCCTCGGAGATGACCTCCTGGGTGAGCGACTGGCGGCGTCGGGGCGGCGCCTGCTTGGGCGGCGCCGCCTGCTTGGGCGGGCGCGGGCGCGGCGGGGGTCGAGGCGGCGGCGGGCCCGAGGGCTCGGAGACCTCGGCGACATCGTCGACCTCGTCGAACTCCTCGAAGTCGTCGAGCTCCTCGATCTCTTCGATCTCGTCGAACTCTTCGATGTCGTCGTCGTCGTCGTCGTCGAGGACGGCTTGGTCTTGGAGCTTGGTCTCGAGCTCGGCGAGCAGATCCGCGATCGCGCGGTTGTCGGGGGCCCAGGCGACCGCCCTGCGGAGCACGCGGACGGCCTCGGGGAGGGTGCTGTCTCCCTTGGCGCGCAGGAGCTTGACGAGCTCCTCGACCACCGAGATCGCCTTGCCGGCGCGGCCGAGCTGGACGAAGGTCTCGGCGAGGAGCTCGAGGCCCTCGAGGTCGGTGTGCTTGCGCTGGAGCAGCTCGTTGAGCTTCATCAGCGCGCGCCGGGGCTGGTCGATGGCCAGGTAGACGCGGACGAGGTTGCGGATCACCGACTCGACGGCGCGGTGATAGAGCAGGCGCTCGGCCACGCGCACGTACTCTTGGTGGCGCTCGGCCTCGTAGAGAAAGTCTGCGGCGCGGCCGAAGTGCTCGACGGCCTCGTCGACGCGGCGCTCGCGGGAGTAGAGCTCGGCCAGGCGCAGGCGCTTGGACATCTCCCGCGGCATCAGGTCGGCGACGCGCTCGTAGAGCATCAGCGCCTCGCGGGTGTTGCCGCTGCGCAGGTAGACGCTCGCGACTTTTTCGAACAGCGCGACGGCCTCGGGCAGCCGGCGCAGCTGCTCGAAGGCCTGGGCGGCCTGGAGGTGGACGTCGTAGCGCTCCGGGGCCAGGCTCAGGACCTGGCGGAACACCTGCAGCGCCTGGGGGGCGTCGCCAGCTTGGAGCTGGAGGTTGGCCGCGTGGACGTAGCGCTCGATGGCCGGGTCGAGCTGACCGGCGCGCTGGAGCGAGTCGGCCAGCAGCAGCCAGGCCTGGACGTCGCCTTGGTCGTGGTCGATGACCGACTGATACTCGCGGATCGCCTCGTCGAGATCACCACGCGCCGCGTGCTGCTGGGCGCTCTGAAGGGCTTTGTCGCGCGAGAAGGCCAAGGGTCGACCTCAGGCGTGGGTGTCGAGCTCGGCCTGGATCCCCGCCGGGTCCAGGTTGCGCTCGAGGAAGTGGGTGTCGTAGCGGCCGTCCACGAAGGGCTGCTGCTTGAGGATCCAGCGGTGCAGGGCGATGTTCGTCGAGATGCCCTCGACGACACACTCGCCCAGGGCTCGACGCATGCGAGCGATCGCCTTGGCGCGATCGGGGGCGTGGACGATCAGCTTGCCGAGCATCGAGTCGTAGTAGGGAGACACGGTGTAGCCCTGATAGACGTGGGTGTCGACGCGGACACCGTTGCCGCCAGGCAGGTGCAGCGCCGTGATGGTACCTGGATGTGGCGCGAAGTTCACCGGGTCCTCGGCGTTGATCCGACACTCGATCGAGTGACCGCGGGGCTTCCAGTCCTTGTCGAGGTGACCGAGGGGCTCACCCTGGGCGAGGCGCAGCTGCTCCTGGACCAGGTCGACACCCGTGATCATCTCGGTCACGCAGTGCTCGACCTGGACCCGGGTGTTCATCTCCATGAAGTAGAAGTGGTCGCCGTCGAGCAGGAATTCGACGGTGCCCAGCGAGCGATAAGAGATCGCGCGGGCCGCGGCGATCGCCGCGTCGCCCATGGCCTTGCGCAGCGCGGGGCTGAAATTCGAGGCCGGGGCCTCCTCGATGACCTTTTGGTGGCGGCGCTGGACCGAGCACTCGCGCTCGAGCAGGTCGACGACCTTGCCCTGCTCGTCGGCGACGATCTGGATCTCGATGTGCCGCGGGCTCTGCACGAAGCGCTCGAGGTACATGTCGCCGCAGCCAAAGGCGGCCTCGGCCTCGGCCTGCGCCGTGGCCAGGGTCGGGGCGACGTCGTCGAGCTCCCAGACGATCTTCATGCCCCGGCCGCCGCCGCCGGCGGAGGCCTTGAGGATCACCGGCAGGCCGATCTCCTTGGCCGCGGCCACGGCGTGCTCGCCGTCCTCGAGCACCCCGGTGCCGGGGAGCACGGGGACGCCCGCGGCGATCATCGTCTCGCGCGCGCGGACCTTGTCGCCCATCATGCGCATGTGCTCGGGGTCCGGGCCGATGAAGGTCAGCCCGCACTTTTGCACGGCGTCGGCGAACTCGGCCCGCTCGGACAGGAAGCCGTAGCCGGGGTGGACCGCGTCGGCGCCGGAGATCTCGGCGGCCGCGATGATGTTGGGGATGTTGAGGTAGCTCTTGGGCGCCGGGCCGGGGCCGATGCACACGGCCTCGTCGGCGAAGCGCGTGTGCAGGGCGTTGGCGTCGACGGTCGAGTGGATCGCCACGGTCTCGAGGCCGAGCTCGCGGCAGGCGCGGATCACCCGCAGCGCGATCTCCCCGCGGTTGGCGACGAGGACCTTGCGAAATTGACTCACAGGCGGCGCACCCTGAACAGCTTGGTCCCGAACTCGACCGGCTGCTGGTTGCCGACGAGGGACTCCTCGATCACGCAGCCGAATTCGGCCTCGATCTCGTTGAAGAGCTTCATGGCCTCGACGATGCACACGGTCTGGCCAGCGGCGACGGTCTCGCCGGGCTTGACGAAGGGCTGCGCGTCGGGGCGCGGGGCGAGGTAGAAGGTGCCGACGAAGGGCGAGGTGATGAACTCGCCCTCGGGCTCCTCGGCCGCGGCAGCGGCGGGGGCGGCAGCGGCGGGGGCAGCAGCGGGGGCGGCAGGGGCAGCGGCGGCGAGGGGGGCCGGGGCGGCCGCGTAGGTCGTCACCTCGGCACCGCGGCGCATCAAGATGCGCTGCTCGCCGGTCTCGATCTCGAGCTCGTCGAGGCGAAAACGCTTGAAGACCTTGGCCAGCTCGCTGACGTAGGTGATGTCGGGCAGCTTGGAGTCGTTGTCGGACATGGTGAAGTCGGGGCTAGAGCAGCGCGGCGAGGGCGTGGAGGGCGAGGCGGTAGGACTCGCTCCCGAGCCCCATGATGATCCCGCGACACGCTCCGCCGGTCACCGATGTGTGCCGAAAGGACTCGCGCGCGTAAAGGTTGGACAGATGAACTTCGATCGTGGGCACGCTGACGCCCGCCAGCGCGTCTCGTAGGGCCACGGAGGTGTGCGTGTAGCCGCCAGGATTGAAGATGAGCCCGCAGCGGCTCGGCTGAGGATCCGCACTTGTCGCGGGCCGTACCCGCTGTGCAGGGGGGATCGCAGCAAGCTCGGCCTGGTCGCGGGTCTGGCCGAGAGTTTGGGCGCAGGCCCGCGCGAAGCCGTGGATCTCGTCGATCAGCTGGCCCTCGCCGTTGGCCTGCGCCGTGGACACCTCGAGGCCGAGCTGCTCGCCGAGCTCGCGCAGGCTCGCCTCGATGTCGGCGAGGGTCTCGGACCCATAGACCGCCGGCTCTCGGGTCCCGAGCAAGTTGAGGTTTGGCCCGTTGAGGACCAGGACGCGCGGGCGCGCCGGCATGCTCCGACCCTCAGTTCCCGTAGAGGTCGTCCGTGAGCGCGGCGGCCTGCGAGCGCAGGATCCACCGACCCTTGCCCATGTGCGCGGCGGTCTCGAGGACCACGGCGACGAAGTACTCCTGCGAGAGCACGCGGACGATCACCGTGCCGTACTCGGCCTTGAGGGTGATGTCGGAGATCTGGCCCATCTCGAGGCTGCTCGCGGCGTCGCGCAGCTCGAGGAAGCGGAACGAGAACTCCATCGCCATCGACTCGATGTCGGTGTCTTGCTCGTACTGCGGCGCGACCCACTGCTCGACGGCGATGCCGTCGAAGCCCATGAGAATCGCGGCTTTTGCGCCAGGCGTCTTGTCGACGATCGTTCGAAGTATTTCGTCCATCGGCGGTATCTGCGAGGTTCGCAGCGCGCTCGGCTGCGGTCAAGCGAGGGGGGTCTGGGGGACGTCCGCGGCCAGCCCGGGCTCAGGGGCCGGTGTCGGTGTCGGTTTCGGTGTCGGTCTCTTCGACCGGGTTGGCACACAGCGGGGCGACGGGGGCCATGGAGTAGCCGCAAAAGCCGTTGGAGAACCCACAGCCGGTCGCGCAGCCGTTGCAGATGTCGAAGGGGTAGGTGTAGGGCGCGCTCTCGAAGAAGCCGATCTCCGTCTTGCCGACGGTGCCGGTGCGCTCGCCGATCAAGACGATGGTCATCTCCATGGTGTTGATCTCGCCCTCGGGGACGAGGCTGCGCAGCTCATCGGAGATCTCGGAGCCGACCTGCACGAAGTAGATGCCCGAGGCACCCCCAGCCAAGGTGTTGCTCGGCAGCGAGACCTCGAAGGTGCCGCCCCCGACGGCGCCGCCGTCCATGGACAAGGTGATCTCGGCCGTGACCACGCGGACCTGGGAGTCGTCGATGTTCGTGTTGCTGCCGCTGTTCTCGGTCAGCTGGTTGGTGACCACCAAGCCGATGCCGATGCGGGTCGTGACCGCGACGTCGACCATCATGCCGACGGGCGTGGGGTTGCCGTCGGTGAGCAGGCAGGTGTCGGGCTCGTCGAACCACAGCGAGCGGTCGATGGTGATGTATTCTTGGGTGTCCACGCAGGACCCCGCGCCAAGGAGCAGCGTGCCCATGGCCCCGAGGAGAGTGGCGCGGCGTGCGATACGAGCGAACGTCGTCGAGATCATGGCAGGCTCCTGGCGTCGCGCTCCGCCCAGAAATTCCTCCGGGTGCGCGTACGACCTGGATTAGCCTAGCAATCGCTCGCTGGATCCCGCAACAAAGCCACGATCTCCTGGGCTGTAAGCGAGAGCACCGCAGGATCACCCACACGGGTGAGCGCGATGTAGGAGATGCTCGTGAAGCTGCGCTTTTTGTCGTTGACGAGCGCCGCCTCGAGCGAGCTGGCGTGCTCGTCGTCGAGCCATGCGTCCAGGTCCGTGGGCAGGCGCAGGGCCGCGAGGGCGACGCGCATCTGCGCCTCGAGGCCGGGGCCGTCCTCGGGTTTGGGCGCGAGCTTCTTGCGCTCGGACAGGCGCGCGGCGGCGATCATCCCGAGGCTCACGGCCTCGCCGTGCTTGAGCGAGAAGCCCGACACGGTCTCGATGGCGTGGCCCAGGGTGTGGCCGAGGTTGAGGACCACCCGGCCCTTGCCGGCCTCGCCCTGCTCGCGGGGGTCCCGGCTCACGCAGGCTGCCTTGAGGGCGACGGAGGCCGCGACGATCCGCCCGAGCACGTCGGCGTCCCGGGCGTAGATGTCGTCAGCGGCGGCCACGACCTGTTGAAAGTGCTCTGGAGAGAAGAGCGCGCCGTGCTTGAGGGCCTCGGCCAGGCCACAGGCGAATTCGCGCTCGGGCAGGGTCTGGAGCACCTCGGGGTCGATGATCACCACCGTGGGAAAGTGAAACGAGCCGATCAGGTTCTTGCCCGCCGGCAGGTCGACGGCGACCTTGCCGCCAACGGAGGCGTCGACCTGCGCCAGCAGGGAGGTCGGACACTGCATCAGCGGGATGCCGCGCATGAAGAGCGCGGCGGCCAGGCCGGCGAGGTCACCCACGACGCCGCCGCCGAGGGCCACGACCACGTCGCGTCGACCCATGCGCGCGGCGATCATGCCCTCGAGCAGGGTCACGAGCTGGTCGAGGTTCTTGGCTGCCTCCCCGGCGGGGATCGTGAAGCTGTGGACCTCGAGCGCCTCGGCCTCGAGGCTCTCGCGGGCCGCGTCGCCGTAGAGCGGCATCACGTTCTCGTCGGAGACCAGGGCCACCCGCGCGGCCTTGGGGTGGCTGCGACGCAGCTCGTGGCCCAGGCGCGCCAGCAGGCCTGGCCCGATCAAGACTGGGTAGCTCTCGTCCTCGGTCGGTACCGCGACGTGCAGCGCGATCGGCTTGCGCTTGTCCGTGGTCATGCTGGGTGGGGCGGTAGACCGCGCATGCGTATTAGCGCGGTCCACCCCCGCAAGTCTACCGAAGGCGGGCTGGTGAGGGCCCCGCGTACACCTATGCGGGTGTACGACCTTCGTCCGCCTCGGCGAGCGCGGCCTCGATGCGCGCGCAGACGGCCGAGAGCTCGGCCGCGCCGTCGATCACCAGGTCCGCGCCGCGGTAGGCCTGCTCGCGGTCCGCGAGCAGAGACGCGAGCCGAGCTGCGAGCGGGTCGAGGGGCGGCGGGGAGTGGGCCGGGTCGGGAGGCGGCGGGGCGAGCAGCGGCCGTCGGCCTCGCTCGGCGTCCTCGCGCAGCCGCGAGGTGAGCGCGGGCAGGCCGACCTCCAGATAGATCGTCGTCCCCAGCGCGCGCATGTCGTCGAGGTTGCGCGGATCCACGATCACGCCCCCGCCCGTGGCGACGACGGCCCGGCTGCCCGCGAAGCCCGGCTCGGCGAGGAGCGAGCGCAGGCTCGCCCGCTCGAGGCGACGAAAGTAGGCCTCGCCGCCCTGCTCGAAGAGCGCGGGGATCGAGCGCCCGAAGATCGCCTCGACGCGCTGGTCGAGGTCAATGAAGACAGCGCCGCGGCGGGCCGCGAGGGCCCGCCCGACGCTGGACTTTCCGGCGCCCATGAGCCCGAGCAAGAAGACCGGTCGGTCGTCTCGCCCGGAGGGCTCGGTGGGCTCAGCCACCGATACTCGTGGAGCGGTTGATGATCCGCGGCGTCAGGAAGATCAGCATCTCCGAGCGGTCGTCGCGTTCGGTCTTGTTCTTGAAGAACCACCCGATGATCGGGATCTCGGCGAACCAGGGCACCTTGCTGTGGTTGATCGCCTGGTTGCGGGTGTAGATCCCGCCGATCACGGCGGTGTCGCCGTCGGTGATCAACAGCTGGCTCTGGGCCGAGTTGGTCAGGATCGTCGGATCACCCCGGGCGCCGGTGTTGACGAAGTCGGCCTCGTTCTTCTGGACCTGTACGTCGAGGAGCACGGCGCCCTCGTTGGTGACCTGGGGCGTGACCCGCAGGCCGAGGGTCGCGTTGACGTAGCGCGTGTTGACACCCTGGGCAGAGACCTGGGAGATCGGGATCTGCACGCCCTGCTGGATGTCGGCCTCGGTGTTGTCGAGGGTGACGATCTTCGGCGCGGAGATGATCCGGACCTCGCCCTCGTCCTCGGCGGCGCTCAGGCGCAAGTTGGTGTTGAGGTTGCCCGAGAGGCTGCCGAAGCTGAAGCCGATCGCGCCACCGGTGCCGGTCGAGACCGGAGCCGGGAGGTCGACGGCGTAGTTGGGGTTGGCCGCCGAGCCCGGGAGGATCAGGCCGTTGGTCGGGGACTGGTTGCTGCCCGAGCCGCCGCCCACGCCGATGGAGTTGGGGAAGAGCAGCCCCGTGGGGTTGCCCGTGCCGGGGCTGGCCGTGAAGTCGAAGCCCCACTGGATGCCGAGCTGGCGCAGCCAGTTGGTCCGCGCCTCGACGATCCGCGCCTCGATCAACACCTGGGGCGTCTGGCTGTCGAGCTGGCGGACCAGGGACTCGGCCAGGGCGATGTTCTCGGCCACGTCCATGACGATCAGCGTGTTCGTGCGCGTGTCGGGGGTGACCGAGCCGCGCGAGCTGAGCACGCTCTGGACCTTGGGCAGCATGTCGCCGACGTCGGCGTAGCTCAGGGGGATCAGCCGGGTCTCGAGCGGCTTGAGCTGGACCTGGGCGTTGGCCTCCTCGATGGCCTTGCGGCGCTCCTCCTCGAGGGCGGTCAGCGTGGCCACGCGGATCACGTTGCCCTCCTGGACCATGCCCAGGTTCAAGGAGCGCAAGATGATGTCGAGGGCCTGATCCCAGGGCACCGCCGAGAGCTTCATGGTCACCGAGCCCTGGACCTCGGGGCCGGCGATGATGTTGACCCGGCCGATGTCCGAGAAGAGCAAGAGCACGTCCTTGATCGGCGCGTCCTGGAGCTCGATGTCGATGCGCTCGCCTCGCCAGCGGCTGCGGCCGTTGACCTTGGTCCCCGGTCGGGCGGCGAGCACCGGCGGCGTCGAGAAGCCCGAGACCTTGGTCCCGCCGAGGCTGACGACCTCGCTGCGCTCGATCTCGTCGATGTCGTCGATGTCGGCTGCCGCCTGGTCGGGCGCGGGGGCGGCCGCGACCGCGCGGGGGTTCTGCTCGCGGCTGGCGATCACGGCCTCCCTGGCGGCGGGGGACTTCTTGCCCGGGAAGCGCCAGATCAGCCGGTTGCCCTTGCTGTCGAGCTCGATCTCGGCCGGGCTCGAGGTCTGACTGGCGACGATGATCTTGACGTCGCTGCCCTCGCGGAAGCTGGTGATGCGGTCGACCGGGCCGCCGAAGCTGGTCGTGTCGAGGCTGCGCTCGAGGTTGACCGGGATCTGCGTGTCGCGCAGCTCCAGCATGTTCATGTTCGGGGTCAGGCTGCTCGCGTCGTAGACGACGGGGCCGTCGATCTCGACGATGACCACCGCGCCCTGCGGGCCGTCGACGAAGCGGACGTCTCGCAGCGCCGCGTCGCCGGCGGCCTTGCGCTGCTCCTCCCACTGGCGGGTCAAGGAGCGGCGCTGCTTGTGCGCGACCAGGGTCTCGTCGAGGCGGGCCTGGGCCTTGCCGAGGGCCTCGCGGCGCTCGGTGAGGGCGTCGCGCTCGCCTTCGAGCTCCTGCTCGAGGGCCGCGTAGCGCTCGCGGGCGCGGTCGAGGTCACGACCCGCGCGGCGGTGCTTGCCGCGGTCGAGGCCGCGGCGCGGACCGTCCTGGCCGCCGAGGTCTTCGTAGCGGGCCTCGGCGTCGCTCAGCGCCCGGCGCAGCTCGGCGAGCTCGGCCTGGCGCTCGTTGACGGCGGCCGCGAAGATCTGGCCCTGCTCGCGCTCGCCGGACACAGCCTGCTCGAGGGTCGCGACCTCCTGGCTCAAGGTGGTGAGCTCGGCCTTGGTCTGCTTCTCGCGCGCGCTCGCAGCCTCGACGGCGCGCTCGGCCTGGGTCACGGCCGTGGCGTACTCGTCGTGCTTGGGGTCGCGCTTGCCCGCCTTGCGGGCGACCTTGCGGGCCTCGTCGAGGGCGGCCTCGGCCGAGAGGCGCGCGGCCTCGGCGTGCTCGGCCTCGCTCTCGGCGAAGCTCATGGCGCGCTCGGCCTCGGCGAGCAGGACGTCGGCCGGGCGCGGCCCGACCTGCTTGGGGGCCTTGCTCTTGCTGGCCTTGGCGCTCTTCTTGCGCGCCTTGGCGGCCTCGGTCTTGGCGGCGAGCTTCTGTGCCTGCTCGGCCTTGGCCTGCTGGGCGGCGAGGGCCTCGGTCGCCTGCTGGGCGGCGCGCTTTTGCGCTGCCTCCTGGCGGGTCGCGGCGAGCAGCTCGGCCTCGGCCGCCTTCTTGGCCGCCGTCGCGGCGAGCAGCTCGGCCTTGGCCGCCTTGGCCTTGGTCGCCTGGGCCTTGGCCTCGACCTCGCTGGCCTTGGCGGCGGCCGAGCGCTTGGAGGCGCTCGCCAGGCGGGCCTTGGCGGCGAGCTCGGCCTCCTCGGCGGTGGCGAGCTTGGCCTCGGCCTCGGCCTTGGCCTTGGCGGCCTCGGCCTCGGCGGCGACGCGGATCTTCTCGGCCTCGGCCAAGGCCTCGACCTCGGCGTTCCGGCGGATCTTGGACGCCTCGGCCTCGGCGACGGCCTGGGCCTCGTCGCGGATCTCGATCGCCTTGGCCTCGGCGGCCTCGGCCGTGGCCTTGGCCCGGGCGGCCCGGCGCTCGGCGGCTGCGGCCTCGCGCTCGGCCTTGACGGCGCGGGCCTCCGCGGCGGCCAGGGCCTCCGCGCGCGCCTCCGCGGCCTTGCGCGCCTCGGACAGGGTGTCGGCGGCCTTGCTCTCGATCGTCTTGGCCCGCTTGCGAGCGTCACGCTCGAGGGCCGCGGCCTTGGCCTTGGCGGCCTCCTCGAGCTTGGTCGCCTGGGCCTCGGCCTCGGCCTTGATGCGCTCGGCCTCGGCGCGGACGCGCTCGGCCTCGGTCTGGGCGTCCTCGGCCGCGCCCGCGGCCTCCTTGGCCCGGAGCTCGGCCGCGTCGGCGCGGCCCTCGGCCTGCTTGGCCCGACCCTCGGCGCTGCTCGCCTTGGCCTCGGCCTGCTTGGCCCGGCCCTCGGCGCTGTTGACCGCGGCCTCGGCCTCGGCCTGCATCGACACGATCTCGGCCTTGCGCTCGCCGGCGCTCTTGCGCGCGAAGTAGGCCTCGGGGGCGATCTCCTTGGGCGTGACCGTGATGATCAGGTCGCGGCCCTTGGGCACCACGATGTAGCTGGCCTCGCGCTTGAGGTTGACGACCACCCGCGCGAGCTTGCTGTCGTGCTCCTCGACCGAGGAGATCGTCACCCGACCCACGACCCAGCTGTCGACCGGAGCGTGCGGCACCGCCTTGCCGCGCTCGCTCTTGCTGACGTCGACGACCAGGCGCTCGGGGTCCGAGAGCCGGTAGACGTTGAAGGTCGGCTCGACGTTGCCGCGCAGGCGCAGGATCGTCGTCCCGTCGTCGAGCTCCTCGACGGTCAGCCCGTCGATCTGGTTGACGGCCTTGCGGACGGAGAGCTTGCGCTCGCTCGACGCTGGCGGCGACGACGACTTCTTGCTCGCCGATTTCTTGCTCGGCGAGCCAGCCGAGGCGGCCCCGGGGTCGAGGGCCAGGGCGAGCAGCGCGGGCAGGGCCAGGGCCGAGAGCGGCGTCCAACGGGGCGTGCGGTGGGCTTTGGCGGCGTTTTTCGAGTTCATGAGGTGTTGCCGTCGCCGGATTTAGGCGCGACGGAGCCCGTTGCCCGCTGGCGAGCCAGCGGGTGGAAGTCGGTTCAGTGAACGCTCGTAGAGGTCGGCGCGGCCGACCTGGGGTTGTCAGCGATCCTTCAAATAGATGACTTTGCGCTCGCCCCGTTCGAGGTTCCATCCGGGGGCGAGCTCGGGGTCGACGACCTCGACCTCGATGTAGTCGCGGTTGACCGAGGCGAGCAGGAGCTCGGCGTCGCTGAAGTACTCGCCTTGCTTGACGCTCTTGGACTTGCTGTCCGAGGACGCCAAGAACAGCGCGGTCGGGGGCACGCCGCGGCCGGCGTTGACGATTGCGATCAGCTTGAGCTCGTCGAACTTGTACTCGGACAGCTTGACGTCGCGCTGCTTGCGGATGACCGGGGCGGGCTCCGGCTCCGTCGCAACCTGGGCGGCCGCGTAGTTGTGAAAGGGGTCGCGGGCGCGGCCGGAGAAGTCCTCGCGGGTGACCACGGGGCGCGGGCGATCGGGGCGATCGCTCTGCGCCTCGGCCTCGCTGGCGCCCGCGGTCGTGCCCGCGCCGGTGCTCGGGCTGCGCCGCGAGCCCACGGTGGGCTTCGAGCCGCCGGCCTCGATGCGCGCGGTGCCCGGGGGCAGGCCGCGCTGGCCGTTGCTCTCGACCTCGTCCTCACCGCCGCAGGCCAGGGTCGGCGCGAGCGCGAGCAGGGGCAGGGTCAGCGCCAGGCGGCGCGCGGTCTTCGACGCGACGCTCATCGCCGGCCTCCCCGACCGCTGCGGCGGGTCTGGCCGTCGGCCCCGGCCTCGCCGCTGCGCTCGTCTTCGCTCAGCAAGCGGAAGGTGCTCGCGGTGAAGTCGACCTGGAGCAGCGGGAAGCCGCTATCGTCGAAGTTCTTGCCGATCTTCATCTCGACCTGCTCGATGTTGACGATCTTCTTCATTTCCGAGACGCGACGGAAAAATTCGCCGATCTCGTGCCATGTCCCGATCGCGGTGACCTCGACGGGGATCTTGGCGTAGAAGTCGTAGCGCTCCTCGGCCTGGGGCACCCAGCGCTCGAGGCCGAGGCCGACGCCGCGAGCCTCGCGCTGGAAGGTGCTCATCAGGTGGTCGATGGTCGACGAGTCGACGGGCACGACCTCGAGCATCTTCTCGAGCTCGCGGTCGCGCTCGGCCTGCTCTTTGACCCGCTGCTCGTAGTTGGCGAGCTTGTCCTCGGCCGCGGCGAGGTCGGCCTCGGCGCGCTCGACCGCAGTCACGGCGCTCTCTTTTTGGGTCAGGGTGTCGGACAGGTACAGGACGTACCAGCCGGCGAGGATCAACCCGGCGGCCAGCAGCCAGCCCAGGGCCAGCTGCCAGGCGGGGACTTTCTCGAGGGCGTCGAGGCGTGAATCGGCCATGGTGCTCCTGTCAGTCCCAGTAGCGGACCTGCGCGGTCAGCTCGAAGGTGTAGAAGTTCTGGATCGCGTCGCCGGGCTTGAGCTCCTTGGTGGCCGCGTCTTCCTTGACCTCCTTGAGCTGAAACTCGGGGTGCGAGACCCGGGCGAAGCGGGCCGAGGCGCGCAGGCGCTTGACGAACTCCGAGAGGTCGTCGGGATCTCGGGCGCCGCCGGTGATGTCGAGGACGTCGTTCTCCTTCTCGGCCATGCTCAGCAGCCAGACCGACTGGGCGTCCCAGTCGAGGTCGAGGCGGGCCTGGGGATCGATGGCCACGCGCTGGCGCTGCTCGGCCTCGTCGACGTCGGGGTGCTTGCCCGTGGTCAGCACGTTGGCGAGCTCGTGGTAGACGTAGACCGGCGAGCGGCGCTTCTTCTCGAGCGCCTCCTTGGCGGCCTTGAGCTCCTCGTAGCGGTTGAAGCGGGCCTGGAGCCCCTCTTCGTCGATCTGCGCGTTGATGTCCGCGGCCTGCTGGTCGAGCTGCTTGGCCTTGGCGGTCAGCACCTTGGTGTCTTCGATGATGCTCTGCTGGACGAAGTAGGCGACCACGCCCACGCCGACCCAGCCGACGATCATCACGACCGCGATGATCGCCCCCTTCGACACGTCGGTCGAAGGCACGATCTGCTGCACCGAGGGCCCGCGGCCCGGGGTCCGACGCTTGGCGTCCGGCGAGAGGTTGATGCGGATCATGCGGCTTCCATCCTCACTTGTCCCCCGGCGCGCGCAGGGCCAGGCCCAGCGCGACCGAAGCGACCGGCGCGTTGGCGCGCAGGTATTCGACGTCGAAGCGCCGCGCGTCGACGCTCATCTTGGAGAAGGGGTCGAAGATCATCACGGGCACGCCGCTGCGATCTTGGATCGCCTTGGGGAGCTGAGGCACCAGCGCGCTGCCGCCCGTGAGGTAGACCCGGGCCAGGTTGGCGTCGACCGCGTCGTTCACATAGAAGTCGATGCTCCGCTGGAACTCGGCCGAGACCTGCTCGGACACCTGCGCGAGGACCCGGTGGACCTCCTGGGGCACGACATCGGCCGCCGAACCGGCGCCAGCGCCTGCGGCGCTGCCTACTTTGTAAGCTTCGGCACCATCTTGGCTCACGGCCAGGCGATGGCGGATCGCCTCGGTGAAGGTGTCGCCGCCCGAGGACAAATTCCGGTGAAAGACCGGCTTTCCATCGCGGACGATCGAGATCGTCGAGAAGTGAGCGCCGACGTTGATGACCGCGACGGTCTCACCGGAGACGAGGCCGTCGACGGAGTCGATCGCGTTTTGCATGGCGAAGGCGTCGGTGTCGACGACGACGGGGTTGAAGCCCGCCGCGCGAACGACCTGCATGTACTGCTCGACGACCTCGCGCTTGGCCGCGACGAGCACGACCTCCATCTGCCCTTCGGGCGTGCGCTCGACGAGCACCTCCCAGTCGACGATGACCTCGTCGCGGGCGAAGGGGACGTTTTGTCGGACCTCCCACTCCATCTGCTCGGCGAGGGCCGCCCCCTCCATGGCGGGGATCTGCAGACGGCGGATGATCACGCTGTTGCCGGAGACCGCGAAGGCCACGTCCTTGCCGCGCAGGTGGATGCGCTTGGCGAGGTTGCGGATCGCCTCGGCGACCGCGTTTGGGTCGCCGATGGTCCCATCGATGATCGCCGCGGTGGGCAGCGGCTCGATGCCGAAGTTCTGCAAGCTCATGCCTTTGCGGCTGAGCTTGACCTGCACGAGCTTCACCGAGCTCGAGCCGATGTCGAGGCCGATGCACTGCCGGGCCATCAGCACGCTCCCTTCTCAATTCCGCCAAATTCGTACGAATTCGGCCAGCAATTCAGGTTTTCCATGCGCCCCTGGCCAGATCCAGAGGTCGCTGGGCGCAGCCCCACCTCGGCGGTGGTGCTCAGGCGTCGATGTCGGGCCAGACCTCGGCGCGGGCCGAGGGCTTGAGCCCCAGCGCTTCGAGGATCTTGCGCTTGGTGTCCATGCGGCAGGGACACCCGGCCTCGACGCGGTCGATGGTCAGCGGCGAGACCCCGGCACGACGCGCGAGCTCGGCCTTGGACATCATCGCTTCCTGACGCAACTTGCGAACGTTGTTGGGCTCGAGCCCCGAGCGCGAGCGCGTCCTCGACTTGCGCTTGCTCTTCTTGGCGGCGGCCGTCTCGTTGGCCGGTGCCTCGGGAGCCGGTGTCGCAGGCTCCGCCGGCGTGCTGCCGGTGGGCACGGGTGCGACCACCGTCGGCTCGGGTGACGCGGCCGTGGTCGGCTTCGTCGCGCTCGGCTTGGCGGTCGGAGTGTCGTTGGCCGGCGTGTCGTTGGCCGGCGCGGACGAGCTCACGTTCGGCTCGCCGTCCCCAGGTGATTGCCCTCGATGCTCCAAGTCCGCGTCCGTCACACCGCCCCCCGACGACGCAGCAGCCATCTCCATGGCCTTCGTTTCGGGTTTTCCTGAGGATTTCATGGGCGGAAAGAGGCTCTTCGCCGGTCCTGGACATTGTCGGCCCCCAATCGAGGGGAGTCAACGGCCATGAGCTGCCCAAATGATGTGTAATTGAGTGCAAGTGATAGGGATTTGATGGGTCTTTTAAGTGGTGGCTCACGAGACCTCGCCCGGGATCTGGCCCACCAGCGGGTCGCCGGGCGGATGAGTTTTCTGACGTCGACATGAGCACGAGCTTCGAGCCTGCGGACAGCGCGTAAAGAAGCTTCCCACGCGATCAAGCGAGGTCCCAAAAATGCGTGCAAACCAGGGTCGAAGGGGGGTTCCAGACACCCAGAGACTGTGTTTTTGACCAGTCTTTGCCCGCGTGGTCGACGCCTTTTGGGCTCAGGGCCCTTGGCCGCGGCTCGCGCCCCCTCACTCCTCTACAATTTCGCCGGTGAACGAAGGCTTCTCCCGGGTGTTGGTGGTCGACGACGAGGAGCCCATGCGCCACATGCTCGATCTGCTGCTGCGGCGCGCGGGCTTCGAGGTGCTCAGCGTCGAGAGTGGCGAGCGGGCGCTGGCGCTCCTCGAAGACGAGGCCGTCGACGTCGTGCTCTCGGACGTGCGCATGCCGGGTGCGCTCGACGGTCTCGGGCTCGCGGATCGCCTGGGCGTCGAGCACCCGGAGATCACCTTGGTGATGATGAGCGCCTTCGGCAGCGTGGACCTGGCGCTCGAGGCCATGCAGCGCGGCGCCTACGACTACATCTCGAAGCCCTTCAAGCAAGACGAGGTCGTGCTGACCTTGCGCAAGGCTGAAGAGCGGCTGCGGCTGCGGCGAGAGAACGCGCGCTTGCGAGCGGCGCTGGCCGAGCTCGAAGGTGGCGTGGAGGTGCTCGGGCGCTTGCTGATCCACAGCGCGCCCATGCGCAAGCTGGCCAAGACCCTGCGCAAGGTCGCGCGCTTCGAGACCACGGTGCTCGTGCTCGGCGAGTCGGGGGTTGGCAAGGAGCTGGTCAGTCGAGCGCTGCACGAGCTCAGCCCGCGCGCCGAGCAGCCCTTCGTGGCCCTCAACTGCGGGGCGATCCCCGAGGGGCTGATCGAGTCGGAGCTCTTTGGTCATGCCAAGGGCGCGTTCACCGATGCGAGCGTCGACAAGCCCGGCCTGTTCGAGGCCGCGAGCGGCGGCACCTTGTTCCTCGACGAGGTCGGCGAGCTCCCCCTGGCCGTTCAGGTCAAGCTGCTGCGCGCGCTCCAGGAGCGCGAGGTTCGGCGCGTGGGCGAGACCCGCCCGCGCGCCGTGGACGTGCGCGTGGTCGCGGCGACCTCGCGGCCGCTCGAGCAGATGGTCGACGATGGCGAGTTTCGCCAGGACCTGTTCTTTCGCCTCGCGGTCATGCCCCTGTCGATCCCGGCCTTGCGCGAGCGCCGGGAGGACATCGCCCCCCTCGCCGACCACTTCTTGCAGACGATCAACCATCGCCTGGGCACCGCGCTCGAGGGCCTCGACGCCGAGGCGCTGCGGATCTTGCTGGCCTACGACTGGCCGGGCAACGTCCGCGAGCTCGAGAACACCCTCGAGCACGCGGCGGTGCTCGCCGAGAGCGCGCTGATCAGCCCCGACGACCTGCCCGAGCGGCTCCAGCGTCGCCGCCAGGCCGCCGCCGAGGGCCCCGAGGAGGTCGGCTTCTCGATGCACTTCTCCGAGGAGGATCTCTCGGTCAAGCGCGCCTCACGACGGATCGAGCGCGAGCTGATCTTGCGCGCGCTCGAGAAGACCGAGGGCAACCGCACCCACGCGGCGCGGCTGCTCGACCTCAGCCACCGGGCGCTGCTCTACAAGATCAAAGAGTTCGGCGTCAGCTGAGCTCCTAGCGCTGACCGACGGCGGCCTCGACGTCTCCGGGTGCCTTGATCAGCGCGGCGGTCAGGACCTCCGCGCCGGTCTCGGTGATCACCACGTCGTCCTCGATGCGGATCCCCCGGACGTCGGCGAACTTGGCCAGGGCCTCGCGGTCGAGGCTGCCGTCGGCGTCGAAGGGGGCGGTGAGCTCGGAGCCCGGCGCGAGCAGGGCGGGGACCTGATAAAAGCCCGGCTCGATGGTCACGGCCATGCCCGGCTGGAGGTCACGGTCGAGGCGCAAGAAGCACAGGCCAAACTCCGGCGCGCGGGTTCGCCCTGGGGCGTAGCCGGCTCGGTCGCCGAGGTCCTCCATGTCGTGGACGTCGAGGCCGAGCAGGTGGCCGAGGCCATGGACGAAGAACAGCCCCTGGGCGCCGCGCTCGAGCAGCCCGTCGACCTCGCCTTTGAGCACGCCCTCGTCGACGAGGCCCTGGAGGATCACCCGCCCGGCGGCCAGGTGCACGTCGCGGTAGCGCACGCCGGGCGCGAGCATGTCGATGGCGGCCTGCTGGGAGGCGAGCACGAGCTCGTACATGGCGCGCTGGGTGGGCGAGAACTTGCCCGAGACCGGCCAGGTGCGGGTGACGTCGCCGGCCCAGCCATGGTTCTCCGCGCCGACGTCGGCGAGCAGGAGGTCGCCGGCCTCGAGCGCGTGGCCGTAGCTCGTCGAGTGGAGGATCTCGCCGTGGACGGTGACGATCGCCCCGTAGGCCGTGGTCATGTCGCGGGCGATGAAGGGCGCCTCCATGGCCGCGCGCACGTCACTCTCGCGCAGCCCGGGGCGGGTCGCGGCCATGCCGGCGAGGTGGGCCGCGACGGTGGCCTCGGCCGCGCCGCGGAGCATCTCGAGGGCGCCGGCGTCGTGGACCATGCGCAGGCCGATGATCGCGTCGGCCAGGGCCGCGTCGCGCTCGCCGAGCTTGGGCGTGCTCCCCGGCTCGGCCCAGTCGCGGTCGAGCAGTCGGCCCTGCGAAAAGCGGGTGGCGGCGCTGACGGCCGGCAAGCTCGAGAGCTGCGCGGCGCCGCGCGTTTGCACGAGCTCTGCGAGGGTCTCGATGTCGCGGATCTCGTCGACGCCGGTGGCCGCCTGGAACTCGGCCCAGCCGGGTGTCGGCCCGTGCCAGATCAGGTCGGCCGGATCTTCGGCGGGCATGAAGAGCACGCTGCGCTCGCCGTCGACGAGCAGGGCGGCGCCCTCGACCCAGGCGCCGGTCAGGTACAGAAAGTGGCTGTCGGGGCGGAAGGGGTGGACGTTGGCGGGGTAGTTGCGGGGGGTCGAGCTGCCCGAGAAGAGCAGGGCCGGGGCTTGGGTGGCGGCGGCGAGGCGGCGGCGGCGGGCGGTGTAGATCTCGGCGGACTGGGGGGGCAGGCCGTGGCTCATGAGGGGAGTGTAGCGTCTGGGGGCTTGCTCGTCTTTTGTGGAGGGGTCTTGCTTGGTGGGGGCTTGCTGGTCTTATGCGGAGGGTGTCTTGCTTGGTGGGGGCTTGCTGGTCTTTTGCGGAGGGTGTCTTGCTTGGTGGGGGCTTGCTGGTCTTTTGCGGAGGGTGTCTTGCTCGGCGAGCACGCGCACGGGCCAGCAGGGGACCCTCTGCGCTCGGACAGGCTTGCTGACTCCGACGCGTGTCTCCTCGAAGAGGTGCTGTCCTTCTCGGAGGTGAGCGCTCCGAAGGGTCTCTGCGTACGCAAAACTCGCTCCGAGGGTCCCCTGCTGGCCCTTTTGTGCGCGTCTTCGGCAAGAAGGAGCTCCGTCGCGGACAAGCGAGGGCTTGGCTGTTCGGGGGAGGTTGTCGTGCTTGGGGAGAGAGGTTGAGCAGGCAGAGGGGAGGCGGTTTTGGGGGTAGGTTGTCTTGCTTGGGGGGAGAGGTTGGGCAGAGAGGGGAGGCGGTCTTTTGGGGTAGGTTGTCTTGCTTGGGGGAGAGGTTGGGCAGAGAGGGGAGGCGGTCTTTTGGGGTAGGTTGTCTTGCTTGGGGGAGAGGTTGGGCAGAGAGGGGAGGCGGTCTTTGGGGGTAGGTTGTCGTGCTTGGGGAGAGAGGTTGAGCAGGCAGAGGGGAGGCGGTTTGGGGGGGTAGGTTGTCTTGCTTGGGGGAGAGGTGGTGGAGAGCGGGGGCGGGGGTGGCGTCGGTGGGTTTGGGAGAGATCGGTAGGGGTGCAGGAATCGAGCGTCCTGGCTCGAGGTCGTGGTGGGCGTGCGGCGGATGGTCGCCGACGAACACACGAAACTAGCAAGCAAAGGAGATACGAAGATGGCCGGCCCGTCTGGCGCTGGAATGGTGCAGAGTTACTTGAGGGGAATGCGAGGCGGTGGACGCAGCAGCGGCGTCGGCGTTCGCTCGGCCTTGCGTCGCGAGCTGGCTCGTCAAGGGGGGGAGGTTCAGAGCAGGGCGATCGAGTTCGCGCCCTTCGAGTGTTTCTCGCTGTGCATGGCTTGTGGTCGGTTGGTCGAGCCGACGAGCGCGGATCCGATGCGCTCGGCGCCCGCTGATGATCGCAGCCGCTCGGTCAAGCGGCGCTGCCCTGCCTGTCAGGAGATCGGCCTCGTCGATCTGCGCCACACGCCGAGCGTGTACTCGCTCAGCGAGGTGGAGGAGGACGAGTCCAAGCTGTCGCGCTCGCGTCGTCGCGCCCTCGCGGTCGCGTTGGTGCCGGCGGTCGCGCTCATGGGCTGGCTGGCCTACTCCGGCTTTCATCACTTGATGAGAGAGGCTCACGACGCGACGAGCGTGATCGTCCAAGTCGCCTGCTCGTTCATTGTCAGCGCTGTGCTCGGATGGGCGCTCTCCCAGGTCAAAGATCCGCTACGTCGGACTACGCCAAGGCGTTGGCGCCTCCCCGAGCACGGGCTTCGCCCGTCTCGGCCGCGCCGGGTCACCACCGGCGTCGTCGAGAGCGCGGGCGAGCTGCTCCGCGCTCCGCTGAGCGGCCGGCCCTGCCTCGCCTACGAGGTCGCCGCCCGCGAAGATGACGACGCGGGCGAGAGCGCCGGGAGCTGGCGCCTGCTCGAGCAGGACAACGCCGCCCTGCGCGTGGGCGGGGTCGATGTTCCCCGTGGACACGCCCTGCTCCGCCTCCCTCGCCAGCTCTCCAGCGCTGGCCTGATCATGGAGCGCGACGAGCCTGCTCAGCAGTACCTGCGCATGCGAGGCCTGCTCGAGACCGAGTACGTGCACATCTACGAAACCATCCTCGCCCCCGGCGAGACCTGCTCCATCGGCCGCCGTGACGCCACCGAGCCTCACCAGATCCTGGCCGCCTGAGCCCCGATGGGCCCCTGCATATGCGGGGGCCCATCTCTTGGAAGGACAAGGACATCAACCCTGCGAGCGCGCCCGCGCGAAGCTGTACTCGAGGGGATCGTAAAACGAGGGGCGGACGCTGAAGCGAAGCTCGCGGACGCGCTTGCCCTTGGTCACCAGGCCAAACTCGCTGATGCCCATGTTGGGATCGTCCCAGGTGCAAGGCAGCTCGACGCTGACGGGGCTGCCGGCGCCCTCGGGCAGGACAGCCTCGCTCGCAAAGCGACAGCGCAGGCCGCCGTGTTCGGTCGCCTCGAACACGAGGCCGCCGTCCTCGCTGCGGATCTCGGCGAGGCCGAGCAGGGGGCTCTCGTACTTGCCTTCGAGGCCAGCAGGGATGGGGGCGCGCTTTGCGTTTGGCTTGGGGCTCTCGGAGGCGGCCCTGGCAGCTTCGGCCTCGGCCTGCTTGGCGAGGTGGGCCGCGAGGTAGTCCTTGCCGGGCTCGTCGGTCAAGAACAGGTCGGCGATCTGAAACGCGAGCAGCCGCGAGACCGGGCTCTCGCTGTTGGTCAGGATGACGACGCCGAGCGCCTCGTCGGGGACCAAGAGCACGCGCGAGGTCATGCCCGGGAGCCCGCCGCCGTGGTGGACGAGGGTCCGGCCGCGATAGTCCTCGAGGAACCAGCCGAGGCCGTAGCCACGCAGGTGGCGAGCGGGCTCGTAGAAGTCCTCGCTCGGGGTCTCCAGCCATATGTGGGGCTGGTGGGTCTGCTCGATGATCTTCGCAGGCACGACCTGGGTGCCGCCGAGCTGGCCGTTGGCGAGCTGCATCTGCATCCACTTGGCCATGTCCTCGACGCTGGCATCGATCGCGGCCGCAGCCGCCATGGCGCTCAGATCGAGGCGCGGCGTCGTCTGCCACTCGCCCTCGATCTGGATGTGGGGCTCGGCCCGGTTGGCGACCCCGAGCGCGCCCTCGAGCGTGGTTTGGGCCTGGCTCATGCCGAGGGGCTCGAGCAGGCGCGCGGCGACGAACTGCTCCCAGGTCTGACCGCTCTTGGCCCGGATCAGCTCGCCAGCGACCGCGAACATCAAGTTGCAGTAGCCGTAGCGCTCGCGCAGCCCCGCCGGCGGATCGAGGTAGCGCAGCCGGGCATAGATGTCGGTAAAGCTGAACTTGGAGCTGATCCACATCAGGTCGCCCTCCCAGGTCCGCAGGCCAACGCGGTGCGAGAGCAGGTCGCGGACCCGCAGCTCGCGGGTCACATAATCGTTCCACAGCACGAGGTCGGGCAGGTGATCGACGACGCGGTCGTCCCAGCCGACGAGGCCGTCGGCGACGAGCAACCCGACGGCGGTCGCGGTGAATGCCTTGGAGTTCGAGGCGATAGCGAAGTTCGTCTGGGCATCGACAGCCTCGCCACCACCGAGGACCCGCTCGCCGTAGCCCTTGGCGATCACCACCTCACCCTCATGAACGACGGCGAGGGCGAGCCCAGGCACCTCGAAGAGCTCGCGCGCCCGCTCCCCGAGCGCGTCGATCTCGGCCACGCGATCGCGCGGCGCAGGAGCGCTCTTGGATAGCGGCTGATCCTGGGTGTCGCAGTCGGTGCTCGCGGCCGGGGCAGCGCTGGGCGCCGGTCGAGCACAGGCGAGGACGAGGCAGGCGAGCGCACTCAGGGCGAGGGAAGGGCGCAACATCGCCGGAGTTTAGCGCGAAGACCCCGCTCGACCCGAGCAGCCTCCTCCAAACCCGAGCCCCCGCCAGTCTGTGACAGAGACTTCCTCGCCAAGCACGACAACCTCCGCCCAAAGACCGCCTCCCCTCTGCCCGTGTCAGCCTCTCCCCCAAGCACGACAACCTCCGCCCAAAGACCGCCTCCCCTCCGCCTGCGTCAGCCTCTCCCTCGAGCACGACAACCTCCCCCGAACAGCCAAGCCCTCGCTTGTCCGCGACGGAGCTCCTTCTTGCCGAAGACGCGCACAAAAGGGGCCAGCAGGGGACCCTCGGAGCGAGTTTTGCGTACGCAGAGACCCTTCGGAGCGCTCACCTCCGAGAAGGACAGCACCTCTTCGAGGAGACACGCGTCGGAGTCAGCAAGCCTGTCCGAGCGCAGAGGGTCCCCTGCTGGCCCGTGCGCGTGCTCGCCGAGCAAGACACCCTCCGCAAAAGACCAGCAAGCCCTCACCAAGCAAGACACCCTCCGCAAAAGACCAGCCCTCCCCACCAGGCAAGACGACCAACTCCAAAGACGAGTCCCCCCGCCAGCCTGCGACGGAGCTCCTTCTTGCCGAAGACGCGCACAAAAGGGCCAGCAGGGGACCCTCGGAGCGAGTTTTGCGTACGCAGAGACCCTTCGGAGCGCTTACCTCCGAGAAGGACAGCACCTCTTCGAGGAGACACGCGTCGGAGTCAGCAAGCCTGTCCGAGCGCAGAGGGTCCCCTGCTGGCCCGTGCGTGTGCTCGCCGAGCAAGACACCCTCCGCAAAAGACCAGCAAGCCCCCACCAAGCAAGACACCCTCCGCAAAAGACGAACAAGCCCCAACCAAGCAAGACCCCCTCCCAAGCAAAAGGCCCCCGCCCCAACAGGAACGAAGGCCCACCCCAAAAGAGGCGCCCGCGAGCAAGCCCTCAGCCGAGCTTCTCGGCGATCCACTTGCGCGTGAAGATCGTCGTCGCCTGATAGCTACGCTTGACCTCCTCGACCACATGCTTCTCGACCTTCCCCCCGACCAGCGGCACCCGGCACTCGCAGTTCGCCTTCCAGATCCGCCGCAGCTTGCCCTCCCCGACCGGCTCGAGCTCGTAGACTCCCTTGGCCGTGAACTTGTCCGCGAAGAAGTTGGGGATCGTGACCACCTCCATCACCCCGGTGCTCCGCCGCCAGACGTTGCGCTCCTCGTAGGCGATCGCGTCCTTGACCAGCTTGCGCAGCGCCGAGGGCACGTCGCGGCGGGGCGTCAGCTTCTGGACGCGGTGGATGACCTCCGCGTCCCCCTCGCCCTCGCGGCGAAACTCGATGACCTCGCGCTGGATGTCGAGGTGCTCCCACAGCGCGGCGTTGTAGGCGTCGCTGAAGAACATCTCCCAGTACTGGTCGGGGGTGGTGTTGAACTCGTCGACGATCTCGTAATCGATCATGGTGACTCTTCGTGCGTGTGCGTGTTGGCAGCGTGCGAGCTGGAGGGGATTTTTGGTGCGGGCGCGGTGCCCTCGGCGGCCTCGGCCTCGCTGGCGGCCGCGCGCAGGTCCGGGTCCCGCATGAAGGAGGCCAGGGCGACGGCGCCGACCAGCTCACCGTACCAGAGGGTGCACGAGCGGATGAGCAAGGTCGAGGCCACCGCCACGCCCTCGCCCACGCCCATGGCAAAGCGGGTCGCGAGCACGCCCAGGGAGCCCTCGGTGGCGCCCAGGCCCCCGGGCAAAAAGGAGAGCGCGCCGATCAGTGTGGTCGCCGACCACAAGAAAGTGCACAGCAACAGGCCCGCCGAGACCCCGGGGAAGGCGTTGAGGATCAGCCAGTAGCCCACGCACTCGAGGCCCCAGCCGACCACGGAGATCGCGCTGAGCACGCCCAGGTAGCGCAGGCGCAGGAGCACCGCGGCGCTGTCGACCATGCCCAGGGCGCGCTCGGCCAGGCCGCCCACGACCGGCAGCCGGGCACACAGCCGCAACAGCCCGCCAAAGAGGCGCGGCGAGCCCAGCAAGATCACCCCGGCGAGGACCAGGACCAGGGCTCCGAGCACGTGGGGCAGGTACTCGGAGAAGTCGGCGATGCCGATCAGCGCGAGCACGACCAGGGCGATCAGGTCGCTGAGCCGATCCGCGACGACCACCGGGGCCGTGCGCGTGAAGGGGACGCCGTTGCTCGCCCGCAGCAGCACGCTGCGCAGGACCTCGCCGACCTTGCCGGGGGTCACGGACATGCTCAGGCCGGCGAGATAGATCTCCAGCGAGCGCGGGAGGCTCAGCTGCGTGGGCTCGTGCAGCCCGCCCGAGCCGCCGCGGATGTCGAGCCAGCCCAGGGCCAGCTCCCACTTCCAAAAGCGCAGCAGGTAGTTGAGCGAGGACAGGCCCAGGGCCATGGCGACGGCGGACCAGGCGAAGCCGGCCAGGCTGTCGGCGACCTCGCGGGCGTCGAAGACCAGCAGGGCGACGACGTAGACGAGCACGCCGATCGCCACGCCGATCAGCGTGCGGCGCAGCAGCCGACTCACCGCGGCCCCGATCCCAGGCCAAAGCTGCGCTCGTGCTCGTCGCCGAACCACCGCTGCGCCCACAGGCCGGCGAAGCGGCCGGGGACGCGCGGGGGCAGGGCCCGGGTCTGCGCGGCGCCCGAGCGCAGCCGCGCCTTTTGGCTGCGGATGCCTGCGATCGCTCGGTCGGCCATGCGCTTGGGCGCGCGCGGCTCGGGGGCGGCGACGTCGAGGCGCGGCCAGGCCCCGGGGCTGGTGGTGAAGCTCGGCGCGGGGGTGGTGGTGACCCGGCCAGCGGCGAGGCCGAGGGCGCGCGACAAGAAGTGATCCACGCCCAGGACCTCGTCGTCGCCGACGCGGCTCCACTCGCCCAGGCCGAGCACGCGCTCGGCCTCGCCGAGCTCGCCGAGCAGGCGCGTGGGCGCCTCTCGCAGCCCGCGGGTGGCCTGCTCCGTGGGCTGCTCGAACACGCCGGCCCAGGTCCCGTCGACGACCACGGCCGCGCTCGCGAATACGGCCTCGAGCAGGGCGCGGCCAGCCCTGGCCGCGCCCTCGTCATCCCAGGGCGAGCGCGCCCGCGCGCCCTCGAAGCCCCAGGCGCGGGCGAGCTCGGCCGCGGCGATGGTCGAGGGCCCCGACCAGCTCGGGCGACCGCCACGGCGCCTACCGGGGCGCAGCGAGAGCGGGGTGAGCACGATCAGGCTCGAGCCCGCGAGCTCCCTGGGCACCCGCGCGGGGCGGGCCTGGCCGGGGAGCTCGAGCTCGAGGGTGCGATCTCGACTCGGGCGCTCGAGCAGCTCGCCGGGGTGCTCGAGCAGGCCGCCAAAGCTGGCGGCGCTCGCCGAGACCGAGCGCGCGCGACGAAGCGCGGCCTCGGCCGTGTCGGGGTCCCCCAAGGGCAGCCACAGCGCCGGGGTCCGCTCGGCCTCGATCAGCGCCTCGAGCACGCCCTCGATCACCCAGGGCGTGGGCGTGAGCCCGGGGTGCGGGCCGAAGGCCAGGACCGCGAGGGTCACGGGGCGCTGCCGCGGCAGCGCGGTCAGCAGCGCTCGAGCGACGGTCCGGGCCGCCAGCTCGGGGGAGCTGGGCTCGCCGGCTTGAACCTGGAGCTTGGCGCGCACGCCGGCGGAGCATAACGGCGGCCCCGGCAAAGTTGTAGCGGGCTACTCGAACTCGACGTCCATGACCATGGTCGCCGATTCGGCCGGGCCCTTGGGCGCCTCGTAGGCGTCGGAGGGCTCGCGCTTGGTGCTCAGGCCGGAGCTCGACACGGCCGCCGACATGGGCGCCGAGTCGGCGGCGGCCTCGGCCAGGGTCGGCACGGAGCCGAGGCTGTGCGACGCGCTGATCTCCCGTTCGCGCTCGCCAGCCTCGGGCTGGACCAGGGCGGGGGAGGAGTCCGCCGCCGAGCTCGGGCGTCGCCCCTGGAGGTGACGCGGCTGGCTCAGGCGCCAAAAGCGGATCGTCTTGGCCTTGGCCCCGGTCATCCGCGCGAGCTCGTCGTCGGACAGGCGCGGGAGCAGATCCACGTAGCGACCGAAGGCGCGGTTGACCTCTTCGATCTGCTGACGCAGCCCCTCGACGGCGGACAGCGGCGCCCGGGCGAGGCGCGAGAGCTCCTCGTCGCCGAGGCGGCTGAAGAGATCGAGGTAGGGGACCAGCCGGTTGCGAGGGTTGCCGGCCGCGGCCCGACGCGCGCCGCTGGTCTCGCGGGTGCGCGCCTCGACCTCGGCCCGGGTCATGCGGACCTGCTTGAGGGCGATGCGGCCCAAGGTGCCATCGCTCGCGCCCCCGCTGGTGTTTTCACTGGCCATGGCTCGCGTCGCGGATTGTAGCCGCTGGGGGCTCGGTCACGCGACAAAAGCAACGTCAAAAGTGTGCTCGGAGTCGCGAGCTTCACCAAGTGCCCCGGGCTAGCCCGGGGCACATGACAACTTAGCGAAACGCTAATTGTTGAAGGTATCGACCGAGAGCTTCCGGTTGCTCTCGAATTGCGCCTCAGCCGCTCGGGCCTCGGCGAGACCGGAAGTCCGCAACACCCACATGCGCTCGCGCCCGCTGACCTGCTCGTTCTCGCGCGCGACGATCTCGATGATGTTGTTGCCCGGAGTCAGCGGCACGTCCGCGCGGAACTCGAGCTTGCCCGTGCTCGGGTTCGGGCTGGCGACATAATAGACCTTTTCGGGGTTGCCGAAGAGGTTTCGCGCCGGGTTGTAGACGGTGACGTAGACGTCGCGCAGCTCGCTGTCGTCGACGGCCAGGCCGGAGATCGTCACCTTGGTCTCGCTGGTCTGCCCGGGGACGGCGTCGAGGCGGACCTTGGGCGGAGACACGGCGTAGACCGCCGAGCTCGCGCCGGGGCGACGCGGACCCTTGGCCGCGAGCTCGAGGGCCTCGTCGCGGGCGAAGGCGACCTGGCCCTTGCCCAAGGAGAGCTTGTGCCAGCCGTCGGCGCTGCCCAGGGAGGTGAAGCGGGCTCCGGCCTCGGCGTGGGCCAGGGGCGGCGCGCCCTCGTAGGGCGCCGCGTAGAGGTCGACGGCCTCGCGCAAGGTCGCGCCGCCCTCCTCACCCGAGAAGCTCATGGCCTGGCGGACCGGGAACACGACCTCGTCCATGACGTATTCGCCGATCTTGTTGTCGGCGACGGTGATCTGCAGGGCGACCTCCTCGACGGGCTTTTGCACCTCCAGATCGAGCTCGACGAAGTCCGAGGCGCCCACGGCGAGCTCACCGACCTTGCCGCGCCCGGTGTGCAGGAAGACCGCGTCGCCCGAGCCGTTGCGCAGCTGGACGCGGGCGTCCTGGGCGTCCCCCGGCCCGGCGTTTTGCACCCACACCCGCAGGTGCACGCGCTCGCCGACCTGGAGCAGGCCGTCGCCGTTGCCCGAGATGTCCCCGGTCTTGCCGCCCTTGGCCAGGCTCAGCTTGGGGTCGTCGATGACCTGGTAGCCGTAGGCGAACTTGGGCCGCTCGATGCCCTGGGCCGAGATGTCGATCGAGGTCTGCGAGCCCTGGGCGAGGGGCGCCTCGTGCTGCGAGTGGAGGTGAAAGTCGATGCGATCCGTGCGCGAGAGCTCGTGGGCCGAGACCGAGAGCTTGAGCTCGGCGGTCTTGGTCTCGCCGGGCTCGATGCGGCCAAAGAGCAGCTCGCGCTCGTCGAAGTAGTTGTAGTCGCTGTCGGAGATCGCCCGCACGCGGTAGGCCGGGGTCGTGCCAGTGTTGGTCACGCTGACCGTGAGCACGCCCGAGTCGCCGCCGCGGATCGCGTTGCCGGGCTTGTCGGTGGCGAGCGAGACCTTCAGCAGCGGGCTGCCCTGGCTCGCGGCGGGGGCCGGGCCCGCGGCCCAGTCGATCTTCTTGCTGGCCAGGCTCTTGGCGATGCGCTGGTCCTCGATCTTGGCCTGCTCGGCCATGAACTGAGGCAGGGCCGCGAGGATGTCGCTGCGCCGCGGGCTCGGGGCCCACAGCGCGAGGTCACGGGCGACGCGGATCTCCGGGTCCTGGAGCAGCATCTGCGCGCGCTTGTTGGCGTCGTCCTCGAGCTCGATGCGCGGCGGCGGCTCGCTGGGGTCGACCTCGTCGCCGACGCCCACGGAGCCCTGGGACAGGAAGTAGAGCGGCCCGGCGGTGATCTGCTGCTGCTGGGCGGTGCCGTTCTCGAGGTGGGCCGAGAGCGCCTCCTCGCGCACGAGGTCGAAGCGCTTGCGCCCGTAGTAGGCCACGCCCTCGCGGCCGACGTAGACGGGCATGGTCTCGAGGTCGGGGCTCACGCCCACGGACTGGATCGAGACGTCGCCGGGGGTCAGGTACTGGGCGATGGTCAGCTTGAGGGCGAGCTCGGTGTCGGCCACGCGGCGATCGTGGAGGACCTGGACCGAGCCCTTGCCGAAGGTGCGCCGGCCGACGATCACCGCGCGGTCGAGGTTGCGCAGGGCCCCGGCGACGATCTCGGTGGCCGAGGCCGAGCCCTGGTCGACGAGCACGACCACCGGCACATCCGCGAACTGATAGTCCGGCGTGGCCTTGCTCTCCTCGCGCGGCGAGGACTCGCCCTCGGTAGCGACGATGATCCCCGCCTCGATGAACGCGTCGGTGACCTCGACGGCGGCGTTGAGCAGGCCGCCGGGGTTGTCGCGCATGTCGAGGACCAGGCCCTGGACGCCCTGCTTTTCGAACTCGCGCAGCTTGTCGCGCAGCTCGCCGCCGGTGGTCTGGGCGAAGTTGCGGGGGATCTGGATGAAGCCGATGTTGGCGGCGCGGCCCTGGGCGTCCTCGCCGGGGAGCACGTCGCCGGTCACGCTGTCGAGCTTGATCAGCGCGCGCTCGATCAGGAACTTCTTGCGCGTGTCGACCCCCTCGCGGCGCACGTAGATCGCGACCTGGCTGCCCTCGGGCCCGCGCATCAGGCCCACGGCCTCGTTGAGGGTCATGGTCACCGTGGACTCGTCGTCGATCTGCACGATGCGGTCGCCGGTCTTGAGCCCGGCCTTGGCCGCGGGGTTGCCGTCGAGGACGCGGAGCACGGTCAGCTCGCCCTCGCGCATGCCGACCTCGATGCCCAGGCCGCCAAAGTGGCCGGCGGTGTTGGTCCGCATGTCCTCGTAGGAGGCCGGGCGCAGCAGGTTGGTGTGCGGGTCGAGGGTCGAGAGCACGCCCTCGACGATGGCGTACTCGGCATCGCGCTGGGCGTCCTCGTCGAGGCTGGCGTGGTCGTTGACGAAGGACAGGGCCGCGCGGATCTGCGGGCCCACGGCCCACAGGGCGTCGGCGTCGGCATCGAACTCGCGCTCGGTCGTGCCCACGCGGATCGTCACCTTGCCCTCGGTCTCGGCGGGCTGGACGAGGACCTCGGGGATCACGGCCTCGAGCGCCTCGAGGCCGGCGCGGGTCATGGCCGCCGGGTCGACGCGCTTGGGCTCGACGTAGTACTTGCTGACATTCCACAGCGTCCAGTCGAGGACGCGCAGCTGCGTGGGGTCTCGATCCTGGGACAGGCGCGCGTGCTCGCCGAGATCTCCGCGCCCGGCCTGGGCGCTGCGATCTCCGACGGCGGTCAGGCCGAGGGCCAGGGCCAAAGAGCCGAGCACGACGGCGGGGGTGGGCAGGCTGCGTCGACGGCGGGTTCGGCTGCTCTCGCGCACCGGACCAGTGTAGTGCGCGCGCACGGCCCGAGCCACCTCGTTTGGGGGGTGGAGGCCGCGCGCTGGAGGCTATCGGGCGGCCCTCCCCTGGCGTAGACTCCGCTGCGATGGGCAAGCGAGAGCCCAAGACGCGCGACGCGGGCGCGACGCTCCCGGCGAAGCGCGGCGAGACCCTACCGGCGGTCGTGGAGGTCGACGAGGACGATGACGCCTCGTCGTCCGGCGATGACGCGTCGGAGACCGACGCCGCGGAGGCCGAGGCCCTCGGCGACGTCGCCCCGGCCTCCGACGAAGAGCTCGACGCGATCGAGGCCTCCCTGGGCCGGCGACCCTCGGCCGCTCCGGCGGGGACCACCGCCTTGGCCCTGCGCGACCCGATGGCCGCCTACATGGGCGAGGTTCGCCGCCACCCGCTGCTGACCCGCGAGGAGGAGCACGCGCTCGCGGTGCGCTGGGTCGAGGACGGGGATCAGGACGCGGCCAAGCGCCTGGTGACCTCGAACCTACGCCTGGTCGTCAAGATCGCCAACGAGTATCGCCGCGGCTACCAGAACCTGCTCGACCTCGTGCAGGAGGGCAACATCGGGCTGATCAAGGCGGTCCAGAAGTTCGACCCCTACCGCGGGGTCAAGCTCTCGACCTACGCCGGCTGGTGGATCCGCGCCTACGTGCTCAAGCACATCCTCAACAACTGGCGCCTGGTCAAGATCGGCACGACCCAAAACCAGCGCAAGCTCTTCTTCAACCTCCGCAAGCAGCGCGAGGCCCTGGTCCGAGCCGGGGTCGACCCCACGGCCGAGAACATCGCCAAGGGCCTCGACGTGTCCACCGAGGAGGTCGTCGAGATGCAAAAGCGCATGGGGGCGCCCGACGCCTCGCTCAACGCCCCGCTGGGCAGCGACGACGAGGCCGGGGCGCGCACGCGCATGGACGTGCTCGAGGACGAGGACGCCGACCCCGAGGGCGAGGTCAGCTCGCAGCAGTTCAAGCGCATGCTCGCCGACAAGCTGCGGGTGTTCGGCGCGACCTTGGAGGGGCGCGAGGCCGAGATCTTCACGGATCGCCTGGTCTCCGACGAGCCGGTGACCTTGCAGGAGCTCGGCGACCGCTGGGGGGTCAGCCGCGAACGCGCCCGGCAGATCGAAAAGCGCATGGTCTTGCGGCTGCGCGCGTACCTGCAAGAAGAGCTCGGCGACGCCGTGCAGATCGCCCTCGGCCATGACTGAGCCCGGGCAGCTGATCCTGGTCGGGACGCCCCTGGGCAACCGCGAGGACCTGCCGCCTCGGGCTCGCCGCGCGCTGCTCGAGGCCGACTTGCTGCTGTGCGAGGACACGCGCTCGCCCCAGCGCCTGCTCGCGCCGCTGGCAGAAGACGAGCAGCTGCCGCCGCGGGTGTCCTGCTTCGTCGGCAACGAGCACGAGCGTCAGGCCATGTTGCTCGAGCACCTCGAGCGCGGCGAGCGGGTCGCCTTCGTCAGCGAGGCCGGGCTCCCGGTCTGGAGCGACCCCGGCCGCACCCTGGTCGCGGCCGCCGTCGCGGCTGGCTTCGCCGTCGACGTGATCCCCGGGCCGACCGCGGCGAGCTGCGCCCTGGCGCTGTCGGGCTTCGCGGCCGAGGGCGCGCGCTTTTGCGGGTTCTTGCCGCGGGCCGGCAAGGAGCGGCGGGCGGCCCTCGACGACCTGGCCCAGGCGCGCGGGGCCGCGCTGATCTACGAGGCCGGCAACCGCACGCCGGCGCTGCTGCGAGACCTCGTCGGGCTCGGTCCCGAGGTCGGCGCTCGCCAGGTGGTGATCGCCCGGGAGCTGAGCAAGCGCCACCAGGAGATCCTCCGCGGCAGCGTCGACGAGCTCGCCGGGCGGATCGACGAGGCCCTGCGCGGCGAGGTCACGGTCGTGCTCGCGGGCTGCCCCGACGCGGGCGAGGCCAGCGAGGACGCCCTCGATCCCGCCATCGCCGGCGCCCGGGCAGCCCTCGAGGTCATGCTCGACCCCGGCCTCAAGCCGCGGGCGCGCGCCAAGGCTCTGGCCGCGCTCACGGGCCTCGACGCCCGGGCGCTCTACGATCGGCTGCGCGGCTGATCTCTCAAGGTGTGCTGGGGCCTGGGCCTGATCATCAACAATCTCGGCCGCAAACCAGGTAGCCTGGGCGCGACGGTTCGACGTCTTCGATGAGCAAGGATCCCCCTCAGATGCCCCAATTCACCAGCAGCGATGGTCTCGACATTCACTACCGCGTCCTCGGCGAGGGCAAGCCCGTCATCCTCGTCCACGGCTGGATGACCGACGGCACGGCCTGGAACGCGATCACCGACGCGCTCACGGGCGCCGGCCTCCAGCTCTTCATCCCCGACCAGCGCGGGACCGGCGAGTCGGCCAAGCCCGAGCGCGGCTACGGCATCGAGCAGTACGCCGACGACGTCGCCGCGCTGGCCAAGGCCGAGGGCCTCGAGCGCTTCTCGATCGTCGGGCACTCCATGGGCGGGCTGATCGCCCAGGTCGCGGCCGCCGCGCTCGGCGAGGCCGTGGCACGCCTGGTCTTGCTGTGCTCGGTCCCCGCCGCCGGCCTGCCCCTGCCCGAGGAGGCCGCGGGGCTCTTCCTCAGCGCCTACGACAACCCCGAGGCTCAAAACACGATCCTCGGCATGGCCTGCTTGCAGCTCGACGACGCCGGCCGCGAGCTCCTGCTGCGCTCGGCGGCGACCGTGAGCAAGGCGTGCATCGAGCAGTCCTTTCACGCCTGGACCACGGGCGGCTTCGCGGATCGCCTGAAGGACATCCGCGCCGAGACCTTCGTCTACGGCACCGACGACCCCTTCTTGCCGCCCGAGGTCCTCGACTCCATGCTCGTTCAGCGCATCGACGGGGCGAAATTCGTGCATCAGCCGGGGCCTGGCCACTATCCGCACGTCGAGACCCCAGCGGTCGCCGGCGAGAAGCTGGCCGCGCTGCTGGCCTGAGCTGGCTGTCTTCGTCGAGCCCCGAGGCGTCGGGGCACCCTGCGCCCGTGGTCGACGACAGTGTTGGCCACGGGCGCCGTGATCCTCTGCTAGGCTCGTCCGAGCTGCTTACCTGGTAGACATCATGCGACGATTCACCTGTATCTCCTTTGTGATCCCCTCCTTGGTCCTGCTCACCGCTTGCCCCAGCGACGACGGGGGTGGCAACGATGACGGCAACGAGGACGGCACCGATGACGGCAACGAGGACGAAGGCACCGGGGCCGAGACCTCCGCGGGCGAGAGCGATACCAGCTCGGAGTCGACCTCCGCGGGCACGGGAGAGACCGGCGTCGGGGAGACCGATAGCGGAGAGACCGACGTCGGAGAGACCGATGTCGGAGAGACCGACACGGGAGAGACGGACACCGGCGAGACGGACACCGGCGTCGTCGACTGCGAAAACGACCCGGGCTGGGGGGCGCTCGAGGTCGGCGCGCCGGTCAAGTACATCACCGCGCTCGACCAAAACGGTGAAGAGGTCAGCTTCTGCCAGTGGCTGGGGACGCCGATCGCCCTCGACGTGGCGGCGGTGTGGTGTGGGCCGTGCAACGAGGTGTCGAGCTACTTCTCCAGCGACAGCACGGACGATCCCTTTGGCGGGGGGCTGGGGGAGGATCTGCGTACGATGATCAACGGGGGCAAGGTGATCTGGGCGACGGCGCTGGTTCAGGACGCCAGCGGGCAGGCGACGACGGTGGAGAACGCGGCGGCTTGGGATGCGCAGTATCCCAATGAGAATATTCCGGTGATGGTGGAGGGGGACGTGCCGATGGTGCCGGACTATGTGCAGCTTGGGTGTTGGCCGTCTGTGTTCGTGGTGGATCATGAGTTGAACTGGTTGGCTTTGGATGATTGTGCGACTTGGAATCACTTGTTCGAGTTGACGGATAATTACGGGGAGTAGGGGGTGGCGAGTTTGATGGGAGGGGCCTCTCGTTTGGGGGGCTCTTCTCGTTGGGCGCTTCTCTTGTCGGGGGGCTCTTCTCGTTGGGGGCTTCTCTTGTCAGGGGGCTCTCTTGTCAGGGGCTCTCTTGTCAGGGGGCTCTCTTGTCAGGGGGCTCTCTTGTCAGGGGGCTCTGGGGTGGTCTTTGGCGGGGGATGTCTTGGTCGGCGAGCACGCGCACGGGCCAGCAGGGGACCCTCAGGCCTCAGACAGACGCTGACTGCGACCGTCTCTGCGCAGAGCGATTGCCTTCCTTTGATGACGGGGCGCGCGTCGAGGGGGGGCTGCGTTCGCTAAACTCGCCCTGAGGGTCCCCTGCTGGCCCTTTTGTGCGCGTCTTTGGCGATGGGGGACCCCGTCGCATGCGACGGAGAATGGCTCTCTTGGGAGGAGGCGCCTCTGCTGGGGGATGCTCTGCTGGGGGATGCTCTGCTGGGGGATGCTCTGCTGGGGGATGCTCTGCTGGGAGATGCTCTGCTGGGAGATGCTCTGCTGGGAGATGCTCTGCTGGGAGATGCTCTGCTGGGAGATGCTCTGCTGGGAGATGCTCTGCTGGGAGAGACGCTCTGCTGGGAGATGCTCTGCTGGGAGATGCTCTGCTGGGAGATGCTCTGCTGGGAGATGCTCTGCTGGGAGATGCTCTGCTGGGAGAGACGCTCTGCTGGGAGAGACGCTCTGCTGGGAGACGGTGCTCGTCTCTTCGTTTCGGGTCGCGCGCTCGAGGTGATCCGTGGGCACCGACTCGACGCGCAGAAAGTTGGCGGGGATGGAGATACGATCCCCGATCTGGAGCCGATGGTGCTGCACGGGCTCGCCGTTGATCAACGTTCCGTTGCGCGAGCCGAGGTCTCGCAGCCATCGCTTGCCAGGCGATCGATAAAGGCGCGCGTGCTCGCGCGAGACGAGAGCGTCCTCGAGCACCAAGTCGGCGTCGCCGCTTCGTCCGGCGACCCAGCTCTTGCCCGAAGGTCAGAGAACTCTGCTCGGAGGAGGGAACTCTGCTCGGAAAAGGGAACTCTGCTCGGAGGAGAGAGGGGGTTCTCTTTGGAGGATGGTGCGCTCTGGCCGAGGAGGAAGGCGCCGCTTGGTTTGGAGAAGAGCAGACGCCGAGGGCTCTGCTCGAGGAGAGGCGCTCTGCTGGGGAGAGAAGACTCCGCTCGGGCAGAGTTTTTGAAGCGGTGGCTCTGCTCAGGGGCGGGTGACCCAGGGGACGGGGGCGCCGCCGCGGGCTTGTTGGTGCCTGGCGTAGATCGCTCGGGCCTGGGCGCGGTGGCCGTAGCGAAGCAGGAATTGGATGGCGAGATCGGCGACCTCGGGCTCCTGGGGGGCGACCTTGGTGGCTTGGGCGAAGCGCTGGGCGGCCTCGGCGGGGCGGTCGAGGGAGTCGAGGGCGCTGCCGGCGAGGGCGTCGGGGATGCCCCAGTCGGGGAGGATGTCGGAGGCGATGTCGGCGTGGATGAGGGCGCGCTCGGGTTCGCCGGCGCGCAGGAGGACGCGGGTGCGCCAGACCTGGGCGCGGGCGCTGCGGGGGCTGGCGGCGACGGTGATGGCGGTGATGCCGTCTTCGCTGGTCCAGGCGTGGGTGTGGGCGGCGCTGAGGGTGGCCTGGAGGGTGAGGTAGGCGAGCAGGGCGATGGTCGGGAGGCGGCGCTGGAGGAGGGGGGCGAGGGTCTCGGCGGCGAGCAGGGTCAGGGGGACGCTGGCGCCGTAGAAGAGGCGCTCGGCGTAGATGGCGGGGAGGAGGGTGAAGAGCTGGCAGGCGAGGGCGCCGGCGCCGAGCAGCCAGGCGATCAGCCACGCGCGGGTGGCCTGGCGGCGACGCCAGCTGGCCACGGCCCAGGTGGCGAGGAAGAGGACGATGGCGAGGCCGAGGGCGGCGCGAAGCCAGCCTTCGGGGCCGGTGAGGGGGATGGCGTCGTAGCTGTGGTCGGCGCTGAGCGGGGTGCCGAGGAGGGCGACCTGGAGGTAGTGAGTCCACAGGCCAAAGGGGGCGGTGAGGCGGATCGAGGCTGGGGCGTCGAGCAGCGGGTTGACGCCAAAGGTGATGTGCTGGGCGGTCCAGCTGCCGAGGACGCGGGCGCGGGCGAGCAGGGCGAGCGAGGTGAGGGCGATGGCGAGGGCGGCGAGCAGGGGGCGAAGGTGCGCGGGTGCTTTGGCCTTCGACTCGTGGGTCTCTTTGGGGGCGAAGCGGGGGGCGAAGCGGGGGGCGAGCAGCCAGGCGAGGATGGCCAGCGGGGCGATGATCGCCCCGCTCTCCTTGGCGCCCAGGGCGATCAGGCTGCCGAGCGCGACCAGGGCCCAGCTGGCGCGGCGAGGGGCGAGGCAGGCGATGGCGACCACGAGCACGCCCAGGGTCGAGAGCACGTCTGCGAAGCCGACGATGCTGGCGACGGCGTCGACGTGGATCGGCATCAGCGCGAACAAGAGCGCGGCCAGGGCAGGGGCGGGGGTCGGGAGGCTCAGGCGCTGGCCGAGGCGCCAGACAAGGGCGACGCAGGCCAGGTGGGCGAGCCAGCCGAGCAGGTGAAAGGGGAAGGGGTCGCCGCCGCCGAGCTTCCAGGCCAGGTTCCAGGCGAGCACCGGGAGCGGGCGCCAGGCGTCGACGTTGGCGACGGCCGGGTCCTGGCACCAGAAGTTGTGGCTGAAGATCTCGGTCAGGGAGAGCGGGCCGGTGACGCAGGTCGAGCGCGTGACCGCGGGGATGTCGTCGAGGACGAAGTCGCCGGGCAGCGCGAGGCCAAATACGAGGGCGGCGGCGAGCAGGGCGAGGAGCAGCAGGACCGAGCCGCGACTTCGCGCGCTCGGAGCGTCGGCGTCGCTCGAGGTCGGGGTCGAGGCCTCGGTCGACATCGGAGCCTCGCTCGTGGCCGGCGTCTCGCTCGCGCTCGTGTTCGTCTCGGCCAAGGTCCCCATGATAGGACAAGCCGCCTGGCGACGTCGTCGCGAGGCGGCTCGTGGGGCGCTTTTTGGCCGCCTGCGCGGCCTGTCGGGCTCAGAGCTTGACGTACTCGAACTCGGGGCCCTGGCCCTCGATCCCGCGGCTGGGCGGGGCGATCCAGTTGGCGAACTTTCCGGGCTCGTAGACGGGCTTCATGATCGAGAGCAGGTAGTCGTTGTCCTCGGGGACGAGCAGCCACTTGTCCTTGTTGGCCTCGAACTGCTCGGCCGAGATCAGCTCGCCCGCCGGGTTGAAGTGGTGCCCGGCGTAGATGCCCTGGTGCCGGTGAAAGCGCGGGCTGGGCAGGCTCAGGCGCAGGTCGAGGCCCTCCTGCTCGAGCACGCGGTTCCACTTGCGCAGGGCCTTCTCGCAGTCGGCCACGTACTCGTCGCGGAGCACGGCGTTCATCGCGTTGCGCAGCGGGATGTCGCGGTCGATCAGCTTGCCGTCCTCGACCATGGGCAGGATGTAGTTGCCCGAGACGGCCTTGTGGTCCTCGTACTTCTTGGCCTCGCGGTAGCGGCCCTTGAGGCCGGCGCCGAAGAAGTCCGCGGCGTTGTTGGACACCTCGCCGCCGAACAGGTCGAGGCTGTAGGTGAACCAGTAGTTGATGGTCCGCTGGATCAGCCCGAAGTCGATGCCGCCCTGGGCGCGGACGTCGTTGTTGGGGTCTTGCTTGAACAGCTCGGCGCTGCGCTGGATGATCCGCTGGAGCCCGGTCTGGCCGACGAAGAGGTGGTGGGCCTCCTCGGTGAGCATGAACTCGGTGGTCCGCGAGAGCGGGTCGAAGCCGGACTCGGCGAGGGCGGCGAGCTGATACTTGCCGTCGCGGTCCGTGAACATGGTGAACGCGAAGAAGCTCAGCCAGTGGTCACAAGGCTGGTTGAAGGCGCCGAGGATGCGCGGCTTGTCGGGGTCGCCGCTGCGCCGGTTGAGCAGCTCGTCGGCCTCGTCGCGGCCGTCGCGGCCGAAGTACTTGTGCAGCAGGTAGACCATCGCCCACAGGTGCCGGCCCTCCTCGACGTTGACCTGGAACAGGTTGCGCATGTCGTAGAGGCTGGGCGCCATGTGCCCGAGCAGGCGCTGCTGCTCGACCGAGGCCGGCTCGGTGTCGGCCTGGGTGACGATGATCCGCCGCAGGGCGTTGCGGTGCTCGCCCGGGACCTCGTGCCAGGCGGGCGCGCCGGCGTCGTCGCCACAGCGGATCCGCGAGTCGTCGGGGTTGCGCGGGTTGAGGAAGATGCCCCAGCGGTAGTCGGGCATCTTCACGTAGTCGTAGTTGGCCCAGCCCTCGTTATCGACGCTGATCGCCGTGCGCAGGTAGACGGGCTTGTCGGCGAAGTCCGTCGGGCCCATGTCGTTCCACCACTCGAGGTATCCGGGCAGCCACTTCTCGAGGGCCCGACGGAGCTTGTTGTCGTGGGCGAGGCCGACGTTGTTGGGGATCTTGGCGTTGAGGTCGACCGAGGTGCTTGCCGTCATGTCTGGGTCCTTGGCTGCGGGGTGGGAGCGGGGCGCTGGGTTGGGGCGATGAAGTCGAAACGAGGTCAAAGAACACCCGAGCGTGCAGGCGCCGTGGATGGACGCTCGCCGCGCACGCGGAGCAGGTGGATGTTCGATGTGGTGGGAGGAACTTTGTGGGGCGGGTTTAGACCCGCTCCCAATCGAAGCGGGGGCGCTCGGGGCGACCGTAGAGCGTGAGCGCGCCCTCTGGGCCGGTGGCGTTGGGCCGGATGAAGATCCAGTTTTGCCAGGCGGTGAGCCGCGCGAAGATCTTGGAGTCGCAGTTCTCGAGGCCGGGGAAGCGCAGGTTCGCCTCCATGCCGGTGAGCGCGTCGGGCGAGAGGCTCGCGCGCTCTTCGATGGCCACGCGGGTGTCGTCGTCCCAGTCGATGTCGTCGAGGAGCACCGTGACCAGGCCGGCTTCGTCGGCCTCCTCGGCGCTCATGGCCGCGAACTTGCCCTGGAGCCCCTCGAGCTTGTCGGGCTCGCCATAAAAGCGGACCGCGAGGCGGGGCTGGCCGTGGCTCATGGCCAGCGGCCCCCAGGACAGGGGCGAGAGGCCGACCTGCACCGGGCTGTCGGGGTCGTCGAGCAGGTAGAAGCGGTCGCTGGCCAGGGCGAGCTCGAAGAGGTTGCCGCCCCAGTTGGTCCCGGCCTCGCCGATCGCAAAGAAGGAGCGGCTGGTCAGGTCGACGCGGCGCAGGGTCCGGGCCATCAGCCCGATGATCTCGCGCGCGAGCCAGGTCGGCTGGCCGGGGTGCTTGTCCGCGTCGGCGGCGTCGAGCAGCGCCTGGTCGTAGGCGATGGTCCGGGCGACGTCGCACTCGACCTTGATCAGCACCAGGCCGATGTCGAGGTGGTTGACGCGCAACTGGAGGATCGCGTCGTCGAGCTCCCGATAGGCGCGCAGGGCCCAGGTCGCGTCGCCGGCCGCGTGCAGGGCCGCGGGGCCCTTCTCGACCAGGGCGAGGTCCTCTTCGCTGGGGCCGCGGACGACCAAGGTGGCGATCCGCGTCTCGGGATCGCAGTCGAAGGTCACGGCGCTGTAGTGACGGTGGTTGCCGTCCTCGCTGGCCTCGATCTTCAGGGGGTTCAAGCTGATGCCCACCCGCGGCTCGTCGCCGAGCCCGCTGGCGGCCTGCTTGGCGAGGACCTCGGCCCGCTCGCGCACGGCGACCTCGAACTTGGAGCGCGGGAAGCTGCCGTCGACCAGGCCCCACTTGACGGCCTTCTTGCCGCGGACGCCCTCGGCGGTGGTCGAGAACACGTCGGCGAGGTCACGCCGGACCTTGCGCTTGTCGACCAGGCGCGTGAGCCCGCCGGTGCCGGGGAGCACGCCGAGCAGGGGGACCTCGGGCAAGCTCACGGCGGAGCTGCCGTCCTCTTGCAGGTAGATCTCCTTGCAGGCCAGGGCGAGCTCGTAGCCGCCGCCGGCCGTGGTCCCGTTGCACGCGGCCACGTAGACCTGGGCGCTGTTGTCCGTGGCGTCCTCGAGCTCGCAGCGCGTCTCGTTGGTGAACTTGCAGAAGTTCACCTTCCAGGCGTGGGTGCTCGCGCCGAGCATCGAGATGTTCGCGCCGGCACAGAAGGCCCGGTCGTTGCCCGAAGAGATCAGCACGGTGCGGACCTCCGGGTGCTCGAAGCGCATGCGTCGCACGACGTCCGCGAGCTCGATGTCCACCCCCAGGTCGTAGCTGTTGAGCTTGAGCTCGTAGCCGGGGCGTAGGCCGCCCTCCGGATCGACGTCCATCACCACCTGGGCGATGGGCCCATCGTGGCTGACTTTCCAGTGCTTGTACTTCGAAGGGTGGGTCTCGAAGTCGACGGGCTCATGCTGCGCTGCGTCGGGCTGCCCCATGTCCCGAAAAAATAGCAGGCTGCGGCGAACTTAGGGTCGTATGTCCGCGTGTGTCGTCACACGGTAAAATGCCGAATTCGTGCGAGTGCACACGGTTTCTCGGCCTTTTTGGGACGACCGGTCGCGCGCTCGCCGGTGCGCTCGCACACGGGGCTCGCCGCTCTAGCAGCCGCGACCCGACTCACCATGAGCGCCGGGCTCTCGCCAGCTGCAGCTGCTCAAGCACGCGTCACCGTCGTCGTCGTTGCCGTCGTCGCACTGCTCGTCGGGGCTATCGACGACACCGTTGCCGCAGGTCGGTGAAGGTGCGCAGCACAGCGCTTGAGCGTGGCGCTCGTTGCAGCCCATGCCGCCCATCGCGGTCGAGTCGAGCTCGCCGCCATCGAGCTGCGGGCGCGCGCTACCAAAACCACAGTTGAGCGGGATGTCGGCGCCGAGGGTGCCCGGATCGTCGAAGGGGCCGACGACGAAGTGCGCGGGGCTGCCGTCCTGGCGATCGTAGATCTCGGCGGCGACGACCGTGCGCGCGTCGACGCGGTAGCTCCAGCGGTCGTTGCGGGTGACGTATTGCGCGTGAGAGCAAAGCCCCCAGCCCACGGGGCACAGCTGCTCGAGGTCTTGCTCGCAGGTGCGGTCGTGGACGTCGTCGCAGACGACCATGTCGCCGGCGGGGCTGGTTGCGACCTTGACCGAGCGGCCCTGGCAGTCGTCCTCCGAGCGCGCGCGGATCGGCGCGCGCGCGAGGGTGTCGCGCGCGTCGGTGGGCTCGGGTCGATCTTCGCGAGCATGATCGGCTTCGCGAGCATGATCCGCTTCGCGAGCGTGATCCGCTTCGAGATCGATCGCGGCCGCGGGCTCGCGCGTCGACTCGCCCTCGCCCGGGGCGGTCTCGGCTGGCGTCCTGGTCGCGCTCAGGCTGAGCATCGGTAGGACGAGGGCCGCCACTAGGGCCCCGAATCCCGATCGATTTGCTCCGCGCGTCATGGCCAGCGATCTAGCGGCTTTTGGGTTGTCTGCCTATCCTGACTGTGGGTAGGGGCAGGATGTAGTGACCATTTTACCAAGACGAGCTCACAATTTCACGGCGAGGTGTAGGAGCGCGGCTTGACCGCAGGGGGCATCGGCGGAGCGGGCGGCTATTCTCCGCGGGTGCGCGATCCCCTACTCCTGCGAGCACCTCGTGGACCGATCCGAGCGACCCTGCGACCGCCGGGGTCGAAGAGCCTCAGCAACCGCGCGTTGCTCTTCGCGGCGATGGCCGATGGGACCAGCGAAGTCATCGGCTGCCTGGACGCCGAAGACACGCAATTGATGCTCGATTGTCTCGTAGCGATGGGCCTGGTGGTCACGCGCGTCGGCTCGACCCTGGCGGAAGGTGTGCGTGTGACCGGCGTGGGGGCGGGGCTCGGCCGTAGTGTTGGTGATCTCGATCTCGAAGTCGGCACTGCGGGCACGGTGGCGCGCTTTTTGACAGCGGCCCTCGCGGCTGCGCCTGCGCCGAGTTGGGAATCTGTGTTCTTGGACGGCAGCGAGCGCATGCGGGAGCGACCCATGGGGGGGCTGCTCGAGGCGCTGCGTGGGCTCGGGGCCGACATTGGCTACAAGGATGCGCAGCACACGCTGCCACTGCGAATTCGTCCGGTGGCGGGCGGTCTGCCAGGTGGCACCGTGACTCTGGATCGCCCGGCCTCCTCGCAGTTCGTCTCGGCGCTGATCTTTGCCGGGAGCTCGAGCCGCGAGGGCGTCGACATCGTCCTGCGCGAGGGCACGCCAGCGCGGCCCTACGTGGACATGACCATGGCGACCCTCGCTGCTTTTGGAGGCAGCGCGCGGTGGGTTTCTTCCGGGGAACACCAAGGTCCCGGTGAGCGCCTGCGCGTCGAGCCCAGGGCCCTGCGCCCGTGCACGCGCTTCGTGGTCGAGCCCGACGCCTCGGCGGCCAGCTACTTCCTGGCTCTCGCGGCGATCTACGGGGGTGAGGTCACGATCCCGGATCTCGGCAGCGAGAGCCTCCAGGGCGACGCCCAATTTTGGCGGGTGCTCGCGGCCTTTGGCGCCGAGGGGGAGCAGGACCGCGAGCGCACCACCGTGCGCGGGGGTGGGGGAGGGCTTCGCGGCCAGACCCTGGATCTCACGGACATGCCCGACATGACCCTGACCGCCGCCGTCGTGGCGCTCTTCGCCGAGGGGCCCACGCAGATCCGCGGCGTCGAGATTCTTCGCCACCACGAGAGCGATCGCCTGGCCGCCGGCGCGACCGAGCTGCGCAAGCTCGGGGCCGAGGTCCGCGAGCTCGACGACGGCCTGGAGATCCACCCGCCGGCCGGGGGCCTGCGCCGGGGCGTGGTCATCGACACCTACCGCGACCACCGCATGGCCATGGCCTTCGCCCTGGTCGGCGACGTGGGGATCGCGGACCCGGGCTGCGTGGCCAAGACCTTCCCAGAGTACTTCGAGGTCCTCGATGGCCTCGGCATGATCGCGCCCGAGCCCGAGCTCGAGTCGGCGTCGCAGTCGGAGGAGGGCGACGACGATGCGGCCGACTGACGCGCCCAAGGTCGGCGACGAGCTCGAGGTCGAGATCACCGGGATCTCCAGCCGCGGCGACGGCCAAGCCACGCTCGGCGAGCGCACGCTGCTGGTCCCCGGGGCGCTGCCGGGGGACGTGGCAAAGGTACGGATCGAGGCCGTCGCACGTCACCAGCCGCGGATCCACGGCCGACTGTCCGCGCTCGTGCGCCTCGCGGCGCAGCGTCGGGCGCTGCCCTGTGCGCGCCACCGAGACTACCGAGGCAGCGTCGAGCAAGCGCGGCTCGAGTCGACGCGCTCGACCTGCGAGGGCTGCCCGCTGATGGCCGTCGAGATCTCGGCGCAGCGCGAGGCCAAGCGCGAGCTGGTGGTCCGCGAGCACGGCCTCGCGCTGGCCCCGGGGAGCGTGCGCGGGGGCGAGGAGTTTGGCTATCGCTGGTCGAGCAAGCGGGTGGTCTCGGGGCGACCTGGCGCGCTGATCTTTGGTAGCCGCGAGGGCGGTCGGGGCGGCAAGCCCTTCGTCGCCGACATGCGCGGCTGCCTCGTCGACCACCCCAAGATCGTCGCCGTCTTCGACGCCCTGCAGGCGCAGGCGGAGGCCCTGGGCATCGAGCCGTGGCGCGGCAGGGACCAGGCGAAGGGCGACCTGCGCTACCTGTGGGCCAAGACCGACGGCGAGCGGGTGCTCTTGACGTTGATCACCGGCAGCGAAGACAGTCCCGCGGCCAGGCAGCTCGGGCCGTGGGCCGCGGCCCGCGAGGACGTGGCGGGCGTGGCCTGGAGCGTGCAGTCGGGGGAGCAAAATGCGATCCGCGGCGACGCGCCCCGTCCTCTGGGAGGGGAACAGCGCCTGCGGGTGCCCTTTTTCAGCGCGGGCGAGTTCAGCGAGGGCGAGGACGACGTGAGCGTGGGCGAGCTCGGCCCGAGCGCGGTCGAGGTCGGCCCGCTGGGCTTCTTGCAGCCAAACCCGGCGGTGGCCGCCCTGGCCTACGCCGACTTGGTCCGTGACACGAGCGGCGAGCTGGCCATGGACCTCTACGCCGGGGCCGGCCTGACCACCGCGGCCTTGCGTCGGCGCTTCGCCAAGGTCGTGCCCTGCGAGGCCTACCCGGAGTCGGCGGCGGCCCTGGGCGTGGCGCCGACGGAGGTCGCGGACTTCTTGGACAGCTGGACGGGCGCGGGCGAGGCGAGGCCCGAGCTGGTCGTTGCGAACCCGCCCCGCGCGGGGCTGGGGGCGAGGGTGTGCGAGTCGCTGCGTCGCCTGGGGGCGCCGCGTCTGCACCTGATGAGCTGCAACGCCAAGACCCTGGCGGAGGACCTCGAGCGCCTCGGACCGGACTACGAGGTGGTCGAGCTGCTGGCTCACGACACGCTGCCTCAGACGCCGCACCTCGAGCTGGTGGCTCGGTTGGAGCGTCGGTCCGTGTGATCGGTTTCCCGATCGTTCCCGAGGCGTGCTGCTTCGAGCAGTACACCGCGGCCTGTTCGGCACGAGCCTTCCCACCCTTCTCAAAAGACCCAACACATCGTCCCGCCGCGAGGCTGGCTCGCTGCCTGCACAGCGGCTCGAGTGCCAGGCGGATCTCGTGTCGCTCGCCGCCCCCGAGGGCTCTACAATGGTCCAGACATGGGCACGCGAGAGTACGAGCGTCTGCGCCGGGCGATCGCCGGTCGCCGCCTGCCCTGCGCCTTCGTCGACCTCGATCGCTTCGACGCCAACGCCGAGACCCTGGTCGCGCGTGCCGGCGGCAAGGCGCTGCGCGTCGCCAGCAAGTCGCTGCGCTGCGTCGCCTTGCTGCGCCGCGTGCTCGCGCGCGAGGGCTTCGCGGGGATCATGGCCTACTCCCCCGGCGAGGCCGCGTGGCTCCACGACCAGGGCTTCGACGACATCCTCGTCGCCTATCCCAGCGTCGAGCGCCTCGAGCTCGCGGCGGTGATCGAGGGGGTCGCTCGCGGGGCGAGCATTCGCTTGATGGTCGATGATCGGGATCAGGTCCTGCTCCTCGAACGCCTGGTCGCGGCGGCGATCACCGGCGGGCTCGCGGCGCGGCCGCTCGAGCTGTGCGTGGACCTCGACGTGTCCAACGAGCTGCCGGGGCTGCACCTCGGGGTCCGGCGCTCGCCGCTGCGGGACCTCGAGGCGCTGCTCGAGCTCGCCGCGTTGATCGCCGAGTGCGAGCACCTGAAGCTGGTCGGGCTGATGGGCTACGAGGCGCAGATCGCCGGCGTCCCCGACGACCTCCCCGGCCAGCGCGCCCGCAACCTGCTCGTGCGCGCCGCCGCGGGGCCGGGGATCCTCGCCCTGCAGGCGCATCGCCGCGCGGCGGTCGAGGCCCTGCGCGGCGAGGGCTTCGCGCTCGCGCTCGTCAACGGCGGGGGCACGGGCAGCCTCGAGAGCAGCCGCGAGGACGCGTCGCTGACCGAGCTCAGCGCGGGCTCGGGGCTGTTCGCGCCGACGCTCTTCGATCACTACCGCAGCTTCGCGCACCACCCCGCGGCCGGCTTCGCGCTGCCCGTTGTTCGCCGGCCCACACAGACCATCGTGACCTGCGCCGGCGGGGGCTACGTGGCCTCGGGGCCCGGCGGAGACGACCGCCTCCCGCAGCCTTGGCTGCCCCCCGGCGGGCGCCTGCTCGAGCACGAGGGCGCCGGCGAGGTCCAGACCCCCGTGGCCTTCCCCTCGCGGGTGCAGCTGGCCCTCGGCGAGCCGGTCTTTTTTCGCCACGCCAAGGCAGGCGAGCTGTGCGAGCGCTTCTCGAGCTTGCTGCTGATCCGCGCCGGAGAGGTCGTCGACGTCGTCCCGACCTACCGCGGCGAGGGTCAGTGCTGGCTGTGAGCGTCGGCCAGGATCCCCCGGGCGAGCTCGACGAGCAGGCGCACGCCGTAGCCCGTCGCCCCGGGACCAAAGCACTCGCGGGCGAACTCCGTATGCGACTTGCCGGCGATGTCGAGGTGGGCCCAGGGGGAGCGCACGAAGGCGCGCAAGAAGGCCGCCGCCGAGCTGGCCGCGCCAAAGGGCGCGCCCACGTTGCGCAGGTCCGCCTTGTGGTGGAGCAGCTCGCGCTCGTGGAGCTCGTGGATCGGCATCGGCCACAGCAGCTCGCCGCTGCGCTGACCCGCGGCCTCGAGCAGGGCGCGGGCCCGGTCCTCGTTGCAAAATAGCCCCGCGTAGGCCTCGCCCAGGCCGGCGTGGATCGAGCCGGTCAAGGTCGCGACGTCGACGGTGAGCGCGGCCTCGGGCCCGTGCTCGCGCAGCCAGGCCAAGGTGTCCGCGAGGGCCAGGCGCCCCTCCGCGTCCGTGTCCTCGACGTAGACCGTGGTCCCGTCGCAGGCCCGCAGCACGTCGCCGGGCTTGTAGGCCAGGGCGTCGACGCAGTTCTCCGTCAGCGGGCACATCGCGAGCACGTCGATCGGCAGGCCGAGGGCGTCGATGGCCAGCATCGCGCCGATCACCGCCGTGGCCCCGCACTTGTCGTGGGTCAGCTCGTGCAGGGTCGGCCCGGCCTTGAGGTTGTAGCCGCCGGTGTCGTGGGTGATGCCCTTGCCGACCAAGCTGAGGTCGACGGGCTCGATGATCTCTTCGGTCTCTTTGGTCTCTTCAGTCTCTTCGATCTCTTCGGCTCGATCGTCTGTCTGCGCGCGCGCTCGCCCGCGGTGCTCGAGGAGGAGGACGCAGCCGCGGCTGGGGGCGCCCGCGTCGACGGCGGTGAACAGGCCCATGCCCGCGGCCTCGGCCTCGGCGGCGGAGATCGTCGACAGCTGGAGCCGGGCCCCGCGGCGCTCGAGCTCGGCGCGGACCCGGGAGACGATGTCCGCGGCGGCGCCGTGGTTGCTCGGGAGATCGCCGAGCACGCGGGCGAAGTTGGTGGCCTCGGTCACCGCCACGCGCTCGCGCAGCCGCGGGCCGAGGGCAGGGTCTGGGTTCGGGTCGGGCGCGCACACGCTGATCCGCCGCAGGCTGCTGTCCGAGCAATTCTCCGGGGTCGGCTCGCTGCGCTCCCAGGCCCGGGCGTCGTGGCCACGCAGCAGCATGCCCTCGACCACCAAGCTCGGATCGATGTCCTCCGGCCAGGCGATCAGCGCGACCTGCTTCGAGCCGAGCAGATCACAGGCGCGCTCGATCTGAGCGCCAGCCACCCGCGCGGCCCGGCGCTCCTGGATCGCCCAGGTCTCGCGGCCGAGGCTGCCCGCGTGGCCGTTGAGGTACTCGAGGCTCGGATCCCAAGGCTCGGGCTGCTTGCCCAGGCAGTAGCAGAGCATCCGCGGCGTGGGCAGGGAGCGCGTCTCGAGCCAGGTGATGGCCTCCGGGCGCGTCGAGACCATGCTGGCCGCGTCCGGGTGGAGCTTCGTGCTCAGGGGGAGCTGGAGGAGGCCGCGGCGGGGGGCTCGAAATACGACCAGGTAGGTGTCTGCGCTGATCTTCGTGGGGGATCGTTGGCTGAACGTGACTCGCAAGCTCTGGACAGCCTAGCAGCCGTGCCCGGGAGGGGGACGAGAGCTCGCCTCGAGTCCCCTTCGAGGCGCACTTTCGATCTTTCGATCGGGGCACCTCCGTCATGCCTGACATCCATGTCAGAGCTGACGCGCCCAAAACTGCCGCCTCGTCAACTCACGTATTGGAGATCCTTGGGTATTTGGTGCTTGGCATCGAGGCTGCTATGTGTGTCGGCCCGTCAGTCGGCAACGCGGCTTGAATCCCCCCTCGCCGGCCCCGTCGGTTGACGGCTCCCCCCGGCCCTACGGCCCCTGACAAAGAGACAATCAGGAGACGACATGCTCAAGAACATTTCCTTCCTTACCGCTGCCGCTGTGCTCGGCGCTTCCTTGTTCACCAGCGCCTGCGTCGTGACCGTCGGCGACGACGTCTCGGACGACACCTCGAGCGACGACGGGGACGACGAAGCGACCACCGACGACGGCGAGACCGAGGCCGGCACCGATGACGGCGAGACCGACGGCACCGACGACGACGTCGGCACCGAGACCGACGGCGAGACCGACGGCGACACGGGCACCGACGAGTCCGACACGGGCGCCATCATCGGTATGTGCGGCTGGGACAACAACGCCGGCTACTACGACTGCGGCTTCGAGGGTGCGGACCCCGGTGGCACCAACGACATCGAGTGCCCCGAGGGCCTCGAGGCGGGCGCGCTGTGCTCGGACTTCGGGCTCTCCGGCGTGGGCTGCTGCGACGCCGACGGCAACAACTGGTACTGCGGCGAGGAGGGCGACGAGGAGGTCGTGGTCCTCGTCGAGTGCGACCCCGCCTGATCGGCGCTCGCAGCCAGGAACGAGAGCGCGCGCCTTCGGGCCGCGCTCTTTTTCTTTGTCCGCTCGAAGCTCGCTCAGGGCTCGCTCGAAGCTCGCTCGATCAGGGCGCGCCGAGGACGACGGTCCAGTAGTGCTGGCGCTCGAGCACGTCGTCCTCGCTGAAGTAGCGGCCCGCGCCGAGCTGCGTGGCCTCGGCGTTCATGAGGTTGCGGCAGTGGCCGGTGCTGGTCATCCAGCTCTCGACCAGGGCGTCGACCTCGGGGTGACCGGCGGCGACGTTTTGGCCGAGGACGCTGCCCTCGTAGCCGGCCATGGCCGCGCGATCGCTGGGTGTCAGCTCGTCCGGCGAGCTGCCGCCGACGAAGCCGAGCTCGGCCATGTCGAGGCTGTGGACCCGCGCGGCGCAGCGCAGGGCGGGGTCCATGGTCAGCGGTTCGGTGGCTGCGAAGACCTCGTCGCTGCCGCAGATCGCCCCCTCGGCGCGGCGCTCGTTGATGGCCGCGAGCAGCGCGAGCTCGTCCTCGCGCCACTCGCTCTCCCACGACGCGACGCCCTCGCACCAGGCGATATCGGGGACATCCGGGCCGTCGCCGTCGTCGCTGGCGCAAGCGGCGAGCAGGGAGAGGGCGATGGCGAGGGGCATGCCGCGGCGGCGAAGGGCCATGGCCGCGATGATAACCGCTCGCGTCGGCGCCCGGGGCCCGGGTCTGATAGCCTCCGCGGACCTTGATCGACGCTCGCGCCGACCTCCCGGGGCCCTCGCGGCCGCTGACCTACGTGGGCATCTTCGCCGTCGCGCTCTCGAGCCTCATGCTCGAGGTCCTGACGACGCGGATCACCAGCGTCATCGCCTGGTACCACCTTTCCTTCTTCGTGATCTCCCTGGCGATGCTCGGGATGACCGCCGGCGCCGTGGCGGTGTTCTTGATGCCCAAGGTGTTCGCCGACGAGCTCGTGCCCCGGCGCCTGGTCCAGACCTCGCTGGCGCTCGCGGCCGTGGGTCCGCTGGCGATCGGCATGGCCATGTCGATCCCGCTGATGCCCATCGACGACCTGATGGGCTTCTTCACGCTGCTGACCTACGGCGGCGCCCTGGCCCTGCCCTTTGGCCTGGCCGGGGTGACCCTGACCCTGGCGCTGACCCGGGCCAAGCTGCCCGCGTCCACGGCCTACGGCGTCGACCTGCTCGGCGGGGCCGCGGGCTGCGGCCTCGTCATCCCCCTGCTCGACCGCCTCGACGCCCCGAGCGCGGCCCTGGTCGCGTCTTGCGTGGCGGCCCTCGGCGCCCTGGCCTTCGCCGCGGCCCAGCGTCCCCGCGGCTGGGGGCGCACGCGCAACCTGCTCTTCGCCGGCGGCCTGGCGACCGCGCTGCTCTCCCTGGGCCTGGCCAACGCCGAGGCCGAACCGCCGCCGCTGCGCCCGGCCTGGGTCAAGGGCGCCCCCGAAGACCCCGACTTCTTCGAGTACACCGGCTGGAACACCTACTCGCGGGTCACCGTCGAGAAGACCATCGAGGCCCCGCCGGGGATGTGGGCGGGCAGCCGGCTGATGCCCCCCGAGGCGGCCGCGCCCACGCGCCAGCGGATCATCCGCATCGACGGCGCGGCGGCCACGACCTTGCTCGAGCACGGCGACGAGCTCGACCACCACGCCCACGTCGACTGGGACATCACGAGCTTCGCCCACCACCTGCGCCCCGACGGCCCGGCCGCGGTGATCGGCGTTGGCGGCGGGCGCGACGTGATCGCGGCCGCGCGCGCGGGCCACGAGCAGATCGTCGGCGTCGAGCTCAACGACCTGATCGTCGCGCTGCACACCGAGCGCATGGCCGACTTCTCGCGCCTGACGCAGATCCCCGGCGTCGAGCTGGTCCCCGCCGAGGCGCGCAGCCACATGGAGGGCGAGACCCGGCGCTTCTCGGTGATCACCATGTCGCTGATCGACACCTGGGCGTCGACCGGGGCCGGGAGCTACAGCCTGTCGGAGAACGGCCTGTACACCGCCGAGGCCTGGGAGGTGTTCGTCGACCGCCTCGAGCCGGGTGGCATCTACACGGTCTCGCGCTGGTACCACCCCAACTCGCCGGGGGAGACCGCGCGCATGCTCGCCCTGGCCATGGAAGTGCTGTGGCGCCGCGGCGTCGAGGACCCGCGCCAGCACCTGGTCTTGCTGCAAAATTTCAACGTCGCGACCTTGCTGCTCTCGCCCGATCCCTTCTCCGACGCCGACCTCGACGCCATGCAGGCCGCGGCCGTCGCCAAGGGCTTCTCGATGCTGGCGACCCCGCGGCGCTCGCCCTCGGCCCACGTCGAGCTCCTGCGCGAGCTGTGGTCCGTGGAGGATTCGGCCGCGCTGTGGGCCTGGGCGAAGTCCCAGACCCTCGACCTCACGCCGCCGACCGACGACCGCCCCTTCTTCTTCAACATGCTCGAGCCCGGGACCTGGCTCGACGACCCCGAGTCCGTCGACGCCCTCGACGTGTCCTTCCTCGGCAATCTCCAGGCCACCCAGACCCTGGTCTGGGCGACCCTGGTCAGCGTGCTGCTCACGGGGCTGACCGTGCTCGGCCCGCTCATGGCCCGGCGCCGCGAGCTGCTCGAGGTCGACTGGATCGACCTGCTCGCGGCCACGCTCTACTTTGGGCTGATCGGCCTGGGCTTCATGTTCGTGGAGATCGGCCTGCTCTCGCGGCTCAACGTGTTCCTGGGTCACCCGACCGTGGCCCTGGCGGTGCTCCTGGGCGGGATCATCTCGTTCACCGGCGTCGGCAGCATGCTCTCGGGCAAGCTGAAGGTCGACCACGGCGGGCGCGTGGCCCAGCTCTACCCGGTGGTGCCCTTCGTCGTCGTGCTCGTCGCGGTCCTGGCCTCGGGCCCGCTGACCCAGGCCTTCGTGGGCGCGTCCTTGGGCGCGCGCGTGGCGGTGGGCCTGGTGACCGTGGCCGTACCCGCGCTGGGCATGGGCCTGGGCTTCCCCATGGGCCTGCGGCTGATCCAGCGCCGCCGCGAGATCGACGGCGGCCCCGAGCTCGGCCCGTGGCTGTGGGGGATCAACGGCGCCGCGGGGGTCTGCGCGAGCGGCCTGGCCCTCGGCTGCTCCATGGTCTGGGGCGTGCCCGTGACCTTGGCCGTGGGCGCGCTTTGCTACCTCGTGCTCCTGCCCTGCACCTGGCGCCTGGGTCGCTGAGCCGCACGACTTGCGCCCGACAGGGTCCACGAGGATCGGCCATGCTCCGGGGAGCATGAGCGAGTCGAGCCAGCCCACGCTCTACCCGATCTTGCGCTGGTCGGTCCCCGTGCACGCGCTGCTCCCGGCGCTGATCGCCCTGGCCGTGGCCCAGGGCGGCGAGCTGGGCGAGGCCGTCAGCATGTGGTCGTGGGTGGGGATCCACGTGCTCTTCCCCGTGGCCCTGGTGCTCAGCTACCCGTGGTGGCGCGGCCGGGGAGACCAGCTCGCCGCCGTGCTGATCATCAACCACGCCGTGACCTTCGCGGTCGGCGTCGCTTTGATCAGCTGGTGGTGACACTTTCGCGCGCGCTCGGTGTTCAAAGCCCCGAGAGCCTGCACCATGCACCGAAGCCCCTACGCGCTCACTCCCCTTCGCCTGTTCTCCTTTGCCTGGCTGTGCGCCGCGAGCTCGATGGCCGTGGTCGGGGTCGGAGGCTGCCAGGACCCCGGCAGCGCCAGCGACGACGACGTCGGTGACGCCGGCGAGACCGAAGACGCCGGCGGGAGCGAAGACACCGGCGAGACCGGCGAAGACCTGGTCCCGACCTTCTGGCAGGACGTCGCGCCGATCTACTACGACAGCTGCGTCGAGTGTCACCGCGAGGGCAGCATCGCCCCCTTCGCCCTCGACAGCTACGAAGACGCCGCCGCCTGGGCCGAGGTCGCGGCCCTGTCCGTCGAGACCCGGCAGATGCCCCCGTGGCTGGTCACCGACGACGGCAGCTGCGGGGAGTGGGCCAACTCGCGGGCCCTCTCGCAGGCCGAGATCGACACGATCCTCGCCTGGGTCGACGGCGGCCGCCTGGAGGGCACGCCCCGCGATGACCTCGCCGTGCCCGAGATCCCCGGCCTCGAGGGCGCCACCCTCTACACTACGCCGACCTTCACCCCCGAGCCCGAAGGCGGCGTGTTCGCCGAGAATGACGAGTACCGCTGCTTCTCGATCGACCCCGAGCTCGACGCGGACACCTTCCTCACCGGCTACGAGGTCACCCCTGGCAACGACGCCCTCGTCCACCACCTCCTGCTCATGCCCGTGGACCCCGAGGGCGCCTCGGAGCTCGACGGGCTCAGCAACCTCGAGGTCATCGAGGCCCTCGACGCCGAGTCACCGGATCGCCTGGGCTGGCCGTGCTTTGGCGCCGCGGGCGACGGGGTCAACGTCGAGGGCATCCCCGTGACCTGGGCGCCGGGCCAGGGCGTGGTCGACTTCCCCGCGGGCTCCGGCGTCCGCGTCACCCCCGACGAGCTCTTCGTGGTCCAGATCCACTACAACATGGCCGACCCCGAGGTCCTCGGGCAGTCGGACAGCACGACGGTGGGGCTGCGCTTCGCGGACAGCGTCGAGCGCGAGGGGCTCTTCGACCTCCCCGACGGCCTGCTCGAGAGCCTCTTCGAGGGCGAGCCGGACGCCCTGCCCCCGGGCGAGGAGGCCTACGAGTACACCTGGGAGCTCGAGGTCAGCGACTACCTCTACTGGCTCGGCAAGCAGCAGTTCGAGCTGTGGGGCTTCTTCCCGCACATGCACGACTACGGGATCTCGCTGCGCGCCCGGGTCCTCGACGCCGAGGGCCAAGAGCTCAGCTGCGTCGGCGATGTCCCGCGCTGGGACTTTGGCTGGCAGCTCTACTACTTCTACGAGCAGCCGATCATCCTCGAGCATGGCCAGCGCCTGGAGGTGACCTGCACCTTCGACACGCGCAGCAGCGACGAGGCGATCTTGCCGGGCTGGGGGACGCACAACGAGATGTGCCTGGCGGGGATCTACCTGCTCTAGTGTGCGCGCCAGAGGACTTGAAGGGTCTCAGGCGCCGGACCGCCGGTCGCTGACGAGGCGCGAGGAGGGAGTTTGTCGGGCACAAATGACTGACGAGCAACGAAGTCAGCGGCCGGTGCTCCAAGCCTGGGGCCCTTCAAGTCCTCTGGCGCGCACACTAGCCCGTCGCGGCCCGCATCGTGTCGCCCTGGCCGAGCATCCCCTGGAGCTCGTCGACACGCGAGACGAGCTGGCGAGGATCGAGCCCGACGACCTCCAGCGCCATGCGCTCGGCGATGGCGTCGACGGAGGACTCGATGATCGCGGTGATGCGTCCGAGCTTGGCGATGCTCACGGTGATCAGCCGCGCCGAGCTCGCCCAAAAGCCGAGGCCGGTGAGCGCGTAGCCGGTGACCAGGCGATCCCCATAGCGCGGCATGTTCTCGCTGAGCCAGCGCCGCGCCTCGGTCGTCGGGAAGGGCGAGCCGTGCTCGACCGCGACCATCAGACCCGCGACTGCGTAGCGCTCGAGCGCACGATCGATGATCTCGAAGGTCCGCAGCGCATCCTCTACTCCGGTCGGGGCTCCGTTGATGACCCGGTATATGACCGGTCCATCGCTGGCGAGCACCTCCGCGTCCGTGCGGTGGTGGAGCTGTATGTTCACGGCGGCAAGCATAGTCCGATTCCTCGAAGGGGGGGCATTGGAGCGCATAAACGAGCGATGTGGAGACGCTCGCTGGTCGCCGGGTCTGTCGGTACCTTGCCCGCCGCGCTCTTCGCTTGACGGCGCGCGATGCGGGGGAGAACCTTGTACGCCCCGATGGCGCCCCTGGATCAGATCAGCGCGGACCGACCGGCGCTCGACACCACCGCGCAGATCGAGACGCCGGAGCACGTGCGCTTCGGCTATCCGCTCGCGGGGCCGACGCGCAGAGCACTCGCGTACCTCATCGACCTGCTGATCCGCTTCGGGGTGCTGCTCGTGATCGCCCTGCTCGTCAGCCTCGTCGACGTGGCCACGGGCATGGACGGGGTGACCACGGGGGCGCTGCTCGTGGTCTATTTCGCCCTCGACTGGTTCTACTACGTGCTCTTCGAGACGCTGTGGAGCGGGCGCTCGCCGGGCAAGCGGGCCCTGCGGCTGCGCGTGGTCGGCCAGGACGGGCACTCGCTCACCGTGCTCGACTCGGTGTTGCGCAACCTGCTGCGCGCCGCGGACTTCCTGCCCTTCGGCTACGCGGTCGGCCTGGTGATCATGGGCCGAGATCCGATGTTTCGTCGCTTTGGAGACATGGTCGCGGGCACGGTGGTGGTCGTCGAGGAGCGGGGCACGGTCACCTCGCAGCTGCAGCTGCACCCGCCGCCCACGGTGCAGGAGCTCGCGGAGCTGCCCGCGCGCCCGCCCTTGTCGCGCACCGAGCTCGAGGCCATCGAGCTGTTCTTGCGCAGGCGGGGCACCCTCGCGCCGCTGCGCGAGCTCGAGCTGGCCCAGCTCGTCGCGCCGATCTTCGCCCGGCGCATGGGCCTGCGCTACCAGGACCCGGTCCGCTTCCTGGGCCTGATCTACGTGCGAGCCCGCGGCGACGAGGGCGTGACGCCGGTGGCCCCGAAGCCCGGGGGTCGGCGCGGTTGGTGGGGGCCAAACAGCAACTCGGTGCTCAACCAGCCGCCGAGCGCCGGTGGAGGCTGGCCATGAGCGCCGCCACGCGCAGCGGGCGAGCCAAGCAGGGCGCCGAAGATCAAGACGCCTTCATCGCCCGGCGCAAGCGCAGCTGGGAGGAGCTCGAGGCGCTGCTGAGCGTGGGCAAGGAGCTCCACCGCCGCGACGGCGCGGAGATCTCCCAGACCGCGAGCCTGTACCGCAGCGTCTGCGCCGACCTCATGCGCGCGCGGGCGAGCTACGGGCCGGAGCTGGTCCGCTACCTCGACGGCCTGGCCGCGCGCAGCCACAACACCCTCTACGGCACCCGCGCCTACCGGCTGATCGCCCTGTGGGAGCTCGTCGCCCGCGACTTCCCCCGGACCTTGCGCCGGCGCTGGCGCTTCTTCGCCCTGGCCTCGGCGCTCTTCTACCTGCCCTTCATCTTTGGCCTGCTGGGCACGCTGGCGTCCTCGGACTTCGCAACCACCATCTTGCCGCCGCAGCAGCTGGCGATGATGGAGGAGATGTACCAGCAGGGCTTCGACGCCGGCCGCGACGCCGCCGAGGACTCGGCCATGGCGGGCTTCTACGTGCTCAACAACGTCGGCATCGCCTTTCGCTGCTTCGCCACGGGGATCTTGTTTGGGGTCGGGAGCCTGTTCTTCTCGATCTACAACGGCCTGGTCATCGGCGTGACCTTGGGCTGGGTGATCCGCGTGGGCTACGGCGCCAACATCCTCACCTTCATCTGTAGTCACGGCCCCTTCGAGCTCACGGCCATCGTGATCTCCGCCGGCGCCGGCCTGCAGATGGGCTGGGCGCTGATCAAGACCGACGGCCTGACCCGGCTGGCCTCGCTGCGCGCCCAGGCCCGGGAGCTCGGGCACCTGATCATGGGCGCGGCGGCCATGCTGGTGATCGCCGCGGGGCTCGAGGGCTTTTGGTCGCCCTCTTCGCTGCCGCCGCCGGTCAAGTGGACGGCCTCGGGGGTGTTCACGCTGCTGGTGATCGCCTGGCTGGGCTTCGGCGGCCGGGCCCGGCGCCCGCACCCCAGCCCGCTCGGGGCGACCACCGGCGGGGCGACCTGGGCCAAGGGCTCGAGCAAGGGGCGGCCAGCGTGAAGCTCGACGCCGCGCGCATCGTGCTGCGCCCGCGCAGCATGGCCGAGCTCCTCGACCTCGCGCTGCGCTTTTGCAGCGAGCCGGCGGCCAAGCTCTACGCCAAGCTCGGGGCGCTGACCTTGCTCCCGGCCTGGCTGCTGTGCTGCGCCGCCGCGTTCTTGCTCGACTGGAGCTGGGTCGACGTCTGGCTGCTGGCGGTGGCCCTGGCCACGCCGATCCAGGGCGTGTTCACCGTGGCCGTCGGGCGCAAGATGTTCGCCGAGGAGGTCAGCGTGGGCGAGGTCCTCCTCCAGTTCTGGCGGCGCTTCTTCCCCTACATGGGCGCGCTCATCGTCAGCCGGCTCTTCCTCGGCCTGGGCGGCCTGGGCTTCTTCACGGTCATCTTGCCGATATGGGTCTGGGCCCGGGTGGCCTATGTCCACGAGGCCTGCCTGCTCGAGCAGGCCAGCGCCGTGGGCTCCCTGACTCGGGCCGGGAACATGATCAAGGGCAGGGCGCCCGGCGCCGCCGGCATGCTGCTGCTCATGACCCTGGGAGTGTGCGCCTTCGTGCTGTCTGCCGAGCTGCTGATCAACAACGGCCTGCTCGAATTCCTGCTCCAGGTCGGCACGCCCCTCGGCTCGCTCTTCTACAGCGGCGGCTCGGCGGCGGCCCTGTTCGGCTTCTTCCTCGCCGTGCCCTTTTGGTCGACGGCGCGCTTTTTGTCCTACATCGATCAGCGCACGCGCCTCGACGGCTGGGACATCCAGCTGCGCTTCATGGCGATCCAGGCGGCCGACGCTGACGAGCACGAGCGAGGGGCCGCGTGAGCGCTGGCCTCGTCTTGCTGGTCGGCCTGCTCGCGGCCGAGCCCACCACCTCCAAGTCGGCCGGGGCGGCGATCGAGGAGATCTTCGAGGACGAGCGCTACCTCTTTTGTCAGCGCGGCAACGACTACGTGCCCGAGGACGACATCGACCTGCGCTGGTGCGAGATCGCCCGAGACAGCCACCTGATCGACCGCTGCCCCGGCTTCGCCGCGGTCTGTGAGCGCGAGCCCGACTGGCGAAACCACTACCGCAGCTCGAAGTCCGGGGAGGGCGAGGGCGAGTGGGTGAGGGTGCGCGAGGAGGGGGAGGCCGAGGGGGAGGCCGAGGGGGAGGCCGAGGAGGGGGAGGCCGAGGGAGAGGGCGGCGGCGAGGAAGACGAGCGCGCCGAGGGCAGGGAGGTCGAGCTTCCAGACAGCGCTGGCGAGGAGGACGCTGGCGAGGAGGCGTCGAGCGAGGCGGAGGAGGAGCGCTCGACGCCCGAGCCCGAGCTCGAAAAGAAGGACCCCCCCGAGGAGGTCGAGATCGAGCTACCAAATCTCGGCGGCTTCGCGCGGGTGCTGATGTGGCTGGTGATCGCCGCCGCCGTCTTGGGGATCGCCTACGCGATCGCGCGCAACTTCATCCGCGACGACGACGAGGACGACGAGGACGACGAGCCGCTGCCCGAGGACAGCCCGGACAGCTCGCTGGTCGCGGCCAAGGTCGCGGCCAAGCGGGTGATCGAGACCGACGTCCAGCGCCTGCTGCGGCTGGCCGAGGAGGCCGCGGCCCGGGGCGAGTACGAGGAGGCGATCCACGACGCCTACGCGGCCTTGCTGCGCCGCCTCGAGGGGGATCACCTGATCGCCGTCGACCCCTGGAAGACCAACGGCGACTACATCCGGGAGCTGCGCGCCAAGCCCGAGCTACGCAACGAGCTGCGCGCCGTGGTCCGCGAGGTCGAGCAGATCAAATTTGGCAGCGCGGCGGCCGAGGGCGCGCGCTATGCCAGCGTGCGCGCCAAGGTCCTGGGGATCGTCGGCCGGGCGATGCTCGCCGCGGCGCTGGGCGTCGGCCTGGGCAGCCAGCTCAGCTGCGAGCTCGACGACTTCGACGAGGGCCCCGCGAGCGAGCGCGGCCAGGAGCGCGAGCGGGCCATGGCCCTCGCGGGCCTCGGCAACGGGCCGCAGGGCGCCCGGGCCATCGCCGAGCTGCTCTACCGCCAGGGCATCGAGAGCGGGCGGCGCTTCGAGCCCCTGGATCAGCTCGACACCAGCAGCGGCGCGATCGTCTTGCTCGAGGACGCCGAGCCCGAAGCCGAGATGTGGCCCGAGCTGCTCGACTGGGTCGAGGCGGGCAACACCTTGGTGATCGCCAACGGCCGCGAGCTCCCCGACGAGCTCGGCGTCGACTACAGCGTCGACTTCCACGCCGACCCCGCGCTCACGCCTGGCTACAGCCACCACTTCATCGAGCTCGAGCTGCGCGCGCCCCTGGGTCGGATCGTCGTGACCGGGCTCGGCTACGGCTCCTCCAGGACGCTGGCGGAGCGGCCGGCCACCGGCGAGAACGCGGACCAGGAGGTGAACTGGTGGTACGACCAGGGCGACGAGCCGGCCTCCACGCCCGCGCAGAACTACGTCGTCGATCGCCGCCTCGGGGACGGCCACGTGGTGGTCTTCTCCGAGCCCGACATGTTCCACAACGCGTCGCTGATCGTCGACGACAACGGCGCGTTCTTGGTCAACCTCTTCATCGAGCTCGAGCTCGAGGAGGTCGCCTTCGTGCTCGCGGGCAGCTGCGGCTGCAAGCACATCGACGGGGGCGCGAGCACGGAGCAGGGCGAGGGCGCCGACAACCCCTTCGAGAGCGTGCAAAACAGCAAGCTCGGCTGGCTCTTCATCCAGATCCTGGTGTTCCTGGCCGTGCTCTACGCCGCCGTCGGCCTGCCCTTCGCCAGGCTGCGCGAGCCTCTTCGCCGCAAGCGCCGGGCTTTCGCCGAGCACGTGCGGACCTTGGGTCAGCGCTACGCCCAGGCCCGGGCTTCGCGTCACGTCGCGGCGCTCTACGCCAGCTGGGCGCTCGAGCGCCTGCGCGAGCGGGCCTCTGGGCGCGCGAGCCGGGCCAGCCTCCACGGCCTCGCCGTCGGCCTCGCCGCCCGCACGGGCCGCGACGAGGCCGAGCTGATGAAGCTGCTGCTCATGGCCAACGACCTGCGCGAGGCCCCCGCGGAGGGCGAGCGCGGCTCGGCCCGCGACCTCGAGATCATGCGTCAGCTGGCGCGACTGCTCGAGGAGACCGGGGGCGCCCGCTAGCGCTCCTCTCCTCTTCGACACCCTTCGACACCGAAGCTCACCAGACCATGCACCTTCAAGAATTCGCCCAGGCATTCGCTGCCGCCCGCGCCGAGGTCGGCCGCGTGCTCCTTGGCCAAGAGGACGTCGTCGAGCACGTGCTCCTGGCGATCTTCGCCCGCGGCCACGTGCTCATCGAGGGTGTCCCCGGCCTCGGCAAGACCTTGCTCGTCCGCACCCTCGGGCGGGTGCTGGGCTGCGAGTTCAAGCGCATCCAGTTCACCCCGGACCTGATGCCCAGCGACGTCACCGGCGGCAACGTCTTCAACCAGCAGCAAAACCAGTTCATGTTCCTGGCCGGGCCGGTGTTCACCCAGCTGCTGCTCGCCGACGAGATCAACCGCGCCCCGGCCAAGACCCAGTCGGCGCTGCTCGAGGCCATGCAGGATCGCTCGGTCACCGTCGACGGCGCGACCCGGCCGCTGCCCCGCCCCTTCTTCACCATCGCCACGCAAAACCCCGTCGAGTCCCAGGGCACCTACCCCCTGCCCGAGGCCCAGCTCGACCGCTTCTTGATGAAGATCAACGTCGACCACCCCGAGCGCGGCGTCGAGCGGGCGATCCTCCAAAATTACGTCCAGGGCTTCGACCCCTCGGACCTCGACAGCGTGGGCATCCGCCAGCTGATCAGCGCCGAGCAGCTCGTGGCCATGCAGACCGCGGTCAGCACCGGCGTGGGCGTGCGCGAGGACATCCTCGACTACATCACCGACCTCGTCAGCCGCACCCGTTCGCACCGCTCGATCTACCTCGGCGCCTCGCCGCGCGCGTCGATCTCCCTGCTCAACTGCGCCCGGGCCCGGGCCGCCAGCGAGGGCCGCGACTTCGTGATCCCCGACGACGTCAAGTGGCTGGCCCCGGCGATCCTCCGCCACCGCCTGGTCCTGCACCCCGACGCCGAGATCGAGGGCGTGACCGCCGACGACTGCGTGCAGACGATCCTGCGCGAGGCCACGGTGCCTCAGACCGCGGCCTGAGCCCCTCTCGCGTCCCTCTCCCCTCTCGCCCGGCCGCCATGCTCGTCCCCAACCGCACCCTCGTCTGGCTAGCGATCGTGCCGGTGATCCTCGCCGCCATGGTCCCCTTCGACGAGTCGCTGAAGCAGCCGATGTGGATCGTCGACGCGGGCCTGGTGACCCTCGCGCTGCTCGACGCCGCGCTGACCCGGGGCAAGCTCGTGACCCTCAGCCGGCGCTGCCCCGAGGTGTTCTCGATCGGCCGGCAAAACCCGGTGACCATCGAGCTGCGCTCCCGGGCGCGGCGGCGTCTGAAGGTCGAGCTGACCTGTGAGCTCTTCGATCACGCCGAGGCGCCGGAGCTGCCGCTGACCGTCAAGCTGCGCCCGGGTCGGCGGGCGGTCGAGCGCTTTCGGATCACCCCGCGCAAGCGCGGCGCCCACGTGCTCGGCGACATGATCGTGCGCTACCCGAGCGCGCTCGGCCTGTGGAAGAAGCAGGTCCGCTTCCCCGCCCACCAGCGCGTGCGCGTCTACCCCGACGTCCAGCAGGTCCGGACCTGGGAGCTGCTCGCCCGCCAGGATCGCCAGCACGCGCTGATGCGGACCAGCCGGCGCCTGGGCGGCGAGTCGGAGTTCGAGCAGCTGCGCGACTACAGCCGCGACGACGAGTTCCGCTCGATCGACTGGAAGGCGACCGCGCGCCGCGGCAAGCTCACCGCCCGCCAGTATCAGCTCGAGAGCAATCAAAACGTGGTCTTCGCCCTCGACGCCGGGCGGACCATGACCGCCGAGGCCGAGGGCATCTCGCTCTACGACCACGCCCTCAACGCGAGCTTGATGCTCGCCCACGTGGCCTCGCGCGGCGGCGACCGGGTGGGCCTGCTCAGCTACGCCGACACGCTCCAGACCCTCGTCCCGCCCAGCGGCGGGCGCAAGGCGGTGCAGAAGCTGATCCAGGCCAGCTACGCCCTGCACCCGGAGCTCGTCGAGTCCGACCCCGAGCAGGCCTTTCACCTGCTCAACTCGCGCATCCGTCAGCGGACCATGGTGGTGATCTTCACCCAGGTCATCGACGAGCGCGCCGCCGAGGAGCTGCTGCGGATCAGCCGTGGGCTCTACCCGCGCCACCTCCCGCTGATCGTGCTCTTTCGTGACCTCGAGGTCGACGCCCTGCTCGAGGGTCGCCTGGCCGCGGACGGCAGCCCCGCCCCGCAGGCGAGCGCGGCGATGTCGACGAGCGCCGCGCCGGTCGCCCTCGGCCCGCGCCGGGCGAGCGACTTGGACCTATACACGCGGGGCGCAGCGGCTGGATTGTTGAGCTGGCGCGAGGGCTTGATTCGTCAGCTCAAGGGCCAGGGGGCGCTGATCTTGGACGTCAGCCCGCGGGATCTGACGCCGGCTTTGATCAATCGTTACCTCGAGATCAAGGCCCGACACCTGCTCTGAATTTGGCGATGAGTGTCGGAAAATGAGGTGATGGCCGAGGTTGGTGAATGGGCTAACCTCGGTGGCATGACGAAGCTTTCGCCTAGAAATGGACTCGTTCGAAGGGCCGCGCTCTCGACCGTCGTCATGACGACGGGTTGTGGGCCCTCGCTCCCCGAGGTCGACTACGAGAGCGAGCACGCCCGCGTCGGGGTGAGTGATCCCGAGCTGGCCCTTTGCGCCGGCAACCTCGCTGACATCGACGCCGAGATCGAGCGCATCGACGCCACCTACGAGCTCGAGGTCCCACGCAAGAGCTCGCTTTGGATCGTCGAAGACGAGCTCTACGAAGACTTCTGCCCGGAAAGCTCATCGGGCTGCGTGGTGAGAGAGGGGGCCTTCGTTCGCGAACACAAAACGGGCGGGATCTGGCACGAGCTCGTTCATGATCGCACGGGCTGGACCGAGGGCGGCTCGCTCAATTTCGGTCACACGATCTTCACCGAGGGTCTGGCGGTCGCGCTCGGGCGAGCGCGCTGTGAGCCCAAGGTTGCCTGGGATCTTCCAGATGCCCAGACCATGCTCGAAGGGGGGAGCACTGGGGCGCTGAAGGACATCCCTCACGGCTACTTCACCGCGGGGCAGCTGGTTCGTTGGTTGCTGCTGACCCATGGCGTGCAGGCGCTCAAGGATTTCATCTACAGCATCGACTGGAGGATGTCCCCCGACGAGGTCCGGGCGCACTACAGCGCGGCCTTTGGCACGAGCATCGACGACGACGTTCGGGATCACATCAGCTGGGGCGCCGAGGGCCACCACCGCTTCGAGCTCGGCTGCCGCGGCGCAGAGCTCGAGCCCGAGCCCGACAGCCTCCGGCCGAGCTACGCGCTCCAGGCCACCCTCGATTGCAGCGCCGCCGACGTGCGCAGCAACTTCGAGCGCGACGAAAACGACGCCTCCGAGGGCCGCGTCGAGTGGGTGCTGCACGTCGACGGCGAGCAAGGGGAGGTGTACGGCTTCGAGCTCGTGGGCGATGTCCCCGAGGGCACCACGCTGGAGATCGAGGCTTGCGATTGCAAGGGCTCGTTCCTCAGCCAATGGCTGCCGTCACTTCCTCTCTCGCTGCGCGGGCTCGAGCCCGGCGACTACCGCCTGGTCTGGACCGGCCCGCTCGACGCCGGCCACGAGCTCGACGTCAGCTTGGTCGGCGACTGCGACATGGCGCTACAAGACTGCCCCGCGGGAGAGCAGTGCTTCTACGGTAGCTGCGAGCCGGAGGTCTCGGATCCCGCCGGCTCTGGCGAGCCGTGTACGCAGCTCGACGATGGTCCGCTGGCCTGCGACGCAGGGCTCTACTGCCTCGGGGTGGAGACCGGTGTCGGCACCGAGGGCTGGTGCGCGGCGCTGTGCGAGCTCGACGAAGACTGCCCACAGGGCCAGCAGTGCGGCGGCTTTGGCGTGTGCGGCGATCCCTGTGATGTCTACGCGCAGGACTGCGACGCGGGCTACGCCTGCACGCCGCGGGCGGATCAGCAAGGGACCTGCATCCCCCACGGCGGCGGCGGCCTGCTCGACGCGTGCATCGCCAACAGCTGCGGACCAGGGTTCTCGTGCGAATGGGATGACGAGCTCGATGGCTGCGACGGGTGGCTTGGGGGCTGCTGCGTGCCGATCTGCGCGCTCGAGGAGCCGGCGTGCCCGGAGGCGCTGCCGAGCTGCGAGGACCTCGGGGGCTATGGGGTGTGTAAGCCTTGAGGCTGACTCATGTCCAAGAGTGAAGGTGGCCGTTGAGCAACTATTCTTGGACATTCTTTTATCGAAAGTAGGGGAGTGGGCGGAACAGGACTCGAACCTGTGACCCCCGCGGTGTAAGCACGGTGCTCTAACCAACTGAGCTATCCGCCCGGAGCCGCGCACCCTAGCAGAGCCGGGCTCTCAGCGCATCCACAGCGGGTCATCGAGGCGGTGCAGGACCGTGCGCTCACCCACGGGCAGCGCGGCGAGCCAGTCTGCGCAGCTTCGCCCGTCTACGCACAGCTGAGGCGCGAGCTCGAGCAGGGGGCGGAGCACGAAGTCGCGGTGCACGACCCCGGGGTGGGGGAGGTGCAGGGGCCCGGGGAGGGTGCGCTCTTCGCCGGCTTGGTCGAAGGCGCAGAGCATGTCGAGGTCCAAGGTGCGGTCGCCCCAGCGCTCGCGGCGGACGCGGCCCGCGGCGACCTCGATGGACAAGAGGGCGTCGAGCAGGGCCGGGGGGTCGCGGAAGCTCAGGAGCTCGAGGGCGGCGTTGAGAAAGGGGCCGCTGCCCGGGCCGAGGGGGCTGGTCTCCCAGGGGCTGGAGCAGGCGCGCAGCTCGACGCCCTCGAGGGCAGCGATGGCGCGTACGGCCTGGCGCAAGGTCGCCAGGCGATCGCCGAGGTTGCTGCCCAGGCCGATATAGATCCGCAGCGCGGTCACGGTGAGTTCTTCCTCTTCGAGTCGCCCTGGCTGGGCAGCTCGAGGCCCGGCTGGTCGAGGGTGCGGGTGTCGGCGCTGCCGCTGTGCGCCTGGACGCCGTCGGTCCAGGGCACGCGCAGGCGCAAGATCAGGGGTTTGGGCGCCCACGCGTCTGGGCCTGGGTCCGAGCTGGGGTCTGGCTCGGCCTCGCCGATCTCGAGGACGGCCGCGCGCAGTGCTTTGTCAGGAGCGGGGGCAGAGTCCGGGGCCGCGGCCGGGTTTGGCTCGAGGGAAAGCTCGAAGCGGGCCCGGCCGTGCGCGTCGCTGCGGCCGGCGATGACCCGCGTGGCCTCGCCCTCGTCGCGCCCGGGCAGGCTCAGGCGCAGGCGACGGTTGGCGACCGGGAGCGGGCCGCCGGGGCAGGGGTGGCTGGGGCCGAGGTCGACCGCGAAGGCGTCGGCGTAGCGGACCTCGTCGGTGGAGCGCATGACGTTGACCACGCCGGCGGCGAGGAGGATCGCGCCGACGCCCGCGAACACGCCGCCCGTGACCCAGGCGGGGCTGCGGTCGTAGGCGAGGCGGCCCTGGCTGTCGATCAGCCGGACGGAGAAGACCTCGGGCTTGGCGAAGGCCAGGGCCGCGACGCCGCTGGCCAGGCCGCCGAGGGCGAAGTCCCAGGCGATGAAGCCCCGGGTGGTCCGGTGGACGTCCTCGACGCGGGTCACGGGGCGGTGGCGCGTGGTCGCGCAGCGCGGGTGTTCGCGCAGCTCGATGAGGACGCGGGGGCCGAGCTGGACGTAGTCGGCCGAGAAGTCGCGCTCGATGAGCTGCTCGCCGGGCGGTGGTGTGGGGATCGTGTCGCCCTTGGCCGCGGGTGGGCGCGGGTGCAGGTCGACGGTCGAGCGGCTGTCGACGGGCGCGCAGGCGCACAGCGAGATCACGAGCAGCGCACGAAGTCGACGGATCTCGGTCATGAGATGTCTTCGCGCGTCGCCTGCGTGACGGGCTCCTAGGAGCCCGTGGTGAAACCCAGCGCGGCTCCTGGCGCCGGGATTTTCGTCGAGGGCGCGGAGCCAAAACGCCGCTGTACCGGGCGTACTGTCAGTTTTGGCGACAAAGCCCTCGGCGAAAAGACCAAGCGAGGTGTCGTGTCGGGTTTCACCACGGGCTCCTAGAGCTCGACGGGCTCGCCGAGCTTGTCGCCGACGACCTTGGCGACGGTCGCCATCAGCTCGTCGCCAGTCTTGGCGGCGATCCAGCGCCCGTCGTCGACGAGGTCGAAGTGCCAGGCGGTGGTCCCCGCGGCCATCCAGACCTGCTCGGCCGCGGAGTGGGCGTTGATCACGAACTTGTCGCCGCTCTCGAAGGCCAAGGTCAGCACGTCGCCAGCCAAGATCACGTCGAGGCGCTCGTGCTCGAGGTCGCCGAGGACCTCGTCGATGTGGCGAAGAGCTGCGCTCGACGCGGAGATGAAGGTCTTGCGGTCCATGGTGCTCCGGTTGTCTCAGGGATCAGCTGGATCAGGGGGCTCAGGGGGCTCAGCGGGGGCGGTGGGATCAGCGGGCGCAGGCGAGATCTCCACGCCCATGGCGGAGGCCTGCTCGGGGCTGATCACCTGCATCGCCTCGCCGTTGGGTAGCATGATCACCTCGGGCGGCTGCTCGAGGCGCTGCTGGACGCCGGCGCGGAAGGCCTCGTCCGAGGCCTCGCGCTCCTCCGTGAAGCGGGCCGCGGCGCGCCAGCCAAAGAAGGCCAGCAGCGGGATGTAGATCGCCAGGCGGATGAGGATGCCCAGGCGCTTGCGCCTGCGCTTGCGCTCGCCTTTGTCGCCGCCCGCGTTGCCTGAAGGATCGCGCGTCACGGGCCGACTTTGCAGCATGGCCGCGGCGGCTGGCAAGGCCGGGCCCGAGCGCCGAGCCGGCGGTGGCTGCACGGCCTCGGCTGCGCTCGCGCTTCACGGAGGAGCGCAGGTCGAGCGCAGGCTCAGGTCGAGGAGGAGAAGCGGTGCCGGCGCTTGACGGTCGCGATCACGCTCCCGCTGGCGTGGAGCTGCTCGGGGTAGTCGCCCTCGGCGGTGCGCGTGAGGGCGGCCCACACGTCGCAGGTGCTCTGGCTGGGCAGGGTGTTGAGCAGGGCGTCGGCGGGCACGACGTAGCTGCCGGTGTCGTCGACCTCGTACTCGAGGCCGAGGCCGACGATGCAGCTCGAGCCGATCTCGTCTTCGACGGCGAGCTCGAGGGTGTGTCCCTCCCAGATCGGGGACCACGAGAATTCCAGAGGCTCGCTGCGCGGGTGCTCGGAGCCCTCGGCGGGGGCGAGGATCTCGAGCTCGGGGGGCATCTCGACGGTGGCCACGGCCGGGTCGTAGCCGCTGCGCTCGAGCTCGATGCTGTAGCTGTCGGCGCGCTCGTCGAACTCGACGGTGTAGTAGCGCTGGCCCAGGGCGCGCTCGAGTTCGGTGGTCTCGCCGTTGACGCTCAGCGCGTCGGCCTCGCACAGCGAGAGCTGGGTCGCCGTGCCCTCGGCCCCGTCGTTGCCGACCTCGAGCACGATCTGGACCTCGACGCGCTCGCCGTCGTCGGTGATCGTTGCGCGCATCGCGATGGCGCTGGAGTCGAGGTCGCAGGCGCTGATCTCGTCGCTACAGCCCAGGCCGGTGGCGAGGGCCGAAGCTGTGGCGAGAGCCAGGGCGGCGGGGAGGGCCGAAGCTGTGGCGGGGAGGGCCGAAGCCGTGGCGGGGAGGGCCGAAGCCGTGGCGGGGAGGACCGAAGCTGCTGCGAGGACGCGGCGCATCGCGGTCGAGCATAGCGCGGCCGCGCAGGCGCGAGGGCTCACCGCCCTCACTGGTCGTCTTCGGCGAGCACGGGCAGCGACGCGAGCGGCTCGAGGGCGCGGGTGTAGCCCTCGACCCACTCGTAGTTCTCGCAGTCGTGGCGGCTGTAGAAGTCGATGAGGTCCTCCCAGGCGAGCTCGCCGCTCTGAATGCGGGCGGCGTACTCGCGCACGGGCAGCTCGGTGCACTGCACGAGCTCGCGGCCCGGGTCGTGGGCACGGGTCGCGTTCTCTCCCAGGGCGACGGCGGCGGCGGGGAGCTTGTCGACCCAGATCGCCCCGGCGGGGGTCAGCTCGAGCACGCGCAGCTCGGAGATCTCGATGCTGTGGCTGTCCTTGCACACGGAGATCTCCGCGCGCTCGCCCGGCTCGAGGACCATGGCGTCGTAGCGGGTCATGGCCCGCAGCCGGCAGTCGCCGTCGCCGGCCTTGTCGAGGAGCAGGCGGTAGGCCACGGGCACCTCGCCGGTGTTCACCACGTCGACCACGGTGTGGGCGAGCTTGCTGCGGATCCCCCGGGCCTCGGATACGAGCTGCTGCACGGACACGCTGATCTCGAGGGGCGCCTCGCGCAGGGACTCGCCGGGGGCGAGGGTGCGCGGGGCGTCGGCGGTGATCGGGTGGAAGAAGACGTTGGGCTCGCGCAGGGCCGCGAGGGTGGTCAGCGGGACGCCCTCCTCGGCCTCGTAGTGCTCGTGGGCGACCTCGACGCGGGTCTTGTAGAACGCCTCGCTGCGCTCGTAGATCGGCTCGCGGGCCAGGGCCTGGCGCTGGGCGACCTTGGGGTCGACGCGCTTGGCCATGATCACCTCGGCGCGGGCCTCGGTGGTTGCGGTCAGGCGGCTGGAGGTCCAGCCTCCGAGCCCCAGTGCGCAGGCCAGCGCGGCGCCTGCGATCGCGCGGGAGGCGGTGGTGTCCATGGCGATCGATGGTAGCAGGGTCGGGCCCGCCCGCCGACGAGGTTACACTTCGCCGATGCCCGAGGGCCGGCTTCGCAACCGAGAGCTGCTGCGCGCGCTGGTCGTGTTCGCGCTCGCGTTTTTGGGGCTGTGTGCCCTCGCGGGCCCGCGCGTGCTCGAGCCCAGCCGCGACAACCATTACAGCCACATGGCTCAGGGCTGGCTCGAGGGGCGCCTGCACCACGACGGGAAGCCGCCCGGATGGTGCGGGCCCGAGCAGCGCCGGGCCAAGCGGTGCCGCCACCACGGCTTCGACGACTGGGCGCGGGTGTGGACGCTGACGCTGCGCGACGGCACGAGCGTGCGCGCCTACCCCTGCAAGACCGAGGCGTGCGCGCAGCTCGAGCGCGGCATCGAGGGCTGGCTGGTGCTCGGCCGCGAGCGAAGCCTGCGCGAGATCCCTCGCCGGGACATCCTCCACCGCGAAGAGACCTGGTTCATCAGCTTCCCGCCAGGGCCTGCGCTGGCCATGCTCCCCGCGGTCGCGCTGCGTGGCACCCAGGCTCGCGACGTGCTGATCACCTGTCTGCTCGCGGCGCTGATCCCCGTGGTCTTGCTGCGCCTCTTCGACCGCGAGCGCGGCCTGGGTGGTGGGGCGCGGCTGCGCGGTAGCGAGCATCTGTGGGCTGTCGCCGCCTGGACCTTCGCGAGCCCCGCGGCCTTCGTCGGCGCGCACGGGCGGGTGTGGTTCACCGCGCAGATCGCCGCGGCGCTGTGCCTGTCGCTCTACATTTCCATGGCCTGGCGCTGCCGTCGGCCGGCGCTCGCCGGCTTGGCCCTGGCGATGGCCGTGGCCTGCCGCCCGCACCTTGCCCTCGCCCTGCCCTTGTTCGTGGTCGAGTGGTGGCGCGAGACCGAAGGCCGCGCGCGGGTGCTCGCGGCCCTGCGCTTCGCCGCGCCGATCTTGGTGATCGGCGGGCTGCTCATGGCCTTCAACTGGGCGCGCTTCGAAGACCCCTTCGAGTTCGGCCACCGCTTCTTGGAGATCCGCTGGCAGCGACGCATGCAGGAGCAGGGCATGTTCTCGACTGCCTACCTGGGCAGGAACCTGCGCTGCGCCTTCTCGCTGCTGCCGGTGTGGAGCCACGGGCCGGGGCCGTGGCCGGGGGCGATGCTCGGGCTCTCGCCGAGCTCGGCCCTGGTGCCTCGGGTGTCGATGCACGGCTCGAGCGTGCTGCTCGGCGCGCCTTGGCTGCTCTGCCTCGCGCTGCCCAGGCGACGCGCGGGCAAGGGTGACGCTGCGGCGAGCGAAGCGACGCCCGACGAGCACGAGGGCGAGCTGCTGGCGTCGCAGCGCTGGGGCCTGTGGCTGAGCGCCGCCGCGGTCGCCCTGCCCTCGCTGCTCTATCAAAACAGCGGCCAGCTCCAGTTCAGCTACCGCTTCGCCCTGGACTGGCTGCCCTTCTTGCTGGTCGCGCTGGTCTTTGGGGGGGGCGCGGGCGTGGGCGCAAAGGGCCCCGCGTGGCGGCGCTGGCTGTTCCCTGCGCTGGTCCTCGTGGCCATGGCCTGGCAGCTACACGGCGCGTGGTGGTTCGATCGCGCGCCGGGGCTGCTCTTCGTCACGGACCCGCCGCTTTGGCCCTTCGAGGCCGAGCTGCAAAAATAAAAGAAGCCACCGCGAGGGTGGCTTCTTCGAGGGTCGACCTTGGTCGAGGACTACTGGTTCTCGCGCCAGTTGTCGTGGTGCGAGGCGCCGGTGGCCTCGTAGGTCCATGTGACGTTGTGGAACACCATGGCGACGCGCTCGGAGGGCGGCTCGAGGGCGCTGGCGGGGTCGATGGTGTCGGGCGACACGCGCTCGATCGAGGCCAGGCGCCCCTCACCGATCTCGACGGTGAAGAAGTGCTCGGTGGTACCGTCGCCGGAGGGGCTGGGGCGGAAGAACTTGAACGAGGCCTCGATGACCTCGTTGTTGCACAGCGCCTTGGCGAGCAGGGGCGACGACTTGTCGATGCGCTTGCGGATCACGATCGGCTCGAAGGTGCGGCGACCAGTGGCCATGCCGGAGCCCTTCTCACGCGCAGTGCGGACGGAGTCTTCGAAGTAGAGGCACTCAATCGAGTCTCCGCGACCCAGGCTGACCTGGGTGCTCTCGCCTTGGATATCGGTGCCATTTGCCTTCAAGTAGAGGTGTACGGTCTCGGCCATTTTTTCTAGCTGCTTTCCCTATGCGGTCTGGGGTCGTCGTTTCCCGGTGCGCGGAGACGTTAGGTCTGTGTGCTATTTACTGTCAAGCGAAGAAGCTCGCTCGTGAGGATCAAAACTGGGACGTTGTGGTGACCTTCAGTCAGCCAAGCTGACACTGAGGGGGAGGTCGAAGCCGACCTCGAAGGGGATGCCCGCGAGGCGGGGGTCGACGCTCGCGACCAGGCGGATGGCGGGGCCCTGTCCGTCTTCGTCGACCACGCCCGCGTCGAGGCGGGCGCCGCTGGTCAGGCCTGGGAACAAGAACACGCTCGCGGCCTGCTTGAAGAGCTCGACGACTTGATCGCGGGTGGAGCCGGCGGGGACCTGGTCCCGGACCCAGCTGCCGAAGCGCACGAGCCGCCCGGTGAGCAGCTGCGCGGGGAGAGGAACGGCGTCCTTGGAGCCCCGAACCGTGCGCATGGCAGAGAGCATGACCATGTCGGAATTACGTGCGCTACCCAGGCCAATGACGCCGAGGTCGGCGAGCTCGGCCTGCGCGCGGATCGATAGGAACGCCGCGGTCGGGGCTGCGTTACCGGCTTCGCGCCCGACCTGAACTTCGCGCAGGCCCGGCGCCTTGAGGGCGCCATCTTTGCCGAGGATGCGCGCAAAACCGCTGGTGTGGCGATAGCTGGCGGCGAGCATGGCGGCGAGGGCGAACACCGCGGAGCCAAGCACGGTGCGCCGCGCAGCCCCAGCGCCCTCGGAGGCGACCACGACGTCGTTCGTGACCACGGCGAGCCAGCGCGAGACCTCGTCCGCGCGCAGCTCGGCCCAACCTTCGGGCATGGCCTGCTCGGGCTCCTTGGCGGCGCGCAGCGTGGGGATGACCTGCTCTGCGTCGTCGGTACCGAAGAAGCTCGGGCCGACGCCGATGACCACGGGAGCGTGAAGGTCCTCGGCGGTCGAGGCGATCACCTGCATCACGCTGGGGTCTTCGATGCGGTCGAAGCAAAAGAAGGTGTCGGGCCGGTTCATCGGCTCGTCGTCGAGGCACTCGCGCAGCGCGGCCTCGATGCCCGCGGGCGCGACGTCGACGATCTCGACGAGCATGCCGGCCTTGCGCGTGGCCTGATCCACGACGAGCTTGAGGCCGCGCCACAGCGCCTCGGGCTCGGTCACGGCGGGGTCGTTGAGCAGCGCGGACACGGCCCCGAACACGGCGGTCTCGATCAGCTCGCGGGCGCGGCGGTTGACCGGCGTGGGCTTGCCCTTGGTCGTCGCGGGCTTGCCACGGATCGCCGAGATGAACGAGGACACGGCGCGCTTGCTGTCGTTGTCGCGGCTCGCTCCGCGCTCGAGCAGCTCATCGACGAGGCCGGCGTCGCCGCTGGCGGGGGCGGCGGGCTCGGGCTCGGAGGCGGCGGAGGCGGCGGGCTCGGGCGCGGCGAAGAGCGAGCGCAGCTCCGCGGCGAGCGGACCGTCGCCGACGAGCTCGACGACCTTGGCGAGGGCGGCCTCGTCCGAGGGCCGCCGCGACGAGGGGCCGCCCATGTCGTCGGCGAGCTTGCGCAGCGAGGTCAGCACCGGCAGCGAGGCGAGCACGTGCTTGAGCGAGTAGTCGCGCAGGCGTTCGAAGCGAAGCTCGACCTCCACGGGGTGGCCCGCGCCGAGGGCCTCGGCCAGATCGACCTTGGCCTGCATGTTCGCGGCGCTGAAGGCCGCGGCGAAGCCCTCGTTATCGAGCACGAAGCGGCGCCCGCTAGGCTCGGCAGACAGAGAGCCGAGCAACAGCCAGTGAACTTGGGTGGACTCGCGAGCGTCGACGTCGGACATCATCAAATGGGGGCGCTTCGTTGGCGATGAGCTACGAGTGAGCGCGGGCAGAGCGTAGCGAAAAACCGCGCGGGGCTCCACGCGTGATTGGAGGAGTCGACGCGTGGGTAGAGGGTTTTGTGCCGCTTCGTGCCCTCTCGGGGGTCGGCAGCGAGGCCGGTGCAGCTCGTTGTCGAGTCAGTGTCATCCCAGCGGCGCGAGTTTGCCGACGCTGTCACGCGCGGGCGATTCACGCGCGCGGCCGAAGGCGCCGCGCAAGACGACGCCCAGGCCCCGGGTATTCCGCACGAGCTCAGGTCGCCAGCTTGCTCGCGGCCACGGGATCGACCCGACACAGCCGCTCGAAGGCCGGATCCGTGACGAGCGGAGGCTTGGCCTTGGCCGCGGCGGCCTGGCAGCGGATCAGACCCTGAAGACAGCGGGTGGTCAGCTCGGGCTCCCAGTCGTCGAGATCGAGGCGCTCGAGCTCGCGCGCCAGGCCGGTGAACAGGCCGAGCGCCAGCCGGGGGGCTGGCGAGGCCGCCATCTCGGCGAGGGTCATGCGGATCATCAGTCGGTTGCGACCCGCCGACGCGCGCTCGATTTGCGTCTGCAAGATCTCGGCGCCCTCGTCGAAGGCGCCGCCGCTGGCCGCCTTCTTGGCCTTGTCGATCTTGCTGAGCACCTCCTCGGGCAGCCCGCCGCCGCCTCCACCTCCGCCCGTGTCGGGGAAGACCTCGGCGTCGACCCAGGCCTTGGCGTCGGGGCTGCAAAGCGGCGTGCCGTTGTTGAACTTGAGGACCAGGAGGGTCGGCATGCGGCCGAGCAGGGTGTGCATGCCCTCGAGCACCGCGTCGAGGGCCTCGCCGTGGCCGAGAGCGCCGAGGGCGATGGCCGTCTGGTGGTGCAGGTCGACGCAAAAGCGAAAGCGCATCAGCGCGCCCTCGGTCTCCTCGATGATCTCGGCCCACTTGCCGTTGGCCTTCATCAGGCCCAGGCGGTTCATGAGATCCGGAGGCGGGGCCGGGACGCCGAGGTTGCCGTTTGGCTGGGCCGGCGGCGGCTTGATGATGTGCGTGTACAAGCCGATGCGAGCCAGGCGGTAGGCGAGGGCGTCGGCCTGGTTGGCCCCACGCAAGATGTTGGCGGTCTTGACGAAGTCGGCGCCGACCTTGGCGAGGTATTGGATGACCTGCTCGGGGTTCGAGGGCGCCTCTTGGGCCTCGGGCGCTGCGATCGAGGCCGCGGCGGCTCGAGGCTGAGGGGCCGCGGCTTGGGGCTGGGGCGCGGCCTGAGCTTGGGGCTTTGGCTCGGGTTTGGGCTCGGGCTTTGGCTCGGGTTTGGGCTCGGGCTTTGGCTCGGGCTTTGGCTCGGCGGGCAGCGACATCTCGAGGCGCGTCAGCGCGTCTCGCAGGCCGCGGGTGGGCGGGGCCTCTTTTTCAAAGCGCTGGCCGATGGTCGAGAACAGCGCCTTGGCGGCGAGCTGGAGCTGCTTGACGGGCTCGCGGTCGCTGGCCTTGGGCTCGTAGTCGCCGATGTCGCGCTCGAGCTGGTCGAAGAGCCAGGAGATCGCGTTGGCCCGCCGACGCTCGCGCTTCTTGGGCGGCTGCATGTCGGCCCAGTAGGTGTTCGAGAGCTCGTCGAGCACGGCGAAGCCGGTGACCAGACCCGAGAAGCCGTCGAGCTGATGGAGCGCCCGCGCCAGGTAGGAGGCGATCAGCAGGTCCTTGCTCTTGGTGGTGAGGAGCTTGGTCGCGTCGCGCTTGACCGCCTCCCAGTCGGGCTCGCCGCCCGTCAGCGACTCGAGCTTGCCGACCTCGTTGCGCACGGCCTCGTGCTCGGGCTCGTAGCGCGCGTCGGCGCCGGCCGGCGCGCCGCCGGGGATCGCCTCGACCCAGCGGGCGGCGAGGGCCTTGGCGTCGAAGCCTGGCTTGGACCCGCTCGCCTCGGCGGGCTTGGGCGCACCGCCAGATGCGGATGCGCTGGTTTGGGGAGGCGCGCTCGCGGGCGCCGACGCGGCGGGGGCGGGCGTCGACGAGGCAGGGGAAGGCTTGGGCTCCGGCTTGGGCTCCTCGGGGGGAGGCGGCGCCGACATCTTCGCGCGGGCGATCGCGTCACGCAGGCCGCGGGTCGCCGGGGCGTGGGTCTCGAACTTCTGGCCGAAGACCGAGAACATGTGCTTGGACACGGCCTCGAGCTCGTAGATGGCCTTGCTGTCCTTGGCCGTGGGCTGGAGCTCGCCGAGCTTGCGCTCGATCGGCTCGAACAGCCAGTTGACCGCGTTGGCCCGTCGACGCTCGCGCTTCTTGGGCGGGAAGAGCTCGTCCCAGTAGCGCTCCGAGATCTCGGCGAGCAGCGCGAAGCCGGTGACCAGCCCGTCGAGGCCCTGGAGCTCGTAAAAGCAGCGCGCCAGGTAGGCCGCCACGGTCAGGTCCTTGGTCTTCTCGCGCAGCAGTCGATCGCAAAGCCGCTTGACGGTCTCCCAGTCGGGCTCGCCACCGGTCAGCGACTCGAGCTTCTCGATCTCGCCGCGGGCCTGGGTGTGGCCTTCGTCGTAGCGCGTGTCCTCGCCGGCTGGCTTGCCGCCGGGGATCGGCTCGAGCCACTTGCTGACCCGCGCCGTCCATGGGCTGTCCGGGATCGCGGGCTCGGGCTTTGGCGGAGGCGGAGGCGGAGGCGGAGGCTTGGACTCGGACTTGGGCTCCGGCTTGGGCGCTGGCGGCGGGAGCGAAGACGCGGGCGGCTGCGGCTTGGGCTGAGGCGGGGCAGGGGGAGGCAGCGAGGAGGCCGGGGCCGCGGGCTCGGGCTGCGCGGGCTCGGGTTGCGCGGGCTTGGGCTGCGCGGGCTCGGGCTGCGCGGAGCCGGGGGGAGGCAGAGACGAGGCAGGGGCCGCCGGCGCGGGTGTTGGTGCGGCGGGTGTTGGTGCGGCGGGTGTTGGCGCGGCGGGCTCTGGCGTGGGCGCGGGGGCCTCGGGGGCGGCTTGCTCGGCGGGCGCGTCGGCCTTGGCCACGGCCTTGGCGAGCGCGGCCTGTTCTTCGGGGCTCGCCGCGGGCAGGCTCATGGCCAGGCGCTTGATCCCTTCGGTCAGCGTTCGCATGCCCGGGGCGCGGTCTTCGAAGCGCTCGCGGACCGTCCGCGCGAAGGCGGGTGCGAGCTCCTCGAGCAAGGTGATCGCCACGCGATCCTTGGCGCCGACCTGGACGTTGGCGATCGCCTCGTCGAGGCGGCTCATGTACCAGTCGATGGCGTTGGCGCGGCCGCGGATCCGCTTTTTGGGCGGGAAGCCGTCATCCCAGTAGCGCTCGACGAAGCCCTGGAGCAGCGCGACGCCGCAGGCCAGGCCGTCGAGGCCCTCGGTCTCGAACCACGCCCAGGCCACATAGGACGCCATCAAGTAGTCCTTGCTCGCGGTCCGCAGCACGTCGGCGCCGCCCTCGGCGACGCTCGCCCAGTCGGGCATGCCGGTGGTCGGCGACTCGAGCTTGGCGACCTCTCGGCGCAGCTCCTCGTGGCGGGGGTCGTAGATCGCGTTTTGTCCCCCGGGGCTGTCTCCGGGGATCGGCTCGAGCAAGGAGGCGGCGCGTTGTTCGACGAAGGTGCGGTCCATGGCGAAGCGGCGGTGGCGAGCAAAAAAATCGGACAGTGGTCATGAAAGAGGCCCCCTACACCGCGGTAGGGAGCCTCTCGTTGGGCACCAGGGGGCTGGGCCCTACTCCTTGTCGAGCTTGCCGACCAAGGACAGTTCGAAGGAGGCGCCCATGTACTTGAAGTGCGGGCGGACCTTGAGCGAGCACTTGTACCAGCCGGGCTGGCCCTCGACGTCCTCGACGGCGATCGAGGCGCTCCGCAGCGGACGGCGCGAGCGGACCTCGGGGGCGGGGCTCTCCATGTCGGCCACGTACTGGCCGATCCACACGTTGAGCTCACGCTGGAGATCGGAGCGCTCCTTCCACGAGCCGATCTGCTCGCGCTGCAGCACCTTGAGGTAGTGCGACAGGCGGGTGATGATGAACATGTAGGGCAGCTGCGTGCCCAGGCGGTAGTTGGTCTCCGCGGCCTTGCCCTCGGGGGTGTTGGGGAACACCTTGGGCTTTTGCGCCGAGTTGGCCGAGAAGAAGGCCGCGTTGTCGCTGCCCTTGCGCATGGTCAGGCCGATGAAGCCCTCCTCGGCCATCTCGAACTCGCGGCGCTCGGTCAGCTGGCACTCGAGCGGGAGCTTGGTCTGGATCTCGCCCTTTTGCTTGTACTGGTGCAGGGGGAGCTGCTCGACGGCGCCGCCCGAGGTGGGGCCGATGATGTTCGGGCACCAGCGGTACTTGGCGAAGCTGTCGGCGATGCGGGTGGTCAGCGCGATCGAGCTGTAGCCCCAGCAGTAGTTCTCGTGCTGGTCGATCACGTCCTCCTCGAAGTCGAAGGACTTGACCGGGGTCTGCTCCTTGCCATAAGGCATGCGGAGCATCATTCGCGGGGCGCACAGGCCGACGTAGCGGGAGTCCTCGCTCTCGCGGAAGGAGTGCCAGCGGGCGTACTGCGGGCCCTCGAACAGGCTCTGCAGATCCTTGAGCTTGGGCAGCTCCTCGTAGCTCTCGACGCCGAACATCTTGGGCGCGGCGTTGCCCAGGAAGGGCGCGTGGGCCATGGTCGCCACGGACGCGCACTGGCCGAGGAGCTCGATGTCCTGGGGCCCGGTGTCGAACTCGTAGAGCGAGCACATCACGCCGTAGGGCCGACCGCCGAAGGTGCCGTACTCGGCCGAGTAGACCGTGCGGTAGAGGCCCGACTTGGTGATCTCGGGGGCGTCCTCGAAGTCCTCGAGGAGCTCGTCCTTTTGGCACGAGAGCACGTTGATGCGCACGTTCTCGCGGAAGTTGACGTTGTCGACGACGTACTTGAGGCTGCGCCAGGCCGACTCGATCTTCTGGAAGTCCTTGTGGTGCAGGATCTCGTTGACCTGCTTGCTCAGGCGCGAGTCGAGCTCGGCGATCATCGAGTCGACGGCTGCCTTGTCGATCTTCTTGGCCTCGCGGCCCTTGAGCATCTCGGTGATGAAGGCCTGGACGCCCTGCTTGGTGACGTCGTAGGCCTCGTCTCCGGGGCTCAGCTTGGTCTCGGAGAGGATGGTCTCGAGCAGGGAGCCCTCGGCTGCCGCGGCTCCTCCGGCTTCGGTCTCGGTTTCGGTGCTCATGAGAATTCCGTATTGCTGGCTGGGGTATCGTTGCGAGCGGTGAGGGGAAGGCTAGGGCTCAGCCCTTACCGGCGCCGAGCTCGTTCATGAGCTTCTCGCGGGCCTCGACGTCGTCGAGCAGGCTCTGGATCTTCTTGCGGAACGCCGGGACGTTGCCCAGCGGACCCTTGAGGGCGGTCAGGGCCTGACGCAGCTCGAGCATCTGCTTGAGCTCGGGGACCTGGTTGGCGATGCCCTCGGGGGTGAAGTCCTTCATGCTCTTGAACTTCAGGCTCACGCCCATCTCGGCGCCCTCTTCCTCGGAGAGCGTGTCGGGGACGTTGAGATCGACGCCGACTTCGTAGCCTTCGAGGACCTCGTTGAAGTTGTCCTTGTCGATGCTGACGGGGCTGCGCTCCTCGACAGCCGTGTCGTCGGCTTTGCCGGTGAAGTCACCGAGCATCAGGATGCGCAGCGGGAGTTCGACGTCCTCCTGTACATCGCCGGCCGGCTTGTAGACGATGTTGACGCGTTCTTTGGGGGCGACGGATGCTTCTTTTCCCATCTCGGCGCGCAGCGTAACACTTTTGCTCGACGGATCGTGAAGACGATCGACGATCGCGAAGGGATCTCTGGGCGTGAGATCGGCCGGCCCAATGCGACCAGTGCGAGCGGCTCATGGCACGTGACCGACACGCGAGTGGACCCTTGGTCTGTGGGTGGACCAGGGTGATCGGGGGTACTCGAGACTTGTGCGCAATCCGCGCTTGTGCAATGGGGCCTGCGCATTGCCCCTTTGGGCAGCGTTGGCAGGGATCGATGACGGATCGATGGTCGGCGGCCCACGTGCCTGGCCTCGCTGGGCCCGCTTTGGGAGCGGGTGGGGAGTATGGGGGCACTGGGGAGGCTCGCCGCCGGGGGGCCCGAGGAGGACACGCCCGCCGAGCAGTCCGCCGAGCCGAGCCTCAGTCGCGCTCGCTCTCGCCGACGGGCTCCCACTCGCCGGTGCGGAGGATCGCGTTGCCGTCGACGAAGCCGATCTTGATCGGCTTGTCGTGTTGGAGCAGCGCGATCACGCCGGCGAGCGCGTCCATGGGCAGGTGCATCTCGATGACCCCGTCGCTCTGGGCGTCGGTGGGCAGCTGCACGCCGGCGTCATAGAAGTGGATGCGCCCGAGGGCAGCGCGCTCGCGGTCGTCCGCGCCGAGCAGCAGGATCTGCGCGCGCGAGCTGAACCCGGGCTGACCGCGTAGCTCGACGTGATAGCGGTTGATGACGTCCATCGCCGCGAGTCTACCCCCGACTCGGCCGGCGAGGGGTGACTCAGCGCTTGGACAGGGCAGACAGGCTGTCGGAGGTCGGGAACATCAGCAGGATCAAGACGAAGGAGGTGGCCGCGGGGATCGCCCAGATGACCGGGTCGCGCACGATGAAGAGGGTGACGAAGGCCATGATCCCCGCGCTCTCGCGGAAGGCGAGCAGCATGATGAAGGCGGTGGTCGCAGCCTGGGCAGGCGAGGTGCTCGAGGTCTTGACGGTGAGGCTCTTGACGAGGAGCGGCCCGATCACCGCCACGAACACGCCCACGCCAGCGAGCACCCAGCCGATGATCGGGTCCGGCTCACCTTCGACGGAGCCAACGCTCCAGCCGACCCCCGCGAAGATCAGCTGCGTGAACAAGAACGCGGCCCACAAGATCCGCGGGACGAGGAGCTCCTGGGGCGTGAGCGGCTTGGCCATGCGTCGCCAGCTTAGCAGGTGTCCTCGACCGCTCTAGGAGCCCGTGGTGGAACCCAGCGCGGCTCCTGGCGCCGGGATTTTCGTCGAGGGCGCGAAGCCAAAACGCCGCTGTACCGGGTGTACTGCCAGTTTTGGCGACAAAGCCCTCGGCGAAAAGACCAAGCGAGGTGTCGCGCTGGGTTTCACCACGGGCTCCTAGGGCCTGCGGGCGAGCGCCGACACGCGCGTTGGCGTGGGGTACATGGAGATGGACAGGCCGAGACCGGCGAGCGCGGGCAGAGCCCAAGCCAGCGGGAGCGAGGCGATGAAGAAGGTCATGAACGCGAACATCGACGCGGCCAGGGCGGTGCTCATGATCGCGAGCAGCGGGTTGAAGGCCCTGCTCACGGGATCGTTCCCGCTGGGCACGACGAGGTGGCGCACGACGAAGGGCGCGACGAGGGCCGTCACTACCCCGAGCCCAGATAAGATCCACGCCAAGGTGGTGTTGTCATCTGGCCGCGGCGGGCCATGGATCGCACCCCATCCGAGCCCGGCAAAGACCAGCTGCCCGGCCAAGAAGTACCCCCACGTGAAGCGCGTCGTCAGGAGCTGCTTGGGTTCGATCTCGTCGTCCATCGTACCCCGAGCGTAGTGGCTCGAGCTCCCGAGTCTGCTCCGCGAAACCCGCAAAGTTCACGTCTCCGCATGACACTGCAGCCCAACGTCCTGGAGCGAGCCCCCAAGCAAGAAGGGTCTCCAAGAAGGGCCTCCAAGGAAGAGGCCCCCAAGGAAGAAGAGGCCCCCCTCTGGGGGGCCACTACGTACTCACCGCAAACTACATACCCAGCCCATCCCCCTCGCAGAGGGGGCGTTCGCCCGCGAAGCGGGCGGACGTGCATGGCCCCAGTTGCTGCCGCCCGAGGGGGGCTAAAGCAGCAGCTGCCGCCCGAGGGGGGCTAAAGCAGTTGCTGCCGCCCGAGGGGGGCTAGGAAAAATCGAAGCGCCAGTCGCCTTCGGGCGACAGCCCGATCTCCAGCTGCGGCGGGATTTCCCCGTCCGCCATGTACTCGAGCAGCGTCCGCGCCAGCGCCGGCATCAGCGAGGCCCGCAGCGTATGGTCGACGTTGCGCGCCCCGGTGTCGGCGTCGGTGCAGCGCCGGACCAGCTCGTCGAGCAGCTCGTCGCTGAAGGTGGTCTCGACGCCGTGGGTCTCCTCCATGCGCCGGCGCAGCTTGCCGAGCTTGAGGATCGCGATCTCGCGCATGATGTCGGGCCCGATCGGCCGGAAGGGCACGATCGTCATGCGGGCGAGCAGCGCGGGCTTGAAGTGGGAGCTGAGCGAGGGGCGGATGGCCTCGATGACCTCCTCGTTGCTCGGCGGCTCCTCGGTGTCATACATGCGCATGATCGTGTCCGAGGCGAGGTTGGAGGTCAGGATGATGATCGTGTTCTTGAAGTCGACGTTGCGGCCCTCGCCGTCGTTGAGCATGCCCTTGTCGAAGACCTGGTAGAACAGGTTCATGACGTCGGGGTCGGCCTTCTCGCACTCGTCGAGCAGGACCACCGAGTAGGGGCGCTGACGCACCGCCTCGGTCAGCATGCCGCCCTCGCCGTAGCCGACGTAGCCGGGGGGCGAGCCGATCAGCCGGGAGACCGTGTGCTTCTCCTGGAACTCGGACATGTTGATGGTCGTCATGAAGCGGTCGCCGCCGTAGAGCTGGTCGGCGAGGCTCAGCGCCATCTCGGTCTTGCCGACGCCGCTGGTGCCCACGAAGAGCAGCACGCCGATCGGCGTGTTGGGGTCGCGGACGCCGGCGTAGGACATGCGCACGGTCTCGGACACGACCTGGACGGCGGGCTCCTGGCCCTTGACCCGGCCGCCGAGCACACCCTCGAGCTCGAGCACCGAGCTGATCGTGTCGGACTTCATCTTGCCGACGGGGATCCCCGTCCACGAGGCCACGACCTTGGCGACGACGTCGGCGTCGCACTCGTGGTGGACCAGGGGGTCCTCCTCGCCGCGGATCTCGGCGAGCTTGTTGGTGGCTTCCTCGACCTTGGCGCGGAGCTCGACGATCGCGGCGTCGGCTTCGGCGCTGTCGGGGTCCTCGCCCTCACCCTCGCCGCCGCTCTCGACCATGGGCGGCTCGTCGGGCGCCGCCGTGCGGGCCGCGTCCTTGGGATCCTCGCCCTCGCCGCCGCCCTCGGCGTCACGCAGGTTTTGGCAGGCCTCGTTGAAGGCCAAGACCGCGTCGCGCTCGGTCTGCCAGCGCTCGGTCAGCGCGGCGAGCTCCTGCTCGATGGCCTCGATCTCGCCGAGCAGCTCGGCGTAGGCCTCCTGGTCGACCTCGATGTGCTCGGCGATGTCGCGGTCGAGGGCGATGCGCTGGCGGTTGAGGGAGGCGAGCTCGAGCTCGAGCTCCTCGACCTTCTGCGGCTTGGCGCCCTGCTCGACCTTGACCCGCGCGGCGGCGGTGTCGAGCAGGTCGACGGCCTTGTCGGGCAGCTGGCGCCCGGAGATGTAGCGGCCCGAGAGCTCGGCGGCGGCGACCACCGCCTCGTCGCGGATCGTGACCCCGTGGGCCTGCTCGTACTTGTGGGCGAGGCCGCGGAGCATGACGATCGCGTTCTCGACGCTGGGCTCGTCGCACTTGACCGGCTGGAAGCGGCGCTCGAGGGCGGGGTCCTTCTCGAAGTACTTCTTGTACTCGGACCACGTGGTGGCCGCGACGGTGCGCAGCTCACCGCGGGCGAGGGCCGGCTTGAGCAGGTTGGAGGCGTCGCTGCCTCCCTTTTGCCCGCCGGCGCCGATGATCGTGTGGGCCTCGTCGATGAACATGATCATCGGCGTGGGCGAGGCCTTGACCTCGGAGATCACCGCGCGCAGGCGCTTTTCGAACTCGCCTTTGACGCTGGCGCCGGCCTGGAGCAGGCCCATGTCGAGGCTGACGAGCTCGACGTTCTTGAGCAGGTCCGGCACGTCGCCGTTGACGATGGCCAGGGCCAGGCCCTCGACCAGGGCGGTCTTACCCACGCCGGGCTCGCCGACGATGATCGGGTTGTTCTTGCGCCGGCGGGCGAGGATGTCGATGCACTGACGGATCTCGCGGTGGCGACCGAAGATCGGGTCGATGCGACCCTCGCGGGCCTCGCGGGTCAGCGAGACCGTGAACTGACCCAGGGCGCTGTCGGCCGAGGGCGCGCCGGCCTCACCGGGGGCGGCGCCGGCCTGGCCGCCGGAGCGCGCCGTGCCCGTGGGCTTCTCGTCCATCTCGTTGGAGTGGAAGACGATGCTGTCGAAGTCGCGGCGCAGGACCTCGGTGTCGATGGCCTCGATCTCCGGGAAGTCCTCGGCGCTGTAGCGAGAGGCACGCTCGGCGAATTGCAGCAGCAGGTGGCCGGTGCGCAGCGAGCTGACCCCGTAGAGCAGCGAGGCCAGCGTCCAGGCGTCTTCGATCCACTGGAAGAGCGACTCGGCGAAGGTCGGGCGCCCGGCGTTGCCGGTCTTCATGGCCTCGAGGACCTTGTCGATGCGGCCCATCAGTCGCAGGCGATCTTGGCCGAAGTGCTGGAGGATCTGGGCGACGTCGCCGTCCTCTTGGTTGACGAGGAAGTGCAGCAGGTGCTCGGGGACGATCTCGTAGTACTGGCCGGTGGCGGCGCGACCTACGGCGGCTTCGAGCATGCCGGTGCACACGGGGCTGAGGCGACGAACGAGGACTTTGGGCTGTACGCGCATGGACGTTCCTGAGTGATCGGACGAGGTGGTGTGAGAGGGTGATGAGGACGCGGGACCAGCAGGTCCGTCGCTCATCGAGCGCGGACGTTTGACGGTGAGCGCGGCGCGGGCGTCGAGTTTGCCCGACCTGCGCACGCAAATGCCAGCGCCTTTCACGGTCGATCTCCACGTGTCGCGACGGATCCAGGCCGTGGGCCCGGGCCAGCGGCATGGTCCGAATGCCGCGAGGCGTCGAGTTTTCGGGTTCGGGCCAGCTGCGGGGCCGAGCGGGGCAGCTGCGGGCCCGAGCCGGGCTCGTGCCCTCGGGTTTCGAAACGCAGCGAGCCCGGACCATGGCCGGGCTCGCTGTCTGTCGTGTTCGTCTCGTGACCTGCGTGCTCAGCCCTGGGGGGGCGGCAGCGGGTCCTGACACACGCCGATCTCGAGGATCGTGTAGAGCAGCACCAGCTCCTGCGGCGAGAGCCCGACGTAGTTTTCGAACTCGGCGGCGTGGTAGCTGGTGAACTGGACCTTGCCGCAGCCGTACTGGCCGGTGACGGTCAGCGGGAGCGTGTCACTCGACGAGATCGAGCCGCCGCCGGGGCCCTCGAGCCAGGCCTTGTGCCCGACGTTGACCTGCCCGCCCTCGCCGTCGTCGACGAGGACCTCGGGCAGCGGGTATTGGATGCCCGACCAGTTGTCGACGGTCCCGACCTGGGGGAGGTCGTAGAGGGTCGGGTGGCTACCGACGTTGAGCGGGTTGATGTCCTTGAGGGCGCCGGGCAGGGCCTCGAGCCAGGCGAGCAGGCCGTCGTCGAGGACGTCGGCGAGCGAGTCGTAGCTGCTGAGATCGTTGCCGTAGGCGTCGGAGTAGAAGGTCTGGTACTCCGGGAAGACGTTGGACATGAACTCGTTGGACCAGTCGGCGACGTACCAGCGCCCGCCGGCCTCGACCCAGTCGCGGATGTTCTGGATCTGCTGTGCGGTCAAGGCGTCGCCGTAGGTGTCCGACGAGCAGGGCACGAAGATGATGTGATAGTCCGCGAGCCGATCGGGATCGGAGATCAGCGAGCCCATCGTCCCCTGCGAGGTGAACCCGTCGTAGGACGGGTCGCGGCCGTTGTTGTAGAGGTCGAAGCTCTCGGTCCCCGCGATCGTCCTCTCCTCGTAGTCGGAGATCGAGGTGTCGCCGAGGCCGAACTTGCCGAGCGCGTCCTCGATGCGGTCGTAGGAGCCGTCGGCCACGGCGATCTTGGGGATGTACAGGCCGTTGTCTGGATCCCACTCGCCGGGCAGCTCGACCTGCTCGTCGGGCAGCTGGGTCTCGCCAGTCGCGATGTCGAGCTGGGCCACGCGCATGAACTGACCCTTTTGCACGACGAGGTAGCGGTCGCTGCCGGAGTTGGTCGGCAGCGAGAAGTTGCCGTTGATGTCGGTCTCGGTGAAGTCGACCCCGCACTCGAGCTCGATGCACTCGGCGCAGTAGACCTGGTCCGGGATGCTCTCGGGCGCGGAGGAGCTCGTGTAGACGAGGGCACCGACGACGGGGATGGTCCCGTTGGGCGCGAACACGGTGCCGGTCAGCGTCGCGTCGTTGTCATCGCTGCCGCAGCCGTCACCGCCGCTGTCGGGGGTCGCCAGGGTGTCGAATTTCGGGCCGCTGCCGCCGTCGTCATCGTCGAGCGAGTCGGCGGAGTCCTCCGCCGAGTCGCTGCCTTGGCTCTCACCGATGTCTTCGTTGCCCTCCCCTTCGCCGGTGCCTTCGGCGTCTTCACCTTGGGAGTCCCCGACGTCCGAGGCACCGTCGCCTTCGTCACCGAAGACGGTGTCGTTGGCGCTGGAGCTGTTGTTACAGCCGAGGACCAGCACGAGGCTGGAAGCCAGGGTCGAGGTGACGAGAGAACGAGACGAGGTGAGTGTAGGCATGAGCGTTATCTGAAAGGGTTACTCGTGATGGAGCACGGGTTTCACTGTGGCGCGGGGAGATCGGCCTGGCAAACGCCGATCTCGAGGATCGTGTACATGAGCACCAGCTCCTGGGGGCGAGAGCCCGACGTAGTCGAAGAACTCGGCCGTGTGGTAGCTGGTGAATTGGATCTTGCCGTAGCCGTACTGGCCGGTGACGGTCAGCGAGGAGGGGCAGAGCCAGGAGGCCGCGGGTGTATCGCTCGTTGTTCATCTATCCTTCCGCTCTGGCCCCAACCAAAGGTACAGTGTCTTGGGGTCGAGGGCCGACGATACGCAATTTTGCGCGAGAGGGCGCGTTTGCCGTGCAGAGGGGGATCCGTGAAGTCACCTTGCCGGCGTCCGTGGCCAGCGCTATCTAAGCCACAGCGCGAGCGCCCTGTGCGCCTCCTACCTCTGCGCGGCCCATCCCCCGCGCCAGCCACTGTCGCCGCGCACTCACCAACCTCACGAGAGCAGCCATGACCGACCCCAAGTCCATCATCGACGATCTGATCAAGCGCAACCGGGTGATGTTGTTCATGAAGGGCAACAAAGTCTTCCCCGCCTGTGGATTCTCGGCGCAGGTCGTACAGATCCTCAAGCACCACGGGGCCGAGTTCGAGACCTTCAACGTGCTCTCGGATCCAGCGATCCGCCAGGGCATCAAGGATTTTAGCGACTGGCCGACGATCCCGCAGCTCTACGTCGACGGCGAGTTCGTCGGCGGCTGTGACATTGTCACGGAGATGCACAACACCGGCGACCTCGCCAAGCTGCTCGAGCGCCCCGCGGGCTGACGCGCGCGGTAGCCCACAAAAAAGCCATGCCGGTCGCGTGACCGGCATGGCTTTTTTGTCCAGGAGCGGAGGACTAGCCGAAGTTGCTCGCGTCGTAGAGGCACAGCGGGAGGCCGACGGAGTCGTCGCACACGGCACCCGGGCCGCAGCTGTCGGGGTCGTCGACGTCGCAGTTGAGGAAGCAGGCGGTGTCGCCGTCCGAGTTCCACTGCTCACAGGTGACGGTGCCGCCGCCCGGCTGCGTGGGGCAGTCCGCGGCCGACTCGCACTCGAACAAGCACCAGCCGACGTCACTCACGCCGTCGTCGTCGAGGTCGACGACCAGCGCGTTTCCGCCGGCGTCGGTGCACTCGTTATCGAGGCAGTAGGAGTCGTCGGCGCCGCACATGTCACCGCCGGTGGTGTCCGAGGTGTCGGAGGTGTCGTCCGTGGTGGTGGTGTCGGAGGTGTCCGAGGTGTCGGAGGTGTCCGAGGTATCCGAGGTATCCGAGGTCGTGTCGGTGTCCGAGGTGTCGGAGGTGTCGTCCGCGGTGGTGGTGGTGTCGTCCGCGGTGGTGGTGGTGTCGGAGTCCGAGGACTCGGTGTCGTCTTCCGTGCCGACCTCGTCGTCCGTGGTGGTCGTCGTGGTGACGAGGGTGTCGAAGGGATCGTCGGGGGTGTCGACGGAGCAACCGGCCAGCGCGCCGGCGCTCAGAGTGGAAGCAAGGAACAGGTAGGAAAGCTTTTTCATCGTGTCTCCGCTGACTGTGTACTCGGCTGAGCCGAGGGGGCTTTTGACCATCTGTGGTACCTGAACCGGGGACCTGCGGTCAAACGCCATTCGCGCAGGACACCCGAGGCCAGCGGCACTGGACAGGGGCCGCGGCCTAGGTCGATGCTCGGGTTCGCCATGGACATCCGCTGCTTCACCGTCGGGCTCTTTGGTGTCAACACTTACCTGGTCACGGATCCCGAGACGGGCGCCGCGGCCATCGTCGACACGGGGGAGACGCGCGAGCTCGTCGAGCAGCTCTCGAACATTGATCCAGCTCCGGATATCCGGGCGATCTTGCTCACCCATGGCCACGTCGATCACGCTGGGGGGCTGTGTTGGCTACAGGAGCGCTGGGACGTGCCCACCTATTTGCCGCGGGCGGAGCTCCCGCTCTTCGAACGCTTGCCGGAGCAAGGCGACTGGTTTGGCGCCCCGCACCTCAACCGCCCCTGCGGCCGCGTGGATCACCTGCTCGATGACGGCGACAGCGTGCAGATCGGTACGCTCGAGCTGCGCTTTTTATCCACCCCGGGCCACACCCCGGGGCAGGGCTGCTACTACGACGACCACGACATCATCGTCGGCGATACGTTGTTCGCGGGCAGCGTGGGGCGCACGGACTTCCCCATGAGCGACCCGAGCCTCGCGCGCGATAGCCTCCGCCGGCTCTTCGAGCTGCCCCCGCACATGCGCGTGCACAGCGGACACGGCCCGGTCACCACCTTGGGCCAGGAGCTGAAGTCCAACCCCTTCCTGGGCTTTTTGCGCCTGGGCCTCTAGAGCGGCAATCAGTTTGGAGGCGCGCTCTCAGGTGCGTCTGGGCGGTCTCGTGGCGAGGAGCGAGGCCGAAGCTGTGGTGGACCCACTGCGAGCGCCGAGCGACAAAGACCACGGGGCCGCCCAGATGTGCCTGAGAGTGTGAATTCAAACTGATTGCCGCTCTAGAACCCGCGATAGTATCGTCGGCGACGATGAGCGAAGGCTCGGGCGAGCAGCGAGGGGGGCGGCCTTGTGTCGCGCTGGTGCTCTCGGGAGGGGGTGCGCGCGGAGCCTACGAGGTCGGCGTGCTCCGCTACATCCGCGAGCGCCTCGACGTCGATACACGCTTCGATGTGATCACCGGCACCTCCGTGGGGGCGATCAATGGAGCGTACATCGCGGCGACCTGCGATCGCCCGCGGGCGCAGGCGCGCGCGCTGGCGCGGGTCTGGTCGCAGCTGACCATCGACAAGGTCTACGACTTCAATTGGGCCCAGCTGCGCAAGCTGCCCCGGGCGCTCTTTGGCACGCGCCTCGACCAGACCCCCCACGGCGGCCGCCTCGGCGGGCTCGTCGACTCCTCGGCCCTCGAACAGCTGGTCCGCGAGCAGATCCCCTGGCGGCGGCTCACGGAGAACCTGGCCGCGGGTCATCTCCAGGCCTTCTCGGTCACGGCCACCGAGATCGCCACGGGGATCTCCACGGTCTTCGTGCAGACCGGTCGGCGCCGGGTCGAGCCGTGGCCCGAGGGCAACAACGAGACCGTGGTCAGCACGGGGATCACCGCGGCGCACACCCTGGCCTCGGCGGCGATCCCGGTGCTCTTCCCGGCCGTCAAGGTGGGCGGGCAGTTCTTCGTCGACGGGGCCCTGCGTCAAAACACGCCGCTGCGGCCGGCGCTGCGCCTGGGCGCCCGGCGGATGCTGGTCATCGGCCTGCGCCACGGCGAGAGCCCCTCGGAGCGCCGCGCCCGTCAGCGCGCCGAGGCCGAGACCGTCTACCCCAACGCCTTCTTCTTGCTCGGCAAGCTGCTCAACTCTCTGCTCCTCGACAAGGTCGAGGCCGACCTCGAGCGGATCGATCGCACAAACCGAATGCTCGCCGCCGGCGAGGCCGAGTTTGGCGGAGACTTCGCCGAGCGCCTGAGCCGATCCCTGGACCGGGAAGATCCCTGGCACAGCGTCGAGACCATGGTCATCCAGCCCAGCGAGGACCTCGGGCGGATCGCCTGGGAGGTCGTCAACGACACCCGCCTGCGCCGCTACTCGGGCGTGGTGTCGAGCGCGATCCGTCGCTCCGTCGAGGCCGACGAGCGCGCCGAGGGAGGCGAGAGCGACCTGGCCTCCTACGTGCTCTTCGACCCCGAGTACGTCAACCGGCTGATCGAGCTCGGCTACGCCGACGCGGCCCGCCAGCACGATCGCCTCGAGGCGCTCTTTCGTCCCTGCCCCTGACGGCGGCGCGAAACCACGAGCCAGCCAGCCGGTCATGGAGCCGCGCACGAGCGCCTCGCGGGCGCGCTGGCCCCGACCTCGCCCTGCTAGCATGAGGCGATGAGTGCCCGCCATGCCACCATCTTGATCGCCGGCGGCGGCATCGGGGGGATGGCCCTGGCGCTGAGCCTCCACGCTGCCGGCTTCGAAGACGTCCACGTGTTCGAGTCCGCCTCGGCGACCCGCGAGCTTGGCGTGGGGATCAATTTGTTACCCCACGCCGTGCGCGAGCTCGACGAGCTCGGCCTGCTCGCGCGGCTCGAGACCTGCGCGGTGGAGACGAGCGAGCTGGCTTACTACTCGCGCTGGGGTCAGCGGATCTGGTCCGAGCCGCGCGGCCTGGCCGCTGGCTACCGCTGGCCGCAGCTGTCGATCCTCCGCGGGCGCCTGCTCGGGGTGCTCCACCACGCCGTGCTCGAGCGCCTCGGCCCCGAGCGGGTCCACCACGCCCAGCACCTCGACGGCTTCGAAGTGCACGACATCTGGGGGGATCCGCGGGGCAAGGGGGTGCGCGCGCGCTTCGTCGATCGCCACGGCGAGCGCGAGCCCAGCGAGCGCGAGGCCGACGTGCTCGTCGGCTGTGACGGCCTTCGCTCCCGGGTTCGGGCCCTGCTCGCCCTCGGCGAGGCGCCCTCGCGCTGGACCGGGGTCTCGATGTGGCGGGGCGTGACCCTGGCGCGGCCCTTCCTCGACGGCAAGACCATGATCATGGCGGGGCGCTCGGGCCACCGCGTGACCGTCTACCCGGTCGACGCGGGCGGCGGCGGGCGGACGCTGCTCAACTGGGTCGTCGAAGATCGCGGGCCGAGCGAGCGCCTCGCGGCCGAGCAGGCGGCCTTCGCCGAGGGCGAGCTCCCGGGCCCGAGCTGGGAGCGCCACGCCGAGGTCGACGCCGACGAGCTGTGCGCGCGCTTCTCCGACATCATCCTCGACTTCCTCGACTGCGAGGCGCTGATCCGCAGCGCCGACGCCGTCTATCACTTCCCGATGGTCGACTTCGACCCCCTGCCCGCGTGGACCCGCGGCCGCGTCACCTTGCTCGGCGACGCCGCCCACCCGATGTTCCCGGCCGGCTCGAACGGCTCCTCCCAGGCGATCCTCGACGCGCGGATCCTCGCCCGCGCCCTCGCCCTCGCCCCCGACCTCGACGCGGGCCTGGTCGCCTACGAGGCCACGCGCCGCCCGGCGACCGCGAAGATCGTCGTGGCCAACCGCGAGCACGCGCCCGAGCGCTGCATGGACCTCGCGGACGAGCGGGCGCCCCACGGCTTCGCCAGGGTCGAGGAGGTGTTCGCCCCCGGGGAGCTCGAGGCGATCGCCGAGAACTACAAGCGCACGGCGGGCTTCTCGGTGGCGACCCTCAACGCCAGGCCGAGCCTCTCGGTCCAGGGCTGAGCCGCGCGGCCGCGCGCGGCCTGGGGGGCTTCACTCCTCCGCGAAGCCGCTGCGGTAGAGGTCCGCGTAGAGCCCGTCTCGGGCCATGAGCGCCTCATGGTTGCCGACCTCCGCGATCTCGCCGTCGGCGAGGACGATGATCTTGTCGGCGTGGCGCACGGTGCTCAGGCGGTGGGCGATGACCAGCACGCTGCGCCCGTCGAGCAGGCGCTCGATGGCCTGCTGCACGCGCTGCTCCGTGAGGCTGTCGACGCTGGCCGTGGCCTCGTCGAGGATCAGCATGGTGGGCGAGCGGGCGGCGACGCGGGCGAAGGCGAGCAGCTGGGTCTCGCCCGCGGAGAAGTTGGCGCCGCGTTCGCCCACGGGCGAGTCGAGGCCGCCGCGGTCGCGGATGAAGGCGCCGGCCTGCACGGTGTCGAGGGCCTCGAGCATGGCCGCGGGGTCATCGTCGAGGTCGCGCTCGCCGAGGCTGACGTTGAAGCCCACGCTCTCGTCGAACAAGAACACGTCCTGCTGGACCATGAGCAGGTGGCGGCGCACGAGGTCCGGGGGGAGGTCGCGCAGCTCGAGCTTGCGCCCGTCCTCGAGCACCAGGGCCACGCTGCCGCGGTAGCCGTCGTACATGCGGGTGAGGATGCGGCCGAGGCTGGTCTTGCCCGAGCCGGTGCGCCCGACCACGGCGATGACCTCGCCGGCGGCGACGTCGAAGTCGAGGCCGCGGAGGATCACCGGGGCCTCGCGCTGGCCGTCGGCCGCGTCGCCCCAGCCATAGGAGAAGCGCAGGTCACGGACCTCGAGGGCGCCCTTCCACCCGCGCAGCAGCGTGTCCTCGTCGGGGGCCGTGCGCCGCTCGCAGGGCGTGTCGAGCAGGCCGTAGATCCGCTCGAGGGAGGCGGCCGCGCGCTGGACCGTGGCGAGCTTGGAGGAGAACTCGCGGATCGGCACGAAGATGCGCTGGAGGTACTCGACGAAGGCGAAGAGCGTGCCCAGGGTCAGGGCGCCGGTCGTGGCCGTCAGCACGCTGGTGTCGTCGAGCAGGGCCGGGGCGGCGAAGAAGAGCAGCAAGGCCACGCAAAAGGCCGAGATGCCGTCCATCAGCGAGTAGAGCAGCGAGTCGAAGATGTTGGCCAGCTTCGTGGCCCGCAGGTAGCGCGAGCCGAGGGCGTCGTAGGTGTGCAGGGCGTGGTCTTCGCGGCCGTAGAGCTGGACCACGCCCACGCCCGAGAGCTGCTCGGTGAGGTAGCCGGACTGCACGCCCTGGGCCCGGCGGACCTCGAGCTGGAGCCCGCGCAGGACCTTGGAGAAGGCGCGCACGAGCAGGAAGAGCAGCGGCGCGATCGACAGCGAGAGCAAGGTCAGCTGCCAGCTCAGCATGGCCATCGAGACCAGGAAGCTGGCGATCATCACGACGTCCGTGAGGATCGTGAACACGCCGAAGGACAGGGTCTCGCCCAGAGCCTCGACGTCGCTGGTGCTGCGCGAGAGCAGCGAGCCCAGGGGGTGCTTGTCGAAGAAGCGCGCCGGCAGGCACAGCACGTGGCGGAAGATCGCCGCGCGCATGTCGTAGATCGAGGCGTGGCCGGCGCGCTGGAGCGCGTAGACCTGGCCGGCCATGGCCACGAACTCGACGGCGACGGCGATCAGGAAGAAGATCGCCAGCTGGCGCAGGCTCGCGCCGTCGTCGGCGGGGATCGCCGTGTCGACGACCTCCTTGATCAGCAGCGGGCGCAGCGTGGCCATGCCCGCGACCAGGGGGATCGCCGCCAGGCCGGCGAAGAGCCAGCGCTTGTGCGGCTTGGCGAAGCCCCAAAAGCGGCGCAGCAGCGCTGCGGCCGAGCTCGCGCGCTCAGCCATCGCTGGCCTCTTCTTCTTCTTCTTCTTCTTCTTCTTCTTCTTCTTCTTCTTCTTCTTCTTCTTCTTCTTCTTCTTCTTCTTCTTCTTCTTCTTCTTCTTCTTCTTCTTCTTCTTCCGTGCGCGTGCGCGACTCGGCGTCTTCGCGCTGGTGCTCGTGGGCGGCGGCGTAGACGCCACCGGCGGCGATCAGCGCGGCGTGGTTGCCCCGCTCGACGACCTCGCCGCGCTCGAGCACGAGGATCTCGTCGGCGTGCTCGAGCACGCTGGTGCGGTGCGAGACGATCACCGTGGTCGGCCGCGAGCTGGAGGCGCTCCCCGACCCACTGTCGGCGTTGAGGCTGCGGATCGCCGCGACCAGCTTGGTCTCCGTGGCCTGGTCGACGGCCGAGAGCACGTCGTCGAGGAGCAGCAGCTTGGGCTCGCGGTAGAGCGCCCGGCCGAGGGCGGCGCGCTGGCGCTGGCCGCCGGAGAGCATGACCCCGCGCTCGCCGACGATGGTGTCGAGGCCCTCGGGCAAGGCGGCGATGTCGGGGCCCAGGCAGGCCGACTCGATCACCGCGTCGAGCTTGGGGTCGCTGGCGGCGAGCTCGGGAGAGGGACCCGCGGCGCTCGCCAGGGCAGCCGAGGCCTGCGCCTCGCGGGCGGCGGCCAGGCGCGCGAAGAGCTTGGGCCCGGCGATCTCGGCGTCCTCGGTGGCGGTGTGCCCGGTGCGCTCGCCGAGCAGGCGGAGGTTGTCGCGCAAGGTGGTGGAGAACAAAAAGGGGCTCTGGGGGACCACGGCCAGGCCCTCGCGCAGGGGCGCGAGCTCGAGGTCGCGGATGTCGTGGCCGTCGACGATCACGGCCCCGGGCGGCGGGGTGTAGACCCGGGCGAGGAGCTCGATCAGCGTCGACTTGCCCGAGCCGGTGCGCCCGAAGATGCCCAGGGTGTGGCCGGGCTCGACCACCGCCGAGACCCCGCGCAGGGCCGGCTGATCGCGGCCCTCGTGGGTGAAGCTCAGCGCGCGCAGCTCGATGCGCGGCGCGGCCTCGAGCTGGTGGCGGCGCTTCGCAGGCGGGAGCCCGGGCTCGGCGTCGAGCAGGGTCTGGACGCGGTCGAGGCCCACGGTGCCCCGGGAGAAGGCGGTGAGCACCCAGGCGACCGAGACCAGCAGCGAGATCAGGCTCATCAGCAGGGCCGTGAAGGTCGCCAGCGTCCCGATCTCGATGTCCCCCGAGAGCACCCGCTCGCTGCCGATCCACAAGACCAGGCCCGCGCCCAGGTAGCCCGTGAAGCCGAGCACCGGCATGGCGAAGGCGCGCAGCCGGGCGACGTCGAGCTGGAGCTCGAGGTAGTCGCGGTTGTAGCGTTCGAAGCGGGCCACGGCGGCCTCCTCGGCCACGTGCGAGCGGATCGTCCCGACCCCGGAGAAGCTCTCGAGGATGCGGTCCGAGAGCGCGGCGAGCTTCTCGAGCGAGGTCCGGACCAGGGCGTAGAAGCGGCTCACGGTCCGGCGCATGTAGATCGCGCCGAAGAGCACCGGGGTCACGCACCACAGCGTGAGCACCCAGTCCGAGCGCAGCATCTGCCACAGGTGCAGGGGGATCGCCACGATCACGTTGCAGACCTGCAGGCCCGCGAAGCCCACGAGCAGGCGGATCGACTGGGTGTCGTTGGTCGCGACCGAGACCAGCTCGCCGATCTTGCGCCGGTTGAAGAAGGGGCGCTGGAGCGTGAGCAGGTGGGCGAAGAGGTCGACGCCGATGCGGTACTGGATCTCGCGGCCGGGGTTGAAGAAGAGCACCCGGGAGAGCGTGCGGATCACGATCAGCACGCAGGCCCAGAGCATCAGCTCGATGGCCAGGGTGCTCGCCTCGGCGGACTCGCGCAGGCCCGCGCTGCCAGCGGCCTTCAGCTCGTTGAGGATGTCCCCCACCAAGGTGGGGATGCGGACCACGGCCCAGTTGGTCGCCAGCAGGGCCGCGAAGCCGAACAGGTAGGAGACCCAGTAGCGGCGGGCGTAACGGAATACGGCGCGGGTCACGAAGAGCGCGGTTTGCACCATCGTGCGCTCCTTCGCGGCCTCCGACACGGGGGCTTTCTACCCGCAAAGCTTGCTCTTGGCACCCCCTCGATCGGAGGAGTCGGCGGACCAGGGGGTGCTCGCCCTCGGCGCCTCTCGCCTACTTTTTCTTCTTCTTTTTCTTGGGCTTGTAGTCCGCGTTGATCTCGAGGGTCTCGTCCTGCTCGATGTCGTCGAGCGCGGCGTCGACCTCGTCGAGGCGCTCGCGGATGCTCTTCAGCGCCTCGGGGAAGGCCTCGTTGTCGGTCACGCCCGGGCCGATGTCGCTGTTGAGCTGCTCGAAGTCACGGAACGCGGCGCCGAGGTCGGCCTGCGTGTTCCCACCCTCGACGCCCTTGGCCGTGAGCGTGTCGTAGGTGTCGCCGAAGTCCTTCACCTTCTCGCGGTACTTCTTGTCGAACTTCTCGAAGGCGGCGTCATCCTTCCACTTGGGCGCCTGCTTTTCGATGTCGTCGAGGTGGCCGCGGAATTCCTTCATGAAGTCGCGGTACTCGCTCATGCGAGTCTTGATGTACTCGCGCGCGCCCTTCTCGAACATCGCCGCGTTCTCCTTGGCGATCTCGTCTTGCGAGGGGTGGCCGGCGGCCTTGCGGGCCTCGGCCAGCTCTTCTTCGCTGGCGGTGTTGTCGATCTTGTGCAGGTCGGGGCCGCTCTTGGCCTTGACCTCGTAGGGGTTCTCGCGCGGCTCACAGCCGAGCATGGCGGTGGCGGCGGCCGCGGTCAGGACGAGGGAGAGGGGCAGGGCGAGCTTGACGGTGCGCATGAGCATGGCGGGACTCCCAGCGAGCGAGGGGCGCCGAGGGTACCACGGTGGCCCTCGCTCGGTCTGACCCTCGGTGCGCCTCGCCAGCTCGCGGCCATCCCCAGCGTCCCCCGGCCTTGCTATGGTGCCGCCGTGTCCGAGCGCGACCAAGCCGTGGGATCGACGACGCCAGCCCGCCTCGCCCGGGTCATCGCCGAGCTCCTCGAGGGCCGGGGGGACTGGCCGCGGGAGGCCGCCCTGGCCACGGTCATCCGTCGCTCCGGCTCGGCGCCCCAGGTGATGGGGGCCCGCATGCTGCTCTTCCCCGACGGCCGCACCCTGGGCACCGTGGGCGGCGGGGCCATCGAACATCAGGTGCTCGACGCCTGCCGCCAGGTCCTGCGCAGCGGTCGAGCGCGGACCGTCGAGGCCCACCTCGTCCGCGACCTGGGCATGTGCTGCGGCGGCGCCATGGAGGTCTTCGTGGAGTACCTACAGGCCGAAGCTCGGCTGATCCTCATCGGGGGCGGCCACGTCGCCCAGGCCCTGGCGCCCCAGGCCCTGCAGCTCGGGTTTCGCGTGCTCGTCCTCGACGACCGCGACGAGATGCTCGAGGCCCCCGCGTTCGCGCACTGCGAGCGCCTGGCCTTCGACGCCGACGAGATCGACGCGGCCGTGCCCGACCTGAGCGACAAGGACTACTTGGTCATCGTCACCCGGGACCACGCCCGCGACGAGCGAGCCCTGGCTCAGGCCCTGACCCTGCCCCACGCCTACCTGGGGATGATCGGCAGCCAGCGAAAGGTGCACACGGTGCTCGCTCGGGTGCTGCGGCGCTTCGACGAGCGCGACCGACCGCGGCCGGAGCTCTCGCGCCTGCACGCGCCGGTCGGCCTGGCCCTCGGCGGACGCACGCCGCCGGAGATCGCCGTGAGCATCGCGGCGGAGCTCGTGGCCGTTCGCCACGGTGGCAGCGGGGCGGCGATGGGCTGCGTGGATCAGGCGGTCGCGCGCATCGACGAGCGCGAGCGCGTGGGCTAGGAGCCCGTGGCGAAACCCAACACGACACCTCGCTTGGTCCTTCCGCCGATGGCGTTGTCGCCAAAACTTGCGGTACGCCCGGTACAGCGGCGTTTTGGCTTCGCGCCCTCGACGAAAACCCCGGCGCGAGGAGCCGCGCTGGGTTCCACCACGGGCTCCTAGGAGCCGAGCCGGAAGCGGTTGATGCGATACCCGTCCGCCTGGCGACGCATGATCCACGGCGCGGCGGTGAAGATGAGACGATAGAGCAGGGGCATCGCCGCGACGACCTCCGCGGGCGCGTCGGCGAAGCTGCGAGAGCGCTCGAGGTGGAGGTCGAGGTGCTCGAGCCCCCCGGGGTCGTCACAGCGCCAGCGAAACCACGCGTCTTTGGGCATCTTGCTCATCGCGTCGTGCTTGGCCTGGTCGTCGACCATCTTCGAGCAGGTCGTGTCGGTGACCAGCACCGCGCCTGGGAAGCGCGCCGCGAGCTGGCGGAGCATCGCCTCGACGGCGTCGTTGTCGATGTAGATGATGACGGCCTCGGAGACGAAGCAGTAGGGCCCCGGCAGGGCCTCGACGCGGTCGTACCAGTCGGTCTCGAGCGCGCTGGCGTCGATCATCGTGCGCCGCTCGGTGTCGGCGAAGAAGCGACGCCTCAGCGCCATGCTGTCGGGCAGGTCGAGCTCCAGCCAGCGCGCGCGGCCGTTGTCGAGCCGCTCATAGCGGGTGTTGAGCCCCGCGCCGATCTCGATGATCGTCCCCTCCGGGTGTTTGTCGAGGAAGGCCCTGACCTCGTCGTCGAACAGCCGCGTGCGGATCGACGCGCCGACCAGCGAGCGGATGCCCTTCCACCTGCCGAAGTCATAGTCCAGGGAGTCGACGATCTCGACGGCCTTTGGATCGTGCACGAGACCCCGCTTCTTGCGGGTCTCCTCGGCGCGACCGAGCAGGGGGATCAGCAGCGTCTCTTGAACGGGACCCAGCGCTACCTCGACCTTGTTTGTCGTCATATGCCTCTCCTCTTCCGCCTCTCCATGAAACCCGTCTTTCCATGAAAACGAAAACCGTTTTCAATTAAAAGAAGGTATAGGCCAGCTCGCGCCGGGCGGTCAAGGAGACGGGGTGCCAGGTGGCTCGTGCGAGATCAAAACCGGTACTCGAGGATCAGCGGGGTGATCTGCAGCGGCAGCACGAAGGCCGCCTGGTTGTCCGGATCCACGGCCCCGTCGGCGCGCTCGCGGTGCACGGCCAGCTGCGGGCGCAGCTCGAGGTCGATGCCCAAGGCGAGCTCGCGCAGCAGGAAGAAGCGCACGCCCGCCGCGGCCTGGATGCCCAGGGTCCAGCTCAGCTCGCGGGTCTGCTCGCGGCTGCTCCCGACCCGGGGCAGCTTCCAAAAGCCGCCGGTCAGGCCGACGCGGAAGGTGGGCACGATCCACGGCTTGGCCTCGATGAAGAGCTTGTGGGTGTAGCCGGCCGAGACGTCCATGCCGACCACGCCGCCCGGCTCACAGGTCCCGCTCTGGGACTCGAGGCCGCAGCTGTCCATGCCGAAGGTCTGCCAGTCGCCGCGGTCGAAGGCGATGCCGGCGTTGACGTGGAGCCAGTGGGCGCGGAAGAGCTGGCGGTCGTACTGGAAGGCGAAGCGGCCGCGGGGCACGAAGCCCTTGGGGGTCAGGCCGATCTGGAACGGCCCCATGAACGACAGAGCGTTGCCGCCGTAGACGAAGTCGGGCATGCGCGAGTCGCCGGTGGTCGAGTAGGAGCCACCGGGGCCGCTCTTGCCCGAGGGGGAGGCGGCCTCGGCCTCGGCGCTCAGGGCGAGGCTGCCGAGGAAGGCGACGGCGGCGACCAGCAAGGTGCGCAGGCGGGGGAGGAGGGTCTCGAAGGAGGCGGGCATCGCGGGGCGTGGTGAGTGAAACACGAGGGGCGGGTGGCGCCAATTTTCGGCGCGAGCGCAGCCGGCGGGGGCGCGCGGAGCAGCGGACGCAGGCGCGGGGGGAGATCTTCGGTCGCGGTCGGCGAGAATATTCCCGGCGCTGCGCGCCCTTGTCGCACGCGCCGCCGGTGCCTGCAAAGGCCGCCCGATCGGCTACCCTGGACCAGCCATGTTGGCCCTGCTCCTGCTCGCCGCCCTGGGGGTGGTCACCTTGCTGCTGGCCCGGCAGCTCGAGCGCCTCGGCGACACCGCGCTGGTCCTCGGGGCCTCGGTCCTCGGCGGCCTGACCTTCCTGCTGGCCCACCCGCAGATGCAGCTGGTCGCGCCCCCGCGCGACGAGACCTGCACCCTCGAAGAGGAGCCGGCCGAGCCCGCGCCCGCGGCCGCGCGGATCTCCCTGGCCGAGGCCCGCGAGCGGCTCGGTCAGCCCGGGGTCACCTTCGTCGACGCGCGCCCCACGACCGCCTACGACTACGCGCACATCCCTGGGGCCATGAGCCTGCCCGCGAGCGACGCGGAGGGCCTGCTCGAGGTCCAGTCTCTGCCGATCCCCCCCGAGGGCGAGGTGATCACCTACTGCGAGGGCGGCAGCTGCGAGCAGTCCGACTACCTCGGCGCGCTGCTCGCTGAGCGCGACGTCTGTCAGCAGGTCCGCGTGCTCGATGGTGGCTGGCAGGCCTGGATCGCCGACGAGGGCCCTACCGTCACCGGCAGCTCGCGCTTTGGCGACGCGGGCTCGAGCAGTGTGCCGGCGGCCAGCGAGGCGCCAGCTAGCGAGGAGGTCCTGCCGTGAGTGACGATCGAGCGAGCGCGAGCGAGACCCAGGCTCCCGAGGACAGGCCGGCGAGCGAGCCCAAGGAGCCCAGGTGGCTGCGCGTGGTCGGCCTGCTCGCGCGCCTCGGCGTGGGCGGCGTGTTCGTCTTCGCCGGCGCGCAGAAGCTCCTCGACCCCCTGCAGTTCGCCGAGGACATCGCCAACTACCAGGCCTTCCCCGACTGGTCGCTGCACCTGGCCGCGGCCCTGGTCCCGGTCACGGAGATCATCGCCGGCCTCGCCGTGCTCACCAACGTCAAGCGCCGGGCCGGCGCCCTGGTGCTCGGCGCGCTGACGGTCGCCTTCTTGGCGCTGATCTTCTCGATCATCTGGCGAGACATCGACCTCAGCTGCGGCTGCTTCGGCAAGGCCGACGAGGCCAGCGCGGTCGGCTGGCCCAAATTCGTGTTCGACCTCGGCCTGCTCGCGGCGATCGTCGTCGCCTATCTCCCGGCCGAGCGCCCGTGGGCACGACTGCGCTCGACCGAGCAGCCGAGCTGAGCACATCGAGCTCGTGGCCGCGCGCTCGGCCGAATCGTCGAGTCGAGCGCCCTTGGGCACGGCTGCGCGCGCGCTCGACCGAGCAGCCGAGCTGAGCACATCGAGCTCGCGCTCGCGGTCATCTGCTCGCGCGCTCGTTCCCGGGCGTCGCGGGGGGAAATCTGGTATCGATGGTCCCCCATGCCCGCCCCCGAGCCGCGCCCCTATCTGGTCAGCATCGATCACCTGCTCGAAGAGGACGAGCGCCTGATCTGGTCGTCCGCCCACGACTTTTGCCAGACCAAGGTCCTGCCGGTGATCGAGGCGCACTACGAGGCCGGCACCTTCCCCAAGCAGCTGATCGGCGAGTTCGCCGAGATGGGCTTCCTGGGCTGCTCGCTCGAGGGCTACGGCTGCGCCGGCCTCGGCCCCGTGGCCTACGGCGCGATCATGCTCGAGCTCGAGCGCGTCGACTCGGGCATCCGCTCGTTTTGCTCGGTCCAGACGGCCCTGGCCATGTACCCGATCTGGGCCTACGGCAGCGAGGAACAAAAGCAGCGCTGGCTGCCCAAGATGGCCACCGCCGAGGCGATCGGCTGCTTTGGCCTGACCGAGCCCAACTCCGGCTCGGACCCCGGCTCGATGCGCACCCACGCCAAGCAGCAGGGCCCGGGTGGGGACTTCGTGCTCAACGGCCAGAAGATGTGGATCACCAACAGCCCGATCGCGGACCTCGCCGTGGTCTGGGCCAAGACCCTCGAGCACGGCAGCGAGACCCCGGTGATCCGCGGCTTCATCGTCGAGCGCGGCATGAAGGGCTTCTCGACCCCCGAGACCCACGGCAAGCTCAGCTTGCGGGCCTCGATCACCGGGGAGCTCGTCCTCGACGAGGTCGTCGTGCCCAAGGACAACATGCTGCCCGGCGTCCGCGGCCTCAAGGGCCCGCTGAGCTGCCTGACCCAGGCGCGCTACGGCATCGGCTGGGGTGGCGTGGGCGCGGCCATGGACGTCTACGAGCGAGCGCGGCGCTACACCATGGAGCGCGTGCAGTTCGGCAAGCCGATCGCCGGCTTTCAGCTGACCCAGCAAAAGCTCGTCGAGATGCACGACGAGATCGCCAAGGGCCTGCTCCTGGCCCACCACTTCGGCCGGCTCAAGCAGGCCGGCAAGCTCGACCCCGTGCAGGTCAGCATGCTCAAGCGCGAGAACGTGCAGCTCGCCCGTAACTGCGCGCGCACGGCCCGGACGATGCTCGGCGGCAACGGGATCATGGGCGAGTTCCACATCATGCGTCACCTGTGCAACCTCGAGACGGTCTACACCTACGAGGGGACCCACGAGATCCATACGCTGGCGATCGGCCGGGCGCTGACGGGGCTCGCGGCCTTCAGCTGAAGTCGAGGGGACCATGCTCGAGGACTTTCGCGCACGCGGCTTTCGAACCTTCGAGGACCTCGAGATCCCCCGACTCGGGCGGGTCAATTTGATCGTCGGGCGCAACAACGTCGGCAAGACGATGTTGTTGCACGCGCTGAGGATCTTTCGAGCCAGGGGGGTGCAGCACGCGATCGTCGACATGTTGGACATGCGAGACGAGGTTGGACGGCCAAAGGCGAGCCGGGACGCGAGCGGGCCCGAGATCACCTTGACGCGGCTCTTTCATGGCAGCTTTGCCAGCGCGAGCATGGCGCCGACGATCACCCTCGAGAGCAGGAGCGCTTCACCTCGGAGGGTCATGATCGGCGTCAACCTCTCCGAAGCGGAGACGTCCGAGACCACGATCGTCAACTACGAGGCGACGGACGACCCCCTGTCCATCAAGTACGAGAAGATCGTCCACCACGTCCCGCGCTCACAGCTCCCGATCTTGTTGGAGGCCAACCGCTTCAACGACTATCGGCTCGCCAGCTGGTGGGACTCCGTCTCGCTGACCAGCAGTGAGGCGCGCGTGATCGAGTGCCTCGAGCTGATCTCTCCGATCGAGCGGGTCGCCTATGTCAGCCACCCCTTCTCGACCGAGCACTACGACAGGGGACGCATGGCGATGGTCAAGCTCCGTGACGCAGAGCAGCCGCAGCCGCTCAAGTCCCTGGGAGATGGCGTGAGTCACATGTTCTCCATGGCGCTCGCCCTCGAGATCGCGCGGGAGTCCGGGATGTTGCTCATCGACGAGATCGAAAACGGCATCCACTACTCGCTGCTCCCCGACTTTTGGCGCTTCCTCTTCGAGGCCACGGCCCAAAGCGGCGTGCAGCTCTTCGCCACCTCGCACTCCTGGGACTGCATCGAGGCGTTTCAGCAGGCCGCCAGCGAGGAGCCCGGGGCGGGGGTGCTCGTCAAGCTCGCGCGCCGAGAGGGCAAGGTCGCGGCCACGGTCTTCGAGGACGAGGACCTGGCGATCGCCACCCGCGAGGGGATCGAGCTGCGGTGAGTCGACGCCAGCCCAACGGGAAGGTGTTGCTCGTCGAGGGCCCCGACGATCGCCACGTACTCTGGGCCCTGCTCGCAGCGAGAAGCCCACGCATTGCGCAGGGAAGCTTCGAGATCGCGGTCTGTGACGGGGTCGATTCCGCGCTCGAGAACTTTCGCGTCAGACTGCTGGCCAACGGCGATACGCATCTCGGAGTCATCCTCGATGCGGACGACGACCTCCCCGCGCGCTGGGCCGCGCTGCGCGACCGCGTCGAGACGATCTACCCCGGCGTGATGCCGGCGCAGCCGGACCCGTCGGGGACAGTGCTCGCGCTCCCCGAGGGCGGGCCTCGCCTGGGTGTGTGGCTGATGCCCGACAACGCGCTCCCCGGCATGCTCGAGGACTTCGTGTCCTTTCTCGTGCCCGAGGCCGACGCGTGTTGGCCTCAGGCAAAAGCCTACGTCGACGCGGCACGCAAGAGCGGAGCCGGCGTATCTGCGCGGCACGCCCAAAAAGCGAGGGTCCACGCCTGGCTCGCCGTCCAGGAGCAGCCGGGTCGGCCGATGGGGCAGGCGATCACGGCGCGCTATCTCGACGCCGACGCGGCCGTCGTCGAGGCGCTGTTGGCCTGGCTCGAGCGTCTGTTCGTCGCGCCCTGAGCCCGCTTTGCCAGGCCAGCTACCTTGGCCTACGTTTCCACGCCCATGCTCCGCCGTCGCCAGTGGATCGCCTCCCTCGCCGCGCTCTCGGGCGCGGCGCTGCTGCCTCGCTCGGCCCGCGCCGCGCAGACAAAGGTCCTGCTCCTCGGCGACAGCATGATCGCCGGCGGCTTCGGCCTGTTCCTGGCCCGCGACCTCGAGCGCGAGCACGGCTACCTGACCGAGCGCCGCGGCAAGAGCTCCACCGGCCTGGCTCGACCGGACTTCTACGACTGGATCGAGGAGGGCGCCGCGGCCCGGGCCGCGTTCGAGCCCGACGCGGTCGTCTGCATGTTCGGCGGCAACGACGGCCAGGGGCTCTACATGGGCCGCGACCAGTGGATCCGCTACGGCGAGGCCGGCTGGGACGAGGAGTATCGCCGGCGGATCCACTTCTTCGCCGACGCGGTCACGGCCGGCGGCGAGTGGCTGTTTTGGGTCGGGATGCCGCCCATGCGCCTCGAGCGGCTGCACACCCGGGTGGCGCACATGAACGAGCTCTACCGAGAAGCCCTGGCGATCCGCCCGAGCGCGCGCTTTTTGGACATCTGGTCCGTGCTCGCCGACGACGAGGGCAACTACGCCGACCACCTCGAGTACGCGGGCAAGCGCGAGCGGGTGCGCGCCGGCGACGGGATCCACCTCAACGCCGCGGGCAGCCGCCTGCTCGCCGACGCCGTGCGTCCGCGGATCTCCCAGCTGCTCGGTCAGTAGCGCGAGCGCTCGGTGTCCAGCATGTCCAGCAAGCAAAAATCCAAGCTCAACCGCGCCCGGGCCAAGCTCCAGCGCAAGCTCTCCAGTGGGTGGGAGCGGGCGGTGTTCACCAGCCCCGCGCGCGCCGACGGGACCCGCGACGAAGAGGTCCTCGAGGGCCCCGGTCCGCTCGCCGCCGAGTCCGAGTCCGAGTCCGGCTCCGAGACCGAGACCGCGACCGAGACAGGCTTCGAGGCCGCGTTCGCTGCGCTGTGGGCCGCCGCCGAGCAGGCCGCCGCCCGCGGGCTGGTCAAGATCTGCGTGGTCATCGATCCGCGCCACCGCGTGGAGATCGACGCGCGCCACGGCCACGTCAAGGCGCGGGTCCTCGACGACGCGACCGTCGACAAGATCATGGGCGGCAAGGACCGCGCCCTGCGGCCGGATCGCAGCGCCGCGCTGCTGCGGGCGATCGGGATCATGAACGCCGACGGCAGCATCTCGGCGCGCAGCGCCAAGAAGTACAAGCAGGTCAATCACTTCGTGGAGCTGTGCCGGCCGGTGTGGACGCGTCTGCTCGCCAATTCTCGGGCCGAGGGGCCGCTGCGCGTGGTCGACCTGGCCTGCGGCAACAGCTACCTGAGCTTCGTCTTGCTCGAGGCCCTGCGCCTCGAGGGGCAGCCCGGGCAGCTCCTGGGCATCGATCGCCGCGAGGACGTGATCACCTCGAGCCGCGAGCGCGCAGCGCAGGTCGGCTTCGGCGACGACGCGCGCTTCGAGGCCATGGACCTCGAGCAGCTCGACGGCCCGGCCCTGGCGAGGGCGCTCGGCGGCCCCGCGGACCTGGCGATCTCCCTGCACGCCTGCGACACGGCCACGGACTACGCCCTCGCCCTGGGGATCCGCGCCGAGCTCCCGGCGATCCTCTGCGCGCCCTGCTGCCAGGCGGAGCTCGCCCGCCAGCTCGAGGCCCTCGAAGGCGAGGCTCGAGCTGCGTCTGCGGCCGGCGTGGTCCCTGCCTTGCTCGATCATGGCCTGATGCGCCGCGGCCTCGGCGAGCTGCTCACGGACGGCCTGCGCGTCGAGCTGCTGGCCGCCTGCGGCTACGAGGTCAGCGTGGTCGAATTCGTGGCGGCGGCCCACACCCCCAAGAACCTGCTGCTGCGAGCGCTGCGGCGGCCGCGGGCGCGGGGGCTGGACGAGCCCGAGACCCGCGCGGCGATCGAGGCCGTAGCGCAGCGCTGCGCGGCGCTGGGCGTCCGGCCGCGGCTGCTCGCGCTGCTCGGCGGCTGACAGAGGATCCTCGACCGAGCTGAAGACCGCACTCGAGACGCGGCCATCGGCCAGGGCTCAGCGCGGCGTCGGGGCCGGCGTCGGGCGGGGAGTGGGCTTCGAGTCTGGCTTCGACGTCGGCGACACGCTCAGCTCGGTGGGCGCGGTGGCGGGCGCGGGCTTGGCCGCGGCCTCGTTCGCCGCCGCAGGTATGGGGGTGCTGGGCGCGGGCCTGGGCTTGGGCTCGGCGACGGGCTTGGGGGCAGGCGCGGGCTCGGCGGTCGCGGGGACGGGCTCGTTCGCGGCCGCGGGGACGGGCTCGTTCGTGGTCAGCTCGGGCGGCAGCTCGCTCGCGGAGGCCGGCAGCGCCTGGGGCCCCACGCCGCGGCGAGAGATGCCCATCTTCATGGGCACGAGCAGCTCGAGGGCCCGCGCGCCGACGACCAGCTTGGCCGAGCTCACGTCGAAGTCGAAGCCCGCGACCGTCGAGCGCCCGCTGGCCTCGTCGAGGTGAAAGCTCAGCGTCTCCGAGAAATCCCAGGTGAAGCCGAGCTCCATGGCGCGGACCCGCGAGTCGATCTCCTTGGCCAGGAGCCCGTCGATGGCCTTGGGGATCCAGCGCAGATCGATGTCGCCGCAGCGCAGGTCGACCTTCAGGGCCATGCCCGCGGGCGAGGGCACCAGGTGGGGCTCGAGGCGCAGGCCAAAGCGTTCGACGCGAAAGCGGGTCAGCAGCTGGCGGTCGGGCCAGTGGATCTCGATCGGGGCCGTGACCGACAAGCCCACGCCCTCGATGAGGTGCATGTCCTGGAGCACCGCGATCTCGAGGTAGCGGCTGGCGCTGCCGTCGTCGCTGAGGTCGACGCGGACGGGGAGCAGTCCGCGGGCAAATTCGATGAATTCTTCGTCGGTGATCGTTGCGGTCAACAGCACGGCGAACGCTAGGTGGTGCGAGGGCCGTGCCAAGGTGGGGAGGCGCTCACTCGGGGCACGAACATGCGTTTTGGAGCCGACCCAGCGCGAGGATCGACTCCCTTTGACACAGTGGGTGGCAGGTCGTGTCGATCCGTCGGCTCAGGGCAGCCCCTCGGGCAGCGCGAGGGCCCCGGCTGCGCAGGTCTCCCGGATGTCGGCGCCGAGCTCCGCGGCCAGCTCGGCGTGCTCGCCAGGATCGACGCCGGCTCGCGGCAGCAGCAGGGCCAGCCCCTCGCACAGCAGCGCCAGCGAGGCGCGGTGGTCTCCCCGCGCGCGCTCGACGACCCCGCGGACATCGAGGGCCCACGCGAGCTCGGGCGCGAACACCTCGGACGCCTCCTGCGAGAGCGCGCGGGCGTGGTCCTCGGCCTCGAGGGCCAGGCTGCGCGCGTCGTCATGCTCGCCGCGCTCGCAAGCCTCGAGGGCGAGGTCGCCCAGGGCCGAGACCAGCTCGGGCAGGAGCTCGAGGCGGTCGTCGGGGTCCTCCGTGGCCTCGACCAGCGCGCGGCGGTGGCCGAGGGCCTCGCGGCGCAGCGCTTGGGTCTCCTCGCTGCGCCCGAGCGCGTCGAGATCCTCCGCGAGGTTGGTCAGCGCGCGCACGAGAGCGAGGCGGTGCTCGGGGAGCGCGGCTTCGGCGAGCGTGCGCAGCGAGGAGACGGCCTCCTCGCTGGCCGCGAGGGCCTCCGCGTGGCGCTCGAGCTGGGAGAGATCGACGGAGACGTTGGTCAGGGCCTTGGCCAGCGCCGCTCGCTGCTCGCTCGAGGTCATCGAGGTCATCGAGGACATCGGGGCGCTGCGCAGCGTAGCGATCAGCTCGCGCCCATACTCGACCGCCTCGTCGAAGCGCCGCGCCCGGCTGGTGCGCTCGGCGAGCTTCCCGAGCACCTCGATGCGCTTGTCTCGGTAGCGTTGGGCGACCTCGGCCTCGCGCAGGAGCTGGGCGAGGGAGGCGAGCTCGCCCAGATGCTCGGGCTCCTGATCCGCGAGGAAGCGCCAGCTGGCCAGGCGATCGAGGGCCTCCACGAGGATCCCCCGCGGGAGCTCGAGGCCCTCGCGTCGATAGAGCGCCACGGCCTCGGCTGCGGCTGCGGCCGCGTCGGCGTAGCGATAGAGGGCCGTCAGCCGCAGCCCGAGCTCGTCGAGGATCTGTGCGAGCTCGAGGGCAGAGCCGTGGGCCCGACACAGCGCCGCCGCCAGCTCGCTCGCGGCGACCGCCTCGGCGTCCCCTCCGGCGCGGGCGAGCGCGAGGCCGCGCGCGCGGACCTGGGCCAGGACAGCCGCGGCCTCGCTCCAGTCGAGGGGGACATCGAGCAGGCGCTGCACACGGGCGCGCAGCTCGGTGTCGACGACGGTCGGCATCGTCGCAGCTTAACAGATGAAAACGAGCGCGCGCGTGGCTGGGCAGACCAACAAAGACGACATGTCGGGGCCTCGTGCTCACGGGGGGCACGACCTCGGCGAGGACCAGTCTTGCTGCGCCTCGGCGCACGCGACGAGCTCTCGCCAGCGCGCGCGCGCCACGGTCAGCGGCTGCATGCTCGCGCCGGCGGCGAAGCGAGCAGCCGTCGGCTGGCGAAATTCCTCGACGAGGTCGAGGGGAACGACCTCGCCGAGCAGCTCGTCGCGAGGCCGCAGCGCCCACCATCGGACGCCATACCACGAGCTGCCCTCGTCGATCTCATGACGACCGTCGCTGGTCACGAGCGCGCTGGCTTCGTAGCTGACCAACCACGCGCCGTCGCGGATCCGCACGAAGGCGCCGCCGTCCTTGGCCCATCGCCACGAGGGATCGAGCTGGCTGCGAAGCAGACGCTCGCGCAGGGCTGGCGAGGGATCTGCTCGGGGCACGCGCGCGCCACTTTCACCCTCCCAGGCCAGCTCGGGGATGGCTCGCTCGTGCCCGCTGAACAGCACCTTGCCGTCTTGTCGCCACGCGAGCCCGCGCAGGGGAGCAGGGGCGTCCCAGCGCGCGAGCGCGGAGCCGGTCTTCAGATCGAAGACGGCGATCTCGCTCGACCAGGCCAGCGCGAGCTGGTGTCCGCTGGGGTGAAAGGCCGCCCAGTCGGGGGGCGGAGCCGAGAGCGAGGGGGAGAAGCTGGCGTCGGCCATCGACATGACCTGGAGGCTCGCGTCGCGCTGGATGAGCGCCAGGCCGAGCTCGGCGTCGAGGCTCGCGCGCCAGATCGCGTCGACCTTGGGGTCGGCGTAGACGTCCTGGAGCCGAGCGTCGACGAGGGTCAGCCCGCCGCCGCGGGTCCAGATCGCGATCCCCTCGCTGCCCCATATCAGCGTCGCCGGATCTCCTCGGCGGCCGAGCACGGGCCCGAGCGGGACGCCTGCGCTCGGCGTCGTGATCTCGCGCGTCCACGGCCACAGCCCCGCCGTGCCCGCGTAGCGGCCGCTGGCGCAGCTGATCCAGGACGCGCGCAAGCCCTGCTGTCCTGGAGGTGAGATCGGCCGATCGAGCACCTCACAGCCCTTGGGCAGCTCGGCGCGCGCGCAGGGTGGGGGCTTGGCCTTCGATGGCTCCCAGGTCGGTTCGCACACGGTCTCGTCGAGGCGAATCCGACCGTCCTCGACCCCGAGCCACGACCAGTCGTAGGCGCGCAGCTGCCTGCCGAAGTTGTCGTTTTGGCTGCGATGGACGAGCGGCGCCAGCATGACGAGGGCGTTGCGCGTGTCGTGATAGTCGAAGAGCGCGTCGCCTTCGTGTCGGCGATGCTCGACCTCGATCCACGCCGTCGCGGGCCCGACCGCCCACGCGAAGGTTCCGTCTGGGGGCGCCTGATCAGCCTGATCAGCCTGATCAGGCTGATCAGCCTGATCAGGCGTGACCGGCCCGCGCCACCACAGCGGCGAGACTCGCAGCCCGCCCTCCACTGTGTGGATATCGACGCCCGAGGTCTGCTCGTGCAGGTGTCCGGGGTGATGGGGCACAGGCGTCTGCTCCATGAACCATAGCCAGCGCCGCAGCGGATCGACATGGACGGCGCGCGCGCGGCCTTCGTCGTCGTCGCTCGCGTACCAGTAGACCTCTCGGGCGGGCTCGTCGAAATTTTTCCAAAGCCAAAGCTCGACCCTTGGCGCGGATGTCGAGCGAGGGTCCGCGCTGTCCGAGGCTTCGATGAGCAGGACATGGAGCCCGCGCGCGCTCCAGAGCAGCTCGACGCTCGCCCATGGATGCTTCGAGCCGGGGACCGCGAGGGTGAGCGGCGCCGACTGGCCGTCGCGTGACCAGATCTCGATCTCGAGGGGAGCCGACCTGAGCGCCGCGAACCGATCTCCCGTGGGGCTCGCGGTCACGGATGCGATGGGGCGAGCGCAGTCGGGGCTCTGGGGACCACCGGCTCGAGCGAGGCAGGCGTCGCTCGAGCTCAGCGCGTCGGCGAGCGCCCTGCCTTCGAGCGCTCCGGGCAGAGGATCTCGCCCGAGCAAGCGCGCGCCCGGCCAGTCCGCGCAAGGATCTTGCTCGAGCTCGCCAGCCTTGGCGGCGCCGGCGTAATGAAGCTCGCGGATCTGCCAGAGGTGGCACTCGCCTTCGTCGAGCGCCGCGACGTGCCTCCCGTCGGGAGACAAGCGCCATGTCTCGGGGGCGGGGAGCCGGCGGTTGGGCAGCAGCTCCAGCTGCAAGACAGGCTCGGCTGCGAGGTCGTCTGACGGTTGCGAGGATTCTTTTTGTGCGACGCTGGGAGGGACAGCGCGCTCGTTGACACAGCTTGCCAGAAAACCGAGAAGGGCCACCCCAATCAAAGAGACTGCCAATATCTGGCCCTCTGGAAGGCGACTCGCCATTTTCGGGGTGATAGCATGTCAAAATGTCATCGTACAAGCCGCTCGCTCGTGGAGCCTCTGGTCGGCGGGCAGGAGCCTCTGGCTCGCTAGGCACGCACTTCGCCAAGCTGCTTTCCCAGCGAGTCGCCCCGCGTAGTGACGCCCATGAGCGTGCAGCCGAGCCGATCTTGTCTCATGGCCTCCAGCGAGGACCTGCTACAGATAGGGAGCGTCCATCCAGGGACCGTCCCGCGGACCTCGAGATGCGCGAGCAGCTTGGCGAAGGTCATCGGCTGCCGTTTGCGAGTCGGAAAGATGCTGAGGATAGGTTTGGTACAAAGTTCGATCGGGTTCGGATTCATAGGGACTCGAGGTCCGCGTCGCTGGCAGGTCATCTCGATGCGCGAGCATTGACATACGGAAATCATATTGTCTTTGGCTCGAATGAGTGGAGTCCTCAAACGACTGTTGGTCGAAATTTGTTGGCTCACGAACTTTTCCACGTGGCGGGCGGCGACGAGCGGGTCTATCGAGCGCCTCGAGGTGTCAGGAAAACGGTCGAGGCGGCGCAGGCAGGCGATGACGCCCTAGCCAAGGCATTGGCGGACAGCGTCGAGGCAAAGGCTTCGACCCTCGCGCCAAAGAAATCCTCGGTGGTGATGGGGGCACTGATCGATGGTCTGACTCAGGTCGTGGGTGGCAAGAACCCCGACGCATCCGCGGCGGCTTCCTATGTGCTCGGGCGCATTGGGGGGGGCGAGCCTGAAGATCAGCTCCAGGGCCTCCCCCCTCGTTATGTTCGAATGTCACAAAGCACCTTCGCGGACAACAGGACAATGTCTCCCGGTATCAAACTTGGTGGGGGGTCGAGAATTGATCCAGTCAAGTCGGACGGTTTGTCTCGCTATCCTCAGCTAGGGGAAGTGCTCTTTGCAAGGTTTTCTCATCATTATGGGAGGCTGGCCGCGGGGACCGAACTGTTCGAGAAATATCCCATGTCGAGTGTGGCCGACCTCGAGCGCGTCGAGGACGATATGTCTGATGTGCGCATGGTGCTCGAGCACGGCATGCTGCCCACGGGAAGGATGTCGAGGGTCGAGTACGAGGCGCTGGACAAGATAATTGGGCTTGCTTCATTTCATGCAGTCGCCGACACCTTGAACGTCGAGAGCCCCACGTCAACACGATATATTGCAAATGGAGGCGCGTTCAAGTGCAATATCTATGCGACAGACTTTGCCGACATGCACGTCAGCGAGGCCTACTTCCCAAAGCAATGGTGGAAAGATCCGGATGAAATTGTCAGTCGCTATCGTTCGGGAGGCGAGATATCCATGGTGACAAACAAGGTCACACTGATGACCCCTCCAACGCTAAACAATTGGCTTCGCAAGTGGGGAGGGATGTACGGCTGGAACCCGGTCAAAGGCGCAAACCCCGAAGAACAGGAGAGGTCTGCCCAGGCCAGCGCAGACGCGGGGAGGCTCGTCGTTTTCACGACGAAGACTTGTATGTCTGCCGATAGCCATAGTCCGTGTGAGGATCCGAGGGGGGGGGAAGGACATTCGGGGGTGGTCGCGCCGCAAGGCTCCAAGCCCAGTCAGAAATTCAACGAAGATAAAAGGGTAGGTGGACGGTTCGTGCGCTCTCAGGCGGGTGAGGTGCAACTCAGGCAGAGGTCGGGAAGGGGATTGAATATATTCAATAAAGATCATTTTGATGGCGGATTTTGGGAGTATTCGCCAGGAGACGATGAGTCCATCGGAAAGCCCGCGGTGGTGAGGTAGACTCGCTTCCTGGGCGGAGGCGGAGCGTGAGTCGAAAACGCCAGCAAGAGATCGGCTGGCGTGCGAACCCGGCTGGCTCATCACGTGGTGCCACACACCCGATCCACGACTGGAAGCCCGACCGAGCGCGGGCAGCTCAAGCGATCGCCGCCAACAGGATCTCCGCCGCCGCCTCCGCCCCGGACTCGCGCCGCAGCGCGTCACCAAGCTCGGCCGAGGCCGCGCGGACCGGCTCGCCGAGCGCCACGCGGAGCTGGGCGACGAGCGTGTCGCGGGTCAGCTCGGCGAGGGGGACGACGCGCTGCATCAGCCCGCGGCTGACCAGCCGTCGCGCCCAAAACGGCTGGTCGACGCCGGCGGGGCAGATCACGGCGGGTCGACCGGCGCGCAGGCTCTCGTGGGTGGTCCCCGAGCCGCCGTGGTGGACGATCGCGGCGCAGCGCGGGAACAAGCGCGGGTGTGGGGCCGCGCGGATCACCAGGACCTCGGGGGGCGTGGCCGCGTTGGCCTCGAGGGCTCCCCAGCCGCTGGCGAGCACGGCTCGCTGACCGAGCTCGACGACGGCCGCGACCACGAGCTCGGTCAGCTGCCTGGCGTCCTCGGGAGGCATGCTGCCAAAGCCCACGTAGATCGGGGCTGGGCCGGCGTCGAGGAAGGCCGCGAGCGCGGGGGCGAGGGGCTCGGGCTCCGAGGGCGTCGCGCGAAACCAGTAGCCGGTGACCGGCTCGAGGGCGCCCCACTCGGGCGGCGGCGGGACGAGGTGAGCGCTGTAGGCCTGGAGCAGGGGCAGCGGGCGCCCGTCGGGGTGGTGACCGTGAAAGCCCCGCAGGCGGATGTCGCTGCCCGGTGGGAGGTTGCGCCGCGCCCATGCTTTGACGAACTGGTTTTGGCCCGCCAAGGTCAGGCGCTCAACGGCCCGGTGCGCGAGGCGGTTGCCCCGTGGACCGAGGTCGCGGGCGAGCAAGAAGGGCGGGAAGTCGCCGCGCTCGACCAGGCCCGGCTGGAGCGTGGAGGTGACGCAGGGGATCCCGAGCACCCGGGCGATCACCACGGCGAGGAAGCCCTTGGGGCTGACGATCAGCAGGTCGGGGCGCTCGCGCTGGCAGGCGGCCCACAGCTCGTCGCGCAGCCGGGCGTTCTCGTCTTTCATCATCCTTGCGGCCCGCAGCTTGCCCGCGAAAGTCCGCATCGCGGCCTTGACCTCGGGGGTGTCGAGCAGCTGGCGGTAGTCGATGCTCAGCGCCACCGGCTCGAGCCCCGCGCCTCGGATCAGCGCGTCGAAGCCCTGCCCAGTGGCGAGGGAGACGGCGTGACCCCGGGCCGCGAGGGCCTCGCCGAGGGCCACGTAGGGCTGGACGTCGCCTCGGGTGCCGAGGGTGATGATCAGGATCTTCACCCATCCCAGTCTAGTGTGCGCGGCAGAGGACTTGAAGGGCCCCAGGCTTGGAGCACCGGCCGCTGACTTCGTTGCTCGTCAGTCATTTGTGCCCGACAAACTCCCTCCTCGCGCCTCGTCAGCAACCGGCGGTCCGGCGCCTGGGACCCTTCAAGTCCTCTGCCGCGCACACTAGGGGATTGGCAGCCCGTGCGCGCGTTGCTGTCCTCGAGGTCACGAGGGGCCGCGGCCCAGGGTGTCGGTGCGTAGTCGCATCTGCACGTGAACGATGTCGGGTGTTCGCGCGCTGGTGCGGACGCGGGAGACGACCGAAGATGCAGCCATGCTCGACCGGTCTCGCCCTCGACTCGTCCGCTACCTCCCCGCGCTCGCGCTCGTGCTCGTGGGTGCCGGCGCCACCGGGCTCGCGGCCTGCAAGGGCGCCGCTGATGAGGGTGACGATGACGATGATGTCGGCTCGGGCAGCGGCGACGCGGGCGAACCCACGGGGAGCGAGGGCGGCTCCGAGGGGGAGGAGAGCGGCGACACGGGAGAGCTCGGCTGCGCCGGCGACGATCCGGCGGCCCTCGTCGCCTGTGTCGACCGCGAGGCCTACCTGGCCGATCTCGAGTTCATCGCCCAGCCGCGCGAGCCCGGCTCGGCCCACTGGCAGGCGGTCCAGGACCTCTGCGCCGAGCGCTTCGCGGCGCTGGGCTTCGAGGTCAGCCGCCACGACTACGGCAGCGGCGTCAACGTGGTCGGTCGCAAGCTCGGGACGCAGAGCCCAAACCAGCAGATCGTCCTCGCCGCGCACTACGACCACATCGCCGGCTGCGTCGGCGCCGACGACAACGCCACCGGGACCGCCGGCGTGCTCGAGGCCGCGCGGGTGTTGGCGACCCGCGACTACCCGCGGACCCTGATCGTCGCCTGCTGGGACGAGGAGGAGGAGGGGCTGATCGGCTCGGACGCCTACGCCGAGGTCGCGCTCGCCTCCGGGGCCGAGATCCTGTTCAACTACGACTTCGAGATGATCGGCTTCACCGACAGCGCCGCGGGCTCGCAGTCCCTGCCCGAGGGCTTCGAGCTGCTCTTCCCGGCGGCGAGCGAGACCTTGGCGTCGTGGGACGATCGCGGCGACTTCCTGGCGATCATCGTCGACGAGGCCGGGGCCGAACACGCCGCCTACCTCGCGGCCTGGGCCGACGGCTTGGGCCTGCCCCAGCTCGTGCTCGAGGTCCCCGACGACCTCAAGAGCTCGCCGCTGCTGGCGGACCTCCAGCGCTCGGACCACGCCTCGTTTTGGGACCGCGACGTCTCGGCGACGATGCTCACCGACACCTCGGAATTTCGCTACGCCAACTACCACTGCCAGGCGGGCGAAGACGTCGTCGAGCTGCTCGACCATGACTTCGCCCGCGACGTGGTCGCGGCGACGGTGGGCGCGACGGCGCAGTCCCTCGGGCTTTAGGAGCCCGTGGTGAAACCCAACGCGACACCTCGCTTGGTCTTTTCGCCGAGTGCGTTGTCGCCAAAACTTGCAGTACACCCGGTACAGCAGCGTTTTGGCTTCGCGCCCTCGACGAAAATCCCGGCGCCAGGAGCCGCGCTGGGTTCCACCACGGGCTCCTAGGGTGCCGCTCGGGCGCCGCTCGGGTCCAGTTCAGTCGTCCGCGGCGAGCTTCTCGACCTTCTTGCGTTTGACCGGGCCGAAGTGGCCGACGAAGAACACCTGGGCCGCGGGGGCGAGCTCGGTGAGCAGGCCGTGGATGTCGGCGCGGTTGTCCTCGAGGTCGCACATGTAGAAGTGGGGGACGGCGGCGTGGCCGAGGATCGACCCGCGGAAGAGGTCCCCGACCAGGGCGACCTCTCCGAGCACGAGGATCAGCGAGCCCGGGGTGTGGCCGGGCACGGGGACGATCCAGCCGGGGATGCCGGCGTGCGCCTCGAGGGGCGTGGGCGCGTCGATCCACAGGTCGGCGGTGGTCGGCGAGAAGGTGGCCGAGGCGTCCTCGTCGAGGCGGTGCCTGGCGATCGCGTCGGTCGGACAGAGCTGGCCGTTTTGGCCGGAGGCGAGCATCGCCTCGTCGCCGGCCCCGGCGATGATCGGGACGCCGTAGGTGTCGTGGAGATACTTGGCCCCGCCGCCGTGGTCGGCGTGGCCGTGGGTGATGACGATCGCGTCGAGCTGCGCGGGGTCGATGTCCAGCGCGCGCAGCTCGGCCTCGATCTCGGTCGCCGCGGCCGGGAGCCCGGCGTCGACGAGGATCTGGTGCTCCCCCTGGCGAACGAGGTGGGCGTTGTTGTGGCTGCGCCGGATGGTGTGGATCTCGAGCTCGCCGATGACGCGGGTGGAGGTCGAGTTGGCGCAGCCGACCGAGAGCAGGGCGAGCGCGGCCGCGGCGAGCCGCCGGCGTCGGCGGGGGCCGGAGACAGGCATGGGCGCGGGAATTTGCATGGGTAGGGGTCAGTATCGCAAGGCCGAGCCCAAAGCTGTCAAGCGCGGCGGGCCGCGCCGCGGGTGGGTAGGGCCCCGCGTGCGCGGGTACTGAAGTGAAGTCTTGGGGGCCTCAGCCCTCGCTCGAGCTCGCCGCGGCGGCGCTCAGGCAGACCGTCTTGATCTTGCTCGACGCGTTGAGCAGCTCGAGCTGCACGTCACCTTCGGCGTCGCGGACGAGGTCCCCGGCGCGCACGTGGAATTCCTGGCGCTTGTGTCGGGCTGGAGGGCTGTGCGGCGCCTCGTGGGCGAAGCGCAGCTGGAAGCCCTCGAAGCTGCGATCTTCGCGGACCACGAAGCCAGCGAGGTCCTCGCTCGGGTCGATCCCCGCGAGGGAGATCGTCGCCGAGCCCTCGGCGGGCAGCTCGACGCGGAGGCAGCGGTACAAGAAGGGCCTGCGGTAGGCCATGGACACGCGCGGGGCGTGGTCGGTCTCGGTGCAGCCGGCGAGGGCGTCCTTGCCGAGCAGGCCCTCGCAGGCGTCGGGGCCCTCGCGCGAGACGGACCAGTCGCCGCGGGCGATCAGGTCGCGCTCGAAGCTCAGCGGGCGGCCGCGGGCGAGGGCGGCGGAGGCCGAGTGATCCGAGAGCACCTTGTCCCAGGTGTTCGCCAGCTGGGTGTGCTGGCGGTGCACGGCCCAGGCGAGGAGCACCGCCGCGGTCGCCAGGCCGAGGAGCCACGACCAGGTGATCACCTTCGGGGCGTGGAGCCGGGCGGCGAGCTCGAGGGGGCGACCCCAGGCGAGCAGGCCGAGCAGCGCGGCGGCGCTGAGCAGGCTGAGCCAGCCCAGGGCGCGCTCGAGGGCCGGCGTGCGGTAGCGGATGTCGATGAAGCCCGGCTCGTCGAAGGTCACGCGCAGGCCGGGCACGCCCCCGGCCAAGGTGGCCTCCTCGATCGTCAGCAGCTCGCCGTCGCGCTCGCCCGCGCGCCTGCGGGCCTCCCACTTGCGATAGGGCGCCAGCGGCAGGCCGACCGCGCCCGCGCCCGCGCGCAGGCGCACGAGCAGGTGCTCGGGGTCGTCGCGCTCGACCTCGACCTGCGCGGGGTCGATGGCGCCCTGGGGCTCGAAGCCCAGGCTGCTCGGCGCGGGCTCGAGGCGCGCCAGGGTCCAGCCGCCAAACTCGCCGATCGGCTCGAGCGCCTCGGCGAGGCGGCGGTCGTCGGCCGAGCGGACGAGCGGGCGATCGTGGATCACGTGGGTGACGCCCAGCATCCGCAGGGTCTTGGGCGCGCGCCGTCGGACCTGGCGCTTGTAGTTGACCGCGGGGATGTGCCCGTCGAGGACCAGGTCGGCGTCGGCGTCGGTGATCGCGAACAGCGGAAAGGTCCCGCCGCCCATGCCCTGGCGCAGGAAGGCCACGCGCAGCCGGGGCTCGGCTGCGGCGCCGGGGCGCTCGCGCAGCTTCGTGGCCTCGGCCTCGAGGGCCGCGAGCAGGGCCTGGTCCGTGTCCGCGTGCTCGGTGCCCTCGAGCACCTCCGCGCTGCCCACGGGTCGGGGCAAAAGCCGGCCGCGGTCGTCGAGCACGCCGACGAGCAGCGGCGCGAGGCACAGGGCCGCGAGCAGGCGGGCGCCCTGGGGTCGCGCGGCCATGGTCGAGCTCGAGCGCGGGCCGCCGTCGAGGGCGTGGTCCCGCGAGGGCGCGCTGCGCAGGCGGGCGGCCAAGGTGGCGGCGCCCAGGCCCGTGAACACGTAGAGCAGCGGCTTGAGGGCGATGGCGTAGCGCGGGAACTGGAGGTTCTTGAACCCGCTGACGAGCAGGTCCAGGCGCAGCACCGTGATCGCGGCGTCGGAGCCGAGCACGAGCAGGGCGCAGAGCAGGCCGCAGCTCAGCCAGGCCATGCTGCGGCCGCGGCGGATGCCCACGGCCAGGCCAAAGACCGCGAGCGGGCCGACCCAGGCGCGGTGATCCTGGAAGAGCTCACCGGCGACGAGCTGCGTGGCGATCTCGCCCAGGGGCATCCAGGGCACGGGCGAGCGGGCCATGGACTCGGCGCTGGCCAGGAACACGTAGAGCCAGCCCACGCAGACCAGCGCGGCGCCGAGGTGGATGAGCAGGCCCCAGCGGATCGAGCCGGTCGGGAGGCGGTGACGCATGGCGCCGCTGGCCCAGATCGCCAGCGGCCAGCCGGCGGCCGAGGCCGCCGCGGTCAGCATGCCAAAGGGGTGCGCGAGCACGCTGCCGCCGAGCAGCAGCGCGGCCAGGCTCAGGCTGCGCGGGCTCGGCTTGCGCAGCGCGGCCCAGGTCGCCGGCAGCGAGGTGATCCACAGCGCCGTCGACAGCAGCTGCGGCCACACGCCGTGGAACATCAGGTAGTTCCAGCCGCCCTCGCGGCTCGAGCCGGGGTCGATGAGCCAGGCGATCGCGGCGAAGGCCCCGGCCCAGCGCGGGTCGAGCAGGCGGTGGGCGGCCTTGGGGTCGCCCCCGTCGCGGGCGCCCTCGCGCTCGTTGGCGATCAGCTCCTGGGCCACGCTCTGCGCCAGCCACCACACCCCGACGAGGGCGATCACCCAGACCAGCAAGAGCCCCCAGGCGTAGCTCGTGCGCAGCGAGATCCACCCGAAGCTCAGCAAGTTGGCGGCCCCGGTGAGCAGGTAGCCGAGCACCGGGTAGGAGTCGCCAAAGGGGTAGCCCGAGTTGAGCTGGTGTGAAAAGCCGATCAGCTGACCGCGGGGGATCAGCTCGTCGACCAGCACCCGGGTCTGGAAAAAGTGGATCCCGTGGTCCCGCGAGGCCGGGGGGCGGCCGAGGGCGAGCTCGCCGAGGAGCGCGAGCGCGAGGGCTCCGAGGGTCGCGTAGGGCAGGGCGTGGCCCAGTTTGGTCTCGCGCTCCGCCAGCCACGGCCAGCGCGCGAGCTGGCGGAGGATCGGGGCCAGCAAGCTGGGGCCCGCCGTGAGCACCAGGGCCATGGCGATCCATCGCCCGAGCGCGTCTTTGGTGAGCAGGGCCAGCGCTGCGGCGAGGATCGCCAGCCATGGCCAGCCACGCTCGAGGGCGCGCGCGGCTCCGAAGTGACTGGGGCTTTCCGTCGGCCTGAGCAAGCGGGGCGCAAGGGTACCAACTTCGTGGTGGTGATCGGATCGCGGGCTCGGGGAACCACCAAATTACGCGGGGCTTGCTCGCTCTCGCGCCCTTGACGCAGGATATACGCCATGAACTTTGCTCAGCCCGCCCCCCGGCTCCTCCTCCTCACACCTCTGGCCCTGGCCCTGTTCGGCGGCTGCGGGTTCATCGGCATCGAGCCCGATGAGATCGACATCGCCGACGAAGACACGGGCGAGGACGACCTGGGCGGAGACACCGAGGGGGCCGGCTCATCGGACGAGATCGGGGACACCGGGGGCGGGGACGAGGGCGAAAACGAGACGGGCACGGGCACGAGCTCCGACTCGGGGGACGAGACCGAGGGCGACACCTCCGACACGGGGGACGCGACCGACACGGGGGACTCGGGGCTCGACTCCTCGTGCGGCGAATTCGACCCGACCGAGGTCTTCCTCGACACCCCCCTCGCCTTCGAGATCCCCGAGGGCGAGTCTGTGCTGAGCAGTGACTGCGGCGCCGACGGGCCCGAGCTCGTGTTCTTCTTCACGGCCGACGAGGACGGGACCTACAGCTTCGACCCCGGGGCGCAGGCGATCCCCCTGGCGATCTACGTGGTCACGGAGTGCGTGCCCCTCGAGGAGCTGAGCTGCAACGACGGGGGCGCGACGCAGACCGATCTCGTCGCCGATCAGACCGTCTTCGTGATCGTCGATGCGGACAGCGCCCCGGCGCCGGGCACCTTGACCGTGACCAAGCTCTGAGCGCGCCCCCGCTCGAGAGCGGGGCGCGCTCAAAAACAGATCGAGCGGGCCGAGCCCTCGACGTCGACCTGCTCGCAGCGCATGCCCTCGGGGCAGTCGCGCTCCCCACCACAGTCGAGCGCGCAGGCTGCGTCCTGGCCGACGACCACACAGACCGGCGTCGCCGTGCCCACGCCCGGATCGGGGCAGGTCTCGGGGGTCGCGGGGTCGCAGGCCTGGGTGCAAAACCCCGGCTCGTCGAGGGGCCGGAGGCACCAGTCGTTGAAGCACTCGCCCGCGGCGTTGCAGGAGGCGTAGGACTCTCCGGGCTCGAAGGGGTCCTCGTCTTCGCCGACCTCGTCGTCGAGGGAGATGGTGTCTCGGTCGGCGCAGCCGAAGCTCGCCACGACCATGACCAGGGACAGGAGCAACGCGCGCGTGGTCATCATGATGCAATGCCCGGACAGACCGGGATCCATCGCGGGGATCACATGCCCGAGTTGGCCTCGTCGGCTCGACGGGCGTGTTCCATGAGCAGGTAGGTCATCGGCGTGAGCTCGGCGCTGGTCTCGAAGCTCTCGCTCTCGGGCAGGCCGATGAACTCGAACTCGCCGGTCGGCCAGTCGAGCAGCTCGAACACGCGGTCGTGGGCGTGAGCGTAGCTGCCGAGGTTCTCGACCCCCGCCAGGGCGCCGTTGATGATCTCGAGCACCGCGCCGTCGCGGCCGTTGTCGAGGTGGAGCTTGCCGGTGCGCTTCTCGGACTCGAGGAAGGCCATCAAGCTGCCGAGCTTGACGTGCTCGAGGTCGCCGCGCAGGCCCTGACCGGTGCTGGCGGCCGGTGCCACGGCCCCCGGGCGGTTCTTGTGGCGGGCGAGCACGCCCTGGAGCCGCGCGAGGACCTCGTCGGCGCTGGTGCCCTTGGACAGGAAGTCCTCGACGCCCATGCGATAGGCCTGGAGCCGCGAGAGGTCGTCGGTCAGCCGGGTGAAGAACACGAAGGGGATATGCGCCAGGCGCTGCCGGGCCCGGGTCATGCGCAGGAAGGTCCAGCCGTCCATGACCGGCATCTCGACGTCGCTGAGGATGATGTCCGGCGGGCGCTTGAGCGCGGCGGCGATGGCGACCAGGCCGTTCTCGGCCACGCGGACCCGCAGCCCGCGATCGCGCAGGGCGTCGCCGAGCTCGATGCGCACGCCCACGGAGTCGTCGACGAGCAGCAAGTTGATCGGCGTGGAGCTGGTCTCCTCGTGCTCGGGCTCGTCGGCGATGGCCCCGCTGACGCAGGCCTCGAGGGCCTGGCTCTGCTCGTCGGTGTAGGCCGCGAGCTGGACCTGGACCTGATCGTCGTCCTTGCCGCCGAGGGCGAATCCGCCGCCGTCGTCGCGGGCCCGGGTGGTGCCCTTGAGGTAGAGCACCTTCTCGTCGGGCAGGACCAGCTTGATGCGCACGTCCTGGCCAGGCTCGAGGCCAGTGCCCGCCGGCAACATCAAGATGCCCTTGCGCAGGTGGTCGCCGTACTCGACGAGGAAATCGTCGTAAGACTCGAAACTGATCTTGAAGATCGGCGGCTTCGCGCGCGATGGCCCCGGCATCTTCGAGGGATCTTAGGCTGCCTGGGCCGCAAAGGCCAAGCTCCGGCGCCCGCGCGTGGGCTCGGCCCGGGCGTCGGCGGCCAGCCCGGCGGCCCCGCCCACGCATTGGCCCGCGCGCGGGCCCGTGGCTCCGCGGCGAACCGGCCCAGGGGCCGCCTCCAGCCGGAAATTTTGGGAAAGCGCCACAGCTCGCGCTCGACGTGCCCCGAGCTGCTACATTTCGACCTCGTGGCCGGCACTCAGGCAAAGCGCTCCGTGGCCGCTGGCGAGGCCCTCTCGGTCCTCGCCGCGCTGGGCTGGGTGATGCTCAGCTTGGCCTCGCTGCTCGTCGGTCTGGTCGCGCTGCTCACGGCCTTCTCGCTGGCCCGCTCGGCCAACGGGGGCGCGCACGTGGCCTGGCTGTGGCTGCTCGCGGGCGCGCTGACCTTTGGAATTCCCTGCGCGTTCGCGGCCTGGAAGCACGTGGGCGAGCCGCGGCGGATCCGCTCGACGATGACCTGGCTGCCGGGGCTGTGGAACGCCGGCGGCCTGATCATCGCCACCTTGTTGGTGCCGGACCTGGTGGGAACATCACTGCGCAGCTGCGAGTGGGTGGTCCAGGGTCGCCTGGGCGACGCGCACCCGGCCACCCGGGCCCTGAGCGCCCTGGGCCACGAGGCCGCCGACGTCGTGGACCCCGGCGGCGGCACGCTCCCCGCCCCAGAGGTCGCAAACTCGCGCGTGGCCCTCGACGGCGACATCGTCGTGCCCTTCAGCGACGAGGGCGCGGCGATCTTCTTGTCCGTGGAGCTCGAGGGCTACGCGGGCAGCAGCGCCAGCTTCGACTACCTCTTCGACACCGGGGCCTCCTACACCACGATCACCTCCAAGACCGCCGCGGCCCTGGGCATCGACGTGCCCGAGGACGCCCCCACCCTCGAGTTCAACACCGCCAGCGGCCTGCGCGAGAGTCGAATGGTCCATCTGCCGGCGCTGCGCCTGGGCGACGTCCGCATCCCCGGGCTGCTCGTGTCGGTGTGTGACTCGTGCGCGACGGACCGCACCGCGGGTCTGCTCGGCCTCAACGTGATGCGCGAATTCCTGGTCGAGATGGACTACCAGGGCGACCACATGCGGCTGATCCCGCGCATCCACGAGGGTCGGCCCAACCGCGCCTACGACATCGAGCCGGTGCTCACCATGCAGGTCGAGGGTCGCCCCGAGATCTGGCTGGGGCGGATCCGCTGGGTGGTGACCATGACCAACAACGGCGACGTGCCGCTCTACGACGTCATGCCGCGGGTGGACTTCGCCGACGGCCCGCGCCTCTATGGCGAGCGAGTCGAGCGCATCGATCCCGGCGAGACCGGGCGCTCCTTGCTGGTCGGCCAGGTCACCGAGGACGACGACGACGGCGGCTCGGTCGAGTTCACGCTGATGCTCGCGGAAGCCTACTGGTGAGCGTGCTCGAACTCGTGCGCATCCCCTTGGCGCAGCTCGAGATCCACGCGCTCGCGCTGCTGCTCGGCCCGCCCGAGCTCGGCGGGCAGCCCGTGCCCGAGAGCAGCGGCGGCGGCGAGATCGACTGGCTGTTCGGCGCGCCCTGGCCCAAGGCCGCGCTGCTCGTGGCCGTGGCCGTGGCCGTGCCCTTCTTCGTCAACAGCCTCACCCGCGCCCGCAAGACTCGCCGGGGCCTGCGCCCCAAGCCCGACTTCGACCTGAGCGTGGCCAAGCTCGATGCGCTGCCCTGTGTGCCCCTGGCCAGCGCCGCGGGTGGGCCCACGCATGTCGAGGGCGTGCTGCGCGAGGGCGAGGGCGCCCTGGGCACCGGGGAGTTCGCCTGCATCTACCATAACCGTCACGGCGCCGGCCGAGCCACGGCCATCGCGGTCGACCTCGCGCTGCTCAGCGACGGCGAGGGCACCTTGCTCGGCCTCGAGGGCCTCGAGCAGGCCCGGGTCATCGCGCCTCGCGAAGATGGTGGGCCGCACGACACAATCTCCTTGTATCTGGGTGATCGTGTGCAAGTGCTCGGAGATCTGCTTGTCTTCGACGCGGCCAGGGACATCAGCGAAGGCGCGCTTCGTGGCATGCTCGGCAGCCGCGGGCAGATTCAGATCCGCGTGCTCGAGCGGGCCCGACCCGCGTCGCCCGAGTCTCCGCCCACATCCCCGGCCGAGCCCGAGCCCGAGCCCGAGCCCGATTCTGGGCCGAGCGAGCGCGCACCCGAGGCCCCGGCGCAGCCCGAGACACCAGACACCGACCTTCCCGACTCCCCCAACCCCACCGAGCTCGACGCATGACCCGACGACTGATCCCCCTTTGCTGCCTGCTGACCCTCGCCCTGGCCCCGGCCTGCAAAAAAGACGGCGAGACCCAAAACCCCGACGAGGCGGCGGCCGAGCCCCAGGCCGACGAGAACCTCGACGCCGCGGCCGAGCAAGAGGCCGCGCCCGCGCTCCCGGCCCAGGACCCCGACCCCGCCGAGCTCGCCGACCTCTACGCGCGCCTGCTGATCGGCGACTACGAGGCCGTGGCCAGCGACGCCGCCGAGCTGCGGGCCACGATGACCGCCGACACCCAGATCCGCGCCAACGGCCTGCTCGCTGGGATCGAGGCCATGGCCGCCGCCAAGGTCATCCCCGAGAACGGCAAGTACCCCTCGGAGGAGGCGATCATCGCTGGCGAGCGCCTCGGTGATCCCGAGGTCCTCCAGCTCGGCCACGCCGCCCACGCCGCTTACCTCATCGGCGTGCTCGAGGCGACGGCCGCCCAGGCCGAGGTCGAGGCCGTGGTCGGCAACGAGGGCGCCTACGCGGAGCTCGCCCACCTCGTCTTGGCCCAGGCCCACTTCAACCAGGCCTTTGGCACCGGCGAAGAGGACACCAAGATCGTCAACCCCGGCGAGCTCGACGCAGCCGCGGCCGAGTACGAGGCCGTGGCCGCGAGCAGCGACCCCGCGATCCAGGCCCAGGCCCACGAGGGGCTCGCCGTCGTCTACAACAACAAGAGCGACAAGGCGAAGACCTGCGAGCACGCGGCCACGGCCAGCGAGCTCTACACCAGCGCCGGCGCCTCGCAGGACCTGCTCGAGGGCATCACCTACCTGGCCGACAAGGCCAAGTGCAAGTAGCCGCGTAGGCTGACCAAGGCACGTGGCGCGCTCGGTCAAATCGATCGCCGCGTGCTTTGGGCTCGGGCTCTTGGCCACTTTGGGATGTGCGCCACGGCCTTGTCCCGGGGCCCTCGAGGCGGTGCTCGTCGAGGCCGGTCAGGCCCCGCGTCGGCTCGGGCGCTCGCGTGACGCGGCCTTCATGGCGCTCGATGGCGACGCCGAGCTGGCGGTCGTGGGGCGCTGGCGGGCGCGAGGCGGCGAGCTCGGCCGAGTCGAGCTCAGCAGCTACGAGCTCGAGGCGGATCGGCTGCGCTCGAAGCGAGCGTTGCCTCGCGGCGCCATGGGTCGCAGCGCGATCGTGATCGGCGACGAGGGGGACTGGCTGGCGCGGCGAGCCGGCGACTCGTTGCGCATCGAGAGGGTCGACGACGGCGCGCTCGAGCTCGAGCGCGACGGCCTCGGCTCGATCCTCGCCGGCGGTCGGACGCGGCTGCTGTGGACCGACCTCGAAGGGCGCATGCGCTTGTGGGCGCGCGAGCGCGAGGACGGCTCCTGGCGCGAGCTGGCGAGCGGCCCGGCTCCCCGGGCGCGCCAGGTCGACGTGCAGCGCGGCGCCTTCATCTTGGGCGAGGGCGAGCTGATGATCGTGCAAGAGCGCGTGGACGTGGTCTCGGGCGCGCAGACCCACGCGTTGGTCGTGCGCGAGGGCGATCGCCTGCGTGTGCTGCCCGAGCGTCTGGAGACCCTCGGCCTCGCGCGGGTCGACGCCTCTCGAGCCGCGGGCGTGTTCGAGGGGCGCTACTGCGAGTGGACGCTGGGGGCACCAGGAGAAGGGCTGGGGCCGCCCGAATGTTCCTGGCAGTGGCGCTTCGACGCCGGCGTGCGTTTTGGTGTGGGCGACGCGCTGTGGGTCTGGCAGGGCAGCGAGCTCGAGATCGTCGAGCGCAGCACGGGCGCCGTGCTCGACACGCTCACGATGCCGAGCTGCGCCACGATCTCCGCGGTGGTCGTGCGTGGAGATCGGGCGCTGATCGGCCTGGCAGCGCGACCCTGAGCGCGCGCTGGCGGTCCACGCGGCGCAGGCTCGTGATACCTTGCGCCCCCATGGCCGGCTTTCACCGCCTGTTCATCGCCAACCGTGGCGAGGTCGCCGTACGCATCGCTCGCTCCTGCGACGAGCTCGGCGTCACCCCGGTGTTCGGCGTCTCCGAGGCCGACCGCGACGCCCCCTGGACCGAGGGCCGCCAGCAGGTCGTGCTCGGCCCCGCGCGCTCGACCCTGAGCTACCTGGACATGACCCGCGTGGTCCAGGCCGCGCGCCAGAGCGGGTGCTCGGCGCTGCACCCCGGCTGGGGCTTCTTGGCCGAAAACCCGGTGTTCGCGGCGCTGTGCGAGCAGCACGGCGTCACCTTCGTCGGCCCGCCCGCCCACGTCATGCACCTCATGGGCAAGAAGATCCCGGCCAAGCGGACCATGGGCGCGGCCGGGCTCACCTTGATCCCCGGCAGCGAGGGCGTGCTCGAGGACCTCGACGAGGCCCGGGCCGTCGCCGAGTCCGTGGGCTACCCCGTGCTGCTCAAGGCCCAGAGCGGCGGCGGCGGCAAGGGCATGCGCGTGGCCAAGACCGCCGACGAGCTCGAGCAGGCGTGGACCCAGGCCCGCGCCGAGGCCACGGCCGCCTTTGGCGACGGCCGGCTCTACCTCGAGAAGCTGATCTCCGGCGGCCGCCACGTCGAGATCCAGATCATGGCGGACCGCTACGGCGAGGTCGTGCACCTCGGCGAGCGCGACTGCACCGTCCAGCGCAACCACCAAAAGCTGATCGAGGAGTCGCCCGCCCCGGTCCTCGACCCCGAGGAGCGCGCGCGGACCTTGGCCGCCGCCGTCGAGGCCACGCGCAGCATCGGCTACGTGGGCGCCGGGACGATCGAGTTCTTGCTCGACCAGTCCGGCGACGGCGGCGAGGCCGGCGTGCTGCGCTTCATGGAGATGAACACCCGCCTACAGGTCGAGCACTGCGTGTCCGAGATGCGCAGCGGCGTCGACCTGGTGCGCGAACAATTGCTCGTCGCCGCCGGCCACCCGCTCTCGCTGACCCAGGACAGCCTCGCCCTGCGCGGCCACGCGATCGAGTGCCGGATCAACGCCGAAGACCCCAGCCAGGGCTTTCGCCCCTCGCCCGGCGAGCTCACCCGCTGGGTCAGCCCTGCCCTGGGCGAAGACCTGCGCGTCGACACCCACGTGCGCACCGGCTACGTCGTCCCGCCGCACTACGACAGCTTGCTGTGCAAGGTGATCAGCTGGGGCGAGACCCGCGACGCCGCCGCCGACCGGATGATCCGCGCCCTCGAGCAGCTCGAGTGCGAAGGCGTGAAGACCACGGTGCCCATGCACCTGCAGATCCTCGCCAGCGAAGACTTCCGGGCGAACCGCTACGACACCAGGGCGATCCCCGGATTCAGCGCCTGAGCTGGCGTACCTCCTGCCCTCTCGACTCCCACCTACCCGACCTCCGAACCACTCATGGCCATCGTCCCGCTCTCGCCCATCGGCTCTCCCCGCGACCAAGTCTGCGACGATCAAACCTTCGCCGAGTACGGCGAGGCCCTCGCCGCGCGCGAGTCCACGCTCGCGGACAAGCGCGCCAAGGTCCAGGCCGGCTGGGGACAAAAGTACCTCGACCGCCTCCACGAGCGCGGCAAGCTCAGCGCCCGCGAGCGCCTCGCTCGCCTCGTCGACCCCGGCAGCGAGGTCTTCGAGGTCGGGACCTTCGTCAACTGGGGCCTGAAGTTCGGCGACCGCGGCCTCGAGTCCCCCGGGGCCGGGGTCGTCACCGCCTTCGCCCAGATCGAGGGGCGCTGGTGCATGGTCATCGCCAACGACAACACCGTGGCCTCGGGCTCGTGGTGGCCCAAGACCCCCGAGAAGATCGAGCGCGCCCAGACCATGGCCCTGCGCCTGCGCCTGCCCACGGTCTACCTCGTCGACTGCTCCGGCCTGTTCTTGCCCGAGCAGTCGCGGACCTTCTCCGGGGCGACCGGGGCCGGGCACATCTTCAAGAAGAACTCGCTGCTCTCGGCCGCCGGCGTCCCGCAGATCGCCGGCGTGTTCGGTGACTGCATCGCGGGCGGCGGCTACATGCCGATCATCTCCGACCGCGTCTACATGACCGAGCAGGCCTACATGGTCATCGCCGGCGCCGCGCTCATCAAGGGCGCCAAGAGCCAGAAGATCACCAGCTTGGACATCGGCGGCCCCGAGGTCCACGTTCACCAAAGCGGCTGCGCCGACGTGCGCGTGCCCAACGACGAGGTCGCGCTCGACTGCATCCGCCGCGAGATCGCCAAGCTGCCCAGCTCCGGCGCCGACTTCTACCGCCACGGCCGCGGCCCCATCGACCCCGCGCACCCCGCCCGCGAGCTCGGAGGGATCATCCCCCCGGATCACCGCGAGGTCTACGACGCCAGCCAGGTCCTCGCCCGGCTGTGCGACCAGAGCTTGTTTTGGGAGCTGATGCCCGAGACCGGCGAAGAGATGATCACCGGCGTCGGCCGCATCGGTGGGCTCTACGCCGGCTTCATCATCAACCGCCAGGGCCTCGTCGGCGATCCCGAGCACCGCGAGCGCAAGCGCCCCGCCGCGATCTTGTACCGCGGCGGCATCGCCAAGATCAGCGCCTTCAGCCGGGCCTGCAACGCCGACGGCATCCCGATCATCTGGCTACAGGACATCTCCGGCTTCGACGTGGGCGCCGAGGCCGAGGCCCAGGGCCTGCTCGGCTACGGCTCGAGCCTGATCTACACAAACAGCACCAACGACGTGCCGATGTTCACCGTGCTCCTGCGCAAGGCCTCGGGCGCCGGCTACTACGCCATGGCCGGCCTGCCCTACGACCCCGTCGTCCAGCTGAGCACCACCGTCAGCCGACTCTCCGTCATGGAGGGCCGGACCCTGGCGATCGCCACCTACAACACCAAGCTCGACGACGACTTCGAGATCGTCACCCAAGACCCCGAGGAGCGCGCGAAGATCGCGGCCGGCATGCAGGCCGTGGCCGAGCGCATCGAGGCCGACATGGATCCCTACGTGGCGGGGCGGCAGATGGACACGGACGAGATCGTGCGCATGGACGAGCTGCGGCCGTGGCTGGCGGCGCTGGTGGAGATGGCGTACCAGAGCACGGGGTCGCGGCGGGTGAAGAACCCGCGGATCTGGTCGCTGCACGACCTGGCTGTGATCGCCGGCGGACCGCGCTGAGCGGCCGCGCAGCCCGCCGGCGAGGAGGCCTTCGCAGTTTGCGTTCAGCGTCGGCGGTAGGTCACCGTCATGACGGTCCCATCACGTTCGAGCTCAATGGTGCTTTGTTCCGCCTCTTCCAGGTGTCCGGCGATACTCAGAAGGCTCTCGAGGTTGGTTGTAGGCCAGCCGTCGATAGCGGTGACCCGGTCTCCATTTTTGAGCCCAAGGACACCTCCAAGGTTGTCAGAGCGTACGCCCGAGATCTCGAAAGCGTAGGGCTCATCGAAGTCATCGACGAGCTGAGTCGCCGTCGTGCCATCTTCCATGAGACCTACGATGTCACTGTCGGCGACAGAGATCAGACGCTCTGAAACAACATATGCTCCATTCTCAATGATCACCTCATCGCTCAATTCGAGATCCGCAAGGGTGATTGCATCGCTGGTCTCGGTGTCTCCGCTGTCATCCTCTGTGCCCTCTGTGTCGTCACCCGTTTCGACATCGGCTTCGTCGGCACCTTGATCACAACCACCGTCTGGGTTCTGGCACTCACCGATCCATGCGAGGTGAGCGACTCCTACGCAGGTGTCGTCGTTGTCGGCGAGGCCGAGCGTGAGTGCACGGTGTGTGCACTCAGCAGAGACCTCAGCCATGAAGGTATCGGCGATCTCACTGCTAGGGTTTGCCAAGAGTTCGCTTTGAGCCTGGGATACGCAGTAGTGCTTGCTTATCCACTCGTCATCCTCGGTCTTGACGGGTTCCTGTTCGCCGAGCCCATTGTAGCCATAGGCCCCGACGGTCTGGGCGATCCACTCTTCACCACAGGGGTGCTCGAGGATGACGACGATGTCCCGGTCGGGTATGATACATCCCTGTGCCAAGGGGATGAGCGACAAGAGCAGAGGGAGTCTAACTCGAAATTGCATGGGGGCTCTCTCAGGGGGCCGTGGGGGCGGGCTCGTCGAGGTTGAAGGGTTCTTTATGATCACACTCGACTGCCCAGTGCAGTTCGGTGACGCAAGGCGCGTCGAAGTCTAGTGATGATGGCTCGGAGAGATCTGAGCCGATTTCGTTTTGCTCGAATTCATCACAGGTGAGCTTGCCGAGGCATTCGAGGTGAATGATCTCTCGACTGCCGCACTGGTTCTCCTCCTGGAGGCGAGGAAGTAGCGTCGAGCAGCGCTCAAAGCAGTCCTCGGGGTCCATCCCGGCGAAGCGATCGGGGTCACAGGTGTCGATGACCGCACAGGCGGAGGTACAGGCCTCAGCTCTCAGTGAGTCATAGTCGATGGGCTCGTCGGCGGTGCGTGTGCAGCCTGCGAGGAATAGCAGTGGGAAAGCGAGATGGCGCATACTCGAATGATATCATGAATTTCATGTAGATGTGTGATGTGATCCCGGCGTGCCACGCCGCTCCGTGGTGCCCATGGCGAGTGTGACGATCACCTGGGTCGCCCGAGGTCGGTCGTGGTCGGAGTGGTCGCTCTCGAGTCGTGAAAATGGACTGGCTGGTCTTGCGAGGGTCGTCGTCGGCGAGCAGGCGCGGGCAGATAGGGGGATGACAGTCGTGTGGCTCTCGTGAGTGGACATGGTTATCAAAAGTTCGCGAGTGTTCACATGTGACGCAGCCGCCTCGACGAAGTCCTCCGTCCGAACAGCAAGTCTGGCAGCGAGTTCGCGAGTTTGCTGAAAAGCAGCGCCAGAGCGGCGCGCCCGTGTTCACCTTGCAAGAGCAGGTCGCAAACCAGATCACCGCGGTCGGCGACGACTACTTCGAGCGCATGTCCGCGCGGACCCGCAGCGGCAAGCCCTCGCGGATCTCCGCCGCCGAGGTCCATCGAACCTGGCGCGGCCTGCTGCGGGATGGCCACATCTTCACCTCGGGCCGCACGGTGTTCACCCCGGCGTTGATCAAAGCGGCGCTCCCCGAGTGGGTGACGAGCGTGGGGAGTATTGTCAGCTTGCGCGGCTACGATGAAGCCGAAGCCGAAGTCGAAGTCGATCCCCAAGCCGACTCGCTCTATGCGGCCTGGGCCGCTCGTGGTCAGCGCTCGCTGGGCGCCGCGGACCAGGACCGCGTCATTCGCGAGAGCGACGTGCACTGGGCGCTCAAGCACTATATCGCCGAGCGCCCGGCGGAGGCCCTCGCGGGGCTGCGCGGGGGACCCTGGGGGGAGGCCGCCCTGGAGTTCGTGCTCGCGACCCACGATCGCGTCGACGTGGTCGTCTACGAGAAGTCGGGCAGCTGGTGCCTGATCGAGGTCAAGCCCTACGTGGGCGCCGAGGACCGGCGCTGGTATGCGCAGGCGGCCAAGTATCGCTGCGTCTGGCAGGTGATGTTCCCAGGGGTTCCCCCCGAGAAGGTGCGCTGCGTGTTGGTCGCGCCGCGCATCGAGCCCGAGCTCGCGGCGTCGATGCTGCGCGACTTTGGCGTGGAGCACCTCGAGCTGAGGGTGCCCGATGACTTCGAGCCGCCGCCGCGGGGGGACGAGTGAGCCTGCGTCGCGCTCCGAGGTGAGCGCGGCGCTCGACGGATGCAGCTCACTGCGCTTCGTCCTCCGCCTCGCCGCAGCCCTCACCCTTCAAAAACGCCGCGAAGAATTCCCCCGCCCGCGCGGCGTCGAAGCGTTCCACGCCCTCGCCCACGAGCACCCCCGCGACGCTGCCATCGAGCACGCGACAGGCGGGCATCGCCGCCCCGGGGATCCACACCGCGACGATGTCCTCGCCGCGCGCCGCCTCGACGCCCATCCCCCCGTGCCGTGCCAGCGCGCCGCGGTCGGCCACGTGGACGCGCACGATCGCGTCGTCGCTCAGCCGGTGCAGCGTCAGCTGACGCTCGTCGAGCTCCGCGAACGCGCCCTCGCCTAGCGCGCTGAGGGACCACACTCGCCCGCCCTCGCCGGGGTCGATGACGACCGGCTGGAGCGGAGCGCCCGACTCGGGGTCGAGGTCGACGCGGGCGATGGAGCCGTCTTGAAAGCCCACCACCAGGGTCTGCGTGCCGAGCCAGGCCAGGGCCGTGGCGGCGCCGGGGAGCTCGAGGGGGATCGTCTGCCTGGCGCCCGGCGGCCACAGCTCGAGCACGCCGCCGCCCAGCGGCTCGACGACGGCGAGGGTGCCGTCGTCGGCGAGGGCGGCGATGGACTCGCCGAGGTTTTTGACATCGCGCTGGAGCAGGCGGGGCTCGGCGTCGGTGGGAGGGGCTTCGGTGGCGGGGGCGTCGGCGGGGCTGTCGCTGGCGTCCTCGGTCGAGGCGGTGCCTGGATCGCCGGTCGCGCTGGGAGAGGCGGCGCTCACAGCCGTGTCGGTCGGGGAGGTGACCTTTGCCGGTGTGGCGGAGGGATCGGTTGCAGATGCGTCGGAGGCCGCGGCGCTCGCGGGTGTGCCAGTCGCAGACGCACCGGCGGACGCGCTGGGGAGCGTCTCGGTCGCAGACGCGCCGGGAGAGCCCGCGGCGGCGTCGTCCTCGGCGGCTGCGCTCGCAGGGCTGCGGGGCGCGACGATCCACGCCGAGGGCGAGACGGCGGCCGACCACGCGCCATTGGCCGAGAAGAGCGGGACACCCCGGGGCGTCCGCGCGGCTTCGGGCTTGGCGACGATGGTGGGAGCGCGCCACCGCTGGGCGTCGCCGCCCAGGGACCAGGCCCGCAGCTCGTCGCCCTGGGGGCTCAGCGCGATGTCCTGGCCGGGGGTGATGCCGCGCTGGCGCAGGATCGGGAGCTCGCCCTCGCCGGTGGGCTGCAGGCGGATCGAGCCGACCTCGTCGGCGTCGAAGCTCCACGCGCTCACGGCGAGGAGCTCGGCCTGGCCGTCGAGGGCGAGCATCAGCGGGTACTGTGGCGGCGGGCTCGACTCGGCAGGCTGGCCGTCTTCGGTGAGGGTCTGGAGCACGGCGCTGGGATGCTCGACGCGCAGGAGCTTCTGGAGGCCGGCCTCGAGATCGATGAGTCGGTAGCGCGTGCGCGGCTCGGGGGTGGCGGTGGCCAGGGCAGGGCGACCCGAGGCGGCGGCGACGAGCTCGGGCAGCTCCTCGCCGGGGTTTCGCCAGCCGCGGGTGCCGGGCTCGTCCTGCAGCCCGACGACGTTCAGGTTGCCCCAGCGATCGCCGAGCGCGGCGTGGCCGTAGCCCACGGCGAGCTCGCGGCGATCGCCGACCGCGAAGCCGCCCTCGGGCGGGAGGTACTGCCAGCCGGAGAAGTGATCGACGATGACGATCTCGCCCTTGGGGCCGATGACGAAGTCGCCCACGGGCGCGGCGTTCTCTGCTGCGGGGGTCTGGGCTTGGTCGGGCGCTTGGTCGGGGGAGGGCGCGGGCTTGGAGAAGGGCCACGGCTCGACCATGGGCAGCCAGATATGCGTGGTGTCCGAGAGCCGGCGGGCGATCACCCAGGCCTGGGTCTCGTCCCAGATCTCGCGGTAGACCACGCTGCCATCATCGAGCACGCCAAGGTCGGCGTCGATGGGCGCCTGGGGGATCATCTGGCGCGCGCGTCGGTGGCCGGGCTGCCAGACCTCGACGTAGTCGGCCCGCGCGCCAGGGAAGTCGCGCTCGGCCATCCAGCGCAGATCGGCCTCTTCTTCGGGGCTGACGGCCGAGAGCCCGCGCGAGGGGAATTGTGCGAGGGGATGGTTGGCCAGGCCATCGCGCAGGCTCGAGGTCCGCAGCTCGGCGGTGGCGAGGTACTGCCCGTCCGCGGACATCTCGAGCCCGGACACGAACTCGCGGGCCGTCATCCACCACAGCGGCTCGCGCTTGGTGTCGGCCTCGCTCGAGTCGGCCTTGCTCGAGTCGGCCGACTCGGCTGCGTTGGCTGGGTCAGGGGCCCCGTCGTCAGGAGCCGCAGGATCCTCGAGGGGCCACAGCTGAACGTAGCGCCCGTCGCTGACCGCGAGCTTGCCCACCGCGACGTCCATGGCCGTGATCGGGACCGGCCGCGGCAGGGGCAGGTCGTCGTCGATGTGCAGGGCCCAGGCGCGGGCGGGGGCGAGGGTCGTGGTCCCGGGCTCGTCGCGCCACTCGATCACCCGGCCGTCGAAGCCCGCGGTGTAGAGCCGGCCCTGGTCGCTGACCCGCATGGCCGAGACGCCGCCGGGGTGGGCGATGGCGGCGAAGACCAGGCGGCCGTCGGCCCACACGCGCAGCCAGCCCTCGGCGTCGACCGTGGCCAGGCGCCAGGACTGACCGCTACCCGGTGACAGCAGCGCGAGCTCGACGATCGCGGCGCGGTGAAAGGGCAGGGCGACCTCGGGCACGCTGACGCGGGCAGAGGTCGGCTCCAGGATCGGCGGGCGGCTGCCCGCGCTCTGCCCATGGAGACAAGCGAAGCTCGAGGCGGTGAGAGCCAGGAGGAGAGCAGGCCCTAGGGCTCGTCGTGCGAGCGACACGCGGCCAGGCTAGCAGGAAGCAGGTTGTATCTGCGCGGGTGAAAGCCCGGTGAATTGTGCGCGCCCGATCGGGGGGGAACCCGGTGATGGGCGTGGCCTCCTCGGCCGCGGGTAAGATGTGCGGCGTCAGACAAGGGAGCGACGCTCTGTTCATCGAATTGCTGCTTCAGGGGGGCTGGTTCCTGGCTCCCATCCTCCTCGCCTCGCTCGTGGGCGTGACCTTCTTCGTCGAGCGGCTGCTCTACCTGCGCCGAGATCGGGTGCTCAGCCCCAAGATCCGCGCCGCGGCCCCCGGGCTGATCGCGGCCAAGGAGCGCGAGGCGCTGCGGGTCCTGCTCGCGACCGAGGGCACGGCGGTGGGCCGGGTGCTGTTGGCCGGCCTCGAGCTCCCGCGGGCAGCGGCCGGGCAGATGCGTGCGCTGATGGAGGACGCGGGCCGCCGCGAGCTCTACTTGATGAAGCGCCGCACCGGCGTGCTCAGCTCGATCGCCAACATCTCTCCGCTGCTCGGCTTGCTCGGGACGGTGGTCGGGATGATCTCGATGTTTCAGGGGGTCGTGGCCGAGGCCGCGCTCAGCCACGGCGCGGCGGACATCGGGACCCTGGCCGACGGGATCTGGCAGGCCCTGCTGACCACGGCGGCGGGGCTGATCGTGGCGATCCCGATCTACCTGGGGCACCGCTTCGTGCTCGGGCGGATCGACGCGATGATCAACGAGATCGAGGAATTCGGGCGGGCGCTGATCCGGGCCTTTGCCGTGGACGAGGCCGAGGCCGAAGACGGCGACCAGGGCGAGGAGGCGGCGGCGTGAACATCGGGCGGGCCGAGGACGGCGAGGGGGACGGCTCGATCAACCTCACCCCCCTTGTCGACGTGGTCTTTCAGCTGCTGATCTTCTTCGTGATCACCATGACCTTCGCCTCGCATAACGAGTACCTGCTCCCGGTCGACCTCGCCGAGGCCGCGGCGGGCGAGGCCGACCGCGACAACCGCTTTCGCGGCATGACGCTGACGGTGATGGCCGACGGTCGGGTGGTGATCGACGGCGACGAGGCGCTGGCCGACGAGGCGGTGCGCGAGCGCCTCGAGGCCCTGCACGAGCGCGACGCTGGGGCGCCGATCCTGTTGCGCGGGGACGAGAGCGCCTCGCACGGCCGGGTGCTGGCGATCCTCGATCTCGTCACCCAGGTCGGCTTCACGCGGGTCGACATGGTGGTCACGAAATTCGAATGAGCGCGACGACTGCGGCCAGGGGAGAGCAGGGCAGCTGGACCGCGGCGGTGGTGATCAGCGTGGGCGTGCACGCCTTGGCGCTGGCGCTGTGGGGGCTGAGCTACAAGCCGCGGCCGCCGGCCGAGCCGCGCCCGCGGCGGGCGATCCAGGCGGTCGGGGTGCGATCGCAGCCGCGGCCGAAGCCCAAGGCTCCCGTCGCGCCCGAGCCAAAGCCCGAGCCCGAGCTCGTGTCGGCGCCCGAGCCCGAGCCCGAGCCGCGGCCCGAGACCAAGCCCGCGCCCAAGTCTTCGCCCGGGCCGCCCGCGCCCCCTCCCGCGCCCTGTGAGGGCTGCGCCAAGCTGCCCGACGCCATCGGCACGCCCGTGCATCCGCCAAAGAACCCGGGCAAGGCCGCGGTCCCCTGGGGGGTGCCGGGCGGGGTGCCGGGTGGCGTCGTGGGTGGCGTCCCCGGCGGGGTGCCGGGCGGCGTCGTGGGTGGCGTGCCGGGCGGTGTGCCAGGTGGCGTGCCGGGGGGCGTGCCAGCGACGGCCCCCTCGCGCCCGCGCGAGCGCCCCGCCCCCGAGCCGCTCGAGGCCGTGATGAAGCGGGCGGTCTTCACCCCCAACCCGGATCCCCAGGACCTCGCCAGGACCTCGGCCGGCTTCGAGCGCGAGGACGGGGTCAACCGCACGGCCTTTTGCGTCACCGCTCGCGGCAGGACCGAGGCCGTGCGCACCGTCCAGCGCTTTGGCGACCCCGCCGTCGACGCGCTGTGCACCAAGGCCGTGAAGCGGTGGCGCTTCAAGCCGATCGAGGGGGGCGGGGCGGCCGAGCGCGTGTGCTCGGTGGTGAGCTTCGAGATCCACTTCGACCAAAAGCGGCCGTCGCGGATCAAAAAGCCGAAGCCGGGCAAGTAGCCCGCGGGCTCAGCCGCGGGTGAGCTTGCGGTACTTGATGCGCTTGGGGACCATCGCGTCGTCGCCCAGCCGCGCCTTGCGGTCGCGCTCGTAGTCGGCGTAGTTGCCCTCGAACCAGGTCACCTGCGAGTCGCCCTCGAAGGCCAGGATGTGCGTGGCCACGCGATCGAGGAACCACCGGTCGTGGCTGATGATCACCGCGCAGCCCGGGAAGCTGGTCAGCGCGTCCTCGAGGTGGCGGAGCGTGTCGACGTCGAGGTCGTTGGTCGGCTCGTCGAGGAGCAGCAGGTTGCCGCCGCGCTTGATCAGCTTGGCCAGGTGCACGCGGTTGCGCTGGCCGCCCGAGAGCGTGCCGACCTTTTGCTGCTGCGAGGCGCCGTTGAAGTTGAACTTGCCCACGTAGGCGCGCGAGTTCATCTCGACCCCGCCGAGGTCGATGCTCTCCTTGCCCTCGCTGATCTCCTCCCACACGCTCTTGTCGGGGTCGAGGGCCTCGCGGCTCTGGTCCACGTAGGCGATGTCGACGGTCTCGCCGACCCGCAGCGCGCCGGAGTCGGGCTGCTCTTGCCCGGTGATCATGCGAAAGAGCGTGGTCTTGCCGGCGCCGTTGGGGCCGATGATCCCGACGATGCCGCCGCGGGGCAGCTTGAACTCGAGGTTCTCGAACAGCAGCTTGTCGCCGAAGGCCTTGCGCAGCCCGTCGGCCTCGACGACCACGTTGCCCAGCCGGCGGCTGAAGGGGATGTGGATCGAGGTCGTGTCGAGCTTGCGCTTCTCGGCGCTGTTGACCAGCTCCTCGTAGGCCCGGATGCGCGCCTTGCTCTTGGCCTGGCGGGCCTTGGGGCTCATGCGGATCCAGTCGAGCTCGCGGGCGAGCTCCTTTTGCCGGGCGCTCTCCTGCTTCTCCTTGTCGGCGAGGCGCTTTTGCTTCTGCTCGAGCCAGCTCGAGTAGTTGCCCTTCCAGGGGATCCCGCGCCCGTTGTCGAGCTCGAGGATCCACTCGGCCACGTTGTCGAGGAAGTAGCGGTCGTGGGTGATCGTGACGATCGTGCCCGGGTAGTCCTGGAGGTGCTTCTCGAGCCAGGCCACCGACTCGGCGTCGAGGTGGTTGGTGGGCTCGTCGAGCAGCAGCATGTCGGGGCGCTCGAGCAGCAGCCGGGTCAGGGCCACGCGCCGGCGCTCGCCGCCGCTGAGCTTGGTGACGTCGGCGTCGCTGGGCGGGCAGCGCAGCGCGTCCATGGCCAGCTCGAGGGTGTGGTCGAGCTCCCAGCCGTTGCCGGCGTCGATCTTGTCCTGGAGCTTGCCCTGCTCCTCGAGCAGCGCGTTCATCTCGTCGTCGCTCGAGACCTCGCCGAATTTCATCGAGACCTCTTCGAAGCGCTCGAGGGTGTCGCGCATGTCGGCGACGGCCTCCTCGATGTTGCCCTTGACGTCCTTGCTGGGGTCGAGCTCGGGCTCCTGGGGCAGGTAGCCCACGCGCGCGCCCTCGGCCGACCAGGCCTCGCCGATGTACTCCTTGTCCTGCCCGGCCATGATCCGCAGCAGGGTGCTCTTGCCGGCGCCGTTGTCTCCGATCACGCCGATCTTGGCGCCCGGGAAGAAGGACAGGTGGATCTTCTCGAAGACCTTCTTGCCGCCGGGGTAGACCTTGGCGAGGTCCTTCATCGTGTAGATGTACTGGTAGGAGGCCATGGCGGCGGGACTCTACCCGCGCGGCGCGGCCCTGGCCAGGCCCCCCGCGCCGGCTCCGCTGGCGGGCGAGAAGAACCGCGGGCTCGGGCCCGGACGCCGCGCTCTGGGGTGTCGTCGGACGGTCAAAAATCACCGTGGTCCGCTTTCGAGGAAGAGCGAGACCGTCGTGAATTCGGTCACGGCGAGCAATCGACCGCGTGTCTGCGACGACTGTCGAGGTGCGTCTCGATCGATGTGGGAGCTCGAAAATCGTACGCCTTACAAGGCAGAGCGTGCCTGGCTTCAAGACGCCGATGGCGGGAAGCGGTGGGTGGTCGTCGTGAAGGGGACCTTCACCATCGGCGACGACGGTCGCACGGCGCTCGCTGGCGAACAGCTCGAACCGCTCTTCGAGCCCGAGTATCACGGCTGTCCGGGGTCTTCGAGCCTGCGATACGAGGCCGACATGATTCTGCCCAAGCCGGGAACCGACGTCTACGTCAACGGCCACGCCTACGCCCCGGGAGGCGCTCCCACGGCGCGGATGGAGGTCGCGCTGGGTGTTGGATCCCGCCAGCCCAAGGTCCTCGAGGTGATCGGCGACCGGGTCTACCAGATGGCGCTCGGGCGAGCGACGCCGTCGCTGCCGCGAGCGTTTGAGCGCATGCCCCTCGTCTACGAGCGGGCCTTCGGTGGCTACGACTGCGACGACCCCGACCCGTCGAAGCACGAGCTCTTCGCCCCCAACCCGATCGGCGTCGGGGTCGCCACCCTCGCGCGAAAATTACTCGGGCGACCCGCTCCCAACATTGGCGCGCTGTCGGGGGACAAAAGCGGCGCAGCCGGCTTGGGGGCGGTCTGTAGCTACTGGCAGCCCAGGCGCGAGCTCGGAGGGACATACGACGAGGCGTGGACGAAGACGCGCAAGCCGCTGCTTCCGGAGGACTTCGACCCGAGCTTTTGGATGTGCGCGCCCGTGGACCAGCAGTTCATCCCTCATCTGCGTGGCGGGGAGCGAGTCACGCTCCGCAACATGTCGCCCGGTGGGCTGCTGGCCTTCGACCTGCCGAAGGTCTTCCTCTCGCTGGAGACGTCGATCGCGACGCGAAGCAAGCCCAAGCATCACCGAGCCGCGCTGCACTCGGTCATCATCGAGCCCGATTTTCCACGCGTGATCATGGTCTGGCATGGCAGCCTGAGGTGCCATCGGGAGGCAGACTTCCTCGACCAGACGCGCATTGTTCAAAAAGAGTACCGGAAGCTATGAAGACGGTGATTGCTGCAGTCGGCGCGCGAGCGCCCGTTGGGCTCTATGCCGATGCCGTGGGGACGGCGGTTCACGCGGGGATCTCGCGGCTCAGCTTTCATCCGCGCTGGGTGGACCGGACAGGAGAGCGGATGCGCGCGGCCATGGACGCGAGGCTGCCCGATTCTCTCCCGGTGTCCGAGAGGATGTATGCGATGGGGTTGAGCGCCCTGGACGAGGCCACGCATGGGCTCCGCGCCCGGGCGAGGGCGGGGTTCTACATTGGCCTGCCAGAGCCCCGCCCAGGTTGGACGCTCGACGAGGGGGAGCGCCTCGTCGAGCGCCTGTCCGCGGCGCTGCTCCCTCGGGTCGCGCTCGAGACCGTCGAGAGCGTTCCAAAGGGGCACGCCGCGGGCTTGCTCGCCCTCGAAGCTGCGGCCGCCAAGATCGAGGCCGGCCACCTCGAGCTCGCGCTAGTCTTGGGCGTCGACAGCTATCTGAACGCCCTGACGATGGAGTGGCTCGATGAGAACCGTCAGCTCGCCAACGAGGCGAACCGCGCGGGCTTCATCCCCGGGGAGGCGGCGGGTTGCTGCCTCGTTGGCAGTCGTGAGCGGCTCGCCCAGCTGGGGCTGCCCACGCTCGCTCGCCTAGTTGGGGTTGCGAGTCGCCTCGAGCCCAACCGGATCAAGACCGACGCCGTGTGCGTGGGCCGAGGGTTGTCGGACGCGATCGAGGCCGCGACCGCGGCGCTTCGACTACCCGAGCAGAAGATCCGCACGACCTACTGCGATATCAATGGTGAGAGCTACCGCAGTGAAGAATTCATGTATGTCCCGTTGAGGGTCTGGGCGCCTTTCGTGGACTCGAACGCCTACGTCGCGCCGGCTGACTGCTGGGGAGACGTAGGCGCGGCCTCGGGGCCACTGTTCTTGACCCTGGCGGCGGTCTCGGCCCGTCGTGGCTACGCCGCGGGGCGCCACATGCTCGCGTGGGCCAGCTCCGAGTGTGGTGCGAGGGCGGCCGCTGCGGTAGAGTCGTGCGAGTGAGGAGAGCAAGGTGAAGACCACTGTCAACGCACCCCGTACTCCAGTGACCGAAGGCAGCAAGGGGGTCGCCGCGGCGACGATGCCCAATGTCTGCAAGATGCCGGGGCCGCCCGCGCCCTTTGTCCCGACCCCGCTGCCGAATGTCGCGCGGGTTGGGATGAGCATGAAAGGCGCGACCAAGACGGTCAAGATCGAGGGCAAGGCCGTGGCGATCAAAGGGGTGACCTTCAAGAGCACGGGGGACATCGCCTCGAAGGGGACAGGTGGGGGGATCGTGTCGGGGGCGACGCATGGCACGGCGAAATTCGTGTCTCCGGGGTCCATGGACGTGAAGGCCGAGGGGAAGAATATTCACCTCTTGGGCGACGCGATGACCAATAACAACTCGAACCCGGCGAACGCTGCGACGATCAAGGAGTTGCAGGCGGCGGGGGGCAAAGACGTGCGTAAAGCACTTAAAAAGATCGCCGATGAGTGCAATGACAAGGTGAACGCGGAAGATGGATATCAGAAAGACGAGGGGAAGAAGCCGATCGGCAAGCCCTGCACCAGGCTGGGCACGAAAAAACACAAGTGCTGCCAGGAGTCAATCGAAAAGGCTGGGAATCCGTATGTGAAATCGGAGGTGCCTTACGACAAGAATGGAAAACTCCTGTCTCGGGATGCGATTAGTGATGCATACTCGCGTGCTGGGAAAGCATACAAACAGGCGAAGGCTGCGGGGCAGGCAACGCGGAATGTGTGGGGAAACGCGTTTTTTGGAGGAGGTGGCGGTGCAACTCACCTCATCGCAGACGTTGTGGTGATAGAACCACCTGCGACTCGAGCTCTCAAAAAGAATATTAGAAAAGTTTATGACTTCAAGTTCAATTGTGAGGGTGGAGGGAAAATGGAGGCAAAGCAGAAACGGAAGTATAAAATTCTTGGGAAAAAGGTCAAAATCGTTCACGCGAGCTGGTAGAGCGATGGTCCACGTCTTCGTAGAAGGTAAGTACGGCGGCCCCAGGCTGCGAGATGGTCTGATCGTGACCTTCTTCAAGGTTTGCCCTTTTGGGGAGTGGGCATCCGCGGTCGAGGGAGTGTTCGAATTTTGGCGGCAAGAGATGCCTCCAGAGGCGGTTGGCCACGCGTTGGTGGGGGCCTCCGCTTCGACGAGCAAACCTGCCGATGCGCGCGCGGTTCGCAGGTGTTTGGGGCAGGTTGATCCAGTTAAGGCCGCGAAGCGAGAGATCAGCGCATTTGAGGTTTTGGGGCCCCAGCACGTCAATCCAGACTTTCTCTTCTCCATGCTTGGCGTGCGAGAGCCGGACGAGGGAGAGACTAACTATGTCGAGATGAGGTTCCCGGCGGAGTGGGCTGATGATAACGGCGAGCGTGTTGCGAGGTTTGCGCTCGGTGTTGCCAGGATTCTTCCACATGACTCTGGGTATGTGTCTCCTGCGCTGAATTGGTCAAACGACGCGGAGATCGATGATTCGGCTGAGGATGTCCATCGTCTTGTATTTCGCCACCTGGGATTTGATGTGCACGATCACTCACAGACTTATCTTTATATGGGTAAGCGGTGTCTCGGAGCGCGATGGATGGTCTTTCTCGGGCCAGCGCTCGCCGAAGAAGTTGGCGGGCTCGAGACACTCTCGCGGGCGCTCGAAGGGATCAGCGTGACGGCCACCGCGAATGGCGTGGCGCTACGCTGCTCGGGCCCGCCGGTGCCAGGCGATGTCAATCGTGACGATGACTTCTCCCAGCTCCGAGCGATGGCAAAAGTGCTCGAGCCGATCACATATTTTGATGATGAGATCGGCTTCTTCGATGACGACGAAGAGTACATGCGCTGGCAGCGTCGCTTCCTCGACTGACCGAGAGCACCCACCATGACCCTCATCACCGCCTACGCGCCAGCCTTCACCCTGCGAGCGCCCTGCAAAGGTGAGCTCGGCCAGCGCCAGGACCTTCGCCTCCAGGTCAGGTTGAAAGAAGCGCTCGACGAAGTCGCGCTGGAGAAGCTGGACGCCGCGGTGACCGCCTGGATCGTCCTGGCGGGCACGGGCGCGATGTCGGGCGAGGCGATCCCTGCGGGGGAGTCGGGGATCGCCGACCACGGCTCGATGACGATGACGGAGGGGGCCGTGACGTGGCTGCTCAGCGGCGTGCGCCTCGACGATCGAGCGGCGATCGTGCTGCTCAATTTGCTGCTCGACAACGTCCCGGGGCCGTCCGTCGAGTCCGTGGACCTGTTGCCCATCCACGCGGGGGCGTCGGCGCTTCCGGTCCGCTCGAGCCCGGACAGCTGGGATGTCTACCCAGGGCAGGACGCCTCGCTCCGCTTCTCGGTCGAGCGCGACGAGGAGCTCATGGAGTCCGGCGCGGCGACGATTCTCTTCGACGAGGCGCCGAGCGAGGAGCAAAGTCAGGAGATCTTCGGGCTGCTGCTCACCTGGGCGGGCGTGAGCGCTTGGGGGGCATACGCCATCGCGCCGAGCCGGCCGAGCGACTGCGGGCTGATCGTCGATGACGCGCTCGTCATGGTCGAAGACGAGCTGGTCCTCGATCTCGGCCACATCCGCTGCCACGAGGGGGCCTTCGTCGGCCTCGTCAACGTCGTCGCGGCGATCGATCAGCGGATCGCTCGAGTGCGTGAGCTCATCATCGAGTCATGAGGCCGCGGTCTCGCCCGGAGGCGGGCCTCAAAACTCGTTGTCCGCGAGCATCCGCGCGTTGTCGCGGAAGAACTCGATGTGGTCGTAACTCAAGCTGGTCAGCCCGCCGATCTGCCCGATCTCGTCGATGTGGTCCGCGGGCACGAGGCCCAGGTAGTCCCCCCAGACCGCCGAGCTCTCGGGCACCAGGCCGTCGTTGGCACCGGCGATCGGCTGGATCAGCTCGTAGCTGAACAGCAGCAGCGGATCCACGGCGTCCTGGCAGCCGATCCCCGCGACGCAGGTCTCGCCCGTCCAGCTCCAATACTGGACCTGCGGGTGGTCGAGGTAGGTCGCGTTGAACTCGCCTTGCATGAAGGTCTCGCTGAGCGTGTAGAGCGAGGCCTCGACGTCGGACTGCTGGCTCTGGGCGGCGCCGAGGAAGTTGAGCAGCCAGACGAGCACGGTCTCGGCGGGGCCGGGGATCAGCCCGAGGGCGATGTCGGTGAAGGGGGTGCCCTGGTGCGGGGTGCCCAAGGTGATCACCGCGCCGATGTGATCCCCAAGGCCGCCGCCGGCGTCGGCGGCGACGTAGCGCGAGTCGATGCCGCCCTGGCTGTGGCCAAAGAGGTTGAGCTTGCGCGCGCGCTGGGCCCCCAAGGTGAGCTCGACGAAGTCGGCGAGCTGCTCGCCGCGGATCTCGACGGCGTTGTAGGGATCGAGCACGGGCACGGCCACGGGGTAGCCGAGGGCCTCGAGGTCCGCGCGCACGCCGTAGAAGTAGTCGAGCGGCCCGATGTTCTCGAAGCCCGTCCACCCGTGGACCAAGGTGATGGGGAAGCGCGTGGTCTCGAGCTGACACTGGTTGGTGCAGGTCACCGAGAGGTCGTAGCTCAGGCTCAGGTCCGGATCGGCGCCGGGGTTTTGGGCGCGCACGAGCACGGCGAACTCACCCGAGCGCGGGGCGTCGAAGCTCAGCGCGCCGGGGCCATAGAGCGTGGCGCTGGCGATCGGGTTGGTGAACGCGAGGGTGTCGGGGTAGCTGATCGCTAGCTCGACGCCCTGCTCGACGCCAGCGTCGAGGGTCAGGGTGGTCTCGACGTCGGCGGCGGCGGAGATCCACCACACGTGGTAGTCGCAGGCGCTCAGCTGCACGCCCTCGCGGCTGCTGCCCCGGACCAGGAACTCGCGCTCGAGGGCCTCGGGGGCCAGGGGATCGCAGGCGGGCTCGCCGGTCTCGCTCCCGGTCTCGGCGCTCTCGCCGACGTCCTCGCCGACGTCCTCGCCACCTTCGGCGGAGCCCGACTCGCCGTTGGACGCACCGGCCTCATCGCCCTCGCTCGTCGCCTGGGTGTCTTGCTCGTCCTGCTCGTCCTGCCCGTCATTGCCATCGAGTGCAGCGTCGTCGCCACAGGCCGCGAGCAGGCCGAGGGGCGCGACGAGTGCAGCGAGGCGAAGAGCGGACGAGAGGTCGAGGCGAGGCGAATGGCAGTCCACGAGGAGAGTGTACGCCTCGGGGCGGCCAGCCAGCCGGAAGCGAGGAGAACGCGTGTTCTTGGGCTACACTCGCCTGGTGAGCGAATTCAACCCCTATCAGGCGCCCTCGGGGGACCAGGCTCCGGCGGCCAAGCCGCTCCAGGATGCGGGCAAACCACTGTTTGGACTCAAGCAGATCACGGTCGTGGCCTTCCTGGCCAGTGGCTTCGCTGGTTGCGTTTTGCTTGCGATCAACGCCAAGCGCATGGGGCGAAAGAGGATCGAGCGGGTGGGGATGGTCTTGCTCGGCATCCTCATCACGCTGACAGCCGTTGGCCTGGGATTCGTCTTGCCCGAAGAGATCCCAAACGTGCTGCTCAGCGGGGCGGTCGCGGGGTTGGTTTACAAGGTGGCCGAGGTCGTGCAGGGCACCGAGCTCAGCATGCGGCTGGTCGAGGGGCGGCCCCAGGCCTCCAATTGGGCGGCGTTTGGGATCGGTGCGGCGTGCCTGGTGGGGATCGTGGCGTTGGCCTTCGCGCTGGCATTCTTGGTGGTGACCCTCGCCGTGTCGGTCTTCGGCCTCGACCCCGCGGTCTTCGATGAGCTCGCGCAATGAGCGAGCGAAACCCTCACGAGTGACTTTCCAGGGTGACCCACCAGGGGTGATATTGGGTCCCGCTTTGAAAAATTCTGAGCAGACCCACCAGACCTTCTGCCGCATCTGCGAGGCCCTGTGCGGCCTCGAGGTCAGCACGGCGGGCGGCCGGATCACGCAGATCCGCCCCGACCCCGAGCACGTGGCGACCGGCGGCTTCGCCTGCGTCAAGGGCCTCAAGCAGTACCAGCTCTACGACTCGCCGGACCGGCTCACGCACCCGCTGCGTCGCGAGCCGGGCGGCTCGGGGCACGAGCACGACTACGCGCGCGTGAGCTGGGAGCGCGCCCTCGCCGAGATCGGAGCCAAGCTCGAGGCGCTCAAAGCCGAGCACGGACCCGACTCGATCGCCATGTACGTGGGCACGGCTGCGGGCTTCGGCGTGCTCCATCCGATCTTCGCCCAGGGCTTCATGACCGCCCTGGGCTCGCGCAGCATGTACGCCTCGGCGACCCAGGACTGCGCCAACAAGTTCGCCGTCGCCCGCGAGCTCTACGGCTTTTGCTTCACCCAGCCCTTCCCGGACCTCGAGCGCTGCGGCTGCCTGATCGTCGTCGGCGCCAACCCGGCGGTGTCCAAGTGGAGCTTCTTGCAGGTCTCCAACCCGGTCCAGCGCCTCAAGGCCCTCGAGCGCCGGGGCTGCGCGCTCTACTTCGTGGACCCGCGGCGAACCGAGTCGGCCAAGGCCGCGGGCGAGCACGTGTTCATCCGCCCGAACACGGACCCCTTCTTCTACCTGGCTTTTCTGCACGAGGTCCTGGCCCGCGGCGCCGTCGACCGCGAGCGGCTCGCGGCGCACATGCGCGGCTTCGCGGCCATCGAGGAGCTGGCCGCGCCCTGGACCCCGGAGCGCTGCGCCCAGGTCACCAAGATCCCCGCGCACCAGCTGCGCGCCATGGTCGACGCCTACCTCGCGGCCGAGGGCGCGGCGCTCTACAGCTCGACCGGGGTCAACATGGGCAGCCACGGCTCGATCGGCTTTTGGCTGCAAGAGGTGATCAACGCGATCACCGGCAACCTCGACCGCCCCGGGGGCACGCTGGTCGGTCAGGGCGTGATCGACTTCCCAAAGTTCGGGGTCAAAAACGGGCTGCTGACCAGCAGCGAGCGCTCGCGCGTGGGCGGCTTTCGGGCGGTCAACGACGCCTTCCCCGGGGGCACCTTGGCCGACGAGATCCTCACCCCGGGCAAGGGCAAGATCCGCGCGCTGATCGTCACCGGCGGCAACCCGCTGCTGACCATGGCCAACGCCGGGCGCCTGCGCGAGGCCCTGGGTGAGCTCGAGCTGCTCGTCTGCCTCGACATCTTCCAAGGCGAGACCGCCTCGCTGGCCCACTACGTGCTGCCCTGCACCTCGCCGATGCAGCGCCCGGACCTGCCCTTCATCTTTCCGCTGATGCTGGGCATGCAGTCCAAGCCCTACCTCCAGGCCACCCGCGAGGTCGTCGCCCCGCAGGGCGAGCAGCGCGACGAGGCCACGATCTACCTCGACCTGTGCCGGGCCGCGGGCGTGAACCTGTTCGACTCGCGCGTGGCCCAGCGCCTGCTCGAGTGGGGCAAGCGGCGCTGGTCCAGGCGGCACCCCGATCGTCAGCCGGCGATCCCCCAAGAGCTCCTGCTCGACATGCTATTGCGGGTCTCCGGCCAGGGCAGCTTTGGCGGCCTGCTCGCCGCGCCCCACGGTCGCCTCCGTCCCGCGCACGCGCCCGGGAGCTTCCTGGGCGAGCGCGTGCTCACCGAGGACGGCAAGCTCGACCTCGCCCCCGCGCCGCTGATGGCCGAGACCGCCAAGCTCGAGGCGCACTTCGAGAGCGAGCGCCGCGACGCCAACCGCCTCAAATTGATCACCAAGCGGGCGATCACCACGCACAACTCCTGGACCCACAACATCGAGGCCTTCGCGCGCGCGGGCACCAACCACCTCTACGTGCACCCCGAAGACGCCGCGCGCCTGGGCCTGGTCGAGGGCGGCTACGCCGACGTGCGCACGGACACCGCGACCGTGCGCGTGCCCGTGGCCGTGCTCGAGGATCTGATGCCCGGGACCGTGGCGCTGCCCCACGGCTGGGGCCACCAGCACGCGCGCGGCCTGTCCGTGGCCGGCAAGACCCGGGGGGTGAACGTGAACCTGCTGGCCGCCGACGGGCCCGAGGCCATCGAGCGGGTCTCGGGGATGTCGAACCTGACGGGCTTCGTGGTCGACGTGCGGCCGGCGGCTGGGGAATTCGAGCCGCGCAGCTGGTCGGGGATCGGCTGAGCGCAGAGCGTTCTGCGGGCGGGCGCGCCAAAAAGTTGGGCACGAGGCGCGTCGCGGATAGCGTGCGCGCGATGCGACGTCTCTCGCCCCTCGCGCTGTGCGCTCTGCTCGCCCTGCCCACCTTGCCGGCCCTGACCGCCTGCGCCGGCCGGACGCCCTATCCCAGCGTCGCCGACGACGGCCTCGAGCTGAGCTCGGTGGTGCTCTATCGCAGCGGGGTCGGCTACTTCGAGCGCCACGGCAAGGTCGAGGGCGAGGTCCTGCGCCTGCGCGTGCGCAAGGACCAGGTCAACGACCTGCTCAAGAGCCTCACGGTGGTCGACGAGGACGGCAAGGCGGTGAGCGTGTCCATGCCTTTGGATCCGCAGACCTGGGCGAGCGCGGCCATGGCCACCTTGGCGCCGGGGCGCGGGTCCCTGGCCGAGGTGCTCGACTCGCTGCGCGGGACGGAGATCACGGTCAAGGCTCAGGGGCGGTTCATTCGCGGGCGGATCGTGATGATCGAGCGCAGCATCAACGAACCCGACGCCGTGACCACGGCGCGGACGGTGATGCCCGCGCCGACCCAGGACAGCCGCGACTGGAAGCTGACCTTGCTCTCGCGCGAGCGCATGCAGGTGGTTCGCCTGTCCAAGGTCGACGCGATCACGCTCCACGACGGCGACCTTGCCATGCAGCTGCACCGCAGCCTCGACGCCTCGGCGGGCGAAGGCATGTTCGAGCAGGTCGACCTCGAGCTGCGCCTGGCGGGGGCCCGCAGCCACCGCCTCCAGGTCAGCTATGTCGTTGGCGCGCCGATGTGGAAGCCGACCTATCGCGTGGTCCTGCCCGAGGCGGGCAAGGGTCAGGCGCTGCTCCAGGGCTGGGCCGTGGTCGACAACATCTCGGGCGAGGACTGGGATGAGGTCCGCCTGAGCCTGACCTCTGGCGCGCCGATCGCCTTTCGCTACGATCTGCACTCGCCCCGCGAGGTCTATCGCAGCGACATGACCCAAAGCGCCGCCGACAAGCGGGCGACGGTGGCCCTGGGCGAGACCAGCTGGGAGGAAGAGGAGGAGGCGCCGCCGCCACCGATGGCCGAGCCCGCGGGCGTCGTGGAGGAGAAGTCGACCCGTTGGCGCGACGCCAACAAGGACTACGACGACGGCGACGACGACTACGCGTACGACTACGAGGAGGACATGGCGACGGGCACGGGCTCGGGCGGGGGGGGCCGCTCGAAGCGGTCGAAGGCCAAGCTGCCCGCGCGCTCGTCCGCGAGCTCGGCCGCGAGTCCCCGGCAGCAAGCCGTCACCGAAGAGCTGCCCGGCGGCCTGATCGACGTGGACACGCTGCGCCGCAGCACCATGGCCTCGGCCCGCTCGCAGCGGATCTCCGGCCTGACCCGCGTCGACCTCGATACGCCGGTGACCGTCCCCGACGGGACCTCGACCATGGTCGCCCTGGTCAACGAGTCGATCTCCGCCGAGCAGACCTTCCTCTACAAGCCGGGCGGGGCAGGCTACGGCTACGAGGCCAACCCCTACCGAGTGGTGCGCTTCGAAAACGCCACGGACTACGTGCTCGAGCCCGGGCCGATCGCGATCTACTCGGGCGGGAGCTTCGTCGGCGAGGGCCTGTCCGAGGCCGTGGGCGCCGGGACCTCGGTGACCATCCCCTTCGCCGTCGAGCCCGAGATCATGGTCACCTCGGCCAAGCAGTACAGCGGCCAGGAGATGACCTTGACCCGCATCGTCCGCGGCGTGCTCGAGGTCGAGAGCTTCTATCAGACCACGACCACCTGGGACGTGCGCGGGCCGGTCGAGCCGGAGGCCTACAAAGTGCTGATCCGCCAGCCGCAGTCGGGCAGCAACTACGCGCTCGCCAAGCGGCCCGAGGGGACCGAGGACCTCGAGGGCGCGTGGCTGATCCCGATCACGATCCCCGCGAAGTCGAACTCGGCCTCGCTGAAGGTGGTCGAGCAGACGCCCTCGAAGCTGACTCTGGCGATCTGGGATCAGCAGGCGCTTGGCCTGCTCGAGCAGTTTTTGGCCAAGGGCGACCTGGACGCGGGGGCGCGGGCGAAGCTCCAGCCGATCGTGGATCTGCGCCGGGAGATCGGGCGGATCGACACGGAGGTGGACGGGCTGCGGCGGCAGCAGGCGGAGCTCGAGCAGCGGGCGGAGCAGACGCGGCGCAACCTCGAGGCGATCAAGAAGGACAGCGCGGCGGGGTCGCTGCGCAAGAAGCTCAACACGCGGCTGGAGGAGTTCTCGAGCGAGGCGGACGAGAAGGGGCGGAAGATCGTGGAGCTGGAGAGCAAGCGGCTGGAGAAGAAGATCGAGCTCGAGGACATGCTTCAGGACCTCGACCTGCGCGCGGGCAAGGGGGCGGTCAGCGAGGACGCCGCCACGGGGCAGGCCAAGGGGCAGGCCAAGGAAAAGTGAGCACGCTCAGCGCGGCCCGGGTGGGCAGCTGACAAAGCGTCAGCTTCGGCTGTCAGCGAGTCGGGCCGAGGGAGCCGCGAGTCAAAGAGTCAACGCCGGCGGATCAGCCCGACGCCCGCGCCCGCGGGCAGGCCGACCAGTAGCCAGATCAGCATGAAGCGGGTGCGGACCTTGCTGCGCCCGTCTTCGATCCGCGCCGCGATGCTCGCCGGCTTCTCGATCAGGCCCGCGGCCACGCCGAGGGGGTGGTCCACGGCGCCCTCGAGGTCGTCGAGCATGGGCGCGACCTCGCGCTGCTCGTAGCGCTCTGCCATGCGCTTGGCCGGCAGGATCATCACCGCAGCGCCGATCGCCACGCCGATCAGGATGTTGGTGATCTGGTCGCTGGAGAACAGCCCGCGGGGCAAGGGCGCGGGGCTCGGCGAGGGGCCGCCAGCGACGTTGGGGGGCGGGCTCTTGGGGATCGTGCCCTTGGTCAGGCTGGGGTAGGCGGCGGTGGTCGCGTCCTCGTCGGGATCGTCGAGGACGAGGTTTGGGTTGGGCTTGGGCCGCTGCGTGGGTACGCGGCGGTTTTGCGGGGGGTGAGCGGTGTCTGGCACCGGTTCGAGCTGGGCGCGAGGGTTGGACGCGTCGTCGCCGTGGTCGACCTCGAGGGCCTGCTCCTTGCCTCCCCAGCTCGGTCCTGCCGGCTCACCAGCTGCGGGCGGGGAGCCGCCTGCGGGCGGGCTGGCGGCGGCCCTGGACTTGGCCTTGGAGCTCAGCGGGACCTGGCGCGCGGCGACCTCCTCGGGCGTGGCCTTGTCGACCTCCTCGGGCGCGTCGTCGAGGGAGGCGTCGAGGTTGTCGAGGTCGAGGGAGGCCATGCCCGTGCCGAAGGCGTCCATGGCGGCCTTGCGCTGGCTCTCGTCGCCCTGACCAAGGTTGGAGACCATCGGAGGCAGCTTGCGGTCGTCGCTGGCCATGCCGGATCAGCGTAACAGAGCCCCGGCGCGGGAGACGGGCTTTTGTCGGGGCGCGATCGCTCCTGGAGTGACTTGGGGTTCCAGGCCCTCGGCCTCGGGGTTTTTTTGCGCGGATCCACAGCGCCCGTATGCTGGCGCCCAACTATGCGTCTGTACGCCTGTTCTCACCGCGCCTCCGCCAAGCTGGCCACTGTTGGCCTGAGCCTGGGCCTCGGCCTGGCCGCGCTTGGCGCTCTCGAAGGTGACGCCCAGGCGAGTCCAGGCGTCCAAGGTCCACGCAACATCGCCATGGGCGGTGCCACGCGCGGCTCCTCTGGCGGCACCCAGGCCGCGCTGATCAACCCCGCCGGTCTGAGCTATTACCAGCAGTTCTCCATCGAGGGGATGTACCAGTACGATCTGCAGACGCGCACCCACGGCCTGGGCGTGTTCATCGCGGACTCGCTCAACACCCCGCGCTTCGCCCTCGCCCTGGGCTACATCTTCATGCGCGGCACGCCGCACCTGCTCTACGACGACATCGAGGGCGACCGCAGCACCCTCGAGATCGAGCATTTCGGCCACGAGATCTCCGGTGTGCTCAGCGTCACCGCGATCCCCAACTGGCTCTACATTGGCATCAAGCCGCAGTGGCAGTACGTCAGCATGCGCTACCTCGACGACGAGGGCGTCGCGCGTGACTACCGGACCAAGCACAACGGCTTTGGCCTCGACGCCTCCATCGGCCTCAACATCCTCAACTTCGCGCGCATCGGCGTGGTTGGCTACAACCTCGTCCAGCCCCTCGACCCCGCGCGCATGGACGGAGAAGAGGTGGAGCTCGACGGTGTCGAGGTCGCCGAGGAGCCCAACTACAACACCAGCAACATTCGGGAGCTCTCCGACTACCCGCGCAGCCTCGGCCACGGCCTGGCGATCTTCCCCCTGGGCACGCCCAACTTCAGCCTCAACCTCGACGCGACCTACGACTTCACCAGCTACTGGGAGTCGCAGGACCACTGGACGCGGATCACCGTCAACGCCGGCGGCGAGTTCGTGGCCGGGCCGGTGCCGATCCGCGTGGGCGGCTGGTGGGACCGACGCGGGCGCGGGGCCGAGGATGATCGTGGCTACGTGAGCGCGGGCTTGGGCTTCATCCGGCCGGCGCAGCTCGGCGGGGTCGGGGTGGACGCGAGCATCGCGTTTGCGCAGCAGGTCACGGGGGCGGAGCGGGCGAAGCTGGATACTGTGCTGACCTTGAACATTGGGATCCGGCTGCGGCCGGATCTGTAATGGACCCCCGCGGAGGGTGTCTGGATCCAGCCACCTATCGCTTGTACGTTGCAGTAATCGAGCACGAGTCAGCCATGGGCCTGGGCGTATGATCATAATTGAGCAAACGCGCTGAATCGATGCATGTCGATTCAGCGCGCCTGATGGGCGAGCGCCAGATCTAGAGCCGCTCGCTAGCGATCCCGACGTGCTCGATCCCTGCTTCGCGGGCGGCGGCCATCACGTCGATCACGGTCCCGTACTTGACCTTCTCGTCGGCCTTCACGGCGACGCGCCCGTCGGACTGGGCCTTCTCGCTGGCCTTCAGCGCCTCGACGATGGCCTCGTGCTCGCCTTGTACGGCGGTCTTGCCCACGGTGACCTGGCCCTGAGCGTCGACCTTGATCAGCAAGGTGGCGTCGGGGTCGTTTTCGTTTTGGGCGACGGGATCCTTGGGGATCGCGATGGGCTGCTTGTGCTTGGCCGGCGGCTTGGCGGCGACCAAGAAGATGATCAACAGGCTCATGAGCACGTCGATCATCGGCGTGACGTTGATGTCCGCGACCGTGTCGGTCTGCAGGTCGTCGTCGTTCACGCCCCGACCATAGCCTCTGGGCTACTTGGACTTCAAGTTGGCGCGTGGAGGGGCGCTGGGCGGGGGGTTGAGGACCAGCTCGTAGCGTCCGGGCTCGTCGAGGGCGCGGGCGCGGGCCTGCCAGCGGGGGCCGGTGGCCTCGAGCGCGATGAGGGCGCTGAGGATCGCGGACTGGTCGACCTCGGTCATGCCGAGCAGGGGGATGAGCTGCTCGGGGGCGGCGGCGAAGCTGGCGGCGACGAGGTCGGCCTGGGTCTGCTCGCCGCTGGGGGATTTGCTGGTCTGGTCGAGCCAGGTGGCGAGCTCGCTGTCCGCGCGAGGGCCGACGACGATCAGCCCGCCGCCGGCGCGCTCGGACCAGGCCATGGCGACGTTGAGCCGGCCCTGGTCGTCGACCAGGGGGCGCAGCTCGGGCTGGAGCATGCTCGAGGCGCCATGGATCACCAGCATCTCGATGTCCTGTCCGTCGCCCTTGGCCACGCGTCGGCGGAAGGTGAGCTTGGGCAGCTGCGACATGAAGTTGCGCGCGGTCGAGACGTTGTCGACGACGGCCTGGAGCAGGCGGATCGCGGCGACGCGGCTCTTGGTCACGTCGGAGGCGCCGTAGGCCACGCGCAGGTGGCCGGCGGGGCCGAGGGCGACGAGGGTGCGGCCGTCCCAGGTGCGCAGGGCCGTGTTGAGCTTGGCGGCCAGGCCCTCGCCGACGCCCCGAACCAGGAAGGGCAGCTGGGCGACCTGGCCGTTGACCTGCGAGATGACCTCGCGGACGGCGGCCTGGTAGTCGGCGTAGCGCGAGCTGGCACCGGCGACGATGCCCTCGCCCTCGAGCAGGCCGCCGAAGGTGCCGGCGGCGATCGGGATGCCGGCGAGGAGGTCCTGGCCGTCGATGGCCTGGACGCTGACGACGACCTCGCTGAAGTCGCCGCGGCCCTCGACGCGCGAGAAGGGCAGCTCCACGGGGATCGTGCCCAGGCTGCGCGGGTCGAGGGTGAAGAAGAGCGGCCGCTCGCCGTAGGCGGCCTGGAGGTGGCGGCCGGTGACCAGCCCCGGGAGGCTGTTGGCGAGGACCAGGGCGCCCTCGTCGTCGGCGTCGATCCACGCCAGCCACTCGCGCGCGCCCTCGGATGGATCTGCGCTGGGCAGGCGCACGGCCCCGAACTCGCCGACGGGCTCGAGGCCGGCCAAGCTCGCCGCCAGCGCCTCGGCCTGGTCCGAGCGCACGGACAGGCGGATGACCTCTTCCTCGGCCAGGACCACGTTGCCGAAGGCGCCCGCGGGGTCGACGGTGGGCGCGAGCTGCTCGGCGAGCTGGGCCGTGGTCACGGTGCCCAGGGCCAGCTGAACCAGGCCCGCGGGCTCGACGGGGCCGGGGACGTAGGGCGTGAGCAGGTCGAGGGCGCGCTTGGGCTGGGCGATCCACGAGGCGGCGTCGGGCTGAGCCGGGAGCTCGAGGGGATCCGGGAGCTGCACGGCCGCGGCCTGGCGCTCCTTTCGAGACTTGGAGGGTCCCTTGGCCTCGCCGTCAGTGGTCTTGGGGCAGGCCGTGAGCGCGAGGAGGCCGGCCAGGAGCAAGGTGCCGGATCGGCCGCTTCGGAGGAGTCGCCGCATCGACGGGACGGTAGCAGGGGATTTTGCTGGCCGCCACGGCTCACAACGCGAGCAAGAACAGCCCGACCACGCTCAAGAACCCGACCAACCACACGAAGCTGCGCAGGTAGTCGACGTTGGCGAGATAGGTCAGCGTATGCAGCACCTGCGCGACGACGAAGCCGATCGCCAGCACGCTCGCGCGCCGAGGGTCGCCCTCGAAGAGCTGCGAGGTGATCACGGCGGCGGCGAAGGGGGCGAAGTTTTGTAGCGCGGCCTGGTGCGCCGCCACGGCTCGGGCGCCGAAGCCCTCGAGCTTGGCCAGCTGCCGCAAAGGGAGCTCGTTGTCGATCTCTTCGCCGGCGCGGCGGATCGCCACGAAGACCGGGATGCGGATCAGCCAGGCCCACACGAAGGCGACGAGGAGGCACAAAAAAGGTGTGCTCATGTCGGGGCCTCCGAGGAGGGGAATGCGACGAGGAGGCACGAAAGAAGCGAGCTCATGTCAGGGCCTCCCAGGTCGCGGCGGCCAGCAGGGGCGCGGGGTCGTAGTGGGCGAGCACGCGGATCAGCGGGCCCACGCCCTGGATGGCGCTGGTGTCGACGAGCACGGCGGCGCGGCCCAGGGCCTCGTCGGAGCGGGCGCCCGGGGCGGCCTCGACGGGCGGGCGGGCGCTGTCGACGAGCAGGTCGCGGACGCCCTCGAGGCTGGCGCCCGGCGCCAGCATGGCGCAGATCATCAGGCTCTCGCCGTGCTGGGGGCCATGGGTGGCGCCGGCGCTGAGCTTGCCGGCGAGGCCGGGGAGGCGGCGGGCGATGGCGGCGCTGAGGCCCTCGCCGGGCTCGATGACTTCGGCGCTGGCGAGCACGGAGCCGAAATTGGGGTGGCCTTCGCGGGCGCCGAGCAGGGCGTCGACGTGGACCCAGCGCAGGCCGGGGCCGGCGAGCAGGCGCTCGAGGACCGGGGCGGCGGCGAGGGCCGGCGCGGGGTCGATGCGCTTGCGGCCGACGCTGGGTCGCCAGCCGCGAGCGTCGATCGTGCGCCGCTCGGGGGCGGCGTCGCTGCCCTCGCCCAGCTCGACGCGGCGGCCGTCGCCAAAGCGGATGGCCTCGCCCTGGAGCCGGGCGCCGTGGGTCTGTGACCACCGCCGCAGGGCGGTCGACAAGCTGGCGGCCTGGGGGTCGATGCTCCAGGCGAGGGCGCTCGTCGAGCCGCCGGTCAGCCAGGCCTCGACGATCGCCCGGGCGAGGGGACCGTCGCCGCGCAGGCCGATGGGCTCAGCTGCCATGGCGGACCTGCCCCCCATGCCTGGGCCGGCGCGCGCAGTAGCTCCGCCGCCCAAGGCCGCCCGCGGCCTCGGTGAAGGTGTCGCTCTCGACGGCCAGCGCTCAGCCCTTCTTTTCGTCGCGAATGCGCGCGCGCAGGGCCTCGAGGCGACCGCGCACGTCGCTGATGAACTCGCCGGTGGACTCGCCCACCTCTTGGGCGATCTCGTTGGCCTTGGTGGCGGCCATCTTCTCGGCCTGCTGGAGGTGGGGCTGGAGCTTCTGCCAGCCCTCCTTGGCCTCGTCGCTGGCGGTCTTGACCACCTTCTCGATCTCCGCGCCCAGAGCACGCAGCTCGGTCAGTCCTTTGTTGATCAGCTCGTTTTCAGCCATGGGTCCCTCGCTGGCTGCGATCGTAGAGCGCTCTGCGCCGCTTGGCCAGGGTGGGAGCGGGCACGGCTTGCCAGCGGGGGCCATCGGCGCTAGCTCCAGAGGTGATGGGCGACTCCTTCCCGCTCCCCGACGCGCTGTCCAGCAAAGTGGTTGTCTATCTGACGCCCTGGTGCCCCTACTGCAACATGGCCAAGAGCCTGCTGACCTCGAGGGAGATCCGCTTCGAGAGCGTCGATGTCACCGGGAACACCCAGGCCCGCGCGTGGCTGCGCAAGGCCTCGGGCCAGCACACCGTCCCGCAGATCTTCATCGAGGGGAAGAGCATCGGCGGCTTCACCGAGCTCGAGGCCATGGACCGCTCGGGGCGGCTGGCCTCACTCCTCGCGTAGCAGCGAGAGGATCTCTTCGTCGAGCTGAGCCTGGTGCTCGCTGGCGAACTTGCCGACGATGATGTCGCGGCGCTCGGCGATCTTGGCTTTTTGAGCCTGGTCGGCGGCGACGCCCCGACCTCCGATGCCACCGATGGCCCGGCGACGCACGCGGCTGGGTCCACGGCTGGGCCGCTTGGGTCCCTTGCCCGACGCGCTCGCGGCGACCTGGGCCTGAGCCTCGCGCGAGCTGAACGCGGGGTGGGTGAGCGAGGGATCCACCGTCGGCCCGGGGTGACCGGTGGCGAGGGGGGGACCTTGGCGCTCGACCTCGCGGGGCTCCGGCGCCGGGCGCCGCTCGGGTCGCTTGTCCTCGTCTTCTTCGCTGGCAGGGGCGACGGCGACCTTGGCTGCGGGAGCCGCCGGCGCAGCACCGTCGGCGCTCTTGGCCGCCTCGGGGTGCTCGCCGATGTATTTGATGATCTTCTCGTCGAACTCGCCTCGCCGCAGCTGGCGGATCATGCCCTTGTGGGACTCCTGCATGAGCCCCACGATGTGCTGATCCAGATCTTCTGCGGCGACGCCCTCCGGGTCGTAGGTGACCTTGTTGGAGGAGATGATCGTGCCGTCGTAGAAGACGTGCGTGAAGATATGGGCCTTCTTGACCCCCGAGTCCTCGGTCTGAACGTGATACAGCCGGCCCCGGTGAGGGATGTTGTGGTTGTAACCGAGCTGCGGTGACCGCGACATCGCGCTCGTCGAGCCTAGCACGGGCGAGGGGTCGACCGTGAGCGTTTTGAAGGCGCGCGTACGCCGGGATCGTCGACATGCGCGTCAGTCCAGTGTCGGGCGCGCGGGCAGGGAGCGCTGGCTCGTGCTATCGCTTGGCGGACGCGGGGATGAAGGGCGGGGTGGACAGGGAGAACAGCGAGCTCGAGGACCTGCTGGCGCCGGTGATCGCAGCCGGCCGCCAGGCCGAGTTGCCCTCGCCCGCGCAGGTCGAGCGCGTCGCGGCCCGTGCCCCGCGCATCCTCGACTGTCCCCCGGCGCAGCTCCACGCGCGGCTGACCGAGGCGCTGTGTGCCCGCCATCCGCACCTGGCCCTGCAGGCGCTCCACGAGCTCGGCCTGCTCGCGCAGCTGCTGCCCGAGCTCGAGGCCACGGTGAACTTCTCCCAGGAGAGCCAGCGCCGACACAAGGACGTCTGGGAGCACACCAAGACGGTGGTCTGGCAGTCGGTCCCTCGCCCGGCGGTGCGCTGGGCCGCGGTGCTCCACGACATCGGCAAGGTCCCCACGCGCTGCTTCCTCGACGACGGTCGGGTCAGCTTTCATGGCCACGCCGAGGTCGGCGAGCGCATGTTCATCCACGGCCCGGCGGCGCGCCTGGGCTTCCCGCCGGCGCTGCGCCAGCGCGTGGCCGTGCTGATCCGCATGCACCTGCGCCCCGGCCAGTACGAAGACTCGTGGACCGACGCCGCTCTGCGCCGCTTCTACACCCAGGCCGGCGAGGGCCTGCGAGATCTCCTCGACCTGTCTCGGGCCGACATCACCAGCAAGCGTCCCGGCCAGCGCAAGCGTTGCCTGCTGCGGATCAGCACCCTGAGCCGACGCGTGCAGGCGCTGATCGAGGCCGACGCCCAGGTGGATCCGCTGCCCTCGGGGCTGGGCCACGTGCTGATCGCCGAGCTCGGCCTCTCGCCTGGGCCGGTGCTCGGGCGCCTGCGTCGGCGGCTCGAGGCGCTGTGCGAGGCGGGCGAGCTCGAGGCTGGGCGGGAGCCGAGTTACTACGTCGAGCGCAGCCGAGACCTGGGCCTGGTCGGACAGGGTTGAGCAGGGCAGAGCCGAGCAGCTCAGGGCTTCGGCGAGGTTGCGCCCGAACTACTCGGCCGCGTCCTGGTCGTCGAGGCTGTAGGCGCTCGGCCGCGAGATCGGCTCGAAGCTGTACTCGAGCTCGTCGATGTCCGCGGTGTCGTCGAGGAACTCGCGGCAGGCCTCGTAGAAGTGCTCGGCCACGACGAGCGAGGAGTGGCCGCCAGGGAGCATGATGTAGTCGCGCGCGGCGACGCCGGGGATCGGGCCGGGCGGAGGACAAAAGGCGTCCGAGGCCGCGTGGATCTGACGCATGCGCACGCCCTCGGGCACCGGCGAGGTCAGCAGGTCCTCGAGGAAGGGCGAGCCGGGGAGGACCTGCCAGACCGAGGGGCTGATCGCGCCCAGGGTAGCGACGCCGGCGAGGCCGACCCAGGTGCCGCGCAGGGGCGAGCCCATCATCACGAGGTTGCGGACGTAGCGGTGACCCCCGAGCAACTTGAGGGTGTAGAGGCTGATCAGCCCGCCCATGCTGAAGCCGACCAAGTCGACCCGCGGGACCTCGAGCTTCTCGCAGATCGCCTCGAGCTGCCCGGCGAGGTCCTCGGCCGAGCGCCGCAGCGAGGCGAAGTTGAACTTGCCGTAGGCGTAGCTGAACACCACCCGGCCGTCGGCCTGAAAGCGGTGAGTGAGGGGGAGCATCGTCCCTCGGGTGCCCATGAAGCCATGGACCAATACGACCGGTGGCGTGCCGGGCCGCGTCCACGACATATCGACGCTGAAGCGATTGCCGCGGACCAGGTGTCGACTGTAGTCGAAGCTGTGAGTCACCGTGTCGACGGCGCCTCGAACGCGGTTTTTGAGCTGGTCAGCCAAGCCCATTCGGATCGAAGTCTACACACGCGGCATGGACGTGGGGAATTTCGATCGACATCTAATGGTGCCTGGCGCGCTGTGAACCTAGTTTCGCGGTCCTTTGGCCATGATAGGCGGTGAAACTGCGATGTTTTGGAACTCAGTGCCGGGATCAGTGAAAGCGACTGCGCTGCGTCCCGATCGCGCACAGCCGGCGATCCGCGACGCGCGCCCGGGTTTTGGGCGCGCGGAGTGTGTGCTTTTACCCGCGAGGTAGGTTCAAAACTCGCAGTGCCGAGGCGTGCGCGGAAAAGGCAGCACGTCGCGGATGTTTTCCATGCCGGTGGCGTACATGACCAGGCGCTCGAAGCCGAGGCCGAAGCCCGCGTGGGGGGCGGTGCCGAAGCGGCGGGTGTCGAGATACCACCAGTAGTCCTCGGCGCTCAGGCCGGGGTCCTCGGCGATGATCTGCTCGAGCACGTCGAGGCGTTCTTCGCGTTGCGAGCCGCCGATCAGCTCGCCGATCTTGGGCACGAGCAGGTCCATGGCCGCGACGGTCTTCTGGTCGTCGTTGCGGCGCATGTAGAAGGCCTTGATCTCCTTGGGGTAGTCGACGACGAAGGTCGGGCGGCCGATGGCGGTCTCGGTGATGTAGCGCTCGTGCTCGGCCTGGAGGTTCTTGCCCCACGCGACGGGGTACTCGAATTTCTGCCCGGACTTTTGCAGCAGCTCGACGGCCTCGGTGTAGGTGATGCGCGCGAAGTCGGCCGCGGCGACCTGCTCGAGCCGGGCGATCAGCCCCTTGTCGATGCGCTTGTCGAAGAAGCTCAGGTCCTCGCCGGCGCGCTCGAGGGCGGCGCGCAGCAGGTGCTTGACGAAGGCCTCGGCGAGCTCGCAGTCGTCGTCGAGATCCGCCCACGCCATCTCGGGCTCGATCATCCAAAACTCGGCCACGTGGCGGCTGGTGTTGGAGTTCTCGGCGCGGAAGGTGGGGCCGAAGGTGTAGACGTCCGACAGGCCCATGGCGAAGGTCTCGGCGTTGAGCTGGCCGGAGACGGTGAGGTAGGTGGGCTTGGCGAAGAAGTCCTGGTTGTCGTCGACGGCGCCCGCCTCGGTCCGCGGCGGGGCGCCGACGTCGAGGGTGGTGACCCGGAACATCTCGCCGGCGCCCTCGGTGTCGCTGGCCGTGATGATCGGGGTGTGGACGTAGACGAAGCCGCGCTGGGCGAAGAACTCGTGGATCGCCTGGGCGAGCACGCTGCGCACGCGGAAGACCGCGCCGAAGGTGTTTGTGCGCGCGCGCAGGTGGGCCTGCTCGCGCAGGAACTCGAACCCGTGGCGCTTCTTTTGCAGCGGGAAGCTGGGGTCCGCGAGGCCGATGATCGCTACCGTGGCGGCCTTGAGCTCGACGCGCTGACCCTTGGCCGGCGAGGCCACGAGCTCACCGACGACCTCGAGGGCGGAGCCGGTGGTCGTGTGGGTGATCGCCTCGTAGTCCGGGGTCTCGGGGGCGACGATGACCTGGAGGTTGCCCATGCAGGAGCCGTCGTTGAGCTCGATGAAGGTGACCTGCTTGCCCACGCGGATGGTCCGCACCCAGCCCTTGACGCGGACCTCGGCGAGCGGGGGCTCGGCCTGGAGGAGGTCGACGATCTTGCTCCGCTTCGTTTGCACGGGCGAAGAGTAGCGAGTCGACGAGCGCGAGCAAGGGAGGCCGGGCTCCTAGTAGACGTAGGCGGCGCCCTGGTTGGCCTGGGCCTCGCCCGCGCCGTCGCGCTTGTAGGCGCCGACTGCCAGGCTCTCGCCGGCCTCGCTCACGGCCAGGGCGCGGCCGAATTGATCGTAGGCCGCGGGCGCGGGGGCCTTGACGTAGTGGCCGCGCAGCTCGCCTGCGGGGCTCGCAAAGCCGCACGCGGGGCCGACCCGATCCAGGCGCGGGTAGACGTGCACGGCCCCGGCGTCGGCAGCCGCGTCGGCGAGGGCCTCGGGCTCGCCGGGCGCGGCGAGGGCCTCGATGGGGTCGAGGCCGGCGAGGGCGCTGTCGTCCTTGCGCGCGGCCACGGCGAGGACCTGGCCGTCCTGGCTGAGGGCGATGGCCGAGCCGAGCTCGTCGTCTTCGCCGAGCCCCTCGGGGCGCGGGAGCTCGCGCTGCTCGCAGGTCCAGGCGGACTCGCGCTGGCAGCACAGCAAGAGCGCGCCACGACCGGGGGCCGAGGCGACCAGGAGATCTCCGGCGCCGTCGAGGGCGAGGTCGGAGCCGAAGCGATCGTCGGCCATGGCCGAGTCGAGGCCGACCTCGAGCTCGCGCTGCCACTGACCGCTCGCGTCGCGCTCGTAGAGATAGACGGCGCCGCCGTCCTCGGCGAGGGCGTCCTGGCGCGGGGCCGCGATCGCCAGCCGCCGCCCGCTCGCGTCGAGGGCCAGCGCGCTGCCGAAGCCGTCGCCGCTGGCGAGCGCTGCGGGCAGCTCCACGCTGGGCAGGGCCTTCCAGGCGAGCGAGGTGTCGCGAAAATAGACCGCGACCTCGCCGGCCTCGCCGGCGCGCGGGGCCCCCACGGCGATCGTGTCGCCGTCGGCGCTCACGGCCACGTCGAGGCCGAAGCGCCCGCTGGTGTCCTCGTCGCTCAGCCCGCTCGCGTCGTTCAGCGTCCACGCCTGGTCCGCGTCGCGGACGAAGAGGTAGGCCCGGCCCTCGATCCCCGCGCCGCCGGGGGCCCCGACGAGCATGACCTCGGCCGCCGCGTCCATGGCCACGGAGAAGCCGTAGCGCCGCTCGCTGCTCAGGTTGTCGGGGAGCGGGAGGGCCTCGGGCTGGTAGCCGAGCAGCTGCGCGTCCCAGGCGTAGACGCGCACGCTGCCGAGGCCGACGCCCTCGCCATCGGCGTTCATGAAGGGCGCGCCCACGGCCAGGTGGGAGGCGTCGCGGTCGAGGCTGAGGGCGGTCCCGAAGGTGTTGTCGGCCTCGAGATCGGCGGGCGCGAGGGTGTCGATGGCCGCGCGCAGCTGGGCGGCCGTCGGCGCGACCAGGTGGGTGTCGACGCAGGCGCAGGCCTGGTCCTCGCACTGGCGCAGCTCGTAGCCGAGCTCGCGGCCAAAGTGCAGCGGCGCGGCGAGGGTGTGCTCGCCGGGCAGCGCGGGGTCGAGGGCGAGCACGGCTGCGCCCGCGGGGCCGTGGGCGATCAGCTGCTCGTGGCCGACCTCGCCGCTCGGGTCGGCCGTCCAGCGCAGGCGAAAGCGTCCCGGGCCCTCGACCTCCAGCTCGAGCTGCGGGTCCGCGAAGCCGCAGGGCGGGGCCTGGTCGTCCGGGGGGAAGGCGTCGGTGTCGTAGCAGCCCCCGCAGGCCGCGAGGGCGCCGAGCAGCGCGCTGACCCGGGGCTTCAAAATCGTACCTCCAGCGCGCCGGGCCCGAGGCCGAGCGTGGGCGCCTGCTTGGCGAGGGGGGCCGGCCGGTGACGGCGGGCGTCGACCAGCAGCGCGACGCCGGTGGCCAGCAGGGCCCCCGCGAGCACGCCGGAGGCCACGGCCGTGCGGTTGTAGGTCCGGCCGCGGCGGTCGAGGGAGGCGAGGGTCTCGTAGTCGGAGGTCAGGCTCATCTGGCGGTTGATGTCGGCGCCCAGGGCCGAGGTCAGGGCCAAGCCCCAGGTCGCGGCTGCGCCCAGGGCCGTGGCGCTCGCGCCCAGGGAGACCTCGAGGCGGTAGCGTCGCCTGGCCTGGGCTTCGGCGTCGAGCCGTGGCGGCGGAGGCTCGCCGGGGGCGTGCGCGAGGGCGTCGGGTTGGTCGCCCTGGTCCGCGGCTTCGCTGGCTGCGGTGGCGGGCTCGCAGGCGGCGTCCTGCTCGGCGGCGTCCTGCTCGGCGGCGTCCTGCTCGGCGGCGTCCTGCTCCTCGAGCAGGCGCAGGAGGGTCGCGCGTCGCTCGTCGCTGTCGGCCAGCGACTCCTCGTCGTCGGCGCGGACGTGCGTCCGATAGCGATCGAGCAGGCGCAGCGCGAGCTCGAGGTGACGGCGATCGCCGTCGAGGGTGTAGGCCTGCTGGTGTGCCAGGGTGATCTTGTAGAGCAGCGTGGCCTCGAGCAGCGCGGCCTCGTCGGCGGGCAGGAGCATGTAAGCGTGCTCCCAGCGCGCGATCGCCTCGTCGTAGTGCCCGAGTTCGAAGGCGCGCTGGCCAGCGTCGGAGAGGGCTCGCGCGGCCTCGAGGTCAGCCGCCTGTGGCGCCGCGAGCTCGAGGGGTCGAGGGTCGTCGAGGGGAGGGGCCAGGGGGAGGATTGGCAGCGTCAGCGACAGCCCTGCCGTGTGAATGGGCGATCGCCAACGACCACGGGCGGGAGGCCAAACCACGCGTGGATCATACGCAAGCGCCGCGTGGGCGGCAATCTTCGCTATAGTTGGGCCCGCCATGGTGTCGGGGGGACAGCCTTCGGAGAGGATCGGCTTCGCGGCCACCGAGGCCTTCGGCCCCGGGGCGCTGCCGAACCCCGAGCGCGACGAGCAGCCCGAGCCGCCCGCGGAGGAGCTGTGCGGAGCGCTGATCGCAGGCCGCTATCGCCTGGTCAGCCAGCTCGGCAGCGGCGGCATGGGCTCGGTCTATCTGGCCACGGACCTCGAGAGCAAGCGGCGCTTCGCCGTGAAGATCTACCGCGCGTCGCTGCCCGGGCGCGGCTCGGAGCACGCCGATCGCCTGGCCCGGGAGGCCAGGATGATCTCGATGCTCGAGCACGAGAACATCGTCGAGATCTTCGCCTCGGGCATGCACGACGAGAGCCTGCCCTACTTCGTGATGGAGTGCCTCGACGGCGAGGACCTCGGCGCGACGATCCGCCGCGAGGGGCCGCTGGCGTGGTCGCGGGCGCGGCCGATGCTGCTGCAGATCCTCTCGGCCCTCGCGCACGCCCACGCCCAGGGCGTGATCCACCGCGACGTCAAACCACAAAATTGCTTCCGGCTGCTGCGTCGAGGCAACCGCGACTTCATCAAGGTCCTCGACTTCGGCCTGGCCAAGTCGATCGACAGCCGCCTCGCCGACGACGCGATCACGCGCACCGGGGTGGTGCTCGGCACGGTCCAGTACATGTCGCCGGAGCAGGCCCGCGGCGAGCAGGTGGGGGTCGCCAGCGACCTCTACTCGGTCGGCGTGCTGGCCTACGAGCTGCTCACGGGCGTGCGGCCCTTCGACGGGCGCACGCCCACGGCGGTCCTCGCCAGGCTGCTCACCGAGGACCCGCCAAAGATGGCCGAGGTTGCGCCGGACCAGCCCGTGGATCCGCGGGTCGAGGCCCTGATCGCGCGCGCGCTGAGCAAGGACCCGCAGCAGCGCTACGCGAGCGCGGACGAGTTCATCGCGCAGATCGAGAAGCTGCCCGCAGACCTCGCGCGCACCCGGGCGAGGGGGCGCCGCGCCAGGCTCCGCGTTGGGGCCGCGGTCTTCGGCCTGGGCCTCGTTTGCGCGGGGGTCTTGTTCCTGCGCGAGCGCGCCTACGGCGAGCTGATCGACGGCTCGCAAGCTGCGCTGGAGGTCGACGCCGAGCTCGAGGGAGAGGCGCTCTACCCCGCGGCCCACGCACCGAACGCGCGGGTCTCGGGCTCGGTCGACAGCGCCACGGAGACGGCAGCAAAGACTGCGGTGGCGGCCAGCGATAGGCCAGGCTCGGAGGACGAGGCCGAGCCCCTACCTCGGGGACGCACGCGGGCACGCGCAGCGGTGCCCGAGCAGCTGCGCGAGCGAGACATGCGCTCGACCTTGGCGGCCGCGGGCAAGCGCTCGCGCGCCTGCGGAGGAGGCTTCGACGACTGGGCGCGGGTCGAGATCGACGTGGCGCCCGACGGGAAGGTCACCAGAGCCAAGACCTTGTCCTCCCTGGGGGGATCTCAGCTTGGAAACTGCGCAGAGCGAGCGATCCGCGGCCAACGTTTTCCCGCCAGCCGCTCGGGGCTGCGGCGCTACACGATCGCGCTCCCCTTGACCGCCAACGCGCGTTGACGGCCGGCGACGCCAGCGCCGGGAGCCTGCGGGGATCGCCGTACGCGAGCGCCCAAACTGCGTTTTGGGTGGTCCTCAAGTAGACTGCTCCCGTGGCAGATGAGCTCTCGAGTCGGTCGCCGGGCGACGCGATGGCGACCGCGGTCATCGTCGAGCCGCGAGAGAGCGAGGGCGCTCGCGCGCATCTCGGCCTCGGTCAATGCATCGGCCGCTACGTCGTCCTCGAGGAGCTCGGGACCGGGGCCATGGGCGAGGTCTACTCCGCCTACGACCCCGAGCTCGATCGCCGGGTCGCCGTCAAGCTGCTGCGGCGCCGGTCCTCTCGCGGAGCGAAGTCGTTGATCCGCGAGGCCCAGGCCATGGCCAAGCTCGCCCACCCCAACGTGGTGGCCGTCCACGACGTGGGCACGCTCGACGCGGACGAGGGGGAGCCCGCCCGGCTCTTCATCGCCATGGAGTACGTCGAGGGCGGCACGCTGCGCGAGTGGTGGCAGGCCCGCGCGCGCGGCTGGGAGGAGATCGTCGCGGTCTTCGTCGAGGCCGGGCGCGGGCTCGCGGCTGCGCACGCCAAGAAGCTGGTCCACCGCGACTTCAAGCCCGACAACGTGCTGGTCGGCGCGGACGGTCGGGTCAAGGTCACGGACTTTGGCCTCGCGCGCTCGGCCGGCGAGCTCGCCAGCGACCTCGCCGGGGACTCCGGAGAGTCCGGGGCGTCCGGGCGAGGCGAGGGCTCGGCGGACTCGAGCCACGCCGAGCCCGAGACCCTCGACGGCAACCCGGTGGCCCTGGTCGAGACCGGCAGCGGCAGCCGACAGCGCCCGGGGCTCGAGGCTGAGGACGAGGGCGCGGACGAAGGCGGGTCCGCGAGCGACTCGAAGGGCTCGCAGGGCTCGCGCGGGTCGAGGAACTCGAGGGGTCTGCGGAGCTCAGGGGGGAGCTCGAGGGGCTCGAGGGGCTCGAGGAGCTCACTGGGCTCACGAGGATCGCGGGGCTCGAGGCGCTCGCGCTCCGAGAGCGCGCTGAAGAGCGCCGAGCCCACGGGCTCCTTCGCGCTGCTGCCCAAGTCGCGCTGGTACGGGACGCCGGCCTACATGGCCCCGGAGCAGTTCACGGGCGGCGTCGTCGATCACCTCACGGATCAGTTCTCCTTTTGCGTGGGCCTGTTCGAGGCGCTCTATGGCTCTCGCCCCTTCCCGGGCACCAAGGCCCGCCAGGTCGCCGAGCAGGTCTGCCGCGGCGCGCGGATCAGCCCGCCGGAGGTCGGCGTGCCCAAGCGGGTGCTCGAGGTGATCGAGCGCGGCCTGTCGATCCAGCGCGAGGATCGCTTCGCGTCCATGGACGAGCTGCTCCTCGCCCTCGAGCCGCCGGCCGCGACGCGGCGCCGCTCGACGCTGATCGTGGGCGCGAGCGCGGCCGTGGTCGCCGTCGCGGCCGTGCTCTTTGGCGCGGGCGTGGGCGAGCGGGAGCAGCCGCCCGACGCCTGCGCCAGGGCCGACGCCGCCGTCGTCGAGACGTGGTCGCCGCAGCGCCGCCTCGACCTCGAGGAGCAGATCGTCGCCACCGAGGTCCCCGGGGCAGCGGATACGGCCAAGCGCGTGGTCGCGACCTTCGACATCTACGCCCGGCAGCTGAGCGAGGCGCTGGTCGGCAACTGCCACGAGCACACCAAGGATCCGGGGCTGGCGGATCTCTACCAGCGCCGCAGCCAGTGCCTCGCGCGTCGCCTCGGCGCCCTCGAGGCCCAGCTCGGGGCCTTCACGCCCGTCGACGCGACCCGGATCCAGAACCTGGTGACGGCCGCGGCCGGGCTGCCTGCGGTCGGCGACTGTAGCGACCTCGAGCAGCTGGCGGCGCGCTTCGAGCCGCCGCCGCCGGCCATCGCCAACGCCGTGGCCAGCTCCGCGCGGCGCCTCGATCGCGTCGACGCCCTCTACCGCGAGAGCGCCTTCGAGGCCGCCCGCGCCCTGCTCGAGCCGTCCCTGCCCGGGATCCTCGCCCTCGGGCACGACCCGCTCACGGCCCGGGCGCAGCTGCTCGAGGGCCGCCTCGCCGACGCCGAGCACGACTACGAGTTGGCCCACGAGGCGCTCTACCAGGCCTACCTGGCCGGCCTGGCCAGCAACGACGACGCCCTCGCCGTCGACGCCCTCGCCGTCATGGTCCGCGTCGTCGGCGTGCACCTCGGGGACTTCGACGCGGCGAGGCGCTGGGCCGAGCAGGCCCACGCCCTCGGCGAGCGCCTCGATCGTCACGTCGCCCTCGCCAGGCTCGGCAACTTCGAGGCCCAGGTGGCCTATCGCAGCGGAGACCTCGAGCGCGCGGTCGAGCTCTCTGCTGCCGCCCTCGAGCTCTACCGCGATCTCTTTGGCGACGACAACGTCGAGGTCGGCAAGGCCGAGGGCAACCTCGCCGCCTTGTTGCTCGCCGCGGATCGCCTCGAGGAGTCGCTGCCCCATCACCGCCGGGCCCTGGCCATCGCCGAGGCCGAGCTCGGCCCGCTGCACGGCAGCAGTGTCACGATGCAGCTCAACTACGCGTCGACGCTGATGCACCTCGGCCGTGACGAGGACGCGCGCGAGCAATTCGAACTCGGCCTCGCGCGCCTGGCTGCCCGCGGAGAAGATTCCGACGAGAGCCTGCAGGCGATGCTGCTCAACGGCCTCGGTGAGCTGGACGCCCGGGCCCAGGACTGGAAGGGCGCGAACCACCGCTTCGCGCACATGCACGAGATCTTCTTGCGGCTCTACGGCCCCGAGCACGGCTACACCCTCAACGCGACCACGAGCCTGGCCGCGAGCAAGGCTCGCCTTGGCCGGGCGAACGAGGCCGTCGAGATGCTCGAGCAGACCCTGCGCGTGTCCGAGCGCCAGGAGATGCCGGCGGTGGAGGTCGCGACGACGCGCGCCGAGCTGGCGATCGCGCTTTGGATCCGCAACCACACGAATGACCGCACCGTCGCGAGCGCGCTCCTGGCCGACGCCCTCGCGGCCTTCGCCGAAGACGGGCGCGAGGTCTCGCCGGTGCTCGCGACGTGGATGGCCGAGCACCCGGGCATGCTCGTGCGGATGGAGCACCACTGAAGCCGCTCCTGCGCGAGTCTCGCGTGTTTTGGGCGCGCTTTGCTCGACCCCGACTCCCAGCCAGACGCTCGAAGGGGTGATCCCAGCTCGGTCGCGAAAGCGAGCGCGATCACGTCTCCTACCCTGACCCATGTTGGTGGGTCAGTGAGACTCGGTGGTCGTTGGTGGGCGCTGCCGAGCACGGGCTGTTCTCGTCTCGACGAAGCCCGGTGCCCGTGACTATCCTGGATGCGTGAGCGAGCCGAGCAGTAAAAGCGAGTACAGCGGCGCCGCGTTGCGCTCTTTCATCGTCGCCTTGTCCGAGTCGCAGGCGACCATCGACAAGCTGCTCGCCGACGCTGGCGTCGACAACATCGATCCCGAGGCTTGGTACGACTACGACTGGGCAGTTTCCTTCTTCTACAAGATCGAGACCTTGCTCGGGAAAGCCGCGCTCACCGAGGTCGGTCGCAGCATGATCGAGGCGGCGATCTACCCACCAGAGATCGACAACATCCACGCGCTGCTCTCCGGCCTCGGCTACTGGTTCGCCCTCAACGCGCGCGGCCCCGACGTCGGCGAGATCACCTGCGAGTTCGAAGACGAGTGCACCGCGCTGATCGACAACTCGGCCCGCGGACCCTGCTCCTTCAACGTCGGGATCATCCAAGGCGCGTGCGCGCGCTACGGGATCACGCCGCTGATCGAGCACGGCAACGAGGGCTGCAAAGACGACGGCGCGCCGACCTGCCTCTATCGCGTCAGCTGGTGATGGCGGTCCTCGACGCACAGCGCCGCGAGACGATCGCGGCGCAGCTCAGCGAAAGGCTGTCCGGCAGGCGCGCGAGCGCGTTCATGAAGGCCGGGGCCGCGCGTTGCCGTGGCCTCGTCGAGGACACCCTCGCGGCCTTCGAGCAGGATCTCGAGGCGGGCTCGCGCGGACAGACGCGGACCTGCGTGATCGCGATGCTCGACGGGCTCATGGGTGATGGGCTGAACTTCGCGGACCTGCGCTTTTTCAGCACCTCGCTGCGCGAGCAGGTCCGCGACGCGGTCATCGCGGGCGCGAGCGCGAGCGCCGACCCGGACGCGCAGATCGAGTCGCTGCTCGCGGTCGAGGACTGGTTTTTCAACCATCTGTCGACCTGCTGCATCCACTTCATGGTCCGCCGGGATCAGCAGCTCCAGGCGGCCTCGGCCAGCCGCGACCTGGAGCGCTTCGAGTCGCAGCTCGAGGAGCTGGGGATCGCCCTGGCCGAGAAGACGGAGCTGCTCGAGCGTTTTCGCCAGGCCTCGACGCCGATCGTGCCGGTGGTCAGCGGGATCCTCGTGGTCCCGCTGATCGGGGCCTTCGATCAATTCCGTGCGCAGCTGCTGACGGAGAAGCTCCTCGATGAGATCGTCCGCATGCGGGCGCGCTCGGTGATCATCGATCTGTCGGGGGTGCCGCTCTTCGACGTCGAGTCTGCGGACATGGTGGCTCGCCTGGCTCGCTCGTCGCGGATGCTCGGGGCGGAGGTGTTCTTCGTGGGGTTGTCGCCTCAGCACGCGTTGGCGATCCTCGATCTCGATGTGGATTTGTCGGGGATCACGACCTTGGGGACGCTGCAGGACGGGCTCGCGCAGGCGTTGCTTTCTCAGCGGTTGAAGATCTCGAAGATGTGAGGGGTTGTTGGTCTTTTTAGGAGGGAGTCGGTGACCGGCAGGCACGCGCACGGGCCAGCAGGGGACCCTCGGGCCTCAGACAGATCGCTGACTGCGGAGGTGTTTGCGTGGGGCGATTGGCTTCTTTGGTGGAGGGATGAGCGTCGAGGGTGGGGTGCGTACGCTAAACTCGGCCCGAGGGTCCCCTGCTGGCCCTTTTGTGCGCGTCTTTGTCGGTGGGTGTCTCCGCCTCGGTCTTGTTGAGGTCATTTTTAGGAGGCCAGCAGGGTGATGTAGCCTCTGTTTGGACCGAAGAGCTTGTGTCGCTTGCTCATTCTCTGACTACGACACCCGCCAAGTCGTTACAGGGTTGACCGTCAACCGCTTCCCCAATGTGGATCGCAAGTATCTATATCGAGTTCGCGCGATGTTGCACTCGCTGCGTGTGGACGGACCCAATATCGCACTTCAGAAGTATCGTAACGAGAACCCCGACGAAGACCGACGCCCAGGGGGGAGCCCCGACTTCCCGACGATCTTGCGCGGACACATCGAGTACATCGGCCACGTGCGCGGACACGACGATCGCTGGTATTTGAAATTTGCGCGGGGATTCTCCGCCCCGCAGCCCAATGCAAAATTCCGCTCGCAGTTCGTCTCCGAGAAACCGCGGGACGTGTTCTTTTGTCACGCCTCGGAGGACAAGAGCGACGTGGTCGAGCCCTTGAACAGGGAGTGTAAAAAACTGGGGCTCTCGTGCTGGTATGACAAGCAGGACATCAAATGGGGTGACGGGCTCATTCGAAACATCGACCGAGGCCTCTCGACCAGTAAAATCGTCGTGGTTGTGGTCTCGGATTCGTTCGCCAAGAAGCCGTGGCCTCTGCACGAGATGGAGGCCGCGACCGTGCTTGAGCTCGAGCACGGTGAGGTCTTCGTGTTGCCCCTCTTTGTCGGTTTGGAGGCGCAGATCCGTACGCTACGAAGGAAGTTTCCGATGTTGTTGCGCAAGCTCTCGTTCGATATGCCCCGACCCCCGCCCCAGCGGCGCCTTCTTGAGGCTGCACAACAAATCCAGAGTCGACTGCGGGCGTCAGATCTCAACAGTGCTGTGACGCCATAGCTGAGCGAGACTCCGAAGATCGTCGGCTTGGCCCCGCCAAGCCGAAGGAAAATGGGGTCCGAATAGGCCTGGGCTTTCCGGGGTCGCCCAATCTCAGCCAGCGAGTAGCCCGACTCATGGCCAAGATGGGCCTCAGCGCAGACCTGAAGCCGAAATTCCGGATAGTGGACATGGAACCGACAGCGAAACTCGCCACCAACATCCTCGACCGCCAGTTCGAGGTCGACGAGCCAGATCAGGTCTGGGTCTCGGACATCACGTACATCTGGACCGCCGCCGGCTGGCTGTATCTGGCCGTGGTGATCGACCTGTACTCGCGCCGAGTCGTCGGCTGGGCGATGGCCGAGCACATGCGCGCCGAGCTCGTCCTCGAGGCGCTCGAGGTCGCGCTCGGGAGCCTCGAGCCCTCCGACGCGGGCTTGCTCTTTCACTCGGATCAGGGCGCCCAGTACAAGGCGACACGCGTCCGCGAGCGCCTCGAGGCCGAGAAGATCACCTGTAGCATGAGCCGCCGAGGCAACTGCTGGGACAACGCCGTGGCCGAGGCATTCTTCGCCACGCTGAAGCGCGAGCATGTCTACCGGAAGGTCTTCCTCACCCAGGATCAGGCGATGATTTCCATTGCAGAATGGATCGGGATTTACGCAATAGTTAGCGTAAGCATTCGACCATCGGCTACTGCTCGCCGGTCGAATACGAGCGGGACTACCTATGTGGAGCTCACGGTGAGTCAGGTCGCATAAAACCAGGTGTCCGAAATTTCGGGGCAAGACGGGCACTTTCAACGGCGCTCCCAATAACATCCAGGCGGGGATGCAGGACCTGACAGGCACGCTATCGGCCGCAGTGCTGCTCATGCACGAGTTCGGGCACGTCAAGCAGGACATCGAGGCCGAACAGTTCGCGGCCCTGGGCCCGCTGGCAGGCGCGGGGGGGATCCGCGACTTCACAGCCTGGCTCAACGGACTCCACGCCAGGTTGCTGCCCATGTACGGGTATGCCGGGCTCGTCGCCCCGAACCTGCCCAACCCGCACAACGACGTCATGGAGGACGACAACGTGACTCGTCACGAGCGGCCCGCTCAGATCGCGCTGGGAGAGCCAATCCGAAACCACTACCACAACACGCTCATCTTCGACGACCTCAACCCGCAGACGCAGATGATCGTGAACGGCATGGGACTCGACCCCGCGATGCCAGCCCACCATCTGCCCGCGATGGTCTCGACGGCGTTCAAAATCAGGCACGCTCCGCTCCCAGTCAACACGAACTCGGTCCTCGAGGTGGATTCGATCCTGATCAATGGGCGAGCGTGACCTCGTGGCGATGGACAGCGGCATAGGTGGCCCAAACGGCGCGCCAGCGTTTCGAGATGACGAGGGCTCGCAGTGCGAGCGTTCCTCGCAGGCCAGGCACCTCCCAGGACTGCGCGGGGCGCTTGACGCGGCGTTGCATCGTCCAGCAGGTGCTCTCGGTCGCGCCGCTACCAATGGGCAGGTTGGCCGCGTACGACGACGCATAACGCATCAGTGGTTTGCGATGGCGTATGTAGCTGAGCGCGGCCGCGACCGCCGTGCGAGCGGTCGTGTCCCGGCCCGGCAGTCGCTTCGCCCGTTCCAGAAGACCTCGCCAGATCCGCTCGATCGCTCCGTCGTCGCGCAGGAGCTCGCCGCGATACCAGCTCTTCATGTTGAAGGGATCGCCCTCGGGCTCGCAGGCATCCACGACTGCATCGAGGTAGTTGCTCGTCAGGTGCTCGAAGTCGATCAAGGTCCGGACCTTCGCGTCGCTCGGCAGCACTCGAGCCAACGCCTCGGGCAGCGCACGCAGCTCGGGCGCGGCGTCTTGGACCACGTGAACCGGGAGCTGTGGGTGGCTACGGAGGATCCACGCCACGTCCGCCGCGACCCGCTCGGCGAGCTTTCGGACGTCCTCCCCCGCATCGGCTGCGTATCGCCAGGTGTGCAGCTCCTGTCCCTCCGCGTCGTGGATGGTGACGCTGCCCACCCACGCCTTTCGCCAGTGGTGCTCCTTGGGGGGCGGCGGCTTGCGGACGTACTCCGCGAGCCGCCGCTTCGGTCGCGCCGCCTCCGCGAGGTCGGCGTCGAGCTGCTCAGCCATGCGCACCGAGAAGCGATCGAGCCCGCAGCTGATCGAGGCCACTCCCGGCGGGATGGCCTCCACGGCCCTGCTCGCGGCCTCGAGCATGTCGACGTCTTCGACGATGTCGGCGGACATCAGCTTGACGCGCTTTTCGAGCAACGAACGGCTCGGAGGCCGCATCCCGACCACCCTCAGGATGTTCTCGAGCTCGCGGCTGTTCAGGTCCGCGCTCAGCTCACCAGCGATGCGGGCGAAGTCGGGGGTCAAGCGTCGGGCGATCATACCGACGCACAGCTCCAGCGGCTTGATCGTCGGCCCGTTGTGCACGCCGAGCTCCCGGTAGAGCGCCTCCTCGATCGTGTGCGGCCCCCAGCGTCCGTGGTAGGTCGCCGACGACCGCTGCGACAGGCGAGCGTAGCGTCGGCCTCCGACCTCGACCACGTCGGCCTCCGAGACAGACTCGCGCAAGTCGTCGTCCTCACGCTGCCACAGCACGTCTCGCATCAGCTCCGCCTCCAGATCACGCCGCTGCTCGAAGGTCGCATCTGGCCCGAGCTGCTCGTCGACCTTCTGCTTGATCATCGCCGCGAGCTTCCGCACCAGCTCACTGTTCGGCTTCTTGGGCTGCTTCTTGGGCTTTTTCCGGCTTGCCATGGTGACCTCCAGCCCAGCATGATCTCAAACCTCGGAAACCACAACCGGGGAGTCGCCGTCCTCCTGCAACGCGCTGGGGAGCCTGCTCAGGATCGGATCCGCCCCGTCGGTCCTGACCCATATCACCTTCTTGCGAGGCCAGATTCAGAATATCCTGCAAAATCTCCCCCTAGCTCCGGCTTGGAGGAGGAATAGCGTGATAGATCTGGATATTCACCTCATGAGGGCCTTTCGGTTCTGGACCATCCGCGATGCGTTGGACATGCAGCAGCAAAACCTCCCGGCTGGTCCCGGAGGTCCGCCGACCTTCCAAGCCCCCTAACCGCGCTCCCAGCCGCTCGCGCGCAGGTCCTCGGTGCTCGCCTGCCCGCAGTGCCCCAGCCTCGTCGACGACTCGAGCAGCTGCGCCGTAGCTTTCGCCTCGGGCTCGAGCGAGTAGGCAACACCTTCATCCGTTCGGGACTACTTTGAGCCGAAGCACGCAGAATGTCAGCTCCGCCATGGCTCGCCGACGTCGAACGTGATCGCCTCGAAGGGTTCGATGTGGGCCGCTCGTTCGCCGCCGCCGCGGCCAAGGCGATCCCAGCCGGCCAACTCGAGCTCGACTTCGCCGCGTGACCTGACCCTGATCAGGTCGCGCTGGTCGAGCCGTGCGTCGGGTGCACGGAGCTGGGCAAGTGCCGGGCGACATCGCGCCTTCTCGCGCCCTATGGGGCTCTGCTTGGGGTGATATCGCGCCATCCGGGTCCTGTTGCGACATGCACGCCAGCTCTCAGGCTGGCGCGATGTTAACGCATCCCACCGACCCTGCATTGGATGTCCTTTCCGCAAGTCGCGCTGCCAATTCACTGATGAATTGCTCTTTGTTTCCGCGCGGAAAAGGACGCTCGCCGCCGGATTCTTTCCTCTTTCAAAGAACCATGGGACCAACTCGGGTCGGGAGGAGGATTGGAGCGACTTCATGAAGTGCGGAGAATTCGGCTGTGAGAACGAAGCCACTTGTTTCATGCTCGGGTGGCGCGGGCGGGTACCCCGGTGCGACGAACACCGATCGACCTCCCAGGTCTATTACTCCATCGATCTCGTCGAGCTCTCCTCGAGTGAACTCAAGAAGCGCCAGCCGCTCCCGCCGCCCGATCAGTCCGTGGCTTCGGCGGGGTGGGGGCAGTTCGAGGCGCCTCCAGGCCAATGCCTCCTGACACTGACGAAGCCGCTGAGTGCGAAGACCCCGTTCTCGCCTGGGGTTGGCCCCCAGTTCAGGTCATTCGTTCGCAAGTCGTTCAGGTGGTGGCACGTGGAGGACATGGTCTATCCGGGCTACACGGAGGTCTTGTTGGACGGAGACCCCTTCTTCAATTGGCTGCAGATATCGGGGCGAGCCCACGGGTTCTCATGTCGAAAGGTCAGCCTCGCTACCTTGAACTGGAACCGCGACTCTGTGCTTCGTACATGCGCAGGGCCGTCACTGTTCTTGGATCAGGAACTACCGGTCAATCGGGAGTTCATGCTGCCGCCGCATTACTCTGGCATCATCAGCAAAGCCGTAGACTTCCTTGGTGGCGTGCGCTCGGCGAAGAGCGTGATCCCCACGCTGGCCGGGACCAAACTGAGCCCGAAGTTGTTCGGCGTGCACACGGAGCCCTTCGCCGGAGGCAACGTCATCAGCGCGCGAAATCATCGAGATCAGCTGTGCTTCGTTGTCGGAGACGCCGCCCCCTTGTCCGTGTGGCGGTCTACCTCATGCCCCTCGCTCGACAAGGCGAAGCAGCGAGTCGCTCGACTGCTGATGGGGACCGATGATCCTCCGTTTGACGTGAATGTCGTCTTCGTTCCCCAATGGGCCTACCACATCGACCTGCAAATGCTCTATGTCGGAAATGGCACGATTGCCTTGCATAGCTTCACCAAGCAGCTCGAGCTGGTCAATGACTTCTACTTCGGAGCTCGGGGGGGGGCGAAGCGCGAGAGGTTCGGGCGCCCCATCAAGAAGCTCATCACGACCTATCGTAAGATCCAGTCGGAGACGCGCCGAGTCCTCGAGGGGGCAGGGCTCACCGTGGTCGAGACCGCTGGCGTGTTTCCGCTGGGCGTCGTCGATGGCCACATCAACAATGGCAGGGGCATGGGGCCCTTCTTCTGCTTTTGCAATGGTCTCGGGGTGTTCCCCGACAAAGTCCTCGTTGCTCACGATGATGACGAGGATGATCAGTTCATTCAGTTCGCGTTCGAGTGTTTCAGTAATGATATGAAGGAAGTTGGGATCAGCGTGATCCCGGTCGGCGGCCACCTGGGCGGAGAGCTGATCAAGAGCGATGTCCGCACCTTCATGTACGAGCAGGAGGGCGGCCTGCGCTGCAAGATCACGACCCTGCCAAAGAAGATCTTCCGTGGCAGCGGCTTCAACTGAGCCGGCCCAGGCTGATAGACCTCGAGCAGCAGTCAACGCCAACGTCTTCGCGCGGGCAGGCGCCGCGAGCGAGCGAGGGGATGCCGGAGCGCCCCGGGGACGCGCGGCTGAGCGAGCTGCAGGCGATGGCTGGCGGCGAAGATGGGGGCGGCCTTCGAGACGGACTTCTCGAGCGTGCGGGTGAGCGAGGGGCCCGAGGCGGGGCAGGTGGGAGCGCGGGTGTTCACGCGGTGGGAGGAGCTGCACTTTGGGCCTGGGGAGTATCGGCCGCAGAGCGCGGCAGGGCACGTGGCGTCGGCACCACCCGTGAGCCCGGCACGGCGCCGGGGTTGGACAGCGGCGGCGGCGAGGTCTCGGTCCAGGCCTCGGGGTTGTCCTTCGGCTCCTTGGCGGACGGCTCCTCGACCCAGCGCTCGACGTCGCGCGGCAGGTCCGGGTAGGGCAGCAGCGGGCGCTGGTGATGCGCCCGGCGTCGGGCAAAAACGCTACGCCGGTGGTAAGCCGGCGCGCGGGCAGCTGGGGCTCGGCGCTCAGCCGCAGGCGCCGACCTCCTCGAGCGCCGCGAAGTGGGCCCCGGCGTCGAGCAGGCCGGCGTCGGTGCACTGCGAGGCCTGCGTGGTCAGGATCGTCCAGTCGAAGCCCTCGACGACGCCGCCGAGGTCGACGCAGGGCGAGGCCGGATCGAGGTAGAGCGACTCGACGCCGTCGTCGTCGAGATCGAGGGTCTGGAAGGGATCCGCGATCAGCCCGACGTTGCCACCGCCGTCGTTGAAGCCCTGCATGCCGGCGGGGATGCAGGAGTTGGCGACGAAGTGGGGCACCACGTCGCCAACCTCGTCGGGCCACATCGCGCAGGAGCGCAGGCTCCCGGCGAAGACCCCCTGATCGAGGCCGAGCTCGGCGATGAAGCCGGCGACCACCGCCCCGGTCACCGCCGTGTTGCCGCTGAAGCTCGAGGCTGACACGTCGATGGAGCCGTAGAGCGCCCCGCCGCTCTCGGCCTCGTTGGCGATGAACTCGCTGTTGACGACGTCGATTTCGGCGGAGCCGACGCTCAGGTAGCCGAAGGCGTAGATCGCCCCGCCCTCGCTGGCGCTGTTGGCGATGAAGCTGCTGTCGAAGACGTCGATGTCCGCCTTGCTGAAGTCAGTGATGCCACCATAGATCGCCCCGCCGAACTCGGCCTGGTTGCCGACGAAGAGCGAGTCGCGGATCGTGACATCCGTGCCCAGGAGCGCGGCCCCGCGCTCGCCTTGGTTGTCGATGAAGCGGCAGCGCTCGACGCTGAAGTTGGCCGCCGACGCTGCCCCGGCGGTGTTGGCGATGAACTCGCTGTCCTCGATCAGCGCCGACAAGGTCGCGATCACGGCCCGGATCCCGGAGTTGCCCTCGATCAGGCAGTCGTGCATGCGCACATTCCCGCCCCGGATCCCGCCGCCGACGTTGTCGGCGATGGTGCTGTTCCACAGCTCGGTGTAGCCGAAGTAGGCCGAGCCAAAGAGGATGACGTGGTCGATCACGGCGTACTCGCCCACGCCGGTGACCTGGTTGGCGTCGATGCTCGAGTCGTGGATCAGCAGCCGGCTCTGGTCTTGGTGGATCGCCGCGCCGGCGCTCTCGCTGACGTTGTCGTGGATCCTGCTGTCGCGCAGCTCTGCGGTGGTGGCGTGGAGCAGATCGAGGCCGCGGCTGGTGTCGTGGATGTCGAGGTTGGCGAGGATCAGCTGCGGCGTGTCGAGATGATCGAAGACCGCGCCGATGCTGTCGATGCCGTGGCCGCGGGCGCCCACCGGCAGGCTCGGGTCGCCGCTGATCTCCAGTCCGTCGAGGCGGATCTGCGGCGAGTCCGTGACGAAGTCGTCGATCTCGACCACCGCCGCCGTGCCGGTCTGGCGCAGCAGCGTGGTGTGGGCGCTGAGATCCCGCTGCTCGAGGGCCGTCTCCGTGGCGGCAAAGCCTCCGTAGACCCGGACGCCCGGGCCCACGCGCAGGACCACGCCGGCGTCCGGCGGCCCGTAGATGCCCTCCGCGACCCAGACCACCCCGCCGACGCCGGCGAGCTCCTCGACCGTCGCCCGCAGATCGTTGCGCGCCGTCTCCCAGCTCAGGCCGTCGCCGCCGTCGGGGGCGTCGATGTCGACGTGGATCGGGTCGCTGTCCCCTCCGCCGGTGTCGCCGGTGTCGCCCGTGTCCGTGCTGTCCGAACTGTCCGTGTCCGACTCGCTACTACCGCTGTCGCTCGAGTCCGACCCCGAATCGCTCTCCGTGCTCTCGTCCGTCGTATCGGTGGTCTCGCTCTCCGCGTCCGTGTCCGTGCTCTCGCCCGTGTCCGTGCTCTCGCCCGTGTCCGTGCTCTCGCCCGTGTCCGTGCTCTCGTCCGTGTCCGTCCCCGTGCTCTCGTCGCTGTCGCCCCCCGCCGTCGCGGTCTCGTCGACGCCCACGTCGTCCCCGAGCGGGCAGCCGAGGGCGCTCAGCGCCGACAGCGAGAGCAGCAGCCCACAGCTGGAGACGCCCCAGGTCGGCCTCGGTGGTGCGGAGCTCATGGCTGTCCATGGTCCGCGACGCCGAGCCCTTCACGCGAAGCGCGTGCTGCTCAGGCCGGCGCTCAGCCGCAGCGGCCGGCCTCCTCGAGGGGCGCGAAGTGGACTCCGGCGTCGAGGCTCACGCTGTCGGTGCACTGCGAGGCCTGCGTGGTCAGGATCGTCCAGTCGAAGCCCTCGAGCTCGCCGCCGAGGTCGACGCAGGGCGAGGCCGGATCGAGGTAGAGCGACTCGACGCCGTCGTCGTCGAGATCGAGGGTCTGGAAGGGATCCGCGATCAGCCCGACGTTGCCGCCGTCGTCGTCGAAGCCCTGCATGCCGGCGGGGAAGCAGGAGTTGGCGATGTGGTGGGCCACCGTGCTGCCGACCTCGTCGGGCCACATCGCGCAGGAGCGCAGGCTCCCGGCCATGTGCACATTTTCCGGGCCTTGGATGAAGCCGGCGATCACCGCCCCGCTCGCCGCCGTGTTGCCGCTGAAGCTCGAGGCCTCGGCCGTGACCGCGCCGTAGAGCGCCCCGCCGCTCTCGGCCTCGTTGGCGATGAACTCGCTGTTGAAGACGTCGATGTCGGCGGAGCCGCTCATCCCGTCGCCGTGGGCGTAGATCGCCCCGCCTTCGTTGGCGCTGTTGGCGATGAACTTGCTGTCGAAGATGTCGAAGCGGGAGTAGTAGAAGTCGCTGACATAGCCATAGATCGCCCCGCCCTTCTCGGCGTGGTTGCCGACGAAGAGCGAGTCGCGGATCGTGGCCTTCTCTCCGGTGATCGCAGCGCCCATCGAGCTCTCGTTGTCGATGAAGCGGCAGCGATCGACGGTGAACTCCGCGCCGCTGAGCGCCCCGCTCTGGTTGCCGATGAAGTCGCAGTCTTCGTAGCTGCTGTTGAGGGTGCCGCCGGCGGCCCGGCCGGTGTTGCCGGAGAGGGTGCAGCGCTGCAGTTGCACCGAGGCGCCACTGATGCCGCCGCGGACGTTGTTGGAGAAGCTGCTGTCCTCGGCCCAGAGAAAGCCGGAGTAGAAGTCTCCCCACAGTTGCAGGTGCTTGATCGCCCCGTTGCCGCAGTCGCCGATGACCTCGTTGTCGACCACGCTCGAGTCGTACATGAACACCCAGCTGTGGGCCTGGTAGATCGCCGCGCCGGCGATACCCACGTTGTGGTGGAAGCTGCTGTCGTAGATCTCGACGGTGCTGAAGTTGCTGACGTAGAGGCCGCGGCTGGTGTCGTGAATGTCGAGGTTGGCCAGGGTGATCTGTGGCGCGTAGTGGTTTTCGAACTCCTGCCCCAGGCAGTCGATGCCCGGGCCGCGCTCCTCCACCGGCAGCTCGAGGTCTCCGCTGATCTCCAGGCCGTCGAGGCGGATCAGGGCGGTGTCCGCGTCGAAGCCGTCGATCTCGACCACCGGCGCCGCCCCGATCTGGCGCAGCAGCGTGGTGTGGGCCTCGAGGTCCCGCTCCTCGAGGGACGTCTCCGTGGCCGCAAAACCCCCGTAGAGGCGAAGGCCTGGGGCCACGCGCAGGACCACGCCCTCGTCCGGCGGCCCGTAGACGCCCTCTGCGACCCAGACCACCCCGCCGAGGTCGGCGAGCTCCTCGACCGTCGCCCGTAGATCGTTGCGCGCCGTCTCCCAGCTCAGGCCGTCGCCGCCGTCGGGGGCATCGATGTCGACGTAGATCGGGTCGCTGTTCTCTTCGCCGGTGTCGCCCGTGTCCGTGTCGTCCGTGCTCGTGTCTGACGTATCCGTGCCCTCGTCCGTCCCCGTGTCCTCGTCCGTGCTCGTGTCCGACGTGTCCATGCCCGTGTCCGTGTCCGTGCCCTCGTCGGTATCCGTGCCCTCGTCCGTATCCGTGCCCGTGTCCGTGTCCGTGCCCTCGTCCGTCCCGCTCGTGCTCTCCTCCGTCCCGCTCGTGCTCTCCTCCGTCCCCGTCTCCTCTGTCTCCTCCGTCTCCTCGCCCGTCGTCCCCGTCTGTGTCCCGGCCTTCGACCCGGTCGACTCCGCGCCTGTGCTCTGTGTCCCGGCCGTGTCCGGATCCGCGCCCGTGCCCTCGTCCGTGTCGAGGCCCGCGCTCTCGTCGGTCTCATCGACGCCGACCGAGTCGCCATCGACGATCTCGCCGTCTCCGAGCGGACAGCCGAGCATGGTGAGCAGCGACGAGCACAAAGACAGGGGCAGCCACGAGCCAGCGCTGCCGCGCGCCGGCCTCGGCGATACGGAACTCATGGTGGCTCCATGGCCCTGGGCGCCAGTCCCTTCACAAAACCTCGGGGGTTCACCGTGAAAGCCAAGCGAGAGCGGGCTGCGAGGGCGACGAGGGCCCCGGTGCTGAGCCACAACAGCCCCGGCAATCTCCTCACTCGGGCACGACGTTGCGCATCCAGGAGCCCGGGTTCACGCCGACGATCGTTGTGGGAGAAGGGCGGAGTCGAGCGCTACTCTCGCTCTCGAGTTTCTTCCCACGGGACCAATCGGTCGCCCGTCGGGGTTATCTCCAGCCAGGTTTCCGAACTAGGTTTTCGACGTAGACCTCGATGTCCTTTTTTTCGTTCGTCATCGTCGTGGCCCCTCGGGTGCTCACTGGAATCCTGCCCAAACACGGAACGCCGCCGCTTGGTCAGCAACTGGGATAACCCGGTTGGCCATGAATTGGAAAGCATCAGGCGTTGGTCCAAGCTCGTGCCACGGCCCGAACGCAAGCGCGCCGAGCCGACGCAGAGCTCGTTGTCGTTCGTGGACGATCCGACAGCGCTCGAGGGGATCGCCAAACCACCTGCGCGACATCCATGGGCGTGGCTGCTGCAGCGTGTGTTCGCGGTCGACGTCATGACCTGCCCGCGCTGCCGCGGTGGGATGCGCTTGGTGAAGATCGCCAACAAGCCTGACGACATCGCACGAGTGCTCGCCGACCTGGGCCTTGGTGCTCGCCCGTCGCCGCGGCCAAGGCGATCCCCAGCCGTCCAGCGGGGGTTTTGGCTGAGGAGATTCTTTGCACGAGGTAGCTTGGAAAAATGATTTGGATTTCACAGGGTGACCATCATTGACGACGTTAAGCTGAAGAGGTGTCGCGTATGCATGACCTCGAGCAGCAGTTCACGCCAACGTCTTCGCGCGGGCAGACGTCGCGAGCGAGCGAGGGGATGCCGGAGCGCCCCGGGGACGCGCGGCTGAGCGAGCTGCAGGCGCTGGCGGACCGCAGCCCCTGCGTTCAGCGTCTGGCGCGGCTGCAGGCGCTGGCGGACGCACGGACAGGAGGGGCGGGGACGGACGGACCGAGGCGGAGCTTGCCGCGGGGGCTAGCGGCGAAGATGGGGGCGGCCTTCGAGACAGACTTCTCGAGCGTGCGGGTGAGTGAGGGGCCCGAGGCGGCGCAGGTGGGAGCGCGGGCGTTCACGCGGGGGGAGGAGCTGCACTTCGGGCCTGGGGAGTATCGGCCGCAGAGCGCGGCGGGGCAGCGGATGATCGGGCACGAGTTGGCGCACGTGGTGCAGCAGCGGCAGGGGCGGGTGCGAGGGAACGTGGAGATCGGGGGCGTTTCGGTGAACACGCAAGCGGGGTTGGAGCGGGAGGCGGACGGGGCGGGTGAGCGAGCGGCGCGGGGAGAGGCGGCGGGGATGGGGGAAAGCTCGCCGTCGCTGGGCTCCGGGACCGCGGGGTCCCCGGGGGTGGTGCAGCGTAGGGAGGACGAGGAGGAGCCGGGGTTCAGCCCCGAGGGCTTCAAGCGAGCGATGAGGGGGGCCTTTCGGCAAGCGGGGGTCTACGAGCTGATCCAACACCGACAGGAGCGCGAGGCAGATCCCAATGAAGCCGACTGGCCCGCCCACGCGAGCGCCGAGGCGTTGGTGGAGGCGCGAAGCAGGCTCAGGAGTGTCGGAAGGGTGAACCTCGGGCCCCTGGATGTCAGCGGTAACGGCTTCCGGCGACCGACCCAAATGGCGGGACACGAGTTCGCGGACTTACTCGAGCGCATGCGTCGTACGCTCACGGTTTTGCGAGCATCGCGCACTGATGGGGTGCCCGTGACCGTGGGCAACACGGGGTACGCCAGGAGCTCGATGAATGAATGGGCACGCCTCGCGGAGATTGCGAGCGAGGGGCTCGCGGAGGGGAACCGGGACTTGGTCGCGGAGATCGTCCGTCGCATCTATGACAACTGGCGCGACGCTCCGGACGAGGACCCAGCGCAACGTCAGACTCATGTTAACCGAGCCTTCACTCGTCTCAAGCGTCTCGGGGATAAAAACTCCGACGGCAAGATGTCTGTTTATGCTCAGGAATTCGAAGACGACGGGGAGTTTTCGCCACGGCAGTACGAAAATGAGGTGAAGAATAGGCGCAAGCGCATCAAAGATCTCGAACAAGAGATCGCCGCTGCGGAGCGGAATGGAGGAGTCAGCAAGAATAGTCTGGATGAAATGAAGAGGCAGCTCGAAGAAGACAAGGCTTTCCTGAGCGACGGAGATCATTTGTCGACATTTGCCTACCGCATAAATCCAGCTGGCAGTCGTCGCATGCGAAATGGAGTCTTCGCCCGCCTGAGTCTCAACATGGATGTCAGTGGCGCAGCACGAAATGCCAAACGCATGTACAAAACCGTGGCAGGAAGTCCTCAATCTGTAAATCAGAGCAAGATCATGGGTCCACAAAACATCGGCAAGCGTGTGGACGATGCGGTCATCTATCTCAATCACCCCGGGTTGCCCGCTGCGAACTACGTCGCAAATCGGCTGAACCTCACCGGCCCACAGCGGGGGGCGACGCCGCCGGGGATGGATCCGATCGCAAGCGGCGTCGGCTACGCCGAATACACGCCGCGAAGCTCGAGTAGCCACGGCGAGAACCGCGGGGCCATGATCACCGAGGCGGTGATGGCCAGGCTCGACGGAAATGCCAGGCTCAGTAAAAGGGCCCCGCTGGTGTCGACGATCCTCGGAAACGTACTGGAGCGAGAGGGGTACGACCCAGATCGGCCCAGTCTCATCGACACCGATCCATATCGTGAGTTGAGGCGAACGATCGAGCGAGACATACAGCGAGAGCAAGAGCGTCGGAAAAGGCGTCAAAAAAACCGTCGGAAAAGGCTTCGGAAAGAGTTTTGACATCTCCTGGAGGAGCACGCGTCGCGGATCCAGAACCCCCCTTCGGCCTCTACATCCCGCTCGCCATTGCGCTCGCCCCAGCTTTTCGCCGCCTGGTCAGCAAGTACCTCATCGAGGTCGATGCGACTTTGCTGTGCGCCAGTGGGTCAAATTGTAGGCAAGCGAAGGTGTGCTCAGCTCGGGTCTTTGTCGCGCAGCTTGGCCTCGCGCTGGCTGCTGTCCTTGGCCACGGCGAGGATGCGGCCGAGGTTCTCGCGGTGGCGCTCCCAGATCAGCCCCGCGACGCCAGCGGCCAGGAGGACGTAGGCGAAGGGGACGTCGGGGTCGGCCCAGGCCAGGGCGAGGATCGCCGCGGCGGCGGTCAGCGAGCCCACGGCGGAGATCCGCGTCAGCCACAGGGTCTGGAGGTAGAGGAAGAGGCCGAGCAGGGCGGCCTTGGGGGCGAGGACCAAGAACACTCCGAAGGCGCAGGCGACCCCCTTGCCGCCGCGAAAGCGCAGGTAGATCGGGAACACGTGGCCGAGGATCGCGGCCAGGGCGACGAGCGAGACGGCGGTGGTCTCGCTGGGGGTGCCGGCGTAGCGGTGGACGGCGGCGGCGACGGGGAGGGCCGCCTTGGCGACGTCGAGGGCGAAGACCAGGAGGCCCCAGCGGCGGCCCAGGGCGCGTACGGCGTTGCTCGCCCCGATGTTGCCCGAGCCGAAGGCGCGCAGGTCGATGCCCCGGGCACGGCCGATGAGCAGGCCCACGGGGACGCCGGCGACCAGGTAGGCGCCGATCATCCACGCGAGCAGCTCGAGGGTCACGGCTTCGGCGTCTCCCCGGAGCCCGAGGGGGCTCGTTTTTCCCCGGAGCCCGAGGGGGCTCGTTTTTCCCCGGAGCCCGAGGGGGCTCGTTTTTCCCCGGAGCCCGAGGGGGCTCGTTTTTCCCCGGAGCCCGAGGGGGCTCGTTTTTCCCCGGAGCCCGAACGGGCTCGTTTTTCATCGATGCCGCTGAGGCCGTGGCGGGCGCGGAGGACCGCGGCGACGTCGGCGGGCTCGAGGTCCCGGGCGGCCAGGCCGACGAGGGCGAAGAAGAGCAGGTCGGCGGCCTCGGAGGCCACGCGCTCGTCGGTCTCGTCGGTCAGGGCGGCGGCGAGCTCCTCGGCCTCCTCGCGGATCTTGGCGTTGATCTTGGCCACGCCGGCGTCGAGGAGCGAGCGGACGTAGCTGCGACCCTCGGCGTTGGTCATGCCCTCGCCGGCCTTGCGGGCGAGGATCGTCGACCACAGCTGGGCAAGGGCTGCGCCGGGCAAGGGCGCGGGGCCGTCGTCTTCGGGGGCGAAGCGCAGCGGCTCGGCGGTGGGCTCGGCGTCGGCGGTGGGCTCGGCGAGCTCGAGGGGCTTGTAGAAGCAGGAGCTCGCCCCGGTGTGGCAGGTCGGGCCGTGGGGGACGGCGGCGATCAGCAGGGCGTCGCCGTCACAGTCGACCCGTAGCTCGCGCAGCGCGAGGACGTTGCCGGAGCTCTCGCCCTTGGTCCACAGGCGCTGCTTGGAGCGGCTGAAGAAGGTGACCTTGGCCGTGGCCAGGGTGCGCGCGAGGGCCTCGCGGCTCATGTAGCCGAGCATCAGCACCCGGCCGTCGTCGACGTGGGTGATGATCGCGGCGACCAGGCCGCGATCATCGGGGGCGAGCTTCGCCCACAGCTCGTCGACGTCCACCGCTCGCCCTCGGTCTCAGGCCGCCCTGCGTGGGCCCTCGGGGGGACGCACCGGGATGTTGTGCTCGGCCAGGTACTGCTTGGCCTGGGCGATGGTGAACAGACCAAAGTGGAAGATCGAGGCGGCGAGGGCCGCGTCGGCCTCGCCCTCGCCCAGGGCCAGGCCCTGGCGCAGGTGCTCGAGGGAGCCCACGCCGCCGCTGGCGACCACGGGGACCGGCACGCGGCGCGCGACCTCGCGGGTCACCCACAGGTCGTAGCCGTCGCGGGTGCCGTCCTTGTCCATGGAGGTCAGCAGGATCTCGCCCGCGCCGAGCTCGGCGACCTGCTCGCACCAGTGCAGGGCCTCGAGGCCGGTCGAGCGCGTCCCGCCGTGGATCACGACCTCGTAGAGCGGCTCGCTGTCCTGAGGCAGGGCCGGCATGCGCTTGACGTCGATGGCCACGACGATCGCCTGGCTGCCGTAGCGCTTGGCGAGGCGCTCGATCAGCGGCGGAGAGCTGACCGCGGCGGAGTTGATCGCGACCTTGTCGGCGCCGGCCTCGAGCAGGCGGCGGACGTCGTCCTCGCGGCGGATGCCGCCGCCCACCGTCAGCGGGCAGAACACCTGCGGCGCGACGGCGCGGATGACCTCCACGAAGGTCTCGCGACCTTCGGTGGTCGCGGTGATGTCGAGCAGGCACAGTTCGTCGGCGCCCTGCTGGTCGTAGGCACGGGCGGCCTCGACCGGGTCGCCCGCGTCGCGCAGGCCCTTGAAGTGGACGCCCTTGACCACGCGTCCGTTCTTGACGTCGAGGCAGGGGATGATCCGTCGTTTCAGCATCGTGCGAGAGCCTCCTTTAGGGTGAAGCTATGTTCGTAGAGGGCGCGACCGACGATCACCGCCCGGACGCCGGCCTCGCGCAGCGCGTCGAAGTCGGCCAGGGAGCCCACGCCACCGCTGGCGATGACCTCGGCCCGAGGGATGCCCCGGTGGTCGCAGCGGCGGTCGACGACCTGCTGCAGCTGCGCGGTGATCTCGACGTTGGGCCCGACCTGGAGGCCGTCGCGGTGCACGTCGGTGTAGAGCAAGGCCGCGGCGCCCCACTCGGCGGCTTCGCCAGCGAGCTCGGCGGCGCTGCGGGTCGAGAGCTCGCGCCAGCCATCGACGGCGACGACGCCGTCGCGGGCGTCGATGGCCACCACGACGCCCCCGGGGTGGCGCTGGCACAGCTCGGCCACGGCCTCGGGCTCGCGCACGGCCAAGGTGCCGACGACGACCTGATCCACGCCGAGCTCGAACAGAGCCTCGGCCGCGTCGACGTCACGGATGCCGCCGCCGACGTCGATGACGAGCTCGCGGCCGGTCTGATCGGGGGCGCGGGCCTCGATCTCGGCCCAGCGCGCGGTGGTCAGGATGCGGCGGAGCAGGTCGAGCTGGCGGGTCTCACCAAAGGCCCCGTCGAGGTCGACGAGGTGCAGGCGGCGAGCCCCGGCGGCCACGAATTCACCGGCCAGCTTCCACGGCTCGTCGGCGTAGACGGTGACCCGCTCGCGGTCCCCTTCGGCGAGGCGGACGGCCTTGCCACCCAGGAGATCGATCGCGGGGATCAGCTGCACCGGCGTCCTCGGCCTACTGGCGGCTCCCCAGCAGGAAGGCCCGCAGGAAGCGGAGGCCGGCCTGTTGGCTCTTCTCCGGGTGGAATTGGCAGCCGTAGATGTTGTCGTGGCGGACCGCGGCGGCGAAGGTGATGTCGCCGTAGGTCGAGGACCACATCACGTCTTCGGAGTTGGTCGCGTCGACGTAGTAGCTGTGGACGAAGTAGTAGTGCTCGCCCGAGGGCTGGACTTCGTTCCAGCCCATGTGCGGAATCTTGAGTTTGCGCACGCTCTCGCCTTCGACGACCGTCATGTCGTCGGGGAAGCGCCGGCAGTGACCTGGGAGGACGTTCAGACCCTTGCGGCCGCCGCCCTCTTCGGAGTCCTCGAAGAGCAGCTGCATGCCGAGGCAGATGCCCAAGAAGGGGTCTCCGCGCTGGATGACCATGCGCATGGCTTGACCCATGGCGCCATCCACGAGCTTCGCGGTGTGCTCGCCAAATGCCCCCTGACCGGGGAAAACGACGATTCTCGAGGTGGCGACCTTGTCGGGGTCGTCGGTGACGACGGTGGCAGCGCCGACCTGGATGAGAGCGCGCTCCACGCTCGCCAGGTTGCCGAGGCCCGCGTCGACGAGGGTAATTTCCCGAGCCATGAGCCGGGCGGTTCTAACACAAGTCCGCGCAGATCCGACCCAAATTTGAGATCATGGAGGACTCGCCCTCAATTGCTTGCGCGAACTACGCGTTGCGATCGAGCGCGTCGAGGCCAGCGGAGAGGGCATCGATGCCGACGAGTACGGAGGTCCGCAGGCGAAGGGCCTCGGCCCGCGGGGCGCTCGTCGACTGCTGCCGCGCGCGGGCGAGGGCCCGCTCGAGCTCGCGCAGGAGCTCGCGCGTCGCGACTCGCCAGTCGTCTGCGAGCGGACGCAGGCCGCCGCGGAGGCTGTCGCGGAGGGCTTGCTCGCCGCGGCTGGCCGCGCGGGCGTGGGTCTGGAGGAGCTCGCGGGCGAAGCCGCGGCTGGCGAGGCCAGCGAGGTAGCCCCGGGCCCAGGGGACCAGGCGCTCGACGAGCAGCCCGGCCAAGACCTCGTGCTCGGCGGTCAGATCCGCGAGCCGATCCTGGAGCGCGCGCATGGCCGCGTCCTCCAAGGTGGCCTCGAGGTACTCGCCGTCCTGGGCGTCGAGCTTGCGCCGCGAGCCCTGGCCGACCTCGACCAGGCCGATGGCCAGGGCCTCGCGGACCAGGAGATCGTCGAGGCTCAGCAGGCCCTCGTGGAGCTCCTCGGAGAAGCGGGCGAGCTGGAGGCCGGCCCGCTCGAGGGCGGTGGCCAGGTCTTCGTCGGCGCCGCGACCCTCGAGCGAGGCGACCGCCGCGAGCACGCCGGCGCGGGCCAGGGTGAGGGCCTCGCCGAGGCGGCGGCGGGTGAGGTCGACCTTGAGCTCGCGGGCGTGGGCCAGGAAGTGACGCTCGAGGGCGTCGTCGACGGGGGCGAAGAGATCGCCGCGGGTCTGGTTGTCGGGCTCGCCGGCGGGGGACTCGGCGGTCCGCTGGTTCAGCGCGGCCGCGGCCGAGAGCGGGAGGATCTCGACGAGCACGGCCCCGAGCTGGTCTCGCAGGTAGTCGGCGAGCTCGCGCTGCTCGGCCTCGGAGTCGAGGATGTCGACCTTGTTGAGCACGCCCAGGACCTTGCGTCCGCCCTCGCGCAGCTCCTTCAGGATGCCGGCCTCGGTCGCCGTCCCGCCCTGGGTGGCCGAGAAGATCCAGACGACGGCGTCGGCTTCCTCGATGAAGGCCCGGGCGACCTGCTCGTGATACTCGTCGAGGGCGTTGAGCCCTGGGGTGTCGACGACGGCGGCGTCGCCCATGCGCTCGCCGACACGGTCGATCTCGAGGTGGCGGATGCGGTCGGCCTCCTGGTCGTCGAGGTTGCGCAGGTAGGCGTCGAGCTCGGGGGCGGCGACGGTCGCGATACTGCCGTCGCGGTAGTGGACCCGGGCGCCCCGTCCGGCGCTGCGCCGAAACACGTTGATGGTGTTGGTGGTCGGGAGCACGCCCATGGGCGCGACGGCCTCGCCGAGCAGGGCGTTGACGAAGGTGCTCTTGCCCGCCGAGAACTCGCCCATGATCGCGATGGTCAGCGGCCGGGCGAGGCGCTCGCGGGCGGCGACGACCTGGCGCAGGGCCTCGCCCGCCCCGGCCACGGGGACGCCGAGGATCTCGTCGGGGAGCTTGGCGAGCAGCTCCGTGGCCGCGCGCAGCCGATCCTCGAGGCGGTCGCCGACGCGCGGGCCGTCGAGCTCGGCGAGGCGCCGGCGGGCCACGGGCAGCTCGGGGTCCTGGATCAGCGCGGCGACCAGGGCCCGCTCGACGGCGTGGATGGCCGCGCGGCCGTCGAGCATGGTGCGCTCGGCGATCGCCAGCTCGCGCTGGGCGGCGATCAGGGCCTCGCGGCGCAGGGGGTCGCGCAGCGGGCTGAGCTCGTCGGGGCCGAGGATCTCGGCGAGCTCGGGGCGGGCCTGGAGGCGATAGGGCGCGGGGCCGTCGATGGGCGAGAACAGCCGGCGGACCTCGAGGTCGAGGGTCTCGGCGCCGCGGGTCTTGGCGAGGGCCTCGGCCAGGGCCGCGCGGACCCGGTGCAGGCGCAGCTCGGCGCCGAGCAGGGCGAGGTCTTCCTTGTGCTCGCGGCGGACCGCGTCGAGCTCGCGGCAGACTGGCTGCGAGAAGTCCTCGAGGACCAGGGCGACGTGGGCGAGCTCCTGGGCCTGGGGCGCGCGGGCGTGGGGCGGGGCGTGGCTCAGGGCGCGGACCAGGGCCTCGAGCACGCCGGAGGTCGAGGGCGTGGCGGTGTTGGACGAGGGCGCGGCGGCGGTCTGCGTTGTGCGCAGCCGCCGGAATTCGGCGAGCGCCCACAGGCGCAGGCGGTCGGGATCGGCGGCGTCGGCCTGCAAGAAGCGCAGGGCCGCGGCGCAGGCCCCTGCGGGCGGGCTGGCGGCCACGGCCACGCGCACCCGGGCCTCGCTGACCAGGCCGTCCTCGCCCACCTGGGGCGGGAGCTCGCGGATCAGCGCGCGGGCGCGGGCGCGCTCGCCTCGGGCCGCGAGCACGCGGGCGAGCAGGGCCTGCTCGAGGGGGCTGTAGCGATCGTCGACCTCGTCGCCGAGGTCGAACTCGGTGTTGGCGTCGTCGAGGGTCGGCGCGTCCTCTTCGAGCTCGACGCCAGCCTCGCGCTCCTCGGCTTGCTTGCTGGCGCGGGCGCGGATCGCCTCTTTGCGGGCCGCGATGATCCGCCGCTGGTAGGCCGACTGGATCCAGCGCTCGGCCTCGACGATGCGCCCGCCGGCGAGGAGCTGGTCCACGCCCAGGGCCAAGGTCAGCCGGCGCAGGGCCTCGCTGGCCCCCGGCGGGAGCGCGGCGGCGGCCTTGCGGATCTCGCGGATCGCCCGCTCGTGGGCGCCCAGGCGGCGGTGGGCCGAGGCGGCGATCAGGTGGGCGAGCAGCCGGCCCTCGATCAGATCCTGGGAGCCGAGGCGCTCGAGCCGAGCCCGACCGCGGCGCAGCGTGTCGAGGGCCTTGGCCGGATCTCGCCCGCTGCGCAGGTGCTCGGCCGCGTCGAGCAGGCACATGGCCCCGACCTTCTTCTCGCCCAGGCGATCCCCGAGCTCGCGGACGATCTCGACGCCCGCGGGGACGCGGTCGTCGACGAAGCGCTCGTGGGTCGCCGTCAGGGCCAGGGCGTTGACCAGCGCCGCCTCGCCCTTGTAGGGCTCGATGAGCTCGCGGAGCACGGCCCGGGCCCCCGCCGCGTCGCCGGCGATGCGCATGGCCCTGGCCTGCTCCGTCGCGTCGCGCACGGCCTCGGGGACGCCGACGTTCTCGGACACCTCGACGACGAGGTCGCGGGCTTTCTTGGCCCAGTCGCCGAGGGTCCCGCCGAGCGAGTCTCCGACGTCGCGGAGCTTGAACTTGCGCGCCCAGTCACGAGCTTGGCGCCCGGCCTCTCGGGCCTGGCGGGCGGCTTCTTCGAAGGGGCTATCGTCCTCGTCCTCGGCCATGCGCGGGGAGCATAGCGCAGGCCCCCGGGCGGCGCCTGGGGGCCCTGGACTTTCCTACTGGGCCACGGGCACGCAGGTCGACACGCCGGCGCCGACGATGCGGATCGGCGCCTGCTCGACCACGACCGTGAGGTCCTTGGTGTCGTTGTAGTCGTAGTGGGTGACCTTGGACACCGAGGAGTTGTTGTCGGATTCGGTGAACATATAAAAGTCACCGCCGTAGAAGCCGAACGCGAACGCGTTGGTCAGGTCCATGTCGAGGGTCTCGGTGTCGATCACCGAGGCGTCGGACTTGTCGTACTCGACCAGCTTGGCCGGGCTGCCGGCGAAGGCGAAGAGCCGGCCGTCGCCGGTCCCGGTGAGCTCGCCGCCGTCGTAGTCGATGTAGCCGATCTCCTCCATGGTCAGGGTCTCGGGGTCGAGCTTGCCGAGGCGGCCGGCGTCGTTGGCCTCCGAGAACCCGCCCTGGCCGCTCCAGCTGTGGGCGTAGAGCTTCTCGCAGGGGTCGAACTGGCTGTTCGACACGAAGCCCATGCCGAACTTGTCGAAGTCGAGCTGGCTGGGGACGTAGCCCGGGTCCGCGCAGGTGTTGGGGTTGTTGACGTCCACGGTGTAGATGTCGTTGTTGAAGAACATCACGTGGGCGATGCCGTTGCGGTCGACGGACATCGAGAAGGTCGACGACTGCGGGCAGCCGAGGTCCTCGGTGATCTGCTCGAACTGCGAGTCGAGCGGGTTGAAGCTCCACAGCTCCGCGTCATCGGAGAGCACGTAGATCAGGTCCGTGTTCTCGGCGCAGTCGCAGATCTCCATGTCGCCGGTGGTGTCCGAGTCGGTGTCCGAGTCGGTGTCCGTGTCGGACTCGGAGCCTGAGCCCGAGTCGGACTCGGTGTCCGTGTCCGCGGTGTCGCTGCTCTCGGTCTCGGCGCTCTCGTCCTCGGCGGTCCCGGCGTCGGTCGAGTCGCTCTCGCCGTCGGCGGTCTCGTCCGCGGTCGTGGTCGTGGTCGTGTCGGCGGTCTCGCCGATCTCGTCGCTGCCGTCCGCGTCCTCCGAGGAGGAGGAGTCGTCTTCGGCGGTCCCGCTGTCTCCGGAGGAGGAGTCGGCCTCGGAAACATCGTCACCGCAGGCCGCGAGGGGCAGGGCGCTCAAGGACAAAAACACGCAGGTCTTGGGAAGCCAGTGAAGTCGCATGACCGAATCATACTTGGTGCGGTAGATTTCTTCCGCCCGTTCCCCTCGCGCGCAGCCACTGGACCATGCACGACGTGTTCTCGTCCGCGGAAGACCGCTCGCTCGAAGCCGAGACCGACGCCCGAGGGCGCTGGCGTGGGTCGTCGCGTGCCGCGTCCGGGCCCAGCGCGAGCCCCGAGACCGAGGCCGAGCCCGAAACCGAGACCGAGCCCGAGGCCGCGGCCAAAGACGGGATCGGAGGCGAGGCCGGGGAGGGGACCCCCAAAGAGAGGGGGGAGAGCGAGGTGCCAGACCCCGACCTCGCGCTGATGCAGGCCGTCGCGAGCGGCGACAAGGCGGCCCAGGCCGCGCTGATCGCCCGGATCCTCCCGTCGGTCCTCGGCCGGGCGCGGGGCCTGTGTCGCGCGCCCGCGGACGCAGACGACGCCGCCCAGGAGGCCCTGCTCGAGATCCTGCGCTCGGCCCGGAGCTTCTCGGGGCGCGGCTCGCTGCAGGGCTGGTGCGACCGGATCACCGTGCGCACCACCTTGCGCCGCCAACGTCGCGAGCTTCGCAAGCTCGTGCTGCTCGACAGCGCCTGCGACCTCGAGCAGCTGCCCGCGCGCGGGCGCGAGATTCCGCTGCGCGAGGCGGTGCCGGGGGAGCTCCAGGACTACCTCGCGGAGCTGTCCGCCGATCGCTACGAGGCCCTGTGCCTGTGGGCCAAGGGCCACGCCATCGACGAGATCGCCGAGCACACCGGGGCGTCGCCCAACACCATCAAGGATCGGCTCCGCATGGCACGCAAGCAGGTGCGTCGGGCGATCCGTCAGCGCGAGGTGCTCGGCGAGCTCGCCCGCGCGCGGACACAGACCAAAGAAGGAGAACGAGCGTGAGTGACGAAGCGCGCTGGCAGGCGTTGATCGACCGCGAGGTGGTCGGTGAGGCGCTGTCACTCGAGGACTGCGAGTTCATCGCCCGCTACGAGGAGGCGCACCCCGAGCTCGTGGCCGAGCGCGCGCTGTGGGAGCGCGCCGTCGAGCACCTCGGGGCGCTCGAGCCGACCTCGGAGGAGCACCTCGCGGGCCTCGGGGCGCAGATCCTCGCGGCCCACCGGGGTGAAGATCGGGGTGAAGACCGGGGTGAAGACCGTGTTGAAGAGGGAGCGCCGACCGGCGGGGCTGCCGAGGCGCCCGCGTCCGCATCCGCGTCCGCATCCAGCGAGGAGGCGTCTGGCTCGAGCGGGCGGTGGGTCGCCGCCGCGCTCGTGAGCGCCGCAGCTGCGGCCGCGCTGTGGTGGATCGTGGCCAGCCCCAGCGGTGTCGCTGGCGAGGACGATGCGCTCGCGGGCGGAGACGCAGGTGGGCGAACGGTCACGGATACCTCGCCGCAGCCTCGTCCCGCGCCCTCCAGCGGGGACACGCGGGCGCAGCCGGTGCCGACGACGATCGACACCGAGGCTCGGGTCGCTCTGCTCGCGGGCCTCGAGCGCGAGCCTGACCAGGGTGCAGGTCTGGGCGCAGGCCTGAGCCCGGGGGCGGCGCTCGATCTCGCGGGCGGCCGCGGCTGCCTGGTGTGGACCGAGCCGACAGCGGTGATCTGCGCCGAGGGGGCCCAGGTGGCGCTCGTCCCCGGGCAGGACCCCGGCGAGCGTCGCCTGCGTCTCGACGGTGGGCTGGTCGTCGCGGCCTTGGACCCCCTGGGCCCTGGCCAGCGCTTCACCGTCGAGACCGTGCTCGGGAGCGTCAGCGCCGTGGGCACGGTCTTCGCGGTCGAGCTCGACGAGGGGCGGGCGCGGGCCTTGGTGCTCGAGGGCGAGGTCGAGCTGCGCGACAGCGGCGCGCCACGCCGGCTGCGGGCCGGGCGAGCGAGCTCGCTGCACGCCGAGGTCCACGAGGAAGACGTCGAGGTCGAGGCGCTCGCGCGGCTGAGCGCGCGGGTGGGCGAGCTCGCAACCCTGGCCGAGCCGTGGCGCCGCGGCGACGCGCTGGGAGGCGCGAGCCTGGAGGTCTCTGGCTCTGGCCAGGCGGTCGAGCTCGACGGTCGCCGCCTGGGGATGAGCCCCCTCGCGCTGCGGGTCGCGGCGGGTCGCCACGTGCTGCTCGCGGGCGAAGAGGCGCATACCCTCGACTTCGAGGAGGGTGTTTCCATCGCGCTCCAGCTCGAGCCGAGCGAGGCGCGGGCGCCCGCTCCCGCGCCGAGCGCCGCAGAATTGGCGGCCGAGGCCCAGCGCCACCGCATGGCTCGCAACTACGAAGAGACCGCCCGGCTCTATCGCGAGCTGCTCGATCGCCACCCAGACAGCTCCGAAGCTCGCAACGTCCCGGTCCGCCTCGGCGACCTGCTCATGGGCACGGGGGACTACCAAGGCGCGCTCGAGGCCTATGACCGCTATCTCGACGAGGGCGGCCCAGGTTGGGCAGGGGCCTTGGCGCCGGAGGCGGCCCTCGGGCGGATCAAGGCCCTCGAGGCCCTCGAGCGCGACGAAGAGGCCAGCGCCGCCGCGCGGGACTTCGCGGTGCGCTATCCCGACGATCACCGCGCAGACGCAGCCGAGGACGCACCCTCGGAGAGCTCGCCGCTCTGATCGCAGCGTCGCGCCGTGTTGCGCCGCGTCGAGACATGCCCCGCCGGCCGAAGGATTTGCAGCGCCAGGGGTGGGGCCATTGGACCCGCGGGCCGCTCGTCCTATGCTTGCGATCACTTCGAGGCGCCGCGGATGGCTCGGATGACTCGCCTTCACCTCGACATGCTCGCGCTGGCGTCGCTACAGCTCTCGCTGGCGTCGGGCTGTAGCGTCGAGGTCGTCGACTCCCTCGCCGGCGCCCAGGCCTCGCTCGACGGCGAGAGCCTCGACGCCGAAGCGCTCGGTGATGACCTGGGCGAGGGCTCCGACGAGCGCGGTCAGGGCGAGGGCCGAGACGAGGGCGACACGGACGACGAGGGTCCGAGCGTCCCGCTCTTCGACGTCGGCGGCTCGCTCCCGCAGATCTCGTCGTGTCAGTTCGCCGCCCAGTTCCCCAGCCACCTCGGCTGCGAGTTCTATGGCGTCGACCTCGATCAGCCCGGGCTGTTCGACTACGACCCCTACGGCTTCGTGGTCATCAACCCGCTCGAGGAGCCCGTCGAGGTCGAGCTCTCGCGTCACAGCGGGCTCGGCTGGGTCCCGATCGCGGTCATCTCCATCCCCGGCGAGGACGAGCACGTGTTCATGCCCCAAGACAACCAGGTCTACGGCACGGGCACCTTCCCCGCGGCGGTCTTTCGCATCTCCAGCGACCAGCCCGTGGTAGCGATCCAGGCCAGCCCCGCCGTGGGCGAGGGCCACTCGAGCAGCGCGACCATGCTCCAGCCGGCCTCGGCGTGGACGCAGCACGCCCTGGTCGCAGGTTGGCGCACCCACGAGGGCGTGGGCGAGCGCTCCTTCTTGAGCGTGATCGGCCGCAACCTCGGCACCCCCCTGACCTTGGGCCTGTCCTTTGGCGTCGAGGGCCTCGGCGACTCCGACTGGGTGTGGGCCGAGGACGAGTCGTCGGTCCAGCTCTCCCTCGACCCCGGGGAGCTCGCGCGCCTCGACGCCCTGGCGATCGACGCCGAGATCGACCACGGGATCAGCGGGACCACGGTCGAGTCGGGCCAAGAGCACCCCCTGGCCGTGTTCTCGGCCCACACCTGCGCGTCGATCCCCGACTGGGACGACAGCTGCGGGCACATGCAAGAGCAGCTCGTCTCGCGCTTCCTCGGCCGGCGCTTCGTGGCCCCGCGCATGGTCTCGGTCATCGACCCCGACGTCGGGGTGATCTTCGAGAACACGATGGTCCAGGTCGTCGCCGCCGAGGACGACACCGAGATCCGCTTCATTCGTGACGACGACGTCGAGCTCGAGTCGGTGATCATCGACCCCGACGAGCCCTACGCCGTCTCGCAGTCGAGCCACGACCTCGCGGTGATCGCCGACAAGCCGATCCTGGTCTCGGCCTACATGACCAACGGCACGCTGACCGGCCTGGGCTCGGCGTCCATGGTCCAGCTCGCGCCGGTCGAAGAGTGGATCGGCGAGCACTGGGTGTGGGTGCCCGCGGGCTACAGCTCCCAGCTGCTGATCACCAGCAGCAGCGCGGCCTCGCTCGTCGTCGAGCAGGTCGACACCCTCGACGCCCTCGGCGGCGAGCCGAACCCCGACCCCGTCGACGTCGGCGTCCCGACCACGGTCGTGGCCGAGGGGTTGGGGAGCCGGGAGCTCGCGCGGGTCTGGGTCGGGCCGGGGATCTATCGCGTGCGCTCGGGCTCGCCCGCCACGGTGATCGTCGCTGGCTGGCGTGCGGGCGACGGCTTCGCGTACCTCGGCGGCTGGGGCTCGCTGCTCACCGAGCCGGCCGGGTGAGCAGACGCTGGCGCGGGGAGGGGTCCAGAAGCGGCCTGACCCAGGCGCGCTCGAGGTTGCTATAGTCGCGCCCACGATGACCGTGCAGCTCAAGATCCGCCGGCTCAAAACTGGCGAGACCATGATCGCCGAATTCACGAGCTTCGCCGACGCCGAGACCTGGCTGCGCGAGCGCCCCAAGTTCGTCGACGTGCTCGGCTCGGTGAGCACCCTCGGCGAGGACCAGGACATGCGCCTGCGTCGGGCCATGCGGCCCCTGGACGAGGACGAGCGCGAGCTGGTCGCGAGCCAGGACGCGGCGGCCCAGGCCGCGGTGCAGCAGGCTCTCCAGCGCGAGCAGGAGCGGGCGCGCAAGGCCATGGAGGAGCGCGCCGAGGCGCTGTCGACGGCGGACCCCAACCGGCCGATGCACATCGCCTGGGACCGCGAGACCGGGATGGCGCTGGGCGACCCCGCCGACCCGCGAGAGATCCCCGCGGTCGTGCGCGAGGCCGTACTCGCCTGGGTCGCCGAGCGCGACACCTGGGTGCACCCGCGCAATTGCTACGTCGCCACGGCCAACTTGATGGTCTGGCCGGGGCCCCTCCCCAAGGGCGAGGACGAGCGCGTCCAGCAGGGCGGCCAGTTCACGACGCTCTCGGGGGATCCGCCCCAGGCCTGAAGCGTTCGCCCGAGCTAGCTCGGGCCGAGGCTGTCGGGCTCGTGCTGGCCGCCGGCGCCCCCGCGCAGAGTCAGCATGTGCATCCACAGCTGGGTGTAGATGCGCTGGAGCTGGTCTGGATCGACCCCGACCAGGTCCAGGGCCATGGCCTGGATCCCCGCCTCGACGCTGCGCTCGAGGGCGAAGCTCGCCTGGTTGAGCAAGCTCGCGACGCCGTGGGCGGCGAGGCGTCGGCTCGTCGACCAAAAGCCCATGCCCTCGAGGACCACGACCACCGAGACCTGGCGCCCGAGCAGGTCGATCTGCTGCGCGGCGTAGCGGCGCACGGTCAGCGGAGGGCTGGGCGTGTCGTGGTGAATGACCATGAGCAGCCCGGCGGCGGGGAGCAGCCCGAGCAGATCTTCGAACACCTTCTTGAGGCGCTCGTAGTGCTCGACCGTGACCTCGAGGCCGTCGACGATGCGGATCACCACGGGGCCGTGGACGGCCACGATCTCCTGACCGCTCGCGTAGCGGATCTCTACGCCAGCCTCGAGCTCCACAGTGAGGTTCGTAGCAGCTCGCCGGAATTCCGCCACCGCTCTTTCGTTCAGCGCGCGCGTGGGGGCAGGTCGCGCCTGGGCGCGCGCTGATACCATCGCCGCCGTGCGGTCTTCGCGAGCTGTCGTCGTCGCCTGGTGCTCACTTTCGTGGCTGTCGCTCGCTGGCTGTGATCCGTCGGCGCCGGGCAGCTTCCCGCCCGAGGAGCCAGACCTCGCGGCGCAAAACGAGGCCGCGGGAGATCCCTACCGCGGGCGCTTCCCCTTCGCCGAGGCCGTCGCCGGCCTGCCCGAGAGCGGCCAGCTGCGCGCGACGATCGTCACCGAGCTCGGCGCGGTCCGCTGCCGCCTGCTCGCCGATGTCTCGCCCCTCGCGGTCGCCAACTTCGTCGGCCTGGCCCGGGGCCTGCGGCCCTTCTACGACGTCCAGACTCAGACCTGGGAGACCCGGCCCTACTACGACGGCCTGCGTTTTCATCGGGCCGAGGAGCGGCTCTTCGTCCAGGGCGGGCGCCTGCGCGCCGACCCCTTCGTGGGCTTTCATCTGCAAGACGAGCGCTCGATCGGCACCGCCTTCGACAAGCCGGGGATCCTCGCGCTGGGCAACGACGGCCAGGCCAACGGCAGCGCGGCACAATTTTTCATCACCACCGAGACCGCCCGACAATTCGACGGCGCCTACACGATCATCGGGCGCTGCGAAGACCTGCTCGTGGTCCGCGAGCTCGAGGCGCGGGTGCTCGCTGGTGAGGAGCCGCGCATCGAGACCGTCGAGATCCTGCGCGAGTGAAGCCAGGCCGCGAGCATGCGCCCCATGCACCTTGGTGTCATCGCATGACGGCCCTCGGCTGGGGGCATGCGACTACAGCCTCTCGGCGGGGCGTCGCGCGTGGTGAGTGAACGCCGCAGGGTGCGCGCGAAACGCGATATGCTGCCCGGGTGAGCGTCGAATTCCAGGCCCCGGACTACCGCGCCGACCTGCGCCGCTTCGTCCATGGCTACGCCGGCGCGCACCAGGGCGCCATCTTGCGCGCCGCCGAGGTCTTCGACTTCTACGCCCGGCTGATGACCGACGAGCGCGTCCGCGGCAACGCCCGCTCGCTGGTCGCCGCGGTCTTGGCCTACTTCGTGCTCCCCGACGACGTCCTGCCCGAGGCCGACCTCGGCCCCTACGGGCTGCTCGACGACCTCTACCTCGCCGGTCACGTGTTTCGAATGCTGCGCCGGGAGCTGCGCCCCCAAGTCCTCGAGGACGCGTGGCGCGAGGACGAGGACATGCTCGCGGCCATGGAGGAGGTCTATGTCCAGAGCCGCTCGGCCCTGGGCAAGCTGCGCAAGGACGTGCTGCGCGTCGCCGGCTTGAGCTGAGGCGGCAGATACGAAGCGGCCGGGCAGCGCCACGCTGGTGACGAATGCCCGGCCGTCAGCCAAAGGGCGAGAGCCCGAGGGGGCTCGCTCAGGCCTTGAACGACTCCTCGTAGAAGGCGTCGAAGAGGTGCCCGTACTTGCTGTTGACGACCTTGCGCTTGACCGAGAGCTTGGCGGTGAGCTCGCCGGTCTCGATCGAGAAGTCGCGGTCGAGGATCTCGAACTTCTTGATGGTCTCGTAGCTGGCGAGCTCCTGGTTGGACTCGGCGATCAGCTTCTCGACCTCGGCGCGCACGGCCGGGGCCTTGGTCCACACGGCGTAGTCGCCCCCCAGGCCCTTGTCGTGGACGAAGGACTCGAGGTGCTGCTCGTCGAGGGTGATCAGCGCCGAGATGAACTTGCGGCGGTCGCCATGCACGACGCACTGGGAGATCAGCTTGTGGATCTTGACCGCGTTCTCGATCCGCTGCGGGGCGATGTTCTTGCCGCCGGCGGTGATGATCAGGTCCTTCTTGCGGTCGGTGATGCGCACGGCCTTGGTCTTGGGGTCGAGCTCGCCGATGTCGCCGGTGTGCAGCCAGCCGTCCTCGTCGAGGGTCTCCTTGGTCGCCTCTTCGTTGCGCCAGTACTCGCGCATGACCCCGGGGCCCTTGATGAGGATCTCGCCGTCGGCGGCGATCTTGACCTGGGTGCCGGGCAGGGCCGGGCCGACGGTGCCGATCTGGTTGTTGCCCGGGAAGTTGACCGTGGACGCGGCCGAGCTCTCTGTCATGCCGTAGCCCTCGAGGATCACGATGCCCGCGTCGCGGAAGAACCACGCGATCTTCTTGGACAGGGGCGCGCCGCCGGAGATCATCACGCGCATGCGCCCGCCGAGGATCGCCATGACCCCGGCGCCGACCTTGGCGAAGGCGGTCTTCTTGAGCAGGCCGAACTCCGCGCTGCGGGCCAGGCCGAGCTTCTTGCCCTGCTCCTCGAGCTCGCCGTTTTGCTGCGAGAGCTTCATGGACTCGGCGAAGAGCTTGCGGGCGATGCCCTCGTTGGCCATGCCCTTGTCGACCACGGCGGCGTAGAACTTCTCGAACACCCGGGGCACGCCGGCCATCAGCGTGGGCCGGACCTCGCCGAGGTTGTCGCGGATCGTGTTCATGCTCTCGGCGAAGGCGAGCACGTGGCCCGTGGACAGCCAGCCGGCCTCGAGGACCTTGGCGAACACGTGGGCCATGGGCAGGAAGAGCAGCTGGATGTCGTCTTGGTGGATCAGCCCGGTGTCGGCGATCGCCTCGGCCTCGTAGAGCATGTTGGCGTGGGTCAAGACCACGCCCTTGGGCCGGCCGGTGGTCCCCGAGGTGTAGATGATCGTCAGCACCGACTCGGGCTCGAGCGAGGCCCCGCGCTCGTCGAGCTGCTCGTCGCTGACCGCCTCGCCGGCGGCCACGAACTCGGCGTAGGTCTGGACCCACTCGTCCTCGACGCGCTTGTCACCTGTCCACTGCACGACCTTGATGACCTCGCCCAGGTTGTCGCGCTGCTCGAGGAATTTTTCGACCTGATCCGCGCTCTCGGCGAACACGAGCCGGGCCCCGCTGTGATCGCTGACGAACTGGCACTCGTCGGGCAGGTTGGACGGGTAGATGGGGACGGTCACCGCCCCGGCGGCGAGGATGCCGAGATCGTTGACGATCCACTGCAAGCACGTGTGGCCGATGACGTTGACCCGATCTCCAGGCTGGATGCCCGCGGCGATCAGCCCCTTGCCGACCTTCTTGGCCTCGTCCCACAGCTTCGCCCAGGACACGGGTCCGTATTTTCCGTCGGACTTGACCAGGCAAGCAGTCTCCTGGCCGCGGTTTTGAGCGTGATCGTGGAGCAGGTCGAGGAGCGAATTTTTGGCCATCGAAACGTGATCTATCGAGAACTGGGTGGGTATTCAAGTGTGGGCTGCGTGTTGGCCTCGAGAGACATGGAGATGCGCTGCACAGGCCCGTGGATGGGGAGCGGGCATCGACCACTGCGGTCACCTCGAAGCTCGCCTGGGTTGAGGTCCGTTGGCGGCTGAGCTGGCGCTGTGTCTGGTTCCCGGCCCGGATCCTTGCCCGATTCGGCCGCGCGAACTCGCACAGGGTCGAAGGGGCCGGACTCTGCTAGACAGACCCCCCATGAACCTACGCATCGTCCTCACCTACCTGCCCTTGACCTCGATCCTGGCCGTGAGCCTCGCTGCGTGCAGCGACGACGGGAGCGCCAGCGAAGAAGAAGTGGGGGACAGCGAGACCGCCGAGACCGAGTCGAGCGACACCCAAACTGGCGAGGGCGAGGGCGAGTCGAGCTCTGGCTCGGGCAGCGAGACGGACGCCGAGACGAGCGTGGGCAGCGAGACGGACGCCGAGTCCGGGAGCGAGTCCGATAGCGAGGGCGAGTCCGATAGCGAGGGCGAGTCGGGCAGCGAGGGCGAGTCGGGCAGCGAGGGCGAGTCGGGCAGCGAGTCCGACACCGAGGGTGAGTCCGGGAGCGAGTCCGACACCGAGGGCCTGGACCTCCCGGAGTGGATCCTCAGCATCGACGAGCCCGACTCGACCACCGACGTGCTCGTGCGCATCAGCGTGGCCGAGGGCGAAGAGGGCGAGACCACGGTGATCTGCGACGACATCGCCCTGCCCGAGGGTTTCCCCGCCAACACCAACTTCACCTCGCTGACCTTCAACGACACCACGCTCTACGCCTCGGCCGCCGAGGACCAGACCGGTGACACCTTGATGGTCATCAACCCCTGCGCCTGCGAGGCCACGGTGGTCGGCAAGTACGGCTACAGCCGGGTCAATGGGATCACCTCCAACGAGGCCCAGCTGATGTTCGGGATCGCGGTGACCGAGGACGTGATCCTCGACATCGATCCGCAGACGGCGGTCTCGGAGGTGCTCCAGCCCCTCGGCTCGAACTGGGGGAGCACCGGGCTGACCTGGTCGCAGCCGCAGGACAACGTTTTGTACGGGATCAACGCGAGCACGGACCGGCTGCATACTTTCGACGGCGACGACGCCTCGGAGATCACCTCGATCCAGATGGACGGCAATTTCTCCTCCGTGGGCATGGAGCTCCACCCCGGCCTGGGCACGCTCTACGCCTGCGGCATCGCGGGGCAGACGACCTCGCTCTTCGCCATCGACACCGACAGCGGCGCGGTCACGCTGGTCGGCCCCACGAGCCTCGGTGGCGCCTGCGACAACCTCGCCGCGCCCTTTGGCCCCGTGGAGTGCATCCCCCAGTAGCCGACCAGTCGCCGGGCAGTCGCCGAGCAGTCGCTGGGCAGGCCTGCGGGGGGCGCGTGGCAATTTTCGTCGAGGCGCTATACTCCGCGGGCCCATGAGCAAGCACGAGGACGCGCAAAGCCCCGCCAGCCCTGAAAGCCCCGGCAAGGGCGGAGGCAAGCGGCTCAAGGCCGTGCTGCGCCTGGTCTTGCTCCTCGGCACGCCCCTGCTGCTGCTCTTTGCGATCTTCGCGGGCGGCGTCTACCTCGGGGCCAAGCGCTCGCAAAAGGTCGTCTCCTTCGAGCAGCGCTGGCTGGGCATCGAGCCGCCCGCGGGCTTCGAGTTCGAGGCCGAAGACGCCAGCGAGGGCGAAGACGCCGGCGAGGGCGAAGACGCCGGCGAGGGCGAAGACGCCGGCGAGGGCGAAGACGCCGGCGAGGGCGAAGACGCCGGCGCGACCGCGGCCAGTGAGGGCGGCGAGGCGGGGAGCGAAGCGGGCGGGGCAGACGCCAACGCGCCAGCGCAGAAGGCGGGGACGGGTGGCGAGCCGAGCTCGAGCACCTCGGGCACGGAGCCCGGCCCCGAGCAGGTGGTGGACGAGCCTGGCCCCACCGAGCTCGAGCCCGGCTTGCCGATCGCCGACATCGAGGCCCTCGACGGCCCGCTGGCCGCGGCCTACGACACCCGGCGCACGCTCAGCGTCGAGATCATGGTCGACCCGGCGCTGGTCGTCGCCCGCGAGGACTGGATCGACTACATCCAAGAGCTGACCGCGGCCGTCAGCGCGAGCTTCGACGCCATGTTTGGCCTGCGCCTGCGCCTGCACGGCCTCGCCCTGTGGGACCCGAGCCTGGTCGGGGCCGACGCGGACACGCTGCTGGCCGACCTCAGCGGCCGCCAGCGCAACGGCGCGGACCTGATCCTCGGCCTGGTCGCGCGCCCGGTGCCCAACGGCTACACGCCGGCGAGCTACACCGGCACGGTCAACGGCGACCACGCGCTGATCTTCGCCGACCTCGAGCTCGAGGAGCGCTACTACCGGGCCATGCTCAGCGGCCTCGCCCAGCTCTTCGGCGCGCAGCCGGTCCGCGATCGCAGCGCCCCGGCCTGGCTGCGCGGCAGCATCATGGCGGGGGCCCCGGTCAGCGACGAGCAGAGGTCGCCGTGGATCGACCCGCAAAACCGCGAGGTGGTCGTGGCCAACAAGCAGCGGCCCTTCGCCAGCCCCGCGCCGACGCCGGGCGAGCAAGCCTCCCCCGAAGACGGGGCCGAAGACGACGCCCAAGACGAGGCGCCGGCGTCAAAGGGCAAGGGCAAGAGCAAGGGCCAGGCCGCACAGGAGGAGGACTGACATGGCGTTGCCAGAGCGCGTGAAGAAGCAGCAGGAAGCGGCCGAGGGCAAGGCCCGCGAGGGCAAGCTGCGCTGGTTGCTCGGCTGGGTGGTGATCCCCGGGTCGATCCTCCTGGCGCTCTTCCTCGCTGGTGTGCACGTGGGTGCGCGCGACCCCGAGATGTGGCTGTCGCGGCTGATGCTGTGGCTGTTTTGAGCCGCGGGTAGCATCATCGAGCCCCAGGTGAACACTCTCTCCGGCAGCCTGCCTTCGCTGCTCGCAGCGACCGTGGCCTTTGCGATCGGCACCTCGGTCGCGCTGCGCGATCGCTCCCGCGACGACTTCGTGCTCTTCGCGGTGTTCTGCTTCAACCTCGGGCTCTTCCACCTGGCGAGCTTCTTCCGCGGCTTCTCCAACATCGAGCTGTTTGGTTGGGCGGCGCAGTCGATCTCCTTGGTGCTGCCGTGGACGGCGGACCGCTGCTTCTCCACGCTGATCCCCGTCGACGAGCGCCCGCGCCGGCGCAGCTGGCTACAGACCGGGATGCTCGTGGTCCTGCTCGGGGCCCACGCGACCACGCTCTTCGTGCTCCTCGGCCGCGCCCCCGAAGATGGCCTGCAGCTGGCCAGCCGCGAGGACTTCTGGAACTTCTCGGGCTGGACGCCCTGGGACTTCATCTCCCAGGGCCTCAACCTCTACGTGGTCGTGGGTCTGCTGCTGGTCGTGCGCCGGGTGTGGCGCTCGGCCGGGCGGGCCGAGGGCACGGCCACGGCCCCGCGTCTGCGCTACCTGTTCTTCGCCAGCTTGTTCGCGATCGTGTTCGGCTCGCCGGCGATCACGGCGATCGGCCCGGTGGTCACGGCGGTCTACCTCTACTTCGTGGCCCAGACCCTCCAGCGCGAGCGCCTGCTCGAGCTGCCCGAGCTCGCCGCGCGGATCTTGACCCTGGGCCTGCTGGTCATGGGCGTCACGGCGCTGCTGGCGATGCTCTTGCTGTGGGTCCCCCGCAAGACCGAGGGCGCGGTCATGCTCTTCTTGTTCAACAGCGCGGTCGCGGCCTTCGCGGTGATCGTGCTCCTGGACCCGGTCCGCCAGGAGTTCGAGTCGCGGGTCGAGTCGTGGCTGTTCCGCGACCGCGCCGAGCTGCGCGCGCTGCTGGTCCAGCTGCGCTTCAAGCTGCTCAACGTCATCGACCCGGACGACATGGTCAGCGTCGTCCTCGACGCCCTGCGCGAGTCCAACCGCGTGACCACGGCGAGCGTGTTCTTGCTCGACGCGCGCGGGACCTCGCTGACCTTGTCGCGGGAGATCGGCGAGACCCCGCTGGCCCTGCCGCGCCTGGACGTGGCCAAGCGCCGGCCGCTGCTCGAGCGCATGCGGACCCAGGGCGCGCAGCTGCGTGACGTACTCGAGCGCGAGCGCGAGCGCGCCGGACGCGACGCCCAGGCGGAGCTCCAGGGCTGCCTCGAGACCCTCGCCGAGCTGCGCGCCGCGCTCGCGGTCCCGATCATCTCGATCCCCGAGGACGAGCCCGAGGCCCCGCGGGAGCTGGTCGGGGCGCTCTTCGTCAACGACGAGCGCCTGCTCGAGCCCTTCTCCCGCGAGGAGGTCGAGCTGTTCGAGAGCCTGGCCTCGCAAGCGGCGATCACCTTGCAGAATTCGGCGGTCTACGAGCAACGCAAGGAGCGCGAGCGCCTCGCCGCCCTCGGTGAGATGGCCGCCGGCCTGGCCCACGAGATCCGCAACCCCCTCGGGGCGATCAAGGGCGCGGTCCAGGTCGTCGAGCCCGGGCTGGTCGACGCCGACGCCATGACCAAGGAGTTCCTGGGCGTGATCGTCGAGGAGGTCGACCGCCTCAACCGCGTGGTCGTGCAGTTCTTGAGCTACTCGCGGCCCTACCGGGGCGAGACCGTGCGCGTCGACCTGACCGAGGTGATCAAGACCACCTTGCGCCTGTTGACCCCCGAGCAGCTCGAGCGCGTGCAGGTCGACCTCGGCGTGTTCGTCCCCGAGCGCGGAGAGCGGGCCGGCGGGGAGGTCCTGGCCAACGCCTCGAGCGTCGGCCTGAGCCTCGAGCCGCACAGCCCGGCCGTCCGCGGCGATCCCGAGGCCTTGCGCCAGGTCCTGCTAAACCTGGTTCGCAACGCCCTAGAGGCGATCAGCGACGAAACGCCACCCGGCCGGATCTGGATCGAGCTCGAGCACCGCGTGCGCGGCCTGCCAGACTGTGACGCGGTCGCGCTGAGCGTGCGGGACAACGGCCCGGGCCTCTCGCCGGCCACGCGGGACAACCTCTTCGTGCCCTTCCACACGACCAAGAGCGGCGGCACCGGCCTGGGCTTGCCCATTAGCCAGCGCATCGTCGAAAATCACAACGGCATGATCGAGGTCAGCAACAACCCCGACGGCGGGGCGAACTTCACCGTGTTGCTACCGGTCGATCTCGGAATCACGAGCACGAGTCAGTGAACGAGCCCAAGCCACGAGTCCTCGTCGTCGACGACGAACCCAACCTCCGCAAGGTCCTCGGCGCCCTGCTTCAGCAGGCCGGTCACGAGGTCGTCACAGAGGCCGACGGAGAGTCGGCCCTCGCCCAGGTCCGCGCCCTGCCCCGGGGCACCTTCGACGTGGTCATCACCGACTTGCGCATGCCCGGCATGGACGGCATGCAGCTGCTCGAGGCCCTGCTCGACGAGGACCCCGGCCTGCCGGTGATCCTCCTGACCGCCCACGGCTCCGTCGACACCGCCGTCGAGGCCGTCAAGAGCGGCGCCTTCGACTTCCTCGAGAAGCCCTTCGAGCGCGAGCAGATCGGCAAGGTCCTCGACAAGGCCGTGGCCACCCGGCGGCGCTCGGGCCCGCGCACCGAGCCGCGCCGCGAGGCGATGTTGCCGGCGGGCGAGGGCAGCGACGGCGAGGTCGCCAAGGCCAAGGACTTCGGCATGGTCGGGCGCAGCGAGGCCATGGTCACGGTCAAGGAGATGATCCACACCGTGGCCGCGAGCCCCTCGACGGTGCTGATCACCGGTGAGAGCGGGACCGGCAAGGAGCTGGTCGCCCGCGCCCTGCACATGGGCTCGGAGCGCCGCCACCTGCCCTTCATCCGGGTCAACTGCGCGGCGATCCCCGCAGGCCTCGTCGAGTCGGAGCTCTTCGGCCACGAGCGCGGCGCCTTCACCGGGGCCGTGTCCAGCCGCCAGGGTCGCTTCGAACTCGCCGACGGCGGGACCTTGTTCCTCGACGAGGTCAGCGAGATCCCGCTCGAGATCCAGGTCAAGCTGCTGCGCGCGATCCAGGAGTCGGAGTTCGAGCGCGTCGGTGGGGTCAAGACCCTGCGCGTCGACGTGCGCCTGATCGCCGCGACCAACCGCGACCTCGAGGACGAGATCAAGGCCAAGCGCTTCCGCGAGGACCTCTACTACCGCCTCAACGTCGTGCCGATCCACCTCCCGCCCCTGCGCGAGCGCCCCGAGGACGTCGAGCCGCTGCTCGAGCACTTCTTGCAGCGCTCCAACGAGCGGCTTGGCAAGTCCGTCGCGGGCTTCACGGCCGAGGCCCTCGAGGCCCTGCGCAGCTACACCTGGCAGGGCAACATCCGCGAGCTCGAGAACCTCGTCGAGCGCATGGTGCTCTTCGCCAGCGGCGAGCGCATCGGCGTCGACGAGCTCCCCGACGCCTTCACCAGCGACGAGCCCGGCGATGGCGATGGCGATGGCGAGGGCGACGAGGCCAGCTCCCTGCGGGCGATCCGCCTGCCCCTCGACAGCCTCGGCCTCGACCTCAAGGAGGCCGTCAAGGCCGGCTCGCGGCGCATCGAAGAGGCGCTGATCCGCGAGGCCCTGGCCCAGACCGAGGCCAACGTGACCCGCTCGGCCCGCAAGCTCGGGATCTCGCGGCGCTCGCTCCAGTCGAAGATGAAGGAGCTCGGCCTGCGCGAGGAGATCGCCAAGCAAGGCGGGGTCTCGCCCTCCTCCGAGGGCGAGGACTGAGGCTCGCGGCTCGCGGCGCTGCATCGCACATCCACGGACAAAGCGGAACCTCGAGCGCTCGCGCCCGAGGTTCCGCTTTTTTAAATGTGCTGACGGCTCAGCAGCCGCAAGTGTCGCAATATGGAATCCAGCAGTTCTCGACCTCGCAGCAATAGTCGACATGTGCAAATCGCCAAAGGACCCGGCGCGATCCAACCTCTCCCCGCGCGGCCCGGCTCGAGAGCCCGAAACCTTGCAGTATCCCAACCCAGCGATGGCCTTGACCTCCCAGGTCCGAGGCGCGCAGAACGAGGCGGGATCGAGACGGGTCCTCTGGCAGCTTGCACGCCGAGCGCTCGCTCAGCACAGATCGAAGCAGCTCTCGCAGTAGAGCGCGATGCACTCCTCCAGGGCCTGGTAGACCTCGCAGCCCGTGGCCGTGCACGAGCCGTCGTCCGAGCCCGGGATGGAACAATAGTTGAGGGTGACGAGGCAGTAGCCCTGGCCCGCGGAGGCCGCGTCGAGCTCGTCCATGTCGCTGGGCGCGGACGAGGCCAGCGCGGGCAGGTCGTCGTCGTCCTGCGCGGGGCGAATCATCAGATCCCCGACGAAGATCGGCTCGGTCAGGGGCTGGTAGAGGTCGACGTCGGGCTCGAGCTCGGGGGCTTCGGCGAGGCAGCCGAGGGCCGATGTCGAGAGCGCGGCGATGATGACCATCGTGGAGAGTTTCACTGCCTGCTACCTTTCAGGTTGCGCGTCGACGAAGGGGTGCCATATGTGTGGCATATTTCCCCATTGTAGAGACGATTGGATACGCGAGAGGCGATCGCGTGGCCACCCTATAACATGGCCATTTATGTTGCAAGCGGGAAGCGCGCGGGCTCGTGGGCCGGTCGAAGGGGCCGGCTGAAATTCCAAAATATCGACGAGAGAAGGAGCTCGTGTCGACACTTTGGAATATGACACTCGGCCGCGCTCGGATTGATTGTGATCGCGAATGTGGCGATCTCGCTTTGTCGCGCTTCTATCGCAATACTGTTTCAGCTCGCCAAGACGCGATGCAGCCAGGTGCGGATCTCGGCGATCTCCTCGGGGCAGACCGCGTGGGGCATGGCGTAGTCGTGCCAGGCGATCGGGCGCTGAGGGTCGAGGGCGGCGACCTGATCGTGGGCGGCCTTGCCGAGCCAGACGGGGACGGTGGGGTCCTCGCGGCCGTGGCAAAAGAGCATCGGCGTGAGCGCGTTGGCCGAGCTGCGCTCCTTGGCCACGCGCTCGCCGAGCAGCAGGTAGGCGCTGAGCACCGCGACGCCGGCGAGGCGCTCGGGCCAGCGCAGGCCGACGTGCAGGGCCATGGCGCCGCCCTGGGAGAAGCCGACCAGGGCGATGCGCTCGCTGGGCACCCCGCGCTCGCGCTCGCGCTGGATCAGCGCGCCGACCTGGGCCGCCGAGGCGAGGATGTCGGGCTCGGACTCGCGCACGCCGGTGAAGTCGAGGCCCAGGATGTCGTACCAGGCCCGCATCACGAACCCGCCGTTGATGGTCACCGGGCGGTAGCCGGCGTGGGGGAGCACGAAGCGGACCTCGGGCAGGTCGAGGAGGGGGGGGATCGGCTCGAAGTCGTGGCCGTCGGCGCCCAGGCCATGGAGCCAGATCACTGCGGCCGCGGCCTGGTTGCCCTCGGGTCCGATCTCGATGGCGTCGAGCAGCTCGCTCACCCGAGGATCATAACAACTCTGCGCACCGCCCTTCGCGCGAAGGGCCGAGCGTCCCGAGCTCGAAGACCCGCGAGGCTGCTCCCGTGCGGCTCCTACGGCAGCGCACCCTGGCCGGCGCGGAGGATCTCGATGTCACCGAGCTCGTCGAAGCGCAGCACCGTCGAGGGCTCGGGCCACAGGTGCCCGCTGTCGATCATCAGGTCGATCTCGCGGTTGTAGCGGGACTCGAGCTCGGCGGGGTCCTCGAGCTCGGGCTCGGACTCGCCGGGGGTCACCGAGCCGGTCAGCAGCGGCTCGCCCAGAAAGTCGACGAGCATGTTGCAGATCTTGTGGTCCGGCAGGCGCATGCCGACCTCGTTGGCCCGGTTCTTCATGGCCCTGGGCACGTCGGAGGTGGCCTTGAGCACCATGGTGTAGGGCCCGGGGAGCAGGCGACGGACCACACGAAACGCGGTGTTGCCCATGACGCCGTAGCGACCCATGTCGTTGAGGGTCTCGACGAGCATGGTCAGCGGCTTGGCGTGCTTGGCGTGGATGCCCTTGAGTCGGCGCAGCTCGGAGATGCCCTTGGCGCTCGACAGCGCGCAGCCGAGGGCGTAGCCGGTGTCGGTGGGATAGAGGATCACGCAGCCGCGGCGCAGGGCGTCGACGGCCGGCTGCATTTTGCGCGGATCGGGGCGCTCGGGGTCGATGCGCAGGCGCTGAAAATTCTTGCTCACGGTGGGGCCCGGGGTGACGGCGGAGGGTAGCCGACCGCGCGCTCCGCCGGGAGGGCGCCGAGCTCGGCTCCTCGTGCGATCGCCGCGGCCTCTCTCCAGGATGGCCGATCTTTCGCCGATCGCCCGACCTGGGCCGCTCTCTGGCCGATTGGCCGACTCGCGCACGCCCCTCGGGGGCCCAGGCGCGAGATCCAAGTGTGCGAAGCTCCTCGGGATTCTTGACGCTAGGCCACGTGCGCTGGTAGCGTGCCATGTCTCTCGTCCTCTCGCGAGCGCGTCCTCGCCCTGCGGATCCCCATGCGGAAGCTTCTCGGTTTCTTGCCTGCCTTCGCCCTGGTCATGGGGCTCAGTCAGGTCGCCAACGCCGCCGAGGTCACTCGGGTTGCCTCCTCCTTTGACCAGGAGTTCAACGGCAACGCTTTTGATCTGCACTTCGGCGTCTCCTACGACTTCGACTTCAAGAAGGCAGCCATCCTTCGTGAGTGGGGCTCTGGTGGTAAGAACCGCCTCGCTCGCGACCTGATTTATCGCCAGTTCCGACACACGGTCACGCCGACCCTGGAGATCGGTCTGTGGCACGACATCTCGGTCTATGTCGGGTTGCCGGTGGTCGTCTCGGACAACCGCAACTACGAGTTCGACCAGGATGAGGGCGGGGACTGCGTGTTCCCCGACAACCCGGGCACGACCAGCTACGAGGCTGGCTCGGCGACCTGTGTCAACAAGACCAACTCGACGAGCATCCGTGACGGCATCGTCCCCCGCGACGGCTTCGACGCCTTCGAGGACGGCGACCCCTACGGTCAGTTCACGGACCTCGACTCCACGCGGATCTTCAACGCCCCCACGCGGCGCGGTCTCGACCAGCTCAACGTCGGGATGAAGTTCGGGATCCTCAGCCAGGCTCGCAAGTCGCACTTGCCCAACTGGGTGATCGGCCTCGAGGGCCGCTTCGCCGTGGGTAAGGCGATGACCATGAGCCGGGCGATCCAGGACTCGGACCCGGCCGGCAACCACCGCGTGGGTCGGGGCATGCACGAGCTCGGCGCGTGGACGACCCTCAGCCGGCGCTACCGCTTCTTGGACCCCTTCTTTGGCGCGCACTGGCGCTACGCCTTCCGGGCCGGGGGCAACACCCAGTTCGAAAACTACGGTGACACCCAGGGCAAGGTTCAGCCCCAGTCGGAGACCGGCGCCTACTTCGGCGCGGAGATCGTCCCCTGGGAGAACGAGGCTCAGGGCAAGAAGGTGTCGATCATCCTCCAGGGCTCGGCGGTGCTGCACTACAACGGTCGCGGCTACTCCGAGGTCTGGGAGCTGCTCGCCGACAGCCCCGCGCTGGTCGGCGACTACAGCCCCGGCCAGGGCGACACCTGCAGCAGCAGCGCGGCCTTGGCCTTCGCGGCCGCCAACCCCTCGGATCCCTCGGGCTACGTCGACGCGGCCGGTGGTGACTGCGCCTCCTACAACGGCATCACCACGATCCAGGACTATGGCACCTTCGGCCTCAACGCCGGGCTCAACTTCTACATGGGCCCCTACGCGCGGCTGAACTTCGGCGTGGACATGACCACGGACACCCGCCACTACGTGACCGTCGCCAGCCGCGGCGACGGTGACAACGCCGGTGACCCCGACGTGGTCGACGCCGACACCGCCGACGTCAACCCCGTGCGCCGCGACATCGTCGACTCCGTGGGCCGCCGCTACGCCGTGGACGACGTGTTCAACGTTCAGGGCTACTTCAACTTCCTGCTCACCTTCTGAGCGGGCCGGCCCGGCTTGGTCCGGGTTGGGCACGGACACACGGACGGACGCGCGACCACCTTGGTCGCGCGTTTTCGTTAATGCGCGGGCCAAAGTGCTGGTCCGAGGTGATCTGATCATCCCCCTCGGGATACCCAACCTTCGCCATGACTCGACTTGGACTCGCTGCTCTCGCTCCGCTGACCCTCGCGGCCTTCGTCGGACTCGCCGGGCTCTCGCCTGGTGTCGCCCATGCCTGCGGGGGAACCTTTTGTGACGCCGGCCCGCAGGTCATGCCGGTCGACCAGAGCGGCGAGAGCATCTTGTTTTGGATCGACCAGGCCGGGGGCGAGGCGCACACCGAGGCGCACATCCAGATCCAGTACGAGGGCGACCCCGAGCGCTTCGCCTGGCTGATCCCCGTGGTCGAGGTCCCCGAGGTCCTCGTCGGCTCGCAGGCGCTCTTCGACAACCTGCTCGCGGCCACGGTCCCCACCTTCACGATCAACACCCGCTTCGACGGCGACTGCGGGTCGGGAGTCAGCGCGCTCGCGTGTGGGATGAGCGTGGACGCCTCCGAGTTCGCGGCCTCGGACGACGACTTGGGCGGGACCGAGGGCTTCGGCGACGAGCTCGGGGAGGGCCCGGAGATCCTCGAGCGCGGCTTCGCGGGCGCCTTCGAGTACGTGATCCTGACCGGGGACAGCGTCGACGAGATCGTCGACTGGCTCGACGCGGCCGGCTACGCCCAGGACGACGACGCGCCGCCGATCCTCGCGGAGTACCTGGCCGAGGGCCACGTGTTCGTGGCCATCAAGCTGCGCAGCGACGCCGGCAGCGACGAGATCCACCCGCTGGCCCTGCGCTACCCCGGGGTCGAGCCGTGCATCCCGATCCGCCTGACCCGGATCGCCGCGACCGAGGACATGGCGATCCGGGCGTTCTTCCTGGGCGAGTCCCGGGTCGCCCCGCAAAACTGGCCGCACGTCGTGCTCAACCTCCTGGGCATCGACTGGGTCGGCGACCCGGCGGGCTCCTACCTGGAGCAGGTCTCGCTGGCCATCGATGAGGCCGGGGGCCGGGCCTTCGTCACCGAGTACGCCGGCAGCGACGAGATCGTGTCGAGCGCGGGGATCCGCGGCGAGGGCTGGAGCGCGGCGGCCTTCGCCGAGATCGAGGCGGTCGGGGTCGTGGACGAGCTGCGCGCGCAGGGCTTTTACGTGTGCAGCGAGGACTGGCTCGGCGAGGAGAGCTGCGCCTTCACCCACCCCCTGGTCGAGCCGCTCTTGGACAAGTATCTGCCGGCGCCCGAGGGCGTCGAGACCGAGACCTTCTGGGACTGCCTGAGCTGCTACGAGGGCCTGATCGACCCGGTGTCCTGGGGCCAGCAACCTGGCTTCGCGGCCGAGTTCGCCGAGCGGATCACGATCCCCGCCGACCACGCCCTCGAGATGCTCGACGACGCCAGCTACCTGACCCGGCTGTTCTCGCTGATCTCTCCCCACGAGATGCTCGAGGATCCGGTCTTCCACGAGGTCGCGGATCTACCCGAGGTCTCCAGCTCGATCACCGCCACGCGGGTGTTCGCCTGCGACGACTCCAGCGACTGGTTCGAGCTCGACGAGCACCCCGACATGGCCCTCGACGCGCTCGGTGGCTGGCCGAGCTTCGAAGACATGCCTGCGGCGCGGCGCGTCGAGCGAGTCCCGACCATGGGCCCCCCGCAGGTCGAGGTCGACAACGACGCGGGCATCGACGACATCCTCGACAGCTGGAATCACAGCCGCCTCACTGGACCCTCGCCTTGGAATTGCGCGACCGTGGGCCTTCGGCCGGAGGGGGTGCTGACGATGCTGATGATCTTCGGCATCGCGGGTCTCCAGCGCAGGCGCCGAGCTCGCTGATCGACCGTGAAGCTCCTTGCTCACCTCGCGCGTTCGGGCAGGGCGCACCAGGGCGAGCGATGCATTGACTGCGGTGAACATGCTACCCTGGCGGTGGTCATGGTCCACCCAGTCCAGAGCGTGGTCGAGTCGCTCTACGCTGCGGGCCGCTGTCCGCGGCTCTTGGTCGACGCCACCTGCGAGGGCGTGGTCTGCCCGGACTTCATCCGCGAGCAGTGGCGCGAGCAGCTGATCATCGACCTCGACGCCAGCTATCCCCTGGATCTGACCTTCGCCGAGGAGGGCATCGGCGCCGACCTGTCCTTTGGCGGCTACATGACCCGCTGCGTGTTCCCCTGGAAGGCGATCTACGTCGTCGCCGACCGGGCCACTGGTCGCGGCATGGTCCTCGACCAGAACATGCCGGAGTCGGTCCGCCGCAACCGGCCGCCGACCACCGGACCGCTGCCCACCGGCGACCTCAGCAACCTCTTTGGTCGCTCGCGCAGCGGCCGGTGGGAGCGTCGCCAGCCGGAGCAGCGCGCCAGCCAGGCCGTGGGCGAGTCGCCGGCCGGGGGTGGTGACGCCGACGTGTCCGAGCAAGAGGCCCTGCGCCGCCGGGCGGCCTTCCGGGTCATCGACGGCGGGAGCTGAGCGGCGATGACCACCATCGAGGAAGCACGCGCCCGCAACCGCGGGGGGATGATCACGGCTGGCGTCGTCGGGCTCCTGTCCCTGGCGATCTTCGTGTTTTGGCTGGGCTGGGTGCGCGCCCCCAGCCCTCAGGAGCTGTGCGCCCACAAGGTCCAGCTGGTCCTCGACACCGCCTCGCCCGAGCAGAGCGAGGGCGCCGACGCTCTGATCATGCGCCTCGAGATCAGCTGCGTCGAGTCGGTCAAACGCAAGATCCAGCTGCGCGGCAAGCTGGTCTATGCCGACTACGCGAAGTGCGTGATGACGGCGCAGACCCTGATGGACGCCGAGCGCTGCTGATCCCTATACTCGGCGCTGATGTTCGTCGAGTTCAGGGGCTCGATCTTCAACTTGCTGGGCTGGCAGTGGAAGGCCGTGCTGACCTTCGTGGTCGCCTCGACCCTGGTGGTCATCGGTGACGTCTTCTTCACCGACGTCGTCTCGCACCTGTTGCTCCCGGTCACGCCGGTCGCCGTGGTCGGCGGGGCGATCGGGATCTTCGTCAGCTTTCGGACCAACTCCGCCTACGATCGCTGGTGGGAGGGGCGCAAGCTGTGGGGACGGCTGATCAACAGCTCGCGGCACTTTTGCACCCAGGTCCTCGGCTACCTGCCCGCGGGCGAGGCCGGCCCCAGCCCGCTCCAGCGCGCGCTGATCCACCGGCACATCGCCTACGTCCACGCCCTGCGGGTGATCTTGCGTGGGCACAGCCTGGGCGAGGACGCCGACTTTGGGGCCTTCGTGGCCGCCGACGAGCGCGAGGTCTTGCTCGGCGAGTCCAACCCGACCCACGCCATGCTCCAGCGCCAGCTCGAGGCGCTGATCGCCGAGAACGACGGCGGCCGCCTCGACAGCCTGCGCCTGCAGTCCTTCGACGAGACCGTCCGCGCCCTGCTCGACATCCAAGGCGGCTGCGAGCGCATCAAGAAGACGCCCTTTCCGCGCAGCTACGGCTTCATCGCGGACCGGCTGATCGCTATCTACGGCGTGCTCCTGCCCCTGGGCCTCGTCGGCGGCCTCGAGGGCTGGAACACCTGGATGGTCATCCCGATGACCGTGCTCGTGTGCCTGAGCTTCACGCTGATCTCCGAGGCCGGGCGCGTGCTCGAGGATCCCTTCACCATGTTCTGGCCGGCGCTGCCTCTGTCGGCGCTGTCGAAGACCATCGAGATCAACTTGCGCCAGCGCCTGGGCGACGCCGACCTGCCGGCGATGCCCAGGGTCGACGCGCGCGGGATCTTGATGTAGCGGGGAGCGGGATCGGGTTCAGGCCCGAGCCGGCTTGGCGCGCTTGCTCAGCTTGGCCAGGGCGCCGCCCCGGGTGTGCTCGCGCAGCGCCTGGCAGGGCGCGTCGGCGCAGCTGATCAGGAAGTCGAGCATCGCCGCTTGGGCCTCGCTGCCGACCGCGGCCATGGGCCCGGCGAGGTGGGGCATGCAGCGCAGCATGGGCTCGAGCTGGTCGAGCCAGAGCTCGAGGTTCAAGGCCGCGTACTCGGTGCGGGCTTGCAAGAAGCGCATGCCGGCGAAGACCTCGGGGCCGAGGCGATCCCCGCTGCGGCGGATCAGCCGGGGGCCCAGGGCCATGGCCAGCTCGTTGAGCTCGAGCTCGACGCCAAGGGAGAGCCACGGGCGCTCGGGGTCGCCGGTCAGCTCGCGGATCAGCGCGTGGCGCCTGGCCGACTCGGGGGCCTCGCGGCGCACGAGGGTGCGCAGGTCGAGGCCGCGGGGGTCGACGCGGTCACGCCACAGCGCGCTGAGCTGGACGAGGTCGTCGATCAGCAGCAGGTGGCGGCGGGCCTCGCCGGGGGCGGTCGCGAGCAGCTGCGCGCCGAGCTCGTCGAAGCCCGCGCGCACGCAGGCCTCGCCGCTGCGCCGCATCCAGCTCTCCACGGGCCGGAGCATGCGGACGCCCAGGGCACAAAATTGGATCAGGAAGGCCAGCAGCTCGCGCTCGTCGAGCTCGCCAAAGAGCACGCGCTCGAGGCTGGGGTCGCGCTCGCCGGCGTGCAGACGCGCGCGGGTCGGCGCGACGCGGGGCAGGTAGAGGCGTTCGACGTGGGGGTAGTGGGACATGGGAGGGGCTCCTTGACGAGGCGCGGGACGAGGCGCGGGACGAGGCGCGGGACGAGGCGCGGGACGAGGCGCGGGACGAGGCGCGGGACGAGGCGCGGGACGAGGCGCGGGACGAGGCGCGGGACGAGAGGGCGCAGGTCTGCCTTGGCCGCGCCCGAGGGGGCGGCTTCATGACAGGCGGGGACGAGCGGAAGAAGACTCAGATCACGCCGGTGCCGACGTCCTCCGTGGGGAGGTGATCGAGGGCGCTGGCGAGCTGCCGCGCGAAGAGCTCGACGAGCTCGTCGTGCTTGGGCTTGCGGGAGGCCGCGTCGGCGCCCGCGGCCACGATGGCGTCGTAGTGGTAGCGGGCGAGCTCGAGCTCGACGACCTCGGCGCTCTGATAGCTGAGCAGCGGCCAGGTGTAGGTCTCGACGGCGTGCTCGGGCACGCGGGGATCGAGGCGCCAGCGGTTGACCAACATGAAGCGGTCGTGACCCTCGAGGGCCACGGCCAGGGGGTGGCCGAGCAGGGCCGAGACCGACTCTCGACCCTTGAGCAGGCGGTCGACGATCTTGAAGGCCTCGAGCCGCGCGCGGCGATCGGCGGCGGGGTAGCGCGGGTCGTCGCGGCGAAAGGCCAGCCACGACATGAACTCGTGGTTGTGGCGCCAGGCCAGGCGCTGGGCCGCGATCTCTGCGACCAGCTTGGCGATGCGGCTCGAGTGGCGGCGCTTCATCGCGATGCCGGTCTCGGTCATCTGATCTCGCACCGGGCGCGAGAAGCTGCCGATCGCAACTTGGCTCTGGAGCTCGTCGACGGCCTCGAGGGCGAGGCCCACGGCCACGCCGACGCGCGCCGCGATCTGGATCGTGGTGGCGACGATGTGCTGATAGAGCCCGGGCATGACCAGGCGCAGCCCGCCTTCGTCGAGGCCTTCGACTTGATCGAGGGCCTCGAGCTTGGCCCGGGTCAGCGAGCGTCGCGCGTCGCCGACCTCGGCGGTGCGCGCGTCGTTCACGTCAGCGAACACGTGCGCCATGAACAGCTCGCGGGCCGTGGGCACGAATTCAACTTACGCGGCGACCTGTGGGGTGTCATTTAATCGACGAGTTCGGAGCCGCTCTCGACAATGGACATTGATAAAAGTGTGAGAGCAAGCACGGATGAGGACTTCCGTAATCCAGCGCAGTCCGCCGCGCGCCCTGCTCCAGCTCGCCCCGAGGCGGGCCCACGTCTGGATAAAAGCTCGGTAATTTCAACTCTCTTCGCGCTAGGGGGGCAGCTGCAGGGGCCCGGGGTGCGGCCTGGAAAGGCTGCGGCCAAAGTGCTATCGCTTCGCGCATTCCGGCCCCGGACGTCGTCATGCAGCGCCCCTTCGAGCTCCCCAAGCAGCCCCCTCTTCCCTACGCCGTCGAGACCTTGGCGAACCCCAGCCAAGAAGAGCTCCAGCGTTTGGCTCTCGAACACACGCCTTTTTGCACGCGCACTGCACGCGGGAGCATCAACAAGGTCGCGCGCAACAAGGCCCGGATGGCCCAGTTTACCTATGTGATCGATCGTCGCGGCGAGCCCGAAGCCTACTCGTCGAAGACCATCGATCCCGCCCGCGCGCAGCAGCTGATCGACGGCCAGGCGGCCTACATCGCCGAGCGCGGCAAGCTGCTGCTGATCGACGGCTACGTGGGCCTCGGCCCGCGCTCGGTCCCCGTGCAGTGGTGCTACACCCTCGAGGGCGCCAACATCGCCGGGATGCAGCAGGTCCTGTCCTTCCCGCGCGAGCGCGTGGAGGGGCCCGAGGCCGCCGCCGAGCCCTTCGAGCCGGCCTTCCGCCTGGTCTACACCCCCGACTACGCGGTGAAGGACATGGAGGGCGGTCAGGCGATCATCGTCGACCTCGACAATTACGTCACCTACATCATGGGGCCGGACTACTTTGGTGAGAGCAAGAAGGGCGCCCTGCGCATGCTGGCCACCTTCTTGTACCGCCAGGGCGGGCTTGTCATGCACGCCGGCGCCAAGGAGATCACCACCGAGGGGCACCACCTGACCATGGGCATCCTCGGGCTCTCGGGCACGGGCAAGACGACCACCACCTTCAGCAAGCAGGGCGCGTCGACCAAGCCGGTCCAGGACGACATGATCGCGCTGTGGCCCCACGGCGAGATCTCGGTCACCGAGAACGGCTGCTTCGCCAAGACCTGGGCCCTGGCCGAGGAGAACGAGCCGGTCATCTACCGCGGGACCGTGTCCGCCGACGCGTGGATCGAGAACGTCTACCTCGACGAGCAGGGCGAGCCCGACTTCTTCAAGCGCGGGCTGAGCCCCGAGGACGTCGAGCGCCTGCGCGACGTGCTGATCGGCACCGGCGCGCCTCAGGCCAACGTCGACCGCTACATCGCGGGCGAGGTCGAGCGCTCGGCCGTGGTCGAGGACGGGATCCCCAAGGACGGCTGGGACTTCGTGATGTGGACGGAGAACGGCCGCTCGATCATCCCCATGTCCTCGATCGAGGACGCCGCCAACCTCGACGAGCTGCCCGACGTCTACTCCCTGGGCATCCTCAACCGCGACGAGGGCCCCGACGCCGCGACCCCGGGCCTGGTCCGCTTCACCAGCGCCGAGCAGGCCGCTGGCTACCTGATGCTCGGCGAGACCAGCAAGACCTCGGCGGCGGGCAAGGAGCGCGGCAAGACCCGCTCGCCCTTCACCCAGCCCTTCTTCCCCCTCGCCCACAGCCTCCAGGCCGAGCGCTTCTCGGAGCTGGCCGAGACCTTCCACAAGACCACCATGTGGCTGATGAACACCGGCTACATCGGTGGTGACGGCGCGGCCGAGAAGGCCGGCGAGGCCCTCAAGGTCAAGATCCGCCACTCCTCGGCGATGCTCGAGGCGATGCTCGAGGGCTCGGTCGTGTGGACCAAGGACCCCGACTTTGGCTACGAGGTCGTCGACGTCGAGGACCCCAAGAACGCCGCCCTGCTCGAGAAGGTCCCGGCGGAGATCCTCCAGCCGCGGCGCTTCTTCGAGAAGGCTGGGCGCATGGACGAGTACCGCGCCTGGGTTGCGAGCATGAACTCGGAGCGCAAGGCCTTCCTCGAGAAGTACGCGGTCGCCGAGCCGATCATCACCGCCGTCGTCGGCGCGGCCTGAGCGGCCGCGCTGGCCCACCTCAATCGAGGGCGCTGCACTTTCATGGCTCGTGATCGCATCGCCCTCGAGGGCCTACGCGTCGACTGCATCATCGGGGTCTACCCGCTCGAGCGGGAGAACCCCCAGCCCGTGGTGCTCGACCTCGAGCTCGAGGTCGACACCCAGCGCGCGGCGCATGACGAGCGCCTGTCGTCCACGGTGGACTATGGCTTCGTCGCCGCGCAGCTGACCTTCTTGATGGTCCAGGGCCGCTTTCGTCTGCTCGAGACGGCGGCCCACGTGCTCGCCAGGCACCTGCTCGCGGCGCCGGCTCCCGGCGAGGAGCGGGTGGCCATCGACGGGCTGCGCCTGCAGCTGCGCAAGCCCGAGGCGCTGGCCGGGGTGGCGCTGCCCTCGGTGACCATCGAGCGCCAGGCGAGCTGGGCTCGGCTGCTGCGCAAGGACACGGAGTTTGGGGTGGTGGAGCTGATCCACCAGACGCAGGCGGTGGAGCTGCGGCGGGTGTCGATTGCGCCTGGGGCTGGGGTGGAGCTGGAGGGGGCGCAGATGACTCTTGGGGAGGGGGCGTTGGCGTTGGGGCAGACGTTGATGGCGGGGGCGGTGTTGGAGCGGGTGGGGGTTGTTCGGTATGAGAATCCTACGGAGCGGTGGCAGCCTTTGTTGGTGGTGACTGGTTCTCGTTTTTGAGGGGTGCTTTTGGGGGGAGCTTCTCGATCTTTTGCGGGGAGCTTCTCGATCTTTTGCGGGGAGCGTCTTGGCCGTCGGTGCGCGCGCACGGGCCAGCAGGGGACCCGTCGGCCTCAGACAGGCTCGCTGACTTCATGGGGCGTCTCTCGGGCAGGTGCCTTCCTCTTGGGAGAGCTCCGCTTCGAGAGGTAGAGCTGGTACGCGAAACTCGGCCGACGGGTCCCCTGCTGTCCCTCTTGTGCGCGTCTTTGGCGGGGGGCGGCTCCGCTTCGGGGCGGTGGAGAGCGCTCCGCTCGCGGGAAGAGGGGGGACCTTCGCTCGGAGGGAAGAGAGACTCTGCTTGGGGAAGAGAGACCTTCGCTCGGAGGGAGAGAGGCCTCTGCTTGGGGAAGAGAGACCTCTGCTTGGGGAAGAGAGACCTTCGCTCGGAGGGAAGAGAGACCTCTGCTTGGGTTAAATGAAAACGGCCGAAGTCCGGGGACTTCGGCCGTTTCGAGGATCGAAGGGTCGATCAGGCGGGGACGCCGATGACCTCGACCTTGAGGTTGACCGAGACGTCCGCGGAGAAGCGGACCTCGACCTCGTGGGTGCCGACGGTCTTGATGGGCTCGGGCAGCTTGATGAGCTTGCGGTCGAGCTCGACGTTCTGCGCGGACAGGGCCTCGGAGATGTCCTTGGTCGAGACCGAGCCGTACATCTTGTCTTCCTTGCCGACCTTGCGCGGGATCGAGACGACGGCTTCCTTGAGGGAGGCGGCGGCGGTCTCGTGATCGGCGCGGATCTTGGCCTGGCGGGCGGCGATCTCGCGGCGATGGTGCTCGAGCTGGCGGATGTTGGCCTTGGTCGCGGGCAACGCCATGCCGCGGGGCAGCAGGTAGTTGCGGCCGTAGCCGGGCTTGACCTTGACGAGCTCGCCGGCGCGGCCGAGCTTGTCGATGTCTTGGGTCAAAATCACCTCGAGCATGGTCACTGCACCGTGTAGGGAAGCAGCGCGAGCTGACGCGCGCGCTTGATTGCCTTGGTGATCGCGCGCTGCTGCCGGGCGGTGATGCCGGTGATCCGAGCGGGGACGATCTTGCCGCGGTCGGTCAGGAAGTGCTTGAGCAGCTGCGGGTTCTTGTAGTCGATGACCACGTTGGGGTCGGCGAGCGGGGAGACCCGCTTGCGCCGGCCGCGGCGGCCTTCGCGTTCTTCGTCGTGATCAGCCATCAGTACTCCTCCTCGTCATCGTCGTCGTCGTCGTCGCGGTTGTCGTTGTCGTCGTCGTCGTCACCGTCCTCGAAGGTGCCTTCCTTTTGGGCGGCGATGTCGAGGGGATCGGGGGCCGACTCGGTGGCGGCGTCGAGGGTCTCGTCGTCGACGTCGCTGGGACGGGCCTCGGGGTTGACGTCTTCGTCGATCACGACGGAGAGGAAGCGAACGACCTCGTCGTAGATGCGAAGGTTACGCTCGAGCTCCTTGACCATGGCAGAGCCGCCAAGGAAGCGGATGTAGAGGTAGATGCCCTTGCGGTTGCTCTGGATCGGGTAGGCCAGGGTCCGCAGGCCCCAGTTGTCGATCTTCTGCATGCGGCTGCCGTTGCGATCGAAGATCGCCTGCAGACGCTTGAGCAGCTCCTGGATGCCCTCCTTGTTGGTGGAGGGCTTGAGGATGATCGTGAGCTCGTACTCGCGCTGGGTGTTGCGCTGCGCCGAGTAAGATTCGACGGGTGTGAATGACATATTCGTCTCCTCGTGGACTGTTGGCCCCGCGGGCCATCCGCGGAGCAAGGAGTCCTCGCGCTTGGCGAGGGGCGGCAGATCTACGCCAGGGCCGCGGGCCTGGCAAGCCCGCAGGGGCTGCGCCAAAGCGCGGAGCTAGCTCACGCGAGGGCGTCGGCGATGTCGGAGACGGCCACCCAGCCGGTCTTGCCGTCGAAGCAGACCAGGAGGCTGTGGATGGCGTCCTCGAGCTCCTCGATCTCCGTGAGCCGCGCCGCGCCGAAGACCTCGCCCTCGTGCTCGAAGAACCACCGCTTGCGGGCGGCGTGGAGGCGGGCGAGCTCACGGGTGTGCTCGACCTCGCGCTGGTAGGCGGCGCGCTCGTCCTCGTCCCACACGCCGTTTTGGTTGGCGTCCCAGTGGGTGAGCAGGGCGCTGTCGCGGGCGATCTGCTCGCGCTCGTCGGCCTCGAGCTCGAGCTGCTGGAGGATCTCGTCGATGCGCGCGGCCTTGTCGGCGTGGCCGGTGCGCTCGAGGATCTCCCGCTGCTTGCGCAGGCGGTCGAGGAGGTGGGCCTCGCGCCAGCGCGAGGGCATCAGGCCGAGGCGGATCAGGATCCACGGGGTCAGGGCCGAGGTCCCGGGCACGGGGAGCATGGAGTTGGCCGCGACGATCAGGCCGGCGGGGAACATGCGAAAGAGGTCGAGGAGCTGCTCGCGGACCTTGGCCTGTTCTTCGTCGGTGAGCTCGCGCTCGCCCCGGACGCGGGTGGCGATCAGCGCGGCGGCCTCGCGGCTCTCGCGGAGCTCGCCGACGAAGTGATCCCACTGGCGCGAGGCGATCTCCCGGGCGCGCGAGGTCACCCGGCGCAGCAGCCCAGGCGGGCGCTCGATGAGCGCGAGCTCCTCGGTGAGCTCGCGCAGCTCGCTGACCTCGAGACCCTCGGCCTCGAGCTCGTCGGCCAGGGTCTCGAGCGACCAGCGCTCGTCGAGCTCGCCCCCGCTGCGCTGGCCCTGGCTGGGCTCGTCTTCGCCGCGCTCGTCCTCGCCGCGCACGGGCAGGAGGGTAGCAAGGTCTCGGGCCGCTGGGCAGCTGGCGTCAGGGGATCGGGACCTCGAGCAGGGCGTAGTGGAAATTTTTGTAGACGACCGAGATGTTCTCGCGGACATCGGCGGGGAAGTGGCCCTTCGCCCGGTCGGCGTGACGGACCGTGGTCACGATCCAAAAGGTCACGCCCTGGCCGCGGTGCTCGTCGATGAAGTCGCGGAGCTCCTCGCGCTTGGGCTCCATGGACACCCAGATGCGCCGCTTGGAGAAGTAGGTCTCGCCCCGGTAGTAAAACCACCAGCTGAGCAGCTTGTCGCCGTCTTGGGCGTGGTCGTAGTAGTAGCGCAGGGCCGAGCGCTGCGACCAGTTCTCGCTCGTCGCGGGCAGGTAGTCGTCGAGGACCCAGGTGGTCGTCAGCAGGGCCGAGAGCACCATGGCCGCCACGGCCCCGCGGCCGCGGCGAGCGACCCACAGCAGCAGGCCGAGGGCGAAGGGGGCCACGCACCAGAGCATGCGGTCGACCGGGGCGGCGCCCTGGCGCCACATGCCCGTGTAGAGGTAGGTGGTCAGGTGGGCGATCCACGCGGGCTCGTCGAGGCTGGCGCGGACGACGAGATAGAGGATCGCGCAGCCAGCCAGGGCGCAGGCCAGCACGGCGGCGGCGGGCAGGCGCGGGGCCGGGAGGGCGAGCGGCTCGGGCTGCTCGGGCTCGGTCGTCGAGTCTTCGGGCAGCAGGCCGTGGAGCCACAGGCCGATGACCACGGCCAGGGGCGGGAGGCAGGGGACCAGGTAGTGGTAGTACTTGGTCACGCTGTAGGTGATCAGCGCGAAGCTGACCAGGAACCACAGCAGGGCCAGGCGGGTGAGCTCGGGGCCGGGCTCGAGGGGGCGGGCGCTGGCGTCGAGCTCGGCCTGCTCCGGGTCGAGGGCGCCCTTGGCGTGGCGGCGGTAGGCCTGGAGGGCGGCCCACAGCGCCGGCGGGACCACGGCCGACCAGGGCAGGGCGGCGAGGCCGAGGGTGCGCAGGTAGAAGGCGAAGCCGCCCACGGCCTGGTCCTGCTCGCCCGAGGCGAAGCGGGCCAGGTTGTTGATCACGATCAGCTCGTTGACCCAGCGCTCGCCGCGGAAGATCGCCATGGCGTGGTGCCAGGGGAAGCAGCTGACCACGAAGAGCACGATGCCCACGGCGAGCTCGCAGCGCCGCCGCCACAGCAGGTGCAGGCGGCCGCTGATCACCATGTGCGCGAGGATCAAAAGCCCGATGATCCCCGGCCCGATCATCCCCTTGCCCATGAGCGAGAGCCCGCCGGCGAGGTAGACCACGCCCATCCAGGCCTGGCTGCGCTGGCGCCATCGCAAGCTGCGCGCGAGGGCGGCGGCGATCAGCACCCAGTAGACGATCAGGTGGCGGGCGATGGTCGAGAGGTCGTCGACGGTGGCCGTGGTCTTGCGCCGCCAGCGGGCCACGCGGGCGATGGTCTCGGGGTCGAGGACGTGGTGGTGGAGGACCGCCAGGGGGACCACGGCCGCGATCACGAAGAGCGCGAAGAAGCCGAGCCAGGCGCGGTCCCAGGGGATCTCGTACCAGCCGCGGCCGCGGGTCTTCAGGGCGCGCTCGGGCTCGAGCCAGGCCATCGCCCAGGCGACCATGGCCAGGCAGACCGGGGCCACGAAGAACATGTCCGTGACGGCCTGGCGGGTGAGGATCGCGTACTGGGGCATGGTCGCGAGGACCAGGGCGCTGAGCATGCCGGCGCGCCAGTGGACCAGACGACCCACGCACCAGCCGACCAGCGCGGCCGCGCCCAGGCCGGCGATCATGCTGGGCAGGCGCAGGGCGATCTCGGGGAGCGGGCTGCGGACCATCTCGTCCGCGGGCCCGGTGCCCACGCCGAACACCTCGAAGCTCAGCGCCATGCACCAAAAGGGCAGGGCGTGCTTCGAGGCGAACACGCCCTCGCGCTTGCCGTGGGGGCCGTAGCCCGGGCGCCACCACAGATCCATGGGGTCGTGACGGGCGACGATGTTGCGGGCGACCTCGCCGTAGTGGGTCTCCCATGGGTCCCAGGGCCCGCAGGCGCCGATCGAGGCCGAGTAGATCACGAGCAGCGTGAGCGCGATGAGCACCCCCCAGGTCCAGGGGCCGACGCGGGCGAGGGCTTCGCCGAGGCGCTGAAGTCTCTGGGTCATGAGCGCGCGCGAGTCTACACTGGCGCCGACATGCGCGAGGACTACGACCCCGAGGACGCCGCCGCCTGGGCCGCGCGCCTGGGCGCGGCGGATGTCGCCGCTGCCGCCGAGCGCATCGCGAGGAGCGTGGTCCACACGCCCACGCTTCGCTGCCCTCGCCTCGACGCCCTCGCCGAGGCCCCGGTCGAGCTCTTCCTCAAGGCCGAGAACATGCAGCGGATCGGGGCGTTCAAGGCCCGCGGAGCGATGCACGCCGTCGGCCGCCTCGAGCCCGAGCAGCGCGCTCGGGGGATCATCACCTTCAGCTCCGGCAACCACGCCCAGGCCGTGGCCCTCGCCGCGCGGGAGTTCGGGGTCCAGGCGCGGATCGCCATGCCCGTCGACGCGCCGGCGGTCAAGCTCGCCGTCGTCCGCGAGCTCGGGGCGCAGGTCGTGCTCGCCGGGACGAGCTCGGACCACCGCAAGGCCGCGGCCCTCGAGCTCCAGGCGCAGACGGGCGGGACGATCATCGAGCCCTTCGACCACCCCGACATCGTCTGCGGTCAGGGCACGGCCACGGCCGAGCTGATCGCGGCGGCCGGGGGATCGCTCGACGCGATCGTGGTCCCGGTCGGTGGCGGTGGGGTGATCGCGGGGGCTTGCCTGGCCGCGCGCGGCGTCGCCGAGGATCGCCGGCCGCGGATCTTCTCGGTCGAGCCCGCGGGCTGCGACGCCCTCGCGGCCAGCCTCGAAGCGGGCGCGCGGGTCGACGTCCCCCCGGGGCCGACCCTCGCCGACGGGCTCAAGCCGGTGCGCGTCGGCGCCTTGAATTTCGAGATCGCCCGGCGCGACCTCGCCGGGAGCTTCCGCGTCGACGACGAGGCCCTCGGCCGCGCGCTGGTTCAGGTGCTCGCGCGGGCCAAGGTGCTGGTCGAGCCCTCGGGGGCGGCCGGGGTCGCGGTCGCGCTGGGCCAGGCCCGGGCGCTGCGCGAGGCCGTGGGCGTGGAAGATCGACCGCTGCGCGTGGGGGTGATCCTCACCGGCGGCAACGTCGACCCCAAGCTGGTCGCAAAATTGATCGAGCAATGGAGCGCGCAGGCGTGAAGGACCGAGTCGAGATTCGTCACTGGGGATGGGCGGCGCTGGCGCTGAGCTTGGCGCTGGCGGGCTGCGGCGCAGGGTCCGGGCCCGCGCGAGCCGAGGCCGGCGAGGCGACGAAGCAGGCGCCTGCTGCTGGGGGGGACGGGCGAGCCGAGGACGGGCAGGCCGGGGGCGAGCAAGCCGCCGCTGGCGAAGGCGAGGACGAGGCCGCGGATCCGCTCAGTGGCGAGGCCGCGCACACGATCCCCTTCTCCGACCGCACGAGCATGGGCTACCTCCTGCTGCTCCCCGGCAGCGAGCGGCCCGAGGCGCCGACCCGGGCGTTCTTGAAGGGCCTCGTCGAGCAGTCCTTCCCCGACCGCCGGCGCGACGGCGAGATCGACCTGCTGCTCCAGCTGATCGACACCGAGCCCCACACCACCGACTTTGCGACGCTCGGGATCGAGGCGCTCGAGGGGGTGCCGGGGGGCGAGGGCGAGGGCGAGGGCGAGGGCGAGGGCGAGGGCGAGCAGGCGCAGGGCGAGCAGGCCGAGGCCCGGCCCGGACCGGACCAGGACACTCCCGCGGCGCTCTCGCCCGACGAGGCCATCGCCAAGCGCGAGCGCGAGCGGAGCTTCGACCTGCTCGGCCTGCACATCGAGGTCGTCCACCTCGGCCTGGGTCAGGACGCGGTGATCCCCAGCGCGGCCTACGAGGACCCCGTGCTGACCCGCTCGCTCACCGACGAAGAGCGGGCCTCGCTGCCCGGGCGGGGCTGGGCGCTGCTGCTGCGCGCCGACTACCGCAACCGCCACGCCGTCCGCGGCCTGCGGCTACATCAGACTTTGGTCCGCATCGTCGCCGAGCACGAGGGCGCGCTGATCCACGACCCCGACACCCTCGAGACCATGGACGCCGAGGCCTTCACGGCGCGCCGGCTGCGGGCCGCGCAGCTCAACGTGGGCGACCAGCTGGCGGTCGTGCCCTTTTCCGATCCCCAACGCGAGGGTGGGGTTCGCCTGACCACCCGGGGGATGCGGCGCTTTGGCGTGGTCGACCTCGAGCTCGACGGCCTCGACGCCGACCCGGCCCAGCTCCAGCGCGCCAGCGACCTGCTCGCCGGCCTCGCGGCGGTGCTCGTCGCCGAGGCCGAGGTCGACGAGTCGGGCTTCGCCGTCGAGGTGCCGGGGATCCTCGAGCTCGATCGTGCGGACATCGAGGGCGCCTACTCGGCTCGCAGCCTGGAGCTCCCCCCCTGCGAGGGCTGCTCGGGGAGCGCGGAGGTCCACCTGGTCGAGCGCCCGGCACAGCCACATGACCCTCGGGGGCACGTGGTCGCGCGGGTGGTCGCGCCGCGCTCGCTCAGCGACGCGCAGGGCTACGACCACGTGGCTTGGGTGGGGCGGACGCTCGCGGCGATCTACGGACCGTGATCTGGACCGTGGAGTTTCGAGGCCGAGCGGACGCGCGCAGCTCGGCAGCTTCGTTCACGGCTCACGTGGGTCAAAGCGAAGCGCGCGCGTTCCGTACGTATGTCTAGTTCGAGAGCCACGACATTGGTGTCGTGGTCAAACAGCCCGCGTTCGCCCTTTGTCCGCGTATGCAACGCGTGATAGGCAATTGGCATCTACTTGCCTTGATGCCATGACCACTTCCTTCAAATGTGGACGCTCGCGCTTCGTCTCGTCCCCTGCCATTGCCGCGGGGCTCGTATGTCTCGTCGTCGGCGCGAGCGCGTGCTCGGGTATCGACGACCGCGAGTACGGAGACGAGCTCGGCGAGGGGAGCGAGGTCGACACCGTCGGGGGCAGCGAAGAGGGCGGCCCGGAGGAGAGCGAAGACGAGGGCAGCACGGGCGAGGGTGAGTCGAGCGGCGAAGAAGAGGGCAGCGACGAGACCACGGGGGTCGAGGACCCGAGCTTGAACCTCGAGCTGTGTGACTCGAGCGCGGGACAGACCATCGACCTCGACCTCGGCGCGGCCAACGACGAGGTCGTGGCCTCGCTGGTCCGCGAGGCCGTGCTCTCCGGCAGCGGCGACGTCCCCGAGATCCCCCTGAGCTCGCGGCCCTTCCTCAACGAATTCGAATTTGGCTACGGCCCCTCCCCCGAGGACACGCCGACGATCTCCGGCGAGCTGTGGAAGCCCTCCGTGGCCAACTCCGCGACCCAGATCTATCGCCTCCAGTTCGCGGTCCAGGTCCCGGAGATGCACCCCGAGCAGCGCCCGCCCGTCGACCTGGCGATCGTCGTCGACCTCGGGCCGAGCATGATCGGCGAGCCGCTCGCGCTCGCCGACGAGGCCCTCGCGGCCCTCGAGGACGCGCTGCGCCCGGGCGACCGCGTCTCGCTGATCGCCGCTGGCGAGTCGCCGGTGGTCCTGCTCGAGGCCGAGGCGGTCTTCAACCCGAACGAGCTCGACCTCGACGGCGGGCTGATGGAGTCGCTCTCGCCGGGCTACGCCGACGTCGCCGGGGCCCTCGAGCTGGCCTACGAGATCGGCGAGCAGACCTGGGACGAGGATGACGGCCAGCACCGGGTGGTGTTGGTCAGCAACGGCAATTTTTCCCACTCCGACGCGCTCGTCGACCTCGTCGAAGATCACGCCGAGCACGGCCACCTGCTCGTCGGCGTCGGGCTCGGGGATCCGCAGAGCTTCTCCGAGCCGGCCCTGCGCGCCCTCGGTCGCGCCGGGCGCGGGCTGAGCTTCTACAGCCGCGACGCCGAGGAGCTGTGGGAGCGCCTCGACGAGGACTTCACCTCCAGCCTGATCGCCGTCGGCCAGGAGGCCGAGGTTCGCCTCCACCTCCCGCCGGGCCTGGGCATCAGCTCGCGCGACCCCGGCTGGGGCGAGGGCGTGGGCGAGCCGGGCGTGGCGACCTTGACCCCCAGCCGCGCCCTGGTCTTTCACCACGAGCTCGAGCTCTGCGGCGAGCTCGACGAGCAGGCCGTGATCTCCGTCGAGCTCGAGTGGACGGAGCCGGCCCTCGACGAGGGCCTCGAGCTGGGCTGGGAGCTGCCGGTGAGCGAGCTCGGCTTTGGGTCCGCGGCCACCCGCAAGGGCGCGGCCACCATCGCCTATGTCCAGGCGCTGCGGGTCTATCGCGGCGTGGTCGGCCAGCCCACCCAGGGCTACGGCTCGGTGCTCTCGGCGATCTCGCTGATCTCGGAGGCCCTCGAGGCCGCGCCGGAGGACGAGGACCTGATCGAGATGTCCGAGGTCCTCGCCAAGCTGGGCGGATGAGCTAGCTCGAGATCTCGGCGACGAGATCGCGGTAGCGCTGCCAGCGGGCCGTGGCCAGGCGGCCGTCGGCGACCGCGGCCCGGATCGCGCAGTCGGGCTCGACCAGGTGGCGGCAGTCCGAGAAGCGGCAGGTCTCCCGCGAGAGGATCTCGAAGAAGCCCGGGAAGAAGCGCGCGAGCTCGCGGACGTCGAGGTCGACCAGGCCAAAGTCGCGAAAGCCCGGCGTGTCGATGAGCTCGCCGCCGCCAGGCAGGCGGTGCAAGGTCGCGGTCGTCGTGGTGTGGCGCCCGAGGCCCGAGTGCTCGTTGATCTCGCCGACGCCGAGCGCGACCTCGGGGAGCAGGGCGTTGACCAGCGAGCTCTTGCCCACGCCCGAGGTGCCCACGAAGGCGCCGCGACGCTCGCCGCGGGCGAAGAACTCGCGCAGGGCGTCGAGGCCGAGGGCGGCCTTGGCCGAGACCTCGAGGATCGTCAGATCGATGCCGCCGGGGCCGTCGACGTAGGTCTCGCGCAGGCTCGTCGCGAGCGCCTCGGCCTCGGGGAGCTCGGCCTTGTTGAGCACCAAGAAGGGGCGCACGCCGCTGCTGAGCGCCGAGATCAGCGCGCGGTCGACGAAGCCGGCGGGCGAGGCCGGGCGCGGGGCGACGACGATCCCGAGCACGTCGAGGTTGGCGCTGACGACATGGACGCGGCCAAAGGCGTCGCGGCGGCGCAGCTCGTTGTCACGCTCGAGCCGGCGCAGGCGCTCGCCAAACACCTCGACGCGGTCGCCGACGACGTGGCCGGAGCGGCGCCGGACCTTGACCGAGACCGAGACCGGGCGGCTGGCGGCGCTCGGCGAGTCGGTGCCGGTTTCGGCGTCGGTTTTGGGGCCGAGCTCGGCCGCAACGCCGGTTTCGGGCGCTGGCCCGGCTTCGGGGGCTGACGTCGGCCCGGGGTCGAGGCGGACGTCCACGGCTACGCCGTGGTGGGCGACGATCACCCCGGGCTGGCCAGGGGAGTCTTCCCTCGCTTGCTCCGAGAGCGCCCGCGAGCGCGCGTCGCGGCTCGAGCCACGGCCGCTGCGGGCCGAGCGGGTCTTTCGACGTTTGCGTTGCTTGGCAATCACGCGGGCGCTGAACCGGCTCCGAGGCGCTCCTGGGCCGGAGCGGAGGGACGATTGCAGCTCATCGCTTTGCCTGTCAACCGCGCCCGCGGGGATTGGCGCGGTGGACATGCGAGCCCACGCCGCGCAGGCTCGCATGTCGGCGCAGACCCGCTCAGATCGTCGAGGGGGCCGAGGCCAGGAACACGTAGTGCTCGGCGCCGCCCGAGAAGAAGGTCTGATCCAGGATCGAGCCCATGATCGGGTCATCGACCTCGAGCATGTCGTCGAGGGGGACGCGGATCGTCGCCCCCGAGGGGATCTGGTCGAGGACCGGGCAGGCGCCATAGGTGTCCTCGTACTCGAGCAGGGCGTAGGGCTCACCGTCGTCGTTCTCGAGGTAGTAGGCGCAGATGCCGAGCCCGAGGATCGAGGACTGCTCGATGTTCCCGTAGACCGTGCCCCAGAAGTCGGCGCTCAGCGGGCCGTTTAGCCAGTAGTAATCGACCTCGCGGTTGCGCGGCTGGTCGTAGGTGGCGGACCAGTTTTGGAGCAGGTTCGTGTCGGTGACCGCGCTGATGTCGGCCGTGTCCCAGCCGACGATCACGTCGATGCGATCGAGGTAGGGCTCGACGGCGCCGCAGTAGGGCGGGCCGTCGTCGAAGTTGCGCTCGACGGCCAGCGCCGCCCAGCTGTGATCCTCACGCATGACGTAGAGCAGGCACACGCCCTCCCAGCCGCCGTCGGCGATCTGCCCCTCGACGACGTAGCCCTCGTTGGCAGCGATGCCGCGCAGCTCGATGTCCGCGCTGGCCGCGTCGGGATCCTGGGCGCAGCCGAGGGCGAGGGTCAGCGGGGCGGCGAGCAGGAGCAGGGCCCCTCGGGCCGTGATGGACTCAAACGATTTGCACATGGGGCGAGGATAGGTACATGCGCGGGTTTGGCCGTCACGATTTCGAGCCAAGTGCATCGCGTGGACGACTTGGCACCAAAAAGACACGTGGAGGCTCGCGCAGGTGGGCAGCCTCGCCCATCTCGAGGGTGGCTAGGAGCCTAGCCGACGACCGTGCCCTTGGTCCCGCCGAAGCAGGTCCAGCGGAAGTTGTCGAGGAGCACCGCCGAGTCGACGATGTTGTCCTGGATGTCCATGACCGCGAAGATCACGGTGATCTCTTCGCCGGAGGTCACCGGCCAGGTGGTCTCGAGCCACTGGGTCCCGCCGTGGCCCTCGAGGCCGGTGCCCTCGAGCTCGGGGGCGTCGCAGGGCAGCGGGCAGTCGATGTCGTTGGGGGCGTCCTTGTAGTCGAGGAAGCCGGCGTTGAGCGACAGCGGGTTACCCTGGAGGTCGAAGGTGATGTTGCCGGTCCAGTCCTCGGACTCGAGCCAGGCGATGTAGATGTCGTTGTAGGCCCAGCCGTAGAAGTCCGGGTACTCCCACGACAAGAACGCGACGTTGTAGGCGAAGGCGTTGACGGCCGTGGGCACGGTGATCGAGAAGCGCATCTCCGCGTAGTCGAAGGCGCCGTTGGTGCCCGAGAACTGGTCGAAGATCGTGTTCGAGCAGTCGCCCGTGCCGACCAGGTCGGGGTTGTCCTCGCAGGTCTCGGTGTCCGAGACCTCGTCGTCTTGCATCGGCGAGGGCAGGTAGCCGGGGTCGTTGCCGGACAGCGTGGTGTCGCCGTCGCCGTTGCCGGGGGAGATCACGTCGAAGGCGTCGCCGGTCGAGAGCACGACCATCTTCTCGCCCTCGCGGACCGGGTAGGTGGCGGGGCTGTGCGTGCCGATCTGCCCCTCTTGCACGTAGAGCGCGAGGTAGTGGCCGTTGTACTCGACGTCGGCCGAGAACTCGCCGGGGCAGTTGAGGCCGAGCGCGCCCCAGGCCTCGGCCTCCTCGTTGGCGTAGTCGAGGTGGTCGCAGGGGATGTGATCCGGGACCAGGCAGATGTCCGGCGAGTCGGGCATCGACGCGACGTCGAACTTGGGATCGGAGATCTGCGTGTCGCCTTCGTCCTCTTCGCCGCTGGTGGTGGTGGTGCCCCCCACCGTGGTGCCGCCCTCGTCGTCCGTCGCGCTGTCACCGTCCTCGGTCGGCTGGCTCTCGTCGACGTCGTTGCCGGCGTCGACCGAAGAGATGCCGTCCTCGCTGCTGGCCGCGGTTCCGTCGTCGGAGCAGCCCGCGAGGGCGAGGGCGAGGGCTGCCAGGGAGGACAGCGAGGTGAGGGCGTTCCGGCGGGGCGAGCAAGCAAGCATCATGGTTTGCGGAATCGTCCCGCGAAGCGGTGATCGAATTCAAGCGCGATGACCCCACGGTGAATTGGCGCGCCATGCCCGCGCCGAGGCGCGTATGCGGAATGGCTATAATCGCTCCCCGCGCTCCGTGCTAAAAGGGCGCTCTTCGTGCCCCAAAAACCTCGCACCACGCCTCATGCTCCCAGCGAGATGCTCGCGCTGGGTTTCACCTCGGACGGTTAGCGTGAAGTTCCGTACGCTCCCAGGGACCGATCTTCAGCTGTCTGCCGTGGGCATGGGCTGCTGGGCCATCGGCGGCAAGTGGTGGGGGGACGATGTCGACGATCGCCGCGCGATCGCGGCCATCGGGGCGGCCGTCGATCACGGCATCAACTGGTTCGACACCGCGCCGCTCTACGGCCACGGCCACGCCGACGAGCTCCTGGTCCGGGCCCTGGGGGCGCGCCGCCACGAGGTGGTGATCGCGACCAAGGTCGGGGTCCGCTTTCGCGGGGGAGAGGGCCACGCGTACAGCGATCTCAGCCCCGACCACATCGTCGCCGACTGCGAGGCGAGCCTGCGTCGGCTTCGCCTCGAGACCATCCCGCTGCTCCAGGTCCACTGGCCGTGCGAGCGCGACACGCCCCTCGAGGCGACCTTGGAGGCGCTCATGGCTCTGCAAGAGGGCGGCAAGATCCGTCACTTCGGGCTGTGCAACTATGGCAGCAAGCCGCTCGAGCGCGCCCTCGCGCATGCCCCCGAGCTGGCCTGTCTCCAGACGCCCTACTCCATGGTCCGCCGGGAGTTCGAGTACGCCCTGCGCGAGGTGGCCGCGCCTGCGGGGGAGCAGCGCCTGGGCGTGCTCGCCTACGAGACCCTGTGCCGCGGCCTGCTCACAGGCAAGTTCAGCGCCACGCCGCCGCGCTTCCCCGAGTCGGACCTGCGCCACCGGGACGCGCGCTTTCAGGAGCCGGGCTTCTCGCGCGTCCAGCCGCTGCTGGCCGCCCTGCGCCTGGTCGCGGGCAAGCTGAACCTGACGCCGGCGGCCCTGGCCATCGCCTGGGTCCTGCGCCAGCCGGGGGTCAGCGTGGCGATCGTCGGGGCCAAGTCGCCCGAGCAGGTCGCCGACAACGTCCGGGCCGTGGACGCGATGCTGCGCCACAAGGTCTGGGAGGCCCTGGCGCCGCACATCGACCGCGCCCGGCTGTGAGCGCCAGCTGTGAGCGCCGAGCCCCGAGCGGATCCGCGCAGCGCCTGAGTGCCGCTCAGCCCTGCCCGTCGCCGCTCGTGTCCTCGCCGGGCTCGGGTGACTCGGGGGTCCCCTGGATCAGCTGCGAGGCGCGATCCTGGACCGCGCCGCGGGCCGCGTTGCGGGCGGCGATGCGGGCCTCGATCTCGAGGTTGGCGGCCATGTCCTCGAGCAGCTCGTCGACCGCGAGCTTGGCCAGGGCCTCGATGCGCTCGCCCCAGCGCGCCTGCCACTGACGCTTGGCGGCCTCCTTGAGCAGCTCGCGGAAGGCCTCGCGGGTCACGCCCTCGGCCTCGGCGTAGAGCACCTGGCTGATCTCGAGGTCGAGGAAGTCGGTGTTCGGGCCGCCGCCGGACGCTTCGCTCGCGCGGTGCGCCTCGCCGCAGTGCTGCTCGTCGCCTTGGTGGTCGTGGGACATGTCGCGAGGGTACACCCAGCGCGGGATGCTCAGACAGGTCGTGGGCTCAGACCTGGCCCGAGTGCCTGCGGCCGACGAGGAACACGCCCAGGGGGATCAGCAAGACCAGGAAAAATGGCGAGATGAAGAACAACACGGCGGCCACGCCGACCAGCGCGAGGATCGGGCCGGCGCCGAGCGAGCGCTCGCCGCTGGCGGTGAGCTCGGTGTTGGCGAAGTAGGGCCTCGTGAAGGCCTGGCGCGGCTCGAGCTGGGCCTGCTGGCGCAGCTTGTCCCGCGCCTTGGCGGGGTCGAGGCTGAAGCGGCCCGCGTCGACGGCCTCGCCCTCGGCGGGGAGCTGGGCGATCAGCTGGTCGGCGACCCCCCCGGGCTGGCCGTCGTCGCCCATGTCAAAAGCGCAGCCCCAGGCGCAGGCCGCCGCCGTGGGCGGACCACCAGGGCGCGGCGCCGAGCTGGCGACCTTCCAGGCGGCTGCCCCAGCGGCGGGCGTCCGTGAGCACCCGGGCGCCGCGGGCGAAGAGCAGACCGGCGCCGACCAGGAGGGGCACGGAGAAGGCGTAGCCCAAGCCGGCGGCGGCGTAACCCAGGCCCGGCGGGTCGAGGTTGCAGGGGTCCAGGCTCGAGAGGCCGCCGCCCTCGCTGCATTGGTCTTTGCGATCCCCGGCGCGGACGAGCTCGACGCTGGCGTAGGCGATCAGGCCGATCGCCGCGCCGGTCATCACCGTGGCGAGGCCAAACTCGAGGGCGCCGCGACGGCTGCCCTGCTCGGAGAGCTCGCCGAGGGGAGCAGCCGCGTCCGATGGGGGATCGATGGGGGCGTCGATGCCGGGAGGCGGCGGCTCGGCGGGGGCGCTCGCGGTGGGCTCGGTGCCGGCGGGTTCGGACGCGCTGGGCTCGGACGCGCTGGGCTCGGTGGAGGCGGGGACGTCCTCGCTGGACTCGGGCTGCGTGGGGACGTCCTCGCTGGACTCGGTGGAGGCGGGGACGTCCTCGCTGGCTTCGAGGGCGCTGTCCTCGAGCGCGGCGTCAGGCGTAGGCGAGCCCGCGTGGGCGAGGCTCGGCCGCAGCTCGACGGTCGCGCAGAGGACGACACCACAAAGGGCGAGAGCGAGGCTCGGCTGCGAGCGAGGGCTCGTCGGCTGCACGGCTGCGTTGGTGTCCCGCACGCGGGGATCATCGCACACCGCGCCGCAGGGAGGCCTCTCGCGGCCTGGAGCGGACTCCTAGCGCTTGCGCCTGCGCCCCTTGCCCTCGTCGACGCGGGGATCCGCCGCGCAGCGAAAGCCCAGGTCGAAGCGCCGGGTCGAGGGCTGGACGTACTCGCTGGCCGCGCTCTCGAGGGCTTCGGGGGCGCCCGAGAGCGCCGAGCCGCCCATGACCTGGAGCGTGCCCGAGCTGTGGATGGGGTGGTCGGTCCACTCGAGCACGTTGCCGCTCATGTCGAGCAGCCCCCAGCGACCCACGCCGTCGCGGTAGCTGCCGACCGGGGCCGTGCCGCGGTTGCCGTCGGCCGCCTCGAAGGCCTGCTCGCGCGCGCCGAATTGCTTGGCGCATTCCTTGCCGCAGGCGTTGACGTGGCTGGGCCCGGGGAGGTCTTCGCCCCAGGGGTAGGTCCGGTTTTGCTCGCCGCCGCGGGCCGCCCACTTCCACTCGCGGACCTGGGGCAGGCGCTTGCCCTGGGCCCGGCAGTAGCTGGCGGCCTGGTCCCAGGTCACGCAGTTGACCGGGTGGCTGCGCCGGTTGCTGCGGTCGGTGTTGCAAAGCTCGTCGTAGCGCGCGTGCTCGTCCTCGCTGATCCCCGGCCAGTCGACGCTCGCGGGGGCCTCGGAGCAGGTGTGGTCCGCCGCGCAGCGGGCGTAGTCGCGGACCGTGACCTCGTGAGTGTCGAGGCAAAAGCCCCGCGCCTCGCCGACCTCGACGAAGGCCATGTCGACGGGGCAGGTGCCGGCGGCGACGACCTCGGCCGGGGGCACGGGCAGCAGCTCGATCTGGAGCAGAGACTCGCAGTCTTCGGGTGGGGCGTAGCCGTGGCCGCGCTGACAGGCCCGCAGATCCCCGTCGCTGCTGGTGTAGCCCTCGTGGCGGCCGCCGCTGGCCCCCGCGCCGGCGCCGTAGACCTCGACGCCGCCGCGCAGCGAGCCGCCCTTGGCCGAGCGGATCTCGAAGGCGCCGACCATCAAGCTGGAGATCACGTGGGTCGCGTCTTCGCAGCGCCGCCCGATGAGCTGCTCGCGGGCGGGGGCGTGGTCGGGGCCGGCGTACTGGCCGACGATCTGCATGTCGAGGTGCAGCGCGCCGTAGCGCTCGACGGCCGAGACCAGCTTGGCCGCGCCCAGGGGGATCTTGGCCCAGACGTCGCCGGTGTTGCGGATCTCCAGGGCGTCGTGCTTGGGAGTGATCTGCGTCCACTCGTAGCTGCCCGCGAGCTCGCAGCCACGCAGGACCTCGAGCTCGCAGCCGGTGTAGCGGACCACGACCTGCGACTCGCGGCGGTTGAGCTCGGCCTCGAGGGCGGCCCGCTGGGTCGACGGCCACTCGACGAGGAGGGGACGGCTGCGCGAGCTGTCGGCGCCCGGATCCTCGACGCAGCGCTGATAGTGGTCGCTCGCCGAAGCGTGCGCGCCGGGGCCGTCGGAGGCGCCGGAGCAGGCGAGGGCCAGGACGCCCGTGCTGATCAGCAAACGCGATCTATTGCGCACCTGGGGAAGCTATCAGCCCAAACGCGACACGCGCAAGCCGATCCGGGGGAGCGGATCGGCCTGCGCGTGTCGCGTTTGGGCTGCGGCTCAGAGACTCAGTCGTCGAGCAGCAGGGGCAGGCACAGCAAGAGCGCCGCGAGCATCAGGTGCGTGGGCATCAGCGCTCACCCTCGAGCGCGCGCTCGAGCTCCCTGGTGATCTGCTCGAAGACCTCGGCGCTGATCTCTCCGCGCTCGAAGCTGCGCTCGAGAGACTTCATGGCGGCCTCGAGCTCGGCTTCGACCTCGCGTCCGGCTCGCTGACCTGCCTCGTGGTCGCGCTCGCGGCGGGCCTGGTCGGCCTCGCGGCGGGCTTGGTCGGCCTCGCGGCGGGCTTGGTCGGCCTCGCGCTTTCGCTGGTCCCGCTCGCGGCGCTGCTCGCTGCGCGCACGCTCGCGCTCGGAGATCCCCCGCGGGGGCCGACCGACGTCGCCCTCGACGGCCTGGGGCGGCATGGGGGGCGCAGGCACGTTGCGCAGCTCTTCGAGGACCAGCGCCTGGATCAGCCCACCGGTGAGCGCCCCGAGGTCTCCGAGCGCTTCGAGCTCCTCGATGTCTTCGAGGTCATCGAGCTCGATGTCGATGTTCTGACCGTCGGCTTCGAGCCGCAGCCGCGGGTGGTCGCCGCCGAGGATCATCAGCTCACCATCCTCGCTCTGGGCGTGGAGGCCCCGGCGGTCGATGATCAACATCTCGCCCTTTTCTCCGTGGGCGCGGACGCCCTCGTCGTCGATGATCAGCACGTTGGCGCCGTCGCGCAGGACCATGTGGGTGTCGCCCACCGGCCGGTCCTCGCGCCTGGCCTGGCGCATGGCGGCCCGAGCCTCGCGCTCGGCCTGCATGGCCTCGACGCGAGCTTGCTCGGCTTTGGCGCGGGCCTCGTCGGCCTTTCGGCGGGCCTTGTCGGCCTTCTTGCGGGCTTTCTTGGCCTGCTTGCGGGCTTTCTCGGCCTGCTTGCGCTCACGCCTCTCGGCGCGGGCGTCCGCGGGCGCGCTGGCCTCGCTCGACTGGTCAGGGGTTTGGTCAGGGGTTTGGTCGCGGGCCGCGTCGCGGGCCTCGGGCTCGCCGGCGTCGACGGCCCCCGGGGCGAGGAGGATCAGCGCCGTGAGGGCGCCCAGGCCGAGGGCGAGGCGCCCAGGTCGGTGGCCGTCCTCGTCCAGGCGCCGCGGGTCACCGCCGAGCGCCCGCTCGACCCGGCGCAGCAGCGGCTTGTCCCGAGAGATCATCCCGGCGACCAGGGCCGCGTTGCGCCGGGCCCGGCTCCAGCTGGCGATCTCGGCCAGGGACTTGGCGAACTGCACGCCGTCGCCGGTGTGGGCGATGGCCCAGTCGTCGCTGAGCAGCTCCGCCGACTCCTGCATGCCGCGGCGGGCCAGGCGGTTGAGCGGCTGGAAGAAGCACAGCGCCTCGATCACGGCGGCGACGGCCAGCCACAGCGGGTCGCGGCGCTCGAGGTGGGCGAGCTCGTGGGCCAGCACCGCGCGCATCGCCGCTGGCGAGAGCTCGTCCACGGCCCGGCGCGGGAGCACGATCTCCCGCCGCCACAGGGCGATGGGCCCGGCGAGCTTGGTGGTCTGCGTGAGCCGGATCTTGCGCTCGATCTCGGCGTCGCGGCACAGGGTCAAGAAGGACTCGAGCACCGGATCTTCGAGGACCTCGACGCGGTCGCCGAGCCGCCGCCGCAGGGCGCGGACGCTGCGGACCAGCCGCAGCGCCGCCCAGCTCCCGCCGAGGACCCACATGCCAAAGAGCAGCGCGGGCCAGATCGGCGCGGGCTCGTCGGCCGCCGCGACGAGGGTCCTGGTCGGCGTGGGGGCGGCGAGGGGGTCGAGGATCGGGCTGGAGATCAGCGGGGCGGCCACGGGCGCGGCCGAGCTGCCGTGGAAGATCATCAGCGCGCGCTCACCACTTCGGGCCGGGGTGCGGCGCAGGTGGACGATGGGCTGCGGCTGGGTCTGGGTCTGGGTCTGGGTCTGGGGCTGGACTGGCGCAGGCGCTGCTGCGGGCGTCGCAGCGGCGGTCGCCGAGCTGGGCGCGGCCCCGAGTTCGAAGGCGCCAACGGCCGGGCGCACGCCGGCGCCAACTTGCACCGTGGCCGTGACGAGGCCGCCGACCACGGCCAGCTTCCAGGCGTGATTTTGGGCCTGCGGGCGCATGCGCCGGGCGATCGGGCCGATGCCCCGGCACAGCAGCCACACGCCGAGGATCAGGATCGTCGAGTGGATGGCGTAGGTCAGCATCCAGCTCGTGGCCGTGGCCACGGCGTCGCTGTGGGCGAGCTGCGTGAGCGCGTTCATCACTGCTGCCCCCGCTCTCGCGCCTCGATCAGCCGCTTGACCTCGGCGAGCTCGTCGGCCCCGACCTCGTCGGCGTCGAGGAGCTGATGGACCAGGGCCGTGACGTCGCCGCCAAAGAGCCCCTCGGTGACCCGCGCCAGGACGGAGCGCTGAACTTGCGCCTCGGAGACCTGCGCGCGGTACAAAAATTGCCGGCCGTCGACCTCGTGGGCGATCAGCCCCTTCTTCTCCAGGCGCGAGAGCTGCGTGGACACGGTGGTCGGCGCGAGGTCCCGACCCTCGTCGATCAAGAATTCTCGCACCTGCCCCACGCTCGAGCCTGGTCGGGCCCAGAGCGCGCGCATGAAGGCGAGCTGAACGTCGCTGAGCTGCTCCATCACAACGACAGGTGTAGTACTACGCCTGTCGCCCTGTCAACTACGAATGTAGTTTGAACCCCGGGGGCCCCGCTGGTGGTCGCCACAGACCCGCTGCGGCATGATGCCGAGGTGCGGGCACAGCTCTTCGACGCCTTCTTTCGTGAGCTCAACGCCGCGCGCTTCGACTCGCCGGAGGCCGAGGCGGCGGTGGCCAAGCTGGGGGCGCCGGCGCTGGCGCTGCGCGGCCTGGCCCGGGCGCGGAGGATGGCGCGGCGCGGCGCGGCGGAGGACTTCGAGGCGGCGCTGGCCCAGCCCAAGGTCGCGGCGCTGATCGAGCTGGTCTGCGGCGCCGGGCTGCTGGCCTGTGGCCGCTACGATGTCGGCTTGGGGGCGCTGGCCCGGGCGGCGGCCAAGGGCAAGCCGGGGGTGGCGGCCAAGGCGAGGGGGCTGGCGCGGGAGCGGGCGGCGGCCCTGGGTTGGTTCGACGCCGCTCGGGCCATGGCAGAGCCGGGGGCAGAGCGGGGGGCCGGGCCGGGGCCTGGGCCGGACACCGCGGAGCTGGTTGCGAAGCTGGCGGAGGGCCACCTGGCGCAGCCGCCCGAGCGCGCCGAGCTGCTGCTGGCGGTGATCCCCGAGCACGGCCTGGCCGTCGCCGACGAGCTGCTCGCGGCGCTCGAGCGGGCCGACGTCGCGTGGACGCTGCGTCCCGCGTGGATCGCCGCGCGCCTGCACGTGGACCTGCTCCTCGGCGCGCGCGAGCGGGCCGACGCGCGCCTGGCCGCGCTCGAGCGGCGCAGCGACGTCGACGCGCAGCTCGAGGTCCTGGCCGGCGAGCGGGCGCTGCTGGCCCGCGCGCGCGGTGACGCCAAGGCGGTGATCGTCCGGACGACGCGCCACGAGGGCCTCGCGGACCGCCTCCTGCATCGCGCCTGGGCCCTCGAAGAGATCGGCGTCCTGCCCGAGGCCGCGGACCTGCTCGAGCGCGCGCGCCAGAGCCAGCCGCATTCGATCCACCTCGCGGTGGCCCTGGCCCTGGCCCGGCATCGCCTGTGGCCCGAAGACCCCGGCGACGCCCTCGAGCGCCGCTTCGAGAGCCTGCAGGCCTGGGCGCCCGGGCTGCTCTCGGACGCCGCGCGCGTCGCTGGTGTGGACCTGTGGACCGACCGCGGGGTGATCAGCGAGCGCGGCCCGCTGGTGCGGATCCTCGAGCAGGCCCAGGCCCTGCTCGAGCGCGGGGACTTCACCCTCGGCCAGCCCTGCTGGCGCGCCAGCCCCGAGGGATCGCTGCGCTTCTCGGCCCTGGTCCACGCCGAGCCGGGCGAGAGCCTCTTCGAGCGGTTTCACGCCCAGGATCGCGAGCGCCTCGCGGCCCTCGAGGGCGCGCTGATCCGTGCCTTGGGCGTCAACCCGCCCAAGCCCGAGGGCGCCGACGCGGGCTCCCGAGGGCAGCGAGGCGCCCGATCCGAGCCGTGGACCCCGCGGACCTTGAGCCGCGAGCAGCTCGAGCGCTTCTACGAGGACGGCTTTTTGGTGTTCGAGGGGGCCTTCGACCCGGACCTTGCCCGGCGCTGGCGCGAGGACGCGATCCGGCGGATCCGCGACGCCCCCGAGCGCTGGGTTCGCGGCTACGACCCCGCGGACGCGAGCGCGAGCTTGCGCGGCTTCGACCCCGGCGACCGCAGCACCTGGACCTGGCCGCGGATCGAGTTGATGGGCGGGGAGAGCGTGCGCATCGCCGAGTTCAGCCCCGTCGGCTGGGGGGCGATCCTCGATCTCCTCGGCGGCCCCGAGCGCGTGGCCACGACGACCTGGAACGACTACCTGATCCTGAACTTGTGCGCCCAAGACCACCTCGACGTCGCCGGGCCGGCGCCGGACTGGGACAGCTGGCACATCGACGACCCCAGCCCGGTGACGCGCCTGGACACGATCCGCAACGGGCTCGTGGGTATCGCCTTGTTCGACGACCTGCTCCCGCGCTCGGGCAACACCTGGCTCGCGCCGGACTCGGTGCCGCGGGTCGCCCAGGCCCTGGCCGAGCACCCCGAGGGCATCGACTTTTGCAACAACCGCGGGGCCTTCATCACCAGCAAGTGCGAGCGCTTCCACGAGGTCGTCGGCAAGACCGGCGACCTGCTGCTCATGCACCCGCTGATGATGCACTCGTCCTCGCCCAACGCGAGCGGGCGCATCCGCTGGATGAGCAACCCCATGGTCTATCTGCGCGAGCCCCTGAAACCTTTCCGCCCGGCGGCGGAGCGCTCTCCCGTGGAAGAGGCCGTCGCGCGGGCCTGCGGGCGCTGAGCCCGGCGCGTCTGTGTGGTCAGCCCCGTATCTTTCACGTGCCATACTGCCTATCCTCTCCCCCGTGAGCGAGCGCCCCGACCTCAGCCACTACGTCCAGCACCGCCAGCTCGAGGTCTACGAGCAGCACATGGCGCGGCAGGGCTACGCCTATGGCGTCGACCTTCGACGCTCGAACTGGTTGGCGAGCTCGACCATCGGCAACGCGATGGTCCGCACCGTCGACCGTGCCTGGCCGGGGCTCTCGCGCCGCCTGCTCGAGGAGGCCCTGCTCCCGGGTGACGCGGCGTCGGTCGGCCTGCTGCGGGAGATCGGCCTGCACGTCGAGGCCCTGCGCGCGCCCACGCCCACGCTGCGGGTGCTGCGGCCGGGCCAGCGCGGGCGCTGGCCGCTGGTCACGGCTCTGGGCGCCACCCGGGGCACGGCGCACTGGCTGATCATCGACGCCGAGGCCCTCGCGGCCCTGCCCGAGGCCAAGCGCGCGTTCTTGCTGGGCGCCGGCCTGGGCCACCTGCACTGCGACCACGCCGTGTTCTTCACGGCGCACTACCTCCTGGCCGGCGGCGGCGAGGGGGAGCCGGGCGATGGCGCCAGCGCCCGGGCCATGCGCGCGCTGCTGGCCCCCTGGACCAAGGTGATGATCTTCTCGGCGGACCGCGCCGGGCTGCTGAGCTGCGGCGACCTCGAGGCCGCCGTCGACACGATCCTCAGTCCCCCGGTGCCCGTGGGGGAGGACAGCGCGGACCCCAGCCCCGCCTGGTTGCCGCGCTTCCCCGACACCGCCGCCCGCGAGCGAGCCCTGCGGGAATTCGCCCGCTCGGCCGTCTTCGCCCGGGTCCTCGCCCTGCGCGCGCGCCGGGCCGAGCTGCTGCGCCAGCTGACCTCCGCCGCGGCCAGCCCGCCCGAGACCGGCGAGCCCGGCGAGCCCGAGCCGATCCACGTCCCCGCCGACGCCTGGACCCTGGCGCGCGTCGACAGCCGGCTGACCCGCCGCCTCGCCCTGCTGTGAACCCGATGCCTGACGATACGCCCAACGACACCCCCGACTCGCAAGACACGGCCACCGCGACCTCGCAGGGGGCCACGGCCGGCGTCGGTCGCCTGCGCGAGGCCGCCGAGGCGCTCGTCGAGATCGCCCAGGCCCTCGGCCACCGCGACCTCGCCGGGGCGATCGCCGACGACGCCCGCCGCCGCCTCGACGACGGGCGGGTGCGCGCGGTGATCCTCGGCGAGATCAAGCACGGCAAGAGCTCGCTGATCAACGCCCTGCTCGGCGAGGCCCTGCTGCCCGTCGGCGTGACCCCGACCACCGGGGCGGTCGTCGCGATCCGCGTCGGCCCCGACGGCCAGACCGGGCGCTTCTCCCTGGCCGCCGACGGCTCGCGGGCGCCCCTCGACGACGACCACTTCGATCGCCTCGCCCGCGGCAAGCAGGAGCCCGCGGCCGGCGAGACCCCGGAGCTGCTCGTCGCCGCCGAGCGCCTGCCGGCGACCCTGGAGCTCATCGACACCCCCGGGTTCAACGACATCGCCCGCTTCCGGGCCGCGCTCAGTCGCAGCGAGCTGCCCCGGGCCGACGCCCTGGTCCTCGTCCTCGACGCCACGCAGGTGCTCAGCCGCAGCGAGCTGGGGCTGATCCGCGACGCCCTGGCGGCGGTCGGCGGGGCCTCGGCGCAGAGCGGCGCGGTCGTGTTTTTGGTCATCAACCGCATCGACCTCGTCCCCGAGGAGGAGCGCCCGCGCATCGTCGAGCACATCCGCGAGGGCCTGGCGACGATCCTCCCCGGGGAGCTCGAGCCCTTCTTGACCAACGCCAAGCTCGCCCTGCGCGAGCCCGAGTCCGACGCCCCCGGGGTCATGGCGGTCAACGCCCTGCGCGAGCGCCTGTTCGGCCTCGCCGGCCGCGGCCGCGAGATCCTCCCGGCCCGCGCCCGCGCGGCCATGCTCCGCCACGCCAAGCTCCTCGGCTACAACGCCGCCGTGCAGTCGCGGGCGCTGCACCTCGAGCGCGAGGCCCTCACGGCCGAGATCCGCGCGGTCGAGGCGGCCGCGGCCGCCCACGAGCGCGACCTCGCCGAGCTCCGCCGGGGGATCCCCGAGGCCTGCGCCAAGATCATCGCGGCCAGCGGCGAGCGCCAGGCCAAGTTTCGGGCCGACCTCGAGGAGGCCGCCCTCGCGCAGATCCAAAAGGCCGACATCAAGACCCTGACCCAGGCCGTGCCCGGGGCGATCCAGGACGCGTTCATGGAGTTCGTGCGCCAGGAGTCCGAGCGCCTGCGCACGGAGCTCGAGGCCCAGACCCGCGAGCTCTTTGCGACCTGCTCCGAGCTCGCCCGTCGCCGGCTGCTCGAGGCCACCATGCCCCTGGGCTTCCGCGGCCCGGGCTTTTACGTCGAGCCGCCCAAGATCCTCGTCGAGGTCGGGACGATCGCCTTGGGGGTGGTGGGCACCGTGCTGTGGTACCTGGGCAATTCGGTCACCGGCATGGTGATGACCGTCGCCGGGCCGCTGGCCACGGTCGTCCTGCGCGAGAAGACCGTCCGCGACGCCAGGGCCCAGGCCAAGGTCGTGCTTCCCCCCGCCCTCGACGAGGCCGTGGGCGAGCTCGGGCGCATCGTCACCCAGGCCGTCGAGCGTCACGGAGAGGCCCTCGACGACCACCTGACCCTCGCCGACCAGGCCCTCGCCGAGCAGCTCCTGGCCAGCTTGCGCCGGGCCGAGGAGCGCCTCGCCGAGCACCAGGCGCGGATCCCAGGCGCCGCGCGCCCGGCCGTGGCCGAGCAGCCCGACGGGCCCGAGGCGCTCGAGGTCACCGAGTCGAGCGAGGCCGAGGCCACCGAGGTCGACCGCAGCGTCCGCGCTTCGTCATCCGGCGAGAGCGAGGGCGAGGGCGAGAGCGAGGGCGTAGACGAGCGCGAAGCTGCTGCGGGCGCGGCGGCGAGCGAGGCTGCCGAGGCGGGCGCGGCCGCCGGCTCGGGTGCTGGAGACACGCCGCCCCTGCCGCCCGAGCAGGCCGCCAAGCGCCTGCGCGAGCGCGTCGTCCTGGCCGCCCACGGCGAGCTCAACCGTCTGGAGGGCCGCCTGGATCGCCTCGTCGACGAGCTGCGCGCCCTCGACCTCGACGGTCGGCCCGCGCCAGCGCCTGCCCCCACTGTCATCCACTAGCGACTCGGACTGTTGAAGTAAGATCCCAACATGAGCTCGACGCGGCACCTCGTGCGCCTCGCTGGTCGCACGCCCAGTCTGGCTGGAGTCTCGACCCGGCGAGGGGGGCTGCTCGGTGCCTAGGTTTCGCCGCGGCGCCTTCGCCCTCTTCCTCGCGACCTTCGTGGTCAGCATGTTGCTCGGCGACCGCGGCTTCGCGGCCGCCTTGAGCCTCGAGCCGGCGAGCCTGCTCCAGGGGCAGCGCTGGTGGTCGCCCCTGACCGCCCTGTTTCGCTACCCGGAGGGGTTGGGTCTGCTGGGCCTGTTGTGGACGCTGATCGTCCAGTGGTGGATCGGCAGCCGCCTCGAGGGCTTTTGGGGCACGACCCGCTACCTGGTGATGGTCCTGGTCGCGGGGTTGGTGGGTTACGGCGGCGTGGCGGCCCTGGCCTTGGCGCTGCCTGCGTTCGCCAGCCTGACCTTCTCGGGGGCGACCCCCATGGACGCCGCGGCGATCCTCGCCTTTGCCGTAGTCTTTGCGCGCGAGCGCATGAAGCTGGGCTCGCGCGAGGTCGCGCCTGGGCTCGTCGCCGGGATCGCGGGGCTGGTCGTCCTGGCCTTCCCCCTGGTCGCAGCCCTCGTCAGCGGGGCCACGCTCGCGGCGGCCTGGCCGGTGTCGATACCCCCCCTGCTCGCTGCGCTGGTCGCCGTGCTCTTCGTGCAGCCCTGGCGCAAGCGCGGGAGTTCGGGCAAAGTCGAGCGCAGCAAGGTGCGCGGGGCCTCGCACCTTCGCGTCGTCCGAACGGCGGACGACATGCTCAACTAGCGCGACTCGTGTCCAACCCCACCGAAAACGAGCCACCCGGGTCCGGGATCCCGCAGATCGAGGACGACCTCGATCCGGGGATGACGACGACCTTCTTCTCGTCGCCGCACCGCCACACGCAGCTGCGTCGGGTGATGCTGCGGGTCACCGCCGGCCCCGATCGCGGCGCACAGATCCAGGTCTCGCGGCCCAAGATCACCGTGGGCCGCAGCGCCGTCAACGACCTCGTGCTGACCGACACCTCGGTCAGCGGCACGCACCTGCAGATCACCTTGGGTGACAAGCGCGGCGTGCTCTTGCGCGACCTCGACTCGACAAACGGCACCACCGTCGGTGGCCTGCGCGTGCGCGAGGCCTATATCGAGCCGGGGACCACGATCAGCGTCGGCAAGACCGACGTGTTGTTCTTGTCGGCCGACGAGGTCGAGATCCCGCTCTCGGGGCACGATCACTTTGGCGCGCTGTGGGGCGCGAGCTCGACCATGCGCGAGGTGTTCGCGATCCTCGAGAAGGTCGCGCCCACGGACATGAGCGTGATGATCGGGGGCGAGACCGGCACGGGCAAGGAGCTGGTCGCGCGGGCCCTGCACGACGAGTCCAAGCGCGCCGAGGGCCCCTTCGTGGTCCTCGACTGCGGCTCGCTCCCCCGCGAGCTGGCCGAGGCGGCGATCCTCGGCCACAAGAAGGGCTCGTTCACCGGGGCGATCAGCGACCGCCCCGGCGCCTTCGAAGAGGCCGACGGGGGCACCTTGTTCCTCGACGAGGTCGGCGAGCTGCCCATCGATCTCCAGCCCAAGCTGCTGCGCGTGCTCGACCGCCGCGAGGTCCAGCGCATCGGCGAGAGCAACGTGCGCAAGGTCGACGTGCGCGTGGTCGCGGCCACCCACCGAGACCTGCGCCAGATGGTCGGCGCCGGCCAGTTCCGCGAGGACCTCTACTTCCGGCTCACGGTCATGAACGTCGAGCTCCCGCCGCTGCGCGAGCGCGGCGAGGACATCTTGCTGCTGGCCAGCAAGTTCCTCGAGGACTTCGCGCGGATCCACGGCCGGGCGCCGCAGCTCAACGAGGAGGCCAAGCAGGTCCTGCTCCACGAGGCCTGGCCGGGCAACGTCCGCCAGCTCAAGAACACGATCGAGCGCGCCGCTCACCTCTCGCGCAACGCGATCATCGAGCCGGCGGATCTCCACCTCGGTCGGCGCGAGGGCCGTCCGGTGGCCAAGCGCGAGTCCGGCGAGGGCGAGGGCGGCGGCGGTGGCGGGCTGTCCGAGGAGCTCTACGCGATGCCCTTCAAGGAGGCCAAGCAGCACGTCGTCGACGAGTTCGAGCGGGCCTACTTCGCGCGCTTGCTGGCCAAGACCGACAACAACCTCAGCCGCGCGTCGGCCGAGGCCGGGATCACCCGCTACTACCTGCGCGAGCTGCTCAAGCGCCTTGGCATGCACAAGAGCAGCAAGAAGAGCGACGACTGAGCGCGGCCCGAGCCGCGGGCTATACTCGTCGACGATGCGGCGCTTCGACCCTCGCTTGGTGCTCTGCGCGCTCGCCTTCGTGGTCGCGCTCGGCGGCTGCGCGCGCAAGGAGTCCGAGCCGGTCGCCGTGGCCCGGGCCTTCGCAGAGTCGGCGCGGCGCGGCGACGTCGAGGCGATGATGGCGGTGCTCGAGCGCCCCGCCGTCGAGCGCCTCGAGCAGGCCGCGGAGCGAGCCAGCGATCAGGTCGGCGGCCGCCGCAACATCGAGCCCGCCGAGATGCTGCAGATCGTCGCCGTCGACCGCAGCGTCGCCGTGGCCTCGGCCGAGCTCGTCGATCAGAGCGAGCGCCTTGCCCACGTCGAGCTCGAGACCACCGACGGCCGCAGCATCCGCGTCGAGCTGGTCTGGGAGCCGCTCGAGCCCGCCGACGCGGCCAGCCCGGCGCCCGCGGAGGGCGAGGTCCGCGAGGGCAGCTGGAAGGTCCGCGTGCCCCTCCCGGGTCCCGAGGCCGCCAGCCCCCAGCTCTGACCCGCGCCGGCTCGACGCGCACCTGCTTCGCCCGCCGGGAATTTCACCGCGGGCCCCTGCGGGTGTCCGAGGCTGCTGGTACATTCGCGGGCCGCGAGCCATGAGTCAGCCCCGCACCGAGTCGTCGAGCGCTGCCCAGAGCGCGACCCAAGCCGGCGCGCCCCAGGCCGGTCGCGCCCGCGCCATCCTCGGGTGGCTGCTCCCCATCGTGCTCGGAGCGGGCGCCGTGGGCTTTCAGTTCGCCCTCGACGTCCCCAAGGGCGAGATGATCCCGCGCGCGGACAAGAAGGACGAGAAGAAGCCCGCGTCGCGCGAGCGTACGACCCGGGGGAAGCGGACCAAGCGCGCGGGCTGGGAGGCGCGCTCGGCCCAGCGCGTGGCTGTCTTGCGCGAGAGCTGGGAGAACCAGGACGTCGCCGACGAGCCCGTGGACGAGCAATTTCGTCGGCACCACGAGTCGCTGCTGCGCTCGGCCGTGTCGCTCGCTCGCCGCGACGCGCTGGATGGAGGATCCGCGGTGATCCAGACCTGGCCGACCTGCCACCTGATCCGCTGCGAGCTGGAGCTGTGTGGTCCCACCCCCGCCGTGGACGGGATCGGCGAGTCCCTCGCTCTGGTCCGCTGGGGGCAGGAGCCGCTCTGGCGCGAGCTGAGCGAGGTCGAGCCGACGAGGGAGCCGCGCGAGCCCCAGACGGATCCGGCGCGCCAGCCCGGGGGGGAGAAGGCCGGCAAGGCGAAGAAGGCGAAGAAGGGGGAGGAGGCGCGGAGCTGTCGGCGCTGGGTGGTGAGCTTCGAGAACGATGGCGTGGCTCGACATGAGCTGCGCATGGAGGGGGACGAGGAGCCGGAGGATGAGGAGCCGGGGGATGAGGGGCCGGAGGATGAGGGGGGCGCGGCCGAGGGGGATGCGATCATTGGCGGCCGTGGGGAGTGAGCTGCTCGGTCTTCTGCGGGGGCTGCCTGGTCTTCTGCGGGGAGCTGCCTGGTCTTCTGCGGGGAGCTGCTTGCCGTCGGTGCACGCGCACGGGCCAGCAGGGGACCCGTCGGCCTCAGACAGGCTCGCTGACTTCAGAGAGCTCCTCGCGGGCTAGCGCTGTCCGCTTGGGAGAGCTTCGCTTCGAGAGGTAGGGCTCGTACGCGAAACTCGGCCGACGGGTCCCCTGCTGACCCTCTTGTGCGCGTCTTTGGCGGGGGGCGGCTCCGCTTCGGGCAATGGGGGGAGTCCTGCTTGGGGCTTGCAGGCTCTTTTGTGCACGTCTTTGGCGGGGATCAGCTCCGCTTCGGGCGGTGGGGAGTCCTGCTTGCTTGGTCTTGGGCGGGGGGCTGCTTGGCCGTCGGTGCACGCGCACGGGCCAGCAGGGGACCCGTCGGCCTCAGACAGGCTCGCTGACTTCAGAGAGCTCCTCGCGGGCTCGCGCTGTCCGCTTGGGAGAGCTTCGCTTCGAGAGGTAGAGCTCGTACGCGAAACTCGGCCGACGGGTCCCCTGCTGGCCCTTTTGTGCGCGTCTTTGGCGGGGGGCGGCTCCGCTTCGGGCAATGGGGGAGTCCTGCTTGGGGCTTGCTGGCTCTCTTGTGCGCGTCTTTGGCGGGGATCAGCTCCGCTTCGGGCGGTGGGGAGTCCTGCTCGCTTGGTCTTTGGTGGGGAGCGGCTCCGCTTCGGGCGGTGGGGAGTCCTGCTTGGGGCTTGCTGGCTCTTTTGTGCGCGTCTTTGGGAGCGGCTCAGCTTTGGGCGGTGGGGAGTCCTGCTTGGGCCGGCTGGCCTTTTTGTGCGCGTCTTTGGCGGGGGTCGTTTCCGTTTTGGGGGCGATGGATGGAGGGGGGAGTGGGGCGGGGTGTCGGCTTCGGGGCCTTTTCTTGGGGGAGGAGCGGCTTTGTTTCGGGTGGTGGAGGGGTCGTTGATCTCGCCGCGGGGTGACAGCTGCGGCGCAGCCACCGGCGCTGACAGCTGGAGGGGAGAGGCTGCTATCATCCTTCGGTGCCGCTCCAGCTGCTGATCGCCCTGTCTCTGGTCGCCGTGCTTCTCGGCCTCGCCGTGGGCATGATGGTCCGCGAGCAGCTCGAAGATCGCCGGCGAGCTCGTGCCGAGGAGCTCTCCACACTCAAGGGCCGGGTCAAGGCCAAGGTCCGCGAGGGGGCCGGCCGCATGACCAAGGAGGCCTCTCGCGCCAGCCGCAAGGGGGCGATCTGGCTGCTGCGCCGGCGCCTCTTTGGTGACGGACGCGAGGGCGAAGGGCGCGAGAGCAAGGGCGCAGGCAAGACGCGCGAGCGCTCCAAGACCGGCGCGCCGAAGGACAATCCGGAGGGCTGAGCCCGAAAAGCCGAGCCCCAACCCTCGGCCAGAGAAGACCGTCGAAGCCAGACGGTCCTCCAAAAGCGTCGCTACCCGAAGCGGAGCCGCTCCCGAAGCAAGGACACCTCCATTGCTCGAAGCGGAGCCGCTCTCGGCCAAAGACGTGCACAAGAGGGCCAGGAAGCCCCCAAGCAGGACTCCCCACTGCTCGAAGCGGAGCCGCTCTCGGCCAAAGACGCGCACAAAAGGGCCAGCGGGCCCTCGAACAGGACACCTCCATTGCTCGAAGCGGGGCAGCTCTCGGCCAAAGACGCGGAAGGGCCAGGCGGGCCCTCGAACAGGACACCTCCATTGCTCGAAGCGGGGCAGCTCTCGGCCAAAGACGCGCACAAAAGGGCCAGCAGGGGACCCGTCGGGCGAGTTTCGCGTACGAGCTCTACCTCTCGAAGTGGAGCTCCCCAAAGCGGACAGCGCGAGCCCGGGAGGAGCTCTCCGAAGTCAGCGAGCCTGTCTGAGGCCGACGGGTCCCCTGGTGGCCCGTGCGCGCGCACCGACGGCCAAGCAGCCCCCCGCAAAAGACCAAGCAGCCCCCCACAAAAGACCAAGCAGCCCCCCGCAAAAGACCAAGCACCCCCCGCAAAAGACCAAGCACCCCCCGCAAAAGACCAAGCAGCCCCCGCAAAAGCAAGCCCCGACTCAAGCATCGACCCCCTCCACGAGCGCCCGCGCCAGAGCCATCGCCGAAGTCAGCCCAGGAGACTCGATACCCAACAGATGCCAAGCGCCGCGCGGCCACTCCACGATCTCGAAGTCCGCCGCCCCCTCGCCAGCCCCGACCAGCTTCGGCCGAATACCGCAGCCGTCGTAGCGCAGCGCGTCCGCGCGGGCGAGGTGCTCCCCCCCGAGCAAGCGCTCGGCCGCAGCCAAAAAGCGCGGCAGCTTCGTCTCCCCCGTCGCCGGCCCATAGTCCTCGCGGCGCGCACTCGGCAGCCACTCGAGGTCCGGCCCCAAACGCACGCTCCCGTCGAGCTCGAGCGTCAGGTGAACACCCAAAGAGGGGCTCCCAGGCCGCGTGACCGGATAGATCAGCCGACGCCACGTCCACGGCGCGCAGCGCAGGCGAAAATAGTCGCCGCGGGCCGGATAGAGCGCGCGGACACACCCGAGCTGCGCCGCCAAGCTCGTCGCGTGCAGGCCCGCGGCGTTGATCAGCCGCTCCGCGTGGATCGAGCCGCGATCCGTGCGCAGGAGATAGCCGCGTCCGCCCGGCCCGGGCTCCACGACCTCCACCCGGGTCTGTGGCACAAACTCGACGCCGCGCTCGACGGCGGCGGCGAGCAGCGAGCGCACGAGGCCGTGAGCGTCGACGATGCCCGAGCTGGGCGACCACATGGCCGCGCCCACGCTCGAGGGCAGGGCCGGCTCGAGCTCGCGGGCCTGGGTGAGGCTCAGCGCCTCGAGCTCCACGCCCGCCGCGGCCGCGTTTCGTCGCAGCGCCTCGAGGGCCTCGCGCTCGGCGTCGAGCTCGGCGCCGCGCCCTGTGGCGACCACCAGCTTGCCCGTGCGCCGGTGACCCACGCCGCGGGCCGCCACCCACTCCCAGATCAGCCGGTTCCCCTCCACGCACCACCGCGCCTTGCGGGAACCCGGCGCGTAGTAGAGGCCGGCGTGGACGACCCCGCTGTTGCGCGCGCTGATCCCCGTGCCCTCGCGGGCCGCGGCCTCGAGCAGGATGATCCTGCTGGGATCCCGGCCAGAGGAAGCGAAGGCGAGGGAGAGCGCCTGAGCCAAAGCGCAGCCCACCACCCCCGCGCCGACGATCGCCAGCGACCAGTCGGGGCCGCAGGCGGAGGGGGCAGGGGGAGAGGCAGCGCCCGGCGTGTGGCTCAACTCTTGGCCGGCTCTTGATACCAGGCCAGCGGCTCGATCAGCTCTTCGATCCCCTCGAGCTCGACCTTGACGCCCTTGTCGGAGAAGAACAGGTCGTTGCTCGACAGCGGGTTGCGGCGCTGGGCGATGAAGAGGATCGGCTCGGCCTTGCGGGTGTAGCCGAGCTGGACGATGGCGTTGACCAGCCAGCGGCCGCCGCCGTCGAAGGACATCTCGCGCAGCAGGCGGTAGAAGCCCTCGTGGGGCAGCTTGACCAGCGTGTCGCCCCAATTCAGCGAATTTTGGGGGATCTTGATGCCGGGCATCTGGAACTGCCACTGGTTGTTCTGGTTCATCACCGGCTTGAGCGCGGAGGCGGGGGCGAATTCGCCGTCCGTGCGGATGAGAACGAGCTCACCAGGGGCGATCTCGGACTCGTTGCCTGGGAGGAACTTGGTGGTCTTGTAGATGCCCGGCTTGTACTCGAAGGCCATTTCCGGGCGACCGTACATGACCGCGGGAGCGGGGTCCAGCGACCCTTTGGGCCGGACCCAGGCCCAAACTAGTGCCAGCTCGGGCGGAGACCGGCGCGGCCTAGAAGCGGCCGGCCACGGCCACGCCGCCGCCGCCCGGGAAGAACGCGGGCGCCACGGCAGCCTGCTCGGGGCTCCAGTTCTCCCACTTCTTGTACCTGGTCCGGTTGCCGATGCCGACGCCGACGAGCATCAGGCCCAAGCCGGTGGCCGCCACGGCCGTGGGGACCAGGAAGTCGCGCTGATCCCCATACTTGCAGGCCAGCGCCGAGTCGAAGTCGCAGCGCGTGACGAGCACGGAGGTGATGATGAAGGCGGCGCCCAGGCCGGTGACCACACCGCCGGCGATCAGCATGCCCTTGCCGTTCATCGGGTACTGCTTCTTGCGGCCCCAGGCGGGCTCGGGCGGGCGCTGCGGCCCGGCGGGAGGCGGGGGATCGAGCTCCTCTTCGGCCTCTTCCCCGACCTCTTCACCCTCGGTGTCGAGCTCCTCTTCGGCCTCTTCACCCTCGGTGTCGACGGCCTCTTCGCCCTCGGTGTCGACGGCCTCTTCGCCCTCGGTGTCGACGGCCTCTTCGCCCTCGGTGTCGACGGCCTCTTCACCCTCGGTGTCGGTAGCCTCGACGTCCCCGCTCTCGGGGTCGGCCTCTTCACCCTCGGCGGGATCGGCCTCGGCGTCGGTGCTGGCCTCGGCGTCCTCACCCTCTGCGGGATCGGCCGCGGTCTCGCCGTCGGTGGTGGCTTCGGTGTCCTCGCCTTCGGTGTCTACCGCAGGCGCCGCGAGCACCCCGTCGGCGGGGGCGAGGCACAGGGCAGTGGCGAGCACGGAGGAGGTGAGGCGGAGGCCGAGCTTGGTCGAGTTCATGGGTCCAGAGGGGGGCGGGAGAGTATGGCGCGCCGGGCCGCGCCCGGACAACCCCCGAGGCTGGCCCAGCTTACGCAAAACGCCGGTGCCGGGGCAATCTTCGCGGCCCAGACGCTCCAAACGCGCGCTGAGAGCCCTTCGGCGGCCTGTACGGATGTCGACCGTGGCCGGGTGCGACCAGGCGCCGGCTATACTGGAGCGCCATGCCAATGCTCGCCGACATCGACGATCCCAGGCCCTCGCGGGTCCGCGGCTTCGCCATCGGTGCGTTGATCGCCCTGCCGGCGGGAGCGCTCTTTTGGTGGTTCGCCGTGGCCGTGCTGCCCCGGGTGATCCTCGACAACGCGGTCGAATTCGACAGCCGCCTGCGCCAGGAGGACGCCTACATGCAGAGCCTGTGCGCCAACCTCAGCGAGGAGACCATGGACCGCGACGAGCAGCTGTGCGAGTGCGCCCTGGCCGTGGAGTACCCCTCGCTCGACTGCCGCATGCCCTTCATGCACTGGAGCCTCGAGCAGATGGTCGGGGCGTGCACGGACACGGCGACCTTCGAGTCGGCCCGGGCCTTTTGCTCGTGCGTGCGCAGCCTCGACGAGCAGCTGGGTGAGGTCGCCTCGGACAGCAAGGAGGCCCGGCAGATCATCCAGCGCTACGGCGCCTGCACGGCGCTCGACGACGCGCTCTTTTTGCCGCCGGTGGACGCGCTGATCGACGCCGGCGAGTCCCCCAGCTGATCGTCATGAGTCAGCACACGGAGCAGGCGACGCTGCGCGCGCTCGCGGGCGTGTGCGTCTGAAATCGCCGCCCGCGCCCGTCGTTGACGCGCTGCGGCGGCCCATCCTACAGTCCGCCGGCGCTGGAGAGGCCCATCCGCAGGCGCTGGAGAGGCCCCTCGTGCTTCGTGTCCCCCAAGGACCCACAGGACTTCCCTCAGGACTTCAGATGCTCAAGAAACTCGCCCTCGCCCTGTCTTTGACGCTGCCCCTCGCCGCCACCAGCTGTGACGGCGGCGACTTCACGGTCCCCTCCAAGGACCTCAAGCCCGGCGGCGTGTTCGTCACCTACGTCCAGGACAGCAACTGCGAGGGCTGCAACGAGCTCGCCCGTCGCGACCTCATCCAGGCCGTCGACGGCAAGGAGGTCAAGACCACGGCCGACATGAAGGCGGCGAACATCACCGACGGCCAGCCCCACGAGCTGACCGTCTGGGACGCCGGGGACAGCGTGGTCAAGACCGTGAAGATCACCGCCACGCCCAACGAGAGCATGCCGCCGATCAAGGACGCCCCGCCCTTTTGGTACGTGGGCGCCGAGGAGCTCGACCAGGCCCCCGAGGGCTGGGCGCGCCGCCGCCTCTTTGGCCACGCCGCGCCGCAGCTGCTGCTGGTCAGCGTCGACGGCGGCTTCGTCAACGGCCGCGACCTCTACGGCAAGAAGCGGCTGATCGTGTTCTTCGACTGGGCCACGGCCACCGACCGGCAAAACGGCGCCCTGATGATGCAGGTGCTGCAAAAAGCCCAGGCCGACCTCGCCGCGGCCGGCGTCGACCTCATGTTCGCCCAGGTCAAGCACGTGTCGGAGCGCGAGCGCCAGCCGATGAACGACACCGACCTGCGCGCCTTCTTCAACGACAACCAGGTCGGCCAGGCCGAGGGCGGCCCGCTCCCGCCCCCGCCCATGTACCGCATGCCCAACAAGACCGAGGACAACCCCACCCGGGTCCTGGGCATGGAGGGCGCGTTCACCTTCTACGAGGCCATCGGCGAGGCGCCGAACATCTTCATCCTCGACGAGAACGGGATCATCCGCTGGCACTCCGCGGGCGTGACCCCCGACGCCTCCGGCGAGATCAGCAACGACACCGTCTACACGATCAACGAGGCGGTGATGTTCGCGCTGAAGAAGCTCTAGCGGCTTCGAGCGCCCGGGCCTCGCCAGCGCGCGCGGGGCTCGGTCGCGCCGCCTCCACGGGGGCGGTTTTGGCTCGCGCCCGAAGCTGCTAGCTTTCGGTGCGTAGCCATGGCGGGCGACGACGAGCGCGAGCGAGGGAGCGGGGACGAAGGTGCCCCGACGGACTCGACCGCGCGCCCCGACGAGCCCACGACTCCCGACGCGGACCCGCGGCCAGGGGTGCCGCAGTCGATTGCGCCGGGTGACACCGAGGCCATGCGGGTGCTCGCGCCGAAGCCCGAGCCCGAGCCCGAGCCCGAACAGCCAGCGCGGACGACTCGTGAGCCGATCCGTCGCGAGACGCTGACCCTGGGCCTCGAGCTGCCTCCGCGGGCGGGGGGAGAGGTGATCCCCAAGCCGCGAGCCGGCAGCGGCGCGAGCCAGGCCCCGTCGGTCGGGGGCCCTCCAGCCGCGCCGAAAGCAGCGACCGCGCCGAAGGTCGGGGGCCCTCCAGCCGCGCCGAAAGCAGCGGCCGCGCCGAAGGTCGGGGGCCCTCCAGCCGCGCCGAAAGCAGCGGCCGCGCCGAAGGTCGGGGGCCCTCCAGCCGCGCCGAAAGCAGCGGCCGCGCCGAAGGTCGGGGGCCCTCCAGCCGCGCCGAAAGCAGCAGCCGCGCCGAAGGTCGGGGGCCCTCCAGCCGCGCCGAAAGCAGCAGCCGCGCCGAAGGCCGGGGGCCCTCCAGCAGTGGCCGCGCCGTCGCTAGCCGAGGCGCCTCTCCCAGCCGCGGCGGAGGCCGACGTTCCTGCGTCCGAGCCGAGCGGGGTCGAGCCCATCCTCGAGCCAGAGCCCTCTCTCGAGTTGAACATCGAGCTCGAAGAGGTCGGCGCGCGGCCTGGCTCGATCGACAGCACGCAGCATTCGAAGGCCGCGGGTGCGTATCGCGTGGGGGCCCCGGTGAAGCCCGCAGAGGCGGACGAAGGCGCGGAGGCCGAGGACGGCCCTCGGCGCAAGCGACACGTCGCCGGGGTCCACCCGTCCCTGGCGGGCGTCCCGCTGCTCGAGGACTCTGGCGTCTACCCCCTGGACGAGGCCGCGGCGCTGGCGGGGGGAGAGGCCGCGGCGCTGGCGGGGGGAGAGGCCGCGGCCTCGACGACGCCCGCGGCCCCGGTGAAGCCTGCGTCCTCGGCGAAGCCCGCGGCGGAAGCAGGGTCCCCGCCGCGACGCCAGCGCAAGCGGAGGCCGCTGCGGACCCTGGCGAACGCGGCCCTGCGCACGGGCGTCCACGTCGGCCTGCTGCCCGCGCAGGCCGAGCAAAAGGCCTGGGACCCGAGCAAGACCGGCTTTCACAAGCCCCTGCCGACCACCGGGCGGATCGCGCGGCTGTGGGAGGGCGTCGGCCTGCGCATGGGTCAGCGCTTCGCCTCGGCCGTGGGCGACGACCACCTCTACCTGCTGGTCATGGCGGTGATCGTCGGCGTGGCCAGCGGGGCCACGGCCGGTCTGCTCCTGCTGTGGATCGCCGGCGCCGTGCAGATCTTTCCTGTCGTCGCCCAGGTCTTCCCGAGCTTCGGCTGGATCTACCTGATCTTGGCCCCCGCTCTCGGCGGCCTGATGGTCGGCGGCCTGCGCGTGCTGGCCCAGCGCTGGCTGGGCGAGATCCCCGAGGGCATCCCGGCGGTCATCGAGTCCGTGGGTCAGCAGGGCCAGGGCAAGCTCAAGGGCAGCTCCGGGGCCGTGCTCGGCCTGGGCACGGGGCTGACCATCGCCTCGGGCGGCTCCGTGGGTCACGAGGGCCCGACGGTGGCCATCGGCGCCACCGTGGGCACCGTGCTCGCGCGCTTCTTCGGCCTACGCCTGCGCCGACAGACCACCATGCTCGGGGCCGGCTGCGCCGCAGGTCTGGCCGCGGCCTTCAACGCCCCGCTGGCCGGGGTCATCTTCACGGTCGAGGTCGTCTTCAAGCGCAGCGTCGGCGGCAACGTCGGCTCGATGTCGGTGTTCACCCCGCTGATCGTCGCCGCCGTCGCCGGGACCTTCACCTCCTACGCGATCTTCGGCGAGCGCGTCGAGCTCGCGCCGCCGGGCGACGTGGCCGGCGACAGCCTGCTGCTCGAGATGGTGTTCTTCCTCGCCCTCGCCGTGATCGCGGGCCTGCTCAGCCCGCTGATGAGCCGGGTGATCCTCTTCGTCAGCGACCTCTTCGAGCGCTTCGAGAAGCTCCCCCAGTGGGTCAGGCCCGGCCTCGGCGGCCTGGGCGTGGGGCTCATGGGCACCTTGCTGTTCACCGACCTGCTCGGCCCCGGGCGGGGGATCATCTTCTCGGCCCTCAACAGCGAGCTGTTCTGGCAGATGGCCATCGGCCTGGCGCTGCTCAAGATCCTCGCGACCGCGCTGACCATCGGCTCCGGCGGCATGGGCGGGGTGTTCATGCCCTCGCTGGTCATCGGCGCCTGCGTGGGCACGGCCGTCCACGCCCTCGCCGAGCTCGTCTTGGGCGCGGGCGTCAGCCAGCCCGCGGCCTACGCCCTCGTCGGCATGGGCGCCTACCTCGGCGCCACCTTGCGCGCCCCGCTGACGCCGATCGTCATGATCTTCGAGCTCACCGGCGACTACGGGCTGATCTTGCCGCTGATGTTCGCCTGCATCCTCTCGGCCTTCGTCGCCGGGCGGGTCGAGCCCGACACCCTCTTCGACCTGATCTTGCGCCGCAAGGGCAGCGCCCGGATCCTCGACGCTGGCGACGACGCGGCCGTCATGCACCGCGGCCACGTCGGCGACCTGATGATCCAGCCCGACCACATGCTGCGCCTCGACTCGAGCTTCGACGAGGTCCAGCGCGCGAGCCTGGTCGAGGACAACCCGACCCTCTACCTGCTCGACGAAGACGATCGCGTGGCCGCGGTCCTCGACAGCCGCCGCCTCGCCGCCCGGGCCCTGCGCGGCGAGCTCGACCCCTCATCGAGCGCCGGCGAGCTCGCCCTCGACGAGCGCCCGACCCTGCTCGTGGCCGACGACACCCTCGCCGGCGCCATGCTGGCCTTCGCCCGCTCGGGCCGCGATGTGCTCCCCGTCGTCGACAGCGACCGCCGCCTCCTCGGCCTGCTCGAGCGCGCCGACTTGATGGCCCACTACAGCGAGAACGTGCTCGAGCAGCAGCACGCCGAGCTCCAGCTCCACGGCGGCGGCGGGCGAGGCCTGGACCACGAGGTCGACCTCGGCGCGGGCGTGACCCTCGAGCGCGTCGTCGTCGGGCGCAACTGGGCTGGCCGAACGCTGGCCGAGCTCAGCTTGCGCCAGCGCGTCCACGTGCAGGTGCTCGAGTGGCAGCGCGACAAGCAGCTGCTCGAGGTCGACCCGCAGGCGCCCCTGCGCGAGGGGGACGTGCTCGCCCTCGCGGGCAGCCGCGAGAACTTGCTGGCGGCGCGCTGGGTGGAGTGAGCTTGGCGGGAAACCCAAGCGCAGGATGCGCCATGGTGGCGTGCGCTCGAGTCGGCTCCTCGGCGGCGTGTCGATCGGGCACGAGCCGCAGCTTCGTGTAGGCAGATCATCGCAGCGCGAGCACGTGAGAGTGCGGGAGAGGCGCGATGCGTCTGTGAGCAGGCGCTGTATGTGCGAGCAGCAGCGGCTTGAATCACCCCCGAGGGGCGCTCGCCAGCCTGATCTACGCGTCCGCGGGCAGAGCGTGGCCAGCGAGCAGCGCCCGCGCTTGCGGAACCACCGATCGCCCCCCTAGGATCGCAACCCGGATGTCAAAGACCACAGTCGTGCTGGACTCCGACGCTCTCCCTCACGTCAAGAAGCGTGAGAAGGGGATGCGGCGGGCCTTCGTGGTCGTGCTCGCGGGCGATCGCATGGGCGAGATGTTCCCGCTCAACGAGGGGCGCACGTCCATCGGTCGGGGTTTGCACGCGGACGTGCGGATCAACGACGAGGGCATCTCGCGCTCGCACGCGCAGGTCGAGCAAGACGAGGGGGTCTACTACCTCTCGGACGCCGGCTCGACGAACGGCACCTTCGCCAACGGCGACCGCGTGGATCGCTACCCGCTCAAGGAGGGGGACAAGATCCAAATCGGCGCCAGCAGCGTGCTCAAGTTCACCTATCACGACGACATCGACGAGGACTTCCAGCGCACGCTCTATGAGTCGGCGCTGCGCGACCGGCTGACGGGGGTGTTCAACCGCGGCTACTTCAACAACCGGCTCGAGAGCGACGTCGCCTTCGCGCTGCGCCACGGCAAGCCGCTGTCCCTGGTCATCTTCGACATCGATTTTTTCAAGCAGGTCAACGACGACTACGGCCACCCCGCCGGCGACGCGATCCTCCGCGACCTCGCGGATCGGGTCCAAGGCACGACGCGCTCCGAGGACATCTTCGCCCGCTACGGCGGCGAGGAGTTCGTGCTGATCTGCCGGGACGTGGACGCGCTGCGAGCCTCGCGGGCGGCCCACCGCATCAAGGAGCTCGTCGCGGGGGAGGCGTTCAAGATCGCCGGCCGCGACCTGACGATCTCCGTCTCTCTGGGCGTGGCGGATCTGTCCATGCTGCTCGAGCCCAGCGCCTCGGCCCTGGTCGAGGCCGCCGACGCGGCGCTCTACGCCGCCAAGCGAAATGGGCGCAATCGCGTCGAGATCTACGACCCGGACAGCGAGCCCACGCGGGCGACCTGACCGACGCGCATGCCTGACCTCGTCGAGCGCCTGCTCGCCCGGGTGCGGCGGCACTCCCCCGGGCGTGTGCTGGTGGTGGTCCGTGGCCGCCACGAGGCCCGGTGGATCCAGAGCCTGATGGCCGCCCACGGCCCGGTCGTGGGCGCGCGGATCCTCGATCTCGAGGCCCTCCTCGATGAGGCCGCGCGCGCCCTGGGTGGGGAGCCGCTCTCGCGCCTCGAGACCCTGGCCGAGGTCCGGGCCGCGCTGGCGGGGGATCCGGATCAGCGCTTCGAGCTGATCCTCGACCAGCCCAGCTACCAGCGCGAGGTCCTGCGAACCTTCACTGAGCTCGAGCGGGCCACGGCCGGGGCGAGCGTGGGAGGCGAGGGCGAGGGCGAGCTCGAGGCGCAGCTCGAGCGGGCGCAGGGCGCTCGGGACCAGGCGATGCTCGCGGCCTTCCTCCGCTTCCGCCGTGAGATGCGCACACGCGAGCGTGACGCGCTGCGGCCGCTGTGGTGGCGGGGGCAGGCCCTGGCCAAGGTCCTCGCGGGCCACGCGCGCGTCAGCTTCCTGCGCCACAATTCGGCGCGCCTCGCGTTGGGCTTCTTCTCGGGGACCACCGCCGTCTGGGAGACCCGGCTGCTCGAGGCCCTGGACTTCGAGCGTTGGGATGGCGCCCTGACCGAGGGCCTGCTCGCGGCCGGGGCCGCCCGAGACCGCCACCCCCTGAGCATGCGCCTGTCCTGTGCGGGGCCCGAGGCCGAGATCGCCGGCGTCGCGCGGATCCTCCGTGGCCACCCGCGCTGGGCGGCGCGCTCGGGGCAGCCCGGGAGCCCGCCGGCCGCCGTCTTGGCCCCGGAGCAGGACGTCCCGCGCTGGGTCGCCCGCCTGCGCCACCGGGACATCCCCGTGCGCGCCTGGGTGGAGCAGCGCGCCGGGGACACGGCGGCCGCCCGGACCGTGCGCGCGCTGCTGCGGGTCACGCTTGGCGCCGGCCTGCTCGGCAGCGAAGGGGGATCCAGCAGCTCGAGCAGCTCGGACAGGGGTGCCTCGGTGGTGCAGGCGGGAGGAGCCGCCGCGCGCGAGCTCGCGGTGACCCGCGCGGACCTCGACGCGGTGCTCTTTGGGCCCGCGCTGCGTGCCTGGGGCGCGCTCGCGGAGGATCTGGACGTCGATTTTCCCCGCGCGCCCACGCCCGGAGACCTGCGCGACGCCTGGGAGAGCCAGCGCGCGGCCTCGCTGACCCTCGACACCCTGTCTACACGCCTGCGCGCGGCCGGTGAGCGCGGTGACGAGGCCCTGCGCGAGCGAGCGGAGCGCTTCGAGTGGCCCGCGGAGCAGCTCGAGGCCCGCCAGCGCCGCCTCGCCGACGCGCACCGCCTGCTCGCCGCCGCGATCGAGCGCCTGCAGGCCGTCGACGGCCCCGAGCAGCTGCGCACGCTCCTCGACGACTGGGATCTGCTCGGTCGCGCGGCCGTGCACGGCGTCGACGGGCCCGAGATGACGGCCGCGCGGGTCGTGTTCGAGGTGCTCGCCGGCGCCGCAGCCCTGGATTCGCCCGGTTTGGACGTGGATCAGCCCGGCGCGCGCCCGGATCCACTCGGCGCGCGCCTGGATCACGCCCTGAGCTTCGCCCACGCGGGGCGCTGGGTGGAGAGCCGCAGCTCGTTCGCGCCCGCGAGCGGCGAACATGCGGTGGTGGAGCCCGTCGAGCCGCCGCCAGCGGTGTGGGTGATGCCCTACGCCTGCGCGGCGACCCTGGATCACCTGCCCGAGCGGCTGATCCTCGCCGGTCTCGACGTTCACCCGCACCCGCCGGTCCACCACGGGCCGATCTCCACGCAGTTGCGCGGCGATCTCGGGCTGATCCCCGACGCCACCCGCTTCTCCGCCGAGCTCCGTCTGCTCGACCTGCTGACCGACGGCCAGCGCGAGGTGATCGCCAGCTGGCGCCACCGCGACGGCGCCGGGAACCGCCGCCCGCCGGGGCCGTGGATCGCCGGACGTCAGGGCGGCGCGGCGGTCGAATGGCAGGTCGGCGTGGACGCCCTGGCCGTGGATGAGGAGACCGGCACAGCCGAGGTGCCGAGGGCCGCGGCGCCGATCGAGGCGGCGCTGCTGGGCTGGGCCGGGCTACCCGAGCTGGCGCGCCGGGTCGAAGCGATGCAAGCCCACGAGGGCGCCGCGGTCAGCGCACATACGGGGGATCTGGGCGTGGCCGTCCCGCCCGCGCGGCCCTACTCGGCCAGCGCCCTCCAGAGCTACGCGGCGCTGCCCTACCGCTACTTCATCGAGCGCGTGCTCGGCCTGCGCGAGCGCCTCGGGGACCCCAGCGGGGCGTCGGCGCTGCTCGCGGCGGAGCAGGGCCAGGTCGTCCACCGCGCCCTCGACGCTGCGCTCCGACCACGACTCGACGCCCTCGAGACAGGCTGGCTGGAGCTCGCCTCGATCTCCGAGGCGCTCCTGGCCGACGCGTTGGCCGCGCTGACCGAGGGCTACCGCAAGCGCGCGGAGCACGGCCAGTCCGAGGTGATCTGGACCAGCGAGCGCGACCGTTGGGCCACGGAGCTGAGCGTCTGGTGGCAAACCTGGCACCAGCGCCTGGCCGCGGACTGGTCCGGGGTGGTCAAGCCGAGCGCCGCGAGCTCGAATTCGAGCGCCAAGTCGGCCAAGTCGCGGGCCAAGGCCGCGTGGAGAAAGGCGGAGCCCGAGCAGACGGCGCCCGGGCTGTTCCTGGCCGCCGCCGAGTGGTCCCTGGACGCCGGCGAGGGCTTCGAGCTCGAGCTCGACGGCCAGAAGATCCCCTTCACCGGGGTGATCGACCGCCTCGAGGTGGATCCGCCCCGCAACCGGCTGATCGTCTGCGACTACAAGACGGGCACGCCGCCCTCATCATCAAAGCTCTCGGCCGAGCTGCGCGCGGGCACGCACCTGCAGCTGCCTCTCTACGCCCTGGCCGTCGAGCAGATCTGCCGTGACGCGCCGGCGCGCCTGCGCATGCACGGCCCCACGCGGGTGGGCGCGCTGCGGCTCGAGTACCTGCGTCGACCGCCGCGCTTTCGCAAGGGCGAGCCCGTGCCGCCCGAGGCGAGGGGCTTCGACCCGCACGGGCCGCTGGGTATCGATGATCAGGGCGAGGAACAGACGGTGATCGCGGCCGCGGCCCGCTTCGCGGCGGCCTTTTGCGCCGCGATCGCGGCCGGGCGCTTCCCCCTGGTCGCCCGCGCGCCGCGATCCAAGGGCGCCCCAGGTGCCGGCGGGCGCCTGCACGAGCTGATGCGCGCGATCCCGGCGGCCGACGAGCGCGCGTGCGGCCTGCCGCCGGCCCTGCACCTCCTCGCGGACAGCCGGCGCGCCCGGGAGGTGGTGCGTTGACGGGCGCCGGCGCGGGTCGACGCGGGCGGATCCTCGCGCCGAGGGGCCGGTGCGCCCGGGAGGTGGTGCGTTGACGGGCGCCGGCGCGGGTCGACACGGCCCGATCTTCGATCCGACGCGCTCCGTGGTCCTGGTCGCGAGCGCCGGCACGGGCAAGACCTGGCGTCTGGTCCGTCGCTACCTGCGGATCATCGCCGGCGAGGGCCCCGACGGGGGTGGATCCGCGTGGGCGAGCCCGGAGGAGGTGGTCGCGGTGACCTTCACCCGGGCGGCGGCGGCCGAGATGCGGGCGCGGGTGTTCGCGGCGCTGACCTGCGCGCCCGATGAGGTGGGCGCGGACGACCCGATCCTCGCCGAGATCGTCGCCGCGCGCGGTCTGGATGCTCGCCTGAGCCTGGCCGAGCGCGTCGCGGCGGCCCCGATCGGCACGATCCACTCGCTGTGCGCCCGCCTGCTCGCCGAATTCCCCGAGCGCTCCGGCGTCCCCCCGGACGCGCGGCCGCTCGAGCCCGCGGAGCAGGCCCTCGAGCTCGACGCCTTCGTGCGCGGCTGGCTGGACCGGGCCCTGGACGAGCCCGGCCACCGGGCCCACCCCGGCTGTGTCTCCCTGCTGCGCGCGCACCCCCTGGGCTTCGTGCGCCAGGAGCTGCGAGTCATGGTCGATGACCCCGCGCTGCCGGTGGCCGACGAGCCCGGCCCGCCGCGGGTCGCCGCCCTGGCCAAGGCGCGCTGGCGCTTTGTCCGCGCTCAGTGGAGTGAGTACATCGCGCTCATGGGCCCGGCGCTGGTCATGCTCTTCCAGGCCTGCGTCGCCGTCGGCCAGCAGGGGCAGCCCAACGAAAAGCAGCTCGAGCTGGCCGGGAAACTCTCGCGGGTCATGCGCCATGTCGGTGACAACATCGACCTGGCCACGATCCACGAGGACGTCGAGGCGCTCATGAAGACGCGGCCGAGCAAGAGCCTCGGCCCGCTCGAGGACCTGCTCCAGCAGGTCCGCAACATCCACCGGGTGACCAGCACCCGCCGCGAGCGCCCCGTGCTCCCGGATCCCGGTCCCGCCTTGGCCCCCGGGCAGGCCGAGCACCTCGGGCGCTGGGTCGACGTGGCCGAGATCGCCCGGCAGGACTGGCTCGAGCGCCTGCGCGAGCGGGCGGTGCTCCGCTACGACGACCTCGAGCGCCTCGCGCGTGGCCTGCTGGCGGATCCCCAGGCCCGCGAACAGCTCCGCGGCCGCTATCGCCACCTCCTGGTCGACGAGTACCAGGACATCAACCCCGCGCAGGCCGAGATCATCGAGAACCTGACGGATCTGTGCGGGCGACCGGGCGCGCCGGCCCGGGTGTTCTTCGTGGGTGACCCCAAGCAGTCGATCTATCGGTTCCGCGGGGCGGATCCGGGGGTGTTCGCCCGCGCGAAGGTGGTGGTCAGCCGGGACGGGGACGAGGCGCCCGAGGACCTCGAGGCCGGCGATGTGCAGGCTGGCGATGTGGAGCCCGATCCGGCCGCCCTCGATGGGGATCTGGGCATGGATCGGGCCGATCGCGAGGCGCAGGGGAGCGTGATTTTGTCGGTCGTCGAGGGGACGGCCGCGCCCACGGGGGCGGGCGAGGTCGATCGGGCCGTGCACGGCGCGGTGCGGGGCGTCGACGAGGCGGATCACGAGGCGCCCGAGCGCGTGAACCTGGCGGTGATCGAGGGATCGGGCGTGCGCGAGGGCGGATCCGCCGGGAATTCGGCGGACGACGCGGCCGAGGACGACGAGATGGGCGGCTCCGCGATCGTCGAGCTCGCCGACAACCGGCGCAGCTCACCCTCGCTGGCGCGTTTTTTTGGTCATCTCTTCCCGCCGCTCTTCGCCGGGCGCCTGCCCTGGGCCGACACCGCGGCCTTCGGGCGCCCGCAGGCGCTCGCGCAGCTGCGCGACGTCTCGGATCACGCGATCGTGCCCTGGGATCACGACATCGTCGCGCTGCGCACGGTGGATCGCCTGCCCGGGCAGGCCGTGGATCTGCTGATCCGGGCCCGACGCTACGACGAGGACGGCCGCGACGAGCCCGAGCGGGTCGCCGCGCACGTCCGGGGGCTGCTCGCGGGGGCGACGATCGCCGTGGACAAGCCCGATCAGCCCGAACAGCCCGATCAGGGCAGTCAGCTCGATCAGGCAGCGCCCGGGCGCTCGATCGACCCGCTGAGCTCGGGCGAGGCGGCCCTGCGGGCGCGGGACATTGCGATCCTCGTCCCCCGTTGGAGCCTGGCCGAGGACTACCGCGCCGCGCTCGAGGCCGTGGGCATCTCGGCGGACCTCGCAGGCGGCCGCGGCCTGCTCTCGCTGCCCGAGGTCCGCGACCTCATCAACCTGATCCGCCTGTGGGTCGACGAGCGCGACGAGCTCGCGGCCGTCGCCGTGCTCCGCGGGCCCTGCTTTGGGATCTCGGACCTCGGGCTCTACGTGCTCGCGCGCTGGCCGGGGGTCGACCGGCGGATCCGCGAGGCGGACCCGGACTTGCCCGAGTTCGCCGACCTCGACGAGGTCTGGGAGAGCTGGGACGAGGACGGTCAGCGCGACGAGACAGATGAGGGGGAAGAGAGCGGTCGCGTCAATGACGGGACTGAGCAGTCTGGATCTCGTGGGCTCCGACCCTGGCCGCGTCGCATGCGCGAAGTGCTCCGCCACGGTCGCCTCGATCCCCAGCGAGCGCTCGATGCGCTGACCGCGGCTGGCGTCCTGGGAGAGACCCCGATCCAGGAGCTGCGCGCGCGCCTCGAAGCCGACGCCGCGGCCCTCGAGCACGGCCGGGATCGGCTGCGCGCGCTGATCCGCCACGCCGGCGCGCGGCTCAGCGCCGACCTGCTCGCCGACGTGATCGTCGCGCTGCGCCTCGAGGCGGCCTGGCTCGCGGGCCCCCGCGGCCGCCGGGCGGTCGCCAACGCCTGGCGCTTCGTCGAACACGTGCGCCTGCTCGAGCCCGAGGGTCCGGACCTCCAGCGCCTCGCGCAGTGGCTGGACTCGGGGGTCGAGCCGGCGCCCGAGGGGCTGATCTCAGCGCAGGCCGACGCGGTCACGATCACCACCTGGCACGGGGCCAAGGGCAAGGAGTGGCCGGCGGTGGTGCTCGCGGGGATCGGCGAATTCCGCGGGGGAGGGGGGCGCACCAGCTGGAGCGCCGGGGCGGTCCCGACCCTCGACAGCGAGCGCGAGGAGGCGCTGCCCGTGCCGCGGATCCGCCAGCCTCACCAGGGCTTCGCCGCGCCCCACGATCCCCTCCACGAGGTCTGCACGAACATGCTCGCCCCCCTCGAGGCGGCCGAGGCCAAGCGCCTGCTCTACGTGGCGATGACCCGCGCGCGGGATCGCCTGGTGCTCAGCGGCGAGGCCGACGCCCGCACGCACGTGCACTACGAGGACAAGCCCTACCTGGGCCTCGAGTGGCGCGCGGACATGAAGCACCTGCTCGGCGAGCCCAAGCCGGCCTATCTGTGCAAGCGGCCCATGGAGCTGCTCGTGGCCGGGCTCGACCTGCCGGCCAGCGAGGACGTGCTGCGCCCGCGGGCGTCGGCGTGGAGCTTGGCGCACCTGAGGGTGATCGACGACGACATGCTCGCGGCTGGCCTCGCGATGCCGATGCCGATGCCGACGCCGATGCCGGGCGCAGGGTCTGGCGCGGACTCGAGCGAGGCGGGGGAGAGGGCGGCAGCGGGAGAGCCGAGCGCAGGCGCAGGGGAAGAGTCGAGTCCGTCCGAGGGTGCGGGGGAGAGGGCGGCAGCGGGAGAGCCGAGGGCGTCCGAGGGGGCAGGGGAGAGGGCGGCAGCGGGAGAGCCGAGGGCGTCCGAGGGGGCGCGGGGAAACTCGGGCGCTGGAGAGCCGAGCAAAGACGGGGCGAAACGAGCAGGCGAGGCGTCTGGCGGTGGGCCTGCGCCGGAGCAGCCGGCCAGGAGGGCGAGCACGAAGGCGAAGAAGCCCAAGCGAAAGGCTCGCCGCGAGCTCCCCTCGGCGCAGCTCGGGCTCTTCGACATGTTGGCGGGTCCTGCCGAGCGCGAGCGCGAGCCCGAGCCCGAACCCGAGCCCGAGCGCGTCGAGGCGGCTGACATCGAGGCGGTCGGTATCAACGCCGCCGGTATCAACGCCGCCGGTATCAACGCCGCCGGTATCAACGCCGATGTCGACGCGCAGCCCGAGGCGCATGCAGGCGCGCCCGCGCCGACCCACGACCCGCTGCGTTGGCGGGCGGGCCCCCTCAACCAGTTCTGGCGGCCCAGCGCAGGCCGCTCGCCCTGGCCGGTCAGCAGTCAGCGCTGGGACATGCCCCTGCCCGCGCGCCGCCCGGCGCTGCTCGAGGACGAGGAGCCGCTGCGCCTGGGCGAGCTCTTCCACGCGGCCATGGAGCGCTGGAATTTCGAGGGAGATCCCCCGGGCGCCAACGGCCTCGACGAGCTCGCGCGCCTGCACTTCCCCCACCACGAAGCGCCCGCGCGCCGCCGCGTGGTCCACTGGCTGGGCCGCTGCCTCGGCATGGTCGAGTCCGCCGAGCTGCTCGTGGAGCTGCGCGCGGCTCGGGAGCGCGGCGAGCTCTTCCACGAGGTCGAGGTCGACGCCCTGGTCCCCGCCGACGCGGGAGACTTCGACCACCGCATCAGCGGCCGGGTGGATCTGCTGTGGCGCGGCGAGGACGAGCGCTGGCACGTGCTCGACTACAAGGTGACGACAAAGGTCCGCTCGCGGGCGCAGATGGAGGAGCTGCAGTGGGAGTACGGGCCGCAGCTGCTGCTCTATCGCAAGGCGCTGGCGGGCTGGCGTCCCGGAGGAGAGGCTGCGCGCCTGGGTCGCTTCGGGCTGTGGTTGGCGACCGCGGGCAAGGCGATGTGGATCGTCTAGGGAGATTGGGCGAGCGAGCGGGCGAGGTCGTGGTCGACGATCTGGCGTGACACGCTCAGCTGCGTGGCGCTGCGCTCGGCCAGGTCCTCGCACTCGCTCCGGGGGTGGCTGGCGGCGTCCTCGGCGGCCGGGCCGAAGCCGAAGCAGCCGCCCTCGCGGGGGATCCCCGGGCCCTCGGCCACGAACATGCGCGCGGGGCCGTAGGCCGAGGCGTCGGGGTAGGCGGCGAAGTCCTGGTCCTCGCTGCCGGGGAGCAGCGGCCGGCCGATGAAGTCGTGGGGGCGCTCGACGCCCAGGTGATGCAAGAGCGTGGGCGCGAGGTCGATGTGCCCGCCGACGACCTCGACGGCGCCTCCGGCTCCCCTTTTGCGGGCGTGCTCGGGCAGTCGAACGAAGGCGGGCACGCGCTCGAGGCGATGAAAGAGCGCGGGATCCCAGGTCGCGCCGCCGCTGGCGAGCTCGACGACCTCGGGGTAGGCGTCGAGCTCGAAGCGCGCGTCGTGGTCGCCGTAGAGCGCGACGAGGGTGTGATCGAGCAGCCCCGCGTCCTCGAGGCCGGCGAGGAGCTCGGCCAAGGAGCGGTCGAAGTAGTGCATCGCCTCGAGGTAGTTGCCGACCCGCGTGCCCTCGAGGCGGCCGAGGTCCAGGGCCTCGAGCGAGCGCGGCCAGTGCTCGTAGGGGTGATGCAGGGACAAGGTGATCAAAAACGCGAACCAGGGCTGAGGCAGGGCCTCGAGCTCCGGGAGGATCCGCGCGAAGAAGGGGCCGTCGGCCAGGCCCCAGCCGGTCGTGGTGCCCTCGCCGAGCTCGCGGCGAAAGAGCGAGCGCTCGAAGCCGTAGCGCGGGTGGAGCACGGCCCGGTTCCAAAACCCGCGCTTGTAGGGGTGGGCCGAGAGCGTGGTGTAGCCGGCCGTCTCGGACAGGACGTGGGCGAGGCTGTGGAAGTGGTTGTCGGCGCGCAGGAAGCAGACCGCGCCCTCGCCCAGGGGGTGCTGCGAATTGAGCACGGCGTACTCGGCGTCCGAGGTCTTGCCCTGGTTTGTCTGGTCGACGAAGTAGGGGTACCAGTCGGCGCTGCCGCGCAGGCGGTTGAGGAAGGGGGTGATCTCCTGGCCGCGGACCTCGAGGCCGATCACCCAGCTCTGGGCGGCCTCGACCTGGATCAGCAGCAAGTTGTCGCCCGCCGCGGCGCCGAAGGGGCGCGGGCGCGAGGGGTGGTGCTCGGCGATCGCCGCGGCCTCGCTGGCGGCGTTGGCAGAGCGCTCGAGCTCGGCCTCGACGGCCGCGAGCGCCTCGGCGTCGAGGGCTCGGCCGCGCCGGCTTCGCTCGCGCAGGCTCCGGGCGAGGTCGAAGAGGTGGGCGTTGACGTAGCCGAAGCGCCCGACCATGGCCTGCTCCGAGAACACGCGCTGACCCAGGCTCCCGGCCAGGGCGGCGCCGAGGCGGACCAGCGCAGGGCTGGCGAGGAGCAGGCAGATCGCCGCGGCGCGCAGGCGTGGGCTGGCTAGGAGCCCGTGGTGAAACCCAACACGACACCTCGCTTGGTCTTTTCGCCGAGGGCTTTGTCGCCAAAACTTGCAGTACGCCCGGTACAGCTGCGTTTTGGCTTCGCGCCCTCGACGAAAAACCCGGCGCCAGGAGCCGCGCTGGGTTCCACCACGGGCTCCTAGGGCGCGGCGCCACCTCGGGAGAGTCGGCTGCGCGCTCGTGTCTTTTTTGATCGGAGCTTCAGTCTCGGTCGTGGCTCCGCCGGGCTCGGGCTCGGGCGCGTCTTCGTCTGCCTCGTGGCTCCGCCTCGGCCACAGCGCGGCGCCGAGCAGCCCGGCCGCGGGGAGCACGGCCAGCCAGCCCCAGGCGCGCTCGAGCTCGGCCACGGCGCTGTCTCCGACCTCGCCGAGGTGGTGCGAGGCCGTCAGCGCGACCACGGGGACGATGCTGCCGAAGTAGTGCAGGTAGACCAGATCCCCGAGGGCGAGGGCCGCCAGGGCGCAGACCAGGGCGGCCGCGAGGGCGGCTCGCCAGCGCCCGCGGGCCACGGCTGGGATGGCGACGAGCAGCCACGCCCCGGAGGCGGCGGTCCAGCTGGCGCCGGGCCAGGCCTCGATGCCCGAGAGATCGTGGACGGCGGCGACCAGGGCCGCGATCGCCAGGGCAGCCCAGACCAGGGGCGCGAGCTCGGTCGCGGCCCGAGCCCATGTGCGCCGCGGTGGCCACAGGCGCAGGGCCAGGGCCCCGAACACGCTCAGCCCCGCGAGCGCCAGGATCAGCAGCCCCGAGAGCCAGCGCGCGCGGGCGAGGGGCAGGTCGCGCCCGCTCCAGCGCAGGTCCTGGCCGAGGCGCCGCGGCGGGCCGTACCAGCGCACGTGCTCCCGGACCATCTGCCACTGTAGGCCGTAGGTCCCGGGCCGCTCGGGGCCGCGGACCCGGGCGCGGACGATCACCGACTCCCCGGGCGCGACCGGCCCGGGCAGGCTGCTGCGCATGCCGTCGGCCTCGACGAGCTCGCCGTTGGGGTCGAGCCAGCGGTAGGCGAGGTGGTCCCCCGCCGCCTCCGACCAGGTCGCGCTGCCGAGGTTGACGAGCTCGACCTCGACCTCGCGGGTGCGGTTGATCCACGCGCCCAGGGGTCCCGCGGGCGCCTCGGCGGCGAGCAGGCCCCAGGCCAGGCGCGGGCTGAGGATCTCGAGCTCGCGCTGGGCGGCCCCGAGGCTCGGCGGGGGCGGATACCAGCGCTCGCCCTCGCGCACGAGGCCCCACTCCAGGCGGTAGCGCCCGGGCAGCGGAGGCGCGGCCAGGCGGGCGTCCACGGCCACGACCTCGCCGGGCAGGACCTCGCCGGGCAGGGGCGTGCGCAGTCCCTCGACAGGGGCCGAGCTCGGGTGCCCCGCCGCGTCGAGGCGGCGCCAGCGATAGGAGAAGAAGTCCGCCGCCGGCCACGGCTCGCCGCCGGCGTTGCGCAACACCACGGGCACGCTGAGCTCGCCGGCGTCGCTGTGCAGCCGCGCCGGGGTCTGATCATCGATGAGGTCCCACTGGAGCAGGTCCGGCTCGACCCACGCGCAGGCGAAGCCGGGATCCTCGGGGCCGCGCGCGCTCGGGCCGAACCACTGCACGCGCTCGCGCAGCGGCTCGAGGGTCACGCAAAAGCGCCGGGCCCCGGGGCCGCGGTGGCTCGGGGCCTGGAGCGCAAGGTCCAGCGCCACCGTCTCGCCGGGGGCGACCGCAGGCAGGGGCGTGCGCCGGCCGTCGCGGATCACCAGCTCGCCCTCTTCGGACCACCAGTGATAGGCCAGGGCGTCGCCGCGCTCGCCCTCCCAGGGCACCTCGCCGCGGTTTTTCAGGCGCACGGGCACCTGCGCGAGCTCGCCTGCGGCCAGGTGCGTCGGCGCTTCGAAGTCCACCGTCGCCCAGTCCAGCGTCCCGAGCTCGACGAGGACCTCGATGAACTCGGGCCCGCCCTCCGGCGGCGGGAACCAGTAGGCGTTCTCGCGGACCATGGCCCACTCGAGGCGGTAGCGTCCGGGCTCCGGCGGCGGCGCGAGGTGGGCCTTCAGCTCGATCTGCTCGCCCGGCGCGACGACCTCGGGCAGGGGCGTGCGCAGGCCGTCGCGGATTAGCAGCTCACCGTCGAGGCTGCGCCAGTGATAGGACAGGCGATCGTCGCGGCTCGGCAGCCACGGCTCGGCGCCGCGGTTTTTCAGGCGCACCGAGACCTCGACCTCGAGGCCCACGAAGAGCGCCGGCGGGGTCTCGTCGCCCTCGATGGACCACGCAGGCTGGGCGGCCCGGGCCGGGCGCGGGGCGAGCAGGGCGAGCAGGAAGAGCGCGCAGAAAAAGCGCGCGATCGAGGGGCTGGTCCGCGACGCGCCGGTCCGCGACGCGCCGACCCGCGACGCGCCGACCCGTGACGCGCCGAAGCCAGCCGGACAGCCCGAGCGTCGCGGACGCTCGCTCGGACCGGGGCCGTTCGGGGCAGCTCGCCTCACGCCAGGCGCCCGGTCCTCAGCGCGCCAGCACGCGGGCGAGCTCGACCAGGGACATGTCGAGCGGCTTGATCTTGCCGATGATCTCCGACAGCGGCGTGGTCTGGACCGCGCGCCCGCGCAGGCCGACGAGCACGCCGGTCTCGCCGCGGGCCAGGCAGTCGATCGCGTGGGCGCCAAAGCGGGCCCCGAGCAGGCGATCGAAGACCGTGGGCGCGCCGCCGCGCTGGACGTGGCCGAGGATCGTGGCGCGCAGCTCGAAGCCGATGCGCTCGCCGTACTCGTCGATCAAGATCCGCTCGAGGGCCGCGCCGCCGTGGGTCGCGCCCTCGGCCACGACGACCACCGCGTGCTTCTTGCCGCGGCGGTAGGCGTCCTCGATGCGCGTCGCCACCTCTTCGGGGCTCATGTCGACCTCGGGCAGCGCGATGGCCTCGGCGCCGCAGGCCAGGCCCACGGTCAGGCCGATGTAGCCGCAGTCTCGGCCCATGACCTCGACGATCGAGGCCCGGCGGTGGGAGGTGGCCGTGACCCGCAGCTTGTCGACGGCGTCGAGGGCCACGTTGCAGGCCGTGTCCGCGCCCAGGGTGATGTCGCTGCCGAGCAGGTCGTTGTCGATGGTCGAGGCCACGCCCACGACCTCGACGCCGTCTTCATGCAGCACGTGGGCGCCGGTCTGCGAGCCGTTGCCGCCGATCACCACCAGCGCGTCGATGCCCATGGACTCGAGGTTGGCCACGCCCCGGCGGCGAACCTCGGGGTCGGCGAACTCCGGGCAGCGCGCGCTGCCGAGCATGGTCCCGCCCGTGTCCAGGATCCCGCCGACATCGCGGGCCCGCAGGCGGCGGATCTTGCCCTGCTCGCGCGGCGCGATGAGCCCCGCGTAGCCCTCTTGAACGCCGTAAACCTCCCAGCCGTGGTCGATGGCGCTGCGGGTGACCGAGCGGATGGCCATGTTCATGCCAGCCGCGTCGCCACCGCTGGTCAGCACGGCGATGCGTCGGCCTTGTTGGGGCTTGTCTTGGCTCACGGGGGTGTTCTCGCTCGATACCCTCGTTTTTGGAAGGCCCGCCGCTCAATTCGCCGTCAGCGAGTCGGTCTCCTTGTCGATCTCGCCTTGCCAGGTCTCGTTGTCGCGCCCGATGCCGATCTCTTTCTTGGCGGCCTGCTGGCGGCTGACGAGGTCGTGGTGGGTCGTGAAGTAGGGCAGGGCCTGGCCGCGCAGCTGCTCGAGGCTCTCGAAGCCGTGCTTGGCGAGGACCGCCTCGAGCTCCTGTTTCATCTTCTGAACGACCTTGTAACCCTGGAGCATCGCCCCGGTGCAGACTTGAACGGTGTGACAACCGAGGGCGACGAACTGGGCCGCGTCGCCGCCGGAGTAGATCCCGCCCATGCCCGAGATCGGCGTGTTCGGGACGGCCTTGGCGATCTCCATGACGTGGCGCAGCGCGATCGGGCGCGCGGCCATGCCCGAGTAGCCGCCGGGCGTGGTGTAGCCCTCGACCGTGGGCATCGGGCGCAGGGTGTCGAGGTCGACGCCGACCACCGACAAGATCGTGTTGATCGCGGAGATCCCGTCGACCCCGGCCGCGACGGCGGCCTTGGGCGAAGCCGCGACGTCGCCGACGTTGGGCGTCATCTTGGCCCAAACGGGGATCTTGGCCACGGACTTCACCCAGCCCACGACCTCGCGGACGATCTCGGGATCCGCGCCCATGGCCGCGCCCATGCGTCGCTCGGGCAGGCCGTGGGGGCAGCTGAGGTTCATCTCGAAGGCGTCCACGCCCGTCTCCTGGACGCGCTCGACGATCTCGACCCAGGCCTCCTTGCGGTACTCCTCCATGATGGAGGCGACCAGGATGTGCTTGGGGTAGCGCTTCTTGATCTCGCGGAACTCCTCGAGCCAGGTCTCGAAGGGTCGATCCGAGATCAGCTCGATGTTCTCGAAGCCGAACACCTTCTTGGCGTCGTCCGGGTCGCGGAGCTTGGCGTAGCGCGGGTTGGTGTTGATGACCTTGGTGTGGTCCAGGCTGATGGTCTTGCAGACGTTTCCGCCCCAGCCGAGGTCGAAGGACTTCATGATGACCTTCGCGTTGGTCCCGGGGGGGCCAGAGCCGAGCAGGAAGGGGTTCTCGAACTCCATGCCGTTGACGACGACGCGCAGACTCGGGGCCATGGACCCAGGATATCACGGCTCCCCCGCCGCCAGGAGGGGACCGCGGCCCCCTTGCGCCACCCCCGGTCGGTCGCGTATCGAAGCACCGGCGCATGTCTAAAAGCCCCAAGCAACCGCGCGAGACTGACGCGCCCCCCGCCCCCGCCTCGTCCTCCGCACCCTCGCAGGAGCAGGAGAAAGACGAAGGCCGGGCCATCCGCAACGACGACGGCGTGATCGTGGGCTCGCGCGGTGCCGGGCCGAAGATCCTCGGCTTCGTCGACCTCAAGTCGCGCGCCGGGGGCAAGGCCGAGGGCGGCGACAAGACCGGCAAGGCAGGCAAGACCGACAAGACCGCGACCAAGGCAGGCGCCAAGGGCAAGCGGGGCGGCAAGGCCCCGGGCCCCAAGCGCGAGGTCGTCATCGAGCAAGGCAGCGCGGACCAACCCAAGGGCCGGGCCAGCGCCCGCAAGGCCCGGGAGATCCGCTCGTTTCGCCACACGCCTGGGCGGCGCCCCGTCAAGCGCAGCGGGAAGCCGTCTAGCGCCGGTACGGCGGAGATGAGCGCGGAAAAGAAGCGCATCCGCGTCGACGAGGTCATCGCCATCGCCGAGCTCGCCAAGCAGATGGGCGTCAAGGCCCCCAAGGTCATCCGCATCCTGTGGAACATGGGGATCCGCGACGCCACGCTCAATTCCAGCGTCGACGTCGAGACCGCGGAGCTCGTCGCCGCCGAGTTCGGCTATCGCGTCGAGGACGTGTCCTTCGACGAGTCCGAGCTCATCGAAGACGAGGAGCTCGACGAGGAGGAGCTCGGCGAGGCCCGGGCGCCGGTGATCGCCGTGCTCGGTCACGTCGACCACGGCAAGACCACGCTCCTCGACCGCCTGCGCAAGGCCGAGGTCGCCGCGGGCGAGGCCGGGGGC
>NZ_JABJWV010000001.1:3020000-3152500 GCF_011083025.2 Pseudenhygromyxa sp. WMMC2535
CCCCCAAGTCGTGACTAAGTGGTAAAGGATGTGGGAACGCTTAGACAGCCAGGAGGTTGGCTTAGAAGCAGCCACCTTTTAAAGAAAGCGTAACAGCTCACTGGTCGAGCGAGCCTGCGCCTAAAATTCAACGGGGCTCAAGTCACGCGCCGAAGCTGCGGGTACTCCTTCGGGAGTGCGGTAGGCGAGCATTGTCTGTGCAGTGAAGACGTACGGGAACGAGCGTTGGAGCGCAGACAAGAGCTGATGTTGGCGTGAGTAGCGATAAAGAGGGTGAAAAACCCTCTCGCCGTAAACCCAAGGGTTCCTGGGTAAAGATAATCTGCTCAGGGTTAGTCGGTCCCTAAGCCGAGGCCGAAAGGCGTAGGTGATGGGAAGCAGGCGAATATTCCTGCACCGGCACGGATGGTTTCATGAGGAGGGACGGAGGAGGATAGTCGAGCGTCCTTGAGGATTGGACGTTCAAGCCAGTAGGCTGGTCGCGTAGGAGGCAATGGCCACAAACGCGCGATCAAGGCCGAGAGGTGATGAGGCAGGCCCCCCGGGGCCTTCAACTCGATGATTCCACGCTTCCAGGAAAAGCTTCGCATGAGTGTACCGCTGTGCCGACCGTACCCTAAACCGACACAGGTGGGTGGGGAGAAAATCCCAAGGCGCTCGAGAGAACCCGGGTTAAGGAACTCGGCAAAATGACACCGTAACTTCGGGAGAAGGTGTACCCCAGCTGGTGAAGGGCCTCGCGCCTGGAGCCGGAGGGGGTTGCAGTGAATCGGGGGTAGCGACTGTTTACCAAAAACACAGGACTCTGCTAAGTCGCAAGACGACGTATAGGGTCTGACGCCTGCCCGGTGCCGGAAGGTTAAGAGGAGAGGTCAGCGCAAGCGAAGCTTCGAATCGAAGCCCCGGTAAACGGCGGCCGTAACTATAACGGTCCTAAGGTAGCGAAATTCCTTGGCGGGTAAGTTCCGTCCTGCACGAATGGCGTAACGACTTCCCCACTGTCTCGACCCGGGACTCGGCGAAATCGAAATCGGGGTGAAGATGCCCCGTACCTGCGGAGAGACGGAAAGACCCCGTGAACCTTTACTGCAGCTTGGCACTGCAGTTCGGGCTTGTCTGTGTAGCATAGGTGGGAGACTTTGAAGCCGGGCCGCTAGGTCTGGTGGAGTCACCGTTGAAATACCACCCTGATGAGTCTGGACTCCTAACCGTGGCCCGTAATCCGGGTCCGGGACACTGCCTGGTGGGTAGTTTGACTGGGGCGGTCACCTCCTAAAGAGTAACGGAGGCGCGCAAAGGTTCCCTCAGGCTGATTGGAAACCAGCCGTAGAGTGTAAAGGCACAAGGGAGCTTGACTGCAACACATACAAGTGGAGCAGAGACGAAAGTCGGCCTTAGTGATCCGGCGGTTCCAAATGGAAGGGCCGTCGCTCAACGGATAAAAGGTACTCCGGGGATAACAGGCTGATCTCCCCCAAGAGTTCACATCGACGGGGAGGTTTGGCACCTCGATGTCGGCTCATCGCATCCTGGGGCTGAAGTCGGTCCCAAGGGTTTGGCTGTTCGCCAATTAAAGCGGTACGCGAGCTGGGTTCAGAACGTCGTGAGACAGTTCGGTCCCTATCTTCCGTGGGCGTAGGAGTCTTGAAGAGGATCTGTCCCTAGTACGAGAGGACCGGGATGGACGGACCCCTGGTGTTTCTGTTGTCGTGCCAGCGGCATTGCAGAGTAGCCAAGTCCGGAACGGATAACCGCTGAAAGCATCTAAGCGGGAAGCCAACCTCAAGATTAGGACTCCCTGAAGGCTCGTCGTAGACTACGACGTTGATAGGCTGGGTGTGGAAGCACGGCAACGTGTGGAGCTAACCAGTACTAATGAGCCGTTCGACTTGGCCCGTACAGGGGCTGCTGACCGTTGTCAGCGGTCGGGTACGAGGTTCCGAGCGACACAAGCGCCCCTCGCAACAAGCGAGAGAAGAGCCTCAGGGCTCTTCGACAAGGAAGTGTGCTTTGGTGAAGTCGCCGGGTCGGAGTGGGCTGCTGCAACATGCAGCCCCCGACCTCACGTTTTTCTGGTGGTCATGGCGGAGGGGCCATACCCGATCCCATCCCGAACTCGGAAGTCAAGCCCTCCTGCGCCAATGGTACTGCAGGGGCCACCCTGTGGGAGAGTAGGTCATCGCCAGATCTATCGCCCCCGGTCGAAAGACCGGGGGCGTACTTTTTTAAGCGCTGGCGGCCGTGGGGAGGTGTTGGCTTCGAGGGGAAGGGGCTCCGGCAGGGGCATCTTTGCTGTGGGCGGTTCGGCGTTTGGGCGCCAGCTAGGCTGGCGGCCGTTGGGTATTGGTTGCTTGGCGGGCTGCGGCTGGCGCTGGGCGGTTGCCTGGTGGGTGGTCGGTTTTGGGACCGCCAGCCCGGGGGGTGGTGGGGGACTTGCTGTTTGCGGGGTCGGTTCGAGCTGGTCGTCGGCGGAGCTGGTCGTCGGCGGAGCTGGTCGTCGGCGGAGCTCATCGTCGGTGGCGCTCGGCGCCTGCGGAGCTCGGCGTCTGGATGCGGAACCGGCTCGAGGTCGAGCTCGTTGCCTGTCGAGCTCGTTGCCTGCGGAGCTCGCTGCTTGCGTAGCTCGCTTATTGCGGAGCTCGCTGCTGGCTAGGCTCGCAGCCTTCGAGGCGGCTATCCTTGGCGCGATGCAGGACAGTCGCCAGTTCGTTCCGGAGCTCGTCGCCCTCGCCCACAAGCAGGAGGGCGGGCGCACGCAGCTGCTCGCGCCTTGTCCGGGGCTGTGGCGGGAGATGCCCGAGGAGGGCGCGCTCGTCCGGGCGCAGGGCCAGATCGGCTGGATCGAGGTGCTCGGGGTGATGCATCGTCTGCGGGCGCCTGCGGGGGCCTCGGGCGTCGTCGGTGGCTCCTCGGGGGACGATCGGGCGCGGCGTCCGGTCGAGTATGGGCAGGCGCTGCTGTGCCTGGATCCCGAGGGGCTGGCGGGGAGCTCGAGCGCGTCGGTCGAGGCCGGCGCGGAGGTGGGGTCGGATGGGGGGTCGCTGTCGTTCACGGCGCCCTCGAGCGGGCGCTTTTATCGCCGGCCGGCGCCGGACAAGCCGAACTTCGTCGAGGTCGGACAGACGATCTCCCGTGGCCAGACGCTGGGGCTGCTCGAGGTGATGAAGACCTTCACGCGGGTCAACTACGACGACCCCCGGCTGCCTTCGCCGGCGAAGGTCGTGGAGATCGTGGCTGAAGATCAGGGCGACCTCGACCAGGGCGACGCGATCCTCCGGGTCGAGCCTGCATGAGCGAGGTGAGCGAGGCTCCCCGACCCGAGCGGCGGCCGCAGCGGCGCACGCTCTTTGGCGACACCTGCGTCGACGAGTACGCGTGGCTGCGCGAGCGCGAGGACCCTGCGGTGCGCGCCCACGTCGAGGCCGAGCGCGCGCACGCGGAGGCGGTCCTCGAGGCGCGCACGGGTGAGCTGCGCGAGCGCCTCTACGCCGGGATGCGCGGGCGCATGAAGGAGGACGACGGCTCCGTGCCGGCCAAGGACGGCCCGTGGCTCTACTACTCGCGCACCGAGGAGGGGGACGAGTATCCCCGCCACTGTCGCCGGGCCTGGAGCCCGGGGCGCGAGCGCCTGAGCCTCGCCGAGCTCGAGGCCGCGGGGGTCCCCGAGCAGCTCTACCTCGACGAGAACGCGCTGGCGGACGGCCACGAGTACTTCGACCTCGCCGGCCTGGCGCTGACCCCGAGCCACGCGCGCTGTGCCTACAGCGTCGACCTCGAGGGCGACGAGGTCTACACCCTGCGCTTCGCGGACCTGCCCCTCGCGGCGCACCTCGACGACGTGCTCGAGGGCTGCGGGGCCTCGGCGGTGTGGCTCGACGAGCGCACGCTGCTCTACCTGCGCCTCGACGAGCGCCATCGCCCCTGGCAGCTGTGGCGCCACGTCCTCGGGGAGGACCAGGCCGACGACGCGCTCGTGTTTCAGGAGGACGACGAGCGCTTTTATCTATCGATCCACCGCACCCGCTCCGAGGCCTACGTGGTGCTCAGCGCGGACGCCAACGACAGCTCGGAGGTCTGGCTGATCCCCTGCGATGCGCCGGGGGCCGAGCCGCGCCTGGTCGCGGCCCGAGAGCCCAAGGTCGAGTACGACGTGGGCCACCGCGGCCAGTGGCTCTTCGTCCGCAGCAACCGCGACGCCGAGAATTTCCAGCTCTTGCTCGCGCCGCTGCCGGCCGGGCCAGCGCGCGCCCAGAGCAGCGCGGCCCAGGGCTCGTGGGCGACGCTGATCCCCCACCGCGAGGACGTGCTGCTCGAGGACGTGGACGTCTTTCGCGGGCACATGGTGGTCTGGGAGCGCGCCGAGGGCCTCCAGCGCCTGCGCGTGGTCCCGCTCGAGCCCTTCCCGGAGCAAGTCGGCCTGCGCGACGACGGCGGCCCGGGCGAGGAGCACCTCGTCGCCTTCCCGGATCCCACCTACTCGATCTGGCCGGGGCTCAACGACGAGCTCGACACCAGCGCGCTGCGCCTGGGCTACAGCTCCCTGACCACGCCGGCGTCGGTGCTCGAGTATGGCCTCGAAGACGGCCAGATGCGTGTTCGCAAGCGCGTCGAGGTCGTCGGCGGTCACGAGCCGGGGGACTACGCGAGCGCGCGGCTGTGGGCGCGGGCAAAGGACGGCGAGCGCGTGCCGATCTCCCTGGTCTGGCGGCGGGCGGCCTCCGGGTCGGGCGCGCGCGGGCCGAGCCTCGAGCGCCCCGGGGAGGCCTGCCCGCTGATCCTCTCGGGCTACGGCGCCTACGGGGCGGCCTCGGATCCGGCGTTCTCCAGCGCGCGCCTGAGCCTGCTGCGTCGCGGCGCGATCTGGGCGATCGCCCACGTCCGCGGCGGCGACGAGCTCGGCCGGCGCTGGTACGAGGCCGGGAAGCTGGCGAACAAGCAAAACACCTTCGACGACTTCATCGCCTGCGCCGAGCACCTGTGCGCCGAGGGCTGGACCTCGCCCGAGCAGCTCGCCGCCACGGGCGGGAGCGCCGGGGGCTTGCTGATCGGCGCCGTCGCCAACGCTCGCCCCGCGCTCTTCACCGCCATGGTCGCGGACGTGCCCTTCGTCGACGTGCTCAACACCATGCTCGACGAGAGCCTCCCGCTGACGGCGCTGGAGTGGGACGAGTGGGGGAACCCGGCGCTCGAGGCGGGGTATCGGTGGATCCGCGCTTACTCACCCTACGACAACGTCCGCGCCCAGGCCTACCCGGACATGTTGGTGCTGGCGGGCTGGAATGACCCACGCGTCGGCTACTGGGAGGCCGCCAAGTGGGTCGCGCGCCTGCGAGAGCGCAAGACCGACGCCCGGGAGATCCTGCTGTGGACGAACATGGGCGCCGGGCACATGGGAGCCTCGGGGCGCTTCGAGTTTCTGCGCGAGCTGGCCATCGAATACGCGTTCTTGATCGATCGCCTCGGCTTGCCCCAGGCGCTGTCCGTGGCGTCCCAGGGGTGATGGGGGCGAACCTGTTGTAGTCTCGGCCCGTGGCGACCTGCCCGAGCTGCAGCGCGATGGTCGAAGCCGACGCGGTCAGCTGCTGGCACTGCGGCGCCGCGATCGTCCGCCCCGCGGCGGGGGAGTTCGATGGGGCCGAGGCCGCCCGCCTCACGCCCGTCGACGCGCCGACGCTGCTCGCCGGGACCGAGCGCCCGCCCAGCCCCGGCGAGTCGATGCTCGGCCGCGAGATCATCGGCCAGTACGTGATCGTGGCCAAGCTCGGCGAGGGCGGCATGGGCGAGGTCTACCTCGCGGACCAGCCAGCGATCGGCCGCCAGGTGGCGATCAAGGTCGTCCACTCCCAGACCCGCGAGCGCGACCACGACGAGCTCGTCGAGCGCTTTCGCAACGAGGCCAAGGCCGCGGCCAGCCTCGAGAGCCCGCACATCGTCTCGATCTTCAACTGGGGAGAGCTCGAGGACGGGACGCTGTTCATGGCCATGGAGTACCTGCCAGGCAAGACCCTGGCCGAGGTGATCCGCGAGCAAGGCTCGCTCGAGCCCGAGCAGGCCGTGACCATCGCCAGCCAGATCTGCGTGGCCCTGAGCGAGGCCCACGCCGCGGGCATCGTCCACCGCGACCTCAAGCCTTCGAACATCATGCTGCTCGAGCGCCGCGCGGACACCCGCGACGGCGACCCGCTGTGCTTCGCCAAGGTCCTCGACTTCGGCGTGGCCAAGCTCGAGGGCTCGGACATCACCCGCAGCGGGGCGATGTTCGGCACGCCGCAGTACATGTCGCCGGAGCAGCTGCGCGGCGAGAGCCTCGACGGGCGCAGCGACCTCTACTCCCTCGGCGTGCTGCTCTTCGAGATGCTCGCCGGCGAGCTGCCCTTCGCCTCGCCCACGGCGGTCGGCTTCATCACGGCGCACCTCCACGAGAGCCCGCCCGCGCTCCCGGGCAGCGTGCCCAAGGGCCTGGCGCAGGTCGTGATGCACCTGCTCGCCAAGGAGCCCGGCGAGCGCCCGGACAGCGCCGAGGCGGTGGCCGAGGAGCTCTCGGCGGTCCTCGGCGGGCGCACGACCACGGCCCAGCGCCTGGCGCGACGTCAGCAGCGTCGGCGGCTGACCCGGCGGTTGATCTTTGCTGGTCTGGGCGTGGCGATGATCGGCGGCCTGGGCTACGTCGGCTCGAACCTGTGGACGCGCCAGCAGGAGATCCAGGCCGAGCTCGAGCAGGAGCGGGCCCGGGCTACTCGCCTGCGCGAGCAGATCGATGCGCAGAAGCTGGCGATCGAGGAGGCCAGCAAGGAGGCGCACCGGCTGATGAGCGCGAACCAGGCGGCCGCCGAGAAGATGGCCCTCGAGCGCGAGAAGAACCGCAAGCGCCCCGAGGGGGCGTCGCGGGACGCCGAGACCCGGCACCTGATCAAGCTGACCGAGGGCCAGCTCGAGACGATCCTGCTCGAGGAGCTGGGCGGGCGCAGCATCCCGCCCTCGGAGATCGCCAAAGTGGTCACCGACAGCGAGCGCCGCAAGGCGCTGCGGGAGGCCGGAGAGCTCGACGAGGACGAGCTGCGCGGCGACCTCGTCGAGGAGATCCGCCTCTATCGAGAGCGCCCGCGCAAGCTCCCCGGCGACGACCTCAGCCTCGGTCGGCTCGAGCGGATCTACCTCTCGGTCAACCAAGACAAGCCCGAGCAGGCCAAGAAGACGATCGAGAACACCTACGCGCAGTACGACCGCGACGCGAGCTTGTCCGAGGAAGACCGCCTCTACTACAAGCAGATCTTGCTCGCGTCGCTGATCCGCAAGCAGGTCGACGCCAAGGCCCTCGATCAGACCCTGAGCCTGGGGAAGCCGCCTGCGCCCGCCAAGCCGGTCGCGCCGATCTTGCCCGGGCCAGACGAGCCCTTCGCGGCCTCGGGGGCCGAGCCCGAAGCGGGGGCCGATGGCGATGAGGGGGCGGTCGCGCCCCAGCCCCGTCTGCCAGGCCTGCAAGACTGAGCGGCGACGAAAACGTTGCGCTGCTGGCGAGAGCGGCCCCCGAGGCCGCGCCGCGCTGCGATACCCTCCGACCCGGAGAACCCCGCGCATGCGCAAGCTCGTCCTCGCCACTTTGTTCACGCTCCCCCTCCTCGCCTGTGCCGGCCGCCGGCCGCTCCCGACGGTCAGCGACCTCGAGCTCGACACCGTCGTCCTCTACCGCAACGGGATCGGCTACTTCGAGCGCCACGGTCAGGTCAGCGAGGACGTGCTGCGCCTGAAGGTGCGCAAGGACCAGGTCAACGACCTGCTCAAGAGCCTCACGGTGGTCGACGAGGACGGCAAGGCGGTGAGCGTGTCCATGCCGCTGGATCCGCAGGCCTGGGCGAGCGCTGCCATGGCCACGCTCGCCCCGGGCAGCGGCTCGCTCGCCCAGGTCCTCGACACGATCCGCGGCTCGGAGATCACCGTGGCGACCTACGGCGGCGGCTTCGTCCGCGGCCGCGTGGTCATGGTCGAGCGCAGCATCAACGAGCCGGACCCCACGGACCGCGGCGGCGGGGCGGTGGTCTCGATGCCCGCTGGCGGGGGCGACGTCCGCGACTGGAAGCTGACCCTGCTCGCGGGCGACGAGATGAAGGTGATCCGCCTGTCGAAGGTCAAGAGCGTGAGCCTGCACGACGGCGACCTGGCCATGCAGCTGCACCGCAGCCTCGACGCGACCGCCGGTGAGGGCATGTTCGAGCAGGTCGAGCTCGAGGTCCGCCTGGCGGGCGCGCGCAGCCACTCGCTCACGGTCAGCTACGTGGTCTCGGCGCCGATGTGGAAGCCGACCTACCGCGTGGTCTTGCCCGAGAAGTCCGGGGACGAGGCGCTGCTCCAGGCCTGGGCCGTGGTCGACAACGTCTCTGGCGAGGACTGGACGGACATCAGCCTCAGCTTGACCTCTGGTGCGCCGATCGCCTTTCGCTACGACCTGCACACGCCCCGCGACGTCTATCGCAGCGACATGACCGAGAGCGGCGTGAACAAGCAGGCCGCGGTGGCGCTGGGCGAGACCAGCTGGGCCGACGGCGCCGAGGAGCCCGAGCTCGAGGAATTCGAGCACAAGAAGGCCGAGGCCGAGTGGTCGCAGATGCTCGAGGACGAGGCCATGGCCGTGGAGGAGCGCCGCGAGTACGGAGGTCGAGACATCAACGAGCAGGCGAAGTCGAAGCGCAAGTCCTCCTCCTCCTCGGGCCGCAACAAGGACGCCGTGACGGGCTCGACGCTGCCAGGCCGGCCGATGGCGGAGCCGTCTCCTGCGCCCAGCTACGACCAGGGCCCGAGCCTCGACCTCGAGTCTCTGCGCCGAAGCACCGACGCCTCGGCGCGTTCGCAGCGGATCTCCGGCCTGACCCGCGTCGACCTCGACACGCCGGTGACCGTCCCCGACGGGACCTCGACCATGGTCGCCCTGGTCAACGAGTCGATCTCCGCCGAGCAGACCTTCCTCTACAAGCCGGGCGGGGCAGGCTACGGCTACGAGGCCAACCCCTACCGAGTGGTGCGCTTCGAAAACGCCACGGACTACGTGCTCGAGCCCGGGCCGATCGCGATCTACTCGGGCGGGAGCTTCGTCGGCGAGGGCCTGTCCGAGGCCGTGGGCGCCGGGACCTCGGTGACCATCCCCTTCGCCGTCGAGCCCGAGATCATGGTCACCTCGGCCAAGCAGTACAGCGGCCAGGAGATGACCTTGACCCGCATCGTCCGCGGCGTGCTCGAGGTCGAGAGCTTCTATCAGACCACGACCACCTGGGACGTGCGCGGGCCGGCCAAGCCGGAGGCCTACAAAGTGCTGATCCGCCAGCCGCAGTCGGGCAGCAACTACGCGCTCGCCAAGCGGCCCGAGGGGACCGAGGACCTCGAGGGCGCGTGGCTGATCCCGATCACGATCCCCGCGAAGTCGAGCTCGGCCTCGCTGAAGGTGGTCGAGCAGACGCCCTCGAAGCTGACCCTGGCGATCTGGGATCAGCAGGCGCTTGGCCTGCTCGAACAGTTTTTGGCCAAGGGCGACCTGGACGCGGGGGCGCGGGCGAAGCTCCAGCCGATCGTGGATCTGCGCCGAGAGATCGGGCGGATCGACACGGAGGTGGACGGGCTGCGGCGGCAGCAGGCGGAGCTCGAGCAGCGGGCGGAGCAGACGCGGCGCAACCTCGAGGCGATCAAGAAGGACAGCGCGGCGGGGTCGCTGCGCAAGAAGCTCAACACGCGGCTGGAGGAGTTCTCGAGCGAGGCGGACGAGAAGGGGCGGAAGATCGTGGAGCTGGAGAGCAAGCGGCTGGAGAAGAAGATCGAGCTCGAGGACATGCTTCAGGACCTCGACCTGCGTGCGGGCAAGGGGGCGGTCAGTCAGCAGCCTGCGCCGTCGGACGAGGGGTGAGCGCCGCTCCTGATCTTTGGGTATCGCCGACAAACGAGAAGACGCGAGCCCGGCGGTGCTGGGCTCGCGTCTTCGCGTGCGTCGTGTGTGGCTCGAGCTAGGGGCTGAGGCGGTTGCGCAGGGACGTCATGATCTCCTCTTCACGCATGCTGGTGTCTGGATCCGCCAGGCGATCGCGGATCAGCGCCTCGAGGATCTCGGCGCGCTGCGGGTGCGGAGGCAGATGCTGCGCGAGGCCGAGCTTGCGGCTGACCAGGACCTTCAAGAAGGGCTCGATCTTGCGGACTTCCTGGGCGACGCGGACGGTCGCGGCCTTGCCTTCGCCGCGGCGGAAGGCCAGGCGAGGGGCGCTCGCTTCGACGGCGGAGACAACGTCACGGGCGAGATCGACGTCGACCTTGTCTTCGACTCCGAAGGAAGCGATGACGATCGGGCGGCTCTGAGCCTTTTTGTTGCCCTCACCGGACCACCAGACATTGTGAGCGATCGAGAGGTAGGTTCGGCGAGAATCGCCACAGCGGACCTTGTTCCTGCGCAAGTACATCTGAAATCCCTTTCCGTTGCTTTTCCAGCCGGGGCTCTACCCGGGCCACACCCTCTGGTGATGGTTTGCGAGGGAGAAAATCTTCAAGTTCCGTACCGGATTTGAAGATGACTCGATTCGCTTCCGTCCATCACTCCTCCAGGCTAGCGCAGCGCCCGATGTTGACCAGCTGGGGCCAGGGAAATTTACAAACTGCTGAAATTGCAGAATAAAACCTTTCTAGAAGGTTATCGGGGGGTCAGCAGAGGCAGCTCTGGGCGCGTTTTAACTGTCAATTTGGGCCCCGAGATACGTAAAGGGAGTGTAGTTGGGGCGGTCGTCAACAATGGGCGTGTACGCTCAGTACGATGTCAGAGTGTCATCTTTTACGACGGTCTATGTGCTTTGTGTGATCTTACCCCCGATGCATGCAACCAAGCAGGACACCCATGTCACACCTACACGACATGGGGGTCCCGATGGAGCGGGGAACAGATGGGGCTGTGGTCAGCCCTGCTGGTCGAGCAGCGCGACGATCAGCGCCTCGGGCAGGGGCAGATCGGGCGTCCGTGACACGAACACGCCGGCGCGCTCGCGGCGAATGAAGCTTCCGGAGCCCAGCCGAGGGGCGAGGACCTCGAGGACCTTGACGGATTGACCGCCGATCTCGCGGACCTGTGCACCTTCGTCGAAGGCCGGCTTGTTCAGGGGGCCTTCGCTGGTGAAGACCTCGCTGAGAAACTCGACGGGCACGGCGAAGTCGACGCGCTTGCCTTGGAGCGACTGGTGAAGCTCGCGAGGGAGGCCGCTGGGGATGTCGCCCTCGACCTTGGGGATCAAGAAGGGCTCGAGGATGTCGGTGTCCGCGAGCTCGGCGCTCTTGGGGGCGACGACGACGCCGAGCGCATCGCTGATGTACGGCAGGTCCGCGCGGATCGAGTCGGCCTTGGCCTGGCGGGCCTCGAGCTCGGCTTGATGCTCGGCGGCGCGACGCTTGCGATCTTCCTCGGCGGTGATCCGTTTGGGCTGCGCGGGGGCCTGAGCGTCGTCGCTGGCGGGGCCAGGGGCGCCTGCGGGCTGCGCTTGCTGGGCCTGCTGACCCTGCTGGGCATGTTGACCGTGAGCCGGGTCTTCGTCCTCGGCGCCGGGCATCTGCCCGACGAGGGTCATCAGCAGCTCGCGATCGTCACCCTCGCGATCGACCAGGGACAGCTCGATCTGCGGCCCGCCTTCGAAGCCGCCGGCGAGCTCCTCGATGGTGATCTGCAGCTGCTGGGTGAGCTGGGCGACGGGCCAGTCTTGGGCCATCGAGCCCGGAGGCATCTGATCTCGGGTCGCGTCCTGGGCCGCGAGGGCCTGGCCGCGCTGGGCGACGATGAAGCCCTGGCGCGGCTCCTCGCCACCTTCGACCCAATACTGGAAGAGCTGGTGGCGCATGATCTGCGAGGCGATCAGCCCGAGCTCTGGGTTCTCGCGCCAGAAGGCCGCGGGGTTGCCATCGAGCACGGAGCCGATGATCTGGCCGAGCACGAGCTGCGGCACCTCGGGGTGGCGCGTGAGCACCAGCTTGGCGTCGAGGATGTTGCGCGCTTGTGCGACCAGGCCTTCGGCGAGGACCGCAGCGAGCATCGTGGGGCGGAAGGTGTCTAGCGGGAAGACGAGCCCGCCGTGGCTGCTGGGCAAACTGTGGTCGACCATTGGCGCCGGGCGAGTGTAATGGTTCACCCGCGTCAGGAAAGCCCGGCGCTCGCGCGCAGCGAACTCGCCATGAAAGCGTTCTCACGCGTCAGCCGGCGTCCATGACCGCGATCGAGACCTGCCAGCGGTCGGCGTCGAGGTCCCTGGGGAAGCGGGAGACGACCAAAAACGGGCCCTCGGGCAGGGAGCAGCGGTAGAGCTCCTCGTGGATCTTGCCCTCGACGGGCTCGAAGAAATTTCGCGCGCACCAGTCGTCGAAGCGCTGTAGCGCGAACTCGACGACCTCGGCGCTGCCTGCCTCGTCGACCTCGGTCGAGGTCAGCGCGATCACGCCGTCGCCGGCCTCGAGGATCAGGCCGTTGCCGTTGATCGTGAGATCCTCGCCGGGATCGCACAGCCACGGCTCGCCGGCGGCGGGCGGCTCGTCTTCGTCCTCGTCGCGCCTGGGGCTCGGGGGGCGCTTGGGTGCCTCGATGCACATCGCCCGGGCGCGCTCGTCGATCAGCGCCCACTCGAGGCCCACGCCCATGAGCTCGATGAGGTCGTCGACGGTGCGATCCAGGGGGCTCGCGTCCCGGCGCTGGCTGGTCAGCTCGCTGCCGTCGTCGACCTTGGCGGTGCTCGCGTTGGGGTCGTCGGGTTTGGCGCGGCCGCGCTCCCACAGGCAGCGCTCGACCGAGTCGTACTCGCAGTCGGGGGGGGTCTTGGCGCAGCCGGTGGAGGAGAGAGGGGAGAGCGCGAGGGAGAGGAGCGCGAGACACCGTGGCGCGCGGAGGCGCCCGCGAGCGCGGATCTGCGACCCTCGGTCGCAGGGGGCGGAGGCGCCGGGTCGGAGCAGGGTCATCGCGTGGTCTCGACTCAGCGTCGGCGTTGTCCGCCGACCCACACTTGGGTGAGCGGCTCGGCGCTGCCGAGGGTGAGCAGGGCGTCGAGGGCGTAGCGCGGCTCGACGCCGCGCAGCGTGGGGTGATCGAGGTCGAAGGCGAGGGCGTCGAAGGGCGAGCCGAGGGCCAGGCGACCGAGCTCGGGGCGGCCGAGGGCGGCGGCGCCCCCGGTGGTCGCCGCGGCCGCGAGCACCGGGGCGACCGCGCCGGTCTCGTCGGTGAGTCGCAGCCGGCCGAGGTGAACCAGGCGCTCGTGCATCTCGAGCATGTTGGCCTCGCGGACGAGATCGACGAGGGCGTTGCTGTCGCTGCCGAGGGCCAGGCGCGCGCCTCCGGCGAGCCAGCGCGCGGCGGGGATCACCCCGTCTCCGAGGTCGGCCTCGGTGCTCGGGCAGGCGCAGATCTGCTGGCCGCGCATGCGCTCGAGGTCGGCCGCGCTGACGTGGATGGCGTGGACGGCCGTGAAGCGCCCGGGGCGATCGAGGCAGCCGGCGTCGGCGAACACCTCGAGGGGCGTGCGCCCGTGCTCTTCACGGCACTGCGTGTTCTCGAGCGGCTGCTCCGAGACGTGGCTGTGGACGACGAGGTCGTGGGCGCGGGCGTAGGCGGCGAGCTCGGTGAGGGCCTGGGCCGGGACGGCGCGCACGCTGTGCGGAGCGACGCCGACGCGCAGGTGCTCGCGGTGGGCCTCGGCGAGGGTCCGCAGGGCGTCGAGGCGGCCGAGGTAGGCGTCGACGTTGGCGTCGCAAAAGCGGCGCTGTTCGGGCAGCGGGCCGGGCTGATCCGCGCCGGCGCGGGCGTAGTAGACCTCGAGCAGGCACAGGCGCAGGCCGACGGAGGCGGCGGCGCGGATGACCTGCAAGGACAGCTCGTTGGCGTCGGCGTAGGGCCTGCCGTCGGGCTGGTGGTGGAGGTAGTGGAACTCGCCCACGCAGGTGATCCCGCGGGCGAGCATCTCGGCGAAGCAGGCGCGGGTCTGCGCGTAGACGCCCTCGGGGTCGAGGGCGTTGGCGGCGGTGTACATCGCCTGGCGCCAGCTCCAGAAGCTCGAGGGATCCCCCGCGCCCCGGCGGTGGGTGGCCCCGCGGATCATCCGCTGAAAGGCGTGGCTGTGGGCGTTGACGAGGCCGGGGAAGAGCAGGCTGTTGCCGAGGTCGACGGTCGGGACCTCGCTGTGGTCGGGGGGCTCGCAGACGTCGGCGTCCTCGCAGGCGCCCGCGTGGCTCAGCGCGAGGATCGTCCCGCGCTCGCGGGCGATCTCCACGCGAGGCCGGCGGACCAGGCGAGGCGCGTCGCCGGGGGTCGGCTCGATCCAGCCGAGGGCGGCGGTGATCCGCAGGCGCGCGTTGGGATCGGCGACCACGAGCTACTTCTTGTTCTTCGCGGCGGGGGCGGCGGGAGCCTCGGCGCTCGGCTGCTTGGGCTGCTCGGGCTGCTCGGGCTGCTTGGCCTCGGGGTCGGCGGCCGGCTTGGTGGGCGCGTTGAGGTAGAGGGTCTGGTTGTCGAAGTCGAGGGTCCAGCGCCCGCGCCCGAACACCGGGAGGCCGAGCATGCCGTCGAGGCGGAAGTAGTCGCTGGTCGCGTTTTGTTGCAAGAAGCCCCAGGCCGCGCCGAGGTCCTCGCGGCTGAAACCACCGAGGCTGAAGCGCGCGACGTGGGCGAGGGAGGGCATGCCCGCGCGGACCGGGGGGGCGCCGATGCCCGCGTGGGCGTAGGCGCCCTCGTTGGCCGTCAGATCCGCGCCGCGCATGCCCGTGTTGAGCAGGTAGAGGCCCTCGGCGTCGTTGAGGCTGGCGAGCACGTAGAGGTAGTGGGTCTCGTGCAAGAAGAAGGGCACGGCCTCGCCGCGGCGGTTGGCGTCGCGGGCCGAGCTGCACTTGCGGCTGGTGTCGACGAGCTCGAGCACGCCCTGCTCGCGGTCGACGGTCAGCTGGCGCCCGGCGAAGGGGCGCATGCCGAGCACGCCGTCGACGCCCTCGATCCCGACCACGGCGCCGAGCTGGTCGGCGGGGAACATGGTCACGGGCACGTTCTTCACCTCGAGGGCGCCGAGCTTCAGCGTCTCGATCTGGCCTTGGGGCAGGTTGGGGCCGCCGGCGGCGAGCGGGGCCATGGCGTCGGTGCCGATCACCAAGCTGCGCGCGCGCGCGTCGGAGATGATCACGTCGGAGGCGCCCGTGTCGACGAGCAGCTTCATGCGCTCTCCCTCGGCGCCGACCTCGACGACGAGGACGTCGCCGTGCTCGCTGTCGAGGGGCAGGCTCGTCGAGCAGCCGCCGGTCATGCTGCCCTGGAGCGGCTTGCCCTCGAAGGCGGCGTAGCGCTCCCCGATGACCGGGAAGCCGGCGTCGGAGAGCTCCTGCCCGGCCTTGTTCCAATTGCCCTGGCGCAGGTGGATCCACGCCTGTTGGCGCGCGGCCTCGTCGGGGCGCAGGCCGGCGGATAGGGCCGCGCGCAGCTGCTTGTCGGCCGTGCGCAGGTCACCTTGGAGCAGGGCCACCCGGGCCAGGGTGTAGAGCGCCTCGAGCTCGTCGCGCTCGAGCTCGAGAGCGGCGCTGGCGGCGGCCTTGGCCTCTTCGAAGTGGGCGGCCTGGAAGGCCGCGCGGGCCAGGCGGACGTGGGCCTGGGCGTCCTTGGGGTCGGCCGCGACGTCGGCCGTGGCCGTCTCGAGGTTGGCGAGCAGCTGATCCGCGGCGGGCTCGACGGCCTCGAGCTCGGGGATCACGAACAGCTGGTCTTCGATCTCGCGGTGGTGGACGACCTGCATGCGCAGCTCGACGACCTGGTCGGGGAGCTCGTCGATCGAGGTGATCTGCTGGATCAGGAAGGGCACGAGCACGCCGTCGACCTCGCGGTAGTCCCCCTGGACCCGGCGCACGAGATCTCCGGTCTCGGTGTCACGCTCGATCTCTTCGTAGAGCAGACCCGTAGCCCGGTCGAACCATTTTTCACTCTCCGGTGAGGCCGGGCCCGCGGCGAACCAGCGGATCCCGTCGAGGGTGAGCTCGCCCTCGGGGGTCTCGATCTTGCGCGGCGGCAGGAGCTCGAGGGCCAGGGCGTCGCGCTGGTCGACGTCGAAGTACCAGTGCAAGAGGGCGTCCTCGCGCAGCACCGGCGTGGCCGCGGGGTCCTCGAGGACCAGCAGGCGGGGCTCCGACTGCATCTGCCAGCCGGTCTCACCGTCGAATCCGCGCTCGAGGACGTTGTCGCCCACGAGCATGCGCCGGTACATGCGGCCGTCGGCCGTGGAGTAGAGGACGAACTGGCCGTTGGCGTCCTCCCAGATGCAGTCCTGTGCGCCCTCTTCGCAACCTTCTTGGGCCTTGAAGACGACCCGGGCCTCGACGGTCCGCTGGGTCAAGGCGCGCAGCGCCTCGGCGCCGCCGCTGGCGGCGATGTGACGATCCAAGAGCTCCTGCGCGCTCGAGGGCGCGGCGGCCTGGCCGGCCGGGGTCTCGAGGTCATCGGGGACCTCCAGGCACGCCGTAGTGGCGGCGAGCGCGGGAAGCAAGGAGAGCGCCAAGATGACTCGGGTCCGGGCCATGCGGCGAAGCTTGCCCCCGGCCTGGAGGGGTGTCCAGGCGTAGAGCGCGACCCCTCTGCGCGGCTTTGCAAACCTCTGCTATTGTTCGCCGGTGTTCGGCCTCGGCATGATGGAGATCGGGCTCATCATCCTCGTCGCGGTGGTGTTGTTCCCGGCCAAAGAGCTGCCCAAGCTGGCTCGCACGGTCGCGCGAGCCTACGGCCAGGTCCGCAAGACCGCCGAGGACTTCCGCAAGACGCTCCTCCTGGACGAGGAGCTGCGTGAGCCCATCGAGGAGATAAAGGGGGCCTACAACGACGCCCGCTGGGAGATCCGCGACGCCGAGCGCAAGGCTCGACAGCAGCTCGCCAAGGCCCAGATGGAGATGCGCATGGCCACCGCGCGGCGCATGCAGGCGGACCGCGAGGCCAAGCGCGACGAGAGCGAGGCCTCGAGCGAGGCCGCTGGCGGGTCCGGCGCATCCGCGCAGGCGGGTGCTGGGAGCGCTGGAGCAAGCGAGCAAGCCAAGGATCCCGCTGGGTCTGATGCCCCCGCCGCAGCTGCTGCGGCACCTGGAGTGAGCGCGGCGGCCGAGGGGGCCCCCGCCAACCAGGGGGCGAACGCGCAGCCGAGCGCCGCCCCGACATCGAGCGCCAGCGGGGCCGTGGCGGGCAGCGATCCCCGGACGATCGCCGCGCGGCGCTCGGAGGCATACACTCCGGCGGTGCCGGATCCGAGCGAGCGGCCCAGCGAAAACCCCTGGGGGTCGGATCAGGACGGCGGGCCCCGAGAGGGCGTCGCCTGAGCGCCCGAGCGCCGGGCGTCCAGGCCCCGCCAAGCGGCTAAGCCGATCAGCTGATCATGGCCACGCAAGAAGAAAATGGTTTCGACGGCCTTGCTGGTGGCCCCGAGGGCGACCAGCCCATGGCCTTCCTCGACCACGTGGCGGAGCTCCGCAAGCGGCTGATCCGCATCGTCGCCGGGCTCTTCCTCGGCTTCTTCGCCGCCTTCTCCTTCGTCCCGCAGATCGCCGAATTTCTGCGCATCCCCCTGGACCAGGCCTGGTCCGGCGCGGGCATGGGGGACGTCGCCAAGCTCCAGGCGCTGGCGATCCAAGACCCGATCATGGTCGACGTGCGCGTGGCCGTGATGGCCGCGATCTTCCTGACGGCGCCGTGGATCTTCTTCCAGATCTGGCTGTTCGTGGCGCCCGGGCTCTACGCCCGAGAGAAGCGCTTCGTCGTGCCCTTCGTGGTCGTCTCGGTGCTGATGTTCGTGCTCGGGGCGGCCTTCGCCTTCACGATCGTGCTGCCCTTCATCTACGAGTGGATGATCAACTACTCGAACGACCGCGGCGAGGTCATCCAGCTCGAGCTGCACAACTATTTCAAGGGCACCACGCGGGTGCTCCTGGCCTTTGGCGCGGTGTTCGAGTTCCCGCTGCTCGTGGCCTTCCTGGCCAAGGCGGGCGTCGTCACCGAGAAGACGCTGCTGCGCTACTGGAAGATCGCGGTGCTGATCATGTTCGTGCTCGCCGCCTTCCTGACGCCGCCCGAGCCGATCAGCCAGATGATGATGGCCGGGCCGATGATCGTGCTCTACTTCGTGTCGGTCGGCGTGGCCTGGATGATCAACCCGGCCTCCGAGGTCGAGGCGGCGCTCGCTGCCTACGACGATGAAGATGAAGACGGTGGCGGTGACGGTGATGGTGACGGTGACGGTGAGGCGGGAAGCGGCGCAGCGCCGCCGAGCGGGGGAGATCGGGGGCCGACTTGATCAGCTTGCCGGCCTGGCTGCACGAGCTCGCGGCGATCACCTCGGTGGTGCTCGCGGCGCTGTGGCTGGTGTTCCGGTGGCTGCGGATCGGCCGTCCCCAGGGCAGCCCGGCCTGCGCACGCTGTGAGCGGGCGCCGCAGAACCTGGCCGCGCCCACCTCCAGGCCCGAGGACCGGGGGATCCGCTCGCCGAGCTTGCGGGTGCTGCGGGACGATGGCTGAGCGCCGGTCGAGCCTGCGCCTCGAGCTGATCGCAACCTTGGCCATCGTCTTGGTCATGGCGGTGATCTCGCTGTCGCTGACCGCCGAGTGGCTGGGCCAGCGTCGCCACGACGAGCAAGAGGTCGAGCGCCTGCGCAGCTACGCGCGCCAGCTGGCGATCCTCTCCGGCGGCTCCTTTCGCGGCGGCGACTTCGAGCGCGACGGCCTCGAGGATCTGCTCGCCGACGCCGCGGGGCTCCAGGGCACCTCGATCGAGATCCACCGCATGCGCAGCGACGGGAGCTTCGAGCGCGTCGCCGCCGTGGGGGTCCACGCGGGCTTCGAGGACCTGCCGGCCCCGGCACCGCAGCTGCGTGCGGCCGTCGACGACAGCCTGCTGGATCGCTGGAACCTGGTCATCGTCGACGAGCCGGTCCCCACCTTCGACAGCAGCCAAAAGGTGCTCTTGCGGCTGATCGCCGAGCACTCGCCGTGGACCCGCGGCCACGACTGGCGCGAGACCCTGATCGTCGCCGGCGGGGTGGGCCTGCTGCTCTTGCTGATCGGCGGCGGGCTGCTCGAGCTTCAGGTGCTCCGGCCGATGCGCGCCCTGGGCCAGGCCGTGGCCGACTTTGGCGAGGGCCGCGGCCGCGCCCAGGCGCCCCTCGATGGCCCCGCCGAGCTGCGCGAGCTCGCCGAGCGCTTCAACCAGATGGTCGCCTCGCTGCGCGAGCAGCAAGACGCGCTCGAGGCCCAGCGCGGGCGCCTCGAGCGAAGCGAGCGCCTGGCCGCCGTCGGTCGGGTGGCCGCCGGGGTCGCCCACGAGGTCGGCAACCCGCTCGCGGCGATCGTCGGCTACACCGAGCTGCTGCTCGGCGAGCCCGGCCTCGACGCGCCGGCCAGGGATCTCCTCCAGCGCGTGGGCACCCAGACCCAGCGCATCCAGGGCATCGTCGCTCAGCTCCTCGACTACTCGAAGCCGGCCCCGGCGAAGCTCGAGGTCGTGGCCGTGGTCGCGCGGGTCCAGGAGGTCATCGCCCTGCTCCGCGCCGACCCGCGCTGCGCGGGCGTCGAGTTCGAGGTCGCCGGGGATCCCGAGCTGTGTGTGCGCGCGGACCCGGGCCTGATCGAGCAGATCTTGATCAACCTCGTGCTCAACGCTGCACGCGCGGCCCTCGAGGCGAGCAGGGGGGGCGAGGGGCAAGGGGGGGCACAGGGCGAGGGCCCGCGGGTCGAGGTCCGGGTGCGCTCGGCCGAGGTCGCCGAGGCCAGCATGATCGCCGAGCGCAGGCGCCCCGCGAGCGAGCTGGAGGTGGGCGGGGCTCGTGGCGGCGCCGAGATGATCGCCGTCGAGGTCCAGGACAACGGCCCCGGCGTGCCCGAGGCGGTCCGCGAGCGTCTCTTCGAACCTTTCTTCACCACGCGGGCCGCCGGCGAGGGCACGGGCCTGGGCCTGGCGATCTCTCAGGGCCTGGCCGAGCGCATGGAGGGCAGCTTGAGCTACGTGCCGAGCAAGCCGCCGGGCGCACGCTTTCGCCTCGAGCTGCCGCGGGCCGCGGGCGGCTGAGCGCGCGGGGCGGGGGCGGGGGCGGAGGCGGAGGGCAGGCCTCAGGCGCGGCCCGAGTTCATCTCCCACAGCAGGCGCAAGCCCTCGAGCATCAAGCTGTCGTCGACATGGTCGATGGCCTGGGTCTCGTGGGCGACCTTGCGGGCGAGGCCGCCGGTAGCGACGGCCTGGGCGGTGTTACCAAGCTCCCCACGAATGCGCGCGAGCATGCCCTCGACCAGGCCGACGTAACCATAGAAGAGCCCCGACTGCATGGCGTCGACGGTGTTGCGGCCGATGACCGTCGCCGGCTTGACCACGTCGACCCGGGGCAGCTTGGCCGCCCTGGCGAACAGGGCGTCCGCGCTGATGCCCACGCCGGGGGCGATCACGCCGCCGAGATACTCGGGCGTCGCGGAGATCACGTCGAAGGTGGTCGCGGTGCCGAAGTCGACGACGATCACCGCGAGGGCCTCACCGGCCTCGCTCCGGCCGTAGCGGCGGTGGGCGGCGACAGCGGCGACGATCCGATCCGCGCCCACGTCCTTGGGTGGGTCGTAGCGCACGGGCATCCCCGCCTCGACCCCTGGGCCGACGACCAGGGCCTGAACACCGACGTAGCGGCGCAGGGCCTCGACCAGGGGACCTTGCACCGGGGGCACCACGCTCGCGATGACGGCGTCTGCGATCGCCGCGAAGCCGTAACCTTGGAGGGCCAGGGCGCGCTCGAGGGCGATGGCGAATTCATCACGGGTCCAGTTGCGTCGGGTGGCGAGGCGCAATTCGCAGCGCAGCGCCTCCCCCTCGAACACGCCGATGGAGGTGTTGGTGTTGCCGACGTCGACGGCGAGGAGCATGCAGGGACTGTACCCGTAGGCGCGCGGCATCTGCTACCGTCGATCCGTGAGCACCGGGTCCAAGCCGAGCACCGGGTCCAAGCCGAGCGCCGGGTCCAAGCCGGGCGCGGCGAAGCCCAGGGGCAGCCAGCCGAGCGCCGCCCTCGACAGCGAGAGCACGCGGGTCGATCCGGTCACGCTGATCCGCTCGCGGGAGAAGGAGCTGCGCCAGCCGCTCAAGGACTGGATCTTGCCCTTCGCCTTCGTGGGCACGGCCGCGGCGCTGATCTTCGCGGTCTCGATCCTCTTCGACTCGGTGGCCAGCTACGTCTCGCCGCCGCCGCCAGGTGAGATGGATCAGGGCTTCACCCTCGGGGGGCTGTGGCGCGCGCTCACCAACCAGGACCTCGAGCAGGCCCGCAACACCCTGGGCAACCTCGGCGAGGTCATGGCCGCGGTCTTGGGCCTGGCGCTGACGGTCTCGAGCATCATCGTCCAGCTGGCCGCGACTCGGTTCACGCCGATCGTGACCTCGCTCTTCTTCCGCGCGCGCACCAACTTGCTGGTGCTCGGCTTCTTCGTGGTCTGCAACGCCTACGTGCTGTGGGTCAACTTCGCGATCGGCGAGGGCTCGGTCCCGCGGGTCGGCGTGGTGCTCTCGATGCTGCTGCTGACCACCAGCTTGTGCCTGCTCTTCCCCTACTTCGCCTACGTGTTCAACTTCCTCGAGCCGGACTCGATCATCTCGAGGATCACCACCGACGGGCTGGCGTCCTCGACCCCCTACCGCGGCCGCGGCCGGCGCTCGATCAGCGCGCGCCAGCACGGCGCGACCCAGGCCGTCGAGCACCTCGCCAACATCGGCCTCAACGCGGTCCAGCAAAAAGACAAGAACATCGCCTCGAGCACGACCAACGCGCTTTGCAACTTCGCCATCTACTACGGCGACACCAAGGCCGGCATGGTCCAGAGCTGGTCGGCGATCCCCGACTGGAACCGCCAGAGCCCCGACTTCGTCAGCCTCTCGGACGAGGCGATCGAGGACCTGCGCGGGCGCGGGACCTGGCTCGAGTGGAAGATCCTGCGCCAGTACCAGATGCTCTTCGGCGAGGGCCTCGAGCGCATGAAGGACCTCTGCTACCTGATTGCGATCAACACTCGGCGCCTGGGCGAGGCGGCCTCGCGCCACGGCGACCTCCCGGCCCTCGACCTGACGATCAAGTTCTTCAACACCTACCTGCGCGCGACGATCAACGCCAACGACACGCGGACCTGCTACAACATCCTCCACCAGTATCGCCAGCTCGGCGGCTTCGTGATCGAGCACCGCGACACCGACCCCAACGACCTGATCCTCGACCAGCCGGTGAGCATGACCTCGACGCTGACGGTCTCGCTCGGGGCCCCGGCCGGCGACCTCAGCGAGCTCGAGAAGCGCGGGCTCGAGATCGCCCGTTACATGCGCTACTACTCGGGGATCGCCTTTGGCCGGGGCATGGCCTTCGTCACCGAGGTCATCGCCCACGACGTCGGGGCGCTGTGCGCCAAGGCCTTCCACGCCGACATCCCCTTCCACGACGAGCTGCTCGCCACCTTCTTGCGCGTCGACGACAGCGCCGAGAGCTCGACCAGCGACACCACGCTCAAGGGCGTGCGCCGGGCCCAGGTCAAGCTCGCGACCACCTACATGATGAACGGCGCCGAGCCGCTCGCCCGGCGGATCCAGGCCGACATGAAGAACGAGCCGGCCGAGCGCCTGCGCAGCATCTGGGGCGAGCTCGCGGCCCTGCGCACGCGCGAGTTTTGGGAGGTCAACGACCGCGGCTCGAACTTCGACTACCTCACCGACGAGCAGAAGAGCCAGCTGCCGATCTTCTTCTCGTGGTTCCCGGCGCTCAACCGCGAGGCGATCGAGGCCGCGCGCAAGGGCCTGTTCGGGCCGCCGGGGGCGGCGGTGGTCTCGGTCAACGCGCCCTGAGCTGGGTCTGAGTTGGGTTTGATCAGGGTCTGAACTGGCCCTGATTTGGGCCTAGCTGGAGATCCGCAGGACCCGGACCAGCGGCCCCTCGGGCGAGCGATCCTCGCGCAGGTCGACCTCGCCAGCGATGTACCAAAAGCCCTCGTCCTGGGGATCCACGAGGGTCTGGCGCACGGACCACAGGTGGTCCTCCTCCTCGCGGATCTGGGTCTTGTCGGCGCGCCGGGCATCGGGGCCGAAGCGCAGCTCGGCGTAGTCCTCGAAGTAGCCGGCCATGGCGGCCTCGAGGCGCTCCTCGCTCCAGTCCTCGCCTTGCTCGTCGGGGGCGACGCGGATGCAGCCCAGGGCCTCCTCCCAGTCCTGGCGGGCGATGGCGTGGACGAGCTGGTGGAGCTCGGCCCGGATCCGCGCGTGGAACTCCTTGCGGTCCAAGGATACGTCGAGCTCCTCGGGGCGCATGCGCTCGAGGGTCGCGGCGAGGCGCTCGTCGACCTGGTGGGCGCCGCTGAGCATGCGCTCCCACTCCTGGACCAGGCTCGAGTCGACGCGCTCGATGGTCGCGCGCAGCCAGGCGATCGCGTCGACCACGGTCTCGTGCTTGTGGCGCTCGGGCACGGTCTGCTCGAGGGTCTTGTAGGTCTGGTGGAGGTGGCGCAGGAGCAGGCCCTCGCTGCGCGCGAGGCCGTAGTCCTTGGCGTAGTCGTTGAAGGTCGCCCAGCGCTCGTACATGTCGCGGGCGATCGACTTGGGCCGGATGTTCTCGCTGCCCACCCAGGGGTGCTTGCCGGCGAAGGCGTTGAAGGTGTCGTAGATGAAGTCGGCGTCGGGCTTGGGGTAGCTGACCTTCTCGAGCTCCTCCATGCGCGCCTCGTACTCGACGCCCTCGGCCTTGAGCTCGGCGACGCGCTCGCCCTTGAGCTTTTGTTCTTGCTTGACCAGGATCACCCGCGGGTTCTCGAGGATCGCCTCGGCCAGGCTCATCACGCGCAGCGGGTGGCGCTCGTCCTCGTCGGGGCCGGGGAGCAGCTCGAGGGTCTCGACGAGGTAGAGGCCCAGGGTCTGGAGCAGCGAGAAGTCGCGCTGGAGCGCCTCCTCGACCTGGACCCGGCGGCCGCGAGCGCCGTCCGCGCGCGGGTGGAGACCGACGATCCCCGCCCCGCGCAGGGCTCGAAACAGCTGCGCGGCCTCGCGGCGCAGGCGTGAGACGATCACGTCGCGCTCGCCCGAGGCCGCGATCAGCTCGAGCAGGTCGCGGTAGCCCCCGTCGGGCCGCGAGCGGGCCGAGGGGCGCTGGAGCAGGTTGAGCATCATCCCGTGGTCGACGCGGAAGGCCGCGCGCAGGGTCTCGGGCTCGCTGTCCACGAGCTTGCGGAAGGTGTCCTCGTCCCAGTGCACGTAGCCGCGCTCCGGGGGCTTCTTGCGCACGAACTTCTTGGGCTTCTTGCCCGGCTTGCTCGCCGCCTGGGCCTTTTGCTCGAGGCGCTTGTTCTCGATCACGTGCTCCGGGGCCTGGGCGATCACCCAGCCGCGGTCGTCGAAGCCCTTGCGCCCGGCTCGCCCGGCGATCTGCTTGAAGTCGCGGACGGCGAGGATCTTGGTGCCCTCGCCGTCGTACTTGCACAGCTTGGAGAAGAGCACCGTGCGGATCGGGACGTTGACGCCCACGCCCAGGGTGTCCGTGCCGCAGATGACCTCGAGCAGCCCGTCTTGGGCGAGCTTCTCGACCAGCAGGCGGTACTTGGGCAGCAGCCCGGCGTGGTGCAGGCCGACGCCGCTACGGATGAAGCGCTGGATGTCCTTGCCGTAGACCGAGTCGAAGCGAAAGCCGTGCAGGGCCTCGCGGATGCGGTCGAGGCGGTCGCGGTCGATCAGCTTGGTGCTGGTCAGGGCCTGGGCGAGCTCGGCGGCCTCGCGCTGGGTGAAGTTGACGACGTAGACCGGCGAGCGCCCGCCCTCGACGATCTCGGAGATGGTCTCGAGCAGCGGGGTCTCGGCGTAGCTGAACTCGAGCGGGACGGGGCGCTGGGCCGAGCGGACCAGCGCGACCTCGCGGCCGGTCCGGGCCTCGAGGTCCTGCTCGAAGCCGCTGGTGTCGCCGAGGGTCGCCGACATCAGCATGAAGGTGGTCTGCGGCAGCGTCAGCAGGGGGATCTGCCAGGCGATGCCGCGATCGCGGTCGGCGAAGAAGTGAAATTCGTCGAGCACCGCGAAGTCGACATTGGCCTGGTCGCCGTCGCGCAGGGCGACGTTGGCGAGGACCTCGGCGGTGCAGCAGATGATCGGCGCCTCGTGGTTGAGGGCGGCGTCGCCGGTCAGCATGCCCACGCGCTCGGGCCCGAACACCCGGCACAGGTCGAAGAATTTCTCCGAGACCAGGGCCTTGATCGGCGAGGTGTAGTAGGCGCGCTTGCCCAGGCACAGCGCGCGAAAGTGCATCGCGAGGGCGACCAGCGACTTGCCCGAGCCCGTGGGCGTATTGAGGATCACGTGGCGCCCGGCCATGATCTCGAGCACCGCCTCTTCTTGGTGCTCGTAGAGCTCGAGGCCCTGGTCCATGGTCCACTCGAGGAAGTGCTCGAGCATGCGGTCGTCGCTCAGCCGCCCGGGGGCGCCCTCTCCGGGCAGGGGGACGCCGTCGACGAGCATGCGGGGAGCGGTGGCCATGGCCCGCGATGATGGGCGATGGCGCCGCCTGGGTCTAGTCACCAGATCCCGGGGATCAGCCGCCAGCGCACGCGCGCGCAGTAGCTCGCGTAGCCGACGAGCTGCTCGCCGAGCACCCGCTCCTCGCCGCGGATCCGCCAGACCAGCAGCGGCGGGAGCAGCAGGGCGAAGGGCAGCAGCGCCCACAGCGAGCCCAGGGCCAGGGGCGAGGCCAGCATCATCACGAGCACGCCGGTGTACATCGGGTGGCGGATCCACGCGTAGGGCCCGGTGTCGATCACCCGCTGGCCGGCGTCGACCTCGATGGTCCGCGAGGCGTAGCTGTTGGTGCGCAGCACCCAGAACACCAGGGCGTAGCCGGCGGCGACCAGGGCGTTGGCGGCGAGGATCACCGGCCAGGGCAGCTGCGACCAGCCAAAGCGGAAGTCGAGGCCCGGGAGGATGAAGCCGGCGATGAACAGCGTGTTGGTCAGGGCGATGATCCAGCGCTGGTCGCTTTGGCTCTCTTTGGTTCGCAGGCGTCGAGCGAGCAGGGCTCGATCGTGGCGCAAGAAGTAGATCCCCGCCGCGCTCGCCGGGCCGAGGAACACGGCCATGTACAGCCAGCCGGCCCAGTAGCGCAGGGTCCCCGCGGGGATGAAGAGGATCGCGGCGATGCTCAGGAAGCCGGCGACCAGGCGTACGAGGGTCTTCTTGGCGATGTCCCTGCGCTCGTCAGCGCTCTCTTCGACATCTGCGGACATGGCGCGGAGCTTAGCAGGCCGCGGTGGATCGGCCGCGACGACGGGAGCGCACGCTCTGCGCTGGCCGAGGCGAACGACCACCTGCGACCAGAAGCCCGAGCCAGAAGCTCGAGCACGGCAGGGGGCAGCAGCTCAGCGGCGCACGTTGGGTCGCGCCTGGGCGGCGCGAGTGGGTCGAGCTTGGTGCCCGCCGCCGGAGATCAGCCCGCTGACGCGCTCGCGCAGCCGGGTGACGAAGCCGCTGGGTGCCGAGCCGCGCCCGCGCCCGCGCATGTCGCTGATCGCCCACGGCTCGGGCCGGCGCGAGATCGAGAGCAGCACCCCGATCGCGGCCATCGACATCAGCAAGCTCGAGCCGCCGTAGCTGACGAAGGGCAAGGTGATGCCCTTGGCGGGCATCAGCGCGAGCACGACGGCCATGTTGATCAGCGCCTGGAGGCCAAAGAGGGCCGACAGGCCGATGGCCAGGTAGGTGCCGAAGCGGTCCGCGGCCTGGCGGGCCACGGTCAGCCCGCGCCAGACCAGCAGCGCGTAGAGGCCGATCACGGCGAGGATCCCCAGCAGGCCGAGCTCTTCGCCGATCGTCGCGAGGATGAAGTCGGTGTGGTTCTCGGGCAAGAACCCGAGCTTTTGGCGCCCGTTGCCGAGGCCGAGGCCAAAGGGGCCGCCCGAGCCGATCGCGATCAGCCCCTGCTCGACCTGGTAGTCGTCGCCGGACAGGAAGCTCTCGACGCGCTCGCGGCGGTAGCCGACGTTGACGATCTGTGACCAGGCCAGGGGCGCCGCGGTCATCACCGCCGCGATCACCCAGCTCGAGCGCGTGCCCGCCACGTAGAGCAGGATCAGGCTGAGCATGCCCATGAGCACCGTGGTGCCGAGGTCCTTCTCGAGCAGGACCAGGAGCATGGTCCCGCCGGCGACCAGCATCGGGGCCAGGAAGCCGACCTTGAACTGGCGGATCTGCTCGCCGCGCCGGGCCAGGGTCGCGGCCATGAACGCGACCAGGGAGATCTTGGCGATCTCCGAGGGTTGCATGTGGATCGGCCCGAGGTCGATCCACCGCCGCGCGCCGTTGATGTCGTCGGAGATGAAGAGCACCAGCAAGAGCAAGGACACGGCCACGGCCATGAGCTGGGGCGAGAAGCGGCGCAAGATCCGGTAGTCGACGCGGCTGACCGCGAGCATCACCGCGATCCCCAGGCCGAAGAACACGGACTGGCGGCGCAGGAAGAACTCCCACGAGCCCGTCAGCCCGCTGCCCGTCCAGGCGCTCGAGCTGTAGACCATGACCAGGCCCATGGCGGCCAGGGCCAGGGTCGCAAAGAACAGCCACGGGTCCATGGCCTGCTCGCCGGGGCCCTTGCCGCGGCGCTCTCGGGGCTGGTCGCTCGCGTCGGCGCTCTCGCTGAGGTCGCGCTCGTCGGCCACGCCGGTCTGGGCAGGCTGGGACATGCTCGGGAACGAAGCACGGCCGTGCCAGCGAAGCAAAAAAATGGCGGGCGAGCGGGCTCGGCTATGGCCAAGGCCGGGAAAATCGGGCATCTGGGGCGGTGATGGCGGTCAAGATCTACCGTTTCGGCCCTGGCCTCGGTCAGCCCGATCTCAGCCCCTTTTGCACGAAGCTGATCCTCTGGCTGCGCATGGCGGGCATCGACTACGAGGCCGGCGGCTTCGATCCCAAGCGCGCGCCCAAGGGCAAGGCCCCCTACGCGGAGCTCGAGGGCGAGCTGGTCGGGGACTCGAGCGAGATCATCGCCCGGCTCACGCGCTCGCGCGGGGTCGAGCTCGACGCGGGGCTGAGCCCCATGCAGCGCGCCCAGGCGCGGGCGGTCCAGAGCATGGTCGAGGAGGACCTCTACTTCGTGGTGCTCTACATGCGCTGGCAGCTCGACGCGGTCTGGTCGCGCTACGCCGACGTGATCGGCGGGGCGGTGCGCTCGGGCGGTGCGCCGGGCTTGCTGGTCCCGCTGATCTTGCGTTCGATTCGCAAGCAGACGGTGGCCTCGCTGCGCGGTCAGGGCATGGGCCGGCACGCCGAGGCCGAGGTCGTCGCCCGCGGCCTCGCGCTGCTCGAGGCCCTCGAGGTCATGCTCGGCGAGGGGCCCTACTTTTTTGGTGAGGCGATGACCTCGATCGACGCGACGGTCTACTCGATGGTCGCCGGCGCCATCACGCCCGAGCTGAGCACGCCCTTGCAGGCCGCGGCGAAGGGGCGCTTCCCTGGGCTCGAGGCCTACCTGGCGCGAGTACAGGTCGCGCTCTTCGACGCGGACTGAGTCTGTGATTTTTTCCCCACGCGGCGCGTTGGCGCGGGTGACCCGTGCCGGGCGGCTGTGTTTTCGTCGGGCTGAAAACCTTGGCCGAGCTCGGGGCCTATGCGCACGGCAGGGGCCTCGCGCGTCACGGATGGCCCGCCAAACGACGTGCATGGATCTCCCTCGGTGCGCTGCGTTGGACACCGTCGAGGGCGCGCGGGGCCGTGCCTGGCGCCGGGTGCAGGGAGTACCATTTGCGCCATGAACTCCATGTCACGAGCATCTTTGGTGCTGGCCTGCCTCGCGTCCTCTTCGCTCGCGCTCGCCGCTTGCTCCGACGACGGCGCGGGCGAGAGCAGCGACGACACGGGCACCGGCGCCGACGAGGTCGACACCTCTGGCGAGTCGACGGGTGAAGGCACCACGGGCGAGGACACCAGCGACACGACGAGCGCCGACACCAGCTCCGAGTCGACGGACAGCGACGACACCAGCTCCGAGGACGACACGACCGACACCGGCGGGGGCGAGCTCCCGGCCTGCGCCGGCTACTTCCCGGCCGACGCGGTGTGGTGCCGAGACGTCACCGAGGCGGCGACCACGGCCGACTCGGACACGGTGATCGCCTGGCTCGAGGAGGCCGGCTGGGGCAACGGCGACAAGTTTCAGATCGACTTCTCGATCAAGACGCTCGAGGCCGACGCCGACACGCCGCGCGTGGCCTTCGCGACCAACAACGCGTTTTGGACGCCGGACTGCGACTGGGCCGAGATGCCGATCCCCGAGGGCGGGGCGATCGAGGGCAACGAGGGCTACGCCTGCGAGAACAACGGCGACTGTCACCTGCTCGTCGCCGCCCGCGACGAGGGCATCCTCTACGAGATGTTCCGGGCCAACATCGTCGACGGCGAGTTCGACGGCGGCTGCCTGGCGATCTGGGACATGAACCAGGTCTACGACGACGACGGCCGCGGCCAGGGCTGCACCAGCGCCGACGCGGCGGGCTTCCCCATGGCCCCGCTGCTCTTCGACGCCGACGAGGTCGCCTCGGGGTCCATCGACCACGCGATCCGCTTCATCCTGCCCAACGACAACATCCGCCACCACATGTACTCGGCGCCGGCGACCCACAGCACCAACGCGACCGATGGCCCGGACCAGGCGCCGCCCTACGGCGTCCACCTGCGCCTGCGCGCCGACTACCCCGTGGACACGCTGCCCAGCGAGGGCGCCAAGGTCGTCGCGCGGGCGCTGCAAAAGTACGGGATGTTCCTGGCCGACGGCGGACAGATCGCGCTGACGGCCGAGAGCGATCAGTTCACCGAGAACAAGTGGGACGGGCTGCTCACGCCTCACGATCTCCTGGACCTGCGGCCCATGGACTTCGCCGTGATCGACCACGGCGAGCTGATGGACTGGGGCGAGGTCGACTGCTCGCGCACGCCGATCGGCACCCCTCCCTGAGCTCCGCGCTTCGTTCTTGAACGACGAAAGAGCGCTCGCGGCGAAGGCTGCGAGCGCTCTTTTTCGAGTCGGGCTTCGAACTCGGGCTTCGAGCTCGGGCTTCGAGTTCAGTCGGTGTCGGGGCTGCCCAGGGCGCGGACGGCCTCGGCGAAGACCTCTCCGCGGTGGGCGAAGCTGCGGTACATGTCCCAGCTCGCGCAGGCCGGCGAGAGCAGCACCGCGTCGCCGGGGCTGGCCATGCTGGCCGCGGCGCGCACGGCCGCGTGCATGTCCACGGCCTGCTGGCAGGGCACCGCGCCGCGGGCCATGGCCAGGAATTGCTCGGCGCTCTCGCCGATCGCGACCAGACCCTTGGCCCGGCGCCCGAGGACCTCGCGCAGCGCCCGGAGGTCGTCGCCCTGCTTGGCCCGGCCGCCGCAGATCAGCACGAAGGGCCGCTCGAAGCCGTCGAGGCCGGCGAGCACCGAGGCGACGTTGGTGGCCTTGGAGTCGTCGTAGAACACGACCCCGCCGCGCTCGGCGATCGGGTTCATGCGGTGGGGGAGGGCGTGGAAGCCGGCCATGGCGGCCTCGCAGTGCTCGCGCGAGACCCCGAGGTGGCGGGCGCCGGCGAGGGCGAAGAGCGCGTTGATGGCGTTGTGGCGCCCGGCGAGGGGCAGCTGGCTCCGGGCGTAGCGCTCGTCGGGGCGCAACTCGAGGTCCTGGCTCCCCTCGGTCAGGCGCGGGGGCTCGGGGCCGTCGACGAGCTTGGAGTCGGCGACCGGGGGCACGGCCTGGCTCGAGGTCGGCGTGAAGGGGTCGTTGGCGGCGAGCAGGGCCAGCGAGCTGGCGTCGAGGCCGGCGAAGATCCGCGCCTTGGTCTGGGCGTAGTGGCCGATGGAGTCGTAGCGGTCGAGGTGGTCCGGGCTGACGTTGAGCAGCATGGCCACCGAGGTCCGCGGGGCCTCGGGGTACACGCGCAGGGTCTCGAGCTGGTAGCTCGAGCACTCGAGCACCAGGGCCCCGGGGCGCTCGCGCCGACCCTCGGCGACGGCGAGCACGAGCTCGCACAGGGGGATCCCGAGGTTGCCGCCCACGAAGGGCGAGAGGCCGCCGGCCGCGAGCATGGCCCCGGTCAGCGCGGTCACGGTGCTCTTGCCGTTGGTCCCGGTGACCAGCACCGTCGGGAGGTTCCAGTCGGCGACCATGGTCAGGGCCAAGCTGAGCTCGCCGTGGAGCTCGGCCTCGGGGACCAGCCGGCGGTAGCGCTCGCGGAACAGCCGGGGAGGCACGCCGGGGCTGAGCACGAGCAGGTCGAGGTCGGCGAAGGCCGCGTCGGGGGGCAGCGCCTCGCCGAAGTAGAGCTCGGCGCCGTCGAGGCGCGCGGGCAGGCCGTGGACCTCGGCGCGGCGATCGTAGAGGCGCAGCTCGACGCCGGCGGCCGCGAGCAGCTCGGCCGCCGCGACGCCGCTCTGGCCGCAGCCGACCACGAGGGCGCGGCGGACCCTGGCGAGGGCCGGGAGGCGCAGCTGGGTGCTCGAGTCGGAGGCGCTCACCGTAGCTTCAGCGTGGCCAGCGCGAGGAGGGCCAGGGCAAAGCTGATGATCCAAAAGCGGACGATGACCTTGGGCTCGGCCCAGCCCTTGAGCTCGAAGTGGTGGTGGATGGGCGCCATCTTGAACACGCGCTTGCCGGTGAGCTTGAAGCTCGCGACCTGGATGATGACCGAGACGGTCTCGAGCACGAAGATCCCACCGACGACCAGCAAGGTGAACTCGTTTTTTGACGCCACGGCCAAAAAGCCCAGACCCGCGCCGAGGGGCAGCGAGCCGACGTCACCCATGAACACGCTCGCCGGGTAGGTGTTGTACCAGAGGAAGCCCACGCCGGCCCCGCACATCGCCCCGCAGTAGATCGCCAGCTCCCCGGCCCCGGGGATGTGCGGGATGTTGAGGTAGCGGGCGATGTCGAAGCCGGCCAGCAAGGTGCCGGCGGCGTAGGTCAGCGCCAAGAAGGTGCCGGACGAGATGATCGTCGGGCCGATCGCGAGGCCGTCGAGGCCGTCGGTCAGGTTGACCGCGTTGCTCGCCCCGACGATCACCAGGACCGAGAACACCCAGTACAGCCAGTGCGGGAGCACGATCTTGGTGGCGTAGAAGTCCGAGAAGGGCAGGGCGAGCTGGTAGCGGATCGCCTCGGGCATGATGTCGCCGCTGTAGAGGTAGGCGACCACGGCGGTCGCGACGGCGAACTGGCCGAGGAACTTGTAGCGCCCCGGCAGGCCGCCGGAGCTCTTGCGGCGGATCTTGAGGAAGTCGTCGAGGAAGCCGATCACGCCGAAGCCGGCGGTGACCAAGGTCGCGAGCAGCACGAAGGGGTTGCCGAGGTCCGACCACAGCACCGTCGGGATGATGACGGCGAAGATGATCAGCGAGCCGCCCATGGTCGGCGTGCCGCGCTTGGCCAGGTGCGACTCGGGTCCGTCGTCGCGGACGACCTGGCCGAGCTGGATGCGCTGGAGCGTGCGGATGAACCACGGATAGAGCAGCAGCGTGAGCAGCAGCCCGGTCAGCGTGGACAGCAAGATCCGCGTGGAGGTGTAGCGCAGGACGTTGAGGCCCGAGAGCCAGCTGGCCTGGTCGTGCAACCCGTAGAGGAGGTGGTAGAGCACGGCTGTTTCGGTGATTGGCACAGCAACGCCCGGCCTGGCAAGAATCCGGCGGTGGCGGGCGTCGCGGTGTGGGTTGGAGTCGCAGGCAGCGCCCGAGGGCGCGCTGCCTCGACGCGCCTGGGCGGATCGCCATTCCGGCCGAGGCGGGGGTCGAGAGGGCGCCGCCAAGGTCGAGAGGGGGCCCTCGAGCCGGCGCGTTCGCGCGCCTTCGGGTGGGAGATCTCTTTGCACGAATGGTTGCGAACAGCGCTGCGCGCCGCGAATTCGCGTGATCTTGCTTTCGCCGGGATCCCCGACTTCGCGGCCGGCCAGCTTGCGAGGCGCGGAGCGAATCGGGGAGACTGCCGCCGTGCGCATCCTCGTGACCGGCGCCGGTGGCCAAGTCGGCGCCGACCTCATCCGAACCCTGCTCGCGGACGGCCACGAAGTGCACGGGAGTGACCTCCGCGGCCCGCCGGCCGGCGCCGAGCTCCCCGCCGACTTGCCCTGGCACCGCCTCGACGTCACCGAGCGCGAGGCCGTGGTCGAGCTGGTCGGCGAGCTGAAGCCGGACAAGATCTTCCACCTCGCGGCGATCCTCTCGGCGCGCGGCGAGGTCGACCCGGATCTGACCTATCGCGTCAATCAGGGCGGGACCTACAACGTCCTCGAGGCCTGCCGCCTGGCCGGCGTGGCCCAGCTGATCTTCACGAGCACCATCGCCGTGTTCGGGCCGGGGCTGCCCGAGACCGTCGGCGACGACGTGGCCCTGCACCCCACGACGATGTACGGGGTGACCAAGGCCGCCGGCGAGATGCTGGCCGACTACTACGCCGCGCGCTTCGGCCTCGACGTCCGCGGGGTCCGCTTCCCCGGGCTGATCTCGGCCTCGATCCCCGGCGGTGGCAGCAGCGACTACGTCGTCTTCATGTACATCGACGGCGTGCGCAAGGGCAGCTACACGGCCTTTTGCCGCCCCGACACCCGCATCCCCCTGATGTACATGCCCGACGGCATCCGGGCGCTGCTCGAGCTGTCCAAGGCCCCGCGCGAGCAGCTGCGCCGCTGCATCTACAACATCGCCGCGTTCTCGCCGACGGCCGAGGAGATCGCCGCCGACGTGGCCGCGGCCTTGCCCCGCGGCGCGGACTTTGGCTTCGAGCCCGACCCCAAGCGCCAGCGCATCCTCGACTCGTGGCCCTCGGCCCTCGATGATCAAAACGCCCGCGAGGACTGGGGCTGGGCGCCGCGTTATCAGCTCGCCGACATGACCCGCGAGCTGCTCCCGCAGATCGAAGAGCTGCTCGCACGCCGGGCCGACGCGCTGGACTACGAGTGAGCCGTTTCCACTCGGCAAGCCAATCCTCGCGTCTTCAGCACTAGAAAAACTCGTGCGCTCCAGCCCATGGCGTGTAGCCTGGGGTAGCGATGGAGCGCGCGCAGGCATCGAGCGATCCGCTGACCGACGCGCTCGTCGAGGCTGGTCGCAGCTCGGCCTCGCTCGACGGCGACACCTTGCGCGACCTGGCCACGCAGGCGCGCCTGCGGGCGCAGCTGTTCCCGAAGGCCAACCAGGGCGGCGACGCGTCGGGCCCGGGGGTCGCCGCGATCGGGCCGTTCGTGGTCCTGCGCAAGCTCGGCGAAGGCGGCATGGGGGTGGTCTACGCCTGCTACGACGAGCGCCTCGATCGCAAGGTCGCCGTCAAGCTGCTGCGCGTGGGGATCTCCAGCGAGGGCGGTGCCGAGCGCCTGCGCCGTGAGGCCCTCGCCCTGGCCAAGCTCTCGCACCCCAACGTGGTCGGGCTCTACGAGGTCGGCGAGCACGAGGGCGCGCTCTTCTTGGCGATGGAGTTCGTCGCCGGGCGGACGCTGCGACGCTGGCGAGCCGAGGCGCAGACGCGAGGCTGGCGAGCGGCGCTGGACTTGCTGATCCAAGCCGGGCGCGGGCTGGCGGCGGCGCACGCCGCTGGCCTGGTCCACCGCGACTTCAAGCCCGACAACGTGATCGTCGGCGACGACGGGCGGGTGCGGGTGCTCGACTTCGGCCTCGCGCGCGGGCAGCTCGACGAGCTCGGTCAGGGGATCTCCGTGGAGATGGACTCGACCTGGCGGGGAAGCGGGGGCGGGGGCGAGAGCGGGGGCGAGGGCGCGACGCTGGACTCGACCCGCACGCGCGCGGGGGATCCGCTGGCGGGGACGCTGACCCGCCACGGCGCGCTGCTGGGGACGCCGGCCTACATGGCCCCGGAGCAGCTCGCCGCGCGGCCGTGCACGCCCGCGGGGGATCAGTTCGCGTTTTGCGTGACCGCCTACGAGCTGCTCTTTGGTCGCCGGCCCTTCGTCGCCAAGTCCGTCGGCGAGCTGTGCGAGCAGATCGCGGCCGGTCGCCTCCAGGCCCCCGAAGACGGGCGCGCGCCCTGGCGGGTGCGGCGGGCGCTGAGCAAGGGCCTGCGCTGCGAGCCCGGCGAGCGCTGGGAGAGCATGGCGGCGCTGCTCGCCGAGCTCGAGGCGGCGCTGGAGGGTCGACGTGGCGCGCTGTTGGGCGCTGGCGTGAGCGCGGCCCTGGTCACCCTCGGCCTGTTCGCCTCGCAGGGCGCCGGGGAGCCGCCGCTGTGCGCCGTCGATGCGTCCGCCCTCGAGGGCACCTGGGACGCGACCCGGCGCGGCGCGCTGCGAGAGGCCTTCGCGGCCAGCGGCCTCGACTTCGCCCCGGCCAGCGCGGCCCTCGTCGAGCAGACCCTCGACGGGTGGGCGGCCGACTGGCTCGCGGCCAGCCGCGACGCCTGCGAGGCGACGCATGTCGAGGGCAGCCAGTCGCAGGCGCTGCTCGACCGCCGCGTGGCCTGCCTGGCCCGCGAGCGCCACCGGGCCGAGGCCGTGATCGACGTGCTCATGTCCGCGGGCGAGCAGCCCAGCGTGCCCGGTCGCGCCCTCGAGCTGCTCGATCATCTGCCGGCGCTCGAGGTCTGCGCGGACCCTCGGCGCCTCGATGATCCCTTCGCGCTGCCGGCCGACGCTGCCCAGGCAGACGCGCTCCTGGCCGCTTTTGGACAGGTCTCCCGGGCCGAGGCGCTGATGGAGCTCGGTCGCTTCGACGAGGCCGAGAGCCTACGCGCGCGCCTCGAGCTCGGCCTCGAGGCCAGCGACTACCCGCCCTTGCGCCTCGCGGTCGCGGCCCTGGCAGGCGAGGCCGCGCTGCTGCGAGAGGAGCACGACGTGGGCGCGGAGATCATGCTCGCGCAGGTCCGCGAGGCCGAGGCCCTGGGCCTCGATGAATTCGTGGCCCAGGGGCGAGCGCGCCTCGCCCGGGATCTGTCCGGGACCTGGGGCGAGCCGGTCCGCGAGCGCGACCTGATCGCCGAGGCCGAGGCCGCGGTCTCGCGCCTCGGCGAGGACCGGCCGAACCTGGCCTTCGATCTACTCATGGCCGAGCTGCGCGCGCGCGAGCAGGCCGGTGAATTCGCGGCCGCCCTCGCGTTGCTCGACGCGTCGGCGGGCGAGGCCGCGAGCTTGTCGCGCGAGCGGCGGATCCGTCGCGCCCTCGAGCGCGGCCGCCTGCTCGCGACCCTGGATCGCCTGTCGGAGGCCGAGGCCGCCCTCGAGGAGGCTCGCGCCCTCGCGGAGCCCCTGGGTGAGACCGCGCCGGCCGTCGCCGCCGTCGAGCTCGACCTCGGCAATCTCGCCCTCGCTAGCGGGGCGCTCGAGGTCGCCGCGACGCACTACGATCGCGCCCAGGTCATGCGCGAGGCCGCCTTTGGGGGCGACGCGCTGTCCGTGGCCGAGGTCCGCTTCAACCGCTCGAAGCTGCTCATGGCCAGCGGCGAGCTCGAGGCGGCCCTCGTCGAGCTCGACGCCTGCGCGGAGATCTACACGGCCGCGGACTGGGCCTCCGCGCGGGCCCGCGACGAGGTCGAGGAGGCCCGAGGCGTGCTGCGCTTCTTCACCGGCGACTTCGAGGGCTCGCTGCGAGCCTACGAGCGCAGCTTGGATCTGCGCGCGGCCAGGCTCGGGCCCAGCCACCCCGCGGTGGCCTCGCTGCGCTCGAACATCGGCGAGTCGCGGGCGGCCCTCGGAGATCAGGTCGGCGCGCTCGCGGCCTACGACTGGGCGCTGCACGACCTCGAGCGCGCCCTCGGCCGCGACCACCCCGATCTCTCCATGCCGCTCAAGGGCCGCGGCCAGGCCAGGCTGGCCCGCGGGGAGCTCGACGCGGCGCGCGAGGACCTCGAGCGCGCCGCCAGCCTCGTGAGCGCCGAAGAGGTGTTCGAGCGCGCAGACATCCAGGCCTCGCTGGCCGAGACCCTGCACGCTGGGGACGCGCCCGGGAGCGTGGCGCGGATCTCCGCGCTCGTCGACGAGGCTGCGCCCGTGTTGCGAGAATTTGGTTTCGACGCGCGGGCCGAGGCTCTCGAGGCGCTCTAGTGTGTGCTCCTAGAGCGCGGCGGGCGGGAGCCGCTTTGGCCCCCGGGCTGATTTGGAATTCATTGCGGTATCAGTATCAGACCAAAGTAGAAAGGGACCAATCATGACGACATCGATGAATCTGCGCTGGAGCGACGATAACAGCGACTACAGCGGCACCTGGCAGGTCGAGACCAGCCCCAACACCTGGACCGACCTCAGCAGCCACACCTTCAGCGCGGGGAGCTACACCTTCACCGTGGTCAGCCATGACCCGCCGACCTATACGACCTACTACGCCGTCTCGACCAGCAACGCGACAACGCCCCCGGTGAGCGCGATCGTTGCGTCGGGGGAGGCCGGCTCGAGCTTCACGATCACGCTCTCGACATCCACGAGCCACTATCTGCGCGCGCTCCACCTGATCAGCGACGACCCGACCTACAAGGTCAAGTGGTCGAGGACCACCGGGGGCACGATGATCAACCAGGACACCGGCACGCTGCGCTGGAAAGAGAGCGCGGCGGCGTGGGACTACAAGGACGACACCGGCGGCTGGGTCGACCTGCCGAGCGACGGTGTGCTCAGCGATCGCGTCGCTCCGGAGACCACGGCGGCGCTGAGGATTGAAAACACCGACACGAGCGGCTCGGACATCGCGGTGCTCCATCATGACGGGGCGCTCTTCGACTATGCCGTCGTCGACGCGAGCAATCCGCATACCTTCACCCTCGCTACCTACGCGAGCGAGCATGATTTCGAGGTTTGGGAGGTGAAGATCTTCCGGCCGATGAACAGCTGGCAGGGCTTCTCGGTGTCCTGAGAGTCTGTGATTTTTCCCCAGCGACGCACCTGAGGACCTGCGGGAAAAATTCACAGACGCCGAGCCGAGCCGTCGACGGGCGCGGGGCGTGGGGCCTCGCGCCCGAGGACACCTTCGGTGATGAGCTTGGTGACGAGCTCGGTGACGAGCTCGGTGAAGAGGGCGAGGGGGAGCCTGCCTCGGTCGCGTGCCAGCGCAGGACGAGGGCGAGCTGGCCCAGCACCCGAGCGTCGATGCGACTACGGCTACGGTTACGGCTGCGGCTGGCAGCGTGGCACGAGGTGGCTCATGGCCAGGTGGGCCGCGGGCGAGGAGGCGTGTTATCTCGCGAGCTGGGAGAGGTCGATGGTGAAACGACGGGTCGCCAAGAACGCCAGCCTCGCGGGGATCCCCGCCGGCTTCGAGGAGCAGCGCGTGGACCTCGGGGAGGTCACGCTCAACTATGTGATCGGCCCGGACGCAGGGCCGCCGCTGCTGCTGATCCCCGGGCAGATGGAGTCGTGGCAGGGCTACGGGCTGGTCATGCCGGCGCTGGCCGAGCGCTTCAGGGTGGTCGTGCCGGACCTGCGCGGCCACGGCAAGTCGACGCGCACGCCGGGGCGCTACAGCTACGAGATCTGCGGGGCGGACCTGCGCGCGTTCATGGCCGAGGTGATCGGCGCGCCAGCGGTGGTCGCGGGGCTGTCCTCGGGCGGAGTGCTGGCGCTTTGGCTGGGGGCCTGGGCGCGCGAGCAGGTGCTCGCGGTGATCGCCGAAGACCCGCCGATCTTCGCGTCGATCCTGCCGCGGATCCGCGAGGAGCGATACATGCGGCTGCTCTTCGAGGTCGCCGTCGAGACCCTGGGCGGGCCGGGCCCGCGAGACCTTCGCGGCTACTTCTCGCGGCTGGGGATGCCGGTGGAGGGCACGCGGGAGCTGCGGATGATCCCGCCGCCGGTGGTCTCGGTGATCTTGGGGCTCTACCGCATGAACCGGGCGCTGCGGCCGAGCCGGCCCTACGACGTGCCGCTGCTGCCCTTCAACATGCGGGCGTCGCTGAAGTTCTTGTCGGAGTACGACCCGGACTTTTCACGCGCGACGGCGGACGGGTCGCTGGGTGAGGGCTTCGACGTGGAGGCGACGCTGCGGGGGATCGCGTGTCCGACCTTGCTGCTGCGGGCCTCTGCTTCGCGGGATCCCTACTGGGGGATCCTCGGGGCCATCGATGATGAGGATCTCGCGCGGGTGAGGGGGCTGGTGGGGGATCTGCGGGTGGTGGAGATCCCGGGGAGGCATGAGATTCACATGACGGAGGGGGGGCGGTATGTGGAGGAGGTGGAGCGCTTTATGGGGGAGGTTGTTGGGGGGTGAGTGTTTGGTGTTTGGTGTTTGGTGGAGGGTGCCTGGTTTTTGGCGGGGGGTGGTGGTGACGATGGGGAAGCGCACGGGCCAGCAGGGGACCCTTCCCGCTCGGACAGTTCGCTGACTTCGGAGGGAGGTGGGGTATTGGAGAGAGGGGTCCTCGAGGGTGTGTGGCTTCGGTGGAGAGGTCGTACGCGAAACTCGCTGGAAGGGTCCCCTGCTGGCCCTTTTGTGCGCGTCTTTGTCGGGGAGGGTCTCCGCCCCGGGTCGATGGAGGGTGTTTGCTCTTCGGGGAAGAGGTCCGTCTCCGGAAGAGCGCTTGGGGTCGTCGTTGGAGGGAGAGGGCCGTCCACGGAAGAGCGTTTGAGGTCGTCGTTGGAGGGAGAGGGCCGCCCACGGAGGAGGGTTTGAGGTCGTCGTTGGAGGGAGAGGGCCGTCCACGGAAGAGCGTTTGAGGTCGTCGTTGGAGGGAGAGGGCCGTCCACGGAAGAGCGTTTGAGGTCGTCGTTGGAGGGAGAGGGCCGTCCACGGAGGAGGGTTTGAGGTCGTCGTTGGAGGGAGAGGCCGTCTGCGGAGGAGGGTTTAAAATGTGAGACCCGGGGCCCGAGCGGTGCTCGAGTCCCGGGTCTGGTGAGAGCCGGAGGGCTTGGGAGGGCTTACTTCAGGCCGTCGATGACCTGGTTGAAGCTCGCGCTCGGGCGCATGGCGGCGCTGGCCAGGGCCTCGTCGGGCATGTAGTAGCCGCCGATGTCCTGGGCGGTGCCTTGGGCGGCCTCGAGCTCGGCGATGACCTTGGTCTCGGCGTCGGCGAGGGCCTTGGCGATGGGGGCGAAGCGCTCGGCGAGGGCTTTGTCCTCGCTCTGGGCGGCGAGGGCCTGGGCCCAGTAGAGGCTCAGGTAGAACTGGCTGCCGCGGTTGTCGAGCTCGTTGACCTTGCGCGAGGGGGCCTTGTTCTCGAGCAGGTACTTGGTGGTGGCCTGGTCGAGGGTCTTGCCGAGGATGGCGGCGCCGGCGTTTTTGTAGCGCTCGGCGAGGTGCTCGAAGGAGACGGCGAGGGCGAGGAACTCACCGAGGGAGTCCCAGCGCAGGTGGCCCTCCTTCTCGAACTGCTGGACGTGCTTGGGGGCCGAGCCGCCGGCGCCGGTCTCGAACAGGCCGCCGCCAGCCATGAGCGGGACGATCGAGAGCATCTTGGCGCTGGTCCCGAGCTCGAGGATCGGGAAGAGGTCGGTGAGGTAGTCGCGCAGGACGTTGCCGGTGACGGAGATGGTGTCCTTGCCGGCGCGGATGCGCTCGAGGGAGAAGCGGGTGGCTTCGACGGGGTCCTTGATGTGGATCTCGAGGCCCTCGGTGTCGCACTCGCCGAGGTAGGTGCGGACCTTGGCGATCAGCTGGGCGTCGTGGGCACGCTTCTCGTCGAGCCAGAACACGGCGGGGGTGCCGGTGGCCCGGGCGCGACGCACGGCGAGCTCGACCCAGTCGCGGACGGGGGCGTCCTTGACCTGGCAGGCGCGCCAGATGTCGCCGGCTTCGACGCTGTGCTCGATCAGCGTCTTGCCCTCGGCGTCGACGATGCGCACGGTGCCGGCCGAGGGGATCTCGAAGGTCTTGTCGTGGGAGCCGTACTCCTCGGCCTTCTGCGCCATCAGGCCGACGTTGGGCACGCTGCCCATGGTCGTGGGGTCGAAGGCGCCGTGGGCCTTGCAGGACTCGATCACGGCCTGATAGACGCCGGCGTAGCTGCTGTCGGGGATCACCGCCTTGGTGTCCTGGGTCTTGCCGGCGGCGTTCCACATCCGGCCCGAGGTGCGGATCATCGCGGGCATCGAGGCGTCGATGATCACGTCGCTGGGCACGTGGAGGTTGGTGATCCCGCGGTCCGAGTCGACCATGGCGATGGCCGGGCCGTTGGCGTAGACGGCCTGGATGTCGGCTTCGATGGCCGCGCGGCGGTCCTCGGGCAAGCTGGCGATCTTGGCCACGAGGTCGCCGAGGCCGTTGTTGACGTCGACGCCGAGCTCCTCGAATACGCCGCCGTGCTTTTTGAACACGTCGGCGAAGAACACCTCGACGGCGTGGCCGAAGATGATCGGGTCGGAGACCTTCATCATCGTGGCCTTCATGTGCAGCGAGAAGAGCACGCCGCTTTGCCTGGCCTCGTCGACCTGCGCGCGCAGGAACTCGATCAGCGCCTGCTTGCTCATCATCGTGCCGTCGATGATCTCGCCGGCCTCGAGGGGGAGCTTGGCCTTGAGGGCGGTCACGCTGCCGTCGGCGGCGACGTGCTCGATGCGGACGGTGGTCGCCGCGGGGACGGTGACGGACTTCTCGTTGTGATAGAAGTCGCCGGCGCCCATGGTCGAGACGTGGGACTTGGAGTCGCTCGACCACGCGCCCATGGAGTGCGGGTTCTTGCGGGCGTACTCCTTGACCGCGGCCGGGGCCCGGCGGTCGGAGTTCCCCTCGCGCAGCACCGGGTTGACGGCGCTGCCCTTGATCTTGTCGTAGCGAGCCTTGGCCTCGGTCTCGGCCGCGGTCTTGGGCTCCTCGGGGTAGTCCGGCAGGGCGTAGCCCTTGGCCTGGAGCTCGGCGATGGCGGCCTTGAGCTGGGGGACCGAGGCGCTGATGTTGGGCAGCTTGATGATGTTGGCCTCCGGAGTCTTGGCCAGCTGACCGAGCTCGGACAGGGCGTCGTCGACGCGCTGATCTTCGCGGAGGTGATCGGGGAAGACGGCGAGGATGCGGCCGGCGAGGGAGATGTCGCGGATCTCGACCTCGACACCGGCGGCTCCCGCAAAAGCCTGGATGATCGGCAAGAAGGAGTAGGTCGCCAGCGCGGGGGCTTCGTCGGTCTTCGTGTAGATGATCGTCTGACTCATGTCGCTCCGATGCCGGGCCATGGTGAGGGAGATCGGGCCGGGCTTCAATGGTGGGCCCCGCGGGGATCCCCCACTCGGCGGGGAGTCGGCGGGGCTGAGCAATCTACGCCGCAGCGGGGGGTGAACGGGCTCGCGCGCCTTGTCTCCGGGGGCCAGCGCGGGGCCCAGCGCAGGGCTTTGGGGCCGGCTCAAAAGCCGCGCATGGGCGTGAGCCACAGCAGCGCCGCGTCCCAGATCAGGTGGCACGAGAAGGGCGCGATCAGGCTGCGCGAACGGATCGCCAGCGCCGTCCAGGCGCCGCCGGCGAGGGCCGCGGCGAGGGCGAGGAGCGGCGGGCCCGAGCTGAGGTGGGCCAGGGTGAAGAGCGCTGCCGAGGTGAGGGTCGCCCCCCAGGGGCCGAGGCGTGGGACCAGGGCCAGGCCGAGGGCGCCGCGCCAGACGAGCTCCTCGCCCGCGACGATCACCGCGAGCAGGGCCGCGGAGGCGGCGAGGGGCAGGGCGTCGGCCCAGTCGTAGAGCGCGGCCGCCTGAGACCACAGCGCAGGCGCGAGCGCTGCCAGGGCCGCGCCGACGCCGAGGGCCCCCGCCCACATGATCAGGGCAGCGCCCAGGCCCCACGCTAGCCGCGCCGGCTTCGGGCGCCACAGCGCGCCCCAGCGCAGATCGAGGGTGAGCAGGGCGAGGATCGAGAGCGTGACCTCGAGGGCGGCCATGCGTGTCCACACCGAGGGGATCCAGCGCGGCGCGAGCAGCATGGCCGCGACCGCGATCGCGGCGAAGGCCAGGAGTCGTCCGCTGGAGGGGACTGGGCCAAAGTCGGCTGTGGTGCGGGTGACTTGGGCGTGGAGCTCGGCGCTCGCGCGTGGATCCGGGAGCAGGCGCAAGCTCGGCAGGCGCGGGCGAAAGTCCGCGAGCGCGGCGTCGATGGCCGCGGCGCTCAGCGGGCGGGTCTCGAGGTCGAGCAGGCGCCTGGCTGGCTCGGGGTCACCGACCACGCCCTCGCGCAGCAAGACCAGCTGCGAGGGCGTGAGCAGAGGGTCGGCCGAGAGGCGCTCGAGCAGGGCGGCGGCGGGGCGCAGCAAGGCCGCGGGGACCGGCGCGACCAGGCAGGGTCGGGCCACGCTCGGCGCCGCGGCGACCTCGTGGACGAGCGCGCGCAGGCTCAGGCGGGCGGGGCCGACGACGTCGATGACCGCGCCGCGCAGGGCCGCCTCGCGCTCGCCCTCGAGGCAGCGCGCCACGGCCTCGGCCACGTCCTCGACGGCGACCGGAGCGAGCTCGGCTCGGCCGCCGTCGGGGCCCGGGAAGATCGGCGCCGAGCGGACGCCGTCGGCGAGGTTGCGCAGCAGATCGTCGCCGCGGCCGTAGACCACCCCCGGGCGCAGCACGGTCACGCTCGGGTCGTCGAGGGCGAGGCCCTCGGCGAGCACGGCCTGCTCGCCGCGGGCCTTGCTGTCGAGGTAGGCCGAGCGCGGGTGGGCCCGGGCACCGGCGACGCTGACGTGGATCAGCCGCGAGATCCCTGCCGCGCGCGCGGCCGCGGCCAGGCGCTGGGGGAGCGCGACGTGGGCCTGCTCGAAGCTCAGGCCGCCGGGCTCCTCGCGCTTGATGCCCACGAGGTTGACCAGCGCGTCGCAGCCGGCGAGGGCGGCCGCGATCTCGGCGACGCTCGCCTGGCTCAGGTCGCAGCGGCGCAGCTCGACTTCGGTCGTCTCGCTGTCGGTCGAGGAGCTCCGCGCGACTCCGCGCGCCACCGCGACGACCCGGTGTCCCGCCGCGACCAGGCGCGCCGCGACGTGGCGGCCAATGAACCCGGTTCCCCCTGCCAGCGCGATGCTCCGTCCCATTCGCGGGAGTGTACGCCGAGGCTTGGATGTGTAGGCGGCCTCGCGCGGCGCTCTCGAAGGTTGCTTTTCGCGCGCCAGGGTTGGTATTCGTGGGCTGCGACGCTGTGTCGCAGTCCTCGAGTTGGCGATGTCGGACGAGAAAAGCGCTCCCTTGCCCCGAATGCCCCGTTTGTCCCGTTTGCCCCGTTTGGTCGGCGCGCCCCGCCTGCCCCGTCTGGTCGGTGCGCTCTTCCTCTCGCTCGCGGCCGCGGGGATCGGGCTCATCGTCACCGCCGCGGGCCCGGCCCTGGCTGGCCCCGGCTCGCCCGCGCTGAAGGTCGCGCCGACGATCCCCGACGATGACCCGACCCCGATCGTCGACCCCGGGCAGGTCCAGCGCCTGTCCATCCCCTACTCTCCCGAGGAGCAGGGCGTCGAGTCGACAATCCCCCAGGTCCCGGTCGCCGACCCGACCTACATCTTCGTCAACATGGACGGGACCGACCTGGTCTGCCAGGGGGGAGACGACGCCACCGTCGACTCGTCGATCATCGCCTGTCAGTACGGCTTCTCGGGCGCCTACCCCGACTACGGCGGGACCGCGGCCCAGCGCCAGTCGGTCATGGACGCGGTCACCCAGGACTGGGCGCCCTTCAACATGGTGGTCTCGGACTCGCGGCCCAACGCCAGCGGCTACACGATGTGCATGACCGGGCCGGGCGACCACCCCTTTGGGTCCAACGTCCTCGGCATCGCTCCCCTCGACTGCCAGGACGCGAACGCGAGCAACGTCGTGTTCGCCTTCCACGACGCGAGCCAGCTCTCGGGGAGCTTCGGGGCCAACACCCAGGCGACGACGATCAGCCAGGAGGTCGCCCACGCCTACGGCCTCGAGCACGTCAGCAACACCTCCGACATCATGAACCCCTACAACTCGGGGGGGAACCCGAGCTTCACGGACACCTGCCTGACCCTCGTCGACGGCGGCAACGGGATCTACTGCTCCTCTCAGCACACCCAGTACTGCAGCAGCTCGCTACAAAACAGCTACCAGGAGCTGCTCGGGATGTTCGGCGCCGCCGAGGTCGACAGCCAGGCGCCGAGCGTGTCCTTGACCTACCCCAGCGAGGGCGAGGTCTTTGGGGTGGGCGCCGACTTTTTGATCACCTGCTCCGCCAGCGACGACCAGGCCGTGGCCAGCGTGGTCTTGTGGGTCAACGGCGACCAGGTCGGCTCCAAGGCCAGCGCGCCCTTCGAGTGGAACGTCACCGACATCCCCGAGGGCGACTACGACGCCTACTGCGTGGCCACCGACACCTCGAGCAACTCGGCGATGAGCGCCGTCGTCTCCTTCAGCGCGACCGCTGGCAGCTCGGGCGACACGACCACGACCGGCGGCGAGGAGAGCGGCGACGAGGGGGGGAGCACGGGCGGGGGAGACAGCGCAGACAGCGGTGACTCTGGCGGGAGCACGGGCGGCGACGACGAGGGCGGGAGCAACGACGAGATCGGGACCGACAGCCTCGACGGGGGCGACGACTTTGGCAGCGGCCTGCCGCCGGGCTTCGGTCAGGGCGGGGACTTCGAGGGCGGCTGCGCTTGCCGCAGCGGTCTGCCCCCGAGCGAGCGCGGTTGGTTGCTGCTCGGGTTGTTGGTCCTGCCGATGCTCCGCCGTCGCCGCTGAGCGAGCCCGAGCCCGAGCCCGAGCCCGAGCCCGAGCCCGAGCCCGAGCCCGAAGCCGGGGGTCGACCGCCAGGTGCCAGCCTTCAGTCGAAGAGCGCGTCGGCTCGAGTCACGTCCCGCGCGGCGGCGGCCCAGGCTCGCAGGCGCGCGAGCGACGACTCCCCGCGGATCCGCGCCTCGCTGGTCGCGTCGACGGTGACGCCTCGGACCTCGAGCAGGGCGAGGATCATCTCCGTGAGCACCGCCGCCTGGCCCTGGGCGCGGCCTTCTTCCTTGCCTTCTTTGCGGCCCTGGGCGCGGCCTTGGGCGCGGCCCTCTTCCTGGCCTTCTTTGCGGCCCTTCTCGAGGCCGAGGTGAAAGGTTCCGCTGTTCATCTCGATCTCCCACAGCGGGTCGTGTTCGTCTTTTGGGATCAGCTCCATCAATTTGCTCCTATCGGCGCGAGGTACGGCCGCGAGAATGGTCATAGTATAGGCGTGACGCTGCGCCTCGGGCAGCTCACGGGTGGCCAGCAGCCCGGCCTGGGCTGCTTTTAGATCGCCTCTGGATCCGTGCAAGGCTGCGGCCAGCACCGCTGCCTGTGGCCGCTTCCTGGCCAGCTCGGGATCATGGATCGCCGCGACGGTGTGGACGTCCAGGACCACGGCGTCCACCCGCGGCGGCGGACCCTGGGACCAGGCTCGCAGATCCGCGGACATCTCGTCGGAGAAGGACACGACGATCATCCAGCAGGGGAGCTCGTGATCCCGGGCGAGGACCGCTTGAAAGAAGGGCAGGCGCCAGCGCAGCCGCCAGTCGCGGGCTTTTTGGGCCTCGATCGACAGCACCGCGCCGTCCGGCAGCGATGGGGAGGCGCGCCCGTCTGGGCCGAGGCAGACCATGACGAGATCCGGGAAGCCCCGGCGGACCGCCATCTTCTCGCCTTCGAGGGGGACCTCGACCTCGGCCCGGCGATCGATGGGCCGGGCGTCCACGGGGCGGGGCGCGCCCTGCAGGTCGAAGGCGAGCCACGGCTCGTCACGAAAGAGTTGAAGGATGCCTTGGTGGAGAATGCCAGTCACATCCTCCTCTTCGGCCCGCGAAGTTTTGCGGTGCAGATTATTTTCGCAAACGCTCGAATGGTTTGGACCGGCCGAAATCCAGGCCACTCGGGACGGCTGCCCTCGCGGATCTTGGAAAAGGCGGCTCCGCAGTCGAAGCTGGAGGAGTGGGTCGCGCGGGCGCGCGCAGCCACCAGCGTCGCCGAGCTGCTGGACAGTCAAACGAAAGAGGCACGCAGGGCGCGTGCCTCTTTCGAGCTCGCCTTGGCGAGCCTCGCTCGAAGCTCGGGGCGCGTGCTCAGAGCACCGAGACGGGGTCCTTCTCCGCGGGCGTCTCGTTGTCGCCGATGGTCACGATGCTCCCCAGGCCCAGCTGGCTGTAGTTGTTCTGGCCCCAGCAGCGCACGTCGTGGTTCTCGAGCAGCGCGCAGGTGTGGTTGGAGCCGGCGGCGATCGTCAGGGCGTTCCCGCCGAGCTCCACGGTGCCGACGGCCGTCGGCGCCTCGTCGTCGCCGACGTTGTCGGTGTTGCCGAGGCCGAGCTGCCCGACTTGGTTGTCGCCCCAGCAGGACACGGCGCCGGTGGTCAGCAGCGCGCAGGTGTGGTTGGCGCCCAGGGCGAGCTGCTTGACGGCGCCGGGCAAGCTGACGGCGAGCTGGGTGTTGGGGGTCTCGTCGTCGCCGATGGGGTTGGTGTTGCCGAGGCCGAGCTGGCCCGAGGCGTTGGCGCCCCAGCACAGGACGTCGCCGCTGCCGAGCAGGGCGCAGCTGTGCGAGCCGCCGAGCTCGACGTCGACGACCTCGGTGTTGGGCGGCAAGGTGGCGGGGATCAGCGAGACCAGACCCGCGGCGTTGGGCAGCTCGTCGTCGCCGATGTTGGCGACGTCGCCGTAGCCGAGCTGGCCCGAGGCGTTGGCGCCCCAGCAGCGCACGCCGCCGTCCACGAAGCTGACGCAGTTGTGGTAGCCGCCGCCGGCGAGCCCCGCAGCGGTCCCGCCGAGAGTGAGGGCCTCGCCAGGCACGAGCAGCTCGAGCACGGGGACCATGTCCAAGGTGTTGCCGTAGCCGAGCTGGCCGGAGTCGTTGGCGCCCCAGCAGCGGACCTCGCCGTTGCCGACCCGGGCGCAGGTGTGGCGAGCGCCGGGCTCGACGGAGATCGCCGAGGCCACGCCGATCGCGGCCAGGCCGGCGAGGTTCTCGTCGTCGCCGCGGTTGTTGACGTCGCCGTAGCCGAGCTGGCCGCGGTCGTTGAGGCCCCAGCAGCGCAGCCCGCCGTCTTCGAAGATGGCGCAGGTGTGCTGGCCGCCGGCCCGGAGGCTGACGGCGGGGCCCGGGAGCAAGATGTCGCCGACGTCGCTGGGCAGCTCGTCGTCGCCGACGGTCAGGGCGTTGCCGTAGCCGAGCTGGCCGAACTCACCGCGGCCCCAGCAGCGCACGCTGCCGCCGTCGATCAGCGCGCAGGTGTGGTTCTCGCCGAGGCTGAGCGCGGACACGGCGGTCGCGGTGCAGTCGCTGTCGCAGCCGTCGCCGTCGATCTCGTTGGCGTCGTCGCACTCCTCCTCGCCCTGGACCTCGCCGTCGCCGCACAAGGTCTCGGCGCAGACCCCGTCGACGCAGGCCAGGCCGGCGTCACAGCTGCCCGCCGAGTCGTCGCAGTCGCAGCCCAGGTAGGTGCAGCCCTCGGAGGTCGTGCTCTCGCCGGAGCTGTCGTCGTCGTCGTCGTCGTCGTCGTCGTCGTTTTCGTCGCCGCTGCTGCTGTCGCCGGCGGTCTCGGTGCCGGCGGTCTCGGTGCCGTCGGCGCCGTCGTCCGACTCGCCGCCCTTGCAGCCGAGGAAGAGCGAGGAGAGTGCGAGGAGGCTGGTGACCGAGAGCCGAAGGGACAATTTAGGCGCGTACATATCGATGCAGGGGAGGTGAGGTGCGGGAGGATGGGGGCTCAGAACAGCTGGACGGGGCCGGCCGCGGAGGGGACCTCGTCGTCGCCGCGCAGCTGGGTGTCGGCGTAGCCGAGCTGGCCGTAGTCGTTGAAGCCCCAGCAGTAGACCTCGTGGCCGTCGACGACCGCGCAGGTGTGGTAGTCGCCGGCGTCGAAGGCCGTGGCCGCGCCGCCGAGCTCGATGGTGCCGATGTCTGCGGGGACCTCGTCGTCGCCGATGTGCTGGATGTCGCCGCGGCCGAGCTGACCGTAGATGTTGCGGCCCCAGCACTTGATCTCGTCGCCCTCGAGCATCGCGCAGCTGTGCTGCTTGCCCAGGCGCAAGGACACGGCCTCGCCGCCGAGGTCGATGGGGAAGAGGGTGTTGAGGGTCTCGTCGTCACCGATGGTGTCGGTGTTGCCCTGACCCAGCTGGCCGTAGAAGTTGTCGCCCCAGCAGACCACGTCGCCGGTCTCGTAGAGCACGCAGGTGTGGCTGTAGCCGAGGTCGAGGTCGATCAGCGCGGTGCCGCTGGGCACGCCCTGGGGCGTGAGCGGGACCGGGAGCTGCGAGTTTGGGGTCTCGGTGTCGCCGATGTTCTCGGTGTTGCCGTAGCCGAGCTGGCCCTTGTTGTTGCGGCCCCAGCAGCGCAGCTTGCCGTCGTCGAGCAGGGCGCAGTTGTGGTCCTCGCCCGCGCGCAAGAGCACGCTCAAGGTGCCGAGCTGGACGTCGACGCCGAGGGGCACGACGAGGCTGGTGTTGTTGCCGTAGCCGAGCTGGCCGGAGGTCGCGAGGCCCCAGCAGCGGACCTCGCCGTTGCCGATCAGCACGCAGGTGTGGCTGCCGCCAGCGGCGATCCCGAGGATTTCTTCGGTGATGTTGACCGTCGAGACGTCGAAGGGGAACTCGTCGTCGCCGACGTCGTTGTTGTTGCCGAGGCCGAGCTGGCCCGAGCCGCCCTCGCCCCAGCAGCGCAGCGAGCCGCTGGCCAGGTTCACGCAGGTGTGCGAGCCGCCCACGCTGATCGACATGGCCTCCTCGCCGCCCAGGGGCACGTCGGCGGGCTCGGCGGGGACCTCGTTGTCGCCGATGTTCTCGGTGTTCTTGTAGCCGAGCTGCCCGGCGTTGTTGAGGCCCCAGCAGCGCACGCGGCCGCTCTCGATCAGCGCGCAGGTGTGGGCGCGGCCGGTCTGCACGTCGAGGACCTCGGTCCAGGTGCAGTCGTTGTCGCAGCCGTCGCCTTCGAAGTCGTTGCCGTCGTCGCACTCCTCGCCGGGATCGACGACGCCGTCGGCGTTGCACGAGGCCGTCCCGCACACGCCCCCGATGCACTCGAGGCCCGCGTCGCAGCTGCCCTCGCTGCCGTCACAGGCGCAGCCGGCCGAGCTGCACTCGCCGTCGTCGGTCGAGCTTTCTTCTGTGGTCTCGCCTACCGACTCTTCAGACTCGGAGCCGTCGGTCTCGCTCCCCGCGGTGTCACCGGTGTCGCCGGTGCCCTCTTCGTTGGAGCCCGAGTCGAGGACCTCGCCGCCAGCGCAGGCCAAGGTGCCGACCGCCGTTGCGAGGACGAGGGTCGGACGAAGTCGGGTTGAAAAAATCTTCGAAGCCATTGGTCGCGCCGTAAATCAAAGGCCGTAGTCCGGCCAGTTGGAGCAGCGAGTGTACCCGTGCGCGCGTGGACGATCGACGCCCGGCAAGCACGCAGCCGTGATAATCCGAACAGGTCGCGAACTCGCTAACCCGGCGAAGAAGTTGCGAGGCCTCCGCATCGGGAACTGCACCAGCGAGCCGTGCTCACGGCTTTGGCCGCGCTTCGATGGACTCGCGAACGTTCGTCACGGCGCGCTCAGTCCGCGTCGACGCGGACCTGGAGCGATGACCTGGCCCACGAGCCGGTGACGCCGCGAAGTTCGCCAATGCGCGGCCCAGTGCGCTACTCGAAGAGCGGGACCGAGCCGACATCGGGAGGCAGCTCGTCGTCGCCGATGTCCTGGGTGTGGCCGTAGCCGAGCTGACCGAAGTCGTTGCGCCCCCAGCACAGCAGCTCGTTGGTCTCGGACAAGATCGCGCAGGTGTGGTCGCCGCCCGCCGAGATCGCCTTGACGGGGCCGCCGAGGGCGAGGAGGCCGGCGCTCGCGGGCGGCTCGTCGTCGCCGATGTCCTCGGTGTGGCCGTAGCCGAGCTGGCCCGAGTCGTTCGCGCCCCAGCACAGGGCCTGGTCGCTCTCGAGCAGGGCGCAGACGTGGGCGTCGCCGGCGAGCAGCGAGCGCAGCGGGCCGGGGAGGACGATGGCTGGCGCCGTGCTCGGGAGCTCGTCGTCGCCGAGGTTGGTGGTCTGGCTCTGGCCGAGCTGGCCGCGCTCGCCCGCGCCCCAGCACAGCGCGCTCCCGCCTTCGAAGCGCGCGCAGCTCGTGTCGAGGCCGAGGCTCAGCGCGAGCGCGGGGGTGTCGAGCCCGGCGTCCTCGGGCACGGCCGGGACGTCGCCGACGCTCGCCGGGGTCTCCTGCTCGCCCACGGACTTGTCGCTGCCGTAGCCGAGCTGGCCGAGGGCTCCGCTCCCCCAGCAGCGGATCTTGCCGGTGTCGACGAGGGCGCAGGTGTGGTCCCCGCCGAGGGCCAGGCCGACGACCTGCTCGCCGACGGTGACGTCGCCGACGCTCGCGGGCAGCTCGTCGTCGCCGAGGTCCTCGTCGCTGGCGTAGCCGAGGCGGCCGTCGTCTCCCGCGCCCCAGCAGCGCAGGCGGCCGCCCTCGAGCAGGGCGCAGGTGTGGCGCTCGCCGGCCTGGATCCCGAGCACGGGCTCGCCGAGGGGGACGTCGGTGAGCGCGAGCGGGGTCTCGTCGTCGCCGATGTCCTCGGTGCCGCCGTAGCCGAGGCGACCGCGCTCGCCGGCCCCCCAGCAGCGCGCGCCCTGGTCGGCCATCAGCACGCAGACGTGGCGCTCGCCCATGCTCAGGGCGACGACGGGCTCGGGCAGGGCGACGTCAGCGAGGACCGCGGCGCTCTCGTCGTCGCCGATGGTCTCGGTGTGGCCATAGCCGAGCTGACCGGCGTCGTTGCGCCCCCAGCAGCGCACGCGCCCGCCCTCGAGCAGGACGCAGGTGCTCCCGCGCGCGGTCTGGACGTCGAGCAGCTCGGTGAAGCTACAGTCCGCGTCGCAGCCGTCGTCGTCGATGAGGTTCGCGTCGTCGCACTGCTCGGGGCCCTGGCGCTCACCGTCGCCGCAGGCGCCGAGGATGCACTGGCCGTCGTAGCAGTATTGGCCGTGCTCGCAGCTCCCTGCGCCGGCGCAGGGACAGCCCAGGCCCGGGCACTCGCCCGCGCTCTCGCCCGTGTCCGCGGCGGGCTCGTCTTCGGCCGAGTCGTCTTCGGTCGAGGTCGACATGCCCGCGTCACTGCCTGACGCGTCTGGGCCCGAGTCCCCGACGTCGTCATCCGCGGGCGTCTGCTGGGGATCGAAGCAAGCGCTCGCAAACATGAGAGCGAGCAAGATCGTTCGCGACGCTTGCATGACGCTCGATCAGTTTACACGAGGACAGCTCGCGGACTCAGAGCACCCCCTCCGTGACCCGCGCGAGGCTGTCGGTGTCGACGTCCTGGCGGTGGTCGGACAGGCGCAGCACGAACACGCCGCCGTCGGACTCGGCGATCTCGACGCGCACGATCGCGCCCCCGACCTGATCGAAGCTCAAGGTCACGCTGCGGATCAGCGCGCGGGCTGCGGAGTCTCGCGGTGGCATCAACGCGAGCTTGGGCGTGCCGCCGGCACGGGGGGCCTCTGCGCGGGCGTCGGCGAGCAGGGCCTGGCCGTCACCGGGGGCAAAGCAGGCCAGCAGGTGATCCGCGAGCCAGGCCAGCGCGGGGGCCTCGGCGCGGGTCGCCAGCGGTCGCCGCGGCAAGGAGGGATCGTTGGGCTCGATGGCCACGCGCCCCGGGCTGATCAGCGTCGTCGAGCCGGTCACCCCGTCGTCGCGCAAGATCAAGGTGGCCGGGGCGATGAAGGCGAGCGAGCCGCCGTTGACCAGCGCCTCGCGCAGGAGCGAGGAGCTGCGCTCGGAGGCGTAGCGCGCCAGCAGGTTGTCGTGGGTGCGCCGGGTGAAGGTGCCCCATAGCTCGAGGCGGTTGTCGAGGCGCCGCTGCTCCCGGCTCGGCGGGCTGGCCCACAGCGCCGTGCTCGTGGCGGCGAGGGCCGAGCTCGCGCCCACGGCCCACAGCGCGCCGCGTCGGCTGAGTCGCTTCGTCATGGCTTCGCGCCCCCTCGCGCTCGAGTCTGCGTTGGGTCTGGGTCTGGGTCTGGGTCTGGGTCTGGCTCGGGTTCAGGCTCGGGCTTCTGGTCTGGAGCCGGCTTTGCTTTTGCTTTTGGGTTTTTGTCCGGCGCTGGCTTGGTGAAGCTCGGCCCCGCGAGCAGGCCGAGCGCGGCCGCGAGCGCGGCCCCGACCGCGAGCGCAACGCCGAGCTCGCGCCACAGCGGCTGGCCCGAGACGAAGAGGGCGGCGCCCGCGAGCAGCTGGCCGCCGAGGCCGAGGAGCAGCGCGCGCCCCTGCAGAGGCGGCGCGCCGCGAGCCGCCGCGCCGACCTGGGCGCCAGACAGCGCCCCCGCGGCGCCGACGAGGAGCAGCGCCGGGAGCAGGTGCGGGCCCACGGGCAGCTCGAGCAGGCGCAGCGTTGCGAGCACCCCGGCCTCACAGGCGGCGGCGATCACCGCCGCGTGGATCGCCAGGCCCAGGCGGCGGGTGGCTAGCCAGATCAGGAAGGCGCTCAGCCACAGGCCGGCGAGGGAGAAGGCGATCATGCGCTCCTCGAAGCGCTGGTGATCGATCATCGCGGCGATCGCCGGGCCGCGCATGGCCGGCAGCGAGGCGAGGGTCTGCTCGTCGAGGTCGACCGCGGGCAGGCCCTCGCGGCCGCGCAGCTCCACCCGGGTGCGCAGCGCGATCCGAGCCTCGGTATCGGTACCGGTCTCGGTATCGGGCGCGAGCAGGTACGCGGAGATCCACGGGCCCAGGGGGCCGTCGAGGGCAGCCTGGGCGCTGGGCAGCTCGTCGATGTCGGCGGCGCCGCGGATGAACTCGGAGAAGGCCTCGGCGCGCAGGCCCTGGTCGACCAAGAGCGCGCGCAGCGAGTCCATGCGGGTCTCGAGGTCGAGCTTGGCGAGGGCGGCCTTGCGGGCCTCGAGCTCCTCGCGGGGGAGCACGAAGGCGCCGGGCGAGTCGATGCGCTGGGCGACCTCGGGGACCAAGCTGGCGAGCCGAGCGAAGTCGTCGGCCGCGGCGTCGAGGGCCGCGGCCGCCTCGCTGGGCGCGTCGTGATCCGCGGGCGCGAGGCTGCGGGCCTCGACGATCATCGCCGGGTCGAAGAAGTGCTCGACGAGCTCGCGCTCGCCCACGTCGCGGGCGTCGGCGCTCAGCGGCAGGCTCCCCGGCGCGCGGTAGTCGAGGGCCTCGGCCGCCCACGCGCCTCCGCCCAGGGCGAGCAGGCACAGCGCCGGGCCGAGCAGGGGGATCCGCCGCGGGCGCAGGCCGGCGCGCGCGTCGAGCTGGCCGCGGGCGAGGCCGAGCACGGTCGGCGCGACGAGCCAGGCGATCAGCGCCAGGCTCGGGTAGGCGACGGCCCAGATCAGCGCCCAGCGCTGCCAGGCCGGGTAGGGCCCGAAGTAGAGCGGCAGCAAGGCGGCGGCGAAGAGCGCGGTCGCGGTCCAGGTCGGGAGCGCGCTGTGGCTGCGCTTGGCCCACGCGCGCACGCTGGCGTCGCAGCCAAAGCCGAAGAGCGCGACGAGCAGGGGTAGGCCGACCAAGTCGAGCTCGCCCACGACCCAGCGCAGCACGGCGCCGACGCTGACCAGGCAGGCGAGGGTGGCGAGCACTGGCGCGGGGCGGCGCACGACCACGGCGAAGAGCAGGACCAGCGCCGCGAGGCAGGCGAGCACGGTCTCGCGGGCGTCCTCGCCCAGGCGCGCGGCCGCGGCCTGCTCGCGGGTGGCCGGCGAGACCAGCTCGACCGTCACGGGCAGCCCCTCGAGGGCGGCCTCGAGCTCGCCGCGCAGGACCTCGGGGGCGCGGGTCGAGACCAGCTGGACCAGGGCACGGTCCCCGCTCGCCGAGAGCAGGTCGCCGTTGGGGCCGACCTGCGGCCCGCCGCTGCCGGGGGCCTCGGCCACGTGGCCCAGGCGCCCGGCCGCGCCGGCCGAGAGCTCGGCGATGGCCAGGGGATCCCGGCGCGGCTGCTCGCCCGAGACCGAGAAGAGCGGGCTGGCCATGCGCGCCTGCAGGCCCTGGACCTCGGCGAGCATCGCGGTGTCGCTCAGGCGCTCGGCCAGGGCCCGGTGGGCGTCGAGGGGCAGCAGGTAGAGGGCGTGGGCGTCGAGCCAGCGGGTGATCTCGGTCTTCGGCGGCGCGTGGGGGACCCGCTCCTCGCCCAGGGCCTCCTCGAGCACGAAGCCGGCCTCGGCGAGGACCGTGCGCGGATCGTGCTCGGGGCCCTCGCTGTCCTCGCTCAGGGCGCCGTGGTCGACGCGGAGGATCGCCATGGGGCGCGGGTCCGTGACGCGGTGGTCTTCGGGGAGGAGGGCGTCGAGGCCCGCGCGGGCCCGCGGCGCGCTCAGGCCGAGGTCGACGAGGGCGGCGAGGGTCAGCAGCAGGCACAGGCCGACGAGGGCGAGGCCCACGAGCCGCGACGCGGGAGCTTTCGACGCGGGAGCTTGGGGTTTGGCGGCGCCCCGCCTGGACGCGGCGTCGTCTCGCACTCGCTCTTCGCTGCGGCCTTCCCCGGCGATCACGCGCGCAGACCTTATCAGCCCGCCGAAGCACGCGCGAGCGCTGGCCGAGGGGATCGCTCGCGGCGTCCGCCCGTGATCTGCGTGGCGAATCCGGCGGGGGATCCTCCGCCGGCCGCCGCGGCTCGTCGGCGCGCGCCCGCTTTGGTAAGACCTGCGGGCGCATGTCTCAGGCCTTGCCCCTCAACCCCGCCCAGCTCGCGGGCGTCGAGCACCGCGGCAGCCCGCTGCTGCTGCTCGCCGGCGCCGGCACGGGCAAGACGCGGGTCATCACCCATCGGGTCGCCGCGCTCATCGACGAGGGCGTCCCCGCCTGGCGGATCCTCGCCGTGACCTTCACCAACAAGGCCGCCGGTGAGATGCGCGAGCGGATCGCCGGCCTGCTCGGCATGGAGCTCGGCGAGCTGCGCCGCGACGGGCCGTGGATCGGCACCTTCCACTCGATCTGCGCGCGGATCCTCCGGCGCCACGGCGAGGGCGTGGGCCTGTCCCGCAACTTTGCGATCTACGACGCCGACGACCAGCGCGTGCTGATGCGCAAGGTCCTCAAGGCGCTCAACATCGACCCCAAGATGTTCTCGCCCACGGCCGCCCTGGGCAAGATCGACGCCGCCAAGAACATCGGCCTGGGCCGCGATCGCCTCCACGAGCTCGGCCTCGGTCAGCCGGTGGAGGAGTGGACCCGGCGGGCCTGGGCGCTCTACGAAGAGCAGCTGCGGGCCGCCGACGCGGCCGACTTTGGCGACCTGCTCACGCTCACCGTCGAGCTGCTGCGCAAGGCCGGGCCCAGCCAGGCCCCCAAGCCCGAGCCCGCGGGCAGCGAGCTCGGGGAGATCGGCGAGGCCGTGCGCAAGATGACCCTCCAGACCCGGCGCAAGCCCAGCGGGACCGGTAGTGGGGGCGGCGCCGTGGACCCGGTCGTCGGCCTGCGCCGCCGCTTCATGCACGTGGTCGTCGACGAGTACCAGGACACCAACCCGGTCCAGGCCGAGCTCGTCGACCTGCTGTGCGGCGCCCGGGCCGAGCTTTGCGTCGTCGGCGACGACGACCAGGCGATCTACGGCTGGCGCGGGGCCGACGTCGGCCAGATCCTCAACTTCCCCGACAAGCACCGCGGCTGCGAGGTCATCCGCCTCGAGCAAAATTACCGCAGCACCACGCGGATCCTCGACTGCGCCAACGCGGTGATCCGCTCGGGCGCCGCCCGCCACGACAAGCAGCTGTGGAGCGAGCTCGGCCCCGGCGAGGCCGTGGAGGTGGTCGGCTTCGAAGACGAGCGCGAAGAGGCGCGCTGGGCCGCGCAGGCCGCCCGTCGGGCCATCGACGAGGGCGAGTCGCCGGCCGAGATCGTGGTCTTCTATCGGACCCACGCCCAGTCGCGGCCGCTCGAAGAGGCCATGCGCCTGCACGGGATCCGCTACCGCATGCTCGGGGGGATCCGCTTCTACGACCGCCGCGAGATCAAGGACCTCGTCGCCTACCTGCGCCTGCTGACAAACCCCGGCTCGGACCTCGACTGCCTGCGGGTCATCAACGTCCCGGCGCGACGGATCGGCGCCAAGACCATCGAGCGCCTGACGACCTGGGCCACGCGCGAGGGCTGCCCGCTCTACGAGGCCTGCGGCCCGCGCTCGGAGCACGGCAAGGCCGCGGGCCTCGGAGCCGCCGCCAGCAAGTCCGTGGCGAGCTTCTGGAGCCTCGTCGACACCCTGCGCGAGGACAGCAAGGATCTCCCGCACCACCACATCGCCGCGCTGATCCTCGAGCGCTCGGGCTACGTCGAGTCCATCGCCGAGGAGCAGGACGGCGAGGCCCGGGTCGAGAACCTCAAGGAGTTCGTCGGCGCCCTCGAGGAGTTCGGCGAGGAGCAGCCCGAGGCCAGCTTGGCCGAGTACCTCGAGCAGATCTCCTTGGCGAGCACCGTCGACGAGCAGGACCCGGGCGGGGCGATCACCTTGATGACGATCCACGCCGCCAAGGGCCTGGAGTTCGATCGCGTGCTGCTCACGGGCATGGAGGAGGGTGTGTTCCCCCACGCCCGCGCCCTCGGCGAGGACGCGGGCATCGACGCCATCGACGAGGAGCGCCGCCTGGCCTACGTCGCGCTCACCCGGGCGCGGCGCAGCTTGAGCCTGAGCTTCGTGCGTAGCCGCTTTTTGTGGGGCAGCACCCAGGTCAAGCCGGTCTCGCGCTTCGTCCGGGCGCTGCCCGAGGAGGCGGTGGTCCTGCGCGGGCAGGCCGCGGCCCGCAAGCGTCGGGAGAGGCGCGCGCCGCCGCGGCCCCGCGCGCCGCGCTGGGACGATAGCATCGTCCTCGACCCCGAGTTCGCCGACAGCCGCGAGCGAGGCGAGGCTCCCTCGCGCTCGCGGGCGGCCCTGGGCGCGGGCGGCGGGTCCTCCCTGGATGGCCAGGATCGCGAGGTCAGCGTCGAGCCGACGATCGAGTACGACGACGAGGCGATCGACGAGCACGACGGCTACGGCAACGTCGGCATCTACCAGGGCATGCGGGTACGCCACCCCAAGTTCGGGGTCGGCTCGGTGCTCGGCTGGAGCGGCAGCGGTCGCAACATGAAGCTCACGCTGAGCTTCGCCGGGGAGCGGCGAACGATCCTCGCTCGCTTTTGCACTCCCGCGTGATGGGGTCCGCGCGCCCGGTCCACGTGACTGGTCCGTGCGACGGGTCGGATGGGCCAGTGCAGCCAGCTGTGGCCCGATCGAGGCCTCCGTGGTGAGCCTGGCGCCGGCGCTTAGGAGTCCGTGGTGAAACCCAACACGACACCTGGCTTGGTCTTTTCGCCGAGGGCTTTGTCGCCAAAACTGGCAGTACACCCGGTACAGCGGCGTTTTGGCTTCGCGCCCTCGACGAAAAACCCGGCGCCAGGAGCCGCGCTGGGTTCCACCACGGGCTCCTAGAAGGCTTCACCGCGCCCTCTCGCTTGCGGGGCGCCGACATTCGTGGGACTCCCCGCCGGTGAGCTTCGACCACCTCGGCCTCTCGCCCGCCATTCTCCGCGCCCTTCGCGACTCGGGCTACGAGCGCCCCACCCCCATCCAGGATCAGGCGATCCCGCCGGCGCTCTCCCGCCGCGACCTGCTCGGCTGCGCCCAGACCGGCACGGGCAAGACCGCCGCCTTCACCCTGCCAATCCTCCAACTCCTCGACGCCAAGGCCGGCGAGGAGCCCGTACTGCGCGCGCTGATCGTCACCCCGACGCGGGAGCTCGCCGCGCAGATCGGCGAGAGCATCGCGGCCTACGGCAAGCACCTCGACCTGTGGCACGCGGTCATCTTCGGCGGCGTCAACGACAAGCCGCAGATCCGCGAGCTGCGTGAGGGCGTCGACGCCCTCGTCGCGACCCCCGGGCGGCTCCTCGACCTCATGGGCCGCGGCGTGATCGACCTGTCGAAGATCGAGTTCTTCGTGCTCGACGAGGCCGATCAGATGCTCGACATGGGCTTCCTGCCCGACATCCGGCGGATCGTCGCGAAGCTGCCGGCCAAGCGCCAGACCCTGTTCTTCTCGGCGACCATGCCCCCGGCGATCCGCGAGCTCGCCACCGGGCTGCTCCACGACCCCGTCGAGGTCGCCGTCGCCCGGGTCTCCGAGCCCGCCGACGTCGAGCAGCACATCTACTTCGTGGACAAGGGCGACAAGCGCAAGCTGCTCGTCGACCTGCTCCGCGGCGATCGCAGCCTGCGGCGCGCGCTGGTCTTCAGCCGGACCAAGCACGGGGCCAACCGCATCGCCAAGCAGCTCGGCGCCGCCGGGGTCAGCTCCGCGGCGATCCACGGCAACAAGTCGCAAAACGCCCGCATCCGCGCGCTCGAGTCCTTCCGCAACGGCGACCTGCGCGTGCTCGTGGCCACCGACATCGCCGCCCGCGGCCTCGACATCGACGAGGTCTCCCACGTGATCAACTTCGACCTGCCCAACGTGCCCGAGACCTACGTGCACCGCATCGGTCGCACCGCCCGGGCCGGCGCCTCCGGGGTCGCGCTGTCTTTTTGTGACAGCGAAGAGCAGCCCTACCTCGTCGACATCGAGCGGCTGATCCAGCGCCACATCCCGCGGGTCACGGAGCACGCCTACCCGGCGAACGAGCCCCCGCCCACTCAGCTCGGCGGCAAGGGAGGCGGCGGCGGTGGGCGTCAGGCCGGCGGCCAGGCGGGCAAGCAGGCCAAGTCTGGCAGCCGCTCGGGGCGGAGCCGGCGGGGCGGTCGCGGCCGCCGCAGCGGAGGCGAGCGCAGCGGAGGCAAGCGCAGCGGGGGCAAGCGCAGCGGGAGCCGCAGCCAGGCCAGCAGCTGAGCGCTCGAAGTCGTCACCGATCACGAGGCGCGGCGCATCATCGATGCCGCGCCTCGTTGCATTTCGAGGCCTATCCATATTTTTGCTTGCCTCGAAAGCATGACCACGAATAACGGAAACATGCGTTTTGAAATTCCGCTCGTCTCGCTCGTCACGCTGTGTAGCGTCTCCTTCGCCTGTGTCCCCGAAGATGGCGGCTCCGAGGACGGAGCCGACGAAGGCGAGTCTGGCGGGGACGCTGCCGCCGACACGGACACCGACACGGACATCGACACCGAGACCACCAGCGCCGACACCGAGGGAGCGTCCGAGTCCGAGACGGACACCGAGGGCGAGTCTGGCACCGAGGGCGAGTCGGAGTCGGAGTCCGAGGGTGAGTCAGAGTCCGAGTCCGAGACGGACACCGAGGGCGAGTCCGAGACCGGAGCCTTCGACCCGCCCGAGATCTCCTGCGCCGAGTCCCTCCTCGGCCAGGCGGACCTCTCCTTTCACCTGCTCCAGGCCGAGTGCTTCGGCACGACCTGCACCTGGGACTATGACCCCGCCGGCGCGGTGATGACCCAGATCGCCGGGGAGTACGATCCGCTCACCGGCGAGTTCTCGTGGACCGTGGCCTACGACCCGGAGCACTGGCGGACGTCGACCACCGTCTCGGGCACCGCGGTGATCTCCGAGGCGGGCGACGAGAGCTCGAGCTACTCGGCGACGACCATCGACATGCTCGGCGCCGAGATCCTCGAGGACATCAGCCTCGAGCGCAGCGGCTGCGAGCTCGTCAAGACGACCACGCGCGAGGGCAAGGACTTCGTCCTCGACGGGAGCTTCACCTCCACGGCGTTCACCTACACCGAAGGGCAGATCCCGCCGCTTTGGACCCTGGGTAGCTTCCCCGTCGACGCCGCTGGCACCCGGACCAGCGAGGGCTATGAGGAGACCTTCCAGTACTACCTGCCCTTCGACGAGGAGAGCGACCAGGAGTTCGTGTGGAACTACTCGCACTCGCTGACGGGGGATGACGACGGCTACTCGGAGGCGACCTTCAGCCAGTGGAATTGGGTCTCGTCGTGGAGCCGCAACGGCACCTGCTCGTGGAGCATCAGCGGCACGCAATTTTGCGTCGTCGAGGCCAACAGCGAGGACTGGACCGCCGACGTCCAGTGGACCGAGGACTACAGCCACAACGGCGAGGGGATCTTCTCGGCCTGGTTCTACAGCTCGGAGATGCAGGACTGGGTCTGGCAAAACTGCCCGATCACCATGGTCGATGGCGTGTGCTCCTACCTGTGTCCGCTGGGTCAGACCAACGACTGCCGCTACTTCTTGATGGAGTAGCTCGCTCGCCGCCAGGCGCAGCGGATCGACTCGTTTTGAACTGGGCAGCCTCATGATGAGGCTGTCCTTTTGACATGGGCCTGCTTTGGCAAAATATAAAACACCATGAAATCAGGTGCTTGGGTGTTGGAACGGGTCCTGCGAGGGTCCTGGGCGCAGACGAGCTGAAGTCATGACCGATCGCAAGCAACCCTCTCGCCGTAGCGCCCTGGCCGTCCTGACCGGCGCGCCGCTGCTGGGGCTCGGGGCCCTCGAGCTGGGCTCCGAGCTCGACACCACCGAGCTCGACACCACCGCGGGGCCCGCAGCGCGGACCCCAGAAGCGAGCAAGCACGCCATGCTGACCATCCGCCGCGCCAACGAGCGAGGCCACGCCGACCACGGCTGGCTCGACACCAACCACACCTTCTCCTTCGCCAACTACTACGACCCGGCGCACATGGGCTTTCGCAACCTGCGGGTCATCAACGAGGACCGGGTCGCGCCGGGGCGCGGCTTTGGCAAGCACCCGCACCGTGACATGGAGATCATCTCCTACGTGATCGACGGCGGCCTCGAGCACCGCGACTCCATGGGCAACGGCTCGGTGATCCGCCCCGGAGAGGTTCAGCGCATGAGCGCGGGCACGGGGGTGTTTCACAGCGAGTGGAACGCCTCGAAGACCGCGGCCGTGCACTTCATGCAGATCTGGATCCTCCCCGAGCGAGGCGGCATCCAGCCGGGCTACGAGCAGCGGGCCTTCCCCGAGCAGGAGCGCCGCGGTCGCCTGCGCCTGGTCGCGGATCCCCAGGGCAGCGAGGGCGCGGTGACGATCCACGCCAACGCGAGGCTCTACGCCGGCCTGCTCGGCGAGGGCGAGACCGTCGAGCATCGCGTCCCCGAGGGGCGCCACGCCTGGGTGCAGGTGGTCCGCGGGAGCGTGGCGCTCGAGGGCGAGCGGCTCGCGGCCGGCGACGGGGCGTCGACGAGCGACGCGGGGCTTTTGACCTTGGTCGGCGGCGAGGGTCAGGGCGCCGAGGTGCTGGTCTTCGACCTCGCCTGAGGAACTCGAGGTGAGCGCGACCATGGACGAACCCAACGCACGCAGCTTCTCCCAGGGATCCATCGCGGTCACCATCGGCCGGCCGTGGCGCGAGGTCCTCCCCGAGCTCCTCGCCGCCAGGGGTCTGCGCCGGGTGCTGGTGCTGAGCTCGGGTAGGCACGACCTCGGGGCGGAGCTCGCCGCGGTCCTCGAGGGCGAAGGCTTGGCGGTCGCGCGCTTCGCCGAGTCGGCGCAGCACGTCCCGCGGGCGCTGGCCGAGCGGGCCGCGGCGGCCGCTGCGGATCACCGCGCCGACGCGCTCGTCGCCCTCGGCGGCGGCTCGGTGATCGGCCTGGCCAAGGCGGTGGCGCTGCTTCGAGCCCGAGCCGGCGCGCCCGTGCCCGCGCGCATCGACCTGCCCACGACCTACGCGGGCTCCGAGATGACGACGATCTGGGGCATGGGCCGACCCGAGCCGGAGCCCGGCAAGGAGGTCGGCCGCGACGAGCTGGTGCGCGCGAGCGCGGTGATCTACGACCCCGCCCTGTCCTCGAGCCTGCCCGCCCGGATCGCCATCCCCAGCTTGTTCAACGCCATGGCCCACGCCGTCGACGCGCTCTACGGCGCCTCGCGTGACGAGGACGCGCTCCACCAAGACGCCCAGGCCGCGATCACCGACCTCGCCGGGGGGATCCTCGACCTGGCCAGCGAAGACGCAGCGGTCCGCGACAGCGCGCGTCTGCGGGCGCTGCATGGCAGCCAGCGCGCTGGGGGGATCCTCGACCGCGCCGGCATGTCGCTGCACCACAAGCTCGCCCACGTCCTCGGCGGCGGCTACGGCCTGGATCACGCCGGCACCCACGCCACCTTGCTGCCCCACGTGGTCGCCTTCATGGCCGCCGACGCGCCCCGGGCCACGCAGACCCTGAGCGCGGGGCTGATCGCCGCTGGCGTGATGGCCGCGGGCGGCGACCCGGCGGCGGCGCTCTTCGATCTCCAGGTCCAGGTCGACGCGCCTCGGGAGCTGCTGAGCCTCGGCTTTCACCCCGAGCGCGCGACCGACAACGACAGCGACAGCGACAGCGACAGCGACAGCGACAACGATCTCGTGGGCGCCGCCGTCGAGGAGATCATCCGCGCGAAGATCGACAGCCCGCGGGCGCTCGCCGGCGCGAGCGAGGCGCTGCGCGAGCTGGTCCTCGACGCCTGGCTCGGCCGTCGTCCGGGCGTCCCCGGGCGCCGTCGCCTGCTGCCGGCGGCCGAGCCCGGCGCGCTCGGCCACGCGGGCCTGCGCCCGGCCGTGGCCGGCACCCCCCTCGACCAGGCCCGCGCCCTCGTGCTCTGCGTCCATGGGCGAGGGAGCACGGCCGAGGCCATGCTCGCCAAGCTCGAGGAGCTGCTCGGCGGCGCGCTGCCTCCGGGACTCGCCGCGGTCGCGCTCCAGGCCTGGGGCCGGCGCTGGTATCCCCGCAGCTTCACGCGGCCGGTGGCCGACAACCAGCCCGAGCTCGACGCGGCCCTCGCGGGCCTGGCCCGGATGCGGCGCGAGCTCGGCGAGCAGCTGTCGCCTGCCCAGGTGCTGCTCTTCGGCTTCTCTCAGGGCGCCTGCCTGGTCCTCGATCACCTCGCCCGCGAAGGCGGTGCCCACGGCGGCGCGGCGGCCTTCGCTGGCGCGCTGATCGGCGAGCGCCCGGTCGACGCCTGGCACGACGCCGCTCGAGATCCGCGCGCGCCGGTGATCGTGGGCATCGCCGACGCCGACGAGTGGGTCCCGCGGGCGCGCGTGGCCGCGAGCGCCGACCACCTCGAGGCCCAGGGCGCCAGCGTGCGCCGGATCTGGGCCGCGGGCAGCGAGCACGAGATCACCGGCGAACAAGGCGAGGCCCTGCGCGAGCGGATCGCGGCCCTGCTCTCCACCACTTCCCCCACCACCAACCCCACCTCATCGAGCCAGTCATCATGATGCACGTCGATCCCGTCCGCGAGCTGTCCGCCACCTCCACCGAGCCCACCGAGCCCAGGGAGAAGCCTGGCGTGGCCGAGCCGGCCTACAGCGTGGGCTTTGGCAACACCGGCGAGTCCGAGGCGCTCCCCGGGGCCCTGCCGCGCGGACAAAACGGCCCGCGCGAGGTCCCCTATGGCCTCTACGCCGAGCAGATCAACGGCACCTCCTTCACCGTGCCCCGGGCCCACAACCAGCGCGCCTGGCTCTACCGGATCATGCCCTCGGTGGCCCACGGCGCCTTCACCCCCCTGGGCCATCGCGGGGTCGACCTCGCCTACCTGAGCGAGCGGCCGACCCCGGACCTCGTGGGCTGGCGCCCCGTCGAGATCCCCCCGGCCATGGCCGGCCACGTCGACTTCATCGACGGCCTGCACACCGTCGCCGGCGCGGGCGACCCCAGCGAAGAGCGCGGCCTGGCGATCCACCTCTACGCCGCCAACGCCTCCATGCGCGACCGGGCGCTCTACAGCGGCGACGGCGACATGATGCTGATCCCCGACACGGGGGGGATCCGCCTGCGCACGGAGTTCGGCGTGCTCCACGTCCAGCCCGGCGAGATCGCCGTGGTCCCCCGGGGCATCAAGTTCGCCGTCGAGGCCCTCGAAGATCAGGGCGAGGGCTCGTCGCAGGGAGAGGGCGCCCGCCTGCGCGGCCTCGTGCTCGAGGTCTACGCGCGCCACTTCGAGCTCCCGGATCGCGGCCCGATCGGCGCCAACGGCCTCGCCGACGCCCGCCACTTCTTCACGCCGGTGGCCGCCTACGAAGACCGCGAGGTCGAGGGCTTCGAGATCGTCGCCAAGCACGGCGGCGAGCTGTGGCGGGCCGAGCAGGGCCACTCCTGCTTCGACGTGGTCGCCTGGCACGGCAACTACGCGCCCTACAAGTGGAGCTTCGACCACTTCAACGCGATCGGCAGCGTGAGCTTCGACCACCCGGACCCCTCGATCTTCACGGTGCTCTCCGCCAAGCTCGACGAGGCCGGGGAGAACGCCGCGGACCTGGTGATCTTCCCGGACCGCTGGGACGTGGCCAAGCACAGCTTCCGCCCGCCCTACTACCACCGCAACGCGGCCACGGAGTTCAACGCGATCGTCACCGGCCCGAGCAACGCCGAGCAGGTGTTCACGCGCGGCGGCCACTTCATGACCCCGCCCTTCACCGCCCACGGGGTCAAGACCGAGTCCTACGAGCGCGCGGTGGCCCTCGACGACGCCGTCGCCGACGCGCCGCGCTGGCTCGGCGGGGCCTCGCGCTGGATTCAGTTCGAGACCACGCTGCCGCTGCGGCTGTCGCCCTGGGCCGCGCAGAGCGGACACCGCGACCCGGGCTTTCGCCAGTTCGCCAGCCGGGCCGAGCGTCACTTCGACCCGAGCAAGCCCTGAGCCGCGGCTCAGATGTTGATGCTCTGGGGGATCCTCGAGGGCAGCAGGAACTCGTAGCAAGGCCGCGAGAGGTTGCGGCGCCCGATCTCCCGCTCGACCGCGACGAGCTCGGCCTGGAAGTCCTCGAGCAGCGGCCCGACGCGGGCGTCGGTGAACCACTGGCCGGACTGGTGGCGGTCGTAGTCGCCAAGGCGCGTGAAGTAGACGCCGCCGAGGAGCTGGCCGATGAGCACCTGAAGCATGCCCATCTGCAGCGGGGGCAGCTCCGCGAGCGTGGTCTGATCCGAGGCCGGGCCGCTGGTCTGGGTGGGCGCGGGGGCGTAGGCCGCCAGCGGCATCGCCGGCGTGTAGCTCATGATCTGCTTTTGCGGGAAGTTGACCGAGGCGTGCTGAACGCTGCCCGTGAAGATCACCATGGTCAGCACGCGCGCCAGGTAGTCGAAGGTGAACAGCCCGAGCGTGTCGTCGGGCCCGAGCTCGCCCAGGCCGCCGACGCAGCCGCCCTCGGGGGAGACGAGGTCGCGGTACCAGGCCTGGAGCTCGCTGTCCTCGGTCACCGCCGCGTCGTCGTTGTAGTAGATCGCCAGATAGTCCCGCACCCACGACTCGATGGCCGACCACGAGAGCAGCGCGTCGTCTCGGTAGGGGTAGCCAGGGAAGCTCTCGGAGTCCATGACCCCGCGGCGCGCGAGCTCCTCGGGCAGCATGTGGGCGTTGAAGTCGAGGGCGCCCAGGGCCTGAGAGGTCAGCGCCCAGTCCGACTCGATGGTCCCCGCGAGCAGCTTGTCCACGGTCCCGCCGGGCGCGACCAAGGAGGTGACGGCCGCATTGTTGATGAACAAGGTGCCCTGAAAGTGGGGCAGGAGCAGCAGGTAGACCGGGTGGTTTTGGGCCAGGTTGCGGTGGGTGGCGACCGCGAACGGCTCGACCAGGAAGTGCGTCAGCCCGAGGTGGCTGATCAGCTCGTGGTAGTTGCCGTCGGCCGTCTGGATGTGCAGCTTGGCCAGCTCCCAGCCCTCGCCGTCGTCGGGGTAGAAGATCGGCGTGGAGTTGCCCGGGGTCTGACCGCACTGGATCGCCACCGGCTCGAGCAGCCGGTGCTCGCCGACCAGGGCGAAGAGCGCGAGGCCCGGGGTGATGTACTTTTGCCCGGCCGGGAAGTCGCCGGGCTCGAGGGTCTCGAGCGCGCGGTAGTCGACGAGATAGACGCGGTCATCGGCCAGCGCGTCGTCCGGGCTCAGGCCGACGCGCGCCTCGAAGCGCGCGGGGTCGACGGGGAAATTGCTGGGCAGCGCGTCGATCTTGCGGATCAGCAGGGGGTTGGGCCCGGCCACGCGCATGCGCGCGAACAGGGCGTCGGACATGGTCTGGGAGACCACGTCCGGGACCACGACGGTCTGGAATTGATCGGCGTAATCGCGCAGCGCCGTCGCTGGACCATAGAGCCCGGCCTGCTCGAGGCCCGAGTGGATCAGCGCCTCGATGATGTCCTCGAAGATCGAGCCGAGGCGATCGAGGTGCTCCCTTTGTGCGCCGCGCTTGCCCCCCTTGGTGACGTCGTCGTGGACGTCCTTGGTCAGCTCCTCGAGGGCCTCGCGCTGCTCCTCGAGGGTGTCGACGAAGGTCTTGACCTCGTCGGGGGCCTCGCGGAGGGCGCGGACGTCGTCGATGATCTCCACGACCTCGTCGAGGGCGTGCTCGATCCGCCCGCGGATCTTCTTCAAGGTCGCGTCGCGCCAGCTCGCGTCGCCGATCTGAAAGTCGGCCGGCGGCGGCGGATCGAGGGCGACGGCGCCCACGCCAAACAGGTTGGTGACGTTGACGACCATGTTGCTGAGCAGGTCGAGGCCGGTGTCGAGGATGTCGAGGATCTGGACCGCGTTGAGCTGCTGGCTGGGCGGCAAGGGGTGCTGATCGTCGACCTCGAGCACGGCGATGGGCTGAAAGACCAGGGTCTGGCCGTCGTACTCGTAGCTGTGCGAGTGCGACCAGGTGTACTGCGTCCTGGCCCAGGCGAGCGCGCGCTGACGCTCGGCGGCTTGAGTGGCGTTGGCATATTGGGGCAAGGTGGGGTTCGCCATTTGTCTATCCAGTCGTGTCTATCTCGGGCACGATATCCGAACTCGGTCGATATGTGGTTAGTCGATTCGATGAGCTCGAAATATCAATATGAAAACATGGCATCGGTGCGCTCTGGAAACATGGAGATTGGCGCTGGCTCCGCCGGGCTGCTGGCCGGGTTGCTGGCCGGGCTCCTGGATGGTTTGGCGGGAGCTTTCGAGAGACGCTGCCGCGGTGTTCAGCCTCGTTCCGTCACTGCGTGCCGCCCGCTTCGGACCACAACATGTTGTTGACAAGGGCTGGGCACCCCCCATATGTTGTGCCCGCGAAGGTTCACGGCCTGGCCGTGAATCAAGAGGGAATCCGGTGCGAATCCGGAGCTGCCCCGCAGCGGTGAACGAGAACGAAGCCCCGAGACAGGCACTGGCGACGGCCGGGAAGCCAGGGGTGTAGGTGACGCCAAGTCGCGCTCGTGAGTCCGAAGACCTGCCTTCGCTCGATCCTGGGAGACAACCAGGGTCGGCTCGACCTGAAGCCTCGGGGGAGGCCCACGGTGCCGGTGTTCACCTCTGGTGTGCCCGTCCCTCGACCCCCTTTGCTTCACAGCCCGCGGGGGCGCAGGTTCGACAGGCACCCGAAGCATCTCGCGGTGGACTCTGCCTGCTTGCCGTCTTCGCGACCACGACGCCGCACATGCCGACAGCAAGCACGCCCTCCCCGACTCAGCCCGACCCCGCGCTCACCGCCGCCTCGGACTCCCTCTCGCCGGCTGCGCCGCCGGTCGCAGATGCCGAGCTTCGCCGCCTCGCGGCTGGCCTGGACCACGTCGACCTCGAGTGGACGATCGACACGGCCGCGCGCCGGCTCCCGCCCGGGGCCGACGCCCGCGCGCACTACGACCTGCTCGCCCACACCGCGATCGCGCGGGTGGATCAGGCGCCCGAGTACGCCAGCTTGGCCGCGCGCTGCCTGGCGCGGGTGATCGAGCTCGAGGTCGGCGGGGCGGGGATCACCGGCTTCGTCAACGGGATCGAGGCCATGCACCGCGTCGGGCTGATCAACGAGCGCCTGCTCGAGTACGCCCGCCACCACGGCGCCGCGCTCCAGGCCGCGATCGACCCCGGGCGCGACGCGGGCTTCGACTACTTCGGCCTGCGCACCGTCTACGACCGCTACCTGCTCCGCCACCCGCGGACCCGCGCGGTGCTCGAGACCCCCCAGCACTTCTTCATGCGCGTGGCCGCGGCCCTGTCCGAGCAGGTCGAGGACGCGCTCGAGCTCTACACTCGCTACAGCCGCCTCGACCTGCTGCCGAGCTCACCCACGCTCTTCAACGCCGGCACCCGCCGCGAGCAGCTGTCGAGCTGCTACCTGCTCGACTCGCCCCGCGACCACCTGCTCGACATCTACGCGCGCTACACCGACGTCGCCCAGCTCTCGAAATTCGCCGGCGGCGTGGGCCTTTCCTACTCGCGGATCCGCAGCCGCGGCTCGCTGATCGGCGACACCAACGGCCACTCCAACGGGATCGTGCCCTGGCTCAAGACCCTCGACGCCTCGGTCGCGGCGGTCAACCAAGGCGGGCGGCGCAAGGGGGCGTGCTGCGTGTACCTCGAGACCTGGCACGCCGACATCGAGGAGTTCCTCGAGCTGCGCGACAACACCGGCAACGAGTACGCGCGCACCCACAACCTCAACATCGCCAACTGGATCCCGGACCTCTTCATGCGCCGGGTCGAGGCCGACGCGATGTGGAGCCTCTTCGATCCCAAGGCCGTGCGCCACCTCGTGGATCTCTACGGCGAGAAATTCGAGCGCGCCTACGAGGCGGCCGAGCGCGCCGGCCTGGCGACCAAGCAGCTGCCCGCGCGGGCGCTCTACGGGCGGATGATGCGGACCTTGGCCCAGACCGGCAACGGCTGGATGTGCTTCAAGGACCGGTCCAACGCGACCTGCAACCAGACCGCGCGGCCCGGGCGGACGGTGCACCTGTCGAACCTGTGCACCGAGATCCTCGAGGTCACCAACGACGACGAGACCGCGGTCTGCAACCTGGCCTCGGTCAACCTCGCCCACCACCTGACCACTGGCGAGGGCGAGGGCGAGGGCGAGGGCGAGGGCGGGCTCGAGGTCGACTGGGACAAGCTGCGCCAGACCGTCGAGGCCGCGACCCGGGCGCTGAACCGGGTGATCGACATCAACTACTACCCGATCGCCTCGGCCGAGACCGCCAACCAGCGCTGGCGACCGATCGGCCTCGGGGTGATGGGCTTCGCCGACATGCTCTTGATGCTCGGCCTCGACTTCGACTCCAGGGCCGCCCAGGACGTCGCGCGGCGCGTGGCCGAGCACATCTACTTTCACGCCCTGCGGACCTCCTGCGAGCTCGCCCGGGACCACGGCCCGCACCCCGCCTACCCCGAGACGCGGGTGGCCGACGGCGCCCTGCACCCGGACCTTTGGGAGGTGAGCCTGTCCAGGGAGCTCGACTGGTCCGGGCTGCGGACCGAGATCGCCGCCCACGGCCTGCGCAACTCGCTGCTCGTGGCGATCGCCCCGACGGCGACGATCGCCTCGATCGCCGGGTGCTACGAGTGCATCGAGCCGATCATCAGCAACATCATCAAGCGCGAGACCCTGTCGGGGGAGTTCGTGCAGATCAACCGCCACCTGGTCCGGGAGCTGCGCGCCCTGGGGCTGTGGGACGCCGAGATGATCGACGCGCTCAAGGCCAACGAGGGCTCGATCCAGGCGATCTCGCGGATCCCCGCGGCGCTGCGCCGGCGCTTTCGCACGGCCTGGGAGCTGCCCATGCGCGCGCTCCTCGATCTCGCAGTGACCCGCGCGCCCTTCGTGGACCAGAGCCAGTCGCTCAACTTGTTCATGGAGACCCCCGACATCGCGCGGCTGAGCTCGATGTACTTCTACGCGTGGACGGCCGGGCTCAAGACCACCTACTACCTGCGCTCGCGGCCGGCGACGCGCATCGCCAAGACCACCTTGCAGGCGAAGGCCTGCGACCTCGAAAACCCGCAGCTTTGCGAGGCCTGCCAGTGATCGACCACCATCGCCCCGCCCACCTCCTCGACCCCGGCCAGTGCCTGACGCTGCGCCCGATGGTCTACCCCAGCTTCTACGAGCGCTACCGGGCGGCGATCCGCAACACCTGGACCGTCGAGGAGGTCGACTTCTCCACGGACCTCCGCGACCTGCGTGAGCGCATGGGCCCGGCCGAGCGCCACCTGATCGAGCGCCTGGTCGCCTTCTTTGCGACCGGGGACTCGATCGTCGCCAACAACCTGGTGCTCAGCTTGTACCGCCACCTCAACGCCCCGGAGGCGCGCATGTACCTCTCGCGCCAGCTCTACGAGGAGGCGCTGCACGTGCAGTTTTATCTGACCTTGCTCGACACCTACGTCCCGGACCCCGTGGCCCGCGAGGCGGCCTTCGCCGCGGTCGAGAACATCCCCTCGATCCGCGCCCAGGCCGAGTTTTGCGCGCGCTGGCAGGCGCCGATGGCCGGCCTCGAGCGGCTCGAGAGCGCCGAGGACCAGCGCACCTTCTTGCTCAACTTGATCTGCTTCGCGGCCTGCACCGAGGGCCTGTTCTTCTACGGGGCCTTCGCCTACGTGTACTTCCTGCGCTCGCGCGGCCTGCTTCACGGCCTGGCCGCGGGCACCAACTGGGTGTTCCGCGATGAGAGCGGGCACATGGAATTCGCCTTCGAGGTCGTCGACGTGATCCGCCGCGAGTCCCCGGCGCTCTTCGACGACGCGCTCGCGGCCCAGATCGTCGAGATGATCGAGGAGGCCGTGGACTGCGAGACCGAGTTCGCCCGGGATCTGCTCGAGGGCACGGCGCACCGCGTCGCGGGGCTGACCGTGGCCGACCTGCGCGGCTACCTCGAGTACTGCGCCGACCAGCGCCTGGTCCGCCTGCGCCTGCCGCCGCGCTACGGCGCGCAAAACCCCCTGAGCTTCATGGCCTTGCAAGACATCCCGGAGCTCGCCAACTTCTTCGAGCGCCGGGTCTCGGCCTATCAAAACGCGGTAGAAGGGAGCGTCGCCCTCGATGTCGACTTCTGATTCAGAACGCAGCGAGCCCGCGTGCCCGGGCCAGGTCCGCGAGTGCCGGATGATCGAGATGGTCTTCCCCGAGCAGACCAACCACTACGGGACCTTGTTCGGCGGCCAGGCCCTCGCGCTCATGGACAAGGCCGCCTTCGTGGTCGCCTCGCGCTGGTGTCGGTGCACCGTGGTCACGGCGAGCAGCGACCGCGTGGACTTTCGGCGCCCGGTCAAGCAAGGCCAGCTCCTCGAGCTGATCGCCTCGCTCGTGGACACCGGCCGCAGCTCCATGCGCGTGGTCGTCGAGGTCTGGGCCGAGGACCTGCTCGGCGGACAGCGCGAGCTGGCCACGCGCGGGGAGTTCGTGCTCGTCGCCCTCGACGCGCAGGGCAAGACCACGGCGGTGCCTCCGCTCGACTGAGCGCGACGCGAGGTTGGTGCGAGCCTCGCTTTGGCGCTATGTCGAAGCCATGAAGCGACGCGCCTTTCTCGAGCTCGGCCTCGCCGCCCCCTCGTTGGTCGCCAGCATGTCGGGTTGCGGGGGCCGCTCCCGTGGCGCGTGTCCCGAGCCCCCGGCACCCGCGCCTGGCGAGGCGAACCAGGTCGAGCCGGCCGCGCTCGAGGGGCGCAGCTGGCTGCTGACCGGCGCCCGCGTGCCCGCGATCTTCGCCCCGCAGGGCGAAGAGGGCAGCTACGACCTGCGCGTGGTCGAGGGGCGCATCGTGTCCATCGAGCGCGCGCCGTCGTCTGCGGGCGCTGGGGAGCCTGGCTTGGACTTGCGCGGTTGCTGGCTGCTGCCGGGCTTCGTCGACACCCACTTTCACCTGTGGAACTCCCTGGCTCGCGGCGCCGACAACAGTCAGCTCGGCGGCTTCTACCCGTCCATGGGCGCGCTGGCGAAGGTCTGGACGCCCGCGGCCAGCGCCCTGGGGGTCGAGCTCGGCCTGGCGGAGTGCGTGGCCAGCGGGATCACCACGGTCAACAACTGGGCGCACAACGTCCGCTCGCCGGAGCACGCCGCGGCCGAGCTCGACGCCCAGCTGCGCTCGGGGGTGCGCGGGCGCTTCTCCTGCGGCTACAGCCAGAGCCTGGGCGAGGACGAGATCATGGATCTCGACACCGTCGCGGCCATGCTCGCCCAAGTCGAGGGGATCCAGGGCAGCTTGATCGACGTGGGGATCGCCGCCCGCGGCCCCGACCGCAGCGCCGGCGAGGTCTGGCGCGCCGAGTGGGATCGCGCGCGGGCCCTGGGCGTCCCGATCACCGCGCACGTCGCCTCGAAGCGGGCCGCGGCCGACGAGCACAACATCCCCCTGATGTACGAAGAGGGCCGCCTCGGCCCCGACGTGCAGCTGGTCCACGCCACCCACGCCCGGCCCGAGGACTACGCCATGCTCGCCGAGGCCGGCTCGCCCGTGTTCATCAGCCCGTGGACCGAGACCGCCGTGGGCTACGGCTTCCCGGGCCTGCTCGCGATGATCGACGCCGGGGTGAAGGTCGGCCTGTCCGTCGACAACCTGGTCCTGGCCAGCCGGGCAGACTTCTTCGAGGTCATGAAGCTCAGCGCCAACTTGCTCGACGCCCTCGGCGAGGCGCAGCGCGTCGGCGCCGACGCGCGCGTGCTCGGCTGGGCGACGAGCGGCGGTGGCGAGGCCCTGGGCATCCCTGGCGTCGGGCGGCTCGAGGTCGGCGGTCCGGCGGACATCGTCGCCCTGCGGCCGCCAGCGCTCGCGCACCTCGGGCTGGACCGGGCCAAGACCTTCACCCACCACGCGACCACGGCCTGGGTGGACACGGTGCTCATCGACGGGCGCGTGCACAAGCGAGGCGGGAAGCTGACGCGGATCGACGCGGCCGAGCTCGCCGCGCGGGCCCAGGCGATGTTCGGCGAGCTCGCAGCGCGCGCGGGGCTGTGAGTCGCGCCTGGAGACAGCGTGATCGCAGCGAGCGCCTTCGCAGCGCGCACTCGCCTCGATCGCGCGCCGCTACAATGCGCGGGTGAGGGACTCGATCCGCTCCCGACTTCAGCGCTTCGGGGGCTGGTTGCGCGCGCCCGAGGACGGCTCGGCCCTCGCCCTCTTTCGCGTCAGCTTCGGCCTCGCCGTGGCCTGGGACGCGGCGCGCTACATGTGGAAGGGCTGGGCGTGGACCCACTACTGCGAGCCCGCGTTCTTGTTTCACTACGAGGGCTTCGCGTGGCTCGAGCCGCTCTCGGCTTCGGGCATGGCCGCCGTCTACGCCGGGATGGTCGTCGCGGGGCTGATGATCGCCGCGGGAGCTTTTTACCGTGTGGCCGTCGTCTACTACTTCCTGGCCCACACCTACGCGTTCTTGCTCTCGCCCGCGCACTACCTCAACCACGCCTACTTGATCTCGCTGCTCGCCTTCTTGCTGATGTGGATGCCCGCGCATCGCGTGTTGTCGGTCGACGCCTGGCGCGACGCGAGGCTCGGCGATCGTCCGACTCCCCGCTGGCCGCGCTTTGTCCTCCAGGCCCAGCTGACGATCGTCTATGTGTTTGGCGGCATCGCCAAGCTCAACAGTGACTGGCTCCACGGCGTACCCGTCGCGCAGTGGATGCAAAACGCCGCCGAGCGCAACCCATGGGCTGCCGGGCTCATCGCAGCGCCAGTCTTTGTCCCTTTCGTCCAGTGGGCCGGCATCGCCTTCGACCTCTTGATCGTGCCGGCGCTCGTGTGGCGCAAGACTCGACCCCTCGCCGTCGCCGCCGCCCTCGTGTTCCACGTCTCGAACGCGGCGCTGTTCGAGATCGGCGTGTTCCCCTGGCTGATGCTCGGCGCGACCCCGATCTTCTTTGCCGCCGACTGGCCGCGCCACGTCCCGGTGCTGGGGGCCAGGCTCGGAGCGCGAGAGCCCGCCGCGGTCGGGCCTGCTTCGATGTCTCGCGTGCTCGTGGCCGGGATCGGCCTGTGGCTGGCGATCCAGTGCGCGCTGCCCCTGCGTCACCTGCTCTATCCGGGCCCGGTCGCGTGGACCGAGGAGGGGCACAAGTACGCCTGGCGCATGAAGCTGCGCTCGAAGAAGGGCAAGCTCCGCTTCCGCGTCCGGGATCCAGAGACGGGCGAGGTGTGGAAGGTCCGGGGGAAGGGCGAGCTGACCAAACGGCAGCGCCGCAAGATGGCTGGCCAGCCCGAGCTGATCTTGCAGTATGCCCACCACATCGCCGCCCGCGAGCGGGCTCGGCTCGGGCATCCGGTCGAGGTCCGCGTCGACGCGTGGGCGCGGCTCAACTATCGCGACTACCAGCGGCTCATCGATCCCGACGTCGATCTCGCCGCCGTCGAGGCCTCGCTCGGCCACGCCGAGTGGATCGCCCCTTTCGAGTGGACGCCTCCGCCGCGACCCTCGCGTTGATATTCAGCCGCGAGGGTAGCGGTCGCCACGCCAATGGTCCAAGGCGGTGGTATCGTCGAATTCGATCATGGCGGCGTGAGAGCGCGTGCTATCGCTAGTCGCATGATCCCTTCGAGTCGACGCTCTTTGGCACTCTTGGCGCCCCTGATTCTCCTCGGCACCGCCTGCGTGCCTGGGGAAAGCGACGCCGACGACGATGTCGGCGAGAGCGCGGGGACAACGGGCGGTGAGGTGGGGGGCGAGACGGCTCCGGACACGAGCGAGGGCCCCGAGAGCACGGAGAGTGGGGTGGAGACGGAGAGTGGGGTGGAGACGGAGACGGAGAGCGGGACGGAGTCGGAGACGGAGAGCGGGACGGAGTCGGAGACGGAGAGCGAGACGGAGTCGGAGACGGAGAGCGGGAGCGAGACGGAGAGCGGGACGGAGACGGACACCGGAGGCGAGCCCGAGGGCCTGTGCCCTTCGACGGGCTGGGCGCCGGATCGCGGCCTGGCCATCGTCGTCGACGAGAACGCGCTCAGCGTCGAGATCCTCCACAACGACGGCAGCACGACGGCCCTCGACACGAGCCTGCCCGACGCGGCCGCGGACGCCGAGCCGGCGATCCTCTACGACGCGCGCGGCGAGTTCGTCTACGTGGTGGTCTACGACGACGCTCCCGGCACGGACAACCTCCAGGCCCACCACCGCGCCTTCGAGCGTGACAGCGGCGCGCTGGTCTGGGAGTACGCCGACCAGATCTGGGAGCCCGACGGGCGCCAGCCCTACGTGAGCGCCGAGGGCCGCGCGGCCTTCTTCGCCTACTCGCCCTACGACGACAGCGACAACAGCTACTCGATGGCCGTCGGCGCCGAGGGGCAGATCGATCTCTTCGAGGGCGTGGTCGGCGGGACGATCCAGGCCGACGGCTGGGTGGCCAACGAGGTCGGCGAGTCTTTCCCCGCCTGGCACAACGTCGAGACCCAGGAGGATAAAAGCCCGCAGATCCCCCAGTGGGACGATTACGACATCGCCTGGGACCGGCTGAACTCGACGCTCTACTACTTGGGCAACGACGCCGGCGAGATCGTCCACGTCGAGCAGCGCGGCGACGCAGAGACGATCGTGCCCTGGCCGGAGCTCGAGCCCTACCTCTTCAATGGCTGGTCCTTCGAGGGCTACACCCTGGGCCCGGCGGGCCACGTGGCCGCGGAGATCAGCTCGGGCGAGCAGACCCGCTACCTGATCCTCGATCCCGACGCCGTGTCCACGGACTGGGAGCTGGTCCCGCCGGCGGGGCACTGGCGGGCGGACTGTAGCTACGCCGGGCCGCGGGTCGGGCCGCAGGGCGAGCTCTTCACGGTCTGGCGCGACGACGCGGCGGCGCGGATCTTCAGCCAGCTTGGGCCCGAAGATCCCTGGCAGGCGCTCGACTTCGAGGCCCCGATCAGCGAGGTCTTTGGCCTGAGCATGGGGCGGGTCGGCGACACCTACTACCTGCGCGGCTACGCCGAGGGCGAGCTGCTCTGCGCGAGCTCGCCGGTGTGGACCGACCCGCCGATCGAGGCGCTGAGCGGCGCGTCGATCCAGCACCTGCGCCCCGGCGAGGGGATCAGCGTGAGCTCGACGGCGCACGTCGGGACCTCGACCAGCCCCGATGGACTGTGCGTGGCGCGGACGATCGACGAGCAGACCTGGCGCTTCGACGATCTGCCCCTCGGGATCGAGACGGAGGTCCCGCTCGTGGTCGGGACGGCCTTCCGCTGGATCCTGGACTGATCGCTCGCGGGTCTTGCGCGGAGGAAGTCGACCCTGGCCGCGGATCGACAACGCGGAGCGACGCGGCTCAGCCTTCGCAGGCCGGGAACTGAGCCTGGCCGTCGACGTCGCCGTCGTCGAGCAGAGGCAAGCCCGAGTCCTCGAGCACCTCGCCGGTCACGTCGGTGACCCGAAACGAGAACGGCCCCTCGCCCATGCCGCTGTCGTACACGAAGTAGTTGTAGTCGAGGCGCGGGACCTCGACCCAGGTGTCCTCGTCGAGGAACTCGAAGCTGGCGATGGCGTGGCGATGGTTGCGGAGCTGCACGGCCGTCCACCACGGGTTGCTGCCGTCCTTGAAGTGATAGGTGATCGGCCCGTCGACGGCGCAGGGGATGTAGGTCCAGGAGATCGGCACCCGGCCGTGCTCGAGGGGGGCGAGCGCCTGGAAGGCCTCGGGGCTGAGGTCGATGTCCCCGGGGGCGCACTCGGGGCACTGGTCGACGATCCGCACCTCGACCGTGCCCTCGGGCCCGTCGATTCGCACGCAGCTGCCGCAGACCGCGGAGCCGGCGTAGTCGGCGGCGTTCATGGCTCCGACCATGAGGTCGCTCGGGGTCGCGGGGAAGCTGCAATTGCCCGAGCCGTCGGCGTCGTAGTAGGTGGCTTCGCCCTCGTGGAGGTCGCCGTCTTCGCAGGGCTCGCCGCCGCCGACCTCGGCGCTGGTGTCGGCGCTGGTGCCCGTGGTGTCTGCGGACCCGGCCTCGTCGCCCTCGCTGCTGGCTGGGTCCGTGCAGGCGAGGGCGAGCAGGGCGAAGAGCGCGGAGGGGAAGGCGAGAGGCGAGTGGATGGTGGGGGCGGTGGCGGGCATGGAAACGCTGCGCGGGATGGCAGTTGGCAGGGTGGACGAGGTCGATCGTAGTCAAAGACCCTGGGTTGTCCACCACCACGAACCCCGGCAGCTGCCCGTGAGCAGGCGGAAGAGCCCGGCGAAGGCGCTCGTGCTTGGGCTCATTTGTCTGGGAGCAAAGTGATCGGAATGCAGTCGAGCTGAACGTCGAACAGGTTCCCACCCCAGTCCGAGGGGACCTCCATGACATCGAGGATCTGACACTCGAATTGCCAGCCCCCGTAAGGATAATAGGGATCGCTGGAGAGGGGGAGAGGATAGACCCAGGCGCTGTCGTAGGGGTAGGAGAGATCCGACTCGACGCAGCTGTCGACGATCGTTGGCGGCGGGCACAGGCCGTCGCAGTCGTCGAGGCGGCTGACGTAGGTCTCGGCCCAGCCGGCCCCCTCGTTGCACGCCCCCGACTCGTTGGCGACATTGAGTGCCATTATCCCGTAGTTCTCCAGGGATCCGGCGGTGTAGCTCAGCAGTGAGGCGATCGAACCGTTGGCATGATCGAACTGTGTCGAGACCTGGGTCACGAAGCATTCTTCTTCGTAGGGTAGCTCGACCGGCTCGCATAGATCCATGTCGACCTTGTCGATCGAGACGATGGGGTCGGCGAGGTCCTCGAAGGGCGTGCCGAACCAGTAATCGGTGTTCTTGTAATTGGAGCCCAGGGCGGCGAAGAGGAGCAGCTGGCCGTCATCGAGAGAGCTGATGATTTCGTAGTGTTGTACTTCGCAGTCGTCGCAATAGAAGTGATAGGATGTGACCAGTACGTTGGCGCCAATCTCGATGCCGACAGGGAAGGGGAACCAGCGGGTCAGTATCCTCATCCCCAGCTCTGCCTCGCCGTCAAACTCGTCACAAAAGTCGATCAGGCACTTGCCCTGGTCGCAAAACCCGACGCTGCAGTCGTTGGATAGATAGCCGCAGGGGTCGGTGCCTTCTTTTGGACCACATACGCCGGACATGCATTTGGCGAGGCATTCGTTGCTCCCGTTGTTCACGCAAGATGTGTTGTCGGGGGCCGCCACGTAGACACACTCGCCGTCGATGCACTCGCCCTGTCCACAGCCGTAGTAGTCGTCGAGCTTGGAGCAGTCCTGCTCGCAGGCGGCGCCGTCATCACTGGTGTCCGTGCTGGTCTGGGTGTCCGTGCTGGTCTGGGTGTCCGTGCTGGTCTGGGTGTCCGTGCTGCTCTGGGTGTCCGTGCTGCTCTCGTCGGTGTCGACGCTCGTCTCGCTTTCGTCGGTCGTGGTCGTCGTGATCTCGTCGTCGTTGGCGTTGCCTTCGCTGTCCTCTGTGGCGTTCGTATCCGCGCCCGACTCGTCATCGGATGCCGAGGGTGGTGTGCAGCCGGTGAGCGGCGGCGTGAGTGCGATGAGCGTGGTGAAGGAGAGCGTTCGTTTCATGCCTGGTTGCCTCGTGGGGTAATTCCAAGCGGTGGACGTATGGATCACTCAATTTTTCGCCTCGTCAGCAACTGGTGGTCCGGCGCCTGAGACCGTTGCCCTGGTGCGCGAATGCGAGCGCGCCGCCGAGCCCGACCGGTGAGAGCGAGAGCGCTCGTGGGGCGTCGTCGAAGAAAGCGCGCGGACGAAATCGAGCTGGGCGAGAGCTGGCGCTGCGGCCGAGCTTGCGCTGCCATCCGTGAATCGTAGACACTGAATCCGTGGTTGGCCACGGAACACTGCTGTCTAGACGAAGCTCGGCCGAGTTCTGGCAAGATCCGCAGCTCGATGTCACGGACGTCGAGAACGCCGTGGGCGCTAGATTGGCCCTCGTCGATCTCGGCCTGGCGCCGCCGCTGTTCATCGACACGCGCTATCGGCTGCTACGGATCCTCGGCAAGGGCGGGCGCGGGCTGGTCTGCCTGGCCACGGACGAGCACCTGCACCGCAGCGTGGCCATCAAGCTCTACCCCGCCTTGCAGCCGGGGGCGGTCTCGCAGGAGGTGGTGCTCGAGGCCCAGGCCCTCGCGCGCCTCGAGCATCAAAACGTGGTCGGGGTCTACGACTTCGGCGACGGCGCGCTGGCCCTCGAGCGCGCGGACCTCGACCCCAGCCAGGCGCCGGGCCAGCCGCTGCTGGTGCTGTGCTTCTACATGACCATGCAGCACGTTCACGGCCAGAGCGTGCGCCGCTGGCTGGGCATGGTGAAGCGCTCGCGGGAGCAGGTCCTCGACGTGTTTCACCAAGCCGGCTGGGGCCTGGTCCACGCCCACGAGGCCGGGGTGGTGCACCGCGACTTCAAGCCCGAGAACGTGATGATCGACGAGAAGGGCAGAGCGCTGGTCGTCGACTTCGGGTTCGCGCGTCACCGCAGCGGGACGCAGCCCGACGCTGGCGACGGGGTGATCGCGCGCTGGCAAGACACCCAGATCGTCGGGACCTACGAGTACATGGCCCCGGAGGCGCGCCTGGGCAAGAACGACGCGCGCAGCGATCAGTACAGCTTCGCGCTCACGCTTCACGAGGGCCTGCTCGGCTGCCTGCCGCCGGTGACCTCCGCGGGGGTGGCCTACGTCGAGCAGCACCGCTTCCCCGGGGCGGTGGCCCGGGTGCTCAACCGCGCGCTGGCCCTGGATCCGGTCCATCGCTACCCGAGCATGCGCGAGCTGCTCGCGGAGCTGCCGGCGCGCTGGGATGACCAGTGGAGATGGGAGCGCCTCGACGACGAGGCGGCGCCCAGTCGCAAGGGCGCGTGGCTGGCCGCGGGCATGGGGGCCGTGCTGTTCTTGGGTGGCGGCGGCCTGGGCCTGGCGCTGTGGAGAGGCTGGATCGGGGGCGAGGCGGCGGACGAGCGCGACCAGGTCGAGCAAGTCGCCAGCGACGAGGTCGAGGCGCCCAGCGCGGTGACAGGCTGCCCGAGCTCGGAGCTGGTCGGCGTCTGGAGCCTGGAAAACGAGGTGCTGTGGGACTGGGACAGCTCGCGTCGAGGCGTCGTCAGCGAGTTCGAGCTCGAGATCGTCGCGCGTGGTGACTGCGACTTCGTCGGTCGCATGGCGAAGCTCTCCTATCGAGATGGCGCCCGGACCAAGCGCTACGAGGCGCCGCTGCGGGGAGAGGCGCCGCTGCACGTGGTCCGCAGAGGCGCGCTCGTCGACGTTCAGGGGACCTGGCTGCTCGAGACCAGCAGCGAGCAGGACACTCGGCGCTACTACTTCTCGCTGGAGGTCGACGATGGCCAGGCGCGCGGCGTCTATTCGCGCCTGGTCAATGGCGGGCGACCGGGGATCCGCGGGCTGGTCCGCGGCGCTCGCGAAGGGCGAGGGCGGCCTTCGGTGGCCACGGTCGAGGCGCTGCCTTGCCGCTACCAGTGCGAGCTGCTGTGCGCCGGCGAGGTCGCCCGAAAGTCCTGCGAGACCACGAGGTGCAGCGAGCACTACAGCCGCGTGGGCGAGTGCGGTCCGCCGAGCGCCGACTTCGAGACGCCGATGTCGACGCAGCGCATGCTCGCCCGCTGGCGAGACGGGGAGTGGAGCCCGGTCAGCGGCGGCAAGGGGTGTGAGGCCGAGCTCGTCGCGGGTGACTGGATCGTCGACGGGCGCCTGCCCGGCGGCGGGAGCCGGCGCTGGACGCTGTCCTTGCAGGAGGCGGACAAGTGTCGGCTGATCGGCTTCGCCAAGGGCGAGACCGCGCGAAATCACTCCTTGAGGGTCGAATTCGACGAGGAGGGGCGCTGGCTGGCCACGGATCCCCTCGACCCCGCGTGGGCCTGGGCCGTCTACGGCTGGTCTTTCGCCGTCGGAGAGGGCGCAGATGGCACCAAGCTCTCGGCTCGGCGCCAGGGCTACTGAGCCAGCCTTGGAAGTTTTTCGATTTTTTTTAGCCAAACCCGAGCCGTTTTGCTCCGCGAGACAGCCATGACTTTCGAGGACCGAGATGAACCAAGCTCCCAATCAACAACTCGCCACCGTGGCCCGCGAAAATTGGCCCAAGCTCAAGCGCTTCTTCAAGGCCAAGGTGCCCGAGCCCGACTGCTACGACCTGACCCAAGAGACCCTGCTGCACTTCGTGCGCACGGACCCGGCTGGGATCCGCAACCCCAAGGCCTACCTGTGGGGGATCGCGCGCAACCGCCTGTTCAGCTACTTCGGCAACAAGCGCCCGACCGAGCGCTTCGAGAGCTCGAAGATCTCCGTGGCCGAGCTCGGGGGGACCTTGAGCTCCCAGCTGGACCGTCGCCAGCGCCTGGCCAACGCGCTCTCGCGTCTGCCGGTGGACCACCAGATCGCCTTCGAGCTGCGCTTTTGCGAGGAGCTCAAGCTCGAGGAGGTCGCGGAGTCGATGCAGGTCAGCCTGGCCACGGTCAAGCGCTACCTGAACAAGGCGCGAGAGCAGCTGCGCGAGCTGCTGACCAGCCCCGAGTTCGCCGACGCGCGCGCCAACGAAGACAAGGTCATCGACGCCTACCGGACCCGCTGAGCCATGACCACGCAAAACGATCCACTCATCATCAGCGTGGCCTGCACCCGAGAGGACGAGCACCGCCTGCGTCGCTTCGAGGCCAAGCTCCAGCCTCAGTTGATCGCCGGGAGCGTGCGCCTGGTTCGCCTGGCGCGGGAGTACACGGGAATCACGAGCTACGTCGACCTCGCCAGGATCAGCGCGAGTAAGCTGTTTTGTCCCTTCGTTGGCCCGGCCTTCGAGCGCGACCGGGTCTGTCAGCGCCAGCTGGCCTGCGCGCAGCGCATGTCCAGGACGATCCTCCCCGTTCGCTCCGACGAGGTCCTGCCGGCGGCCCTCGACCAGCACTTCTTCGGGCTCGAGCCTCTGCGCGTGCTGTGCCTGTTCGCCAACCCCACTTTCGGCGATGGCTACCTGCGCCTGGGCGCCGAGCAAGAGGTGATCCGCAAGGCGCTGCGGAACTCGCCCGCCATCGAACCCAGCTTCCGCTCGGCGACGACCCTGGTCGGGATTCAAGAGGCGCTGCTCGAGCGCGACTACGACATCGTCCACATCTCGTGTCACCACGGGGGCGGCTGGCTGCGCCTCGAGGATGAGCGAGGCGCCGCGGTCCCGGTCCAGCTCGAGGCGCTGCTCGAGCTCTTCGCCGCCCGCAGCGAGATCCAGTGTCTGATCCTCAACGCCTGTGACTCCCTGCGCACGGTCTCGCGCCGCCCGCGGCTGCCCTACGTGGTCGCGATGGACGGAAACATCCTCGACGACGCGGCGCTGCTGTTCTCGAAGGCCTTCTACTCGGCCCTCGCTCATGGCCTGGACGTGCCGGGGGCGTTCAAGGACGGCAGCCTGCTCATGCGGGCGCGCTTCGGCTGCGAGGACTTTGGGGCGTACCTCGTGGGGACGAAGGTCGCGCTGGGGTGCTGAAGCTTGGGCGCGCTGGCTCTTTGCTGCCCCGCCACCCCGCCGCCCCGGTCACCGAGATGGCACCTCGAGCAGGCCCGCCGGTGGTTGACCGCGGCGGCGCTGCCCCCCGAAACTGAGCCCCGTGGCCTTTCTCGATGAACGAGGCAAGGAGAAGCTGAGCGCGGCGATCGAGGCCGTCGAGGCCCGCAGCCGCGCCGAGCTGGTGGTCGTGGTCCGCGAGGCGGCGGGCAACTACCGCGACACGGAGCTGATCGTCGGCGGCGCGCTGGCCTGGGCGGCGCTCGCCTTCATGCTCTACTCGAGCTTCAGCTTCGCCCTGCACTGGTTTTTGGTCTATCCGCCGCTGCTCGTCCTGGTCGCGGTGGGGGTGTTCATGGCCGCGCCGGGGCTGCGCGGGCTCTTCGTTGGCGAGGCGCGCAAGCAGGCGGCGGCCGAGCGCGCGGCGGCGGCCTGCTTCTTCGACAAGGGGATCCGCCACACCCGCGAGCGCACGGGGATCCTCGTCTACGTGGCCTGCTTCGAGCAGCAGGTGGTGATCCTCGCCGACGCAGGCATCACCTCGCAGGTGCCCGAGGACGAGTGGAGCCGCGCCCTCGCGCCGCTGCGCGCCGTGTTTCATGACGAGGGCGACGCCTCGCTCCTGGCCGAGCGGATCACCGCCCTCGAGGCGCCGCTCGCGAGCTGGTGTGAGGTCCGCGAGGACGACATCGACGAGCTCTCCAACGCCATCGACGACGGCAGTGAGGGCGAGAACGAAGACGAGAACGAGGACGAGCTCGAAGACGAGGAGGTGGGGCGATGACTCGACGGGGACTGCGTGCGCTGATCGTCTTTGCGAGCCTCGGCGGTGGGCTTGCCCTCGCCGGCGATGCTCGGGCCCGACCCGGCGGCGGTCAGAGCTACTCTGGAGGCGGCGGCTACTCGGGGGGCGGCGGCTTCTCTGGAGGCGGCGGCTTCTCTGGGGGCGGCGGCTTCTCTGGAGGCGGCGGCTACTCGGGCGACTTTGGCGGAGGCGAGGGCTTTGGGCTGATCGGGTTTTTGGCCCTCGGGGGGCTGGTCGTCGTGGCCTGGGGCCTGGGCGCGATCAAGAAGATGGGCGCGAGCGACCAATTCGACAGCTTCGGAGGCTACGACGACGTCGACAGGTTCGGGGGCCTCGGCGAGATGGGGGTCTCGCTGGACCTCAGCACCCACGCGCCGCCTCGCCGCCGCAAGTCCGCCAGGCGCCGCGGGCCGAACTGGAGCGCGCTGCGTGCCCGCGACCCCAACTTCTCGCGGGTCGTGTTCGAGGACTTCGCCTATCAGCTCTACGCCCGCGCCCACGAGGCCCGGGGCGACGCCGAGGCCATGGCCGAGCTCGCGCCCTACGTGGGGGCTCGCGCGCGCAAGGCCCTGGCCGAGCGCAAGCCCACGGGCGCCAAGATCACCAACGTGGTCATCGGCAGCATGCAGGTCGTCTGGCTCAAGATCGAGGACGAGCAGACGCGGATCAGTCTGCGCTTCGAGTCCAACGTGAGCACCGAGACCGAGGCTGGTCGCGCGCAGACCCTGTACCTGGCCGAGAGCTGGATCTTGCGCCGCGAGGCCGACGTGACCAGCAAGGCGCCGGCCGAGGCCACGGCCTTGAAGTGCCCCAACTGCGGGGCGCCCTTTCGATCCACGGACGGCTCGCGCTGTGACTACTGCGGGGAGGTGGTCGACAACGGCCGCTTCGACTGGAGCGTGGTCCGGGTCCAGCTCAGCGGGATGAAGGCCCTGCCCCCCTCGCTCGGGGGCTACGCGCCAGAGGTCGGGACCAACCGGGCCACGCTCGTCGACCCGGACTTCGAGGCGGCCTGGACGGTGCTCCAGGCCGAGGACCCCGAGGTCAGCCGCGAGGCCATCCGCGCGCGCCTGGAGCAGATCTACGCGCAGCTCAACACCGCCTGGACCGCCCGCGATCTGGGGATCGCGCGGCCCTACCTGTCCGAGAACATCTACGACTACCTGCGCTACTGGATCGCGGCCTACCGTCGCCAGGGCCTGATCAACGAGCTCGAGGACATGACCATCGAGCGCGTCGAGCTGGTCAAGCTGACCCGCGACCTCTACTTCGACGCGCTGACCTTGCGGGTCTTCGCCCACGGCCTCGACTACACGGTCCGCGAGTCCGACAAAAAGCGCGTCGGCGGCTCGAAGAGGAAGGCGCGGCGCTACAGCGAGTACTGGACGCTGATCCGCGGCGCGGGCGTGCGCGGGGAGCCGCGCGGCGACGGGGGCTGCCCCAACTGCGGCGCGCCGCTCGAGGTCAACATGGCTGGCAGCTGCGAGCACTGTGGCGCGCACCTGACCCGCGGCGAGTTCGACTGGGTGCTCTCGCGGATCGAGCAAGACGAGAGCTATCTGGGCTGAGCGCGAGCCCATACGAAGACGGCCGAGCCCCAGAGCTGGGCTCGGCCGTGAGGCTTGGCGCGAGGCGCTCCGCGGCGCTCAGAAGCGCAGCGTGGCCGATGCACCCGCGCCGCCGCCAGGCACGAGCACCGGGCCGAGGCCGGTCAGCTGCGGGCCGCGGCGGCTGGCCGAGGCGCCGGCGGCCTTCTTCTTTTTGGACGCGTGCACGGCGATCAGCGCGACGCCGGTGACCGCGAGGGCACCGCCGACGCCGAGGCCGACGAAGCCGATCACCTTCCAGGTGTCCTTCTTGGCCTCGAGGTCCGGAGGGCAGGGCTGGTCGTTGCGGCAGGCGTAGTCGCCGACGGAGAAGCCGGTGGTCGAGCTGGGGGAGGCCAGGGTCTCGAGCTCGCGGCTGGTGCTGGCGGCGATGCCCAGGCCCGCGCCGCCGAGGCCGAGGCCGACCACGCCGACGCCGAGCATCACGGCGCCGCCGACGAGCAGGCCGTTCTTGCCCTTCTCTTTTTTGTCCTTGGTGCCGCCGCCGCCGCCCTGATCGAGCGGGTTCTCGAGCGGGTTCTCGTCGGCGACGGGCTCGGGCTCGGGCTCGGGCTCGGGCTCGGCGGTGGTGGTCCGGCACTGGCGCTGCTCGATGTCGGCCAGCATGCCGTTGGCCTCCTCGATCTTGTCGCCGTACTTCTCGGGGTCGCCGTAGGTGACGAAGTGGGTCAGGTAGTCGTAGGCCTTGTCACAGTCGTCGATCTTGTAGGCCGCGATGCCGACCTTGAGGGCGAAGCCGTGCTTGCCGGGGACGAGCTGGTAGGCCTGCTCGTAGAGGGGCACGGCCGCGATCCAGTTCTCCTCGGCGGCGAGGCCCTCGGCCGCGATGTAGAGCTCCTTGGCCTTCTCCATCTTCTCTTCCTCGCTCATCTCCTCGGGCGCGACGAGGAGGTTGGCCGCGCTCAGCGGCTGTTGGGCGAAGGTGGTGGCGGGGAGGGCCAGGCTGAGGACGAGTGCGACTGGGGCGCTGAGGCGACGCATGTCGGGGGCAGGCTAGCACGGAGGGCCGCGCCGACTCCACCAACGCGCAGACGCGAGCGTAGCTGGGGCGTGGGCGCGTTGAGGCCGCGAGCCTACTTGGAGGGTGGCTGCGCGGGCGGTTTGGGCGGCCTGGCATCGCAGGCACAGCCGGGCGCCTTGGTGCAGTCCTTCGTGCGCGCAATGCAGCTGTCGCCGCAGGCCTTGCCCTCGTGGCAGATCTTGCAGCACGCCCGCGGCTGGTCCTCGCTCGGTGGGTCGAGGGGCGGACCGTCGAGGTCGAGCCAGCCCAAGGTCGCGCCGAGGGCGAGGCTGGTGCCGAAGATGAGGGCGCGGATCATGCGCTCGTCGAGTCTAGCGAGAAGCGCCCCGGCGTGGGGAAAGTTTGGCCGTCAGGCGAGGATCGCCGCCGCGGGGGTGCTGGACAGGCCGTAGCCGCCGCCGACCTCGCTGATCTCCGGGGCGAGGGCCTGGAGGCAGGCGAGCAGGATGTCGGAGGTGTTCTCCGCGCTCGGCGAGCGGTAGTGCACCCCGGGGTAGCGCAGGTACCCGCCGCCGCGGCCGGCCACGATGCAGGGCTGGTCGAAGGTGCTGTGGGTCAGCCCGGCGGCCGCGTCACTGCCGAGCAGGACGACGGCGTTGTCGAGCAGGTTGCCGCTGCCCTCGGGGGTGTTGCGCAGGGCCTGGAGCAGGTAGGCGAAGCGCTCCATCGTGTAGATGGTCGCCGCGTCGATGTCGTCGTTGTGCGCCGACTCGTGGCTCATGGCGTGGTGGCCCATGCTCATGCCGATATCGGTGAACACGGTGCCACCCACGGAGCCGGTGAACTGCACGCTGGCGACGCGGGTCAGGTCGCAGGCGAAGGCCAGGGCGAGCAGGTCGCTCATCACGGCGTTGACGTTGGCGATCGGCTCGACGCCGTCGGTGTCGACGTTGGCCTCGCCGGGCAGCGCCGGCTCGGTGCACTCGGGGGCGGCCGCGGCGATCTGTCCGCGGATCTGCGCGACCGACTCGAGGTGGGCCTCGAGCCTGGCCTTGTCGGCGCTGCCGACCCTGGTCTGCAGGCGCTTGGCGTCCTCGGCGACGGCGTCGAGGGCCGCGAGGCGGTGCGGCTTGGCGGGGTCGTCCTCGGGGATGAAGCTGGCGAAGAGCTTGTCCCAGACCTCCTGGGGGTTGGCGATCTGCGGCAGCGGCTGATCCGGGCCCTTGTGCGAGAGGTACTGGAGGGTGGGGCCCTCGCTGCCGACGATCCGCTTGGAGATCTGGAGCTGGATCGAGGGCAGGAAGGTCTCGCCGCCGACGTAGCTGGCGGCGACCTGGTCGACGGTCGGCCCGCCGAACTTCGAGGAGTAGTTGGCGCTGCCGGCGTCGAGCTGGATGAAGGGGTGGCCCGAGAAGAAGGTGCAGCCGTCGTGGTGCCCGCGGCGGTGCTCCTGGGCGGCCTTGACGTCGAAGCCCGAGAGCACCGAGCAGTAGTCGAGCACGCCCGCGGCCGCGAGCGGGGCGAGCTGCTCGGTGACCTCGTAGCCCGGCCCGGTGGCGCTCGGGTAGAAGCGGATCCCCGCGCCGGTGTCGTTGACATCCTTCAGCGCGCAGCCGTTGCCGAAGAACCAGGTGACCAGGCGCTGGGGCAGGGGGCTGCCGTTGGCCAGGGCCTCGCCGTGGTCGTCGAGCATGACGTCGAGCAGGGGCAGGGCCAAGGCTACGCTGCCGCCGCCGACGAGCGCGCCGCGGAGCATGGTCCTGCGGCTCATGCCCTTGCTGCGGATGATGGGTGCTTTTCGCTGGCGCGTCATTGTTGCTGCTCCCCGACGTAGCGGAAGGCCCGGCTGGCCACGAGCTCGACGATCGCGCCCTGGAGCCGGTAGTCGGACTGGATGAAGGCCGCGTCGACCTCGTAGAGGCGGTCGACCTCGCCGCCGGACTCGACGTGGCCGGTGGCGTGGCGATAGAGGTTGAGCACGGTGCACAGGCTGAAGCGCGACTTGTCGCGCACGGCCTGGCCGAGCTGCTGGGCGCCCTCGAAGGCGACCCCGTCGAGATCGCTGAGCGCGTCGATCGGCTCGCCGTTCTCCGTGGTCCGGAACCGGCCGATGCCGTCGTAGTTCTCGAGGCCCAGGCCGATCGGGTCCATGAGCAGGTGACAGGCCGCGCAGGTCGGCTCCTCTTGGTGCATCTCGAGGCGCTGGCGCATGGTCTTGGCGTCGTCGGTGATCGGCAGGTCCGTGACCACGTTCGGTGGTGGCGGCGGGATCGAGGTGCACAGCACCCGCTCTTGCACGAACTTGCCGCGGATCGTCGGTGAGGTGCTGTTGACGTGGGCCAGGGCCGAGAGCAGCCCGGCGTGGCCAAAGATCCCGCCGCGGCCCTCGCTGGCGGGCAGCTCGACCTTGGCGAAGCCGCTGCCGCCGGGGAACTCGACGCCGTAGAGATCGGCGAGGGCCTGGTTCACGTAGGTGTGGTCCGCGTCGAGGATGTCGCGGAAGTCCCCGTCCTCGATCCACATGACCTCGTCGATCAGCGTGGTCGTCTCGAGCTTCATCGACTCGGCCAGGTAGGGCGTCCACTCGGGGAAGAGCTCGAGGTCCTTGGCCGTCTCGCCGAGCTCGCGCAGCTCGAGCAGCTCCTCCCAGTAGCTCTGGAAGGCCGCCCGCGAGCGCGGATCCGCGAGCAGCTGCTCGGCCCAGGCGCGCACGCCCTCGGCCGTGTCGAGCTCGCCGGCCTCGCCGGCCTCGAGCAGCGCGCGGCTCGGCGTGGTGTCGAGCAAGAAGTAGGACAGGCGCGTGGCCAGCTCGGTCCCGCTCAGCTTGCGCAGGCCCTCGCCGAGCGCCGGCGCCGGGGCGCCGATCTCGACCTGGTAGAGGAAGTAGGGCGACTGGAGCATGCCGGCGATCACGAACTCGAGGCCGGACTCGAAGTCGCCGTAGTCGAGGGCCGCGTCGAGGCCGACCGCGGTCCAGCGCGCGAGCTCGTCCGCGTCGAGCTGCCGGCGCCAGGCCATGAACCCGAAGTTCTCGACGAAGCTGGCCATGCACTCGGCGTCGCCCGGCTCGCTGGGCGTGCACACCAGGTAGGGATCGAGGGCGCCCTCGTCGGTCATCGCGGCCGCGGCCACGGCCACGGCCGAGGACTCGTAGGTGTCGACGTCGGCGTCGGACATCGACAGCTGCGAGGCGCCGACGGCGTCGAAGCCGTTGAGCGCGATGTCGTCGCGGGGCGAGGCCGCGAGCCCGGCGACGGGGCCGAGCAGGTCGGTGATCGAGTTGACGTACTGCCGGCCGAGCAGGATCCGCAGCCGCGGCTCGGCGTAGTCGACATCGACGAGCTCCTCGGCGCCCTCGTCCTCGCCTCCATCGGCGCCCTCTTGACCCTCGCCGCCAGAGCCCGCGTCGTCGCCAACGCTGTCGGCAAAGGTATCCTCGTTGTCTACACCGATGTAGCAGGCAGGCGCGAGGACGAAGGCCGGGAGGGAGAGCAGGCCGAGGCTCAAAGACGCCATCTTTGGCCGTTTGGAGACATCCACGCGCGCTGCCATGGAAACAAGCTCCCACGGGACCGAGTGCCAATACAAGCCTGCGCGTGTCCCCCGCTGGGCGCGTTATCGGACTTACCCTTCTGTCCCGGAGCGACTGGCCAGAGGGTCGAGTCGCGTGGCCATGAGGCCGCTTGCAACTCCTGCGGTTGCCTCGCCCCCGGCGGATCCGCGACGATCGGCAGACCGTGCATCACCACGACTTCAAGCACATCGCCGACGGCGTCGTCGGGGCCGCGGCCATCGCCTCGACCGTGGTCGCCAACCCCTTGCTGCGCGCCTTCTATCGCAAGTGGGGCGCGACCGAGCACGAGGCGCATCGGCTGCTCCCTGGCGATGCGCTGATCCAGACGCCGCGCATGCAATACACCCGGGCGATCTCGATCGAGGCGCCGCCGGAGCAGGTCTGGCCGTGGCTGATCCAGATCGGCTATGAGCGCGCCGGTTGGTACAGCTACGACGTGCTCGAGGACATGGCCGGGGCCGGGAAGTTCGTCGACGGGGACTCGGCCGACCGCGTGGTGCCCGAGCTCCAGACCCTGAAGGTGGGCGACGAGATCAAGCTGCACGAGCAGCTGGCCTTCCAGGTCCACGCCATGAACGCGCCGCGCGAGCTGATCATGGTCGACGCCCGCGACAACGAGACCGGCGCGCGCTTCGATCCGAGCAGCAGCGAGCGCCCGGCGGACTTTCACTGCGCGAGCTGGGCCTTCATCCTCGAGGAGCCCGAGGGCGACGAGCTGCCCGAGTTCGCCGGGGGCACGCGGCTGCTGATCCGCTGGCGGATCGACTACACGCCCACGCGCAGCAACGAGATCATGTGGAAGGCCTTCGTGGAGCCGATCAACTTCGTGATGGAGCGCAAGATGATGCTCGGGCTGCGCAAGCGGGCCGAGGGCGAGTGAACGAGGCCACGGGGCTCGCGCGCGAGACCTACTCGGTCATCTGAATCGAGCGCCACGCCCCCGCGCGGAAGCGCAGCGCGAGCACCCCCGCGAGGGCGGCCAGGTAGGTGGCCAGGCAGGCGATCGCCGCCAGGCCGCCGCCCTCGAAGTGGCCGACCGCCAGGTAGCTGGTGGGCACGAAGAGCGCCCAGGCCAGGCCGAGGCGCGCCCACATCGTCCACAGCGTGTCCCCGGCGGCGCGCAGGGTCTCGTTGAGCGAGATGCCGGCGGCGTCGAAGAGCTGCCAGACCGCGCTCAGGGCGAGGAGCGGGGCGCCGACGCTGACCAGCGCGCTGGTGTCCTGACCCGCGGGCGTGAACCAGGCCATGATCACGGCGGGGAAGGCCAGGTAGAGCAGGCCCACGCAGCCTTGCCAGAGCGCGGCGGTGGCCATGGTCATGCGCAAGATCCCCGGGACCTCGTCGTGCTCGTCGCGCCCGACGGCCTGGCCGGCGAGGATCGCCCCCGAGGACGAGAGCCCAAAGGAGGGCATGAAGGACACGGAGTTGACCTGAAAGACGATCATCAGCGCCGCGAGGGTGGTGGTGCCGATCTTGGCGACGACCACGTCGATGAAGAACAAGAACGCGGCGAACTCCATGAACCAGTTGAGCCCGCTGGGCAGGCCGAAGCGGAGCATGCGGACGAACTCGCTGGGCCGCAGCTTGCGGGGGTCCAAGCCGAGCTCGGGGGCGGGGAGGGGGCGCTCGGGGGCGGGCTCGATGTTCGGGGCGGGCTCGTGGGCGGCGCTGGCGTCGGTCGCGAGCGCGCTGCCCCAGCCGCGCACGAAGAGCGCGGCGACCAGGGCGAAGGCGACCCAGGTCGAGAACACGCTGGCCCAGGCGGCGCCGGACACCCCCAGGGCGGGCAGGCCGAGGCGGCCCTGGATCAGCAAGGCGTTGAGGGCGACGTTGAGCACCATCATCACCAGGCTGCCGATCATCTGGATCCGCGTGTTGCCCAGGCCGCCGTACCAGTTGCCGATCGCCTCGAAGCCGACCACGGCCATGACCGAGAGCAGGCGGATCTCGATGTAGTCGCCCATCAGCGCCTTGACGTTGGCGCTGTAGGCCATGGGCGAGAGCGCGAGCTCGACCAGGGGGATCACCGCGGCCGCGAACAGGCCGGCGACGGCCGCGAGGATCAGCCCGTACCAGCCGTAGCGCCGGGCGCTGGCCAGGTCGCCCTTGCTGCCGTACTGGGCGGCGAAGCTCTGGACGATGAAGACCACCCCCATGGGGAGGATCAACATGGTGAAGGTGTTGAGCGAGCCCGTGGTCGAGGCGGCCACGGCGTCCTCGCCCAAGGGCGCGGTCATCAACGCGTCACAAAAGCCGATCACGGCCTGGGCCGAGCGCGAGAGCACCACGGGCCAGGCCAGGACCAGCAGCGTGCGCAGCCTGCTGCGCTTGCCGTCCCCAGACATGAGCCGCGGAAGCTAGCAGGAATGGCGCGCGCGGCCAGCTGCCTCGAGCTGAGTCATCTCGCACGCAACGCCCCTCGGGACGGGCGGCGAAGCCACCCTCCCTTCGCCCAACGGCCCGCCTCGGGGCGCCCGAGCGGCCAAAATCAACCGCTTTTTAAAAGTTACGCTACTGATCCGAGGTCTCGAGCGGCTCGCGCCCGAGGGCGTAGGCCAAGGTGATGTCGGCCACGCGCAGGTCGATCTCGGCGTTGATCGCCCGCAGCGTGGCGTCGACCTGCTCGTACTCGGCGTCGAGGATGTCCGTCGTGGTCGCGTCGCCGACCTGGTAGAGGTCGACGGCCACGCGGTAACCCTCGGCCGCGGACTCGCGCGCGCGCTGGATGTGCTCGAGCTCGGCGAGGGTGCTCTGGCGCTCGGCGTGGGCCGAGGCGACCTCCAAGGTCACGCCGCGGCGCAGGTTCTCGCGCTGGGCCTCGAGGCTGCGGCGCTGGGCCTGGAGCTCGTTGACCTTGGCCTTGGTCTGGATCGCGTCGTTGACCACGAAGGTCAGCGACAGCCCGGCGCTCCACGAGCCGTTCCACACGGCCTCGAGCGGGAAGAAGCGCTGGTTGGGGTTGGCGTAGGTGGCCTCGGCGAAGCCGTCGAGGCGCGGGTAGTAGCCGGCCCGGGTGGTCTTGATGCCGTAGTCGAGGGTCTCGACGCTGGCGTCGAAGGCCTTGAACTCGCGGCGCGAGGCGACCGCTTCCTCGAGCATCTGCTCGAGATCCTCGGCGTCCTCAAGCGGGGGCAGGTCCGTGAACAGGTCCTCGCCGATCTGGTAGCTGGGGAAGCCCTCCTCGCCCATCATCGTGGCCAGGTACTGGGCGGCGACGCGCTGGAAGTTGTCGGCGCGGATGCTCGCCGCGGTCAAGCTGGCGACGGCGGCGTCGAGGCGCATGACGTCGGCCTTGGACATCAGGCCGGCCTCGAAGCTGGCCTCGGCGTCCTCGAGCCGGGCCTGGGTGCGCTCGAGCGACTCCTGCAGCGCGACGGTGCTGGCGATCGCCCGCACCCAGTCGTAGTAGGCCAGCCGGGCGTCCTTTTGGATCGTCAGGGTCTCGGCCTCGGCGGCGTACTCGGCCGCGCGGATCTGGGCCTCGCCGCCCTTCTTGGCCGTGGGCAGCCGGGCGATGTAGTCGGAGATCGGCACGCCCAAGGTGGCCTGGAGCGAGAAGGCGTTCAACGGCGGGTTCGAGATCTCGAAGTCGAACTCGAAGGGCGCCGCGCCCACGGGGATCCCGCCCGAGTCGATCACGCACTGAAAGGGGCTGCCCTCGGTGCACGGCCCGAGGCTCAGCGGGCCCTCGTTGAGGGCGCCGACGATGTAGCCCTCGGTGTCGGACAGCTCGTCGAGGCCGAAGTCGAGGTAGGCCTGGGACAGGCGGGTGTAGCTCGCGGTGCCCTCGATGTGGGGGATGAACTGGTAGAGGGTCTGGTCGAGCTGAGCCTTGGCGACGTCGACCTCGGCCTGCTTGGCGACGAGGTTGGGCGACTGCTCGACGGTGCGCCGGGCGACCTCGTCGGCGGTCAGGCCCCCGGGCACGGGCTGGAGCGCGGCGACGATCGGGTCGTCGTACTCGGGCACGGGCGCGGGGCCCTCGACGACGCCGTCGCTGGGCTGCGTCGCCAGGTCAGCCGGGGGCTCGCCCCGGTCTGCGGGCTGATCAGAGGGCGGGGCGGCCAGCAGCGTGGCTGGCAGGAGCGTGGCCAGGAGGAGGGAGGGGAGCATGACGAGGGGACGGGGCATCGAGAGGTGCGCTCCGAAGTGATCGAGACGTGGTGCGGCGCGAGGCGGCGATCAGGACGCGTCGGGCGAGGTCTCGCTCGAGACCTCGCCCGACGCCTCGGTCGTGGACTTGGGCTTGCCGCCGAGCTGCACCCACACCCCCGAGAGCCGCGCGATGGTCCGCTCGGAGATCAGGTAGACCGCGGGGATCACCACCAAGGTCAGCAGCGTCGAGGTGATCATCCCGCCGATCACACACACGGCCATGGACGAGCGGGTCTCGCCGCCCTCGGACAGGGCCAGGGCGATGGGCAGCATGCCGAACACCGTGGCCGCGGCGGTCATGAGGATCGGGCGCAGGCGGACCTTGCCGGCGCGGACCAGGGCGTCGCTCAGCTCGACGCCCTGCTCGCGCTCGGCGTTGGCGAAGTCGACGAGCAAGATCGCGGCCTTGGTGACCAGCCCCATCAACATGATCACGCCGATGAAGCTGAAGATGTTGAGGGTCTGGTCGGTCAGCCAGATCAGCCCGAAGGCGCCGATCACCGACAGCGGCAGCGAGATCATGATGACCAGCGGCTGACTGAGGCTGTTGAACTGCGCCGCGAGGATCATGTAGACGAGCACGCCGGCCAGGCCGAGCACGCCGACCATGGCCACGAAGGACTCCTCCATCATCTCGGCGTTGCCGAGCCAGCCGGTGTTGAACTCCTCGGGCACGACCTCGGCGGCCTTGGCCTCGACCAGCTTCTTGGCGTCGCCCAGGGGCATGCCGTCGAGGTCGGCGAGCACGATGATCTGGCGCTGGCGAGACTGACGCTCGATCTCGCTGGGCCCGGTGGTCTCGACGATGTTGACCACGTTCGACAGGTCGACGAGCTGGCCGGTGGTCGAGCGCAAGGTGATGCCGTCGAGGTTGCGCAGCGTGTCGCGGCGCTCGATCGGCAGCTGGACGACGATGTCGTAGACCTCGCCCTCGTCCTTGAGGGTGCCGATCGGGTCGGCGGCCATCAGGCTGCGCAGGCCGGCGGCGATCTGGGCCACGGGCACCCCGAGGTCGGCAGCGCGCTCGCGGTCGATCTCGATGGCGAGCTCGGGCTTGCCGCCCGAGAACGAGGTGTCGACGTCGACGAAGCCCTCGACCGAGCGCATGTAGGCGGCGAGCTCGTCGGCGGCGTGGACCATGGCGTCCATGTCGTTGCCGCGGATCGTGAACTGCAAGGCCTGCTGGCGGAAGCCGTCGCCGCCGAAGGGGTCGATCTTCTCGACCTTGACCTCGACGCCGGCCTCGGCGAGGTCGCCCAGGCGCGCGCGGACCCAGGTCATGCCGGCCAGCTGCGGCCAGCCGCGGGCGTGGGGGCCGTCGAGCGAGACGTTGATCCGCGCCTGGTTGACCGGCGAGCTGCCGCTGCCGATGGTCGTGAAGGTGTCGCGGACGCCGGGGAGGTTCTCGCGGATGTCCGCCGACACGGCGCGCGCGGTCTCCTGGGTGGCCTCGATCGAGGTCCCCGTGGGCATCTCGATGGTGACCGCGAACTCCGAGCGGTCCTCGGGCGGGATGAACTCACCGGGCACCTGGGTGACGACCAGGACCGAGAGCACCAAGGTCGCGAGCGCGGCGAAGATCGTCAGCCAGGGGAAGCGCAGGGCCTTGCGGACCAGCCACGCGTAGGCGTCCTCGAGGCCGGTGAAGGCGCTGTCGAACCACCGCGCGAGGATGAACTTTTGCCCGCTCGACTCGTGGGTCTGCTTCATCATCCGGCCCGCGAGCATCGGGGTCAGGGTGAAGCTGACGAGCATCGAGATCAGCACCGCCGCCGAGACCGTGAGGCCGAACTCGTAGAAGAAGCGGCCGATGATCCCGGACATGTAGGCCACGGGCACGAACACCGCGACGATCGACAAGGTCGTGGCGATGACCGCGAAGGCGATCTCGTTGGTCGCCTCGCGGGCCGCCTGCATGCGCGGCTTGCCCATCTCGAGGTGGCGGAAGATGTTCTCGATCACCACGATCGCGTCGTCGACGAGGATGCCGATCGACAGCGAGAGCGCGAGCATGGTCACGTTGTTGAGCGTGAAGCCCATCGCGTCCATGAACGCGAAGGTGCCGATCACCGAGGTCGGGATCGCCAGCGCCGAGATGAAGGTGGTGCGCAGGTCGTGGAGGAACACGAACATGATCAGCACCGTGAGCCCGGCGCCGATCAGCAGGTCGAGCTGGACGTCGGCGATCGACCGGCGGATGAAGCTCGAGTTGTCGCTGGGGATCGAGTAGGTGATGCCGAGCTCCTCGAGCCGCGGCCCGAGCACCTCGAGGCGCTCGTGCAGCCCGTCGGAGATCGAGATCGTGTTGCCGCCGGACTTCTTGCGCACGACCAGGGCGAGGCCCGACTGGCCGTTGAGCGCGCTGACCGAGCGGGCCTCCTCGACGCCGTCGACGACCTCGGCGACGTCGCGGATGTGGATCGCCGCGCCGCCGACCCCGGTGATCACCAGGTCCGAGATCTCCTCGACGGAGCGGACCTCGCCGCGGGTGGTCACGGTCAGCTCGCGCGAGCCCTCGGTGACGTGGCCCGCGGGCATGTCGAGGCTCTGGGCCTGGAGCGCCTGGGACACGTCGTCGACGGCCAGGCCGTAGCTGGCGAGCTTGGCCGGGTCGACCTCGATGCGGATCTGCCGCTCGCGCCCGCCGATGATCTCGATCTCGCCGACGCCGGGGATCTGCTGGAGGTCCTGCTTGACGAGCTTGTCGGCGACGCGGGTGAGCTCGGCCGGGGGCAGGTTCGAGGCCAGGGCGATCGAGGCGACCGGCGCGGCGCCGGTGTCGAAGCGCTGGATCACCGGCGGGTCGATGCCCGGCGGGAGGTCGCGCTCGACCACCGAGATCTTGTCGCGGACCTCCTGGAGGGCCTGGTCCGAGGGCACCTCGAGCTCGAACTCGACGACGATCATCGACACGCCCTCGAGGTTGCGCGAGGTCATGCGCTTGATGCCGCTGATGCCCTGGAGGACCTCCTCGATCGGCTCGGCGACCTTCGACTCCATGGTCGTGGGGTCGGCGCCCGGGTAGACGACCGTGGCCGTGACCACGGGGAAGTCGACGGAGGGGTAGAGGTCGACGCCGAGGCGCGGGTAGGCAAAGAAGCCGAACACGACCAGGGCCATGATCAGCATGGCCGCGAACACCGGCCGCTTGACGGATACGTCGACGAGCTTCACTTCAGGCTCTTTGCTCGGTCTCAGACCGGGTCTTGGTCGGCCTCGCGCTCGGCCATGGCCGTGGGCTTGGAGGCTGGATCTTTGCTGGCTTGGGCGTCGTTGGCTTGGGCGTCGCTGGCCGCGGCCTGCTTGCGCGGGAGCCCGACCTCGACGGACATGCCCGCCTTGATGCGCATGTCGGGGTTTTGAACGTCGATGATCAGCTCGATGGTCCGGGTGTGCGGGTCGACGGCGTTGCCGATGCGCGTGACCGGGACCTCGCGGGTGTCGTCGAGGGCCGGGAGGTACACGCTGACCGAGGAGCCGACGTCGATCTCGCGCAGCTTGAGCTCGGGCACGCGCACGCGGACCTCGACCACGGAGAGGTCGTCGATGACCAACACCGTCGTCGGCGGGGCCATGGTCGCGAGCTCGCCGACGCTCTTGTACTTGGAGGTCACGACCCCGGAGATCGGCGACTTGACCAGCAGGTCCGCGGTCCGGGCCTTGGCGATGCCGAGCGCCGCCTTGGCCTGCTTGACGCCGGCCTCGGCCGCCTCGACGCCGGCCTCGGCGCGCTCGAGGTTGGCCGCGCCCACGGAGCCGCGCTGGGCGAGCTTGGCGGTGCGCTCGGCCTCGCGCTGGGCGTCGGCGAGCTGGAGCTCGGCGCCGGCGAGGGCCGCGTTGGCCTGGGCGACGCCGAGCTTGACGGCGGAGCCCTCGATGCGAAACAGGCGGTCGCCAGCCTCGACGCGGTCGCCCTCCTCGACCTCGATGCTCGAGATCACCCCGGTCATCTGCGGGGCGAGCTCGACGTGGTGCTTGGCCTTGACGCTGCCGATCCACCGGTGGCTGCCGGACTCGACGGCCTCGGTGGCCGCGCGCTGCGAGGCGCTGGGCAGGGGGATCTCGGCGCGGGCGGGGGCGCTGTCGCCCTTGGCGTCGGGCAGCCCAGCGCCCTCTTCGCCGCGGTCGCAGGCCGCCAGGCACGAGAGCGCGGCTGCCAGCGCGATGGTTCGCGTCGTGTTCATCGGGATGTGGCTCCGTTCAAGAAGAGTTCCATGATCGTGTCGACCTGGCCGCGCAGCTTCGTCTGGCAGCCGTTCTCGATCCAGCGCAGGATCACGCCGTTGAGCAGCCCGCCAAAGGCGATGGCCAGGGTCTCGGAGGGGAAGTCTTCGCGCAGCTGGTCCTGGGCCTCGGCGACGGTCGCCAAGATGATCTCGAAGAGCTCGCGGCGAAAGACCTCGTCGGCCTCGCTGGTGCGGTATTGGGCGAGGGTCGCCCCCACCTGTAGATGAATCAAAAAGGCCGCCCCGCGCTCCTCGAGGAAGTCGAGGATGACGGCAGCGAGGGCGCGCAGGCGCTCGATTGGATCGGGGACCTCCGAGAGCTTGGTCAAGGACGCGCGCAGGTGGACGCGACCGTCCTCGAGGATGGACAAGAAGATGTCCTCTTTGCTCGAGAAGTAGTTGTAGAGCGTGCCGGTGGCCACGCCGGCGGCGCTGGCGATGTCGGTGATCTTCGTGTCGTGATAGCCAGCCTGGCCAAAGATCTGCAACGCGGCATCCATGATCGCCCGTCGATAGACAGCACGACTCTCTTCACGCACGGATTTGCGTGGCCCCTTAACGGCTCGTGTACGCGACATCGAACTTCGAGTTCATGATATGAATCATGATTCATGTCAAGAAAACATGGGTATCAATTTTAAAAGTCTAATAAAAACAAATGCTTGCACCCTGTGCCTCATTGAACGGTGTTAGCCATGGGTCACGCGAGTGGATCAAGTTCACTCTGCGAAATCTCGATTCACCACCTCGGCATACACGGGGTCACGAGTGACGAGTGGGGAAAAGCCGAGCCTGTCACCAATCAGCTCTACACCCACACCAAAGACCTCTTGAAGGCGCGCTGGGGTCAAGACGGCCTTGGCCTCGCCCTGCACGTGACCGCCCTGTTCGTCTGCGCGCAGGAGCAGCGCGCGATCACCATAGCGGCGGGCCTGGTCGAGCTCGTGCAGGGAGAGCAGCAGCGCGTGGCCCGACGCGGCGAGGCTGCGGGTGAGCTCGAGCAGCTCGAGGGCGTGGCCGACATCGAGGGCGGTGGTTGGCTCGTCGAGCAGGAGGATCGGCGCGTCGGTGGCCAGCAAGCGAGCGAGGAGCACGCGCTGGCGCTCGCCACCGCTGAGGGTCTGGAGGGCTCTGTCGGCGAGCTCGCTCGCGCCGACGCGGGCGAGGGCCGCGGCCACGGCGTGGCGGTCCTCGGCGCGTGGCCCTGCCAGGACCGAGAGGTGCGGCGTGCGGCCGAGCATCACCAGCTGCTCGGCGGTCATGCTCCAGGGCAGCTCGGTGCGCTGGGGGAGCCAGGCGATGGCGCGGGCGCGGGCGCGGGCGCGGAGCTCGGCGAGAGGGCGCGGGCCGAGCCGGACGCTGCCCTCGCTGGGCGGGTGCAGCCCCAAGAGCGTGCGCATCAGCGTGGTCTTCCCGCTGCCATTGGGGCCGACGAGGACCGTGACGCTGCCCGGCTCGAGGCGCAGATCCAGGCCACGAAAAAGCCAACGCCCTGCGCGCTCGTTGGAGCGGGGCAGGGCGTAGCCGAGACCTTCGGCGCGCAGCTCGGTCGTCTCGCGGCTCACGTTGGCAGTTTGGGGCCAGCGCGGGCCCCATGCCACGAGAAATCTCAGAACAGACCGATGTGGGCGTCGTCGCTCTCGTTCTCGATGCCGATGTCGGGGGCCGGGAGGCCGAGCTCCTCGGCAGCGGCGATGGCCTCGAACTTGATCGGGTTGACGACCTCGACGGGCTCGCCGCGGCACAGGTTCTCGACGACCTTGCCCACGGTCCAGCGCCCGATGTTGGTGATGCGAGGGACGCCGGAGGAGAAGTCGAGGCTGTCCTCGAGCTCGCGGGCGTCGGCGAGGCGAATCTCGCCGTGGGGCCCGAGCAGCATCTGCGCGGTCTCCATCACCCGGGAGAGCACATGGTTCCAGGCGTCGAGGGTGCTCTCGTCGGTGTCGTCGATGATGTCGAGGCCGACGGGGAGGTTCTCGATGCGATCGAGGACCTCGTTGATCAGCTCGCCACGCAGCAGCCGACCGTGCTGAGGCGCGATGACCTCGGGGAAGGGATCGAGGGCGCGGATGCGCTGGACCACCGGACGCAGCGCGCGGTTGGAGGGCATGTAGAGCTGATGGAAGGCTCGCATGCCTCGCCAGTCGCTCTCGTCGGCCCAGATCCCGTGGGCGCCGAGCTCGGTCAGCCCGCCAAAGAGGTCACCGGAGAAGAGCACCCGGGTCTGCGGGTCGTAGAGCATGACCGCGCCGCGGAAGTGACAAAAGGGGCTGGGCACGGGGAGCAGCAGCTGGCCGGTGCCCAGGCGCATGCCGTGGGGGAAGCGATCGAGGTCGACGAAGTTCTCGCGCGGCAAGTTGAGGTGGATGACCAGGCGCCAGGTCGCCTCGGAGCACAAGATCGAAGCCTTGGGCGCGAAGCGATTGATCAGCGTGGGGGTCGAGGTGCCGACGTCCGGATCTTGGTGGTTGATGAAGATCGCCGAGAGCCGCCGCAGGTTGCCGAGGATCGAGGTCACCTTTGCGCTGACCACCGCGAAGTCCGAGCTCGAGCCGGGGTCGATCAACAAGCTCACCTGCTTGCTGCCGTCATCGGATCGAAACAGGCGCAAGTAGGGGTTGGCGAAGAAAATGGAATTGGTGTCGCGCTTGCCGACCCAGTAGGTGTCGGGAGCAATCTCTACGGTGTCGATGACCTCGGACATGAACTCAGTGCCTATGCGCGAAAACCTCGAGTCTGTACAGACCGCTGATGCGCATCTTTTTCAGGTGTTTTCAAAGGGAGAGTGGTGTAAGTCGCAACCGCGCTATTTGCGAGAACCCCATGGTGGCACCCGGTTCAGATGCCTTGTTCTGGCGTCTGGCGCCGCAGCAGCCATAGAAAAAAGAGGCCACCGAGCAGGCTGGTCAAGGCACCGGGGGGGAGAAAGGTCGGCGTCGACGCGCGGCTCAAGGTGTCTACACCGAGCATCAGCGCGGCGCCAGTGAGCATGCTGGCCGGCAGGAGTCGCCCGTGATCGGCGCTTCCTACCCAGGGCAGGCTGCGTGCGAGATGCGGCACGATCAGGCCGACGAAGCCGATCACGCCGACCGCGGCGGTACTCGTGCCCACGAGTAGGCCCACGAGCAGCGCTGCACCGACGCGCAGCCGCCCGGGATCCACGCCCAGGCTCGCCGCCGTCTCCTCGCCGAGAGCCATCGCGTCGAGCGGCCGATGCAGGGTCCACGCACCGAGCATCCCCACGCTCAGCGGGAGGACCGCGGCGCGCAGGTGGGGAAAGCCGCGCCCGTCGAAGCTGCCCAGGGTCCACGCCATTGCCTTTTGCGCGAGGGTGGGACGATCGAGGAAGAGCGCGAGGAGCAGCGTCCCCAGGGCGCCGGCGAGGGCGTTGAGGGCGACGCCGGTGAGCAGCAGCTGCGCGAGGTCCCGGCGCCTGGCGGTCAGCGCGAAGAGCAGCGCGAGCATCACGACGGCGCCGATGCCCGCGAGCGCCGGCGTGGCCCACAGCGCGCGCTCGTCGAGGCCGAGGACGAAGCCCAGCATCACCGCCGCCGCGGAGCCCGTGGAGATCCCCAGCACGCCGGGGCTGGCGAGGGGGTTGCGAAAGAGGCCCTGGGTCAGGGCGCCGGCGCTGCCCAGGCCCGCGCCGACGAGCAGCGCGAGTAGCACTCGGGGCAGGCGGAGCTCCCACAAGATCGCCTCGGTTCGAAACGCCAGCGGGCGGCCGCTGAGCTTGGCAGCGAAGGCCGTGAGGATCTCGGCGAAGGAGATCTCTCCGGGGCCCACGCCGAGCGCGGCGACCACGGCCAGGGTGAGAAAGAGCGCGAGGCCGATGCCCGCGAGGATGACGCGGCGCCTCGCGGGTGCCGGCTCGACTGCGCCCGCGCTCGCAGGCTCGGCGCTCATCCCTGGTCCGCCTCGGCGTCAGCAGCTTCGTCGGCGGCCGACCCCGACCCCGACCCCGAACCCGATCCGGGCTCGGGGGGGGCATCGAGCAGCGCGGCTTGGAGCTGCTCGGCGAGCGCGAGCATGCCCTCGCCGACGCTGGCGAGCACGGGCGCCTCCACGGGGATCACTCGTCCGGCCGTCACCGCTGCCATGTGGCGCAGCCCCGGCTGGTCCGCGAGGGCCTCGCGGGCGTCGGCGCAGCCTCGCTCCTCACAGCTGATCACCAGCCACGTCGGGTTCCAGCTGACGACCTGCTCGACGTCGACGCGCTGGTGGCCCTCGATGCCCTCGCTGGCCGCGAGGTTGCGAAAGCCGGCGGCCGTGGCCGCGTCGTCGAAGGTCGTCGACGCGCCGGGGACCATCACGGCGGACCAGCACAGCACGCTGGGGCGGGCGGCGGGCGGCGGGCGGCGGGCCTCGAGGGCAGCCACGCGCCCGTCGAAGCGCTCGCGCAGCTCGGCGGCTTCGTCTTCCAGGACGAGGGCCGCCCCGATCTGCGCGAGGTTGTCGCGGTAGCCGTCGAAGCCCGAGAAGTCGTCGAGGGTCAGCAGCGTCACGTGGTCCTCGACGGCCGCGCGATAGACCGGATCGCTGAAGCTGGCGAGGATCACCAGCTCGGGGGCGAGGGCGAGCAGCTCCTCGGGGTTGGTGCCCAGGCGCGGCGTGGCCTCGGGCCAGCGCCCGGCGACCTGGGAGTAGCGGGGATCGTCGACGAGCGGGCTGAGCCCGACCACGCGGCCGCGGGCCGCGGGGCCCAGGGCCCACAGGATCTCGTCGGAGAGCACCGTCCGCGAGGCCACGCGCGTGGGCGCCTTCCCCTCGAGCGCGCGCGTGCGCTCGCTCGAACCCGAAGAAGTGGTGGCCTGCGAGGGCGCTCCTTCGCGCTGGCAGGCCGCCAAGGTGAGGCTCGAGCCGAGCAGCGCGGCGAGGCCCGTGGCAGCCGCGAGGCTGGTCCGCGAAGCGCAGCCGAGCCGCGCGCAGACAGGCGTGGAGGAGGGCTGCGAGGTGTCGGCGGAGCTGGCCACAGGGCGTATCAGGGCGTGTCTGGGCGTGTCTGGGCGTGTCTGGGCGTCGCTGGCGCTCGTGGCCCACACAGCGCGGCGAGGCGCGTGACAGCCTCGCCCGCCCCCCCGCGGTCGTCAAGCCACGGGCGGAGCTGCTAAAAATCGTCTTGGTGAATCGCCTTGCCTTGCTCCTTGGCCTCACGCTCACCGCGAGCGCGTGCCAGCTCAACGGCGCCCAGACCAGGGGCGCGTACGACATCCGCGAGGGTCAGGTCGTCGCCGAGACCCGCCCGACCCCGCTCTACACCGCGCACTTCGTCATCCGAGGCATGGTCGCCGACGCCGACAACCTCTACGTCAGCGGCCTGCGCTTCGCCGACACCGGCGAGGGTGAAGGCGAAAAAGAGGGCGCGGGCGAGCCCACGGGCGTGATCGTCAAGATCCCCTTCCTCGGCGTGCCCGAGACCCTCGCCGAGGGCGCCTTCGTGCCCATGACCAACCTCGAGCTGATCGACGGCTGGCTCTACTGGCACGAGCGCCACGACTCCCCCGACGGCCGCGGCCTGCGAGCGCTGAGCACCGACGGCGAGCACTTCGAGCGCATCAGCGAGATCTCCGGGCACAGCTGGAGCATCCAGCCCGACTTCGTCTACTTCACCCGCCCCGACGACGAGATCGACGAGGGCGGCTTCTACGTGCTCGCCCGCGACGGCGAGTCCAAGCCCAAGCTCGTCGCCCGCCGGCGCGGCGTCGTCCGCTCGCTGCTCGCCAGCGCTGACGGCTCCAAGCTCTACTGGATCACCCGCCAGCGCCGCGACGGCACCTGGGGCGTCTACGAGTGGGACGGCAAGCGCTCGGGCAAGGAGCTCCTGCGCAGCGACGAGACCTTTGCGAGCATCGCCGTCGACGGCGACGACTTCCTGTGGGTGACCTGGGACGAGGACGAGGGCGAGCCCCTGCACAGCCTCTACCGCCGCCCGATCGCCGGCGGCGACACCCAGGTCCTGACCCGCAAGCGCGGCCTGCCCGGCTTCATGGAGGTCTTCGCCGACGACAGCCACATCTACCTGACCACCGTGCGCGGCGGCGAGCTGCGTCGCCTGCCCAAGGCCGGCGGCGAGATCGAGATCCTCGCTGGCTCCGGCGACCGCGAGGTGACCAGCAACCGCTTCAACCTGTTTTGGGTCGACGACCAGCAGGTCTACTGGCGGGGCAAGTGATGGCGATCTCGGCTGGCGCGGCCTGCCCCTGCGGCTCCGGGCGCAAGTACAAGCGCTGCTGTCGGCCGCTGCACGAGGGCAAGGCGGCCAAGAACCCCGAGGCGCTGATGCGCTCGCGCTACAGCGCCTACGCCCTGGGCCTGGTCGAGTACATCCTCGCGACCACGCACCCGGACAGCCCGCTGGCGAAGCGGGACAAGCTGGTCTGGGTGGGCGAGGTCGCGAGCTTTTGCCAGGGGACGCGCTTCGAAGGGCTCGAGGTCCGCGAGGCGTCGGCGGAGGGGGCTCGCGGGATGGTGGCGTTCTTCGTGCGCTTGTCTGCGCAGGGGCGAGATACTTCGTTTGGGGAGCGGAGCGTGTTCTTTCGGGTCGGGGGGCGGTGGCTCTATCACTCCGGGGAGCTGCTCGAGAGCCGCGACCTCCGATGAGATCCATCGCGAGGTCGCGCTTCGATGAACAGGGCGCTACTGGTCGTCCTGACCCGACTCGCGACGCTGGCTCAGCAGCTTCTGGGAGGCTGCCAGCGCCTTGCGAGTCGCGTCGACGGTCTGTCCGGCCGTCATGCGCAGCGCGGCCCCGGGCAGGGCTGCGGGTCCGCGCTCGAGCTCGCCGAGAGCCGCGAGCGCGTCGATGTCTCGGATGACCTGATCCGCGTCGTCGGACCAGGCTTTGTCGAGGGCCTCGTCGTAGCCGACCAGCATGCCCTCAGGGTTGCGTTGCTTGCAGCACAGGAGCTGGTTGTCGCAGTCGCTGCTGCTCGACGGGATCCGGTAGCGCTCACCGTTGCGCAGGGCCAGGTACACCTCGTGGCTGCTGCGCACGTGGAGGACCCCATATTTGCGGTGTTCGGTCTTCTTGGCGTAGGCCCAGACGATCCAGTCGATGGGGATGATCGCATAATTCGCCCAGTGTTCGACGAGCACGAAGTTCGGCAGGAATGTCGCGCTGCCGTGGCGTTCGCGCTTGGCCTCTGCGAGCTCGACCACCAGCGTCTCGGTGAGCGCTGGGGAGAGCTCGTGGTCCCGCAATCTCGTGATCGCGTCGTGCTGCTGCGGTCGGAGCATGGAGCGGACGCTGTCCCAGAGCAGCGCGAGGGTGACTAGCACGGCGAGCCACCCGATGATCTCGAGTGGCCACCACAGCTCGACCAGCGCCGAGCTCGGGAACCAGCGCGAGGTGATGAGCAGATAGAGGAGACCCGCGAGCACGGCCACGCCGGTCAGTGAGGCGTTGCGCGCGGCTCTAACGAGGGATGCTCGGACGTCGTGGGGGAGTCGGATTTTGAATGAGGATGTCACGCACGGGAGAGTACATGGCCACCAGGTCTTCGTCATGGTCGAGGCGGAGAAAAGAGAGGAACATCGTCGCGCGTGGAGAGGGTCCCTGGCTCGACATCGAGGCGGTGACCCGCGATCGCAAGGTGTGGCACGAGGTCGCGCGGGCGGGTCCCACACAGCTCGCCCATTGGACGTCGACTGGTTTCGACTCACTTCACGAACTTCACTTGAAAGCCCAGCCGTCGATCCGTAACTTTGGTGAAGTTCGAGATGAAGGAGACGTGCATGTCCGACGAACTCGTGAAGTATCGAAAAGACGGGGCGATCGCCACGATCACCCTCAACCGCCCGGAGAAGTACAACACCTTGCGCTTCGAGATGCTCGATGAGCTCGACGCGGCCCTCGGCGACGCGAACCGTGACGGGGCCATCAAGGTCATCGTGCTTCAGGGCGCTGGCGACAGCTTCTGCGGAGGCTTCGACTTCTCGGGTGGACTCGAGCACTACCCTGGGATCACCGAGGCCGGCTACGACCCCGGCGTGGATCATCACATGGTGACCAATCGATATACGAGCTACATCACCACATTCATGGGGTTGTGGCGAGGCTCGAAGCCGACGATCGCCAAGGTCCATGGCTGGGCTGTGGGCGGTGGCTCGGAGCTGGCGCTCGCCGCCGACATCGTCGTCGCCGCGGACTCGGCTCGCTTTGGGACGCCATACTCGCGGGTCTGGGGCTGCCACCTGACCGGCATGTGGATCTATCGCCTGGGTCTGGCGAAGGCCAAGTACTACGCCCTCACGGGCGAGTGGGTCAGCGGCAAGCAGGCCGTGGACATGGAGCTCATCAACTTCTCCTATCCGCTCGAAGCGCTCGACCAAAAGGTGGACGAGCTGGCGCAGAAGCTGGCCAAGATCCCGCTCACGCAGCTCGTCTCCATGAAGCTGATCGTCAACCAGGCCTACGACAACATGGGCCTGCAGAGCACCCAGACCCTCGGGCCGATCCTCGACGGCGCCATGCGCAACACCATCGAGGGCCGGGCCTTCGTGCGCAAGGCCATGGACGAGGGGGTGAAGGCGGCGGTGATCGAGCGCGATGGGCCGTTTGGCGACTACAGCCAGGGGGCGGCGGAGGACCAGCCGCGCAAGCGCAGCGAGCTGGGCCTGCCCTCGCTTTGACGCGCTCGGGGCCCTCGCTCCTCGTCGCTGGTTCGGCGCGGCACCGTAGGTCTGAAAAAAGGGGGGATGACGTGAAGGATCTGCGGGCGAGGGACATTTCAGCCTCAGATGTCACGACCGCGGTCTCTTCACTTTGGGCGCTCTGTCTTGGGTCTGTTCGTCTTGGCTGGGCTCGCGGCCTGTGGCCCCCACCCAGGCGAGGATGACGCTGGTGAGGGCATGGGCGGCGAGGAGGGGAGTGACGACGCGGGTGTGGACACAGACACCTCCGGAGAGTCGACGGGCGAGGAGGAGACGGGCGGGGAGGAGACGGGGACGGGCGGAGAAGAGACGGAGACGGGGACGGGAGAGGAGACGGAGACGGGAGAGGAGACGGAGACGGGAGAGGAGACGGAGACGGGGACTGGAGAGGAGACGGGAGAGGAGACGGGGACTGGCGGGGAGACGGGGACTGGCGAGGAGACGGGCGGAGAGGAGACGGAGACGGGCGGAGAGGAGACGGAGACGGGCGGTGGCAATGGCTTCGATCCGCTCTGCGGCGAGTGGTATGCGCTCAAGACCCGCGCCTACGGCCTCGACCACGTGTGGACCGACGGCCTCGACGTGATCGCCCTCGGCGAGGGCGACATCGTCGCGCGTGGTGAGGGCCCCTGGCTCGACATCGAGGCGGCGACCAGCGATCGCCTGCTGTTTCGCAGCGATGACGTGTGGGGCCCGGCGGTCGACGGCCACTGGGTGCTCGGCCAGATCTCCAGCGCCTCACCTGGCGTGTTTCACAGCGACGGCAGCGAGCTCACGCAGGTGCTGGAATTTCCCGGGGTCCCGGGCGACAGCGGTCAGATGGAGCCGCGCGAGCTCGCCGGCTCGGGGCCCGATGACGTGTGGGCCGTGGCCGTCGCCGACTGCAACTCCTTCACCTGCTCCGAAGAGCCCGACTGCACCTGCAACTCGGAGCCGGCGGTGGCGGTGCACTTTGACGGCGTCGAGTGGTCCGAGGTCGAGGTGCCGATCCTGATCCAGGCGCTGTGGACCGACGGGGTCACGACCTGGGCTGCGGGAGGCCGCGACGACTCGCCCTGGTTGACGCCAACCGGCGGTCAGGTGGCGCGCTTCGACGGCGTGGACTGGGAGACGCTGGAGATCGACGACATGCCAGCGCTCTACGCCGTGTGGGCCGCCGACGCCGACGAGGCCTGGGTCGGCGGCGAGTCCGGGACGCTGCGTCACTTCGCGCAGGGCCTGTGGACCAGCCACGACCTCGCGACGACGGCGCGCGTCGTCAAGCTCGACGGGCGCTCGGCGAGCGAGGTCTGGGCCCTCGACGCGGACGGGAACATCCACGCCTGGGACGGCGCGCAGTGGACCACCGCCTTCGCGCTGCCTCAGGCTCGGGACTTCGCCGTGCTCGATGACGGGCTGGTGGTGGTCGGCGAAGAGGGCGGGCACTGGATCGCCCACGTCGACACGAGCAACGCCACGGTCACGCCGATCTACACCCGCGACGGAAGCTTCTGGCCGCAGACCATGGTCGTCGACGACATGGGCTCGGCGGTGGCCAGCAACTACAGCGCGAGCGCCGGCGAGGTGGGGAGCCGGCGCTGGGACGGCGAGGACTGGACGTCCACCTATCCGGAGGTCGTCAACGGCTTCAGCCATCTGCGCGGCGCCGTGGATCAAGGCTGGGGTGCCCGCTACGCCAACCCGGACTGGAGCCCGGACCCTGCCCCGGAGGACGATCACCTCCACCGCATCGTCGACGGCGTGCCCGAGGGTGTGGCGCTACCGGCGGACAACCTGGCAATCGGCGAGGCCGAGCAGCTCAGCTTGGGGGGCGAGGCGCAGCTGTGGATCGGCGGGCGCACGCACAGCGTGGACGACGTCGAGGCCTTCCTCTACGCCCGCGTGGGGGATCAGTGGATCGATCGTCTGCCGCCGGTGTCCTCGGATGTCTACGACGTCGAGGCCATCACCGCGGCCGAGGGCGTGGTCTATACCAGCTACCTGCCGGATGGGCTGTGGCGCTTCGACGCGGGGGCGGAGACCTGGGAGTCGCTGCCCACTCCGCCCTTCAGCAGCACCACCGCGCTCGAGGCGACCGGCGCCAACGAGCTGTGGGTCGCGGGCTACGTCAGCCAGGCCACGGGCCGTCGCCTCTACCGCTGGGACGGCGTGAGCTGGGAGGCCGCGGCCGATCTCTACCCGGAGATCGCCGAGGGGGACGACTGGTGGACCTTGAAGGCCAACCGCGCCGACGACATGTGGATGCTCGGCTCGACCTTCTTCGAGCCCGAGGACCTCGCTCACTGGGACGGGGAGGACTGGACGATGATCGACACGCCGGCGCTGCTGCATGGCTGGTCGGAGCGGCAGAGCATGCTGCTCGAGCCGGCGGACGATGGGGTGTTCATCCACGATGGGGTTCGCTTGTGGCGCTACGAGCTGTGCCCCAACTGAGCCGAAGCTCATCGCTCGGGGCCACCAGTAGCGCGCCAAGGGAGGCTCTCTTGCATCCTCCTCGTCCGAGGGGGAGCATGAGCACGCCGACGACACGGCCCGAAGTCGCCGTCGTCAGCGGAGGAACCATCTCCAGCCAACATCAGCTCCCAAACGGCCCCAAGGTCGGCTTCCTCGACGCGGACTACTTTCGTGGGCTGTCTGCCCCGATGCGCGCGCGCCTCGAGCACGTCGGCGTCCCAAACATGCGCTCGGTCGCGGAGCTGCGCCTGTCGACGGAGGGCATGACCGAGGGCGAGCTCGAGTCGGCGTTCGACTACCACGACATGTCGGTCGAGCATGGTGCGCCCCTGGACGTGGTCTGGACGGCCTACACCAGCACAGATCCGCGCGCCGGCTGGGACGGCGACGGGATCGCGTATGCCTTCGCCTACTCGCGCGCCACGAAGGCGCTCTACCTGCGCGCGAGCGACGGTGTTCCACCGCAGCAGGAGGGGACGGGCTTTTATCTCGACCTGAAGGTGTTTGGGTTGTTCGAGATGGCGGTTGGTGTGGAGATCTCTCGGGTCGATGCATTGGCGAAGGTCATCGAATTTACCTATCTCGCTGGGGGGAACACACGTGGGAGGCAGCGGATGAGCTTTCGTGAGGTCGGCGGGGAGACGGTGATTCGGCACGAGACATGGTTTCGCTGTGAGGGGCGGATTCGGGGGTGGCTCTATCCGGCGGGGCATGCTCGCACGGTGGCGGCCTTTCATGGGAACGTGGCGCGGGCTGGTGGGCTTGGGTTGGGATCCAAGGCCCGCGGTTGACTCAGCGCCCGGCGCAGGATGACTGGCCCGAGTCGGGGAGCTTCTCCGAGCCGAAATCACCCCGGCCCGAGTTGCTCGGCGATCAGGGGGTCTCGACGGGGACTGATCCACACGACGCGGAAGCGCATTGGTCTTGCAGTTTAGGGGCTACGGGACCGGGTGGCCCCAGAAGTAGCGCTGGCCGGGCGTATAACGCTCGATCTCGCCAGACTCCACGAAGGACTCCAGCGCCGCGACGATCTCGAGGCGGCGGGGTTCGCCTGCGTAGAAGAAGGGGCGGCAGTCCATCCCAGTCCATGTTTCGAGACGGTGGCGCAGGGGGAGGTAGCCTCCGATGCCGCGCTCTCCCTGCTTGGCGGCTGTGAGCAGGCTAGAGACGACCTTCGAGACGCTCAGCGGCTCGGCTTTCCACACGAAGGCGTCGTCGCCGAACTTGGCTCGCAAGGTTTCATAGGCGTCGGTCACCAGTCCGGGGAAGGGCGCCGGGTCCTCCAGGGCCTCGCGGGCCCGCCTCGCCCTGCTTTCGAGCAGCCAGACCATTCCCGGCGAATCATCGGGGGTGGGAGCGCGCTCAGGAGGCTTGGTGTCCTGAATCCCGACTTGATTGGCGATCTCTCCAAGCTCGGGTTCGAGGATGTCGGAGAGCCCAAAGCCAATCGTCTCGAGTTCGTGAATGGTATCGCCACGTTTCCATGCCTCGAGCATGGCTGGGACCAAAGACAGTTGCCCCACGAACTCGGCAGCCTGAGCCGCGTAGTAGCGTTCGTCGGGGTCCTCGCTCTCGAGGGCCTCGCGCACGACCGGAAGCTCCGCCGAGGGGGCCACGCTCGCGTAGACGAGGATCGAGACCCGGTTGAGCGCAAATGGCTCGTCATCGTGAAAGAAGGGTCGCAAGAGCCGAGCGTGACGATGATCGCCGTGCTTGGCCCGTTCGGTCACGGCCGCCAGGACAATCCATGGGTTCGTCGAATGGAGCGCCGCGTCTGACAGGAGGTCGAAGTCAGGCGCATGATTCCAATTCAGGCCGTTCCCGTGCCAGTCGAAACAGCCATGGAGGAAAGGAGGAATTCTTTCTGATGACTTCATCTGTCGAGTTCTCCAAATCGGCAGGTCGCTTGCTCAGGCCGTGGGCTTTTTGATGATGTATGCCACAGCTGGTACTTGGTGTGGATTCGTTCTCAGTCGCTGCCACGGAGTCGCGTTCGCCGTGACGTAGGTGGGGCATCAGCTCAGCTGCAGGTAGCGGCCGAGGACGCGGGTCACGAAGCGTTTGCCAAAGGTCTCGCGGGAGACGAGCGCGCGGATCCTCGCTCGCGTCTCCTCGACGACGCCCGCATGTTCGGCGGCCTTCATGGTGTGGGAGTAGGCGGCGAGCACATCGGCGCCGGTGATCTCGTAGCCAAAGCCATCCACCAGCCAGCGCAGCGCAGCCATGCCGGCCTCGAGCGCGAAGGTCGGGTTCTTCTCCTCGAAGTCCCGCGCCGCCCGTGTCAGAGTCTGCGGCGAGCACGGTGTCCGATTGGCGAGCACGATGGCCTCGTCAAAGAGCTTCGCTGACTTCGCTGCGGCGAACCACTTGCCTTCGTCGCCGGGCGTGTTCGCCACCAGATCGGCCAGCACCTCGGCCTTCGACTTGTGGGGGTACTTCTTGGCTACGGCGCGGAACCACGCGAGGTAGGTGCCGGCCTGGTTGGCGACGAGCCCGTACTTCACGTAGGCCTCCTCGGCGAGCCCGGAGGAGAGCAGCACCTCCTCGCAGGCCCGCGCGATGGCAACGGGGCTGTCGTTCAGCCCGCGACCCTCCTCGGCGTAGCGGATGGCTTCGGCCTTGCGGCCCATCGCCGCGAGGGCCTTCACACCATACATCCGGTAGTGCCACATCTTGTACGGCGCCATGTCGAGCAGCTCGAGCAGCTCCTCGTGGCGGCCGGCTACGAGGAGCGCGCTCAGGCAGTTCGTGGTGCCCTCGAAGTAGCCTCGCAGAGCGGGGTCGGGGTTCCACGCCAGCTTGCACGTCTCGATGAGCTCGTCCGCCCAGTGGGACGCGACCTCGGGACTTGCACAGAGCTCGCCCCAGTGGTCTCCAAGCGACTCGAGGTAGGGGATGTCGTCGTCCTGGTAGGCTTTCCACAGCCGTTCGAGCCACTTCGCCCGCGTGCCATCGTCGGCCGGTGCCACGGCAATGACCTCCACCAGCGCGGCGATGGCGTTGTTCACCGCCGCGCCGATGGCTCCCGACGAGCTGTCGACCTGCTCGATGGCGGGCGAGACTTTCTCGAGGAAGAGCACTGCCCCCTCTGCGGCGAGGAGCGGGTTCTTGCGCGCTTCCTTTTTGATCTCGGAGACTGCCTCCTTGATCCGCTTGATCGCCGGCTGCGACTTCCATCCGTAGGCACCCCGACGGAAGCGAGGGAGGAAGGTCCATTTGTGTGCTGGGGCTTTGGCCATCAGGTCCTCTGGAGCGCATACTAGCGAAGCCGCGCTTGGAGTCGATTTTGTCGTGCGAGTTCTGGTCATGCCACGTCGCAGAGAGCAGCCTGGGCCTGGTGGCGTTCCCCGTGCCCCCGTGCGATCGTCGCCGAGATGCGTCCTGCCACTGTGATCGCGCTCGCGTTTGGCCTGCTCGGGTGCAGAGCCGCGCCCGAGGCCACTTCCCCTGTTTCCTCGGTGCCCGCGCAGATCGACGAAGGTGAGGAGACCCGGCGCTACCCCGGCGTCCACGCGAGTGCGCTGCGGATCCATGAACACCAGGTCGTCGCGCTTGGCCGGACGCGGACGCCCACAGCCGACGCAGGCGTGGCGTGGGTCGCGGGCTTCGACCTCGACGGACTGATGCAGTGGTCGGCGACCCACGACAACGACGGCCCCGGCTGGGCCGAAGATCTTCACGCGAGCCCGACTGACCTCTACGTGTTCGGGCGCAGCGCAGCCAGCCGGGCTTGGCTGTGGCGACTCGACCCCAGCGGGCACGAGCGCGGATTTGCACGGTTCGAGACCGGCGCCGTGCTGTCCTTCGAGATGAGCGCCCGCGCGGTCAGCTTGCTCCTTACCCGTGGCGCCAAGCCGATCTCCGAGGCTGGCCGCGTGAACTTGACCTGGCTGCATTGGAATCACACCGAGGCCTCGCCACGTATCGTCGAGACCTGGATCGAGACCAGACGAGCGAGCTCGACGCGCTCGAGTGCGACGTCATCGATTCTCTGCAGCTGCGCTGTGATGGGGATTTGTGGTCGCTCGCTGAGGACCCGGGCCCAGGTATTCACGCTCTCGAGCTCGACTATGTGTCCGAAGATGGCAACACCGTCGAGCCGGATTGGCTCGACTCGCCCGCAGGTCTCGAGCTCGATCCGAACACCCCCATGGCGCTCGAGCTTGGCTCGAGCGCGCTGCTCGCGGTCCAGTTGCCCCCAAGTGGCACACGCGAGACCAGCCTCGTGTTGAAGTCGGCAAGGGAGGACCAGCGCGCGGCAGCCGAGACCGCGCTCGAGGTCGAGGTCGAGGTCACGCGCGAGGCCAGTCGAGACCCGGAGGGGCCGTGGCCGTGGCTCGAGCCCCTCGTCGATCCTGCCACGCTGTCGCCGATCAGGCAGGCCGAGCTCGGTGCATGGCTGCTCGACGGGGCTGAGATGTGTGACCCTGTCGAGATCTCGCCCATCTGCGCCGATCGTGTCGTCGCGTGGCCCCGGCCTCCCTATCGAGATCTCGACGATCCATGCTGGAAGCTTGGTCGCGCGATCGAAGTCGCCGATGCGAGCGCGAGCACAGCCCTCGAAGCCAACCTCGACGCCTGGCTGGGCCTGATCGAGGCAAGCGACTTTCGCCCTCGCGGGGCCTACTACAGCGGCTACGAGGTCGAGTGGACCCCGCGAGAAGAGTTGTTTGCGATCCTGACTCTCAGCCTTCCTCCCCGAACGATCCTTCCGGCCCTGGTCCTCGATATCGACGCCGATTTCCAGACACCACTCGACGCGATCGCCGAGCTTCACGGACTCCCGGCGGCCGAGGCCGAGGCCATCGCCCGCACCTTGCTCGAGTCTTTGCGAAGCGACTACAGCCGCTGCGAGGAGGTCGTCGCCCTCGCTGAGCTACTCGACGAGATCGGGGCCGCTCCGCCACGCTGGCAGGCCGAACTCGACGATGAGTGCGACATCTTGTTCGTGATGTGCACCGAGCTGCAGGATGATCTCGCCGATCTCGTGGTCGACCCGGCGGGGTTCACCGTCACCGAGACCTGCGCCAGCGACCGTCCGAGCGATTCCGAGACCGCCGAGGCCTGGGGCGTCGAGGTTTGCACGCCGTCGAGCGGGCGCTTCAAAACATTCGAGTTTGGCGAGTATTCTGGCATCTCGCCTGTCGTCGCGGCCAGCTGTGGGACTGACGAGGTTCTGACAGAGCAAGTCTACAGCTGCGGTGTGCATGGTGAGTTCGCAGTCCACACCTTTCGCTCGACCATCGATACCAACCAAGCGCTCCTGCGCCCTCGGCAGCGTAGCAACGGGCGTTGCGATCGTCGCTCTCGAGAACCTCGCGCAGCATGGAGAGGTCCTCCGAGGCCGCGACGCTGGCGCAGACGAGTAGCGACACCCGGCTCAGCGCGAACGGCTCGTCAAGATGAAAGAAGGGCTGAAGCCGCCGAGCGTGATGATGGTCGCCGTGCTTGGCCCGTTCGGTCACGGCGGCCAGGACGATCCAGGGATTCGTCGAGTGGAGCGCCGTATCCGATAGAAGATCGAACTCGGGCGCATGATTCCAGTTCAGGCCGTTCTCCCGCCAGTCGAAGCAGCCATAGAGGAACGAGGGGATCTACATGTTCGCGCTCAATCGGGGATTGGGTGGCCCCAAAAATATCGCTGTCCCTCGACAAAGCGCTGGCTTCGGGGGCTATCGAGGAAGTCTCCGACGACTGCCATCGCCTCCAGTGGACGGAAATTTGGTATGTCATCATCAGTATAGAAGTCGCGGCACGAGATTCCTGTATTGGCCTCGAACACCATGCGCTCAAAAATCGTACGAGGTGAGTCCTCGCCCGCGCGAGCGTGGAGCAGCATTTGCTTGGCGAGACGCCGCACAGAAAAAGGAGCGCCGCCGAGAACAAACCGTGCAGAAGGTTCTACTCGCGCCGCAATTTCTCGAACACCTCGTTCATAGCCCGCATAGTCAATGTAGTCTTGCTCGAATGGAGGCGGGTACTGGGGGTCGGGAACAGACTGTGCTCCTCGATGGACCAACCCCGGCTCATCCTCCCATACGTTGGAGAGGTTGAGAGGCACCTCACCCTGCACTGTATCGTCCTGGGTCCTGGCGTACCAGGCGAGCACGGTGTCGAGGTGGAGCGGACTCAGAGTCCCGCAGAGGATTTCACAGTATTGACGGACTAACTCGGGATAGTTTGCAAGTACTTCGTCAGGGTAGACTTTTTGCAAGAGTCCCATGGCGGACATGGGAGCGGCATGGGCGAACAAGATCCCGACGTCCAGCGCCACAAGCAGGTCGTCATGTTGAACATATGTATCGATTAGCGCTGAAAAAACGTCAAAGTCACCTGCCCGAAGGCGAAGCAGCGCACATGAAAGCACGATCCAGGGGTTTGATGATCGCAGATTCTTGCGGTCACCAAGACCGTTCGGTGGCGGCGCCGAAAAATGGAAGCCATAACCCGTTGGATCGAAAGTAGAATCGCAGTATTCAGGAGGATGGTACATGGCCACTGCCGGGACTGAAGGAAAGTCTGAAGCGTCTCGATCGAACTCGGGCGCATGGTTCCAGTGCAGGCCATTCTCGCGCTAATCGAAGCACCCGTGAAGAAGAGAGGGAAGCGACACCTTCGCGCTCAATCAGGAATCCGATGACCGAAGAAGTACCGGACATCTCCCTCAAATCGTTGACTTCTCGGGTCGTGAAGGAAGTCCTCCAGAGTCGCCGCGGCCTCGAGCGGACGGAATTTGACGTCGTCGTCATTCGTGAACCACTCACGGCACGAAATCCCCGTATTGGCCTCGAAGATCATGCGCTCATGGTGAGTTCGGGTGGAGTCTTTCCCAGTCCGAGCGTCTGCGAGCATGTGTTTCGCCAGACCGACGACCGAGAAGGGTTCATCGCGGAACCAGAAGTGCGCCGCGCTGGCTTTCGCGGCATGCTCTCGCACGAGCTTCTCGTAGCTGTCATAGTCACGCATGTTCTGCTCGAAGGGAGGCGGGTATTGCGGATCTGGAATCAGCTGGGGTCCTTCGTGGATGGGACCATCCGTGCTCTCCCACACGTGCGACAACCACCACGCAACCTCGACGCGCACCCAGCCCTCGTGGCCGCGCTTGCGGTACCAGTAGAGAACCTCATCGAGGTAGCACGGACTCATCGTATGACACAGGACTTGGCAGTAGTCGGAGATACGTTGAGGAGGATAGGTCTCGAGCTTCGAGGCAGGCCAGGCGCGCCGGAACAACTCGACTTCGGACAGCGGTGCCGCGTGGGAAAACAAGGTCCCAACGTTGAGCGCGAACAGGAGATCATCGTATCGAAGAAGCAAGTCGGCGATGGCCGGAAATACATCGAATTGGCCGCGCTGGAGTCGAGAGAGCGCACAGGACAAGCCAAACCACGGATTCGGATCCCGAAGGTAGCGGGGCTCAGCGATGTCCTCCGGCGTGTCGGGCCCGAGGAAAAACCCCGAACCGCGGTTGACAAGAGCGTCGCCAAAAAAGGACGGAATTTCGGCCATGGTCAATCCTGGAAGCTCTGAACTCGGGTCTGGAGCGCTTCGATGTCAGCACACGGGCCCTCGAGAACGGGATCGGGGATGAGGTTGGCGTCGGATGTCGGGCAGCCACCCGCAGCTAATGGTGTCTTGTGGTTGACCTGCGAGCGATGGGTAACGGTCGTTTGTTCGGGGTTCGCCCGACGGTAACGACTCAGGTAGGATGCCCGCCTCCTGTCGAAGATGTTTCGTGCCACTTGGGCCCGCCCGTTTGGCTCGAAGTGTGTTCCGCACCCCTCGTCTGGCGGGTTGTGTAGATTTGGACAGTCGGGGTTTTTCGCAGTCATCTCGCGAAGCTGGCTCAGCGTGGACTCGGCATCGTTGCCTTTGTTGATGATGATGTCGGGGCGGATCCGATCCTGAGCAGGCTCCCCAGCGCGTTGCAGGAGGACGGCGACTCCCCGGTTGTGGTTTCCGAGGTTTGAGATCATGCTGGGCTGGAGGTCACCATGGCAAGCCGGAAAAAGCCCAAGAAGCCGAACAGTGAGCTGGTGCGGAAGCTCGCGGCGATGATCAAGCAGAAGGTCGACGAGCAGCTCGGGCCAGATGCGACCTTCGAGCAGCGGCGTGATCTGGAGGCGGAGCTGATGCGAGACGTGCTGTGGCAGCGTGAGGACGACGACTTGCGCGAGTCTGTCTCGGAGGCCGACGTGGTCGAGGTCGGAGGCCGACGCTACGCTCGCCTGTCGCAGCGGTCGTCGGCGACCTACCACGGACGCTGGGGGCCGCACACGATCGAGGAGGCGCTCTACCGGGAGCTCGGCGTGCACAACGGGCCGACGATCAAGCCGCTGGAGCTGTGCGTCGGTATGATCGCCCGACGCTTGACCCCCGACTTCGCCCGCATCGCTGGTGAGCTGAGCGCGGACCTGAACAGCCGCGAGCTCGAGAACATCCTGAGGGTGGTCGGGATGCGGCCTCCGAGCCGTTCGTTGCTCGAAAAGCGCGTCAAGCTGATGTCCGCCGACATCGTCGAAGACGTCGACATGCTCGAGGCCGCGAGCAGGGCCGTGGAGGCCATCCCGCCGGGAGTGGCCTCGATCAGCTGCGGGCTCGATCGCTTCTCGGTGCGCATGGCTGAGCAGCTCGACGCCGACCTCGCGGAGGCGGCGCGACCGAAGCGGCGGCTCGCGGAGTACGTCCGCAAGCCGCCGCCCCCCAAGGAGCACCACTGGCGAAAGGCGTGGGTGGGCAGCGTCACCATCCACGACGCGGAGGGACAGGAGCTGCACACCTGGCGATACGCAGCCGATGCGGGGGAGGACGTCCGAAAGCTCGCCGAGCGGGTCGCGGCGGACGTGGCGTGGATCCTCCGTAGCCACCCACAGCTCCCGGTTCACGTGGTCCAAGACGCCGCGCCCGAGCTGCGTGCGCTGCCCGAGGCGTTGGCTCGAGTGCTGCCGAGCGACGCGAAGGTCCGGACCTTGATCGACTTCGAGCACCTGACGAGCAACTACCTCGATGCAGTCGTGGATGCCTGCGAGCCCGAGGGCGATCCCTTCAACATGAAGAGCTGGTATCGCGGCGAGCTCCTGCGCGACGACGGAGCGATCGAGCGGATCTGGCGAGGTCTTCTGGAACGGGCGAAGCGACTGCCGGGCCGGGACACGACCGCTCGCACGGCGGTCGCGGCCGCGCTCAGCTACATACGCCATCGCAAACCACTGATGCGTTATGCGTCGTCGTACGCGGCCAACCTGCCCATTGGTAGCGGCGCGACCGAGAGCACCTGCTGGACGATGCAACGCCGCGTCAAGCGCCCCGCGCAGTCCTGGGAGGTGCCTGGCCTGCGAGGAACGCTCGCACTGCGAGCCCTCGTCATCTCGAAACGCTGGCGCGCCGTTTGGGCCACCTATGCCGCTGTCCATCGCCACGAGGTCACGCTCGCCCATTGATCAGGATCGAATCCACCTCGGATGATGTCTTTGGTCGGAAGACCGTCATACGCGGGGTTCCCATCCGTACCCGGCCTGTTGGCCCAACTGGGTAGCTTCCCGCTGTCGACGGTCGCCTGCATTTCATCGCGTCGGCTCATGAATCGGTCGACGCGGTCGGCGTAGAATTGATCCTGCGTCACCACAGGTGAGAGCCCCCCATCAGGCCCGATCTGGTTCGGGTGAGCATCTTCTCCACAGCACGGACACTTTGGCGTTTCCGCTCCTCCCTCGCCAGCGCCCCCGGGGCTCATCGACTCCAACCCTGGGCTCGGCGGTGTCCCCGGTAGCTCGCTGCCGTGATTGCTCGTTGCGATGTCGAGGTGCCGGTTGACCTTGCTGCCCTCGAAGCTGACGTTCATCGAGCAGGCCTGAAAGTAGGTCTTCCCCGTGATCTGCTTGGTCAGCACGCTCCCGCCAAAGGCCTTGGTCGCGGCCTCGTTGCCCAACGGCGAACTCGCGTAGTAGCTCTTGCCATGAAGCGCGGCCGGCTTGCCGCCGATCTTGACGTCCTTGCTGCCCTTTTTGAGATCCCGCGCCATGGAGGTGTCGGCGTAGGGAACGGGGACCGGGCCCGTCGGCGGAGTTGGCGGGCTCATGCACACGTCCGGGAAGGCAGCGACGACCTTGTTGGCGCCGGCAGCGTGGACGACCTCCATCTTGTTTGCGTAGACTTTCTTCCCCATCAGGTCCTCGGGTCGTTTGAGGTGGTCAGGACGAGGGCGCCGCGCTCGCCCTCGGTGTTTCCGGCGAAGCAGATCGTGCGTGGTCCCGGGCCTTGGTGGCAAGCGATGCTCTCGGCGGCGAGGACAACTCCGCACAACCCCGCGGCGAGGCCCATGTCACCCAGGCAGGTGGCGGGCAGCCGCAGCGGGAGCTGGGGTTTGGGTTCGCGCAGCAGGCGAGCGAGCAGCAGGGCCTGCTCCTTGAAGGCGTAGCCGTCACCGGCGGCGTCTGAGATGCGAAGATCGAGGGATCCAGGGTCCCATCCGGCAGCCGACAACGCCTGGCGTGCGGCGGTGAGCACCCCTCGTGCGCGCAGGGGGATGTCGTTGGACGGCAAGCCCGGCTCTCGGCCAAAGCCCAGCCCGTGGATCTCCGCGATCGCGGGGCTCGAGTCGCGGCTGAGCAGCAGCGCTGCGGCGCCCTCACCTGGGATGACGCCGTCGGGGTTGCGCTCGGTCTGCAGGCGTCGCTGACGAGCGAGGTTGGCGAGCGGGCGCCCGCCGATCAGCGAATCCGCGGCAGCGACGAGGCAGCGCTCCGATTGGGCGAGGTAGGTCTGGGCCCACTCGAGCGCGCGAAAGCCCGCGCTCGCGCCCTGGCTGGGGACGACGGCGACCATCTCGGGCCTGAGACCGTGTGTTGGGACCGGGCAGGAGTGCAGGGCGTCGATGATCTCCTCCCTGCGCTGAGCTTGACCCGCGTCGGTCGGTGGTAGCGCCAGGACCACGGGGAGGCGGCTGCGCTCGGCTGGCGAGACGTCGGCCAGCGCTTCGTTGACGGCCCAGGCCAACAGCTGAGTCGCCCGCGCACGATAGCTTGGACGATCGAGCAGCTCATCCAGACGCCCGAGCGCGGCGCCGGTGAGGGCCTCACAGTCGTCGTCGACGTAGTCGATCTCATCGAAGGCGACCAGCCCAGCACGCACGGCCGCAGCGGCGTTTGGCCAGCGAAGCCCGAGCGGACAGGCCATGCCCATGGCTGTGATCTTCATCGACCACCTCGCGGCCGATCTCGTCGCGGGGCCAGCCAGCGCAAGGTCGCGGCGATCCCTGGGAACACCGGCTTGCCGCGGCGATAGCCGATGATCCCGTCCCGGGCCGGGAGCGGTTGCTCGCCAACGTCGACGCCGCGCAGATCCGTGAGCTTCTTGGTCAGCGGAGCGCTCGCTCGCCACACCAAGCGCACGCGCTCGTGGTGGGGCTCGAGGATCACGGTGTCGAGCACGGCCCGTCGCTCGACGCGGCCCGCGACGAAGTCGAAGCTCACGGGGGGTGCCTGCTCGGGGATCCGATAGGTCACGACAGAGCGCTCAGCCATGTGTACGCAGCGGATCAGCTCGCCGCCGCGAAAGTGGGGGAACTGCTGATCGAGCGGCGCGCACTGAAAGTAGCGATCGTCGAAGTCCTCGGGCAAGAAGGGGCAGCGCTCGGCTCGCCAGCGCTCGTCGTAGGTGCCCGCGAAGGCTCGGCGTGGGTCCCAGCTACGGCCCACACAGCCAACGCCGACCGGGGCGGAACGCGAGCGGGGGCCTTGGAGCTGCGCGCGGGGATCTTCGATGTTGGGCAGAGGCTGACCCTCGGCTGGATCGGCGCCGACGCCCAGCGGGTTGCGAAGATCACTCGGCCCACCGTAGGCTTGGTCGAAGACCAGCGGCATCTCCGTGAAGGGCACGGGCGCCGAGGGCCGAAGCCCCAGGCCCGCTCGGACCCATCGACGCTCGCCGATGACGAGCAGATCTTTGCTGCGTCCATCGACCTCGAGGCGCACGGGCAGCTCGGTCACGGGCTCGCCGTTCGGAGCGACGGCCTTGCCGACGACGATCACGTCGGTCGCGGGCTTGCGCAGGGCGAAGTCGTGCTCCATGGCGACGCTCGTTTGTGCTGGGTCGCCATGGTGGACGTCGCACATCGTCGGTGGATGCTGCTCGGGTGCGAGGTGGAGCTGTCCGTCGGGGTCGGCGTGATAGGTGCCGACGACCGCCACGACGCAGTGCTCGCGGCCATCGACGTCGCTCTGCGCCGACAGCCCTGCCGCGAGTCCGGTCGTGTTGGAGCGGATCTCCATGCGCGCTTCAGAGCCTCCCCTTTTGTGCATCGATGCCGGCGGCGTGGGCCGTGGCCGCCGCGAGCGAGGCCCGTTGCGCCCAACACCACGCGCGGGTGTCGACGAAGGCACGACCGTGACTTCGGACCTCGAGCTCGAAAGCGAGGGCGCTCCGGCGTCGGGCGCTGCCATGCTCGAGCGCCGCGAGCAGGCCTGGGCCGTCGAGGGGTCGGCCGGCGAGGTAGCGAAGCTCGGGGGAGAACTGCGTTCGCGTCCGAGCCCACCAGTCGCGCAGCGCGGCTGGGTCAGGGCGAGGGAGAGCGTCCTCGCTGTCGGGGACGAGGTCGGCCTCGAGGTCGTCGTGCTCGAGGGCTGGGAGGCCGTCGTCGTGCGCTGCGTCCGAGGGGGGGAGCCAGTAGCGCTCGTCTTCCGTGGACAGGCCGGTGATCGCACAGATCGCTTCGGCGGCCAGGGGGGCGAGCGCCGGGTCGTCGAGGCAATCGAGACACCGGTCGACGGCCTCGACCCGGCCGGAGAAGCCCAGCGCCCACAGAAGCGCGCGCGATGGCTCTGTGTTGTTTGCATGCCAGACCAGCCAGGTGTGCTCCGAGGGGCCACCGAGCTGGGCGAGCCAGGTCAGCGCGTGGTCTCGCATCGCAGTGGCCTCGATCTGCTGCGCCCAGTGACGAACCCAGTCGCCTGCGCCGGGGAGGCTGTGGATGAGCGCGCACTCCAGCGTTGCGCGGCGTAGGTCATTGGGGTGCTCGGTCGCCTGTTGAACGATCTGAGTGACCGCGGCGAGGGTAGCGAGGATCGTCGGGCTGACGCCGCGTCGGGCGAGCTGGGTAGCCGCCCAGACCACCTCCGGATTCGGACTCGAGAGCAGGTCGCCGAGCTGGCCCACCAACGCGTGATTCGGTCCGGAGTGACTTGCCAGCGCTCGTAGTAGCGTCGGTTGAGCAGGCTCGTGTTCGAGCAGACGCGACAGCTCGGCGACGAGGGCCGAGTTCATGGTCGCGTCGACCCCGAGTGCGAGCGCGTGGGCCAGTCCCTTTCGCTGGTCCGCGCTCCCCGCTTCACGCACGCGGGGCAACAGGGATTGGACACCGGGCCCCGCGGCCATGACTCCGAGGGCCGCGACCGCGACCTGCTCGATCTCGTGGTTGGGGTCAGAGGCGAGCTCGAGGAGATGTTGCGCGACGAGCGGGCCACCTCGGCGCAGGGCTTCGAGGTGGTTGAAGAGTCTGCGCTCGGGACCGACCTCGATCTCGGCGAGCGTGTAGTGCGGCGCCTCCAGAGCAGCATCTCGCAGTTCGAAGCAAAACGCGGCTTCGTCGAGGTGGCGTTCGTGCACGTCCCACACGATCTCCTCAGCTGCAAGCGGTGAGATCGGGAGTCGGGATGGCCAGCTTCGGCCTGACGCAGTCTGTCTGGGGATGGACAAGGTCGCTCCAAGGTATGCCACAGCTCGTGCGTGGCGTGGTCACCGTCGTCGACAGCCACAGCAAGAGCCGGCCGAGCATCGCCTCCACGTCCGCCGCCAGCTGACGCAGGAGGACGAGGTCGCCCAAGTCGAAGAAGATGCGGACGCTCCACCTGTCGTGGGACGCCCGCGAGGCGCTCAGCCGCCGCACCCGCGAACATGAGCTCGTGTTCTGAAGCCCGCCGGGCTACCACGTCCGCGGGATGCGGAGCGGCCCAGCCAAGGGCGGGCGGCGAGCCGTGGACCCACAAGGAGATCGGCAACGCGGTCCGCCGCACCGCTGAACAGGCGGGCCTGCCGAAGGAGGTCACCCCGCATACCTCGAGGCACAGCTTCGGGACGCGATGAGCGATGCGCGGGGTGACCTGGAAGCAGCTCCAGCAGTGGATGGGCCACTCGGACGTGCGCATCACGATCGAGACCTACTGCCACGTGGCCCCCGACTACGGCCATGCGGAGATCGACAAGATCGCGCTGCCTCGCCGGCCGATCTTGCTTGGAGAAACCTTGGAGAAATAACGAGAAACGCCCTCCAGCATGAGCTGAAGGGCGCTCAGAGACTCCCCTCGCGGGGCGCCAGCGCGAGTCGGAATGGTCGCTTTCGCTAGAAAAGTGGCCATTCAAATCAAGGGTTTGCGGCGGTCAGCGCTTTTCGGCGGTGTTTGCGTGAAACAGGGCCGGGTGTCGAGAGGGCGAAACACTATCGCGAGGCGAGACGCCGCGAGACTCTCTACGGGCGCGTCCTCGCAGCCCGCTAGTAACGCTTGCTTGACTTGAAGCGGGCACTGGTAAAGGATTCGTTTCTAGGCGCTGCCGGTGGGACGGTACGAGAGCACCTCGGCGGGGGGTGAGCAGGTCCGGGCCTTCGTGCCCGACACGCTGCCTCCTGCCGGCCCGTCCATCGTCATCGACGGGGAGCTGGCTGAGCGGGTGCGCGCCGCGGAGCAGGCGCTCGTGCGGCTCGAGCTGGCCGGCGAGATGGTCCCCTCGCTCGACTGGTTCATTTACGCGTTCGTGCGCAAGGAGGCGGTGCTCTCGTCCCAGATCGAGGGCACGCAGGCGACGCTCATGGACCTCCTCAACTACGAGGCCGAGAGCGACTCGCCCCCGCCGAACGCTGACGTCGAGGAGGTCTGCAACTACCTCGACGCGCTGACCTTCGCCCGCGAGCAGCTGGCCGAACCATCGGGGCTACCGCTCTCGATGCGCCTGCTCAACGAGACCCATCGGCTTTTGCTCCGAGGGGTCCGCGGCGAGAACAAGCAGCCGGGGGAGGTGCGCCGTAGCCAGAACTGGATCGGAGGCAGCCGCCCCGGCAACGCAGTCTACGTGCCGCCGCCTCCGAACGCGCTGCCCGAGGTGCTCTCGGCGTTCGAGCGCTACATCCACGCCGACGACTCGCTCCCGCCGGTGGTCCGCGCGGGTCTGCTCCACGTGCAGTTCGAGACCATCCACCCCTACCTCGACGGCAACGGTCGTATCGGTCGCTTGCTCGTGACGCTGCTGCTCGAGCACTGGCGACTGCTCACGCGCCCGCTGCTCTACCTCAGCCTCTTCTTCAAGCGTCACCGGCAGGAGTACTACCGCCGCCTCAACGCGGTGCGCGTCGACGGCGACTGGGAGGCCTGGCTGGACTTCTTCCTCGACGGCGTGGCGACCATCGCCGATGAGGCCGTCGCCACCTCGCGCGACCTCTTCACCCTGGTGACCGCCGACCGCCAGCGCGTCATCCACCACACGGGCGTCAACCTGCTCGCCGTGCAGCTCTTCGAGCGGCTGCCGAGCCGTCCCATCGTCACCGCGCCCTGGGTCGTCGAGGCGCTGTCGACGACGAAGCCCACCACGGGCCGCGCCATCGAGGCGCTCGAGGCGGCCGGTGTCCTCGTGGAGACCACCGGCAAGAAGCGCGACCGCGTCTATGCGTACCAGGCGTACCTCGACCGACTGCGCGCCGGGACCGAGCTCGGCGATGAAGGCTGACCTCCGCGCACGGAACTTCAGCGACAGCAAGGCGATCTGGCCCACGAGCGGCTCATCCGCCGGCGACAAGAGGCAGTCTCCAGACCGGGAGGTAGGAGGGAGGTCGGCGTGAGGTCGAAGCGAGGAACGACGATTCGGCGCGGGTTTATGGCGCCAGTTGAGTCAGAGCGACTCGTGTCGGGTGGCGAGTTGTTGTCTCAAATTGCGATGTTGCACAAGTTGGGCAACAGCATTATTCTGGACAACAGACGGCCGTTCCGTTGTCCGGATGCGGCCTGTTGCCCGAGGTGTGCAACGTGATGGTTTCGAACAACAAGCTCCTCGAAGGGGCGATACGACAGCTCGAGAGCCGTCTCCCTCCGGGGTGGGCGATCGAGAGCTTGATGGGGCGTGGCCCCGTCGACGCCGAGCTGAGATTCACCTCCAGCGAAGGCCGCTCGCGAAGCGTACCAGTGGAGATCAAACGTCGAATCGACCCTCGGATGGCGAGCCAGCTGCCACTTGGACCGTTGTGGATCGTGGTGGCCCCGTACCTGTCGAAGTCCGTGCGCGAGGTGCTCGAGGAGCGCGGCGCCAGCTACGCCGACCAGACGGGCAACACCCGCGTGGTGCTCGACGAGCCCGGGCTCTTCATCCTCACGACGGGTGCCGACTCGAATCCCTGGCCGGACAAGCGGAAGCTCTCGCTTCGGGGAATCAAGGCAGGGCGTGTCGTTCGAGCGCTCGCCGTGAAGCGCCCCCCAGTGGGTGTTCGCGAGCTCGCCGAGCTGGCCGACACCGATCCGGGCTACGTCTCGAGGCTACTCCGGATGCTCGATAGCGAGGCTATCGTCGAGAGGACCGCGCGTGGGCGCGTGGAGCTCGTCGACTGGCGGCGGTTGCTCGTGCAGTGGTCCGAGGATGTCCCGCTCGAAGGTCGGGCGGAGACCACCACGTGGCTCGCTCCTCGTGGCTTGAAGAGCGTGCTCGACCGACTCGGCTCCATGGAGTTCCCCTACCTCCTCACGGGCAGCGCCGCAGCCTCTCGGGTCGCCCCCGTCGCCCCGACGCGCCTGCTCTCCGTCTACGTCGATGACCCGAGCCGCGCCGCAGAGGCCCTTGGGCTGCGACCCGCCGACGCAGGGGCGAACGTCATCCTCTTACAGCCCGAGGACGAGGCCATCTACCAGCGGGCCATCGAGGTCGAAGGGCTGAGGCAGGCATCTCTGCCAATGATCGCCGCGGACCTGCTGACCGGTCCTGGGCGCTCTCCCGCAGAAGCCGAGGCTCTGATGGACTGGATGGAGAACAACGAGGAGGTGTGGCGTGGATGAGCTCTACGTGATCGCCCGGCGAGTCCTGCTGGACGCCCTCGAGGCGCTCGGACCCCACCGAGACGCGACCATCCTGGTGGGCGCGCAGGCGATCTACCTGCACACCGGAGAAGCCGAACTCGCGGTCGCCGAGTACACCATCGACGCCGACCTCGCCCTCGACCCCGAGCTGCTCGACGAGATCCCGCCTCTGGAGCAGGCGCTGCAGGACGCAGGCTTCCTCCACATGGGCAAGAGCGGAGTCGGGGTGTGGAAGACCAGCCGTCCCGACCGAGACGGGGGCGACGTCGAGGTACAGGTGGACCTCCTCGTGCCGAGCGCGGTCAGCCCTGGAAGGGGACGACGCGCCGCCCGGCTCCCTGGTCACGACGATAACGCCGCTCGCAAGGTCGATGGCCTCGAGGGCGTGCTCATCGATCAGGTGGAGATGGAGATTGGCTCGCTTGACCCGGACAACGATCCGCGGCGCATCACGGCCAAGGTCGCGGGTCCAGGCGCGCTCCTCGTCGCCAAGCTCTTCAAGATCAGCGAGCGCAAAGGGACCGCGCGCGCGAACGACAAAGACGCGCTCGACGTGCTGCGCATCCTGCAGGGCATCGAGACCGAAACCCTGGCCGAGAGCATCGCGCTCATGCACGGAGACGAACGTTCCAGGGCGGCCACCGAGCGGGCCACCGAGCTGTTCGAGGAGCTCTTCGGGACTCGAGGCAGCGAAGGCTCCGTCATGGCCGCTCGCGCGACCCAGCCACTGATGGATGAGGACCAGGTGCGACTGACTTGCGAGGTCCTCGCGGGCGATCTGCTCGCGGTGCTCGGTGAAGACGACGACTGAGGCAGCCTACGAGACCGGCTTCAACAGCGCCCATCGCAGCTCCTTGGGCGGCTGGAAGAGGTAGCGCTTCGCTCGACGGTCGTCGCCGCGGAGCAGCTTCGTCGAGCGCCACTCGTAGCGTCTCTCCTTCACGTCGAGAACCCGGCGCGCCGCCTCGACCTGCTTGTCGGGGCTGCCGTAGCTGTTGAGCATCTCGAGCTCCCCGGCGCGCAGCGGCTGACGACGCTCCATCAGCTCGGCGTAGGCCCACGCCTGCTGGTGCGTCAGCGAGGAGGGGGCCGAGGTCGCGGTGTTCTTCAACCAGGGCGACGTCGACGCGCCGTACTATCTCGGCCCTCCCCGAGGAGGCGCAGAAGGACCCGCCCGACAACCGCGTGCTCGCGACGCCCACGTTCCGCGTCGAGCTCGACGAGTCGGCGGACGCGCGGGCCTGATGGCGATCACCAGCTGCGCGCAGGCCAACGTCGCGCAGGAGGCCGCCAACGTCGGCAAGAGCCTAGCGTCGCTCGGCAAGTGATCACCGCGACGGTGACCACTACTCCCTGGACCCCCACGACGACGAGCTCGACCTCTGGGTCTTTCGTCTTGGCCTTCGCCCGCCGAAAGCTCCGCGGATCCGGCTGGTGCGGCCTGAGCCTGCGGCGCTGCCGGGGGAGGACACTCCGCTTTCGGTGGAAGAGCTCGACGAGGCATGGAAGGACGCCAGCCTCAACAGCTGGTCTGCACAACGCTTGGCCCTGGCCGTTCTCGACGCGCACGGCGGCCAGACGATGTCACCGCAAGATGTCGTCGGCTTCGTCGCGACGCGGACCAAGTGGCACGGACTGAGAGACGACTCGAGCAAGTTCAGACGCAAGGGGTGTCCAATCGCCGTCGAGGACGACGGGGGCTGGTCCATCGCCACCGGCACCGGAGATGCGCTCCGCGCGATGCGGAAGGCGGTCCGGGCGGGCATCGAGACGGCTCGGCGCCATGCTTCAGCGCGACCGGATCCATCGGTCATCGCGGCACAACGGAAGGCCGCCGAGCGGCGCCGAGCGGAGAACGCACGAGAGCTCGCGGCGATGACCCGGGCGCTTCTCGTGGGCTTTCCAGCGAAGGCTCCGAGAGCGGTCGCACTCTTGGACGTGGGCGAGCACAGCGTCCACACCTTCGTCGATGGGGAGCTTGACGAGCTTCGTCGCCGTGTCGCCGGCTACGACATCGTCGGCGCAGAGGATGTCCGCTCGCTCCTTCGCGCTCTCGATGTCGAGGCCGACGGGATGCGCCTCGCCGAGTTGGGGCACTCGGACGTGCGGACGACGATGCGCTACGCCCATCACGCACCGGAGCTGACGCCCGGGATCTTCGACCGGCTCTCGGAGCCGGCCGGGGGGACCGAGGGTCCGGTGATGGCCGGGGGAGATCTGGATGAGCCGACGGCTCGGGGGCGCTCGAGGAAGCGCCGCCGAGGGGGCTCGAAGGGGGGCTCTCGGGGGCGTGCTGGGGCTAGTGCGGGATCTCCGCGGGCGCGGAGTCTGGATGAATCTGGATGAATTCGGGATCCGGGGGATCGCCCGGAAATACTAAACCACCGTAGACGAGCGTCTAAGGGGGCCTAGCTTGCGAAATCTGAAAGCTCCCCTTGTGGGATGCTACGGCGAAACGGGGCTGAGCGGGCGGATCTCGCAAGTGCCTGATCTTGCTGGGCTTGCGAGAGGTGGGGCCCATGGGGCGTGGTTGCGTGAAACAGGGCGGCGGTGAGAGCGCGAGACGCCAAGGCGAACCGCATCTCATCCCCGACGGTCCACCCGAGCGCGAACCACCTGGCGAGCGCGGGTCCGAACCCGGGCCTGCAGTTGCTGGTAGATCTCGACCTGCGCGTCTCCGTGCCAGAACCGAATCGCCAGGCCGTACCGCTGCCCCGCTCCCTCGCCGTGGGCGAAACGCCCCTGGCAACCGACGAGGACATGGAGCACCGGCTCGGTCGCGCCAGCAGCGACGGGCAGCCCGCGGAACCGGCTCCACTCCTTGCGTCGGACTTGCAGCGTCGACCACTGGACGTCGGTCTTCGTGGGCCGCATGTCGAGCAGCTTTGACTGCGGGAGCGACGGTGCGCTGCCTTGGCCCGTGTGCCTCGTCCGGAAGTTCCGGACCTCGTCGATGGTGAGCCCCTTCAGAACCTCCACCCACATGGTGCGAGCCAGATACTCCCGCCGGCTCGCGCGCACGGGCGGATCGAACGCGAGGGCGACGGAGACGCCGCGCCTGCCGCTACCGTTTGCGAAGTTCGCCGGAACGGGCACCGCGTAGAGATGCCAGTGGTCTTCGTCGACGCTGTCCGAAGCGATCAGGCAGGCGTCGTTCGCCAGTGACGCCCGGACCCTGTCCACGTCGACCATGCCGTACCCGACGAGGCGCAGGCGATCCCACGTCTCCTTCCCTTCAGGGTCGAGTAGCCAATCCGGTCCACAGGGCGGCGTAGTTGAGCTGACCCCAAGGACGGCTCGGGCCGCGTTCGCGTCCAGCGTGCCGAGGGCGTCTTCGACTGCATCGAACGCCCAGGCCGCCGCGTTGCTGACATGTGGGGCCGCGAAGCTTGTCCCGCTCACGGCTGTGAGGGGGCGGCCTCCGTCGGTGTTCAGCCGAGTGGTGGGCTCCCCCAGCTGAAGGTCGCGGTCGACCCAGCTCGGTGTGCCACCCGCAAAAGCATGGACAGCGAAGTTGCCGCCGAACGCCACGAACTCTGGTTTCACGGCGCGCTGGGTCGACTTGCTCTCGTACCCGGGTCCCACGCGACTGAACGGTGCAGGAGCGCCCTCGGGTGCGCCTGCGAACGAGTCCCGCGTTCGCGGACTGGCGGAGCGAGCGATCGAGCCGACGGTGACCGCAATCGCCGAAGTTGCCGGGTTGCAGAGTCGGGCGGCAGGATCAGTGAGAAGCGCATCCCGGACCCCGGCCTGGAAGTCTTCTCGGGTCGCCACACCGGCCGGCATCGGGGGTGCGGGATTGTTGCCCGCGGACACGATGATCACGATGTTCAACTCGCGAGCAAGCTGGTCGAGCACCTCAGCCCAAGCGTACTGACGACCGCCCGCGTAGACGTCGTGGCGATTCCCGAGGGAGAGATTGAAGACTCGACAACCTCGGGTTTCGTGGAAGTGGCGGATCGCTCGCTCCACCAGGGCCTCGGGCCGGTGCTCATCGGGAAACGTCGTCCATCTCGGATCCTGTGGGTGCCGCCTCAGCACCTTCGCGTTGGCGATCATCACCTCGGGGTTCCACATGCCCGAGTCGACGCAACGCGCGACGTCACCGTAGACGGCGAGGCCGGCGACCTGCGTCCCGTGTCCGTGCTGGTCCACAGCGGTGTTCTCGCCAGTGTCGAAATCTCGCTCGTCCACCACCCACCCGCGGAGCAGTGGATGCCCAGGGAGAACACCGCTGTCGAGCACGGCCACGACAGGCTCGTCGCCGGTCGGCTGAGCGTGGTCCGGGAGTGGTTGAATCTCATCGAAGAGCGAGCCGTACACGGCCGGGAGCACGGGCGGCAGGTTGACCTGGGCGACGATATCCAGGTCAAGCAGGGCGTCCGCCAGCGCGCGGGTCGCTTGCACGCGCGCGAGCACGAGGCTGCTGGTGCGCAAGTCTTCCGCCACACGTCCTTGATGCGCCGCGCAGATCTGGCGCAGGTTGTTCAGGACCTCCCGGGCACCCTTGGGGGTCCCTGGGTGCCAGAGGTCGACATCGATGTAGAACGGCTCCGTGTCCGGAAAGCCCTCGTCGGCGAGCCGCGCACCAATGCGCTCCCCCCGAGACACCGTGCGGATGGTCTCAAGACCATCGAAGAACGTGCGACGCAGCCCCGGTGGCAGGCCCGTCGTTTGGTTCGAGTTGCGTCGATACTGATCCGCCTCGGCGCGGAGCCGCGCAACCTCCTGTTGGGACGGGAACTGCACCAGGATGTGGGTCAGCTCGTCTCCGGAATCCGTGGGGACGAGGCGTTCGTCAACGACCGCCGCACCGAAGCGCTCCTCGAACACGTCGCGACAACCGGTGTCCCAAGAGTGGAACTCGACTACCAGCAGCCGGTCGGGCGCGATTCCGGCTGCCTGCCGCGCGCCACCAACGGAAGTGACGGCCGCGTCGACATCTCGCCGGATGGCTCCCCCGTGTGCGCCCCTCGAGCGCTGCGGCATGGGTGAGCCGTGGCCGCGGCGGCGGCGACGCTCCGGTTCGAGATCTGGCTCACGCTCGATCCCGATGTGGGACTGCGGTTCGAGCTGATGTTCGTCCGCCATGGTGATGCCTACTCGCGGTCAACGGATGGAGCTGAGTCGGTCGGAGTCGCTCGCTCGAGCACGTCCCGCCGGTAGCGAAAGCGCTCGAGAGCAGCCTTGATGTCCTCGTTTCTGAGCTTGGTGGTCCCCTCGAGCGCGCAACGCTTCCGTGCATCCAAGCAGACGCGCTCAGCTTCGGCGAACGATGCTCCGCCGATCGCCTCGACAACCGACGAAACCTGCTTCTTCGTGACCTGCAGTGGCCGGAGCCGCTTGCGAACGAGCGCTTCAAGACCCGCGGCGTCGGGCAGGTCGAAGCGAACAACGTCGTCGAACCGCCTCCAGATCGCGGGATCGAGAACTTGCTCGAAGTTCGTGGCTGCAATCACCAAGGACCGCCCATCGAAGCTGTCGAGGAGCTGCAGGAACGAGTTCACGACGCGCTTGATCTCCCCGTGCTCGGTTGCGTCGTCGCGCGACCTCCCGATGGCGTCGAACTCATCGAAGAACACCACCCACTGACCGCGGTTGGCGTAGTCGAAAACCTTGCGAATGTTGGCGGCGGTCTCTCCAAGCAGCGACGAGACCACGCTATCAAAGCGGACATACAGCATGGGCAGGCCCAACTCTGCCGCCACAGCCTCCGCGCAGGCGGTCTTCCCACACCCCGACGGCCCGCAGAAGAGGAGTCGGCGAGTAGGCGTCAGCCCGTTTGCTTCCAAGATCTCCCAGCCTCGGACCTCCACCATGACGCGGTCCAACACGCTGCGAGTCCCCTCGTCGAGAACGAGGTCCTCGAAGTACCTGTCCGGGGTGCGAATCGCGAGAAGTGGCGTGCGCCGGTCGCTGTCCATGGGGACCGGGTCGAAGGAGGAGGAGAGCCCCCGAGCGTCCTGCAGCGACCGGACTCCATTCGCCAGGATCCGCTGAAGCTCGTTGGCGAGCACAGGGTGCTGCTTCTTGCGCTCCTCTTCGATGATCTCGTCGGCCACCGAGCGAAAGGCCGCGTCGTCGCGTCGTTGGTACGTCTCGAATAGCTTCTTCAGCAGGTCTGCACGCGCCATCATTGCCCTCCGAGTTGCTGGTGGCCCACAGAGGTAGAGGGCGGTTGAGCGGCCGGTGAGACGTAGCC
>NZ_JABJWV010000001.1:3160000-5177500 GCF_011083025.2 Pseudenhygromyxa sp. WMMC2535
CTTCCTGCGCCAGGCCATCCACACGGCCAAGAAGCGGCAGTTCCGCTATCAGTTGCCGTGGGAGCGGGTGCGCAACCTGGTGACCATCGGACTGGAGCCGCTCGACACCCGACTGCGGGTACCTCGACGGCAGCCCGGGGTGCTGCTGGCCGGTTGGCCGGAGGACCTGGAACCGGACCGAAACCAGTTCGCCTTCGTGGTGAATCGAGGAGTCCCCGTCCAGGTCGATACCGTGTCGCGTTCGTCGGGCGGGCTGGTCATCGAGACCTCGCCGCCGGTGGAGACGGGCGACCGACTGATGTGGTGCGGCCGCGAGTCCACGGTCGAGTTGGAGGCACAGGCGGCGCCGCCGCGGCAGGTTGTCGACCTCAACGGGCGCCCGATCACCTTGCGTGCCGACCCGAGCCCCGAAGGCGACCGTCACTGGACCCTCGTCATCGAGGGCGCTCGGGATGACTGCGACCTCTACGTCGACGGCGAGGAGGTCGAGGCGGACGTGATGCCGCCTTTCCAGGGACTACGACGAGTCCGAGATGCCGATGGAAGGTCGTTCGAAGTCGCCGGCTCCGTGATGCGAGTCGAGGACCCGCCTGCAGACGGACCCCTGCTCGGCGACAACGGCCTCCGGTACCGCTGGCACTACCGGGGCAAGAAGGGGCGCTCGGGCAACTGGGTTCGACTCTTGCCCCCAGATGAGTCCGACTCGGAAGAGTTCATCGACCCCCGTGCAGCGTTCTGCGAGGGGGACGTGCGCGAGGTGTGGACCCAAGCGCGGCACCGGAAGGACACGATCTACAAGGTCAGGCGCGTCGACGCGGACCGGTACCAGCTCCGCCTAGATCGCCTGCCGCCCGACGACTCCAAGCTCTACCTGCCCGTCGACCTGCGAAACCTGTACCTGCAGCAGCGGGCTCTCAAGCAGCTGGCGAACGCCCCGCTGCCTCATCATCAGGGGTTGCTCCGGCTATGCGAAGACCCGAAGCACACGAGGTGGCCCGATGTACGGCCTGTCCGAATCGGCGATGACAACTGGCGAGCCCTCACGGACGAGACCCGCAGCGGAACACCCGAGCAACGCAGGTTTGTAGAGCGGGCCCTGGGCACGCCCGACTTCGCCTTCCTCGAAGGACCACCTGGCTCGGGGAAGACCACAGCAATCTGCGAGATCGTCCAGCAGCTGGTCGAGGACGGACAGCGGGTGCTGCTGTGCGCGTCGACGCACGTGGCCATCGACAACGTTCTCGAGCGGCTCCTGGACACCGAGTCGCCCATCGACGCGGTGCGGATCGGCCGGCTGGACCGCGTCGACGACAACGTCCAACGCACCCAGCTCGACACGAAGGTCTCGGCCCTGGTCGACCAGTGGCGACGACTCCCTTCGATGGCCAAGTGCGGTGACGACGAGCTCCAGCAGATGGCCGAGCGGGTCGTCGTCATGGCGGCCAACCTGACCTGTGGCACCACGATGGGCATCGTGAACCACCCCCTCTTCCGGGGCCGCGACGAGGATCTCAACATCTGGGACCGGCCGATCAGCACCATGCCCCACTGGGACGTGCTCATCGTCGACGAAGCCTCCAAGACCCTCATCCAGGAGTTCCTGGTCCCGGCTTTGATGGCGAAGCGCCGGATGGTCGTGGGAGACGTGCGACAGCTTCCGCCGTTTGCGGATCGAGCAGACATCGTCGCGAACCTGCGGGACCTGGTCGACGAGAAGGATAGGCCCGTCTTCCCGCGGGACCACCAGCGAGCTTGCCTACTGCTGTTCCGTCTTCTACGACCGCCGGTGCGCCAGCAGGGGTTGCGGTGGCTGCTCGTCGAGCCGCCCGGGGTCTTGAACTGGATCGAGAAGGAGCTGGCCTCAGAGCCACCGTCGGGCGAGTTCACGGTCGTCCGCGTGGTCGGTCGTCGCCACCGAAGCCATGGTCCCGTCCAGCTCGTGACCGTCGATGACCTGGAAGGCGGGCACCCCGACGCCTTGCACCTGGCCGCCGCCGACTGGGTGATGGTCGGGAACGACATCTTCGATCGCGTAGCGAGGCATCTTCCCGGGAACCTGGTCGCCGCGGGGCACTTCCTCGACGCGGAGACGCATGCCCTGGCCTGTCGGCACAGCCATTGGTTGAATCGTGCCGGGCGGCTCCCCCAGCCCTACAAGGATAAGCGCTTCCGACGCGACGGAATCGAGACCTTCGAGCAGAGCCAGCAGTGCGAGGCCGCATGGCTGTCGAGGAACGATCTGGGGCAGGAACTGGCTTGGCGGATCACGCGTATCCACGAGCTCCGCCAGAGCCGCAGTGACCGCGAACGAAAGCGCCTGAAGCGGGACCTGAGTCGCCTGGTGCCGTACGCGGTCGACATCTCCGAGCAGCTCGCGGAGATCGAGGACATCGGCCTGCCCAGCATCCTCGAGGTCCTCCAGGAAGGCATCGGCACCGAGCGGACCAACCGCCCCAGCGCCCTGACGGCGGGCTTTCGGACCAGCCGCCCGCAGGAGTTCGCCGAGAGGTTCGAGAGCTTGACGTACCAGCACCGAATGCACCCGGACATCGCCGCGTTCTCCCGCGAGGTGATCTACGGCGGTGAGGCGCTCAAGGACGCGAACACCATCGCCCTGCGGGACGACACCATCGGCTGGGACTTCGGCCGCTTCAGGTCGCGACGTGCGTGGGCATCCGTGGCCGGCCGAGAAACCAACGGCGAGAACCAGGACGAGATCAACGTCATCGCCTCGCTCGTGCGCGAGTTCGTGAAGTGGGCGAAGCGTACGGGCCCGCCGCGACGAGGCTCGCCGGGCGTGTGGGAGGTGGCCTGCTTGAGCTTCTACGTGAAGCAGGAACGGGCCTTGTCCCGGATGCTGCAGCAGGTCACGGGCGATGACCGCAATACGAGGTTCTCCGCGGGCGATGGCCTCGTGGAGATCGTCTGCGGCACGGTCGACCGGTTCCAGGGCCGCGAGGCCGACCTCGTGATGATCTCCATGAGGAACATCGGGCGGGTCGGCTTCCTGGACAGCCCCAACCGGCTCAACGTAGCGATCACCCGGGCGCGGCAGCAGCTCGTCGTGGTGGGGAACGCCGACTACTTCGGCCGGTGCGGGATCAACGAGCTCCAGGAACTCGCACGAAGGACGCCCCGCGTGGCTGACGGCGTGGTCAGGAAGTGGAGGCGGGGGGAAGCGTGAAGGCAGTTCTCACATCTTCGATCCCAGTCGAGCGGTTCGCGGTCTTCGCCGAGATGGCGTGGCTGGAACGGCGGCCCGAGCTCGGGATGCTGTGCCGGGCGGCTCGCGACAACGGCAACGAGATCACCGCGGCGGTTGTCCAGTCCGTCCTGCCCGGCGTTGCCGAGGCTGGCGCCCACAACATCATCCAGTGGTGCCGGCAGCTAGAGCTCTGCGACCGTCGCGGCGGGTTGACGGCGCTCGGCGAGGATGTCGCCGACACCGACGAAGCGCCCGTGCCCGAACAAGGTGTCTACGACTGCTGGATGGTCTCCCACCCGGTCCTTGGCCGACGGCTGCTGGCCGTCGATCGTCTGGCGCCGAGCCGCGATCAGCGCTTCGACCTCATCAAGCCGCTGCGTCTTCCGCCGGACCCGGGCGTGACCTTCTCCTCAGTACGAGATCCGGCCCAGCGGTTCATCGTCCGGGCACTCCCGACCAACCATCAGGAGGTTGGGGTCCTGCGACAGAGTACGCGGGCTACATGTCGGTTCCGCTGGACCCTCGACTTCGCCGCGGAGCAGGACAGCTGGCGTCTCGACGGGACGATCGAGTCGACGCAAGGCGGCATGGTTCCGATAGAGCACGGCGCCGAAGCGGATGGGCTCGATGTCTGGGCCGTCGCGGATGTCTGGGGGCGCGGTCGCCTAGCGCAGTATGGCCGTTGGCTGCCCCAGGATCGGCAACTCGCGGTCGCCTTCAGCGACATCTCGTCCAAGGAACAGGAGACGTTTCGGAAGTCGCTCGAGCTTGCCGAGGCGGAGGTGCCGGGCAAGGGCACGTACCAGCAGGTGAGTCTGGAAGACGTGGCCATCTGCCCCCGGTCCGCCGAGGACGCGCAAGAGTGGGCCATGGCGAGGCTGCGCAGCAAGCTGTCCAACTCGAGGCGGTACCGGAGTCGGAGTGAAGTCCGGCAGCTCTTCGCGGGCCTGACCGAGGGCACTCCATTGGAACAACACTGCCCGGTGCTGCCGAGTCACGGCGACCTGGTTGCCGACAAGCAGGTCAGCAACGACGACGAGCTCTTCTGGAGCCTCGTGGCACCGGTCGACCTGTCCCCGTTCTCGGCGGATGTCGACGACCTTGGTGCGCTCCAGCTCGGGTCCTCCGCGAAGTCGCAGCCTCGACAGGCCGCCGGCACGGTGCGTGTGCCGTATCGAGGCGGCTGGTCGATGCGAAAGCTGGTCGACGCCCTGGTCGCGGGCGAGGTCCCCAAGGATGTCCTGCTCTGCGATCGCTACGTGCGGGGCCGCCAGAACCTCATCGCGTTGGGCTTGTTCGTCGACGCCTTGCGGGCCGCGGCCCCCGGGGCGCGCCTCGATGTGTGGACCCGGGCGAATGGAGCCGACTTCGACAAGATTGGCGCACTCACGAGCCGTGCGCCCCGGGCGTACGGTGACCTGTTCGGCCGGGCCCACCCGCATGACCGGTACGTCCTTGTCCGCCCAGAGTCCGGCAAGGCCTTCGGCTGGCACCTCACGAATAGCCCGCTGCACGCGAGAGCGGACATCCAGGACCCGAGCCCGGAGACGCCGCTGCGGTGGAAGGACCTCGCCGGCTCTCGAGTGGTGCCGGAGTCACTGGAGCCGGCGCTGCGCGAATGGCTCACGGGAGGTGCACCATGAGCCGCGGTTCGATCGTCGGCGTGCGGCGGACCCGGTCGGTCGACCGGCGAGAGGCCGTGTTGGAGTCGGCCTGGCTGCATCGCCTGGATGCGCCATCCTGGGAGTCCCCGGCAGGCGTGCTCAGCGTGGAGTCCGGGCAGCCGCTTGACCAATCGGCTGACGGCGATGTGGTGCTCGTGATGACCAAACCAGGGGGTGGCGCGGCCCTTGAGCACGCAGCGGGCATCGGCCGCGGAGGCGCTCGCGTCTACGTCCTGGCCGAGCAGGGATGGACCCCGACAGGGACACCGTTGGAGCACGTGCCGCGGGTCCTGGTCCGACGAGTTGCAGAAGTCCCAGCGACTGGCCTGGTGGCAGGGACTGCCGCGGTGCTCTGGTTCGGCACGGGCCCGACCTGGCGCCTCGTGTTGACGGTGCGCCAGCGCGATGCTCTCCGGCAGTTGTTCCTGCGCTGCTTCTGGCACCGAGCCGTTGATGAGGCCTGGTCATCTGGCGGCGCCTTCCAGTTCCGTCCGGCGAGTGAGCGCCCGTTCGATGTTCCCGAAGTCACGGGCGACGCGTCCGTTCGCCTCACCTCCAGCAGCGACGGGAGCGTGGCAGATGAGCGGGCTACGCACACCCTGCTGAACCACGCACCTCCGACCGACCTCAGCTGCCGCAGGCTGTGGACGGCACCGAGCGGGGGCCAGAAGGGGCCGCTGCTCACGATGCTACAGGCGGGCTGCAGCGTGACCTGGGACAAGGTCGGACTGCCGGACGCGTCTACCGACGGACGGAAGGGCCGCCTGCTGCTACCTGGCGACGAGGCCAGGCTCCGGGTCGAGCTATCCCCGGAGCAAGCGTCGGCCCTTCTCGAAGTCCTCGATGGTCCCGCGGCCTGGTCCTTCCAGGCAGGGCTAGAGCTCGGCGCCTTCGCGGACCAACCGGTGGAGTTCTGGCTCCCCGGGGCTGACGGCGCGATGGAGCTGTCCAGAGAGGTCCGACTCGACATGCCGACGGTCCAGCCCGAGGAACTCCGCGAGGTGCTCGAGGCAGCACCCGCCCAATGGTCGCCGCCACCACCGCTCGCGCTGGGAGTCGTCTACGCGTGGGAGGTTCTCCCTCCGACGGTACCCAACGGCGCGCAGGACGATCCGCTCGTCGGTCAGTGGCGCAACGTCGACCGCGACTGGGACAAGCGCCTCGCAGTAGTTCGGGGTGCGCTCGAGACCGCGGGTGGGCTCCGGGCGAGCATCGGCAAGACCTTCAAGCGCCTGATGAGCTCAATCATGGGGTTCGAGCGCGACGAGACGAAGCTCCAGGAAGAGCTCGCTGCACTGGCCGCCGAGCAGCCTTCGGGCCATGGGCCTGAGGGGGCCGAAGATCTCCTCGGGCGACTAGGCAAGCTCGAGGAAGAGATCGGGAAGCTCCACGTCGACCTCGAGCAGGCCGAGAAGAAGGCCCGCGAAGACGAGGAACGTGCACGTCAGCAGGAGGCGTGGGCCAGCTCGGTGTCGGCGGCCCGGGGCGAGCTCCCATCGAAGAAGGCCGAACTCGAGGCGGCCCGAGATGAGCAAGGGGCGGTCGGTGTGCAGTTCGATGAGGTCGAGGCCGCTCTCGCCGAGGAGCAGGACAAGAAGAAGAAGAAGGACCTCAGAGCACGGAAGCACAAGCTGACGGACCAGCGGAACCGGGCTGCTCAGCGGGTTCGGGGCCTCGAGCAGGAGATTGAAGCCCTCGAGGTCCGTGTGGCAGAGCCCTTCGTCTACAAACCGCGCCCGACCCCACCGTCGAAGAAGAAGGACAAGGGGCGCCGGTTCGTGCCGTCGGCGCCGAAGAAGACGATCAAGGCGATCCCCGACGATGCCCTGCCGTCGGTCGGAGTGCTGAAGAAGCACAAGGGCAAGCGCTACGTCGTCATCGAGGATTGGAGCGAACTGGACATCGGAGAGGCGGAGGCGAGGCGGCTCGGGGCGAAGCTGGTAGCGAAGGAAGGGACATGAGGGAGCAGAAGATCATCGTCGAGATCGACCGCGAGGGCGGCATCACCGCGGACGCCGAGGGGTTCACGGGCGACGCCTGTCTGCGCGACCTGGAGAAGCTCCTCGAGGGGCTTGGGGCTGGGACCGCTTCGGTGGAGCGCAAGCCCGATCGGGGAGCAGTGCGTACATCGCGACGGGCACGCCAGACCCTGGGAAAGAAGTCATGAGCGCCTACATCACGCTGATGACGCCGATGGTCGACCGGGAGTGCCTGCTCGCCGCCCTCGCGGACCTTGGCTTCGACCACACCAGGGTTGAGGTTCACGAAACGCCGGTGAACCTCGTCGGCTATCGCGGTGACCGCCGGACGCAGGCCGCGAACATCGTGATCCGCCGACAGCACGTCGGTTCTGCATCGAACGACGTGGGCTTCCTGCACACGCCCACCGGCTACCAGGCCTATGTGAGCGGCTACGACCATCCTCGCTACGGGACTGGATGGATAGGCCAGCTCAAGGGCCGCTACGACGGTCACTGGACCGCGAAGCAGGAGCGCCTGGCCGAAGAGGAACGCCGCCGGGTCGAGGAGGAGCGACGGCGCCTTGTGGAAGCCCAACGGCAGTCCGTGTACGAGCGGGCGAAGAAAATGGGCTACCGCGTCAAGGAGACCAAGCAGGGCGACACCATCCGCCTCGAGCTCGTCAAGCGGACGTACTGATCATGCAGCTGAACCTCGCCCACCTTCTGCCACGCAGCGCGGCCAACGGTCCCGGCGAGCGGTTCGTGGTCTGGGTCCAGGGGTGCTCACTTCGGTGCCCGGGCTGCTGGAACCCCGACACGTGGAGTCTCGAACCGCGGCTTCAGATGTCGGTCGACGACCTGGTTGCCGAGGTTCTGGGCACCCGCGGCATCGAGGGCGTGACCCTCACCGGCGGTGAGCCGTTCGAGCAGGCGGCGAGCCTCGCCTCGCTGTGTGCCCGCCTGCGAGCGCACGGTCTCTCGGTGATGGCCTTCACAGGGTACCGACTCCGCGAGCTCGTCACCCCAGACCAGAAGGCCTTGCTCGACCTCTGCGACATCGTCGTGGCCGGCCGGTACCTTCAGGCACGCCGCGTCCTGAACCAGCCGTGGCGGGGGTCATCAAACCAGGTTGTGCACTACCGTACCAACCGGTACGCGTCGTCGGCTGGGGACAACACGATCTGCGAGGTGCACCTCGGCCCAGACGGCGAGATGCACGTCACGGGCTTCCCACCTGACGCGCTGCTTGCCGAGACTTGACGGAAATCTCGGTTCTGATGCCGATCGTATGGGGGACGTGCGCGCAGATTCCCATCCACTGGTCAGCCAACCTGTCCGGCTTGCGTTCTGCTCAGCGCCAGAAGCCATGGACTACGGGTGTGCTTCCACGAGCGCTCCGCCTCTCGGATGCGTCTCTGCGCCCGCACCACAGACGCCAGAGAACCCGTCCGTGTTCCGACAGGGGACCATGCGCCGTAGTTTTCGCGAGATGTTGTCGCGAACCACCGTCTCTCCCGGTGAACCCCAGCCCACGAAAAAGCCCAGTGGCTGTCCCACTCTCACCGGCCTAACCATCGGCTCTCTGGTGTGAACCGGCTTTTCGGCGTCTGGAGGCGTCTCTGAGGCCCCAGAGCACTCAGAGAGCACCGCTCTCGGTCCGGCGACGAGGCGAAGTACTCTGGCGCCGCCCGAGCAGAGAGCACCCGCGTCGACCAGCCACCGCCCGCAAACCCGCGCCAGCAGGGCAGATACGACAAGACCTCCGCCGGCGATGCCGACGAGGGTCCTGATAAGATAAAGGCCCAGGCTAACTAGCCTGGGCCCTATGAAGCTCCGGCAACAGGACTCGAACCTGTGACAAGTCGGTTAACAGCCGACTGCTCTACCAACTGAGCTATGCCGGAATGGTTTGGGCTGCGGTATCTAGCCGAGCCAGCCGCGGGCGTCAAGCGCCGGGCGAAACACGCCTCACAGGCCGCCTCGCACGCCCTCCCGAACCCGTGAACCTAGTTCACAACCCTCCACCCAGACCTCGCCCAGGCACCTCGCGCAAATTCCGCGTCACCCCAAGGCCCGCCGCTCCCAGCCCAGCCCGCGCGCGCTCACGCCTCGTCCCCGAGCTCGATCACCCCACAAGCAATCCGCGCCCCCGCGTCCCCTGCCGGCTCACTGCGGTAGTCGTCCGCCTCCGCGTGGATCACCAGCGCCGTCCCTTCCCCCGTGAGCAGCGAGCGCTCGCTTTGCCGGGAGAGCAGCACGCCCTCGACGACGAAGTGACCCTCGGCGGTGCCGTCGTCACCCACGGGCAAGTTGGGCAGGTCGCCCGCGTGGGCGCCATCGTCATCCTCGAGGCCGTGGTTTGTGTGCATGGGGTTGAAGTGGCCGCCGGCGGATTTGAAGTCGGGGCCCTCGCAGCTGCCGACCTCGTGGATGTGGAAGCCGTGCACGCCGGGCGGGAGGTTGTAGACCTCGACGTCGATGGCGGTGCCGTTGTCGAGGGTGGTGAAGGCTGCGTCGCCGACGAGCTCGCCCTCGGCGTCGAAGATCTGTGCGGTCGCGGCGGGGATGGGCTCGGGCCAGTCGAGCTCGGCTTCGCTGGGCTTGCAGGCGGCGAGGGTGGCGAAGGTCAGGGAGATCAGGCTCAGCTTGGTGATGGTGTTCCAGTGCGTCATGCCCCGAGACGATGCGATCTTCGTGCCACGGGCCGACCGAGCCAGGCTGACACACCCCTCGACGGGCGCGCACGTGCGCTGCGATCTGGCACGATAGCGAAGCTTTGACACGCCCGCGTCGGAGGCCTGCGACAGCGCTTCGCGCCGAGCCCCTGACAGATCCCGCGCCAAACGCCTGTGACAGACCGCGTCCAACTCCCGAGCACAAACGAGGCGGCGCCCCCTCTTCACCGGTGAGGGTGATGAGGGGGCGCCGCCTCGTGCATGTCGCAGGGTGTCTAAGAAAAACCGTGCAAGGTAGTGGGGTGCTCGTCTCGCTCGAGCGTGGTGTCGTGCTTGCTCATGGGTGGGGTGTGGTCAGCAGAGCAAGGAGGTTGAGCGGGAGCACCAAATCTTCAGGGAATCACTCGAAAGCGTTGGAAGGGTGCTCTGTGCGTGGGTAGGTGGTGGTTGGTGATCTGCGCGTGGATCAGGTCGCGCTGGCCTTGTTGGCGAAGTTGGCGATGAGGCTGACGAGGGCGACGGCGAGGAACACCCAAAACAGGATCTGCGCGATGCCAGCGGCGCTTGCGGCGATGCCACCAAAACCGAAGACGGCGGCGACGAGGGCGATGACGAGGAAGATGACGGCGAATTTCAGCATGGCGGTGGTTCTCTTTCCGGGCCCGTGGGCCACGCCGAGGAGTAGTGCAGGAGCGATGCCAAGGTCTGGCAGGCGGTCGCAGGGGGGTTTTGCGTGGGGATGGCCTTCGAAGTGACTCGGGCTGGCACAGTCGCCTCGGGCCGACACGCACACCTGTGGATCGGTGCTCTTCTCATGCTCCTCTATAGGAGGACGCCGGCGTGAGGTCCGAGGAGATGCAGGTGGCATGTCCCTTGCTTAGTCAGGGCAGCATGAAGAACTTCACCGTCTCGATGTACCGCCCCCTCCTCCTCGTCGCTGGCCTCGGCTTCGGCCTCGTGCTCGGCGCGTGCGCGGGGGACCTCGACGGCACCGGAGACCTGCGCACGCAGATCAGCTGCGAGGACTACTGCGCTCAGGCCAAGAGCTGCGACGAGGACCTCGACGAGCAGGACTGCATCGACAACTGTGTCGACACGATCGACGACTGCATGGCCGACGAGCAAGAAGAGGCCCTCGACCAGATTGACGAGTGCGCGACGGAGGCCTGTGGCGACTTCGCGGGGTGCACCATCGATGCGGGCGCGGCATGCTACTTCGGGCTTTGATCCCGAGGGGGAGGTCGCGGTCTCCTCTGGACCACGTTGCCACTCGAAGCGCGCGCCAGGATCGACACCGACACCGACGCGCGCTTGGGGGGGAGACCCGAGGGAGACGAAGGCGAGCAGGGCTGCGCTCGCCTTCGTCTCCCTCGGGTCTAATTGCCTGGTAGCCTGCGCGCATGCCCGCGCACCCGCGCCTGGATCGCCCGCCCCTCGATCCGCCCGCGGGCGCGCCGTGGGTCGCCGGCGCCAGAGGCCTCTCGCTCTATCTGTGGCTGCGCGAGCCCGAGGGCAGGCCGCGCGGGGTGATCGATCTGATCCTCGGCCCGGAGATCTCCGCAGCGCAGCTCTACCCGCGCTTTTGTGCCTCGGCCCTCGCGGCTGGCTATGCGCTCGTGGCCGTGCACCCGCGCGGCTGCGGCTACTCGCCAGGGGTCCGCGGCGACATCGATGATCACGGCCTGGTGATCGATGACCTGGGTCGAGGCTGGGCCTGGGCGGGCGAGCGCTTCGCTGGGTTGCCGCGCTTCATGCTCGGGCACAGCGTCGGCGCTTGCCTGGCCCTCGAGTTGGCCGCGGGGTTGGCTGGCGAGCCGGCGGGGCTGGTGCTGATCAACCCCGCCTACCGACTGGCCGACCTCGAGGGGGCGGGGCCGCGGGCTGGAGATGTGCTGCGCTACGCGCTCGATCTCGTGTTTCGGCGCGCGGCCCTGACGGTCGACATGAACCGGGACCCTTCGGTGTCCACCTTCGAGCCCGATCGCCGCGAGGCCGAGGCGATGCAGCGCGACCCCCTGGTGGTCCGCTATTTCAGCCTGCGCTACCTGATGGCTCAAAGGCGGGTCATGAAGCGCAGCGTCCGAAATGCAGCGAGGTGCGGCTGCCCGCTGCTGCTGGTCGAGGGCGCGCACGATCGCCTGGTCGATCCCAGGGGCAGCGAGGAGATCTTCGCGGCCGCGGAGCTCGCTCACAAGTCGCGGCTCGTGGCCGCAGAGGGCGGGCACGGGTCGAGCGCGGTCGAGACCTGTGCCGAGGCGCTGGTCGAGTGGTTCGATGCTCGATGCTCGATGCTCGATGCCCGAGGCTGAGGGCTGAGGGCTGACCTTTGTCGGGGCGCACCTGCGCGCGCGGCTTGGGTGTACAGTTGTACCCATGTCGACGCGGCGCTCGCTGGGCCTCTTGATCGCTACTTGGGCCGCGCTCGCTGGCTGCGACAAGGCGCGCGCTTCGACGGCGGCGCCCGGCAAGGATGACGCCGCCTCGACGCCGTGGAAGGCCTGCGCGGAGGGGGCGTTGGACGAGGGTCGGCGCCTGGTCGCGGATGATCGCGCGGCGCGGATGAGCGGCGAGGACTTCGAGTCGCGCCGGGCCGAGCTCGACGCTGGCTGCGAGGTCGGCTGCGCGCCGGCTTGCCTCGAGCTCGCGCGCCTGAGCTGGGAGCCGAGCGAGTCTGCGCGCCTGCGCGAGCGGGCCTGCGCTGGCGGAGAGGTCGAGGCCTGCGTCCTCGAGGGCAGCGCGGCCACGCAGGTGTGCGTGGAGCAGCGGGCGCTGCTCGCCTGCACGACGCGGCTGGAGGTCGAGGCGGAGGGCTCCCTGGCCGAGCTGTGGTCGGCGGTGGCCGAGGCCGGGGCGGCGGGCTGTGATCAGCACGACGCGCGGGCCTGCGCGGCCTCGGCCTGGGCGCGCTGCGTGGGCCTGGGTGAGGGCTGTGACGAGGGCGCCCTCGCGGCGGCGGACGACGCGGCGCTGCTGGTCCCGGATCCAGCGCTGGTCGAGCTCGGGCCGGCGCTGCGCTGTGAGCTCGGCCAGGTGGAGGCGGCCAACGAGCGCCTCGCGGCCGCCTGCGCGGCTGGGCGAGGGGCTCGCTGCGAGCGGCGCTGCGAGGCGCTGCCCGGCGGCCGGGCGGCGATGATCGTCAGCGAGGAGCGCTCGCGCTGGGTCGACCTGGTGGGCGTGCTCGAGCTCCAGGGCGAGGACGCGGCGCGCTGGCTCCCGGCGCTCTCGCTGATGAGCGCCGGCGAGCTCGAGGACTTCGAGGCGCTGCTGACCGCCTTCACGCCGCCGGTGTCCGACGCGGCGGCCTCGCTCGCGGTCCCCGAGGAGCTGCGCGAGCGCTTCCCGGCCCTGGTCGAGGCCCTGCGCCGCTCGCCGCAGCTCGACACCAAGAAGATCCGCTACTGGTTCGAGCGCCTGCCCGACATGAGCGAGGAGCAGCGCACGAACCTGCTCGAGAGCCTGCGCGGGCACTGGTGGGCCCTGCCGGGCGAGGGCCAGGCGACGCCGGCGTCCTTCGTGGAGGATGTGGGCCTGCGGCTGATCGACCCGGGCCGCGGCGGGACGCGCTGAGTCGGCCGCCCGCGGCCCGAGAGCCAGCTCAGGCGCTGTGGTCGACGTCGTCGGGCACGGTGACCGTGGGCGCCAAGAAGAGCACGGCGGCCATGGCCAGGTAGCCCAGGGTCCAGCTCAGGCGCTCGGGGTGGTGCCAGGGCGAGAAGACCTCGAGCACGGTGTCGCCCACGGTCCAGCGGTAGCCGTGCATCAGGCCGACGCTCGACAGCGCGGCGGCGGCGAGCAGCCACAGGCCGGCGATGGTGAACTTGCGCTCGATGATCAGCACGGTGACCGTGGCGAGGATCATCGCCGTGAAGATGAAGCCCTGCTCGAGGGCGAAGGCGCCGTCGATCCACAGGTCGTTGGCCTGGAAGCTGGCGACCAGGCCCTCGCCGAAGGGCGCGGTGGGGTTGCCGAGGCCGGCGGCGCGCAGGCCGTTCTTGGCCATGCCGGCGCCCCAGGCCGCGACCCCGGGGAGGATGCCGATGACCACGGCGGGGGCGTGGGGCTTGGGGGTGACCTGGAAGGCCTGGGCGGTGATGACCACGCCGATCCACAAGACGATCGCCATGCCGGCGTCCACGGGCACGGCCCAGGTGATCCACGCCAAGGTCCCGCTCAGGCAGATCAGGGTCACGAACACCGCGTTGGCCACGGAGTAGCCGGCGCGGGCGCCCATGGCCTTCCAGCCCGGGTGGCCGATGTAGATCGTGGTCGGGAAGCAGGACCCGAAGAGCGCGGCGACGATGCTGCCGGCGCCGTTGACCGCGAGCGAGGGGACCACGGGGAAGCTGTCCCCGGCGGCCTCGGCCGACTCGATGTTCTGGAGCGAGCCGACGACGTTGAACAGGCCCATGGGCACGATGACCGCGAAGTAGGCGGCGAGCATGCCGGGCTCGGACAGGGCCGCGAGCACGTCGCCGATCACCGGCACGGGCAGCATCAGGCCGACGCTGCCCGTGGGCGCCTCGCCGGCCGGGGCCAGGCCGATGATCCACGCCAGCGCGGTGCCCAGGGCCACGGCCACGAAGCCGCCGGGCAGCCGGCCCTTGAACTTGACGCGGCCAAAGTAGGTCAGCAGCACGATGCCCAGGGTCGAGAGGCCGACGATCGGGTGGGCGAAGGTGCGGAACAAAAAGCCCAGCGAGATGAAGCCCAAGGCGATGCCGGCGAGGGTCGAGAGCAGGGCGGCGCGCGGGGTGATGCGGCGCAGCTTCTCGGCCACGAAGGCGCCGCCGAGCTCGATGATCCCCGAGCCCAGGCAGGCGAGCAGGCCGGCCTGCCAGGCGACCCGCGAGGGGTCGTCGACGCCGGCCGCCTCGGCGGCGAGCTTGGCCGGGAGCATGACCAGGAACACGTGGGCGAAGAGCGAGACCGTGTTGATGCCGTAGGGCAGGGCGCAGATGTCTTCGCGGCCGGTCTGCTTGGCGAGCTCGAGGGCCTGGCGCGCGTAGAAGATGTTGCCGACGACCATCGAGACCGCGGCCCCGGGGAGGATCGTCCCGCGCACGAGCTCGTCGGAGAAGCCGAGCACGTAGGGCGAGCGGCACAGCGCGTCAATCAAGAGCAGCTGCACGAGGTTGTCGAGGGCGAGGCCAAAGAAGCCGTCGACGTCACCACGGACGAAAGGTCGCACGGCCCTCGCATAACACGATTACTCGGGGTGTAGGTCATCGGCGCGATCAGGCGCCCCGCGGGGGGACGTGGCGAGATGGAGAGCCGGCGCGCGCTGGCCGGGGCGCGCTTCGGGGCGTAAAACCGCGGCGATGTCCGACGCCGCGGCCCACCTGCCCTCTCCCGTGCTCCACTCGGTGAGCGCCAGCGACGGCTGGCTGCTGCGCGTCTGGGACTTTGGCGGGGGGCTCGACGTGGCAGCTCGGCCCAAGGCGGTGGTCGTCCTCGGCCACGCGATGCTCGCCGACAGCCGGACCTTGTGCCGCCCGGACCGCCCGACGCTGGCCTCGGTGCTCGTCGACGCGGGCTTTCGCGTGCTCGTGCCGGATCTGCGCGGCCACGGCGAGAGCGGGCCGTCGGCGGCGGCCGGGGGCGACTGGTCCCTCGACGAGCTCGTCGCCGACGTCGGGAGCTACGTCGACCTGGCCGTGGCCGTGGCGCCCGAGGCCCCGGTGGTGCTCGTGGGTCACAGCCTCTTTGGCCAGGCCGCGCTCGCCTGGCTCGGCCAAAACCCGGACCCGCGCGTGCGCAGCGTGGCGACCCTGGGCACGGGGGTCTGGAACCGGCGCTTCGAGCCCTCGCTGGCGATCTGGTGGCTGAAGCTGGCGATCTATCTCGTGACCATGCTGATCGTGGCGCTGGTCGGCTACATGCCGGGCCGAGCGCTGCGCCTGGGCAGCGCCGACGAGGCCGCGAGCTACTGGCGCCAGGCCTGGGCGTGGATGCGTCGCAATCGCTGGTGCTCGCTCGATGGCAGCGTCGACTACTGGGCGGGCCTCGAGGGCATCCGCGTGCCCTTCTTGCACGTGCTCTCCGAGGGCGATCGCCTCTACGCCCGGCCGCCGGCGGCGAGCTTGACCACGGCCGGCGTGGTCAGCCGCGAGCTGCTGGTGACCGGACGCAGCGATGCCCCGGGCGAGCTCGCCGAGCTACGCCCCGGGCACATGGGCTTGGTCACGGACCTGGGCAGCAAGATGCTGTGGCACTGGGTCGCCGGCTGGCTCGAGCGCAGCATCCAGGACTGAGCGCAGCGTCCAGGACTGCGCGCAGCGCCGGTCGGGCGCCGGCTCAGCGCTTGCGCTCGCGGACGCTGTCACCTTCGACGCGCACCGCTCGGGTCGCGAGGGCGTCGGCCTCTTCGTTGCCCTCCTGGCCGGCGTGACCGCGGACCTTGAGCAGCTCGAGGTTGGGGAACTCCGGCAGCCGGACCTTGATCTTGTCGATCAGCGCGACGTTCTTCTTGGCCTTCCAGCCGCCGATGAGCACGCCGAGCGACCAGCCGCTGTCGGTATAGAGGTGGATCTTCTGCTCGCGCTCGCTCTCCTCGAGGGCCTCGATGGCCCGGAGGATCGCGCGCAGCTCGGCGACGTTGTTGGTCGCCTCGCCGATGTACTCGCTGATCTCGGTGATCGAGTCGGGGCGGACGATGTGCACGCCCAGGCCGGCCGGGCCGGGGTTTCCGGAGCAGGCGCCGTCGGTGTGGATCACGATCGTCTGGGCGTCCGCGGCCTGCTTGGGCTGCTCGCGGATCTGCGTGGCGTTGGTGGTGCTGCGCCCGCCGAAGTCCTCGTCCGAGAGCAGCTCGATCTCTGCCTCGTCGTCGAGGTCTTCGATGTTCTCCCGCGAGGTCTTGTAGGACTTGATGGCGCCACGCTTGTAGCGAAGCTCGACCAGGCCACGCCGAACGATGGGCTTTCCGCCCTCGAGCACGCGCACCCAGACCTTGTCCCCGCGGTAATCAAAGGTCTTCCAGGGCATGGGCGCGCGATGGTGCCACGACCGGGAGCCCACGTCTCGGCGGCGCAGGGCTCGCTCCTTTTCACGGTTCGATGCACGCTGGCATACATCTCGCGGCCAACTGGAGGCACACTCGATTCACGCGTCGCCAGCTGGAAGCGGACAAAATGGCAGTCCAACGCTTAGGTTGGGTTTCGCCATGAATCGTGACTTGGCGCCGTGAATTTCCATGCGCTGCGCGCTTGACCGCGAGAGATGCGCCCGTTTATAAGCCCGAGACTATGAAGCGGATCTGCTGGACCCTCCCGCTGGCTGCCTCCCTCTTCGTGCTTCCCGCCTGCAAGGGTGGCGCGAGCGCCGATGCGGTCAAGCTTGTACCTGACGAAGCCGAGTTCCTCGTCGGCATGCACCCCAAGGACATCATGGAGTCCGAGGTCTACAAGACCTTCAAGGGCGACATTGAAGGGGAGTCCGATTACAAGGACGCCGTCAAGGTCGTCGAGGACTGCGGCATGGCCGTCACCGACTTCGAGGCCGTGATCGTCGGCGCGACCGCCAAGGAAGACGGCGTGTTCGTCGTCGCCGCCAAGGGCATCGGCACCGACGAGAAGGCCACCTGCATCATCAAGGGCGTCCAGAAGGCCGCCGGCGATGAAGAGGGCGCCGAGGTCACCAAGGCCGAGGGCAAGAAGATCATCCAGTTCACGGATGGCCGCGCCTACCTTGTCAACGACGACATGCTCGCCGTCGCCACCACCTCGTGGGAGGACAAGATCGGCAAGCTGATCGACGGCGAGGGCACCCCCGCCGTGGACAACAGCAAGAAGGACCTCTACGGCCAGGTCGACGCCAAGTCCGCGCTGTGGTTCATCGCCAACGTCCCCGACGAGGTCAAGGGCATGGCCGCCATGTTCGGCGCCCCCGAGCTCGGCGACGTGACCACCGCCGCCGGCAACCTGGACCTCTCCAAGGGCGTCGCCATCAACTTCGTCGCCGGTCTCGGCGAGGAGGCCAAGGCCACGGCCGTGTCCGAGAAGGTCAACGGCATGCTCGAGGAGGTCAAGAAGGACGAGCAGGCCAAGGACTTCGCCGACATGATGAACAGCGTGAAGGTCGAGGCCGACGGCGCCAACGTGAAGTTCGCCGCCTCCGCCAGCATGGACGACATCAACAAGATGAAGGAGATGGCCCCCTAGGCCGCTCCTGGAGCGCGATTTGCTCTCCACGAGGCCCGGCTCACGCCGGGCTTCGCAAATTCGGGCTTCAGAGGCCGGCTCCCACCTGGACAGGGGCCGGCCTCTCCCTTTTAATGCGCCGCCACCACTCCCGCCAGCTGCTGTTGGCGGTCCATCAGGGAGCAGGTCATGAGCAACAAGCAATCTCCGCTACAGATCGTCAAAGACAAGTTCGGCTCCAAGAAGGAGCTCGCCAGCAAGCTCGCCGGGATCCTCGAGCCCGCCGAGGGTGAGTCCAAAGAGGAGCTCGCCGAGCGTCTCGTCCACGTCGCCAACGCCAAGCTGCTGCACCTCCACGGCCTCGCCGCGAAGGTGGAGGGCCACGGCGGACGCGAGGGCCTGGTCAAGGCGCTGAGCGAGGCCGAGGGCAAGACCAAGGACGCGGACTACCTCGCGTCGCTCGGCAAGCGCAGCCTCGGCTGGCTGGTCGACCGCGTCGAGTCCCTGGCCAAGAAGAGCAAGGCCGGCTGAGCCGCCCGCTCCGAGCGCGCGCCGCCTCGTGATCCACGAGGCGGCGTTTTCAATTGGTGTCTCTGGCGCGTTTCGGCATGCACCAGGCACATGTGCATGGTGGCCTGTGTAGACCCTGCGCGGTCGCTCTCCGGGCCACAGCGGCACACCTACGGGACGGGCAAAGCTGCTAGGATCTCGGCGCACATGGCTGATCTGAGATCTCGAGCCAAGGCTTTCTACGCCGCCTTCGACGTCGACCGACCGATCAACTTCGGCCTCGACGAGCTCATCGCCAGCGACATGGCCAAGCCGGAGGCGGTCTATGTCGAGCGGATCCACGGCGTCGACGAGAGCAGCGATCCCGTCCTCGAGCTCGTCGATCAGATCGAGTACTCGCAGACCAACGGCGCCTACTTGTTCACGGGCAACCGGGGGTCGGGCAAGACCACGGAGCTGATGCGCCTGGCCAAGACCTTGCGGGCGACCGGTCACGAGATCCTCTACGTCGACCTGGCCGAGCACCTGCCGGGCTCGGGGCCGGTGGAGCTCTCGGATCTGCTCATCGCTCAGCTCGGCGCCATCGGCGGCAACATCGAGGCGCGCTTTGGCTCCCTGGGCAAGCCTGGCTTCCTCGAGCGGGTGTGGAGCTTCTTTCAGGCCGAGCCCGAGCTCGCGCCCCTGGCCGTGCCGGGCGGCCCCGCCGAGCTCAAGGCGGCGCTGCTGCGGACGCCGGCCTTCCGCGTGGAGCTTCAGCGCCGGCTGCGGGGCAAGCTCCACAAGCTGATCGAGCTCGCCCAGCAGTTCGTGGTCGAGGTCGTCAACCTGGTCCGGATCCACCGCGGCGACCCCTACAGGAAGGTCGTGCTGATCACCGACTCGCTCGAGCACCTGCGCGGCGCGGGGGGCCCCGAGGAGGCGCAGAAGGTGTTCGTCAGCATGGAGGCGCTCTTCGTGCGCCACGCCGACGTCCTGCGCCTGCCGGGGCTCAGCGCGATCTATACGGTGCCGCCCTCCCTGCCGATGCTCGCGCCGAGCCTGGCTGGGCTCTACGCCGGCGGCCGGGTGTTCACCCTGCCCAGCGTGCAGATCTACGAGCATCGTCCGCGGGCCGGCGAGGCACCGGAGCCCTCGGAGCGGGGCATCGCCAAGCTCCTGGCCGTGGTCGAGCGCCGCTACAACTGGCACGGGGGCTTCTTCACCGCGGGTCAGCTGCGCCGGCTGGCGGTGTACAGCGGCGCGGATCTGCGCGACTTCTTCCGCCTGCTCCGCCTCGCGGTCAGCCACGCCGCGCGCGGCGGCCTGCCGACCTCGGACACGATCTTCGCCGCGGCCGAGGGGGCGGTGCGCCGCGACATGCTGCCTCTGACCAACGACGAGCGGGCCTGGCTGCGGCGCATCGGCAACAGCTCGCGGGCGGAGACACCCCGGCGCAACGAGCTGCTCGAGTTCGCGCGGATGCTACAGAACAAGCAGGTGCTCATCTGCCACAACGGCGACGAGTGGTACACGCCGCACCCGCTGCTGCGTGCCGAGCTCGGGCTGAGCAGCTGAGCCGGGTCTGGGCCAGCTCTTTGTGGGCCAGCTCTTTGTGGGCCGCCTCAGCTGTCTTCGCGGACGCGGACGGCCAGCTCTTTGTGCGCCGTCTCGACCTTCTCTTGGGCGCGGACCAGGGCCTGCTGGGCGTGCTGCCAGGCTTCGGCGTTGATCCGCCGCAGCTCGTCCTCTTCTTCGGTGTCGGCGTCGAGGTCGGTGACGAAGTCGATGCGCCGCTGGCCGCTCTCGCCGGGCTCCGTCGCCGACAGGGGCAGGAGCTCCGTCAGGCGCTTGCGGGCAGCTCTGAGCTCCACGTAGGCATCGTCGAGCTCCGCGAGGATGGCGTGGATATCGGCGTCGGGCATGGGCCGGTCTAGGTTGCCATGTCCAGGGGCTGCGCGCTACGTCGATGCGCGCGTGGGGTTTGGCCGCGGCGCTCGGGCGCGTGGGCACGGCGGCTCGTTGGCCGGGTCGTCACGGGCACGGGCGTGGCCGAGTCGGGGCCTCGCTCAGCGCGGATCGAGGACGCGCCCGAGGAAGAGCAGCGTGTCGCTGGAGCTGTCGCGGATGGCAAAGATGAACGGCTTGTCGATGCGGCATTCGACGCCTCCGCCGCCGCCACTACCAACTTCGTCGCCGAAGAGCACCACGGTGGTCGCTGCGGCCTCGATGCCGCCTTCATCGACCTTCACGGTGGTCTGTTGAATGATGTCGCTGATCTGCGTCAGCGCCGGCGAGATGCCGGTGAAGTGCTCTCCGCTGGCGAAGGGGGTCGGCATGCCGAGGCTGATCAGAGCTTCCCTCAAGGAGAACTTGGCGTCGACGGAGAAGCGGGGGAGGAAGAGTGAGCCCCCGTCGATCTGTGCGTGGGCTTCGTCGATGAGCGAGGCGAAGGTGGGCTGGTCGAGGGCCGCCTCGAAGGTGGCGAAGTCGCCCTGGGGCTCGATGACCACGAACTCGAGCGCGCCGCCGCGCAGGTCGATTGTGCAGATCTCGTAGTCCTCGGTCAGGCTGTAGCCCAGCGACTGATCCACCTGCGTGTTGGACAAGGTGTCGACGGAGACCTGGCTGCCGTCCGCGAGGGTGAAGTCCTCGGGCAAGGTGGTCTCGAAGGGCGTCTGCCAGGGCGCGGCCAGGTAGAGCGCGTTGATGATGGCCATCAGCGTGCCCTCCAGGGTGTTGGCTGGCAGGAGCTCGGGGATCAGTCCGTGGGTGCGCGCCTCGACCCAGGCGTTGATGCGCAGGCGCTCGCCCTCGGAGTCGCCGAAGAAGTCGGCCAGGCGCAGGCCCGCGCCGTAGTGCACGGCCAGCAGGTCGAGGAAGTCGCTCTCGACCCCCGACGCGATGCTCTGCTCGACCCAGACGCCGTTGGCTGGGGCGATGATCACCGCGTCGTGATTCTCGTCGGCCTCGAGGTTGCGAGCCAGGAGCTGTTGGTCGATCCAGTTGTGCGCGACGTGTTGGCGCTCGTCACCGAGGTTGAAGTGGAGCACGGCCTCCATCTCCTCCCGGGCCTGACCCACCGTCCCGCCGTAGACCATGCCCATGGCCGCGGCGAGGCTGTAGGGGGACAAGGAGAAGTTCTCCTCGGCGAGATCGGGGGTCTGACGCAGCTGGTGGTAGATGTCGAGGCCGAGCGCCTCCTGGTTGGCGCGCAGCTGGGCGATCTCGACATCGTCGAGCTCCGGGTCTTGATCTCGAGAGAGGTTCGACTCGGCCATCGGCCAGTTCGGCTCGTCGAACACCTCGTCGTCGTCCGCGCTGGTGCACGCGGAGCCCCAACTCAGCAGCGAGACCAGCAGTGGGGACAGCAGGGAGAGCCGCAGCGGGAGCGACTCCAGGGACGGAGAGGGGAACGCGCGCATGCCTTGAAGGTGCCACCGCGGGGATGAATCGATCACGAGAAACACACGCGCGCGTCTACTCGAGCGTGGCGCCGTCCTTGCCCACGCGCTTGACCACCGTGTCCGGGTTGACACCCGGTAGCCCGCGACCCACTCCCTCGCCGGGCTCGAGTGTGCCCCAGCGCAGCTCGTAGCCGCCGGCCAGCTCCCAGACGACATCGCTGACCAGCTGGCCGATGCTCGCCAGGCCCTCGACCTCGATCGCGTCGAGCTCGTCGCCGGGGCGGTGGTAGTCGCCGTGCACCCCGGTGAAGAAGAAGAGCACGGGGATCTGGCGGCGAAACCAGTGCGCGTGGTCGCTGCGCGTGGTCGTGCTGCCCTCGTAGAGGATCTTCATGCCGTAGTTGCCGAGCTCGTCGAGCAGGGGCATCCAGCCCTCGCTGCTGTAGATCCCGCCGATCGCGAGGCCGGCGGGGCCGAGCCGGCCGACCATGTCGAGGTTGACCATGGCCACGACCTCGCTCATGTCGAAGGGGGGGTCGTTGGCCAGGGCCTCGGAGCCGAGCAGGCCGAGCTCCTCGCCGGAGAAGTGGGCGAAGATCAAGGTCCGCTGCGGGGTCAGGCCGGACGCGCGCCAGGCCCGGGCGATGTCGAGGAGCATCGCCGTGCCCGAGGCGTTGTCGTCGGCGCCGTTGCAGATCCCGTCGCGCTCGCCCTCGCTGGGCTCGCTCGGGCGGCAGTCGCCGCGCTGCTCGTCGCCGATGTGATCGAAGTGGGCGCCGAGCACGATGATCTCGTCGCTGCGGCCGGGGAGCTTGGCGATCACGTTGGGGACCTCTGCGCGGGTCTCGCTCAGGCGGCTGTCGAGCTCGACGCGGACGCCGAGGGCCTGGGAGCGCGGCCGGTAGTCGCCGTCGATCGCCGCCTGGACCTTGGACAGCTTGGCGCCGCCGATGCGCAGCAGCGCGTCGGCCTCGTGCCAGCGCAGCTGGACCACGGGCAGCGGCCCGGGCTCGTCGAGGACCGCGCGGTGGCGGTCGAAGGGGCCGGGGCGACCGGCGACGCCAAAGAGCTCGTCGGCGGCGCGGGCCTGCTCGCCCACGGGGGAGCGCGGGCCCTCGACGAGGATCACGCCCACCGCCCCGGCCGCGGCCAGGCGCTCGATCTTCTTGGCGAGGGCGTTTTCGGCGAGGGAAAAATTGGGCTGGTTGGCGAAGGGCGGGATGAGGGCCGCGCTGATCGCCATGAGGTCGATGCTCGCCTCGGGATCCTCGACCTTCCAAAACGCGTCGCCGAGCTCGCGGGGGTCTTCGAGCGCGATGAAGGGGTCGAGCAGCGCGACGAATTGCTCGCGGGCCCGCTCGTGCAAGGCGAGCAGCTCGGCCGTGTCGCCGGCCTCGCGGGCGGGGGCGGCGTCCACATCGAATTGCGCGACCACGTCGTGCATGGCGGCGTAGAGCGCCATGGGGTCGGGGTTGTTGGGGGCGCGGTCGAGGACCAGGGCGACCTTGCCCTCGAGCTCGACGCCCGCGAGGTCGTCGTAGCTGTCGATGGGCAGGGCGACCTCGGCGGGCGCGGGGTCCCACGTGGGCTGCTGGCTGGGATCCCACTGCGCGGCGTAGCCGACGAAGACCAGCTCGCCGGCGGCCATCCCGGCGCGGCCCTCGGCGCGCGGGGTGAACTCGGCGGCGCCGACCGAGGTCGTGCGCCCGCGGGCGTCGGTGATCGCCAGGCGGCTGCCCTCGCCGGCCTCGACCTTGGTGCGCAGGCTGTAGGGCACGCGCCAGCTCTCGCCCACGGGCTCGAGGCCGAGGGCGGCGTAGCGCTCGCCGAGCCAGGTCGCGACCTCTTCGATCTGCGGGGACAGGGTGTAGCGGCCCTGGCGAGCGTCGTCGGCCAGCCAGGCGATCGAGGCGAGCATGGCCTCGGCGTCGAGCTTGGGCCGCTCGCCCTCGGCGGGCGCGCTGGTCTGCGCTGGCGCGGCGGCCTCCGGGCCCGTGCGCGCGCGCGGCTGACAGCCTGCGAGCGCGAGCCAGCCGCCCAGTATGAAGGCAGACGAACAGAGGGTCCAGGGACGAGGGCCGATCATGTGAGGACGCAATAGCATGGCGCGCACGCCCTGGACCCGGCGGGAGCGAGGGAGCTTTGGGGCGCGCGTCCATGGCGCCCTCCGGTTTGCCCAGGCGACGTAGAGGGGTGTCAAGAACGGCTGCTTTTGCTAATCACGGCGATTGTGTCCGAGCAGGTCCAAGGTGTCTCGAGCGACGCGCCGGCCTCCGAGCCAGCGCCGTTGGCTGCTCTCGACGAGCAGGGTCGGCGGATCGTCGATGAAGAGCTGAAGATCCTCGAGCGCGTGCAGGCGCGCGTCGCCGAGCAGCTCGCGACCGAGGCGCATCAGTTCGAGGACCTCGACGGCGCGATGATCGAGCTGCGCGACGAGATCGCGAGCGCCAAGGAGGAGGACCTCCCGGCGCTCCTGGATCAGATGCACCAGCTCGCCGCGCTCAACGCCAAGCGCGGCTCCGGGCGCAGCGCGCCGGTCGACGCCAAGAACCCCTACTTTGGTCACCTGCGCCTCGAGGAGGCCCGCGCCGGCAAGCGCCGCGACGTGCTGATCGGCAAGCGGACCATGCTCGGCTCCGGCGAGGGCGTGTCGATCGTCGACTGGCGCAACGCCCCGGTCTCGCGGCTCTACTACCGCTACGACGAAGAGGACGAGTACGAGGAGGAGTTCGACGATCGCAGCATCGAGGGCAAGGTGCTGGTCCGCCGCTCGGTGATGGTCTCGGACGCGACCTTGCGCCGGGTCGACTCGCCCCAGGGCAGCTGGGTGCGGGCGCCGAGCGGGCGCTGGCGGGGCCTGGGCGCCGAGTCGCGGCCCACCCTCGAGGGCGGCACGGGCAAGGCCTCGCGCGTGCCCCGGGGTCGCCTGGGCGTCAACGACGAGGACCTCGGCCACGCCGACAAGCGCCTGCAAGAGATCACCGCGCTGATCGACAAGCAGCAGTTCGAGCTGATCACCCGCCCGGACTCGGGCGTGGTCCTGATCCAAGGTGGCGCCGGCTCGGGCAAGACCACCGTGGCCCTGCACCGCGTGGCCTACCTGGCCTTCCAGGACCACCGCCGCTTCGCCGCGGACCGCATGCTGATCGTGGTCTTCAACGAGGCCCTGGTCGAGTACATCCGCTACGTGCTCCCGGCCCTCGGGGTCGAGGGGGTCATGGTGACCACCTACCGGCGCTGGAGCGCCGCGCTGCTCGGTCGGCTCAAGCTCGGCTTACCCCCGCGGCGCACGGACTCGACCCCCGAGGCCGTGGTCCGCTTCAAGAAGCACCCGATGATCCTCGCGATGATCGAGGAGCTCGTCGCCGAGGACCTCGCCGACGTCGAGGTCAGCTTGCGCGAGCGCCTCGACGGGCGCGAGGGCGGCGAGGCGGTGATCGAGCACTGGCGCAGCCTGGCCAAGCTCCCGCCGGTGGTCCGCGGGCGCCGGGCGCTCAACTGGCTGCTCGAGGGCGAGGGCCAGCGCCTCCCGGCCAAGACCCGCGCCGCCGCCGAGACCAGCCTGCGCGCCTTCCGAGAGGGGGCCGACGACGTGCTCGGTGACTGGGCCGAGCTCTTTGGCGACGCCGAGCGGATCCGCGACGCCATCGCCCGCCACGCGCCGGAGGCCTTCTCCGACAACGAGCTCACCTCGATCGTGCGCTGGTGCACCAAGAAGGCCGCCGCGCTGATCGACTGGCGCGAGAGCCAAGACGACGACCTCGCCAAGCTCGAGGACGAGGACGAGGACATCGCCGCCGCCCCGCGGGCCAAGGCTCCGCGCCTCGACGGAGAGGACGACGCCGTGCTCCTGCGCCTGAGCCAGGCCAAGCGCGGCGGCATCTTCATCAAGGGCAAGCGCTTCGAGTACGAGCACATCGTGATCGACGAGGCCCAGGACCTGTGCCCGCTCGAGGTCCGCGTGCTGCTCGACACGGCCTCGGCCGGGCGCAGCGTGACGATCGCCGGCGACCGGGCCCAGAAGATGATCTTCGACAACGGCTTCGTCGACTGGCCGCAGCTGCTCGACGACGCCGGCCTGCCCCACGTGGCCATCCAGCCGCTGAAGATCACCTACCGGTCCACGCGCCAGGTCATGGCCCTGGCCCAGCACGTGCTCGGCCCGCTCCACGACCCCAGCGACGACCTGATCGCCCGCGACGGCGCCCCGGTCAGCTACTTCGGCTTCTCCGACATGGGCGAGGCCGTGGCCTTCCTGGGCGAGGCCCTGCGCAACCTCATGGCCCGGGAGCCCTCGGCCTCGGTCGCGCTGATCTCCCGCTACCCGCAGCAGGCCCAGGCCTACTATGAGGCGCTCTACATCGCCGAGGTCCCGCGCCTGCGCCTGGTCGCCCGCCAGGACTTCAGCTTCTTGCCGGGCATCGACGTCACCGACGTCCGCCAGGTCAAGGGCCTCGAGTTCGACTACGTGGTCCTGCTCGACCCCACGCGCCAAAATTATCCCGAGCGTGACCCGTCGCGGCACCTGCTGCACATCGCGGCCACGCGCACGGCCTACCAGCTGTGGCTGGTCTGCGCCGGGGACCCCAGCCCGCTGATCCCCCGCAGCATCGTCGACGAGGCCGTGGGCGACGACGCGATCCCTCGCTGAAGACCGGGAGCCGAGAGCGATGTCGCTGGTCTTCGCGCTCGCGCTGTGGCTCGCGGCGGTCCTCGGGATCAGCCGGTTCAGCGATCCGTCGCGGCCGCGCCGGGCCCTGGCCGTGCTCGCGGTCGGCCTGTGCTTCGTGGCGGCCCTCGCCGTTCCGGCCGGTCTGGTCTTCGTGCGCTTCTTGTTCGCCTGCCTGGCGGTGCTCGTCACCGGGCGCAGCGTGGACCTGCTGCGCGGTCGCGGGGCCGCGGTGGACCCGAGCGCGGCCAGGCGCCTGTGGCTGCTCGTGGCCTTCTTCGACGTGCGCGAGGCCAAGGCTTGCGAGCCGGCGTTCGCGGCCCGCGAGCGCGTCTGGCTCGCGGGGCACCTCGTGGTCATGGGCCTCGGCGCGTGGCTCGGGTTCGGGGCCAGCGGCGCGGGCTGGACATACTGGGCCGCGCGCTGGCTCGGCGGCCTGGGCTTTTTGTACGGCCTGATCGAGGTCCTGCAGTCGTCGATGCTGCTCGGCTACGCCCGCCTGGGCGTCGCGCTGCCGCGGATCAACGAGCGCCCGATCCTCTCGCGCACGCTGGCGGAGTTTTGGGGTCGACGCTGGAACCGGGTGGTCTCGGGCTGGCTGCGCGCGGGGATCTTCGAGCCGATCACCGGCGCAGAGCGGACACCGCCGCGAGCGGCGGCCGCTGTCGCCCTCACCTTCGTCGCCAGCGCGCTGCTACATTTGTGGGTCGCCTGGGTGCCGCTCGGGCTCTGCGGCGGCGTGACCATGGCGAGCTTCTTCGTGGTCCACGGCGCGCTGATGTTGGCCGAGCGCGGCCTGGGCGTGCGCAGCTGGCCGGCGTTGGAGCAGCGCGCGTGGACCTTGGCCTGGCTGCTGCTGACCTCGCCCTCGTTCATCGAGCCGATGATGCAGATCTTCGCGGGCTCCGCGTAGAGCACCCCCTGACTCACGACCCGGCCGCGCGCCCGGGGTGGGCAAGGCATGAGCGGCTCGATAGGCTTGCGACGCGATGGGACTCTTGGACAGGATGCTGATCGCCCTGGGCTTGCGCGAGCCCGACTCCAGCGAGGACGCGGCCAGCGAGCCCGACTCCAGCGAGCCCGACTCCAGCGAGCCCGACTCCAGCGAGCCCGACTCCAGCGAGGCCTCTGGCGACGCCGCGAAGGGCGAGGCTGCCGGAGCGAGCGCGGCCGCTGGGGCCGGCGAAGCCGCCGGGGCTGGCGCAGAGCAAGACGAGGAGGCGCCGGGCCACGGCCCGACCCTCGAGGAAGAGCGCGACCCGGCCATCGAGGCCGAGGACGACGTCGCCAGCTTCGACTTCGCCAACGACATCGCGCGCTTTTTCACCGCCGAGTTCCGCATGGAGCAGGCGGCCCTCGACTTCCCGCGGCGCAAGCGGCTCTACGCCGAGTACGGCCTGCGCGACGGCGCCCACTGGCACCAGGTCGAGGCCACCTTTGGTCGCTGGCTCGAGTCGCCCGAGGGCAAGGCCAAGTACCCCGACGAGGAGGCGCTGGTCCAGGCGAGGATGACGACCACACAGACGGTCTCGGCCAAGGAGGTCGAGCAGCTGATCGAAGAGGCCCGCCGGGCCAAGGCCGCCCGCGACGCTCGCCGGCGCAGCTGAGCGCGCCGCGTCGCCGCGTCGCCGCGTCGAGGAGACGCGCGACAAAAAAGAACGCCCGCGAGGACCATTCCTCGCGGGCGTTCGGCCATGCTGAGCATCACTGTCTATCGAGGGTCTCGTTCGCTCTTTCGTCTGATGTTTGGGTTTGAGTTTGGGTTTGGATTTTTTTTGGGGGGGAAGGCGGTCAGCGCAGGTTGGTCTCGCCCTCGATGACGATGTAGGCCTTGACCTTGGCGTAGGTCTTCTTGCCCACGCCCTTGACCCGCATCAGGTGGTTGGGCTGCTTGAAGGGGTGCTCGGCGCGGTAGCTGACGATGCGCTCGGCGATCGAGGGACCGATGCCGGGGAGCTGCTCGAGCTCGGCCGCGCTGGCGGTGTTGATGTTGATCTGACCGTCGAGCTCGGCCGCGGCGGCGTCGAAGCGGGCGCTGTCGTCGGTGAAGGTGTCGCCCTCGGTGATGGCCGCGGCCGATGCCGAGGAGGCGCCGGCGAGCATGGCGAAGGTGAGGGCGGCGGCGGTGGTGAGCTTGCGGAAGGTGTTCATGATCTCGTGTCCTTTTGGTTTGAGGTTGTTGACGTCACCGCTGTCATCGCGGCGACGCAGGACTAGAGAGCAGGGGGCGATCCAAAAGGTGAAGATCAATGATTCCAGTCATTTGGATGAAATCATGGATCCGCAAAGCGGCCAGCCTGCGGGCCCCTGTCCCGCCTGCTGGCCGCCTACTCCGGCCGGTCTGTCGGCCATGACTGCGATTCTCTCTGGATGCATGATTTCGAGTTCGCTCCTGTACACGAGGACGGCGCTGAGCACGACCGGTGGGGTGGCCAGCTCTAAATCCGCCTGTCCCGAGGCATATGTGCTAGAGACTCCAACATGCCTCGCGCCCAACTGAAGCTCGACTTCCGCGTCGTGTTCCGCCGCGATGGGGCGTATTGGCGTGGAGAGGCGCTGGAGCTCGATGCGCACGGTTCCTCTGCATCACTTCGAGACGCCGTCAGCGCGCTTCTCGGGAGCGCGTATCAAGCGGCGCAAGCCGCTCTGGCTCAGGGGGACCTCCCCGGACGGGTGATACCTCCCGTGCTGCTCGAGGAGTGGAAGGTGCTCGTCGCTGGCGGAAGCAGGGTCGAGCTCGCAGACATCTACGCTGGTGAGCAAGACCTCAGCGTCGTTGCGACCGAGCTCTCGGTGCTAGCCATATGGTCGTTCGATGCGTTGCCGCGAGAGATCGCGGAGCACCGTGTGCTGCTGATGAAAGATGAAGGTTTTTGGGTTGCGCAGGCGCTGGAGTTTGATCTCTGTGCTCGAGGGACGGACATCAAAGACGCGCTACAGCGGCTGAGGCAGGTCGTCTTTGGGCGCGCGCTCTTGGACGCGACGCTCGGGATGGACCCCCTCGGGGAGGTCCCGCAGGCGCCGTCTTTGTATTTCGAACGCTACGCAGGAGCGGAGGAGCTCGATACGCGAGCACGCATCGCAGCATGATGGAATTGCAAAGTCCTTCATTGGACGAGTTCATCGAGCGCGCCCGGGACATGGGCGTGAGGAGAATGTCTTTGCTCTCCGAAGGCGTTGAACTCGTCATCCTCTTTCGTCCGCTCGAGAATGGCGAGCGCCGCCGCGTCAACGTCGAGCACCTCCCGAGAGATACTCCGCTGGGCTCCGAGGTCGTCGTGTGGCTATGTCGCTCGCTCGCGCTCGAGCCACACGACTTCGGCGTGTTCGTTGGCTAGGAGCCCGTGGTGGAACCCAGCGCGGCTCCTCGCGCCGGGGTTTTCGTCGAGGGCGCGAAGCCAAAACGCCGCTGTACCGGGCGTACCGCAAGTTTTGGCGACAACGCCATCGGCGGAAGGACCAAGCGAGGTGTCGTGTTGGGTTTCACCACGGGCTCCTAGCTAGCTCAGACCTTGCCCTGCGCCAGCTCCTTGACCGTGCTCTTCCCATAGAGCTGCAAGGTCCGCGCGAAGGAGCGCCAGTCCAAGGTCCCAAACACGGTGTCCGCCAGGCCGAAGGGCAGCATCGCCGGGATGAAGCCGCGGGCGTACTCCAGGGCGAAGCAGCGGTCGGGCATGCGGTAACCCTCGGCCACGCCCTGCTCGAGGATGTGGCAGTCGCCGGGCTTGTAGACGCGCTTGTGGGGGTCGGTCTCGGAGTAGCCCCACTGCTCGCCCTCGAGGATGTAGAAGTAGTCCTCGGCCCAAAAGCGCCCGGTGTGACCCTCGGTCCCGATCGGCGAGCCGAAGATGATCACGTACTCGGTGACCGAGGCGTGGAGCACGGTCATCATGCCCATGGCACCGCCGGCGTTGTTGAGCACCCAGCGACGATCTTGGCGGATGTGTCCGGGGTACTCGCGCTCGAGCTCGGCGGCGATCTGCTCGACCATGTCCTCGAGGGGCTGGCCGATGGCGGCGCGGGCGATGCGACCGAGGACTTCTGGATCGAAGAGGTAGCTCATGGCGAAGGTTGACTCGCACATCTGCGCGAGGCTGAGGATTGGCGTGGATCACAGGGCGATTTGCTGACACGAGTCAGCAACGCGCTCACGCGCCGGGCTCGACCTTGCCGGAGCCCGAGATGTCTTTTTCGACCTCGGGATCGCCCCAGTAGGTGACCTCGGCGGAGCCCGAGATGTCGGCGTCGAGGCGCTCGCTGGCGAAGACCTCGGCCTCGCCCGAGCCGGACAGCTCGACCTCGACCCGCTCGGCCACGAGGGTGCGTGCGGCGAGCTCGGCGGAGCCTGAGATGTCGACATCGAGGCGCTCGACGGCGCCGGCGAGCGCGACCTCGGCGGAGCCGGACAGGTCGAGGTCGAAGCGCTCCCCGGCGATGCCCTCGACGTGGATCGTGCTCGCGCCGCTGGCGTCGATGGCCTGGAGCGCGGGGACCCAGACCTCGACCTCGAGGGGGAGCTTGGGGTTGACGATCATGTTCTCGAAGCCGATGTCGAGCTCGCTACCTTGGACCTTGGTCAGGATCGAGGGCAGGATGTTGTCGTCGCCGCGCAGCTCGACCTTGGGGGCGGCGTCGGGGTCGACGTGGACGGTGAGCGTGAAGGCGCCGCCGATGTCGATGCGGTCGAAGTCGTCGAGCTCGCGCAGCTCGCTGCCAGCGCTGCCGCTGCCCCGGAGCGTGCAGCCGGTCACGGCCGCCAGGGCGGTCGAGGCAGTCAGGACCATGAGGCGAGCGCGAGCGATGGTCAGGGCGGGCTTGGCGTGGTGCGGCATGTTCGACATTTTGGGCTACCGGGGCGCCTGGCGTGGCCCCAGGGCATTGATTCCGCCCCCGCAGGGGGAGTTTCATGGCGTGAGACAGCCCGCGTCGAGCGCGGGGGCCCAGGCTGGACGCCGAAGGGGGCTGATGGCACCGATACCCCATGCGTCATCGCCTCGGCCGCCTCGCCCTGTGTCTGCCCTTGAGCCTGCTCGCCTGCAAGCTGGCGTCCCCGTCCGCGCCCGAGGACGCCGTGGGCGAGGCCGACGCCGACGCCGCTGACGCCGGTGAGGGCTGGATCGTCGACCGCTTCGCGGACGCCCAGGTCCTGCGCTACGAGGTCCCCAACTTCGAGACCCTGGATCTCCAGCGCAAGCAGCTGCTCTACTACCTCTACGAGGCCGCCCTGTCCGGCCGCGACATCACCTACGACCAGAAGTTCGCGGGCAACCTGCCGGTCCGCAAGACCCTCGAGGCGATCCTCGAGGGCTGGGAGGGTGAGCGCGAGGGCGCCGAGTTCCAGGCGCTGCTGACCTACACCAAGCGAGTGTGGTTCAGCAACGGCATCCACCACCACTACTCCGGGCGCAAGTTCGAGCCGGGCTTCTCGCGCGAGTGGTTCGAGGCGAGCGTGCGCAGCTTGCCGCTGCAGAGCCTGCCCCTGCGGCCCAAGCAAGGCGGCGGCGAGACCGAGCTCGAGAGCGTCGACGAGCTGCTGGCCTACCTCGGGCCGATCCTCTTCGACCCGGCCGTGGCGGCCAAGCGGACCAACCGCGACGAGGCGGCTGACCCCGTGGCCGACTCGGCCAACAATTTTTATGGCGAGGGCGTGACCGCCGAGGAGGTCGAGGCTTTCTACGCGGCCAGGGTCGACCCCAACGACAAGAAGCCGATCTCCTGGGGCCTCAACTCCAAGCTGGTCGAGGCCGCCGACGGGACGCTCTCCGAGCAGGTCTGGTACGCCGAGGGCATGTACGGGCCGGCGATCCAGGAGATCGTCGGCTGGCTGGTCAAGGCCCGCGCCGTGGCCGAGAACGACCAGCAGCGCAAGGCCCTCGAGCTGCTGATCGCCTACTACCAGTCCGGCGACCTGCGCCAGTTCGACGCCTACAACATCGCCTGGGTCGCGGACACCGAGTCTTTGGTCGACACGGTCAACGGCTTCATCGAGGTCTACGACGACGCGATCGGCTACCGCGGGACCTGGGAGTCCGTGGTCTCCTTCGAGGACCCGGAGGCCAGCGAGCGGATCTCGGCGATCTCGAGCCAGGCGCAGTGGTTCGAGGACAACTCGCCGCTGCTCCCGGCCCACAAGAAGAAGAACGTCGTCGGGGTCTCGGCCAAGGTCATCACCGTGGTCGTCGAGGCCGGCGACGCCGCCCCGACCACGCCGATCGGCATCAACCTGCCCAACGCCAACTGGATCCGCGCCAACCACGGCAGCAAGTCCGTCAACCTCGGCAACATCGTGGAGGCCTACGACCAGGTCGCGGCGGGCGACGGCAGCCTCGAGGAATTTTGTGCTTCGCCCGAGGAGGTCGAGCGCGCCAAGGCCCACGGGGCCCTGGCCCACAAGCTCCACGTCGACATGCACGAGGTGATCGGCCACGCCTCCGGGCAGCTCGAGGAGGGCGTCGGGACGCCCAAGGAGACGCTCAAGAGCTACGCCAGCGCCCTCGAAGAGGCACGCGCTGACCTCGTCGGGCTCTACTACGTGATGGACCCCAAGCTCGTCGAGCTCGGGCTGATGCCGAGCCTCGAGGTCGGCAAGGCCGCTTACGACGCCTACATCCGTGGTGGCTTGATGGTCCAGCTCTCGCGCCTCGAGCTCGGCGAGCAGCTCGAAGAGTCACACATGCGCAACCGTCAGCTGGTCGCGGGTTGGGCCTACGCCCAGGGCGAGGCCGCGGGGGTGATCGAGAAGGTCACCAAGGACGGGAAAACCTATTTTGTGATCCGCGACTACGACGCCCTGCGCGAGCTCTTCGCCCAGCTCTTGCGTGAGATCCAGCGCGTGAAGTCGCAGGGAGACTACGCCGCGGGCAAGGCGCTGATCGAGACCTACGGTGTCGCCGTGGATCCCGAGCTCCACGCCGAGGTCCTGCGCCGCTACGAGAGCCTCGACATCGCGCCCTACGCCGGGTTCATCCAGCCCAAGCTCGTCCCACAGATGGAGGGCGACGAGATCGTGGATGTCCGCGTGGAGTACCCCACGGACTTCGCGGCGCAGATGCTCGAGTACGGTGACCGCTACGGCTTCCTGTAGGCGCTGATCCCGGACTTCGCTGTGTCACAGCGCTGACCCGGAATTAGGCCCGTGCTCGAAGACGGGGCTGATTCCGGGTTTTCCGCGCCGAGCGACCTAGGTAGACTGCGACCTCCCTTCGAGGAGTTCGATATGTCCGTAGTCAAGCCTGGTTTCACGTTTCCTCTTTGTCTCGCGCTCGCATTCTCACCCCTGTCGACCACCGCCTGCTCCGACGACGGCGCCAGCGATAGCGGCGACGAAGCCTCCAGCGTGGGGATCGACTCCGACAGCGGTGAGAGCAGCGGGAGCAGCGACGACGAGAGCTCGAGCAGCGACGCCGGGACCAGCGGGACGACCACCGACGGCACGGCCGACGGCGCGGACGGGCAGACCACGGACGACGACATCGACGACGATGACGATGACGACGACGAGGGCGGCGTGAAGTTCGACCTCGAGCCGATCGGCGACGCCGGCTACTCGGTGACCGGCTCGTGCCGCGCGTCCGAGGCCTACGGCGCCTCCGGTGGCTTCCCGGTCTACGACGACCCCGCCTTCGCCGACTTCCTGGACCGGAAGATCGCGATCGTCACCCACCGTGCGCACAGCGGCGGCGCCCCCAACGTGATCACCATCGTCGACATCGACGGCGATCCGCCGCCGCCCAACCAAAACTACCTCGCGCCGCTCTACTACAACTCGCAGTGGACCGAGGCCAACCTCGGCAAGGTCTTTGGCCTGACCCTCGACTCCTACGGCAACATGTACGTCGCGCCCTCGACGGTCTACGGGTCGACGGCCAACACCAACACGATCAAGCGCATCGACGCCGAGACCGGCGAGATCAGCGACTTCGTGACCCTGCCCAACAACGGGCCGGCCTTCGGCAACATCAACTACGACTGCGTCAGCGAGAGCCTCTACGTCGCGAACCACGAGGACGGGCGCATCTACCAGGTCAACATCAACAACGGCGAGGTGATCAGCACCTACCACCACGCCACCGGCGACGTGACCATGGGCGCGGCCAACGACGCGAACGAGCCCAACGGGACCTTCGCGCCCCTCGGCGAGCGCGTGTGGGCGGTCCAGTCCCACGCCGGGCGGCTCTACTACAGCGTGTGGTGGGAGCACTCGCAGACCTCCAACGCCGAGCACAACAACGAGATCTGGTCCGTCGCCTACGTCGATGACGACGGGGTCCCGGACGCGGCCACGGCCAAGAAGGAGATCGACGTCCCGCCGGTCAGCAACACCTCGCAGCCGGTCTCGGACATCAGCTTCGCCCACGACGGCTGGATGCTGATCGCCCAGCGGACCATGTACGGCGACATGCAGACCAGCGCCCACCAGTCGACGACCTTCGACTACGACTACGAGGACGGCGTGTGGGTCTCGCAGGGCACCAACTACGTCGTCGGCGAGCTGCTGCCCTATAGCGCCGCCGGCGGGGTCGACCACGACTACACCTCGGACGAGGACGGCTACGTGTGGATGACCGGCGACGCCCTCGACTTCTACACGCCCAACGTGGTCTACGGCCTCCAGGGCACGCCCCTGGGCGGCGGCGGCATCGAGAACAGCACGCTGATCGACCTCGACCACGAGATCGTCTCGCAGGACAAGACGGTCTACGGTGACGTCGAGGTCCCGATCCCCAGCGACGTCGCCCCCGTTCCCCCTCCCGGCTAGTCCGTCACAGCCCCGCGTCCGTAGCCGGACGCTCGGACGCCCCAGGGCCGCGCTCGATCGTCGAGCTGGCGCTGGGGCGTCTCGCATTTCAGGTGGGCGCGCGACTGGCGTGGACGCGCGAGGGGGGCCCCTCGGGGTAGCTGACCACGCCCTCGGGCATGACCTCCCAGGGGGCCTTCGAGTCCACGAAGATGTGCATCTCGATGACGACCCCCGGATCTCCGTCGACGCAGCCCAAGGTCACGCCGTGGACGCGCCCGCGGTGGGTGCCGCACAGTGTCGAGCCGCAGCGGCTGCAAAAGGCCAACCCAAACTCCGGCATGGTCTCGAAGCGAGTGAGCAGGGCCTCGCCCTGGGTCCAGGTGAAGGTCGCCTCGGGATCGACCTCGGCGTAGGCAGAGGCTTGTCCGCTGAAGGTTTTGCGACAGCGCGAGCAGTGACAAGAGCGGGCGTTCTTCAGGGCGCCGTCGATGCGGTAGCGGATCCCCCCGCAGGCGCACGAGCCGGTGATGGGGTCGCGTGGCTCGGTGGTGTTCGTCATGACCGGCGATGTTGGCGGTGCGAGGCGAGCTTGTCACCTGGCGAAGGCTGCCGCGGTCGGGGGTGCAGCTGTCAGCGGGCTGATATCATCTCGGGGATGAGCTACCCACCGCCAGGATCACCTCCGAACGGACCCCAGGGTCATGGGCAGCCGCCGCCGCAGGGCTACGGTCAGCCGCCGCAGGGTTACGGACAGCCGCCGCAGGGCTACGGCCAGCCGCCGCAGGGTTACGGTCAGCCGCCACAGGGGTACGGGCAGCCGCCGCAAAGCTTTGGCCAGCCGCCGCAGGGCCGCGACTCGGGCAAGCGCACGCTGACGATCATCCTCGTGGTCGTCGTCGGCTGCGTGGGCCTGGTGGGTAGCTGCGTGGCCTTGGGCACCTCGATGCTCCAAAGCGAGGTCTGCGACGCGCTCTCCGAGGACCCCATCGTCGTCAGGCAGCTCGGCGAGGACCTCGAGTGTGACCTCGACTGGGAGGCGACGGCCGAGGACGAGCGGCCGGAGTACTTTCACTACAAAGTCGTCGGTACCCGCGGCAAGGGCGTGGCGATCGTGGACACCGAGTCCACGGGCCCCGACGCGACCGAGGAGATCGTCGACGGGGTGCTCGACCTCGAAAGCGGCCGCGCCTTCGCGCTCGGGCTCGAAGAGGACGAGGTCGAGCGCGAGCTCGAGGCGATCGCGGACAAGCAGAGGCAGGCCGAGGCCGAAGCCGAGGCGTACGAGCGCCAGCTCGAGGACCTCGCCGCGACGCAGGCCCTGATGGAGGAGCAGGCCAGGCAAGAGGCGCAGGCTCAGCAGGAGGCGCAGCCCAGCGACGAGTGAGGCGGCGCAGCGGCCTGCGCGGGGCTCAGCCGACCGCGCGGGCCGGCTCGACGCCCCACTCGGGGACCTCGGCGAGCAGCCGCGAGCGCGAGAGCTCGAGGTACTCGGACTCGCGCTCGATGCCGGTGTAGCTGTGTCCGAGGCGGACGGCGGCCACGCCGGTGGTCCCGCTGCCGTTGAAGGGATCGAGCACGCGCCCGCCCTCGGGGCAGCTCGCGACCAGTAGGCGGTCGAGGAGCGCGAGCGGCTTTTGCGTGGGGTGGCGGCCGTGGCTCTTCTCCGACTTGCCCGGGGCCGGGAAGCGCCAGACGTTCTTCATCTGCTTGTTCCCGTTGCGCTGCTTCATCTCGGGGTAGTCGTAGTAGTGCTTGCTCTTGCGGGTCTTGGCCGCCCACAGCACGAGCTCGGTGCTGTGGGTGAAGTAGCGGCACGAGAGGTTGGGCGGCGGGTTGGGCTTCTCCCAGACCACGTCGTTGAGCATCTTGAAGCCGAGCTTCTGCATGGCGTAGCCCACGGAGTAGATCACGTGCGAGGTGCCCGAGACCCAGATCGTGCCGTCGTCGGTGAGCAGGCGCTGGCAGGCCTCGAGCCAGCGCAGGTTGAAGCCGTGGTTGTCCTCGGCGCCCATGCTCGCGTCCCACTTGCCCTTGTTGACGCTGACGCGCTTGCCGGCCTGGCAGGTGGTCCCGCCGTTGCTCAAGAAGTAGGGCGGGTCCGCGAAGATCACGTCGACGCTGCGCTCGGGCAGGGCCGCGAGGACCTCCAGGCTGTCGCCGGAGATCAGCCGCGCGCGGCCGTCGGGGGAGCTCCAGTACTCGCCGGGGTGGGCGTGGCTGGCCTCGGCCTCCGCCTCGGCGTCGGTGGACGAAGGTAGGGCGCTGATTCGAACGCGGCCGGGGGGCAAGCTGCTGCGCTTGGCCGCGCTGGTCTTGCTCGCGCGCACGCGCTTGGTCGAGGTCGTCTTCTTCGAGCTGCGCTTTTTCGTCGCCACGCGTCGATGCTGGGGGCTGGATCGATCATCAGCGATTTTTCGACACATCGATCCTCGGGGATCACATGCGCCGCTTTGTTGCAGGAACGATCCCCTCGTGCGATGGGCCGCCGCTTCGATACGCTCGTTCACCGGTGGAGACGTACAGGTGTTGAGGTGCGCAGTGATGCAGCGCAGGCCCGCGCGAGATGCTCTTTGTCTGCTCGGGGTGCTCGCCCTGGGCTGTCGCGCCGAGCAGGCGCAGCAGGCCGAGGAGGTGGCGTCGATCGAGGGCGCAGCGCGGCTCGAGCAGGCGCAGCCGGGCGGGAAGATCGAGCCGGGCGAGCAGGCGCAGCCGCGCACGCGGGAGCGAGCTCGGTCTGCGGGGAGCAGTCGTCGCTCGCTCGCGCCGCCGCCGGTCGGCGGCGTGGCCTACCTCGAATTCGGAGATCGACGCCTCCTTCACCTCGACGAGCGCGGCTGGGCGCTGGTCTGGGACGCGCCGCTGCGCCAGATCGTGACCGCGCCGGACGAGGCCCTGGTGATGATCGACGCGCTCGGCGTGCACCGCCTCGAGCACGAGCACGGGCACGAGCACGAGACGGGGGCCTTCGTGACCCGCCTGCGCTTCGACTCGGCGCTGGCCGAGGCCGACGAGCTCGACCTGGGCCCCGAGGGCGGGCTGTGGCTGCTGGATCACGACGCGCCGGGGCAGCTGTGGACGATCGAGGCGCCCGAGATGACGCAGGGCCGCAGCTGGACCGCGGCTGCGGCCGGCATCGAGGTCGAGGCGCTGCTCGGCATGTCCGTGGACGCCAAGGGGCGGACCTGGCTGATCCACAGGGCGCCCTTTGGGCTGGTCCGGCGCGAGCCCAGTGGATCGTGGTCGCGGATCCAGAGCTGGGCCCTGCGCGGCGCGGGCGAGCTGGCCGTGCCCAGGATCCGCGACTGGGGGGTGTCGCCCACCGGCGAGCTCTATCTGCTCACGGCCCGGGCGCTGCTGCACGTCGACGCGCAGGGCGTCAGGGCGCGACTGCGCTTCGACGAGCCCCTGGACGAGCGCGCGATGGCCTTCGATGGCCGCGGCGGCGTCGCGATTTTCGCGCGCGCTCGCTGCGAGCTGAGCGTGCTCGCGCTCGATCGGCCGGGCCAGGCGTGGGCGCCGAGCGAGCAGACCCGGGAGTTCCCCGACTGCGAGGCGCTGCGTCTGAGCGACTTCGACGACCGCGGGCGCGGGTGGTTCGTGGGGGCGGAGGGACACCTGCGGGTGGTGCCGGTGGATCCGGCGCTCGAGATCTCGACCTTCGAGCTGGAGGGTCTCGCCGGGGAGGCCGGGGCGCTCGAGGACGTCGACGTGCTCGGGGACGGCCCGGCGCGGCTGCCCGAGATGGGGGAGCAGACGATGACGACGACGACGATGACGACGACGGCGAAAGAAGGGGCGCCGCGCGAGCCCGGGGCGCAGGGAGAGGCGCCCGTCGAAGGGCGCGCGGCGAGTGAGATCCGCTGGCTGCGTGGTGATGGCGCGCCACCGCCACCTGCGTCTCGCCTCGCGCCGCCGGCCGCGGGGTCCGAGTGAGCTTCGCTGAGGCGCCCGCGGGATCCCCGGCCACGGGATGGCTGGCAGGGATGGGATGAGGGCAGAGATGGCGGGGGTGGCGGCCGATGACGACCGAGGTGCGGGCGAGGTGCGGGCGAGATGGGGCCGAGTGACGGCCGCTTTGGGCCCGGCGAGGTGCCCGATCCCCCCTTTTGTTGCCGTGTGCGCGTCGGCCCTGCTACTGCTCGGCCAGCTATGACCAGCCTTGCGTCGCGATCTCGACCGCTCGGGCCCCTCGCGGCGGCCCTGGCCCTGCTGGCGCTGAGCGCCTGCAAGACGACCACGACAACGAGCGAGACCGTGGGGCCAGCAGAGCCCGCTCGCCGCGCGGCGCAGTCCTTCGTGCACTGCGTCGAGAGCGAGGGCGGAGGCTGCGTGCGCCGGGACCCCAAGCAGGGCTCCTGGGACGCCTTCTCGCTGCTCAACTGGCTGGGCGCCGGCTCGCCGACCTCGATCCTGCGCTCGCTCCAGCGCGAGCTCGAGCACCACCGCGACCCGTTGTCGATCCAGGATCGCCTGGTCGTCCAGGCCGGGCGCTTCCGCGAGCCCCTGCGCGGGGCCGAGTGCAAGCCCGAGTCGGCCGCGCCGATGACCGAGGTGCTGCCCAAGCTGGTCGCGCGCGTGCAGACCCGCATGGAGGGGTTGGGGCTGTGGCGCAACGATCTGGCGGCCGTCGTCGACGCCCTGAAGGGCGAGGTCGAAGATGGCCTCAGCGACGGCTGGCTCGTGCACATGACCTGCTACGGCGACCCCTACGAGATCTGGGTGGCGACGGCGCTCGAGGAGGAGCGCCAGGTGGTCGTCGGCATGTTGACCATGCTGCCGCCCTGGCTCGGCGGCCACCAACCCAGCGAGGAAGTGGTCGAAGGTCGGCTGCGGACGCGCACCCCGAGCAGCTCGACCACCTTGGGCGTGGTCCGCGAGGGGACCATCGACAGTAACTGGCTGCCGCTCGCCGTCGAGGAGTTTTGATCATGGCCAAGCTCGCACTCGTGACCGCGGCCTTGCTCGCCGCGCAGACCCAGATTCAGATCCAGACGCATCAGGCCGCGATACAGGCCGAGGCCGAGGCCGAAGCGGTGGCCGCGGCCGCGCTGAGCGGGGAGCTCGGGGCGCCGCTGATCGACGCCCGGCGCTCGCTCGTCGCGCTCGAGTCGAGCCGCGTCGACCTGCCCGCGCCGCCGCTGCGAGAGCTGCTCATGGCTCAGGCCACGCCGGAGGTCCTGCAGGGCTTCGACACGGTCTTGCTCACGCAGATCAACGCGCTCTTCGGCTCGGAGAACCTGCCCACGGCCAACGGCGCGACCGTCGAGCCCGGGCTCTACGTGACGGCCTCGCCCCAGGAGCTCCAGCTCTTCGATCAAAAGCTGCTCGACCTCCAAGACGGCGTGGTCCCCCCGGGACCGGCCTCGCGCGAGTGCAAGAGCGGCTGCAAGGCCGTGCTCTGGGCGGGCTTTCGCCGGGTGTGGCTGACCACCCTCGAGGAGGCCCAGCTGCTCGCGGTCGAGGTGCCCTCGCGCGTGGTCTTTGGCCTCGAGGCGAGCGTGCCGGGCAAGACCCTGGTCGAGCTCGCCTACGCGGCGGCGGAGACCCGCCCTGGGGTGCCGCCGAACTTCAGCTTGCTGGTCAACGGCGGCAACGCGGGTCTGCGCGCGCGACCCTTTTATCTGCTCCCGCCTGGCGGGGTTCGCGTGGCGCCTGGCGATAGCGCCCTGGGCCTACGCGTGACCTTGGGCGCCGGCGAGAGCTTCGAGATCAGCGCCGCGCACCCGCGCTTCACGCCCAAGATCACCGGCACGGGCTGGAAAGATCTGGCCGCGGAGCTGGCCAAGGTCAAGAAGCGCTACCCCAACAAGGGGGCGATCATCATCGACGTGGGCGAGGGCACGGTGGGCGACGTGGTCATGGTCATGGTCGCCGCGCAAAAGCACTTCGCCGAGGCCGTGTTGACCGACGGCGTGCCGGTCAAGTGGGGCTGAGCTGATATATCCTGCCTGCCATGGCACGCAGGCACCTCGCGCTCTTCGCCGTCATGCTCGCGCTCGGCTGCGGCCCCGTGGTGGAGGGCAGCGCCGTCGACTCGGGCGACACGGAGTCGTCCGCGGACGGGGCCTGCAACCTCGGCGCGCTCGACTGCGCGTGCACTCCCGGGGGCGCCTGCGATCCCGGGCTCGTCTGTGAACACGGGATCTGCGCGACCGAGGGGGCGGAGTCCGGCGACGAGGGCAGCGGCGAGGACTGTGGAACCGAGGGCTGCGCGTGTACCCCCGGCAGCTGTGACTCGGGCTTCATGTGCAGCGCGGGGGTGTGCGTGGCGCTGTGCGGCAACGGGGCCCTCGACGCCGGTGAGCAGTGCGACGACGCCGACGGGATCGACGGCAACGGCTGCGACAACGACTGCACGCGCACCGAGATCCTCCAGATCGACGCCGGGGCCGAGCACACCTGTGCGCTGATCGAGGGCGGGCGGCTGCGCTGCTGGGGCGGCGGGAGCTACGGCAAGCTCGGCTACGGCAACACCGAAAACATCGGGGACAACGAGACCCCCGCGAGCGCCGGCGACCTGGTCTTGCCCCTGGCGATCGAGTCCATCGCCCTCGGCGGCTTTCACAGCTGCGGCCGCTTCGTCGACGGCCAGGTCCGCTGCTGGGGTCAAAACGACTTTGGTCAGCTGGGCTACGGCGACACCGAGAGCGTCGGCGACGACGAGACCCTCGCCGAGCTCGCGGCCGTCGAGCTCGGCGGCACGCCCCTGGCGGTGAGCGTCGACGAGTATCACGCCTGCGCGCGCCTCGAGGGCGCCAAGCTGCGCTGCTGGGGCGTCGGCTTCAACGGTCGCCTGGGCCTGGGAGGGGCCGGCGGCCTCGGGAACTACGTGGGCGACGACGAGCTGCCCTCCGCCGCGCCCCTGGTGTTCGTGGGCGCCACGCCGACCGCGGCGGTCGCCGGGCGCAGGCACAGCTGCGCCCTGACCAGCGACGGTCAGGCGCGCTGCTGGGGGGCGGCCTCCCGCGGCCAGCTGGGCTACGGCGGCACGGATCAGATCGGCGACAACGAGCCGCCCTCGGACGCCGGCGACATCGACCTCTACCCGCCGACGGTCGCCGGGACGGTCAGCCAGCTCGCCCTCGGCGGCGAGCACAGCTGCGCGCTCTTCTCCTCCGGGGAGGTCGTGTGCTGGGGTCGAAACAACCGTGGCCAACTTGGTCAGGGCCATGGCGAGGATTGGGGAGACGGCGAAGGCGAGCACCCTGCGGGCCTCGAGCCGATCGCCCTGGGTGGGCCGGCGGTGGCCATCGCCGCGGGGGACCGCCACAATTGTGCGCTGCTCGGCACGGGTGACGTGCGTTGTTGGGGCGCCAACAACTATGGCCAGCTAGGCCTGGGGATGGCCGGCAACGTGGGGGACGACGAGCTCCCGACGGCCGTCGCTACGGTCGAGCTGGGGGATCACGCGATCATGATCACCGCCGGCCAAGAGCACAGCTGCGCGCTGCTCGAGGGCTACGAGCTGCTGTGCTGGGGGCGAAACAGCGACGGGCGCCTCGGCTACGCCAACACGCAGACCATCGGCGACGACGAGAGCCCCACGGCGGCCGGAGCGGTCGACTTGCTCTGAGCGCGTGGCGACTCGCCGCGGCTCCTCGAACGCGCAGGTAGAGCCGCGTTCGCGCGTGTAGATCGACAAAGAGCAGGTTGGGGCTCGCGCGCTCCATGTACTCGTGCCAGCTTGGAAAGGGAGGGCATCACCCGCCTTCGTAGCTGGCAAACATCGTGACTGTGGAGAGTTCAAATCTGCTCTTGGATACCGTCGGCTACGCGAAGGCGCGATCGACGGGTCCGCTGCTGACCGAGGTCGTCGAGCTCGGGACGCGAGACACGGAGCGGATCGACGCCGACGTCGCCCCTGGACAGGAGCTCGGCGAATATCGCCTCGAGCAGCGTTTGGGCATTGGTGGCATGGGAGAGGTGTTTGCAGCCTTACACCTGCCGAGCGAAGAGATCTACGCGCTCAAGGTCCTCGGTCGCGTCAGCCCCACGGCGCTCTATCGCTTCAAGCGCGAGTTTCGAGCCCTCGCCGACGTCACCCACCCCAACTTGATCAGCCTTCACGAGCTGGTCGTGCTCCGGGGGACGCAGCCCTTCTTCACCATGGAGCTGATCGACGGCTCCGAATTCACCCGCTACGTCCGCGGTCGGGCTCCCCAGCGGCACCTCCCCAACCTCGTGCGGCTCAACCGGGCCGTCCGCCAGCTGCTCGCCGGGCTGCAGCACCTGCACCTCTCCCAGCGTCTGCATCGCGACGTCAAGCCTTCGAACGTCCTGGTCACCCGCGAAGGTCGGGTGGTGATCCTCGACTTTGGCCTGGTCTCGGAGCCCTCGAACGTCGACGCCGGCCTGACCCACGACGGCGCGCTGATCGGCACGCCGGCCTATATGGCGCCGGAGCAGGCCGTCGCCGGCAAGGTCGGGACGCCCGCCGACTACTACGCCGTGGGCGTGATGCTCTACGAGTGCCTGACCGGTGAGCTGCCCTATAAGGGCTCGGCCCTGCAGATCATGCTGCAAAAGCAAGAGGGCAAGCTCCCGGATCCGCGCGCCAAGGTCCCCGCGATCCCCGAGGAGCTCGGGGCGCTGTGCATGCAGCTGATGGCCTGGGATCCGGCGCAGCGGCCCTCGGGGCTCGAGCTCCTCGCTCGCCTCGAGGACATCGAAGACTCGGTCGCGGGCGTCGCCCCGACGCGCACGCGCGAGCGCGAGCAGAGCCGGGGCGTGATGGCGCGGGCCAGGGCCAGGGAGACCTTCGTGGGGCGCGAGCGCGAGCTCGAGGTCCTCGACGCGGCCTTGCGCGACGTCGCGCAGACCCACGCGGCCCAGGCCGTGCTCGTCAAAGGTGCCCCGGGCATGGGCAAGTCATCCCTGCTGCGCCGCTTCCTGGCTCGGGCCCGGCGCGAGCGCGGGGCGCTGATCCTCTCGGGGCGCTGCTTCGAGCGCGAGTCCGTCCCCTACAAGGGGGTCGACGCGATCGTCGACGCGCTCTCGGTCCAGCTGTGTCGGCTCTCGGAGATCGAGCGCGAGGCTCTCCGGCCGCGCAATGTGGCCGCGCTGATCCGGATCTTTCCGGTGCTCGGGGCGGTGTGGCCAGCGCAGGGCGCCGCGCTCGAGGGTCGCGGCGGCGCGCTGACGGAGCTGCGCCGGCTGGGCACGATCGCGCTGCGCGAGCTGCTTGGGCGGCTGAGCGCGCGCAAGCCCGTGGTCTTGTGCATCGACGACTTCCAGTGGGCCAAGCGCGACAGCGGGGACCTGCTCGGGGCGCTGATGCGTCCGCCGAATTCGCCGAGGGTGTTGGTCTTGCTCGGTGCGTGTCAGGGGGTGAGCGAGGGGGGCGCCGAGCCGAGGTCGTGCGGGGCCACCCTCGCGAGCTTGGGCCTGGCCGAGTCTCTCGCGGGTGTCGACGGGCAGATGCTCGAGCTCGCGCCCATGACCACCCAAGAGGGGCTCGCGCTGGCCGAGCGGCTCATGGGCGAGGCGGTGGATCTCGACCTCGCCCACGCCTTCGTCGAGCGGGCGCGCGGCAACCCCTTTCACCTCGAGCAGCTCGTTCTCGGCGCCGTGAGCTCCGACGTCGACGAGGACGACATCGATCAGCTCGTCACCCGGCGGGTGGTCGGCCTCGACGCCGAGAGCCGCCGGCTGCTCGCGGCGGTGGCGATCGCCGGCGGGCCGCTGCCAGTGGCGGTGCTCGTCGAGATCTTCGCCCCCACGCCCCAGGCGCAAGTCGAGGCGCTCATCGACGAGCTGTGCAGGCTCGGCCTGCTCGTCCGCGCCTGCCTCGAAGAGGGCGAGGCCCGAGGCGTCACGTCAGCGTCAGCGTCATCAGCGTCATCAGCATCATCGTCATCGTCATCGTCATCGTCACGAGACGCCTATCAGTCCTCGCAGTCGGGGCTGCTCGGGCTGGCGAAGCTGGCGGTGAACACGGCCCACGGCCGGATCCGCAAGCTCGTCGTTGGCGAGCTCGAGCTCGTCGAGCTGCGTGGGCTTCACCTTCAGCTGGCGGGGGCGCTCTCGGGCCCCGGGGCCGACCTCGAGACCCTCGCCGAGCACTTTGCCCTGGGCGGCAACACCGAGCGAGCGGCCGAGTACGCCGAGCAGGCGGCGGAGGCGGCCGCCGGGGCCCTGGCCTTCGCCCGCGCCGTCGAGCTCTATCGCTGGACCCTCGAGCTGCTGCCCAAGGGCGCCTCCGAGCTGCGTCGCCGGTCCTTGCAGCTGGGCCTGGCGCATCAGCTGATCTACCTCGGCCACGGGTCCGAGGCCGCCGACCTCTTGCTCGAGCTGGCCGTCGGTGTGGGGCGGGACGAGGCCCGGGAGCTCCGGCGCCTGGCCGCCGAGCAGCTGCTGCGCTCGGGTCGCCTCGACGAGGGGCTCGCGCTCAGCCGCGAGCTGCTCGCGGCCCTCGGGGAGTCCATGCCGCGCAGCTTTTGGGGCGCGGCGTGGATGTTCATCAGTCAGCGCGCGCGGCTGTGGCTGCGCTCGTTTGGGCGCGCGCCCGCGCTGCGCAGCGAGGCGGAGGTCCCCGAGGCGCTGCTCACTCGCCTCGACATGGTCGCCATGGTCGCGTCGAGCATCTCGATGACCGAGCTCGTCACGACCCAGGCCCTGCACGCGCGGGCCCTGGTCCTCGCCCAGGAGGCCGGCGAGCCCAGGCGTCTGGCGCTGATGCTCGCTTACGCGTGCACGGCCAAGGCCGCGCTCGGGCGCAGCGAGGCCGCCAAGGCCTGCGAGATCCAGTGTCGAGAGATCGCCGCGCACGCCGACGAGCTCCAGCTCGACCTGACCATCGAGCTGTCCGCGGCCACGGCCGACTGGTTCTCGGCCAAGCTCAACCTCGCCCGCGACCGCTTCGCGCAGCTGCTCGCGCGCCTCGAGAGCGTGCCCGGGGCCGACTGGGTGCGCGTGTTCTCGACCATTCGCTACGCCGAGACCTGCATCCTTGGCGGCTACCTGGCCGAGCTCCGCCGCGAGATGACGGGCTGGCTGAGCGCGGCGCGGACCCGCGGCAACCTGCACGAGCTCGCCTCGCTGCACGGCCTGGCGGCGATCGCCTCGCTCTACGACAACGACCTCGAGGGCGCGCGGCGGCAGCTCGCGCTCGGGCGCGAGCTGTGGCGCTCGGATCGCTTCACGCTCCCCGGGCTGACCTTGGACCTCGCCGCCCTCGACGTGCACCTCTTCGCGGGCGAGCTCGAGGCCGGCTTCGCCCAGGTCGAGGTCATCGCCGCGCGCGCGCGCGACAACGGGCTGCACCGGCTGCGTTCGGTCCGCGACTACATCGCCCAGGCCGAAGATCGCTGCGTCGTCCGGGCGGCCTTGCAGGCGCCGGCGAGGCGCGAGCTCCTCGACCGCGTGCGCGCGAGCTGCAAGCGCCACCACCGCTACCGAGACCCCTTCTTTCGCGGACAGGCGCACATCCACGAGGCCGCGCAGCACTCGCTGATGAACGACCGCGAGGCCACGCGCCGCAGCTGGCGAGCGGCGGAGCTCGAGTTCCTCGAGCGCGGTCAGCTGGCGATGCTCGCCGTGGTGCGCCTGCGCCTGTCCGAGCTCACCAGCGGGCGAGAGTCCGCCGAGTACCAGGCCAGCGCCGAGGCCTACCTGAGCGAGCAGGCCGTACCCGGCGCCCAGGGCCTGGTCGACTGGCTGGTCCCGCGCCACGGCTGAGCGGGCTCGGCTCCGCTCAGTGCTGGCGGCTCCGAGTCTGTAAATCTTTCCCGCGCGTCCTCAGGTGCGTCGCCTGGGGGAAAGAGTCACAGACTCTCAGTCGTCGCCGCCGCCGCCGCCGATGACCTTGAAGGCCGCGCGCCGGCTCCTGGCCTCGCGCTCGCTGGCGTCGATCTCGGGCTGCTCGTCGGTGTCGGCCGCGGCTGCGGTCACGTCGGCGTCGGCGTCGGCGTCGGCCTTCGGGTCCTCGACATCGCTCGGGGCGGCGTCGTCGCCAGAGTCCTCGGCGGCCTCGAGGCTCGTGCCGCTGGTCGAGCTGGCGGCCGCGTCGTCCTCGGTCTTCTTGCGCTTGCGCCTCCGAGGCCGGCGCGCGCTCGTGTCCGCGCGGACCTTGGTGAGCGTGGGGTCCTCGGCCGCCGGGGTCGCGGCCTCCGTGTTGGCGTCGGCGTCGGTGTCTGCACCGCTATCTTCGCCGGCGCCCTCGACCACGAGCTTGGGGCCGGGCTTTGGCTTTGGCTTTGGCTTGGCCTTTGTCTTGCCCCGTTGCTCGCGCACGGCCTGGGGCATGCGCTCCTCGAACACCAGGCCGCGCCCGGTCTCGCGGTCGACGACCACGTAGATCGCGTCCCAGGGGAACACGCAGCGGGTGACGTAGCCGCCAAAAGAAAGGTCTGCCTCGACGCCGACCTCGGTGAAGGCGAGCTCGAGGGGGTAGCTGGGGTCGAGGTCGATGACCAGCTGCTGCTTCCACTGCTCGCGCACGAAGTCGGGGCAGACCGCCTGGGCGTGGGTCACGTCGACGTGCAGACGGGGGCAGCGCTCGTTTTCGTGGAGCGACTCGATCGCGCGCTGGATCGGATGCATGAGCGGCCAGGGTACCAAGAATGGCGCCTGATTCCATGGCGCGCCGCGGCGCCGCGGAATCAGGCGCTCGGCGGAGCCTGGTGACGCGTCAGACCAGCTCTTTGTGCACGCGCCACAGCGCGTCGGTGAACCACCCGCGCTCGTCTTGCCAGGCGCCCACGGGTCGAAAGCCCGTCTCGCGCGCGAGGTCCTCGACGTCGGAGGTCAGGAACTTGAAGCTGTACTCGACGAAGATCGGCTCCCAGGGATCGAAGGTGAAGCTCTTGTTGAGCGCGCCGATCGAGACCTCCTGCCGGCGGAGGCTGACGAGGTAGCTCTCCATCGCCCCGGAGAACACGTTGTAGGTCCCGAAGTGCTGGAAGCTGGCGAGGTTGAAGTCGCCGTCGAGCTCGGTGTTGATCCGCCGCAGCAAGTTGAGGTTGAAGTCGCGGGTCACGCCCTCGCGGTCGTTGTAGGCCGCGAGCATCACGTCGATGTCTTTTTTGAGGTCGAAGCCCGTGAGCACGAGGTCGCCGGGGTTGCAGGAATTCCACAGCGTGCGCATGAACACCCGGGTCTGAGCCGGGTTGAAGTTGCCGATGTTCGAGCCGAGCATCAGTACGAGCTTGCGGCGCTCGGAGTTCTCGACGTTGAGCCAGCGCAGCGCGTCGAAGTACTCGCTGACGATGCCGCGGGTCGGGATCTCGGGGAGCTCGTCTTGCAGGGCGTCGACCAGCCACTCGAGCGCGTCGCGGGAGATGTCCACGGGCACGTACTCGATGTCGAGCTTCCGCTTGGCGCAGGCCTCGAGCAGGATCCGGGTCTTGGTCCCGTCGCCGGCGCCGAGCTCGACGATGGTCGTGGGTCGGCTGCTGAGCAGCTCGACCATCTCGTCGCGGTGCTGGCGGAGGATCTCGGCCTCGCAGCGCGTGGGGTAGTACTCCGCGAGGCTGGTGATCTTCTGGAACAGGCGGCTGCCTTCGGCGTCGTAGAAGTACTTGCTGGGCAAGGAGCGGCGCTCGGTGCTCAGGCCCATGAGCACGTCGAGGGCGAACTGCTCGCGCTCGTTGCTCTCGAGTTTGCTGGGGTCGAGGGTCGTGATTGCAGACATGAGGCTCGTCCGGTTCAGCGAGCGAGGCGCAGGCCGGTGAACTGCCAGCGCTTCTCGGGCTGAAAGAAGTTGCGATAGGTGATCCGCAGGTGGTTGGCAGGGCTCGCGCACGAGCCCCCGCGGAGCACCATCTGGTTCATCATGAATTTGCCGTTGTACTCGGCGAGGGAGCCGTCGAAGGCGCGAAAGCCCGGGTAGGGGCGGTAGGGGCTGGCGGTCCACTCCCACAGGTTGCCGAGCAGGCGGAAGGGCTCGCCCTCGACCTGGGGGTGGAGGCGGCCGCCGTCGAGGGTGGCCAGGGGCTCGCGCGGGCCGAGGTCCTGGGCGGCGATCTCCCATTCTTCTTCGGTGGGCAGGCGCGCCCCGGCCCAGCGCGCGTAGGCGTCGGCCTCGTAGAAGCTCAGGTGGCAGACCGGCTCGTCGGCGACCACGGCCTGCAAGCCGTGCATGGTCATCTGCCACCACTGGCCGTCGCGCTGCTCCCAGTAGAGCGGCGCCTCCCAGCCCTCGCAGCGCAGGACCTCGCAGCCATCGCTGAGCCACAGGCCCGGCGAGGTGTAGCCGCCGTCGGCCATGAACTCGAGGTACTCGCCGTTGGTCACGCAGCGCCCGGCGAGCTCGAAGGGCTCGAGCCAGGCGCTGTGGCGGGGGCGCTCGTTGTCGAAGCAAAACTCGGGCGCGTCCCAGCCGAGCTCGCGGCGGCCGCCCTCGAAGGCGCGCCAGGTCTGGGCGCAGGCCCGCGGGGTCTCGCCCGAGCCCGAGCCCGAGCCCGAGCCCGAGCCCGAGCCCGAGCCCGAGCCAGGAAGCTGGTGGTAGCGCGGACGCAGCGGGTTTTGGGCGAAGATGTGCTTGGTGTCGGTGACGAGCAGCTCTTGGTGCTGCTGCTCGTGGTGCAGGCCAATCTCGATGATCGGCCCGGCCTCGGCGGGGGCGTCGCCGCGCTCGAGGAAGGCGCGCATGGCCGCGTCGACGGCGAGGCGATAGTCGCGGACCTGCGCGACCGTGGGCCGGCTGAGCACCCCCCGCTGGGGACGGTTCCAGCGCGGGCCCACGCTCTCGTAGTAGCTGTTGAAGAGGTAGCCGTAGGCCGGGTCGTGGACCGCGTAGCCGGGCACGAAGCGCTCGAGCACCATGGCCTCGAAGAACCACGTGGTGTGTGCGAGGTGCCACTTGGGCGGGCTGACGTCGGGCATGGTCTGCACGACGTGGTCCTCGACCTCGAGCGGCTCACACAAGGCCAGCGTCTGCGCCCGCACGGCGTCGTAGCGAGAGCGTGGGGGGATTTTGCTGGGCATGGGCTCCTCCGCGGGCGACAAGCTAACACGAAACACCGATCTCGAAAGTGGGGCGGGGACGGGTGGGGAGCGCATCGCAGGCCGGCGGGCCGGCCGCCGCGGACGCTAGTGTGCGCGGCAGAGGACTTGAAGGGCCCCAGGCTTGGAGCACCGGCCGCTGACTTCGTTGCTCGTCAGTCATTTGTGCCCGACAAACTCCCTCCTCGCGCCTCGTCAGCAACCGGCGGTCCGGCGCCTGGGACCCTTCAAGTCCTCTGCCGCGCACACTAGCGAGGCGGCCGTTCGAAGCCGGCGCTCCTGGGATGTCGGTACTCGTGTCGCCAGGGCGAGGCGCGACATTGGTACATCGGCACATCGACACATCGACACATCGACACATCGACATATCGTCGACATTTTTTTGTGGTGTGTTTCGCGTGACAATCTCGAGGACAAATGGCAATGTCTGGCCCGTCGTGACGCGAGCTCCTCGAGGCCTCGAGGGGCTCGCGTCATATGAAAACACCAAGGGATAGACTTCGATGCCCGAAACAGACGTGTCTTGGCTGGAAACCCTGATTTGGGGAAATACCGTGCAGCGCTGGCTGATCGCGCTGGGGATCGTCGTGGGCGCGCTGATCCTCGGCCGCCTGGTGAGCGCGCTGATGCGCAGCTTGGCCAAGCGGACCAAGTGGGAGATCGCGAATTTCATCGCCGACAGCATCGGCGCGCCGGTGATGGTCTTCGTGATGGTCTTCGGCCTGCGGGTGGCCTTCGAGTCCCTGACCTTCCAGGCCAGTACCCGCGAGCTGCTGATGAAGGGCACCACCTTCTTCGTGGGGGTGATCCTCACGTGGCTGCTGGTCCGGGCCTACGACGCCGTGCACCAGGGCCTGTTCTTGCCCTACGCGAGGCGCCCCGAGACCGCCATCGACCTGCACGTGTTCTCGGTGCTCCAGACGGTCGTCAGCGTGCTGCTGTGGGCCATCGGCCTGGCGAGCGCGCTGGCGAGCATCGGCTTCGAGGTCACGGCCGTGCTCGCGGGCCTGGGCATCGGCGGCGTGGCGATCGCCCTGGCCTCTCAGGACACGGTGTCCAACTTCTTTGGCGGGTTGATCGTCCTCACTCAGCGGCCCTTCAAGGTCGGCGACCGCATCGCCGTGGCGGGGGTCGACGGCTGGGTCCAGCACCTGGGCTTTCGGACGACGATCATCAAGAACTGGTACGGACGCGACATCACCGTCCCCAATACCCAGTTCACCAACAGCATGGTCACGAACATCGACAGCCAGAGCTGCTACTACTTCGAGGTCCGTCCGCGCCTCGACCCGCGGACCACGCCCGCGCAGCTCGTCGAGGCCCTGAAGATCTGCCGCCAGGTCGTCCTCGATCACCAGGACATGCTCGACGAGATCTCGTGGGAGGCGGTCGACAAGATCGGCCACGGCTACATCGAGGTCGAGTTTTGGTACGCGGTCTCCAAGTGGTCGCCGGACGAGCGCGAGCGCTTCCCCAACGAGTACCAAAAGCAGTGCATGGCCAAGACCGCGGTCAACCTCGAGCTCCTGCGCCGCTTCGAGGCCGCGGGGATCGTGCTCGCGCTGCCCATGGACGTGCACTGGAACGTCGAGGTCGAGCGCGGGGCCGGGCCGACGCGCCTCGAGCCGCCGCAGGGCCTGCGCCTGGGGCCGACACTGGGGCCGACACCGGGGCAGCTCGGCGGGCCCGGCGGCCCTGTCGGTCCCGCCGGCCTTCCTCAACCCGGCCATTGATGGGATAAGGCGTGCCGATGCGCGCGCGTGAGCTGTCCTTGTCCCAGCTGTCGTGGAGCGCTCACCAGCTGGTGATGCGCTTTCGCTTCGACGAGCTCGAGTTCTCCACCGTCTACTGGTACCCGGACACGGACCTGCTCGAGCTCGAGGGGCGCTTTGGCCACGACCTGGTCGAGCGCCTCTTCGTGCACGTGGCGCTGTTCGAGATCAACAAGATAGCGAGCTTGCGCCCGCGGACCTTGAGCCTCGGCCCCTACGCGCGCCACCACAGCGAGGCCCTCGAGCGCCTGTGGTCGACGATCTTCCACAAGGTCTGGGCCCAGTGGCGCTACGAGAACGACCTGCCCGAGGAGCCGCCGGTGCGCTGGATCGACACGCCGCGCTCGCCCGGGGGCGCGCCGGTGCGCCGGGATCGTCAGCGCGAGGAGCTGCTGATGTTCTGCGGCGGCGGCAAGGACAGCCTCGTCAACATGAAGCTGCTCGAGGGCGCGGGGATCCCCTTTGCGACCCTGGCCTACGCCGCGAGCATCTACGGCCAGGCCGCGCCCCAGCTCGCGCTGATCGACGGCCTGGTCGCGCGCGGGGCCGCGACCAGGCGCCACCGCCAGATCATCCTCGACGACTTCTTCGACGCCCCGGTGCTCGAGCTCTACGGCCAAGAGCTCGGGGTGCGCACGATCACCGCCGCCGAGACCCCGAGCTCGATCTTCGCCGCCTTGCCGCTGATGCTCGCCCACGGCTACGGCTACGCGGTCCTCGGTCACGAGGCCAGCGCCAACCAGGGCAACCTGATCTGGGCGGCGACCGGCGAGGACGTCAACCACCAGTGGGGCAAGTCCGCCGAGGCCGAGGCCCTGCTCGACGACTACGTGCGCGCGGAGCTGGTCGCCGACATCGGCCTGTTCAGCGCGCTGATGCCGATCCACGACGTGGTGATCTTCGAGCTCCTGCGCCGCGACGAGGACTCGCTGTTCGCCACGCACTCCTGCAACGTGGCCAAGCCGTGGTGCCGGCGCTGCCCCAAGTGCGCCTACGTGTGGCTGGGCTACCGCGCCCACCTCTCGCGCGAGGTCGTCGAGGCGATCTTCCCCGAGGCGCTGCTCGAGGTCCCGGACAACTACGCCTTCTTCCACGACATGGTCGGCCTCGGGGAGCACACGCCCTTCGAGTGCATCGGTCAGATCGAGGAGAGCCGGATCGCCCTGGCGCTGTGCGGCGCCCGTGGCCTGCTCGGCCCGCGCGGGCGCGAGCTGCTCGGGCGCCTGCCGGCCATGGACCTCGACGGGGTGCTCGCCGAGTTTTGCAAGGTCGACGCCGCCTCGGCGCGGCTGCCCTCGGCCTACGCTCCGGGCATCCTGGATCAGATGCACAGCGCCTCGCTCAGCGCCCAGGCGCGGATCCGCGGCCTGCTGGGCTCCTAGCTAGGAGCGGGTCGTCGCGACGTCGATGACCTCGGCCCCGAGCTGCTGCTCGAGCTGCGCCGGCGCGACCTCGACCAGGAAGCCGCGCTGGCCGCCGTTGACGAACACGGCCTCGAACTCGAAGAGGTCGAGCTGGAGATAGATCGGCATGGCCGTGCGCTGGCCGAAGGGGCTGATCCCCCCGACGCGGTAGCCGGTCAGCGCCTCGGCCCGCTTTTGGGCGCAGGGCGTGACCTTCTTGGTGCCGATGGTCTTGGCCAGGACCCCGGTGGCGACCTCGAAGGGTCCGTTCATGACCACGCACAGCGGATCCCCGTCGCCGGTCTCGAAGATCAAGGTCTTGGCCACGCGCATCAGCGGGACGTCGAGGGCCTCGGACGAGCCCCGGGCGCCGCCGCCGGTGTAGCGGTAGAGGTGCGGCGTGAACGGGACCTCGCGCTCGCGCAGGAAGCGGATCGCCATGGTGATCGGGTGCTCGGGGCGGGCCATGTCAGGGCTCGGCTCGGCGCGGCTCAGGGCTCGGCCTCGACGGCGCTAGCGACATAGGCCGCGTGGGCGACGAGGAACTCGGCCTCGTGCTCGTCGCGGACCTCGGTGTAGATGATGTTGAGGAAGCTGTAGGCCGAGGACGCGAGCAGGGTCAGCCAGCCGGGGTCCTCGGTGTAGCGCTCGAGCACGGACGCGAAGATCGGGTGGGCGGTGTTGAGGCGCGGGCCGTCGGCGGTGGTCGCAAAGAGCGGGTCGCGGCGGCGGGCGTCGATGCCCTCGAGCAGGCGCAGGGACTCGAGGTGGCGCTCGGAGATCAGGCCCTCGCGCTGGCCTCGGACCAGGCGCAGCTCCTCGCGCAGGGCTTCGAGCAGGAGCGCGGCCGGGGTCGGGAGCGCGGCTTTGGCCGCGGCTTCGGCCTTGGCCGCGGCTTCGGCCTTGGCCTGCTCGTGCCTGGCCTTCTCGCGGGCCGCGAGCGCCTGGCGCTCGCGCTCGCGTTGCTGGCGAAGCTGCTCTTCGGCGCGCAGCTTGGCCTCGCGGAGGAGCTCGCGGCGGCGCTCGGCCTCGCGCTCCCTGGCCGCGCGCAGCTCGGCCTCGCGCTCGCGCTCGCGCTCGCGTCGCTCGAGCTCGCGGACCTCGGCTTCGCGCTGGGCGAGGAGCTCCTCGGCCGAGGGCCCCGTCCACAGCCGGAGGTGGGCGAGCTCGAGCGGGCGCTCGCGGGCCGCGACCGCGGGGCTGATCCACCGCCCGTTGCTGAGCTGGAGCAGGGGCAGCTCGAGGAGCGCCGCGTAGGCCTGCTGCTTGCGGTCGGTGGGCGCGCGACCACGGCGACGGCGACGCGCGTAGGCCTCGCCGATCTTCCCGTGCAGGCGCATGAACAGCCCGCGCAGGCCGTCGCGGGTGGCGGTGAAGCGCCGCCGGCCTTCGGCGGTGCCCAGGGCGTGCTCGGGCAGGGCGAAGCTGCGCGCGAGCTCGATCCACAGCTTGCTGGCGTGGCGCTCGAGCAGCTGCTCTTGCGCGCGGGTCAGCGAGGCGCGCGACCACTCGGGGTCGACCTGATCGTCGGGTAGCGAGAGCGCGCCGGTGTGGGGAAAGGTCGCGGCGCTGGGGCGCTGGCCGAGCACGCGGCCGTCGTTGCCGAGGGTGAGGTCGGTCTCGCCGCCGACGCTGATGCCCAGCCAGCCCTCGAGCCCGTCCTCCGCCAGCATGACGTGGACTAGCAGGCCCTCGGGCGGATGGGTCGGGAGCGCCGCCGCGTCGGCCTTGCGCGCGGCGACCCGCTGGACGCGGGCGCGCTCGGCCCCGTAGTCGCGCAGCGGACCAAAGAGCGCGCGCAGGCACGGCTCGATGTCTCCGCGCTCGAGGATCAGAACTGGGCCCTCGGGCAGCTCGAGCTCGTCGCGCGCGTGGAGGGTGATCAGGGGCCCGCGCTCCGCGGCCTCGGCGAGCTCCTCGGCGGACCAGGGCTTGCGCGCGCCGGGGAAGACCGGGGCCGCGGCGAGCTTGGAGAAGGTCGACCGGAGCTTGCGGGCGCGGTAGCCCCCGCTGCCCGGCGGCCACTTGCGCAGCGCCGCGCGGATCAACACGGCGGCCTCGGCCCTGGCCTCGCCCTCGAGGTCCTCGAAGCCCAGAGCGTAGTCGCCGAGCAGCTTCTTCGCGCGGCGCAGGACCAGCTTGCGCAGGCGGGCGCGCTCCTTGGCCGAGACGTCGTCGTGGCTGGTGGTCACCTCGAGGTCCTCGACCTCGACCACGGCGAGAGAGGCGATCGGGCCGGCGGGGAAGCGCAGCGTGGTGACCTCGCGGCCCTCGGTGAGCACGCGGACGACGTTGGTGGAGGCCTCGCTCGAGCGCGCCAGGCCGCTCTCGCCGCGGATCCCTGGCGCCGAGAGCGGGGCGAGAGCGAGCACGGAGCCGCGGGCCAGGCGGGGCTCGTCGATCCGCCGGCGGCGCTCGAAGTCGGCGCGGCCGCGCAGCCAGGCGCTGATCTCCTCGAGGGCCTCGACGCCAAACAGGTCCCGGAGCAGGGCGAGCTCGACGGCGTCGAGGGCCAGGACGCCAAACTCGACCTTGGCGGTCTGGGCCAGCGTGAAGCTGTCGGTCACCCAGGCCAGGGGCTCGCCCTGGTCGAGGTGGAGGATCAGCTCGGCGAAGCTCCAGCGCCGCTGCGGATCGACCTCGCCGCGCTCGGTGGCGAAGGCGCGAAAGCAGGGCTGGGTGAGCAGCCGGCCCAAGCTGGGGACCAGGGCCTGGCGCAGGCGCGCGCGCTGAGCTCGAGCCTCGCTGACCCGCGCGGTGGCCCGGCCGAGCTGGGCGCGGATCGCCTCGGGCGAGGGCTGCTCGCCCGCGCTGCGCAGGCGCCCGATCGCGCGGGTCAGGTCGGTCTGTGGGTAGCGCTCGAGGATCTCCAGCCACCCGGTGAGGGTCTCGAGCGCCGCGTCCTGGCCGTGCTCGCGCAGCTGCTCGCAAAAATTGGTGACCAAGGCGCGCTCGCCAAAGACCAGCTTGGGGACCGAGATCAGCGTCCACCACTCGCAGGCCATGAGCGCGTCGGCGGCCTCGCGGGCCTCGTCGAGCTCGCGCTCGATCAGCGCGGGGATCGTCGCGAGCAGCGGCTCGCGCAGGGCTCCGGGGTGGGCGAGCCCGCCAAAGTCGCGGGTCGTCTCGAGGGCCTCGCCGTCGACCCAGGCGACCAGGCCCGGGAGGGGGAGCGCGAGGCTGAGGTCGCACAGCTCGCGGCGGTGGTAGTGGACGCGCACGGCGGTCGAGAGATCGCTGATCTCGGCGGCCCGAAACTCGCGCAGGCCGAGGCCACCGCGCAGCGGCTCGCGGCTGCCCGCGTCGGCCTCGTCGCCGCCGCCAAAGTAGGCGCGGGCGAGGGTCGGCACGCCGAAGTTCGGGCGGCTCTCGGGCCGCGCCATGAAGGCCTCGCGGCGGCGCAGCCAGGCCAGCTCCTCGGCGAAGCTCTCGAGGCAGTCCTGGCCGACGAGCGCGCGCACGAGCTCGCGGTCGCTGCGTCCGAGCAGGTAGAGCTCGCGCTCGATGCCGGTCGGCATCGGGCCGGCGTCGGGCTCGACCCAGGCGAGCAAGACCCCGCCCGCGTGCGCGCGCCGGAGGTCGAGGAGCGAGGCCGGCGAGCCCACGGCCCGCGGGAACAGGCCGACGCTCGCCAGCGGGTGGGGCTGGGCCCCGGGCTCGTCGAGCTGCCAGCGCGGGCGGGTCTCGAGCTCGCGGCGCGCCTTGACCTCGCGCTTGGCCCGGCTGGAGCTGAAGCCGAGGGCCTGGAGGAAGCCGCGCTCGTAGTGGCGGCTCGACACGTGGCGCACGTACTCGCGCACGATCTCGCGCAGCTCGACGCTCCGCGGACCCACGGCGCCGCTGCGCGCGAGCGCGCTCATCAGCCGCTCGATGCCCTCGAGCACGGCCAGGCCGGTGGCGGCGAGGACCTCGTCGGCCTTGGCCCACTCGTAGCTGCTGGTGTCGAGGCTGAGCGGGGCCTCGACGACCACACACAGCCCCGGGAGCAGCTCGTCGAAGTGGCGCTCGGCGAGCAGGCAGCCCTCGGCGAGCAGGCGCAGCCAGCTGTCGGCCGTGCCCAGCGAGCGCAGGCCGAGCTCGCCGCGGATCACCCGCTTGGGGCCGAGCTCGACGCGGATCGGCTCGCGGACCAGGAAGTAGCCCTCGGGCAGCTCGGGCAGGTGGGTGCGGGCCATGAACGCCAGGCGTCGGTGCTGGCGCTCGTGCTCGCGGGCGAGGGCTTCGGTGTAGTCGCTGGTGTTGGCGCCAAAGAGGCGCTCGAGCAGCGCGGCGAGGTCGAGATTCTCCTCGTCGAGGTAGACCACGAAGGGCAGGTCGAGGGGGGCGAAGCCGTGGTGCTTGGAGGCGTAGCGCACCGGCCACTCGGACTCGAGCAGCGCGCGGGTCGAGACCCGCCCGGCGCCGACCGTGGGCCACAGCGGGACGCCGGCGATGGCCGCGAAGACCTCGTCTTCGGCCAGGGCCTCGCAGGGGTCCTCGCCGAGCTCGGTCCACCGCCTCAGCCACAGCTTCAGGCAGCGCTCGGCCCAGTCGAGCTGGAGCTCCGCGCCCTGGCGCTCGGCGAGGCGCGCGATCAGGTGGTCGTGGGCGTCGTGGGCCGCGAGCAGGATCGCCTCGTAGTGCTCGTCGCGGAGCAGCCGGCTCTGGGACACGTCCTTGCGCAGCCGCGAGCCGTCGATGATCGCCGCGAAGCCGGGGACCGCCCCGGGCAGCTCGGCCGACTCGATGAACACGGCGTTGGACAGGACCTCGACCCTGGGCTGGGCGAGGCCGTCGGCCTGGGTCGCGTCGCGCAGGCCGAGCACCGCGCGGCCGATCACCGGCCCGGTCGCCTGCCCGTCCGCGTCGAGCTCGCGGATCTCCCGGCCGTGCCAGTAGTCCGCGCCAAAGGGGTCCGCCCCGGAGATCTGCTCGTCGTCGATGAAGATCGGCGTCTTCGCCCAGCGGCAGTGCCTGCGCAGGAGCAGGGCCTCGGCGATCGTCCCCCCGAGGCTGCGGAAGAACTCGACGACCAGGCCGGGGCGGAAGCGGTCGCGGACGTGGATGTGGATCCCCGGCTCGGCGCCCTCGAGGGCCTCGACCTCGTCGGGCTGGTCCGGGCGCAGGGTCAAGGCGGCGCCGCGGCCTTCGGCGTCCACGCTGCGCACTCGCACCCAGCGCGGGTTGAGGGCCATGGCCGAGTTGATCGCGTAGGCCAGCTGCTGCATGGCGGGCAGGCGCGCGCGGGCGTCCTGGTCGAGCTGGTCGAGCTGGTCGGCCTCGACGAAGAGCGCGCCGTAGACGTTGGCGAGCTGCGCGTAGCGAAACGCCCGGCCGAGGAAGCGCAGGTGCAGGTCGTCGCTGTCGAAGGAGAAGTCGAGGCGCTCGGCCCCGGCGAGCAGCGCGGCCTCGACGAGCAGCAACACGTAGCGGTGGGGATCGGCGAGCTGGTAGGCGCGCAGCTTCTCCCGCGCCTTCTCGGCGTCGATGGAGAAGTGCGAGCGGGCCTCGACCTCGCCGGCGGATTCGAGCTCTTCGAGCAGCGCCATGATCAAGTCGTGTCAGGCCGTATCAGGCCGTGCGGAGGGAGCGGGCGTCGTGGGTCAGCTGGACCAGGGCCTCGTCGGTGCGCGCGTCGAGGCGCTCGCCCAGGAAGAAGGCCTTGACGGTGAAGTAGGCGGCGAGCTCGGGCTCGCTGCGCGCGAGCTCGGCGAAGCCGCGGATCGTCGGGTGGTCGGCGTTGAGCACGAGCGCGCGCCGGGTCGAGAGCAGCCCCGTGCCCAGGGCGCTGGCCTCGGCGACCAAGGTGAGCTCGCCGAACTCGGCCTGGGTGATCGCCACGCGCTCGCGCAGGGCGGGGTCGGGGTTGTGCAGGTGGCCGAGGTGGACGCCGTGGACCTTGGCGCCCCAGCCGTCGAGCAGCCGAGCCACGGCCGCGGTCAGCGGCTGCCAGCGCAGCGCCTCCTCGGAGTCCCTGGCCGGCGTGGCGGTGCACCACGCGTCGATGTTCAGGCTGCCTCGGCCCACGCGATCGGCCAGGGTCCAGCCGGCCGCGCAGGTCGGGGGCAGCCAGAGCACCAGGTAGCCCGCGCGCTCCATGGCCTCGCTGAGCTCGCTGGGCGCCGACGCGAGCACCGGGCGCTTGGCGGCGCTGCGCCTGGCTCGGCGCAGGTTCGCCAGGCTGATCAGCCGCCCCGCGGGGCTGCGAAAGAGCGCGCGCTCGGCCACGCTCTCGGGCAGCGCGTGCTCGGCCTGCTCGTGCCACGCGGCCGCGGCCCACAGGTACTCGAGGCGCTCGGTCGAGGCGTCGTCGAGGCCCGCGCTGGGGTCGAGCAGGCGGACCGCGGCGTCGATCTCGGCGAACACCCGCTCGCACAGCTCGCCCGCGACCAGCGCGTGGACCTGGGCCATGAGCCGGTCGAAGCCCTGGTCGCGGATCACGTCGTCGCGGGTCAGCGTGTGCTCGAGCTTGGCCGAGCTCGCCTTGAAGGCCAGGCCGGGGATCATCTCCTGCTCGATGAGCGTCAGCCCGCGGTTGTAAAAGCCCGCGAAGGAGCCGCGATCGGCGAGGTGGCCGACGACCACGAGCTCGTCGCTGTCTCCGCTCCCGCTCTCGCTCCCACCCCCGGCTCCGCCTTGCTGACGGACCTCGAGGGGCGCGCCGAGCTCGAAGGGCTCGTTGATCAGCTCGCCCTCGACGCGGACCTCGCCGGACACGTGCTTACACCAGTAGCCCACGACCTCGCGGGCGCGCGCGCGAAAGTCCGCGTACTCGCTGGGCGAGAGCGCCTTGAAGATCTGGATCTGCGTGCCCTCGGTCGGCGCCTCGCGGCGGACCAGCGAGAACCGGCGCTCGGCGTCGAAGACGATCCGCCAGTTCTCGCCGTCGCGCGAGGTGTCGATGCACACCGCCTCGGGCTGGATCGCGAACACCGAGACGAAGCCGATGCCGAACTTTCCGATCTTCGTGCGATCGCCGTCCTTGCTCGACGAGAACAGCCGCGTCAGCCGGGTGTCGATGATCTCGCGGTTCATGCCCGCGCCCCAGTCGTCGACGTGGATGACCATCTTGCCCTCGCGGTAGTCGAAGCGGATCTCGACCTCCTCGGAGCCGGCGTCGAGGGCGTTTTGAATCAGCTCGCGGAAGAAGGCCATCGAGTCCGAGAACTGATTGACCAGGCGCTCGAGGGCGTCGTTGACAGACAGTGGCTCGGGCTTCCCCACGGCGGGGGCAGCCTATCAGGCCCCGCGGCCGACTGGCACCCGGGGATGCGACCGGCCGCGCAGTCAGGGCGGGCGCTCGGGGATCCGCTGCGTCTGGGGGCGACGAAGCCGTGACGAGGCGGCGCTGTGATGTCATGCTGAGCGACATGAGTGAGAGACCCGAAGATGATGGCCGCGAGGACGAGCTGGAGGACGCCGAGGCGAAGGGCGCCGAGCCTAGATCCGCGGGCCGCGACCCCGACCTCGATCACGATCCCGACCTCGCGCTCTTCGAGCGCTGGCGCGGAGGCGACCGCGAAGCGGGCGGTCGCCTGGTCGCGAGATACTTCAACGATCTGCGCGTGTACTTCCTGCGTCGGCTGCCCGAGTACGAGCCCGAGGAGCTGATCCAGGAGACCTTCCTGCGCATGATCAGCGCCCTCGAGCGCTTCGAGGGCCGGGCCACGGTGCGCTCGTTTTTGTTTGGGATCGCGCGTCACCTGTTCTACGAGAGCTTGCGTGGGCGCGCGCGCAAGCTCGACACCTACCGCGACTCGCTGTGCTGCGTCGGCACCCGGGGGGTGCTGTCCGAGTCGCTGGTGATCGAGGAGCTCGGCCTGCTGTCCGCGGCGATGGACGCGATCTCCATCGAGCAGCTCGAGGTGATCGACTACCACTACTTCTACGAGCTGTCGCAGCGCGAGGTCGCGGCGGTCCTGGGGATCCCCGAGGGCACGGTCAAGTCGCGGCTGCGGGCGGCCCGTGAGGCGCTCGTCGTCGAGATCTCCAGACGCCTGGGCGTCGACGCCAAGGACTGGTGCGAGGAGATGGTCGAGCGCGGGCTGACCAGGCTGCGCGACGTCTTGCTGCGCGAGCGCGAGCGCAGAAAGTGAGCTCGGGTTCGCGTCTATACTGGGCCGCGTGTGCTTCGAGACCCGGCCCCTGCGCTCGCTGCCCAGGCAGGTCTTGCGCCTCGGCGCGGCGCAAAACCCCGTGCTCGTCATCGACGACCTGTTCAGGGATCCGCACGCCCTGCGGGCGTGGGCCCTGGGTTCGTCTCGGTGGCGCAGCGCGAACGCCCAGGAGTTTTATCAGGGCTACTATTGCTCGGGCCACGCCCCGGAGCCCGCGGTCGCGGCCCTGACCCACGCGCTCCAAACCTGGTTTTGGCGCGAGCTCTACGGCCTCCCCGACGCCCACGCGGACTGGTCCTTTCGACGCTGGGGCGAGGCGCTCACCCACCGCGATGGGACGTTCTCCTTCGGCGCTTACGCACCTCACCCCGACGAGCGCTACGCCTCGATCCACACCGACCCGGGCTCGTGGCTGACGGCGGTGGTCTACCTCTCGGATCCGCAGCGCGAGCAGCCGGGGGGCACGGCCTTTTGGCGCCACATCGACACCGGCCTGAGCTCCTTCGTCGCGCGCCCGGACATCGCCCACCACCTGCTGCTCGAGCGCCTATTTGGCGTGCGCACCCTCCATGCCCTGGGCGCGCTCTACGGCGCCCAGGCCGAGCTGTGGGTCGACATCATCGAGCACATGCGCGTGTCCACGCAGCTCGCGGCCGTGACTCGGCCCGAGGACATGGGCGGTGAGGACTTCGAGCTGCTCGCGCTGGTGCCCGAGCGCTTCAACCGGCTGGTGGTCTTCCCGGGCTGGCAGTGGCACAGCATGTATCGCCCCGACTACGTGGCGCCGAAGCGGCTGGCGGACACCCGGCTGACCTTCAACAAGTTCATCCCGCTGCCGATCGAGTGGCAGCACACCCCGCGCAAGGTGGCGGCCTTGGCTGATCTGCCCTTCGAGGGCGAGGGCGAGGGCGAGGGCGAGGGCGAGGGCGAGGGCGAGGGCGAGGGCGAGGGCGAGGGGCGGGGGCAGGGATGATCGGCCTCAGGTCCCCGGCTCGACGGCCTCGTCGAGGAGCAGCAGCCCCTCGACGACCATGCGCAGCGCGATGGTGTGTTGGCCGTCCGCGTCGAGGTCGGGGATGTCGGCCACGCGAAAGCGCGGGGTCTCCAGACAAAAGCGCAGCGCCCTGGTCACGCGCTCGGGCAGCTCGAGGGTGCCGTGGTCGGGGACGTCCAAGATCAGCTGCTCGTCGCGGGTGCTCAGGCGGTAGCGCAGGTCGACGCGCGGGCGCAGCCAGGTGGACGGGCCGAGGGCCGCGAGGCCGACGACGCTGGCCAGCTGGCCGCGGGCGAAGCGGGGGGCGCTGGCGAGCAGCTCGCGCGAGAGCGCGTCGACCTCGGCGGCGGGGTCGATGGTCGCGAGCATGCGCTGGCCGAGCTCGGTGAAGCGCGCGGCCAGGCGCTCGGGCTCGCGCTCGGCGGGGGGCGGCAGGGCCTCACGAAAGCGCGGGTCCGCCTCGGCGCGGGCGAGGGCCCGGCGCATGAGGTCGATCCAGCGGTGGGGGTGCAGGGCCAAGGCGAGGTGCAAGGAGGTCTCGGGGCCGGGGTTTTGGGCCTCGTGAACCCAGCCGCGCGGGACGTAGAGGCGATCGCCGGGGCCGAGCTCGAGCTCGAGGGGCTGGCCACGCTCGCGCCTGTCCTCGCCCTGGTCGAAGTAGCTGTGATGGGCGAGGGGGAGCGGGTGGCCCGAGGCCCACAGCCGCCAGCGCTTGCGCCCGCGCAGCTGGATCACGAAGGAGTCGCTCGTGTCCCAGTGGCGGGGGAAGCCGCGCTCGCCCGGCGGGGTCAAGAAGGCGTTGGCGCTCGCGCGCAGGCCGAGGGCGAGCTCGGCGGCCTGGCACAGCAAGAAGGGCAGCTCGGCGTGCTCCTCGATCGCGTTGACGACGATCGTCGCGCCGCGGCTGTGCAGCTCGACGACGCGCTGGACGTCGACGACGCGCTCGACCTCCAGCAAGGTCCCCGGCTTGGTGAAGTCCTCGGGGGGCAGGGCGCCGCCGCGCGAGAGCGAGACCTGCTCGGGAGTGAGCGCCCCGCGAGACAAGATCGCGTCGAGCTGGTCGAGGCTCAGCAGGCTCGAGAAGTCGTGGGCCTGGCCGGGCTCGCAGGGCAGGTGCAGCGGTCGACGATCTCTATGCTCGCGCGCGAAGCTGTCCGAGCGCAGGGCGTCGATGACCGCGTCGATGATCGGTCTGGCCATGGGGGCTCAGGGTAGGCGGACGAGGGGCGCGGCGTCGCCGGTCTGGCCGTTTTGGCGAAAGCTGGTGCGCAGGCGCTTGGGGGCGCGCTCGACCCTGAGCTCCTCGACCTGAAGACTGAGCAGGACAGGCGCGGCTGCGAGCCCCTCGCAGGTCGCGGTGAGCTGGCTGCCCTGCGCGGCGCCGGCTGCGGTGCACAGGGCCAGGGCCGCGGAGGTGGCGAGGGTGCTCGAGCTGCGGCGCATGAGCCGATGCTACCACCTCGGCCCTGGTCGCCGCGGGATCGAGGGGCGGCGCGAGTCAGGACCTCGTCCGTACTCGTGGAGCGCGAGCTAGGAGCCCGTGGTGAAACCCAACACGACACCTCGCTTGGTCTTTTCGCCGAAGGCTTTGTCGCCAAAACTTGCAGTACGCCCGGTACAGCGGCGTTTTGGCTTCGCGCCCTCGACAAAAATCCCGGCGCCAGGAGCCGCGCTGGGTTCCACCACGGGCTCCTAGCGGCCGCCGGTCAGCCGCTCGCGCAGCGCCGGCGCGAGCACCTCGGCCACCCGCGCGCACTTGCCCGCGTCGACGTGCATGGCCGCGAGCGGAGTCCAGGCCGCGACGAGCAGATCCCGGCGCAGCTCCAGGCACAGCACCTGCCCCGGGTACTGCGCCGACCAGGTGTAGCCGAGGGTGCTCGGGTGGATGTAGTAGGCCTCGTTGGCCACGGGCGAGAAGCCGGCGGCCGCGAAGGCGTCGAGCAGCGCTTGCTCGAGCCCTTCGGGGGCGTAGCAGCGGCCCTCGGCGTCGCGGGTCAGCAGGTCGACCTCGGCGCGCAGCGGCCAGCTGTCGTGGCGATCCGGCGCGCAGGCCCAGCGCAGCTTGGTGATGATCTCGTCGTCGATCGCGTCGATGCCGAGGGTGCGCGGTCCGTAGGTGTGCGGGACCAGGGCGAGGCCGCCGGCGCCGCAGACCAGCGCGTAGGCCTGGCGCGCGGCCTCGACGTAGCGGCGGTGCAGGGTGGTCAGCAGCGCGCGATCGTCCGCGTCGCGGACATAAGGTGGGATCCCCGGGGTGAGCGCGCCCTCGCCGAGGCGGCCGTCGCCATAGTCGGCGGGGCGGTTGCAGTCGACGAAGGTCCGGGGGATCAGGCTGCGGACGATCAGCGCGGCGCGCTTGGGCTCGGCCGCGAGCAGGGCCTGGGCCGTCGCGCGTCCGTAGGCCCACGCGCCGACGTCGGTGTTCACGAAGAAGAATTCCTCGAGGTCTTCGGGCAGCGCCCCGCGCAGGCGCCCGCGCAGCTGCTCGTAGTGGGCGCGCTCGTCGGCGCCGTGGGGGACCTCGACCAGCAAGCTGGGCGCGCCACCCTCGTGCTCGGCCCCGCGCAGCAGCTCGACGTCGACGATGTTGGGGATCGAGGCGGGTTGCTCGGGCACGGGCAGCTTCTAGCGGATCCCCGCCGCGGCGTCACGCCGCGCGGGGGCGCGCGTCAGTAGGGCGTCATCTCGTCGCACCACAGGTTCTCGCCCACGTCGGTCGCGAGCAGCTCGACGTAGCGCTCGAAGAAGCCCACGCGATCCGCGACCTTGGCGTTGCCGGGCATGCTGCACTCGAGCCCGCCGTTGATGATGTTGGTGGTCATGCCAAAGCCGGGCAGGCGGCCGAGGGCCTGGTCGTCGGCGCTGGGCTGCCAGGCGCCGGTCATCACGTCGTGGGCCGAGGGCTTGGGGGCCTGCTCGGTCATCCAAAACCACAGCGCGGTCTGGATCGCCAGCTTGCTGTCGTCGCGGACCAGGTCGGGGTCGGCGAGCAGATCCACGCCGAGGGCGTCGCCGGCCTGGCCGTAGTTGTAGTTCCAGCTCAGCTGGATGGCTCCGCGGCCGTGGTAGGTCTTGCCCGCCGCGCAGGGGTACATGGCCGAGTTCGCGTCGCAGTACTGCGGGCAGGCGTTGTTCTCACAGCCGAGCTCTTCGATGAAGCACAGGCCCCAGGCGTAGGGGCCGTCGGGCGCGTCGGCCCAGCCGCCGGTGGTCTCGTGGGAGATCTGCGCCAAGAAGGCGGCGAGCTCCCGGCGGCGCGTGGCCGCGTCGCCCTCGCAGGCGAAGCTCGGGTAGTCGGCGGCGGCGTCGAGCAGGCCCTGGAGGGTGTAGACCGCCCCCGAGCAGGCGGCGTCGTCCTTGTGCAAGAAGAGCTCGTCCCACACCGGCTGGTCGATGATCTCGGCGAGCTCGCAGTCGAGCGCGCCGGTGCTCGAGCTCGAGTCGTCGTCGCTGCTGCTCGGGTCGTCGTCGCTGTCGGCGTCGCTGCTGGTCGGGTCATCGTCGCTGTCGGCGGCGCTGCTGCTCGGGTCATCGTCGCTGTCGGCGGCGTCGCTGCTGGTCGGGTCGTCGTCGCTGTCGACGGCGTCGCTCTCGCTCTCACTCGCGCTGGCGCCCGAGCTCTCGCTGGCGCCCGAGCTCTCGCTGGCGCCCGAGCTCGAGCTCGAGCTCGAGTCGGCGGCCTCGTCTTCGCTCGCGCCTTGGGTCTCTTCGGCGCCGGCGTCTTCCGTGCAGGCGGTCGAGCGCAACGCGGCGAGGAGGGCGAGGCCGCCGAGGGTGGAGGTGCTCGATGGGCGCGGCATGGGCCATCTTGGCCGAGGTGCGCCGAACTTGCTGTCTCGACCCTCACCGTGGCGCCAGAAGGGATCGATGAAGTGGCCCCGCAAAAAGTGCGCCAAATTCACGAAAATGACCAGAAGTGGCCATCTGGTCAGACATTAAATTGCTTTCGAAGGCTTTAATCTTGAAAAACTGACTGGAAGGCGTAGATCAGTCATCGTGTCCATGAGCCTCGAAGACGCCGCCGAGCGGCTCCGCACCTACATGGGTGACGTCGACCCGAGCCGGGCCAAGGGTCGCAAGCGCGTGGCGATCCTCGAGGCGGCTCACGAGCGCTTCGTGGCCCAGGGCTACCGCGAGACCAGCATGGACGAGATCGCGGTGGCGGTCGGGGTCGCCAAGGGCACGCTCTACCTCTACTTCCCGCGCAAGATCGATCTGCTGATCGCCTGCATCGCCCGGGAGAAGCTGGCGCTGGTCCCCATGCTCGCGCGGGCCTTCGACGAGGGCCTGTCCGCGCAAGAGCGCCTCAAGCAGTGGTTGGTCGTGATGCTGACCTGGCCGGCCGAGGCGCCGCTCAACACGAGGATCGTCGAGGGCGAGCTCGCCGAGGTCATGGCCGAGATCCCCGCGGAGCTGATGGGAGACAGCAAGGCTCTGCGCACGGATCTGCTCGCGCCGCTGCTCGACGCCGTCGCCGGTGACCACCGCTGGAGCGCCGTCGAGCTCCAGGATCGCGCCTACGTGGTCGCGGCCCTGGGCGTGCTCGCGCCGGCCATTCGCCAGGAGTGGATCCGCCCCGGGATGACGCCGCAGCGCTTCGCAATGATCCTCGCCGACCTCGTGGTCGACGGCCTGCGCCCGCGCTCGGAGCACGGCCAGACCCAGACCCAGAATTCCGCCCCCACAATCTCGAACCCAAACGAGGAGCCGTCATGACCACGTCACGCCGCACCCTGCTCACCGCCGCGCTCGCGCTGCCTCTGGCCGCCGCGCTAGCGAGCTTGCCTCGCACGAGCCTCGCCGCCCCGCCCCCCGAGCCCGGCGACCCCGAGTTTCCGCGCTACCTCCTCGACCAGGTCGACGACGTCCACCGCGGGCGCTCGAGCCACGCGGACATGACCATGAAGGTCAAGACCGAGCACTGGGAGCGCTCGATGAAGCTCGAGAGCTGGAGCCTGGGCGAGGACTACTCGCTGATCCGCATCCTCGAGCCCAAAAAAGAGCGCGGCACGGCCACGCTCAAGTCCAAGGGCGATCTGTTCACCTACCTGAGCAAGACCGGGCGAACCATCAAGATCTCCGGCGCGTCCATGGGCGGGTCGTGGATGGGCAGCCACTTCACAAACGACGACCTGATCAAGGACAGCCGCCTGGCCGACGACTTCGACTACAAGCTCGAGGAGGGGCCGACGATCGAGGGCGAGGCGACCTGGGCGGTGGTCTTGATGCCCAAGCCCTCGGCCGTGGTCGTGTGGGGGCGGATCGACGTCATGGTCCGCAAGTCCGACCGCATGCCGGCGGCGGAGCTGTTCTACGACGAGGACCAAAAGCCGGTCCGCAAGCTCGAGTTCAGCGGCTACCGCACGCAGGGCGCGCGGATCGTGCCCTCGCGCATGCGCATGACCCCGCTCGACAAGTCCGGCGAGTACACCGAGGTCAGCTACGAGAAGCTCGAGTTCGACATCGATCTGAAGCCCGAATTCTTCAGCGTGCAGCAGCTCAAGGCGCTCTAGTCAGCCGCGGATCAAGATCATGCTCGACGACCTTCGACTCGCCTGGCGCAACGTGTGGCGCAACACTCGGCGCAGCGTGGTGACCATCGCCGCGGCCGCGCTCGCGCTGCTGGTGATCATCTTCTACTCGGGCATGGTCACCGGCTACGTCGAGGGCCTGCAGCGCAACATCCTCGACCTCGAGATGGGCGACGGGCAGATCTTCGCCGAGGAGTATCGCGCCAAGCCCTCGCTCTATACGGCGATCGAGGACCCCGAGCCGCTGCTCGCCAAGCTGCGCGATGCCGGCTACCGGGTCTCGCCGCGGCTGCTGGCCGCGGGTCTCGGCGCCGGTGAGGACAACTCCGCGGGTGTGCAGATCGTCGGCCTCGAGGTCGAGGCGCACCGCGGGGTCAGCAAGATCCACGAGCAGCTCCACGAGGGCGCGTGGTTGAGCGATGACGACGATGGCGTGGTCATCGGCCGGCGCCTGGGCGAGGAGCTCGGCCTCGGCGTGGGCGACGAGCTGGTGGTGCTCTCCCAGGGCGCCGACGGATCCATGGCCAACGAGGTCTACCCGGTCCGCGGCCTGCTCCGGGGCATCTCCGAGGCCGTCGACCGCGGCGGGGTGTTCATGACCTCGGCCAAGTTCCGCGAGCTGATGGTCTACGAGGGCGGCGTCCACCAGATCATCTTCCGCATCCCCGAGGGCGTCGAGCTCGACGCGGCCGTCGACGCCGCTCAGGCCATGGCCCCCGCGGGCGTCGAGGTCTCGAGCTGGAAGCAGCTCCAGCCGAGCATGGCCACGATGCTCGAGTCCACCCAGGGCGCCATGGCCGTGATGATGGGCATCATCTACATCGCCGTGGGTATCGTGGTGCTCAACGCCATGCTCATGGCCGTGTTCGAGCGCACCCGCGAGTTCGGGGTGCTCAAGGCCGTGGGCTTCGGCCCGGGCAAGGTGTTCCGGCTGATCATGTTCGAGACCGCGATCCAGGCCGCGTTCGCCGTCACCCTCGGCGTGCTCCTGGCCGTGCCTCTCAACTACTACATGACGACCACGGGCATCGACCTGAGCTCGCTGGGCGACATGTCCGTGATGAACGTGGCCATGGACCCGATCTGGCGGTCCAAGGTCGACGCCTCGACCTACACGACCCCGGTGACGGCGCTGGTCGTCATCATCATCTTGGCCGTGCTCTACCCGGCGTCGCGCGCCGCCTGGATCAAGCCACTCGACGCGATCCGCGACTAGCAGCCAGCAGGACCTCACCATGGCCGGACCACGACTCCCACTCCTCGCCTGGCGCAACTTGTGGCGCAACAGCCGGCGCACGGCGATCACCTTGTTCAGCATCGCCTTCGGCGTGCTCCTGGCGACGATCTCCACGGGCATCGGCGACTCCTCCTACTCCGAGATGATCGACTACGCCTCGCGCCTGGGCGGCGGCCACGTGGTGATCCAGCACGCCGACTACGCGGATCACCCCTCGCTCAAGTCCACGGTCCGCGCCGACCCCCAGACCCTCGCCGAGCTCCGCGAGCGCGACGACGTCCGCGCGGTCTCGGTGCGGATCACCGGCGGGGTGATGCTCGCGACCTCGGCCAACAACGTGGGCGCGGGCGTGCTGGCCATGGACCCGGCGCTCGAGGACGAGACCACCTTGGGCCTGGTCGAGCACCTGGTCGAGGGGGAGATGTTCGCGACGGCTGACGACCCGGGGATCATCTTGGGCGCCAAGCTGGCCGAGAACCTCGACGTCGAGCTCGGCAAGAAGGTGGTCTACACGGTCACCGGCAAGGACGGCGAGATCACCAGCGGCCTGGCCCGGGTCTCGGGGATCTTGCGCACCGGCGCCCCGGAGGTCGACAGCGCGACTTGTCTGCTGCCGATCGGGAGCTTGCGCCAGACCCTGGGCTACGACGCGGACGAGGCCACGCAGATCGCCGTGTTCCTGGACAGCCACCGCCAGGCCCACGCCGTGGCCGCGGCGCTCACGGGACAAGTCGAGCTCGGCGAGCAGGCCGTCGCCCTGCCCTGGGATCAGGCCCTGCCCGACCTCGCCGGCTTCATCACCATGAAGGAGACCGGCAACATGGTCCTCCAGGGGATCATCACCGTGCTGATCGCCGCGGGCATCTTCAACACCTTGTTCGTCTCGGTGATGGAGCGCCTGCGCGAGTTTGGGATCCTCGCCGCGATCGGCTTTTCGTCGCTACAGCTGTTCGTGCTGATCATCTGGGAGAGCCTGTGGGTCGCGCTGTGCGGCCTCGCGGCTGGGGTCGTGCTCACGGCCTGGCCGTACTGGAAGCTCTCGACCGAGGGCATGGACTACTCGGCGATCCTCGGAGAGGGCGGCGCGCAGGTCTCCGGCGTGACCATGGACCCGATCCTCTACGTCGAGCTCTATCCCCCCCACGCCCTGGTCATCGCCGGGGCGATCATCGCCGCGACCTTGCTCGCGGGCATCTACCCCGCGCTGCGGGCCGGACGGGTCGAGCCCGTGAAGGTCATCCGAATTGTCTAGGAACCGCCACCATGACTGAAGCCGAACGCGACAGCGACCCCGTGATCGTCGAGCTCGAGGGCGTCGAGAAGACCTACATGCAGGGCAAGATCGAGGTCCACGCCCTGCGCGGCATCGACCTCGAGGTCCGCCGCGGTGAGTTCATGGCCCTGACCGGCCCCTCGGGCTCGGGCAAGACCACCGCGCTGAACATCATCGGCGCCCTCGACACCCCGTCCAAGGGCAGGGCCTTCGTCGAGGGCCGCGACCTCTCGACCATGAGCCGCGGCGAGCTCAGTCGCATGCGCCGCGACAAGATCGGCTTCGTGTTCCAGGCCTACAACCTGGTCCCGGTGCTGACCGCCTTCGAGAACGCCGAGATGGTCGTGCGCCTCCAGGGCGCCGACGCCGGCGAGCGCCGCGAGCGGGTCATGGCCCTGCTGAAGGAGGTGGGTCTCGAGGGCATGGAGAACCGCCGCCCCAACGAGCTGTCCGGCGGCCAGCAGCAGCGCGTGGCCATCGCCCGGGCGATCGCCTCCAACCCCGTGGTCACCCTCGCCGACGAGCCCACCGCCAACGTCGACTCGGTCACCGCCGAGATGTTGCTGACGGTCATGGAGACGCTCAACCGAGAGCGCGGCGTGACCTTCATCTTCTCGACCCACGACGAGCGGGTGATGGCCCGGGCGCGGCGAATCGTCCGCCTCGTCGACGGCAAGATCGTGTCCGACGAACGTCGAGAGTGAGCGCGCCGTGCTCGTCGCTGGCTGGCTGATCCTCGCGCTCCATGGCGCGCCCGCTGACGCGGCGCCGGACGCCGAGGGCTCGGGCGAGGAGGTCGAGGACGAGTCCGGCCCCGACGCGGACACGAGGGCGGCCTGGGAAGCGGCAGGCTGGGACGGGCCCGCGCAGGAGCCTGTGAAGGGCGCTGGCGAAGACGCGAGCGGGGCAGGGGGGGAAGACGGGCAGGGCGAAGCAGGACAGGGCGCAGCGGGACAGGACGGGTCCGCCGCGGGCCCCGACTCGGACTCGGCCGCGGCCTGGGAGGCGGCGGGCTGGGGCGCGCCCGCGGGTGGTGATGGTGGGGAGCCGAGCGAGGGCTCGGCGAGCGCCTGGGAGGCGGCGGGCTGGGGGCCGCCCAGTGGCGAGAGCAGTGGCGAGAGCAGTGGCGAGAGCGGTGATGAAAGCGGTGGCGAGAGCCCGAGTCCGGCGACATCGAGCGCGACCCTCGAGCTCAGGGGGGAGGGCGATGGGGAGGACGGTGAAGAGCGCGGCGCGTCCAAGCCCGCGGTCGGCGACATCCTCGGCGGCAGCCTGCGCCTGATGGGCGCCTACCTGCGCTTCGACGACACCCCCGAGCTCTTCCCCGAGCGCGCCGACGCCCTCGCCGTGGCCCTGGGCCGGGTGCTCGTCCGGGCCGACGTCGCCGAGGTCCTGCGCTTCGAGTTCAACGGCTTCTTCGAGCTCTCGCGCAGCCCCTCGGTGACCAGCGGCCAGGGCACCTTCGCCAGCGCCGGCAGCACCCAGAGCGCCTACAGGACCCGCTACCTCAGCTGGCGCTTTTGGGACGAGGACTCCGTCGGCGGCCAGCTCGGCGTCGACCGAGCGTCGATGCGCGTTCACACCGGCCCGCTCCAGATCGAGCTCGGCCGCTTCCCGGTGACCTACGCCGTCACCACCATGTTCACGACCAACGACTTCTTCGCCCCCTTCAGCGCGACCGCGGTCAACACCATCTACAAGCCCGGCGTCGACGCCCTGCGCGTCTCGGCGGGCATCGGCCCGCGCGCGAGCTGGGACGTGATCGGCGTGCTCGGCTACCAACCGCAGTACACCGGCGACTACGCCGATGACGGCAGCGCCATCGAAAACGAGCGCTGGGGCCGTCCCAGCTGGGCTCATACGGCCGTCCTCACCCGCGCCGCGATCGTCGGCGCCGGCTTCGAGTGGGCGGCCCTCGGCGGCAAGCTGTCCGAGCGCTGGGTCGCCGGCGGCTCGATCCAGGGCGACGCCGGCCCCCTGACCCTGCGCAGCGAATTCCACGTCGGCATCCCCGACGCCGAAGGCGACGGCCACGACAGCGATGATGCCCCCGTCTACGGCCGCGTCGCCGCTGGCTTTGGCGTGACCTTCGCCTGGCAAAACGCCAACCTCGTCGCCGAATACATGTTCGCCTCCGACGGCGCCGCCTCCCCCACCGGCTACATCGACCGCGCCCTCAGCGGCTACGCCGACGACCTCCCCTACCTCGGCCGCCACTACGCCGGCCTCGCCGCCGGCCTCGAGCTCATGCCCCTCCTGCGCGCTTCGGCCGTCGGCCTCGTCAACGCTGGCGACGGCTCGGGCATGGCGGGCCTGTCCTTGGCCTACAACGTCGCCGACGAGTCGGACCTGATCCTGGGCGTCTACGTCCCCTGGGGAAAGGGCCTGCAGGCCTACGACCTGCTCACCGGCAGCCTCGAGCTGGGCAGCGAATTCGGCCTGTCTCCCCTGAACATCTACCTCGAAGCCCGGGTGTTCTTCTGACCGCCAGCGGTCGAGGGTGGGGCCAGGCTCCTAGGTGAAGAGCTCGTCTTCGTCCATGGGATCGAGGGCCTTGGCTCGCTCGCACCAGCGCTCGAGCTGGGGGAGGGAGCGACAGCCCGAGAGCCGCGCGTGGCCCTCGGGGGAGAGCGCGAGCCCGCGTAGCTCGAAGATCGTGCGCACGAGCTGGCGCAGGCCTTCGGCACGGCCTTCGGCACGGCCCTCGCTGAGGCCTTCGGCCTTTCCCATGCGCAGGCCGTCGTGAAAGGCGACGCTGCGCCGCTCGATGTCGCTGATCTCGTTTGTCTGCATCTTCATCGCTCCAAAAATGAGCTCGCGGGCGTCTTCGTCGAGGGCCGCGAGCAGGTACGAGGCATATCTTTCACGGCGCTCGTCCTCGAGACGAAGGGCCGCCTGAAACGCTACGGCAAAGGGCTCGAAGTTGCCATGCGCGGCGTGGATCAGCGCCGAGAGCACGGCCCAGCCGGGGCGCTCGGGATCCTCGACTTCGGTGACGACTGGCATGTTTTTCTGGTCCAAGACCAGCAGCGCTTCATGGGGCGAGAGCCGATGCTCGCCCAGGCGCTGGGCCCAGCGCGAGACCTCGCCAGACAGCGCAATCACGAGCAAGGCCGTCACGTAGCCGATTTGCTCGGCGACCAGGGCCCAGTAGACCCACAGCCGCGCGGCCTTCTTGCGATCGGGCTGGCGCTGCGCTTCGACGACGATGGCCACGCCACCGTGCAGATCCGTCGGGTGGTCTCCAGATAAAATGCCGTCCGGACGAAGCTCATGCGTGTCCCCAAAACAGGGCGAGAAGCGGTCGATGACGGCGTGGCGCTCACGTAGATCTTGGAGCGCGGGCAGCTCGACCGCGAAGACCTCGCGCAAGATCCGAAAGCCGAGGCTGGGCTCGTCGATGAGGAGGCGGGCGACCCCTTGATGCAGTGTGCTGGGCACGACAGGAAGCCTTCGCAAGCGCCGGGCCAGCGGAAAACGACGTAATTTCAAGGGCACGAGGAGAGCTCCCCGGCCTACCTACGGGCCAGCGTCCCGCCGATTGGCCAAGCAACCCAACAAGCTGATGACCACGAGCATGCTCCCTCCCCGAGCCCGCTTCGAAGCGCTGAGCCCAGAGCTCCTCAGCAGCGGCTGGCTACGGCCGACTCGCCTTGGCGCAAGGCGAGCTCACCTCGGTCGAGCCCCGCGTTGCCCTCCTTCACGATGGAAGAACTCGAGTCGCAGACCGAGCACGGTCGAGGTCGAAAGACCCCCTCGAAACCAAAGACGCTCACCCCCACACTCGAAACCAAAGACCCTCCCCCCCGGCCGGACGCGGAGAGACTCCCCGCCAAAGAGGCGCACAAAAGGGACACCAGGGGACCCTTCCCGCGAGTTTAGCGTACGAAGTGCAACTTCGACGCGAAGCACCTCACCGAGGAAGAAGGTCGCCGCGAGAAAGCGGCAGCAGTCAGCGATCTGTTCGAGTGGGAAGGGTCCCCTGGTGGCCCGTGCGCCTGTTCGCGGTCGGGAAGAAGCAGGCAAGAGACCCTCGAGCCGTCCGCGGTCGGGAAGAAGCAGGCGAGAGACCCCCGAGCCGTCCGCGGTCGGGAAGAAGCAGGCAAGAGACCCCCGAGCCATCCGCGGTCGAGACGCTGCCCCCCACGCCCCCGCAAAGCCCTAGAGCGGCGACCGGTTTGAATTCGCACCGCCAGGCACATCTTGGCGGCCCCGTGGTCGTTGTCGCTCGGCGCTCGCAGTGGGTCCACCACAGCTTCGGCCTCGCTCCTAGCCACGGAGCCGCCCAGACGCACCTGACGGCGCGCCTTCAAACCGGTCGCCGCTCTAAGGAGAAAGATCCCCCACCAGAGCCTTCAAAAACACCCGCTCACACTCCAAAACCCCCGCCGGCACCGGATTCCCCCCCATCGAAGGATCCTCCACCGCCAGCGGCGCCAGCCGCCGCGCCACGTCCTCGCTAAAGCCCTGCACCCCCTCCAGCGTATGCGGCATCCCAAGATCCCGCCGCAGCGCGATCATCCACCCGAGCACCGCGTCGAAGCCCGAGCTCGCCACCGGCAGCTCGAGCCAGCGCGCCAGCGCGTCCATCTTGTCCGCGATCGCCTCGCGGTTATAGACCATCACGTAGGGCAAGAAGATCGCGTTCGCCGTGCCGTGGTGGACATCCAGCGCCCCGCCCAGCGGGTGGCTCAGCGCGTGGACCAGCCCGAGCCCCTTTTGAAAGGCCGTCGCCCCCATCGTCGCCGCCATCAGCATGTGCGTGCGCGCTTCCACGTCGCGCCCATCCGCGAACACCTTGGGCAGGTTGTCCTTGATCAGCCGCATCCCCTCGAGCGCGATGCCGTCGGCCATCGGGTGGTAGCCCGGCGCGCAGTAGGCCTCGAAGCAGTGGGCCAGCGCGTCCATCCCCGTCGCCGCCGTCAGCCGCGGCGGCAGGCCAAAGGTCAGCTCGGGATCCGCGATCACCAGCTCCGGCATCATCTTGGGGTGGAAGATGATCTTCTTGTTGTGGCTGGGATCCGTGATCACCGACGCCCGCCCGACCTCCGAGCCCGTGCCCGCCGTGGTCGGCACCGCGATCTTGGCGGGCACCTTGCTGGGGTCGATCTTCGTCCAGTTGTCGCCGACGTCCTCGTAGTCGAACACCTCGCCGGGGTTGTCGACCATCAGCGCGATGCACTTGCCCACGTCGAGGGCCGAGCCGCCGCCCACGAGCACCAGCCCGTCGGCGCCGTGGGCCCGGTAGGCCGCCACGCCGGCCGCCACGTCCTCGCCGCTGGGGTTTGGGCGCAGCTTGGAGAACACCTTCGCGTCGAGGTCCGCGGGGCGGCTGAGGTTGCGCTCGATGTCCGCGAACCAGTGCATCGTCACCAGGCCGGGGTCGGTGACGATCAGCGGGCGCTCGATGCCCAGCTCGCGGCAGGCGTCGGGGAGCTCGCGGGCGCGGCCGGGGCCGATGCGGTAGGGCGTGGGGTAGTTGAACTTGCCGACGGGTGCGTTGCTCACGAGGACGCGATGGTAGCCAATTCCAAAGCCGGCCCGTAGCCGGGACGGTGGCCAGATGTCGGACCACCGGGCCTCGGGGTCACCCCCGAGATCACGGCAAAATTACCGCGGTCCGGATCTCGCAACGACCCGGTCCATGGTCCACGATGCCGAACGATCCGAGCTCCTCCTCACCCTCGCCACCCGGGACCCCGAGCTGGTCCTCGCGCTGCTGCGCCACCGGCTCGACGCGCTGCCCCGGGACCCCCTGGTCCTGGCCCACCCGCTCGAGGCCCTCACCCAGCCCAGGCCGCCGCGCCTGCTGATCGCCCACGCGCACCGGGACATCGAGGAGGACATGGGTTGTCCTCCGCGCCTGGCCGTGTGCGTCCACGCGCCCGAGCGACCCCGGCCCAAGCGCGCCGGCCTCGGGGAGGGCGACGCGGGCGCGGCCGCGGTCGAGCACGCCCGGGCCTGCGCCGCCGCCTGGGCCAAGGACTGGAGGCGGATCCGCGCCAGCATCGGCGCGCGCTTGCGCTGCCCTGCGCACACCGTGGTCATGACTTGCGATCCGATCTTGGCCCGGGCCTTCGCGGCGCTCCCGGGGTCGGCGCTGTCGGTGATCGGCCCCGCCCAGGTCCCGCGCGTCCGCGACCCCAGCGTCGCCTCGCGCCGGCCGGCCCTGGCGCTGCTCTCGTCCGTCGTCCATGGCCGCGACGATCGCCAGGTCTGCGCCGCGACCTTGGCCGGGCTCGCGCAGGTCGAGGATCTGGAGGACGGGGACGAGCGTGAGGGAGGAGGAGCGACGGAGGGTGGAGGAGAAGCGCAGGCGCGGGGGGAGGGCAGCGCGCCCATTGGCGCGGGCTGGCTCGAGTTTCTGCGCTGGCGCAAGGTGGTCCTGGCCCACGCGCACCCTGGCGACCGGGCGGCTTTGGCAGCGCGGATCGGGGACACTCGAGCTGGAGGCGAGGGGACATGACTCCAAGTTGTGGGGAGCTCTGGGCGCAGGTAGGATCGACATCCATGGTTGATCCCGAGACCCGCGGGCGGCTACGGGCGCTCTACCAGGCGCTTCAGGATCGGCCGCTGTCTCCGGACGATTCGGCCTACGTCGAGCTCTTCGAGACCCGCGCGCTCTCGGCCGACGATCCGGTCGAGCGCATGGCGCTGAGCATCGAATTTGCTGCGCTCGAGACCGCGCAGCTCTTCAGCGGCCACCGCGGCACGGGCAAGACAACGCAGCTGCGCCGACTGCGGGAGCGGCTTCAGCGGGATCCCAAGTACAAGGTTGTGATCTGCGACATGGAGGACTACCTCCCGATGACCGACGAGGTCGACGTCGTCGACTTCTTGCTCGCCGCGGCCGGGGCCCTGTCCGACGCGCTCTCGACCTCCGAGCTCCTCGCGTATGACCCGGTCAACAACTACTGGGCTCGCTTCACCGGCTGGCTGCGCAGCCAGAAGATCGAGGTCAGCGAGCTGGGCATCACGGCCAAGGCCAAGGCCGGTGCGCCGGATGGGAGCCTCGGCGCCGAGGCCGGGCTCGGGGTCAAGCTCAACCTCAAGGACGACCCCGAATTTCGCAAGCGGATCCGCGAGCGCATGAAGCTCCGGGTCGGCGCGTTTCGAGCCGAGGTTCACAGCTTCGTTCAGGACTGTCTGCTCCGGCTGCGCGAGCGTCACGGGCAGGACACCGAGCTCGTCGTGGTCTACGACAGCATCGAGCACCTGCGCGGGACCACGACCAACGCCGAGCAGGTCGCGGCCTCGGTCGAGCGCCTGTTTCGGGGGCACGTCGAGGCGCTGCGCTTCCCCGCCGTGCACACCGTGTTCACGGTGCCGCCCTGGCTGCGTCTTCAGTATGCGGGGGTCGGCGACCGCTTTGACGACTACTGCCAGATCCCCTGCGTCAAGGTCCGCGCGCGCGATGACGCCGACGCCTCGAACACGGTCGGCCTCGACGTCCTGTGGAAGGTGGCCAGCAAGCGCGGAGACATGAGCTGGTTGCTCGGCGAGCGCGCGGCCTTCGATGAGCTCGCGCGAGCGTCGGGCGGCTACCTGCGCGACCTCTTTCGTCTGCTGTCTTTCGTGGTCAGGCAGGCCGCGGGGACGGACACGCCCGTGAGCGACGAGGTGCGGGCGTTGGCGATCGCCGACCTGCGTGGTGGGCTGCGCGGCTTCACGAACCAGGAGGCCGTTTGGCTACAGCAGATCGAGCATACCGGCACCTTTGATGTCGATGAGCCGGGGCACCACTTCAAGCTCGCGCGCTTCCTCGACTCCCACGTGCTCTTGGCCTATCGCAACGGCGAGGATTGGTATGGTGTCCATCCGGTGATTCGTGCCGACGTGGAGCGCCGCGCTCGCGCCTGGCACGAGAGTCGAGCGAGCGCGAAGCTTGACTGAGGCGCTGAGCCTCGAGGAGGCCTGGACGCGGCTGAAGCTCCACCTCGAGTGGGCGGACGCGTTTTGGATCGTGTTCGTGTTCACGAACGATCCGCGCGTGAGCCAGGAGCTCGCCCGGCGGACGCAGGCCCAGATCGAGGGGGCCGGGCGGCGCTTCGTCGGGCTGCGGCCCGCGCCCGATGAGGATCTGCGCGAAGCTCTGGCCGACGGCGAGGCGCGAGCGGTGGCGTGGGTCGACATGGTTCGCCACGACGCGAAGCCCGAGGCGCCGGTCTGGCGGACGAGCTGGGAGCGAGGGTTGATGCGGCTCAACGAGCGGCGGGAGTGGCTGCGGCGCAGGTGGGAGGGCGGTGGGATCGTGCTGGTCACGACGGGGGACCGTCTCGACGCGAGCCCGATGCTGGCGCCGGATCTGTGGTCCGTACGGGCGATGATCTTGCGCGTGGCGGGGATGGGCTTCGAGCTCGAGTCTGCTCTGAAGGTGCCTTCGTTGTTTCGTCCGCTCTCTCGCACGATCAACCCCGAGCTCCAGCGCCAGGAGATCGCGCGAGCGCGCGCGAGCGGAGATGATTTCGCGCTCGCGCGGGCCCTCTCACTGTTGGCCCAGGTCAGCGAACGCGAGGAGGGGCTCTCGCTCGCCAAGGAAGGGCTCGCGCTGGCCGACGCGCTCTCGAGCTCCGTCGAGCCCGAAGCGCGCTCACTGGCGGAGCTCGATCACCTCGGCTCGATGTTCACGTTGTTTGGCGAAGCGTTGGAAAGCTTGGCTGACCCAGAGCACGAGCTCGAGGCCTATCAGCGCGCGGTCGACTTGCGTCGTCAAATCGTTCGTGTGGGCGGCTCGAAATATCTCTCACAGCTGGGGTCGTCCTTGGTGGCCCTGGCGACCTCGCTTGGCAACGTAGGGTGCTTCGCGCTCGCCCGTGAGCGCGCGAGCGAGGCCGTGGACATCTATCGTCAGCTCGCTGGCGCGGATCCGCAGCGCTTTATTGTCTTGTTGGCTGCGGCGCTCAACAATGTCGCCGCGGCCGAGAGTTCGCTCGGCGAGCACGAGGACGCTCTGGCCACGGCAGGGGAGGCGATCGAGCTGCTTCGTTCACGGGGGGAGCGCGACTCCGGGCTGACACGTTGGGTGCTCGGGGTCTCCTTGGATAATCTGGGCGTGTTCTCGATTCGCCATGGGCAGCTCGACGAGGCCATCGCAGCGACCCGCGAGGCCCTGGCCATCTACACCGAGTTCGTGGCGTCTCAGCCCGAGGGCTTCGTCCGTGTATACAGCCAAAACCTCGAGCGGCTCGTCACTTGGCTGCGGAAGGGGGGACGCGTCGAGGAGGCGCTCGAAGTCCTCGACGAAGCTTGCGCGCTCTACCGGCGGTTCGTGGGCGACGAGCTCCCCGAGGTCGCGGCGAGCCTGGCCGCGGCGCTCGAAGCTCGCGGCGCTGTCTTGCTCGAGCTGGGCCGCCGCGAGGAAGCTGACGCGAGCGTGGCCGAGGCGTTGTCATACGCTGTCGGGACATCGGGCGCCGTCGATGGCGCCGACCATGGGCCTGGGGGCGGGACCGAGGCCGACTGAACGCTCGGCCTCGTGGCGACGAGCTCAGAGCAGTCGCAGCCTCAGGGCGAGAGCTTGCGCAGCAGCCACTCGGCCCCGTAGCGGTAGCCCACGCGCTGCCAGGCCCGCGAGGCGAACACCGCGAACACCAGGAAGGTCGCCAGCACCGCCAGCCCTTCCTGGGCCGAGAGCGCCCGCCACCACGCCATGTGCTGCCCCAGCCAGCGCAGCGGGCCCACGTGCGCTTGCCACCAGCCGTCGGTGCGCGTCAGCTCGCGGAACACCCACACGTGGAGCAGCAGCAAGGTCAGCGAGGAGCGGCCCAGGGTCACCAGCAAGTTGCGCTCCGAGAGCGGTCGCCGGTGGTCCCAGGCCATCACCGCCAGGCAGCCGAGCAAGACCACGCCGAGGAGCAGGGCCACGAGGGTCGGGGAAGCCGGGAAGAAGGGGACGCGCAGGCTCGTGGTCCGGCCGAGCGCGCTGGCGGGGTCCGAGGGCAGCACCCGCAACGCCAGGCCGACGCCGCCCAGGGCGAGGGCGCCCGCGGCGAGCTTGGCGAAGGTCCGCAGCCCCTCGGGCGCGGCCACGAAGCGCCCCGCGACCAGGCCGGCGAGGTAAAAGGAGAACCACGGGAAGACCGGGAACTGGCCCTCGAGCAGGGCGATGCGCAGGCCGGCCCACTGCTGCGGCGAGCCCGGGGCGCGCCCGGCCATGTAGGCGTTGTCGAGGGCCAGGGGCACCTCGAAGTGGGCCTGGAGGGCGCCGCTGACCGCGATGATCCCCGCGCCCAGGGCGAGCAGGGTCGGGGTCGAGAGCCGCCGCCACAGCGGGGTGGTCAGCATGCCAAGGCCCATGAGGTGGAGCACGAACCACGAGCGCATCGTGAACCAGCTCGGGGTCAGCAGGCTCAGCGCATAGCCGAAGGCCATGACCACCAGGCCGCGGACGATCAGCGTCTTGTCCGGCGAGCGCGGGCCGGCGCTGCGTTTTTGGACAAGCAGGCTCGAGCCCATGCCGGCGAGGGTCACGAAGGCCGGGGCCGCGCCGCCGCCGAGGGCGTTGAAGATGAACAGCCCGAGGTAGTCCACGGACCGCTCACCGACCTTGGGGCCCTCCCACAGCCACACCCCGAGGTGCTGCTCGATCATCAAGAACACGGCCACGCCGCGCAGGGCGTCGAGGCCGAGCAGGCGCTTGCTCTTTGGTGTGGAGGGCGCGCTCGCGGGCTCGGGCTTGGGCTCGGGATCAGCCACGGTAGGCAACGCTGCCAGAGATCCGCGCGCGCGTCAGCCCCGGGGGCCGTCTCGTGGTGCGGGGGTGCGTTGGAGGATGCAGCCGCCAAACTCTCCGCGATCGGAGACCGCGTAGACCAGCGCGCGCTCGCGGGCAGGCATGTAGGGACGCAGCCGCGCGGGCGGACGCAGCTCGTCGATGGCTTGCATGATCGCCACCGCGCCAGCGGCCGCGCCCACATCACCGAGCTCGGAGCCGACGTCGCGGTGGTAGAGCGGCTCGGGCATGACGCGAGCGTTTCGAAGATAGGCGTAGCAAAACTCCCGTCCCCAGAATTCACCGTGCGGCTGACCCGAGAACACGCCGTCGACCCGCGCTGGAGAGGACCGGCCGAGGCGTCCAAAGAGCTCGGTCAGCCCGCGGGCGTGGGCCGGTGCTCGTCCGCTGGAGTAGGCCGCGAAGCTCTCTGGATGCTCGAGGTGTTCGATCGCCGAGAGCGCGATGGCCCGCGGAGAGTGGCGCTTGCTGACCAGCAAGAAGACCGCGGCCTCGCCCGGTATCCGGCCGTCGGGGTTGTTCGGCGAGAGCAGCAGCTTGCGAGCGTCGAGCGCTTCGAGCGAGGCGGGGTCGACCAGAGAGTCGGAGGTGCCCACGACGACGAAGGGGAGCTCGTTCGCTTCCAGATAGGCGCGCGCGAGCGCGAGCGCAACCATGAAGCTGGCACGACCGGCGCTGACGGGAGCACGACTGGCGATGTCGATGAATTCGAGGGTGCCCGCGCCCAGCCGCGAGAGCAGCGTCGTGGCGCGGGCTTGTACGCGGCGAACGTGCTCGCCGGGGCCCCCCAGAGCCAGGATGAAGGGGAGGGCGCGCGCGCTGTGTTCGCGCAGCGCTGGCAGCAGGTCGAGGAAGGCCGCCTCCATCAGGGCGAGCGTCCGCTGTGTCCGATCCGCGCTTGGCTCGATGTGCTCACTCCTGCTGAAGCTGAAGTCGGCCTCGTCGAGGGTGAAGCCGTCGATACCCGCGCGCATGGCCGCGAGGGCCGCGGCCGAGTAGAGCCCCACCGGGCAGGCCATCCCCACGGCGTCGATCCATAGCGTGTTCACGCGGTGCTCCGATCTCGCAACGAGCGGACGAGGATCTCCTCGAGGATCAGAAAGCTCGGTCGCAAGATGACCTGCGCCCTCCAGATCATGGTCAGGGTCATCTCGGTTGCGTCGATGATGACCGTGTCGAGGGGAAGGGGCAGGCGCAGGGTCTGCGTCGCGGTCCGGAGCTTGGCGAGCAGGCGCTGGTGAGGTAGGGGGAGCTCGATGACGCCGCCGGGGTGGAGTCCGGTGAGGCGGAGCTGTTCGTTGCCTTCGAGGTGCTTGGTCGCGCGCAGCTCGGGCGGGGCTGCTCGAAAGAAGCGCTCGTCGAGATCGTCTGGCCACAGCGGGGCGCGCTCGGCGGTCCAGGCGTCGTCGTAGGTCCCGGCGAAGGCTCTGCGCGGGCCCCAGCTACGCGCGATGGGTCCGAAGCCCACGGGGGATGGGAGGTCCGAGGGGGTCTGGATCAGCTGCTGCGGATCTTCGATGTTGGGTAGGGCGCGGTCGACCGCCGCGGTCAAGCTGGGCATGAGCCCGAGGCCCACGGGGTTGCGCTCGCAGGCCTCGCGCCGCGCTCCTCGGGCACCCGCCAAGAAGCCCCCGAAGCTGCGCTCGTAGACCAAAGGCGCGCGCTCGAAAGATCGGGGCGCGCTCGGTCGCGGACCGCCGAAGCCTCGCCGCCACCAGCGGTCGCCGTAGACGACGGCCGCGCGCCGACAGGGGCCGACGCGGACCTCGACGAGGGCCTGCGCAGCCGGGCGGCCGCCTGGGGTCCAGGCGTCGCCGTAGACGAGGATATCGGTGCCGGAGCGCGGGCACGAGGCGAGGCCCTCTCGCTTCAAGCTCGAGTGTTCGGGGTCCGCGTAGTGGACGTCTTCGAGAGGTGGGAGCGACTGCTGCTCGCAGATCTTCGCCGCCGTGCCTGCACCTGGAGGGGGCAGGTCGAAGCGACCGGCGACGATGATGAGGGCGGACTCGAGGTTCCGCGGGGTCATGAAGGGCATGCAGGTCGCGGCGAAGGGGGTCAGGTTGTCCATTCGTCCTCGTCTCGGTCGATGAACCACTCGCCGGGGCTGGCGATGGTGGGGAAGTCGTCTTTGATCTCCTCGGCCATGGACAGGACGAGCTTGCGGTCGTTGGCGCCGATGAGCAGGCGGATCATGCCCAGGCGGGTGGACTCGGCGTCGAGGGAGATGGGGTCGTCGTGCTCGCCGAACCAGGTGTTCTCGCTGCCCGGGAGGCACTCGCGCCAGCCGAGGGCGCGCAGCGAGGCCCTGAGGTTGAACCATGTCAGCTCGTGCTTCTTCTTTGAAAAAGAAAGGGGAAGCTCGTACTGATACATGTTCTTGACTTGCTCATAGTCGGAGTATGCTGTCGATTGGACGAAGTCCGTAAATGAGAGCGCAAAAACGACCTCTGGGTCGAGAAGAGCGGGGTCTTGCTCGGAGAAGTCGCGCGCGACCACGGGGGGGTCTTCTCGGGCGCCGAGTTCGAGGTCCAGATAGAGATCTCCCCAGTAGCTCTCGTCCTCTTCATTTTTCTGGCCTGCGATCCATACGAACCTCGGCTCGGGATGATCGGGCCGCCACCCTCGAGGCGATGTCGAGTTGAAGATCAGCTCACTGATGGTCGAGTAGCGCTCCCAGCTGAGTTCGAAGCCGCCATGGTTTTCACCCATGAGAGATAAAAAATCGACGTATGCCTGGGGGAGCTTTGCCAAGTGAATGGCTTGGAGTTCGGCAATGCGCTCGCTGCTTGCACCGCGGATGCGCGCGCCGAATCCAGGGGCGCGTTCATCGATGAAGTTGATGATGTGCTGCCAGTCTTTGGCGGTCAGCATTTCCAGTCTCCAAGATCGCAGAGCAAGAGCGGGAGGATGAGCTGGCAGGAGTAGCAAGAGCCGACGGCCTTGCTCGTGATCCTCCGAGCAGCATCATCTGGTGTGTAGTCGCTGAAGGTAAATGTTCGTTTTCGAGTATTGGTTGGCTTTGCGAGGTTCAATGAGTAACGCTGTGTCCACTTCCCCTCGGGCCGCCACATGATCTCGGTCATAGATAGTATTTCGTGGCCTTTGGCCCTGGCGAGGAGTTTTTGCGCTGCGCATGTCCCGGGTTTCGAGGTCTGATTGCGCAGCTCGATGAGTTCCTTGGAATTGCTCTTTCGAATTTTGTTTATGTGATCGACTGTGCTCATGATCAGGCCATAAGCTCGATCGTTTTCGCCGGCGAGGGTGCTTGAATCCACCCCGCCTCCGCCAATGGTCACGCAGCCCTCGGCGGCCTCGTGGAAGTGTTCCTGAGTCATCCCCGAGGTCGTCGCCCAGGTCTTGCAGTTGCACACGAGCACGCCGACCATATAACCCTTGAGCTTGTCACCATGCTTGCTCTTGACGGTCTTTGCATAGCGGCGAGGGTTCGCATGAAGGCGCTTGACGATATCCGCTGCGATCGCCGCGCTCGACGCCTTCATCTCCTTGATCCGGTGCTTGTCCGCCGACTTCCCGCACAGCGGACAGGGCCCCTCGAAGTCGTCGCCATAGGCCAGGCCGGTCCCGCCTTGCTGAATGAACGATGTGTTGAAGGTGTTGCCGTTGTGCAAGGTGGTGTCCATGAAGCGGACGACTCCCTTGCCCTCGAATTTGACGTTGGGGCTCCTGGTCGCCCAGGACAGCTTGCCCTTGGTCTTGGACGAGAGCAGCCCGCCGCCGGCGCTGCCTGCTTCGTCGCCGGTGCTCGTCGAGAGGGTCGCGCCCTGGATGGCGACCGAGCTACCGCCGATCTTGGTGCGCTTGGTGCCGGCTTCGAGGTCTCTACTCTTGGCGACGTTGACGTAGGGTACGGGGACAGGGCCGCCAGGAGAGGGCGTCTTGCACACGTCTGGAGGCGCCGAGGTGTTGGTCTGGCCGTCGCCCGCGTGGACGATGCTGCGGCCGTTTGCGTAGACTTTCGAGTTCGACATGGGCTAGCCTGGTCCGACCCAGGTTAGCCCAAGACCGCAGCCCGGTCGAAGCCCGAGCCGCGTAGTCCCTAGGACTCTTTTGAAACCTCCGCGGCCGGCAGGCGGATCACGAAGCGCGCCCCCTCGCCAGGCGTCGACTCGAGCCCCACGCTCCCGCCGTGCGCCTCGGCGATCCTCGCGACCATTGCGAGACCCAAGCCCAAGCCCCCGGTCACCCGGCTGCGGCTGGGGTCCACGCGGAAGAAGGGCGTGAACACGAGCTCCTGGAGCTGCGCGGGGATCCCCGGCCCCTCGTCGATGACGGCGAGCTCGATCATCTCGCCCCCGCGCTCGCCCCCGCGCCTGGCCGCGATGCGCACGGGTCGGTCGGCGGGGCCGTGGCGGTAGGCGTTGTCGAGCAGGTTCTCGCAGGCGCGCAGCAGCGCGGCGACGTCGAGGGCGAGGGCGCCGAGGGACTCGGGGTGCTCGCCGAGGTCCACGTCGAGCTCGCGCTCGGGGTGGGCGAGGCGGAAGCGGGCGGCGACGCGCTCGACGAAGGCCGAGACCTCGACGCGCTCGCGGGCGGCCACGGCGATCGGGGCGCCGCGGCTGAGGTCGAGGTCGAGCTTGGCGGCCGCGAGCACGCTGCTGGTCATGCGCTCGAGCTCGTCGACGTCGGCGCTGAGCTCGGGGAGCATGTCGCCGAGCTCCTCGCCGTCTTGGAGCATGGTCAGGGCCAGGCGCATGCGCGCGAGGGGGGTGCGCAGCTCGTGGGAGACGGAGCTGAGCAGCTCGCGCTGGGATCGCTGGAGGCGGGCGAGCTTTTGGGTCATGTCGTCGAAGGCCCGGGCGAGGGAGCCGAGCTCGTCGCTGCGCGCGAGGTCGAGCTGGACGTTGAAGTCGCCGCGGGCGATGGCCCGGGTCGCCTCGGTCATGCTCAGCAGCGGCCCGACCAGGCGCCGCGTCGCCCAGGCCGCGAGGCCGAGGCCCAAGACCCCGGCGACGCTCAAGGTCAGGGCCAGGATCACGCTGGTCTCGCTGATCACCCGGTCGGGCAAGGAGCCGTAGATCGCCCAGCCGGTCTGGGTGCCGTCGTTGGCGTAGGTCGGGAAGCGGCTGAGCTGGCTGGTGGGCTCGGGCGGGAGCGGGGGCTCGACGTTGGAGGCGAGCAGCCGGCCGTGGAGGTCGTAGACGCTGGTGTGCCCGCCGAGCCGGCTGCGCATGAGCTCGAGGCGACCTTGGAGCTGCTCGGGAGGCTGCCCGGCGTCCACGGCCATGGCGATGGCCTCGCGCGCGCGCCCGAGCGGGGTCAGGCCTGGATCCGCGGTCCAGCGCACGAAGAGCACGGCCGCGCTCACTAGCAGGAAGGTCGAGAAGTTGATCAGGAACAGGCGGGTGAGCAGGCGCCTCATCCTCGCCTCGCTTGCGATGCGTCGTCGAGGAGCATGTAGCCCTGGCCGCGGACCGTCCGCAGCATCCACGCGGCGCCGAGCTTGCGGCGCAGGCGAGACACGTGGACGTCGATCGAGCGCTCGAAGGCCTCCTCGGCCTTGCCCCGATGCACGCGGTCGAGCAGGCGCTCGCGCGAGAGCGGGCGCCCGGGGTGCTCGGCGAGGGCGTAGAGCAGGCGGAATTCGTAGGCGGTCAGGTCGAGGGCCGCGCCGGCGAGGTGGGCCCGCATCTGCTTGGGCTCGAGCACGAGCTCGCCGACCTCGAGGATGCGCTGGGTCGGCCCGAGCTGGCCGCGCTCGCGGCGGACGATGGCGTTGACCCGGGCGAGCAGCTCGCGGGGGTTGAAGGGCTTGGCCAGGTAGTCGTCGGCGCCGCGCTCGATCCCGGCGACGCGCTCGTCGTCGCTGCCGCGGGCGCTGATCATGATGATCGGCACGTCGTCGTGCTCGCGCAGGGCCTCGCAGACCGTCAGGCCGTCGCAGCCGGGGAGCATCAGGTCGAGGAGGACCACGTCGTAGCGGTGCTCCGAGGCCGCCGCGATCGCCCGCTCGCCGTCGGCGACCCGGGTGATCACCAGGTTGTGCTTGGCGAGGTAGCGCTCGGTCAGCTGGGCGAGGCGCTCGTCGTCCTCGACCATCAACACCTGGATGGGCGCGTCGGCGTCTTCGGGCATGGGTCTAGCTTAGAAGAACGCGGCGCTCGACATGGACAGAAACACTTCTTCATCGGATCGTGCTGGCGTTCGTCGCGGCTGGCGCGCTAGACCCCTTGCGATGATGGATGACGCAGATTGCTCGTATGTTCGGCGCGCCCGGGTCGCCTTCTTTGGCTGTGTCTTGCTCGGCCTCGGGGCCAGCGCTTGTGGGGGGACCGAGGCTGGTGAGGACGAGGCCGGGGAGTCCGGCGAGGCTGGGGAGTCCGGGGACAGCGACGCCGGCGCGCAGGCGACCTACACCTACTGGGCCGACGCCAAGACCGTGCTCGATCAAAAGTGCGCGACCTGTCACGTGGACGGGGACATCGCCCCCTTCTCGCTGTCGAGCTACGGGGAGGTCAGCGCGGTCGCGGCGGTGCTGCCCGGCGCGATCGAGTCGGGCTCGATGCCGCCCTGGCCGCCCTCGGAGACCTGCAACGAGTACAGCCACGATCGCTCCCTCGACGAGCAGGAGCGCGAGATCCTGCTGACCTGGCTGGCCGAGGGCGCGCCCGAGGGCGACCCCGCCGACGCGCCCGCGGAGGCCGGGGATCAAGCAGACAGCTTCTCGGCCGACGTCACGCTCAGCTTGCCCGAGCCCTATGTCCCGACCAAGGAGCCCGACGACTACCGCTGCTTCCCCGTCGACTGGGAGGGGCCCGAGCCCTACGTCACCGGCTTTCGCGTGCTCCCGGATCAGCGCAGCATCGTCCACCACGTGATCGCCTTCGCGGCCGATCCGGATCAGCTCGAGGCCGTCGCGCAGCTCGACGCCCAGGACGAGGGGCCGGGCTACACCTGCTACGGCGGCGCGGGCCTGCCCGGGGCGCGCTGGGTCGCGAGCTGGGCGCCGGGCAGCCGCGGGATGACCTACCCCGAGGGCACCGGCGTGCGCCTCGACCCCGGCTCGCAGCTGATTATCCAGGTCCACTACAACACCTCGTCGAGCGCGCCGGTGGCGGATCAGAGCACCCTCGAGCTCAGCGTGGCCGAGTCCGTCGAGCGCCCGCTGGTCAACCAGCCGCTGGCCAACCCCGGGTGGATCCTCGGCTACGAGCCGATGCTGATCCCCGCCGGCGAGGCCGAGGTCAAGCACGCGACGACCATCGACCTCTCGGACTCGCTGTGGGCCAACGCCATCGCCGAGACCGGGGCCGCCGAGGGCGAGGACCTGCTCTTGCACTTCGCCGGGCTGCACATGCACGAGCTCGGCGCGCACGCCAAGCTGACCATCAACCGGGCCGAGGACGCCGGGACCGAGTGCGTGCTCGACATCCCGAGCTGGGACTTCGGCTGGCAGGGCGCCTACGACCTCGTCGAGCCGATCCGCATCCACCCCGGCGACGAGATCGGCCTCGAGTGCACCTGGGACAATAGCGTGATGAACCAGCCGATCATCGACGGCGAGCTCGTCGAGCCGACCGACGTCTACTGGGGCGAGGGCACCCGCGACGAGATGTGTCTGTCCGTGGTCACCCTCAGCCGGCCGTGAGCATGTCCATGGCTAGCTGCGCGCGCAGGTCGAGCTCGGTCTCGGCGCTGGTCTCCACGCTGGGCTCGACCCTGCTGTGGGTCGTGGTCGCTAGCTCGGCCTGTGCTCCCGGGGGAGGGGGAGATGGAGAGGGGATTGACGAGGGCGGGGGCAATGACGGGGGCGGTGTCGAGGCGCTAGCTTTGGTCGAGGTCGGGGACCTCGAGGCCTGGGCGGTGCTCGACGCCGAGGCGGATCCGCTGGCGGACCATCGCCCCGAGACCATTGAATGCCCGCTGGGCGCGTGGCGAGAGGAGTACGGCGAGCTCGAGGTCCAGACGGGGGTCTGCAACTACCTGGCCTTGGGTCAGGGCAGCCTCGTCGACCTCGAGGTCGGGGATCAGGTCGTCGTCGATCTGTGGCACGACGCCCTCGACGCGGCCGAGCCGGCCGTGGCCCACGTCGCGCTGCTCGTCGACGGCGAGATCATCGGCGAGCAGGAGGTCGACATCCCCAGCGCGGCCCAGGTCCTGCGCTTCGAGTGGGAGGCGAGCGCGGCGATCTCCGCGGGGGCGCCGGTGGTCTTTCACCTCCACAACCACGGCTACAACGCCTGGACCCTGGTCGAGGTCAGGGCCCTGGTTCATTGAGCCGAAGGGGAGGCGCTCGGGCCTCAGCCCTCGGCGCAGGCGCACTCCATGCGGACCGAGGAGGTGTCCTGCTGGAGCGCGTCGCAGGCGGCTCCGAGCAGCTCGATCTCCTGGGTGCCGCTGACCTGCCAGCCGTCCGCGTCGTCGAGGCCGACCTCGTCTCCGTTGACGCGGACGGTGCAGTCGGCGGCCTGCTCGGCGCTCAGCGAGGCGTCGAGGTCGAGGCGACAGGTCCGCACGCCGGCGACGATCTCCTCGAAGGCCGAGATCAGCGCGGCCTCGTCGAGGGCCTGATAAAAGGGCGCGTCGGCATCCCCCTCGGCGACGCCGCGGCCGGCGTTGGCCATGTCCTGGAGGTGCGCCTCGCTGACCTCGTCGCCCACGGAGATCACGAAGGTCTCGATGCCCTGCTGGTAGGCCGCCGTGGCCGCGTCGACGGCCTGCTGCTGGCCGTTTTGCGGGTTGGGCTCGGCGCAGGTGTCGGGCTCGCCGTCGGTCGCGAGCACGATGTACTTGCCGCCGGCGAGGTCGAGGGCGGCGAGCTGATCCGCGACGACGCCGAGGCTCTCACCCGTGGGCGTCTCGTCGATCGGCGCCGCCCCGAGCAGGGTCGACTCGATCGCCGTGAAGTTGTCGAGGGCCGGCGCGACCTCGGTGAGCATGGGGCACTCGCCGCCTTCGTTGCCGTCCATGGAGCTGTAGAGGGTCAGGCCAAAGCGGATGCTGGCCGCGAACTGCTGGACGATGCCGCCTTGACCGGCGAGCACGTCTTGGATCGTGGTCCAGCGCGAGCCGCTGCCGAAGTCCGAGTCCATGCTGCCCGACTGATCCACGAGCAGGACCATGGTCGGTGTCTGGGGGATCAAGATCACGTTGAGCGAGGGGCAGCCCTCGGCGGCGTCGTCTCCAGACTCCTGGCCGGTCCCGAGCTCGTCGCCCTCGGCCGCGTCGGCACCGCTCCCGGTGTCGGTCGCGTCGTCCTCGGGGCAGTACTTTTGTCCGAGGCCGTCGTCGACGCAGGGGTCGGCGCAGCCGGTCGTGCTCGCGGCGCTCATGCACGCCAGCAGCCACGGCGCAGCGAGGCCGCGGGGTCGGGCCGCTCGCCCGTCGCGCTTGAAGAAGTCCATGGATCGGATTTTACCCGTGGACCCGGCCGTGGTCGCCTCCCGCGCGACGAGGGATCCGGGAGTAACCCCCCGAACGGTTTGGGCGAGGTTGTGAAGGCGGGCTCGGGCGCTGGCCGGGCTCACAGGCGCTGGCGCTCGATGGCAGCGGCCGCGACCTCGGCGAGCACCGAGACGAAGTGACCGAGGGCCGCGAAGCGCGGGTCCTTGGTCGAGCCCTGGCGGTAGCGGGCGTAGATCTGCTGGCCGATCACCGCGATCTTGAACAGGCCGAACACGTAGTAGTAGTGCGGATCCGCGACCTCGCGCCCGCTGCGCTCGCGGTAGCGCTCCACCAGCCCGGCGCGGTCGAGGCTGCCTGGGAGGTTGGTCGGGCCAAAGGCGGCGCCCTGCAGGCGGGGGTCGTCGCTGCGGTCGACCCAGTAGCCCAAGGTCGTGCCGAGGTCCATCAGCGGGCTGCCGATCGTCGCCATCTCCCAGTCGAGCACGGCGGTGATCCGCGCGGGGGCGGCTCGGCTGCCAGTCGAATCTCCGACCGCGTCGCCGAGCTCGAGCACGACGTTGTCGTACTTGTAGTCGTTGTGGATCAGCGCCGGCCCGCCGTCGCCGGTGGCGTCGGCCTGGGCCGGGAGCTCGGCGTCGAGCCACGCGGCGACCTCGTCCATGACCGGCAGCGGGTCGGTCTGCGCGCCCTGCCAGCGTCGGGTCCAGCCGCTGATCTGCCGGCGCGCGTAGCCCTCGGGCTTGCCGAGGTCCGCGAGCCCGGCGGCCCGCCAGTCGATGGCGTGGAGGTCCGCGAGCCCGTCGATCAGCGCCGTCGAGAGCTGGCGAGCGCGGCGCTCGTCGATGACCATGCCCTTGGGCGGCTGGCGGCGGATGATCACCCCGCGGCGGCGCTCCATCAGATAGAAGGGCGCGCCGAGGACCGAGGGGTCGTCGCAAAAGGCCAGCGGCACCGGGGCCAGGGGGTAGACCGGGGCGAGGGCCGAGAGCACCCGGTGCTCGCGGCTCATGTCGTGGCCCGAGGACACGGTCTTGCCAAAGGGCGGGCGGCGGAGCACGACCTCGCGCGGGCCGATGGTCAGCAGGTAGGTGAGGTTGGAGTAGCCGCTGGGAAATTGCTCGACGCGGATCTCCCCGAGCAGGCCGAGCTCCGGGCGCACGCCGAGCCAGGCGGCGAGCTGGTCGAGGTCGAGCGCCTCGCCCTCGCGCACCGGCTTGGCGCCGTCGATGGTCGCGCTCACGCCGACGCTCCCTTGCTCGCGCGGCGCTTGGGGTCGAGGCCGTAGCCCTCGAGCACCTTGCGGGCGACAACCGTCTTGTGGACCTCGTCGGGGCCGTCGTAGATCTGCGCGCCACGCTCGTGGCGGTAGAAGAAGCTCAGCACCGTGTCCTCGGTGATGCCCATGGCGCCGTGGGTCTGGATCGCCCGCTCGAGCACGCGGCGGAGCACGCCGGCGACGTGGAACTTGATGGCCGAGACCTCGACGCGGGCGGCCTTTTGACCGACGGCGTCGATGCGCCAGGCCGCGTGGAGCACCGCGAGGCGGGCGGCGTCGATCTCCGCGCGGCTCTCGGCGATCCAGTTTTGGATCGTCTGCTTCTCGCCCAGGAGCTTGCCGGGGCTGAGCTCGCGGGTCGCGGCGCGCCGGCACATCAGCTCGAAGGAGCGCTCGCAGATGCCGATCCAGCGCATGCAGTGATGGATGCGACCGGGGCCGAGGCGAGCCTGGGCGATCGCGAAGCCGGCCCCGCGGGCGCCGAGCATGGCGTGGGCGGGGACGCGGCAGCCCTCGAAGCGGACCTCGCCGTGGCTCGCCCAGCCGCTCCCGGCCTCGCCCATGATCGGCACGTTGCGGACGAGCTCGTAGCCGGGGGTGTTTGTCGGGACCAAGAGCATGCTCGCGCGCTGGTAGGGCGAGGCGTCGGGGTCGGTGACGGCCATGACCACGGCGAACTCGGCCCCGTCGGCGCCGGTCGTGAACCACTTGTGGCCGTCGATCACGAACGCATCGCCATCGGCCCGGGCCGTGGTCGACAGCCACACCGGGTTGCTGCCGGCGCGGTCGGGCTCGGTCATCGCGAAGCACGAGCGGATCGTTCCGGCGAGCAGCGGGTCGAGGTAGCGCTCGCGCTGCTCGTCGGTCGCGAACTCGGCGAGGATCTCCATGTTGCCGGCGTCGGGGGCCTGGCAGTTGAGGGCGTAGTGACCGAGGGGGCTGCGCCCGAGGGCCTCGCTGACCAAGCCGTGCTCGAGCAGGCTCAGGCCCATGCCGCCGTGCTTGGCGCTCATCTGCGGCAGCCACAGGCCCGCGGCCTTGGCGTGCTGGCGGACCTCGATCATCGCCTGCTCGGCGGGGCCGAAGTCGTCGCCCGCGAGCATCGTGGCCTCGACGGGGATCACGTGCTCGTCGACGAAGGCGCGGATGGCCTTCAGCTTGGGCTCGAGGTGCGCTGGGATCGCGAAGTCCATGACTTGGACTATCGCATGGCGCCCCTCAGATCGCACCTTGGGCGATCATGGCGTCGGCGACCCGGATGAAGCCGGCGATGTTGGCACCCCGGACATAGTCGATCTGCCCGTCCTCGCCCTTGCCGTGCTCGCAGCAGGCCCGGTGGATGTCCCGCATGATCTCGTGGAGCTCGTCCTCGACCCGCTCGCGCCCCCAGTACATGCGCTGGCTGTTTTGGGTCATCTCGAGGCCCGAGGTCGCGACCCCGCCGGCGTTGGCGGCCTTGCCCGGCGCGTAGAGCAGGCCGCGCTCGCGGATCAGCTTGGCGGCCGCGGCCGTGCACGGCATGTTCGCGCCCTCGACAATCGCGGCGCACTCGTTTTTGACCAGCGCCTCGGCGTCCTCGCGCCCGAGCTCGTTTTGCGTGGCGCAGGGCAGCGCGAGGTCCATGGCCACGGACCACGGCTTTTTGCCTTCATGGTACTCGGCGTCGAATTGCTCGGCGTACTCGCGGATCCGTCCGCGGCGATCGTTCTTGAGCGCCTTGATCCACTCGAGCTTGTCGCGGTCGATGCCGGCGGGGTCGTGGATGAAGCCCGAGGAGTCCGACATGGTCACGACCTTGGCCCCGAGGGCGATCGCTTTTTCGGCGGCGTACTGGGCGACGTTGCCGGCGCCCGAGATACCCACGGTCTTGCCCTCGAGGCCCTCGTCGCGGGCCGCGAACATCTCCTGGGCGAAGAAGATCGCCCCGTAGCCCGTGGCCTCGGTGCGGATCTCGCTGCCGCCCCAGCCGACCCCCTTGCCTGTGAGCGCGCCCTCGAAGCGCCCCGTCATCCGTCGATATTGACCGAAGAGGTAGCCGATCTCCCGCCCGCCGACGCCGATGTCACCGGCGGGCACGTCGACGTCGGGGCCGATGTAGCGGGACAGCTCGGTCATGAAGGACTGGCAAAAACGCATCACCTCTTCGTCGCTCTTGCCCTTGGGGTCGAAGTCCGCGCCCCCCTTGGCGCCGCCGAGGGGCAGGGTGGTCAGGGCGTTCTTGAAGGTCTGCTCGAAGGCGAGGAACTTCGAGATTGCGAAGTTCACCGAGGGGTGAAAGCGCAGCCCGCCCTTATAAGGTCCGAGCACGCCGCACCACTGGATCCGGTAGCCGCGGTTGGTCTGGACCTCGCCTTGGTCGTCGATCCAGGCCACGCGGAAGCTGATCGCGCGGTCGCCCTCGGTCAGGCGCTCGAGCACGCCGGCGTCGAGGTAGCGCCGGCCCTCGTCCTGCAAGAACGGCCACAGCGAGGCCACGACCTCCTCGACGGCTTGCAGGTACTCGGGCTCGTTGGGGTTGCGCGCGCGCACGCGCTCGATGAAGTCCGCCTCGTTCATTGCCGAGAGTATGCCGCTGCATGCGAGGCTCGCCCGCGATCCCCCGCTGGGCGGTGACATCGCCGGGCGCAGGTCGAATTGCACGGCGCTGCGCGAGCCGTGGCGTGCGCGAGCCCGCGGCGTGGGTGCCCGGGTGAGGGGGCGGGCTCAGGGTTGATTCGGCAGGCTGCGCAGGCCCACGGCGTGGGTCGTCAGCGCCGCCGCGGCCGGGAAGCCCCACAATATGTTGCCGCGGAAGCCCACGAAGATCTGGCCGGCGGAGGCGCTGCGGTAGCGCTCGGGCAGGTCCTCGCGGGCCAGGGGGGCGTCGTACTGGCCGCCGACGATGATCGCCCCCCAGCCGCCGACGTTGAGCCCAAAGTCCACGCTCACGCCGATCGGCGAGCGCTCGGGGCGGATCGTCGCGTCCTCGGGGCCCTCCTCGGTCAGCTTGAAGCTCAGCGCCGAGCTGAACTCGAAGGCCGGCGCCCACTCGCCGCGGCCGAACCAGTAGCGCCCGGCGATGCCGAAGTTGCCCCACAGATCCTGGTTGTCGCCGGCGACCACGGCGACCTTGGGGCCCAGGGTCAGGCGCGTGAACTTATAGCGGCCGCGGGTCTCGACGTGGGCCGGGAAGTTGATCCACAGCTCGTAGCTGACGCGGAAGGAGTGCCAGTCGGAGTAGGCACCGTCGACGCTGATGTCGCCCTGGCGCAGGCGGTAGGCGTAGGCCGAGGTCGCGAGCAGCTCGACGCCGAAGCCACAGCGCGGATCCGGGATCAGGCAGCGCCAGCGCGGCTTGGCGGGCTCGAGGATGGGCTCGGGCAGCTCGGCCTCGACCTGGAGGTCGTAGCGGGCGCGCAGCTTGGCCATGTCCTCGGCGCTGTAGTAGGGCGGCCCGGCGGGGGCTGGGGCTGCGTCGGCCGCTCGCCCGGCTCGTGCGGCGGCGATGTCCTCGGCTTTGGCGTTGCTGAGCGTGGCGGGCTGGGGGTCGGCTGTGAGCTCGTCGCTGGCGTCGCCAGCGTCGCTGGTGTCGCCAGCGTCGCTGGTGTCGCCAGTGTCGCCAGCATCGCCAGCGTCATCAGGGGGCTGCTCGGGCGGCGCCCAGGCGAGCCACAGGCCCAACCAGGCACTCGACAAGAGGTTCACAGGGCCACCCCTCCCGCGACCAGGCCGAGGAGGATCAGCGCGACCATCGGCACGCTGAAGATCCCGTGGCCGCGCATGCCCAGGACCAGGCGCGTGTCCTGGTCGAGGAAGTCGCCGGCGAAGAACAGCCCGCCCCAGCCTCCAAGGCCCACGCCGAGCTCGGCGTGGGAGCCCCAGTAGCGCCCGGAGGCGTTGAGCACCGAGCTGTTGACCCCGCCGATGCTGAAGTCGAGGTGCAGGGCGTTGCGGCGCTGGGACAGCCACAGCTGGTTGACGATGGCGACGCGGGCGGCGGTGATCGGGCCGGTCTCCGAGATGCCCACGAAGGGATCGCTGGGGTCTTGGGTGGTCGCGGTGATCGAGGGCGAGGCGATGGAGTAGCTGCCGACCACGCCCACGCCCCAGGGGTGCCAGACCCGCCGGGCCAGGGACAGGGGGCGCACGACCAGCCCGCCGCGAAAGCGCAGCTGGGTGTAGGGCACGTCGAGGCCGCGGGAGCTGGTGATCATGTTGATGCCGACGCCGACGTCGACGTCGGCGATCAGCGAGGCCCCGCAGCGGCTGTCTTCGACGAAGCAAAACAGCCCGCCGGCCACGGACGCGAAGGGCTTCTCCTCGCGGTCGAGGGGGCCGCCGTAGCCGGGGAACTCGACCTCGCTGACGGGCTTGGGCTCGAAGAACGGCCCGAAGTCCTCGGGCTCCTGGAAGCCCTGCTCCTTCTTCTTGGACCGGCGCAGCTCGACGCCGGGGGCCGCCTCGATGGGCTTGGGCGGCGGGGCGTCGACGCCTCCCTGGCCGTAGTTCTGCAGGGGGGCGAGCTCGCCGTAGCCGGCCGCGCTCGTGGGGGCGTCCTGGCTCGCCTCACCAGGGGCGGGCGCGTCGGGGTCCTCGGGCGCGTCGGGGTCGGCCGCGAGCGGGCCGAACTCACCACTATATTGGTCGCTGGGCTCGCTGGGCTCGCCGCCCTCGCTGGGGGAGGCGTCCTCGGAGGCGGGCGTCGATGGCTCGGGCGGTGCTGGGCTCGCCTGGGGCGGCGCGAAGAGCAACGCGGCGATGAGCGCGGGGGCGAGCAAGGCCGCCGCATCTTACAGGACCGCGCGGCTGCCGAGAAATAGGCTCGACTCAGACGAGAGCGACGGCGAGGAGCATGCCGCCGCCGCCTTCGCGGGCCTGGCTGCAGGCCTGATCCGCGCGCTCGACCACGGCGCTCCCGGCCTCCTCGCGGCCCGCCTGGGCAACGCCGAGCCCGGGCGCCTGGACCTGCAGCGCGGCGAGGCGCTCTTGGATGCGCTTGCCAACGACCTCGGCGCCGGCCAGGGGCGTGTGCGGGAGGAGCAAGACCCAGTGGCCGGCGTCGACGCGGCCGAGGTCGTCGACGCCGCGGATGCTGGCGAGGATCGTCTCGCCGATCTTCGTGGACAGCTGGGGGTCGGGGAGCTGGCCGAGGTCGACGGCGATGGCGATCACCGAGACCGGATGTTGATAGCGCCGCGCCCGCGCGAGGGCCTCGTCGAGGCGCCGGGCGAGGTCGACCATCGAGCGGACCTGGGCGCGTCGAGGCGCGCGCTCGCGGGCGGCGAGCTCGGCCTTGAGGTCGTCGATCTGTCGCCCCAGGCGGTCTCGAGTGCGGCGCAGCCGGGCCTCGCCGCTGCGGTCAACGAGCACCAGCCAGGCCCCCTCGGGGTCTTCGATGCGCGCGGCGCTGAGCTCTCGCCCGACGCCGTCGCTGCCCACGGCGCGGAACACCTCGGCGTCGGCGCTGACCCGCGGGCCGAGGCTGTCGAGGGCCGGGAGCTCGGCGAGCAGCTCGCTGGCCTGGCGACCCGTGACCTCGCCCGAGGCGGCGCACAGCGCCGCGAAGCCCGGTGAGATCGCCTCGATGCCGCCGTCGGGGCGCAGCCGACAGGCGCCGCCTCCAGTCGCGTCGACCAGTTCGAAGATCGGGCCGAAGGTCGTCATCGCAGCGAGAGTAACGCAGGGCGAGCAGGCGCGGGCGCGAGTTCGCTCTCGGCCGTGTCCTTCATTGAGAGTCTATGAATCTTTCCCCCCACGACGGCATGCACGCCGCTGGACCCCGATGCCGGTGTCCCGAAGCCTCGAAATACACCCGGTATGCCTTCGGCTCCGGTCCTAGGAGCCCGTGGTGAAACCCAACACGACACCTGGCTTGGTCTTTTCGCCGAGGGCTTTGTCGCCAAAACTTGCAGTACGCCCGGTACAGCGGCGTTTTGGCTTCGCGCCCTCGACGAAAAACCCGGCGCCAGGAGCCGCGCTGGGTTCCACCACGGGCTCCTAGGCCTCGGGGCCCAGCGACGCACCTGACGACGTGCAGGAAAAATTCACAGACTCTGAGTCGCGGCCTGATCGGTCAGCGCGGCCTGGCGCTCGCTCCATGCCGCGAGGATCTGGCCGGCCGCCGGCGCGGCGATTTGTGAGGCCACCGGGCCGTCGTGGACGAAGACCACGAGCACGACGTCGGGGCGCTCGGCGGGGGCCATGGCCACGAGCCAGGAGTCGTAGAGGCCCTCGGTGCTGCCCTCGGTGGTGCCGGTCTTGGCAGCGACGCGCAAGCCCGGGACCGCGGCGGCCGTGGCCGTGCCGCGCTCGTCTTCGACCGCCGCGATCATCCCCGCGACGACGGCCTCGCGAGCGGGATCACCTGGTGGCGCGAGGTGGTCGGCGTAGGCCGTGGCGAGCTGCGCCGGCGTGACGCGCAGCTCGCCGTGCCCGACGCCCTCGGTCACGGCCCAGACGTCCGCGTCATCCGGGCCAGGAGGCGCGGGCAAGCTGCCGGAGTCCTGGCCAAAGCCGAAGCCCTGCAAGGAGCGAAGCAGCGCCGGCGCCCCCAGGAGGCGGGCGACCTCGTAGGCGTATTCGTTACAGGAGGTTGCGAGGGCGCCGGCGAGGTCGAGCTCGCCGTGGCTCGAAAAGCAGCTCATGACCTGGCCATCGACCTCGTAGTGGCCGTCGCAAGCGACGCGGAGATCGTCCTGGATCGCGCCCAGGCGCAGGGCGTTGGCGACGAGCAGCGGCTTGATCGAGGACCCGGGGGACCAGGGCTGGGTGGGCAGGGGCGCTTTGGCCTCGTGGTCGACCTGGACGATGCGCTCGCCGGTGCGCGCGTCGAGGAGCACGGCCGAGCCGCTGATCTCGAGCGCCTCGAGCGTCTGCTTGGCCGCCCCAGCCATGAACAGCATCTCGGGCAAGGTCGGCTGCTCGGCGCGCCAAGCCTGGGCCTCGCGGCCGTCGGGAGGCGGGGCGATGGGCTGGTCCGCGCCTGCGCGCGGGTCCGCGGCGCCCGGTGCTCCATCTGCGGAGGGTGTGGGCGCGGAGGGTGTGGGCGCGGAGGATGTGGGCGCGGAGGTGCGGGACACGGACGCGGGGTCCGGCGCGTCCGCACAGGCGCCGGAGGAGGCGATCAGGACGAGCAGGGCGGTGGAGACCGCGAGCCGCGAGGAGGCGAGGAGGTGGGGGCGCATGGGCTGCCGCGACGTGCGGCTCGCTCGGGTCATTCCCCCGGGGTGTATTTCGAGGCTTCGGGACACCGGGATCGGGGTCCAGAGGTGTGCATGGCGTCGTGGGGGAAAGATTCACAGACTCTCAGGGCTCGCGCCCGTCGAGGTGCGGGATGAAGAAGACGAGGGCCATGCTCGGCAAGGTCGCCAGGAAGGTGAAGCCAAAGTAGGTCGCAAAGCCCATGGCCGCGGCCAGGTAGCCGCTGAGCACCCCGGCGAGGGTGAAGCCCACGCTCATCAGCGCCGTGACGATGGCCATGTGCCCCGCGCGGTGGCCTGGGGCGCAGGTCCGCATCAGGTAGACCATGAACACCGCCGTGCCCAGGCCGGCCCCGGCGTGCTCGCAGGCGATGATCACGGTCAGCGGCGCCCAGGCCAGCCAGCTGCTCGGATCGCTGGCCACGGCCCCGGCCCCGGCGAGGACCGTGGGATCGGGCAGCATGGCCACGCCCATGTAGAGCAAGTTGAGCACGTTTTGGGCGAGGACGAACGGCCAGATCCACCGACGCAGGCCGTCGCGGGCGATCAGCCGGCCGCCGATGATCGTCGCGGCGAAGGACGCCAGCACGCCGATGGTCCCGCTGGCGATCCCATAGACCTCGAGGGGCAGGTGGACGATGTCCGAGAAGAACGGCCAGCGCATCTTCTGCAAGAAGGACTCGCCGGTGCGAAAGAGCAGCACGAAGGCGATCGTCACGCCGATCTTGGGCTGATCCAGGAAGCTGACGAAGCTGTGGGCATAGTCCGAGAGCTCACCGCGCTCGCGGGCCGCGTCGAGGCGCCGGCGCAGGCGGGGGAGCCAGGTCAGCAAGGCCAGCAGCGCGACGAGCAAGATGATCCCCGCCCAGGCGCCGACGCCGAGCTGGGCGAGCCAGGGCAGCGAAGTCGCCAGGGGCTCGAGGGCGAGGCGCAGCTTCGAGCCCACATCCCACAGCGCCTCGAGGGCGACGAGCGAGGCCGCGAGCACGAGGCAGGTCAGGGCCCGCCAGCCGAGCAGGCCGCGGGCGAGGGCGAACCACGGCCGGCCGCGGGCCTCGACCTTGGGCAGGATGAAGGCGTGGGCGAGGGCGAGCGCGGCCATGACCGCGGCCGTGAGCAGCAGCCCCGTGGTCCAGCCCAGGCGCGCACAGATTGCGAGCAGCGGGCCGCCGACGGCGAGCATCGCCAGGCGGTAGGCGGCCGCCCGGTAGCCCACGAAGCGCGACTGCTCGGCGTCGTCGAGGGCCTCGAGGTAGTAGCCGTCGATCGCGATGTCGTGGGTCGCCGAGAGCAGCGCGAGCACGAGGAAGCCCGCGGCCAGGGGCATCAAGTTGTTGCCGGCCCAGGTCAGCGACAGGGCGATGGTCGCCAGCACCGCGACGATCGCCAGCTCGCAAGCGAGCAGCCAGCGGCGCTTGCTCTCGTGACTGTCGAGAAAGGGACCCCAGAGGAACTTGAAGTTCCAGGGCAGGTGCAGCAGCGAGGTCAGCCCGATGACCTGCAAGGACGCGCCGAGCTCCTTGAACAGGATCTCGGCCATGCTGGTGACAACCGTGTAGGGGAAGCCCTCGCCAAAGTAGGTCGTCGAGACCCACAGGTGAGGGCTGCGAAACCAGCGCGGAGACGATGCGGTTTTCGCACCGCCGGTCGGCGTCGCGCCCTCGTCGAGCGCAGCGGCTGGAGCCGCCGCAGGAGCTGGATCTGGCGCCGACACCTTTGCCGGTCGCTACCATGTCGCCGTGACCAGCGCACGTTTTCGGCAGGTCCGGGGAAGGCGCGTGTCGGGGAGATCTCCTCTGGCCAAAAATTTTGTTGAGGCGTGTTCTGCGGACCCCTGATGGATCTACCCATTTGTAGTGCGAGTGAGCAGGCTCCATTGGCCTACGCTTCGCGAACTCGAATCGCCAGGTGTAGCTAGTTGAGCCGATTCAGAATGGGCCCCCGGGGCATTTTTCCCCGGACGAAGCGAGCGAGGCCGGCCCCCGACTCGAGGACGAGTTCTCCCCATTCTCGGCGCTTTCGTGGCTATGGTCGGCCCAAGCGCAGCGACCTGCGTGGCCTCTGGGAGCTGTCACGAAGCGATGGTGGTGCAGTGAGTCGAGGGTGCGCTTCGATCGCAGGTTAAAATGCACAGTCGAGAATACGAAGGGGTTCGAGTCGGCTTCGTACTTGCAACTTCAATCGCACGCATGTCGCCCGAGCCAAAGTGCTATGGACTGCCGAAGCAGCGCACGTCGTCGCCGCAGCTGCGGCTTCGCGAGCGGCACGAAGATGTCCTGGCAAGGCGAGAGTCTCCGCGGATGTGTCGTCGAGTGAGTGTGCATCTGCGGCAACTTCGCGGGTTGCCTACACTGCCTCGGGAGGGGGATCTGCTTGGCCGAGCTTCGGGCGTCTTTGGTGTGGAACGATCGCTGGGCGAAGCGCCGGGCTCGAGCCTCGTCGACGCGGTGTCGACGCTTCGTGGCGCGCGCGTCGAGGGGATCGCAGCGCACGACCCCGCCCTGTGGTGTGTGTCCGACGAGCGAGGACCGAAGCACGCGGGCCTCGACGCTCACCGAGCTGCGCGCGCGAGGCTGCTGGAGTACCGACAGATGCCGCGGCGTGGACGCGTTCGCGAGCGGAGGGTGGTCTCGCTTGAGCGACATGCTCTCGCGTGCCAGGGTGTCCGAGGACGGCCCGAGGGCGCGTCGACGTGGAGGTGCTGCGATCGAGCAGGTGGCTGTTTCGCCCCCTCACGGGCACTTCAGGGGCTGCTGCGAGCCGTCTTTGGGGATGGGCCGATCGCGTTTCCGAAGCGGATGGACACTTGGAACGAGCATCGATCGAGCAATGTGAGCAACGTGAGTAACGCTCACGCGCTTGGTCATCGACCTCGCGTGGGGCGAGCTGTCCGTGGAGACTGGACCCACCGGGGCGATAGCGAACCTATCCTCCGTGCCGAGCCAGGACGATCGATGATCGCGACAGCGCGTCGTTTTTATCACCCAGTTGGTGATCTACCTGACCGAACTCTTGGACGACGCGGCTACGATCATGGGGATGTTCGAGGCGACCGAGTGCATGGCGCGACGAGGGCTCGAGCTCGAGCTCGGCCTCGACATGATGGGCGTCGCGGTCACGCCGCGACTGCTCGGGCCGCGGCTGCTCGGGCCGCGCGGCGCAGGTCCGAGGACGGGGCGCGGCGAGCTTGGGATGACTGGGCGCTTCGACGTGAAGCTCGACGCGAGCGGCTCACCGCGCGCTGGGGGGCGATGGTTTCTACCCGGCGGAGGGTTTTGGTGAGTCTAAAAAACATGGTGCGTTTTTGGTCATTTGATTCGCGAGGTATGAGCATAGGCTCACTCGTGCTCACTCCGCCCCACACGCTAAATGTGACCGGAGAGCATTGTCGGTTTTTTTCGCACGCGGAAGGGCAGTGCTGGTCTTTTGGCGGCAAAAGAGATAACCTCCCTGATAGACGGTGACGTGGATCGAATGCTTGTAGAGCTACTTCAATCGTTTGCGCCCATTGTGGGCGCCAGCTCGAGCCCCGACATCGACCACCTTGGTGGAGCAGACCAATGAGCCTCAACTCCATTCACAAGCTCGGCCACCAACCGATGCCGGCCCAGCGAGAGCGGCGGATCGCCGACCAGATCGCCGAGGTGCTGCTGCGTCACAAGATCGACCGCGTGTTCGGGATCCCCGGTGGCACGATCTCTCCTGTCTACGACGCGCTCTTCGGCGCAGGCATCGAGCTCGTCTCCTGCCAGCACGAGACCATGGCGGTCTACGCCGCGGCCGGCTACGCCCGGGCGACGGGCGGCCCCGCGGTGGTCGCCGTGACCTCGGGCCCCGGAGCTCTCAACGCGCTCACGGGCCTGGCCGCCGCCTGCGGTGACGAGCTCCCGGTGTTGATCCTCTCGGGCGAGACCGACATCCGCAACTTCGGTCGCGCGCCGCTGCAAGACGGCAGCGCGGCGGGTCTCGACCTGATGTCCATGGTCCGGCCGATCACCAAGTTCGCCGAGCTCGCGCTGCGCCCCGAGCGGGCGCCGCTGGTCATCGACCAGGCGCTCGCCGCCGTCAACCAGGCGCCCTTCGGCACGGCCTTCGTCAGCTTGCCGGTCAACCTCACCCAGGTGATGACGCAGCCGGCTCGGATGCCGGCGATGATCACCCGCGGCCTCGACCCGGACCGCGCCACCTGCCGGCGGATCGCGAGCATGCTCGCCAACGCCTCGCGCCCGGCGATCATGCTGGGCGTCGGCGCCAAGCGGGCGGGCATCGGCCAGCTGATCCTCGAGATCGCCGAGTCGATGCGCATCCCGGTGTTCACCGACCTCGAGGGCAAGGGGGTGTTCCCCGAGAGCCACCCCCTGGCGCTCGGCGTGTTCGGGGTGGGCGCCCGCGGCTGCGCGCACGCCTACCTGGCCGAGCCCGTCGACCTCATGCTGACGATCGGCTGTCGCTTCGACGACACCTCGACGGCCGGCTACGCCGAGGTCCTGCGCCCCGACAACGGCATCCTCATCCAGCTCGACCACGACCCCGAGCGCCTCGGGCGGGCCTACGCGCCGGACGTGGCGATGTGCGCCGACCTCGGCCTGAGCGTCCAGCTGATCCAGGAGCTGCTGCCCACCTTGCCGCCGCAGACCTTGCTGCACCGCGACCGCATGGTTCGCGAGTACCGCAGCCGCGTGCCCGAGATCGAGGTCCGCACGGACAGCCGCGCGCCCCATGATCCGCGGCTGATCGCCCCCCTGGTCCAGGACATCATCGGTCCCGACGCGGTGTTCAGCTGCGACATCGGCAACCACATGTTGTTCACCGCGCAGAACCTGGCGATCGATCAGCCCGAGGGCTTTTGGGTGTCCCAGGGCCTGGGCGGCATGGGCTCGGGGCTGGGCACGGCGATCGGCATGCAGCTGGCCTACGGCTACCTTCGCCAGGTCGTGTGCATGATCGGCGACGGCGGCCTGCTGATGTCCGGCAGCGAGCTGTCGACGTTGGCGCGCTACCAGATCCCGCTGATCACCGTGGTGTTCGACGACCGCCGCTGGGGCATGGTCGAGGACGGCTTCCAGGCGCTCTACGGTCGGGCCTCGCCCGACTTCCAGAGCCCCAACATCGACTTCGTCAACTACGCGCGGGCCATGGGCCTGGCGGCGGTGCGCATCGAGAGCCTCACCCAGGTCCGCGACGCGATCGAGGCTCACCGCGGGCAGCCGCTGCTCCTCGACGTGCCCATCAACCCGAACATCAAGCCGGTCAACCCCCGCGTCGACGTGCTTGGCGGCGAAGACTGAGCGGGCAGGAGCTACAGATGATCGGCATCCTCGGTATTGGCGCGTTCTTGCCGGACAACATTCGCACCAACAGCTGGTGGCCGGAGTCCGTCGTCGACGGCTGGCGGGCGCGGCTGAAGCGGATCGAGCGGCCTGAGCCCGAGGACCCCCTCGAGCACCTGATCTGGGCGGCGCAGGAGGGGCTGTCCAACGACCCCTTTGGCGGCTCGATCGAGCGCAGGATCATGCCGGAGGGCATGAATGCCCTCGACATGGAGATCGCCGCGAGCCGCGAGGTGCTCGCGCGCTGCTCGATGCCCGCGTCGGAGATCGACCTGATCTTGGTGCAGTCGACGATCCCCGACTACCTGTCGACGAACACCGCTTGCACCATCCACGCCGCGCTCGGGCTACCCGCGCATGCCCTGGCGATGAGCGTGGAGTGTGCCTGCAACGGCTTCAACCAGCAGGTCATCTTCGCCGAGGCGATGATCGCCGCCGGGCGTGCGCGCACGGCCCTGCTCGTCCAGTCTTGCTCGCTGTCGCGGGTGGTCCCGCCCGACACCCCCCACTCGCCGTGGTTCGGCGACGGCGCGACCGCGGTGCTGCTCGGCGAGGTCGAGGCGGGCCGCGAGCTGCTGTCTTTCAGTAACAGGACTGACGGCACGATCGGCAACACCTTGGTGACGGGGGTGCCGGATAGGCGCTGGTGGGAAGAGGGCCGGTCGATCTTCTACAACACCGACTCTGGCAACTCGCGGAGGATGCTCGCGGGGGTCCCCGCCGGCGCGCGGGCGACCATGCTCGGGGCGATCGAGAAGGCCGGGCTCGAGCCCGGGGACGCCGACTTCATCGCCACGCACCAGGCCTTCCCCTGGTATCGGCGCGTGGCCCAGACCGCGGCGGGCCTCGAGCACTGCCGCGGCTTCGACACCTTCACGCAGGTCGCGAGCATGTCGTCGGCGAACGTGCCCTTCGTGCTCTACGCGGCCGCCAAGGAGGGGGTGCTGCGCGAGGGCGACGTCGTGGTGACCCAGGCCGGCGGCAGCGGGATCACCTTCTCGAGCCTGGCGCTACGCTGGGGCGGCCGCGTTTAGGCCGAGGATCCCCTTGAGCTCCGAGAGCGCGAAGGGCACGCGCAGCGTGGTCCTGTCCGCGCTCAGGGGATCCGAGCCGCGCCTGACGATCTCGATCAGCTTTGCCTCGATCAGCGGCTCGAGCACCTGAAGCCCCCGCAAGGTGCCGCCGTCGGCGAGCAGCGCGTCCACGCCCTCGAGCGCGCCCGGCTCGAAGTCTGCGGGGGCGAGCTCGGTGAGGTCGACGTCGAGCTCCAGCAAGGCGGTGCTGATGGTCTCGCGGATCGAGGTGTCGGGGTGAACGATGACGACCTTGATGTAGTTCGAGGTCTCGCTCGGGGTGACGGGGGCCTTGAGCGGGACGCGGCCGACGAGGTTGACGCGGGCGCGCCCGGTCGAGGCGATCAGCTCACCGCCCATGTTCTTGAGCATGGACTCGCAGGCCGAGAACCCGCCGATCATCGGGACTTGCTGGCCGCTGCCGCGCGCGTGCACGCGGATCATCAGCGCGCGACCAGCTTGGTCGGGCTCCTCGGAGTTGACGCGCTCGAGCTCGACGCTGATCTCGGAGTCGTTGCCGGCGGCATCTCGCGCGCTGAGCACGAGGTTGATCAACAGGACCTGGAGGTCGCTGGCCGCGAGCGGGATCAGCTGCCTGGGATCCGGGCAGCTGATCTCGAGCTTGGCCTCGGACATGGTCAGCGCGAGGGCGTCCTTGACCGGCTTGATCACCTCGCTGAGCTCGGTCTCGTTCTTGACGTCCTCGCCGGACAGCGCCCAGGCCTTGAGGATCTCGTCGTGGTCGCCGTCGACGATGCTCGTCGAGCTGTGGCTGGCCTCGACCAGCGTCGAGTCGAGCATGCCCGCGGCAGGGACGGAGGCGCTGGGGGCCTCGAAGGACATGCTCGAGCTGCTGACCGGGCCGAGCGCGCCGAGCTCCATCGACTCGCTGAACTCGCTGATCAGGGCCTGCTCGCCAAAGCCCAGCCGGCGGCCGAGGTTGCGAGAGATCCGCTCGTGCTCCGCGGCCGCGAGCACGTCGTTGACCTTGAGCAGCTGAGAGAGGGCGCGGTGGGCCTCGCGCGAGGCGTAGATGTTGCCGTGGGTCTCGTAGCCGCCGATGATCGAGGACGCGCGCGAGCGGATCTTGGGCTCGTCGCGGTCGGCCATGGCCTGCTTGAGCTGGACGAGCTCGTACATCACGGACAGGCGCGGCGAGGACTTGGCGCCACGCTTGAGCTTGCGCAGCGACCGGCGCAGCAGCTTGCTCTCTTCGCGGGTCGGGAGCTGGCGGCCGAGGATCACCAAGGCGGTGGCCGCGTAGAGCTCCTGGGCGAACTCGGGCACGCCGGGCATGTCGGCGATGAGCTGGTTGCCAGAGACGACGAGGTCGTAGGCGAGCTTGCGCTCGCCGATCTCGAGCGCCGCGAGGGCGAGCTGGGTCGCGCCGATGATCCGGTCGAACACCGGGATCGCGTTGTCCTGGACGCCGTCGGACAGGTCGATGATCCGCACGGAGATGTCGCTGCGACCTTGGCGAGCGAGGATGACCATGCGGATCGAGTGCAGCGAGAGCAGGCTGCTGTCCCTGCCGTTGCGGTGGGCGGTGGAGATCGCCTCGTCGAGCCAGCTGAGCACCGTGTCCGGGGGCTCGCGGTCGCGGCCGAAGAGCGCCTTGTAGGCCAAGGTCAGCAGCGCGACGGACATGTCGCCGGTCTCTCGGAAGAAGCCCAGCGCGTCGTCGAGGACGTCCTGGCCCTCCTCGTAGCGGTTCGAGGGCAGCAGCGAGGTGTGGCCCCAGTTGTGCGCCGTGACGCCGCGGCTCCACGAGTCCTGGGCCTGCTTGGCGATCTCGGTGGCCTGAATGAAGTACCTGTCGGCGGCCTGGTAGTGGCCCAAGGTCGCGCGGATGGCCCCCATGAACGAGAGCACCGAGGCGACCGAGGGCGTGTCGAGGTCCTTGGTCATCCACAGCGCCCGGAAGGCGTAGTTCATGGTCAGCAGCGGGTCGGAGCTGACGTTGGCCGCGATCAGGGTCGGGTACATGTGACAAAGGGTGTCGCGGATGTCCCGAGAGTAAGGGGGGGACTTGAAGCGCGAGATGAAGGCGGTCCACGCCACGCTGAGCAGCTTGCGGAAGCTGGTCTTGGGCATCGGCTCACCGACGACCTCGAGGGCCATGTCGCCGATCTCCTGGACGCTGTCTGCGCTGGAGTTGAAGAACAGGAAGTGGATGGCCTTGCTGGCCGCGCGCGCAGCCGAGAGCTTGTCGGCGGCGGCGATGATCGCCGTGAACAGCGAGATCGCCGTGTGGTTGTCGTCCATCAGCAGACAGACATCGGCGAGGGCCTCGGCGGCGAGGTTGCGCTGGTCGGAGTCGCGGCTGGTCTCGAGCGCGCGCTCGAGGTGCCAGCGCGCGCGCTCGAGGTCGTAGATCGCCAGGCGATCGCGGCCGGCCTCGATGTGCAGCGTGGACAGGCGGTCGAACTCTTCGGGCGTGGCGGCCTCGCGGTCGAAGCCGAGGTCGCGGTGATAGACGACCTGCGCGATCGGTGCCTGCTGGCGCGAGAGCAGCACGGCGACGCGCTGGTGAGCCTCGCGGCGCTGGTTGGCGTCGACGGACTCGAGCACGAGCTCGCGGATCGAGTCGTGGGGGAAGCGGACGCCGCGGTTGGTCCGGGTCAGGATCCCGCGCTCGACCAGGTCGTTGATCGCCGCGTCGAAGTCGACGCCGTCCTCGGGCTCGGCGAGGGCGCGGGCGCTGGTCATGCTCAGCTCGAGGCCGAGCACCGCCATGCGCAAGGACAGCGCGCGGACCTTGGGCTCGGCGCCCGCGAGGCGGAAGCCGAACAGGTCGCGGATGTCCGGCTCGTAGTCGATCTCCTCGCGCAGGGACTTGCGCGCGCGCCAGGTCGTGTCCTCGGCCTCGTGCACGAGCAGGCCGCGGTCGAGCCACGCGCGCAGGTTGGCCCAGATCGCCAGGGGGTAGCCGTTGCTGACCGAGAGCAGCGCGTCGGCGAGGCCCTCTCGATCGTCGATGCGCCCGAGCAGGACCTGCTTGAGCAGCAGGCTGATCTCGTCGGTGGTCAGCGGCTGGAGATCGACGATCTCGGCGTCGAACTCGGGCTCGTAGGCGCGCGACTCGTCGCGCAAGCCCGCGACGACCAGGGTGTGGTGAGCGGGCCGCGGCTGACACAGCAGGCGGAGCACGGCGAGCGAGCGCGAGTCTGCGTTCTCGAGGTTGTCGAGGACGAGGACCAGCGGGCGGCGCTGCGTCCCGATCGAGCGCAGCAGGTCTGCGATGACCGCGGTGTGTCGGCTGAAGTCACCGGCGAGCTCGACCTGGGGGAGCTCGTCCATGACCCGGAGCACGCCGCCCAGCGAGGGCGCGCTGCGAGTCACGATCGCGCCGAGGTTGCGGGTCGCTCGGTTGATGCGGTGGAGGATGTTCTCCTGCTCGCCGATCTCGAGGCTGTGGATCACCGAGGCCAGCTGCTCGAGGGAGCCGAGCAGGCCGCCGCGGGTGTCGGCGCTGCGCGGCTGCCAGGTGCCCGTGAGCACGAAGGCGTCGTCGGCCTCGAGGCGCTGGGTGACGAACTCGCGCAGCAGACGAGACTTACCCACGCCTCGGTTCCCGCGGATGATGAGGGAGGTGGGCTGGGCGATCTGGGCGCGGGACAGGCCGTCTCCGAGGGAGGAGATCACGTCCTGGCGGCCGACGAAGGGCGGCTCGGCGGGGAGCTCGAGGGCGTCGTCATCGTGGGCGCCGCGGCCGGCGAGGGCACGCACGCGCTTCCACAGCTCTCGCGTGCTCTCGGGCTCCGGGCGCAGCAGCGGGTCCGCGGCCTTGCCCCCGACCTCGCGCAGCAAGCCGACGAGGCTGGCGAGGTCTTCCTCTGGGCTCCGGGCCTCGTCGAGCAGGTGGTCGAAGCCGGCGAGCATCAGCCGGCCGTGCTCGAGCCACAGCGCGTCGGGGGAGAAGGCCACGCCATGGACCTCGGCGGCGTGCAGGCGCATCAGCAGCGCGGACAGGTCGTTGGCCAAGGTGATCAGCGTCCGGCTGTCGACCTCGACCGTGCTGATGCCCGCGGGCCCGATCATCCGCGGGCCGTGCTCGAGCTTGCGCCCGCCGATCGGCTCGCTGATCAGCGCGAGCTCGCGGCCGGTCTCGATGGTCGCGTAGACCCGCTGCTGCGTCCGAGATTCGACGGTCAGCGCGCGGCGAAGCCTGAGCCGCTCCTCGGTGGTCGGCGGGAGCTCGAGCAAGAAGAGCTCGAGCAGGTGCCCCGGGGCGCGGCCGAGCATCCGCTCGAGGTCCGTGATCGGGATGCTGCCCTGGCGCGCCTTTTCGACAACGCAAAAGCGCTCCCAGAGGATGACCCCGGGAGCGAGCTTGTCTTGGTCAATCTCCGAGCGACGACCGAGATCTTGAGGTGCGAAATTGTTCGTCGCCATCAAGGCTCACGCGCACTCGCACTCTATCAGATCATGCGCGCGGGATGCCGAAGGTGAACCGGGTTCCCACGCCGACGCGAGACTGGAGCTGGAGGCTGCCGCCCCACTCCTCGATCAAGCGGCGGCAGACGGGCAGGCCGACGCCCGAGCCCTTGTCCTTGGTGGTGAAGAACATGTCGAAGATCTTGGGCTGCATCTCTTCGGGGATGCCCGGCCCGTTGTCCGCGATCTGCACGAAGACGTCGTCGCTGGCGACCCAAGCCGAGATGGTCACGCGGCCCTCGGCGCCGTCGGGGATCACGTCCAGGGCGTTGCTGATCAGGTTGGAGAGCACGCGCAGCAGGGCGCCGCGGGGCGCGAGGACGTCGACGCGAGGCGGCTCCTCGAGGACCAGGCGGCCCTTGGCGACGCGCCTGTGCATGCGCAGCGTGGTCTTGAGGATCTCGGGCAGCTCGACGATCGCCGTGGCGCCAGCGGCACGCTGGAGCGCGACGCCGTCACGCGTGATGTTGGCCATGGTCACCGCGACGAGGCGCAGCTCGTCGAGGGTTCGCAGGATGTCGCGCGCACGATCGGAGTTGTTGGTCGCGGCCGCCATGCCGAGCACGCCCGCTCGCGCGTGGTCGATGTGCGCGATGAGGACCTGCACCAAGGACCGCAGGTCGTGCATCGCTCCGGCAGCGAGGGTCGCCGTGGCGGCGCGGTCGATCTGCTCGGCGAGCTGCTCGACCACGTTGTTCGATTCGCCGCTCTCCCTGACCTTTCGACCAAGCTGGTCGAGGAAAGAGAGGAGGCTGCGCCCAAAGATGTCTGGGTCCCCAGACTGCTCGTACAGCCGATCGAGCTCGGCCTTGAGTTCGACGGCGTCCTGTTCGTGTGCGTGCTGACTCATGGCTTGTCTTCCTTGGACGTCAGGCAGACTACGGCTGCGAGTCACAGGATAGATCGAAAAACTCCCTCGCAAAAGTGAAGAGCATCGAGCAGAGCCGTCGCTCTCAGCCTTGAGGAGGGTCTTTGCGCAAAACTATCATAACTAAGTTCGTGAGTTTTGCGCCACCGAGATGGGCGTAATCGAGCGCGATGGAACGAGGTGACATTGTTATTTGGGCGATATCACTCACTGGTCGTGGGACCAGGCGGCTTGTCCAAAAGAACGGCGGTACGAAACAGCGTAAAGTGCGCAATCCAGAACTGGAGCGTCTGAGCCCAAAAACAGCTTTGTGAGTCAGCTCTCTTTTTTGGAGATCGCTCCAAACTGACCTCCAGAGGGGGCTAGCGCCCCTCACGCCTGCGCAGGCACGCGCGAGAGCGCCAGCGACGCCGAGCGCTCTCGATCCGAGCGGCCCACCGAGGCGGAAAATGTAGCGATTTCGCGCGCGCGGCCCGGGCTCGAGCGGTCAGAGCTCGCCGCGGTCGCGGAGCCAGCGGATCGTGTCCTCGAGGCCGCGCTCGAGGTCGAATTGTTGCTCCCAGCCGAGTTCCTCGCGGGCGCGGGCGTCGTCGCACCACCAGCCGGGCGAGAGGCTGCCGCGGGCCTTGTCGAGGGTCAGCGCGGGGACGCGGCCGCGCGCGCGGCCGATGCCCTGGTTGAGCCAGCCGACGGAGCGCACCGCGATCGCGGGCATGGGGATCGTCAGGGCGCGGCGGCCGAGGAGCGCGGCGCTGACCTGGCCGAACTCGGCGACGCTCGTGCGTCCGCCGTCGCTGACGTAGTAGATGCCCGCGCCGCGCGGGTCGAGCACGGCCCCGGGGGTCGCCGGATCCACGCCGCCGCCGGCGAGCACGTGGACGTCCTCGTCGACGACTGGATCCGCGGGCAGACAGCAGCCGCGCTCGCCGACCAGGGCGATGCCCGCGGCCAGGTCGCGGCCGTGGATCGCCGACATCCAGGTCGGGCGCAGACCAGGCTGGGCGACGACCCGCATGGCCGCGGACTTGATCATCTGGAGCACGTCCTCGTCGCGCGGGCCGTAGACCAGCGGCGGGCGCACGATCACCAGCTCGAGCTCGCCCTCGCGGGCCGCGGCCAGGGCGAGCTTCTCGGCGTCGAGCTTGGAGTCGCCGTAGTCGGTGAACCCGGGCTCGACGCGGTGGTGCTCGCGGCGGGGGTTTTTGGGGTGCGAGGGTCCGGCGGCCATCAGCGAGGACACGAGCACGACCCGGCGCGGTCCCTCGCCCGCGCGCTTGGCCCGGGCGATCGCCTCGAAGAGGTTGCCGACGCCGTCGACGTTGGCGGCGTCGAAGCCCGCGCGGTCGAAGGCCGCGGTCTTGCCGGCTACGTGATAGACGACGTCGACGCCGCGCACGGCCTGCTCGAGGGCCGCGACGTCGTCGAGGCCCGCGTAGGCGAGCGCGAAGGGCTCGCCCTTGGCGGCGTCCTCGAGCTTGTCGAGGCGAGAGCTGCGGCGAACCATGGCCCGGACGTCGTGGCCGCGCTCGCGCAGGACCTCGCACAGGTGGCTACCGATGAACCCGCTGGCCCCGGTGACGAGCGCGCGATGTCGAGACACCTCAGCCCCCCTCGCCGCCGCAGCTCGAGTCGGCGTTGGAGATGCCCTCGTTGCCCTGGACGGCCTCGTCGCGCTGGTGGGTCGTCGGCGTCAGGGCCTGCTGATAGATCCGGTAGTGCGCGACCTCGTCGCAGCCGAAGGTCTGGATCGCCCGGTTGACCATGTGGTTGTCCTCGAGGGTCCAGCCGATCTCGCCGCCCCACCAGCCCAGGGCCTTGGCGCGCTGGGCCATCTCCAGGAACAAGATCGAGTCGAGGCCGCGGCGGCGGTAGCCCTCGCGGATGCCCAGCAAGATCAGCCGGCCCGAGTCGACGACCTTGCGGACCTTGAGGTCCCACAGCAGGCGCAGCAGCCCAAAGGGCGCGAGCTTGCCGTCGAGCTTCTTGAGCGAGGGGTTGATGTTCATGATGGTCAGCGCGAAGGCCACGGGCTGGCCGTCGACCTCGGCCATCAGCGGCAGCGAGGGGTCGAGGACCAGCTTGAGGTCCTTGGCGATGAAGCGAAACTCGGCCTCGCTGACCGGCACGAACCCCCAGTTGCGCTCCCAGGCGGCGTTGTAGACCTCGAAGGCCCGGCCGACCTCGGCGTCCCAGTCGTCGAAGTTCATGGCGCGCACGCGCACGCCCTCGCGCTTGCGGATCTTCTCGGCGATGCGGACCACCCGCGGGGGGATCGGCTGGCCGAGGTCGATGCCCCACTGGATCAGGTCCTTGGCCTTCTCCAGGCCCTGGCCCTCGATCAGCGCGCCGTACCAGGGCGGGTTGTAGGGCATCTGCATGCCCGGGTCCCGGTCGAAGGCGTCGATCAGCGCCCCACACTGGTAGTTGGTCGACAGGTCCATGGGCCCGATCATCTGATCGAGTCCGCGGGCCTCGAGCCAGCGGCGGGCGGCGTCGAAGAGCGCCCCGGCGATGGCGGGGTCGTCGACGCTCTCGAACATCCCGAAGTAGCCGGTGTGATCGCCGTGGAAGTCGAGCCAGGCCTGGTCCTTGACCGCGGCGATGCGCCCGAGGTCGCGGCCGCCCTTGCGGGCGATCCACAGCGCGACCTCTGCGTGGTCGAAGAAGGGGTTCTTGTCCGGATCCAGGAACTCCTGCCGGTCCATCAGCAGGGGCGGGACCCAGCGGGTCTGGGGGAAGAATTCCCTGTGGATCGTCCAGGGGACCCGGATGAAGCGCTTGACGAGCTTGCGATCGCGCAGCGAGACCTTGATGATTTCGACGTCGCGCATGGCGGGCTCCGCGAATAGGCCGGGTTCGGGCGAGAGTCAAAGGTGGGTAAACAGGCGCTGCTTGGTGCAAGAGGACGGTCGGCGCTGAGGGCGGATGGAGATCGTGTGAACGGACTTCGCTCAATGGGTCCAAGCGTGGCCCACGCATTGGAGCAAGTCATTGTTTTCAAACGAAAAAGTATCGTTCGCGAATCGATGAAGGCGCTTTTGATAGTTGCCCCCGGGACCGCAACGGCGTTCAGTGAGCACGGCCCGCGACGTCGCAACACTCACGTCACGGGGCCGGTCGTGCTCTCGACCGCCGGTGCTTCAGCTCGCAAGATGCCGCATCCGTCACCAAAGGGTCGGCTGTCGCCGTCACCGCCGCTAAAGAGGCCGAGAAAGGGCCTTCCAGCGCTCCCCCACCCCCTGACGGTCCGCACTTCGACATGAGCAGCGAAGCCCAGTACAGCCTCGCCGACTTTTATTTCACCGACACCGAGGACCCCTTGGTCCCGCCGCCCGAATTCGGCCAGTGGACCAAGGACGGCGCCTGGGCCTTCGAGCTCTTCGAGCCCGAGATGCTGGGGGCGGTGGAGCCGGTGATGAAGATCCGCCGAGCCGGCAAGGACCGGACGGTGGTCAACCTGTCCTCCTACAATTACCTCGGCCTGGCCACGCACCCCGAGGTGATCGAGGCGGGCAAGCGCGCCCTGTCCCGCTACGGGACCGGGGCCTGCGGCTCGCCGATGCTCTCGGGCATGAGCGACCTGCACCGCGAGCTCGAGCAGCGCCTGGCGGCGTTCACGGGCCACGAGGAGGTCATGCTCTTCAACAGCGGCTTCGGCGGGGGCCTGGGCACGCTCAGCGGGCTGCTGCGCAAGGGCGACGTGGCGATCCTCGACGAGAAGTGCCACCTGTGCCTTGTCGACGGGGTCAAGCTCGCCAAGGCCAAGCTCCAGTTCTTCACCCACAACAGCGCCGAGGCCCTCGACGAGGCCCTGCAAAAGACCGAGGGCCGCCGGCGCCTCGTCGTGCTCGAGGGCGTCTACTCGATGGACGGCGACACGGCCAAGCTCGACGAGTTGCTCGCGGTCACCGAGCGCCACGGCGTGGGCGTGCTCCTCGACGAGGCCCACTCGATCCTCGCCCTCGGCGAGCGCGGGCGCGGCTGCGTCGAGCACTACGGCATGCCGCCCACGGCCATCGGCCTGCAGTACGCGACCTTCTCCAAGTCCTTCGCGCACACCGGCAGCTTCGTGGCCGGCAAGCGCGAGCTGATCGACTACCTGCGCTACTACGTCAACGGCTACGCCTTCTCCTGCGCGCTGCCCCCGGTGATCGTCGGCGGGATCCTCAAGGCGCTCGAGATCGCGACCCGGGACAACTCGCTGCGCGAGAAGCTGTGGGCCAACGTCAGCCACTTCCAAGCGGGCGCCAGGTCTTTGGGTCTCGACCTCGGCGAGAGCGACTCGCAGGTGTTTCCGATCATCATCGGCGGCGACCGCCAGATGCTCTACGAGCAGTGCGTGGCCATGAACGAGGCGGGGCTCTTCTTGGCCCCCGTCGACTACCCCTCGGTGCCCGAGGACTCGCTGCGCTACCGCGTGGCGATCACCGCCGGCCACGAGATCGTCGACCTCGACCGCGCCCTCGACATCCTCGACCAGACCGTGGTCAAGGCGATGCGCGCGGCCGGGACCCTGGGCGAGTCCCAGGAGCGCGCCTCGAGCCGCGGGAGCGGCAAGCGCCAGGAGGGCGCCGCGAGCTGGCAGAGCATGGCCAAGTTCCTGGCCCGCCAGGCCACGGCCATCGCCCACTCGAGCAACAAGCGCGCGCGCATCGCCCAGCTCTCGTCCATGGCCTACGACCACTTCGTCGAGCGCGCCCGGGATCCTTCCTCGGCCTACGACCGGCTGCTGCGCGCCGCCGGCGAGCTCGACTGGCGCGAGCTCAGCGCTGGCCTGTCCAAGCTGCGCAAGGAGCGAGGCTCGTGAGCGCGCTGGTGCTGATGTTCCCCGGCCAGAGCTCGCGCTACCCGGGGATGTTCGAGAAGCTCGTCGAGCTCCACCGACCCAACGCGGAGCTGCTGCGCTGGGCCTCGGAGCTGCTCGGCCGTGACCTCGCGGCGCACTACGCCGTCGACGCCGGTGAACAGGCCTTCGAGCGCAACGTCGACGTGCAAGTCGGCGTGTTCTTGGCCAACCACATGTACCTGCGCGCGCTCGAGGCGATGGGGGTCCACGCCGGGCGCTCCTTGGGCCTGAGCCTGGGCGAGTGGAACCACCTCGTGCACATCGGCGCGCTGAGCTTCGAGGACGCCCTGCGCGCCGTCGAGGTCCGCGGGCGCTGCTACGACGAGGGCCCGCGCGGGTGGATGGCCGCCGTCCAGCCGATCGCGGAGGACGAGCTGCGCGAGGTCGTCGAGCGCGCGTCGAGCTTCGGCGTGGTCGAGATCGTCAACCTCAACTCGCCGCGGCAGCAGGTCATCGCCGGGGAGCGGGCCGCCGTCGAGGCGGCGATCGAGCTGGTCGAGGACGAGCACTACGCCCAGACCCACATCATCGACCGCAACGTGCCCATGCACAGCTCGCTCTTCGAGCCGGTCGGCGAGCGCTTCGCCACCTACCTGCGCGGGCTGTGCTTCGCGGCGCCCAAGCGCCCCTACCTGCCCAACCGCATCGGGCGTCCGCTGGCCTCGCCCACGCAGGCCGACTTCGTCGAGCTGCTGTCGAGCCACGTGTGCGCCCCGGTGCGCTGGCGCGCGTCGATCGAGCACATCGCCGTGGCCTGTCCCGAGGCCGTGTTCGTCGAGGTCGGGCCCAAGGCGGTGCTCTCCAACCTCATGCACCGCAAGTGGCTGAGCAACCGCAAGCTGCACACGGACAGCAGCGAGGACACGGCCGAGCACTTCGCGGGCGTCGTCGCCGAGCTGCTGCTGCACGCCGGCGCGCCCGAGCCCGAGTCGCCGCTCGTGCGCGAGCCCGACCACAACCGGCAGGAGCTGAGCGCTTGTACGGCAAGGTGATCAAGTCGGGCCGCCGGCGCTCGCTGTTCACGAGCAGCGAGACCACCCAGCCGGCGGCGCTCGGCCGCGCGGACATCGAGCGCATGCTCCCGCACCGCGACCCGATGCTCTTGATCGACGCGATCACCCGCGTGGATCTGGTCCAGGGCGTCGTCGAGGGCCGGCGCAAGATCGCCGCCGACGACCCCGTGTTCGCCGGCCACTTCCCCGGCGACCCGGTCTATCCCGGCGTGCTGCTGCTCGAGATGGTCGGCCAGCTCGGGATCTGCCTCCAGCACCTGCTCGACGCCTGCACCCCCGGCGAGCCCGTGCGCATCGCCGCCGACGATCAGCCCCGCGCCCTGCGCCTGCTCAAGGTCGAGCACGCCATGTTCCAAGGCGCGGTCCGGCCTGGCGACGAGCTCACGCTGGTCGCCAAGTCGATCGAGAACAGCGACTACGTCTCGGTTTGCGCCGGCCAGGCCCTGCTAAACGAGCAGGTCCAGGCCATGGCCATCTACGAGGTCTTCATGCTCGAGGACGAGGGCTGACGCCCGTGGCCGAGCACCACCCCCCAAGGAGCCTGGAATCTTGAGCTCGCAAGCAAAGCGCATCGTCGTCACCGGTATGGGCATCAACACGCCCATCGGGGACAACCTCGACGACTTCTACGCCAACCTGATCGCCGGCAAGTCGGCGATCACCCGCTGGAAATTCCTGAAGAACCCCGAGGTCTACTCGAAGGTCGGCGGTGACCTCAGCGAGTACGACGCCAAGGCCAAGGTCGGCGCGCTCAAGGGCAAGCTCAGCGCGGCGACCCACAAGCGCCTGCGTCAGCTGACCAAGAAGGCGCCCTTCTCCACCAAGATCTCGGCCCTCGTGGCCGCGGACGCGTGGATCGACGCCGGGCTGGCGGGCAAGGAGGAGTCCCTCGACCCCACGCGCCAGGCCACGCTGATCGGCGGGCACAACCTCAACGAGCGCTACTTCGCGAGCAACTACGAGACCTTCCTCGACGAGCCGGACTACATCGACTCGATGGCCGCGCTGCTGATGCTCGACACCGATCACGCGGGCACGGTCTGCGAGGTGATCGGCTGCCAGGGCGCCGCCTACACCCTGGGTGGCGCCTGCGCCAGCGCCAACGTGGCCCTGCGCAGCGCGATCGACGAGATCCGCCACCACGACCACGACCTCGCCCTGGTCGTCGGCCCGGTGCTCGACTTCTCGCAGATGGGCCCCCACGCCATGGCGTTGATGGGCGCGATCACCTTCGAGAGCTTCAACGACGAGCCGGCCCGGGCCAGTCGCCCCTACGACCTGCACCGCGAGGGCTTCGTGCCCTCGCACGGCGCCGCCTGCCTGGTGCTCGAGGAGCTCGGCCACGCGCTCGAGCGCGGCGCGCGGATCTACGCCGAGGTCCTTGGCTGCACCTCGACCTCCGACGGCTCGCACCTGCCCTCGCCCTCGACCGAGGGCCAGGCGCGGACGATCACGCGGCTGCTGCGGCGCTGCGCGGTCCGCCCCGAGGACGTCGACTTCGTGTGCGCGCACGCGACCTCGACCCCGCTGGGCGACCGCTCCGAGGTCAACGCGATCAAGACGGTGTTCGGCGACCACGCGACCAAGCTCAAGGTCAACGCGCCCAAGTCGATGCTCGGCCACACCTGCTGGTCGGCGCCGGCGGTCGAGACCGTGGCTGGCCTGCTGCAGATGCGCGGCGGCAAGCTCCACCCCTCGATCAACATCGAGACCCAAGACCCGGAGATCGACCTCGACGTATGCGCCAACGAGGCCGTCGACCACGAGATTCAGGTCATGCTCAAGAACTCCTTCGGCTTCGGCGGGCTCAACTGCTGCGCCCTCTACCGCCGCTTCGACCCCAACTCGCTCTAGGGAGACCTCCATGTACTACTTCGTCACCGGAGGTTCGCGGGGCATCGGGGCCGGCATCGTCGAGTACGCGGCGAGGCGCGGGCACCACGTCGCCTTCACCTACGTCGCCAACGCCGAGGCGGCCGAGCGCACGGTAGCGACGGCCAAGGCCGCGGCGAGCGAGGCCGGCCACGAGGTCCAGGTCCGCGCCTATCAGCTCGACGTCAAGGATCCGGTCGCGGTCGAGGCGGTCGCCGACGAGGTGCTCGAGGACTTCGAGACCATGGAGGTGATCGTCAACTGCGCGGGGGTCAACCGCGACAACCTCGTGGTCTCGATGAGCAACGAGGAGTGGCGCGAGGTCCTGGCCACCAACCTCGACGGTCCGTTTTACGTGTGCCGCCAGTTCCTCAACGAGCTGATGGCCAACCGCTTCGGGCGGATCATCAACATCTCGTCGATCCAGCACGAGGGCGGCACCGGCCAGGCCAACTACGCGGCGGCCAAGGCCGGGCTCCACGGCCTGACCAAGACCCTGGCCAAGGAGTACGGGCGCCGGGGGATCACCGCCAACGTCGTGGTCCCGGGCTTCTTCGACACGGACATGACCCGCGAGACCATGCCGCAGGTCAACAAAGACTACTGGAAGCAGTACTGCCCCATGCCCAAGGGGCGCATGGGCAAGGTCGAGGAGCTGGCCGCGGTCGTCGACTTCCTGGCCCAGCGCGACAGCTTCATCAACGGCGAGGTCATCAACGTCACTGGTGGCCTCGGCTGGACATACTGAGGTCGAATGGCCATGAGCAGGTCCGTCGGTATCGAGAAGATCTACGCCTACCCGGGGACCTTGAGCCTCGACATGGTCGCCCTCGCCGAGGCGCGCGGGGTCGACCCTGGCCACCCGCTCGACGATCTGTGGGTCGAGTCGCGCTCGCTCAACCCGGTCTGGGAGGACCCGGTGACCATGGCCGTCAACGCGGCCCGCGGGCTGCTCGCCGGTGAGGACCCCGAGCAGGTCGAGCTGATCATCGTCGGGACCGAGTCGAGCGTCGACTACGGCAAGCCGATCTCGACCTGGGTCCAGCGCTTCGCCGGCGTCGGGCCCAACTGCCGCAACTTCGAGACCAAGCACGCCTGCTACGGCGGGACCGGCGGGCTGATGGCCGCCGCGCACTGGGTCGCTAGCGGCTTCAACCGCGGCAAGAAGGCCGTGGTCGTGTGCGCGGACCAGAGCCGCATGCACCTCGGCAAGCCGTGGGAGTTCGTGCTCGGGGCCGCGTCCACGGCGATGCTGATCTCCGACCGGCCCGAGGTGCTCGAGTTCCAGCTCGACAAGCACGGCTACTGGACCAACGAGATCAGCGACACCTACCGGCCCACGGCCCGCGACGAGGTCGGCCACGCCGACACCAGCTTGTTCGGCTACCTCGAGGCCGTCGAGGGCGCCGCCGAGCACTTCATGAGCGTGGCCGGCGAGCCCGACTACGAGGCCTTCGCCCGCCACATCTACCACGTGCCCTTCGGCGCGATGACCTACCGGGCCCACCGCGCCGTGGTCCGCCGCTACCTCCCGCAGCTGCCCAAGCGCGAGATCAAGGCCCACTTCGAGCGCAAGAGCAAGCCGGGGCTGCGCTACAACCGGCGCATCGGCGGCAGCTACACCTCGGCCACCTTCTTGGCGATGATGGGCACGATCGCCAGCGCCGGCGAGGCCCTGGCCCCCGGCGACGAGATCACCGTGTTCTCCTACGGCTCGGGCTCCTGCGCCGAGTTCTACCCGGTCCGCGTCGGCCCGCGCGCGCGCGAGGTCGTCGCCGCGGCGAAGCTCGACGCCCTGCTCGACGCCCGCCGCCAGGTCAGCGTCGACGAGTACGAGGCGATCGAGCGCGCCCGCGCGGCGAACATCGACCTCGACACCTTCAGCGTCGACAAGTCGAGCCCCGCTGGGCCCGATGGCCACTGGGCCGCGGCCTACGAGGGCAAGGGCCTGTGCGTGCTCGACGGCGTCGAGCACTGGGAGCGGCGCTACCGGCTCAGCTGAGCCTGGCTTTGGATGAAAGGGAAGGGGAGCATGCGCCTACGCTGCGACGCGCGCGATGGCTCGGTCTGGCGGGTTCGCCTCGAGCCGGGGAGCAAAGGAGAGGTCGCCTTCGACGGCGCCGGCCTCGAGCAGCTCGATCGGCTGCTCCAGGACGCCGACGAGTCCCGGCGTTGCCGGGTGCTGGTGATCGAGAGCAACCCCGGCGTGTTCTGCAAGGGCATGGACCTCGAGTTCCTGGTCGCCCACGCCGGCGAGGACCAGTCCGAGAAGCTGCTGGCCTACGCGCGCTGCATGGACCGGCTGCGCGGGTCGAGCAAGGCGGTGATCTGCCTGATCGACGGCGAGGCCATGGGCGGCGGCGTCGGCCTGGCCGCGGCCGCCGACGTGGTCATCGCGACCTCGCGCTCGGTCTTCGCCCTGCCCGAGTGCGTGCTCGGGCTGATCCCCGCCATGGTCTTGCCGCTGCTGTGCGAGCGCATGCCCGTGCAAAAGGCGCGGTGGATGGCGCTGTCGAGCCGCGGGGTCAAGGCCGAGGAGGCGCTGAGCATCGGGCTTGTCGACGAGCTCGTCGAGGGCCCGATCCAGCTCGAGCAGGCCCTGCGCCGCAACCTCAAGCGCCTGCTGCGAGCGGGCCCGCGCGCCGTGGCTCGGCTCAAGCGCTACTCGAGCGAGATCGCGCCGATGGGCCGCAGCGAGGCCCTCGAGCTCGGCGCCGAGCAGACCGCCAAGGACTTGCTCGAGCTCGAGACGATCGCCGCGATCCGCGGGTTCATGTCCGGTGAGTCACCGGTGTGGTTCGAGCGCTACCGCCCCGGCGGCGGCGGGCGAGGGAAGTAGAGTGCAGCCGATGACCGAGACTGGAGATCAGCGCTCGTCTGCACCCCGCGTGACCCTCGAGGTCGACGCCGAGGGTGTCGCCGAGCTGTGGATGCGCGACGAGGACGGCAACAACGCGTTCTCGGCCGCCTTCGTCCAGGAGCTGCGCGAGCGCCTCGCCGAGCTCGAGCGTCACCCCAGCGCCAAGGTCTGCGTGCTGCGTGGGCTGCCCGAGGTGTTCTCGGCCGGGGGCGACCGCTCGGTGCTCCTCGACCTCGCCGAGGGCGAGCTCGAGCCCTACGACCTCGAGCTGACCCGCAGCTTGCTCGAGATCCCCGTCCCGACCATCGCCGCCATCGAGGGCCACGCCGTCGGCGGCGGGCTGACCTTTGGCCTGGCCTGCGACATGGTCGTGCTCGCCCGCGAGAGCCGCTACGGCTCGAACTTCATGGACCTCGGCTTCACCCCGGGCATGGGGACCACGGGCCTGCTCCAGTTCGCGGTCGGCGAGTACCTGGCCGCCGAGATGATGTTCGGCTGCCAGTACTTCAAGGGCAGCCACTTCGAGGGCCGCGGGCAGATCAACTACGTGCTCCCGCGGGCCAAGGTCCTCGACCGGGCCCGCAAGCTCGCGGCTCGCGTCGCCGACAAGCCGCGCCTGGCCATCACCTTGCTCAAGCGCCAGCTCGCCCTGCCCCGGCGGACGGCCTTCGAGCAGGCTCGGACCGCCGAGTCGATGATGCATCAGGTCTGCTTCGCCGCGCCCGAGACCCTCGAGCGCATCCGCGAGAACTACATCGGGGCCACGGACGACGACGCATGACTCGAGACGACGCGCTCACGCTCAACGACTTTCGCGACAAGGTGGTGCTGATCACCGGCGGCACCAAGGGCATCGGCCGGGCCTGCGCCCTGGCCTTCGCGCGCCTCGGGGCCCAGTGCTGGCTGACCAACCGCTGGGGCTCCGCCGACGAGGACGAGCTGCGCGAGGCCTTCGCCCGCGTCGGCGCCCGCGCGCCGGTGATCGTCGAGGCCGACGCGTCCAAGAAGCGCGAGACCAAGGCGCTGATCGAGCGCATGCGCGAGGCCGGGGTCGAGGGCGTCGACGTGTTCATCTCGAACGTCGCCATGGTCGTGCGCGGCGAGGGCCTCGACGCGCACAGCGAGCGCGCGCTGCTCAAGAGCCTCGAGTACAGCGCCTGGCCGTTCGTCGACTACCTGCATCAGCTCGAGGCCGGGTTCGGTCGCTACCCCGAGTACGCGATCGCGATGAGCTCCGACGGCCCGGACCAGCACTACCCGCACTACGACTACGTCGCGGTCGCCAAGTCGGTGCTCGAGACCTTCGTGCGCTACATGTCCACGCACCTGCGCGAGCAGGGCGTCAAGGTCAACGCCCTGCGCACGCGCCAGGTGCCCACGGACAGCTACGCGCAGATCTTCGGCGAGGACAACACCGCGCTCGCGGCCCGCTTCGCCGAGTTCTCCGTGACCCCCGAGGAGGTCGCGGCCACGACCTTGGGCCTGTGCAGCGGGCTGTTCGACTCCTTTGGCGGTCAGGTCCTCCAGCTCGATCGCGGCGCGGCCTTCGTCGACAACGTGATGACCATGGGCCGGCGCCTGCTCGGTGAGTCGGACGCTGGCGAGGCCAAGCCCGAGCCCTCGCCGCGGGCGCCGGCACCCGCGATCATCGAGCTCGGCAGCGCGGAGGGAGAGGGCGCTGGCAGCGTCCGCGCGCTGATGCGCCGGCGCCTCGAGGGCAAGGCCGTGATCATCACCGGCGGGACCAAGGGCATCGGTCTGGCCTGCGGTCTGGCTTTTGGCTCCTGCGGCGCGCGGACCTACCTCACCAATCGCTGGGGCTCCGCCGACGAGGGCGCCATCGCCTCGGCCTTCGCAGAGGTCGGCGCGCCCGCGCCGGTGATCCTCGAAGCCGACGCCAGCCTCGACGAGGACACCGCGTCGCTGATGGAGCGCGTCCACGCCGACGTCGGCGACGGCGGCCTCGAGGTGCTGATCAGCAACGTCTCCTTCGCGCACATCAGCCAGGAGCACCACGATCTCAGCTTCAAGGGCCTCAAGCGCTCGCTGACCTACAGCGCGTGGCCCTTCGTCTCCTACCTCCAGCACGCCAAGCAGCGCTTTGGTCGGCTGCCACGCTACGCCATCGGCATGTCCTCGCGCGGCCCGGAGTACTTCTTGCCCGGCTACGACTTCGTCGCTGCGTCCAAGGCGGTCATGGAGACTTTTTGTCGTTACCTCACGAGCGATCTCCTCGACGAGGACATTCGCATCAACGTGCTGCGCGCCAACCCCGTGGAGACAGAGTCGCTCGAAGCCACTTTTGGCCCGGAATTCGCGCCATTTTGTAAGAAATGGTACGCGGAAGGCTTCTTCATCCAGCCCCGAGAGGTCGCGGAGGCCGCGTTGGCCTTGTGCAGCGGGCTCATGGATGGCGTGCGTGGTCAGGTCCTCCTGCTGGACAGGGGCTTCGGTTTTTCAGACAACGTCGTCCGTCTCTTCACCGAGCGCGAACGCTACGGACTGTGAGAGACTCACGCACCCACGGGCGAACATCGCGCTCCGAGCGCGTTCCCTGAGCCCGCACGCCGCCCCAACAGGGCGATACCGAGAAGAGAACGAGGAGAAGCAATGTCCCGCGAAGATGTGCTCGAGGTCGTCAAGCGCCACCTGGTGGACACCATCGAAGAACTCGAGGGCGTCGAGATCGACCCCGCCAAGTCGATGAAGGACCTCGGAGCGAACAGCCTCGACATCGTCGAGGTCGTGTCCTGCAGCATGCGGGAGCTCAAGGTGAAGGTGCCGCGCGCCGAGCTCAACAAGCTGGAGAACATCAACCAGCTCGTGGAGCTCCTGCACAAGACCGTGCAGGAAAAAGCCGCCGCCGGCTGAGTCGACGAAATCCCCCACCCCAAGAACGAAGACGGGCGCTCACGCGCTCGTCTTCGTTTTTGGAACGTGCTACGCAGCGCAGACCATGGCGCTCTCGGTCGGCATCGTCGGTCTGCCCAACGTTGGCAAGTCCACCCTGTTCAACGCGCTCTCGGATGCGGGCGCGGAGGCGGCGAACTACGCCTTTTGCACAATCGAACCCAACCACGGGATCGTCCCCGTCCCCGATGAGCGCCTCGATCGTCTGGTCGAGGTGATCACCCCCAAGAGCACGGTCCGGACCACGGTCGAGTTCGTGGACATCGCCGGCCTGGTCGCCGGGGCCAGCAAGGGCGAGGGCCTGGGCAACCAGTTCCTGGCCCACATCCGCAGCGTCGACGCCATCGCCCACGTGGTCCGCTGCTTCGAGGACGACAACATCCAGCACGTGGCCAACCGCGTCGACCCGAGCGCGGACCTCGAGACCATCGACACGGAGCTGATCCTCCGCGACATCCAGAGCCTCGAGAAGCGCCACGCCCGGGCGGTCAAGCAGGCCAAGAGCGGCGACAAGACCGAGAAGCTGGCGCTCGAGCTGTGCGCGCGGGTGATCGACGAGCTCAACGAGGGCAAGGCCGCGCGCGACCTCGAGTTCAGCGATGACGAGGCCGGGATCCTGCGCGAGCTCGACCTGCTCACGTCCAAGCCGGTGTTCTACATCGCCAACGTCAGCGAGGAGCAGCTCGCCGCGGGCCTCGAAGACCCGCTGGTTCAGCGCCTGGTCGAGGCCGTGGCGCCCGCCCAGGTCGTGGTGATCTCGGCGCGCCTCGAGGCCGAGATCGCGGCGCTCGAGCCCGAGGAGCAAGGCGAGTTCCTGGCCGAGGTCGGGCTCGAGCAGCCGGGGCTGCACGCGGTGATTCGCACGGCCTACCGGCTGCTGGATCTGATCACCTACTTCACGGCGGGCGAGAAGGAGTGCCGGGCGTGGACGGTGCGCCGGGGGAGCAAGGCTCCGGCGGCGGCGGGGGTGATCCACAGCGACTTCGAGCGTGGGTTCATCAAGGCGGAGGTCATCGACTGGGGGACGCTCGTGGAGCTGGGGTCGGAGGCGGCTGCGAAGGCGGCGGGGAAGTTGCGGATCGAGGGTAAGGAGTATGTGGTGCAGGACGGGGACGTCATGCACTTTCGGTTCAACGTTTAGGTTGGGGCGAGGTGCTTTGAAGAGGGCTCCCTTGGTGGGGGTCCTTTTTGTTTCTGGTCTTTTTAGGAGGGTGGTGGTGATGGCGGGGAGGGTCTTGGTCTTTTTAGGAGGTGGTGGTGATGGCGGGGAGGGGCTTGGTCTTTTTGGGAGGTGGTGGTGATGGCGGGGAGGGTCTTGGTCTTTTTGGGAGGTGGTGGTGATGGCGGGGAGGGTCTTGGTCTTTTTGGGAGGTGGTGGTGATGGCGGGGAGGGTCTTGGTCTTTTTGGGAGGTGGTGGTGATGGCGGGGAGGGTCTTGGTCTTTTTGGGAGGTGGTGGTGACGACGAGCACGCGCACGGGCCAGCAGGGGACCCTCTGGGCTCAGACAGGCTTGCGGACTCCGACGGGGTGGCTGTGAGAGGGTTTTTGGCCTTTGCGTGTGGTGTCGCTCCGAAGTTTGGGTACGTATGCAAAACTCGCCCAGAGGGTCCCCTGCTGGCCCTTTTGTGCGCGTCTTTGGCGGGGGGAATTGGCCGCCTCGGTCAGAGGGGGGAGAGGGTGGTCGAAGGGGCGGGGGCTTTGCCGCCTCGGGTAGGGGGGGCGGCGGAGGTCGAAGGGGCGGGGGCTTTGCCGCCTCGGTCAGAGGGGGGAGAGGGTGGTCGAAGGGGCGGGGCTTTGCCGCCTCGGGTAGGGGGGCGGCGGAGGTCGAAGGGGGCGGGGGCTTTGCCGCCTCGGGTAGGGGGGCGGCGGAGGTCGAAGGGGTGGGGAGCTTCGCCGCCTCGGGTAGGGCCGGCGGAGGTCGAAGGGGGCGGGAGCTTTGCCGCCTCGGGTAGGGGGCCGGCGGAGGTCGAAGGGGTGGGGAGCTTCGCGGCCTCGGTCAGGTGCTGGGTCGCCGCGCCGGCTGCTCGTCGTTGCGGGGGCTGAGGCTCTGGGCACGCCGCGACCGGAGGTGGCGGTGGGGGCTCCTCGGATCGGGGGGCAGCGGGAGGCTGCGGATTAAAATTTGCCGCCGCGTTCCCAGAGGAAGCGGATGAAGTCGTTGCGCGACTTGAGGCCGAGCTTGGCGAAGGCCGCGGCCAGGAGCTGGCGGGTGCGGCTGTAGGAGACCTTCATGGCCTTGGCGATGTCGGCGTCGGACAGGCCCTCGGCGACGCCGGCGACGGCTTGGGCCTGGCGGGCGCTGAGGCCGAATTCGGCGGTGAGTCGGGCGAGGCGCTCGGCGGCGGTGAGCTCGGGGTTGCCGCCTGCGCCCAGGTGTTTGCCGACGCCCTCGGCGATGTCGCTGGGGGCCTCGCTGCTGTCGTACTCGGCGCAGAAGCGGCGCAGGGCTTGGGCGCGCAGGCGGGCTTGGGCGACGGCGGTGAACAGGCGGTCGAGCTGGACGGGCTTGGCGAGGAACTCGGTCACGCCGAGGCCCGCCGCGATGCGGGCGACGCCGGACTCGGGGTTGCCGGTGAGCACGACGGTGGCGCAAGGGCGAGGGAGCGTGCGCAGCTCGACGATGAGGTCGAGGCCGTTGCCGTCGGGGAGGGAGACGTCGAGCAGGGCGATCTCGGGCTCGTGACGCTCGATCTCTTCGCGGGCTTGATCGATGCTCGTGGCCCACACGACCTTCGCGCCCTGATCTTCGAGGGCGACGCTGACCCACTTGGCGGCCCGGGGGTCGTCTTCGACCAGGAGTATGGCGACGCCATCGAGGCTCTCCTCTGTCGAGGGCGCTCCGCCTTCCCCTGCGTTGACCTTCGGATCCATGGGACCAGTGTACCCCAGGATAGGAAGGCCCAGCACGCGGGCGGGGCGCGAGGATGGTCAAGAGTTCATGCTTCGACGGCACCCAGCTCCGTGAGCAAGCCCGAGGCCACGCGAAGGCTCGAGCTGGCGACGGCCAAGGTGGATTGACCCGGGAAGAGCGAGTCGCCGACGAGGTGGAGCCCTCCACCCAGTGCCGAGCCAAAGCTGGTTCGTAGCGAGGTCTGGGGGACGCCACCGACCCAGCCGCGGGCTCGGCCGGTGTAGGATTGATAGGTCACCGGCGTGCCCGCAAACACGTGATCGAGGTTGCGGCGAAAGCCCGGAATTGCCGCTTCTGCGGCCGCCAGGAGCCGATCTTGATAGCTGGCTTTGTGCACGGCGTAGGCCTGGGGATCGCGGTTGACGAGGCGCCACCACGGCTCCAGTCGGGTGTGCGTGGTGATCGTGACTGCGCGCTTGCCAGGTGGGGCGCGCTCGAGGTCCCAGGCGGGGGAGAGCGAGATGAAGGCGGTGTTGGCCTCGCCCATGGGCCCGCCGAGGTGGACCTGGTGATGGAGGGGAGCGCCCTCGTCGAGGACGCGCTGGTCGACGCCGCAGTGGAGCACGAAGGCGCCCCAGGCCCCGTCGATGTCGCGCTCGGGATCGCGGAGCTCGGCGAGGGCGTCGGGCAGCGGCCCGTCCTGGGGATCGAGGAGCGCGCGCAGGTTCCAGGGGGTCGAGTTGACGACGACGTGATCGGCCTCGAAGCGCTCGCCGGCGTCGGTGAGCACGGCGAGGACCCGACCGTCGCGGCGGGCGATGGCGCGGACCCGCCTGCGCGTGAGCAGCTCGCCGCCGTGCTTGCGGAGCGCCTCGGCGAAGGTCTCGGCCATGCCCCCCATGCCGCCGCGGAGGTGAAAGACGCCGCGCCAGGGGAAGTCGAGGGCCGCCGCGCCGTAGACGGCCAGGGCCCTGGCGCTGGTCGCCTGCGCGGAGATCAGCAGCAGGCCGTCGACGACCTGGCGGAGATCTCGAAGCCGAGGATCATCGCCGGCCGCGGGGAGGTGGACGCTCAGCGGCCGCCGGGCGTCGAGGAGGATCCCCGGGTGCGCCAAGGTCCGGGGTCGACGCGCGAGCACCCGCAGGGCCGAGCCGGCGCAGCGCAGGAGATCGCCGGCTCCTCGAGGCGGCCAAGGCGGGAGGTGATCCGCGAGCTGCCAGGCCGTCGCCGCGGTCTGCTCCTGCCAGCGCCAAAAGCTCGCCGCCCCCGGACCAAAGAGTTCGCGCCGACGCTCCCGCCAACACTCGCGGTCCGCGGGCAAGGTCGCGGTCAGCCGGCCGGGTAAGTGCACGCGCATCACCGAGTCCGCGGGCTGCCCCCGAAACTCGACCTCGAGGCGCTCGGCGAGCCGAGTCATCAGCCCCTCGGGTCCAAAGCCCGAGGCCACCGTCGCCCCCGCGTCGAAGCGGTAGCCCTTGCGAAAGAAGGTGCCGGCGCACCCGCCGAGGTAGCTCTGGGCTTCGAGCAAGGTCACCGCGACGCCTGCTCGAGCGAGCACCGCCGCGCAGACCAGGCCGCCGATGCCTCCACCCACCACGACGACCCGCGGAGATCCCCGCCGAGCGAGTTTGTACAAGGTTGAGTGTGGGACAGGACCGTGCATATGCTCACTAAGCTTTGTCCAAGCTTGTGTTCGCGTCCTCGTGGTGCCTGACACGCCGCAGACAGCGCCGCAATCAAAGGTGCCTCGTTTGCCGACTAACTGCCTGAAAAGACAATAAAAAGCAGAGAACGAAGGGCGTCTCGAGCGCACCTTGGCGGTGGGGCTGCCGGCGAAATCGAGCAATGGTGCAAGCAGGGTACCCCTGGAGGATCGCGGTGGCCAGGGTTTGCACAAGCATGTACAAACATGCTACGCCATGTCCATGGGTTGGCTCTGAGAGCCACACTGCCCGCTGAAGAGCACCCGGAGAGCAAAAAGATGTTGGATCCCAGGTTTGCAGAGAGTTTAGAGGTTCAACTCGCCGAGCCCGTTCGGATCCGTAAAAAGCGCAAGAAGCTCAACGCGGACCGCTCCGATAGCGCGCTTCGCTCTTACCTCCAGTCGATGGGAGATTGTCCAACCTTCAGCGCGGAGAGGGAGCAGCAGGTCGCGCAGAACCTCAGGAGCGCGCGCTGCTCTCGCTGGGCTGCGCTGCTCGCCTATCCGCCCTTCGTGCCGGGCATCCGCGCCGTGATCGACGAGCGCCTCGAGGTCGACGACGAGCTCCGCGCTCGCCTGGATCGTCTTGTCGAGTCGGCCGACGAATTTCGGACTCGGCGGACCCTGGCCAACGAGGCCGCCTTCGCCGAGCTGTGCGCCCTCGTCGGCGCCGACCTTGTCGAGATCGACGTCGACAGCGAGCTCGCCGAGCGTCTGATGGCCGACGTCGAGAAGATCGCCCGGGGGGAGCGCGAAGACCTGAGCTTCGAGGTCGCGCGCATGCCCGGAGACAGCCGGCCCTTCCGCGTCTACTTCGATCGCTGCCGCAGCGCGCAGCGTCGCGTTCGCAAGTACGTCAACGACTTCGTGCAGGCCAACTTGCGCCTCGTCGTCAGCCTCGCGCGCCGCCTGGCCCACGGTCGGATGTCGCTCCAAGACCTGATCCAGGAGGGCAACATCGGCCTGCTCAAGGCCGTGGAGCGCTTCGACCACCGCAAGGGCTTTCGGTTCTCGACCTACGCGAGCTGGTGGATCCGCCACGCGATCTCGCGCGCCATCTACAACAAGGCCCGCCAGGTCCGGCTGCCGGTTCACGTCCACGACGTGCACCAGAAGGTCACGCGCTTTTGCCGAAACCATCGGGCGCAGCACGGCAGCGAGCCGAGCACGGAGCAGATCGCCGAGCACACGGGGATCGCCCTGGCCAAGGTCGAGAAGGTGCTCGCCCTCGAGCTCGGCCCGGTGGTCAGCCTGGACGCGCCGGTCTCGGGCTACGATGAGCGGGCGGGGGTGGATCTACTCGAGGACGAGGACGCGCCGGGGCCGGGCTGGAGCTTGGAGGTGTCGGAGCTGGAGCTGGGCTTGGAGGGGGCGCTGGACAGCCTGCGGCCGATGGAGGCGGATATTCTTCGTCGACGTTATGGGCTGTCGGGGGTCGAGAAGGAGACGCTGCGGGAGATCGGGGAGCGCTATGCGCTGTCGCGGGAGAGGATCCGTCAGCTGCAGGAGCGGGCGGTGGGGCGGATGCGGGATGAGTTCTCGCGCTTGCAGCTGCTCTGAGCGCTTCGGGGGTGCTGGATGACGGCCTCTCGCTGGTTGCAGTGGGGGGTCGTTTTTTGTGGGGGGCTGGGTCTGGTTTTGGGAGGAGGGCCGTGGTGACGACGAGCACGCGCACGGGGCAGCAGGGGACCCTTCCGACTCAAACAGATCGCTGACTGCTGGCGAATTTGGGGCGGCGATTGGTGGCCTTTGCCTGGGTTGGCGCTCCGAAGTTGGGGTGCGTACGCTAAACTCGTCGGAAGGGTCCCCTGCTGCCCCTTTTGTGCGCGTCTTCGGCGGGAGGTCTGCCCGCCGCAGACGATGGGGATGTCCTTCTCCCCCGAGCGATGCTCTCCTTCACGCAGCATAGCGACTGCGACTGGAGCAGACAGCTCTCCCCCCAGCGATGCTCTCCTTCACGACGCAGAGCGAACGAACTGAAGCAGACGGCTCTCCCTCCAGCGACGCTCTCCTTCACGCCACACAGCGAGCGAACTGGAGCAGGCAGCTCTCCCCGATCGCCACCACCCTCTCCACCGTCCGAGGCGGCCAAATCCCCCGCCAAAGACGCGCACAAAAGGGCCAGCAGGGGACCCTCTGGGCGAGTTTTGCATACGTACCCAAACTTCGGAGCGACACCACACGCAAAGGCCAAAAACCCTCTCACAGCCACCCCGTCGGAGTCCGCAAGCCTGTCTGAGCCCAGAGGGTCCCCTGCTGGCCCGTGCGCGTGCTCGTCGTCACCACCACCTCCTAAAAAGACCAAGACCCTCCCCGCCATCACCACCACCCTCCTAAAAAGACCAAGACCCCCAACAAAGAAACCCAAGACCCCCAACAAAAAAAAGGGCCCCCCCGAAACCGAGGGAGCCCCCAACCCCGCAGGGCCCCAGTACCCTAAAGCGGGATCTCCAAAGGCGTAAACCCGTTCAACTCACTCGACCCAGTCTGAATCGAAGTCATCCCCCCCACCGGCGGCGCGCTCTCGTTCGGATCACAAGGCGAGTAATCCGGCGTCGTCAACACCGCCCCACAGTTCCCGTCCGTACACTCCCCGACCTGCTCCACCACAGGCCCCTCCAGCCCGCCCCCCGAGCCAAACCCATCTCCATAGGTCCCCGGCAGCGTATACCCATTTTGGAAGTCGAAGGCCTGACCGTCCTCGACCACCAGCCGGAAGGTCACCTCATAGGTCGCCCCCCGGTCGTACACCCACTCGTTCGCCTCGTCGTCGTACCAGCGCGAGTCGCAGCTCTGCTCCCCGGGCTCGTAGATCGTGAAGGTCACGTAGAACACCTCCACCGCCTGCTGGATCCCATCCACCGCCAGCCCCGTCACCGAGATCGCCGGCGCACGGATCGGCCGCGCCATCTTCGAGAACGCCCGCGTCTCCACCTCCGTCGAGTCGTCCGGGTAGGTCAGCGTCCGCGTCCGCGAGATCTGGTTGAGAGGCAGGCGCATGAAGTGCGAGTGATCCCCCGCGGCCGTCGCCGGCGCGTTCGTGGGGATGTCGAAGCCCGCCGCCTCGTTGGGCGAGCGGTGGTCGTCCGCCAGCAGGTAGATGCTGCTGTGGAAGTCGTTGTCCTCGTCGCCGCCGTCGACCGCGGCATCGCTCGCGCTGCCGGACACCAGCGCGATCAGGAACTGATCCCGATCCTCCTCCGCGAGCAGCTCGCCCGGATCTTCGATGCTGTCGATGCGGTTGTTGGCGACCACCGCCGGCGGGTAGGTGAACACGTCACCCTTGGTCCCGACCGAGCCGATCGCGTTGATCGTGCACGAGAAGTCCCCCGTGCCCTGGCAGGCCGGGAAGCGGAACGCCTCCGTGGCCAGCGCGTAGCCCTGACCGTCCTTGGCCCAGGTCCCGCCGCTGTCCGCCGCGTGCGGGAAGCTCGACACGTTCGAGGTCTCCGTGGCCAGGTCCCAGCGGTACAGTCGGCCCGCCGGATCCGCCACGTAGGCCTCCTCCATCTCGCCCCAGTAGCGCGACAGACAGTGGGAGGACACCGCGATGTCCGAGACCGCCGCGACGTCCTCGTCCGTGTCGTAGGTCGTCCCCGAAGCCGGCGGCGCGAGGTAGGCCTTCTCGGTCACCGTCTCACCGGTGATCGCGTCGACCACCCACATCACCCGCCCGCGGTGAGCGTCGCCCACCCCGTCGCTGTAGCCCGAGCCGAACACCAGGTAACCCTTGGGCTCGAGCGACATCTGATGGTTGGGCACGCCGTAGGTCAAGGCCGGCCGCGACCAGGTCTCGCCCAGCGTGTCCGCGTAGTCCCCGGCGATCCCCGAGGTCGAGCTCGTCCACAGCACGTCGAAGGGATCGTCGTCCTGCAGCCGGCCCATGTGCGCCACGTCGATCGCTACGATCTCCGTGCCGCCCGCGCCCAGGCCGAACACCGCGAGGTGCCGCCACTTGTTCGCGTCGTCGTCGAACACCCAGCCGGCGTTCGCCGTCGAGGCGATGCCGAACACGTGATCGTCCAGCGAGTTGGGCTGGCCGAAGTTGCTCGGCCCGTTGACCGAGAGCACCCGCGCGTTGTTGATCAGCGCCATCGGCAAGAAGCCGAACAGCTCGTTGCCGCTGTCGTAGTGGAAGGCGTGCAGGACCCCGAAGTCGTCGCCGATCAGCACCGCCTCCGCGTAGTCGTAGTGCACCCCAAAGCCGCTCCCGCTGGTCGTCGCCCACGCCTGGCTCGAGAATGACTTGAGCGTGTCCGGCACGTCGTCGCCCTGGGCGTTGCGCCGGCCGGCGCAGTGCGGATCGCTGATCCCCACGCTCGGCAGGAAGTTGTTGTCGTGCTCCGGCACGCGCCGGACCAGCAGCGGGGCCGCGTTCGACAGCCCCGGCAGCTTCCAGTCGTCGGGTAGATCCACGCCGATCAGCAGATCGACCATCGCCTGGATCTCCGCGCTCTCGTTGCCCGCCGTCAGCGGCGGATCGATCTTGCCCTGGCTGTCGAGGCTCATGACCAGGGACGTGAACGCCCCCGTCGCCGCGCCAGCTTCGTGGATCTTGATCCGCTGGTTGCTCTCGTCGTGGGTGTAGAGCCGGCGGTCCGTCGGCGCCGTGTCGAGCAGGCACTCGCCCGCGTCCCAGGCCCGGCCGATCGCGCACGGGCCGAAGCTCTCCTCCTCCTCGGTGTCGATCGCGAGGTCGTTGGCGTTTTGACAGTAGTCCGTCAGCACGCCGGGGTTGTCGGGATCCTCCTCGTCACAGGCCTCGCGGACCACGTGCCCGCGCCACGGCGGCGTATCCGTCCACGCGCTGATCGAGGTCTGGACCGCCGCCTGATCCGAGAGCGGATCGTCGGGGTCGCTGAGCTGGAAGTCGTTGGCCACCGTCGGCGCGCCGCCGGGGACCTCCGTGTCCACGTCCTGCGTGATGATGTCGACCAGCGCCTCGCTGAGCTCCTCGTGGTTGCTGGCCAGGTAGGCGCAGTCGTTGGCGGGATCCTCCGGGTCGCGGCAGGTGTCCCAGTCGAGGTCGTTGGCGCCCGCGCAGGGCGTGGTGATGTCCTCGGCGCCCGAGGCCGCGCAGGCCATCTGCTGCGCGCGGTCGAAGGTCTCCGCGTCCGCGACCACGCCGTCCGAGAGCGCGATGAAGTAGGTCTTCACCCCGAGCATCCGCCTGGTGTCGCGCAGGCGCTCGTAGAGATCCGAGCCGCCTTGCTTCCACCACGGATCCGGCTGGCCGTCGGTCACGATGATCAGCGAGAGCGGCCGGCAGACCTGGTCCGCCCCGTTGGTCCGCATGAACGCCAGGTAGTGCGCCACCGTCTCGTGGGCGAAGGGCGCGTTCGAGACCGGGACCACCGCCTTGAGCCCGGTGATGTTGTTGTCCGCGTCGAGGTAGACCGCGTACTTGGGCTGACCCATGGCGACCTTCATCGGCGTGCCGCCGGTGACGTCCGAGCCGCCCGCGTACTGCTTGTCGGTGATCCCGTCGAGCATCAAGCGCGCGTCCTCGGTCGTCAGCGGGCCCTTGTCCGCCGCCGCGATCCCGGGGTCGTCGATCACCGCCTGCGAGTAGAAGGGCGCGTACAAGGTCGTGCCGATCAGCTGGTTGCGGCGGACCACGCCCAGGCGGTGCGTCTCGTCCGTCTCCGTCGCGCAGGTGTCGTTGTCGGTGCACTCTTGGTGCGAGAAGTTGTTGGCGCTCTGGCCGTCGTAGTACGAGTAGCCAGGGTTCCCGTCGACGTAGGGCCAGTAGTAGAAGTCCCGGCCGCAGACGCTCGACAGCTTGGCCGCGTCGTCGTTGCCCCAGTCGCCCCAGCTGTTGAGGGCGATCGCCTCCTGGTTGCTGTCCGAGCAGTCGAGGTTGGCCCGCCGACCCACGAAGCGCGGGAAGAACTGGACCTTGCGCACGTAGTTGCTCGAGTCCTCGTAGTCCGTCAGCGTGCCCTCGCTGAGGTAGAGCGGCTGATCCGCGAGCTCGGCGGTGCTGTTGTTGGGCATCGAGATCCCGCCCAGGTCGTCGTGACGCAGGTAGGGGAAGGGCCGGTTGTCACCGCAGAGCAGCCAAAAGCCCTGGCCCCCGAAGGGGTTCGAGGCCGGCTTCCACTGCGTCGAGTAGGGCTGGTTGACGTTCTCGATCCACGTGAAGCGGCGCTCCTCGGCGGTGTCGAGGTCGATGCAGGGCTCCGGGATCGTGTCCACGCTCGTGGGCGGGACCGCGTTGCCGAAGGTCATCAGCGCGAAGTCGGCCCGGTCCTCGTTGTCGGCGATCAGCTCGCGGATCACCTGGCGCGAGGCGTGGATCCGGCTTTGCAAGAAGCCCGCGTCCTCGTCCTCGCAATTGTCCCACCAGCACTTCGTGTCCGGGTAGGTCGCGCCGGGCTTGTAGGTCTCGTCCATGCCCATCGAGCCCGAGTTATCGAGCAAGAACAAGATCCGCGGCTTGACCTGACCGAAGCTCTGGCCGCGGATGATGTAGAAGGGATCGAGGCGCGCCTCGCTGCGCGCGGCGTAGCCGAACACGCCAAAGGCGAGCATCGCCAGCGCGAGCGCGTGGACCAGCCCCCGCGTCAGCGCGCCCTTCATGCGACGACGTTGATGTTGATTGCGCGTAGTCATCGTCCTCACCTCTCAGCCCTCGTAACCCAGGAAGTTCTCGATGCAGACGTCGGCCGTGACGTTGTCGTTGTTGTGGCCGCCGCCGTAGCCCAGGTCCGGCGAGCTCATCGACCAGGCCTGCTTGTCACCGCCGGGCGCGAGCACGAACTCCTGCTCCACGGCGATCGTGGTGTTGCGCAGCGTGGCCATGCCCGTGAGCACGACGCGGCCGTCGCCGTCGGTGGTCCAGCTGCCCGCGCCGCCGCCGTCGATGGCGTCGGCCGAGTTGTTGCGGATCCACAAGCTGACCCGCGCCTCCGCGTCGGCGCCGGGCAGGAGGTCGCGCAGCGGGACCTGGACCCAGTCGATGTCCACGCCGTTGGCGTCGGGCAGCCGGGCGATCGCGCCCTGACGCATGCAGGGCCGCCCGGCGCAGTCCGACTTGCCCGTGACCCAGCGGTTCTTCTGACCGGTGCCGGGGGCGTCGCCGCTGCCGTCGCCGCCAGGGATGCAGTCCTCGAAGATCGACGCGCAGGCGTTTGGATCCGCGGCCGGGTTGTAGCCGATCAGCGCCTGGTCGAGGACCGTCTGCATCGCGGCGCCTTGGTTGATCGCGTCGCGCAGCTGGGCCGCGCCGAGGTCGACGGTGGCCTGGGCGGCCATCAGCGCCCGCTCGCGCGCGACCAAAGCGTTGGCCTGCGAGACCTCGCGGTTGGCCGTGCGCACGACCAGCACGCCGACCGTGAGCAGCGAGACCGTGAGCAGCATGACGCTGACCATCGTCGCGCCCCGCTGTCGACGCATGGTGGTCGCGCCTCGCTGTCGACGCATGGTGGTCGCGCCTCGTTGTCGACGACGCATGGAGGTCGCGCCTCGCTGGCGTCGACGCATGTATAGACCCGAATTGGACTGTACGCCTGCCATCACCGACTATCAGCAATGCATCGATATGGAGCTCGGTCAAGCAGCTAAAAAGTGCATAGCTGCCCCAAAACGCCACGCGCTTTGGAACGCTGGTGTCGGCAAAAATGCGGGCTCTCGCGCGCCGAGAGGTGTTCGGCGTGACTACATCGCAAAAAGTAGTGAAGTCAGCGAGGCGGTGGCCAGCCCCTGCGGTCGATCGCACAGGGCAGCCGCGTCATTGGGGTCGCTGCCAGCCTGTGCGGTTGATCAGCGCCTGGACCAGCCTGGGTGCGGCCCGGATCATCCCAGAGAGCAGCCACAACATCGGCGGATCGTAGATGACGGCTCGCTCGCACTCGACCCCGCGAACGATCGCCTTGGCGGCGCGCTCGGGCGAGAGCGGGGGCATCAGCTGGTGGGCGAGGCCAGGGATGCGCTCCTTGGCCCCGGGGTTGTTGGCCCAGTAGTTGGACTCGACCTCGCCGAGGATGACCTCGACCACGCTCACGCCGGTGCCGATCAGGTCGGAGCGCAGCCCGGCGGTGAAGCCTCGCAGGGCCCAGCGCGCGGCGGCGTAGCCCGTCGCGCCGGGGCTGACCAGGCGGCTCATGGGAGATTGGACGTTGACGATCACGCCGCCTCGCCTGGCGATCATCCCGGGGACGACCACGCGGCTGGCGAAGAAGGCCGCGAGGTAGGGCGCGCCGATCATCGCCACGGCCTCGGCGGGCTCGGTCTCGTCGATCGCCAGCCAGCGGCCGGCGCCCGCGTTGTTGACCAAAATGTCTGGCACGCCGAACTCGGCGACGAGCGACTCCATGGTCGCGGTAGCGAGCTCGGGGTCGCTCAGGTCACAAGCGCGTACGTGTGCCTCGCCGCCGGCCTCGCGGATCTCATCGGCCAGCGCGCGCAGCTTGGCCTCGGTCCGCGCCATCAAGATCACCCGAGCGCCGAGCCTGGCGAAGCGCCGACTCGTGGCTGCGCCGATACCCTGGCTGGCACCCGTGATCACCGCGAGTTTGCCCTCGAGCTTCATGTCGAAGGCAATCTTGCCCGAGGCAGCGGGGGCGCGTCACGCGGGCTCACGCCCTCGACCGTGGGCTGGTCACGCGTCGAGCTCGCGCTCGGCTCGCTCGATCAGCGCGGCCTCCTCCTCGGGCGCGGAGGCCACGAGGTGGTGACGGCTGTAGACGCCAAAATAGGCCAGGCCGAGGGCGTAGACCGCGAGCACGCCGAGCACGGAGAGCAGCGCGGCTTCGCCGTAAAAGAGTGTGGAGCTCAGGGCGAGCAGCGAGAGCACGAGCGCGATGGCCGGGGTCAGGGGGGCACCCGGCGTGCGGTAGGGGCGGGCCAGCTCGGGGTGGCGCCGGCGGAGCACGAAGTGACTCGCCATCATCATCACGTAGGAGATCAGCGCGGCGAACACGGCCATCTGCATGAGCAGGTCGCCGGTCGCGACGGCGCCGTCGTTGAGGCGCTCGACGACCAGGATGGTCACGTAGCCGAGGACGCCCGGGACGATCAGCGCGCGGTGAGGGGCGCCGTGGCGGTTGGTCTTGGACAGCCAGCGCGGCAGATAGCCGGCCCGGGACAGGGCGAAGATCTGCCGCGAGTAGGCGAAGATGATCGAGAAGAAGCTGGCGATCATCCCGACCAGGCCGACGATCGTGGTCAGCCAGTAGACCCAGCCGCGCCCGCCAGAGGCGACCTCGGCGGCCGCGGGCAGGGGGTTGGCGGCGGTGGCCAGGGCCGCGCTGCCGGTCACCGCGGGCGCGAGCAGCAAGGTCAGGGCCGAGAGCCCGACCAGCGAGAGCATCGCGGCGATCATCCCTCGGGGCAGCACCCGCGAGGGGTCGCGGGTCTCCTCGGCGGCCAGGGGGACGCCCTCGATGGCGAGGTAGAACCAGCCCGCGGCCGGGAGCGCGGCGACGACTCCGGCCCAGCCGTGGGGCAGCCAGCGCGAGCGACCGGGATCGGGCTCGATGTCGAGCCAGCGCGAAGGATCCACGTGGGGCAGCATCGCCGCCGCCCAGGCGAGCAGCGCGAGCACCGAGGCCGCGGTGATCACCAAGAGCAGCGCGAGCGAGGTCTTGCTGCCCATGGCGTTGATCGCGATGAAGAGCGCGTAGAGGGCGATCGGCACCCAGGTCTCGATCCACGCCGGCGGCGCGGCGAACATCCCCGCGATGTAGCCGGCGATGCCCGTGGCGATCACCGCGGGCGCGACGACGTACTCGATGGTCACGGCCAGGCCGGTCAAGAACCCGCCCCAGGGGCCCATGGCGCGGCGGGCGAAGGCGTAGGGGCCCCCGGCCACGGGCATCATCGTGGCCATCTCGGCGATCGAGAAGATCATCGCCAGGTAGAGCGTGGCCATGAGCAGCGTGGCGATCACGAGCCCGCCAAAGCCCCCCGCGTTGATCCCGTAGTTCCAGCCGAAGAAGTCGCCGGCGATCACATAACCGACGCCCAGGCCCCAGAGCAGCAGCGCCCCGGCCGAGCGCTCGAGCTTGCGCTCGTCGAGATAGCTGTCGTCGACCCGGTCGTACTCGACCCCCTCGCTCGCGCCTGCGTCGCCCACGAGGACGAGTGTATGTCGAAGCTCGGCCGCCCGGGCGGTCAGCTGCCGTCGCGGGGGTTGGCGCGGGGAGGGGCGGGGGGCTTGGCGGGGGCTTTGGTCGCTGGGGCCTTGGCGCCGCCCCAGAACAGCTCGGTGACCGCACCGAGCACGACCTGGAGGGACATGGTCGGCGTCCCATACCAGGCGAGCATGCCGGCGAGGGTGTTGGCGAGGTAGAGGTCACCGAGGATCTGCGCGGGCAGCCGGGCCGCGACCTCGCCACGCGCGACCGCGCGACCGAAACGATCGGCGAGCAGCGAGCGCAGCGGGGTGGACTCCTGGTCGTGCATCGCCGTGGCCGTCGAGCGCAGCGCGGCGCCGGCGACGTCTGGGAGCAGGGCCGGGTCGTGCTGCCAGATCGCGGCCATCTCGGCGTTGAGGGTCGCGAGCACCTCGTCGAGGCTCGCGCCCTCGGGCAGGGCCTCGATCTTGGCGCAGATCAGGGCCTCGGTCTCGGCCATGCGGGCGAGGAGCACGTGCTCTTTGGTGGGGAAGTGGAAGTAAAAGCTCCCGCGGCTGACCCCGGCGGCGTTGGCGATGTCCTCGGTACGGCAGGACTGCACTCCGTCGCGCCGGAAGATCGCCAAGGCGGCCTCGTAGAGGCGCCTTCGGGTCTTCTCGCGCTGGCGATCGCGGCTGGACATGATCCGCGCGGATCATGCCATGAATCGCGGGCTAGATCCGCCCAAAGGCGACCTCCGTGCGGTACCACCCGCTGCTCTGTGAGCCGTACCAGGCGTAGCCGATGGGCTCGCCCTGGTCGTCGGCCATGAACAAGATCGTCCCGCTGCCAAAGCCCGTGGCTCCGCTCTCGGCGCGCGCGTCGTCTTGGTGGGCGTAGCGCGTGGAGTCATAGATCCGGACCAGGTAGGCGCCGGCGATGAAGTCGACGGGCTCGGGGAGCGCGGCGACGATGCCCGCGTGGCCGGTGTTGCCGCCCTTGGGCCAGCTGGTGGGGCGCCTCCAGGCGAAGATGTCACCGGGGCGGAGGTCCTCGATGCGCTCGACCTCTCGCCAGCCGTCGCGGCGCTTGTGTCCTGGCGCGCGCGCCATGGTCTTTGCGTAGGTCGCGGCCACGGGGCGCTCGCGGTCGAGGGTTGCGAGCGCCTGCTTGGATACGCGGGCGAGCATCCAGTTGAGCATGCCCGAGCAGTCGAAGTGGTAGACGCCCTCGCCGCGGCGGATCTTGGTGCGGTGCGAGTAGCGAAGGTCGCTGCCCTCGCGCGCGATGGTCTGGGCGAGCTCGAAGAGCTTGGCGGCGCGCTTGCTGCCGGGCTCGCCCGTGACGAAGTGGGCGGCTTCGTAGTGGGGCTCGGCGGTGTAGACGAAGGGCTCCGGGGGCGGGCGCGTGGGCTTGGCGAGGGCGAGGGTGAGGGCGCCTTCGCCGGCCGTGGCGAGGGCGCTGGGCCCGTGCGCGGCGTCGGTGTTCGCGTCGGCGTCGGCGGGCAGCAGCGAGGCGGCGAGCACCAAGGCGAGGCCGAGGGTCCTGCGGAGCGTCTGGCTGGGCACCTGGGGAGCACACGCACGGGACCGAGGCGGGATCTGTGCCGTGGCCGGGCGCGAGCGCCGAGCGTGCGAGGTTGGGGCGCGCACGGAGTCGAGTGTGACCCGGGTGAGGGCGCCACGCCACGCCCGGCTCGGAGGGGGGCTCTCGTGCGCGTCGACAACCGGCGGCTCGGCGTCCTCTGCATCGCAAACTAAGTGAACATCGCGTCTGCGTGGTCGACGGTCTTGGCGCGCTCACGCCAGCGCTCGAGCTGGACGAGGGAGCTGCAGGCCGAGAGCCGGGCGTGGGCCTCGGGGGAGAGCTCGAGGCCCCGCAGCTCGAAGATCGTGTGCACGAGCTGGCGCAGGCCTTCGGCACGACCTTCGCTGAGGCCTTCGGCCTTTCCCATGCGCAGGCCGTCGTGAAAGGCGACGCTGCGCCGCTCGATGTCGCTGATCTCGTTTGTCTGCATCTTCATCGCTCCAAAAATGAGCTCGCGGGCGTCTTCGTCGAGGGCCGCGAGCAGGTACGAGGCATATCTTTCACGGCGCTCGTCCTCGAGACGAAGGGCCGCCTGAAACGCTACGGCAAAGGGCTCGAAGTTGCCATGCGCGGCGTGGATCAGCGCCGAGAGCACGGCCCAGCCGGGGCGCTCGGGATCCTCGACTTCGGTGACGACTGGCATGTTTTTCTGGTCCAAGACCAGCAGCGCTTCATGGGGCGAGAGCCGATGCTCGCCCAGGCGCTGGGCCCAGCGCGAGACCTCGCCAGACAGCGCAATCACGAGCAAGGCCGTCACGTAGCCGATCTGCTCGGCGACCAGGGCCCAGTAGACCCACAGCCGCGCGGCCTTCTTGCGATCGGGCTGGCGCTGCGCTTCGACGACGATGGCCACGCCACCGTGCAGATCCGTTGGGTGGTCTCCGGATAAAATGCCGTCCGGACGAAGCTCATGCGTGTCCCCAAAACAGGGCGAGAAGCGGTCGATGACGGCGTGGCGCTCACGTAGATCTTGGAGCGCGGGGAGCTCGACCGCGAAGACCTCACGCAAGATCCGAAAGCCGAGGCTGGGCTCGTCGATGAGGAGGCGGGCGACCCCTTGATGCAGTGTGCTGGGCACGACAGGAAGCCTTCGCAAGCGCCGGGCCAGCGGAAAACGAGGTAATTTCAAGGACGCGAGGAAGACATCCCGGCCTACCTACGGGCCAGCGTCCCGCCGATTGGCCAAGCAAGGGGGCAGGTCGCAGGCGACGAGGGGCGCTCGATCAGTGCGGCTATTCGATCACGAACACCGCCGCGCGCTGATCCCCGAGGCTGACCGAGAAGCCCGCGCTGGCGAGCTCGCTGCTCGCCCCGGCAAAGAGCTGCTCGTCCGTGGTGCCGCCCTCGTCGAGGACCATGCGCACGCCGACCTCGCTGGCGAAGCCCACCGCCTCGAGCAGATCCTCGGGCAGGCGCAGCTGCCCGGACGCGCTCGCCCCGGGGCTGAAGTTGGCGACCACGACCATCGCCCGCCCCGAGCCCGGCTCGAAGCGCGCGAAGCTATAAAAGCCGTCGGGGCAGTCACCGAACACCCCGGGGTTGTTGAAGTACTCGAGGCCCCAGTAGTTGCTGGCCACGGCCGACTCGTCTTGGCTCAGGGCGAGCAAGTCGGCGTAGAAGTGGCGCAGGGCGAGCTCGTCTTGGCTGAGCTCGCCGCCGTCGAAGGCCCCGCCGTTGGCCCAGCGCGAGAGCGCCTCGAGCGACCAGTAGTCGTAGACCGAGGTCCGCCCGTCCTCGCGGCCAAAGCCCTCCGCCCCAGCGCCGAGCTCCCCGACCTCCTGGCCGTTGTAGACGAGGATCGGCCCGTCGCCGTAGAGGTAGACCAGCGGCGCGAGCTGATAGCCGGCCGCCTTGGAGCCGAAGCCGGACGCGCTGGCGGGGCTGGGCGAGGCGACCACCGGCGAGGCCAGGCGGCGCGCGTCGTGCTGCTCGAGGTACTGGGTGTGGCGCGGGCGCAGCTCGTCGTCGAGGGCGAACATCGCCGCGGCGTAGTCGCTCTGCGAGCCGGCGCCCTGGTAGATCTGCTTGAGGGCCGCGTAGCCGGCGTCGTGGTCGACGGCGTCGAAGCCCGCGTCGAGCAGGTCCTCGGGCGAAGCCAAGGCGGCGTCGTTGTCCGTGGGCTCGGCGAGGTCGGCGAAGAACACGACCTCGGCGTCGCGGGCCCGGGCCGCGTCGATCAGCCACGTCCAGGCCTCGGCCGGGACCAGGTCGGCGTGCAGGACCCGAAAGCCGTCGACGCCGACCGCCTGCCAGTGGGCCACGATCGCGTCGAACTTCAGCCAGGTGTCGGGGGTCGGCGAGTACTCGCCGAGGTCGGCCTCGGGGTCGTAGCCCCAGTCGAGGCGGACCGAGTCGTACCAGCTCTCGGCCGCCGGCGAGGCGGTGGCCGGCCCGCTCGCGCTGCGCCTGGGCGTGGCCCCGGCCGCGCCGTCTTCGGGCGCGTAGGCCCCGTCGAAGGTGAAGCCCGCGGGGTTGTAGCTGCCCGGCCGCGACAGGCTCAGGGCCTCGCCGGGCAGGTAGTAAAAATTGTTGTTCGGGTCGAAGTCGACGCTCTGATCGTCGTCGAGGCCAAAGTCGGTCGCGGGCTGGATCACCGACGCGTAGCCGCGGGCGACATGGTTGGGCACCAGATCGATGAGCACGCGCAGGTCGACGGCGTGGAGGCGATCGAGCAGGGCCGCGAACTCCTCGGCGCGCATGGTCGGGTCGAGGGCGTAGTCGGGGCTCAGGTCGTAGGCGTCGCGGATCGCGTAGAGCCAGCCGGCGCGGCCGCGGACCGCGTCGGGGTCCTCGGCCGGCATGTCGTAGCCCGCGTAGTTGGTCAGCGAGGCCTGGCGCAGGGCGCCGCTGAGCCACACGTGGGTCACGCCGAGCTCGACCAGCGCGGCCGCGGCCGCGTCGCTGATGTCGTTGAATTTACCGACGCCGTTTTGGGCCAGGGAGCCGTTCTCGGCCCGGGTCTGGTTGTCGTTGCCGAAGTGGCGGACGACGAGCTCGTAGATCACCGGGCGCTCGCCGAGCAGCTCGCCGCCGCTGTCGTCCTCGCCCGAGTCCGCCTCGCCGGTGTCGGTGTCGGTGTCGCCGGTCTCGGTCCCCGTGTCCGTCTCGTCGCTGGTCGAGCCGCTGTCTTCGCTCGACGAGTCGGTGTCGACCTCGTCCTCGCCCGAGTCGCTGGTGGTGAAGCCCGTGGTCGCCGTGTCCTCGCCGGTGCCCACGCCGACGTCGGCGCCAAAGGCCTCGTCGTCGCCCTCGTCGTCGCCGCAGGCGGTCAGGGTCAAGGGCAGAGACGAGCCGAGGATCAGGCCGAAGATGGGGGAGAGCCTGCTTGGCATGGTGCTATCCAACCGGCATGAAGCAGCCGATGGTGGTCTCGATGCGGAAGGTCGAGTCGGTCGAGCGCCGCTCGGCGTGGAAGATGTCCATGGGGTAGACCCCGCCCGGGTTCAGGCCGAGCTCGTCGAGGATCGCCGTGCCCGACTGGGCGGGGTGCAGGCCGCCGAGGTCGATGGCCAGCTGGCCGTCGATGAACACCCACAGGTCGTCGTCGCCGATGAAGGTGAAGGTCTGGCCGGGCTCGTAGGTGAAGGCCGTGTGGATCTCGGTGGTGAACAAGAAATTATGCGGGACGCCGCCGCCGTCGGTGAGGCCCTCGTCGCCCCAGCCCACGCCGTCGAGGGGGAAGAAGGTCTGATCGTCGAAGACCCGGATGTCGCCGTCCTCGACGAGCACCAGGGGCATCTCGAAGCTCAAGTTGACGCCCTCGACGTCGTTGTACCACTGGTCGAAATTTTCGGCCGTGGTCATCTGCGGCGGCTCGACCACGGCGCCGCTGAACACCGGCTTGTCGTCGGGGCCGAGGGCGTCCTCGACCAGGCCAGGGCTGGCCACGTCGCCAGAGAAGACCTGGAAGTCGGGGTGCTCGACCTTGAAGTCGCGGAAGCTGGCGACGATGTCGCCGCACTCCGAGCCCGCGGTCTCCCCCGAGCCGGTCCCGGCTCCGGTCTCGCTCTCCATCATGTCGAGCTTGACGCCCGGGCCGCTCTCGCTGTCCTCGGCGTCGGACTCGTCGGTGTCGGCGTTTGTGTTGGTGCCATCACCATCGTCGACGCCGAGCTCGTCGTTGCCCAAGGTCAGCACGGCGTCATCGTCCTCGCCGTCCGAGCGATAGCCGGCACAGGCGGCGGCCTCGATGGCCACGGCGAGGGCGATCCAAGACGAAAACAGACGCGACGACACCCCTCGAATCGTGCGCCATTGCGACGCTCGGAGGCAAGCTGGCTTCGACGCTGGCGTGACTGCGAAGCCGCGATCACGGCGAGCCGAGGATCGCCGCGGGTCGGTTGCTAGCGACGGCGATAGTCGTCGAGGCGGATCACCTGCTTGCGCAGGCGCCCGGCCGGGACCTCGACGCGGTCCCAGCTGACCCTGGCCGCGACCCCGGCGGCCGCGAAGCTGCGCAGCAGCTGGCTGCGCCGGCGGGCCGGGGAGTCCTGCGGGGGCGTGTGTACGGCGGCGGTGACCTCGTCGGGACTGACCAGAGTGGGGGCCAGGCCGGCGTCCTCGAGGGCGGCGAAGTAGCCGTCGCCGAGCTCGTGATACTTGAGGTCGATCTTCTTCTTGGCGGCGGGGTCGAGGCCGGCCCCGGCCTGCTCGATCAGCGCGCGCTTGCTGACCCAGTCGACGCGGCCGAAGAGCCGGGCTGGCTCGTCCTCGAGGGCGTCGAGGACCTCCGCCCAGCGGCGCAGGAGCTCGTGGGCCTCGAGCGGGCAGGTCGGCGAGCTGGCCACGAATTCGCGGGCGGCGTCGAGGTAGAGGCGCTGGAGCGCGAGCCCGCTGCGCGACACGCCGTCGGTGCAGGGGACCTCGGCGCGCAGCGTGGGGTCGGCGTTGAGCACCCGCAGGGCGATCAGCGGCCGGCGCAGTCGAGGCAGCCGGCGCAGGGCTCCGGCCTCGGCCATGTCGAAGACCAGCGCCGTGGTTGCGACCTTGAGATATTCGGCGCTCTGCGCCAGGTTCGAGTCCGAGAGCCCGAGCTGGAGGCGCTGGCGACGAGCAAAGAGGCCGAAGAGCGGGCGGAGCTGGAGATAGGTGGGGGCGTAGAGAGCCTTGATCAGGTGGCCGATGTCGAAGACCGAGCGGTCCGCCGGCATGACCCCGGTGCGCACGAGCTTGCGGATCCCCAGGCCCTTCTCCGACAGGGCAAAGTCGCCGGTGCGCGGCTCGTAGCTGCCGGCGCCCGAGAGCAGCGGGCGGCTGAGCAGGAAGGCCAGGGCGTCGCGGCGGATCCTCCGGCAGCAGGTCGCGCGAAAGAGCAGCGAGTAGAGCCACGCGCCGGGGCTCGTGACCACGATGGCCAGTCCGTTGAACAGGCGGAGGAAGGCGTTCGCCACGGGGAGCTCGCCCTGGCCCGCGGCCAGGCGCTCGCGTAGGCGCCGGCCACCGGCGGCCATGACGATGAGGGTGAGGCCGAAGGTCAGCCCGAGGGCGACGGCCAGGACCAAGGTCAGCAGCGAGAGCGCGAGGATCAGCGGGATGAGCAGGCTCGTACCCAGGCGATAGACCCACAGCCTCGGGCCGCTGGCGAGCTCGACCTCGTAGTTCTCCTGGGCGCCATAGATGTGGCCCTCGGCGTCGCGGCAGTTCTTGACCAGGCCCAAGGAGCCGGTGAAGCCCACGGCCGCGAGCTTGCGCTGGGCGTCGGGCAGGGCGTCGAGGAGCAGGCGCTCTTGGGCCTTTTGGTAGAGCAGCAGCTGGCTCGGGCCGCGGCACTCTGGGGTGCTGGCCTCGACCACGCCGCCCTCCGGGGCCGAGGGGACGAACTCGTAGTAGAGCGCCCCACCGTTCTCCACGAAGCGCTGGCCGTGGCTGCTGCCGCGCTGGCCGGGGACGGTGGCGACGCGAGCGGCGACGGACGCCGAGATGGCCTCGAAGATGAGTCGGTGACTCGGGCGTGGTCCGCCGGGGTCCGAGTAGCGGATCGCATACTCGGTCTCGAGACCGAGCAGGCGCTCGAGCATGGCCTACTCGCCGCCAGCGGGGACGCGCGTGTCCCCCTGGTAGTCGCCGGGGCGACGCTGCGCGTCCTCGCGGACCTCGGCCAGGACTTGCTCGAGGCGCTCGGTCTCCGGCCGGGGCTGGGGCAGGGGCTGCTCGAGGCGCGACTGGGCGACTTCAGCGAGGCGGCGCATGGACTCGACCATAGCACGGAGATTTCTGCGCGCCGGGCCAGCTGGCGGGGGCGGCTCAGGCCGCTCAGGAGGCCGCGCAGGGGGTGCTGGAGACAAGAGTGGGCGGGGCGGCGCCGGGCCCGACATGGCGCGAGGACGCTGGGCGGGGGGCTGGCCGAGGGTGACTGGAGCGGCTCAGTCGAGGCCGAGGGGGAGCAGGCGCAAGCTGATCAGCGCGGTGAGCACGAGGGCGCGCTGGCCTTCGTCGAGGGCCGGGTCCAACCAGGCGCGCTCGGGGCTGTCGAGGATCAGCGCGGCCTCGCTCTGCTCGCCGCGGACGACGGCCAGCGAGGCCGGCAGGCGCTTGCGCGCGAGGTCGAGGTCGAAGAGCTCGCGCCACATCATCACCTCGACGGCGTGGGCCCGGGCTGGCGGCGTGTCCGTGTCGGCCTGTGTGTTCGGTCCGTCGTCGGGCTCGAGGCTGCCGAGCAGGTTCTCGTCGAGGCTCCCGGCGAGCGACAGCGTCCAGCGCTGCGGGTCCTCGCCGAGGGGGGCGAGCGTACAGCGCAGCGCGATCTCCTCGTGGGCCTCGTCGGCGACGGCCGCGAGATCGTGGTCGGCGGGCTGGCGGCGCTCGGCCACGCAGGCGCTGGTCCAGCGCGCACCTGCGGGTGTGAGCAGTTCGAATCGCAGCTGTAACTGCTGCCCTGGACGTGTGCGTCCGCTCGCCTCGGGCGTGAGCAGGGCGACGTCTTGGGGCTCTTCGCGCAGGTCGAAGGCGCTGACTCGGTACCCGCCGAGGTCGAGATCTCCTTGACGTGAGCGACCCGCGTTGTGCTCCAAGAGCACACCCTGAGCACGTAAGCGGGGATCCACGAGCTTCTCCGCGGCGTGCTGCTGCGCGCTGCAGCCCGCGCTGGCGATCATCGGCGCGAGCCCCAGCCAGAGGGTGGCGAGCAGGGTTCGAGCGCGGCAAAGCTGCTGGAGGCTGCGTTTCACGGGCGTGTACGACCGCGAGATACCCCGGCGCAGGCAGGCCCGCAAGGCGGGCGCGGCGTTCATGACGCGGACCACTGCGCGCCAAAAAACGCGTTGCTCGCTGCCGCTGCCTGCGGCAATCATGCCCGCGGCCCCGCCCCGGGGCCCCGTCTCGAGGCGGGCGATCATGTCGAGCAAAGCCAAGGCTACCCAACACAACGACGGGCGCGGCGAGGCGCGTGGGCTGCGAGCCCGCCCCGTGCTCCGCACCTCCTTGAAGCTCATGACCCTGGGCCTGGCCGCCCTGGCCTTGCTCGGCGGCCCCGAGCAGGGCGAGGCCGCCGAGGCTCAGACCAAGGTCATCCTCAACGGAGAGACCGTCCCCGTCTACTTCAACGACGGCGACTCCTTCCGCGTGCTCGGTGGCAGCTACAAGGACGCCAAGGCGCGGCTGTTTGGCTACAACACCCTCGAGTCCTACGGCGCCGTTCACCAGTGGGGCGACTGGACCGCCCGCGAGCTCTTCGTGCTCGCCAAGATGGGCACCTACAACGGCCGCGACGGCGTGTGGGAGTGCGAGACCGACGGCAAGACCGACACCTACGGCCGCATCCTGGTCTGGTGCCCGAAGCTCGCCGAGGACCAGATTCGCAAGGGCTACGCCCACGTGATGAGCATCGACGACAACCCGGGCATCCCCGAGCTCGTCGAGGCCCAAAAAGACGCCATCGCCGCGCGCCGGGGGATCTGGGCCCACGGCGTGCCCGAGTTCGTGCTGACCTCGCTGCACTCCAAAGAAGAGGACGTCGACGGCAAGGGCACCTACAACCGCCTGGTCTCCTCGCTCGACGGCCACTCGGTCAAGTGGCGGCACAGCACGCGCTACCGCGAGTGCGACAAGGTCTGCCACTACGAGTACGAGGTCGACGCGGCGACGGTCGACGAGGTCCTGAGCGCCGCCCGGAGCGACGCCGAGATCTCGCCCTACCTGGCCAAGCTCGACGACGCGGCCGCGCGCTCGGTGATCCTCGAGTTCGCGCGCTTTCGCCACATCAACCGCGAGATCCCCGAGGACGATCGTGACGCCCTCGACGCCCTGCTCACGACCTGGGCCGACGCCGGTCGCTTCGGGACCCAGGTCGAGCACGAGTCGGCGTGCATGATCCACGTGCCCTTCCAGCGTCGCTTTGGCGGTGGCAAGGCGGAGTGCCTCAAGTGAAGCGCATCGCGCTCGCGCTCGCGCTCGGCCTCGGCTACGGCCTGGTCGTCAGCGCCTGCTACGAGATCCCCTCGACGCCGGTGTTCGGCTACGAGAAGGACGACATCAGCTGTAGCGACTACGTCGACAACGACGTCGACGGGCTGATCGACTGCGCGGACCCAGACTGCCTCGAGCTCTCGCACCTGTGCGGCGAGGACATCCCCGAGCTGCCGGTCGACGAGCCCGAGAACACGCTCTCGGCCTGCACCGATCGCATCGACAACGACGGCGACGGTCAGTTCGACTGCGGGGACGACGAGTGCAAGGACATCCCCGAGACCTGCTGCCTGCGCGAGTTCACCGACGAGACCTGCTCGGACGGGATCGACAACGACGGCAACGGCTACGCCGACTGCCGGGACTTCGGCTGTAGCGGCGGCATGTTCGTCACGGTCTGCAGCGAGAACACCAACGCGACCTGCTCCGACGACATCGACAACGACGGCGACGGCGACATCGACTGCGACGACTCGAACTGCGCCGGGACCAACGCCTGCCAGAGCGGCGGGACCGGGACCGAGGACACGCTCGCGGCCTGCTCGGACGGCGTCGACAACGACGGCAACGGCTACACGGACTGCGAGGACTTCTCGTGCTCGATGTCCGAGGACCCGGAGGTCTTCGAGTACTGCGAGAACGTGCCGAGCGAGGACACGCTCGAGACCTGCTCGGACGGGATCGACAACGACGTCAACGGCTACACGGACTGCGAGGACTTCTCGTGCTCGCAGGCCGAGGACGCCGAGATCCTCGAGTACTGCGCGAGCTTGCCGAGCGAGGACACGCTCGAGACCTGCTCGGACGGCGTCGACAACGACGGTAACGGCTACACGGACTGCGCCGACTACTCGTGCTCGCAGGCCGAGGACGCCGAGATCCTCGAGTACTGCGACTCGATCCTCGAGAACTCGCCGGAGAAGTGCCAAAACGGCCTCGACGACGACGGCAACGGCTACATCGACTGCGCCGACTACTCGTGCTCGCAGTCCGACGACATCGAGACCCGCCAGGTCTGCCAGGAGAGCCTGGCCGACGCGGAGACCAGCGCCGACGATCGCTGCTCCGATGGCCTCGACAACGACGGAGACTCCTTCGTCGACTGCGAGGACTGGGACTGCTCCTACAACCCCGAAGTCACCGTCTGCGGCGTCGGCATCTGCGAGAACTGAGCGTCTGTGAATCTCTCCCGCACGACGACGCACCTGACGACGTGCGGGAAAAATTCACAGACTCCGAGCGAGCCAGCTCGAGCTTCGCGCTGACCCTCGCGCCGACCCCCGACCGCACCCTCTGCGACCTTCTGCGACCGCACCCCACGATCATGACTCACCGAGCGGGATCCCCCTGTCTCCAGCGCCGCACGCGGCTGCTCGCCCTCTTCACCTTGTTGACCAGCCTGGTGCTGCTCTCGCCGGCCGTGGCCGTGGCCGCGCCGCCCTCGGACGCGGACGCGCCCGCGGACGACGCTGCGTCGGATGACGCGGACGCCGTCGCTGGCGTGACCACCGGCGTCGCCAGCCCGAGCGCGACGAGCCCGAGCGCGCCCGCGGTCGAGCGCGACTGCGCCAACGGCGAGGACGACGACGGCGACACGGTCTACGACTGCGGCGACAACGATTGCCGCGAGGCCGCCGTCTGCCAGCCCGACGGCCAGCCCGAGAACAGCGACGAGCGCTGCCACGACTGGATCGACAACGACAGCGACGGCTTCCTCGACTGCGAGGACATCGACTGTAACGGCATGTCGGTCTGCGAGGGCTCGTGGGACCGCGAGGCCTCGGGCAAGGTCGCGGCCAACAACGGCACGAGCGCGCCCAGCGGGGGCAGCCCCGCCGAGGTCACGCTCACCAAGGGCCAGGCCGAAGAGGACCTGCTCGGCCAGGGCGGCGACAACGACGGCGAGCGCAACAACTACTTTTGCTCGGACGGCGTCGACAACGACGGCGACGGCTTCACCGACTGCGACGACCTCGGCTGCAAGCTCGGCACCGAGGTGACGATCTGCCAGCCCGCCGGGGACATCCGCTTCTCCGTGGTCGCGCGGATCTCACAGGAGTTCAACTTCGCCGGCCCCGAGTTCGGGACCAACGCGCTCATCCAGCAGAGCAACTCCGAGGGCGACCCGCGCACCGACGAGAACCGCAGCCTGTTCAACACCGAGTTCGAGAGCCTGCAGATGCGGGTGCTCGGCCAGCTGCCCTTCATCCAAAACAGCTTCTTCCTGCTGTCGATGCGCGCCGAGAAGTCGCCGCGCCTGACCTTTGCGACCTTCCAGATCCCGATCAAGAACGGTCACTACGTCAACGTCAACAGCGGCGGCGGCGGCCTCAGCCTCGAGCTCGTCCGCTCGGTCCACAAGCGGATGCTCGTCGACCCCGCCTACTACGTCTACAACGCCTTCGAGCAGGGCAACGGCGCCGCGCTCGAGTTCGGCGGCCCCTTGGACAAGCGCGGGCGCTTCATCTACCGGACCTTCCTGGCCGGCGGCAGCGGGCGCTACGCGGGCAACGTCGGCGGCACCTACTTCCCCGACGACAACCGCAACTTCACGTGGTCGGCGGGCGCCCAGGTGCACATGAACCTGGTCGGCTACTACAACCGCTTCGACTCGCCGATGCTCTACACCTCGGCGCCGACCACCTTCACCCTGACCTTTGGCGCCAAGTACGACCAGCGCAGCCAGGAGCGCTACCCGGCGGCCAACTTCCAGAGCGTGTTCCGCTACAAGCGGCTGATCCTCCTCGGCGAGGTCTACGCCAAGCGCGAGCTCAACTTCAAGAACTGGCAGGTGGCCTACAACGTCCAGGCCGGCGTGCTCGCGGTCAAGCGCCGCCTGCTCTTCGCCGCCGACTTCGGCCAGTACCTGGCCACGCCCTTCGAGAACCCGCCCGACGAGCTGGGCACGGACCTGCGGCGTCAGCTTCAGGAGCTCCAGTACCGCGTCGCCGCGCACATCTACATCTGGCGCAACGTGTTCCTGGCTCAGGTCGTGTGGCGCGAGCGCTGGGTCGAGCGGGCGCCGAGCACCCAGATCCCCGACGGCGTCGACCGCCGCTCGGACCTGCGCGTGCTGCTGCTCTACCGCTTCTAGGAGCCTGTGGTGGAACCCAGCGCGGCTCCTGGCGCCGGGATTTTTGTCGAGGGCGCGAAGCCAAAACGCCGCTGTACCGGGCGTACTGCAAGTTTTGGCGACAAAGCCTTCGGCGAAAAGACCAAGCCAGGTGTCGTGTTGGGTTTCACCACGGGCTCCTAGCCGTCACGAGGGGCCAAGAGAGAGCCGGTCGTGCGTCGCACGGCCGGCTCCTTGCGTTTGGGCGTTTGGGCGTTTGGGCGTTTGGGCGTTCGGGCGTTTGGGCTCAGCACTCGCCGTTGCAATCCGAGGGCACGTTGCAGTCCCACGCGTTGCCGGGCGTCGTGCCCAGGGAGCACTCGCCCCCGGGCGGCTCACAGGGCGGCCCGTCGCAGTCGTCGTCGACGTGGCAGTCCGCGTAAGGGTCGGCGCAGCCGGCCTGGTAGATGTTCGAACACAGGCCGGCGAAGCTGCTGAGGCCACACAGCCCGTCGCCGCAGTCGGAGCTGCTCTCGCAGTTCGAGGGGATGCACTGCGGGCTGCTGCCCGCGACCCCGGCGCAGGCGCAGATCGTGCCCGGTTCGCAGTCGGCGTCGGACTGGCAGCCGTAGGTGCACTCGCAGTTGACCAGGGGGGCGAACACGCAGGCGCCGTAGGCGTGCTCCGTGCAGTCCTCGACGGTGTGACACGACGCGACGCCGAAGTTTGCGCAGCCGGCGTTGGACTGCTCTTGCGGATCGACGCACTCGATGGCCTCGACGCGGTGCTCGAAGCCGTCGGCGCACGTGACCCAGCCGCTGGGGACCTCGGTCTGCCACTGCATGATCGGCGTGGGGTTGTCGCAGACGTAGGGCTCGGGCTCGCCGGTCTCGGTCTCAGTCTCGGTCTCGGTCTCGGTCTCGGTCTCGGTGGAGCCGGAGTCGGACTCGCTCGAGCCGGAGTCGGTCTCGGTCTCGGCCGACCCGCTCGACTCGGTCTCGGCGCTGGTCTCGGCCGACTCGCTCGTGTTGGCTGTCTCGCTCGAGCTGCTCTCGTCGGTGTTCGTCCCTGCGTCCGCGCTCGTCGTCGAGGCGCTGGCCTCGTCGTCCGCGCTGCTCGGGGAGTCGACGCAGGCGAGGCTGAAGAGGGGGAGCAGGACGAAGCGCAGGCGCTGGAGCGGACGACGTGGAGACGCAGACGCAGACGCGGGCATGGGGGGATCATGCCATGTCATGCGCCTTGCGCGCTTTTGCGCCCTGCTTCACAGACTCTCAGTCCTCGGCCGAGACCAGGCCGATGCGGATCGCCTGGCGGACCAGGCCGGCGACGTTGTGGACCCCGAGCTTGGCCATGATCCGCCCGCGGTGACCTTCGATGGTCTTCACGCTGAGGTTGAGGATCTTGGCGATCTCGGGGCTCGACTTGCCCTCGCCGACCAGGGTCAGGACCTCACGCTCGCGCTTGGTCAGGCCGTCGGCGGGGTCGGTCGGCTCGTCCTCGCGGCGTTGCTCGCCGCGGCTGTCGGCGAGCAGGATCTTGGCCACGGCCGGCGAGAAGAAGGCGTTGCCGCCGGCGACCTCGCGGATCGCCTTGACGAGGTCGGTGAGCCCCGAGCCCTTGAGCAGGTAGCCGCTGGCGCCCGCGCGGATCGCCGGACGCACGTACTCCTCGCCGTCGTACATGCTCAAGATCAGCACCCGCGGGGCCTCGGGCTTCTCGCGGATCTCCCGGGTCGCGTCGACGCCGTTGAGCTTGGGCATGTTGAGGTCCATGACGACGACGTCGGGGCTCAGGCGCGCGCAGGCGTCGACGGCCTCGCGCCCATCGGCGACCTCGCCGACGACCTCGAGGTCCTCGGTCGCGGTCAGCAGGGCCTTGAGGCCCTCGCGGACGATGGTGTGGTCTTCGGCCAGCAGCACCCGGATGGTCGCGTCGGACATCCCCGACACTATAACGGGTGGCGTCAAAAGGAGCTGACGAGCGAGAGGGCGCCGGACAGCCACGGCCCGCGCAGGCGCAGGTCCGCCTCGGCGTGCTCGGGGCCGATCAGCGCCCAGCCGGCCTCGGCGTCGAGGGCCAGGCGGACGAAGCGACCCAGGCTGACGCTGGCCCTGGCCGTGGCGAGGGGGCCGGCGAAGGTCTCGAAGTGCCCGGGGTCGTCGGGGCTGCGCATGCGGACGGCGCCCACGCGCAGCCCGGCGCCGGCGTAGATCGCCGCGGTCCCGGCCCCGCGCGGGCCTGAGCCGGGGAACTCGGCCCAGCCCAGCAAGCTGGGGGCGGCGCTGATCATCAATGTGTTGATCCGCGACGCGCCGCTTTCGAGGTCGACACGGACGCGGCGAAAGGCGAGCTCGCCGTCGGCGCGCCAGGCCAGGTGGCGCAGGGGTCGATGCACGGCCTGGACCTGCTCGCCGAGCATCCAGGCGGGGGCGCCCTCGCCCAGGAAGGTGCGGGCCATGAAGGCGTCGCCGAGCTGCCAGGGGGAGCTCGGGCGCCGGGCGATGCGACGGGCCCGGCGCAGCACCCTCGGTGAGGAGGCGGGGCTGCGGGGGGAAGAGTCGCTGACAGCCTCGCGGTCGAGCACGAGGTCCATCCACAGCGCGCGCAGCAAGGCCGCGGCGCTGCGGGCCAAGGACTCGGCCGCGCGCTCGGGGGAGGCGTCGAGGGCCTCGAGCCGCAGGGCGCGGGTGAGCGCGGCCTCACTGAGCGGATCGATGACGCGTAGCAGCAGGCTGTCGTCGCCCTTGCTGCCCCCGCCGCTGCCGCAGTCGATCAGCAGCTGGGTGTCGCCGGCCTGGCCCGCCGCCGCGCCGCGGAATTCGAGGCCCGCGCCGAGCTCGTGGCGCAGGGACTCGTGCAGGGTCTCGAGCGCGACGCGACCGTCCAGGCAGGGGTGGAGGTGGACGACCAGAGATGGGCGGGCCTGCGCGCGAGAGCTCGAGCTCACTTCTGGCTCTGGCTCTGGCTCTGGCTCTGTGGCGTCCGTCTTGGCGCTCGCAGCCGCAGCTCGAGCCTGAAGCGCGGCCTCGCCCTGCGAGCTCTCGCCGGGGCCGGAGCCCGCGAGCAGAGCGGCGAGGGTGAGGGCGGCGGGGCTCATCTCAAAACAGCTGGGCGACGTCGAGGTAAAAGCCGAAGTTCTCGTCCGAGGGCGACCACGCCGGGTCCACGCGGATCACCAAGGTCTCGCCCCAGGTGATCCGCAGCCCGCCGCCGACCCCGACCTTGATGTCGCCGAAGGGCCCGTCGATGTCCTCGCCGTCGAGGAACACCGGGCTGAAGTCGGTCCACAGCCGCCCGGCGTCGACGAAGGCCAGGGCCCCGAGGCCGAAGCGCTGCGAGCCGAGGTTGAAGCGGTAGAAGATCGAGCGCAGCTCGACGTTGAGGATCGCCTTTTGCTTGCCGAAGTAGCGCTGGCGCGGGACCCCGCGCAGGGTCCAGCTGCCGCCGGGGCCGTCTTGAGGTTCGAGCACGCCGATCTGGCCGAGCTGGTAGAGCGGCGGCCTGCCGACGAGCATGTCGAGGGAGCCGCGCGTGGCCAGGACGAGGTAGTCGTCATAGAGCGGCACGAAGACCGAGGAGGCCGCGTAGATGTGGCCGAACAACAAGCCGCCGTCGATGCCCGGGGAGATCTGACCGGAGAGCTCGGTGAAGCTCCCGCGGGTGGGCGTGTACTCGTGGTCGCGGGTGTCGTAGAGCAGGCCGAAGTTCAAGGTCCACAGCGCGTGGTTGTCGGTGCCGTAGAGCAGGCCCTGGAGGGTCTCGGCGTCCTCGCCCTCACCGTCGCGGGTCTCGATGTCGGCCTCGAGCTTGCTGTTGGCGTAGGTGTTGATGAAGTTGTAGGAGATCGAGGTCCCGAGCAGCAGCTCGAGGCGCTGCTTGTGGGCGACGGGCTCGCCGCGGCCGCTGTAGGCGTAGGGCGGGCAGCGCTCGGCTCGCTTGGGCCCGCAGGGGCGCGGCACGTCGTTGCCGATCCGCGAGCGGTCCCAGAGGATCAGCCGGGTGTTGAAGTCCAGCGAGGGGTAGATGCGATCGTAGCGGTTGTAGAGCCGAGCCTCGCGGAAGGCCTCGGGCTCCTCGTCGGGGTCGATGTCGGTCCACGGCTCGGGGTTGCTCGAGGCGTTGCCGAGGCCGTACCAGCCCTGGGTCAGGAAGCGGCGGAAGCGGACGGCGGCGTTGATGCGCAGGCGGCCGTCGAGCAGCCCGGGGAAGTCGGCTTTGACGTAGTCGTTGTGGTAGGGCAGGCCGAGGCCCACGCCGGGGGTGTTCTTGACCGTGGCCTGGGCGAGGATCTCGAGGCGCCAGCGGTAGGGCTGATAGCCAGGGTGAAAGCGGGCCAGGGTGACCAGGGCGCCAAAGCCCAGGCCGAGGTCGATGTCGTAGGAGACCGCCGGGAGCACGCCCCACTCGAGCCGGTGGGGGTCGTTGGGGTCGCGCTTTTTCTTGCCCTTCTTGCCCTGCTCACCTCGCTCTCCTAGTTCACCGGGGGGCGCCTCTTCCGGGAGGGGCGCGGGCTCGGGGGCGAAGCGCTCGGGGCGAGGCGGCTCGACGCTCGGGTCTGGCTCGATAGGGTCCGGCTCGGGCGGAGGCTCGAGGGCGACCGGCGGCTGGTCGTAGCTCGGGCCGAGAGGGATCTCGGCGTCATCGGGCGGGGACGCCTCGGTCGGCGGCGCCGCGAGGGCCTCGCCAGCCGTGAGGCCGAGGCCGAGGGCGAGCGAGAGGGCGACGGCCAGTGCGCGACCCTGGGCGCGGGGTCGCACGAGCGCACGCGCCTCGCTCAAGTGGCCTCCTGCTGGAGCTCGCGCACGGCCGCGCGGTCGAGGGCGTAGCGGCGGAGGATCGGCAAGCTGATGAACATGCAGATGGCGGGCAGCAAGGCGGCGCCGATGCGGATGGCGGTCAGCGCCGAGCTCGGCTGGTTCACGACGGCCTGGCCCTCGCTCTCGACGAAGCCGCCAAAGTCGAGGACCAACCCGGCGAGCAGGGCCCCGACGGCCAGACCGCCCTTGTCGACGGCCATCCACAGCCCCGTGAACACGCCCTCGCGACGTTGGCCGCTCTGCTGACGATCGGCGGCGATGGTGTCGGGGAGCATGGAGAAGGGAAAGAGCTGGGTCCCGGCCCAACCGATGCCCATCAGGGCGACGCAAGCATAAACCACGGCCAGTCCTTCGGGGCGGGCAAACCACAGGCAGGCGGCGCCACAAGCAAACAATGTCGTCGAGGCGAGCAGGGCTCGACGCTTTCCGATCGCGCGTGAAACCCTCACCCACACGGGCATGACCAGGACCGCGGGGCCAACGAGTGTCACGAACATGAAGGTCAAGGTGTCGTCGTCGCCGCCCAGGGTGTAGCGGGCAAAGTAGGGCACGCAGGCCAGGACCACGCCCACGCCCACGAGCTGCATGGCGTAGCCGCCGAGCAGCACGCGAAAGGGACGGACCGCGAGGGCGCCACGGATCTGCTCGAGCAGGGGCTGGGCATCTTGCTCGAGGCGCGGCCGGCTGGGGGCGCGGCGGGTGCCCACGAAGGTCAGGAACATCGCCGCGAAGATCATCCCGGCGAGGGCCCAGGACATCGACGCATAGCCCGAGCGGCCGCCGCCGCCGAGGGCGACCAGCTGCGGCGCGAGGGCGCCCGAGAGCAGCACGCCCACGGTCAGCAAGGCGATGCGCCAGCCCATCAGCGAGGTCACCTCGTCGTAGTCCTCGCTCATCTCGGCCGGCATCGCCGTATAGGGCACGCTGAACACCGTGAACGAGGTCGCCGCCAGCAAATAGGCGAACATCACCCACGCGAAGCTCAGCATCGGATCCGCGAAGGCCGGCAGCGAGAAGAGCATCACGAAGCTCAGCGGCAGGCTCAGGGCGCCGGCCAGCAGATAGGGCCGACGCCGGCCCCAGCGCGACTGCGTGCGGTCGGAGATCGTGCCCATGAGCGGATCCGTGAGCACGTCCCAGAGCTTGGGCACGAAGATCCCGACCCCGGCCAGCCACGCCGGGATCCCCAGGGTGTCGGTCATGAAGAAGAGCAGCAGCAGACCGGGGACCGTGGCGTAGATCCCCGTGCCGACGGCGCCTACGCCGTAGCCCGCGTGGATCCCCAGGCCGAGCTTTGACTTGGACGCGCGCCCGCCCTCGCCTGGATCTCGCCCCATCGGCGGATTGTCTCGCGGGGGTGGCCCGCGCGTCCAGGGCGGGGTGCCGCTGCTCGCTCGCTCTTCGCCGTGGGCTCCTAGGGGTTGCGTCGAAGGTGCGCGCCGCCTCGCACATGGCGAGGGTGGCTACTCGAGCGAGGTCTCGACCTCGGAGCGGCGCATGTCGGTGAGCGAGCGGAAGCCCATGGACTTGCGCGCGATCAGGCCGGGCCGGTCACGGCGGCGCAATTGATCGACGGCCGTCTTTTGCTTCTCCTCGTCGGCGTCTCGGATGCGCGCCGCGAGGCGGTGAGGCAACGTCTTGACCATCGGCACCAACCATCCGCGGACGATGCGGTTCACTCGAGCGTTTCGGCTGCTCATCTACAAAAAATCTCCGTGCACAGTGTGGCAGGAATCGAGGTGCGAGTCGTCCGCAAAATGATCGCCGAAGCGGCGAGCCTTCGTTCGTTTTAGAGCTACCCCGAGTTGTTGGGCGGCTTACGAATGAGGGACTCAGCCGGGGAGTTCTTTGCGCACACGCGTGACGCGGTCGAGGCCACGCTGCCACTCGAGCAGCGCGGACAGGCGTTCGGACTCGTCGAGGCAGCGGTGGGCCTCTTCGAAGCGCTTGGCCGCGGCGCGGAGCTTGGCGCGGAGGACGAGCAGCTCGGCGCTCGTGCGACGGTCGCCGAGCTTGCGGGCGATCTCGAGTCCGCGGCCGATGTGCTGCTCGGCGAGCATGTTCTGCTTGAGCGCGCGCAGCAGGCGACCGAGGGTCTCGTGGCCACGCATGCGGCCGAGGTCCTCACCCCGGCGCTCGGCCTGGAAGAGCGCGTGCTCGGCCCAGGTCCGCGCCTCACGAAGCTCGCCGCGGCGCTCTTGCAGCTCCGAGGCGGTCAGCAGGTAGCGCCACATGGACACGTCGACGTTGGCTCGCGGCCCGTCGCCGAGGGTGCACATGTCGAGGCCCTCCTCGAGCTCCGAGAGCGCGCGCTGATGTTCGCCCTGGGCGTCGAGGCTGCGCGCGAGGTCGGCGTAGAGCTCGAGCAGGGCCGATCGCCGGCCCTGGGCGATGAGCGGGCCGAGGGCGCGCTGGTAGGCATCGACGGCGCCCTTCCAGTCGCGCTTGCGGGCCAGGCAGCGGCCGAGGGCGCGCTGGAGCTCCGACTCGGCGTCGGTCATCGTGCCGCTGCCGAGGAGCTTGCGCAGGGTGTAGATCGCCTCGTCCACGCGGTCGGTGAAGCAGAAGGGATCGACGAGGTCGGCGATCAGGTTGGCCTCGTGGTTGAGGCGATCCTCGCCGGGCAGGCGGCGGCAGGCCTTGAGCGCGGTCCTCAGCAGGCGCACCGCCTTGGGGTCGTCGAAGGCCGCGACGCTGGCGACCGCGGCCTCGCGCAGGGCCTCGATCAGCTCGACGGCCTGCACGCGATCGGCGGCGTCGCGGGCCCGGCTGGGCTGGGCGCGCAGCAGGTGCAGGGCGCGGACCGTGGGCGAGAGCTGGGCGCGCTCCGTGCAGATCGCCGCCTCGCGGTGGAGCAGGCGCAGGCGCTCGCGCTCGATGCCCGCGAGCAGCTGATCGCGGATCCTGCGGTTGCGCAGCGCCCACTGATCCCGGTCCATGGCGGCGAGCAGCCCGGCTTGGATCAGTGAGGCGAGCAGCGCGTCGAGGCTGGTGTCGGCGCAGGGATCTCCGCGAGGGTCGCGGGGGCACAGGGCCTCGAGCTCGCTGCGCTCGACGTTCTCCCCGATCACCGCGCACAGCTCGAGCAGCTGGCGCTCGTTGGCGGCCAGGCCGATGAGCCAGTCTTCGAGGGCGGTCGGGAGGTCGATGGGCTCGCCCTCGACGGGGACGCAGCGCAGCGCCAGCTCGAGTTCGAAGGGGGTCAGGGGCACGTGGCTGGCCAGGCGGTCGGGCAGCGGGGAGCCCTCGTGGCTGAGGGCCGCGGCCCACTGGCGGACCTCGCCGGCGTCGAGGCGGGGGAGCTCGACGACGGGGCAGCGCAGCCACTCGCGCTGCTCCTCGGCGGTGGCCAGCAAGATCAGCACGGGGGCCTCGGCGCGGGCGCGCACGAGCTGCTGGACGATCCGCCGCGAGGGCGCGTCCCAGCGGTCGACGTCGTCGAAGACCAGCAGCAGCGGGTTGCCGGCGGCGCCCTCGGTCAGGGCCTGGACCGCCGAGGTGAAGCACTCGCGGCGGCGCACGGCGTACTCGACGGCGCTCGCCGACACGCCGAGGCCAAAGAGCTCGTTGAGCCCGGGCAGCGCCTCGTAAGACAGGCCGATCAGGTTGGCCGCGCGGCCGAGGTCGCCGGGGGAGGGCGCGCGCGGATCGACCTCGAGGAGCTGACCGATCGCCTGACGGATCGGCCACAGCGCGGTCATGGCCCCGGTCGGCTCGCAGCCCGCCGCGAGCACCCGCCAGCCGCGCTCCTCGGCCTGGTCGGCGATCTCGTCGAGCAGGCGGGTCTTGCCCGAGCCCGCCGGGCCGCTGATCGCCTGGGCCTGGAGGCCGACCTTGGGGTTGTCGAGGCGGCGCTGGGCCGCGGCGAGCAGGGCGTTGGCGGCCTCGCCGGCGAGGCGCTGGGGGAGGGCGCGGAGCAGGACCTCGGCGGTGGCCTCACCGGAGGACTGACGCAGCGCACGGGTCGAGCGTCGGGCCACGCGTCGCTGACCCGAGGCCGCGAGCGGCTGGTCCGGCGCCTGGGCGCCACAGGCGGCGCAGAAGCGATCGCTGGGTCGCATCAGCGCCGAGCACTTGGCGCAGTGGATCTCCGTGGCCGTGCCGACGCGCGTGGCCTTGAGGACCGCGTCACGAAACTCGCCGGCGTCGGCGTAGCGAGCGTCGCGCTCCTTGGCGAGCGCGCGCAGGCAGACCGCCTCGAGGGGATCGGGGGCCGCGCCCAGGACCTGGCTGGGCGGTCGCGGGAGCTCGTGGATGTGGCGGTGGAGGATCTCCACCGCCGACTCGCTCTCGAAGGGCGGCCGGCCCGTGAGCATCTGGTAGAGGATGATACCGACGGCGTAGAGGTCGGAGCGCTGGTCGAGGTGCAGCCCGCAGGCCTGCTCCGGCGACATGTACTCCGGCGTCCCGCAGACCACCCCCTGGCTGGTCAGCCCCGGCCTCGCGCCCTTCGCCGGCGCGTCGTCCATGAGCTTGGCGATGCCGAAGTCGAGCACCTTGAGCAGCTCGCCGCGGGTCCGCAGGCTCTGGATCAGGATGTTCTCGGGCTTGAGGTCGCGGTGCAGGATGCCCAGGCCGTGGGCCTCGGTGAGCGCGGCGAGGATCTGGAGGATCAAGTCGGCGATGCGCGCGCGCTCGAGGGGGTGCTCGTCCTGGATGATCTGCTCGAGGGAGCGGCCCTCGATGTACTCCATGACCAGGAAGGTCACCCCCTGCTTGGTCCGCCCGTAGTCGACGACCGAGACCACGTTGGGGTGGTTGAGGCTCGCGGCGTTGTGCGCTTCGTTGGCGAAGCGGGCCTGCGAGTCGGGGTCGTTGGTCAGCTGGGGGCTGAGGATCTTGATCGCAAAGGGCTTGCGTAGCGCGGTCTGCTCGGCCCGGTAGACGCGGCCCATGGCCCCGGTGCCAATCAGTGACTCGATGCGATATCGGTCCTGAATGGTCATCCCCAGGTAGGGATCGCCATCGCTGATCTGAACCCCAGAGAGGTCAGAACCACACGAAGGGCAAAAGCGGTGCTCGTCGAGCACTCGCGCTTCGCACCGTGGGCAGATCTTGTGTGCCAATTCGTGCACAGACCTCCTACACAGCCGATCGACACGGTACCCCACCGGTCGCGTCGATGGGAAGAAAATGCAGGGGAAGTCGTGGGCAGAGGGCCATGTAGGGCAGTCTCGGATGCGCCAACCACAGATGTTCTGGGTCGAAAAGGGGCAAGGTGCCAGCGATCGCTCCGCGGGGCGCCGAGTGATCGTGTTTCACCGGGCCGGATCCGTCACGCGAAGGACCTGGACAACACTCACACCGGAGTCTGTTCTCGCACAGCGGCACAGCAGTCCCCACCCTGGCGCCCATTGCCGTTCAAAAAACACTGGAAATCTGGGCACTTAGCGGACATCACGCAGGATTGACAGGCACCGATGGCCTCCCTATAAAACGCGCGCGATTGGCGGGTCATCCGCTCTTCTTGGGGCGTCGGCAAGTGGTTAAGCCATCGGTTTTTGGTACCGACATACGTAGGTTCGACTCCTACCGCCCCAGTCCCTTTCCCCCTAGCGATCGCACCCCCAACCTCCAGACCCGACCGGGAGCCCCGTGAATCGGCTGATCTCCATCTTCGGCGGCAACGCCAACCCTGCGCTCACCAACGAGATCTGCAAGTACGTGGGTATCCCTGCTGGCGCGGCCAAGGTCTCGCGCTTCTCCGACGGCGAGATCTTCGTCGAGATCGGCGAGAACGTTCGCGGGGTCAACTGCTTCATCGTGCAGTCGACCTGCTCCCCGCCGAACGACAACTTGATGGAGATGTTGATCATGATCGACGCGCTGAAGCGAGCCAGCGCGGGCGCGATCGTCGCTATCATCCCCTACTTCGGCTACGCCCGCCAAGACCGCAAGGTCAAGCCGCGCACGCCGATCACCGCCAAGCTCGTCGCGGATCTGCTGTCCGCCGCGGGCGCCACCCGGGTGCTCTCGGTCGACCTTCACGCCGGGCAGATCCAGGGCTTCTTCGACATCCCCTTCGACCATCTCTACGCGACCCCGGTGGTCCGCGAGGCGCTCCAGCGCGAGGGCCTCGGTGGTTCGGACACTGTCGTGGTCTCGCCCGACGCCGGCGGCACCGAGCGCGCCCGCGCCTACTCCAAGTTCCTCGGCTGCTCGCTGGCGATCATCGACAAGCGCCGCGACTCGCCCAACGTCTCCCAGGTTCACCACCTGATCGGCGACGTCGAGGGCAAGCGGGCGATTCTGGTCGACGACATGATCGACACCGCGGGGACGCTGTGCAACGCGGCCAAGGCCGTCATGGATCACGGCGCCTCGGCGGTCTACGCGGCGGCGACCCACGGCGTGCTCTCGGGCCCGGCGATCCAGCGCCTCAACGAGTCGGTGATCTCCAAGGTCTGGGTGTGCGACACGATCCCGCAGCAGGACAAGCTCGAGCGCTGCACCAAGCTCGAGGTCCTCGGCATCGCCGGGCTGGTCGGCGAGGCGATCAAGCGCATCCATCACGGCGACTCGATCTCGAGCCTGTTCGACTAGGCGCGATCACCTGCCCTGCGTCCAAGGGACGCGGCCGGGAGAGGCCGCGAGCGGCTATGCTCGGGCCATGCCGCGCGCCCTCGCCCTTCGCTGCGCCCTCGCCTGCACCGCGCTCTTCGCCTGCACCGCGCCCGGTGATGAAGACAGCGAGAGCGCCGATGAGGCCAGTGAGGCTGGCGACGCCGGCTTCGTCTCGCTCATCGACCACGCCAACTGGATCACCGTCGACGCCCCCGACGACCCCCTCGTCGACGAACGCCCCGAGAGCGTCGAGTGTGGCATCGCGGGCTGGTACATCGAGGGCGAGGACGTCGACGATCCCCTGCTCGAGGTCGACACCACCTACTGCAACTACCTCGCCTTGAGCCAGCCGAGCCTGGCGCAGATCCGCGAGGGCGCCGAGATGGAGTTCGACTTCTACCACTTCAACCTGACGGCCCCCGAGCCGGCTCAGGCGCACCTCGCCGTGCACGTCGATGGCGAGCTCTTGTGGGAGACGTGGATCGACATCCCCGGCAGCGCGCAGGTGTTCACCGAGAGCTTCACCGCGCCCTTCGACGCGCCCGAGGGCGCGTCGGTGATGATGCATCTGCACAACCACGGGCAGAACACCTGGGGGATCCAGGATCTGCGTGTTTGGGTCGAAGAGTAGCTGGCCTGGCGTCGGGCTCCTGGCCTGACACTCGAGCACTCGTGGCTAGCGATCGCGGGCTCTCGATCCTGAAATTCGCCATTTTCGGGCGAATTTCACGGGCAGACGCATTTTGCTGACAGGTAAGCATGCCCTTACCTATCATGGGTTCGTGATGATGCAGAGCCAGACCGGCCAAGCTGGCCAAGCTGGAGTATTCGGCGCGATCAGCCACCCCGCGCGCCGCCGGATGCTCGACCTCCTCGTGGACGGTGACCGTCCCGTGAAAGCGATCGCAGCGAACTTCGAGATGAGCCGGCCAGCGGTCTCGCAGCACCTGCGCATCCTCCTGCAAGCGGGGCTCGTCACCGAGCAGCGCTGCGGGAGGGAGCGCCGCTACCGGCTCGTGCCGGAGCAGCTCAGCCCCGTGCGCGACTGGATCGCCCACTACGAGCGGTTTTGGGACGACAACTTCGATCGTCTGGCCCGCCACCTCGCGAAAGGCTCGGACCAGTGACACACACGATCCGCCGCGACATGTGGTTCCCGCACGACCCAGACACGGTCTGGCGGGCGCTGACGAGCCGCGAGGCGCTGGCCGAGTGGATGTACCCCAATGACTTCGAGCCGCGAGTCGGCCATCGATTCACATTTCGCGTCCCGCCAATTGGAGCGCGGGCTCGTCGTCCACTGCGAAGTCTTGACCTGCGCCCCTCCGAGCGAGCTCTCGTTCACCTGGGTCGTCGGTGACTTCCTGGATACCCGCGTGCACTACCGCCTCGAGGCCGAGGGCGCCGGGACGCGCGTGCGCTTCGAGCACGCTGGGTTCGAGCAGAGCCAGGCTTTCAAGGGGGCAGCGTACGGCTGGAAGCTGATGCACGGGGCACTGGAAACGATCCTCGAGCAAGGATCAGGAGACGCATGAATATTGTCATTTGGGCTCTTCAGGCCATCCTCGGCCTTCTCTATCTCGCAGGCGGATACTACAAGGCGTCTCAATGCGAGACCCTCGCCAGTCAGTTCCCCGCGATCCCGAGCGGCGGCTGGCTGGTGTTCGGCGTCGTCGAGATGATCGGCGCGGTCTTGCTGATCGTCCCCGCCGCGACGAAGTGGATGCCAGCGCTGACCCCCGCGGCGGCGGTCGTGCTGGCGATCGAGACGCTGATCATCTCCGGGGTGTATGCGGGGCAGTCGTTGACGTTGAGCGGCGAGAATCCGCTGCTGTGGAGCGCCGTCATGCTCCTGCTGGTCGCGTTCGTGGCCTACGGGCGCTACGCCGTCGCGCCGCTGGCGTGAGCGGCGAATCTGTCGGCCATGGTCGGCGTGCTCGGCCGCGCGGCGGGGTATCCTCGTCGTCATGAATGGACGAGGCCTCGTCGTGTTCACAGCGCTGCTCTCGCTCTCGGCCTGCACCGCGCCGAAGAAGGACAGGGAGGCGCACGAGGCCGACGCGGAGGCGCCCGTGCCCGAGGTCGAGCCGGCGGTCGAGCCGGAGAGCGAGGCGCCCGCTCCCGAGCAGCCCGAACAGCCCGAACAGCCCGAGCCTGGACCCGCCTTGTTGGCCCAGATCTTCGGCGCGCCCGAGCACGCCTTGCATGCGGGCGACCTCAACAGCGCGGCCGTCATCGAGGCGGCGCTGCCGGACTTCGAACTTCGCCCGCGTCGGCGCCATGGCTCGTTCATCCACCGCGGCTCCGTCAAGGTCGCGGTGGTGATGACCGAGATCGGTGAGCCCTTCGAAGCGCTGACCTTGCTCGGCCCCGGCCTCGCGGATCCTCGCGGCGTCGAGGTCGGGACGATCTTCGACACCGTCGCCGACTTCTCGGGCCTCATCTGTGACGTCGAGGGCGGCGAGGACTACACCGGGATCTGGGTCGCCTGCCGCGTCGAGGGCCCGGCGCAGAGCCGCTATATCTTCGCGCTGAAGACGGACGAGGCGCTCGACGAAGACATCGGCGTGGCCCGGGCTCGGGAGCTCGTCGGTGAGACGCGGCTGAGGGCGATCGAGATCGACGCGCGCTGAGGGCTCGAGCCGCCGCGCTGGAGGCCGCGAGTGCGCGATGGCGGGGGGCAGCCGTCCGGGCTATATCGAGGCCGATGCAACTGATCCGCGACGACGTCCACGAGCGCGCGAGCGAGGCCGACATGTTCACGCCCTGGCTCGAGCGCGTCGGCGGCAGGGTGCTCGACCTCGGCTGCGGCGACGGCCACAACGCGCGCCTGCTCGCCGCCAGCCCCCACGTCGAGTCGATCGTCGCCCTGGAGATGGACAGGATTCAGCACACCAAGAACCTCGCGGCCGAGCCGATGGACAAGCTGCGCTTCGGGCTCGGCGGCGCCGAGGCGATCCCCGCCGAGGCCGAGGCCTTCGACATGGTGTTCATGTTCAAGTCGCTCCACCACGTGCCAGTCGACGCGATGGCCCAGGCGATGCGCGAGCTGCTTCGAGTCCTGCGGCCCGGGGGCGTCGCCTATGTTTCGGAGCCGGTGTTCGCGGGCGAGTTCAACGAGGTCCTGCGCCTGTTTCACGACGAATCCTTCGTGCGCGAGCGGGCCTTCGCGGCGCTCAAGGGCGCGGTCGAGGCCGGGGGCTTCGAGCTCGTCGAGGAGCGTTTTTTCTTGCTGCCGATGAATTTCTCGAGCTACGAGGTGTTCGAGCAGCGGGTGATCGGGGCGACGCACACCGACCACGCGCTGGACGAGGCCACGCTGGCCGCGGTGCGCTCGCGCTTCGAGGGCTACCACGCGGACAATGGCGGGGAGTTTCTGGCGCCGCAGCGCCTCGACGTCCTCCGGCGGGTCTGAGGGGCTCCTAGTGTGCGCGGCAGAGGACTTGAAGGGCCCCAGGCTTGGAGCACCGGCCGCTGACTTCGTTGCTCGTCAGTCATTTGTGCTCGACAAACTCCCTCCTCGCGCCTCGTCAGCAACCGGTCCGGCGCCTGGGACCCTTCAAGTCCTCTGCCGCGCACACTAGGCCGAGCGCCCGGTCGCGAGCTCGCGGACCTCCGCGGCGCAGCCCCACGACAAGGTCACCCCGGCGCCCCCGTGACCATAGTTGTGGATCACCAGGCGACCGTCGACGCGCTCGGCCTCGAGGCGGACCTCGTCACGACACGGGCGCAGGCCCACGAAGACGTCGAGGGCCTCGCTCGCGCGCAGCTGGGGCTCGAGCGAGGCGCAGCGCTCGAAGATCGCGGCGCTCTGCTCGGGGTCCTCGCGTAGCTCGGTGGAGTCCTCGTCGCTCACGCCGCCGAGGATCACGTCCTCGCTGCGTGGGACCACGTAGGTGATCCCGCGCTCGCTGTGCTCGTCGATGAGCACGCGGTCGAGCGCGCCGCGGCTGCGGCTGAGGATCTGCCCGCGCAGGGGGTAGACCCGGGCGTCGTCGACGAGCTCGCGCGCGCCCAGGCCGGTGGTGTTGACGACGATCGGCGCGGCGGCCAGGGCCGGGGCGAGGCTGTCGAGGCGGCGGATGAGGATCTCGACGCCGGCGGCGGTGACCTGCTCGGCCAGCCAGGGCAGGTAGCGCGGCATCTCGATCACCGGGGCCGTGAACACCAGGCCGTGGCCGTAGCCGGGCGGGAGCTCCTCGGGCAGGGCGTAGCGGAATAGGTCCACGGCGCGGGACCAGGGCGGGTCGGGCACCGGGGTCGGGAAGATCTCCAGGGCCTCGCGCATGAGCACGCCGCTTTGGGGGCCGAGCTGCGGATCCGCCGCGAGCTCGGCGAAGCGCTCGTAGCTGTGCGCGGACCAGGGGACCACGCGCTCCACGGGGTCGACGCGGAAGGGGTACCAAAAGGCCGCCGCGACCCGCGAGGTAGTTTGCTCCGGGGGCGCCGCGGTCCACACCTGCACGCGGAGACCCGCGTCGGCCAGCTCGCTGGCGCAGCTGAGGCCCGAGACCCCCGAGCCGATCACGATCGCGTCGTGCATGACTGGGCGAGGACTCTGGCACGTACACCTGGCGCTGTACAATGTGGCGGTGCGCGCTCTGGCTCACCTCGCGCCCGCGGTCGCCTTGGCCGCGATCTTTTCGCTCTTCGCCTGCCGCTCGGGCGAGAGCGCCGAAGCTGGCGTGGGCGGCGACCGCAGTGGTTGCGGGGATCCCGATAGCCACAGCGTCTTGCTCGCGGACCACTCCTGCGTGTGCGAGGGCGGCTACGACTGGTGCAGCGAGGACCTCGATGACTTCAGCTGCTGCCCCGACGAAGCGGTCACCGACACCGCCGGCGAGACAGACGACACCGGGGCTCAGGCGCCGGAGCTGCCCTGCGGCGAGGACCAGCTCGAGAGCCTGACTTGCGTCGTCGACGAGGACGCGCCCTCGCCCGAAAACTCTGCGGTCTGGGCCTGCAACGGCGAGCGCTGGATCGAGGTCTCGGGTTACGCCGACTTCGCCTGCGAGTCCGAGGGCTTTCAGTTTGGCTACGGCTGCCTGCCGGGGGACCCCGAGCCGGAATTTTTGTGTGGCTACGGCCCAGGGACGACCTGCGAAGAGGAGGCGAACGATCTGTGCGTCAACGTGGAGATCATCGACACCTGCGTGTGGGGCCGGCGAACCATCGACCGCTGCCGTCGCCTCTGCGTCGAGCTCGAGGTGTTTGGCGAGGGCTTCGTGGGTGGGAGCTGCGTCAGCGAGGGGGGCGAGACGGACACGGGGGAGAGCGAGACGGACACGGGAGAGAGCGGCTCCGATACGGGCGAGACGGGCACGGACACCGACACGGGGACGGACACGGGTGACACGGGAGCAGACCCGGACGCTGGTACGGGCTCGGAGGATGGGGGCTCGGAGGACGAGAGCGGGCGCTGTATCTGTCGCGTGCCATGACGGCCCCGCGATCCCAGCCGGCCCGCGAGCTGATACCGTAGACGGGTGACGAGCAGGCCGGCCCTCGAGATCCGTGCGCTGCGTGAGGCCGAGCTGCCCGCGGTCCACGATCTCGTCCGTGACGCCTTCGTGGTCTACCCGCCCCTCGAAGGGGAGCTCGGCGTCGAGGCCCTCGCCGGCCTGCTCGAGCGCCGCGGCGTCGACTGGAGCGCGAGCTTTGGAGCCTTCCACGAGGGCAAGCTGATCGGCGCGATCACGACGGCGATCGACGAGTGGCCGGCCGAGCACATCGGCGCCTATGGGGCGCTGACCGCCGTGCGCCGCGGGTCTCAGCGCCGCGGGGTGCTCACGGCCCTCTTCGACTGGCTCAAGCTGGCCCTCGATCACCGCGAGGTCACGCAGATGCAGATCGAGGTCCGCTTCGACGACCCGCGGGCCCGGGCCGCCTACGAGCGCCTGGGCTTCGACGTCGACCGCCACCTGTTTTGCTTCGAGCTCCCCCGCCTCCAGCGAGCCCAGCGCTTCATCGAGGAGCTGCGCTTCGAGGTCCACCTCGGCCCCGAGGCTGGGGCCGCGCAAGATCGAAACGGCGCGCTTTGGGCGAGCTTTTGGACCTTGCTGCCCGCCTGGGGCGGGAGCACCTGGACGGTGGCGCGGACGCCCGGGCGCGTCGCTATCGAGGCGCTGTGGCTCGACGAGGTCGTGGGCTACGCGGTGCTCGAGCCCGAGGCCGGTGAGCTCATGCAGCTGGCGGTGCGCGAGGACCTGCGCCGCAGGGGGATCGGCACCGAGCTGGTCCGCGCCTGCCAGGAGGCGGCCCGGCGGCCGACGCTGACCATCGACAAGGTCGACGACGGGGACGATCGTGGGGTCAGCGTGGCCTTCTTTCGCGCGCTCGGGGCCAAGCTGAGCTCCGTGCAGCTCGAGATGGTGCTCAATCGGGTTTACTAGTTTGAAAGGGGCTGCGGGCGGCGAGCCGCCCTCCGTTCACCCCAAACGCTCGCCTTCCGGCTCGTGGGTGGTTTGAGAGGGGGCTTCAGCTCTCGAACCAGGCTTGGGGCATGGCGCCGGCGATCAGCCGGCCCAAGGTGATCGGGTGCAGGCCCGTGGCCTCGGCGACCTGGCGGGTGAAGGGCGACTGGCCAAAGGTCCGCACGGTGATGTGCGCCCCCGGGTAGCGGCGGATCAGGTCCAGGGCCACGTGCAAGTTCGTGCCCTCGAAGCCGGTGCCCACGACGATCACCGGGTCGCCGATCTCCCGGGCCATGACCTCGTCGACGGCCGACCAGATCAGCGAGTCGCCGACGTGGCCCTCGATCACGTGGCAGGCGTAGTCGCCAAAGCCAGGGCGCTCGGCGAAGCGCCGGGCCTCGGCTTCGGCCTCGAGGTCGACGAGGATCACGGCGGAGAAGCTGCCGCTGGCGTGGGTCTGGAGCTGGTCGAGGACGGTCTGGCCGAAGCGCCCGAAGCCGGCGAGGATCACCAGGTCGCGGTAGGCGGTGGACTCGAAGCGGGCGAGCAGGCTCTCCTTGACCAGGTGGACGGCGGCGGACTCGAGGCCGTTGAAGATCTCGTAGTCGGTGGCGGCGCCCGGGGGCAGGGCGTGCATGAAGCCGAGGTCGGAGACGTGGGCGGCGATGTGGCCGTGGAGGGCGGGGGCGCGGGCGGCGATGCGCGCGGCGGCGTCGAGGTTCGCGAAGTCTTCGCCGGTCAGCAGCATCACCCGGCGCGCGCGCTCGACCGCGACGGCGGTGAGGAGCTCGTCGCTGCGCACGTCGCCGAGCACGATGGTGACCTTGTAGACGCCCTGGAGCTCGGCCAGGCGCGGGGCGGCCGGGTCGCGCTCGACGACGACGACGGGCACGTGGGGCTCGGTCTCGCGCAGGCGCTTGACGTAGAGCAGGGCCAGGCGCCCGCCGCCGCCGACGATCACGTGGCCCCGCAGCCGACGCACGCGCAAGGCCGCGGGGTTGAGGATGCGCAGGGCGGTCTCGACGAGGGCGCTGGCGGTGATCAGCGGGGCGAAAAAGTAGGCGGCCCACAAGATCGCGCGACCCCAGGCGGGGCCGCCGATCGGCGTGCCGAGGTCGGTCCCGCCGATCACGAACAAGCTCAGGGCGTAGTAGGCCTTGGCCCACAGGCCTTCGTCCGCCAGCGGGCGCTCGCTGAGGTCGACGCCGGAGCACAGGCCCAAGAAGCCGAGGGCGAAGGCCGTGGCCAGGGCCGCCGCGCGCAGGTAGACCGCCGCGCGGTCGAGCTTCGCGCGGGCCATGGTGGGGGCGAGGACGGGCACGCGTGGATCTTCTCAGGTCCCCGGGCGGTTGCCATAGAGCTGAATGTGCAGGCGCAGGCCCAGACGAAGGCCGCGCTCGACGATCAGGGGGGCGGCCACGCGGTAGCCCGCCTCGAGGTCGGCCGCGTCGACGCCCTCGGGCATGAGCAGCACGCGGTCGCGGTGCTTCGCGGGGATCTCGAGCGCGGCGAGCAGATCCTCGATCTCGTCGAGGTCCGCGCGCACGCTGGCCGCGTCGGCGCAGCGGACCACGAACTTGAGCTGCCACGCGAAGCCAGCGGTGAGCTCGCGGAGCACGGCGAGGTCGAGGCGGTCTCGCTCGTGGCGCTCGGCGAGGGCGAGCTTGGCCTGCGCGCGGGCCCGGTCCCAAGGGGTGCTGTGCCCGAGCTTGGGCGAGATCGACATCAGGTCGGCGGCGATCCCCGGGCAGCGGCGGGTGCCCGCGGTCTCGATGGTCAGGTGGTGCCCCGCGGCGCGCAGGCGCTGGCTGAGCGCGGCCGAGGCCGCGAAGAGCATGGGCTCGCCGCCGGTCAAGACCACGTGGCGCGGGCCGGCGGCGCACCAGCGGACCAGCGCGTCGAGCTCGACGGCCTCGCCCTCGGGCGCCCACGAGGTCCTGGGCGTGTCACACCAGGCGCAGCGCAGGTTGCAGCCCGAGACCCGGATGAAACTGCTGGGCACGCCGACCAGCGCGCCCTCGCCCTGGACGGACACGAAGCGCTCCTGGATGCGCAGCCAGGTGTCCTCGGCCATGGGGCGATGCTGGACGATTTGGCCGGCGGGCGCCAGTCAGGGCTCGCTGGTCTCGCTCGCGCTCGTCGGCCCCTCGGCGGGCGCGCTCGTTGGCGCAGGCGCGCGCGTGGGCGCGGAGGGCTCGCTGGGATCGGCGCAGTCTGGCGCGGGAGCAGCGGGCTCGGCGGCTGGAGGTTGCGCGGAGGGGTCGCTGAGCTCGGCGCAGCCTGACGCGGGCCTTGGCGCAAGAGCAGGGGGCTCGGCGTGGGGCTGCGTGTGCGCGCCGGTCTGGGCGCGCTCGTCGTGTTCCGACGAGCGAGGCGCTCGAGCGTCGGAAGTCTGCGCTGCGGGGGAGGGGCTGGGGTCGGGGCTCGCAGAAGTCTCGGCGTTCTCCGGGGCCGCAGGAGTCTCGGCTCCCGAGGCCGCCTGCGCGTCCGCAGGTTGGTCGAGCGTCGCGTTCGTGTCGGCGTCGGCGTCGGCGTCGGCGGCTTCCTGGGGCGCCTCGTCGCCCTGCTCGCTCGCAATCAACCACTGCGCCAGCCGAGCGCGCATGACCTCCACGGCCTCGGGGTTGCGATCGATCAGCAGGGCGTCGCGCCCCTCCCGGACCGCGGCCTCGCCGGTGGTCCCGCTGCCAGCGAAGAAGTCGAGCACCCGGTCCCCGGCCTCGGAGTGGATCCGGATGATCCGCCGGAGCACGCCGAGGGGTTTTTGCGTGGGGTAGCCCGTCTTCTCCTTGCCGTTGGGGCTGACGATGGTGTGCCACCAGACGTCCGTGGGCGTCTTGCCGCGGGCGGCCTTCTCGGGGCCGACGAGGCCCGGGGCCATGTAGGGCACGCGGTCCATGGCCGCGAAGTCGAACACGTAGTTGTCGGGGTCCTGGGCGTACCAGAGGATCGTGTCGTGCTTGGCCGGCCAGCGCTTCTTGGTCCGCCCGCCGTAGTCGTAGGCCCAGATGATCTCGTTGATGAAGCACTCGCGGCCAAAGATCCTGTCGAGGGCGACCTTGACGTAGTGGACCTCGCGGTAGTCGAGGTGCACGAACAAGCTGCCGTCGGGGCTCAGCAGGCGTCGAGCCTCGCGCAGGCGCGGCTCGAGGAAGCCCAGGTAGTCGTCGTAGGTGTCGGCGTAGGACTTTCGCCCGAGCTCCGTGGTCGCGTACTGCTTGCCGCCAAAGCCCCGCCGGTCGCCTCCGGCGGCGACGCTGCGCGTCTTCAGCAGCTTGCGCTCTTGCTTGCGCCCGGTGTTGAAGGGCGGGTCGATGTAGATCAGGCGAAAGCTGGCGTCGGCCAGGGTCGGGAGCAGCTCCAGGTTGTCGCCGAGGCGCAGCTCGACCGACCCCTGCGTGCGAGTGAGCTCGTCGGGCACTCGCACGATCATGCCATCGCGCTCTCGCGCGGACCACCCCGACTGCGCCGCGCTGGCGCTCAGGCGTAGCGCTCTTCGGCCCAGGGGTCGGCGTGGTTGTGGTAGCCGCGGACCTCCCAAAACCCGGGCGCGTCACGGCTGACGAAGCGGATCCCCGTGAGCCACTTGGCGCTCTTCCAAAAGTAGAGATCGGGGATCACCGCGCGCAGCGGGGCGCCGTGATCCTTGGCCAGGGGCTTGTCGTCGAGCTTGTGCGCGACCATGACGTTGTCGGCCAGGGCCTCGCGCAGGGGCAGGTTGGCCGTGTAGCCGTGGGCGGCCTCGAAGATCACGTGGCGAGCCTGCTTGCCGACGCCGGCCATGGCCGCGAGGGTCTTCAGCTGCACGCCGGTCCAGCGCGCGTCGAGCAGCGTCCAGCCGGTGACGCAGTGGACGTCCTCGCTGCGGGTGACCTGCTTCAGATCCAGGAGATCGCGGAAGCTCAGCTCGAGCGCCTTGTCGACCTCACCGTGGATTTTGAGCCGGTACTTGGACTTGGAGGGCTCGCCCGGCTCGCCGCCCATGGGCTTGATCGCGGTGATCACCCGCTGGCCGGGGGGGATCCGCGGCCGTCCGTCGGGTCGGTCCGCGGCGCGGGCGGTGGCGATCGTGCCCTCGTCGGCGAGGGCATAGACGCCACCAAAGGCGAGCACGGAGGCGCCAGCGCCGAGCTGCTGGATGAAGCGGCGGCGGTCCATGGCGCGCGAGACCGCGGGGTGCTTGGGTCGCTCGTTGTTGGACATGGTGGGGTGGGGGGCCAACGCGAGGCCGCGCTGGGGCGTTACCAGCATGGCATGGTCGCGCGCGAGGGCGCGCGTCGACGAGCTGTCTGGCCCTCGACGCGCGCGCGAGGGCGTGAACCAGGCGCGGGCGATCTTCGGCGTCGCGTCCGCTCGCGGCCCCTCGAGCGCGGAGGCCGTGCTATTAATGGACCTCGACGCGCGGCCAGGGAAGGGCCCGCGTCCGGGGCTCGCCGTGGCAGGACGCATGAAACGCGAGAAAAACCCGACGGGTATGGCCGCGCTGCTCGAGCCGCACGCGGATTTGTTCGCGGCGGCGCGCGAGCGCGAGGCGAGCGAGGCTCTGGCCGCGCGAGAGGCCGCCGCGCGCGAGGCCGCCGCGCGGGTGCGCCGCCTTGGCGAGGACGAGCTCATGGCGCTGATCTTCGATCACCTCGACGAGGACAACCCACGGGTCTGCGAGGGCGTGGACTTCGAGCGCCTGCTGATCTTCGTGGAGCTCCCGGCGTCGCCCAAAGATACGCGCGCCGATGAAGATGAAGATGAAGATGAAGACGCGCGCGGGGTTGGTGTCCCAGCCGAGGTGGCGGTGTCCGAGGGCGAGGCGAGGGCGCTCGGCTCGAACCTCGATCCAAAGGCGTGGGTTGGCAGCAATTGGGTCGACGACATTCGACCGATTCCAGAGATCGCCCTCGAGCACCCCGAGCTCGACGCAGACCAGCGCACGCTCCTCGCACGCGCTGGCCGGGGGCGGCTGCCGACCTGCAACCTTCGCCATCTGCGGCGAGTCGAAGCCCTGCGTCAGCTCGAGTTCTTTGCCCGGGTGTGCCGAGCCCAGGGCGAGCGCTACTGTCGGGTGATCCCCGGCAAGGGCGTGGAGAGCCGCAGTCAGCCCGTGCTCAAGCGCATGCTGCTCGCCTGGTGCAGCGACCCCGGCCAGCCGGTGCTGGGCTGGGCGCCCGAGCTCGACGTCCACGGGGAGTGGGGCAGCGCGATCGTCGAGCTGCGCGTCGAGTCGGGCTGAGCAGCTGGATCAGTCAGCGCTCGAGCTGACCGGTCAGGCCGTCGGGGTGGCGGTCGACTCGGCCCGCGCCGCGCAGCAGCCACAGCCCGCCGACGAGCACGGGCAGGGCGCTCAGGGCGATGGCCAGGCGCAGGCCGGCGACCTGGGCCGAGGCGCCGAGCAGTTCACCGACCAGGGCCGGGCCGGCGCCGTCCGAGACCGCGCCGATCAGGTAGGGCGAGATCGCGTCGCCGAGGGCGTGGATCAGCAGCACGTTGACGGCCATGGAGCTCGCCCGCAGGTTGTTGGGCACGCAGCCGACGATCGCCGCGTTGAGCGGGCCGGTGTTGAGGAACAAGAAGAACTCGGCCGCGAAGGCGGCGACGAGCACGGCCGTGCGCATGTCGACGAGCGCCATGATCAAGGTCATGGGCGCGCCGATCACCAGGCCCCAGCCGCTCACGCGCAGGTAGCCCCCGGCCCCGCGGGCGAAGGCGCGGTCGCCCAAGAAGCCGCCGATCAAGGTTGCGAGCAGGCCGGCGACCACGGTGATGCCCCCGAAGATCGTGCCCGCGGCGGCCTCGTCCATGCCGTGGGCGCGCTGGAGGAAGGTGGGCATCCAAAACGCGAGCCCGCCCATGGTGAAGGTCATCAGCACCATGCCCACGGTCGTGGCCCGCCAGGCGACGCTCGTGAACAGGCGCTTGACCATGGCGATCGGGCTGTCGAGGCCGGCCTCGTGGGCCTCGCCAGGGGCGTCGAGGACCCCGCGCTGGGGCTCGCGCATCAGCAGCGCGGCGACGCCGAAGATCAGGCCCGGGAAGCCGCACAGCAAGAAGGCGAGGCGCCAGCCCGGGTCCGAGGCGCCGTCGAGGCCGAGCAGGGCGAGCAGCTCGGGGCTGACGAGCTGCTCCCAGCTGCCCGCGATGAAGCCGCCGAGCACGTAGCCCAGGGCCGAGCCCACGGGGATCGCCAGGTAGAAGTAGGCGAGCATGCGCCCGCGCTTTTGCGGCAGGAACAAGTCGGCGATCATCGCCGGGGCGACGGTCGCGTAGCCGGCCTCGCCCACGCCGACGAGGGCGCGCATGCCCAGCAGGCCCTCGTAGCTGTCGACGTAGGCGCAGCCGACCGTGGCCAGGCTCCACAGCAGCACGCCGCCGGCGACGAGGTACTTGCGGACGACGCGGTCCCCGAGCCAGCCGGTGAAGGGCGAGGCGAGGGTGTAGACGACGATGAACATCAGCCCGAGCAGGCCGGCGTCGGCGTCCTGGATGCCAAAGTCGACGCGCACGCTCTCGAGCACGGCGGCGAGCACGTAGCGGTCGATGTAGTTGAGGAAGTTGATGGCCGTGAGCACGACCAAGATCGCCAAGGCCTGAGCGCGGGTGGACGCCGCCGGTGGGGTCTCGGACACGCCCCATGGTAGACCTTTGGCTGCGGGCTCGGCGACGCGGATGAAACAATCCTCGCGCGGGCACCGAAGGCCCCGGAGTACGCCCATGCGCTCATCGCTTCGCCTCGTGTCTTTGGCCCTGCTGAGCTCGGCCTGCGCGCCGACGCCCCAGGCGACGGCGGCCGCGGACATGGATGGCGCGGAGGCTGGCGGCGCCGAGCGCCAGGCGAGCTCGCGCTGGCGCTACACCATCGCCCTCGACGAGTCGCTCTCGCACATGGCCCTCGGGCTGTGCATCGAGGGTCCGCCGCCTCGAGCTCTGGTCGCCGCGTCGGGGTCCGCGGCGCAGCTCGAGTCGGCTCGGGTCCGCGGCGGGCCGGCGCTGGCGCGCTCGGGGGAGCGCTTGCTGATCCAGGACCTCGGCGCGCAGGGCTGCGTGGACCTGGAGATCGACCTCGAGGCCGCGGTCGATGCCGGGGGTCGCCAGGCCCAGCGCAGCGAGCAGGCGCTGATGCTCTCGCCCTCGCAGTGGCTGTGGCACCCCGCCCAGGTGCCCGATGTCCTCGACGCCCAGGCCCGCTTCGAGCTGCCCGAGGGCGTCCACGCGACGCTGCCCTGGCCGCGGGTGCCCGAGTCGGAGGCGCCCGGCTCGGAGGTCGGCTCGCCCGGCTGGCTTCGGCTCGAGCGCAGCGCCTTCGTGTGGGGCGCCTGGGCTGCCTTCGGGCGCTACGAGCCGCTGCGCTTCGAGGCCGCCCAGGCCCACTTCGAGGTCGCGGTCCTCGACGAGGATCATCGGGCGAGCCGGGCGGACATCGAGCGCTGGATCACCGTCGCGGCCGAGAGCGTCGCCACGCTCTACGGTCGCTTCCCCCGCGACGAGGTCTCGGTCGTGGTCGTGCCGGCGTCGGGCTGGGGCAAGGACCCCGTGCTCTTCGGCATGGCGCGGCGCGGCGGCGGGGCCTCGGCGCTGCTCTTGCTCGACCGCGACGCCGCCGGCGAGGCGCTGCCCGGGGAGTGGGTCGCGGTCCACGAGCACCTGCACTTCACCATGCCCCTGGTCGACGAGCCGTGGATGGCAGAGGGCTTCGTCACCTATTACACGCCGCTGCTTCGCGCGCGCCGAGGCGTGCTCGGCTACGGCGGCGCGCCGGGGCGAGGCGAGGACCCCGAGGCCAGGCAGCTTCGCCTCGCCCACGACATCCTCGTGGGCGGCTTTCGCAAGGCCAGCGGCCGCAGGGGCGGGCGCAACCTGGGCGAGGCGAGCGAGAACATGCGGCGCAGCGCGGCCTATCGCCGGGTCTACTGGGGCGGCGCGGCGCTGGCCTGCGACCTCGACCTGCGCCTGCGCCGGGCCGCCCACGGCGAGCGCTCCCTCGACGACCTGATGATCTCCATGAACGCCTCGTCGACCACGACCAAGCGCTGGTCCGCGGCCGCGCTCTTCGAGGGCTTCGACCAGGAGATCGCGAGGTGGTTCGAAGCGGGCGAGCTCGACGAGCTCATCTCGGCGACCGCGGTGATGAACGAGCACCTCGAGGCCGAATCGATCCCCGAGCACATCTTGGCGCTCGAGCTGGAGGACCTCCGCCCGCTGGTGGATCTCCCGTCGCGGTGAAGATCGCGCTCGCGCCCTCGCTCTTCGCGGGGTTTGGGAGGATCTCCACATGGGCGTGTGACCCGCCAGCAGCCGCCCAAACGCAAATTTCTGGCGCAGCTGGAGGGCCCCCGCGGGGGGTGTGAATTTTCGACCCCACTGAGCGAGCTTTTGCACGTTTTCTGGGCAATTGTTCAGTGACGCTCGCCCGCGAGCGTGATATCCATTCCTTCAATCTCGAAACGACCCGGGGCTCCCCCAGCGGCGGACTTCGTCGCAACCCAGCTTCTAAACCCGGGACGACCGACGAAGGATCAGGAGAACAAAATGGCAAATCTCAAGGACATCGTGGCTACCCTCGCCATCCTGGGCGCTGGCTCGCTCGCTCTCACCGGCTGCAAGAAGGAAGCCGAGACCGCCAACCCCGACGAGGCCACCGAGGCCACCGAGGCGACCGACGCTGAGGCGACCGACGCCGAGGCTTCCTGCGCTGGCGAGGGCGAGGCTGACGCTGAGGCTTCCTGCGCTGGCGAGGGCGAGGCTGACGCCGAGGCTTCCTGCGCCGGCGAGGGCGAGGGCGAGGCTGACGCCGAGGCCGCGACCGAGGCTGTCTGAGCCCACGCTCGCTTCACCCGAACGCCCGTGGCCGACTCTCGGTCACGGGCGTTCTCACTTGAGCCCTCCGAACGTCTCTCACGACAGGCGGCAGCACGATGACCAGCGTCCGCGAACGATTCCACTCCTCCAAGACCCCGACCGGCGTCGGCCTTGGCCTGCGCGCCGAGTTCATCGCTGACGTCAGCGAGCGCCTCGACGAGGTCGTCGACAAGCTGGCCTTCCTCGAAGTCTGCCCCGAGAACTACATGCGCCGCGGCGGCCGGAGCCGCCGGCTGTTCGAGACCATCGCCGAGCGCGTCCCGCTGATCACCCACGGCGTGATGATGTCCCTGGGCGCCCTCGACCCCTTCGACGCCGAGTACTTCGCCGAGCTGCGCGAGTTCTTGCCGCGCTACGGCAGCGGCTGGCACAGCGATCACCTGTGCTTCTCCGGCTACGGCGGCGCGGTGCTCCACGACCTGCTCCCGCTGCCCCTCGACGAGGCCTCGGCGCTGCGCTTCGCCGCGCGGGTCCGCGAGGCCCAAGATCGCCTGGGCGTCCAGCTGGCGGTGGAGAACGTGTCCTACTACCTGCCCATGGGCCAGCCGCGGCTGAGCGAGGCCGAGTTCGCCACCATCATCTGCGAAGAGGCCGACTGCGGGCTGCTCCTCGACGTCAACAACGTCTACGTCAACTCCAAGAACTTCGGCTTCGACGCCCGCGAGATGGTCGCGGCCTATCCCCTGGATCGCGTGATTCAGATGCACGTCGCCGGGCACTCGCGCTGGGATCGCTTCGGCTTCTTCCTCGACGATCACGGCGCGGCCGCGGAGCCCACCGTCCACGAGCTCATGCAGTGGGTGGTCGAGCGCACCGGTCCGCTCCCCGTGCTGCTCGAGCGCGACAAGAAGATCCCCGCCCTCGACGAGCTCCTCGACGAGGTCGCCGCGCTCCAGGCCAGCTACGACGCGGCCCTGGCCCGGCGCGAGTCTCAGGTCCAGTCGCGCGCCGGCGCGGGCGCCCGCGAGGTCCAGCGTGCCCGTTGACGCCCCGGCACCCCTCGACTCGAGCACGCCCCCGGAGCAGCTGCTCGTCGCCCTCGGCCGGGTGATCCGCGAGCCCGAGCTGCGCGCGCGGGTCGAGCGAGATCCCGAGGGCACGCTCGAAGAGCTCGGCCTCGACGAGGGCGCCCGGGTGGGCATGCTCGGCTACGGCGTCGAGCGCCTGCTCGCCTACCAGCACATGGTCCACAGCAGGCTGCTGCGCGCCGTTCGGGGCTTCATCGGTCCGGCCGCCAAGGTCATCGGCGAGGCCCGCCTGCGCGAGGAGGTGGGCGCCTGGATCGAGGCTAGCGGCTCGCACAGCCCCTACCTGCGCGAGGTCCCCGAGGAGTTCCTGGCCTGGGCCTGCCCGCGCTGGGCCGAGGACGAGAGCCTCCCGCCCTGGCTCGGGGCGCTGGCCGCCCACGCGGTCCTCGAGCGCAGCCTTCGCAATGATCCGCGCCCCGTGGGCGAGCCGACCGGCGTCGGCCTGGATCTCGAGCGGCCGATGGTCTGCAACCCCACGGCCACGCTGCGCCGCTACGACTGGGCCGTGCACCGCTTCCCCCGGGAGCCCGCTGCCGACGCGGCTCCGCAGGCGCGGGCGGTTCGCCTGGTCGGCTACCGCGACCTCGACGAGCGCGTCCGCTTTCACGAGCTCCCGCCCCGCGCCGCGGCCTTGCTCGACGGCCTGCTCGCCCAAAAGACCCTGCGTGACGCGCTCTTCGCTGCCTGCGAACAAACCGGCGAGAGCTTGAACGACGAGATCCTCGGGCAGACGGCCCTGGCGATCGCCGAGCTCATCGACATCCACGTGCTCCACGGGGGTGCATAGCGGAGCGGCTCGCAACCGCGAGCACGCCGCTGAGTTTTGCCCCGGGCCGTCGCGGTCCGGGGCTTTGTTTTACTTGTGAGTCGAGCCTACGGGTTTTGCTGAGTCGAACCGTGACTGTCCTTTTTGCTTGGCACAAAGGACAGAGAATCACGCTCACAATGGATCGATTGGTGATAGCGCAGACGACCTTTCCTCGGGCATTTATTCGTCGCTGCGCTAGGATCAATGCATGTTCAACGGATTGACGAATCGTGCGCTAGGGATTGCGCTGATTGTTAGCTGTGGAGCGTGTCAGTGGGACTCGGAGGAGGGCGACGCGGATCAGGGCGAGGACGCGGCGAGCGAGGATGACGAGGACTCGAGCGGGGGCGGGGGCGGGGGCGGGAGCGGGAGCGGGACGGACTCGGGCAGCGCCGACACGAACGGCGAGGACGTGGACACCGAGGGCACGGGCAGCGGCGAGACGGCGAGCGGCGAGACGGAGGGCTCGGGCACGGACAGCGGCGAGACGGACACGCAGGGCGGCGCGGACACGGGCAGCCTGCCGATCTCGCCGCTGTGCGTGTGGAACCAGGCTTATCAAGAGAACTACGAGGCCGACACCGTCGAGGCGATCCTCGCCGACGCGCAGAGCTGCTACGTGCTCATCGACCCCTTCGACTCGAGCGCGGCCCGCGAGGCGATCCCCCAGATCCGGGCCAACAACAACATCGTGGGCTGCTACATCAGCGTGGGCACCTGCGAGGACTGGCGCGACGACTTCGACGAGCTCGAGCCGCACTGCGTCGACACGCCCTGGGGCCAGTGGGCCGGCGAGTACTTCATCGACCTGCCCGACGCCGAGGTCGTGGAGATCATGGGCACGCGCATCGATCAGCTGGCCGACTGGGGCTGCGACATGGTCGAGTTCGACAACATGGACTGGGCCTACGACCAGGACTACAAGCAAGAGTACGGGTTCACGGTCACCGAGACCGAGGCCGAGGCCTACAGCCAGGCGCTGTGCGATCGCGTCCACGACGCGGGCATGTGGTGCATGGCCAAGAACACGGCTCAGGGCGCCGAGGGCTTCGAGGGCGGGACCTTCGAGTCCTACACCGACGACCTCGATTGGTGGGAGAGCGATCACCTCCAGGGCTTCCTCGACGCCGGCGGCCTCGGGGTGATCGTCCACTACGACGAGAACGACTGCGAGGGCGCGCTCGACGACTACATGGGAACCTACGGCGAGAAGCTCTCGTTCATCTGCGAAGACCCGGCGATCGAGGGCTATCAGCACTTCGATTGACAGCGATTACCACTAGCGGCGAAGGCTCTCGGCGGTCGAGCATGGGTCCAGCCTCGACCGTCGAGGGCCACTTTTATCTGTGCTCCTCTGGCGCGCACACTAGCCGGCGTCGGCGCGGGTCTCGACGACCGCGAGGGTCTCGAAGGGCATCTCGATCTGCGCGGCCCTGAGCGCCTCGAACAGGCGCTCACGCAGCTCGAGGCGCGAGGGGACGTGCTCGCGCTCGTCTTCGAGCCACGCGCGCAGCTCCATGCTCACGTTGTAGTCGTTGAGCGCGGTGACCACGACCACCGGGGCCGGGTCTCCGAGGTAGCGCGGGTCATCGACGACCACCTGCCTGGCGATCTCCCGGGCCTTGGGGATGTCCTCCTCGACGCCGATGGTGAAGGCGATGTCGAGGCGCAGGTTCGGGAAGTTTGTATAGGAGGCGACGACCGTGTTGACGATCTGGCTGTTGGGGATCGCCAGCATGCGACCGTCGGAGGTCACGACCCGGGTCGAGCGCATGGTGATCTTCTGGACGCGGCCGTACTGCCCGTCGATCTCGACCAGGTCGTTGATCACGAAGGGCCGGTCCCAGAAGATGAACAGCCCCGAGATCACGTTGGCCAGGGTGTCGCGGGCGGCGAAGCCGATGGTCAGGCCGACGACGCCCAGGCTGGTCAGCAGCGAGGCTGTGTCGACGCCCAGCTGACCGAGGGCGGTGACCAGGCCGATGGCGAACACCAGGTATTGGAGCAGGGTCTGGATGAAGGACTGGGCGGTCTCGTCGAGCTCGGAGCGGCCGAGCACGGCCTGGACGGTGCGCGCGAGCAGCTTCCACATCAGCCACGCGACGAGCATGGTGATCCCGGCGATGACCAGGTCCGGGAGCAGGTCGTCGACGAGGTAGTGGGCGATCCGTGTCGGGGAGAACAGGTCTTCGAGGCGATTGAGGATCTCGTGCATGGTGGCCCGCTCGGCTGCTTGGCCGGGATCCTCGCACGCGCAGCCGGGGAGGGGGGCGCCGAGTGCCGCGTGGATCGTTGCGCGCGCGCACGCTCGACGAGCGAGCGTGCGCGCACGATTGTTGTTGCGCTCGCGGGCTGTCAGCGCGCGGGCGTACGCGTGACCACGCTTCGAGTGAAGCGCCTGCCCTCGCAGCGCTCGTCCGCGCTGACGAAGTGGCCACGCCGGCGACCGTGGCCACGGCCATGGTCGCGGCCGCGGTCATGTCCACGGCCGCGGTCGTGTCCACGCTCGCGGTCGGAAGAATTGGCGACGGGGGCGGTCGAGGGCTCGAGGGCGTCGCCTGGCGAGGAGCTGACGCCGCGCGGTGGCGGACCCGAACAAGACGAGGCCGTGCTCGGGCAGCAGGGCGCGCGGCGGCGAACCTCGCCGCGGATGACGGTCACGGAGGACATGGCAGGGTCACCTGTCGCGGGTCATTGGGGGTTCAAGCACTTGATCGAGGTGTCGATGCGGAAGTTCGAGCCGCTCCCGCAGCGCTCGGCGTGAAAGACGTCGAGGGAGTAGGTCGCGCCCTCGGTCAGCCCGAGGTCGTCGAGGTAGATCGTGCCCTCGTCGGGGGAGTGCAGGCCGCCGAGGTCGAGGGCCAGCTGACCGTCGATGAACACCCAGACGTCGTCATCACCGATGTAGGTGAACTCCTGCCCGGCCTCGTACTGGAAGGCGACGTGGATCTCCGTGGTGAAGGCCGCGTTCCAGTCGTAGGTCTCGCCGGCGAAGTTGGGCGTGGTGTTGTTGCCGAAGCCCAGATCCGTCAGCGGATAGAAGGAGGTGCTCGCAAAGCTGTACAGCCCCGAGTCCGGCGGATCCTCGACCAGCTCGATCTCGCCTTCGATCTCGAGGTTGACCCCGTCGACGGTGTTGTACCAGACCGAAAAACTGTCGGCGGAGTTGATCTGCGGCAGCGTGCCGCTCCAGCCGTTGGGCGGATCGGGCGGAGCCGGGTTGTACTGCGGCTTCTCGTCGGCGCCGAGGCTCTGGAGCACGAGGCCGGGGTAGGCGAAGCTGCCGGACTTTTGGCAGCCGAAGTCCGGCTGCAGGGGCACGAAGTCGCGGTAGGTCGGGTAGATCGTGGTCCCGCACAGATCCCCGCCGGTCTCGCCCTCGGTCTCGCCCTCCGTGTCACCTTCGGTGTCGCTCTCGGAAGACTCGCCCTCGGTGTCATCTTCCGAGGAGCTCTCGCTCTCGGAGCCGCTGTCGCTCTCGCTGCCCGAGGAGCTCTCGCTGTCCGAGTCGCTGTCGCTGTCGCTGTCACTGTCTGTCGAGCTGTCCGCCCCCGTCGTCCCGACCTCCGTGCCGGCGTCGGTGCTCGTCGCGGTGTCTCCCTCCGCGCTCTCCTCGTCCGTCACGCCGACCTCGTCCGCGTCCTCGCCCCCGCTGTCTCCGCAGCCGGGGGCGAAGGCGGCGAGGAGCGCACAGCTCACCCAGATGAACGACTCATTGGCTCGGTTCATGGCGTGATCAGAGTACGCCAGGGCCCCGGCCTGTGGTATCCGAATTTCGCTGATATGAGCTGGCTGTTGGCGATCGCGGGTCCGGACTCTCCATGGCGTCACTTCACGAGTCCCTCGGTGAAGTGGGCAGACCAACCCAGTTTTTTGATTGGGGAATACATGTTCATGCTCTGCGCGGTCTTGGCCCTGGTCCACGCGCGCCGCGAGGGCCGTGACCACGTGCTGATCTGGGTCGCGGCGATCGTCGCGGGCACGGCCAACGACATGATCTTCATGGCCCTGCCCCTGGTCGATAACTTCTGGCAGGCCCAGGCCACGGTGATGATCACGGCGCGCCTGCCCCTGTACATCCCCTGCGTCTACGTTTGCTTCATGTATTTCCCGACCGTGGCGGTCCGCCGTCTGCGCCTGCACCCGCTGGCCCAGGCCGCGGCGGCGGGGCTGGCGGGCTGCCTGTTCTACGCGCCCTACGACATCGTCGGGGCCAAGTTCATGTGGTGGACCTGGCACGACACCGACGCGTCCATCGCCACGCGCCTGCTCGGGGCGCCGATCAGCAGCAGCTTGTGGGTGCTGACCTTCGTGGCCAGCTTCGCGTTCTTGATCGACCGGGCCCTGCGGCGCGAGCCGGGCCCCAACATCTCGGCGCGGACCTTTGGCCTGGGTCTGGCGCTCGTCGCCGGGCTCAGCAGCTTGCTGATGACCCTTCAGATCACGGTGCTCCAGGCCTTCGACGGCGGGACCCCGAGCTACCGCGCCTTCTTTGGCGGCCTTGGGATCTACCTGGCCGTGGTGATCTGGAAGGGCCGCCAGAGCGTGGACCCGGAGCCGCCGCGGGCCGGGGACCGCCTGCTGTGGACGCTCTCGCTGGTCTACTTCACGACCTTGATCCTGCTCATGGCCGCCTTCGACCCGGCCACGCACCGCAGCCCCGGCGTCCATCAGCTGCCGGGGGAGTGCTACGTCGAGGTTCAGGACATCACCGGCGCCACGCGTCACGAGTACCTGTGCGTGGACGACTTCGACGAGGACTACGACTTCAGCTGCGTCGAGGAGCCGCCCATCGACGGCCAGGCCTGGTACACGATCTGCGGTCGGGCGCATTCGCGCTTTGGCGCGTGGATGGCCGGCGTCGGCGGCCTGGGCCTCGTTGGCATCGCGCTCTTCTCGTTGTTGTTGCTGCCGGCGAGGCGCAGGCTCTCGCGCTGAGCCGCGGTTTTTGGGCAGGCCGACTTTTGGCTCGGGCGGGTCGACTCGGTACCCTTGGCCCGTGTCCGAGCGTCGCAGCTTTGCCCTCGCTCGCGGCGTCGACTTGACCTTGGAGGTCGAGGCGACGCTCTTTCGCGAGCGCACCCGCTTTCAGCACCTCGAGATCGTCGAGACCGCGGTCCACGGGCGGATGCTGCTCCTCGACGGCATCCCCCAGCTGAGCAGCGCCGACGACTTCATCTATCACGAGTGCCTCGTCCACCCGGCCCTGCTCGCCCACGCCGCGCCGCGGCGCGTGGGGATCATCGGCGGCGGCGACGGTGGGGCCCTGCAGGCGGCGCTGCGCCACGCCTGCGTCGAGGAGGTCGTGCTCGTGGAGATCGACGCCAAGGTGCTCGAGCTGTCCAAGCGGTGGTTCCCCGAGGTCCACGGCGGCGCCTTCGATGACCCGCGCTTCGAGCTCGTGCTCGGCGACGGCCGAGCCTTCTTGGCCGACAACCCCGGGCGCTTCGACGCCATCTTGCTCGACCTCACCGACGCCACCGGCCCCGCGCGCATGCTCTACACCCAGGAGTTCTACGCCATCGTCCAGCGGGCGCTGCGGCCCGGGGGCGTGGTCGGGATGCAGGCGGACTCGCCCTTCCTCGAGCCCGAGGCCTTCGGCTCCCACGTGCGGACCACGGCGAGCGTGTTCGAGTACGCGCGGCCCTACGCGGCGCACATCCCCAGCTTCTGGACGCGCTGCGCCTTCGCCCTGCTCAGCGACCTCGCGGATCCCCAGGCCCTCGACGCCCCCGCCTGGGCCGCGCGCCTGGAGCAGCGCGGCGTCGAGGCCCTGGACTATCTGACGCCCGAACTATTGGCTGGGCTGTGGGCGCTCCCGCGTTGTGATCAGCGGCTCATCGCCGCGAGCGACACGATCTCGACCGACGCCGCGCCCTTCGAGATCGGCGTCCACAGCGTGCCCCAGAGCGTGTCCAGCGCTTGAATCGCCGCAGGCCATCCCCTAACATGGCTTGCCTTGACGACGCAGGTTCCGGTGGTCGGCACGCGTGGCCGACATCTCGTAGTCGAGTATCACGGCTGCAAGAGCACGCACCTCGATGATCAGGCGTTCATCCGCGAGCTGCTGTGCGAGGCCGCCGAGGCTGCGGGCGCGACCGTGCTCGCCGTGCACGTCCACGGCTTCGAGCCCCAGGGCGTCGCTGGGGTCGCGGTGCTCGCCGAGTCGCACCTGTCGATCCACACCTGGCCCGAGGTCGGCTACGTCGCCGCGGACCTCTACACCTGCGGCGACTGTGTGCCCCAGCGGGCCCACGACGTGCTCGTGGCCGCCCTCCAGGCCCAGCGCTGCGAGGTCATGGAGCTCGCCCGGGGCGTGCCTGGTGGCGAGCGCTCGCTGGGTCTGGTCCGGCTGCACACCGAGAACCTCGAGCCGCCGCGGGTGTTCAGCCGGCCGGTCGCGGTGAGCGAGGTCGCCAGCGCCGACCAGCCCGAAGCCGCGGATGCGCGCGCGGACGAAGCAGCGAGCAGCGCCTCGCGCTCGCGCAGCTGAGCGTCCCTGGCCTGCGACACATCGGCCTGCTGCCCGCGCCTGCGGCCCCGAGGTCCGAGGGGGCGGTGTCGCGTTCGAGCTCAGCGCTGGCCGTCGCCGCCGAGCTCACCGCGCTGCTCAGGCGGCCGAAACTGCGCGCCGGCCTCTCCGGGCCGCGAGGTCGCCTCGGGCGGCTGCTCCGGCCGCGGCCCGGGCACGCAAAAGCGCTCGCTCATCTCGCTGGCCGAGAACCACAGCATCCACGGATCATCGACCGGCACCCCGCAGTGCCCGCTGCTCGGGCATTGTGCGTCGGACTCACAGCTGCGGGTGCAGTAGGGCCCCTCGGCTCCCTGGACGCAGCGCCCGTCGAGGGCCGCGCAGTCGAAGCCCTTGCCGCAGGGCTCGCCAAGGCCCGGGGCCATGGTGAGCTTGAAGATCCAGGGCACGAGCGCGAGCACCAGGCCGACCAGGGTCAAGGTCAGCGCGGGCGACCAGGCGCGAGGGGTTGAGGAGGCGTCGGGCGTCTCGCTCACGCGGCGCCTCCGAGCAGGCGAGAGGGGGGCACCCAGCCGCCCAGATCTTCCTCGAGGGCCAGGGCGACGGCGATGGTCTGGTGGTCGCGGTCGTGGTTGCCGACAACCTGGAGGCCGAGGGGCAGCCCTGCGCGGGACAGACCGGCGGGCACCTGGGTGACGGGGAGCTCCATGACGTTGAAGATCGCGGTGTAGACCCAATCGAAGGGTCGAAGCAGGGGCGCGCCGTGGCGCGGGGCCGGGCGCGGGTGGGAAGGATAGAGCAGCACCCCGCGCGGGCCCAGGCGCTCGCTGAGCTCGGCCCGCAAAGCCAGGCCCTCGGCGATCAGCGCCTGCTTGCCGGCCGCGTCGGGCACGAAGGGCCGCAGATCCTCGAGAGCCGCCAGGCCGAGCGCGGCCAGGGTGTGGCTCGAGCGACCCACGGACCAGCGCAGCAGCTCGCGGCCCAGGGGGATGGCCTCGCCCTCGCCCAGGAGCATGCGAAAGGAGGTCTCGCTGGCCGCCGAGAGCATCGCCGACCACAGCTCGAAGCTGCGCGCGAGCTTGGGGATCTTGGCCCGCCGAACCTTGGCCCCGCGCCGGCCCAGGGCCGTGGCTGCGCGCTCGAGCGCGTCGACGAGCTCGATGTCCACGGGGATGCGCCCGTTGTCCTCGACCACCGTGACCTCGAGCGCGGCGATGTCGACGCTCGCCGGATCCTCGAGCGCGACCTCGCGGACGCCCGCGTCCTCGCCGTCGGGCCCCGCCAAGATCCGCATCAGCGGCATCAGATCCGCGGCCCGGCGCGCGATCGGCCCGGTGGTCAGGTAGCGCAGGGCCGCGTTCTCGGCGATGGGGTGCATGCCCGTGCCCGGGACCACGCCGCCCGTGGACTTGTGGCCGAACACGCCGCAAAAGAAGGCCGGCATGCGGATCGACCCGCCGATATCCGCCCCCAGCCCAAAGGGCGACGCCCCAGCTCCGACGATCGCACCTTCGCCCCCCGAGCTCCCGCCGACGATGCGCGAGGGATCATAGGGGTTGTTCGAGCGGCCATAGACCGGGTTGTCGCTCTCCATCCACATGCAAAGCTCGGACACGTTGGTCAGCCCGATGCAGATCGCCCCGGCCTCGCGCAGGCGGGCCACCGCCGTGGCGTGGCGCTGCGCCGGACGCCCGCGGCGAGCGAGCAGCCCCGAGGTGTTCGGCAGCCCCGCGTAAGCGAAGGACTCCTTGATGGTGCAGGGCACACCATGCAGCGCGGGCAGCTCGCGGACATCCTCGCAGGCAGCGAGCGCCGCGTCGGCAGCCTCGGCCTCGGCCAGCGCCTGCGCGTAGCGCTCGACGACCACCGCGTTGATCGTCGGGTTGACCGCCTGGGCGTGCGCGACGTGAGCCGCGACCACCTCGCGGGAGCACAGCGTGCCTGCGCGGATGGCCGCGGCGAGCTCCAGGGCCGACATCTGCAGCGGATCGCGGTGCACGCCCTCTTGTACCGGACTATGACATCGCTGACCATTGGCGGCTATCATTGTTGACAGTGTCGCGCGACCAGGGGGATCCCCTGGGTCGAAGCGCCTGCCCAGGGGGTTGTTCTGGGGGGTTCTGGAGCCTGGTTTACGCTCGCTTCACACAATATGGGGGTGAGGGGGTGGCTAATGAAAGGATCGATTTTGGCGCAGGGACAAATCGCAATTCGAGGGTCAGAGTAATTGATATGACGATGAGCACGCTACAGTCCAGGGAGTCCTCCGTCACGCTGGCCCTCGCCGAGATTGATCGACTGGAGCATGACCGAGCCGAATTCGCGGCCGCCCGAGCGAGCGGCGTGGCCCTCGCGGAACGCCGCGCCCGCGAGCTCGACGAGCTGCGCGAGCGCCTGGAGGCCGAGCGTCCACGGGCCTGGGCACGAGCCCGCGCCCGAGCCACCCGCGAAGAGCAGCTCGAGCTGCGCGCCCGTGAGCTCCAGCTGACCCACGCTGCCGCCGCCCACGAGCTCGAGATGGCCCGCCTCGCCACCGAGCTCGAGGCCAAGCGCCGCGAGCTCTCCGTCCTCGAAGCTCTCCCCGTCGTCGACACCCCCGCCCGCAAGCTGCTCGAGTGGAGCATGCCCGTGGCCGCCGCCGGCCTCCTCGCCCTCTTCGGCGCCACCTTGATCCACGAGGACGAAGCCGTCGCCGCCTCGAGCATCGACCCCTGGGTCCTCGCCGACAGCTCCGCCGCCACCGTCAGCGCGCTGCCTGCCCCGCTGATCCCCACCCAGGTCGAAGCGCCCGAGCCCGCGCCCGAGCCCGCCGCCGCGCCGAGCCCGGCCAGCGAGAGCAAGTCGAGCAAGAGCAAGTCGAGCAAGTCCAAGTCGAGCAAATCGAAGTCGACGAAGACCACCAAGTCGAAGGACAGCGACGAGGGCAAGTCCAAGTCGACTCCGGGCACCAACCCGCGCAGCAACCCCCTCGAGCTCGGCGACTTCGGCGGCAACCCGCTCGGCTGAAGCCCGAGCAGGGTCCAGGATTATCCTCCCCCCACCCAGGAGCCCTCCGCAGTGAGCGGGGGGCTCCTTTTTCATTGCCATCCCTGTCGTGGACGCTGCCGCGAATCCAGCGTGACCATGCCAGAATGACTTTGTCCGTGAGGGTGGTGACCTTACTTTGCTTCGGTATCTTTCGAGCTTGGAGAGGCCCAGCCGAGCTGGGAGCTCCATGACCTGCTCTCGGGCCAAGCTCCCGAAGTCTGTGGTTTGGTCCTCTCGATCATCCGGCACGTGATCGCGCACTTGGAGGCCCCACCCTCGACCCGACGGAGGCGAATGGGGCGAAGTTTCGGCTCGGCCTGACAGACAGCGGGCGAAACGACCGTGTATCGTTTCCCTTGGCACTGGCGGCAGGTCGCTCACCACTCGGCTCTGCGTTCATCGACATGACGACTGATCGATTCAACAGGAAACCGGACGCACTCCGCGCTGAGCCGGGGGATTCGACTGCGGTCGTCCCTCCCGCATTCGAGCATCGGACCGAGAGGGGGGAGGGCGAGGAGCGCACCGAACAGATGCCCCCGGTCTTCGCGGCCAGCCCGCAGTCCCCGCTCGAGGAGCCCACGGCGCTGATGCTGGCGGTGTTTCCGGAGCCCGAGGAGTCGACCCGCACGGTCCCCCCGGTGTTCGCGGGGCCCTCGGCCAAGCGCGTCGAAGCCGAGTTCGGGTTCTCGTCGGACGTGGTGCGCCAGCATTTTACGCGATGCCGCGACGCACTCGGGGAGATGCTCGCCTGGGCCCGACCACTCGTGGCGCTCGCCGAGGGTCCGCAGCTGCGCTGGCGCGAGAGTGCATCGGTCCTTCGGCTGGAGCGCGTCGGCGTTGTCCATCGGCAGCTCCTCGACCTGCTTGAAAGCCGAGACCGCGGGCTCCTCGAGCGTATGGTGGCGGGGCTCCTGCTCCAAGGCATGAACAGGGAGAGCCCGACCTTTCTGCTCGAGCGCGCCGCGATGGCGGACCAGGCCGGCGACCTCGATGGTATCGAGGCCGTGATCGGGGCGATCGAGCTCGGTGACGGCGCTCGCCGTGACAGGCTCCTGCTCCGGGGCCACAGCCAGGCGAGCAATTCGGCCCGCCTCCTCTGGCTCGCCGCGATGGAGCGCCAGGCGATCGATCCCGGACCTGAGCTGCTCGGGGCCGCCCTGAAGTCGACCCAGCCGGAGGAGCGCGCCACTGGCCTTCGGCTGCTGGTTGTCCACGCGGAGCGGACTGCCCATCGCCACACGCTCCTGCCCCACCTGTTCGCGCGCGAGCCGGAGGTCCGCAGTGCGGCGATTATCGCCGGCCTGGTCCTGGGTCTGCCCGAGGCGCCCCTCCTCGCTGGCCAGACCGTGCGTCTACCCGGGATGTTCGCCCCGACCTGTCTCCACGCGACCGAGGCTAGCCCCGAGCAGCTCGACGCTCTGCTCGATCTTTGCGGCAGTGACCATGCCCCGGCGCAGCTCGACCTCGCTCTCGCGCTGTCCGGACGGCCGCGGGCGATCGCCGCGGTTCTCGCTCGCTGCGGCGGAGCGGCGCTGCCAGCCGAGCTTGGAGCCGCGATCTGTTTTGCCGTCGGATTCGACGGTCACGCCGAGGTCTTGCCCGGGTGGTGGAGCGAGCACGGCTCAGGTTTCGCAGGGCAGGACCGCCTCGTTCGGGGCCAGCCTGCGACAGCGGCTCGCCTGGTCGCGTCGCTCGCCCAGGCGAGCTCTCCTGTCTGGCAGGCGCTGCGCCTCGAGCTGCTCGTCCGAAGCTCGGGAGCGATCCGGTTGCCCGCCCGCGGTCTGCCCGGCGACCTGCTCGCCGCCGCAGAGGCCGTCGATCCCGGGGTGCTGCCGGGCCTCAGTTCTGATTGACCTTCCGGGCCTCGAGGTTGATCGACTTCTTGCCCTTGACGTCGATCGTCGCCCCTTCGACGACGACCTGGCCGTTCTTCTTGAGGGTGATCGAGGCCTTGCCGACCTTGAGGGTCAGCTCGTCCTCGAACTCGATCACGCCCTTGTGCTTGCCGGCGATGCTGACCTGGCCCGTGGCTGCGACCGAGAGCTCCTCGCCGACGCTGAGGCTCATGTTCGCGCCGGCGCTCTGGCTGAGGTCCTTGCCCGCGCTGTGGCTGATGCTCCCGGCATCGACCGACTTGTGCCCGACCACGCTCTCGTCGCTGCTGACCCCGACCGAGACGGTCTTGATGCCGCCGACCTCCTCCAGCAGCGCCGCGCCGACGGCTGTGTTCATCGCTCCGCCGACGACGGTGGCCAGCATGCCGTTCACGCACACGTTCTTGGACACGGCGACGGCCTCGCTCGCGTAGGCGCCGACGGTCTCGCTTCGGTTCGAGCCGACGCTCATGCTCTGGTCGAGGGCGACGCTCACGACCCGGCTGGACCCGACGCTGAGGGACTGATTGGCGCCAACGCTCTCGGCCTGGTCGGCGCCGACGCGAAGCTCCTGGCTGGATCCGATCGCCACGCGCTCGTTGGCCTCGACGGTCCTCAGCCGGTCGTTGGCCACACGGAGCACCTCGTCGTTTCCGATCGTCTGGGCCTTGTTGCGCTTGACGACCGTCGTCCAGTCGCGCTGGCCATGGAGGTAGATCTCCTCGCCGCCCGCGGCGTCGTCGAAGCGCAGCTCGTTGCTCCCGCCGCCGCCGGGCGAGCTACTGGTCCGCCAACCGCTTTGGGTCGAGCTGCCGGGCAGGCCGAAGGGCGGCGCGTTGGCGCCGTTGTAGACGCAGCCTGTCACGAGCGGACGGTCGGGGTTGCCCTCGATGAACTCGACGACGACCTCCATGCCGACGCGGGGGATGAACTGGGCTCCCCAGGCGCCGCCTGCCCAGCTCTGGGAGCAGCGGACCCGGCACGAGGATCCGGCCGCGAAGCTCGGGTCCTCGGGCCAGTGGAACTGGACCTGGATGCGGCCAAGCTCGTCGACGTCGATCTCGCCGTCGCCGACGACCGTGGCGGTCTGGGGTCCCTGGACCGAGGGCTTGGGCGTGCGCTCCTCGGGGCGGAGCTCGGCGGTGGCAGGGACGCAGCGGACCTTGTTGCGGTACGAGGCCACGCCCTCCTCACCGGGGCTGTATTCGTGCTGAACGGCAACCACGAGCCACTCTTCTGGCGTGCTTTCGGCGCCACCGACGAGGATGAATCGCTGGCCTGGTGCGAGCGAGGAGGCGTTCCCTTCGCACTCCGCCACCGACGCGTCGAGGCTCGCAGCTGCGGCCAGGGCATGGGCGTGCTGGCCGAGCTCGATGCTTCCGGGCCTGCGCCGGCTGTGGTCATACTGCCGCCGGACGCGGCCACGGGCGTCAGGGGTGCCGGCCTCGTCGGCGCTCACGGTTCCCGGGCGCCCGAAGTCGTACTCGCTGAGCGCGGCGCTCGTCGGGCGAAGCTGTTCCGTCCAGCAAAAGCGCTGCATCGACTCGATGTCGGCCTCGTCGGGGCTGTGGGCGATGATCGGGAGGCTCGAGGAGCCGTCGAGGTTGGCGAACTCGGGGTAGTCGTCGTTGTCGCCGAGCAGGGTCAGGACTTCGTGGCCCGCGTCCTCGTCGTGGACGAAGAGGTAGGTGATGCCTTCCTCCTCGAGCAGCCGGGAGACAAAGGCGAGGTCGGTCTCGCGGTACTGCGTGCAGTAGTCCCGGGGCCTGGCGCCGCGCCGGAGATGGCCGAGTTCGATGCTCCGGCCGTACACGTCGAGGCTGGCGGCGAGGGTCTGCCGGACGATGTCGTGGACCGACTCCTGCTGCCAGATCCGGGAGCTCTGCCGCTGACGGGCGAGCGCGAAGGAGGGGACGACGGTGACCGCAACAAGCAGGTGGTGGTCGTCCTGGCCGAGATGGTCGACGCGCGTGACGACTCCGAAGACGAGGCGCGGCCGGGCTCCGCGTCGGCCCAGGGTGAGCTCGCAGGTCGAGCCGAGCAACGCGCGAGTGTCGGCGTCCAGGTCCGCGGTCTCGAGTTCGACCTGGGCACAGTAGGGCTCGTTGAGGGCTTCCTCGAGGCTCAGGCCGGTGACCTTCCACTCGGTGTCGGGGGCGTCGACGAAGGCGACCCGGGCCTCGACAGGAGGAAGCGTGTTCATGGGAGCTCAGTCTACCTAGGGGAGCCGGTCGGCGCCGGCGAAGTCCGGGCTGCCTTCAGTCGCGGGCCGGGCCTCCCCGTCGAAGTCCACCAGCGGATCCCCCTCCGACCAGCTCGCCGCGGTGGCGACGGCCACGGGGGCCACCACCGTCAGGTGGAAGTCGGCGAACAGAAGATCCACGAACCAGTCCAGGTCGGCGTCGCCGATCGTGCTGTTCCCGCTGAACCCCGTCGCGTCCTCGAGTCCGTTGCCCTCGTAGGTCAAGCCCGCGCACTGGACAGCGGGAGTGTCGCCGAGGTTGACGAGGATGCTGTTGCGGATCCGCGATCCGGGAACCAGCGTCGCCTGGCACAGCAGGGCCGGCTCATCCGTGAAGCCCACGAGCGTGCTGTACCGGACATCGATGTCCGAGACCCCGGTGACATCGAGGACGGCATCCATCCCCAGGCCGCTGCGCAGCATGCTGTTTCGCATGCGCAGGACCCCATCCTCGACGACCAGGGCGTTGACCTGCGCTGGCGCGACCCGAACGCGGTCGAGCTCGAGATGGGCGCCCGAGACAACTGCACCGCTGTCGCCGTAGAGCAGGAGCCCTCGAGCGTAGAGACGGGCACCGTCGCCGGCCTCCAGGGAAACGGGGGACATCTGGAGCCGCGGATACTCGCCCTCGGCCCCGAGCAGGGCGAGCGCACGGTCGCCCGCGAGGGAGACGCCCTCGGCGTAGCCGGGCGTGTCGAGCTCGTGGAGGATGATGGTCCCGGAGCCGTCGCCGATCGCGTCAACCGCTTCGGCGATCGTCTCGAAGTCCTGGCCGCCATCGCCGTCGACATGCCAGACCATGTCCGGGCGAAGACAGAGGCCGAGGGCGAGGTCGCAGCCGGCCCCGCCCGCGCACTGGTCGTGCGCGGAGCAGGCGATGCAGGCGTGGGCGTCCGTGTCGCAGACCAGCGCGTCGTCGATGCACGGTTGCGGGTTGTCGGCGGAGCACTCGACGCACTCCCCTTCGAGGCAAACGGTCGCCTGGCCCCCGGTCAGCGCGAAGCAGGCCTCCTCGGGCTCCGGCGTGGCATCGCAGCCGACGCACTCGCCGAGCAGGCAGTAGGGCGAACTCTCGGGGCAGTCCTCGTGCGAGATGCACTCGGCGTCGGTGTCCGTGCCCAGCTCGTCGCCCGTGCCCGAGCCTGTCTCCGTCTCGGCAGTGCCCGTGTCGCTCTCGTCGGACACCTCGATGCAGCTCGCGTCCTGCCCGGCGAGGGTCCCGTTGCCGCAGGGGCTATAGCAGCCGTCCACGGGGGGCTCGGCGACACACCCGTAGGGCGCGGCGCTGCACTCCGGCTCGACGCAAAAAGGCAGGGACGGGTCGAGCTCGTCGCAGGTGCGGTCGCCCTCCGCGAAGAAGCAGTGGTCGGGGTTGGGCCGCTCGACGCGACAGCCACCAAAAACCCCGCCGAGCATGGCCGCGGCCAGCAGCGCGATCGGTCGGGCTCCTCTGCGGCCCGTGCTTCGTGTCCGCGTCATCGGCAGCACCGCATGCTAGCATCCACGCCCGCCGAGATGGGCACGACGCCACGCCAACCCGATGAGAGCGCGAACGTGAGCGAGGAGGAGCCCGAGGCCGTGCCTCTGACCTTTGTGGACGGGGCTGCCCTCGGCCGCGACCACCTCTACTTCCTGGCGTACTACGACGATCTCGATCCCGCGGTCTACGAGTGCACCGTCGGCACGTACTACGACGCGGGCGACTGGCTATCCCATGAGGACATGGGCCACGCCGCGATCTCGGCCTGCCGCTTCGAGCCGGTCCCCGACACGGCAGCCATGGTCGTGGCGCTGTCGATGCAAGGGGACGTCCACTTCCATGGCCCGCAGGGGAGCTTCGAGGAGCGGATCCCCGATGCTGGAACGCGCGAGGTCGGGAAGCTCGGCGCAATGGCCCAGGTCCGCCAGATCGGCGGGTCGCTCTATGCCTGCGGCGCCCATGGTCAGGTCTACCGGCGGACCCGGCAGGGCTGGGAGCATATCGACGGACCGATCCTCGACCGGAGCATGGAGCGGTCCCTGAGCCTCAACGGCATCGATGGCTCGGCCGAGGACGACATCCTCGTGGTCGGCTACCACGGCCGGATCCTCCGCTTCGATGGGCGGCGATGGTCCGAGCTGGATCCGCCGACGAACCTCCATCTCGAGCGTGTCTGCTGTGTCGGTCGCGGGGAGGCCTACGCCTGTGGGAACCGCGGCACCTTGCTGTGGATCCGCGGCGAGAGCATCATGGACCTGTCCGTCGACATCCCCGAGCACTTCTGGGGGATGACCGTCTTCGACGGCCGTCTCTACGTGGCCACGCTGTCGGCGATCTGGGTACTCGAGGACGGCGAGCTGCGCGAGATCGACACGGGCCTGGGCGGGGACGTGGAGTTCTATCGGCTCGACAGCTGCGAGGGCATGCTGTGGTCGATCGCGCCGAAGGATCTGATCCGGTTCGATGGCGACACCTGGGAGCGCGTTCCCTTTCCCGACAACGAGGTCTGACCGGAGCGAGCCCATGCGTGCTAGCATCCGTGGCGGTCGCCGATGGGCACGAGGGTCTACGCGAACGGCAAGAAGATCGCCTGCAAGGCCAGCGACGGAAAGTCGGTGGCCCAGTTCCCCGATGTCTGCATGACGCCTCCGACCGCGCCGCCGACCCCCTCGGGCGTGCCCGTTCCCTACCCGAACACGGCCATGGCGAAGGACTGCGAAAAGGGCAGCAAGCGGGTCAAAATCGGCGGCAAGCCTGTGATGCTCAGGGACAGGAGCTACATCGCCAGCAGCACCGGCAACGAGGCCGGGAGCGCGCCGCAGAAGAACGTGGTCACGCGGACCAACCGCGGGAAGGCCTACTTCACCGGGTGGTCCGTGAATGTTCGCTTCGAGGGCCAGAACGTGCCCCGGCATCTGGATCCGATGACCCACAACCATGCCTCGCAGCCAGGTGATGGTGGGCCGTGGGTCTACATGGATCTCACCGACGATCCGCCTGGGTTGCCGAGCGACAAGCGGTGCACGCTGACGACGTACACGAAGGGCAAGGGCGAGAACGGCTGCAAGACCATCGGCGACCACATGACGCCGCACCACTGCGTGCCCGACCACTGCTTCAAGGAGAAGAGCGATGGACCGTACTACGAGGGGGCGGTCGAGCACCGCGACGGCCTGTGCATCTGTGTCGAGGGTTCGGACAAGTACCGCAAGAAGGAGACAAACGAGAGCATCTCGCACTGGTCTTATGAGCTGTGGAGCGAGCACTACGCTGCGCTGGCGGAGCACGGGCGCATCCACGCCAAGTTCGACGAGTACGAGACACAGCTCGGCTCCAAAAGCAGGCCAAAAGGCACCACTACGCTCGGAAAGCTCGAGGAGACGGCGGCAATGGTGATCGCCCAGGTGACCGGCTGCGACGAAGACCACTTGCAGAAGCAGCTTCGCGCGTACCACAAGAGTAAGGGTCTGCCCAGGACCACGCGGCTCCGTGCAGACCCACACGGGAGCCGGCCCAATCCGCCACCGCAAAGGATGGGTCTCGCGCGCAAGAGTGGTTGAGCTGAACGATGATGGACGAGGCCCTTCGATTCTTGGAACGTGACGAGTCCCTCGCGCTCCAGCTGCGCGTGTCTGAGCTTTGCAAGCAGCTCGATGACGCTCCCGACGACGAGACGCTCTGGGACTCGCTCCAGGATTTCCTGGCGTTGCATGGCGATGCGCGTGCCGAGTGGGCTCGCGCAGGGCCACTAAAGCGGCGAGAGGTCCAACAGGCCATCCTCGGGCCGTTGGCCGACGCCTTCGTCGAGATCACGCTCAAGGGCGGGTTCGTGACATCCGTAGTGGCATGCCGTGATCAGCCGCTCGACCCCGGGGTCGTGGCGGAGGCGGCCATCCACCCAGCGTTTCGGCTCTGCCGCCGAGTTGAGCTCCCACACGTTGAGGAGGATCTGGCTCGAGTCGATCGACTGCCCGGCCTCACAGAGGTCGCTATCGGACTGCTCATTCGGCGGCGTTCCCTCCCAGCGCTGGATCACTTCACGCGCATCACGTCCTTCGACCTCGGGTGGTGTACTCGGCTCGAAGACATTCATGCAGTCCGTGCAGCGTCTGCGCTCACACGGCTTCGGATCGCCCACAGCGAGGAACTCGAGGATCTGATCCCGATCGCCGGACTTGCCTCGCTCCGGGCAGTCTCCGTCGAGTTCTGCAAGCGCCTGCAGGACATCTCTCCGCTCTCGGAGCTGCCGCAGCTAGCGGAGCTCAGCCTCGACGGAAACAAGCAGCTGACAGACATCTCGCCGTTGGCCTCGTTGACAGGGCTCGTTTCGCTCAACCTCGGTCGTTGTGACGCGCTGGAGGAGTTTGACCCACTGCTGTCCTTGTCCGGGCTGACACAATTGAAGCTCATGGGTGCATCTTGCTTTCGGGACCTCTCCTGCGTGGTGCAGGCCCGTGACCTGCGAGACCTGGACCTCGCCTTTTGCAGGGGGCTGCGCGAGATTGGAGCACTCGCGCAGCTGAAAAGCCTGGAACGGCTCGACTTTCGTCACAGCGACCAAGTGGAGGACTTCGGCCCTCTCGGCCGGCTCGAGAGCCTTACTCAACTCGAACTCGGAGGGCGCGAACTCGCGCGTTGTGCGTCCGCCCTGGCTTCGCTCTCCGCGTTGGTGTCATTGCGCCTGGAGAACGGCAGGGACATCCGGCGCCTCACGGACCTGGCTGCCCTGCCGAGGCTTAGTCACCTGAGCATAGAGAAGTTTTTCGGGGAAGACATCTCTCCGGTTGCGGCGCTGGACGGGCTGGCCTCTTTGAATATCAGAAGCACTTTCGTTGAGGATATTCGCCCACTCGCAAAACTACACGGGCTCGAGTCACTGGCTCTCAACCTGTGGGAGCTCAGTGACATCCGACCGCTCGCGTCGTTGACACGCTTGCGCGCACTGAAGATCAAGACTCATGGTGAACTCACCGAGTTCTCGGCGCTGGCCAAACTCACCGAACTCGAAGAACTCGAGCTCGAGTTCTCCCACGCGGCCGAACTCTCGGCTCTCGCCTCGCTCGATCGTCTCACTCGCCTGGACCTCAGCGGCAGTGAACCGGTCGACGACATCTCGGAGTTGTCGAGCCTGAAGTCTCTCAAGTATTTGGATGTGACAGGGTGTGACTTGGATCCCGAGCAGGTTCGGGAGTTCGTCGCCACGAGCCAGGCCCCGCTCGAAGTGGTCCTGTTCGACGAGGACTGAGCGAGGCTCGCGTCAGGGAACGTCGGCGCCAGCGACGTCCGGCGCCCCGTCCGTGGCGGGGCGGGCCTCAGATGTTTCCACGGTCGCGCCGGGGCAGTGGTCGTCGCGCCGAAGGATCTGATCCGGTTCGATGGTGAGACCTGGGAGCGCATTCCCTTTCCCGACAACGAGGTCTGACCGGAGCGAGCTCATGCGTGCTAGCATCCGCGGCGACCGCTGATGGGCACGAGGGTCTACGCCAACGGCAAGAAGATCGCCTGCAAGGCCAGCGACGGAAAGTCGGTGGCCCAGTTCCCCGATGTCTGCATGACGCCTCCGACCGCGCCGCCGACCCCCTCGGGCGTGCCCGTTCCCTACCCGAACACGGCCATGGCGAAGGACTGCGAGAAGGGCAGCAAGCGGGTCAAGATCGGCGGCAAGCCGGTGATGCTCAGGGACAGGAGCTACATCGCCAGCAGCACGGGCAACGAGGCCGGGAGCGCGCCGCAGAAGAACGTCGTCACGGGGACCAACCGCGGGAAGGCCTACTTCACCGGGTGGTCCGTGAATGTCCGCTTCGAGGGCCAGAACGTGCCCCGGCATCTGGATCCGATGACCCACAACCATGCCTCGCAGCCCGGCGACGGCGGGCCGTGGGTCTATATGGATCTCACCGACAATCCGCCTGGGTCGCCGAGCGACGAGCGGTGCACGCTGACGACCTACACGAAGGGCAAGGGCAAGGACGGCTGCAAGACGATCGGAAAGCACATGACGCCGCACCACTGCGTGCCCGACCACTGCTTCAAGGAGAAGAGCAAGGGGCCGTACTACCGACGAGCCGTCAAACACGGTGACGGCTTGTGCATCTGTGTCGAAGGCTCGGGAAAGTACAACAAGAAGAAGACCAACAAGACCATCTCGCACCGAGACTATGAGCTGTGGAGTGAGCACTACTACGCGCTGGCAGAGCATGGGCGCATTCACGCCAAGTTCGACGAGTACGAGACACAGCTCGGTTCTGACGGGGAGCCGGAAGGCACTACCACACTCGGCGAGCTCGAGGACAAGGCGGCGAAGGTGATCGCCGAGGTGACTGGCTGCAGCAAGCAACACCTGCAAGACCAGCTCCGCGCGTACCACGACAGCAAGGGCCTGCCCAAGGAAACGAGGCTTCGGGCAGATCCGGATGGGAGTCGACCGAACCCGCCGCGACCAAGGATGGGGTTCGTGCGCAATCGAACCCGATGAAGGGAGTCGACAACGGACATGACCAAGCACCAGACAATCTCAGCAGAGCGAGCCTGTGCGCTCGCATTCGCTAAAGCACCTTGGCTTCGGGAATATGTCGATTTCCGACAACGTGACTACGAGAACTCGGCGGGCGACATCATTGTCCATCTCTACTCGGGGGACACTGTGTTTGACGGAGACTTTGCCGTCGAGGCGAACTCCGTATTGGTGGATGGAAACCTCGATGTTCGGGGCGTGCTGAGCGACTGCGCCGATAGGCAATTCACACTTCTCGTCGTGCTCGGCGACCTCACCGCCCGCGACATGCTGAGCTGCGGCTCGGTGGCGGTCGACGGTTCGGTCCACGTGGAGCGACTGATCTATGTGAACTCCTTGTTTGATTGCTCGTTTGTTGTCTATGGCGACCTGTCGGCTGACGGGTTCGTGGAAGAGGGCTCCCACTCTTGGGTCGGCGGCAACATCGATACGAGGCAGATCGTGCAATGCGCCCTCCATCAGGGGCGCGGTGACGCAAAGCAGGAGTATGAGGACGGTAGCGAGGTTGAAGCATCAGAAGTCTTGCTGCCTGAGTTTCTGGATGGCGACAACACCGAGATCCGGGCAATCTTCATGGCCCAACGAGAAGGAAGGGTCGTACTCAAGTAGGTCAGGGGACGTCGGCGCCCGCGACGTCCGGCGCCCCGTCCGTGGCGGGGCGGGCCTCGCCGTCGATGTCCTGCTCGGGATCGACAGCCACGAGGGCATGCTGTGGTCGTCGCGCCGAAGGATCTGATCCGGTTCAATGGCGACACCTGGGAGCGCGTTCCCTTTCCCGACAACGAGGTCTGATCGGAGCGAGTCCATGCGTGCTAGCATCCGTGGCGACGCTGATGGGCACGAGGGTCTACGCGAACGGCAAGAAGATCGCCTGCAAGGCCAGCGACGGCAAGTTGGTGGCGGATAGGCCTTGCGCGCAAACCGGCGTAATGGGACTGTCGCAGCCGCAGAGCGACGATATGGCCGACTACCAGGAGATCCCAGTCATGCAAGCCCAAGCGCTGGTCGCCGAGAAAGCGCCCTGGCTCGAGGGCTACGCGGACTTTCGACGGCATGTGTATCCATGGACGATCAACGAGACCGTCATCCGTCTCTACCCGGGCGACGTCGTGTTCGACGGGGACTTTGCCGCTGGCCCTGACTCCGTGTTGGTCGCCGGCAGCCTGAAGGTGTCCGGTCTGCTGACGGATTGCCACGAGGCGGATCGCATGCAGCTTTACGTGCTCGGCGACGTCGAAGCCCGCGACCTGATGAGCTTCAGCGAAGTGGTCATCGGCGGTGCGGCTTGTGTCGAGCGGCTCGTCTACCTGAACTCCCTGAACGACTACTCGTTCAGCGTGTATGGGGACCTGTCGGCGGACGGGCTGGTGGAGGAGGGGATGGACTCGTGGGTCGGCGGCGAGATCGAGGCGAGGCACGTCCTATCGCTGCAAAACCAGATCCGTCAGGGGCGCGGCGAGCAGGAGCGGGACTATCCTGGCGCGGATGGAGACGACGCCACCGAGGTCTTCCTGCCTGAGTTCCTCGATGATGGGTATCCCAAGATGGCGGAGATCCTCGCTGCTCTGCGAGAGGGTAGGATCGTACTCAAGTAGGTCAGGGGATGTCGGCGCCGGCGACGTCCGGCGCCCCGTCCGTGGCGGGGCGGGCCTCGCCGTCGATGTCCTGCTCGGGATCGCCGTCCGTCCAGACCGCGGCGGTCTCGAGCGCGGGCGGGTGCATGCCCGACAGGTGGAGATCGCCGTTGAGGTAGTCGTCGAACCATCCGATGTCGAGGGCCCCCAGCGCGGTGTTGTCGCCTGTGGCCGAGCTGAGCGCTGAGGTCTTCACGGTCACGCCGGGACAGTCGACATCCGCGCCGTTGGAGGTGAGGAGGATGCTGTTGCGGACTGTACCCGACGCGTTGCCCGAGCACTGAAGGGCGGGAACAGCGACAGCGGGGGCCAGACCCAGGGTCGCATAGACGAGGTCGATGGACCCGTCAATGACATCGAGAGCAGGGTTGTTCGAGTCACCACCCAGGAAGCTGTTTTCGAGGCTCAGCGTCCCGCCGCCGTCGACGACGATGCCGCCGCCCGAGTTATTGACAACCTTGCACTGGTCCACCCAGGCGATCCCGCCGTCGACAAGCAGCCCAGCTGCGCCGTTCAGTGTCCCTGAGATCTCGATACCCCGCAGGAGCAGGACACCAGACGCGTTGACGCTAAGCGCCGCCGCTCCTGACCCTACGACTACGGGCTCCTCGTCGGGGGCGGCGAACAACGCAACGGTGGTCGAGATCGGGTTGGACTCGAGGTAGACCATTGGGTTCAGGCCGCGCTCGTGGAGATAGATGAGCACTTCGCTCGGAGCAGCAGCCAACGCCTCTTCGATGCTGCAAAACGGGGAGGCTTCGCTGCCATCGCCGACATCGCAGGGGTCGTCCGCGTCGACATGGAACACGTTGCCCGGGTCGATGCAGTTGCCCTCGGCCAGGTTGCAGGCGCTGTCGGGACACTGATCGTGATCGCTACACGCCACGCAGACGTTCGCCGCCGTGTCGCAGACCGGCGTGGTGTCCACGCAGGCCTCTTCCTTGCCCTCAGCACACTGCACGCAGCTCCCGTCGAGGCAGACGGGTGTGCTACCGTCGCCGAGGCTCGCGCAGGCCTCGTCGGCGGCGAGGAGCGCGTCGCAGGAAACGCACATCCCGGTGTTGAGGTCGCAAAAGGGCATCGCGGGATCGGTGCACTCTTCGTCGCCCATGCAGAGCATGGGATCGCCGTCCCCATCGCCATCGCCATCGCCATCCCCGTCGCCCGTGGTGGGATCCCCGTCCCCCGTTTCGGTCTCCGAGCTCGTTTGTGTCATCTCCGTGCCCTCCGATTCAGGAGTCGCGGTGCAAGCCAGCACTACACCAATTGCTATGGCGAGCGTTGTCTGTTCACGGGTCATGGGATGCGGTCGGCTCCTGCGAAATCGGGGCCCTCTTCGGTGGGCCGGGGGTCGCCGTCGATGTCGGTGGGCGAGTCGCCGGGGGTCCAGGTCGCGGCGGACTCGATGACCGCGGGGTACATCCCAGGAGCGAGGTGGAAATCGCCGCTGTCGTAGTCGAAGAACCAACCGGACGTCAGCGCTCCGAGGGCGGCATTGTCGCCCATGGACATCTCGAGAGCGCTGTCAGTGATGGTCACGCCGGTGCACTGCACCTCGTCGTCATCGGATGCTGAGACAAGCAAGCTGTTGCGGACTGTCGTTGCTGCTCCGTCTGTGCAACCGAGCGCCGCCGAGGTTCCGAAGCCTGAACCAACAGTTGTGAAGCTCATCTCCAGAGCGCCATCAACAACGTCGATCGCAGCGGTGTTGTTGACGTTGCCGCCTCCCACGAAGCTGTTCTCGAGGCTCAGCGTCCCGCCGCCGTCAACGACGATTGCTCCACCCGAGTTGTTGATGATCTGCGACTGCTCGATCCACGCTTGCCCGCCTGAGACGACCAGTCCTTCACCGCCGTTCTGCGTTCCGGCGATCGTCACGCCGCGCATGAACAAGTTGCCCGCGTTGGTCACGGTCAGCGCGGCCGTCCCACCCGCGCCGAGGAGCACCGGTGTTTCGCCTTCAGGAGCGAAGATGGCGACCGAGATCTGGATCGTGTTGGAGCTGGCGGGATACACGTACGGAACCGTCACGACCTCATGAAGGACGATGAGCGAGTTGGTGTCCGCAGAGACGAGAGCCTGGTCGAGGGTGCAAAACGGCATGCCCTCCGTGCCCCCGTCGGCCGAGCAGTTCGCGTCCCCGCTGCCATTCACATGCAGGACGTTGCCGGGGTCGATGCAGTTGCCCTCGGCCAGGTTGCAGGCGCTGTCGGGACACTGATCGTGATCGCTGCACGCCACGCAGACGTTCGCCGCCGTGTCGCAGACCGGCGTGGTGTCCACGCAGGCCTCTTCCTTGCCTTCGGCACACTGCACGCAGCTCCCATCGAGACAAACCGGCGTGTTGCCGTCGCCGAGGCTCGCGCAGGCCTCATCGGCGGCGAGGAGCGCGTCGCAGGAAACGCACATCCCGGTGTTGAGGTCGCAAAAGGGCATCGCGGGATCGGTGCACTCTTCGTCGCCCATGCAGAGCATGGGGTCGCCATCGCCATCGCCATCGCCGTCGCCGTCCCCATCCCCGTCGCCCGTGGTGGGATCCCCGTCCCCGTCGCCCGTTTCGGTCTCCGAGCTCGTTTGTGTCATCTCCGTGCCCTCCGATTCAGGAGTCGCGGTGCAAGCCAGCACTACACCAATTGCTATGGCGAGCGTTGTCTGTTCACGGGTCATGGGATGCGGTCGGCTCCTGCGAAATCGGGGCCCTCTTCGGTGGGCCGGGGGTCGCCGTCGATGTCGGTGGGCGAGTCGCCGGGGGTCCAGGTCGCGGCGGACTCGATGACCGCGGGGTACATCCCAGGAGCGAGGTGGAAATCGCCGCTGTCGTAGTCGAAGAACCAACCGGACGTCAGCGCTCCGAGGGCGGCATTGTCGCCCATGGACATCTCGAGAGCGCTGTCAGTGATGGTCACGCCGGTGCACTGCACCTCGTCGTCATCGGATGCTGAGACAAGCAAGCTGTTGCGGACTGTCGTTGCTGCTCCGTCTGTGCAACCGAGCGCCGCCGAGGTTCCGAAGCCTGAACCAACAGTTGTGAAGCTCATCTCCAGAGCGCCATCAACAACGTCGATCGCAGCGGTGTTGTTGACGTTGCCGCCTCCCACGAAGCTGTTTTCGAGGCTCAGCGTCCCGCCGCCGTCGACGACGATGCCGCCGCCTGAGTTGTTGACAACCTTGCACTGGTCCACCCAGGCGATCCCGCCGTCGACAAGCAGCCCGAACCCACCGGCATTTGCAGTGTTGGCGAGGGTGACTCCCTTCAAGAACAAGTACCCACTAGCGGAGACAGTCAGGGCCGGTGTTCCACTATTTCCACGGATGGCGGGGACCTCACCTGTAGCCGCGAAGATCGCCACAGACTTGGAGACCACGCTGGACTCCAGATACTCATCAGTCATCTCGTGCAGGATGATCACAGTTTCGTCCCCAGCAGCGGTCAATGCCTGAAGTAGGGTGCAAAACGGCATGTCCTCCGTGCCTCCGTTCGCCGCACACAAGTCATCGTCGCCATCCACATGGACAAGGGTCCCCGGGTCGATACAGTTGCCCTCGGCCAGGTTGCAGGCGCTGTCGGGACACTGATCGTGATCGCTGCACGCCACGCAGACGTTCGCCGCCGTGTCGCAGACCGGCGTGGTGTCCACGCAGGCCTCTTCCTTGCCTTCGGCACACTGCACGCAGCTCCCATCGAGACAAACCGGCGTGTTGCCGTCGCCGAGGCTCGCGCAGGCCTCATCGGCGGCGAGGAGCGCGTCGCAGGGAACACACATCCCGGTGTTGAGATCGCAAAAGGGCAACGCGGGATCGGAGCACTCCTCGTCGCCCATGCAGAGCATGCCATCGTCATCGCCGTCGGCGTCGGCATCGGCATCGGCATCGGCATCGGCATCGGCATCGCCGTCGCCGTCGCCGTCGCCGTCGTCCACGGCGAGGCAGCTGGCGTCGTCGTTGTAGCTCTGCAGCTGGCCGCAAGGCGTGTAGCAGTCGAGGTCCGTGGGCTCCTCGGTCACGCAGCCGTCGTTGTCCTGGGCCGTGTCTCCGCACATCAGGCAGTAGGGCCGCTCGTCCCCAAACTTCTCCTCGCAGGCGGCGTTGCCGTCCAGGTTCGCGCAGTGGTTCGGATCGGGCTCGACGAAGCGGCACCCCCCGAGGTTGAGCGCGAGGCCCAAGACGAAGCCGAGGGACAGGGCCGAGACGGTGAGGTGCTTGCGGTGCATGATGGTGTGCCTCTCGATCTATATTAAAAGGATCCAGACCAGCCGACCCCGACGGAGCCCGGTCCGACCAGGGGGTGGACAAGCCCGGCGTGGCGCCGCCCCTTCTTCGACCGGACAAGATCGACGACGAGCATCGTCGCTCCGGCCACGAACATCGCCCCACCGATGCCGAGCAGGGCGCCACCGACCGGCCCATGATTGGTGCCGGCGAGCTGATGCGGCGTCGGTCCCTGGTCATCGTAGACGCGTCCCCGCGCGAGCTCGACTCCCCCGCCGATGAGTCCGCCAAGGCCGACGACGCCCACGGCGATGCCCGCGTAGCCGAGGGGCCCGAGTGATTTGGCCCCCGGCTCGGGCTCGGGTTCGTCCGGGACAGAAGAAGGAGGCTCCCCGGGACCCGGCTCCGACGGCTCTGCCGACTCGGCCAGCGCCTGCTCGAGCTCGGCGAGGATCTCGCCGTGGCGGCCCTCGACCTTCTCGAGCAGGGCCGCGCTGTCGCACTGCGGGCAGGCGACCATCGGCAGCTGCAAGAGCTGCCCACCCGCCGCGATGTCGACGTTGATCTGATAGTCGAGGTTGTCCTCGTTGTAGAAGCTCAGCCGCAAGCGCACGGTCGCGTCCGCGCGCATGCTCGCGTCGAGCTCGTAGCCGGCCTCCTCGAGCGCGCTGCGGAGGTTCGCTTCGACCTCGGCCGCGAAGGGGGCCTCGGCGTCGTCGACCGGGTCCGCGACCACGACGACGCGGACTTTCTTCGCCGCGGCCTGACCCGACTCGGCGAGGGCCCGGGACGGCATGGCGAGCACGGGCACCGCGAGCGACAACCCGACACACAGACTTCCATGAAGAGCCGTTCGCCACGCGGTGCCCGCCCGCCCACGTGGACCCCGACGGTCTTCATTCTTCGCGGGTCGACGCGCGAGCGACGGTGGCTCACTCAGTCGTGCAGGCATGGCTCGTCGCCGTGGGCTGGTCGGCTCCCTCTCATCCGGGTGATTGTGCACTACCGCGGGGCGCCGCGGGGAGACGGGGCGCAGCGGTGGGGGAGAGCAAAGTACCGTGGTCGGGGTCACGCGGGGATCTCGGAGATTTCTGTGATCTTGCCGTCTTGGAGCCGAACCTTGTAGCGCATCGGTCCGATGTCCTCGATGGAGAGGCGGCCGTGGGCCTGCCAGTCGTCGCTGCCCTCAGGCAGCCAGCTGAGCCGATGGCTGCCAGTGGGGAGCTCGGCGTAGGCGCTGCGGTTCTTGACCGGGATGATCTTGCTGCCCCACTTGAGCTTGCCCTCGACGTTCGTCTCGATCAGGAACATGACACCGATCTTGGTCTTGGCCTTGGGCCTCGCTTTGGTCTTCGTCTTCGGAGGGGGCTCGCTCGCCTCCTCGTGCTGGACCTCCGGCTCGCTCGCGGATGGATCTGTCGGGTCGGAGGCCGCTACGGTGGATGGTGACGGGCTGTCAGCAGGCTGGAGCTGCGCCGGGTCGGGCTCGGGTGCGGGGTCGGGTGGAGGCTCCGGGGCCGGAGGCTCTTGCTCGGGCTTGGGCTGTGGTCCGGGCTCCGGCTGGCGGAGCTGTGCCGGGTCGGGCAGCGCAGCCGGATCGGCCGACGCGGACACGGGGGCAGGCTCCCGAAGCGCCTGCACGAGGAGCGAGAGCCCCACGAAGCAAATGCCGAGGGCAGCCAGTCCAGTAGGGATCGCCAGCCAGCGCAGACTCTCGCGGGGCTTGCTTGGCACGCTGCCTGGGGTCAGGGCCGGGGCCGAGTCAGGCTCGGGAGCCGAGGTGGCAGGCAAGAGCTCGGTTGGCGGGATCTCGTCCTCGTCCTCTTGTTCTTCGGGCGTGGACACCTCGGGTGTGGGCGCCTCGGGCGTCGCCGCAGGGACGGAGGCCACGCCAGCCGCGCCCTCGCTCAGCTGCTGTGTCATGCCCGAGCGCGCCCGCCCGACCAGGCGGGCATACTCACGCTGCAGCTGGACCGCCGCAGCGAGGTAGCGAGGGCAGTGCTCGACCAGCACCTCCCGGGCCTCGCTCGCGCTCGGCCGCTCCCGCGGATCCGTGGCGATCATGCGCTGGCGCAGCTCGTCGAGCCACGCGGGCACGTCGTCGCGCTTCAGCGCGGGCGGAGGCCCCATGAGCACGCGGCTGCGAAAGCGGTCGGGCGTGAGTCCGTCGAGGAAGCGCTCGCCCTCGAGCAGCTCGTGCAGGACCACGCCCAGCCCGTAGATATCGGTTGCGCGCTGGGGATCGCCGCCCAGCTGCTCGGGCGACATGTAGCGTGGGGTCCCGATGGCGCGGGACATGGGCCCCGCCGTCGCGGCGAAGCGGGCGATCCCGAAGTCCGTCAGCTTCACCTCGCCGCACGAGGACAGCAAAATGTTGCCGGGCGTGACGTCCGAGTGGATCACGCCGGCGTCCGAGTCCCCGACGACGCGCCCATGGGCGTAGTCGAGGGCGAAGAGGACCTCGCCGATGATGTAGGTGACCAGATCGAGATCGAGGCGGACGACCGCGCGCTGTCTCGCCGCGGCCAGGAAGCTGCGCAGGTTGACGCCGTCGACCCGCTCCATGACGAGGAAGGGCCGACCGTCGCTGGCCGTGTCCAGGTCGGTGACCTTGACGATCCGGCCGTGGTCGAGCTGGGTGGCGATGACCGCCTCGGCGAGGAACATCCGCCGCTCCCGGGCTGTCTCGGTGAAGTCCGCGTGCAGCAGCTTGATCGCGCAGGGCACCACGACGCCGCTGTCCTTGACCCTCAGGGCCTCCCAGACTTCGCCCATGCCGCCGCGACCGATGCGGCGAGCGAGCCGATACTCTTCGGTGAGCCGATCCATGGGAGCGTCTGCGAGAGACGCAGACCATAGCACGGCGGCCTCGAACGGCCTTGCGTGGCTTCGGGTCGTGCGGCAGGCTGGCAGGCGATGCAGTGGGTCCTTCGTTTCGCCCTGGCGGCCGGCGTCTTCGTCGGGTCGGTCGATTCGGCGAGAGCGGCGGAGCCCGAAACTGCTCGGGACGAGATCATCGACGTGGAGATCGATGTCGCGGACCTTCCCGAGAGCTGGGCGGGGATCGAGGTCGACGCCGAGACCGAGATCCAGCGGATGCTGGCGGAGGAGAGCGAGCTCCCGCCGGGGGTCATCCTCGCCGATGACCGCCAGGTGCTCGTCGAGATCCGCCCGAGCCCGATGCCCGGCACGGATGATCTGCTGGTCCATGTCGAGGTCCGGCTCGAGGGCGAGACGGTCGGCGAGAGTGTGACCGACAGCTGCCTGAGCTGCACGACCGCGGGCGTCGCGGAGCTGGTCATGAGGCTGCTTCTACCGCTCTTGCCGGGGCTGCCGGAGCCCGTGGAGGAGGAGCCGCTTGGTCCCGCTCCGGACATGGTCGACGCGCCCGCACCGGAGCCCGTGGGCAAGCGCCCGGTTTCGCCGCTGCTGATCGCAGGGGCCACGCTTTTGGGCGGTGGGCTCATCAGTGTCGGCGTCGGGGCCGGGCTGATGGCCGTCGACGAGCGCGTGGTCTCACCGCCTGGCGCGGGGCACCTCGAGGTCATCAAGTACCGCGAGGTAGGGGTCGCCACGGCGGTCATCGGCGGTGCGGCGGCGCTGGGGGGAGCCGTGATGCTGGGGGTCGCTCTCGGCCAGCGGCGCGACCTTCGGGTCGCGGCCGCGCCGACGCTCGGCCCAGGGCTGTGGGGCCTCTCGTTGAGCGGACGATTCTGAGCCGGGCCGGACTCAGGGGAGGCGGAGTCGGCCGATCGCCTCCAGCTGCACCCGGGCCCAGCTGCGCGAGGCGAGCGACGCGGCTCCGGCTGTGAGCAGCTGCGCGAGTAGGGCCAGGGTGTGGCGACGACGCAGCGGCTGCTCGAGCAGTCCACGGCGCAGCGACTCTCCATCGAGCACGGAGCCGGCGAGGTAGATCGTCTCGCGGTTGAAGCGATGCTCGTTGCGTGCCCACCAGGCGCGGATGCCTTCAGGGTCAGGTTGTGGCAGGAGCTCCTCGGGAATGAACTCGAGGCTGGTCGGCTCATCGGCCAGCGCGGGGAGCTCGTCGTCGACCGGGCGCGAACCGAGCCAGAGCGACTCGTCCCGCATGGGCAAGCCAACGATCGAGGTGATCGCCTCGCCCGCCAGAGGCCCCACGGCGTTGTCGTCCAGCCAAGGCAGGGCCGCGACGACGGCCTCGCTCCGTCCTGTGAACCCGGCAGCCCACAGGGCGTCGGGGCGAGCCTCGGGGTCATCGAGCAAAGCCAGCAGGGTCGTCAGATCCCGCTCGCCGCCCACCAGCGCCATCCACAGCAGCGCCTGGCGGCGAAAGCCCTGGTCCGATGTTCCGAAGGCCCAGTGCCGGGCCGCGTCGACCGAGCCCGCGAGGCCGCGGACCAGCCCGGTCTCGACAGCTGCGCACACGACCCGCGGATCTCCATGGCGCTCGAGGGCCGCCACCCTGGCCAGCTGCGCGGGCCCTCCGGTTCGGGCGAGCGTCGCCGCGGCCTCGAGCACGGCAGGATCCTCGCTGGCCAGGAGCGGGTCCAGGCCCTCGTCCAGCTCGGCCCCTCTCCTCGCCAGTGCGCGGGCGAGCCCGGCGATGCGAGGTCCCGCATTTTCGTCGAGCTGCCCGGCCAGCCACCTATCAAAGCCCCGCCTGCGCGACAGCGCGAAGGCCTCGACGATACCGAGCCAACGCTCGTCGCCGGCCTGGCAGTCCTCGAGCGTCGTGCCCAGCCAGGCCCAGTCGGTACGGTTTCCCAGGTCGAGGATGCCCAGGCCTCCCACCAGAGCCTTCGAGCCATACGGCCCCGCCACGGCCGGCCAGAACAGACGGTCGAGCACCTGCGGCCCCGGCAGGCGCACGGCCTCGAGGTGCGCCCGCAGCCTGGCCTCGGTCGTCCCGGCGAGTTCGGCGAGGGTCATGTCGGGCTGGTCGAAGGCGCCGCGCCAGAGCTCGGCCATGAACTCGGCCTCCGCGAAGTGGCGCTCGACGATCTCCCACATCGGGCCCGTTGGCCTACGCAGGTTTCGCAAGGTGGCCGCATGCTAGCATCCCCGCCGGATCTGCGGACGTTCGCCTGTGCGCTTGCAAAACGCGACACCGCTGCTCGCCTCGTGCTTCGTCAGCGTCGACCCCGAGGGCCACGAGCGGGCCGTCGTTGTCGTCAAGGGCACGTTCGGGATCCCGCGCGCGGGGGGAGCTCCCGCGCTCGTCGATGAGCATGAGCGCGATCCCTTCGTCCACGCCGACACCTTCACCGGCGAGCCGGGCAGGTCGGCGATGGTCAGGGAGTGCGAGTTCGTCCCCTTCAAGCCCCGGTGCGACGTGCTGCTCCTCGGCGCTGCCCATGCTCCGCCCGGCCAGACCGTCGAGAAGATCGAGGTCGCCCTGCGCGTGGGCGCGCTGACCAAGCACTTCGAGGTCGTGGGCGACCGGTACTGGACAATGGGCGCGCTCGGGCTCCGGCCCAGCAAGTCGGCGAAGCCCTTCTCGCGGCTGGAGCTCAGCTACGACGTTGCCTATGGAGGTAGCGACACGAAGGGCGCCTACGGCCCCAACCCGGTCGGCCGCGGGTATTTCGACGGGACACCGCGGCGGGAGCAGCTCGGCCAGCCCGTGCCCAATTCCCAGGAGTCCGGCTGCCCGATCACCTCGCCCAGCGGACGCTATCGGCCCATGTCCTTCGGCCCTGTTGGGCGCAATTTCGCGGATCGCCTCGAGCTCGCGGGCACCTACGACGATGCGTGGCTCGAGCATGTGTTCCCTGGCCTGCCCGAAGATTTTCGCCACGGCTACTTCCAGTCGGCCCCTCTCGACCAGCAGATGTCCTACCCCGAGGGCGGCGAGCCCGTCCAGCTCCTCAACCTGAGCGCCGAGCCGATCCCGCCCTTCGTGCTGCCGACCCTCGACTTGCCAGTCTGCTTCGTGATGGCCGACAACACCGAGACCACGCTCGCTCCGGTGCTCGACACGATCGTCATCGAGCCCGACCGCGGACGGCTCCAGCTGTTGTGGCGCACCTCGATCCTCCTGAGCCAGGGCCCGGATGGGCTGCGCGAGATCGCCGTGGGCCGGATGCCGACCGGGTGGCGTCGTGCTCGCGCGTCGGGGAAACGCTATTTCCGGTCGCTGGCCGAGCTCGTGGACGCGATGGAGGGGACCCGCTGATGGCGCTCGCGCTCATCGGCGCCGGGATGGTGACCTCGGTCGGCTACGACGCGCCGGCCACATGCGCCGCAATCCGATGCGGGCTCAACCGCTTCGAGGAGACCCGGTTCAGGTTTGGCGGCGAGTGGGTCATCGGTGCGTCGATCCCCTTGCCGGGGAGCCCGAGGGGCATCGAACGGCTGCTGACGATGGCGGCGACGCCGATCGAGGAGTGCCTGGGTCAGCTGCCTGCGGGAGAGGCCAGGGACACGGCGTGGGTGGTCTGCCTATCCGAGACCGACCGGCCCGGGCGGCCGGCGGGGCTCGATGAGGCCTTCGCGGTCGAACTCCGCACGCTGCTTGTCGGCGCCGAACGGCTCGGCCAGCACTCGCAGCTCCTCACGGGCGTGCTGTCTCCGGTCCGCGGGCTGCTCTGGCTCGACGAGGTCATCGCCAGCAAGCGTGCGAAGTACGGCATCCTGGCGGCGGCCGATGGATTTCTCCACGCGGCCACGCTCGAGGGCCTCGACGACCGAGGTGCTCCGTTGAGCACCGTCGATGGCGGGGACCTCGTGCCGGGCGAAGCAGGGGGAGCTATCGCCGTCGCGTCGCCGAGGGAAACCTCGGGCGAGCTCCAGTGCCTCGGGATCGGCTGGGGCCACGAACTCGCAGTGCCCGGGAGCGGGCAGCCTCTTCGAGGCGAGGGTCTCGCAGCCGCGTGTCGCGGCGCGCTCGAGTCCTCGGGCGTCGCCGACAACGGATGCGGCTTGCGGAATATCGACTACCGCATCGCCGACCTCGGGGGCGATCGGAGGCAGGGGTTCCGGGAGGCGGCCCTCGCCCAGGCCCGGGTCATGCGGGTGCGCAAGGCCGAGCTCGATCTGTGGCTCCCCTCGGAGAGCCTCGGGCATGTGGGAGCGGGAGCGACCCCGATCTCCCTTGGCCTTGCTCTCGACGCGTCGCGCCGGGGCTACGCGCCCGGTTCGGGCGTGCTCATGCAGTTCGGCGCCGATGATGGAGGGCGCGCGGCGGTCGTGCTGCGTGAGCAGGGTCGGCCGAGTCGGCCGACCCTCGATTGATGGGAGATGCTTCCTTTTTGTCGCGTTCGCCGAGGGGCCCGCCTGCGCTTCGCTCCCGCGGTCGGGCTCCCTCGACGCGAGCTCCATTGAGTAGGTGAATTGGTTAGGTATTCCATCGGCAGATATGCAGTGTGCATAGTCACAAACGGTGAGTTTGGATCTGGGATATGAAGTGTAGGTTCGTCGCACGCGGGGTTGGGCGCAGTGAAACCCCGGTCTTGCGTGCAAAATGACGAATTCGGGGTCTGAGGTGGGTGTGGTGGGCTGTTTGAAAATTGAAGAGAGAGACATGAACGGAGTTCACCCACGCGCGAAATCGCCCTGCGTGCAAAATGCCTGAGAAAGCTTGTAATTTCATGGGGTTAGAAAATAGCCCCTTCCGCCCTCGTTTGAGGGCGGCCCCGTTGAAGCTCGAGTTTTGACACCTCTTCCGCCCAAATATCAATCCCTTCCGCCCTCGTTTGAGGGCGGCCCCGTTGAAGCTCAATCACGGTCGCCGGGTTGCCAGTGGCCACGCCCGTCCTTCCGCCCTCGTTTGAGGGCGGCCCCGTTGAAGCTACAATTTGTAAGTGCGGTCACTCTCCCCCTCGCCTTCCGCCCTCGTTTGAGGGCGGCCCCGTTGAAGCCGGCCGGCGACGAGCGCAAGACACTAGAGCCGGTGGAGCCTTCCGCCCTCGTTTGAGGGCGGCCCCGTTGAAGCGGGCAGATCGGGCGCAATGCGCAAGACGGCACCCTCCCTTCCGCCCTCGTTTGAGGGCGGCCCCGTTGAAGCCTGAAGGGCAGTTGCTACAGTTCCGGGACGACCTGTCCTTCCGCCCTCGTTTGAGGGCGGCCCCGTTGAAGCGTCGCCGGCCGGAATCACGCTGGAGATTTGCAGGGTCACCTTCCGCCCTCGTTTGAGGGCGGCCCCGTTGAAGCCACCACCCGCACATCGGCCTCGCGGATCTGGTCAATCAGCCTTCCGCCCTCGTTTGAGGGCGGCCCCGTTGAAGCACCCAAGAAAGACACGACATGCAAGAACAAAACCAGTACCCTTCCGCCCTCGTTTGAGGGCGGCCCCGTTGAAGCATTGCGTCTTGGCGGACAAGGTGGTCGGTCCAGGAGCCTTCCGCCCTCGTTTGAGGGCGGCCCCGTTGAAGCGGCATAGCGCGCGCTGTGTGCCTTGCGTGTGCGACCTTCCGCCCTCGTTTGAGGGCGGCCCCGTTGAAGCACGCGTCCGGGGCCGGCTACTGCATCAAAATCTACCTGCCTTCCGCCCTCGTTTGAGGGCGGCCCCGTTGAAGCACGCGTCCGGGGCCGGCTACTGCATCAAAATCTACCTGCCTTCCGCCCTCGTTTGAGGGCGGCCCCGTTGAAGCGGCCTCCTCGCCACCACGGCGCTCGTCGCCTGGGCCTTCCGCCCTCGTTTGAGGGCGGCCCCGTTGAAGCCGCAGCGGTGAGCGCGACGGTGAAGTCGTCGACCCAGCCTTCCGCCCTCGTTTGAGGGCGGCCCCGTTGAAGCATGGCCGCGGCGTGCCCCAGCTCCTGGTATGCCTCGACGCCTTCCGCCCTCGTTTGAGGGCGGCCCCGTTGAAGCGGGCTGCCTCGCACCACCGGTGACGCGCGGACCGGCTCCTTCCGCCCTCGTTTGAGGGCGGCCCCGTTGAAGCAAGGGGCGCGCTTCAGGGAGGAAGAGGTCTCGCCAGTCCTTCCGCCCTCGTTTGAGGGCGGCCCCGTTGAAGCGCGTCGGTCTCGACCACGTGAGCGTCGAGATCGGCCGAGCCTTCCGCCCTCGTTTGAGGGCGGCCCCGTTGAAGCGGATCAAAGCTCCGGTATGCGGCCAAGAGAACTTGCCCTTCCGCCCTCGTTTGAGGGCGGCCCCGTTGAAGCCGCTGGAGGGACCGCGACGATTCCCGGGTTCGGCCGGCCCTTCCGCCCTCGTTTGAGGGCGGCCCCGTTGAAGCTATCCCTGCGCCGTCGGGATCTGGCACGCGCCCTAATCCCCTTCCGCCCTCGTTTGAGGGCGGCCCCGTTGAAGCGTGTATTCTGGGCCGATGACGGCGCGCGTGTTCCCAACCTTCCGCCCTCGTTTGAGGGCGGCCCCGTTGAAGCAGTCGGTGCCGAAGCGAGCCCAGCTTGTGATCGGCCTTCCGCCCTCGTTTGAGGGCGGCCCCGTTGAAGCACCACGGTTCGCTCCTGGTTGGTGAGCTCGCTGAGCCTTCCGCCCTCGTTTGAGGGCGGCCCCGTTGAAGCACGTCGATGCAGTCGGAGAAGAGCAGCTTCATGCCTTCCGCCTTGGTCTGAGGCGGCCCCATGTCGCTGATTCCCTCGTCGACGAACTGGCCCTCGAACTCCGTCGTCATGGTCTCAGGGGTGACTTCCAGGACCTCGGTGATCGACGACAATAACTTTTGCCGGTCGACGACAACTAAACCTGCCGGTCCGAGCCAGCCAGAACGCGCGTGGGACGCTGGGGAGCAGGAGCCCCCACGTGGTCACGGACGAGCAAGTACGGCTGCTACGGAGCAAGATGAACCAAGGCAAGACACAGCAGGCCGCAGCAGCGGCGGCGGGAATGAGCGTGAGGTCGGCGCGGAAGTGGCAGAGCGGGCCACTGCCCTCGCAGACCAAGGAGCCGCGGCACTGGCGGACGCGCAAGGATCCCTTCGAGGGGGTGTGGGAGGAGAAGATCGTCCCGCTGCTCGAGCGGGACAAGGAGGGCGAGCTCGAAGCCAAGACGCTGCTGAAGCAGCTGATCGAGGAGAAGCCCGAGCGCTTCAACCAGGGCCAGCTGCGGACGATGCAGCGGCGGGTCCGGGACTGGCGAGCGCTGCACGGACCAGACAAGGAGGTCTACTTCCAGCAAGAGCACCCGCCCGGCGAGGAAGCGGCGCTGGACTTCACCAACTGCAACGAGCTGCAGGTGACGATCGCGGGCGAGCCCTTCCGCCACCTGCTCTTCGAGCTGGTCCTGGTCGCGAGCGCGTGGACCTGGGCCTGCGTGGCGCTGTCGGAGAGCTACGAGGCGCTGGTCGAGGGGCTCCAGCGGGCACTGTGGGCCCTGGGCGGGGTGCCGCGGAAGCTGACCCTCGACAACATGTCGGCGGCGACGCACGAGCTGAAGAAGGCGCGGGGCCGGAGCCTCAACAAGCGCTTCGCGGACGCGTGCACGCATCTGGGCATCGAGACGGTCCGGCGCATCAACGTGGGCAAGTCGCACGAAAACGGCGCGGTCGAGGTCCGGCATCGGCGAACCAAAAAGCTGCTGAAGCAGGCGCTGATCTTGCGGGGCAGCCGGGACTTCGCCAGCGTCGAGGATTACGAGCGCTTCGTCCAGCAGACCCTCGAGCGCGAGCACAACCAGCACGTCACGGCGAAGCTCGAGCTCGAGAGCCCCTTGCTGAGGCCGCTGCCGATCAAGCCGGTGCCGACCTACACGACCGAGACGCCGAAGGTCCGGCGCTGGAGCACGATCAAGGTGCGGGGGCGGATCTACTCGGTGCCTTCGCAGCTGATCGGCCACCAGGTCGAGGTCCGGCTGCACGCCAACGAGGTCGAGCTGCGCTACGGCGGTGAGGTGGTCGAGACCTTCCCGCGGCTGCGAGGCGAAGGCGCGCACCGCATCGACTACCGCCACGTGATCGCCTCCTTGGTGCGCAAGCCCGGGGCCTTCCCCAACTACTGCTTCCGCGAGGAGCTGTACCCCTCGCTGATCTTCCGCCGGGCCTACGACGCGCTCGAGCGCGCTCGACCCGGGCGCGGCCACGTCGACTACGTGAGGATCTTGCACCTCGCGGCGATGACGATGGAGTCGACGGTCGAGGCCGAACTCGCGCAGCTGCTCGAGGCCGGCGCGCCCTTCGACTACGCGACGGTCAAGCAGCGGGTCCAGCCCACGGAGTCCGAGGTCCCGCAGCTCGAGGTCGGCGAGCCCGATCTGGGCGTCTACGACGAGCTGCTCGGAGGTGCGGCGTGAACCCTCGACCCCCCGCCCACGCCGAGCAGATCACCACGCTGCTGCGCAGCTTCAAGCTGACGACCGCGGCCGAGGAGCTGGTCCCGCGCCTGGTCACCGACGGCCACGAGCCAGCGCTGGCGACGATCGCCGAGGTCCTGGACCTCGAGGCCGAGGCCCGCCACGCTCGCCGAGTCGCTCGCCTGCGCCGGGCCTCGAAGCTCAGCGTCGGCAAGACCTTCGAGACCCTCGACGACAAGCGGCTGCCGCGACCGGTGGTCCGCAAGCTCCGCGAGCTGCAAGCCGGCGACTTCCTCGACGAGGCGATCAACGTGCTGGCCTTCGGCCTGCCCGGCGTCGGCAAGAGCCACGCCCTCGCGGCCCTCGGCCACGCCCTCGTCGAGCAGGGCCGCTCGGTGCTGTGGACGCCGACCTACTCGCTGATCCAGGAGCTGCTCGCGGCCAAGCGAGATCTGGAGCTGCCCCGGAAGCTGCGTCGGCTCGACAACTTCGAGCTCGTGATCCTCGACGACATCGGCTACGTCAAGCAGTCGGCCGAGGAGGCCGAGGTCCTCTTCACCCTGCTGGCCGAGCGCTACGAGCGACGCTCGACGGCGCTGACGAGCAACCTGGTCTTCAGCGAGTGGGACCGGATCTTCAACAACAAGATGGCGACCTCGGCCGCGATCGACCGGCTCGTGCACCACTCGGTGATCCTGGAATTCAACGTGCCCAGCTACCGGACCGAGAAGGCCAAGGGGCGCAAGAAGGGCTGACGCCCGACGACAACTACACCGGGCTGCGACAACTGCCCGAACGACAACTACCCCGCGCGCGAGGTCGCCGTGCACGGGGACGCGCAAGTCTCGCACCGGCAGGAATAATCGTCGCCAATCGGAAAAAATAATTGACGCTGATCACCTCGGGTCACGGAAGCTTTGTTGCATATCGTTTCTCGCCACAGCGAGAGAGATTATATCGATCTCCGAGCGCCTACCGCTTCATCCAGCAGCAATCCCCCCGACTCCGTGGCGGAGACACCCCCCGATGAGAGAGGCGCACAAAAGGGGCAGCAGGGGACCCTTCCCGCGAGTTTAGCGTACACAACCTCAACTTCGGAGCGACACCCCACAAAGAGGCAGCCAATTGCCTCACCTCATCGACCGAAGTCAGCGATCTGTCTGAGCGGGAAGGGTCCCCTGCTGCCCCGTGCGCCTGCCCCGACGGCCGAGAAACTCCCCGCAAAAGACCAGCAAGCCCCCCCGCAAAAGACCAGCAAGCCCCCCCGCAAAAGACCAGCAAGCCCCCGCTCACCCCCCCCAACTCACCCGAGCAAACGCACTATGATTATGAATCGACTCATGATTCTCCGCATGCACCTCGAACCAAACAACCCGAGGATCATCCCGAAGCACCCGAGCCGCATTCCTCACCATATCCTCGACAAACACAGGGTTATCATAAGCCTGCATCGTCACATGCCGCTCATCCGGCCGCTTCAGCAGCGGATACACCGGCGCAGAAGCACAGCGCTCCGCCAGCTCGACCAGCTCCTCGATCCACACCAGCGCCGGCTCCCCCCGTGAATCGCTCCCCGTCCGCACCGAAATGCTCACATACCCTCGCTGATTGTGCGCCCCATAATCCGAGATCGCCTTGCTACACGGACACAAGCTCGTCACCGGCACCCGCACCCGCAGCACGAAATCATCCCGCTCCCCCTCCAGCTCCCCGATGAACGCACACTCGTAATCCATCAGCGCCCGCGCCCCGCTCACCGGCGCCGCTCGCTCCAGGAAGTAAGGGAAGCGCACCTCGATATGCGCCGAATCGGCGTCCAAGCGCTCGCGGAGATCACGGAGGATCTTCGGCAGGGTGCGCATCGTCACCTCGCCATGGTGCTCCGCCAGCGCCTCCACGAAGCGGCTCATGTGCGTGCCCTTTTGCTCCCGCGGCAGCGACACCGACATCGAGATATCCGCCACCGTGCGCTGCTTCTCGGCCGCGCGGTCGAGGACCACGATCGGGTGGCGCAGGCCGCTGACGCCGACCTGATCGAGGGCGAGCTCGCGGTCATCTGGGAGGGCCTGGACATCCTGCATGACTCGGCCATGTAGCACCTCGGCAGCCCGCGTTCCATCGGCGCCGAGGCCGTGCGATGGTGAGCGCCGTGCGCCTCCAGTCGACAAAACGCTTCTCCAACCTGCCCTGCGCGCACCGGACCCACAACCACGACGGACACTGCCGCTTCGTCCACGGGTACTCGCGCAGCTTCAAGTTCTACTTCGAGGCCGAGTCCCTCGACGCGCGCGGCTTCGTCGTCGACTTCTCCGGGCTCGGGGCGCTGCGCGCGTGGCTCGAGCACATGTTCGACCACACCTTGCTGATCTCCGCCTCCGACCCCGAGCTCGGCTTCTTCCAGGACATGGACGCCCGCGGCCTGTGCCAGCTGCGGGTGCTACCGGCGGTGTCCATGGAGGGCACGGCGCGCTTCGTCTACGAGCACGCCCAGCCGATGATCCACGAGCTCAGCGGCGGGCGGGCGTGGATCGCCGAGCTCGAGGTGTGGGAGAACGACAAGAACTCGGGGCGCCTGCTCTTTTCGCGCCCCGAGTAGCAGCCGCGCGCTCGCGGGTCGTCAGCGCGCGCGCTGGATCAGCTGGGACTGCATGACCACGCCGAGCTCGCCGCTTTGATCGAGCAGCCGGGTGCGGCACAGGCCCATGCCGAGCTCCCCGGTCCAGGTCCTCGCGTCCATGCACAGCCACTCGCCCACGGGCAGGCGGTGCAGGTAGACGCTGAGCTCGGGGTTGATGAAGGACCAGCGCGCGGTGTCGAGGGCCGCGCCCACGCCGTGGCCCGCGTCGGCGCAGATCATCAGGCGTTGCAGGGGGCTGGTCGCCTCGTCGGCGATCAGGGGGACCCGCGGGCGCAGCCAGGCGGTGAGCGAGCCGCGGCCGTACTCGCCGGCGGCGATGCGCATCTCCATGGCCGTGTGATAGCCGACCTCGTGCTGGAAGATCTCGAACTCGGACGGGCGGGACTGCGCGGGGGAGCGCGGAGCCTCGCTCAGCGGGGGCAAGGGCGCGACCTCGACGGGGATCTCCTCCACGCGCATGCGCACGGCCAAAGCGACGGCGAGCTGCTCGTCGCCGGCGAGCAGGGCCGCGGCGATGCGCTGGACCTTGCGCCCGCCCGAGAGCACCTCGAGCTCGACCTCGAGGGGCGTGGCGAGGGGGATCGGGCGCAGCAGCTCCACGCTGATCCGCGCGAGCTGAAAGGGCGGGTCGTCTTCGCGCACGCGCAGGCCCTCGATGGCCCGGGTCATCAGCGCCGTGGGCGGGCCGGCGTGCTGGTGGTCGATGCTCCATGGGCCGCGGGTCAGGGGGCTGGCGAAGAAGCGCGCCTCGCCCTGAGCCCCGCGCTCGCGCGTGTAGAAGTACCCGGGCTCAGTCATGGTCGCTCCCGTGGTGAGTGGACGCCGCCTGGCGGACGGCCGCGATCTCGGCGGGGATGCGCAGGCCCAAGAGCAGCGCGGCGTTGAGCGCGGTGCAGACCAGCGCGGTGATCCACGCGCCAAAGATCATCGGCGCGCAGGCGAGCTCGAGGGCGACGGCGAGGTAGTTGGGGTGGGCGAGGAGGGCGTAGGGTCCGCGGCGGACCGGGGCCGCGCCGTCGTGGACGACGATGCGCGTGTTCCAGCGCGGGCCCAAGCTGGTGATCGCCCAGTAGCGCAGCGCGCTGGCCAGGGCGAAGCCGGCCGCCCACGCCGGCCACAGGGGATCCACGCTCGGCCCGCGCAGCCAGCCTTCGACCAGCCAGGCGATCAGCCAGCCGGCGTGGAGCACGAAGAAGAGCGGATACCACGGCTCGTCGACCAGGCGGCCGCCGCTGGCGAGGGCGCGCGCGAGGTTGCGCTTGGCCAGGCGCAGCTCGGCGACGCGCTGGACGGCGACGAGGGCGAGCACGGTCGCCAGGGCTAGCACGGGCTCACCATCGAAAGCCGACCCCCTCGGCGCAAAAGCCCGGGCCGAGGGCGAGGAGCAGCCCGGCCTCGCCGCGCGCGGGGTTGTCGGCCAAGAAGCGCTCGAGCACGAAGAGCGCCGTGGGGCTCGACATGTTGCCGTGGTCGCGGAGCACCTCCCGGGCGTGGCGCAGCTGCTCGGGCTCGAGCTCCCAGGCGCGCTCGAAGGCGTCGAGGACCTTGCGCCCGCCGGGGTGGAGGATGGGGTGGCGGATGTCCGCGGCGGCCAGCTCGAGCTTGGCGGCGGCCTCGGCGAAGAGCTCGGCGCCGCGCTCGAGCACCAGGCTGGGGATCGTGGGAGCGAAGCGCACGCGCAGGCCCTGGTCCTCGAGGTCCCAGCCCATGATGTGCTCGCTCTGGTCGATCAGTCGGGCGTAGGGGGCGAGCAGCTCGGGGCCCTGGGGGCTCTCGGCGTCCCACCACGGCTCGGGGGCGACCACGGCCGCGGCCGCGCCGTCGCCGAAGAGCGCCACGGCGATCAGGTTGGCCTTGCGGCGATCCGCGTGCACGAAGGTCAGGCTGCACAGCTCGCAGGCCACGACGAGCACGGGCTTTTGTAGGCCGCGGGCCATGGCCACGGCCCGGCCGAGGGCCGCCCCGCCGCCGGCGCAGCCCAGGCCCCACAGCGGCGTGCGCATGCAGTCGCGGGGCAGGTCGAGGTCCTGGATCAGCTGGGCGTCGAGGCTGGGCGTGGCCACGCCAGTGCTCGACGCGAAGATCACACCGCCGACCTGGGCGGCGTCGATCCCTGCCATGGCCAGGGCGCGCCCGCCTGCCCGGCGCGCGAGCATCTTGGCTTGTTCGACGTAGGCGGCGTTCTTCTCGGGGAAGCTGCGCGGCTGCTCTAGCCAGGTGATCGGCCGGCCGAGCTGGCGGTTGTCGACGCCGGCCTTGTCGTAGCTCTCGAGCAGACGCGCGAGCTCGGGGCTGGCTTGCTCGTTGGCTTGGGCGTCGCTCTGCGCGTCGCCCTGGTCGCCATTGGAGTCTTCGGCGGAGTCTTCGGGGGAGTCCTCGGAGAAGTCCTCGGCGAAGAAGCTCGCGGCGAAGCGCTTGGCTTCGGCCTGGGGCAGGGGGTGGGCCGGCGAGGCCGTGGCCACCGAGAGCAGACCCACGCGGCTCACGAGCGCGGCTCCTGGCCGACGCTGGCGCGGGCCTGGTCCGCGTCGGGCTCGGGGCTGCGGCAGGTGTCGCGGAACACGTACTGCGACAGGCGCTTGCGGTGGCTCGAGGTCCAGTCGATCGACGGGCGCTTGGCGTCGTCGGGCAGGTAGCCCAGGCGGTACATGGCGATCAGCTCGAGGTCCTCGGGCACGGCGATCAGCTCGCTGAGCTCGCGCCAGGCGTCGGGGAACTCCATCGGCGTCGAGACGAACTGGATGCCCATGCCGAGGTCGACGGTGGTCAGCCAGATGTTCTCGATCGCCATGCCCAGGCCGAGCAGCGAGTAGAAGCCCGAGAGCTCTTTGGGCTGGTACTCCTCCTTGGTCAGCATGGCCGCGAGCAGCAGCGGGCTGCCCTCGACGAGCTTGCGGTTGTCCTTGCCCAGGGTCTTGGGCACGCCGAGCTTGTTGACGACCTTTTGCCCGGTCTCGCTGAACACGTGCTTGACGAAGGGGCGCAGCGGGGCGGGCAGCTTGTCGATGAAGATGCCGTCGCGGCGCTCGTTCATCTCTTGCTGGGAGAAGCGAAAGTAGCGGCGGTAGCGGGTGAAGAACTTGCCCCCGGCCATGAGCTCGCCCATGGTCCGCCCGGCGATCTCGGCGATCTGCCCGCGCAGGGCGTCGTCGGTGATCAGCACGAAGCGCCAGGGCTGCGAGTTGAAGTGGCTGGGCGCCCGCGAGGCCGCCTCCATGAGTCGATGCTGGTGCTCGAGGCTGACCGGGTCCGGCTTGAAGTGGCCGTTGGTCGTCGAGCGGCGGAGGATGGCTTCGCGTAGTTCCATGTCGATCTCAAAGCAGGTAAGCGGAGGCGTAGGCGGCCAGGTAGCCGCAGGCGCCGAGGGTGGCCACGGCCGGGTGCGCGAGCGCGGGCGGCTTGGTCAGCGGGAGGAGGGCGAGGGCGGCCAAGGTCGCGAGCAGCGCCCAGTGAAAGCAGAGCACCGTCGCGGCGATGGCCGCGACGAACACCAGGGCGTAGAGCCAGTGGTGAAGGGCGCCGAAGCGCGCGCGCATGAGTTGCGCGCTCACGCCCACGCCGAGGTTGAGGGCGTAGAGCGCCGCCGCGAGGTGCAGCGGCCAGTGCGAGGACGCGAGCACGAGCAGGCGCAGTGTAGCCGCTCGCGCGCGCCCATGCAGGACCGGCGCGGCTGGTCGTCGGCTGGTCGTCGGCTGGGTGTCGCTTGGGGATCGGTTCGCGCGAGATGTGACGAGGGGTTTCGGTGAGCCCGCCTCGCTGTACAGGGCGAAGGCCCGGCGCTAGCCTTTCGGCTCATGCGAAGAGCGCTGCTCGCCGCCGGCGCCGCGGCTTCGATCTCCGCCGCGGTCACGCTCGCGAGCGCCTGTGTGACCTTGGAACCGCCGGCGCCCAAGCGAGCCGAGCAGTTCACCGCCGGGCGTGCGCTCGTCGACCTCGCGCGGCTCGAGGAGCTGCGCGCGACCGCGGACGCGCAGCCCGGAGACCTCGAGGCACAGTGGCGCGCCGGGCAGGCGCACCTGCGGGCCTGTCTCGCCGGCCACGTGGATCAGCGAGACCACGCCGAGCACTACCTCGAGCGAGCCTGGCGGCTGGACCCGAGCTCCGAGCGGGTGCCCACGGCGAGGACCCTGGGGCGCTTTTTGAACATGCGCAGCGCGGTCTTGGACCTCGAGCGCCTCGACCTGCAGATCTCCGTCTACGCCTCGCTGCTGCCCGAGACGGTGACCGCCGAGGGCGAGGGCGAGGGCGAGGGCGAGGGCGAGGGCGCGGGCATCGGCGACGCGCAGCGCCTGCAATTTTGGGGCTTCTGGGCGGCGGCCAAGGCCCTGCGTCGCTACGCCGAGGGCGAGCAGCTGCGCGCCCTCGCGGAGGTCGACAGCCTCGAGGACACGCTGCGGGCGTGGACCGAGGCCAACCCCGGCGACATCGACCTGCACACCATGGCCGGCAACTACGCGCTGACCTTCGCCGGGGTGATCCCCGTGGGCGTGGGCGGGCGACTGCGCGCGGGCATCGACTACCTGCGGGTGCAGCAGGACAACTGGGATCAGCTCTCGCCGGGGGCGCGCAGCCAGGGCCGGGCGCCCAACGTGCGCAGCGTGTTCGCGCTCTACCTCGCCGAGGCCCTGCTCGCCGCCGGCGAGGTCGACGAGGCCGGCGAGCGCTACCGTCGGCTGATCCACCTGCCCGACCAACCCCAAACCCCGGCGCGCCGGCAGATCGTCGCCCTGGCCGAGCACCGCCTCGAGCACCTCGACACCTACGCGGGCGACCGCGAAGAGCTGCTCCCGCTGTGGCCCGCCGGGGTCACGGGCTGCGTGGCCTGCCACGCCCGCGCGGCCAGCTTGCCGACGGACGACCTCTACCTGCTCTCGGAGCTGCGATGACCAAGCGAACCTTCTCCCCGTGGACCGCGGCCTCGATCTCGACCGCGATCGTGCTGACCCTGAGCGCCTGCCCGGGCAAGCCCTCGGGCCACCCCTCTCGCCAGCGCAGCCCCGCCGAGCTCACCCGCCGCGACCTCCCGCTGAGCGTCGCCGACGAGCGCCGCCTGCTCGAGCTCGCCGAGGCCGCCGAGCAAAACCCCGATGACTTCGCCGCGCGCCGGGCCTCTGGCATGGCGCACATGCACCTGACCCTGGCCGGGGTCTTGAGCCTGCGCGAGCGGGCCGAGGCCGACCTCGAGGCCGCGTTCTTCCTCGACTCGAGCGACGCCGAGCTCAACCGCGCCCTGGGCCGCTTCTACAACATGCGCGCCGTCGACGGGGACTACAGCAAGGCCGACATGCAGGTGAAGGTCTACGGCGCGCTGCTCGGCGAGCGCGACCCGATGGCCATGGACGACCTCGACTTCGTGGCCTGGAGCTTCTTTCAGCTCGGCCGCGTGCTGACCGATAAAAACCGCGGCAAGAACCTGCGCGCCCTGGCCAAGGTCGACGACCTCGAGGCGATCTTGGCCGCGCGCGTGAAGGCCCAGCCCGACAACATCGAGTTCCACGCCCTGGCCGGGAACTTCGCGTTCTTCTTCGCCGGCAACATCCCCCTCGAGCGCGAGCGCCGGGTCGAGGAGGCCGTGGCCTACTTCGAGGTCCTGCGCGCGCGCTGGGACGAGCTGCGCCCCGGGGCCAAGGACCCCTCGCACTGCCCCAACACCTACGAGAACTTCATGTTCGAGCTCGCCGAGGGCTACACGGTGCTCGGGCGCGCGGACATGGCCCGGCCGATCTACGAGGAGCTCGCCCGCCTCGAGTCGGATCGCGCCCCGCGGACCCGGGCCAAGGAGCTGATCGCCCATGTCTCGGGCGAGCGCCTGCGCAACCTCGACAGCTACCTGGGCGAGATGAAGCTGATGCCGCCCTGGCCCAGCGACATCGGCAACTGCGTGGTCTGTCACGCCTGGAACGCCGAGATCCCGCTCGACTCGCTCTACGCCCTCGACCCCCTGCGCGCCGAGGACGTGCCCTCGCGGGCCGAGCCCACGCCGCTGTCGAAGCTGATCGGCGAGGCGGGGGGCCGTGAAGGTGAAGGGGATGAAGCAGGTGAAGCAGGTGAAGAAGGCGTGACGATCGCGGGCCGCGAGCAGCTGCCCGAGGCCCTCGCCGCGCTCGTCGAGGACACCTGCAGTCCCTGCCACTTCCCCGGGGGCGAGGTCGCGGATCTCCTGGATCTGTCCCGGGCCGAGGCGGTGATCGGCGCGGCCACGTGGATCGACGAGCGGGTGGCCGCCGGCGAGATGCCACCGGGCGACGGCCTCGACGAGGACGCGCGCGCGCGGGTCCACGAGTGGGCGGCGGCGCTGACAGACTGAATCGGTCGTGAACCGGCGTTCGCCCCGGTGAGTGGGCTCGGCGCGAGCGCGGGGGAGCCTGGGCATCGCCGCTGGCCTGTGCCAAGCTCGGCGCGATGTTCGAGCAAGCCAAGGAGCACTACGCCAAGATCCTCGCCGAGATCGAAGACGCCGGTCTCTACAAGCACGAGCGGATCATCGCCTCCCCGCAGGGCGCGGCGATCACCGTGGCCGGCGGCGAGTCGGGCGACGAGGTGCTCAACTTCTGCGCCAACAACTACCTCGGGCTGTCGAGCCACCCCGAGGTCGTCGCGGCCGCCCGCGCGGCCCTCGACGAGCGCGGCTACGGGATGTCGAGCGTGCGCTTCATCTGCGGCACCCTCGACAAGCACAAGCAGCTCGAGAGCGCGCTCAGCGGGTTCTTGGGCACGGAGGACACGATCCTCTACAGCTCCTGCTTCGACGCCAACGGCGGCCTGTTCGAGACCCTGCTCGGGCCCGAGGACGCGATCATCTCCGACGCCCTCAACCACGCCTCGATCATCGACGGCGTGCGCCTTTGCAAGGCCGAGCGCCACCGCTTCGCCAACTCCGACATGGCCGAGCTCGAGGCCAAGCTCCAGGCGACCCAGGGCAAGCGCCTGCGGATGATCGCCACCGACGGCGTGTTCAGCATGGACGGCAACGTCGCCAAGCTCGACCAGATCTGCGACCTCGCCGAGAAGTACGGCGCCATGGTCATGGTCGACGACAGCCACGCGACCGGCTTCATCGGCAAGACCGGACGCGGGACGCCCGAGTACTGCGGGGTCATGGGCCGGGTCGACGTGATCACCTCGACCCTGGGCAAGGCCCTGGGCGGGGCCTCGGGCGGCTTCACCTCCGGGCGCAAGCAGATCGTGGACCTGCTGCGCAACCGCTCGCGGCCCTACCTGTTCTCCAACTCCCTGGCCCCGATGATCGTCTCGGCCAGCCTCGCGGTCATGAAGACCCTCAGCGCGACCACCGAGCTGCGCGACAAGCTCGAGGCCAACACCAAGCGCTTCCGCGCCGGGGTCAGCCAGGCCGGCTTCGCGCTCAAGCCCGGCGACACGCCGATCGTCCCGATCATGCTCGGCGAGGCCCGTCTGGCCGTGGACTTCGCGGATCAGCTGCTCGCCGAGGGCATCTACGTGATCGGTTTCAGCTACCCGGTGGTGCCCAAGGGCCAGGCGCGGATCCGCGTGCAGCTCTCGGCTGCGCACAGCACCGAGCAGATCGATCGCGCGGTCGCGGCCTTCACCAAGATCGGCAAGTCCCTCGGCGTGATCTCCTGAGCCTGATCGGATCAGGTTGGACTCTCAGGCGCTCGAGCTCGGCAGCTCGGGCGCCTTCGCCGTCCAGCTCCACGCGCCGAGCAGGCCAAAGCCCAGGGCGTTGACCGCCCCGTGAAGCTGGACCATGGAGGCGATGTCGGGCACGGGCACGCCGCCGAACTCTCCCAGGGCGTAGCTGGCGGCGAACACCATGCCCGCCAGCACGCTCGCGCCGGATAGGGCGGAGAGCAGGCCGGGGATCGTGGGCAGCTCGCGGGCGCGCAGCAGCATGCCCACGCCCACGCCGGCTCCAGCCGCGGCCGTCAGCCACGCGGCGACGAGCTCGAGCTGCGGCGAGGCGGTGATGCCGACGGCGACCAGGGGCACGGCGAGGACCACGGCCAGGGCACAGGCTCGCCAGATCCACGGCTCGGGGTCGCGGCGCACGAGCAGGCCGGAGAAGAGCGGCAGGCTCAGCCCGGCGTGGTGAAAGTGGGCGGCGGTCAAGATGACGATCAGCGGCGAGAAGCCCAGGGGCTGGAGCTCGAGGCGATCACAGAGCAGCCAGGCGCTGCCGATCACCGGGAAGCCGAGGCCCGCGGCGATGGCCAGCTCGCCGGGGGCAGGGCCGGGGCGCAGCAGGGCCGCCGGGCCACGGCGCAGCAGGGCGATGACTCGACGCAGGGCCTCGGCGGCGGCGAGCACCGTCCACGCGGCCCAGGGCAGGCAGGCGAGCATGGCCAGGCCGCCGGGGCGCAGGCTCAGGCCCAGGGGCAAGAAGAGCGCGCAGGGCAGCTGGGCCAGGCGCAGAGCCTGCATGAGCCTGGCGGGCCGCCGCTCGGACTCCGGCCGCGACTCGGCGTCGGACCCTGGCTCGATGGCCTGGAGCAGCAAGGGGACGATGACCAGGGGCGAGATCGCCACGAGCACGGCGACCGTCGGCGGGCCGATCACGAGCAGCCAGGCGATCCACACCAGCGTCCCCGCGAGGGCGGCCTTGCGGGGGAGCTGTGCCACGGCAGGCTACTCGGGCACGCAGATCTTCGCGCTGGTCTGCTTTTCGGGATCGTCGGGGTCGGGGGCCACGTAGACGCCCCCGCTGCCGACCCGCAGGCACTGGTAGTTGTCGCGGCAGTCGCTGTCGCTCTTGCACTCGCGCCGGCAGCTGGTCCGGGCGCGCAGCTCGTCGGCGCACAGGCCCTCGGGCAGGCAGACCTCGTGGGGCAGGCAGGCGTCGCTGGTGATCTCGCCCTCGGCGTTGGGCAGATCCTCGAGCTCGGGGTCACAGGAGACCGAGATGAACTCGGTGGCGTAGACCTTGATGCAGATCGCCTCGCTCGGGCACACGCCCAAGCTGCAATTCTCGAGGGTGCACTCGCCCTCGGAGTTGGGGTCGTTGGGGACGTTGGAGACGTCGCACTGCCGGGTCACCTGGACGCTGCAGTCGAGCGAGCGCTTGCAGGGGTCGCCGATCTCCGGCTGACAGGCGAGGCCGAAGAGCGTCAGCGCGAGCGGCGCGAGCCCAAGACGAAGCTCGCGCCCGAGCCGAAGCTCGCGCGAAGACCGAGTGCCCGCAGGCGATGCATGACGGCGTGTCGGCATGCGTTCGGCGGAGTGTAGTCGCTGGCGCCCGTCCAATCTACCTGCGCAGTGAGCCAGGCCGTCTCCTGACCATCCCGAGCCATGGGGGCTGCGCGCTTCGCCCGGGCTGCGGCTTTTCTTGGATCTGTGCCCGGCGCCCGCGTAACCTGGCCCGCGCGAGTAGCCCCGCGTGCTCGCCCGCCTGCGCCGTGACCCTCGACGAGTTCCTCGCTGCCCTCGAGACGCTGATCGAAGATCGGGAGATCGACGACGACGATCCCGGCGAGGGCAATTTCGGCTGTGAGGACTGCCGGGCCTGCAACCACTGCCGCTTTTGCATCGGCTGCGACTCTTGCGAGGACTGCACCTACTGCGATGAGTCGATCGACTGCAACGGTTGTACCCAGTCCAAGCGCTGCGTGAGCTGTGAGAAGGTCAGCTACTGCGAGGACTCGCGGGACTGCAAGAGCTCGCGCTACCTCACCTTGTGCGTGGACTGTAAGGACTGCGTGCACTGCCTGGCCAGCGTCGGCCTCGAGGGCGCGGAGTTCTACGTGCTCAATCAGCGGCGCACGCGCAAGGAGTACTTTGCGCTCTTGCGCCAGGTCCAGGAGCTCATGGGAGATCGCATGGCCGCGGGCTGGCGGCCGCCGGGGATCGGCCTGGCCAGCGAGATCTTCGACGCGACCTTGGCCGCCCGAGACCGCCCGCTCAACGCGGCGCCCTGGCTCGACGAGCTCATGCCGGAGCCGGAGCCCGAGCCGGAGCCGATGGGCGCGCCGGAGCCCGAGCCGCGCGCGTCGGAGCCCCGCCCGAGCGAGCCGGCGCCGAGCGAGCGCCAGCGCTACGACCCCTATATCGAGGTCGACGACGACCTGACCTTCGATCCCAGCGAGGCCTTCGAGGGCGAGCCGGAGCCCGAGGCGCCGCAGCGGGCCGGGGTCCACCGGCGCCACGACGAGCACCAGTGGGACGAGGCTGGCTGGGAGCCGACCCGCCCGCGCGCGAGGAGGCCCGAGCGCGCGGATGTCCCCGAGCTGCAAGAGCGCGCGCCGACGCGGCCCTTTCAGGGTCGCCTAGATCAGGTTCAGGGCCGCCGAGCTCAGGTGCGTGGCCACGCTGGCCCCGAGGTGGCCGCCCGCTCGGGCTCGCCTCGCCATCTCGAGCGGCCGGACCATCCCCAGTCGGACTACCCGGGGGCGAGCCATCCTCAGTCGGACCATCCCGACGGGCCGAGCTACGCCGACGGGCCGAGCTACGCCGACGGGCCGAGCTACGCCGACGGGCCGAGCTACGCCGACGGGCCGAGCTACGCCGACGGGCCGAGCTACGCCGACGGGCCGAGCTACGCCGACGGGCCGAGCTACGCCGACGGGCCGAGCCACGCCGATGGGCCGAGCTACGCTGACGGGCCGAGCCACGCCGATGGGCCGAGCCACGCCGGCGAGCCCGGCTACGACGAGCCGCTCACCCGCGAGCCCACGCGGATCATCCCGCGCGAGCCCGAGCGAGAGGCGCCCCGGCATCTAGACGCCGAGGAGACAGGTGTCCGCGAGCCGACGCGCCCCTTCGAGGCCGCGCGAGGCCCTCTGCGCGCGGAGGCCCACCGGGCCGCGGGTGGACCCCCGCGCGTCGAGCCGCGCGGGGCCCAGGCCCACGCGGCCGCAGGTGGACCCGCCCCCGCGAGCGGGCCGTGGCTCGACGAGCCCGCGGGCGCCGACGCGCCCCGCGAGTCACAGTCACAGTCACAGTCACAGTCACAGTCACCGTGGCTCGACGAAGAGGGCTCCGGCGCGGACACGGTGGCCACGAACCAACGGGGCAGCCTGCGGCGAGCGGGCCGACCCAAGCGGCCGACGCAGCCCGACGCGGGGCGGCCCGAGGGCACGGGCAGCTATCGCACCGGAAGCGCGCCCCGAGCCGGTCGCGGCGTCGAGGGCTCGAGCACGCACACGAGCACCGGGCTGCGCCTGGGCCGAAAGCCCAAGCGGCGGCGCTGAGCTCGAGGGCTCAAAAGCGCAGACCGAGGCCGCCGGGCACAGGCGCGAGGCGGACGCTCTCACTGGCCGCGGCGCGCTTGCGTCCGAGCACGATCGCCGAGATGCCCAGGCCGAGGGTGACGGCGCCGACGACCACGCCCACGCCGATCAGCGCGTTGGTGGCGTCTTCGTAGCGCGTCATCGCCTGGTAGTGGGCCTCGGGGTCTCCGGGCGGGTCGACGTTTGGATCGTCCGAGCCCGCGCAGGCGCCCTCCTCGAAGCAGGTCGAGTCATTGTAGAGGTTGTACTCGCGCCTGGTGAGCAGCCCGGTGGTCGAGATGCCGACGCCGAGCGCCCCGGACAGGCCGACGCCGACCCAGGTGCTGATCAGCACGCCGCGATGTCGCTGGTCGCGGATCTGATCCGGGCGCGAAGGGGACGTCGGGCTCGTGGTCGGGGAGTCGCCTTCGAGCTCGCCCTCGGTGGCCGCGTCGACGTCCTGCGGCGGGAGCTGAACGGGGGGGGGGAGCAGCCGGGCGACGTCGACGACCATGACCTCGCCGGGGTCCAGGGCCACGCGCTCGCGGCCGCGGTAGCCGTCTTCGTCCTCGGCCTCGATGTCGACGAGGCCGGGCTCGAGCAGCATCGGGAAGTTCTCGATGTCGCGCTCGCGGCCGTTGATCCACAGGTGCGCGAGGGGGCGGTCGGGGGAGTAGCGCACGCCCTTGAGGGTCACGAGCGTGGCGACCTGGGCGTCGAGGGCCTCGCGGACCTGGGCGGCGAGGCCCTCGTCGAGCTCGGGCTGGGCGAGGACGAGGCGGTAGCTGGAGACCGCGTCGAGGGGGCGCTTCGCGGCCTCGAAGGCGTAGGCGGCGTTGAGCAGGGCCTGGGTCGTGGGCTGGAGCGCGTGCGAGCGCAAGAAGGCCTCGGCCGCGGCCTCGAAGTCCTCGCGGCCGGCGAGCTCGAGGCCGCGGTCGAACCACTCGAGGGCGGTCTGGGGCTCGCCCGGGCTGGGGGCCTCGGGGCTGGGCGCGTTCACGCGCGTCGCGTCGAGGGGGGGCGCGGCCGATACGAGCGCGGGGAAGGGCGCGATCGAGAGCAGCGCACACGCGCCCGCAGGGACCCACCGGCCCGAGCTGCCTCGATGCTGCGCGCGCGGCATGGCGGGGAGGATACCCCGCGCGGCCAGGCCGTGGCGCGGGCTCACTTGCGGTTGACGATGGCGCTGGCGATCTCGACGATCAGATCCAGGTCGCGCGGCTCGGCGCGGTGCGTCAACGCGACCAGGCGGGCGTTTTGTGACTCGGCGCGGGGCGGGTCGTTGCTGCCGTCGGGGAGCAGCTTGGACACGGGCATGCCAAAGCCGTCGGCGATGCGCAGCAAGGTCCGCAGGCCGGGGCTCTGGTAGCGACCGTTCTCGATGCGCGAGATCATGTCGGTGGCGATGCCGGCCGCCTGCGCGGCGTCCTTTTGGGTCATGCTGCGCAGGATCCGCTCGGCTCGGATGCGCAGGCCGAGCTCGACCATGTAGCGCCGCTCGGCTTGCTCGCGCTCGTCTTCCTCGCTCATGGGACCTCGTCTGGGGGGTCAGTCTCCCTCGAACGCCAGGCGCCGGGCCTCGAGGACCCGGACGCGATCTCGCAGCTGCGCCGCGTCCTCGTAGCGTAGCGCCTTGGCGAGCGCACGCATCTGTGCTTCGAGCTCGCGGATCCGCTCGGGCAGCTCGCTGGGCAGGAGGTCGAGGTCGTCGGCGCGATCGAGGCCCACGGGCAGCTCCTCCTTGGCCTTGCCGCGGCCCTTGGTCTTGCCGCGCCCGCCCCCTGCGCTCCCGGGCGGGGCCTTGTCTTGCTCGAGGGGGGTGATCTTGGCCCGGGTGCTGCGTGGGGTGATCCCGTGCTCTCGGTTGTAGGCGTCCTGGATCGCGCGCCGGCGCTCGGTCTCGTCGATGGCCTTGCGCATCGAGTCGGTGATCCGGTCGGCGTACATGATCACCCGGCCGTTGACGTTGCGGGCCGCACGGCCGCAGGTCTGCATCAAGCTGCGCTCGGCCCGGAGGAAACCCTCCTTGTCGGCGTCGAGGATCGCGACCAGCGAGACCTCGGGGATGTCGAGGCCCTCGCGCAGCAAGTTGATGCCCACGAGCACGTCGAACTCGCCGAGCCGGAGGTCGCGGATGATCTCGGTGCGCTCGAGGGTGTCCACGTCCGAGTGCAGGTAGCGCACGCGCAGGCCCAGGTCGGCGTAGTACTCGGTCAGGTCCTCGGCCATGCGCTTGGTCAGGGTCGTGACCAGCACGCGCTCGTCACGGTCGATGCGCGCCTTGACCTCGTCGAGCAGGTCGTCGACCTGACCGGCGATCGGGCGGATCTCGATCTCCGGGTCGAGCAGCCCCGTGGGTCGGATGATCTGCTCGACGACCACGCCCTCGGTGCACTCGAGCTCGTAGTCGCCGGGGGTCGCCGACACGTAGATGCGCTGGCCGGTGCGCTCTTGGAATTCCTCGAAGCGCAGCGGGCGGTTGTCGAGGGCCGAGGGCAGGCGAAAGCCGTGCTCGACCAGGGTCGACTTGCGCGCCCGGTCGCCGCGGAACATCGCCCGGACCTGGGGCAAGGTCACGTGGGACTCGTCGATGACCAGCAAGAAGTCGTCGGGGAAGTAGTCGAGCAGCGTCGGCGGGGGCTCGCCCGGGGCGCGGCCCGAGAGGTGGCGCGAGTAGTTCTCGATGCCCGAGCAGCGGCCCATCTCCTCGAGCATCTCGAGGTCGAACATGCAGCGCTGCTCGAGGCGCTGGGCCTCGACCAGGCGGTTGTCCCCGCGCAGCTCGGTCAGCCGCTCGCCGAGCTCGGTCTGGATGCCCTGGATGGCCGTGCGCAGCTTGCTGGCCGGGGTCACGTAGTGGCTGGCGGGGAAGATCGTGACCCGCTTCATGGTCCCGCGCGTGGTCCCGCGCAGCGGATCCATCTCGCGGATCGCCTCGACCTCGTCGCCAAAGAACTCGACGCGCACGGCCTTGTCGTCCTCGTAGGCCGGGAAGATCTCGACCACGTCGCCGCGCACGCGAAAGGTCCCGCGGTGAAAGTCGACGTCGTTGCGCTCGTACTGCATCGCGACCAGGCGGCGCAGGAGCACGTCGCGGTCGAGCTCCTCGCCCACGCTGATCGGCGCGACCATGCCGTAGTAGGCCTCGGCCGAGCCGATACCAAAGATGCACGACACGCTCGCGATGATGATCACGTCGCGGCGCGAGAGCAGCGAGTAGGTCGCCGCGTGGCGCATGCGGTCGATCTGCTCGTTGATGTTCGAGTCCTTCTCGATATAGGTGTCCGTCGAGGGGACGTAGGCCTCGGGCTGGTAATAGTCGTAGTAGCTGACGAAGTACTCGACGGCGTTTTGGGGGAAGAGCGCCTTGAACTCGCCGTAGAGCTGGGCCGCGAGGGTCTTGTTGTGGGCGAGGAGCAGCGTGGGCCGCTGGACCTGGGCGATCACGTTGGCCACGGTGAAGGTCTTGCCCGAGCCGGTGATCCCGAGCAGGACCTGGTTCTCGTCGCCGGCGCGCAGGCCCTCGACCAGGCTGGTGATCGCCTTGGGCTGGGAGCCGCGCGGCTCGAGCTCGGTGACCAGCTCGAAGGGGCGATCGGCGGCGATCGACGGGCGCAGCGGGTTCTCGAGATCCCAGCCGAGATCGGCCTCGCTCTCGCTCTCCCAGGCTTCTTCGGCGGAGCTCGCGGTGCGTCGGCGCGGAGGCATGCGCTCGACCTACCCCGGCCTCATGGTCGCGTCCAGCCCCCGGGCGGACGCCGCTCGAAAGCCCCGAAGCGCAGGTCCACGGCGAGCTCGAACACCAGCAGGGGATCTGGAGTCAGCAGCGCCAGGGCGTCGGCGCTGACCCCCCAGCGGCGGGTGCCGACCCGGGCGAACACGCCCCCGGCGAAGGCCGAGCGCCGCGTGAACTCGAGCGTGGCGCCGGGGTCGACGCTCGCGACTCGGGCGTGGCCAAAGCCAGCGTCGAGGCCCCCGGAGATCCACCCGCTCGAGAGCACGAAGCTGGCGAGGGCGAAGTGGGTGCGGGGGACGAAGTGCTCGCTGGGATCGACCGGGGGGTGGAGCACCGGCCGATAGTGCGCGCCGACTTCGAACACGCGGCCGCGCCACAGGGCGAGGGCGGCCACCGGCCAGATCTGCGGCGCGCGCTGGCCGGGGAGCCAGTGCGTCGTGAACCCGAGGCTGAGCAGGTCGAGCAGGCCGACGCGCAGGTCGAGGCGGTAGAGGTGCGGCGTCCCGCCGGCGACGCTCAGGGCGAGCACCCCGTGGTCCAAGAAGCGCGCGCTGCGAGGGCGCGGTCGAGTCAGCCACGCGCGCAGCCCGGGCCTGCGCGGCGCAGCCTCGGCCTGCTCGGGTTCGGCATGATTGGCACGATCGGCATGGCTGGCGTGGCCATGCTCGGCAGGCGCGGCGGACTCGGCAGGAAGATTCACAGTGGCATCTGCCTCGCCGCGATCCGCAGCTTCGCCCGCGGAATCGACGGTCGCGGGCGCTCCTCGGCCGCGTTCGTTGCCCGCGCCCGCCTCGCTCGGCGTCCACGCGAGCCATGTGCAGAGCAGGGCGACCGTCGAGAGCATGTGCAAAATCGTGAGGAAGCCCGCGCAGAGCCACACAGGGCGCCTTCGCCGACGCCGAGGCGGCCTTTGGGTGCATGGCATACTACCAGCCCGTGACCGTCAAAACCCTGTCTCGTGCCATTTACATCGTCGCCGCCAAACGCACCCCTTTTGGAGCCTTTGGTGGCTCCCTCAAAGACCTGAGCGCCATCGACCTGCAGGTCGTCGCGGCCCAAGCCGCGCTCGAGGCCGGCGCCGTCAACCCCGAGATCGTCGACCACGTCGTCGTCGGCAACGTCTGCCAGACCTCCGCCGACGCGCTCTACATGGCCCGCCACGTCGGCCTGCGCAGCGGCGTGCCCGTGCCCTCGCCCGCGCTGACCGTCAACCGCCTGTGCGGCTCGGGCTTCCAGTCCGTGGTCAATGGCGCCCACGAGATCCTCGTTGGTGACGCCGAGGTCGTGCTCACCGGCGGGACCGAGAGCATGAGCCAGGCCCCGCACGCCGCCCGCGGCCTGCGCTGGGGCGCCCGCCTGGGCCAGAGCCCCGTGCTCGAGGACACCTTGTGGGCCTCGCTGACCGACACCTACGCCGGCTGTGCCATGGGCATGACCGCCGAGAACCTGGCCAAGCAGCACGGCATCACCCGGGAGCAGTGCGACGCCTATGCGCTGCGCAGCCAGCAAGCCTGGGCCGCGGCCCAGGAGGGCGGTCGCTTCACCGCCGAGATGGCCGCGGTCACCGTCGAGAGCCGCCGCGGCGACAAGCTCGTCGAGGTCGACGAGCATCCCCGGGCCGACGCCTCCATGGAGGGCCTGGCCAAGCTGCGCCCGTCCTTCTCCAAGGAGGGGGTCGTGACCGCCGGCAACGCCTCGGGCATCTGCGACGGCGCCGGCGCGCTGATCCTCGCCAGCGAGGAGGCCGTCAAGCAGCACGGCCTGAAGCCCCTGGCCCGCCTGGTCCAGTGGAAGGTCGCCGGCGTCGATCCCAAGATCATGGGCATCGGCCCCGTGCCGGCGATCAAGGGCGCCCTCGATCGCGCGGGCCTGGGCCTGGGCGACATGGACCTGATCGAGATCAACGAGGCCTTCGCGCCCCAGTACCTCGCCTGTGAAAAGGAGCTCGAGCTCGACCGCGACAAGGTCAACGTCGACGGCGGCGCGATCTCCTTGGGTCACCCGCTCGGGGCCTCGGGGGCGCGGATCACCGCGCACCTGGTCCACGAGCTGCGCCGGCGCGAGGGCAAGTACGCCGTCGGCTCGGCCTGCATCGGCGGCGGCCAGGGCATCGCCTTGGTGCTCGAGCGCGCCTAGGAGCCCGATCACCACGCACCGAGGGCAACCTCGAGGGAGCCAACGAGCATGACGAACTCAGCCACTCAGCCCGACATCAAGGACCTGATCTTCGACTGGAACTCGCGCAAGCGCAGGACCTCGCTGAGCCCGCTCAAGGACCGCCGCGTCAGCTTCTTCGACGAGACCCTGCGCGACGGGATCCAGTCGCCCTCGGTGCGTGATCCCTCGCTCGAACAAAAGCAGGAGATCCTGCGGCTGACGGCGGCGCTGGGCATCGACGCCGTCGACCTCGGGCTGCCCGGGGCCGGCAAGGCGCAGATCGACCACGTCACCGCGCTGATCGAATACGGCGAGCGCGAGGGCCTCGACATCGCCTACGCCTGCGCCGCCCGGACCCACGAAAAAGACATCAACGCCGTCGCCGACATCGCCGAGGCGACCGGCAAGGAGATCACCGTCTACGCCTTCTTGGGCTCGAGCCCGATCCGCCTGTACACCGAGGACTGGACGATCTCGACCCTGCTCGAGCGCACCCGGGCGGCCGCGGACCTGTGCCGCAAGCGGGGCCTGCCGATGTGCTTCGTCACCGAGGACACCACGCGCTCGACCCCGCAGGTCCTCAACCAGCTGTTCTCCTGCGCCGTCGAGCACGGCGTCGCCCGGCTGTGCATCTGCGACACCGTCGGCCACGCGACCCCCGACGGCGTCCGCGATCTGGTGACCTTCACCCGCATGCTGCTCGAGGCCATTGGCATGAGCCACGTCGGCGTCGACTGGCATGGGCACAATGACCGCGGGCTCGGGGTGACCAACAACATCGTCGCGCTCGAGGCTGGGGCCGACCGCATCCACGGGACGGCCCTCGGCATCGGCGAGCGGGTCGGCAACGCGTCCCTCGATCAGACGCTGATGAACCTCAAGCTGCTCGGCGAGATCGACAACGACCTCAGCGCGCTCGTGCCCTGGTGCGAGGCCGTCGCCGCGGCCTGCCACGTGCCCATCCATCGCCAGTATCCCCTCGTCGGCGAGGACGCCTTCCGCACCGCCACGGGGGTCCACGCGGCCGCCGTCATCAAGGCGATCAAAAAGGGTGATGCGGACCTCGCCGATCGCATCTATAGCGGCGTGCCAGCCAACTGGTTCGGCAAGCAGCAGTGCATCGAGGTCGGCTTCATGTCCGGCGAGTCCAATGTCCGCTATTGGCTCGAAAAACGCGGCATCGAGCCCGCCGAGGGCCTCGTCAAACAGATCTTCGCTCGCGCCAAGACCACCGATCACATCCTCAGCGACGAGGAGATCATGGCCGAGGTCGAGTCCTTTGGCGCCGGCTCCATGCGCGCCGGCTCCTAGGAGCCCGTGGTGGAACCCAGCGCGGCTCCTGGCGCCGGGATTTTCGTCGAGGGCGCGAAGCCAAAACGCCGCTGTACCGGGTGTACTGCCAGTTTTGGCGACAAAGCCCTCGGCGAAAAGACCAAGCCAGGTGTCGTGTTGGGTTTCACCACGGGCTCCTAGAGCGACTGCTAGCCGCGGAGCAGCAGCTGGATCGCCGCCAGCATCGCGAAGCTCAGCAAAATCAGCGCGGGCATGCGGTCTTCGAGGTCGTCACGCCGGGTCAGTGAGCGCCAAGGCAGGCCGGGGAGCGAGCCCGTACGCAGCTTGGGCCGAAGTTTCTCAGCGCCTACATAGTCCATGTGATCAGTCTCCCGCGCTTTCGCGTATCCGCAAATTTTTGGCAGAAATTCGCGGCCCACGAGCGCTGCGCCGTGGGTCCTGAGGCGCGTGCGCGTCTGCCCTCGCAGCGCGTGGTCCAAAGGACAGGATGACAGGCTCGTCGCGGTGAGTCAGATCGTCACGTTTTCACGGACCGTGCTGAATCGTCACGGCCTGTGTTCCTGGTATGAAGGCCCCCATGACCGACGGACCCTCGGAGCTCGTCAAGGACACGGCGCGGGTCTTGCTTCGCCACCTTCGTGACAACCCGGAGGGCGCGAGCAAGGAGGTCTTGGCCAACGTCGCCGGGGTCTCCCATCCCTCGATCCAGCGCGCCTTGACCTGGCTGCGAGACGCCTGCGACTCCCCGGTGGAGTTCGATCGCTCCCAGGGCCGGTGGGTGCTCCGAGACTCTCTGTTCACGCTGCCGCTGAGCGATCCCGAGCCGGCGGATCTGTCCGCTGTGTTGTTCGCGGAGGCTCTGCTCGCGCCGATCGCCGACGAGGAGATCACGGTCCGCCTGCGCCGGCTCTCCGAGCAGATGGACGCGGAGATCCGCGAGCGCGGCGACTTGCCCAGCGCGGGCGCGCGACCTGGCAGCCTGGTCGCAACATTGACGACGGGCAGCCGCACGGACCCGCGGGTGCTCTCGGTGCTGCTCGGCGCCGTCACCAAGCAGGTCGTGCAGATTCGCTATGCCAGCCCGTGGAGCGCCGAGGGCGGCGCGAGGGTCCACGACGTCGAGCCGTGGCAGTTGCGTCTGCACGACGGGAACATGTATCTGCGCGCGTGGTCGCGGACCCACGCCGACGCGCGCAGCTTTCGGGTCGCGCAGATCGAGGCCGCCGAGGTGATCGCGGGCCTGTCGCCTCGAGAGCCGGTGCCGAGTCAGGATAGGATCTGGGGAGACCACGACCCTGCCTTTGGCATCGATCAAGATCGGCCCGGGACGGCGACCTTGCGGATTCGCGCCCCAATGGCGCGCTGGGTCCACCACAATGTCTGGGACCCCGGGCAGGAAGATCGCTGGATTGAGCAGGGGGAATTGCTCGAGCGAAAGGTGGCCTATCGCTCCTGTCGAGAGCTCGCCCGGCGGCTGCTCTCGATTGGAGACGCGCTGGTCTCGATCGAGCCGCCCGAGCTGCGCGAGGCCGTCCTCGGCCACGCACGAGCGATCCTCGCGGCTCTGGCCTGAGCCTCGCATGGGCACGGGGTCCCGCCTGGCGGCGGGTCGAACGCCGGGCGGGCCTGCTAAATTGGCCTCCCCGTGCCGCGCGCGAAATCTACATGATCCCACGAAAGGTGGAGTGTGTGTGTTTTGCGCGACCGATCAATCAGCGACCGGGAACATCTCGATTGTCCACCGTGATGAATTCGCCCTCGGGCATGCGCAGGGCGACGAGGGGGCCGCCGCGACCTGCGGCAAAGTCGAGGCAGGCGGCGTTGCGGCCCGGCCCGGCCCAACTTGGATGCCTTGGGGTGAGTAAGCCAGACCACGGCCACCAGTAGTGGCCAAAGACGGTCTTCGGCGCACGCTCGGGGTAATCACGCCACCATGGAATACGCCGAGTGCTGCGGACGTGGCCATTTTGGTCCTCGTAGGGCGCACAGCGCTCCTCTGGACCCTTGATGTAGCGTTCAAAGATTGGCTCGAGATCGCCGCCTGGGGCGCTACGACGCAGGATGTCGGGGTCTAGGCGGGGCGGGAGCGAGCGCGTCGTGTCCTCGTCCCAGTAGGCGTGAATGACACGTAGCGGGCCGTCTGGGAGCATCAGCTGCAAGTGCGTGGGTTGCGATTCAATGAAGCTTCGGGCGCGATCCCAGCGCGCGGAATCGACCTCGATCTGCGCCAACGTAGTCGCAAACTGTGCCCGGTTTTTCTCACTATGTGTGCGCAAGCCCTCGACCCAGTGCAGGGCGTTGAGTTCGTGGTTGCCGATGATCATGGCCGCGCAGCCGTCCTCGACCATGGCCGCGATGCGCTCACAGCAGCCGAGGGGGTCGGGCCCACGATCGAGTAGATCTCCCAGGGAAATCAACGTTCGGCCGCCAGGGTGGCCCCAGCGCCCGGCTCGTCCGCCGCCGCCCTTGCGGTAGCCCAGGCGCGCGATGGTGGCGTCCAGGGTCTGGATCATCCCGTGGACGTCGCCGATCAGATCGAATGATGGCTGCACGCCCGGAGCATAGCAGTCACCCGAGATACCCTGCACTTTGGGACAGCCAGGTGGGCGTCCGGGCGGTGTGGAAGGCGGCCGAGACTATATCCATAGTTGCCACGTAGGGCCACTTCGAGACGCTCTGCCTGTCCGAAAGGTCAAATTTATGGCCACTTGGACATTGTGCCCGATCGTCAACATTCAGTGGGGTGTTCCAATTGCCAGTGGTGCTCAAAAAATGGGAGACAGATGTTCGTGTTGTGATTCGATTGTGCTATGGTCTGTGCGTGTCCAGTTTCGAACGTGAATTCAACTCGGCTGTGGAGGCTGTGGAGCGCGACGTGTTCATCAACCTCGTCCTCGAGAACCCGCAGCTCACGCTCGCCGAATTGACCAAGCTTGGAAAGGGTAAGTTTGCCAACTTGCTCAGCTCCGTGTCCGTTGGCGACATCCTCGAGGGAGGGCGAGCTGGCGGGACGCGTTCGGCAGCAGAGGGCAACACCACCAACAACAAGAAGAAGAAGCGCAAGCAGAAGACCAAGCCGGTCAATACGCGCACGCCAGAGGGCCGCAAGGCCTATGACGCGGCGGTGTTTGCGGTCGTCGAGAACGCGGAGCGGCCCATCAAGGCGCCGGAGATCACGGCCGAGGTTGGCGGCACCGCGCTGCAGGTGCGCAAGTCCCTCGCACGTTTGATCGACCGTGGCAGGGTCACCTGGGAGGGCAAGGCCCGGGGGATGCGCTACAGCACCGTGGAATTCGAGGACGACGACGAGATCGAGGACGACGAGGACTAGGAGCCCGTGGTGAAACCCAACACGACACCTCGCTTGGTCTTTTCGCCGAGGGCTTTGTCGCCAAAACTGACAGTACGCCCGGTACAGCGGCGTTTTGGCTCCGCGCCCTCGACGAAAATCCCGGCGCCAGGAGCCGCGCTGGGCTTCACCACGGGCTCCTAGGAGCCGTGTCCGCGGCTTGCCTCGCGGCTCGCGCGAGGTTATGTGCAGGCGTGCATTGGTGTCAGAGCGCGTCACGAGAGGCGAAGCGCCCGCGGTGTGAGGCATCGCGGGCGTCGCTGCGAGAGCTGCGAGAGAAGACCTGGAGCGCAGCGTGGCTGCTGTCGGCGGCGCTGGTGCTCGTCTGGGGCTGTGGCGGGGGCGTCGAGGGGGAGGGCCCCGGCGCGAGCGCAGCGGACGCGCAGGGTGCTGGAGACGGCCCTGGCGCCCAGGAGGACCCTGGCGCGCTCGTGGGCTACGATTTGCGCCGACTGCGACCGCGCCAGGGGGAGCGCCTCTCACAGATGTTCGAGCGCGTCCACGGCGAGGCCACCGCCGAGGGCAAGCGTGTATTGGTGCTCTTCTCCGCCGACTGGTGCGAGCCCTGTAAGCGCCTGGATCTCGAGCTCGGGAACATGCACCCGCGCTCGATGATCGGCGACGTCCGGGTCCTCGAGCTCAAGGAGGAGGACTGGAAGGACGCCGCGCGCATGGACGAGTTCAACGAGCTGCGGCGGCGCTGGGAGCCGGCCCTGGGCACCTATCCGCTCGCGGTGCTCGTCGACGCCGAGGGCGGGCGAGTCGATGAGATGAAAGAGGCCAAGGAGCGCCTCGAGGCCGAGGGGGTCGACGCGACCTTGCCTCTGTGGCTGGAGAGCAGTCGAGACCGAGGGGTCTAAAACCACAACGATTCGATTGCAGCCTCTCGAGCCGAGGCGTCGATTATGAAGTTTCTTTGAGCTCACTGTGCGCGCTTCGCAGCACGACAATAGGGCGACCCACTCGGGTCGCCCTATTTTGTCGGCGCTTGCGCCTCGCGTTGGGGTGCACAAAGAGTATGCGCACAACGCGGGGGCAGGCCCGGGGGCCCGCTCCCTTTTGGGATTCGGGCCCCCTCGGTACTCAGGACAGGTCGGCCGCGCGGCGAGCCAGCCACAGGGTGACGAGGGCGTTGGCGGCGAGCCACAGCCGGTCCCAGCCGGCGCCACCGGGGACGCCCTGGATCAGCGTGGGCAGCACGACCGCGCCGTGGGCCAGCAGGGCCGCCCAGCCGAGGTTGAGCCCGGCCAGGAAGGCACGAAGTGAACGGACCTGGAGGAGGACCAAGGTCAGCAGCGTGGGCAGCAGCGCCGAGAGCATCAGCCCCGAGCCCATCAGGCCCGCGCTGGTGCCCGCGGCGTAGGCCAGCGGGGTGACGAGGACGCCGGCGGCCAGGGCGACGCCACCGAGCAAGCTCGCGCCGCCCAGCAGCTTGCGCGCGGCGCTGCGCGGCGCCTGGTCCTGGCCGTGGCTCTGGCCGCGGCCCAGGAAGCCCAGGCCGGCGAAGCTCAGCAGGCCCAGCAGGCCGGCGAAGCCCAGGCGCTCGCCCTGGTAGTCCGCGCGCGCGGCGATCACCGCCGCCTCGGCGTCGATCAGGCCCGCGCCGTACTCCTTGTCCCAGGTCTTGCCGTCGGGGTGGTGGGCGGTCTCCTTCAAGATGCGCTCGACCTCCACGGGGTTGTCGACGCCGGCGGAGACGATCAGCCCAGCGACGCCCGCGGCGTGGGGCGAGGCCATGGAGGTGCCCTGGAACCACAGGTAGTCGTTGCGCGAGGGGTCGCCGACCATGATCGTGTTTTGGAGGACGCCGCCCTCCTGGCCGAACTCCTTGCTCTGGTCGCCGCCGGGGGCGGAGATGTCGAGATCCTTGCCCCAGTTGGAGTAGAACGAGCGCTTGCCCGTCATGCCGGTGGCGGCCACGGCCACGGCGCCCTCGTAGGACGCGGGGTAGGACACCCGCGAGCGCCGCTCGTTGCCGGCCGCGCAGATCACCGTGGTGCCCTTGTCGTGGGCGTACTTCACGGCCTTGGCCATGACCCGCGAGGGCAGCGGGCCGCCGAGGCTCATGTTGATCACGTCGGCCCCGTTGTCGGCGGCGTAGCGGATCGCGTTGGAGATGTCTGCCACCGAGCCGCCGCCGCTGGCCCCGAGCACCTTCAGGGGCATGACCTTGGCCTGGTGGGCGACCCCGGCCACGCCCACGCCGTTGTCCGTGGCCTGAGCGATGGTCCCGGCCACGTGGGTGCCGTGGGCGTGGTCGTCGAGGCCGTCGGGCAGGCCGTTGGCCACGAAGCTCTTGCCGGCGACCATCTCGACGCCGGCGAGGTCGGGCACGGCCTTGGCCTCGACGTTCTTCCAGCTGAAGTCCTTGTAGGCCACGCCCGTGTCGATGACCGCGACCGTGGCTCCCTGGCCGCGGGTGTGCATCCACGCCTCGGGAACGTTGATCGCGTCGAGGTGCCACTGCTTGGGGTAGAGCGGGTCGTTGGGAGAAAAGCGCGGGCGATCCGGGCGCTGCACGTCGGCGTCCTCACCCGCGGCCCAATCGCCATCCCCGTCCTGGTCGAGGGCGATCAGCGCGTTGTCGGGCAGGCTGTAGGTGAGCTCGGCCTCGATCCCCTCGATGAGGTGAGCTTTGGGGTGATCCGCGAGGCTCTCCTGGAGCCTGGCGAGCTGCTCGGGGCTGCCGTGCACACGCCACAGGTGCTCACCTTCGGCGTAGAAGCCGGCCGGCTCGGCGGGCAGACCGAGGGAGTCGACGAGGGCCAGGAGCTCGGCCTCGCTGCCACCTTCGCCGTCCTCGGGCTCGACGAGATCCAAGAGCAACTGGCGGCCGTCTTGGTCCGGGCCGGCCGCTAGCTCGGCGGCGATCGATGCCTCCTGGATGTCCTGGGCGCGCAGACCTGCATCGGTCTCGCGGTGTTGCCAGGCGAGCAGGCAGGTGAGGCCGAAGAGGGCGGTTCCGGCGAGGACGACTCGGGGACGGGAGGTGTTGCTCATGATGGTCTCGGGGCCGGCGCGCGGAGGCAGCCAGGGCTGCGAAATTATAGGGCGCAGCGCAGCTTCGTGCACGGTGTGCGCTCGCGTGAGCGGCGCAATCCCTGGCTTTTGGGTGGTCCGGGTTCGTGATACTGATGCAACGCTCTTCGGCCGGGCTGATCAGGCAGTTCGACACGAAGCGCGAGGGATCAGCGATGAAAGTAGGCATCCCCAAAGAGGTCTTCCCGGGCGAGCGCCGGGTGGCGACGACACCCGAGACGTCCAAGCGCTTGCAGAAGCTCGGCTTCACCGTGCTCATCGAGGCCGGAGCCGGCGCCGCCGCCGACTTCTCCGACGCGGCCTACGAGGCGAGCGGCTGCACGGTGGTCGAGGGGGCCGAGGCGCTGTGGTCCACGGCCGACATCATCCTCAAGGTCCGCGAGCCCATGGAGCACCCCGGGCTCGGCAAGCACGAGGCCGAGCTCCTCGACGCCTCGAAGGTGCTGATCTCCTTCATTTGGCCGGCACAAAACGAGGCCCTGGTCGAGCGCCTGAAGGCGACCGGGGCCACGGTCCTGGCCATGGACGCGATCCCCCGGATCTCTCGCGCGCAGAAGATGGACGCGCTCTCGTCCATGGCCAACATCGCGGGCTACCGCGCCGTGGTCGAGGCCGCCCAGCACTTCGGGAGCTTCTTCACCGGGCAGTTCACGGCGGCGGGCAAGGTGCCCCCGGCCAAGGTGTTGGTGATCGGGGCGGGCGTGGCGGGCCTCGCGGCGATCGGCGCCGCGCGCGGGCTGGGTGCCATCGTGCGGGCCTTCGACACCCGTCCGGCGGTCCAGGAGCAGGTCGAGTCCATGGGCGCCGAGTACCTCCCGCTCGAGTTCGAGGAGGACGGGACCGGGGCCGGCGGCTACGCCAAGGTGATGTCCGAGGCGTTCATGGACGCCGAGCGGGCGCTCTTCGAGGCGCAGGCCAAAGAGGTCGACATCATCGTCACCACGGCGCTGATCCCCGGCAAGCCCGCGCCCTTGCTGATCACCGAGCAGGCGCTGAAGAACATGCGCGAGGGCTCGGTGATCGTCGACCTCGCGGCGGAGCGCGGCGGCAACTGTCCGCAGGTCACGGCCAACGAGGTCACGGTCGTGCACGGCGTCAAGCTGATCGGCTACACCGATCTGCCCAGCCGCATGCCCAACGTTGCCTCGAACCTCTACGGCAACAACCTCTTTCACCTGCTCGACGACATGGGCGGGGCCGAGGGGTTCGAGGTCGACGAGGCCGACGAGGTCGTTCGCGGCGCGCTGGTCCTCAATAAGGGCGAGCTGCGCTGGCCGCCGCCCAAGATCGAGCCCTCGCCGCAAAAGAAGCCCGAGGCACAAAAGCCCGAGGCCCAAAAGCCGGCGGCGGTCGAGCCGGCGGCCAAGAAGAAGTCCAGCCACGGCCACGGCCACGCGCCCCCGGCCGGCGAGCCCAAGTGGTGGCCGCTGATCCTCGGCGGCCTCGCGCTGATCGCCGTGGGTTGGGGCGGCGGCGAGGACTTCCTCAAGCACCTGACGGTCTTCGTGCTCGCCTGCTTCGTCGGCTGGCAGATCATCTGGAACGTCTCCCCGGCCCTGCACACCCCGCTGATGTCCGTGACCAACGCGATCAGCGGGATCATCATCATCGGCGGCATGCTGCAGATCGGCGGTGAGATGGGGGATCCAGCGGTGATCCTCGGGGCCGCCGCCATCTTGGTGGCCACCATCAACATCGCCGGGGGCTTCTTGGTCACCCAGCGCATGCTCAAGATGTTCCACAAGTAGAGGCACGAGGACGACATGCTGCCCGCCGGACTACTCACCGTCGCTTATATCGCCGCGAGCGTGCTCTTCATCCTCTCGCTCGGGGGCCTGTCCAACCAAGAGAGCGCCCGCCGGGGCAACCTCTACGGCATCCTCGGCATGCTGATCGCCGTGGCCGCGACCGCCGGCTACATCGTCGGCGCCTTCGAGGGCCACGCGCCCTTCGAGCTCGGGGCCTCGGGCGTCGGCCTGCTCGCCGCCGCGATCTTGCCGGGCGCGCTGATCGGCGCCTACATGGCCGCGCGCGTGGCCATGACCTCGATGCCGGAGCTCGTCGCGGTCCTGCACAGCTTCGTCGGCCTGGCCGCCGTGCTCGTCGGGATCTCGAGCTACATGGCCCCGCTGCACGCGCTGACGGGCTCGGAGCAGCTGATCCACGAGATCGAGATCTTCATCGACGTGTTCATCGGCGCGATCACCTTCACCGGCTCGGTGATCGCCTTCTTGAAGCTGCGCGGCTCGCTCTCCGGCAAGCCGCTGATGCTCCCCGGCCGCCACATGCTCAACGTGACCATGGTCGTGGCCTGCGTGGTCATGGGCGTGCTCTTCGTCGGCCACGACGCCCACGGCGGGCTGCTCTACCTGCTGATCATGACCGCTATCGCCGGGATCATCGGCGTGCACCTGGTCATGGCGATCGGCGGCGCCGACATGCCGGTGGTCGTCTCGATGCTCAACAGCTACTCGGGCTGGGCCGCGGCCGCCGCGGGCTTCATGCTCGAGAACGACCTGCTGCTGGTCACCGGCGCCCTCGTCGGCAGCTCGGGCGCGATCCTCTCCTACATCATGTGCGCGGCCATGAACCGCTCGTTCATCTCCGTGATCCTCGGGGGCTTCGGCACCGACAGCGGGGGCGGGGCGAGCAAGCCCAAGGAGAGCGACGGCAAGGGCCGCGACGACACCGTGGAGTTCTCCGTCGAGGACACGGTGACGATGCTGCGCGACGCCAAGAGCGTGATCATCGTGCCCGGCTACGGCATGGCCGTGGCCCAGGCCCAGCACTCGCTCTCCGACGCCATCAAGATCCTGCGCAAGGCCGGCTGCGAGGTCCGCTTCGGCATCCACCCCGTCGCCGGGCGCCTGCCGGGGCACATGAACGTGCTGCTCGCCGAGGCCAACGTCCCCTACGACATCGTCCTCGAGATGGACGAGCTCAACGACGACTTCCCCGAGACCGACGCGGTCTTGGTGATCGGCGCCAACGACATCGTCAACCCGAGCGCCCAGACCGACCCCGACAGCCCGATCGCGGGCATGCCGGTGCTCGAGGTCTGGAAGGCCAAGACCGTGGTCGTGATGAAGCGCGGCATGGCGAGCGGCTACGCCGGCGTGCAAAACCCGCTCTTCTTCCACGAGAACACGCGGATGCTCTTCGGCGACGCGAAGAAGAACGTCGACGCGATCCTCGGCGAGCTGCGTTAGGAGAGGTCTCAATAGCGAGCCCCGCGCCGGAGATCGCTCCGGGAATTGTCGTGTGGTTTCGATCCTTTGCTCTGTGACCAGGTCTTCGAGTTGGCGTCCAGGAGCGAGAGGGGTAGTCTGAGCAGATGGAGCGCAAGCCCGAGCAGGAGTCAGCTTCGGTTTCTCAGGCTGAGTTCCGAAGCGATCCCAAGAGGGTCGTCCACCAGGCCATCCAAGAGGGGCGAGTGCTGATCAAAAACGATCAAGGTCGGGCCGTTGCAGCGATCAGTGCGCCAAAAAAGCGCATGCGCGTCAGCTTCGATTGACGAGATGTGCTGGTGAGTTCGAGCGAGACCAGCCATGAGCAGGTCGTCTTTCGAGACTGGCTGCGTAGAGGTCAGCTCACGGGTTGTGCGTTCGCTGCTCACTTTGCGGCTTCCGAAGAGGGGCTGCTGTTTTACGAGCTCTTCGACTCGGCGGTAGACCCCGCTGCTGTCGCGGACTTCTTGGACGAGGCAGGGCAGAGCGGGCGAGTCGGCGTGTTGCTCGGCGTGAACCTCAGAGGCGATGACGAGACCGCGTCATTCTTGGGGGCGCTCTCCAGCCACCCTCGGTGGGAGATCTCGGCGGACCCTCAGCTCGCTAGAGACGGCCGGGAAGTTGGCGTTCGGTCGACGTGGACCACTTCGGAGGGTCTCAGGACTGACGCGATGGGATTTGCGCCGTCTGCGTTCATGCCGGTGAGCCGACGTGCGCCCTATCTGGCTCTGGCAGCTTGGACTGGCGGGCACGCCAACGCTCAGCTCGAGCGGCCCAAGCACGGCGAGGTCGGCATGGGCGACGCTCCTCCTCCACGAGATGTCGACTACGAGAAGTCCATGGATCTGACCCATCGTTGGTCGAAGCGAGTCAGGGAGCCATCCGAGATCGGCCACAAGCTGCTGAGACGTCTGAGCTTTCGCCTGGACAAAGCCGCCGTCGAGCGCAGCTTTCCAACGCTCCTCGGGGGCCTCTGAGCGCTCGGGCTTCAGCCCTCTTTGAGGCGCTTGATCAGCGCCCGCATCCGCGGCCCCGCGGTCACCAGATCGTCGCGGGTCTTGATCGGCATGAAGCGGCGCTCGCGGTCGACCTCGAAGTAGTGGGCCTCGAGGTGCTCGGTGGACTGGCCGATCAGCTGCTCGAACTGCACGACCTCTATGGGCTCGCGCCCGGGGACGGGCACGGTCTTGCGGACCGGGAACCAGTCGAGGTCGAAGTCGCGGTCGATGGCCGAGAGCCAAAACCACAAGGTGTTGGTGTTGAACTGCGGGTAGCGCTGCATGTCGCAGTCCGGGGGCAGGCGGAAGCCCTCGACGATCACCGGGCGCCCGGCGATCACGGCCACGCAGCCGCCCTTGTCGCCCTCGCGGTCGACGACCTCCACGCTCATGTGCGCGCCGGCGTCGATGGCCTCGATGTGCGCGCCGAGCAAGATCGGGTCGAGCTCGGCCCCGAGGTTGTCGACGTTGGCGACCAGCACGTGCTCGACGCCCTCCTGGCGCAGGGTCCGGAGCACGCCGCTGGCCCGAAAGCGCAGCAAGGTGTCGCCGTGGCCGGGCGCGGCGTAGAGCAGCGTGTCCGGGGCGTTGGCGTGCTCGGGCAGCTCTTGCAGGGGCACGCCCTCGGGGGTGACCCGCGGCATCACCGACTGCGAGAAGGTGTGGCGCATGGCCTCGGGGATCCCGGCCCAGTCGATCTCCCGCAGGTAGCGCTCGCTCGCGGCCTCGGTCGCGAAGCTGTGCATCATGATCACGGGGACGTGCGCGTCGTAGCGATCGATGAGCCGCTTGATCTGGGCGAGCTTGACCCACAAGAACGCCTCGCTGCCGTCCTCGGAAACGGGGACGACGCCCTTGGGGACGCCGCCGAAGCGCGTGGCCATACCGCCGTTGAGGATCAGCACGGCCGCCCGCCCGTGGCGCAGGGCTTTTTGTCCGCGCTCGGCGAGGTGTGCGAGGTTACGTTCGCCGGCGCTCAGGCGTGGGCCAAAGGTGCGGAAGTCCAGCAGCGGCGGGCGCCGCATGGACGAGAGGGGATCGGGCGAGCGGGGCAGCTTGGTCGTGTGCTCGCCGAGGTAGCCCGCGCGCAGTCGAGAGCGCAGCGCCTCGAAGGCCGCGATGTCAAAGGCGTAGTCCGCGACCGAGGGGCGAAGCTCCACCTGTGATCAAATATCACTGGGGATGTGAGCTTGACCAGTACCTTCGGCACTCGGAGACGACCAGGGACTGTACATCGTTCCAGTCCAGAGGTCATGACTACTCTCCCGTGGAGCGAGTCTGGACTCGCTGCGCGATTGGGCTGCGACATGCTACCAATCGGTCGCCCACGCCGAGCCGCCTGGACGGCCGTGCTCGGCGCAGAACCTCATGTCCGAATCTGTCATCGTCATTAACGCTGACGGCCCCGAAACCCGCGTGGCCCTGATCGAGAACGGCATCCTCACGGAGCTCTTCATCGAGCGCGAGCGCGAGCGCGGCATCGTTGGCAACGTCTACAAGGGCAGGGTGCTGCGCGTGCTGCCGGGAATGCAGGCCGCCTTCGTCGACATCGGCGAGGAGAAGGCCGCCTTCCTCTACGCGGGCGATATCGCCGCCCCGGGCTCCACCGTCGACACGGTCGACGGTGACGGAGTGCCGCGGCGGGGATCGTCCAAGGTCGGGAACATCGCGGACCTCGTGCACCCGGGCCAGGAGATCCTGGTCCAGGTCGTCAAGGACCCGATCTCCAGCAAGGGCGCGCGCATCACCTCCTATATCTCCCTGCCTGGTCGCAACGTGGTGTTCATGCCCACGGTCAGCCACGTGGGCATCTCGCGGCGGATCTCCAGCGAGCGCCAGCGCAGGCGGCTGCGGCGGATCGTCGACGAGATGCGGCCCAAGGGCAGCGGCTTCATCGTGCGCACCGTCGCTCGCCACGCGTCCTCGGCCCAGGTCCGCGCGGGGATGGACTACCTGATCCGCCTGTGGGCCAACCTCAAGGCCAACGAGCGCCTGCACCGTGCGCCGGTGCTGCTCTACCGCGACCTCGACCTGATGCTGCGCGTGGTCCGAGACCACCTCTCGCCCGAGTTCGCGCGGGTGATCGTCGACGACCGCGTGGCCTACGAGCGGCTCAAGCGCTTCGTCGGCGCGTTCTTGCCCGAGTACGCCGACCGCATCCAGCTCTTCACTGGCCGCGAGGGCGTGTTCGACAGCTACGGCATCGAGCTCGAGATCGATCGCGCGCTCGAGCGCAAGGTCGACCTCAAGAGCGGCGGCTCGCTGGTCTTCGACCAGGGCGAGGCGCTCACGGCGATCGACGTCAACACCGGGAAGTTCGTCGGCAGCAAGGGCAAGACCCTCGAGGAGACGATCACCCAGACCAACCTCGAGGCGGCCGACGAGATCGCCGAGCAGCTGCGCCTGCGCAACGTCGGCGGGCTGATCATCATCGACTTCATCGACATGGACCGCGAGTCCAACCGGCGCAAGGTTTACCGCCGCCTGCAAGAGGCGCTGCGTCGGGATCGCGCCAAGGCCCACATCACCAAGATCTCCGAGATGGGCTTGGTCGAGATGAGCCGCAAGCGCACGCGCGAGAGCCTCGAGCGCCGGCTGGCCACGACCTGCGAGGTCTGTGGCGGCAAGGGCTACCACAAGAGCCCGTCGACGATCTGCTACGAGGTCCTCCGCCAGATCCGCCGCGAGGGCGAGCACCTCGCCGGCGACCTGATCACCATCACGGTCCACCCCGACGTCGCGGACCTGATGAACGGCGCCGAGCGCCCGGCGGTGGACCACACCGTCAAGCGAGTGCAAAAGGCGATCGAGATCCACGGTCGCAAGGGCTTTCACCCGGAAAAGTTCGAGATCCGCGGCAAGAAGGCTCGGCGCACCGGCGCCAGCGAGTAAGCTGAGGGCATGAGCGAGGACGGGTCCGAGCGGCGGCGAGACGAGCGGGTCGATATCAACCGCGAGTTCGACGAGCTCGACGTCGCCCCCTCGGGCGCGCCGGGCTCGACCTGGGTCTCCAACCTCTCGATCTCCGGGGTGTTCGTTCACACCCTCGAGCGCCCGGAGATCGGCGAGCAGATCGAGCTGCGCTTCACGATCATGCTCGACGACCCGGTGATCGTCGACGTGTTCGGCAAGGTCGTGCGTCACTCGGAGGACCCTCCGGGCATGGGCGTCGAGTTCGAGTCCGTCGACGACGAGGCCCGCGAGGCGATCGAGTCCTCGCTCGAGCGCCTGCGCCCCCGCGACAGCGGCGCGCCCCTGGGCCTCGCGCGCTTCGTGCCGCCACCGCTGCCCAGCCAGGTCGCGGCCGCGGCTGCGGCTGCGACCGCGGCTGCGACCGAGGAGGACGACGAGGACGCGACCTCGGTCTTCCCCCGGCCCGCGCCGGTGCGCCTCGAGGGCCCAGACGGCGAGGATGACGAGGATGACGAGGTCACCTCGGTCTACACCGGGACGCCCCAGGCGCTCGACGAAGCGCCCACGCTCCCCCTGGAGCGCGACGAAGACTGAGGTCGCTGAGGTCGCTGAGGCGGAGCGAGCGGGCCTTCGACCCCCCGAGTCGGCCGGGTCGGTCGCGGCGCTCGCTGCCGCCGCCGCCGCGGGTGTTGTGTTTGCGAGGCGCCGGGGCCACACTTTCGAGGTGGGCATCGGCAAGCGCTTTTGGGACGTCACGCGCTCGAACCTGACGGACTTCGCTAGCGCCTTCTCCACGGATCCGGAGGAGCGCGAGCGTCGGCGCCTCGACAAGGAGTTCGACGAGGAGCTGCGTCGAGAGGTCGACGACTCGGTCGGGGCGCGGGCCGGCAGGCGCGCGCGCGAAGCCAAGGATCGCGCCGAGGAGGCCTGGGAGCGGGCCTTCGAGGAGGCCCGCCAAGGCGGCGGCCCAGTGAGGGGCGCTCGCCCGAGCGGCCGGCAGCTCGACGAGTGGTACCGGACCCTCGAGATCCCCTCGGGGGCCGACCTCAAGACCGTGCGCAAGTCCTATCGCAAGCTCGTGGCCAAGTACCACCCGGACCGCTACGCCTCGGACCCGGAGAAGTACGCCGCCGCCACCGAGGTCGCGCGCAAGATCACCGCGGCCTACGAGGGCCTCAAGATCCACCTGGGCGCCGCCTGAGGCCGCCGGGCCCGTGCGTCGCGCTGCGCTGGGCGCAGATCGAGCGCCAGCGGCAGCTTGACCGTCGCGCCTGGCTCCTCTAAATCGGCGCGGCCGATGGCTGCGTCCAGGAATTCGAAGGTCAAGCTCCGTGGTCAGGCCGCTCGCGCCGACCGTCACGAACTCTACGAGCTCTCTGTCCAGGACCCCAAGTCCGAGGTCCAGTTCGTCGCCAAGACCTTCAAGCGCTTGCGCAAGCGCAAGGCCTCGAGCCTGCGCGAAGATTTTTGCGGGACCGCGGTGTTCAGCCTGGCCTGGGTCCGCAGCAACCGCGAGCGCACGGCGATCGGCGTCGACCTCGACGGCGAGACCTTGCAGTGGGGCCTCGAGCAGCGCGTGCGCCCGGCGGGCGAGCGCGACGGGGTCGACTACGAGTCGCGGATGACCCTGCGCGAGGCCAACGTGCTCGATGCCTCGCCCACGCTGACCGACGTCGCCGTCGGCTACAACTTCTCGTACTGGTGCTTCGAGACCCGCGAGCAGCTGCTGGCCTACTTCGAGGCCGCCCGCGCGGGCCTCGTCGACGACGGCGTGCTCTTTCTCGACGCCTATGGTGGCACCGAGGTGCCGATGAGCGAGATCAACGAGCGCGAGGTGATCGACGAGCGCGGGGTCGTCAACGAGGGCGAGCCCTTCACCTACGTCTGGGACCAGATCCGCTACAACCCGATCACCGGGCACATGGACTGCGCCATTCACTTCGAGTTCGAGGACGGCTCGCGCATCGACGAGGCCTTCAGCTACTCGTGGCGCGTGTGGACCCTGCCCGAGCTGCGCGAGCTCCTGCTCGAGGCCGGCTTCGCCACGGTCCGGATCTGGGCCGAGCGCGAGGACGACGACGGCGACGGGACGGGGACCTACTACGAGACCAAGGATCTCGACAACGAGGGCGTGTGGTGGGTGTACATTAGCGCCGAGAACTAAAAATGGGCGGCAAGCAGCACAAAGGTAAGAAGCGCAAGCGCCCGACTCGGGCCGAGCGGGCGGATCTCCACGAGCTCTACGAGCGCTCGGTGCAGTCGCCCGAGGCCGACTGTGAGCTCTTCGCCGACGTCTACGAGGAGCTGCGCGGCGCCTCGCCCCAGGTCCTGCGCGAAGACTTCTGCGGCACGGCCAAGCTCTCGCTGACCTGGTGCCTCGAGGACGACAACCGCCGGGCGATCGGCGTCGACCTCGACGAGGACACCCTCGACTGGGGCCGCCGCCACAACCTCGGCCCCCACGCCGAGGCCCTCGGCGACCGCCTCGAGCTCGTCCGCGGCGACGTGCTCGAGGTCGACAACGAGGCCATCACCAAGGCCGACGTCGTCGCCGCCCTCAACTTCAGCTTTTGCATCTTCAAGCAGCGCGAGGAGCTCAAGCGCTACTTCGAGCAGGTCTACGCCAGCTTGGCCGACCGCGGCCTGGTCTTCCTCGAGCTCTTCGGCGGCCTCAAGGCCATCGACACCGACGAGGAGATCCGCGAGCTCGACGGCTTCACCTACATCTGGGAGCAGGCCGCCTTCAACCCGATCACCAACGAGATCGTCTGCCACATCCACTTCGAGTTCGATGATGGTTCTCGCCTCGAGAAGGCCTTCACCTACGACTGGCGGCTGTGGTCGATCACCGAGCTGCGCGACCTGCTCTTCGAGGTCGGCTTCGCCAACGTCCGGGTGTACTGGGAGAAGGTCGAAGACGACGACGACGACGACGACGACGATGATGACGACGACGAGATCGATGACGACGATCTCGACGACGAGGACGACGAGGACGACGACGACGACGAGGACGACGAGGACGAGGACGACGACGACGACGACGACGACATGCTCGAGGGGACCGGCGAGTACGAAGAGGTCCAGGTCACCGAGCAGCAGGACAGCTGGCTGGTCTACGTCATCGGCGAAAAGAAATAGCGGGTAATCCGGGCCACACGGGGCTTTTTGCGATAGATTTCCTGCAACGGAGCCCCCGCTTGTCCACCCGGTCCGAGCCATTTCCTTCGTTGATCATCCGCGCCGACGGCGTCGAGGCCCAAGGGGCCTTCGCCGAGGCCCAAGCCGAGTACCTCGATCCCGACGCCGGGGTCGTCTCGCGGCTCGAGCGCTTGCTGAGCTCGCGCTCGGCGGGGGTGGTCGCCCACTTCTACATGGACCCCGAGCTCCAGGGCGTGCTCTACGCATGCGACTGGCCGCACATCCACGTGTCCGACTCCCTCGTCATGGCAGATCGGGCCTGTGACATGGCCAAGGCCGGCGCCCAGGAGATCGTGGTCCTCGGCGTCGACTTCATGTCCGAGAACGTCCGCGCGATGCTCGACGCTTCGGGCCACGAGGACGTGGGCTGCTGGCGGGTGTCCGAGCGGCCGATCGGCTGCTCGCTGGCGGAGTCGGCCGAGGCCCTGGCTTACGGGGCGTGGCTCGACAAGGCCATGGCGACGCCGAAGTCGCTGCACGTTGTCTACATCAACACGAGCTTGCGGACGAAGGCCCGTGCGCACCACAAGGTGCCGACGATCACCTGCACCTCGAGCAACGTCGTGGCCACGGTGCTCCAGACCTTCGCGCAGGAGCCCGATGCGCACGTGTGGTTCGGGCCCGACACCTACATGGGCCAAAACCTCGCGCGCTTGTTCGCCACGCTGCTCGAGCTCGACGACGAGGCGATCCGCGCGCTGCACCCGGCCCACGACCGCGAGACGATCCGCGCCCTGCTCCCGCGCTTTCACTACTTCGAGCAGGGCAACTGCGTGGTGCACCACCTCTTTGGCGCCGACGTGGCCCGGCGGGTCGAGGACGACTACTACCGCGCCGCGGCCGAGCCTGGCGCGACGGCGGTCGACGTCACCGCGCACCTCGAGGTCCCCGGTGAGATGTTCGCCCTGGCGCTGCGAGCCCAGCGCGAGGGCCGAGGGGTGATCGGCTCGACCAAGAACATCCTCGATCACATCGGCGCGCGCCTCGACGCGGCCCTGGACGAGGGCGCCGCCCCCCACGGGCCCACGCGCCTGCGCTTCGTGCTCGGCACCGAGGCCGGGATGATCACGGCCATCGCCCGCAGCATCCGCGCGCGCCTGGCCGAGGCGCCCGCGGCCCGCGAGGTCGAGGTCGAGATCATCTTCCCCGTCGCCAGCGAGGCCGTGACCGCGACCGGCGACGCCGCCATGCCCCTGGTCCCCGGCGTGTCCGGTGGCGAGGGCTGCTCGACCGCCGGCGGCTGCGCGACCTGTCCGTACATGAAGATGAACAGCCTCGACGCCCTCGTCGACCTGCTCGAGCGTCTGCCCTCGAGCGCCGGGCCGGGCGAGCCCCGCGAGGGCGTCGAGCAGGCCCACGAGGCCCTCGCGGGCTTCCGTCCCGAGGCCTACACCGAGACCATCGCCGGGCGGACCATGGCGCAGCTCGGGACCTTGCCGATCCTCCACATGCGCGGCTTTCAGCGCGGGGGCGAGCTGCCCGAGGCGCTGATCGCCGACATCCGGGCTCGCTGAACGGGACTGGGACGGAGATCGGTCATGGATACGCAGCGCGGCGATGAACACGAAGGCGTCGAGCTGCGCGCTGGCGGTCCGCTGTGGTGGATCGTCGAGCGTCACCTCGACGAGGCCGCGGCGCTCGTGGAGCGCTGGCTCGAGGCCTGGGAGGCCCCGGACTTCGACCTCGAGGCCCTCGCCAGCGTCGAGGCGCGGATCCTGGCGCACCTCGACGGCCTGCGGGTCGCGGGTCCCGAGGTCGTCGCGCGTGTGCTTCGGCCGGTGATCCTCCGCGGCGAGGTGCCCGACGCCGGGGTCGCCTCGCTCGCGGCCATGGCCGTGCTCGAGCCTGGCGAGTGGTCGACGCTCTTCGAGCCGCGCGGGGCGAGTGCCGAGGCGGACGAGATGGACGCGGTGCTCGACGCCCTCGCGCCCTGGCGGGCGCGGGCACAGTCGGCGCAGGACGATCCTCTGGCAGCGCTGCGCTGCTCGGCGCGGGTGCTTGCGCTGAGCCTCGCCGAAGATCCGAGAGTCGACGCCTGGCTCGACGAGCGCCTCGCAGACGCGAGCGCGGGGGATCCGACGCGGCTCGCCGAGCTCCTGCTGGCCGCCGCCCGCCGCGGTCGCGCCGTGGTGGGCCTGCCTGCGCTGTTGCAGAGGGCCGAGGCGCAGGTCGTGGCCGCGGCGGCGCTGGCTGCCCGCCACGCGAGCGACGAGGGCAGCGCGGCCGCGCTGATCTCCTGCTTCGAGCACGCCAACGCGTGGGTGCGCGCCGAGGCGATCGAGAGCGGGCTGATCCGCCAGCTCCCCGGCGCCTGGGCGTGCGCGCGGACCATGGCCAGCGCAGCGCCTCCCGGCCTGCGCCGGCGCGCGTGGCTGTGGCTCGCCCTGCTCGGTGACGAGGCCGCTCAGGCCGAGCTGATCGCCCGTTTTGGTGGAGCGGTCGACGAGGGCTCGCAGGCCGAGCGCGCCGACGCGCTGTGGGCCGCGAGCTTTGGCGGTCGCCCTGCGGCCGTCGACGCGGCGCTCCCGTTGCTCGGGGATCCCGTGCTCGGCCCCCTCGCCGGTGAGCTCTTCCGCGCGATCGCGGGGGCCCCGGAGGAGGACGACAGCCTGTGGGAGGCCGCCAGTATCGGCGACATCGGGGAGATCGGGGAGGGCGAGGTCAGCCTGCCCTCGCTCGAGGATGACGACCTCGAGGCAGAGCTCGGCATCGACGCCGAGTCGCTGCTGCCGGTCCCCAAGGCCGAGGCACTCGCGGCATGGTGGGCCGAGCGGCGGCCCGAGCTCGCCGCGCAGCCGCGCTTGCTCGGCGGCGTGCCCTGGTCCGAGGCGGCGCTGCTCGAGGGCCTTCGCCACGGGTCGATGCGGCGGACGCCAGGGCTGGCGCTCGCGCTGGGCATTCACAGCGCTGGCCAGCGTCAGCTCCAGGCCCTGGTCTGGACGTGGCGCTGGCGGGTCTGAGCCCGCGCACGCGTGCGATACTCGACGCGAGATGGCCAAGGTCTACGCGGCGAGCACCTCCCGGGCTTTTTGACGACGATGCTCGAGCTTTGGTCACCACATCTCGCGGACCTGAAGCCCGGGCTCAGATGTCGGCCGTGCGCATGTACATCGGCTGCGCCAGGAGCCACAGGCTCAGCAGGCTCATCGCGACCATGCCCACGATCATCACCATGTGCACCCGCAAGCTCGCCTTGCGGTCGCCGTCGTAGACTCGAAAGGCCTCGCGCTGGGCCACGAAGATCCCGTAGACGTGGCCGATCACGACCAGCGCCAGCTGCATGTACCAGATCGTCTCGGGCTCCCACAGCGCGCTCAAGGGCGCCCGCGCGGTGCCGAAGAAGTCGCTGCCCCAGCCGAGGGGATCGGAGACCAGCCGGCGCAGCTTGGACCACTCCCAAAACACGTGGGTCGCGTTGTGGGCGAGGTGATAAAAGAGCGCGATCGGCAGCAGGGTGTAGGCGAAGCGCACGAAGAGCTTGCGCGTGGACACGTCGGGGCGGCCGCTGATCAGGCGCATGGCCGCGCACAGCAGCCAGTAGAGCAGCCCCGGGGCGAGGATGCAGGCGAGCATCATGATCGTGAACACGAGCACGCCGCCGTGGCTGCCGGCGAAGACCGCCCCGCTGCCGAGCAGGTCGTGATCGACGAGCCAGCCGCGCAGCCCGGCCTCCCAGGACTTCCACAGCGGGATCATGGCCGCGCCGTGGAAGGCGCTGACGATGAACACCAGGATCGCCATGTAGGCCTCGTCGAGCTTGGCGCGGTGGGGGTGGAGCAGGTCGGCGCCGCTGCTGCGCAGGTTGAGGGCGATGTTGTCGTGGGGGCAGCTCTTGACGCACTCCGTGCACAGCGTGCAGTACTGGTTGTCGTTCATCGCCCCCATGTACTCGCCGGTCGGGCAGGGGTAGCCGGCGCCCTCGCGGCCGTGAAAGCAGTCGCTGGTCTCGCAGCCGCGGCAGGTCTCGTTGTCGCGGCGGCGCAGCTCGAGCATGGCCATGGTCGCGTACTGCCCGGAGACCCGGCCGACGAAGCAGACGTAGCGGCACATGGCCTTGCGGTCGAAGAGCACCAGGCACAGCCAGGCGAGGGCGACCATCAGCAGGGCGAGGGTCGAGGTCAGCCACGGGCGATTGGCGGCGTCGTAGGCGAGCTCGAGCCAGGTGACGAAGGCGAAGAGCACGATCGCCGGCCACATCCACAGGCGAAAGCGCGGGTAGGCGCGGCCGAGGCTGCGGATCCGGCGGACGGCGAGCAGCGAGCGGCGCATGACCCAGTCGGGGATCGCGGTCCACGGGCAGGCGAAGCACCACAGGTTGCCCGCGAACATCACCAGGAAGATCAGGCCGATCCACCAGATGTTCCAGGTCAGCACCGGCGCGATGTTGCGGCCGGGCTCCTGGCTGCCGATGAAGCCAGCGACGATCACCGCGCAAAAGCCCAGGACCACGGGGAGCTGGACGGCGGGCTGAAACCACCGCTGTTTCATGGCGCGAGCCAGCCAGCGGGCGCGGGTGAGTTCGAAGCGCCAGTAGGGCCGGGCGTCCCGGGAGCCGCCGCCGCCGCTGCCCCGGGGGTCCTTGCGCTTGCCGTAGCGCTCGAAGAGCACGAAGGAGAGCAGCAAGATCAGGCCGATGCCGACGTAGACGATCTCGTTGGGTAGGCCCGGCATCAGGTGGACGTAGGCCTTGGTCTTGACGACCTTGGCGTCGGCGAAGGCCTCGGGGTCGAAGAAGCCGCCCTGGTCGAGCGTGTCGAGGGTCTGCGCGGACAGGCCGAGCTCTTCGCCCTCGTCGTTGCCGCTGTTGTCGCTGTCTTCGAGGATCAGCGCGCCGGAGGCGGTGCGCTTTTGACCGAAGCGATCGACGCTGACGCCTCGCTCGTCGGGGTCGCCGCGGCCTGGGGTGATGTCCTCGACAGGCGGCTTTGGGGGCGGCGTGTCGCCGCGGTCTGGGGTGATGTCCTCGACGGGCGGCTTGGGCGGGGTCGCCCGCAAGCTGGTGTGGACCTTCTCGATCACCTCGACGCCGCCCTCGGGCGCGGCCGCCTCGACCTGGTGGGCGACGATCCAGAGCAGCCCGATGACGCCGAGGACCACGGCGAAGGCCCGGGCGAAGCGGCCGCCGCGGAGTAGGGCGAGGGGATCGTCGTCGGGGCTGGGCGCCCGCTGAGAGGGGTGCAGGGGCAGCCGCCGCCTGGGCTCGCTCATGGCCCGACCTCGATGATCTCGACGACGTGGGGGGCTCGGCGCCAGGTCTGGGGCGCGGCCGGGTCGACGGCCGGGGCGGCGGCGCTGAGCTTCACGGGCTCGAGGCTGTCGCCGCCCTCGCAGGGGTCGCCCTCGCCAAGCTCGACCCACCAGACCTCGCCGTAGCCGGGGCCCGCGACGTCTGCGTTGGCCGGCCCGACGCCGATGGCCAGGCCGCTGCCGGCGGCGTCGAGGGCGAGGGCGTGGGGCTCGAGCAGCTCGGCGCCGCCCTCGGGGGTCCAGGCGCCGGCGGCGTCGAGGGCGTCGAGGCGCCCGCAGACTTCGACGCTGCCGGCCTCGGGGTCGCCGGCGAGGACGAGCACGCCGCGGGCGTCGCCGTCGGCCCGGGCGAGCAGCCAGCGCGGGCCGTCGAGGGCGAGGCTGTCGACGCGCTCTTCGGGCAGGGCGACGAGCTGGCGCAGGTCCCAGGAGCTCGCGCCCTCGAGGGTGGTGAAGCCACGCAGGCCGCAGCCGCCGTCGAACCACCACAGCCGGGCGTCCTCGGTGGTGCTGACGATCGTCGGGGCCTCGGTGAGCAGCACGCCGCCGAGCTGGTCCGGGGCCAAGAAGCGCACGCGCTTGCTCGAGAAGGGCACGTCGCCCACGCAGGCCGGGGTCGGCAGGCTCTCGCTTTCGCCCCCGCCCCCGCTCTCGCCCCCGTCCCCGCCCCCGCCCCCGCCCCCGTTCAGGTCGACGATGACCATGGCCTCGTCGCCGTCGCAGGCCAGGGCCAGGCGATCCTCGGCGATCTCGACCATGGACCAGGCGCCCGCGCAGCCGATGTCGGTGGCTTGCGGGGCCTCGCCGGGGCGCACGCGCAGGACCTGGCTGGGCTCGGTCCAGGCCGCCTCGGGGACCGTGAGGTCGTTGGCGAACACGCCGACGAGCAAGGCGCCGCCGCCCGCCGGGTCGGGGGTGATGCTCAGGGCCTCGGTGACCTCGAGGCCGGTGATCTCGAAGCTGGCGAGGTCGTCGGCGTCGATCCAGCTCGCGTCCCCGAACGCGGCGAGCTCGGCCGCCGGGAGGCTGAGCAGCGAGGACAGCTCGCGGGTCGGGTAGTGGCCCAAGAGCACGTGCAGGCGCTCGCCGTCCCAGGCCAGGCCGTAGGGCTCGTCGAGGCGCTCGCCGCTGTTGTCGCCCTGGAGGTTGGGCTTGAAGTCGAGATCGAAGGCGCCGCGATAGGTCGCGCCGGGGCCGGCCGCGGTGTAGAGCTCGACGCGATCGTCGAGGGTCTGGCTGACGGCGACCAGGGTGCAGCGCTCCCCCGCCGGGCAGCCGAGCAGACCCTCGGTCACGGCCTCGACGCCGTCGTCCTCGCTCTCGCCTTCGCTGTCCGAGGCGGAGGTCGAGGTGTCGTCGAGATCGGGGTTCTCGGGCAGGCAGCCGGCGACGAGGGCCGAAAGCCCGGTGACGAGCACGCCACGCATCGCTCGCAGGGTAGCACCTGGAGCCGGGCCCTGGGCAGCCGCGCCGAGCTGGTTGCGGGTGGGGCCGAGCCGCTATGCTCTGCGGGCCATGGCCGATCACATCCCCGTCCGTCAGTACATGACCGTGCTCCCCGAGACCATCGACGAGAGCCTGACCCTGGCCGACGCCAAGGACCGGATGTACCGCATGGGCGGGCATCACCTGCCCGTGGTCAGCGACGGCAAGCTGGTCGGGATCCTCAGTCACGGCGATATCGCCGTGGCCGAGAGCGTGATCTCGGTGCCCAGCGAGGAGATCCTCGTGTCGAAGGTGATGACCCCGGTGCCCTTCACCTGCGGGCCCGAGGCTCACGTCGAGGCGGTCGCCCGCGAGATGGCCCAGCACCACTATGGCTCGACGATCGTCGTCGACCGCGAGCACCCGGCCAAGGTCCTCGGGGTGTTCACGACCACCGACGCTCTGCGCGCGCTCGCGGAGCTCCTCGACGCTCGCGGATGACCTGGTTCGAGCAGCTCTTCGGCTTTCGCGAGGGCGCCTGGGAGGCGACCCAGGCCCAGTTCGAGGTCGAGGCCGAGGGCGCCAGCTTGCGCTCGCGGGCCAACGGCCGGCGCTTCGCGGCCGGGCGCTTCTCCACGCCCAGCGTCGCCGAGCTGCGGGCGGCCGCCCCGGCGCGCTCGGGCAGGGCGCGCGTCCGCCACGAGGGGATCGGCGACGTGCTCGAGCTGCACGCCCTGCCCGAAAACCGCGACGCCATGTTTCAGGTCGCCTCGCAGCTCAATTGCCTGGAGTTCGCGGATCCACGGGCGACCCCCGAAGAAGGGGTGACCGGCTACGCCGAAGATCCCACCCAGGGCCCGGCCTGCGCCCTCGCGGCGCCTGCGGCCACGGTCTATCGCAACTACTTCGCGCCCGTCGCCGGCGAGATCGGGCAGCGGGCGGATCGCCAGCTCGACAACCTCGCCGACGCGCTCGCGCTGCTCGGGGCGCCCGAGGCCTTCGTCTCGGTGCGCAACGGCTACGCCTTCTCCGACGCCGAGCGCCTGGCCGCGTCCGCGGATGCGCTGGCGAACCGCGGCCGCGAGGCCTTCGTGGACCGCGTGCGCATCGGCGTGCAGACCGGCGCCGAGGTCAGCTTCGCGTCGCGCTTTGCCGAGGTCAGCGCACCCACCACGGTCTCGCAGGCCTTTTGCTCGGCGCTCTCCTGCGGCTACGACCGCTCGCCCCGCAGCGCCTGGGCGCCGCTGGCCACGGCGGTGCTCGACGCCGCCTACGAGGCCACGCTGCTCGCCGCCCGGGCCGGCGTGGCGGCCGGGCGCTGCAGCGGGGTCGTGTGGCTGACCTTCCTCGGCGGCGGCGTGTTCGACAACGACCCGCAGTGGATCGCCGACGCGATCGCGCGGGCGGTCCGTCGGGCGGGGGACGCCAGCCTCGACATCCGCGTCGCGCACTACCGCCGCGTCGACGCGACCATGCGCGCGCGCATTGACGCCGGGCTCCGAGCAGCCGGGCTCTGAGCAGCCGGGCTCTGAGCAGCCGGGCTCCGAGCAGCCGGGCTCCGAGCAGCCGGGCTCTGAGCAGCCGGGCTCTGAGCAGCCGGGCTCGGGTCAGCGAGGCGGGCCGTGGCCCGGGGCGCCGCGGGTGTAGGGGAGCGCGGGGACGCGGACCCGCGCCGAGACCTCGCGCCTGCGCTGGGCGAGGAAGATCGGCGTGAGCGCGGCCCCGGTCATGAAGCCGAACAGGTGGGTCCACCAGGCCACGCTGGCGTCCTCGGTCTCGAGCGCGGCCATCATCGCCTGGAGGCCGATCCACACGATCAGGTAGACCCACGCGGGCAGCTTGAGCTGGATGAACAAGATCAGCTGAAAGAGCTTGTTGCGGGGGAAGCACCACAGGTACGCGGCCATCACCCCGGCGATGCCCCCGGAGGCGCCGACGAGCGGGGCCCCGGAGTTCTTGGACAGCAAGACCTCGGCCAGGCCGCCGAGCAGCGCGGCCGCCAAGAAGATCGCCAAGAAGCGCGCGCGCCCAAACAGGTGCTCGACGTTGTCGCCGAACACGTAGAGGAAGTAGCAGTTGCCCAGCAGGTGGGCCCAGCCGCCGTGGAGCAGCCAGTAGGTCAGCAGCGTGTACCAGCTGCCCTGGACCAGGGCCGCGGGGCCGAGGCTGTGCCACTGCTCGAAGAGCGCGTTGGCGATCGGCGCCAGGCAGGGGCGGCCCTGGGGCAGGCCGTTGGCCCCCGGCATGCAGACGCCGAGGTCCAAGGTGCCGGTGAGCTGGAGGGCGAAGCACACAGCGAGCACAGCGAGCAGGGAGAGCACGGTCCAGGGGGTGCTCGTGGCCGGGTTCTCGACCTCCACGGGGACCTGGGTGATCAGCTGGGCGACCCAGATCACCCCGCGGCGCGTGAGCAGCTCACCGCGGCTCTTTTGACCCTCGCGGGTGGTCGCCTTGGCCAGCTTGGCCCGCTCGTTACCGTCGAGCCACAGGCCGCCGCAGCGGTGGCACTGATCGATGGGGGTGGTGATCTTGCCTGGCAGGGCGCGCTCGACCAGCATGCCGCAGCCGCGCGGGCAGGCGCGCTCGCAGGGCCTGGGCTGGGGGTCGAGGGCCTGCTCGATGTTGGCCAGGTTGGCGTCGCCGCCTGCGAGCAAGTTGAGCTCGCCGGCGTCGAACCACGCGCCGTTGCAAACGGGGCAGGCGTCGATGTGTACGACGATGGGGTGGGGTGCGCCGGGGCGCGGCGGCGGCAGACCCTTGGCGGGGATCGGCGCCCAGCGCCCACGCTCGACCGAGTAGAGGATCAGGGGCACCAGCGCGTGCAGGCGGCAGGCCGGACACTGGGCGTCGACGCGCTCGTGGGCGGATGCGTAAGGGGGGGTCACGGCGCCTCGACGCGAGTGTACGTGATCCGCTGCGCCAGCGCCTGCGCTCACTGACGGGGCTTCGGCCCTGTCGCGCCGACCCGCCGCGCCGATCAGTCGTGCCCTCTGGCCGCGCAGATCGGTCGCGCTGACGGCGGGGCGAGAACTTGCTAGCGTCCGCGCGATGTCCCGCGAACGCCTGATCGTCGCCCTCGATGTCCCCGACCGCGCGTCGGCCTTCGCCCTCGCCGAGCGCCTCGACGGCCACGTCGGCATGCTCAAGATCGGCCTCGAGCTGTTCGTGGCCGAGGGCCCGGCGATCGTCCGCGAGCTGCGGTCCCGTCACCCGCAGCTCGAGATCTTCTTGGACCTCAAGCTCCACGACATCCCCAACACCATGCGCGGGGCGATCCGCAGCGCCGCGGGCCTGGGCGCCCGGCTGATCACCGTGCACGCTGGCTCGGGGGTCGAGCACCTGCGGGCCTGCGTCGAGCAGGCCGAGGCGTCATCTGGTGGCACCCTTGGCGTGCTCGCCGTGACCGTGCTGACCAGCCAAGACCAGCTCGCCTGCGAGCAGGCCGGGCACACGCGCTCGCCGGCCGAGCTCGTCGGGATCCGTGCCCGGGCGGCCGCCGAGGCTGGCTGCGCGGGGCTCGTGTGCAGCGGTCAGGAGCTCGAGGGGATCACCCCGCTCACGTCCGGCCTGCTGCGCGTGGTCCCGGGCATCCGCCCCGCCGGCGCCGAGCTCGGCGACCAAAAGCGGGTCATGACCCCCGCCCGGGCGATCGCGGCTGGAGCCACGCACCTGGTCGTCGGTCGGCCGATCCGTCAGGCCCAAGACCCCGCGGCCGCCGCCGACGCCATCGTCGCCGAGATCACCGCCGCCAGCTGAGTCACGCTGTCGATTCCCTGTCGACGCCCCGCCGAGACCTCCCCCGCCGACCCGAAGCACCGTGCCCTACCTGCTCGCCAAGGCCCTGCACATCGTCGGCTTCATCAGCTGGTTCGCGGGTATTTTCTACATCGTCCGGCTCTTCGTCTATCACGCCGAGGCTGGTGAGCGCCCCGAGGCCGAGCGGGCGATCCTCCAGCCGCAGCTCGAGCTCATGGCCGGGCGGCTGTGGAAGATCATCACGGTCCCGGCGGCGGTGCTGACCTTCATCGGGGGGCTGTCGATGGTCGTGCAGCTCGAGAACTTTGGCGCGCAGACCTGGCTGCACATCAAGTTCGTCCTGCTGGCCGGGCTGCTGGGCTACCACCTGTGGTGCGGGAAGATCCGCCGCGACCAGGCGGCTGGGAAGAGCACCTGGACCAGCAAGAAGCTGCGCGTGTTCAACGAGGGGGGGACGATGTTCATGGTCGCGATCGTCTTCCTCGCCGTGTTCAAGTCGGCGATCAGCATCGCCTGGGGCGTGGGGGGGTTGTTGACCCTCGGGATTGGATTGATGGTCGGGATCCGCGGCTATCGCAAGCTTCGGGAGCGCTGACTCTTCTCGGGCCTCGCTCTTTGTCTGGAGCTTGGGTCTCGCTCTTTGTCTGGAGCTTGGGTCTCGCTCTTTGGAGGGAGCTTGGGTCTTGCTCTTTGGAGGGAGGGGGTCTCGACGGCGGAGGCGCGCACGGGCCAGCAGGGGACCCGCCGGGCTCAGACAGTTCGCTGACGTCGGCCTCTTTTGTGCGGGCGGACGTGGTCTTCCCAGGAGGGGGGCGCTTCGAGAGGTGCTGGGCGTACGCGAAACTCGCCCGGCGGGTCCCCTGCTGTCCCTTTTGTGCGCGTCCTTTGTCGGAGGGCTGCTCCGCTTCGGGCAAGGAGGGCGGGCTCGGCTTCGGGAGGGCGGGCTCGGCTTCGGGAGGGCGGGCTCGGCTTCGGGAGGGCGGGCTCGGCTTTGGCCGGGCAAAGAAAAACGCGAGAGCCGGTCAGCCGGACTCTCGCGCTCTTGCGGAGATGGAGCAGGTGGTGAAACCGCTCTAGGGGCTCCTAGCGCTCGATCGTGATCTTGTTCATGCGCAGCGCCTTGGAGGTCTGACCGCCGCGGCTCCCGAAGCCCTCGAGCTTCTCGAGCACGTCCATGCCCTCGCTGACGCGGCCGAACACCGGATGCTTGGAGGGGGTGCTCTGGTCCCACCAGTCGAGGAACTTGTTGTGCGCCGTGTTGATGAAGAACTGGCTGCCGCCGCTGTTGGGGCGCCCGGTGTTCGCCATCGACAAGGTCCCCGGCTCGTTGGAGAACTTGGCGTTGTCGAGGAACTCGTCTTGGATGTTGCCGCTGGGCGGCCCGCCAGTGCCCGCGCGCCCGGAGTTGGGGTCCTTGGAGTGGGGGCAGCCGAACTGGCACATGAAGCCCGGGATCACTCGGTGGAAGTGCAGGCCGTCGTAGAAGCCAGACTCCGCGAGCTTGATGAAGTTGCCGGCGGTGATCGGCATCTGCTCTTCGAAGATCTCGGCCTTGAAGGTGCCTTCGCTCGTATCGAACACTGCGGTGGGGTTGGCCATCGCCGCCGAGGGTAACCGATTCTCGGCGCCGCTCAACCCAGCACGCCGCGATCGAGCTCCACGCCGACGGGGGCGTGATCCGAACCGCTGACATCACGCTGGATGAAGGCGTCGCGCAAGAACGGCCGCACGTTGGGCGTGGCGAGCACATAGTCGATGCGCCAGCCGACGTTGCGCTCGCGGGCGGTGCCACGCTGGGACCACCAGGAGTAGTGGCCTGGGCCGGGCTCGAGGTGGCGGAAGGTGTCGACCCAACCGGCGGCGAGCCAGCGGTCGAGCTCCTCGCGCTCCTCGGGCAAGAAGCCCGAGGTCTTTTGGTTCTGGCGCGGGCGGGCGAGATCGATCTCGCGGTGGGCGGTGTTGAAGTCGCCCATGACCAGGACCCGGTAGCCGCCCCTGCGCTTGCGCTCGACGAGCTCGAAGACGGCGCGGTAGAAGTCGAGCTTGTAGGGCACGCGGCTGTGGTCGCGGTTGGGGCCGCTGCCGTTGGGGAAGTAGACGTTGGCGATGAACAGCCGGCCGAAGCGGGCGAGCTGGAGCCGGCCCTCGACGTCGAAGCGCTCGACCCCGAGCGCGCGCTCGACCTTGTCGGGCTCGAGGCGGGCGAACATGCCGACGCCGCTGTAGCCTGGGCGCTGCGCGGGGGCGAAGTCGGTGCGCCAGCCAGCGCGCGTGCGCAGGTCCTCGGGCAGCTGGTCCGGGAAGGCGCGGACCTCTTGAACGCCGACGATGTCTCCGGCGCCCTCGAGCCAGTCGCCGAAGCCCTTGTTGGCTGCGGCGCGCAGGCCGTTGACGTTCCAGGACAGGACTTTGAGTGGTGCGGTGGCGCGAGCCATGGCCGGGGCTTTTTGCGTCGAATCGTCGACGATGGCCAGGCTCGGTGCGCCGCGCACCGCCGCGCGGGATCAGGTCGGGGCGGAGCCGAAGCTGCCCAGGGCGTTGGCCAGGGCCTTGTAGCCACGGTGCGCGCGCACGCGCAGGGTGCCCTCGCGGACGCCGAGGAGCTCGGCGATCTCGGCCATGGGGCGGCCCTCGAGCTTGTGCATGGTGACGACCTCGCGCTGGCTGCGGGGCAAGCTCGCGAGCGCCGCGCGGATCCGCTGGGCGATGCCGAGCTCGCGCTCGCGCTCGAGGCCGAGCGCTTCGCTGGACGGCCTGGGGTCGCGCAGGGTGGTCATCAGCTTGTTGGTCTCCTCACCTGCGGTGCCGACCTTGACGGCGCGCTCGCGGTAGATCCGGCGCACGTGGTCGATGGTCGCGTTGCGGGCGATGGCCGAGTACCAGACCGCGACGGCGCGGTCGGGGTTGGCGCCTTCGGGGGCCGCGAAGCGCGAGCGCGCGCCGTGAGCCTTCATGAAGGTGGCCTGGAGGAGGTCCTCGACGGTGGAGGGATCGCTGATCCGCCCGCGGATCTGCAGGCGTACGATGGGGCTCAGGCGCTTGTAGAGCGCCGAGAAAGCGCGCTGATCTCCGTCGAGATAGCGCGCCATGAGCTCGGAGAGCCCCTCGTAGCGGTCTGAATGGGTGGTGGTCATGCTGCTGTCCTCCGGGTTCGTATGCTTCGATGCGCTGGAGCCCGATGGGTTACAAAAGCCGGTTCAAAAGAAGTCGATGTCAGTCATCGCCTCCCCGGATGGGTGGGACTGAGCCGGCGATATGCGGCCTGCATGGCAGGTCTGGGCCGACTTGGCAGTTCGGGCCGACTTTCGTGCTAATCAGGGGGCGTGAGTGACGCGTCCAGCGCGCCTCCAGGCGGCGCGAGTCACGCTGCCCCCCTCGGGGGTGAGCAGAGTGCGCATGCCGAGGCGCTCGAGGACGAGGCCGCCATCATCGAGGGCCTGCGCGCGGGAGACTCGCGCGCCTTCGAGCGCCTGGTCCGCGCCCACGTCGGGCCGCTGCGGGCCGCGGCCCTGCGCCTGCTCAAGGACGAGGCCGACGCGGATGACGTCGTTCAAGAGGCCTTCCTCAGCGCCTTTCGCAGCCTCGACAGCTTCCGCGGGGAGGCTCGCCTGGGCACCTGGCTGCACCGCATCGCGATCAACGCGGCGCTCCAGCGCCTGCGTCGGCGCCGGCGAGAGGACGAGTCGGGCCAGCGCGAGGACATCGAGGCGCTGCTGCCTCGCTTCCTCGAGGACGGCCACGCCGAGCAGCTCTATCGCCCCTGGGTCCAGAGCGCCGACGAGCTGGTCTCCCGAGCGGAGACCCGCAAGCGGGTGCGCGAGCTGATCGACGAGCTGCCCGAGGGCTACCGGACCGTGCTGATCTTGCGCGACATCGAAGAGCTCGACACCGCCGAGAGCGCTGACCTCCTCGGCATCAGTCGGGGTACCCTCAAGGTCCGCCTGCACCGCGCACGGCAGGCGCTGCGAAACCTCCTCGAGCGAGAGCTCGAACTCACCGGCGAACCATGAGCGAGCACGACGACGGCCGCGGCGACGGCCACGAGCCCAAGCTCACCTGTCGGGAGATCAGCGAGTTCCTGATGACCTACCTCGACGGTGAGCTCGAGGCCCAGGCCGGCCACGAGTTCTCGCGGCACCTCGGGCGCTGTCCGCCCTGCGGGCACTACCTCGAGAGCTACCGCCAGACCGTGGAGCTCGTGCGTCGCTGTGGGCGCTCGGAGCTCGACCCCGAAGAGAAGAAGAAGCACGGGCCGCCGCCGGAGGGGCTGATCCAGGCGATCTTGTCGGCCAGCGAGGTGCTGCGCGGGGGAGCCAAGCTGGGCGCGTGCGCCAAGACGGCCGGGGATCAGGGCGAGTCCGCGGAGAGGGCCCCCGCCGAGAGGGCCGCCGCAGTGGTCGCGGCGGCGCTCCCGGGGATCGAGATCAACTTCGAGGGGGTCGGCTGCTCGAAGCGCCCGGGCGGCGGCAAGGCGCAGGCCAAGGCCGAGCTCGCGCATGGCGGCTCGCGCTGCTCGGATCGCAAAGAGCAGCTCGCGCGAGTCCACGCGAGCTGCTCGGACGCGTCGACGCGCGCCAAGGGCCTGCTCCCCGAGCTCGAGCTCGGAGAGGGCGGCGGGAGCTGTTCGAAGCGGCCGGGGTCGCGTCGAGACGACGAAGGTTGAGCGGCCGCCGCTTCACGAGCCCGAGGCTTACTCGACCTCGTCCTTGACGTACTGACCGGCGGCACCGTTGACGCCCTGCTGGTCGGCCGCGCCGCTGCGCTCGAAGGTCGAGTAGATCAGGTCACCGTCGAGATCGCCGAAGGCCTGGGCGGTGAACTGGCAGCGCCCGTAGCCGGTGGTCTCGTTCACGGCCTTGTAGTTGTAGTGGTAGTAGTGGCCCTGCTCCTGGAGGTAGTTCAGGCCGTTCCACACGTCGTTGTCGTTCCACTCGGCGATGTCGTAGTAGCCGCCGCCACCGCCGCCGGTGGCCGGGACGCAGCGCCCGCCGGGGCCGTCGTTGCAGTCGGTACCGAAGGCCGGGGTCACGCCGGCCTCGCCGCCGCCGGGGGTGGCCTCCATGTGGGGGCAGCGGTGTGGGGCCATCTCTTCGATCAGACCGCCGTCACCGATGAAGCCAGTCGCGCCGCGCTGAGCGTGCTCCGCCTTGAAGAAGGCCGAGCTGGCGTCGAAGATCTTGGCGAGCTGAACCTTGGCCTCGGAGGTCTTGGCCTTGCGCATGTACTTTTGCAGGGCCGGGATGGCGACGACGGCGAGGATGCCCAAAATCGCGACCACGATCATGAGCTCGATGAGCGTGAAACCGCGGGCGTTCTTCAGCTGCTTTTTGATGTCGATGTGCATTGTCTGATCCTTGTCCTGTGGCGTCTCGATGTGGTTACTGCGTATTCGGTGTCTGGGGGGCTCACTCCCCGAAGTTGCTATCACCCATCGATACATCGGTGGTGAAATGAGCCGTGGTGAATTCCCAAAAGATCCCGTCGCGGTCGAAGTCGCACTTGGCGAAGGCGTAGAACCAATCGCGGGCGTAGAAGCGCTCGAGCTGCTCGCCGCCGACGGGGAAGACCTCGCTGCCCAGGGGGTAGGCCGGGGGCTCGTCGCCGTGCTCGCCGTTGGTCCCGTCGCCGGAGATCACCCCGTAGGCGCACCAGCTGTGCCCGCCCTCGGGCATGAAATTGAGCACGTCGAAGCCGTGCTCGACCCCGCCGGCGCGGAACAGTGGGGTGTCGATGGCGACCGAGTCCCGGGTGAAGCCCTCGTCGGTGATCGACCACTGGATCGCGCCCTCCTTGCTGGCGAGCTCGCCGGGGGTCACCGGGTAGGTGTCGTCCTCATCGACCGAAGTGGAGGCGTAGTGACCATAGCGCGAGAGCAAGGCGTTTTCGCGCAGCGCGATGTTGGACAGGTTGCCGATCACCTCGGTGCGCCGCGCGTTGCGGACGTTTTTCGTGTATCCGACGATTGCGAGGGCGGCCATGATGCCCAGGATTGCGACGACCGTCAGCAGCTCGATGAGCGTGAATCCACGCTGGTTCGATATCGCGCAATTGCGCGGATGTGGACGGTTGCGCATTGTCTGTTCGTACTAAAAGCAGCACGCGTGCCGACGGTGCAAAACATTAAAAGTGAATGATTGCGCATGCTTGATGTGAGCGTCTGCGCGCCCCTCAGAGGAGTGACAATTTAGGTCTCGAGCATGCCGCAAAAATTGTCGGCCCGACAAAAAAGGGCACCAGAGCGCAGGCCGGCTTCGGTCCACACCTCGATGGGCGTCCCCTCGGCCGTCGCCGAGCACGAGCGGACTCGCTCAGCGGCCGCGGTCTTCGATGGTCAGGCGGGCGACGAGCTCGCTGGCTCGATCGGCGTCGAGCTTGGCCCCGAGCCTGCGCAGCTGGCCCTCGGCGAGGCGCGCGTGGTCGAGGGCGCCGCGCAGATCGTAGGGCGCGATGACCTCGGCCTGAGCGAGCTGGCAAAGGCCCAGGTGGCGCTTGGCGAGCAGGCTCTCGGCGCGGCTGGCCAGCTGCTGGAGGGCGACGTAGTCGTCACCGGCGAGGTTGGGATCGCCCAGCCCCAGGCGCAGCCCGGTCATCGCCACGTCGAGCTCGCGGTAGGGGTTGCCCAGGGTCTCGCTCGTGGCGCGGGCGCGGGCGAGGTGCTCGGGGCGCTGCGCGGGCTCGCTGGCCTCGGCCAGGGTCAGCAGCGCGCCGATCAGCACCTCGCCCAGGCCGAGGGCCTCGGCCTGCTGGGTGACGATGGTCGCCTGGGTCGCGGCCTCTTCACCCTCGCCGCGGGCGAGGTAGACGGCCGCGAGCAGCTCGCGGGCGCGGGCGGCCTCGGGCTTGGCGTCGGCGGCCTTGGCCATGTCGCTGGCGCGGCGGGCCTCCTGGACGGCCTGCTCGAGCTTGCCGGTGAGCAGGGCGTGGCGGCCGAGCTCGGTGTGCACGAGGGCGAAGAGCCGGGGGTCGCGGACCTCCTCGGCGAGGTCGCGGGCCGACTGGAGCATGTCGATGCTGTCCTCGAGCAGGCCGAGGTCCCGCAGCACGCGGATCCGCGCGGTGTGGGTGTGGGCCAGGCCCCAGCGGTCGCCGATCGCCCGCTTGTCGGCGGCGGCGCGCTCGAGCTCGCGCAGGGCTCGGCTCGACTGGCCGGCGAGGGCGCAGGCCTCCCCGAGGTTGAAGCGGGCGATCGAGGCCAGCCAGCGGTCGTTGGTCGAGGTCAGGCTCAGGCAGCGCTCGTAGGCCTCGATGGCCGGCTCGGCGCGGCCGCGGGCCATGAGCAGGTTCCCGCGGCTGCGCTCGAACTCGGCCTCGATGCGGTCGCGGGTGGGCTCGCGGTGCTCGGGGTAGGTCGCGAGCTCGGCGCGGGCGGCCTCGAGCTCGGCCGTGGCGCGGTCGAGGTGGCCGGCCACGCAGTGGGCGTTGGCGGCGTGGGCCCACAGGCCGACGCGCTCGAGCGAGCGCGTGTGCTGGAGCAGGCCCAGGCCGTCGCGGCAGTAGGCGATCGCAACCTCGTAGTGCCCGAGCTTGCTGGCCACGCGGGCGAGCTTTTGCAGCTGGCGAGCCTCCTCTTCGGGCTGACCCTCGGCGGCGGCCCGGCGGCGGGCGACCTCGTAGGCGTCGCGGGCCTCGGTGTACTCGCCGTGCATCAGGCGTAGGTCTCCGATCGCCATGGAGCGCGAGCTGGTCGCCGGGCGCAGCGTGGCCAGCTCGACGCGGGCGCGGCGGCGACGCTCGGCCGAGCGCCGGTCGTGGGGGCGGAGGCCGAGCAGGCGGTCGGCGAGGGGGCGGTGGTCGAGGGTCTTGGCGAGCTCGGCCCCGCGCTCGCCGAGGCGCAGGACCCGGGGATCGCTGGACTCGTCGAGGGTCGCGGCCAGGCGCTGGAGGGCGCTGACGGCCGCCTGGGGCTCGTCACGCTGGAGCTCGAGCTCGGCCGAGAGCAGGCGCAGCTCGGCGCGCTCGAGGGCCGGGAGCCCGTCGGCGATCTCGAGCAGGGCCATGAGCGAGGGCAGGGCGCGCATCGGCCGGCCCTCCTCGAGGGCGCGCTGGGCCAGGGCGACGACCGTGGGCCGGGCGGCCTCGGCCGCGCCCGCCTCGATCAAGTGGGCGAGCTGCACGCGGGCCTGGCCTGGCTCGGGGCTCTGGCCGCGGAGGATGCGAGCGGCCCGCTTGGCGCAGTGCTCGTGGAGCTTGCGGCGAGCGGCCTGGGGGAGGTCGTCGTGGATCACCCGGCGCAGGAGCTCGCTGGTGAAGCGCAGGCGCGGGCGGCCCTCGCTGCGCCGCTCCTCGAGCATGCCGCGGAGCAGGGCCTCGTCGATGACCAGCTCGAGCTCGTCGCGCGGGCGGCCGTGGAGCTCGAGCAGCTCCTCGAAGTCGAGCTCGCCCTCGCTGACGGCGAGCACCGAGCCCGTGCGCAGGGCCGAGAGCAGCGGCTTGGGCAGGGCCCGCAGCTTGTCGGCCATGCGCTCGCGCAGCCCGCGGGGGATCGGCCACTCGGCGGCGTCGAGGTGCCAGACGTCGCCGCGGCGGATCAGCAGCCCCGACTCGAGGGCGCCGAGGACGAGCTCGTGGGCGTGGGCCGGGATGCCCCCGCTCTGTCGATGCAGGCGCCGGGCGAGGCCGGGCTTGAGCGCCCCGCCGCCGAGCAGGCGGTGGAGCAGCTCGTCGTAGACGGCCTCGGGCAGCGGGCCGAAGTCGATGGCCAGGCAGCGCGGATGCAGGCGCGTGCGCGTGTGCAGGCGCCGCAGCGGGTGGTTGAGCTCGAGGCCCGAGAGCTGGTGGGCGACGACGATCAGCACCGGCGCGCGGGCCAGGCGGCGAAAGAGCTGCGCGATGAGCTCGGTGACCTCGCGCGAGTGCAGGTGGGCGTCGTCGATCGCCAGCACGAGCGGGCGTTCGTCGGCGACGAGGGCCTCGAAGGTGCGGACGATCAGCAGCTCGATGCGCTCGCGCGGGCTGAGCCGCCGCCTGCTGCGGGCCCGGTCGAGGGCGCGCGGGCGACGGCGCGGGCCCTCCTCGGACAGGGCCGTGAACAGCCCGGGGTCGGGGGCGCGGCGGCGGGCGAGCTCGCCGAGGCGGTCGCGGTCGAGGCTGGGGAAGAGCTCGACGAGGTCCGCGGCCTCCTTCTCGAGGTCCTTGGCGGCCTCGGGGCGGCGGGCGAGGCCGGCGGTCAGCAGCTCACCGATGGGCTCGAGCGGCTCGCCCCCGCAGCTCGTGCCGGTGCGCAGCAGCTGGACGTCGCGCTGCTGGCAGGCGAGGGCGAGCTCGTCGAGGGCGGTGGTCTTGCCCATGCCGAGCTCGCCGCTGAGCAGCACGAGCTGGAGGCTGCCGGCGATCGCCGCGGTCAGCCGGGCGTCGAGGGAGCGCAAGGCGTTGTTGCGGCCGAGGATGGTCGAGCTCTTGCCCGAGGCCGCGTCGATCTTCTGGGCCGCGCGCCCGCGCCAGGCCTGGGCGAGCACGTTGGTGGCCTGCGAGGCGTCGGCGTAGGGGCTGAGGCGCTCGGCGATGTCGCGCCCGCTCGCCGGGCGGCGCGTGCCGTCCTTGGCCAGGAGCTCGACGATCAGCAGGTCGAGGTCCCGGGGGAGCTCGGTGCGCAGCAGCGCGGGGCGCACCGGGGTCGCCTCGGTGATGGCCTCGAGCACCGCGTGGGTGTCCCCCACGAAGGGCGGGCGGCCGACGGCGGCCTCGTAGAGGATGATGCCCAGGGCGTAGAGGTCCGAGCGGGGGTCGCTGCGCTCGCCGCGGAGCTGCTCCGGGGCCAGGTAGGGCAAGGTCCCGACGACCGGGGCGGCGCGCCGGCGCAGGTTCTCGTCGGCGATCACCCGGGCCAGGCCGTAGTCCATGATCTCGACGCGCAGCTCCCCGGCGTCGCTGATCAGCATCAGGTTCTCGGGCTTGAGGTCGCGGTGGACGACCTCGTGGGCGTGGGCGTGCGCCAGGGCGAGGGCGACCTGATGGCCGATCTCGGCGACCAGGGGGATCGGCAGGGGGCCGAGGCTCAGCAGCTCGCGCAGGGTCTGGCCCTCGAGCAGGGGCATGACCACGAAGAGCAGCTCGCCGTCGAGGCCGAAGTCGAGCATCGGCACGATCCCCGGGTGGTTGAGCCGGGTCATGCGCTCGGCCTCGCGGCGCAGCGCGGCGGCGAGGCGCTCGCGGTCGGGGTACTCGCCGACCAGCTTGATGGCGACCTCGCGCTCGCTCCTCGTGTCGCGGGCGACGTGGACGACGCCCATGCTCCCGCGCCCGAGCTCTCGCTCGAGCACATATCGCTGGCCTAGGGGTCGCTCCTCGTCCATGGCGGGCTGACTTGGATTATGCCCCATGAGGCTGCGACACTCCCGCCATGACCTCGGCCGAGCCCCGCTGTGTCCACTATCAGTTTGCCCACGTCGCGCTTCGCCAGCTGATCTTCTCGGAGCCGCGCTTCGTCCGGGCGCTGTGGGAGCTCGAGGATCCCCGGGCGCTGCTCGACGACATCGCCGTGCAGGTCACCCGCGAGTGTCGCCGCCAGGGGGAGGGGGGGGCTCTGCACGTCGACGAGCTGGGCCTGCACCGCCTGACGATCGGCAGCTACCCCTGCGTGATCATCGAGCTGCCGGAGCCGGGGGCGACGACCGAGGCCTTCATGGTCGCGCTCGTCGACCTCGACGGGGAGGGATCCGAGGACCCCGCGGAGGACGCCGCGCCTCGGCGCCGCTACTTCACCCTCGAGTACAGCGCCCACCGCGAGGCACCGCACACCGTGCTCGCCGAGTGGACCAGCCAGGGCAGCCACATGAACATGGGCGGCGGCCCCGAGCCGAGCGTCGAGGCTTTTGTCACGGCGATCGCCCGGCTGATCCTCGACTGAGCGACCGAGCGACCGAGCGACCGAGCGAAGCGGGGGACGGACACGTGCTCAGGACGCGCGCGTGGCCGTCAGGGGGGCGAGCTCGGCGTCGTGCACGAGCTTGGCGGCTCCGTCCTCGTCCTCTTCGTCCTCGTCCTCTTCGTACTCGTACTCTTCGTCCTCGTACTCTTCGTCCTCGTCCTGCTCGTCCTGCCAGCCGACGAGCAGGCCGTGCTCGTCGATCTTGCCGGCGCGGACGAGGGCCTCCTCGGCGCCCAGGCGCTCCTTGGGGCTGTGGATCACGCCCATGACCTGTCCGCCGCACAGCGGGCAGGTCTCGTCGTCTGGGCGCAGCTTGTTGCCGCACTTGGGCTCCGAGCAGCGCCGGTCGGTGAACAGCGAGCCGATCGCCAGGCCGGCGACGGCGAGGCCGGCGGCCGAGGGCATGACGATCTCCATGGGGATGTCGACGCCGAAGTTCCCACGGCTGAGCAGGCCGCCGAGCATCAGCACCGGGAAGCCGAGGACCTTGGCCATGCGCAGGGCGCCGCTGCGCTCGACGCGAAACACGGCCTTGCCGCGGTTGGCGTCGCGGATGCCCCGGTCGAGGTCGAGGCGCTCCTCGGGCTCGTCGTCGTCATCGGTCTCGGCGTCTGCGTCGGTCTCGGCGCCCTCGGGGGCGTCGGGGAGCTCGAGGGGGCCGGCCAAGGTGGCGAGGTCGGGCGCCGCGGGCCAGCTGGCGGGCTCGGGCAGGCCGAGGCGCTCGCGGATCGACGGCTCGAGCCCGGCCATCCAGGTCGCGGCCTGGCGAAAGAAGCCGGCCTGGTTGGGCTGCAGGTGGGCGAGCAGGCGCCTGCGCTCGCGTCGCTCGAGGCCGCGGGCCTCGGCCTGGAGGGCGAGCAGGAAGCTCATGTCCTGGACGGAGAGCACGCCCAGGCGCGACTGGGCCCGGGTGGCTTTGAAGCCGCCGGCAGACTTGGCGTAGAAGCGCTGGCTGGCGTCGGTGGTCAGCAGGCCAAAGCCCAGGGCGAAGCTGGTGAGGTCGATGAGGCGCTGGCCCTCGGCGCCCTCGGGGGTGGCCATGCCGCTCGCGGCCCGGTGGGCGTGGGCGACGGCCCGGGCCAGAGCGGGGACGAGGTTCTCGGGCTCGCGCAGGGCGGCCTCCTCGACGGCGAAGCGCAGCGGGGCCTTGGCGCCGGGGATGAACCAGGCGATGGGGTCTTGGCCGCGCATCACCGGGGGCTTGGCCACGACCTTGGCGCGGCGGGCCGGGTCCTGGGGGTGGATCGTCAAGCTGATCTCGGCGGCCTCGTGGCCGGCGTAGCGCAGCAGCCGGCGCAGGACCCGGGCGACGCTGCGCTCCCCGCCGGCCCAGGCGTCCGGGAAGAAGTGCGGCGTGGGCTCGAGCAGGGGGCCGCGCACGTAGCGGTGCCAGCCGCCCTCGGCGAGCAGCGCCGCCGTCTGCTGAATCAGCCAGCGCCGCTCCTCTGGAGGGGGCAAGGTCACGTCTTTGGGGTTGGCCTCGGCGCCGAGCATGGTCCTCGTTGGGAAGAGCTTCCTAGCACGCCCGGCCAGCTCAGCTGACGGCGCGCAGATCGAGCCAGGTGGCTTCGTGGGCCGGCCCGTGGCAGACGTGGATCGTGCGCGACTGCGGGACCATCACCACGCTCCCGTTGCTGCTGATGCCCTCGAAGTCGCTGCGCGAGATCGCCTTGTCGCCGTTGGCCTGATCCCCCAGCCAGGTCTTGCTGGCGTCGAGGTCGGCCTGGCCGGCGGTCGCGGCGATCAGCTGCTCGAGGCGCGCCTGGCGGGCGTGGGAGGAGGCCGAGGGGGTGTCGCCCTCGATGGCCTGGTGCGCGGGGACCAGGCAGTGGTTGGTGTGCACGTAGGACCCGGCGTCGACGGCCACGCGCTCGACGTGCTCGGGGGTGCACTCGAGGGCCAGGGCCCGACCCTCGCCGTCGGCGACGAAGAAGAAGTGTGCGCCGGCGCGCTGGACATCGCTGATCCCCGCGGCCGCGTCGTCGAGGGTCCGCGCCGCCAGGGCCTTGTGGATCATGCTCAGGTAGGTGACCCCGGGGCGGGCGTCGGTGGTCCGCACGTTGGTCGTGCCCACGGCGATCCCGTGCTCGTTGAGGCCGATCAGCGACAGGCAGCCGGCGGTGGTCAGCGTCCAGGTCTCGGGGCCGTCGGCGGGCTTGCGGTGGACGCCGAGCACGTGGGGCATGTTGTCCGTGGCCAGGTCCCAGGTCTGGCCGCAGATCAGCTGGCCGTCGCGGGTCTGGTCGCCGGCGACCACGAAGGCCGTGCAGCCGCCGAGGGACTCGAGGTCGCCGCGCCAGGCGAGCACGTCGCGGATGTCGGTCAGGCCGTTCATGGCCAGGATCTTCTCCACGGGCTGGCCCGCGCCCCGGGCGATGCCCTCGAGCTCGGCGAAGCCCTCGGGGTGGTGGGCCCGGGTCGGCGTCAGGCAGGCGCGGGCGACGGTCAGCACCGCCTCCTCGCCGACCTCGCGGCCGCCGTGGACCTTGGCCTGGCGGATCGCGTTGGCGAGGCGCTTTTCGTAGAGTTTGGGGATCTCGTCGCGGCAGCTCTCGCCGTAGGCCTCGCCCATGGCGGCAGGGGTGCCCGAAAGACTCAGGACGCGCATGGCGGGACTGTAGCAGGGGGCCCCGACGTGGGCCGCGCAGGGCTCATTCGAAGGGCTCGGGGACCAGGCAGGCGCCCAGGTTGGTGTAGTCGGGGTTGTCGTACTCGCTCGGGATCGGGAAGAACTCGCACTGCGTCCCCTCGGTGGCGCAGCTGGGGCTGTCGAGATCGCACCACTGCGTACAGCAGCGCTCGCCGGCGCACGCGGGCAGCCACTCCTGTGGGGCGCAGAGCTTGCCCTCGCCGCACCCGCCAAAGTCACAGGGCGCGCCGACGGGCAGCTCGTACTCCGCGGGCACGTTCAGGCAGATGTTGGTGACGTAGAGCGAGGCCGGATAGAACACGCAGCGCATCTCGTCGGGGCAGCTCTCGGCGAGCAGGGGGCTGCAGTCGTAGAACAGGCAGGCGTCGGGGAAGCTCGAGCCGTTCTCGGTGGCGTACTCGGTGCCGGGGTAGTCGTCGCAGGGGGTGAAGTCGGCGGTGTCCTTGGCGAAGGGCACGCAAAAGCCGTGGTCGGCGGTGCCGTAGACCTCGAGGCAAAAAGACTCGGCTCCACAGTCGTCGCTGATCTCCTGGCCGATGCCCGTGGGCAGCGAGCAGGTCGAGAAGGGCTGGCGATCTCCGGTCACCGGGATACACACGGCACCATCGCGGCGCTGGCTTCCATTTTCGGGCACCGCCCACACGCACTTCTCACCCTCGGGGCAGTCTTGAATGTAGGGTTCGCACTGCATGGTGGGGTCGGTGTCTTCATCGGGGACGAAGGTGCCGCCTTCGCTCTCGCTGTCGCTGTCGTCGTCGCTCTGGCTCTCGGTGTTGGTGCCGACCTCGTCGGTGGCGCTCGTGTTCTCGTCGAGACCGCCCTCGCTGCTGTCGGCAGCGGCCTCGTCGGCGGGGGCGTCATCGTCCTTCTGGGGGCAGGCAACCAGGCTCAACAAGCTCGAGGTCAGGGCCAGCAGCCCACGCGGGATCGATGTCGAGCCAATCTTCATGTCAGTTATGGTAGCCTTGTGCGATGGGCGCGCAATATCCCGAGTCATGCGAGCTCGAGGACCAAGGCGGTGATGTTGTCGCGCGAGCCCAGGGCATAAGCGGTGTCCACGAGTGACACGCAGGCCGCGTCGACGCTGCCCTCGGCGAGCAAGGCGGCGATCTCCTCGTCCGAGAGCACGCCGCACAGGCCGTCGGTGCACAGCAGGTAGCGGTCGCCGGCCTTGAGGTCGACGCGGGCGAGCTCGGGGCGCTCGTCCTCGTGCGGACCGAGGGCGCGGGTGATCACGTTGGCGTGGGGAAATTCGGCCTCGCTCGGGAGCTCGACCCCGGCGGCGCGCAGGTGCTCGTAGAGCGAGTGGTCGCAGGTCAGGCGGGAGATGACGTCGCCGCGCAGGCGGTAGATCCGGCTGTCGCCGAGGTGAGCGAGGACGGCGTGGTCGCCCTGGACGGCCAGCAACACGACGGTCGAGCCCATGTTCGCGTACTGGTCGCAACGCTTGGCGCGGATCTGCCGATTGGCCAGGCGCAGGGCGGCCTCGACCTGGTTCTCGGCCAGGGACTTGTGGGGGTCCAGGGCGTAGGGCCAGGTCGCGTCGGGGTTTTGAGTGACCACCTGGAAGAAGTGCGCGATGGTCTGGACGGCGAGGTTGCTGGCGAGGGCTCCCCCCGCGTAGCCGCCCATGCCGTCGAGCACCGCGAACACGCCGAGCTGATCCTCGAGCAAGAACGCGTCTTCGTTCTGGGAGCGGCGGCCGGTGGTGGTGTGGGCGTGGGCGTGGGCGTGGAGCGTGCGGGTCATGCCCCCGAGGAGTGCGAAGCGGGTGCCGGGGGCAAGTGGGCGAAATCCCTGGGCGAGGTGGGGTGGAGAGTCACCAGGGCGGGGTGCTGGGGGAGGGGGACGAGACCCCAGGGACGCCCTGTCGATCGCCGTGCTAGGCGAAGATCGTCGCGGCCTCGTCGAACACTTCGACTTCATCGACGACAAAGGGAGCGGGGGAACAACGCATGTTGGACCTGGCTCGCCTCGACCACGTCAATTACTCATTTCTTCCTGCAGGAGACGCCCCCGTGCTGTGGCATGTGCGCCGCGTCGAGTGGCGTGAGGAGCTATCACAGCCCTACGAGCTCGTCGTCGAGCTCATCACCGATGGCGAGCAGATTCCCGTCGAGGACCTGATCGGCACCAGCGCCGAGCTGGTGATGGAGCGCATGGGCCTCGTCCACGCGGCCTTCGGCATCATTCATCGCCTCGAGGAGCTCGGCGGTGACAGCAGCCATCAGTTCGTACGGGTCTACCTCGTCCCTGCCCTCCAGCTGCTCGACCAGCGCGTCGACACGCGGGTGTTCCAGGGGCAGACCGTCCCGGAGATCGTCGAGGCCGTGCTCGGCGATGGGCTCGCCGAGTACGACCGCGAGGTCGACGTCGCAAGCGGGCTCGTGCAGACCTATGAGGCGCGAGATTACTGCGTCCAGTTCCGCGAGTCGGACCTCGACTTTTGCGCGCGCCTGCTCGGGGAGGAGGGCATCGCCTACTACTTCGAGGCCGACGAGGACAAGGGCTGCGAAAAGCTGATCCTCGTCGACAACAACGACGCCTATCTCGACACCACGCTCTTGGTCGGTGACGAGATTCCGATCATCACCGACCGCGTCGATGAAGCGGGGACCGAGTCTCTCCAGGGCCTGGAGCTGACCCTCAGCCAGTGCCAGACCAAGGTCGCCACGCGAGCCTACAACTTCAAGGCACCGGCAGCCCTCGATGGCGGCTGATCGAGAAGCTGAGCGTCGACGGCAGCCGGCGCTGGCGCTTGCGCTGGGACGAGGCCAGCGAGCTCGCGGGCGTCGAGGTCCACGAGCGCGGTGAGCTCGTGCTCACGGCCAGGATGCGCTACGACGGCTTCTCACGCCTCGTGCGCAAGTCCGTCGAGTACGCGGACGGCCGCCGGGCCGAGTACGACTGGCTCTGGCACGACTACGCGCTGGTCAGCGAGCGGACGCGGCGCTGGCCGGCGCCGGGGGCGAGGGCCAGCGCCGCGAGCCCGTCGAGGCGCTGCGCGAGTTCTTCGTCGGCGAGGATCTTCAGCCCCACGCGATCTTCGAGCCCGAGGGCCAGACGCTGCTGCTCGAGTGCGATCAGATCGGCGTGCCGCGGGCCGCTCACGACGAGCGCGGCGAGCTCGTATGGCTCGCGGACTTCGACGTCCTCGGGCGGGCGCGGAGCTTCGCGCTCGGCCGGAGCCAGCGCGTGCCCTTTCGCTTCCTCGGTCAGCTCGAGGATCCAGAGCTCGGGATCTACTACAACATCAAGCGCTGGTACGACCCGGATCTCGGCGCGTACCTGTCGCCCGATCCCATCGGGCTCGCGGGCGGCCTGCACGCCTGGAACTTTGTCGGACATCCCTTCGATCAGGTCGATCCCTTCGGGCTCGAGGGGACGCACTGGGTCTATGGGCTCTACGATCCACACCCGCCCGACGTCGGCCAAAAACCCTACTATGTCGGCATCACCACCCAGGATCTGAGAACGAGGGAGGCGCAGCACGCGAGTGACGGTCGGGTGTCGAAAACCGCGGGCATCGAGGCGCTCGAGGAGACCAAGGTCAGTGAGACGACGGCTCGCGGCTACGAGCAGGCCTACATCGAGAAGTACGAGACCAAGACCGCGAAGCCCGGCGACCCTTGGGGGAACAAGGGCAACCCCCTCGAGGGGGAGGCCAGGGGCAACCGCAAGAACAGCTACGTCAAGAACAACACGCGCGCTTCGACGCGCTTCGAGGACTTCGAGAAGGCCAAGACGGCCAAGCTCAAGCAGCTCGACAAGACCTGCTCTTGAGCCGTGTTAGCGTCCTCGCCATGGGATGGTTCGAGTCCGCCCGCTTCCCCGACGTCGTCCTCGGCGACGATCCCCTCGACCTCACGGGTCAGTTCCTCGAAGACTTCCGCGACGCCTACCTCGCGGCCGAGGGTCGGCAGCCGACGGTCGCCGAGCTCGAAGCAACCCTGGTGACCGTCATCGGCAGCTTCGGGGGCCGATGGTTCGAGGAGCTCGACGGCCGCCAACTGACGAAGTTGACGCTGCGGACGAAGAAGGCGCCCAAACACCAGCCTCACGCGATCGGCGACGTCTTCGCCATCCCCCTGGAGGCTGGTGACTACGCCTTCGGCCGCTACATCTACGAAGAGCCCGGGGCCGGCGGGCTCATGGAGGTCTTCGCGCAGACGCGGGACGCCCCGCTCATCGACGAGGGCGTGCTCAGCGGCGCTCGCCTCGGCCACCCGATCTGGTTCAACTCGCTCACGACCCTCGAGAACCGCGACTTCCCGATCCTCCGGAGTGATCCCAATTTCGAGCCCGAGGGCCTCGACGACCTCGAGATGATCGCGGGGGCGCCAGGGATCCGCAAGATCGTGCGCCTCGATCGCAGCGTCGTGCGCGAGTTCGACGAGGTCGCCGAGCGCGAGAGCTGGCCGATCTGGCGCGAGCGCAGCTTCAGCCTACGCAACAGCGGCCACGTGACGCGGCTCGTCGAGCGCTGGCTCGGGCGCGCGCCGAGCCAACCGGCGTCATAGGCCTCCCCGAGTGAACGGCGCGGAGCGGGGGACGACAAGGCCACTGCTCTCGACGGTCCAGCGGCCCTCTCCCGGGTCCGCTGAGCAACCTGCGGGCGACGACCGTCCTCGCGCGAAGGTAGGCCGCTAACCTCGTCGTCGGGCTGGACCGAGCCAGCAGTCGAGGTGCGCACCCAGAGCCCTGGACGGGTTCTGGCAAAAAGCAGCGGACGCCTGTGCAAAGGCCAGCGGCGCCGTCGACATGGTCGCCGCCGCTCCGAAGGACGAGCGCATCGATCGCTGGAGGAACCTCGGCCTCCAGAAGTGGTTCGGCGAATTCTCCGAGCGCGGCCTCCGGGTCCTCGGGCGCCGCTACGAGAAGCTGGAGCCGGCCTCGAGCGGGACCTTGTTCGTCGAGTGCCGCCTGGGCCAGGAATTCCTCGACGACGCCCCCGGTAACGACATGCGCATCTCCTGCGGCCACAGCACTTGGGCCCAGGGCTGGCCCGGAGTTCGAAAGCTGGTCCTGTGCCCCAAGTGGGCCATGGAGAAGGGCCCCGACGCGAACATGGAGCGGGTGCAGAGCATCGTCCACGAGGCCATGCACTACCTCGGGATGCAGGACATGTCCGTCCAGGTGACGAACTCGTCCGGCAAGACCGAGCGCAAGAAAGCCTACCGGGAGACCTACGCTCAGCTCCTCGCCCAGGAGCGACCGGGCGCCGCTCGCTTCAACGCCGAGAACCTGGGCTACTTCGCCGTCAGCCGGCTGCCCTGAACGACTCACCGCGGGGGCTTTTTGCTAGGATCGGACCGTGCGCCCTCACCCGCTGCTGCTCGCGCTGCTCGCAGCGGCGTGCCTGCCCGCCAACGCCGGCTGCCGCAGGTGCAGCTGGCCCACCGCCCTCACCAGGCCCGACGCTCCGCCACCCTCGACCCTCGACTGGTCCTCGCTGCGCCTGGTCGTCACCGACGTCTACGTGGCGCAGAGACAGTGCCGCCCCTGTGAGCGCCCCTCTCGCTTCCTGGCCGTCGCGCTCCGACCGCTGCCCTCGGCTTTTCGTCGCGAGGGCGGGATGATCTCGGCCGAGCTCGCGGGGCGCCGGATCGACACGATGCTGGTCTTCGGCGATGAGCGCTTCGAGACGCTCTACTTCGATGGCCCGACGCACGGCGAAGAGGAGCTCGAGCTCGTACTGATCTTGCGAGACCCCGCAGGCGCGGAGCTCGATCGCCACAGCCTGCACGTCGGCCCCGAGACCTGGAAGCGGCGAAGGTTCGAATAGCGGCGAGGACCCCGGCGAGCGCTGCTCTAGTGTGCGCGCCAGAGGGCTTGAAGGGCCCCAGGCTTGGAGCACCGGCCGCTGACTTCGTTGCTCGTCAGTCATTTGTGCCCGACAAACTCCCTCCTCGCGCCTCGTCAGCGACCGGCGGTCCGGCGCCTGAGACCCTTCAAGTCCTCTGGCGCGCATACTGGCGGTCAGGCGTCGGCCGGCTGGCGAAACGCGTTGGGATGCTCGAGCGACCACTCGAGCAGGGCCTCGCCGAGCTCGGCGTGCGGGTCGGGGCTGGCCAGCCACGGGCCGCCGACGCGCTTGCGAAATTGAAAAAACGCCCGCACCGGGTCGGCGGCGATCTGCTCGGTGCCCTGTTCGCTCGTGAACTGCTCGTAGGCGTGGGCGAGTTCGACGAGAAGTTCGGCGTTCTCGATCGCCCCGACGGCACGCCAGGCCGCGGCGAACTCTCGCGCCATGCCGGGGCCGGTGTTCCAGACCAGCTGATCGATGCCGCCATTGGCCAGGTCCGGCTCGGCCGCGAGCATCGCGGTGATCGCTGTGAGGATCGGGGCCGGTGCCCACGGCGGCTCGGCCCCGGCGAGCTGCAAGACGTCGTCGAGGCCGGCCTTGCCGGTCTGGACCGCCGTCAGCGCGCGCTCGAGATCCTCGGCGTCCTCAGTAGATGGTGCAGTCAGGGAGCGCCTCCTGGAGCCGTTCGATGGTGCCCTGGGGCAGCGGGTTGTTACTGACCCGAAGCTCGCGCAGCCCGGTCATCTCGAACAGCGAGTCGGGCAGCGAGGTGAGCCCCGAGTACCACAGGGTCAGGCGTTCGAGCTTGGCCAGGCGGGCGATGTCGCCGGGCAGCTCGGTCAGATCGGGGGAGGCGAGCCACAGCTCCTCGAGCCCGCGGAGCTCGAAGATCACCAGCGGCGGCGACGACCATGGGTGACCGCCGAGGTGCAGGAACCTCAGCGAATCCAGGGTGGCGAACGACGTCGGCAGCCCGCTGAGGGGGTTGTCGTCCAGCCACAGGGTCCGGAGTCGCTCGAGCTCGCCGAAGCTGCCGGGCAGGGAGGTCAGCCGGGTGCTAGCGAGGTGGAGGGTGCTGAGCTCGGACAGCGCCGGGATCACGTCGGGCACGCGCTCGAGTGGGTTGTCGCCGAGCATCAGGACCCGCAGATCCCGGAGCCGGCGCAGCTCGTCGGGCAGGTCGCGCAGCCCGTTGTCGACGAGGTTGAGCTCGTACAGGAGCAGGACCTCGGACACCTCGGCGGTGAGCTCGGTGATGCGGTTGTGGCTGGCGTCGATGGTGCGCAGGCCAGGGAACCGACGGACCGCGGGCGGGAGCCGGGTGAGGTCGCGGCTGCGCAGGTTGAGGCGGTCGCCGGAGATCAACGACTCGAGCGCCGCGATCTCGACGGCGTCGTCGCGCTCGAGCGGGACCAGCAGGCCGACACCGCCGGACGCCGCGAGCTCGCGCTGGAGGGCCTGGGTGTCGACCGCCGGGACGTCCTGCATGATCTCGATCACGCGCTCGAGTCGTCTGACGGTGAGCAGCCGTGGTGCGGCGTCGAGCCCGGTCTCAGCGAGGGCCGCGCGCAGGGCCTCGTCGTTGCGCTCGCGGACCAGCTTTCGCGCGACTCGGGCGAGCTCGCCGTCGCGGCTCTCGTCGCCGCCCCAGCCCAGGGCGATCAGACGGGCGAGACCGGTCGGGGAGATCGGTCCGTCGGCGAGGGCGGCGAGCTCGTCGAGATCGAGCTCACCGAGATCGCAGCGCAACACCGGCTCGGGTGGGGCTTGAATGAAGACCGCGGGCGCATCGGATCCGGGCAGCTCGGTCTCGGCGGTGAGCTCCCCGTCGGGGGTCCAGTCGCGCAGGGTTCCGGCGAATCGCCCGGCCGCGAGCTGGGCCTGCCGGGCGAGGGTGCCGTCGCGGTAGTACTGCTCGAATAAGCCGTCGAGCGCCCCCTCGACGTGATTGAAGCTCGCGCGCTTGGTCCCGGTGCCGGGATAGAACACCGTGGTCGGCCCGTGGAGCACGTCGGCCTTGTAGGTCTCGCGCGAGACTTGCTTACCCTCGGCGTCGAACACCTGCAGCTCGCCATCGCGCCGACCCTCGCCGTCCCACAGCCCCGCGACCCAGTTGCCCGAGGTCGCGTTGCGGATCGCCCGTTTCGGGACGCCTTCCGGACGGCTCGGCAGCGGCTCGCCGTCGGTCCCAAGCGGGGTCCCGTCGGCGGCGTAGTGGCGCGTGGCGCTCAGCGTGCCGTGGTCGTAGTCGTACTCCGAGCGGGCGATCTTGCGGCTCAGCCGAGCACCGATGTGCATGTTCTCGGTGCTCGGGCCGGTCGCGTTGATGAAGGTGCGCAGCCCGTGAAGCTCGCCGTAGACGAACTGCCCGGTCTGCGAGACCTCGCCGGTCTCGTGGAACCGCCGAAACGGACCGTGCGGCTTGCCGGCCTGCAGGCGCGAGACGCAGCACAGCGTGCCGTCGGGTCTCCAGTAGCGAATCTCGCCGTGGAGCTCGCCGGCCTCGTCCTTGGGGCCGAGCACCCACTCGCCATCTTCGGACGACCACCAGGCCTCGGAGGGGACGCCGTCGGGGCGCGGGCGATCTGCATCGGTCGGGGGCACCGCGGCATGGTAGTGCAGGACGCGAGGCACCGTCGAGCCAGGTTCACGCGTCGACGCCGGGTTTACGCGCCGAGAGATGGGTAGCGAGTCGCCGAGTCCGATGTCGGCGAGGCGCTGGAGGATCGCGTGGGCCGTGGGGAGCCGGGCCTTGCCGCTGGCGAACATCCGCTCGGCCTCGGTCTCCGACAGCGCGAGGGCCTCGCTGATGTCGAGTCTGTCCAACCCCAAACTTGCGGCTTCAGTTCGGCGCCTCGAACATCTCGACGAGAGCCCGGTCGAAGGGGAGGCCCGCGCCTGGTTGGATCGAGCCCACCGCGCTCGCCGGCGTAGGCCTGGGCGCCATCGCCTGGCTGGCCCCCTCCGCCGTGGGGCTGTGGGCCTGGCTGGGCGTTCGCCTCGGCCGCGAAAACCTGTAGCATCCGCCTGATGCTGCCCTGGGAGACGCTCGACACCGCAACCGCCCCCGACGGTGAGTCGCTGGATCTTCGGCGGCGTGGCGACGAGTTCCTCATTCGCGCGGGCGGCTACGACTTGATGTCCAGTGAGGACGATGGCTCGTCCAAGGCGCTGTCGTCCCTGGGTCTGCTCGAGCTGGGCCGCCCCGCGCAGCACGTGCTGGTGGGCGGCCTGGGCATGGGCTTCACCTTGCGAGAGGCGCTGGACCTGGTCGGTCCCGAGGCGACGGTCGAGGTGGCCGAGCTGGTCGAGGCGGTCGTGCGGTGGAATCAGGGGCCGCTGGCGGACGTGGCTCGGCGGCCTCTCGAGGATCCGCGGGCGCGGGTGTTCCACGGCGACGTCGGTGCCCGCATTCGCAAGCCGCCGCAGCGCTTCGATGCGATCTTGCTCGACGTGGACAACGGGCCGGACGCGCTCGCGCACGATGGCAACGGGGCGCTCTACTCGTCTTCGGGCTTGGCGGCGGCACGCGACGCGCTCACGCCCGGGGGCGTGCTGGGGGTGTGGTCGTTCTCCGACGACCGCAAGTTCACCGCGCGCTGCAAGAAGGCGGGCTTCGAGACCGAGGTGAAAAAGGTGCAGGCGTCTCGCAAGGGGCGGGGGCGGTTCCACTACATCTGGATCGCCAAGCGCCGCCCTTGAGTGGTCAGGGGACGCCTTCGCAGGCGCAGAGCAGCGGTAGCGACACGCTGAAAGCGACACCGATCGGGATCGAACCCGGCGTCCTTGGCCTTGGCGATCGCAGGCGCGATGTGGCCCTTCGCGGGGCTGTAGGGTCGTCGTTCTCGAACGCATACAACGATCGCAGGTTCCCGCGCCGGACCGACCCGAGCAGAGAAAGCATCGCTCGTCGTCTCCCCCCGCTGACCCGCAGCCGGCTCTCGCATGATCTCGTCTCGGGCTTCACAGCTGACGCCTCGGGCTGGCGCGCGCTTCGTTCAGTCCGTGAGCTCGGCGAGGGCCTCGGCGAGGCGATCGAAGACCACCCGCACCCGCCGGCTGGTGTGCAGCTCGCGGTGGGTCACGAGCCAGACCGGAAAGGGGATCGGCTGCATCTGCGGGGCGGCCCGCTCGACCGTGGGATCGCGGGCGCCGACGGCCTCCATCATCACGCCGATCCCGAGCCCGCGCCGGACCAGCTCCCAGCTGACGATGTGGCTCTCGGTGATGAAGGGGACGTTGGCCGCGGTGAGCTCGAGCCCGAGCTGGCCGAGGAAGGCGATCATCTGCTCGGGGCGGCCCAGGGTCACGAATTCGGCCTCGCCGAGCTGCGCGAGCTGCTGCGGTCGGCCGAGGCGCTCGAGGTAGGTCGAGGCGGCGTAGAGGTGACCGCTCATGTCGCCGATCTTCTTGGCGATCAGGTCGGGGTGCTCGGGGCGGACGTTTCGGATCGCGATGTCGGCCTCGCGGCGCAGGAGATCGCGGCGCTCGCTCGACGCCTCGAGCTCGATCTGGATCCCGGGGTGCTCCGCGTGCAGCCCGGCGACGATGTCGGGCAGGACCCAGACGGAGAACGCCTCGGTCGCGGTCACGCAGACCCGACCGGCGAGGACCTGGGACTGGCCCGACGCGGCCAGCGACATGCGGCTCGCGGCCTCGCCCATGACCCGGGCCTGATCGAGGAGGCGCTCGCCGGCCTCGGTCAGGACCAGGCGCCGGCCGACGCGCTCGAACAAGGTCACGCCGAGCTCGGTCTCGAGCGCGTCGACCTGGCGGCCGAGGGTCGGCTGAGCCATGCCGAGGGCGCGGGCGGCCGCGGACAGCGAGCCCTCCTCGGCGGTGACCAAGAACGCTCGGGCCCGGTTCCAGTCGAATTGGACGGTGCGCCAGTCCATACACGAATGCATAACCCATGATCGAGATTGGCTAATTTCACGACCCGGGCGGCGCGCTAGGTTGAGCGCATGAAAGCCATCGTTCGTGACGTCTACGGCCCTCCCGAAGTCCTCGAGATCCGCGAGCTGCCCGAGCCAAAGGGCGATCTCGCTCCCGACGAGGTGCTGATCGAGGTCCACGCGACCTCGGTGACGACGGCCGAGTGGCGGATGCGCGCGGCGGTCTTTCCTCCGGGCTTCAGCCTGCCCGGGCGCCTGGCCCTGGGCTGGTCGCGGCCCCGGGAGCCGCTCACGGGGCGCGATTTCGGCGGTCGGGTGCTCGCGGTCGGGTCGGCGGTCACGCGCCTGTCACCTGGAGACGCGGTGTTCGGCGCGAGCCCGAAGGGCGCCAACGTCGAGCGCCTCGTGCTGCCCGAGTCGGCGGCGATCGTCGCCGCGCCGGCGGGCCTGAGCCACGTCGAGGTCGCGGCGCTGCCCTTCGGCGCGAACACGGCGATGCATTTTTTGGCGGACGGGGCGAAGGTCCAGCCGGGCGAGCGCGTGCTCGTGCTCGGGGCCTCGGGCGGGGTCGGGGTCTACGTGGTCCAGCTCGCCAAGCACCTCGGGGCCGAGGTCACGGGGGTCGCGAGCGCGGCGAACCTCGACTTCGTCCGCGAGCTCGGGGCCGACCACGTCGTCGACTACGCCATCACCGATCCCTTGGCGACGGGGCAGATCTACGACGTGATCGTCGACGTCGCGGGGATCTCGAGCTTCGCCCGGGCCAAGCCGGCGCTCGCGGCCGCGGGTCGCTACGTCCCGATCGAGGGCTCGCTCGGCGACCTGTGGCGGGGCGTGTGGACGCGGATCTGGCCGGGGCCGAGGGTGATCAGCGGCGTGGCGATGGACACCCGCGAGGCGCTCGAGCGCGTCCGCGCCCTCGTCGAGGCCGGCGCGATCCGGCCGATCGTCGGGCGGCGCTTCGAGATGGCGGAGATCGTCGCGGCCCACCGCGTCGTCGAGCGCCGTCGGGGTCGGCGCGGGGCGGTGATCGTCGAGCTGCCGGCGGCGGAGTCGGCGAAGCGCGCGTCGGTGGTGCCGCTGGAGCGCGTCGGTTGACTCGGTTGACTCGCGTGGTGTCGAGGTGAGGGAGCAGGGCTCCGTCAGCTGGCCGCGCCCTCGAAGATCTGCCGGCCCAGCGCGCGCAGCTCGGGGAGCGTGTCCGGTGGATCCGCGTGGCGCGGCGCCGTCCAGATCCGCAGCCGCGGCCGCGCGTCGCGGATCGAGGCGATCGATCGACGGGTGCGCTCGCCCAGGGCCCGAGCCCCGGCGTAGGCGTTCCACAGCCGCTCGCGCTCGCGGGCGTCGAGCTTGGCCAGCGCAGCGTCGAAGCGGGCGCGTGGCGGCGGCGGCGGGAGCTGGGTGTCGGTGCGGTTGAAGACCACGGCGTCCACGCGCAGGCCGTAGTCGCCGAGCTGATCCAGGAAGGCGCCAGCCTCTCGAGCCGAGAAGGGCGAGGCCGTGGTGACCATGACCACGCCGGTGGCCGGGCTGCGCAAGAGCCGTTCGAAGTCGCCGCCGCGGCTGTGGAATTCTTCGATCACGCTCGAGAACTCCTTCAAGAAGGCCCCGAGGTCACCCATGAAGGCGCCGCCGCCCATGGCCTCGAGGGTCTTGCTGAGCAGCGAGCTGCCCAGGCCGAGGATCTTGGCGCCGATCCGTCCGCCGCCGGCGATCAGCCGCGCGCCCGGGTTGTCGATGAGCTCGCGGATGCGGGTCGGGGCCTCGAGGAAGTCGACGGCGTTGGCCGTGGGCGGGGTGTCGAGGATGATCAGGTCGTGCTCGCCCGCGTCGACGAGCATCTGGACCCGGGCCATGGCCGCAAACTCGAGGGCGCCCGAGAGGCGCTGGGCGGTGGCCTGGTAGATGCGGCTGTCGAGGATGGTCTGGGCCGTCTTGGCGTCGCTCGAGCACGAGCGGACGATCGAGTCGAAGACCTTGGCGCCGTCGAGGATCAGCGCGTCGAGGACCATGCCGGGCTCGCGGAGGACCGGGACGAGCTCCCCGGAGACCCCGGCGTCGAGGCCCAGGGCCTGAGCCAGGCGGCGCGAAGGGTCGATGGTCACGACCACGACCTTGCGGCCGCTGGTGGCCGCCTGGAGGGCGAGGGCCGCCGAGCAGGTGGTCTTGCCCACGCCCCCGGGTCCCACGCACAGGACCAGGCGGCGGTCGATGAACAAGGTGGACGCGCTGGCTGCCATGGCTTAGCCTCCAGCTCCGATGTCGGCGAGCGCGAGTGGGAACAAGAGTTCGGCCTTTCGCGTGGTCGTGGGCGAGCGCGAGCACGTAGTCGAGGTCATCGAGGGCAGCGAGGGGGAGCAGCACGTGCTCGTCGACGGTGAGCCCTTCGAGGTCGACGGCGCCGGGGCCCACGTGGTTCGGGTGTCTCCGGGCGAGGCCGGCGGAGGTCGGCAGATCGAGGTCAGCCTCGCCGACGGTCCGCGCCCGGCCGAGGCCTGGGTCGAGGGCCACCGCGCCAAGCTCGAGGTCCGCACCGAGCAGGAGGCCCAGCTGGCCGCCGCCCTGGGCAAGAGCGGCGCGGCTGCTGGCGACGGCTCCCTGACCGCGCCCATGCCCGGGCGCGTGGTCAAGGTCCTGGTCACCGAGGGCGAGACCATCGAGCGCGGCCGTCCGGCGATCATCATCGAGGCCATGAAGATGGAAAACGAGCTGTTGGCCACGGCCGACGGCGTGGTCCGCAGCGTGGCCGTGGCCGAGGGCGACACCGTCGACGCCGGCCAGATCCTCTGCGAGATCACGGTCGCCTCGGACGAGCCCGAGGCCGAAGCTGCGGGCGAGTAGGCCCGGCTCGGTCGGCTAGCCATCGGCGGCGTCTCCCCCCTGCTCGATGCGCTCGAGCAGGCGCTCGAGCTGCTCGGGAGACTCGACCCCCCACGGCCACCAGGGGATCGTGACCATGGCGCTGCCGTCGTGGCCCGGGCCGCGCTCGGCGAGCCACTCGTGGACGGTCTGCTGCTGATCCCGGCCGCGGGCGCGCAGCTCGTCGAGGGCGCAGAGCATCGTGGCGAGGGTGTCGTCGCCTTCGGGGCCCTCGGCGGAGGTGGGAGTCTCGGCGAGCTCGAGCGGCCACAGCTTGTTGACGACGATCGCCCCGAGGTCGATGCCGAGCTCGCGGCGCAGGGCCAAGGCGAGCTCGCCGAGCTCCGTCAGCGGCCACGGCTCGGCGAGGCCGACGAGCACCGCGGCGCACTGCTCGGGGTCACGCAGGGCGTCGCGCATGGCCACGGCCTCGCGGGTCAGCGGACCCTCGGACACGGCCTCGACGATCGCCTGAGGCACGCCGAGGACCAGGCGCAGGTGCCCCGAGGCGGGGCCGTCGAAGATCAGCGTGTCCACGCTGCGCGCGCGGCAGGCCTCGTGCCAGACCTTGCCGAGGATCGCAAAGTCGTCGAGGCCGGGGATCGCCCGCAGCAGCCGACGCACGACCTTGTTGCCGAACACCGCGTGGGAGATGCGCTGGCTACGGGTGACCAGCGCGCCGTACTCCTCGACGCAGGTCGCCGGGCTCAGGCGCTGGATCTCCAGGTTGGGGGAGACCTCGACGGGGCTGTCGCGCAGGCGCTCGCCGCCGAGCATCCACGCCAGGCGATCGTCGTGGCCGGTGGTTGCGATCAGCACTCGCTTGCCGCGGGCGGCCAGGGCCGAGCCGAGCAGCGCGGCGACCGTCGTCCTGCCCACGCCGCCCTTGCCGCTGACGATCAGCAGGCGGCGCGCGCCGAGATCCTCCAGCAGGTCTTCGGGTGGGGTCGACGAGAGCGGAGGCACCGAGCTCGGAGGTTGGCACAGCGCGGGCGGGCTGGCCAGCGCCGCAGCGGCGAGTATGCTCCGCGGACCGATGTTGGCCGAGGTCAAGAATGCGCGCGAGCTCGACAAGATGCGCGCGGCGTGCCGCTTCGCAGCCTCCGTCCTCGACTTCATCGCTCCCCACGTGGTCCCCGGCGTGACCACCAGCGAGCTCGATCGCCTCTGCCACGAGTTCATCGTCGCCCACGGCGCCTACCCGGCTCCGCTGGGCTACCGAGGCTTCCCGGCGGCGGTCTGCACCTCGGTCAACGAGGTCGTCTGCCACGGCGTCCCCAACCAGCGCGCCCTCGTCGAAGGCGACATCATCAACATCGACGTGACGACCATCGTCGATGGTTGGTTCGGCGACACCTCCGAGACCTTCGCCATCGGCGCGATCCCCGAGGAGGCCCAGCGCCTCGTCGACGTCACCCGCGAGGCCATGTGGCTGGGGATCCGCGAGGTCGCCCCGGGCAAGACCATCGGGGACATCGGGGCGGTGATCGTCGCCCTCGCTCGGCGCCACGGCTACAGCGTGGGCGAGGCCTTTTGTGGCCACGGCATCGGCCGCGAGATGCACATGCCCCCCCAGGTGCCCCACGTCGGGCGCCGCGGTCAAGGCTTGAGCCTGCGCCCGGGCATGACCTTCACCATCGAGCCGATGCTCAACCAGGGCACCGCCGAGGTCGAGATCCTCGCCGACCACTGGACCGCGGTGACCAGCGACGGTCGGCTCAGCGCCCAGGCGGAGCACACGATCTTGGTGACCGAGGCCGGCTTCGAGGTCCTGACCATGCGCGAGAGCGCCTGGCGCCCGGCGGATCTCGAGCTCTGAAGGCGCCGGGCTCCTGCGTCGGGACTGGCCCTGAGTTTGGCCCTGGGATTGGCCCCGGGACAAAAGAAAAAGCCCCCTCGCTGGAGGGGGCTTTTTCGAGTCGAGCGGTCGACCCGTGTCGCTCAGTCGGCCCGCGGACCCCAGTCGGGGGTGCTGGCGCCCTTGGCGATCTCGATGTTGTTGTCGCCGTCCTCGTTGGCGACGTAGAGCGAGCCGCTTTGGGTGTAGGCGATGTAGCGGCCGTCCGGGCTCCACGAGGGGTCGAGGTTGCGGCCGGGGCTCTGGGTCATGCGCGTGACCTTGCCGGTCTTCACGTCGACCTTGAAGATGTCGTAGCGGTTGGAGTTGTCGCGGCCGCTGTAGACGATCCACTGGCCGCGGTTCTTGCCCTGGCTCCAGTCGGGGGACTGGTTGTAGCTGCCGCTCTTGGTCACCCGGCTCGCGCCGCCGCCGGAGGCGGACATGCGGTAGACCTGCGGGCCGCCGGCGCGGTCCGAGACGAAGGCGAGCTGGCCGCCGCCGCTCCACGAGGGCTGGCCGTCGATGGCCGCGTTCTTGGTCAGGCGGTTCTTGATGTTGCCGCTGCGGTCGATCGTGTAGATCTCGGAGTTGCCGTCCTTGGACAGGGCCAAGGCGATGGTGCCGCCGTCGGGGCTGACCGCGCCGCCGAGGTTGAGGCCGGGGTACTTGCTGATGCGCTTGGTCCCGTTGCTGGTCCACAGGTCGGGGTTGCGCTTGGCGTAGCTGGTGAAGACCACCTCGCCGCCGGGGCCCATGCTCGGCAGGATGTTCAGCGAGCGGTTGCTGGTCACGGCCGAGGTCGACTCGCCGTTCATCTGGACGGTGTAGACGTTCTTGCTGATCGTGGGCTCGCGGCGCGTCCGCACGAAGGCGATGCGCGAGCCGAACACGCCGGGCTCTTGCGTGTAGTAGTTCACGACCTCGTTCATGAACTTGTTGGCGGCCGAGAGCGGGTCGCCGGCGGGGTAGCCCTTGCTGAGCACGGGCTTGTCGCCCTTGCTGAGCTCGTACATCGCCATGCGCAGCTGCGAGCCGGCCTCGGAGGTCAAGATGACCACGTCGACGTTGCCGACCTGACCCCAGGCTTTCTTGTCGAAGCCGGTGGCCTTGACCAGGGCGCTGGGCATGCTGCGCCGGGGGATGACCTGGAAGCCGCCAGAGATCTGCGCGTTCTTGCGCAGGAGGTCGCCGAGCTGGCCGTCGGCGGGGATGGCCACGCCGAGCAGTCGAGACTGACCCGAGATGTCGGTGTCTTGCGCGGCGAGGGGCGCCGCGTTGGCGACCGCCGGCGGCGTGCCGGCCCAGTGGGCACCAACGGCCAGGAGAGAGGCGAGGAGAGAAATTCCGAGCAGGGTGCGCTTCATGGGACCTCGAGCGTCGGGGGGAGCATACCCGCCGAGGGCGCACAACAAAAGGGGGGTCGCGGGAGCGCTTCAAAGCCCGCGGGGAGCGATCTGGAGGCCGCTCGGGGCGGCTCAGCGTCGACGCCCGCGCTTGGGGGGGCCCAGGCGTGCCCAGGCCTGGAGGTGATCGATGGCGGCGAGGAGCTGGGCGTCGTCGCCTGCCGCCGCCCGGGCGGGGCTCGGGGCGTCGTCGCTGGGCACCCCGGGGCGGCCGAAGTCCTGGGGGCGCAGGTGCTTGGGAGCGGCGCGCTCCGGCTCGAGCTGCGGGCGGCTGTCGACGTACTCGGCGCGCAGCGGTCCGACCATGACGTCGGGGGCGATGCCGCTGGCCTGGATCAGCCGGTCCGCCGGGGTGTAGTAGAGCGCGGTGGTCAGCTTGAGCAGCGCGCCGCCGCCGAGCTCGAAGGGCGCCTGCACGGAGCCCTTGCCGTAGCTGCGCTCGCCGATGATCAGCGCGCGGCGGTGATCTTGGAGGGCGCCGGCGACGATCTCCGAGGCCGAGGCCGAGCCCTTGTTGATGAGCACGACCAGGGGGAGATCTCGCTCGGTGCGAGCGAGGTGCGCGCGGGCCTCGTCGAGGAGCGCTCCCTGGCGCCCGCGGGTGCGCACGATGACGCCCTCGGCGATGAAGATGTCGGCGATCTCGATGGCCTGATCGAGGAGCCCGCCGCCGTTGTCTCGCAGGTCGATGGCCACGCCCGAGAGCGGCTCGCCGGCCGCGTCGGCGAGCTCGCCCAGCTCGGCCAGACCGGCGCGCAGCTCCTTGGCGCTCGAGGCCTGGAAGTCACGCAGGCGCAGCACACCCATACCCTCGCCGAGCCAGCGGACCTCGACCGCCGGCGGATCCACGATCGCCCGGGTCACGGTCAGGGCCTGGGCGGGGGCGTCGTCGCGGAGGTAGCTGAAGCGCACCTGCGTGCCGGGGACGCCCCGCATCACGGTGACGGCGTCGAGGAGATCGCTGTAGTGGGAGATCGGCTCGCCCTCGATCTCCACGATCCGGTCGCCGATCTTCAGGCCGGCGCGCTCGGCCGGGCCGCCGGGGATCACGTCGTCGATGTGCAGGACCAGGCGCTGCTCGCCCGAGGCCGCGTCGGCGTGCGCGGAGGGGATGGCGCTCTCGCCCTGGCCGGCGGCGAGCTGGGCGTCGGCCTGCGCCTGCTGGTCTGTCGCGTTCGTGCCCTGCTCAGCCTGCTCAGGCTGGTCAGGGGCGGGGGCGATCGGCTCGCGGCGCAAGGTCACGACCAGGCCGACCCCGCCGAAGCGCCCCTCGGTGTCCTCGCGCAGGAGCTTGGCCTGCTCGGGATCGAGGTAGTAGCTGTGCGGGTCGAGGTCGTCGACGAGGCCGCGCAGGGCCGCGTCGATCAGCGCCTCGCCGTCGACGGGGCGCACGTAGTACTGCTCGATGATCGCCAGCGAGCGGGCGAAGCGATCGAGCTTGCGGTAGCGGGAGTAGTCGGCCGGGGCCTCGCCGACCGGCTCGACGGCGGGGCGGACCACCGCGTCGTCCGGGTTGTCTGGGTTGTCCTGGTCTTCGCTCGGCGGCGCCGCGCCGGCCTTGCCCAGGCTCAGCCCGCCCGCGAGCCCCAGCGCCAGGCACAGGCCACCGACGACTACAGTTCCCCGCGCGCCTCGCTCGCTCATCCGGGGGAGTGTACGCCCCGCGCTCGCCAAAAACCGGCGCTCCCGCAGGGATCGTGATATCGGCCAGACATGGCCTCTGCGAGCCAACCGTCGGCCGTCGAGCGGCCCAGGAACCCGATCGCCACGATCTTGTTGCTGGCCTGGGTGGTGATCGCCTGCGCGCTCTTCTTGCTCGCGTCACCCCCGCCGAGCGCCCCCGTGGAGCCCCCCGAGGCCCCGGCGATCCGCCAGCGCACGGCCGAGTGGGCCGAGCGCGACGCCGAGGACTGGCAGCGCGAGGAGGGCGACCTGACCATCCCCTGGGACCAGGCCGAGGGCCACCTGGCGATCGTCGTCGACGACGTCGGCCGCGAGCTCGACTACTTCGACAAGCTGCTGGCGCTGCGCTTCCCCCTGAGCTTCTCGATCCTCCCGGGAGCGGTCTACGCCCAGGGGGTCGCCGACCGCCTCGACGCGGATCCGCGCCGGCCTCGGGAGATCCTCTTGCACCTCCCCATGGAGCCCCTCGACGCCACCCACATGCAGAGCGGAGACGACGCGCGGGAGGACTTCCTGCGCGCCGCCGACGATCCCAAGACGCTCCAGGCCAAGCTCGAGGCGGCCCTGGTCGTGGTCCCCGACGCCGTCGGCGTCAACAACCACATGGGCTCGCGGCTGACCACCGACGCGCGGGCGATGGCGGCGCTCATGCCGACCTTGCGCGCGCGCGGGCTCTACTTCTTCGACTCGCGCACGCACCCCGAGACGGTGGCCGCGACCGAGGCCGAGCGCGCTGGCGTGGCCACGATCTCTCGCAAATTTTTCCTCGATCACGAGCCGGGCAAGCCGGCGATCCGTCGGGCGCTGGCGCAGGCCGCCGAGTCCTCGCGCCATGAGCCGACGGTGGTGATCGCCCACCCCTCCATGGATGTGGTCGAGGTACTGCGTGACGAGCTGCCGCAGCTGCACCGCGGCGGTGTCGGAATCTACCCGCTCTCGCGGTTGATCGCGGCGTCCCGCTGACTCCCTCCGCCAACTCGGGCGGGATCGAGCGAGCTCGCCAAGACGGTGCTGATGTCCAGTGATCGCGTGGCGCTCACCCCGGGACTGCAGGAAGGGCGCAAGGCGAGAGTGGCCCCCGTTGCGCCTCGGTGCGCCTACACGGCCCACCTACCTCCTCCGACAAATGCGCCTTGACAGCTTTGGGCCGCCATCAATAGCCTAGTAGGACATTGGGCGTGAGGCTCATCATCGAAGACCTCGAAGGCTCGACTACGGTCGTTCCCCTCGGCGACGAGGAAGTGACCATCGGCCGCAAGGATCACAACACGATTCAGCTCACCGAGCAGAACGTGTCGCGTAGCCATGCCAAGTTGATCTTCAAGGAGGATGCCTGGTCCATCCAGGACCTCGACTCCTACAACGGGGTCAAGGTCAACGGCGTACCGATCGGCGAGGCCACGCTGCTCGCCGAGAACGATCTGATCCAGATCGGGGACTACCACCTCACGCTCACCGACGACGTCGACCGAGCGACCGTCGACATCGAGCGGCCGCGGGCGGCCAACGACGGCATGGGCTCGAGCTCCACGGAGCTGCCTTCGGTGTCGGTCGAGGACCTCGAGCCGATCCGCCCGGCGAACATGGACGCGGCCACGGCCAGCGCCGCGCTGGGCTACCACCAGGGGCAGGCCGAGGGCGAAGAGGAGCGCAAGGGCAAGGGCGGGCTGATCGCCGTCGGCCTGCTCGCGCTCGTGGCGATCATCGGCGTGAGCGTGTGGGCTCTCGGCGGCGGCGGTGGTGAGGGCGAGCAGAGCTCGGGCGTGGCGACCAGCGATCCCAAGGCGAGCGCCGGCGGTGAGGCTGGCGACGCTGGCCCTGATGGTGGCGGTGGCGATGGTGGTGCGGCCGCCGACGCAGGCGAGGCCGCCCTCGACGAGGGCGTCGCCGAAGCGGGCGCGGTCGCCTCTGCCGGTGAGGACGAGGCGGTCGCGGACGAGGGCGACGACGAAGAGATCATCGAGGACGACGCCGAGGACAGCGACGGGGACGAGGTCATCGAGGACGACGAGCCCTCGACGAACTCGACCAAGAAGAAGTCGACCAAGAAGTCGAAGTCGCGGACCAAGTCGTCGCAGCCCAAGAGCTCGGGCCTCAGCCCCGACGCGGCCCTCGACGCCGCGCGCAAGGCCATGGTCGGGGGGAACAACAGCAAGGCCTACTCCCTGGCCAAGGAGGCCTACGACGGCGGCAAGGGCAACGAGGCCCTGAGCCTGATGGGCGTGACGGCCTGCAAGATGGGCAGCAAGTCCAAGGCCAAGGCGGCCTACAAGAAGCTGCCGCAGTCGAAAAAAGAGATGCTCGAGAAGGTCTGCGGGCCGCTCGGCATCGAGCTGTGACGCCGGGGCCGGCCCCGAGTCAGCGCTCGCCGGACGAGCCTCGCTGGTCGCCGGTCGAGGCGGCGGGTTCGCGCGGGCTCGCGGCGCGCGGTAAAAGTTCGGCATGAGCGACCTCAGCACGCTGCGTCTGCGCGACGGTGAGACCATGCCGGCCTTCGGCCTCGGCACCTGGAAGTCCAAGCCCAAGGAGGTCAGCGCGGCCGTCGAGGCGGCGGTGCGCATGGGCTACCGGCACATCGACTGCGCGGCGATCTACGCCAACGAGGACGAGGTCGGCGAGGGCCTGCGGCGCTGCTTCGAGGACGGCGTCGTTCGCCGCGAGGACCTGTGGATCACCTCGAAGCTGTGGAACGACTGCCACGGCCGCGACGAGGTCGTGCCGGCGCTGCGCGGGAGCCTCGAGCGCCTCGGCCTCGACTACCTCGACCTCTACCTGATCCACTGGCCGGTGGCCCACCGCCACGGCGTGCTCTACCCCAAGACCCACGACGACCAGATCCCCCTGGCGACGCTGCCCCTGGCCACGACCTGGGCGGGCATGGAGGACGCCAAGGCGGCGGGCTTGAGCCGGCACATCGGGGTGTCCAACGTCCACGCCGCCAGGCTCGAGGCGCTGCTCGACGCGGCCGAGCGCGTGCAGCCGGAGGTCAACCAAGTCGAGCTCCACCCCTACCTGCCCCAAAACGCGCTGGTCGAGCTGTGCAAGCGGCGGGGCGTGGTCGTCACGGCCTACTCGCCGCTGGGCTCGGGGGATCGCAACGCCGCGCTGCGCAAGCCCGACGAGCCCAAGCTGCTCGCGGACCCGGTGGTCGCGGCCGTGGGCGAGCGCCGCGGGCTGAGCCCGGCGCAGGTGCTGATCCGCTGGGCCCTCGACCGCGAGACCGTGGTGATCCCCAAGTCGGTCACGCCCGAGTACCTGCGCCAAAACCTCGCGGCGGCTCGGGCCGAGCCGCTCTCGGCCGAGGACATGCAGGCCCTCGCCGACCTGGGCGAGACCCAGCGCCGCTACGTGCTCGGCGACTTCTGGGCGCTGCCCGGCGGCAGCTACTCCGTCGCGGATCTCTGGGGCGAGTAGGGCTCACTTCGCGGGCTCCCAGGCCTCGTACTTGTCCGCGGGGCCCGGCCCGGCGAAGACCTGGAGGGCGACGAGGGCCTCGGGTCCGCCGCGGAAGCCGACCTCGGCGTTCGCCGGCATGTAGATCGTGGTCCCGGGGGAGACGGGGTACTCCGCGCCATCGATGGTCACGATCCCCTCGCCCTCGAGCACGTGGATGAACTCCTCGGTGGGGTCGCGGTGGAGCGGGACCTCGGCGCCGCCCGCCATGCGCAGCAGGCCGAGGTAGGCGTTTTGGCCGCGGGCGAGGTGCGTGACCGTGGCGGCGCCGCTGGGCGAGGTGGCCGTGGGCGCCTCGCTCAGGGCGAGCACGGTGGCGGGCGACTCGGCAGCGTCGGACCCGGGCGTCGAGCTCAGGGGTCGCTCGGTGGCGTCCTCGAGCGGCCCGCTGCCTGTCGCGTCGGCCTGCGTCGTGGCCGAGCTCTGCACGGCCACGGTCGCGCAGGCGCCGAGGATGAAAGCGCTCATGGGTGTCAGCCAGGACATGCGCACAGTGCGACCATATCCATGGTGCTTCGGTGATCACGCAATAGATTCACCGATAGAAAAATTTGTAACTCATGACTTGTTCAATAATAGAAATAAATGTCGAGATTTGAGTTTCGGCGGGAAATCCTTCATGATGCCCTGCAAGTCATGGCTATCATTCCTCATACACACTCGCAGAAAATCCTCGTACCTCTCGCGTTCCTCTCGTTCCTCGTGTTGCCCCTCGCCGGGGCCCAGGCAGGGCAGCCCGAGGTCCAGGCCGGGGAGGAGCAAAACCCCGCGGTCTGGGGTGGGAGCGAGACCGAGTACTGCGCGTGGCCGACGACGGTGCAGGTGACGGGCAACGGCTCGCTGTGCTCGGGCACGCTGATCCATCCCCAGGTGGTGATGTACGCGGCGCACTGCGAGGCCGAGGACAAGGTCGTGCGCTTCGGGGACAGCAGCGCGACCCTCAAGACCAAGCAGGTCGAGTACTGCGAGGTCTACGACGGCTGGACCGGCAGCCAGACCAACGACTGGGCCTACTGCGTGCTCGCCGAGCCGATGACCGACATCCCGACCACGCCCGTGGGCTACGGCTGCGAGGTCAACGAGTACCTCTACAACGGCCAGACCGTGGCGGTGGTCGGCTTCGGCAACGACTCGGGCGAGACCGGGTCCGGGCGCAAGCGCTGGGCGTTCACGACGATCTCCAACCTGCAAAACGGGCGCTTCGACGTCGGCGGCAGCGAGCAGCCGACGATCTGCTCGGGCGACTCGGGCGGCCCGGCCTTCATCCGCCACGATGACGGCAGCTGGCACGCCTACGGCATCGCCTCGACCAAGAGCGCGGGCACCTGCAACTCGGCCAAGGGCACCCACTCCAACGCCGTCTACGCGGTCCAGTGGATCGAGCAGGACTCGGGCATCGACGTGACGCCCTGCCACGACTACGACGGGACGTGGAACCCGACCGAGCTGTGCGGCAACTTCTCCGACGCCCAGCCGGCGCTCTCGGGCGGCTCGTGGCCCACGTGGTGCAAGGACACCACGGCCATCGAGTGGAGCGGGGGCTGCGGCTCGACCTTCTACGACGAACACTACGAGGCCAACCCGCCGACCCTCGAGTTCAGCGTCCCGACCGACGGCCAGGTGTTCAGCGAGGTCCCCGCGGCCATCGACATCACGGTCCTCATCCAAGAAGACAGCGACCTGCCGCTCGAGACCAGCTTGAGCATCAACGGCGAGGCGGTCCCGGGCTACTCGGACACCAACCCGGCCGTGTGGGCCGGGGGGCAATTCCCCGCCGGCGAGTACGAGCTCTCGGCGACGACGGTCGACTTTTGGGGCAACGAGGCCTCGGCGACGGTCCACTTCAGCGTCGACGAGGACGACGGCTCGGGTGACGAGGTCGGCGACGAGGGCGGCGACGAGGGCGACGCGACCGGCGGCGACGACCTCGGCGGCGAGGGCGGTGAGGGCGGCGTGGACTCGGGGGGCTGCGCCTGCGCGAGCACCGACGACCGTGACCTCGGCGGCGGTGCGCTGGGCCTGCTCGGCCTGGGCCTGCTCGGCCTGGGCCTGCGCCGGCGTCGAGGCTGAGCCGGTCGAGCGCCGCTCGACTGGTCGAGTGGCGCTGGGCTGGTCGAGCGCCGCTGGCCGGTGATGAGATGATGGTGTGGGGGTCTGGGCGCGCGCTCAGGTCCCCACGCTGAATTCCACGGCCACGCGCAAGGTCAGGCTCCACCCGGGCTCGTCGGCGAAGTAGCGCAGCAAGCTGGTGTACTCGCGGTAGCGGGCGTTGAGCAGGTTGGCCCCGGTCAGGCTGGTGCGGACCAGGTAGTCCTGGCCGGGAAATTCCACGCCCACGCTGGCGCCGAGCAGCACGTAGTCCTTGGGCGGGTCCGCGAAGTCGGCGTCGGGATCGTAGCGGCGCTGGCGGGCCACGTAGGTCCCGTCGATCTCCAAAAAGCCGTTCGAGGTCACCGAGAAGTCGGCCCAGTTCCAGCGCCCCGCGACGCGGTAGCGATCGGCGGGGATCAGCGCGAGGTAGCCGCCCGTCTCGAGGTCGATGGCGCGGACCCAAGCGGCGTCGCCGGACAGGGACAGGGGCAGGCGCGGGGCGTCGAGCTCGAAGCTCAGCTCGCCGCCGCCGAAGAGCGCGTCGGTCGGCTCGAACACGAACACCGGCAGCGGCCCGCGGGTGGTGCAGGTCAGCGGCGCGCACTGACCCTCCTGGGGCTCGGGCTTGAAGTAGATGTAGTCGTCGATGTAGTTGGCGTAGGCCGAGCCCTCGACGTAGAGCCAGGTGCCGGCGTAGACCAGGTTGGTCGCGCCGCCCCAGGTCCGCTCGACGCCGATCCGCGAGTCGCCGAGGCCGAGGATTGGGAACGAGGGCGCGGCCCCGTTCATGAATTGTTCGTCGATGGCGGGGATCCGCGCCGAGGAGTTGAGGTCGACGCGCCAGCTCAGCTCGGGCACCCGCGCGAATGGCCGGGTCAGCACGCCGGCGCTCGCCGAGGGGGTGTGGAAGACCTTGCGGCATAGCGCGCCGTCGTCGTCGGTGCGCTCGCAGGCGTCCGCGTCGAGGCGCTCGCCGGCGAGCTGGCCGAGGTAGTCGCGCTCGTTGAGGCTCGCGCGGCGATCGAGGCCGTCGTAGCGCGCGCCGAGCTCGAGCTCGACGCGCTCGGCCACGAAGCGCTCGACCACATAGACCCCGCCGTAGGCCTGGCGGTAGTCGGGGATCAGCGTGGTCGCGGCGGTGAAGGCGTTTTGCTGGTGGCTGAAGCTCGCGCCCACGTCCCCGACCAGGACCCAGTCGCGGCCGAGCTCGACGCGGGGGTGCTCGTAGTCGAGGTCGACGCTGTGCGTGGCGAGCTGAAAGGTCAGCTGCGGGCCGTCGATGTTGCTGCGGACGATGTCGTACTCTTCGCGGTCGTTGAACTGGTAGGCGTAGGTCGCGTGCAGCTCTCCGCCCGCGCCGAGGTCGACGCGGGTTCGGGCCATGGCGAGGTGATGCCAGTAGGCCTGGAGTGGGCGCTCGATCGGGAATTCTGCGGTGTAGAGTTCGGAGGCGACGGGCTGCCTGGCCGAGACCGCGGCGTCGAACTCCTCGGGGGTCGACACGCGCAGGCAGGTGCAGATCCCGGCGCGGGTGCGCAGCAGCCGGTAGCCGGCGGTGAGGTCGAAGCGGTCCCCGAGGTAGCCCGCGCGCGCGCCCACGTTCCAGCTGAGGTCGCCGGTGTTGTCGAGGGGATAGTCCGGGGTCAGGGCTGCGCGGTGGCGGCCGACGTTGCCCTCGACGCGCCACGCGAAGCCCGGGAGCCGGGCGGGGGCGTGGTCGAAGCGCGCGGCCAGGCCCCCGCCCAGGGGGTTGCTGCCGCCGACGGTGCTGACCTCGCCGGCGACCCCCGGGGCGCGGGGCAGCGGCCGCGGCTCGACGAGGACCACCCCGCCGATGGCGTCGGGGCCAAAGCGGGTCGTGGCCGCGCCCTTGATCACCGTCAGCCGCCCGGCCGCGTAGGGGTCGACCTCGGGGGCGTGGTCGAGGCCCCACTTTTGACCCTCGTGGCGGATGCCATCGAAGATGATCAGGTTGCGCCGGCCGATCTGTCCGCGGATCACCGGCTTGCCCATGCCGCCCGCGGGCCCGCGCAGGGTCGAGACCCCCGAGACCTGCTCGATCGCGTCGGACAGCCCGACCCCGCGGGTCTGGGCGAGCTCGGCCCCGGCGATCTCCTCGCTCGCGCCCATGTAGTGCTCGTCGTCGTCGTGCACGACGATCACTCGCTCGCTGTGGTGGGCGTGGAGCGGGGCGAGGTAGATGGTGGTGTCGACCCCTGGTGCGACGAGATCGACGGTGCGCTCGTCGGCCTCGTGCTCGCCGACGCGCACGGACACGTGCAAGGTCCCGGTGCACAGCCCGTCGACGTGGACGCGGCCGTCGGCGTCGGTGCGCACGCGCAGGGCGTCCGTTTGACCGCGCGGGTGCAGCTCGACCTCGGCGTCGGGCACCCCCTCGTCGGTGTCGGCGTCGACGATCAGCCCGGTCCAGCTCGCCTTGTCGACGCAGCGCGCTTCGCCTGCCTCGGGGCGCGGCTCACCGGCGTTCGCAGGCGCGCGCGCGCTGGGGACCTCCTCCCTTCCTTCGGTCGCTCCTACTGGGGGAGCGAGGACGGCGAGCGAGGAGGCCGCCAGCAGCGCGAGCGCGAGCGCGAGCATGGATGGCTAGGGGACGACGTTCAGCTCGAAGGTGACGTCGACATCGACGTCTCCGGGCAGCGCGTCGCCTGCGGCGAACAAGGAGGGCAGGTCCGCCGACTTCTGCGGGCTGCCGTTGAGCTCCGGGAGGTGGCGGAGCATCACGCGCAGCTCCGAGCTGCCCTCACCGGTAGCGGTGATGGTGTTGTACAGACCCACGGGCAGGTCGTCGCCGACGAGGTTTTCGGTGTAGTCCGACTCGACGTCGGCGTAGGCGTGAGTCACGAACGGGGAGGCCGTGCTCGAGGCGGGGCCCTCGACGCCGTCGCCAGCGATGAACACGAAGTGGTCCTCGGCCTCTTCGCGGATCTCCTCGGTGATGTCCTCGGCGGGGCTCTCGAGCTCGTTGAGAAAGCTCAGCTCGAGGGTGTAGGTCATACCGGCGACCAGGTTGATCGCCTCGGCGGTGCCGGACATGCCGCCGTCGCCGTCGGAGTCGAAGAAGGTGGCGACCACGGGGTCTCCACCGGCGTCGGGCGTGAAGGTCAGCTCGACGGTCGAGATCACCTCGGTCTCGTGGTTGTGGTCGTCGTGATCCTGGTCTTCGACGCAAGCGAAGGCCAGGCTCACCGCGATGATCAGCGGTGCAGCCTTTTTCATGGTTGGCGATGCTTGAGGAAGTCCTTCACTTCGTCAAGGTGTACACAGCTATTCGATACTTGAACAGTTGCTCGACTATCGGGGGGGGCGGACGCTCAATCGCCCGAAAGGGGCCCGGGGTCGAGGTCGAACACCCGTCCGAGGTAGCCCTCGTCGGTGGGCGTGGGGGCCCCATCCGGGTCGGCGTCGGAGGTCCGCGCGATGCGCTTGGCCATGCGCTGCTTGAGCTCGAGCTGAGCCTGGCGCGCGATCTGGATGCGCTGGGCCTGGGGTGAACCCGCGCCGTGGAGCGACTCGGTCAGGTAGCCGACGGCGTTGCGGCCCATGGTCATGTTCTCGATCAGCCGCAAGATCCGCCAGCGATCCTCGACCTCGACGTCGGCGCGGGTCGCCAGGTACTTGCGCAGCGCGGGCCCGACCGCCTCCGAGTCGAGGTCGGCGGCGGCCGGCAAGGTGACGACCAGGCCGCCGGCGAGATCCTGGGCCAGGCGCCCGAGCTCGTAGGGCAGCTTGGTGACGTGGTGCTTGCAGACGTTGGCGAGCATGTCGTCGTTGAGGTAGCAGCCCGAGGGCGTGGCCTGGGCCTGGGTCGAGGACGCGATCCCGGTCGCGTAGATCGTCTCGTTGAGGTGGGTCATCTCGACGAGCTTGTCGCGGATGTGCGAGGCCTTGGGCACGCCGTTTTGCTCGGCGATGGTCGCCGCCGCGCCGATCAGCACGTCGCCCACGCCGCTCTTACACACGTAGCTGCGCCGGTGGTAGCAGGTGAAGCGCTCGACCAAGCTGGCGGCGAACTCGGTCTCGCCGTTCATCAGCACGCGCTCCCAGGGCACGAACACGTCGTCGAAGATCACCAGGGCCTCCTGCCCGGCGTAGCCCGGGTTGCCCTGGTCGAGGCCGCGGCCGGCGGGCTCGAGACTGCGGGTGTCGCAGGACTGGCGGCCGTAGACGAAGGTGATCCCCGGCGTGTCCACCGGCATCGCCGCGACCACGGCCCAGTCGCGGTCGGCGGGGCTCAGGCGCATGGTCGGCATCACGATCAGCCAGTGCGAATTGATGCACCCGGTCTGGTGAGCCTTGGCCCCGCGGATCACCACGCCGTCCTCGCGGCGCTCGACCACGCGCAGGAACAGGTCGGGGTCGTGCTGCTCGTGGGGGGCCTTGGCGCGGTCGCCCTTGGGGTCGGTCATCGCCCCGCCGATCACCAAGTTGTAGGTCTGGACGTGCTCGAGCAGGCGCAGCAGCCGGGCGTGGTACTCGCTGCCCGTGGCCGCGTCGATGTCGTAGGTGACGGAGTGCAGGGCGTTGATGGCGTCCATGCCCACGCAGCGCTGAAAGCAGGTCCCGGTCAGCTGACCGAGCTTGCGCTGCATCTTGTTTTGCAAGACCAGGTCGCGGGAGCTGCCCGCGACGTGCAAGAAGCGGTTGATGGGTTTGCCGGTGATCGAGGAGCGGGCCGTGGCCAGCTCGGGCTCGCGCGAGGCGAGCTCGTAGGTCTCGGCGACGGCGTTGATCGAGGGGCGGATCACCGGGTGGTCGACGGGCTCGGCCACGCGCTCGCCCATGAAGAAGACCCGAAGATCGCGGCCGCGCAGGCTCTCGATGTAGTCGGCGCCGGTGCGGATCGGCGCTCGCGGGGATCGTGCGGACATCGCACGAGTATACCCGGCGGACCCCGGCGTGCGCTGTCGGCTCGCAGCTCGATCAGCGCCCGCTCAAGAAGGACAGGCGCTGAAAGATCGGCTCGGGCAGCCAGCGGACGACGAGCATGATCCACCACCAAAATCCGGGCACGTAGACCGCACGCCCGCGCCCGGCGAAGCCACGATCGATGCGCGCCGCGGCCCGCTCGGCCGTGGTGAAGAGCGCGTTTTTGGGGTGGTCGTGGGTCATGGGCGTGTCCACGGGGCCGAGCCTGAAGTCGTAGACCCGCACGCCGCTGGGGTACAGGCGGCTGCGCACGCCCTCGAGGTAGCGGCTCAGCCCGCCCTTGGCCGCGCCGTAGGTGTAGTTGCGCGGGCGCCCGCGCTCGCCGGCCACGGAGGTGATCACCCCGACGCGCCCGCTGGCCTGGGCCTCGCAGCGCGCGGCGATCTCGAGCAGCAGGCTGACCGGGCTGAGCAGGTTGGTCCGCAGGCTGGCGAGGGCCTCGTCGAGGTCGGTCTCGGAGCGCAGCTGATCCCCCAGGTAGCCGTGGGCGATCAGCACGAGGTCGAAGCCGCTCAGGCGGGCGTGGGCGCTGGCGACCAGCGCGGCGTTTTGAGCGAGCGCGTCGAGGTCGGCGCTCGCCCAGCCGACCACGCGCTCGCCAGCCGCGTTCAGCTCGTCGACGAGGGCGGCGAGGCGCTCGCGGTTGCGGGCGATCAGGTAGAGCTGGCTGCCGCGCTGGGCGTGGAGCCGGGCGAAGGCCGCGGCGATGGCCGAGGTCGCACCGATGATCAGGACGCGCTCACTCACGGGGGCGCGAGCATAGCCCGGCGAGGCGGCGCAGGTGCAGGCTCCAGACGATGACCCACAGGCCAAAGCTCGCGCGGCAGATCGCGGTCGCGGTGACGCCGAGCTGCTCGGGGAAGGTGCCGGCGAGGGTCATCACGAAGACCGCGGCGCCAAAGCCCGCGAGGGCGCTGGCGTTGGTGCCCTCGTCGAGCGCGTGGGCGTCCTGGCGCACGGCGAGGCCAGCGAAGAGCGCGGCCATCGCGAGCACGAGGCCGAGGGTGTGCAGCCCGCCGAACAAGAGCTGCACGAGCAGCCGCAGGCTGTGCTCGTCGCCCGCGAGCTGGCCGAACATCGGGTAGATCAGCCGGCCTTGGATCACCACCAGGACCAGCCACAGGGGGGCGGCGCAGCCGAGCAGGCCAGCCGCGGCCACGCCCAGGCCGCGGCGCTGGCGGGCGAAGGCGTGGTGGAGGCCGAGGGCGAAGGGGACGAGGGCGCCCGTGCCGATGCCGGCGGCCTCGTTGGCGACGATCATCGGCACGCGCCCAGCCGCGACCCAGTCGGCGAGCGCGCCTGGATCGCTGGGGGGGAAGCCCGCGAAGAAGCTGGCGATCTCGTCGATGATGAAGAGCGCGCCCGCGATCAGCCCCGTGGTCGCGCCGAGGCGCAGGCGCGAGGGGTCGAGCAGGCCGGCCGAGCCAGCAGAGGTAGCCGAGTCAGCGGAGTTGGATGGGGCCGGAGGGGCCGGGGCGTCGCTCGTCATCGCTCGCGCCTCACTTCGTGGTCTTGAGGATGAACTCGGCGCCGTACTGCCCGAGGCGCTGGCCGCAGGTGTGGAAGCGCTGGGTCGGGGCCGGGGTGAAGAGCGTGGCCTCCTCCTCGGTCTTGACCTCGATCTCGTCGACGATCTGCCCGTCGATGGTGAAGATGAAGTGGGCCATCACCCGCGACGGCCAGGCGAACACCCCGGCGTAGACGCCCTCTTCCCAGTCGAGGTAGGTGACCGTGAGCTGCACGCCGCCGGCGGGGGCCTGGCCGAGCTCCACGGGGATGCCGAGCTTCTGGCTGAGGCCCTCGACCACGCCGATGTTCACGGAGTTCTTGGTGTCGAGGTAGGTCTGGCGGTGCTCGTCTTTTTCGCGGCTGTCGAGCCACTGCTGCTCGCTCATGTGCTTGTCGCTGATCGCGATCCGCGAGTAGTCGTACTGCACGTAGACCGCCTGCGCGCCGGACAGGGCCGAGGGCGGCCCCGACTGCTGAATGACCATGTAGTGCTGGCAGGCGCTGGCCATCGCAACGAGGCACACGAGCGCGAGCGAGGCCAGCCAGGAGATGCGGGAGGTGGGGACGAAGCGGGTTGCCATGAAGGGCGCAACTTATCAGCTTCGCAGCCGCGGCTCCTCGTCGCGACACCAGCGATCATTCTCGCAAGCCGAGCTACGCCTGCGAGCGAGGATTCGAACTCGCGGAATTATTCACCGCCGCGCGCCCTCGTTTGTTGTCCCCGGGGAGAGCCCGGCTTCGCGTGCACGCAGACGCAGCAGGCAGGCGCGCAGGGCATCGCCGAGGTCGCGGTAGGTGGAGACCTCGTCGAACTCGACGCCTGCGTCGACGAGGGTCATGGCGACCTTCGGGCTGATCCCACAGAACACCCCCTGGGCGCCGATCAGCCCCAGGGCACGGGTCATGCGGGCGAGGTGCTGGACGGTCTCGGTGTGAAACTCGGCGCCGGTGAGGTCGATGATCGCAAAGCGGATCGCCGACTCGGCGACGCGCTCGAGCAGCTCGTGGGTGATCTTCGCGCCGCGGGCGTCGTCGACGTCGCCGAGGATCGGCAGGCACAAGATCCCCCGCCAGATCTGGAGGATGGGCACCCCGAGGGCGTTGATGGTCTCGCGCTGGATGGCGATCAGCGCCTCGTTGCGCAGCTGCTCGCGCTCGCGCCGACGGTGCTCGGTCACGTCGGTGTGGACGCCGGCCATGCGCAGCGGCTTGCCCTGCGCGTCCCAGGTGGCCTGGCCGCGGGCGAGGATCTCTCGCCAGCTCCCATTCTTGGCGCGCATGCGAAAGTCGACGACATAGGGCACGCGGCGCTCGAGGTGGGCGGTGAGGACCGCCTGGATCTTGGCGCGGTCGTCCGGGTGGACGAGCTCGAAGAAGGCGCCCGAGTTCGACTCGAGGTCGTCCTCCGCGTAGCCGAGGATGTCCTTCCAGCGCCTGGAGAAGAAGGTCTCGTCGGTCGTGAGGTCCCAGTCCCATAGGCCGTCGTTGGTCGCCTCGACGACGAGCTGGATGCGGGACTCGAGGACGTCGAGGCGCTGGCGTAGGCGCTCGTTCTCCGCGCGTAGGCTATCGATGTTGTCGGTCATGAAGGGGGGCTCAGGGCTTCCCCCGTCCACGCGGCTCGGACTCGCGGGAGTCGTCGAGCAGGCTCTGCATCAACATGTCGTCCTCGAGTTCGCGGGGCTGACGGACGCGGGTGATGCCCATGGTCCCGAGGGCGTCCTCGAGGGTTGCGACGGTCTCGATGCCGCGCAGCTCGATGCCCATGGCCTCGAGGGTCATGGCGATCTCGGGGCGCATGCCCGAGAGCACTGTCTTGGCGCCCATCAGCCGCGCGGCCATGGCCAGGCGGGCCAGGACGGCGCACAGGTGGCTGTCGAGGGTCCACACGCCCGAGAGGTCGACGAGCACGCCGAAGCACTCGTCACGCTTGATGCGCTCGAGCACGTCGGTGACCAGGACATCTGCCTGGTCGTCGCTCACGTCGCCATGCAGGGGGACCAGCAGGCAGTCCCAAAGCGGTATGCAAGTCACGAAATTGTCCATGGCGGCTACCTCCGTCCGGCGCCCTTGGGGTACTCGAAGATGATCGTCACCTTGGTACCTTGCGAGCTCGTCTTGATGTCGAAGTGGTCAGCGAGGCGCTTGGAGCCGAGCAGGCCGCGGCCGAGGCCAGTGCGGCTGCGGTAGCGGCCTGCGAAGATCTCGTCGAGGTTCGGGATGCCGGGGCCCTGATCCTCGGCGACGATGATGATCTGCTCGGTGTTGGTGTCGACACGGAAGCGCAGCTCGCCCTCGCCGGCGTAGCGCGCGATGTTCCGGGCCAGCTCGCTGACGGCGGTGACGACCTTTTGCGCCTGATAGCCACGCAGGCCGACCAGGGTGCAAGTCTCGCGCGCAACCATGCGGGCATGGTTGAGGTCGGACTCGCTGCGGATCGGCACCGCGAGGACGTCGTCTCCGCCTTCGTCGCTCGGGTCCTTGGGTTCGTCGACCATTCGAGTAGGCCCGACGAGCGTACCCCAAGTCGGTGCTCATGCTGAACGTGGATTGTCGCCCCTGCCCAGGAGGTGGGCGAGGGGTCGGGCGCGCGACCGCGCACCCGCTCACCAGTCGATGATCGCCGAACCCCAGGTGAACCCTGATCCAAAGGCCGCCAGCGCGATCCTCATCCCGCGCTGAAGCGTCCCGTCGCGCTGGGCCTCGGCCAGCAAGATGGGGATCGTGGCGGCCGTGGTGTTCCCGTAGCGTTCGATATTGTGCGGCACTTTGTGCGCAGGGATGTTCAGCTTGCTGGCGACGTACTCGTTGATGCGCTTGTTGGCCTGGTGGAGCATGAACAGGTCGATGTCCTCGAGCGTGGACCTGGTCTCGCCCAGGGCCTGCATCAGCGCGCCGGCGAGCTTGATGACCGCGTGCTTGAAGACCGTGCGCCCGTCCATGTGCGCGAACAGCATGCTCGGTGGGATGTGACCCACGCCCTGCTCGTCGACCTCGACGAAGGGGAAGCGCGAGATGTCCCACAGCGGCTGCGAGAGCACGTCTGCGTGGGAGCCATCGGCGCCCAGCCAGACCCCGCGCACGCCGCGATCTTCCTCGCTGGCTTCGAACACCACCGCGCCCGCGCCGTCGCCGAAGAGCGAGGCGACCGTGCGTCCGCGGGTGCTCAGGTCGAGGGCGTGGGAGTGGGTCTCGGCGCCGACGAGGAGCACGCGTTTGTGCTGCCCCGAGCGGATCAGCGCGGTGGCGACCTGGGTCCCATACAAAAACCCCGAGCACTGGTTGCGGATGTCCAGGCAGGGCACGTAGCGCAGCGCGTCGCCGGCGGTCAGCCCGAGCTTGTCTTGGAGGTAGACCCCCGAGCCGGGGAAGCAGTGCTCCGGCGACAAGGTCGCGAAGATGATCATGTCGAGATCGCGCGGCTCGATGCCGGCGTCGGCGACGGCCATCTCGGTGGCCGCGAGGCCGAGGTCGGCGCTGCCGACTCCGTCGGCGGCGAAGCGTCGCTCGCGGATGCCGGTGCGCTGCTGGATCCACTCGTCGCTGGTCTCCATGCCATGTTCGCGGACGAGGTCGTCGTTGGTCACGACCCGCGGCGGCACGTAAAACCCGGTTCCGGTGATAATTGCGTTGACCACGGCTGACTCGCGGCGAACTCTAGCAGCCGCTGTCAGGCGCGGAAGTGCGAATCTAATTTCGCATATTTCACGGGGTCATTCGACCAACAAGCCCTGGCACGAGGCCTCGAGCGGGGGGCCGAGGGGGGCGCCGTTGGTCCGGAAGCCGAGCTCGCCCGTGGCCGCCGCGGGGACGCTCGGGAGGCCGGCGCTCTCGCTGATGTTGGCCTGGTAGTAGGCGTGCTGGTTCCAGATCCGCCGCGTCGGCGCGAAGGCGTCGTCGGCGTTTTCGAACACCATCAGCGTGGGCGTGAGGCCGCCACTGACCTCGCTGCTGACCACGAGGATCTCGGCCGCGCCGTCGTTGTCGACGTCGACGACGATCGGGTTGGCGAGGTTGCTGCGGGCGCTGCGGGCCGTCTGAAACAGGACCTCGCCCTGGATGTCGTAGATCCGCAGGCGCGAGCGGTCGGCGTGGATCAGCTCGGGGCTGCCGTCGGCGAGCAGGTCGAAGACCGTACCCGAGGAGGCGCCCTCGACCTCGTCGATGTCGAGCTGCCAGCCCTTGGTGAGCTGGTCGTCGACGATGAGCAGCACGCCGAACTTGTTGGCGACGCCGGCGATCAGCTCGGGGATCTCGTCACCGTCGAGGTCGGCGATCGCCGCGGGGCCGCTGAGGCCGCCAGGACACTGGGTCTTGAGGCTGCCGTCGTGCTCGAGGATCCGATGCTTGGCGGTCTGGAGATAGATCTCGGGGTAGGGGTCGTCGTCGAAGTTGGCGACCGCGGCGAGGCCGACGTTCTTGGCGTCGCCCGGGGGCTCGAAGAGCGGGGTCCCGAGGTGGTCGTAGGCGCTGCTGCCAAACAGGACCTCGAGGTCGCCGTCGAGGTCGAGGTCGACGGCCACGGGCATGGACCTGGCCTGGGGGGGATCGTCGAGCGCCCACAGCAGCTGGCCGCTGCTGTCGGCGACGTGCTCGGGGGCGAGGATCTCCGGGCGGCCGTCGCCGTCGAGGTCGGCGATGGTCACGGCGCCGCCGCCCCGGGAGGGGAACCAGTCCGAGCCGGTCCACAGCAGCTCGCCCTCGGCATCGAAGGCGATCAGCCGGCGGTCGTGGAGCTGGAGCAGCGAGACCGGGCCGTCGTGCTCGAGGGTGACGATCTCCGGGCGGCCGTCGCCGTCGAGGTCGGCGATCGCCGGGGTCACGCTGGCGTCGACGCCAGTCGGCACGCGCAGGCGCAGCTGGCCGCTGGCGCCGTCGAGGATCACGAGGTGGCCCTCGGGCATGGGCTGGCCCTTGTTCTTTGGCAGGTCGACGGTGACGACGACCACGTCGGGGGTGTCGCACAGATCGAGCAGCCCGTCGCCGTTGTCGTCGTCGAGGTTGGCGACCAGGGGCGTGACCAGGGCGCTGTCCTCCCCGTCTGCGCCGGTCCAGCTCCACGCCAGCTGCGGCGAGAGCGTGGCGCTGACCTGCGGGGTGTCGCAGGGGAGCGCCGCGTCGAGCTCTCCTGGGGCGATCTCGCAGGCGTCGTGGAACTCCTGGCCGCCGAGGTCGAGGCGCGCGAGCTCGGACTCGTCGCCCGAGCTCTCGTCGTCACCAGACGCCTCCGCGAACTCGTCCTCGCTGTCCTCTCCGCTGTCTTCCCCGCTGCTCTCGTCGCCGACGTCGAGGGGCCCCGGCGCCAGCGCGATGATGTCCATGGTGCAGCCGGCGAGCATCATTGCGATACTCGCGAACATCACGCGGCGTTGATTGGAGCTCGAGGACAACCTGCCTCCCAATGGGTCGACTAGCGACCCGCGGGCCCCATCATAGCGCACGGCTCACAGTGCCGCGAGTCACGAGAAGTCAGGACACGGCGTGAAATAAACTGACCATCGTGGCTAGGCGACGACACGCCCGCAGCGCGGCGTCGCCAGCGGCTCCTAGGAGCCCTGCGCGCGGTCATGGCCGTTCCGAGGGCTCAGAACCAGGGCGGGATGCAGGTGTCGCTTGCGACCATTCCCGCGCCAACGTTTATCCGAAAGCCATTTTCGAGCGCCCAGTGGGGTAACTCGTGGGGGGGAACGCGCGCGTCCTCGCGGATGTTGCTGTAGTGATACGTGTGCTGATTCCAGACTCGCCGGGTGGGCGCAAACGCGCCAACTTGGCTGTCGATCAGCGTGAGCGTGGTGGTTGGGGGGATCTCCGGCTCGCCGGAGTAGGAGATTGGTTTGCTCGACGCGACGAGGATCTCGGCGGCGCCGTCTCCGTCGACGTCGGCGACGACCGGGTTGGCGATGCTCTCGCGCGCGACCCGGGGGATCTGAAAGAGCAGCTGACCGTCGCCGCTGACGATCTGCACGCGGCTGCGGTCGGCGTAGATCGTCTCGGCCTCGCCGTCGTCGAGGAGATCGAAGATCGTCCCGCTGGCGATGATGTCGTTGGCGTCGACGCTCCTCGACCAGCGCGCGGTGCAGGTGTCGTCGGCGACGCTGAGCACGTGGAGCTGGCTGTGATAGCCGAACACCAGCTCCGCGTTGCCGTCGCTGTCGAGGTCGTGGATCGCCGCGGGGTTGTTGCCGGTGCCGTTGACCGAGCCGTCCGTGGGGCAGGGGGCCTTGAGGCTGCCGTCGTGCTCGATGATCCCGTGGGCGCCCTCGTGCTGGATATAGAGCTCGGGGTAGGGGTCGCTGTCGAAGTTGGCGATGGCCACGGAGCCGTGGTTGGGCGGGGCGAGGGGGGCGTCGAAGAGGTGGGTGCCGTCGTGGGCGTAGGCGCTGGTCCCAAACACGACCTCGAGATCGCCGTCGAGGTCGAGGTCGACGGCCACGGGCATGGCGTAGGCGATCGCGGGGTCGTCGACGGCCCACAGCAGCTCGCCGTCGGCGTCGGCGACGTACTCGGGGGCGATGATCTCCGGGCTGCCGTCGCCGTCGAGATCGGCGATCGCCAGGGCCCCGCCGCCGCGGGCGGCCTGCCAGTGCGAGCCCTGCCACAGCAGCTCGCCTTGGTTGTCGAAGGCGACCAGGCGGCGCTCGGTGATCGTGTAGGGGCTGTTGGGCAGCACGGCCTCGAGCGCGATGATCTCGGGCCTGCCGTCGCCGTCGAGGTCGGCGATCGCCGGGTTGACCGCGCCGTCGATGCCGTACTCGATCTTTCGGGTCAGCTGGCCGGTATCTCCCGAGAGGATGTAGAGGTGAGCGTCGGGCCAGATCGCGGTCTTGGTCGCGGGCACGTCGACCACCGCCGCGACGACGTCGGGGGTGTCGCAGACGTCGATGAAGCCGTCGCCGTTGTCGTCGTCGAGGTTGGCGACCAGCGGGGTGGTCAGCACGCTGGTCTCGGTGCCCGGGCCGACCCACTCCCAGCGGATCTCGGCGGCGACGCTCTCGGCGAGCTCGGGCATCTCGCAGGGCAGCGGCCCGTCGAGGGCCGCGCTCGGGAGCGTGCAGAATTCGGAGGGCTCGAGCGGCTCGTTGGGCGGGAGGTCGGGGAAGGGATCGTCCCCCTCCTCTTCGAGGCCGGTCTCGTCGTCTCCGATCTCGTCCGCGCTGTCTCCTTGCTCATCCGATCCGGGCAAGAGCGCGACACCCTCGATGGTGCAGGCCGCGAGCGGGACGGTGATGAGGATCAGCCAAGCGTGGGGGGCAACGCGCATGAGACCTCTTCGCTCCATTCAACCGAATGGAGGATAGCCTGAAAATCATCGGGTTACGGTGCTCATGTAGTGGAGATCGCCAAGGTTTCTCCAGCTATTTGTGCAACTCAGACAACGCTCCGATCAGGCCTACAGCCAGACCTCGAGGCCCAGGCTGCCACCGCCCCAGGGGAGCCCCCAGCGCACGATCTCGTCGCGGCTCTCTTGGTCTGCGAAGAAGATGACTGGCTGGGGCTGCGCGATGCCCAAAAAACCGTCCAGCCGGATCCACAGTCGAGGTGTGGCAGAAAAGCCCAGCCCGCCGTGGACATGGCTGACGAAGGCGGGGAGCACGGTCTGGCTATCGCGCGAGCCCGCGCCATCGGTCGCCTCGCCGATTGCGCTGATCACCATCGCGCCGAGGCCGAGGCCGAGCTCGGGGTGAAACCAAGGCGCGCCGCCGGGCAGGCGCAGCTGCGGCTCGATGAAGATCATCCCAATGAAGATCCGCGCAGAGCCGCGGGGATCCTCGACGCGGTTGCCCAAGGTTGGCACCCAGGCCGAGACGCGCAGGGCGAAGCGGGGGATCGTCGCGGGGGCCCAGCGGCCGCCGACCTCGATGTGCGAGCTGACGCCGACGCCTCCGGGGCTCGAGAGCAGCGCGGGCGCCAGGCTGAGCGCGCCTTGCAAGGGCAAGCTGGACTTCGGCGCCTTCTCGTCCGGGGGGAGCTCGTCCTCGACAACCTGCACGGTCGGCGGCGGCTCCTCTGGGCCCTCGTCATGGTGCGCGGCCTCGAGCCGCGAGGCCCGAAGCAGCTCGACGGCCGCGATCGCGATCGTCCGTGGCTCGCAGTCGCCCTCGCGGGGGTCGAGTCTGCGGTGCACGGTCTTGCCGGTCTCGGCGTCGGCGATCCACAGATCCACGCGGGTGTCGCTGATGTCGATCTCGATCCCCGCGCTGACCTCTCGCTCGAGCCCGGCGAGGTGATCGAGGAGGTCGGGGCCGAGGCCCTCTCCTTCGAGGGCGAGGGGCTCGCTGACGAAGCCGAGCAGGCCGAGCTCGGCCTGGACGCGGCTGTCGATCTCTGGGCGCTCGGGGACCACGCGGATCAGCACGAGGTCGGCGGCGATGGACTCGTCCTTGCGGACGACCTCTCCCGCAGGGCTCGCGTGGGCGAGACTGCTGGCCGCGAAGACCAACGAGCCGGCCGCGCTCCATGCGAGGAGGCGGTCGGCTCGTCGTCGCAGGGGGCTCACTGACCGAGGATCTTCCGAGCCTTGTCCGCGTGCAAGCCCTGGGGCTCGAGCTCCAGGTAGCGCTCGGCCGCAGAGCGCGCGTCGTCGGCCTGATCCAGCGACTGGTAGCTGGCCATGAGTCGGCCGAGGGCGTCGGCCGCAAACGAGCCGTTGGGGCGCTCGTCGAGGTAGGTCTCGAACCAGACCGCGGCGCGGCTCGTGTCGCCGCCGTCGGCCGCCATCTTGCCGAGCAAGAACGCGGCCTTGCTGGCCTGCTTGCTGCCGGGGAAGCGCACGCGCACGCGCTCGAGCACGGTCCGCGCGTCGCCGCGGCGCTTGTTGTAGCGCGCGAGGTCGGCGAGCTCGAGCATCGTGTCGGCGTCGGCGCGGTCGGCCTCCCCGAGCACGCCGCCGGGCTGCTCGGCGACGGCGTCCCAGGCCTTGGCGAAGCTGCCGGCCTCGTGCAGGCTGAGCCAGCCTTGGGCCACCGTGCTCGCTTCGGTCTGGGCTTCGGTCCGGGCTTGGGTCTGGGCGTTGGCGTCGGTCTCGAGCTCGCGGGCGTGGCTGCTGGGCTCGCGCTCGGCGTGGGCGTGGCTCGACAGGCTCGTCGCGCTCGAGGGCGCCTCGGTGCTCGACTCGCCCGCCGGCGGCTGGCTGGGCTCGCTGTCTTCGGCGCCGTCGCGAGAGCCGTCGCGCTCGCCATCGCGGTCCCCAGAGGGGCGCTCGGCGATGACCCGCGGGCTGTCGTCGATGTCGATGTCCTCGGGCTCGATGGTCGCCTTGCCGCGGGCGCGGAACAGGCTGTCGCCGCCGCGCAGCGAGGCGATCTCGCCCTCGGGGCCCTCGACGCGGACCGAGCCCTCGTCGACGCTCACGCCGAAGTCGCCGCTCGCCGGCTGCCAGGACACGGAGAACTCGGTGCCGGTCACGTGCACGCTGTAGGGCCCGGCGAGCACCTTCCAGCTGGTGTCGTCGTCCTCGTGGTGCACGGACAGCGAGACCTCGCCCTGGGTGAGGGTCACGGTCGCGCCGTTGCTGCGCAGCTCGTCGACGCGCATGCGGCTGTCGACGTCGAGGGTCACGCGGGTGCTGTCGGAGAACGCGAGCACCCGCGGCTGGTCGCCGGCGTCGATGCTCGTGCCGAGCTCGGCGGCGGTATAGGAGACGCCGTCGACCTGAAACTCGAGGGCGTGCTCGCTCGGCCACGCGAACAACACCGCGAAGGCACAGGCGGCCGCGACCACGGTGCCCGCGGTCCAGCGCCACAGCGGCCTGGCGGGCGCGGGGGTGCTCTTGCCACGTCGACGCTCACCGTCGATGGACTGAAGCAGGCGGGCGCGGGCGCGGGCGCGCTCGCCCGAGTCGCTGAGCTGCAAGGCTTCGTCTTGAGCTCCGCGCACGGCCGCGAAGAGCCGTGAGCTGGTGTGTCGGGTCGCGTCGGACACTAGTTCGATTCCTCCACCCAATCGCGCAGGATCGGGTCGTTCTTTGCCAGGCGCTCGAAAGCTTTGCGGGCCCGGGCGAGCCGCCGCTTGATCGTCGAGACCGAGCACTCGCAGGCCTCGGCGATCTCCGCGAGCTCGAGCTTCTCGAGCTCGCGCAGGGCCAGGGGGATCCGCAGGTCCGGATCCATCTGGTCCAGCGCCGCGTAGGTGCGACGCAGGACCTCTTGGATGTGCGGGCTCGCCTCCTTGGAGGTGAGCTCGGGCATCTGATCGGGGGCCGCCGAGCGCAGCCACCAACGCCGCTTGCGCTTGCGCAGGTAGCCGCGGGCAGTGAACACCGCGATGCGGCTGATCCACGCCTTGAGCTGCTCGTCGTTGCCCTGAAAGTTATGCCCGCTCCGATAGGCGCCCAAGAACACGTCTTGAACCATGTCGTCCATCTCCGTGTCGCGGCCGATGGTTCGGATCAACACGCGCTCGACGTGGGCGCCATAGAGATCGAAGAGCCTGGCGATCGCTGTGGGATCGCCGGCGCGCAGTGCCTCGGCAAGCTCGGAGGATTGGAGGTCGGAAACCGACTCCACCTCCGAGGCCGTGGAGGACTCTGGCTCGGGGGCGGGCACGGCCGGGATCGGGCGAGAACTCATGTTGTCGCCGGGGTTCCCAGTTTCCCACATGCCTCCGGCAGTGTCATCGCCGGTTGCCGTTCGGAAGATGCTCGAGATCCGTCGTGACCAGGATCCCATGCCGGCGTCGCAGACCACGCCCTCCATGGAGGACTGTCCGGGGCCAACTTCGCTGACGGTCTGGCACTGCATGGAAGAGCGGGGTTGCAAATGGGAGAAGAGCGAGCTCCTGCGTGGCAAATTCTGGTTTTCCAGGCAGATCCGTGCGCTCGGGGGCTCAGTGTCCAGGGCCCCGAAGTGGGGTTCACGATTTTTTTGGTCTCTGATCTTACGAACAAAAAACTGGTCTTAAGACCAGGGGATGAGACACTTGAGGCGCGGTGGACAGCGAAGCCATGCAGTCGACTTCAGCCCCGATCCCTCTTCGTCGCGCGGGCTCGGGCTCGCAGCCTGCGGGCCTCGCCCTCTCGTCGTCCTCTGCGGCGCTGCGCATCGACCTGCGGCCGCGGGTGCTGATCGTCGACGACTGCCGCTTCATCGCCGAGCGCCTCGCGCGGACCTTCGAGGCGCGCGGCTACGAGACGCAGCTCGCAGGTGACGGCCTCGCGGCGCTGGCCGCCATCGAGGCCGAGGACTTCGACATGTTCGTCCTCGACATCGACATCCCCTGCATGGACGGCTTCAAGGTGCTGCGTTCGCTGCGGCTCGAGCCCGCCCACGCGAGCGCGCCAGTGCTGATGCTGGGCGCGTCGAACTCTCAGGCGGATCGCATCCGGGCCGTCGCGCTCGGTGCCAACGGATACCTTGCCAAGCCGCTCCAGATCGGGCCGCTCCACGCGATGCTCGACTCGCTGTCCACGCTCCGCTGACGAACCTGGCCAGGTGATATGTCCCGCGCATCCATGCTTCGGCCTCGACAGCTCCGTCGTCGCGTCCTCGACCAGGGCCTCCCACGCTCGATGGCGCCGGAGATCGACCGTCAGCTCGAGGACTTCACGCGAGACGGCGAGCTCGACCCGACGCTCTCGCCGGGCTCCTTCGACCAGCTGCGCTTCGACATCGCGCTCGAGCGCGTGCTGCAGGCCGCGAGCGGCTGGGTCGTCGAGCGCCACCCCAAGTTCTGACGCCGCGCAATTCCGATGGCGGATGCCGGGCTGCTCGAAGCCGCCGGACGAGATCCTTCCACTCTTCTCAGACTGGCTGGGCCGAGTCGAGGAGGGTGGATGCAATATACATAGGACGATCCCCAGCACTGGTTGGAGAGGGCGCTGTACGTCTACAGGAATCCCGTATCTGATGAGCCAATTTCATGCATCGAGTCAGTTGTTCGAGGCGCCGAACTGAAGCCGCGAGCTTTGGGGGGCTGCCTCGACCCGGTGTATTGAGACGCAGTCGAACTCGAGGACAATTTCGATGCATTGCCGCCTGCACAAAAACCTTCGAGCGCGACCACAGCGTGCAATTGGGCCTGTTCGGAATTTGGCGCAGAGTCTCCCAAGAGCAGCTTGCTCAGCCTGCGCGTTTTGCTTGCGCCGGCCACGAGCCCGCGTCTAGGGTAGGTGACATGATCCCTTGCCCTAGCTGTCATCGGCACGCCCATGCCGAAGAGTCCTCCTGTCCCTTCTGCGGCGCCGCGCTGATCACCATCGAGGCCGTGGCCGTTCAAGCGTCGACCAAGCCCGGCCGTGGTCTGCAGAGCCTGGCCTTCGGCGTGGGTCTGACGGCGATGACCGTGATGGCCGTGGGGGCGTTCACCATCGTCGGCTGCACCGGCACGGACAATAGCGACTCCGAGTCGTCAGGCTCCGACTACGCCGGACCCGAAGGGCCCATCGACGAGAGCGAGGATGACACCACCGATACCGGCGACACCTCTGGGGCTCTCGAGCCGCAAAGTGAACGCGAGCAAGAGCCCCCGCGGAATTCCAAGCGGCGACCGTCCAACGCCAACGAGCAGTAGCGCTCGGTTCAGGCTTCTCGCGGGTCCTCCCGTCTCCAAAACGCCGGGTCAATTCTGATGGAGGATGCCGAGCTTCTCGAAGCCGCAGGCCTTGGCGAGGTCCATGGCCTGGACCAGGTCCTCGTGCTTGCTGTCCTTGTCGGCGCGGATGTGCATGGTGTCCTTGCCGGCCTTGGCCTGGCTGCACAGGTAGCCCTCGAGGGCGCCGGGCTCGACCAGGATCTCGTCGACCTCGAAGCGCCCGTCGGAGCTGATCGAGACGACCACCGCCTCCTGCTTGTTGGCCTTCTGCTGGTTCTTGGCCCGGGCGAGGTCGACGTCGATGGACGAGTCTTGCTGGAAGGTCGCGGTCAGCAAGAAGAAGATCAGCAGCTGGAAGGTGATGTCGATCAGCGGGGTGAGCTCGACGGCCGCGCCTTGTCCGCTGCGGCGGCGATGACGGAGGTGACCCCCGCCGCGATCCCGAAGGCTCACGCCGGAGCCCTTTCAGGTGCGGGTTCGGCTTCGCCGCCGCGGCTGGTCTCGCTGCCGCGGCGGGCGGCCTCGTCGAGGAGATCGACCACGCCCATGGCGTCCTCCTCCATCTCGACGATCAGCCGGTCATTGCGCCCCTGGACGATCTTGTAGAGCACGAGCATGGGGATGGCGACCATCAGGCCGTAGGCCGTGGTGATCAGCGCCGTCCAGATGCCCTCGGCGAACACGTCGGGGGTGGCCTTGCCGTCGGCGTAGGCGTCGACGAAGCGCTGGAAGACCTGGATCATGCCGACCACCGTGCCCAGCAGGCCGAGCAGGGGGGAGACCGAGGCGACGGTGCCGATGATCTCGACGTTCTTGTCGAGGTGGGCGACTTCGCGCCCACCGACCTCTTCGACGGCCTCCTTGATGTCGGCGCGGGGTTTGCCGTCGGCGTAGGCTTGCAGGCTCGCAACCATCATGCGCGCGATGCTCGAATTGTTCTCCTCGCACAGCAGCTGGGCCTCGCGGGTCTTGCCCTTTGCGACCATTGCGCGGATTCGATCGACGAAGGCACGAGGGACGATTTTGCTGCGCTGTAACGAGTAGAGCCGTTCAAAGAAGATGAACAGCCCGACCACCGCAGCAGCGAGGATCGCCCACATGAGCGGGCCACCTTGTTCGAAGAAATAGGCGAGATCCATGGTTGGAGCGGTGTTGGCGGCCTCCGGTTGGCGCTCGATGCCCCCCGGAGGGAGGGGGGCCAAGCATGCGTCGCGGCGCGCGGGAGGGCAAGCGCGCAGGCAGCTAGCCGGACAAGGGCCTGGATCTTCGGGCGTGGCTGCGTTTCCATACGTTGGTGCGACGCGACCGCATTGTTGGGCTCACGATCTCGATGACTTTGCTGGCCACGGCGGCCGCGTGCTCGCCGGTGACGGGCGGCCTCGGTTCTGGAGACAGCCTAGGTAGTGGCGACGGCGACGAAGCCGACGACATGGAGACCATGGGCGAGACCGCGGTGGGGAGCGATGAGATCGGTGATGACAGCGGGACGAGCGGGGAGGGCGAGAGCAGCACCGATGGCGGTGAGAGCGACGAGACCTCGAGCGCGGACACGACGACCACCGATGATGGCGGGACGACGGACGAGGGGTCGACGGGTGAGACGACGGGGGGCGAGACCACGGATGGGGGCGAGACCACGGATGGGGGCGAGACCACGACGGGCGAGGACAACTGCGGGAACAACATGGTCGACCCCGACGAGGACTGCGACGGTCAGCTGTCCAACAACCAGAACTGCAAGAGCGTGGGCTTCGTGTGGGGAGAGCTGAGCTGCGGGGACGACTGCCTCTTCGACACCTCGGGCTGCTACGCGGGCGAGGAGGGGGACCCTTGCGACAACGACAACGACTGCAAGGACGATAACTACTGCAAGAACGGCCAATGCTGGAACGGCAGCGATGGTGATCCCTGCGATAGCAACAGTGATTGCAGCGGTTGGAGTGTCTGTTGGGGTGGGGAGTGCACCCCGTGAGCCCAGGCGCGGCTCAGCACTCCGAGCCGCCGCACTCGCCCTGACGGATCTCCGCGTTCCCCGGCCCGACCGCGCACCACTCGGGCCACGTCGGCGGCAGCCCGCCGGTCGCGGCCACATAGTCCGTGTAGGGTGACTCGCCGTCCTCGAGCCAGTAGGGGTGGTCGAGGAAGAACTCCCAGGCCGGCGCGTAGGTCGGCCAGCTGGGATCCTCGGGCTCGAAGGGCGGGGTCGCGTGGGTGCAGTTGTGCACGCACTCGACCATGAAGTGGCCGTCGACCTCGAGCGCGGCCTCCATCTCCATGGAGTTGGCGTCGAAGTCCACGCCCAGGCACAGGTCCTCGGGGCCGCCCCACAGCACCATGGCCGGCATGTGGTTGGTGGTCGAGACCCAGGGCTGGACCAGGCTGCCGCCGGTGCCCCCGGACAGCGAGATGAAGCTCGACAGGTGCTCGCCGTGGCGGCTGGCGAGCATCGCCGACCACATCGCCCCGGCGCTGACGCCCATGGTCGAGACGCACTCCTTGTCGGCGCCGAACTGCTCGTGGACGCAGGCGAGCATGTCGTTGTGGAAGTCGTACTCTTCCTCCATCTGCTGCTCGTCGTCGGCGATGCTGAACGGCCAGCGGAAGGGCACGTCCTCCTCGCTGGTCCGGCCCTCGGGGATCACCGCGATGAAGCCGTAGTAGTCGGCGGCGTACTGGACCTCGGCGCGCGAGATGAAGTCGAGGGCGTCGCCGCCGAGCCAGTGGTACATGAACATCACCGGCAGGTCCTCGCCCGGCGCGTAGTCGCTGGGCGCGATCAGGTAGAACTCGCGCTCGCCGGCGCTGGTGTCCATGATGTTGACGGTGTCGCCGGTCTCGAGCACCGGGCACGACCCGCCAGGGCCGCCGTAGCCGGGCAGGGCGGGGGCCAAGCTGGCGCCCTCGGGCGGGGCGCTCTTGCAGGCGAGGAGCTCGGGGATCTCGGTGCCGGTGTCGGTGCCGGTGTCGGTCTCGCCGGTGCCGGTCTCGCCGCCGGTGGTCTCGCCGCCAGCGGTCTCCTCGCTGGCGCTCTCGTCCGTGCTGGCGCCTCCGTCGTCGCCAGCGCAGGCGGCGAGGGGGAGGCAGGAGAGCAGGCAGAGCGTGGGCGCGAGGCGGTCTTTGGCGATCATGGCGGGGGCGCGAGCTTATCACTGCGCCCCGGGGAGCGTGGGCTTCACTCGCAGGTGAAGGTCTCGACGTCGCAGGAGTCGCTCAGGCAGTCTGCGTTGATGACGCAGGGGGAGCCCGGTTCTCCGGTCTGGCAGATGTTTTCCACGCAGAAGGGGACGGCGTAGCTGCAGTCTGGCTTGGCTTCGCAGGGATCGCCTTCGCTGCCCTCCCAGCACTGGTTTTCGACGCAGGTGTAGTCGCAGTCTAAAAAGTTTATGCAGGGATCGGTCTTGCTGCCGTTCCAGCAAGCTCCGTCGGCGCAATTGGGCGCGGTCTCTACACAGTCCTCATCACTGTCACAGCTCTCTCCCTCGCCGACGACCAGACAAGCATAGACGAGGAGGGAGCAGTCTTCGTTGCAAGCAAGCTCGCCGCCGACGAAGTCATCGATGTTCGCGCAGGTTAGGCCATCGAGGTCGTCGCCGTCGCATTCCTCGTTGCCCTCTCGCGTACCGTTGCCACACACGGCGTCGACGTAGCAGCCCGACTGATCGAGGGTGCAGTTCTCCCGACAGGCGAGCTCGCCGAGCGTGTATCCGAGGGACACGCAGGTCTGACCGGCGAGGTCGTCGCCGTCGCAGGCCTCGTCGCCTTCGGCGAGACCGTCGCCACACACGGGGAGGTCGCTCGTCGAGTCGGTCTCGGTCTCTGAGTCGGAGCCGTCTCCAGAGCCGGACTCGGACGAGGTGTCAGTTTCGGCAACGGTGTCGGTCGCGTCTCCAACGTCGTCGTCGCTGGGGCTCACGCACATGTTCGAGACGCAGGTGAGGCCCTGTTCGCAGGCGCCGCTGACGAGGCTACAGGTGCAGCCTTCGGAGCCGACGATGCACTCGCCCGTGGAGCAGGCGAAGGACAGGCCAAGAAGCGAGCCGGCGAGTAGAGCGATTCTGTGATGGATGGTCATGATGGAGTCGGGCAGGGCTAGCGGTCCGGGGTAAAGAGCTAGAGGCAGGTGAAGGTATCGACGTCGCAGGAGTCGCTCACGCAGTCTGCGTTGATGACGCAGGGGGAGCCGGGTTCTCCGGTCTGGCAGAGATGTTCCACGCAGAAGAGAACGAACTCGGAGCAGTCTGTGGGGTTGTTGCAGGGGTCACCTTCGCTGCCGTCCCAACACTGATTGTTGACGCAGCTAGCATCTGGACATTCTCCAACATAGTTGCAGGGGTCGCCCTCGCTGCCGTTCCAGCAGGCTCCATCGACGCAATTGGGAGCAGTCTCTTCGCAGTCTGCATCGCTGTCACAGCTCTCTCCTTCACCGACGACCAGACAAGCATAGACGAGGAGGGAGCAGTCTTCGTTGCAAGCAAGCTCGCCGCCGACGAAGTCATCGATGTTCGCGCAGGTTAGGCCATCGAGGTCGTCGCCGTCGCATTCCTCGTTGCCCTCTCGCGTACCGTTGCCGCAGACGGCGTCGACGTAGCAGCCCGATTGATCGAGGGTGCAGTTCTCCCGACAGGCGAGCTCGCCGAGTGTATATCCGAGGGACACGCAGGTCTGACCGGCGAGGTCTTCGCCGTCGCAGGCCTCGTCGCCTTCGGCGAGGCCGTCGCCACACACGGGGAGGCCGCTGGTCGTGTCGGTCTCGGAGCCGGACTCGGACGAGGTGTCGGTTTCAGAAACCGTGTCGGTCGCGTCTCCAACGTCGTCGTCGCTGGGGCTCACGCACATGTTCGAGACGCAGGTGAGGCCCTGTTCGCAGGCGCCACTGGCGAGGCTACAGGTGCAGCCTTCGGAGCCGACGATGCACTCGCCCGTGGAGCAGGCGAAGGACAGGCCAAGAAGCGAGCCGGCGAGTAGAGCGATTCTGTGATGGATGGTCATGGTGAGTTCTCGGATGCGACAAACGAAATCGGGGCACCGTTGTCCACATATCGTGGACGGCGGTGCCCCGAAGGTAGTCTTGGTCTAGAGACAAACCTGGTTATCGAAGTCGCACTGGCTGCTGTTGCAGTCGGAGTTGGACTGGCAAGGGGAGCCGGTCTCACCGGTCTGGCAGGCGTCGGTAAGCGTCGAGCACTGCGGCGCGTCGGCCTTGCACTCGTTGTCGAAGTCGCAGGGGTCGCCCTCACTGCCGTCGTAGCAGATGTCGTCGACGCAGAAGGGGGCTAGGTCGTTGCAGTCGTTGTCGTTCTCGCAGGCGTCGCCTTCGTCGCCGTTAGTGCACACCAAACCGACACAGTAAGGAGCCTCAAGGCAGTCGCCATCCCCCTCGCAGGGGTCGCCAAGGCTGCCGTCGTAGCACATGTCGTTGACGCAGATGAACGCGGCGCAGTCACCGTTGTAGTCACAAGGATCGGTCTCGCTGCCATTCCAGCACGAGCCCTCGACGCAGTAGGGCGCCTCTTCCGGACAGTCGTTGTCGAAGCTGCACTCTTCGCCCTCGCCCTCCGACAGGCAGGAGAGGTCGCTCACTGCGGTGCAGTCCTCACTACACCCGAGCTCCCCACCCACGAAGTCCCCAACGCTCTCACAGGTCGCCTCGCCAAAGTCGGGCGCGTCGCAGACCTCGTCGCCCTCGAGCACGCCGTTGCCACAGATCGGATCGACCTGGCAAGCCGACTCGTCCAGGGTGCAGTCCGCGGAGCAGGACAGGTCGCCACCAAAGTGACCCAGCCCCTCGCAGGTCTGGCCAGCGAGGTCGTCCCCGTCGCAAGCCTCGTCGCCCTCGACGATCCCGTCGCCACACTCGGGCCCGGTCTCGGTCTCGGTCGTGTCGGTCTCGGTCTCGGTGCTCTCGGTCTCGGTGCTCTCGTCGGAGGTCGTCTCGGTGTCGACGTCGTCGCCGTTGGTCTCGGTCTCGGTCCCGGAGCTCTCGGCCTCGGGGGGGTCGCCGCTGCACGCCGTGAGCAGGGCGATCGACATGAAAACGGTCAAGGCCCGGCGCATCGGCCGGTCGAGGGGAAGCAGATCAGTCTGGATGGTCACCGCTCCATGCTAAGCCAGGGAGCTCGATTTTGGGAGCAGGGGACTTGGTGCGAAATTCGTCAAGTGAGCCATGCCGCGTGGACTCCTTCCGCCGAGCTTGTGCGAAGGCTGACGAAAGCGACGGTCCAGAGCGGCCAGAGCTCGGGCTCGCCCGTCTCGATGGTCAGGGTCGTTGATCCAAGCTCGCGAATTTCGTGGGAGTTTTGGGAGGACGAAGCTTCGTCCAACGCTACCTACGGTAGCGTTGGCGAGCCGCGGCGTGCTTGGGTGAATCGGCTACCATGCAGGGGTGAGTCGAGCACGTTTTCAGGGTAGGGAGGGCGTACACATCGTCGGGGGCGTCTGCCCACACGATTGCCCCGACACCTGCGCCTGGGAGGTGGCCGTGGAGGCCGAGACTGGCCGCGCGTTGGATCTATGGGGACATCCCGAGCATCCCCTGACCGCGGGCAAGCTGTGCACCAAGGTCGACAACTACCTGCTGCGCAGCTATCACGCCGAGCGCCTTCAGAGGCCCCTGCGCCGCGTGGGGGCCAAGGGGGAGGGGCGCTTCGAGGCGATCGGCTGGGGCGAGGCGATCGCCGAGATCGCCGAGCGGCTCGGCGCGGTGATCGCCAGGTCCGGACCCGAGGCGGTGCTGCCCTACAGCTACTCGGGGACCCTGGGATTTTTGCAGGGCGAGGGCATGGCCTCGCGCTTGTTCAACCGCATGGGCGCGAGCCAGCTGGCGCGGACGATCTGCGCCAGCGCCGGGAGCGAGGGGCTGCGCTACACCATCGGCCGGTCCATCGGCCCGGACCCCCTCGACCTCGAGCACGCGGGCCTGGTGGTGCTCTGGGGCAGCAACACGCTGACCAGCAACATGCACCTGTGGCCGGTGATCACCCGCGCGCGCAAGCGCGGGGCCAAGGTCGTGGTCATCGACCCTCTGCGCACGCGCACGGCCAAGGCGGCGGATCAGTGGATCCCGATCCGCCCCGGCACCGACGCGGCCCTGGCCCTGGCGCTGATGCACGTGCTCGTGGTCGAAGATCGCCTGGATCACGACTATATCGCCCAGGCCACCGTGGGCTTCGAAGACCTGGCGGCGCGGGTTAGCGAGCGCTGGTCGCCGGCTCGGGCCGAGGAGATCACCGGCGTGCCGGGCGAGACGATCACCGCCCTGGCCCGTGAGCTCCACGAGCGCCCGCCGGCAATGATCCGCATCAACTACGGGCTCCAGCGCCACCGCGGCGGGGGCATGGCGGTGCGGACCATCGCCTGCCTGCCGGCGCTGACCGGCGACTGGCAGCGCCGCGGCGGCGGGGTGCTGCTCAGCAACTCGGGCAGCTTCGTCCTCGACCGCCGCGGGCTCGAGCGCCCGGACCTGCTCGCGGGTCGCCAGCCGCGGACCTTCAACATGAACCGCCTCGGCCAGGCCCTGTCTGCGGATCCGCAGCAGCGCCACGCGGCGCTCTTGCGCGAGCGGCCCGCGGATCCCGAGCCTCCGCTGTCGGCGGCCCAGACCCCCGTGGAGGCGCTGCTCGTCTACAACTGCAACCCCGCGGCCACGGTCCCGGATCAGGGCGCGGTGCGCCGCGGCCTCGCGCGCGAGGGGTTGTTCACCGTGGTCCTCGAGCACTTCGCCACGGACACCGTGGACTGGGCCGACATCGTGCTCCCGGCGACCACGCAGCTCGAGCACTGGGATCTGCACAAGGCCTACGGGCACCTCTACGTCGGCCTCAACCGCCCCGCGATCGCGCCCGTGGGCGAGAGCCTGGCCAACGCCGAGATCTTTCGCCGCATCGCCCGGGCCCTCGGCTACGACGAGCCGTGCTTTCGCGAGGACGACGAGACGATCCTGCGCGCCTTCGTGGCGGCGCAGCGCGACCCCTGCATGGCGGGGATCAGCTGGGAGCGCCTGCTCGACGCGGGCTTTTGTCGGCTGGCGCTCCCGGAGCCCTACCTGCCCTTCGCCGCCGGAAATTTCCCCACGCCCAGCGGGCGCTGCGAGCTGCGCAGCGAGACCATGGCCCGCCACGGCTACGACCCGCTGCCCGACTACACTCCGCCGGCCTCGGCCGCCGCGCCGAGCGAGCAGCTGCGCTGCATCTCGCCGCCGGCGCACTCGTTTTTGAACAGCAGCTTCGCCAACGTCGAGAAGCTCGCCCGCCGCGAGGGCGCGCCCTGCTTGATGATCCACCCCGAGGACGCCGCGTCCCGGGGCGTGGTCGAGGGTCGAGACGTGCTCGTCGAGGGCGAGCGCGGGAGCGTCCGCCTGCGCGCGACGCTGCGCGAGGACCTCGCGCGGGGGACCGTCGTGGCGCCCGGGGTGTGGTGGGCCAAGCGCAGCCCCGAGGGTCGCAACATCAATTGGCTGGCGATGCCAGATGAGACGGACATGGGGGCGGGCGCGCTCTTCTACGACCTCGCCGTGCACGTGCGCCCGGCCCCCGAGCCGAGCCGAGCCGAGCCGAGCCGAGCTGAGCCGAGCTGAGCCGAGCTGAGCGCTGGCCGTCACCTCGCCCTGCTAAGCTGCGCCGCATATGCCCGCTCAGATCTTCGACTTCCTGCGCTTCTTGACGCGGACGCGCAGCCAGGAGCGCCACGATCTCCAGGCCGCCGCCGAGCTCGACTGGGCGCGGGCGCGCTACGAGCCGCAGCTCCCCGCGGGCCTGAGCCTCGAGTGGTTGGGGACCTCGGGCTTCGCCCTGCGCTGCGCGGGCTACACCTTGCTGATCGACCCCTACGTCACCCGCGTGCCCCTGGCCACGGCCCTGGGCCGCGAGCGCGTCCGCCCCGATCAGGCGCTGATCGACCGCTACCTGCCCCGGGCCGACGCGATCTTGATCGGCCACACCCACTTCGACCACGCCCTCGACGCCCCGGCCGTCGCGCGTCGCGACGGCTGCTCGGTCTATGGCTCGCGCTCGCTGGTCAACCTGATGGCCGCGCGCGGCATGGCCGAGCAGGCCGTCGAGGTCGAGGTCTACCGCGAGTACGAGCTCGGCCCCTTTCGGGTCAGCTTCGTGCCCAGCGTCCACTCCAAGCTCGCCCTCGGTCTGGCCGTGCCCTCGAGCGGGGACATCACCTGCGAGCACGTCGACGGCCTGGCCTGCAGCGAGTACCGCTGCGGGCAGGTCTACGGCCTGGCGATCACCGTCGAGGGCTTCACGATCTACCACCAGGGCAGCGCCGACCTGATCGAGGACGCCGTCCGCCACCGCGACGTCGACCTGTTCTTGGCGGGGATCGCCGGGCGCGGCTTCACCGACGACTTCATCGGCCGGGCGATCCGCAGCTTTCGGCCCAAGGTGGTCTTGCCCCACCACCACGACAATTTTTTCATCGGCCTCGACGATCCCCTGCGCATGTCCTTGAACGTCAACCTCTGCGCCTTCGTCGAGGAGGTCAGGGCGGCCTCGCGGGGGGTCGAGCTGATCACGGCCGAGCGCCTGCGCGAGCTCTCGGCCAGCTGACGCGGCGCGCTGGTCGACGGGGCTCGGTCGGCCGACGAGCTTCGAGGCTCGGGGCGGACGCGGGCGCTGTCCGATGCGAGGGGCTCTCGGTGTGTCTCGGGCGCGCTCGACCGAGCCCAGTCAGCTGGTCTCGCGCGGGCTGGGGCGCGTCCAGGCCTCGTGCCAGCGCAGCTCGCCCCGGCTCAGGCGGACCCACAGCACGCTCAGGCCGGCGCCGAGGATCATCGCCGCGACGCCGAGCAGCCCGGCCTCGGGGCCAAAGTCGCCGCCGGTGAGCAGGGGATCTCCTGCCTGGCGCAGGGCCAGGACCCGCGGGCCGGGGTCGGTGCCGCTGACCGGGAAGCCAAACACGTTGCCCTGGCAAAAATTCCAGCTCGCGTGCAAGCCCACGGCGAAGCCGAGCTCGCCGGTGAGCAGCGGGGTCACGGCGAGCATGCAGCCGGCCAGGGCGACGTTGATGGTCGACAAGGTCGTGGCCCCGTCGTTGTTGGCGTGGGCGAGGCCGAAGATCGTGGACGAGAGCAGCGTGGCCACGGCCAGCGCGGCGCCCGGACCCAGCGGCCCGCCGCGCAGACCTTCGGCGAGGTTGCGCAGCTGGTAGCCGCGGGAGAAGAGCTCCTCGTAAAAACCCACGAGCACGAACATCAGGGCCGCGAGGGCGAGGGCGAGGGCGAAGGGCTGGCCGGCGTCCTCGCCGGGGACGAAGCGACCCTCGATCTCGACCCAGCCCGCGGCCAGCTCGACGCCGAAGATCCCCGCCATCAAGATCAGCCCGAGGGCCGCGCCGGCGCCGGCGTCGATGAACCAGCGCGCGTCGAGGTGGAAGCCGAGCGCGGCGAAGGGGCGCTCGTCGAGGACGCGGGCGCACAGCCACGAGGCGCCGGCGATGCTCGAGGCGGTGATCAGCGCGACCGCGACGCTGGGCAGCTGCTGCACGCCGAGGATGGAGGCGATCAGCGAGCCGAGCACCATGCTGGTAGCGACGCCGATGAGCGCGAGGGCGACGAGGTGCAAGAGCAGGCGCCACAGCGCGCGAACGCGGCGCTCTTCGGGGTTCCAAAACACCTTGCGGATCGCACTCATGGCTGGTCGGGGGAGCCTGGCATCGCCCCGGAGCGCTGTCGAGGTCCCCAGATGTGCCCTGGGTTGTGGGCTCGAACCGATTGGTGCTCTACTCTCGCGGTCATGGATCGTCGGATCGCGTTGCTCGCCCCCAGCTGCCTCGTGATCGTCGCCTGCGTGGACATCGTCTCTCCGGGGCCGCTCGGGGACGCGGGGGAGTCGAGCGCCGACGAGTCGAGCGAGGAGGGGTCGAGCGCGAGCAGCTCGGAGACCGACGAGAGCGAGAGCAGCTCGGAGGGCGCTGGCGAGAGCGAGGGGGAGGGCGAGGGCGAGGGGGAGGGGGAGGGGGAGGGCGAGAGCGAGAGCAGCGGGGACGCCGGCAGCGAGTCGAGCGCGGAGAGCTCAGAAGAGTCGTCGAGCGAGTCGAGCGAGGACACGACCACGGGAGACCCGCAGGACTGCACGACCAACCCGATCCCTTGGTGCGACGAGGACACCCTGCCCACGCCCAACGGCGTCCCCGAGGAGCCCGCCGGCCTCGGCGGCTGCCCGGCTGGGATGACGGGGATCGAGGACTTTTGCGTCGACCGCTGGGAGGCCGCGCTGGTCGAGGTGGGGATCGACGACAGCCTCTCGCCCTGGTCGCCCTACCAGACCCCGGGCACCGCGACGGTCCGGGCCGTGAGCGCCCCCGAGCTCGTGCCCCAGGGCTACATCACCCAGGTCCAGGCCGAGGCCGCCTGCGCCTCCGCGGGCAAGCGCCTGTGCACCGACGCCGAGTGGCTGCGCGCGTGCCAGGGCGCGGCGGCGCACGTCTACCCCTTTGGGGATCAGCCCGCGGCGGGGACCTGCAACGACGCGCGGACCTGCCACCCGGCGATTCAATACTTCGAGTCCAGCGCCGACTGGATCTGGTCGGAGCTCGGCCACCCCTGCCTCGACCAGCTCCCCGAGGGCCTCGCACGCACGGGCGAGCACCCGGGCTGCGTCAGCGACGACGGCATCTACGACATGATGGGCAACCTCCACGAGTGGACGGCGGACCCCGAGGGGACCTTTCGCGGCGGCTTTTACGTGGACACGTCGATCAACGGGCCGGGTTGCCTCTACGCGACCACGGCCCACAACGTCCATCACTGGGACTATTCGACGGGCTTTCGCTGCTGCGCCGACGGGGTCTGAGTCAGTTGACGACCAGGATGTCCGTGCGCGCGGCGGTGACCAGCTTCTCGGAGGTCGAGCCCAGCAAGAAGCGCGAGAGGTTGCTCTGCCCGTGGGCGCCGACGATCACGAGGTCGGCGAGCAGGGTCTGCGCCTGGTTGGCGATGGTCTCGGCCGGGTCGCCGAAGACCACGGCCTCGGTCAGCGAGTCGGGCATCGGGCCGGCCTCGCCCAGGGCCTTGGTCACGAAGGCCTGGAGCTGCTCGGCCTGCTCTTCGCGCATCTGCTCGAGGACCTCGCGGGCCTCGGACTCGTGGGCGAAGGCCTTGACGTAGGGGACGTAGGGCGAGTCGATGACGTGGGCGACGGAGAGCAGGCCGCCGAGCTCGGTGTGCAGGCGGGCGGCGAGCTGGAGGGCGCGGGCGCTGTTCTCGGACCAGTCCACGGCGGCGAGCAGGCGCGCGGGCAGGGCCAAGGAGCGCGGCTGCTTGATGACCATGACCGGGACCGTGGCGTGACGGATGACCCGCTGGGCCGTGCGTCCGAGCAGGCGCTCGGAGGCGCCGCCGTGACCTTGGCCGCCGAGCAGGCAGCCCGTGACCTCGGCGCGCTGGAGGTGCTCGTCGATGATCGCGTGGGGCCGGCCGCGGATCACGGAGAAGCTCGGGGTGAGCAGCTCGACGGGGGCGTCGTGCTTGCCGTGGGCCACGCTGACCTCGGCGCGCACGCGGTTGAGGTCGTCTTGGAGGTAGCTTTGGATGTCGTCGTCGCTGGGGATCGCGGCCTTGGTCAGCACACCTTTGTAGAGGTCCTCGTCGACGACGTGGAGGACCTCGATCTCGACGTCCCGGCCGAAGGGGAAGCCCTGGAGCGCGAGGGCGAGGGCGCGGCGGGAGTGGGGCGAGAAGTCGAAGGGGACCAGGACTCGGTTCATGCGGGGATGCTAGCAGCCCTGCATGAACCCGGGCTTTTGTGTGGCGCAGGGACGCAGGAAGTGCCGGCTGGGGGCGGGAGTGGACAGCTGCGCTTTGTGATTGACCCGCGCGCGAGGTTGGCCCTACGTTTGGAAACAATGGCTCCAATACGTGCTTTGCAGGCGATGTCGCCCCTTTTTCTCGTGCTCGGGGCCTGCGGCGGCGGCGGAGCGGATGAGGGGGGCGACGAGGCTGGGGACGAGCGCTACGAATATTCGGCGCAGATCCGCCGCACCAGCTACGGGGTGGCGCACGTGCAAGCGGACGACTGGGGCAGCCTGGCCTTTGGCCAGGGCTACGCGCTGACCGAGGACAAGGGCTGCCTGCTCGCGGATCAGATCGTCAAGGTCCGCAGCCAGCGGTCGCGCTACTTCGGCGCGGGCGAGGGCAACGCCAACATCTATGGCGACATCGCCTATCTCCAGCTCCACCTGCGCGAGCGCGCCGAGCAGGGCCTCGAGGCGAGCGAGGCGTGGACGCGCGAGGCGGTGGTCGGCTACGCGGCGGGCTACAACCAGGCGGTCGCCGAGGGCAAGATCGGGGGCGCGTGCGCGGGCGAGGACTGGGTGCCCACGCAGATCGACGAGGTCGATCTCTTCTCTTATTACATCGACTTGGCCGTGCTCGCGAGCAGCCGCCAGGCGATCGCGGGGATCGGCGCGGCCCAGCCGCCCAAGAGCGGCGCGGCTCCGGCCCCGGCGCCCCACGTCTCCACGCTCACGGCTCATCGCGGCGTGCTGGGCAGCAACGGCTGGGGCGTGGGCGGGGCGCTCTCGTCCACGGGTCGGGGCATGCTCTTCGCCAACCCGCATTTCCCGTGGGAGGGCGAGCTCCAGCTGTGGGAGAGCCACCTGGTCATCCCCGGCGAGCTCGACGTCTACGGCGTCGGCCTGCTCGGCGTGCCCGGGGTGCTGATCGGCTTCAACGAGGACGTGGCCTGGACGCATACGGTCTCCGACGGCCACCGCCTGACCCTCTACGAGATCGAGTCGCCGGAGGACGAGCCGACCAAGTATCTCTACGAGGGCGAGGTCCGCGAGATGAGCGCGGAGACCTTCACCATCGACGTGCTGCAAGACGACGGCTCGCTGGTCGAGGAGAGCCGGACGCAGTGGAGCACCCACTACGGGCCGATGCTCGCGCTCGAGCCCTTTTATTGGACCGAGGCCTTCGCGCTGAGCTACCGCGACGCGAACATCGAGAACACCCGGCTGGTCGAGCAGTTCCTGGCCATGAACATGGCCGGCAGCCTCGAGGAATTTCAGCAGGTCCACATGGCGGTCAGCGGGATCCCCTGGGTGAACACGATCGCGACCTCGGCCGAGGGCCGGGCCTGGTACATGGACTCGGCGGCCACGCCGGCCCTGAGCCAGGAGGCGATCGACGCCTGGATCGTGCGCAAGGACGAGTCGGGCTTCACCAAGGCGCTGGCGGATCAGGATCTGTGGCTGCTCGACGGCAGCCTCGACCGCGACGCGTGGCAGGAGCAGGCCGGGGCGCGCAGCTCGGGCTTGGTGGCGCCGGCCAACATGCCGCAGCTCGAGCGCGAGGACTTCGTGTTCAACGCCAACGACAGCTACTGGCTGGCCAACCCCACGGCGCCGCTGACCGGCTACTCGCCCCTGCACGGGTTCACGGACGTCGGCCAGCGCCTGCGCACGCGCCTCAACGCGACGACCCTGCTCGAGATCGCCGAGGGCGGCGGCTTCGCTGGGGCCGACGGCAAGCTCGACCTCGACGAGCTCGGCGAGGCCGTGCTCGCCAACCGGGGCATGGCCGAGCTGCTGCTGCGCGACGCGCTGCTCGCTCGCTGCGCCGGCGTGGGTACCTGGGAGGTCGAGGTCGAGTACGAGAGCGCCGGCGAGACGCTCGAGACCGTCGCGCAGGTCGAGCTCGGCGCGGCCTGTGAGCTGCTCGCGGCCTGGGACGGGCTGCTCGACCTCGACAGCGTCGGGGCGATCATCTGGCGCGAGTGGGTCGGCGACTATGAGAACGCCGAGACCAAGGACGCCGGCGAGCTGTTCGCGGAGGCCTTCGATCCCGCGGACCCCCTGGGGACGCCGCGCGGTCTGGCCGAGGCGGCGGGCGAAGGCGACCGTGCCCTCGACGCCCTCGCGCGGGCCGTGTTTCGCCTCGAGCAGGCCGGTCTCGCCCTCGATACCCCCCTGGGAGAGGCGCAGTTCGCGAGGAAGGGCGAGCTGCGGATCCCCATGCACGGCGGCTTTCGCAACGAGGGGCCGATCAACATGATGGCCTACGAGCACCTGCGCAGCGACCTGAGCGAGTGGATCCCCCGCGGCGATGTGATCCACGCGTCGACCGGGCTGACGGACGAGGGCTACCTCGTCAACTACGGCAGCAGCTTCGTGATGTGCCTGCAGTACACCGACGACGGCCCCGAGGCCAAGGCGCTGCTGAGCTACTCGCAGTCCGGGGACCCCGACTCGCCGCACTTCTCCGACCAGACCGAGCTGTTCTCGGCCAAGCAGTGGCGGCCGGTGCTATGGCGCGAACAGGACATCGCCGCCGATCCCAACCTGAGCAGCTACGAGGTCGTCGGCGGCGAGCGCCTGGACTGAGCCTGCGCGAGGCCTGAGCGAGCTGGAGCGAGCCGGTGCGCCCGCCGCCGCGACGGCGGCTACAATCGGCTGCGTGATGAACGAAGACGAGTCGAGGGCCTGGAACTCCCGCTACGCCGAGGGCACGACGCACTGGGATCTGGGCGGCGCGCCGCCGGTGCTCGAGCAGCTGATCGCCAGGCAGCGCGGGCGCCGGCGCGTGCTCGTCCCCGGGGCGGGTCACGGCCACGACGCGCTGGCCTGGGCCGCGGCGGGCCACGAGGTCGTGGCCCTGGACTTCGCGCCCCTGGCCGTCGCGTCCATGCGCGAGCGGGCCAGCCAGCGCGGCGTCTCCCTCGAGGTGCTCGAGGCCGATGTCACCCGGCCGCCTGCGTCCTTGCGTGCCGGCTTCGACCTCGTCTGGGAGCAGACCTGCCTGTGCGCCCTCGAGCCGCAGCTGCGCCGGCCTTACCTCGAGCAGATGGCGGCGGTGCTCCACCCCGAGGGCCGGATGGTCGCGCTGCTGTGGAGCCACGGGCGCGAGGGCGGGCCACCCTATGACATGGCCCCAGGGCTGGTGGAGCGCCTGGTCGCGGGCCTGTTCTCCATCGAGCGCCGCGAGCCGGTCTCGGGCTCGATCCCCGAGCGGGAGCCCGAGGCGCTGTGGTGGCTGGCGCCCCTGCGGCGCTGAGCTCGGTGCGGGCGCGAGCGTTCTGGACTCGAAATTCCGAGCTCGCGGTGATCGAGCGAGGGCATCGCTGGCACATCGGAGGTCGAGGACGACCTCCGCATGAAGACCCACGCCAGCTCACTTCTCGCCGCCGCGCTGCTCTCGAGCCTCGCTCCTCTCGCCTGTGACAAGTCCGAAGCCGAGCTGGTCGGGAGGTCCTGCGAGATCGCGGGCGAGGTGGCGGAGTGTGGCGGTGGGTCCGTCGCCTATTGCTCGAGCTTCGAGGCCAGCTCGGACCTGGAGTACGGCCCCTGCCTGGAGCCGGAGGAGATCGAGTGTGAACCGGGCGAGGTCCACAGCCTCGGCCCGCGGGCGGACGAGTTCGAGCAGGCGGTCTGCGGAGACTACACGGAGCGCTGCGAGGTCTGGGGCGGCGAGCCGACGTGGCGCAGCGATGACGACTGCGAGACGCCGCTGGTCCTGAACTTCAGCGACGCGGCGATGAGCGCGGCGAGCCGCTTCGAGCTGATCCCCGCCGAGCAGACCCCGGCCGCGACCTTCGACATCTCCGCCCACGAGGGCGGCTGCGTGAGCACCGACTGGCCGACGGCCGCGACGCCCTGGCTGGCCGTGGACCTCGACCAAAACGGGTTCATCGACGCGGGCCACGAGCTCTTCGGCTCGGGCACGCGGCTGGCCGACGGGCGCCGGGCCAGCGACGGCTTCGTCGCCCTGGCGAGCTTCGACGCGAACGGCGACGGACTCGTCGACGCTCTCGACCCGCGCTTTGGCGAGCTGCTGCTGTGGCGGGACCACGACGCCGACCGACGCTCGCAGCTCGGCGAGCTCGAGCCGCTCAGCGCCGCCGGAGTCGAGGCGCTTCCGGTGGCCGGGGCCGAGGAGGCCGCCTGCGACGAGCGGGGCAACTGCGCGGCGATCGGCGGGCGCTTCGAGCACGCCGGCGGCCGCGGGACCTTGATCGACCTGTTCTTGAGCTGCCACTGAGCCACGACTGAGCCACCACTGCGCCACCACTGAGTGGGCGCCGAGTGGGGGCGCGGGGCAGCGCGCGCCGACGGCTTGCGCGGCCAGGGCGCGGGGTCTATAGCCGGCGCTTGGACGCCAGCTTGCAGACAGTCCTCGCCGTGACGGTCGTCGCCTACGCGGCGTTGATGCTGGGGATCGGCTGGTGGGCGCGCGGCCGGGTTCACGACGCCGAGGACTTCCTGGTCGCCGGGCGTCGCCTGCCGCTGATCCTCGCCGCGCCGACCTTGCTGGCGACATGGTTCGGGGCGGGCACGCTGCTCACCGCGACCGACGAGGTCCGCGCCGGCGGCCTGCGCATGGCCGCCCTCGAGCCGCTGGGCGCGGGCCTGTGCCTGATCCTCGCCGGCCTGCTGCTCGCGCCCAAGCTGTGGCGCATGAAGCTGCTGACCCTCGGCGACTTCTTTGCCCGGCGCTTCGGTCCCCGGGCGGAGCGCTGGTCGGCGGCCCTGATGGTGCCCAGCTACTTCGGGTGGATCGCCGCGCAGTACGTGGCCCTGGCTGGGATGCTGGAGATCAGCTTCGGCCTGCCCCTGGCCTGGGGCCTGGTGATCGTCGCGGTGGTCGGCGTGGCCTACACCCTGCTCGGGGGCATGTGGTCGGTGACGGCGACCGACGCCCTCCAGCTCGCGCTGGTCATCGTGGGCCTCTTCGTGCTCGCCTGGGTGGTGCTCGACGCCCTCGGCGGTGGCCCCTTCGCGGGGTTGGCCCGGCTGTGGCGCGAGCTCCCGGCGGACAAGCGCGTGCTCGTGCCGCGCGAGGACGCGGCGGCCTTCGTGGGCTGGTTGGGGGTGCTGGCCGTGGGCGCCCTGGGCAACCTGCCGGGGCAGGAGCTCGGCCAGCGCATGTTCGCCGCGCGCAGCGAGCGGACCGCGGTGTGGGCCTGCCACCTCTCGGGGCTGGGCTACCTCAGCGTCGGCCTGCTCCCGCTGGTCATCGGCCTGAGCGCAGACTCGCTCGCCCCGGGTACCGCCGAGCGCTCGACCCTGACCAGCCTCGCCCAGCTCTTCTTGTCGCCGACCATGGCCGTGGTGTTCACCTTGGTGCTGATGTCGGCGGTGCTCTCGACCATCGACAGCGCGCTGCTCTCCCCGGCCAGCGTCCTCGCCCAGAACCTGATCTGGCCGAGCTTCGGCGCGCGCCTCGAGGCCCGCGGGTGGACGGCGCTGACCGTCAACCGGGTCTGCGTGCTGCTCGTCGGCGGCGGGGCCCTGGCCACGGCCTTTTGGGGCGCGAGCGCCTACGAGCTGCTCGAGGAGGCCTACGCCCTGGGCCTGGTCTCGCTGCTCGTCCCCCTGCTGCTCGGGCTGCACGGCGAAGCGGGGGATCAGCGCGCCGCGCTGGCAGCCATGGGCGTAGGTACGGGGCTGTGGCTGCTGCACCTGCTCGTGGGCGCCGAGGCTTTCGCCGGCGGGCTGTGGCCGGCGGCCTGGATCCCGCTGCCGATCGGTCTGAGCTGCGCAGCCTTCGCGCTGGCTGCCTACCTGATCGCCGCGCGCACATTCGCTCCGCGCGAAGGGTCCTCGCGATCGCTGCGTGAATGACCACTCGACGGGCAGGCGAGAGGCTGGCAGGCTGCCCGGATGCACGACGACGAGCGCGAGCGCATCATCGCCGTCAGCGAGCTGCTGCACAGCGCGGCCGCTCAGCTACGCGTGATCTCGGCCCTCGACTGGCCGGCCGAGGCCCGCGAGCGCTTCTTGGCCTGCGACGGGGCCGAGCTGCCCGAGGTCGAGTACGAGGCCTTCGACCCCGAGCCGATCGTCGAGATCGTTCGTGAGGCCCGGCGGCGGATCTACCCCGGCCTGCGCGTCGACAACTGGCTCGAGGAGCAGGCCGCGGTCATCGAGCGCTCGGCGCTGATGCTCGCCGGCGTGGGTACGGAGCGCTTCTACGCCCACAACCGGCTGATCTACGGCACGCCCACCGAGCCGCTGCGCTACGACCCGAGCACGCCTCTGGACCTCGCCAACCGCGTCCACGAGGTCCTCGTCGAGCTGCGCGCCCTCGACCTCGACGTGAACTCGGTGCCGGATCGCTCGGCCGAGGACGTGGCCGCGCGGCTGCAGTCGGCGGTGCGCGAGCACTTTGGCGACGCCGCCCCGGAGATCGTGCTGGTCGACGAGCTCTCGGCCAAGGCGCGGGCGAGCTCGACCAAGATCCGCTTGCGTCGCTCGGCCCGGTTCACGGACCTCGACGCCGCCCAGCTCCTCAACCACGAGGCCTTCGTGCACGTGGCCACCGCGCTCAACGGTCAGGCCCAGCCGCACATCCGCCTGCTCGGCGACAGCCACCCGGGGATCACGCGCACCCAGGAGGGCCTGGCGGTGTTCGCCGAGCTGATGAGCGGGACCAGCGACCTCGATCGTCTGCGCCGCCTCGCCGACCGCGTCGTCGCGATCCAGATGTGCATCGACGGGGCCGACTTCATCGAGCTCTACCGCTGGTTCCTCGACCGCAGCCCCTCGCGAGAGCAGGCCTTCGAGAGCGCCCGCCGGGTGATCCGCGGCGGTCCGATCACCGGCGGCGCGCCCTTTTGCAAGGACGTCAGCTACCTGTTCGGGCTGCTCGAGGTCTCGTCCTTCGTGCGCGCGGCCTTCGTCATGGGCCGCTCGGACCTCGTGCCCCTGCTCTTCGTGGGCAAGCTCGACGTCGGGGCGATCGGTGCCCTGGCCGAGCTGTCCTTCGAGGGCCTGGTCGTGCCCCCGCTCTTCTTGCCGCCCTGGGTCGCGGACCCGCGCTCGATGCTGGCCTTCTTGACCTGGTCGACCTTCATGGCCGTGACCGACTCGGAGGCGCTGACCGAGTCTCTGCGCCGGGTGCTCGCCGACCTGCCCTCGCTGGCCAGCGCGTAGCTGGTCAGCGTGTGGCAGGCCTGCGAGGGCTCTCTCGGGCCGGCGTGGCTGGGCCTACTCCTTGGCCATGCAGGCCGCGTTGGCGATGGCGATGGCCTCCTCCGAGCTGTAGTTGAACACCTCGCGCAGGTTGATATAGGCGGTGGTCCACTCTTTGTTGGTGCACCCGCGCCAGTACTCGGCGTCGAGCAGCGGCTCGATCAGGGTTTGGTTGGCCGCGGCGAGGGCGTAGAGCTCGTCGCTGGGCTGGAACTCGTCCACGCTGGTCGCGTCCGCGAGCTGGATGGCGAGGTCGTAGGAGAGCTCGTCGTAGTCGCAAGCGTTGGCGACGATCTCGTCCGCGAGGCCGGGCAGCGCGATGTAGGAGGCCACGAAGGCCTCGTCGATCAATGAGGTACACGCGGCGCGCTCGCTGAGCAGCTCGCCCGAGTCTGCCTCGGTGCAGGCGGACAGGCTCGAGAGGGCAAGGGACAGGCAGGTGGCGGTGTACAGCTTTTTCATCGACATCGACGCTTTCCAGAAGGGGGGATGAGGAAACCGTCGATTGAGTTATCAGCACATGATCACCTTCGATGTGGTGCTGATTACAGATGATGAAAATGAATCGATTAAATGTTCATAGTACGTGCCCCGCTGGCTCGGTTTTGCCAAAGGGGCAGCGCGCGGCTGAAAGGACAGCCCGGGGCTCGGGGCTCGTCAGTAGCGTGGCCGAAAGCGCAGCCCGAGGTCACCCCAGGGGCTGGGCACGCAGGCCTGCCACCAGCCCGAGCCCGCCGACTCGACGAGCAGCTCGACCTCCTCGATGACCGCGCCGATCAGCGCCGCGTCCTCGCCCGACTTGGGCTCGAACAAGGGGGTGCCCGCGGGCACCCGCATGACGCTGGCGGTCGGCGAGCGGCGGAGGGCCTCGCAGCTCGACGAGACCGGCGACTGGGCGCGGTCGAGGACGCTATAGCGGGCGGGGCTCTCTCGGAGGTTGCGCGACGCGACCCAGCCGTGGACCTCCACGCCGCGGCAGCGCAAGACGATCGGCTGACGCCCACCGCGAGCTTGGCCGTCGAGGCTGACGCGCGCGGCGGCGCCGAGGCGCTCGCCTGCGTCGGGCTCGTCGTCCATGGTCAGCACGGGTTGGCGCGCGTCGCTGGATGGAAACACGGGCGAGCCAGGGATGAGTTGCATCACTGGCTCCTCCGTCGTCGGCGCGGGATCCGAGGGCGTCCCCGCGGGGCCCGGTTCGTAGAGCGGGCCAAAGTCCTCGGGGTCGATGGCCAGCTGGAGACCAAAGCCGCAGTCGGGATCGCGCCAGCGGACCTTGAGGCTGTCGGTCTCGCGGTCGACGGGGGAGACGGCCACGCCGGCGGCGACGGTCAGCCACGGGGTCGGCCGTAGCTCGCGGCGCAGGCCGGAGATCAGGTCGCCGACGCGGGGGATGGCGATCAACCGCAAAGAGCGCCAAGGCAGGGGTAGCGCGCGCTCGTCGGCGCGGCTCACGAGCTCCGTGGATGCGCGACCTTCGTCGAGCTCGGCCAGGGGCAAGAGCAGCTTGGGGCCCTCGGGATCGAGGACGATGGCGTCGATGGGCTCGGGGAGGTCGCCGGCACCGAGGGGCAGGGGCGCGGCCGCTGGACCATCCGGGACCCAGCGAAGCGGCCCATAGCGCCAGATGCGGGCGCGCAGTGCCTGATAGTCGCCGGGATCATCGGCCAGCAAGGTTGCGAGCGTCGCCTCCTCGTTTTCGTCGAGTGTTCGAATCTGGCTCGCCTGCGCGGGGGCCTCGACCGTCGTGACGACCTCCTGCGGGCGACAGCCCACAGTGGCCACGAGGGCGGCGAGCGTCGAAATCATGCGGTGTCGAAGCTGCGCACCGCGTCTCTCTCCGAAGGGCATGATGCGCACCATCTAGCACGGTGATCGCGTCATCGCGCGAAATTGTCCAAATTCGCGCAGCTCGGATCATCTCGCCGATGGCCCAATGCAGCGTCGAAGCCGATTGGCCAAACATCGATTCTGACCCAGAGCGATCGCCGCGTAGGCTAGGAGCCCGTGGTGAAACCCAACACGACACCTCGCTTGGGATTTTCGCCGAGGGCTTTGTCGCCAAAACTGGCAGTACGCCCGGTACAGCGGCGTTTTGGCTTCGCGCCCTCGACGAAAATCCCAGCGCGAGGAGCCGCGCTGGGTTCCACCACGGGCTCCTAGCTTTTTCCTTGACGCAAACCCTGACAAGGGCGATGGTTCGCCCGTGATGCGCAGGCTTGCTATCGCTTTGATCACCCCCGTCTTGGTCCTCGCCGCCGGTTGCGGCGACGACCCCGAAGAGCCCAACGCCTTCCAGACTCAGGGCACCAGCGCCGATGAGGCTGACGGCAGCGTGCCCGACATGATGAACGAGACGGGCGGCACCGAGACGGGCGAGGAAGACGTCGGCGAGTCGACCGAGTCCACGGACACCACCGAGTCCACGGACACCACCGAGTCCACGGACACCACCACCGAGAGCGAGAGCGACTCGGGCGAGACGGTCTGCGGCGACGGCTCGATCACCGGCACCGAGCAGTGCGACGGCGGCAACCTCAACGGCTACACCTGCGCCGACCTGGGCTACTCCGGCGGCACGCTGGCCTGTGACCCCGTCACCTGCACCTTCGACGCTGCCAGCTGCACCAGCGACAGCGGCGACAGCGGCGGCACCAGCGGCTGAGCCTGCGCGGCGAGCCACTCCATTGCCTCGACTCTTCATCGGACGCGGAGCCCCTGGCCCGCGTCCGATGGCGTTGGTTGACCTGAGGTGAGCGCGATGAAGGGTGGTGCGCAGCTGTGGCCGTGGCTGGCCCTGGTCGTGCTCTGCTCGTCGCTGTTCATGTGCACGGCCCCGGGGCGGATCACCTACCCCGACGACGAGATCGTCTTTCGGACCACGCAGAGCCTGGTCGAGCGCGGGGACCTGGCGGTCGAGCCGATCGCCAATCGCACCGGGGAGCGGCCGGATCGTCCAACGGGCAGCTTTGGCTGGGCCGAGGGTCGCGGCGGCCAGCGCTATGGGATCTTTGGCCAGGGGCTCTCGCTGGTAGCGATCCCTGCCTACGTCCTGGCCAAGCGCAGCGCGCCAGCGATCCCTCCATTGTGGACCCGGGCCGTGCGCTCGGATCTCTTCGTCTTTCACCCGCGCGGACCCGAAGCCGACTGGCTGCGCATGGTGGTCAGCTCGAGCAATTGCCTGCTGACGGCCCTGGGCGCGCTGCTGCTCGGGCTGTGGCTGCGCGAGCTCGGCCACGGGCCGCGGGTATCGATGGCCTGCGCGCTGATCTACGCCCTGGGCACGACCGCCTGGGTCTACGCCGGGACCTTCCTCAGCGAGCCGCTGAGCGTGATCGTGCTGCTCGGCGCGGCTTTGGAGATCAGCCGCTGGCATCGCGCGCGCGCGCAGGCGCGACACCTGTGGATCGCGGCCGCGCTCGCCGGCGCCTCGGTCCACGTCCACCTGCTCAACCTGATCGCGCTGCCTTGCCTGCTGGGCTACGCCCTGGCGCCGAGCTGGCGGGACCTACTCGCAGGCCGCGAGCGCCGGACGTGGCTGATCGCTCTGGGGATCGGCGCCCTCGGCCTCGCCGCGCTCGGGCTCTCGCAGTGGTGGCGCTTTGGCGACCCCCTGGAGAGCGGGCGCTACGATGACTATGGCCGCTGGGTGTGGCCATTCGAGGGCGCATTGACGATGCTGGTCGCCCCGGGGCGAAGCGTGCTGCTCTATTCGCCGCCGCTATGCCTGGCGCTGGTCGGCTGGGGCGCGCTGCGTCGCCGCGACCCGAACACGGCCTACCTGGTGCTCGCCCTGGCCGTGAGCCGCTGGCTCTTCGTGGCCTGCCGCAGCGACTGGCACGGCGGCTGGGGCGTGGGCCCGCGCTACCTGGTCCCGATCGTGCCCTTTTTGATGGTGCCGCTGGCCGAGCTGCTCGCGCGCTGGTCGAGCTGGAGCCTGGGCCGGCGCATGGGGGTCGGGCTCTTTTTGGTTGGTAGCGCGCTGCTCCAGGCCTGGCTGGCGCTGCACTCGATCTTCCAGGTCATGTGGAACATCAACCACGCCTGGGGGCGGGAGCGCTACTGGGAGATCGCGGACTGGCGCTGGTGGGCCGCGCCGCCGATACAGTACTGGCGGCTCCAGCGTCCGGCCCTCGCCAGGCTGCTCGACGGCGACCTCGCGGGGGCGCGCGCGCTCGGGCAATTCGACGCGCTGATCTTCGGGTCGTGGCGGCTGGCGAGCATGAGCGAGGCCGACGGGCTGTGGTGGCTGATGCTCGCCAACTGCGGCCTGGGCCTGACCGCAGGCTTGGCGCTGGGCTGGTGGTGGTGGGCTCAGGCCAAGGCGCCCTCGCGGCCCAGGGCAGAGATCAGCGCCTCGTAGTCCGCGAGATCGTTGTAGAGCTGGGCGGAGATCCGCAGCAGTCGAGCCGGCGGCCGCGGCCAGCTGACGATCGGGACCTCGATGCGGTGGACCTCGAACAGGCGCAGCTGCAAGGGATCCGGCGCAAAGGCAGAGGCTGGCTCGCCGGCGGTCGCGGGCGGCAGGGGGAGCGCGGCCAGGTTGGCGATCATCTCGTCGGGGGCCGGGGGCGCCACGCCCAAAGTGGCGCACAGCCGGTCGCGGGCGGCCAGGGCGAGGCCGCGGTTGTGGGCGCGGAGCTCCGGCCAGCCGCCGGGCACGAGGGTCGCGAGGTAGTCGATGGCGAAGGGCACGCTCAGCCACGCGCTCGGGTCGTGGGTCCCCGGCCAGTCGAACTCGTCTTGCAGGCGCGTGTGCCCGGGCCGGGCCATGTTGGCGCCGTGGCTGATCGTCAGCGGGCGGACCTGCGCGCGGCGATCCTCGCGGACATATAAGAACGCGGCGCCCTTGGGCGTGCACAGCCACTTGTGGCAGTTGCCCGTGTAGTAGGCGACCCCGAGGGCGTCGAGGTCCAAGTCGAGCTGGCCCGGGGCGTGGGCGCCGTCGACGAGCAGGTCGACGCCGCGCGCGGCCAGGGCCTCGGCGATCGCGGGGATCGGCAGCACCAGGCCGGTGGGGCTGGTGATGTGGTCGATCACCGCCAGCTTGGTGCGCGGGCCGAGCACGGCCTCGATGGCCGCGACCGCCTGATCCGGCGAGTGGATCGGGAAGGGGATCCGGGCCTCGCGGACGACCGCCCCGCTGCGCTCGCAGACGAAGCGGACCGCGTTGTTGCAGGCGTTGTAGCCGTGGTTGGTGATCACGAGCTCGTCGCCGGGGTCGAGCTTCAGCGAGCGCAGGACCGCGTTGACCCCGGTGGTCGCGTTGGTCACGAAGGCCAGGCCCGCGCCCGCGCAGCCCAAAAAGCGCGCGAGCGCGTCGCGGGCCGCGTCGAGCTCGGCGTAGAGCGCCCGGGCCAAGAAGGCCACGGGCTCGCGCTCCATGCGATCGCGCCAGGCCTGCTGGTGGTCGAGGACCGCCCGCGGGCACGCGCCAAAGGAGCCGTGGTTGAGGAAGCGGACCTCGGGATCGAGGGTCCAGTGCGCGCGCAGGTCCGGGGTCGCCACGCGCCGAGCATAGACCCGGGCGGGCGCGGCCCAAAGCCCGGCGCTCAGGGGGTGCAGCCGGTGCCGAGGTAGTCCGGGACCTCGATCTCCACGTCGCGCTCGAAGGTCAGCAGGTCGCCGTCGGCGGTCTCGAGCTCGGCGTGGATGAAGCCGGGGAGCTCGTCGATGTCGCAGGGGTTGGTGAGCTCGTCGGGCACGAAGATCGTGACATAGACGAACTCGTAGGTCCCGTCGTCGAGGATGTCGAAGATGATCGGGTAGTTGGCGATGCGCGAGAAGTGCCCGCCGAAGCCGATGTTGAAGCCCTCGATGTCGACGTACATGTCGAGGATCGGGATGTCGGGGTCGGTGTAGTCCTTGGGGTCGTCGGGCAAGGTGAAGCCGCCCGCGCGCATGGGCATGGGGAACATCAGCAGGCCCTGGCCGCCGAGGACCATCTCGAGGGACTCGCCCTCCTCGATCTCGTTCCAGCCGATCTCGCCCTGGCCGAGGGTGAAGTAGGCGTCGGGGTTGGGGTTGGTGCCCCCGCTGTCCTTGCCGTCGTTGCCGCTCCCGCCATAGAGCGCGCGCGAGGGGTCACAGGCGACGAGCAGGGCCGCGCTGACGCAGAGCGTGGCCACACGCGGGAGCGATCGCCAAGGCGAGGACATGCGATGAATTTGGACCCCCAGCCGCGGCGACGCAAGCGAAGCCCACGCACACGCCGGGGGTGATCGGATCACCCGCCTGGGGATACACCCGTGTCTGCGGGCCAAATCCCCGGTCGAATCGCCGCTCGGCTCATGCGTCGCGGTCTGCCTCGGCGGCCGGGAGGGCGCCGCCGATGGGCGCGGCGTGCTCGGCCTCGATCAGCGCCTGGGCGGCGTAGGCCCTGGCGTTCGCGAGCGCCCGCGAGCGCGTGGCGAACAGGCTCGTGCTCCCGAGCAGACCCAGGGCGACGGCGCCGGCGATCAGCGCCCAGCCGATCCACCCGGGGATGATCAGCCCGGCGATCGCAAACAGCCCGATGGTCGCGCCCAGGCCCATGCTCGCCAGCGTCCTGCGTCCGCGCATGGGGGTGGCGTCGACGTCGACGCGGACCAGGGCTCCGCCGCCGCCGTCGCCCTGGCTCTGGATCCGGTAGATCAGCCCGTTGGATTCGTCGTAGATGTCGGCCTCGTTGCCGCCTTGCATGTGGCCCTTGGCCCCGAGCTGGCGCTCGAGCTGATGCTTGACGCTGCGCACGGCCTGCTCGGGGGGGAAGGGCAGCGCGCTCTCGCTGTGGACGTCGGAGCGGCCGCGGGGCGAGGGCGGGACCAGGCCCCGCTCGGCTTGGGGGACGAGCGCGCCGCCGCCGGCTGCTTGCTCCGCGAGCGCGCTGCGCAGCTCCGCCGGTGAAATTCCGGCCTCTCGGGCGGCCTCTTCGATCTCGCGATTCGAGAGTTGGCTCATCGCGGCCGCAAGGTAACACGCCCGTGCTATAGCGGCGACGTGCTCAGCCTCGACGCGCGCCTGGCAACCCTCGCCGATGCCGGCGTGGAGATCATCGATCCCCGACAGACCTATATCGGGCCCGAGGTCGCGCTCGAGCGCGTCCGGCCCGGGGCGGTGCTCCACCCGGGGACGCGGCTGTGCGGCGCGCAGACCTTCGTGGGCGCGGGGGCCCAGATCGGCAGCGAGGGCCCGGCGACCGTGGTCGACGCGGCCCTCGCCGCGGGCGCCGAGATCGCCAGCGGCTTCGTCTCGGGGGCGGTGCTGCTGCCCGCGGCCAAGCTCGGCGCCAACGCCCACGTGCGCGCGGGGACCTTGCTCGAGGAGCAGGCGAGCACGGCCCACGCGGTCGGCCTCAAGCAGACCATCTTGCTCGCCTTCGTCACCCTCGGCAGCCTGATCAATTTTTGCGACTGCCTGATGGCCGGGGGGAGCTCGCGCAGCGATCACTCCGAGGTCGGCTCGGGCTACATCCACTTCAATTTCACGCCCTGGGGCGCGCGCGGGGACAAGGCCACGCCCTCGCTGGTCGGAGACGTGGTCGCGGGGGTCTTTCTTCGTGAGCCGCGGATCTTCCTCGGCGGCCTCGGGGGCATGGTCGGCCCCTGCGAGGTCGGCTACGGCGCGATCGCAGGCGCTGGGCAGGTGCTGCGCGCCGACGTCGAGGCCCAGACCTTGAGCTTGAGCGCGCCGCGGGCGGTGTCACGGCGGATCCGCCCGGGCGCCCGCGATCGCCTGCAGCCGCGGGCGACCAAGAACATCCGCTACGTGGCCCAGCTGATCGCCCTGCGCGAGTGGTATCGCCAGGTTCGCCTCGCCCGCCTGCCCGCCGACGACCTCGAGCTGCGCCCGGTGATCGCGGCCGCGCTGGCGCTCTTCGACGGGGCGATCGCCGAGCGCCGCAAGCAGCTGGCCCGCTTCTGCGAGGAGCGTGGGGCGCAGACGCCGAGCTTCGAGCTGCCCGCCGACGCCCTCGCGCCCTGTCCCTGGGCGCTGGCCCCCGACGCGCGCGCCCACCTCGAGTGGGTTCAGGGCCTCGACGCGGCCGAGGTCGAGGCTGGGCGAGCCTGGCTGACGAGGGTCGTCGACGTGGTGGTCGAGGTCGCCTCGGCGCAGCTCGCTGGCGCTGCCTGAGCGCGGGGCTGGGCTGTCGTGGGGGAGCCTCGGCGACAGCCGCGGGGTGGGGCGTCTTATCCGTATCCCGGCCAAAGCTCGTTGCGATACTCTTTTGGCCAGCGGGGTTCTCCCGCTCGTCAGAGCATCGATTCGTCCATTCGAGTTCGAGACAGCGCGTGCAGACCCGAGAGGACAGCGAACTCGACATCGAAGACACCTTGGCCCAGAGCGCCGAGGTGTCCGAGCTGGGCGGTCCGAGCGCGGGCAACAAGCTCGGGCGCTACGTCGTGCTCGAGCAGCTCGGTCAGGGAGGGATGGGGGTCGTCTACTCGGCCTGGGATCCCCAGCTGGATCGCAAGCTCGCCCTGAAGATCATCCACCCCCGGCGCGGGCGCGAGCCGTCCACCGCCCACGCCCGGCTGCTGCGCGAGGCTCAGGCCCTCGCGCGCCTCGTCCACCCCAACGTCGTCACCGTCCACGACGTCGGGGTCGTCGACGGCCGGGTGTTCGTGGCCATGCAGTTCGTCGAGGGCCAGTCCCTGCGCGCGTGGTTGGGGGCGGGCGAGCGGCCCCAGGATCAGGTCCTCGCCCACTTCATGGCCGCCGGTCGCGGGCTCGCGGCCGCCCACGAGGCCGGGCTGATCCACCGCGACTTCAAGCCCGACAACGTCATGGTCGGGACCGACGGACGGATCCGCGTGCTCGACTTTGGCCTCGCCCGCGACAGCGACGAGCGCGAAGAGGAGGTCGAGCACAGCGGGCCGCGGATCGTCGACCTCGAGTCCGGGACGCTCGACTCGCTCACGGTCACGGGCGCGCTCGTGGGTACGCCGGCCTATATGTCGCCCGAGCAATTCGAGGGCGCGGCCCTCGACGCGCGCAGCGATCAATTCAGCTTCTGCGTGGCGCTGTGGGAGGCCCTCGCCGGCGAGCGCCCCTTCCCCGGCGTACGCCAGCTCGAGCTGATGGAGTCGGTCACCGGGGGCAAGCGCCGCGACTTCCCGCGCAGCGAGGTCCCGGATCGCGTGATCCGAGCGCTCGAGCGCGGGCTCGAGCGCGACCCCGACGCGCGCTGGCCGGACATGACGAGCTTGCTCGCGGCCCTCGAGGTCCCGGTCGCCAAGTCCAGGCGCCTGCGCCTGGCGATCCTCGCGGCCTCGGTGCTCAGCCTCGGCCTGGGCCTGCTCGCGGGTCCGCTCTTTGGCACACCGCGAGAGGAGGACGGCGCGGCGGCGCTGTGTGAGGCCGAAGGGCGCATGGATCAGGTCTGGAACGAGCAGCGCGCCCAGACCATCGAGGCGGCCTTCATGGACACGGGGCTGAACTGGGCGCAGCGGGGAGCCGAGCGCGTCGACGATCACCTCGACGCCTGGGCCGAGCGCTGGCGGGCCGCGGCGCGGCGCAGCTGTGCGCTACGCAGCGGCGAGGTGATCGGCGCGTCGGCGCTGTTGATCGCGTCCCGCGAGCGCTGCCTCGACAGCCAGCTGGACGAATTCGACGCCTTCCTCGAGCTGCTCGAGCAGGGCGCCAATCCGCATCAGATCGAGGTCAGCTTGGTCACGGGGTCGGCCCTGGGCCAGGTCGAGTATTGCGAAGACTCGCGCAAGCTGCTCGCCAACGCCCTGCCCAAGGACCCCGAGCTCGCCGCGAAGGCGTCGAAGCTGCGCGAGCAGATCTCCCACGGTCAGCAGCTGGTCTCCGCCGGCCGCTATGTGGAGGCGCTCGCCGAGCTCGAAGCGCTCGAGCCTCAGCTCGATGGGCTCGAGCTGCACGCGCTGCGCAGCGCGTACTGGAGCAGCCGGACGATCGCGTTGATCGGCCTCGGCCGCTACGAAGAGGCGATGAGCACGGCGGCCGAATTCTTCGCGGCTGCGCTGCGCGGAAAGGTCGACATCGACACCGCCCAGGCCGCGCTCTATCTCGCGCGGGCGAGCTTGCGCAGCGGGCGGGTCGAGGAGAGCGAGCGCTGGCTGGTCGTCGCCGAGGTGCTGTCCGAGGACAGCGTGGACATCTGGAGCCGCCTCGAGATCTTCAAGGCGCGCGGCTTCTTGGCCAGGGTGCGCCACGACTTCGAGACGGCGCGCGCGGCCTTCGAGTCGGCGCTGGCGATCTCTCGTGAGGCCTACGGCCCCGACGCCTTCTTCACCGCCACGGAGCTCGCCAACCTCGGCGACGTGACCGAAGATCTGTCTGTCCTGGCCCCGGCGCGCAGCGAGGAGGCGGTGGCCCTGCTGCGCGAGTCGCTGCGGCTGATGGCGCTCAACTCGAGCGAAGAGCACCCGACGACCGTCGCCATCGAGCTGCATTATGTCGACGCGCTGACGCGCGCGGGCGAGGTCGAGGCGGCCCTGGCGGAGCTCGACGCGACCGCGCCTCGGCTGGCGCGGCTCTACCCGGCCGCGCACCACATCCACCTGCGGGCGCAGCTCCAGCGCGCGCGCAGCTTGGAGCTGCTCGGGCGCTGCGACGAGGCGCAGGCGGGCTACGACGCGGCCGTGGCCTGGGCCTTCGAGCACGCAAAGAGCGTGGGCAGCGAGCGCCTGGCCATGGCGGTGGCGGCGAAGCTGCGCGGCTGCATCGGCGAGGCGGACGCAGCCCTCGCGCGCGCGGACGAAGGGGTCGCGCAGCTTGGCCTCGACGAGCTGGCGCCGAGCAACGCCGCGCAGGCCCAGGTTCTGCTCGCCCGTGCGACGCTGCGCCTGCGCGCGGGCCAGCCGGCGCTGGCGGCCGCGGACCTCGAGCGCGCGCGCATCGGCGGGCTCGAGGCCGAGGGCTTTGGCTGGCGGGCGGTCCTGCAGGCGCAGGTGTTGGGCGAGCTGTTGGCGCTGCGCGGGGGCGGGGTGATCGCGGTGGCGGAGGCCGAGGCGTCGGAGGAGGAGAGCCTCGCGCGGCTGCGCGAGGCTCGGGGGGCGCTCGATGTGCTGGCCGAGCCGCAGCTGGTGCTGGTGGTGGACGAGGTCTTGAGGCTGGGGGAGTGAGACGGGGTCAGTCGTCCTCGCTCTCGTCTTCGTCTTCGTCTTCGTCCCTACTCCAGGTTTCGATCTCGAGCTCGAGGGGGGTCGAGGTTGCGATCCGGCCGAGAATTGCACGCAGCTCGGCTTCGCTCGGGCCGCCGAGCATGAAGCCGTGATGGGTTGGCCCGATCTCGATGGGCGCGAGCGTCGTCAGCCAGGCTCGTTGCTCTCGATAGAGTCCGCAGTAGGGTCCGGTCTCAATGGGGGAGTTGAAGCCCATCGCGGCCATGGCGGGGTCTAGGTGCTCTCGTACGTCTTTTTCATTGGTGAGTGAGCCCATGCAGTGGCATGGCTGCTCCAGTATTCCGAGCGTGTAAATTGCTGACCAGGCCACGAATTCTCGAAAGGTCTCGAATTCTGGAGAATTCGAGGAACCGTCGAGGTCACGGTTGATGACGAGGGCATCCTGACGAATGGGGCGGGAGAGATCGTAGAAGACATGTGGCATCATTTCGTCGTCTTCTTCCCAGCCTATCAGCAAAAAACGCTCGTCGGGCTGGACGACTCCCTGCTCATAGCAGCTGATGATCTTTGCGATCGAAAAATCGAGACTCGAGAACCTCGATGTCCCAAGGTCGCGCCCCATTCGGGCCAAAAACGCCCGGTACGCCGCGGGGAGCTTGGCGCCCGAGACTTGCTCGAGCTGCGCGAGGTCTTCGGGGCTAGCGCCTTGCCAGCTCTGGTCTGCCCCGGAGACGAGGCTACACAGCAGTGTCTCGAGGCCTCGGTTCAGTGGCTGCATGCGTCATCCTTCTCGGCGCACAGTAGCAAGGGCAATAATATCTCACAAGACTTGCATGGGGGGACGCTCTCCCCATGTTTGAACTGTCGCTTCGTCCTCGTTCTCTTGGAGTCGCTCACATCGATGAAAACGATTGCTTCGGCGGTGGGGAGACCCTTTGGGGAGCACCAGTCTTCGGTCATCGCAGCGGGGAGCCCTCCGTCTCGCCGGCACTCGAGCAGAGCCCTCTGCGCTGCACATACGCCAGGTGGATAGGCAACTGGAGCCCTCGAGCGGCCTCTTTTGTGCCTCGATGTTCTGTAGGCGGAATGTGCCAGCTTTGCGGCTCGCCATCCGTCCTTCAGCGTTTGGCTATCATTGATGAGGTCATCGAGTTGCTCGCGCATGCGCTCGGGGGATCCGCCCGATACGCTCGAGTACTCTCTCCCACAGCGGCAGTGGACGACTCCAATCATTCGACTGCGAGTGGATTTTTTACTCTCTTGCTGGAGATTGAACCCGCAGATTTTTTTGTTTCGGGGCTCTCTTGAAGAGCATCATGTTTTTTCTGACAAAGTGGGCATGGCCGATTCCCGGGGACCGCGGTCACCGTGACCACGCCCCCGGTGTTCTGCACTACCCCCATCAATGTCGCCGAATTCGCCGGGCTCCCGCTCCCCCCGCAGTTGTTCAACATCGGATCCCCCAACAGTTGAACGTTCTTCCCCTCGATCTTCACGTCCATGGACCCCGGCCCGACGAAGGTCGTGCGCCCGTGCGTATTCGCCGACACGATCCCGCCCCCGGTCCCCTTGCTTGCGATGTCCCCTGTCGAGCCGAAGCTCGCGCCCTTGATAGCGACCGCCTCGCCCTCGACGAACACCGACTTCGAATACTTCTTCGGCGAGTCCCCGCTCTTGCCGATGTTCGGCAAGGGCGTGGGCACGAAGGGCGCCGGGGGTCCGGGCATCTTGCAGACGTTGGGCGTCGTCGCGGCGGCGACCCCCTTGCTGCCCTTGGTCACGGGGGTCTTGGGTGGATTCACGCTCACGCTCATCGTCGTTGCTCTCCTCGGGTGGAAGTCCTCTGCAGGATGAAGACGCCGCGCAGGCCGCTGGCGGAGCCGGTCATGACCATCGCCCTCGGTCCTGGGGCGTAGCCGCGCGCCCAGGCGTGGGTCGCCATGATCGCAGCGAAGGCCCCGCTCGCGGCGCCGATGTCTCCGAGGCAGCTGGCGGGCGCCTCGTAGTCGAGATTCGGGAAGGCCTCTGGCATGCGCAGGGCCACGAAGCCGAGCTCCTCGCTGCGGTAGCGCTCTCCGTTGATGTCCGTGTACACGACATCGGGCGCGCACTCGGGGAGCGCGAGGGTGCCCAGGGCCTGGTGGAGCGCGGCACTCATGCCGGCGCCAAAGGAGCCGGTCTGGCTGTCGCGCAGCAGCGTCTCTTTCGCCACCCCCACGCCGAGCAGCGCGGCCAAGCTGGGCAGGCCGAGCCGTCGACGCGTCGCGGTGGTGGTCAGCGCCAGGCAGGCGGCGGCCTCACCGGGGACAAAGCCGCTGCGGACGCTGGGGAGGCAGGCGAGCAGGCGCTCGCGCTCGAGCCACATGAAGGTGTGGGGATCGATGTAGCTGTCGGCGCCCACGACCAAGAAGAGCGTCGAGTCGTCGTGTGAGGCCTCGGCCTGAATCCATGCCAGGGCCTGTGCGACGCCGGCGTGGCCGCGGCCGGCGAGGTCCACGGAGGCGGGGAGGCCAGTTGCGTGCAAGCAGGTGCAGAGGCGCTGGGCGATGGCCGAGACATGCTCTTCTCCAAAGCCGGGTCGGGTCTCGGGGGGAGCGAGCAGGACTCTGGTAGTAGCGAAGAGGCGCTCTCGACCACGCAGGGCGTGCAGCACCTCGGCGAGCGTGTTTCGAGCCATGGCCTCGATGCGTGCGGGCGCGCGAAGATCGACGCTCAGCCTGGCGTCGGACGAGGCGATCACCGGCTCCGACGAAGGCCTGCGTACGCGCGCGGTTGATCCCCGCCCGCACGGCAGCCGCGGCGGTCCTGGCCATCAGACCCACGGGGGTCCAGGCGCCTGTCGCCACGACCTCGAGGGAGACACTCAACGCACGGCCTCCACGATGGACTCGTCGAGGTAGTCGGCCTCGGGTGCGGGGACGAAGCGCGTGGCTTGCCATACGAGGATCAGCCTGTGTCGATCGGGCTCGTGCTGCGGCTCGATGATCACGGCGCTGGCGCGGGCGAGTTGGCGCTCTTCTCGGCGGCCAAAGCGGGTTCGGACCATGAAGGCCAGCTCGGGGAGCTCGAAGCGCAACGAGCCTCGGGCGCTGAGGTTGGTCAGCTCGATCACTTCGCCGGAGCGCAACGGTGTCGGGAGGCGCTGATCAAAGGGGGCGTAGTGCAGGCAGGCTGGGTTCCAGTCATCGGGAAGCAGCGGACGCTTGGTCGCCGCCCAGCGCTCGTCGTAGGTCCCCGCGAGCTCGAGGCGCGGCGACCAGTGGCTGGGGAGCGCACCAAATCCGGCGGGGCCGGCCCGCTCGGGGGCGCCGCTCGGGTAGTAGACGCGCGGCGCCTCGCGCTGATGAAGGTGAGCCTGATCCATGGCGAAGCCGCAGCCGATCGGGTTTCGCAGGTCACAGCCGTGGAGGCGTGGATCCGCGGCGAGCTCGTCGCTGCCTCCCCAGGCGTGCTCGTAGACGATCGCCTGGGTGACGAAGGGCTCGGGCCTGGTCACGCGCAGCCCGGTGGGACCGAAGGTGTAGCGCGCTGGCCCGCGAACGAGTAGCTGCTTGTCGATCGGGCCGGCGCGCAGCCCCACCCGGACCTCGGGGGTCGGGTGGCCGCCAGGGGCGTGGGCAGTGGCGTTGACGATCAGGTCGACGCCGGGCTTGCTCGCGCACAGGTCGACCTCGTAGCGCAGGCTCGAGCGCCCGGGCTCTCCGAGGTACTCGGGCTCGAGCAAGGGAGGGAGCTGGTCTTCGGCGGGAGTCAGAGCACCGTCGGCGTCGAGGTCGAAGGTTGCTTTGATGGCAACGATCCAGTGGTGCAGGCCGTCCGGATCACGGATCCACGTCCGGTCTGTCGCGTGCGCTGTCTTGTTTCGAATCGCCCACATCGCGGCCGAGACCTTGGTCCGAGATCTCAGTCGCTCGCGGGCGCGAGTCGTTTGCGTGGCGCTGGCGCGTCGACGCCCGAGTCAGGGGGCGCTCAGCGAGCCGTGCCGAAGCGCTCGACCATATCCATGATGAATCGCTGTTCTTCCTCGGCGATGTGCCCGTCCGCCCCCGCGATCCGCCACAGATCCGCGAGGATCCGCCGCAGCGCGTCCTCGTCCGCGCTCAGGCGCAGCTGATCCGCCGCATCGAAGGCGCAGGCCAGCTGCTCTTCTCGGGTCTTGCGGCGCTCGAATTCGGCGCTCGCCCAGCGCAGCACGGTCTGGACCTCGGCGCCGGCGGAGTCGGGGGCCCAGGCCTGGAGCTGCTCGGCGAGCACGCGCTGCTCGTCGAGGTCGAGGACGCCGTCGGCGTAGCCCAAGGTCAGGTAGAGGTAGGCGGTGGCCAGCAGGCGTGGATCCGGGGTCAGGTCGAGCCAGTCGGTGACGTTGACCAAAAAGCGCAGCGCGGGCTCGACGACCTCGCCGCCGGTGCCCGCGAGCTCGTAGAGGTCGGCGAGGATCGAGGCGAGCTGGGTGCGGGGCAAGAGCGCCTGCAGCTGCTGGGCGCTGGTCCGCGCCCGGGCGACGCGGGCGGTGATGCTGGGCAGGTTCTGGAGGTCCGCGAGGGCGTGGCGGAGCAGGCGGACGATCTCGCGCCGGGGGATCTCGGGGCCCCACTCGTGCAGGCGCGCGACCAGGAGCTCGGCCTCGTCGCCGATCACCGCGCCCTCGGCGAGGTCGACGAGCACGAGGTAGAGGACCGTGAGCAGCGGGAGCTCCACGGGCACGGGCACGCGCAGGCCGGCCACGGGCATGGGCGAGCTCGGGGTGCGCTTGTGGATGGCCGAGGCGGCGCGGCGCGGCTCGACGCGCTCGCGCAGGCCGATCTCCTCGCCGAGCACGCCCATGCCCGTGGTCTCGGCGGGGACCGCCGCGAGGGCGCGGACGAAGTCGGCCATGTCCTCGAAGCGCTCGTCGGGGTCCTTGGCCAGGGCGCGGAGGATCGCGTCCTCGACGGCCTCGGGGATGTCGGCGTAGGGGGCGAGCTCGCGCGGCTTGGGCGGGGGATCCTCGATGTGCATGTCGAGCATCGCCTGCGGGTTGCGGGCCTCGAAGGGCAGCTGACCCGTGAGCAGCTCGAAGGCCACGCAGCCGAGGGCGTAGATGTCGGCGCGGGCGTCCACGGTGGTGCCCAGGGCCTGCTCCGGCGCCATGTAGGCCACGGTCCCGAACACGCAGCCGTCGTGGGTGAGCGCGGCCTCGTCCTCGAGCTTGGCGATGCCGAAGTCGAGCAACTTGACGTAGTCGGGGTTGGCGTCGCGGTTGACCAGCAGCACGTTGCCGGGCTTGAGGTCGCGGTGGATCACGCCGCAGCGGTGCGCGGCGCTCAGCGCCCGGGCGATCTGCAAGACGATGCCCCGCGCTCGCGGCCAGGGCAGGCGACCCTCGCGGTCGAGCAGCTCGTCGAGCTCGAGGCCGTCGAGGTGCTCCATCACGAAGTAGGGCGCGCCCTCGGGCGTCTGCCCGAAGTCCATGATGTCGACGATGTTCTCGTGGCCGATGCGCGACGCGGCCTGGGCCTCACGCAAGAAGCGCTCGGCGAGGTCGCGGCGATCGAGGAAGTCCGAGCGCAGGACCTTGAGGGCCACGGGCTTGCCCAGCGTCACGTGCCGGCCGAGGTAGACCGTGCCCATGCCGCCCTCGCCGACCCGCTCGACGATCTCGTAACGATCGGCGAGGACCTCGCCGATCAGGGGATCGTCGGGGTCCTCGGGCTCATCGACGTCGGAGTGAGTCGGTCGGCGGTCCAAGGGGCTGGTCAGAGGCTACCATCGCCACCATGGCGGAGCCGACCTGGCGTCACTGTAGTCGTTGCAAGCAGCCGATCGCTTGCGGCGCGAGCTATCTCGTGTGCAGCGTCTCGACCTGCAACCGCGCGCGCGCGCCGATGGTGTTTTGCAGCATGGAATGCTGGGACGCGCACGTGCCGATCGCGGGCCACCGGGAGGCGAGCGCAGAGGAGCGGCGCGCGCCAGCGAAACCCGGCGACCCCGCCCTCAAGCCAGCCGGGGCCACGCGCAAGGGCAAGCGCGTGGTCGCGCCGGTCCGCCGCCGCGACCCCAGTTTGCCCCGAGACACCCTCGTGGTCGCCAAGGCGCTCAAGGCCTACGTCGCCGCCGCCAGCGGCCTGCGGACCTCGGACGCGGTCATGGACGTGCTCTCGGACAAGCTGCGCGACATCTGTGACCGGGCGATCGAGCGGGCCAAGGCCGACGGGCGCAAGACCGTGCTCGACCGTGACTTCCTGCCCAAGTGAGGCAGATGGGGCGGACGAGGCGGGACCTGCGACCCGCCGCCGGCTTACCCGCGCCGAGGGCTCGGCCAGGGCAGCGGGCGGGTCAGCCGGCGGCGGGTCGCGGGGAAGCCGTACCTGCGCGGAGGCCCCGGTCGGCGCCCCTCGAGTCCGAGCCCGCGTGCTGGGCCCATGTGCTGGGCTCGCGCTCAGACCCGGCGCTTGTAGTCCTCGTAGCCGAAGCGCTTGACGACCTCGAGCTGACCGCCCGCGCGGGGCTGCTCCCGCCAGATTGCGATGGACGGCAGCTGGACGCCGTTGAAGGTCGTGGTCTTGACCATCGTGTAGTGGATCATGTCCCAAAACACGATCCGGTCGCCGGGTCGCAGGGGCGCCTCGAACAGGTAGTCGGGCATGAAGTCCCCGGCCAGGCAGGTCTGCCCGCCGAGGTGATAGCGGTGCGGCGCGGCGGCGAGCTCTTCGGGGCTGGCGTCGTGGCGGGCCCCGAGCACGCGCGGGCGGTAGGGCATCTCGAGGCAGTCGGGCATGTGCGCCGAGAACGACACGTCGAGCATGGCGGTGCGCACCGGTCGTCCTTCGGCGTCCGGGGACTCGACGACGTCGAGGACCGTGGCGATGAGCTCGCCGGTCTCCCAGGCCACGGCGCTGCCCGGCTCGAGCACGATCTCCTCGAGCTGAGGGTGGCGCTGGCGGAGCTGGCGGATCTGCTGGATCAGCAGCTCGGTGTCGTAGCCCTCGCGGGTGATCGCGTGCCCGCCCCCGAGGTTGAGCCAGCGGACCTGGTCGAGGAGCGCGCCGAACTTGGCCTCGACGCGCTCGAGGGTGCGCGCGAGGGTGTCGGAGCCCTTCTCACACAGCGTGTGCATGTGCAGGCCCTCGACGCCCTCGGGCAGCTCCCCGCCGAGCTGCCCGGCGGTGACCCCCAGGCGCGAGCCGGGCACGCAGGGGTTGTAGAGCGCGGTCTCGACCTCGGCGTACTCGGGGTTGATGCGCAGCCCCGGGCTCGCGCCGGCCAGGCGATCGCGGTAGCGGGCGTACTCGCCCACCGAGTTGAAGGTCAGGTGCGAGGCGAGGCGGGCGATCGCGTCGAAGTCCGCGGGGATGTAGGCGGGGCAGTAGGCGTGGATCTCTCCGCCGAAGGCCTCGAGCCCGAGCAGGGCCTCGGCGAGCGAGCTGGCCGTGACCCCCGGCAGGTAGGCGCGGACCAGGGGGAAGCTGGCGTAGAGCGCGAAGCCCTTGAGCGCGCAGATGATCTTGGCCCCGCTCTCGCTGGCCACGTGGGCGAGGCGCTCGAGGTTGGCGCGCAGCCGGGCCTCGTCGAGGACGAAGCAGGGGCTGGGCGGGGCCGCGTAATCAATCGTAGTCATGGGGCAGCTCGACGTCGACGAGCTCGGTCCACGGCAGACCCTGGACGTTGAGCTGGGCCATGAAGGGATCGGGGTCGAACTCCTCGACGTTGTAGACGCCGGGCTTCATCCACGCGCCCTCGAGCATCAGCTTGGCGCCGATCATCGCCGGCACGCCGGTGGTGTAGCTGACCGCCTGGGAGCGGACCTCGCGGTAGCAGGCCGCGTGATCGCAGTTGTTGTAGACGTAGTAGTTCTTGGCCTCGCCGCCCGCGAGCCCGCGGATCTGGCAGCCGATCGAGGTCTGCCCGGTGTAGCCCTCGCCGAGGCTCTCGGGCGGCGGGAGCACGGCCTTGAGGAATTGCAGGGGCACGATGTCCTGGCCCTGGAAGTGGACCGGCGCGATCGAGGTCATGCCCACGTTTTGGAGCACGCGCAGGTGGGTCAGGTACTCCTGGCCAAAGGTCATCCAAAAGCGCGCGCGCTCGATGGTCGGGAAGTTCTTGGTCAGCGACTCGAGCTCCTCGTGATAGAGCACGTAGGACTCGCGCGGGCCGATGTTGGGGTAGTCGATCGGCTTGTGCTCGCTCATCGCCGGGATCTCGACCCACTCGCCCCTCAGCCAGTAGCGCCCCGGCTGGGTGATCTCGCGGATGTTGATCTCGGGGTTGAAGTTGGTCGCGAAGGCCTTGCCGTGGTCGCCGGCGTTGCAGTCGACGATGTCGAGGTAGCGCAGCTCGTCGAAGTGGTGCTTGGCCGCGTGGGCCGTGAACACGCCGGTGACCCCGGGGTCGAAGCCGCAGCCGAGCAACGCCATGATCCCCGCCTGCTCGAAGCGCTCGCGGTAGGCCCACTGCCAGTGGTACTCGAACTTGGCGACGTCCTTGGGCTCGTAGTTGGCCGTGTCGAGGTAGTGGACCTTGGTCTCGAGGCAGGCGTCCATGATCGGCAGGTCCTGGTAGGGCAGGGCCACGTTGATGACCAGCTTGGGCTGGACCTCGCGGATCAGGGCCACCATCTGGGCGACGTCGTCGGCGTCGACGGACGCGGTCGCGATCTCGACGCCGTGCATCTCGCGGACCTCGGCCGCGATCGCGTCACACTTGGACTTGGTCCGGCTGGCCAGGGTGATGTGGCCGAAGGTGCCCGCGTTCATCGCACACTTGTGGGCTACGACTCCGCCCACGCCGCCTGCGCCGATGATCAAGACCTTGTTCGTGCTCATGGGCCGGGAGGTTGGGCCCTTCGCTGGGGCGAGTCAAACGTGAAAGAGGCCGCACCCCGAAGGGTCCGGCCTCTTTGCGCGCGGGCGGCCAGGCCTCAAAAACGCAGGCTCGCGCCCATGCCCACGGAGGTCGGCGATGCCTGGGGCGAGAGCGACCACTGGCTGAACTTGCCGTAGCGCGCGAGGTGGCGGCGGTAGCTGTTGCCGTGGGCGATCAGCCCGAAGCCCGCGCTCATGCCCAGGGCGCCGGCGTCCGCGAGGCCGTAGTAGAGCTTGCGGCGGTCGACCTCGCACTCCACGGTGGTGCAGAAGTCGTCGAACTCGCGGCGGAGCATGAAGGCCTCGGCGACGAAGGCCCCGATGCTCAGCCCGACCAGCGCCACGCCAGCGCCGACCCGAGCCCGGGCGTTGCGCGTGCGGCCGTCGCCGTAGACGGAGTGCCAGGCGTCGTACTTGCCGAGCGCGCTGGCGCCGATGCTGGTCATGACCATGGCCGAGCCAAAGGCGTAGCCGGTGCCGGCGTGGGCGTGCCACGGCTCGGTCACGTAGAAGCAGCCGTGCGCCGTGTTGAAGCCGTTTCGCTCCCAGTTGGTGCAGTAGTTGGCCTGGGCCGCAGCCGTGGAGATCTGCGCGCTCAGACCGATGATGAAGATCGTGGACGAGGCCGCGAGCAAACCGAAGCCGCCCAGGGGCTTGCGGGGCGCCTCGAAGCGGACCGGCGGAGCCATGGGCGGTGCGGGTGCGGGGGCCGGCGCGGGCGTGACCACGACCACCGGCGCGGGCGCGACCGCAGGCGGCGGAGCCACCGGCGGCGCGACGGTGACCTCCACGGAGGCCGCGGGAGCCGGCGCGGCCTCGGCAGCGGGCGCAGGCGTGACCACGAAGGCCTCATCCTCGGGAGCGACGCTCAAGGTCGCGACCAGAGCAAGTCCGAGCATCGACATGGCCGCAGCCTAGCACGAGGTCGAGCGCCCCGCGTCGAGCGTCCAGTGTTCCAAGCCCAAATTCCTCCTAGCCCCAAATACCAGGAACGCGCGCAGGGCCGCCCCGCGCGCCCACCGAGCGAACCCCTCGCCCAGCGGGCCCCCCGACCTACCCGGAGCACCCACAGAGGTCCACGACGACCCACCCCAGCGCCCCCTCCACCCACGCGGGAAATCCAAGTCCCCCGACCCGCGAGCAGCCCGGGCAACGAGAGGTCGCCACGTGTCGACACAGCAGGCAACCGAAGTTGGCGGGCAACGACAGGTCGCGATGTGCCGAAAGGGCAGGCAACCGAAGTTGGAGGGCGCCAACATGCGATCCCACGCACGGAGCAAAACCATCCGCAGGGGCAAAAAAAAGACCCCCTTCTAGGGGGTCACTACGTGCCGACGCGAACGACATGCCTCCCCGCCCGAGACCGCCGGAGGCGGTCTCGAGGGCCGCGCAGCGGCCCGCTGCGGCTAGAAGCAGGACGCCCGCGGGGGTCTAAATCAGTGCGGGCCGTGGCCGCTGTTGTCGATCTGCTTCTTGCGATCCCGCTCCTCGAGATACTCCCGAGCCGCGACCCAATCCGTCGCGTCCGCCGAGGCCTCCCCGCCGAGGAACTGACGCAGCGCCTTGTTGGGGTGCTCCTCCGAGAGCGGCGCCAGGGCCCAGCGCAGCACGTCGTCGATGCTCTTGGCGAAGCGGATGTCGAGGGACTTGATGACGTTCTTGGGCACGTCGTGGAGGTCCTTCTCGTTGTCCGCGGGGCAGACGACGATCTTCATGTCGCTGCGGTAGGCCGCGAGGATCTTCTCCTTGAGGCCGCCGATCGGCAGGACCTTGCCGCGCAAGTTGATCTCGCCGGTCATCGCGACGTCCTTGCGGACGGGGGCGTTGAGCAGGGCAGAGACCACCGAGGTGACCATGGTGACGCCCGCGCTCGGGCCGTCCTTGGGCACGGCGCCCTCGGGGAAGTGGATGTGGAAGTCCACGTGTTCGTAGAAGTCGGGGTCGAGGCCGAAGGTCAGGCAGCGCGAGCGTACGTAGGTGATGGCCGCGCGCGCAGACTCCTGCATGACCTCGCCGAGCTTGCCGGTCAGGGTGACCTTGCCCTTGCCGGGGGTGATCGTGACCTCGGCCGGGAGCAGGTCACCGCCGAAGATGGTGACCGCGAGGCCGTTGGTCATGCCGACCTGATCCTCCTCTTCGCCGCGCTGGTAACGGAACTTGCGCGGCCCGAGGTACTTTTGGACGGTCTTGGTGTCGACCTTGAACGACTTCTTCTTTTGGCCGTCCTTGACGTAGTCGCGGGCGACCTTGCGGAGCACCGCCGCGATCTCGCGCTCGAGCGAGCGCACGCCGGCCTCCTTGGTGTAGTGGTGGATCAGCTCCTTGACGGCCGGATCGCTGAAGTTGACCTCGACCTCGTCGAGGCCGTTGAGCTCGCGCTGCTTGGGCAGCAGGTACTGGCGGGCGATCTTGAGCTTGTCCTCGTCGGTGTAGCCCGACAGCTCGATGATCTCCATGCGGTCCTGCAAGGGCAGCGGGATCGTGTGCAGGCTGTTGGCCGTGCACAAGAAGAGCACGTCGCTGAGGTCGTAGTCGAGGTCGAGGAAGTGGTCGACGAAGGCCTGGTTTTGCTCGGGGTCGAGGACCTCGAGCATCGCGGCCGAAGGATCGCCGCGGAAGTCCATCGACATCTTGTCGATCTCGTCGAGCAAGAACACCGGGTTCGATGAGCCCGACTTGCGCAGGCCCTGGATGATCTTGCCCGGCATCGCGCCGATGTAGGTGCGCCGGTGGCCGCGGATCTCGGCCTCGTCTCGCACGCCGCCCAAGGACACGCGCACGAACTTGCGGCCGGTCGCCCGGGCGACGCTCTTGGCCAGCGAGGTCTTGCCGACGCCGGGCGGCCCGACGAGGCAGAGGATCGGGCCCTTGACCTTCTTCACCAGGGCCTGAACGGCGAGGTACTCGACGATGCGCTCCTTGGGCTTCTCGAGCCCGTAGTGGTCCTCGTCGAGGACGCCCTCGGCGTCGCTGAGGTCGAGCTTGTCGCCGGTCTTGTCCGACCAGGGCAGCGAGAGCACCGTGTCGATGTAGTTGCGGACCACGGTGGCCTCGGCCGACATCGGGCTCATCATCTTGAGCTTGCGCAGCTCCTTCTTGAGGCGCTCGCTCGCCTCCTTGGTCATCTTCTTGCGGCGGATCTTGTCTTCGAGCTCTTGCAGCTCGTTTTTGAATTCGTCTTGCGACCCGAGCTCCTTTTGGATCGCCTGCATCTGCTCGTTGAGGTAGTACTCCTTTTGGTTCTTCTCCATTTGCTTCTTGACGCGAGTACGGATCTTCTTCTCCACCTGGAGAATCTCGATCTCGTTCTGCATCAGCTCATAGAGCGTCTCCAACCGGGTCCAGACGTTCTCGGTCTCGAGCAGGTCCTGCTTGGCGGCGAGCTTGAAGTTGACGTGCGCGGCGATGGTGTCGGCGAGGCGCGAGGGGTTGTCGATGCTCTGCACGCTGACCGCCAGCTCCGGGGGCACGCGCTTGTTGAGCTTGACGTAGTTCTCGAAGGTCGCCTGGACCGAGCGCATCAGGGCCTGGAACTCGGGCTCCTGCTCGGGGTCGATCTCCGGGGTCTCGACGAGCTCGGCCTCGACGAGGAAGTACTTGTCCTCGCTCTCGACGTACTCCTTGATCCGCGCCCGGGTCTTGCCCTCGACCAGGACCTTGACCGTCCCATCGGGGAGGCGCAGGAGCTGGACGATGGTGCCGATCGTCCCGAAGTCGTGGATGCCGTCGGGCTTGGGGTCGTTGACCTTGGCCTTCTTCTGCGCGCAGAGCAGGATCTGTCGGTCTGCGGCCATCGCCTCTTCGAGGGCGTTGATGGACTTCTCGCGGCCGACGAAGAGCGGGACGACCTCGTGGGGGAAGACGATCAGCTCGCGCAGCGGAAGGAGCGGAATCTTGATGGTTGCCATGGCTTGGTGCCCGGGAAAGGTTGCGAAAAAATCGCAGTCCGAGCCAAGCAAACGCTAGCACTCGGCCATGGGGTGGTCAAACATCGCCCCCCTGAGTGAGGGGGCGAAATTTCGCCCTGGACGCCCGTTTTGAGCCAAACTCGCGCTGCGCTCGGACGCGCCACCGTCACCGGGGCTCAGGCCGGAGGCGGGGCGGTGAACCATTTCCACAGACGCGAGAGCGCGGCCGTGACCAACACTGTCCATGGGACCCCGGGCTCACCGGTGAGGGAGCCGAGCGCGGCACAGATCTCCAGCAGCGGCGCCCCCTGCAGCCAGGTCGGCATGGACACGCCGAGGCGCTTGACGAGCGCCGCCGAGCGCGGCAGTTCGAGGACGTTCGCGTCGTCTCCGCGCAGCCGAGATCGCGCGTGGGCCAAAGACAGCAGGGCCGCGACGCCGCCGGTGACGAGCAGCACCAAGGCGGCGACGTTGGAGCGATCCGTCTCGGCGACTAGTACGTAAGTCAGGCAGGCCGTGAGGATCGCGTGGGCCAGGGGGCGGGTGGCGCCGGCGAGCGTGTCGCCTGGGACCCAGACCTCGGGTCGGCCGTGTTCGTCCCGGGGGTTGATCGCTTCGTCCCGCAAAAAGCGCAGCGGCGCGAGCAGGCGCGAGACGTGGACCCCGAGCAGGAGCAGCACACCAGCGAGGATCAACGTTGGCCAGCTGTGCACGAGGCAGACCGGGCCCGAGGCCAGGGCGACGCCCAGAGCCAGGAGCTCGAGCTGGGCGACGGCGAGGTTGGAGCGGGCCAGCCAGCGCAGCGTTCGAATGCTGATCTCCCGGTGCCAGCGTGACTCGCCGGCGAGGCTGCGACGGACGTGCTCGGTCTCGGTGCCCCGCCAGCCGCTGGTACGCGAGCGCCGGGCCTCGGTGCGCAAGACCAGCCACTCGGCGCGCTCGACGTCCTCGTCGTAGACGACCCGGGCGATGTCATCAGGGCCGAGATCGTCGGGCCACAGCAGCTCCTCGGACACCGGCATGGTCGCCGGCATCGCGCCGAGCTCACCGGCGAAGAAGCCGGCCGGTCGGGCGACGCCGTCGTAGAGGGTGTAGCGCTCGTCGTCCTCGAGGGGGTGCTCGACCATCAGGCGCAAGAGCTGCGGGTCGAGGAAGGTGCCCTCGTAGATCATCAGGCCAGGTCCGTCGATGATGTCCCCGACCGGGACCTCGCGGATCTGGGCCGGGGCGAAGGCGAGGCCGGGGGCGGCGAGGATCTCGACGAAGCCGGCCTCGAGGGCGGCGTTGATCGAGCGCTGGGCGAGGGGGATGCCGAGCAGCGGGCGGTCGAGGCGGGCGCGGGCCTCGGGGTCGGGGAGCAAGACGAGCCGCAGCCCACGCTCGATGCTGCGTGGCGCGGGCTCGGTGTTCGCCTCGTCCTCCTCGGACCGGGTCCACTCGCTGGTCATGGGGCCGCGTTCGCCCCCTCGCGCATCAGCCCGGACAAGAACGCGCGGTCGATGCCCTCGAGCCCGGCCACGACGCGGTGGGCTCGGCGTTGATCCTGGTGGCCGGGGTGGTCGGCCGGGAGGTTGGCGGCCGCCGTAGCGACCACGCGCATGCCCGCGGCGAGGGCCGAGGCGACGCCGGCCTCGCTGTCCTCGAAGACCAGGCAGCGCGCCGGCTCGACGCCGAGGCGCGCGGCCGCGGCCAGGTAGCCGTCGGGTGCCGGCTTGCCTCGGGGGTAGTCCTCGGCGCCCATGTAAAAGCGCAGGCGCTCGGCGAAGCCGAGGACCTCGAGGGCCTCGGCGATCTCGCGCCGGCTCGAGCCCGAGACGATCACCGTGGGGATGTCGAGGGCGGCGAGGGTCTCGACGAGCTCGCGGGCGCCGTCGAGCACCTGGATGTCGATGCCCTCGGCGCGCAGCTCGGCCTTGAGGGCGTGGGCGCCGGCCTGGAGCGCGGGCAGGTCGTCACCGATGCGCTCGGCGACGCGCAGCTCGCTGTGGATCTCCTGCCACGCGTGGCCGATCACGAAGCTGCGCTCGCGCGCGTCGAGGGTGACGCCGCGGGTGGCCATGTAGCGGGCGATGGCCTCGGCGTGGAAGGACTCGCTGTCGACGAGGGTGCCGTCGAGATCGAGGAGCACGGCCTGGGGAAGCTGCGACACGGCGGGAGGATACAACGCCGGCGGCTACTCGCTATGGCAGCGCTCGCAGGCGTCGCTGGCGAGCTCGCAGTCCTCGATGGCGCGCTCGCAGGCGTCGGCGTAGGCGGGGTCCTCGGGGTGGGCCTCGCCGAGCTCGCAGATGCGCACCTCGAGCTCGCAGATGCCCTCGGCGAGGCCGCAGACCGACTCGCAGCGGTCGGCGGCCGCGTCCATGGCCACGTCGTCCTCCGCCGCGGGCGCGGGCGCCTGGCCAGGGGCGCCGCCCCCTTCGTGGGGGCGCTCGGCCTTGGCCGCGTCCTTGCTCCCGCGCTCGCCCCGACCGCGCTTTTTTTGCTTGGCGTGGCGCGAGCTCCCGGCGGAGGCGCTCCCCGTGGAGATCTCGGCGGCGTCCTGCGCCGGGGCCTCCTCCTCGAGGCCTTCGACGCTGACGTCCTCGGTCGCGGCGGCCTCGTCGCGCATGTCCGAGCGAGCCTGGCGACGCTCGAGCTGCGCGGCGGAGAGCAGGCCCATGGACTGCATCTGCGCCTCGAAGTCATCGAGCTCGGCGAGGGGATCGTGCGGACCCGGCGGGGGCTCGGCGAAGCGGGCGTCGGCGCCGTCTTCAGTCTCGGCATCGACGGCGCTCGAGGCCTCGTCGGGCGAGGCGGGGGCGTCCGACTTCTTGGCGCAGCCAGCCAGGGCGCAGCCGATGGCGACGGCCAGGGCGAGGGGGAGCCGCGGCCTCGGTCGCGGCCACGCATGCTCGGGCTCAGTCTTCACAGCCATCACAAGCCTCCTTGGCGACCTGGCAATCACCGACGGCGCGCTCGCAGGCGGACTGGTAGTCGTCCTCGTCGGTGTGGCGCTCGGCGAGGGCGCAGATCGAGTCGCTGAGCTCGCAGGTCACCTGACCGAGGGAGCAGATCGACTCACAGCGCCCGGCGGCGTCCTCGAGCTCGGTCGCGATCGGGGGACCCTGGACGGCCTTGGCCTGCTCGGGAGCTTCTTTGGCGTCGGGGGAGGCCGACGCGCGGCCGCTGCTGCCCTTGCCCTTGCCCTTGCTCGAGGTGGAGGTCGACTTGGACTTGGACTTGGTGCTGGGCTTGGCGGGGCTGCCCCCGCCTGCGCTGGGGCTGGGGGCGGCCTCGAGCTCTTCCGCTGCGTCGAGATCGAGCTCAGACTCGGGCTCGGCGTCAGCGGCAGCGGCTGCATCGGGGTCGGGGTCGGGGTCGGCGAAGCGCACGCCGAGGCGAGAGAGCTCGGCGCGGTTGCTGGCGAGGCGGCGCTCGAAGTCATCGAGGCCCGGCGCGCTCTCTTCGGCCGCGGCTGCCTCCGCGGGGGCGTCCATGGGCTCGGCGCTGGGCTCTGAGGGGATGTCGCTGGGCGGGGGCGCCGACTGGCGCTCGGCCTCGGCGCTCTGCTCGGGGCTGGCGGCGCAGGCGAGGGCGCCCGCGGCCAGCCCGAACACGACCGCGCGCAGCACCAGGGCGCGGGAGGGGGACGAGGGCGAGGGGGCGCTCACCGGCCGACCTCCTGGATGACCTCGTCGAGGAGGTCGCGGTTCATGTCGAGGGCTTGCTCGTAGAGCAGCAGCGCGTCGTCGTCACGGCCGAGGCCCTCGAGGACCTCGCCGCGCAGGGCGAGCAGGCGGGCGGTGAAGGGGTTGGGGTCGAGCTGCTCCCACTCGCGGCCGAGGCCCTCGTCGGCGAGCTCGAGCAGCTGCTTGCCGGTCTTGGCGTCGACCTGGGGGTGATCGAGGCGCAGGCGGAGCAGGCGGCCGTAGGCGTCGTGGCGCAGCTGCACGGCCGCGTCGCCGCCTCGCTCGCGCGACGGCCAGGGGATCTCGCGCAGGGACTCGAGGGCCGCGATCCCCCCGCTCACGTCGCCGCGCTCGAGCATCACGTCGACCTTCCTGTCGCTGGCCTCGACGGTCTGGGCGAGGGCGACGAGGGCCTCGGGCTCGCCGGGGGGCTTGAGCTTGCCGGCCAGGGCCAGGCCGCCGAAGGTCAGCGCGCCGCCGAGGACGAGCCCGGTGAGCAGCTGGCCGATGGTGTGCCACTTGGTGGTGGTGGGCTTCACGGTCATCGTTGGTCTCCCCGGGCCTGAGCCAGGAGCTGGTCGCGCAGCTCGTCGCGGCTGCGATCCACGGCGGCGACCAGGGCCGCGCGGCCCTGGGGCTCGAGGCGGATGTAGCTCGATTCGAAGGCGCTGGCGCCAGGGCTGCGGGCGCCTCCGTCGGCGGCGGCGATGCCCCCGAGCTGGGTGATCTCGGGCGTGGCGCTGGCTGCCCCGGCCGCGCGCTCGCGGCTGGCTCGGGCGCTGTCCTCGTCGCTGTCCTTGTTGCTCGCGCTGCCCTCGGCGAGCGCTTCTTCGGACTTTGCGAAGGGGGCGTCCTCCTCGGCCTGGGGGGCGGCGTGGCTCTCGTCGAGGGCGAGCGTCGGCTCGCTGGCGCCGGGCTGGATCACGACGATGGCGAGGACGGCCGCGGTCGCGACGACGGGCGCCGTCCACCACACCCAGGCGCGGCGCCACCACGGCTGCCCGGCCGGCGCGACCTCGGCCTCGACGTCGGACCAGATCGCGTCGAGGGCGTCGGGCTCCAGGCTCTCGGGCTGGCGGGCGTGGCGGAGCAGGTGGAGCAGGGCGAGCTCGGGCTCGACGGAGCCGCGCTCGCCTTCTTGCTCCTGGCCGCTGCGCAGGGCGTCCTCCCACTCGGGGTCGAGCACGCCCGCGGGTCGTGCCTCGCCGTTCGGCTGCTTTTGGTCGGTCATGGTGGACACCCTCCAGGGTCTCGGCGCGTTGGGGCCTCGAGCGGGCTCGCTGGGCTCGCGGGCCGGGAAACGCCGGGTCGCGAAGTCAGCTTACGTGGGTTTGAAAAAGTGGCCTGCGCCCGGCAGGCGCGATCGCGCGTTCGCGTCCTGTTCACGCCCGCACCTCGCTCATGTCGAATTCCACGCCCTGCTGCTCGCAGGCCTTGCGGAACGCCCGGACGGCGCGAAACAAGAGCACGTCCAAGGTCCCGATCTTGACGTCGAGGAGCTCGGCGCAGTCTTCGCGGCTGCGATCTTCGAGCAGGCGCAGGCGCAGGACCCGAGCGTAGCGCGGGTTCATGGTGTCGAGCACCGCGTCGATGCGCTTGCGCAGGGCCTGGGCCTGGACCAGCTCCTCCATGGGCGAGGCCGGCTCCTTGTCGCCGAATACCCCGACGTGGTGGGAGAAGGCGCCGCGCAGGCGCTGGCGACGGCCTGAGGCGCGGAAGAGGTCGCGGGCCTTGTTCTTGGCCAGGGTCTTGAGCCAGGGGTAGATGCTCGAGCCGCGCCACTCGTAGCGGGGCAGTGCACGGTGCGCCGAGATGAAGGTCTCGCGCAGGCAGTCCTGGGCGTCGTCCCGGTTCCCGAGCATGGGGACCAGCACGTAGCTGAACAAGATCGGCGCGTAGTGACGATAGAGCCGCTCGAAGGCTCGCTTGTCGCCCTCCATGGCGCGCTCGACGATCGCGCGCTCGTCAGCTAGGGGCTCCGGGCGACCCACGGGGCGCACCATACCCTACTATCCGCCTGGCGTGCCCCGCCTCGATCAGCTCCTCGCCCGGAACCTCGGCCTGTCTCGTCGCGTGGTCACACGCGTCTTGCGATCTGGATCGGTCCGCGGCCCGGGGGGCGAGGTCCTGCGAGATCCTCGGCTGACGCTGGCTCCCGGGCAGCTGCCTTTCACCGTCGACGTCCGCGGCCGCCAGGTGCAGCTGCGCGAGCACGTGCATCTGATGCAGCACAAGCCGGTGGGGGTCGTGACTTCGCGCAAGGACAACCGCCACCCCACGGCCTGGGACCTGCTCGAGGGCGCGCCGATGCACGCCGAGCTCAAGGCCGTGGGCCGCCTCGACCTCGACGCCTCGGGGCTGTTGCTGTGGACCACCGAGGGGCCGCGGATCCACGCCCTGACCCACCCCCGGCGGGCGGTCTCGCGGGTCTACGAGGTCGCCCTCGCCCGGCCCTTCGAAGCGCCGCCGCGGGACGCCGATGGTCAGGTGAGCCTGATCCTCGCCGACGGCTCGCGGCCGCGGATCACCGCCCTGGCCGGGCTCGAGGGCGCCTGTCACCCGGCCCTGCCCCGGCCGCCGGGGACCGAGGCCCTGGCCAGCGTGACCTTGCTCGACGGCTCGCACCACGAGGTCAAGCGGATCTTCGCGGCCCTCGGCAGCCACGTCCTGGCGCTGACTCGCGTCGCTCATGCCGGCCTGCGCCTGCCCGAGGCCATGGCGCCCGGCGAGTGGATCGAGCTCGAGGAGCTGCCCTCGCCCTCGCCCCAGCGCGCGCGGCCCGAGTCCTCGGCAGAGGAGCCGGCGTGAAGCTGCGCGTGGCCCATCGCGTGCCGCGGACCCGCGCCGAGGGGCCGCACGAGCGCTGGGCGCTGTGGCTGCAAGGTTGCTCGCTGCGCTGCCCGGGCTGCTGCAACCCCGAGCTCTTCGACCCCGCGGGAGGGGCCCTCGTCGAGGTCGACGTCCTGCTCGCCGAGCTCGCCGAGCTCGCGCCTGGTCGCGCCGCGCCGCGCCGGAAGATCGAGGGCGTGACGATCCTCGGCGGCGAGCCGCTCGAGCAGCTCGAGGCGCTGACCGAGCTGTGCGAGGGCGCGGCCGGCCTCGGCCTCGGCGTGCTCGTGTTCACTGGTCTGCGCCTGGAAGAGGCCCGCGCCCGGCCGGGCTTCGCTGCGCTGTGGGCGAGCCTCGACACCCTGGTCGACGGCCGCTTCGAGGCCCGCGCCCGCGAGCCCGAGGCGCGCGCGGGCGGCCGGCGCTTCGTGGGCTCGCGCAACCAGACCCTGCACCACCGAAGCCCGCGCTACGCCGACCCGGCTGTGTGGGCCGGGGCGAATTCGGCGGAGCTGCGCGTCGAGGCCGACGGCAGCGTCAGCGTGCACGGCTTCCCCAGCGCGGCCCGGTCGCTGCTGCGCCTGCTCGCTGCGCCCGCGCCCGTGGACGCGAAGCAAAGCCCGAACTAGGAGCCCGTGGTGAAACCCAACACGACACCTGGCTTGGTCTTTTCGCCGAGGGCTTTGTCGCCAAAACTTGCAGTACGCCCGGTACAGCGGCGTTTTGGCTTCGCGCCCTCGACGAAAAGCCCGGCGCCAGGAGCCGCGCTGGGTTCCACCACGGGCTCCTAGCCGGGCTCAGCTCGGCCGGTAGTCGACGTGGATCGCGGTCGCGTCGTCGTTGTCGTGGGAGTGCTGGGCGAGGAGCAGGCGGCCCATGGCGTCGACGTCGAGGCGAGAGAGCTCGCGCAGGGGCGCGCGGCGATCGATGCCGTCGGTGAAGAGCAACATCCGCCCGGGCTCGTCGACCTCGACCTCGGCGACGCGCAGGCGTGGGAGCCGTCGCCCGAGCACGCCGTTGCTGGCCATGAAGGGCAGCTGCGGGCCGCTGAGTCGGCGCAGCTCGACGTTGCCGACGCCCGCGATGGTCAGGCGCCGCTCCTCGAAGCGGACCAAGGTGGCCGCCGCGCCGCGGGATCCTTTGAGCGCGTCGTTGAGGCGGATGAAGGCGGCCTCGATGTCGAGCGCGGCGTCGAATTGCCCGAGCTCGTCGACGGCGAGCTGGGCCGCGGCCGCGGCCTTGGGCCCATGGCCGAGGCCGTCGATGAGCAGCACCCAGGTCACCGCATCGACCTCGCGAACCACGCCGGCGTCGCCGCTTTGCTCCTCGCCGATCCGCGGCCGGCCAAACACGCGTGCGTCGACGTGCATCACCCGAGCTTATCGCGCAGAAGGGACTGATCCAAAGGACAGGGCGATCAAGTTGCACTTGCTGTCTTCTTGCTCACACTTGCGGCTGACTTCATGATTGAGGGCAGATGTCGGCCGCTACCGAGCTCATCGACCCCGTCCAGTTTCCAGCGGCCGCCAAGCCGGTCTGGGGGGCGCTCGATGGACACCTGACAGCGCAGCAGCTGGAGCGCGTGCTCGCGAGCATGGCCGAGAAGCTGAAGCTGCGAAGCGGCCCCAGCCCGATGGTCCTCGACTGCCGCCACATGGCTGGCTACGACCTGGACGCCCGCCACGCCTTCGTGGACTGGAACAAGCTCTGGCGGCATCAGGTGTCCCGGGTGGCGATCATCACCCAAAATCGCCTCTATCACGTGGTCATTGGCGCGATGTCGCTGGCCTCCGGTCAGGCCATGAAGGGCTTCGCCGAAGAGGGCGAGGCCTTGGCCTGGGCCACGGGCGCGTGAACGAGCGTCTGCGCGGGCTCGCCCACACCGCCCCCTGCGCGCTACTGTGCCGGGGGTCGGGGTCTGGTTTTTCGATGCGCTCGAAGATGCACCGTCAAAAGTCGCGCTCAGGGTCTCGGGTCTGTGGAGCGCGGCCATGATCGCGCCGCTGCTGGGGCGTAGCCCGAGGGATCGCCGTCGGCGGGCGGCGATGATCCTGATGCTGCTGATGATCTTGCTGTTGGCGATCTGCGGAGAGGCCTGAGCCTCGCGAGGGGTATAACTGCGCGCAGAGACCCACCCATGTGTGACGACACGACCGAGGCTGAGAACGAAGTCTATCTCCAGCGGCAGGGGCTGCGTCGCCGCGAGCTCGCCCTCGGGGCAGGAGCGGCGGCCGCGGTGCTCTTGGCCGGCTGCAAGCGAGACTCGGCGGCGGCCTCGACCACCGAGCCCTCCCCGGAGGCCGGGTCTGCGGAGCCACAGGCGAGCGTGGAGGCGAGCGCGGAGGCGAGCGCGGCCGTGGCGGTCGAGGGGCGGATGGTCAGCGTCGAGATGGCCGAGGGCAGCGCCGAGGCTTACTTCGTCGCCCCGACCAGCGGCCGGCACCCCGGGGTGTTGATCTGGCCGGACATCGCCGGGCTCCGCCAGTCTTTCATGGACATGGCGACGCGCCTGGCCGAGGCCGGTTACGCCGTGCTGGCCGTCAACCAGTACTACCGCTCGTCCAAGCTGCCCGTGCTCGAGAGCTTCTCCGAGTGGCGGACCGAGGAGGGCAAGGCGAAGATCGCCCCGATGATCGAGGCGCTGTCCGCCGAGGGGATCGCCAGCGACGGCGCGGCCTTCGTGGCCTGGCTCGACCAGCAGGCGCAGGTCGACACCGGGCGGAAGATCGGGACGACGGGCTACTGCATGGGCGGACCCTTCACCTTCCGCACGGCCGCCGCGCGGGCGGATCGCGTGGGCGCGATCGGATCCTTTCACGGCGGCGGGCTCGTCACCCAAGAGGCCGACAGCCCGCACCAGCTGATCCCCGAGATGCGCGCGGCGCTGCTGATCTGCGTGGCCGAGAACGACGACGAGCGGGATCCAGAGGCCAAGACGACCCTGCACCAGGCCGCCGAGGTCGCGGGGCGGACCGCCGAGATCGAGGTCTACCCGGCCCAGCACGGGTGGTGCGTCACGGACTCGCCCGTCTACGACGAGGTCCAGGCCGAGCGGGCGTGGGCGCGGCTGCTGGCCACCTTCGAAGCCGAGCTCTAGGAGCCTCAGTGACGGAGCTCGGGAGCATCTTCGAGGCGGCCCAAGCCGAGCTTGGGCAGGAGGACGAGGCCGCTGGTGGCGTGGATCTACGGGTCAGCATCGAGGTCCCGCGCGCGGCCCTCGGCCACGGCGTGCGCGTGCGCGTGCCCCAGCGCCTGGCGGGCGGGGGAGACCTCGTCGAGCGGGTGATCGACGCGGCGGATCCCGAGCGCGTGATCGTGCATCTGCCCGAGCAGCTGCCCGCGGGGGCCGTGCTCCGGCTCCGCGGTCAGGGGGCCAGCGCGGCGCCAGGGGGACCGGCGGGGGATCTCTTCTTGGCCGTGACCTTGGTCGATCGTCCGCTCGAGGGTGACGAGCTGATCCCCAACGAGGCGGCCCTCGCCGCGCGCGAGGGCGCGGACCTGGATCGAGTCGGAGGGCGCGACGTGACCTGGCTGGTGCTCATGGCTCTCGCCCTCGTCGCCGCCATCGTGTTGTTGGTGCTGTTTTCCTAGGAGTCCGTGGTGGGACCCAGCGCGGCCCGCCTCTCTCGCACAGATCGCGCGCGGCTGGCTCGGGCGCTCAGGTGCACAAGCCCGCGCCAAAGCCGGGCAGGGGCGAGCACACGCCGCTCTCGCAGTCCTCGCCCGTCGAGCAAGGCGTGCCAAAGGCGCCGCTGCTGCACACCCCGACCGTGGCCTGGTCGAAGTAGACGCAGCTCCAGTCGCTCGGGCAGTTGCTCGTGCTCTCGCACAGGTTGACCAGGCAGATCGCGTCCTTCTCGGGGAGGTAGCCGTTGTTGCACACGGCCCCGATCGAGCCGACCGGGCACGAGCCGTCGGCACCACAGGCGGGCATCTCGTAGCAGACGCCGAGCTCGGGGTCGTCCTCGCTCTCGAGGCAGACCGCGTTGGAGGGGCAGCCGTCGTCGAGGTAGTCGTCGAGGTTGCAGCCGGCGTCCTCGGGCTCGGGGGCGGCGGAGCAGTAGCCGTTGACGCACAGCTGCGAGCTCGCGCACTCGCTGTCGCTCGTGCAGGTCGGGACCTCGCTGTCGTGACAGAGCATGTCCGTGTCCGTCGCGCAGTACTGGCCCTCGGCGCAGTCGCCCGCGCTCAGGCAGCCGATGGCGCACAGCCCGTTGAAGCAAAATTGTCCGTCGGGGCAGGGGTTGCTGGAGCTGCACGGCGAGTAGCCGCCTTCGTCTCCGCCCTCGCTGGCGTCGTCGCCGGCTTCGTCGTCTGCGCTGGTCTCGTCTTCGCCGCCCTCGCTGCCGAGGCTCGCGCTGCAGCCGAGCACGGAGAACAGGCACACACTCAAGGTCATGGGGATGATTCGTCGCATGGGGGTCCTTGCTTGTCAGGCGGTGGGTCGCCGGACGAGCGCGGATCCGTTGGCGAGGCTCAATCTTTTTTTTCCGTGCCGCAGTCCGCATCGACCGCGGCGAGATGGATCGACGACGGCCAGCGCGTGGCGAAGCGCTCGGCGGCCTCGCGTCCAGCCTCGATCCGAGCGCCGCCCGTCTGGCACAGCGCGCGGGCCTTCGCGGCCGCGCGCTCTTCGATGAACTGCCCCTCGGGGAAGTCGCGCTCGTGCTCGGCGACGAGGCTGCGCGCGCGCGTTAAATCTCCTCGCTTGAGCGCAGTCGATAGCGCCTGCATGAGGGCGAGCTCATCGGCGAGGGTCTTGGCCGGCGCAGCGGAGGTCGCCTCCGTGTTCGCCGACCGCGACGCGTCGCTGGTCGCCCCCCGGGGCTTCGCGTTCGCGGGCTTGGAGCGCTGGGCCTCGTCGGTGCCGGCGTCGAGGTCAGCGCCGGCGTTCGCATCAGCTTCAGCGCCGGGCTCGGGGCGCGTGGGCTCGGCGGCGCCCTGGTTGGCGAAGAGGTCCTCGCCAGGGGTCGGCGGCGCCGCGCGGGGAGCCTCGGGCTCCGCGCTCGCTGGTGTGGACGCCGACACGTCGACCAGGGCGGGCACGCCTGTGTCCTCGGCGGGAGCGGAGCGCCGCGAGGACGCGACCCAGCCGAGCCCGGTGACGACGCCCACGAGGGTGAGCACGCCGAGGAGCTTGAGGGCCTTCGTGCCCCTGGCTGGGGCGTGGAGCAGGGGCGCGTCGTCGAGCTCGGGCGGCTGCGCGCCGCTGTCGAGTCGAGCCTCGAGCTGATCCCAGATCTGCGCGCGGACCTGCGCCGGGGGCCCTGTCGCCTCGCGCTCGGCTCGCTCGAGTTGGTCGAGGAGTTGTCGTGGCGTCGTCACGTCTCGCGCTTCCCTCCTGCGCGCGTCTCGTCGCGCAAATACTCGTCAGCGGCCGCCCGCAGCTCTCGACGGGCTGCACGAAGTCGCGTGTAGATGGTGTTGACGTTGACCTCGAGGCCAGCGGCGACCTCGACCGCGGTCATGCCCTCCAGCTCGATCAGCACGTAGACCGCGCGCTTGCCCTCGTCAAGCTCGTCGAGCAGGCGCATGAGCAGGCGCTGGGCGTCGGACTGGGCGAGGGAGTCGTCCTTGGCCTGCGGCTCCCGGGCGAGGGCCTCGAGCTTTCGTCGCTGGCGCCAGGTGGTTCGCCTGCGGGTCCGCGCCACTCGCATGGCGATGCCGAACAGCCAGGTGCGCAGGGAGGAGCGGGCCTCGAAGGCGTCGAGGCGGCGGGCGACGACCAAGAAGACGTCTTGGGTCGCATCGTCGAGGGCGTGCTCGGGGACACCGAGGCGCCGGAGGCTGCGCCACACGAACTCGAATTCGTCGCGGTAGACATCTGCGAGGTGGTGCGCTGGGGCGCTGCGCTGTGCGGTGCTCGGCACGGGGGGGTCTGAGTGAGTGGCCGGCTTCGCGGAGATCCGTTGCGGTCTCGGGCGCGGCCGACAAAAAACCTCGCCAGCTCTCAGATTCGGGCCTCCACGGCCAGGAGCGCCCGAAACCCGAGCAGCGCGGGCCGCCAGATCTCACCGAAGCCCTCGGCTTCGAAGCGCGGCCGCGCCAGGGGCAGGAAGGGCTCCGCGCGCAGACCGAGGGCGAGGTTGGTGAGCGGCCGCCAGGCGATCCCGGGGGAGAGGTCGAGGGCCAGCCAGGGGATCGCGCCCTCGTCGACCAGCTGAAAGCCCACGCCGCGGCCGAACTGCGCCCCGCCCTCGAGGCCAGCGCAGAGCGGGAACTCGAGCTTGGCGGGGTCGTGGCGGAGCAGCAGGCAGCCGCGGGCGGCCGCGAAGGCCATGCTGAGATCTGCGCCGAGCTCGGCGGCGTCGTCGAAGCGAGAGCGCCGCTCGAAGGCGTAGTGGAGGTCGAGCTCGAAGCGCGCCCGCGGCCAGACCATGCCGAAGCCGAGGCGGACGAGGGGGCCGACGCCGGGGAGGGCCCCGAGGGATACGCCGCCGCCGCCGCCGAGGGCGAAGTCGAAGCGCCGCCGCGGCCGAAGCGGGGGCGGAGGCGCAGCCGGCTGGGGCCGAGCCGCGGGCTCGGGCTCGGGCTCGGGCTCGGGCTCGGGTTCGGGCTCGGGTTGTGGGTCGGGTTCGGGTTCGGGCTCGGGCGCCGGGGGGAGCTCGCTCGCGTCGAGCTCCTGGGCGCGCTCGGCCTGAGACAGGGGGCTGGCCGTGGCGCGCTCGAGGGCCGAGGGATCGATGGCCATGGCGGCGAGCAGCGCGGCGGCGTCGGCGAGGACGCCACAGTCTTCGCCCACCATGGAGCGCTGGCGCGTGGCCTCGTCGGTGATCGTCCACAGCCGCAGATCCCACTGGCCGTCGAGCTCGCGCCGGACCCTGGCGATGGCCGTGAGCCGGCGCTGGCCGTGGGCGTCGAGGGGCTCGCCGAGCAGGCGCTCGACCTCGGCGAGGACCTCGTCTTCACCGGGGCAGCCCTCGCTGGGGGCGTCCCAGCGAAACTCGAGGGCGGCCTGGGTCGGCGGCTCTGCGCGCGCCCGATCGGGCCGACCGAGGAGCGCGGCGAGGCCAGCGAGGCCAGCGAGGACCCAGCGGTGGGCCCGGAGCCGGAGCGGTCGCGGCACGGGGGGGAGCATCGTTAGTCCGGCCAGAGGGCGCAAGCGGTGGGCCCTTCCTCTCCTGTCCGCGTGGCGCAGGGCGCTCGCTGGGATCGCGCACATGCGCCCTCGGCTCCCCGCGCCCGAGGAGGGAAGGGAGGGAAGGCGTGGCGACGCGCGGAAGGGGGCGTGGGTTGGGACCCTCGCAGAGTCGCCTTGCTCGTGGCACGATGACCGCGTGATCGCGTCTTCGGCCTTGATCTTGCTCTCGAGCCTCGCGCCCTCGTTTGGCGTCGCGGCGCCGGCCGACGCGGTGTCGGTCGAGGCACCTCAGCCCACGGATGGCTACACCGACGAGCAGGCCGTGGCCGACATCGAGGTCGTCCTCGTCGATCGCGGCAAGGCTTACCTCGAGGCCCGCGCGCGCCTCGAGGAGCACCCCGAGGCCGCGGCGCGCGGCGTGCTCGCGCGCCTCGAGGCCGTCCCCGCCCCGGGCCCGGATCAGCGCGATCGCCTGCTCAACGTGCTCGCCTCCCTCGAGGGCGCCGACCACGTCGAGATGTTCGCCGCGCAGCTGCGCGCGGCGATGATCCACAAGCGGCCCACGGCGCTTTGGTTTCAGCTCCTGCGCCGCCAGGGCGAGGCCGCGGCCGCGGCCTTGATCCCCCTCGTCGGCGACCGCGAGCTGAGCAACGCCCAGCGCGGCGAGCTGCTGGATCTGCTCGTCGAGCTCACCGCCCGCGAGGCGCTCGGCGAGCTCATGGCCATGGTCGGGCAGGGCTCCGCGGAGCTCCAAGATCGCCTGCGCCGGGCCGTGATCCGCCGGGCGCGGCTGCTGCCCGAGGACAGCCAGGCGCTCGCCGCTGGCATCGACGCGGGCCTCGACGAGCCGGAGGTCGGGGAGGCCCGGCTCGCGCAATTGCTGATCTTGCGCGCGGCCTGCTGCGCCGTCGACGAGGCCTTTGGCGCGCGCCTCGAAGGTTTCGCCGCCGACGCGGCCGCGCCCTTTCAGGTCCGGGTCGCGGCCATCGACGGCCTCGGTCGCCTCGGCCTGGGCGCGGACGTGCTCGCCTCGCTCGCGCGCGAGCAGGCGGGCGAGGCCCTCGCGGGCTCCCAGGCCGCCGAGGTGCTGTTGAGCCTGGCCGTCGAGGCGCTGCCCGGGGAGCGGGCCGGCGAGCTGGCGGCGGAGCTCGAGCTGATCGACGCCGACGCGCCGCGCCTGGCGGCGATCGGCTACCGCCACGCGGCGCTCGCCGCCGACCTGAGCTGGCTCGAGCCCAGCCAGGTCCACGCCTGGCCGGAGGTCCGCATGGCGGCCCTCGATCGCGTGGCCGAGGCCCAGGCGGGCTGCGATCGAACCGTGACCCGGCGCCTGGCAGAGATCGCAGGTCCAGTCAGCGAGCGCGGGGACGAGGACGTGCGCGTCGGTCGTGCGGCGGTCTCGGCCCTGGGTCGCTGCGGGGGGCCGGAGGCCGTGGCCGCGCTGCGCGAGCTGATCGAAGACGGCGGCGTGGACCTCAGCCAGCGCGCAGAGGCGGGGCGCCAGCTGATCGCCCACGATCCCGAGGGCCCCGACTTCGTGGCCGAGCTGCTGCTCTCCGGGGCCTACCCCGACCTGGACCGCAGCTTCGCCGACGCCCTGGGCAAGAGCCCCGCCGCCACGCCGCAGATCCGCGAGGCCCTGTGCCGCACGGCCGAGGCCAACCCCATGGTCGCCTCGACGGCCCACGACAGCTTCACGGCGCTCTTCCCCGGCGAGTCCTGCGAGCCCTGAGCGGCGGGCTCACGCGCGCTCGGCCCGGGCCTTGATCCCGCGCAGCTGCCGGGCGGCCATGAAGCGGTGGCCGGCGGCGGCGATGGGTCGCAGCAAGGCGGGCGGGCAGCGAGCCAGGGCAGCGTAGAGGCGCTCGACGGGCTGGAGCCCCGCTCGCCAGGGAGAGGGCTGCTCGCCGAGCCCCGCGAGGGTCGCCCGGACGAGCAGACGCGTGCCCTCGGGGCAGGGCCGGAGCACGAAGGCCCAGGTCACCCGGGGCGGCCGCTCGCCCTTTGGATCTTCGGGGACCACGAGCAGGAGCTCGCGCGGTGGTCGGACGACCTCGACCACGAAGGCGTCGCGCGCCCCGGGCAGCGCGGGCATCACGTCGCCGGGGGCGAGCTGCTGGAGCGCGGGGAGGAGCGTCGCCGCGCTCGCCTGGCCGCCGTTGTCGACGATGTCCCAGCTGTACCAACCACCACGCCCCGCGCCCATCTGCGCGAGCCACGGCCAGACTTGCTCGGGCGCCGCCGCGATGGTGATCGCGTGGGTCAAGCTGGCCAGAGGATCAATGACGCGTCCGTCGCCGAGTAGCGGCTCGGTGGCCTCTGTTGTCGTTGGACCGATGGCGCTCACGTTCATGACGGTTTTGCCGTTTGCGCTCAGCATGTCTACACCAAAATGGAAAACCGTGCTTGGGGGATAAATGCGCCTGGAACGATGTTCATAAAGAGATGGCGCAGGGTGTCGGAGCGCTAGTGTTATCTTGGGAATTGCGCTCACGATCAATTTTATTCGTACATTAAAACTAAAATGTTCATCCATCCGCTGGGGACACGAGGCACAGGGGAGTCGCAAGAACCCACCAGGAGTTCAAAGATGATCATGCGACGTCAATATGGGATTCAGTACGCGCTCGTAGTCCTGGGCCTCGGGGCCCTGGCCTGCACGAACAGCGGCGGCAGCGAGGACAGCGAGAGCAACGAAGGTGGCGCGGAGGCCAGCGACACGGGCGGCGACTCGGCCGAGGGGGGCTCCGCGGGGACGAGCGCGGGTGAAACGACCGAGGGCGGAACCACGGAGGGCGAGACCACGGAGGGCGAGACCACCGACAGCGGGACAACCGACAGCGGGACCACCGACAGCGGGACCACCGACAGCGGCACGACCGAGGGCGAGAGCGGCGAGGAGAGCTCGGGAGAGGGCACGACCGAGGGCTCGGGCACGGACGGCGAGGACACGCAGGGCGAGAGCACCGACGGCGGCTCGGTCAACGAGCTCGGCGCGGACGCCTGCTCGGGCTACGCGACGCGCTACTGGGACTGCTGCAAGGCCCACTGCGGCTGGGAGGGCAACGTCAACGCGGCGACCGAGCCGCTGTCGAGCTGCAACCAGGCCAACGTCAGCCTGGGCACGGACTACAACGTGGTGAGCGCCTGCTCGAGCCCGGGGCCGAGCGCCGCCCACACCTGCTTCAACATGGCCCCCTGGGCCGTCAGCGACACGCTGGCCTACGGCTTCGCGGCCGTGCCCGCGACCGGGGACATCTGCGGGCGCTGCTACCAGCTCGAGTTCGACGGCACCGGGCACTACAGCGCCAACGATGTCGGCTCGGCCGCCCTGGCCGGCAAGACGATGATCGTCCAGGCCACGAACATTGGCTACGACGTCGGCGGCGGGCAGTTCGACATCCTCACCCCCGGCGGCGGGGTGGGGGCCTTCGACGCCTGCAGCAGCCAGTGGGGCGTGGACTCGAGCGAGCTCGGGGCGGTCTACGGCGGGTTCATGACCGCCTGCCAGGAGCAGTACGGCTACGACGACCACGACCTGCTGACCAGCTGCGTGCTCGATCGTTGCACGGCCGTGTTCAACGACGCGGGCATGGAGGACCTGCTCGCCGGCTGCCAGTGGTACGCCGGCTGGTACGAGACCGCCGACAACCCCAACTTGAAGTACCAGGAGGTCGAGTGCCCGCAGGCGCTGATCGACCTCTCGGGCATCGACCGCGGGCCGCTCGACGACGTCCAGTCGTGCTCGGGCGGCGGGGGCGGCTCGGACTGCTCGCAAGAGGAGATGGACAATTGCGACTGCGCGTGGACCAACGGCGGGAGCAGCTGCGGCGAGGACGACGGGAGCTGCTGCTGGACGGCCTGCTGCGGATAGTGCGCGACGCCGACATCGGCTGTGGCGAGCGCGCTCGCTTCAGCTGATGTCGGCGGAGAGCCGGGCGCCGCACGCGGCCAGGCCGGCGGCGATCGACGAGAGCTCGTCGCCGTGGCCCAGCTTGTCCGCACCAAAGCGCGCCGCGAACTCCCGGCGCACGCAGGGCACGAAGGCCGTCCCGCCGGTCATGAACACGCGATCGATGGCCGCGGGGGTCAGGCCGATCTTGGCGAGGGTCTGGTCGAGGCAGGCGACCATGGCGGCGACGTCCTCGGCGATCCAGCCCTCGAAGTCCGCCCGGCTGACCTCGCGGGCGACCTCGAAGCCGTCGTGCTCGAAGCGAAACTGGGCGAGCTCGCCGCGCGAGAGGGCGATCTTGGTCGCCTCCACGGACTTGTGCAGGTGAAAGCCCTGGTTGTCCTCGATGATCATCATCAGGGCCTCGATGGCCTCGGGCTCGTCGGCGAGCTTGTGCAGGCGCTCGAGGTCCTGGCGCGTGCGCTCGGTCCTGAGGAAGGACAGCTGATGCCAGCGCGAGAGCTTGTGGTAGTAGGAGGGCGGGATGGCGAGGGCCTTGCCGAACTCGCGGTAGCGGCTGCCCTTGCCCAGGGCCGGGGCGACGACGTGCTGGATCAGCGCCGCGTCGAGGTTGTCTCCGGCCACGCCCACGCCGCCCGTGGCCAGGACGTCCGCGGCGCGCGAGTCGAGGCCGGCGGCGCCGCGTCGGCTCGGGCCGATGTGCATCACGCAAAAGTCCGTGGTCCCTGCGCCGAAGTCGGCGATCATCGCGAGCTCGTCTTTGTCGAGCTTGGTCTCGTAGTGGTAGGCGGCGGCGATGGGCTCGAGCTCGACGTGGATCTCCTCGATGCCGGCGGCCTCCGCCGCGGCGCGCAGCCGGGCCTCGGCGTGGGCGTTCGCGGCCTCGCCCTCGGCGCCTGCGAAGCACACCGGGCGCCCGAACACGGCCCGGGTCAGCGGCGCGCCCAGGCTCGCCTCGCCCCGCTCGCGCAGGCGCTCGAGGAACAGGCGCAGCAAGGCGTCGAGGTCGAGGGCGTGGGGGCCGACGCGGGTGCGCCCCAGGCTGGTCGAGCTCAGGTGGGTCTTGAACGACTGGATCAGCCGACCCTCACCGAAGGCCTCGAGGTAGGCCTCGATGCCCTCGGGCCCGGCGCTGTAGTGCACCGGCTGGCGCGGGCGCTGCTCCTCGAGGTCGAAGAAGAGCAGGCTGCGGAAGCTCGAGGTCGAGTCGCCGAGCAGCGCGTGGGTGGCGAAGCGCGTCGGCCCGTCCCCGCCGGCGAGGGCGACGACGCTGTTCGAGGTGCCAAAGTCGATGCCTGCGATGCCTGGTTGCGCGCCCATGCGAGGGGGTCGGGATAGCCCCTGCGTGGGGGGAGCGCAACGCGTGGCGCCGCGGTGGGAAGAGGGGGCGCTCGGAGACGGGCTTCGAGTTTTGGTGAGCCATGGGCCCAGGTGTCATAACGTGCTCGTTCTCATGCGACTGCTCCTCACTGGCTCTTCGGGTTGGCTCGGTCGCTTCCTCGCCCCGGTGGCGATGGCGGCCGGGCACGAGGTCGTCGGCCTCGACGTCGCGCCGGGCCGCCACACGACGCAGCTTGGCTCCGTCGCGGACAGGGGCCTGCTCGAGCGGCTCTTTCGTGACGAGCGCCCGGAGGCGGTCATCCACTGCGGGGCGCTGCACAAGCCCGACATCGCTCGCTTCGACGAACAGACCTTCGTCGCGGTCAACGTGCTCGGCGGCCGAGCAACATCTACGGAGAGACCAAGCTGGCGGCGGAGCAGGCCTGCCGCGAGGTCCACGAGGCGAGCGGCATGGGGGTCGTCGTCTTGCGGACCAGCGAGGTGGCGGCGCTCGAGGCCGACGCCCGCGCCGTGATCCTCGCCCACTTCCCCGAGGCCGAGGGGCTCTACGCCAAGGCCGGCTGGGTGCTGCCGGCGAGCATCGGCAGGGTCTACGACAGCGGCCGGATCCAGCGTGAATTGGGCTTCGCCTTCGAGACTGACTTTGGCTCGCTGCTCCGGGCGCTCGAGGCGGGCTCGACCCTGCCCTTCGTGCACGACCCGTCCTATGTCTCACCGGTGACCTCGGTGGGCGAATCGCTCAGCGGCGGGTCGCCGAAAACGAGGTGAGGGAAACGCGCGTCTCGTGATAGTGTCGCACCATGACACGCGGGATCCCAACCTCGATCGGCCTGCTCAGCCTCAGCGTGGCGAGCGTCGGCTGCAGCGACGCGCACAAGTTCGCCAGCACCGCCGAGAAGGTCTGCAAGGAGCAGTGCGAGTGCCCCGAGGCGCTCGAGGACTGGAACGAGGTCAAGTACTGCAAGCAGGCCTGTGAGGGCTACGCGACCTCGCTCGAGGCGTGGATCGCCGACAGTGACCCCGAGGAGCCCTGCGCCGAGTTCGACGACCTGCTCGGTGACCTGCGCGGCTGCACCGAGAGCAGCTGCGGGGACGCGCGGGACATATGCCTGGCCACGGTCTACACCCAGCTCTACAGCTGCTGGGAGTTCTTCAGTGACGGCTACTACTACACGCCCTACGGCGAGATGGCGGCCGAGGGGATCACGCCGGGGGAGATCGTTCGGCATATGCTCGAGCCGATCCCCGAGGGCCTGGGCGGGCAGACGCTCTACGCCGCCGACTGAGCCCGAGGGCTCTCGGCCGTGCGCATGAAAAACCCCACCGAGGCGCGGTGGCCTCGGCGGGGTGCTCTCTCTCCCGGATTGAACGAAGCGCTGGGATGCCCAGCTCAGCTCAGCGGCATGGCCTCCGTCGTGGGCTCGGCCGTGGGCAGGCCGACCTGAGACTGCTCGGGGGCGGCCTCGTCCTCGAGGGCCGCGGCGAGCACCTGGCCCATGTCCTCGGCGACGATGAACTCCATCTGCGAGCGGACCTCCTCGGGGACCTCGTCGATGTCGCGCTCGTTGCGGTGGGGCAGGATCACCCGGTGGATGCCCGCCCGGTGGGCGGCGAGGACTTTGGCCTTGATGCCGCCCACGGGCAGCACGCGGCCGCGGAGGGTGCACTCGCCGGTCATCGCCGTGTCGTTGCGGACGCGCCGGCCGGTGAGCAGCGAGGTCAGGGCCGTGAAGATCGTGACCCCGGCGGATGGCCCGTCCTTGGGCACGGCGCCCGCGGGCACGTGGATGTGGATGTCGAGGGTGTCGAGGAAGTTGGGCTCGACGCCCAGCTGCTTGGCGTTGCTGCGCACGTAGGTGAGCGCGGCGCGGGCCGACTCCTTCATCACGTCGCCGAGCTGACCGGTGATCTGCAGCGCGCCCTTGCCCGGCATGCGCGAGGTCTCGATGAACAAGATGTCGCCGCCGACGGGGGTCCAGGCCAGGCCCGTGGCCACGCCGGGGACCGCCGTGCGCTCGGCGACCTCGTTGAAGAAGCGGCGCTTGCCCAGGTACTCGTCGAGGTCCTCGGGGCCGACGCGGATCGGCTCGGGGAGCTCGTCTTGCTTGCGCCGCGCGACCTGGAGGGCGACGTGGCGGGCGAGCTTGCCGAGCTCGCGGCCGAGCTGGCGGACGCCGGCCTCGCGGGTGTAGTCGGTGATCATGTGGCGCAGGGCGTTGTCGTCGAGCTCGAGGGCGTCGGGGCCCAGGGCGTTCTCGTCGAGCTTGCGCGGGATCAGGTGACCGCGGGCGATCTTCAGCTTCTCCTCGGGGGTGTAGCCGTTGATCTCGACGATCTCGAGGCGGTCGCGCAGGGGCGCGGACATCCGGCTGAGGTCGTTGGCCGTGACCACGAACATGACCTCGGACATGTCGAAGGGCAGCTCGAGGTAGTGGTCCGTGAAGCTGTTGTTCTGCTCGGGGTCGAGGAGCTCGAGCAGCGCGGCCTCGGGCGAGCCGCCAAAGTGCTGGGACAGCTTGTCGACCTCGTCGAGGAGCATCACCGGGTTCTTGACCCCGGCCTTGCGGATCGCGTTGATGATCCGCCCCGGGATCGCGCCGATGTAGGTGCGCCGGTGGCCGCGGACCTCGGCCTCGTCACGCACGCCGCCCAGGGCGATGCGCACGAAGGGGCGGTTGGTGGCCTCGGCGATCGAGCGACCGAGCGAGGTCTTGCCGACCCCGGGCGGGCCCGCGAGGCACAAGATCGTGCCCTTGCTGCCGCCGCTGAGCTTGAGCACGGCCATGTGCTCGAGGATGCGCTGCTTGACCTCCTCGAGGCCGAAGTGATCGGCGTCGAGCTGTTCCGAGACCGCGTCGAGGTCGTCGACGACCTCGGCGCGGGTATCCCAGGGCAGCTCGGACAGGGTCTCGAGGTAGGTGCGCGCGACGTTGAACTCGGGGTGCGCGGGGTTGAGCTTGGCGAGGCGCTTGAGCTCGCGGGCGACGACCTTCTCGACCTCCTCGGGCAGGCTCATCTCGGCGAAGCGGGCCTCGAGCCGGCCGAGCTCGTCGCTGGCGTCCTCGTCGTCGCCGAGCTCGCTCTGGATCGCCTTCATGCGCTCGCGCAGGATGTGCTCGCGCTGCTGCTTGCCGAGGCGCTTGCGGACCTCTTCGTCGATCTTCTGGCGGATCTCGTGGACCTCGCGGGCCTCGTTGACCAGGCGGGCGACCAGGCGCAGGCGCTCGACGACGTCGAGGGTCATGAGGATCTCGGCCTCGGCGTGGCGCTCGAGCGGCATCTGAGCGCCGATGGCGTCGGCCAGGCGGCTCGGGCTCATGCCCTTGGCCGCGACCTCGACCAGGCTGCCGCCGGCCTCACCGGCGAGCTCGCGGACGTGCTCGCGCAGGGACTCGGCGAGGATCTTGGCCTCGGTGTCGTCGGCGTTGACGTCGGGGGCCTCGCTGGCGACGACGCGCAGGTGCGGGTCGTGCTGGCGCAGCTCCTCGAAGTGCACGCGCTCGAGGGTCTCGACGACCAGGCGCGCGCTGCCGTCGTTGCCCCGCCCGATGCGGTGGACCTTGGCGAGCACACCCACGGGGTAGAGGTCGGCCAGGGTCGGGGTCTCGGTCTCGGGCTCTCGCTGCGAGGCGACGGCGATGATGTCGCCCGCGTTCACGGCGTCGACCAGGGCCAGCGAGCGCTTGCGCCCGACGGGGAGGGTCGACACGGCGCCGGGGAAGAGCACGCCCCGGCGCAGGGGAAGGAGCGGATACTCGATGCTTGGCTTGGTGGTCATTCGATATCTCCAATGGCCTGGGTGGCGGCCAGGGGCCGCGTCCTCCGCGACCACCTCGACAAGCTAAGCCGGTGATCGAAGCGGTCAAGCGAGGTGGTCTAGGGCCATCCTCCCCACTTGGGGTGCTCGCTGCGCAGGCCAAGGGCGCCCCGACTCGCCGCGCTGGACAACCGCCAGTCAATGGTGGGCGCGCGGGGATCGAATGACCGCTCGATTGCGAATGATCAGAGTCGGGCTATTCGCAGATTTCCACGGGGTGCTGCGCGCCGCCAGCGAGGACGAGGCGCTCGCCGAGCGCGCGATAGCTGACGCTGATCTCGCCGGGCATCTGGATCACGCGCCCGCGAACCCGGACCACGCGGCCGGCCTCGAGCACCCACTCGCGCCAGCGAAAGCCCTTGTGAAAGAGCACGCCCTGGGCGCTGGCGCGGTCGATGATCAGCCGCTGGACCGCGCGCGGGAGCGGGTCGAAGGGACCGCCGCGGCCGCGCGTTTCGCCGGCCTCGAGGGCGACTGGAGAATTCGCGGCGCACACGGTGATCCGCCCGCTCGCGTCCTCGAGCTCGAAGTCGATGAAGTTGGACAGGCGGACGATTGTCTGCCAGCCGTGCACGCCGCTCTCTTGCTCGATGACCACGCGCCAGCCGATGCCCTCGCGGCCCGAGATCGGCGCGGTGGTGGTGGCGGTGACGTGCACGGGGACGAGCGCGCGCCCGCGGACCTCGGCCCAGCCCGGGCGCAGCTCGGCGATGGCGCGAAAGGAACGAGCCTTGCGCCGGCGCAGGTGAACCGCGCCCGCCCCGAGCAGCGCGGCGGCGACAGTCAGCGCGATGGCGGGGGCGAGGAGCATGATGGCGAGCGGCGGCTTGCCGGCCGCAGTGAGGGGGCTTTGCGAAAGCCCCCTCGAAACCAGCCACGAGCCGAAAGGCGAGCGTTTGGGGTGAACGGAGGGCGGCTTGCCGGCCGCAGTGAGGGGGCTTTGCGAAAGCCCCCTCGAAACCAGCCACGAGCCGAAAGGCGAGCGTTTGGGGTGAACGGAGGGCGGCTTGCCGGCCGCAGTGAGGGGGCTTTGCGAAAGCCCCCTCATGGAATCAGTCCAAAAAGAAGTCGGGCGCGAGCTCGAAGTTGGGATCGATGGCGTAGCGCGAGAAGTCCTCGACCCCAGCCTCGCGCAGGATCTCGTCGTCGATGAAGAAGTTGCCCGTGCAGGACTTGGCGTCGCGGGTCAGGACCTCGTAGGCCGCGTCGGACATGATGTCGACGGTGCGCGAGCGCTTCATCATCGCGTCGCCGCCGATCATGTTGATGGCCGCGGTCGCGATCGCGGTCCGCGGCCACAGGGCGTTGACGCCCACGCCCTTCGCGCGAAATTCCTCGGCCATGCCGAGCACGCACATGCTCATGCCGTACTTGGCCATGGTGTAGGCGACGTGGTCCTTGAACCACCGCGGGTTGAGGTTGAGGGGCGGCGAGATGTTGAGGATGTGCGGGTTTTCGGCCTTCAGCAGCTGGGGCAGGCAGGCCTGGGAGCACAAGAAGGTGCCGCGGGCGTTGACCTGGTTCATCAGGTCGTAGCGCTTCATCGGCGTGTGCAAGGTGCCGGTGAGCATGATCGCGCTGGCGTTGTTGACCAGGATGTCGAGGCCGCCGAAGGTCTCGACGGCCTTGGCCACGGCGGCCTGGACCTGCTCCTCGCTGCGCACGTCGACGATCACCGGCAGGGCCTCGCCGCCGGCCTTCTCGATCTCCTCGGCGGCGGTGTAGATCGTGCCCTCGAGCTTGGGGTGGGGCTCGGCGGTCTTGGCCGCGATCACGATCTTGGCGCCGTCTCGAGCCGCGCGCAGGGCGATGGCCTTGCCGATGCCTCGGCTGGCGCCAGTGATGAACAGGGTCTTGTCTGCGAGGGTCGCCATAACCCAGCCGGTTTAGCAGGGCGACTGCGCCCACTCCAGCCCTCACGGCGGGGGATCCTCGGCGCGGCGCATCGCCAGGCCGCAGGCTGCTCGCAGCCGTGAAAGCGGCGAATTTACGCGTTGGCGGTCGCGGCGCTTGCGAGGCGGATCGCGGCGGGCCAAAGTCTGGCGGCCTTGACCGCCGCGCTGCACCGTACGGGCGTCTTGCTCGTCAACCTCGGCACCCCCGACGCCCCCGAGCCCGGGCCGGTCCGCCGCTACCTACGAGAATTTCTCTCGGACCCCCGGGTCATCGACATCAACCCCGTGGGTCGATGGCTGCTGCTCGAGCTGATCATCTTGCCCACGCGCCCTCGCAAGAGCGCCGCGGCCTACAGGCAGATCTGGACGGCCGAGGGCTCGCCGCTGCTGGTCCACGGTCGAGCCCTGCGCGCGGCCGTGGCCGAGCGCTTCCCCGAGCACCCGGTGGCGCTGGCGATGCGCTACGGCTCGCCCTCGATCCGCGCCGGGCTCGAGTCGCTGCGCGCCGAGGGCTGCGATCGCGTGGTCGTCTTGCCCCTCTATCCGCACTACGCCTCGAGCTCGACGGGCTCGACCATCGAGAAGGTCTACGCCGAGGCCGGGCGGCTGTGGAACACGCCCTACATCACGGTGCTCCCGGCCTTCTACGATCACCCGGCCTTCATCGACGCCTTCGCGGCGGTCAGCCGCCCGACCCTCGCCGAGCTCGAGCCCGACCACGTGCTCTTCTCTTTTCACGGGGTGCCCGAGCGCCAGGTCCTGCGCAGCGCGGACCCGACGATCTGCCTGGCCAGCGCGGGCTGCTGTGAACGCCTGAGCGCAGGCAACCGCAACTGCTACCGGGCGCAGTGCTACGAGACGGCGCGGCTGCTGGCGGCGGCCCTGGGCCTCGGCGAGGGCGAGGGCGAAGACCAGGCCGAGGGGCCGTCGTGGTCGGTGAGCTTTCAGTCTCGCCTCGGTCGCACGCCGTGGATCAAGCCCTACACCGACGAGCAGCTCGGCGAGCTCGCCCGCCGCGGTCGCGAGCGCGTCGCCGTGCTCTGCCCGGCCTTTGTCGCCGACTGCCTCGAGACCATCGAGGAGATCGGCATGCGAGCGCGCGAGGACTACTCGGCCCACGGCAAGCAGCTGCGTCTGGTGCCCTCGCTCAACGCTCATCCAGCGTGGGTGGACGCCGTCGAGCTGCTGATCCGCGAGGGTCTGGGTACGCCGAAACAGCTGCCCAGCGCCTGATGGCAGCCGCACGCAAGTGCTCGGCCTGCGGGAGGGTTTTGGTGCGCACGCTTGTCCGGCGTTTCAACTCCTGAAACGCGAAACGGGGGCATTGCAGTCTACTTGCACGGCTCCCGGCAAAGTTGGCGCGCTTTGATGCGCGTTGAACGGCCATCCTTGGCCGCATCGGCCGAGAGCGACTCGCGCATCGCAGCTGGAACGCGACTTGCTCAGGGCCTCAATGAGCACACGCGACATGAACTCTCCCTCCACCCCGTCTTCACTTGGATCGCCAGGCGCACTCGAGCGCATCGAGGCCAAGCTCGATCGCATCGAGTCGAAGCTCGCCCGGCTAGATCCTCTCCTCGAACTCTACGAGACCCACGGTCCCGGGCTGGTCGCCATGGCGGGCGACACCTTCGACGAGCTCGCCCGCGACATCGGTGACCTCGACGAGCGCATCAAGGCCGCCTTGAAGCTCGTCGAGCGCATGACTCGAACCGAGACCCTGGCTCAGCTCAACACCTTGCTCGAGATCGTCGAGACCGCCCCGGGGCTGGTTGCGATGGCGGGCGACACCTTCGACGAGCTCGCCCGCAGCGCCGCCGAGCGCGGCCTCGAGCTCGATCGAGTGCTCCCCGAGATCGGCCTGTTCCTCGAGGCGATGATGCGGCTGATCAGCAACCACCAGTTCCAGCAGATCCAGGAGCTGCTGCAGTCGGACCTGCTCTTGCCGGGCGCCCTCGATGCCCTCGGTCAGGCCGCGCGCGCCATGGCCCACGCCCGCCGGGCGCCGGAGCTGCGCCCCGGTCTGTTCGGCGTGCTCGCGGCCATGCGCGAGCCCGAGGTCCAGCGAACCCTCGGCTTCGCCCTCGACGTCGCCCGCCGCTTTGGCGCCAACGTCGAAGACCTCGCCCTTCCACCCGCCGAAGACTGACCCGACTCGGCCAACAAGCCCCACTCGAGCCTCTCAGGCCCCAAAAGGAATTCCCCATGAGCAAGAAATTCGAAGTCGTGATCGTCGGTGGTGGAACCGCCGGACTCAGCGTCGCCGCCCGCCTGCGCAACGCCCCCAACCCGCCCGAGGTCGCCATCATCGAGCCCTCGGACAAGCACTACTACCAGCCGCTGTGGACCCTGGTCGGCGCGGGCGTGTTCCCCAGGGAGATCACCGAGCGCGAGGAGGCCGACTACATCCCCGCGGGCGCGACCTGGATCCGCGACGCGGTCGCCAGCTTCGACCCCGAGCAAAACGCCCTGACCACCAAAAAGGGCGAGGTCATCCAGTACGACTATCTGGTTGTCGCCGCTGGCATCCAGCTCAACTGGGACAAGATCGACGGCCTGAAGGAGGCCCTGGGCAAGAACGGGGTGTGCAGCAACTACTCCTACGCCACCGTCGAGAGCACCTGGGAGACGATCCGCGGGTTCAAGGGCGGCAAGGCCCTGTTCACCTTCCCGGCCACGCCGATCAAGTGCGCCGGCGCCCCGCAGAAGATCATGTACCTGGCCGAGCACGCCTTTCGTCGCCAGGGCGTGCGCGCGGACTCGGAGCTGGTCTACTGCTGCGCCGGTCCGCGGATCTTTGGTGTCGCCAAGTACCGCGACGCGCTCGAGAAGGTCGTCGCCGACCGCGACATCAAGACCGCCTTCCGCCACAACCTCGAGGCGATCCGCGCGGACAAGAAGCAGGCCGTGTTCCGTGACCTCGACAAGGACGAGCAGGTGGTCATGGACTACGAGATGATCCACGTGACCCCGCCCCAGGGCGCGCCGGCCTTCATCGCGCAGAGCAAGCTGGCCAGCGAGGCCGGCTGGGTCGAGGTCGACAAGCACAGCTTGCAGCACGTGCGCTACAAGAACGTGTTCTCCCTCGGCGACTGCTCGAGCTTGCCCTGCTCGAAGACGGGGGCGGCGATCCGCAAGCAGTCCCCGGTCATGGTTCAAAACCTGCTCGCGGTGCGGGCCCACAAGGCCGCCAACGCCTCCTACGACGGCTACGCCTCGTGCCCGCTGATCACCGGCTACGGGACCTGCATCCTCGCCGAGTTCAACTACGACGGGGAGCCCACGGAGACCTTCGACTTCAACCAGGCCGAGGAGCGGTACAGCATGTACGCGCTCAAGGCCTACGCGCTGCCGAAGATCTACTGGCACGGCATGCTCCGCGGGCGCATGTAGAACAAATCGAGCAAGCGGGGCGCCCGCCGCCCCGCGCTAGTCGGCAGCCCGCGCCGAGACCCCGCGGCGCGTTCGTGGCCGTGGTGAGTTTCACTGCGGGCTGCTACGCTTGAGCTGCCCATGAGCGTGGCCACCCGACGCCCTCGGCTGCTCGACGGAAATCCGCCAGAGCTACTGGTCTACGACGAGGACACGAGCTGTCCCTACCTCGAGGGCCGCTCGGCGCGGCTGCCCATGCGCCTCCCGACCCGGCCGCTGACGCCGGCGGAGTTCAGCCAGCGCCTGCGCGTGGGAGATCGCCGCCAGGGGCTGGTGCTCTATCGCCCGGCCTGTCCGGCGTGCACAGCCTGCGAGGCCATCCGCCTCGACCTGCACGGCTTTCGGCCCAACAAGACCCAGCGCCGGGTCCACCGTCGCGGCCGCAAGCTCTTCCGGGTCGAGATCGGGCGCCCGCGCCTCGATAGCACCCGGGTCGAGCTCTACAACCGCCACAAGATCGGCCGCGAGCTCATGGGCGAGGGCGACCCCATCGACGAGACCGGCTACGGCGCGTTCTTGGTCGACTCGTGCACCGAGAGCTTCGAGATGCGCTACTTCCTGCGCGAGGGGGTCGAAGACGGGGAGGAGCGGCTCGTGGGCGTGGCCGTGATCGACCAGGCCAGCGACGCGCTCTCGGCGGTCTACACCTATTTCGATCCGGACGTCGGTCACCTCAGCCCCGGGGTGTTCTCGATCCTCGAGCAGCTCGAGCTGTGCCGCAGCCGAGGGCTGCGCTGGCTCTACCTCGGGCTCTACGTCGCCAACTGCCCCTCGATGGCCTACAAGGCCCGCTATGTGCCGCACGAGCGCCTGCTCGACGGGCGCTGGGTGGTCTTCGATCGCAACGAGCACGGCCTGGTCGTGCCGCTGACCTGAGAGTCTGAGCGAGGCCAGCACAAAGCCGCGCGAGGGCGTCCCGTGGACGGCCTGCTCGCGCGGCTTGGGCTCATGGTTCGGGCTGGGCGCCCGGGCTCACTGGTTGGGGCGCGCGCCGCCGTTGGGCTTGGCGCCACCTTTGTTGTGCGGGGGAGGCGGGGGACGGTCGGAGCCCTTCTTGACCACGACGGTGGCCTTCTTGCGGTAGGTCTCCTCGGCGGTCTGGATGACCTCTTGCTTCTGGGACGAGCTGAGGGCGTCCTCGGTGTAGACGGTGAGCACGCGGCCCGAGCTGCTCGAGACGACGCCGACCTTCTCGACGTCGTAGCCCTTGGCCTCGACGGCGCGCTGGACCTTGATGAGCCCCCCGCAGCCGGTCAACCCGAGCATGCAGGTCGCGGACAGGAGCACCGTGGCGATGGACTTGTTCATGGTCGAAAAGGTGGCACAGGGGGCGCGGGTTGCCCAGCCCCCGGGCGTCGCTCAGACCGAGATTTGACCTGACCGTCGCGCGCTGGCGCGCCCACGGAGCCCTGATTCGCAGCCTGAGGGCGGCTGGGCGCGTGGGTGGCGGGGCTCACAAATGCTTGGTGATCGCCTTGTAAAAGCTGGCGCCGTGCTTGTCGATGAAGCGCTCGTGGGTGGGCTTGGTCGCGCGGGCGAGGGCCTCGAGCTCGCCTCGAGTCGGGTCGTAGATCGCGACACCGGCGGCGCCGAAGCTGTCGAGCATGGGCTTTTCGAGGTCGCGGACGAGCTTGCGGCCGCGGGCCGACTCGGACTCGTCTTGGGCCTCGCCGACCAGGGCCGCGCGCAGGGGGTCGGGCAGGCCTCGCCAGGTGTCGAGGTGCATGAGGGCGAGGGCGGGCTGGTAGCTGTGCCGCGTGAGGGTGAGGTGCGTGACGACCTGATACCAGGACGAGGCGAAGGTCTGCAGCAAGGTGCCGTCGAAGCCGTCGACGACGCTGGCTCGCAGGGCGGTCTTGACCTCGCCGGCGGGCAGCGCCTGGGGGGAGGCGCCCAGGGCACGCCAGGTGTCGAGGTGGACCTCGTCGGGGAGCGAGCACATCTTCTTGGCCGCGAGGTCGGGGGCGGCCTTGACGAAGCCGAAGTTGGCGCCGATCGAGCGCTGCCCAGCTTCGGTCATGAAGAGCATGGCCAGGCCGAGCTTCTCGAGCTTCTTGTCGAGGGTCTTGGCGAGGTGCTTGTCGAGGACCTCGTCGGCGACCTCGAGGTTGGGGAAGAGGTAGGGGAGCTCGAGGGCGGCGAGCTCGGGGATGATGCTCGACAGGGTCGAGGTGGTCCCGAGCCACATGTGGATGCCGCCCTTGCGGCAGCGGCTGAGGGTGGCGGAGTCGTCGCCGAGCACGGCGCCGGCGTAGATCTTGAGCTTGGCCCGGCCCTCGCCCAGGGCGAGGACGCGCTGCTGGATGCTCTCGAGCTGCGTGGCCCAGGGCGTCCCCTGGGGCGCCGCGGTCGCGACCTTCAAGGTCAGCGGTTTGGCCTTGGACTTGGCTTTGGGCTTGGGCTCTCGCCAGGCCTGGGCCTGGGAGGGCGCGGCCAGCCAGGCGGTGGCCGCGGCGGCGCCGACCAGGAAGCGGCGTCGCGCGGTGTCAGCGAGCGCGTGGTGATTCTTCGTCGTCATGGGCCCTCCGCGAGCGTCAGCTTGCACTTCGTTGTGGACGCGCGCGCCTGACTAGAACCACTTTTCTCGTTCCTTCTTTTTGAGCAGCTCCTGCGCCTTGATCTTCTCGACGTTGAACTCGGGCTGGAGCTCGGGCGGCGCGGTGCCGAGGTCGGCGTCGAGGACCTCCTGAAGCAGGCGGTCGAAGAGCGCCTCGTCGCCGAGCTTGACGGCGAGGTTCTCGGCCATGAGCACCTTGGTGCCAATGAAGTGAGGGGCGATCTCGAGGGAGGCCTCGTAGTGCTGCCTGGACTTGTCGAGGTCGCCGTCGGTGAACTCGGGGGCGACGGCGTAGTAGGCCCCAAAGTAGCGGTCCGGCCCGCCGTGGTAGTAGCTCGGATCGAGGGCCATGATGTGGGTCATGGTCGCCTGGATGTTGTCGCGCTGGCGGACCAACACGCCGTAACCACGGGCGCGGGCCCACTTGCCGAGGGCGGAGGCGTACCAGTACATCGCCGGCAGGCCTTCGGCGCCGACGAGGACGATCGCCTCGTGAAATTTCGCGCCGGCGGTCATCTCGGTCGCAAACTCGGGGGACACGGCCATCAGCGCCCGCTCGCCCCACCACACGCCGCGGTCGAGGTGATCGAGATAGTCGGCCGCGTTGTCGCGCAGGTAGGCGTCGGCCAGGAAGTAGTGGGCGCGGGTGAGCATCGCCAGGGCCTCGGCGTTCTCCGAGGTGGTCGCGAGCTCGGGACAGCGCTCGGCGGGGGCGGTGGCGCCCGGGGTGCAGCCGAGGCCAACTTCCCAGGCGGCGATGACGGCCTGGGTCTGCTCGCTGCCCTGGCCGCGGGTCGACCACAGCGAGAGATCCACGACCCCCGGCTGCGCCCTGACGCCGCGGCTACCCGGGCCCGAAGCGGGCGGCCGCGAGCCTTCGCGGGGTGGTCGCTCCTCCCAGGCCGCGGTTCGACCCTTGCAGCCGCAGACCACGGCCAGGGTCACGCTCAGGGCGAGCAGGCCAGGGCGCGGTCGGGCGCGTGGGGCTTCGCGGTGGGTCATGGGCGAGCGATCGGACGTGAAGCCGAGGGGGGATCTTCTCACGACCCGCCAAAGCCGGTCCAGCAGACCCGCGTAAAGCGGCGAGTTTCGGGGCGGCGCCAGGTGTCGGACCCGCGGGCTTTCGGCTCGGCTCGGCTGCCGGCATGCTTCGCGGGTGGCGAGCACGGGTGAGCGCGAGCGTGAGCGCAAAGAGGTCGATCAGCGGTGGCTGGCGCTGTGGGCGATCACGGCGGCCTTCACCGCCTATTTTTGTATGTACGCCTTTCGCAAGCCCTTCGCCGCGGCGCGCTTCGAAGGCGAGGTCCTCAGCCTCGCGGGCCTCGAGGTCCAGCTCAAGATCGCCTTCGTGATCAGCCAGGTGATCGGCTACGCGCTGTCGAAGTTCATCGGCATCCGCGTGGTCAGCGAGGCGCCGCGCCACCGCCGGGCGCTGCTCTTGCTCGGCCTGGTCGGCGTCGCCGAGCTCGCGCTGGTCGGCTTTGGCCTGCTGCCGCCGGCGGGGCAGGTGGTTGCGATGTTCTGCAACGGCCTGCCCCTGGGCGCGGTCTGGGGCCTGGTGTTCGCCTTCCTCGAGGGCCGGCGGACCACCGAGCTGCTCGGCGCGGGGCTGTCGACCTCGTACATCGTGGCCAGCGGGATCGTGAAGAGCGTCGGCCTGGCGCTGATGGACGCGGGCGTCCCCGAGGTCTGGATGCCCGCGCTGACCGGGGCGATCTTCTCGCCGGCCTTCGTGATCGCGGTCATCGCTCTGGCCAAGCTGCCGCCGCCGAGCCGCGAGGACATCGCGGCCCGGACCGAGCGCGAGCCGATGAGCGGCTCGCAGCGCCGGGGCTTCTTTCGTCGCTTCGCCCCGGGCCTGCTCGCGCTGACTTTTCTCTACGTGTTCCTGACGGCCTACCGCGACTTTCGGGACAACTTCGCCGCCGAGATCTTCGACGAGCTCGGGGTCCTCGACGCCTCGGTGTTCGCGACCACCGAGACCTGGGTCGCCGCCTGCGTGCTCGCGCTGCTCGCCGCGATGTTCCTGATCCGCGACAACCGGCGGGCGCTGCTGGGGATCCACGCGCTGATGGCCGCGGGCGTGGTGTTGATCGCGGCCGCGACCTTGGCCCAGAGCCTGGGGCTGATCGGCGGGGTCACGTGGATGATCCTCAACGGCGTGGGCATGTACCTGGCCTACGTGCCCTATGGCTGCGTGCTCTTCGACCGGCTGATCGCCGCGACCGGCGTGGTCGCGACCTCGGTGTTCATGATCTACGTGACCGACGCCTTTGGCTATGTGGGCTCGGTGCTGGTCTTGCTGTTCAAGAATTTTGGCCAGGCGGAGCTCAGCTGGCTCGAGTTCTTCCGCGGGTTCTCGTGGGCCACGGCGATCGTCGGGGCGCTGGGCTTCCTGATCAGCGGGCTGTACTTCTCTCGCGTGACCAAGGGGGCGCGTAACCCCACGAGCGGGGACCAGGCTGGGGATAGGGCCTGAGGCGGATTCGAGAACGTGACCACGGACACGCCTGATTGATGGCACGCGCGCGCAAGCCTTGCGTCCGTGCAGTCTTGCGCGCGGCGCTCGGGCTGGCATGGTTGCGCCCCGAGATTCAGCCATGAAGCGCAACGAACCCGTCTCCAAGATCATGACCACCGATATCCAGACCGTGCACACGGGGCAGAAGCTCAGTGAGGTCCGGAAGATGCTGGCGGACAACCCCTACCACCACGTCCCGGTGGTCAGCGGCAAGCAGCTCATCGGCATGATCAGCGCGACGGACATGATCAAGCTCAGCCTGGCGATCTACGGCGTCGACGAGCGGGCCGTGGACGCGATGCTCGACAGCCAGCACACCATCGAGTCGGTCATGACCAACGAGCTGACCACGATCGCGGCCAAGGACACCGTGCGCGACGCGGCCGAGCTGCTGTCCAAGGGCACCTTCCACTCGCTGCCGGTCGTCGACGGGGACGCGCTCGTCGGCCTGGTGACCAGCACCGACGTCATCAAGTACCTGCTCGACCAGTACTGAGCCGAGCGTCGCTCAGTACTGAGCCGAGCGTCGCTCAGTACTGAGCCGAGCGTCGCTCGAGGCGAGCCCCCGCCAGCTTTGTGCTGGTCGGGGGCTCGTTCGCGACTGCGACTGCGACTGCGCCTCGGCGGGCGCTCGTCGGCGAGAGGGGCTGCGGCCTCAGTCGCCCGTGTCGACGCGAGACAGGCTCATGGTGATCGCGTCGAAGCGCTCGAGGGCCGCCTCGCGCTGGTTTGCGGGGGCCATGCCGACGCCGAACCAGTAGTACCCAGATGGCTCGAAGAGGATCACGCAGTAGACGAAGGTGTCGCCGATCGACTCCACGCTGCTGCCGAGGGCCACGTAGCCGTCGAGGCCGTCGACCTTCACGGGGGTGAAGGGGGCGTCGTCGAGGGTCGGCGCGGGGCTGGGGAGCGCGGCGATGCGCACGCGCAAGAAGGCCTGCTTGGTGGCTTCGTCGTCGACCTGCGCTGGAGAGAGCGACGGCCCGAAGCTGAACATGACGTTGTTTTGTCCGCTCAGCTTGGGGATTCCGGTGTTGGTCAGGAGCAGCGTGTCGGACATGCGGTTTGCGACTTTTAGGCCCTGGAGGTCACCGAGGCGAAAGCCGAGGCCCTCGAGGGGATCGACGGTCGCCTCGGGGTCCCACTGTACGGAGGTCACCGCGCGCTCGAGGATGGGGAGCTCGGTGGCGCAGTACTGCGGCAGGCAGGTCCCCATGACCTGGATGCTGCGGGTGTCGTCGCCAAACAACCACATCCACTTTTGGACGGTGCCCGAGGGGATGGCCTGCTCGATCCGCAGGAGCGTCCCGGGCTTGGCGGCCTGAGGATGCTCGTGTGCTTCGACGACGCGAATGCCGTTTTCGGCGAGGCGCTCGTGCATGGTGAAGGTCTCGGCGAGGCTGGCATAGGGGATGTCGAAGGACATGAGCATCAGCGAGCTGCCGTGGACTGGATCGGTGAAGCCGTCGAAGTTGGCGGCGACCTCGAAGCCAGGGGGTGGGATCAGGCTGACGCTGGTCCCCAAGATGCGCTGTCGCTCGCCTTCGGTGCCCTCGCGGTCGCTGTCCCCGGCAGGGTTTATGTCGGCTTCGCGCTCGGCCTGCTCGGCCTGCTCGGCCTGCTCCGCGGGGGGGACGGTCTCGCTCGTCTCGGCCGGGCTCGAGCACGCGCTCGCGCTCAAAAAGCCGGACAGGGAGATCAGACAAAGGCCCGCACGAACACGCGCGCTCACTCTGGGGTCTCGGGTGGTGTCCACACCGAAGCATCGCCCTCGTCGCCGGCCTCGTGCAAGCGCAGCCCGCCCTCGTCCTGCTTGTAGGGCCCGTACTCGGCGAGCATGCGCACGTGGTCCTCGATCGCCGCCGCCTCCTCGCGCAGGAATTCACGCACGCCGCGGTCGAGGGCCGGGTGGCGCATCCAGTGGGCCGAGTGACAAAGCGAGGGCATGAAGCCGCGCAGGAGCTTGTGCTCACCTTGGGCCCCGGCCTCGAAGAGCGGCAGCCCGCGCTCGATGCAGCGCTCGATGCCGGCGTAGTAGGCCGCCTCGAAGTGCATGAACTCGATCTCCTCGTCGCAGCCCCAGTAGCGGCCGTAGAGGCCGTGCTCGCTCTCGAAGAAGATCGCCCCGGCGAGGGGCTCGCCGTCGCGGCGGGCGGCGAAGAACTGCAGGCGTTCGGGGCACAGCTCGGCCACGGCCTGGAAGAAGCCCGGGCGCAGGTACTCGCGGCCGCCGTAGAGGTTGACCGTGCGCCGGTAGAAGCGGTCGAGGGCGGCGAGGTCCCCGGGGCCGAGCTCGGTCCCCGGGACGAAGCCGCAGCCGTCGACGGCGGCCACGGCCCGGCGTCGCTCCTTGCGGATCTGCTTGCGCTTGCGCGAGGTCAGCGTGGCCAGAAAAGCGTCGAAGTCGGCGTAGCCTTGGTTGCGCCAGTGGAACTGGTAGCTGCGCCGCGCGGCGAAGCCCTCGTCCTCGAGCAGGCGGCGCTCCTCGTCCGTGCAAAACAGCCAGTGGATCGACGAGCAGCGCCGCTCGTCGGCGAGCTCGCGGACGCCGGCGATCAGCCGCCGGGCCACGGCCTCGCGCAGCGCGGGGTGCTCGTCGAGCTGCGGGTGCAGCAAGATCCGCTTGCCCGTCGCCGGCGTGGCCGGGGCGGCGACGACGAGCTTGGGGTAGTAGGGCAGGCCGTTGGCCATGGCCGCCCGGGCCCACTGCCAGTCGAAGATGTACTCGCCGTAGCTGTGGGTCTTGATATAGGCCGGCACGGCGCCGAGGAGTTGCCCCCCAGCTGGGCTGGAGCCCTCGCCCTCGCTGCCCCCCTGATCGGGGGAGGAGGAGCGCGCGTTTGGGAGCTCGCTATAGACCAGGAGGTAGTGGGGATCCCAGCCCGAGGCGACGCTCGTCGAGCCCGAGCGCTCGAGGGCTCGGAGGAAGCCCCACTCCAAAAATGGCGAGGGACGGTGATCCAGGGCGTTCCAGCTAGCGCAGTCGACGCCCTCGAGGCTGGGGAGCTCGCGAAGGGTCAGATCCACCAGGTCGAGCATTACCTTCATTCGCCTTGGCGCAAACCCCGAGCGCGCCATCGCCCGGCACGAAGCTTCGCCGAGCTCGCGCTATCATGACGGGGCTGGTCCTGCGGCCGGTTTTGCGATCCATGACCGACAAGCGCAAAGAGGAACCCCAACGTGGCGTGGCGCTCAAGACCCGCCAGGAGCGCCGCACCAAGCGGCCGCGCATGTTCCGCGTGCTGCTCCACAACGACGACTATACCCCCATGGACTTCGTCGTCCGTCTGCTCCAGACGGTCTTTCGTCACAGCGAGTCCAAGTCGACGGAGATCATGCTCCACGTCCACAACAAGGGCGTGGGCGTGGCCGGTGTCTATACCCACGAGATCGCCGAGACCAAGGTCGCCCAGACCCACATGCTCGCGCGTCAAAACGAGTGCCCCTTGATGGCTTCCATGGAGCCGGAGGACGACGACGATGCTGAGTCCTGAGCTGCGTGAGACCCTCGACTCCGCGATCCAAGATACGCGGCGTCGCCACCACGAGTACATCACCCTCGAGCACCTGTTGTTGGCGCTGCTCGACGACCCCAACGCCCGCGAGGTGCTCCAGGGTTGCAACGCCGACATCGAGGCCCTGCGCGTCGAGCTCGAGGCCTTCCTGGACGAGCACGTGCCCAAGCTCGACCCCGAGCTCAACCCCGACGGCGAGGTCCAGCAGACCGTCGGCGTCGGCCGGGTGCTCCAGCGCGCCGTGCTCCACGTCCAGGGCGCGGGCAAGGCCGAGGTCACCGGGGCCAACCTGCTCGTCGCGCTCTTCGCCGAGCCCGAGTCCATGGCGGTCTACCTGCTCGAGCAGCAGCAGGTCCGCCGCCGCGACGTGACCTTGTACATCTCCCACGGCATCGGCAAGGCCGGCAAGCGGGCGGCCCCGCGGGCTCGACCCACGGGCGCGCCGCGGGGCGAAGACGACGACGAGGGCGTGGCCGAAGATCCGCTCTCGGCCTACGCCGTCGACCTCGCGGCCCGGGCCGAGCGCGGCGACATCGACCCCCTGGTCGGTCGCGAGCAAGAGGTCACGCGGCTGATCCAGGTGCTGTGTCGCCGGCGCAAGAACAACCCCGTGCTCGTCGGTGAGCCCGGCGTGGGCAAGACCGCCGTGGTCGAGGGCCTCGCCCTCGCGGTCCACGAAGGTCGCGTGCCCGAGGTCCTCGTCGACGCGCACATCTTCGCCCTCGACATGGGCTCGCTGCTCGCCGGGACCAAGTTCCGCGGTCAGTTCGAAGAGCGGCTCAAGGCCGTGATCGAGGCGATCGAGGAGCAAGAGGGCGCGATCTTGTTCATCGACGAGATCCACACGGTGATCGGCGCCGGGGCGACCTCTGGGGGCTCCATGGACGCGAGCAACATGCTCAAGCCGGCGCTCAACGCCGGGCGGATCCGCTGCATCGGCGCGACCACCTACAAGGAGTACAAGAGCTTCGACCGCGACCCGGCCCTGGCCCGGCGCTTCCAGAAGATCGAGATCGTCGAGCCGACCGAGGACGAGACGATCCTGATCCTCGAGGGGCTCAAGTCGGCCTACGAGGCCCACCACAACGTGCGCTACACCCCCGAGGCCATCGAGCAGTCGGTGCGCCTGGCTCACAAGTACCTGCGCGATCGTCACCTGCCCGACTCGGCCATCGACGTGATGGACGAGACCGGCGCGGCGGCTCGCCTGGGCCGCCTCAACCTCGGGGAGTTCCTGCGCGGGGATCTCCTCCACGAGGGCGAGTCCGAAGACGCCGAAGACGAGTCCGAGGGCGAGTCCGAAGACGAGGGCGCCGTCGCGGGCAAGATCGCGGCGGTCGATGTCGACATCGACGTCGACTCCGAGTCCGGCGACGAGGCCGAGTCCAGCCAGGCCGCCGCGCCCGCTGGCGAGCGCCTGCACCTGTCCGTGGGTGAGACCACCGCCCTCGAGCGCCGCGCCCCCGGGCCCATGGTCAAGACCGGCGAGCCCGCCAAGCGCGAGGCCGCCAAGGACGAGACCGACCCCGACGAGCCGCTGGTCATCGACGTCCCGCAGGTCGAGGAGGTCATCGCGCGCATGGCTCGGATCCCGCCCAAGAGCGTGTCGAGCGACGACCGCGAGGTGCTCAAGAACATCGACGAGGGCCTGCGCCAGGTCATCTTCGGCCAGGACGACGCCGTCGCGGCGGTCACCAAGGCGATCAAGCGCGCGCGCGCGGGCCTGGCTCGGCCCGACAAGCCGATCGGCTGCTTCTTGTTCGCCGGGCCGACCGGCGTGGGCAAGACCGAGCTCGCCCGTCAGCTCTCGCGCCTGCTCGGCATGCCCTTCTTGCGCTTCGACATGTCGGAGTACATGGAGAAGCACAGCGTCAGCCGGCTGATCGGCGCCCCGCCCGGCTACGTCGGCTTCGACCAGGGCGGGCAGCTGACCGACACGGTGACCAAAAACCCGCACTCGGTCGTGCTCCTCGACGAGATCGAGAAGGCCCACCCGGACATCTTCGCGGTGCTCTTGCAGGTCATGGACAGCGCCACGCTGACCGACACGACCGGCAAGAAGACCGACTTCCGCAACGTCATCTTGATCATGACGAGCAACGCCGGCGCCTTCGAGATGACCCAGCGCAAGATGGGCTTCGGGGCCGACGACGCCATCGACTCCACGGCCAACAAGGCGCTCGAGCGCACCTTCAGCCCGGAGTTCCGCAACCGCCTCGACAAGGTCGTGACCTTCGGCCAGCTGCCCGAGCCGGTGATCGAGAAGGTCGCGGACAAGATGCTGCGCGAGCTCGAGATTCAGCTCGCCGAGCGAGACGTTCGCCTGACCTGGACGCCGGCGGCGCGCGACTGGATCGCGCGCAAGGGCTACGACAAGAAGTTCGGCGCGCGCCCGATGGCCCGGGTCATCGACGACAACATCAAGGCGGCGCTCGTCGACGAGCTGCTCTTTGGTCAGCTCGAGGGCGGCGGCGCCGTCGAGGTCGACGTCGACCGCGGCAAGGACGAGCTGAGCTTCGGGTTCACGGCCCGGGCACCCGAGGCCGAGTCCGCCGAGTAGCGCCCGTCCTCGCTTCGAGGCCCCAGCAGCCCGCGCATAGCCACTCTCGGCCATGCGCGGGCGCTCGCATGCGCCCGCACGAAGGCGAGGGGGGTACCATCCCCGAGATGAGCAGGACGCCGATCCCTCCCAAAGGCTCCCCCGCCCAAGACGTACTCGAGCGCCTCGAAGGCTTCCGCGCCGCGGACCTCGACTGGCGCTCGGGCAAGGTCTGGGCCTACATGTACGATCCCGGCGAGGAGTCCGAGGCGCTGATCAAGCGCGCCTACATGGCCTACCTCAGCGAGAACGGCCTCGACCCCACGGCCTTCCCCAGCCTCGTGCGCCTCGAAAACGAGGTCATTGCGATGGCCGCGGCCCACGTCGGCGGCGACGAGCAGACCGTCGGCAACTTCACCAGCGGCGGGACCGAGAGCATCATCTTGGCCTGCAAGGCCGCCCGCGACTGGGCCCGGAGCAAGCGCCCCGAGCTCGCGCGCTCGGCCCAGCGCCCCAAGATCGTGCTCCCGAGCACGGCCCACGCGGCCTTCCACAAGGCGGCCCACTACCTCGACCTCGAGGTCGTGCTCGTCGACGTCGACCCGGACACCTTCAAGGCCGACGTCGCGGCCATGGAGGCGGCGATCGACGAGCACGCGATCATGATCGTCGGCTCGGCGGTGTCCTACGCCCACTGCGTGATCGACCCGATCCCCGAGCTCGCCGCCCTGGCCAAGGCCAAGGGCCTGTGGATGCACGTCGACGGCTGCATGGGCGGCTTCTTGCTGCCCTACTTCCGTCGCCTCGGCCGCGAGCTGCCCGACTTCGACCTGCGCGTCGAGGGCGTGTGCTCGATGTCCATGGACTTGCACAAGTACGCCTTCGCGGCCAAGGGCGCGTCGGTGATCCTCTACAAGCACAAGTCGCTGCGCCGCCATCAGATCTTCACCTGCGCCAACTGGACCGGCTACTCGATCACCAACGCCACGGTTCAGTCGAGCAAGTCCGGCGGGCCCGTGGCCGCGGCCTGGGCGATCCTCCAGCACGTCGGCGACGACGGCTACCTCGAGATCAGCCGCCAGGTGCTCGAGGCGACCGAGAAGGTCACCAAGTTCGTCGACGAGCACCCGGACCTCTTCCAGCTCGGGTCCACGGACATGAACCACGTGTCCTTCTCGTCGAAGCGTGTGCCGATCTTCCGCCTCGCCGACGCGGTCAATGAGCGCGGCTGGTACGTGCAGGTCCAGCTCGGCTATCGCTGGCAGGGCGGCGAGTCCCCGGCCAACATCCACCTGGTCATCAACCCGGCCAATCTGCGCTGGCTCGACGCGCTGCTCGAGGACATCCGCGCGTGCATCGAGGAGGTCCGCGACAGCGAGCCCAGCCCGCTGACCAAGACCCTCGAGCAGACCCTCGCCCAGGTCGACCTGACCAACATCGACGACGAGACCTTGCGCCAGATGATGGCCATGGTCGGGATCACGCCGGGCTCGGGCTCGGTGCCCAAGGTCGGGGCCGAGATCAACGAGGTCCTCGACATGCTCGAGCCGGCCGCGCGCGAGCGCGTGTTCACCGAGTTCATGAACGAGCTCTTCGTCTGAGCCGCCATATGGGTCCAATGGTGCGCGTATTTCCAGATTGCGCAATCTGCCACAATTGCGTGGTCTGGAATCATTGGACCCAGGAATTGGACCCAGGATAAGAGGCGCGCTCATATGCGGACCGCGCGTCATGGTTGAGAGCGCATAGACGAAGGGCGACCAATCGATGATTGGTCGCCCTTCGCCTTTTGCCGATCGTTGAAGGTTTGAGTCGAGAAAATCAGGCCTGGGCGCGAGGTGCGCGACCCGGCTCGATCTCCAGGGTCAGGGCGCCCTCGAACAGGGACAGGGCCTCACGGGTGAGCCAGACGAGGTCGCGGCGACCACCGTCGGAGTACCAGTCGGCCATGGTGGCACGCATGGCGCCCCACAGCGCGCCGGCGATCTGACGAGCGCGACGGCGACCGAGGTCGCTGGGCTCGTGCACGCTGGCGAGCAGCGCGTCGGAGATCGCCTGCTCCCACTCCATGTCCTGCTGGCGCTCCTGCTTGCTCAGGGAGGGCGAGGACTCGATGATCTGCGCGCGAGCGATGACGCGATCGCGGTCTTGCATCAGCTGCTCGGCCGAGGCCAGGCAGGCGCGGCGGACCGCGGCGAAGGCGGTCTCGCCAATCGCGCGGCGCTCGAGGGCGGCCTTGAACTGCTCGAGGCGTTCGCTGTCGTTGACCAGCAAGAGCGCGTCCTTGGTCGCATAGTAGCGAAAGAAGGTGCGGCGAGAGACGTTGGCCGCGCGCGCGATCTCGGCCACGGTCGTGGCCTCGTATCCCTTGGTCTGGAACAAGTCGAACGCGGCCCGCGCGAGTGCATCCCGGGTCTGATCCTTCTTGCGCTCGCGCAAGGCGACCATCGAGAGCTTCTGCGAGGGCTCTTGATGAAATGAGGCACCAGATGTCAGGTTGCTGGCGTGGCTGTTCAGTTCTGTCATGGCGGGCATCCGGGCATTGGTGTCCGCAACGTGGTGACAGAGTTCATAAAAAAAAGCCGCCCGAAGGCGGCTCATATAGAAACCCTGGTCCAGACTGGCCCAATGGCCAACTGACCGGGCCTTGGATCAGTGCGCGGATTTTTCCGCTTTTTGATCCGCCGATTGGGCCTGGTCGGCCTGCTCGACCTGGTCGGCCTGCTTCTTGGCGGCGGCCTTGGCCGGGTTGATGTGCGGCGCGATCACGACGGCCACGATCGTCATCAGCTTGATGAGGATGTTGAGGCTGGGGCCGGCGGTGTCCTTGAAGGGGTCGCCGACGGTGTCGCCGATGACGGCGGCCTTGTGGCGCTCCGAACCCTTGCCGAGGTTCTTCTCGTGGTCGCGCTTTTGGTCCTCGACCTGCTTCTTGGCGTTGTCCCAAGCGCCGCCGGCGTTGGACATGAAGATCGCCAGCATCACGCCAGAGGCGAGGGTGCCGGCGAGCAGACCGCCGAGGGCGTGGGGCGACCAAAAGCCGATGATCAGCGGGGCGGCGACGGCCAGCAGGCCGGGGGCCACCATGCGGCGGATCGAGGCCTGGGTGGAGATCGCCACGCACTTCTCGACCTCGGTCTTCTTGCCCGCGGCCTGGACCTCGGCGTCCTCTTCCTCGGTCAGCGCGCGGTCCTCTTCCTCGGCCTTGGCGACCAGGTTGAGGGCCTTGCGGAGCACGGGGATCTCGCGGAACTGCCGACGGACCTCTTCGATCATGTCCATGGCGGCGTCGCCGACGGCCTTCATGGCCATCGCCGAGAACAAGAAGGGCAGCATGCCGCCGAGCAGCAGGCCGATGAGGACCGCGGGATCGGTGAGCAGGATGTCCGTGTTGCCCAGGGCGAGCTTGCGGTAGGCCGCGAACAGCGAGAGGGCGGCGAGGGCGGCCGAGGCGATGGCGAAGCCCTTGCCGATGGCCGCGGTGGTGTTGCCGACCGCGTCGAGGTTGTCGGTGCGCTCGCGGACCTCACCGGGGAGGCCGCTCATCTCGGCGATGCCGCCGGCGTTGTCGGAGATCGGCCCGTAGGCGTCGACGGCCAGCTGGATGCCGGTGGTCGAGAGCATGCCGAGGGCGGCGAGAGCCACGCCGTAGAGGCCGGCGTAGAGGTTGGCGACGTAGATCGCCGCGACGATCAGCAGGATCGGGATCGCCGTGGACTCGAAGCCCACGCCGATGCCGGCGATGATGTTGGTCGCCGGGCCGGTCTTGGACTGCTCGACGATGCTGTTGACCGGCTTGCGGCCCTTGGAGCAGTAGTAGCCGGTGACCAGGCCGATGATCACGCCGGCGACGAGGCCGACGACCATCGGGTAGAACAGGTGCAAGGTGCCCAGGGGGCTGTCGAACTCCGCGAACTGGATGCCGCCGCCGGCGGACTGCACGAAGAAGTCGATGATGAAGTAGGAGCAGACCAGCATCACGCCAGCGGCACCGAAGGCGCCGGCGTCGAGGGCGAGCTGCGGGTTGCCACCCTCCTTGGTGCGGACCACGAAGGTGCCGACGATCGAGACCACGATGCCCACGGCGGCGAGCACCAGGGGCAAGAAGGTGGCCTCGAAGGCGCCGTGCATGGCGATCGCGCCGAGGATCATCGCGCCGAGGATCGAGCCGACGTAGGACTCGAACAGGTCGGCGCCCATGCCGGCGACGTCGCCGACGTTGTCGCCGACGTTGTCGGCGATGGTCGCGGGGTTGAGGAAGTGGTCCTCGGGGATGCCGGCCTCGACCTTGCCGACGAGGTCGGCGCCGACGTCAGCGGCCTTGGTGTAGATGCCGCCGCCGACGCGGGCGAACAGCGCGATGGACGAGGCGCCCATCGAGAAGCCCGCGAGCACGTTGATGACCTTGGAGAACTTCACGCTCTCCGAGACCGAGTCGAGGGCCGTGATGTCGACCTCGAACTGGCCGATGTACAGCCAAAAGAGCGAGCCCATGCCGAGCAGGGCCAGGCCGACGACGCTCATGCCCATGACGGCGCCGCCGCGGAAGGCGATCTGCAGGGCCGGGGGCAGGCCGGTGCGCGCGGCCGCGGCCGTGCGCACGTTGGCCAGGGTCGCGACGCGCATGCCGAAGAAGCCGGCGAGGCCAGAGGCGCTCGCGCCGAGCACGAAGGACAGGGCGACGAGCGGGCTCGAGGTCTCCTCGGTGCGGTTGAGGAAGTAGAGGCCGATGGCGACGAGGGCCACGAAGCCCGCGAGCACGATGTACTCGGCGCGCAGGAAGGCCATGGCGCCGCGCTGGATCTGCAGGGCGATCGCCTTCATCCGCTCGTTGCCGGCGTCGCGCCCCTTGATCCAAAAGGAGGTCACGGCGGCGTAGATCAACGCCAGCACGCCGGCCACCGGGATGGCGAGAAGCAGCTGTTGGGGGTTCACGATGGTTTTCCTTACAAAGTGGCTCGCCCGCTCACGAGGACCCCTTGGGGGCTCGAGTCGCGGGCGAAGAATCCGAGGGTTGATGGAACTTGTTCATGGCCGAGGGCAGGCCCTCGGTGAGTAGACAGGTCAGGGCCTGCGCGGCCCGATCGACGAGCTCGCCGACGAACATGGCGTCCTCGCCCGAGAAGTTGGCGAGCACCCAGTCGGCGACCTCGCCGTGGCGCGGCCGACCCACGCCCACGCGGACGCGCAGGAAGCTGGGCTTGCCGAGGTGCTTGATGATGTCGCGCAGGCCGTTGTGGCCGCCGTGGCCACCGCCGCGCTTGAGCCCGACGCGACCGAACTCGAAGTCGATCTCGTCGTGGACGACGACGACGCGATCGAGGGGGACGTCGTGGTAGTCCATGGCCGCCCGGACGCTCTCGCCCGAGCAATTCATGTAGGTCTGGGGCTCGATGACCAGGCAGCGGCCGAGGCCCGTGAGCCGCGTGCTCGCGACTTGGGCCTTGAACTGCGAGCGCCAGGCCACCGGGCCCGCGCCCGGTGTCTGATGAAGCTCCACCCAGCGCTCCACGACCATGAAACCGACGTTGTGCCGGTTCTCGGCGTACTTCGGCCCCGGGTTCCCGAGACCGACGATCAGCCAAGGAGAGTCGTCCGACATCGTTGCACGCGCGGGGGGAGCAGGAGGGCAGGGTGGAGAGGGCCGCCGGGGCGACTACTTCTTCTTCTTCTTGTCGTCGGCGCCCGCAGCCTTGGCCGCGCGCGGCGGGTCGACGGTCGCCACGACCACGTCGGGGTGCTCGAGCAAGGTCGCGTTCTCGAGGCTCAGATCCTTCATGCGCAGGGTCTGACCGGCCTGGAGGGGGGTGACGTCGACGGCCAGTTTGACGGGGATCTGGGCCGGCTTGGCGGAGACCCGGACGGTGCGCTGGTAGGTCCGCAGCTTGCCACCGGCGACCACGCCCACGGCGCGACCGGAGTACTCGACGGGGATCTTGGTGACGACTTCGTTGTTCGGGTCGACACGCAGGAAGTCGACGTGCAGGAACTCGTCGCGGATCGGGTCGGCCTGGTAGTCGGTCAGCACGCACTGCTCGACGCTGGTCGAGTCTCCACTTTGGATGTTCAAGGTGAAGAAGGTGTTGAGCTTGCGCCGGGGGTCCATGGCCCGCCGCAGCTCGCGGGGGCTGATGGTGAGCATCACGTTGCCCTCGCCCTTGCCGTAGAGCACGCCGGGGATCAGGCCCTGGGCGCGGAGCTTGCGGGCGACGCCCTTGCCGGAGTTCTCGCGGATCTGGACGTTGAGCTTGCCGATTTCGGACTCGGTCATGTTGTCTGTCTCTCTCGTCCCCGCGGCAGCGCTGCCGCGGGTTGGTTGCGGGGCCGTCGGATAGGTGCTTCTTGGTCCACTCGGACCGGCTCGCCGCCGACGCACGCCCTGGGTACGGTTGGCCGCTGTCTACTTGCGCATGGCCGCTAGTCCAAGTGCACGGGGGGCGGGGCCCTGTGAGATCCCTCGCCGCTCGGCGCGGGGTCTGGCGTAGCGGAGGCGACGCCATGGACGCTCAGGCGCGCAAATGCCACACTCCGGTGATGGCGAAGGCACACGCTAAGACGATCGCGCTCGCGCTGGCGGGTTTTTGTACCTTTGGGCTGTGGAAGGTCGGGAGCGCGCTGTTCGCTGACGACGGCGCGCAGGCGGCCAAGCACCTCGTCAACCGCCCCTGGATCGATCATGTCCCCGAGGACGGGCGTGACATGATCGGCCACCTGGTGGTCCTCGAGCACCCCAAGGGCCACTTCGGGGCCACGGGCCGGTCGTCGAGCTGGCGCCACCGGGTGGAGGTCTTCAAGTGGGAGCAGCACGGGGACGCGCTGCACTTCTTCTTCCCTCAAGATCGCGTGCGCTCGGCGGTCGAGGTGCGGACCTGGGCGTGCAAGGGCGAGGCCCCGGCGCCCTTCGACCTGTGCCTCGAGCTGAGGGCACGCAACGGCAGGAGCATGACGCTCTACAGCCGCAAGGACTGGGAGATCGACGTTCGTGACGTGGGCGGCTCGCTCGCGGCCCTCGACGTGCCCGGCCTGGGCGAGGGCGCGCTCGTGGAGCTCGACGAGGGCGCGGCCGAGGCCCTCGAGGCCCTCGATGGGGAGTCCTGGGAAGCGCGCGAGCTGGCGCTCTGAGGGCTGCGCCCTGAAAAATACGCCTCGCTACTGGTCTATTGGCGAGGCGCCGAGACGACAAAGCCCGCGAAGTTGAGCTTCGCGGGCTTCGTTCGTCTCGCGGCCTGATCAGACCTGATCAGACCTGATCAGGCCTGATCAGCTCAGATGACCTCGGGCGCCGTGCCGAGGACCTGCTCTTCGGTCTCGAGGGTGCCGTCGCAGTTGCCGAGGCTCGCGTCCTCGTAGACGCTGGAGCGGGCGCCCTGGATGTAGAGCAGGCCGCAGCCGCCCTCGGCGAAGGGGTCGCTGGTCGAGCAGCGCCGGCAGGTCCAGTTGGAGGTGCTGGTGTCGCAGACGAACTCTTCGTCGCAGAAGTAAGACCGGCAGAACTGATCCATGACGTCCTGGCCAGCGATGTCGGCCCCGCCGACGTCGGGCGGGTAGATCGCGGGCAGAGGGTCGTTGGGGTCGTCGCAGACCCCGTCTTCGCGGAGCTCGAGGCCGGCCTCGCAGCTGCCGCCGCTGTTCAGGCAGCCGCGCTTGCCCCGGTTCTCCTCGGTGCAGGCGACGTAGGCGGCCTTGGCATCGACGGCGTCCTCGTAGAGGGTCACGAAGGGGTGATCGCCGTCGTAATTTTGCGGGTTGCAGCCGATGACTTCGAAGTCCGCGGCGCAGACCTTGTCGGAGTTGTCCTGGTCCTGGCCGTCGCCGAACACACACTGCGAGCGGTAGCGGTTGTCCTCGATGTCCGGGCAGTCCTCGGTGTTGTTGCAGCGGACAACGCCGTCGTCCCCCTCGTCGGGGACCAAGATGGCCGTGCATGCGCTGACGGCGAAGCCGGCGGTCAACAGGAGGGCGGAGGCGAAGGGGCGACGCGTGAGCATGGCAGCTGTTTCGAACGCGAGCCGTCAGAGCGGCTTACGCGAAGTTTGGCGAGGATACGGAGGGGGCGGGGGGATCGCAAGCCGGCAGCCAAAGCTCGAAGCGGGTGCCCTCGGGGCCGGTCTCGAGCAGGCGGACGCCGCCGCCGTGATCGACGGCGATCTGCTGGACCATGGGCAGCCCGAGGCCAGTGCCGTGGGCCTTGCTGGTCACGAAGGCCTCGAAGATGCGCTCCAGGCCGCCCTCGTCGGCGCCTGGGATGCCTGGGCCGCTGTCGGCGACCCGGATGTTGGCGCGGCGCTCCTCGCCCTCGCCCGCGGGCTCGAGGGTGACGACGATCCGCGCGCCTCCGCGGCCGCGCTCGGGGCCCTGGTCGGCGCCCGAGCCACGCGCCGGCTCCCCTTCGAGCTCGTCGAGCTCGTCGAGATCGTCGAGCAGATCCCCGACGCCGCTGTCTCGGCGTGCCTGCTCGTCCTCGTCCTCGTTGACCTCGAGGGCCGCCTCCTGGGCGTTGCGCAGCAAATTGATCAGCGCCTGGCGGAGCTGGCCGGCGTCGGCCTCGACCCAGAGCGGCTCGCTGGGCAGCTCGCGCACGACGAGGACGCCATTTTGGCGGTGCTCCTGGGCGAGGAAATCGAGGAGATCCGTGAGTTGACGCCCGAGCTCGAGGCGCGCCAGCTGGGGCTTGGGGCGGCGGGCGAAGCCCAGGTAGGCCTCGGTGATCTGCGTGAGTCGGTCGACCTCGGTGGCGATGCGGCTGAGCAGCTGCCGCGCTTCCTCGCTGTCTTCGCCGAATTGCCCGAGCTCGTCTTCGAGCAGCTCCGCGTTGAGGGCGACGCTCGACAGCGGGTTGCGGATCTCGTGAGTGATCTGCGCGGCGAGGCGGCCGATGGCGGCGAGGCGCTCACCGTGGAGCAGCCGACGCTCGCGCTCCTCGAGGGCCTCGGCCATGTGGTTGACCTCGCGGCTGAGCCTGGCGACCTCGTCGTCACGCTCGGGGCGCTCGCCGAGCTCGAGGCGCTCGCGCCACTCACCGGCGCCGATCCGGCGCACGCTGATCGCCAGGCGTCGCAGAGGGCGCAGGGTGAGGACCACCGCCAAGGTGGCGATCAGCGAGAGCACGGCGGCGGCGAGGGTCACGATCAGCGCGCGCTGCTCGGCGATGCGCCCGGCCGCGGCCACGGTGTCGCGTTGCTCGGCCACGACCTCGTTGGCACGCTTTTGTAGCGTCCGAAAGCGCCGGCTGATCTCCGACTGGCGGGAGGCGTCGGTGATCAGCTCGCGCAGATCGTCGCCCTCGGTCAGCTCGGCGAGGGCCTCGAGGGTGGTGACCTCGAGGTGGAGATCTCGGACCGCGTCGAGCTGATCCGCGCCGCCGAGGCGATCGGAGTGGGAGAGGGCCTGCTCGAGGGGCTGACGGACCTCGGCGATCAGCGCGGCGCGCAGCTCGTAGGCGTCCTCGAGGTTCATCGTCAGCAGATCTCCGCGATCGAGGCTCTCGGGGTTGCCGAGGCTCGACGCGAGGGCGTGGATGCGCTGGTCTTGGGCCTGGGCGGCGAGCAGGCGGGTTTGAAAGGGGATGTAGACGCCGGTGAGCAGGTCGAAGTTGGCTCGCAGGCCACGAACCTGAGTGACGATGATCAGCGCGGAGGATCCGGTACCGAGGACCACCAACAAGACCAGCGCGACGATCCGCGCGGCCAAGCTGCCGCGGATCCGCAGCGGCGGCAGCTCGGCGGCGCCCGCCCGCGCGGACGGCCCATCGGCGCTGGCGCTCGAGCCAGCGTCTCCGATGAGCTCGTCGTCGTCGTCGTCGTCGGTCACGGCGGGGGATGCTACCGCGACACGGGCGAGTCCCGGGCGGGTCCCGGGGTTTGTTCAGGTCACGCGGGCTCGGACGCGAAACATGTACGCGATCGCGCGATCGCACCGGCTAAGCCCTTTTCAGGTCCGCGCGGACATGTCAACTTCAGCCTCCCGTCCTTTGTCGGGCTGGACCTCCCGTCATGCCTCGCGTCCGCAGCTTCGTCTCCCGTCTGACCGCCACCCTCACCGCCGCGACGCTCAGCGCCGCGAGCGTCAGTGTCGGTCTGGCGAGCGCCCTCGTCCCTCAGGTCTCCGAGGCCGCCCAGCCCGAGTCGACGACGACCTTCCTCGGCGTCGAGGGCGAGGGCGAGCCGGTGTCCGCGCTCAGCGACGCGCTGCGTTGGGACTTGACCCAGCGCGGCCGCGACGACGGCCGGACCATGACCCTGGCCGAGCTCAAGCTGACCATGGGCTGCGGCGAGGCCGACGTGCCCTGCTTCGCCGAGGCCGGTAAGACCCTGGGCTCCCAGGAGCTGGTCTACGCGACCATGACCAAGTACGGGGACAACTGGAAGATCAACCTGGTCCTCCTCAACATCAACACCGGCTCGATCCAAAAGGAGATCGAGCGGGTGCTGACCCCGGCCGAGCTCGCCGAGACCAAGATGGCCGAGACCGCGGCCAACATGATCAACGAGCTCTACGAGATCGAGATCACCGCCGACGACATCCCGCCCTCCGTGAGCGAGGAGGGCGAGGGGGCCGAGGGCAGCGCGGAGCCCGAGGGGCGCGAGCCCAAGGACTCGGGGACGCTGATCTGGGGGCCCTACGAGCCGCGGCCTCGGTGGAAGAAGGTCGGCGTTGGGGTCATGGGCGGGCTGACCGTGGCCGCGCTGGGCACGGCCATCGGCACCGGCGTCGCGGTCCGCGGGCCGGTGCGCAAGGAGCTGATCGCCGCGGCCGAGGCCTCGCTGGAAGACAACAAGCCGGGCAACGACATCGACCCCCACACCAACGGTGACCTCTGCGTGTTGGCGCGGGCCGAGCCCGAGCCTGGGGCGGTGACCAACGGGGCCGTCACCACGGTCTGCAACAAGGCCGACGCTCTGGCGACGACGGCGACCGTGAGCTGGGTCGCCACGGGTGTGTTCTTCGTGGGCACCGCCGTGTTCACCACGTTGCTCTTCGTCCACAAGGAAGACCCCACGGTCGCGACCTTGATCGAGCACGACGTGCAGATCGGCGGCGCGCCCCTCGAGGGGCAGGGCTTCATGCTCGGCGGCTCGTTTCGCTTCTAGCGCGGCTCAGCGCGCCGCGAGCAGCCGATGAACCTGGGGCCGGAGCGCGCGGATGCCGAGCCCGGCGTCGCCCCGGCTGGGGTGCACGCGGTTGGTCAGCAGCACGTGCACGCTCCGGGCCGAGGGCGCGGGGTCGATCCACAAGCTGGTGCCCGTGAAGCCCAGGTGACCAAAGCTCGCTGGTGAGAGCGCCCCCCCGGTCGAGCCGCCGCCCGAGGGGTCCTGGCCGTCGAAGCCCAGGCGCCGGGTCGAGCCGGCCACGCGCGAGGGCTGGGAGAAGCGGGCGAGCAGCTCGGGGTGACGCTCGCGCGCGACGAGGGGCAGGCCGTCGAGCCAGGCCTGGCCGATGGCGGCCACGGCCGCGGCGGTGCCGAAGAGCCCGGCGTGCCCGCCGACGCCGTCGAGGACGAGGCAGTTGTCGTCGTGGACGACGCCGTGGGCCATGCCCTGGCCGAGGGTCTCGCGGATGGCGTACCAGTGCTGGCGCGCGCCCCCGTGGAGCGCGGCGTCGTAGACCTCCGTGGGTGCGATTGGCCTCTTGGAGCTGTCCGCGGGCGCCTCGGTGCTGGCGGAGATCCGCCGAAAGCCGATCGCGCCCGCGAGGCCGAGGGGCTCGGCGACGCGCTCGTGAAAGAGCGCGTCGAGGGGGCGCTCGTGGACGAGCTCGAGCCAGCGTCCGAGCAAGATGAAGCCGAGGTCCGAGTAGATCGCCCGCGTTTGCGGCGGGCAGTCTCGCGCGGTCGCGCGGATGGCCGCGAGCATCGCCTCGGGCTGGTTGACGGCCAGGGACCAGGGCGCGTGGAAGTACTCGCGGTGGGCCGCGAGGCCGGCGGCGTGCTCGAGCAGCTCGGCCAGGCGCGGGGCGGGGCCGTCGGCGGGCGCGAGCGGATCGGGCAGGGCGTCGTCGAGGGCGAGGCGACCCTCGGCCACGCTCTGCGCGACCAAGGTGGTGGTCGACAGCACCTTGGTCAGCGAGGCGAGGTCGTAGCGCGTGTCCTCGTCGACGGCGACGTCCGTCAGCGCCCCGGCGGCGGCGTGGCTGGCCAGGGTCCCGGCGACGCCGAGGTAGCGCAGCTCGCCGCCGCGCAGCCCGAGGGCCACGCAGCCCGGGCTGACCACGCCCGCGGCCGCGCGCAGGCGCTGGTCGAGGGGGTCCGCGCGCACCTTATTCGAGGATCACGTCGAGGAAGAGGCCGGCGAGGGCCGCGTGGCCGTCGGGCGTGGGGTGGATGCAGGTCAGGTCGAACCAGGTGTCCGAGCTCGGCCCGCGGTAGCACAGCCCCGAGGTGTCGTCGGCCCGGAAGCCGTGGCCGCAGAAGTTCTCGAACATGAACACCAGGTCCGTGCCGAAGTCGGCGGCGACCTGCGCGTACTCGCCGTTGATGTAGTTGATCAGCTCCATGAGCTGATCGGGGTCCTCGGGGTTGGCGTCGAAGCCGGCCACGCTCGCGGCCGGGCAGGACAGCAGGTCCGCGGTCGCGTCGGTGAACTCGTAGACGTTGGCGAAGACCACGAAGATCCCGTTGGGAAATTTCTCCGGGTCCATCATCCACTCCATGCCCATGCGCAGGTCGGCGAGCATCGAGTCGGCGTCGGCCAGCAGCGCGTCGGTGGTCACGCCCTCGACGGCGTCCTTGGCGAGGGCCGCGATGTCGTTGCCACCCATGGTCGTGATCACCAAGGTCCGCTTGAGCCGCTCCTCCTCGGGGAAGCAGTCCTCGAGCTGATTGCCGAGGAAGTCGTCGTTGCGCGCGCCCCACTTGGCGCAAGACGAGAAGTCGCCGGCGTCCTGGACCACGGCGGTGCCGTTGACCGGGTCGTACTGCTTCCACAAGAAGTTCGTCGCGTCGAGGTCGAAGGCCATCTCGAGCTCGTCGGCGACGAGCGAGCGGTAGAACTCGTTGACCCCCGTCGGCGGCGTGCCCACGGTGACCGAGTCGCCGAGGAAGACCACGCGCTCGATGTCGGTGATGTCCTGGTTGTTGGTCCCGTTGCAGTGCGAGCCGATGGTCAGGTCGTAGGCGCCGTAGGCCGGGCCGGGGGAGGGGCCGTTGAGGAACTGGCCGTCGAGGCAGGCCAGGTTGTCGCCGCCGGTGTCCGTCTCTCCAGTGTCGGAGTCGGTCTCGGTGTCCGTCTCGGTCCCGGTCTCGGTGCTCTCTTCGGTGCTCTCGCCGACGTCGTCCTCGCTGCTCTCGCCGCTGCCCGACTCGTCGGTCGTGGTCTCGTCCGTGCCCGTCTCGCCCGACTCGTCCGTCCCCGTGTCTTCGGCCTCGTCGCTGCTGCCGGGTTCGGGGTCTGCACCACAGCCCGCAACGATGAAGGGCGCGAGGAGAAACAGGAGCGTGGGACTTGAGAGCGTCGAGCGGAACAGGTTCATTTCAGCTGCCATCGAAGAGCGCCAAATCTACATCAGAGCGAGGCGCGCCGTCGGTTCTTTGGACACAGGTCGCGCATGGATCGCGCAGAGCCTGCGCGAACTGCTCTAAACAGCGTTTTGGTGCGACCGATGGCGGCCAGGGCGTGGTGGCTTTCGTCATCGGCCTGATAGAGTTCGGCCATGAGCACCAACCCTTTTCGCCGGATCTTGGTCCCCATCGACTTCACCGAGGACATGGACGCGGCGGTTCACTCGGGCTTCGAGGTGGAGACCGAGGGGGGCACCGTGGCGGTGGCGCCGGCGAGCGCGAAGGCCCTCGAGCTCGCCGCTGGCGTGGTCGACGAGGGCGGCGAGCTGCGCCTGATCCACGTCACGCCGACCTACGAGGCCGCGCGGGTCTATGGCGGCTCGAGCATGGGCGTGCTCGGGGGCAAGGACATCGAGGAGATCCACGCCGCGGCCAAGGCGGCCTCGCTCAAGGTGCTCACGGCGCTGTGTGAGCACTTTGCGCCTGGCATTCGATGTAGCTTCACCGTCGTCCCCGGCATCGCGCTCACGGTCATCCTCGAGCAGGCGAAGAGCTTCGACGCGCAGCTGATCATCGTCGCGGCGAGCGGCCGCAGCCGGGTCGCGCGCTTTTTCCTGGGCAGCACGGCGGATCGCGTGATCCGCCAGGCGCCCTGCCCGGTGATGGTGATCCCGCCCGGGGGCGGCTCGGAGTCCTGAGCGCGCGCCCGCTGAAGCCCGCCTTGGCGCGCTCGCGTTCATGTTCATGTTCATTAAACGGCTCGAGGCCCGCGAAGGAGCCTCGAGCCGTGGTGATTCGAGCTGGGTCAGGACCCAGGCCAAGCGCCGCTCACTGCGGGTTGATGACCTCGAGCTTGAGGCCGCCGGGGTAGGCGTAGCTGGTCGCCGGCGAGTAGCCGACGGAGATGATGCCGAAGGGCTGGTCGCTGGTCGCGAAGTGCGAACCCTCGGAGATCGAGACGTCCGCGACCTCGTAGCTGCCGACGGTGTAGTAGCCGCCGACCACGGTGCCGTCGATGCTGACGTCCGAGCCGCCGGCGGGGCGGATGATCTGTGCCCAGTGGGTCGGGTAGTCCTCGCCGGTGACGAAGGCGTAGGTGTCGAGGAACTGGGCCGTGGGCACCATCTGGTACATCGAGGGGTCGCCGTCATTGGCGCCGCCGGTGGTGCCCTCGAGGTACTGCACGGGCATGAAGGGGCCGTCGCCGGTGACCACGAAGCTCTCGTCGGTGGAGAACTGGTAGTACTCGCCCTTGTCGAGCTGGACCGGGAAGCCGGTCTGGACGGGGTCGGTGGTGATGGTCACGCCGTCCTCGCCGGAGTACACGCGCCAGTGGAAGTCCTCGTTGCCCGAGCGGTAGGGGGCGTGGGGACCGACGTACTCTTGACCCCAGTACTCGAGCGGGAGGATCGCTTCCTCCATGTGGTCGCAGTAGAGGGCCGTGGCGGAGTTCGGGACGTTGGCGCACTCGGTCGCGCCGACGAGCCACAGGGGCTGGTCCGAGGAGATGACCGTGCCCGAGAGGTCGCCGCCGGTCTGCTGGGAGACGACGACGTTGAGGGTGTCGTAGCGGTCGAGCATGACCTGGGTCGACTCGCCAGCGGCGAGGGCCGAGACGCCGCCGCCGCCCGCGGTGGCCTCGGGCACGGTGAAGTCGACGGTGGTGCCGTCGGCGATGGCGATCGCGGTGAAGTAGCTCGGATAGCTGCCGATGGTGGCCGGGTAGGAGCTGACGACGTAGTTACCGGTCAGCGCGTGCTCGGGGAGCAGCATCGACGCGTCGTTGGTGTAGACCGAGCCGATCGGCGAGTGCTGATAGGCGACGACCGGGAGGTTGGTCTCGAGCCGGTAGACGCCGCCCTGGCGCACGGTCGTGGTGCTCTCGATCTGCGCGTTGGTCAGGGTGAAGGTGTAGGTGCCCTCGGGGGCGATCTCCACGGCGCTGCCCTGGGCCTGCTCGGCGCTGCTGTTGTTGGGCACGAAGTAGAGCTGAGCCGTGACCGCCGTGTCGGACGAGATGTTGCCGACCACCAACGAGTCGTTTTCGGTGGCGCTGTAGTTGTCCATGCGGTTGGCGAAGAAGGAGCAGCCGATCGAGCTCGGGTTGGCCTGGATCAGCTCACACTGCGGGACGCAGGCGCCGGCGCTGCACTCCTCGGTGTCCTCGCAGGGGACGGGGTCGCCGTAGGCGGAGCCGTCGTCGAGGCAGGTCTGCACGCTGCTGGCGTCGGCGCATACGGAGCTGCCGGGCTGGCAAAAGGGGCCCTCTTCGGTGGTGTCCGTGGTGTCGGTGGTCTCGTCGGCCGTGGTGTCGGCCGTGGTCTCACCCATGTCGGTGGAGTCGGCGGTGGTGTCCGCCGTCGTCGAGTCGGCGGTGGTGTCCGCCGTGATGTCGTCGTCCGAGTCGGTCTCGGTGGTCCCCATGGAGGTCGAGCCTTCGCCCGAGTCCATGGTGGTGTCCGTGTCGGCGGTGGAGTCGGCGGTGGAGTCGGCCGCCTCGTCAGCGGAGCCGTCGGTGCTGTCGTCGGAGCAAGCGGCGGTCACGAGGCCAACCGACAACAAAGAAAGTCCAGTGAGTCGAAGATGGTTTCGCAGCATCTTGTGCCGGATTCTGATGGAAAACTCGCGCCCTGTCTGGTCTCCAGAACACGAAAAATCGTGCAGGCAAAACCTGCATACGAACCCCAGTTCGCGCGAAAGTGCGCCACTTTTGGGAGCTTTGGGCGCGCCAGGCCCCGAGCTCTGCCGGGGTGTGGGGTCCAGGGTAGGGGGGCGTCGGTGGGGAGGGGTGGGCGCGGCCACGACAGCTGGGGGGGCCCGTGCTAGACCCGCGACCCACGGCATGGACGGACGCCTGACGACCATCGAGCTGTTCAAGGAGGAGATGAAGTTCTCCGCGGGGCACTTCACGATCTTCTCCGCGAGCGAGCGAGAGAACCTCCACGGTCACAATTTCACGGTCTACGCCGCGCTCACGGGGCGCGTGGGTCGAGACGGGCTGATGGCGGACTACGGCCCCTTCAAGCGCCAGCTCAGGCAGATGTGCGCAGCCTGGAACGAGACCTTGCTGCTGCCCGAGCGCTCGCCCCACCTCCGCCTCGAGCGCGAGGGGGACGAGCTCAGGGCCCACTACGACGGGACCGTGATGCGCTTCATGGCCCGCGACGTCACGCCGATCCCGGTCGCCAACGTGACCATCGAGGAGCTCGCGCGGCTCTTTGGCGAGCGGCTGACCGAAGACCCGCAGGGGCTGCTCGGCCTGGGGATCGAGGCGGTCACCGTCAAGTGTGCGTCGGGCCCGGGGCAGTGGGCGACGTGGACCTGGGCGCGCGACGATGTGTGACGGACGCGTGACGAGAGACGAGGGAGCGAGAGCATGACTGAAGCACGGAGCATGTTGATCACGGGGGCCTCGCGGGGCATCGGTCGGGCCGCGGCGGCGCGCTTTGTCGCGGCCGGCTGGCAGGTGTTCGCGCTCTCGCGCTCGCGCTGCCCGGTCGAGGGCGTGACCTGGCTCGAGGCCGACCTCCTCGACCCGCAGGTCGACGAGCGCGTGGCCGCCTGGCTCGACGCCGAGCTCGGCGCAGCGCCAGGCAAGCTGTGCCTGATCCACAACGCCGCGACGCTGACCCCGGACACGGCCGTGTCCATCGACCCCGCGAGCTTGCGCGAGACCCTCGAGCTCAACGTCGTCGCGCCGGCGCGGCTCAACCGCTTGCTGGTCCCGCGCATGGCCGCGGGCTCGAGCGTGCTCTACGTGGGCTCGACCCTCAGCGAGAAGGCCGTGGCCGGCGTGGCCTCCTACGTGCTGAGCAAGCACGCCCTCGCCGGCTTGATGAAGTCGACCTGCCAGGACCTCGCCGGCACGGGCGTGCACACGGCCTGCGTGTGCCCAGGGTTCACGCGCACCGAGATGCTCGTGGACCGGGCCGGAGGCGACGCCGAGGTGCTCGCCTCCCTGGCTGGGCTGTCGACCTTCGCGCGGCTGGTCGAGCCCGAGGAGATCGCCGCCGTGCTCCACTTCGCCGCCGACAACCCGGTGATCAACGGCGCGATGCTCCACGCCAACCTCGGCCAGGTCGAGCGCTGAAGCCCGCGCCTGCGCGGGGCCGGTGAAGGCGGCGCGCCGCCTCGGCCCGAGGCGGCGCGCACGAACGAACGAACAATCGAGTCGGGGCTGGGGCCGGGCCTGCGCTCAGGCGGCCGCGTGCGCGTCGTCGTCACCGCTGCCGTCGTCACTGGCCGCGTCCTGAAAGGGTCCGCCCTCGCGGTCGCGGTCGCGCAGGGCCATGCCGACGGCCTGGTGCACGGTCTGGGCGCGCCTGTTCTCGAGGCGGGCCCACAGCCCGGAGCGCTGCATGGCGTCGCGTACGGGGCCCTTGAGCCCGGCGGTGTACAGGCGCACGCGCCGGTCGTCGAGGTCCTCGAGGATCTCGTCGAGGGCCGCGTCGGCCGAGGAGTCGAGGTAGTTGACCCCCGAGGCGTCGAGGACCACGGCGAAGATCTCGTCCCCGGCCTCGCCGCGCTCGCGCAGCAGGCGGTCGAGGGTCTGCTTCAAGAAGGTCACGTTGCCGAAGTAGAACTGGGCGTCGATGCGCACGGTCAGCACGCCGGGCTCGGCCTGGGCCTCGGGGTAGCGCGCGAGGTTGCGGTAGACCTCGCCGCCGGGGAGCCGGCCGAGGACCGCGGTGTGCGGCCGGGTCGTGCGGACCACGAACCACAGCAGCGAGGCGCTCACGCCGATGAGGATGCCCTGCTGGATGCCGAGGATCAGCGTGATCGCAAAGGTCAGCAGGAGCAGGGCGAGGTCGGCCCGGTTGACCTTCCACAGCCGGCGGACCTCCTTGGGGTCGATCAGCCCGAACACGGCGACCATGATGATCGCGGCGAGCACGGCCTTGGGCAGGTAGTAGAAGACCGGGGTCAAGAACAGCAAGGTCAGGCCGACGAGGGCCGCGGTGATCAGCCCGGAGAGCCCCGACTTGGCCCCGGCCTGGGCGTTGACGGCCGTGCGCGAGAACCCGCCGGTGACCGGGTAGGCGCGGAACAGGCCGGCGGCGATGTTGGCCGCGCCGAGGGCCACGAATTCGCGGTTGGGGTCGAGCTCGTACTTCTCCGCGCTCGCGCACTTCTTGGCCACGGAGATCGCCTCCATGAACGCGACCACGGCGATGGTCAGGGCCGTGGTCCACAGCTGGGAGAAGGTCTCGGCGTCGATGCGCGGGATGGCCGGCGTGGGCAGCCCCGCGGGGACCTCGGCGACGATCGCCACGCCGCGCTCGTGCAGGCCGAGCAGGTAGACGGCCATGGTGCCCAGGCCGACGACGACCAGGGCCCTGGGGATCTTGGGCGCGAGGGCCTTGAGGGCGATCAGCAAGGCGATCGAGACCGCGCCGATCGCCAGGGTGATCGGGTTGATCTCACCCACGCGCGAGGCCGCCTGGATCAGGATCTCGTGGATGTGCTTGCTGCGCTCGAGGTCGACGCCGAGCAGGTGCTTGAGCTGGGACAGGCCGATGATCAGCGCCGCCGCCGAGGTGAAGCCGCTGATCACCGGGCGCGAGAGGAAGTTGACCAAAAAGCCCAGCCGGGCCACGCCCATCAGCACCTGCATCACGCCGGCCATCAGCGCGAGGGCGACCGCGTAGCCGATATAGGCCTCGGTGCCGACCTCGGCGATGGCGCCCACGCCCGCGGCGACGAGCAGCGAGTCCATGGCCACGGGGCCGACGGCGAGCTGGCGCGAGGTCCCGATCAGCGCGTAGGCGATCAGCGGGAGCAGCGAGGCGTAGAGGCCGACGATCGGGGGTAGGCCGGCGAGCATGGCGTAGGCCATGCCTTGGGGAATCAGCATCACTGCCGTGGTCACGCCCGCGACGAGATCGCTGCGCAGATCGTCGCGGGAGTACTCGTCGCTCGTGAGGAGCGCGAGCAGGGGCAGGTGCCGCTTGGCGAATTCGAGCATGACTTCGTCCTCCGCTCGGGGCGTTTGCAGCTACCGGGCCAAGGCGCGGGAGCCCGCCCGGGGCGAGCCTCCGGACGTGGGCGGCGCACCTGTGTTGCACCACGGTGCAACAAAAATGGGGTAGGCGAAACTGAGAACGCGCGAATTGAGCGATCTGAGGGGCGTTCGTAGCCCTGCGGGGGGCTGGCTTGAGCCTTGCTAAGCCCGCCGAGGCGAGCGCCCGAGGGCGCACTCGGGCGGCCCGGGTCGCGGCGGAGTTTCGACCGCGGTTGCAGGGGATGAGTCGCTCGCGACACCCCGCCGATCCCCAACTCTCCACCCCCGCCCGCCCTTGCGTAGCTTTGACAGCTGCGTCCTCGGCCGGTGACCATGACGACGCCGATGAACCTCGATCCCATCCCCCTGCCAGACGATCTCGAGGTCAGCGACTTCCACGGCATCGTCACCGCGTCCCCGCAGATGTTGGCCTTCTTCGAGCTGATCCGTCGGGCGGCGCGCAGTGACGCGGCGATCTTGATCCGCGGCGAGAGCGGGACGGGCAAGGAGCTCGTCGCGGCGGCGATCCACCAGCTCTCGCGTCGGCGCCAGCGGCCCTTCCAGGCCATCAACTGCGCGACCTTGACCCCGGAGCTGGCGGCCTCGGAGCTCTTCGGCCACGTGCGCGGGGCCTTCACCGGGGCGATCCGCGAGCGCCCGGGGCTCTTCGCCCTCGGCGACGGTGGCACCGTGTTTCTCGACGAGGTCGCCGAGCTCAGCCCCGACATCCAGGCTCGGCTGCTGCGCGTGCTCCAGGAGCGGACCTTCGTGCCAGTGGGTGGGACCGAGCCGGCCAGCGTCGACGTCCGGCTGCTCGCCGCGACCAACAAGTCCCTGCGCGAGGAGGTCGACAGCGGCCGCTTCCGCGAGGACCTGATGTACCGGATCCGCGTGGTCCCGCTCTTCCTCCCGCCGCTGGTCGAGCGCGACCGCGACGTCGAGGTCCTGACCTGGTACTTCATCAAGGAGTTCAACGAGCGCGCCGAGGTCCGCGACGCCGCGCGCAAGGAGGACGAGGACCCCGAGGCGCTGCCCTGCCGGCGGATCGAGGCGATCGCCCCCGACGCCCACGCGCGGATCTTGGCCTACCAGTGGCCGGGCAACGTCCGCGAGCTGCGAAACGTGATCGAGTACGCGTTCGCGATCGGCGAGGGGCCGGTGCTCTCCCTCGACGAGCTGCCCCCGGAGCTGCGTGGGGAGCCGCCCCCGCGCAGCGCTCGCAACCACGCTGGCTTCGCCCCCGAGGACGACGAGAAGGCGCGGATCCTCGAGGCTCTGCGCATCGCCGGCGGGCTCAAGAGCCAGGCCGCGGAGCTGCTCGGCATCAGTCGGACCACGCTGTGGAGGAAGATGCGCGAGCTCAAGCTCGAGTAGGCGCGCGGGCGGTCCTCCGCGGGACATTTGCCTGGTCGCTGGCCGTCGGCCGCGAGCGGGGGTAGCGTGCTCCTCCCCGTGAGCGACCCCGAGATCATCGTCATCGGCGCAGGCCCCAACGGGCTGACGGCCGCCTGTGTGCTCGCCCGCGCGGGCCTCGACGTGCTCGTGCTCGAGGCCCACCCCGAGCGCCCCGGCGGCGCCCTGGCCTCGGAGCAGGCCACGCTGCCCGGCTTCGTCCACGACGTGGGCGCGGCTTTCTTTCCCTTCGCGCAGATCAGCCCCGCGTTCTTGGACCTGCCCCTGGCCGAGCACGGCCTGCGCTGGACCTTCGCCCCGGTCGACAGCGCCCACCCGGCCCCCGACGGCAGCGTGGCGATCCTCGCCCGCGACCACGATCGCATGGCGGCCTGCTTTGGCAGCCCCGAGGACGGGGCCAAGATGCGCGAGATCGCCGAGTTCCACCGGCGCGTCGAGCCGCACCTGCTGCCGGCGATGCTCGAGACCTTCCCGGCGATCCGCCCGGCGCTCGGCCTGCTGCCCTTCGCGATCTTGCGGGTCGCGGCGATCTTCCTGCGCAGCGGCGCGCGCCTGTCCAAGGCGTGGTTTCGCAGCGAGGCCGCGCGCCGGGTGATCCCCGGCCTGGCCCTGCACACCGACGTCGGCCCCGACGACACCTTTGGCTCGGGCATCGGCTACATGCTCACGGCCATGGCGACCAGCGGCGGCTACGGCGTGCCCGCGGGCGGGGCCGGGTCGATCACCGCGGCGCTGGTCGGCCTGCTCGAGCACCACGGCGGGCGCGTGCGCGTGGGCGCTCGGGTCGAGTCCGTCGAGGTCCGCGGCGGTCGGGCGGAGGCCGTGACCTTGGCCGGCGGCGAGTCGATCCGCGCGACCAAGGCGATCGTCAGCGACACCTCGGCCCCGGCCCTGCTCGGGCGCCTGGTCGACGAGAAGCTGCTCCCCGGCCGGGTCGTCCGCAAGATGCAGAACTTCGCCTACGGCTGGGGCACCTTCAAGGTCGACTGGGCTCTCGATGGCCCCGTGCCCTGGGCCGTCGACGTCTGCCGCGAGGCCGCGGTCGTCCACGCCGGCGACAGCCTCGAGGACCTGCGTCGCTTCACCGCCCAGGCCCGCGGCGGCCAGCTGCCCGACAACCCCTACCTGGTGATCGGCCAGCAGAGCGTCAGCGATCCCAGCCGCGCCCCCGCGGGCAAGCACGCGCTGTGGGCCTACTCGCGGGTGCCCAGCGTGCCCCCCGGCGGCGACTGGGCGGCCCACGCCGAGCGCTTCGCCGACACCATCGACGCGCGCATCGAGGGCCTGGCCCCGGGCTTTCGTGAGCGGATCTCGGCGCGCCGCGTGGTCAGCCCCGCGGACCTCGAGGCCATGGACGCCAACTTGGTCGGCGGCGACCTCGGCGGCGGCTCCAATGCCTGGTATCGCCAGCTCGTGTTTCGGCCGATCTTTCCGTGGTTTCGCTACCGCACGCCGATCAAAGCGCTCTACCTGGGCTCGAGCTACGCGCACCCGGGCGCGGGGGTGCACGGGATGTGTGGCTACAACGCGGCCAAGATGGTCCTGCGCGATCTCTAGTGTGCGCGCCAGAGGCGCGCACACTAGCTAGCGATCCATCGCGCGAGAGCGGCTCACTCGCCGTCGGCTCGGCAAAGTGGAACCCGCGAGAGATGATCCGCGATGTTCTGGCGCTCGCGCGGGGACAGCGGCCAATTCGCAGCTCGAGATGCCCAGGCGTCGAGCGCACGATCTCGAGCCTCGCGGACCCAGGTGAGGACCTCTGCCTCCTCGAGCCCGAGGGCTCGAGCCAACGGCCGAAACGAGTCGAGTCCAACTTGGGAGAAGCGCCGCTCGGTGTCTCCGGCCAAGGTGAGCGCGAGGGTGTCGGAGGGTATCCGCGCCACGGTCGAGACGAGGTCGTAGGCTGGACCGAGGCGAGGCGTTCTGCGGTCCGGGTAGACGACGCCCCAATTCTTGATGTGGGCGTCCCCGTTGCCACAGACGACCATGAAGGCCACGCGCTCGACGTACTCGCGCGCGTCTCGTGGCGAGAGCGCGGCGAGGACCTTGGCGAGGTCTTCGTAGCGCGAGCGATACTGGGGGTCGCCCGCTGGGATGTCGAGGATCTGCCCGAAGTCCTCGGCGTGAATTCGCTGGTTTTCGGCGCGATCGAAGCGCTCGGCGAGCAAGACCTTGCGATCGCCGAGCGGGAGCGCGGCGGGGAGCTCGACGAACTCGTCGCTCGAGGCCAGGCGGACCGAGTGCGTGCGAATGCCTGCGGCTTGGGCCCAGAGGGTCGTCGCGTACTCGAGGGTGGGGAGCCCCGGGAATTGGGGGTCATCGAATTTTGCGATCCAGTGGCCGAGCTCTCCTCGCGCGGGAACGACCAGTCCGCGCTCTCCGGCGCGGACCGAGAGCTTGTTTTGGGCTCCGGGCAGCGAAAAGCCTGGCCGCTCGGGGAGCGAGCGCTCCAGACTCGAGGTGTCGCGGGGCCCGAGCAGGCGCGGCGAGGCGACCTCGATCACGACGGCGCCCGGGAGGTCCTCGCCAATGGCGAGGAGCAGCTCGAAGGAGTCGTTGTCGGCCTCGTTCAGGTCGTGGATGCGCTGGAAGAGCCGACGGGAGAGCCCCTGGGGCAGGAGGTGATCGAACCAGCAGGGCATGCCCGAGGTGCGGATCTCGTCGGGCATGCGCTCGCTGAAGAGCTGGCCGAGGCAAGGTCGGCCGGGCATGTCGAGCCACTCGCGGTCGAAGCAAAACGAGTAGTTTTGCCAGTCGTCGAGGCGCTCGAGCTGGCCGACACGCACGCCGTGGATCGAGACGGAGGCAGCGCGCATGGTCAACCTGCGAGCAGGGCGCTCACTGGCGGGCGATCGTTTTCGTCTGGGGACGCGCGCAGCGAGACGAGGGCCTCGAGTCGCTCCTCGAGGATGGCGGCTCGAGCGGTCACGAAGGCGTCGAAGTCTGCGGCGCGCAGGGCCTTCGTCGCCTCGCCTCGAATGGCCAGGCTGGACAAGACTTCGTCCGAGGCCTGGGCGAGCTCTTGGGTGGAGACGCCGGTGGGTAAAAAGGCGCGGGCGGCGATCGCTATCGAGCCGGAGGTGGGGGGACGCAGGCAGCTCGGGAAGAGCTCCGCGAGGCCCCGCTCTTCGTTGAGCGCCGCGAGCAGCGCGGGTCGCGTCCATGTCGCCTCTGCCTCGGGCTGCATCGGCTCATCGAGGAGCATCGAGGTCGCGTAGATACGGGTGATCGCGGCCTGGCCGTACCAGGCTTCGCGTGCGCTGGGCAGGGGCGACTGCTTGGGGACGCGTTCGAGCAGCCGCTGCACGCTCTTGTGCTCGTCCATGTCGATGTCGCCGAGGTGTGAGGCGACGCTCGCGTGGCTGCTGTTGCCGTGGACGAAGCCCAGCGCGCCTCGCCACAGCCAGCGGGTCAGCAAGGTTCGGCTGCGAGGGTGAGGCTTGGGGTGGAGGTGAAAGAAGCGGGCGAGGATGATCAGCGGGAAGCGGTAGGGGAGGATGGACGCGTGAAAGAAACCGACCTCGCGCTGGAGGAAGGAGATGGCCGCGCGCATGGCCGTACGCGCGCTGGCCAGGAGCTCCGGGGGCGGTGGGCTGTGCTCTCCGAATTGCAGCTTGGGGCTGAGCTCGGCGATGGCTTTGAGGCAGCGCAGCAGCCAGTTCACTGGCAGCATGCCAAAGCTCGTCTCCTCGTGGAGGCCCTGGGCGAGGGCGTCGAGTGGCTTGGGCTGATCGGTGTCGCCAAACAGCGCCTGAAAGACCTCGTCCTCCCTGAGCGCGACGCCAGAATGGTTGACGCGGCTGAAGATCAGTCGCAGCGCAGAGGGGCTCGCGTCTTCGACGGTATAGGCGGGGAGCTCATAGCGGATGATCGACTCTTCGATCTGAAACGCCCGGTCGACGAAGTCCTCGGTCTGCTCGCCAAAGCTGGCGCTGCGAGACCATTGCTGGAGCCGCCGACGCTGACCGAGCACGTTGACGGGGAGCCAGGGTGATGGAGAGCTGGGGATCTCGCGCAGGACTTCGAAGGCGCCGGTGGCGAGGTTGACCCACAGCGCGTGAGTTCCCCCGATCGGCTGCTCGTCTGGATGGAGGAGGCAACCCACCAGCGCGGTCACGCGTTGCTGCCCGTCGACGATCAGCAGCGCATCTTCGATGGCGGGGGCGTCGACGACGAGCGGCCCGAAGCTCAGCTGGGCGGCTTCGGCGGGCTGCTTCCACAACAGCAAGCCGCCGATTGGGAAGCCGCGGACGATGCTGTCGAAGAGCTCTTCGACGTGCCTGGGGCCCCACTTGAGCCCGCGCTGGAAGCCGGGGACGCGGAGGCGACCGCGGACCGCGTGACGTAGGATGTCCTCGATGTTGAGGACACTCGCCCCAGGACGCGTCGGGAGGCTCGGTAGCGCCACGGGGAGACGATAGCATGGCGCCGCGCCCGGCCTCGGCTCGGGCCGCGGTCCATGGTTCAATGCCCCCGTGCAGCGTCTGCGCCGTCTCTTGCCTCACCTCGTCGGCCTCGCCATGGCCGGGCTGCTGCTGTGGGGCGGTGGAGCGCAGCTCGAGCGTCGGGCACACAGCCCCGCCACCGAGGCCTTCTCGCTGCGGGTCGACGCGCCGGCGCGAGTGATCGCGCTGCCCGAGGCAGGCGCAGGAGAGGACAAAGACGCGCGAGAGGACCCAGCCGAGCAGCCGAGCTGGCGCGCCCGGGTCGGCCCGCCCAGCGACCGCGCGCGCCTCGAGCTGCGCCTCGATGGCGTCGACGTCGGGGAGCAGCTGCGCGTCGACGAGGGCGCTGGCGAGGTCGCCCTCGACCTGGGGGGGATCCTCGATGAGCCCGGCTGGCACTTCGTCGAGGCCGCCGTCGAGCGCCGCGGGGGTCGGCGCAGCGCGGCCCTCGACCCGGTGCTCGTCGGTCGCTTCGGCGCGCCCGCGCGGCCGCCCTCGGACAAGTCGCGGACGAGGCGAGCGACGCGCTGTGATCTGGCCCTGCGCGCATCGCCGGCGCTGGTCGAGTCGCTGCTCGTGGCCATGCTCGAGCGCGAGCTGCTGCCCGAGCTGCGCGCCGTCGAGCACCTCGGCCCGGACACGCAGCTGCGCACGGCCAAGCTCGAGCTGCGCGACGACGCGCTGCGCTTCGAACTCGAGATCGCCGGGGTCAACACCCTGGCGGTGTCGGGGGTGATCGCGGTGTGGATCGACAAAGCGGGCGGCCTCCAGGCCCGGCTGGTGACCCTCGGTGAGGTCGACTTTCGCGGCCGCCTGCGCAACCAGGCCCGGGGCGTGGGCGCCGGCGGAGGGGCGCTGATCGGCGGCGCGATCGCGCCACCGCTGGCGCCTCTGGGCGCGCTCGCGGGGCTCTTGCTGGCGGATCGAGCGGTCACCAACAAGGCGCGCGCGCTGGTCCGCGAGCAGGTCGACGCGGGCCTCGAGCGCATCGCCGGCCTCGCGCTGCTCCCTCCCGAGGTCGCGCTGATCCCCGAGCGGGACGACTCGCGCGTGGCGCTGGGATTTTGCGCCCTGACTCGGGTACAGGCCGAGGGCGTGGTCGCGGGGCTGTGGATCGAGCCGGTGGTGCCCGAGGGGGAGCCGCGCTTCGACCTTGGCGTGTCCGGGCCGCTGATCACCGGGGCGAGGCTGTCCGACGAGCCGCTCGGTCCCGGAGAAGACCTGCGCCTCGAGCTGAGCGTCGACGTTGTCAACGCGTTGGTCTTTCGCTGGACGCAAAGCGGGCTGCTGGCGCAGACCTTGGGGGAGGCGGAGGCGCTGGACCAGGCCAACGTGGCCCTGCGCGAGTGGACGGCCCTGCGCCTCGACGGCCTGCGACCCACGCGGCCGCTGGTGCTCGCGCCGGGGCCGGCCGGGGCACAGGGCGAGGGCGCGCAGGAGCTCGGCTGGCGCTTTGGCGTGGGCGGCCTGGCCGTGGACCTGCACCTGGATCAGTCGGCGGAGCTGCCTGACGCCGACGCGCGCTGGGGCCAGCTCCAGGTCGCCGCGCGCGGCAGCTTGCGGCCGACCTGGGATCCCCAGCGCGGCGAGCTCGGCCTCGCCGGCAGCCTCGATGAGCTCGCGCTGACCTGCGCGCGCGAGGAGCCTCGGGGCGGCGGCTGGCGCCTCGAGGACTGCTTCTCGGAGCTGCTCGAGGCCGCGGATCTACGCGCGCGCCTCGACGCGCAGCTGCGGCCCGGGGCCGAGGGCCTGCCCACGCTGGCGCTGCGCGAGGTCCTCGCGGACTCGTTGGCGCTGCGCCTCGACGCGCTCGCGCTCGCGCGTCCGCGGCCAGGGGTGCTGCGCTTGAGCGCCGCGCTGACGCCGGAAAAATGAGCGCGCGAGCGCGAGGCGGCCCTATCATCGAGACCATGCGTACGCGCGCGCTGCTCCTCGCTTCCTTGCTCGCGCCGCTCTCGGCGGGGGCCTGCTCGCGCGAGGCGAAGTCCGAGCGCGAGCATCAGCGTCGCTGTGAGCAGGGCGAGGGCGAGGCGTGCTGGGAGCTGGCGCAGCCGGCCCTGGCCGAGGGCGCGCAGCGAGATCTCCAGGCGGCGGGGACATGGTTGGCCCGGGGCTGCGACGCGCGCCACGGTCAGTCCTGCGCTCGCCTCGGTCAGCTCTACCTCGCGGACGAGGGGCTCGCTCGGGACTTGCGACGCGCCGAGGATGCGCTGCGCGCTGGCTGTGAGCTCGACGCAGGGGTCGCCTGTGCTGAGCTCGCTAGCCTCGTCGAAGCGCGGGGCGAAGATGAAGCCCTGGCCGAGGCGCTCTACACCAAGGCTTGTGCGCTGGGGGAGGCCGACGCCTGTGACGAGGCCGCGCGACCGCTGCGGGCGGCCTCGAAGCACGCGCAGGCCAACGACCTCGAGCGTCGGGCTTGCGCGGCCGGGGACGCGGACGGCTGCGTCGCCCTGGCGGCGGCGATGCTCAGCGGCCTGGGGATGCCGGCGGATCAGCCCGGCGCGGCGGCCCTGCTCGCGCGCAGCTGCGAGGCCGACAGCGCCCTGGCCTGCACCCGCCTGGCGCACCTGCACCTCGACGGCGTGGGCGTGGGCGAAGACCTCGACCAGGCCGCTGCGCTGGCCGAGCGGGGCTGCGAGCTGCGCGATGGCGAGGGCTGCGTGCTGCTCGGTCGACTCGAGCGCGACGGGGCGCTGCCCGGGGACGAGGCCGCGCGTTTGGATCGGGCCCGGGAGCACTTTCATCGCGGCTGCGCCCTCGACTCGGCCCGCGGCTGCGTCGACCTCGGGTCGCTCTACCGCGACGGCCTGGGCGTCGAGGTCGACCTCGACTACGCCCGGCGGCAGTTCGAGCGGGCGTGCGCCTTGGGCTATGCGCTGGGTTGCCGCGTCGCCGAGGCCGCCGCCGGGTCGACCGGCTGAGCGTCGCCGCGGTCAACGGTCAAATGATCCACGCGTGCGGGCGCTCGTGCGATCCTGCGCGAGATGCCCACGCACGAGCCCGCGCCAGGCACCGCGCCCGCGCCCGGTATCGATCCGCGCCAGCGCAAGCTCGGGCTCGTGCTCCACCGCCTGGGCGTGTGGATCGTCCCCGCGTGTCTGGGCGCGGCGATCGGCTTCTACCTCGCGGACCAGGGCCTGGCGTGGCTGCCGGACATGCTCGGCCTGCTGCTGATCATCGGCGCGCTGGCCCTGCTCTTCGTGGCTGGCGGGCGCGCGCTCCAAGGCGACGCCTTTCGCAAGACGGCCCACGGCCGCGAGGTCCGCCGGCGGGTCCTGGTCGCCACGTTCTTGGCCATGGCCGCGGGTGTCACCCGCCTGGCGGTGTTCTGGGTCAGCCAGGACAGCCCGCTGACCGAGCTCGAGCGCCCCGACTTCGACCCCTCGCGAGCCCAGCGCAGCCGACACCTGCGCAGCTTCTTGCTGACCTACGCGGCCGAGCTCTCGCTCTACGAGAAGGCCACGCGCCTGACCGCGCTGCTCGGCCAAAACCCCAACGTCGTCAAATTCATCGACGCTCCGCACCACGATCGCGAGCTCGGGGTGGGCAGCTTCTCGAGCTACCGCCAGCAGCTCCAGGGCACCCGCGACGCCGCGCGGATCAGCGCCGGTCGCCGCTACCTCGCGGTCCTCGAGCGCGGGGTGAAGGGTCGAGAGGAGGCCCGGGCGGCCGGGGTCGAGTGGCTCTGGGATCGGATCGAGCGTCACCTCTCGGTGCTCGCCGGCTACGGCAAGCTCGAGCGCGGCGTCGATACGGCCGGCAGTGACCTCGAGGTCATCAGGCGCGGGGTCCGGCGGGTCTGGTATCCGGCGCAAAAGGGGGTCGCCGAGTGGATGGGAGATACGCGGCTGCGCCGGGTGGGCTGGTACCTGATCGACGAGGGGCTGCAGGAGGGTCTCGAGGACGCCCTCGAGCCCGGCGACGTGCTGCTGACGCGCAAGAGCTGGTACCTGAGCAACGTCGGTCTACCGGGTTTTTGGCCGCACGCGGTGCTCTATCTCGGCGACCCCGACAAGCTCGCGGCTTACTTCGACGATCCCGAGGTGCACGCGTGGCTGCACCGCGAGACGGGCGAGGCGATCGACTTTTCGACCTATCTCGAGCGTCGCCACCCGGTCCGCTGGCGACGCTATCGGGCGGGGCGGATCGCCGAGCCCTACCGGGTGATCGAGGCGATCAGCGAGGGAGTCGTTTTCAACACCCTGGACCACTGCGTCGGCGATTACGCCGCCGCCATTCGCCCGCGCCTGTCCAAGCTCGACAAGGCCCAGGCCATCGCTGCTGCTTTTGCTTTCTTGGACCGGCCTTACGACTTCGACTTCGACTTCGCCACGGATCACGCCTTGGTGTGCACGGAGCTGGTCTGGCGCGCCTATCGGCCCGCGCAGGGCAAGCGCGGCCTGACGCTGCCTCTGGTCGAGCTCGCCGGTCGCCAGACCTTGCCAGCGAACGAGCTCGCGCGCCTCTATGTGCGGGAGCGGGGCAGCGTGAATGCGCAATTCGAGTTCGTGTACTTCATCGACGCGGTCGAGCGTCAGCAGGCCGCGGCGGTCTCCGACGAGGCGACCTTCCTCGAGACCCCCGAGCGCGGCAAGTGGGACTATCGCCGGCAATGACCCAGGGGGGACGGGGACTCCGCCGAGCGCGGGTGAGGCTCGATGACCCACAACCGATGGGGTGGGGTTGACCGAGAGCCGAAAGTGATACCGTAGCGACCATGCGCGCTGCGGATCTGGTTCTCGACGAGCTGCTCGAGTACGCCAGCGACGGGGGGGTGATCCGCTTCGCTGGTCAGCGCGCGCTGATCTTCGACGCGGTCGCCCTCGGCCTGCTGCGCAAGGAGCTGGTCGACCTGCTCGGGCTGACCGCGGCGCGCGGGGTCATGACCCGCTTCGGCTACGCCCACGGCTGGCGCACGGCCGAGACCCTCGAGCACGGCCTGCCCTGGGAGAGCCCGCGCGAGTGGCAGCGCGCCGGCGGGCGCCTGCACCGGCTCCAGGGCATGGTCGGCTTCGAGCCGGTGCACCACAGCGAGCAGGCCTCGCCGCCGCCCTTCGCCGAGGCGATCTGGCGCGACTCCTACGAGGCCGAGCAGCACCTGCTGCACTTCGGCGAGGCCGAGGAGCCGGTGTGCTGGTCGTTGTGTGGCTTCGCGGCCGGCTACCTCAGCCGCGCGTTCGGGACCAAGGTGTTTTGCGTCGAGACCAGCTGCCGCGGGCGCGGCGACGCGGTCTGTCGCATGCGCGCCGACTCGCGCGAGGTGATGATCGAGCGCGGCTACGGCCGGGCGATCGATTTCTACGAGCAGCGCGAGCTCGACGACGCGCTGATCCGCGTGCGCGAGACGATCCACGAGCTCGAGCGCAAGCTCCAGGCCCGCCGGCGCTCGCTGGGCTCGGGGCGCGCGGCGGCGCTCGACGAGGACGAGGTCGAGGGGATCGTCGCTCGCAGCCCGCTGATGCGCGCCGTCCTCGACATGGCCCGACGCGTCGCCCCGGTCGACTCGACCGTGCTGATCTCCGGCCCCACGGGCTCGGGCAAGGAGCGCCTCGCTCGCTTCATCCACGCGCACTCGAGCCGCGCGGGCGGGCCCTTCGTGGGGGTCAACTGCGGGGCCATGCCCGAGCAGCTGCTCGAGAGCGAGCTCTTCGGCCACACCAAAGGCGCGTTCACCGGGGCGACCCGCGAGCGCGTCGGCCTGTTCGAGGCGGCGCACACCGGGACCTTGCTGCTCGACGAGATCGGCGAGCTCACGGCGGCGACCCAGACCCGGCTGCTGCGTGTGCTCCAAGAGCGCGAGGTCCGGCGCCTCGGCGAGAACCACCCCCGGCCGGTGGATGTGCGGATCTTGGCGGCCACGCATCGCGACCTCGCCGCCGACGTCGCCCAGGGTCGCTTTCGAGAGGACCTCTACTACCGTCTGCGCGTCGTCGAGATCCAGATGCCGCCGCTGCGCGAGCGCCCCGAGGACATCCTCCCGCTCGCGCGCCTGCTGCTGGCCGAGGCCGGCGATCGCATGGGTCGCACGCTCTCGGGCTTCGAGCCCGCGGCCTGCGAGGCCCTGCTCGCGCACACCTGGCCGGGCAACGTCCGCGAGCTACAAAATGCCGTCGAGCGCGCGGTAGCGATGGCGCGGGGGCGGACCGTCGAGGCGGGGGACCTGCCCAAGTTCGAGGCCCGGCGCCTGGGCAGGCGCGGCCGGGCGGGGGGGGGCGAGCGCCCGCTCGACCCCTTCGCGCACACCCACGAGGGCAGCAACGGCGAGGCCGCGCGAGAGCACGCGCAGGCGCACCGGCGCCTCGACATGAACCTCGCGGAGATCGAGCGCGAGCACATCCTCGCGGTGCTCGCGGCAGCCGGGGGAAACAAGGCCGAGGCCGCGCGGCGCCTCGACATCGGGACGGCCACGCTCTTTCGCAAGCTCAAGAAGTACAAGGCCGAATAGACCCGGCGTGTGCGTGTCGCCGGTGCTTCGCTGGCACGCTTGTGCCAATGTGGCACGGACCGGATGGACCGCTCTTTTGGCCCGCGACGGGCTGGACGGCCGGTTGTGCCGCCCGGACGTTGGGGGCGAGTACGACATGCGCATGCACACGGGGTGGAACGATCGATGCATTGTTCGAATGCGTGACGCCGCCAAACCTCAGGTCCCTACTCAAGCTGATCGCCGCCGAACTCGAAAAGCTGGGTCGCGATTACCAAAAAGTCGCGCGTAGTGCTCGCAAGCGTTCGCAAAGAACGCTGGCTCGCACGCTCAGCCGCCGCGAGGGGGACAGCCTGCGCGCGCTGAGGTGCTTTGTGGAGCGCGCCGAGGGCATGCCCGCCCTCGACAGCTTCGTCCGCCTCGACTGGGGCTTCCCCTTCATCGACACCACTCATGTGTCGAATGGCGCCTCGATCGAGGAGCTCCTCGACGCGGCGGAGGAGAGCGACGCTGCGCTCGAGCAGCTCTATGGTGAGCTTCGCCGTAATATGGCTAACCCCGCTCAGGGATTCGAAGGGGTTCGCGAGACCTTCGAGTCGCTGCTCGAGACCCGCCAGCGCGAGCTCGGCGAGACCATGAAGCGCCGACCGATGGGTCGTGGCATCGGCATTGCAGTCTAGGGCCATCGCGTCATGTCCGCGATGCTCAGCACCCCTCAACCCGCCCCCTCGATCGAGTTTCCGCCCGCCACGCCGAAGCTCGATCGGACCATCTCGCGCACGTTCTCGAGCCCGGCGGCGCGGGAGCGGGGGAGGGAGCGGGGGGAGGCCACCGCCGCCACCGCCGCGCGCTCGGGGGAGATCGGGGGCATGCGGCAGACGATGCTCGGCGCGCCGATCCCCACCCCGGATCCGGACGCCCCCAAAGCGCGGACGGGGTCGAGCGCAGGGGAGGACTCCCAGCCCTGCGACCAGCTGCGCCAGACCCTGGCGCGGGCCTCCCAGGGGACCGGTGAGCCGCAGGAGCGCTGGCGTCCGCTGACCCGCGTGCGCCTGGCCTCGGGGGATCGCGTGCCCGGCACGCGCTACGAGATCGTGCGCTGGCTGGGCGAGGGCGGCATGGGCATGGTCTTCGAGGCGGTGCACGTCGACCTGCGGCGCTCGGTCGCGCTGAAGATCCTCAAGCCGAGCGCGACTGGGCACGACGACCGCGACCGCGAGCGCTTCTTGAACGAGGCGCGGACGCTGGCGCAGATCCACTCCAACCATGTGGTCGAGGCCTTCGACTTCGGCGAGCTCCCCGACGGGCGACCCTTCTACGCCATGGAGCTGCTCCAGCCCAAGAGCCTCGACGCGGAGCTGTGCGACGGCGAGCCGCTGCCCCTCGACCGGGTGATTGCGATCTTGCGTCAGTGCTGCAAGGCCCTGGCGGACGTCCACGCCCAGGGCGTGGCCCACCGCGACATCAAGCCCGAGAACGTGCTCTTGCAAGAGTGCGGTGGTCGGCCGGACTGCGTGCGCCTGGTCGACTTTGGGATCGCGGCGCCCTTTGGCAGCAGCCCGCAGCTCGCGGGCACGCTGCTCTACATGGCCCCCGAGCAGCTGCGCGACACCGAGTTCGATCAGCGCCTCGACATCTACGGCCTCGGCTGCCTGGCCTTCGAGATGCTCACGGGGGAGCCGCCCTTCACGGCCCGCAACGCGCCAGGGCTGATCAGCGCGCACCTCGAGACGCCGCCGCCCAAGCTCAGCGATCGCCGGCCCGAGCTGCCCCGGGAGCTCGACGCGGTCCTCGACAAGTGCCTGGCCAAGCGCCCCGAGGCGCGCTACGCCGACGTCCACGAGCTCGAGGTCGCGCTGTGCGAGGTCCAGATCGCGACCGGGCTGACCACCGGCTGGGACGACCTCCCGCTGCCCGAGGTCGACGAGGCCCGCCGCGAGGCTCTGGCCCGCGACATGCCGCGGCTGCGCCAGCGTCGTCGCCGTCGCCTCGGTCGCCGCTTGCTGATCGCCTGCGGCGCGTTCGCGATCGGCGTGGCCTCGGCGATGTCGACCTCGGTCTCGGCCGATTCGCCGAGCGTGGCCGCGAGCGTGGGCATCGATCCCGACACCGAGGTGGTCGAGGAGCTGTTCGAGGACGCCCGCGCCGCCGGCAGCATGGCGCGCTGGGTCTACCCGCCGAACAACGAGCCCGACGCGTCCACGGCCCTCGAGCTGACCTACCAGCTCGAAGGCCACGGCGGCCCGGCGCGGCCGATGGCGCTGCTGCGCGCGGCCCAGCTGCGCGCCGAGTTCTCCAAGGCCCTGGTCCGCCTCGGGGATCGCTACTGGGGCGAGCCCCACGGCGAGCCCTTCGCCGTCGAGTTCTACGCCCAGGCGCTGCTCTTCGACCCCGATCTCGAGCACGCCCGCGAGCGCGTCGGCATGAGCACGCCGCAGCTCGCCAACTTGCAAAATCGCCTGGTCAAGGGCGAGTACACCGAGTTCGAGCGCGAGCTCGGGGCGGTGCTCGGCGTGCTCGCGGAGCAGGACACGGAGCGTCGCTCGGAGCGCGCGGCCGAGCTGCTCGCCGACGAGATCAAGCGCCCGACCTCGCTGCGGGTCAACGACCAGCTCGCCGAGGTCGCGGGGGTGCCCGAGCGCGCCGAGTCCAGGCGCGGCGCGGGCCTGGTCGGCGTCGACCAGGGCGAGGCCGACGCCGACCAGGCCGCGCCGGCGCCGGACCAGGGTGAGGCCGACGCGGACGCGGACGCGGACGCAGAGGTCGAGGACGCGGCGCCCGCGGCCAGCGAGGACGACGCGCAGACGGCTCGGAGCAACGTCGAGTTCGGCGGTCAGCTGTCGCGGGCGGTCGCCCGCTCGCGCGCCCGCGAGCTCAGCCGCGAGGGCGAGCGCGCGCTCAACTGGGGCCGCCACGGCCGCGCGCGCAACCTCTTCGATCAGGCCCTCGACCTCGACCGCAGCCATGCCCCCGCGCTCGCGGGCATGGCTCGCGTCGACCTCGCGACCGGCAACACCGAGGCCGCGTACCGAAACGCGCGCAAGGCCGCGTCGAACTCGCCCAAGAGCGCCGACATCCAGCTCTTGCTCGGGGACGCGAGCGCCGAGAGCGGGCGCGAGAGCGAGGCGCGGACGGCCTACGAGGCGGCCGAGCGCCTCGGCAGCCACAAGGCCAAGTGGCGGCTGCGCACGCTTTGAGCCCCCAACTCACCCACGACTTCCTGATTGTCCTCCACCTTCGTCTGAGTCAATCGATCGGCATGACCCCCGCGCCTGCGTGTAGGCGCGGGGGTTCTTTTTGTGTCGGGGCGAGCGTCGACCAAGACGAAGGCCCCGGGGCGAGACGCCGCGGGGCCTTGCAGGGGGGCAGGGGCTGGCTGGGGGGGCTCAGGCCGCGCGGATCAGGTGGTCGAAGGCGCCCAGGGCAGCCTTCGCGCCGTCGCCGGTGGCGATGATGATCTGCTTGTAGGGCACGGTCGTCGCGTCGCCGGCGGCGAACACCCCAGGGACCGAGGTCGCGCCGCGGTCATCGATGACGATCTCGCCGAAGCGGTTGAGCTCGACGCTGCCCTCGAGCCACTTGGTGTTGGGCAGCAGGCCGATCTGCACGAACACGCCCTCGAGCTCGAGCTCGCGCGACTCGCCGGTGTTGCGGTCCTCATAGCGCAGGCCCGTGACCTTGTTGCCGTCGCCGAGCACCTCGGTGGTCTTGGCCATCGTGATGACCTCGACGTTGGCGAGGCTGGCGAGCTTGCGCTGGAGGACCTCGTCGGCCTTGAGCGAGTCGAGGAACTCGAGCACGGTCACGTGGGCGACGACGCCGGCGAGGTCGATGGCGGCCTCGATGCCCGAGTTGCCGCCGCCGATCACCGCGACGCGCTTGCCCTTGAACAGCGGGCCGTCGCAGTGGGGGCAGTAGGTCACCCCGCGGGTCCGGTACTCCTGCTCGCCGGGCACGTTCATGTCGCGCCAGCGGGCGCCGGTCGCCAAGATGATCGCCCGGGCGCTGAGTGTGGCGCCGCTCTCGAGCTCGACTTGGGCGAGCGCGTCGGCGGTGGCCGGCACGAGCGCGCGGGCGCGCTGGTTTTTGATCACGTCGACGTCGTAGGCGCCGACGTGGGCCTCGAGCGCGGCGGCGAACTTGGGGCCCTCGGTCTCGGTGACCGAGATGAAGTTCTCGATCGCCAGGGTGTCGAGGACCTGGCCGCCGAAGCGCTCGGTGACGATGCCGGTGCGGATGCCCTTGCGCGCGGCGTAGATCGCCGCCGCGGCCCCGGCCGGCCCGCCGCCGACGATCAGCACGTCGTAGGGCTCGCGGGCGGCGATCGCCTCGGCCTCGCGGGCGGCCGCGCCGGTGTCGACCTTGGCGAGGATCTCGCCGAGGTCCATGCGGCCCTGGCCGAAGGGCTCGCCGTTGAGGAAGATCGTCGGCACCGCCATGATCTGCCGGTCTTCGACCTCGGCGGGGAAGGCCGCGCCGTCGATGGCCGTGTGGCGGATCTTGGGGTTCGAGGTGGCGAGCAGGTCGAGGGCCTGGACCACGTCGGGGCAGTTCTGGCACGACTGCGAGAAGTAGGTCTCGAACTCGAGCGCGCTGTCGAGGGCGCGGACCTGGTCGAGGACCGCCGCGTCCTGCTTGGGCGGGTGGCCGCCGACGTGGAGCAGGGCGAGCACCAAGGAGGTGAACTCGTGGCCCAGGGGCAGGCCGGCGAAGCGCACGCGCGGGGCCTCGTCGGGGCGGTGAATCGCAAATGACGGCCTGCGGACCTCGCCTTGGCTGGTGTCGTCGGGGCCGAGCTCGACGAAGTCGACGAGCTCCGAGGCCGCGGCCAGCTCGCCGAGGAGCTCGCGCATCTGGGTGGCGACCTCGCTGTCGTCGAGCGCGGCGCTGAGCCGGATCGGGTGGCGAAGGTGGCCGAGGTAGGCCTTCAGCTGCTGCTTGAGATCATCTTCCAACATGGTGTCCTCCAAAGCGCATCGCGGACGGGGGTCGGGCCGAGGTGAGAGAGAAGGGATAAAGGGGCGGCGGCGCCGACCGGGGCGCGGGGGGGCAATGTCTGCCCCGCTCGCGCCGCCGCCCACGGCTGCACGGCTCAGATCTTGCCGACGAGGTCGAGCGAGGGCTTGAGGGTCTTTTGGCCCTCTTCCCACTTGGCGGGGCAGACCTCGCCGGGGTGGTTGGCGACGTACTGCGCGGCCTTGACCTTGCGCAGCAGCTCGAGGGCGTTGCGGCCGATGCCGTTGTCGTGGATCTCGTAGAGCTTGATCTTGCCCTCGGGGTTGACCAGGAAGGTGCCGCGCAGGGCCAGGCCCTCTTCCTCGATCAGGACCTCGAAGTTGCGGGCCAAGGTCGCCGTGGGGTCGCCGATCATCGGGTAGTTGACCTTGCCGACGGCCTCGGAGGTGTCGTGCCAGGCCTTGTGGGTGAAGTGGGTGTCGGTCGACACGCCGTAGATCTCCACGCCGAGCTTCTGGAAGGCCTCGTAGTTGTTGGCCAGGTCCTCGAGCTCCGTGGGGCACACGAAGGTGAAGTCGGCGGGGTAGAAGAAGAACACGGACCACTTGCCGCTGATGGTCTCGTTGGACACGGGGATGAACTCACCCTTGTGGAAGGCGGTCGCGGAGAAGGGCTTGATGTCGGTGTTGATCAGGGACATGGAATTCCTCGTTTGGGTTTGGACGGCGCGCGTCGTGGCGCCGCGCTCGATGAGAGCATGGCCATTTGATAACATCTTTCAAATAGAACATGCTTCATGTGAGTTCAGAAAAAGTGAACTTCTGAGCACGCGCCATGGATCTCGCACAGGTCACCCTCACACAGATGCGTTACGCCGTTGCGGTCGGCGACGCGCGGAGCTTTCGGACCGCAGCGGAGCGTTGTCACATCTCCCAGTCCGGGCTCAGCATGCAGATCCGCAAGCTCGAAGAATTGCTCGAGGTTGCGCTCTTCGACCGGGGCAAAAAACCCGTGCTCGTGACACCGGAGGGCGAGGTCGTCCTCGGCCAGATGCGAACGGTGCTTCGCGAGACCGAGCGCCTCGGGCAGATCGCGGCGGCGCAGGGCGAGCCTTCGGGGCCCCACCGTCTCGGGGTGATCCCGACGCTGGCGGCGAGCGTGCTCCCGCTGTTCTTGAAGACCTTCATCGAGCGCTACCCGCAAGTCGAGCTGATCATCGAGGAGCTCAAGACCGAGGAGATCATCGCCCGGCTGCGCGAGGACACCCTCGACGCCGGGATCGCGGCGACGCCCCTGGGCCTGCCCGAACTCCACGAGGAGGCCCTGGGTTACGAGGCGCTCTTCGCCTACCTGCAGGCCGAGGATCCGCTGCTGCGCAAGAAGCGGGTCGCCCAGGCCGACCTGCGCGAGCGCGAGCTGTGGGTCATGCCCGAGGGGCACTGCTTTCGCAGCCAGGTGCTGTCTTATTGCGACGCCAGCTCGGCGCCGGAGGCCGCGCGGATCCGCTTCGAGAGCGGGAGCTTCGAGACCTTGATGCGCCTGGTCGACGGCGGCCTCGGGGCGACGGTGGTCCCGGCGCTGGCCCTGCGCGAGCTCCCGCCACAAAAATACGCGGCGCAGGTCCGGCCGCTGGTGGCCCCGACCCCGGTGCGCGAGATCGGCCTGGTCACGGCGCGCACGGACTACCGCCGCCAGGTCAACGCGGCCCTCGTCGAGGTCGTGCGTGGGAGCCTCGAGCAGCCCCTGGGCGCCCGGCCGCGGCGGGCCGTGGTCCTCGAGCCGATCTGAGCGCTTCGGGGTCGCTGGGCGGCGCCGGGGGTGACGGCGCGTGGGCGATGGGAGCGCGCTGGCGAGAGACGTGCGCCAGCGCCCAGGGGGCGCCCTCGGCCGCGGGGATGGGCCCGCCTGGACTCGACGGCGCAGCGAGAATAGGATAGTCCCCGCCCATGCCCGGCGAGGCAGCACGCAAGTTGACCCGGGAGGAGATCGAGCGCGAGCTCAAGGTGCTCATCATCGAGGCCTTGAAGCTCGACGAGACCACCCCCGAGGACATCGACAGCGAGGCCCCGCTGGCCTCGGCGGGGATCGGCCTCGACTCCATCGACGTGCTCGAGCTCGCCATGGCTGTCCACCGGCGCTTTGGCGTGACCAGCCAGGGCGACGACGAGGCCAACCAGCAGATCTACGCCAGCGTCCGCAGCCTCACCGACTTCCTCGAGCGCGAGCAGGCCAGCGGCGCCACGCTGGCCCCGAGCGAGACGGCCTGAGCGAGCCGGCCCGAGCGAGCCGGCTCGCCGAGCCAGGTGGGCCGCAGAGGCAGGGCCGCGCGGGTGCTGATGGCGCGCGAAAGATGCTCGCCCGTGGGGCTGGGCTGATAAAGTGGGGTCATGGTGTTGGCCCCGCCCTCGACCCTCGCGTCCTTGCTGGTGCTCGCGCTGAGGCTCGGCGAGGCGCCCGAGGAGGTCGTCACGCCCACGCAGCCGCAGCCGGGGGAGCCCGCGATCGCGCCGGCGCACGTCGACAACGAGCGGGCCACCGCGCCCGTGCAGCAGCCCGCGGAGATCGCCGAGCCGCCGGTCGAGCAGGCGCCGGTCGAGCAGGCGCCGGTCGAGCAGGCGCCGGTCGAGAGCGGGGAGCTGCCGAGCTGGGAGGCGCCGCAGCCGGGCCAGCAGCCGCAGCCGGGCCAGCAGCCGCAGCCGGGCCAGCAGCCGCAGCCGGCGGGTGAGCTCGAGGCCGGCCAGCCGCCGGGCTACTGGGAGACCCCGGTCGAGCCGCAGCCGCCCGCGCCCCCGCGCCCGCCGGTGTCGGGGGTGGTGCTCTTCGGGCCGGCGGCAGGGCTCTTCGGCGTGGTGGTCATACGCCAGGTGATCTCGGCGAGCATCTGCGACGACCTCTACTGCGGCAACCGGGGGGCGGCGGATCACTTTTTTCTGGGCGGCGTGATCGGCCTCGCCGGAAGCGGCGGCTGGCTCGAGGGGCGCCGCCAGGCGTGGCGTCGCCAGGCCGCCGGTCAGCCGCAGCTTCGCCCCGTCGGCCGCATCGCCGCAGGCTGGACGCTCTTCGCCGTGGGCGTCGCGGGGCTGATCACCAACGTCACGCTCTACAGCGTCTGCTACGACGGCGCGTCCGGGCCCTACACCCAGATCTCGGGCTTTCGCTACACCTGCTCGCCCGGGGTCTCGGCCGCGGTCAGTGACGTCTCGGCCCTCGTGGGAGCGGCCGGCGCCGGCCTGGCGCTCTCGGGCCACGCCCAGGCGCGCTTTCAGGGCAACTTCGACCTGACTGTCGCACCCCATGGCAGCCGCGACCAAGTTGGGCTATCGGTCTCGGGCCGCTTCTAGCAGCGGCCCGACGCCATGCCTCGACCCTCGACGAATCGCCTGCGCCAGAGCCTGGACCAGATCGCCCGCTCGCTGCTGATGTGCCTGGCCGTGTGCGCGCTCCTCGTGGTCGGCGCGTGCAAGGGCGAGCCGCGGACCATGCAGGTCGAGATCGCCGTCGAGGGCATGGTCTGTGACTCCTGCGCCGAGGCCATCACCCACGAGCTCGAGCGCCTCGAGGGCGTGCGCGCGGCCGACGTGAGTTACGACCGCGGCTCCGCGGTGGTGACCTACGAAGAGGGCGCCGTCGAGGTCGCGGCCCTCGAAGAGGCGATCGAGGGCATCGGCTACCAGGCCGAGCCAGGCGCGGCCGAGCCCGCGCCCGAACCAGAGACCTGAGCGCGGCGGCGGCCCGCCAAGGTTCGGGTCTCGGCGAGCTCGGCGGCTCGGCCAGGGCGCTCAGGCCGGGACCGCGGCGAGGACCTGCGCGACGAGCTCGTCGGGGGAGACCCCGCGGCTCTCGGCGGCGAAGCTCGGGACCAGGCGGTGGCGGAGCACCGCGGGGGCGAGGGCGCGGACGTCTTGCTTGGTCACGGCCTCGCGCCCGGCGAGGGCCGCCCGGGCCTGGGCCGCGAGCACGAGCTGCTGACCGGCGCGCGGCCCGGCGCCCCAGCGCAGGAGCTCGCGCAGGGCCGGCGGGCAGCGGTCTTCGCCGGGCCGGGTCGCCCGCAGCAGGGCGACGACGTGCTCGATCACCGAGGGCGGCACGGGCAGGCGGCGGACGAGGTCCTGCTGGCGGGTGAGCTCGGCCGGGCTGAGCACCGGGCTCGTGGGGGCGCGCTCGCTCGCGCCCATGGCCACGATCTGTCGCTCGGCGGCCTCGTCGGGGTAGTCGACGAGGATCTCGAGCATGAAGCGGTCGAGCTGGGCCTCGGGCAGGGGGTAGGTGCCCTCCTGCTCGATCGGGTTTTGCGTGGCGAACACGTGGAAGGGCAGGGGCAGCGGGTGCGTGCGGCCGCCGGCGCTGACCTTGGACTCCTGCATGGCCTGGAGCAGCGCGGCCTGGGTCTTGGGCGGCGTCCGGTTGATCTCGTCGGCGAGCAGCAGGTTGCAGAACACCGGCCCGGGCACGAAGCGGAAGCTGCGGCGGCCGTCGCCGACCTCCTCGAGCACCTCGGAGCCGGTGATGTCGCTGGGCATCAGGTCGGGGGTGAACTGGATGCGCGAGAACTCGAGGTCCATGGCCTCGGCCAGGCTCGAGACCAGCAGGGTCTTGGCCAGGCCGGGCACGCCCACGAAGAGCGCGTGGCCGCCGGCGAAGAGCGCGACGAGGAGCAGCTCGATGACCTCGCGCTGGCCGATCACCCGCTGCTCGATCTGCTCGAGCAGGCGCTCGTGGGTGCGGGCGAGGGCCTCGAGCTCGGCGAGGTCGGAGCCGGGATCCCTGCCCCTGTCCGTCGCGGGGGAGGTTGGGGTGGGGGACGCCGGTGAAGGGGAGGAGCTGGGAGAAGACACGGTCGCGGGTGCGGGGCGTTCGGCCCGGGGCGCACAGAGTATGACCCCTTCACCCTCACCTGTCGCAATTCGTCAGCGAACCCCCCTTGGACCCTGGAGTCCGTGTTTTCGAGACGTAAAAGTTCTCGCCCTTTTGTGGCAATTCCCGAGCCCCCCGGAAGCGCTCGATATCGCGTTCCTGCGGAAATTCGGGCCGTGAGGCCGGCTGCTCCGCCGACTGGCAGGGGCGCAGAAGATTCGATGTCTGGATCACGAGCTGTCTCTCACGCGACCCGCGTGGGGGGCGGTTGCCAAGCGCCCTTGGCTATGCGCGAATACCGGCATGCGAGCCAAGCACTCTCCCGCGTTGCTCATCGGCGCGACGCTCGGCGTGGGCATGCTGCTGACCGCCTGCGGGCCGATCGCGTTCAACGATACGGTCAACTTCGTCGGCGCCCAGCCCGAGCCCGAGCCCGAGCCGCCACCGCGTGTCCACGCCAAGGTCACCGGTGACAGCATCGTCCTCGATGACAAGATCCAGTTCGGCTACGACTCCGCCGAGATCCAGTCGCAGTCGCTCACGCTGCTCGACGACCTCGTCAAGGTCCTCCAGGACAACCCCGACATCGAGCAGATCAACATCATCGGGCACACGAGCACCGAGGGCTCGACCAAGCACAACAAGCAGCTGTCCACGGAGCGCGCCGCGGCCGTGGCCAAGTACGTCGCGGATCAGGGCATCGACCCCTCGCGGATCACCTCGGAGGGCAAGGGCGAGAGCGAGCCCCTCGTCGAGGAGAGCAGCGACGCGGACAAGGAGAAGAACCGCCGCGTCGAGATCAAGATCATCAAGCAGGGCGAGGGCTCCGAGAGCTCTGCCCGCGGCCGCCCCGGCGGTGGGAGCTGAGGTCGACCATGAACACGCGCAACATCACCGTCCTTCGTACCCTCGCCTGCGTGAGCCTGGCCGCGCTGACCTGCGCCTGCATCGCGCGCGGACCCGAGGACTACCGCAAGGTCACCCGCAGCCTCGTCGACACCAAGAAGTCGGAGATCGAGGCCTGCTTTGGGGACGCGTCCGGCAAGGTCGTCGTCAACTTCACCGTGGCCAAGAAGACCGGGGCGATCACCGACCCCGAGGTCGACACGGCCAAGAGCAGCGCGAGCGCCGAGGTCGGCGCGTGCGTGGCCGAGAAGATCGACGGGCTGACCCTCGAGCAGCCCGACATGCGCGACGGCGACGCGACCTTCACCTGGCAATTCACCAACTGAGCGCCGCCCGAGCGCGACGCGAAAGCCCGCCCCGGTGTGCCGGTGGCGGGCTTTGCTTCGTGCTCCTGCTCGTGCTCGCGTCGAGTCTGGGCTGGGCGGGCGAGGCTCGGCGCTCAGACCTCGCGGAAGGCTCGGTGCAGCGCCCGGGTCAGGGCGTCGACGTCGTCCTGGGCGCAAAACAATGTCGCGCGCAGGGGCGAGGTGGCCATGGCCTTGATCGCGATCCCGGCGCCGGCGGCCACGGAGCGCGCCCGGGCGAGCTTGGCCGCGTTGCGCCCGAAGAAGTCGCCGACGATGGACACGGCCCCGCAGCGCTCCTCGATCTCGACCTGGCCGATCAGCTTCTCGCGCACGGCGGTCCAGTCGGGGACGTCGGCCGGGCTGAACCACAGATCCGCGATCTCGTGGTCGGCGTCGAGGTGGAGCACCGGCAAGGACGCGTCGGCGGCCACGGACAGCATGTGGTCCATGGATTTGTTGACGCGCGCGCGCAGGCGGACGAGGTCGCGCACGCCGCTGACGCCGGTGATCGGGTGGGCGTTGTCGACCTGCTCGGGGCGATCGATGCGGGTGCCCTCGGCCTCGCCGGCGGTGGCTCGGGCCCACAGCGCGACGCCGGAGCGCCGGGCGAACTCGACGGACTCGGCGTGGAGGACCTTGGCCCCGTGGGAGGTCAGCTCGAGCAGCTCGTCGTGGGAGATGGCCTGCAGCAAGGTCGCGGCGTCGACGACCCGCGGATCCGCGGTGTAGACCCCGTCGACGTCGGAGCAGATCTCGCAGTACTCGGCGCCCAGGGCCCCGGCCAGGGCGACGGCGGTGGTGTCGGAGCCGCCGCGGCCCAAGGTGGTGACCTCGCGCTTGTAGGACACGCCCTGGAAGCCGGCGACGACGACGATCTTGCCGTCCTCGAGCTCGTCTTGGACGCGGTAGGGGCGGACGTCGATGATCCGCGCCCCCGAGTGGCGGCTGTTGGTCATGATCCCCGACTGCGAGCCGGTCAGCGAGACGGCGTCGTGGCCGAGCTCCTGGATCGCAATCGAGAGCAGGGCCATGGACGCCCGCTCGCCGCAGGACAAGAGCATGTCGAGCTCGCGCCGCGAGGGCGAGCCCGACAGCTCCTTGGCCTTGGCGAGCAGCTCGTCGGTGGTCTTGCCCATGGCCGAGACGACCACGACCACGCGCAGGCCTTGCTCCCGCGCGGCGATCACCCGCCGGGCGACGGCGCGGATCTTGTCGACGGTGGCGACCGAGGAGCCGCCGTACTTGTGAACGACGATGGGCGTGGGCATGGTCAGGCCAGCGCGGCCTTGATGCGGACCTCGACCTCGTCGGGGGTCCCCTGGCCGTCGACGCGGCGCAGCAGGCCCTTTTGCTCGTAGAAGGGCACGATCGGCGCGGTCTCGGCGTGGTACTTGCTCAGCCGGGCCCGGCAGGCCTCGGCGGTGTCGTCCTTGCGCTGGACGAGGCGCGCGGCCACGGCCTCGTCGGTCGGCGGGTTGAACTCGAGGTGGTAGATGGCCCCGGTCTCGGGGTCCGAGCGCCGGTGGATGATGCGCTCCTCGATCAGCTCGTCGGGGACCTCGATGAGCACGACCGAGTCGAGGGTGATGCCCGCCTTGGTCATGGCCACGTCGAGGGCCTGGGCCTGGGGCGTGGTCCGCGGGAAGCCGTCGAGCATGAAGCCGCCCTTGGCGTCGTCTTGCTGGATGCGCTCGAGGACCATGGCGATCACCAGCTCGTCGGGGACGAGGGCGCCGCGCTTCATGAAGCCGTCGGCCTGCTTGCCCAGCTCGGTGCCGGCCTTGACCGCGGCGCGCAGCATGTCGCCGGTGGAGATGTGGGGGATGCGGTAGCTGCCGACCAGCCTTGCCGCCTGAGTGCCCTTGCCAGCCCCGGGGGGGCCCACCAAGATCATTCGCATGTCGTGTGCTCGCTTTGGCTCGGGAAAAGCCGGCTCGTTGGCCGGCGCGGACGCCCCGCGCGGAGAGTGCCGACGGGGTCAATCGGCCGGTGAGGGTCGCATGTAGGTGGCGCTACCCGCAAGCGCGGGGGGCGAGGGCGGCTGCCTGCAAAAACGGCACTTTTACCGGTATCCGGGTGAATTGGCGTGATCGGGGCGTGAACGCGGGGGTGCGCGCGAAGTGGAGATCGGACACGCGCGGCTCGGGTACCATGGCGCGTGGGCTTCGAGCTCTCGGCGCTAGTCAGCAGCGCGCTCGATCCCCGGCGCAGGCAGGGGTTGATCCGCGCGGCCCGGCGGCGCTGGCCACAGCTGCGCCTGGCCGTGGCCGAGCGCGACCAGCACCCCGAGCGAGCGGTCCTCGGCGGCGTCGAGCGGAGCGGGGCCTCGCTGCGCACCGAGGCGGCCGGGCTGCTGGCGGAGATGCTCGACGAGGGCGTCCTCGCCGGGCTCCCGGCCTTCTCGGCCGAGTTCCCGGAGATCGCCCTGGCCTGGGTCCACACCGACTGCTTCGGCGGCCACTGTGAGAGCGACGGCCAGGTGTTTCGGGGCGGGGAGGTGGTGCTCTCGGGCCGGGATCTCGGCGCGCTGCTGGCGGCGGTCGGCCTGGGCGGGGACGGCTACTTCGCGGCCTTCGAGCGCGGCTACTTCGGCAGCGGGACCGACCCGCGGCTGTTCGCGGCCACGGTGTCGCTGCGCGAGCTCGCCGAGTCCCTCGAGGGCTTCGAGGCCGACGAGCGCGCGGCCCTGGTCGGGCAGGCGCCAGGCGACGAGCCCCCGCGCTGGCCCCCGGCGGCCCCCGGCCCGCTGCGCGCGGGAGAGCTCGCCGCGACCGCGGGGGAGCCCAGGCGCCTGCGGACCTTGGTGTGTGCGACCAGCGGCGTCGCGGGAGGAGACCTGCCGCTGGTCGGCCCGGCCCCGGATCACCCCCTGGTCTTCGCCCGCGGCGGCGCGGTCGATCGCAGCTGGACGCTGTGCGTGGCCGAGGCCCCGCCGGCTCCAGGCGCGGGCGCCGAGGCGCGCGAGGCCTTCGTGGAGGCGGCCCTTGGCGAGCTCGGGCCGCGCAGCGAAGAAGACGGACCCGAGGGGCTGTGCGTCGTGATCCCCCAGCTGCGGCCGGGCTCGGCGGCGGCGCTCGCCCGCAGCTTCGAGCGCGCCCTCGCCCGGCGCTGGGCCGGCGCTCGGGCGCCGACCCTGGCCGTCGTCGACGCCGAGCTCTACGCCGCCAAGCACTCGGCCGCCCTCGGTCCGGCCGCGGCGAGCTTCGACCCGCCCGCCTGCTGGATCGATCGCACGCTCGAGGCGCGGCGTGCAGGCGGCCCGCTCTCGGGGGTCGAGGCGGCTCTCGTCGCGAGCCTCGACCGCGACCCCTTCGACACCGAGGCCTTCGCGGTGCTCGTGGACTGGCTGGCCGAGCGCGGCGAGGGGGCGCAGGCCGAGCTGCTCGCCGCGGCGCTCGCTCGGGCCCGAGCCAAAGAGGGGGAGGGCGAGTTCGAGGGCGAGGGCGAGCTCGAGGACGACGCGCTGGCGAGGCGGGCGGCGACGCTGCGGGCAGAGATCTGGGGTGAAGCCTGGGGCGGCCTCGGCTTCGAGCTCGATCGCCTCGGTCGAGAGGCGGCGCGCGGCCTGGCGCTCACGGGCGAGGGCGCCGAGGGGCGCGCCCGCCTCGAGCGCTGGTCTCCATGGTGGCCGCAGCTGTGGCTGAGCTGGCGCGGGCCGTGGCTGACGCGGCTCACGCTGCGCTCCGCCTGGCTGACTCGCTTCGACGCCAAGCCGGCCCAGGGAGATCTCTGGGCCCGCCACGTGGAGATCGACGCGGCCTACCGAGCCGTCGCCGCGCTCCTGGCCTCGCCTTGCGCCCGCTACCTCAGCGCGCGCAGGGTGAGCTTGTTGGGCTCGCCCATGACCCCGGACCTCGGCGGGCGGCGCTTCGACGGCTGGACCATGCGTGGCCTCGCGCTGGCTGGGGCCTCGCTCCCGGGGGCCAGCTTTCGCGGGGCGAGGCTGCGCTCGGCCGCGTTCGAGGGCGCGGACCTGCGTGGCGTGGATCTGCGAGGTGCGCTCCTGGAGGGGGTGGATCTGCGAGGCGCGGACCTGCGAGGCGCGGACCTGCGGGCGGCCGAGTTCGCGCGCGCGCAGCAGGTCGACCTGCGCTGCGCCGACCTGCGCGGGGCCTGTCTGGAAGGCGCGCGGCTGGGGGAGCCCGCCGCGCTGGTGGTCGAGGGCGCCCGGGTCGGGTCGCGCCAACGCGAGGCGCTGGCGCGGCTTGGTGTGCCCGCGGCCACGCTCGCGCGGGTCGAGGTCGAGGACGACTGAGCAGGGGCTCAGCTGCTGTCGATCCCGTGGCCGCGCTCGCGCCTTGGTCCCTCGCTGTCGGCGCCGGCATGGATTTCCTGCGCGAGGGCCTGTCAGCGCCGGCCGCGATGGCGCTACAGTTCAGGCGCTTGGTACACCTTCAGCTCCAGCCCGACCCCGAGCCAGAGACCGGCGGCTCGACGCCGCCGCTTCACGCGAAGGACGGCTCGGGCGAGGGGGAGGCCGAAGGGACGATGGTCGAGGTCAACGAAGGGGAGGCCCCCGCCGAGCGCGAGCGCGACATCGCGGAGCGCGAGCGCGACATCGCGGAGCGCGAGCGCGACATCGCGGAGCGCGACACGGTCGAGGAGGCCGCGCTCGATGCCGCGGCCGAAGAGGTGGCCGAGCTCGAGCTCGACGCGGACCACCGGCAGATCCGCCTGCACCACTTCCCGAGCTCGCTGTGCTCGCAGCAGGTCCGCCTGGCCCTGGCCGAGAAGGGCGTCGCCTGGGAAGACGTCACCGTCAACACCGGCCCCGCCCACGAGCACTTCGAGCCCGAGTACGCCAAGCTCAACCCCAAGCTCGTCGTCCCCACCCTCGAGGTCGACGGGACCGTCGTCACCGAGGTCGTCGACATCGTCAACTTCGTCGACCGCAGCTTCGGCGGCCCCGAGCTCATGCCCTCGGACCCCGAGGCCCGCGAGGAGGCGCTGCGCTGGATCGAGCGCCAGGACAGCTTCCCGATCTCCGAGCTCACCTATGGGCGCAGCAAGGGCCTCACGCGCTGGTTTCAGCGCTGGACGCTCAAGCAGCGCCGCAAGCGGCTGCGCAAGCTGATGAAGAAGCACCCCGAGCTGCGCGAGATCTACCTCGCCAAGCTCGAGCACCTCGAGGTCCTGCGCGGGACGATCGGCGACCGGGCGCTGATGGATCAGCTCGTCGTCGAGGTCGAGGACATGCTCGACGAGATCGAGGAGGCGCTCGAGGAGCGCGAGTGGCTCGCGGGCGACGAGTACAGCCTCGCCGACCTGCTGTGGACGGCCGTGCTCGCGCGCCTCGATCACATCGGCTTCTCGCGCTCGCTCTCGGAGCGCCGCCACCCGCGGGTCGCCGACTGGTATCAGCGCCTGCGCGAGCGGCCGAGCTGGGGCGAGGGCATTCGCAGGCTCTCTCCCCTCGAGGTCGCGCGGATCTACGGCCCGGCGGTGCTCAAGACCTTCCTGATCGCGTGGGTGATCAAGTGGGCCGTGCTGACCCCGCTGATCTACGGGCTGACCGCGCTGCTCAATTGCAGCGGGTCCTGAGGCTCAGAGGATCTCGCCGCCGAGGTCGTCACACTCGGCGCTGCTCAGCTTGATCCAGCCCTTGCCCTTGCACTCGTTCTCGCCGGCGCAGGCGTGCTCGATGCCGAGCTCGGGCTTGTTGACCGCGCACACGCTCTGGCCGGCGCACTCGTTGACGCCGAAGCACTTTACCTTGGCGTCCTTGGCCTGCGAGCTCGCGGCGGGGGGCTGCTCCGCGGGGGCTTGGCTGCCCTCGCCGGACTTGGTCTTGTCGCAGGCGCCCAGGAACAAGGCGGCGGCGGACAGGGCGAAGGCGGACATGACTTGCTTGGAGTTTGGAGACATCGTGGTTCGCTTTGGGGCTCGCGCTCGCGGCCTGGATTGGACCTCGCGGAGGGCGCGAGGTGATCGTCGCAGGCAGGGTCGAGCTTACCCCGAGCGAGCGCGCTCACGCCGAGCGGGCATCGCCACTTTGGTCCCCGTCGGCGCAGCTGGGGAGATGTCGCCACGGTGCGCGGTGGGGACGGTACACCTCGCGCCGCGCCGAAAAGCGGACGTGGTGAGCGCGTCGTGGCCTCGCCCTTCGTCGAGCCCCAACCTCGGGCCAGTGTGTGCGCGTCGGCGCTTCGCGTAAGCTGGACCTCGCGGTCACGCGCCAAGGACATGGTCGAGCGACCCTACATCGGACACGGCGTCGGTCTGCGGACGCGTCACTACGAGCTCGCCCTCGCCGGGCAGCTGGATGTCGACTGGGTCGAGGTCGTCAGCGAGAATTTTTTCGCCCCGGGCGGCCGACCGCAGCGCGTGCTCGAGGCCGCGCGGGCGCAGCTGCCGGTGGTCCTGCACGGCGTCGGTCTGGGCGTGGGCTCCCTCGACGCCCCTGACGCGGACTACCTGCGCCGGCTCCGGGCGCTGGTCGAGCGCGTCGAGCCGGCCTGGGTCTCCGACCACCTGTGCTGGTCCACGCACCACGGCCTGCGCAGCCACGCCCTGCTGCCGCTGCCCTACACCGAGGAGAGCCTGGCGATGGTCGCCGAGCGCGTCGCCCGGGCCCAGGACGCCCTCGGCCGCCGGCTGCTGCTCGAGAACGTGTCGAGCTACGTCAGCTACGCCGCCAGCAGCATGCCCGAGTGGGAGTTCATGGCCGCGCTGTGCGAGCGCGCCGACTGCCTGCTGCTCCTCGACCTCAACAACATCGTGGTCAGCTGCGCCAACCACGGCTGGGATCCGCAGACCTACCTCGAGGGCGTCCCGGCCGAGCGGGTGTGGCAATTCCACCTCGCCAACCACAGCCAGCGCGAGCCCCACGGCTACAAATTCGACTCGCACCTCGGGGCCGTGCCCGAGCAGGTCTGGGCGCTCTACCGCCAGGCCCTCGCCCGCTTCGGCCACGTGTCCTCGCTGGTCGAGTGGGACGAGGACGTGCCCGAGTGGGAGCCGCTGCGCGACGAGCAGCGCAAGGCGGCGCAGCTCGCCGACGAGCTCCTCGGTGAGCGCGAGCCGGATCCAAACCCCAGCTCAGAGGCGCAGCGCCCCGCGCCCGCGGATCTCGACGCCCTCGCCGAGGCGGCCCTGCGCGAGGCCGCGCGCGGCGAGCTGGGCGAGGTCCAGGATCTCTTTTGGCGGCTGATGACCTTCCCCACCGGGGTCGCCGACGCCCTCGACGCGGCGGACGACGACACCCGCGAGCGCGTCGCCGAGGTCTTCGCCGAGACCCCGAGCTTCCCTCGTAGCGCGCGCCTCGAGGTCTACGCCAACGACTACTACTGGCGCCTGGCCGGCGTGCTCGAGGAGCAGCTGCCCATGGTCGCGTGGATGCTCGGACACGTCCGCTTCCACAACCTGATCACCGACTACGTGCTCGTCTGCCCCTCGCGCGAGCCGGACCTGCGCGGCTACTCCGAGGCCTTCACGCCCTTCTTGCGCGACCACGAGGAGGGCCGGGAGCAGCCCGAGCTCGTCGAGGTCGCGGCCATCGAGGTCGACCGCGTGCGCGTGCTGACCATGGCCGACGAGCGGCCGGTGGACGCCGCCGCGCTCGCGACCGTCGCCCTCGACGCGTGGCCGCGGCTGCGCTTCGAGGCCACGGCCACCTTGCACCTGCGCCGGACCACGCGGCCCTTCGAGCCGATGTACGCCATGTGCCGCGAGGGCACGGCGCTGGTCGAGGCCCGCCGCCGCAACCCGCCGACGCCGAGCCACACCATGGTCTGGCGCCGGGGGGATCGCGTGGCCCAGCGCGACCTGGACGCGCTCGAGGCCCGGGCACTGGGCGCGCTCGTGGGCGGGGCGAGCTTCGAGGGGATCTGCGCCGAGGTCGCGAGGCCCGCGGACGAGGAGCAGCCGCCGGCCAGCCCGGCGCAGGTCGCCGGGTGGCTGCGGCGCTGGGTAGACGACGGGCTGATCGTCGGTCTTTGCTGAGCGTCTGTGAAGGTCCGCGCGGGGCGTCGGGGCTTGCGCAGCCCAGCGCTTTGCGCTTTGGTCGGCGCCATGTCACCCGCGCGCACACTTGGACGCTCGCCCTTCATCGCCCCGCTGGTCTCGCTGATCCCCCTGGCTTGCCTGGGGTTGGGCGCCTGCCACCGCGCCGAGTCGCGCGCCCCCGCGGCCGACGACGCGCCCGAGTCGCGCGCCTCGGCCAGCGACGCGCCCAAGCTCGACGTGGCCTTCTTGCGCGACTTCACCGCGGCCTTCTCGGCCGACGAGCTCGCCGGTCGGCTGCCCGGCAGCGAGGGCGGCGAGCTGGCGGTGGCCCAGCTGATCTCGACGATGGCGGCCATCGGCCTCGAGCCCGCCGGTGAGGACGGCGGCTGGACGCAGCGCGTGACCATGCGCGGGGTGACCCTCGACCGCGAGGCGAGCAAGCTCGAGCTCGTGCCGACAAAGGGCCCGAGCAAGGGCGAGGCCGAGGGCTTCGTGTTCGGCGAGGACTGGGTCGGGACCAGCTTCGCCGCGGGCGGCGAGCACCTCGTCGACGCGGAGCTCGTGTTCTTGGGCTACGGCGTGACCGCGCCGGAGTACCAGTGGGACGACTACGCGGGGGCCGACGTGAAGGGCAAGATCGCGGTGGTCTTCGTGGGCGACCCGCCGACCGAGGACGGGAGCTTTGGCGGGCCGGCGATGACCTACTACGGGCGCTGGACCTACAAGTACGAGCGCGCGCTGGCGGCCGGGGCCGCGGGCTGCCTGGTGATCCACGAGGACGAGCCGGCCTCCTACGGCTGGAACGTGCCGCAGACCAGCTACTCGAGCGAGCGCTTCCACGTGCTCGACGGCCAGGGGCAGCCGCCCGCGGCCATGAACCTGCGCGGGTGGATCTCGGCCGAGGCCGCCGACGCCCTGGCGCAGCGCGGCGGCAAGAGCCTGGCCCAGTGGCACGAGATGGCCATGCGCAACGTCTTTCAGCCGGTCCAGGTCGGCGCCAAGCTCAGCGGGGCGCTGATCACCAGCGAGCGCAGCGTCGCCGACGTCAACGTCCTCGGCCGCCTGCCCGGGACCACGCAGCCCGAGCGCGCGGTGTTCCTGGCGGCGCACTGGGACCACCTCGGCAGCGACCCCGAGAAGATCGCCGCCGGCGAGGACGGCATCTATAACGGGGCCGTGGACAACGCGAGCGGGGTGGCGACCATGCTCGGGGTCGCGGCGCAGCTCGCCGAGGACCGCCGGACTGGGGCTGCGGGGCTGGAACGCTCGGTCGTGTTCTTGGCGACCACCGCCGAGGAGCAGGGCCTGCTCGGCTCGCGCTATTGGGTGAACAACCCGACGATGCCCCTCGACGACGTGGTCGCGGTGGTCAACCTCGACAGCATGAACGTCCACGGGGCCACCCGGGCCGTCGAGGTGGTGGGGTGGGGTCAGACCACCTTGGAAGATCGCCTGATCCCCCTGGCCGCGAACCAGCAGCGGCGCGTGGTCCCGGACACGCACCCCGAGGCCGGGAGCTTCTACCGCTCGGATCACTTCCCCTTCGCCCAGGTCGGGATCCCCGCGCTCTACTTCCACAGCAGCCTCGACATGGTCGACGGCGGGGTCGAGGCCGGGGAGGCCATCTTGGCTGGGGTGCGCGAGCGCTACCACACCCCCGCCGACGCCTTCGACCCGGCGTGGAGCTTTGAAGGGGCGCTACAGGACGCTCTGCTGGTCGTCGCGCTGGTCCGCGAGCTGGCGGGGTCGGACGCCGACCCGGCCTACAAGCCGAGCAGCGAGTTCGCCGGCAAGCGGTGACGCCAGGGCTCCTAGGAGCCCGTGGTGAAACCCAACACGACACCTGGCTTGGTCTTTTCGCCGAAGGCTTTGTCGCCAAAACTTGCAGTACGCCCGGTACAGCGGCGTTTTGGCTTCGCGCCCTCGACGAAAATCCCTGCGCCAGGAGCCGCGCTGGGTTCCACCACGGGCTCCTAGCCGCAGGAATTACTCTGCGCGCCCGAGCAGGATCCCGGGCGCAGCCAGCGTGGTAACCTGGCGGCCCATGAGCCCATGTGTAGCTAGCGATGGGAGGCCGAGGTCGTGACTCGGCGGACGAAGCCTCGCCGCCGCGTCGTGGTCGGCAGCGGTGGCGGCACGCGGCGGACCATCAAGGCGCCCTCGGCCGCGGCCGCCGACGCGCTCGCCCTCGACGACCGTCCCCTGAGCATCCAGGCCAGCGCCGACGGGCGCCTGCTCCTGGTCAGCCTGCCCTGGGAGCTGTGGATCGTCGACGCCAGGACCCTGGCGGTCCAGCGCAGCGTCCCCCTGTCCGCGGCCGCGCCCTCGGTGGTCGAGGGCTGGGAGGGCGCGCTGTGGATCGGCGGCCAGCACCTCTACCGCGGCAACCTCCAGGCCACCTCGGTGACCAAGGTCGGCAGCAAGCTCGGCGGCCTCGTCGACCACGTGTGCCTGATCCGCGACGACCTGCTGTGCGGCGTGGGCTCGGGCGGCGAGGTGCTGTGGGATATCGATCGTCTGGCACCGGCGCACCGCCGCAAGTCCACGGGGCCCGCGGCGCGGGCCGTGGTCGCGAGCGCCGACGGCCGGGCCGTGTTCAGCGACGGCAGCGCGACCTGCTGGGTGATCGACCCGGCGCACACCGCCGGCTACGCCCAGCTCCAGCTCGCGGCGACCAGCCCCACGCCGGTCGCCGGCGAGGCCATCGTCTGCCTCGGGCGCAGCGAGGGCGAGCGCGGGGGTCGGGTGATCCTCGCCGCCCGCGACGGGGCCGTGGCCTGGACCAGCACCGACCTGCGCCTGGCTGGGGAGCGCGTGCCGGCCCGGGCGAGCGAGCCGCTGGCGGTGAGCGCCGACGAGCGCTGGATCTACGTGCTGCGCGGGCGCGGGGTGGTCCAGCGCTTCTTGATTAGCCAGCCCCCCGAGGTCCAGCGCGCCCAGCGAGATCAGGGCAAGAAAAAGCGCCGCGGCAAGGGCATGTCTGCGCCCGCGCCCAACCCCAGCGCCAGCGAGGCGGCGCCCGAGCCCCTGCCCGAGGCCCAGGAGGCCCGCCTCGACAAGCTCGCCGAGTGCCTGTGCCTGGCGCCCGGTCAGGGCGAGGGCGAGCGCCGGCTGATCTTTGGCGGGCCCAAGGCCGACGGTCAGCTCGGGCGGCTGTGGGCCGTGGACGTCGAGTCCCTCGACTGGCAGCCCCTCGCGCTCGGCGAGCGCACCCTCGCCGAGGCCCCGGCGCCCGCCGAGGACTCGGCGCCCGCGGCCCCGGAGCGGCCCAGCTTCGTCGCCACGCGCAACAAGCCCGCGGGCTCCAAGATCGCCGAGCTCTCCGTCGACGACATCGTCGGCGCCCGCGTGGCCCACTGGATCACCCAGACCAGCGGCTCGCTGCTCGAGCGCGCGACCGAGTCGGCCGCCGAGCTGCGCGCCGCCGACAAGGCGCTGCTGCCCGCCGACGCCCTGCTGCTCCCGGCCATGGTCCGCTTTTGCGAGGGCACCGCTCGCCCGGCGCTGCTGCTGTGGCCCGGCGTGGTCGAGGATCACGACGGCCCGCCGCCGCCGCCCCAGTGGCTGGTCTGGGGCGACGAGCCGCGCGGCTGGATGGCCCTCGAGACCCCGCAGATCCGCGCGCAGAAGTGGTCGCGGACCGACGTCTTCCCGCTCCAGGTGGCGATCGCGGCGCTGCCCGAGGCGCCCGGGCGGCGGGTGAAGATCGACCCACGCTGGGTCGACCGCGCGCACTTCGAGGCCCTGGCCAAGGAGTGCAAGAAGCTGCTCAAGGTGCTCTGGTAGCGCGTGACTCGGCGCGCTGGCGGCTCCGCAAAAAGAAAAGAGGGGCGACCCAAATGGGCGCCCCTCTTTTTCGTGGCCCGAGGCCCGAAGATCACATCTTCGAGTAGGTCACCGAGCCGACGTCGTAGGTCTGGCCTTCCTTCATCTTGGTGGCGAAGCTCGGGATGTAGTTCGAGCGCCACTTGCCGTCGATCTCCACGGCGATGTTGTAGTCGCCCAGGGGCACGGTCTCGAAGGTGAACTCGCCCTTCTCGTTGGTGCTGCCCTCGAACTTGACCTTGGAGGTCGAGCAGGGCGAGCCGGTGCCGAAGATCTGCGGCGAGGGGCACATCTCGATCTTGGCGCTGGCGATGGCGGAGCCGTCCATCAGCACCTTGCCGGTGATCCCACCGGTGTGCGCGTCGCCGACGGCGGGCAGGGTCGGGCCAGCGCCGACGACCGCGACGTGGCTGACGGTGCCGACGAGCTCCATGACGGTGCCGGTGCCGTACTCGGTCGCCTTCTTGTCGGAGCCGATCACGCTCAGGCCCTCACGCGAGGCCAGCCAGACCCGGTTTTGACCGTCGAGGGCCAGGGCCTGGAAGCTCAGGCAGTCGACGTCCTCCTTGCTCAGCAGCCAGACCTCTTCGGGCTTGGCCGGGTCGAGGCGAGCGACGTCGCAGAGGCTCGAGGACACGGCCACCTGACCGGAGGGGCCGAACTCCATGGCCGCGCCGTAGCCCATGAAGTTCTTGCTGTTGATCTCGATCTTCTCGGCCTTGTCGCCGGAGAACTTGATGATCTCGCGGCTGGTCTGGCCGTAGACGTCGCCGCTGGGCGAGGTGCCGAGGCGGAAGAGGTAGGGGTTGTCGCCGAGCATCGAGAGGTCGACGTTGCTCCACTTGTCGTCGGCGAACTTGAGGACGACCTTGGAGCCGGACACCCACGGGGTGCCGCCGGCGTCGACGGCGACGTCGGTGAGCATGTCGACGCCACCCTCGCCGATCTTCTCCTTCTCGGTCAGGGTCCACGCGCCGCCGGTGTAGTGACCGACGCCCTTGTAGTTGGTGGCCCACAGGTCGCCGCCCTTGGCCATGGCGACGTGGCTGGCGGTGCCGATGTCCTTGTAGCCGAAGTCGACGACCTTCTCGATCTTGTCGCCGTTGATCTTGTGCAGCCCGTTGTAGTCGAGCACGTAGACGGCGCCGTCGGGGCCGGTGAACATGTCGGAGACGTAGCGGTTCTCCTCGGAGGAGATCAGCGACCAGGCGCCGCCGTCGAGCTTGGCGATGCCCTTGTTGTTGACCGCGAAGTAGGCGGGGCCAGCCTCGCCCGGGTTCGCCGGGGGGGCGTCTCCAGCCGCGGCGTCGCCCGCCGCCTGCTCGCCGCCCGCCGCCGCGTCGCCGGCCGCCGCGTCAGCCTTCTCGTCGGTCTTCTTGTCGGCCTGCTTGTCGGCGCCCTCTTCCTTGGCGTCGGCGTCCTTGTCCTTGTTGTTGGCTTCGCCGGCCTTGTCGCCACCACAAGCGGCGACGAGGCTGAGCCCGAAGGCGAGGGCGAGACTCGAGATCTGATACTTGGCGAGCGTGGTCATGTCGGCGCGGACATTGCCAGGCTCTGGGACAAACGAAAAGAGCCGAGAGCACACAATTTGCTCACGCTACAGGAATGTGAATCGGCCTACGCTCGCCGCGAGCACCAAACGTGACTATTGAGTGTCCTTTCGATCATCGTCCAGGCCATAAGCACGGTCTCGATCGGCGCGTAGGTTGCAGAGGGCTCGCTCGAGGCGGTCGCGGTCGTCTGGGGCCCCGTGGGCGGCGAAATTTTGCCTTGCGATATCGAGGGAGAGCTCGGGGTCGGGCTGGATGCTGCGGGCAAATAGGGCCGCGAGGGCGGGGTCCTTGGCCTCGAGCTCACGCAGCATTCGCTCCCTGGCGGCCGCCTGGGCCTGGCGGCGGACTCGACCGAGCATTGCAGCATCGACACACTGGATCACCGGATCCGGGCTTCGTCGGATCAGTGAAACCAACGAATCGGGGGTCAAGGCTCGGTCTTTCGGCAATTGCAGCTTTGGATGAAAGGAGACCATGAAAAACTCCCGCGGAGGGGGGAGGCGACCCCAGGCGTCACGCAGCGTGGTCAAGAACCCCTCAAAACTCACGGGCGTCTCCCAGGGGTGACCGGGGGGGACGGGGAAGGTCAAGAGCACGATCTCGGCGTCGGCGTGGGCCGAGACGAGCTCGGCGAGGCGGGCGGCGACCTCGGCGGGTTCGGGCGTGTGCGTCTCGTCTTTGGCGATGAACAGGGGGCGATGGACCCTGCCCTGCTCCCGGGAGCGCCGGGCAAAGGGGCAGAGGTTCATGGCCTCGATGATCTCGCGTTGGTAGCGATCGTGGATCGCCTGAATCACCGTTTTGGGCGGCGGCCAGCTGGACACGCGGCGATGGTAGCTCACTTCAGGGGCAAGCCGGCGCCGTCGAGATCCGCGGGGATCGGCGCGGCGAGCAGCCCGGCCATGGTCGGGGCGAGGTCGACGGTGCGCACCGGGGTGGTGACCTTCCCGGGGCTGACCCAGGTCGCGGGGCCCCAGAAGATCAGCGGGACGTGCTGGTCGTACTCGTAGGGCGTCCCGTGTCCGGCCCCCTGGGCGTAGACGTAGACGCCCTTCTCGACCTGGAACAGGATGTCGGCCGAGCGCTCGGGGTTGTAGGAGCGGATCCAGGCCTCGGTGTAGGGGCGCGTGGGCGGCGGGTCGGCGGTCAGCTCATCGGCGGTCCAGGCGTCGGCGATCTGCTCGTGCGCGCGCAGCTGCTCGGCCAGGGCCGCGCGCAGGGCCTTGCGATCGTCTTCGCTGGCGGCCGCGGGGAAGCGCATGACCACGCCCTCGGCGAAGGCCAGCTCGGGGCGCTGCTTGGCACCGAGGCCAGCGGCGGCCATGGCCGCGTCGAGCATCGGCGGGACCGCCTCCTTGGCCACGAAGCGCCCGTGCTTGGGCATGGTGTCGGCCGGGGCGTGCTCGGGCATCACCCCGCCGCCGTGGTCGCCGGTCAGGACCACGACCACGTTCTCGGCGCCCACGCGGCCCTCGAGGGCCTCGAGGAAGTCGCCCAGGGCCTGGTCGAGGCGCAGGTAGAAGTCGTGGGTCTCGACACTGTGCGGGCCGTAGCGGTGCCCGGTGTAGTCGCCCCCGGACATGCTGATCATCAGGAGGTCGGGGTGCTCGTCCGTGCCGAGCTCGAGGGCCTCGATGGCCTCGCTGGCGAGCTCGAGGGTCATCTGGTCGCCAAAGGGCGTGTCGCGGATGACGTTGCGCGGGCCCTTGCCGGCTTCGATGGCCTGCGCGGACAGCTGGTGGGGGAAGCGGGTGGTCAGGCCGTAGCCGTTGAAGGTCGCGACGAGGGCCTCGTCAGTGTCGGCGCGCGAGCTCGCGTAGTGGGGGATCGGGTGACTCAGCTGCCAGCCCTGCTCGCCGTAGAGCTTCTCGGCGCGGCCGCGCTCGTTGAAGGCGCTGACCCAGCGCGGCAGCGCCTGAGCGGCCGGGCTGGCTGCTTCGTCGCCCGTGTTCGCGCCCGCGTCCGCGCTCGCGTCCGTGCCGGCGTCGGAGCTCGGGTAGTAGTAGCGCGAGCTCGTGTAGGCGCCGACGGGGTCGTCGTACCAGATCGCCGCGTCCGGGCGCTGGCCGCCCATGAGGATCGCCGCGCGGTCCTTGAGCGAGATCGAGATCACCTGCGACTTCGGGCTGGCGGCGTGCAGCCAGTCGCCGACGGCCTCGCGCAGGAGCTTGCGGGGTGAGGCCCCCTCGGAGTCCTCGTCGTCCTCGTGGCCGAGGATTGGCGCCTCGGGGTCCTCGACCACGTTGATCTTGCGGCCGAGCGCGCGGTCGAACCAGTTGTTGGCGATCACCCCGTGGTGGGCGGGGTGCATGCCCGTCGTCAGGGTCGCGTGGCCCGGGCCGGTCTCGGTCAGCGCGTGGACGTGGCGGGCCTCGGTGTAGAAGCGTCCCTCGGCGCCGAGGCGGTGCAGGCCGCCGGTCCACTGCTCGTCGAGGCGCGCGTAGTTGTCGTAGCGCATCTGATCCACGACCACGAGCACGACGAGCTTGGGCGCGGCCGGCTCGCTGGCCCCGGGCTCGCTGGTCCCGGGCTGGTTGGTCTCGGGCTCGCTGGCCCCGGGCTCCGGGCCCGCCGAGTCCTGCGCGGCGCTCGAGCTGCCCGCGCTGCCCGAGGCAGCCTCGCCCTCGCTGCCTTTGTCCTTGCAGGCCAGGGGACCTGCGAGCGCGAGGGTCAGGATGTAGACCGCGGGGACGGCTCGACGGTGAGACACGGCGAGTTAGGTACCATGGCGGGGGCGAGACCGCGCGGACGAAAAAGCCCGTATGCTTGCGAGGTGGCGGCGCTCGAGCGGACGCCGGCGCGCGCCGGCTTGGGCCTGGTGATCCTCGCGCTGGTCGCCTACCGCCTCGCCTATCACGCGATCTATCTCGGCGACATCCCCTTCGCCTACGCGACCTTCGCCGAGGGGGCGATCCACGAGCAGGCCGCGCGAGACATCTTGGCCCACCCACCCCTGGGCTCGCTGCCCTTTCACCTCCAGGGCGCCTACGCCTACCTGCTGACCACGGGCATGACGATCCACGCGTGGCCGAGCCTGGGCTTGCTCGTTCAGCTCGGCCTGGTCGCGCTGAGCCTGGTCCTGGCGCACCGCAGCGCGCGGTGGCTGTGGGGGGAGCGCGCGGGTCGCTGGTGCACGATCGCGCTCCTCGCACATCCCCCGCTGATGTTCTACGAGAACAAGTACGTGCCGGCGGCGCTGGCGGTGGGCGCGAGCGTGGCGATGGTCGCGGCCCTGGTCGCGATGATGCGGGCGCGGGCGGCAGGGCGCTCGCCGCTGGGGGCCGCGGCGGCGCTGGGCGTCGCGGCCGGCGTCGCGGGGCTCGCCGATCCAGCGCTCTTCCTCGCCGCCCCCTTCGCGCTGATGGCCGCCTTCGTGCTCGCGCGCCCCGGCCCGGATCACGCGGTGCCCGAGGCTCGCGGCGGCGACGGGTGGGCGGCCGCGCTGACCTTGGCTGGCCTGCTGGTGGCGCTCACGCCCCTGGCGGCGCGCAACCTGGCCGTCACGGGGCACGCGGATCTGCTGCCGCCCCAGGAGCCGGGCCTGTCGCTCTTCATCGGCAACAACGCGCGCTCGCGGGGGCTGTGGAACGACGCCGGGCTGTACAGCGCCCGCGCGGGCACGGAGCTCAGCGAGCTCGCCCAGACCCTGGGCGTCGACCCCGACCTCGACGCGCGCGACCAGGCCGCGGCCCTCGGCGCGACGCTGGGTCAGCGCGCGCGAGCGTGGATCCGCGAGCACCCCGGCGAGTTCGCGGCCCTCGAGGCGCGCAAGCTGTGGTGGACCCTTGGCGACCGCCCGCTGGGCCAGAGCTACGACTGGCTGGGCGAGCGCGAGCTCCTGCCCTGGGCCAACCGCGTGGGCGTGAGCTTCTCGCTGCTCTTGGCCCTGGCGGTGCTGGGCGCGGCGGCGGTCTTTGGCGGCGGCTGGCGACCCGAGCCCGGAGGTGCGGGGCCCGATGACGCCGGGGCGGGGCCCGATGACGCCGGGGCGGGGCCCGATGATGCCGGGGCGGCGCCCGATGACGCTGGGCCGAAGCCGAACCCGGGGCAGGTGCAGCCCTTGCTCGCCGCCGACGCGCCCGAGCGTCGGCGAGCGCTGGGCTGGCTGCTCGCCGGGCTGTTCTTCGCCCCCCTCGCCGGCAACCTCGCGCTCTTCAGCACGGCGGCCCATCGCCTGCCGATGGTCGTCCCCGCGGCGCTGCTCGCTGGCCCTGGCCTGCTCGCGGCGAGCGCCGCGTTGGCGGCCAGGTTCGGGTCGGCGCGCGCAGCCGAGGATCGAGTCACGCTCCCGACATGGTCGTGGATCCTCGCCGCGATCTTGCTGGCCCAGGGCCCGTGGCCGCGGCTGCGCTCCAACCAGCCGAGCACGTCTTTTTATTACAACCTCGCCATGGTCCAAGACGAGGTCGGGGATCCTCGCGCGGCGATGGACACCCTCGGTCGTGCCATCGAGCGCCGCCCGGATCTGCCGGCCTACCGCATGCGTCGGGCCCACCTGCGCGTGCGCCTCGAGGACTACGACGCGGCCGAGGATGACCTCGACGTGCTCGACGAGCTGGCCGCCGACGCCGAGGCGCAGGGGAGCCCGCTCCCGGTCTGGATCCTCGAGCAGGCCGAGTTCGATCGCGCGACGATCGCCTGGGAGCGCCGGCGGCTCCCCTGAGCGCCAGCGTGCTAACCTCGCCCCGCATGTCGAAGTCTCCTTCGCGCGGTCTGACTCGCCGCGGTCTCTTTCGTGGCATCGGGACCGCTGGCACGGCCGCGGCCCTGGCCAGCTGCAAGGCGCAGCCCGAGACCGAGGCCCCCGATCAACCCCAGGCGGCGCCGAGCGTCGAGGGGGCCTTCGGCCTCGAGCCGGCGCCGCTGCGCTTCACCCTGGACGGCGAGGTCGTCGAGACCCAGGCCGAGGCGCGCACCACCTTGCTCGAGCTGCTGCGCCTCGACCTCGACGCCACGGGCCCCAAGCTGGTCTGTGATCGCGGGGCCTGCGGGGCCTGCATGGTCCTCGTCGACGGGGTCGCGCGAAACAGCTGCATGCTCCTCGCCCACGACGTCGAGGGGGCCGAGGTCACGACCGTCGCGGGGCTGAGCGAGCGCGGGGAGGGGGCCGAGCTCGGCGCGCTCCAGGCCGCCTTCGTCGAGCACGACGCCCTCCAGTGTGGGTTTTGCACCTCGGGCATGCTGATCAGCGCGACCGCCCTGCTCCGCGCCAGGAAGGACGGCCCGGCCATCGAGGCCGCGGACGTGCGCGAGGCCATCGCCGGGAACCTGTGCCGCTGCGGGACCTACCCCCACGTGGTCGCGGCCGTGCTCTCGGTCGCCAGGGGCGAGACCGTGACCACGGTGCCCACGCAGATCATCGCCGTCGGCGAGACCGGGAAAACTTCCAAGTCCTCGGGGAAGGCGAGCTGAGATGCCCACGGTCAAGCTTCGACTCGGCTACGCCGATCAGGTCGTCACCAAGTCCGTCGACATCCCCGAGGGCGAGCCCACGCCCTGGGACGGGAGCGTCAAGACCCGGGTGGTCGGCCGCCCCGCGCCGCGCATCGAGGGCGACCTCAAGGTCAGCGGCGAGGCCCGCTACACCCACGACATCAAGCTGCCCAAGCTGCTCCACGCGGCGATCCTCCGCTCGCCGCACCCCTGTGCCAAGCTGACCGCCCTCGATCTCGAGCCGGCCCTGCGCATGCCGGGGGTCGAGGCCGCGATCCCCCTGGCGAGCGTCGGCGCGCGGATGCTCTACGCCGGCCAGGACGTCGCCGCCGTCGCGGCCGCGCGCCCCGAGCAGGCCCGCGCGGCCCTCGAGGCGATCGTCGCCGACTACGCGGTGCAGCCCTTCGTGATCGGCACGCGGGCGGCCATGGACGAGGGCGCCCCGCGGGTCCACCAGGGCGCCGTCGAGGAGAAGCGCACGGGCGCCGACGAGCCCGGGGCCGAGAAGGCCAGCGGCGCGCTCCAGGGCAACGTCCGCCCCGGCCGCAGCCAAAAGCGCGGCGACGCCAAGAAGGCCATGCGCGCCGCCAAGCTGGTGTTCGAGGCCGAGTACGAGACCCAGTGTCACACCCACAGCGCGCTCGAGACCCACGGCCTGGTGTTCCGCTGGGACGGGGCCGACGCGGTCACGGTCTGGGCCTCGACCCAGTCGATCTTCAGCGTGCGCGACGAGGTCGCTGCGCTCTTCGGCCTCGAGCCCGCCAAGGTCCGGGTGATCACCAAGTTCATGGGCGGCGGCTTCGGGGCCAAGTTCGGGGCCAACGCCCCGGGCACGGCGATCGGCAAGGCCGCCGGTGAGCTCGCCCGGGCCACCGGCAAGCCGGTCAAGCTGATGCTCGATCGCAGCGAGGAGCACCGCTGCACCGGCTACCGCCCCGACTCGATCCAGCGCGTGCGCCTGGGCGCCGACCCCAAGTCCAAGGCGATCACGGCGATCCACGTCCAGGCCCACGGCAGCGCCGGCGTGGGCACGGGCGCCGGCGTCGGGCGCAACGCCTCGGCGGTCTACACCAAGGTCCCCGACGTCCTCGTCGAGAGCGCCGACGTGTTCACCCACGCCGGCCCGGCCGTCGCCTTTCGGGCGCCCGGCCACACCCAGGGCGCCTTCGCCATGGAGTCGGCCATGGACGAGCTCGCCCGGGCCATGGGCACGGACCCCATCGCGCTGCGCCTGGCCCACGACACCCACCCGCTGCGTCGCTGGCAGCTCGAGCTCGGCCGCGATCGCTTCGACTGGGCCGCGCGCCGGGCCGAGTCGGCCGCGCGCCGCGAGCGGGACGCCCGGATCCGCCGCGGGGTCGGCTGCGCGGTCTCTATCTGGGGCGACTTCGGGACCACCGACGCCCGCGTCGAGGTCAGCGTCAGCCGCGGCGGCCGCATCGAGGTCCGCGACGGCGTCCAGGACATCGGCAGCGGGATCACCACGGTCATGGCCCAGGTCGCCGCCGAGGTCTTTGGTCAGCCCCTCGACAGCGTCCGCGTCGAGCTCGGCGACAGCCTGCTCGGCCCCGGGGTCGGCAGCGGCGGGAGCAAGACGACCTCGTCGATCACCCCGGCCGTGCGCAACGCCGCCGAGGCCGTCAAGGCCGAGCTCGCCAACATCGCCGCCGAGGCCCTCGAGGCCTCCTCGCCCAGCAAGCTGCGCTGGGGCCCCGACGGCTCGATCAGCCTCGGGCGCCAGAGCTTGAGCTGGGCCGAGCTGTGCAAGCGCATCGACGGTGAGGCCGTGGTCAGCGTGGCCTCGCGCCCGCGCACCTACGCCGCTCACCCCAAGTCCTTTCCGGGCTTCACCACACCCCAGGCCGCGGGGGTCCAGTTCGCCGAGGTCGAGATCGACAGCTGGACCGGCGTGGTCCGCTGCACGCAGATCCTCGCCATCCACGACTGCGGCCGGGTCATGAACCCCACGACCACGCGCTCGCAGATCAACGGGGGGATCATCCTCGGGGTCGGCTACGCGCTCATGGAGCAGCGGATCATGGATCCCAGCTTGGGCGTGATGCTCAACGCCAACTTCGAGGCCTACAAGCCCTGCGGGGCCAAGGACGTCCCGGAGATCGCGGTGATCCTCACCGAGGTCGCCTCGGGCAACAACGCCACGGGGGCCTACGGCATCGGCGAGCCAGCCACGATCCCCACGGCCGCGGCCATCGCCAACGCCGTCGGCGACGCCCTCGGCGCCCACGTGCGCAGCCTACCGATCACCCCCGCCAAGGTCCTCGAGGCCCTCGAGCGCGCGCGCCGAGCCCGAGCCCAGGGAGCCGACTGATGCAGCCCTTCGCCCTGATCCGACCCGAGTCACTGACCGCGGCCCGCGAGCTGGTCCGCCACGAACCCGCAGGCCGAGCGCTGCGTGCCGGCGGCGTGGACCTGATGGACCGCATGAAAGAGGGCCTCGACGCCCCCGGGCTGCTCGTCGAGCTGAGCGCCCTGGCCAAGACCGAGGCCGGCGCCCACCTGCGGACCATCGAGGCGACCGAGGCGCGCCCGCTGCTCCCGGCCGAGGGCGCCGTCGAGGGCCTGAGCCCGGCGAAGACCTGCCACCGCGTGGGGGCCATGGTCACCCTCGCCGAGCTCGCCGCGGCCATGGTCGCGCCCGAGGTCGCCGCGCTGGGTGAGGCCGCGTCCGAGGCCGCGACCCCGGGCATCCGCAACATCGCGACCGTCGGCGGCAACCTGCTCCAGCGTCCGCGCTGCTGGTACTACCGCAACCGCGAGCTCGTCTGCCTCAAGAAGGGCGGCGACATGTGCCTCGCGCTCACGGGGGACAACCGCTACAACGCGATCCTCGGCGGCGGGCCGAGCTTCATCGTCCACCCCTCGAGCCTGGCCACGGCGCTCACCGCCCTCGACGCCTTCGTGGCCACGCGCCTCGACGAGGGCGAGCCCGGGCGCAGCCTGCCGATGGCTGCGCTCTTCGTCGGTCCGCACCAAGACCCCACCCGCGAGCACGCCCTCGAGCCCGGCGAGCTGCTCGTCGGCGTCTACGTGCCCAAGCTCGAGGGCATGCGCAGCGCCTACCAGGCCGCGCGCGAGAAGCAGTCCCACGACTGGCCGCTGGCCGAGGCGGCCGCGCGCATGCGGATCGCCGAGGACGGGACCATGCGCGAGGCCCGGGTCGCCCTCGGCCACGTCGCCCCGGTGCCCTGGCTGGCGGCCGAGGCCGCGGCCGTGCTCGAGGGCCAAAAGCCCAGCGTCGAGCGCTTCGCCGAGGCCGCCAACGCGGCCCTGGCCGGGGCCAGGCCGCTAAACGGCAACGCCTACAAGGTCCCCCTGGCCCGCGGACTGATCCGCTCGGTCCTGCACCGCGCCAGCGGCCTGCCCTCGCCAGACTGAGCCCGCCGCGTCCTCCCTGTCCTCGCCCTTTTCGTTCAGCGAGCATCAATTCAACGAGCATAGCGAGTCGCCCCATGCCCGAATTCATCCGCGTCGACGACACCCGCCCGGTCTGCAAACACCTGCGCACCAAGGCTCTGCACGCCTACGGCCAGAACACCCACGACGCCTTCCACACCAGCCGCTCGAGCAGCTACCAGTGCCTGCGGACCTGCTTCGTGACTGGACCGGACGAAGGTCTGGCCGTGCCCGAGTCCTGCCAGCCAGGCCGCGGCTGCTTCGAGTCGCGCTGAGCTACAGCACGATGTCCTCCTACTACATCAAGCTCAGCTTTCACCGCGTCGGCCCGCTCGCCCACGAAGAGGCGGTCGCGGAGATCAAAGCGATCCCCGGCGTCACCATGATCTACGATCACACCCGGCAGCTGGGCATCCTCCACCGCGAGCGCTTGCTCGTCGACGAGTGGGCCTGTCGCGTGCTCTTCCATATCGACACGGCCACGAGCGAGCGCGAGGGGGACCGTCGGGTGGCCAACGAGCGCGACCCCTATCGGACCTTGGAGCTCGGGGGCGTCGTCCACCGCGTGCCCATGGCCCTGCGCGAGGCGATCACCAGCCTCGACGCGGACTACGACCTCGTCGACTCGGGCTGGCTGCGCTTCTCGACTCGCCGCTACGAAGCGCCGATCCTCGCCGCGTTCGAAGACGAGCTGCGCGAGCAGGTGGGCCCCGACGCGACGCTCTCGCTCGGACGGGAGCGCGGCCAGACCCTCGGCAAGGTCGAGGGCAGCATCGCAATGATCCACGCGCTCGCGCCCTGGCTGCGGCGCACGGGCCTCGTCGACGGTGAGAGCCTGAGCATCGGCTACGCGTGAGCGCGCCCGGCCGCCTCGCCGCTCTAGGAGCCCGTGGTGAAACCCAACACGACACCTCGCTTGGTCCTTCCGCCGATGGCGTTGTCGCCAAAACTTGCGGTACGCCCGGTACAGCGGCGTTTTGGCTTCGCGCCCTCGACGAAAACCCCGGCGCGAGGAGCCGCGCTGGGTTCCACCACGGGCTCCTAGGAGCCCGTGGTGAAACCCAACACGACACCTCGCTTGGTCCTTCCGCCGATGGCGTTGTCGCCAAAACTTGCGGTACGCCCGGTACAGCGGCGTTTTGGCTTCGCGCCCTCGACGAAAATCCCAGCGCCCAGGAGCCGCGCTGGGTTCCACCACGGGCTCCTAGGGGAGACGCGCTGAGGATCAGTTGCGGAAGCGGACGTGGAAGTGGTTCACGTGCCCGCTGCTGTGGCGGATGATGCCGTGGCCGCGGCGGCGCGGGTATTGGAACAGCTCGTCGAGGGTGTCCTGCGAGATGCCCTTTTTCTTGGCGTAGTCGTAGAGCAGCTCCTGGATCGAGCGATCCATGAAGATGTACTTGACCTCGTCGGTGTCGAGGAAGGCGTCGACCAGCGACCAGGTCCGCGCGAGGTCGAGGTTCTTGGCGTTGGCGTTGACGAAGCGGACCTCGTCGGCCTTGTCGCCCTTGAGCACGTAGCCGATGTCGACGTCGTGGCCGTGCTGGTGGCTGCGGTGGGGCGGGAGCTTGCCCCCGCCCTTCTTGGAGATGTCGCCGACGTGGACCTTGGGCGAGCTGCGCCAGCCGCGGCGATAGCTGCTGATCGCCGACTGGATCAGCCGCACGGTGTTGCCGGTGCCCCAGGCCCGGGAGGGGGTCTTGACCTCATAGTACTTGCCCGCGGGCATCTGCACGCCGTGGGGGAGGTCGCCGGTGTCGTCGTCGTAGGCGCCGTAGCCCGGGAGCATGCCGCCTTGCTTGTAGACGATCAGCTTCTGCCCGACCTTGAGGTCGTTGGCGCTCGCGAGCTTGCCGCGCTGGTAGCCGAGCAGCTCGTTTGTGGTCAGGCCGTACTTCTTGGCGATCGCGCTGAGCGTGTCGCCGGACTGCACGGTGACCTCGAGCTCGACCATCTCGTGCGGGGCGATCTCCGGGCAGACGCGGATCTTCTGGCCCACGCGCAGCAAGTTGGCGTTGCTGCGCAGCGCGCTGTTGAGCTTGATCAGGTCCTTGCGACGCACGCCGTAGCGTCCGGCGATCTCGCCGAGGTGCTCGCCGGGGAGGACCTCGTGGGTGTGCAGCGGGGTCCGGTAGCCGCAGGTCTTGCTGGCCTTGGAGCGCCGGTTGTCGGCGCAGATCAGCAGCTCCTGGCCCACGCGCAGCGAGTTGGGGTCCTTCTTGAGCTTGGCGTTGCGCGACAAGATCGTGTCGACGCTGACGTCGTACTTGCTGGCGATCCCACTGAGCGTGTCGCCGGCCTCGACCTCGTGGTTGGTGATCGTCTTGCCGCCGCCGCAGGACCTGCCCGAAGACGACGAGCGCTTCGAACTCGACGAGCTCTTCGAGCCGCCCGAGTCCTTACCGGGCAGGCAGATCTTCAGGGTCTGACCCACGCGGATCTTGTTGATGTCGAGCTTGGGGTTGGCGCGCTCGATGGCGCGCTGGCTGACCCCATACTTCAAGGCGATTCCGCTGACCGTCTGGCCCGAGGCGACCTCGTGCTCGACCTGCTCGCCGCCGTCGGGGCAGCCGCCTGCGTTGGCGAGCTCGGGGGCGACGAGGGGGAGGGTCAGGCCGAGGAAGAACCCAGCGAAGAGTCCGATGCGACGACGCACGAGGGCAGGATTCGCACGGCACGAGGGGGGATCGCAAGCGCCCAGGGGTCGTTGTCTGCGCCTGAATTCGTGGGTCTACGCGGACTTGGAGAAAAAAGTCGTCGCTGTGAATAGCTGGCCGTGGTCGGGCGTCGAGGGGAGTTTCGTGGGCCGAGAGGGGGGGCGCTGGCCTCGCATGCGTGGGCCGCCGTGGACCCCGAGGCGTCATGAAATGCATGCAGTCGAGATCACGAGGGCGACGATACTCACCTGTCGATGGGTTGTTGGGCAGCGCTGATCTGGGGCGCGTTCGCACCTTTGGGCGAGCCTTCAATCTTCATGGCGATGCTGCGCGCGCGCAGCGTTGCCGTACATCGGAGACGACGATCCGCCTGCGTGCTCGGAGGGATCGAGATCGGGATCGACATGGATGCCCTGCGCGCCGACACGGCTCGGGGTGGTCTCGCCGCTGCGGGCACTCGCTGAGCTCGACGCATTCGGGCCTCGAGGCCGCCCCAGGCATGGGTAGGGGCCGTCGTGCTTGCAGGGGGTCGGCGCCTGCGCCATGGTCGTCCCAGCCATGGCCAAGCGCGAAGACAAAGCCAAGAGCAAGCGCAAGGGGGGACGGACCACCGCCTTTGCGGGGTTGATCGCGGTCATCGCCTTGATCGCGGCCTGGCTCAGCGACTGTATCCCTGGCCTCGGCAGCGGGGTGGGGGAGGACGCGCCGGGCGAGGCCGAGGCCGAGCGCGTCGCGGCGCCGGAGGACGACGCGCAGACCCAAGACGACGTGCAGGCCAAAGACGACGCGCAGGCCGAAGCAGGCGCAGCCGAAGCAGGCGCAGCCGAAGCAGGCGCAGCCGAGCAGACCCTCCGCGCGGCCGTCAGCGTCGACGCCAGCGGCAGCTGTCGCGTGGCCATCAACGACGCCGCCCCCGGCGAGGCGGTCGCCTGCGCCAGCTTGTGCGATGGCGAGGACCCCTTCTCCGGCGCCCAGGCGCTGACCATCGACGCCAAGCAGGGACCCCACGCGGCCGTGGTCGCGGTCATGGACTGCGCCAAGGCTTCGGGCATCGACGAGCTGGCGATCACCGTCGAGCGCGACTAGGATCCCGTGGCGGTCGAACATGCTGGGTGACGCGCTCTTCGACCCCCTGGCGATCGTCGTCTTGCTGGTGATCGCGGCGATGATCACGGCGGCCGCGACCTGGCTGCGCCGAGCTCGGGCCGCCGCGGATCAGCTTCGAGGTGGGCTCGGCGTCCTGCGCAAGGTGGCGGCAGAGCTCGCCCCCGAGCACCCGATCCGCCGTCGCCTCGAGGCCGCTCCGGTCAGCGAGCTGAGCTTCGAAGAGCTCGCCCACCTGCTGCGCGGCGCCGCGGGAGAGCCCGCCCGGGCGCTGCTGGGCCTGGGTCAGCAGATCGCGTGGATCGAGCGCTTCGCCCAGTTCGCCGTGCACCTGGGCATCCTCGGCACGGTCTTCGCCCTGGTGGCCTCGGACCCCACGGACCTCGAGGCCTTCCGCGCGCGGCTCCCGACGGCGCTGGGCACCACCTTCTGGGGGCTGTGTGGGGCGCTGAGCCTCTCGGCGCTGGCCGGGCGCTGCGAGTCGCTGGCCGAGGGCGCCCGGGCCAAGCTGGGCCTGGCCGTGCTCGATGGCCTCGACGGGCCCGAGCTCGCCGAGCGTCCAGCCGAGAACCCGGCCGAGAACCAAGCCGAGAACCAGTAGCGTCCGGAGCCAAGCATGCCGCGCCGCCGCAGCCGTCACGCCGTCGACATGCTCCCGCTCCTCGACGTGTTCATGGTCGTGCTCTTCGTATTCGCGACCATCCAGGAGTCCGAGCTCGACAGCACGACCAGCGAGCGCGACAGCGCCACGCGAGCGCTGGACGCCGCCCGGGATCGCAACGCCGCGCTCGAGGAGGCCCTGGCCGAGACCCGGGCGCTTGCACGCGGCGCCGCGTCCGAGCTCGAGGCCTACGCCCAGGCTTGCGGCCCGCGCGAAGCCGGCGGCCCGCGCTGCCCGGCGGCGCACACACCCGACGCCCAGCGCTACGCCGAGCTCAGGGAGCTCGAGGCGATCCACGAGCGCCTGCTCGACAACATCGGGGTGTTCGAGGTCGAGCTCGAGGGCGCGCCCGACCCCGAGGGGGAGCGCCTGGTCAATCGCTGCTGCGTCCGCGCCGACCCGCCAAAGGGCGGGTGGGTGGCCTGCGGCGAGGTCCCCGGAGATCCCGAGGCCCGCGAAGCCTGGCTGGACGCGGGCGGAGAGGGGCTCCTCGACGTCCTGGGCCGGACCCGCGGGGGCAAGGCGATCGTGCTCCTGCGCCAGGGCGGGCGCGCGCGTTTTCGCCTGAGCAACGACCTCGCGGCGACCCTACGCGAGCGACTGCCCGACCACCGGGTCTACGACGGCATGACCAGCGAGGCCCTGCGCTGCCCGCTGCTCGTCGAGGACCCGGCGCCGGGTTGAGAGCAGGCAAGGCCGGCCAACTCGAGGTGTGGGGGCTCGAGAAAAATACAGTGCGTGAAGGTCGCCTCAGGGTCCGCCAGGCCATGCGTTATCGTAAAGATTGCGCCCCGGCCAATCCCAAGTGGACGCATCTGTCCGCTTAGCTCAGACTCTCTGGCAGCGAAGGAACACGAGATGGACGCCATGACCGACCCCCAAACGGAAGACAAGCCTCCGCTCTCGCTTCCCCCCAACGCCTCGGTGTTCACCCGGATCCGCGTTGGCCTCAACGCGCTGAAGATCCTCAGCAAGGACGCCGGCAACCCCTACTACGCGCCGATCCTTCACCTCGCCTTCGACGAGGACACCTACATGAAGCTGGCCGCGACCCTGCGCGAGACCCCCGAGGGCCGCAAGCTCCTCGACGAGCGCCGGACGATCCCCGGCCCCGACATCGACCTCGACAAGCTGGCGAGCCTGCCCGAGGGGACCCTCGGCCACGAGTTCGCGAGCTACTTCAAGAAGAACGGGATCGACGTATTCGGCTTCGACTTCGCGCTCAACAGCGACGCCGACTACCTCAACAAGCGCTACCGCGAGACCCACGACATTCACCACATCATCACGGGCTACGGCATCGACCCGATCGGCGAGATCGAGCTGCAGGCCTTCTATTACGGCAACCTCGGCCTGCGCCACGCCGCGCTGATCGCCTTTGTTTCGGTGCCCTACGAGTTCAAGAACTCGGGCATCAAGGGCATGCGCAAGCACATCCGCCGGGTGCTCACGGCCTACCGCCGCGGCAAGGACTCGCGCGAGCTGCTGAGCATCAACTTCGACGAGATGTGGGAAAAGCCGGTCTCGGAGCTGTCCGAGCTGATCTGCGCGCCCGCGCCGAGCTTCCACTGAGCGCCAAGGCGCGTCGCAGGCGACGAGCCGCGATACGCGAGCGGGCCAGCGCTTCGAGCGGGGCCCGCCTCGCGTTCGAGCGCGCGGCGGTCATTCGAGCTGCGCCCAGGCGGACTTGGGCGAGCCGATCTGCAAGATCGCGTAGAGGATGCCGATGCCGATCAGTCCGCCGACGACCTGCGAGATCGCCAGGCCGGCCGACAGGTTGATGATCGCCGCGAGCACGCTGGTGCCCACGAAGCCGAAGAAGCCGATCTTCTTCCAGCGGAAGAGCAGCACCGCGAACACCACGTTGAGCACGCCGAGCAGGGAGAGCACGGGCAACGCCCAGCCGGGCATGCCTGGCGTCAGATCCTGGATCTCGTCGGCCATGAGGAGGTTCGCCAGCGAGGTGATGGCGTTGACGATGAGCATGAAGATCAAATAGGCCGTGACGCAGCCGTGGCGCGTCTTGATCCCATCGTCTGGCATCGGAGGCTGGGGATCGCTGGGGACGGGTGCTTGGTAGGGGTTGGCCTCGGACATCAGTCCTGCACCCTAGTGCCATCGCTGCCTGCGCTCAAGCCGCGAACATGAAAAAGGCCGGAGGGGGGACCTCCGGCCGAAACCTTGGCCAACACTCTGGCCCAAACTCTAGCGAGACGAGTGGGGAGAGGCAGCGCCTACTCGGCGGAGGCGGCCTGCTCTTCGCCGTCGTGTTCGTTGTGCCAGCGCTTCATCTTGCGCTTGATCATCTCTTTTTTGACCATGCCGACGAGGTCGATCATCAGCTTGCCGGTGAGGTGATCGTGCTCGTGCTGGAGGGCGCGGCCGAACAGCCCGTCGCCGTCGACCTCGAAGGTCTCGCCCTCGATGTTGGTCGCGCGGAGCTTGGCCCAGCGCGGGCGCTTGACGTCGACGAAGACGTCCGGGAAGGACAGGCAGCCCTCCTCGGCGATCACCGTGCCCTTGCCGGCCTCGACGACCTCGGGGTTGATGCACACCAGGGGATCGCTGCTCTCGTCGCCGCCGGCGACCTTGCCGTCGATCAAGAAGATGCGCTCGAGCCGGCCGACCTGGATGGCGGCGATGCCGGCCGCGTTGAGGGCGTACATGGTGTCGGTGAGGTCGCGGACGAGCTGACGGATGTCGTCGGTGATCTCGGCGACTTCGAAGGTGTCCTCACGCAGGCGGGGGTCGGGGTACTTGACGACTTCGAGAACGGCCATGGCGCTGGCTCCGGTTGTGACGGCGCGGGCAGCGGGTGGTGGCCCTGCGCCGCGGCGATCACGAGCGGGGGCGAGGGTAGCCCGAAGATTGCAAAGGTGCTAGCAGCGGTGCCGGCGACCGGGTCCGAGCCCAGCTCCATGGACGGCGCCCGCGCGCGTGGCAAGCTGGGCCCGAGCCCGCGCCGAGAGCCGAAGCGAGAGCCCGAGCCCGCCGCGACAGGAAGAGCGATGAGCGAAGTCACCCCCGAGAGCGTCCGCGAAGCCCTGAGCAAGGTCGAAGACCCCGCCACGGGTCGAGACATCGTCAGCAGCCGCCAGCTGGGCGCCGTCGAGGTCGGCGACCAGCTGCGCGTCGAGGTCGCGCTGATCTCCCCGGGCTACCCCCTGCGCGGGACCCTCGAGACCCGGATCCGCGAGGCCCTCGAGCCCTTCGCGCGCCCAGTCGAGATCGCGTGGGGCCTGGCCGTGCCGCGCAAGCCGGCCCGCCAGGACCTCGATCGCCTGCCCACGGTCAAGAACGTGATCGCCGTGGCCGCGGGCAAGGGCGGGGTCGGCAAGAGCACGGTCAGCGTCAACCTGGCCATGGCCCTGCAGCGCCTCGGCGCGAAGGTGGGCATCCTCGACGCGGACATCTTCGGGCCGAGCGTCCCCAAGATGATGGGCGAGCCCTCGCGGCCCTGCGACCGCAACGTGTCCGGCGACAGGATCATCCCGGCCCTGCACCGCGGCGTACCGGTGATGAGCGTCGACTTCTTCGTCGAGACCGGCCGCGCGGTGATCTGGCGCGGGCCGATGATCCACAAGCTGCTCCAGCAGTTCCTCGAGGACGTCGAGTGGGGCGAGCTCGACTACCTGATCATCGACCTGCCGCCGGGCACCGGCGACGCCCAGCTGTCCTTGGGCCAGCTGCTGCCGATCACCGGCTCGGTCGTGGTCACCACGCCGCAGGAGGTCGCGCTCCTCGACGTGCGCAAGGCCGTCGACATGTTCGCCAAGCTCGAGATCCCCGTGCTCGGCGTGGTCGAGAACATGAGCCACTACCGCTGCCCGGCCTGCGGCCACGTCGACCACATCTTCGCCAGCGGCGGCGGCAAGCGCCTCGCCGAGGAGCTCGAGGTCAGCCTGCTGGGCCAGCTGCCGATCGACGCCAAGGTCAGCGCCGGCGGCGAGACCGGCAACCCCGTGGTCCACAGCGCCCCCGACAGCGAGCACGCCAAGGCCTTCCTCTCGCTCGCGGCGACGGTCGCCCTCGAGGCCGCCAAGCGCCACGCGACCGGCCCCAAGCGCAGCTCGCTGCTGCGCACGGTCTGAGCCCGGCCGGCTTCGGTCCGAGCCGTCAGCGCGACTTGGTGCGCAGGCGGAGGCGCTCGAGGGCCGCGCCCACGCGGTCGGCCACGGCGATCGCCGCGGCCGCGTCGGAGATCAGGTCCTGGCGGACCTCGAGCTCGAGGTAGACCACGTCGTGCGCCGCGCCGTGGTGCTGAGCGGCGAAGATCACCCCGTCCATCCCCGAGTAGGGCTCGTTGAGCGCGGTGTGAAAGCCCTGCTCGTCGAGCAGCCCGGCGAAGCGCTCGGCGACGGCGGCGTGGCGATCGAAGAGCACGCCGAGCTCCATGGGTCGGACCGCGCCCGCGAACACGGGGGTGAAGGAGTGCACGGAGAAGAGCAGCACGTCGCCCCCGCGAGGCAGGCGCTGCGCGAGCAGGCGGTCGACGGCCGCGTGGTAGGGCGCGTGATGGCGGCGCGCCCGTCGGTCGCGCTCCTCGGCGTCGAGGTCCTGGTTGAAGCTCAGCGGCTGACCCTCGACGTGGGTGCGGATCCACGTCGGGTCGTCCGTGTCCCGGTTGGGATCGCAGACCAGCCGAGAGTAGCGGGCGAGCACGGCCACGGAGCCGCTGCGATCCGCCAGCCGCCGGGCGACGGTCGCCGCGCCGATGTCGTAGCCCCAGTGGGTCTCGAGCCACGCGCGGTCGCTGTCCGAGGTCGACAGCGGCGCAGGCACGCGGGCGCTGGCGTGCTCGCAGGTGATCACCATCGGGCCCTCGCGGCCCTCGCCATGGATTTCGAAGGCGTCGCCCGACATCGAGATCCGCTGGCTCGGCTCAGTTCAGCGAGCTGACCGGGAAGCTGTCGCTCTCGCACAGCACGTCGATCAGGCGCTGGGCTCGGGTGCTGAGCAGGGCCACGCGCTCGTCGGGGTCGTCGGCGGCGAGGCAGCGCTGGAGCAGGCGCAGGTGAGACATGGGGTCGCCGCGCATGCCGTGGCGGATCGTCGAGGTCAGCTCGACGTTGGGGATCAGCGAGGCGATCGCGTAGACGATGATCCGCTCGTCATCGAGGGCGAGGACGCTGCGGATCATCTCGCGCTCGTCGTCGTCGAAGGTCTCGGCCATGCGCTCGATCTGAGCCTCGAGGACCGCGAGCGCGTGGTGATCACAGGGGATGGTCTCGGGCAGGGCCTCGACGGCCAGGCGGCGAAAGTGGTGCTCGCCCATGGGCAGCTCCTCGCGGGCGCGGACCCGGCCGAGGCCCTCGAGGCGGATGAAGCGGCGACCGTCGGGCAGGCGCTGGTGGCCGATGATCTGCCCGATGCCGAAGATCCCCTCGATCGCGGGGCGCTCGTCGCCGGGGTCGTGCAGGGGCAGCGCGCGATCTTCTTCTTCGAGCAGCGACTCTTCCGGGCGCAGCAGCGGGACGCCGATGTGCATGCCCCGCTCGAGTACGTGATCCACGAGCTCGAGGTAGCGCGGCTCGAAGACGTTGAGCGGCAGCACCATACCCGGCAAGAACACGACGTTCGGCAGGGGGAAGATCGGCAGCGCCTCGAGGACGGCGGGCGCTGGCAGTCGATCTACGTCCAGCATGCTCGCAAGAGCGTAGTCTCATCGCTGGGTGCTGGCGAGGGAGAGCGCGATGCTCCGCCGCTGTGCCGGCGACGATCGCCAAGTAGGGGGATCGTCGAAAAACGATGCGCCTCTGGCGCAGCGCGCCTGCTAGCGCAGCTGGGCCTGGAGATCCGGCCGCGTCTTGAGCTCGCCGCGGTACGAGGCGGTGACCACCCGTGTCCCGTGCTTGTCCCCGGGCACGTTGAGACAGTTGTGTTGACCCGTGATCACGCAGGCCGCTCCGCGAGCGTCGAGGTGCTCCATCAGCGCGTCGGCGATGTCGTTGCAGACCCGCTCTTGCAAGGTCAGCCGGCGCGTGAAGCAGTGGACCAGCTCGCTGAGCCGGCCGAAGCCGACGAGCTTGCCCTTCGGGAGATAGGCGACCGTGGCCTCACCGACCCAGGGCATCAGGTGGTGAGGGCACATGCCGTGACAAGGGATGTCGCGGACCACGACGAGCTCCGTGTCGCCCTCGCCGAGCACGGGGTCCCCGAGGATCGCCGCTGGATCCGCGCCATAGCCGGAGATCACCTGCTCGAGCCACAGGCGGGCGACCCGGTTGGGGGTGCCCCGGAGATCTCCGTGGTCGAGGTCGAGGTCGCAGGCCCGCAGGAGCTCACGCACGGCCGCGGCGAGGGCTTCGTGGCGCTCGGATGGGGGATTCGTGGCGGGATCTGCCTTGGACACCCGCCCAGTGTACCCGCACTGGGGTGTGGCGCAGGGGGTGGCGCCGCGCGCAGCGCGAGTTTTCCGCCCCCGACCCCGATCTCGGCGCTTGATCTCCGCGAGACGGCCGCCTATATCTCGCGTCCCTCATGTCGACCTCCGAGAACCAGCCCCCCACCCCGACGACCGACATCTCCGAGCAGCACCTGCCGGTGCTCGGCCGTCCTCTGGAGGTCCGCGTGGATGAGCGCGGCGTGGAGCGTGCGATCCGCAAGCTCCGTCGTCTCATGGCCAGCGAGGGCGTGCTGCGTGAGATCAAGCGCCGCCGCCACTACGAGAAGCCCAGCATCAAGGGCAAGCGCAAGCTTCGTGAGGCCGAGCGCCGCCGCAAGCGTCGCCAGCGTAAGGCTCGGATGGAGCGCTGAGCTCGGCTCGTCGCGTCTGAAGTTTGGGTCGCGCCCTCGGGTGCGGCCCTCATTAATTTCAGCGCCCGCGAGACCGGCAGTAACCTAGCAACCAGCCACGATGCATCGTCGCCTGGTCATCCCCCGCCTGCCCGAGGGCTCGGTCCCGCCTCCGACGCAGCTCGAGCCGCGCCGGGTCGACGCGCCGAGCCTCGCGGGCGTGCGCCTGGTCTTTGGCGTGGGCAGCGAGGCCGACGCGCCGCCGAGCGCCGCGGACTTCCACCCGGTCTACACCGTCTCGATGCCGGTGGTCAGCGCGGGCGGCCTCGACCCCGACGGCATCTACGAGTTCGACGCGGGCGCGCAGCTCGAGCTGCTGCAAGCCCGCGCCCGGGCGCGGCGCTGGGGCGTTCGCCTCGAGCTCGCGCTGGCCCAGCGCGCCGAGGCCCTCAGCTGCGCCGACCTCTACATCGATCCTCCCTGGCCGGGTCGCGACGGCGTCGGTCCGCGGCTCGAGCTGATCGGCTCGCCTCGGGGAGAGGGCCTGCCCGGTGGCGGCCGGGCGTTGACCGTGGCGAGCAGCGTGGTCGACGAGGTCGAGGCCGCGCGGCGCCTGGGCGGCCGCTTCACCTTTCAGCTGCGCGACGCGGACCCCCACGGCGGCGGCCCGGCGACGGTCGAGAGCCCCGTGCAGATCGTCGAGCTTCACCTCGGCCGCTACGAATTCGAGTAGGCGCCGTGGCCCGCAAGCGCAGGTCCAAGCGCGCCCGTCGGCGCCGTCGCCAGCGGCTCTCGCTGCTGCTCGCGTCGCTGATCACCCTGGCGATCTACTGGCTCGACTGGGATCCGCGGGCGGCGAGCTTGCCGCCTGCCGCCCCCGGTGAGCAGGTCCGCGTGGTCAGCTGGAACCTCGAGAATTTCAGGGGTGATCCACAACACCACGATCTCGCGCGCATGCATGCTGTCGTCGACGAGCTCGACGCCGACGTGCTCGCGCTGCAGGAGGTCAAGGACCCCAAAGCCCTCGCCGCGCTGCTCCCCGGCTGGCGCGTGGCCGTGTCCGAGCGCGGCGGCTCGGGGCACCAGCGCGTGGCCGTGGCCTGGCGCCCCGAGCGGATCGAGGGCCTCGGCGAGGCGATCGAGCACGCCGAACTCAGCCTGGGCGGGCGCGTGCGCCCGGGGCTCTCGATGTACCTGCGCGGCCGCGGGGGCGGGCCCGACTTTTGGCTGACCGTCGTCCACCTCAAGGCGATGCCGACGGGCATCGATCAGCGCCGCGAGCAGTGGCCGACCCTCGTCGCGCTCAGCGAGGCGCTGGCGAAGCGCCCGATCCCCGCGGGCGCGGGGGACGGGCGAGGAGGCGACCGCGACCGCGACCAGATCGTGCTCGGCGACTTCAACAGCACGGGCGCCCCGGGGGCCGGCCCGGGCGAAGAACACCGCGAGCTCGACGCGGCCCTCGCCGCGGCCGGCCTGCGCCGGATCGAGAACGCCGGCGGCTGCTCCGCCTACTACGACGGCCAGCGCCGCGACGCCTGGAAAGAGCCCTCGGAGATCGACCTGGTCTGGGTCCGGGAGCTGGGCGAGTCCCTGGGCCTCGGCGCCCGCGTCCACCCGGGGACTCACTGCGCCGCGCATGGCTGCCGAGACTTCCGCTCGACCGAGGCCTACCCCGTCCGCGACTACGAGTCGGTCAGCGATCACTGCCCGGTGATCCTCGATCTGCAGCGAGCGGACGACGACTAGTGTGCGCGGCAGAGGACTTGAAGGGTCCCAGGCGCCGGACCGCCGGTTGCTGACGAGGCGCGAGGAGGGAGTTTGTCGGGCACAAATGACTGACGAGCAACGAAGTCAGCGGCCGGTGCTCCAAGCCTGGGGCCCTTCAAGTCCTCTGCCGCGCACACTAGGAGCCCGTGGTGGAACCCAGCGCGGCTCCTCGAGCGGCTGCGCTCGAAGGGCTTCGAGCCCAGGGCGAGCTCGTGGCGATCTGCCACGATCGCGGCGCGCATCGAGGTGTGATCGATATGTCGTAGGGTTGACCAGGGTGTGGCGCTTTCGCTCCCCTGGCCGCTCGGTCGAGGGGAACCCCAGTTGCCGCGAGCAAGCTCGTTTTGTGGGCTTTGAGCCGCTTTACGACGTGATGGGCCGCACTGTCCCACCCAGGCACTTCGGTCCGGTTCATGACGAATTATTCAACCCCTTCGTGCGCGACCTGGATCCATGGACACAAGCCGGGGGAACTGGAGGAAGCGCGCAGATCATGGCCGTGGGCCCGTTGTACCCGGCCGCGAAAAAGTGCCATGCTCTCCCAGCTCAACGACTTTCCCCCGGAGCATTACGACCATGGTCGACATCGACATTCGCAACAAAAACATCCTTCCCTTTCTTGCCTGCGGCCTGATCTCCGGCCTGGCCGTGGCCTCCCCGGGCTGCGACGCCGTCGGTGATCTGGCCAAGGAGTGTGGCCTCGTCTGTCCCGACACCGGCATCGCCGACGGCAACGCCAGCATCTCTGGCGTCGTCAGCATCGACTCCTTCTTTGGCGCCGTGATCGCGGTCCGCGACGCGGCCGTGAGCGTGAGCGGCACGGTCCGCGCGGAGCTCGAGGGCATCGCGGCCTCGCTCGAGATCGAGGGCTACGCGGAGATGGGTCTCGACGAGCTGGCCAACGAGGTCGCGGCGGGCCTCGAGGCCAAGTTCTCGGCGAACCTGCAGGGCGGCATCTCGATCAGCTACGAGGCGCCGAAGTGCGAGGCGAGCATCGAGGCGTCGGTGCAGGCGGCCGCGGAGTGCGACGTGGACGTCGACCCGGGCTCGATCGAGGCGCAGTGCATGGGCTCGTGCGAGGTGTCGGCGGACGTGGCTGCCGAGTGCGCGGCCGAGGGCAACCTGACCTGCACCGGCAAGGCGCCGGACTTCGAGTGCGAGGGGAGCTGCGAGGGCACCTGCAAGCTGGACGCGGCGGCGTCGTGCTCGGGCACCTGTAACGGTACGTGCAGCGGCACGTGCTCGTCGGAGAACGCCGACGGGTCGTGCGCGGGCTCGTGCGACGGGATGTGCGAGGGCACCTGCCAGCTCGAGGCCGGCGGAGAGTGTGGCGGCCGCTGTGAGGGCAGCTGCACCTACGAGCCGGGCGGCGCGGAGTGTGAGGCGAACGCGACGGCGAAGTGCGACGTGTCGGCGATGGCGGAGGTGGAGTGCCAGGGCAAGTGCGAGGGCAGCGTGGAGCCGCCCGAGGTGTCGGCGGAGTGCCAGGCGTCGGTGGAGGCGAAGGCGGAGGCGTCGGTGGAGTGCACGCCGCCGAGCCTGAGCGTGACCTACCAGTTCGCGGCGAGCCTGGATGCTGACGCGCAGGCCGAGTTCCGGATCTGGCTGGAGGGCTTCAAGGCGCGCTTCTCGGCGATGCTGGCCGCGAGCGCCAAGCTCGACGGTGTCAACGTCGCGCTCGAGGGCCTGATCGACGCCGCTGGCTCGGTCGTCCCCGACGCCATCGAGCAGATCCAGGCCGAGGGTGGCCTCGACCTCAAGGTCAGCATTGGCCTTGGCTGCGCCCTCGACGAGGTCGACGCCGTGGGCACCGCCCTGGCCGACGCCAGCACCAGCGTCACCGGCAGCCTCTCGGCGGTCGGCATGGTCGGCGGCTCGGTCACCGGCGGCTGAGCCGCGTAGCGATCGACCAAGGATCAAAGAGGCGCGCGCTGCCCTGGCAGCACGCGCCTCTTTTCAATTCTCGTTCTTCAATTTCCATTTTTTGCCGGCGAGCGCTTCATCATCAAATTGACCAATGTGTAATTGACCTATTGATAATCAATTAGTCGCTTGAGTTTTTCGCGCGAAGTCTGGACATTCGTAGCTGCGATGAATGCCAAGTCCATGTTCCCTCTGTTCGCCCTCGCGGGGCTCACGGGTCTGCTCACGGCGTGCCCCGAAGACGCGCCTTGCGGGCTGTCTTGCCCCGAGCTCGGCATCGCCGACGGCAACGCCAGTATCTCTGGCTTCGTCAGCGTCGACGCCTTCTTTGGCGCCGTGATCACGGTCCGCGACGCGGCCGTGGGCGTGAGCGGCACGGTCCGCGCGGAGCTCGAGGGCATCGCGGCCTCGCTCGAGATCGAGGGCTACGCGGAGATGGGTCTCGACGAGCTGGCCAACGAGGTCGCGGCGGGTCTCGAGGCCAAGTTCACGGCGAACCTGGAGGGCAGCATCTCGATCAGCTACGAGGCGCCGAAGTGCGAGGCGAGCATCGAGGCGTCGGTGCAGGCGGCCGCGGAGTGCGACGTGGACGTCGAGCCGGGCTCGATCGAGGCGCAGTGCATGGGCTCGTGCGAGGTGTCGGCGGACGTGCAGGCCGAGTGCGCAGCGTCGGGCAACCTGACCTGCACCGGCAAGGCGCCGGGCTTCGAGTGCGAGGGGAGCTGCGAGGGCACCTGCAAGCTGGACACGGCGGCGTCGTGCTCGGGCACCTGCAACGGCGAGTGCGTGGGGACGTGCTCGTCGGTGAACAGCAATGGGTCTTGCGCAGGCTCGTGCGACGGGATGTGCGAGGGCACCTGCCAGCTCGAGGCCGGCGGAGAGTGCGACGGCCGCTGTGAGGGCAGCTGCACCTACGATCCGGGCGGCGCGGAGTGTGAGGCGAACGCGACGGCGAAGTGCGACGTGTCGGCGATGGCGGAGGTGGAGTGCCAGGGCAAGTGCGAGGGCAGCGTGGAGCCGCCCGAGGTGTCGGCGGAGTGCCAGGCGTCGGTGGAGGCGAAGGCGGAGGCGTCGGTGGAGTGCACGCCGCCGAGCCTGAGCGTGACCTACCAGTTCGCGGCGAGCCTGAGCGTGGACGAGCAGGCCGAGTTCCGGATCTGGCTCGAGGGCTTCAAGGCGCGCTTCTCGGCGATGCTGGCCGCGAGCGCCAAGCTCGAGGGCGTCCAGACTGCGGCGACCGTGCTCGTCGACGCCGCGGCCGATGTCATCCCCGGCGTCGTCTCGGACATCCAAGCCGAGGGCGGCCTGTCGATCTCCGCGGCCGTGGGCATCGGCTGCGCCCTCGACGAGGCTGGCGAGGTCCAGGTGGCCCTGTCCGACACCACCGCCAGCATCAGCGGGAGCATCTCGGCGGTCGCCATGGTCTCGGGCGCCATCGGCGGCTGAGCGGGCGCGGGCCAGCCTCGCCCCCGCCGGCTCGCTGTGTCAGGGGAGCGGGCGAGGCCGGCGAGGGGGAGCCCCCAGTGTGAAGCGACGCGCGCGGCTGATGCCGCGCGCGTTTTTTTGATTCATCGACGACACACCAGCCGATGTGGCCATCGCATCGACCCGGCTGGTCGCTCTTGGCCCATGCCCAAAAACGGGCTCGATACCGGTCGAATTCGGGCAATTGGAGGCCCCAAAGACGGCCCGAGATCTGGCAGTGGAGGCCCGAGCGTGCGGCCCATCGCCAGGGGACCACGTTCATGCCACGCCGAGCGGAGGGTGTGTTGATTCTACGACAGCGTGTTCTCATATTCACATTGTGAGGCATGGGCGCGAGAGCCCCTGCGCAGCGATCCACCGCACAGTTTTGGAGATCCGAGCGGATCTAGCTTTCATGGGTGCTGATGCGACCGAGCTTTCTACGTAAGCCGGCCCGACCGGGCGCGGTGTTGGCCGCAGGCGCGGCGACGGTGTCCGAGCTCGTCGGAGCCTGCAACGTCGTCCGCGTGGGCGAGCTGGCCCTCGCGCACAAGCTCCAGCGCCTGGGCCTGCGCCACGAGCAGGCGCGCGTCGGCCAGGCCTCGATCAGCTTCTGGGAGGGAGGCGCCGGCGAGCGCGGGCAGCAGCCGGTGGTCTTGCTCCACGGCTTCGGGGCCTCGGCGATGTGGCAGTGGCACGCTCAGGTCGGCCCGCTGATCGCCGCGGGGCGCCGGGTGATCGTCCCCGACCTGCTGTGGTTCGGCGAGTCCTGGTCGCGGCGCCGCGAGTTCGGCATCGACCATCAGATCGAGGCCGTCGTCGGTCTGCTCGACTACCTCGGCGTCGAGCGTGCCGACCTCGTGGGCATCTCCTACGGGGGCATCGTCGCCCACGAGCTCACGGCCGCGCACCCCGGGCGCGTGGCCAAGCTGGGGATCCTCGACAGCCCCGGCCGGGTCTACACCCACGCGGACCACCGCGGCCTGCTCGAGCGCTTCGCCGTCCGCGACGTCGGCGAGCTCTTCGTGCCCTCGACGCCCCAGGGCGTGGGCACGCTCTTGGCCCTCGGCTACCACAGGCCCCCGCCCACGCCGCGGTGGATCCAGGGCCAGGTGCTCACCGGGATGTACAGCCAGTTCCGCGCGGAGAAGTGCGCGCTGCTCGAGCACCTGCTGGCGGAGATCGACAGCCTCGATCGCCGGCCGGGCGCCGTCGACCACGAGACGCTGCTGATCTGGGGCCGCGAAGACAAGGTCTTTCCGCTCGAGATCGGTCAGCGCCTGGCCGCGAAGATGGGCCGCCGCGCCCGCCTGCGCGTGGTCGAGCGGGCTGGCCACGCGCCGAACCTCGAGCACGGCGCGCTCGTGGGCCGCTGGCTGGCCGAGTTCGTGGCCTGAGCCCCGCGGGTCTCAGGCAGGCCGGACAGGCAACGAAAAAGAGGACGCGCCGACTCGGCGCGTCCTCTCTCTCGTCCCCGCTGGGTGGAGCCCAGCTTCAGGCCCCGCTGGGTGGAGCCCAGCTTCAGGCCCCGCTGGGTGGAGCCCAGCTTCAGGTGTGGCTGGGCTGCGCGTCGGCGCGACGCAGGAAGCGGGCCATGGGCGCGAGGAAGGGCAGGGTGACCAGCATCAGGCCGCCGGCGAACACGCCGAACTTGCCGCAGACCACCGGCATGAGCTCGGGTCCGAACATGAAAAAGCCGATCGTCGGGGCCCCGAACACGCCCAGGCCGTCGAGGAGGCACAAAAAGCCGGTCGCGCCGAGGGCCAGGGGGCCCCAGGTCTTGGCGCGGACCAGGCCAAAGAGCCCGGCGACGCCGCCGACGAGGGCGAGGGCCTGGATCAGCCCCTGCTCCTGGCGCGGGGCGAGGGCGTAGAGGATCAAGAAGGGCAGCATGCTGCCGGCGGACTTCACGGCCCGGCGCAGCAGGGCGATCGAGTCCTCCTGGAAATTCCAGCGCTCGGCCGTCTGCTCGGAGTACTCGTACTTGGCGGCCATCCCCTCGCCGCTGAGGAAGAGCACGACCAGGAGGTGGGAGACGCCGAACACGACCAGGGCGTATTCGACCTCGACTTGGAAGAGCAGGAGCAGCGAGAGGCTGCCGAAGTTGCCCAGTCCGATGGCGAACCACCGCGCCCAGAACCACTCGGCCGCGAGCGCGATGAAGGCCAGGCCGTAGCACAGCGCGAGGCCGATGAAGGCCGCCATCATCTCGTCGGGGACCAGCCAGCTGCCGATCGCGAAGTAGATCACGTAAAACGAGAGGATGAGCAGGGAGAGGGCGCGGCGGATTCCAATCATGGGGACCTGTCCCTGAGCCTACGCCGCTGCAAGCGCTCCTGCAACGCGCTCAGCGCGAGTCTGGCCGCGATCGTGCTCGAGCGTCACGCGCTGGGCCGCGGCTGCGATAGGCTCGGGTAGACGCCATGGCCGAGACTCTCCGAGCGCGCCCCGGGCTTCGCTGCCTCGCGGGGCTGATCGCGCTGAGCGGCCTCGGCTGCGTCGGCGCCGGGCCCACCTTCGCGCCAGTCGCCCGCGACACCATCGTGATCCTCTCGCCGCGCTGCGCTGGCGTCTCGTCTTGCGTGCTCGGCCACGTGACCTCGGCGGAGGGCGGCGCGCCCGTTGCCCAGGCCTCGGTCTTCCTCGAGCGCGAGGGCGAGCAAGACGGCGCGGGCGGGATCCGGATCATGACGCTGACCGACGAGCAGGGCGTGTTCACCGTCGCCGACCCGCCGCCCGGGAGCTACCGCGTGGCGATCTACAAGCAGGCGGGCTCCGTCGAGGTCGTGGGCATCGAGCTCGGCCGGGCGGGGACGACGGTGCTGCCGATCCGCCTGGCCGTGGAGTGAGGCCCTGCTCGGCTACCACTCGTAGAAGCCGCGGCCGCTCTTCTTGCCGAGCTTGCCCTCGGCGACCATGTCGCGCAGCAGCTGCGGAGGCTGGAAGTGCTCGCCCTGCTCGAGGTGCTCGGCGAGGTACTCGGCGATGCTCAGGCGCACGTCGAGGCCGACGAGGTCGGTGAGCTTCAGCGGGCCCATGGGGAAGCCGTAGCCGAGGGTCATGGCCTTGTCGATGTCCTCGGCCGAGGCCACGCCCTGCTCGACCATGCGGATCGCCTCGAGGCCGATGACCAGGCCGAGGCGGCTGGTCGCGAAGCCGGGCGAGTCCTTGACCACGATCGCCTGCTTGCCGATGCGCTCGGCGAAGGTCTTGATGCGCTCGGTGATCGTCGCGTCGGTCTGCTCGCCGACGACGACCTCGAGCAGCTTCATGATGTGCACGGGGTTGAAGAAGTGCAGGCCGATCACGCGCTCGGGGTGGGGGACCGGGGCGGCGATCGAGGCGATCGACAGCGAGCTGGTGTTGGTCCCGAGGATCGCGTCGGCGCCGACGATCTCGGCGACCTCGGTGAACAGCTGCTGCTTGAGCGCGAGCTTCTCGGGCGCGGCCTCGATCACGAGATCGGCGCCAGTCACGGCCTCGGCGAGGTCGGTGGTCCCGGTGAGCCGGGCCAAGCTGGCGTCACGGGTGGCGGCGTCGACCTTGCCGCGGGCGACCCCCTTGTCGAGGTTGGCGCGGATCTTGTCGAGGCCGGCCTGGACCTGCTCGCTGCCGAGGTCGCGCAGTCGGGTCTCACACCCCGCCATCGCGCAGACCTGCGCGATGCCATGGCCCATGGTCCCCGCCCCGATGACGGTGACGGTTGCGATCTGGTCGCTGGTTGCTGCATCGGACATGTGCAGCGATCTACCCCATGTCCAAGGCGGGCGCTGGGGAGCTGGGTCTCGCGGGGACAATTATCCCCCCTGCGCGTCGTGTGTTTTCTTGGCGGGGGGATTTATGCTGGCCTCGGGCCCGGTCGCTGGCTATAGCAAGCCGAGGGCCGGGTGGTCGAGATGGATAGGCGCAAGGTCGCAGTCACGCTCGTGTGCGCCGCCGCTGACGAGGCGGTGGTCGAGGCGGTGGTCCTCGGGCTGCGCGCGAGAGGCCGCGACGTCGCGCTGATCGTGGGCGTCGACGAGGAGCCGCGGCGCGTCGCCGAGGGCGTCGAGCGCAGCGCCGCGGGCCTGGTGGTCGCCTGCGAGAGCGCGAACCTGGATGGCCCGGCGATGCGCAAGGTCGAGGGGGTGTTCAGCGCCCGGCGTGGGCCCAAGCACGGCTTCGTGCGCCTCGATATCAGCCAGCGCACCCACGCGATGATCGCCGGCGTCGAGCGGGCCATCGCGGGCTTTGGGCGCAGCCATGGCCAGGTCCGGCGGCGCCCCACGGTGGACTTGCACCTGCGGGAGATCGTCCAGCTCGACGAGAGCTCGAACATCGCGCTGCCGGTGGTCCGCCTGGCTGCCAGCGAGGCGCTCGACGGTGACACCGGGCGCATCGAGGCGCCGGTGAGGAGCCGGGCGAGCTTCGAGTCGCGGGCGGGGGCGCACGAAGAGGAGCCGGTGCACCCGGCCTCGACGATCGAGCTGGCCCTGCGGGCGGCGCCGCTGTCCGCCGCCGACAAGCAGCGCGAGCGACTGCTCGTGGTCTTGGTGATCTGCGCGGGGACGGCGGCGATCCTCGCGGCCCTGCTCTGACGAGCGCCCCGCGTTGGGGACGCTATTCGCCTCCGGCCGACTCGACTGGAGGCGGCGAGACGAGCACGGGGAGGCGGGCGAGGCTGGTCGAGCTGGCCTGCAAGAAGGACTCGAGGGCGGCGTCGAGCTGGGGGCCGTCGAGGACGGGGACGCCATCGCGGCGAGGGACGAGCGCACCTCGGGCGACGAGCTCGCGCAGCGCGGTGAGCAGCGCGGGGCGTTCGCGGCCGTCGAGCAGGGGGACGAGGTGGCGCAAGGTCGGGTCGAGCATGAAGGGCTGGTGATCCAGGCCGGCGACCCAGCCGGTGCGCGCGGCCATCTCTCGGTTGAAGGCGCCGACCCGCGGCCGAGTCAGCGAGCGGGCCAGCGGCGGCTCGCAGACGCGGACGCTCAGGGCACGCCGCAGCAGGCACTCGAGCAAGCTCGCGCACAGCTGGGCGCGGTGCTGCGCGGGGTCGCCCTCGAGCTCGAGGCCCGCCTGGGCGAGGCGCTCGCGGGCGCCTCGCTCGAGCGCGGGCAGCTCGACGCTCGCTGGCCAGCGTGCGCACAGCTCGACGAGGGCGGCCTTGGTCAGGGGGTCCGACACGCGGATCCCCGCGCGCTCGTCGTCGCTGCCGTGGAGGGGAAAGACCACGGCGGTCTCAGGGCGCAGCGTGGCCGCGCTGATCTCGACGAGGGGGCGGCTGTGCTGGGCGAAGCGCAGCGTCTCGAGGGCGGCGGGATCGATCTCGGCGCGCGGGTTGGCGTCCCGGCGGCAGAGGATCGAGTGGCGAAGCTCGCGGTTGCGCACGAAGTCGAGCAGCTGCTCGAAGCCCACGCGGTCCTCGGCGGCGGCCTGGAGCGCGGCGAGGGTGTCCGGGGGCAGGTCGCGGGCGACCATGGTGTCGAGCTCGGCGTCGCCGACATAGGCCAAGCCGGCGGCCTGGGCTCGCTCGGCGAACTCGCAAAAGCGCACCGGGGTGTTGTCCTGCTCGAGGTGCTCGTGGGCCAAGAAGGCGTCGGGCAGGCGGCGGACGACCTCGCGCTCGCGGGCGAAGGCCTGCTCGTAGACGCTCGGGGCCTCGGCGCCGATGTGGGCCCGGCGCGCGGCGATCGACGCGTGGACGAGCTCGACTGCCTCACGCGCGCGCACGACCTGGGCGCCCGCGCTGGCCAGGCCGCGGCTGCGCTCGACCATCAGCCCGCGCACGACCTCGCGCATGTGCCAGCCGGGGTAGACGTTGTAGCTGATCACCGCGAGGCCGGCGGGGCGCAGCAGCTCCGGGAGCATGGCCAAGATCCGCGCGCGCACGGGCTCGGGCACCCAGCTCCACACGCCGTGGCAGAGCACGTAGTCGAAGCGCCCGAGGGCCTCGGGGTCGAGGTCGAGGATGTCGGCGGCGAGAAACTCGATGTTGCGCGAGCCGAGCGTGGCCGCGAGCTCGCGGGCGGCGGAGATCTGCGTCTGCGAGCGGTCGACGCCCACGAAGCGGCTGTCCGGCCACAGCTCGGCGAGGGGGAAGAGGTTGCCCCCGGACGCGCAGCCGAGCTCGAGCACCCGGCAGCGCGCGGTCGGGGCCGTCGCCAGGCCGAACAGGCGGCCGCGCGCGCACAGCCCGTCGACCCCCGTCAGCGGGTGGCAGTAGCTCGGGTAGGGCAGCTCGGCGTAGCTGTCGGCGGGCGGGGGCTGGGGCGCCATGGGGCGCAGTGTAGTGCCACTCGGGCCGGGTCGGGGGCGGGCGCGAGAGGAGGGGGCGCGGGGGATGGGGGAGCGAACGCCACGCTCGCGCCACCGTCGTGGAACATGTGGCGAGCCGCGCGGCTGTCGAGGCGCGCGCGGGCCGAGCTCGCGGCGGATCTCTTCACGGAGGCGGTTCTCGACGCGGCCTCGGGGTGCTAATTTGCGGTCGTGGTCACGGCGCTCGGCGGCTTCGAATCGCTCGACCTCGAGCTGTGGGGAGGTCCCTATCGCCTCGTCGCGCGCGGCTACGAGCCCGCGCTCGCGCCTGGTGTGTTCGAGGCGGTCGAGCTGCCCACGGCCAGCCTCCGCGCCGCGCTCTTCGAGGCCCTCCAAAACCCCGGGGGCGCGCACCAGATCGCCGCGCTGCTCGAGCAGCCCCTGCCCCGAGACCTCGCCGCGCAGCGCCACCTGGCCGACGCGCTCGTCGAGCTCGTCGAGTGTGGGCGCGCGCAGCTGCTCCGCGACACCCGCTCGCGCATGGCCGACCTCGCGCCGCCCGAGCTGCCCGAGCTCGAAGACGAGGACGCCGCCGAGCAGCTCGACTGGATCGAGATCGTGGTCGAGGACGAGGCCGGGAGGCGCCTGGCCAACATCCCCTACGAGCTGACCTTGCCCGACGGCGCCACGCGGCGCGGGCGGACCAACCGCCAGGGCGTCGCTCGCTACGAGCGGATCCTCTCCGGGCAGTGCACGCTCTCGTTGATTCAGCACGACCGCGAGGCGTGGGCGTTGGGCTGAGCCGCGCGAGACCGCCAGGCAGACGCAGGAGCGACACGAGATGAGCGAGATCGACGATGACGATGACGTGCTCCTTGCCGAGCTGGGCTGTCTCAAGGCCGACGAGCGCGACGATCACTCGAGCGACGAGCCGCTCGACGACGACCCGGCTCACGACCTCGATCTCACGCTCCACCACCCGCCGGAGGACGAGGCCGCCGAGCCCGTGCCGCGGGCGGAGGACGGGTGGATCGACATGGGCGCGCGGCCGGTCGCGCGCTCGGCCGCGGGTCTGAGGGTGATGAACACCATCGAGGTCCTGCCGCCCTTCGAGCTGTCGATCTGAGCCGCTGGCGCTGGTGCTGGGCGCTCAGATCGGGTCGACGATGTCGAGCTGGACGAGCTTGTAGCCCTGCTTGCGCGAGGTCTTCTCGATCAGGTTGTCGTCCGAGGGGTTCGCGGCCCCGTTGCCCTGGCTGGTCGCGGGATCGTTCATGATCCAGTGCCCGTCTGCGTGGCGGCCGACGATGACCACGAAGTGGTTGTAGGCCTCGCCCGCGTCGGAGGCGTAGTCGACCCGGGCCAGGGTCGGCTTGTTGGCGGCGATGCGCTCGTCGAGCACGGCCTTGAAGCCGGAGCTCACGACCTTGCGCGTGCCGAACTCGAGCGTCGGGGTCTCGCCGCAGGCGAAGGCCACGCTCCAGATCACGCTGTCGCCGCTGTAGCCGTCGTGATCGTCGAGGTACTCGTCGATGGTCTTGGGGCTGACGTCGCGGCCGTAGTAGCTGAGGATCATCGCCACCGAGGTGATCGCGCAGCCTTTTTGCTTGAGCGTGGCCGAGTTACCGAGCACCCGCGAGCCCCACTGGGTGTCGCCCTGGGAGTAGTGTGGGACCTTCTTGCCGTCGCGGACCACGAACACGTGGCCGTCCTCGCTGGTGCTCGCGCCTTCGCTGGTGCTCGCGCCGGCGGGCATCACCCGGGCGAGCTCGGTGGTGAAGGCGACGGGGTTGTAGTGCCAGCACTTGGCCGATTCGGGCAGCGGGACCTCGGCCGCGGCGGCCTCGCTCCACCACAGATAGGGGGCCATGCGCTCCTCGAGCCCGTAGGTCGAGAACATGTTCATGCCCTCGAGCTTGGGGATCGCCACGCCGAGATCGATGGCCCACTCGCTCATGAACTTGCAGGCGTAGGTGCGCAGCAGCTTGGCCTTGGGGTGGGTCTCGTAGAAGCCGCGGATCTCGTCGAAGGTCAGGATCTCGTCGCTGGCCCAGTAGCTCTGGTCCTGGTCGACGAGGCTGACGATCTGCTGGCAGTCGAGGTTGAAGTCCTCGTCCTCGTCCTCGACGCTGGTCCAGCCGGGCATCAGGTTCTCGGGCGAGAACAGCTCCCAGTGGATCATCCCCGTGCGGTAGTCGGCCGAGCCGTACTCGCCGCTGGTCCACAGCTGCTCGCCGCCGCGCACGGGCTTGTCGAGGGCCACGACATCGCCGCTGCGCAGCTGCTCGAGCAGCGCGTCGTCGATCGGGCCGCGGGCCGGGGCCTTTTGCAGCCCGCGCCAGGTCTTGCCCCCGGGCGAGATCACCTGGTCGGTCTTCTTGAACTGGCCCTGGTCGACGAGGAGCTGCTGGAAGCGCTCGATCGCGGCGAGCGTGGCCGCGTCGCAGTCGCCGCTCACCGGGCCGCTGTACTCACCGTGGAGCTGGAGCCGGGTCTGGACCTTCTTGACGTCCTCGGGGGCGTTGTCGCAGTCGAGGCCGACGGCGCCGGCGAGCGACTCGCTGCTCGCCTCGGCCTCGGCTCGTAGCCACGCGAGCTCGGCGAGGGCCTCGTTGTCGGCGTCGAGCGCTTCGACGCCCAGGTGCATGTAGAGCGCGTAGAGCTTGTAGGTGGCCGTGGCGTCGAGGGTCCCGCCCTCTCGCTCCTCGCGCAGGCCCCAGTACCACTGGTCCTTGATCGCCGCATAGCCGGTCTTGCCGACGAGCGCGCTGTCCTTGGCCGTCTTGACCTTCAGGTGCGCCCAGGTGTAGCCGTCGGCCTCGATCAGCTCGGGCTCGAGCAGCTCGAGCTCGTCCTTGGCGGCGAGCATGCCCAGGCGCTCGCCCGAGAGCGAGGCGCTGGCGCGAAATTTGATCGCGTCGATCCGGACCTTGTAGCCGATCAGCTTGCCCTTGGGCTGCATCTCGTCGAGCTTGGCCCCGGACAGCTCGTGCTCGACGAGCACGAAGCTGGTGCTCCCATAGTGGCCGATGGCGAGCGTGGGGTCCTCGGGCAGGCGGGCGGCGATCAGCTTGCCCTCGCACAGCGCGTGCACCGGCGTCCCCGCCTGGGTGTGAATGTGCAGGCCGCCGTGCCAGACCGTGTTGGTCCCGATCGGGAAGTAGCCGCCAGGGTGGGCGCGCTCGGTGTGCTCGTAGTAGGCCTCGGTCAGCGCCTCGCTCGGCGTGTTGCTCTGGTCGTCGCCCTCGCCCAGGGCGATCGGGAAGTAGACGGCGCTGCCGGTCGGGATGTCCTCGCCTTCGAGCCACTCGCCGCGCGCGGTGATCCGCCCGTTGGGGCCGCCGTCGCGCATCTTGGGCAGGTTGGTGTTGGCCTGCCAGTAGTCATAGTCCTGGATCAGCTTGCGAAAGCCGGCGTAGTCGTTGGCGACGACCAGCGGCTTGATCAGCCGCTCGTGCTTGGTCGCGTGGTTCTTGTAGCGGTTCATGTCGCCGCGGAAGGCCAGGTCGACGAGCAGCTCCTTCATCTTGAGGGGGAGCGCGGCCCAGTCGGCGCCCCACTCCTCGCTGACCTTCTTGCGCACGAGCTCTGCGTAGGTCGGATAGACGTGGGTGAACAGGTTGGACGAGGCCTCGGTGGTGATCACCGCGTCCTTGCCCGGGAAGTTCGTGGTGATCCAGGTCTTGGCCGTGGACCCGCTCTTGCCCACGCCGCCGGACAACTTCTGCGCCACGTCGCTGGGCACCCCGGCGGCCTCGAGATCGGCGATCACGTCGGCGGCGGCGCGCTCCTTCATGTCGTAGCCCGGGCCGATGGTCACGCCCGAGACGCTGCCCGGGCAGTGGGGGCGAAGCACGGCGCGGAGCTTGCCGCCCTCGGTCTCGAAGGTCAGCTGACAGTAGTTGGGGAAGCTCTTGTCCATTGGGGTCGCCGCGGGTCAGCTGCCGTGGGCCTGTTCGAGGGCCGCGATGGTGTCGTCGTCGAGCTCGCCGCTGGGCTCGAGGTCCGCGTCGCGCTGGAAGCGACGCAGGGCCTCGCCGGCCCGGGCCTCCTGGTAGTCGGCCTGGGCGTGGCCGAGGTTGCGCAGCCGGCCGTGGGCGCCCGTGGGCGTGTCCACGGGGTCGAGGGCGCTCAGCGCCAGGGTGTAGCGCAGGCGTCGGTTGGGGAGCTTCAAGATCGCCTTTGCCAGGCGCACGGGGAGGTCGAGGACGAGCTTGCCCTCGCCGTCGGTGCTGCCCTCGATCGCCTCGCCGCCCTCGTACTCGACCACGTAGGGCTCGTCGGCGAGGGCCTCGAGGCCGCCGACCAAGGTCAGGTGTACGCGGGCTCGCTCACCGGGGATCACCACGCGATGGACACGGCTCGTGGCCACGCCTCGCGCCTCGAGCTCGGGCGCGGGGACATGGAGCTGATCTCCCGGCAGCAAGAGGTTGGGGTGACGCTCGCGCTCGCGCAGCGCCTCGTTTTGCGGCGCGTCCCAGACCTTGTCCCAGGGCATGCCCGCGCTCGCGGCGATGGTACAGATGCACTCGCCTTGTCGAACTCGGTGCGCACGCCCTGTCATGGGTGCCCATGGTGCCCGCAAAGCATGGCCAGCGCCAGCGCGATGGCGGGGCGAAGTGGACACGTGGAGACAGCCCGCTCGGCGGTCGGGGGCGGTGTGCTGGTCCCGCGCTTCGGCTGCGTGAACGACGAGAAACCGACCCCTGGCTGTGACCGAATCACAACCTCGAAGGGGCAGTCCTTGCGCTTGTCATCGCTCGGGCCTTGTTGCAATTTGATGCCTCCGCGAGGCCGCTTCCTCGCCGAGGTGACAGCATGGCCGAGCAGGACTACGAGACTCCCGTCACCCTTCGCTTCGAGAGCGACGTAGAAGGTAGCTGGCAGGTCCTGGGTCTGCTCGGCTGGCAGCGCTTCAACGAGCCCTACGAGCTCGCGGTGTCGATCGCGACCGCGGACCTGATGGCCGAGCCCGACGAGCTGCTCGGGGCCTCGGTCAACTTCGTGCTCGAGCGCCTCGGCCTCGTCCACGAGCTCTCGGGGATCGTCGAGCGCGTCGAGGATGGGCGGACCGACGACCACCACCTGTTCGCGACCTTGACCGTGGTGCCGGCCGTGGTCGCGCTGATGCATCGGGTCAACAACCGGATCTTCCAGGACATGAGCGTGCCCGAGATCCTCGAGCAGGTCCTCGGCGAGGGCCTCGCGCCTTATGGCCGCGAGCTCGATCTCGGCTACCTCAGCGGCGTCTACGAGCCCCAGGAGTACACGGTCCAGTTCCGCGAGACCGACTTCGACTTCGCCTCCCGGCTGATGGAGGAGTACGGCATCGTCTATCACTTCGTCAGCGCCGACGGCAAAGAGGTGATGACGCTCAGCGATAGCGACGGGGTCTGCGTCGACCTGCGCTCTTTCGGCAACCAAGACGGCATGGTCGCGATGACCGACCGCGACGCCGACCCGGGCCTGCACGAGAACGTCTACGAGTTCCGCCGCAAGTCCAAGCTGCGGTCCACGGTCGCGCGCACGCGGATCTTCGACTGGCTCGACCCGAGCCGCCCGGTCGAGGTCGAGAACGCCGACAGCGTCGAGCTCGACACCCTGGCCAACGGCGCCCAGCTCGAGCCCGAGCGCGAGGAGTACGACTACCAGGAGCCGAGCACGATGTTCGGGCACCGCAGCGCCGGGCTGTCGAGCGCCGCGGTCGAGGCCCAGATGTCGCTGCGCCGCGGCCTCCAGCAGCGCGACGCGATCCGCTGCCAGGGCAAGAGCACCGTGTCCGGCATGGCTCCGGCGGTCCAGTTCGAGCTCCTCGATCACCCCCAGCTCGAGCTCAACTCGCGCTACACGGTGATCGCCGTCGAGCACGCCTTTGGTAGCTGCGCCGGGGGCTTGGGCGTGGGCGCGGGCGACTACGCCAACCGCTTCGAGTGCATCCCCGCCGCCTACCTGTGGAAGCCCGAGCGCCGCCGCCCGCGGCCGCGGGTCCACGGCATGCAGACCGCCACGGTGGTCGGACCGGCCGGTGAGGAGATCCATACGGACGCCCACGGCCGCATCAAGGTCCAGTTCCACTGGGACCGCGAGGGCGGCTACGACGAGCACAGCTCCTGCTTCATCCGCGTGGTCCAGCCCTGGGCCGGCAACGGCTGGGGCTTCGTGTTCCTCCCGCGCATCGGCATGGAGGTCGCCGTGACCTTCGTGGGCGGCGACCTCGACCGCCCGGTGGTCACCGGTTGCCTCTACAACGGCGACCACGCCACGCCCTACCCGCTGCCCGACGACAAGACCAAGAGCACGATCAAGACCGAGAGCTCACCCGGAGGCGGGGGCTTCAACGAGCTGCGCTTCGAGGACGCCGCGGGCGCCGAAGAGATCTTCATCCACGCCCAAAAAGACTTCAACGAGGTCGTGCTCAACGACCACAACACGACCGTCGGGAACAACCAGACCAACAACGTCGACGTCGACCAGACCCAGACGGTCCACGGCAACCAGTCCGAGACCGTCGACGGCAACCAGGACATGACCGTGGGCGGCAACCGCCTGGTCCACGTCGTCGGCGACTTCGAGGAGGCCGTCGACGGCGCCGAGACGCGCACGGTCACCGGCGACGTGACCGAGACCCTGCTCGCCAACGAGACCCGGGACATCACCGCCAACCAGACCGAGACCATCGGCGGCAACGTCACGCACACGATCACCGGCGACCAGACCGACACGATCACCGGCTCGCTGAGCCAGACGATCACCGCCGGGGTCACGGTCACGACCCCCGCGACCTACGAGGTCACCGCCGACGGGGGGATCACCATGACCGCCTCGGCCGGGATCAAGATGGTCGCGCCGGCGGGCTTTCAGGTCGTCGCGCCCGGGGGCACGACCACCGTCGACTCCTTCTTCGACAAGCACGGCGGCAAGAGCACCGACGCCTTCGGCTTCAAGATGTCGGTGGTCGGGGCCAAGACCGACATCGTCGCCGCGCTCGCGCTCTCGCTGGTCAACAACAAGGTCGACATCGTCGGGCTCAAGATGGACATCGCCGGCTCGGTGTTCAAGGGCGGGCGCCAGACCACCATTCAGTCCCTGGGCATGGCGATCATGCAGGGCTACGTCAACCTCAAGTGCTTCGGCCTGATTTCGATCGTCTAGGATCTCCCCATGAGCGAGAAGAGCGTCGGCGTCATCCTGGTCGTGGTCCTGGTCCTCGGCAGCTTTGCGATCGGCTTTGGCCCGGAGCTGATGCGCAAGCTCGAGACCAAGCGGGTGCTGCGTGAGGGCGCCCCGGCCACGGCGGTGATCACCGCCCTCGAGGACACGGGCAACCGCGCCAACGACAACCCCGAGGTGATCGTCAGCCTCGAGGTCAGCCCCGAGGGCGCGCCCAGCTTCAGCGCGAGCGTGACCACCTACCTCGGCGCCGTCGAGCTCCAGTCCTACGCGATCGGGGCCGAGATCGCGGTTCGCTACGATCCGGCGGATCCCTCGGTGGTCGTGCTGAGCGGCCCGCCGCAGCCGCCCGCGAGCCCGGCCGCTCAGCAGGCGCCCGCCCAGCAGGCGCCCGCTCAGCAGGCGCCGGGGGAGCCCAGCGCACCCGCGCCCGAGTGAGCGCGCAGACCCCCGAGCCATGAAGGTCATCAAGCCAGGCAAGCTCAGCGCGCTGACCCGCTGCTTCGAGCACCAGCGCCGCTTTTACCTGGGCGTCTCGGCCGTCGCCTTCGTGCCCTTCGGCGACGGCCTGAGCATGCTCTCGGAGATCGGCATGTGGACCTTCGTGGCCGATCGCCTGGGCACGCAGATCGAGCTCGACGCCTCGGTGCCCAAGGCCAAGGCCGAGTTCATCGTCGCCGGCTCCGCGTTCACCCCGGGCGGCCAGCCGCAGCCGCACTGCGCGGTCCGGGCCAAGGTCGCCGAGCGCGAGAAGATCCTCTACGTCCACGGCGACCGCCACTGGATCGGCGCCCGGGCCAGCGCGCCCGCGCCCTTCACCCAGCTGCCCCTGGACTGGAGCCTGGCCTACGGCGGCCCGAGCTACGCCCGCAACCCGCTGGGCAAAGGCAGCGCCCCGATGCTGATCGAGGGCGTGGAGATCCAGCCGCTGCCCAACGTCGAGTCGCCGAGCCAGCGCGTCGAGTCGCCGCGCCAGGCCGTGGAGCCGGCGAGCTTCCTGCCCGTGGACCTCGGCTGGCCGCAGCGCCAGGCCCTGGCCGGGACCTACGACCAGCACTGGCTCGATAACCTGTTCCCGGGCTACGCCGCGGACGTCGACTGGGAGATCTTCAACGTCGCCCAGGCCGACCAGCGCCTCGAGCGTCCCTTTCGCCCGGGCGACGTCTACGAGTTCGAGAACCTCCACCCCACGCGGCCGCTGATCCGCGGGGCCCTGCCCGCGCTCGCGGCCCGGGCCTTCGTGACCCGCAAGCCCACGGGCCCCTCGACCCTCCACGAGGTCCCGCTCTCGCTCCAGACCCTGTGGGCCTTCCCCGACGCCGAGCGGATGATCATGGTGTTCACCGGCTCGATCCAGGTGGCGGAGGAGGACGCCAGCGACGTCCTCGCGCTGGTCCTGGCCGCCGAGCGCAGCGGTGAGGCGCGCACGCTGGACCACTACGCGGCGGTGCTCGCCGAGCGCCTCGACCCCGAAAAGGCCGCGCTCGCGGCCCTGCGCGACGACCCGCTCGTGCCCGCGGAGCTCGTCGAGGTCGAGGACGCGACCTTCGCCGAGGAGCGCGAGCTCGGGGCCAACGAGGGGCTCTTGCAGGCCAACATGTTCCGCAAGGCCGAGCGCGAGTTCGCGGCCTCGCGGGCCCTGGTCGCCAGCTTTGGCCTCGACCCCGACATCCACGGCCCGCCCGCGCCCACGCGCCCGACCCCGCCGCCGAGCCCGGAGCAGCTCCCGCGGGTGATCGAGACGCTGCGGGCCGAGGCCGAGGCCCAGCGCGTCGCCGAGCAGGCCCGCCTGGCCCAGCGCACCAAGGAGATCGACGCCATGGTCGACGCGCTCGGCGTCGAGGGCCTCGACAGCGCCAGCTTGGCGGCCGAGCGCGGCCAGACCCCCGTGGGCCCGCCCACCTTCACGGCCGAGGGCCAGCGCGAGCTGCTCGCCGGGATCGCGCGCGAGTCTCGGGCGCGCGGCACGGTGATCGACGAGATCGAGGAGATGATCGTCGACACGGCCCTGTTCGCGCGCTGGCTCGACGCCGAGCAGCGCCTGCGCGAGGGCTACCGGCTCACGGCCCACCTCCAGGCTCCGGCTCCGGCCATGGACAGCTCGCTGACCGCGGCCTGCCGCGCCCGGGTCAGCGAGGCCGTGGCCGCCAAGCAGCCCTTCTCCAAGCTCAACCTGACGGGGGCCGACCTCTCGGGCATGAACCTCGCCGGGGCCGATCTCTCGGGGGCCTTCCTCGAGGGCGCGCGCCTCGACGGCGCCGACCTGCGCGGCGCCGACCTCAGCAAGGCCGTGCTCGCCCACGCCTCGCTGGAGGGCGTGCGCTTCGACGCGGCCAAGCTCGTCGGCGCGAACCTGGGCAAGGCCAAGCTCCACGCCTGCGTGTTCGATGGCGCCGACCTGGGCGAGGCCGTGCTCAGCGGCGCCGAGCTGCGCGAGTGCTCCCTCGACGGCGCCCGGCTGCTCGGGGCCGAGCTCGGGGAGGCGAGCTTTCACCAGACCCGCGCGCGCGGGGTCGAGGCGCGCAGCCTCCAGCTGATCCGCGTGGACCTCCGCGGCCTGGACCTGGGCGGGGCGGATCTGCGCGAGACCAACTTCATCGAGGGCAAGCTCGACGCGACCCCGCTGGCCGGGGCGCGCCTCGACGGCTGCACCTTCTACAAGTGCACGCTGGCGGGCGCGGACCTGTCGGGGGCGAGCCTCGACAACGCGCGCTTCGTCGAGGGCTGCGTCCTCGACGAGGCCACGCTGAGCGAGGCGAAGCTGACCCGGGCCCACTTGCGCGGGAGCTCGCTGCGCGGCGCGGACCTGCGCCGGGCGATCCTCGACGACAGCGATCTCAGCGAGTGCGATCTGAGCGCGGCCAAGCTCTACCAGGCGGTCGCGAGGCGGGCGCGCTTCGAGCGGGCCGAGCTGGCCGAGGCCGAGCTGATGTCGGCCAATTTGATGCACGCGAGCTTCTCGCGGGCGCGGATCCACGGCGTGGACCTGCGCGGCGCCAACCTCTACGGCGCGGACATGGCCCGGGTGCGCAGCGACGAGCGGGTCTTGCTCGACGAGGCCCTGCTGACCAAGGTCCGCGTGCTGCCGCGCTACGACCCGAGCAGCGACCCCGACGCGGGACCGGGCGGACCTGGGCAGGAGGCTGGACGTGGCTGAGCAGGCGACCCCGCGCACGGCCGAGGCCCTCGCCGACTGGGTGCGCCGCGGCGAGACCCTAAACGGCCTCGACCTCTCGGGCTGTGACTTCTCCGGGGCCGCGCTCGGGGGCGGCGTGTTCGAGCGCGTCGACCTGCGCGGGGCCAAGCTGCGCGGGGCCAAGTTGGCCGAGTCGCTGTTCATCGACTGCAATTTCGAGGGCGCCGAGCTCGATGGGGCCAACCTGCACCAGGCGATGTTCTCGAACGTCGACCTGCGCGGGGCCTCGCTCGTGGGCGCGCGGCTGACCACGGCCAAGTTCGACGTGGCCGAGGCCGCGGGCGTGGACCTGCGCGACGCGGACCTGCGCGCCCTGGTCTTGTCGCGCTGCGCCCTCGAGGGCGCTCGCTTCACCGCGGCCACCTTGGCGCGCACGGCCTTCTTGCGCTGCGGCCTCGAGGGCGTCGACTTTGGCGGCTGTCACCTCGAGGCCGTGACCTTGTACGAGGCCGACCTGCGCCAGGCCAAGCTCGCCGGGGCGAGCTTCGAGCGCGCGACCCTGGTCAAGGCCAAGCTCTCGGGGCAGGTCCTCGCGGGCATGCGCTTTCACCTGACTCAGTTCACCGAGGGCGAGCTCGAGGGCTGTGACCTGCGCGGGGCGGACCTGAGCCAGGCCAACTTCAAGGGCGCCAAGCTCGAGGGCAGTTGCCTGGCCGGGGTCACCGCACCGAACGCGCTCTTCGTCGAGGCCGACCTGCGCGGGGTGGATCTGCGCGAGGCCAAGCTGCCCCAGTCGATGTTCATCGACGCCCTCCTCGACCAGGCCAATTTCAGCGCGGCGGACATGCAGCAGTGCGTGCTCCACCGGGCCAGCTGCCGCGAGGCGCTGTTCCTGCGCGCGACCTTGACCTACGCCGACTTCTCGAACGCGACCTTGACGGGCGCAGACTTCACGGGCGCCTCCATGTTCCGCACCAACCTCCACGGCGTGGAGGACACGGGCGCGCAGTTCAGCGACCGCGGCCGGGCCCTGGCCACGGACCCCGAGCTCGCCGCAGCGGAGCGCTGGAAGCCGAAATTTTGAGCCTGCGGGCCCGTGATGGGCTCGCGTAGACTGGAGCACGACCATGCACGCACAGAAGATCGACCCGCTCAGCCTCGCCTCGCAAGACGCCGCATCTGCGGGCGAGGGCGCTGCCCCGCGTCAGGGCGTCGCCGTGGTCCACGCCCGCGACGCGCGAGGCTGGCTGCTGCGCGAGGCCCAGGACGAGGCGCGACCTGGGGCGCTGAGTGTGGCCCAGCGCGCGCTCAGCTGCCTGATCGAGCCCGAGCTCGGCGACCGGGTGCTCTTCGTCGCCGTCGGCGAGGAGCGCTTCGTGCTCGCCGTGCTCGCCCGCGCGGCCAGGGCCGAGGGGGAGCTCGAGGCGCCCGCGCGCATCGCCGTCGAGGGCGACCTCGAGCTGCGCGCAGGCGGCCGCCTGCGCGTGGGCGGCGAGGCCGTCGAGCTCGCGGCCGAGCGCGCCCTGGCCGTGCGCAGCGAGGAATTCAGCGTCCAGGCCCGCCGCGGGCGCGTGCTCTTCGACGCCCTCGACACCTTCGTGCGCCGGGTCCACGCGACCTTGACCGAGTCGACGATCGTCGGCAGGGCGCTCGAGCGCTTCGTCGAGCGCTTCACCGAGCACAGCCACACCAGCTACCGCTCCGTGGCCACTGTCGACCACGTGCGCGCGGGGAGCATCGACTACCACGCGCAGACCGTGGCCCACGTCCACGGCGAGAACACCAGCATGAGCGCCGCCGAGCTCGTCAAGGTCGACGCGGGGCAGATCCACCTGGGCTGAGGCCCGACTCCGCCTCTACCCCCCCCTACTCGAAGAGGAGCAAGCGCATGTTCGCGAACACGCAGATGATGGGCATCGACACCGGCTTCCCCGATGTCTGCCTCACGCCGACGCCCGCCGGGCCGGTGCCGATCCCCTACCCCAACATCGCCGCGGGGCCCATGGGCGTGCCCGCGGCCTACAACGTGCTGTCCATGGGCACGCCGACCCACAACATGACCACGGTCATCCCGCTGACCAACGGCGACAACGCCGGGGTCGCGACGGGGGTCGCCTCGGGCGTGGTCATGGGGCCCTCGCGTCACCTGACGGCCGCGTTCACGACCCTGGTCGGCGGCGCCCCGGTGACGCGGATGACCAGCGTCTCGCTGCAAAACTCGACGAACTGCCCGGGCGTCCGGGTGGCGCCGAGCCAGGTCAAGGTCCTGGTGCTCTCAGCCTGAGGGACGCTCAGCTGCGCGAGGGGTACAGGCCCTGAAGCGCGATGATGTAGTTGATCGCCAGGTAGGGCTGCATCGTCGACACGGGCTGGCTCCCGCCGGTGTTGGCGATCGCATGCTCGGAGGCCGTGGCGTTGGGGCTGTCCGAGCTATAGACCTGGGTCTGGGCGTCGCCGAGGACGTTGCCGCTGGCGCTGGACTGCTTGGCGTCGCCGGAGAAGACGTTGAGGCTGTGGTTGTGCGAGGGCATGTTGGCCGCCGACAAGGTGACCTGCTCCGCGCCGCTCTTTTGGCCGAGGGTATGGACGCTCAGCCCTGGTCCGTCGCCGGCGCTGATCGGCACGCGGCCGCGGAGATCTGGCAGGCCAAAGGTGGTCTTGCCGTTGCCGCCGTAGGTCGTGCCGAGGATCGAGAACAACGCGGTGTTCTCCGAGATGGAGAGGAGCTGGCCGTGGCACATGGCCCAGCCGCGGGGCGCGAAGTTACCAGCGAAGATGATGATCTGACCGATGAATGGTTCCATGAGTTGTCCTGACATGACTCGGCCGAGCGCGCTCCACAGCGAAGCGCGACGGCGAGTCCACGATCTCGACTTAGCACGAGCGGGGCGCTCGGTGGATAGAAGAGTATGGGTCTGCTTGCTCGCCGAGCGCTCCCGCTGGTATTGCCGAGCGACCGCGATGAACGAAGATCTCGAGCCGAACATGACGCGACCGAGCTGCCCCGCCTGCGGTGAGGCGGGGTCGATTCCGCTGCACTCGGTGTGGATCGAGCTCTCGGCCCTCGCGGACTACGGCAAGGGGGGACGCGAGCGGGCGGCCGTCGAGCTGTTCACGAAGTGCCTGCGCTGCGCCGCTCTCTTTTGGGTGGGGGAAGCCGGGGCGCTCAGGCCTGCGCCAGCGGGGGCGCTCTCGCCAAGGTCGCTGTGGGTGCTTCCGCCTTGGAAACAAGCTCGCGATGCCTCGAGCTTCGAGGCGTCGTGGGACGTGGCGGAGGCCCACCTCGAACAGCAGGCGATCACCCTCGAGTGGGTGGCCCCGCTCTACGAGCTGCTCGGGCAGCTGCGCCGAGCGGGGCTGGACCAGCGCCTGCGGGCCGGTCAGTCGAACAACGCCCTGGGCCTGAGCCGGGCGCTGCGAGACGGGCTCGCGGCCGGGCAGAGCTACCTGTACCTGATCCCCGAGGGCGACGGGCGGGTGCGCCTCGAGGGCGAGCTTCGTGGTCAGGCGACCGCCGAGGGCTCGATGCCGGCGCGCTTCGAGGGGTCGCTGCGGCGGGCCGTGGAGGCGCTGTGCGAGGTCGAGCTCGACGGTTGAGCCCCTGGGTCAATGAGGCGCGCCGAAGGGGGCACCGAGGCTCTCGAGGGTCATCGAGGGCCTCACGAGGGCCTCTCGATGACCCTCGTGAGCCCAAGCAAAGGGCCGATTCGCGCGTGACGCCGCGCGGACTCGCGCGTGCGAGTCCACGCGAAGCCTCGTTTGGCCCGGCGGAGCCCTCGCCATCGACCCGTCGACGCAGACCGTGCTTGAATCGGGCGCAGGACAGCCATGCGACGACACGGACACGGACACGGACACGGACACGGACACGGACAAGGACTCGGACTCGGACTCGCCTCGCTCACGTCTCTGCTCGCGCTCGGGTTCACCGGCTGCCTGGTTCAAGAGGATCCCTTCGCCGTCGACGAGCCCGACGACTGCTCGGTCGAGGCCCAAAACCAGTTCGTGCTCGACGTCATGACCGAGTACTACCTGTGGCACGACGAGATCCCCGATGACGTCGTGCTCGCGGACTACGAGGGCCCCGAGTCCCTGGCCCGAGCGCTGCGCAACGACAACGACCGCTGGACGCGGGTCGCCGACAAGGCGACCTCCGACGCCCTGTTCATGGAGGGCAAGTTCATCGGCATCGGCTACAAGACCCAGCGCATGGACGACGACAGCCTGCGGATCTCCTTCGTCAGCGACGACTCGCCGGCCTCGGCCGCGGGCATCCAGCGCGGGGATCTGATCGTCGGCGCCTACCTGCCCACGGACGACGCGCGCAGCGGCTTCGAGGACGAGTACCTGAGCGTCGCCGAGCTCGACGAGCAGGGCCTGTGGAGCGAGGTCTACGGCGACGACGAGCCCGGGGAGCCCTCGCGCCTGGTGATCCAGCCCGTCGACGGCGACAGCCCCGAGGACGTGGCGCTGACCAAGGAGTGGATCGACATCGTCAGCTTGCCGGTCGTCGAGGTCCTCGAGGGCAACGGCGGCCCGGTCGGCTACTTCGTCATGGACAAGTTCGTCGAGACGACCAAGGCCGAGCTCGAGGCGGCCTTCGCCAGCTTCGGGGAGGCCGGCGCCGACACGGTGATCATCGACCTGCGCTACAACGGCGGCGGGCTGATCAGCGTGGCCGAGCGCCTCGTCGACCTCGCCCTCGGGGCGGGGCACGACGGCGAGGTCGCCTACCGCTTCGAGTTCAACGACAACCTGGCCGACGAGAACTACTCGGCGACGATCTCGGACCTCGACAACTCGATCGACGCCCAGCGCATCGTGGTCCTGGTCTCGGGGCGCACGCTCTCGGCCAGCGAGCTGGTCATCAACGCGCTCTTCCCCTACGCCGAGGTCACCCTGGTGGGCAGCGACACCGGCGGCAAGCCGGTCGGCTCCAAGGGCTTCGACTTTTGCGAGAAGCGCATCTATCCGGTGACCTTCCGCCTGGTCAACGCGGACGGCAACACCGACTACTTCGAGGGTCTGCCCGCGGACTGCCTGGCCGAGGACGACCTCTTCCACCAATTCGGCGACCCCGAGGAGGGCATGCTGGCGACGGCGCTGGCCTACCTCGACGAGGGGAGCTGCTCGCTCCCGGCCCCGGACGAGCAGGGCTTCGATCGCAACGGGTTCTCGGCGGTCGGCCGGCGGATGCTGCCCAACGAGGCGGCCCGCGACGACATCGACAGCTGGTAGGGGACGAGAGGGGGCGCTGCTAGGGCTCTTCGCCGGTCACGGCCTCGATCAGATCTTCGACCTCGAGCGGCTTCTCGAGGAAGCGGTCGACGAGGCCGGGATCGAGGTGGTGCGAGAGCTCGGAGTAGGAGCTGCCCGAGAGCAGGATGCGCTCGATGTTGGGGTAGCGGTCCCGGACCTGGCGGAGCAGCCAGGCGCCGTTGGGCCCGGTCATGTTGAAGTCCACGACCACCGAGCTGAACTCGCCCTGCTCGAGGACCTTGAGGGCCGCCTCGGCGCCAAGGGCGACCTTGACGTCGGCATACTCGCCCAGCAAGCGCATGAAAGAGCGGAGCACGTCCGGGTCGTCGTCGACGACCAACACCAGTTTGCGTCCTTCGGTCACGTTGGGTCCTGACGTGGAGTATACGCCAAGCTCGGGGCGAGCAGGGGTACACGGGCGTATACCAGCGGAATATGCTGGGCGCCGCGACCCGTCGAGGGTCCCCGGGTCAATTTGATGGATTCCACGCCACAGCCGCAGTCAGGGTCGACAAAGGCCCCACCTGGGGAGCGGTGCCCCGAGGACGTTGGACCCACTCGGTCCCGCTGGCTGCGTGCGCTGGCCTGGACCTGCGCAGTCACGAGCGCGCTGCTCGTGCTCTGCTCGCTCACCGTGGTCGTCGTGGTGTGGTGGTATGGGCGCAAGGCGGACGACGTGGACCCGCGAGCGCTGCTCGACTATCACCCGCCACAGGTCACGCGGGTGCTCGCTCGCGACGGCACAGTCATCGGGGAGCTGGTGTTCGAGGAGCGGCGCACGCTGGTCGCCTACGAGACCCTGCCCCAGCACCTGGTCGACGCGTTCTTGGCGGCGGAGGACGCGGACTTCTTCGCCCACGATGGCCTGGACTGGCCGAGCATCGCGCGTGCGGTGTTCAGCGCGTTGCGTCGGCGCGAGATCAACCAAGGCGGCTCCACGATCACCCAGCAGGTGATCAAGAACACATTGCTGAGCCAGGTCCGCAGCGTGGAGCGCAAGAGTCAGGAATTGATCCTCGCGGGGCGCGTGGAGGCCGTGCTCAGCAAGCGGCAGATCTTCGAGATCTACGTCAACGAGATCTACCTGGGCGAGGGGCGCTACGGCGTCGAGGAGGCGGCGCGCTGGTACTTTGGCAAGCACGCCGCCGAGGTCGACCTCGGCGAGGCGGCGGTGCTCGCTGCGCTGCCGCGGGCCCCCGGGGTGGTCACGCCCTACCGCCGCGTCGAGAGCCTCGAGGCCCGCCGGGACTATGTGCTCCGGCAGATGGTGACCCACGGCTTCGCCGACGAGGAGGCGGTCGCGCCTTTCTTGGGCGCGCCGATCCAGGCCCAGGCGCACGCCCGGGGCGGGCGCTCGCTACACATCGGAGAGGCCGATGAATTCGTCGCCCTCGCCCAAGCCGAGCTCGAGCGCCGCTACGGGGCCGAGGCCCTGCCCACCTTGGGGGCGACGGTGCGGACCAGCGTCGACCTCGAGCTCCAGCGCAGCGCTCGCTCGGCCGGGCGCCGACAGCTGGCCGAGCTCGAGGCGCGCCATGGCTACGGCGAGCACGCGCGGGTCTCGAGCGCGCGCGCGCGTCAGCGCCTCGAGGCGAGGGCCGCCCGGGACGAGCGCGCGCTCGCGGCCGGCCAGCGCCGCACGCTGATCCTCGCCGACGCGGGCGAGCGCTTCATCGAGGTGCAGGGGGAGGGGGCAGGGGGAGGGGCAGGGGGAGGGGCAGGGGGAGGTACAGGGCAGGGCGCAGAGGTGCGTCTGCGCGCGCACGTCGGCGGGCAGGCGGTCGAGCTCGAGTTGCCGGCGAGGCTCGCCGCGCTCCCGCGGGCCGAGCTCGAGCGCCGCTTCCCCGCGGGCGGGGTGATCACGGCGCGGCTCGTCGCCGCAGGTGGCGGCGGGGTCCCGGCCGTGGCGGAGCTCGAGCCCGGGCCCGAGCTCGCGGCGATCCTCACCGACGTGCGCAGCGGCGAGCTGCTCGCGTTGGTCGGCGGCCGGAGCTTCGAGCGCGGCGACTTCGACCACGCGCGGCGGGCCCGGCGACAGCCCGGGAGCACCTTCAAGCCGGTGGTCTACGGCGCGGCCCTGCGCTCGCGGGCGTTCACCGCGGCGAGCACCGGCTACGGCGGCCCCGCGGGCGAGCCCATGCGCCTGCGCTCGGCCCTGGCCCAGTCCGACAACGGCGTGGCCCTGGCCGTGATGCGCGCGGTCGGGCCGGCGCCCGTGCACGCCTTCGCCCGCGACCTCGGCATCGAGGCGCCGCTCGGCAGCCAGCTGTCCTTGGCCCTGGGGACCAGCGAGCTCACCCCCCTCGAGCTGCTCACCGCCTACCTGACCCTGGCCCGCGGGGGCGTCGGCATCGAGCCGCGGGCCATCTTGGGGATCGAGGTCAACGCCGACCTCCAGGGCGAGCGCCCCGTGGCCCTCGCTGGCGCCCCGTCGCCGCGGCGTTTTGGCGTCGAGCCCGAGCTCGCCGCGCTCTTGACCAGCATGCTGACCAGCGTCGTCAGCGAGGGCACCGGCAAGCAGGCCGCGGCCCTCGGGCGCCCCGTCGCCGGCAAGACCGGGACCACCGACGAAGCCCGCGACGCGTGGTTCTCGGGCTACACCCCGCAGCTCGCGGCCACGGTCTGGGTGGGCTTCGACATGCCGCGCAGCCTCGGGGCCCAGGAGAGCGGCGCGTCCTTGGCCCTGCCGATCTGGCTCGAGCTGATGCGCGCGGCCAGCAAAGACCAGCCGCGCGGCGACTTCCACGAGCCCGACTCCCTGCGCCACGCCTTCGTCGACGCCCGCGGCGGCGGGCCGGTGTGTCGCGCCTCGACGCTGTGGTACGAGCCCGAGCGCTGCACCCAGGGCTGGCTGTTTCGCTCCTGCGAGCCGGCGCAGTGGCGCGCGCGCGAGCCCTACCTGAACTGCGCGAGCCCGAGCCGCTGGCACGAGGAGCTGTTCTTGGCCGAGACCGAGCCGGGGGGCGAGCGGGCCACGAGCGGGCGGCGGCCGATCGGCGAGCGCCCCCTCGGCCCCGACCCCAACGAGCGCGGCGGCGAGGCGCCGGTCTTTTCTGCGGTCGAGGTCGAGTCCGTGGCGGTCTTCACCCCGGCGCAGGGGCTCAGCGCGCTCGATCCTCAGGCCATGGTTCGCGCCCTCGCCCCCCTCGAGCGCCGCGCCCTGGATGTCTGGCGCAGGGTCCTGGCATCGAGCCCGCGGGTCGCCGCGCGCACCGGCGCCGAGCTGCGCTTCAGTGCGCGCCTGGATGCCGAGGGCTCGCTCGAGCACCTGCGGATCACCCGCTCGAGCGAGGACCCGAGCGTCGACGCCTACGCCACAGCCAGCCTCGAGGCCGCGCTGACCGGGCTGCGCCTCGAGCTGCCGCGAGCGCTGGTGGATCCGCGGCGCCGCCAGGCCCAGATCGAGCTGCGCCTGGTCATCGGCGATGAATTTTCGGGCCCCGCCTCGTCCAAGTGAACATGGGACAGCTCTCCATCACTGCTTTTGTCTCCCTCGATGGCGTCATGCAGGGCCCCGGCGGCGCCGAAGAAGACCGCGACGGCGGCTTCTCGCTCGGCGGCTGGGTCATGCCGCACTTTAGCGACGACGACGGCGGGTTCATGGCGCAGACCTACGCCTCGGCCGACGCCTTCTTGCTCGGGCGGCGGACCTACGACATCTTCGCCTCGCACTGGCCCCGGGTCCGCGACCCCGAGCACCCGATCGGCGGGCCGCTCAACCGCCTGCCCAAGTATGTGGGCTCGCGCGGCGAGCCGGCGCTGCCCTGGGGCCCGGCCGAGCGCGTCGGCGCCGACCTGGTGGCCGAGATCAACGCCCTCAAGGCGCGCTACGAGGACCTCCAGTGCCACGGCAGCGCGAGCTTCGCCCAGTCGCTGCTCGAGCACGACCTGATCGACGTGTTCCGGGTGCTGACCTACCCGGTCGTGCTCGGCGGGGGCAAGCGCCTGTTCGGCGCGGGCGCGGGGCCGATGGGGATGACCCTGGCCTCGGTCCAGACCTCGAGCGGCGGCGTGCTCATGGCCACCTACCGCCGCTCGGGGCCGGTCCGTCAGGGCGAGCCTCCGTCGCCGGACTAAGCCATGAAGGGGTAGCGCCAGTCCTTGGGCGCCGCGAGGTTCTCCTTGATCGTGCGCGGCGAGAGCCAGCGGATCAGGTTCCAGATGCTCCCCGCCTTGTCGTTGGTCCCGCTCGCTCGGCTGCCGCCGAAGGGCTGCTGACCAACGACGGCCCCGGTCGGCTTGTCGTTGACGTAGAAGTTGCCGGCGGTGAAGCGCAGGGCCTCGACGGCGGTCGCCACGGCGTGGCGGTCGTCGGCGAAGATCGCCCCGGTCAGCCCGTAGATCGCCGACTCGTCGCAGATCTTCAGGGTCTGCTCGAACGCGGCGTCGGGGTAGACGTAGAGCGTGAGGATCGGCCCGAACAGCTCCTCGGTCATGGTCCGGTAGTCGGGGCGCTTGGCGACGATCACCGTGGGCTCGACGAAGTAACCCTTGTTGTCGTCACACTTTCCGCCGAGGACCTCCTCGACGTCGGCGTGACCCTTGGCCTCGGCGATCGCCTGGGCGTGCTTTTGGTAGGCCCGCGCGTCGATCACCGCGCCCATGAAGTTGGAGAAGTCGCGGACGTCGCCGACCTTCATGGCCTTCATGCCCTCGGCCAGGCGCTCGCGCAGCTGCGGCCACAGGCTCGCGGGGATGTAGGCCCGCGAGGCCGCGGAGCACTTTTGGCCCTGGAACTCGAAGGCGCCGCGGAGCAGGGCGACGGCGAGGCGCTCGGGGTCGGCGCTCGGGTGGGCGAACACGAAGTCCTTGCCGCCGGTCTCACCGACGACCCGCGGGTAGGCGCGGTAGCGGTCGAGGTTGTCGGCGACCTGCTTCCACAGCAGCTTGAAGGTGGCCGTGGATCCGGTGAAGTGCAGGCCGGCGAGGCGCGGGTCGGCCATGATCTGGGCGCCGACCTCGGCCGCGGGCCCGGGCACGAAGTTGATCACCCCGGGGGGCATGCCGGCGGCCGCGAACAGCTCCATGATCACGTGGCCCGAGAGCAGCGCCGTCGGCCCGGGCTTCCAGATCACCGTGTTGCCGCACATCGCCGGGGCGGCGCACAAGTTGGCGGCGATCGAGGTGAAGTTGAAGGGGGTGACGGCGAACACGAAGCCGTCGAGGGGGCGGTACTCGAGCCGGTTCCACTCGCCGGTGTTGGGCGAGCCCGGCTGCTCGGCGTAGATGCGCTCGAGGAAGTGGACGTTGAAGCGGAAGAAGTCGATCAGCTCGCAGGCGGCGTCGATCTCGGCCTGGTGGCAGGTCTTGCTCTGGCCGAGCATGGTCGCGGCGTTGATGCGGTCGCGGAACTCACCTTCGAGCAGCTTGGCCGCGCGCAAGAACACGGCCGCGCGCTCCTCCCAGGGCAGGCCGGCCCAGGCCGGGCGCGCCGCCTCGGCGGCCGCGAGCGCCTTGGCGACCTCGGCCTCGCCGGCCTGGTGGCAGGTCCCCGTCACGTGGCCGTGGTCGTGGGGCATGACCATGTCCTGGGTCGTCCCGGTGCGCAGCGCCTCGCCGCCGATGACCAGCGGGACCTCGACCTGGGTCGCGAGCTGGCGGTCGAGCTCGGCCTCGAGGCTGGCCCGCTCGGCGCTGCTGGGGGCGTAGGCGCGGACGGGTTCGTTGACGGGCAGGGGGATCGACGGCGCACCAAAGGCGGACATGGCCTGCTGATACCACGGGCCGCCAGGGAAAATCACGCGCCGCCGAGCTCTCGGCGGACTCGCTCGCGGATCCCCTCGGCCCGGGCGCGGTAGCTCTGTGCCTCGGCGTCGCTGGGCGCGAGCTCGGCGAGGCGCGAGAGCGTGGCGTGGGCGAAGGGATGGCCGTCGGGGCGGCGATGATCCCAGATTGTGAGCGCAGCCTCGAACTGGGCGCGCGCGGCCTCGCTGTCGCCCCCGACGAGGGCGAGCTCACCGAGGCCGTGGCGCGCGAGGGCGATGTCCGGGTGGAGACCCTCGTCATCGAGGGTCTCGGCGTGGGCGATGAGCTGCTCGAAGTCGGCGCGGGCCTCGGCGGTGCGCCCGCGAGCGAGGTGCTGGGCGCCTCGCTCGAGCCAGAGCATGGGGTTTTGCGGCGCGTAGGCGTGGTCGCTGACCTCGACCTGGGCGAGCAAGGACGCGGCGGCATCGAGCGCGCCGCAGCGCCGCCGCGCCGTGGCGAGCACGACCGTGGCCCGAGGGTGGATCGGGGAGCTCGGCGTCGCGGCGAGCTCGTCGGCGAGCAGCTCGATTGTCTCGCCGCAAGGCGGCGGCTCAGCGAGCAGCGCGCTCAGGGCGAGCTGGTGCTGGAGGGCGTGAGAGGCCACGAGCAGCGGCCCGATCTCCTTGGGATCGTCGAGGCTGTCGAACTCGGCGAGCAGCTCGGCGTCGACGCGCGCGGCCTCGGCCCAATTGCCGAGCCAAAAGTCCGCCGCGGCGCGGTGCGAGGTGAAGGTCGCGACCGAGGGATCGTCGGCGCCAAAGAAGCGCGTGCGCAGCTCGATGAGCGCCGCGTTGGTGCGCTTGGCGGCCTCGAATTCGCCGCGGTAGCTGTTGGCGATCGACAGCACGTTGAGGGCGATGCCGGCGGGGTGGGCCGCGGTCGCGTCGAGGCTGCCGATCTGGGCGAAGCTCTCGTCGACGCCGAGCATGGCCAAGGCCGCGTAGAGCTGCTCTTCGCCGTCCTCTCCGGCGACGATGCGCACGAGGCTCTCGCTGACCTTGGCCGAGGCGCGGGCCGGGGCCGGGGCGTTGATCCGCGCGTTCCAGGCCTCGACCAGCCCGACCCAGCCGAGGCCGGCGGACACGTTTTGGAGCTTCCAGCCCTGGACGAAGATCATCTCGGTCGCCGCCCGGGCGGCGAGCTCGTCCTGGCCGGTCTCGATCGACGCGACGATCGCCCGCTGGAGGCGGTCGCGGCTCTCGCTGGGCTCGCTCTCGACCGCCGAGGCGAAGGCGTACTCGGCCAGGGCCTGGGCGTGCAGGGGCGCGTAGCCGAGGGCCTCGGTGCGCTCGACCAAGCTGGCGAGCTCGTCGAGGGCCCCGACGCCGCGGCCGATGTCGACGCGGGCGCGCAGCGGGGCGAGCTCGGCCCGCAGCGCCGCGACCCGGGCCGCGAGCGCGAGGTCGTCGGGGATCGGCTGCTGGGCCTCGAGGTAGTCGCGGTCGTCGCAGCGCTCGACGCTGGGCAGCCCGGCGAGGGCGGTGAAGCTGTCGCCCATGTCGCCGCTGTCGACGATCAGCTCGACGGTGGCCGCGAGCGCCTCGCGGCGCTCCTCGAGGCACTGCATGCGCTTGTCGAGCATGTCCTCGGACTGCTCGTTGCGCACGTGGGTGTCCTCGCAGGCGTCCTTGTGCATCGCCAGCCAGCGCTGCGCGTAGGCGTCGAGCTCGGACTCGATCCAGCGCGCGGTGTGGTGGTCTTCGGCGCTCGCGGCGGCCTCGTCGAGGTCCCCGTCGGTGTGCCCGGCGTGCAGGGCTTCGCGGCGGCTTTGGTCCCACACGCCGGTCAGGCGCTCGTCGGCGTCCGGGCACAGCACGGGGGTCTCGACCGCCTGGTTGCGCGCGCTGAGGCCAGGGACGACGGCCAAGAGCGCGGCGGCGCCGAGGGTCAGGGCACCGGCGAGCACGAGACGGCGCCGGCGACGGTTGATGTTGGGGTCGTGCTCGAGGACCTCGAGCAGCGCCTCGAGGTCCGGCCAGCGCTTCGTCGGCGCCACGCTGAGGCCGCGGCGCAGGGCCCTCTCGACGAAGCTGGGCACGCAGCAGTCTTCAGGCCCGGGCTGGATCCGGCCCTCGGTCACCGCCGCGCTGAGCTCGGTGAGCGTGCGCCCGGCGAAGGGGCGCACGCCGAAGAGCGCCTCCCACAGCGCCACGCAGAAGCTGAACTGATCGCTGAGCGCGTCGAAGCGCCCCGAGGCGAATTGCTCGGGCGCCATGTAGGCCGGGGTCCCGAGCATCATCCCCGTGCGCGTCAGCGGCGTGTGCAGCACCCGAGCCGCGCGCGGGTCGGCCTCGCTGGTCTCGACGAGCTCGAGCTGCTCGGGGGGCGCGAGGGTGTCATCGTCGATGTGCTCGTCGGTCCCGGTGTGTGCGTTTGGACCGAGCGAGGCGCGAGCGCTCGAGCGCGGCGCGGGCTGCTCGTTGGCCGCGCTGAAGTCCTCGACGTCGACGGAGCGCGCGAGCCCGAAGTCGGTGACCCGCGCCCGGCCGTCATCGCCGACGAGCACGTTGTCGGGCTTGAAGTCGCGGTGGACCAAGCCCGCGGCGTGGGCCGCCGCCAGCCCGCGCCCGGCCTGGGCGAACATCGCAATGATCGTCTGCCAGTCGCCGCGCTCGCTGCGGGCGCGGACCCACTCGCCGAGGGTCTGGCCGTCGACGAACTCCATGGCCACGAACACCCGCCCGCCGTGCTCGCCGACGTCGTGGACGGGGATCACGTTGGGGTGGCTGATCCGCGCCATGGCCTGGGCCTCGCGGATCAGCCGGGCGCGCGCTTGCTCGCTGGATCCCTGGCCGCGGCGCGGGCGGAGCAGCTTGATGGCCACGCGGCGATCGAGCTCGGGATCGTAGGCGGCCCAGACCACGCCCATGCCGCCGGCGCCGACGCGCTCGAGCAGCAGATAGCGCGAGATGCTGGCCCCGCGCCGCAGCCCGCCCAGCTTGCCGGGCGCCGGCGTGGAGACAGGCTCCTCGAGCGACGACTCGAAGAGCGTCGCGCCAAAGCTATCGACCGCCATGACGTCGATGATAGCCGATTCGAGGCAGGCGATCGTCAGCCGGGAGCGCCGAGTGTTCGGCGCCAGTCGACCCGACGATCGCGCCTCGGGTTTCAGCGTGAAGGACCTTCGCGCGAGGAAAAAACTCACCCCCTCAAACGGGGGCCTGCACGCGCTTGACCAGGCGCGTGACGGTCTTGCGCGGGAGCAGTCGGCTGGTCTGGGCGATCATCCAGTTCTGCGCGCCTGGGATCGCCACCGCCTTGCCGCGCGCGAGGGCACGCATGCCGTGGGTGGCGACCTCGGCGGCGCCGGCCATCTTGCCCTTGATCAGCTTCGAGCCCTCGAGCTGCGCGGCCGCCTGAAAGCCCGAGGTGGTCGGTCCTGGACACAGCGCGGTCACGCTCACTCCGCTGCCCTCGAGCTCGGCCGCGAGCGCCTCGCTGAAGGACAGCACGTAGGCCTTGGTCGCGTAGTACACGGCCATCAGCGGGCCGGGCTGAAACGCGGCGGTCGAGGCGACGTTGAGCACCTGGCCGCGGCCGCGCGCCTTCATGGCGCGCACGAGGTGCTTGCTCAGCTCGGTCAGCGCCACGATGTTGAGCTGGATCATCGCCAGCTCCTCGTCGAGCTCGGTGTCCACGAACTCGCCAAAGAGCCCGAAGCCCGCGTTGTTGATCAGCACGTCGACCGCGAGGCCGAGCGCGTCGAGCTCGGCCGCGAGCTCGCTGGCAGCGTGGGGCTTGCCGAGGTCCATGGCCACGACCCGCGCGCGGATGCTGTGGCTCGACTCCAGCTCATCGGCGAGCGCGCGTAGCTTGGCTTCGCTGCGTGCGACGAGCACGAGGTCGTGCCCCGCTGCGGCCAGCTGTCGCGCAAATTCGAGGCCGATTCCACCGGATGCACCAGTAACGAGGGCGAGGGGGGCGTTCTTTTCGAGGCTGGCGTTGGCTGTGGACATCTTTTGCGCTCTTTTCGTGACCCGAGGTCATGTTTATGAGTGACCTCGGGTCACGAAACAAGTGACCTGAGGTCAGAAAATGTGCCTGCAAGACATGGGCTTGCTCACGACCCCACCCCTCGGCCGGCGCGAGAGGGGGTCGTGGTCGCTCGTTGAGCGGCCTGCTAGGCTCGTGGTGCTTCGATGTCCAACCCAATCATCGACACCACCGTCGCCTTGCTCGAGCGCCTCGATGACGGGACGCGGACGGCGGCCGAGGACAGCGTGCGCGCGCACTCCCGCGAGGTCCTCGGCCAGGAGGTCGATCTCGAGGCGGACCTCAACTTGATCAAGGCCGCCAAGTTCGTGGCCGCGGCCGATGGCTTGAGCGCCGTGGAGCTGCGCGGCATGAAGATGATGATGGGCAGCTTCGGCCTGCCGGAGGCCGTGCAGTGGCACCTGCTCGAGTTCGACGAGTCGACGGTCGAGTCGACCCACGTCGGCGAGCTCGCCCCGGATGGCGGCCGGGAGGCGCGCTTCTTGCTCTCGGCGATCCTCCACTTCGCCGCCCTCGACGGCCTCTCGGACGACGAGGCCGCGCGCGGCCGGGAGGTGGGCGCGGCCCTGGGTCAGCGCGACAACTTGATCGAGGCGCTGATCCTCGAGGCCAGGGCCGAGCACCACGCCGCGCGCCGGCGTGACGAGCATCAGCGCAAGCTGCTGCGAGACCTCCGCCTGGCGCTCCTCGACCTCGACGGCTGAGAGCCGGCGGCCTGCGTCGAGGTGATATCGTTCCGCCATGGCGACGCCTCGCGCCCTGGCCCTTTCTTTCGTCGTCCTCTCGGCGCTCGCCGTCGCGGGTTGCCGTGCTCCAGACCCGAGCTCGACCGAGACGAAGGAACCGAGCGAAGCGAGCGAACAAAGCGAGCCGTCGATCATGGCGCAGGTCTGTGCCGTGTTCGACGCCCACGCTGGGGATCGTTCGCTGACCCTCGACGAGCGCCGCGAGGCGATCGTCTCTGCCCTCGACGAGGACGCGATCGAGCTCCTGGAAGAGGTCTCGGAGGACGCGACGCGTTGGGAGGATGTCGAGGCCGAGCTCGCGGCGCGCGGCTACGGCGACGAGCCATGTCCGAGCCTGGAGGCTCATATGACCATGATCCTCGCGGGCGAAGACGACACCGAGCCTGGCGCCACGGCGCGGCTCACCGCCCAGGTCGACGCCCTGTGCAGCCTGGCCGCCGAGGTCGGCGAAGACGCCGAGGTCGAAGCCAGCGCGCGGGTTCGAGTCTGGATGCAGCGCGCAGCCGAGGCGGTCGAGTCGGGTCCCGTCCGCCAGACGCTGGAGGCAGCCGCGCGCGCCGGAGAGCTCGACGCAGCCCTGCTCGAGGCCAGCTTGGCCGACCACGCCGCCCCGGGCTGGACCTGCCCCGCGCTGGCCGGCTTGTTCACCGACGAAGGCGCGAACTAGGAGCCCGTGGTGGAACCCAGCGCGGCTCCTGGCGCCGGGTTTTTCGTCGAGGGCGCGAAGCCAAAACGCCGCTGTACCGGGCGTACTGCAAGTTTTGGCGACAAAGCCCTCGGCGAAAAGACCAAGCCAGGTGTCGTGTTGGGTTTCACCACGGGCTCCTAGGAGCCCGGCGAGGGCGCAGCCCGCCCCGTCTCCGCCGCCTCGTCGACCAAGATCGCAAACTCGCGCCAGACATCCTCCCCCTGCTCCTCGGCCAGGCCCGCCGCCGCCTCGCCACAGGCCCGCGCCTCGTCCCAGCGCCCGCCCTCGAGGTGCGCGAGCGCGTCGCGAGCCAGCTGCTCCGCCTCGGCCGCGGGGTCGTCCTCATCGTCCTCGGTCGTCCAGACCTCGCTGGCTTCCACGTGCGCCCGCCTGGCCCGGGCGATGGCCCGGAGGGTGCGAGGATCATGCTCGAGCGGCTCGCTCACCCCCCGAGTCTATCCCGCCCGAGCGAAAGACCAACTTTCCCCCCTCCACGACAAACACCACCAGCGAGTGGCGACATGACCCCCTTTTTGGGGTCACGACATACCGAGGCGAAGGACATGCCTCCCCGCTCGAGCCCGCCGGAAGTGGGCTCGAGGTCTGCGAAGCAGCAGATCGGCGCGGCGAGAGGCACAGACCCCGGGGGGTCTAGATCAGTAGGCTTTCGCCATCAGCACGCGCTGCTTGGACGGCTTGCCGGAGAAGATGCACTTGCCATCCTCGGGCCCCGGCCCCTGGCCCTCGAGGGGGATGCAGCGGATCGTGACCTTGGTCTTCTCCTTGATCGCCGCCTCGGTCTGCGCCGTCCCGTCCCAGTGGCACCACGCGAAGGTGCTCGCGTCGCCGGCGAAGGCCTCCTCGAACTGCTCCCAGGTGTCGAGCTGGGTCGTCGCCGCCTCGCGCCGGGCCTTGGCGGCCTCGAGCAGGGCGTCTTGAAAGTCGAGCAGGCGCTGGCGGACGCTGGCCAGGAACTCGGTCTCGGCCAGGAACTGCTTGCCCGAGCAGGCCGGGGTGTCGATGCGCATCTTCATGCAGACCTGACCCTTATCGAGGTCCTTGGGCCCGAGCTCGATGCGCATGGGCACGCCGCGGCGCTCCCAGTCGTAGAACTTGGCCCCGGGCCGCATGTCGCGGTCGTCGATCACGACCTCCAGGAAGTCGCGGTAGCGGGCGCGCTCGGGGGCGATGTCGATCTCGCCCATGGCGTTCTTGATGCGCTCGGCGGCCTCCATGACCCGGACGCGCTGCTCGTCGTTGCGGTAGATGGGGATGATCACCGCGTGGATCGGGGCGACCCGCGGGGGCAGGACCAGGCCGTCGTCGTCGCCGTGGGTCATGACCAGGCCGCCGATCAGCCGGGTGCTCACGCCCCAGGAGGTCTGCCACACGTAGTCGAGCTCGCCGTCTTCGCTCTGGAACTTGACGTCGAAGGCCTTGCCGAAGTTTTGCCCGAGGTCGTGGCTGGTCCCGGCCTGGAGGGCCTTGCCGTCCTGCATCATCGCCTCGATGCAGAAGGTCTCGAGCGCGCCGGCGAAGCGCTCGCTGGCGGTCTTGATCCCGCGGATCACCGGCATGGCGAGGACCTGCTCGGAGAAGTCGCCGTAGACGTGGAGCATCTGCAGGACCTCCTCCATGGCCTCGTCGTGGTTGGCGTGGGCGGTGTGCCCCTCCTGCCACAAGAACTCGGTGGTCCGCAGGAACATGCGCGTGCGCAGCTCCCAGCGCATCACGTTGGCCCACTGGTTGATCTTCAGGGGCAGGTCGCGGTGCGAGCTGATCCACTTGCCGAAGAAGTGGCCGATGATCGTCTCGGAGGTCGGCCGGATCACGTAGGGCTCCTCGAGCTCGGCACCGCCGGCGCGGGTGACCACGGCGAGCTCGGGGGCGAAGCCCTCGACGTGCTCGGCCTCCTTCATGATGAAGGACTGGGGCACGAGCAGCGGGAAGTAGGCGTTTTGGTGGCCGGTGGCCTTGAAGCGCGCGTCGAGGTCGCGCTGGATCTTCTCCCACACGGCGTAGCCATGGGGGCGGATGACCATGCAGCCCTTGACGACCTTGGCCGGCTCCGCCAGCTCACCGAAGCGGACCACGTCCTGGTACCACTTGGGGTAGTCCTCGGCTCGCGGCGTGATCGCGAGCTCGTGCTGCTTTTGGCCCTTGCCTTGCTTTCCCTTGCCTTGCTTGCCCTGTTGGGACATGCGGGGGAGTGTCGCCGATCGAGGCCAGGGCGCAAGGCCCGGCCGCGACGCTCGGGCTCAACGCCCGCCGGTGCGCCGCGGGGGCAGGCCCGTGTGCTGCGTGAGCGCCGTGCCCTCGCGCGGCTGGCGGGGCTGACCGGGCTTGCGCTTGCGACCCTTTGGCTTCTTGTGCCGGCGACCCTCGCTGCGCCCACCGCCGGTGCCCTTGGGCTGATAGGTGGGCACGAGGTGGTGCTTGCCGTTGCCGATCAGGTCTTCTCGGCCCATGCGCTGGAGCGCCGCGCGCAACATCGGCCAGTTGTTGGGGTCGTGGTAGCGCAAGAAGGCCTTGTGCAGCCGGCGGAGCTCGAGGCCCTTGGGGACCTCGACGCGCTCGCTGCCCTCGCTGCCCTCTTCACCCCCTTCACCCTCGACATCGCGGTGGAGCGGATGCAGGGGGTTGCGGCCCGAGTGGTACATGGCCGTGGCCGTGGCCATGGGCGAGGGCAGGAAGGCCTGGACCTGGTCGGGGCGAAAGCCGTTTTGCTTGAGCCACAAGGCGAGCTCGAGCATGTCCTCGTTGGTGGTCCCCGGGTGGGCGGCGATGAAGTAGGGGATCAGGTACTGCTTTTTGCCGGCCTGGGCGCTGTAGCGCTCGAAGAGCGCCTTGAAGCGGTCGTAGGTGCCCACGCCGGGCTTCATCATCTTGCTCAGCGGGCCGTCGGCGACGTGCTCGGGGGCGATCTTGAGGTAGCCGCCCACGTGGTGGCTGACCAGCTCGCGCACGTACTCGGGCGACTCCACGGCCAGGTCGTAGCGCAGGCCCGAGGCCACGAAGATCTTCTTGACCCCGGGCAGGGCCCGGGCCTCGCGGTAGAGGGCGATCAGCTCGCTGTGATCGGTGCGCAGGTTCTCGCAGATCCCCGGGTAGACGCACGAGGGCTTGCGGCAGGAGGCCTCGATCTGCGGGCTCTTGCAGCCCAGGCGCCACATGTTGGCCGTGGGCCCGCCGACGTCGGAGATGATCCCCGTGAACCCGGGCACGGTGTCGCGGATCAGCTCGATCTCGCGGATCACCGAGTCCTTGGACCGGCTCTGGATGATCCGCCCCTCGTGCTCGGTGATCGAGCAAAACGAGCACCCGCCAAAGCAGCCGCGCATGAGCATGACCGAGGTCTTGATCATCTCGTAGGCGGGGATGTTGCCCCCGGGCTCGTGGCGCGGGTGCGGGCGGCGCTGGAAGGGCAGCTCGTAGACCGCGTCCATCTCCTCGGTGGTCAGGGGGATCGGCGGCGGGTTGACCCACAGCTCGCGGTTGCCGTGGCGCTGGACCAGGGCGCGGCCGTTGTGCGGGTTGGCCTCCTGGTGGAGCACGCGCGAGGCGTGGGCGTAGAGCAGCTTGTCGTTGCGCACGACCTCGAAGCTGGGCAGGCGCACGGCCGTGCGCTCGCGCGGGGTCTCGCGCTGACGGACGCGGCGCAGGCGGACCAGGCCGGGGGGCTGATCGACCTCGCTGGAGTCGAGCTCGACGAAGTCCTCAGGCAGCTCGCGGCGGACGATGGCGGTGCCGCGCAGGTCGTCGATGGCGGCGATCGGCTCGCGCTCGGCGAGGCGGTGGGCGAGCTCGATGATGGCCCGCTCGGCGTTGCCGTAGATCAGCATGTCGGCCCTGGCGTCGAGCAGCACGCTGCGCCGGACCTTGTCGGACCAGTAGTCGTAGTGGGCGATGCGCCGCAAGCTGGCCTCGATGCCGCCGAGGACCACGGGCGCCGCCTCGCCGCCGGTCTCGACGGCGAGTGCGTTGGCTTCGCGGCAGCGCTCGCTGTAGACGATCACCGCGCGATCGGGGCGCTGACCGGCCTCGCCGCCAGCCGTGTAGGCGTCGTCCGAGCGCCGCTTGCGGTCGGAGGTGTAGTGATTGACCAGCGAGTCCATGTTGCCGCCGGTCACCCCCCAAAACAGCGCGGGCACGCCCAGCGCCATGAAGTCGTCGACGCTGCGCCAGTCGGGCTGGGTCAGGATGCCCACGCGAAAGCCCTGGCGCTCGAGCACGCGGCCGATGACCGCGGCGCCGAAGCTGACGTGGTCGACGTAGGCGTCGCCGGTGACGAGCACGACGTCGCAGGTGTCCCAGCCGAGCGCGTCCATCTCGGCCCGGGTGGTGGGCAAGAAGGGAGCGACGCCGAAGCGCTTGGCCCAGTACTTTCGCCGGCCAAACAAGGGCGGCGCGCTCAGATGGGCAGTCACCGGCGGACCCTAGAGCGGCGACCGGCCCGAATTCAAGTCCCGAGGCGTGTCTGGACGCGCTCCTGCCTGTCTCAGGGCGAAGACCGGCGTCCCGAAGCTCGCGCTGTGCTCGGTATGGCGGAGCTTTGGTGCAGGCGGGCGCAGCGCAAAGCCGCGAGGCAGGGACGCGCGGCTCGGCTTCGAGCGCTGCGAAGAAAGCCAGAGGGAGAAGCGAAGCAAGCCAGGGAAAGAAAGGGAGAGAAGCGGGAAGACGAGAGCTGAAGATGAAGAGGGCAGGGGAGCCCCGCCGCCGCTCAGGCCTGGGCGCGCTCACCTTCGTCGCTGAGGCGAAGGGCGAGGTGGACGAGGGCCTCGCGGCTCTCGGTCTCGGTCTTGGTGAACACGCGGTGCATGTGCCAGCGGGCGGAGCGCGCGGTGATCCCGAGGCGGCGGGCGATGGTCTCGCTGTCGCGGCCCATGAGCACGAGCTGGAGCACGTCTTGCTCGATCACGCTGAACTCGAAGGTGTGGACGAGGCCGGGCATCAGCGCGGTGATGACGGTGCTCAGGCGGACGGGGGCGTCGCGGCGGACGGGGGCGGGGGCGGCGAACTTGGAGGAGAAGGAGGAGGCGGCGGAGGCGGAGGCGGAGGCGGTGGAGGTCTTCATCGTCGGTGTCTTTCGGGTGGGGGCGTCGCCCTCACGCCTTCAAGATGCGTCCTGACCCCCCGGACCGTCAGGGACCGCAGCGACACCGGTGGGTCTCCGAGCCAACCGCTGGGTCGGGGGCAAAATTGGTCACGAAGGGCGTCTGAGGGCGCTTTTGCGCCGGGGAACGGTTCGTCCGGTGACGCCGAACCAGGCGTCACCAATGGTCACCGGAATTGTCGCCGCTTTGCGTGTTCTGCGCGCTGGAGAATTCACCTCCCGAAGAAAGCACGACCTCGCTCTTGGGCTTGGTCCGGGTGTTTAGTAGGGCTGGTCCATGGGCGCGAGCGACGAGACCTGGCGTGGCCTCCCGGCGATGACCCTCGCGAGCTTGGTGTTGGCGGTCACCCTCGCGCTGCTCGGTGTCCGCCCGCCCGCGCCGCTCGCGGCCGACGCGGCGCCCGAGCGCTTCTCGGCCGGGCGCGCGCTCGAGACCATGAAGGGGATCTTCGCGCCCGAGGGCGAGGCCGCGCCGCACCCGATCGGCAGCTCGGAGAACGCGGCGGCCCGCGGGCGCATCGTCGCGGCCCTGCGCGCGCTCGGCCTCGAGCCGGAGGTCCAGGAGCGGGTGGTCTGCAACGGCTCGGTCTGCGGCTGGGTCGCCAACGTGATCGCGGTGATCCCCGGGGCGGAGGAAGACCCCGCGGCGCCGGCCGTGATGATCGCCGCGCACTACGACTCGGTGCCCGCGGGCCCGGGCATCGGCGACGACGGCAGCGGCGTGGGCATCGTGTTGGAGAGCGCCCGGGCGCTGCTCGCCGGGCCGCCGCCGCAAAGCCCCGTGGTCTTGCTGATCGACGACGGCGAAGAGGTCGGCCTGCTCGGCGCGCTGGCCTTCGTCCGCCACCACCCCCTCGCCGAGCGCGTGGCCGTGGTCGTCAACACCGAGGCCCGGGGCGCCCGCGGGCCGTCGCGGATGTTCGAGACCAAGGGCGAGAGCGCGTGGATGCTCGCGGCCTACCTGGGCGAGGCCGGGGGCCTCGAGCCCAAGCCGAGCTCGCTCTCGGCGGCGATCTACGAGCGCATGCCCAACGACACGGACCTGACGATCTTCGGCGAGGCGGGCATGTCGGGGCTCAACTTCGCGTTCATCGGCGGCCTCGAGCACTACCACCGGCCGAGCGACGACTTCGAGCACCTGAGCGTGGGCTCGCTCCAGCAGCAGGGCGACAACGTGCTCGCGGCGACCCGCGGCCTGGCGGCGGTGGACCTGGGCGCCGCGCCGCCCGAGGGCGACGCCATCTACCACCCCGCCTTTGGTGTGGTCCCGCGGATGCCCGGGTTCTTGGGGCTTCCCCTGGCCGCGCTGCTGATGCTCGGGGTGGTCGCCGCGACGATCTTCGCGCTTCGTCGCGAGCGCGTCCGCAGGCGGGGGCTGGGCCTCGCCTTGGTCCTGCCTTTGGCCGCGCTGGTCCTCGCCGCGGGGGTCGACCAGCTCCTGGGCATGCTGATGCAGGCGCTCTCTGGCAGCGAGATCGGCATCGTGCTCCACCCCTGGCCGCGCTGGCTGGCCTTCGTCTTGGGCGCGCTCGCGGCCGGTGCTGGCCTGGTCGCGCTGGTCGGCGAGCGCTGCACGGCGGACCAGCTGCGCGTGGCCTCGGCCGCGTGGGCGAGCCTGCTCGCGCTGCTCGTGGCCGCGCTGCTCCCCGGAGGCGTGATGGTCTTTGGCCTGCTCGCCGCGGCCGCGGCCTTGCCGCTGCTGCCGGTGACCTGGCCGCGGCTGGCTACGCCCGGCGGGCGGGCGGCCCTCGACTTAGCCACCGCGCTGCTCGTGGCCTGGCTGGTCTTCGACCTGGCGCTGGCCCTCGCCGAGGCCTTTGGCTTCACCTTGGCCGTTGCCCTGGGGGCGGTGCTGTGTCTGGCGCTGCTGCCCACGCTGGGGATCTTCGCGAGCTGCGTGGCGCGCTGGCCACGGCTGCGCGCGTGGACGCCCGCCGGCGCCCTGGGCCTGGCCACGCTCACCGCCGTGATCGCTGGGTTCATGCCGGTGTTCTCCGAGGACCACGCGCTGCCGCTCTCGCTGATCGCGGTCTACGGGGAAGAGGGGGGGGAAGAGGGAGAAGCCCAGCTCTTCGCCGAGGTCTACGGCTACATGCCCCCCGCCGACGAGCTCGACGCCATGGCGCTCGCCCACGAGCCGAGCCCGCGCCGCGCCTGGACCTGGGGCAGCCTGCTCGCCGGGCCGCGCTTCGCCGCCGAGGCCCCGGCGGGGCTGCGCCTCGAGGCCGTCGAGGTCGAGGCCACGGGCACGGGGCGGCGGGTGCGAGGTCACCTGCGCTCGGGTCGGGGCTGCCTCTGGGGACAGCTCGCGGTCCCCGAGTCGGCGGGCCTGAGCGCCGTGAAGATCGCCGACGACTGGGCCGAGCCGCGCAAGCTCCCCGGCGGCCTGGTCGGGGTGAATCTCCGGGGCATGCCCGCGGCCGGGGCCGAGCTGATCTTGGAGTTCGAGGGCGCCGCGCCGGTCGAGCTACACACCGCCGACAGCTGCCTGGCGCTGCCCTCGGGGCAGGAGACCGTGGCGCGTGTGCGAGGTGCTCGGGCCGCGTGGATCGCCCCGATCCAAACTGGCGACCGCGAGATCGTACTCGAGTCCCAGCCCCTGTGAGAGCGCCCAGAGAGGGCATACGCGACGGATCCGCGGTTTGGGTGATCGATCCCGAGCGGCGGTGGCACCTCCCAGGCAGAGACCGACGCCATGCTTCGCTTGCCCAAGACGCTCACCCTCGCCTCCTCGATGATCCTGAGCCTGGCCGCCACGGCCTGCGACCCCGGGCCGATCGTCCTCGACAAGGACGTCGCGGACGGCGACGAGCAGCTCCAGGGCGAGGAGGACGCCGAAGAGGACGCCGAAGAGGACGCCGAAGAGGAGTCCGAAGAGGAGGAGGCCGAGGCCTGCAGCGGCGCCGGCCAGATGCGCGAGTGCGAGGACGGCTCGGGCACCCAGTTTTGTGGCGGCTGGCCGCAGACCACCTGGGGACCTTGCCTCGAGGACTTCGAGTGCATGCCCGGCGAGACCAACGTGTGCGACGTCGAGCTCGGCATCTACCAGGACTGCATCATCAACGACGAGGGCGTGCCCGTGTGGGACGCGGATGACTGCAACACGCCGCTGGTCCTGAGCTTCGACGCGGCCCCCGTGGAGATGCTGACCAGCAGCGCGGCCTTCGACATCTCGGGCGCGGGGATCTGCCTCGACACGGACTGGCCGGCGGCGAGCACCCCCTGGCTGGCCGTCGACCTCGACAAGAACGGGTTCATCGACGGCGGCCACGAGCTCTTTGGCTCGGGCAGCGTGCTCGGCTCCGGGCGCCACGCGCAAAACGGCTTCATCGCCCTGGCGAGCTTCGACGACAACGGCGACGGCCGGGTCGACGCCCTCGACGCGCGCTTCGGCGAGCTCTTGGTGTGGCGCGACGGGGACGCGGACAAGCGCTCCTTGCCCCACGAGCTGACCAGCCTCGCCGACGAGGGCGTCCAGGGGATCAGCTTGGACTATGGCGTGCGCGAGCAGTGCGACGCCCGGGGCAACTGCGGGCGCGAGCGCTCGAGCTTCGAGTTCGTGGGCGCGGGCGGGCGCGTGCAGGTGGGCGAGGTCGTCGACGTCTACCTGGCCTGCCAGTGAGCGTTGATTCAGTTCGCAGGCTTGAGGTGACCATGGGCCAGGTAGACGAAGTGAGTCCCGGTTCCGGGGCGACCACCGCCGCCGCCGGTGGCGTTCAAGCATGATTTACCTGCAATGTTTTTGAGGTGCGTTATGAACGATCTCTCGACGTTTTGGCATCTGTAGCGTTCTTCAGTATAGTATAATATGTACAGTGTTCCGACGCCCCATCTGTAGGTGATGTTCATTTTTCCCGTGTATCTGGGCTTGTTGAATGCAGCCCTAATATTGGTGACTCTCCGGACTGGAGCCACAGACATTCCAATCTTGAACAAGTTATTTTTTCCGGCATTTTCCTCTATGATCCTGGTCAAAGCATCATATGCGTGGAAGGAGCAGTCCGTTAGGTAGGCTGTGTTTATATTCATGTGACTCCGGGAGGGCAGTCGGAGCCACAGCGAAGAAGTTTGCTCCGCACTGAGAAGCCCCAAGTAAGCGCAGCCAGTTCAGAATGGGCTCACAGCCTGCGCAGGTGCTCGGGCTTGAGCAGGCGCTCGTCGCCGCGGGCGATGATCTCGTCGAGGACCGAGAGCATCGCCGCCTTGTCCTGGGGCAAGGTCCCGCGCAGCGGCACGTAGTTGCTGGCGTGGTTGCTGGAGAAGCGGCAGCGCGAGAACTCGCTGTGCGCGACGATCTCGCGCAGCTCCTCGAGCATGCGGAACTTGCTGGGCAGCTGAAACTCGCCGCGGGTCTGCATCTCCCACAGCGGGGTGCCGGGGACCACGGTCGTGGTCAGGGCCCCGACGAAGGGCGGGTCCATGCGCGTGAGCGCCTCGGCGGTCTCGCGGGCGTGCTCCTGCGAGAGCGCGACGCCGCCGATGCCCAGGAGCACGATCACCGAGTGGGTCAGCCCGGCCGCGCGCAGCTTGTCGGCCATGGTGATCAGCTCGGGCCGCGTGCCGCCCTTGTCGATGCGCTCGAGGACCGCGGGGGAGCCGGTCTCCATGCCGTGATAGACGATGCCGAGGCCGGCCGCGCGCAGCTCGCCGAGCGCTTCGACGGACTTGCGCCCGACGCTGCGGGTGTCGCCATAGGTGCCCACGCGGGTGACCCAGGGCAGGTGCTCGCGGATCCCCGCGAGGATCTGGAGCAGCCGACGCTGGCCGAGGATCAGCGCGTCGCCGTCGCACAAGAACACCTTGTCGCTGCGAAAGCCCTTGCGTCCGGCCGCGGCCGCCTCGCGCAGGTCGGCCTCGATGGTCTCCCAGGGCTTGGGCCGAAACTGCTTGTCCCGGTACATGTCGCAGTAGACGCAGCGGTTGTGGCTACAGCCCAAGGTGACCTGGAGCAGCAAGCTGTGGGCTTCGCTCGGGGGTCGGTAGATGCGGCCGACGTAGTCCATGGCGGCGCGAGCATACCCGAGGGGGCGGACGCGCTCAGCGCTCCGAGAAGGGGTCTTTGATCTCGGGCCCGCGCAGCGCGGTGGGCCGGGGCTGGGCGGCGAAGGGATCGAAGAGCTGGCCGGTGCTGCGCTGCGCGTCGCCGATGGCCTGGGGATCCTCCCCGAGCGCGGGCGGGGCCGCGGGCGTCGTCGCGCTGCGCTCGGCGAAGGGATCTTTGAGCTCGGGGTAGCGCGCGCGCGGTGAAGATGAGGGGCGCGCGGGCCTGGAATTGCGAGCGCCTCGTCGGCGAGCCTCCGGCTCGAGCTTGGGACCGCGCTCGCTCGGCGCCGCAAAGGGGTCTTTGAGATCCGGAGAGCCGTAGGTCCGCGCCGAGGAGGGGAGGGGGTCCCGCGTGAAGGGGTCGACGAGGCCGCTGCCAGTCGAGCTGGGATCCTCGAGGGCAGGGGCGGCGCCGGGGAAGGGGTCTTCGAGCTCGGGGGGCAGGGGAGAGGCCGCGGGTGCGATGGGGATGGGGCGCTCGTCGTCGAGGAGCTCGGCCGGCGGTGGTCGCAGCCAGAGCATGGCCACGGTCACGGCGGCCGCGGCGACGATCGCCGCGGCCGCGGCCGGCCACCACTGGCTGGCGCGGCCGAGGGGGCGGATTTGAAGCGAGCTTGGCTGGGCGGGGCGGGCGTTCGCTGCGCTCGCGGAGGCTGGCGCCCGACCCTCGGCGGGCTCGGGGGCCACGAGCTCGAGGTGGGTCTGGAGCGCGAGGGCGCTCGCTCGCCAGCGCAGGTCTTCGAGGGCGCGCTCGAGGCCGGCGACTTCGAGGTCCTCGGGCCCCTCGGCGGTCCACAGGTAGTCGTTCGCGTCGTTCATGTCGGCCTCGTTCATCGCTGGGTCTCTTTGCGGACGTCGGCGAGGCGCTGGCGCAGCGCCTTCATCCCGCGGTGCAGGTTCACGCGCACATAGCCGGGGCTCAGCCCGGTGCGCTCGGCGATCTCGGGCCCGGAAAGGCCCTCGACCAGGCGCAGGATCAGCGGCTCGGCGAGGGCCTCGGGCAGGGCGCGGATGTGGGCCAAGAGGGCCTCGGCCTCGGTCCGCTGGGCAGGGTCGGGCGCGGCCGAGGGCAGCTCCGGGGGCAGCGTCCCCGGCCGGCTCGCCCCGGCGCGCAGGTGGTCGTAGGCGCGGTTGCGGGCGATGGTCGCCAGCCAGGTCGGCCAGGCCGCGGCTTGGTGCAGGCGCTCGAGGCGACGCCAGGCGATCAAGAACACCTCCTGGGTGAGGTCGTCGGCGCTCGCCGGATCCACCCGGGCCAGGAGCAGGCCGTGGACCATCGGGCCAAAGCGCCGGTGCAGCGCCGCGAAGGCGAGCTCGTCCTTGCGCCGCGCGGCCTCGACCTCGGCCAGCCAACTCGGCGGGGGTCGCTCGGGTGGATCGGCGGGCGCGGTCATGGGCGCAGGCGAGGGCGTTGCGGCCGCGGGCATCTTCCCAGGGACGGCTCCGACGTCGGGGGCGTTATCAATATTTTTCGATCGCGTTCGCGTGGAGCTGGAGTGGCTTTCCATGCCAGCACAAAACCGTGTTGCTCGACGCCCTGACTGGGCGCAGCCACCGCGAGCCGAGCACGAGACTCGCCGCGGACACACGGTCTTGGCGCAGGATCATGCGCGGCGCTCCGGCGTTCACGGGCATGGCTCACGCGGCGCGCCCGGCCGTGCCGCTGGGCCGGCTCTGATACACTGGCCTGTACCGCATGGAGAAGAAGGGCGCGAATCGCAAGGTGGTGCTGCCGCTGCTCGAAGAGCACGGCGGCGTGCGCCCAGGCGTCGCCAGGCGGGTGGCCGCAGAGACCGGGGTGCCCGAGGCCGACGTCTACGGCGTCGCCAGCTTCTACACCTTGCTCTCGGGGCCCGGGCACGAGGTCCGGGTCTGTCAGGGCCTCAGCTGCGTGCTCGCGGGGGCCGAGGCGAAGATCGCCGCGCTGAAGGCCGCGGGCACGCCGGTGCGGGCGGTCAGCTGCCTCGGCCAGTGCGACCGCGCTCCGGCGGCCATCGATCCCGAGCGCGAGCTGCTCCCCGGTGCGCCCAGCGGCGCGCGCACGCCCTCGAGCGACGACCTCGCCATCGACCTCGAGGGTGAGGACGACCCCAGCTACGCCGCCTTCGACACGGCCCGCGACGCCGGCCCGGACTGGGTCATCGAGCAGCTGAAGCTCGCCGGGCTCCAGGGCCGCGGCGGCGCCGGCTTCCCCGCCCACCTCAAGTGGGACGCGGTCCGCGGCCAGGCCGAGCTCGAGCGCTACGTCGTCGTCAACGCCGACGAGGGCGAGCCCGGCACCTTCAAGGACCGGGAGATCATGATCCACCGGCCGCACCTGGTGATCGAGGGCAGCGCGATCGCGGCCTGGGTCGCCGGCGCGTCCACGGCCTACATCTACGTGCGCGGAGAGTTCCGCGACTGCATTCGCGCCCTCGAGGCCGCGATCGCCGACGGCGGGCACCGCTTCGACTGGCTCGACTTCGAGGTCGTCGAGGGTCACGGCGCCTATATCTGCGGCGAGGAGACGGCCCTGCTCGAGGCCATCGAGGGGCGCCGCGGGATGCCGCGACTCAAGCCCCCCTACCCCACGCAAAAAGGGCTGTGGGGCAAGCCGACCTTGATGAACAACGTCGAGACCCTGGCCTGCGTGCCCGCGATCATCCGCCGCGGCGGCGAGTGGTTTCGGGCCCTGGGGCGGACCGAGCCGGGCACCAAGCTCTACTGCGTCTCGGGCCACGTCCAGCGCCCGGGGATCTACGAGCTCCCCCTCGGGGTCAGCCTCGACGAGCTCGTCGCGGCCGCCGGGGGCTACGTGGGCACGCTGCGCGCGTTCTCGCCGGGCGGGGCCTCGTCGGGCTTCTTGCCCGCGAGCATGCGCGACCAACCACTCGACTTTGGCGGCCTCGCCAAGCGCGGGAGCATGCTCGGCAGCGCCGGCGTGGTCGTGCTCAACGACACCGTCGACATGGCCGAGGCCGCGCGCTGGCAGCAGATCTTCTTCGAAGACGAGAGCTGCGGCCAGTGTGCGCCCTGCCGGATCGGCTGCCGGGTCCAGCGTCAGGCCATCGATCGCTTCTTCGAGCAGGGCCGCGACCGCTCCGCCCTCGCCAACGTCGAGGCCGTCGCCTGGGAGATGGACGCCGGCTCGATCTGCGGCCTGGGCATGGTCGCCAGCGCGCCTTTGACCTCGGCGCTCGCATACTTTCAGGAGGACTTTGGTGACTGAGTCCAAAAAGACGATCACGCTCACCGTCGACGGCCGCGAGGTCGAGGTCGAGGAGGGCGCCACGCTCCTCGACGCCGCCCGGGCCCTCGACATCCACGTGCCCACCTTGTGCATGGACGACCGCGTCGCGCCGGCGGGCTGCTGCCGCATGTGCCTCGTCGAGGTCGAGGGCCAGCGCCGCCTGCACCCCTCCTGCGCCTACCCGGCCAGCGAGGGCCTCGTCGTGCGCACCGACAGCGACCGGGTCGACCGCCACCGCAAGGGCCTGCTCTCGCTCTACAAGGCCGACCACCGCCTCGACGTCGACGGCCGCCCGGTCTCGCGCGGGGTCCACGATCGCCTCGCCGACTACGTCGACAGCTACGGCACCGGCCCGCAGCTGCCCCCGATCCAGGCCCCGCGCCTGGCCCGTGACGCCCAGGTCGAGCAAAACCCCTACATCCAGTTCGACCCCGAGTCCTGCGTGGTCTGTGGCCTGTGCGTGCGCTACTGCGACGAGGTCGAGGCGGTCAGCGCGATCGCCCTGGTCGGGCGCGGCGCGGGGACGACGATCGGGACCGCGGACCAGCGCAGCCTGCTCGACACCTCCTGCGAGCTGTGCGGCGGCTGCATCGCCGTATGTCCCACGGGGGCGATGACCGAGAAGCCCTCGGTCACGCGCCTGCCCCAGGCGGCCACCAAGGTCCGCAGCACCTGTAACTTCTGCGGCGTCGGCTGCCAGCTCGACCTCCACGTCGAGGGCGACGAGGTCGTGCGCGTGACCTCACCGGCGCCGGGGACCACCGTCAACGACGGCAACCTCTGCGTCAAAGGCCGCTTCAGCTACGAGTTCATCCACCACGAGGACCGCCTGCGCGAGCCGCTGATCCGCGGCGAGGACGGCGAGCTGCACCCCGCGACCTGGGAGCAGGCCATGCGCCGCGTGGCCGAGGGGCTGACCCGGGTCGCGCAGCGCCACGGCGCCGACGCCCTCGGCTTCGTGTCCTCGAGCCGCTGCACCGGCGAAGAGAACTACCTGATGCAGAAGCTGTCCCGGGCCGCGTTCGGGACGAATAACTGCCATCAGTGCGCCGCGACATGACACGCTCCCACGGTCGCCGGTCTGGTGACCATGTTCGGCGCGGGGGCGATGACAAACTCGATCCCCGAGATTCGTGAAGCGGAGCTGCTCTTCGTCATCGGCTCCAACACCACCGAGGCCCACCCGATCATCGCCATGGAGATGAAGCGGGCGGTTCGGCGCGGCGCCAAGCTGATCGTCGCGGACCCCCGCAAGATCTGGCTGTCCGAGATCGCGGACCGCCACCTCCAGCTCGAGCCGGGCACCGACGTGGCCCTGCTCAACGCGATGATCCACGTGATCATCGCCGAGGGCCTGTGCGACGAGGACTTCATCGCCAAGCACACCGAGGGCTTCGCCGCCGTGCGCGAGGCGACCCGCGAGACCACCCCCGAGTGGGCCGAGACGATCACCACGGTGCCGGCCGAGCACATCCGCGAGGCCGCCCGTGCCTACGCGACCACGCGCCACGCCGGCGTCTACTACACCCTGGGGATCACCGAGCACACCCACGGCACCGACAACGTCCACTCGCTCGCCAACTTGGTGCTGATGACCGGCCACCTCGGCGTGCGGGCCTCGGGCATGAACCCCCTGCGCGGGCAAAACAACGTCCAGGGGGCCAACGACGCCGGCGCCAGCCCGATCTTCTACCCCGGCTACCAGCGCGTCGACGACCCCGCCGCGCGCGAGAAATTCGAGCGCGCCTGGGGCGTGGCGCTCAGCGGCGACGAGGGCATGAACCTCAACGTCATGATGAAGGCGATGATGCGCGGCGAGGTCAAGGCGCTCTACGTCATGGGCGAGGACATCTTGCTGTCCGAGCCCAACGCCTCGCGCATGGAGCAGGGCCTCAACGCCCTCGACTTCATGGTCGTCCAGGACATCTTCCTCAACGAGACCTCGCGCTTCGCCGACGTCGTGCTCCCGGCGACCTGCTTCGCCGAGAAGGACGGCGTGTTCACGAACTCCGACCGCCGGGTCCAGCGGGTGCGCAAGGCCGTCAACCCGCCGGGCCAGGCCCGCGCCGACTGGCAGATCCTCTGCGACGTCGCCCGGGCCTGCGGCTACCCGATGCCCGACTATCACAGCCCCGCCGAGGTCTACGCCGAGATGGCCGGGCTGTGCGACAAGTTCGCGGGCATCAGCCACGGGCGCATCGACGCCGAGGGCGGGATCCAGTGGCCCTGCCCCGACCCCAGCCACCCGGGCACGGAGTTCCTCCACGGCGACGGCCCGCTCAAGGGCAAGGCCGAGTTCCAGGCCGCTTATTACCGGCCGAGCGAAGAGCTCCCCGACGACGAGTACCCGCTGCTGCTCAGCACCGGGCGGACCCTCTACCACTACAACGCCGCGACCCAGACCCGGCGCAGCTCCGGGGCCGTGGCCCGCCAGCCCGAGAACTTCATCGAGATGCACCGCAAGGACGCGCGCAGGCGCGGCCTCGCGGACGGTCAGCTCGTCCGGGTCAGCTCGCGGCGCGGGACCGTGCTCGCCCGGGTCAACGTCAGCCCGCGCATGCGCCGGGGCTGCGTGTGGATGCCCCTGCACTTTGGGGACGCGAACACCAACTACCTGACCAACGACGCCGGGGATCCGACCACGGGGACGGCCGAGTACAAGGTCTGCGCGGTGCGGGTCGAGGCGGCGGAGGCCGACGGGAGCGAGGCGGCGCAGTAGCCGCTAAACTCTGATCAAATTAATTGGATTTGATAAATTAAGCACGTGACTTATCTTTTGGGAAGTCATGAATTCGGGACTCAACCAGCTGAGGGCGCTGCTATCGGAGCTGGAGAAAGCAGGCGTCTCTTGCGCGGTCGAGGTTCCTGATGGGCTTGGCAAAACGGTTCCTGAGCTCGTCCCAGTAGCTTGCCAGTTGAGCATCGCGTTCGGCTCTTCGAGTGAGACTTTCGTTGTCGAGGTCAAGCGGCGAGGACCCTACCGAGGTGAGCTCGATCGTCTGCTAGCGAAGACTGACGCGCTGCGCGTACGAGGGACCCCGCTGTTGCTCGTCCCCGAGCTGGGCGCGAGATTGCAAAAGGAACTCGTCGAGCGCGGCTGGTCTTGGGCCGATGAGCAGGGCAATTATGATCTGCGTGCGCCGGGGTTTTGGCTGCGACAGGTGGGCAAGGTCGCCGAGGTGAAGTCTCCGAGGCTTCCTGGGGGTCTGGCTGGGAAGCGGCTCGTTCGCTGGCTGATCGCCGGGGTTGGGGAGACCTCGTCAGAGACGCTAAAACTCAAGGATCTCGCTCAGCGGCTCGAGGTCTCGGCTCCGGCGGTTTCGCAGATCGTCCGTCAGCTGCGGCAGCTCGGTTTTGTCGGGGGCAGTAGGGGGATCTCCGAGGTCGACCGCGAGAGACTGCTCCACGCCTTCATGCGCGAGTATCCAGGCGCGGGCGGGCGGACCGAGTATGCCTACAGCCTCGACGCTCCAGGCGAGCTCGCGGCGCGGATGGAGGAGGCGATGGGGCCCATGGTTGGGCTGTCGGCCGATGTCGGTCCCGACAGGATCATTCCCTGGCGAGCACCGACGACACTGGTCGTCTACATGAAGAGTCCCCAGCTTCTCAGCAACCTTGGTCTCGTGCCGGCGGAGGCGCGAGCCGACGCGAACGTCTTGATTCAATACCCCGAAGACATGAGTGTGTTCTCGCTCCCTGGAAGCCCAAAGGGCGGAGTGTCGACGCTCGCTGACCCCACGCAGATGTTGATTGACCTGCATCGGCTCGGCGGCTCCGATCGCCTGGAGGCCGCGGAGGAACTCGAGCGATGGCTGTTGAAGTGATGGACGCGGAGATCGTCGAGCACCGGCCGCGCTCGAATGCTGAGCGGGCTGCTTTTTGCGCGCTGCTGGACCTCGCGGATCTACTCGCCGACGCGCCGATCGACGTCGCCAGTACGCGGGTGATCGGCGGACACATGGTCGAGCTGCACGCGCTTCGCCACCAGCTCGACGGCCCGCTCTATCGACGAATGACGTTGGACGCGGACGTCGGCCTCGACAAGGTCGCGCTGCGTGGTCTCGATCTCGTCGAGCGCTTCGCCGCGCGCGGCTACGAGAAGCGGGAGGGGCATCGCTTTTATTGCCCCTTGCCGGATGAGGCGGGGACGCACGAGGCTGTCATCGACGTGCTGGTCCCCAGCTACACCTCGCGCAGCGGCACGAACACGATGGTTGGGGATATCCTCAGCTTTCAGACACCGGGCCTGGCAGAGATCCTTCGCCAGCCCGCGAAGCGCATCGATCTTCGCGTCGACTTTGGCGGTAGAGAGCCGCGGCGGGGGATCATCGCCACGGCAGACGAGCGCGGGGCGCTGCTGTGCAAGATCCTCGCGTGGGACGATCGCAGGCGCAAGCAGGGCGCTGACAAGGACGCCTTCGATGTCTGGCGCTGTCTGGAGTTCTGTCGGCGGGCAGGGGTGAGCGAGTGGCCAGAAGAATTCGGGGACACGTGGACCAAGATCCTGCGCGCGGACTTTGGTCGCCGTGACGCGGATGGTTGCCGCGCGCTGGCCCGCTACTTGGGGGAAGGCGCGACGCCAACGCTGACGCGGACCACGGCCCTCGTCGCATCGTTTACTCGAGCGCTTTGACTCGAGCGATGCGACGAGGGAGCCGAGAGCGGGCTCGTTGGGCTTGATCAGGCTGGCTCAGGCCTGGCCGACGGCCACGGTCCAGGCCTCGCGCAGCGCCGCGAGCTTGACCGGGTCGCCCGCGGGGATGAAGCGCCGGTCCTGCTTCCACGACGCGGCGACGGCCTGCGTGTCGGGCCACAGGCCCACGCCCAGCCCGGCCAGGAAGGTCGCGCCCAGGGCCGTCGACTCGAGGATCGTCGGTCGGGCCAGGGTCACGCCGAGCAGGTCGCACTGGATCTGCATCAGCAGGTCGTTGGCCGCGGCCCCGCCGTCGACGCGCAGGCCCTCGATGGGGGCGCCGAGGTCCGAGGCCATGGCCTCGAGCAGGTCCGTGACCTCGAGGGCGATGCCCTCCAGGGCGGCGCGGGCGATGTGGGCGCGCGTGGTGCCGCGGCTGATCCCGCGGATCAGCCCGCGGGCGTCGGGGCGCCAGTGCGGGGCGCCGAGACCCGCGTGGGCCGGGACCAAGACGACGCCGTCGGAGTCGGGCACGGTGTAGGCGAGGTCCTCGACCTCGGCGGCGGTCTCGATCATGCCCAGGCCGTCGCGCAGCCACTGGACCACGGCCCCGGCCATGAACGCGCTGCCTTCGAGGCTGTAGGTGGTCTGGTCGCCGATCTGCCAGCCGACGGTGGTCAGCAGCCCGTGCTCGGAGCGGACGATCTCGTCGCCGGTGTTGAGGACCACGAAGGCCCCGGTGCCGTAGGTGCACTTGGCCTGGCCGCGGGCGAAGCAGGCCTGGCCGAAGAGCGCGGCCTGCTGGTCGCCGGCGATGCCGTGGATCGGCACGCCGTCGGGGAGCCCGGGGACGCCCTTGGTCTCGCCAAAGCGGCTCGTGCACGGCCGGACGTCGGGGAGCACCGAGGGCGGGACGCGGAAGATCTCGCACAGCCGGTGATCCCAGTCGCTGTCGCCGCTGCCCGTGGTCCGGGCCCGGCCCGCGAGCGGCCACAGCAAGGTCCGCGAGGCGTTTGTCGGCTCGGTCACGTGCACGGCCCCGCCGGTCATGCGCCAGACCAGGTAGGTGTCGATGGTCCCCGCCGCGAGCTCGCCGCGCTCGGCCGCAGCCCGCGCGCCCTCGACGTGGTCGAGGGTCCAGGCCAGCTTGGTCGCCGAAAAGTAGGGGTCGAGGACCAGGCCGGTGCGCGACCTGATGGTCTCTTCGTGGCCGGCCTCGCGCAGCTGCTTGCAGACGTCGGCGGTCCGCCGGTCTTGCCAGACCAGCGCGCGGTGCACGGGCCGGCCGTCGCTGCGCCGCCACAGCAAGCTGGTCTCGCGCTGGTTGGTGATGCCCACGGCGGCGATCCGCGCGGCGTCGACGTTGGCCCGGCCGAGGGCCTCGACGATCGCCCCGCCCACGGAGGTCCAGATCTGGTCGGGCTCGTGCTCGACCCAGCCGGAGTGGGGGAAGTGCTGGGTGAACTCTCGGTTGGCGCGGGCGAGCACCGCGAGCTGGCGATCCAAGATCAGCGCGGTGGTGCCGGTCGTGCCTTGATCAATGGCGAGGATCAGGTCGGCGTCGGGCATCGGCTGCGCACTATAGCGCAGCCCAGCAGGTGGGGCGTCTGTCGCGCATGAGGTCGAAGGAGCGCCCGCGCCCACCGCGGTGTGGGCTCGCTCTCACGTCGGGAGCCGCGACTACCCCGCCGACGCCTACACCAGCTCGCCTACCTCTGTTATAGGGCCCCTCTTCTTTTCGAGAGAAGCTCCGCATGGACAGCCAGATCGAACAGATCTCCCCCGTCGAGTGCCGCGTCCGCGTCACCGTGCCCTGGTCCGACGTCGGGCCGCGTCTCGACACCAAGCTGCGCACCCTTGGTAAGCGCGCCCGTGTCCCTGGGTTCCGCCCCGGCAAGGTGCCCCCCAAGGTGCTCGAGCGCATGTTCGGCAAGAGCGCGCGCCAAGAGCTCGTCGGCGAGCTGGTCGAGGAGACCTTCCAGACCGCGGTGACCAGCCACGAGAAGCGGCCGCTGACCCAGCCGGTGCTCGAGAACAGCTCGCTCGAGAAGGGCGAGGACTTCACCTACGCCGCCCGCTTCGAGGTCGCGCCCAAGATCGAGCCCAAGGACTACACCGGCGTGGCCGTGCGCCGGCGCCCGGCGACTGTCGACGAGGCCAAGGTCGAGGCCGAGATCGCCAAGAAGCAAGAAGAGTTCACCGAGATCCGCCCGATCGACCGCGAGGCCGATGGCGCCCGGACCAAGACCCAGGCCGGCGACGTGTGGACCATCGACATCAACGGCTCGATCGGCGACTCGCCGCTCAACCGCAAGGACGTCGAGGTCGAGATCGGCAAGGAGACCGGCGAGGTCGTCCCGGGCCTCGGGGCCGCGCTCTCCGAGCTCGAGCTCTCGGCCGTCGGCGGCACCACCGAGGTCAGCTTCACGCCCCCCGAGGACCGCGTGAAGGCCGAGTTCCACGGCGCCGAGATCAAGCTGACCGTCGCGCTGCGTGACGTCCGCGAGAAGATCGTCCCCGAGCGCAACGACGACTTCGCCCAGGACACGGGCGAGGCCGAGACCTACGCCGAGCTCGAAGAGAAGATCCGCGGCAAGGTCCGCCAAGAGGACGCCGACGTGGCCGAGCGAGAGGCTCGCCAGCGCCTCGTCGAGGTCCTGCTCGAGCGCAACGAGTTCGAGCCCGCGCCCTCGATGATCAACAACGAGGTCCGCGCGCAGGTCCAAAACTTCAAGCGCCAGCTCGCCCGCCAGGGCATGAGCCTGGCCCAGCTCGGCATGAACGACGGCCAGCTCGCGGAGAACTACCGCGGCCAGGCGCAGTTCAGCGTCCGCGCCTTCTTGCTGCTCGAGGCCATCCGCGAGGCCGAGGGCATCGACGTCAGCGAGGAAGAGCTCAACGCCGAGGTCGAGGAGATGGCCGAGGAGCAGGGACAAAACCCGGCGCGCTTGCGTGCCACCATGGAGCGCAACAACCAGCTGTTGCTCCTGCGCGCGCAGATGCGTGAGGAGCGAGTGCTCGACTTTCTCATGGAGCGCGCCGAGGTCACGGAAGCGCCGGACCCCGAGCCCGAGCCCGAGGAGACCAGCGAAGACGCTGGCTGAGCCGACGCTCGATCGCGCGAGCCCGCCCGCAGGCCAAGCCTGTGGCGGGCTCGTTTGTTTTTTGTCTGTTCCGCGCTTTGCTCGAACTGAGAAAGCGCGCTTGCAGCGTGCCCCGCTCGATATGCTCGCGCCGCGCAAGCCCCATCGCCCTTGTACCTTTGGGCAGCGATGCTGCGACCTCCTCACCAAACGGGCAGGGTTTGTTCGTCCTGGTGAGCTGCTATGGTGGCGTGGGAACCCATCACCGGTACGCTGCGTCGAGCACGGTACAGTGCTCGAGTCCCGTTCGGGCGCGGCGCCCCTGACGGATAAACCACCAGGCGCTAAACGCTCCTGTCTTCCGTACCTTTGCTCACCCTTGCAACCGCGCGCTCTCGACGTCAACATACGAGAGACTGTAACGGAGCCTACGAATGCCCAACATCCCCTTCGTCGTGGAGCAGACCCATCGAGGAGAGCGCTCCTGGGACATCTACAGCCGCCTGCTCAAGGACCGCATCGTGTTCCTTGGCACGGGGGTCAACGACCAGGTCGCGAGCCTGGTGATCGCCCAGCTGCTCTACCTCGAGTCTGAAGATCCCGACAAGGACATCCGGCTCTACATCAACTCGCCCGGCGGTGTGGTCACCGCTGGCCTCGGTATCTACGACACCATGCAGTACGTGCGCCCGGACGTCGCCACCTACTGCATGGGCCAAGCGGCCTCGATGGGCGCCTTCTTGCTGGCGGGCGGCGCCCCTGGCAAGCGCTTCGCCCTGCCGAACGCGAGGATCATGATCCACCAGCCGCACGGTGGCGCACAGGGGCAGGCCACGGACATCGAGATCCAGGCCCGCGAGATCCTGCGCCTCAAGCAGACGCTCAACGAGATCATGGCCAAGCACAGCGGCCGCACGGTCGACGAGATCCTCTCGGACACCGACCGCGACAATTTCATGAGCGCCGACGAAGCCAAGAAGTACGGCCTCGTCGACGAGGTCCTCCGGCGCACGGAGGACCGTGAGCGCGCCGAAGGCGGAGACGCCAAGGACGAAGGCGCCGAGGGCAAGGGCAAAGACGACCAGTAAGGACGATCATGGCCTCAACGAACAAGGGAAGCGGAAACCTCAGCTGCTCGTTTTGCGGCAAGTCGCAAAAGGAGGTCAAAAAGCTCATCGCGGGGCCATCGGTCTATATCTGCGACGAGTGCATCTCCTTGTGCAACGACATCCTCGCCGAGGAGGTCCAAAAGGAAGAGCGCCAGGAGGGTCCGGGCAAGGTCCCCAAGCCCAAGGACATCCGCGCGATCCTCGACGACTACGTCGTCGGCCAGGAGTGGGCCAAGAAGATCATCTCGGTAGCGGTCTACAACCACTACAAGCGCATCAACGTCAAGACCTCCGGCGACGAGCCCGAGCTGCAAAAGAGCAACATCTTGCTGATCGGGCCCACGGGCTCGGGCAAGACCCTGCTCGCGCAGACCCTCGCGCGGATCCTCGACGTGCCCTTCGCGATCGCCGACGCGACCAGCCTGACCGAGGCCGGCTACGTCGGTGAGGACGTCGAGAACATCATCGTCTCGCTGCTTCAAAACGCCGACCACGACGTCGAGAAGGCCCAGCGCGGGATCATCTACATCGACGAGATCGACAAGATCGCGCGCAAGGGTGACAACCCCTCGATCACCCGCGACGTGTCGGGCGAGGGCGTGCAGCAGGCCCTGCTCAAGATCCTCGAGGGCACGATCGCCTCGGTCCCGCCCAAGGGCGGCCGCAAGCACCCGCAGCAGGACTTCTTGCAGGTCGACACGACCAACATCTTGTTCATCTGCGGCGGCGCCTTCGCGGGCATCGAGGACATCATCGAGGCTCGGGTCAGCGCCAAGACCATGGGCTTCGGCGCCTCGGTCCAGCGCAAGAAGGAGAAGCGCCACTGGGATCTGCTCCAGCAGGCTCAGAGCGAGGACCTGATGAAGTTCGGGCTGATCCCCGAGTTCATCGGCCGCCTGCCCGTGGTCGCGCCGCTCAAGGAGCTCGACGAGGAGGCCCTGGTCTCGATCCTCACCGAGCCCAAGAACGCGCTGGTCAAGCAGTACAAGCGCCTGCTTCGCATGGACGGCGTCGAGCTGGCCTTCGCCGACGAGGCCCTCAACGCGATCGCCCGCAAGGCTCGTGAGCAGCGCGCTGGCGCCCGTGGCCTGCGCTCGATCCTCGAGAAGGCGATGCTGGACGTCATGTACGACATCCCCAGCGTGGACAACATCAGCGAGGTCCACATCAACGCCGAGACGATCACCGAGAACAAGCGCCCGGTGCTGGTCTACGCCGACAAGAAAGAGGCGAGCTGAGCCCTCGCGCTCGCTCGTGCTCGAAGGAGCCCTCTCGCCTGGCGAGGGGGCTCTTTTGTTTTGGGCTCAGGGCCGCGACCAGGGGGGATCGTCCGGGCGCGAGTCCCAGTGGCCGGCGCGGGCGAGGAGCAGGGCGTTGAGCCGCGGCAGGTCGAGGCCCGCGCGCGCGGCCAGCCACAGGTAGGCGACGCGCACGCGCAGCCTGGGGCCGACCAGGGCGGGCAGGCGCTGCGCCTGGGGCCAGCGCTGGGCGGCGAGATCTCGAGCGATGAAGGCTGCGAAGGCGGCGGTCCCGGTGTCTCCGCGGCTGGCGGCGCGAAAGCGGAGCTGATCCCCGAGCAGCTCGTGGAGCTCGGCCCACAAGAGCACGGCCATGGCCGCGCTCGCGCCGTCTTCGAGGGCTGGATGGGGCCCCTGGTCTGGCCCCTGGTCTGGCCCCTGGTCTGGCCCCTGGTCTGGCCCCTGGTCTGGGTGGAGGCGGGCTGCGGCCAGCGCCGCGGCCTGGGCCCGGGTGGTCCCCAACGCCCCAGCGGCGCCGGCTCGGGCCAGCTCGAGGCGCGCGGCCACGCGCGTGGGTCCGATCAGCTCGGCCTCTCGCAGGGCGCCCGGCCAGCGCCGGGCCGCCGCGCGCACGGCCGATTTGCGGGTCGCGTCTCGGTCGGGCTGGTCGAGTTGGGCGAGCGCAGCGAGAGCCACGTACTTGGCCGCCATCGCCGACCACTGCGCGCCTGGCTCCGCCTGCCAGAAGTCCGCCGGCTCCAGCCCCGGCACGCGCCGGCTGATCTGGTCTTGGAGCACTTCGCTCTCATAGCAGCCGCGGACGCGATTCGTGGGGCCAATTCGTGAGGTCAATTGCTGAAATTGCAGTGATTTGTGCAGGGGTGAGCCTACTTTTTGCTAGGCTGGTCGAGCAGACCGGAAAAGTCATGGCTAGCGGTGTCCCAAACATCGATCCCGTCGAAGGTGACGGGCTCGCGCCCATGCAGTCGCTCACGGTCGACAACACCGAGCTCGCGCCCGGTGGTACGCAAGCCAGCCTGAGCGCCCGTCCAGTCAGCCCCGTGGCGCTGGAGGAGCGGCAGCTGCTCGCGCGCGCCAAGGCCGGGGACGAGCGGGCGCTGCGGTCGATCTACGAGCGCCACCAGCACCAGGTCCGCTGCCACATCCACCGCCTGCTCGGCTCCGACAGCGAGGTCGACGACCTCGTGCAGATCGTGTTCTCCCGCGCCTTCGCGGCCATCGATCAGTTCGAGGGCAAGGCGGCGATCTCCACCTGGCTGTATCGGATCACCGCCAACACCACGCACAACACGCTGCGTCAGCGCTTTCGCCGGGAGCGGATGCGCCGAGCGATGCGCCTGTTCGACCTCGGCCGCGGGGCGGACCGCGTCAGCGCCGGTCACCTCGAGGCCGGCAACGAGGCCCAGCGCATCCTCGAGGGCTTGCACCCGGATCTACGCCAGATCTTCGTGCTCTATCACTACCAGGGCCTGACCCTGCAAGAGATCTCCGACGTGGTCGAGCGCCCGGTTTCGACCGTGGGGGATCGCCTGAACGCGGCCCGCAAGAAGCTGCGCGAGCTGGTCAGCGAGGACTGAGCTGCCATGAGCCACGCGCCCACGCTCGATCCGCTCGACCCTCGGGATCCCCTCGATCCCCCCGAGGGCGAGGGGCGGTCGCGCGCGGTGCACTACGGCTGCCAGGAGCTGCGCGAGGACGCCGAGCGGGTGATCTGCGGGCGGGCGCACCCCGAGCTGGTCGAGCTCTACCACGCACACCGCACGCGCTGCGTGGAGTGTCGCCGCTACCACCGGCGGCTCGCGGCCGTCTATCGCAGGCCCGCCGCCATGCCCAAGCTCGCCCGCTTCGCCCGCGAGCGCGAGTTCTCGGCCATCCTCGCCCAAGCCCGCGGGGCGCGGGGGCGCGAGCGCGGTGAGCTGGGGCGGATCATGACGGCCACCTCGGTCGTCGGGCTCTCGGCCGCGGCCGCCGTCCTCGCCCTGGCCTTGCTCGTGCCCAGCTTCGGCGAGCGCCTGTTCGCGCCGCCGCCCGCCGAGACCCTCGACTTCGTCGTCGACGCCAGCGTGATCGAGTACGGCGATCGCGTGCACATCCCCGTGCGCCCGGGGCTCTCGCACCAGGCCCAGCACTTTGGCCGGGTCGTCGGCGGCCACGCGCGGATGACCGACGCCGAGGGCCGGCCGAGCACCGGCGAGAGCCTGACCGTGGGCACGCGGATCGAGACCGAGGACGAGAGCCTGCAGATCGCCCTCGTCGGCCGGCTGCTGGCGAGCATCGAGCCGCGCAGCCTGGCGCGCTGGCGCAAGGCCGCGCCGGGCCTCGTCGAGCTCGGCCTCGACGCGGGCACCCTCGCCGTCCGCTACGACCGCGAGCTCGAAGATCCGATCTTGCAGGTGCGCACCCCCGACGCGCTCGTGCGGGTGACCGGGACCGTGTTCACGGTGCGCGTCGCCGAAGACGGCGGGACCTCGGTGGCGGTGCTCCGCGGTGAGGTCGAGGTCTTCGACGGCGAGGGCAGCTTGCTGACCGAGGTCGAGGCCGGGCGGGTCTTCGACGTCGACGACGCGACCACCCACGACATCGGCCGCCGCGAGGTCGCGGCCGCGCTCGCGCTCTCGGAGCAGCTCGCCGATCGCCCCAGCCAGGCCCACGCGCGCCTGGCCAGCGCGGCGACGAGCCAGACCGGTCAGGCCGGTCAGACAGACGCGGCGGAGGTGCTCGCCGAGCAGGTCGTCAGGCCCGCGGTCGAGCCGGCGGAGGGCGTGCGCCTGGCCATGGCGGACGAGCTGCCTGCGCGCGTCGTCGCGCTCGGGCAGATCCCCGACTCCTGGGTCGTCCCTGGGCTCAGCGACGACCCGAGCCTGCGCACCCTCGAGCACGTCTTCGATCCTGAGCTGGGGCCCGAGCTCGACTCCGGGGCCGACGACACCCGCGGGCTCGCGGCCGCGGCCAAGCCCCGCGATCCCCTGGCCCGCTCGAGCGTGTCGAGCTTCATGCCGCGCGGGGACGAGGAGCCCCGCGTCGACCGCTCGCTGCTCGTCGACCTGGCCGAGCGCGAGCGCGAGCGCAAGCAGACCATCGAGCGCGCCCTCGAGCGCTGCCGCTCGCTCTACGAGGACTCGGTGACCCGCTTTCGCGCCGAGCGCTGCCTCAGCGACTTCATGAAGGCCCACGGCCGCGAGCCCGAGGCCGTCGAGGGCCTGCTGCTGCTCGGCACCTTGCGCATGGACTTCGGCCACGATCACCAGTCGGCGATCCGCAGCTTCGAGGAGTTCCTGCGCCGGGCCCCCGGGCATCCCAAGGCCGAGCTCGCGCGCTACAAGCTCACGCTCGCGGCGATCGACGCCGGCTACATCGAGCAGGGCCGCAAGAGCGCGCGCGCCTACCTGCACCACCACCCCGACGGCCAGCACGTCGGGCGGATCCTCCAGCGCTTCCCCGAGCTGAAGTCGGCGCTCTGAGCTGTCGGGCGGATCTCCTCCAGTCCAGCGCGAGCGCTTCCTCGAGCTGAAGTCGACGCGCTGAGCCTCAGCAGCGCAGGTAGAAGTCCTCGCCCATGCCAAACATCCCGTCGAGGGCGATCGCCTCGCCCTCGGGGCTGCGGATCGTCCCGCGCACCGAGCCAAAGGGCCCGCGGTAGCGGCTCTCGATCACCAGGGCGTTGACCCGCACGTAGCCGTCGACCTCGATCACGAAGTCGACCGCGACCTCGCCGGTGCCCGCGAGGTCGCGGACCTCCCAGACCTCGGGCTCGAGCTCGGGCCTGCGCGTGAATTCCACCGGCGGCAGCAGGTGGGCGCGGCCGTCGATCCACAGGCAGTTCTCGTTGTAGCGCGCGGGATCGATGGAGGCGTTGCGCGTGAGGTTGAAGGAGACGCGCCGGCCGTGGGCGTCGAGGCCTCCGCCGGTCACCCAGTCCCAGCGCATCACCCAGGCGTAGTAGCCCTTGTGATCGTCGATCATCAAAAAGGCGTCCTCGGACCCGAAGTCGAGGCTGTCCTCGCCCAGGCGCAGCGCGCCGCTGGGGACCATGCAGCCCTTGTGCGAGTACATCCCGCGGTTGTCCGCGAAGGGGATGCTGACCACCTGGGGATCGCAGCCGCGGGCGTCGGCGACGATCGTCCCGCGCAGCGCGGGCATGTCGGCGCTCGCGGGGAGCTCGAGCTCGAGGGTGAGCCGGCCCTCGGCGAGCTCGTTGTGAAAGGCGATCGTGGCCCCGTCCGCGGACCAGCGCATCCGCGAGTCGAGCAGGTTGTCGGGGGCGTCGAAGGCCCAGCCGGGCAGCTTGCGCTCGAAGATGTATTTTTGCCGGCGCTCGCGGTCGTAGATCTTCACCTGCGCGAGGGCGAGGACCTTGGCGTTGAAGAGCGCCACGAGCACGAAGTAGCGGCGGTTGCCGAGCTGGATCGCCTGCCATTCCTTGAGGCGAAAGGCTCGCAGCGCCCTGGGCATGGGCAGCGGCCACGGCTTGGCGTCGAGCAGGTTGAGCGCGGGGATGGGGCCCGAGAACGTCCCGAAGCGCACGCGCCCGGCTTGATCGACGAGGGTGGGGGGCGGTGTCTCGAACTGGCGCACGAGCCGCGAAGCGTACACCTTCACGCCCTCGGCGGTGTCCCCCGGCGTGTCCTCCGCATGGCTGAAATGGCTTGTTTGACGGCTCAGGCTGTGGCAGATCACGGATATCATGTCATCATGATGACCTGATATCCGGCTCGCCGCCGGCAAACCCGTGCCCGACCTGAGCCAAACCGTCGACTTGCTCTCGGTCTTCGCCGACCCGACCCGGGTGCGCCTTTTGTGCGTGCTCGGAGAGGCCGAGCTCAGCGTCGCCGAGCTGACGCGGATCACCGACCTGCCCCAGTCGCGGGTCTCGACGCACCTGCGCAAGCTCAAGGACGCCAAGCTCGTCCGCGACCGCCGGGACGGGAGCTCGAGCTTCTACTCGGTGGCCCGCGAGGACATGGGCAAGGCGGCCCGCGAGCTGTGGCAGCTCGTCGAGGGCCGCCTCGACGACGCGCTGCTCGAGCAAGATCGCCGGCGCCGCGAGGCCGCCCTGGCCGCGCGCGAGACCACGCTGCGCTGGCCCGACGAGGTCGCCGGGCAGATGGAGCGCCACTACTCGCCGGGGCGGACCTGGGAGGCGACGGCCCGCGGGCTGCTCGGCTTCATGCGCCTGGGCGAGGTCCTCGACCTTGGATCCGGCGACGGGGTCAACGCCGAGCTGCTCGCGCCCCGGGCCCAAAACCTCACCTGTCTGGACATCAGCGAGCGAGTGATCGCGGCCGCGCGCCGCCGCCTCGAGCGCTTTGCCAACGTCGACTTTCGCGTCGGTGACATGCACGACCTGCCCTTCATGGCGGGGCGCTTCGACGCCGTGCTCATGCTCCACGCGCTGACCTACTCGCGGCGCCCTGCGCTGGCCGTGGCCGAAGCCGCGCGCGTGCTCCGACCTGGCGGCGCGCTGGCCCTGGTCACCCTCGCCGCGCACGACCACGCGAAGATCGCGGCGGCCTACGATCACGTCAACAGCGGCTTTACGCCCGCCGAGCTGGAGACCATGCTCGGCGCGGCCGGGCTGCTCGTCGAGCAGTGCGAGGTCAGCTCCCGCGAGCGCCGCAAGCCCTACTTCCAGGTCCTGACCGCCTTTTGTCGAAAGCCGAGCACGTGAGCGCGACCCAGCACACCCTCGAACCCTCCTCCCTCGACTCCGCCGACCGGCTCAGGGCCCTGCTGCGCGAGCGCATCGTCTTGCTCGACGGGGCCATGGGCACGATGCTGCAGAGCTACGGCCTGACCGAGGCCGACTTTCGTGGGCAGCGCTTCGCCGACCACGAGCGCCCTCTGGCCGGCAACAGCGACCTGCTCTCGCTGACCCGCCCCGACGTCGTCCGCGAGATCCACTCGATCTACTTCGAGTCGGGGGCGGACATCGTCGAGACCAACACCTTCACGGCCACGGCCATCGCCCAGGCCGACTACGGCCTCGAGTCCCTGGCCCGCGAGCTCAACATCGCCGCGGCGCGGCTGGCCCGCGAGGCCGCCGACCGCCACGCCACGCCCGAGCGCCCGCGCTTCGTGGCCGGGGCGATCGGCCCGACCAACCGCACGCTCTCGCTGTCCCCGGACGTCGAGGACCCGGCCTACCGGGCGATCGACTTCGCCACGCTGCGCGCGGCCTACGTCGAGCAGATCGAGGGGCTGATCGAGGGCGGCGTCGACCTCCTGCTGCTCGAGACGATCTTCGACACGCTCAACGCCAAGGCGGCGATCATGGCGATGTTCGACGTGTTCGAGCGCACCGGCGTCGAGCTGCCCGTGATGATCTCGGTGACGATCACCGATCGCAGCGGGCGCACGCTCTCGGGCCAGACCATCGAGGCCTTCTGGCGCTCCGTCGCCCACGCCAAGCCGCTGAGCGTCGGGCTCAACTGCGCCATGGGTGCCGCGGCCATGCGCCCCTACGTCGCCGAGCTGTCCGAGCTCGCCGGCTGCGCGGTGTCCTGCTACCCCAACGCCGGCCTGCCCAACGCCTTCGGCGAGTACGACGAGCTGCCCGAGCAGACCGCCGCCGAGCTCGGCGAGTTCGTCGACAGCGGCCTGGTCAACATCGTCGGCGGCTGCTGCGGGACCTCGCCGGCGCACATCGAGGCGATCGCCGCCTACGTGCGCGGCCACCAGCCGCGGCGCGTGCCCGAGCTCGAGCCCGAGCCCGAGCCCGAGGCTGGAACCGAGCCCGAGCCCGAGACCGCGCAGGCATGGGCCTCGCACTTCTCGGGCCTCGAGCCGCTGACCATCGACGCGAGCACCGGCTTCGTGATGATCGGCGAGCGGACCAACGTGACCGGCTCGCGGCGCTTCGCCAAGATGATCAAGAAGGGCGACTACGAGCGCGCCCTCGAGGTCGCGGTCTCGCAGGTCCGCAACGGCGCGAACATCATCGACGTCAACATGGACGAGGGCATGCTCGACTCGGAGCAGGCCATGCGGACCTTCTTGAACCTGATCGCCTCGGAGCCCGAGGTGGCCCGCGTCCCGATCATGATCGACAGCTCCAAGTGGTCGGTGATCGCCGCCGGGCTCGAGTGCGTGCAGGGCAAGGCGATCGTCAACTCGCTCTCGCTCAAGGAGGGCGAGGACGAGTTTTTGGCCAAGGCCGCCCAGGTCAAGCGCTTCGGCGCCGCGCTCGTGGTCATGGCCTTCGACGAGCGCGGCCAGGCCGAGTCCGCCGCGCGCAAGCTGAGCATCTGCAAGCGCGCCTACGACCTGCTGACCGGGCGCCTGGGCTTCGAGCCCACGGACATCATCTTCGACCCCAACGTGCTCGCGGTGGCCACGGGCATCGAGGAGCACGACCGCTTCGCGCTCGAGTTCATCGAGGGCGTGCGCGCGATCAAGGCGGCCTGCCCCGGGGCGCGGACCAGCGGCGGCATCTCCAACCTCTCGTTCTCCTTCCGCGGCAACGACCACGTGCGCGAGGCGATGCACGCGGCCTTCCTCTACCACGCGATCGCGGCCGGCCTCGACATGGGCATCGTCAACGCCGGGCAGCTCGCGGTCTACGAGGACATCGACGCCGAGCTGCGCGAGCGCGTCGAGGACGTGCTCTTCGCTCGGCGCCCCGACGCCACCGACCGGCTGATCGAGCTGGCCGAGGGCCTCAAGGGCAAAAAGCGCGAGCGCGCCCTCGACCTGAGCTGGCGCGAGCAGGACGTCTCGGCCCGCATCGCCCACGCCCTGGTCCACGGGGTCACGGACTTCATCGAGGCCGACGCCGAGGAGGCTCGGGTCAGCCTCGGGCGGCCGCTCGCGGTCATCGAGGGCCCGCTCATGGAGGGCATGAAGGTCGTCGGCCGGCTGTTTGGCGCCGGCAAGATGTTCCTGCCCCAGGTGGTCAAGAGCGCGCGGGTGATGAAGCGCGCCGTGGCCTACCTGACGCCCTTCATGGAGGCCGAGCAAGAGGGCGGCGGCGCGCTCGAGCCCGCGGGCAAGGTCGTGCTCGCCACGGTCAAGGGCGACGTCCACGACATCGGCAAGAACATCGTCGCGGTCGTGCTGCGCTGCAACAACTACCAGGTCGAGGATCTCGGGGTCATGGTCCCCGCCGAGTCGATCTTCAGCTCGGCCAAGGAGATCGGCGCCGACGTCATCGGGCTCTCGGGGCTGATCACGCCGAGCCTCGACGAGATGGTCCATGTCGCCAAGGAGATGCAGCGCCAGGGCTTCGAGATCCCGCTGCTGATCGGCGGCGCGACCACCAGCCGCCAGCACACGGCGGTCAAGATCGCCCCGTACTTCGAGCAGCCCACGGTCCACGTGCTCGACGCCTCGCTGGTCGTCAACGTGGTCTCGGATCTGCTCGATCCCCGGCGCCGGGCGAACCTCGACACGCGCAACCGCGAGGAGCAGGCCAGCTTGCGCGAGCTCCACCAGCGCAAGCGCCAGCGCCCGCTGATCAGCCTGGGCGAGGCTCGGGCCCGGGCGCCGAAGCTCGAGTTCGACGCGCAGGCCCTGGGGACCCCGAGCTTCCTGGGCGCCGAGGTGATCGCCGACGTCAGCCTCGCCGAGGTCGCCGAGTACATCGACTGGACGTTCTTCTTCACGGCCTGGGACCTGCGCGGGCGCTTCCCCGGCATCCTCCAGCACCCCAAGTACGGGTCGGCCGCCCGCGAGCTCTACGACCACGGCCGCGCCCTGCTCGACGAGCTGATCGCCAGCGACGCCCTGGGCCTGCGGGCCGTGCAGGGCTTTTGGCCGGCCAACGCCGACGGCGACGACATCGTGCTGTGGCGCCCCGACGCCCCCCAAAAGCGCGAGCTGACCCGCTTTTGCATGCTCCGCCAGCAGCAGGTGCGCGGGCCCTCGGCCGAGGCGGGCGAGCTGAGCAGCCTGGCCGACTTCGTGGCGCCCGTGGGCAGCGGGGTCGTCGATCACATCGGCGCCTTCGCGTGCACGACCGGGGTCGGGGCCGACGAGCTCGCCGCCCGCTACGAGCGCGACGAGCACGACGACTACAAGGCGATCATGGTCAAGGCCCTCGCCGACCGCATGGCCGAGGCCTACGCCGAGCTGCTCCACGAGCGCGCGCGCCGGGCCTGGTACGCCGGCGACGAGCGCCTGAGCAAGGACGAGCTGATCGCCGAGCGCTACCGCGGCGTCCGCCCGGCCTTTGGCTACCCCGCCTGCCCCGACCACACCGAAAAGGGCAAGCTCTTCGAGCTGCTCGGCGCCCAGGCCCAGGGCCTGAGCCTGACCGAGAGCTACGCCATGTCACCGGCGGCCAGCGTCAGCGGCATCTACCTCGGGCATCCGCGCAGCCGCTACTTCACCCTCGGGCGGATCGGCCGCGACCAGGTCGAGGACTACGCCAAGCGCAAGGGCATGCGCGTGGCCGAGGTCGAGCGCTGGCTGGCGCCCAACCTCGGCTACGACGAAGACGGCGCCGCAGGAGCGGCGGCGTGAGCCTGGAGGACAGCGCCGAGGTGCGCTGCCCCTGGTGCGGCGAGCTGCAGGAGCTGTGGATCGACCCGCAGAGCGCGGGGGAGATGATCCAGGACTGCGACGTGTGCTGCCGGCCGTGGCGCGTGGTCGTCAGCCGAGACGAGCGCGGTCAGCTGCAGGTCTGGGTCGACCGGGCCTGATCGCTCAGCTGGTCAGCGCTTCGGGCCGTTTCTCGACCCAGTAGTACTGCGCTTCGTTGCTACGCCTGGTCTTCACGCGGCCTTGTTCAACCAATTTGGTCAGGGCCGCTTCGCGCTGCTCGTCCATGTGCTTGCTGATGCCGAGCTCCGAGTCGACGAGCGCCGCTCCGAGGGCCAACAGGATGCCTCCTTCACCGACCGGCGCGACGTCGAGCCAGTTGACGCGGCAGCTGCTCAAGAGCTCGGGCTTGGTCAAGGCGAGACCCTCTTTTGCGGCGTGGCTCAGAACGACGAGGATTCCTTCTTCGATCGAGTTGGGTTTGGGGTTGAGGACGTCATCGATCTTCTTGGGCATGGTTTCGCTGAGGTGGAGAAGGACGGCGTTTGGATCGAGGGGCGAGTGATGAGCTCGATCACGCCCCGACGTTGATCCTTTCGGGCGGATCGATCACGGTCGAGTCGTGCCCAAGCTGCCTCATGTTGGTGCGTCACGCCCTCGCCGGATCTCCGCCGGCACGCAGGTCTCCTTCGACGAGAGGGGATTCCACTACCGCAGACGAGCTGGCTCCGAAGTCGCTGCCGCGTCAGCGGCGATGCCTTCGCTGACGGACGCGGCGCAGCCCTCGGGAGAGATCCTCACGGCTTCGGCCACGACCTTGGCCGCGCTCTCTCCCGACGAGGTGCTCTTGGAGCTGCAGGCGCGGCTGAGACGGCCGCGGGTGTTCTACTACTACGTGTGGGTCGCGGGCGCGTTGGCGGTCCATGCCCTGGCGAGCATCGGTGCGCTGGCTGGCTTTGTGCTCGCCGCCCTCGTGGGCCTGGGCGTGTTGGTCTACCGCTTCGATCGTGACTGGCGCTGCTCACAGCTGGTCTACGACCTCGAAAACCCCGAGATCTCGACTCGCCTGGCCATGGCCTCGCGCGTGGGCGAAGCGCTGGCCTCGGCGTCGACGCTCTGGCACATCTACCACGCCGTCGCGACGAGCGACTGGAAGCACAACGCCGGCGCGAGCACGCTGATCCAGCGCACGCCGACGCGCGCCGGGCCGGGCTCGCTGCCTGGGATCGAGCTGAACATCGAGCCGTGGGCGGTCCCGGTCGGGCCACAGCGCCTGCTCTTCTTGCCGGATCGCCTGCTGGTTTGGGACGGCCGCAACCTCGCTGGCGTGGGCTACGAGCACCTGCAGGTGCAGGCCCAGCCGACGAGATTCATCGAGGAGGACAGGCCGCCTCGAGACGCGCGGGTCATCGACACGACGTGGCGCTACGTCAACAAGCGGGGCGGCCCCGATCGCCGCTTCAACGACAACCGCGAGCTCCCGGTGGTCGAGTACGGGGAGCTGCAGCTGGGGACGAGCTCCGGGCTGCGGATCTTCTTGCAATGCTCGACGGCGCGGGCCGCCAGCCAGGCCGCGGACGCCCTGCTCGCCCTCGGTCAGCGCGCGCGAACTCGTGTCGAGGCGGGGCGGCCGGCGCCGTCGACAGCTCGGCTTTCGCCACCCTCACCCGCTCACGCGCCTGCACCCTGGCCAACGCCTGTGGCGGCGCCCTCACCGGCGGCGCCGGCGCCCTCGCCCGTGGCGGCGCCCTCGCCTATGGCACCGCCCTCACCTGTGGCACCGCCGTGGTGGGCGCCGGCGGTGATGTTGCTCGTCCGCCACCTGGTCGGCGTGGACCGACGCATCGACGAGCGGGAGCTCGTCTATGCCTGCGAGCTCCAGCGCCGCCTGACGGGGTCGCCCGTCGCCTTCGAGAGCTTCGTGCCGTGGTTTCGTGGCTTGCCGACCGGCCAGGCCGCCCTCGACGAGGCCGTGGCGACGCTCTCGAAGGCCGAGCCAGAGGTCCGCAGCTGGACCTTGGGCTGCCTCGAGGAGCTGGCGGCGATCGACGGCAAGCAGACGCCCAAGGAGCGCGAGCAACTCGCGGCCCTCGGGGTCGCGCTCGCGGCTAGAGGCCCAGGGCCGAGAACACCTCGGGCTTGAGCTTGAGGTAGATGTGGTGCTCGTCGATCTTCATCACGCGGAAGGGCTGCGCGAGCATGATGCCGCCGATCAGCGTGGCGAAGAGGGCGATCACGCCGATGATGAGCGCCCACTCGAAGCCCTGGGTCTGCGCGCCCACGCCCATCAACAAGATGCAGACCACCGGCCCGAGGACCGCCAGGAGGATGCCCTTGATCCGGCGCGAGCGGAACTCACTGCTCAGCCCGTAGGTCAGCGAGCCGCGCTTGCGCAGGGCCAGGTAGAGGATCACGTAGATCAGCGCGTTGAAGAGGATGGCGATCGCCACGGCGGGGTGGGCCCACTGGAGCTTCTTGGTGACGGCCACGCCGTCGGCGGCCTTGCCCGTGGCCAGGCAGACCTGGGCAGGCAAGATCGCACCCTTCATGGCGACGAGCTGATCGCCCTGCCTCCAGTAGGTGTTGGCCTCCGGAGGGAGCGCCGATTCGTAGGGCGAGGCGGTAGCAACTGGCGCCTGGTAGGGGTTGAAAGATTGGCCGGGAGTCGTCATCGAGTCGCCATCATCACCATGATTGCAGCGCGTGGGCAAGCGCGGTCTTGATAGCATGGGCCTGGGCCCATGCCTGCGGATCTGCAAACGGCCAAGGGTCGGGCGAGCTCGACCGGGATCGATGAGACGGAGGACCAGCGGGCTTTTCCGGGTGACGAGGAGGTCTTTGTCGGCGGGAAGAGGGTCGGGCGCTACCTGATCTTCGAGCACCTCGGCGAGGGCAGCATGGGGGTGGTCTGGGGCGCCTACGACCCGGAGCTCGATCGCAAGGTCGCCCTCAAGCTGGTCCGAGTGACGGGCGATGACGAGCGCGCCCGCTCGCGCCGTGCTCGTCTGCGCCGCGAGGCCCAGGCCATCGCCAAGCTGAACCATCCAAACGTGGTGGGGGTCTACGACGTCGGCGTCGAGGGCACCGAGCAGGTCTTCGTGGCCATGGAGTACGTGCGCGGAGGGACCCTCGAGGCGTGGATGGCCAGCGCCCCGGGGCCTCGGCCCTGGTCGGAAGTCTTGGCGCGCTTCATCCCCGCCGGGCGCGGGCTCGCGGCCGCGCACGCGGTGGGCATCGTCCACCGCGACTTCAAGCCCGCCAACGTCTTGCTCGGCGAAGATGGGCGCCCGCGGGTCGCCGACTTTGGGATCGCGCGGACCGTCGAGGACGAGGAGTCGGACTCGCCGCTGACCACGACGACGGTGCCGGACTGGGTCCTGGGGGGGCGCACGCTGACGCGGACGGGGGCGTGGCTGGGGACGCCGGCGTACATGGCTCCGGAGCAGTACCTCCAGGCCGAGGTCGACGCGCGCTGCGATCAGTTCGCGTTTTGTGTGGCGCTCTTCGAGGCGCTCCATGGCCGCCGGCCCTTCGTAGGGCACGACGTCGAGACGCTGATGCGCGCCGTGGCGCGCGGGGAGGTGACGCCGCCGCCTCGCGACAGCGCCGTGCCCCAGAGGATCAACGAGGCCCTGACCCGCGGCCTGGCGACGGACCCACGCGCGCGCTGGCCCGACATGGACGCGCTGCTCGCCGCGCTCACCGAGGCGCCCCAGGAGCGCGGGCGTCGGCCGCTCTTTTGGGGCGCGCTGGTGATCGCCGGGCTCGCCGCGGGGCTGGCCCTGAGCCGCGAGCGCTCGCCCGTGGCGGAGGGGCCGTGCTCCGAGGACGACGCGATCGCGGCCCTGGGATCGACCTGGACGCCCGCGCGCCGCGACGCCCTGGCCGAGCGCGCGGCCGCGCTCGATGGGGCCGGCGCGACCTGGACCTTCACGCGCCTGGTCCCGCGCCTCGACGGCTGGTCGGGCGCGTGGCGAGACGGCTGGATCGACGCCTGCGAGGCCACCCACGCGCGCGGGGAGCAGTCCGAGGCGCTGCACGATCGCCGCGTCGCCTGCCTCGAGCGCCAGCGCCGGCGCTTCTCGGCCTACGTCGCGCTGCTCGAGGAGGGCGAGGGCGAGCAGCTCCGCGGGGCGCTCGACAACTTCGACGAGCTCGACGCGCCCGACGAGTGCGAAGACCTCGAGCGGCTGATGCGTGGGGCCGCGCCGCCGGAGGACCTGGAGAGCCGGGCGCAGGTCGAGCGCCTCGCCGCCGAGCTCGACGCGATCGCGGCGATGAGCCTGGCCGAGGACTGGGAGGCGGTGAGGCGCGCGCTCGTGCCCGTGGCGGCGGCGGTCGAGGCCGAGGGCTGGCCGCCCCTCGTGGCCGAGCTGCGCTACCTCCAGGGGCGCAGCCTCGCCAAGGACAAGGCGCTCGACGCTGGCGAGGCCGCGTTCTTGGACGCGCTGACCGGGGCCCTGGCGATCGGCGCTGACGACCTCGCGGTCCGCTCGGCCCTCGCCGACGCCCAGCTCGTCGCCGAGTGGGACGCCCGCCAAGACGACGCGCTGGTCTTGCTGCGCATCGCCGCGGCGATCGCCGAGCGGGCGGGGGATCCTGCCTTGGCCGCGGAGGTCGAGCTCACCCGCGCGGAGGTGCTCGAGCGTGGGGGCGAGTTCCAGGCGTCCCTGGACGCGGCGACGCGAGCCGTCGCGCTCGTCGGCGACGACAGCTACGCCCTCGGCCTCGCCCGCTATCGCCAGTGCCTGGCCCTCTATCACCTGGGCCGCTACGTCGAGAGCCGAGACCGCTACGACGACGCTCAGGCCGCGTGGGGGGATCGCTTCGCTCCCAGCCACCGCCTGCGCCTGGGCATGCTCAACGCGGCCGGGCTGCTCGCCGGCGCCGCGGGGGACTGGGAGACGGCCAAGGCGCGCTTCTCCGAGCTCCTGGCCCGACGCGAGGCGGTCTTCGGCCCCGTCCATCCGGAGGTCTCCGACGCGCTGCAAAACCTCGGCGTGGCCCAGCAAAACCTGTGGGACTTCGCCGGGGCGCGGCGCAGCTACGAGCGCGCGCTGGCGATCCGCGAGCGCGAGTTCGGCCCCGACAACCTCTACGTCGGCCACGGCCTCGCCAACCTCTCGCGGGTCTACGTGATGCTCGACGAGGGCAGCCGGGCGGTCGACACGGCCCAGCGGGCGCTGGAGATCATCACCGCGGTGCGCGGGCCCGCGCACTACGACACCATGCTCGCGCTCTATCTGCTCAGCGACGCGCTGCTGTGCGCGGGGGAGCTCGAGGCCGCGGCGGAGGCGATCACCACCTCGCTGCGCGAGGCCGAGCGCTCGGGCTCACCCTCGCAGCGCTTCGCCTACGCCCTGCAGCTGACCCGCGTGAACATGGCCAGGGGGAGGCTGCGCGAGGCGGAGAGATCGCTCGCCGAGGCCCGCGCCCTGAGCGAGGGGGAGGGCGTGCTGAACGAAGACGCCAACATGGGGCTGCTGGGCTACGCCGAGGCCCGCCTCGCCGCCGCCAAGGGTGAGCATGGGCTGGCCTTCCAGCTCGCCGAGCAGGCGCGCCAGCTGCTCGCGGCCCACCCCGACTTGTCCAGCCCCCAGCTCACCGAGGCCGAGCGCTGGCTCCACGCCTACCTCCGCCAGGGGCGACCCGCGGCCGCTCAGCCCGGGTCGCAGTAGAATTCGACGCTCACGTCGTGGGTGTCGAGGAGCACGTCGCAGGCGGCGTTGCACAGCTGCATGCGCGTCATCGCGTCGTTGGCCCACACCCAGCCGTCGCCGCTGTCGCAGTCCTCGACCTCGGGCCAGCTCTGCCCGCCGGCCTCGACCCGAGTCAGGTGCGGGGCGCTCGGGGCCTGGTCGAACTGGAGCAGGCAGCTGTCGGCGTAGGACGCGTCGACGACGGCCTCGAGGGCCGCGACCAGGGCGTCGGCGTTGGTCGCCTCGAAGTAGTCCTCCGCGCCGCCGCCTGCCACGGCCATGGCAGAGAGCTGGGCCTTGGCCGAGCTGTAGGTCGGGGCGATGCCGACCACGTAGCTGGCGATCCCGTCGACCTCGCGGGCCTGGCTCAGGGCCGCGACGGCCTCGGCGAGGGCGGCCTGCGGATCCTCGGCGCAGCCGATGCTGCCGTCGGTGATCAGCACGACGGCCTTGCTGCCCGCGCCCTGGTAGTCGCGCATGGTGTCGAGGCCGACCGAGAGCGCCGCGAGGGTCGGGGTCCCGCCGTTGACCTGCTCCGTGGGTGCGGGGATCGTCGCGAGCAGGGTGCTGGCGTTGCCGAGCTCGATCCCCACGTCGAGCTGCGGGGACACGCCGCACTCGCCCCAGCCCTTGGTGGAGAAGGTCTTGGCGCCGAACTCGACGTAGGCCTCCATGCCCGCGTCGAGGAGCACGGCCTCGACCGCCTCGTGGAGGCTCTGCCAGCGGGTCTTGTCGGGCTCCTCGGGGTCGAAGCCCACGTTGGTCATCGAGCCCGAGCGGTCGAGCAAGAAGAGCACGCTGGGCGGGACGGGGGCGAGGTTGTTCGAGAACTCCAGACAGGCCGCGTCGCCTTCGTCGCTCCCCGCCTCGCTCTCTTGTCCGCTCCCGCCCTCGCTCTCTCCCGTGTCTTCGTCGCCGGCCGCGTCCGTGGGGGCACGCGGGACCTCGCCCTGGCCCTCGTCGCCCAGCTCGTCACCCAGCTCGTCGCCGAGCTCATCGCCCCCCTGGGTCTCTCCCTCGCCGGCGAATTCGAACGCCTCGGGCTCGGCCCCGCCCACGCAAGCCGGCAGGCCGATGCACGCTCCAAGCAAGAGGCAGGGGAGAACATTGCCTGAATTCATCGTGCTTCAAGATACATCAAAATCTTGATATGAAAAGGCTGGTGATATCATCAAAAAGTGCTCATTTCCGCGATATTCGCCATTTTGGACAGTGTCCGAACGGCCATGGCTTCTCGCGTATCCAATCAAATAACTAACAAAATAAATTGTAGGCAAGCGAATCCGAGCGTCACCCTCGGTCTGCTCGCGCGCGCGGCCGGACGCAGGCGCTGAGGACGGGTTTGGGGCTCACCGGAAGCTTTGGGATCACCCCACCGCTCGGATAACCTGTCCGACGATGACCTCGGGCCTGGAAGAGTTCGGCATCGTCGACGACGACGCCCCGATTGCGAAGTCGAAGGAGCTGACCGGCGGAAAGCTGGTGACGTCTCCGAGTCAGCGCATGAGCCAGGACGAGATCAAGACGGCGCTGCAAGAGATCCCGCTCTTCGCCGGCTTGCTGCCCACGCACCTCGATCGCATCGCCAAGCAGGCCGCGGAGTACGAGTACGCCAAGAGCGAGTACGTGTTTTGTCACGGCGACGAGGGCGACGGGCTCTACCTGGTGGTCTCGGGGGCGATCCGCATCTCTCGCAACGTCAGCGGCATGGGTGAGGAGGCCCTCGCCGTGCTCCGCGAGGGTCAGCACTTTGGCGAGATGTCGCTGATCGACGACGACATCCCGCGCTCGGCGGACGCCGTCTGCCACGAGGCCGCGCGCCTGCTCAAGCTGCCCAAGCACGACCTGCGCGACCTGATGTTCGTCGACCGCGAGCTCGCCTACGAGCTGCTGTGGCGCTTCGTCCGGGGGCTGAGCGCGCGCCTGCGCGACTCGAACGACCGGCTGATGATGCTGACGGCGACCTCGAAGTTCTGAGCGCGCTCAGGCGGCGCGGGTCTCGTCTGCTTCGGCTTTGGGTTCGGCCTTGGGGTCGGCCTTGGGGTCGGCCTTGGCGGCGCGCAGCAGCTGGCGGTGCTCCTCGACGATGGCGTCGCGCAGCTGGTGGAGCAGGGAGTGTGGCCACTGGGAGCCGTCGGCCTGCAGGGACAAGAACACGCGCCCGGCGTAGCTCCACGCCGTGAGGTTGAGGCCGACGCGCTCGACCAGCGGGCCGACCGACCAGATCTCGTCGACCCGGGTCCGGCCGATGTAGACGTGCTCGCCGGGGCCGCGGACGTTGGACACGATCAGGTTCAGGGGCGGGACGCTGGTCCACCCGAGCAGGCGCTTGGTGATGCGCTGCCACAGCACGCTGCTGTGCTCGGACCATTCGATCAGCCGCCGAGGGCCGCGCAGCTGGTTGTCGGCCTTGGCCGCCCGGGTGCTCTGGGCGATGGCCGCGACGCGAGCGCGGCGGTCGAGGAGGTCATCGTGGAGATCGACGACGGCGTTGGCCAAGGCGTTGCCGAGCAGCCGCCGGCGTGAGCTGTCGTCACCCTCGTCATTGTCAGCGTCATCGATGGCGCTGGCCATGGGCATGGACGCGGTCAGCGAGGGCCCGCGCAGCAGCTCGGCGTCGCGCAAGGTCGCGCAGGCGCCGGACACGATGGCGAGCAGGGCGTCGTTGAAGCTGACGTCGAAGCCGGCCTTGATCGCGCGCAGCTCGTCGAGGGGGAGCTCGAGGTGGGTGAACAATCGGGCGCGGCCGAGCTCACCATTGAAGAAAGTCTGGGCCCCCGAGAAGAGCGCCTTGGCGGGACGCTCGCGGCGACGCGCCCGGAGCCAGCGCAGCGCGCTGCGGACGATCAGCGCGGGCAGGCTCAGGATCGCCAGCAGCCGTGACCACAGCCCGCGCAGGGCGAGGCGGAGGCGGCTGGGGCCGAGGGTCGGGAGCTCGCGGGTGCGCGCGGGAGGGGGCGTCCAGCGCCCGCGGGTGGCTGTGCTCAGGGCGTCGAGCAGGGCCACGGAGGCCTGGCCGTCGGCGAGGGTGTGGTGCAGGCGGACGATGACCGCGGCGCGCTCCCCCTCGAGGCCGGTGACCACATGGGCGGACCACAGCGGGCGGTCTCGGGGCAGGCGACGCTCGAGCAGCAGACCGACGAGCTTGTCGAGGGACTCGAGGGGCATGCCGCCGCTGCACTCGATGTGGTGCAGGTGCTCGTCGATCTCGATCTTCGAGTGGAGCCAGCGCGGGTGATGCAGGCCGCCCGGGACGCGGAGCAGGCGGCGTCGCAGCGGAGGGAGGCGCTGGGCCACGTCGAGCACGCGCTTGCGGAGCACGGACCAGCTCAGCCGGGCGCTCGAGCCCGGCTCGAACACGAGCACCTTGATGGTGTGCATCGCCGGACCCACGGACTCGCGGTACAAAAAGTTCGCGTCGAGGCCGGTGAGGGTCTTGGCTCGTCGAGCGTGTTCCACTGTGGACGAGGTTGGCGAGGTTGGCGAGGTTGGCGAGGTTGGCACGGGTGGCGGCGGTCTGGTGGGGTGCAGCTGGGAAGGGGAGGTGGCGGCGCTCAACGGCTGTAGTGCAGGGAGAAGTGCACGGCCTCGGGGATCTTTCCGTGGCTGAGCTTGAAGTGCAGGGTCAGCTTGTCGCCGTCGACCACGTAGCGCCGCTTGATCTGGACCGCGTCGCTCTTCGACCACTGCGTGAGCGCCTTTTCGCCGAGCACGTGCTTGGTCCGGAAGGACTCGCCGTCGCAGGTCCACGACACCCACTCACCAAACTGCGCGCCCTGGATGCCGGGGCAGCCCGAGAGGTTGAGGTCGACGCTGTCGCTGTGCATGGCGATCGCAATGGTGTCGCTGTCCTTGGGGATCAGCCCGTCCTCGAGGCGCTCGCGGGCGACCTTGCCCGAGACCAGGTCCATGTCCTCGGTCGCGCGCTCGATCGCGGCGCGGACCTCGTCGCGGCCGCTGCCGCCGTCGGCGTAGGTCCAGGTCGCGGAGTAGGCCGAGACCGTCGCCTCGCTCGCGGCCATGGGCTGCGCGTCGGCGTCGTCCTGGGCCGTACCGTCCTCGCTCGCTTCGTCGCGCGGCCCGAGCTCGTCGCTGGCCACGGTGAAGTCACCATCCGGGGCGCCGCTCGGTCCGTTGGCGCTGACCAGGCTCGACATGCCGAGACACAAGGAGAGCGCGCCGACACAGCCGAGGGTGTACATGGGGGTCCGGCGGGGGTGCTTGTTGAAATAGGCGCGTGCTTCCATCATGACTGGTTACACAGCAAAGTCTGTGCCGAACGCATGCCCGACCCTCTAAAGCCCCCTGCACGCCCATTGACTCGCTCTTCTCGCCGCAGCTGGATGACCCTCGCCGCCCTCGCGCCGGCTGCCTGCGCCTTCGTGGCGCAGCGTGAGCGCGGCCTGGAGCGCAAGTTTGCGCGGGCGGGGCTGGACGCGCGGCGCTACGAACTCGGTGAGGCGCGTGTGCACGCATGGTGTGCCGCGGGTGGCACACCCGTGCTGATGTTGCACGGCTTTGGCGCGTCGGGGATCTGGCAGTGGCACCGCCAGGTACCCGCGCTCGTCAAATCGGGCTACGCGCCGATCGTCCCCGACCTGCTGTGGTTCGGCGGCTCCGAGGCGCCGGCGGACCAGGTCACGATCCCAGACCAGGCGCGGGCCATGGCCGCGCTGCTCGACGCGCTGGAGATCGAAGAGCTCCACATGATCGGGATCTCCTACGGCGGCATGGTCGCGCACGAGCTGCTCTCGATCTGGCCGGGGCGGGTGCGCAGCGTGACCTTGGTGTCGAGCCCGGGCCGGGCCTTCTTGGCCAGCGACCAAGACGAGCTGCGGGCGGCCTACGGCGTGTCGAGCATGTCCGAGCTGCTGCTGCCCCGGACCCCAGACGAGGTCCGCCGGCTCTTCGACCTGGCCTACGCTCGGCCGCCCCGCGTGCCTCGCTTCATCCGCGCCCAGGTCCTCGAGCACTTCTATCGGGCGCACCGCGAGGCTCGTGAGCGCATGCTCGCCTCGATCCAGGGCGACATCGACGAGCTGCGCGCCCACGAGTGGGTGCCGCGGGAGCCCACGCAGATCATCTGGGGAGAGCACGACGAGATCTTCCCGCTGCTCAGCGCCAACCGCCTGCGCGAGGAGCTCGGCGCGCTCGCGCAGCTGGTCGTGATCCCCGACGCTGGCCACGCGCCGCAGCTCGAGCAGGCCAAGGTGTTCAACGCGGCCTGGTTCGAACGCCTCGCCGAGGTCGACGCCTGAGCGCCGAGCTCCGCGAGGGGCCCCGGCCTCAGCTCTGGCCGAGGCGTCGCAGGGCCGCGATGACCTCGTTGACGTCGACGGGCTTGACGAGGTGTTCGTCGAAGCCGGCCGCGCGCACGGACTCGCGATCGTCGCCGCGGCCGTAGCCGGTCATGGCGATCAGCGGGAGCTTGCGCGTCGCCGGATCATCGCGCAGCCGCCGGGCGAGCTCGTAGCCGTCGATGCCCGGGAGGCCGATGTCGAGCACGGCGACATCGGGGCGCTCCTTGCGGATCAGCTCGAGGCCAGCTTGGCCGTTGGAGGCCGTGAACACCTGGTAGCCGTCGTCGCGCAGGAGCTCGGCGAGGGTCTCGCGGATCTCCGGGCGGTCCTCGACGAGGGCGAGCTTGGTCGGCCCCAGGTGGGGCGCATTGGTGATGGCCGCCTCGGTGAGGAGGCTGTTCGGGGCCGGGACGCGGGGCAAGGTGACGACGAATTCGCTGCCCTGGCCGAGGCCCTCGCTGTGGACCTCGATGTGGCCGCCGTGGAGCTCGACGAGGTTGTGGACCAGGGTCAAGCCGACGCCGAGCCCGCCCTGGCTGCGGTCCAAGGTGGTGTCGGCCTGCATGAACATGTCGAAGATCTGCGCCCGGGTCTGGGTGTCGATGCCCGCCCCGTCGTCGCGGACGATGATCTTGGCCTGGTCGCCCTCGGCGGTGAGCTGGAACCGGATATTGCCGCCCCGCTGCGTGTACTTGACCGCGTTGGTCAGCAGGTTGTCGAGGATCTGGAGGATCCGCGCGTTGTCCCCGTTGATCCACAGCTGCTCGCACAGCTCGACGCTGAAGTTCTGCTCGCGCTCTCGGGCCTGGACGCGGAACTGCTCGGTGGCGTCGCGGGCGAGGGCGCACAGGTCGAAGACCTGCTTGCGCAGGTGAATCTTGCCCTGGGTCACCCGCGAGACGTCGAGCAGATCGTCGAGCAGGCGCTGCATGTGCCGCGACTGGCGGGCGATCAACGCCAGCGGCCTGCGCAGCTGGCCGTCGTCGCTCTCGGGCAGGCGGCGATCGACCAGGGTCAGGGCGTTGTTGACCGCGGCCAGGGGGTTGCGCAGCTCGTGGGAGAGCATGGCCAAGAAGCGGTCGCGTAGCTGGATCTGCTGGCGCAGGGCCTGCTCGGCCTCGCGCAGCTTGGTGATGTCGATCAGCGTCACGACCACGCCGCCCGCGCCCCGGCGCCCGCGGTAGGGCAGCACGCGCAGCAAGAAGGGCCCCAGACGGCTCTCGACCTCGGCCTCGTAGCGCTGGCCGCTGTCGCGGGTCCGGGTCAGGATGTCGCCGAGGTTCTCGATCGAGATGTTGTGGGCGAAGCCCTCGATCGGCCGGCCGATGTCGCCGTCGCGCAGGTTGAAGACCTCGGCCATGGCCGGGGTGAACTTGCGGATGCACAGCAGGTTGTCGAGGAAGAGGGTGTGGACCTCGGTGCTGACCAGCAGGTTGTTCATGTCGTCGGTCAGCTCGGTGAGCTGGCCGATCTTGTGCTGGAACTCGGCGTTGACCGTGTAGAGCTCCTCGTTGACCGAGTGCAGCTCCTCGTTGGTGCTCTGGAGCTCCTCGTTGCTGGCGAGCAGCTCCTCGTTGGTCGCCTGGAGCTCCTCGTTGCTGGCCTCGAGCTCCTCGATGGTCGCCTGGAGGTTCTCCTTGGTGCGCTGGAGCTCGTGCTCAAGGGCCTCGAGGCGGTCGCGGGACACGGCGTCGAGGTCGAGGGCCTCGTCCTCGATGCGGGTCAGGGCCGGGGGCTCGCTGCTGTCGCCGATCGAGACCAGGAAGAAGGGCTCGGCCATGCGCGTGACCTCGACGGGGGTCACGCGGATGTCGAGCACGCGGTCGCTGAAGCTGGTCCCCGCGTTGACGCCGGTGAAGGACACGGGCGCGCGCGAGCGGGCCGCGCGATGCAGCGCGCCGGCGGTAGCGAGCTTGAGCTCGCCCTCGAGCATGTCGAGCAGGCTCAGCGAGGGGCGACCCCGGGGCAGGCGCAGCAGCGGGGTGATGTCGCCGAAGCTGTGCACGACCTGGTGGTGGGCGTCGAGCAGCACGCTCGGGGGCAGCGACATGTCGAGCAGACCGCTGAACACCTCGAAGAGCGGGCTGTCGTTGCTGGGCGTGCGGCTCGACAGCACCGGGGCGATCGGCGCGGCGATATGCGAGCCGCGCAGGCCCGGGAGCAGGCGGACGTCCCGGCGCTTGCGGAACATCTTCCAGTGCTGGTCGATGGGCTCGAACTCGTCGCCGAGGTCGCCAGGGGTCTCGCTCGGCCCGAGGAAGAGCACGCCGCCGGTGCGCAGGCCGAAGTGGAACAGCGACATCACCTTGCGCTGGACCGTGGGCTGAAAATAGATCAGCAGGTTGCGGCAGCTGACCAGGTCGAGCTTGGTGAAGGGCGCGTCGCGGATCACGTTGTGGGGCGTGAACACGATCATCCGCCGGAGCTCGGCGGACACGCGGTAGCCGTGCTCCTCGCGGCTGAAGAAGCGCTCGAGCCGGCCCTGGCCGACCTCGGTGAGCTCGGCCTCGGGGTAGATCCCCGCGCTCGCGTAGTCGAGCGAAGAGCGGTGGACGTCGGTCGCGAAGATTTTTGCGGTCAGGGTCCGGCCGCTGCGCTCGATCGCCTCGGCGGTCAGCAGGGCCAGGGAGTAGGCCTCTTCACCCGTCGCGCAGCCGGCCGCCCACATGCGCAGCTCTCGGCCGGAGTTGGCCTCGCTGACCAGCTGCGGGAGGATCTCGCGCTCGAGCAGATCGAAGGCCTCGGCGTCGCGGAAGAAGCCGGTGACCCCGATCAGCAGATCTTGATAGAGCGCGTCGAGCTCGCTGCGATCGCTGCGCAGGCGCTCGATGTACTCGCTGAGGTTCTCCGACTGATTGATCATCAGCCGCCGCTCGGTGCGGCGGCCGATGGTCCCGGGCTTGTAGGCCGAAAAGTCGATGTTGTAGCGCTCGTGGAGCAGGGCGAACACCGCCCGCATGCCGCCGAGCTTGACGGCCTCGGCCGGGTCCGTCGCGCCCTCGGCCAGCGGGCGGTGCTTGTCGAAGTGGCGCAAGAGCATCTCGGGCAGATCCCGAGGTGCGCCCACGTAGTCGGCCATGCCCGTCTCGATCGCGCTCTTGGGCATGCCGTTGAACTTGGCCGACTCCTCGCTTTGGACCATCACGAGGCCACCGGCGGTGTGGACCTCGCGGATGCCGCGTGAGCCGTCGCTGCCGGTGCCCGAGAGGATGATCGCCACGGCACGCTCGCCCAGGTCGCGGGCGGCGGAGCGCAGGAACTGGTCGATCGGCAGGGCCAGGCCTTCGCTGCGCTCTTTGAGCAGCAGGCGGCCGTCGGCGATGATCAGCTCCGCGTTGGGCGGCATCAGATAGATCGCGTCGGGCTCGAGGGGCATCTCGTGCTCGGCGATGTGGATCTCGAGCTTGGTCCAGCGCGACAGCAGCTCGTCCATCTGACTCTTGAAGTCGGGCGAGAGGTGCTGAACCACGACGAAGGCCATGCCCGTGTCTTCGGGCATCGCGCGGAAGAGCTGCTCGAGCGCCTCGAGTCCGCCGGCGGAGGCTCCAACGCCAACGATGCGGACTGGGAAGGGGGAGCCGGCCTCGGTCTCTTCGGGCATGAGCGTGGATAGTGTCATGCACGCAGCGCCACAAAAGCGCGTATTTTTCGCCGCAGTTGGCGCATACGAACACCGGCCGAGCAGCCGGCCGCGCCCGAGATTGCGCCGCGTCAGCCGTCGACGCGAGCGACGTCGACGCGGTCGATGCGAACGTCCTGGAGCGGGCGATCTTCGGTGGTCGTCCGGACGTTGCCGATGCCCTCGACGATGCTCATGCCCTCGATGATCTCGCCGAAGACCGTATGTTTTCCGTCGAGGTGTGAGGCCGCGCCGAGGGTGATGAAGAACTGGCTGCCATTGGTGCCCCGCCCGCCTCGCACGCTCGCGTTGGCCATGGACAGCTTGCCCGGCCGGTCGTGCGCGGCCTCGGGCGAGCACTCGTCGTCGAAGGTGTAGCCGGGGTCCCCGCGCCCGGTGCCAGTTCGGTCGCCGCCTTGGATCAGGAACCCGGGGATGACGCGGTGAAAGATGACACCGTCGAAATAGCCACCGCTGCCGGTCTGCCCGGTGTTGGGGTCGACCCACTCGCCGAGGCCAGTGGCCAAGCCGACGAAGCTGGACACGGTGTTGGGGGCGAGGCGCTCGAGCAGTCGCACTCGGAAGTCGCCCATGCTCGTCACGAAGGTCGCAACCAGCTCGCCATCACCGGGGATCAGCTCCTTGACTGGGGGGAAGCTCGTGCGATGGGGCACGGATGCAGACGCTACCATCCGCTCGGGTGGCGATCTAGCCTCGGCGCCATGGCTGCCACCCCGATCTACAATTTCTCGGCTGGCCCCGCGATCCTTCCCCCCGAGGTGTTCGAGCGCGCGGCCGAGGCCGTGCGCGAGCTTCGAGCCGACGGCCACGCCCCCGGCGCGCCTGGGATTGGCCTGTCGCTGCTCGAGATCTCCCACCGCAGCAAGCCCTTCGCGGCGGTCCACGAGGCCGCGATCGCGCTCTCCCACGAAGTACTGGGGATTCCCGACACCCACGAGGTCCTGCTCCTCCAAGGCGGCGCGTCCTTGCAGTTTGCGATGGTGCCCCTGAACTTCGCGACGCCGGGCGCGAAGCTCTGCTACGCGGACACGGGCGCGTGGTCGAGCAAGGCGATCAAGGAGAGCCGTGAGATCGCCGCGGGCGGCCGCGGGCACGAGACGGTGGTGGTGAGCAGCGCCAAGCAGAGCGGCTACGACCACATCCCCGCGCTGCCTGCGCTGCCCGCCGACGCGACCTACCTCCACCTGACCTCCAACAACACGATCTACGGCACGGAGTACGCGACCATGCCCGAGGTCGACGTGCCCCTGGTCGTCGACGCGAGCAGCGACATCGGCAGCCGCCCCATGGGCCTCGAGCGCGCGGCCATCGGCTACGCCGGGGCGCAGAAGAACCTCGGGCCGTCGGGGGTCACGCTGGTGTGGATCGATCGCAGCTGGCTCGAGCGCGAGGTCCCGGCCGGCGTGCCCAACATCTTGCGCTACAAGACCCACGCCGACGCCGGCGGCCTGTTCAACACGCCCAACACCTTCGGCGTGCTCGTGCTCGAGCTCGTGCTCGAGTGGGTCAAGGCCCACGGCGGCGTCGAGGCCATGGCCGCGCGCAACATGGCCAAGGCCGACGCCCTCTACGCCGCCCTCGACGGCTCCTCGCTCTACGTCCCCCACGCCAGGGCCGACTCGCGCTCGCGCATGAACGTGACCTGGACCCTGGGCGGCGCCCCCGAGGCCGAGCGCGAGGCCCTGACCAAGCGCTTCTTGAGCGAGGCCGCGGCCGCGGGCCTCGACGGCCTCAAGGGCCACCGCAGCGTCGGCGGCTGCCGGGCCTCGATCTACAACGCCTTCCCCGTCGAGGGCGTCACCAAGCTCGTCGACTTCATGGCGGAATTCGAGCGCAAGGCGTGAGCGACGAGCGCGACGAGACTCAGGGCGTCGACATCAGCGAGGCGCCGGGCTGGCAGGCCATCGATCGCTGGGTCACGACCCACTTCCCCGCGGCGACCCCCCACCAGTTCGCCAGCCGCACGCCCTACGAGCTCGACGAGCCCAGCCCGCTGCCGGCGATCACCGTGTTCGAGACCCGGGCGCCGGCGGGGTGGCTCTACGTCAGCTACGGCCTGTCCGAGCTGTTCGACAAGAGCGCGCCGGACCCGGACCTGTCGGGCTTCGGCTTCGAGCTGAGCTTTCGCCTGCCCGCCGACAACCCCGACGGGAGCTTGAACGAGCATCCGCCGCTGTGGCCGCTCAAGCTGATGCAGGCCCTGGGTCACCACGCCCTGAGCACGGGCGGCGGCTTCGACTCCGGGCACATCCTCGACCTCGGCGCGCCCCTGGTCCCGCCGGGCAGCGACGGCCCTGACGACTGCAAGCTCAGCGCGCTGGTCTGCGTGCCCGATCCGGCCCTGGGCAAGATCGACACGATCAACGGCTCGCTGCTCTTCTTGCGGCTGATCGCCGTGACCGCCGACGAGCTCGAGATCCTCTCCAAGCTCGAGCTCGGCGCGCTGGTGCCCTGCCTGGCGGAGCTCGAGGGGCTGGGGATCTGCGATCCGGCGCGCGGGTCGTTTTTGGACGATCCGCAAAAGAGCAAGATCTTGCGGCGCTATAAGCTCGGCATCGAGCTGTGAGCGCGAGCTGGCTCAGCCAGCCAAGATCGGCAGGTGCACCCGGCCCTCGGGCGTGCGGGTCGCGGCCGCCCAGCCTGGTGGCTTGGGCGGTCGGTCCGCCGCCTGCCCGCCGAGCTCCTCGAGGCCGACCTCGCGCCAGTAGAGCGTGCACGCGCCCTGGCAAAAGGCCGCGTTTGGGCAGCCCTCGCAGCTCGCCGGGCTCATCTGCTTGTCGCGGAAGAAGCGGGCGGTCTTCGACTGCCAGACCGCGTCGAAGCCGTCGCGCAGCAGGTTGCCCAGGCTCTCGTGGTGGTCGAAGCTCGAGCAGGGCAGCACGTCGCCGGCCGGGTTGACGTGGATCAGCCCGTCGGCGGCGGCGCAGCCTTGGTTGCCAAGGCCGTGGGCCACGGTGTTGAACACGCACGCGGGGATCGGCGAGTACCAGATGAATTCGACGCCGCGCGCCGCGGCGCGCTCGCGGACGCGCAGGAGGATCGGGCCCATGTCGCTGTAGCGCAGCTGGAGCCCGTCCTGGCCGTCCTTGGCGGTGCCGCAGGGCAAGATCAGGTTCATCGTCAGGCGCGCGAGGCCGGCGTCGGCGATGCGGTCGACGATCGCCTCGAGGTGCTCGACGTTGGAGCGGCTGATCGTGGTGTTGGTGTGGACGCGGATGCCCGCGGCGCGCAGGCGCTCGACGGCGCCAAAGAGCCGGTCGAAGGCGCCGGGGCGGCGGACGATGGTGTCGTGGATCTCGGGGCTCGGGCCCTCGAGGCTGAGCTGGGCCGAGTCGAGGCCGGCCGCGGCGAGGGCGGCGACGAGCTTGGGCCCGAGGCGCTGGCCGTTGCTGATGATGTTGACCTTCATGCCCAGGCCCTTGGCGTGGGCCACGAAGCGCGGCAGGGCGGGGCGGGTGGTCGGCTCGCCGCCGGTGAAGGACACGCTCGGGCAGCGGCCGTCGCGGCGGATGATGTCGAGGGCGCGGCAGACCTCGTCGTCGGACATGGTCGCGTCCTCGGACCAGCCCGCGGGCAAGCCGGTGGCCTCGCAGCCGGCGTAGCAAAACTCGCAGCTGAGGTTGCAGCGGTAGGTCAAGGCGATCTCGGAGATCACCGGGTAGCGGCAAAAGTCGGCGGAGAAGGCCTCGGTCTGCACGGCCCGGCGGCCGTGGCCCTCGCCCAGGCGGCCCTCGAGCAGGGCGTGGAGGTCGCTGAAGAACCAGTGCAGCTCGCGGCGACGCTGGGCCGAGTCGCCCTCGCGGGCGAGCACGTCGGCGATCGTCGCGCCACCTTCGATCATCGCCGCGAGCACGCGCAGGGCCGTGGCGTTCATCTTGTGCGGGCTGTTGGGCACGACGATCAGCAGCTCGTCCTCGGGCCGGAGCATCACGTGCGGGCGCAAGTTGGTGACGAGCTCGTCGACCCAGCGCAGGTCGATGGGGTGGGGCTGCTCGGGGCCGAGCTCGACGAGGATCGGGCCGTCGGGGCGCGGCGTGGGCAGGTTCAGGGCGAGGTTCTGGGCCTCGAGCTCGAGCTTCGGGGCGCGGCGGCCCAAACCCTCGAGCGCGCGTAGCAGACGCTTCATGCCATGCCCTCGGTCAATTTCAGCGTGTGGTTGAGGATCCGAAAGATGTCGGCGTTCGAGGTGTGCCAGCCGCCGCTGTTATCGGCGCGCTGGCGGACCACGAGGTACTGGGCCCCGGAGCCGCTGCCCGGCTCGATGACGAGGCCGGGCCTTTGGACGAGCTCGGGCAGCCGGCCCTTCTCCTCGGTCAGGATGACGCAGTAGAGATAGGGGTAGTCCCTGCCCTGGACGTTGTTGAGGGCGACTTGGATCTGGACGCCGATGAAGCCCTCGGCGCCGGCCTTGGGCCGCAGCATCATCCGCACGTCGACGGGGTACTTGCCGCGCCGGGTCTCGGTCAGGGCCATCAAGGTCACGATCTCGAAGCGATCACTGTGCTCCTTGGCGCGCTTGCGTGCGTTGGCGAGGGCGTCGAGCTTGAGGCTGAGCTCGCTGGGGTGCCAGATCGAGCGGGTGCCGCTGAGCCACATCGGCGCGAGGGTGAGCATGAGCATGACCTGGCTGCGGAGGACGAAGCTCGGGCTCTCGAGGCCGCGCAGGCTGCTGATGGCGAAGGCCGGGAGCCCAATCACGACGATGGCGGTGAGGATGCCCTGCCAATTGGTGATCTCCCAGGGCGTGAGGTCCCAGGCCCTGGCCTTGGCCTCGATCTGCTGGAGCTTCTTTGGCCAGTCGTCGTCGACGGGGACCCAGTTGAGGTCCTTGCTGTTCGGGGTCGCGCCGCCGGGGGCGTTGGTCTGCGACCTCGTCCACAGCACCAGGTGCGCGAACAAGAAGGGCAGCGGTATATAGAAGAGCCCCTCGCCGATGTCGCTGTAGTAGAAGAACAACAAGTACCCGCCGACCGAGAACGCGGCCGCCGCGATCAGGTAGCGCAGGAGCAGCGGGAGCTTGGGGATGAAGACGAAGCGCAAGCTCGTGCGCTCGGCTTGGCTGGGCCACACAGACATCAGTGAGATCCTCCCGAGACGCAGGCGGAGTGGCAGGCGGAGTGGCAGGCGGAGTGACACGCCGAGTGACAGGCGGAGTGACACGCCGAGTGGCAGGCGGAGTGACACGCGGAGTGGCAGGCGGAGTGACACGCCGAGTGCTCGTAGGCGGTCACGAAGTCCTGCTCGCCGAAGCTCAGGTAGGAGTGGTCCGCGTCCGCGAAGGTGTAGCTGGGCGCGAAGTGGCGGCCAAAGCTCGTCGGCAGCCACAGGTTGGACTCGGCCCCATGGTGCTGCCACAGCCACCAGGCGTAGAAGAGCTCGGTCTGGCGCGCGGCCCCTTCGTCCGGCTTGGGCAGCTTCGGGTCGTCGAGCTCGAAGGGGGTGGGGTAGCGCGCGCGAAGCTGCGCGCGGTAGTGCTCGGCCGTGGCCTCGAGGTCGGCGTCCCAGGCCTTGCGCTGGATCGTGCCGACGAGCAGCTCGCCGAAGTCCTTGGCCAGTGACTCGGGCGGCTTGGCGAGCGCGATGGGCAGCTGATCCCAGACGAAGCGCTGGTAGGGATCCTCTGGCTGGTCGGCGGTCCGGGCGAGCTGACCGCCCTTGCCGAGGGTGACGTGGCCCTTGGCCGCCAGGGTGTCGATGACCATCTGGGTGAGCACGCCAAAGGGCAGACCGAGGACCACGAGGGCCTCGATCTCGGTGAGCGTGGCGACCTTGCCCACGACCCGGAAGGTCGACACGCGGATCTTGGGCGGCTCCCAGTCGTTGCGCTCCCACAAGATGTCGGGGGCGGTCGCCGCGGCCTGGGCCAGACCCTTGTGCTTGCGCAGCGTGATGAAGGCGGCCATGCCCAGCAGCCCGGTGATGACCAGCAGATCGGGCCAGCCCGGCTCATGGGGTTTGAAGTTGGTGCTCGAGCCCGAATTCGAGGACCTCGAGCCCCCCGCGCTCGCGCTGTTCGGCGCCGAGAGCTGCTCGAAGTAGCGCTCCGGGAGGTAGAGCTGCACGCGGTGATCCTCTCGAGTGCGCACCTCGTCTCGATGCAGGAGGATCGAGAGCTGGCCCGAGTCGCCAGTCGCGCCAAAAGAGCTGGGCCCGGCGATGCCCTCGTAGACGATCTGATAGCGGCTGTTGACCCAAGGCTCGGTGCGCAGGCCGAGGCTCGTGGCGATCTCGAGGTCCTGCTCACCCAGCGGCGTCGGGACCGACTCGAAGATCACCTTCAGGGTCTCGTGCTCGAGGGCCTCATCCCACTCGACCGGAGACCAATTGAGGACGACCAGGGCCTCCCCCTCGTCGGAGGTCGTCCGCGCCAGGTTGCCCGAGGCGCCGAGGTCGACGCGGTAGCTGAAGAAGTAGGTGCCCTCGCCCGGGCCCCAGCTCCTGCCCTCGTCGAGGACGATGTCCCAGCGCGAGCCGAGATCTTTGACCTCCAGGGGGACGTTCTCGCCGCCGGGGAGCTCGGCGACGCAGCGCTCGGGGATCCACTCGGGCTGGCCCGCGGTGCCCTGAAAGTAGAACCCATGCATGTCCCCGCCGCTGCGCCAGCGGGTGGTGTAGCCGACCTCTGCCTGGCCGTCGGCGGCCACGCGCAGCTCGACCTCGACCCACTCGAGGTCGTTTCCGGCCCAGGCGAGGCTCGGTGAGACGAGCGCAGCGACCAGCGCGACGACGCCGATGAAGCGGATGTTGACCAGCCAAAAACGGGGGAGCCAGCGAATGTTCTGGCGTCGACCGAACACGCTGGCACCCTAGCGAAGCGCGCATGCTGCAAGCGCGCAGTTTTTGCTCGGCGCCAGCGTGTGCCGGCGTCGAGGGGCGGGCTCAGGGCCCGCTGACGATGAGCTTGGTCGGCCGGCTGCCCAGGGACATGCGCGTCCAGGCCTTGAGGAAGTTCGAGGCATCCTTGGCGCTGATGCCGATGCAGCCGAGGGTGCCAGGCTTGTTGCCGTCGGGGTGAATCCCCAGGCCGCTGCGGCTCGAGTCGCTGGTGTGCTCGATCGGGATGAAGAAGCCCACGCCGCCAGCTTGGAAGCCGGACTTGAGGTGCTTGCCTTCGACCGCGCGGGTGACCTTGACGCTGTAGCTGCCGTTGGACAGCGCGCCGTTGCCATAGCCGCCAGAGACAGCGGCGAAGGTCTTCCCATTGAGGTAGAGGAGGCCTTCGGCGCGGGTATCGTTTCCACTGGTTTTGACGAACTTGAACATCCTGAGCTCCTGCGGCGCATGGTACCAGCACTGAGGCTGCGCCGTCGGTCCGAGTTGGGCTGGGCGCAAGAGCTTCCTCGCGCCTCGAGAGGGCACCCCGGCGCGGGGAAGGGGCGCGGGACCGACTGGACTGAACGGGGTCAATCCGGTTTGATCGGGCGTGTGGCGCTAGGAGCCCGTGGTGAAACCCAGCGCGGCTCCTCGCGCCGGGATTTTCGTCGAGGGCGCGAAGCCAAAACGCCGCTGTACCGGGTGTACTGCAAGTTTTGGCGACAAAGCCCTCGGCGAAAAGACCAAGCGAGGTGTCGTGTTGGGTTTCACCACGGGCTCCTAGGGTGACGTTGTCGCGGAGGGGGAGGGCGAGGGGGAGGGCGAGGGCGAGGGTGTCGGCGACGATGCCGGGGGCTGGGCTCGCCAGCGCCGCCGCGTGCGACAGGTCGGCTCGTCCTCGCCGCATTTGATGCGCACGTGGATGTGTCCGTCGTGGCCGCGGGCGTGACGGATCAGCTTCTTGCCCTTGCCGCCGCCGCGCACCGGCCAGGTGATGATCTCGTCGAGCTCCTCGACGCTCGCGCCCATGGACAGGGCCGCGTAGTAGAGCGGGCGCTGGAGGTCGTGGTCCAAGAAGATCATCGCGACCTGACCGGTGGCCAAGAAGGCGTCGATCAGCGCCCAGGTGGCGCGCCAGTCGACCTCCTCGGGGCGAGGCGAGAGGGTCGGCTCGAACCAGGGCAGCCGCGGGAGGCGGATGTCGACGTCGCGGCCCGACTGGTGCGAGCGGTGCGGGGGGAAGCGCCCGCCCCGGGGCCGGGACAGGGAGCCGACGATGACCTCGCCGGCGTAGCCGGTGTCGTGGCGAAAGTTGGCGAAGGCCGTGACGATGACCTCGACGGCGTGGCTGCTGCCGTGGGCGATGCGATCGAAGCGGCGCGTGTAGAGCTGGGGGAGCTCGGGGAGCTGGACCGGCTCGCCGCGGATCCGCCCCTTGTTGGGGTGCCCGTGGCTCTTGGCGGTCTGCGGGATGTCGAACCACGCGGGGTCGATGGCCGGGCCGAGCTCGCGGTTGACGGTCCAGGCCAGGGCGGGGTCGAACCACAAGATCAGCGCGCGCCCGGGCTCGAGGGGGGCCATGCTGTCCTCCTCGCTGGCGTCGTTGTAGTGCTTGAGGTCGCGGACATCCACGCGGTAGTCGACGGCCAGGCGCTCCCAGCTCTGCCCGGGCTCGGCGCGCAGCTCGAGGCGGACGCGCGGCGGCGGGACGCGGGTCGCCTTGACGCGCAGCTCGACGTCCTCACGCACGTAGCGGCGGCGCTCGGCCAGGGTCTTGGGGTTCCACTCGCGCAGCTCGTGGGTCTCGAGCACGCCGTAGCGCGCGGCGATGTCGGCCAGGGTCTCGCGCGGCCCGGTGCGGTGGCGGATCCACCGGCCGCGCTCGATGTACTCGGTCTCGTCGCCACGCCACAGCCGCTGCCAGGGCGGGACCTCGACGGTCTCGGCGTCGATCGCCGGCAGCCACGTGGCCTGGACGACGTCGCCGGCCTCGACCCCCTCGGGGAGCTCGAGGTGGAGCGCGGGCTCGATGAGCAAGAGCCCAGCCAGAGCTGCTTTCGCCAGGGGCATGGGCGGCCCCCCATGGTAGCAGCCGCGCTCAGCTCGAGTTGACCCAAGTCAGCAGCGAAGTCAGCGCCCGCGACCAACGCATGTTCGCGCGGGCGCGCCAGGCCTCGGGGCGATAGACCACGACGCCCGCCCAGGCAAAGGGGGCCTCCCGCGAGCCCGTGCCGGCCTCGAGGTCGACGCCCGCGAGGAGCGGCCACGAGCGCAGCCAGCGACGGCGGCGCTCGAGCTCCTGGATCAGCGCGTTCATGCTCGGCCAGCGCTTCGCCGGCGCGGGCGACAGACCCCGGGTCAAGATCCCGCGCAGCCACGCTGGCGGCCCCGGGGTCGCGCACGAACGCGCGCCCCCGGGCCCCGGTCGCTCGCCGGTGACGGCCTCCCACAGCGCCACACAAAAGGCGTACTGATCGCTCGCCGGGGTCACCTCGCCGCGGGCCTGCTCGGGGGCGATGTAGCCAGGGGTGCCGCCCACGGCCCGGGTCACCGGCTCCTCGCCGCCGCCCGCGGACCTGGTCTGATCGATCCCCGCGAGGCCGAAGTCGATGATCACCGCGCGATTGGAGGCGTCGTCGATGAGCACGTTCTCGGGCTTGAAGTCACGATGGACTATATTTCTGTCATGAATTGCGCCGAGCCCTCGCGCGGACTGTATATATAAATCGAGGATGTCCTCGAGCTCCAAATGGGCCTGTATTTCGCGAAGTGTCCCGCCCCGGACATGCTCCATTGCGATGTAGACTTCACCCGCCGAGGTCTCGCCGACGTCGTAGATCACGATGACGTTGTCGTGCTTGACCCTGGCGATGGCTCGAGCCTCGCGCAGCAGGCGAGCGCGCTTGTGGGCCTCGACGCGCCCGCTCTCGCAGACGACCTTGAGGCCAACTAGGCGCTCCAGGGCGTTGTCACGGGCAAGAAAGACCGATCCTGCGCCACCGCCGCCTAGGCGATCGAGCAGCGTGAAGCGACCCTTCGCGTCGACGGGGATGGGCTCGAAGGTTTCGACCAGGCCCAAGTCGAAGCGAATTTTTCGTCGCTCGAATTCGCGCTCCAACGTGTATTTGGACACCATGGGAGTCTCCTCTTTCGCGTCTCGCGGGCTGGGGTACAGGTTTTTTGCTCGCGATTTATCGAAGGTTCGTTTTCTTATGGTCTCATGAAGTCTGTGTGATTGTCGAGGTTTTGAATTGGGACATGTTTTTGTATCCTTTTATACGTATTGTGAGTAGGTGTTGCAGGAAGCGCCGGCGATGATGACGGCGCCGCTCACGAGCAGGCGCGAGCTTCAGCGCAGGCGCGAGCGCGTGGCGACGCAGCGCAGGTCGATACCCGGGGGGATGCTCTGGACACGCGAGCGTGTCGCCGCTCGCCCAGGCCCGAGCCGCGCTCGCTCGTCGCGAACGCGTGCGGACGAAAGCAGAAAAAGTCGAGGGCGGGTCGAGCGACGCGGGGCGCGGGCGAGCGAGGGGATCCGTGGACGCCCGAGGCGAGCGCCGAGGTCGAGGCCGTGGGGATCATCGACTTCGGCGCCATCGACTTCGGCGCCATCGACTTCGGCGCCATTGATGTTCGTGTCCGAGAGACGCTCGGTGCCAGCACCCGTCGGAGGCGCGGGGGCGCCTGCGCGGGGGCGCTGGAGCGAGGGGGGCCGAGCGTGTGGCCGGAGGGGTCGGGCAGGGGCATGGCCCGGCCTGGTGGGCCTAGCAGCTCATGGCTAGAGATCCGGGAGCACGCCGAGTCCGACGGGCTCGTCCTTGGCGGGCTCGTCTTTTTTGGGCGCAGGCCTGTCTTTGGTCGCAGGCCGATCCTGGGTCGCGGGCCGATCCCGAGTCGCCGGCCGACTGCGCACGGGCGCGCGCTCGCGGCTCGGCTCCCGCGTCTGTTGCGGGTGCATGTCGAGCTCGGGGTGAGGCTCGAAGACAGCCTCGTACTCGTCGCCGCGCGTGCTCGAGGCGGCGGCAGGCGTGGGGCTCGTCCGGGGATCCTCACGCACGACCCTGGGCACGCCGTGGATCTCGGCGGCGTCGGGCAAGGACGCGGGATCGGGGACGTCGAGCGGCTCGGGATCGGGCGCGGGCGCGGGTTCGCTCGCAACCGCGCTGGCGGCCGAGCTGCTGGGCGCGCCCGCGCGGAGCGTGCGGGCTTTGCTCCCCCGCCCATGCTGGTCGACGCCCACGAAGCGGCTGCGCGCGTCCATGACCTTGGCGACGTAGGCCTGGGAGTAGTCGGGGAAGTCGTCGCCCTTCTCGAGCCAGCGCGCGACGTTGCCGGGGCCAGCGTGATAGGCGGCGACGGCGTAGGCCTCGTCGCCGAACTTCCCGATCATCTCGGACAGGTAGAGCGCGCCGGCGCGGACGTTGAAGTCGGGGTCGTAGGCCCGGGCCGAGCGCTCTCCCATGCGCTTGGCGAGGTAGGCGGCGGTCGAGGGCATCAGCTGCATCAGCCCGCGGGCGCCGGCCGGAGACTTGGCCTTGGGGTTGAAGCGGCTCTCCACCCAGATGATCGCGTTGAGCAGGCTCGGGTCGATGCCGTGCTCGGCGGCGGCTCCGTCGACGACCTCCTGAACCGCCAAGATCCGCGCGCGCTCGCCCTCGGAGAAGGCCTCGAGGGCGGTGTCGCGGCTCGCGCTCGTGGGGGCGGAGGCCGTGGAGGTCCCGACTCGTTGGGCTCCGCTTGTCGCGCATCCTGCGGATGCGACGAGTACGCAAGAGCACGCAACGATGAGGAGCGGGCGGAAAAGACGCGCACGGGGGGCCATGCGTACACTGTAGGTCTAGGTGGGAGGGGAGTGAATTTATCCGCAATTCGGGCGTCGACTGAACGGCGATCCAGGAGATCCGCCCCTGCGGGCGCCCTCGATCCACGTCATCGCTCACCCACTCTCGGCTTGACCGAGGCCGACAGATCCATATCCTTCGCCTCCCCCGCGCACACGCGGTGGCCCCGGGGACTGGGTCGAGTCCCCCGCCGAGACGGGCGCATCGTCGAACGGATAGTCAGGCCAGTGAGCGATCAAGCCATCATCAAGACCGGCGGCAAGCAGTACCGCGTCGTCGTGGGCGACAAGCTGCGCGTCGAGAAGCTCGACGCGGACGTCGGCGGCAACGTCGAGTTCGAGGAGGTCCTCCTCGTCGGCAGCGGCGCCGAAGCCCAGGTCGGCACCCCCCTCGTGGCGGGCGCCAAGGTCAGCGGCACCGTCAAGGCCCATGGCCGCGGGCCCAAGCTGATCGTGTACAAGTTCCGCCGCCGCAAGCAGTATCGGCGCAAGCAAGGCCACCGTCAGGCCTACACCGAGGTCGAGATCACCGGGATCTCCGCCTGACGCAGGAAAGGGAAGAGCGACATGGCACACAAAAAAGGTCAGGGCTCAATCAAGAACGGCCGCGACTCCAACGCCCAGTTCCGCGGCGTGAAGAAGTTCGGTGGCCAGTTCGTGCGGGCCGGCAACATCATCGTCCGTCAGGTCGGCTCCCGCTTCTGGGCCGGCGAGGGTGCAGGTCGGGGTCGTGATTTCACGATCTACGCCACCCGCGACGGTGTGGTCCGCTTCCACAAGCGCGGCGCCAAGGATCAGCGACGGGCCTACGTGGCCGTCGATCCCGCCCCCGTCGCCGAAGCCGCCGAGTAGCGGCCGAGCCTCGGCGCCAGCGTCGAGACACCAACCCTCCGACCGCCCTCCGACCAAATTTTGGTCGAGAGGGCTTTCGAGTTTCGAGACATGCGCTTCATCGATCGCGTCCGCATCCAAGTCCGCGCCGGAGATGGCGGAGACGGGGCCGTGGCCTGGCGCCGCGAGTCCCACGTACCCAAGGGTGGCCCAGCGGGGGGAGACGGGGGCGACGGAGGCAGCGTCTGGCTGGTCGCCGACGACCAGGTCTCGACCCTGCTCGACCTCAAGTTCCGCCAGCACCTGCGCGCCGAGCCCGGCCGCCCCGGCGGGGGCGCGAGCAAGAACGGCAAGGGCGGCGAGGATCTGTTCATCAAGGTCCCCGTGGGCACGTCCATCTACTACGAGGGCGAGGCCGGGGAGCTCGGCGAGCGCCCGCCTTGGCTCGACGACGAGGCCGGCGAGGGCATCGTCTGGGAGCCAGGGGACGAGGGCGAGGCCGAGGCCGGGGGCATGGAGAACGTGTGGGTCGTCGAGGACCAGGGCCCCGTGGTCGGCCTCGAGGGGGCCGGGATCAGCGATGAGCAAGAGACGCTGCTCTCGGCCGGGGCCCCGGCCGAGGTCGTGGCCCAAGGCGAGACGATCTCCGGCGCGGCGCAGCGCAAGCGCATGTCGGAGCACCGTCGGCCGGCGCGCGACGCCCGGCCGACCTACGCCCGCGGCGAGCTCATGGGGGATCTCGACAGCGTCGGGGATCGCCTGCTGATCGCCCAGGGCGGCCGCGGTGGCCGCGGCAACGTGCACTTTCGGTCGTCGACGAACCGCTCCCCCGACCGCGCCGAGCCCGGGACCGATGGCGAGGCCATGTGGCTGCGCCTCGAGCTCAAGCTCCTCGCCGACGTCGGCATCGTCGGCTACCCCAACGTCGGCAAGTCCACGCTGATCTCGTCGATCTCACGGGCGCGGCCCAAGATCGGCGCCTACCCGTTCACGACCCTGGTCCCCCAGCTCGGGGTCGTCGGGCTCTCGGACGACCGGACCATGGTCGTCGCCGACGTCCCGGGCCTCGTCGATGGCGCCAGCGAGGGCCGCGGTCTCGGCCACGAATTCCTGCGCCACCTCGAGCGCACGCGGGTGCTCTTGCACCTGCTCGCGCCGGACCCCACCCCCGGCCGGGAGCCCCTCGCCGACCTCGAGGCCCTCGAGGGCGAGCTGCGCCGCTACGGCGCGATGTTCGACGACCGCCCGCGGGTGGTCGCGCTCAACAAGATCGACACGCCCGAGGGCGAGGAGCTGATCAAGCAGACTCGCCGGGCGCTGCGCAAGCGCAACATCCCGCTCTTCCCGGTCTGCGCCGTGACCGGCGAGGGCACGGATGCCTTGCTCGAGGCGCTGTGGCGTCGCCTCGAGCTCGTCCGTCGCGTCGAGGCGCAGGCCGCAGCCGGTGAGGCCGAGGGGACCGAGACCGAGGGCGAGACCTAGACCGAAGCCTGGGTCGATCGGGGTCTGTACATGACCCCTCGCGCCCGCGCCTTCACGAAAATCGACGCCGAGCTCGTCTGGCACCAGGCGCGGCCTTCGACCCACTGAACGCCCGCCCTCGCCGAGCTGGCGCGGGCTGTTCGTTGCTGGCCAGCACCGATTGGCCCTGATACCGTAACGGGGTGTCTCGTGCCCGTCGAAGCCCTGTAGCAGCCCGTGCTTGGCCAGCGGGGGTGTGGTCGCTGCTCGCGAGCTTGATGTTGGTCTGCGCGCTGCTTTGGTCGAGCGCCGAAGCTGCCGCCGCGCCGCCACCCCCTCCCCCGAGCACCGGCCAGGCGATCCCGCCGAGCGAGACCCAGGGCGGGCCCCCGCCGGCGCCCTCGGGCGGGGATCAGAGCGGTGACGACGGCCTGTTCCAGACCACCGAGACCCCCGAGGGTGTCGACAGCAGCACGCGCGAGTCCGAGATCTTTGGCGCGCGCATCGACGGCATGCAGGTCGAGGTCGACGATCTCAAGGAGCGGATCTTCCGGTCCAAGGCCAGGCTCTCGGTGCTCAAGGAGACCGTGCTCCAGGGCGTGCTCGCGGGCAGCCGGCTGATCATCGTCCACCGCAACTTGATGGGCTCGCAGTTTCGCCTGACCAAGATCGCGGTGATCCTCGACGGCGCGCAGATCTACGCGCGCACCGACGACAGCGGCGCGCTCGACAAAGAAGACGAGCTCGTCGTCCTCGACGGCAACATCGTCCCCGGTCCGCACACGATCACCGTCGAGCTCACCTACCAGGGCCAGGGCTTCGGGGTGTTCAGCTATCTCAACGGCTACACCTTCGAGAGCCGCAGCTCGCACAACTTCACATCCCCGCAAAACGGCGCCCTGCGGCTGATGAGCTCGGGCTTCGAGAAGGGCAACCTGAGCACCGAGATGAAGGACCGGCCGTCCGTGGACTGGCAGGAGATCCCCCTCGACGCCTCGGGCAAGCCCCTGCCGCAGAGCCAGCGCAAGGCCAGCAAGAAGAGCGGGTCCAAGTCCAAGTCCAAGCGCAAGCAAAAGCCCGCGGCCAAGAAGACCGGTGAGGCCGCTGCCCAGACGCCTGGAGCCCAGACGCCCGGAGCCCAAAAGCCCGCCGCGCAAAAGCCCGCCGCGCAAAAGCCCGCCGCGCAAAAGCCCGCCGGCGATTGACCACCATGCGCGCGCGCTCCCCAGCTCGTCGCTGCCTCGTCGGCCTGTCCGTGGCCGGCCTGCTCGCGCTCGCCTCGCTTCGCCCGGCGACGGCCGCGGCCGCCTCGCCGCGCCAGGGTGAGGGCTTCGCCCTCGACGACGCCGTCGAGCGCCTCGCGGACATCGAGTCGGTGCTGGTCTCGGCCGAGAAGGCCGCCAACGCCGACCCCGAGGCGAGCGAGGAGGAGCTCGCCAAGCGCGTGGTCACCGGCCAGCTGATGCTCGCCGAGCGAGACCTCGAGGGCGCGGCGATCGTCTTCCTCGACGTGCTCGAGAACTACCCCAACAGCCAGGCCGCGAGCCAGGCGCTCTACTTCCTGGGCGAGGCCCTGGCCCTGCTCGAGATGGACCGCTGGGCGATCGAGTGCTTCCAGGGCAACCTGCTCGACAGCAGCAACGACGGCCGGCGCTTTCACCAGCGCAGCATGGCGCGGCTCTTCGACCTCGCGGTCCCGCGCCGCGAGCCCGGCTTCGCCCGGCGCCCGGGGCTCTCGGCCACGCCGGAGGTCCGCGCGCGCCTCGAGTCCCTGGGCATGGAGACCGAGAGCAAGCCGCCGGAGGGCCTGGTCGAGGCGGCCGCGATCTTGCGCGTGGCCGCGGCCGTCGAGGCGATCCCCGGGGGCGAGCGCGACCTCGATCTGCGCTACAGCTACGGGCGCTGGCTCTACTTCCAGGGCCGCCACGACGAGGCGATCCTTTCGCTCGACAGCGTCTCGCCCCTCGACGTGCCGATGTCCACCGGCGGGATCGGGGCTCAGTGGCGGGTCCGCGCGGCCTACCTCGCGGGCGCGGCGGCCCTGGCCGAGGGCGAGATCGACGACGCCCTGGCCCGGTTCACGGCCCTGACCCAGTCCTACCCCCGGGGCGAGCGAGACAAGCGGATCGTCGAGCTCGCGATGCTGGCCCGCGCCCGCATCCACCACGACCAAGGCGAGACCGAGCTCGCCGTCCGCTACTACCGCGGCATCTCCCGCGACTCGCCCTTCTTCCCCGAGGCCATGTACGAGACCGCCTGGACGCTGCTCGCGGCCGGGTCCTACGACCGCGCGCTCCAGGCCCTCGACCTGCTCTTGGTCTACGACCCCGACAGCCCGATCGTCCCGGAGATCAAGCAGCTGCGCGGCAAGGTCAAGATCCAGATGCGCAGCTGGCAGGAGGCCGAGGGCGAGTTCCTGGCCCTGCGCCGGGAGTTCGACGACCTGTCCAGGCGCCTCGGGGCCTCGCTCGAGACCAAGGGCGACGCCGCGACCTACTTCTCGGCCGTCGCCGCCGAGGATCTCGAGCACTTCTCGCTCGCCGCGGTCATGCCCGTCGAGGCCGTGGGCGTGGCCGAGAGCCTGCCTCGGGCCACGCAGACCGTCGACCTCGCCAACGAGGTCGGCGAGGTCGAGGCCATGCTCTTCGAGACCCGAGCCCTGCTCGCGCGCATGGAGGAGGCCGTCGCCGCCCGCGAGCGCGCGCGCCTGTTCACAGATCTGGGCGCGCACCTGAGCTCCCTCGACGCCCTCGACATCGAGCTGCTCGACCTCGAGGAGCAGCTGCTCTTCCGCGCCCGCCGGGGCGTGAGCGGGGCCGGGCTGGCCGACATCGAGGCCCAGCGCAAGACCCTGCGCGAGCGCGTCGACAACCCCCTGGGCGACGGCAGCTCGCGCGACGACGTCAGCGTCGACCTGCGCGAGCGCGCCGAGGAGATCCACCAGCTCGACCTCACGGTCCAGGCCCTGCGCGCCCAGCTGATCGCGACCGAGCGCTACTACGACGAGACCCGCGAGGATCAGCGCATCGATCGTCAGGGCTTCCTCAACCAGGCCGCCGAGCTGCGCGACGAGGTCGCCGCGCTCGAGGCCGAGGTCGCCACGCTCGAGGCCGAGGTCGAAAAAGAGCAGACCGCGATGCGCTTCTCCGATCCCTGGGCCGAGGCGCAGCGCGCCGCCGTGGACGCCTACGCCAACTTCCTCGACCGCGCGTTCTCGGCCCTGCTCGAGGCCAAGCCCGACTCGGGCGCGCGCAAAGTCTGGGACCGCGCCCGCGGCCTGCACGACCGGGTCGACGAGGGCCGCGAGCGCCTCGACGCCGCCGCCGGCCGACGCCTGCGCCGGGCGATCCAGATCCTCCGCGAGGAGCGGATCAACCTCGACGCCTACAAAGACGAGCTCGAGGGCAAGAAGGGCGAGACCCGCGAGCTCGTCGGTGAGGTCATGCAAGCCAGCTACCGCGACGTCGTCGGCGAGCTCGCCAACTTGGTGACGCGCTCCGAGGTCGGCCTGCTCGACGTCGCCTGGGCGATCCAGGAGGTCGAGGCCGAGGAGATCCGCCGGCTCGAGACCCATCGCGAGCGAGACATGCGCGAGCTCGACCGGATCCTCGACCAGACCTTCGAGGAGGCGCAATGAAGACGCCCGGAGGAAAGCTCGCAGACATGCTCGCGGCCAGGCTCCAAGACATGCGTGGGCGTAGGTCGTGGGCCCGCGCGGTGGTGCTGCCGAGCCTGCTGGCCAGCGCGAGCTTGCTGGCCAGCGCCGCGCCGGCGGGGGCCTCTCGGCCGACCGGGGACGCCGGCGAGCTGCTCGGTCTGCCCGGCGAGCCCGGCTCGGGGGTCGGCCGCGTGGTCGAGGGCGGGGGCAACCCCAACCGCCTCCAGGCCCCGCTGCCCCGGCGCCCCCGCAGCGCCGAGGAGGCTCAGGCCATCGACGAGCTCGAGGAGATCTTCCAGCGCTTCGAGTCGGCGGCCCAGGCCACCGAGGACACGCTCTTGGATCAGCTGGTCATCGAGGCCGAGACCGGCCGCGGCGAGCTCGAGCACAGCTACGAGGCGCAGATCCGCGAGCACCGGGCCCAGGCTCGGGTGCTGCGCAGCAAGGCGATCACCCGCTACGAAGACTTCCTGCGCCTGCATCCCGACGACGGCGCGTGGACCCCGGAGATCATGTTCCGCCTCGCGGAGCTGCACTTCGACGGCTCGCTCGAGCGCTACCAGCGGCAAGAGGAGGCCTGGCAAGACCAGGTCCTGGCCCTCGACGCGCGCCGCGAGGCCGGCGAGGACAACGTCCCGGATCCCCCGCCCGCGCCCACGGTGGACTACAAGCGCTCGATCGAGCTGCTCAGCCAGGTCGTGACTCGCTTCCCCGACTACGGGCTCAACGACGCCGCGCTCTACCGCATGGGCGTGCTGCTCTACGAGAGCGAGGACTACGACGCGAGCCGCCAGTCCTTCCTGGCGCTGGTCTGCACCAACCGCTACGCCGTCCCGACCGCGGACTTCAGCAACGTCGTGGCCTCGAGCAGCGTGGGCGCCAGCGACTACGAGCGCTGCACGCCGATGCGCGCGGGCAGCAGCTTCCTGGCCGAGAGCTGGCTGCGCGTCGGCGAGCTCCACTACGACGTCAACGAGCTCGACCCGGCCCTGGCCGCGTTCACCAACGCCCGCGGCGAGCCGGGCAGCAGCCTCTACGCCCTGGCGCTGATCCGCATCGCCTTGACCCTCTACCTCAAGCGCGACTTCGTGGGCTCCGTCGCCAAGCTCGACGAGTACATCCGCTACCTCGACTCCTACAAGGGCACGCCGGAGTACGACGACATCCCCAACTTCCGCGAGGAAGCGATCGGCTGGCTGGCCAAGACCTACAACGAGGACGACTGGGACGGGAACGGCCGCCGCGACCGCCCCTACGGCCTCGGCCGCCTCGAGGCCGACTACGGCGAGCGCAAGTCCGAGCCGCACGTGCCCGAGATCTACGCGGCCTACGCCGACCTGCTCGCCTACGAGACCGAGTTCGAGCGGGCGATCGAGATCTACGAGCTCGCGCTCTCGCGCTGGCCGCTGGCCGCCGCGGCCCCGGAGATCCAATTCAAGATCCTCGCGGCCTGGAAGGCCCTGCGCGAGGACCGAAAGGTCACCGCGGCCCGCGACGCGCTGGCGACCAACTACCTGCGCGGGACGACCTGGTACTACGCCAACGAGAGCGACCCCGACGCGATCGAGAAGGCCTTCAAGCTCGCCGAGGACGCTCTGGTCGCGACCGCCGTCGACCACCAGGCTCGGGCCCAGACGCTGCGCGCCGAGGGCCGCGAGGCGGAGGCCAAGGCCGAGTACGAGATCGCCGCGCGGGCCTACGCCGCCTACCTCGAGCGCTTCCCGAACACGCCGAGCTCCTACGAGTACCGCTACAACTACGCGGACTCGCTCTACTACTCGGACCAGTACCTCGACGCCGCCAAGCAATTCGCGATCGTCCGCGACTCGAACCTCGACAACCGCCTGCAGCGCGACGCCGCGGCGGGCGTGGTCTCGGCCCTCGAGGGCTACGCCGAGCTCGAGACCGACGCCGGCAACTACAGCCTGCCCGACATGCCCAAGGACCCCGACGCGGGGCCCTACGAGCCGCTCGAGATCTCGCCGCTGGCCCTGGCCCTCCAGGACGCCTACGACAAGTACGCCGAGCTCGTCCCCGACGCCGAGGACGTGGCCACGATCATGTACAAGTCCGGCGAGATCAGCCAGCGTCACCATCGCTTCGCCGCGGCCCGGGATCGCTTCCAGCGCGTCGTGGATCGCCACTGCGGCGAGGACGTGGCGATCAACGCCGGCTACGCGATCCTCGACGGCTACACCGTGCAGGGCGACCTCGAGAACACCTCGAAGACCGTCGAGATGCTCGAGTCCAAGGCCTGCGGCACCGGCGACGCGAAGAACGAGTTCGCCGGCAAGCTGCGCTCGATCGGCAACGCGGTGATCTTCCAGGAGGCGACGATGCTCTTCGAGGCCGGAGAGTACGAGGCCGCCGCGGACCGCTACGTCGCCCTGGTCAACCAGGCCCCCGACGACCCCAACGCCGACAACGCGCTCAACAACGCCGCCGTCGCCTACGAGAACATCGGCCGCTTCGAGAGCGCGACCAAGACCTACGAGCGCATCTACACCACCTACAAGCCCTGCGACTCGCCCAAGCTCGGGCCCGACGACAAGTGCAGCGAGTTCGCCGACGAGGCGCTGCTGCGCACGGGCTTCAACCACGCGCGCTTCTTCGAGTTCGAGCAGGCCGTGAAGAGCTACCTGGTGCTCGCTACCGGGGCCGACTACGCCAACAGCGAGTACCGGCTCACGGCCCTGCGCAACGCCGCCTCGCTCCAGGACAGCCTGCAAAACTACGACAAGTCGGCCAAGCTCTACTATCAAGTCGCCGACGCGGCCGGCTCGGACGAGGAGAAGGCCGAGGCCTACTACCGCGCCGCCGAGGTGCTCGAGAAGACCGGCAGCGACAAGAAGACGATCGCGGCCTACAAGAAGTACCTCAAGAGCTTCGCCGGGGCCGAGGGCCAGGCGGTGCGCGAGGTCGAGGCCCACCTGCGCCTGGGCAAGCTCTACCGCGAGCAAAAGAAGGGCCGGCGCGACGCCGAGCGCGAGCTCCAGGCGGCCATCGACCTGTTCGACGCCCGCGGCCTGCAAAAGGGCACGCCCGCGGCGGCGCTGCCCGCCGAGGCCCAGTTCATCCTCGCCGAGTACGCGCTCGAGGACGCCATGAAGCTCAAGCTCAAGGCGACCAGCTCCAAGAAGCTCGAGGGCGAGGCCAAGAAGCTCTTCGACGCCCTGGTCAAGGTCACCACCGGCTACGACGCGGTGTTCGCCTACCGCTCCGTGGACTGGGTGCTCGCGGCCATGTTCCGCCGCGGCTACGCGTTCGAGAACACCGCCAACAAGGTGATCGAGGCGCCCGTGCCCTCGCAGCTGCGCGAGGGCAGCGAGGCCTACTACGCCTACCAGATCACCGTGGCCGAGCAGATGGAGCCCTTCATCCAAAAGGCGATCGGGCTCTACGAGGAGTGCGTCAAGCGGGGCAAGGAGTACAGGATCTCCAACGCCTGGACCTCGCGCGCCCTCGAGCGCCTGCACGTCTACAAGGCCGACGAATACCCGCTGCTCCGCGACCCCGCCCTGAGCCTCGAGCTAGAGGACCGCCGATGAAGTCTGTGCCCGCATCCGCACCCGCCGCGACGCTCCACGCGTTGCTGCTCACGCTCGCGCTCGCTGGCTGCGCCAAGGGCGGGGCGGGGACCTCCGCCCCCGAAGAGATCGAGCTCCCGCCGGAGGCGCGCGTCGCCGACACCCGGGCGGAGGAGCGCGAGGGCAACGCGGGGGAGGGCAGGGCGGGCAAGACCGCGACGGCCGAGCCGGCCGAGACCGCCGCGAAGCCGGCGATCGCCACGCCCCAGGACCGCGACCCCAACCAAGAGAAGGCCAAGATGGCGCGCTCGCGCCAGGCCAGCGCCACGGCCCGCCAGCTGCTGCGCGGCGGCCAGAGCGACAAGGCCATCGAGGAGGCTCGCAAGGCCCTGCGCGAGCACGAGCAGAACGTCGAGGCCATGCTGGTGATCGCCGAGGCTTTCTACAAGCAGGGCAAGCACGAGCTCGTGCAGTCGGTCGCCTCGTCGATCCTCAAGGTCGACGCCAAGGTCCTCAGCCCCGAAGAGAAGTCCCAGGCCTACAACCTCATGGCCTTCGCCTACCTCCAGGCCGGCTCGCGCGGCGAGGCCTTCAAGGCCTTCAAGAGCGCGGCCGAGACCGACGAGCACAACGCCACGGCCTGGAACAACCTCGGCGTCCAGTACATGTGGCGCGGGGATCCGGCCACGGCCGAGTCCTGCTTCGAGTACGCGATCGACCTCGACGACAAATTCATCGAGGCCCGGTTCAACTACGGCACGGCGCTGCGGGCCAACGGCAAGGTCAGTGAGGCCGTCGGCGAGTTCGAGAAGGTCGCCAAGGAGCGCCCCGACTGGGCCGAGATCCACTTCAACCTCGGCGTGCTCTACCTCGACGCCGAGCAGGTCGGCAGCCTCGACGAGATCGCCCGGCTCGAGGCCGCGATCGACGAGCTCGAGCGCTACAAGACCCTCGTCGGCCAGGGCAAGAGCACCGTCGAGCGCAGCGCCAACAAGCGCGGACCCACGGACGCCATGGGCAACGAGCTGGTCTCCGGGGCGCAGGCCGACCTCTACATCAAGGCCGCCAACAAGGGCATCGAGTCGGCCAAGCGTCGCCTCGAGCGCGAGCAGCGTCGCAAGCAGCGGCAGGAAGAGGCGGAGGCCGAGTCGGATGACGAGCAGTCAGGTGAGGGTGACGCGCAGCCGGACGAGGGAGGCGATCCCGCCCCGGAGCAGCCGCAGTCACCCGAGGCCGAGCAGCCCGCGCCCGAGCAGCCGGCGCCTGATCAACAACCGCAACAGCCGCAGCAGCCAAAACCGCAGCAGCCCAAGCCTCAGCAGCCTCAAAAGCCAAAGCCTCAAAAACCCGGCGGTTGAGCTGCTAAGTCAGATCTTCGAGGAATGGTAGCCGTTCGGTCCAGCCGGCAGATGCGAGTCAGCGTCCAGAAGTCGGTAGAGGTGAGCGACTCGCGCCTGGCGAGTCACAAACGTGACTCGCGATGTTCACTAGAGACTATCGCTGCACCCGTTCTCCGATCTAATATGCGCCAGCCCACACGACGGTGTTTTGAGCCCGTTGAACGCGCGATGGGCCTCGAAGACAGCGCGCGAGCCCCGAAGCAGGGGCTGGATGGCCGCGAGAAGCAAGGAATGCTCGAATTTTGGGAACTTGTCGGATGTCGTGCCCACGAAGGTGGCCGCGCCGACCGGCGATCCCCGAGCCGCGGCCACGGATTGCACCCGGTGGCTTGCGCGGGTGTTCACGATACAGCGGTGCAGATCGGTGTTCGCGCCGAGATCCCCACGCAGTGTAGGGAACAGCTTCGGCGCGACACAGGACGTGTGAGGCGCAGGTGTTGATACGAAAGCTCGCTTTTTCGGTCTTGGCAGTGGCTAGCGTTTTGTCTACGATGCTGCTTCCTTGTTGGGCTCTCGCACAGGATCCGACACCGGAAGCGAGCCCCTCCAGCTCCGAGGATGGGACCGGGTCCGGTTCTGCCTCGTCGAGCGCGGGCGGCTCCAAGCGGATCTCCCTGGACGACGAATTTCTCGTCGAGGGCAAGCTCGAGAAGCCAAGCGCCTTCTTCGTCTTCAAGCGAGCAAGCCTCGACTACGACTGGGCTCGTCTCGACGCGAAATTCGCGCCGCTCGTACTTGAGTCCGTACAAGATCCTCTGTTCTAATACCTAGGTCTGAGGCGCAGCCAGCGCCTTTGCCGCAAACAAGAACCACGCAGTTCGACAACCTGCCCACCTCGGGCACCACAGCAGCACTCGGGCAACAAGCCAGCCCTCAGGAGGACACCGGTCATGGGTGATTTTGCAACGTTCTACGCAAACGGTGGTCTGTTCATGCACGCCATCGCTCTTTGCGCAATCCTCGGCCTCGCCGTCATGGTCGAGCGCTTCATCTTTTTGTTCTTCCGTTTCAACATTAACGGACAGCAGTTCTTCAACCAGATTCAGAAGCTGGTGATGGCGAACAACATCGATCGCGCCATCAAGCTCTGCAACGCCGCCGACAAGGCCGCGCTCGCTCGCGTGGTCAAGGCTGGCCTGACCCGCGCCAACAAGAGCGAGGCCGACATCTCGGCCGCCATCGAAGAGTCGATGCTCGAGGTTGGCCCCGCCATCAACAAGCGCGTGGCCATGATCGCCGCCATCGCCAACATCGCCACCCTGCTGGGCCTTCTCGGCACCATCTTCGGCATGTTGGACGCGTTCGCGGCCGTCGCCGACGCCCCCGCTGACCAGCGCTCCACCGCTCTGGCTCGCGGTATCGGTATCGCGATGAACACGACCGGTTTCGGTCTGATGATCGCCATCCCGCTGTTGGCCTCGCACATCTTCATCTCGAACCTGTCCAAGAAGATCTCTGACGAGGTCGAGCTCTACTCGGTCAAGCTCGAGAACCTGCTCGCCGCTCGCGTGCGCCACAGCTGAAACTAGGCCCGAGTGCTGCGTGGCCCCCGGGCCGCGGGAGAGATCGTCTCTCGCGGCCCTTCATCGGGACCTTCCCGATTCACGGCACAGGCACCAGGCTCGCACCTCGAACTCTAGAATCGAGGACCAGATAGAGGACCGTCATGGGCAAGCGATACAGGAAGAAGAATGAAATTGCGGTCGAGGAAGCCAACGTGCTTCCCGTCATGAACATCATGTTCCTGCTCATCCCAGCGCTTCTGCTGGCCATGGAGGTTGCGAGCATGGCGGCTGTCGCCGTCTCTCCCCCCAAGTTCGCCGCTGCGCCCTCCGACAAGAAGGAGGAGGAGAAGAAAGAGGAGAAGCCCTTGAAGTTCAAGGTCAACATCCTCGAGGACGGCTTCCGGATCAGCACCGCTGCCCAGCAAGAGGGCGCCGAGGCTGGCCAGGAGCAGGACAGCAGCAAGCCGACGATTCCCCTGGCCAATCCGAGCGCGCCGGAGGACGACTACGAGCGCTATGACTACGCCAAGCTCGAGGCCAAGGCCAAAGAGCTGAAGTCGAAGTACAAGCACGAGACGGTCGTCACGATCAGCGCCGAGAACACCATTCCGATGCAGGTGGTGATCAGCACCATGGACGCGGTCCGCGGGACCGAGTGCAAGCTGCTCTCCATCGGTGAGGGCGAGGAGTTCCCCGAGGAATGCCTGTTCTTCCAGCCCATCGTCGAAGCTGGTGCGGGCTGATCCCGCCAGCTGGGAACCCCGCGCGTTCTAGCCGTCCTCAGCCGTAGCAAGGAGCGAGATCATGACTCCCGACGAGCTCTTCCAGATCAAGAAGGAAATCAAGCGAGCCAAGCGCCGCGACCAGGCGCCCGAGGAAGCCAACCTCGGCATGACCTCGCTGATGGACATCGTCTCCATCATCGTTGTCTACCTGCTCAAATCTTACGCCAGCGACCCGGTGCTCATCACGCCGATCGCCGAGCAAAAGATCCCGATGTCCAAGATGGATGCACCCATCAAGGAAGGCGTCGCGATCTACGTGTCCTCGCGCGAGCTGATCTTCAACGAAGAGCAGCTCGCCACCCTCAAGGAGGGTGAGTTCGACGCCAACGTGGTCCAGGGCCACGTGATCACGCCCCTCTACGAGAAGCTCGAGGAGGAGACGGAGAAGTCCAAGGCCGTGTTCGAGGATCGCGGCGAGGAGTGGGTCGGCCACATCATCCTCATCGGTGACGAGGCGCTGAAGTTCTCGGCCATCGTCGACGTGATGTACACGGCTGGCCGCCTGAACTACTCCGAGTACTCCTTCTGCATCATTCAGAAGGGCTGAGCTCGCGCTTGTGCAACGAGCCCGACAGCGCAGGATGCGCTGTCGGGCTTCTTCTTTTGGTGGCGCCCTGAACTACCTGAAAGGATCGGCGGGCAGTGGACATTCAAAGAACGTCGCTACGTGCCGAGTGCGCGTCGTTTGGGGACCTTCCAAGGGACTGCTATGATCGGCCTCGAGTGGTCTCGGCCACCGTGCTAGCTAGCGCCGAAAGCTCCGAAAGCCGAGAAAACTAGCGCCAAATGTCCGCCCCAGGGAAGCAGAAGGTCCTCCGCGTTGCCGTCATCGTAGACGGGGAGTCCTGCGAGGAGCTCCACCAGAGCGAGCCGGGCGATATCGAGATTGTCCGCGGTGCGCAGACGGGCCTCGGTATCGGACCGAGCACGCCCCTCGAGTATGGGGCGGCGGCGGAGGGCAAGGACGCGAGCACTCCCCTGGCGCTGATCCTCGTCGGCCTGCTGATGATCATCGCCGCGGGCGGGTGGTTCGCCGCCGAGGTCGGCGAGCACGTGTCGGAGAACGCCGTGCTCGAGGGCCCGACCAGCGAGGCCTCGGCCGGCGATGGAGCGGCCGAGGGCGAAGGCGCGCCCGAGAAGGACAACACGAGCACGATCGCGCTGGCCGTGGCGCTGCTCGGCGTGGTCCCGCTGGTCACCGGCACGAGCATGCTTCGCGGCCGTCGGCGCAAGCGCAAGCAGGCGCTGACGATCTACGACGGCCACCTCACGCCCAAGGACTACCGCAAGCGCGCGCCGCTGTGGCTGGGCCTCGGCGCGGTGCTAGTCATCGGCGGCGGCGGGCTCTTTGGCTACGAGGTTTCGAAGCACGACCCCAACGCCCCGATCACCGAGGCCTCCCGCGGTGACCTCTCGGCCTTCAAGCAGGGCGAGGATGAGGGCACCGGTGGCCTCGGCCTGGCGTTGATGCTGCTCGGCCTGGTGCCGGGGGTGATCGGCGTGATGGGCCTGCGCGAGCAGCCGCCCAAGCCGCGCAAGCGCAAGCCCAAGGGCGGCCACGCGCCGAGCCACCACAAGCTCTTCGAGTGGGCCGGGGACGAGGGCAGCTACTACCTCGTGCTCCCCCCCGAGACCCGGGGCAAGGTCGCGCTGGGCAAGAACAAGGCCTCGGTCGCGTCCTTGCGCAAGCGCGCGGGCCAGCCCGATGGCGACCTGCGGGTCAAGCTGGGCAAGGCCGCCAGGGGCCGGCTGCTCATCGGCCAGACCCGGATCGTGTTCAAGACCGTCAAGCCGGCGCGCCCGGTCAAGGTTCCGGTCTTCCCCAGCGAGCTCGCCGATCCCTTCGCCCACCTGCGGCTGACGGGCCTCGACCTCGCGGCGATCGGCGCGTCCGCGGGCATCGCTGGCCTGCTCGCAATTTGGTTCGTGTTCGTGGCCGACCGCACCCCCGCGCCCCCGGCCGAGCGCTTCTTGAAAGAGATGGGCATCCCCGCCTCCTTCTACGAGGAGGAGAAGGAGGAGCCCGAGATCGAGGAGGAGGAGCAGGAGGACACCCTCGAGCAGAAGGACGAGGACCTCAAAGAGGACGCCAAGGAGGAGCGGCAGCTCGACGAGAACCTCGAGAAGCCCAAGAACGTGTCCGACAAGGCCTTCCGCGAGGCTCGCGGCGTGGGCGTGGCCCGGGTGCTCGGTACCTACGGCGGCCCCGGTGAGGGCACCGTCCTCGACGTCATCGAGTCGACGGAGAACAACCTCGGCGAGCTCTTTGCTCAGGGCATGACCTCGACCGAGGAGTACCGCGGCGGCGAGATCGGCGACTTCGTGGCCGGCGGCGGCGGGATCGAGTCGACCGGCACGCTGACCAAGAACGAGGCCCTGCAGACCGGCGAGGGCCCGGCCGAGGTCGGCAAGACCGAGAAGAAGGAGCGCAAGGTCAAGGGCAAGGCCAGCGGGAGCACCGGCGACGTCTTTGGTGCCGACAAGAAGGCCGTGGCGGCGACGATCCAGCGGCGCATGCCGGGCCTCCAGGCCTGCTACGAGAAGGCCCTGAGCACCAACGATGGGCTCAAGGGCAAGATGAGCTTCACGATCACGATCAACACCTCGGGCCGGGTCAGCAAGGTCGACGTCGAGGTCGACACGATCAACGACGCCAGGGTGAAGTCTTGTGCAGTGGCCAAGATCAAGGGCTGGCGCTTCTTGGTCGACCGCGACGCCGAGGAGTCGGCCGAGGTCAGCTTCTCGGTCAACTTCTCCTCTTGAGTCCCGTGAATTGAGCTCTTCTGGACCCATGCGCCGATGGCGCGACTGGATCTCTGACACCCTGCGAGGCAAGCTCGTCAAAGGCCGGCATTTTTCGAGTTCCCGCAAAGGATCCGGACTCGGATGCCATTGACCACCGGAGGACCCCATGCGTGACCCCAAGAACACCCGATCGCTTCGCTCCAGCACGACCAAGCTGGCGGCGTCGCTGGCGTTGATCGCTGGGCTTGGCCTCGCTGGCACGGTCTGGGGCGGCCCGCCGGCCGCGGACAGCTCGCCCGAGGCTGGGGAGGCCGCAGACGCTGGCGATGGCGCCGAGGCCAGCGCGGCGGAGGCCGGCACACCCGAGGGCGGGGGGCTCGGCTCCGTCGACCCCGTGGCCAGCTCGAGCGATGTCGATGGCGCCCTCGGTGAGCGCGAGCCCTTCGTGGCCCCGCCCGCGAGCGAGCTGCCCGGCGCGCTGCCGAGCAGCGCCAGCGGCCTGCGCAGCAAGATGGAGGCGTCCATGGCCGAGCTCGGTGAGCTCGCCGTCGACGCGCGCGCCGAAGAGGACCTCGTGCGCGCTACCTGCGTGCTCGACAAGCAAGACAAGGGCAACGACGTCATGGACCTGGGCACCGGCGAGCTGCTGGTCATCCGCGACGTCAACACCAGCGACCAGGCCCGCCAGTTCGCCGTCGAGAAGCTCGACGCCGCGGCCTTGCGCCTGGAGAAGCTGGTCCGAGAGGCCAAGTCTTGCTCGGGTCGAGAGGGACCCGAAGAGGAGATCGACGTCACCCGTCGCGACTACGAAGAGCAGGCTGGGCCCATGCAAAACCCCACGGCCGGTCTCGGCCACAGCCCGGTGCCTCCGCCGGTCGACCGCGGTTGGCCGCCGGCCGCGAGCCCCATCGAGTGAGGCTCCCGCGCGCGATGAAGAGCGGGGCGTGCTGCGCCCGGGCGAGGCGTCGCGTGTCGAAGCCGATCGCGCTGCTCCTATTTTCGATCCTCGCGCTGGCCCTGTGCCCAGGCCGCGCGCGGGCGGAGTCGCCGAGCGGTAGCCCCGGCAACCCCGCGACCCAGGTGCCCTACGTCGCCCCGGGTCCGGGCAAGCGCTTCGGCAAGAACTCGGTCTTCCACGGCGGCGCCGCGCTGGCGATCGGCTTCGACTCCAACGTGTTCTCGGAGCCCAAGGATCGCCCGCCGCGGCGCGCCGCCTATGCGCTGCCTTCGGCCTGGATCTCGATCGGCAACCGGGCGCTGCGCGGCGGCGTGCTCGACAGCCCGCCCAAGCTCCCGCCCGATGCCGACCGCCGCAAGGTCGATTACAACCTCCAGGTGCTCGCGGGCTGGCGGGCCTACATGAGCGGTCAGCCCACGGTCTGGCAGGCGAGCAAGTTCAACGTCGGCGCCAACCTGCGCACGATGTTCGCCCCCGGGCGGCGCTTCTCCGTGGCCTTCGAGGAGGACTTCTACCGCCTCGCCGAGCCGACCAACTTCGAAGCCGGGCGCAGCTACAACTTCAACCGCATCGACCACTCGGGCGCGCTGCGCTTCATCCTGCGGCCCAGCGGCGGGCGCTTCTCCCTCGAGGCCGGCTACCGCAACGAGATCCTGGCGTTCCAAAACGCCGACTACGCGCGGACCAGCAACCGCATGGTCAACGGGCTCGAGACCGAGACCAAGTATCGCTTCCGGGATCGCACGGCGCTGGTCGTGCGCTATCAGTTTCACCACACCTACTACTTTTGCTGCACCGAGGTCGGGACCGGGCGCAACGAGGACTCCCAGGCCCACCGCCTGCTCGGGGGCTTCGTCGGCCAGCTCGGTCAAAAGGTCGTGCTCGACGCCTTCGCCGGCTGGGGCTGGGGCCTCTACAAGCAGGACAGCAACGGCCCCAACCACGAGAAGTTCATCGGCCACGTCGGCGTGGGCTGGTTCCCGAGCCCGCGCACGCAGCTGTCCGTGCGCCTGAGCCGGACCTTCCACGACTCGCTGTGGGGCAACTACTTCAACGACACCGGCGGCTCGATCGCGGCCTTCCACGTGTTCAACTGGAACATGCGCATCGAGGGCGGGCTGGGCGTCTACGCCAGGCGCTACGCCGGCCTGCCGATCCCCGGCCAGGACACCCAGGACATCCTCGGCTACGAGAACGCGCCGGGCTTCATCCGCAAGGACACCCTGGTCAGCTTCAAGCTCCAGATCGAGCAGGCCCTGGGCAAGTACTTCGTGGTCGGGGCGCGCTACGCCGTCGCGGCCGACCTCACCGACTTCTCGGTGACCTACTCCAACGGCTTCAGTCAGCCGGGCCAGTTCTCCCGCCACCTGCTGATGGCCTTTGGCGCCGTGAGGTACTGATGCCCTCCGAGACCGGCACAGGCATCGGCGCCGGTGTAGCGATGACGCTGGCGCTCGCGCTGTGCTGCGTCGCGCCGCTGGCCTGCTTCGAGCCGGACCACAGCCTGATCCCCCCGGCGCAGCCCGTCGAGCTGACCTCCGGGCTGCGCTCTGGTGACAGCTTCGAGGTCCGGGTCTTCGGCGAGCCCGACGTCGGCGGCAACTTTCAGGTCCAGGAGAACGGCACGATCAACTTCCCGCTGCTCGGCACCGTGGTCGTCACGGGCAAGACCCAAGCCGAGCTCGCCTCGCACCTCGAGCAGCTCCTCGGCGACGGCTTCTTGCGCGACCCCCAGGTGACCGTGGTCTTGCTCGAGCGCGAGAACCTCGAGATCAGCGTGCTCGGCGAGGTCGTCTCCCCGGGGACCTTCGCCTTCATCGAGGAGCTCACCTTGGTCCAGGCGATCTCCGACGCCGGCGGGACCACGGACGTCGCCCGGGTGCGCCGGGTTCGACTGACGCGCAAGACCGCGAGCGGCCCCGAGACCTTCGAGGTCTCGGTCAAGGCGATCACCGACGGGCGCGAGCCGGACATCCTGCTTCAGCCCGGGGACATCATCTTCGTGCCCGAGAGCCCGATCTGAGCGAGCGCTTTCGATCGTGACGGGTCGCAGCTGGTCGCCGTCGGTGGTGGCCGGTTTTTTCTGAACCAGGCGTGGCTTCAGATACACTGAAGTTCGAATGGCCGATCCAAACATCGTCCTGGGGATCGACCTCGGTACGACGAACTCGGCCTGCGCGGTCGTTCAGGACGGGCGGGCTTCAGTGGTGCGGCGCGGCGAAGACCGCATCGTGCCCTCGGTGGTCGCCGCGCTGCCCAATGGTCAGCTGGTCGTCGGCCTCGAGGCCAAGCGTCAGCGAGCGATCCACCCAAGCCAGGTCGTCTACAGCGCCAAGCGGCTGATCGGCCGGCGCTTCTCCTCGCCGGAGGTCCAGCGAATGATGCGCTCGGTGCCCTACCGGATCATGGAGGGCGACAACGAGACCGTGATGATCGAGGTCGGTGGCCGGCGCATGAGCGTGGTCGAGCTCTCGGCGGTGATCTTGCGTTACCTGCGGGAGATGGCCGAGGAGGCCCTGGGCTGCCGGGTCAAGAAGACGGTCATCGCCGTGCCCGCGAACTTCACCGACTCGCAGCGCAGCGCCACGCGGATCGCCGCGCGCCTGGCCGGCCTCGACGTGATCCGGGTGATCAACGAGCCGACCGCCGCCGCCTTGGCCTACGGCTACATCGAGGACATGGACCGGCGGATCGCCGTCTACGACTTCGGCGGCGGCACCTTCGACGTCACGATCCTCCAGATCACCCGCAACGTGTTCGAGGTGCTCTCGACCTCTGGCGAGATGTTCCTCGGCGGCGACGATGTCGACGACGCGGTGCTCGAGGCCATGGTCGAGGCCTATCAAAAGCAGCACGGTGTCGACCTCCGCCACGACCCGCGCGCCCTCGAGCAGCTGCGCGTCGTCGCCGAGCAGGTCAAGATTCAGCTCTCGGATCACCCGCAGACCTCGCTGCGCGTCGACGATGTGCCGGCGGGCAGCGACCGCGATCTGGAATTTGCGATGACCGCCGAGGAGCTGCGGACCATCGCCGAGCCGATCATCGGCCGCACCGTGGGCGTGTGTGAAGACGCCATGCGCGTCGCCGGCCTGAGCCCCAGCCAGATCGACGAGATCGTGCTCGTCGGCGGGACCACGCGCCTGCCCCTGGTCCGCGAGCTCGTCCAGAGCTTCTTCGGTAAGGCCCCGCAGACCTCGATCAACCCGATGAGCGTGGTCGCCGTGGGCGCCGCGATCCAGGGCGCCGCCTTGCTCGGCTCCCTGGTGCCCATGGCCTCCGGCGGCGTCTCCATGCCGACCATGGCCCAGACGGCCGTGCTCCTCGACGTGACCCCGCGCAGCCTCGGCGTCGGCACCATCGGCGGCAACGTCGACTTCATCATCGAGCGCAACTCCGTGATCCCCGTCGAGCGCACCCGCCTGTTCACGACCACCGCCGACAAGCAACGCTACGTCCGCATCCAGGTCTGCCAGGGCGAGAGCCCGCGCTTCGAGGAGAACACCAAGCTCGGCGAGCTCATGCTCAGCGGCCTGCGCGAGGCTCCTCGTGGCGCCGTGACCGTGGCGGTGACCTTCGAGATCAACACCGATGGTCTGCTCGAAGTCCGCGCCCTCGACCAGGACACTGGTCAAGAGCAGGTCGCTACCATGCGTGTCCTCGGTGGCCTGCCTCAGGCCGAGGTCGACGCCATCATCGCGCGCACGCAAAACAGCTTCAACACGGACGGCTCCGTGGCCAGCCGGCTCTGAGTCCGAGCGCGATGCTCTAGGAGCCCGTGGTGGGACCCCGCGGGGCTCCTAGATGACGCCCTTGGTGGAAGGTGTCCCTCCATCGAGCGCTGGATCCACCGCACAAGCCATGCGCAGCGCCCGAGCGAGGCCCTTGAAGCTGGCCTCGACCACGTGGTGCGCGTTGCCGCCGGCTCGCAGGTGCAGGTGCAGGTTCATCCGCGCTTGCACGGCCAGCGCCTGATAGAACTCGCGGACCAGCTCGCAGTCGAAGCGCCCGATCCACTTGCCGGCGATCGCCGGCAGCTCGTAGACCAGATAGGGGCGCCCGCCGAGATCGAGCGCCACGTCGACCAGGGTCTCGTCCATCGCCAGCGAGAAGTGCCCGTAGCGAAAGATGCCCTTGCGGTCCCCGAGGGCCTGATCGATCGCCGCCCCGAGGACTAGCCCGACGTCCTCGACGGTGTGGTGGTCATCGATCTCCACGTCGCCTTCGGCCTCGACCTCGAGGGCCATGGCCGAGTGGCGGCCGAGGGCCTCGAGCATGTGCGAGAGGAAGGGCACCGGCGTCGAGATCTTCGGCGCGGCCGGAGCGTCGCCGGGCAATGTCAGGGCCACGCGGATCTTGGTCTCGCGGGTCTCGCGGACGACCTCGGCGCGGCGCCCTGCTGCTGGGGCTACTGGAGCTGCTGGAGCTGTCATGACGAAAGCCGCGCCTCAGCGCCCGGCGAGGGCGCGAACCACCGCGACGTGGAGGTTGCGCAGCGGCGGGGTCTCTTCGACGGACAGGCCGAGCTCGCAGTCGATCCACGCGCCGTTGAGATCGCCGCGCTCGAACTTTTGTCGGCCCGAGCGCAGGTAGATGCGCGCGAAGGGGTTGGAGACCTGGCGCTCGTCGGCGTCGAGGCGGCGCGAGCGTTGCTCCGAGGACAGGCGAAACTGACCCTCGGCCAGGCCAGCGTCGTAGGCCGCGCGCAGCTGCGGATCCGTGAGCACCTGGTAGGCCTCGGTCATGCGCTTGTAGACCGAGTAGACGGCCTTCTTGACCGGCTCGTTCTCGAGGATCACGAAGCGATCGGGGTGGAAGCGCTGGGCCCGAGCGTAGAAGGCGTCGCGGACACCGATGTAGTCGCAGCCCTGATCGATGTCGAGGATCGCGTAGTAGCTGGTTGTGTCGAGCTGGTCGTTGAGGTGGGCGACCTCCGAGACCAGCTCTCCCATGCCGGACTTCGACATTGCGCCTGCGAGCTTAGCAGGCGGCGCGCGGCCCAGTCACAAAACCAGCCACGCCGGCCTCAAAAAATTGTTGGTGAGCGCGCGGGCAGCTTTGGTGGGGCTCGGCCTGGGTCACTCCAGGCCAGCATGCGTCCGCACTAAAAGCGCAGGCTGAGCCCGCCCGGGCTGGCCTGGATGTGCGCGGTCGCGGCCTGGCGCTTGGCTTTTTTGTGCGGGTTCTTGGCGGTGTTGATCAAGATCGCCACGCCCAAGGTGGTCAGCGCACCACCGACGATGCCAGTGGGCAGGCTGATCGCCATGGTGTCCCACAGGTAGCGACAATTGTCGTCGGAGTCCTTGTCGTTGCCCTCGCAGTTGCCGGCGACGGTGTACTCGACGCGGCCGTGGAGCCCGGCGGCCATGCCGATCGAGACCCCGAGGGCCGCGACGCCGACCCCGAGGGCGGCCCAGCCCCAGGGCCGCTTGGGCAGGCGGTTGGGCACCTTCTCGAGCTCGTAGCTCAAGGTCTCGCGCGCGCCCTCGACGAAGGTGCGCTTCTCCTGCATGGAGATGTAGCCCTCGGCGCTGACCCGGATCACGTGGTCACCGGGGATCACCGGCTTGTCGAGGGGGGTGACACCATAGGGCTCGCCGTCGAGGGTGACCTCGGCGCCCTCGGGGGTCGAGGTCACGACGATCGCCGCGGGGCCCGTGGACAGGGCGTCGAGCTTGGTGCGCAAGGTCGCGGCTTGGGTCGAGAGCAGGGCGCTGACGTCGGCGACGCCACAGATCTCGCAGCCGTCGCTGCTGGTGACCACGGTGGTCCCGTCCTTGCCGTCGTAGAGCTCGACCTGCACGCTGTAGTCGCGGTCGACGACCTCGACGACGACGCGCACGACGTGCGAGGCCCCGGTGCTCGAGGCGATGGACTGCATGCAGCCGGCCCGGCTGCAGTCGCGGTGGCCTGCGGCGATCACCGCGTCGGGCGGGACGACGTCGAAGTTGCCGCGCTGGAGGCCCTCGACCAGGGCGTCGGTCAGCGTCTGGCGATCGTTGTCGAGGAGCTGGCCGCTGACGACCAGGGGAAGGATCGCGGCTCGCGTGCCGTCCTCTTTGGACACCTTTGGCGCGGGAGGAGTGCTGGGTGCTGGGCTCGGCGCCTCGCTGGTCTCCCCCCCTGCCTCCATGTCCGCCTCGGGCTCACCATTGGGCGGCGCCGCCATGGCCGAGCCCGGGATCGTGGCCAGGCCGAGGGCGAGCGCGGTGGCGATGGCGGCCGGGGAGCGCAGGCGAGCCGCGGGAAAAATCATGGGCGGACGATAGCACGGGACGCGCGGGTCAGATGTGCCTAGCGGGGTATGCGAGGTGACCTGGCGCCCGCGCTTTTTGGGTGCGCACTCGCGCTCTCGGCAATCCCGCACGGGGCCCGCACGGGGCCCGCACGGGGCCCGCACCGGGTCCTGCTCGCGCCGTCGGCTCGCCCCCTCGACCGGGCTATTGCTGAACGCTGCCGTCGCCCTTGGCCCCGCCGCGGATGTACTTGTCGACGGCCGCCTCGTGCTCTTCTCGCGTCTTGGAGAAGTGGTGGGTGCCGTCGTTGCGGGCGACGAAGTAGAGGTAGCGCGTGCGCTCGGGCGCGAGCACGGCCTCGAGGGCGGCCGCGCCGGGGTTGCTGATCGGCCCCGGGGGCAGGCCCTCGTGGGTGTAGGTGTTGTAGGGATTGTCGGGGTCGCGCAGGTGAATTCGCCGGATGCGACCCTCGAAGTCCTGGCAGGCCGCGGACTTGTGCTCGGGGACCGTGCAGCCATAGATGATGGTGGGGTCGGTCTGCAGCAGCTTGGGCTTGAAGGTGGGGAAGCGCAGGCGGTTGAGGAACACGCTGGCGATGCGCGGGCGCTCGGCGGCCTGGCCGGTCTCCTTCTCGATCAGCGAGGCCATGATCACGATCTCGTGGTCGCCCCAGCCAAAGTCCTCGGCGAGGCGCTCGGCGCCGTCGATGTGCGCCCGGCGGACCTCGGCGTAGACCTTTTGATGGTGCTCGACCAGACGCGAGACGATCTGCTCGGCGCTGGCCTCGGTGTTGAACTGGTAGGTGTCCGGGAAGAGGTAGCCCTCGACGCTGTCGCCGGGGACGCCGAGCGAGGCGAGCAGCTCGGGGTCGTGCATGGCCGCGAGCAGGGCCTCTTCACCGCCGCCGAGGTCGGCCTCGGCGAGGATCTGCGCGACCTGGAGGTGGTGCTTGCCCTCGGGGATGGTGACCCGGCGCTCGCGGCTGGGCTGCGAGCGCATGAGCTCGTCGAGGATCTGGTTGGGCGTCATGTCGCCGCGGAAGCTGTGCTCGCCCGCCGTGATCTTGCTGGCCGCGCCGCGGTGGAGCACGAACACGTGGAAGGCGGTGGCGTCGTCCTCGGCGATGACCCCCTCGTCTTGGAGCTGGGCGAGCACCTTGGGGAAGCTCGAGCCGGCGGGGACGACGAAGCTGATCTCCTCGGCGCCGCCGCTGCCCGGGCGGTCGGGGTAGCTGGTCAGGTGCTTCCAGCCCGCGCGGGCGCTGAGCACGGCGAAGAGCAGCAAGCTGGCGATGATCACCAGCGCCCAGCGTTGCGGGCGCCTGGAGCGGCGCGGGCGATACCAGGGGCGCGGGCCGCCCTTGCCCCCCCCGGCTTTGCCCCGGCTGGCGTTGCGCACGTTAGAGCTGCGCGCGCCCTTGTTCGGCGTCGAGCGTGCGCTGCTCACGGGAGGCGCTCCTCGCTAGCGCGGCGCTGACGATCCAGCCAGCCCTGGAGGATGAACTGGGCCGCGACGGCGTCGATGGTCTGCTTGCGCTTGGCTCGCGACAAGTTGGCCTCGAGCAAGGTGCGCTCGGCCGCGGCCGTCGAGAAGCGCTCGTCCCAGGTGTGCACGGGCAGGCTCAGGCCGCGCTCGGTGATGGCCGCCTCGAGCACCTTCAAGAAGCGGCGGACGAGGCGGGCGCGGTGGCCCTCGTTGCCGTCGAGCTCGAGGGGCAGGCCGACGACGAGGGCGTCGACCTCGAGGGAGGCGACGCGCTCGAGCACGGCCGCCGTGTCGCCGACTTGACCCTTGCGCGCGAGCACCTCGAGGGCCGAGGCGAGCTCGCCGGCCGCGTCGCTGAGGGCGAGGCCGATGGTCTTGGAGCCGACGTCGAGGGCGAGGGTGCGCATGCCTTGGCGGACTTGTAGCACGCCTCGACGCGCGGCCCCACGCCGGCATTCCAGCCCGGAAATTCCCGGGTTCCCGAGCTACTTGCGCGCGTAGCTGAGTCGGTAGGTCATCGGCGTCTGGAGCCGATCGGAGGAGATCTTGTGGTGCACGGTCAGGCGCTGGCGGTCCGCGGACAGCACGTAGACCGTGGTCTTGACCCCGTCCTCGCCGACGATCACCTGGACGAGCTTGCTGCCCTTTTGCACGACCTTGACCTTGTAGCTGTCCTTGCCGTTCGACCAGGTCACGGCGCTCGAGCCCACGTTGCACTCCGGGTCGAAGCCGCTGCTGAACGCGGTCTTGAGCTTGGTCCCGTTGACGCTGATGTCGAGGCCCGTGGGGATCGGGTTGGTCTTGGTCAGGCGTCGGCGACCGATGCCGCGGATCGCCGCGTTGAGCTGGAGCACGGCCTCTTCGATGGCCTTCTCGAGGCCCTCGCGCTGCTTGCTGCCGCCGACGTATTTGTAGCTGCCATCGAAGTCCGCCAAGGTGATCGGCGCGGGCTTGGCGGGCTCGGGCTCGGCGGCGGGCTTGGTAGCCGCCGGAGCCGCGCTGGCGACCGCGGCTGGCTCCTCGGCGGAGGGCGTCGGCTCGGCGGGCGCGGCTGCGACGGCCTCGGTCGCGCCAGAGGGCTCGTCCGCGTCGCCGGTCTTCTCGGCCGTCGCGCTGCGAGGCTGGGCGTCGGCCGTCGCGGCGACGGAGGGGGCGGCGGGCTCGGCCGCCGCTGCGTCGCCCTCGGCGGCCTCGCCAGCCTCGGCCGCCGCGACTTCGCCACCGGCCTCGGCCTCGCCAGCCTCGGCCGCCGCGGCTTCACCGGCCTCGGCTTCGCCAGCCTCGGCCGCCGCGAGCTCGCCAGCCTCGGCCGCCGGATCGATCTCGGCCTCGGCGAAGGCGTCGTCGCCCTCGCTGCCCAAGGCGGCGACCCAGGGATCTTCGAGGGGCTCCTCGAGGGCCTCCTTGGCCTTTTGTTCGAGCTCGGCCTCGCTGCTCTTGCAGGCGGTGAGCGCCAGCAGGCCGGTGCTCAGGGTCAAGGCTGCGAGGACACGAGGGCGGGGGGGATACGGCATCGAGCCAGGCTATCACGGAGCCCCCGACCCTTGCAGGGGTCGGGGGGTCGGGTCTGCGGCTGGGCCGCACTGGGTGACGATGGCCTTTTCGGGGGACATGGGAAAGCGGCGAAAGGGCTCTCGATCAGCGTTTATTGCGACTTCAAAGGCATAGTCCCTTTATTCAACCTACCCCGAAGATATGTCGGGTCGTGGTGGTCTTCGCAATTGATGTCCCTGGTGCGCAGGGCGTGACGCAGGGCTCACCAAGCCAGCGCCGAGCCGAAGAGCGCGTCATCGATGGTGTGGTCTACGCTGCGGACGCCAGCCTCATCGCCCTCGAAGACTTCGAGGTCGACGCGGGCGCGGAGCTTCGAGTTTCGGCACCTGGCTTCTCCCCGGTTCGCGTAGAGGTCGATGAGTCGTGTTGACACCCCGATAGGGCCCGCGGCCAACGAGAAGACCCGCCAGGGCTCTCGAGAGCCCTGGCGGGTCTTCCAGGTTCGAGCGGGACGCCGCGCGTCAGCTCGGGGTGCTCACAGGCAGTCGGCGCCCGGGAGGTTCTCCGGGTAGGCGTACCAGCTGCCGTCGGTGCCCTCGTAGAGCGTGAAGGCGGTGCTCGTCCCGTAGGCGTAGAAGAGGTTCAGGTAGGTCTCGTCGGCCACGCCGTAGCCGTTGGGGTAGACGGCGAAGCGCGAGAAGTGGCTGCTCAAGGTCGCGGTCACGGCGGAGACCCAAGGCTCGCAGAGCTCCTCGCCGTCATCGGTGGTGTCGCCGCCGTCGTCGGTGGTGGTGTCGCCGCCGTCATCCGTGGTGGTGTCGCCGCCGTCGTCGGTGGTGGTGTCGCCGCCGTCGTCGGTGGTGGTGTCGCCACCGTCGTCGGTGGTGGTGTCGCCACCGTCGTCGGTGGTGGTGTCGCCACCGTCGTCCGTGCTCCCGCCGTCCACGACGCGGGGGTTGTTGGCCGAGAACCACTCCGCGAGGTAGCGGGCGTAGTCGATGCCAGTCCCTGTCACGAAGCTGCCGCCCGAGCCGCCGTCGCCGGCCGGCCAGGCGTGGCTCATGCCGGAGGCGGAGATCAGCGAGACCCGCGGGCCCTCGCTGTCGCTGTACTCGGTGCCCGTGCCCGCGGGCGAGACCCCAGGCAGCTCGCTGACGGCGAAGCTCGAGCTGCTCAGCGAGCCCAGGCCGGCCTCGTCGGCGTAGATGCTCGACATGATCTCGGCGTTGAGGTCGGCGTAGCCCTGGGCCACGACATAGTCCGAGGTCCCGGCGACGGCCGAGGTCATCTGCGTGGCGAAGCTGCCGCTCGCCGAGCCGGCGAGGCTCAGGCAGGTCGACTCACCCGCCGAGGCCGAGGTCCCGACCGAGGAGATCTGGAAGGCAGAGGTGCCCACCGTGGGCCCGGCGACGATGCCCATGCCGGCGAACACGTCGGGAGCGAGGCAGCCCATGACCATGGACATGCCGGCGCCCGAGGACAGGCCGGCGACGTAGACCTGGTTGGGATCGATGTCGAGGTTGCTGTCGGCGAGCAGGGCGTCGACGTGGTCCATGATCGCGCCGGCGTGGCCCGAGGAGCGCGAGTGGCTCGAACCATAATAGTCCCAGCAGCCGGCATAGACGCCGCCGTTGGGCACCGCGGGGATCGAGACGACCATGCCGTAGTCCTCGGCGGTGTCGACCCAGTTGCCCTGGTCGCGCAGGTCCGAGTAGCTCTGCGTGCAGCCGTGGAGCACGATCAGCAGGCTGCGGCCCTCACCGATCACGCCCTCGGTGCTCGGGGTGTAGACCGAGCCCGAGACCCCGCCGTAGCTCGTGGTGCTCCAGCTGCGCCACTCTTCCTCGACCGTGTCGTCTCCAGCGGTCACACACGCGAGGGGCGCGAGCAGGAGAGAGAGAGCCAAACAGATCGACGAGGGGCGTGAGCGTGCAGCCATGGGCGAACGGATAACAGGGGGCTGTTCGCTGAGACAAGTATTCTTTGGCGAAAGTGTGCGCGTTCTTTGTGAATTTATGATGGTAGTCTGTGGCTCTTTGACTGCTGTCAATAATGCTCGTATTCGGTGTGTTCGGGGATCCATGATAATCTCGCTGCGCACTCGATTGCACATTGACCTGCTGTCGCATCATATTGGTCTAATTGACAGATTGCGCGGTTGCGCGCGCCGCGAGGCTGCTTTACATCGTTCTGGGATCTATGGCTGCTTCGCGCAGCCGCGCGGTGACAGTTGGCGGTCTGTCACCATCAAAACTGTGCATTAATTTTCGCATCGAGGATTGAAGCACGCCCAAAAGCAAGGAGCGGAGGAGGGACGAAAATCCCGCGCTCCGCTCGCTCGGGGCCCATGCGCAGGGCCCTCTATGGCTTCGGGTCAGTCGTCGTCGTCGTCGTCGTCGTCACCCCAGCCATCGTCGTCGTCGTCGTCCCAGTCGTCGTCGTCGTCGTCGTCGTCATCATCGTCGTCGTCGTCGTCGTCGTCGTCATCGTCGTCGTCGTCGTCGTCATCGTCGTCGTCATCGTCGCCCCCGCTAGAGGTCGTGGAGGGCAGGTCGGGGATGGAGGGGAGGGTGTCGTTGCTCTCGTCTTCGCTCGAGTCGCTGTCCGAGTCCGTGTCCGAGCTCGAGTCCGTGTCCGTGTCCGAGGAAGAGGTGCTCTCGCCGACCTCGTCGCCGGAGTCTCCCGTCGAACCATCGTCGGAGTCGGTCTCGGACCAGGGGGGCGTGTCCGTGGTCGCGGTCGTCGAGCTCGAGTCCTGTCCGCCGAGGCCGGAGCAGGCGCTGGTCAGGGCGATGGCGAGGGTCAGGCCCAGGGTGGGCGAGAGGCAGACGCGGGGGTGGTGCTTGGCTTGGCTCACGATGTGTTCTCGAGGTCAGGGGGCGTAGAGGAGGATCTCGGCGAAGTCGCTGGTGTCGCCGCTGGTCGCAGCCGAGAGGATGGTTGGGCCCGCGCCGAGCTCGAAGTCCACGGCGATCTGCGGGCCCGCGGCGGCGTTCTTGTTCGAGTTGGCCTCGGTGTATTCGACGCGCAGGCGGTAGGCGCCGGGCTCGACCAGGGTGCCCGCGGCGTCGCGCAGGTCCCAGGTCGCGAGGTGCGTCCCGTGGCTCGAGCGCGTCGAGCCGGTGACCGCGTCGACGTCGTTGTTGTCGCTGGCCAGACGCCAGGCGACGAGGTGCTCGCGGCGGGTGTCGCCCCAGACCTCGAGGGTGCGGACGAAGCCCTGGGCGTCCTCGATCCAGATCGCGCCGACGTGCTTGGGCCCGTACTTGCCGTCGTAGCCCAAGGTGCGCACGCGGAAGCTCAGCTCGTCGGGCGGCGCCTCGGGGTCGACGCCCCGCAGCATCGCGTCGACGACGAGGTCGTCGTCGCTTCCGTGGGGGTGCAAGGAGATCGCGAGGACGTTGGTGCCGGCCGTGAGCAGGGCCGGATCGGGGAAGGCGTGATAGTAGTAGTAGGGGTCGTAGCCCGTCGCCTTGCTCTGCGCCGTGAGCCCCGGGTCGTCGCCGCTGGGCATGTTGCTGCGGAAGACCTCGATCTCGTTGAGCCAGACGATCGCCCCGTCGTCTCGGCGCAGACGCAGGACCAGGCCTGCGATCACGCTGGGGTCGTCGAGCTCGAAGCTCGCGCGCAGGCGGCTGGTCTGCGAGAGCGCGGTCGCAACCTCGAAGCCCTGGCCGAAGGGCGCGGCGCCGCTGGCCCAGGCGCTGTCGTCGAAGTCGGGGGCCCGCCAGCCGCTGGTCGCCGCGGCGCCGCTCTCGTAGCGCCAGCTCTGCCCGGGGGACACGAGCACGGCCGTCGCGGCGTCGCCCGAGCTGCCGCCGCTGTCGGTGTCGGCTCCACCCTCGTCGTCGAGGCTCGGGGCGCCTTCGTCGTCGGCTGGGGGCCCCTCGTCCTCTTCGCCCCACTCGTCGCCGGCCCACTCGTCGGCGGGCGGGCTCGGCTCGTCGACCTCGAGGCCCGACTGATCACAGGCGCCCGCACACAGCAGCGCGAGGGCGAGCGTCCTCGACGGAGCGCGGCGCTCAGTTGCAGCCACAGCCACCTCCCGCGCCACCGAAGGCGCCGGCAGATCCCTCGCGGTATTCCACGGCGTGGTCTGGACCCGCGGAGAGCTCGGGGTCGACGGCCATCTGCATGTCGGGTTGGGCGAGGCGCTCGCGCTCCCAGGGCTGGACGCGGACGCAGCCGAGCAGCGCGAGGCAGGGCAGCAGCGAGGCTCCGAGCAGCGCGAGGCGAGCGGGCCTGCCGGGTCGGCGCGGCAGGGCAGGCGGCTCGTGCAGGAGCTCGCGTGCGCTGGGAGAGCGCAGCTGGCCGCGCTCGAGCGAGGCCGGGCGGCCGCGGCCTTGGTGCGGGCGTCGGCGCCGGCGCGTGCGTAGGCCGAGCAGCGCGAGCAGACCGGCGCCCACAGCCATGGCCGGCCGGCTGTGTTCGTTGGGCGCGCTGAGCTGGCAGCCCGAGGTCTGGACCTCGCCGCTCATCGGCAGGGGGATCACCTGGAGCCCGGGGCCGTCACCTTGGACGTCGCCCGAGCCGTCCCCGCGGACGCTGGCGAGGTGCAGCCACGGGCCGGCGTCGGCCTGACCGTCAACGCGTGCAGGTGGCTCACTCGGCGCCTGCCACTGGAAGCGCAGGCGGTGAGCGCCGCAGTCGCCGATCGCCAGGAGCTGGCGCCCGTCCTCGAGGGCGAGGTCGCTCGCGGCTCGCGTCCCGCTGCTACAGCGCTCGGCGTTGGTCAGCAGCTCGTCGGGGGGCAAGCTCAGCTCGCCGACCGCCACGCCCTTGGCGTCGGCGATCTCCGCGAGCACCCCGGCGTGCTCGACCATCGGCGACCAGCTGATGTCGATGGTGTAGGTCGCGCCTGGCTCCCAGCCGCCCACGGGCAGGCCGGCGAGCTCGAGCGCGAGCGGCTCGCCGCCCCCGTGGCAGACCTCGCAGCTCTGGCCGTCGACGCGGGTACCGGTGAAGTGCCGCCCGCCGCCGCCGCCCTCCCAGGTCGGCGCCGAGTAGAGCGCGGGGCTCGAGTAGGCTGCGGGCGCGCTCGCGCCGAGCAGGGCCGCGCTCAGGCTCAGGCTCAGGCTGCTCATGGATCGAGCTCCTCGCCGGCGGCCCAGCGGGCGACGAGCTGCCAGCTCGGGTCGTCCTCGGCCCACAGGTTGTGGCCCCAGTGATCCTCACCGCCGTGCTCACGGCCCTCGAGCGGGCGACGCAGCAGGGGCGAGTCGACCACGGCCTCGTCGTGGGTCAACGCCGCGCGGGTGCGTTGGTAGCTCATCCACAGCTCGCGATCCGTCGGAAGATCGAAGGGCTGGAGCGCGGCCTCGGGGTCGAGCTCGGGGTCCACGCCCGGCTCGTCGAGGCGCGTGCGCCCAGGCCCCCAGATCACCCAAAAGCGATCGACGTCGCCGTGGCAGCGCGCGAAGCCGCAGTCGCGCAGGAGCAGGGGATAGACCTGGGTGCGAAAGTCGTCGTAGGCGGGCGCAGGGACCTCGGCCGTGCTCGATACGCAGCCTCCGAGGAACCAAGCGAGCGCGAGGGTGCTCCGCACGACGAGACTCCTAACACCCGAAAATACAACTGACAATCATTTTCACCTCTTGTAGAGTCCCTGCGCTTGACCGCCATTCTCGAGATATTGGCGCTTTCATGCGCGATTATCGGATTGATCTTTCCCTTCCAGGGTTCACTTCGAAAATCAAAGTCACTCGGTGACAGGGCTTTGGCGGCACGAGGGAATGCGCCCGAGGCCGTCGAATCGAGCGATGAGGGCGAGCCATCCGAGACCGAGACCGAGACCGAGACCGAGACCGAAGACGAAGACGAAGCCGAGACCGAGACCGAGGCCGAGACCGAAGACGAAAACGAAGCCGAGCGGGCGCCGCCGGTGAGCGCCGAGGTCGCTACCTCGCTCTACGTCCGCAGCGACAGCGACGGCACCACCGTGGTCGCGCCGCGGATCCACTTTCACCAGGACTTCGGGCGCACGGGGGTCGACCTCGTCTACACCACCGACGTCTGGACCAGCGCCTCCGTCGACATCCGCACGGCCGCGTCGCCGCGGGTGAGCGAGCAGCGCGACGAGCTCGACGTGGGCGTGGACCACGAGCGTGGGACCTGGCTCGTGGGCGCGGGCTATCGCTACTCCCAGGAGGCCGACTACCGCGCCCACGGCCCGAGCTTGAGCGCGGCCTGGGAGGGGCTTCAGCGCAACATTCGTCTCGAGGGGCGGGCGGCGCTGAGTCGAGATCGGGTCGGGCGCGCGGGCGACCCGGACTTCGAGCGCGAGCTGACCAGCTTGGCCGTGTGGCTCGGCTACACCCAGGTGCTCGGCCGCGGGACCTTGCTGCAGATCGCGGGCGAGCACCGCTCGAGCTTCGGCTATCACGCGAGCCCTTACCGCTGGGTCGGCCTCGGCGGCCCGGTGACCTGCACGGCCCAGACCCCGCTGTGCGTCCCGGAGGTCGTGCCCGCGACCCGCCATCGCTACGCCCTCGCGCTGCGCCTGCGCCAGTCCCTGGCGCGGCGCCTGTCCCTGGGGGTGGGCTATCGCTACTACATCGACAGCTGGCTGCTCCAGTCGCACACCGCCGCCGGCGACCTGCGCTTCGTGCCGCGGCCCTCGCTGATGATCTCGGCCGAGTACAGGGCCTACTTTCAGGGCGCGGCGTGGTTCTACAGCTCGGCCTACGACCTGGACGCGGGGCCCTTCGTGACCCGCGACCGCGAGCTGTCCTCGATGTACGACCACGAATTCATGGCCGCGCTGCGCTGGACCCGGGCGCTCTCGGTGGCCGCCGTCGAGCTCGGCCTCGGCGTGCGGGCCGGCGCGGTGCTCTATGGCTACGACGACTTCCCCGGCCTGGCGCGGGTGGTCGCTGGCGAGGGCAGCGTGAGCTTCTCCGTGGCTCTGCGCTGACGACCGCGACGACTACACTCCACACCACACCCATGACCGCAGCGATGACCACGTCCACCCCTCGCTCCTCTCTCCCGACTCGCCTGCTCCGCCTGAGCGTGGCCGCGGCCCTCGGCCTGGCGAGCTCGACCCTGGCGGCCTGCGACGGTCCGAGCCAGTCCGCGACCGCGACCCCGAGCGTCGGGGCCAGCGCGCCCGCGCTGAGCGGCGTGGATCTTCACGGCCAGCCCTTCGAGCTCTCGGCCCAGGCTGGCAAGGTGGTGATCGTCGACTTTTGGGCGTCCTGGTGCGAGCCCTGCAAGCGCGCCATGCCAGGCCTGGAGGCGCTCGCGGCCGAGTACGCCGGCCAGGTGGTGGTCGTTGGGGTCAGCGTCGATGACGACCCGGTGAAGATGCGCGAGTTCGTCGAGCGCATGGGCGTGTCCTTCGTCGTGATCCACGACGCCGACGACGCGATCGCCTCGCGCTGGGCCCCGCCCACGATGCCGACGACCTACGTCATCGACAGCTTGGGCGGGGTGGCTGCGGTCCACGAGGGCTACGACGAGACCATGGGGGCCGAGGCGCTGCGAGACGAGATCGACGCGCTGCTCGACGTCGGGCCGTGATCGCTCGGCTCAGGCGCCCGCGGGCTCGCGGCGACGCAGGCGTGGGAGCTTTTGACGCAAGGTTCGCCCGAGCCGTCGGAGCGCCTCGAAGTCGTCGTCCGAGAGCAGCAAGAACTCGGCCCCGACCATGATCACCGCGAAGGTGTTGAGGCCCATGAGCACCAAGATGCCGACGTGGAAGGACATGGCGAGGAGCACGGTGATGCGCCGCGGCCACGGCCGGCCGAAGAAGTAGATCCACGGGAAGGCGAGCTGGAGCACCAGCGGACCCCAGGTCATCAGCCCGAGCAGCACGCGCCTGTTCCAGATCAGCGGCCCGAGCCCGGTCATGCCGAACTCCCGCGAGGCCAGCACGTAGTAGAAGGCCGTGCCGTTTTGCCAGTACTTGCCGGGGACCTTGGCGATGCCAGCGGTGAAGTACATGATGCAGATCTGCAGGGCGCAGGCGAGGATCGCCAGGTTGTGCAGGCTGACGCCCAGCCGACCCATGCGCTGCTCCTTCTCGGGGCCCCACAGATCGATGAACACCGCGTAGATCAAGATGATCTCGATCAAGTTGTCGCCGCCGTCCCACAGCGTGGGGCAGCGGCTGTGGATGCTGTGCACGGCCCACCAGGTCAGCGCCGTGATCACGTGGCCGAGCTTGCCGTGCTGCGCCGCGAAGCCCGTGGTCCACAGCCCGACGATGACGATGGCGAAGGCGAAGCCCGCCCACTGCCACGCGGACGAGGAGGACAGCGCCATGTAGGAGTAGTGGATGTCGCCGAAGCCCGAGGCGAACTTCTCGAAGCCATAGATCGAGCTCGGCGCCATGGTCAGGTCGAAGTGACCGATCAGCATGGTCAGCTGATAGAGCAGCGTCATCCCGACGACGAAGCGGAACACGGCGGCGCCGCGCAGGTGGCGGGGGTGGTCGCCAAAGCGATCGATGAGGCGTAGCGCGTGGTCAATCATGGTCTTGGGCTCCTTCGCTGGCGGCGCTGGCGGCCTCGGGGGTGGGCGAGTCGGGCTGGCGCTCGGCCTCGGCCCGCTTTTGCTGCTCGTAGACCTCGAGGTACTCGATGGCGCGCTGCTCGAGCACGTCGAATTCGTCGGGCGCGAGCCAGGGCATGGTCATGCCCTTGGCCTCGCTGAGCGTGGGCGACTCGCGCTCGGAGAAAGGCTTGATCGCGCTGGTCACCACGCGATAGCGCATGCGCTCGGGGTCGTGGCCGAGGTCCTGGCGGCAGTAGGCGAGGACCAGGCGATAGGCCGTCTCGCTCGACACGATGCTGGCCGCGACGCGCTGGGCGAGGGCGTCTTGGACCCGCCCGCGGGTCTCCTCGCTGGCGTCGTCCTGGGCGGCGACGAGCTGCTCGAGCATCAGGTCCTGGGAGCCGACCGTGGCGACGATGGCGGCGGTCTCGAGCCTGCGCAGGCGAGCGGCGGGGCTGAAGCGCCGACGGGCGTGGGTCTCGAGCAGGCCCTCGCTGCGGCTGAGCCACTCGCCGGGGCGGCCATCGACCTCGCACTGATAGTCGAGGCGGCGGTCGAGCATCGGCGGGTTGGGGGCGAAGAGCGACCAGCGCTGGCGAAAGAGCGGCTCGAGGTATGCGTTGATCTCGGTGCTCCAGGCCAGACCGATCACGCTGATCGGGTTGATGTAGATCGCCGTCACGGTGAAGTGAAAGGCGAGCGCGAGCAGACCGAGGCAGGTCACGATCCGCGGCAGGGGCGGGCGCGGCTCGCAGGGAGCTGGCGCTGGAGCTGGCGCAGGGTCTGGCGCCGACTCGGCGGTGGCGTCCGCGGCCGCGGTGGCGGCCGTGTCCGCGGCTGGTGCTTGGTCGTCGGTCGTGGACATGGGATCGATGGCTTCGCTAGTCACAGCTGGACCTCTCCGAGGTCATGGGTGCCCTCACCGTCTTCGATGTCGACGGTGATGGTGAGCTCGCGGGGCTCTTCGCCGCCGCTGTCGATGAAGTAGAGCGCCGTCGGCCCCGGGGGCAGGCCGCTGATCTCGAAGCGCCCCTCGGCGTCCGTGCGCAGCGGCTCGCCGGTGAACGAGGCCCTGGCCGCGCGGCTGAACACCCCGCAGGGGTCCCGGGTCGGCATCGCAAACACCTGGCTGGCGGCCAGCGGCTGGCCGTCGGGGGCGAGCGCCTGGCCGCTGGCGCTGCGCCAGGCGTGGGTCGTGACGGGGACGCTGGCGGGGCCACCGATGAGCCGAACCTTGGCCGCGCCGTAGCGCTCGTCGGCACAGACGTGGACCTGATACTCGCCCTCGAGCAGGCCGCTGACCGTGGTCGTGCCCGAGCGCGAGAGCGGGCGAACGACGCGGGTCTTGCCGGTGATCACCAGGCGGCCGGTCTTGGCGTCGCCGTGCTCGACCACGAGATCGAGCTCGGGTGGGACCTCGAGGCGGTTGCCGCCGCCGGCTTGCAGCGTGGTCGAGCTCGCCGCGGTCGAGTAGCCGGCGCGGTGAAAGCCCGCGCGCAGGGACTCGGCGTCGGACCAGGCGACGAGGCTGAACTGCCCGTCGACGTCCGAGACGGCGCGGTTGCTGGGATCCTTGCTCGCGTAGACCACCGCGCCCTCGACCGGGCTGCCCTCGGCGTCGACGACCGCGCCGGCGAAGCGCTGCTGCTGAGCCGAGAGCACGAGCTCGAGGCTGGCGCGCTGGCCGTCGTCGAGCTCGAGGGTCTCGGGTCCGCTGTAGTCCACGGCGCCCAGGGTGTGGCGGAGGCTCAGGCCGTAGCGTCCGGGCTCGAGGCCGGTAGCGGCGAAGGCCCCGCTGGCGTCGACGGGCAGGGTGTACATCGCCGCGCCGGTGCTGCGGGTGCCGTCGATGCGCTGAGGCTCGCCGAGGGGGGAGAGCACGAGCTCGAGGGTGGTGGCGTCGGTCTGGCCGAGGCCGCCGACGCGACCGCTGAGGCTGGCCGCGGGCGCGAGCGCGAGCTCGAGCTCGGCGCCGGACTCGGCGAGGGCGCGGTCGACTTGGACCTCGGCGCGACCAAAGGCCTGGTGCTCGGCGATCAAGGTGACCGAGCCCAGCGCCAGCGGGCCGATGGAGAAGCGGCCCTCGCGGTCCGTGCTCGCGCTTCGAAACGCGTTCATCATCGAGTAGCCCATGCCGCCCATGGACAGGGTGTCGGCGTCCATGCGCACGCGGACGGCCACGCCCTCGCTGGCCGGGCTGACTCGGCCGCTGAGCGTGTAGCCCGGCTCGACCTCGAGCTCGATGTAGCGCTGCTCGGCGCTGACGCTGACGCTGGCGCCGAGCAGGTTCCCCGCGTACTGCTCGTGGGCGACGATGGCGTTGTAGGTGCCCTGGGGGACCGCGCCGCAGTCGAACACGCCGCTGTCGTCGCTGGGCGTGCAGGTCATCGTCGCGCTGTCGCCCTTGAGGGTCACGAGCGCGTCGGAGATCGGCGTGTCCTCGCCGCGCAGATGGACCGCGCCGTAGACCGGGGTGCCGCGGTCGAGGCTGACGACGACGTCCTCGACCTGATCGTAGAGCTCGATCGCGACTTCGGCGGGCGCGGAGCTCACGGCCTCGCCGGACCGCGCGTAGATCGCCCATGAGCCGAAGGCGACGTCGTCGATGCGAAACACCCCCTCGGGCCCGGACACCGCGTCGGCCCGCGCCGCGTAGTTGACGAAGGAGCTCCCGCCGGCGAGGGGGACCATGCGCAGCTCGGCGTCGGGGATCCCCGCGCCCTGGGCGTCGACGACGCGGCCGCTGATCGAGGCCGCGGGGCTGAGCACGAGCGAGACGCTCGCCTGCTCGCGCAGCTGGGTGTCGGCGCTCGCGCTCGCGCTCGCGTAGCCGGGAAAGTGACTGCGGACGACGTAGCGGTTACTGGGGACGAGCAACTCGAAGGCGCCCTCGTCATCGCTGAGCGCGCGATAGATCGGTTGCTCGAAGCCGAAGCCGTTTTGGTGCCCGCGGGGGATCACGTCGACCTCGGCGCCAGAGATCGCGCCGCCGAACACGTCGCTGACGGTGCCGTGCAGTCGCGTGCCCGCCTCGTCGCTGAGCGTGAGCTCGTAGACCTTTTTGGCGCAGGGCTGGGGGTCGGCGATGTGCTGGCTGGTCGCCACGAAGCCGGGCACGCTGGCCGCGAGCTGGAGGGGGGCGCCGGGGACGAGGTCGAGCTGCCAGCGGCCCTCGGCGGACAGCCGGGCGCTGCGGACCGGGTGCGCGGTGCCCGGGCGGGCGACCGACACGGTGATCATCCCTGGCGCCGCGCCGGGCGCTTCGGGGGCCTGATAGCCGAGCACCACGCCGCACAGTCGAAGCGCGCGCCTGCCAGTGTCGGCGCCTGCGGACGGGCGCGGCGGAGGCTCGAAGCCCTGCCCGCGCCCGCCAGTGTCCGCGCCCGAGCCGGCGTGGGCGTCGGCGCTTGCGAGCGCTGTCCCGGCCTCGCCGCCGCGCTGGCCAGAGAGTGACCAGAGCGCGCCCGCGGTGACGATCAGCGCGAGGACGATCAAAATTGACTTTGCTCGATTGGACATGATCGATTTGCAATAAATAGAATCCAGTCGATGGGCCTCGCGCGCGGGGCCCATCGACTGGTCTTTAGCGACTAGTTGAGCAGGTAGTCGGCGTCGGGCTCGGAGACGAGGGCCGCCTCGGAGAGCTGCTCCTCGGTCGTGCCGGCCAGCCACTTGCCGACCTCTTTGCCGAGGTCATAGGTCTTGTCGGCGAGCCATCCGTAGGCGACGAGCGCCCCGGTGACCACGGCGACCTCGACGGTCGTCGCGGCGGCGACGGGCTCGGACTCGATGGTCTCGATCTGAGCCTGCGCGCTCGAGGAGAAGCTCAGGCTCGAGGCACAGGCCACGCCGAAGACCAGGCCGGCGACGAGCAGCCGGCGGAACTTACCCTTGGACAGCTCAGTTGAGGACATAGTCGAACTCCTGGGGCCGAGCCTCGGAGAGGGTCTCGTTGGTCGTGGGCTCCTGGGTCCCACCTTGAGAGTTGACCTCTTCCATGTAGCCCTGGGCGACGCCGAGGGCGAAGGCGCCGACGAGTCCGCCGACGGCGACGAGTCCGATCGCGGGCAAGATCGCGGCCTCCTGGGGCTCGGCCTCGACGACGAGTTGCGTCGCGGCCTCGGCCTCGGGGGGCGCGGCTGTGAGAGATATGGTCGCGGAGACCACGGCCAATGCGGTGGCCGCAGCGTAGAGCTTATTGTTCTTCATTGTGTTCGATCCTCTGGGGGTCCATCTATGAATAGAGGTGATATGCGAAAAACGCGTATTGGTCATCGCCTCTTTTCATGAAACATCATACGGATGTCAGAATGTCATGCAAGGGATTTTGGAACATGTGTGGTTAAAAAGGGCGCCTGCGCATTTAATACTATCCATGAGATTGGCAAACTGTCCTCTTTAACAATGCTTGGACTTTTGGACGGTGAACGAGGAAAATACGATATGACCACCAAACACGAGCATGGGTCCGCCCAGCTCTGGCTCGCGGCGAATGCTGGGGTCGACCCGAAGTGACGAGAGGATCACGCTCGCGTCCACGCGCACGGCGACGTCCTCGGGGACGAACACGCGCAGCGAAGACGCGCTGACCTGAAGCTCCACGCGAGTCGGCCCGGGCGGGAGCAAGGCCTCGCCGTAGTCGAGCTCGACCTCTCCAAACACGCTGACGAGGGTGGTCTCGCGCGCAGGCGCCCAGCGACCCTCACGGCGGGTGGCGGAGAAGGCGGTGAGCAGGCGCTGGCGTTCGGGCGCGACCCGGGCCAGGGCCTGGCTGGTGCGGGGCGCGATGAAGTCCTCGACGGGCAGCCCGGGGGGCAGGAGATCGACGACCGCGGCCGCGAGCTGCGCCTCGCTCGTGGCGTCGAGGATGCGCTCGAGCCTGCGCTCGAGCGCGTCGGCGTCGATCAGACCCTCGGCGTAGCGCTGGCTGGCGAGCGCGCGCGCGCGGGCTTCGAGGTCGCGGAGCGCGAGCAGGTTGTCGGGCTGAGCCACGAAGGCCAGAGGTCTCGGCGGCGGGACGCTATTCGAGCGCTTGCTCGTCCGCCCACGGACACCCGCACCAGGTCGTCCATAGGATGTGACAGCAGGGCGCCGGCCCGCATTGCGCGGTGCACTCGTCATCGACGTCTGCGGTCGCGGGCTCGGCGAACATCAAGGTGCCGAAGATTGACAATATGAATCCTGCTGTGACTGATGCGAATTTTACGCGCACGTCATTCATGACCCAATGACGCTATCACTCGTGAATCGATGGATACAAGCTGGTACCTGGAAGACGAGATCGGGTGCGGAGCGGGCTCGAGGGGGGCTCGGGGCCCGCAGGGTGGCGCGAGGCGCCTCACCAGTACTGACGTTTGGGAGATGAAGCATCGCGCGGAAATGCTCGCGGCATACAAAGAGGGCAGGCGGGGTTGGCCGCCTGCCCGCTTTTTTGGAAGGGGCCGCGCTCAGGCGCCGGCGGACTTGCGACGCTTGCGGCGGCTGGACTTCTTGGCGCCGGGCTTGTCGCTCTTGAGGCTCTCGAGGGCCTGGGCCTGGGCCTTGGCCAGGCTCTCGTCGACGCTCGGGGCCTGGGCGGGCTGCACGGCCTGAGCCTTGGCGGCGCGGCGGGCCGCCTCGGCGATCGCCGCGGACGCGCCGGGCTTTTGCGAGGGCGCGGCCCCGGAGGCCCTGAGCTTGGCGACGGCGGCCTTGGCCGCGGCGTCGAGGCGATCGAGGGAGCCGCCCTTGCGGCTGACCGCCGCGGCGCGCTCGCGCTTTTGCGAGGCCTTGGTGAGGGTCGACTCGTACTCCTCGCCCTCCTCGGCGCGGCGCCGGTCCTCCTCGGACAGGCGCATCTGGAGCACGCTGTCGAGCACGGTCTGCGAGATGCTCTCCCACATCTCGTTGAAGAGCTTGAAGCCCTCGACCTTATAGGTGTTCTTGGGGTTGCGGTTGGCGTAGCTGCGCAGCCCGATGCCGGCGCGCAGGTCCTCGATGTTCTTGAGGTGGCTGATCCACTGCTCGTCGATCTCGCGCAGGTAGATCCGCCGGATGTGATAGAGGAAGGTGTAGAGCCCGAACTCCTGCTCGCGGGCGAGCAGCGCGGCCTCGACCTGATCCCAGCACGAGTCGACCAGGGCGTCGACGTCCTCCTCGACCTCGTGGATCTCGATGTCGAGGTAGAAGCGGGCCTTCATCTCCTTCTCGACGCCGTCGAGGTCCCACTCGTCGGGGTGGACGTCGGCCGGGCACAGCTCGGTCACGGCGCTCTCGACGTGGCCGTAGCACAGGTCGTGGATGCGCTCGCGCTGCTGGATCAGCGAGGCCGCGACCACGTCGAGGCTGCGCTCGATGACCGCCGCGCGCTCGCTGGCGACGTCGTCGAACTTCACCATCGAGCCGTAGTGGCGGTAGAGGTCGTGGGTCAGCTCGTGGGGGATGATGCCCTCGGGCGGCCACGGCTCGCTGACCTCCTCGCCGGCGGGCAGGCCAGCGTCGGCGAGGCGGCGGCGGCAGTGGTGGTCGATGATCGCCACGGTCCGCTCGCGCATGGTCTCGCGCAGCGAGGGCAGGGTGTGCGGGCCCGAGGTGTCGGGCGGCGGCGGGAGCTTCTCGCGCTGCTCCTTGCGGGCCTCGTCGTCGAGGATCTCCGGCTGGTAGCGGCCCTCGAGGATCTGCCGGCGCAGGGCGTAGATCGCCTTGCGCTGCTCGTTCATCACGTTGTCGTACTCGAACAGGTTCTTGCGCGTGTCGAAGTGCATGGCCTCGACCTTGGTCTGCGCGTTCTCGATGGCCTTGTTGACCATCGGGGCCTCGATCGGGACCTCCTCCTCCATGCCCAGGCGCTCCATCAGCCCGGTGATCCGGTCGGCGCCGAAGATCCGCATGAGGTCGTCCTCGAGCGAGAGGAAGAAGCGCGAGGTGCCGGGGTCGCCCTGGCGACCGGCGCGGCCGCGCAGCTGGTTGTCGATCCGTCGGCTCTCGTGGCGCTCGGTCCCGAGGATGAACAGCCCGCCGAGCTCGAGGACCTCGCGCTTCTCGGCCTCGCACTGCTCCTTGAGGCCGGCGTGGAGCTTGGCGAACTCCTCGGGCTTCTCCTCGGGGTCGAAGTGGGCCTTGGCCATCATCTCGGAGTTGCCGCCGAGGATGATGTCGGTGCCGCGGCCGGCCATGTTGGTGGCCACGGTGACCGCGTGCTTCCGCCCGGCCTGGGCCACGATGTAGGCCTCGCGCTGGTGGTTCTTGGCGTTGAGGATCGAGTGCGGGACGCCGGAGCGGTCGAGGAGCTGGTGGATGACCTGGGACTTCTCGACGCTGGTCGTGCCCACGAGCACCGGCTGGCCGCGCTCGTGGCACTCGCGGATCTGCTCGACCACCGCCTTGAACTTGCCGCGCTCGTTTTTGTAGACGACGTCGTCCATGTCGTTGCGCTGGATCGGGCGGTTGGTCGGGACGACGATGACCTCGAGGTTGTAGATCTTGTGGAACTCCTCGGCCTCGGTGTCGGCGGTGCCGGTCATGCCCGCCAGCTTGTCGTACATGCGGAAGTAGTTCTGGTAGGTGATCGTCGCCAGGGTCTGAGACTCGGACTGGATCGCCACGTTCTCCTTGGCTTCGATCGCCTGGTGGAGGCCGTCGCTCCACCGCCGGCCCTCCATCTTGCGGCCGGTGAACTCGTCGACGATCACGACCTCGCCGCGCTCGACGAGGTAGTTGACGTCGCGCTTGTAGAGCACGTGGGCGCGCAGGGCCTGGTCGACGTGGTGCTTGAGCTGGACGTTGTCGCGGTCGTAGAGGTTGCCGCAGCCGAGCAGCTTCTCGACCCGGTCGACGCCGGCGTCGGTCAGCTGCACGCTGTTGGCCTTCTCGTCGACGACGTAGTCGAGGTCGCGGCGCAGCGAGGGGATCACCCGGTCGACGGTCTTGTAGAGCTCGGCCGGCTTGGCGCTCTCACCCGAGATGATCAGCGGGGTCCGGGCCTCGTCGATCAGGATCGAGTCGACCTCGTCGACGATCGCGTAGTTCAGCTCGCGCTGAACGTACTTCTCGATCGTCTCCTTCATGTTGTCGCGCAGGTAGTCGAAGCCGAACTCGTTGTTGGTCCCGTAGGTGATGTCGGCGCGGTAGGACTTCTGGCGCTCGTGGTGGAAGAGCCCGTGCACGATGGTGCCCACCGACAGGCCGAGGAAGTTGTAGATGTTGCCCATCCACTCGGCGTCGCGGGACGCGAGGTAGTCGTTGACGGTGATCAGGTGGCCGCCGCGACCGGACAGGGCGTTGAGGTAGAGGGCCGAGGTCGCCGTCAGCGTCTTGCCCTCACCGGTGCGCATCTCGAGCACCATGCCGCGGTGCATGGCGATGCCGCCGATCATCTGCACGTCGTAGTGACGCATGCCCAAGGTCCGCTTGCCGGCCTCGCGGACCACGGCGTAGGCCTCGGGCAGGATGTCGTCGAGGGGCTCGCCCCGGTCGATGCGCTCCTTGAACTCGGCGGTCTTGGCCTGGAGCTCGTCGTCGCGCAGGGGCTGGAGCTTGGCCTCGAGCTCGTTGATGCGGTTGACGATCGGCTGGATCTTCTTGATCTGACGATCGTGCTTGGTGCCAAAGACCTTTTTGAGGACGCGCTGAAACATGGGCAGAGCCGGTGGTGGGCGAGCAGGGTAGTGGTGGGGCGTCGCGCTGTCTACGCGGGCGGGGCGATGGCCATCCCGGGCGCGACGGATTGGGATAAGATCTCGCGTCTGCGGGCGACGAGATGGTGAACCGAGGCAACGCTACCGCTTCGAGCGACGGATCTGACCGCGGCGCCGGGGCGCGTGGGGAAGGCGCAGCGAGGCGGGTGCACGTGGTCGCGCCCTCGGGGCCGGTGGATCTCGAGCGGCTGGGACGTGGGCTCGCGCACGTTCGCCGGCGCTTTGGTGAGCCGGTCCTGGCCGCCAACCTCGAGCAGCGCAGCGGTTACTTTGCCGGCGACGACGAGGCGCGGCTGGGGGCCTTGAACGCGGCTCTGCGTGATCCGAAGGCCGCGCTGATCTGGGCGGCGCGGGGCGGCTACGGGGCCACGCGCCTGCTGCGGCGCCTGGATCCGGCGCTGCTGCGTCCCGCTGGCGGCCGTCCCCCCAAGCTGATCGTCGGCTTCTCCGACGTGACGGCGCTGCTGTGCTGGGCCTGGACGCGCGCGGGCGTGCCCTCGATTCACGGCCCCGTGGTCGGGCAGCTCGACGAGCTCGGTCACGAAGATCGCGAGCGCCTGTGGACCCTGCTCGAGGGCGAGCTGCCCGAGCCGCTGGTGGCGGAGGGGGAGGAGGCCGCGGCGCTGTGTGGTGGCCGCGTCGAGGGCACGCTGATCCCCGCCAACCTCGAGGTCCTGCGCACGCTGATCGGGACGCCGGAGATGCCGGATCTGCGCGGGGCGATCCTCGCCTTCGAGGAGGTTGGCGAGCGGCCCTACCGCCTGGATCGGGCTTTGACCCAGCTGCTCGAGAGCGGCGCGCTGCGGGGCGTGGTCGGCGTCGCCGTTGGTCAGCTGCACGGCTGCGTCGAGCCGTCCTCGGGCAAGAGCCACGGCGCCAGCGCCGTCGAGGTCGTCGAGGAGCGCCTCGCTCGCCTGGGTGTGCCGGTGCTGATCGGCCTGCCTTTTGGCCACGCGCCCGGGCGCAACGCGGCGCTGCCCTTTGGCCTGCGCGCCCGCCTGGACGTGGATCAGGGGGCCCTGGAGCTGCTCGAGGCGCTGCCCACCGCGCTGCCTGGCGTGGGCTGAGGAAGGCGCGCAGGGCCTCGCGCGTCGACATTCGGGGCGCTTTTGTGCTGCTCTTTTGGCGAGGTGCCGGAGGGCGGCTAAAACGCTGAAGAGATGACCAGGCGAGCGAAAAATTGGCCCTGTGTGCTGCTCCTGACCTGTCTGGGGGGCTGCCACACGGAGTCGCCGCCGGCGCTCGCCATGGCCGAGAGCGCGACGGTGGGCACCGACGAGCTCGCGGAGGGCGAAGAAGACGCGGACGAGGGCGAACAGGCGCAGGTGCCCGAGTCTGCATCGCGCGCCTTGTGGTTCGCCGATGGTCCTGGCCGCGAGGCGATCATCGCCCGCGAGCGCCGGGATCACGAGCAGGCCAAGGCGCTGCTCGACGCGCTGCTGGCCGAGGGCTCGCTCTCGCCCGAGGACCGCGCGGCGGCCGAGCTGCTGCGCGCCTTCGAGTCGCTCGAGGACGAGGCGTGGGCCGACGCGGCCGCGCGCTTCGCCAGGGTTCGGGAGGTCGCGGCCTTCGCCCCGATCGCGGCGCAGCTGCGCGTGCTCGAGGCCCAGGCGCGCCTCGACGCGCAAGACAGCGCGGCCGCCCTGGCGCTGGTCGAGGATCTCGAGCCCGATCCGGCGGCGGGCATCCCCGCGCGCGCGCGCCTGGTCAAGGCCGACGCGCAAGCGCGGACCATGGATCGCGCGGGGGCGGTGGCCTCGTACCGGGCCTACCTCGCCGAGGCCGACGATCGCAGCGCCTACGAGGCCCGGCGCAAGCTCGCCGTGCTCTTGCTCGAGGGCGAGGCCGAAGATCAGCGGGCCGCGGCCGAGCTCTTCGAGGGCCTGGCCCTCGACGTGCCCCTGTCCGACTACGGGCGCGAGGCCAGCGAGGCCCTCACCGAGCTCGAGAAGGCCAAGGTGATCACGCGCGACAAGCGTGCGCGCCGGGATTTCGAACGCCGCCGCGCCCTCGCCGAGCTCGATGATCTGCTCGCGCGGCGCAGCTACGGCCAGGTGATCTCGGGGGCGGATCGGTTCATGAAGCAGGCCAAGTCGCTCGCGGCGGACGAGGGCGACCGCTGCCGCGTGCTCTATCTCAAGGGCTCGGCGATCTTCAAGCAGCGCAAGCGGCCCGCGTCTCAGCCGGTCTTCGATCAGGCGAGCAAGCACTGCGCGAAGGCCAAGGACCAGGGCCGCGAGGTCAAGAGCCGCTACCAGGCCGCGCGTGGGCGCTACGCCGCGGGCAAGTACGAGGACGCGGCGGCGCGCTTCGAGGCGTTGGCCAAGGACCACCCCGATCACAGCTACGCGGACGACGCGTTGATCAAGGCCGGGGAGTCGTGGGAGAGCGCGAGCAAGCCCGAGTCGGCGCGCGCGGCCTACGAGCGCTCCTTGGCGGATCACCCCGACGGTGACATGGCCGACGAAGCCCTGCGCCGGCTGCTCGTGCAGGCCTTCGCCGAGCAGCGCACGCAGGACGCCCTCGCGCTGATCGACGCGGCGATCGCCAGCAAACGCGTGAGCGGGGATACCCTCGCCAAGCTGCACTACTTTCGCGGGCGGGCTCTGGGCATCGCGGGCGAGCAGGCGGACGCGCGGGCGGCCTATGTCGAGTGTGTGCGCACGCGGCCGCTGAGCTACCCCGCGATGCAGGCGATGTCGCGGCTGCGGGATCAGGGCGAGGAGGCCCTCGCCGAGGGTCTGGCCGTGCTCGAGTCCGCCGACGGCGCGGTCATTCCTTCGCTCGAGCTGCCCGGCACGCCCGCGGCCGAGCGCGCGCAGCTGTGGGCGAGCTTGGGCCTGGGCGAACAGGCCAGCGCAGACCTCGACGCCGGGGGGATCGGTGGCTGGCCAGCCGCCGCCGTGCTCGCGCAGGCCGGGCTCTACGCCGAGGCGCAGCGCACCCTCGCCAGTCGCGGCGGCGCGTGGCGGGGCGAGCCCCCAACTGGAGATCGGCGCGCGCTGTGGGAGCTCGCCCACCCCATGCCCTTTCGCGCCCTCGTCGAGCAGGGCGAGGCCGAGCACGATGTCCCGAGCTTGCTGACCTACGCCGTGATGCAGACCGAGAGTCGCTTCGATCCTGGCGCGACCTCTTGGGCTGGCGCGCGCGGCCTCATTCAGCTCATGCCTGCGACCGCAGAGACTGTGGCGAAACGCCTCGGGCTAAAGGTGCGATCCAGCGAGCTCTACGATCCGGCGGTAAATCTGAACTTGGGCCAGAGCTACCTCGCTGGCTTGGTGTCCCGCTGGCAGCGAGACAACGCAGGCGGCGCGGCCGCGCTGGCGATCCCGAGTTACAACGCCGGCCCGGGACGCACGGACCAGTGGCTCGGCGAGCGCGGTGACTGGGATCTCGATCTCTTCATCGAGGCGATCCCCTTCGACGAGACGCGCCACTACACCCAGTCGGTGCTCGGGCGTTGGGCGATCTATCGCTGGATCTACGGCTCCGAGCCCGCCGCCGAGCGCATGCCTTACATCCCGCTCGAGATTCCCCAGCGGACCGGCTGACGAACCGGTCGAGGGCGCGCTCGACTCGTGTATGGGCGCGACTCCGCTCCTGGCGCAGTTTCTCCGCCCCGGTCCACCCTGGTCGTGGCGCAGGGGGGCATGAGGAATCATTCGCGGCCGCGCAGTCGCAATCGTGTAGGGTCTGTCATACTGATCCCGCGTCACCATGAGCGAAGTGCAAGCCACCATCCTCGTCGTCGACGACAGCCCGATCACTCTCGAGGTCGTCAGCGAGGTGCTCGGAGAGCAGGGCTATCGGGTCGAGACGATCGATGAGCCGCTCGAGTGCCGCGAGAAGATCGCCGAGCTGCGCCCGGACGTGTTGGTCCTCGACATCACGATGCCCGCCCTCGACGGGCCCTCGCTGCTGCGGCTGATCCACGAGGACCGCCGCCATGACTGTCCCGTGTTGTTGTTCAGCGACCGCTCGCGCAGCGAGCTGACCGCGACGATCAGGGCCTGTGGCGCGGACGGGGGCGCGGTCAAGACGCCCGACTGCGGCGAGCTCGTCGAGGTCATCGGTAGTGTGCTCGCCTCGCGTCGACGCGCGCGCGCGAGCCAGTCCTCTTCACCCTGACAATCAGCGAGGTGGCGCGCGTCCGAGCCCCTCGGTTTCGCGCCTCCGGGACCGTGCACCACAAGGACGTCGCTTGGAAGATTCTGCTGTGGGTCGGCGTGTTCGACCTCGGCATCGCCGTGCTGATGGGGTTCTTGTGGGTCGAGATCGTTGCGATCGCCGACCCCCGGGCGCTCGTGCTGCTGGTCTTCGCGCGCGCGCCCTTCGTTGGGCTGTGGCTGTGGCGCGCCCTGGATCCGCTGCGGCGAGTGCGGGCCGAGGGCGAGGCCACGGACGCAGAATTGCTCGCGGCCGATGCCCTGCTCCAGCGCGTCTGCGCGCGCTTCGTGCTGATCTACACCCTGGGCTGGGAGCTGAGCCTCGCGGGGGTGCTGGTGCTCGCGTGGCTCGGCGTCCCCGCGCCGGTGGTGTTCGGCCCCGCCGAGCTCGCGACCTCGCTGGTCATGATGGTGTCGATGGCGGCGAGCTGCAGCTTGACGCACCAGGTGCTCCACGCGCTCTTGCAGCCGATCCACGATCGCGTGGGCAGCGAGATCGTCGCGCGCGGCCTGGCGGTGCAGCGACCCGCGAGCTCGGTCGGTCGCGCGCTCGTCGTAACGATCGTGGCGATCGTGCTGACCAGCCTGCTCGGCCTGTTCATGGTCGGCGGCTACGTCCGCCTCCAGGGCAGGCGCGCGGCCGCGGTCGCCGAGCAACGTCGGCTCGTCGAGGTCGCCGCGGCGCGCCTGGGTCGCGGTGAGCACGACGCCGCGCCCGATCTGCTCGAGGGCGTCCGCGTGGACGGGGCCGAGGGTATCCGCGTGGTCGGGACCGAGGCCTTGCCCGCGGTCTTGGCCGCGCAGCTCGAGCTCCCCCAGCGGCCCGAGACCCTGAGGGGCTACGACCGCCACCAGACCCAGGCGTCGGCCGCCGTCGAGCTCGGCGAGGGTCGCTGGCTGCTGACCGCGACCACGCTCGACGAGCATGTCGGCGCGATGGTGCTGACGGTGCTCGTGCTCACCAGCCTCGGGGTGATCTCCGGCGCGATGATCAGCCTCTCGCTGTGGTCGGCTCAGCGCGAGCAGCTCGAGGCCCTCGACGAGGCGACGCGGCGGGTCGTCGAGGTCGGGGACATCCGCGCCTTCGGCCGGCTCACGCTCACGCGTGACGACGAGTTTGGTCGGCTGAGCCAAAACTTCAACCGCATGCTCGACATGCTCGAAGAGCTCGCCGGGGCGGCTGGGGCCGTGGCCCGCGGTGAGCTCGACGTGGAGATCGGGGGCCGCGGCGAGCTCCCGGACGCCTTCCGCGGCATGGTCGTACAGCTCGACAGGGCGATCGCACAGATCCGCTCGACGGCCATCGAGCTCGCGGCCGCGGCGGCGGAGATCCAGGCCTCGACGCAGGAGCAGGAGGCCGCCGGGGACCAGCAGTCCTACGCGGTGCTCATGGTCAGCGAGACGATCACCTCGCTGGTCGGCGCGGCCGAGGACATCTCGCGCGAGGCCGGGGGCGTGCTTGGGGACGCCGAGCAGACCCTCGCCGCGACCGACGCCATGGTCGAGAAGATCGCCGAGCTCGGGGCCTACGCCGAGGGCATCGGCGGGCTCCTCGAGGGGATCCGCGAGATCGCGGATCGCAGCGACCTGCTCGCGCTCAACGGCGCCCTCGAGGCCACCCGCGCCGGCGAGGCGGGGCGCGGCTTTGCCCTCGTCGCCGCCGAGATGCGTCGCCTCGCCGAGCGGGTCACGAGCATGGTCGCGGACGTCCACGCCCGGGTCACCAACATCCAGGCGGCGAGCGCGGGGACCACGGCGGTCACGGAGCGCAGCCGCGCCCTCGCCCAGAGCACGGCCGCGGCGGCGCGGGAGATCCGTGCGCTGATCGAGCGCCAGGGCGTCGAGACCGAGGCCGTGGCGACCAACATCCACCAGGTCGCCGACACCGTCCGCGCGAGCGCGGCCGCCAACTCACAGACCCGCGCGACCGCCGAGGGCCTCAAGCTCCAGGCCGACACCCTCGAGCGCCTCACCCGGGCCTCCGAGTAGGCTGCCAGCTCGCGCGAGCGCTCTCCTCCCGCGCGGGGCGCGGCCCGTCCTCGCGGTGGCGTGCGGGCGCGCGCGGTCTGACCTGGGGCCGGTGTCGAGTACCATCGCCGACGGTGAGCACCCTCCACGTCATTCGCCACGCCCAGGCCTCGATGTTCGCCGCGAACTATGACGAGCTCTCGGCGAAGGGGCGGGAGCAGGCGCGGGTGCTCGGTGTGGCGCTCGGTCAGCGCTTCGCCGCCGCCGGCCGGCCTGGCTTCGACGCGCTGTTCACCGGCCCGGCCCGGCGTCACCACGACACGGCCGGGTTGGCCTGCGAGGGGCTGGCCGCCGCCGGCCTCGAGCTCCCCGAGCTCGTCGAGCTGCCCGGCTTCGACGAGCACGACGGCCACGGCCTGGTCGCGGGCTTCATCGCGGAGCTCGGCGCGGGCGAGGTCTCGCTCGGCGCGGGCGAGGTCGAGCTGCGCCGGCTCGCGACCGAGGCGATGGACGCCACCGGTGACCGCGACCGACGGCTGCGGGCCTGGCAGCTGCTCTTCGAGGGGATCATGGCTCGCTGGCTGCGCGCCGAGATCGCGCCCGAGGGCGTCGAGACCTGGGCCGCCTTTCGGGAGCGGGTGCTCGCGGCCTTCGCCGAGCTGCGCAGCCGCGCCCGCGGAGAGATCGCGCTCTTCACCTCGGTCGGCCCCAAGGCGGTGCTCCTCCACGAGGTCCTGGGCATCCCTCCGCAGCGGGCCTTCGAGCAGGCCTGGCGCCTCTACAACACCTCCATCACCCGGGTGCTCTACAGCGGCGAGCGGCTGACCCTCGACGGCTTCAACGAAGTCGCTCACTTGCCTCTGGGCGAGTGGACGCACCGCTAGCGCCCCGCGGACGCGGCGCGAGGACCGAACATGGCCAAACCCGAGGCGGCCCGGCAGGCGACCCTGATCGAGGGCGACATCCGTCGCGCGCTCGTGAGCCTCGGCGTGCCGATGTCCTTCGGCATCGTGTTCATCCTCGCCGTCAGCTTGGTCGACACCTACTTCGTCGGCCGCCTGGGCACCGACGAGCTCGCGGCGATCAGCTTCACCTTCCCCGTGGTCATGGTCGTGACCAGCGCGACCTTGGGTCTGGGCGTGGGCACGACCTCGGCGATCGCTCGGGCGATCGGCGCTGGCGACGAGCGCCGCGTGCGGCAGCTGACCACCCACGCGCTGATCCTCGCTCTGGCCGTGGTCGCCGCGCTCTCGCTCCTCGGGCTGATCTGTCAGCGCTGGCTCTTTGCGCGCCTCGGCGCCGAGGGGGTGCTGCTCGAGATCGTGCTCGAGTACATGACGATTTGGTTCGCGGGCTCGGCCTTCTTGGTGGTCCCGATGATCGGCTCGGGGGCGATGCGCGCGACCGGTGACGCGCGCACGCCGATGTTGATCATGATGTCGGGGGCGATCGCCAACGGCATCCTCGACCCGATGTTCATCTTCGGCTTTGGGCCGATCCCCGCCATGGGCGTGCGCGGGGCCGCGCTGGCGACCTTGGCGTCTCGGGTGTTCACGCTCTCGGCCGCGCTGTGGGTGCTGGGCTGGCGCATGAAGCTGCTCGAGTTTCGGGTCCCGCGCATGTCCGAGTTGATCGCCTCGTGGCGAGCGATCCTCTCCGTGGGTCTGCCGGCCTCGCTGACAAACATGTTCTCGCCCCTCGCCGCCGGCGTGCTCACGGCCCTGATCGCCGACTACGGCAAGGCCGCCGTGGCGGCCTGGGGGGTGGGCACCCGCCTCGAGATGCTGGTGCTGATCGCCCCCCTGGCCCTGGGCTCGGCGATGACCCCCTTCGTCGGCCAAAACTGGGGGGCCGAGCGCGAGGATCGAGTCGGCCGGGCCCTGGTCATCGCGCGGCGCTTTGCGATCGCCTGGGGCCTCGGCGGCTGGCTGGTGCTGATCGCCTTCGGCGGCTGGGTGGCGACGATCTTCTCGAGCGACGCCGCGGTCCACGATCCCCTCCAGCGCTTCTTTTGGATCGTCCCCGCCGGCTACGCCGGCGTGGCCCTGGTGCGGGTGATCGGCGCGACCTTCAACGCCATCGACCAGGCGCTGCGGGCCACGGTGATCTCCGCGCTCCAGAGCTTGCTGCTCGCCGTCCCTCTCGCGTTGCTCGGGGGCGCGCTGTGGGGGCTGATGGGGATCTTCGCGGGGGTCGCGGCGGCGTCGCTGCTGACGGGGGTGATCGCCAACGGGTGGGCGGGCTCGCTCTTCGCGGGGGCAAAGGCCGAGGCCGACGCGGAGCTCGTGGCGACGGAGCCCTCGGAGCCCGTGGCGAATCCCAACACGACACCTCGCTCATGAGCTCCTCGTGCGCGCACCAGAGGACTTGAAGGGCCCCAGGCTTGGAGCACCGGCCGCTGACTTCGTTGCTCGTCAGTCATTTGTGCCCGACAAACTCCCTCCTCGCGCCTCGTCAGCAGCCGGCGGTCCGGCGCCTGGGACCCTTCAAGTCCTCTGGCGCGCACACTAGAGCGGCAATGCTTGATCTTTTCGCCGAGGGCTTTGTCCAGAGTGGCCCGGGTTCTGGCCGGTTCGGTCGCTTGTTTCTGGCGGTGGAAAAAACTCTGCACCGAAGATGCACGCGGGCCGAAGAGGAGGATGTGACTGGAATCTTGCATCAAGGCATCCTTCAACTCTTTCGAGACGAGCCGTGGCTCGCCTTCGACCTCCAGGGGATCCCGCGGCCGGTGGATGGCCAGCCGATCGATCGGCGGGCGGAGGTCGAGGTCCCGGTGGAGGGCGAGCAGATGGTGGTCCGCCAGGGCTTCCCGGACCTCGTCCTGGTCTGTCTGGGCCCCGATGGGCGGGCCTCGCCGTCGCGGCCCGATGGCGCGGTACTCTCGATCGAGGCGCAAAAAGCCCGGGACTGGCGGCTGCGGTGGCGCTTGCCCTTCTTTCAGGCGGTCCTGGCGAAGGACCACGAGCTCCCGTGCTGGATGATCGTGGTGTCCTTCTCGGATGAGATGTCCGCGGACTTGCGGGTGTGGGCTGAGGGTCCGCCGCCGCGAGTGGAGGCGATGGTGCTGGATGTCCACACGGTGGCGGCGATCCGTGATCCCGAGCAGGCGAAGAAGAGCCCGCAGGCAGCGGTGCTGGCCGCGGCCCTGCACGGATCCAGGGGAGACTTGAAGGCGGCAACGGCCGGGCTGCAGGCCACCCGGACGCTGCCGGAGGCGCAGCGACAGGCGTACACTATGACGATCCTCGCGGCGGTGAGCCGCGCGGACAGGAGGAAATTGATGGAGCTGATCCCAAAAGACGAACACGATCCGCTGTGGGAGATCGAGATGAACAGCGGGACTTTTCACCTCGGTCTCGAGCAAGGGCGCGAAGAGGGCCGAGAGCAGGGGCGAGCACAGGGCCAGCGGGCGGTGCTGGCGGAGATGACCCTGGCGCTGCTGGAGGTGCGTGGCGTCGAGGTCGACGCGGCCAGCGAAGCGCGGATCCGCGGAGAGCGGTCGCTGGCTCGGCTGCGAGCTTGGGCCGCGGCGGCGCGGGAGGTGACTCGGGTGGGCGCGCTCTTCGAGTAGAGGCTCTGGGCAGCAAGCAGGGCTTGTCGTCCCAAATCTCGGCCAGCTCAGCCCAGAGATCCGGAGGTAGGAAAAAACCCTGCATCGAAGATGCACGCGGGCCGAAGAGAGGATGTGACTGGAATCTTGCATCAAGGCATCCTTCAACTCTTTCGAGACGAGCCGTGGCTCGCCTTCGACCTCCAGGGGATCCCGCGGCCAGTGGATGGCCAGCCGATCGATCGGCGGGCGGAGGTCGAGGTCCCGGTGGAGGGCGAGCAGATGGTGGTCCGCCAGGGCTTCCCGGACCTCGTCCTGGTCTGTCTGGGCCCCGATGGCCGGGCCTCGCCGTCGCGGCCCGATGGCGCGGTGCTCTCGATCGAGGCGCAAAAGGCTCGGGACTGGCGGCTGCGGTGGCGCTTGCCCTTCTTTCAGGCGGTCCTGGCGAAGGACCACGAGCTCCCGTGCTGGATGATCGTGGTGTCCTTCTCGGATGAGATGTCCGCGGACTTGCGGGTGTGGGCTGAGGGTCCGCAGCCGCGAGTGGAGGCGATGGTGCTGGATGTCCACACGGCGGCGGCGATCCGTGATCCCGAGCAGGCGAAGAAGAGCCCGCAGGCAGCGGTGCTGGCCGCGGCCCTGCACGGATCCAGGGGAGACTTGAAGGCGGCAACGGCCGGGCTGCAGGCCACCCGGACGCTGCCGGAGGCGCAGCGACAGGCGTACACTATGACGATCCTCGCGGCGGTGAGCCGCGCGGACAGGAGGAAATTGATGGAGCTGATCCCAAAAGACGAACACGACCCGCTGTGGGAGATCGAGATGAACAGCGGGACTTTTCACCTCGGTCTCGAGCAGGGGCGCGAGCAGGGGCGCGAGCAAGGCCAGCGGGCGGTGCTGGCGGAGATGACCCTGGCGCTGCTGGAGGTGCGCGGCGTCGCGGTCGACGCGGCCAGCGAAGCGCGGATCCGCGGAGAGCCGTCGCTAACTCGGCTGCGAGCTTGGGCCGCGGCGGCGCGGGAGGTGACTCGGGTGGGCGCGCTCTTCGAATAGAGGCGAGGCTGTGGGCGGCAGATCCTTCTGTCCCAAATCTCGGCCAGCTCAGCCCAGAGATCCGGAGGTAGGAAAAAACCCTGCATCGAAGATGCACGCGGGCCGAAGAGAGGATGTGACTGGAATCTTGCATCAAGGCATCCTTCAACTCTTTCGAGACGAGCCGTGGCTCGCCTTCGACCTCCAGGGGATCCCGCGGCCAGTGGATGGCCAGCCGATCGATCGGCGGGCGGAGGTCGAGGTCCCGGTGGAGGGCGAGCAGATGGTGGTCCGCCAGGGCTTCCCGGACCTCGTTCTGGTCTGCCTGGGCCCCGATGGCCGGGCCTCGCCGTCGCGGCCCGATGGCGCGGTGCTCTCGATCGAGGCGCAAAAGGCTCGGGACTGGCGGCTGCGGTGGCGCTTGCCCTTCTTTCAGGCGGTCCTGGCGAAGGACCACGAGCTCCCGTGCTGGATGATCGTGGTGTCCTTCTCGGATGAGATGTCCGCGGACTTGCGGGTGTGGGCTGAGGGTCCGCCGCCGCGAGTGGAGGCGATGGTGCTGGATGTCCACACGGTGGCGGCGATCCGTGATCCCGAGCAGGCGAAGAAGAGCCCGCAGGCAGCGGTGCTGGCCGCGGCCCTGCACGGCTCCAGGGGAGACTTGAAGGCGGCAACGGCCGGGCTGCAGGCCACCCGGACGCTGCCGGAGGCGCAGCGACAGGCGTACACTATGACGATCCTCGCGGCGGTGAGCCGCGCGGACAGGAGGAAATTGATGGAGCTGATCCCAAAAGACGAACACGACCCGCTGTGGGAGATCGAGATGAACAGCGGGACTTTTCACCTCGGTCTCGAGCAGGGGCGCGAAGAGGGCCGAGAAGAGGGCCGAGAGCAGGGGCGAGCACAGGGCCAGCGGGCGGTGCTGGCAGAGATGACCCTGGCGCTGCTGGAGGTGCGTGGCGTCGAGGTCGACGCGGCCAGCGAAGCGCGGATCCGCGGAGAGCGGTCGCTGGCTCGGCTGCGGGCTTGGGCCGCGGCGGCGCGGGAGGTGACTCGGGTGGGCGCGCTCTTCGAGTAGAGGACAGCCGCGGGCAGAGGATGGCCGCGGGCGCCATGGAGGGCGCTCGCGCGCTCGAGGGCGCTCTCTCGGCGCCATCAGTCCACGAGGAACGCTTGCTCGGGCTGTGCACGGCGAGAGGGGTGAACCCGGCGCCTGCGCAGTGCATACTCACCTCGATGCCCTCCCGCCCCTCTCGCTGGTTGCTCTGCGCCTCCGCGGCGCTCTCGCTGTGCTTCGTCGCCTGCAAGCGCGACAAGGACAGCACGGACCCGGAGGAGGGCACGACCGCGGGGGGCGAGACACAGGCGGGGCCCTCGGCGAGCGCGGCCTACGGCAGCGGGCCCTCGGTCTCGGACGTCTGCATGCACCTGTACCAGATCGTCGCCGCCGACGCAGGCCAGCCCGACGCGCCAGTCGATCCCCAAATGATGGACGAGTGTCAGCGCGAGCTGTCTGCCGAGCAACAAATGCGCGGGCCCGAGAATTGGGCTGCCGTCGGCAACTGTGTGCTTCAGGCCAGCTCCGAGCTCGAGATCGACGCCTGCGATCGCGCCCACCCCATGCCTGGTCAGCAAGGTGGTGGGCCCGGCATGGCCATCGACCCGAACAGCGTCGAGAGCCAGGTCTGCGTGCACATGCTCGAGATCGTGATCACCGAGACCGCCGAGATCCAGGGGGCCATGCCGGAGCTCAGCGAGGACGAGCTGCGCTCGCTCCACGAGGAGTGCGTGCTCAGCTTGCTCGAGGGCGAAAAGCCCAACCGCAGCCCCGAGTCTTATCAGGGCCTGCTCGAGTGCATCGCCGCGGGCACGAACAGCGCCGCGCTGCAAAGCTGCGAGTGAGCGCAGCGTTGTCAGCGCTGGCTCAGGCCCGGGACCTCGGCGAAGAATTCGACCGCGACGTCGATGAAAGCCTGGACCCGAGGCGAGCGCACCCGGGCGTTGGGCCACAGCATCGACAAGCTCGCGTTTTGCAGCGACCAGCGCGGGAGCACCCGGACGAGGCGACCCTCGGCCACGGCCTGTGTGCACAAAAACGAGGGCGCCACGCACACGCCAGCGCCCTCGCAGGCCGCGTCGCGCAGGGCGAAGTGGTCGTTGGTGAGCATCGCCGCGTGGACCTCGATCTGCTCGCGCTCCTCGGGGCGGGCGCGGGTCAAGGTCCAGCGCGTGCCCAGTGAGGCCATGGTCAGGCAAGGGTGGGCGCCGAGGTCGGCGGGGCGGCGCAGGCTCGGCGCGCTCTCGAGGTAGCTGGGCGCGGCGTAGGCCGCGAGCTCGACCTTGCCGAGGCGGCGGACCTTGAGGCTGGCGACGCTCGCTAGCGGGTTCATGTGCACGCGCAGGGCCACGTCGACGCCCTCGGCGATCAGGTCGACGAGGCGGTTGCTCGAGCTGACCCGCAGCTGGAGCTTGGGGTGGAGGCGAAGCAGGCGGCCGGCGAGAGCGCCCATGAAGGCCATGCTCAGGTCCTCGGGGACGGCCACGCGCAGCTCGCCGACGGGCTCCGAGCCCTGGTCGCGCAAGGTCCGGGCGATCTCATCGAGGTCGGCGAGGACCGGGGCCGCGCGGCGATGGAGCTCCTCGCCCAGGTCGCTGAGCTGGAGCGAGCGCGAGCCCCGGGCGATCAGCTGCACGCCGAGCTCGTCCTCGAGCCGAGTGAGGCGCCGGCTGATCGTCGACTTGGGCACGCCGAGAGTGCGCGCCGCCGCGCTCAAGCTGCCGCCTTCGACCGTGGCGAGGAAGGCCTGGAGGTCTTCGGTCTGCATGACCAGAGGATGGTTCATACGTTGCTAAAACGCAACTAAAAGTCTTTGATATGATATATTGTAGCTATTTCGGAACGAGGCATGATGTCCAGGAACGAGGCACAACATGCACGCCAACATCGCCACCAAGCTCACCACCATCCTTCATCTCGTCCCCGCCCTCGCCCTCGGCGCCCTCGGCGTGGCCTGCGACGCCGAAGAGCCCACCGGCGCGCTCACGGCCCAGGAGGAAGCGCACCTCGAGACCTTCGATGAGCTCGACTTCGAGGTCTTCACCAACCAGCGCTGGGAGGACCTGGACCACAGCCACGCCGAGGACGTGATCGTCCACTGGCCCGACGGCCACGCCACCGAGGGCATCGACGTGCACATCGCGGACCTCTCGGGGATGTTCGTCTACGCCCCCGACACGCGCATCGAGGAGCACCCGATCCGCATCGCCTCGGAGGAGTGGACCTCGGTCACGGGCGTGCTCGAGGGCACCTTCACCGAGCCCATGCCCGCGGGCGACGGGACCTTCATCGAGCCCACCGGCCTGGCCTTCGAGATCCCCATGGCGACCATCGGCCGCTGGGAGGACGGCGTGATGGTCGAGGAGTGGCTGTTCTGGGACAACCAGGCCTTCCTCGTCCAGATCGGCCTGGCGGGTTAGGATAGCGGCCATGCTCGTCGACGGCCGCTGGACCCGGGACTGGGACCCCTACCAAAAGAACGACGCGAAGGGACGCTTCGTGCGTCAGCGCTCCAGCTTCCGCAGCTGGATCACCCCGGACGGGAGCCCCGGGCCCACGGGCGAGGGCGGCTTCCCGGCGGAGCCCGGTCGCTACCGGCTCTACATCGCGTGGATCTGTCCTTGGGCCTCGCGTACGACCCTGGTCCGGGCCCTGCGCGGCCTCCAGGATCAGATCGCCATCACGGTCCTCGACCCGCGCCTGGGTGAGCAGGGCTGGACCTTTGGTCCCGAGGGCGACCCGCTGTCGTCGGCGGAGCATCTGCACGAGCTCTACACCCGGGTCGAGCCCGCCTTCACCGGCCGGGCCACGGTCCCGGTGCTCTGGGACGAGACCCGGCAGACCATCGTCAACAACGAGTCCGCGGACATCATGCGCATGCTGGCCACGGCCTTCCCCGCGGGTCCGCAGGCCGTCCCCGGGCTCGAGCTCTACCCCGAGGCCCTCGCCGACGAGATGGCGCGCTTCGACACCGAGCTCTACGAGGCCGTGAACAACGGCGTCTATCGGGCAGGCTTCGCGCGCTCGCAAGAGGCCTACGAGGAGGCGGTGCAGCGCCTGTTCGCGGCCCTCGACGAGCTCGAGGCGCGGCTCGAGGACGGCCGCCCCTTCCTCTTCGGCGCGGCCATGACCGGCTCGGACGTGCGCCTGTTCGTGACGCTGATCCGCTTCGACGCCGTCTACTACTCGCTGTTCAAGTGCAACCTGCGGCGGATCGCCGACTACCCGCGGCTCCAGGCCCTGATGGAGCGGGTCTACGCCCTGCCGGGGGCCGCGAGCACGGTCAACCTCGAGCACATCAAGGCTGGCTACTACTCGGTCGCCGCCCTCAACCCCACGGGGATCGTGCCGGTCGGTCCGCGCGGCGTGCTGGGTGACTCGAGCCCCGGCTGAGTCCAGCTGATTCGAAGACCCCGTGCCATCGCCTCGGTGCCCGCTCGGCCACCGAGGCGATGGCACGGAGGTCCGTCGGCGCGAGCCCGCCGACGCTCGATCCTGGCACGCAGTTGCGAGCGGATGGACTGGCTCCAGGCCCATCGACGCGACCCTTCGAGGCGTGCGCGGATTGGACGCGGGGACGCCATTGAGCGCGCGCGCGGGCGTGGGCCATGGTGAGACATGTCCTCTCGCTGGCGTTCGTCTTTGTCCCTGTCCTTGACCCTCTTTGGCCCGTGGTCGCTCGGCTGCGTCTACGAGCCTGGAGAGCCATGCTCGGAGGACGAGGGATCGGACAGCGAGAGTGAAGAGGATGACTCGAGCGAAGGGACGAGCGAGTCGGACTCGGGCGCCGAGACGGAGACCGACGCGGAGACGGAGACGGACTCCGAGTCCGAGACCGAGACCGAGACCGACGTCGGGTCGGAGACGGAGACGGAGACGGAATCGGACTCGGAGACCGACTGCGGGGCCGAGACGGAGACCGACACCGGCGTCGAGCCGCCCGCCGAGGCCGCGCAGCTCGAGCTCGAGATCTCGGCGATCAAGCAGTTCGAGTTCAGCTGGACGCAGGTCCCCGACGCCGACTTCTACCGCCTGCTCGGTCGCGCCCTCCCCGATGACGACTATGTGCAGCTCGGCGAGGACGTCGCCGGAGAGTCGCTCGCGCTGACCGTCCCCTTGCACCTCAGCGCGCAGGCCAGCTTCGTGCTCGAGTCTTGCAACGCGGGGGGCTGCGTGAGCGCCGAGCCGCTGGACATCGCCAGCAACCTCGCCGAGGCCGTCGGCTACTTCAAAGCGTCCAATACCCAGTCCGAGGAGTACTTTGGCGACGGGCTCGCGCTCTCGGCCGACGGCGACACCCTGGTCGTCGGCGCGCCCTGGGAGGACAGCCCGGCCACCGGGATCGACGGGGACCCCTTCGCCGACGAGGACCACGACTTCAACGCTGGCGCGGTCTACGTGTTCGTCCGCGAGGGCGGGGTGTGGTCGCAGCAGGCCTATATCAAGGCCTCGAACACCGGCCCGGACTCCTTTGGCCGCGACCTCGCGATCTCGGCTGACGGCGACACCCTGGTCGTCGGCGCGTGGAAGGAGGCCAGCGCGGCGACGGGCGTCGATGGTGACCAGTCCGACAACTCGATGGGCGCCGCGGGGGCGGCCTATGTGTTCGTCCGCGAAAATGGGGTGTGGTCGCAGCAGGCCTACATCAAGGCGGGGAACACCGACAGCTGGGATCGCTTTGGCAACGCGCTGGCCCTGTCGAGCAGCGGGGATCGCCTGGCGGTGGGCGCCTGGCAAGAAGACGGCGCGGCGACGGGGGTCGACGGGATCGCCGACAACGCGACGGCGGACTCTGGCGCGGTCTATGTCTACGAGCGCAGCGGGGGCGTGTGGTCGCAGCAGGCCTATATCAAGGCCTCGAACACCGGCGCGGGCGACAACTTTGGCTTTTGCGTCGCGCTCTCGGGCGCCGGGGATCGCCTGGCCGTGGGCGCGTGGAAGGAGGACGGCTCGGCGACCGGGAGCAACGGCGCCGACGACGACGCGGCCGCGGACGCCGGGGCCGTGTACGTGTTCGAGGACGACGGCCAGGGCTGGTCGCAGCAGGCCTACGTCAAGGCCTCGAACACCGAAGCCGGCGACTTCTTCGGCGCGTCCGTGGCGTTCTCCGCGGACGGGAGCGTGTTGGCGGTCGGCGCCATGCACGAGGACAGCGCGGCGACGGGGGTCGACGGGGATCAGAGCGACAACGCGAGCACCAACGCCGGGGCGAGCTTCGTGTTCGAGCAAGGCGGCGATGGTTGGGCGCAGGTCGCCTATCTCAAGGCCAGCAACACCAGCACCTGGGCAGGCATGGGCAACTCGATCAGCCTGTCCGCCGACGGCACGCTGCTCGTGGTCGGGGCCGTCGAGGAGAGCTACTCGGGGACGGGCGTGGACGATCCGGGGTCTTTCGGCAGCGACGCCGTGGGGGCGGCCTACCTGTTCGAGCGCCGCGAGGGCGTGTGGAGCTCGCGGGCCTACCTCAAGGCGAGCAACGCAGGCGTCTTCGATCACTTCGGCCAGGTGGTCGCGCTCTCGGGCGACGGGCAGCTGCTCGTGGTCTCGGCGAGCGAGGAGAGCAGCGCCGCGGTCGGCATCGGCGGGGACCAGAGCAACTTCGGCGCCTCCGCCTCGGGGGCGGTCTACCTCTACTGAGAGTCTGGGAATCTTTCCCGCACGACGCCATGCACGCCTGAGGACCTCGATGCCGGTGTCCCGAAGCCTCGAAATCCACCCGCTATACCTGACGACGTACGGGAAAAATTCACAGACTCCGAGCTCAGGGCCGAAAGGTGCGCAGCAGCTCGAGGGCCGCGTGGTCGGGGGTCAGCTCGCCCGCGCGGACCCTCGACTCTTGCGCGATCACGCGCTCGCGCAGCGCCGCGTCGCCGCGGAAGAGATCGAGCAGCCCCCACTCGATCGCCCGCCACATCGCCTGCACGCCCTGCTCGGCGCGCTTTTGCTGCCACTCCCCGGCCTGCTCGAGGGCCGCGCGGAAGGCCTGGATTTGCGCCCACAGCTCGGCCACGCCCAGGCCGCTGAGCCCCGAGCAGGTGACCACGGGCACGGTCCAGTGCGCGCTCTTGCGGGGCATGAGGTGCAGGGCGCGGGCGTACTCGACCCGGGCGCGGCGGGCCGCCTCCTGGTTGTCGCCGTCGGCCTTGTTGATCGCGACCATGTCGGCGAGCTCGAGGATCCCGCGCTTGATGCCCTGGAGCTCGTCGCCGGCCCCCGCGAGCATCAGGACCAAGAAGAAGTCGACCATGCCGGCGACCATGGTCTCGCTCTGGCCCACGCCCACGGTCTCGACGAGCACGACCTCGTAGCCGGCGGCCTCGCATAGCAGCATGACCTCGCGGGTCCGCCGGGCCACGCCGCCGAGGGAGCCGCGGCTGGGCGAGGGCCGCACGAAGGCCAGGGGGTCGCGGGCGAGCTCCTGCATCCGGGTCTTGTCGCCGAGGATCGAGCCGCCGCTGCGCGTGCTGCTGGGGTCGACGGCGAGCACGGCCACGCGCGTCCCCGCGGCGGTCAGCTGCTTGCCGAGGGCCTCGATGAAGGTGCTCTTGCCGACCCCGGGCACGCCGGTGATGCCCACGCGCAGGCCGGCGCCGGTGCGCGGGAGCAGGCGCTCGAGCAGGGCGCGGGCGAGGACCTGGTCGGCCGCCAGGCGGCTCTCGACCAAGGTGATCGCCCGCCCGAGGGCCGGCCGCTCGCCCGCCGAGACCCCGCGCTCGAGCTCGTCGACGCTGGGCCGGGCTCGCGTCAAAGCTGGAGCTCCAAGCTGCGGGCGAGGGCGTCGAGGACCGTGTCGGCGGCGTCGGCCAGGACCGTGCCCGGGCCGAAGATCGCGGCCACGCCCATGGCCTCGAGGGCCGGATAGTCCTGGGGCGGGACCACGCCGCCGACGACCACGAGGATGTCCTCGCGGCCGAGCTCGGCGAGCGCGGCCTTCAGCGCCGGGACCAAGGTCAGGTGGCCGGCGGCCAGGGAGCTCACGCCGATCACGTGCACGTCGTTCTCGGCGGCCTGGCGCGCGGTCTCTTCCGGGGTCTGGAAGAGCGGGCCGACGTCGACGTCGAAGCCCATGTCGGCGAAGCCGGTGGCGATCACCTTGGCCCCGCGGTCGTGGCCGTCCTGGCCCATCTTGGCGACGAGCAGGCGGGGGCGCCGGCCCTCCTGGCCCTCGAACTTGGCTGTCCGCGCGAGCACGCGCTCGACGGAGTCGTCGCCCTCGCGGCGGATCTCGCTGGAGTACACCCCCGCGATTGTACGGGTCTCGGCGCGGTGCCGACCCCAGACCTGCTCGAGGGCGTCGCTGATCTCGCCCACCGTGGCCTTGGCCCGGGCGGCGTCGACGGCCAGGGCGAGGAGGTTGCCCTCGCCGGTCTCGGCGCAGCGGCGCAGACCCGCCAAGCTCGCGTTCACGGCCGCGTCGTCGCGCTCGCGGCGGAGCTGGGCCAGGCGGGCGAGCTGAGCCTCGCGCACGGCGCTGTTGTCGACCTTGAGCACCTCGATCGGCGTCTCGTCCTCGGGGTCGAGGACGTTGCGGTTGACCCCGACGACGGTCTGCAGCCCGGCGTCGATGCGCGCCTGGGTCCGCGCCGCCGCCTCCTCGATGCGCAGCTTGGGCAGCCCGGCCTCGATCGCCTTGGCCATGCCGCCCATGTCCTCGACCTCGGCGATCAGCGCCCGGGCCTTGTTGGCGAGGTCGTGGGTCAGGCGCTCGACGAGGTAGCTGCCGCCCCAGGGATCGACGAGCTCGCAGATCCCCGTCTCCTCTTGCAGCTGGATCTGCGTGTTGCGGGCGATCCGGGCCGAGAATTCGCTGGGCAGGGCGAGGGCCTCGTCGAAGGCGTTTGTGTGCAGCGACTGGGTGTGGCCCAAGGTCGCGGCCATGGCCTCGACGCAGGTCCGCGCGACGTTGTTGAAGGGGTCGCGGGCGGTCAGCGACCACCCCGAGGTCTGCGAGTGCGTGCGCAGGGCCAGGGACTTGGGGTTTTTGGGCTCGAAGCGCCCGACGATCTCGGCCCACAGCATCCGCGCGGCCCGGAGCTTGGCGACCTCCATGAAGAAATTCATGCTGATCGCCCAGAAGAAGGAGATCCGCGGGACGAAGTCGTCGACGGCCAGCCCCGCCGAGCGTCCGGCGCGGATGTACTCGAGGCCGTCGGCCAGGGTGTAGGCGAGCTCGATGTCCGCCGTCGCTCCGGCCTCTTGCATGTGGTAGCCGGACACCGAGATCGAGTTGAAGCTCGGCATGTTCTTGGCCGTGAACTCGAAGATGTCGGCGATGATCCGCATCGATGGCGCGGGCGGATAGATATAGGTGTTCCGCACCATGAACTCTTTGAGGATGTCGTTTTGGATCGTGCCCGCGAGCTGCTCGGGCTTCACGCCCTGCTCCTCGGCGGCGACGATGTAGAGCGCCATGATCGGCAGCACCGCGCCGTTCATGGTCATCGACACGCTCATGCGATCGAGGGGGATGCGGTCGAAGAGGATCCGCATGTCGAGGATCGAGTCGATCGCCACGCCGGCCATGCCGACGTCGCCGACGACTCGGGGGTGATCGCTGTCGTAGCCGCGGTGCGTGGCCAGGTCGAAGGCGATCGACAGGCCCTTTTGCCCGGCCGCGAGGTTGCGGCGGTAAAAGGCGTTGCTGGCCTCGGCCGTGGAGAAGCCCGCGTACTGACGGATCGTCCACGGGCGCACGGCGTACATCGTGGAGTAGGGTCCGCGCAGGAAGGGGGGCAGGCCGGGCGCCGTGGACAGCTGGCCGGTGGCCGCGGGCGCGCGCAGATCTTCGGGGCCGTAGAGGGCCGCGAGCTCGAGGCCCTCGGGGGTGGTCCAGGGCGCGGGCAATTCGGGCGCAGCCGCGCCCTCGTCCGAGCCGCTCGGGGTGGGGATCGCGTCGAAGTCGAGGCTCGACCAGTCGGGGAGTTTGATCTCGCTCATGTCCTTGTCCTCAGCCTTCGGTGGTGGTGGTCGCGTCGGCGGTCACGCCGAGGGATGTCAGGGCGTGGTCGAGGGCCGCGAGCGCGTCGCAGCCGAGGTGGATGAAGGCGGGCGGCAGGGCGGGGTCGAGGCCCCAGGCCGCGAGCTCGCCCGCGGGCGGCTTGCCGGCGATCCACACCGCCTTGGCCCCGGCCGCGCGCAGGCTGGAGACCAGCGCGCCCAGGCCGTGGGCGTAGTCGCGGTCGTGGCCGCAGATCACCGCGAGGCCGAGGCCGCGCGCGGCGAGGCGCTCGCTGGCCGCGGCCGAAGGCGCGAGGCCGCTGCCCTCGCCTCCATCCTCGCCCTCACCGATCGCGAAGCCCTGCTCGTCGAGGGTCTCCACGCTCAGGCCGCCGGCCTTGAACAGGTTGGCCGCGAAGTCGAGGCGGGCCTGGTGGGCCGCGAGCTTGCCGAGGTTGATCGCCGCGACCGTGGGCCGCTGGCCGTCGTGGCTGGCCGCCCAGCTGTCACTCGCGGCGCGCAGCTGCTCGAAGGGCGCGGCCAGGCGCAGGCGCGGGAGCGGGGCCTCGATGCGCGCGTTGTCGAGGCGCGGCGCGGCGCGGTGGAGGTCCGGGCCCGCGGCCGAGGTGGTGTTCGGCCCCTGCTCGGGCGGCGGGCGATCGTCGAGGGCAGGGAAGGTGCTGACCCCGGTGATCGGGCGCTTGCGCGTGGCCGCGAGCCGGCGCAGCTGCTCGCCTTGCTCGCCGACGCGGGCCTGGAGCGCCCCGCTCTGCAGCCCCGCGACCAGCCCGCCCGCGCCCTCGATGGCGCGAAAGCGGGTCCACGCGGCCCGGGCGATGGCGTCGGTCAGCGACTCCACGGCCCAGCTCCCGCCGGCGGGGTCGATGACCCGGCCGAGGTGGGACTCCTCGCGCAGCAGCACCTGGGTGTTGATCGCCAGGCGGCGGCCCAGCGCGCTGCCGCGGCCGAGCCCCTCGCGCTGCTCGTCCTCGGGGCCGCACAGCCCGTCGAAGGCCGCCGTGGCCACCGAGTCCGCCCCGCCGATCGCCGCCGCGAAGCTGCCCGCGGTCCCGCGCAGCAGGTTCACCCACGAGCCAAAGCGGGTCTGGGTGCGCCGCGTGGGCGTCGCGTGGATCCACAGCCCCTGCTCGTCTTCGCCCAGGCCGCAGGCCGCCGCGAACTTCGACCACAGCACCCGAGCCGCGCGCAGGCTGGCGATGGCCTCGAAGGGCCGTCCGCCCACGGCCACCGTCCACGTCAGGCCCTCGGCGAGGTCGCCGGGCTCGAGACCCAGGGGCGCGCCGCGGCGCAGGATCTCGGCGCAGGTCGAGAGCGCCAGCGCCAGCGACTCGGCCTCGCCGGCCCCCGCGTTGTACCAGGGCGCCGTCGACACCCCGATCAGCCCGCGCTGCGTACCGAGCACTGCGTCCACTCCTTCGCCGAGCGCCGCCTCGAAGCCGCGCTCGATCTCGCCGGTGCGCAGCAGCGCCGACACCGGGTCGTAGATCACCCCGCCGCGCGCCGGTCCCCGAGCGGGCCCTTGCTCGTCTTCACCCTCGCTCGCGTCGCTGCGCTCGCTGTCGCTGTGCTCCCCTTCGTGCTCGTCGAGCCACAGCTCGAGGGCGTCGATGAGCTCCGGCGCCATCAGCCCGGCCTCGAAGTAGATGGGGTGCGCGAAGGGATCGATCCCCTCGAGCAGCGCGTCGAGCTGCGTGTGCGGATCGAAGACCAGCCCGTCGGGAGAGCTGCTCGGCTCACGCCCGGCCTGGAGCTCGCCATCGAGGACGAAGCGCAGCCCGTGCGCCCCAAATTGAAGATCCGCTCGACCCGCGGCGTTCGCCGCCTGCGGGTCCGCGTGGCGCAGCGTCTGCACGCTCAACCAGCCCGCGCCGACACCCGCGCCCAAGCGCGTGCGCCCGCGCAGCCGCGGGAAGCGCCCGGGCGCAGCGCCGAGCGTGAGCTCTTCTACATCCTCCGCCATCGCGAGCGGGGGCACCGCGACATCGTCGAGGGTGCGCTTGGTCAAAGACGCGAGGGGGCGTCCGCGCAGGTCTCGTTCGGCCTTTGCTTGCCATTTTGCGCGGTCTACCGGGGGGAATTTGGGCTCGCTCATAATTCGAAGGGCTCCAGCGGCGAAGTCTTCTTATCAAGAAATCCGACCCGTCCCCCAGCCCAGGTCAGGCTCGATCGGTCCGTGCTGTGAGCTGGCTCGCGCATTGGTTGACGCCCCTCTACACCTCGGTTACCAACGGATCCATGGCCATCGTCATCCACGGACCGGACGAAATCGCCAAGATGCGCGTCGCCGGTCAGGTCGCTGCGGGGACTCTGGCCTACGTGGCCAGCAAGCTGCGCGCAGGTGTGAGCACAGGGCAGATCGACGAGTGGGTCCGCGAGGACACCGCCCGCCGCGGCGCCGAGCCCAGCCAGCTCGGCTACAAGGGCTTCCCCGCCTCGGTCTGCACCAGCCGCAACGAGGTCATCTGCCACGGGATCCCCAACCCCAAGCACGTGCTCCAGCCCGGCGACATCGTCAACGTCGACATCACCTCGAACATCGACGGCTTCCACGGGGACACCTCCGCCACCTTCCAGATCGGCGAGGTCAGCGACGCGGCCAAGCACGTCACCGACGTGTGCTGGCGCTGCCTCCACGCCGGCATCGAGGTCGTCCGCCACGGCGCCCGCCTCGGTGACATCGGCGCCGCCATCCTCGAGATCGCCAACAAAGAAGACTGCGGCGTCGTCGAAGAGTTCGGCGGCCACGGCATCGGCCGCAAGATGCACATGCCCCCCCACGTCTCCCACGTCGGCAACGCCGGCCGCGGCATGCGTCTGCGCGAGGGCATGACCTTCACCATCGAGCCGATGATCACCATCGGCCACCCCCGCGTCGTCATCCTCGACGACGGCTGGACCGCCGTGACCCACGACGGCACCCCCACCGCCCAGTTCGAGCACACCGTGCTCGTCACCAAGACCGGCTACGAGCTCATGACCAAGCAGGTCGAGCCGCTGCCCCTGGTCTGCCCCGGCGAGCCCGCTGCTGCCACGGCCTGACCCCACACATCTCTTCCCCCAGCCAGAGCGCGCGGCGTCCCTCGGACCCGCGCGCTTCGTCGTTCGAATCCCGCGACCTCAGAGTCGCTCGAGCCCTACGCTCCTCGAGCCACGGAAGTTCTCGAATCGTGGATTTCCTCGAGCAGTCGAGCCCACCGAAGACTCCCAATCAAAGAAGGTGACATGATGGGGTTGAAATCCCCGACTGTCATCGGCGGCCGACCCCCCCGCAAAAGAGGCGCACAAAAGGGACAGCAGGGGACCCTCTGGGCGAGTTTTGCATACGTACCAAAACTTCGGAGCGACACCTCTCGCAACGGCCAAAAACCCTCTCGCAGCCGCCCCGTCGGAGTCCGCAAGCCTGTCTGAGCCCAGAGGGTCCCCTGCTGTCCCGTGCGCCTGCCCGCCGGGCGAGCAGCCCTCCGCAAAAGACCGAGAACACCCTCGCTCGAAAGAAGAAGCCCCCAATAGAGAACTCAAAGCCCCAGAGTCTCGAGCACCCGCAACTCCACCACGACCTCGACCTCCCCAAAACTCCCCACCCGAACCACCGAAGCATCAAAGCGACTCGCCGCCACCCGCAGCAGCTCCGCATCCACCCCCAGCCCCGCCGAAGACAGCGGCGCCAACGCCAGCGCCGCCCGCCCCGTATCCGCGACCAGACAGGTGACCTCTTCCCCCCGCGGCTCGATCAACCCGTCGTCGACCGGCGCGAAGGCCTGGAGCTGGAGCACGATGTTCCCCGGCCCCGAGATCCCCCGCCCCGGCGGCCGCCAGGCGATGTTCATGCGCCCGTCGTCGACGCTCGCCGCGACCAGCTCGAACTGCTCGGGGATCACCGCCCCGCTGCTGAACGGCTCGATCGCGCCGTCCGGCGAGCCGTCGAGGCTGATCGTCACGGGCGCGGTGCCGTCGGGATCGACCGCCAGCGAGGGCAGGCGATCATCGACGTGGACATACTCGACGCCGGTCAGCCAGGGCAGGATGTCGGGGACCAGGACCAGCGGGGCCACGAGCTCGCGGCTGCCCAGCTGGACGCGGAGGTCGCCGGCGTCGATCAGCGAGAGCTCCCGGGGCGCTCGGCCCTGGTCCTGGGCCTGCTCGAGCTCCGACTTGCTCGGCTGCGGGAGCAGGCTCTCGCTGGCCATGCACTGCCCGGGGACGAGCTGACGCCAGGGCGCGACCGGGAGGTTGGTGCGCGCGCGCACGAAGGTCTCGGACACGCCGCGATACTCCACGAAGCGCGCGCGCACCTGGAGCTGCGGCTCGGGCTCGAGCTCGTCGGGGGTCGGCTGGATGACGAGGTGGACCTGGCCGAGGTGGCCCGAGGACGGCTCGGCCGCGGCGGAGGGATCGGAGCCGATGGCCGCGGTCGACTCGGCGCTCTCGTCGGCGCAGCCCGCCGCCACGCTCACCGCCACGCTCACCGCAGGGAGGGCGGCGAGGCCGGCGAGTGCCGCGAGCCGGGGGGCGCGCGGGCGCCGATTCGGACGGCTCGGCATCACCATAGGCATAACGCGGCTCGTCCGAGGTGTCATCAAATGGACGAGAATGGGCGGCTGGTGCCAGCCTGGGGCAGCTCGACGAGGTGGGGAGAGGCCGGCCGCCGGAGCTGATACCCTCCGGGCGATGTCGACCCCGAGCGACGGCGACCAAGGGAAGTTCGTGACCGAAGCGGGCGCCTTCGTGCCGTCCCGGGCGCTGGCAGCCCTCGCTCGCCTGGCCCTCGACGAGGAGGAGTCGAGGGCTCTGGACGCCCAGCTACGCCAGATCCTCACTTATCTCCAGGGCTTGCGGGCCGTCGACGTCGAGGGCGTGCCCGAGTACCTCAGCGCCGAGCAGCCCGACTCGGCCCTGCGCGATGACGAGGTCGGCCCGATGCTGTCTTTGGAGCAGGCCGTGGCTGGGGCGCCGGCCGTCCGCGAGGGCAGCCTCTTGGTGCCGAAGTTCAAGGACTAGGAGCCCGTGGCGACATCCATGGCTGACCAAGCGATCTTGGCCGAGAGCGCCCGAGCGCTGGCTGCGAGCGTACGCAGCGGCGAGCGCTCGGCCCGTGAGATCACCGAGGCCTTCCTCGCCCGGGCCGACGCCAGCGAGGCTGCCGTGCACGCCTTTTGCCTGCGCACGCCCGAGCGCGCGCTGGCGGATGCGGACGCGGTAGACGCCGCGCGGGCAAAAGGCGAGGCCCTCGGGCCCCTCGCGGGGGTGCCCGTGGGCCTCAAGGACATCTTCGTGACCGAGGGGATCGAGACCCGCTGCGGCTCGGCGATCCTCTCGGGCTGGATCCCCCCCTACGAGGGCAGCCACGCCCGGCGCCTGCGCGAGGCTGGTGCCGTGCTCGTGGGCAAGCTCGCCATGGACGAGTTCGCGATGGGCTCGTCGAGCGAGAACACGCCCTTCGAGCCAGTGCGCAATCCCTGGGCTCTGGACTACGTCCCGGGCGGCAGCTCCGGCGGCAGCGCGGCCGCGGTCGCGGCACGCTCTTGCGCGCTGAGCCTCGGCTCGGACACGGGCGGATCGATCCGCCAGCCGGCCAGCTTCTGCGGCGTCGTCGGCCTCAAGCCGACCTACGGCCGGGTCTCGCGGCATGGGATGATCGCCTTCGCGTCGAGCCTCGACCAGGCCGGGCCGCTGGCCCGCGAGGTCGAGGACGTCGGCTTGGCGCTGCAGGTCATCGCGGGTCACGACCCCCTCGACGCGACCAGCTCGCGCGAGCCCGTCCCCGACTACCTCACCGCCGTCGACGAGGGCGCGCGCGGGGAGCTCTCGGGCCTGCGCGTGGGCGTGCCGCGATCTTTGCTGGCCAGCGAGCTCGGCCTGGGCCTGCACCCCGCGGTCGAGGAGAGCTTCGGGGGCGCGCTCGAGCGCCTGCGCGGCCTCGGGGCGACGCTCGTCGACGTCGAGCTGCCGCACTTCGAGCACGCCGTGGCCACCTACTACGTGCTGTGCACCGCCGAGGCCAGCTCCAACCTCGCGCGCTACGACGGCCTGCGCTACGGCCTGAGCCGTGACCCCGAAGGAGAGGGGAGCGATGGCGGTTTGCTCGGGCGCTACGCGGCCACGCGCCACGCGGGCTTCGGCGCCGAGGTCAAGCGCCGCATCCTCCTGGGCACCTTCGTGCTCCGGGCCGAGTCCTACGCCGACTACTACGGCCGCGCCATGAAGGTGCGCACGCTGATCGCCCGCGGCTACGCGTCGGCCTTCGCGGGCTGCGACCTGATCGCCAGCCCGGTCTCGCCGGTGCCCGGCTGGCGGCGGGGCGAGAAGCTCGACGATCCCCTGTCCATGTACCTCAGCGACGTGTTCACCATCGGCGCCAACTTGGCGGGGCTGCCGGCGATCTCGATCCCCGCGGGGATCTGCGAGCCCTACCAGGGCTGCCCGAGCCTGCCCATGGGCCTCCAGCTGCTCGCGCCGCGCTTTGGCGAGGCGAGCCTGCTGCGAACCGCCGCCGCCCACGAGGCCGCGCTCGGCTGGCGGCCGCGGACGCCAGCAGCCCTGGCGGCGCACCTCGATCCGAGCCAGGAGCCGCGCTGATGCCCGTGTCCGACTACGAGGTGGTGATCGGGCTCGAGGTCCACTGCCAGCTCGACACGCGCACCAAGATGTTCTCGGCCTGCGGCTACGAGATCGGTGCGCCGCCCAACACCCGCACCGACCCCTACACCTGGGGTCTGCCCGGGACCTTGCCCGTGCCCAACCGCGCGGCCGTGGATTACGCCCTGCGCCTGGCCGTGGCCTTGGGCTGCGAGATCCAGCCGGTGTCGCGCTGGGCTCGCAAGCACTACTTCTACCCGGACCTGCCCAAGGGCTATCAGATCACCCAGTCGGACCAGCCCTACGCCCTCGGCGGGGCCCTCGAGATCCCCGTGGACGGGGGCGGCAGCAAGCGCGTCCACCTCCAGCGCATCCACCTCGAAGAGGACGCCGGCAAGAACACCCACGACGCCAGCGACACCCACAGCCTCGTCGACTACAACCGCGCCGGCGCGCCCCTCGTCGAGATCGTCTCGCTGCCCGAGCTGCGCTCGGCGGCCGAGGCCGCGGCCTACATGCGCGAGCTTCGGACCCTGGTCCGCTACCTGGGCATCAGCCAGGCAAACATGGAAGAGGGCACGCTGCGCTGCGACGCCAACGTCTCGCTGCGCCCCGTGGGCAGCGAGGCCCTGGGCACGCGCTGCGAGATCAAGAACCTCAACTCTTTCAAGTTCCTCGAGGCGGCGATCCTCGCCGAGGTCCGCCGCCAGGTCGACCTGCTCGAGCGCGGTGAGGTCGTGGTCCAGTCGACGCTCAGCTACGACCCGAGCCGCGACCGCACCAAGGTCATGCGCAGCAAGGAGGAGGCCGCGGACTACCGCTACTTCCCCGAGCCCGACATGCCGCCGCTCCAGATCGACGCGGCGTGGATCGCCGAGGTCCGCGCGAACCTGCCCGAGCTGCCCTGGGAACGCTACAGGCGCTTTTTGGGCCTCGGCCTGTCGGACTATGACGCGGGGGTGCTGTGCGCCGAGCGGGAGCTCGGCGACTACTTCGACCAGGCCTTCGCCCGGGCGAGGGGGATCGCCAACGAGGGCGACGAGCCGGCCCCCGCCGCCAAGCCGCTGTGCAACTGGATCACCCAGGAGCTGCTCGCGCTGCTCAACGCCGAGGGCCTGAGCATCGCCAGCTGCCCGGTGAGCCCCGAGGCCCTCGCCGAGATCGTCGACCTGATCAGCACCCAGACGATCTCGGGCCGCGCGGCCAAGGCCGTGCTCGCCACGGTCTTCGAAGAGGGCCTGCCCCCCGTGGAGATCGTCGAGCGCGACGGTCACCGCCAGGTCTCGGACCTCGGGGCGATCATCGCCATGGTCCGCGAGGTCATGGACGAGCACCCCGCCCAGCTCGAGCAGCTGCTCGCCGGCAAGGACAAGGTCCGCGGCTTCTTCGTCGGCCAGGTCATGCGCCGCTCCAGCGGCCAGGCCAACCCGCAGCTGGTCCAGCAGGCCATCGATCATCTCCTGGGCGAGCGCGCCCAATAGCCCGCACGAGTGCCATGAACGCCAGCGATCCCTCCCTCGACCCCTCCGCTTACCAGGGCCTGCGCCCCGTGCAATTCAGCGCCGACGCCCGCAAGCTGCGGCTGCTCGATCAGCGCGCCTTGCCGGGGGAGACCCGCTGGCTCGAGCTCGATCGCCTCGAGGACATCGCCGAGGCGATCGAGACCCTCGCGGTCCGCGGCGCCCCGGCGATCGGCTGCGCGGCGGCCCTGGGCCTGGCGGTCCTGGCCGAGGGCTTCGCCGACGCGCGCGACGCCTTCGCGGCCGACTTCGAAGCCGCGGCCGCCCGCCTGGCGGCGACCCGGCCGACCGCGGTCAACCTCTTCGTGGCGATCACCGAGCAGCGCGACGCCCTCGCGGCCGCGCAGGTCCGGGGCGGGGACGCGAGCTCGTGGCGCGCGACCTTGCGGACCCGGGCCCAGGCCCACGTCGACGTCGACCTCGGCGCGTGCCTGCGCATGGGCGCCAAGGGTGCCGGGCTGCTCCCCGCCGGCGGCGTGCTCACCCACTGCAACACCGGCGCGCTGGCGACCTCGGGCCACGGCACGGCCCTGGGGGTGATCCGCAGCGCCTGGGCCAGGGGGACCGCGCTTCATGTGTTCGTCGACGAGACCCGCCCGCTGCTCCAGGGCTCGCGGCTGACCGCCTGGGAGCTGGTCGAGGAGGGCGTGCCCTGCTCGCTGATCTGCGACGACATGGCCGGTGCGCTCATGGCCCGCGGCGAGATCCAGGCGGCGATCGTCGGCGCCGACCGGATCGCCGCCAACGGCGACACCGCCAACAAGATCGGCACCTACACCGTGGCCGTGCTGTGCAAGCACCACGGGATCCCTTTTTACGTCGCGGCGCCCTGGACGACCGTGGACCTGAGCCTGAGCTCGGGGGCGCAGATCCCCATCGAGGAGCGCGGCGCCGACGAGGTCCGCATGCACGGCGGCGCGCTGCGGGCCCCGGCCACGGTGCCCGTGCGCAACCCGGCCTTCGACGTGACGCCGGCGGGGTTGATCACCAAGATCATCACCGAGCGGGGCGTGTTCGCGCCGGGCGAGCTCGGCGAGGTGTGAGCGGACCGGCCGAGGCCGGGCGCGAGCGCCCACCCTAGGAGCCCGTGGTGAAACCCAACACGACACCTGGCTTGGTCTTTTCGCCGAAGGCTTTGTCGCCAAAACTTGCAGTACGCCCGGTACAGCGGCGTTTTGGCTTCGCGCCCTCGACAAAAATCCCGGCGCCAGGAGCCGCGCTGGGTTTCACCACGGGCTCCTAGCCTCCGCCAACCCCACATCTGGCTCGAGCACCCGGCGTGTCTTCGACTACTTCGCACAGCGTGACAAGGGCCGCGGGCACGTGGCGCTCGAGCGGGTGAGGTACTAGCTTGGTGAGGGTATGATGCGCACCAAGCTCTGGCTCACCCTGCTCTCGCTATCTTCCCTGCTCGCTTGCGAGGGCGTCGAGGAGGTCTCCCTCGAGGACGTCGGCGGATTGTGTGTTTGGGGTGCGGACGACGGCGGGACCTACGTCGAAGACGAGAGCGTCGAGCTCCGGGTCTTGATGGTCGAGTGCCTCGAGTGTGGCGCGTCGGAGGTCACGACGACCTGCAGCGTCGACCAGGAGGGCACGACGCTGCACGTCCACGCGACGGCCGACTACACCATCGATCAGAGCGTCGAGACCTGCCTGACGGTGTGCGAGACCGTGTTCGTCAGCTGCGAGTCCGAGCCCCTCGCCGCGGGGACCTACACCCTCGAGTACGGCGGTGAGTCGACGAGCTTCGAGGTGCCCTCGGCCGGCGAGATGGCGACCCTCGACGGGGGCTGTTCAATCTGAGGCTCGGTCGCTTCGGGACCCGCCGGCGCCGATCGTGCGCCGCACGATGAGCTCGAGACCCTCGGCATGTTCCGACATCTTCTGCTGCGCCAAGCCGGTCGTCTCACGCGACCGCAGGGGCGCTTGGGCCTGTCCACCGCGGCCAGCGGTGCCGTGCGCGAGGCGTTCGAACATGTGTCCGATGCAGTGTGCCTCGTGACAGCTCGAGCCCCGAGCGGGCGCGGTGTGCCCCTGTGTTCTCTCACGCTCTCCTCGCGCAGACCGGCAGTTCACCGCGGGCAGCGGAACTCCGCGAACTCTGAGTTATCCTCCCCCCGTGGACGACCTCGAGCGCTTCCTCGACCTGGTCCGCCGAGAGCTCGGCAGTGACGACGCGCGCTTCGAACTCGGCGGGCGCGAGCCCAGCGGCGACGACCGCGTGTGGGCCTCGGTGCCGCACAGCCAGGCTCAGGGCGGGGCCCAGGGTTGGCGGGCGGTGGCGGTCTTCGACGCGGCGCAGACCGAGGAGGCCCTGGCCGAGCACGCCGCCAAGCTCGACGGGCTGGTCCACTCCTTCGTGGGGATCGTCGACCGCCTCGCGCACTCGGGCCCGCGCGGGCGCGTGAGCGTGGCCTCGCAGGAGGTCGACGACGCCCTGGGCGTGCTCGCCGAGCGGGCCAAGGCCCTGCGCGCGGTGGTCATCGACGAGGACTCGCCCGTGCTCTGGGGCAGCTCCGAGGTCCCGCGCGGACCCGAGGACGTGGAGGAGGCGATGTGGATCGGCGAGCTGGCCGAGAGCGCGGCGCAGTACTCGGGCCCGGCGGGCGAGGACGGGCTGGATCTCGTCGCGCTGATCGACCTCGACAAGGCGGCGCGGCGCGAGGCCCTGGCCGCGGTCGAGCCCCGCAAGCTCCGCGAGCGGCTGCTCCGCAAGCTCCCCGTGGTCCGCGAGCTCGGCGGCCAGCGCGACGCCGAGGCCTGGCGCACGCACTTCTTGACCTGCCGGGCGATCGCCGCGGTCCGCCGGGCCCCCGAGCGCCACGAGGAGGTCCAGGACGGCCTCGGCTGGCTGGCGCGGGACTTCGGCGGCATCTACCACGTGATCTTGGTCTACGACGGGCTGTTCTCGGAGATCGGCGCGGCCGGTGTCATGCAGCGCGCGCTCCCGGCCATCGAGAACCTCGTGCTCTCGCTGCCGCCCATCGACCCCACGCCCAAGGGCGCGCGGGTGCTGCAATTTCGCCCGCGCGGCTGAGGGTTCGCTCGTGGGGCTGAGCGCTCCTGCGTTCGCGTTCGCGCCCGCCGAGCGCTCCCCCTGCGCGGGGAGGGCCCGCTCGGCCGGCGCGCTCGCCCCTTGCGTGTCCCTAGACTGCTCGCCGATGGCACAATTGAGCGAAGCAGAGATCAAGGCGCAGGCCGAGAAGATCATGGCCCAGTTCGATGACGGCTGGCAGTGGACCGACCTGTTCGTGATCGTCCCGACGGTCATGGAGCTCGTCGAGGACGCGACCCAGATGAACGGCGCCGAGAAGCAGGCCGCGGTCGAGGGGGTCTGTGACTACGTGATCGACAACACCGACATCCCCTGGCTGCCCGACAACCTCATCGACCCGATCCTCAAAGAGGGCGTGCGCAAGCTGATCCCGGTGATCGTCGACGCGACGAAGGGGAAATTCGGCGTCAACAAGTCGGTCAACGCCGGCCGCGCAGTCGCGGGCGCGGCGCTCGAGGCCGCAGGCAGCAGCGAGGGCTGAGCGCGGGCCTGCGCGGATCTGGTTGGGTCTGGGCGAGCCTGGGCGGATCGGGGCTCCCCCTCTCCTTGGGGGACTCGACGATCCGCCAGCGCGCTCTTATGCTCAGCGACCCATGAGCGAGCCCATCCACCGCAAGATCATCATCCTCGGCTCCGGCCCCGCCGGCTACACGGCGGCGATCTACACGGCGCGGGCCAACCTCGCGCCGCTGGTGATCACCGGCAACGAGCCCGGCGGCCAGCTCATGACGACCACCGACGTCGAGAACTACCCCGGCTACCCCAAGGGCGTGACCGGGCCCGACATGATGGAGGAGCTGCGCGAGCAGGCCGAGCGCTTCGGCACCGAGATCCACTACGACATGGGCGTCAAGGTCGATCTCTCCTCGCGGCCCTTCTCCATCGAGGTCGACGGCGGCGAGACCTTCACCTGCGACGCGCTGATCATCTCGACGGGCGCGAGCGCCCGGTACCTCGGCCTGCCCAGCGAGCAGCGCCTGCGCAACAAGGGCGTGACCGCCTGCGCCACCTGTGACGGCCACTTCTACGCCGACCAGGCCGTGGCCGTGGTCGGCGGCGGCGACACGGCGATGGAGGAGGCCCAGTACCTCACGCGGATGTGCAAGGAGGTCCACCTGATCCACCGCCGCGATGAGTTCCGCGCCAGCAAGATCATGCAAAAGCGGACGCTCGAGAACCCCAAGATCAAGGTCCACTGGAACAGCGTGGTCGCCGAGGTCCTCGGCGAGGAGCAGGTCGAGGGCGTGCGCCTCGAGAGCACCGTGGGCGCGGCCAGCGAGGACGTCGCGGTCACCGGCTTCTTCCTGGCCATCGGCCACACGCCGAACTCCAAGATCTTCGAGGGCCAGCTCGACATGGACGAGGCCGGCTACCTGAAGGTCGAGCCCGGGAGCACGCGGACCAAGGTCCCGGGCGTGTTCGCGGCCGGCGACGTCGCCGACCACGTCTACCGCCAGGCGGTGACCGCGGCCGGCACGGGCTGCATGGCGGCCATCGACGCCGAGCGCTGGCTGACCGAGCAAGAGGGCTGAGCCGCCCGCCTCCGCGAACAAAAAACACGCCGGCGCCTCGAGGGGCCGGCGTGTTTTTTTGTCTGATTTGGGTGGGGTCTGGGCTCAGTCGCCGCGACCGCGGAGCTTGGCGACGAGCTTCTCGATCCCAGTGAACACGGCCACGAGCACGGCGCCCGCGGCGATGCCGATGCCGGCGTTGGCGAGCTGAGGGATCAGCCAGCCGAGCGCCGGGTGGACGCCCATGGCCCACTCGCCGGCGTGCTCGACGGCGTGGTGGAGCACCTCGATGGCGTGGACGACGATGCCGCCGCCGACCAGGAACATGGCGGCCGTGCCGGCGATCGAGAGGAACTTCATCAGCCAGGGCGCGGCGCGCAGCAAGAACTCGCCAAAGGCCTTGGCCCCGCCCTCGCGCTTGGACAGGTAGAGCCCGGCGTCGTCGATCTTCACGATCCCCGCGACGAGGCCGTAGACGCCGGCGGTCATCAGCACGGCGATGCCGGCGAGCACGGTCAGGCGCATGCCGAAGGGCTCGTCGGCGACGGTGCCCAAGGTGATCACGATGATCTCGGCCGAGAGGATGAAGTCGGTCCGGATCGCGCCTTTGACCTTGTCTTTTTCGAACGCGGCGAGGTCGACCTCGCCGGCTTGGGCGGCCTCGCTGAGCGCCCTGGCCTGCTCGCCGCGCTCGTCCGCGCTGTGCAGCAGCTTGTGGGCCAGCTTCTCGACGCCCTCGAAGCACAAGAACAGGCCGCCGAGCATGAGCAGGGGGGTGATGCCCCAGGGCGCGAAGGCGCTGATCCCCAGGGCGGCGGGCACGAGGATCGCCTTGTTGAGCAGCGAGCCCTTGGCCACGGCCCAGACCACGGGGAGCTCGCGCTTGGGCTCGACCCCGGTGACCTGCTGAGCGTTGAGGGCGAGGTCATCGCCGAGCACGCCGGCGGTCTGCTTGGTCGCCGTCTTGGTCAGCAGGGCGACGTCGTCGAGGACCGAGGTGATGTCGTCGAGGAGGGTGAGCAGGCTGGAGGGCATGGGGCGAGCTCGCGTCGCCATGGTAGCGGAGCGGCGCCGCCGGGCCAGCAACCTGCGCGTGGGGCCGACTGCGCCGCATCTGAGGAGGTGCTGCGGCGAGGGCCTCGGGGCTGTGGCCCAGAGATGAACGATGAGCGCGCCCGGCTGGACTCGAACCAACGACACCCAGGTTCGAAGCCTGGTGCTCTATCCGACTGAGCTACGAGCGCGTGCGAAGCTTTTACCACGGGCGGATCTCGGGGTCGACGCCCGCGGAGGGAGGCGGCGCAAATCCCGAGAAATCTCGCTGGGCTTGCCCCCTTCGTGCCTGGCGGCTTACACCTGCGGGCGATGGACTGGTCTCGGCCGCTCTCTTCGTCCCTTCTCCTGGTCCCCCTGGCCGTGCTCCTCGTGACGGGCTGCGAGCGCGGCGGGCAGCTCGTCCCCGACGCCTGGGTCGACGCGCCGGCGCCCACCCACACGCCGCGGCCGCTGCCCGAGCCGAGCTGGGACGCCCAGAGCCCCGGCTCCGACGGCAGCCTGCTCGCCAGCTACGCCGACCGCAGCCCCAACAAGCAAGAGGAGGTCGAGCGCTGGCAGCTGCCCTGGCAGTCGCGGGCGGCGATCGCCGAGCTGCTGATCGTCGCGGCCGACGACGACCCGGCGGGCATGGGGCGGATCCTGTCGAGCAACGCGCGCTGGGGCCTGCCGGATCGCCGGCAATTTCAGTCGCGCCCGGTCTTCACCAAGGACGATCCCCTGGGCATCGAGTTCCTCTCGGCCCTGCGCACGTCGGCCTCGCGCTTCAAGAAGCGGGCGAAGTTCATCCTCGAGCCGCTCCCGGGCTTCGAGATGTTCGCGGCCTCCGGCGCCGAGCCGGTCTGGGCGTCCTACTTCTCCGATGACGGCCAGGACGTGCTCGCCTTCCGCATGATCGTGGAGGGCGGCCAGCTGAAGATCGACTACGTCGGCCTCTTCGTCGAGCGTCCGCGGGGCATGCTGCGGGTCTCCTCGGAGATCGCCGGCGACCCGCCGCCGACGATCCCGCTGGTCAAGGCCGAGGTCTCGCTCGCGCCGCCCAAGTCCAAGTCCAAGTCCACACCCGAGCCGTCGGAGCAGACCGACGAGGAGACCGAAGGATGAAGCTCTACCAACACCCCGCCTCGCAAAACGCCCGCAAGATCGCGGCGCTCATCGCCCACACCGGCCTCGAGGTCGAATTCGAATTCGTCGACCTGACCAAGGGCGAGCAGCAAAAGCCGGAGTTCCTGGCGCTCAACCCCAACGGCAAGATCCCCGTGCTCGTCGACGGCGACTTCACGCTGTGGGAGAGCAACGCGATCATGGCCTACCTCGCCGACAAGTCCGGCGACACCACGCTGTGGCCCGAGGGCCAGGCGCGCTACGACGTGATGCGCTGGCTGACCTGGGACACCGCGCACTGGAGCCCCACGGTCAACACCTTCGTGTTCGAGAACATGTTCAAGGTCTACCTCGGCGGCGGGGAGCCCAGCGCGGCGCGCCTGGGCCAGGCGACCAAGGACCTCGGCCGCCACGGCAAGGTCCTCGACGACCAGCTGGCCGCGCGGCCCTTCGTGACTGGCGACGACCTGACGATCGCCGATCTGGTGCTCGCGGCGCCGCTGGGCTACGCGGTCCCGGCCAAGGTCCCGCTGGAGGACTTCGCCAACATCCGCGCGTGGATGGGCCGGATCGCCGAGCTGCCGGCCTGGCAAAAGACCGAGCCCAAGCTGGGCTGAGCTGGACGAGCCGTGGACGAGGAGCGAGCCGGGGCAGTCCTCGGCTCGCTCCTTTGTTCGCTGAGGGTCGAATCCTCAGCGTCGAGCCCAGTAGAGCGCCGACCAGACCTTGAGATCCACGACCAGGCCCTCGGCCTGCTTGCTGGCGAGCCAGGCCGGGACCTCGTCGAGGGCCACGAGGTGCACGGTGATGTCCTCGTCCTCGTCGCCGCCGCCCTCGCCGACGCGGCGCAGCTCGTGGGCGCGAAAGAGGATCAGCTGCTCGTCGCTGAGCCCGGGGCTGGTCGAGCCCTGGGTCAGCCGCTCGATGCGGGCGGCGGTGAAGCCGGTCTCCTCCTCGAGCTCGCGCAAGGCGGCGACCTCGGGGGCCTCGTCCTCCTCGCCGGCGATGTCGCCGATCAGCCCGGCGGGCAGCTCGATGGTCCGGCCGCCCACGGGCGGGCGCGGCTGCTCGATGAGCACGAGCTCACCGGCCTCGGTCAGCGCGACGATCAGCGCCGCCGTCTGACCCACGGTGCGCTGGGCGAACTCCCAGCGACCGCGCCGCATCAGCTTGATCCACTTTCCTTCGGCGATCGGCTCGGCCTCGAGAAATTCTGCGCCCTCATGCTTGCCGCTCATGGTTGTTGAGCCTCGCGCAGCACGGCCGCGCTGTCGACCACTTCGCCGCCAGCCTCGCGGATGGCCGCGAGCGCGCGAGCGTCGTCGCCTGGCTGGAGGTTCACGGCACGGGTCGCGTCGGCGATCACGGTCGTCGAGAAGCCCAGGCTCAGGGCGTCGAGGGCCGTGAACTTCACGCAATAGTCCTGGGCCAGGCCGCAGACCTCGACGGCCGTGACGCCGCGCTCGCGCAGCCACGACTCGAGGCCGGTGGCGCTGCGCCTGGCGTTGTCGAAGAAGGCGCTGTAGCTGTCGACCTCGGGGTCGCGGCCCTTTTGAAACACGGCCTCGGGCTCGCACGCGAGCAGCGGGGGGATCAGCGCGGCGCCGGGGCTGCCGGCCACGCAGTGCACCGGCCACAGGACCTGCTCGAGGCCGTCGAGCTCGATGAACTCGCCGGGGCTCCGCCCTGGGTGGTTGGCCGCGAAGCTGCCGTGATCGGCGGGGTGCCAGTCCTGACTGGCGACCACGTGGGCGTAGCGGGGCGAGCGGGCGAGGGCGAGGATCGGGGGGATCACGGCGTCGCCCTCGGGCACGGCCAGCGGTCCGCCGGGCAGGAAGTCCGGCTGGAGGTCGATGATCAGCAGCGCGCGCTTGGTTGGGGTGTTCATGGTGTGCTCCTGGTGTGTGGAGAAAAATCGTGCGCGTCAGATCTCGAAGGAGAAGCCCTGCTTGGCCAGCTTGCGGTAGCGGCGGTCGTCGAACTTGTAGAGCCGCGCCGCCCGATGGGCGACGTCCTTCTCGACCTCGTCGAGGGCGACGAGCAGGTCCATGCCGAGGATCTTCTTGCGGAAGTTTCGCTTGTCGAGGGGGCGCTCGAGGATGACCTCGTACATGCGCTGGAGCTGGGTCAAGGTGAACTTGCGCGGGAGCAGCTCGAAGCCCAGGGGTTGATAGCGGACCTTGTTGCGCAGGCGCTGGCGGGCGGTCTCGAAGATCTCGGCGTGGTCGAAGGCCAGCTCGGGCAGATCGCTGACCGCGAACCAGGCCGCGTCGGTGGCGTCCGTGGCCGCGCGGACCTTGTGATCCGAGAGCTTGACCAGGGCGTAGTAGGCGACGGTGACGACGCGCTCGCGGGGGTCTCGGTCGACGTCGCCGAAGGTGTAGAGCTGCTCGAAGAACACGCGCTCGAGGCCGGTCTCTTCGTTGAGCTCGCGCAGCGCCGCCTGCTCGAGGGTCTCGTCGAGGTGGACGAAGCCGCCGGGCAGGGCCCACTGACCGGCGAAGGGCTCGATGCCGCGGCGGATCAGCAGGACCTGGAGCTCGTCGTCGAGACCAAAGACCACGCAGTCGACGCTCAGGGCGGGGCGGGGGTGCTCGTAGCTGACGGTCATGACGGAGGGCTCAGTGCGCGCGCATGCGGGCGATCAGCTCGCGCTTGCACGCGGCCAGGCGAGACTCGATGGCGACGGGGTAGGTGGCGGGCTCGTCGAGGTCGCGCACGGCCGCGGGCAAGCTGGCGAGCTCGGCGAGGGCGCGCTCGCGGCTCTCGGTGATCGGCGGGGGCGTCCACACGCGGGCGCCAGCGCGGAGGATCGGCTGGAGCAGGTCCTCGGCGACCGCCTCGCCGCCTTCGCCGAGCGTGGGCAGTTCGACCTGCTCGTCGCGGAGCGGGTCGATGTTCGCGGCCATCGCTGTCTTGGGGCCGTTCGAGTTGGAGCAGGGCGGGGGCGGGCCAAAGTCCTCGTCGTAGACCACGTCGAGGCGGGCCATCCCGGTCGCGCGCTCGCGCAGCCGCCGGACCTGGAGGATCCCCGGCGTCGACGTCTTGATCGGCGTATCCGAGAGCTTGACCATGCGCCGCCAGCCGGCCTCGCCGGGGGCGCGCAGGGCCGAGAGCTTGTAGACCCCGCCCAGCGCGGGCTGGGGGTGACCGGTGACCAGGCGGGTGCCCACGCCCCACATGTCGATGGCCGCGCCCGCGTCGATCAGCGCGCTGATCCGCCGCTCGTCGAGGTCGTTGCTGGCGATGATCTTGGCGTCGGGGAAGCCGGCGGCGTCGAGGCGCGCGCGCGTCCTTGGACAAGCTCGCGAGGTCGCCGGAGTCGAGGCGTATGCCGATCATCTCGTGGCCCTTGGCGCGCAGCTCGAGGCCGGCCGCGATCGCCCGGTCGACGCCGCGCGCGGTGTCGTAGGTGTCGACCAGGAACACGCAGTTGTTGGGCATGGCCGCGGCGTAGCCCGCGAAGGCCTCGCGCTCTTCGGTGAAGGACATCACCCAGGCGTGGGCGTGGGTGCCCCGGACCGGGATGCCAAAGCGCGCCGCGGCGGCGACGTTGGAGGTAGCCGCGCAGCCGCCCAGGTAGGCCGCGCGGCTGGCCGAGAGCCCGCCGTCGAGGCCCTGGGCCCGGCGCAGCCCAAACTCGAGCACCGCGCCCCCGCGCGCGGCGGCGACGGTGCGCGCGGCCTTGGTGGCGATCAGGGTCTGAAAATTGATGATCGTGAGCAGCGCCGTCTCGAGCAGCTGGCACTGGATCAACGGCCCGCGCACGCGCAGCAGCGGCTCGTGCGCGAAGCAGGCCGTGCCCTCGGCCATGGCGTCGAGGTCGACGCTCGGGCGCAGCTCGCCCAGCCAGTCGAGGAAGCCGGGGTCGAAGAGGGGGCGGCCGTCGTTGCCGCACAAAGAGGCCAAAAAGTCGCGCTGGGCCGGCGAGTAGCCGAGGCCCTCGATCAGCTCGACGGCCTGCTCGAGGCCGCAGGCCAGGGCGTAGCCGCCCGCGAAGGGGTGCTTGCGAAAGCCTAGGTGAAAGACGGCCTCCTCGTCGGCGCGGCCCAGCTTCCAGTAGCCCTGGGCCATGGTCAGCTGGTAGAGGTCGGTCTGTAGACCGGTGGGCTGGTGCTCGTTCATGGCGGTGTCCGTGGCGACTTCCGTGGCGGAGTCTTTGTGTACGAACGACACTAAGTCGTGAGAGGAGTGTGGACCGCGAGGCGAGCCTTGGCAAGCAAAGACGAGGACTGCGCGAACTCACTGTACACAAGCGCAGCCCCGAGGGCGGGGGAAATGCCAGTATGCTCCGCCGCTATGGGCCGCTCGCGGCACCTCTTCCTCCTCTTCTTCCTCTCTGGCATCAGCGGTCTCCTCTACGAGTCGCTGTGGTCGCGCTATCTCAAGCTCTTCGTGGGCAGCGCGGCGACGGCCCAGATCCTGGTGCTGGCGCTGTTCATGGGCGGCATGTCCCTGGGCTCGCTGCTCGCGGGTCGGATCAGCGCGCGGGTCCACAAGCCGGTGCTCGCCTACGGGATGGTCGAAGGCCTGATCGGCCTCTACGCGCTGGTCTTCCCCTGGCTCTACGCGGGCGTCACCCGGCTTTGCTACGACGGGCTGTTCCCGGCGGTGGGCGGCGGACCGGGGGTCGCGGTGATCAAGTGGACCGCGGCGGGGCTGTTGATCGCGATCCCCTGCGTGCTCCTGGGCACGACCTTCCCGCTGATGAGCGTGGGGATCTTGCGCCGCGACCGTGAGCGCTCCGGCGAGATCCTCAGCTTCTTGTACTTCTCGAACAGCTTCGGCGCCTCGCTGGGCGCGCTGCTCTCGGGCTTCTTGTTGGTCCCGGCCCTGGGCCTGCCGGGGACCCTGGTCGCCGCCGCGGCCCTCAACTTGGGGATCATGGCGGTCTGCCTGCGCGAGCGCGGGCGCGAGGCCGACGCGCCGCTCGAGGGCGCCGGGAAGGACGGCGATACCGGCGATACCGGCGATACCGGCAATACCGGCGATACCGGCGATACCGGCGAGGATGGTGACGGCGAAGACAGCGAGCTGCGCCTGGGCAACACCCGCGAGGCGGTCGCGGCCGCCGACGCGGCCGACGCCGCCGCGGCCAAGGCCGTCGAGGACGTGCGCCCCGGCCTGGTCACCATGATGTTGCTCGTCGCTCTGGGCACGGGGCTGAGCTCGTTCATGTACGAGATCGGGTGGATCCGCATGCTGTCCATGGTCCTGGGCTCGGCGACCCACTCCTTCGAGGTCATGCTCTCGGTGTTCGTGCTCGGCCTGGCCCTGGGCGGGCTGTGGGTCCGCAAGCGCATGGACAAGTTCGAGCGCCCCGAGCTGAGCCTGGGGCTGATCCAGCTGATCATGGGCGTGTGCGCCATCGCGACCATCCCCCTGTATCGCCTGGGGGTGCTCGGCATCGGCGGGGTGTTTTGGCTCAGCGCCGAGTACATGGACGGCGAGCGGACCGAGGCGCTGTGGATGCTCTTCAACGCCGCCCGCTACCTGATCTGCCTGGGCATCATGCTCCCGGCCACCTTCTGCGCCGGCATGACCTTGCCCCTGGTCACCCACGTGCTCTTGCGCCGCGGCCAGCCCGAGGCCGCCGTCGGCCGGGTCTACGGCGTGAACACGCTGGGCTCGATCATCGGGGCCGTGAGCGCGGGCCTGCTCTTGCTCCCGCTGATCGGCCTCAAGGCGGTGATCGTGCTCGGCGCGATGATCGACATGGTCCTCGGCGTGTGGCTGGTGACCCGCGAGCAGTCGCTGCGCCCCGACGTCAAGGTCAAGCGCCTGGTCCGCTCGACGACCGTGGCCACGGTCTCGGCGGCGGTGATCGGCTTTGGGGTCATGGACGTCAACCCGCGCATCCTCGCCGCCGGCGTGTTTCGCCGCGGGACGACAAAGATGCACGAGGACTACCAGCTGCTGATGCACGTCGACGGGCGCACGGCCACGGTCACCGTCACCCGCGACGTCGAGCGCGAGGGCTATCACACGCTGTTCACCAACGGGAAGCCCGACGCCTCGATCCGCACGGAGCGCTGGCCCGAGGGCCGCGAGAAGCACGAGGGGCCGAGCCTGGCCGGCGACGAGCCGACCCAGCTGCTGCTCGGGATCATCCCTCAGCTCGCCCGCCCGCAGGCGACCCAGGTCGCGACCATCGGCATGGGCTCGGGGCTGTCGAGCCACACGCTGCTCGCCTCGCCCAACATCGAGCGCCTCGACACCGTGGAGATCGAGCCCTACATGGCCGAGGGCGCCAGGTTCTTCCACCCGGTCAACCGCCGGACCTTCGAGGACCCGCGCAGCCACATCATCTTCGATGACGCCAAGGCCTACTTCGCCGCCGCCGAGGCCCACTACGACGTGATCGTCTCGGAGCCCTCCAACCCCTGGGTGGCCGGGGTCTCGAGCCTGTTCACCGTCGAATTCTACGAGGAGATCTCGCGCTACCTGAAGGACGACGGGCTGCTGTGCCAGTGGGTCCACGGCTACGAGCTCTCCGACGAGCTGCTGCTCTCGGTGTTCGCCGCCCTCGACAGCCGCTTCGCCGACTACCGGGTCTACCGCGTGGGCGACCGCGACTGGCTGATCCTCGCCAGCAAGCAGGAGGACGGGGTCGGGCGGCTGTCCGCCGCGCCGCTCTCGGACTGGCCCGAGCTGAAGGCCGACGCCGCCTTGCTGGGCATCGGGCACGTCAGCCAGATCGACGCGCTGCTCGTCGCCAACGACGAGCTCTTGCGGCCCTACCTGCGCGGCGTCGAGCCCAACCGCGACACCCACCCGCTGCTCGACACCGGGGCCGAGAAGGCGCGCTTCTTCCGGCGTTCGGCCGAGGCCATGCTCGAGCTGCGCTTCATCCCGCTGCCGATCGCCGAGATCTTCGGCGGCCTCGAGCGCGCCCCCTACGAGTACGACGAGCGCATCCCGGATCGCCGCACCGACGAGCACGTGCTCGAGGAGCCCGAGCGCGCGCTCTTTTCGATGCGCCTGTTCGAGCTCGACGATCACCGCAGCTACGCCGGCTCGGCGGCGATCGACAGCTACTTCACCCAGCGCGACAACCTGGCCGAGTCGCCGGGTGATCCCGCCACGGCCAAGGCCTGGCTCGACGCCGTCTACGGGGTCTACTACGAGGCCGCGCCGTGGATCCGCCTCGAGGACACGGACTTTTGGGCCGAGGTCCTCGAGACCGCGCGCTCCGAGTCGGTCACGGATCCGGTTCATCGCGGTGTCGAGCTCTTCGACGCCGCCCTGCGCCGCGACGGGCCGCGGATGCAGGCCCTCGCGGCGGCCGAATTCACGGCCGAGGACTCCCTCGTCCACGAGCGGATCCTCGCGCTGATCGGGGCGCTGGGCCTGACCAAGTCTGGCGCTGGCCTCACCGAGCGCCAGGCCTTCGCGGCCGAGCGCATGCGGCCCTACGCGGCCTCGCCCGCGGCGACGAGTGAAGACCTCGCCTATGAAATTCTCGTGACGTGGATGGAGAACTGACCGGTCCGGGGTAGAGGCCGACCGCTGCGCTTGGATCCCAAGCTGCTGTGGCGGTGTTAGCGTGGTGCCGCCATGCGCACCTGCTCGCTCGCGTCGAACCTGCCCGTTGTCTTCGTCGTCACGCTCGCCGCCTGTAGCCCGGGCGGCGGCTCGCGCGAGAGCTTTGGCTTCACCGCGGACTCGGTGAGCTCCGTGGGCGCGGACGGGGCCGACGAGATCGACACCAGCGACAGCCTCGAAGGCGGCAGCGGCGAGAGCTCGGGGACGAGCACGGGGGGCGAGTCGAGCACCGGCACGACCACCGCCGAGGACACGGGGAGCTCGAGCGAGTCGAGCTCGAGCGAGTCCGGGGACTCGAGCAGCGAGGAGGATGGCGGCGTCCCCAACACCTCCGATGGCGGGGACAACGGCGGCCCGCCGTGCTCGTCCTACGCCAGCGATCAGGGCTGGGGCACCTACTACTGCGACAACGGCAACGGGATCTGCGAGGGAGATGGTGTCGTCTCCGACGACTGCGATCTGTGCTGCTCGGGGCCCTCTTGTGGCGAGTACGCGGGGCTCCAGGGCTGGGACTGGGCCAACTGCGAGTGGAACGAAAACGGGGCCTGCAACGGCCAGGGCACGCCCACCTACGACTGCGAGGTCTGCTGCGGCGGGGTCGACGGTGGGAGCACGACGACCACGGGCGGCGGCGGCGGCGGCTTTGGCTACCCCGTGGGCGACAAGACCAGCTACCCCGCCGGCGGCTGGCAGGTCTGGCAGGTCCTCGGCCACTACTGGAGCGCCTACAGCGGCCGCCACCTCGCCCAGGACATCGCCGCGCCGGGCGGTGGCGTGGCCGGCATCAACGCCCCGGTCTACGCCGTCGCCGACGGCGTCGTCCGCTACGCGGGGAGCAACGGGAGCAGCTACAAGAACGTGGTCTTGATCGAGCACGACGACGGCGAGGGCGGCTCGGTCTGCTCGTTCTATGGCCACGTCAACCCGCCGATCGTGTCCACGGGCGACCAGGTCGTGCGCGGCCAGCAGATCACCAGCGTGCGCGACTGGGCGCTGTGTCTGGACGGCGGCTCCTCGACCAACACCCACATGCACTACGTGCTGCTGTCGAAGACCCTATGCGACGTCTCGGCGGCGAACAGCGGCGGGTCGATCTGTGGCTATGACGCGGGCGGCCCCAGCGACGTCGACACCCTGGCCGAGGAGCCCTACTACTACACGCCGATGGGCTGTGGTTACTACCAAGACGGCTTCATCTCGCCGACGCAGTTCATCGAGGACCACCACTTCTGAGCGCCCAACCCGGTTCACTCGGCGCTCAGGCGCTCGGCTGTAGGTTGCTGGCCTTCCCCAGCCGCTCGGTCAGCTCCTCGAGCGTCGCCATGGTCTGTTGGTGAACCTGGGACTCGGCGTGGAGGGACTCCACGACGCTCGGCAGCTCCTTGAGCGGGAAGGCCTTGGCGTTGGCGCCCAGCCAGCTCACGGCGATCGCGATCCCGCGGACGAGGCGGTCGTCCGTGATGATGAACGAGGTGATCTCGCGCCGCTTGAGGATCTCGGCGCCCTGCCTGCGCTGGGCGCCAGAGAGGTTGATGGTGCCCAGGCTGATGGCGAGATATTTGGTGACTGGCTCGCGCTCGAGGGCGTCGATGAACTGATCCCATGCCTCTTTGGGGAGTATGCCATCGGTCGCAACGGTGACGAGAATATCGTCGACTCGTTTCCACGTGAAGTTCTCGGACATGACGACTCCTAGATGAAATATTGTAGATTCTCTCCGCGATGATTTGGAGTGAAAATATGATGGGTGAGTTGTGATTCTCGTGAGGTTGTGAATGCTCGCTTTGTTGTAGATGGGATCCGATTGTTCATATGTCGGGCAGTCCGGGTGCCGTTGGACACCAAGTGTAGGGGGAAGACAGGCGGAGCTGACGCGGGAAGGTCGCGCGCTCGGCTTCGCCGGGGAATGGCGCGGGTCTCGCTCGAGTCGAGGGCGCTACAATGCACTCGAACATGAGATGGATGGCTCGAATCGTCACGGCGCTGCTGCTCACGACGACATGCCTGGCGAGCACCGGGTGCGAGGCGCGGCGCGGCGCGGCGGCCGAGCCGGCGCCTGTGCCGATCGAGGTGAAGGGGGCGATCCGTGGCGAGGGGGGCGAGGGGGGCGAGGGGGGCGAGGGGGGCGAAGGTGGCGAGGCGCTCGCCGGCGCCAGCGTGTGCGCGTGGAACCGGGGTCCCAACGAGCGAGTCGTGCGTGCGCAAGCCGTCGCGCCGGTTTGTACGCTCTCCGATGACTCGGGCGGCTTCGCGCTGGCGCTCGCGCCGGGAATCTGGGGGATCGTGGCCTCGGCCCAGGGGTACTTGCCGAGCACCGAGGACGTCGTGCTCCGGGTGGGGGCGACGCCCGGGGCGGTCGAGCTAGCGCTGAGGCGTGGTGGCCGAAGGTTCTCGGGGACGCTCGAAGATCTCGAGGGCGAGCCGGTCGCGGGCGCCATGGTCGAAGCGATGCTGCCGCTCGGTAGAGGGACGAGGGTCGGGGCGAGGTCGATCACCGACGCGCACGGCCGCTACACGCTGTGGACGAGCGAGGCGGCGAGCATCAGCGTGAGCGCGCCAGGCTACGCGCAGATGATCCCGCGCGACGATGAGCGCGCCCTGCTGCTGCCCGAATCGGTGATCACGGGGAAGGTGGTCGATCGCTGGCGCAGGCCGGTCGCCGGGGTTCGGGTCGCGCACGTCAGCCGCTGGGGCGCGAGCTACGGCTTTCCCCGCAACGCCACGCTGACCGACGAGCACGGCGAATTCAGGCTCGCGCAGCTCATGCCTGGCGAGTACACGCTGGTCGCTGCGAGCGATCAGCGCGGTGGGATGGAGACGGTCTACGTCGACTTTGCTGCGACCCACGAGGGGCTGAGGATCGTGCTCGACACGCCGCTGGAGCCCCTGCGCGCGCGCTTCGTCGACGCGCGAGGTGAGCCGGCGGCGGGCTGCCTCGTCCGAGTCGGGCGTGACGAAGGCGAGGGCTCGAGGGTCGGCATCTACTTTTGGACCGATCACGAGGGGCTGCTCGACGCGCCCGTGGTCGAGGGTCGCTACCGGGTTCTCGGGCTCTCGTGCCCCGGCCTGGTCGGGATGCCGCCCTACGAGGCGATCGCCACGGGCAGGTCGAAGGCCGAGATCCCCACGCTCGGGCTCGAGCGCGGTCGCGCGCTGCGTGGTCGCTTGCTCGACGCCACGGGCCAGCCGCTCGCGCATCAGCGCGTCTGGGCGCAGGCGCGCGAGCTCGATGCGGGCGAGCGCGAGCCCGGGCATCGGGTCGATGACTTCGCGGCGCTCGACGAGGGCGCCGAGACCGACGCCGAGGGGCGCTTCGAGCTCGGCGGACTGCCCCGCGGCGCCTACGAGCTCGCGGTCTCGGGGTGGGGCGAAGTTGGCGCGCCGCTGGTCTTCACGATCGCGGACGCGCCGGTCACCACGGCTCGCTTCGAACTGCCGCCGAGCGGGCGCATCGAGGTCCACGTCAGCGGGGGCGCGGTTGGGCGAGGGGTCGGCGCTCGGCGCTGTGACAGCCGGTTTGCCGGGGACGCGGCGCCGTGGAACGCACGCGAGATGCTCGACGCCGAGAGTCGAGCGGTGTTCGAGGTCGCGCCCGTGGGCGAACATGTCCTCGCGCTCGACGACTACCCGAGCTGTGACGACTCGCGCGCCACGAGGGTCGAGGTCGTCGCGGGAGGCACCCGGCATGTCGAGCTGAGCGGGGACGCGCGCGGCTCGTCGGCGCCGCGCGTGCGGGTCGTCGACGCGGATGGCGTGCCCGTGGCCAGGGCCATCGTCGAGCTCGGCAGGCCAATGTTCGGGGTCGACGAGCTGCCTGTGCGCGTCGATTGGAGCAAGGGCTGGGACACGCTCACGCTCACGGACAGCGCGGGTCGTATGACCCTCGAGCATTGGTCGGGAGACGGCCCGTGGGTCGTGGTCGCGGCTCGGCCTGGGCAGTTTGGCGCCGGTGAGCTCGAGCCTGGCGCTGGCGAGCTGACGATCGTCTTGGCGCCGCTCTAGAGCGGCGACCAGTTTGAATTCGGTGAGCTACGCCGCATTTGCCAGCTTCGGGCACTCCAGCTCATGCTGGATGACCTGCAGATTGACGAGCACTGCCGCTCGCGTGGAGTCGTACTCATTCTTGCGTATGCCGAGGTAGCGAGCTCGGTTGCCTTGGCGCTGGCCGACATGAGCGAGCGTATGCTCGACGACGACGCGCTGTCGCAGTCGCGCGCGTCCGCGCGGTGCTCGTTGGAGGACCCGTAGTTTCGCTTGCAACGGCTCGTTGGCGGCGATTCGGAGGCCTCGGCCCCGGTCCGAGGTCGTGCACTTGGGCTTGAGCTCGCAGGCGTTGCAGACATCAGCCTCGAAGCGGGCGCTCTCGCCGAGGAGCATGGGTTGGGTCTGTCCCCCTGGGCAGGTCACCGTCTGGCTGGCGAAGTCGAGGCTGAAGTCGGTCTTGGCGAATTTGTCGCCGTTGGACTGCCGCCATGGCTTGCAGATGACCTCGACGCCGCTGGCCACGAGTTCGGGGACGTCCGAGCTCTCGATGTAGCCCCGGTCGAAGTGCAGGCTCGCGAGTTCGAGGCCCAGATGTTCGACTCGGTCGACGAGCGTGGGGAGGCTGTCTTTCTCCGGCTGGTTCGCCGGAGCCACCGTCACAGCGAGGATGAGCTTGGTGTGAAGACTGACGACGACGTGGCGCTTGTATCCGTTGAAGGACTTCGTCTTGGTCTTGCGACCGTGACGCATGTCGGGGTCCTCGACGGACACACGCCGGTCTTTCGCCACGCCCCGCTTGATGCGCTGGCCTCCACGGTCGGGGTCGGGCTCGAGATCCTGTCCACGTAGCTGCTCGAGTAGCGCGAGCTGGTCTTGCAACGGAGGCTTGCTGCTCTCGCTCGACAGGTTCGTCTCGACCCACTGTTCGAGCGTCTCAATCTGTCCGAGCAAACGGTTCAACGCCGCGCTCTTGGCCGCAGGGTTGGACCAGTCGATATCGAGCGCCTTCTTGATGCTCGGCTCCGCGAGCAGCGGGATGCCGAGCTCGTCGACGAGCAGCTCCGCCGGTCGAGCGCGTAGCTCGGCGACGCACAGCACGACCTTCCACGCCGCGTGAGCGAGGAGGTTGAAGGTGTCCTCGACCCGACCCGCACCTCGAAGCGGGCTCGAGTCCACGGCGACGTCGAGCTTCTTGGGCAGCTTCTTGAAGTCGAAGGCGCCAGTTCGCTTGGCGAGCTCCCGAGTGCGCTCGAGCAGCTTGCGGTCCATGTCGTGAGCGATGAGCCGCTCGCGGAAGTTGAACAGCGAGCCCTGGGAAAACGGCGGGTCATCGCAACCAAGGCAGCCGAGGACCAGCTGCCATCGAGCATCACAGGCGGCGAGTTCGACGGCCTCCGAGTCCGACGCGTTGGAGTAGCCCTGAAGCAGTAGGGCCATGGCGAGCAGTGCGGGCGGCATCGGGTTCTTCCCGGCTCCGGTGTCGCGGTACATCTGCTCGAGTTCGGCTTGGAAGTCGTCGTCGAACAGCTCGAGCCGGTGGTCACACAGGAAGCCAAACAGCTTGCGCTTCTTGCCGACGCGCTTGCGGATGCGGGCTTCGCGGGGAGACAGAGTGACGGGAGGGTTCCAGCGGGGGAGCGTCATGCGTGGCCTCGTGCGAGGCCTACGGGATCACGACCGCCAGACGTTGTCGAACCGCGCCGCTAAGCGATCGGAATCTATTAACAATTCAAACTGATCGCCGCTCTAGTACGACTTGATCACATCCGCGAGGGCCTGATCGGTGGCCCCCGTGGGTCGATGTCACGTCCGCACATGGGACAGTGACCCAGCAAGTGAAGCAGGACCACTTGTAGCAACGCTCGGAATGCCTGGATGGTCAGCCCCGGCTCGGCTCGCTGTGCTTTCCGCCTCCGGGTCCTCCGGGGAAAAAATCACGCGGTGGAGCGTGAGAAAGGCGTGAGCCGCGGCGACCAGGGCGACGTGGTGGTGGAAGCCTCGCCATGTTCGTCCCTCGAAGTGGTCGAGGCCGAGCTCCCCTTTCATCTCCTGGTAGTCCCGTTCGATCCGCCAGCGAAGCTTGGCCAGGTAGACCAGCCTCTTGACCGTGGTCTTCGCGGGCAAGTTCGACAAATAAAACGCGGTTGGCTCCTTCTTCTTGTAGGACCACTCACACAGCAGCCACTGCACTTCACCCGGTGGGTGCCCTGACCGATGCCGGTGCGCGGTTCGGATGCGTAGCACCGCGAAGCGCCGCCGCTGAGGCCCGCGCGTCCCGTGGCGCCATTCGACGTGACGGAAGCGCCTGGCAGGCAAGCTCTTCGCCAGCTCTTCGACCGAGACGGGCTCGACTCCTTCGGGGGAGACCCACTTTGTTCGTGGCCGCCCCCTGGTGCCGGGAGCTTTGGACGGAGGAGGGCTCGGGCACGTCCCTGGCGGCCATACGACCGCGTTGCCGGAGATGCGCAGTACGTAGTGGAGCCCGCGTTCTTCGAGTCCCTTGCGGAATTCCGTCGAGTCGCCGTAGGCCGCGTCGGCGAGCACCGGTCGAGGCGCGAGCCCCCATTCGAGGGCGCGGTCGAGCATGCCGAGGCCGAGCTCGAGCTTCGTTTGATGGGAGAGCTCCTCGGGGACGCCTGCCTTGGTCCGGCGCCTTGGGTCGTTGGCCCAGACCTCGGGAAGAAACAAGCGCATGCCGATGCAAGCGCCGCCCGCCTCGCTGGCGAGGTGGAGGCTTGCTGCGACCTGGCAATTGTCGACGCGGCCCATCGTCCCCGAGTACTGACGCTGTACCCCGACGGAGTGCTTGCCCTTCTTGGGGAAGCCGGTGTCGTCGATGACGAAGGCGTCGAGGCCCGGGAGCTTGTCCTCGACGCGCAGGGCGAGTCGGCGAAACAGCTCCCACTCGTCCCAATCAGCGATCGTGATCGCCTGCTGGAGTCGCTGGCGGATGGCTTCGCTGTCACCGGGCGCGGCTGCGAGGCGCTGAGCGATGGGCACCATGCTCTTGCGCTCGCCATCGAGGAGAAGCCCACGCATGTAGTTGGCGAGGGCCTCGCGCCGCTCGCTGCGACCCATCTGATGAGTGATGTAGCCGAGAAACTCCTCGAGTTCGGCCCCCACCCGGGAGATTTGTTCTGGAGTCACCCCCGCAGCAGATCACAGCTGGGGATCGTTGTCGATCCCCATCTGACCAAGTAGTCCTAGGAGCCCGTGGCGAAACCCAACACGACACCTCGCTTGGTCCTTCCGCCGATGGCGTTGTCGCCAAAACTTGCGGTACGCCCGGTACAGCGGCGTTTTGGCTTCGCGCCCTCGACGAAAACCCCGGCGCGAGGAGCCGCGCTGGGTTCCACCACGGGCTCCTAGTGCGCGCTGAAGGTCGGCTGTAGGCGGGGAAATTCGCCCAGCTGGGCAGAGAGCTCCTCGAACGCCGCCATCGCCTGTAGGTGCACTCGAGGCTCGGCGTGCAGCGACTCGATGACGGTCGGGAGATCCTGGAGCGGATAGGCCTTGGTGTTGGCGCCCAGCCACCCCACGGCGGTAGCGATCCCGCGAATGAGTCGATCATCGGTGACGACGAACGCGGCGATCTTGCGGCGCTTGAGGATCTCGGCGCCCCGCCGGCGCTGGGCGCCCGAGACACGCAACGTGCCGAGGCTGACCCCCAGATATTTATTGATCGGCTCGTGATCGAGGGCGTCCGTGAAGGGATCCCATATCTCGTCTGTCAGCACGCCATTGGTCGTAACGCCGATTAGAATGTTGTCGACCCGTTTCCACTTGAAGATTTCGGACATGGCACTCCTGGACAATCGAGTGCAGTCTGTCGTCGAGATTGCCCGGGTCAAGCAGTCGACTCGCTGAGCGATGTTCATTGATGTCGCGCAGGGGTGGGCGTTCCCGAGCCGACCATGCGTCGGGCATGGCCGACGCTCGCCGGTGGACGCGGACATGGGTGGTGAAATCTGGAGTCGCCGCTGCCCCGATCCCCGTCGCTGGGTCCGGGCTCGCCGCTCGGGGTCCACGGGGAGGGTGGGGGATGGGGGGAGGAGCAGGGGAGGAGCCGGCTGACCCGCGAGTCAGGCCGCGTCCGCGGCGCTTCGTCATCAGAAAACTGCGTATGCCCGGCCGCCCCAAGCGTCAATTGGTCCGAACTTCACCCGAAGTTCGCGGGCTATCTGGTTGTAGGCGGCCGCCAAGGGCGAGACACTCGCCGGGTCCATGCCCTACACCCTCGAGATCCGCTATGCCAACCGGGCCCCCGAGGTTCGGACCTTCGATCAGCCGGTGGTGGTCATCGGCCGTGAGCAGGGGGATATCGTGCTTGGCGACCCGCAGACCTCGGGCCGCCACGCCGAGCTGCGCTGGGACGGCAGCAGGTTGACCTTCCGCGACCTCGGCTCGACCAACGGCTCCTTCGACAACTACGGCCAGCGCCTCTACGCGCCCAAGCAGCTCGAAGCCGAGCAGCCGGTGCGCATGGGCGGGAGCATGATCTTGCTCAAGCAGGCCGCGATCGCTCAGGCCACGGCCGGCGGGACCATGATGATGCCGGCGATGCCCAAGCCCGGGGTCGCGCCGACGGGCGGTCCGCCGCAGGCCGGCGCCATGCAGGGCGGCCCGGGGCTGCCGTCACCAGGTGGCTCGCAGGCCGGGGCTGGAGGCTACGGCGCCCAGGCCGGCGCTGGCTTTGCCGCCCAGGCAGGGCAGCAGGCGCAGCAGGCCGGTCAGCAATTTGGTCAGCAAGTCGGTCAGCAAGTCGGTCAGGTTGGGCATCAAGTTGGCCAGGCCGTGTACCAGGGTGGTCAGCAGGTCGCCGCTGGCGCCAGCGCGGGTCAGGGCGAGCTCAAGCAGCGCTTCACCACGGGCTGGGGGCGCCTCCAGCCCAACTTGGTCCAGGCGCTGCTGACCTTCGCCGCGGTGACCATCGTCACCGCCCTGGTCAACCTCGTCTTTGGCTGGATCCCGGTGGTCGGGTCGATCTTCGCCGGGCTCATGGGCCTGGTCACGCTGATCGCCGGCCCGATCTCGGCGGCCGCGCTCGGCTACTTCGTGATCAAGCAGCGCATGGGTCAGCCGGTCACGGCCGTGGACGCGTGGAAGACCGCGTTCAAGTCGCCGATCCCCGTGTGGGTCAACTTCGCCCTCGCCGGCTTCATCGCCGGGCTCGGCTCGATCTTCCTGATCGTCCCGGGCATCGCCCTGGGCTTCTTCATCGTCCCGATGTTCTTCGTCGAGAACAAGCGGCTGCTCGCCATCAACCTGGGCTCGCTCGAGTACTTCAAGCGCGACTGGGCCAAGGTCCTGCTGATCTGCCTCGTGGGCCTCGCGGGGATGATCGCGGTTGGGATCGTCGGGGGGCTGCTCTCTTTCCTCTTTGGGCTATTCAGCGACTATCTGTCCGCGGGGATCATCAACTTGCTCACGCAGGCCGGCTCCGGCGTGGTCATGACCTTGCTCGCCGTGGTCGGCTTCGATCTCTACGTGGACATGGCCGAGGCTCAGGGCCTCGACGTGGACGACCTGATGGCCAAGGGGATCGAGCGCTTCGAGGCGGGGATCAACGACGTCGGTGACGCCGACCCCAACGCGGGGCAAGCCCAGGCGCAGCAGGCTTACCAGCAGCAGGCGCAGCAGGGTTACCCGCAGCAGCAGGGTTACCAGCAGCAGGCGCAGCAGGGTTACCAGCAGCAGGCGCAGCAGGGCTATCAGCAGCAGGCGCAGCAGGGCTACCAGCAGCAGGCGCAGCAGGGTTACCCGCAGCAGCAGGGTTACCCGCAGCAGCAGGCGCAGCAGGGTTACCCGCAGCAGCAGGGTTACCAGCAGCAGGGCTATCCGCAGCAAGGCGGACAGCCGCAGCAGCAGGGCTACCCGCAGCAGGGTTACCCGCAGCAAGGTGGGCAGGTGCAGCAGGGCTATCCGCAGCAGGGCTATCCGCAGCAAGGCGGACAGCCGCAGCAGGGCTACCCGCAGCAGGGTCAGGCGCAGCAGGGCTATCCGCAGCAAGGCGGACAGCCGCCCCATGGCGGCGGCAACGGCTGGCCTCGCCAGTAGCGCCAAGCGCAACGCCGCGAGCGGCGTCCTGGGTCGTCGATCTCGGCTGTGAAGTTGGGTTCGCGCGCTGTCTCACGGCAGCGTGAGCGGCGTGCGCACCGGTTTACCCCTCACCGGTGATCGCTTACTTTCCCCGGCAGATGGCCGCCAAGTACCCGCTGACGACGCTCGACCAGCACCCTTCGCTGACCCCCGATCTCTTGCGGCAGGTCTACGAGGAGATGTGCAGGGCTCGCTGCCACGTCGAGCGCGTGGTCCAGGAGTGCTCCAAGGGCAAGATCAAGTTCGCGATCTGGGGCCCCGGCGAGGAGCTCCACGGCGCGGCCCAGGCCATCGCCTACAGCGAGGTGGTCAACCCCGACGCCTTCGGGATCTCCGGGCACTATCGCTCGGCGGGGCTGCTGTCGATGTGGTCGCGGCTGCGTGGCTACCCGGACTTTCACCTCGACCACATGCGCCAGCAGCTGTCCCGGGCCACCGACCCGTGGAGCGGCGGGCGTCAGATGACCTCGCACTTCAACGACCTGCAGCTCAACACGCTGCCGGCCCAGAGCGCCCTGGGCATGCAGCTGGGCAAGGCCGTCGGCTACGCCCGCGGCCTGCAGCAGCGCGGTCAGCAAGACGGCGTGGTGGTCTCCGTGGTCGGCGACGGGACCATGGCCGAGAGCGACTTCCACGAGGGCGTGACGGGGGCCTCGATCCTCCAGGTCCCGGTGCTGGTCTGCGTCACCGACAACAACGTGGCGATCAGCGTCAAGCCCAAGGACGGCCGCGGCCTCCACGACCTCGAGGCCTACGCCAAGGCCTTCGACCTGGCCTTCTTCACGGCCGACGGCAACGACTTCCTCGAGGTCTACACCGTGACCAAGGCTGCGGCGATCTACTGCCGCGACCAGCAGCGCCCGGCGCTGATGTGGATCCGCAACCTCTCGCGGCTCAACGGCCACTCCAACGCTGGCGACTATAACTTCGACTTCGACGCCCACGACTGCCTGCTCGACTTCGGCGAGGCGCTGGTCGAGCGCGGGATCCTCGGCGCGGGGGACATCGTCCGGCGCAACGATCAGACCCGCGGCGACTTCTACAAGCGCTACGACCTCGGCGAGATCTGCCAGCGCGCCGACGACTACATCGTGGGCACGATCAACCAGTCGGAGTCGGAGCCCGAGCCCAGCTACGACACGATCTACGAGCACATCTACGACCCCTACCCCGCGGCCGTGGAGCCGCCGGCGGTCGGCCGCGAGACGGTCATCTCGCTCAACGGCGCGATCCGGGCGGCGATGCGCGACATCCTCGAGGACAACCCGATGACGTGGATCTACGGCCAGGACGTGGCCGAGCGCGGCGGGGTCATGCAGGCGACCAAGGGGCTTTGGGAGCGCTTCCCCGAGCAGATCCGCGACGCGCCGATCAACGAGCCGCTGATCTTGGGCACCGCGGTGGGCTTTGGCCTGCACGAGGGCGCCACGGCCCTGCCCGAGATCCAGTTCTCGGACTACAGCCTCAACACGCTGCACTGGCTGGTCTACATGGGCAACCTGCTGTGGACCAGCAACGGCACGCTGCGCGCCAACGTGATCACCCGCCTGCCGGTCGAGCCGCTCCACGGCGGGGCCGTCTATCACTCGATGTGCATGGAGGGCTTCTACGGGGCGATCCCCGGCCTGACGATCATCGCGCCCACGACCTCGCGGGACTTCTACGGCCTGCTGCGCTCGGCGGCCGAGTACACCGGCCCGGTGGTGGTGTTCGAGTCCAAGGGTCTGTATCGCATGGCCCTGGGCGAGGCCTTCCCCGGCGAGCCCTCGGACCCCGAGGAGGTCAAGCGCCTCAAGCAGGCCATCGGCATGCGCGGGCTGATCCCCGACCTGCCCAAGGACTTCCGCGTGCCCCTGGGCAAGGCGGCGATCCGCCGCGAGGGCAAGGACCTGACCATCGTCACCTGGGGGCGGTGCACGCTCTTCGTGAAGGAGGCGATCGAGACCCTGAGCGAGCGCGGCGTGGACGTCGAGATGATCGACCTGCGCACGATCGTGCCGCCGGACATGGAGACGGTGCTGGCCTCGGTGCGCAAGACGGGGCGGCTCCTGGTGGTCCACGAGGACCGGGTGTTCTCGAGCCTCGGGCGCGAACTCCAGGGCCAGGTGGTCGAGGCGGCGGCGCAGTGGGGGGAGCCGGTGGTCACGCGGGTGCTGGGGCAGGACCCCGTGCCTGGGATCCCCCAGAACATCAACCTCGAGCACCACATCACGGTGTCGCCGGAGAAGGTGGTGAAGGCGGCGGAGGAGACGATGGCGACGAAGGTGGCGCGGGGGGCTGCTCCCTCGGCTTCTGGTGGGGAGAAGCGGCGGGCGCCGGCGGTGGTGGAGCCGGCTCGGACTCGGGTGTTGTGGACGCCGAATCGGGCGTTTGTGGGGTGAGGGGCGGAGCTGGTGATTGGATGCCCCGGGGCTTTTGGGTCTCGGGGTTTTTCTTTGGTTTTTGTGAGAGGGTCTTTTTGTGAGAGGGGATCCTGGTCTTTTTGCGAGAGGGATCTCGGCCGGCGAGGGCGCGCACGGGTCAGCAGGGGACCCTCTGGGCTCAAACAGATCGCTGACTGCGGCCGTATCTGCGTAGGGCGATTGGCTTGTTTTGGGGGAGAGATGTGCGTCGAAGGGCGGGTACGTTCGCTAAACTCGCCCAGAGGGTCCCCTGCTGCCCCTTTTGTGCGCGCGTCGTCGTGCGGGGAGAGGTTCCGCCCCGGGGAGTGGAGGGGCTCTGCCCCGGGTCTTTTGTGAGGGGATCCTGGTCTTTTTGCGAGAAGGGATCCTGGTCTTTTTGCGAGAGGGATCTCGGCCGGCGAGGGCGCGCACGGGTCAGCAGGGGACCCTCTGGGCTCAAACAGATCGCTGACTGCGGCCGTATCTGCGTAGGGCGATTGGCTTGTTTTGGGGGAGAGATGTGCGTCGAAGGGCGGGTACGTTCGCTAAACTCGCCCAGAGGGTCCCCTGCAGCCCCTTTTGTGCGCGCGTCGTCGTGCGGGGAGAGGTTCCGCCCCGGGGAGTGGAGGGGCTCCGTCCTGGGGCAGGCTCAGGGCTCTGGCCCGGGGAGTGGAGGGGCTCCGTCTCGGTGAGTGGAGGGGGTGGCTGGAGGCGTCGTCTCGAGGATTGAGCTGCTTTCGGGGAGGTGAGCCGCGTGGGTCTTCTTGGTCTTGGGGGGCAGGTGGGCGTGGTTTTGTTTTCTCGGGATCACTTTGGGGGAAAGCGACGACTACATGGGCGGACTGCTTGAATCATGGGACGCGAGGCAGAAAACGGGCGAAGGTGGTGGGGCGGCTCCGGTCGCGACATTCCCGCCGAAGTCGAGAAGAGTGCAGATATGTCGCGACTCGTCGCGAAAGTATTCGCGAAACGCAGGATTTCGAGCAGGAGCAGGGGGTAGGGCATGGATGTTTCGGTGACTTCGTATCGGACTAGGTTCATTGGCGTTATCATTCCGCTGGATATGTCGTCCGATCGCCCCGAGCGCCCCGATCGCCCCGAGCGCCCCGATCGCCCCGAGCGCCCTGATGGCGCTGACGGCCCCGAGCGCGTCGGTGGGGGCGCGACGTATCAGGACGTGCTCGACGCGCGGCCTGAGGTGATCGCCGAGATCATCGATGGTGTGCTGTATTTGAGCCCGCGGCCGGCTTTTCCCCACGCCACGACGTCGACGCGGCTGACGATCTCGGTGGGGGGCGCTTTCGATGGTGGTGGTGACCCTGGCGGGTGGGTGATCGTCCATGAGCCGGAGCTACACTTTGGGAAGAACATTTTGGTCCCGGATCTCGCGGGGTGGCGGCGGGATCGGATGCCCACTCGGCCGAAGACGGCCTTCGTGGCGTTGGCGCCGGACTGGGTGTGTGAGGTGCTCTCCAGGTCCACGGCGCGAATGGATCGCAAGGTCAAGCTGCCGGTCTACGCGCGCGAGGGCGTCTACAACGTCTGGCTGATCGATCCCGTCGCCAAGGTCCTCGAGCTCTATCGGCTCGAGGGGCAGGGCTACCGTTTCGTGCGTGATTTTTGTGCGGGGGAGCGCGTGCGTGTCGAGCCCTTCGAGGCGATCGAGCTCGAGCTCGACGGGCTGTGGCCGGAGGACTGAGGGGCTGGCTGGAGAGAGCGCAGGTGCTCGCGTACGAGCGAGCTCAGGTCGGGAGGGCGGCGGCGACGGTGTCGAGCTCGGCGAAGAAGGTGTCGATGTCGGTGTCGTCGATGTCGGGGTCGAGGCAGGCGAGGCGGATGACGGGGGTGGGGCCGATCTGGGCGTGGCTGACCAGGGCGCGCTGTTGCTCGCGCAAGGCGGCGGTGAGGGCCTGGGGGGTGGCGCGGCGGTGGGTGAAGCAGACGTTGGTGGAGGCGGGAGGCTGGTAGAGGTCGAGGTCGGGGGCGGCTTGGATGTGGGCGGCGGCGTGGCGGGTGAGGGCGAGCTGGCGGTCGACGCGGGCGGCGTAGCCCTCGTCGCCCAGGGACTGCCAGGCGGCCCAGAGCTTGAGGGCGTCGTTGCGGCGGCCGCACTGGAGGGAGCGGCGGCCGGGGTTGAGGGCGCCGTCGGCCTGAAAGAGGTAGTTGGCGGCGACGTCGAGGTTGCGGGCGAGGTGGCCGCGATCGCGCAGGAGCAGGGCAGAGCAGGTCACGGGGACGCCCATCATCTTGTGGGCGTCCCAGGTCAGGCTGTCGACGCGCTCGATGCCCTGGAGGTGGTGGCGGGCGTCGGGGCTGAGCAGCAGGGCGCCGCCGAGGCAGGCGTCGACGTGCAGCCACAAGTCGAGCTCGGCGGCGAGCTCGGCGAGGGCGTCGATGGGGTCGAATTCGCCGCGCACGGTGGTGCCGGCGGTGGCGTTGATCATCGCGGGGAGATAGCCGCGGGCGCGGTCCTCCGCGATCGCGTGGTGCAGGGCGTCGACGCGCATGCGGCCGCGGTCGTCGACCTCGATGGGGACGACGTTGGCCCGGCCGATGCCGAGCAGGCCGGCGTTTTTGGCGATCGAGTAGTGGTCTTCGGCGGAGCTGTAGATCCGCGCCCGGGCGCCGGCGCAGCCGTGGTCGAGGGCCTCGGGCTGGGCGTGGTTGCGGGCGATCGCCATGGCCAGGAGGTTGGAGAGCGAGCCGCCGGGGGCGAAGCTGCCCTCGCCCTCGGCGAAGCCGACGATCTCGAGCATGTGCTCGAGCAGCTCGGCCTCGACCAGGACCATGGGACCCGCCACCTTGAAGGTGTGCATCGTGTGGTTGGCGAAGGCGGCGAGCATGTCGGCGGCCGCGGCCGCGGGGATCCTCCCGGCGAAGAGCAGGTTGAAAAAGCGCGGCGAGCAGGTCGCGGGGCTGAGCCGGATCAGCCGCTCGAGGGCGGCGAGGACCTCGTGATCCGGGCGGCCGTGGGCGGGCGGGCGCAGGTCGCCGAGCTCGGCGCGCAGGTCCTCGGGCGAGCGAGTGGCGCGGACGGGGTCCTCGCGCTCGGCGGTGAGCAGGCGGTCGAGGGCGGCGTCGAGCTGCCAGAGAGGGGCGCGAGATCCCAGGGTCACGCGATGATGGTGCCCCAAGCGCGCGCGCTCCGGGGAACTCGGACATGGACACCTCCGCGCGCCAGCATGCGCGAGAGGCTGGCGCGGCGGTGTCGGGGTCGGGGTCGGGGTCGGGGTCGGTGTCGGGGTCCGAGCGATGGCGCGGGCTCAGAGCCCGAGCGATGGCGCGGGGCTCAGAGCCCGAGCACGTCGAACATGTCGTAGAGCCCGGGCTCTTGGGCCAGAGACCAGCGGGCGGCCCGCAGGGCGCCGCGGGCAAAGATGCTGCGGTCGCCGGAGCGGTGTGCGAGCTCGATGCGCTCACCCTCGCCGAGGAACATCAAAGTGTGCTCGCCGACCGAGTCGCCGCCGCGCAGCGAGGTGACGCCGATCTCGTCGCGGGTGCGCACGGCGTTGCCGCCAGCGCGGTTGAGCATCGCAACGTCGGAGAACACGCGATCGCTGGCCTCGGCGACGGCCTGGCCGATGCGCAGGGCCGTGCCCGAGGGGGCGTCGCGCTTGTGGCGGTGGTGGAGCTCGAAGATCTCGGCCTCCCAGTCGGGGCCGAGGGCGGCCGCGGCCACGCCGGCGAGTTGGAGCAGCAAGGTCACGCCCACGGAGAAGTTGGCGGCGTAGACGATCGGGATGTGCTCGCCGCACTCGGCCAGCAGCCTCTCCTGGTCCGCGCTGAGCCCGGTGGTCCCGATGATCAGCGGGACGCCGGCCTCGACGCAGCGGCGCACGTTGTTTTCGGTCGCCTTGGGCAGGGAGAAGTCGACGACGACGCTGCCCCGGCGGGGCTTGAGCTCGTCGGTGACGAGCACGCCGAGCTCGGAGCGGCCGATCAGCCGCCCGGCGTCCTGGCCGATGCCGGGGCCGCCCGAGCGGTCGACGCAGGCCCCGAGGGTGAGGTCGTCGGAGTCCATGACTTCGCGGATCAGGGCAGTGCCCATGCGCCCGCGGGCGCCGACGATGATGATGGAGATCATGCGGGTGTTCACGAGGTCAGTCCTGAGGAGCAGGGAGTAGAGGAAGGGGTCAGGCGATCAGGCCGAGCTCGCGCATGCAGGCGTCGAGCTGAGCCTGGAGCGGGGCGTCGGGGTCGAGGGGGACGAGGGGCGAGCGGACCGTGGGCCCGCCGAGGCCCAGGCGCATGGTCGTGGCCTTGGCGGGGATCGGGTTGGGCTCGGTGAAGAGCAGGCGGGTGAGCTGGAGCTGCTGGCGGTTGAGCAGCTGCGCGCGCGGGAGGTCGCCCTCGCAGGTCGCGGCGAAGAGATCGACGACCAGCTTGGGCGCGGGGTTGGAGACCACCGAGATGATCCCGTCGCCGCCCACGGCGAAGAAGGGCAGCATGGTGAAGTCGTCGCCGGAGAGCAGGCAAAATTCCTCGCCGGCGGCCTCGCGGACCTCGACGGCCCGGTGCATGTCGCCCGTGGCCTCCTTGATGCCCACGATGTTGGGGTGGCGCGCGAGCACGCCGACGGTCTCCGGGAGCAGGTCGCGGACCGTGCGGCTGGGCACATTGTAGAGGACGATCGGCAGGTCGACGGCGTCGGCGATGGCCTCGAAGTGGCGGATCAGACCGGCCTGGGGCGGCTTGTTGTAGTAGGGGACGACCTGCAAGGTGCCGTCGACGCCGAGCTCCTTGCACGCCCGGGTGAGCTCGATGGCCTCGCGGGTGGAGTTGGAGCCGGCGCCCGCGAGCACGGGCACGCGGCCCGCGACAGCGCGGGTCACGACCTCGACCACGTGGATGTGCTCGGCGTGGGACAAGGTCGTGGCCTCGCCGGTGGTCCCGCAGGGCACCAGGCCGTGGACGCCGGCGGCCAGCTGGGCCTCGACCAGCTTGACGAGGGCCTCGTCGTCGACGCGGCCGTCCTCGTGCATGGGGGTCACGAGGGCCGTGAGCACGCCGCGAAAGAGCTTGTGCGTATCCGCCATGGGCGGCGACGGTAGCAATTGGAGCGCACGGTGGCCAGGGCGGCCAGCCGCGCGGCTACCAGCTCAGCAACTCGGCGACGGCGAGCACGCGCAGATCCTCACCAGGGCGCGCGGCGACGAGCGAGACAGCGAGGGCGGCGGGCCCCAGGCGCGAGGGCAGGCGGTGGGTGCCCTCGAAGGCGGCGCAGCGCAGCGAGGTGAAGCGCAGCCCGGCGTGCTCCCGCGGGCGGGCGATGCCGAGGGCGAGGTGGAGGGCCTCGGCGGCGAGGCCGGTGGCGTCGACGTAGGCCGGGGGCACGGACCAGCGCAGCTCGATCTCGCCGGCGTCGGCGATCGCCCCCGGGATGAAGTGCAGCTCGACGCGAGGTGCCGGCGGCGGCTGGAGGCGCTCGAGCAGGGCGAGGGCGTGGCCGTTCTCGGGCTCGGTCCCGAGGACCTCGTCGAGGGTCGCGCGCGCGCGCTCGGGGTGACCTTGGGCGAGGTAGAGCAAGGCCAAGGTCGGGCTGGCGATGGCGTCTCTCATGGCGCGTCCTCGGGGGCGTTGGGGTTTTTTGGTGGCGGCTGGGCGCCGGGCGCGGCGCGAACCGGCGCGGGGTGGCGCAGGTGATCCGCCGCGGCGAGCAGCGGCCGGGCGTCCTGGATGTCTTTGGCGATGGCCGCGCGCAGGGCCTCGGGGCCGTCGAAGCGCTGCTCGTCTCGCAGCCGGGCGACGAAGGCGACCTCGACCTCGCGGTCGTAGAGGCGCTCGCCGAGCTGAACGTCGAGGGCGTGGACCTCGAGATGCAGCGCCCCGGAGTCCGGGTCGAAGGTGGGGTTGCTGCCGAGGTTGGCGACCGCCGGCCAGTGCTCGAGCTCGCAGCGGCCACCGTCCTCGGACTCGCCGAGCAGGCCCAGGAAGCAGGCGTAGACCCCGGGCGCGGGGAGCAGGCCGGTGCTGCGCACGTTGGCGGTGGGGAAGCCCAGGCCGCGGCCGCGGGCGGCCCCGTGGACCACGGTCCCGGCGAGGGCGTAGAGCCGGCCGAGCAGATCGGTGGCGCGCTCGACCGCGCCGCTCGACACGAGCTGGCGGATCGCCGTGGAGCCGAGCTTGGTCTCGCTGTCGGGGAGGCTGATCTCTTCGACCACCGCCGAGGCGATCCCCGCCGAGGCGAGCATCTGCGCGAGCTCGGGGGTGCCCCCGGCCCGGCGCGCGCCAAAGCGAAAGTCGTAGCCCACGACCACCGCCGAGGGGGCGAGCAGATCGATCAAGAAGCGATCCACGAAGGCTTGGGGCGAGAGGCCGGCGACCTCGCGATCGAAGCGCAGCACCGTGAGCGCGTCGACGCCGAGGTCACGACACACGCGCTCGCGCTGGCCCGGGGTCTGGAGCCGCGGCGGGGCGCGGTCGGGAGCGAGGATGTCGGTGGGGCGCGGCTCGAAGGTCACGACCGCGACCTTGGGGGCGAGGGCGCGAGCCTGGCGGACGAGGGCCTGGTGGCCGAGGTGCATGCCGTCGAAGGCCCCGAGGCAGGCCGCGTAGGTCTCACCGAGGAGGGCGCGCGGATCGCTCTGGGGAGCGGCGGTGGCGGGGCGGGCCGTGAGATCGAGCAGGCGCATCGGGAGAGTGGCCGGAAACTAGCACTGTTATGGCCCCCCGCGCTGCGTTGGCGACTGGGGCCATGCACGTCCGCCCGCTCCGCGGTCGAACGCCCCCTCTGACCCCCAAAGGGGGGTCTGGGAGCTTGCGAGGGGGTGTGGGGCGTGCTCGTTGGGGGTGAGGGGTCTGCGCCAGGAGCCCCTTGCGATGTGGTTGAGCGCGGGCGAGTGAACCTTGGGCCGGCCCTCTCGACGACGCCCGCGCCGGCGCCGAGTCGGAGGATGTCCGCGTCGACGTTCTCGCCCTCGCTGCGGTAGCTCCCAACTCGTTCGATGCCGAGCAGCTCGGTTCACGGCGACTGCAAGGCTTGCTCGTCGGTGCCGCCAATCGCAACTTGCGCTCATGTGCGCGGTCGAGCATGACGCGGCCGACGAATACGCGCTTTACGAACGCTGCCAAAGTTGCGAGACGTCTGCGGTGAGCACCCGCGAAGATCGACGCGCTATTTTGCCCGAGCTCCTCGAACAGGCCGCGGTGCAGATGTACGCGGTGTTCGAGGCTGGCGAGCCCGCGGTCTTGCGTGGCCTCGGCCCGCTGTTCGAGGTCGAGGAGGTCTTCGCCTGGATCAAGCGTGTCCACCCCCAGGCCAAGGCCAGCAGCGCGCGCGATAAAATTGATGCCGTCAAGCGCAGCTGGGGCCTCGATATCGAGCCCCCACTGGCGAGTGCCGATCCCGATCCCGGTCGGCCTGCCGAGATCTATCGAGCCGGCGCGATGATCCTCGAGCCCGCGCCCTTTTTGCCGCGACCCGAACACGACAGCTTCGAAGCCTGGGTCCGCGAGACCCACGAGGCCCTCGGCGGGTCCTTTGGCATGCAGGCTCCCGGGCTCGAGTGCGCGAGCCTCGACGCCCTCGGCCGGCTCCAGGCCCTGCTCGGCCCGGTCCTCGCCGAGACCGGCCCACGCAGCTATCGCTACAACGCCTTCGTCGGCGACTACGCCCGCACGCCCTTCGGCTACCACGTCGACCCCCACCAAGAAGGCGTGTTCCAGTATGTCCTCAGCGGCTCGCGTCGCGCCCACTTTTGGCAGGGCCTGATCCTGCAAGACGCCGACGCCGAGTGGGTCGAGGACGCCAACGGCCTGGCCGAGCCGAGGATCCCGCCCGAGCACAGCTTCTCGCTCGAGCCCGGCGACCTCGTGTTTTGGCCCGGGACCCACGTCCACGGCTTCGAGCCCGACGGGCCCTCGATGGCCTTGAGCATGGTCATCGATCGGGCCTCGCCCTTGTCGCGGGCCGAGGTCGTACGCGCGCTGGAAGTCGCGACCATGGGCGGGACCGCGGCGCTCCCGGCCGTCGACGAGTTCGCCGCGCCCGTCGACCCTGGCGCCCGCCTCGTTCGTCGGGCCGGCATCCGTCTGGCCCACGCGCGCTGGGAGGACGCGCTGATCATCGGCGTGTGCGGGCGCAGCTTCGAGTGGCCCGAGCGAAGCTCGGCCGCCGCTGCGGCGGCGCTGATCGACGACCTCGAGCAGACCCGCGGGGTCATCGAGGTCGACGCGATCCTCGGCCGCCACGCCCACCCGCCTCTGGCGGCCGTCGACATCCTCGAGGTCCTGACCGTGCTCGTCAGCCTCGGGGCTTACGCGTAGGAGCCCGTGGTGGGTTTCACCACGGGCTCTTAGGGGCGCATCCAGGATTCTGTGGTGTACCCTGCGGGCGATGGACGGCGATCCCGAGGGAGAGGGAGAGGGAGAGGGTGCTGGGGGGGTTTTGGGGGTGCCGCATGGGCTGTGGCTGGGGTGGATCTGTTTTTTGTTCCTGGTTGTCGGGGCCTCGCCGGCGCACTTTTGGCTGGATTCGGGGGAGATCGCTGCGGCGGGGGCGGAGCTCGGGGTGATGCACCCGACGGGCGCGCCGGGCTATGTGCCGCTGCTGCATCTGGCGACGGCGCTGCCCTTTGGCTCGCTGGGCTTTCGCATGGCGCTGTGCTCGAGCGCGTGCATGGCGGGGGCGCTGGCGCTCACGATCTCGATCCTGGCGCGGCGGCGCGTGCACTGGGCGCTGCTGTGGGTGATCGGGCTGTGGCTTCCGCTGGGGCTGACCTTCGTGCGCCACGGCCGGGTGGTCGAGATCTACGCCTTCGCGGGGCTCTTGGTGATGGCGACGCTGTGGGGCTTCGATCCGGCGGTGGGGCAGGCGCGGCGAGTGTCGCGGCGCTGCGTGGGGGTGCTGGCGGCGGTGGTGGCGGCCTGGGGCTTTGGAGATCTGCGCCTGGCGCTGGCGCCTGCGGTGGCGCTGGCGTGGGTGCTCGACTGGCGGCGAGGCGAACCCTGGGCTCGCTGGGCGCCGCTTTGTGTCGCCCTGGGCTCGGCGGTGGTGGTGAGCCTACCGCTGGCGGCGACGCGCGGGCCGATGACGGACTGGGGGCACCCCGAGAGCCTGGCGGCGATCTGGGACCACGTGCAGGCCACGGCGATTCGCGAGAGCTTCGCGGTCAAGCTCCACGGCATGGGCCTGCGCGCCTACGCCCTGCACGCGCGGGCGAGCTTGGGCCGGCTGCTCGAGGACCTCGGGCCCTTTGGCGTGCTGATCGCCCTGGCGGCCGTGAGCTTCGGGCTCAGCCGCCCGCTCTCGGCCCTCGCCCGGGCCCGGGCGACCAAGGATCCCGAGGCGAAGCTGTCCCGCTTCGTCGATGACGACCACCGGCTGATGCGCTGGCTCGGGTGGATCGCGGCGGTCGAGCTGGTCTACGCCGTGGCCATCAACCCCATGGGCGGCCGGGATCGTCAGACGGGGCTGGCGCTGGGGCTGGTCGCGGCGGTGGCCCTGGGCCTTGGCGTGCACCGCTGGCTGATCCGCGACGGGCGTGCGCGGCTGGGCGCGCGCGGCTGGGTGGCGCTGCCGCTGCTGGCCTGCGCGCTGTGGATCCCCGCGGGCCTGGTCAGCGCCTCCGACATCGCGCTCACGCGCTCGTGGGCGCCGCACGAGTGGACCCACGAGGTGCTCGCGCGCACGCCCCAGGGCGCGCTCTTGCTCAGCCAGAGCGACGACCTCAGCGCGGGCCTGCTCGCCGCCCGGATCATCGAGGGCGCGCGCCCCGACGTGATCGCCCAGCCGGCCCAGCACCTCTACCGCGAGCCCACGCCCTGGCAGCTGCGCGAGCCTCGACGCGCGAGGATCCTGCGCGCGGCCAGGGGCGCGGACCCTGCCAGGGGCGACGCCGGGCGGCTGGTCGCGGTCTTCGAGGCCTGGGAGGGGCCGCTCGCCATCGAGTCGCCAGCGACGATGGTGCTCGGCGGCCTCGCGGTCCCCTCGCGCGATGGCTGGGGTGAGCCGCCGCTGTGGGTCGGCGAGCTCCCGCCGCCGCGCGACGCCCTGCCGCCGGGGGCTCGCCTGCCCAGCCAGGGCTCTGGCCGCGCCGGCGAGCTCCCCCCCGAGCTGCGCGCGGCCGTCGAGCGCTGGCACGGGCGCCTCGAGGCCCGCGGAGATCGCCGGCGCCTGGCCGACGCCATGTGCCTGTGGATCCAGGGCCGCTTCGCCTTCGCCCCGGACTCTCCGCTGCGCTGGCTCGAGGCCGAGGCTGGCTATCGCTTCGTGCTCGACGAGGTCGACGCCGAGCACCCGCGCGCGCTGATCGGCCTGGCGGCGGCGCGGGATCGCTTTGGCGCCACCGACGAGGCCATCGCCCTCACCCGCCGCGTGCTCGAGTTCGATCCCGAGCGCAGCACGGCGCTGACCAACCTCGCGCTCTATCTCTCGCGCGAGCCCGCGAGCCTGGGCGAGGCCCGGGAGCTCGCCGAGCTCGCCGTCGAGCTCGACGCGGACAAGCGCGTGGCCTGGAACCGGCTGATCCAGATCTGCCAGGCCCAGGGCGACCAGGCCTGCGTCACCCGGGCCGAGGCTGGCGCCAGCGCTGGCGCCAGCTAGCGAGAACCAGGGCGCTCAGGTGCCGGGGAGATCCTCGAAGTTCTTTTGCCCCTGCATCCGGCTGACCATTTTGTACATCTTCTCGAGGCGCTCGACCTCGAGCTCGGTCTTCTCGATCAGGTCGCTCATCTCGCGGTGGTCGACGCCGAGCTCGCGGGCTTTTTGGAGCTGCTCGAGGCCGGCCTTGGTCTTCTCGAGGCAGGTGCGGACGCGCTCGGCGTTGATCACCTGCTGGCCAGAGGCGCGGTCGAAGCCCAGCTTGCAGTCGCCGCGCTCGGCCTCGCCGAGCAGGCGCAGGCCCTCGGCGTAGTAGTCGTTCCCGCTCTCCTTGCAGGCGCTCGTGGCCATGGAGGCGAGGGCCAGGGCCGCGGTCAGGACCAAGGAGGGGGCGTGGGCGCGCATGGCACCAGCATGCCACAGCGAGCGGCGCGCACCCACGACCCTGTCACCGCGGCGCAGCGAGGCGGGTCGTCGCCCCGTCTCGGATGTGTGCCATCATTGCTGCGATGAGCCTACGCGTGATCGGAGCTGGGTTTGGTCGGACCGGGACCTTGAGCCTCAAGCACGCCCTGGAGACGCTCCTGGGCGGGCGCTGCTACCACATGATGGAGGTCATCGAGAACGGCCACGCGGACTTTTGGCTGCGCAAGGCTCGGGGCGAGGCGGTCGACTTCGAACAGGTCCTGGGCGACTACGTGGCCGCCGTCGACTGGCCGACGACGCGCTTTTACGCCGACCTCGCCGAGCGCTACCCCGAGGCCAAGGTCGTGCTCTCGGTCCGCGACCCGGGGCGCTGGTACGAGAGCGCCAAGGACTCGATCTTCGAGCTGTCCAAGATCGTCAGGCAGGCGCCGCAGACCTGGCTGACGCCGCTGAGCAGCAAGATGCGGGCGATGCCCGACATGGTCCACGCGGTCGTCTGGGACGGGGAGTTCGACGGGCGCTTCGCCGACCGCGACTACGCCATCTCCGTGTTCGAAGCGCACACCGAGGCCGTCAAGCGCACGATCCCGGCCGAGCGCCTGCTCGTCTACGAGATCCGCGACGGCTGGGAGCCGCTGTGCGAGTTCCTCGAGCTGCCCGTGCCGAGCGAGCCCATGCCCCGGGTCAACGACCGTGAGGCCATGCAAAAGCGCCTGCGGATCATGAAGGTCGTCGCCCACCTCGCGGCGCCCCTGACCTTGCCGCTGAGCCTCGCCCGCCGGGCGATGGGCGCGAGCTCGTCGTGAGGCGCGCCAAGTTTCCAGCGCTTCGTTCATGTCTCGCGCTCGCCTTCGTAGACTGGCGACGCCCCGTCGCACTGCGAGAACCGCAGGTGATGCCAGGATCGCATGAGCGATCGGCGTCGGACTTCGCCAAGTCACCAAGATAAAACACGAGCCAGGCGGCGGCACATCGCTTGCTAGCGTGGCTAGCATGGATCTCCAGTCTCGGATCGAAGCGTGCTCGAGCGGGCGCTCCTTCTCCCTGCGCGCCGACGAGCTCGGCGTCCGTTCGATCCAAACCACGATCCGCGGGCTGTGCGCCGACGGGATCTTGAAGATCGAGGACGCCGAGCTCTCCACCGACGACGACGGCACGGTCAGCGTCGCGGGGCAGGGCGCGCTCTTCGGCCAGATCAGCGTCGACCTGCGCGCCCGCTTCTTCGTCGACGGCGAGCTCACGGTGATGGTCCTCGCGGCCAGCAACTTCCCGACGGTCTGGACGCTGTCGTCGAGCTTTCCGGCCATGAAGGGCAGCTACCTCGACGGCTTCGGGCTCCGCCACCCGGTGATCACCATCGACAGCCGCGGGCAGGAGGCCGACTACGATCCCGAGCAGCCCCCGAGCTGGCGCCTGGCTCGCGACTTCCAGACCGACTTTGGGCTCGAGCCCGCCGACCAGGCCGTCTACGACACGGTGCTGCGCGGGCTGAGCTTCGCGGCCGAGGTCGACCTCGGGCCGCTGAACACGATGGCCTGGCTGCTCCAGGGCGAGCGCGCGAAGGTCGAGGGGCCGATGGAGCTGGTCGCCGGGGCGCCGCGGATGTGGTGCCGCTCCGAGACCCTCGGCGACGCCAGGCTCGGCGAGCTCGGCTTCCCGGCCTGCGTCGAACTCGTCAGCGTGCTCAGCCCCAAGCTCAAGTCCCAGTCCAAGTCCAAGTCCAAGTCCCTCGAGGTCCAGGCCCGGGCCTTCGTCCGAGTCAGCGCCACGGCGACCTACGGCGAGGGTGAGGACGCCTTCGAGCTGCCGATCGGCGCGCGCCTCGAGAGCCCCAAGCACGAGCAGATCACCTTCGACGTCGGGACCTCCGATCTCTCGGCGCTGGCCTTCGACGGCCTCGCCCGTGCCCTCGACGCCGGCGGCGTCCTCGATGAGATGGAGGGCGTGTTCCCGGCGCTCGATGACGTCGTGCTCGAGCGCGTCGGGCTGACGATCAACATGCGCACGCGGGGGCTGCTCGCCGTGGAGCTGCGCGTCGGGCTCGACGCGCGCATGGAGGTCATGGCGGACCGCCTCGCCTTCGAGGACTTCAGGCTCAGCTTCGTGATCACCAGCCCGGGCACGCGCATGTCTCGGGTCAGCGCCTGGGCGGAGTGCGCGGCCGAGTGCTTTGGCGCCCGCTTCCGGGGTCGCCTCAACCTCCCGAGCCTCGACTTCGGGATCTACCTCGACGAGGGCGAGGAGATCGACCTCGGCGCGATCGTCGAGGCGCTCGTGCCCGAGCTTCGCGGCCCGGACCTGGAGATCGAGCGCCTCGACGTCCTCGGCTGCGTGACGCCGGCCAGGTTCGCGATCTTCGCCGTCCTGGCCGGGGACTGGAGCATCCCGATCGGGGTCTCCAGCCTCACCCTCGAGCAGCTGTGGCTGCGCCTCGAGGTGTCGACCACGGCCACGCCCTCGGCCCAACTCGGCGGCGTGATCGACATCGGCGGGGTCGAGCTCGCCGCCGACTGGAGGATCCCCGGCAGCCTCATGCTCGAGGCCCGCGTCCCCGAGCTCAGCTTGCTAGCGACGACCGAGACCCTGCTCGGCAAGCAGACCCTGAAGTCGCTGCCCTTCCCGACCGCGATGCTCGACGCCTCGCTCGAGGACGTGGTCGTGACCGCCGACCTCGAGCGCCGGTCCTTCTCCCTGGGCGCGACGGCGCCGGGCCTCGGCCGGCCCGAGCTCTTCGTCGAGAAGCCCGAGGGCGCCGGCTGGGGGATGGGCCTGGGGCTGACCCTCGACTCGAGCTTCAAGCTCTCGAGCATCGACGACAGCCTCGCGCTGCTCGACGGCCTGAGCATCGCCAACGCCTACATCCTGCTGTCGTCCTTCAGCCCGCGGGCCCTCGGGATGCCCGGTCAGCCCGCGGGCTCGGGCACGGTCCAGCGCGGCGTGAACTTCTACCTCCCGGTCGCGCTCTCGGCCTCGGGCGCGCTCGCCCCCCTCGCCAAGGTCATCGGGGACGACGGCGCCTCGCTGATGCTGCGCGGTGCCCTGACCAGCGAGGGCTGCGCCCTCGAGGCCACGATGGCCGGCTTCGAGGTCGCCAAGGGCGTGAGCTTCGAGAGCGCCGGCTTCCGGCTGGGCTTCGAAAAGGACGGCGACGTAGCGATGGCCGTGTTCGGTCGGGTCGCCGTCGAGCTGCGAGACAAGCTGCTCTTCGACGCCCGCATGACCGTCGAGGCCACGGGCATGATGCTCGCGGCGACGATGACGGGGACCTGGACGAAGGCCTTCGGGATCGAGGGCTTCACCCTCGCCGACGTGGCCCTGAGCGTGGGCGTGAGCGTGTCGGGCCTGCCGAGCGTGGGCCTGGCCGGCGCGGCGAAGATGGGCGGCTTCGAGGGCTCCTTCGCCGTGCTCATCAACTCGATCGACCCCGCCGAGAGCGTGCTCTCGCTGCGCTTCAACGAGCTGACCCTCGGGACCTTCTTGAAGGCGGCGATCGCCCCCGCCGCGCGCAAGAAGCTGCCCAAGCAGCTGATCTCGCTGTTCGACTCGGGCTTTCGCGACGTCGACATCTACATCTGCCCGGAGAGCACCTACATCGGCTCGCTCTACTATCAGCAGGGCTTCCGCTTCAAGGCCAAGATCGAGATCATGGGCTGGAACGCGCAGATCGACGCGAGCGCCGACTGGTCCAAGGGCATCAAGCTCGAGGGTAGCGCCGAGCCGCTGCGCCTGGCTAGGATCGGCAAGTCGAAGGTCTACGTGCTCGAGATCACCGCGGCCGACAGCGCGAAGTTGTTCGCCGATCTCGAGCGCAAGTCGAAGGGCTCGCCGAACGCCTTCGCCCTCCCGGCCACGCAGGCCAAGACGTCCGCCAAGAAGGGCGCCAAGCAGGCCAAGAAGGTCGCCAAGCAAGCCGCCAAGCAGGCCGAGCCCAACGCGACCGCCCAGGCCAAGGCCCAGGTCCCCCGCGTGGCCCTCGGCGGCCTCATCCTCGAGGGTCGCAAGAAGACCGCCGCCCGTGTCGAGCGCGGCGACTTCGAGCTCGCCGCCGGCTCGGCCCTGACCGCCGAGCTGTGGGTCAAGATCAAGGCGCCGGGCAAGGGGGAGAGGGGCGTCGCCGCCTTGCTCTTGCACCTCGGAAGCTCGCCCAAGGCCGGGCGGATGGTCCTGCGGCTGACGGCCGCCGGGAAGCTGCTGTGGATCGTCGGCAAGGGCAAGGGCGAGCGCATCGAGGCCCCCTTTGGCAAGCGCTACGATCGCTGGATCCACCTCGCCGTGACCTGCGGCGGCAAGGCCCGCGAGGCGCTGGGCCTGTGGATCGACGGGGAGCGCGTGGCCACGGCCACGCCAGCGGGCGCCTTCGCCCCGACCTTGAAGGGGCTCGCGCTCGGGGGCAACAAGGCCAACTATCGCGTTCAGGTCGCCCAGCTGCGCGTGTGGTCCAAGCTCCGCACCGAGGTCGATCTCCGCCTCGATCGCTACAAGCGCCTCGACGCCGACGAGCCCGGCGTGATCGCGGCCTACAGCCTCGACGCGGGCGAGGGCTTCAGGCTCAGCCGGGCCAAGCCCGCGCCGACCCGTGAGGCCCCGCCTGGAGATCCGGCCTACGCGCTGCTGCTCACGGGCATCGACGCGCGGGGCAAGGCCGCCCGCGCACCCAAGACCAAGGGGCTCGCGCTCAATGGCGAGCTGACCATCGAGGCCTGGATCAAGCCCGAGGGTCGGGGCAAGGCCGCGGCGATCGTGTCCAAGGATCCAGCCGGCGACTTCAGCTTCGAGATCGACGCTGCGGGGACGCTCTGCTTCGCGCAGGGAGGCGGTCCGTCGAAGCTGGCCAAGCCGTCCAAGCGACCGCCGAGCCCGGCTCAGCTCGCCAAGCTGGCTCAGCAGGCCAGGGCCGCCGGCCCCGAGCTGGTCAGCGCGGGCCCGGCGGGTCGGGTCACGCCGGGGCAGTGGCAGCACGTCGCGGTCAGCCGCAAGGGCAAGACCCTGACCTTCTTCCTCGACGGCCGCGCCGTGGGCAAGGCCAAGCTTCGCGGCGCCGCCGTGGCCACGGGCCAGGGCGTCGGCGTCGGCGCCCGGCCGCGCAACGCCGCGGGCTTTCGAGGCGCGATCGCGGAGGTCCGGATCTGGGAGCGGGCCCGCAGCCCCGAGGACATCCGCGGCCACGCCCGCCGCGAGCTCACCGGCGGCGAGGCCGGGCTGCTCGCCTACTGGCCCGCCGACGAGGGCGCCGGCGCGCGCGTGCAGGACTTTGGCGCGGGCGGCCGGGACTTGGTGTGGAAGCCGGCGACCTGGGAGGGCGCGGCCCTCTACGCGCCCGGGGTCGATCGCCGAGCCGAGGCCCGCAGCGCCGTGGTCGAGCAGCGCGCCAAAGACGGCGAGCCCGTCCCTGTCACCCGGTCCGCGGCCCTCGGCGGCCCGCAGATCCGCGCCAGCCTCAGCCTCTACGAGACCCCCAGCTTCATGCTCTCGGCCCGCGTGGCGCTGCTGGGCTTCTTCGAGGAGCAGGTCCTGATCGAGGCCGGCAAGTCGGGCATGAAGTTCGCCCTCTCGCGCAAGACCGGGGCGGTCAGCTCGCAGCTGGCCTGCACCGTCGACGACAAGGGCTTCAAGGCCAAGGGCAGCATCAAGCTGGCGATCAAGCTCAACTTGAAGCTCGACATCCCGGGCACCAAGACGAGCCTCGGGCGCATCAAGCTCGACACGAGCCTCGGCGGCAGCGTCGACCTGCTGATCACCGCGCGGGTCTTCAAGCTGACGCTCACGGGGACCTTCAAGTGGGAGGGCACGACCCTGAAATTCCCCAAGCTGATCATCTCGACGCCGCTCCCGGACATGAAGTCCCTGACCAGCCACGCGCTGCAGGCCATCGAGGACGGCGCCGAGCAGATCTTCGGGGACGTCCTCGGCGGCCTCGACGACGTCGCCGAGGCCGTCGAGAAGGGGTGGCTCGCCGTCGAGTCCGGGGCCGATGACTTCGCCAAGGGCATCGCCAAGGCCTACGGCGCCGGGCCCAAGGAGGTCGAGAAGCTGATGAAGAGCGCCGGCTTCGCGCCCAAGGACATCGAGAAGGCCTTCAATGGCCTCGGCAAGGAGTTCGAGAAGTTCGGCAAGAACATCGGCAAGGAGGCCGAGAAGTTCGGCAAGACCATCGGCGGTCTGTTTTCCTAGGAGAGAGCACCATGAACGTGTGGATTCGGAGTCAAAAAAAACACTGGCGTAGGGGCGTGCCCTGCGTGATCGAGGCGCAGTCCTACGACAGCGCGAGGTTCACGGAGAACAACCTCATGGCGATGCTCCACAGCTTCAACGTCAGCGTCGGCCTCGACCTGTGGTTCCCGCGGGACGACGAGGAGGACTACGTCGTGTTCCGGTACACGGGCGGAGGTGGCGGAGGTGCGTCTCCCGTCGGTCGTCAGGGCGGGCCCCAGATCCTCTCCTACGACGAACACTGCTTGTTCCACGAGATGGGCCACTGCCTCGGCCTTGGCCACCAGCACTACTTCGCCCGCTGCAAGCTCGGAAAATACCTCCAGGGCGTCGACCACGAGGACTGGAACAACCACGCCAACGGGGCTCGGAGCTTCTTCAACGAGAGCGACGGCAATTACAACAACGCCTCGGTGATGTGCTACCGGCTCACGGCCTTCGCCAATTCACCGGCGATCCAGGCGGCCCTCCAGAACAAGACCGTCGACATCAAGGGCGACAGCAAACCCAAGCATCAGCGCTCGTCCAGCAGCGGCGATAAGGCGAAGGGGAAGGCGATCAAGACCACGATGGAGGACGTCCGGCTGATCCAGTCGATGGCCCGCGCGAAAGGCAGCGACGACATGACCCTGCACGCCAGCGACGTGCGCAAGATCCAGGAGCTCTGCGCGGAGGCGAGCCCGCTCTAGAACCGGATGCCCAGCTGCGCCTGGACGGTCTGGACCGCCTTGGCGTCGAGGCGCTCGGTCGTCGCGTCCGCGCCGGAGCCGGAGGTGACGATGGGCTCGAAGCCGCCGAAGGGGAACATCACGCCGTACTGGAGCTGGATGAAGATCGGGTCGTCGACGTCGTGGTAGCGGGCCGAGCCGGCCAGCTCGAGGCCCCAGATCGACTTGTCGCCGGCGAGGGTGCCGCGGCTGTCGTAGGCGCCGGCGAACTCGATGTCCGCGCGGGCGCTGAAGTTGTTCTGGAAGAAGTAGAAGGCCAGCCAGGGCTTGACGTAGGCCGCGTTCGACACGGTCCCGAGCAGCTCCTTGAAGAGCAGCAGGTCCTGGACGTAGGCGGGGTTGAAGCGGAAGGCCGAGAGCGTGCTCGGCGAGCCGTCGCTGAGCGTCCCCATGGAGCTGGTGTCGTTGGGGAAGGCCGAGGCGTAGTTCAGGGCCGTGGGCGGCGAGCTGTCGCCGGTCGCCATGCCGTGGTCGACGCCGATGTGGAAGCGGTCGTTGAACAGGCCGTACTTGAACTCGAGCGCGTAGCCGAACTGGATCACCCGGGTGAGCTCGTCGGCGAGCGCGGTCTCGATGATCTCGTCGAAGTCGGTGCTCGTGCGGTCCTCGTCGAGGTCGCGGTGGCGGAAGCTGCCGAACACGCCGGCGGCCTCGAGCTCGACCCGCATGGTCCGCCAGTTGATGCGCAGCCACAGGTCGGGGGTCAGCAGCCAGCCGCGGCGCTGGACCAGCGAGTAGGCGTAGTTCTCGAGGCCGCTGTCGCCGTCGTCGTCGTAGCCGCCGTTGCCCAGGGACACGCCGGCGTGGGACAGGCCGCTGGGGTCGACCTCGGAGTCGACGGTGGCGTTGCCGCCCAGGCCGTCGCCGATGCCGGGGGTGCCGATGGCGCGATCGAGGGTCTGCCAGCGGAACCAGGACTTGAAGCCGTAGTTGACCACGGGCAGGCCGCTCGACAGCTTGCGCTGGAGCATGCCGGGGTCGTCGCGGCGCTCGAGGAAGATGCTGAACTGGCGGACGTCGTCGTACTTCTCGGCCGAGAAGGCCTGGGCGACGAGGTTGCCCGAGTCCCACTCGGCGCCGAGCAGCTGGGCCGTGGTCGGGCCACTGGACGCCCAGTCGTAGCTCACGCCGAAGGTCAGGGCGTTGCGCTTGTCGGGGCCGAAGTCGAAGGTCAGCTTGACCGAGTCGACGGAGTCACCGTAGTCGGTGTCGACCATGCGCACGATGTCGGCGTGCTCGCCGCGATCGTAGCCGTTGCCGTCGTTATAGAAGATGCCCATACCCCAGTGGTTGGGCATGCGGCCGGCCTCGAGGGTCATGCCGAAGCCGAAGCGAATCTCGCCCCAGGCGCGCTTGACCGTGATGCTGTCGGTCAGCGAGTTCACGCCCTGGGTGGGCGCGGCCATCGAGCGGGTGAACAGGCTGACGGGCGCCCAGGGGTTCTCGGCGGCGAAGCCCTGGGGGGTGCTGCCGAGCACCAGGTTGTCGAGCAGGTCGACCTGGGCGTGGACCTTGACCGTGTCGGTGACGTGGATCGTGGGCTCGAGGCGCAGGCGGAGGTTGGCGCTCGAGGTGCCGCGGCGACGGGCGCAGCGCTGGCTGATCTTCGTCGCGCTCACTCCGGCGGAGCTCAGCTGCTGGTAGCAGCTGGCGTCGTTGGACGAGAGGTCGCCCTCGTCGTTGAGCTCGGCGGTCTCGGCCGGAGGGATGAAGAACTTGTTGGTCTCGGTGTCGAGATCGTCGTAGTCGAGGTTGAGGTCCAGGCGGTGGAAGTAGTCCGCGCGCATGCGGAAGTAGCCGTGGAGCTCGAAGAGCTGGACCTTGCGCCGACCCTCGGGCTGCGCCGGGACCGGGACGACCGGGGCGAGGGCGCCCTTGTCCTTGGGCGCGGCCTCGGCCGGGCCGTCTTCACTGTCGCCGCCGCCGGGCGGGCCGCCTGGGCCACCCGGGCCGGCTTGGCCGCCGGGCATGGCACCCGAGCCGGTCCCCCCCATCGGCGGGGCGGCCCAGGCCGTCGCCGAGAGGCCCAATCCGAGGCCCAATCCAAGGCCAGTTGCGACGCCGAGGCCGAGGGTCGATCCCAAGATCGGACCCAAGACAGAGGTCGCGAAGCACAGTGGTCGCCGAGGAGTGGGCATGAAAGCGGGGCACGATAGCCAGCGTCCGATGACCCGTCAACGCCGGGCCTGGAGCTCGTTTAGAGGCTTTAGGTGCAAATTGCGCCAGGATTGGGGGCGCCCTGGGGGTGCGCGATCGCGGCAGCGCACGCGGCCCTCGGCTTGGCGTACCCTGGCCCGATGAGCGCCCAGTGGCACCCCGGCCAGCTGCTCTTCGTCGGCTTCCCGGGTCGCACGATCCCCCCAGACCTCGCGGCCTGCATCCGCGAAGGTCGCGTCGGCGGGGTGATCTTGTTCAAGCGCAACGTCGGCGAGCCCAGCGAGGTCCGCGAGCTGGTCCGTGAGCTCCACGCGCTGGCCCCCGCGGACGCGCCGCTGACCGTGGCCGTGGACCAGGAGGGCGGCCGGGTCCAACGCCTGCGAGATCCCTGGACCGAGTGGCCGCCGATGCGCGCCCTGGGCTCGCGCAGCGTGGCGGACACGGCCCGCTTCGCCGCGGCCATGGCCCTCGAGCTGCTCGACTGCGGCTTCGACCTCGACTTCGCGCCGGTGGTCGACGTCGACAGCAACCCCGACAACCCAGTGATCGGCGACCGCAGCTTCGCCCGCGACGCGGCTCGGGTCTCGGCTCACGCCACCGCCTTCATCCAGGCCATGCAGGGCAAAGGCCTGGCCGCCTGCGCCAAGCACTTCCCCGGTCACGGCGACACGGATCTCGACAGCCACCTCGCGCTGCCGCGCCTCGACCACGGCCGCGAGCGCCTCGATCGCGTCGAGCTCCCGCCCTTTCGCGCGGCGGTCGAAGCTGGCGTGGCCAGCGTGATGACGGCCCACGTGCTCTACCCGCGCCTCGACCCCAAGCGCCCGGCCACGCTCTCCCCCGAGGTCATGGGGGTGCTGCGCGACGAGCTCGGCTACGACGGCCTGGTGCTCTCCGACGACATCGAGATGCGGGCCGTCGCGGATCACTTCTCCGTCGAGGCGCGCAGCCTCGGGGCGCTGCGCGCAGGCGTCGACGTGATCTTGGCCTGCTCCGCGGCGGACCTGCGCGAAGAGGTGATCGCCAAGCTCGAGGCGGCCCCGGACGCGCTGGTCGAGGACGCGCTGCGTCGCGTGGTCGCGTTCAAGGCCCGCTTTCAGGCTCCGGCGGTCGTGCCCCTGAGCGAGCTCGGGCCGCCCTTTGCGAGCCACCGGGCCCTGGCCGAGTCCCTGCGGGTGCCGGCGAGCGAGGACCCGGGGACTGATCCAGCTGATCCAGCTGATCCAGCTGATCTAATCGATCCCACCGAGCGCGACTGAGCTGCGGCTCGTGCATCACGCGTCTTCGTGAGTGGTGGCGCGGCCCAGGTCGCGCGGCTGGTCGTCCGTTTTCGTGAGGATCTGTATCGCGCGTTTCGCTCGCAGACGCTTTGGATCACAGATCGGCTGTAGCGACTTCAAAACGAGATTTCGAGCGCTCACGAGGAGGCGCGCGCGTGGAGGGGGGCGACTTTGCCCCTCGTGTAATTAGATTGTGTTCGTGCTCTGGCGCCTCGTCAGCGCGATATCCTGGCCAGGCGAGACGAGCATGACGATGCGCGACATCAACTTCGAGCAGATGCTCGAGTTCAAGCCCGAGCAGGGCACGCTGAAGCTCGGGACAGAGCGGATGATCATCTTTCGCCAGCGCGCCATGGGGGCGCTGCGCGGGCTGATGTACGAGCAGCTGGGGGCCAAGCTCGCGCGCGCGCTGCTCTGTCAGTTTGGCTATCAGTGCGGGCAGGGGGACTACCTCAACCTGCGCGAGATCTATGGCTGGGAGACGGACATGGAGGCGCTGCAGAGCGGCGCTGCGCTGCACGCCTGGGAGGGGGTCGTCTCGTCGGAGCACGATCATTTCGACTTCGATCGTGAGACCGGCCGCGTGCACATCGATGGCAGGTGGATCAATTCCTACGAGGCCGAGAACCACCTGAAGATCATCGGACGCAGCGACTCGCCGGTCTGCCACTCGCTGACCGGCTACGCCTCGGGCTGGCTCACGGCGCTCCTCGGCCGCCCGGTGCTGTGCATCGAGCACGAGTGCATGGGCATGGGCCACACGCACTGCCAGTTCGAGATGCGCGACGCCGAGAGCTGGGGCACCGAGGCCGACCCGTGGCGGGAGGCGCTGTTCTCCACGCAGAGCTCCATGGTCCGCACCCTCGAGGACAAGCTGCGGATCATCCGCGAGCAGCGGCGCGAGCTTCAGGTGCTCAACGAGCGCCAGCGGGTGGCGATCTCCGAGCTGTCGACGCCGATCCTCGAGATCTGGGACGAGATCTTGGTTTTGCCGCTGATCGGCACGATCGACTCGGCCCGCGGCCTGGCGATCATGACCAAGCTCCTCGACGCGATCGTCAGCGGCCAGGCGCGCTGCGTGATCATCGACATCACCGGCGTCGACATGGTCGACACCCACGTCTCGAACACGCTGCTCGAGGTCGTCCAGGCGGCGAGTTTGCTCGGGACCTACTGCGTGATCACGGGGATCAACCCGAGCGTCGCCCAGACCCTGGTCTCCCTCGACGCGATGCTCTCGGGGGTGGTCACGCTGCGCGATCTCAAGCAGGGCCTGCGCGCCTGCCTGCGCTTTTTGGCCAAGCAAGAGCGCTGAGAGCCTGTGATTTTTCCCCCGCGAGGCCATGCACGCCTCTGACCCCCGAGGTCCTAGGCCTCACTACCCAGCGACGCACCCGAGGACGTGCGGGAAAAAATCACAATCCCTGAGCTCAGCGGGTCGCGGGGAGCTCGGGCTCGCGGCGCGGGAGGGCCGTGAGCAGCAAGAGCAGCGCGAGCAGGGCGGCGCCCGCGGCCAGGCCGGCGCGGGTCAGGGCCTCGCCGCGGCTGGGCACGTCGAGGGTGTCGAGGAGCACCGCGGGCGGGCGCTGGATCACCGCCTGCCCGGCCTCGTCGGTGACCACGAAGAGCACCTCGACGAGCTCGGGGGAGATCGGGCCCAGGCGCCCGCGCAGGGTCTGGGGGCTGGGCTGGTCGAGGCGCTCGGGGGCGACGCGGGCGACGACGACCACGCCCGCCTCCGGGTCGAGGTCGACCTGGGCGGCCTCGGTCCCGAGCAGGGGCAAGAGCACCGCCTTGGGCCGCTCGTTTTGGTCGGGGCGCTCGCCGCCGGGGTACTCGTCGATCACCCACTCCTCGCGCAGGAAGCCGCGCGCGGCCAGGTAGCTGCGCTGGCCCTCGTAGGCGCGGGGGAGCGGGGCCTCGCGCAGATCGTGGACCTCGAGGGCCTGGGGCCCGCTGACCTCGAGCAGCTCGGGGACCTCGGGGCTGAGCCCGGCCGCCAGGGCACACAGGGCCGCGCCGACGATCGCCTGGCCGCGCTCGCGGCCGGCGATGATCACCGGCAGGGCGCACAGGGCCGCGAGCGCCGGCCCGAGGTAGGGGCCGACGAGGGGCAGGGCGTAGAGCAGCTCCGAGATCACGTCGAAGGTGAGCAGGAGCGGAATCGCCAGGGCGGAGAGGATGGCGGCGGCGCGCAGGAACACCAGCGACAGGGTAGCGCAAGCCGAGCGCGCGTCCTGCTATGCTCGTCCGCGGTGCTCCGCCTTCGCGCCCCATCCCCCGCCCGGTCCGCCTTGCTCCTCGGCCTGGGGCTGCTCGTCGCGGCCACGGGCTGCCGCTCGAGCAAGGCGGTCGAGAAGTGGATCCCCGAGGACGCGGCCGTCGTGCGCTGCACCGTCGCCGGGCCCAACTTTCAGCTCCCCGCCCTCGTCGACGAGCTCCCCACGCCCACGCCGCCCACGGGGATGCTCGCCCTCAACATGGACCCGATCGCCCTCGACGAGCTCGGCTACGAGCGCGATCGTCCGGTCTGCGCGAGCTTGATGGCGCCCTCGGCCCAGGAGATCCAGCGCGCCCGCGAGACCCTCGACAACCTCGAGGATCTGCGCCGCGACGTCGCCGTGGAGTCCCGCAAGCTCGGGCCGTGTCGCTGCACCTACGCCGAGGCCATGGACGCCGCGGGGCTGATCCCCGGCTGCTACGACCGGCCGACCAGCGAGCGCTGCGCGGCCGAGGCCGACAAGGTCGCGGCCCTCGACGAGATCCTCGACCCGCTGCGCGCAGAGCTCGAGCGCGCGCTGATCCCCAGGACGCACTGGCGCATGGTCGGGCGCAGCGATCGCCTGGGCCGCTTCGAGGTCCGCCACGCCGAGCTGATCGCCCGCCACCCCGGGGGCTCGGAGGTCTACCTGCAAAAGACCCCGCTGCCCCCGCGCCACGGCATGCGCCTGGTCTCGCTGCTGCTCAGCCTCGACGACGTGGTCGCCGTGGTCAGCCAGGACAGCGGCCGCGCGCTGCTCGTGGTCCGCGAGGTCGGCGACCTGCTGGTCCTCGATCACTTCGGCTACCCCAAGTGGTCGGGGCGCGTGGATCCGCAGCTGCAGATCCTGCTGTCCTATCTCGACGACACCCAGACCGCGAGCTACCGCGAGGCCCTGGCCGCGCCGGCGCTGATCCGCAGCCATCCGCTGGAGCCCAGCGACGGCTACCTCATCGAGCTCGACCGCGACGCCCTCGAGCGCGCCGACCAGGCCGCGCTGATCTCCGCGCAGTTCTCGGGCGTGGGCTACGACGACACCCACGAGCACCGGCAAAACCCGCCCCTGCTCGTGGATCGGATCAGCTTGCAGGTGCCCTTTGGGACCGAGGGCAAGCGCCTGCGCGCCTATCTGAGGCTCACCGAGCAGGGCCGCCAGTGGGCGAGCGCGGCCGCCGACACGTCGCTCGTCGAGGCCCTGAGCACCCTCGGCCTGGGTGAGTTCGTCCCCGAGTACGAGCCCACGCGCAAGGGCGTGGAGGCGCTGTTCTTGCTGCGCGGGACCCCCGTCGAGCAGCTGCTCTTCGCCGGGCCCACGGCCCTGCCCAAGGTGCTCGCGGCGGTCGAGGCCGCCAACCCCGGGAGCGTCGAGGGCAGCATCGAGTCGTGGGAGGTCGAGTTCCCCGTGGGCGCGCTGCCCAGCCAGCTCGAGACCCGGGCGGGGGCCGAGGGGCTGCGCGAGCGCCTGGCCATGGAGCCCCACGAGCTCCGCGGTGAGCTCGTGGACGAGGGCAGGGCGATCCGCCTGGCGCTCGAGCCCAGGTAGCGGCGCAAAAACACGAGCGCAGCGCGATCCTCTGCGCTGCGCTCACGGTTGGCGATCGGGCTCGGGCGGGGTCGCCCTCGGCCTCAGTTTTTGGCGTCGGCCTGCTCGGGCGCGTCGGCCTGCTCGGGCTTGGGCGCGGGCTCGGGCTCGGCTGCGGGCTCGGCCGCGTCCTCGGGCGCCTTCTCCTCGCTGGCCTGCTTGGCCTGCTTGGCCGGCTTGGGCTTCACCGGGGTCGAGAGCGGGGGGGGCTGCGGTCCGTCGCAGGTGTCCTCGCTGGCCTTGCAGCCGCCGATCTTGATCTCCTTCAAGATCCGCTCGAGGTCCTCGCCGTGGCTGCCCTCGAGCTCGCTCATGCCGGCGAGCTGCACGACCACGCGCCACTCGTCGGTCACGAAGAGCACCGCGGTGTAGAACTTCTCATCGCCGCCAGCCGGGGGCTGATACTGGAAGTCGAAGCGCGTCCCGGCCACGCCGTTGGCCGACTCGACGGGGATCTGGTTGACGAGGGCGTAGCCGCGGGCGCCGAGCTTCTTGACCAGGTCGTCGGCCCACAGCGGGAGCTTGCCGCCGCGGTGGTTGGCGAAGCTCGTGATGTTGAGGCCGACGTTGTCGGGCGCCTTCATGCGCAGCTCGGCGTCGCCGCTGTAGTCGTAGTTGCTGACCTCGATGAAGCCAGGCGGCGGGTCGTCGAGCTTGAAGCTGCTGGCGCAGCCGCTGGCGACGCACAGGCAGGCGGCGATGAACGAGAGCTTGGACAGGGGCTTGAACGAGAGCATGGGCTTACCTCCACTCCGTGGCTTCGACGCCGAGCTCGTCGACCCAGCGGAAGGGATCGTTGCTGGTCGGGATCGCGTCTTGGGGTCCGCGCTCGACCAGGGTCACGGTCAGGGTCGAGAAGGCGATCAGGTCGCCGAGCTGGCGCATGCGCCCGAGCGCGACCTCGAGCTCCATGGTCACCTGATCCAGGGCCTGGCGCACGTGCAGGGCCTCCTCCACGGTCTTGGACTTGGCGAGGAGCTCGAGCAGCTGGGTCTGGGTGTCCCGCAGCACGCGGATCCGCGACTCGAGGTCGACGTACTCGGCGGTGACGTCCTGGGCCTGGAGCGAGCGCGCCTCGACGACGCCGAGCTCGGCGACCAGGGTCATGACCTCGGCGAGGTGCGTGGCGGGGACGCGGAGCACGACCTGGCTGGCGTTGCGCATGTGCACCCAGCCGCCGAAGCGGTCGGGGAGCGCCTCGACGATGGCCATGGCCGCGTCGAGGTCGTAGACGCTGATCTGCTGGCCGGCGGTATAGATGATCTGCCGCCCGTGGTCGGGGGACTGGTCGTCGCCCTCGGACAGGGGGGCCTCGCCCTGGCTGGCCTCGTCCTTGGCGGGGGCGGGCTCGGACGCGGGGGCGCTGGCCTTGGCCTTGGCCTTGAAATTCGCCTGGCGTTCTTGCCGCTTGTACTCCTTGCGGGCCGGGGCGGGGGCGTCACCCAACACCATCGCCATGCTCTCGTTTTCGGCGAGGTCGTCGTCGAAGTCGTACTCGGCGTCGTAGGCGTAGTCGCTCGAGCCGCCCGAGCGGGCCGCGGTGGACACGTCGACCATCGGCGCGGGGGGCAGCTCGTCGGGGCCGCTGAGCTCCGCGGACGCGTAGTTGTAGCTGCTCTTGCTCGCGCAGCCGACAGCGCCGAGGCACAGGAGCAAGGCCAGGGGAGTGAGGCCAGAGGCGAGGCGGGGCAGTCGATGCCGCCGCTGCCACCAGAGGGGGCGGGGAGAGAGGGCTCGTGGGTTCATGAAATCACCAGGGGAGAGTGTCCGGGGTCGGATGGTCCGCGAACGCGGGCGCTGGACGGGCGCTTACGGGGGAGCTTCAGCGATACTCGGTCGCCTCGACGCCGAGCTCGTCGACCCAGCGGAAGGGGTCGTTGCTGCTCGGTGTGGCGACTTCGGGGCCGCGTTGGAAAAAGTGCAGGGTCAGGGTGGAGAAGGCCACGGACTTGGACAGCTCGCGCATTCGCGCCCGGGCGACCTCGAGCTCCATGGTCACCTGATCCAGGGCCTTGCGGACCTCGAGGGCCTGCTCGACGTTCTTGGCGCGGTCGAGGAGCAGCTGTAGCTGGGCCTGGGTCTCCTCGAGCACGCGGATCCGCGACTCGAGGTCCGTGTACTCGGCGGTGACGTCCTCGGCCTGGAGCCGGCTCGAGGTGACGACGCCGAGCTCTCCGATGGCCGCCATGACCTCCTCGAGGTGCTCCGCGGGGATACGCAGGACGAGCATGGTGTCGCGGCGCTCCTGCAGCCAGCCGCCGAAGCGCGCGGGTAGCTGCTCGGCGATGGTGACGGAGGCTTCGCGGTCGTAGACCTCGATTTGCATCTGCGCGGTGTAGACGACGAAGCGGCGCGCGCTGGCCTGCTTGGGTGGGGGCTGGCCCTGACCCTGAGCCTGATCTTTGCCCTGATCTTGGTTGGCGCCCTGCTCTCGCTCGACGCTGATGAGCTCGGCTTCCGGGGCGGCGCTCGGCTCGGGCGGGGCCGCCATGGACTCCTCGGCGGCGAAGCTGTCACGCTGGACCATGCGCGAGCGCTTGGCGCGGGAGCGGGTGGCGCGGGAGCTGGTGATCTCGGCGTACTCGACCTCGTCGATCGAGGTGGGCCCGTCCATGCCCCCGCCTCCACCGCCGCCCCCTCCAGGGTAGCTCTCGTAGCCGTAGCCGTAGCCGGGCTTGCAGGCCGCGAGGCCAAAGACCATGAGCAGGACCGCGAGCAGGGTCCAGCCGCGAAGCAGTCGCCGCGGGCGCGGGTCGGAGATCGTGGACTCGGTGGCTCGGGTCATGGGTCGGCCTCAGACGCAGATTCGCGCGTCTTGTTCTGTCTGGCGGACCCTACCAAGGAACGCGGGGCGCGCGGATGCCTCTCGACGCGAAGCGCTTGCGCCACCGTCGAGGCGGCGGGTATGGCTTGAGCGATGTCTCGCGCCCTGCTCTCGCTCCCGCTCCTCGCCCTGGTCGCCTGCGCGGGAGATCCAGGCGAGAGCACCGTCTGGGCTCAGCCCGCGGGGCCCGAGCCCGCGGTCCCGCGGGCCGCGGGCGCGGGCCCGGGCGTGGTCGCGCCAACCAGTGAGTCGGTGCGCGAGCCGGCGCCGGCCCTCGATGAGAAGTACGTCAGCGTCGCGCGCAAGCTCACGGCGATGGCCGAAGAAGACACCCGGGCCTGGGACCGCCTGGCCTTCGTCGCCGACACCTTCGGCCACCGGCTCTCGGGCTCGCAGGCACTCGAGGACACCATCGACTGGGCCGTCGAGACCATGCGCGCCGACGGCCTGGCCAACGCGCGCCGCGAGAAGGTCATGGTCCCGCACTGGGTGCGCGGCAAGGAGAGCGCCAAGATCCTCGGGCCGGTCGAGCGCGAGCTCCCGGTGCTCGGCCTGGGCATGACCGTGGGCACGCCCAGGCGGGGGATCACGGCGGAGGTCGTGGTCGTCGACGAGCTCGACCAGCTCGACGTCCTCGGCGAGACCCTGAAGGGCAAGATCGTGGTCATCAACCAGGCGATGCCGCCCTACGACGACGACAACCACGACTCGCACTATGGCACCACGGTGCAGATCCGTGCCTTCGGTCCGTCGCGGGCGGCCAAGTACGGCGCCAAGGCGGTGCTGATCCGCTCGGTCACCGCGAGCAGCCTGCGGACCCTGCACACGGGCATGCTCAGCTACGATGAGGACCTGCCCAAGATCCCCGCGGCGGCGATCACCCCCGAGGACGCCGAGTGGTTCGCGCGCACGGCCGCCCGCGGCCAGACCCCCAAGGTCCACCTCGAGCTCGGGGCCAAGCAGCTGCCCGATGCCGAGAGCGCCAACGTCGTCGCCGAGCTGATCGGCCGCGAGAAGCCCGAGGAGGTCGTGGTGATCGGCGGGCACATCGACTCGTGGGACGTGGGCGACGGGAGCACCGACGACGGCGCGGGCTGCCTGATGGCCATGGAGGCCGCGCTGATGCTCAAAGAGCTCGGGCTGATCCCCCGCCGGACGATCCGCGTGGTCCTGTTCACCAACGAGGAGAACGGCCTGCGCGGGGGCAAGGCCTACTTCGAGGCCCACCAGGGCGAGCGCCACGTCGCCGCGATCGAGGCCGACGTCGGCTCGGGGGCGCCCTGGGGCTTCGGCGTGGGCGACGAGCAGGCCGAGCTCGACGCGCTGCTGCCCTTCGCCCCGCTCTTCGAGGGCCTCGGCGCCGGGAGCTTCGTGCTCGGCGGGGGCGGGGCGGACATCTCACCGCTGACCAAGGCCGGCGTGCTCGGCCTGGCGCTCCGCCCCGACGCCAGCCACTACTTCGACCTCCACCACAGCCCCGCCGACACCATCGACAAGATCGCGCCCTACCACCTCGAGCGCAACGCGGCGGCCATGGCTCTGATGGCCTATATCCTCGCCGAGCGCGAGCTGCCCGAGCCCGTGCCCGAGACAACAGAGTCAGAGAAACCCGCCGCCGAGAAACAAGGCTGATGGCCAAGCTCTACTTCCGCTACGGCACCATGGACAGCGCCAAGACGATGAACCTCTTGGCCGTCGCCCACAACTATCGCCAGCAGGGCAAGCGCGTGGCCCTGCTCAAGCCCAAGCTCGACGATCGCTTCGGCGGCTCGGTGATCGCCTCGCGCTCGGGGCTGAACAAGCCCGTGGATCTCCTGCTCGAGGACGACAGCGAGCTCGACCCGCCCTTCTTCGCCGAGCTCGACTGCGTGCTCGTCGACGAGGCGCAATTCTTGTCGCCGCGGGTGATCGAGCAGCTGCGCGTGCTGACCCGGACCCAGAACGTCCCGGTGATCTGCTACGGCCTGCGCACGGACTTTCGGACCCAGCTCTTCCCGGGCTCCAAACGCCTGCTCGAGCTCGCCGACTCCATCGAAGAGGTCAAGGTCACCTGCCAGTACTGCAACCGCAAGGCGGTGTTCAACATGCGCCTGGTCGACGGCGAGCCGGTGGGGGAGGGCGCGCAGGTCCAGCTCGGCGCCAACGAGAGCTACGCGCCGGCTTGCTACCACTGCTACGAGGAGCGCCTGCCCGGGCTGATCGCGCCCACGCGCGAGCCCGAGGGTCTGTAGGTCATGCGCATCCGCGCGATCTCGCAGGCCACGCAGGCCGAGGGGGTCCTGGATACGGCCGACCCGGAGGCAGAGCGCGTCTACTGTCCCCAACTATGCCTATCTGCCGGACGGTCACGAGCAGCTCGGCTGAGAGTCCCGCGGGCCCTCCGGGCTCACTCCTCGCCGGGTGCTAAGATGCCGCCGTGGTCGAGGAGCGAAGACGGGCCGAGCTGCCCGAGACCATCGGGCGCTTCGAGGTGCGCGAGCTCGCGGGGGTCGGCGCGAGCGCGGTGATCTACGCGGCCTGGGACGCGCAGGGCGAGCGGCCCGTGGCCATCAAGGTGCTCCACGGCGGCGGCTCGGCCCGGCCCGACCGTCGCGCTCGCTTCTTGCGCGAGGCCAAGGCCATGGCGCGCCTCGACCACCCCAACGTCGTCCACATCTACGAGGTCGGCGAGCATCGCGGGCGCACCTTCTTGGCCATGGAGCTGGTCGAGGGGCGATCGCTGCGCGACTGGGTCGAGACCTCCGAGCCCACGCGGGCGCAGATCCTCGACGCCTACCTCCACGCCGGCCGCGGGCTCGCGGCGGCCCACGCCGCGGGGCTGATCCACCGCGACTTCAAGCCCGACAACGTGCTCCTCGGCGACGACGGCCGGGTCCGCGTGGCCGACTTTGGCCTCGCCCGCAGCTCGCGTGGGACCGACAGCTTTCAGACCCTCGAGAACATGACCCCGGGCCTGGCCGCGGCCCTCGAGGCTGGCCCGGATCTCCTGACCACCATGGGCTGCGCGGGCACGCCGGCCTACATGGCCCCCGAGCAGCACTTTGGTCGGCTCACCGACGCGCGCGCGGATCAGTTCGCGTTTTGCGTGTCGCTGTGGGAGGCGCTGTGCGGCCAGCGGCCCTACGCGGGGCGGACCGCCGGCGACCTCGCTCGGGCCATCGACGCAGGAGAGATCGTCGCGCCCCCGGACGCGGCCGCGCTGCCCCGGCGCCTGCGCAAGGCTCTCGAGCGCGGCCTCGCGGCGGACCGCAACGAGCGCTGGCCGTCGATGACCCCGCTCCTGGCCGAGCTCGAGGCCGCCGCGGGCACGCCGGCCAAGGGTTTTCTCGCGCGCCTCTTTGGGCGGCGAGCACGGGCCGAGTAGTTGGCGTCTGTCTTTGGTCGACTCGGTCAGTCGACCCCGCGGGCGCCCGCGAGCTGGGTGCCGCGCAGCTCACGAAAGAGCCGCACCGCGTAGCGATCCGTCATCGCCGAGAGCCTGTCGGTGACCGCCAAGATCCGCTGGTAGGGGCTGGCCGCGGCGGGCGGCTCGAGGCGCAGGAGCGTGAGCAGCTTGCGCTCGCGGGCGTCGGGGCGCTCGGCGAGCACGGCGGGGATCAGCAGATCCAGGAGGCCGCCGAGGACCTCGTAGCCGGCCAGCTCGACGCGCAGGACCTCGGCCGCGCGGTAGCAGTGCGCGATCGACAGGCGATGGATCTCGCCGAGGTCGTCGCGGGCGGGGATCAGCTTGGTCAGCGGGGGGATCGCCTCGCCGGCCAGCAGCGCCGCCTCGTGCTCGACGAAGGCCGCCGCGCACTGCTTGACCAGCGCGTTGATGGCCAGCGCGCGCAGGCTCGAGAGCGAGTGCGAGGCTCGGTCCGCGCGCCTCGGATCTCCGGTCAGCGTGGCCAGCTGGACCCGGGCCGTGCGCTCGTCGATCAGCCGCAAGATCGCCCCGTCCTCGAAGTCCATGATCGTGTAGCAGACGTCGTCGGCGGCCTCGACCAGGTAGACCAGGGGGTGGCGGACCCACGCACCGGGCCCGCGGGACAGCAGCCCGACGCCCTGGGCGACCTCGGCGAAGAGCTCGGCGTCGTCGCAGAAGTAATTGAACTTCTTGTAGAGGGGAGACTGCGCCGCGCAGGGATACTTGGCCGCCGCGGCCAGGGTCGCCAGGGTCAGGCGCATGCCGCCCTCGCCGACGTACATGGCCAGGCGGGCGACCGAGCGGAAGGTCTGGGCGTTGCCCTCGAAGGCGCACAGGTCCGCGCGCTCGCGCGCGTCGAGGTTGGCGAGCAGCGCCTGGTTGTCCGCGCGCGAAAACCAGCTGGCGATCGCGTCCTCGCCCGCGTGGCCGAAGGGCGGGTTGCCGATGTCGTGCATCAGGCAGGCCGACGCGACCACGTCGCCGAGCACCCCGGAGCGATCGTCGCTCATGTCGCGGCCGACGAGGCGGCCCATGGAGCGACCGATGGACGCGACCTCGAGGCTGTGGATCAGCCGGTTGTGCACGTGGTCGTGCTCCGGCATGGGGAAGACCTGGGTCTTGTCCATCAGCCGGCGAAAGGGCGTCGAGAACAAGATTCGATCGTAGTCACGCTCGAATTCGTTGCGCGGCTCGGTGCTGTGCGTCGGCGCCCCGCCGCGCAGGCGCGCGTTGGAGAGCAGCTGCTCCCAGTCCATGGTGCCCGGTGCCAGATGAGCGCCCTGGGTCTCGAGGGAAGCGTGGGCCGTCGCCGACCCCGCGCGTTGAAGATCGTTTCGCGTGCTCATGCGGTCGCGCCCGGCCGATGGTAGGGCTGGAGCCGCGCTTGGCAAACGCCCTGCCGCAACGCGGCTATCCTTGTTAGCGTTTGGACGTGCCGCTCAGCCGCGACGCCACCTGGGACCGGATCGCCGGGTGCATTCATGGGCTCCTCGTGGGCGACGCCCTCGGCTGCCCGGTCGAAGGATGGACGGCCGCGGAGATCCGCGCCCACTTCGGCGGCGAGCTGCGCGAGATGGTCGACGTCCCCGGTCCGGGCTGGCGACCTCGCGGTCTGCATTCGGACGACGGCCAGCAGGCCCTCGCCGTGATCGACTCGATCTGCTGCGACCCCCAGCAGCCCGAGCGCGTGTTTGCCCAGCTCATGGTCGCCCTGCGCGACGCCATGCCCCAGCGCTCCGGTCGCTGGGGTCTCCACCGAGGCGTCAGCCGCAACTTTCGCCAGACCGTCCGCGGCCTCCAGGCCAGCGACGCCAGGGATCCCTTCGGCCACGCCGTCCCCAGCGCCGGCAACGGCGCGGCTATGCGCATCGCGCCCGTGGGCCTGTGGTGGCGAGACGATCCCCCCACCCGGGATCGCCGCGCCGCAGCGATCTCCGCCGTCACCCACCACGACCTGCGCGGCATCGCCGGCGCCCAGGCCATCGCGATCGTCGTCTCCAACGCCTTCGAAGCCCAGCCCGGCCCGATCCTCGACGAGGCCCTGATCGAGTCGCTCCAGCGCGCCACCGCCAGCGCCTCCGAGCTCCTCGGCGTCGCCAACGACCGCCGCTTCGTCGACCTCCTCGCCTCGCTCGTCGACCACCGCCGCCAGACCAGCGACCTCGACCAGCTCCTGGACGGCATCCGCGACCGCGCCATGCGACGCGGAGGCGCCGCGCAGAAGGTCGAAGCCACCAGCGGCTTCGCCCCTTGCAGCGTCCTCACCGCGCTCTTGGTCGCCGACCTCGCCAAAGACTTCGAGCACGGCCTCGTCACCGCCGTGAACCTGGGCGGCGACACCGACACCATCGGCGCCATGGTCGGCGCGATCCTGGGCGCCCGCGTCGGCGTCGGCGAGATCCCCATGTCCTGGCTCGACAGCCTGGAAGCGACCGGCGTGCTGATCGACCGCGTCGACCTGATCCAAGACCGCGAGTCCAGGGAGCCCTGGCCCGACCTCCTCAACGTCGAGCTCGAGTGGGATCGCCTCTACGAAAAGCGCCCCGCCATCCTCGTCGCCCCCCGCGAGAGCGACTCCGACGCGTCCCATTCATAGATCGCCCCCTGTCCCAATTGACAGGGGAACCAGGCACCCTTCGCAAACTCTCCCATCGAGCCACCCGCCCAATCCCCTTTTCGAGCCTGCAGACTGCCTCTTCTGAGCCTGCAGACTCCCTCTTCTGAGCCTGCTCACCCCCTGCCCCATTTAACAAGGGGGATTGAGGTTTCAGCAGCTCCCAGACCCCCTCTGGGGGTCACTACGTACCCAACAACCACCACATGCCTCCCCGCCCGAGACCGCCGGAGGTGGTCTCGAGGGCCGCGCCAGCGGCCCGCTGCGGCGAACACCACCACCCCCCGCGGGGGTTAAAAAAGCACGCACCGAGAGCCCCCCAGGAAGTGGGCGCACGGTGCGTGGGTCGGTGGTGACGCGGTGTCCGTTAGAACGATGGAGACCTGGAAAATTGCCCCTAACCAGGCCCCCTCCGCGTGTAGGTTCGTGGCCGCCAGTCCTTGGCAGACACGAGCAGTGCAGCGTTCATTTGTGGTTGTGTCTCGAAGCGCTGAACCAATCACGCTTTTTTTAGTGATTTTTCTCGGCGCCTCAAAACGCTCATCAGAACGACGAGGGCGAGTCCCAAAGGCGCGCCCTGGCGCTCTTCGTCGACCGCGCAGCTGTCCGCTTCGAGATAGTCGAGGCCGGCGTCTTCTTCGCCTCCGACCTCGTCGGCGTTGCCGTTCCCACCGCTGCCGTCCTCGCCGCTCTCGCCGGACCCCTCGGGGACGCAGATGTTGGTCGAGTCACAAACCAGGCCGGGATCGCATCCGCCGCCCGGGGTGCACGCACAGCCCTGCGCACCGATCCAGCATTCACCCTCGTCGTCCGCGCCACCCTCGTCCGCGGAGTCCCCGCTGTCCCCGCTGTCCCCGCTGCCTCCATCGGCGATCGGATCCGCGCCGATCACGACCCGGGTCCCAGGGTAGACGTCGAGCTCGATGGGCTCGAGGGTCGCCTCGTAGTCGCCCTCGAGCAGGTCGATGGTGTGCGCGCCGGGGCCGACGCCGTCGAAGGCGAAGTAGCCGTTGGCGTCGGTCTCCACCTGCGCGCCGCCGTCGAGGACCACCGTGACCCCCGCGGCGGCCACCTCGGCGTCCTCGCAAAAGCCGGAGAAGTGCCCGTCGTAGACGAAGCCCTGGCGGTCGAGATCGATGAAGCCGTCACAGGGGCCGCCGGCCTCGTAGTACAGGCGGTGGTGCCCGTACATGTCGTCGTCGGCGTGGAGGTAGGTCAGCTGCGTGCCCGCGGGGATCGAGCACTTTTGCGTGTCGTCGAGCTCGGCCGAGTCCTCGAGGGTGGTCTTCACCCAGGTGTCGCTGGTCGCGGTGATCGTGCACTGCGCGGTGTTGTCGACGACGTAGCCCTCGACGCGGCCCTCGTCGACGATGTCGGTGATCAGCGCCATGTAGAGCGCCCAGTTCCAGTTGTCCCCGGGATCCGTGTGGGTCTGATTGGGCAGCTCGACGTGGCCGACGATGTGGTCGCGGTCGAGGGGGATGGCCAGCTCGTCGGCGATCCACCGGCTCAGCAGCGCCGAGCCCGAGTACATCTCCCAGGTGTACCAGGCCGGCTCGTCGATGAAGCCCTCGTGCTCGATGCCGATGGCGTAGCCGTTGGAGCTGCCCACGTGCCAGGCCTTGTCCGAGAGGTGGACCATCTGGGTGACCTCGCCGTCCGAGCTGCGCGCGACGAAGTGCGCCGAGACGTTGGCGGCGGAGTTTTGAAACCAGCTCTGGCAGCCGGCATAGGAGCCCTGGACGGTGTGCACCACGACGTAGTCGTAGGAGATCATCCCGCCGGCGCTGTAGTTCGAGGCGTCCGCCGGGTTGAAGGAGGCGGCCAGGGGATACTCGGCGTCCTCCTGCGAGGGGAGCGGGATGTAGTCGTCGGCGAAGCCCGGGGTCTCGTAGAACTCGGGGCGGTCGTGGTGATCTTCGGGCTCGATGTCGAGGCCGAGCTGGGGCCCTCCCGCGAAGGCCGGCGCAGCCACCAAAACCAGGCTCATGAGCGAGAGAGAGGCAAACACCTGCGAAGACCGAACCATGGCCGCAGTTTGCGGTGTGCGCCGATGTCAGACAAGAACAAATCACGCCCGCGAAAGGCAAATGTGCACGGACACTCGGAATTGGGGGTGGCCGTCCACACCGCGGCCTACACTCTCCGGGTGCCGCTCTACTTTGCCTATGGTTCGAATATGTCACGAGCGCGCCTCGAGGCGCGCGTGGGGGTGGTGCGCGATCTCGGCGCGATCCACCTGCCGGGTCACGTCCACCGCTTCTCCAAGCGCGGCCGAGACGGCACGGGCAAGGGCAACGTCGAGGCTCGGGCCGCGCAGGACCTGGTCTGGGGGGTGCTCTACGACCTCGGCGCGGCGCAGTTCGAGGCCCTGCGCGCGTTCGAGTCGGGCTACCGCGAGGCACGCCTGGGCATGGACGCCGCCCACCTCGGCCGCGTCGAGGCCCTGTCCTTCGTGGCCTGCGAGGCGGTCGCCGAGCTCGCCCCGACGACGGCCTACCTCGAGCACTATCGCCAGGGGGTGGTCGAGCACGGCATCCCCGCGACCTACCTTCAGGAGATCTTCGACTCCCTCGTCGCACAATTTGGGGCGCAATTCGGGGATCAATTTCCTCGCTCCCACGACTAAAGGGTTGAAAGCGCTCGGCACCTCGAAACATCGTCCCCAAACATCGGGGTGAAGGGCGCGCCTTCTCGAATCCCAAGGGCTACCCAAAAGCTGGGTGACACGAGCCGAGAGGCCGTGGCGAATGGCACGAAGGAAGAGAGGGGGTGGAGAGGCCGGCTCACCGGCGGGCTATGTTCGAGCAAAAGTCAGGTGCTCGGGGGTGGCCCGCCGGTGATGACCGCTTTGGAGCCTGGGCTCTCAGTCGAGCCCGGACCCAGCTCGCCCAGCTCGCCCAGCTGGCCCAGGTCCCCAAGAGAGGAAGTTGCTGAGCAGCGCGGCCCCGTGCTCGGTGCCGATGGACTCCGGGTGAAACTGGACGCCGGCGATCGGCCACTCGCGGTGGACCACGCTCATGATCAGCCCGTCCTCGCTGCGGCTGGTCACGCGCAAGGCCGCAGGCAGGCTGTCTGCGTCCAGGATCAGCGAGTGGTAGCGCATCACCGAGAGCGGCGAGGGCAGGCCCGCGAACAGGCCGTCGCCGGCGTGGACCACTCGGCTGGTCTTGCCGTGCATGGGCGCCGGCGCACGGATGACTCGGGCGCCAAAGGCCGCGCCGATGCCCTGGTGGCCGAGGCAGACGCCGAGCACGGGGATGCTCCGACCCAGACTCGAGATCAGCTCGCTGCACACGCCAAAGTAGGCGGGGTCCTCGGGGCGGCCGGGGCCCGGCGAGATGAAAAGGTGGGTGGGCGCACAGGCGGCGACCTCGGCCGCGCGGACCTGGTCGTTGCGGAACACCTGCGCCTCGACCCCCGTGAGCTCGCCGATGAGCTGCACGATGTTGAAGACGAAGGAGTCGTAATTGTCGATGACGACCGGGCGCAGGCTCACGGCGTGCTCTCCTCCGCGGGGTCGCGCTCGCGGGCCAGCTCGATGGCCAGGACCAGCGCGTGGGCCTTGTCGAGGGTCTCTTGATACTCCTCGGCGGGGTCCGAGTCGGCGACGATCGCCCCGCCGACGTGGAAGCTCAGCCGCGCGCCGGTCTTGATGATCGTGCGGATCACGATGCTGAGGTCCAGGCCGCCGTCGAAGTCGAAGAAGCCGATGGCCCCGGAGAACACCCCGCGGGCCGTGGGCTCGAGGCCCGCGATGACCTTCATGGCCTCGACCTTGGGGGCGCCGGTCATCGAGCCGCCGGGGAAGGTGGCGCGCAGCAGGTCGACGACGCCGCAGTCCTCGCGCAGCTGGCCGCGGATCGTGGAGATCATCTGCCAGGTGAACTCGAAGGGGTGCACGCCGCACAGCTCGTCGACGCGCACGCTGCCAAAGCGGCACACCCGGCCGAGGTCGCTGCGGCACAGGTCGACGATCATCAGGTTCTCGGCGCGGTCCTTTTCGGCGGTCAGCAGGTCGTCGCGCAGGGCGAGGTCCTCGGCCTCGCTGGATCCGCGAGGGCGCGTGCCCTTGATCGGCCGGGTCTCGACCTTGCCCTGGCGATCCAGGCGCAAGAAGCGCTCGGGGGAGGCGGAGAGCACCTCGGCCTCGGGCGTGCGCAGGTAGGCCGACATGGGCGCGGGGTTGATGGCGCGCAGGATCTCGTAGAGCTGGCGCCCGCGGCCGTCGAAGTCGGCGTCGAAGCGCTGGGTCAGGCAGACCTCGAAGACCCGGCCGGCGCTGATCTCTTCGCGGATCTCGGAGATGGCCTCGAGGTAGGCCGGGCGGTCGACGGTGGCCTCGACGCCGCGCGCCCGCAGGCCGGCCTCGCTCAGCCGCGGCTCCCGGGCCCGGACGGCGGCGGCCCGCTCGCGCAGGCTTGGTCCGTCGAGCGGCCCGCCGATTGTCGGGCGCTGGACCCCCTCGCCGACCGCCAGCCAGCGCTGACCCTCGGCCAGGCGGGCGTCGGCGCGGGCGCGGGCCGTGGCTGCATCCGGGCCGAAGCCCGTGGCCAGGATCCAGCTGGTCCGCGCGAGCAGGTCCGTGGCAAACACCAGATCGAAGAACGCCAGGTAGGTGTCGGGCAGGTCGAGGTCGTCGCGGCCGGCCTCGGGGACGTCCTCGATCAGGTGGAGGAGCTCGTAGCCGAGGTAGCCCAGGGCGCCGCCGACGAAGGGCGGGAGCGCCTCGCGGGGGTCGGAGCCCGGGCCAGGCTCGGCGCCGTGGCGGGCCATCAGCCGCGCGAGCTCATCGAGGGGCGAGGCGTCCACGGGCGCGACGGCGCCGGGCGGCCCGGACCAGCAGCGCCCACGCTTGCTGCGGAGGATCCAAAACGGGTCGGCGCAGACCCAGGCGTAGCGGCCGTACTCGCTGGCCACGCCCGGGTTCTCGAGCACCGTGAAGTAGCGCTCGGACTCGGCCCGGGCGAGCAGCTCGGTCGTGGACAGGGGCGCGGGTGTACGCAGCGCTCGCAGGCAGCGGTGTAGAACCTCACCCGGCGCGGGCGGCATCAGGGCCCCTCGTCGTCGAGGAGGGGGGCGCGGGGAGTGGTCTCGTAGACCTGGCGATCCGTGGCGAAGTAGGTGCGGATCGAGCTGGCGATGCACTGGGCGATCTGCCGGGCCACCTCGCGCTGCTCGGGGCTGGTGGGCTGGGGCATGCCGGTCTCGGGGTCGAAGGAGCAGACGAGATCCTTGCGGACCTCGATACCCACGGAGCTCGGGCGCTCGGGCGAGCGGCGATAGTCCTGGACCACCGAAGAGTCGCGCACGTAGGCGGCGATGTGCTCGTAGGCGCCGAGGGCGGCGAGCAGGTCGCCGCGGCGCGCGTTGTGTGCCCGGCGGAAGCGATGCAGGAAGCTGCGCAGCTCCTCGGCGTCGGCCATGCGCAAGTTGGTGTCGCTGAGCATGGTGAACACGCGCTCGTAGGCCGGGTGGCCGACGATCTCGGGGTGCTCGGCCTCGAAGCGCCGGCGCAGGTAACGGAAGAAGTGCCAGACCTGCGCGCGCATCTCGATGCTGCCGTCGGGCAGGGCGTAGGGGTGGTTGTGGGTCACCCGAAAGCCCGAGCGCTCGAGGTTGAGGCTCATGCGGTCGCGGAGGATCCGGCTGCATGTCGACTCGGCCAGGTGGTCGGGGTACATCGGATCGAACACCCCAAAGGGCAGCCGCGCGTGGCGCTGATAGCTGAGCGCCAGGTTGATGATGCTGACGTGGGCCCGCTTGTTGTTGCTGCGGTGGGCCTCGTCGTAGGTGTGGACCGAGATCCCGATCAGGCTGTCGGCGACCAGGGTCTCGATCGCGGCGGAGATCGGGTCGTAGCAGCTCTCGAGCAGGTCCGTCTTCTGGCGGTGGTCGAGGGCGCGGCCGAACACCGGGGCGATCGCCATGGCCTCGAGGGCGTCCTCGTTGTCGAGGGGCGTGCTGCCGGGGAAGCGGTTGAAGTCGAGGAGCACCCGGGCCACGCGGCAGGAGGCGTAGCTCGAGATCCCCAGGGCGGCGGCGAGCTCCTCGGCCACGATGTTGGCGCCCCAGTCGCGCATGCGCACGAACTCGCGGTCGAGCTCCTCGGGGTCGACGATCGGGCTGCCGTCCTCGCGGACGCGAAAGCGCGGGGGAATGGCCTGGCCGTCGTGCACCGCGTACACGACGACGCGGTCGCGCACGGGCTCTGGCAGCTGGGCGTCCTCCGAAGGGGCGACGTCGACGTGGACGAGGGGAGGATCGCAGGGGCGGTCGAAGTCGAAGCGGGATCGTGCAGGCATTCGAGCGGGTGGGGACCATAGCAGGGCTGGCCGGCCAACTCACGGGGCAAGGTCCCGGGCGCGAGGTGCATGTACTGCTCGGTGGTGGCGAGGTTTGCGTGCCCCGCCAGCGAGTGTTCGCGGTCGACGTGATGACGTGTCCTCGCTGCCGAGGCGCGATGATGCTCGTCGAGATCGCCAACGGACGCGAGGCGATGTCGCTGCTCGCCGGGCTGACCGGCTACAGAGGGTCGAGACGATCAGCTGCCTGGAGGTGGCCAGCTGGGACCAGTAGCGAGGAGTCAAAGTGGTGTTGATCCGCTCGCCGGCGAGGGCCGGATCGGCCGGCCGTTGCTGCTCGACAGATCTCTCCCCTCGAGCGGCTCGGATCGGAGCCAAATCTCGCATTTTGCGCAATTGCAATTGGGTTGCATCTGTAGCATCGTCACGGGCGCGCCATGCTTGTTGCCTCCCACGTCACTCGGCGCTTCGGCGCCGTCACGGCCGTTGACAACCTCGACCTCAGGGTCGCGCCGGGGCAGCTGTTCTGCCTGTTGGGGGCCAACGGCGCAGGCAAGACCACGACGATCAACCTGTTCCTCGGGTTCTTGGCGCCCGATCGCGGGACAGTCACGGTCGCCGGGATCAACCCGGTCGTCGACCCGAAGGCCGCGCGCCGAAAGTTGGCCTACATCCCAGAGAACGTCGCCCTCTATCCGCACCTGACCGGGATCGAGTGCGTCGACCTCTTCTGTCGGATGGGCGGAGACCTCAACCGGCTCGACCCAGCCGCGCTCGAGAGCTTGCTCGAGCGCTCTGGTCTGACCCGCGAACAAGCCAGGCGTCGCGTGTCGGGCTACTCGAAGGGGATGCGCCAGAAGATCGGCCTGGCGATCGCGTACGCGCGCGAGGCCGAGGCGCTGGTGCTCGACGAGCCGCTGTCGGGTCTGGATCCCGCTGCGGCCAGCGAGTTCTGCGCGGAGCTCGTTGGCATCCGTGACGCTGGCGCGGCCGTGCTGATGACGACCCACGACTTGTTTCGGGCCAAAGAGCTCGGCGGCACGATCGGCATCATGCGCGCAGGTCGACTGGTCGAGCAGCTTCAGGCCAAGGATATTGACGCGCAGGAGCTGGAGCGCGTGTACCTCAACCACATGCGCGCGGCCCCGGACGGCGTCGCGGCGCACGGCCTCGGAGCGACGGCGTGACGCGGCTGGTGCTGTGGCTCGAGCTCGTCCAATGGCGGCGAGACCCGCGGGTGTTTGGGCTGCTCTGCGTCACGGCGCTCGTGCTCGTCGGCGCGACGATCTGGTCGACCGCGGGCGACGTTCGGCAACGAGACGCGCAGCAGCAAGCGGCGCTTGCTGCCCGCGAGCAGTGGGAGGGCCAGGGCGCCGCGAATCCCCACGGGATGGCGCACTTCGGTGACTACGTGTTCCGGCCGACGGGGCCGCTCGCGCAGCTCGATCGCGGCGTGCAAGCGCGGCTCGGGAAGGTCGTGTTCGTCGGGGGACATCGGCAAGGCGTCCCCATGCATGCCGATGTCGCGCGCGCTGGGACGGTCGCCCGCTTCGTCCGTCCCGACCCAGGGTTCTTCCTGCAGATGGTGGTGCCGCTGCTGCTGATCTTCCTCGGTGCGACCGGGCTGGCGCGCGATCGCGACAGCGGCTCGCTCAAGCTCTCGCTGGTGCAGGGCGCGGCGGCGAGCGAGATCTTGCGCGGACACATCCTCGCCCTGTGGGGACTCGGGCTGGCCCTGCTCGCCCTCGTCCTCATGGCTTCGCTCGCGACCTCGTGGATCTGCGGAGGCGCAGCCGTCCTGTCCGCCCTGTCCGCAGCCCGGCTGGCTGCGTTCGTCGCCATCTACGCGTTGTTCCTGGCGTTCGTCGCCGCCTTTGTGGTGGCCGCGACCACGTGGATGAGCTCAGCGCGGGCCGCTCTGCTGACCCTGCTCGTCGCCTGGGTCGCAGGGACGGCGTTGCTCCCTCGGGCGACGGCCGGGGCGGCCGCAGCCGTGCTTCCTCTGCCCAGTCAGGATGCCTTTCAGCAGCAACTGCGGGAGGCGAGGCAGGCCGGACCCGACGGCCACAACCCCCTCGACGCCGAGCTCGCTGCGCGCAAGCAGGCGGTCTTGGACGAGCACGGGGTCGACAGCGTGGAGGCGTTGCCCTTCAACTTCGACGGGATCGCGATGCAGCTCGACGAGGAGTTTGGCAATCGCGTGTGGGACGAGCACTACGGGGAGCTGCGGGGGCGGCTCGAGCAGCAGGTGGCGGTGGCCAGCGTCGTGGGGGCGATCAACCCTTTCCAAGCGATCGACCACCTCTCGATGTCGCTCGCCGGCACCGACCTCGTCCACGACCTCGCCTTCCAGGAGCAGGTCGAAGCCTACCGCCGCGAGCTGATCGCCAAGCTCAACCATGAGCACGCCTACGGTGGATCGCGAACGGATGACTGGTCTTGGGAGGCGCCCGCCGAATTCTTTGCCGGCCTCGAGTCGTTCGAGTACCACCCCCCCAGCCTGCTCGACGCGCTAGGGCGGCGCATTCCCGAGCTCATCGGTCTGATGCTCTGGACCGCGCTGTTGCTCGGGGCGCTGCGCCGCGCGGCCGACCGTCTCGAGCGGGGGACGCTGCCATGCTGAGCCTCGCGCTGGGCTTCGAGCTGCGCTCGCTCTTGCGCAACCGTGCGAGGATGCTCGCCGTACTCGCGTTCCTGGTCGTCGGGGTGTCGGCCATCTTGGTGGGTCAGCGCTTCGTGTCGGAGTGGCGCGATGTGGTTGCGACCGCCGAGCGTGCGCAGGAGGAAGATGTCGACGAGGCATATGGCTTTCTCGATCGCGGTGAGCCGGGGCCCGCCGATCGTCCGTGGATCAATCTCACGGAGCCGATGTGGCAGAGCGAGTACGCGGCCATGCGGGTTCCTCGCGAGCCTGGGCCGCTCGCCGGGATCGCGGCGGGGGCAGTCGACTCCGCGCCGGCCACCTTCCACATCACCGCGTGGGCCGATCCTCTGGCTACTGGAGGCTACCGCATCGAGAACCCCGAGATCGATGCAGGCGGGATCGATCTGACCTTTGTCTTGGCTGTGCTGGCGCCCTTGCTGATCGGCGTCCTCGGGATCGAGATCGGAGGCGGCGAGCGCCAAGAGGGCATCGATCGGCTGGTCGCCGTGCAAGCAGGAGAGTCCCGCCGCTGGCTCGTGTCACGCATGATCGCCGTCGCTGTGATCGCCGGCAGCGCCACCGTGGCGCTGTGCATCCTCGCCGGCCTCCTCGGAGGCGCGCATGGGATGGAGCTCGGATTGTTGGTCGGCGTCGCGATCTCGAACACCATCGTGTGGAGTGGGCTGACCCTCATCGTCAATGCGCGTGCCCAGTCGGTCCGTGGCGCCGCGTTTGCCTTTGGCATGCTCTGGACCACCCTGTGCGTCCTGCTGCCGACCCTTGCCGCAGAGGTGTCGCTGAGCCGGGTGGAGGCCGACTTCGCCATCGCAGACACGCTCGATGCCCGCGTCTCCAAGTTAGCGATCGTCGAGCGCGAGCCAGAGTCCGTGCTGCCAGAGCTCTACGCGCGGTATCCCGAGCTCGAGCAGCTGGCGGCCGCGAAGGACGAGCCCCTCGAACCCGACGTCGCCGGCAACCTCTACTACCTCCTGATCCACGAGGACCGCGTCGAGCGTCATCGCCTTCAGCGCGAGCAAGAACGCCGAGCGCAGGCCGTGTCGGAGGCCGCTGCCTGGTTGACGCCAGTCGTCGCGGTCGGGCTCGCGTGTGAGCGCGTCGCGGGCGTGGGCCCCGAAGCCGCCGCTGGCTATCGCGCCTACCTCATGGATGCGGTTGGAAACCGCGTCCACTGGGTCATCGAGAAGACTTGGGCCAAGCAGCCGCTCGGCCGCGACGAGTTCGATGCGCTCGTACAGGGCACGCCCCCCGCGTACCGGTCGCAGCCGACCGATCTCACCCGTTCGAACCTCGGGCCGCTCCTCGCTCTATCGATCTGGGGGCTCGTGTGCTGGATCGTCGCCCTCGTCGCCCTCGCTCGAGCGGAGCGCAATCTGGCGCGAACCGTGTAGCCACGACTGGTCTTGGGTCGAGGTGCGCGCGGACCACCGCTCGCCCGATCCACGGGAGCTCGCGGCGAGCGAGGAGCTCACCTTCGCACAGTAGGCTCACCCCCCCGTCGTGTCCCACGGCGAAGCTGCGAGCGCCAGCGGGATAGGGCTGAGTCAGCGGGCCCCGCTCCTGGGACAGGGTGAGGCTCCACGAGGGCGTCCCTTCCCGGCTCCAGGCCATCACTCGATCGTCCTCGCTCGCGCAGAGGACTTCGCCGTCGTCCGAGAGCGCCGCCGCTTCGTCGCGGCGAGCCGCGCTCCGCCCCGGCGTCTCGACGCGAACGAGCCCCTCTCGGGTGAGCAGAGCCTCTTTTTGGATCTCCCCGAGTGGTGGACTGCCGGGATTTGTGTCGCTCGTATTCCCAAGCATCAGTTCGTCGCGGTCGGCGAGCACGGCGAGGTCCTGGTCTCAGGCATGTTCGCTGCGCCTCAGATGGCAAGGTCTACATCTGCGGCCAAGCGGGCGTCATCCTCGAGGGGCGCAACGACCACTGGAAGCGGATCGACTCCGATCGTTACCGTGGCCTCGACCTGTGGAGCATCGAGTTCGTCGACGAGACCCTCTACGTGGCCGGCATGCGGATGCTCCTGCGGCGTGAGCTCGACGACTGGGTCCCCGCGACCGAGGTCGGTCCCTGCAACGGGACCGTCGGCTATCTTGCTGCCCACAATGGTGTGATGTGGTCTGCGGGGGAGGGCGACCTCTTGAGGTGTGAGCGTCACCAATGGACGAAGATACGATGAGCTCGCGCTTGCTCCGCTGGGACTTGCTCGAGGAGCACTTCGAACAGTCTCTCGCCCGCTCTCCGTGCGCATCTCTTATCCCCTCCAAAATCCCGAATTCGTCCGTGGACATGCCCTTCTTCGGCCGTTCAAGCTCTCCCGCCACCAACTAAACCTTGAGGAGAACTGAAGATAGTCGCTATCGACGGTGTGTTCGGGGAGCCCGACACGAAGCGGGTGTGCAGCGAGGGCGGACTGCCGATCAGGCTACTCGCCAGCATCGCCTGTTCCCCGAGCCAGCACCAATTTCCAGCCCCTGTCGTCCCGATCCATGGTGAAGAACCGAACCCGTCGCTCGCCATAGTCAGTCAGCACAGCGGCTTGCTGAAGCTGGGCCTGGATTGCGTCATAGACCGCGCCCTCGCCCTGGGTCCCTGCCGCCCGAGCTTCGTCGAGAAGTCGCCGCACTTCACTCGCTCGCCACTCGGCGCCATGGGCCACGGCGGTGGCATCGTAGATGTCAAGAGTCAGAAGCTCGTCGCCATGCTGTTGGGTTCGGGTCTCTCGCCATCGCAGCTCTAGCCAAGCCAGCGCTCGGCCCTCTCGATCCTGCAGCGGTAAATTCCTTCCATCGTAGCTTCGTTCGAAGGCAGAAGGCGGCGAACTCTTCGACTTTAGAGCGGCAGTCTGCTCGTCGTGAAGGCGCCACGGAGAGGCCCCAGGTCGCAGGTGAACTGTGCCACACAGAGAGCCCATGCGATGGAGCACTCGCAGACTCTCGGCTCGATCGATGACCTTGATCAATTGTTCAGCCAGCCGTCGAGCCGTCTCTTCCGAAATGAAAAAGTCGACATGGTGCTCGTGCTCTTCGGGTGGGCAGACCGTACGGGGGAAACTGAGTTGGACCACCCCTGGCGAGGCCAACGGTGAGCTCTCAGCGACGAGTACAGCGAACTCTCCGGCACGCTCGGTTGCCACAGACATCGCCCCTGTCCACAGGTGATGGGTCTTGTCATTGTCCTGCTTGGTCATCATCGGCCTCAGGAGCAGGAGCGTACCTCGGGTTGCTCACCGAGGGGAAGGGGCATGCCGCCATCGAGGAGCTTGTTCAGCTGATTCATTCCTTTGGGACCAAGGTCGTTCGGGTGAACTTGTCCCAAATTAGCCTGCTGCGCGACGTATATCCGTAGGGGCGAAGGCCTCCGAGTAGCCCCAGTGGATCGGGCGATATGTATCCGCCCATGTTGGGATCGTAGTATCGCCAGCGATTGTAGTGTTCATTCGGGATCGATACGGGAGATCAGGTTTACGTGACGGTCATATGACCACTCCCAATTGCCATCGATACTATCGATCGCACGAAGGGGGAGGCCGCTTGTGCTGACTCGAAGTAGGCCGTGGTAGCGCCCTAGTGTGCGCGGCAGAGGACTTGAAGGGCCCCAGGCTTGGAGCACCGGCCGCTGACTTCGTTGCTCGTCAGTCATTTGTGCCCGACAAACTCCCTCCTCGCGCCTCGTCAGCGACCGGCGGTCCGGCGCCTGAGACCCTTCAAGTCCTCTGGCGCGCACACTAGACCCGGGGCTTGGCCGCGTGCAACGAGGGAGCAGGTGATGATCTCCGAGGGTACGCTCAGGCCAACGCAAGGGACGGGCCAGGATCGGCGGGGAGCCGCCTCCAAAATGTCTCCACCGACCAGGCTTGAAACTACCCCAGCCCCAGGTTTTGGGGGCGAAACAGCAGCGATCTGGCCGGGTTGCGGTGGCCGGGTGACAGGCCAACGTCCCGCTGGCAGGCCACCACGCTCCCCGCGCCCCTTCGCAAGTCCGCGAGATCACAACACTTCGACCTGGCGTGCGCTTCGCTATTGCAAACACGCATGGCACGAAACTCCAAATCCAAGTCCAACCCCAAATCCACCGCGCTCGCGCCCGAAGGCAGCGCGGCCGACTCGCCCCTTCGCCAGACCGTGCGCAAGACCGTGGCCGCGATCTGCGAGCGCTTTGGCAAGGGCGCGATCATGGCCCTCGGCGGCGACGCGGGCGACCAGCCGCGCTACGAGGTCATCCCCACCGGCTCGATCGCCCTCGACGACGCCCTGGGCATCGGCGGCCTGCCCCTGGGGCGGATCACCGAGATCTACGGGCCCGAGTCCTCGGGCAAGACCACGCTGACCTTGCACCTCATCGCCGAGGCGCAGCGCCGCGGGCTGATCTGCGCGTTCATCGACGCGGAGCACGCCCTCGACGTCCACTACGCTCAGGCTCTGGGCGTCGACGTCGGCGAGCTGCTGGTCAGCCAGCCCGACTGCGGCGAGCAGGCCCTGGAGATCGTCGACTCGCTGGCGCGGACCAACGCCGTGGGCCTGATCATCGTCGACTCCGTGGCCGCGCTGATCCCCAAGGCCGAGCTCGCGGGCGAGATGGGCGACCACCACGTTGGGCTCCAGGCGCGGCTCATGAGCCAGGCCATGCGCAAGCTCTCGGGCGTGGCCGCGCAGACCAACACCGCCATGGTGTTCATCAACCAGCTGCGCCAGAAGATCGGCGTGACCTTCGGCAGCCCCGAGGTCACCACCGGCGGCAACGCGCTCAAGTACTACGCCAGCGTGCGCCTCGACATCCGCCGCATCGCCACGCTCAAGGACGGCGACCAGCCGGTGGGCTCGCGCACCCGGGTCAAGGTCGTCAAGAACAAGTGCGCGCCGCCCTTCGCCCGGGCCGAGTTCGAGATCGCCTTTGGTCGAGGCATCGACCACGAGGCCGAGATCCTCGACCGCGCCCTCGAGCTCGGGGTGATCAGCAAGGCCGGGAGCTGGTTCTCCTGCGGGGACACGCGCCTGGGGCAGGGGCGCAACAACGTGCTCGAGTGGCTGCGCCAAAACCCCGGGCCGCGCGAGCGCCTGGTCGCGGCGCTGCGCGAGGGGGCGAGCGCCGTCGACCTCGATGGTGAGGGCGGGGGGAGCCCCGATGGGTCCGGGGCCGCGGCTGCGCTCGTGGCCCCGGAAGACAAAAAAGACGCGGCGCGAGCGGCCTGAGCGGGCCGCGGGAGCAAAATGAAGAAGAGCGCCGAGCGGGTCGCTATATGGCCCGCTCGGCGCTTCGTCCTCCCCAAGAGCAGAGGCCGGCGGGCCCCATGGACACGCCGGCCTCGCCGCGGCTCGAGGTGAGCGACTGCGGGCTACTTCTCGATCATCTCGACCTGAACCTGCTCGAAGATCACCGCCTCCTTGTTGGGGAAGGACAGGTGATCCGAGTACTGCAAGGACAAGGTCAAGGTGTAGGTCCCCGGCTCGGGAGCGTCCCGGAGGATCTTGTCGGCGGGGATCGTGGTCTCGAAGCGAGTGACCGTCGGGCCCTCGGGGGGGATGGCCGTCAGCACGTAGTCGCCGTTGCAGCCGAGCAGGCCCTCGAACAGGCAGTCGGGGTAGTTGGGCAGCAGGTAGGCGTGGACGTGGCCCTCGTTGGTGGGGGGGGTGTTGGTGCCGTCGTCGCAAGTCGCGACGCAGGTCGCGGCCTCGTCGCCGAAGGGGTCGCACTCCGCGTTCCAGTGGCAGGGCGCCTCCGGACTGGCGGTGAGCCCAAAGTTGCGCGTGGCGATCTCGATGGTCAGGTCCTCACCGAGGACGTGGACGTGGCCATAGGACGGCTGGAGCACCGCGAGCTGGGGCTTGAGGCCGTTGGTGTCGCGCAGGAAGAAGGTCGTGAAGGCGAAGGCGCTGGGGTTCTCGTAGGGGGTGCCGTCGCCGTGTACGGCCTGGACGCTGACCTGGTGGCCGCCGGGGTCGAAGTCCGTGAGCGTGATCAGGGCCGCGGGCTCGTCGGTGATGACGGCGACCTCTTGGCCGTCGATCGCGACCACGACCATGCCCTGACCGTCGATGCGCTCGTCGGAGTTGCTGAGCACGAAGTCCCTCGGGGTGAAGGCGACCTGGAGCTCGTCCGTGTTGTTGAGGGTCGTGAGCACCTCGGGCAAGTTGAGCTGGAGCGCGGGGCCGATGTCGTCGACGCAGCGGAACTCCTTGCAGGCCTGGTCTTCGAGGCACTCGTCGCTCGACTGGCAGTAGTAGACGTCCTCGATGCGCTCGTCGAATTCGACGCCGTAGCAGGCGCCGAGCAGGCCCCCGCAGGCGGCGAGGAGGCTCAGGCGCGCGAGCAGGTGGCGGGGCTGGCTGGTGTCGGTGGAGATCTTGGTCGTCGTCATGTCAGCCTCAAAACCGTCCGCGGATCAGCAAGCCGGCGCCCTCGGGGCCAGCGGTGGGGGTGACGCTCGGGGTCTTCTCGTTGTTGCCCCGCTTCTTTTGGCCGAGGCCGACGGCCAGCAAGGCCACGCCGGTGATCGCCATGGCCCCGCCGACGGAGAGGCTGAGGATCTGCCCGAGCTGGGCCGAGCGCCCCGAAGCGTCGAGCTCTCGCGCCTCGGCGAGGGTCACCCGCTCGGGGTTGCCCTCCTCGTAGACCGCGTTCATCTGCGCGCCGAAGTTGCTGGCTCGCATCCCGAACACGCCGCCGCCGACACCCGCGGCGAGGACCCCGACGCCGGTGAGCACGGCCCCCGTGATGATCAGCGGGCGCCCGGGCGGGCGCTCGGCCTCGACCTCGACCTGCTGAACGATGACCTTGGGCTTGGAGGCCTTGGCGCGCTCGGCCTCCTCGCGGGCGTTGCGGGCCTCGATCTGCGCCTCGAGGCGCTCGATCTTGTCTTCGGTCGAGCGGGTGTCCTCGGGCGGCTCACCGAAGGCGCTCTCGTAGGAATTGAGATAGGCCTGGTAGGAGATGATCGCCTGCTCGTAGTTCTCGAGGGACTCGTGGCAAAGGGCGATGTTGTAGTGGAAGACCGGCGAGGGGTAGAGGCTCTGAGCCTCGAGGAAGCGCTGGAGCGCCGTCTCGTAGTCGCCGGCGTCGTAGGCGTCTTGGCCCTCGTTGTAGATGCGCATCGCCCTTGCCTCGCTGTCCTCCGTGGGGGCCGCCGCGTAGGCGGGGACAGGGGGAACGATGGCACTCAGGGGCAGGCAGGCGCCGAGTGTGCACGCGAGCAGGCGGGCGCGCGGTCGCAAGGCACGAGGGGGAGAGTGAGTCTTGTGCAAGGGTTAGGCTCCGCGCGCGACTATATCAACGATTTTGGTCTAGCGAGTACCAAGGGCGGCGGTCCGCCCAACTGCGCCAGCAGGGCGGGCGTCGACGCGTCGCGGCCCGCGATCCCTCGGGGGAGGCATCGTGGGACGGGGCGAGGGTGGTCAAAAACCTCGCAGAGGCATGTTTGGCGGGCGCTGAAGCCAATTGTCGCTGGCGTAGCTCGCCGCCCCGTCGATCACGTGCAGGGTGTAGGCGCAGCGCGAGTGGGGCGAGCGGTTGGCGGTGCTGCGGTGGGGGAGCAGCCCGTCGAAGGCCACCAGGGTCCCGGCCGGGACCTCGACGGGCTGCCAGCCTTGCTCGGGCCACGGCCGGGGATCGAGGAGCAAGGTGCGGCAGCGGTCGCCCTCGCGACGAAAGCGCGAGCGCAGGCCCTCGCGGTGGGCACCGGGGAGGACCTCGAGGCAGCCGTTTTCCATGTTGGCGTCCTCGAGGGCGAACCACAGGCCGATCGCCGAGGGCGGATCCGTGACCAGGTAGGTGGCGTCCTGGTGCGCGAGGACCTCTGCGCCCACGCGCGGGCCCTTGAAGATCACCATGCTCTGCAAGAGCAGGGGCTCGGCGCAGCCGAGCTCGGTGACCAGCGCGGCCAGGCGAGGGTCGCGAGAGAAGCGGTCGAAGAGCGGGTGGAGATCGTGCAGGGCGTGGCCGAGCTTGTTGACCCGCGGCTGCCCGGCGTCGCGCTTGGGCTCGAGGAAGGCCCGGATCTCTCCGGCCGACTCGAAGAAGTAGGGCTGGGCGTGGCGCTGGCCGTGGGTGTCGAACTCGACCTCGAGGCGGGCGGGATCGATGGCGGTGACGATCTCCTCGGCCGCGGCGCGCAGCTCGTCGCAGCGCTCGCGCGGGTAGAAGTCGGGGATGACGAGGTAGCCGTGCTCCTCGAAGCGCTGGCGGCGGTCGCTGGGGCCCATGGTGGGGCGACGATAGTGGGCGCGGCGGCGCTGTGGAAGGGGCGTGCGCGGCCGCTCGTGGCCCATATTCTGGGCGGGACGGTGCTCTCGATCGAGGCGCAAAGAGCCCGGGACTGGCGGCTGCGCTGGCGCCTGCCCTTCTTCCAGGCCGTCCTGGCCAGTGACCAGGAGCTCCCCTGCTGGACGATCGTCGTCTCCTTCTCCGACGAGATGTCCGCAGATCTGAGGGCCTGGGCCCATGGCCCGACGCCGACGCGCTCTTCGAGGTCGGCTGAGCGGCCGCGCCTCGCTTACCATGGCGGCCATGGCGACTTTGACCCACGTTCGCTACTCCAGCGCAGCCCCCCTCGCGACCATCACCCTCGACCGCCCCGAGGCCCGCAACGCCTACAGCGACGAGATGTGCACGCAGCTCGTCGCGGCCCTCGACGAGGCCGAGGCTGACGACGAGGTCCGCTGCGTGATCCTCACCGGCGCCGGCAAGGCCTTCCACGCCGGCGGGGACATCAAGGCCATGCGCGCGCGCGAGGGCATGTTCGCTGGCGACCCCGGGGAGCTGCGCGGCCGCTACAAGCGGGGGATCCAGGCGGTGCCCCGGCGGATCGCCGAATTCGAAAAGCCGCTGATCGCCGCGATCAACGGGCCGGCGATCGGCGCGGGCCTCGACCTGGCGTGCATGTGCGACCTGCGTGTCGCGGCTCGGGGCGCCAAGCTCGGCTCGACCTTCGTGCGCGTGGGCCTGGTCCCCGGTGACGGCGGCGCCTACTTCCTCGCCCGTGTCGTCGGCTTCCCGCGGGCCCTCGAGCTGGTGCTCACCGGGAGGGTGGTCGACGCCGACGAGGCCCTGGGCATGGGCCTCGTCCACGAGGTCGTCGAGCCCGAGGCCCTGATGCACGCGGCCTGCGCCCGGGCGGAGGCGATCGCGGCCTTGCCCCCGCTGGCCGTGCAGCTGACCAAGCGCGCGGCCTACCGCAGCTGGGGCGCCGACATGAGCACGGCCCTGGAGCTCGCGGCCAGCTACCAGGGGATCGTCCAAAATCACGAGGATCACCTGCGGGCGCTGGGCGTGGACGTGGCGAAGTGACCGCCTTCGCTGCCATCGACGCGCTGAGCGGCGCTCTGCCTGCCCGGCAGGGAGGGCAACGATTTGTCCCCGCCCGTCGAGGGGCTCCTGGCAGGGCGCCCTGCTAGCGTCGACGTCTCGCTCGCGCGCTTCCCGGGCTTCGGGGAGGGCTCTGGCTGCGGGGAAGGCCAGGCGATGCGCGCCGGGCAGGTCTGCGAGGTCTGGTAGCGGTACCATCGGGCCCCCCCGATGCACGAACCGAACAGCGAGGGCTCGCCGGGCGAGAACCGCGACAGTCGCGAGAGCGACGTCTCAGACGAGCACACCTTCGTCGACCTCCGCCGAGGTCGCGGCGAGGGTGCTCGCGCTGGCGAGGGTGAGGACGAGGCGGGCGAGGCCGCCGAGGAGACCTTCCGCGCCGGGGACAAGATCGCGCGCTACACCGTGCTCGAGACCATCGGCTCGGGGGGCGTGGGCATCGTCTACGCCTGCTACGACGCGGACCTGGATCGCAAGGTCGCCCTCAAGCTGCTGCGCGCGAGCAAGCGCGGCGGCAACCCGCGCGCGACGAAGACCCGCCGGCGCCGGATGCTGCGCGAGGCCCAGGCCCTGGCCCGGCTCTCGCACCCCAACGTGGTCCCGATCTACGAGGTCGGGACCTTCGACGGGCAGATCTACCTGGCCATGGAGTTCGTCGAGGGCACGACCTTGATCGGCTGGCTCGAGGAGCGCCCGCGGGCCTGGGCGGAGATCGTCGACGTGTTCATCCAGGCCGGCGAGGGCCTGTGCTCGGCTCACCAAGGCGGCATCGTCCACCGCGACTTCAAGCCCGAGAACGTGCTCGTCGGGGATGACGGCCGGGTCCGCGTGCTCGACTTCGGCCTCGCGGCGCTGCGCCGGGCCGAGGCTGATGAGTCGGGAGAGGACGAGCAGATGATCTTCGAGCCGAGCCGGCTCGAGCACAGCTCCTACGGCCACGGCTCTGGCCGCGGCCCCGCGGTGACCCGCGAGGGCCAGGTCATGGGCACGCCGGCCTACATGGCCCCGGAGCAGGCGGCGGGGGCCGGCGCCGACGCGCGCAGCGATCAGTTCAGCTTCTGCGTGGCGATGTACGAGGCCCTCTACGGCGTCCGCCCCTTCCACGGGCGCTTCGACGACCCCCGGCGCTGGCGCAGCCTCGAGCGCCTGCGCAGCTTGCCGGGGACCCGGCCCGCGGACATGCCCGCGAGCGTCGAGCGCGTGCTCGTTCATGGCCTGAGCCTCGAGCCCGGGCGGCGCTTCGCCAACATGGCCGAGCTGCTCGTGGGCCTGCAAGACGCCGCCGCCGGCCCGCGCCGACGTCAGCGCTGGCTGCGGGTCTCGCTGATGGCCGGGGTGGCCCTGGTCCTGGGCGTGCTCCTGGTCGAGCTCGTCCAGGAGGTCGGGAGCTCGGAGCTCGTGTGCGAGGACGGGGCGGCGATGTTCGAGGGGATCTGGGATCCCGGCGTGCGCGACGAATTCCACCAGCGCGCGCTGGTCTCGAACCTGCCCTACGCCGAGCGCACCTGGACGACCATCGCCGAGGGCTTCGAGGGCTGGAGCGAGAGCTGGCGCGCGGCTCGGCTCCAGGCCTGCGAGGCCACCCGGCTGCGCGGCGAGCAGACCGTCGAGGTCCTCGACCTGCGCCTGGCCTGCCTCGATCGTCAGCTGGTCCGCTTCAAGGCGACCCTCGACGGCCTGCGCGCCCGCGAGCTCGATCCCGAGGCGCTGCTCGATCAGCTGATCGAGCAGCGCGAGCGCCTGCCCAGCCCCGAGCGCTGCGACGCCCTGAGCATCCTCGAGCGCGGCGGAAGCGAGCACGCCCAGGTCATCTCGGACGAGGTCCGCGAGGAGCTGCTCGAGCGCATCGCCAGCGTCGAGGGCCTGATCGACGCGGCCAGCTACGACGAGGCTGTCGCGCGCGCCGAGGGCGTGGTCGACGACGCCCGCGAACTCGGCGACGCGCCGCTCGAGGCCGAGGCCCTGCGCATCCTCGGCCTCGCGCTGCACGGCCAGGCCAGCGACCCCGAGCGGACCCGCGCCGTGCTTCGCGAGGCCGCGGTGCTCGCCCAGCGCTCGGGCGCCGAGCGGGTGTTCGTGGGCGCGGCGACGGCCCTGATCGACGAGCACGCCCTGGGCCATGTCGAGCTCGCCGGGCTGTGGGCCGAGCTCGCGCGCGCGACCCTCGACGGCCTCGGCGGCGATGTGGAGCTCGAGATCGATCTGCTGCTCGCCCTCGGTGACCTGGCGATGGTCGAGGGGGACTACGAGCAGGCCCTCGACCACCACCGCCGGGTCCTCGAGCTGGTGCGCGAGCGCAGCGGGGAGCGCCACCCCACTCACCTCCGGGCGCTGCGCAAGCTCAGCGACGACCTGCGCGAGCTCGGGCGCTTCGCCGAGGCGACCGAGATCCTCGAGCGGACCCGCGAGCAGGCGGCCGAGGTCTGGGGCCCCAAGCACCCCGAGGTCGCGCGCACCCTCGACGCCCTCGCCAACGTGCTCACCGAGCAGAGCCGCCTCGACGAGGCCCTCACCCTCGCCGAGCGCTCCTTGGCGATCAACGAGGAGCTCGGCGGGCCGAGCTCGGCCGCCGTCGCGCGCACCCTCAACAGCATCGCGATCATCCACGACGAGGCCGGGCGCTACGGCGAGGCCGCGCGGGTGCTCGAGCGGGCGCGGGCGATCCTGATCGCGCGGCGCGGCGCGGAGCACCCCGACGTCGCCGTGGTCGAGGTCAACATCGGCTCGGCCAAGCAGAACCTCGCCCGCTACGACGAGGCGATCGTGCACTACGAGGTCGCGCGCGGGATCTTGTCCGAGAGCCTGGGCGCCGAGCACGTGAGCGTGGGCGTATGCCTGCAAAACATCGGCGCCAGCCAGGCCGAGCGCGGGATCCTCGAGGGCTCGCGCGAGGACTCGGGCACCGCCCTCGACAGCCTCGCGCGGGCCGAGCCGCTGCTCGTCGCGGCCTTCGGTCGCAAGCACCCGGCGATGGCCTCCCTCGAGCACAACCGGGCCATCGCGCTGACTGGTCTGCGGCGCTACGAAGAGGCCCTGGCCGCCGAAGAGCGCGCGCTCGCGGCGAAGGAGGGGCTCTACGGCGAGGACCACGTCGAGCTCGTCGAGTCGCTGGCCTGGCTCAGCGCGATCGAGCGGGCCCTCGACCACGGCGAGCGGGCGCTCCTGCTCGCGCGCCGGGCCGTCTCGCTCAGCGGTGAAGACAACGCGCCGAGCGAGCGTGCCCAGGCCCAGCTCGCCCTCGCGGCGGCGCGCTTCGACCTGGCCGAGGGTGACGAGGTCGAGGAGGCGACGGCCCGCGAGCTCGCCCGAGCCGGGCTGGCCGAGCTCGAGCGGGCCGAGGGGGCGGTGCTGGTCCGCCGTGAGATCGAGGGCTGGCTCGCGGCTCACGGCGGCTGAGCGACTCGAGGTCGAGCTACTGGATCACCAGCTCGGCCAGGTAGGCCGCGTTGTTGCTCTCGTTTTGCTCGGAGACCACGTCTTCGCTGTCGATGATCACCCCGATCCAGTAGCGGCTGCCCGAGCTCAGGTTGCTGGGCAAGGTCAGCGAGCGGGTCCAGGTGAACGGCCCGTTGCGGCCCTTGTTGAGCGTCGAGCTCGCGATCTGGGTGTCAGCGGTGCTGATGGTCGAGTTCGTCGAGATGAACCACTTCACGGTCACGCTCTGGTAGGTGCCGCGGTTCTCGGCGGTCTGGCGGACCTTGATCGTGTCGCCGGCGGCGACCGAGTAGGCCGGCTCGTTGAGCGCGCTGTCGTAGGGGGTCGCGCTCGCCAAGGTGGTGCCGGAGGCGTCGGTGACCGGGGTCCGGGCGTGGCGCGAGTAGCCGTTGACGTTGGCGCTCCACTCCCAGTGGTAGATCGACAGATCCTCGTTGGGGGTGGTCCGCTGGCCGTAGTGCGCGATCAAGCCGTTGCTGGTGTCCTCGCTGATCACCGACTCGGTCGAGCTCCCGTTGGTGTTGACCACGTTCCAGGCGTTGCCCATGACGTTGAAGACGTCGCCCTCGTGGGCCATGCCCAGGGCGTGGCCGAACTCGTGCAGCGCGGTGTTGAGCAGCGGGCGCTTGCCGCTGCTCTTGTAGGCGACGCTGTCGGACTTGGCGTCGGTCGTGGCCCAGGCGTAGCTCGAGTCGAAGTAGACGTCGGTCTCGACCAGGTTGCCGCCCGAGCTCCACATCCAGGTGCAGGCCAAGGAGCCGCACAGCGAGGTGCTGTTGGTGGTGAAGGTGACCTCGGACTCGCCGTTGTTGCCGGCGACGGTGTTGTCGTTGTCGTCTACCAGCGAGACCCGCATGTTCGAGGGGTTGGCGTTGAGCTTGGACGCCGCGTTGTGCAGCGCGGTGTCGTAGTCCGGCGCGAACGAGGCGACCCAGGGCGCGAGGTAGAGGGTCGTCGAGCTGCCGGTGCGGGCGTTGTTGAGGTTGTAGGCCTCGGCGGAGCTCGGGGCCTGGAGCAGGCAGGCCGCCGCGAGCACGCCGAGGGAGGAGATCAGCTTGGTGTTCAGCTTGATGGTCATGAGTCGTCTCGCTTTCTCGCTCAGCGCGGAAGCACGGGGTTGAAGTCATTGGCCTCGAGGGCCGTTCGCTCGGCGCGCTCGGCCTCGCTCTCGGGCGCCGCGACGGTGGCGGGCGCGCGGTGAGCCTGGGCGCTGGCATAGGCTGCCGCGAGCTCGTCGGGGGTCGCCTGCCGGGGGCCAGCGAACGAGAAGGGGGCGTCGAGATCGAGGACGGGCGCGGCCTCGGCGTCGACATCGGCACCATCGAGGCCGAGCTCGCGGAGCTCGTCGATGATCGCCGCGGCCCAGCCCGGGCGGGGGGCGTAGGCCGACACGCCGTCGCCTGTCTCGCCGGGCTCGAGCAATTGGACGCGGCCCTTGGCGCCTTCGACCAGGGGGCAGCCGCGCTCGCCGTTGCCCGCCGCGAAGATCAGGTCGCGGTCGCCGAGTTCGAAGGTGGGGATCTCGGCGATCTGGAGCACCTTGCCGTCGGTCAGCGGGCCGCCGAGGAAGCGCGCCGCGTATTCGGGCTCACCGTCGAGGCCCTTGAGCTCGTCCTCGATCTCCCAGGTCACCACGGTGAAAGGCAGGCGCTGGCCGTGCTCGTCGGGGGAGGAGAGCTGATGGGTGATCGAGACGACGCGGCCAATGAACACGGCGTCAGCCTCGCTCGCCAGGGTCTGCGCGGCGAGGACGTCCGCGGCGCCGGCTTGCTCGGCGCCCGGCTCCGGGGCCAGCTCCAGTGAGGCGCCTGGGCCTGCGCCATCGGGTCCTGGCTCGGCCTCACACGCCGGGGCGAGGAAGGCGAGCAGGAGCGGGAGGCTCAACCACCGCGAGGTTGGGCGGTGCGTGCGGGGTGCAGAAATCGATTCGTTCATCTCGCGCCCACCCTTGCCGTCGGCCTGACAGGTAATGACAAGGGGGGAGGTTTTTTTGTCGCGAAGGTCGAGGGGGGCGGGCCCGCCATGCGTGCCACACTCGGGACATGCAGACCCCCGAGACGCTTCAGCCTCCCTACGATCTGATGGGCGAAGACATGCAGCGCGCGCCGCAGCGGCTGTGGCATCAGCTCGCGAGCGAGTGCCCGGTGCACTTCGCTCCGCAGCTGCACGGCTTCGTGCTCTCGTCCTGGGCGGACTGCGCGGCGCTGCTGCGCGACCCGGAGCTCTCGACTGGGCTGATGACCGCGGCCCTCGACATGCGCCCGCCCGAGGAGGCCGCGGCGATCGAGTGGCTGCGCAAGACCGTGCGCCTGTGGATGGGTCATACGGTCCCCGAGGACCACACCCGCCTGCGTCGCCTGCTCCAGGGCTACTTCACTCCCAAGACGGTGCGCACCCTCGAGCCCGTGGCCACGGCGATCGCCGACGAGCTGCTCGACGCGGCCGAGCAGGCCGGGCGCTTCGAGCTCGTCGATGATTTCGCCTATCCGCTACCGGCGCGGGTCATCGCGCACATGCTCGGCGTACCCACGCAGGATCACGAGGCGATCCAGCGCTGGTCCGCGGACATCACCAAGGTGTTCACCAGCGTGGCCTTCGAGGACATCCTGACCGCTCAGCGCAGCATGCAGGAGATGATCGATTACATGGTACCGATCGTCGAGGAGCACCGGGGCAACCCCCAGGAGGACGTGATCTCGGCGTTCATCGAGGCCGAGGTCGAGCACCGGGTCTCCGTCGAAGAGATCCTCTCGAATTGTGTGCTCTTGCTCTTCGCTGGCCACGAGACCACCGCCAACTTGATCGCCAACGGGACCGTCGCGCTCTTCGAGCACCCCGAGCAGCTCGCGCGCCTGCGGGCCGAGCCCGAGCTGATGGCCAACGCCATCGAAGAGATGTTGCGCTGGGAGGGGCCGGCGACCCTCACCATGCGCATCAACGGCGGGGAGCCGCGGGTCATCGCCGGGGTCGAGATCCCGGCGCACGCGATGATCGTCGCGGGCCTGGGCTGCGCGAACATGGACCCCCGCGAATTCGAGGATCCGCTGCGCTTCGACGTCGCCCGCGAGAAGCCCAAGACGCTGACCTTTGGCATGGGCGGGTTTTACTGCCTGGGCGCTGCGCTCGCGCGCATGGAGGGGCGGGTGGCCTTCTCGCGCATGCTCGAGCGCTTCCCCGAGCTGGCCCCCGTCGGCGCGCCCGAGTGGTCGCTGACCTCGCCGCTCAACCGTCAGCTCCAGCGCTACGAGCTGCGCGTGCGCTGAGCGGTGAGACCTCGCGGCACGGCTGCGCGCCGGGGTGTGGCAACTCGACTCGCCCCGGCTCGGAACACCGCTCGGTCCGCGGCTCGGCCCGCAGTGGCACGGTCCTCGCACTGTCATCGCGCATGCGCGCTCCTCGGTCCGATCGCAAGGTGCAGATCGCCGCGGTGGTCGCCCTCGCCGCCTTCCTCGGGCTGGCGCTGTGGCACCCCGCCTTCCTCATGCTCGGCTTCGCCAGCGCGCTGATGGGCGTGGCGCTCCACGGGGCCGCGCGCGCGCTGAGCCGCCGGCTGAAGATCGGCGAGCGCTGGTCGCTGGTCGCCGTGCTCGTCGGGCTCTTGTTGGTCACCGCCGGCAGCTACGCGGCCATGGGCGCCTCGGCGATCCAACAGTACGACGAGGTCCGCGAGACCCTGCCCGCGGCGGCCTCCCAGGCCATGGACTACCTGTCCTCGCAGCCCTGGTCGGCGCCCCTGGTCGCCAACATCCCGCCCGTATCCGAGCTCAGCGAGGAGCTGATGCGCTTCCGCTCGTCGATCATGACGGCGATCAACAGCGTGTCGACGGCGATCAGCGGCGCCCTGATCGCGCTGATCGTCGGGATCTACCTCGCCTGGCAGCCCGACCTCTACGCCCGCGGGGTCGAGCGCCTGTTCCCGCGAGACATGCGTGGCAGCGCCCGCGAGGTGCTCGAGCGCGTCGCGGCGCGGCTGCGCAGCTGGCTGGTGGGGCGCTGCTTGTCGATGGCCGCCGTCGGCGTGCTGACCGGGCTGACCATGTGGATCATGGACATCCCCATGCCCCTGGCCCTCGGCCTGTTCGCCGGGGTGATGGCCTTCGTGCCCTACGTGGGACCGATCCTCTCGGCCGTCCCGGCGATCCTCCTGGGCTTCACCGAGTCGCCGATGATGGCGCTCTACGTGGGCCTGGCCTACGCCGTGATCCAGCAGGTCGAGGGCAACCTGATCACCCCGATGATCCAGCAGGAGAAGGCCTCCGTGCCCCCGGCGCTGCTGCTCCTCGGCCAGGTCCTGGCGGCCTCGCTCTTCGGCTTCGTGGGCGTCCTGTTCAGCACGCCGCTGCTGGTCGTGACCATGGTCTTGGTCCAGGTCGTCTACATCGAGAAGGTCCTCGGCGAGGGCCAAGACGATCTGGGCGCGCCGCGGGCCGAGGACGTGGACCCGGCGGACTCCGGGGTGATCGTCGTCGCGATGCGCTGACTCGCCCGGCTCGACGCGGGAGGCGAGCTGCTCAGGTCTTGCCGACGTAGGCGTCGGCCTCGATCTCGATCAGCATCTCGGGGTCGATCAGCGCGCGGACCTCGACCATGGTGGTGGTCGGGTGGTGCTCGGCAAAGAACGCGCCGTGGGCCGCGCCAAAGGCCTGCCAGCGCGAGATGTCGGTGACGAACATGCGCGTGCGGACGATAGGTGCGCTGGACCGTCATGGCGCGAGGATAACCGGCCTCGTGCGCGATGATCAGGCCTCGCCGATCATCTCGAGGAACTCGCCCTCGGTGATGATCTTCAGCTTGGCTCCGCCCTCGATCAGCTTCTCGGCCTTCTTTTGCTTGCTCGACTTGGCGCCCTTGCCCGCGCCGATCACCAGGTAGTCGAGCTCCTTGTTGACCCCGGACGCCGCGACGCCGCCGTTTTGCTCGACCTTGTCCTGGGCCTGCTTGCGGCCGAAGGCCTCGAGGGTGCCGGTGAACAAGAAGCTGTGCCCGCCCAGCGGGCCCTCGACGGCGGCGGCCTCGTCTTCGCCCTCGAGCTTGGCGGGGAGATCGATCACCTGGACGTGCTCGAGCAGGTGGTCGATGAGCTCGGCGCGCGCGGCGAGGCCGGCGAGCAGGGCGTCGGCGATCGCGTCCTTGATGCCCTTGACCTCGAGCAGGGCGTCGCGGTCGAGGCCGCGCACGGCCTCGAGGGTGCGAAACTCGCTGGCCAGGAGCGCGGCGTTTTGCTTGCCGAGGTGGTCGATGCCCAGGGCCTGGAGGAAGGTGGCGAGCTCGACTTGCTTGTGGGCCTCGACCTGATCGACGAGGTTCTGAGCGCTGCGCCGGCCGAGGCGCTCGAGCTCTTCGAGGTCCTCGGCGCGCAGGATGTAGAAGTCGGCGGGGCTCGAGAGCAGCCCGGCGTCGACGGCCTGGGCCACGACCTTGGGGCCGAAGCCCTGGATGTCGATGACCTTGGCGAAGTGCTGGAGCTCGCCGAGGCGGGCCGAGACGCACGCCTCGGGCTTGGAGCAGTAGAGGAACTCGCCGTCGCGCTTCTTGCGACGCACGGCCGGGCTGCTGCACGCCGGGCAGCGCTTGGGGATCTCGAAGAGCTCGGCCCCGGGCCCGGGGCTGACGGTGCGCTCGACGTAGGGGATGACCCCGCCGCGGCGCGTGACCTCGATGGTCGCGCCCTTGCTCAGGCCGAGGTCCTCGAAGTGGTTGAGGTTGAACAGCCCTGCCCGGCCGATCATCGCCCCGGACAGCTCGATCGCCTTGAACAGGGCCACGGGGGTGATCGTCCCCGTGCGGCTGACCGACCACAGCACGTCCTCGAGGCTGGTGGTGCCCGTGTCGCCCTGGAACTTGTAAGCGATCGACCAGCGCGGGTGGTGCCCGGTCTCGCCCAGGCGCTGCTGCTCGCCGACCTCGGCCGCGCGGTAGACCACGCCGTCGATCTCGTAGTCGATCTTCGCCCGGCGCTGCGACCAGGTCTCGTAGGCGGCCTGGAGCTGGTCGCGGGCGACGAAGTCGCACTCCTCGACGACGAAGCCCGCGGCCTTCAAGGTCGCGAATTTGTCGCGCTCGTGCTCGAGCTCGTGGTTGACGAGGTCGTAGGCGTAGAAGCTCAGGCTGTAGGCCCGGGTCTTGCCGCGCTCCTTGTTCTTGATCGCCCCGGCGGTCAGGTTGCGGGGGTTGGAGTACTGCTCCTTGAAGCGCTCGAACACCGAAAGCCGCATGAAGAGCTCGCCGCGGACCTCGATCGCCAGGTCCTTCAGGCCGTGGCCGTCGCGCTCGAGCTGCTTGGGGATGTCCTCGACCTCGAGGGCGTTGACGGTGATGTCCTCGCCCTCGCTGCCGTTGCCGCGGGTGGCCGCGAGCACCAGCTTGCCGTCCTGGTCGTAGCGCAGCGAGCAGGCCACGCCGTCCATCTTGGGCATGACCAGGACATCGCCCTCGAATTTCTCGGCCCAGCTGTAGAGGTCCTCGGGGCCGTAGCACTTGTCGAGCGAGAGCATCGAGCGGGCGTGGCGGACCGGGGCGCCGAGGCGCTCCTCCGGGGGGATCGAGGTGATCGCGTCGGCCTCGATGACCTCGCCCTCGGGGGTGCGCTCGCCGAGCTCGTCGAGCACGGGGTGCTCGGGCTCGACCCGGCGCAGGGCCTCGACGATGCGGTCGTAGAGCGGGTCCGGGATCGTCGGCGCGTTCTCGTTCCAGTACTCGTCGTTGGTCCGGCGGATCAGCGCGGCCAGGGTCGCCGGGGCAAACTCGGGCAGGCCCCGCTCGATGGCGGCGGCGTCCATGGACTCGATCTCGGAGGGCGTCGAAGCGGTGGCCATTGGGGGTCCTCGATACCAACGCGAGGCTGGTCCGGCCAGGGAATTCGACCCCGCAGATGGTCTCGGCGAGATCAGGTCAAAACGCCATATATCCGGCGAATTCGGGCGGCTGGGAGGCTATTCATTTTTTGTTGGTGGGTCGCGTCGAGGACCCGAGCGGCGGGTCTGGCCGGCCCGCCTGGGGGCCCGCGGGCGGGAGGGCGACGCTCAGGCCCGCTCGAGGATCAGCAAGCTGATCTCGGGAGCCGCGCCGGCGCGGTTGGGCGGCCCCCAGTAGCCGGTGCCCTGGCTGACGTAGATCTGCATGTCCTCGTGGCGGTTGAGCCCGGACACGTAGGGCTGGAGCGCGTAGATCAGCACGCTCATCGGGAAGTACTGCCCGGCGTGGGTGTGGCCCGAGAGCTGGAGGTCGAAGCCGGCCGCGGACGCGGCGTAGACGCTGCGCGGCTGGTGGGCGAGGAGCAGCGAGAAGTCGTGAGCCGGGGCGTCGGCCTTGGCCCTGGCGGGGTCGGAGCGGTGGCTGGGCTCGTTGCGCTCGGCGTGGAGATCCGTGACCCCGGCGACGAGCAGCCTGGCCGCGCCGCGCTCGATGACCCGGTGCTCGTTGCACAGCACCGTGGGCCCGAGGCCGGCGATGGCCCGGCACCACGCGGGACCGTCCCAGTAGTATTCGTGGTTGCCGGTCACGAAGAACGACCCGTAGGTCGATTGGATCCGCCCGAGGCCGGCGAGCTCCGCTGACAGATCGTCGACGAAGCCGTCGACGAAGTCGCCGGTCAGGGCGACGAGGTCGGCGCCCTGGGCGTTGACGACCTCGACCACGCGGTCGAGCCAGGTCCCGCGGATCGTCGGCCCGACGTGGACGTCGCTGAGCTGGACGATGCGCAGACCCTCGAGGTCGGGGTGGAGGTCCGGGACGGGGACGTGGACCTCGACGACCCGAGGCACGCGCCTGGCGATGGCGAAGCCCGCCACGCTCAGCCCCGCGGCCCCGCCGACGATGCCGTAGTTGGCGACGTCGGCGAAGAAGCGCCGGCGCTGGGGCGAGAGCAGCTCAGCCTCGGTCGGGGGGGCGGCGGTGTCGGCCGAGGTGTCCGTGGTGGAGGAGCGTCGCGCTCGCAGGCGCTTGCGCGCGGCCAGGCCGACGCGGGCGATCAGCCGCGGGACCTCGACGGCCAAGGTGAAGGAGATCAGCAGCGAGGAGACCCCCATGCACAAAAAGCCCAGCCACTGGACCACCTCGAGCTCGGCGCCCGCCATGTGCGTGCGCCGGCCATAGAAGGCGAGCAGGGGCAGGAGGGCGAGGACGCTGACGGCGGCCCAGATCAGCCGTTGCATCCACGCGGGGCGCTCGCTGCCGTGGGCGTTGAGGCGTCGGCCCACCAGCCAGTGCAAAGCGCCCCAAGCGCTCAGGAAGACGATGAAGAAGAGCACGCGCGGGAGATCCATGGAGCGGAGACGAGGTCCACATACGTCTCCTGGAGTGGGATTGCTACCGCGGCGCGCCCCGAGGGCTCAGACCAGCTCGTAGGTCAGGGAGATCCCGCGTCCGCGCCGCTCGAGGAGCACGACCACCGTGGCCCCCGCGCCCGCCCCAGGGCGGGAGTCGACGGCGAGGACGCGGTCGCCCGTGCGCAGGCCGAGCAGGTGCAGGGGGGTGCCCGCGCGGATGTTTCGCAGCTCGATGGGCTCGGCCGTGGCCAGCGCGCCATCGAGTGACCTGGCGTCGAGGCCGAGGTTGTCGAGCTCCGCGCTGGCGACCCGCTCGAGCACGCGACGATCGACGGTGTAGGTGTAGCGCTCGCTGGGGTGGATCCACAGGTCGAGGTCGTCGAGATCGCGGCTGCGATCGCGGCGCGCGTAGGCGAGCAGGGCCCGGTCGAGGCGCCCGCGCCTGGTCGCGGTGGCGCGGGGATCATCCGCGCCGAGGCGCGCCTCGTCGAGCGCGAGGGCGACGTTCACGTCGACGTCGACGTCGAGCTCGAAGCCGCGCGGCTCGGCCGTGTCCGCGCGTCGCTCCGCGTCTTCGCGCAGCTCGTGGATCAGCAAGCCAGCGTGCGCCGTTGCTCCAAGAAGGAGCGCGGCGAGCCAGGGGACAAAGGCGGTCTTGTGGCGAGAGCGGTTCATGGCGACGCGAGCTTTTTGCAACCCACGTGCCTCGCTCGCGTGTGTGAATTCATGGCGCGCAGAGGCCCTCGCAGAGGCACCCGGAGCCTGCGAAGACAGGCAGACCTGAGCCTCGTTCACGCCCTGACAATTCGTCAGCGGAGGCCGTCCATGCGGCGTGATCGGGATTCATCAATTTGCGAAGCGCGTTCGCTGGATCTGCGCTCGGCGTGCATGCTCATTCACAATGAGCGGACCCCTCACTAGCCCTTGGTACCGAATGGGATTCACGAACGAAATTGTGAGCGCGGCGGTCGTTCAAATTGCTGGCCAAGCTCACCAGCGGACGTTTATACCCAGCCCGGCGTGAAGCGCTTCAAGATCCTTGGAACTGGCACCGCGCTGCCCAAGCGCGTGATGACAAACGCCGATCTCGAGAAGGTCGTGGAGACCTCTGACGAGTGGATCCGCGAGCGCACGGGGATCCACGAGCGCCGCATCGCCGACGAGAAGACCTCGAGCGCGACCTTGGGCGCGCGCGCGATGAAGGCCGCCTGCGACCAGGCCGGCATCGAGCCCGACTCCGTCGACGCGATCATCGTCTCGACCTCCTCGGCCGACGCGATCTTTCCCTCGACCGCGTGCTGGGTGCAGCACGAGCTGGGCATCCGCGGCATGCCTGCCTTCGACGTGGCGGCCGGCTGCAGCGGCTTCCTCTACGCCCTCGAGGTCGCGTCGAGCATGCTCAGCGCGGGGACCTGCAAGCGCATCGCGGTGATCGGCGCCGAGGTCATGAGCAAGGTCGTCAACTGGGAGGACCGCACCACCTGCGTGCTCTTTGGTGACGGCGCCGGCGCGGCGATCATCGAGACCTGCGAAGAGGACCGCGGCCTGCTCGCGTCCAACTGGGGCGCCGATGGAAACCTCGCGCCGATCCTCCACGCCCCGGCCGGCGGCACGCGCATGCCCGCGAGCGCCGAGACCGTGGCCAAGAACCTGCACACCGTCACCATGCAGGGGCGCTCGGTGTTCCGCCACGCCGTGCGGGCGATGACCGAGGCGGGGGTCAAGGCCGTCGAAGACGCGGGGCTCAGCGCCGATCAGATCGACCTGCTGATCCCCCACCAGGCCAACATGCGGATCATGGAAGCCTGCCGCGTGCGCCTCAACGTGCCCGAGGAGAAGATGTTCTCCATCGTGCACCGCTACGGGAACATGTCGGCGGCGACGATCCCCGTGGCGCTCCACGAGGCCCGCGAGGCCGGGCGGGTCGTCGACGGCTCGGTCGTGGCCTTCGCGGCCTTCGGCGCCGGGCTGACCTGGGCCGGCGCGGTCGTCCGCTTCTGAGCTGCCTGGAGCCTCGCGGCCGCGGCCGCGCTAGCACGCGCTGAGCCCGGCTTGGGATCCTCGTGGGCAATCCAGCGTTGCGAATTCGCAACGCTGGATTGATCGTCGCAGCGCTGTTGCGCCGGGGGAATCGGTGTCAGATTCCTCTTTGCGACATGCGCGAGGCAGACCAGATGCACGAGACCAGCAGCAAGGATCGCTTCACCCGTCGGGAGCTCATCGCCGGCGTCGCGGTGGCGGCAGGTGGGGTTGGCGTGGCGGCGACGCTCCTCGAGGGCGCGTCGGCGAGCGGAGAGGCCGGCGCCGGAGAGGCCGGCGGCGCCGGTGAGGGCAGGGCCGCGGCGGCGGACCCCAGCGAGAAGACAGGGGGCGCGGGCCCGCGCCAGCCGGCGATCTTCGTGCCCCACGGCGGCGGCCCCTGGCCCTTCGTCGAGCTCCCCGGCTTCATCTCGAGCCGCGACGTCGAGGTGCTGCGCGGCTACTTCGAGGCGCTCCCCGGCCAGCTGCCGGCGCCGCCCCGCGCCCTGCTGGTGATCTCGGCCCACTGGGAGGCCCGGGTGCCGACGATCATGACCGCCTCGGCCCCGCCGATTCTCTACGACTACGGCGGCTTCCCCCCCGAGTCCTACGAGATCCAGTGGCCCGCGCCTGGGGATCCGCAGCTCGCCAAGCGCGTCGGCGAGCTCCTGAGCGCGGCCGGTGTGCCCTACGCCGAGGACAGTCGGCGCGGCTTCGACCACGGGACCTTCATCCCCTTCAAGGTCTCGTGGCCCGCGGCCGACGTGCCCACGATCCAGGTCTCGCTCCAGGCCGGCCTGGACCCCAAGACGCACATCGCCCTCGGGCGCGCGCTCGCGCCCCTGCGCGACGAGGGCGTGCTGATCCTCGGCAGCGGGATGAGCTACCACAACATGCGCGGCTTCTTCTCTGGCCGCGGGCGGCCGGCCTCGATCACCTTCGACGAGTGGCTGCGGGACGCGGCGACCAAGCCCGGCCGCGAGCGCGAGCGCCTGCTCGCCGAGTGGAGCGCGGCCCCGAGCGCCCGCGATGCGCACCCGCGCGAGGAGCACCTGCTGCCGCTGATGGTCGTCGCGGGCGCAGCTCACGACGACACGGGGCGGGTGACCTTCAACGACGACTGGATGGGCACGCGGATCTCGGCCATCCAATACGGCTAGAGCGGCGACCGGTTTGAAGGCGCGCCGTCAGGTGCGTCTGGGCGGTTCCGTGGCTAGGAGCGAGGCCGAAGCTCTAGGAGCCTGGGGCGCAGAAGTCCTGGAGGGACCCGGGTGCGAGCTCGTCACCCCGGCGGTCGGGAAGGGCATTCCTCGACTACCGAGCAATGATGCGAAGGGCTGGCGGGCCGCGCTCGGGACCCCTCAGGACCTCTGCGCCAGCAGCGGTCCCGAGGTCCCACAGCTCGGGATGACGCCATTCGTCCGCCTTCGACACCATGAGCGCGTCGAATGCAGACGAGGGGGTGGATGTTTTTTGTGCTCAGGCCCCGTTGGCGACGAGGTAGGCGAGCATGCACAGCGACCCGTGGCCGCCGGCGAGGGCGAAGGCCCCGACGCGCATGCGGGCCTCGGGCGCGCCGAGCAGCACGAGCACGCTCATCGCCAGGCCGGTAGCGAACCAAAACGTCGCCGACGCGAGCAGCTCGGGATCGCCACCGCTGCCGAGCAGGGCGCGGCCGACGAGCACGAGGATCGCCAGCGCGGTCCACCACATCAGGCGGTGGCCCACGCGGGTCAGGCCCGAGCGATGTGCCCACGACCAGCGGGCCGCGGCGCTCGAGGCGGAGACCGCAGCCTTGGCCGCCACGGCGGCACCGCGACGCAGGCGCGGCCCCAGCCAGCTCGACATGAAGTGGCCGGTCGTCTTCAGCGCCGCGGCCATCGCCCTGGTCACGCGCACCGTCAGATGCACGGCCTTGGCGGTGCTGCGGCGCACCGCGGCCACCGTGTCGGGGTCGACCAGAGGCGGCACCTCGGGCGTTCGCGGCCGCCTGGAACCAGGCGGCGGCGTTTTGCGCGGGGGACGCTTGGCGGGGCGCGAAGCCATCGCGTCGAGTGTCTCCACTCGCGCCCAGGGGTCAATTTTCCTGCTGATTGCACGCCGGGATCCCCGCCGCGGGACAGCGCTCGGTGGCGGTCGGTGGCATACTCACCCGGTGATCCGCGCTCGCGCACTCGTGCCGCCGATGCTCCTCGTGGGCCTCGTGACCCTCGCTGCCGGGCCCGAGGCCGCCGCGGCCAGGCGCGTGACGGAGCCGATGCCGGTCGAGGAGGAGGAGCCGGTCGACGTGATCCGGGCGGTCGATGATGACGAGCAGCCCCGCGCGAGCCAAGGCAGCCTGGTCGAGGCCACCGCCACGGTCTGGGCGCTGGCCGGCAGCCGCTCGTGGACCGGCTGCAGCAACATCGCCAAGGAGGCCGGCAACCAGCTGCTGACGCTCTCCGAGGACGTCAACCTCAGCCGCGACAACCACCACTGGGAGCTCCAGGCCCGCGAGTGCCCCAACGCCCCCGAGGTCCTGGTCATGGCGGCGCACAGCGAGCTGATGCGTCGCTTTTCCCTGCCCGAGGGCCTCGACGGCGACACGGAGCTGTCGAAGCTCGAGGGCGAGATCGTCGAGAGCCGCGCCCAGGTCGTCACCTGGATCGACGACGCGCAGGCCGAGCTCGTCCGTCGCCGCGTGCTCGAGTCCTACGGGCTCGAGTATTGGCGAGGGCGGGCGAGCTTGTCCCTGGGCGACTACGAGGGCGCCCGCGAGGCCTTCGAGCGCGCCCTCGCCGAGGGCAGCGTCGACGGCTGGCGGGTCCGCCGGCTACTCGCGCTGACCATGCTCTTTCGAGGTGACCTCGACGCTGCCCTCGAGCTCGCCTCGCGCGCCGTGATCGACGCGCCAAACCACGAGCGCCTCGTCTCCCACTACGTCATGGGGATTGTCCTCGATCGCGCCGGAGATCCAGCTGGCGCGCGGCGGCGCGTCGAATTCGCCCTCGGGCGCGATGGCGACCTCGCCCAGATGCAGGCCCTCGAGGCCGCGCTGCCGCTCCACGAGCGGCTCTATCTGCGCGCATACGCCAAGACCGTGCGCAGGGAGGCCAGCGGAGCCCTGCGGCTGTGGGCGGCCTACCTCGCCCGCTCCGAGCCCGAGGACCCCGAGCGTCGCCTCGCCGAGCGTCACCGAGACGCCGTCGCCCCCCTGCCCAGCGACCTCGGCGGACCGGCGCGTCCAGGTGAGGCGCCCGCGTCGGGGGGCTGATTTGCTAAGCCAGGCAAAACATCGTACGTGAGCCAATATGGTCGACATGATCCCGCGTAAGCCCGTCACGGTGCCCGACATCCTCGCGCGCAAGCGTGACGGCGTGCCGATCGTGATGATCACCGCCTACGACGCGACCTTCGCCCGCCTCGTCGACGCCTGCGACGTCGACATGGTGCTCGTCGGCGACAGCCTCGGCATGGTGATGCAGGGCCACGACCACACCCTCGAGGTCACCATCGAGGACATGATCTACCACGCCCGCTGCGTGCGTCGGGCCCTGCGCTGCGCTCACCTGACGGTCGACATGTCCTTCATGAGCTACCAGGTCAGCCCCGAGGAGGCCCTGCGCAACGCCGGGCGCCTGGTCAAAGAGGGCGGCGCAGCCTCGATCAAGCTCGAAGGTGGCGAGCGCGTGGCCCCGGCCATCGAGCGCATCGTCGCCGCCGGCATCCCGGTGGTCGGCCACCTCGGCCTGACCCCGCAGAGCGTCCACGCCTTCGGCGGCTTCAAGGTCCAGGCCCGCGAGGAAGAGGACGCCGAGCGCCTGCGCCGCGAGGCCGCCCTGCTCGAGAGCGTGGGCTGCTTCTCCATCGTCCTCGAGGGCATCCCGGCCCCGCTCGCCACCGAGGTCTCGGCCTCGCTGAGCATCCCCACCATCGGCATCGGCGCGGGCAAGGGCTGCGACGGCCAGGTCCTCGTCATGCAGGACCTGCTCGGCCTCGACGACAGCTTCAAGCCCAAGTTCGTCAAGCGCTACGCCGAGCTCGCCGGGGTCGTGCGCGAGGCCTTCTCCGACTACGCCGCCGAGGTCCGCTCGCGCGCCTTCCCTGGCCCCGAGCACAGCTTCAAGGCGCGCAAGGGCAGCAAGCTGCGCCCCGTCGACGAGGGCCGCGGCGAGCCCCAGGGCGAGGCGCCCAAGCGCACGGGCTACGGCCCGGCCTGACCGGCTCGACCCGAGCTGAACCGACCCGACCTGATTGGGAGTACGACGATGGTGAAGGTCCTGCGGACGGTGGAAGAACTCCAGCGCTGGCGGGCCCAGGTCCGCGCGGCGGGGCGCCAGGTCGCCTTCGTGCCGACCATGGGCTCGCTGCACGCCGGCCACCTCGAGCTGATGCGCGCCGGTCGAGCCCGGGTCCCCGCCGAGCGCGGCGAGCTGGTGATCTCGATCTTCGTCAACCCCACGCAGTTCAACGACGCGAACGACCTCGCCGCCTACCCTCGGGACGAAGCCGGCGACCTCGCGCTGGCCGCGGCCGAGGGCGTCGACGTGGCCTTCTGCCCGGAGCCCGACGCGCTCTACCCAAAGGGCGCGAGCACCTGGGTCGAGGTCGGCGGCCTCGACAACCACCTGTGCGGGGCGTCGCGCCCGGGTCACTTCCGAGGCGTGTGCACCGTGGTCACCAAGCTCTGGCAGCTGGTCGCCCCCGACTACGGGCTGTTTGGTCGCAAGGACTACCAGCAGCTGGCGATCCTGCGTCGCATGCACCGCGACCTGTTCTTGTGCGGTGAGGTCGTTGGCGTGTCCACGGTCCGCGAGCCCGACGGCCTCGCGCTCTCGAGCCGCAACGTCCGCCTCGACCCCGCCGCGCGCACGCAGGCCCTGGCGATCCCGCGCTTCCTCGACGAGGTCCGGGCGCGCTTCGAAGCCGGCGAGCGCGAGGTCGAGGCCCTGCTCGCGGGCGCGGGCGAGCGCCTGGGCGCCGGCGAGGTCCACTACGTCTCGGCCGTCGACGCCGACGACCTCCAGCCCGTCGTGCGCGTCGAGGCGCCGACCCTGGTCGCCCTCGCCGTGGTCTTCTCCGGCGTGCGCCTGATCGACAACGTGCTCCTGGAGCCCGGCGCTTCGTGAGCGCGGCCAAGCCCCCCAACCCGCGGCGCGTGGCCGTCCGCGCCCTGCGGGACATCGAGCAGCGCCGCGGCTTCTCCAACCGCATCCTCTCGGACCAGCTCGAGCGCCACGTCGAGCTCGCGCGCCGAGATCGCGGCTTGATCACCACCTTGGTCTACGGCGTGCTCCGTCACCAGGCCCGCCTCGACGCGCTGATCGACGCCGCCGCCGACAAGCCCGGCAAGCTCAAGGGCGAGCTGCGGACGATCCTCCGCGTCGCCGCCTACGAGCTCGTCGAGCTCGACCGCCCGCCTGCGATCGCCGGCGCCGAGGCGGTCAAGGTCGCCAAGCGCATCGACCCGCGCGGTCGCCTGCGCGGGCTGATCACCGCGATCGTGGCGGGCGTCGCCCGGGACGCCCCGGCCCGCGCCGCGGCCTGGGAAGCCGGCGACCCGCTCACCGCCCTGCGCGAGCGCTGGTCGCTGCCGGCGTGGCTGGCCGCGCGCTGGCTCGCCGCCCTGGGCCCCGAGCGAGCGCTGGCTCGCGCCCGCGTCCTCGCCGAGGCGCCGACGCTGGATCTGCGCATCGACCTCGGCCGGACCACCCGCGACGAAGTCCGGGCGCGCCTCGAGGCCGAGCACCCTGGCCTGCGCTTCGTCGAACTGCCCGCGGCCGCCGGCGACCAGCCCCAGGCCGTGCGCGTCCAGGGAGCCGGCGACCTCTTTTACGGCCCGCTCTTCGAGTCGGGGCTGATCTCGATCCAGAGCCTCGGCTCCCAGCAGGCCGTGCGCGCCCTCGACCCGCGCCCCGGCGAGCGCATCATCGACGCCTGCGCGGGCATGGGCACCAAGACCGCCCAGATCGCCGAGCTCATGCAGCGCCAGGGTCGGCTCGTGGCCATGGACGCCTCGGCCGAGCGCCTCGCCGAGCTCGAGGCCGCGCGCGAGCGGGTGGACCTCGACGCCGAGGGCCTCGCGCTCGAGATCGTCCACGCCGACCTCGCCGAGGATCCCCTCGAGCTGGACATCGAGCTCGAGCCAGGGAGCGTCGACGGCCTGCTGCTCGATGCTCCCTGCACGGGGCTGGGCAACCTCGCCCGTCACCCCGAGCTGCGCTGGACCGCCGAGCCCGGCGACGTGCCAGCCTGCGCGGCGCTCCAGGCCACGCTGCTGCGGCGCTGCGCCGACTGGGTGCGGCCTGGTGGGCGCCTGGTCTACGCCGTGTGCAGCCTCGAGCCCGAGGAGGGGCCGCAGGTGGTGGCGGACTTCGTGGCCGAGCGCGGGGAGTTTCGGGTGGTGAAGGAAGAGGCGTGGACGCCCGAGGGGGCGCGCAGTGATGGCTTTTGGCTGGCCCGACTCGAGCGCGGCTGAGAGCTCGACGAGCTGGAAGCCACCCTCGGTCCGCCAAAGAGCCAGCCCTTCATCTTTCGCCGCTGCGCCCAGGCCTGACGCGCCCTCGTGTTCGTGCGCGAGGGTATCCCGGCCCCGCTCGCCATCGAGGTCTCGGCATCCCTCGTTTGCGTTGCAGAGGACTCGATGAGTCTCGGGCTTTGCGCGCCGGTCCGTCGCGTCGATGGTCGAGCACGGACGAGAGGGCATGAGCTCCGAACCTCTGGTGGGGCTGGCTCGGCCGAGTTGGGGTGAGGCCTGGAGCGGTGAATGGGGACAGCTCGTCGAGGAGATTCTTTGCACGAGGTTGATCAGGCAAGTGACTTCGATTTCATGGGGTGACCAACATTGACGACGTTAAGCTGAAGAGGTGTCGCGTACGCATGACCCCGAGCAGCAGTCCACGTCAACGCCTTCGCATGCGCAGCAGTCCCGTACGAGCGAGGGGATGCCGGAGCGCCCCGGGGACGCGCGGCTGAGCGAGCTGCAGGCGCTGGCGGACCGCAGCCCCTGCGTTCAGCGTCTGGCGCGGCTGCAGGCGCTGGCGGACGCACGGACAGGAGGGGCGGGGACGGACGGACCGAGGCGGAGCTTGCCGCGGGGGCTGGCGGCGAAGATGGGGGCGGCCTTCGAGACGGACTTCTCGAGCGTGCGGGTGATTGAGGGGCCCGAGGCGGCGCAGGTGGGAGCGCGGGCGTTCACGCGGGGGGAGGAGCTGCACTTCGGACCCGGGGAGTATCGGCCGCAGAGCGCGGCGGGGCAGCGGATGATCGGGCACGAGCTGGCGCACGTGGTGCAGCAGCGGCAGGGGCGGGTGCGAGGGAACGTGGAGATCGGGGGCGTTTCGGTGAACACGCAAGCGGGGTTGGAGCGGGAGGCGGACGGGGCGGGTGAGCGAGCGGCGCGGGGAGAGGCGGCGGGGATGGGGGAAAGCTCGCCGTCGCTGGGCTCCGGGACCGCGGGGTCCCCGGGGGTGGTGCAGCGTAGGGAGGACGAGGAGGAGCCGGGGTTCAGCCCCGAGGGCTTCAAGCGAGCGATGAGGGCGGCCTTTCGGCAAGCGGGGGTCTACGAGCTGATCCAACATCGACAGGAGCGCGAGCCAGATCCCAATGAAAGCGACTGGCCCGCCCACGCGAGCGCCGAGGCGTTGGTGGAGGGGCGAAGCAGGCTCAGGAGTGTCGGAAGGGTGAACCTCGGGCCCTTGGATGTCAGTGGAAATTCTCTGCGGCGAATGAACACGATGGAGGGCCACCAGTTTGCCGAACTGGTCGAGCGCCTGCGGCGAGGAATATTAATATTGAGAATGATGCGTACGGATTCGTCGGTCGACGACGGGGATACCGGATATGCGAAGAATTCGATGCTCGAGTGGTCGAGGTTCGCGTATATGGTGTGTGAAGGGCTGGCCCCTGAGAACCGTGATGTCATCGAAAGTGTCATTCGGTCATTGTACGATAACTGGCGTGGTGCTCCAGATGAAGGCACGGCACACCGTGAGGAGATGGCAACGCAGACCTTCGAGGCCCTCGAGGACCTGTATTTTCGAGGCCTGGAGCTGGGAGAACAGATCGATGGCGAGCCGTCCAGGAAAAAGGCAAGGAAGGCGAGGCGACATGGCGTGGACGTGTTCGCCCAGCAGTTCGAGCACGAGGGTAAGAAAATTTCACCGACAGAATTCAAAGAACGTCGTGAGTCTCTGATAGATGAGCATGATGAGATCATCTCCATGCTCAAAAGTGGGGAGTATGATGAGGTGGATTCTAGGTTTCTGAAAAGTGAGATGGCGAAGGTCAAGAAAAAGATGAAGGAGCGCGATCATATGTCGACTTTTGCCTATCGCATGAACCCGGCTGTGAGGCGGAAAGTGAGCAAGGGCGGAGGTGCTCGTTTGAGTGTGAATATGGATATTGGTAATGCCGAGGGTAACGCGCGAAAATTGCTCAAGGTGGTATCTAAGGATACAACTAACATCTATAAGAGTAAAATTATGGGGCCAGCGAATATTGGTAAACGTGTAGATGATGCTGTCATCTATTTGCGGCGTCCAGGAATTGCCGGTGCCAAGGAGGTCGCTCGTCAGGCCAACTTTACCGGGCCGAAGCGCGGGACAGCGCCTCCGGGCATGGAGCCGATTGCTCCCGGGGTCGCCTACGCAGAGAACGTGGAGGACAGCTCGAGCAGTCACGGGGCAAATCGTGGCGAGATTATCCTAAATGTCATCATTTCGAAGCTCAATGCGAAGCGCAGGGGTAAGGATGTGTCGATTGGGGAAATTCTCGATAATTGGTTGGAATACCATGGGTATGATGCTGCGCGTCCGAGTCTCATCCGAGAAGAGGAGGAAGAAGACTGGGATTTTGATTCAGACTGAGGCCGAGCGCTTCGCCGGGTCTTGGTGTTCAGAATTCTCTTGGAGTCGACGAGCCTGTCCAGTAGGCAGGCTGGGGCGATCTCTGAACCCTCGGTGGGGCTGAACCCGTCGGTTTTGGGGAAGCCCGGAGCAGCGTGGGGGATCCATCTTCGAGCGGCTCGTGGGCGAGTGCATGCGCGAGCAAATTACAGGCTCAAATTGATGATCTTCGCCATTTGGAGCCGACATTCAGCTAGAGTTGAAAGGTGTTGCGCAAGCATGACATGAAGCGACAGTCCACTTTGGCATTTTCGCGCAAGCAGACGCCGCGAGCGAGCGAGGGGATGCCGGAGCGCCCCGGGGACGCGCGGCTGAGCGAGCTGCAGGCGATGGCAGACCGCAGCCCCTGCGTCCAGCGTCTCGCGCGGCTGCAGGCGCTGGCGGACGCACGGACAGGAGGGGCGGGGACGGACGGGCCGAGGCGTAGCTTGCCGCGGGAGCTGGCGGCGAAGATGGGCGCGGCCTTCGACGCGGACTTCTCGAGCGTGCGGGTGAGTGAGGGCCCCGAGGCTGGGCGAGTGGGAGCGCGGGCGTTCACGCGGGGGGAGGAGCTGCACTTCGGGCCCGGGGAGTATCGGCCGCAGAGCGCGGCAGGGCAGCGGATGATCGGGCACGAGCTGGCGCACGTGGTGCAGCAGCGGCAGGGGCGGGTGCGAGGGAACGTGGAGATCGGGGGCGTTTCGGTGAACACGCAAGCGGGGCTGGAGCGAGAGGCGGACGGGGCGGGTGAGCGAGCGGCGCGGGGAGAGGCTGCGGGGATGGGGGAAAGCTCGCAAGGAGTGGCTCCGCCGTCGCTGGGCTCCGGGACCGCGGGGTCCCCGGGGGTGGTGCAGCGTAGGGAGGACGAGGAGGAGCCGGGGTTCAGCCCCGAGGGCTTCAAGCGAGCGATGAGGGGGGCCTTTCGGCAAGCGGGGGTCTACGAGCTGATCCAACACCGACAGGAGCGCGAGCCAGATCCCAATGAAAGCGACTGGCCCGCCCACGCGAGCGCCGAGGCGTTGGTGGAGGGGCGAAGCAGGCTCAGGAGTGTCGGAAGGGTGAACCTCGGGCCCATAGACGTCACCGGGCATCGATTTGTGCGGCCGAACGCCATGCCGGGCCACGAGTTTGCGGATCTGGTAGCGAGCCTCCGGCAGGGAATTGCGATCTCGCGAGGGAGGCGTGAAGATCTCCCGGTAGTTGCTGGAGATACCGCCTACGCCAGGGAGTCGATGAACGAGTGGGCGAGGATGGCGGCGATGGTGAGCGAGGGGCATGTGACCGATGATGAGGGAATGGTCAGGAGGATCGTTCGCCTTCTGTATGATAACTGGCGAAATGTCTCGGATGACAGCGACCAGGCCCATAGGCGACATGCGGAGCAAGCGTTTAAAAGCCTCGAAAATCTGGGAAAGCAAAACGCTCCGCAAAACGCTCCGCATGGCGATCCTCGTGCTATGAACGTCCATGCCCAAGCATTTGAGCGTGCTGGGATGGTGAGTCCCCATGAGTATCAAGCCAAGATGGAGGAAGTACATGCGCGGATCAAATATCTCGAAGGGAAAATCGAGGAATTGAAAATTGGACTGGATGCCACTGATGATGCGGATGAGGTGAGGGGGCTACGAGAGGTGATGAGGAATAGGGAGAATGAATTGGATAACCTGCGCTCATTCTCGGCCATGGCGGGGGATAAATTGTCAACGTTTGCCTATCGGATGAACCCTGCAGTGGCGCGAGGTCAGCGCCGCGGCACCTTTGCTCGCTTGAGCCTGAATATGGACTCTCGAAGTGGTGCTGAGAATGTCAGGAAAATTCACGGTTCGGTCTCTCGGGACACCGGGAATATCGAGCAGAGTAAAATTATGGGCCCAATGAACATCGGCAGGCGCGTGGATGATGCAGTGGTCTACCTCAAACAGCCCGGGCTGAAGAAGGCCAGGGGAGTTTCGAATCAGTTGAACCTCACCGGGCCGGAGCTAAATACGGCTCCTCCAGGGATGGATCCAATCGCGTCTGGCGTCGCCTATGCAGAGTATGTTGAGGGCAGCTCGAGTAGTCACGGAAATAACCGTGGGGAGATGATTACCAACGCAGTCATGGCCAGGCTTGGCGCACGCTCGGGGGAGCCAATGGCCGAGATTCTCGGAGGGCTGATGGAGCAAGCTGGGTATAACCCAAATCGACCTAGCCGAGTCGACACTAAGGGTAGTAAATTCATGCGTGCTGTCAGTAAGTTGATTAAAAAGAAAAAAAAGAAGAAGAAATAGTAGGTCGGCTCCGCTCTGGGCGCACACGGCGTGTCTCGCCGCTGGCCAACTCGATGCTGGAGGACTCGCTGTGCCGGAATAAAGCAGTGATGGGCAGCGAGTCTGAACCCACGGTGGGCTAACCCCGCCTCTTGGCGAGGTGGAGTCTGTAGCGACGAGCGGGGCCTCTGGCTGAGGAGATTCTTTGCACGAGGTAGCTTGGGAAAATGATTTGGATTTCACAGGGTGACCATCATTGACGACGGTAAGCTGAAGAGGTGTCGCGTATGCATGACCTCGAGCAGCAGTTCACGCCAACGTCTTCGCGCGGGCAGACGTCGCGAGCGAGCGAGGGGATGCCGGAGCGCCCCGGGGACGCGCGGCTGAGCGAGCTGCAGGCGCTGGCGGACCGCAGCCCCTGCGTTCAGCGTCTGGCGCGGCTGCAGGCGCTGGCGGACGCACGGACAGGAGGGGCGGGGACGGACGGACCGAGGCGGAGCTTGCCGCGGGGGCTAGCGGCGAAGATGGGGGCGGCCTTCGAGACAGACTTCTCGAGCGTGCGGGTGAGTGAGGGGCCCGAGGCGGCGCAGGTGGGAGCGCGGGCGTTCACGCGGGGGGAGGAGCTGCACTTCGGACCCGGGGAGTATCGGCCGCAGAGCGCGGCAGGGCAGCGGATGATCGGGCACGAGCTGGCGCATGTGGTGCAGCAGCGGCAGGGGCGGGTGCGAGGGAACGTGGAGATCGGGGGCGTTTCGGTGAACACGCAAGCGGGGTTGGAGCGGGAGGCGGACGGGGCGGGTGAGCGAGCGGCGCGGGGGGAGGCTGCGGGCCTTGGCGGAAGTGGGTTGGGTGCGGGCGGAGGAGGCACGGTGGTGCAGCGCCAAGGGTTCACGCCGGAGGAGTTCAAGCGGGCGATGGCGGCGGCTTTTCAGCAGGCGGGAGTGAGGGAGGTTATCGATAGGCGGAGGCGCGAGCAGGCCACCCCAATACCGAATGAACTCGACGATGCGCGTCGGGATCTGCGCCGGGTTGGGGAAAGGGACGGAGGGGTGAGTCTCGGGCCTTTGGATGTCAGCGGGAATAAACTGTGGCGGACGAGCCGCATGGCGGGTCATCAGTTTGCCGAGATTGTCGAGCGCCAGCGGCGAGGACTCCTGATCTTGCGGAGCAGGCGTACGGACTCTCCGGTGGCTGTTGGCGACTTCACCTATGCCAGGAGGTCGATGATCGAGTGGGCGACGGTCGCGGCGATGGTGTGCGAAGGCTTGGGCCCGAACGACCGGGAACTCGTGGTGGACATCGTTCGCTCGTTGTATGACAACTGGCGTGATGCTCCGAATGAAAGTGAGAATGATCGAGTTGGTCACGCTAATCAGACATTTCAAGTCATCGAGGGCTTGGGGGATCGGAGGGTGAGGTCTGCGTCCCGTAAGGGGATGAATGTCTATGCTCAGGCTTTTGAAGGACTTGGTGAGAAGGTGAAGCCCAGTGACTATGATAAAAGGATGGGGCGGATTCCCGGGGAGGTAAAGAAGTTGAAGCGTGGCTTGGAACAGCTCTTTATATTGTATCATGGTTGCCGAAACAGGAGGAAGAAAAAAGAACTGCGCAGGAAGATTGAGTCAAGGGTCAAGAGGATTCGCAAACTCGAGTCGATTCATCGAAGCGGTGATAGCCGTTTGTCGACTTTTGCCTATCGTATGAACCCCACGGTGAGGAGGGATGCGCAAGATGGGAATTCTGCTAGGTTGAGCTTGAATATGGATGTTGGTGAGGGCGGGGCGAACGCTCGAAAGATGTATGGCGCCGTGTCCAAGGGGAGTCGTCTCATATCCCAGAGTAAGATCATGGGGCCTGCGAATATTGGGAAGCGCGTGGATGACGGGGTCATTTATCTCCGCAGGCCCGGCTTGCGAGTGGCCGAAGCTGTGTCCGGTGAACTGGGCCTCACCGGACCCCGGCAAAACGCGACGCCCCCGGGGATGGAGCCGATCTCCCGTGGTGTTGGCTACGCGGAGTATACGGCACGAGACATGGGGGGAGGGAGTCACGGAGAAAGTCGTGGGGCGATGGTTACCAATGCAGTCATGGCCCGGCTTGGAGGGGATATGCGTCCAATGGCGGAGATTCTCGGCGAGGTTCTGGAGCGGAAGGGTTATGATCCCATTCAGCCTAGCTTCATCGATACGAAAGACCGGCAGTGGTACCGAGCTTATATTCGCGCCTTGAAAGAAAATCTCCCAGTTCGTCCAGGCATGGATGACGACGACGACTTCGACTATGACGAGGATGACAGCTGGATCGATCAGTGAGTCGATCCGCTGATGACTCCCTGTCGAACCTCGGATGAGGCGGAGGGCGATATATTGAGCTCGACCTCGATGGGCGCACGCGGCGTGTCTCGCCGCGGCGCCCAGGCCCAGCGCGCTTCAGGGCTCGAGGCGATACTGGCTGACCGTGGCCGCCTCGACGTCCTCGATCCGATAGGGCAGCGGCGAGTAGACGCCCTCGATCCAGTCGTCGAGGGTGTCGTCCCAGTGCGGGGAGCTCGGCTCGCCGGAGTTGCCGCGGGGGAAGTTGATGACGGCCTCGGGCACGCCGTCCTCGGCGAAGCGGGTCACGAGCCGGAAGATCGGGCCGTGGTGGGAGTCGAAGCGCTCGTTGGGCTCGCCCTGGGAGCTGGCGTAGAACACGGAGGAGGACACGTTGAGGGTGTCCTCGCCGCCGTTGGTGGGGACCCAGCCGCCGTCGAGCTCCATGCCGAAGGGGTTTTGGAAGTCGGTGCCGTGCATGTCGGCCCAGCTGTAGCCCTCGGGGTCGACGCTGCCGTAGCGCTCGTTTAGCCAGGTCGCGGCGCTGGCCAGGGCCTCGACGGCGATGCGCTCGCGGCTGGTCTGGAGCAGCTCGTCGGTGGAGTAGCCGTGGGTCAGGGCGAGCGCGGGGATCTTGAGGATGTAGGGCGGCTCCTCGGCGAACACCAGGGTGTAGAGGAAGGCGAAGTCGTCGGAGATGGTCTCCCAGGCCATGTCGTGCAGCCACAGGTGCCAGACCAGGGCGCCCGCGGAGCTGCGGTCCATGTTGCGGTCCCAGCCGTCGAGCACGGCGGCCAGGGTCTGGAGGTCGGCGTTGCCCTCGTAGTCGGCGAGGTCGGGGTTGGTGCCGATCTGGTCCGCGGCGTCGAGGACGATCGGCAGCAGCAGATCCGCCATGACGCTGTGTGTGTCGAGCTGCAGCGCCTGCATGTCGGCGACGCTGACCTCGCCCTCGCCGGTCAGGCGCTCGAGCTCGTCTTGCAGGCGCTTGGCTCGGTGGCCGGCGGCGTAGAAGTAGCCGTAGTAGAAGGGGTCGTTGGTGACGTCGCCGTCGAAGGTGAAGCCCCAGGGGTCGTTGTTGGCGGTGCCGATCCACCCGCGGCTCTCGACGCGGCTGCGCGGGAGCTTTTCGGCCGGCAGGTAGCTGCGCCAGTAGCTGGCCGCGTCGTCGCCGTCGATGACCAGGTAGGGCAGGGCGCCGCCGCTGAGATCGCGGTCGGGGACGAGGATGTTGACGCGATAGCTGATGCCCTCGGCGCTGGCGCCGACGAAGTTGAAGCCGGCGACCTCCATCAGGTCGACGCCGGCCTCCCACTCGTCGAGGTCGCTGGCCTGGCCCATGCGCGCGAAGCAAAGCTCCTCGGCGGTCGCGCGAAAGCCCGTCCAGTTGACCAGCAGCTCGCGCCCGGGGCTGGCGACCGGCAGGGGGATCAGCTGCTCGGGCACGATCACGCCGTAGTCGGGGACGTCGTGCAGGCTGAGGACCACGGACTCCTCGCCGGCGACCTCGATGACCTCCTCGCGCTCGACCCAGTCGACGAACTGGTCGCCGATCCACACGCCCTCGCCCTCGACGCGCACGTCCCAGACGTCGGTGACGTCGCCAAAGTTGGTGGTCGCGGCCCACTGAACGTGGCGGTTGTGGCCGAGCTGCACGCCCATGGTCCCGGCGAAGGAGAAGCCGATGACCTCCTGCGTTCCGCCCTTGCCGGCGCTGGCGCTGTCGAGGTGCTGGGCGTACATCATCGACGGGCTCTGCAGCGGCTGGTGGGGATCGTTGGCGATCAGCGGCCGACCGTCGGCGGTGAACCGGCCGTCGACGGCCCAGTTGTTGCTGCCAAAGGGCCGCTTGCCGAGGTGCGCGGTGGCGTGCTGGAGCTTGGCCACGGCCTCGGCGATCAGCGCGGGCGAGTAGGGGTCCATCGGCCGCGGCGGGCGGGCGAGCTCGAGCGAGGACGGCCCGCTGTCGGGTTTGAGCCCCGTGGGGATCTCGTCATCGGGCATGATCGCCACGTCGAAGAGCGGCTTGCCGAGCTCGAAGGCCGCCCAGGTGTCCTGGAGGTTGTCGTGGAGGATCGTCGCCAGCAGGTCGCGGTCGAAGCTGTTGGAGTTGCCCAGGTAGAGCAGCTTGGCGATCGCGAATTCGTCGTCGCGCTCCCAGGTCTCGGGCATGAAGCCAGCCTCGGCGAAGCCATAGGGCAGCGACGCCGCGCCGCTTTGGACCTCGGCAATGCGCTGGTTGACCCCGGCGAGCCACGAGATCACGTAGTTGTAGATGTCCGGGGCCTCGCTGCGCAGGCGCTCGGCGTTGAGGTTGCCCCAGCGCTTCAGATCGAAGGTCCGCGAGACCACGTCCTGGTCGACGAAGTCCGGGCCGAGGACCTCCGCCTGGCGGCCGAGCGCCCGGCGGCGCATCAGGTCCATCTGAAACAGGCGGTCGCTGGCCATCTGATAGCCAGAGGCGTAGGCGACGTCGTCGTCGTGTTCGCCGTAGATGTGGGGGATGCCGCGCTCGTCGATGCGGATCTCGACGGCGGCGCTGAGCCCCGGGAACTCGTCGAAGGGCTCGACGAGCTCCTCGCCCGTGTCTCCGGTCTCGCCTGTCTCATCGGCCTCGTCCTGGTCGCCGTCGGCGGCGCTATCGCTGCAGGCCGAGAGGGCTGCGAGCAGGCTCAATGGGAGCAAGGACGAAGGCGAACGAGCAAGCTTCAACATGGGCGCACGCTACCCGAGGGGTGTTGAAGGGACAACTGGAAGGGAGGATTGAAGGGGAGTGCAAGTGTGTGCGCGTTGGTGTGTGAGCTGACGTCGCCAGGTGCCACGCTGCCATGGATCCGATGTCCACGGCGTAGCATTGCATCGACATACAAAGGGCCACGAATCGATTGGTGCTACTCTTCGCTGGTGTGCTCGCGCTTTGCCTGCGAGCCGCACCTTTGCGGAGATGGCGAGTGGACGGACGGCACGACGCCGTGCGCGGGATCTTCGTCCTGGCACTCGTTCCAGATCGTGCACTGGTATCTCGAGCTGCGGCGGCGAGGGAGTTCCATGACCATTCATGGGGCCGAGGTCCGCGAGGTGATGGTTTTCGTAGATCGCTGGCCGGCAGCCTTGGATCCTCACCAGCGCATCGGGTGACCAGGGCACCCGAAAGCTTCCCGATTGCTCGGGGCTCGGGTGGAACCCCCACTTGATGATCCCCTTCGATGAGTCGCTGAATTCAGTGAGCACCTCGGGCGAGGCGCAGTCCATGGCTGCCGGCGAGACGCAGCGCGCTCGAGTCTTCTTTGGCGAGCAGAGCGTCGAGCTTGGCCACGTCACATTTCGTTGACTCGAGGCTTCCCTGTCGCCGTCGAGGGTTGCGGCGATACCCCCTCCCAGGTCAGCGCGGGCAGGTTGTCGTCCTCAGCGGCGGCGTCGCTACAGCCGGTGCCCGACAACGCGAGGCCGGCGGGGATGCGGGTCGCGAGGTGCTGCGTTTGGAGGTGAGCGAGCGCGGTGGTGGACGGGTCATGGGTTGCGATGACTCACTGGAGCGCGTCGTTCGAGGTGTGAGCAGGCCGAAGCTGGAGTCCTCCGCGAGCTTTCTCTGGCCTCGAGGATAGCGAGAAGGGGGCGAGAAGAGGGCGATCTCGGTGTCGTCGCGGCTTCGTGGAGTCAGGCCGACATCCTGCGCCGAGCGGCCGCGTCGCCGTGGCTGCGCTTCGAATGATCGCTTCCCCGCCGCCGTGGCACATCCGTGGCGTGCACTCTCTTCACGCGCGCGCCATCCTGATCTGCACCACGCTCGCCTTCGCCGCAGCTTGCGGCGATGACGAGGTCGAGCCCTCCGCTGACGAGACGGATGGGGGCTACGAGCGCGAGGGAGAGCCGCTGTGGGCCCTCGTCCAGGTCGGCTCGGGGCTCAGCGCCGAGCTGTGGGCCTTCGACATCAGCGAGCCGGACACGGTGCTCTATCAGCAGCGGCTGATCAGTGACGACGGCGAGCTGGCGCTCTCGCAGCAGACGCCGTGGGGGTCCTGGCTGGTCTGGGACTCCCAGGGCACTCGGCAGCTGCGTCTCGATGACGACGGAGACCTCGAGTGGGCAAACCTGGCACCCGAGGGCGCGCCGACTTGGGTGACCTCGATGGACTTCGACGCGGCGGGGGAGCGCATGCTGGCGGCGCTCAGTCACGAGCTGGGGTGGCCGCCCGAGGAGCTGTGGCTCGTCGACTTCGACGCGAAGGGAGAGGTCGTCGATGGCCAGATGATCATCGACGGGAGCTGCTTCTTCAACGTCGGCTTCACGCCAGATGAGGACGCGGCGTTTTGGCTCCACACCGCCGATGACCTCTTCGTGCCCACCGAGTTGATGATGACGCCGCTGGAGCCGACACCGGGCGCGTCTGTGGGGCTGACGCCTGGCGCCATCTCGAGCTACGAGCTCTTTGGCGACAAGGTGATCGCGCGAAATTACAGGTTCGACAGTGACGAGGGGGAGACCTGGCTGCTCTCTCTCGACGATCTCCAGGCTGGGGCCGTCGCCGGGCCGACGGTGTGGGATCTGCTGAGCGCCAGCTTCGACAGCGAAGGTCACTGGATGTGCATGGTCGAGAACGATGAGGTCCACGCGATCGCGTTCGCGGGCCTCGAGTTCAGCGAGCCCTTCGTCGTCAGCGCGCCCGAGGAGCTCGCCATGGGCTCGTGCGTCTTGCAGCGCGCCGACACGCTGCTCTACTTCGTCGGCGACGGCACGGTGACCTCGGCGGTCCACATGGTCGACGTCTCGGGCGACGTGCCGGGCGAGCCCGTCGTCGTGGCGGCCGGCGAGCGCATCCGCGACGCCCTGCTGAGCTTCGACCGCGAGCGATTGTTCTACCTGGTCACCGAAGGCAGCAGCGAGCGTCTCGAGGTCGTCGAGTTCGACGCGCCGGGGGTCGGGGTCGAGCTCGCCAGCTTCACGGCCGGGAGCGGCTTCCAGCGCCTCGACGCGCAGCGCCTCCTCGTCCGCGGGACGGCTCAGGGCGCGTCCGATCGCGGGCTATGGCTCGTCGAGTTCGGGCCCGAGCTCGACCCCGAGTCGATCACCGTGACCGAGCTCGCCCTAGATCTGCCCGCGGGGCTCAGCGTCAGCGATCGCCTGGTGGTGACGGCGGACCAGGAGCAGGTCGTCTTCTTCGCCGAGACGGGCGAGGCGCTGCAGCTGTGGCGGACGCCGCTCGCGGGCGGCTCGTCCTCGCCGATCCGCGACCAGCCGGGCTGGGCTGGCTTTGCCAAGCTGGGGCTGTTGGCGCCATGATCGTCCGTCCCTATCCCGGCCTGATCGCCCTCGACGAGGGCGAAACCAGCTCGACGCTGCGCCTCGACGCCGCCAGCGGCTGGGAGATGCGCTGGCAGCCGCTCGACGAGTGGAAGCGCCAGGTCGACGTCATCGAGGTCTCGGCCCTGAGCCCGCGGGTCTGCGAGGCGCTGGGCTGTGAGCGGCCCGCGGCGCAGCTCGGCGAGGGGCTGAGCTGGGCGCGGCGGCTGCTCTCGGCCGCGAGGCTGGTGGTGGTCCGTGAGCACGACCGGGCGCAGCTGCTCGAGCTCGGCGTGCGCGTCTACACGATCGGCTATCACCGGGTGCCCGAGCGCCTGCGGATCATCGCGGTCGGTGGCGGCGAGCCGACGCTGTGGATCGAGCAGTCGCTGCCGAGCTTTTGGGATCCCAACCCGCGCGCCACGGCGCTGGTCAGCGAGCCCGTCCGGGGGCCGGACGCCGAGCTCGAGACCCTCGAGCTGCTCGAGCAGATCTTGTCGGCGGCGACCGAGGGGGTGATCGACGGGCGCTGCTTTGCGCTCGCGCTGGGGATCCATCACGAATGCGGGACCGACTTCAGCCTGTCGAGGTCCGAGCGTGAGGCGCGGCGCGAGTCCGTCGAGAGTCTGCGCCCGCTCGTCGAGCCCGGTGACGACGACTCGGACTGGGCGCGGCAGCTACTGAACGACGAGCGCTATCCGCTGGCTCGCGCGCTGAACGAGTGGGAGGCGGGGATGCGCAGGCGCTACGACGACGAGCCGAGCGCGGCGCTCCTCGCCAACGCCCAGGCCCTGCGCGCCGGTCAGCCCGAGCAGGTCTGCGTGGTGACGGGGGCGCAGGGCAAAGAGGGGCTCTACCGGCGGGAGCGGAGCTCGGCCTCGCGCCTGGTCAGGCTGCGCCCGAGCTTCGAGGGCTGGTTTGGCGACCCTGCGACGCTGTGGGGGTCGGCGCCGCCGGTGCCCGACGAGGGCTATCTGCGCGTGCCCGCGTCGCACCGCTATGTCCTGCGCCGCGCCCCGCGGTGAGCCTGTCTGCGCGCTCAGCCAGACGAGAGCGTGGTCTGCATGAACAGCGCCTCGAAGGTCGCCGCGTCGGCGCTCGTGCACAATGTTGCGACCGTGTGATTTCAGGCCGGTGTCTCCAGCAGCATGGCGCGCAGCTGGTCGAGGCGACGAAAGGCCGGGGCGCGGCGCTTTTGCAGCAGCGCGCCGCCGAGGTACTGGTCGCGGCACCAGGCGTGGTCGACCTGGCCGTCGCGCAGGCGCGCGTGACAGGGGAAGAGCTCGACGTGGTCGGGGAGCAGCCTGGGGCCCAGGCGGGTGTCGAGCACGCGCAGCAGCTCGGAGATCCGCGGCGCCCGCAGCTTCATGAAGTGGGCCTCGTCCTCGGACCCGGTGAACCCGAGCAGCACGAAGCGATAGGCCAAGGTCGCGCCGCCGCTGACGACGGGCACGAGGCTGGCGGCGTGGAGAAAGGGGCAGTCGGCGAGGGCGTCGAGGACCTCGTCGACGGGGTAGACCTGGCCGCAGCGCCGGGGCTCGGTGGTGCCGCCGTAGAGGTACTCGGGGCCGCGGCGGTGGCCGAGCACGAGGTAGGCCGGTCCGCCCAGGTCGCCCTCGTCCTCGGCCGTGACCACGCCCTCGAGGGGGGCGAACACGCCGACGTCCGCGGGCGTGCGCTGGCCGCTCTTGCTGAAGTCGAGCAGCGCCCACGCGCGCCCGGGGGCGGCGCAGACGTCCATGAGCTGGGCGAGGGCGGCCAGCGCGGGACGCCGCGGGGAGGCGAGCAGGCAGCCGCCTGCGGCCGCGTCGAAGACCAGGTTGGACAGGGCGATCTTCTCGAGCCCGAAGCCCTCGATGAGCTCGCGCCAGGCCAGCCAGTCGCAGGGCTCCTCGGGGTTCTTGAACAGGTGCTCCCAGCGCGGGCGCTGCTGGCCGGGGCCTGCCGCCAGCAGGGCGTCGCGGACCCCGGCGCGCAGGCCGAGGCTGCGCAGCGGCCAGCGGCTCAGCAGCTCGGGCGCCCGCAGCAGCGCGTCCTCGTCGATGTGCACGTAGCTCGCGCCCATGATCAGCGCGGCGAAGAGCAGCGCGGGCTGGTGCTGGTGGGCGTCGAAGCCGGGCGCAGCCAGGGCGTCGCCGGGGCGCAGGGCCAGGCACAGGGCGCCGTCTCGCAGCGCGCCCGAGAACGCGTTCGCGGCCGTGAGCGGCACGGGCTGCTCGGCCTCGGGGCGCAGCGGGGAGAAGAGCAGGGCGCAGGCCGCCTCGGGGTCGTAGCAGTGGGAGCCCGCCACAGAGGGGGAGGGCGGGAGCGCCGACGCGTCGAGCTCGGGGCGGAGCAAGCTGAAGTCGAGGGCGTCCGGGTCCTCGCCGAGCCAGCCGGCATGAAAGGGATCACAGGCCACGTAGGCCGGGGCGAGCAGCGCGAGGCGACGGGCGAGGTAGTCGGGCCCGTCGGGCTCGAGCAAGGACACGCAGGCGCCCAGGCGCAGGCCGGTGAGCAGGGCGATGATCGCCTGCTCGCCAAATGGCGAGACCACGCACACGCTGGCCCCGGCCTCGACCCCCTGGGCCCGCCACGCGCGGGCCATGGTGGCGCAGCGCTGGTCGAGTCCTTCATAGGAGAGCGTGCGCCAGGGCGAGGGCGCCGAGCGGCTGGGGTCGTGGACGCGCAGGGCCGTCGCGCCGCTGCCGAGGTGGCGCGTGACCATGTCTGCATAGAGGTCGAAGCTGCGCCCGAGGGCGCTCTGCGCCCCGACCTGAGAGACCTCGGGGAGCAGGGCAAAGAGCCGCTCGAAGAATTGCCCAGGCGCGCGGTGACTGTCGACCAGCCAGCGCAGATCCAGGCCGCGGCGTCCGGGCTGCGGGAGGAGAGCGAGGGCGTCTGCGAGGGCGTGGGGGGCCATCGCTGGCGACGCTAGCGGGCGGTCGAGGGGCGTCCAAATTCACGGCCATGGCTCGCTCGCGCGGGCATTTTGCGGGCCTAACTTCGCTCGAGGTGCGCTCGGATTTGTTCTCGATCGGGAACAGCGAAGGTTAAATTATGCCGTTGTAATTGCTGCCACTTTGCCGCGTTGCGACCACTTTTTTGCTGGGCCAGAAAATCTAATCGATGATTGCGATTGCGATAGCCAATAGCGGCCGAGGCCTGAATCCATGAGTAAGCCAATCCCCCGATCACGACTGAATATCTCCTACCGGACGAAGATCGACGGTAGGCCGAAGAAGGCGAAACTGCCGATGCGCTTCCTCGTGCTCGGCGACTTCACGGCCCACGATCGCAGCCTGCTCGACGAGCGGGAGGTCCACTCGATCATGCCGGGTATGCGCCTGGATTCGTTCATGGAGGAGCTCAAGGTCTCGGCGCCGATCGACGACGAGCTGCTGCGCGAGCGCCTGTTTGGCGCGCTCACGGGCGAGGTCGAGGGCAAGTTCACAAAGGCCCCGGGCGAGGACGACAGCGCCGCCAAGCTCAAGATCAGCGGCCGCGCCGTGGTCAGCGGAGAGGCCGGGGCCAACGGCCTGGGCAGCTTCGTGGGCGAGGTCGAGGTCAGCGGCGAGGTCGAGCTGCCGGTCGAGAACCGCGCGGTGAAGCTGCCCGAGGACGGGTCCAAGGTCACGCTCACCCTCTACGGCAAGGTCGAGCCGCCCGCCGGCGCCGAGGTCGGCGTGACCGGCAACGTCGAGGCCAAGATCGAGGTCACGCTGACCGCCAAGTCCATCGACGACGACGACTTCAGCGTGGATCTGCGCTGCGCGGTCGCGGCCGACAAGGTCCCCGTGGACGTGACGATCCCGCTGCGCTCGATGAGCGACTTCAAGCCCCTGCACCTCGCGGCCTCCGTGCCCGAGCTGCGCCGCCTGGTGCTCCTGCACCGCCTGGTGCTCGAGGCCCGCAACTTCATCTCGAGCTTCCCGGAGCTGCGCGAGGTGGTCAAGGCCGAGCTCGCCGACACCAAGGCTCAGGTCGTTGGCGGGAGCGCCGGCGAGGACACGCGCCTGGGCAAGCTCAGCAAGGAGCTGCGCGCGCTCTATCCCCAGCTGCTGGTCGATCCGCGCGCGCTCGCGCCGGCGAACGCGGGCGGTGGAGCAGGCGGAAACGAGAGCGCGGAGGACACCCCCTCCGAGGACGAGACCAACGAGTAGGCCCAGCCTGCGCACGGAGCAAGGAACATGGAAGACAGCCCCAAGCAACTCCTCGACAAGCTGATCTCGAGCTCGGGCATGGACCCCGGCGAGTGCACCCAGCGTGCCCTGGTCCGGCGGACCGCCGGCGAGCAGGCGAACATCGCCTTCGCCGACCGCGACACGGACTTCAGCTACGCCGACCGCTTCGCCAACAGCCTGGCCGCGCTCTTCGCCAACATCGAATTGTTCGGCACCCGCGGCGAGGGCGACGACGCCAAGGAGTACCTGCGCGTCGACTCGATCCGCACCTTGATGATCGAGATCGACACGCTCGCGGATCACATCGACGCGCTGATCCAAGAGCGGATGCAGCGCGTCGTGCAAAGCGAGAGCCTGCGCCGGCTCGAGACCAGCTGGCGCTCGCTCGACGCCCTGGCCAGCGCGGTCAGCTCGAACGAGGTGATCATCGACTTCATGGACGTGACCAAGGAGCTGCTCGGCGCGGACTTCGAGGATCACTCGAGCTACATCCTCAACAGCGCGCTCTTCCGCCAGGTCTACGTCGACGAGTACGACCGCTACGGCGGCCGGCCCTTCGGCGCGATGGTCGGGCTCTACGAGTTCGACAGCTCCGACGAGGACATCGACTGGCTCCAGACCATGTCGAAGATCTCGGCGGCGGCCCACTGCCCCTTCGTGGCGGCGGTCAGCCCGGCCTTCTTCCAGGTCGAGAGCTGGGAGGAGCTCGACCGCAAGGACGACATCGAGGAGCTGCTCAACTTGCCGCAGTTTGGGCGCTGGAGCGACTTCCGCGAGAGCCACGGGGCGGCCTATATCGGCCTGTGCCTGCCGCGCTACATGCTGCGCTCGCCCTACAAGCCCCGCGGCGGTCGCAACGAGATCGTCCGCTTCGAGGAGCAGATCGGCGGCCCCGAGGACTACCTGTGGGGCAGCGCGGCGGTGCTCTTCGCCCGCAACATGATCCGCTCGTTCGAGAACTCGGGCTGGTGTCAGCACATCGCCGGGCCCGTGGGCGGCGGGATGATCAAGGGCCTGCCGGTGCACATGGTCATGCACCACGGCCAGGAGGAGCTCCAGCCCCCGGTCGAGATGGAGATCGCCGACTACCGCGAGCTCCAGTTCGCCAACGCCGGCTTCATCCCCCTGGTCCACTGCAAGGGCTCCGCGGACGCGACCTTCTTCAGCGCGCGCTCGATCAAGAAGGCGATCGAGTTCGAGGACGACCTCGACACCAAGAACGCCGACCTGGTGTGCAACCTGGCCTACACCCTGTCGATCACGCGGATCGCTCACTACGTCAAGCGCATGGTCCGCGACTACATCGGCTCGACCGCCGACGCGCCCTACATTCAGGCGATGCTCGAGAAGTGGCTGGTCGAATATGTGACGACCGCGGTCAACCCCGACGACCTGACCTTGCTCTACTACCCCTTCAAGGCGATGTCGGTGGTCGTCGAGCCCAAGCCCGGGCCCTTCGGTTGGTACAACTGCGTGGTCTCGGTGCTGCCCCACATTCAGTTCCAGGGCATGGACGTCGAGCTGCGCCTCGAGGCCGCGCTCGGCGGCTGATGAACGCCACATTTGACAAGGCCACCGCAAAAGGACGCTAAAGATGGCTATTTACCAGAAAACCTGCGACGTTTTTCAGGGCTACAACTACAAAAAGGACGTGCAGACCCCGGTCGGCTTCCTCACGGCGATGACCATCGGCGACGTGAAGATGACCGCGGATCAGACCTGCAAGGACCCGCTCTCGCCGGAGGACGACCTCAAGGTCGTGGCCGTGCTCAGCGGGGCGCTGTGGGAGCTCGGGGTCACGGACACGCTCCACTTATCGGGGCAGATCTCGACCAGCAATCAGCAGTCGATCAAGCTGCTGACCTACAAGGACATGACCAAGGTCGACGTGACCTTCGTGTTCACGGTCTACGACTACGACCTGGCCGAGAAGAAGTACTTCAAGACCATGTTGAGCACCGACGACGCCACGCTCAAGGGCGTGCTCGAGAAGGACGGCAGCGACCTCAACCTCAACGTCGCCGACGACCCCTCGAGCGAGGTCCAGTCGCCGGAGAACTTCGCGTTCCGGATCGGCGTCAAGCCGCAGCCATCGGCCCAGCAGCTGACGATCGCGACCTCGTTCTCGCAGAAGGTCGTCAAGGCCTGGGGCCTGACGGTGACCTGAGCGAGGCGATCCCATCGACACTGGCGGCTGCGAGGAGTAGGCGATGAGCGCGGGCAAGCTGGCCTTCCCGAGCTGGGTGATGGGCCAGGTCCTGCTGCCCGAGCAGTTCGTGGCCCAGCAAGAGGCGATCTTGGCCCAGGTGGCCGCGCGCGCCGAGCTCTCGGGGCTGCCGAGTCACGGCCTGCTGCGCCTGCAGATCGACGAGACGCTGCTCGCCAGCGGGGCGCTGCGCGTCGAGGCGCTGACTTACCTGTTCCCCTCGGGCCTGCTCGTGGACGTCCCCGGCAACATGGTCACGACCAACATCAACCTGAGCGACACCAGCTCGGAGACGGCCAGCATCTACCTGCACGTGGACAACGAGCTCACCGACGCGAGCGGGCTGACGCGCTACGAGGACGACCCTCGCAGCGTGCGTCGGGCCGTGTTTCACGGCGAGCTGACGACCACGGCCCAGCTCGACGACGCCCGCGAGTCGGTCAAGCTCATGGGCCTGCAGCGCCAGGAGAGCGGCTGGGCGCTGGCCGACTACGCGCCGCCGCTGCTGGCCGCCGGGGCCGCGAGCTCGCCCTTCTTGCGCCGGCTGCTCGGCGCCTGCCACCGCGCGGTCCGGGTCGTCGAGGCCCAGCTCAGCCGACGGATCAGGGACGCGCTGCTCGGCCACGAGCAGGTCGCGGAGCTGCGCCGGGTCCAGGCGGCTGCGCGCCGGGCAGCCGTCTTGCTCGCGGATCACGGCTGCGGCGAGGACCAGCGCCAGGTCGTCTCACTGCACCCCTACCTGGTGTTTTCGGGCCTGCGCGAGTTCTTGCTCGAGGCCGGCGTGCTCCAGACCAGCGGCTCGCAGGAGCCGCCTCGCTACCGCCACGACGCGCTCGCCGAGTGCTTCGAGGCCACGCGCTGGCAGATCGAGGGCATGCTCGAGGCGAGCTCGCTGAGCAGCAAGCGCCTGGTCTTCGAGCGCCGCGGCGCGTGGTGGGTGGCCGGGCCGATGCCCGAGTCGCTGGCCGCGGTCGGCGAGGTCTACCTGGTCGTCAAGTCGACCAGCGGCGAGCCCGTCGACCTCACGGGGGTCAAGCTGGCCAGCCCTCAGCGCGTCGACGAGGTCTACACCCGCGCGCTCTCGGGCGTCCCGCTGCGCCCGATGCCGACGGCGCTGGCGGCCAGCTTCGCCCAGGTCTACGGCAGCGACGCGGTCTTCTACGAGATCGCCGTGGACGACCCGGAGTGGGCGACGGCGGCCCGCGACGGCGAGCTGTGCTTCCCGGCCTGGCGCGAGCTCGAGTCCGTCAGCGCGGCGCTGATCTGGGGCGGAGGCGGACGCGGATGAGCGCGCGGACCCGTCCTTTCATCACGCGCCTCGCCGGCGGCCCGGCGCGCCCCGAGCCCGAGGCCCTGGCGCGCAACCTCGAGCACCTGCTCAACACCCGCAAGGGCTGCGGGAGCGTGTTTGGGGAGCTCGGCCTCGGCGACTACGAGGCCGCGCCAAACGCCGCCGAGGCCGTGGGCGCGCTGCGTGGCGAGCTGCTGCGTCAGGTCAGGCGCTACGAGCCGCGCCTGGCCGAGCCCGAGCTCGAGCTGCTCGGCGGCTTTGGCTACAGCAAGGTCCGCTTCGAGCTGCGCGGGCGCCTGCGTGGCGCTCGCCAGCTCTTTTGGCTCGACCTCGACACCACCACCCGGGCGGTCGAGGTTGCGATCGTCGTGGAGGTCGGGCCGTGAGCGCGAGCGCGAACCCCAACCTCGGCGGCTTCGAGGATCGCCTGGCGATCACGCTGAGCCTGAGCTTCGCGGGGACCAGTCACGAGCTCCCCGGCGGCAGCGTCAAGCTCGTCGAGCTCGAGCTCGCGCTGCACGGCTTTCGGGGCGTCGTCGAGTTCACGGTGCTCGACGACGCCAGCTACGGCGGCGGCTCGACGGACGCGCTGGTCAGCGACTTCATCGCTCAGGCGCCGGCCGAGATCAGCTTGAGCCTCGCGCCGGTCTTCGACGCGCCCGAGGGCGCGACCAGCCCCGACCCGATCACCCTCGCGGGCCTGGTCACCCGGCGCAGCCTCGAGGAGATCCAGCTGCGCGAGCACGCCGACCTGCCGCTGATCGCCCGGCGCTACCGCGTGGAATTTTGCGATCCGGCCCGGGCGCTGTGGACCCAGCACTTCCCCTGCCGGCTCTACACCACGGCCAGCTTGGAGGCGGTGATCAACGACCAGCTCGGCGACGAGATCAGCGTGCGCTACGACTGGTCGGCGCTCGGCGAGGATCGGCGCATGGTCTTCGTCCACCTGCCGGTGGAGCATGGGGCGAGCTTCCTCGACTTCGTGATCTGGCAGGCCGACGTGCGCGGCGGCTACTTCTCCTACGACTACGCGTGCGCCGAGTACTGCCTGGCGGGCAGCCGCGACACCTCGGGGGAGGTCGCGGGCCTGTTCGGCGACGACCTCGCCAAGCTGCGCGTGCGCGTGCCCGAGGTCCCGCGTCACGCCGTCGAGGTCTGCAACAGCTACGCCGAGGAGCCGACCTCCGCGGCGATCACCCAGGCCCAGGCGGCCACGGGGATCCGCCACGACCGGCTGCTGCGCAGCCCCATCGCCCAGGACGCCGACGATCGCGTGACCCTCGAGAAGGCGCGGCTGCTGCTGCCCAGCTACGAGGCCGAGCTGGAGTTCGCGCGCATGCCGATCGTCACGCCGATCCCCGGCGGGCTGGTCGAGCTGCTCGCGGCCAACCGCTGGTCGACGGCCAGCGCGATCATCGGGCAGACCTGGCTTGTCTGCGGGCTCTCGCTGCGGGCCGCGGCCGTCGACGAGCAGCTCGACGGCGACCTGGAGATCGGGGAGTCGGGCTACGCGATCCAGCTCTCGGCGCGGCTGATCCAGCGCGAGGACGCCCGCCCGCTGCTTCCGGACTATCGCGCCCCGAGCTACCCGGGCTTCGTCGAGGGCAAGGTCGTGTGCAGCCTGGGCGAGGACGGCGAGAAGACCTGGGAGAGCACGCGCAACGCTGACACCTCCCTGGACGAGTACGCCGTGGCCGTGCCGCTGTGGGACAGCCAGGTGGTCTACGCGCCCTTCGCCCCGCTGATGGGCTCGGGCAACGTCTACCTGCCCTGCTACCGCGACGAGCGCGTGCTCCTGGCCCTCGAGCTCGAGGACGCCCGTGTCGATCGCCTGCTCGACTGGCGCGAGGGCGCGGCGCTGTCGAAGGACGTCCAGGGCGAGCACATCTTGTGGGGCAAGTCGGGGACCAGCAACACCTCGCTGAGCCACGTCTACGAGGAAGACGCCCCGGTCCTGGACCTGCTGCGGACCAACGCCTCGGACACGGTGCGCCTGACCTTGTCCGAGGGCAACTTGGTGCTCCACGTCGAGGAGCAGGCGGGGGAGGGGTAGCGATGCCGCTGGTCTGCACGCTGAAGATGAGCAAGGAGGACGGGCTGAGCGTGACCGTGGTCAACGCCGACGACGGGATCACCCAGACGGTGACCATGGACGGCACGACCTTGACGCTGAGCGTGGCGGGCAAGCAGGAGACCAGCACCTTCACGCAGACCGCCGAGGCGATCGCCATCAAGTGCAAGGATTTTTCAGTCACGGCCAGCAATTCGATCGTCTGCGAGGCGACCAAGACCTTGGACCTGAAGACCACGGACGAGGACATGAGCCTGAGCGCTGGGGCCAAGCTGAGCTGCGCGGCGAGCAAGGACGCGAGCTTCTCGGGGCAAAATACGACGGTCTCGGCGACGAGCGCGGCGAAGCTCGAGGGCAGCGACGTCAGCGCCTCGGCCTCGGGTTCGCTGAGCCTCTCGGGCGGGAGCGATGCTACGCTCTCGGGGCCCTCGGTCAGCGTGAGCGCCGACAGCAGCTTGTCGCTGGCGTCCTCGGGCACGGCCGATCTCGAGGGCAGCACGACCACGATCAAGGGCTCGCTGGTCAAGGCCGGATCTTGAGGTGAGCGGCGATGGCGATCGACTTCGACACCAGCTTCTTGCGCGAGCTCGCGGCCCTCGATGACCACCTGGCGAGGCGTCGCGGAGTGGCGCGCGCGGTCGAGGCCGAGGACCCCGACGTCCGCCGGCTGATGGAGTCGCTGGCCTTCTTCTCGGCGCGCACGCGGGAGATCGCGACCACCGAGCTGCGCGGGGCCGTGCACCGCCTGACCCAGGGTCTGCTCGACGACTTCGTGCACCCGCAGCCGGCCAGGGCGCTGCTGCGCGCCGAGCCCAGCCCGCGGCTGACCGAGCCGGCGGTCCTGCCCCGCGGCACCCGCGTGCGCCTCGAGACCCTCGACGGCGACATGGGGCTGTTCTCGACCATGCGCGAGCTGGTCGTGCGCCCGCTGGAGCTCGACCGCGCCGAGCTCCAGCTGCGCGGGGTCGGGGTCCGGGTGCTGATCCGCCTGCGCGCCTTCGGGCCCACGGTCCACGTCGGCGAGCCGCTGCGCCTGCAGCTCGATCAGCTCGGCGACTACGAGCGCTCGCGCCAGCTCCTCGCCCACCTCGAGGCTCACCTGCAGCGGGTCGGCGTGGTCTATGGTGATCCGCCCTCGCCGAGCGAGGCGGGCGAAGACTGCGAGTTTCGCCTGGGCACGCAGGCGAGCGGGCGGCGCGACCCAAACTCGGCGGCGAGCTTCATCGACGAGCTGAGCGCCCAGTCCGGCGACGGGGCCGTGGCCAAGATCCGCGAGTTCCTGCACTTCCCGGCCAAGGATCTGAGCCTCGAGCTGGACCTGCCGCGCCCGCCTCGGCCGTGGCGCCAGGCCTGGCTGTGCCTCGACCTCGACGCCTGGCCCGAGGGGCAGCCGGTCAACAAGGACATGTTCCGGCTGTTTTGCGTGGGCATCGAGAACCTGTTCACCGAGCTCGCCGAGCCGATCAAGTGCGACGGGACGCGCACCCACCACCCGATCCGCGCGTGGCGGGTCGACGAGGGCGTGGCCTTTCACTCGGTGGCCGAGGTCCAGCAGGAGCTGCCCTCGGGCATGGACCTGATCTTGCCGGGCTACCTCGCGGGCGGCGAGGAGAGCTGGGAGATCGACCATGGCGAGGGCGGGGCCGTGCCGCTGCTCGAGCTGCGCCTGCCCGGGGCCTTCCTCGAGCCGCGCATGGTCATGGTCCGCGCGCGCTGGACCCAGCCGGGCTTCGCGGATCAGGCCCTGGGCAGGCTCGACGCCCAGCTCCAGAGCCGCCACGTCGAGGGGGTGAGCTTTCGCGTCCAGGGCGGGCTCATCCCGCACCGCCCGAGCCCGCTGTGGGGAGACCCCAAGGCCACGCTGCACACGCTCTCGCGCCGGTCCAAGCGCGTGCTCAGCCGCGAGGACATCGCCAAGGTGATGACGGTGCTCGGGGCCGACGCGCGCAGCCACCACGGCCAGGTGGTCGGGGAGCTGCGCAACGTCGAGGTCTTCGACGAGCCGGCCGACGTCCGCCGCGGCGGCGGGGGCCTGCGCCACGTCTATCGCGTGCGCCTGGCGGAGATCGACGCGGCCCGGCGCGGGCTCGTCGACGACTACCTGCGCTGCCTTGGCGAGCTCTTGAACACGTGGAGCAGCACGACCTCGGTGATCCGCGTCGACGAGGCCGGGGCGCGCCGGTCGGCCGAGATCGTGAGGTCCGCGTCGTGACCCGCCACGAGCTGTGGATGGCGATCCTCGCCAGCTCGCGCGCGGTCGATCGCCTGGTCGCCGCGCAGATCAGCGACCGCTCGAGCGCGGGGCCGCCCACGGGGATGCGCGCGGCGGCCCCTGGCTTCGAGGGGGCGCCTGCGCGCACGCGTGCGCCGCGGCTGGAGACGGCCTGGCGCGGCCTCGAGGGCGAGCCCGGGCGGGCGCAGGCGGGCGCGGGCGCGGCCGCAGCGAGCTGGCCCCAGGCCGGCCCCGCGCAGGCCGAGGCCCAGCCTTTTGGCGCCAGCGCGCTGCGGGTGATCGAGCAGGGCGGCGAGCTCGAGCGCGGCGTGCTGGGGCAGCTCCAGGCCCAGGTCCGCGACGAGCTCGAGCGGCTGTGGTCCAAGCTGCGCGGGGAGCCGGGCTTCGAGGGCGTCCGCCGGACGCTGCTGATCTACTTCGACGAGCGGATCATGGGTGATCTGCCCGACTACCTGCGCCTGAGCTGGCCGCTGCTCCAGACCGAGGTCACGGGCTCGACCTCCGGGGGCGTGGACTTCTACCGCTTCGTGGAGGTCGACCTCGACGAGCCGGGGACGCCCTCGCTGATCTTCGAGGTCGAGTACTTCTGCCTGCGCCACGGCTTTCGCGGCCGGCTCGCCAGCGCCCTGGCCGAGGTCGAGGGCTACGAGCGCCGCCTGTTGCTGCGGATCAAGCGGCCCAAGCTCCAGGGCGCGGCGGGCCTCGAGGGCGGCCCCGCACCGCGCCTGGGTCGGCCGTGGCCGGTGTGGGCCTACTACGCGATCGCCTTCGTGCTCGCGGTGGTGTTCGTCGCGCTGGTGACCACGGCGACCAACCACGAGGACGTCCTCGACCGTCGGGCCGAGGTCGGGAGGCGGGGGCGATGAGCGTCGAGGACTGCCTGCTCGCGCTGCGAGGGGAGATCGCCGCGTGCTTCCCCGCGGGGACGGTGGCCGCGGCCGCGGTCGCTCCGGGGCTGCGGGCGGTCGAGCGCGCGCTGGCCAAGGACGACACGGACGCGGCCTGGCAGGCCCTGGATCTGCTCGAGGACCTGCTCGAGTCGCGCATGCGCGAGGCCGGCTGGCCGCAGGCGGGGGAGGGCGCTCGATGAGCTGGGGCGTGAACACGGGCGTGCTCTTGGGGCTGCTCGCGCCCGCCGCAGACGAGGCCGGTGCAGCCAGCGAGGCGAGCTCGAGCGAAGACCCCAGCGTGTGGTCGACGCTGCCCTGGGGCACGCTGCTGGTGATCTTGGCGGTGATCCTCGTGGTCGCGCTGATCGTCTGGGGCGTGATCGTGTGGCGTCGCCGGCAGGCGGCCGCGGCGGGCCTCGAGCCCCAGGGTCCCGGGATCGGCGAGCGCCTGCGCACGCTGTGGGAGCCCTTCTATCGCGGCCTGCCAGCGCGCGCGGAGCACTTCCCCACGATCGTGGTCATGGGCGAGGCCGGGGCGGGCAAGAGCCACGCGATCGCCACCAACGTCGACTGGCGCGGGCAGAGCAACCAGTTCTTGTCGAGCGTCGACCACGGGGCCGCGATGCAGCTCTACCTGGGCCCGGACGTCGTCGTTCACGAACTCTCGGCGGCGGTGCTGCGCGACGTCGGCAGCGCGGCCAAGCACGCGCTGAGCGAGCTGTGGCGGCGCATGGGCCCGAGCGCGACGGTGCTCGTGGTCGTCGACGCGCGGACCTTGTTGAGCACCCAGCCCGCGGCGCTGCGCGACCTCGGTCAGCTCGTGCGCGGCAAGATCAGCCTGTTCCCCCAGCGCTGCCGCGCCGACCTGAAGGTCCGCGTGCTGCTCAGCCACCTCGACGAGATCCCCGGCTACGAGGGCTTCGCCGCGGTCTTGGGCAACGCCCACGGCTGCCTCGAGCTCGAGCCGGAGGCCGGCGCCGAGGCCGAGGCCGAGCGCCTGCTCGCGCACTTCGACGAGCACCTGGTCTATGGCCTGACCACGCGCAGCGCCGACGAGTTCGATCGTCTGGTTGGCTTCTACGCCGAGCTGCCCAAGCTGATCATCGGCCTCGGCCCGCTGCTCGAGACCCTGGCCGGCGCCGGGGATCCCTTCGCCACGGGCTACGGCGTCGGCGAGCTCTACCTGGGCTCGCTGAGCCCCGAGAGCCGGGTCGGGGACCCCTTCGTCGTGGATCGTGCGGGGATCGCCGCGAGCATGCTCCGTCAGCGCCGCCGCGGCCTGGGCGGGAGCGCGGCGATGGGCGTGGGGATCTCGGGGCTGTGCGTGGGCTTGCTCTCGTGGCACGGCAGCCGGGTCGCCGCCGCCGAGCAGGCCGTCGATGACTTCGACGCGAGCCAGGACCGCCTCGCCGATGTCAGCGACAAAGAGACCGAGGCCGCCAACGTGGTCTCCGCCACCATCGAGCGCATGTACGCCTCGGAGATCCTGTGGTTCGCGGCCAGCTACGGCCCGAGCAAGCTCGAGATCGACAATCGCTTCGAGCAGGTGATCCGCGAGTCCTACCTCGAGCCGCACCTCGAGGACGCCGACCGCGTCGAGCTGCTCTACGTCACGGCGCTGATCTACGCCTCGCGGGACAATGACCTCGGCCAGCTGGTCCGCGACAACCGGACCTTGTGGGCGGACAACTTGTCGCTCTCCGACTGGGTGATCGACGCCTACGTGGACGCGAGCCGCGAGCCCTACGAGCGCGCCGTGGAGCTGCCGGATCCCATCGAGCAGACCGGCCGCGAGTGGACCGCCTACCTGACCGTGCTCGACGCCTGCCTGACCGACGGGCGCCTCGAGCACAGCGAGGTCGAGCTTTTGCAGGACAAGCTGCCGCGGCTGCGAGGGCCGCGAGAGTACGAGGTCCTCGGCCAGGTCCGCACGCTGATGCGCGAGGACGAAGACCTCCACGATCGCCTGGCGCCGCTGCTGACGGAGTCGCTGGACTCGTGGTCGGGGAGCAACTATGACGCCCTCGAGCGCCTGAGCGAGACGATCGCTGGCTTGCGCCTGAGCGTGGGCAAGCTCGAGGGCTGGGGCCTGAGCCGGCTGGTCTCCACGCTGACCAAGCTCCCGAATCACTCGGGCACCAGCTACGAGCTCGACGTCGGCGAGGTCCACATCGAGAGTGAGACCCTCGACACCGTGATCCGCCGCAGCCGCAGGCACGAGCTGATCACCACGGTGCTCGACGACATCGAGCGCCGCCGGCCGATCGGCGGGCGCGGGTTCTTCGACGCCAGCGCGCGGCTGATCGACGCCGGCCAGGTCCGGGGCTACGGCGGGGGGCCGAGCTCGCGGATCCCCGGCATGTACACCCGCGAGAGCTACGAGGCCTCGGTGGCGCCGGTGCTGGGCTTCGCCGACGCGCAGCTGGGCGGCGCTGGGGCGGCCGCGGTGGTCGAGGGGGACGGGTCGGCGGGGGACGAGGCGGCGGGGGATGGTGGGGCCGGAGGCGACGCGGCTGGCTCCGCTGCCGGGGCGGACGCGGACTCGGGCAGTGCGAGCGCTCAGCCCGAGGTGGTCGACCTCCTCGCCGAGGACGAGGCCCGCCTCGAGCGAGAGATCCGCAGCGCCACCGCGAGCTACGCGAGCGCCTACCGCCAGGCCCTCGACGAGTACTGGGGGAGCTTCGAGTTCAGCCCCGGCTCGGCCGTGGCGCTGCCCTATGTGCTCAAGCCCTTCGCCCAGCAAAGCTCGTGGTTCACGGACTTCCTGCGCGCCGTGGTCGACAACGCCAGCTTGGATCTACCCAGCGAAGACGAGGACATCGCCAGCTACTACGCGGATCTGCGCGCGTCCTTGGCCGACTACGGCCCGCTGCTGACCTTGCTGGCCGAGGACGCGGGCACGGTCCCCGGCCTCGAGCCCTACCAGGGGTTGATGGCCGGGCTGCAAAAGCAGGTCGAGGAGGCCGCCGAGGTCAGCGGAGACCCGGAGGCCGAGGAGCTGAGCATGCGCTTGTCGGGCCTGGGCGCTCTGAGCCTGGCGATCCTCACGGGCGCCGAGGACGACGTGGGGGATCAGGTCACCGACTGGCTGTTCGGCGCCGGCGTCGACTCGCAGTGGTGGGATCCCTTCTTGGCGCCGGTCGAGGCCACGATGGGCTACGGTCGCGAGAACATCGAGGACCAGCTGGCCACGGCGTGGATCCACGATCTGCGCCCCGAGCTCGACCCGCTCTTCGACAAGTACCCCTTCTCGCCCGAGTCGAGCGAGGACATCGAGGCCGGGGAGCTCGAGGCGCTCGTGCGCATGCAGGGCAAGCTGCCCGGGAGCTTCTGGGAGCGCTTCGATAGCCTCGCCCGCCCGGCCATGGAAGAGGGTCGGCTGAGCACCCTCGCGGGCGTGCGCGCGCCCGCGGGCATGCTGGCCACGGTCCGCGATCTCGAGCGCATGTCGAACACGCTGTGGGACGAGAAGGGCGAGCGCCTGCCCCTGGAGATCGCCCTGCGCGTGGAGCCCCTGCCCAAGGAGCCCGTCGACGGTCGCAGCGCGTCCATGGCCTCGGTCGCCGCGGGCGGCTCTTCGGTCACGGGCTTCAACAACCGCCCGGATCCCCAGGTGCTGGTGCTCGACTGGTGGGATCAGGGCAGCGCGGTGCTCTCGCTGACCATGAGCGCGCCGGTCGACGAGCAGGACGCGCTCAGCGGAACGGCGCGGCCCGACGAGCGCCGCTATCGGATCTTCGCTGCGGGGACCTTCAGCTTCTATCACCTGCTGGATCGCGCCGTGAGCCCGGACCTCGGCGCCCGCGAGGACTCGATCACCGCCGTCGCGATGAGCCGAGCGACGCGCTGCGCTCGGAGCGGACCGGTGGGCACCAAGGGCGTGAGCCTGGGCTGGGGCGTGCTCGTGGGCGAGACCGTGCGCGAGGTCAGCGTGGTCCTGCTCAGCGATCCCTGGGCGGCCTTCGCCGTGCGGAGGTGCTGGTGAGGCGCGTGCTCATGGCGCTCTCGATCTCGGCGGCCACGGCGGCAGTGGCGATCATGGGCGGTTGCAAACCAAAGGCCGAGCCCGCGTCACCCGCGGTCGCGCTCGAGCTGCCGATCGTCGTCCGCGCCGCCGCCGACAGCAACGACGGTCGCCCGGTCTACGTGCTCGTGCGCGCGGTCGATGAGCAGACCTTCCTGGAGCAGAGCTACGCCGAGGTCGCGGCCCTGGTCCTCGAGCCCGACGAGTCCGTGCTCGCGGCCGTGCTCGTCTTCCCGGGCTCGACCGCCTACGAGCTGGTGGAGATCGACGCCCTGCCCGAGCTCGTCGCCGTCTACGGCCTGTTCAGCGTGGCCAGCGAGGGCGACTGGAAGCTGCTGCTCGAGTCCCCGGAAGCCATCGAGCTCGAGCTGGCCCTCGACACCATCTCCACGCTGGCGGAAGAGGCGGAGTCCGACACGGATGCGGAGTCCGACACGGAGGCGGAGTCCGACACGGAGTCCGAGGCGGACACCGGGGGCTGAGCGGCTCCTGGAGCGAGTGCGCCGTGGCACGAAGGCTGCAATCATCTCGTTCGTGATCGTCGATGCGCTCCTCGACTTCTTGCCCCAGCAGCGGGCCGACGCGTTGATCCTCGAGCCGGGCAAGCCGCCGGTGCTGATGCGGGGCAGCGAGCGCAGGCCGCTGTCGATGCCCGGCCTCGACGGCGGGATGATCACGGACATCGTGGACGAGCTGACCGACGACGCCGGGCGCGAGCGCCTCGACGCCGGGCGGGAGCTGAGCGCCAAGCACCGCACGGACGCGGGGATCGAGTTCGATCTGACGATCACCAAGAACGAGGGCGGCCTGCGCCTGGTGTTCCGCGCCGCGCGGGCGGCCCGAGCGAAGCCGGCCTCGCCCCCCGCGGCGCCCTCGGCCCCAGGCGCTGCCCCGGCTTTCGTGTCGGGCGTGGCCGGGTCGGGCGCAGCCGGGCCAGCCCAAGCTTCGCCCCCCGCAGCCGCGGCGGCGGGCGTCCAGGCGACCGCGCCAGGCGCTGCGCCGATCTATCTGCCAGCGCCCGCCGCCCCCCGCCTGTCCGCCGGCCTGTCCAGCGCCAGCGCCGAGCCCGACCTCGACAACCTGCTCGAGCGCGCGGCGCTCCAGGGCGCCTCGGACGTGTTCATCTCCAACTACGGCGGCGTGCGCATGCGCGTGGGCGCCCAGCTCGTCGAGCTTCAAAACGCGGGCATCGACGCCGCGCGCCTGCCCGACTGCTTCGCGCCGATGTGGCCGCGCATCGGCCCGGCCCTCGACAGCCAGGGCAGCGTCGACTTCGCGCTGGGCGTGGGCGTGGGCCCCGGAGCCGCGCGCTTTCGCGTCAACTTGTTTCGTGAGCTGGGCGGCCTCGCGGCCGTGTTTCGGCCGATCCGCCGCGACCCGCCGAGCTTGCGCAGCCTCGGCCTGGGCGAGGAGCTGGGCACGTTGACACAATTCAACTCGGGCCTGGTGCTGATGACGGGGCCGACCGGCTCGGGCAAGTCCACGACCTTGGTCGCCCTGCTCGAGCAGCTCAACCGCAGCTCGCCTTGCCACATCGTCACCCTCGAGGACCCGATCGAGTACGTCTACCCGCAAGGCCGCGCGCTGATCCACCAGCGCGAGATCGGCACCCACGTCGACAGCTTCTCCTCGGGCCTGCGCGCGGCCCTGCGCGAGTCCCCCGACATCATCCTCGTCGGCGAGATGCGCGACCGCGAGACGATCAGCGCGGCGCTCACGGCCGCCGAGACCGGGCACCTGGTGCTCTCCACCTTGCACTGCGCCGACGCGGGCTCGGCCGTCAACCGCATCGTCGACGTGTTCCCCGAGCACCAGCAGCGCCAGATCCGTGAGCAGCTCGCCTCCTCGCTGCGCGCCGTGGTCACCCAGGCCCTGCTCCCGGGGATCCGCGGCCCGCGGGTCGCCGCCTACGAGCTGATGCGCGTCAACTTGGCCGTCGCCACCAAGATCCGCGAAGGTCGCGGGCACCAGCTGCGCTCGGAGATCCAAAAGGGGCGCAACGAGGGCATGGTGCCGCTGGAGCTGAGCCTGGCGCAGCTGGTCCGGGGGCGCCGCGTGGCCGAGTCCGAGGCGCGGCGCCACGCCCATGATCCGCGCCTGCTCGACGAGCACCTGAGGCAGCTGTGAGGGCGGCCTCGCAGCCCTCGAAAATTGTCAGCGCGCCGCGACCTCGCCTATGGTGGCGCCATGGCTGTCGCGGTCTGCATGGGTGCCACGATGATGTGTAGCTTCGGCGTCGCGCCGGGGAGCCTGGTGGTGATCCCCAGCGGCCAGGCGATGACGCCCGCGGTGCCCTCGGCGGACACGACCAGCTTCGCCCCGATCGCCAACATCCCCTCCTTTGGCTCGTGCACCTCGATGTCCAACCCCTCCGTCGCCTCGGCCACGTCCGCGGCCCTGGGGGTGCTCACGCCCATGCCCTGCGTGCCGGTCACGAGCTCGCCGTGGACCCCGGGCGTGTCGACGGTGGTCGACGGCGCGAGCGCGGCCGTCGATTCCAGCTGCACGCTGATGTGTAATTGGGGCGGCTCGATCTCGGTGCTCAACCCCGGCCAGACCGTGGTCATGGCTGGATGAGCGCGGACGAGGCAGGCGGCGGGGGCGGGCCGGAGGACGCGGACAAAGCCGCCGCGCTCGCGGCCTGGTCGGAGGCGCTCGCGTCCTCCTCGCCGAGCCCGCGGGTGATCGTCGGTGAGGCGCGGCCCGGGCCCGGGGCGAGTCGCTCTCACGGGGAGACCTCGGAGGCCGAGGCGCGGCGCGTGGGGCTGACGATGTCTTGCGCGCTGAGCTTTCCCGCGAGGCGGGCGGCGCTGACGGAGCTCCAGCGGGGCGAGCGGCTGCGGGGGCGGGCGCTCTCGGATCGCGAGCGCCTCGGTGGGCCGCTGCCGCGAGGCGGCGACGCGGCAGCGCCGGCGGCCGTGAATGTCTGGGTCGAGGTCGGGGAAGAGCGGGTGATGGTCGTGCGCCAGCGGGAGATCGCGGTGATGGGCGGGAAGCTGGGCGACGCGCGCTGCGAGGAGTGAGCCGGGGCGCTCCGTCCCGGGTCGTTCACAATCGCGCGCTCCAGCTCGAAAAGCGCCGCCAGGCGTCGTCGTCCCAGTTCGTCATCGCCGTCACCCGCGAGAGCGTGAGCGCGTGCAGGTGCTCGAGCTCCCCGGCGTCGATCAGCGCGTCGACGAGCGCGAGGGTCACCCGCTCGCTCTCGGTGGTCGCCATGATCTCGTGGGTCAGGCGATCGGCCAGCCGCCGGCGGGCCTCGTCGCGCAGCCGGGCCCACAGCCGAGGGTGCGCGCGAGCGGTGGGCGGCGCCTCGACCACGCCGCGGCAGCACAGGCGCATGGCTCGGGGCTCGTCGCTGTACCAGGCACGCGCGCCCCAGTGGACGGTGGCCTCGTAGTCGTGGCGCCGCCCCGGGGCTGTGAAGATCAAGCGCAAGCCGACGGCTCGGCCAACGACCTGGGGGGCGTCCATGGGCGCGTAGGGATCCACGCGCAGCTCGCCGTCGACATCCCGGCCGAGCTCGAGCTCGAGCTCGAGGGCGTCGGTGCCCGGCTCGTCCCTGGGCAGCGCGCCGCGGTAGAGCTCGACCCTGGCGGGGGTGTCGGCGCTCGGCTCGAGCTCGAGGTCGAGGCTGAGGCCCGCTTCGCTCGCCTGACTCGTCTGTTCTGTCTGCTCCGACTGCTTCGACTGCTCCGGCCGAATCGCTCGAGCGCGGCCCGAGTCGAGCTCGACAGCGTCGGCGAGCATCGGGTCGAAGCCCGCGTAGCTGTGCCGGCTCAGCCGCGCCCGGGTCCGCCTATCGAGGAGCACGAAGCTGACCGTGAGGCTCATGCAGACCTCGTCGAGGAGCGGGAAGACCACGTCACGCAGCCGGCGCTCGCCCTCGATGATCCACGAGCGCTCGCCGTCGACGGTGGCGTCTTCGCAGATCAAGGTGACCTCGATGCTGTGCACGCCCACGCGGGTGCGCGGGCCAAAGCTGCACTCGCCGAGCTGGCAGACCCCGAGCGCCGCGTTGCCGAAGGGCACGCCGAGCTCGTCGCCGATCCGCCGCACGCGGACACCGAGCTCCGGGAAGACCCGGGCGAACAGCCACTCGAGACCCAGGGGCGTGTCGAGGCCAAAGGCGCGCACGAAGTCCCGGCGGGTCTCGGGCCAGTCGTCGAGCACGCGCTCGATCCGGTCGCAGCGCAGCCGGGCCTGGAGCAGGGAGTGATCCAGGAGCTCGAGCAGCTCGAGCAGACCGTCGCGGGTGTCCATGTCCCGCAGGTAGCGGCCAAAGTAGCTGGGCAGGGGGGAGCGGCAGCTGAGCAGGCCGAGGTTGACGGTGACGACGACCTTGGCGCTGTGGTGGGGGGACGCGACGCGCGGGGGAAAGTCGATGGCGTGGAGCAGGGTCGGCTGCGGGCCGCGGGCCAGGCGGCCGCGGAAGACCACCCGCTTGGGGCCGTAGCCCATGGACTCGAGCAGGTCGAGGAGGGCGGGGATCTCGAAGGCGCGGATCCGCCGGCGCAGCTCGGCCTCGAGGTAGTCGAGATCGAGCTTCGCCGCGTCGACCTCGCGGCCGAGCTCAATCATCGATGAAGCCCTCGAGATCGGCGCGGTAGAGCTGCTCGAGGACGCGGCTGGCGGTGCTCTCCTCGGCCTCCCAGTGGGCCGAGATGGTCTCGAGCTCGCGGCTGAGCAGCCTGAGGTAGCGGGCGAAGAGCCGCGGGAGGTAGACGAGGGGGTCGAAGTCCTCGATCGCGGCCTGGATGTCGCTGGCGATCACCGCGGCCTTCGAGAACTCGCCGCGGGTGACCAGCGCCTCGAAGCCCTGGAGCTTGTGGCGAAGCTGGGTCAGGGCCGGCGAGTCGAAGGGGTCACGGGGGTCGGGCGGGGCGCTGGGGTGCTGCGGGGGCCCGAAGCGAGATGCGTCGAAGGCCTCGGGGCCGAGTCCGCGAGCGTCGGGGGCGAATCCATGGGGGTTGGAACCACTGGGGTCGAATCCACCATCTGCGCCGAATCCATGAGAGTTGAATCCATGGGCGTTGAATTCAGGGGATCCGAAACCATCAGCGTCGAAACCATCAGCGTCGAAATCATCGGCGTCGAAATCATCGGCGTCGAAATCATCGGCGTCGAATCCATCAGTGTCGAATCCATCGGCGTCGGGATCCGCCTCACAGGGCGAGTCACCCGTGAGCGCGGCCTCGGGCTCTGGCGAGTCCCAGTCGGCCTCCGAGGCGCGCGGGTCCTCTGCGAGAGCGGGCGTGGGCTCGACCTCGGCCTCCTGCGGCTCGACCACGATCGGCTGGGCGCGCTTGGCTGCGGGGGCGAGCTTGTCCCGCGACCAGCGCGAGAGCTTGTGGAGCATGGTCTCCCCGGGCGGCGAGCGCGAGAGCAGCTGCTCGCAGCGCTCGCCGAGCAGCTCGATCTGCTCGGAGCTCACGGTCTCCAGCCAGCGCTGCCAGGTCTCGTCGCGGCGCTTGGTGTGAAAGGCCACGCGGTCGGCCACGGCGCGCAGCAGCCACTCGACGGCGGACTCGAGCCGCTTGGTGTCGCGGGCAGAGGCGCCCGCGCGCCCGTCGAGCAGGCCGCCCACGCCGGCGAGGAGCTCGGGCAGCGCGACCACGCCACGCTCGACGAAGCTGCCCATCAAGAACAAGGTGATCAGCCGCGGGTCGCTGGCCGAGTCACGCAGGAGCTCGGCCGCCTCCTCGGCCGCCTCGAGGTAGTTCCCGCGGTCGGCGAGGTCCAGGAGGCGGTGGGCGGTCGCGTTGGCGTGGCCGTCGAGCTTGGCGGGGGCCGGGCGACGTCCGCGAAGGAGCTCGGCTGGCAGAGGGAGACGCTCGCTCATGGTACCGTCGACATTCGGTCCGTCGGCGAGCATAGGAGCGCGTGGCCACTGCGCCAAAAAAGCGGCTCGCGGCAAAGGATCAATATTTAGTTGCTGAAACTAGTTCGTGTGCGCGGGCGAGGGCTTGTTCTCGGTCGGAAACGAATCAGGCGTCGATCAGCGAGGCGAGCTCCTCACAGCGCTGACGGACGAAGCTCAGGCGCTTGGCGATCTCGACGCGCTGCTCGGGGCTCATGGAGCCGAGGGCGTCTAGATCGCCAAATGCGGCGGTTTCGTCGGCCAGAGCCCGCTCTGCGTGCTCGATGGACCGGGCAAAGCGAGGCTTTCGCGGCCTCCCGCCACGCGATGCTTTGTGGCGAGAGCGGACCTCTGCGGCCGCTTTCTCGAGTTCGGGGCTGGTCAAGCCCTCGTCGCCGGCGCGCTCGAGCAGGCGGCGCTGCTCCCTGTCCGGAAGACCAATGACCGCTCGGACATGGCTGACGTTGAGGCGATGCCAAAAGGGGTGATCGGGCATTCGTGACTTGAGTTCGTAGATCGCGATTGCACGAAAGAGGGCCGACGCGCTGACGCCGAGATCCGGGTCGGCGGCCAGCTCTCGCAAGGTGTGTTCTTTTGCCCCACGACTGCGCCAGTGGTGGAAATCGCCGTCGTAGAGCTCCTCGATGACCACGCGGCCGATGGCGAGGGCGAGCTGTAGGCCCGTCGCGCCCACGAGATCGTTGATCCGAGTCTTTGCCCGGGTGATCCGCTGGCGCTCGCCGGCATAGGGGACATTCGTTGTCACTAGTGTCGCAATTCCAACTTCAGTCGCCATCGACTCGAATGGTATTAATCCCACTGAACGGATGCAAGTGAAACATCCTGTGTTTTGGGTCGCATTGTTTCCAATGCAATAACTTCGTGGTTGTCGTTGGTCAGCGAAAGAGCAGGTGGAGCCCGGCCTCGGACGTATAGATGGCGCGGGCGTCGTGCTGATCGTGCAGGTGCTCGACGGCGACAAAGTGCAAATTCGACGCGTCGACGCCCAGCAGGCCGAGCCACGCTTCTTGAAAGTTGCTGAAGCGTTCAAAGCGTGAGCGACCTTGCGAGGTGGCCTTGCAACTGTCACCAAAGGTCGAGGCGTAGTCGCGAGCGGCTTGCAGATGCCAGACCTCACGGCTCGCGTACTGCAACCAAAGCGCCCGGCGCAGGGCCTGCTGACCGTCGTGGGACCAGAGGTTGTGGCGGCCTCGGCGGGCGAGCTTGCGGTCGACGGGGCGCAGATATTGCTCGATTGCGTAATCGACTGAACGGCGGCCGCGCTCGTCGCCGCGCTCGGGCAGGCCGGCGAGGCCGTGGCCCCAGTCGTCGTAGCCCGGGCAAGCTTTGGGCACTGACCAGCGCCAGTGCTGGGTGTCACCTTGGCCGCGGCCCGGCGGGACCTGGGCGCGGCCAGGGGGGAGCTTGCGGCGGCGCAGGGGGAAGGCGTAGAGGCCGGGGTTGGCCACGACATAGCGCAGGCGCACGCCCTGCTTTTCGAGATGCTCGTGCACGCCGACGCCGAGCAGGGCGTAGCGGTGCACGGCCTGGGCCCCTGCGGAGTGGCCGACGAGCACGATCTGCTGGAGCTGGGGGAATTTGACGAGGCTCTGGCGGAGCAGCTCGTCGAGGATCTCGAAGGAAGACACGGGCTCGGCCTTCACGCCGCCGAGCCGGCCGCGGCCCTCCTCGGACAGGCCGCCGGTGTTGTAGCTGCTGCCGGACCAGGCCCACATGCGCGGGTCTTCGTCGGTGTAGGGCTGCCACTCGCCGGCGCGCTGAAAGGTGGGAGCGATGATCGCCACGCGCGAGGGGTCGAAGCTCGGGTCGCGCTCGGCAGCGAGGGACATGGCGCTGCGGATCGCCAGCAGCTGGCCGAGGCCCGGGGCCATGGTCATCGCGGGGATCTGGCTGGGCTCGGCGTGGCCGTGGATCACCAAGATCAGCCGCTCGACCTCGGGGTCTTCGCGACCGTCGAGCTCGCTGCCTGGATCGCAGTGGTAGATCAGCCGCCCGCGGCGGTGGCGGGTGTCGGCCCAGGGGCGCAGCTCGAGCTGGGCCTCGACGCACTCGCTGGCTCCGCAGCCGCGCAGCTGTGGCGCTGGCTTGTAGCGCGGCCGCGGCTGGCGGTTGCTGGCGGCGCAGCCGAGCAGGGCGGTCGCCAGCGCCAGCGCCGCGAGCGGCGTCGAGGACCTGCGCACGAGGGGCACGGGCTTCTTTTACCGCCCTCGCGCGGCCGCCCGCAGCTCGGGGCGCAGGTGCAGCCGTGCGAGGTCTTGCACGCTGGGCTGCGAGTACACTCGCGCGGATGAGCGAGGGCGAGGACGACGAGCGCTTCGTCGGCGTGCGCCGCAGCGCGTGGAGCGGAGGGGTCGCGGGCGCGCTCGAGGACGACCTCTTGGCCCGGGAGGAGCCGCTCGAGCTGCGCGTCGCCGGGGCGCCCCTCGCCGTGGTCATGCGCACCCCGGGTCACGACGAGGAGCTCGCGCGCGGCTTCATGCTCAGCGAGGGCATCGTCGCCGCGGCCAGCGAGATCGCCAGCGCGCGCCACTGCACCACGGTGGACGAGCCCGAGGCCGAGGACAACGTGATGCTGATCCGCCTCGCCGAGGGGGTGGCGGTCGACCTCGCGGCGCTGCGCCGCAACCTCTATGCGAGCAGCTCCTGCGGGGTGTGTGGCAAGGCGAGCATCGCCGCGGTCCTGGCCCCGGGTCGGGCTGTCCTCGCCGGGCGCGAGGGGGAGCCGGCCGCGGACACGCCGAGGATCTCGGCTGCGCTCGTCGAGGCCTTGCCCGAGCGCCTCCGCGAGGGCCAGCCAGTGTTCGCGCGCACCGGGGGGCTGCACGCCGCGGGCTTGTTCACGGCCGCCGGCGAGCGCCTCGTGGTCCGCGAGGACGTGGGGCGGCACAACGCCGTCGACAAGGTGATCGGCTGGGCCGCGATCACCGACACGGCGCTGACTGACAAGCTGCTCATGGTCTCGGGTCGGGTCTCCTTCGAGATCACCCAAAAGGCCGCGGCCGTCGGCGTCCCGATCCTCGCCGCGGTCTCGGCCCCCTCGTCGCTGGCGGTGGACCTGGCGACGCGCGCGGGGATGACCCTGATCGGCTTCGCGCGCGGCCCTCGTTTTTGCGTCTACGCGGGCGCCGAGCGCCTCAGTCCGTGACCACGACTTTGGTGTAGCGCTCGACGACCTTCATCTGTCCCTCGGGGAACTGCACGGTCTGGCGGCGCTCGAGGGGCAGGCCGTCGTGCAGCCACAAGGTCGCGTTGCCGACGTACTGGCCGTCGACGGCGACGCCGAACTCGAGCGGCTGGGCCTCGGTCTCGCCAAAGCGCTCGGGCGGCCCGAGCTGGGGCTCGACGGCGCCGAGCCACTCGCTCGCGCTGCCTTCGGCGTGATCCGGGGGCAGGCCGCCCGTGAGCACGGCGAGGTTGTGGAGCAGGCCCTGGCGGGTCAGGCCGATGACCACGGCCTCGACCAGCGCGGCTGGGCGCTCGCCGGTCCAGCGCTGCTCACCGGCGACCAGGGTGGAGAAGCGCTCGGCGTCGCCGGACCAGCCGAGCTCGAGCTCCTGGCCCGCGAAGCTGCCGCTCGCGCGCAGCTCGATCTCGCCGTCGCGGGTCCACGCCAGCTCGCCAGCGAGGGCCGAGGCCACGGCGCCCTCCGATTGGATCTCGAAGCTGATCTCCACGCGCTGGGCCTGCTGTAGCCTGCGCTCGAGGTCGATCAGCGTGCGCTCGGCCCAGCCGTCCTCTTGCACGTTGGGCTTGTCGACCTCGACCGGGGTCGCGGGCTCGCCGGACAGGCTGTCGCCCGAGGTGGCGCAGGCGAGGGCGGTGCACGTGATCAGAGGCAGGGCCAGGAGGGCGGAGCGAAGAGGGCGCACGCGGCGAGTCTACCCCCACGCGAGCCTGACTTGGGGAGGGGTGGGCACACGCCTTTTCGTGTATCCTGCGCCAACGCTGGGCCCCCTGTTTGCTCGGGAGCGCCGCGGCGAATGGAGTGATGATTTGATGACGCGCCGTCTACCCTTTCTGCTTCCTGCCCTGCCCCTGATCTCCTGCCTCGCCCTCGCCTGTAGCGACGACGGCGGCGCGAGCGACGACGAGGCCACCTCCACCGCCGGCACGGAGACCGCCGATACGGGCACGGACTCCGAGGTGGGCAGCTCCGGGACCGAGACCGAGACCGCCGACACGGGCACGGACACCGGGCTGACCGAGCCCGAGCCCGAGGTCGACTGGGCCACCCTCGAGTGCGACTCGCTGGTCCCCGAGTACTGCCTCTACCCCTTCCCCAACAACGTGTTCACGGCCGAGGACGCGGCCACGCCAACGGGCCGCCGCGTGTCCCTGGTCAGCGCCCAGCTGCCCAGCAAGAACAACGTCGAGGTCCTCGCGGATCCCTTCAACATGGCCGACGGCTTCTCCGCCGGGCAGGTCATGCTGACCTACATGCCCAACGTCGCGACGACCGGGCTGGCCACCTGGAAGGACATCGACGCCTCGCTGGATCCGGCCTCGCCCACGGTGATCATCAACGCCGAGACCGGCGAGTGGGTCCCGCACTTCGCCGAGGTCGACGTGTCCTTGCCCGCCGACACCGACGGCTCCTTGATGATCCGCCCGGTCGAGCGCCTCGCGGACAACACCCGCTACATCGTCGCCGTGCGCGACGTGCAAAACGAGAGCGGTGAGCTGATCCCCGCGAGCGCCGACTTTGCGACGCTGCGCGACCTGACGGCCACCGACAACGCCGAGCTCGAGGCCCGGCGCCCGCTCTACGCCGACATCTTCGCCCGCCTCGCGGACGCCGGGGTCGAGCGCGAGAGCCTGCAGATCGCCTGGGACTTCACGACCGCGAGCACCGACAACAACACGGCCAGCATGCTGCACATGCGCGACGAGGCCATGGCCAGCTACGCCGAGGGCGAGGGCCCGAGCTACATGGTCACCAACGTCGAGAACGACTGGAACACCGATAACATCGCGTATCGGATCCAGGGCACCATCGAGGTCCCGCTCTACCTCGACAGCCCCGACGCCGGCGGCAAGCTGGTCTACGGCGCCGACGGCCTGCCCGAGCAGCAGGGCACCGCGGAGTACCCCTTCGTGGTCATCATCCCCAACAGCGCGCTCGAGCAGCCGGCCCAGGTCATGCAGTACGGCCACGGTCTACTCGGCGGCATCGGCGAGGCCAGCAGCGGCCACCTGCGCAGCTTCCTCAACGAGTACAACTACATCATCTTCGCCGTCGACTGGATCGGCATGGCCGACGAGGACGCGATCCCGATCGCGCAGATGCTCAACGAGGGCTCGATGCATCAGTTCGAGCAGATCACCGACCGCCTCCAGCAGGGCATGCTCAACTTCCTGCTGGGCACGCGGATGATGCGGACCAGCTTCGCCAACGACCCGAGCTTTGGCGAGTACATCGACCCGAGCGCCGCGCACTACTGGGGCATCAGCCAGGGCGGGATCTTTGGCGGCACCTTCTTGGCCCTGAGCCAGGACATCGAGCGCGGCTGCGTCGAGGTCCCCGGCCAGCCCTACAACCTGCTGCTCAACCGCAGCGTCGACTTCGACCAGTACTTCGCGCTGCTCCAGGCCGGCTTTGGCGACTCGCGGGATCTGCAGATCCTGCTCGCGCTGATGCAGATGCTCTGGGATCACGCCGAGCCCACGGGCTACAGCCACCGGGCGACCTCGGACCTCTTCCCCGACACCCCGGCCCACGACGTGCTGATCCGCGCGGCGGTCGGGGATCACCAGGTGACCACCCTGGGCGCGCACATCATGGCCCGGGCCATGGGCGCGACGCACCTCGACACGGGCATCCGCGACATCTGGGGCCTGGACACGGTCAGCGACGAGAACGCTGGCACCACCTACGTCGAGTACGCCTTCGGTCTGCCCGAGGATCCGCTCGAGAACGTGCCCCAGGAGTCCTGCGAGGACCCCCACGGCGAGCTGCGCAAACTCGAGGCTGCGCGCGCGCAGCTCGACGCCTTCTTCCGCACCGGGGTGGTGGGCAACTACTGCGACGGTGGGGTGTGCGACTACCCCGAGCTCGGGGCCTGTCCCTGAGTTAGCAGTTCACAGCGAGGCTCGTCCGAGCGACGAGCGCGGCGCGGCCCGGTGTCCCCAGTTGGGGCCCGGGCCGTTGCTCGTGTATCGCGCGGTCGTCATTCATGACAAAAGATCCTCAATGTCCAGGTCGCTAGTATGGCTGAAGAGGACGGTTGGTGAATGTCATATTAATGGATTATGTTGATGAAGTATGGCCCACGATTTCTCTCGAAATATGCAACGCAGCTCCTCGGCAAATGCGGATCTCTCGCGTCCTGACGCATGGCCCGATTCGCCGCTTCAGCGCCTGGCTGACAAAAGTGAGCGTGTGACGAGGATTCATGAACTTCAGCGCCTCGCTGATCTGCGTCAAGTGGCATCGCGTGGTGTGGCTGGCGCAAATGCGAAGCTCCCATATGCCGATGCCATCCAGAGGTCATTTGGTGATCATGACGTTCAAGGGGTTCGCGCCGAGGTTGGTGGCTCTGCGGCCTCCGCGTGTGAGTCGGTCGGCGCCGAGGCATTTACCACGGGAGAGCGGGTAGGGTTTGTATCTTCCCCGACCTTGCACACTGCTGCGCACGAGGCTGCTCATGTGGTTCAGCAGCGTGCGGGGGTCTCGCTCGAGGGGGGGGTGGGCAAGGCGGGGGATCGCTATGAAAGGCACGCTGACGCCGTGGCCGACGCCGTCGTTGCTGGGAGGTCTGCAGAGGGGTTGCTCGATGGAGGAGCGCGGGGTGGAGTGTCTGGGGGGCGATCAGGGGAGGCACCTGTTCAATACAAGTTGGAAATTGGTGATGGGCGAAAGAAATTTATTGAGGCAATAAAGAAATTGGATTCTGGTAAAATTGAGATTGAGCATCGTGAGGTCCCTCGTTATGGAGGGGCTGTGACTCGTGATGAAATTTTGGAGATCGCGTACAGTGGTGATGTTCCACAGATTAAACGATTTGTTGATATTGTGAGTGAGATATTGAAATCTGATACTTCTGTTATTATTACTGCGAACGATAAGTCCGTTGTGATTGCGTCCTTTGCTAAGGGTAATATATCTATCGATGATATTTCCAAGTTTGGCTGGGAGGGGATGGATATGTCGCGTGAGGTCGCAAGCAGTGGCTTGGCTGTTCTGGCTCATGAGCTCCATGAGCAGTTTGTCAAGCAAAGTGCCGGCAAGGAGTACGATGATGCGCACTCTCAGGCAATTGTTGAGGCGGAAGATGTCGTCAGCGGATGGGTGCGCAAGGACGGCGGAAATGGGGGGTCTGGAGACACTTGGTACCGTGCATCATACGAGCGGAAGCTTGAGAGCGGAAGCGTTGTGCAGGAGGTTACGCACCGCTTTACGAAAGATCCCAAAGCGGTAACTAGGGTCGAGCGTAAGACGATATTTAAAATTGACGACTGGGATGATGGTATTGTTCCGGAGGTCGTCAAGGAGTACGCCAATTCGATTGGTGTGCACGGAGAGGTTGTCTGGATCAATAATGTCGAGTATGAACTTGGTGTCAAGGATGATGTCGTCTCCATCAGCCGCAAGTAGCCAAGAACCCTCGACTGGGGCCGCCCTCTCCGGGTGATCAACAGACCCCCGCTCGAGCCCGGTGCTCGAGCAGGGGTCTTGATAGGTGTGACGGTCGAGGATGGGCAGGACGCTCGGCCCTCGCTGCGCTCACTCGATCTGGCCGATCTGACAGGAGCTGGCGAAGGCCAGGGCCTCGGGGGCGCCGTCGCCGTCGATGTCGCCGATGGCCGGGCTCGAGAGGTAGGCCTCGAAGTCGAGCACGCGCATGCGCTGGGGCTCCTCGAGCCCGCCTCCTGCCAGCGCGGGGGCGAAGAGCAGCTCCTGGCTGGCGTCTCCGAGCGGCCCGAACAGGACGTCGAGGCGACCGTCGCCGTCGAAGTCCGCGCTGAACACGGCCTCGGGGGAGGCGTAGACGAGGCTCTCGAAGGCGAGGGTCTCGCTGGCGAAGCTGCCGTCCTCGGCGCCGATGGCGAGGTAGAAGCTCGTGACCGAGGGGAAGGCGGCGTCGATGATCCCGTCTTGGCTGAAGTCGCCAAAGGTGGCGGCGTAGATCGGCGTGTCGATGGGGGAGCTGGTGAAGCTCGGGGTGTCACCCTCGAGGCCGGTGGTCACGAGCAGGCTGCTGGTGAAGGTCTCGCTGTGGGTCGTGAGGATGTCGAGGCCGCCTTGGCCGTCGACCTGGGCGAGGGAGATCGCCGTGGCCGTGTCCTCGAGCGGGTAGTCGAGCAGGCGCGGCTGCGCCTCGAAGCCGCCTTGGCCATCTGCGTGGAAGATGACGAAGCTGCCCAGACCGATGCTCACGAGGTCCGCGAGCCCGTCGCCGTCGACGTCGCCCGCGGCGAGCTCGGGTTGGCCCCAGCTCGGCGCCTCGGCCCAGCTCAGCGAGCTGGCCTCGGCCTCGCGGGCGGCCGAGATGGTGTAGTAGGCGAGGGAGGGCGTACCGTTTTCCGAGTGGGATAGCCCGAGGACGAGCTCGTCGCTGCCGTCGCCGTCGACGTCGAGGGCGAGCGCGCTGGTCGGCGAGAACCCGCTGAGCGAGAGGTTGAGCTGCTCGCTCTCGGGGCCCAGGGGGCCAAAGCTGATCCGTCGGCCGAGGGCGTAGTCGGCGTGGCCGTCACCGTCGAAGTCGCCGATGGCTGCGGGGGCGAGATCGGAAAGGCCGAGGATTGGAAAGGGGAGCTCGATGAAGGTGGTGGCCGGCTCGCCGTCGACGACCTCGAAGCGCATCACGCCCTGGAGCGGGTCGTTGCAGGGGTCTTCGCTGGACTCGTCGCCAGTTTCGTCGCCAGTTTCGTCGCCAGTTTCGTCCGCTGCGGGGTCGCTCTCACAGCCCGCGAGCAGGGGACTGGCAGACAGGCTCGCCCACGCCAGCAGGCCGAGCCGTGGGCGGGGGGAGAGGAGGCCGCGAAGGGTGAAGGACATGCCCTACGAGTCCTCGTGGGCGTGCAATCGATCATCTGCCCACGACTCCTCGTCGTCGGCTCAGACGTCCATGACCAGGCGGTGCTCGTGGGGCTCGTCCACGACCTGGCGATCCCCCCGCTCGGCGTTGCGCAGCAGCCGGAGGATCTGCGGCCCGAGCACGTCGACCTCGGTGGACGCGAAGTGCTCGCCCCCGAAGGCGGCGATCGTCTCGGCCTGGCGCTCGAGGACCACGGCGTCCTGCTCGAAGATCGCCCTGGCGATCGGCCCGAGGGCCGGGCGGACCAGGGCCGCGGGGATCGGCAGGCGGAAGCTGATGATCGCGGTCAGCCGGGTGCGCGTGTCCGTGAGCGGGGTCAGGGCGCTGACCGTGGCGATGTGGCTGCGCTCGCCCAGGCGATACTCGACCTCGGTGATGCTCGGCAGCACGAAGCGGTCGAAGTGGGTGACGACGCCGCCGCCCGGGGCGAGGATCCGCCCGACGATGCCCGTGGGCCGCGGCTCGCCGATGAACTCGGCCTCGGCGCGGTCGTGCCAGCGCCGGACCACGACCTCGATCTGGTTGCCGGCGCCGGACTTGCGAAACAGCCCGCTGTGCAAGAATTTGGTGTGCGGGACGTCGAGGGCGTTCTCGGCGACGGCGTGGATCGTGCCCTCGACCTCGAAGGTCTCGCAGCCCGAGTGGTAGGCCGGGTCGCGGACGTAGCGAAACACGTAGGGCTCGCGGACGGGCTCGACGTCGGGGGTGGCGTAGACCCAGATCAGCCCGTCTTGCTCGCGGGTCGCGTAGCGCTGGACCGCGCGCGCGGGGCCCTCGGGCGCCTTGCAGGAGGTCGGGATCTCGCGGCACTGGCCGCGCGTGTCGAAGGCCCAGCCGTGGTAGCCGCAGCGCAGCCGCGAGCCCTCGACGCGGCCGTCGGAGAGCGGGACGTTGCGGTGCGGGCAGCGGTCGAGGAGCGCCCCGACGCTGCCCTCGGCGTCGCGGAAGAGCACGATGGGCACGCCGTAGAGCGAGGTCGCGTAGGGCCGCGAGCCGGCGGCCGCGAGCTCCTTGACGGTGCAGGCCACGTACCAGTCGTCGAGCACCCGCGCGGCCGAGCTCTTGCCCGTGCCCGCGATCGGCAGGCGCCGAACTCGCTCGTCGTCGTTGCTCGGGCCGCCGCCGTCCACGAAGGCACGATAGCAGCGCCGCGCGTCAGCCGGTAGTCGGCGGGCTCACGGGCAGACTTGGATGCAATTGACGATCGCGCAGCTGCCCAGGGCGACGCTGACTGGATCTTGCGCCTCGCAGTCGAGCTGGCAGGAGCTCGCTTGGCCGCCGGCTTCGATGCACTCGAGCGCGCAGACGCAGGCGTCGACCTCGAGGCAGTCCGTGAGCTCGGGGCAGCAGGCGGCCATGGTGCAGGCGACGCAAGCGGTGTCCTCGAGCTCGATGTCGAGCTCGCAGCTCTCGCCGGTGTCGGTCTCGCTGGCGGCGGTGTCGGTCTCGCTGGAGCCGGAGTCGCCCTCGCCCGAGCCGGCGTCGCCCTCACCCTCGGTGCTCGTGCTCGTGCTCGTGCCCGTGCCTGTGTTGGTGCTCGAGCTGCCCGCTTCGTCGCTCGAGCCGCCGTCCTCGGACTCGGCCGAGCCCTCGAAGCCGGCCATGTTGGGCGAGCCCTCGCTGGGCGCCGCGACGTCCTTGGGGCTGTCGCAGGCCAGGCTCGACGCGGCGCACACGACCAGCCCCAGGGCGGCGATCAGTTGAAGGGTCGCGGCGCGGGTCGTGGCGAGTCTTCCAGCCGACATGAGCGAGAGTGTCTCACGGCCGCCCGGCGAGGGCGGCGGGGAGCTTCGATCACATGCGCTCGGGCGCGGGGATGCCGAGCAGCGACAGGCCCCAGGCCAGGGCCTCGCGGCTGGCCTGGACGAGCAGCAGGCGGGCCTGGAGCACGGCCTCGTCGTCCTGGCGCAGCACGTTGCACTGCTGCTGGAAGCGGTTGTAGGCCCGGCTGAGGGTGTAGAGCTGCGAGCAGAGGATCGAGGGGCGCAGGCGCGAGGCGGCGTGGCCGATGGCGCTGGGCAGGTTGATGATCTCGCGCATCAAGGCGAGCTCGGCCGCGTCGCCCAGGGTCCCGGGGGCCGGGGCGCGCTCGCCCGAGACCAGGGCGGCGTCGATGGCCTTGCCGCGCTCGTCGGCCTTGCGCAGCAGCGAGGCCGAGCGCGCGCACACGTACTGGAGCGTGGGCCCGCCGTCGCCGCCTTGGACCTTGGTCCACTCGGCCATGTCGAACACGATCTTCTGGTTGTTGTCGCGGTTGAGCATCCCGTACTTGATCGCCCCGAGGGAGACCTGGTGGATGGCCGCTTCGAACTCGGCGTCGGTCCAGCTCGCGCCCTCTTCGCTCTCGCGCAAGGCGGTGAAGAAGCTGGCCCACAGCGCCTCGGCGAGCTGCTCACGCAGGGCGCGGATCGTGATGATGTTGCCCTTGCGGCTGGACATGGCGCCGTCGGGGAGCTCGACCATCTCGTAGGCCACGTGCTCGCACAGCTCGGCCTGGGCGAAGCCCATCTTTTTCAGGGTCAAGAACACCTGGCGGAAGTGGTCGCTCTGGCGGGCGTCGACGACGTAGATCGAGCGGTCGACGCCGAACTCCTCGAACTTGGTCCGCGCCAGGGCGAGGTCCTTGGTCGCGTACAGCCCCGTGCCGTCGCTCTTGCGCAGCATGAAGAAGGGCATGTGCTCGATCTCGGGGTTCTCGATGCCGACGGCGCCCTGGCTCTCGACGAACACGCCCTTTTGCAGGAACTCGTCGACGAGGGCGAGGCCGGGCTCGTCGACCTCGCTCTCGTAGAACACACGATCGAATTCGACGCCGGCCCAGGCGTAGATCTGGTCGAACTCGTCGAGCGACCACTGGCGGGTGCGCTCCCACAGCTCGCGGTAGACCGGGTCGCGGGTCTCGATGCCGCGGAGGATCTCGGTCATGCGCGCGCGGGCGGCCGCGTACTTGGCCGCGGCCGCGGTGTCGCCGTCCTTGCCGGCCTTCTCCCAGTCCTCGAGCTGGTTGGAGGCGACGTTGTAGATCTTGCCCAGCCACTCGCCCTTGTGTTCCTGCGGCGGCTGCTGGTCGGCGAAGAGCGCCTCCATGCCCCACAGGCACTTGGCCACGTGGGTGCCGACGTCGCCCAGGTAGTTGGCGGCGACGACCTCGTGGCCCGTGGCCCGCAGCAGGCGGACGAGCGCGTCGCCCAGGCACAGGTTGCGCATGTGCCCGACGTGGAAGGCCTTGTGCGTGTTGGGCTGCGAGTACTCGACCATGATCTTCTGGTCGGTGTGCACGGGCGTGGCGGAGAAGTTCGGGCGCTCGCCTCGGGCCCAGGCCGGGAGCAGCAGGGCGCCGAGCACGTGGGGGCGGAGGCGGAAATTCAAGAACGGCCCGGCGGGGTTGGCCGCGGCGATCAGCCCGGCCTCGCCGGCGGCCGCGAGGGCCGGGGCGAGCTCGGCGGCGAGGCTCGCGGCGATCTTGGGCGGGGCGTTGCGCAGGGCCTTGGCCAGGCGAAAGCAGGGGAAGGCCAGGTCGCCAAACTCCGGCTTGGCGGGGGGCGCGAGCAGCTCGGCGATCGCGTCGACGTCGAGGCCGGCGGCCTCGGGCAGGTGCGGGGCGAGGAGCTTGGCGACTTCGAATGCGAGGACGTCAGGGCGCATCGGAGCCGAGAGGTTGGCTGATTCCGCGGCCTCGTGCCAGACCGAGGGGGCGCCGAGGGGTCGCGCGGGGCGAGGGCCCGGCAATCATCGCGCGCCGCCCACGGCCGCGGCCGTGCTAAAAAGGCGCTCCATGGCACCGACCACGGCCGCCGCGATCGTCTTCGCCCTGATGTGGACGCTGATCCTCTACTCGGGCTTTCGCCTCTATCGCTGGCTCTTTCGCCTCGATCGCCAGGCCCGCGAGGGCGAGGCGCCGATCCGCACGGGGCTGTGAGCCGCGGCCGCGGGGGCCCTGGCTCGGGTGAGCGTGCGCGCGCAGGCGAGCCCTGCGGCGGCGTCACCTGCCTGGGCGCGCCGCTGCGTCAGGCTGCTCACTCGCTCGCTGCGTTCCGAGCGTCGTCGGACTTCGGCAGGCGCAGCCACGCGAGCACCAGGCCGAGGCCGTTGAGCGCGAGCAGGCCGATCATCACCGAGTCGACCAGGCGCATGAGCGGCAGCAGCTCGAGGCTGGCGCTGGCCCCGGCGAAGCCGACGAGCACGAAGACCACGCGGAAGCCCCAGCTCGCGCCGCGGCCGAGGGCGTGATCGGCCGCCCGGGCGCCGTAGCTGGACCAGGCGATCATCGTGGTCAGCGCGAGGATCAGCACGCAGATCCCCAGCAGGACCTCTCCGCCGTGGCCGCTGCCAAAGAAGGAGGCCCAGCCGAGGCGCTCGATGCCAGCGCCGGCGACGAAGGGGCCGGCCATGAAGGGCGCGACCTCCTCGGGGTGGGGGTCGTAGAGCTGACCGCGGGAGCCCTGGGCCTCGATGGCCGACATGGTGGGGACCAGGGTGCGGCGCTCGGCGAAGGGCGAGACGAAGCCGCTGCGCTCTTGGTTGGTGCGCAGCAGGTAGTCGTTGGACGCCGGCGCTCGCGTGCCGCTGTGGACCTCGACCTCGAAGCGGTAGGGGGGCGGGTCGAGGTAGGGGCCGGTGTAGTTGGCCCAGCGGCCGGCGTCGATGAAGTCGGCGACCTCGGGCTGGGCGCTGGTGAACAGCAGCCTGTTGCCGTCGGCGCTCGGCTCGACGTGGACGCGGATCCGCTTGTCGAGGCTCGGGTCTTCTTTGTGGCGCAAGATCGCGTGGGTGGTCTCGGCCAGGAAGCGCCACGAGGGGGTCATGAGCCTGCCGTTGGGCAGCAGCTTGCCGATGGCCATGCCGCGCTCGGGGACCTGGTAGTCGAGGTGGAGGCGCGCGCCGATCGGGGCGTCGAAGTCCTCGCGGGCGATCATCGCTCGCGGCGGCCGGGGGTCGCCGTTGTCGAGGTAGGGCCCGCTGAAGGCGCTGGTCACCGCGCTGCGCAAGGTCAGCGCGCCGGGGAGCTCGTCGGCCGCGAAGGCGGCGTCGAAGGCCCCCCACTCGGGGTGGAACATGCGGGTGACTCGCGCATCGAAGTAGTAGTCACCAAAGACCACGTAGGGCCCGTCGCGGACCTTGGACTTGCGGTAGAGGTCGACGGAGGGGTCGCTGGGCGTCAGGCTCACGAGCGTCCCGCGGCCGGTCTCGAGCAGCTCGTTGTCGACGGGGATGCGCACGTCGAAGGCCGGGTAGCGGTTGAGGTCCGGGTCGAGGTCGCGGTAGACGAGCTCGGTGATCTCCTGGGTCTCCGGGGACGAGGGCAGGAGGATCGAGCGCTGGCCATCCTTGACCTCGATCCGGCTGCCGCGCGGGCTGCCGCGCATGACCATGGGGTAGACGTAGTTCTCGCGCAGGCCCTGGGTCGGGGCGCCCGGGGAGCTGGGCCCTGCGTCCGTGGGGTCGATGGCGGGGTCTTGGGAGGCGCGCTCGGGGTCGAGCACGGTGCCCTTGGGCAGGACCACGGTCTGGCCAGTCTGGAGGCTGCCGGCCATGCCTCGGGACATGGGCAGTTCGAGGGGCACCCAGGCCGCGACGACGCGCAGGGCGTCGGCCTCGCGCAGGGCCTCGACGTCGCCCTCGCCGAGCGACGCGGCGATCTGCTCGAGCTCGGCCTCGCTGGCCGAGCGCGCGTCGGCGCTGGCCCGCCGCTCGCCGGCCTCGTCGATGCGCTGACCGGTCCAGGGCGAGGCCGTGAGCACCGCCAGGGCCGTCACCGTGGGCACCAAGATGCCGCTGGCCAAAGGCGCGAGCATGGCCGCGCGGGCGGCCGCCTTGGGATCCTTGATCGCGTCGGCTTCGGGCGTGAAGCCGGCGCTGCCGAGGCCGGCCTCGGTGGCCAGCGTGGCCCGCAAAAAGCCGGCCTGCATGGCCATCAGCAGCCCGCCGCCAGCGACACCGCCAGCCACTGCGCCGCCGGAGCTCAGGCCGGCAAAGATCGAGGACAGGGCCGGGCCCACGGGGTAGGGCGTGCGCACGATGATCAGCAGCAGCGCGAACACGTAGAGGATCACCGCGACCGGGCCGAGGGCGGCCACGAAGGCGCGCAGCTTGGGGACGGCCATGCCGACCGCCGCCGCGGCGCACAGCACCGCGGCGACCTGCCAGGGCTCACCGCCGATGGTCGCCAGCAGCTCGGTGCTCTGCTGGGTCTGAAGCAGCGAGCCGGCCGAGAGCGCGAAGATCATCACGAGCAGGGCGAAGACCAGCGCCAGCGCCTTGCCCAGGCCGCCGGGGAGCCCGGCCTCGAGCACGCGCGCGCTGTTCATCCGCCCCTCGGCGCGCAGGCGCACGCTGAGCAGGACCTCGGCGTAGACGACCCCCATGCCGAGCAGCGACGCCACCCACATCCAGACGATGGCTCCAGGCCCGCCGAGCTCGATGGCCAGGATCGATCCTCCCACCGAGCCCATGCCCACGCTCGCGGCCAAGAAGCCGCGCCGGACCAGGGCGGCGCTGGGCTTGCCGGCGCTGAGCGCCTTGGGCAGCTCTCGCAGCTGGGCGAAGCCGGTGAGGGCGGTGACGATCAGCCCGACGGCGAGGGCTGTGTAGACGAGGATCGCCTGGGTGATGGGGCTCAAGTCCATCATGGCCGCGAGGGTACTTCATGCGCGAGCGTGGCGACACGTGGCGCCGCGCGTCACCTGCGCTGCGTACTCGCGCTCGGGCTAGCCCAGAACATCAAATACACATATGGGGCTCACGTTGCCGACCCAGACACGGCTCAGAGCTTGTGGCCCATCTTGGCCTTCTTCGTGCTCAGGTACACCGCGTTCTCATCTCGCGGCGGGCTGATGATCGGCTCGCGTCGGCTGACCTCGATCCCGCACGCCTGCAGCCCTTCGACCTTGGCGGGGTTGTTGGTGAACAGCACGATCGACTCGATCTCCAGCGCCCGCAGCATGGCGGCGGCCTGGTCGTAGCGGCGAAGGTCTCCGTCGAAGCCGAGGTGCAAGTTGGCCTCGAGGGTGTCGTAGCCCTCGTCTTGGAGCTCGTAGGCCCGGACCTTCTCGGCGATGCCGATGCCGCGGCCTTCTTGGCGCATGTAGAGCACCAGCCCGGGGCGCTCGGCGATGATGCGGTCGAGGGCGAGCTCGAGCTGGTCGCGGCAGTCGCAGCGCAGCGAGCCGAACACGTCGCCGGTGAGGCACTCCGAGTGCAGGCGGGTGGGCAGGTCGCGGCGGCCGGCGACCTCTCCGCTGATCACCGCGACATCGTCCAGGCGGTGGCCCTCGGCGTTGGTGAAGGAGACGATCTCGAGCTGCCCGTGACGTGTGGGCAGCTTTGCGCGGGCGTAGACCCGAACGGCCGGGGCGATGGAGAGCACCTCAGAAGCCACGGCTCGAGTCAACGATGCCTTGGTAGAGCTTGTTACTGGCAACCATCCCCTCCTCGATGGAGTCGACTACCAGCTCCAGTAGCTCATCTTGGTCGCGCTGCAAGGTGTCGTAGTAGCGCTGACGATCCACGTGGTGGATGATGGCTGGCCAGTAGCTCTCGTTGATGAGGATGTGGTTCATGGCCAACCGCGCGACGCGCCCGCTGATGTCGGGCCAGGGCAGCACGCGGATGAGCTCGCGGTGAACCTCACAGGCCAGCTCGATCGGATGGGCACGCTTGCACTCCTCGGTGCGGAACCAATCGGTCAGCTTCCGCATGCGGTAGCTGATCTTGTCGGCCTGCGCGAGGTCGTGAAAATACATGCGGTGGATCGGGTTGTCCTTGCGGTACTGGACCTGATCCTTCTTGTCGGCTGGCAGCAAGATCTGATGCAGACGCTTGAGCCAGTCGAGGTTGAGCGTCATCCGCTTGCCCCGTGAGGCGAGGATGAACTCGATGCCGTCGTAGAGCGAGGCGATGTGGTTGTAGGCGGGGATCAACGCTGGAGTCGAGATGATCTCCGGGTCGATCGCTGCTTTGATCTCGGAGACGGTGAGCACCGTCCCCTCGAGCGCGAAGTCGTGGAAGATCCACGACATGCGAAAGCGCTCGTCGAACTGCGCTCGCTGGCGCGGCCCGAGCATCCCGAGCTTCTCGAGCAGGAGCTCCGAGGACTCGTGGAGCTGGCGAAAATTCCTCGTTCGAGGCGGCATCTAGGGTCCCTTCGGCGCGCCCGCGTCCGCACAGATCGGACGGTGGGGTTGCGGAAGCTACTGCCCGCTCCGGCCGTGGTCAACTCCCCGGCGAGGACGCTAAGTCGTCGTGATTGCAGGTGATTCGGCGCTCGCGTGGCCTGCGGGGCCAGAAGGCGGGTCATGGCGTGATCGCGCTCCCGAGATCCGGTGGCGGCACGGGGGCTGGAAAAGCGCAAATTTTGACCAGCTAGAGGGTCGCTGGCACGACCGAAGCTGGTGCCCGAGTTCCACGAGAGCGTGCTCGCCGAGGCGGTGGCGAAGGCCCTGGTGCCCGCGATCGCCGCGACCCCAGAGGCGGTGCTGGTCGACGCGACCTGCGGCGCAGGCGGGCATACGGCGGCGCTGCTGGCCCGCTGCTCACCCGCGAAGGTGGTGCTCCTGGACCGGGACCCGGCGGCGCTCGAATTTGCCCGGACGCGCCTCGAGGGCGCCGAGTGTGCGCTCCACTTCGTCCACGCGCGCTTCTCGAGCCTGGCGGCGGTGCTCGACGAGCTCGGGATCGAGTCGGTCGCGGCGCTGATCGCAGATATCGGTGTTTCCTCACACCAGTTCGACGCCGGGGAGCGGGGCTTTTCCTTCCGCGCGGACGCCCCCCTGGACATGCGCATGGATCCGACGCGCGGTCGCAGCGCTGGCGAGCTCCTGGCGGAGATCGACGAGGCCGGCCTGGCGGAGCTCCTGCGTCGCTACGGCGAGGAGCCCGAGGCCCGGCGCATCGCCAAGGCGGTGATCGTGGCGCGGCCGCGGACCACGGGGGCGCTGGCCCAGGTCGTCGAGGAGGCGATGTCGGCGCGAGCGCGGCGTCAGCTCGGGCGGCGCATCCACCCGGCCACGCGGACTTTTCAGGCCCTGCGCATCGCGGTCAACGAGGAGCTCGAGGAGCTCGACGCGCTGCTCGAGGCCGGCCCCGAGCGCCTGGCCGTGGGCGGGCGCATGGGCGTGATCAGCTTCCACTCGCTCGAGGACCGCCGGATCAAGCGGCGCTTCGCCGCGCTCAGCCGCGTGGCCGAGCTGCCCCACGGCCTGCCCCTGACCGCGGACCAGCTGCCCAAGGCGCCCTTCCAGCTCGCGGCCGAGCTCCCTCGGCGCGGGGTGGTGGCCGACGCGGCCGAGCGCGACCGCAACCCTCGCTCGCGCAGCGCCCGACTGCGGGTGCTCGAGCGCCGCAGCTGACCACAGAGATCACCATGGCACGACGCAACGCACAGCCAGCCTCCGAAGCCCAACGCCAGGTCGTCGTGACCTTGCCGCGCTCGCGTCGACGCGGCGAGTCGGACGCCCTGGCCGCGCGCCGCCGCAAGCAGCGGGCCCAAAAGGCGAGCGAGGACGAGGGCGCCCGCGCCCACGGCTGGGGTCGCGCCGAGGACCCCGACGCCCGCCCGCGGACGCCTCGCGGCCTGCTCCAGCGCCGCCGCGCCAACGGCACGCCGCTGCTGCTCTTCACCGTGCTCGCGGTGCTCACCGCCGTGGGCCTGGCCCGGGTCAGCGCGCGCATCGAGGTCCTCCAGGCCGCCAACGAGATCACCGAGCTCAGCGAGCAGCAAAAGCGCCTTTTGGATCGCAAGCGTCGGCTCGAGACCGAGCGCGCCTACCTGCGCCGACCCGAGCGCGTGGCCGAGCAGGCCGCGGCGCGCCTGGGCATGGTCCCCGCGCCGCCCACGAGGATCCAGCGCATCGAGCTCGAGCCGGCCGCCGACGCGGGCGCAGCACACGAGACAGGAGCCACGCGATGAGCCCCAAGGTCCGCGAGAACATCGACCTGATCAGCAGCCGCGGCGCCGAGATGTGGCGAAGCGTGCCCAAGATGGCCAGCGACCCGCGCTCGATCCAGCGGCGCTCGACGATCGTCGGCGCGCTGATCGTCGCCGGGCTCATGGGCATGGGCTACCGCGCCTGGGATCTGTGCGTGCGTCGCCACGCCGAGTACGCCGCCCAGGGCAACCGCCAGCAGCTGCGCACCTACACCCTCGAGGCCAGCCGCGGCAACGTGGTCGACCGCAACCACATCTCGATGGCGGTCAACGATCGCCTCGATCGCATCGTGCTCAACCCGCGGCTGATCCGCTCGCACGGCCGCGAGGACGAGGTGCTCGAGTTCCTGCTGACCATGTTCGGCTCGGAGCACGCCGACTACATCGCCGAGGAGCTCGAGCGCGACAAGGCCTACCGCAAGCTCCGCCTGCCTCTGGACGACGACATGGCGGCGGCCGTGCGCCGGGCCAAGCTCCCGGGGGTGCGCCTCGAGCAGGATCCGCACCGCGTCTATCCGCGCGGCTCCCTGGCCGCGCACGTGCTCGGTCGGGTCAACGCCCAGGGCCAGGGCAACCTCGGCGTCGAGCTGGGCATGAACGAGTCCCTCGCCGGGCGCGAGGCCAGCAGCCCGGCCTACTACGCGGCCTTCGACGGCATGGGCACCAAGCTGCTCGTCGACGGCCACCCCGACCACGCCGTGTCCCGCGGCCAGACCGTGGTCTTGACGATCGACTCGGCGATCCAGGCCATGGCCGAGGAAGAGATCGACACGCTGGTCCGCAACTGGCACCCCGTGGGCGCCAGCGTGCTGGTCTTGGATCCGCGCAGCGGCGAGGTCCTGGCCATGGTCAACCGGCCGACCTTCGACCCCAACCACCCGGTCCCGAGCGCCGCGCAGACCGTCAACTTGGCCGTCCAGCACGCCTACGAGCCCGGCTCGACCCTCAAGGCGATCACCGTGGCCGCGGCCCTCGAGCAGGGCACGATCCGCCCGGACCAGACCTTCTTTTGCGAGGAGGGGCGCTGGCAGTACACGCCCCGCCACGCGATCCGCGACACCAAGCGCAAGGGCTGGCTCGACGTCACGGAGATCCTCGCGGTGTCCTCGAACATCTGCACCACGAAGATCTACGAGACCCTGGGCAAGGAGGCGCTCTACCGCTGGATTCACCGCTTCCACTTCGGCGAGCGCCCGGACATCCAGCTGCCCGCGGTGACCAAGGGCCTGGTCGCCGACTGGCAGAAGTGGTCGGACATCCAGGCCGCGAACATCAGCTTTGGCCAGGGCATGAGCGCCAGCCCGCTGCAGGTCGCGGCCGCCTTCGCGGCCCTGGCCAACGGCGGCGTCTACCGCCAGCCGACCATCGTCTCGCAGATCCTCGACGCCGAGGGCGAGCCGGCCTGGGACCACGAGCGCGACGGCGAGGCCGGCGAGCGGATCGTCCGCAAGGCCACCGCCGACACCGTGCTCGAGATGCTGACCGCCGTGGTCCACACCAAAAACGGCACCGGCAAGAACGCGCGCATCGAGGGCTACACCGTGGCCGGCAAGACCTCGACGGCGCAAAAGGCCAACCCCGAGGGCGGCTACTTCGAGGACCAGTACTACGCCAGCTTCATCGGCGCGGTCCCGGCCGAGGACCCCGCGCTGGTCATCCTCGTGTCCGTCGACAACCCCGAGGGCGGCCACTACGGCAACGAGGTCGCGGCCCCGACCTTCGCCCGGCTGGGGACCCGGGTGCTCGCCTACATGGGCGTGCCCGACGAGGACAGCACCGAGGTCTCGCCCGAGGCGATTGCGATCGCGGCGGACGCCCCGGAGCTGGTCGAGGGCTTCATCCCCGACCTCGACGTTCAGCCCCCGCTGCCGGGCATGCGCAAGGTCGAGTTCACGACCGGGCTGCCCGACTTCAGCGGCCTGACCCTGACCCAGGCGCTGGCCGAGGCCGAGAAGGCCCACGTCGAGCTGCGGGCCACGGGCACGGGGCTGGCGGTCGGCCAGAGCCTGCCGCCCGGCCCGGCGCAGGCGGGGGCCGAGGTCACGGTGCACTTTCAGCCGCTGTGAGCGCGGGCTGGCGATGGACGTGGCGGACGCGGCGAAGCGCCGCGCTGCGGTCGTGATGGGTTTCACCGCGCCCTGAGAGGGCCGCTATCATTGGGGCGCGCCATGGCCAGAGTCGACGTCGTCCCCGGAGTCACCCTCCGCATCGAGCCCGAGCTCGCTGGCGGCGCGCTGCGCCTGCGTTGGCGAGGACAGCTGGTCGACGCGCTCGAGCTCGTCGGTCGGGGGCCGGTCGACATCTCGATCTCGGACTTCTGGGCCCAGAGTCTGCGCTGGGAAGTGAGCGTCTCGCAGGGCAGGCGCGAGTCGTCGGGTTGCGTCGTGACCGTGGATGTTCCGCGCGGGGGCTCGCTCGAGCTCGAGGTCCGCGCGCATCCGGTCGGTGAGCGGGGGCGGGGGCTGGTGGCTCGGCTGCCGCTACGCGCTTCGCCAGGCGAGTCCGCGCCGCAGCCCAAGGGGCCGCCCTTGCCGGGCGAGGTCGTGCGCGGCGGTCGTGGCGCTCCTCCAGCGCCGGCGTCCTCGCCTCCCGTGCGCACGCGCGATGGCAACAAAAGCGAGTCCTTCGTGCCGGGCGGGCCGAGCGGGCCGAGCGAGCGGCCAGAGCCCTCGCCGGTGCGGGCGCCCGCAGAGCCAGGAGACGATATCGAGAGCGCCCTCGCTCCCCTCGAGGACGACGAGGACGACGCGGATGCGCTGGAGGCCTCGCACGGGGAAGAGGCCGACGCGCCGGCGCTCACGGAGGAGGTCCACAGCGTCGAGCTCGGCGCCTCGGCCCCGGCGCGGGTCCGCCCGGGCGACGAGTTCATCGCCCGCTTCGTGGTCTACAGCGAGGAGCTCGAAGGTCGGCTCGCGGCCGAGCTCGAGCGGCGCAGCGCCGACGCGACGCACCGGCTCGCGTTGGCGCGCACGCGCTGGTCGGTGGGCACCGAGGTCAGCGTCGAGCTGCGCATGCGCGATCTCGAGGTCGAGGACGCCGTCCAGCGCTTTCGCTGGTCCGGGGGCTTCGAGATCGTCGAGTTCAGCGTCTATGTGCCGGCAGACCTCGCGCCCTGCAAGCGGCTGCTCAAGTTCGACGCGCGCGTGGCCGGCTTGCCAGTGGGGCGGGTCCGCGTCGAGCTCGAGGTCGTGTCGGCGACGGCGACCACGGACCCCGAGGTGCTGGCGAGCGCGCGCGGGGAGGCCTTCCGCTCGGCCTTTGCCTCCTACGCCCACGGAGATCGGGCGCGCGTGTTGGATCGCGTCGCTAGTCTCAAGAGCGTTGACGTCGAGGTCTTCTTGGACTGTCTGGACTTGCGCCCCGGCGAAGAGTTCGAGGCCCGGATCTATGACGAGATTCTCAACCGGGATCTCTACCTGCTGTTTTGGAGCCGAGCCGCGGCCCGCTCCAAGTGGGTGGAGCGAGAGTGGCGGTTGGCCTGGGCTGAGAAGGACCGCGAGTCTTTCAAGATCAGCCCGCTCGAGTGGGCCGAGCCGCCCGCGGAGCTTTGCCACCTCAACTTCAATGACCCTTTGAACCAGTGGCGTGAGGGGCTGGAGGGGCTGGAGGGGCTGGAGGATCAGGAGCCCTGAAGCAGCGCTTCGCCACCTCGACTTCGACGCTCCCCTGAGCATGCTCCGAGAGGCGCTCGACGAGCGCGAAGCTCGAAGCGGGGCTTCGCTACCTCGACTTCGAGCTCCCCGAGAACATGCTTGGTCGAGCCGAGCGCCGAGCCGCGCTCGTATTCGCGCCGCGTGGTGGCGGGCGACGTTGCGAACCACAACAGCGCGCCCGAGTGTCTCTCATCGCAACGCCGCCAGATCAGCCCGCGCCCGGAATCACTCGGTTTTTTGCGCCAACTCGACCTGGCCCGGGTTTCGTAAATGGCAGCGGGCAGCATGGCCCACTCGACCTTCACGCGCGCCCTCTCGCTCTCCTCGCTCTTGTTCGCTGGCCTGGGCGCCAGCGCCTGCACCTTTGGCGGCGGCTACGAGAGCGCCTACCTCGAGGCCGAGGACGTGAGCCTGGAGCTGCCGAGCGCCGCCGAGGACTTCCGCGCCGAGGGAGACCTGCGCGGCGACGCGTGGTGGTGGGCCAACCAGACCGCGGCCGACGTCAACGGCTGGGTGACCACCGTTGTCGAGACCTCGGGCTACATCGTGGCGTTCCTCGACGACCACCGCGAGACCAGCCTCGACGGCGCGTGGCGGGTCTACGGGCCGTTCGACGACGAGGGCGGCCGCGAGGTCGCGTGGATGGTGCGGGTGATCGGCAACGAGCTCGACACCGAGTTCGAGTTCCTGGTCGCGCCGCGGGGCAGCGTGGATCCGGCGGCCTTCGAGCTGCTCTCGGAGGGCAGCCTGACCGTCGCCGACGACCTGCGCTACGGGAGCGTGCACATCGACTTCGACACCCTCGAGAGCTACCCGGGCCTCGACACGACCTTGCTGTGGCGCTACGCGGGCGACGTCGTCATCGACTTCGAGCGCGACGTGGCCAGCGGCGAGAAGACCATCGCGCTGCAGTTCGAGGGCTTCGAGGCCAAGCGCACCGGCTACCTCGACGACGACGAGTTCTCGAGCGACGAGACCTACGCGTACCACCGCGCCGCGGACGGCTCGGGCAGCTTCCACCTCGCGCTCATGGGCGAGTGGGACAGCTACGGCTGGAGCGGCCCGGAGCGCGAGCGCATGCAGCTGGACATGCGCTGGCAGGCCAGCGGCGCCGGCCGGGCCCGGGGGCTGATCGAGGAGGTGGACGGGGTCGGGGACATGCTCCACGGGGACTTTGCCCTGCACGAGTGCTTCGACGCCGAGGGCTACCTCGACTGGCGCGAGCTCTCGGCGCTCTACGCCGAGCTCGCGCCCGGCTACAACTTTGGCGACGCGTCGAGCTGCGTGTTCACGGACGCGGCGCTGTAGCCGGGGCCCGCGTGAGCGGCCCGGAAGTTTGGGCCGGAAGTTTGGGCCGGAGTCGTGGCCGGATTCGACTTGGGTCAGTCGTCGGTCTCGGTGTTCACGGCCCCGCGGACCAGGCCGAGCTCGGCCAGAGACACGAAGCCGCGGTCGCTGATCACCACGTGGTCGAGGACCGGGACGCCGAGGAAGAGCCCGATGTCGACGAGGCGCTCGGTCAGGTCGATGTCGGCCTCGCTGGGCCGGGCGTCGCCGCTGGGGTGATTGTGGACGATCATGCAGCTGTGCATGCCCGCCCGCAGAAGCGGTCGAAAGACCTCGCGGGGGTGGACCTCGACGCGGCTGAGCGAGCCGACGCCCACCGTTCTGACCATGCGCACGCGCTGGCGAGCGTCGAGGCCGACGATCATGAAGTGCTCTTGCGTGGCGCCCTGAAGCAGCGAGCGCAGGAAGGTCTCGACCTCCCGAGGTGAGCGCAGCTGCCGGCCCCAGGGGAGCTCGAGGCGATCGAAGCGGCGCTTGAGCTCGACGGCGGCGGCCAGTGCCGTGGATCCGGCGTCGCCGATGCCCGGGAGCTCGCGCAGCTCGTGGGCGCAGGCGCGACTGAGCCCGCCCAGGCCGCCGAGGGCGTCGAGCACCCCCTGGGCGCGCTGGACCGCTCGGCCGCCGCCGAGGAGCAGCGCGACGAGCTCGTGGTCGGCGAGGGCGCCGGGGCCGTAGAGCAACATGCGCTCCCGGGGGAGCTCGTGAGGGCGAGGACGCCTGTGGCGAGGCGGACGGGTGCCGGCTCGTTCTTGGGGGCTCGGGGGGGGGACCAGCTCGAGGTGCATGGGGGATGTCTCTACGAAGATCGTGCCAATCTCGAGTGTTGTGATCCCAACGACTTGAGGCGGCGATTGGGGGCGTGGGTGGTCTGCCGGCTGGACGCTCGTCCTGCGGGCGGGCCATGAGGAGACTTGGACCGATGTCGCTATGCCCACCATGCATGGATGGCCATCCGCAAAGATGCCCAGGCTCGAGCGTTCCTGACGTTGATGGTTGTCGACTCCAAGCGACTCGAGGAGCGCTGACTTGGGCCGCATCGGATGAGCCAGACCGGCGAACGTGGACGGGGGCGATTGTCGCTCGGTCTGCTGCACAGCCTCGCCGGCACGGCTCGCTGGGAACCAGCGGCTCTCGGGCCGGTCCGTTGCTACAGGTCGCGGAAGATCGACGTGTACGCGGCCTCGGGCCGAGGCGCTGGCCCATTTGCAGGACGAGATCCCTGGCCCTAGGCTTCGCCCATGACCTCACGTGACCTCCTCCTCACAGCGGCCTGGAGCGCCGCGATCATGTTTGTTGCGCCAGCTTGTGGCGACGATCCCGTCGACGGAATCACCAGCGGAGACGAGGCGGCCGGGCAGACGGAGGACACCGAGGCGGACGCTACCGCCGACGGCTCCGGTGGCGGTGGCGGCGAGGGTGGTGACTCGGGGACGACCGGGACCGCCGATGGAGGCGGGACGGCGGAAGAGGGGGGCACGGCGGGAGAAGAGGGCGGCACCGCAGGCGAGGGGGGCACGGCGGAAGAGGGCACGGCGGAAGAGGGGGGCACGGCGGAAGAGGGCGGCACCGCAGGCGAGGGCGGCACGGCGGAAGAGGGCACGGCCGAGGAGGGCGCCGACAGCACCGACGTGGTCGAGCCCGACTGCCCCAGCCTCGAGCAGGAGGACTGCGAGACCGAGCCGCTGTGCCAGTCGGTGTCTGGCTCCAAGGTCGTGCTGGCCGGGCCGGGGGGCAACTGCCTCGACAGCGCGGCGTGGTTGGGCTGCATCCCGGCCCAAGGCTGTGACGACGCGCTGACCTGGTACTGCGAGGGTGACGACTTCTACCTGTTCCCGGACAGCTGCGCGCCCGATGGCTTCGAGGCCTGCGAGGGCCCCGACGACATCGAAGACTGCATGTAGTCTGGCCGCCCCACTCGGCCGCCGCCCATGGCACCTGGAGCTCGTTCGTGTTCGATCAGCTCCGCGAGCTTCGTCGGCTTCGGGCGGCGCGCTGAGCCGCGCGGCGCTTGGCCAGCCGCCCGTGGCGCGACATGAAGCGTCGGGCGCCTCCGCGCAGGCGTCGGCCCTGGCGGCTGTCGAAGGCCGGGTCCACCCCGCGGCGGCACGAGCACATCAGGTTGTCCGTGTCGCTGTCGTGGCTCAGGCCAAAGGCGTGGCCGACCTCGTGGACCAAGGTGGTGTTGGGCGCGTCGCGGGCGACCACCAGATACTCGCGGGCGCGGATCCGGGCGTCGAAGCCGTGGTAGCGCCAGTGCATGCCGCTGACCCGGCGATCCCCCTTGCGCGGGTTGGCCAGGGCCACCCGGTCGACGAAGAACACGTGCACGCTGCCGTCGCTGGCGGTCTCGCGGGCGAGGTCGAGGCGCTCGTCGGAGCTCTCGACCCGCGGCCCGGCTTGCATGGGGACGATGTCGCGGATCCATAGGTGGATCCCGAAGCGGGCGAGGTCGCGGTTGGCTCGGCGGACGGAGTCGACGATGTGGTGCTCGCGGACCACCGAGCGCCCGCCCTCGTTGCCCACGTGGATCGTCAGGGGCACGCGGATCGCCTTGGGGTTCGCCCACGCCGCGGTCGGGGCGAAGGCGAGGCCAAAGAAAGTGAGCAGGGGGAGCAGGAGAGTCAGCAATCGCAGGTCCGCGCCTCGGCGCGCGCCACTCGAATTTCGCTGTCCTCCTCGCCTGGACAAGGTGCAATTCCGCTATCGACGAGGCGGAGCGCGTGGGTCGACGACGACCCACGTGTTCGCGGCCACGCTCGCGTGGGCCAAAATCGAACCCACGCGCCTCGTGCACGATCACGCCCCGCCTCGAACCTGCGTGATCGCTACCTCGAATTTCAGTGTGTGAGCATCCCGATGATCTGCAAGAGATTCATGACAACGGGGGTCGCGGCCGTGCGGTTCTAAGCGTCGGAGGGCTGGGTTCGCGTGCTACATTCCGCCCATGTTTCAGTTCGGCTCAGCGGCCAAGGCTTCGCCCGAATTCGTGCCCGACGAGGACGCCCGCGAGTGGATCGCCGCCGGCCTCGTGGACCTCGCAGGCAAGCTCGGCGAGCCCGCGCGCCAGCCCCGGCTGCTCACCGACCCCGCAGACCTGAAGCTCGGCCGCGCGGCCTCGCCCTGGGACCTCGACTCGCTCTTCGACATGATCTGCGGCGTCCAGGAATTCGTCGGCCAAGGCGAGGTCGAGATGACCTTGCTCGAGGTCGACGCCCGAAGCGCCGGGCCGCAGCTCCAGGACGGCTACGAGAGCCTGGGTGACGCCAACGGCAAGCTCCTCCACACCTTCCGCGGCCCCGAGGAGTACTTGATGCTCTTCGCGCCCGCGGCCTTCAAGGTCCGCGAGCTGCTCCTCGCCAGCGTCGCGCGGGAGCTCGGGCGCATCGCCCTCGACCGCGTCGGGGAACGCCCCGCGCTCGAGGACGGCGACCCGCGTCAGGCGCTGCTCGAGTGGGAGGCCGACGCCGAGATCGCGGCGGTGCTCCTGGGCATGGGCGTGTGGGTGGCCAACGGTGCCTACGTGTACGAGAACGCCTGCTGTGGCGGCGGCTGTGGGGTGGACCTGCGCAGCATTCGCGCCGGCCTGTCCATGCCCGAGGCCTGCTACGCCCTGAGCATCGACAGTCAGCGCAAGGGCATCCGTCGCCGGCAGGTGCTCAAGCAGCTCGCGCCCACGCAGAAGGCGGCGACCAAGCGCTGCTGGAGTCACCTGGGCAGCGCGCTCCCGCCGGCCCTGGCGGCCGCCGAGCCGGCTGTCCTCGGCCAGCTGCGCGCCTGACCCCGCGCTCTGCTAAGGTCCCGGCTCCATGGCCGCCGCGAGCGAGTTTTCGGCCCTGACGATCCTGGATCTGCGCCCGAGCAGCGCGCCCGAGCACCGGGCCCGCTGGCGGGCGCTGTGCGAGCGATCCTTTGGCCTGGACGGTGAGGCCGACGCGGCCGCGCGATCGATCCTGGAGCAGGTGCGCGCCCGCGGCGACGCGGCCGTCTCCGAGCTGACCGCGCGCTTCGAAGGCCGCGAGCTCGCCCCCGGTGACTTCGAGCTGCCGCGCGCGCGAGCCGAGGCCGCCCTCGCCGCCCTCGACCCAGCGCTGCGCGCCGCTCTCGAGCAGGCCGCCGCGCGGGTGCGTCGCTTCCACGTCGCCCAGGCCCGCGCCCTGACCACCACCGGCCTCGAGGATGAGGACGAGGGCGCGGCCCTGCACAGCCGGGTGGCGCCGCTTCGGCGCGTGGCCGTCTACGCCCCCGGGGGCACGGCCGCCTACCCCTCTTCGGTGCTCCACGCGGCGATCCCCGCCAAGGTCGTGGGCGTCGCCGAGGTCTTGCTCTTCACCCCGCGGCCCAGCGAGGTCGTGCTCGCGGCCGCCGCCCTGGCCGGGGTCGATCGCATCTTCGCGATCGGCGGGGCCCAGGCCGTGGCCGCGGCCGCCTTCGGCACGCAGAGCGTCCCCCGGGTCGACAAGATCGTCGGCCCCGGCAACGCCTACGTCACCGCGGCCAAGCGCCAGGTGTTTGGTCGCTGCGACATCGACTCGATCGCCGGACCCTCGGAGATCCTCGTGGTCGCCGACGCGAGCGCGGACCCGGCCATGGTCGCCGCCGACCTGATCAGCCAGGCCGAGCACGACGTCCAGGCCTCGCCGGTGCTGCTGTGCACCAGCGTCGAGCTGGCCACGGCCGTGAGCGCGGCCCTGCGGGCGCAGCTGGCCACGCTCCCGCGCCAGCAGATCGCCGCGGCCGCGCTGCGGGATCAGGGCGCGGCCGTGATCGTCGGCGACCGCGACGCCCTGGCCGCCGAGGCCGACGCCTACGCCCCCGAGCACCTCGAGCTCCTCGTCGAGCGCCCGCGCGAGCTCGCCGAGCGCATCCATCGAGCGGGGGCGATCTTCATCGGCCCCTTCACCCCCGAGGCCGCCGGCGACTACACGGCCGGGCCCAGCCACGTGCTGCCCACCGCCGGCGGAGCCCGCTTCTCCTCGCCTCTGGGCTGCTGGGACTTCGTGCGCTACACCAGCTTGCTCGAGCTCGGTGAGAGCTCGCTGCGCGCCCAGGCGCTGGCGATCACCAGCCTCGCCCGGGCCGAGGGCCTCGAGGGCCACGCTCGGGCCGTCGAGCTCCGGCTCGCGCAGCGCGAAGAGGATCAACCGTGAGCACCGACAGCACCGACTGGCGCCGCCACCTGCGGCCGAGCCTCGCCGCCCTCGAGGTCTACGACGTCCCCCCGTCCACGGCGCCCAGCCGCCTGCACGCCAACGAGTGCCCAGAGCCGTGGCCGCAGGAGGTCCGCGACGCCCTCGCCGAGGTCGTCCGCGGCCTCGAGCTCGGGCGCTACCCCGACACCTCCGGTCGAACCCTGCGCCGGGTCCTGGGCGAGCGCCACGGCTGCGACTCCGGCCGCGTCGTGCTCGGCAACGGCAGCGACGAGATCATCGGCATGCTGCTGACCGCGGTCTCCGGCGGCCCCGAGACCAGCCGCCTGGTGATCCCCTGCCCGACCTTCGTGATGTACGCCCACTCGGCCCGGGTGCTCGGCCTCGAGGTCGACGAGGTCCCGCTGCGCCCGGACTTCGAGCTCGACGAGGCGGCCATGCGCGCCGCCCTGGGCCGAGACGGGGGCGCCGCGATCTGCTTCTTGGCCCGGCCCAACAACCCGACCGCGAGCCTGTGGGACCAGGCGATGATCGAGGGGTTGATCGCCGACTTCCCCGGCACGGTGTTCGTGATCGACGAGGCCTACGCCGCCTACGACCCCGGCTGCTCGCTGTGGCGCCCGGATCGCCCGTCCAACTACGTGCACATGGCCACCTTGTCCAAGGTCGGCCTCGCCGCCCTGCGCGTGGGCTACTGCGTGGCCGACCCCGAGCTCGCCCTGGCCCTCAACAAGGTCCGCCACCCCTACAACGTCTCGCAGACCAGCATCGCCCTGGCCGAGCTCGCCCTGACCCGCTTCGCCGACGCCCAGGACGCGATGGTCGCCAAGACCACGGCCAACCGTCGGCGCCTCGTCGAGATCCTGCGTCGCCTGCCCGACGCCGAGCTGTTCCCGGATCACGGCAACTTGGTGCTGGTCCGCTTCCCCAGCGACGCGCGCGCGCGAGGGCTGCGGGCCGCGTTGGCGCAGGCGGGGATCCTGGTCAAGGACCTCACGCGGGTGCCGATGCTCTCCGGGTGCCTGCGGATCTCCGTGGGCACCGACGAGGACCTCGAGCGCCTCGCGGCGGCCTTGGACGCGATCGCCTCGGAGGCGTAGGGCGCAGGCGCGAGCCGGGTGATAGCAGCGAGGCTGCGCGACGGTCCGTCATAGTCGGGGCCGTCGCGCAGCCACACCGGGCTGCGGAGCCGTGGCAAAACATGAGCTCGCCTGATGAGTCCCCCGTGGTCGCGGATCCGTGCATTCTTTCTCGGCGCGCCGTGTTTTTGGACCCATGGCGTCGGCCGCCGCGATCCTGCTAGAAGGCGAGCGTGCGCCACGTCGTCTTCGTCGCCCCTCGCTTCCTCCACAACACCTTGCGCTACACCGCCGCCTTCATCGGCCTCGAGGGCGCGCGCGTCAGCGTGATCTCGGAGGACCCCGAGTCGCGCCTGCCCGAGGCGCTGCGCGAGCGGATCGCCGGGCACTACCGCGTCGACAATTGCCTCGACGGCGGCGAGCTGACCCGGGCCTGCAAGGCCATCGCCAAGGGCGTGGGCCCCATCGATCGCCTGGCGGGGGTGCTCGAGCAGCTTCAGCTGCCGCTGGCCCAGGCGCGCGACGCCGTGGGCATCGAGGGCATGAGCGCCGCGACCGCTCGCAACTTTCGCGACAAGGACCGCATGAAGTCGGTGCTGCGCGAGGCTGGGGTGCCCGTGGCCCAGAGCGCGCTGGCGACCTCGGCCGAGGCGCTGCGTGCCTTCGCCGAGAAGGTGGGCTACCCGATCGTCGTCAAGCCGCCGGCGGGCCTGGGCTCCAAGGCCACCTTCCGGGTCACCTCGGACGAGCAGCTGCGCGGCCTCTTCGCCCTGGGCCTGTCACCCAGCCCCACTCAGCCGGCCCAGGCCGAGGAGTTCGTGGTCGGCCGCGAGTTCACCTGCGAGACCGTGGCGATCGCCGGCAAGCCGGTCTGGCGGTGCGGGACCCGCTACTACCCCGGCCCCCTCGAGGTGCTCGAGAACCCGTGGATGCAGTACGTGGTCCTGCTCCCGCGCGAGTACGAGGACCCGACCTGGCGCGACTTCGACCCGGTCAACGACGCCGCGCTCTCGGCCCTGGGCGTGGGCACGGCGCTGACCCACATGGAGTGGTTCCAGCGCTCCGACGGCAGCATGCTCGTCTCCGAGGTCGGCGCCCGCCCGCCCGGCGTGCACATCATGCCGATGATGAGCCTGGCCCACGAGACCGACATGATCGCCGACTGGGCCGAGCTGATGAGCTTCGAGCGCTTCGAGCCCAAGGTCCGCAAGTGGGCCGCGGGCACGGCCTTCTTCCGCGGTCAGGGGCGGGGAGACCGGGTCGTCGAGCTGCGCGGCTGGGACGAGGTCCGCGAGCGCCTCGGCGACGCGCTCGTCGAGGCCCAGCTGCCCAAGGTCGGCCAGCCCCGGGCCTCGAGCTACGAGGGCGAGGGCTGGGCGATCATCCGCCACGAGAGCACCGAGGGGGCGACGGAGCTGCTGCGCGAGATGATCTCGCGGGTTCGGGTCGTGCTGGGCTGAGCCCCGTCGACGTGCCAGCAGCATGAGGAAAGCCCGTCGATATGCGACGCTGATCGCGGTCCTATCGCTGTTGGTTCTCCTGGTCGTTGCCTGGCTCCTGGTTCGTGACGAGGAGCCAGGCGCAGATGTGCCGCCGGGGCCGGAGCCGGTGGTCGAAGTCGGGGGATCGGCTTCGGCGAGCCTTCCGCGAGCGCTACACATCGACGCGCCTGAGGTGGCGATCGGCCAGGCGCGGGTCTCTGGCCGCGTCGTCGATGCAGGTGGTGAAGGCGTCGCTGGTGCGCAGGTGTGTGGGGTCGCGCATCCCGTCTCGCTGCCTGTTCCGCGCATGGTGTGCGAACGCAGCGATGACGACGGCCGCTACGCGCTCGCTGCTGGACTGGGAGTTTGGCGCTTTGGTGCGGCCGCGCAGGGTTACGCGCCCTCGGTGTTTGGGCCGTCGCGGCTGGCGGGCAGCGTCGTCACGCTGACGGCCAACGCCGAGCTCGAGCTCGATTTCGTGATGGACGAGCCTGGGTGGCGCGTCCACGGGGTCGTTCGAGATGCGCTCGGAGGGGTCGTCGAGGGGGCGCGGGTGTTGATCGCCTCGCACCCTTCCATCCCGCAGCCGGGCTCGCTCGCGCGGACCGATGAGGACGGCGCCTTCGAGCTCTTCGCCGGGCCGCGGCTGCGGATGCTCACCGCCTATGCGGAGGGCTATGCCCCTGGCATTGCATCCTTCGCGCTCGATGGCCGCGTGGTCGAGATCGTCCTCGTCCCCGAGACCGTCGTTCAGGGCGTCGTGGTGTGGGGGCCAAGGGGGGAGCCGCTCGCCAACGTGGAGGTCCTCGCAAAGAAGGCGGGCGCCCGGACCCGCTCCGACGCGCGCGGTCGCTTCGAGCTGCCCGTGCTCACCCAGGAGGACGAGCTGCTGATCGCCCGTGGTCCGGGCGTCGCTGGCAGCCTCGCGCTCACAGGCGGTGATCCAGGGGAGCCGCGGGAGGTCGAGCTCGTCGTCGACGCGGGGGCTGATCTCGAGCTGATGCTCACCCTCGCAGGCCAGCCTTGCAAAGACGGCTACGTCGTCGAAGTGACGTCTTTGGTCCGCGAGGTGGTGCGGGTGTGGGGGGAGCCAGTCGTGCTCTCGGGGCTGGCCCCGGGGGAGGTCGAGCTCGAGCTTGGTTGCCGCGGGGCGAGGCTCGACTCGCTGCGCCTCGAGCTCGCGGCGGGGGAGCGCGAGCGAAGGCGGGTGGATCTCGAGCCCACGGGGGCGCTGACTGGCCGGGTGGTGGGAAGGGAGGGGGAGCCGAGCCCCCGGACGCTGGTGCAGGTGCGCGGTCCGATGGAATTGTCTGCGCTGTGTGACGCGCGCGGCGAGTTCAGCTTCGAGGTCCTACCGCCGGGTCGCTATGAAGTGTCGGCGCGAGCGAGGCGGCTGGGGATGGGGGCGGGGCCCGTCACGATCGAGCTGGATCGGGATGGGAGCTTCGTCGAGCTCGAGCTTCAGGCGCGGGCCACGGTCGGCGGCGTGCTGCGGACACCTCGAGGGGAGCCCGCGGCGGGGGTGTGGATGAGCATCGTCGGGTCCGAGCCAGGTCGCAGCGCGGGCTTCACGGTGACCGACGACGAGGGTCGCTTCTCTTTTCCGGCGCTCGAGTCCACCGAGCACAGCGTGTTCGCGGGCGGCCTTCGCCTCGCGCAGACTGGCGAGGCGCCGCTCGTCGATCATGTCGAGGTCTCGATCGTCGACGCGGCGCCCATCGAGCTCGAGCTGGTGCTGGAGGCGCGCGAGCGCAGCCTCGAGGTCGAGGTCGTCGATGGCTCGGGCGCGGCCGTGGCGGGTGTCGCCGTCCGAGCGCAGCGCGAGGGCGCCGGCCTCGGGAGCAGCCTCGACGTCGACCTGGGTACCCACATCTCGGACGCCGAGGGGCGAGCGCGCTTCGAGGGGGTCCCTGGCGGTACGCTGGAGATCTCGGCTCTGGGGACCCGGGTGCAGGTCACCGAGGATGCGCGCCAGGCTCGCCTCGTCCTCGACAGGTGAAGCCGAACACCCTTGTGTATGCTCACAACTTCGCGGCAGAGACTTTTTCGACCGCCCTGTCGATCTCGCTCCCGCCCGCGCGTCGAGTTGGTGAAACCATGCAGTACATCCTCCTCATCTACACGAACGAAGCCAAAGACGCCGAGCAGACCCCCGAGCAGCAGGAGGCCAGCTTTGGCGAGTGGATGGCCTACACCGCCGCGCTCCAGGAGGCGGGGGCCTACGTCGCCGGGGACGCGCTCCAGGGCGTGGCCACGGCCACCTCGGTGCGCGTGCGCGAGGGCGAGCAGATGATCACCGACGGGCCCTTCGCCGAGACCAAAGAGCAGCTCGGCGGCTACTACGTGGTCGACGTCGCCAACCTCGACGCGGCGATCGAGTGGGCGGCGAGGTGCCCGGGGGCGAAGATGGGGACCATGGAGGTCCGTCCCGTGATGGTGTTCGACACGTGATCTCCGCCCGCGTCGCCGTCGAGCGCGTGTTTCGGCGCGAGGCGGGCGCGGTGCTGGCTGGTCTGATCCGCGTCCTGGGCGACTTCGAACTCGCTCAGGACGTACTCCAGGACGCGCTGGCCCGGGCCCTCGAGCGCTGGCCGCGAGAGGGCGTGCCCGACAAGCCCGGGGCGTGGGTCAACACCACGGCGCGGCGCCTGGCGATCGATCGCCTGCGCCGGGGCGCGACGGCCCGCGACAAGGCGGCGGCGGTCTCGGCCGTGATCGCGCTCGAGGCCGAGGCGCGGGCGCAGGCCGAGGCCGAGGCCGCGGGGGCCGAGTGGACGATCCCCGACGAGCGCCTGCGCCTGATCTTCACCTGCTGCCACCCGGCGCTGCGCCGCGAGGCCCAGGTCGCCCTCACCCTGCGGACCCTGGGCGGGCTGAGCACCAACCAGATCGCGGCGGCCTTCTTGGTCTCGGCGCCGACCATGGCCGCGCGCCTGACCCGGGCCAAGCACAAGATCGCGGCCGCCAAGATCCCCTACGAGGTCCCCGGCGCGGCCGCCTTGCCCGAGCGCTGCGCGGCTGTGCTCGCCGTCATCTACCTGATCTTCAACCACGGCTACTCCGAGTGCGAGGGCCTGCTCGCCCACGACTTGTGTGACGAGGCCATCCGCTTGGCGCGAGTGCTCGTGGACACGCTGCCTGGTATCGAAGCCGAGGCCCTGGGTTTGCTCGCGCTGATGCTCCTGCACGACTCGCGCCGGGCGACCAGGGGGGCGATGCTCGAGGACCAGGATCGCGGGCGCTGGGATCGGGCCAAGATCGCCGAGGGCGTGGCCGCGGTCCGCCGTGCGCTGAGCATGGGGCGGCCGGGGCCCTATCCGCTCCAGGCGGCGATCGCTGCCCTGCACGCCGAGGCGCCGAGCTTCGCCGAGACCGACTGGCCGCAGATCTGCGCGCTCTACTTCGAGCTCGCTCGGCGCTACCCCTCGCCCGTGGTCGAGATCAACCGCGCGGTCGCGGTGTCCATGGCCCACGGCGCGCGCGCGGGCCTCGATGTGCTCGAGGGCGCCGCTGCCCAGGCCGAGCTGCGCGGCTACCAGCCCTACCACGCGGCGCGGGCGGATCTGCTGCGCCGGGTCGGGCGCCTGGACGAGGCCGCGCGGGAGTACGAGCGGGCGATGGCGGCCGCGCCCAGCGAGGCCGCGCGGGCCTTCTTGGCGGCGCGCCGGGCCAGCTGCGTGACCAGCTGACGCGAGACTCGGCGGCGACCCCCGACCCTCAGTCGAGGCTCGCGAGCAGCTCGCGGATCCTCGACTCGGGCATCGGCTTGCCGAGCATGAAGCCCTGGAAGCGCTCACAGCCCAGGCGCCCGAGCTGCTCGGCCTGGAAGCGCTCCTCGATGCCCTCGGCGATCACGTGCAGGCCGAGGCCCTGGGCGAGGGCGATGATCGTGCGGACCATGGCCTCGCTGCGCTCGCTGCCGTCGAGCTGCATCACGAAGCTGCGGTCGATCTTCAGCCCGTCGACGGGGAAGCGCTGGAGGTAGGAGAGCGAGGAGTAGCCCGTGCCGAAGTCGTCGATCCAGATCTCCACGCCGCGCGAGCGGATCTGCTGGAGCAGCTCGGTGACCTCGTCGACGCGGTCCATCATCACCGACTCGGTCAGCTCGAGCTTGAAGCAGGCGGGGTCGAGGCTGGTCTCGGCGAGGATCGTGTCGATGGTCTCGAGCAGCAGCGGATCGTCGACCTGCTTGGCCGAGAGGTTGACGCTCAACGAGAGGTTGGTGCGACCAAACTCCTCGTGCCAGCCGTGCAAGGTCCGCGCGGCCTGGCGGATCGCCCAGCGACCCATGGGGATGATCAGCCCGGTGTCCTCGGCGATCGGGATGAACTCGCCGGGCGAGACCAGGCCGCGCTCGGGGTGCTCCCAGCGCATCAGCGCCTCGAAGCCGGCGATCACCCAGCGCGACTCCTCGGGCGTGCGCCCGGCGGCGATCGTGTAGATCGGCTGGTAGTGCAGGCGCAGCTCGCCCTCGTCGATGGCCTGGCGCAGCGACATCTCGAGGGCGAGCAAGGTCCGCGCCTCGATGCGCATGCTGGTGTCGAAGATCTCGTGGCGGTTGCGGCCGCGCTCGCGGGCGGTGTCCGTGGCCGCGCTGACGTCGGAGATGACCTCCTCGACCTTGGCGTAGTCGTGGGCGCTCGAGGTCATGCCGATGCTGACCGTGGTGAAGCTCAGGGCCCCGGCGACCTCGAAGGGATCGGCGACGACGCGGTGGATCTGGTCGGCGACGTGGGTGCCGACCCCGGGGTGGTCGACGTCCTCGAGCAGGATCGCCAGCTTGTCGCCCTCGAAGCGGAACAGCGCGCACTCGGAGCCCAGCGCCTCGCGCAGGCGGGCGGCGATGGTAGCGAACGCGGCGTCGGCCTCGACGACGCCGTAGCTGTCGCGCAGCTGGGTCATGCGGTCGACCTCGACGAGCATGACCACGAACTCGAAGTCCTCGTGGGCGCGGGCGAGCTCGACGGCCCGGGCCAGGCGCTCGAAGAGCACCGGGCGATCGGGGAGCTTGGTCAGCTTGTCCTCGCGGCTGCGCTCGCGGATGTTGAGCTCGCGCTGGCGGTAGGGCGTGAGATCGGTGAGCGAGCCGGCCATGCGCATGGCTCGGCCGTCGATGTCGCGGTGGACCACGCCGCGGCTGAGGACCCAGCGCCAGTCGCCCTCGCTGTCGCGCACGCGGTGCTCGTGCTCGTGGACCGGGAGCAGGCCCTTGATGTGGTTCTCGAGGTTGCCGCGCAGGTCGTCGACGTCCTGGGGGTGCACGAGGCTCAGCCAGCTCTCGATGGTCGGCTCGACCGGTCCGGAGCCGATGCCCATGAGCTCGCGCCAGCGCTGCGAGTAGAACACCCGGCTGCGGACCAGGTCCCACTCCCACATGCCGTCTCGGGCGCCGCGGATCGCCAGCGAGAAGCGATCGCGCAGCTCGGCGAGGCGGGCGCTCTGGTGGATGTGGTTGCGAGCGTGGACGATCACGGCCTCGAGCAAGGCCGGGGTCAGCTCGCCGTAGAGCAGGCAGTCGATGGCGCCGACCTCCTGCGCGCGGCGGCGCAGGGCCGAGCGCTGCTCGGCGTGGGCCTTGACGATCGCGAGCATCGGCAGGCGACTGCTGGCGATCAGCCGGCGCATCCAAGACAGCGTGGCCATGTCGAGCAAGGACACGGCGACCACGATGATCTCGGGCTCTTCGATGCCCTCGCCGGGCACGGCGCCGCCAGTGAAGATCGCCAGCAGCTCGTCTTGGTCGACGTAGTGCACGGCCACCTGTGGCTGCATGCCGACGAGCAGCTCGCTGAGCCTGCCGCTGAGGTCTTCGCCCGTGACCAGAAGGTCGCTGCGACCAGGCGCGAGCGTGTCTTCTTCACTCTCGTTCGATCGAGTCGAACGCTCGTGCCCGGCGCCACGGCCGTCCTCGCTCACCTTCGAGCTCGTGCCGCTGCGAAGAGCCACCGCCCGAGTCTAGATCAGCGCTGCGATCGGTGAAACGTGTGTGTTGAGGCACCTGCAAAGACCCTGGAGATCGAATTCGATCGCCGAAGTCGGCACTGGCTGCGAGGGGAGCCGGGCGTGGGCGCAAGGCGCAGGGCGGTGGCGCTCCTCCCACAGGTGCGCAGACGGGCAGGGGGGCGAGGGGGGCGAGGGGGGCGAGGGTTGGTGAGGGATGGGGCGAGGGGCGGGCGAGGGCTGCGTGGCGGTGAGAACCGGGCGCGCTGACTTCGCGCGAGGCCGTGAGCGCGCCAGCGAAAGGTGCAGGCAGGCGCGGCGTCAGCGAGGCCGCGCCGCGCCGAAAATTACCCTACAGTCCCGCCGGTCGGGACCATGGGCATCTCTTACGACGAGTTCAAAGACGCGATCCAAGACGGCGCACGCCGACGCCAGCTGCTCAACCGTGACGGTCGCCCCTTCTTCGTCCTCTTGAGTCAGCAGTTCAGCCGAGCCGAGCTCGAGCAACTGTGTGACACCGCGACGGCGATCCGGCGCCTGGATCGTCATCGCGACGGTCGCGAGTTCCTGCTCTCGATCTTGCGTGGCCACCGGATCATGAACCTCTTCGCCCAGCCGAGCACCCGGACCTCGCAGAGCTTCATGGCCGCGGCCGAGAAGCTCGGGGCCACGGTCTCGCTGGTCTCGGACCTGCGGACCTCGTCCTTCGCCAAGGGCGAGTCGGTGCCCGACAGCGTGCGGACCTTGTCGAGCTTCTTCGACACGATCGTGGTCCGCCACCCCGACGACGACTTTGCGACCCAGGCGGCCTGGGCCCTGCACCGCAGCCAGCGGCCGATCCCCGTGGTCTCGGCCGGCAGCGGCAAGTCGCAGCACGTGACCCAGGCGCTGCTCGACCTCTACACCTTGCGCTACAGCTTCTACGAGCACGGGGGCGTGGACGGCAAGCGCCTGGTGATCGTCGGCGACGTCGCGCGCAACCGCGCCGCGCGCTCGCTGGCCCTGGTCCTGACCAAGTTCCGCCCGGGCAGCATCCACTTCGTCTCGCCCCAGGACTTCGAGCCCGACGACGAGCTGCTCGGCTACCTGCGCCGCCACGAGATCGAGGTCGAGGTCACCAACGAGCTCGAGGGGCTGCTGCGCGAGCGCGGCCGTGAGCTCGACGCGATCTACATGACCCGGCTGCAAAAAGAGTGGGACGCGGGCGGCGAGGCCGGGCAGCCCAAGGCCAGCGCCGACGACCTCGACGCCGACGACCGCTACGTGCTGCGCAGCGACTACCGCCTGCTGATCCGCGAGGACTGCGTGATCATGCACCCGCTCCCGCGCATCAACGAGCTGCCCGAGAGCTGGGAGGATCACCCCGGGTTCGTGGTTTGGCGCCAGGTCCGAAACGGCATGTGGATGCGCGCGTCGGTGTTTGCGACGATCCATGGCGCCGCGGGTGAGATCCGAGCCCGTGCGCGGCGCCTGGGTCTACTCGACACTGACTGAAACGCCGCGATCGCAGGCAGGGCGAGGCAGCACACGCGCTCGCGTGCCCGCGGGTCAAAATTGGTGAGCGCGGCTCTGGCCCGCTACCCTAGGGAGCATGGTGTGTCGTTCAGTGGCCGCGCTCGTCTCCCTCCTCGGTGTAGTCGGCATCGGCGCGGTGCTTGGCTGCACCATGGACAACCCCTATTTCGGGGACGACGCGGACGAGGTGGGGGAGCTGACCGACGCCGCGGGCTCGGACGAAGACTCGTCGAGCGAGGGCGCCACGGGGCAAGAGAGCGGCTCGGGCTCGGGCAGCAGCGCCAGCACGGAGGGCACCGATGACGGCGCTAGCGAAGATGGCAGCGAGGGTGAGAGCGACGACAGCTCGGTCGACGTCTGCGAGTTCACGGGAGAGATCACAGATTGCGCAAGCTGCGCAAAGGCGAAGTGTTGCGAAGCGTTCGAGGAGTGCTTCGCCGAGTCGTCGACTCCGCTGCCGGCTCTCGAGCCAGACTGTTTTTGCTACGCCACCTGCTTCTTCGAAAGCAGCGATGTGGACGATTGCACGACGCAGTGCGGCGGCACGTCGACGCTCTTCGATAGCCTCAACGCGTGCATGATGGAGTCCTGCGAACTCTGCGAGGTATAGGCGGCTCGGCTCGCTCAGGGCCCACTCGAGGCCCTGCTCAAGGCACGTGCACTTCGGTCAGATACTCGCGGGTGACCTCGAGGCTCTCGGAGTCGACCATGAACACCTTGGCCTTGCCGACCTGGCCGTCGAACTCCACGACCAGCCAGATCTCCACGGCCCAGGCCTTGGAGTGAGCCAGGCAAGGCGGCACCCAGCCAACGACCACCGCCGAGCCGAGCGCGTCGTTTTGCCGCTCGCGGTAGGCTTCCTGGTAGGAGTCGAGGCTCTTGACCGCCGACAGGGCCGCGCGGGCGACGGGCGGGCGGACCTCCTTGCGCCAGTCGCTGAAGAAGCGAAACTCCTCGAATTCAGCGCCGCCAGGGCGGAGCACGGCGATGTAGGTCTCGCTGGCGTCGAGCTCCCCGTAGTCGCGCAGGTCGAACTCGGGGTAGAGGTTGTCGGCGGCGATGGCCTGGTCGCGGGCCCGAAATTGCGTGTCGAGGAGCCGGGCCTCGTGGCGGCTGTAGGCGGCGTAGATCCGCAAGAGCACGTACTCGCTGGGGAGCTGGTGATCCCAGTCGAGCACCGCCCGGACCGCGGCGTAGCGGTTGGAGCCGTAGGGCACGAGCTCGGGCATGGCCTCGTGCAGCTTGCGGCGCATGTCCTCGTCGGGCGCGATGCCCTGGTCGGCCAGGCGCACGTGCACGCGCAGATCATCGAAGGCGTCGGCGACGAGCTTGGCTGGCGGTTCACCGGGAGGCCCCGGCGGCGCCTTGTTGCCCTTGTTCCTGTTGCGCCCGAACAGACTCACGAAGCCGCTGCTGCCTTCCTGGCTTGGCGCTGCCGCTGGAGTGCGACGCGCAGAGCACTGATGGTCCGCGAGACGGCCGGTTCTTTCAAGCGCAAGCTGGCGGCGTTGACGATTAGTCGGCTGCTGACCTCGAAGACGGTCTCGACCTCGACCAGCCGGTTTTGGCGCAGGGTCTCGCCGCTCTCGACCAGATCGACTATCTGGTCGGCGAGGCTGGTGATCGCGCCGAGCTCGACGGAGCCGAAGAGGTGGATGATGTCGGGCTGGATGCCCTTGGCGCGATAGTGGCGCAGGGCACAGGCAGGATACTTGGTGGCGACTCGCAAGGTCATGCCACGGCGCAGGCGTGCAGGCCGGTCCGCCGGTTCGGCCACGGCCATGCGGCAGCGGCCGATGCCGAGATCCACGGGCTCGTAGAGGTCGCGACCTTGTTCGAGCAGGGTGTCGAGGCCGGCGATGCCGAGGTCGGCGATGCCGTGATCGACGTAGGTCGGGACGTCGACGGGCTTGACGAGGAGGATCCGGTCGCCGCTGGGGAGCTCGAAGAGCAGCTTGCGGCCGGCCGCCTCGAGGGCGGGGCCGAGCTCGAGGCCAGCGGCGGCGAGCAGCGGCGTGGCCCGCTCGAGGATCCGTCCTTTGGGCAGGGCGAAGGTCAGCGGCTCAGGCACCGGCGCCATGATACCTCGTGATCTCGGCGCCGAGCGGGCGCAAGCGCGCCTCGATGGCCTCGTAGCCGCGGTCGAGGTGGTAGACCCGCCGAACCTCGGTCTGGCCGTCTGCGACCAGGCCGGCCAGGACCAGGGAGGCGCTGGCCCGCAGGTCGGTGGCCATGACCGTGGTCCCGGAGAAGCGCGTGGGCCCGCGGATCACCGCCGTGTTGCCGTTGACCACGATGTCGGCGCCCAGGCGGTTGAGCTCGGGCACGTGCATGAAGCGGTTTTCGAAGATCGTCTCGCGGATGACGCTGGCCCCGTCGGCCATGGCGGCGAGCACCATGATCTGCGCTTGCATGTCCGTGGGGAAGCCCGGGTGTGGGCGGGTGACGACGTCGATGGGGCGGATGCGCTCGGGCCCGATTACGCGCAGGCCCCCGTCCTCGACGCGGCACTCGACGCCGGCCTCGACGAGCTTGTCGATGACCGCGTGCATGTGATCCACGGGGGCGTGCTCGAGCAGCACGTCGCCGCGGGTGATCGCCGCGGCGATCGCAAAGGTCCCGGCCTCGATGCGGTCGGGCAAGATCGCGTGGTCGATGCCGTTGAGCGCGTCGACGCCCTCGATCTCGATCGCGTCCGTGCCCGCGCCGCTGATCCGCGCGCCCATCTTGTTGAGGAAGACCGCGAGCTCCTGGACCTCGGGCTCGCGGGCGACGTTCTCGAGCAGGCTGTGGCCCTTGGCCAGGCTCGCCGCCATCATCACGTTTTGCGTGCCGCCGACGGTGACCTTGTCGAAGCTGAAGCGCGCGCCGATCAGCCTCTTGGCGCGCAGCTCGACGTAGCCGTGGGCGAGCTCGACCTCGGCCCCGAGGGCCTCGAGGCCCTTGAGGTGCTGGTCGATGGGTCGCGCCCCGATCGCGCAGCCGCCGGGCAAGGACACGCGGGCCCGGCCGAAGCGCCCGAGCAGCGGGCCCATGACCGTGACCGAGGCGCGCATGGTCTTGACCTGCTCGTAGGGCGCCTCGAGGGTGCCCGCGCCGACCTGGTCGGGGTCGATCTCGACGGTGCGCGCGTCCATGTCCGCGGCGACGCTGCAGCCGAGCTCGCGCAGCAGCCCGTTCATGGTCGACACGTCGGTCAGGCGCGGGAGGTGGCGCAGGCGGGTGGTGCCCTGGCCGAGGAGCGCGGCGCACTGGATGGGCAGGGCCGCGTTCTTGGCCCCGCGGATGGTCAGCTTGCCGCACAGGCCAGTGCCGGGGGGACCAGGGTGCTTGCCGGAGATCTCGATCTTGTCCATGTCGGTCGTAGTACGCCCGAGGGCAGGGAGCTTTTCCCAGGCCGTGTCAGGGCCAGGTGTTCAGGGGGCTCGCGGGGAAGACGCGCGCCCTGCCCGGGGGCCAGCGTCGAGCCTCGCACGGATCGCCTCGATCTGCCTGCGGGTGTGCTCGTCGGGCGCCTCGCCCCCCTCCGCGGCCTCGCCAGGGCGCCCGCGGCAGCCGTCGAGGGCCTCGAGGGTCAGCGTGCGGGTGACGCCAGACCAGCGCTGCTCGACCTGGAGCTGCGCCCGCAGGGGCCGGCCTGCGTGGAGCTCCAGGGTGCGAGACGTGAGGATCCCGATCTGCGGGTCCGCGGGGTCGTGCCCGTCGCGCCACTCGCCGCGCACGGTCGCGATCTGGGTCGCTGGGTCCACGGCCGCGAGGGTCTCGGACCACGGCCGCGCGCGGCAGGGCTGCTGGGGGTCGTGGGCGAAGCGGCCGTCGGCGTCGAGGCAGACGGTCTCGTGGCAGCGGCCCTCGACGCGGGCGCCGGTCCAGCTCTGGCCGGGGCGGACCGGCGCCGCGGGCAGCCGCGGCCAGCCCAGGGCCAGCAGGTCTTCGAAAGGGTCCCAGGTGTGGCGGCGGCAGGCGAAGTCCGGCGCCGCCGGACCGACCGCGCTCGGCGACCACCAGGCGTCACGAAAGCGCGCGGGGTCTTCGGCTTCTCCCTCGGGCTGGGGCTGGGGCTGGGACTGGGGCTGGGGCTGGGACTGGGGCTGGTCGAGACCGTCGAGCGCGGCCGCGGGGATCATCAGCGCGCGCACGTGCTCGGGCTCGCCGCCTCGCCGGCGCTCGAGATCCACGCCCTCGAAGGCCGCCAGCCAGGTCTCGTGGGCCTCCTCGCGGCCGAGGAAGACGGCCACGCCTGGATCTCGAAAGTCCTCGTCGATGCGCAGGCGATAGACCTCGACGCAGGTCGCTGGCGCGCGCCAGCGCAGGTCCACCGCGGGGCCCAGGCGCAGGCGCGGCCCGAGCGACCAGCGGTAGCCGGCCACGAGCGAGGCTGCCAGCGCCACGGCCAGCGCGATGCGACCGGCGTGGGCCACCGCCCATGCATAGCACGCTCGCCTTCGCGGGAGCGCCCGCGCAAAACGACAAAAGCCCGAGCGTGGGCTCGGGCTTCGTCGTCTCGGGGAGCGCCGCTGGCTCAGCCCGCGAGCTTCTCCATGCGCTTGCGCAGGTTGTGGTCGAGGTGACGCTTGCGCAGGCGGAGGTTGTCGGGGGTGATCTCGATCAGCTCATCGTCCTCGATGTAGGCCAGCGCCTGCTCGAGGGTGAGCTCGCGCGGGGGCGTCAAGAACAGCTTCTCGTCGGCGCCCGCCGAGCGCACGTTGGTGAACTTCTTGTTCACGTTCGGGTTGACCACGAGGTCGTTCTCGCGGCTGTGCTCGCCGATGATCATGCCGGCGTAGGTGGGCACCTGCGCGCCCACGAAGAGCACCCCGCGGTCCTGGAGGCGGGCCAGCGAGTAGGTCATGGTCTCGCCGTTATCGAGGACGATCAGCACCCCGCGCGGGCGGGTCTTGCGGGTGCCCAGGTGGGGGCCGTAGCCGGCGAAGATCGAGGCCATGATGCCCGTGCCCCGGGTGTCGGTCATGAACTCGGAGCGGTAGCCGATCAGCCCGCGCGAGGGGATGTAGAGCTCGAGGCGGGCGCGGCCCGTGTCCGAGTTCTCCATCCCGCGCAGCTCGCCGCCGCGGCGCCCGAGCTTGTCGATGACGGCGCCCGAGTACTCGGCGTCGCACTGGACCACGAGGTTCTCGTAGGGCTCCTCGAGCTTGCCGTCGGCGCCCTCGCGGAGGATCACCTTGGGGCGCGAGACGCAAAACTCGTAGCCCTCGCGGCGCATGGTCTCCATGAGCACGGAGAGGTGGAGCTCGCCGCGGCCCGAGACCTCGAACTCGTCGGCGCTCTCGGTGTTCTCCACGCGCAGGGCGACGTTGGAGCGCAGCTCCCGGAACAGGCGCTCGCCGAGCTTGCGCGAGGTCACCCACTTGCCCTCGCGGCCCGCGAAGGGGCCGTCGTTGACGCGGAAGCGGACCGAGAGCGTGGGCGGGTCGACGGCCAGGGCGGGGAAGGCCCGGCGCGTCTCGACCTCGGCGGTGGTCAGGGTGTCGCCGACCTGGAGCGAGCTCATGCCGGCCACGGCCACGAGGTCGCCGGCCTCGGCGCCCTCGATCTCGAAGCGGCGCAGGCCCTGGAAGGCGAGCAGCTTGGTCACGCGGAACACCTCGGCGCAGTCGGCCTCGACGTCGGGCTCGCTCCCGGGCTCGGGGCGGATCAGCGCGAGGCGCTGGCCGGGGGCGATGGTCCCCGCGTCGAGGCGACCGATGGCCAGGTAGCCGAGGTAGGTGTCGTGCAGCAGGGTCGAGACCCACATCGCCGGCGGAGCGTCGATGTTCACCTGGGGCGGCGGGGCGTGCTCGAGCACCTGGTCGAGGATCAGCGAGATCGGCCCGGGCTCGTCGTCGGGGTCGAGCATCGCAAAGCGCTCGCGCGCCGAGCAGAAGATCACCGGGAACTCGAGCTGGTCCTCGCTCGCTTCGAGGTTGGCGAGCAGGTCGAAGGTCGCGTCCACGGCCCCGTGGGGATCGCAGCCATCGCGGTCGATCTTGTTGACCACGAGCAGGACCTTGAGCCCGAGCTCGACCGCCTTCTCGGTCACGAAGCGCGTCTGGGGCATGGGCCCCTCGAAGGCGTCGACGACCAGGAGCACGGCGTCGACCATGTTGAGCACGCGCTCGACCTCACCGCCGAAGTCGGCGTGGCCGGGGGTGTCGACGAGGTTGATGCGGTGATCTTTCCAGGTCAGCGCGGTGGGCTTGGAGGTGATGGTGATCCCGCGCTCGCGCTCGATATCTCCGCTGTCGAGGGCGCGCTCGGTCGCGACCTCGCCGCGGCGAAAAGCGTTGGCCTCGGACAGCAGGGCGTCGACCAAAGTGGTCTTGCCATGGTCGACGTGAGCGATGATCGCCAGGTTTCGGATGTCTTCGCGGGTGCGCACGGTCGCGGCGGAACATGCACGGGGGACCGGCCGGGTGCAAGCGCGAGGGCCCCGCCGCTTCGCGCTCACAGGCCGATGCGCGCGGGTGAAGGGCGCTCGCGGGTCGCGCGGACGTTACAATGAGCCATGCGCGAGATCGCCTCGGGTTCGGGCAAAGGGGTCTCGGCTGCGCTGCTCGGGCTGTGCCTGGCCACGAGCGCGGCCTGCGGGCCTGGGCGTGCGAGCCCGAAAGCGCCCGCGGACGCCGGCTCCGAAGCCTCGGCCGCGAGTGAGGAGCGCCCTGTCGAGGCCGCGCGTGCGCCCTATCTCGGCCGCCGTCACGCGCACGCAACGGTCCTGCGCGAGCGCGGCCCCTCCCCGGGGAAGTGGGCCGAGCTCACGCCCCCGCGCGAGGTGGCGGCGGTCGCCTACCCCTCGGGCGAGCTCGAGCTTCAGGCCTGGTACGCCGAGCCCTACGCCGCCGCCCCCGGCTCGGCGCCGGGCCTCGTCTACTTTCACGGCGACTTCGCCTTCGAGCGGGCCGACTTCGAGGCCGTGCGTCCCTTCGTGGACGCGGGCTTCGCCGTGATGACGCCCATGCTCCGGGGCGAGAACGGCAACCCCGGAGACTTCGAACTGCTGTGGGGCGAGGTCGACGACGGTCGGGCGGCGGTCGAGTGGCTCGCGGCCCAGCCGGTCGTGGACCGCGAGCGCGTCTACGCCTTTGGTCACAGCATCGGCGGCGGCGTGGCGGCGATGCTCAGCCTCTACCCCGAGCTCCCGCTGCGGGCCACGGGCAGCTGCGGGGGGATCTACGTGCCCGAGACCTTCGGGCGCTGGGCCGCGAGCGCGCGCGACGAGAAGCTGGTGCGCTTCGACCCCAGCGACCCCGAGGAGACCGAGCTGCGCGTGCTCGGGCCGAACCTCGCGTGGATGGTCCGGCCGCACGTGGCCTATGTCGGCGAGGGGGATCCGTGGTTCATCGACAACGCGGGGGCGCTCGCGGACCAGGCCTGGACGCTGGGGGTGCCCTTCGAGCGGGTGATCGTGTCGGGAGATCACTCGGGGTCCTTGGCCCCCGCGCTGGTGGACTTTCTGGTGCGAAGCTCGAGTCTGTGACGCGATGCGGCCGCGTTTCGAGGGCGAGGGCCCCCGAAATTATCGTCGAGTCTCGAGCTTCGTGGGCAAAGGCGAGTTGGTGTGCTCGAGTTGTCGTACGCGTGGAGCCGAGGCGCTCGTCCGACCCCTGAAAAATCGCGAACGGAATTGAAGGGGAGCGGGACGAGTAGGGGTGCAATGACGACTTCCTACTCACCACGAAAATTCCAACGCATCTACGACCTCGACCTGATCATCGCCTCGCGGGCCAACATGGCCGTCGGCGACATGGTCTGGGACGCGGCTGGGATCATCCCGCCTCGCCTCGATCGCCCCGGGGCGCCGCGCAACGTCTTCAACGCCCTCGAGGTGATGGAGGAGATCAGCGCCGACGAGCGTCATCGCCTGCAGGCAGTCGCCGAAGCCACGCCCCTTGGGTCCGGGGACATGGCCAACATCTCGATGCACGTCGAGGCCCACCACGCTGGCGGCTTCGAGTATCCGGCGATCACCGAGGTGACCACGAAGATCGAGCTCGACAAGCTGAGCGCCTTCAACTTCAGCAACATCCAGGTGCGGGCCATGTCCAACGACCTGCGCGTGCGCATCGATCGCCTGCTCAACGGCGTCAAGAACAACCAGTGGGGCAAGTACGACATGACGATCCGCCGCTCCTTCATCATCACCGAGCTCTACTACGGCTCGATCTCGGTCTGCCTCGACACCAAGCTGGCCGTGGCCGCCGACGTGGAGGTCCTGACGGGGGCCGGCTTCACGCTCAGCGGTGATGACTCGGTCAATCGCGTCGAGACCTACACCATGGATATGCCGCAGGTGCCCTTCGCCATGCGCCTCGAGATGACCAAGCGCTTCGCCTCCTGAGCGCGCCTTGAACCACGAGCTGCGTCGGCCTCGCCGGCGCAGCTCGTCTGCGTTGCGAGGGCCACGATCTCGGCGCTGGCGCTCCCCGTCGGGGCTGCTACTCCTGCACGTCATGATCGTGTGCGTCGACGTCGACTACCGCGACAGGCCACAGGGCAAGACCGCTGCCGTCGCCGCGGGCGTCGTGCTGCCGGACTTCAGCGCGCCCCAAGCTGCGCTCGAGCGCGTCTGCCACATCCCCGAGGTCGCCGACTATGTCCCGGGTCGGTTCTACGAGCGCGAGCTGCCCTGCGTGCTCGCGCTGCTCGACACGATCGCGCTGCCCCTCGAGACGGTCGTCGTCGACGGCTATGTGATCCTCGACGCGGCTGGGCGCTACGGCCTCGGCGGCCACCTCTATGAGGTCCTCGGGCGCGAGCTGCCGGTCATCGGTGTGGCCAAGAACCCCTTTCGCGACAACCCGCCGGCGATCGAGGTCTGCCGCGGCGAGAGCAGGCGCCCGCTCTTCGTCACGGCCCTCGGCGTCGACCCCCGGGCCGCCGCCGAGCAGATCGAGCGCATGCACGGGCGGTTTCGCCTGCCGACCATGCTCAAGCGGGTGGATCGCTTGTGCCGTGAGAGCTGAAGGTGAGCATGGCAGAGTCCGAGCTCGAGCGCTCAGGGAACCATGCACACGCCTACGTCTTCGAAGCCCTCCAGGGCCTCACCGTCTGCGAACAAGGGCAAGCAGCTGGTCCCGGGCTGGTCTGCGCAACCCTGGTCGCCGAGGGCTAGCGAGCAGTAGCCTGCGCAACAAGCCGACTCGGCACAGTCGACCAAAAACTGGCTGTCGATGCAGATGCTGCCTGGTGTGCAGTCGTTGATGTATCCGCAAGATTCACCGATCGGGATGTCCTGCGACGTTGTTACACACTCGAAGCTCGAGCCATCCCAGTAGCAGCCGGTCCCGGCGGTGTGACACCCTTCCTGTGTAATGGGGTCACAAATGGGCGTACAGACGAAGAAGTGCCACAGGCAGGTGCTCTTGGCCGGGCACTCGAGTTCGTCGGTGCCGCCCTGACAAAAGGGTAAACACTGGCCCTCGTAGTTTTCATTCGTTGGGAGGCAAAAGCTCTCGGCGTCGCAGTCGTCGGTTGCGACGTCGAGGCCGTCCGACGTGCATGCTTCGCCCACGGCCTGATCTCCGAGGACGGGGACGCAATAATAGTCAATATTCCCATAGATGTAGTGGGGGCACACTTTTCGCCAGCGCCGCAGTCTTGAGTGAAGGTATTACATGTTTGCGGCGAGGGAGGGATGTCGGGCTGGGGGACGAAGCCCGCCGAGGTGCTGCTGGTATCGGTATCGGTATCCGCGTCGGTCTGGGAGTCGCTCGAGTCTTCGCTGTCGTTGGCGCTCTCGGTGGTCGCGCTCGTGCTCGCGTCATCGGACGCGCTCGCGTCCCCTTCGTCGCCCGAGAGGTTCCCGGGGCCACAGGCCAGGACGAGCAGGGCACCGACGACCAGAGGCGTTCTCGTTGTCATGGCGTCATGCTACCAGATCCTACTTTCGGCGGGCGAGCCAAGTCCGGGCATCGGCGGCGCTCTGCTCGTCGCCGTTGTCGAGATAGAGCCCCGCCGCCTCTTCGGCGAGCTCGCGGGCCCTGTCCTCTTCGCCGCGCTCCCACAGCGCCCGGGCCAGAGCGTAGGTGGTCTGGGCCATGAACACGTCGTCGGCGTCGAGGTCTCGCTGTCCTTCGAGGGCGCGCTCGAGCTGCTCGATGCCAGCTTCGTCTCGGCCGCGCTCGAGCAGCAGCCGGCCGAGGTGGCTGCGGGCCTCGGGCTCGCTCATCGGCACCGCCAGCTCGACGGCGCGGCGATAGGCCGACTCGGCTGCCTGCATGCGCCCGAGCTGCTGTTGCGCGCGGCCGAGGTTGATCAGTATCGCCGACAGCTCGTAGTGGTCCTCGCCCTTGCCGGAGGCGAGCAGCGCGAGCGCGCGCTCGTACTCGACGAGGGCCTCTTGGTGGCGGCCGGCCTTGGCAAGGCCGATGCCGAGGTTGTGGTGGGTTGGGACCAGGTTCGGGTGCTCGGGGCCGAGGGTGCGGCGCTGAGCGTCGAGGACCTCGCGCAGCAGCGCGACGCCGGCCTCGCTGCGATCGAGGTTGATGAGCACGTCGGCCTCGAGGCCTTGGACCGTGAGGATGATCGGGTGGTCCTCGCCGAGGCTGGCGGCGAGCTTGGTCCGCGCCGCGCCGGCGTAGCGCAGGCTCTGCTCGTAGTTGCCGCGATCGGCGGCGAGCACCGCGAGGTTGAACTCGGTCTGGGCGACCAGCTCGTGATCGGGGCCGTAGGCCTCGGTGAAGCTGTCGAGGTTGAGCGCGAAGAGCCGGGCGCACTCGTCGTAGTCGCCGAGCACCCGCACCAGGCCCGCGAGGTTGTTGCGGATCTTGGCCGTCTCCGGGTGGCGCTCGCCAAACAGGGCCGTGCTCAGCGCCGTCGCCTGGCGCATGTGCGGCTCGGCGCCAGCCGTGTCGCCGATGGAGAAGAGCGCCGCGCCGAGGCTGTTGTGGGCCACGGCCCGGGAGTGATCGTCGTTGACGAGTTCGAGCGCCGCCTCGAAGGCCGCGACGGCGGAGCGCGGCTCGCCGGCGCTGTACTCGAACCAGCCGAGGTTGGTCTGGTAGTCGAAGCTCAGCTCGACCGGATTGCCGATGCGTCGCAGCCAGGCCCGAGCGTGGGCCGCGGCCGCGCGACCGCGCTCGAGGTCGGCCTGGATGTGGCCCTCGGCCCAGAGCTTGCGCACCCACAGCGTGGCGAGCAAGAGGTCGTGGCCGCTGGCCTCGGCGAGGAGCAGCGCCGCGTCGAGCTCGGCGCTGGCCTGATCGTGATCGCCGGCGGTGACGAGGATCCAGCCGAGCTCACCGTGGAGCTCGGCGAGGATCGGCTCGAGGCCCGGGTCCTCGGCGCGGGTGATGAGCTCGCGAGCGAGGGCCTCGGCCTGCTCGAGGCGGCGGGCGCTGTGGAGCAGCTCGACCTTGGCGAGCTCGCGGCGCAGGGCCTCGGCCTGCTCGCGGGCCGCCGGGGTCTCGGGCAGAGGCGTGGCGGCGCGCAGGAGCTCGAGGTCGTCGCAGACCGCGGCCGGGCTGAGCTCGGCCAGCGCCGTCAGGCTCCGGGCCGCGCTCGACTCGTCGCCCTCGTCCCAGTCGAGCTGCAAGAACAGCTCGAGCTCGTCGCGGCGGCGCTCGAGGCAGGCCACGCGCAGGTCGTGGGTCTGCGCCGACTCGAGGCCGAGCTCGAGGGCGAGGCAGACCTCGTGTCGGGCGCGCGTCCAGGCCTGGGCGCGCGCGTCGATGGCCGCGCCCAGGGCCGTCGCCATCTCGTCGAGATAGGGTTTTTCGAAGCTGCGCAGCCGGGTCGCGAGGCGCTCGCGGGCCGCCGGGTTCCAGGTCGCGTCGAGCTCGCTGCGGGTCGCGGCGCAGCTTTGTTCTGGGAGCAGCACGGCCACCGGCGGCGGCTCGCCGCGGGCCAGGAGCAAGGCGGCGACGAGCCCGAGGCCGGCCGCGCCCAGGGCCGCGCCCCGCAGCAGCCGGCGCGGGCGGGTCATCGCGCGCTCCAAGGCGGTGATCAGCGCGCCGAGGTCGGGGTAGCGGGCCCTCGGATCCTCGGCGCGGCCGCGATCGATGATCTTGCGCAGCTGCGGCGAGACCCGGACCTGCGCCGCGTCGAGGGCCTCTGTCAGGGCCACGCACAGGCTGTACTGATCGCTGCGGGCCGTGACCGCCTCGCCGCGGCGCTGTTCACCGGCCATGTAGGCCGGCGTGCCGGCGACCGAGTGGGTCTGGGCCAGGGCCAGGGTCTCGTCGCCGCCGGGCCGCTCGTCATCCGAGCGCAGCGCCAGGCCGAAGTCGACGACCACCACGCGCTCGCGCTCGACGATCACGTTGTCGGGCTTGAAGTCGCGGTGGACGACGCCCTTGCGGTGGGCCGCGTCCAGTCCGCGGGCGGCCTCGATGAACAGGCCGACGATCTGCGCGGCGCTCAGCCCCGCGCCGGCCCGCGCCGTCGCCAGGTGGGTGCGCAGCGTCGGCCCCGAGAGCTTCTCCATGGCCAGGTAGATCCGCCCGTCGTGCTCGCCGGCGTCGTAGACCGTGACCACGTTTGTCGCCGAGAGCCGGGCCAGGGTCCGCGCCTCTCGGAGCTGGCGCTCGCGGGCCTTGGGATCGCGGGGACGGTCGAAGGCGATCTTCACGGCGACCGCGCGCTCCAATGTCGGATCCCAGGCCTCGTGGACCACCCCCATGCCGCCGGTCGCCAGCCGCCGGAGGATCTCGAAGCGACCGACCCGGGTGCCGGGGGTCAAGCTCACGCGTCCACGCCGACGCTCGCGCCCGTGGCCATGGATGGCTGCGTCGGGGCTGTCCTCGTCACAATCGTCGTCGCAAAGCGAGTCGCTGCCCTCGGTGGGCGCCGGCTCGCTGCCCTCGGTCCGCGCCGCCTGGCGATCGCGGGCGAGCAGGGCGACGACCCGCAGCCACTCGGGCTGACGATCGAGCGCGGCCTCGACCGCCGCGCGCTCGTCGGCGTCGAGCGAGCCGTCGAGATAGGCCGCGATCTTGGTCTCGTCGAGGGTGATCATGAGCTGCCCGGCTCCTGGGGGCCCGTGTATACTCGCGGTCTTTCGCCGTGCAACATCAGCTGCCGCCCGATCTCGACCGCCCGGAGCTCGCCAGCGCCCTCGAGCAGCTCGCGGCCAGCTGGAGCGCGCTGCATGGCCTCCCGGAGCTCTTCGACGCGCTGCGCCGCCACGAGCTCGGCTCGCAGACCGCCGTCAACGTCGAGCTCGGGGATCTCTACCTCGCGCTGCGCTGCGCCGCGCACGACCCCGAGGCCCTCGCCCGGCTCGAGGCGCGCTGCATCGAGCCGCTCGGGGGGGTCATCGGCCGGGTGGATCCCTCGCCGGACTTCATCGACGACATCAAGCAGCGCGTGCGCACCAAGCTGCTCGTCGCCGAGGGCGAGCGGCCGGCGCGGATCCGCAGCTACGCGGGTCGCGGCCCGATCGACGCCTGGGTGCGCATCGTGGCGATCCGCGAGGCGACCAGCGAAAAGCGCCGCAGCCAGCCCTGGTCCGACTCGGACAGCGGGAGCCTCGACGTCGAGGCATCGCTGACTAGCCCCGAGCTCGGCCTCGTCAAGGAGCAGTACCGGGTCGAGTTCGAGCAGGCCTTCAGCGCGGCCATGGCCGGGCTCAGCCCCGAGCAGCGCAACTTGCTGCGCCACCACTACCTCCACGGCCTGAGCTTCGACCAGATCGGCGGGATCTATTCGCTGCATCGCTCGAGCGTGGCCCGGCGGATCGACAAGGCTCGCAAGACCCTGCTCGCCGAGACCCGCCGCGGCCTGGCCGCGCGACTGGCTACGAACCGCGACGAATTCGATCGCCTGTTCGCGCTGATCGCCAGTCGCATTGACCTGTCCATCGAGCGGCACCTCGGCTGATCCGGCCGTTGGTCCGGGTCTTCGGTCGGCCTGCTCAGCTCGGGACGCAGGCGTCGAAGGCCGCGTTGCCGACGTCGACGCAGTCCCAGAAGTCGGGGCAGTCGGTCCAGTCCTCGCAGGGCTTCGAGCAGTAGCCCCAGTCGTCGTCGCCGGTGACCAGGCAGACGCTGGAGGAGCAGTCGTCGGTGTACAAGCAGGCTTCGCCGAGGTCGTCGTCGCCGCCGGAGTCACCATCGGAGTCGCCACCGGCGTCGCCGTCGGCGTCACCACCGGAGTCGCCACCGGAGTCGCCACCGGAGCCGCCCGAGCCGCCGCTGGTCTCGTCGGCGACGTCGTCTCCGCCGTCGCCCTCGTCCCCATCGCAAGCGGGGGCCAGGAACAGGAGGGGGAGGGCGAAGAGCATTGTCAGTTTGAATGAAGCGGTCATGTCACCTCCAAGACGCGACGCGCTCGGGGGCATCTCGATTTTTTTGCAGCCGGGGCTCGGGGCTCGAACGCGGGGCAGCTCACACGCGGACGCGAGCCGACTGCTCGTCGAGCTCGTGGTAACCGCGTGCTACTGGCAGGTCGAGCCGATGGCCTCGACCAGGTCGTAGTCGAACTCGCCGGGGACGCAGCCTTGGTCCGGAGGGCAGTCCGCGTCGGTCTTGCACTCGCCGCAGGTGCCGAGCTCGAGCAAACCCATGTAGTCGACGGGCGCGCAGCTGCCCGAGGCGCAGACTTGGTCGCCGTTGCCCTCGAGGTCGCAGTAGCTGTCTTGCGCCAAGCTGCCGGCGTCGATGCAGTCCTCGACCCCCGAGAATTCTCCGAAATCGAACAGCGGCACGCACAGCTCGCCCGCGCCACAGTCCGCGTCCTGATCACAGAGGCTACAGGTGCGGAGCTCGATGACGCCGATGAGCTTGGCGACCTGCGCACAGACGAGACCGTCCTGACAAACGCCGTCGGAGCTGCAGCCGCCCCCGAGCTCGCCCATGTTGCAGGTCGAGCCGATGCTCGCGTTGGGGTTGTGGGGGGTGCAGCCGCCGTTGGGGCAGTCCTCGTCAGCGTCGCACTCGCCACACTGCGCGCTCAAAATGGAGATCGTGTAGCACTCGCCAGACAGGCACTGGTCGCCGCTGGCGTTCGTGCACGCTTCACCGTTGGACAAGAGGTCGCCGGTGGTGCTGGAGGACCCCCCTTCTTCTTCTTCCTCTTCCTCTTCTTCCTCCGAAGAAGACTCTGCGCCCGACTCCGAGGAAGACTCTGCGCCCGACTCCGAAGAAGACCCCCCCGATCCGGAGCTGGAGGACGAGCTCTCGCTCGGACCGTCATCGTCGTCGTCGACGGCGTCATCGGGATCATCGGGGTCGTCGTCCGCGCCGCTGGAGCTCGACTCCGCGTCTGCCTCGTCCACCCCCGAGCTGCTCGAGGACTCGCCCTCGCCACCGGATGACTCGGACGATGACCCCGATGATTCCGATGATTCCGATGATCCGGACGATGAATCCGACTCCGATGACTCCGATACCGCGGTGTCGACCTCGTCCGAGCCATCCTGAGACTCACCGATCTCCTGGCCGGTGCCCTTGGTGTCGGGCAGGCACGCGAAGGTCAGGGGGAGCAGGGCGAGGGCGAGAACGCGGGCGGGAGCGCAAAGCATGGCCAATGGTTGTTCCTCCAGGCCGCTGAAAAGATCATCGTTGAATTTCAGACCCCCGTGAGCAGCTGCCACAGCCTGGCGCTGGCGCTGGAGACCGGCTGGCGAGCGCGCCGCAGGGCCACGTAGCGCAGCGAGGGCAGGTCGCGCACGGGGACGCCGACCAGGCCGCGGGGCAGCCGGCAAAAGTCGTTGACGACGGCCGCGCCGACGCCGAGGGCGGCGAGTTGCAGGATCAGCGCCCAGCCGCTGGCCTCCACTGCCACGCTCCAGTCGACGCCGCGCTCGTCGAGGGCGCTGGCGAGGGCGCGCCGCAGCGGGCGATCCCGAGGGGGCACGATCAGGCTCAGCCCGGCGAGGTCCTCGAGCTCGACGGCCGCGCGCTCGGCCAGGGGGTGGTCGCGGGGGAGCACCAACATCTGGCCGACCTCGGCGACGAGCTCGGCCTCGAGGGCGCCGGAGGCCAGGGCGTCGTCGCCCTTGTCGCTCGAGCTCAGGGGCAGCACGCCGACGTCCGCCCGGCCCTCGCGGACCGCCGCCAGCGTCGCCGGGGCGTCGCCGACTCGCAGCGCCAGGGCGTTGGCGCGCCCGCGGGTGAAGCGACGGATCCCCGGGGCGAGCAGGTAGAGATAGGCGCCCTCGCCGGCCTGGAGCACCACCGGGGCGTCGTCTTGGCCGTGGAGCTCGGCCAGCAAGGCGCGCTCGCGCGAGCGCAGCTCTCGGCCAAAGGCGGCCACGCGTCGGCCGGCCGCGCTGAGCTCGAGGTTGCGGCCGCGGCGGTGGTAGAGGGGCGCGCCGACCTCGTCTTGGAGCTTGCGGATCTGCGCGTGCAGAGCCGGCTGGGACACGTGCCTGAGCCGGGCCGCGTGGGTGAAGTTGAGCTGGTCGGCGAAGTCGACGAAGGCGTCGACCCACTCGAGGTTCAGGCGCATGCCAAACTATCGCATGAAATTATAGTTCATCATGAACTACTATTTTTCGATGATGATGGGGAGGCCTAGGTTATGGCCATGACCATCGCTACCATGACGACGAGGGCAAACATGAGCCGCCAGCGCGTCACCCAACATAGCAAGCGCCTGTCGTGGCTGCTCCGCCACGGCGCCCGGGAGGTCGGGCTGGCCATGGACCCGGCCGGCTGGGTCGACATCCCGGCGCTGCTCGGCCACCTCCGCATGAACCGCGCGACCCTCGACGAGGTCGTGCGCACCAACGACAAGAACCGCATCCAGATCGAGGGCGAGCGCGTGCGGGCCTGCCAGGGCCACTCCAAGGACGCGGGCGTGCGCCTCGACGCGCTCGAGGCCTCGTGGGCCGAGTTCACCGGCGAGGACAGGATCTGGCACGGGACGCGCGGAGAGGTGATCCCGATCGTCGCGCGGGAGGGGCTGTCGCCGCAGCAGCGCACCCACGTCCACCTGGCGGCCGGGCTGCACAGCAAGGTCGGCAAGCGGGCGCAGGTCGAGATCATGCTGGGCGTGGATCCAGCCCGGGTCCGCGACGCTGGCGTGCGGATCTACGAGGCGCCCAACGGTGTGATTCTCGCCCGGCGGATCCCCGCCCAGGCGATCGTCGAGCTGCGCGGCATGACCCGGCGTGGGCGCGCACGGGAGGCCGAGCTGCGTGCGCTGCTCGGGCTCTAGAGCTCCGAAGACACGCCGATCACCCGCGGCGCGCCCTCGGCTGGGTCCTCCCGGGCCCAGCCGCGGTCGCGCTGGCGCAGCAGCCCGTCGTGGGTCTTGCGAAAGCCCGCGGCGACCAGGGTCGCGGCCAGGGGGTGCTCGTTGGCGGGCTCGTCGTCGATCTTCTCGAGCAGCAGGGCCTTGCGCCGGGCCGGGGCGTGGTGGAGGAGCTCGACGAGGGCCGCGGCCAGGTGCTCGCCGAGGCGCTCGCGCTCGGCGACGTCGGGGTGGAGGTCCTCGCCCACGAAGCTCAGCAGGTGCCGCTCGCTGCGGGACAGCCAGGCGAGCAGGTGGCCGTCGTGGAGGAACACGTGGGCTCCGGCGGCGCGCTGCGGCCTGGCTCCGGTCTCGCGCCGCGGCCAGGGCAGGGCCGCGCCCCAGGCGTTGGCGGGGTCGCAGGCCGCGAGCACGACGATGGGCGACTCGCCCTCGCGCTCGGGCTCCTCGCGCAGGCGGTCCTCGGCCCCGGGCAGGCCGAACTGCGCCCCGCCCATGCCGGCCACGAAGTAGCCGCGGCGGATCTTGCCGGCGGCCTCCATGGCCTTGAGCAGCGGGTAGTAGGCCGAGAAGCCCCCGGGCAGGCCCTCGCTGCGCACGGCCTCGCGGGTCACGACGCCGTAGCGCTCGAGCAGCTGGATCGCCGTGGCGGTGGCGCGCTCGGTCTCGCTGGGCGGCGCCAGCTGGGGATCGGGCTCGGCCCGTGGCTCGGGCTCGGCTCGTGACTCGAGCAGAAACCACCGCCCTTCGCTGCCGGGCGGCCCCGAGCGTCGCCCGTGGACCATGCCGTGGAGCGAGGGGCGGCGGCGAGTCTGGGCGCGGCGCTTGGCCAGCCCGCTGCCGGCGCGGGCCCGGGCGCGCAGCGGGGCCAGGGTGTCGTTGGAGACCTCGCCGGCCCAGACCAGCTCCCACAGGCTCTCGAGCAGCTCGGGGCCAAAGCCGCCGACCTCGCGCTCGAGGTCGGCGAAGAACATCGCCCCGCGCCGACCCAGGGCCGCGCGGATCTGCTGGTGGCGAGGGTTGCTCGGCGGCTCGGCGGCGGGCGCAGGCGAGAGCGTGGCCAGGTGGTCCGTCAGGTACAAGGCGATCTTGCCGTCGTCCTTGCCGAGGCCCTCCACGCCGCGCCAGCGCAGCTCGCCCATGGCGCAGAGCTGATCCAGCATGCCGGGCTGATAGCCGCGCAGGCGCGCCGGCAAGATCGCGCGCTCGAGATCCGAGGCCGGCAGCGGGATGCCCTGGAGCTGCTCGATGACGCCGAGCAGATCGTCGAGGCCCTCGCCGGGCTGGTCGATGCGGTGCCAGCCCGGCAAGAAGCGCGCGTAGATCCGCGCCTCGACGGCCTCGACGGCGGCGCTGAGCTTGGCCAGCGAGGCCCGCTTGAGCCGGCGCAGCACGTCGACGTCGCACCACTCGCGCTCGCGGCCGCCGGGCATGAACTCGCCCTCGAGCAGGCGGTCTTGTCCGCGCAGGCGCTCGAGGGCCGCGCGCACGGGGCCCAGACCCAGGCCCAGGCGGGTCGCCACGTCGGCGGCGGTGAAGGGCACGTGGGTGCGGGCGTAGCGGGCGACGAGGTCCTCGAGGGGGTCTTCGCAGACCTCGAGGAAGGCCAGGGGCAGGCCCATGGGCGGGACCACGCCGAGGGCGTCGCGGTAGCGGCCGGCGTCCTCGGCCGCGATCGAGCGCAGGACGCCGCCGATCGAGACCTCGGCGGCGCGGCGCTCGGTGAGCAGGGCGGCGATCCACTCGTCGACGCGGGCGCGCCGGGCTGCTTCTTTGCTCGCGCGTGCGCGAGCGGGATCGGTCTCCTCGGGCTCCTCGGGCGCGGGCTCGTCGGCTGCCCGCGCCACGATCTCCTCGCGGCTGAGCGCCCCGAGCTCGCGCAGCGCGTCGTGGAGCTGGTGGCGGTCGCGGATGTGCCGGCGCGGATCCAGGCGCTGGAGCAGGCGCTCGACCTCGTCGACGGCGTCGCGGTCGAGGAGCTCGCGCAGCTCGGCGTCGCCGAGGAGCTCGCGCAGCTGGGCATAGTCGAGGGCCAGAGCCTGGGCGCGGCGCTCGGCCCGGGGCTGATCGTCGTCGTAGAGAAATTGCCCGACCCACGAGAACACCACCGAGGCCGCGAAGGGCGAGGCGCTGCGGGTCTCGACCTCGCGCACGCGGATCCGTCGCTCGGCCACGGCGCGCAGCAGCTCGGTGAGCGCGGGCAGGTCGAAGACGTCGCGCAGGCACTCGCGGTAGGTCTCGAGGATGATCGGGAAGTTGCGGTAGCGGGTCGCGACTTGCAGCAGGTCCGCCGAGCGCTTGCGCTGCATCCACAAGGGCGTGCGCTTGCCGACCTGGCGGCGCGGGAGCAGCAGGGCCCGGGCCGCGTTCTCACGAAAGCGCGCGGCGAAGAGCGCCGAGCCGGCGAGGTTCTCGACCACCAGGTGCTCGACCTCGTCGGGCCCGGGGAAGAACACCGCCGCGGGCGGGGGCGTGTCGGTCTCGGGCAGGCGAAAGGCCATGCCCTCGTCGGTCCACAGCATGTCGACCTCGAGGCCGCCGCCTTGGCCCCAGCCCTCGCGCAGGCGCCCGGCGATGGCCGTGGCCCAGGGCGCGTGGACGCGGGCGCCGAAGGGCGAGAGCACGGCCACGCGCCAGTCGCCGATCTCGTCGATCCACCGCTCGACCACGATGACCTCGTCGCTGGGCAGCACGCCCGTGGCCTCGCGCTGGTCGTGGAGGTAGTCCACGAGGTTGCGGGCGGCGAGCGTGTCGAGGGCGTGGTCCGAGCGCAGCTTGGCCTCGGCGCGCTCGCGGGGCATGGCGATCAGCTCGCGGCCGAGGGCGCCGATCGCCCGGCCGAACTCCGGCGGGCGCCCGGGGCCCTCGCCGTGCCAAAAGGGCATGCGCCCGGACTCGCCCGGGGCCGGGGTCACGATCACGCGGTCGCGGGTGATCTCGGCGATCTTCCACGAGCTCGCCCCGAGCACGAACACGTCGCCCTCGCGCGACTCGAACACCATCTCCTCGTCGAGCTCGCCGACCCGCGTGCCCGGGCCGCCGTCCTCGCCGAGCATGAACACCCCGTAGAGCCCGCGATCCGGGATGGTGCCGGCGTTGGTCACGGCCAGCTTCTGCGCGCCCTTGCGGGCCTCGACGGTGCCCGCCAGGCGATCCCAGATCAGCCGCGGGCGCAGCTCGGCGAACTCGTTGCTGGGGTAGCGGCCGGCGAGCATGTCCAAGGTGCCCTCGAAGGCGCGGCGGCCGAGCTCGGCGAAGGGCGCGGCGCGGCGGACCTGGACCCACAGGGCCTCGACCGCCACGGGGCCGCCGGCCATCGCGACCATGGCCACGAGCTGCTGGGCGAGCACGTCGAGGGGGTTGCGCGGGTAGTAGGTGGGCTCGACCAGGCCCTCGCGCATGTGGCTGACGACCGCGGCGCAGGCCAGGAGATCGTGGCGGTACTTGGGGATCAGCACCCCGGCCGAGACCCCGCCGACCTGGTGCCCGGCCCGGCCCACGCGCTGGAGCCCCGAGGCTACCGAGGGCGGGGCCTCGATCTGGACGACGAGGTCGACCGCGCCCATGTCGATGCCGAGCTCGAGGGAGCTGGTCGCGACGATCGCCGGGAGGTCGCCGCGCTTGAGCCGGTCTTCGACGACGGCGCGCACGTCCTTGGACACGCTGCCGTGGTGGGCCATGGACAGCTCGCGGCCGGCGAGGGTGTTGATCGCCTGGCTGAGGCGCTCGGCCAGGGAGCGGTTGTTGACGAAGAGCATCGTCGAGCGGTGCGACTCGATCAGCTCGACGAGGCGCGGGTGGATCGACGGCCAGATCGAGGTCCCGCTGCCCTGACCGGCGGCGACGGCCGCGGCCACGCCGGCGGCGGGGCCCGAGGGGATCCGGTCCTCGAGATCGTCAGCGTCTTCCTCCCCATCCTCGGCCGCGGCCATGGGCGCGGCCAGCCGGGCCATGTCCTCGACGGGGACCTCGACGACGAGATCGAGGGCGCGGCGCCGGCCCGCGTCGATGATCGTCACCGGGCGCGGGCGCATGCGCTCGGGGTCCTCGCTCGAGGGCGCGCGCTCGTAGCCGCCGAGCAGCCGGGCGACCTCGTCGAGGGGGCGCTGCGTGGCCGACAGGCCGATGCGCTGGCTGGGCCGAGGCGTGGCTGCTGCTGCTGCTGCTGCCGTTGGAGTTGTCGGGGTTTGGGGGTCGTCTTCCGAGCCGAGGCCGCGCTCGTGCTCGAGGCGCTCGAGCGAGGCGAAGAGGTGAGCGCCGCGCTTGCTGGCGACCATCGAGTGGATCTCGTCGACGATCACCGTGTCCACGCCGCGCAGGGTCTGGCGGGCCTGGGAGGTGAGCAGCAAGAACAGCGACTCGGGCGTGGTGATCAGGATGTCCGGCGGGTGGCGAAGCATCCGCGCGCGCTCGCGCTGAGGCGTGTCGCCGGAGCGGATCCCCACCGTGGGCACGCGATGCGCCTCGCCGCGGCGGTTGGCGACCGCCGCGATCCCAGCCAGGGGCGCCCGGAGGTTGCGCTCGACGTCGACGCCCAGGGCCTTGAGGGGCGAGATGTAGAGCACCCGGACCTGCTCGCGCTCGGGCGCGGGCTCGAACATCAGGCGGTCGATGGCGACCAAGAACGCGGCCAGGGTCTTGCCCGAGCCGGTGGGCGCGAGCAGCAGGCTCGAGTTCCCGGCGAGCACCGACGGCCAGCCCTTTTGCTGGGCGAGGGTCGGCCCGCCCGGGAAGGCGGCGCCGAACCACTCGCGCACGGCGGGGTGGAATTCGCCGAGGGGGTCTGGCGCGGCGCTCATGGGCTCCAAGGAACGATCGCGCCGGGGGATTTTCGTGTCAAACGCGGAGGCGGCTCGCACGCGAGGACGCGTAGCGAGCCGCCCGTCTTTTTCGGGCTATCACCTCTACGATCCCAGCCGCCGGCAGCCCTCCGCGGCCTTCGAGCTGCTCGTCGAGGCGCTGCGCTACCGCGGGTTCGCCGACGCGGCCGCGGGCGAGTAAGCTGCGCCCCGTGGCGGAGTTCAAGCTCGCCTTCATCGGCACCCACGGCGTGGGCAAGACGACCCTGTGCTACGGCCTCGCGGCTCGGCTCAAGGCCGCGGACGTGGTCCTCGACATCGTCCACGAGGTCGCGCGTCGCTGCCCGCTCCCGATCAACGAGGACACCAGCTTGGCGGCGCAGTCGTGGATCTTGCACACGCAGATCTCCGACGAGCTCGTGGCCGCGGCCCGCCACCCGGCGGTGCTCTGCGATCGCAGCGTGCTCGACAACTACGTCTACCTGTTGCTCACCTGCGGGCGCCAGCCGGGCCTCGAGGCCCTGGTCAACTGGTGGCTGCGCGGCTACCAGCGCCTGATCTACGTGCCGATCGTCGACGAGCCGCGCGAGGACGGGATGCGCTCGACGGACGCGGTGTTCCAGCGCGCGGTCGACGAGCGGCTGCTGCGGGAGCTCGAGGCCCGCGAGCTCCCGGTGCTCCGCCTCGAGCCCACGGCCCGCGAGGACTGGCTCGACGTGGTCGAGGCCGAGGTCCGCCCGCTCGTGACCACGCCGCAGCTGCCGCTGCTCTGAGCGCTCGGGGTCGCGCCGGGTCCTGCAGACGCTCGGACTCGGCCGGAGACCGGGATGAAGGGCCCGGGGGCAGCTGGGGAGACCCGGGCTCGGGGATCCCGACTCAGGGATCCGTGCACAGCGGGATCGTGGTCGGGGTCACCGTCTGGGGCAGCGCGCCCGGGGGCGGGACCTCGACGAAGCAGGTCTCGTAGTCGCCGCCCTCGATGGTCAGGCGGATGTAGCCGTAGATCGGCGGCCCCGCGCCCTGCCAGGCCCCGGCGGTCCCGGCGATGATCTCGCGCATCGTGGCGCCGGCGATCTCGAGGTCGGGGAAGTCGCGGAGCATGTGCGCGTGGCCGGCGAGGACCAGGTCGCCGCCCTGGTAGGCGAATTCGCCGAGGGTGATCGCGGCGAGGTCCTCGTCGCTCCATCCGGCCGAGGTCAGGCCGGGGTAGGGCGCGTGGTGCATGGCGGCGATCTGTAGCTGCGTGTCGCCGGGGTCGAAGAGCTCGGGCAGCCGGCCGATCACCGAGGTCGCCACGGCCCCGGAGCCCGAGTCGAGCATCGCCACGTGGGTGGTGCAGATGTCGAAGCCGTAGTTCCCCGGGCCGAAGTTTTGGTTGAAGTAGGGCAGGTGCGACTCGTAGACGTCGTGGTTGCCCGGGGTCAGGGCGAAGGGCACGGGCACCGGCTCGAGCAGGTCGGCGAAGATCCGAAACTCGTCCTCGACGGAGCTCTCGGTCAGGTCACCGGCGACGAGCACCCCGGTCAGCAGCTCGCCGGCGGCGGCGGCGTCCTGGGCCTCGGTCTGGATGCGATCGATGATCCGCGAGAAGTGCGTGGGGTTTGTCTGGATGTCGGCGAGGGCGATCAGCCGGTAGCGCTCGGTGCAGGCCAGGTTGCCGCGGATCCACACGACCTCGCCGGCGGGGACCTCGATCTCGAGCTCGCGGCGCGGGCCCTCGCCGGCGGCGGAGCTCAGGGCTTCCTCGCCGAGCGGGCCGACGCGGAGCTCGGCGCGGGGGTGGAGGTTCGTCAGGGTCAGGGCCACGCTGGCGTCGCGCTCGTCCGAGGCGCGCAGCGAGAGGGCGAAGTCCCCCATGTGCGCCACGCGGACGTTGACCCGACCCTCGCGCTCGCGGACCAGGCCGTGGGCGAGCCAGCCGGCCTCGGCGTCGGTGGCGTCCGCGGCCTGCATGCGGACCTCGACGCCGGAGTTTGTCAGCGCCCGGGCGAAGCCGTCCTCGGCGAGCACGCGGCACTCGGCCCGGGTGTAGTCGGGCGTGGCGCACTCGGCCTCGGTGCAGTTGATCAGCGTCAAGCTGGCGCAGGCCAGGAGCGTGGTGTGGACGCGGGCGGTGGTCATGGCTTGCTCGGGATTGTCAGGTTGGGGAGCACGACGCCGAAGCGCAAGAAGGGCGAGAGGCCGTCGCCGACCCGGGCCCCGAGGTCGATCTGGTAGGCCACGGCCGCGTCGCGGGGGCGCACGCGGATCGAGAACTGCGCGACCATGTGGCCGAGGAAGCCGACGATCGAGCCGAAGTTCATGCCCAGGGCCGAGAAGCGCGAGTGCACGTAGCCCAAGGTCAGCTGGCCGACGACCGTGGCCCGGCGGGCCTTGGGCAGCAAGGAGATCGGGATGTCGAGGTCGAACCACGCCTCGCTGTAGATCGGCCCGGCTTCGAAGCTGCCGGCGACGAGATCGTCGGGGGCCCCGTGGGCGACGCGATCCCAGCGCGGGCCCATGTAAAAGGTGAAGCGCTGACGCGGCGAGACGTGCCAGCGGAAGCCAAAGGTCAGCGGGGTCAGGATCACGCGCTCGTTGATGCGCGGGTCGGCGTCGCTGCCCAGGCCGAGGTTGTCGCGGGCCACGAAGAACTGCGGCTTGTAGCGCAGCTCGAGCTGGCCGAGGTGACCCGGCGCCTTGGGGATCAGCGGGTAGGGCAGGCGCAAGGCGAGGTCGAGGCCGATCGAGCTGCGCCAGCCCGAGCGCGTGAGCGCCTGGTCGAAGGTCCCGCCGGCGCCGTTGTCTTCGAGGGCAGTCGAGGTCCGCGGGTCGCGGTCGAGGCTCGCGCCCAGGTCCCCGCCAAAGGAGCCGATCAGCCGCAGGCGGCCGAGGTCGTGGGGGAAGGACATGGTCGGGGCGATCGAGCCGCTGAGCGAGTAGGGGGCGCTCTCGTCGGTGGTCCCGGTCCCGCCCAGGCCCAGGCCGATGGCGAAGGTCGAGGGCGAGATGCGATCGGGGATCGTCGGGCCGTCGCCGCCGAGCAGGGCCGCGATGCCGCCGATCGCCGCGGCGCTCATCGCAATGACGCCGGAGCCAGCGATCGGCATGGCCGGGTCGCCGATGCGGTTGCGGTCGCCGTAGGTGAAGATCAAGGCCACGGGGATGACCGTGCCGAGCAGGCCGCCAGCGCCGAGGATCAGCCGGGTGCTGGTCGGGCGCACGCAGGGGTCGACCTCGGGGAGGCAGCGGTGGACCCGGCGGACGTGGCGAGGCGGCGGGAGAGCCTCGATGTTGGGCAGCGGCGCGGGCTCGCCCGCGGCGGGCTCGCTGGGATCCGCGAGCTGGGGAGCGGGAGGCGTCTGGACCTGGTCCGAAGCGGAGGCGGGCTCGGGCGCCGGGAGCTCGCTCGCTGGCGCGGCGTCGGCCTGACCCGCAGCGTCGGCCTGACCTGAGGCGTCGGCCTGACCCGCGGCGTCGGTCTGACCTGCGGCGTCGGCCTGACCTGCGGCGTCGGCCTCGGCCGGGCTCAGGCTCTCGGCCGGCGGCGTGTCGACGTCTGGGAGCGTGGCACCCTCTTGCTCGCCTGGAGCGGGCGAACCGAGCACTGACAGCCAAAACAGCGTCTCGAGGGCCAAGCGCATCGTCGGCGATGAGTACCACAATCGAGGTAGCGCGAGCGGTGTGAGCGGGACGCGCGTGAAGCATGCCCTGGGCACCCCCTACCTTGATAGACTGCGGCGTGGCTCAGGATGTCCCTCTCGCGTGCCGCTGCGGCGCGCTGCGTGGTCGAATGCATCGCGTCGAGCCCAGGCGGGCCAACCACCTGGTATGCATGTGCGACGACTGTCAGACCTACATGCGCTGGCTCGATCGCCAAGCGTTCCTCGATGCCAGCGGCGGCACGGAGGTCGTCCAGCTCTACCCCGACCAGGTCACCCTCGACGAAGGGCGCGAGCACCTGCGCTGCGCGAGGCTCTCGCCCAAGGGGCTGATGCGCTGGTACGCGGGCTGCTGCAAGACCCCGGTGGTCAACGGTCTCGACAAGCCGCGGGTGCCCTTCCTCGGCGTGCACGGAGCCTTCATCGCCCTCGAGGGTGACGCGCGCGAGGACGCGCTGGGCCCGATCCGCGCCCGGGTGATGGGCCGCTTCGGCCAGCGACCGCTGCCCCCGGGCAGCTACGAGCGCGCGCCCTTTGGGCTGCTCGTCCGCGTCGCCGGACAGCTGGCTCGCGGCTACTTCGGCGGTCGCCACCAGCCCTCGCCGGTCTACGACGCGCGGGGCGAGTCGCTCGTCGCGCCCGCGGTGCTCGATCGAGCCGAGCGCGACGCGGCCCGACCCTGACCGCCGGAGCTCGACTGGCCGAGCTCGACTGGCCGAACCCCGAGTATTCGAAAAGGGCGACGCCCGGGCGGTCGCCGCTGCTGCGACTTCCACCCGGGCGTCCCCTGTGAAGAATCCGAGCGGAGGCTCAGATCGAGACGCAGCTGATCTCGCCGCCGTCGAAGGAGGACTCGACGTTCGCGCAGGCCGCGTCGTCGGAGCAGCCGCAGGCGCCGTTGCTGTTGCAGACGTCGCCAGCGTCGCCCTCGACGCACTGGTCGTCGGCCGAGCAGCCGCAGACGCCGGCGTTGCAGGTGCCGAACTCGGGCTCGCCGAGGGTGGCGCAGTCGTTGTCGCTGGCGCACTCGCAGGTGCCGGTGTCGACGTTGCAGCTGGGGTAGGCGGTGCTCAGGCAGTCGGTGTCGCTCGAGCAGGGGAGGAAGCAGTAGCCGTCCTCGTGGCAAGCCGCGTCGGCCTGGCCGCAGACGATGACGTCCTCACCATCGATGTCGGTGGTGGGGATCTCGTCCATGGTCAGCGTCTCGCAGCTGATCACGTCGGTCGGACCGGTGACGCAGTGGCCCTCGCCCTCGACCTCGATGCAGATCTGGCCGAGCGCGTCACACTCGCCGCCGCCCGCGGTGCAAGCGGTGCCGAAGCTCCAGCCGCTGAGCGTCGCGATGCACTCGTCGTCGGTGCTGCAGCCGCTGGACTCGCCGGTGCAGAAGCTGTCGACGCAGGTCAGGCCAGAGTCGACGCCGCCGATGGTGCAGTCGGCGTCGCTGGTGCACTGGTGCGCGCAGTAGTTCTCGCCGCCGCCCTCGGTGGTGGTGCCGACGTCGTCCTCGGCCGTGGTCTCGCCAGTGGTCTCGGAGGTGCCGGCGGTCTCGTCGGTGCCGGCGTCGGTGGTGCTGTCAGTGGTGCTGTCAGTGGTGGTGTCGTCGCTGCTGCCGTCGTCGGAGCAAGCGCCGAGGATGAGGAGCATGGAAGGGACAATGAAGCGCAAAGTGGGGGTACGCATGATGCGGAGGCTACTATGCGAAAGAGCGTGAATCGCCAACCCCCGGGCCGGGCGTTTTGTTTGGGGGGATGGATGACGCTCACAAGCGAGACCGTCGGGAGAAATGCCACCTTAAACGGCCTATGTTGGCCTATAAACCCGACTTTTTTTTGCAAGCGGCAGCACGAGGTGGGGAAGAAGTCCCCAGCCGAGCAATGAATATCGTGCTTTGTGTCACTCGCCGCTGATCCTTTCGTGTCAGACCGAACGGACAAAACACCTAATCGGAATTGAGTTTGGAACTCTAGTGAGGTGTGGGGGCGAGCATTTCTTCGATCTCCGCGAGGGCGCTGCGATACAGGGCGTGCTCGGGATCACGGAGCACGGCCTCGCGCAGCGCACGATGTGCGTCGTCGATGCGATCCGAGAGGTAGTACAGGCGCGCGAGATAGGCCCAGTGCTCTGCTGGCGCACGGTGGTAGTTGGTTCCGCGCTCGGCCAGCGCGACGGCGGCCGCGAGATCCCCCGCGCGCTCGGCCTCGGCGGCGAGGACCATGGCGTCCAGGCCTGCGCGCGCGCTGAAGTTGACCGTGGGGCGCAGGACCGTCGCGCCGGCGCTGAACAGGGCGAGGCTCGCCACCAGGGTGGAGATCGCCCCGGCTCGACGCGGCCCTCGCTCGACCATGGCCCAGCCGAGGAGCGCGCCGGCGCTCGCTCCGCCTGCGTGGGCGAAATTCGCCACGGGGACGAGGTCGGTGATGGTCATGGCCACGCACAGCACGAACCAAAACCCAAAGAAGTTGAGCGCGCGGCGATCGAGCAGCCCCGACCACCGCGGGCTGCGGCGGCCGAGCACGGCGAGCATCGCGACAAGGCCATAGACGACCCCGGACAGGCCCACGGCCGAGCCGCTCATGGCGTACTCGAGCAGCGAGCCGGCGAGGGCGAAGAGCACCAGCAGGCCGAGGGTGCGCAGGTGCCCGAGCCGGGCCTCGATCGGCGCGCCCAAGGTCCACAGCCAGTAGACGTTGAAGCCGACGTGAAAGAGGCCAGGGAAGGGGTCGTCGCTGCGCAGCTGGCTGGCGTGGAGCAGCGTCGAGGTCAGCAGCCGCCACGGCTCGCGGCCAAAGGCGCGCAGGTCGAGGCCGAGGAGCTCGACGGCCTCGGGCGGGGCGAGGGCGTAGAGGCCAATCGCGAGCAGGCAGGTCCCACCGACGGCGGGAAAGCGTGGCAGCTCGCTGAGGCTGGCCGGGGTCATGGCAGCGAGCGCGGCCGCGGGCCGGACTTCACTTGCAGTTGGCCTCGACCTCGCCGATGGACGACTGGGCGAGGACGCACTCGACCTCCTCGACCGAGCCCTCGCTGACGCAGGCGGTGACGATCTCGTCGTGCTTGTCCTCGGCGAGCTTGCGGATCCGCGAGTTGGGCTTCTCGCGGGACTCTTGGAGCAGCTCGATGAAGTGCTCGGCGAAGGCCTCGCACTGGTCTTGGGAGGGCTTCTTGGCGCAGCCCGCCACCAAGGTCGAGGCGGCGACCAGGGCGAGGACGAGGGAGGGCGCGGTGGCGAGTGAGCGAAGGCGGCGCATGGGGGCGAGCAGATGCTAGCAGCCCCCGCTGAAACCCACCACGACCACGCCTGCGGGCGCTCGGCGACGCACGCGTGGCCGCGCCGGGCTTCACCGCGGAGCACAGCACGGAGCGCGGGCAGGCCTCAGCCGGCCTGATGGAGCGCAAAGGTCGCTCCTGCGGGATCGCGGACCACCGCCATGCGGCCGTCACCGGCGGAGCGCGGGCCGTCGATGATCTCGCCGCCGCCAGCCGAGACCTTGGCGAGGCGCGCGTCGAGGTCGTCGACGACGATGTAGAGCATCCACTGCGCGGGCAGGCCAGCGTTGGAGCCTCGCGCGTGGCACAGCCCCGCGACCACGGTCCCGTCCGCGGTCTTCATCACGTAGTCGTCGTAGTCGCCCATGGACACGGGCGTCGCGGACCAGCCCGCGACCTCGGCGTAAAAGCTGCGCAGGCCGTCCGCGTCGGGCACGGTGAGGTCGTGCCAACCGATGACGCCGTCATTGTTCGTGGTGGTTCGCTCGTCGGCGTTCTCGGGATCGTTGCTCATGAGTCCAACATACCCGATCGTGCGCACGATTGTCGCGATCTGTTCGAATGTGCGTGATATCATCACACTGAAAATTGGATGTCCACACTCTGGTAGTGCTCGGATAGCACTCGGATAGTCGAGATGGCCGATTTTCCATCCCCGCAGGTCCCGACAGCGAGGCCTTCGGCGACCAGATCGACGCGAAAAAGCGCCAGATCACGGGTATCGCTTCGCAGCCCGACGGGACCCGACGCCGCCCTCGACCAACTCCCGCGCCTGCCCCGAGCTTCCCCCGGGGCTGACTCGCAGCCTCGATCTCGCGTTCGCCCGCGACCCCGAGCCCCATTCGATCGACTCGCTCGAAGCAAGCTTCGACGACCCGGCCTACCTCGCGCTGCGTAGAGCGACCTGTCCCTGCTCGGAAGCCGCCTGGCGCGAGGCGCTCGTCAGTCCCGATCCTGGGGTTCTGTTCGAAGCCTGTCAGCTGGCTCGCTTTGGCCTGGTCGCGGAGGGCGAGCCCTTTGTCTACGAAGACCTCCACGCGCACATGCTCTACGAGTGGATGCGCTCGCGCGGCGTCGCCGACTCGCTGTCGCGTCCGGTCGCGCGCGCTGGTCTCGGCGAGCGCGAGCCCGGCAGCTTCAGGGCCCACATTTCGCCTGATATTCACCGGGCCCTCGAACGCGCAGCCGCACGCAAGGCAGGAGCCCGCTCCCCGCCTCCAGCTCGCCGCCGACGCAAGCATCGACTTTGGCCTCTGTCGAGCCGGCGGAGCCGAGGCAGCTGAGGTTGTTGTTCGAGGGCGAGGCGAGCGATCTCGAGGCCGCGCTCGTCCTCCCGGCACCCGTGGCCGTGGCTTCTCCAGGGGGTGTTCGCGGTGGACATCATGACCTGCCCACGCTGTCAGGGGCCGATGCGGCTGCTGAAGATCGCCACCAACCGGAGCGGAGGGAGGCCAGCTTGCTGGCCGGAGTACGCGTAGGTAGACGAGCACGGCCGAAGGCCGCGCGCAGTCAAGCCGGAGGAGATCGCGGGAGCGCTGGCGGAGGCGGGGCTGGGGCCGGGGCCGCCTCCGCGTCGGCGGCGGGTGATGCCCGGGCAACTCGAGCTGAGCTTCGCTGCGTGAAGTGCGCGACCTGATCTGGCCGCGGGCGTGGAGGAGTGCGACGACGGCAACGACGACGACACCGACATCTGCCTCACGGGCTGCGTCGAGGCCACCTGTGGCGACGGTTTCGTCGGTCCGGGTGAGGGTTGCGACGACGCGAACGTCGACGACGACGACGAGTGCAGTAACGCTTGTGTCCCGGCGAGTTGCGGCGATGGGGTGATGCAGCCGGGCGAGCTGTGTGACGACGGCAACGCCGACAACACCGACGATTGCCTCGACACCTGCGCGGCGGCGAGCTGCGGCGACGGGTTCGTGTGGGGGAACAACGAGGAGTGCGACGACGGCAACGCCGACAACACCGACGATTGCCTCGACACCTGCGCGGCGGCGAGCTGCGGCGACGGGTTCGTGTGGGGGAACAACGAGGAGTGCGACGACGGCAACGCCGACAACACCGACGATTGCCTCGACACCTGCGCGGCGGCGAGCTGCGGCGACGGGTTCGTGTGGGGGAACAACGAGGAGTGCGACGACGGCAACATGGACGACTTCGACACCTGCACGAGCGTGTGCACGGATTCGCCGGAGACCCCGACGCTGCAGCTCGGCTTCTCGCAGGTCAAGCAGTTCAACTTCAGCTGGGCGGCGGTGCTGGGTGCGGAGTACTACCAGCTGTACGAGAGCGTCGATGGCGTGGCGCCCTTCGTGCAGGTCGGCGGCGACATCCAGGGCGAGTCGGTGTCGGTCACGATGCCGCTGCACTTCCGGCTCGACGCGAGCTACAAGCTGCTGGCGTGCAACATGGATGGTTGCTCCGAGTCGGCGGTGGTCGACGTGGTCGGTTCGCTCGCCGAGGCGGTCGGGTACTTCAAGGCCTCCAACACCGACGCCTACGACGAGTTCGGTTATAGCGTGGCGCTGTCGGACGACGGCAACACGCTGGCGGTCGGCGCCAATCAGGAGAGCAGCTACGCGACGGGCATCGGTGGCAATCAGGCCAACGACTACGCCTCCTATAGCGGAGCGGTCTACGTGTTCGTGCGCAACGGCGGCGCGTGGTCGCAGGAAGCCTACGTCAAGGCCTCCAACACCGGCGCCTACGACCGGTTCGGCTGGAGCTTGGCGCTGTCGGGCGACGGCAACACGCTGGCGGTCGGCGCCTGGGAGGACAGCAACGCGACGGGCATCGGTGGCAACCAGGCCGACAACTCCGCCTCCGGCAGTGGAGCGGTCTACGTGTTCGTGCGCAACGGCGGCGCGTGGTCGCAGGAAGCCTACGTCAAGGCCTCCAACACCGGCGCCCAGGACCAGTTCGGTGATAGCTTGGCGCTGTCGGGCGACGGCAACACGCTGGCGGTCGGCGCCGATGAGGACAGCAACGCGACGGGCATCGGTGGCAACCAGGCCGACAACTCCGCCTCCGATAGCGGAGCGGTCTACGTGTTCGTGCGCAACGGCGGCGCGTGGTCGCAGGAAGCCTACGTCAAGGCCTCCAACACCAGCGCCGAGGACTGGTTCGGCGTCCGCGTGGCGCTGTCGGGCGACGGCAACACGCTGGCGGTCGGCGCCTCTGGGGAGGACAGCAACGCGACGGGCATCGGTGGCAACCAGGCCAACAACTCCCGCTCCGGGAGTGGAGCGGTCTACGTGTTCGTGCGCAACGGCGGCGCGTGGTCGCAGGAAGCCTACGTCAAGGCCTCCAACACCGGCGCCGGCGACCAGTTCGGTGATAGCGTGGCGCTGTCGGGCGACGGCAACACGCTGGCGGTCGGCGCCCATTGGGAGAACAGCAACGCGACGGGCATCGGTGGCAACCAGGCCAACAACTCCAACTCCGGGAGTGGAGCGGTCTACGTGTTCGTGCGCAACGGCGGCGCGTGGTCGCAGGAAGCCTACGTCAAGGCCTCCAACACCGGCGACGACGACTATTTCGGTGATAGCGTGGCGCTGTCGGGCGACGGCAACACGCTGGCGGTCGGCGCCTATGGGGAGGACAGCAACGCGACGGGCATCGGTGGCAACCAGGCCAACAACTCCGCCACCCGCAGTGGAGCGGTCTACGTGTTCGTGCGCAACGGCAGCGCGTGGTCGCAGGAAGCCTACGTCAAGGCGTCCAACACCGGCGCCAGCGACCATTTTGGCGAGAGGATGACGCTGTCGGGCGACGGCAACACGCTGGCGGTCGGCGCCCATCGGGAGGATAGCAACGCGACGGGCATCGGTGGCAACCAGGCGGCCGACTCCGCCTCCGCGAGCGGAGCCGTCTACCTCTACTGAGCCGCACTCGGCCAGCCCGAGTCCCCACCATGCAGCGAGCTCTCGCATTCGTGCGAGGGCTCGCTGCATGGTCATCAACCCATTGAAGGAGTGATACGACCCCACACGCCACGCAACTGCTCGAGCTCGTCCACGACACAGTCTCCGCCGCGGGCGTGACGATCCAGGCGTTCAAGCGGCTCACCTGCGCATGATCGGCTCTCACCCGATCTTGTTCCCGAAGCCGGGACCAAATCCCGGCGCGGGGCTGCAGGAATTCGGGTTGGTCGCAAGAGAGCTGGGATAGAGGTCGAGGCCGCCGCAGTGGAACAGGATGGTGTTGCAAAAGCGAGCGCGGTTGCGGTAGCCACAGGCTCGCTTCTCGAATGTGCCTGGACTTGCTTGACGCCGTGCTCGGGGCAGCTCACCCGCGGGACGGCGACGCTGACACCGGCGTCGTCGAAGCCAAGCCCGCTCAGGCGTCCGAGCCGACCGAGCTGCCCGACGTGAGCGATGGTGTCAGCGCGCCCAAGCTCGAGCAGTACGACAAGCAGCTCGAGAAGGATCCCGAGTGGGACAAGCTGTCCGAGGCCGACAAGCGCTTGCTGATCGAGTGGCTCGAGGCCAACCCCGGAGAAGAGCCGGGCGATGTCGACTTCACCGCCGTGACCACGGGGATGAAGCTACGCATGGCGCTGAAGCTCAGCTGGCGCTACTGGCCCGAAGAGCTCCAAGAAGCGGCCTATGTCGCGTTTACCGATGGCATGTTCCTGGCTCAGCTCGCGGCGCTGACGACCTTTCACGTGTATCTGTGGGTCGCCCCCGATCCCTCCGGCGTGACCAAGGGCATCGCCGCGGTCCTGACCGCCTACCTGCTGACGATGTTTGCCTGGCACGACATCGTCGGCTTCGCCCAGGCCTTCCTCAGCAAGGCCAAGCAGCAGCTGGCCCGGGCCGAGATGATCGCCGACGGCTACGCCGTCGACCCCGACGTTCAGGCCGGGATTCGCTTCAAGTCGGCGTACTATCGGCTCAAGCCGATCCTGGACCGCGTCGCCAAGCACAGCACCCGACTCCGGCGACTCATCGACTGGGCGAACGACAAGGGCAAGCCGCAGCTGCCGGGTGAGATCGCCGAGATGATCGCGCGCGAGCAGCTGCGGGCGGACCTGGGCCCGGATCAATCGGTGACGGAGAGCGCCACGCTCGTGGTCAAGGAGGTCCCCGGCTATACCAACATCGATCAATTCATCGCCGACGAAGTCGCCGCAGGCCAGCCCGAGCCCGATCGCTTCACCATGCGCGAGGGCGATGGCAAGGTTTGGCGTGTCATCGCGGAGATCGACAACCTCCCCTACGACGCAGGCACGCTCCGCGCCGTGGTCATGGAGTTCTGGGACAACCTGCCTCCGGACGTGCAAAAGCAGATGATGCCGCCGTTGACGACCAACGAGCCCAAGGAGGACGAGCCATGACGGTGACTCGGTTCGTGTGTTCATGCTAGAGCTTGGCGCCATGACCGAGCTTCGCGGGCGCTTCGTGTTCCTCCTCCGACTCACGGGCTGGCTGACCGACGACGTCGTCGACCGGGTCGAGGCCGAGAGCCTGATCGACGTCGCCGAGCGCTTTCCGGATGAGGACCCGAGCGCAACCATCACGCACCGGCGGCTGAGCGACGCCGAGCTCGCCCGCTGGACGAGCGCCGTGGCGGTCCCCGAGGCGCCGTTCCTCGGGCCGGTGTTCGCCGGGTTCGAGGTCGAGCTCGAGCACGACGAGATCGGGGCTCACGTGAGGGTGATCGAGGCCCTGGCTGACGCCGCGAGGGCCGCGAGCGGGACCGTGATTCGGGTCGAGGACGGCGAGCTCCGCCACGCGATCGATCGCGTGAGCTTCGCGGCCGAGGAGCTCGTCGCCGACAGCTGCTTCGGGGAGGGGCGGCTCCTGCGACTGCCACACGACGAGACCTACGAAGCCCACGTGCGCGAGGCCGTCGCGCGGACCTTCGCCGAAGCAGCCGTCGCGGTGGACTATGTCTACTCGACGGGGGGTGGCGACCACGTCAAGCTGTGCTTCGGCCGTCACTTCGGCCGTCAGCGCCTGGACCTCGCCCGGCGCCTGCGCGGCCACGAGCTGCAGGTGTTCGCCGAGGCGCTGGGGCTCGAGGATCGCTCGTTCTGGCGTGGACGCGTCGCTCGCTGAGCTCGAAGCCAATGGCCTGAAGCTGCGCGACCAAAGCGATCGGAAGCTCCCGCGACCCGGCGATGACCTCGTCCGCGATGCCCCACGCGGAGCTTCGCTGCGTGAAGCACGCGACCTGATCTGGCCGCGGCGAGGGAGGCACGGCCAGGGGTCGGGTTGCTGATCGTGAGATAAGCGCTGGAGTTGTTCGTCGTCTCGAGGAGGGGTTGTTGGGGCCTCACACAGCGAGCGAGCTCTCGTTCCCGCCGAGGCGGCCGAGGCGGCCGAGGCGCCCGGAAGCGTTCCCGGTGCCGTGATGGGACACGCCTGATATGCGCGAAGGGCGCTGGTATGTTTCATGCGGTTGGAGTTCCTACACACGAGCTTCCGTTGAAGGTCGAGGGTCAGCTCGCCGACCTCGTCCATGAACAGAGTCCCGGTGCTAGCTTCCTCGGCTTTTCAGAACTATTTCGGGGTGAGAGCGATCCTTCCACCGCCTAGCGTCACCACTGAAATGCAAGCCATGGAACACCCAAGCTTCAAGTCAGCCCATCTCGACGCAGAGTTGCTCCCCGTCAGGATGTGCAACGAGCAGGTCTACTGCGAGCGTCTCTTTCACCTCGAGCACGTCCAGGGATCTTCGTCGAATCCGCCGATACCGTCGCTGGCCGAGCGGAGCACTAGCGAGCCGCCCGTCGGGGCCGACGCTCCAGGCGCTCCGCGAGCGACGAGCTGCTGCCGTGGCCTGTCATCCCACGAACCTGGCTCCCCCCTTTCAGTCGGGGCGAAGGGCGAATGCCCCAGCGCGACGAGCTGAGGTCCAAGAATATGAGCGACCAACGCGCCAAACGGAATGGAATCCTGTTCGCTCTGGTCTTTGTCAGCCCAATTCTATGTGGAGTGCCAGCGTCTGTCTGTAGCCAGATGACAAGCGGCGCGACGAGCGAGTCCGCAGCAACACAAACCCGTGCCACAGCGGCCAAGAACACGCCCCCCGCCACCACCGCCGAGATGGCGGTAGGACCCGGTCTTGAGCCTCCCCGAGTTGAGGAGCAATCGCCAATCGAGAGCAGCGAAACCAAGACCCCAGTCCCAACCGCTGACATCGCCGTGGAGGAAGAGGACGAACTTCCGGAGCAGGAGAGCGGGAGCGAATCCGCCGATCAACCCGAGCCGGATTGCGATGCATTCGTGGTTCAGGAAGGGAGGAACGAACCCAGGTTCAGCGGATTGCGTGGATTCGTCATGGGGAGCATCCCATCAACCTACACCAACAAGCTCCCCAAGAATAATTGGAAAGCGCGGGTTCATGTCCAGACAGGCCCGGAAAACTACAAGCCCACAAACAAGACTGTCGCGCACAAGACGCCGATCGTCGTGGAGCAGCAAGTCCTTCGACACCATGGATGGGGCAACTACACGGGAGTGCTACTCGTGCGGGAAGTCGGCGGAACCGATTATTTTTACATCGACAAGAGGAACTTCGTTGCAACCCCCTACTGGACGTGCGGGGTAAACAAAGCCTCCAGCCGCGGCTGGCCATTCATTGCCGAAGTCGTCTCAAACGCCAAGGGCTTGGACTCGGACGGAGATTGGGTTTCGGTCAAGAAGGGGACACAGGTGCTATGCAGCAGTAGTTCTCGGACTACTCACCTTGGCCGGAAGCGGGGGTTCGTCGCCTGCGAAACCTATCGAATGTGGAAGTTGGGCTATGGAGGAACATCGGTTGAGTACAACCCTGAAGACCTCAGGGTGATCTACTAATCCTAAATCCAGTGCATAGGCTCCAGCGCAGCGGCGTGAAAGGGGAAGCGGAGATCTACGCCGATGTCGTTGTTCTCGACTCGCTCGACTTCATCGGTCGACTCGCCGCCCTGATCCCGCCGCCGAGTTTCCACATGATCCGCTACCACGGTGTGCTCGCTGGTCATGCCAAAAGGGGTCGTGGAGAAACCCAGCCGCCTCGTGGGCAGCCAGGTCGACATCGCGGCTGATCCATGTGTTGCACGCATTTTAGCCGCTCAGAGATCACCCCACCGGCCCTTGTTGATGGCGTCGCAACAGCGGTGTACGATCGCTCGTGTCACTTGGTCCATCGAGGCTGGTGCTGGCGCTGATGCCGTTGATCGTCGGCGTGGCCTGCGGGGACGGAGCGAGGCCGTCGGGTGGGGCGGCGCCGGCCGCCGAGGATGTACTCGAGAACGCGCCGGCGCCCGAGAATCCACCCGAGACCGCGCCGGCACCCGAGGCCGCGCGGGCACCCGACAGCACGCCGCTCCCCCTGCCCGTCGGCGAGGGACCGAGCCTGTGGCAAGCTCCCGCCCACCCAGCCAGCTGGAAACCAAAGCGCCTCCACCCCCAGTCCAAGAAAGCGCGCTGGCAGCCCGCGTGGGTGCAGACCCACCCCTACCACCGCGTGGAGCCCTTGGCCCTGGCCTGGCGCGGCCCCGACGAGCTCCTCGCCCGCGGTGCGTTCGAGCTCCGCGACGCCATGATGCGCTACGACGGTCAGGGCCGGCTACTGGCCACCATGGACCTCTCGGGCATCGACATCGCCGGCTGCGATCTCGGCTCGCCAGTGGTGGCGTCGAACCTGGTGGCGATCGCCGTGGGCGACGAGGGCTGGTTTGCGACCACGCTCCAGTGCATGGACGGCCACGACGGACTGCTGATCTTCGATCATGACGGTCGACTCACGGCCTCGCTGAAGCTGGGAATGGCGACCACGACCAAGCTTCTGGCGCTGGGTCGCCGGCTGTTCGTGCTCACGCGCGACCTGTCGGCGAACCTCGGTGAGCTCGTGGCCTACGACCTCGACGGTCACGCGCGCTGGCGTCGGTCGTTCGCGTTCGCGCCCAGGGTGCTGAGCGCCTGGGCGGACGCGGTCGTCGTCGACGAGGACCTGCGGCGACTGATCTCGCTGGACATCGACACCGGGGACGAACGCGCGACCTTCGACGTCGACGGCATCTGGATGGCGGCCGTCGCCATCGACGGCGGACCGCGAGCGGGTCAGCTGGCCGTGTTCGGCTCCGCGCCGCTCGTCCTCGGCGCCCCAACAAACGAGGACGAGCCGCAGACGACCCTGCGCTTCCTCTCCAGCACCGGAGAGACCCTCCTCAGCGAGCGCACCGTGGCGCTGCCGCCCGCGATCTCATCGTGGAATGCCGCCTCCGCGAGCCCGTCGGGGGCGATGCTGGCGATGACCGCGGTACCCTTCGAGCTCGTCGTCCTCGACAGCGAGGGCGAGCTGCTCGGCTCGGTCTCCTCGGGGCTGCTGGCCTTCGCCGCCGTCGAGCTCGAGGGTCGGCTGCGGATCGCCCTGAGTCGCAGGAGCAACCCGGAGCTTCACAACTTCAGAGACGACTTGCCCGAGGTCGGACCCGCCTCCGAGCCGCTGATCATCCGTGAGTTCGCGCTGGCTTCGCCGTAATCGGCTCGGATCAGCCAAACACCTTGGCGATGATATCGTCGAGCGTAGGCAGGGACGGCTTGGTCTCCGCCTTCTTGGCGGCCGGCGCTTCGCGCTTGGGTACGCCGAGGAAGGTCCCCCAGCTGGAGTCGGTGTTGCCGACATCGCGGAAGCCCCCGCCTCCAGATCCTTTCCGATCGAGCAACTCCCAGGGGGCACGCGACGGAAGAATTGTCCCGCTCTTGGAGTGGGCGTCCGAACCAACACGCACATCCCATTGCTTCTCCAGCTTGGACAGCGGTCGCTTGCGTAGCTGGGCGACGTTGAGCGCGCCCTCGGTATGGTCGGGGTTCTCCGGTTCAAAGGTAATCAGCTGGCCGCGATAGGGAGGGAAGGCCACGGTCGCCTCATGCTTCCACCACAGATGTTGCAAGCCGTCTGGCCCAGTCCTCGAGATCGGGCATTGCCCCGAAGCGGACCCGTCGGCGCAAGCATTGGGAACCTTGTACGTATAGGGGCTCTCAACAAAAGTCGCAAACTTCGGCGATGAAGGTTTGTCAGCACCATTCTCTTCACCCTTTTTATCTTCGTCACTTTCCTTCGGCGCATCAGGCTTCTTCTCGAACACGAAGGGAGTCTTCTCCTCCGTCGTCAACTCGAAGTATGCACGATAGTCCACCCGATTCTCGGGGTTGGGTTTCCGCTTGCTCCAATCGAGCCAGAACAACGCCGCGCACGGAACCAACTGCGCCGATGGATCACTGACGACATGAAGCCCCCCACGTGCAAGAGCAAATTGTTTCGCGTTGCCAGAGAGCCCGCCGGGCTGGACGCGGCCGCACTTCGCCTGTGTGAGTTCGGCGATCTCGTTGCAGACGGCCTCGTTGAGCATGAAGTTTGGCTCTCGAACTGGGTTTTCCGCGGTAATTTTGTCATCTTCGCTGGTAACCGTTCCGACCGCCATCTTTCGCCACGACACCGCGCCCCGCTGCATCCACTCCTGCATGTGTCGGCGCCAGCGGCCGGCCTTGTTGCCGCTGATGCGATTGTCACTGGCGTAATCATACACCAGGCGGCCCTTGCTGTCAGCGGTCAGGTACTTGTTGTACTTACTGGCGACATCATTGTAGTACGAGTCCTGCAAAAACAGCTGAGTATTGAGCACGGTCTGGACCCACGCAAAGTCGGGATAGTCAGCGGTCTCGCCAGGGCCGGACGTTCGTCGCAGTTCGACGAGGTAGGTCAGCGCGGCACCTGGCTGCATCTCCGAGATGGCCGCGAGCACCTTGCCTGGGTTGCCGCCGACGCTGCCGGGGTAGTGGGTGACCATCTTCGTGTCTTTGAGATTTTTGAAGTACTTGGCTTCATTTGTCTTCAGCTTACTCTTCCTCGACAGTTCGAAGAGCAGGGTGTCGGCGACGAGGAGCTTGACCAAGCCGCGAGGATCGAGCCAGGAGCCGTGGGCGGATCCCCACTCGGTCCCGGCGAATTCGAGTACGCTGAGGACGACGAAGTCTTGCATCAGCTGTGGATCCGCGACGGCGACCTCCTCGATGAACGTGGTCATCTCGTCGACGCTCATCGTGTCGAGCTTGCGCGCGACCATGAGCTTGAGATAGAGCTTGCGGATATCTTCCGACGTCGCCTTCCGGTCGGGATCGGGGGCGAACTCGATGACCGGACAGTAGGGAATGATCGCGCTGGCGATGACCTGCTCGAGATCGTGGTTGCGGATGGTGGCCTTGAGCGGTTTGGACATGCCCTTCGTCCGCCACTGCCGCGGTTTGTTCGTGGGCAGGAACGTGAACCCAACCTCGGTAGCGGCAGCCTTGGCCTCGTCGATGGCCGTGAGCTCGGTCTCATACAACTTGTTGAGCGTGACCATGTCATTGAAATAGGGCGAGATGACATCATTGAGTATCGCCTCGGTCTCATGCAACTTCTTGTACTGATCACTGTTCTTCAATTCATCGGTCGCAGCCGCCACCTTCACGGCCTTCTCCTTCCGCAGGCGCTCGTAATTCGTCTCGTTTTCGAGATTTCCTTTCTTTTTTGCAGCACGAGCGAGACTCGGATAGGTCTTTTCCACCCAGGTCTGTGCAGAGACCAGGCTCTGATTTCCCAGGCCACGGAGCCTACCTCGCTTCGTCATTAGATCATTGACTTTCTTGGTCTGCGATTTGTAGTCTTTTTGCAACTCGAGCATGTACTCAGAATTGATCAAGCCATCGAGCGCAAAGAGCTTCTGCATGATCGCCATGTCGTAGGCCTCGGCCGCCATGCAGTGATGGGTGAGCCTGTCGGTCGAGTTCTTCAGGAGATCTCGGTAGCTTTCCTTGAGCCCTTCATGATAGTCTGGATTGAAGAACCCCTGCTCCTCCCACTCGGATGTCAGGCGATCAAAGTACAGCTTGATTGAGTCCTTGAGTCCATTTTCACGATCGGTATAATTGCGATCCTGTACGCGCTGGAGCTTATAAGCGTCGCTGGGGCTGCTCTCGAGGGCCGGGTTGGAAGGCTTGCTGTCATATGCCTCGGGCGCCTCGACGGGAGCGATGGTCGTGTATTTGCTATTCGCCCGCTGGATGCGTGGTGCGACGTCTCCGCGGGTCTGCTGACCGACGTGGGCGACCTCGTGCGCTAGCGTGCGAAGGTTCTGCGGCTGGCTCAAGTCCGCGCTCGACCTCGACATGAAGACGTGATTGGAGACCGTGAAGGCCGCGGTGTTGAGGCGAGCGCAGGTGTGGTCGGAGAAGCCGTCGTCATGGACGATGACCTCCTGCGCGGGAGCTGCCGTGGGCCCGGTCACCTGTGCCTTGACCGAGGGAGAGAGGCGCTGACCCTGGGAGTTCGCGCGCAGCGTCGAGGCCGACGTCTGAACGGTTCGGGCTCGGGGGGTCGGGGGTTTTTGGACGAGTGGCGCGCGTGCCATTTCTCGATGATCTTGAACACGGGTCTCTTCCACAACGGCCTGGGGTCGTGGAGAAACCCAGCCGCCTCGTGGGCAGCCAGGTCGACATCGCGGCTGATCCATGTGTTGAACGCATTTTAGCCGCTCAGAGATCACCCCACCGGCCCTTGTTGATGGCGTCGCAACAGCGGTGTACGATCGCTCGTGTCACTTGGTCCATCGAGGCTGGTGCTGGCGCTGATGCCGTTGATCGTCGGCGTGGCCTGCGGGGACGGAGCGAGGCCGTCGGGTGGGGCGGCGCCGGCCGCCGAGGATGTACTCGAGAACGCGCCGGCGCCCGAGAATCCACCCGAGACCGCGCCGGCACCCGAGGCCGCGCGGGCACCCGACAGCACGCCGCTCCCCCTGCCCGTCGGCGAGGGACCGAGCCTGTGGCAAGCTCCCGCCCACCCAGCCAGCTGGAAACCAAAGCGACTCCACCCCCAGTCCAAGAAAGCGCGTTGGCAGCCCGCGTGGGTGCAGACCCACCCCTACCACCGCGTGGAGCCCTTGGCCCTGGCCTGGCGCGGCCCCGACGAGCTCCTCGCCCGCGGTGCGTTCGAGCTCCGCGACGCCATGATGCGCTACGACGGTCAGGGCCGGCTACTGGCCACCATGGACCTCTCGGGCATCGACATCGCTGGCTGCAAAGCCGGCTCGCCGGTGGTGGCCTCAGGCCTGGTGTCGCTCGCGGTCGGCGACGAGGGCTGGTTTGCGACCACGATCCATTGCATGAATGACCGCTACGCGCTGCTGATCTTCGATCATGACGGTCGACTCACGGCCTCGCTGGCGTTGGGACCGGGGACCACGACCAAGCTTCTGGCGCTGGGTCGCCGGCTGTTCGTGCTCACGCGCGACTTGTCGGCGAACCTCGGTGAGCTCGTGGCCTACGACCTCGACGGTCACGCGCGCTGGCGTCGGTCGTTCGCGTTCGCGCCCAGGGTGCTGAGCGCCTGGGCGGACGCGGTCGTCGTCGACGAGGACCTGCGGCGACTGATCTCGCTGGACATCGACACCGGGGACGAACGCGGGACCTTCGACGTCGACGGCATCTGGATGGCGGCCGTCGCCATCGACGGCGGACCGCGAGCGGGTCAGCTGGTCGTGTTCGGCTCCGCGCCGCTCGTCCTCGGCGCCCCAACAAACGAGGACGAGCCGCAGACGACCCTGCGCTTTCTCTCCAGCACCGGCGAGACCCTCCTCAGCGAGCGCACCGTGGCGCTGCCGCCCGCGATCTCATCGTGGAATGCCGCCTCCGCGAGCCCGTCGGGGGCGATGCTGGCGATGACCGCGGTACCCTTCGAGCTCGTCGTCCTCGACAGCGAGGGCGAGCTGCTCGGCTCGGTCTCCTCGGGGCTGCTGGCCTTCGCCGCCGTCGAGCTCGAGGGTCGGCTGCGGATCGCCCTGAGTCGCAGGAGCAACCCGGAGCTTCACAACTTCAGAGACGACTTGCCCGAGGTCGGACCCGCCTCCGAGCCGCTGATCATCGGTGAGTTCGCGCTGGCTTCGCCGTAATCGGCTCGGATCAGCCAAACACCTTGGCGACGCGCTGCCGCTTATATGGATGTTCGCCGGGGCAATCGTGATGAGTTCATCGAGTTGACCGTGCCCTCGGTGGTTCCCAATGTTCAGGGAGCCGACCAGGAAGAGCCGCAAGCAGCAGATGACGGCGAGGGGGAGACCTTTCGTGCGGAGGGGATCATCGGCTCGGATGATCGGGAGATTCGCAGCGCATATAGTGGTCACTCGATGACCAGCGTGAAACAGTCCTGGGTCAGGATTGGTGGGCTGCCACCAGATGGCTGGGATCTCGAAGACAGTGATATCGATAATACCTCGGGGACGGCCACGAAGATCGGGCCGCGTCATCTCCTCACTGTCGGTCATGCGGTCTGGGCGAACGGGTTCTTCTATCCCAAGGACTGGTGGGCTGGGGAGGATGGTGTCGCTGCAACTAGTGTGCGCGGCAGAGGACTTGAAGGGTCCCAGGCGCCGGACCGCCGGTTGCTGACGAGGCGCGAGGAGGGAGTTTGTCGGGCACAAATGACTGACGAGCAACGAAGTCAGCGGCCGGTGCTCCAAGCCTGGGGCCCTTCAAGTCCTCTGCCGCGCACACTAGTGGCGTGGCGGTCGACGATACGCCGAATGGTGTGAAGAATGTGTCGTGGTACTTCATCGCGCCGAAGTGGTATGAGGAAGAAAGGAGCTCTCATGACTTTGCAGTTCTCGTTCTCTACGACAACGCTTCGAGTGCTCAGTTTCCAAGCTTTGGATTCAAGGAGGACTATGCGCTGGCCGGGGAGTCTGTGTGGAACTTTGGAATTCCCTCGTCAGGGAACAGCTGTGTGGATTCGCCTCTCACCGATGATAACTGTCGCTCATCAATGTATGGCCATCTGAAGTCGGTCCGTCGGACGGAGATTTCATACGTTTTTACGGCTCATGATATGCAATTGGGTCATAGCGGTGGGCCGGTGTACAAATGGGATGGAGGGAGGCGGAGCATTGTGGCGATTGTGAAGGGCAAGTACTCGGCCGTGGAGAGTCGGAATCTCAGGATCCGAGGCTTTGTCTTCGACACGCTAGTCTCGGCCATGAACGCTCATCCGAGTTCGTTTTGCGGCGCTTACGAGTGGACTGGGCCGGGCTGCAAATGACGACGCGCAGGTCCCTGACCGCCTGTAGCCTCGCGATAGCGTTCTCGGCGCTAGCGTGTGGCGAAAAGGTCCTCGAGTGTCAAGAAGAAGATCCGCTCATTATTCACGACCCCGTCTGCGTCGAGTACTGCGCCTGGTACGAGCGGAACGGCTTCCGTTCATGTAGCTGTCTACAGGACTGCGAGGATGTGCTAGCAACGGGACGGATGCTTGGAGGGGACGTGTGCGAGGCAGCCACCATCGCGGTGCTTCAATGTGCGTCGGCCAACCCACCAGAGCGAGAGTGGGACGCTTGCTCCGAGACTTTCGCGGCGATGTGGGACTCTTGCGCGCAGGCGCGACACAAGCGGCCGGGCTCGGGTGTCTGCCACGCCTTCTGCGACTTCGCAGAGTTTTGCGGCTACGACAACTACGAGCCCGGCGGCTTTTGCTACGTGAACTGCTGGTCCAACCTCGACATCGACGCGTCCCAAGGGTGCTTCGCCGAGGGGGTGGCGATCAACGCCTGCGTCATCGACTACCTCGAGGACGGCTGCCACCGCGTCGGCCGCAAGTGCAAGGCCGAAGAAGATGCATGGGAGGCGTGCGTGAGCTGGTGACCCGCCTCGCGCTCGCTGGTAAAGTCGTCCCCCAGGAGACCGCATGCGATTCAGAGCCTTCACCCTCACCTGTCTGCTACTGCTCCCCGCCAGCTGCAAGGACGACTGCGACTGCCTACCCGATCGCACCATCCTCAGCTTCACCCTCGCCGACGGCGAGTTCGCGGCGGGCAGCTACACGGTCGAGCTCCGCGTCGACGGCGAGCTCCGAGCCACCTGCAGCTCGGTCTTCGCCGACAGCCCGCAGGACCAGGTGAGCTGCGATGACCCAGCTGTCGAGGTCGACCAGGGCCGCGCGCGGATCAGCGCGGAGCTGCCCGAGTTCGATGAGGGCGCCTCGATCAGCGTCGAGCTCCGCGATGAGCAGAGCGCGGCGTGGGCCGGCTCCGCCATGGTCGAGGCTCAGGGCTACAGCGCCTGGACCTGCGCCTGCTGGCAGGGGATGGCCGAGGGCGAGTTGGCCCTGTCTGCGGGCGGGTAGAGCCGGCATTTCGCGCTTCGCGAGCGCCGCGCTTTGGGATGCCGCCCCCTGATAGCCTGCCCCCACTTTGACCGAGGCCAGCGCAGTCGATCCGAGCCCCTCGCGCCCGCTGACCTATCTGGGCATCTTCGCGGTCGCGCTGTCGACCCTGATGCTCGAGGTCCTGCTGACCCGGGTCACCAGCGTGATCGCCTGGTACCACCTGGCCTTCTTCGTGATCTCCCTGGCGATGCTGGGCGTGACGGCGGGCGCTGTCTTGCGACGCCGGTCCGACCGCGACGCCGGAGACCGCCGAGGTGCGGCAGCCAGACACGGACGACGCGACGCCCGAGCCCGAGCCCGAGCCCGTCGGCGTGCTCACCACGCTCAGCGGTGGTCCGCCCGCGGGATGCCCCGCGCCGTCGGTGCCCACCTGCGCCGGCGAGCACACGCCTCTCGACATCGCGAGCCTGCTCGAGCAACGGCCGTCGGGCGTGGTCGAGGTCGCGGGAACGGCCGAGGAGACCGACACGGCCTGCACCAATTCCGCTCCGCCGAGCTGCGCCTCGTCGCTCGCGCTGCGTGACACCGGACGCGGACCCAAGCTGACCCTCGTCGCCGCCCCCGGAGGACCCAATCTGCGCTGTCACAACGGCTGCTGCGGGCTCGTGACCGGCGGGAGCGAGCGCTACCTGGCGACCGGAGAGCTCGCTCCCGATCCCGATCACCCCGCCGTGCTGCGCGCCACCTCGGTCTGCCGACTTCCCTGAGCCAGCCCGTGATCGGCTCGCTGCGCGCGCGGGCTCGGTCAACCATGATCGCCAGGTGAGGTCCACGACCCGAGCGCTGGGGGTCTTCGCGCTGCTGTGCACGGGCGTGCTCCAATCGTCGGGGTGCGAGCCAAGCCCACGAACGATCGCGGACCACCCCGAGCTCCCTGCGCCATCGAGTCCCGACGGAACGAGCACGGACGACGCCCTCTCCTGGGTTCTCGACGCCCGGCTGAGCTCGTGTGGCTGGATGCCGTGGTTCGTGTCGGTCGTGCGCGACTTCGACGAGGATGGCCGCGACGACCTGCTGCTGGGCTGCTCCAACGAGCTCACCGTGTCGTTTGGTGCGGCGAGCACCCTCGAGCCCGGCGTTCAGCTCGACGGGCTCGACAGGCTGGTCTACTCGGCCGCGTCGCTGACGCGCGGGGACCATCAGGCGTACCTGCTCGGGGGCGACAGGACGACGAGCGTGATCGTGGTCGAAGCCGAGCGCGGCGAGGGAGGCTGGGACACGAAGACCAGCCTCGTCGAGGTCGACGCGTGGCGCGACGACGCCGGCGAGGCGCGCCCAGGGCGGGTGCTGGTGCTCGACGATGGAGGAACGCTGCGCGAGGGGATCGCCTATGCGGCCGGACCCGGCGCGATCGTGGAGCTCGAGTGGCGCCGCGAGGCTGACCAGGCCGGAGCCGTACATGTCCTGCGCAGCTGGCCGGTGCCCGAGCTCGGTGAGTTCGATCGGCTCGCGCTCGTGGATCTGCGCGGCGATGGAGCGCCGAGCCTGGTCTTGCTCGCGCATCCCAAGCCGCGGACGAACCACTGTCGTCTGGCCGTCTTGGAGTGGCCGACGCGGCGAGACGCCGGGCGCCTCGACCTCGGCGAGGCCCGCGAGTACCTGGTCCCGCGCGCGTGCGAGAGCGTGCCGGTCGTCGGTGACGAGATCGGGCTCGCCCTTCACCTCGAAGGCGACAGCGTCGCGTTGCTGCGCCTCGACGACGACGGAGTCGACGCGCAGATCGAGCTCCCCGCGCGACGACACGACACGCTGGCGCTGCACGACACGACCCCGCTGGTGGTCTTCGGCCAGCGGTCGCAGCTCGACTCGAGTCGGCTGTGCCTGGAGGTCGTCGCCCGCCACCTCTCGGCCGAGCCGGGCGGCGAGGCCGTGTCTTCGAGCGCGGTCTCCAAGTTCCTCGTCGAGGACGGCGCCGTCACGGAGGTCCGCTCGCTGCCCCTGCCCGAAGGCCTGAGCCTCGGCGCCGTCGCGTACGGAGACTTTGATGGTGATGGCCGACCCGAGGCCCTATTCGTCGACCAGTACGATCCCCAGCATGTCGTCAGTCGGGCGCTGCGCCGCGGATGCGATTAGAGAGTCAGAGGTCGGATAGATCACCCGATAGGTCGAGGGCGGGCTTCTTCGGCTTGTTGGGCCCGACCTGGCCAAACTGACCGAGGAGGCTGGTGAAGCCGCGGGTTCGGCCTTCGCACGAGTCCCCGATCGCTACCCAGCTGCGGTCTGTGATCCGGCTGCGATTGTCGGCGATGTCGGGGCAGTAGCCGATCGTGCGGCTGAAGGCTCGCACGGTCACACACAGCGCCTTAGCGAGGGATTCCCCAAATGCGAAGCCGCCGCCCGCGTGGCAAGCGTAGATGTTGATCGCCGCGCCCGGCGCGAAGCGATTCGCCATGGACTCGGGATCCTCCGGCACGGTCTGGGTCTTTGCGGCTTCGAGATCGATCCTTCGGATCCGCTCGGTCTCGAAGTCGCCAATGTCCATCCACGATGTGAAGTCGACATCGACCCCGTGCGCAGTTGGAGTGATCTTGCCTGCAAGACCGAGGTAGTTCTTGTTTCCGTGGCCAACGATATTCAGCTCGGCGATCGAACCCGGCGATTTTGCCAACACGGCCTGGCGAACCTCCGCCCACGACCCGACCTCCATGGTCGATGCTTGCGCCGCGAGCGCTGGCGGAGGCGGGGCTGGGTCCGCGGCCGCCTCCGCGTCCGCGGCGGGTGATGCCCGGGCAACTCGAGCTGAGCTTCGCTACGTGAAGGGCCGATGGCGCCCGCGCTCGCCACGGTGGCCAGCTGAGCCGTGAGGATCTCGAGGGCGTGCTGGCCGACTGCGGCGATCCGGGAGCTCCCGATCCGGAGGCTCACGATCGCCTGGGCGGCAACTGCATCGTCTCGGCGATGACGGTCAAGAGCGTGATCTTCGAGCCCGAGGCCAGCCGGGTGTGGATCTCGACCGGCGTCGCGCCCACGGGCCTCGGGCCCTACGTCGACGTCGACTACTCCTGGGATGGCCCCGTCGGTCGCGTCGAGCTCCCGGCGTCGCCGGCTCTCGACGAGGGCCGCTGGGCCACGCCGCAGGCCGCAGCCATGCGTGGCTACGTGGCCGTGACCCGGGCCCACCTCGAGGGCGCCTCACCGATCGAAGTCCGGGCCATGCTCGAGCGAGTGGTCGCGGCCACGCCCAGCGGGCCCAACTACCGGTTCCTGGCGGCGATCTTCGCCATCTCGGCCGGGGACTTCGCCGGCGCGGCCCGGCACCTGGGCCGGGCTCTCGAGCGCGAGCAGGGGTCCTACCGTCGGGCCCTGTGCCTGCTGTGGCAGGCGCGGGCGCTGTCGGCCTGTGGTCGCGAGTCGGAGGCCGCGCGGGCTCGCAAGCAGCTGATCCGGGTGCCCGCGGTCGAGGGCGTGGCCGCGCTGCAAAAAGCCGGCGCCCGCGAGGCCGTGGGGGCGCTGTCGCGGCTGCGCACGGTGGTGCCCGACGTATTTTTGATAGACGCGGCGCTCCCCGGCGTCGGGGTCTGATTTTGGCTATGTTGTAGCGGTGACCAGCTTCTCCCTCGAGGTCCGTCATCTGGAGTGCCGCGGCTGCGGAGCCGCGCTGATCTTGGACGCCGGTGACCGGGTCCGCTGCAACTACTGCGGCGCCGAGTACCAGGTCGAGATGCATCGCGACGATGGCCGCGAGCCGCTGTCGCCGGCCGAGGACCTCGCCAGACTCTCGCGCTTGCGGGGCCAGCTCGAGCATCCGATCGTCGGTCATATCTACGACCTCGATGAGGTCCCGGCGGTGGCCCGGGCCCATGGGGGGGCGGCGGAAAAGCTCGAGAGTCTGTGGGTCAAGCTCAAGGATCCGGCCGTGGCGGGGACCGACTCGAGCGCAGAGCAGCACGCGCTGTGTTGGGCGGCGCTCCACTCGAGCCGGCTCATGCTCGCGGCTGGCGTGGGTGACCGTGCTCGCGCCCGGCTGGAGCTCGCGCTGGACCTGCTGCGTGATTCGGGCCACCGCCACCTGATTCGTTGCGCCCTCGCCGAGGCGGCTGTCGGCGTCGGTGAGCTCGACGCCGCCGAGGACTGGCTCGCCCACTGCGATCAGGCCGCGGAGGTCCTCGAGCTCGACACGGCCTATCGTTGGGCGCGGGTGCGCTGCCTCTTGGCACGGGGGCGCATCGCCGAGGTCGAGACCCTAGTCGGAGCCAGCGCCTCGGCGATCCCGGTCACCAAGAAACGCGAGGCCGACATGGGCCTGGTTCGCGCGCACTTGCAGGAGCTCGCCGGGGACATCGACGCGGCGATCGGCACCTATCATCGCATCGCAGTCCCTGGGCTCGCCACGCGGGCGCGGGCGCTGGGCCTGATACCCAAGAGCCGCCATCGGCTCAAGCAGCGCAAGCTGACGGCGAGATGCCAGCGGGCCATGCAGGAGCTCGCCGATCGCAAGAGCAAGACGGTGAGGGCGGGGCGCTTCATGTTCTCTGCCAATTTCGTGACGCTGGTGCTGGTGGTCCTTTTGTCGATCGTCGGCATGGCCACGGGCCGTGGCCCCCTCTTTGGACTGGAGGCCGACGCGCTGTGTGCCCACACTTGCGAGACCTGCACCGGGCCCTACAAGCTGCAAAATGTCCCCTGGGAGCCCTACTACGGGGCAATATGTGAGCGGCCCGTTACCAAGGAGATTCGGCGGTTCAACCAGTGGCATGAGGAGGTGGTGCCCGGGGGCGCCTGGACCCTGGGAGCGATGGCCTACCTGCTCTACCTGCCCCTGATCGTCCTGGGTCTGGCGCTGAAAAGGTTCTCCATGCGGGAGCAACGTCGAGCGAAGACCTTGGCCCTCGAGGAGAAGATCGCCTCGCTGCAAGCGCGGATTGAGCAGCCCGTGTCCACGCCGAAGCCTCCTTGGAAGCCCGCGCTGCTGATCAATGTGGCCGTGGTGGTCGTGGCGATCTCGCTGCTGGTGGTCAATCTCTTGCTTCGCTGAGATCGCCGACTAAGCGTTCGGCAGCGTCCAGGCGTCGACGCGGACACAGATGGCTCTCCTCAAGGTTTAGTGGGTCCAGAATGGGTAGATGTGGGCAGGATACGCATGAATGCCGCCACAGCATAGAAAGAGCATGGAGATGAGCGAGGCGGCCGAGTGGAAGCCGTAGGACCGGCGGGTGATCGTCCGGGCCTTGCCGTTGAGACCCTCGACGCGGCCGTTGTTGAGGCGGTCGCGGACGTACTCGAGGATGCCCTCGCGGTGCTGGCGTATGGTCCGCGCGAGCTTGACGAAGGGACGCAGGCGTGAGCGGCTGGCCCAGCTGAGCCACTCGTCGAGCTTGGACCGAGCGAGCCAGATGTAGCGGCAGTCGAGCACCGCAGCGAGAGCCTCCTCGAGCAAATAGGCCCGGTAGATGCGCTGGGTGGTCCGCTGGAGTTGGTCGAGCTTTCGGCTCTCGAAGTCGGTGAGGTTCCAGGGGTTCTTCAGCAGGGCCCACCAAGGTCACCAAGGTCGCGGCGGCCTCGGGCACCAAGTCCCTTGGGCGCAAGCTGAAAAAGGACGTCGCCAAGGGCGACATCGAGAGCTTCGGCAAGCACCTGGGCCATGGCGGCCTACGGCTCGGCAAGGACGTGACCAAGCTTGGCAAGCACACCGTGGTCACGGTGATCAACGTCGCCGGTGAGGCTGTGGAGTTCGTCCTCGACCGCACCGTGGCCCTCGGTAAGCTGATGTGGCAGCTGCTCGAGAGCCTCGGCGCCAAGCTGCTGAAGCTGCTCGAGTTCTTGATCGACCTGCTGCCCTGGAAGGCCATCGCCCAGACCCAAAAGCAGCTGCTCGAGGTGCTCGAGGGCGGCCTGGCGCAGCTCGCCGAGGGCGACATGAGCAAGATCGAGGCGGCCCTCGACAAGGGTCTGGCCCGGGTCGGCGACGAGGCGGGCGACGCCCTCGACGCGCTCACGCGCAAGCTCGGCGGCAAGGTCCACACCGGCAAGGGCGTGGCCGAGGTCGGGACCGAGGTGAGCAAGGTCGCCAAGGGGGTGGCCAAGGAGGTCGGCAAGGTCAGCGACAAGGTCATGGGCTGGCTGAGCAAGCCGCTCGAATACATCAACTGGCTGCTCAGCAAGCTGTTCTCCAAGATCCCCCTGGTCGATCAGATCGCCAAGGTCATGGCCAAGGCTGCCAAGCGGCTGGGCAAGGTCATCGCAGAGCTCGGCGAGGCCATGGTCGCGGCTGGCAAGGTGCTCCCCGAGGGGCTCGGGGCGGCGATCACCAACATCGCCGCGATCGCCAAGAAACCAGCGCAGGCGCCGGTTCTGCTGGCTAGTGCGCGCACCAGCTGGTCAAGAGCATCCTCGACGTGGGGGTGGGCGTGCTGCGCGGGGTCATCGGCGTCGTCTTTGGGGCGGTCGAGGAGGTTGCCAAGCTCGCCCTCGAGGTCGGCTCTCTCGACCTCTTCCCCGGCAAGAAGAAGAAGGGCGACTCGATCTTCGTCGACATCTACAATTTTGTCGTTGGCGGCAAGACCACCTTCTTCTCCGTGCTCACCTGGCTGCTGGCGATCCCCATCACGCTCATGCACCTCGCGGCCTTCGGCAAGCGGCCCAACTATCGCCTGCAAGCCAAGCGGGGCGGGCAGTCCGATGCCGAGAAGGCCCGGCTGTGGTCGGCCGGGATCTGCTCCTCGCTCGAGCTGCTGCGCAGCGGTCCGGGACGCCGGCCGCCGCAGGCGAAGATCGACTGGGCCAGGCGGCCGCGCTGCGATCCCAAGCTCGCGCGGGCAATGAAGCTGGGCCTCGGCGGGGACCAGCTCGAGGCAATTGTGCTGCTGCGCCTGGCGTGCGTGCGGGCGCCAAGGGGCTGGCCGCGCTCGTCGAGCGCCGCGCTCGGGCGGCCCGCAGGCGACGCTACGCGCTGCGAGTGCTGCCCGGAGGCGGCGCCGCGGTGATCGTCGGGCCCGCGCAGCTGCTGCGTGCGCTGCTGCGCGAGCCCGACGTCGCCTATCTACACGCGACGGAGCTCGACGTCGCTAGTGTGCGCGGCAGAGGACTTGAAGGGTCCCAGGCGCCGGACCGCCGGTCGCTGACGAGGCGCGAGGAGGGAGTTTGTCGGGCACAAATGACTGACGAGCAACGAAGTCAGCGGCCGGTGCTCCAAGCCTGGGGCCCTTCAAGTCCTCTGGCGCGCACACTAGCTGGCGGCCGTGGTGAGCAGGTGCGCCTCAGGACACGGTGTAGGTCACCTCGAAGCCGAAGGCCAACACTGTCATGGTCGAATACTCCAGGCCGAAACCAAGAGTGTAGCGATAGCCCGCCGAGACCGTGTGGGCGGGGTCGGTGTTCAGATAGACGGGGAAGGAGAACGCCCCGGGCGTGCTGGCGAGACCTGAACTCTGCCATTGCCCCTCGAAGCTCGGGCTGAAGTAGTCCGGCGCAAAGTGGGCGTTGCTGGTCCGCCAGATCGCGGCCTCCATGTAGGCGTCGCTGGAGTCGTCGTAGCCGTGGGCTGTCACCGAGTTGATCTTTGCGCCGCTGGGGAGCTCCAGCGGGCAGATGAAGGTGGTCCGGACATCGGGGGCCTCGGCCGTGATGGCGCAGGGGAATTCCGAGTCTCCGTTGGCTCGGGTCGTCGTGCCCCCCTCGCACCCGTTCAAATCACCCGAGATGGCGCCTCCTTGGGCGACACAGGAGAGCGCAGGGATGCTGATGCTATGGGTGCCAGGACCGAAGTTCTGGGCAGGAGGGGCGAAATCGTCGGAGGCGAGGAGTGGCCCAGACTTGGCGAGGAGCTCGCCTCCGGATGATCCGAGGACGATGGTGGGCTGGGCGTCTGGCGCGCTCAGTTGATCCGCAGAGGAGACCTCGATCGAGCGGTCTTGTTCGAATTGATAATCTTGATATTCATCGGTGTCACATGCTGCCAATGAGGAACAGACTGCCAGGGCCATGAACATGGGGGAGATGGTCTTTTTCATGGCTCGACTTGAACACAGATGGATGTTCGGATTCAACGTTTTGTTATTAATTAAATAAATATTGGTTTGTGAGATTTTTTTATATGGTTTTTTGTTGTTTTGATTACGTTTTAGTGAAGGCGGGCGATCGCCGAGCGTGCATCGAGCCCAGCTCGGGGCGCTCGATGTCACGGCGCGACCAGGTGCCTTGGCCTCGGCGCCCAGCGACGCACTCGGGACCGCGCTGGCTTCCACCATGGGCGGCCAGGCGGCTAGCCTGCGCCCCGTGTCTGCCTCGCGGACGATCCTCCACGTCGACATGGACGCCTTCTTCGCGTCCGTCGAGGCCAGGGACGATCCTTCGCTGCGTGGCCTGCCGCTGCTGGTCGGCTCCCCCGGCAAGCGCGGGGTGGTGGCCGCGGCCTCCTACGCGGCCCGCCGCTTCGGCTGCCACTCGGCCCAGCCCATGGCCGTGGCCCTGCGCAAGTGTCCCCAGGCCAGGGTCGTCCGCCCCCGCCACGGTCGCTACGTCGAGGTCTCGCGCGAGGTGTTTGCGATCTTCGAGCGCTTCACCCCGCTGGTCGAGGGCCTGTCCATCGACGAGGCCTTCTTGGATCTCAGCGGCACCGAGCGTCTCCATGGTCCGGCCAGGCGGGCGGCGGAGCAGATTCGTGCTGCGGTGCACAGCGAGCTGGGGCTGACCTGCTCGGTCGGTATCGCGAGCTGCAAGTTCATCGCCAAGATCGCCAGCGAGCGCGACAAGCCCGACGGTCTCACGCAGGTCCCGGCCGGGGAGGAGCGCGCGTTCTTGGAGCCGCTGCCCGTGCGCGCGCTGTGGGGCGTGGGCCCGCGCACGGCCCAGACCCTGGCTCGCTATGGCGTGGAGACCATCGGCGACATCGCTCGCCTGGGCGAGCTCACCTTGGTCCGCGAGCTCGGCGAGCACGGTCGCCACCTGCACGCGCTCAGCCTGGGCATCGATCCGCGGCCGGTCGTGCCGGGGCGCGAGCGCAAGCAGGTCGGCCACGAGAACACATTCGAAGACGACCTGAGCACGCGGGCGCAGATCGAGGACTGGATGCTCCAGCAGGCCACGCGGGTGGCGGATCGCCTGGTCGCCAAGGACCTGCGCGGGCGCAAGGTCCAGATCAAGCTGCGCGACGTCAGCTTCACCACCTGGACGCGGCAGGCGACCTTGGCCCGGCCGACCCGCGACGCCCGAGAGATCTTCGCGGCCGCCCGCGCGCTCCTCGACAAGCTCGAGGCCGAGGGCAAGCTCGAGGGCGGGCGCTTTCGCCTGACGGGGGTCAGCGTGGGAGAGCTCGTCGAGGGCAAGGGCGAGGGCCGTGAAGGCGGCGGCGAGCAGCTCGCCCTGCTCGGCCTCGGGGGAGCGGCGCAGGCCGAGGCCGCGGCGAAGGAGCAGGCCGGCGAGGCGATCCAGGACGTGCTCAGCGAGGTCCGGCGGCGCTTTGGCGGGCGAGCGCTGCGGCCCGGCGGGGTGCGCGAGGACGACTGAGCGAGGCGGCTACTCGTCCTCGGGCTTGACCGGGAGCTCGACGTGGATCGACGACCCCGCCCCGGGCATCGCCGCGATCTCGATGCGCCCGCCGAGCAGCTCGACGCGCTCGCGCATGCCCTCGAGGCCGCGCCGACCCTTGCGCCGGACTTCTTCCACGTCGAAGCCGCGCCCGTCGTCGTCGATGTCGATCACGATGCGGTCGCTGGGGGTGCCGAGGTCGGCGCGGCGCAGGTGGATCTCGACGCGCTCGGCCTCGGCGTGGCGGGCGACGTTGGTCAGGCTCTCCTGGACGATGCGGTAGGCGGCGGTCTCGACCCCGGTGTCCACGCCGGGCTCGTCGAGCTGCTCGAGGATGTAGTCCACGTCCACGCCGGTGCGCTCGGAGAAGTCGTCGCACTGGCGCTCCACGGCGCCGCGCAGGCCGAGGTCGTCGAGCACGGCCGGGGCGAGGGCGTCGACGACCCGGCGGATCTCCTCGAGGGTGGCGTCGGCGAGGTCCATGGTCCGCGCGGCGAGGTCGCGGGCGGCCTGGTGACCGGCGCCCTCGGTCATGGCCACGAGCAGCTGGAGGTTGATGCGCACGGCGGTCAGCGCCTGGCCGGCGGAGTCGTGGAGCTCGCGGGACAAGGACCTGCGCTCGGCCTCCTGCAGGGCCACGGCGCGGCCCGAGAGCTCGCGCAGGCGCTGCTCCTTGTCGCGGACCTCGTCGAGGGCCTCGGAGAGCTGGGAGGAGCGGACCGCGACCTGATGCTCGAGGGTGACGTTGAGGTGCTCGAGGGCCCGGCGCGAGCGGGCGATGCGGGCCTCGGCCTCGACGATCGCGGTGAGCGGGAGGGCGTACATGACCCCGGCGAGCAGGGCCCCGAGGGCCGCGAAGCCGAGCAGCACGAGCAGGGCCTGGCGCTCGACCTCGCGGGCCGTGAACCCCACCCACACGCGGCCGGCCTCGAGATCCGGCTCGAGGGGGATCGGCGCCGAGGCCCACAGCAGCTCGCGGTCCTCGGCCGAGGGCGGCTCGAGGCCGAGCTCGATCAGCTCGCCCTGATCGTCGGTCAGGTCGATGCGCACGATGCTCTGGTGCCGGGCCTGGAGGTCGATGTGACGCACGAGCTTGCCGGCGTCGTAGCGCCACAGCACCGGGCGCTGGAGCGCCTCTTCGCGGATCAGCTCGGCGACGAGCTCGGCGTTGGCGGTGGCGCGGGTCTGGATCGTCTTCACGCCCATGGCCAGGTAGGCCAGGGGCGCGGAGATCGTCACGACGATGAACAAGAAGAAGGCCAGCGGCCCGAGGCGCGCGGCGAGGTGACGCTCGAGGTCGACCGCCCGGGTGCTGAGGCTCGCGCGGGTCGAGGCGGCCGAGTCGGCGAGGGCCTCGAGCTCGTCGAGGACGTCGGCGCGTGCGAGGGAGTCGCTGCGCGCGGCCGGGCTCGGCGCTGGCTCTGGCGCGCTCAAGGTTCGCGGGCTCCCTTCTCGTTGCTGGGCTCGCTGCTGGGCTCGGGGGTCGGCGCAGGGACGGGGATGGCTTCCTCGCCCGCTTCGATCACGAAGGCATCATCGGTGTCGGTGTCGGTGTCGGTGGTCGCGTCGTCGCCAGACTCGGTCCCGGCGGACTCGCCCTGGTCGCCCTGCTCGGCTTGCTCGGGGGGCGGGCCGACGGCGCGCAGCTGGGCGAAGGTCGAGCGCGGCGGGGGCTCGAGGGGGACGTAGCCGCTCTCGCGGATGATCGCCCGCCCGCGGTCGGAGAACACGAAGCTGATGAACTCGATGGCCAGGGGATCGACCTCCGCCCCGGCGGCCTCGTCGGGGATCACGAAGGCCAGGTCCTTGCGCAGGGGGTAAGCCCCGCTGCTCAAGGCCGCCTCGCTGGGCCGCTGGCCGTCGAGCTCGAGGGTCAGCAGCGGGAGGTCCTGGAGCACCATCAGGCCGCGGTCGAACAGCCCGATCGATCCGAAGGTCGAGACCAGGGCGTCCTGCATGGCGCGCTCGTTGTAGAGCACGCGCCAGTACTGGCCCTCGGCCGCCTCGGCGTCGGCCTCGGCGAAGCCGGGGATCGCCGCGGCCGCGGCCAGGTGGCTCGAGTCTCCGGGCTCGCGCTGGAGCACGACCACCGGCGAGCCATCGTCCCAGTGCGTCCGCCGTCGGGCGTAGATGTCGACGAGGGCCGCGCTCGTCAGGCCGCGGACGGGGACCGAGGAGTTGGCGGCGATGACCACGGCGACCCGGGCGTAGGGGATCTCGCGCAGGCCCAGGGCGCCCTCTTCGGCGGTCAGCGGGCGCGAGCTCAGGCCGATCTCGATCACGCGATCGTCCATGGCCTCGACGCCGCCGCTGCTGCCGATGCCCTCGTGCACGCGCACGCGCAGCCACGGGCGCGTGCGCACGAAGGCCTCGGCGAGCGCCCGGGTCAGGGGCAGGTTGCTGCCCGAGCCGGCCAGACGCAGGAGGTTGGCAGGCTTGGGGGCGGGCCGAGCTTCGGGGTCGAGCTCGGGGAAGGCGTCGAGGTAGGTGATCGAATTCAGGTAGGGCGGCGTCGGCCCGTGCTCGACCCAGCGGACCAGCAGCCACCCGCCGATCAGCAGCAAGACCGCGCCCGACACGGCCAGGGACCAGCCGAGGACCTTGGCCGCCTGCGAGGCGATCGGCTCGGCCACGGCCGGAGGATGAGCGCTCGCGTCGGGCTCATCCCTCTGTCGACGCTGGGCCGTGCCGCGCATCGGGGCTAGGAGCCCGTGGTGGAACCCAGCGCGGCTCCTGGCGCCGGGATTTTTGTCGAGGGCGCGAAGCCAAAACGCCGCTGTACCGAGCGTACTGCAAGTTTTGGCGACAAAGCCTTCGGCGAAAAGACCAAGCCAGGTGTCGTGTTGGGTTTCACCACGGGCTCCTAGAGTGACACCTGTCTCGCGCTAGCGCGAGGTGAAGGGCTTGGCGCCCTCGACGATGACCTCGACGACCGAGGGGTCCGCGAGGGTCGAGACGTCACCCAGGCGCTCGGGCTCACCCTCGGCGATCTTGCGCAGGATCCGACGCATGCACTTGCCCGAGCGGGTCTTGGGCAGGCCGGGGACGAACTGCAGGCGATCGATGCGCGCGTGGGCGCCGATCGCCTCGCGGACGGCGGCGTGGGCGTGCTTGCCGATCGCGTCGAGGTCGTCGCCGGCGTCGGGCTGGAGCACGGCGTAGGCGTGGACGCCCTGACCCTTGACCGGGTGCGGGTAGCCGACCACGGCCGCCTCGGCGATCTCGTCGATGGCGATCAGCGCGGACTCGAACTCGGCCGTGCCCATGCGGTGGCCGGAGATGTTGAGCACGTCGTCGACGCGGCCGGTGATCCAGTAGTAGCCGTCGCTGTCACGCCGGGCGCCGTCGCCGGTGAAGTACATGCTCTTGAAGGTGTCGAAGTAGGTCGCGACGTAGCGCCCGTGGTCGCCCCAAACGGTCCGGGCCATGCCCGGCCAGGGGTAGACGATGCACAGCCGACCCTCGGCGGGGCCGATCTGCGGCGCTCCCTCGGCGTCGACCATCATCGGCATGATGCCGGGCACCGGCAAGGTCGCGGACCCGGGCTTGGCCGGGGTCGCCGGGGCGATCGGCGTGATGCAGTGGCCGCCGGTCTCGGTCTGCCACCAGGTATCGACGACGGCGCAGCGGCCCTGGCCGACGACCTCGTGATACCAGCGCCAGGCCGCGGGATCGATCGGCTCACCCACGGTGCCGAGCACGCGCAGCGAGGACAGGTCGTGCTTGCGCACCGGCCCCTCGCCGTGGGCCGCGAGCACGCGGATGGCCGTGGGCGCCGTATAGAACACGCTGATCTTGTGGCGCTCGACCATGTCCCAGTAGCGGTCGACCTCCGGGTAGGTGGGGATCGACTCGAACATCAGGCTGGTCGCGCCGTTGCACAGCGGGCCATAGACGATGTAGCTGTGCCCGGTGATCCACCCGACGTCGGCCACGCAGGCGTAGACGTCGTCCTCGCGCAGGTCGAAGGTCACGGCGTGGGTGTAGGCGGTCCAGGTCAGGTAGCCGCCGCAGGTGTGGACCAGGCCCTTGGGTCGACCGGTCGAGCCCGAGGTGTAGAGGATGAAGAGCGGGTCTTCGGCGGCGCAGCAGACCGCCTCGCAGCTCGGCGAGGCCTTGTCGACGGCCTCGTGCCACCACAGATCCCGGCCGGCCTTCATCTCGACCTCGACGCTGGGATCGCGCTGGAACACGAGCACCTTGCGGACGCCGTGCTCACCCTCGAGGGCGGCGTTGGTGGTCTGCTTGAGCGGGATGTTCTTGCTCCCGCGCTTGCCCACGTCCTGGGTGATGATCAGCGAGGCCCCGCAGTCGCGCACGCGGTCGCGCAGCGCCTCTGCCGAGAACCCCCCGAAGACCACCGAGTGAACGGCGCCGAGGCGGGCGCAGGCGAGCATCGCGATCGCGGCCTCGGGGACCATGCCCATGTAGATGATCGCGCGCTCGCCCTTCTCGAGGCCGAGTTCGCGCAGGGCGTTGGCGCAGCGGCACACGGCCTCGTGGAGCTCGCGATAGCTCAGACTGCGGGTGTCACCGGGCTCGTCGCCCTCCCACAAGATCGCGGTCTTGTCTGCGCGCGTCTCGAGGTGTCGGTCGAGACACGACTCGGTCACGTTGAGCTCGCCGTCGCCAAACCATGCGATGGGGCTGTCACGCACGCTCGAGAAGTTGCCCTCGAGTCCGTAGCTGGGCTGCTTGCGCCACTGGACGCGTTGCTTGGCCTGGGCGAGCCAGTAGCCGTCGGGGTCGGCCTCTGCGCGGGCCCAGTGCTCGCGGTAGGCCGCCATGGTTTGAATCGGCGAGCGGCTCCCCTCGCGGACCCACTCGTCGACGTCGATGATGTCTGGGCGTTCCTCGTTCATGGCTTCGTCGATGGTCGGTGATCCCGCGGTGAACCGTCAAAGGCGCACATTGTTTTTGTTCGAGTACGCGTGCTGCGCGGCACATGCTCCGAGTTTTCATCGTTGGCCTGGCATCTGCGATGCCCTAACCTGGTGCTACGGATCGATCACAGTGATCATCAAAGGAACCTTCTATGCTGGGCGTCGGCGCTACGTTTGTGCGCACCAAGGGCAGCCCACTTGGGATCGCTTCGAGGCCGAGCTGCAAGAGCGCTTGCCTCGTTTTCGTGGCCTGATCACACCCACGAGCCGCGTCGACATCGACGACTACATCGCCTTTCAGGAGCTGACCATCGAGCTGCTCTATGGCGGCGACCAGCAGGCGTACTGGAAGCTGGGCTACGAGTCCGGGCGCTGGGCGCTGACAGAAGGCCCCTACGCGCATCTCCTGGCGGGGGCCCAGCGCGGGCTGACGACGCTCCAGGAGCTGATGGTCCGGCTGTGGTCGGTCTACACCGACCAAGGTCGCTACCGCGCGACGCGAAGCCCCGAGGGTTTCGAGATCGAGGTCGATCAGCTCGACCGCTGGCACGCCTGCATCGAGCTCACCATCATGGGCTATGGCCACGGGCTCATCGAGCTGATCACCGGCGCCGAGGCCACGCCGCAGCGGATCTACGGCGCGGCCGAGGGCCGGCTCGGCTGCATGTACCGCTTCGAACTCGACGAGGCGAACGACGCGATCAACGCGGCAGGGGCGGCAGGGTCCGGCCCTGCGGCCCGCGGTCAGCAGGCCAGGCCGTAGCGCGCGAGCCCGCGGATCGTCAGGTTGTCGAGCCAGACCTGGTCCGAGTCGAGGGCACGCAGGGTCGGGAAGCGGCCCACGAGCTTGCGCAGGGCGATCTGACCCTCGAGGCGACCCAGCGCCGCGCCCACGCAAAAATGGCGGCCATGGCCGAAGCTCAGCTGGCGGTTGTTGGCGCGGCCGAGGTCGAGGCGGTCGGGGTCCTCGAACTGGGCGGCGTCGCGGTTGGCCGCGGCCATCATCAGGTAGACGCGCTCGCCCGCGGGGATCTCGACGCCGCGCAAGTCGATCGCCTCCTTGGTCACGCGACCCATGCGGAGGATCGGCGAGTCGTAGCGCAGCAGCTCCTCGACGGCGGCGGCCATGGCCTGCTCGCCCTCGGCGTCCTCGGGCAGGGCGCGGACGCTGGCCAGGGCCTCGGGGTGGTCGAGCAGGATCTTGGTCCCGTTGCCGATCAAGTTGGTGGTGGTCTCGTGGCCGCCGAAGAGCACCATGGTGCAGGTCGCGAGCAGCTCGGCCTCGTCGAGGCGGTCGTCTTGCTCGTGGGCGGCGAGCAGCGAGCTGATCAGATCTTCGCCGGGGTTGGCCCGGCGCATTGCAAACTGCTCGCGGAAGTAGACCTCGAGCTCGACGATCGCGCCGAGGGCCGCGGCGACGATCTCCTGGCGCATGGCCGTGGCCCCCAAGAAGGCCGAGAGCGCCGTCGACCACTTCTTGAGGCGACTGGCGTCCTCGGGCGGGAGCCCGAGCATCTCGCCGATCACCAGCACGGGCACGGGGAAGGCGTAGTCGTCGATCAGATCGAAGCTGCCCTTGGCCGCGATCTCGTCGAGCAGCTCGTCGCAGATCGCCTCGACGCGCGGGCGCAGGTGAGTGATCAGCCGCGGGGTGAAGGCCTTGTTGATCAGCCCGCGCAGGCGCGTGTGATCCGGGGGATCCTTCATCAGCGCCCAGCGGGCGAAGTTGCCGATCAGCGGGGCGAGCTTGGTCTGGATCGCGGGGGGCAGGCTCGCCGCGTAGCCGCCGGCGCGGTCGGCCGAGAGCCGGTCGTCACGAAAGCAGGTGACGACGTCTTCGTAGCGAGTGATCAGCCAGCAGTTCCACGGCTCGAAGCGATAGACCGGGGCGTGCTCGCGCAGGCGGGCGAGCGCGGGGTAGGGGTCCGTGCGGTAGCTGGGATCGAGGAGGCCGTGGGGGTCTGCGTTTGGCTCGCGCATGGGGCGGGCCGATTTTAGCAGCAGGGGGCGCCCGCTTCGTAGCGCGTTGGCGAGCGTTGGCGCGCGGTCGTGGGGAGAGACTCACAGACTCTCAGCGCCCGTAGAGCGCCCGCAGCTTCGGCAGGACCACGGCCAGGGGATCGTCGAGGTGGCCGCGCATGCGGTTGCCGACGGCGGGGAAGAGCAGCGCCTGCCCGCCGTGCTCGACGAAGGCCGCACAGTTGGCGGGGTGATCGTCGACCAGCACCGCGCCCGGCCGCGCGACCGCGTGCTTGGGCGGGCCGATCAGGTAGTCCGAGAACCCACGTCCGCCGAACTGGGCCTGCATCCACGCGAGCTTGCCCTGGGCGCTGGAGGGGTGGCTGCTGGGCTTGGTCAGCAGCACCGTGGGCGCGATGGCACGGCAGGCCTCGATGAGCTCGTGGGCCCAGGGCAGCGGCTCGAGCGTGGACCAGTAGCTGGCCCCGGCGGCGTCGATCTGCCGCCAGGCCTCGTCGCGGGGGATCGGGAAGCCCGGGACGTCGAACATGTTCCAGATCTCCGGGGCCTCGGCGAACCACCGCGCCTTGAAGGCCTGGCCGTCCACGCCCAGCAGGCGCAGCGCGGCGCCGCTCCAGTCGGCGAGGACCTCATCGACGTCGAGGAAGATCATGCTGGGGGCTCGCTAGCACATCCGCGAAAGATTTGCCCCGCCCCCCGGGAGGGAGGGTGCTCGGCGCGCGGGTCCGCCCGTGGCGCGTGCGTGTGGCGCGAGTTCGCCGGTTTTTTGCTCGCCGTACCGAGTTGGCGGAGGGTGCTGGCATGCACGGGTCTTTGCGCACGCTGCTCGCCGCCTCGGGGCTCATCGCCCTCGCTGCGCTCGCGCTCGTCCCCACGAGCGCCGCCGCGAAGACCCCGCGGGCCTACGTGGTCCAGCCCGGTGACACCCTGTGGGAGCTCGCCCGCGACAACGGCTGCAGCGTCGAGGGCCTGCGCGAGGCCAACGCCATGGGCCCAGAGGATCCGCTGGTCGTCGGGCGCGAGCTCGACCTCAGCCGCTGCTCCCGGGCCAAGGCCGCGCGCGCCGCCAAGTCCAAGTCGAAGGCCGCGCCCCGCCGCTACACCGTGGTCGCCGGCGACAACCTCTCGACGATCGCGCGCAAGCACAAAACCACTGTCGAGGCCCTGCGCGAGCTCAACGACATCGAGGGCAGCATGATCCGCGTGGGCCAGGTGCTGACCCTGCCCGGCGCCGCCAACCCCCGCCGCGAGATCCGCCTGCTGACCGGTCAAAGCCGCGGGCGCCCCGGTCACGGCTGGCTCCACGCCGCGAGCGCGCTGCCCCGCAGCCCGCACTACTACCGCCGCCGGACCGAGCGGATCTACGCCGCGGCCCACGTGATCGACTACACGATCAACGCCGTGCTCGCGGTCAAGGACGCCTTCCCCAAGGTTCACTCGCTGGCCATCGGCGACCTCTCGGATCGCGACGGCGGGCCGCTCTCGGGCCACGCCTCGCACCAGTCGGGCCGCGACATCGACATCGGCCTGTTCTACACGCGCAAGCCCGTGGACTACCCCAAGGAGTTCGTCGCGGCGAGCGAGGACAGCCTCGACGCCGACGCGACCTGGGCCCTGGTCGAGGCCCTCGTGCGCACCGCCGACGAGCCCGGCGGGGTCGAGAAGATCTTCTTGGACTACGAGGTGCAGGGCTGGCTCTACGCCGCCGCGCGCCGCGACGGCTGGTCCAAGCGCGCCCTCGTCGACGTGTTCCAGTATCCCGACGGGCGCTTCGCCAAGCACGGGATGGTTCGCCACGAGCCCAAGCACGACGATCACCTGCACGTGCGCTTCGCGTGCGCGCCGGATGATCAGAGCTGTTCTTGAGCGCTCGGGGCCCGGTCGGGGGCTGGCCGAGCGCTGACGCGACCTTTGCTCGGCTCAGCTCAGCAGGGCACGCGCTCGCGGAAGAAGGCGCCGAGGGTCTCGATGGCTCGCAGCGCCTCGGGCAGCAGCGGGGCGAAGGCGGGCCAGGAGTGGATCATCTCGTCCCAGACCTCGACGTCGACCTCGGCGCCGGCGGCCTTGGCCTTCTCGCCGAAGGCCACGCTCTCGTCGCGCAGGGCCTCGGCGCCGCCGACGAGGATCTTGGTGGACGGCAGCCCCACGGGGTCGCCGTGGCCGGGCGAGGCCAGCGGGTCGCGGGGGTCGTGGCCAGCGAGGTAGGCCTGAGCCATCATCTGCACCGGCGCGGTCTGGCACAGGGGATCGTCGTTGCGCAGCAGTGAGGCCGAGTCGGAGACGAGGTCGAGCCAGGGCGAGTAGACGCCGACGGCCGCGGGCAGCGACAGCCCGCTCTCCTGGTCGCGGATGCGCAGGCAGGCGGCCACGCACAGACCGCCGCCCGCGGACGCCCCGGACAGGCCGAGCTTGCTCGCGTCGACGCCCTGGTCGAGGAGCGCGCGATAGACCTTCATGGCGTCGTCGAGGGCGGCGGGGAAGGGGTTCTCGGGCGCCAGGCGGTAGCTGGACGAGAACATCCGCGCGCGCGAGGCGATCGCGATGCGGCAGGCCTGCGCGCGCGAGGACGCCGGCGAGCCGGCCATGTAGCCGCCGCCGTGGAAGTAGAGCAAGGTCCGGTCGCCGTCGACCTCGTCGGGGGTGATCCACTCGCCCGGCATGCCGACCTCGGCGGCCTCGACCTTCACCCCTTCGGGCATGATCGCGGCGGCACCCATGGCTTCGAAGGCGGCGCGAACGCCCTCGAGGCTCTGGTCGGCGCCGGCGAGCTGGGCGGTGACGATCTGGCGGATCTGCTGAATGTCGAGCTGCATGATGACTGTGTCCCCGCGGGCGTCCTGCCCGAGTGGGACACAGCTTATCCGAGTTGGTGGTGAGAACCCAGGCGCGAGGATGGGTTGCTGAAGCAGCTCGCTGGCCGCGTCGCGCGGGCGCTGCTCGATCCGCTTCAAAAAAGCGACGAGCTGGCCGTCGATGAGCCCGCCGATCATCAGCGTCGTGACAACGGTCTAGAGCGGCGATCAGTTTGGAGGCGCACCTGAGGGTGTTTCACCACGGGCTCCTCGCTGTCGTCATGCCACGCACAGGACTGGGGAAGGTTGTCACAGACCGCCTCGTCGCTGCTCGTCACGTCGACGCGGAACCACAGCGTGAGACGACCTCTCGTCGTCGCCGAGACTGTCCCAATTGGGGGATCAGCGGTCGTAGGCGCGGCGACCTCCGCTCAAGGGCTTGGACTTTCGGCGGCGAAGGTCGAAGCTATAACCGCGCTCCCGCAAGAGCACGAACGCGCCCATCACGAGGGGAAAAACGACGACTGCGACTGCGATGACATCCATGCGTGTCGGTGCTGCGATGTGCGCACCAACCCATGCGGGCCCACATTCTCGAGTGATCTCGAAGACTTGTTGGAGGCGCTCGCAGGCGAGCAGGGCCTGGGCCTGGCAACTGGTGTCGGCCACTGGCTGTGACCGAAACCTCCCTCGCCAGGTCGAATCATTGGAGGCAAGACGGCCGGTCGCGCTGGCGTGCGCGCTCTCGGGACGCAGCCGTCGCGAGACGCAGCGCTTGCGCTCGGCGAGAGCGGGCGGCGAAAAACGAGCAGCTGACTTCGCCGCGGGCGCGGTCCATCGTCATGCCATGTCCGCGCCTCGCCGCTCGCTCGCCGGCCTCGCCGCCCTCACGCTGCTGCTCGCGATCCTCGGCGCTTGCGCGGCCGGAGACCCGCGCTACAGCGTCGACGCGCCGGCGGGCTTCTGGGCGGGGCTGTGGCACGGGATCATCTCGCTGATCGCGTTGATCCTCAGCTCGTTCACCGAGGTTCGCTTCTACGAGGCCGACAACAGCGGCTGGTGGTACGACGCGGGCTTCCTCCTCGGGATCCTGTTCATCTCCGGTGGCGGCGGCGGGAAGCTTGGTCACCGCCGCGCGCAGGCGCGCCGGCGCGAGGAGGAGCGCAAGCGCGACGAGGAGTGGGAGGCGATCGGTCGCAAGGTCCAGGCCAAGCTCGACGCCAAGCTCCGCGAGTGGGCCGAGACCGACGCTGACGCCGACTGGGAGACCCTCGGGCCCAAGGTCGAGGCCAAGCTCGCGCGAGAGCTCCGCAAGTGGGCCGACGAATAGAGCTCAGCGCTCGCGCTGGCCCATGACGACCCCGAGCGCGTCCCGAAGGTTGCGCAGACACTTGTTCGCCAGCTGCCCGTGGTCGAGCTTGGCCATGGTCAGCGCGTTGGCGGGGGAGATGCCCGAGAAGTAGGTCCTGGCCCCGAGCAGCGCGGCGGCCTGCGACAGGTGCACGAGATCGTCGGCGACGCCCTCGTCGATCGACTCGAGGCCGGTGACGTCGATGATCACCTGCCGCGCCTGCTTGTCGGCGATCGCCGCGAGCAGCTTCTCGCGCACGACCTCGTTGCGCTCGTCGTCGAAGCGGCCGACGAGGGGCAAGGTCAGCACGCCGGTCCACAGCTCGAGGATCGGGGCGGTGAGCTGCTGGATCTCGCGCTTTTGGCTCTCGATCAGCCCGAGCTTCTCGTCGAGGATCTTGGTCTCCTCGAGGATGCGCTGGGCCTCGGCCTGGGCGCGGCGCTCCTTGGTCACGTTTGTGAACTCGACGAGGGCGCGCTGGCCGGGGAGGGGCGACACGCGGATCGAGAACACGCCGTCGGGCACGATCTCGTCTTGGTAGGGGACGTCGCCGAGCTCCATGATCTCGCCGCTTTCGATCACCTTGGTGAACACCCCGGGCAGCGGGGTCTCGAGCGCGCCGGGGAAGCCCTCGTTGATGCGCCTGCCGATCACGGCGTCACGCTCGACGCTGAGGAACTTGGCCGCAGCCGGGTTGCAGGCGCGCAGCACCAAGCTCGCGCGCTCGCCCGGCTCACCCAGCTGCCAGATGCACACGCCGATGCTCAGCGCGTCGATGAAGGTCTCGAGCTCGAGCGGGGCTGCGTCCATGCCATTCATTTTAGGCACTCGCTGGCGCGCGCGGGGAGCTCATCCAAGAGAGCGCCGCGCGACGCCTCGCCGAGGCCCGCGAACCGGCGCCAGCGCCCCTGGGGTGGTGGTCGCCAAGACCCGAGCACGAGGGCGGGTCGCGTGTTTCGCCACGGGCGACTAGACGGTCTCGATGCCCTCGTCGCGCAGGCGGTTTTTGACGCGCTCGGAAAAGCCCGCGGGCACCGACTCGTGGCGGCGCGGATCGTCGATCGGGCGCACGAGGTCCTCGGCGGCGATCAGCCACGGCGGCTCGGGGACCTTGTCGAGCTCGTAGAAGCCGCCGCAAAAGCAGGCGTGGGGGCAGGATTCGCACACCGGCTTGCGAACCCGACGCTCGGCCAGGTAGTCGGCGAGGTTCACGGTCTCGTTGTTGACGAAGACCATGTGACGCTCGAGCTTGGCGAGGTCGCCCTGCATGAGGTGCTGGTGCTTCGGCATGAAGCAAAAGGGTAAATTGATGACCTGGAATTTGATCCGGTCGCGCCAGGCGTCCATGACGGCGACCGCGTGGTCTGCCGCCGCCTGGGTGTCGGGGGCGACCCAGCTGGTCGCGCGGCCGAAGGGGGTCAGGAACTGGATGTTCATCCAGCGCAGACCGAGGTCCCAGCACAGCTGCACGAGCTTGTCGATCTTGTCGTGGTTGCCCTTCGTGACCGTGATGTTCATGCCCAGCTCGACGCCGCGCGGGGCGTACTTCAGGCAGTTGCGGATGCCCTCGGTGGTCTGCTGGAAGGCCTCGGCGACGCCGACTTGCTGGGCGTGGGTGCGCGCGTCGTGGCCGTGGACGGAGAACAGCAAGGTGGTCAGGCCCGAGTTGACGAGGGCGGCGGCGTACTTGTCGTAGACGCAGCGCCGGCCGTTGGTGGTCACGTTGACGCGCTGGTAGCCCATGGCGCGGGCGGCCTTGATCAGCGGGACCAGCTCGGGGTTGAGGGTGGGCTCGCCCCCGTCGAAGTCGACCATGTTCAGGCCCTGGGCGCGGTACTTGGCCAGCATCTCGCGCTGGCGAGTGGGGTGCCCGTCGAGCTGGGTGCGTGTGCCCACGGCGCAGAAGGTGCAGCGGTTGTTGCACACGTAGGTCACGTTCATGATCAGCTTCTTGGCGCCCTGGGAGGCGGCCAGGCGCTGCTGGAAGGTCCACATGAACTTCTCGAGGGTCTCGCGCTCGACCGCCGTGGTCGGGTTGCTGGCGGCGGTCTGAAAGTAGGGGCCCCAGTCGTCGACGACCGGGAGCTTGGCGCCGGCGGCCTCGACCCGCTCGGCGAGCTCGGTGCCCGGCAGCGGGGTTGCGAATTGCACGGCCGGCCAGGCGCGGTGCTCGTCCCACAGCTCGAGGGCGAAGGCCAAGGTGCCGTTGATCTCCTCGGCGCTCTCGCCCGGCAGGCCGATCATGTAGTGGATCATCAGCGGGACCTCGGCCGCGTGGGCGTGGCTGGCCGCGTCGCGGATCGCCTGGAGGTCGAGGCGCTTTTTGACGACCTCGCTGACCACGCGCTGGACCCCGGACTCGGCGCTGACGCTGAGCATGGCCACGCGCCCGTGCATCTGCTCGAGGTGCCGGGGCAGCAGGTAGTCGGCGCGCATGCCGTTGGGGCAGTCGAACTTCAAGTCGAGGGCCACGACCTCGTCCAAGAAGGTGTCGAAGTGGCGCTCGTTGACGTTGATCAGCTCGTCGAGGACCTCGAGGCGGGTGGCCGCGATCTCGGGGCTGGCGAGGTGGCGCAGGTAGTCGCGCAGGCGCTCGGGCGAGTAGCGACGCTGGCGCTTGGGTTGATCGCGGGGGGTCTCGGGGTTGCTCGAGCAGTGGATGCAGGTGAAGGGGCAGCCGCGGCTGCTGACCATGGGCAGGGTGCGGCCGTCGATCGGGAAGGTCCACACGGGGCGCCCGAGGTCGGCGACGACCGAGGCGTGGAAGCTGTCGTAGGCGTCGAGGTCGACGCTGGCCCAGGCCGGGAAGGGCAGGGCGTCGAGGCTCGGCGAGGCGCCGCGGTGGACCCCGGCCGGGCGCTCGCCGTGCTCGAGCCAGGCGCGCAGCAGCTCGGGCGCGTCGACCTCGGCCTCGTACTTGATCAGCGCGTCGGCCTCGGGGTAGCTGGCGAGCACGGCCTCGCCGGGGACCTCGACGTAGTGCTGACCGGACTGGTAGCAGTCGGCGAGGATGATCGGCGGGCGCCGGGCTGGGTCTCGAGCTGGGTCTTGGTTCAGGCGCTCGGCCAGGCCGTCGAGCAGCGCAGCCAGGAGGTCGTCGCGCGTGGGCGGGCGGTGAAAGACGGTGTAGGCGACGACCACGGCGTCGTAGCCCCGCTGGTCCGCGCCGATGTTGGCGTCGACCCGCTCGAGCAGCGCCTCGACCTCGACGCCGAGGTGGGCGCGGCCGTCCTCGCGCCAGCGCAGCCGCGCGCCCGGGAGGGCGAAGGCGTCGAGGAGATCGACGCGCGCCTCGGGCAGGGCGGCGGTCAGCACGGCGGCGAGCTGTAGGGCGCCGAGATCCGCGAAGTAGGGGTAGTCGATGAAGTCCCGGGCCACGGAGATCGGCGGGTGGATCACCAAAATTCGCGGCTCGGGCATCGCCGGACAACTTAGCACGGCTGCGAGCGGCCCAAGCAGGCGCTGCGCGGGCCAAGAGCGGGTTCGGCACCGAGATCGGCCTCGCCGAGGGTGTGCCGGCGTCTGCGCGTCAGGACCCTCACCTGTCGCTAGCTGCCGGTGAGGGTGAGATGGTCACGATTGGTCAGGGCGCAGCTCGATCATCGCTGAGCGCCCGAATTCGCCCGCTGACTTCGACGCGGAAGGGCTGTCACGAGTATGATGCAGAGGATGGACGGCGGCAGCGCGCAATCCCCAGCCCGCAAGGACGTAGCCAAAGAGGAGGCCGCGCACCAAAAGCGCAATTGGGTGCGGCTCACCTTCGACTGCAACGATCGCTGCATCTTCTGCCTCGACGCGCACACCCACAACGGGACCAACCGCTCGCGCGAGGAGATCAAGGCGCAGATCCTCGACGGTCGGCGCAAGGGCGCCGAGCGGCTGATCCTCTCGGGCGGCGAGCCGACGATCCACCCGGACTTCGTGCAGTTCGTCCGCCTCGGGCAGATGGCCGGCTACAAGCGCGTCCAGACCGTGACCAACGGCCGGCTGTTCGCCTACAAGGACTTCTTGACCCGCTGCATCGACGCGGGCCTGGGCGAGATCACCTTCTCGATCCACGGGGTCAACGGGCGGATCCACGACGCCCTGGTCGGGACCAAGGGCGCCTTCGATCAGGAGGTCATCGGGCTGCAAAACGCCCTCGACGACGGGCGGGTGATCATCAACATCGACGTCTGCGTCAACCGGGGCAACGTCAAGACCCTGCCCGACCTGCTCGAGAAGTTCACCAACATGGGGGTCAAGGAGTACGACCTGCTCCACGTGATCCCCTTTGGCCGCGCCTACACCGAGGGCAAGGAGACGCTCTTCTACGACCTCGAGGAGATGCGCCCCTACCTGCTCCAGGCCTTCGAGTACAGCAAGCGGCCGGACATGCACATCTGGCTCAACCGCTTCCCGGTGCCCCACCTCGAGGGCTACGAGAACCTGATCCAGGACCCCTACAAGCTCAACGACGAGATCCGCGGGCGCAAGGAGGAGTACGAGCTGCTCCTCGACGAGGGCGTGCCCCTCGACTGCCGCGCGCCGCACCGCTGCGGGCACTGCTACCTCGAGCCGGTCTGCGACGAGCTCGACGAGATCCGCGGGACCGTGGCCGCGTCGAGCTTCGAGGTGGTGCGCTACGACGTCGCCTGGGACGCGGCCCAGGGCCCGGTCTATGGCGGGGATCCGGCCTCGGCCGAGCGCAGCAAGACCCGGCGCCAGATGATCGAGCTGCTCAACCAGGCCGAGGCCGATGGCAGCCAGATCACCGCCGAGGCGGCGGCCGTGGCCTTGGGCAAGGACCCCGAGCAGATCGAGCACCGCAAGCTGCGCCTGCCGCTGCTCGGCCAGCCGGGCTCGGGCTACCAAAAGCCCGAGTACCCGGCGATCGCCGAGCAGATCGAGCGCGCCGCCGCCAAGCTCGGCCACGCGCCGCCGCTGCTGCTGGTCGCCCACGACCTCGAGGCCGCGGCCGCCGGCGAGCTCGAGCGCTTCGCCCCGGCGGGCGAGCTCGAGCTCGACCTCGAGGACTACGCCGGCCTGGCCGAGGCCCTCGACGAGGACGGCCGCGTGCTCGGTCGCAAGCTGCGCAAGGTCACCGTCGAGACCGTGGCCCAGGCCAAAGCCATGCTCGCGATCGACGCGGACTTCGAGGTCTGCGTCGAGCTCAGCCGCGAGGTCGAGGACTGGCTGCTGGAGATCGCCGAGCAGCCCAGCGCCCCGGCGCGCCTGGCCCTGTGCCAGCCCACCCACGAACGCCTGACCGAGTCCGTGGAGCGCGACTTGGACCTCCCGGCCTTCTTCTCGCGCTTTGGCCACGAGGTCCCCGTGGACGACGTGCCCAGCTGCGTGCTCGGTCGCCCCGCGCGGCGCCGCCGGGAGCAGCTCGACACCAGCATGATGACCATGGCGGGCAAGCTCGAGATCTTCCGCTACATCAAGCGCTACATCCTCGACCGCTACTGGCGAAAGTCGCTGCGTTGCAAGACCTGCGTCTACGCCGAGAGCTGCCGGGGGATGCACATCAGCTACATCCGCGCCCACGGCTTCGCGCTGATGCAGCCGGTCGAAGCCGCGGCGCAGTGAGCATGTGCGCGGCCGCTGGCGGTCATGCGCGCGTGCGTGCTCGGCCGCCGGCGTCGCCGGTCCGGTCTCGTGGGGGGGCGCCGGCACGGCGATTGACGGCGCGCGCGGCCTCCCAGCGGTGCTTGGCTGGGCGGGGTCGGTGGTAGTCTGCCCGCCGATGAAGCACGCCCGCGCGTCCTTGGTCCTCACTGGAGGCTTTGCCTCGCTCGCGCTCTTCGCTTGCTCGGACAGCGCTGGCGATCAGGGCGAGGGGGGCGATGAGGGGACCGAGGCGGCGACGCAGGGGGAGAGCAGCACGGACGAGGAGGCGTCCTCGACGGACGAGGACGTCGGCGAGAGCTCGACCTCCCAGGGCACGACGGAGGAGGACACCAGCGAGTCGACGGACACGCAGGACACGGGGGAGTCGACGGACACGCAGGACACCAGCGAGTCCGCTGACACCAGCGAGTCCGCGGACACCAGCGAGGGCGCCGAGGGCTGCGGCGACGCGATCGTCGAGGGCGACGAGGCCTGCGACGACGGCAACCTCGTCGGCGGCGACGGCTGCGACTCGAGCTGCGCGACCGAGTGCGGCTACCTGTGCCTCGAGCCCGGCCAGCCCTGTATCTCGGGCTTCAACGCGGTCCAGTGCGCGAGCGCGGGGGCGCCCTTTGGCCAGGCGAGCCCGCTGGCCAACGTCTGCCAGCTGGCGACCTTGTCGGTCGACGGCAGCCACATCGCGCTCAGCCCCGAGACCACCATCGAGGGCGAGGCGCGCCACCTCGACGCGATGTACACGGACCCGAGCAACGCGGTCTATGGCTTCGCCGGGGACACCGAGGACCTCGACAGCGGCAGCCAGCTGGTCGCGGTCGACGTCGACAGCGGCGAGCTCGCCGTGATCGGGCCGAGCCTCGGCGTGTGGGTCATGGGCGCGGCGATGAACGACGCGGGCGAGCTTTGGGTGACGGTCTTCGACACCTACGAGCGCAACGAGCCGACCGAGGTCCGCATCGCTCGGGTCGACCCGGCTTCGGGCGAGTTCCTCGACGGGCCGACGACGCTCACGGAGGCGGGCGAGCCGGTCAGCGTGTACTCGACCCACGTCAGCGACGTGGCCTTTCGCTTCGACGGCGCGATGTTCATCTCGGCCAACGAGCCCGGGCCGCCCCCGCCCGAGCCGCTGAGCCGCTACCTCGAGGTCGACCGGGCCACGGCCACGGTGCTCTCGGCGGTCGAGGGCCCCGAGGACATCTACGCCGCGGGGATCGTGTTCGTGGGCGAGGCCGACGAGATCGTGGCCATGGACATCCGCGGGGAGGACGACATCTTCATCCTCGACCTCGCGCAGCCCCCGGAGCTGGCCGAGAGCCTGCTCTACGAGGACCCGATCCCGACGAACAGCGGGACCGCGGACCTCGCGGGCTGCTCGAAGCTCAACCCCCAATGAAGGGCGGGGGTAGGGCGAGGGACAGGGCGGGGTCAGGGCGAGGTCACGGCGGCGGTCATGGTGAAGTAGGATAGAGCCCGGTGCGAGTCGTCCGCGTCGAGACCAACCGCAGCTGCCCGCTGCGCTGCCGCCACTGCGCCTGCGAGCCACGCGAGCGCGCCGAGGTCGTGCGTGCGGCGCCACGAGAGATCGCCGCGGCCAAGCAGCGCGGCTTCACCAGCTTGGTGCTCGCCGGCGGGGAGCCGCTGCTGCGCCGCGACCTCGAGCGGCTGATCGCCTTCGCCAAGGCCGGGAAGGTGGCGCGCCCCGAGGAGGCCGGGCCGGGGGCGCGGGTGGGCGAGGTGGTGGTCGAGAGCACGGGCGTCGGCCTCGATCACGAGCGGGCTCGAGCCTTGCGCGCGGCTGGCCTGGACCGCCTGCGCCTGCACCTGTTCGGCTGGGAGAAGACCTACGAAGCGGTCACGGGCGTGGCCGGGAGCTTCGCCCGGGCGCGGGCCGGGTTCATGGCAGCGGCAGCGGCAGCGAGCGATGGGGGCCTCGCGGTCGAGGTCGAGCTGCCCTTGCTGCGCGCCAACTTGGCGCAGGCGCCCACGCTCTGCGCGCGGCTGCTCGACGCGTGCGGCCTGGTCCCCGCGGCGGTCCACCTGCGCCTGCCGAGCGACCCGGATCCCCTGCCGCTGCGCGAGGCGGTCGCGGCCATCGAGGCCTGCGACCGCGCCCTGGGCGAGCTCGAGCTACCCGCGGGCGCGGCCGAGCCGCGCGTCCGCCTGGCCATGGATCGCACGCCCCCGCCCTGTCTGTTTCGCGCGCCGGGGCGCAGCGGCCACCTGTTCTCGCTGACCCGCGGCGGGGCCGAGCGCCCCGGCTACGCGCGCCCCGAGGGCTGCGCTGGCTGCCAGGTCGCGGATCGCTGCCCGGGCTTCCCGATCCCCGATCTCGAGCGCGACCCCAGCCTCGCGCCGGCGCCGATCCAGGCCGACCGCGCGCGCCGACGGCTGACCTTGGTCGCCGACGTCGACGCCCAGATCGCCCGCGAGCTGGTCTCCCATGACCTCGGCCGAGACACGGCCGGCAACACCTGGGTCGTGCACACGATCCGCGTGCAGTTTCGCTGCAACCAGGCCTGCGATTTTTGCTTCGTGTCCACGCACCTGCCCAAGGCCGAGTCGGCGGCGATCTACGCGGCGATCGACGCGGCCGCCTCGGCCGGCGCGGCGGTGGCCCTGTCCGGTGGCGAGCCCACGCTGGCGCCGGCGCTGTGCGACTACGTGCGCCACGCCAAGGCCGCCGGGGTCGCGGCCATCGAGCTCCAGACCAACGCCATACGCCTGGCCGATCCCGCGCTGTGTCGCGCGGTGGTCGAGGCTGGGATCGACACCGCCTTCGTGTCCCTGCACGGCAGCCGTGCCGAGATCTGCGACGCCGTGACCAACGCGCCGGGGACCTGGGCCAAGACCGTCGCCGGCCTGGATCAGCTCGCGCGGCACGAGCAGGTGGGCGTGCGCGTCAACTTCGTGATGTGCCAGCAAAACGCCGCGGACTTCCCCGCGGTGGTCGAGCTCGTCGCTTCACGCTGGCCGCGGGCGGATCTGACCTTCTCGTTCGTGGCCCCGTCGACGGATCTGGTCCCGCGCACGCAGGCGCTGATCCCCCGCTACTCCGAGGTCTTCGCCCCGCTGCTCGCCGGCCTCGAGCGCGCGCGCGCCCTCGGCGTGACAGTGACCGGCTTCGAGTCGATGTGTGCGATCCCGCTTTGCCTCAAGCCCGACGGGCTGGGGGACTACGAGCAGCTCTCGCCGGCGGAGCTCGGCGTCGGCGAGTCGGCCGCGGAGTTCGAGAAGCCGCCGGTCTGCGTCACGTGCAGCCAGCAGGCTCGCTGTTGGGGGGTGCGTCGCGGCTACGTGAGTCTCTACGGCACGGACGAGCTGCGCCCATTTTCAACCTGAGCGCGCATTTTGCCGGCTCGCCAGCGAGTCGTGCGTGCCAGCATCTGGAGACCCCCACTGCCATGTCCGTCTCGCTCACCCCCGCACATTTCTCATCGACGGTCCTCTACGGTCGCTCCGTGGTGATCAAAGGGCGGTGTGAGCACGTGCTCGGCTATCAAAACCTGGCCGAGAACCTCAGCGGGGGTCCCAACGCGATGATCCTGCCGCTGCCCGCGGCCGCGCCCATGGGCCCGGACAATTTGCTCGACGTCTCGAGCTGCCGGGGCTTGCTCGAGCGCTATCGCGACGCCCTCTCATCGCCGACGCCGCGCGGTTTCTCGGGCAAGACTCAGGTGTTCGAGAGCGGGAACTACAGCGTCGTGCTCGCCCAGTCGGCGAGCCTCGGGGACATCGAGGACGCGCTCGAGGGGGTGCCCGAGAGCAGGCGGCCCAAGGTGGATCCCCTGCTGCTCAGCTACTACATGAGCTGGTACCCCGGCTGGCATATCGCCCTGTGCTGCTTCGACACCGCGGTGCGCAAGTACGAGCCGCTGGTCTGGCGCTACGAGCCCATGGACCCCGAGCTGGTGTTCTTGCCGGGGCTCGAGGCGAGCAACGGCAAGACCCCGCGTATCGGCGTCCCGGTGACGATCGACCACACGCTGGCCCTGGGCATCGACAACGAGGTCGATGACGAACGCCCACGAGTTCGCGCGTTGCTCCCGGCGGGCATGGCCGAGCACCTGCTGCCCTACTTCCCCGAGGTCGTGTGTGGCCGGGCGAAGATGGGCGGGCGGCTGGTCAATGGTGACTGGTACCTGCCGGCTGCGGGCGACCGCATGGCCCTCGCGCGCGCGCTGATCGAGCGCCTCCCGCCGCCGGGGATGCGCTAGCGATCAAGCTGCTCAGCCTGATCAGCTCGATCAGGCTGCTCAGCTTGGGAGCTGGCCGCGGCCTGGGCGGGGAGCTCGAGGTGAAAGCGCGTGCCGACGCCGGCCTCGCTCTCGACGTGCAGCTCGCCGCCGTGGTCCGTGGCGATGCCGTGGCTGACGGCGAGGCCGAGGCCGGTGCCCTTGTCGCGCCCCTTGGTGGTGAAGAAGGGGTCGAAGATCCGCGCGCGGATCGGCTCGGGGATGCCTGCGCCGCGGTCGGCCACGCTCAGCCGCACCCAGGGCAGGCCCGCGCGGGTGAAGGCCGCGGCCGAGAACTCGATGCGCTTGTCGTCGTGGAAGCCCGGGTAGCGCTCGTTGAGGGCGTCGCGGGCGTTGGTCACCAGGTTCATGATGATCTGCTGGATCTGCTGGGCGCGGCAGTGGACCTCGGGGAGATCCTCGGGCAGGTCGACGAGCACGCGGACGTCGTCCTTGCGCATGACGGCGCGGACCAGGGAGAGCGTGGCTTCGACGAGGGCGGGGACCGAGACCCGCTCGCGCTGGAGGTCGACCTCCTGGCGCGAGAAGGCCAGGAGGTCGCGGACGATGGTCGCGACGCGCTCGGACTCCTGGGTGATCTCGGCCGAGAATTCGCGCACCGTCCCGCAGTCCTCGGCGTGCTCGTGGATCAGCTCGGCGTAGTTGAGGATGCCCTGGACGGGGTTGTTGATCTCGTGGGCGACGCCGCTGGCCAGGGTGCCGATGGACTCGAGGCGCTGCTGCTGGCGGACCTGGGCCTCGAGCTGCTTGCGCTGGGTGATGTCCGTGGAGATCGACAGGTACTTGGTGACGTCGCCCCCGGCGACCGGGGCGAGGCGGGTCATGTACCAGCGCGCGGGCATGCCGGCCGGGCTGATGCAGATCTCGATCTCTCGCGGGCCGCCCCCGGCCACGACGCTGGCGAAGGCCTCGCGCCAGACCTCGCGCGAGGCCTCGGCGAGGCTCTGCTCGGTGTTCAGGCCGATGACCACGCTGGGGTCGGCGGCGTAGGGCTGGAGGTGGTTGACGAACTCGAGCCGGCCCTGCGCGTCCATCAGCGCGATGATGTCGGGCATGCCGTCGACGAGCGAGCGCCACTGGGCCTCGCTGCGCGCGAGCGCGGCGTAGAGCCGGGCGTTGTCGAGGGCGCTGGCGGCCGGGGCCAGGAGGATGCGCAGGATCTCGAGGCGCTGGGCCGAGAACACGCCGGGGGTCAGGCGGTTCTCGAGGACCAGCGCGCCGACGCGCCCGGAGGGCTTGACGATCGCCATGCACAGCAGCGAGCGCACGCCCTCGCGGCGCAGGTAGGGGTCGGCGGCGAAGCGCGAGTCGGCGACGTCGTCGACGACCACGGCGCTGCCCGTGCGCAGCACGTAGTGGACGGCGGACACGGGCAGGCGCTCGTGGGCGAGGGCCAGGGGCACCGGCTCGGCCATGAACGCGGCGGGCTCGCGGGCGCCGCCCTCGGCGACCAGGGTGAGCTCGTCGTCGCGCTCGAGCAAGAGCAAGCCGTGGTCGGCCCCGGCGTTCTCGATCGCGGCGCCGAGCACCCTGCTGATCACCTGCTCGAGGTCGAGGGCCTCGTTGATGATCTGCATGGTCGAGAGCAAGGTCGCGAGGTCGAGGGACAGGCCCGAGTTGCCCGCGCCAAGCGAGGCCGAGAGCAGCCTCGGGTGCGAGGGGCTCGCGCCCTCCGCCGCGGGGGCGTCGAGGCTCGTGTTGTGCGTGAGGGTCTGGGTGAGGGTCTGGGAGGCGCTCGGGCTGAGGTGTCCGCCGAGGCCGTGGCGGGCGTCGAGGGCCGCGACCAGCCCCCAGGCGCCAAACTCCTCGAAGGCCGCCCGCGCGCGCAGCAGCGCGCCCTCGCGGGCCGAGCCCAGGCCCTCGCGCCCGGCCCAGTCGGCGATCGCGAGGCTGGCGAGGCCGGCGACGTAGTGCGCGTCGTGCTTGGTCGCCAGGGCGTGGGCGGCCTCGAGCTGGCGCAGGGCCCGGCCCGACTTGCCGCGCATGGCCGCGAGCTCGCCGCTGACGAGCGCGGCCATGGCAGCGTAGTTTTGCGGGCAGATCTCGGCCCAGCGCGAGATGACCTTGTGCTGGCGACGGACGCAGGCGAGCAGCACGCGGCGCTGGCGAGGTCCGCGGCCGAGGGAGCGGCGCGCGGCGAGGAAGGCCGCGAGCATCGCGACGCGGGGCACGACCACCGAGCCCATGAGCACGCGCTCGTAGTCGCCGAGCAGCGGCTCGACGAGGGCCCAGGCCTCGTCGACCTCGCCGAGCAGCGCCCGGCCCCAGACCTCGCCACAGATCACCGCGTAGCGGGTCAGCGAGCTGAGCTCGACGCTGACCTCGTCGAGGGTCATGAAGCTGGCGCCCTCGACCCCGGCCATGACCGCGATCAGCCGCGAGGTGAAGTCCGCGACGACCTTGAACTCGGGCGTGCCGAAGCTGTCGTCGACGGCCCGCACGCGCGCGTCGAGCTCGATGATCTCGCGCAGGTGGGTCCCGGCCTCGAGGTGGTTGATGAGCCCGAAGGCGGCGATCAGCCCGGCGGCGTCGCGCTCACCGGCCTCGATGGCCTCGAGCTGGGCGGCCTCTGCCGGCCCGGCGACCTCGCAAAAGGGCCGGCACTGCGGCCCGACCATGGTCAGCGAGTTGGCCCGGGCGCTGATCGCCGCGGCCGGGGTGCTGCTGCGCGCGCTGGCCAGGGCGACGGCGTCCTCGACCAGCGCGCGGGCCTGGGGGACCTTGGCCATGGTGATCAGCACCATGGCCATGGAGCCCAGCGAGTGCGGGGCGGTCGGGTGGTGCCCGGCGCGAACGCAGCGCTCGACGTGGTGGGCGGTGATCATCGCCCAAAGGTTCTGCGCCTTGAACCAGGCCGGGCCGCGGGCGGCGTCGAGCAGGTGCAAGATCGCGTCTTCGCGCGGGTCGCTGACCGGCGCTCTGGTCAGCAGGGTCTCGCGGTCGATCCTGGCGAGGGCCCGCTGGGCGCGGATGAAGGCGAGGGCGACCTGGGCCATGCGCGGCTCGGCGGGTAGCTCGACGCCGAACTCGGCGAGGGCCGCGAGCGCGGTCGCCAGGGCGTCGTCGACCTGCTCGCGCAGCTCGAGGATGCGGACCCGGCGGGCGAGGACCCGGGCGCGCTCGACCTGGGAGAGCGGGCGCTCGAGCAGGGCCGCGAAGGCGGCGTCGGCCGAGCTCGTGTCGCCCTGCAAGGCCATGGCCTGGGCGCGGCCGAAGGTCGCGGCGAAGGCCAGCGGGTGGGGCTCGGCCGCGGCCTCGAGCAAGTCGGCGGCGAGCTCGAAGTAGCGCCGCGCCGCGCCCCAGGCCGCGCGGTCGAGGGAGCGCTGCCCGGCGTGGGTGTTGAGCGTGACCAGCAGCGAGCGCCGCGGCTGGGGCAGGTCGGCCATGGGCAGGCCGCCGTCGAGCTGATCGATGATCTCGAACAGCCGCTCGCCGAGGGTCTCGGGATCGCAGCCGTGGCGGGCGAGCAGGTGCTCGCCCAGGCGCCAGTGCAGGCCGCGCCTGGTCTCGGGGTCGATGGCCTCGAGCACGGCCTCGCGGATGCGCTCGAGGCCGAAGGCGTAGCCCTGGCCGCTGGGGTGGATCAGGCCGCGGCGCTCGAGCTCGAAGAGGGCCGCGGCCACGGCCTCGCGCGGGCGCCCCGAGCCGCCCTCGAGGGCGCTGGCCTCGAAGCGCGGGCCAGCGCAGGCGGCGAGCTCGAGCAGCGCGCGGGGGCCGGGCTCGAGCTCGGCGAGGGTGAGCTGCATGACCTCGAGCAGGTCCTCGGGCGGGCTGGCGGCGGCGACCTGCTCGGGCTGCCAGCGCCAGCCGGTGGGGCTGGGCTGGAGCAGGCGCTCGGCCTCGAGGCGGAGCAGGAGCTGGCGGACGAGCAGGGGGCTGCCGCCGGTCTTGCGCGAGACTTGGCGGGCGAGCTCGGTGAGCGCGGGGCCCTCGCGCCCGAGCACGTCGCGGAGCATGGCCTCGAGGTCGGGCACGCTCAGGGGGCGCAGCGCGAGGCCGGTGACCTGCGGTCGGGCGATCAGCGCGCGCAGCGGGTGATCCTCGGCGAGGGCGTCCTCGCGGTAGCTGGCCACGAAGAGCACGGGGCGCTCGGCGCCCTCGTCGAGCAGCGCGCGGAGCAGCTCGACGCTCTCGCTGTCGGCGCGGTGGAGATCGTCGAGCAGCACGGCCAGCGGCCCGACCTCGGCGAAGGCGGAGACGAAGCGGGCGAGGGCGAGGTGCAGGCGGTTGCGGCCCTCGGCGAGCTCGAGCGCGGGCACGGGGGGGAGCTCGCCGAGGATCATCGCGAGCTCGGGGATCATCGCTGCGGCCACGCCGGCGATCGGGCCGAGCGCCCGGCCCAGGCGCTCGCGCCAGCTCGCCATGCGCTCGTCGCTCTCGGTCAGGATCTGCTCGACCAAGCTGGCGAAGGCCGCGATGAACCCGGCGTAGGGCTGGGTGCGGCCGTGGCCCCCGAAGTCGCCGATCGCGACGTAGCCCCCGGCGGCGCTGACCGGGGCGGCGATGGTCCGCAGCAGCGCCGTCTTGCCCAGGCCGGGGCCGCCAGCGAGGAGCACGAGGCGGCGCTGGCCATGCTCGCGGACGGCCTCGAAGGCGCGCTCGATCGCCGCCCGCTCGCCGGCGCGGGCGTAGAGCTGGTGGGGCAGCTGGAGCGTGGTCGGGTGATCTCGACCGCCGAGCGCGAACGCGGGGTCGAGCTCGCCGCGGGCCCGGGCCGCGGCGAAGCGCTCGAGGTCGGCGAGCAAGCCGCTGGCCGACTGGTAGCGGTGCTCGGGGGCCTTCTCGAGCAGCTTCATGACGATCGCGGCGATCGTCCGCGGGAGCGCGACGAGCTCGTTGGGGGGCTTGGGGCGCCGCGCGAGGTGGGCGTGGATCAGCTCGAGCGGCTCGGCGGCCTCGAAGGGGCGGCGCCCGGTCAGCAGCTCGTAGAAGGTCGCGCCCAGGGAGTAGAGATCGCTGCGGAAGTCGACCTCGTGGGTGGTCCGCCCGGTCTGCTCGGGGGAGACGTAGGGCAAGGTCCCGGCCAGGACCTCGGGGTCGTAGAGGTGGGCGCGCTCGCGCTCGAGCAGCACCGAGATCCCAAAGTCGACCAGGAAGACCGCGCCGGTCTCGGACTCGACGAGCACGTTGCTGGGCTTGATGTCGCGGTGGACGACGCGGCGCTCGTGGACCCGGGCCAGGGTCGCCGCGAGGCTCAGGGCCGTGGGCAAGAACTGGTCCACGGTCATCGGCTGCCCGCCGGTGAATTGCGCGAGGTTGCTGCCGGCGATGTAGTCGAGCAGCAACACCAGCTGGTCGCCGGCGCGCTCGATGCCCAGGGTCTGGACCACGCCCTCGACGTCGAGCTGCTGGAGCAGGCGAAATTCGTGCTCGACCCGGGCCTCGACCCCGCCGTCGCGCAGCTCGAAGACCTTGGCGACGACGGGTCTGTCGTCGCGCTTGCGCACGGCCTCGTAGACCTGCGCCCTGGGTGACGCGCGCAAGATCCTCCGGGTCGAATAGCCGGCCAGGGGGACAACCACTAGTCGGCATTGTGACACCGATCTCGCGGGCTTCATACGCGCGGTCGCGCGGTGCCTCGCGGGCGGGGGGTCGACCCTTGTCGCGAGGTCGGCACTGGGCGACCATTCCGCGGTGAGCACCAACGAGATGATGCAGCGACGAAACTCGAAGGTGACCGAGCAGCTGCTCAGCGAGCTCGAGGCTGGGCGCTTCGACTCGGCCCTGGTCCGCCGCATCCTCGACACCCCGAGCGCCTTCCCTCGCCTGCTGCGAGCCTGCTACCTGGCCCAGGAGGGGCGCTATGGCTCGGCCAGGGCCGACGTCGACGCGGCCCTCGAGCACCGCGCCGACAACCCCGTGATCAGCCTGGCCGCGGGGATGGTCTGCTTCGCCACGCGCGACTATCAGCGCGCCCTCGATCTCTTCGAGCAGGCCGGGGAGCTCTCACCGCGGGCCCGCCGACGCGGGCGACAGCTGGCGATCGGAGCCGCCGGCGGGCTGGGCTGGGAGCACGACGTCCGCCACCTGCTCGAGCTGGCGGTCTCCGAGGAGCCCCAGCACGCGGCCTGGCACGCCCAGGCCGTGCGCTTCTTCACCCGTGGCCGGCACTGGACCAAGGCCCTCGAGCACGCCTTGCGTGCCCTCGAGATCGCGCCCGAGACCCCCCACCTGTGGATGGAGGCGGCGGGCCTGCACGCCCGCCTGGATCAGCGCGAGCAGGCCCTCGCCGCCCTCGAGCGCGCGCTCGCGCTGGCCGACACCGACGGCGAGCGCCCGGAGCTGATCTACCGCCTCGAGGGCGCCCGCGTGGCGGTCGACGCCAGCGACTTCGGCCTCGCCGTGGCCTGCCTCGAGCGCGCGCTCGAGCTCGACCCCAACCAGCCCGAGGTCCACGTTCAGCTGGCCGAGATCCACAGCTGGAAGGGCGAGGCCGCGGCCGCCCAGGCCCGCGCGGAGCAGGCCCTGGCGCTCGCGCCCGAGCACGCCGGGGCCCTGCGCATGCTCGGCGGCCTGGCCGTGCTCGCCAAGGACTACGACGCGGCCATCGAGCTGCTGACCCGGGCGATCGCCAGCAGGGTCGAGGAGTATCAGGCCCACGTGTGGCTGACCGAGGCCTACCTGCGAAGCGAGCGCTACGAGGAGGCCCACGCCCAGCTCCACCAGGGCACGATGAACGCCGGCGGGTTCTTGTTCGTGGCCTGGCTGCTGCGCTTTTTGATCGTCGCCTACTCCGAGAACGCGCCGCTCGAGAACATCACCCCCAACCGCACCGAGGAGTTCGCCGCCGCCCTCGTCGAGCTCGCGCCCGCGCTCGGCCGCAAGGCGCTCGACAGCCGCGACGTGGACGACACCGTGGCCGCGGTCGAGGCCGCGCTCGCGGCCCTGCGCGGCAACCGGAGCATCTACGCGACCCACGTGGTCGATGGCGGGCTCGAGCGGCTGCACGCGCGCAGCGGCTGCCGCTTCGAGTCGCGGTGGATCCTCCAGCTCCTGCGCGTCGCTCCGGGCGAGGAGTGCCTCGCGCTCTTCGACGAGATGCTCCCGCGCTACCCCGGCTCCTCGCTGCCGATCTGCCACCGCGGCGAGCTCCACCTGTGGCTGGGCAACTTCGAGCTCGCCCGCGCCGACCTCGAGCAGGCCGTCGAGCTCGTCGAGGGCACGCGCTGGGCCTACATGGGCCTGTCGACCCTCAACCTGCTCGCCGACGACCCCGAGGGCTGCCTGGCGATCAACGCCCACGGCGTCGAGGTCATGAAGAACACCGAGGGCCCGGCGATCTACGTCTACCGCGGCGAGGCCAAGCGCAAGCTCGGCCGCCACGCCGAGGCCATCGAGGAGCTGCGCGAGTCGGTGCGCTGGCACCCCGCGCGCGCGAGCGGGACGATCAACTTGGCCCTGGCCTACCAGGCCACGGGCGAGCGCGAGGGCTTCGACGAGATGTGGCTGCGCCTGCGCGACGAGCAGGCCAGCGGGCTGCTCTCCGACGCGGCCCACGAGCTCGGCGTGGCGATCGTCGGCGACCCCGACTGGGAGCCCGAGGACGCGGTCAAGATCGCGGTGCTCGAGCGCGCCCTCGAGATGATGGGGGGCAACCGCTCCTCGGGGCTGATCACCTACTGGACCGCCGAGGGCCGCATGCGCTTCGTCCAGCGCTGGCCGCACGGCGGCCGCGGCCCGCACCAGCGCGATCACGAGCACCTCGAGCAGGCCAAGCGCATGCTGCTGCGCGCCCTGGCCAGCTACCGCGGGCCCAGGGGCTGAGAGTCTGGCCCATGGCCGGCCGCCCACCGCCGAGCGCTCGACACACGGGCGTGTCGGCGGCGGGCCCTGAGCGAAACAGCCCTCTCGTCGTGCCCTCGTCGTGCCCTCGTCGTGCCCTCGTCGTGATTGAGACGCGCGGGCAGGCGTGGCAAATTGACCGCGGACAGGCCGCGATGAGCAACAACCCGATCGCCGAGAGCACCGCCCGCTTCCTCGAGCAGCTCGACCCGGGCGAGCGCGAGCGCGCCGAGCAGGTGATGCTCCGCGACTCGGTCCGCGCCGAGGGCGTGGCCATGAGCCTCGCCGACGAGATCAACCTGACAAAGGCGATCAAGTGCGTGGCCGGGATCGACGGCCTCAGCCGCGAGGAACTCGTCGGTCTCAAGTACCTGCTGATCATCTCGGGGCTGCCCCAGAGCATTCAGCAGCACGTGCTCGACTTCGACGCCTCGACCACCCGGGTCGACGACGTCGCCGCGCTCTTCCCCCCGGCGAGTCGCAAGGCCTGCTACGTGCTCTCGGGGACGGCGACGATCGCCGCGATCGACGGGCTCTCGGACGAGGAGCGGGACTTTTGCGTGGAGCTCGGCGCGAGCTTGGGCCTGGCGCCCGCGCTGGTCGAGGCGCTGGTCGCCGAGTCCCGGGCGACGGGCCTGGCGATGCACGAGGGCAACCAGGGCATGGTCACCGAGCTCATGCGCCTGCGCGAGGCGATCTACGACCTCGTGGGCTTGTTTTGAAGCGGGCTTTCGCAAAGCCCCCTTTGTCGATCTATTCGGCGGCGGCGCCCAAGAAGACGCTCTCGACCGCGTCGCCCTCGAAGTGGAACATCAGCCCGCCGTAGATCGAGCCGGCGACGAAGTCGTCCTCGCCGAACTCCTCCTCGGGGTTGCGCACGTCCCCGTAGGCGCGCTCGACCGCCTCGCGGCGCGCCCCGATGCCGATCCCGCGGCGCGTCTTCAGCTTGCTCGGCGCCTCGATGGAGATCGTGCTGATGGTCTGCGGGCCGCCCTCGGTGTCCGCGCTCATCATGAAGCTCAGACCCTCGGGGTAGGTCCAGGTCTGGACCCACTCGCCGGTCGCGGCCTCTTCGACGATGGCCGACTTGGTCTCGGGCTTGCCGAGGGCGTGGCGGACCTTGGCGGTGCCCTGGCCGAGGGCGAAGTCGCCGATCAGCTCGCTGCGTAGAAAGTCGAGCTGGAAGTCGGGCGGCTCCTCGGGCGCGTCTTCGGGCTGCGTGGGCGCCGGGTCCGAGCCACGAACGAGGCCCGAGAGCTGGCAGACGCCCTCGCTGGCCCAGGACCCCGCGAGGGCCGAGGGCTGCCATTGGTCGTGGGTCCCGGCGGCGTCGCTGGGATGGTTGCCAGAGATCTGGAGGCAGGACTGGGTCAGCGAGCCGGCGATGATCTCCTTGCTGCCCTTGGCCACGCGACCTTCGAGCTTGCGGCATTGCTCGCGATCTTCGCGGCAGGCGGTCATCGGCTCGGGACCCTCGGCGCCCTCGCGCTGGTAGCACAGGCACCACCACTGGCCGGCGGGCTGCGCGGGCAAAGGGGCCTCGACGCGCTCGACGGGCTGCGCGGGCTCGGGCGCGGGCTCCGGCTCGGCGCGCAGCTTCAGCGAGCCGGCGCCGCGGCGCTTGCTCGGTTTGGCGGAGGGCGTGGGCTCTGGCTCTGGCTTGGTGCAGGCGACGAGCCAGGCGAGGGCGCAGGCACTGACGAGCGCGGGTCGCATGGCGTCGAGGGTAGCAGGTCGGGGCTGAGAGGTCGGGGGGGCAGGCCAAGGCGGCGCTGGTGGGTGCGAAGGCGCTACCATGACGAGGTGCGCGCCTCGATGATCGCCGCGCTCGCGCTCGCGCTCGCGGGCCTGACCGCCTGCGAGCCGGCCGACTCCGAGCCCGACGCGAGCGAGGGCTCGCTGTGTGCCTGCCGCGAGCTCGACGGCGTGCGCGAGTGCTGCTTTGGCCACGGCGCGTGCGAGGCCCAGGCCGAGGGCCCCGCGCGCTGCGTCTGCGACCCCGGGGCCCGGGGCGAGACCTGCTCGACGCCGGCCCCGGGGGTCCACGCCGTGCGCCCCCGGACCTGCGAGGGCGACGACCCGGGCTGCGTCCAGGCCCACGCCTTCGTGGCCGTCGAGCACCTCGACAGCTGCGTGGACCTCGAGGGCCAGCGCTTCGAGAGCGTGATCGTCCGCCCGGCGGTCGACGCCGAGGGCAGCTGGCCTGCGCAGGCGCTGCCCGTCGCCGTGCTGACCCACGGCGCCAGCCAGGACCCGGCCGACTACTACGATCTGCTCGAGCACGTGGCCGCCAACGGCGTGGTGATCGCGGCCTTCGACGGGACGCCGGGGCGAGACATCACCTTCCGCGCCAACCGGCTGCTCGTCTACCTCGAGTGCCTGCGCGGCGAGTGGCCCGAGGCCGCGCGCCTCGAGGATCGCTACGCGCTGATCGGCCACAGCCGCGGCGGCGCGGCCGTGGCCCTCGCGGCCGAGGCGATCGCCGATGGCATCGCCGGCGAGGGCGTCGAGGTCGAGGCGATCGTCGCCCTCGCGCCCACGCGCACCGGTCAGCGGGCGCTCTCACCCGCGGCCACGCCGGCCTACTTCACGCTCCAGGGCGCGCGCGACCCCGAGACGCCGGGGGCCTCGCTGGCTTGGTTCGACCTCGCCCGCGCGGGCGACCCCGAGCGGGTCAACGCGCTGGCGTGGATCCACGGGGCCACGCACCAGCGCTTTCACCAGGGCCTGCTGGCCGCCGGCAGCGGGGAGCTCGAGGCCAGCCTCGACGCCGAGGGTCACTGGAGCGTGGCGCGGGCCTATATCGGCGGGTTCTTGATGTGGCGGCTGCTCGGGCGCGAGGGCTACCGCGAGCTGTTCACGGGCGAGCGCGTCCCGGCCTCGGTCGCGGCGAGCTGGGTCGGGGAGCCCGGCGTGTTCGCGGGGCTCAGCGACGGCGCCGCGGCTCGCCGCGCGCTGCTCGACTTCGAGGGCGACACGATCGTCCAGCCCGGAGGTGGGCCGAGCCTGAGCCTCGACGGCTTCGCGGAGGCCACGGGCGGCGAGCTGGCGCAGCTCGACGCGCCCTGGTCGACGGGCAACCTGTCCCGCGGCTTGGGCTTGCGCTGGTCGGCGGGGGCGAGCCCGGTGGTCCGCGTCGAGCTGCCCGCCGGGCTCGGTGATCTGCGTGACTACGCGGCGCTGAGTTTGCGCGTGGGTCGAGGCTTCGACGGTGCGCAGGGCTGTTCGCCCACGCCCGTGGAGCTGCCCGTGTTCGGCCTACGCTTGTTCGACGCGGAAGGCGAGGCCGAGCTGCGCTTTGGCGATGGCGACCTCGACCTGGGTGAAGCCGGACGGATCCCCGCGGCGGATCGCTTCGCGCCGCAGACCTTTGGCGCGTGGATCCGCGACGACTGCCACGCCATCGACTATTTGCGGCCGGTCCGCTTGCCCTTGACGCGTTTTTGCGAGGCCGGCGTGGACCTCTCGGCGGTCACGGCGATCGAGCTGCGGATCTCGGACGTGGACGGAGCCGGCGGCGCGCTGCTCGTCGACGACCTCGCGCTCGAGCGGGGGGAGGGCGAGCTCGGAGGCTGCGGCTGAGATCGGGTCGAGCATCGACTTTCGGCCTGCGGTGGGCTATCGAGCACAGGCTCATGGAGGCCTCCGTCTACGCCCAGACCCTCGATGTTGGCCCTGGCCCGGACGCCCGCAAGGTGATCGGCCCGAGCGGGGAGATGCTCGCGGTCCCCGAGAGCTGGGAGCTGCTCTTGCCCGGCGACGCGACCTTGACCCGGCGCGTCAAGAAGGCCGGCCCAAGCTGGACGGTCAAGCATCGCCGCGGGCGCAAGGTGTTCTCGCGCGGGGTCTGGGCGCCGGCCGAGAACATCGAGGCCGCCCGCGAGTCCCTCGAGGTCGAGCGCGCCGACCCCAGCTACGCGCGGCGCCTCGCTGGGGATCGCGTGCGCCGGGCCAAGCAGCAGGCCGACTACGCCGACGAGTTCGAGGTCGCCGTGCTCACCTTCTTGGCCTTCGCTCCGCGCTACGCCGGGCTCGCTGAGCGCATGGCCAAGGCCATCGCCGACCACGCCGTGCCCGTGGGCAGCGGCACCGTCGCGCGGACCAAGCGGATCCCGCTCGAGCGTCGGGCCGAGGCCGCGACCATCGCCTGGCTGCGCCACCAGACCACGGCCTACGACTCGATGAGCATCCCGCGGGTCAAGGGCATGCGCCGCGAGGTCCGGCGCTTGCTCGCCGAGCGCTCGCGCCAGCTGCTCGCGCGCTACCGGCGGGGCGAGGTCGTCGATCCTGGGCGCTGCCTGCTCGAGCGTGGCCTCGCGCAGACCCCCAGGATCGACGCAGAGCTCTGAGCGTCTCTCGGGCGGCGTGGCGACACGTCTAAACGCTGGTGGAACGCGGCGCCAAGGGGGCTGGCGCGCGCACAATTGGCGTAGATCGGCCAGAGCCTTGCGCTCACCGGGGATCGGTGCTTTTTCAAGGTCGATGTCGGGACAGGCCGAGGAGCAGGGCGTCGAGCTCGAGTCTGGACAAGAGGCGGGCGAGGGCGAGCTCTTCGTCGACGCGGCCACGCGGGTGTCCAAGCCGAGCGCCTTCGACGACTGGTACTACGGCATCGAGGATCGCATCGGACAGGGGACCATCGGCATGGGGATATGCCTGGTGATCTTCTTGATCATGCTGGTCTTCGCGATCACCTGTAACCCGATCTGAGCACGCCGCGGCGTGGGGCCCTCCGTGGCCCCGTCGATCAGATCAGATTCGCGCCGCGTCGCGGGCTCGCGCTCAGTTGGGCGCGGCGAGGTAGGGGAACTCGTCGAGGAAGGGGACGTCGTTCTCCGTGGGGTTGAGCGCGCCGACGAGGGCGGCCGCGTCCTGGCCGGGGATGGTGAAGTCGAGCAGGACCACCGCCAAGGTCACGTCCATCACCGGATCGCTGAGCCGGCGCCCGTTGGGGAAGCCGGCCGTGGTCTCGAGGTCGAGCTTGAGAGTGTCGGGGATGACCAGCGGACCGGCCTGCCCGAGACAGTCGTCCACGGCGCAGGGGACGAGCGCCAGGCTGATCAGGTCGTCGTCGAGGATCGAGTGGATCGCCGTGAGGTTGTCGCTGATCTCTCCGGCGTAGTCGCCCTGGATGTCGGACTCCGGGCTGTCGGCGTTGTACGCGTCCTTGGAGGTGATCACCGCCGTGTTGATCGCGGGCATGCCCATGCGGTCGACCTGCGAGTAGGCCTCGGGCGCGGACTCGTCGAACACGAAGGGGTCCTCACCGGTGTCGGTGTCCGAGTCGGTGTCGGTATCGGTGCCCGAGTCCGTGGTCTCGGTGTCCGAGTCGGTGTCGGTGCCGGCGTCGGTTGTGGTGTCGGTGGTCGTGTCGCCGACCTCGTCGTCGTTGCCTTCGCCGTCGTCCGAGCAGGCGCTCGCAAACATGGCCGCGAAGGTGAGCAAGCTGGCGTTGAACAGCGTCGTGTTGATCTTCATCGTCGTCTTCATGGTGCTCATCCCTTGCGCGCGGCCGTGGCCCAGACGTCGATGTTGGTGGAGCCGTCGGCGACGCCGTCGAGGCCGGTCTCGATCACGATCGAGGTCACGTTGGTGCCCGCGAAGCTGTCGCGCGTCGGATCGAAGGCGAGGGTCTCGGTGTCCAGGGTCGCGAGGAAGCCCTCGAAGTCGAAGAAGAAGGGATCCTCGCGCGGGCCGGCGAAGGCCATGCTGCCGGCGTCGCTGGTCAGCACCGTGTCGACCGGGCCGACCAGGGGATCTTCGCCAGGCAGGCCGCTGACCTGCACGCCCCACTCTCCCGCGCCGTTTTGTCCGAAGCGGATCCAGATGTCGTGGTCCGAGACCCCGTCCTGGTCGCGGTCGACGTGGAAGCCGTAGAGGGCCTCGGCGTCGTAGGTGGCGTCGGCCCCGGGGCTAGCGAGGCCCGCGAAATTCACGGCGAGGACCAGGTGATCGCTCTCGGTGTGCCAGGCGTAGAAGTCGGCGAGATCGACGGCGGAGTCGGCCGCGGCCGCAGGCGAGTCGGTGTGGTCGGCTCCCTGCGCCGTGTGGCTCAGTGAGAGCGCGAACAATGTCGCAATGAGTATGGGCTTTAGTTGGGTTTTCATGCGTCTTTTCCATGGCCTCGCTCGAAAGTGAGGCGTTGACTATCGAGGCAGAAGGTGTGGGGTGGTCCCGTCCTCGGGAGAGGCGATAGTGGATAGTATCCATGATTGCCCAGTCATCATCATCGTTTGATTAATTGGGCTATTTGTTTGTCGTCTTTGCTTGGGGCGTTTTCGTATGACGTTGTTTCGTGCTGAATCAACGTCCGGAGTCAGGCGCGCCGGGGAAGCGCGCCTGACTCACGCCTGACTCGATGTTGGCCTGACATGCTCGGGCCGCGTCCGCCAGCGATCATTGGCGAGCTGTCCGCCCTGGGGGAGCTGTAGGCTCTGGGGGGCGATGGCGATGGCGCTGCGCGAGCTCGACTGCGCTCGTGAGCACACCGCCGCTGCCGCCGCCGGTGTAGTCGAGACCCGGACCAAGCTCCGGGCCGAGACCCGGAGCCGTAGGGGGATCAGCCGCCAGCGGCGGCGGCGACGGCCTCGCGCAGGCGCGCGCGCACGCCTTCGTCCCAGCCGTTGAGGACCGCGAGGATCTGCCCGTCGGGGGCGAGCACGAACATGGTCGGGAAGATCGCCACGGAGAACTTGGCGGCGAGGGCCCCGGCGGGGTCCCAGCCCGCGTGGATCCCTGGGTCGAGCTCGAGCATGTCCTGGTCCTCGGGCTGGGCCGCGATCACGATCACCGCGAGCTGCTCGTGCTCGGCGAGGAGCTCGGCGTAGAGGGTGTGGGCCGCGTCCCAGCCGGGCTCCCAGCTGGCCGAGATCTCGAGCAGGACCGGGCGGCCGCGCAAGCTGGCGAGCTCGAGGGACTCACCGCCGACGAGGGGGATCGTGGCCTCGAGGGTCTCGCCAGCGGAGAACTTGGCGGGCTCCTCGGGGACGATCGGCGCGGCTGGCTCGGCCGGCGGGGGCTCGGCTGGCTCGGCGGTGGGCTCGCTGGCCTGCTTGGGGCAGGCCAGCAGCAAGACGCTGGCCGCGAGGGGGGCGATCCGCCCCCACTTGCGGGCGGGGGCGGAAGGGGCGGGCGCGGCGATCGGAGCGAGCATGCTCAATTCAGAGGCGTGCATGGCGTCGTGGCTTTGCTGTGGGCGCTTCGTGGACCGCGTCGACCATCGCCTTGGCGTGCTCGGGGTCGGTGACCCGGGAGATGCCGTGGCCGAGGTTGAACACGTGGGCCTTGGCCCTGGCGCCGGCGGCGACGATCTCCTGGGCGCGGGCGTGGATCAGCGCCTTGGGCCCGAGCAGCACGCCGGGGTCGAGGTTGCCCTGGACCACGCGCTCGGGCCCGACGATGTCGATCGCCTCGCTCATGCCGATGCTCCAGTCGACGCCGAGCACGTCGGCGGGGATCGTGGCCGTGTGCGCGAGCAGGTTGGCGTTGCCGCGGGCGAAGAGGATCACCGGGACGCGCTCGCGGCCGGCGGGGACGTGGGCCTGGACGCGCTCGACGAGGGCGCGGGTGTGGGGCAGGACGTGCTCGACGTAGTCGCGGGGGCCGAGGGCGCCGGCCCAGCTGTCGAAGATCTGCACGGCGTCGACGCCCGCGTCGATCTGGCCGATCAGGTAGTCGGCCAGCAGCGCGCTCATGTTGGCCATGAGCTGGCGAAAGAGCTCGGGGGCGCTGAAGATCAGCTTCTTGACCTCGAGGAAGTCGCGGCTCCCGCCGCCTTCGATCAGGTAGCTGCAGGTGGTGAAGGGCGCGCCGCAAAAGCCGATCAGCGGCACGCGGTCCGCCAGCGCGCGCTTGCAGGCCCGAACCGCGTCCATGACATAGGAGACCTCGGCCACGGGGTCGCCCCAGCGCAGGCCCTCGATGTCGGCGCGGGTGCGGACGGGCTGAGGGAGCACCGGGCCGGGCTTGAACTCGACGGCCACGTCCATGGCGTCGAAGACCACCAAGATGTCCGAGAACAGGATCGCCGCGTCGACGCCCAGGCGATCGATGGGCTGCACGGTGACCTCGGCGGCGAGCTCGGGAGTTCGGCACAGCTCGAGGAAGGAGACCTTGGCCCGAATGGCGCGATACTCGGGGAGATAGCGCCCTGCTTGGCGCATCAGCCACACCGGAGTGCGCTCGGGACGATGGCCGCGGCAAGCGTCGAGGAAGCTGGTGTTTTGCAGGCTCATGGGCGGCGCGGACTATACCCCGGGATCAGGTGTCGGCCTGCGCCAGTGCGGATGGCGCCGCACAGGCCGCTAGAGGCCGCTAGCGGCCGCTTTGCGGGCGCGGATGTGCCCGCGGCCAAAAGCCGGTTAGAATCGCGGGCCTCCACTCCGGCTGGTGATGGACGTGACGATCCCCGAAGAGACGCTCTCCGACGACTCCCCGCAGCTTCATCGCCGGGGCCCTTCGCACGCGTGGCTGATCTACATCGGGTCGAGCGAGAACGACTTCGCTGGGGCGGGCCAGGTGTGGGCGGTCGAGAGCCTCGCCAAGGTTCGCTTCGGGCGGGTCAGCGGCGAGGCGATCGTCGCCGAGCGCGAGGGCGACGACCTCAACATGAGGATCCCCCTCGGGTGGATCAGCGGTCGCCACGCCGAGCTGCGCGTGATCCCCTCGGCCACGGGTCTCGAGTTCGAGCTGTGCGATCTCGACAGCCGCAACGGCACGCACATCGAGCGCCAGCCGATTCCCGGGATGGCGCGGCTGCTGCCGGGGCAGGTGTTCGAAGTCGGGCGCTCGTTTTGGATGATCCGCGAGGTCAACCAGGCGGACCTGCCCCCGGAGCCGGTCAAGCTCCTCGACCCCTCGGGCACCTCCAACCCCAATTTGTGCGCGACACAGCGCACCTTGCTGCGCCTCGCCAAGAGCGACGTGCCCCTGCTGCTCCACGGCGAGACCGGGACCGGCAAGGAGGTCACGGCGCGGGCGGTGCACAAGCTCAGCGAGCGACCTGGGCCGTTCTTGGCGGCCAACCTCGCCGCCCTGTCCGATGAGCGGGTCGACTCCATGCTCTTTGGTCACCGCCGTGGGGCCTTCCCCGGGGCCGACGAGGACACCCCGGGGATCTTCGAGCAGGCCGACGGCGGCACGCTCTTCCTCGACGAGCTCGGCGAGCTCTCGGCCGTGGCCCAGACCAAGCTCCACGCGGCCCTCGCCGAGGGTCGGGTCATGCGCGTGGGCGAGCAGCAGCCGCGCAAGTTCGACGTGCGGGTGATCTGCTCGACCCTCCACGACATCCGCGCGGGCGTCGAGTCGGGCGACTTCCGCCCCGACCTCTACTCGCGCCTGGCCGGCTTCGCCGCGACCTTGCCTCCGCTTCGCCGCCGCCGTGAGGACCTCGGCGTGCTCACGCGGGTGGTCACCGGCGGCAAGGTCAAGCTGGCGACCCGGGCCTTCCGACGCATCCTCAGCCACACCTGGCCGTTCAACGTCCGCGAGCTCCACCAGACCCTGGCGACGGCCTCGATCCTCGCTGGGGGCGACGAGATCTCCCGCGACCTCCTCGACGAGATCCTCGCCAGCCGCCGCGACATGCCCCAGAGCCCCGAGAGCGTCAGCCAGCTGCGGGCCAAGCTCGTCAGCGAGCTGGCCAAGAGCGGCGGCGACACGGCCGAGGTCGCGCGGGCGCTGCACCGCGACCAAAAAGAGATCCACCGCTGGATCGAGCGCTTCGAGATCGAGCCCGACGCCTACCGCAAGCTCGGTTGAGCTGCGCGCGCGCCTGCCATCGTTCCTGTCGTCCCTGCCGCTGCCAGGAAGTCGACGACCGCGTCTCGGTAGCGGGCCTGGGTCAGGTGGCCGCCGTTGTGCCCGCCGGTGAGTGAGACGAAGTCCACCCGCGGCGCGACGCCGGCCTCGGCGGCGGCCCGCAGCGCGTCGCCGTGGGCCGCGGGGATCAGGTCGTCGTCGGGGGAGTGGGCGATCAGCACGGGCGCGCTGACCGTGGCGATGTGCTCGCGCGAGGGATACTCGAGGCCCTTGCCCAAGCTGCGCACGGGCAGCCAGGGGTAGAGCTCGGCGCCGAGCTCGAGGGTGGAGGTGAAGCTCGACTCGACGACGACGGCCATCGGCGGCGCGCCGGCCTCGCTTTGCCGGGCGGCCTGGTCGATGGCGATGGCGCCGCCGAGGGAGCGCCCCCACAGCACGATCTGCGCCGGCGTGAAGCCGCGGACCTCGACGAGGTGGCGCCAGGCCGCGTCCACGTCGAGGCGCGTGCCGGGGACGGTGGGGCGGCCGCTGCTCTCACCGTAGCCGCGGTAGTCGAAGATCAGCACCGACACGCCGAGGGGCCGCAGGCCCTCGAGGGCCGGCATGCGCCCGCCGATGTTGCCGGCGTTGCCGTGGCAGTAGAGCACCGCGATCGCCTGGCTGGCGAGGGCGCCCTGGGGATCCGCCGGCAGGTACCAGCCCGCCAGGGTCTCGCCGTCTTCGGTGCGCAGCTCGACCGCCTCGAAGTCCCAGCCGATGCTCGCCGGGGTGGTGCCCACGTGGGGCAGGGGGTGAAAGAGCAGGGCCTCGGGGCGAGCGAAGAGCACGGCGACGAGCAGCGCGAGCAAGGCCGCGGCGGCGACCATCGACCAGCGCATGAAGCGACGCAGCAAGCTGGGGTTGGCGGCGGGTGCCTGGTCCACGGCCCACCCTAGCAAAAGCGCGCGAGTGTCTGACCGGGCGCGCTCAGAAGCCGCCGAGGCGAGCGCGCTCGGAGCCGTCGGCGAGGTCGAGGATGTGCATGCGGGTGCCGTAGACGACGAAGAGCGACTCGTCGCCGAGGACCATGCCGTCGATGTTCGCGGCGGGGCTGGGCTGGAGCTCGACCTCCCACTCGCTCGCGCCATCGGCCAGGGAGAAGCGGCGGATGTGCGCGTTGCTCTCGCCGGCGGGGGTGAAGCTCAGGTAGGCGTCGCTCTGGTCCGAGGGGGTGTTGCGGTCGAAGATCACGCGAGGTTGACTGAAGCCGCCCTCGACCGTTGCCAGGCTGCCCGCCGGGGTCAGCTGCACGCGCCAGCGCTCGGCCTTGGTCTCGCGCTCGTAGCCGAGCAGGTAGGGCACTTCGGAGCCCTTGGCGCGGGTCGCAAAGGCGACGCCGACCAGGTACGCGCAGGACTGTGGCCGGTTGGTGCGGCTGGAGCTCGGGGGCAGGTCCTGCGGGGGACAAAAGGCGGCTCGTATGCGGAGGTCGTCGAACTGATTGCTGCTCAGATCGAGGGTGTCCTCCTTGGGGATCAGCTCGAAGCCCTCGTCGCTGCGCATGGCGACGGCCGAGGCAGGCAGATCGGCCGCGGCGGGGCTGAGCTTGCCGGTGCTCGTGTCGATGGCGCTGACGCTCTCGTCGATGCTGGTCACGAGCAGGGACTGGCCGTCGCGGACCACCGACTGGAGCTTGTCCGGCAAGTTGGTGACCCAGCGCTCGGCGCCGGTCTTGGTGTCGTAGGCCCGCAGCGCCGTGCCCACGAAGAGCAGCGCGGTGCCTTGGCCCTGGCCCTGACCTTCATCCTCGTGAAAGTAGAGCGCGGGCTGGCCGGGGATGCTCGACTGCGGCCCGATGTCGACGGCCCACAGCTGACTCCAGTCGGCGCCGGAGTAGGCCGCGAGCTGGAGCGTCTGCTCGGCGGTGTTCAGGATGATCCCAAAGACGTCCTGGTTGCCGTCGGCGTCGAAGTCGGCCACGAAGGGTCGACCGCTGCGCCACATGAAGCGCTCCTGGCCCGCCGCGAACCCCGACATGCCCTCGCTGAGGTCCTCCGCGAACTGGGTGACGGAGCGGTTGATGACGAAGACGACGAAGCCCGTGATCAGGATCGGGAGCAGCAGGGTGCCAAGCAGGATCCTGCCCACGATCTTGCTGGCCCTGGCCGGCTTGATCTGGGCCTGAAATTGCTGCGGCGGGATCTGTTGGGGTTGTGGCCGCGGCTGGGGGGGAGCTTGCTGGTGCTGGAGCGCGTTGCTCGTCCCGCAGTACTGGCAGGTGACCACGCACATGTTCGAGTCCGCGTCCAAGCGGGCGCCGCAGCCTTGGCAGACGAGCTTCACGATAGCCATGTCGCCGGCAGTATAGCGCCCGGGGCGGCTCAGCGGCCGTCGCCGAAGCGGTCCGTCCAGGTGTGGCAGTAGGGCTGGCTGCCCTTCTCGACGTAGTAGTTCTGGTGGTAGTCCTCGGCGGGCCAAAACTCCCCGGCGGGCTCGATGGTCGTGACCACGTCGTAGTCTCGGGCCTCGAGCAGCGAGATCAGCTCCTCGACGGCCGCGCGCTGGGTCTCGTCGGTGACGAAGATCGCCGACAGGTACTGGGGTCCGATGTCGGGACCCTGGCCGTTGGCCTGGGTGGGGTCGTGGATCTCGAAGAAGCGCTTGGCGACTTCGCGGTAGCCCACGACCTGAGGATCGAAGTAGACGCGCACGGTCTCGAGGTGGCCGGACTCGTGGCTGAGCACATCTTCGTAGCTGGGATCCTCGACGCTGCCGCCCATGTAGCCAGACTCGACGCGGAGCACCCCGGGGAGCTGCGACATGTAGTGCTCGACACCCCAAAAGCAGCCGCCCGCAAAGTAAGCGACGCCGCCGGCGGCCTCGAGGGCGGCCGCGTCGATGGGCACATCGACGGGATCCCGGGTGGCCGGCCCGCTGTTCACATTTTGCTGTCGCTTGGTGTCGGTCGCGCGACCTTCGCCCGACGCCTCGCTGTCTCGCGCGTGGGTGTCGGGTGCAGCGGCTGGCTCGCCAGTGGACGAGCAGGCCGTCAGGAGCAGGGACACTGCCAGCTTTGCGGACGTGCGCATGGATCGAGGGTAGCCCGGGTGGGCAAGGCGCGGGCAAATGGCATAGGCTCTAGGCAGATGCGCATTATCCGCTTCGGTTCATCCCTCAGTTTCTTCCTCGGATTGTCTTCACTTGCCGCGCTCGTTGCGTGCGCAGATCAAGGGGACAGCGCTTCAAAAGGTGACAAAGACAAAGCGGGCGAGGCCGAGGCGCCGAGCGACGGCCAGGGGATCGAGCCGATCCCCGGCCTCGAGGCGAAGGGCGCAGACGACGAAGGTGACGCGCCCGTCGAGCTCGCGGCCATCGCCCCCGCCGGGGAGCACGCCTTCTCGATCCTCGACATGCTCGAGGTCGATCGCGTGTCGAGCCCCGCGCCTTCTCCCGACGGCAGCCTCGTCGCCTACGTCCTGCGCGAGACCGACATGGCAGCCAATCGCGGGCGCACGAGCTTGTGGGTGGTGGGCTTCGACGGCGCCGCGCCGCGCCGCCTGGACGCCCACCCCAAGGGCCTGAGCCAGCCCAGCTGGTCGCCCGACGGCAAATTCATCTACTTTTTGTCGAGCCGCTCCGGGGACAGCCAGGTCTGGCGCCTGCCCATGGCCGAGGGCGCCGCGGCCGGGCCGCCCGAGCAGGTCTCCAAGCTGCCGGTGCCCGTGACCAACCTGGCCCTCGGCCCAAAGGGCGCGACCATGGCCATGAGCGCCGAGCTCTTCGTGGACTGTCCCGACCTCGCCTGCACCGCCGAGCGCGAGGCCGCGCGGGCGGCCGATCCGAGCACCGGCGTCGTCTACGAGCGCATGTTCGTGCGCCATTGGGACACCTGGAAGGACGGGCGGCGCTCGATGCTGCTCACCGCCGACGTCGGCCTGGGGGTCGAGGACGCGCGCATCGTCAGCCGGGGCCTCGACGCCGATGTCCCCTCCAAGCCCTTCGGCGGCTTCGAAGAGCTCACCTTCACGCCCGACGGGAGCGGGCTGATCTTCGCGGCGCGCGACGCCAAGGGGGGCGGCGGCGAGCCATGGTCGACAAATTTCGACCTCTTCCACGCGCCAGTGGACGGCGCCGCTGTGCCCAATCGATTGACCCAAAATCCTGCCTGGGACACCGCGCCGCAATTCAGCCCCGACGGGACGCAGCTAGCCTGGCTGGCCATGGCGCGCCCTGGCTTCGAGGCGGATCGCTTCGTGCTGATGGTGCAGCCCTGGGGCGACAATGGCCTCGAGGGAGAGCCCCGCGCCGTGACCGAAGCATGGGACCGCTCGGTCGCCGAGTATGTGTTCACCCCCGATGGACGGTCGGTGTTGGCGACGGCGCAGCACCTTGGACAAAAGCCGCTCTTCAGCGTGGATCTGGCCACCGGTGAGACGGCGCTCAGGGTCAGCGAGGGCACCGTCTCGAGCCCCGGGATCGCGGGCGAGCGGCTCACCTGGCTCGTCCATGACCTGCGCCACCCCACCGAGATCCACGTTGGCACAATTGCAGGCGAGGCCGGCGGAGGGCAGGCGGACGCACAGCTGACGCACACCAACGACGAGCTCATGGCGCGGGTCTCCATGGGCCGCCCCGAGCAATTCAGCTTCGAGGGCGCCGGCGGCGACAGGGTCTACGGGTGGATGGTCGAGCCTACGAATTTCGACCCCAACGAGCGTTACCCGGTCGCGTTCCTGATCCACGGGGGTCCCCAGGGCTCATTTGGCAACATGTTCCACTTCCGCTGGAACGCCCAGGCCTACGCCGGGGCGGGCTACGCCGTGGTGATGATCGACTTTCACGGATCCACGGGCTACGGACAGGCATTTACTGACGCGATCCGTGGTGATTGGGGCGGCAAACCCCTCGAGGATCTGCGCGCAGGCCTGGATCATGCGCTGGAGGCCTATCCCTGGATGGACGCTGATCGGGTGTGCGCCCTGGGGGCCTCCTACGGCGGGTTCATGATCAACTGGATCGCCGGCAACTGGCCCGATCGCTTTCGTTGCTTGGTCAATCACGATGGGATCTTCGATCAGCGCATGATGTACTATGCCACTGAGGAGCTGTGGTTTCCCGAGTGGGAGCAAGGTGGGCCAGAATTCGAAAATCCGAAGGGATATAGTCGCTTCAACCCCGTCGATCATGTCAACGAGTGGCGAACGCCGATGATGGTCATCCACGGCTCTTTGGACTATCGAGTCCCCGTCGAGCAGGGTTTGGCGACCTTTACTGCGCTTCAGCGTCGAGGCATCGAGAGTCGCTTTCTGCACTTTCCAGACGAGAATCACTGGGTATTGAGCCCTGCCAACGCCAAACTGTGGCATGATGAGGTTCTGGGCTGGCTAGAGAGCAAGCTCCAGGCTGGCACGCCCGAGAGCGGGGATGGCAATTGACCAGCCATGAGTCTGTGAGCGGCATTTCGAAGCACAGCAGCATCGAATCAAAATGAGCCTACCATATCGCCACGCACTATGCGCATAGGTGATTCGAGGGAATGGTCACACTGCAAAAAGTGTGGCCGAGACTCTCATGTTCGCGCGCTTTAAACACGCCGCGAAGGGATAGATTTAGCAACAATCAGCGTAACCGCGGTAAAATGCCCCACACAAACTAAATCGCCCCATCGTGAGGATGTAGGAGCATTATGTTCAATCGAGGGCGTCTTCACTAGCGCCACCTGGAAAAAGTGTTGCTGATCGCCGGTGAATTTATAGTCAGCAAGAAATACTCCTGCTATCTTATGTGGGTGTCCACTTTCGAACGTGAAATGTCCGAGGCCGTCAAGGAAGTGCAGCGCAGCGTCTTCCTGGAATTAATCCGCTCGCACCCCGAGATGACCCTCGCGGAGCTGTCCAAGCTCAGCAAGGGGCAATTCTCGGGGCTGCTGTCCAGCGTGACGGTGGGAGACGTCCTCAGCGCCGGCGTCGGGGGAGAAGAGCCGACGACCGAGACGACGGTCAAGGACCGCGAGCTCCCGATCTTGAACTACGAGGTCAACACGCGCACGGCGCAAGGTCGACGCGAGTATGACAACCGCGTGCTCGAGTTCATCGAACATGCAGAAGAGCCGGTCTCGGCCACGGAGATCCGCAGCTTCGTCGGTGGGACCTCGCTCCAGGTTCGCAAGGCGGTCGCGCGGCTGATCGAGGCCGAGCGCGTCACCTGGCAGGGCAAGGCCAGGGGGACGCGCTACAGCCCCCTGTAGCGCGCCATGGTCTGCGCGCGTCGGGTGAAGCCACCTCTGGGTGCCGACGCGCCCCTCGATTCGATAGATATGAAAGAGCCCTCTCCGGTGTTGGAGAGGGCTCGCTGGATGGGCGGAATGATGGGTCGAGTTCTTCGGCTCGGCCCGGCTCAGCCTGGCTCAGCCGTCCTTGGCCGCGGCGTCCTTGCCGGCACCAGTGGGCATCTTGGTCGGATCGGCCTTGGCCGCGGCGTCGCCAGCCTCGGGGGCGTCGCCGGTCTCGGCGGTGCCGCCGGTCTCGGCGGTGCCGCCGGTCTCGGCGGTGCCGCCGGTCTCGGCGGTGCCGCCGGTCTCGTCGGCCTTGGCCGGGGGCGCGGGCGGCTTGGCGTTGGGGTCCTTGCAGCAGAGGATGCCGCCGTTGCGATCCGAGGTGACGGCCGAGCAGCCCTCGGCCTTGCCCATGGAGATGCGGGTCTCGCCGGGCCACACGCTGTCCTTGCAGCCACCTTGACCGCAGCCCTCACCGCAGCAGATCGGCTCGGCGCCGTAGCCCTTGTCGAGGCAGGGGTAGCGCGTGGTCGGGCCAGGGGCCTCGGCGCACTCGCCCTTGATCTTCACGTGGCTGATCGCGGCCACGAACTTGCCCGGGCCGGCGCCTTCGCTGCACTGGTTGGCGCTGATGCGATCGGTGAGATCGTGATAGTCGCCCGTGCGCGCGCAGACGTTCCACCCGGGGGCGCAGACGTCGGCCGGCGAGGAGCAGACGTCGAGGTCGTCGCCGCAGGCCTTGCTGGTCTTGCCCTTGCGCAGGTTCATCTCGTCGTCCCAGACGCCGAGGCAGCCGGCGATGGTCGGGAACTTGGCGATGTCGGCGAAGCCCTCGCGCTGGCCGTCGGCGCAGCCAACGGTGAAGGGGTCGCCGCCACGCTCGCTCTCGATGAACTCGACGTTGTTCAGCGTGCTCGGGGCGTCGCTGTCGAGGGTCGCGTCCTTGCCGACACGCCGAGCCTGGTTCTTGTTGGAGGTCGGTCCGCAGGCCACGCTGGTGGCCGCGAGGGTCAACACGCCTGCGAGCGCGAAGAAGGCAGGGAACTTCATGGCCCCGGACAATAGCAGGGCCATGTGGGCTCTTTGAAGCCTGCGCCCCGCACCCTTTGCGCAGCACACCACGGCCGCCCCTGCGCCGCGGGCTGGCCGTGGCGGGGCCCGTGGCGGGGCGGGGGAGATCGAGCGGCTAGCCGAAGAGCGAGCCCAACAGGCCCTTTTTCTTGTCGGCGACCGAGAAGCCGAGCTCCTCGGCGAGGGCCTTGAGCTTGTCGTGCTGCTCGCTGGACAGCTTCTTGGGCACGCTGACCTTCACGCGCACGTGGTGGTCTCCCTTGCCGCGGCCACCGAGGACGGGGATGCCCTCGCCGCGGCGGGTGATCACGGTCTCGGGCTGGGTGCCAGCGTCGATGTCGATCTCGGTCTCGCCGTCGAGCGTGTCGATGGTCACCTTGGTGCCCAGGGCGGCCTGGAACATCGAGATCTCGACCTCGCTGAAGATGTCGTACTCCTCACGCTCGAAGCGGGGGTCAGCCTCGACGCTGATGACGACGTAGAGGTTTCCGGGCGGTCCTCCGAGGACGCCCGGCTGACCGCCGCCGGGGACGCGCAGGGTCTGGCCGTGATCGATACCCGGCGGGATGCGGACCGTCAGCGTGGTCTCTTTTTGAACCGTGCCGCTGCCCGAACACGCCTTGCAGGGGTGCTCGATGATCTGGCCGCGGCCGCGGCAGCGCGGGCAGGTTGTCTGCACGCGGAAGAAGCCCTGGGAGTGGACGACCTGGCCGCGGCCGTTGCACTCGGGGCAGGTGGTGGGCGAGGTCCCAGGCTCGGCGCCGGTGCCATCGCAGACTTCACAGTCGACCCGCTTGGGGACGGAGAGCTCGCGCTCGCTGCCCTCGACGGCCTCCATGAAGGGGATCTCGACGACCATCTTGAGGTCGGCGCCCCGCTGGGGTCCGCCACGGCGGCCGCGGGCGCCACCAAAGCCGAGGTTGCCAAAGAGGTCACCAAAGAGGTCGCCGAAGTGGGCGAAGATCTCGTCGGCGCCGTTGAAGCCCTGGAAGCCCGCGTTGCGTGGCCCCTCGTGCCCAAACTGATCGTAGAGCTGGCGCTTTTGGTCGTCGCTGAGGACCTCGAAGGCCTCGGCGCACTCCTTGAACCGCTCCTCGGCCTCGTCGTCGCCCGGGTTGCGGTCCGGGTGGAACTGCATGGCCTTCTTGCGATAGGCCCTCTTGATCTCCGTAACGCTCGCTTCGCGCGAGACCTCGAGCACCTCGTAATAATCGCGTTTTGCGGACACCGCGCGCAGGAAGCTAAGTCTGGGGGAAGCCGCAGTCAATGCCTTGTCTGCACCCGCGTGAAGCGCAGGCCGGAGGGCCGACCGGCGCGCGAGAGGCGAGCGCTCACCAACGCGCGCTGTGGTATGGTCCCGTACCCGAATTGGGGATCCACGACGATGTCGCGCGCACGCTTCGCACTCACCTCTACCTTGTTTGTGTCCGCCCTCGCCGCCATGAGCAGCTGCAAGGAGGAAGACACCCGGCTCTTCGACGAAGAGGGCGTCTGGGCCCTCGAGAGCTACTCGCTGCTCGGGACCGGCTACCAGTCCATCGATCAGCTGCGCAAGAACCTGTTCTTGCTCAACTTCAGCTCGGGCGATGGCGTGGTGGCCGCTGCGAACTGTCACTCCGAGGGGGGCGGCAGCGGCGTCAACGAGGCCAACTGCGTCGACGGTGCCAACTCGACCTGGGACTGCCGCTGCTTCGCCTACGAGTACGACGAGTCGCGCATGGTCTGGCAGGAGTTCACCCCCGGTGACGCCCCCCCCGCGGTGGGCTTCCCCGACAACGCCGCGGATGGGGGGGACGAAGGCGACGAGGAGGGCTCCGGCGCCCACGAGATCCTGCTCGAGGCGACTGGGGCGACCCAGACCTACGAGTTCGCCTCGCTACCCGAGGGCCTCTTCGACAGCGACGGCTCGATCTCCAAGCACGTGTTCCAAAAAAAGGCCGATACCATCTGGACCGCGGCCGACATCGACGAGGACGGCACTCCCGACCTCGACGAGTGCGCGATGAGCTGCTTCCCGTCGCTGCGCTGAGGCGGCGGGCCTCGAGGAAGTGCACGGCCCGCTGGTGCGGCCCCCGGTCTTCAAAACCGGTGTGGGGTGCGTGAGCGCCCTGGGCAGGTTCGATTCCTGTGCATTTCCGTCCCCTTTTTGCTGTCTTTCGATGGTTCAAAATACGAGGCCAGCCTGGCTCACGGTATCCAGTCGCCGATGGCACCGTCGTGTTGTTCTTCTGCCTGTGCCGGGGGGATGGTTCCCGAGCAGTCAAGGAGGCTTCACCCTCTATGTGGGTGTTCAGTGGCGTGTTCTTGGCAGGCAGAACAGGAGGCTAGTTGTCTCCGTAGGCCAAGAAGGTGCTACACCATGTTTATGAGCAACGATGCGCAGACCACGGCACCGGGAGACCGGGGAGATGCTCTGGAGAAGTCGCTCGTAAAAGCCATCGCAGAGTCAGATGAATTTGCTGCCGCCGTGCGCGCGGTCGCACTAGGCGCAGTCGCCGTTGTCACAGCCAAGGCGATTGCAAAATTAATTCGGGAGGACGTCGAGCGGTACGAGCGGGAGGCTGTACGAGATCATGTCAAGGCGATTTTGGCCGCTGGGCCTGAAGCGAAGGGGCGAGAGACCATGTCTGATGGACATGCTCGAGGTGAGGTGACGTCCTGGCCGGTTGCGATTGCCGATGGTGCGGCTGGGCTGGTCGATTTTTTCCCCGATGACGAGACCCCGGCTGAGGCTCCTGTATATCAGCGATGCCGGGAACGTGTCCTTCGAGCTGATGGATGAACCTCGAAGATTACTATAATCGATTGTTGAGTCAGGGCATGACCGAGCCACAGATCGCTGATCTCGTGGCCAAGGAGATCATGAAGCAGAGGTCTAGCCAGTCTGCTTCTGAAGAAGCAGAGAGCGCCCCTGAGTCTTTGCTTGGACTGGTGGAAGTGGTGCTTTCACAGGCTGAAACGGCAGAGACGGACACAGAAGAGAGCTCTTCCTCATCTCTCAGTCAGCAAGCTCTGGCCAAGCGCGTTGCGGATAAAATTCAAGGGAACTCCTCGCCAGTGGGTCCTCAGCCCCAAGCGATTGGCGCGATTCCCACGGCCCCCGAACTCGCGTTCTTCGCTCATACCGCTCACTTTGCTGGACCGATGCCTCCCCCTACTCTTGCGAGGGAATATGAGGCTCTGGTTCCGGGCTTTACAGAGCGCTGTTTGGTGATTCATGAGAAACAAGTTGAGTCCCAGCTTCGGGTGGTTGAAGAGAGCAACAGACGCCGGTCCAAGGGACAATTTTTTGCACTAATTTTTTGCGGTTCTCGGGCTAGTGGCAGGTGTGGTCATCGCTTGGCTAGGGCACCCGAGCGCCGGGACGACCCTTGCTGTGGGAACGATTGGTTCGGTGGTGGCTGCGTTCCTCTATCGAGAGAGAACAAAACGAAAGGTGCTCGCTGCGCGTGATGGCCCTCCTTCTGGGGAACTCACAGAGCAGTCTGATAGTGACTGAGAGGGTCGCCAAAAGGTCTCCAAGTCGTGCTGCTTCAATCCCTGCTCGTGCTGCCCGTCGCCCTGGGCGCGCGCCAGTGCCCGGCGCTCCTCGATCCCGAGGTCGCGCCCGCGCTGGCCTGCTTCGTGGACCAGACCCCGGCGTGCCCCGAGGGGCGCGCGCGTTGCTTTGGGATCCACCTCCACGTGGTCGTGGGCGCGCAGGGTCCGGTGCAGACCCCGGCATGGCTGGCGGCGGGGCTCGAGCACGCGGCGACGCTGTTCGAGCCGGTCGATGTCGGCTTTCAGATCGAGGCGGTCGACGTGGTCTCGGCGGACTTCGAGCACGTCGCCACCCGGGAGCAGCGCGACGCCATCGGCCGTGACCGCTTCGATCGCGGCCGGGTCCACGTGTTCATGGTCGCCCGCCTCGACGACGTCGACGCGCCCGGCGAGCAGATCCGCGGGGTCCACTGGCGCCAGCGCAGCAACACCGACAAGCGCTGGGTGATCGTGTCGAGCATCGGCTCCAAGGTGGTGCTCGGCCACGAGCTCGGGCACTTCTTTGGGCTGCCGCACTCGCGCTATCCGGCGAGCGTGATGAACAAGCGGCCGCGGGCGCAGCCGAGCTGGGAGGCGCGGGTGTTCGTGGCCGAGGAGCTGGCGATCGTCCGCCACGATCGTGACGCGATGATCGCCGCGGGGGACCTGCTCGAGCGCGAGCGAGCGCCGCGGCCGTCAGTGGGCCAGCCGTCCTCGAGCTCGCAAGGCGAGTAGCGGGCTCTCAGGCCGAGCCCTCGCAGCCCGCGGATCAGATCACGTCTTCGGACAGGTTCTCGTCGCGGCGCCGCGGCGTGGACGGCTTGCGCTCGGCCGCGGGCGCGCTGGGTCGCGGGCTCGCGCTCGACTCGTCGTGGTCATCCGTGGCGTCCCAGCTGCCGTTGACGCGCTCGCGCAGCTCCTTGCCGACCTTGAAGAAAGGCAGGCGCTTGGCGGCGACGTGGACCACGTCTCCGGTCCGCGGGTTGCGGCCTTCGTAGGGCTGATAGCGGCGCACCGTGAAGCTACCGAAGCCACGGATCTCGACGCCGTCTCCAGCGACGAGGGCGTTGGTCATCGCGTCGAAGATGGTGTTGACCACCATCTCGGCGCGGCCCTTGGTGAGGCCTGATTCCTGAGCGAATCGCTCGATGAGCTCTGACTTGGTCACCGTGCTCCGGGATGCGTCGGCGACGTCCGCATCGCGCATATCTTAGGTCGGAAAAGTGAGCGATTTCAAGACGTTTTGGAGGCCGGTGGGCGAGCGGGGGCGAGCGCCAGCCGCCGCGCACGGGTATCGACCGTGGCCAGGCGTCCCTCGATGATGCGCGTGCAGCCTCGACAGCCGATCAGCGCCGAGAGCCCGAGCTCGCGGGCCATGAGGGCGCCGTGGGCCAGGGCGCCGCCGTACTCGGTGCACACGGCCCGAACGCCGAGGCGATGGAGGGCGACGGCGGCCTGAGCCGTGAGCGCCGGCGTGCACAGGACGGCCTGTGGTGGGGGCGGGTCCGAGAGCAGGTCGCGGAGGTCGCGGCGCTGGGCGATGGGGCCGGTGAAGGTCTCGCCGATGGCCAGCCCGCGGAGGTGGCCGCCGATCGGCTGGGGCATGGGGGCGCCGTCGACGATGCGCGTGGGTGGATCGAGGCGGGCGTGGGCGTGCCACCTGCGGGCGCGCGCGTCGAGGTGGGCGTCGAGGGCCCGACCGTGGGGGCCCCGACCTTCGTCGAGGTCGACGAGCTCGTCGCCGGTCAGCAAGAACACACGCTCGGGGGCGGCGAAGCGCAGGCGGTCGGCGGCGTGGAGCCACAGCTGACGAAGGGGCGCGAGGCCGAGGGCGAAGAGGTGGTCGTCCCACTCGCCGAGCAGGCGCGCGGCCTCGCCTTCGTCTCGCGGCAGGGCGTCTCGGTCGGGCTGCCACGCCGCGCTCGAGTCGGCCTCGCGCGGGTCGGGCTCGTCACCGAGCAGCTCGCTGAGGCTCGGGCTGGCGATGTCCCACTGAGCCGGGAGCACGTCGAGGAAGTCCTCGCGCCCGCGCAAGGTGGTGGGCAGGGCGCCCGGGCGCAGCGGCGAGTCGACGAAGAGCGGCGCGTAGGCCAGGGCGGCTCGCCGCGCGGGGCCGAGGCGCTCGGCGTAGTCGTCGCTCATGGTCGAGAAGTGCGCCATGGCGACCGCGAGGGCCTCGCGCAAGGGCGGGCGCTGGCCGAGGAGATCATCGAAGGCGTCGAGGTCCCGCCGGGCCGCGGGCAGGGCCTGCTCGCGCAGCCACAGCAGCGCGCCGCGGGCGGACATCGGCGGATCCTCGGCGGGCTGGCTCGGTGGCGTCGCGCGGATGTAGAGCCACCCCGCGAGGATCACCGCGCTGCCCGAGTGCTCGGGTCGCAGCGCGGCGAGGCGCCGGGTGATCCAGGCGTGGGCGGGGGACAAGGGCGCGGGGTTGTGCTCGCCGTCGAGGGTCAGCTGGCCGCGGGGCAGGGCGCTGCCCGGGTCGGCGTTGGGGGTGGGCTCGGCGTCGGGGTCGGCCGCGATCGCGGCGAGAAAGTCGGGCCAGCCAGGGTGGAGCGGGGCGGTGAGCGGGCGCGCCTGGACCAGCCAGGGGTCGCCGCCGCCGTCGACGACGATCTCGAGGTCGACGCCCTGGGGCCCGGCCTCGCGGGCGCCGACGCGCTCGGCGAGGGCCACGACGCGCTCGCGGGCCGGGTCTGGCCACTCGTCGAGGGCGCCCGCCCACTCGGGGGAGCGGCCCTCGGCCAGGGGCTCGGGGCCGGCCTCGGGGCCGTGGCTCTCGGCGTAGAAGCGGTCCGTTGTCGCGCCGCCGCGCACCGCGACGAGCAGGGCGTGGCGGGGGACCTCGCGCTGGATCAGGATCAGCGTGCGCCTGCCTCCGGGATCGTCGAGGCCGGCGGCGCGGCCGTGGGCGGCGATCATCATCAGCGCCGAGGCCAGCGCGCGCGTCGAGGACAGGCCGGCGACGGACATGCTCAGCCCCGCCCCGCTCGCGTGCTCGCGATCTTCGATGGTGCTCGCGCAGCGGGCGATCAGCGAGCGGCCGGCGTCGAGCTGCTCGCGGACCCAGAGCCGCGCGGGATCGGAGTCGGTCGCGGCGTTGGGCTCGAGGGAAGCGGTGGCCGCGAACAGCTGCTGCGCGCGGGCGAGATCGAGGACCACGCCCGGCGGGACGGGCAGACCGTCGGCTGCGAGCGCGTGCTGGCGCGCGACCTTGGGGAAGTGCGCGAGGTCGACCCGATCGGGGGGCGCTCCGAGGAAGAAGCTCACCGCCGGGGATTGTAGACCGCGCGGCGTCGCGGGATCGAGCCGCGCTCGCGGGGCACGTGAGCCGTGGCGCTCGCGGGGGCCTCCGAGCTGGGGTTGGCTTTGCGTACACTCGGGCCCGTGGACGTCCACCTGCCCTGCCCGCCGCTGCACGAGTGGCTGCCCGCTCGCTTCGCCGAGGGCCGAGTGGGGGCGTGGTCGTCTGCCCGGACGCCACGTCGGCTGCGAGCGACGCTGGCCGAGTGGCCGCGCCTCGACGCCGACGAGCCGGCGGCCCTCGCCGAGCTCGATGCGCTCGACGTGTTGATCTTCGGCCTTCGCCTCGAGCGTCCTGAGCTGCCCGAGTCGCTCCTGGCTCGGCTGCGCCCGGGGGCGTTGGTCGTCGAGCTCGCGTTGCCGCGGCCCCGGGCGCTGCGTCGGCTGCTGGGTCTGGAGCCCCCGCCGGCGGCACGCGCCGCGCGGGCGCAGGCGCGGACCTTGGACTGGCTTGGGCGCGGTCACCATGGCGTCGAGCAGTGGGAGTGCGTGGAGCCGGCGCGGGTCCTGGTCACGCTCTCGCGCCGTGGGTGAATGGGGGGCGAGCGAGCGCGCTCAGAGAGCCTCGAGCACATGATCGGCCACGACTCGTCATCGTCATCGCCATCGCCATCGCCGGTCGCCGCTCTAGAATCGATTGGGGCTTGGATGAAGAAATCCCTGTGTGCCTCCACAGGAACCTTTTTTAGAGGAACAAATGCACAGTTGTGTTTTCTTCATGATCGATTATAGCCCGCGAGGAGACCACACCAACCATGAAACATCTGTCGCACACCCTGTGTTTGTCGATCTCGCTCTCGTTGCTCGCGCTGCCGGCGTGCAAGTCCAAAGATGCCGGTGCCGAAGGTGACGCCAAGACCGACGCGGATGCCAAAGCAGGCGCGGCCAAGGCCGGCGAGCCCGCGACCGGCGGGAATGCTGCCCTTGCCGCCGGCTCGGTCACGCCGCCCGGTGGCCGCAGCGCGAGCGACAACCTCGCGCCCCTCGTCGAGCTCGTCGCGGGTCTCGAGGCCTGCAAGCTCTCGGCCGAGGGCGGCCTCGATGGTGAATGCGCCGGCTTCGACGAGTTTTACGACGCCGTCTCGGCCCAAGAGGACGACAAAGCCGTCAGCCGAACCCTCGTCAACTTCCTCGGCGACCAAAACGAGGTCGTCCGCTGGGCCGCCAGCGACCGGCTCGGTAGCTTGGACTTGCAGTCGTATCCGGCGCTGTTAGCGATGGCCCTCGCCGCCTTGGCGACCGAGACCAACGAGGAGATCTCGCGCAACATCGCCGGCAGCTTCGGTGTTCTCGAGGATAGCGTGCTCGCCAACCCCAGCGTCCAGGCGGGCCTCACCGCGGCGCTCGTCAAGGTCGAGGATGACGAGGCCTTCGACCACCTCCTGCCGCCGTCGAGCGCGTGCACGACCGAGGCTTGTTGGGGTCTGCTGGTCGCGGCCGTCAAGCAAAACCCCTCGCTCCGCAATCGGGCCGAGGCCGCGTACGCCCTGTACGATGTCGAAGGTATGCACCCCGAGGCTTGCGCGGCCGGCATCGAGCTCATCACCGTGCTGAGCAAAGAAGCGCCCGCGGCCGAGGACGCCAAGTTCGACCCCCACGAATGGGCTAGCTCGACCCTCTACGAACTCGCCCACTTCGAGTCGGGTGAGGGCGACGCGGTCAAGACCTGCGCCGCGGTTCTCCCTGGGCTGATCGACGAAGCGATCGCCCAGGCCAAGGCCGGGACCTTGCACGAGTCGGTCTTCTACGCCGTCCTCGAGCTCGACCAGCGCGAGGACAAGAAAGACTTCATGGCCAAGCTCATCACCTTGGCCGAGACCGTCGCCGCTGGCGCCAAATTCAACGACGAGATGAAGCAGACCGCCAACGGTGCCCTCGCAGACTACAAGGCCGAAGGCTAGTTAGCCTTTCCTGGCGGGCTCAGAGAGCCTCGAGCACCTGCAGGCGCTGTCCGGCCTCGATCTGCTCGAACACCTGGACGGCCCCGCTCGCCGGCCACTCGACCTCGACCCGATAGATGCGGTCGAGCGCGGGGTCGAAGTCGGGGCCGAGGCCAAAGTGTTGCACGAGCTCGCCCTCGCCGAGGAAGTGGCTGCCGACGCCGACCTCGCGGATCTGCGTCGGGCCCTCTACCGTGACCTGGACGCGGATCTTGGCCCCGCGGCCGTCGCGGTTGCTGACCTGACCTTCGACCTCGACCTGCAGCCAGGGCAGGGCGTTGCCGCCGTCGTTGCGCAGCAGCCTGGGCTGGCCGGCGTGGTTGATCACCAGCAGGTCGAGGTCGCCGTCGCGGTCGTAGTCGAAGCTCACGAGCCCGCGGCCCTGGCCGCGATCGTCGACGCCGCGGGCCTCGCCCTCCTCGCTCATCACGCCCACGCCCTGGTTGAGCCACAGGCGCATGGGCGTGTCGGCGTGGTAGAGGCCGCCGGAGATGTCGCGGCCCGGCCAGCCGTTGGCTACCGCGAGGTCGGGGTCGCCGTCGTTGTCGGCGTCGAAGAAGCTCGCGCCCCAGGCCCAGGCGGCGTCGCGGACCCCGGCGAGGTCGGTGTAGAGCTGGAACTCGCGCGCGCCGAAGTAGCGGTAGAGGCGGTTGCCCGAGCCGGCCCAGCAAGGCGGCTGCTCGTCGATGTCGCAGGGCCGGGACTCGGCGATCGAGGTCACGAACCAGTCGAAGGCGCCATCGAGGTCGACGTCGGCGAAGCTCGAGCCCATGGCGTTGGACTCGCGGTTGATCTTGGCCGCGACGCTGCCGTCGATGAAGGGGCCGCCGGGGTCCTCGGCGCCGGGGTTCCAAAACAGCCGCGAGCGGTGAAAGTCCACGGTGATCGCCAGATCCTGCCAGCCGTCGTCGTCGAGGTCGGCGAAGGTCGAGGAGAACGCGAAGGTCCCGTCGACGTCGGCGCCCCACAGGTCGACGCCGAGGGCCTCGGTGCGGTCGAGGAAGTAGCCGCCGCCGGTGTTGCGCAGCAGCCGGGCGCGGTGCGACGCGAACCCGGGATCGCCGGGCTGCGGGGCCTGCTCGAGGCGCAGCCACTCGTTGACGTGGAGGTCGAGCCAGCCGTCGCGGTCGTAGTCGCCCAAGGTCACGCTCTCGCCGCTGTGCATGGTCGGCGAGGACAGGGCGAAGCCGCGGGCCTCACCCTCTTCGACGAAGCCGAGCGCGCCGGTCTCGACCAGCTGGTTCATCCACAGCTGGTAGCTGTAGTCGCCGACCGTGGTCAGCAACAGGTCGAGGTCGCCGTCGTTGTCGACGTCGCCAAAGTTGACCCCGTTGGTCCAGCTGCACCCGCCCAGGCCGACCTGCTCGGCGACGTCGACGAAGGTCCCGTCGCCTTGGTTGAGGAAGAGGTGGTCCGGGGCGGCGAGCCGGGTCATGTAGATCTCGGGCCAGCCGTCGCCGTCGAGATCGCCGACGCTGGCGCCGCCGGTGAACCACTGCGGCTCGCAGTCCAAAAAAGGGCTCAGCGAGGCGCCCGAGGGCCGCGGAAAGATGCACTCGTAGTTGGCGGGGTGGGTCTGGCGGTACTGTAGCGTGCCCAGGCCCGCGGCCTCGCCGACCTCGGTGAACACGGGGCAGAGCTCCCCGGCGCAGGCCTGCTCGCTCGGCGGGGTGCCGGCTGGCGTGGCGGCCGGGGGGTCCCAGTCACCGCAGACCAGGGGGTCGAAGGGCTCGCCGGCATCACTGGTCTCGCCGGTGTCTTGGGTGGTCTCGGTGGGGCCGGCTTCGTCGTCGTCGAGGCCGCCGGGGAGGGGCGCCGCGCAGCCGCTGGTGGCGACGGCGAGCTGGACCAGGAGGGCGCTCGGGAGCGCGTGTCGAGTGCCCCGCACGGCGTCGAGTCTAGCAGCCCATGATGAAAGGCGACACGACCCCGAGCAGGGTTCCAGCGAGCAGTCAATCCTCAGGCCTTCGACGCAATCGAGCGCTCTCGCGGCTGCCGGTGGATCGTCCCCGACAACGCCGAGCTGCCCAGCGTGCGCTGGCTGAAAAAAACGATCGCGGCCGCCGAGGGCGAGCCGCCGACGCTCGTGGTCAGCCACTCCTTGCTGACCATGACCGCCGCGATCGCCGGCGCCGGCCTGGTCTTGCTGCCGCAGTACGCCGGCGACAACGAGGCGCAGCTGACCCGGGTGGGCGAGCCCTTCGACGCCCTGGCGATGACCTCGTGGCTGGTCTGCCACGCGAGCGCGCGCAGGCTGCCGCGGGTCCGCTGGACGCGCGATACCGTCGGTGACCTGCTCACGCCCTGGGGGAGCTGAGAGTCGGCCTCGAAGGCCGGCAAGGCACCGGCATTCGAGTGACACTTCATTGTCGAGGTCATTGCGCAGCGGCGGTGAGCCGGCGCTGCACATGATGAACATGGGTTCGTTCATGGCGCGCATTCCCTCGCAATGCCAAACATGCATTCGTGCGAGAGTGCGCGGCGATGACCAAGTCGAAATTGATCTTTGCGCTGGCCCTGCCCCTCGCCGCATGTGGTGGCGACGACGCGCCAGTCTCGGACACGGGGAGCGACGTGACCGCAGAGAGCTCGGCGGACGAGGCCGAGGGGTCGTCTTCGGGGGAGAGCAGCGACGACGACGTGGGCGAGAGCGCCACCGAGACTTCGTCCGACGATGGCGGCGAGAGCGTGCCGGAGGACTGCTTCGTGCCCGAGGACGCGCCGGCGGAGCTGGGCGAGGGCAGCGAGGGCGGGCCGGTGGCCTACTGGGTCTCGCAGCCGGTGTTGCCCGACGACACGGTGATCGTCACGGGCGGGCGCATGGGCGAAGGGCTCGATGCCGCGCTGGTCCAGCTCTCGGATTGGCCACGCGGCGACCCGCTGGACGCGGCCGCGCCGGTGCCCGCGTGGACCTCCGTGGAGCTGCCGACGGCGACCGAGCGCAGCGCGAGCTTCACGGTCCCGGCCGACTGGGGCGAGGGCGTCTACGCGGCGCGGCTGAGCATGGGCGACGCGAGCAGCGAGGCGATCTTCGTCAATCGCCCGGAGGTGTGGTTCGTGAGGGGGGACCGAGGCGAGAGCGCCACGCCGGGGGGCGTGTTCACGGTCGCGGGCACCTCTTTGGACGCGGGCGGCTGCCTGGATCCCCTCGCGGCCCTGGTCGCCGACGGTGAGGTGGTGGCCGAGCTCCCCCTCGCCGAGCGCCTGACCACCGGCGGCTACGGCCTGGTCTTCGACGTGCCCGAGGACGTGCCCGAGGGTGAGTACGCGCTTTATGTCCACAACGGTCGCGGGGGCACCAACGGCTGGTCGCGCTACGCGAGCTTCGACTCGGCGCCGATCGAGACGGTGACGATCGCGGCCGCGCCGGCGTGGCCGCAGACCACCGTGGTCTTGGAGGACAGCCTGGGCGAGACCGACGACGAGCGCTTCGCGGCGGCGCTCGAGCTGCTGGCGGAGGGCGGGACCTTGGAGATCCCCGCGGGCAGCTACGAGCTCAGCGCGCCCCTCGAGCTGCCCGACGACACGCTGCTGGTGGGCGCGGGCATGGACCAGACGACGATCCGCTGGCCGGTCGCGCCGCTGGACGAGCAGTCTTTGGTCAGGGGGGCGACGATCCCCAACACGAGCTACCGCGGGAACTTCTCCCTGGAAGACTTGAGCCTCGAGGCGGGGACCGACTTCGCAAACCGCGTGGTCTCGCGCGAGGCCACCGAGCCCGGGGCCGTAGGCTGGCTCCGCGGCGTGCGGATCGCCGTCGACTTCGGCGAGGCGTGGGGCGCCATGGCGCTCTTCTTGCGCAACACCTCGAACATCGAGATCAGCGACTGCGAGCTCGAGGCGGCGATCAGCTTCTTCGCCCGCGAGGGCGTGCACTACGTCGCGCTCACGGGTACGGCGCTCAACTGGTACTGGGCCAGCTATCACATGTCGGGGCGCTCGCACGCCTTCGTGGTCCACGACAACGAGGTCCACCAGCTGGGCACGGCGGAGGGCAACGGCTGGGTGACGGAGCCCAACCCCAACCCCGGGGCGTGGTTCACCACTTTTAATGGGGACTGGTACCAAGGCGGGCCCTACACCCGCGACGTGCTGTGGGTTGGCAACCACTCGAGCCGGGACACGGACGAGCCGCAAAAAGCCTACGTCGGCCAGACCTCCGACGGCGGCGACGCGATCTTCACCGGCCACGTCGTCAGCGCCGCGGGGACCACCATCGAGCTCGATGGCGCGACCGTGCAGAAGTACCACCCGAGCACCGATGAGCCGCTCGATTACGACTGGGCGGGTTGCATGATCCAGGTGCTCGACGGCGCGGGGGCTGGGCAGTGGCGGCTGGTGCTCGACGCCGGGCCGAGCGAGTCGACGCTGGAGATCGAGCGGGCCTTCGACGTCGCCCTCGACGAGACCTCGATCGTCAGCGTGATCAACTTTCAGGGCCGCTTCCTCTTCGTCGACAACGACTTCGACAACGAGCCGCTGCTCCAGGAGTACTTCGTGACCATGGACTCGATCCTCGCCGACAACCGCATGGGCATGGACGGCCACACCCTCAACCTCCCGGCGTGGACAGGCCTGCACTACGACGGCTTCGCGCCGGCGTGGCACTATCAAGTGCTCGACAACGAGGTCCAAGCCGGAAACGCGACCAGCTTCAACTCCTTCACCACGACCTCGAGCGCGGACAGCTTCGAGGGCGAGGTGCTCGGGGCGGCCCACGTCTACCGCCGGGTGAGCTGCGATGTGGGCACCTGCAACCTCTACCTGCGCGGCGGCAACCTGACCTTCGCCGACTCGCTGGTCGAGCACGCGCGCATCGACGAGTTCCGGTTCAAGAGCGGGGAGGAGATGCCCGGCTTCACGGGGGTGGTGATCCGCGACGTCGAGACCCCCGAGGGGCAGACGCCGCCCGGGCTCGACGGGGACATCCCCGCGGGCGTGGTCGTGCTCGAGTAGCAGGCTGGCCGGTTCCGCGTGGCTGAGTCACAATCGGACTCGGCCATGCGCGCGCGCCTCGTTTCACTTTCGTCCACGCTCTCGCTCGGTCTCGCGGCCTTCGCCTGCTTGCCCGCGCAGGGCGGGCGGGAGTCCGCGCCGGGGCCGAGCCTGAGCTCGACGGACGCGCCGGACGCCGGACCGGCGAAGACGAAGACCGGCGAGGGCGAGGCGGGCGCTGGCGAGGCTCGAGCTGCGGACGCCCAGTTCGAGGAGCCGGAGCCGGAGCCCGCGGTAGCGCAGCCCGAGCCCGAGCAGCCCGAGCCTCCGCCCGAGGTCGACTCGCAGCTCGTCACGGGCCGCTTCCTGGCCGCCGACGCGCAGCCGGGCTTGCTCGAATTTAGCCAGGCCGTGGCGCAGCCCGGGGCGCTGTGGGTGGGCAAGCTCGAGGGCAACGGCGGCCGCGACGTGCTGATCTACATCCCCCCGGGGGCCGACGACGCCGCGCCCTTCGAGCTCATCTATCACTTTCACGGAACCTACAGCGAGCACGTCGAGGCCAAGCGCGAGGGCCTGGCCAAGAAGAAGTGGGTCGGCTGGGACCGCCTCGAGCAGACCATGGCCGCGGCCGCGCAGCTCCAGGCCGAGCGCGACCACAACGTCGCGCTGATCTACCCTTTCTCGGCCGGCAAGCGCATCGAGCCGTGGCACCGCGGCTGGCACAACGCGGCCTACGACCGGATGTGGATGGACCCCGCCCAGCCGCCGGACTTCCGCGACAGCTTCGACCGCCTGCACGCCGAGGTCGTCGAGGTCCTCGTCGACAGCCTCGGCGCGCACCCCAGCAAGATCCGCACGCCGGTGCTCGCCGAGGGCCACAGCGCCGGGGGCATGGCGCTGCGCAACATCGCCGTGGTCGGCACGCAGCTCGTCGGCGAGTACCTCTTCCTCGACGCGGGCTTTCAGGGCTGGTCCGACGTCGCCTACGAGGCCCTCCAGACCCAGGGCTCCAAGGCGGTGTTGACCATGGTGATCACCGAGGGGGGGATCGCGGATCCGCTGGCCGGACGCACGCCCTGGTGCGTGAGCTTCGAGGCCCACGCGCAGCAGTGGGCCGAGGCCCGCGGCTGGTGTGCCGAGCACGAGGGCGAGGCCGAGCCGCGGGGGGCCGACGCCGACTGCGAGACCCTCGAAGAAGACGCCGAGCTGTGGGTCCACAGCGAGCAGTGGTGCCGCGACATGGCCGAGGACATGCGCAGCGTGCCGCGGGTCAACGTCGTGCGCACCCGCGTCCATCACGGGGACCAGCCGCGCCGCTTCACCGGCGGCCTGGGCCTCAACGCCGCCCACGACGGCGAGCGCCAGGCCGCGGGCGAGGGCTGAGGCGGCCGCGTCGGTCGCGTCAGGACTTGGGCTCGGACTTGGGCTCGGACTTGGTCGGGTCTCGGCGACCCTCACGGACGAGGTAGAGCACCGCGCCCACGACGACAGCGAGCAAGAAGAGCTTGACCAGCTTGGGCAGCAGGCGCAGGGCCACGAAGGCGAGGATCGCCACCAAGATCAGCAGCCCCGCGAGCTTGCCGATCCAGCCCTGGCGCTTGGAGGCGGCGCTGGTGTCTTTATTTGCTTGGTCCCCGCTCATGGGGGGATCGTGGATCAGCGCGGGGGCCCGCGTCGAGGTGGTCGCGCGAGAATCTTCCGGTTTGATGTTCTGGAGGCGTCACCGAGGGTCTCCTCGAGCTCGGGGGCAAGGCCCGAGCGAGTCGGGGCTCGCCCTTTGTCGCCGCGTCTCGTGCTCGAGCTCGGGGAGGCTGTAGACTCTCGTCGATGCGAAGCTGTGTGCAGCTCATCGGACTGCTGGTCGTGGCGCTGGCCACCGGCGCATGTAGGAGAGTCCCGGCGGCGACGCCCGGGGCTACTGCGGCTGTGAGTGAGGCCGCTCCCCCCGCAGCCCAGACAGGCGCGGCCACGACCTTGGCGGCGGTGAGTGATGAGCCCTGTCGGGCGGGGGAGCTGCTAAAGGCGTTCGACTTCGACGGTCAGGGTCGGACCGGAGTGGGCTTTTCACCCGATGGGGAGATCCTGGTCACGGTGGGTCTCCGTAAGCCCGTGCATGCCTGGGATGGCTGGAGCTTCGAGCTGCTCGCCTCCTTGCCGGATCCCATGGATAGCTTCATCTCGCCGGTGAACTTCGTGGGAGGGCACACCTTTTTGCTGGCGGAGGAGAAGGCGATCAATTTCTACGACATCGATACGGGAGAGTCGCGAGGGCGGGTTGTCCATGGTTTTCCTGATCCGTTGCTCACGAACCTGCAGGTCTCTCGTTCCGGTCAATACGTTCTGACTACAGGAACGATCGATGAATACTTCGGGACCCAGATGCTGACGATCTGGGACGTGGCGACGACCTCGGCGATCGCTAGCGTCCCAAACGATGGAAGCCCTTGGCCGGTGGCGATCTCTGATGGCGAGGATCGTCTCGTAGCCTTAAAAAACCGAGGGGAGCTGGTGGCCTACGAACTGCCGTCTGGGCGAGAGCTGGGAGCGGTGTTCGATGTCGAGCCGCCTCTTCAACTATCTGCGGACTTCAAATTTCTCCCCGGTGGGCACCGGTTGGTGGCGCAGACTACGGGTCAGCTGATGTTCAGGGATGTTGACGGAGGCGAGGTCCTGTTTGGGGAGGTCCCGAGCGGTGTTGGACTAGTGTGCGCGGCAGAGGACTTGAAGGGTCCCTGGCGCCGGACCGCCGGTTGCTGACGAGGCGCGAGGAGGGAGTTTGTCGGGCACAAATGACTGACGAGCAACGAAGTCAGCGGCCGGTGCTCCAAGCCTGGGGCCCTTCAAGTCCTCTGCCGCGCACACTAGGTTCGTACAGCACCTTGGAGGTGACGGGAGACGGTCGACGTCTCGCAGGGCTGGCGGACTGGACTGAGGGGTGGCTGTGGGACGTGGAAGGGCACGCATTGTTGATGAGCTTCAGATTTGGAGAGTTCCCGCGAAAAATGACGGCGATGACGTCGAGCGCAGATGGACGGTTGTTCGTTGGCGGAGATCAGGGGACGTTGCGCCAGTGGAACATGGAGAGCGGGGGAGAGCTGTACTCGCTCGGCCCCATGCCGTCGGAGATCAGGCAACTCGCGGTTTCCTCGGACAGCACGCGATTGGCTGTTGCTCACATGGAGGGGGCGGCGGTCTGGTGCATCGCTGCTGAGGGCTAGCGATCGAGCGCTCTCGCGCTCGGGGCCGTACCCGGAGCGAGTTTTGCGGCCTTTCACCACGGGCTCCTTGGTCGGGGTGGGCTCGGGTGCCAACTTTTTTTGACCTTGGCCGAAAACATTCCAGCCGCTCGGGCGTCATTGGTCCCCGATGACCGCCAAGCCCGGGATGACCTGGTCCTTGCTGAGCGCGGCCGTGCTGGGCCTGGGCCTGGCGGCGGCCGACGACGCCGCTGGCCGCAAGCTGATGATGGAGGACACCCACGAGTTCGGCCCGCAGGTCGCGGCGACGCCGGACTTCGCCTTCGAGGGGGCCCCGCTCGGCGATGTGTCGGCGCCGACGGTGCTGCCTCACGTCGGCAGCCACGGCGGCACGGTGATCGCCGATGGCGAGGGCGCGCTGAGCATCGATCGTGACAGCGGCGCGCTGGTCCGCAGCGACGCCTCCGGCCGCGCGGTCGCGAGCCTGGCTTTCTCGCCTGGCGCTGGCGAGCTCGTCCGCGATGGCGCGAGCGGGGCGGTGTTCTTGGCGGATCGGGCCGACGACCGCGTGGTGATGATCGCCCCCGGGGACGCCGGCGGGCGCGGGCTGGAGGTGCTCTCGGGCGCGCAGATCCGCGAGCCCCACGGTCTCGCGCTGAGCCCCGACGGGGCCACCCTCTACGTGACCTCGGTCGCCAACCACGAGCTCGTCGCGCTCGACACCCAGACCATGGCGCAGCGCTGGGCGGTCGAGCTGGCCCCGGAGCCACGCGGCGTCGCGGTCTCGGCCGACGGCAAGCGGGCCGTCGTCGGCTTCTTGTCCATGGGCGCCCTCGCCAGCGTCGAGCTCGACGGGCTCAGCCCCAGCGTCAGCTACATCGCCCTCGACCCGGGCAGGACGATCGCTCGGGGCAACACCGTGGCAGACGCCTTCTCGGGGCCGCAGCAGTTCAACACCAATAACTCGCTGTCCAACCAGCGCTTCAATCAGGGCAAGCCCTCGCTCGCGGACGTGCAGGACATCGGCCGCGGGTTCGCGCGCAACACCTACGTGGTGGGCTTCGTCGGCGACGGGCTGATCGTGGCGCCCCACCAGCTCAGCGCGCCGCACATGGCCAACGCCGGCAGGGAGGACGAGGGCACCTACGGCGGAGGCGGGTTCTTGCCCTCGATCATCCATCGCCTGGCGATGGTCGACAGCGAGCACAGCGTCGCGCCGGCGGTGGTGTTTGCGACGATCGGCGTGCACCAGCCGCGCGCCTTGGCCTACGACGCGGCCAGCGACACGCTCTACCTCGCGGGCTACGGGGACGACCGCATCATGGCGGTGGCCGAGGTCTCGCGCAGCACGGCGCACATGGCCTGGAGCACCTGGGCGAACCCCGGGCACAGCTGCGGCGTCGACGGTCTGGCCGTGGACGCCGAGGGGCTGTGGGTGCACTGCGAGCTCGGCCGCAACCTCGTGCGCCACGACCTGGCGAGCATGGGCGAGCGCGGCGTGGCCAAGACCACGGTCGGCCCGGCCCTGACCGCGAGCGCGCGCTCGCAGGCCGCCCAGCGCGGCGCCGAGCTGTTCCGTCGCGGAGGCGAGACGCGGCTGTCGGGGGGCGGGGTCATGGCCTGCGCCAGCTGTCACGCGGAGGGGCGCAGCGACGGGCTGTCGTGGCGGATCGAGGGCCACAACCTCCAGACCCCGATGCTCGGCGGGCGGCTCCAGGGCGCGCACCCCTTCAAGTGGGACGGGAAAGACGCGGACCTGCGCACGAGCTTGACCAACACCGTGGGTCGGCTCGGCGGCAGCGGGCTGAGCCATGAGGAGGTCAGCGACCTCGAGGCCTTCTTGAGCAGCCTGCCCCCGCCCAAGGCGCCCAGCGTCACGGACAGCGGGGCCGTGGTGCGTGGGCGGGCGGTGTTCGAGAGCGCCGACGCGGCCTGCTCGGCCTGCCACGACGGCCCGCGCCTGGCCGACGGCAACCAGTACGATCTCGACACCAACATCGGGGCCGTGGACACGCCCTCGCTGATCGGCCTGGCCCACAGCGCGCCCTACTATCACGACGGCTCGGCGCGGACCTTGCGGGCGCTGCTGACCGACAAGGGCAGCGTGCACGACATGGGCTCGACGGCGCACCTGAGCGTCGGCCAGGTCGATGACCTGATCGCCTACCTCGAGAGCCTCTGAGCTGCCTGGTTGGAGAGAACCTCGCATGCGCTTTTTGACCCGCCTCGCTCGTCTGTCTGTCGTGATCGCCGTGGCCGGGGGCGCCCTCGCGTGCAAGTCGACGCAGGGCGAGCGCTCGCGAGTCCCCGAGGCCGACGCGCAAGAGGCCGGGGCAGCTGCTGACTCAGGGGCGTCCGAACCGGTCTATCGCGCCAGCGAGGGCACGCCTCACTTCGCGGAGATCGCGATGGTCAGGCTCGATCCCTCGGGCCAGGGGGCGCTGACCTGCGACGCCAAAGGTGGCGTGCGCCTGTGGGCTGCCCTCGATGGCTCCCGCGAGCCGATGCGCGTGCCGATCCGGGACCCGCGCTCGATGAGCCTGGCCCGCGGCCCCAACGCGGGGAGCTGGGTGCTCGCGCTCGTCGACGCCGCTGGCGGGGCGCGGGTGGTCGACGTCGACGCGGACGGGGGCATGCGCGCGCGGGCCAGCTTGCCGCCCACGCAGCCGCTGACGAACCTGCTCGTGTTGCCGGGCGGGGAGCGGCTGCTGGGGGTCGGCGCGGATCATGTGCTCCGGCTCTTCGATCTCGACGGCCGCGAGCTCGCCCGCCTGGATCAGCCGAGCCTGCGCCCCGCCGAGCTGCGCGTGGTCGCCGGCCCCGAGCCGGGGAGCGAGGCAGGGGGCGAGTCGGAGAGTGGGTCGGGGAGCGGGGCGCGGGTCATCGCGCTGACCGCCGCCGAGTTCGACGAGCAGCGAGAGCGCTTCGTCGTGGAGGTGCTGCCCCTCGAGCTCGGGCCCGAGTCGATCGCGCTCGGGGTGGGCCGCGAGAAGCTGCTCTTCGACATGGCGCCGACCCGCGACAACCCCTCGCTGACCGCCGACGGGCGCGGGCTGGTCTTCGTCGAGGGCCGCCAGGCAAAGGACGGCGCCTGGGTGGTGAGCGAGGTCGATCTCGAAACCGGGCGCCGGCGGAGCGTCGACTCGCGCCTGGTCTCCCCCGCGCAGCCGCGGGTGATGGCGCTGCCCGGCGACCGGGCGCTGCTCGACGACGGCACGGGGGTCGGGCGGATCGTCGACTTCGCGGGCGGCCGCGTCCTGCTCGAGCCGCTGCGCTCGAACCCAAACCTCAGCCCGCTGGTGGCCGACGCCGTCGGCTCGACCCGGATCGTGTCGATGAGCAACTGGCTGGTCGTCCACGAGCTCGAGGCCGACGAGTCGCTCTATCTCGGCTACGGGCAGGCGACCTTCAACGGCGCCGGGCTGTCGCCGGATGGGCGCCGGGTCGCCTGGACCACGGGGGATCGCGTGCTGGTCGATGACCTCGAGGGCGCGGGGGAGCTGTTCGAGGTCCCGGATGTGGAGCTCTTCAACGCGATCTTCGTCGACTTCATCGACGACGAGACCTTGCTCTTCGTCGACTGGGGAGGCGCGGTCAAGCTCCTGCGCTGGGCCAGCGGAGAGGTGCTCGACGCCGTCGACCTCGGGACCAACGTCGTGAGCGCCGAGATGGTCATGGGGCCCGAGGGCGGGGTGCTGCTCGTGCGCTCGGGCATGTGGACGAACCCCGTGCTGATCGAGGTCCACGCCCAGAGCTTTGGCCGGCGCTTCCTGGTCGAGGACAGGGACAGCATGGCGGGCGTGCTCGCCCCGCGCGGGCAGCCGCTCGAGCGCTGGGGGGTCTGGACCTATACGCGGGCAAGCTGGGGGCTGCACAGCTTCGACCTCGAGCACCTCCGCGCTGGCGTCGATGCGCTCGCGGGGGGGGAGGTCGAGCGCGCCATGGTCGACGTCAGCCGGATCGGGATGATGGCCGTGGACGCCTCGGGCCGGCTGTTGTGGGGGTCGAGCTCGGGGGGAGAGGCGACGCTGGAGATCATCGACGGCGAGGAGGACCGCGCGCTCTCGCTGGGCACAGGCTCGGTCATCAAGCTCTCGCCCGATCCCAGGGGCGAGCGCGTGGCGGTGGTCTTGCAGCGCAGCAGCGGCGCCGTGCTCAGCGTCTACGACCTCGGCAAAGACGAGCTGCGCTGGGCCAGGCCGGTCCCCGCCACGGTCACGAGCATCGCCTGGTCCGACGAGGGCGGCCGCGTGGCGGTGTCGACCGCCTTCGGCGGTGGCATGGTGCTCTCGGTGGACACGGGCGAGATCGTCGAGGCGCGCTGTGGCCAGCGCTTCGAGGCGCGCAGGACGGCGCCGGTGAACGTCGGCCTCATCGATGAGCTCAGCGTCTGCGAGCTTTGAGCGCCTCGCCGCGCTGGCGAGACGTCCAGGCTGAGCGGCGGGTTCGAAGACCGAGCGCGAGCTGAGCGATCTCGCCTCGGAGCGTGCCCGACGTCCCGAGGGTCGGGCCCCGGGCCACCAGCTGGAGGACCCCGACGTCGGTCGGGGATCGGGGTCGTCGAGCGCTCGGGCCGGTACTCGAGGCGAGCCCGAGGGGCGAGACCGGCGCGAGGCGAGCACGTCGTTTTGTGGGCGATGTCCGTGCTCGACGCGGGCGAGCGCGGGCGAGCGCGGGGCGTCTGGATCCCCATCGTCGGTCGAGCCGACCCCCGGTCCAGGATGACGAGGGCGGCCGGGGATGGCACACAAACCTCCTGGCTGATCATCTTCGGGACGGCCCTGGAGCGGGCCGCCGCCGGCGCTCCCAACCGTCAGCCGAGCTTTGCCATGACCACCACCAGCCTCCGACCGCTCGCCTTGATCGTCGACTGTGATCGCTCGCAGCGCGAGCTGACAGCCGAGACCCTCGAGTCCCTGGGGCATGAGATCACGCTGGCGACCTCGCAGCGCGAGGCCGAGCAGCGGCTCTCGGATACGCTCTTCGACTACGCCCTCGTGGATCTGCAGATCCCCTGGGACGCCGGGCGAGCGCCCCGGGTCGAGCGCGGGCTCAACCTGATCAGCCACGCGGCCAAGCTGCCGTCGGCGCGGCGGCCCGGGCTGATCGCCACGACGCAGCTCGGTCGGGATCACGAGCTGTGTCGGCGGGCCTTTCGAGCCGGGGCGGACGACTTCTTGAAGAAGCCCTACGACCGCGAGTCGGAGTGGCCGGCGCCTCGGGTCCAGCGCTTGTTGCAGCGCCTGCAGGGGGCGCGTCGACGCGAGCGCGAGCCGGCGAGGGCGACCAAGAAAGGGGCGGCGTCGGGGGAGGCCTTTGCTGGGCGCGAGGACGGGGGACCGCAGGTCCGGCTGATCGGCCGCGAGCATCGTCGGCGCAGTCAGCTGCAGATCGACGGGCAGCGAGTCGACCTCGCGCGCCAGCAGTTTCGGCTCTTCGCCCACCTTTGCGCCCACGCCCGCCAGCGCCCGGGGGAGTTCATGGTGCTGCGAGAGGTGCCGGGCTTGGACAGCGGACACCGTCAGGCGCTCGGGCGGGTGCGCAAGGCCTTCGAGGATCAGCTCCCGGGGTTTTGGGGAGAGGTCGCGGCTCGCGACGGGCGAGGTGGCGTGCGCTTGGAGATTCCGCCGGGGTGTATCAGCGCGGAGCCGGGGGTGTTCGAGGGCGACGAGGTCTTGGGGGCGCTCGTCGGGGTGTTCGAGGCCGCGCTTTTGGTGGAGTGATCTTCGGGAGGGCTGGCGGGCGAGAGGGGCCTGGACTGGAGGGTCGAGCTTTCGACAGGGGCGGGGGCACGAGGTGGGGGGCCGGGTGTCGTTTTTGGGCGAGTGGGAGGGAGGCGCGAGGGCGAAGCGCGCGGGCTGTGTCTCGTTTGGCGTGGATTCTTCACCGGCGTGACGCGGATCGGGCACCTGTGCGCAGCACAACAGGGGTATCGAGGTCGCACGAACTGCCGGACCCTGGAGGGGGTCGGCGGTGGCGCTCGGAGCAAAGATGACGCATCTTCGTAGCCACAGGCCCTTTTACGCGCCACTGGGCGTGCATTTTTGTGTCGTGACCGAGCTACTCTACAGAATCTGCACCGTTGAAGACTGGGGTCAGGCGTGCGCCGAGGGCACGCTGCCGCTGTCGGCTCTCGACGAGCGGGATGGCTTCGTCCACCTGTCGTTGGCGGGACAAGTCGCCCAGACCCTGGGCCGATACTTCACGGGGATCTCCGACCTGGTCTTGCTGACCATCGACTCGGGGCGCCTGTCCAAGCAGGGGCTCTACTTCGAGCACTCGATCCACGAGGATCAGGGGGCGCGCCGCAAGGGGCTCTTCCCGCACTACTATGGGCGGATCGCTCGTGAGGCGGTCGTTCGTGCGCAGACGATCGAGCGCGACGTGAACGGGGCCCACGTGCTGCCGGCTGCGGTGAGCGAGGACGCTCGGCGCGAGTTCGAGCGGGAGCTGGGGACGAGCACGCTGGAGCTTCAGCTCAGCTGGGACGACCGAGGGGTCGCCCTGCTGGAGTATCCGCAGGAGACGCGCATCGAGGACGAGGCCAGCATGTTGGCCTGGGAGGCGCAGCTCGAGCGGCGGATCGCGGCGCTCAACGAGGGCCGGGGAAAAGTGCCCCTGGTGGTGGGCGTGGACAACCTGTGGGTGGCGCCCAAGCTCGAGCGGCGCTATGTCGAGATGGTCGACAAGCTGATCACCCGGGCCTTCTCGGTGGTCGTGCGCTGGAGCTCCAACGAACACCGTCGGCGCTTCTTCGCTCGCACCAACCAGGCTCACGATCTCCCCAGTGAGGTCTTTGCCAGTCGCGAAGAGGCGATTGGCTTTGCTCTCGCTCAGGGTTGAGCCCAGGCTGGGCGGGTAGGTCGTCGGCATCGCGGGGGAGGGGTCACTCGCGGGGAAGTCGCCACGGGGGGGCTAGGAGTGGCTAGGTAGAGGCCGCTACGTGGTGCTGATGTGCGCTCGTGGTGGCGGTTCGATTCGTGCGACGACAAAATAGTGATCGGGTGGCCTCGCGCGCGAGGCCCGTTGCCGATGGGCGTGCCGATCACTGGATATTCGAACTCGAGGCTCCTGCGTGCCTCGGGGGATCGCGCGCGCGTCTACGAAGCGCAAGGCGACGACGGGCGCGAGGTCGTCGTCAAGATCATCGAGGGGATGAGCGAGGTCGAGGGCAAGCTGCTCGAGCTCGAGCTCGAGAAGCTGCGCGCGATCGCTGAGCCCTGCTTCGTGATCCCCGAGCTCCAGGCGATCGAGCAAGCTGGCGAGCAGGGGGTGGCGCTGGTCCGCGAGCGCGTCCCCGGGCTCACGCTGACCGAGTTCCGTGGTCGCGTGCCCCTGGCCGTCGACACCTTCTTGCCGATCGCCCGACAGCTCGCCGAGCTGCTCGTGATCCTCCACGGCAAGGGGATCGTGCATCGTGCCCTGCGCCCGTGCAGCGTGTGGATCACGGCCGACTGCGGGAAGCTCTTCCTCACCGACTTTGGGCTGCTCGCGGCCTTCGAGCGTCGCCGGCCCAACCTCGACGACGCGCGCGAGCGCGAGGTGGTCGTGCCCTACCTGGCCCCGGAGCAGAGCGGCTGGTCGCTGCGCCCCGTGGACCCGCGCAGCGACCTCTACTCGCTGGGGGCGATCTTCTACGAGCTGCTCACGGGCGCGGTGCCCTTCGCCCACGAGGACGCCGACGAGCTGCTCGCCGCGCTGCTCGCCGACGTCCCGAGCTCCCCGAGCGCGCAGCGACCGGAGATCCCCGAGGTGCTCTCGCGACTGATCCTCAAGCTGCTCGAGAAGCAGCCCGAGCGTCGCTACCAGCGCGCGGACTCGCTGGTCGAGGACCTGCTGCGCATCAAGCAGCTGCTCGACGAGGACGAGAACGAGGACGGCTTCGTCCTCGCCCAGGGAGATCGCCGACTTCGAGGTGAGGACGGGCCCGCGCTGTGGGCGACGATCGCGGGGCGGATGGTCTTGCGCGGGCGCGATCGTGAGCGCGCGCTGCTCGCGGGGGAGCTCGAGCGCAGCGCGAGCGGTGACAAGGCGCGGCTGGTCCTGGTCTCGGGGGAGGCGGGGGTCGGGAAGTCGGCGCTGTGCGCCGAGCTCGCTGAGCTGACCCACGCGAGCCGCGGCCTGTTCGGGCGCGGCCAGGTCGACGGCCAGCGCCCGGCGGTGCCCTATGGCGTGTGGTTGCACGCCCTCGACGGGGTCTGCGAGCAGCTGCTCAGCGCCAGCGTCGGCCTGCGCAAGCGCTGGCGAGCGCGGCTGCGGGGGCAGCTCGGGGCGCTCGTCTCGGTGCTGACGCCGCTGCTGCCAAAGCTCGCCGCGCTGCTCGGGGACGAGCACGCGCCGGTGCCTCCGCTCGAGCCCAGCGAGTCGCGCAACCGCCTGCGCCTGGCGTTCTCGCGCCTGCTCGCCGGGCTCGCCGCCGAGACCCCGGTGGTCCTGGTGCTCGACGGGCTGCACGGCGTCGACGACGGGAGCCTCGATCTGCTCAAGGCGCTGTTCGAGGGCGGGAGCCTGGGCTCGCTGCTGGTGGTCGGCTGCTACCAGCCCATGGAGATCTACGACGGGCACCCGCTGCTCTACCTGAGCGCCAAGCTGCGCGATCGCTCGCTGCGAGGCCGCCACCTCGAGCTCGGCCCGCTCAGCGACACCGGCGTGACCCAGCTGCTCGCCGACATGCTCGGCCAGGTCGAGGACGGGTTCTCGCGGACGATCATCCGCCACACCGGAAACAACCCGCGCTTCGTGCTCGAGAGCGTGCGCTACTTGCTGATCCACGACAGGCTCTCGCGCGGCAGCGGCGAGCGCTGGTCCATGGACGAGCTCGAGGGCGCCGCCGCCGAGCTGCCGGCGGGCGTCAAGAGCATGGTCCGCGAGCGCCTCGCGCTGCTCGGGGAGGGCGAGCGCGCGCTGCTCCTGGGCGCGGCGTGCATGCCTCGGCACTTCTCGCTCGAGGAGCTCTCCGAGGCCTGCGGGCTCGCCCTCGACCAGCTGATCGAGCACCTCGAGCGGCTCTACATCATCGGCGAGCTGAACGGAGACGTGCTCGGGATCTACCTGCGCGACGAGCTCGTGCGCGAGGTGATCTACGCCGACGCGCGCACGGCCAGGCGCCGCGAGATTCATCGCCGCCTGGGCGAGGCTGGGCGAGCGCGGGCCGGGCTCGACTATCGCTTCGAGGTCATCGATCACATCGACGCCGGCATCGACGTGAGCCTCGACCTCGACGACGAGGGCATCGCGGCGCTCGTCGAGCTCAACCTCCACGCGGGCGAGCGGGCGCTCGAGATGGCCTCCTATGTGCCGGCGCTGCGCTACCTGGGCCTGGGCGCGGCGCTGCTCGACAGGCACACGCGGCGAGGGGGCGAGCGCAAGCCGGCGCTCGAGCAGCTGGGCGTGGGCGTGGAGTTTGCCCGGGCGCAGGCGCTGACCTTGGCGGGCCGCGGCCCCCAGGCGGATCACGTGTTCGAGCAGCTGCTCGAGCGCGAGCTGGACTGGCAGGCCTTTGGCACGGTCGTGGCGCGGCGCGTCCGCCTGCTCAACCTCGAAGATCGCCCGCAGGAGGCGGTGACCCTCGGGCTGTGGGCGCTCGAGCGCTGCGGCTACGGGATCCCGGAGTCGCCGGGGAACCTGCGCGCGGGCGCGGCGATGTTCTTCGCGTGGCTGCGCATGCGTCGGCGAGACCTCGACGCGCTGCTCGCCCTCGAGCCCGCGAGCGAGCCCGAGGTGGTCGCGGCCATGGAGATCATCGCCACGCTCGTGCTCCCGGCCTTCTCCATCGACGTGCGCCTGATGCTGATGCTCGGGGCGACGCACATCAAGCTGATGCTCGCCCACGGCCGCCACCCCACGGCGCCGCTGGCCCTGGCGACCCTGGCGATGATGGTCTGCGCGGCGCTGCGTCGCCCGCAGGCGGGCTGCGCCCTGATCGACGCCGCGCTCGTGCTCGGCAGCGAGCGCCCGGTCTATCAGGCGCGGACCGAGGTCGCGGCGATCGCCTTCATCTGGCAGATGGGGCGGTCGCTGGCCAGGGTCGCCCAGGAGGTCGAGGTGACCTACCAGCGCACCCTCGAGCTCGGCGACTTCGAGCTCGCCGGCTACCTCGCCGGGGTGGGCGTCAGCTTGCGCTTCGACCTGGGCACGGATCTGCGCCAGCTGATCGAGCTCAGCCGCGAGCACGAGCGTGACATCGGCAGCTGGGCGTCCAAGGGCTCGCGGGCGGTCATGCGGATCTACGGCAGCCTGGCCGCGGCCCTGGTCGGTGACATCGACGCGGGCCTGGGCGCGCTCGAGGCCCGCGGGGGGGCGCCCAGGGTCATGCCCGTGGACCCGCTGCGCTACGCCGAGGGCCCCAAGCTGTGGCGCTACTCGAGCAGCACGAGCCGCGCCTTCTTTCACATGATCATGGGTGAGCCCGAGCAGGCCCTCGAGATCATCGACGAGATCGCCGACTACCCGCGCGGGATGATGGGCTCGTCCTCGGTCCCGCGCACGGCGCTGATCCACGCGCTCGCGGCCGCCTCCGTCCACCCCACGGCGGCCGAGCCCGAGCGCCGCAGGCTCGAGCGGATCGTGGATCGCAGCTTGGCCATGCTCACGCGCTGGACCGAGGCCTGCGCCGAGAACTTCGAGCACCTGCGCCTGCTCGTCCTCGCCGAGCGCGAGATGCTGCGCGGTGACTACGTCGCGGGCTTCGACGCCTTCGAGGCCGCGCGGACCGAGGCCGAGCCGCGCGGCTGCTACTACGTCGCGGCCCTGGCCTGCGAGCGCATGGCCGCGCACATGCAGGCCCGCGGGCTGCGGACGGCGGCCAACGGCCCGCTGCGCGAGGCCTGGGGCCTGTATCAGCGCTGGGGCGCCCGCGCCAAGCAGTACCTGATCGAGCGCGAGATGGAGATCTCCTTCGAGCCGATCGACGGGCACAGCAACCTGGGGCTGTCGCGGGCGACCATCGACCTCGACGCCGTGACCACGGCGCTCGCGGCCGTGTCCGAGGAGCTCGACCTCGACGCCGTGGTCAGCAAGGCCCTCGAGGTCGCGATGGCCAACACCGGGGCCGACCGCGGCGCGCTGCTGCTCGAGTCCGACGCGGGCCTCGAGCTCGTCGCCCTCGGCGGCGTGGCCCGCCGCGTCCAGGTGCTCTCGCCGCCCCTCGAGCTGACCTCGGCCGCGGCCCTGGTGCCCCTGACCTTCGTCAACCACATGCTGCGCACGGGCAAGACCCTGGTCATCGAGGACGCCCGCGTCGACACTCGCTTCGCCCGCGACGCCTACGTGGACCGCACGGGGGTGCGCTCGCTGCTGTGCATGCCCCTGGGCAAGGCCCAGCGCCGCCTGGGCGCGCTCGTGCTCGAGAACCGCCAGCGCGCGTCATGCTTTGGCGAGGCCCAGTTCCAGCTGCTGACCCTGGTCGCGGCCCAGACCAGCGGGGCGATCGACAACGCCAACCTCTACCGCGCGCTGCGGCGCAGCGAGGTCCAGTGGCGCTCGCTCGTCGACGGCGCCCCGGACCTGATCGCCCTGCTCGACACCAACGGCGAGCTGACCTTCGTCAATCGTCCGCTGCCGGGCTGGACCCAAGGTCGCGCGCCGGCGATCGAGCCGGTCTCGGCCGAGCCCTGGCGCCAGGTGCTCGAGGCGGCGCTCGAGCACGGCCGCCGCGGCGAGGTCGAGATCGCCCTCAACGGCCGCGCGGGCGCCCAGCGCTGGTACGACGCCCACATCGCCCCGGTCGAGATCGAAGACGAGCCGCGCCGGGTGATGATCATCGCCACCGAGATCACCGAGCGCAAGCTCGCCGACGCCCGCCGCCTCGACCTCGAGGCCCAGCTGCGTCAGCAGCAGCGCCTCGAGTCGATCGGCACCCTGGCCAGCGGCGTCGCCCACGAGATCAACAACCCCGTCCAGGGCATCCTCAACTACGCCGAGCTGCTCGGCCTGAGCAAGGAGGACCCCGAGCTCGTGGTCGAGTTCTCCGGCGAGATCTCCAACGAGGCCGAGCGCGTGGCGACCATCGTCCGCAACCTGCTCGCCTTCTCGCGCCGCGACACCGCCCCCGAGCGCGCCCCCACCTCCCTGGCCGAGATCGTCGGCAACACCCTCTCGCTGATCCACAGCACCTTGCGCAAGGATCAGATCTCCCTCGAGCTCGACGTCTCCGACGAGCTCCCGCGGGTGCCCTGCCACGCCCAGCAGATCCAGCAGATCCTCATGAACCTGGTGACCAACGCCCGCGACGCCCTCAACGAGCGCTGGGAGGGGCACCACGACGACAAGCGCATCCTCATCCAGGGCGGGGTCGTCGAGCGCGAGGACAAGCGCTGGGCGAGGCTCTCGGTCATCGACACCGGCGCGGGCATGCCCGAGGAGGTCTACGCCCACATCTTCGATCCCTTCTACACCACCAAGGGCCGCGACCAGGGCACCGGCCTGGGGCTCTCGGTCAGCCACGGGATCGCCAGGGATCACGGCGGCGACCTGTGGGCCGAGAGCGAGCTCGGGGTGGGGACGAAATTTCATCTCGAGCTCCCGCTGCCCGATCCATGAGGGATGAGGCGCGCGGCGGGAGGCGGGGCTCGGCGCGTGGAATTGAAAAAGCGGCGGTCGCTCGCTGCGCCGCCGCCTTGGTGTTTGCGCCTCCGCTCAGGCCTGAGGGGGGAGGTCGTAGGGGTTGGTCGGGGCGGGCGGCTGAGGGGCGCCGTAGGGCTGCTGGACCTGGCCGGGCTGCTGGAGCTGTCCGGGCGGGGGAGCGCCGTAGGGCTGCTGCATCTGCCCGGGCGGGGTGTAGGGCTGCTGGGTGTGCATCTGGCCGGGTTGGGGGGCGCCGTAGGGCTGCTGGATGTTCATCTGGCCGGGCTGGGGGGCGCCGTAGGCGTCGACCGGCTGGGGCTGCATGCCATGGACGGCGCGGCTGAAGCCGCTGCCCGCCATGGTGATGGCGAGCGGCGCGGTCAGCAGGCCGCCAAAGGGCACGACGTTACCGGCGCTCTGGATGACCCCGTTGACGATCACGAAGATCAGCCCGCCGCCGATGTCGGCGCGGGCGAGGGCGGAGGACTTCTTCATGCACTCCACCGCCGACTGCTCGCCATCAGCCATGAACCAAAGCGACCAAAACAGCAGGTAGCCGGCGATCAGCCCGGGGATGAAGAACAGCAAGAGGCCCGCGAAGACCGTCAGGCCGACGAGCAGCATCAGCACGAAGGCCGGGCCGAACATGTCGAAGCCCGCGAACACCTGGCCGGCCTCGACCTTCTCGCCTCGAAGCGCGCGCAGGACCATGCGGTTGAAGCCGACCAGCAGCGGCCCGAGGCAGATCCCGAGCGTGACGGCGCCGACCAGTCCGACCAACAAGAAGCCGAGGATGAATGCGGCGGCGTTCTTCGAGAACACTTCCCACGCTTGATTGAGCGTGGCTCCAATATCGAGTGCGTTGTTCATGGCGATGTCCCGCGCGCAGATCACCAAGTTATGGCTGCGAGCACAAGGCCCCAGCTTGCGGGGCGGGGCGGTGCTGCTAAAACGCCGATAACGTGCCCCGACCACCCGAAGACGAGCTGCTGATTCACGGCCTCCACCTCCAGGGGGTCGCCGAGGGCGGGGTCGAGACCAACCTGCGGGTGCCCGAGCTCGATCTGATGTTCGACATCGGCATGTGCCCGCCCAAGGCCCTGAGCGTCAGCCGGCTGATGATCAGCCACGGTCACGGCGATCACATGGGCGGGATCCATTACTGGATCTCTCAGCGCGGGATGATGAACCTGCCCCCGGGGATCATCCACCTCCCCGCCGAGATCGCCCCGGCGGTCGAGTCGCTGATGCACACCTGGTCGAGCATCGAGGGCTTCGACTACCGCTACGAGCTTCGCCCGGCCTCGCCCGGAGATCGGGTGCCCGTGGGTCGCAAGCTCAGCGCCACAGCGGTCCGCACCCACCACCGCGTGCCCAGCTTGGCCTGGGTGATCGAGCGCCGCGTCGACAAGCTGCTGCCCGAGCTGCGCGGCCTGCCCGGCGAAGAGATCCACGCCCGACGCAAGCGCGGCGAGGCGGTGACCGAGTCCCGCGAGGTCCCGATCCTCTGCGTCACCGGCGACACGACCATCGACACATTCCTGGAAAACGAGCTCGTGCGCCGCTGCCAGGTCCTGGTCCACGAGTGCACCTCGTGGAGCGACGAGCGCAGCCCTGCGTCGACCCGGGAGTGGGGACATACGCACGTGGACGAGCTGATCGAGCACGCCGAGAAATTCGAGGGCGAGGCGCTGGTCTTGGTGCATCGCAGCTTGCGGCACAGCAAGCACTTCGCGCAGGAGGTGGTCCGGCGGCGCTTTCCGGCGCACCTGCGCGAGAAGGTGTTCGTGTTCGGGGAGTAGCGGCGCGGCGCCGAGTCTGCGCTCGCGTTGACGCCCCTGCCCCCGGCTGTCATCGTCCCCTCGCTCCGCGAGCCAGACATGCGCGACCACGACGCCCACGTGCTCATCCTCGGCGGCAGCTTCACGGGCGTGGAGCTGGTCCGAACGCTGCGCGAGCACAGGCGCGGCCGCGCGCTCGAGATCATCGTCGTCGATCGCCAGGCCGAGCACCCCTACATCCCCCTGGGCCACGAGCTGCTCACCGAGCGCATGGCCACCGGGGTCGCGGCCAAGACGGTGCTGCCCACGGCGCGCTACGTCGGCGGGCGGCCCAAGACGCGCTGGGAGCGAGGTGAGATCGTCGGCTTCGAGCCCGAGGCCCACGCGGTGACCCTGGCCGACGGCCGGCGCTTCAGCGGGCGCTTCGTGGTCGTGGCGCTCGGCTCCGAGGTGGGCGCGCCCGCGGCCATCGAGGGGGCCGAGGCCCTGCAAAGCTACAAGTTCGCGGCGGACTTCGAGCGCGCCAAGCTGGCGGTGAGCGAGGCGCTGACCGGGGCCGAACAAGCACCCACGGCGCTGGTCGTGGGCGGAGGGATCACGGGGGTCGAGATCGCCGGCGAGCTCGCCCACCTGGCCCGGGCGTCGACGCGCCCCGGGCCGTGGCGCGCCCCCAAGGTGGTGTTGGTCCACGGCGGCGAGCGCCTGCTCCCGGGCCTGCATCCGCGCGCGGGCGCGTGGGCGGCCCGGGCCCTGGAGAAGCAGGGCGTCGAGCTGCACATGCGCACGCGCCTGCAGGAGATCGTGGCTCGAGGCGAGGGCGAGGGCGGGGCCAAGCTCGCGCGGCTGCGCGACGCCGCGGGCGAGGTCCGCGAGCTCGCCTTCGAGCTCGGCTTTTGGGCCGGCGGTCTGCAGCCGCCGCCCGTGCTCGCGCGCATGGGCCTGCCGCTGACCGAGGACGGCTGGCTGCGCGTCGGCCCGAGCTTGCAGTGCTACCCCGGCGTCGACGAGCCGGAGATCTTCGCGGGCGGCGACGTCGCGCGGATCTACGGCGGCGAGGGGCGCTGGCCGACGATGCAGCGCGCCATCGAGGGCATCTTCGCGGCCCACACCATCGCCGACAACTTGCTGCGGCTGGCCGGCTGCGACCCGGGCTACGCGGCAGGCGTGCCCCCGCTGCATCCCCACCGGCTGTGGTCCGACTTCCCCCATGGGGTCAGCGCGGGCGGCGAGTCGCTGGTCGTCCATGGCGGGCTGAGCCTGCCGCTGTCGCGGATCAACACCTGGTTTCGGCGCTTTTTGATGCACATGTACATGCGCCGCTACTCGCCTTGAAAGGGGCTCTCGAGCCGGGCTCTCGAGCGTTACTCCTCGAGCTCGTCGATGCGCTGCGTCGCGCTCTTGCGGTCGCCTCCACCCACGCGCACGAGCACGCCCTCTTCTTGGAGGAATTTGCGGATCGTCAGCTCGTCGAGGCCCGCGGCCCGCTTGGCCAGCAGCGAGAGGTTGGAGACCATCGGCCCGAGGTCTTCGCCGGCGCCGCCGAGCGCCTCGGACAGGTCCTTGAGGTTGCTCGAGGCCACGGCGACGTCGTCGAGGATCTGCCCGACCGCGTCCATGCGTTCGGGGGTGAGCTCGTCGGTGGCTTTCTCGACGCTGGCCAGGGCGTTGTCGGCCCGGGTCAGGGTCTGGTCGGCTTTGTCGAGCAGCCCGGGCAGGCGGTTGGCGGTGGTCGTGGTGATGCGGTCGAGGTTGCCGATGATCCGGTCGACGCGCGGATCCTCCATGAGCGCGTTGGCGTTGTCGATCAGCCGGCCGATGTCTTCTTTGTTGTCCTCGGCGAGCTCGCGCACGGCGGTGACCGTGGCTCGGGCGTCGTCGATGGTCTGACCGAGCTCCTCGCGGGTGAGCACGGGCTCGCCCCCGTCCTCGCCCGCGGCGGCGCCCATCAGGCCGTCGAGGCGCTTCAGGAGCGGCTCGATGGCGGCGCCGATCGAGCCCTCGCTACCCAGGATCGGCTCGAGGGCGTTGAGCACCTGGTCGACCTCGAAGGTGCTGCGCACGTGGGTGATCGCGGCGCCGTCGGTGAGCCGCGGGGCCTCGGGGCTGCCGGGGTCGAGCTGGAGGTACTTCTCGCCGAGCAGGCTCTTGGCGCGGACCAGGGCGACGGCGTCGTCGTGGACCTCGACCTCGGGCTCCACGAGCAAGGTCAGGCGGGCGTGGCCCTGGTAGACCTCGACGCGCTCGAGGCGGCCGACCTTGACCCCGGCGATCTTCACGGCGTTGTCCTCGACGAGACCGGCGGCGTGGTCGAGGTCGAGGAGGTAGCGCGTGCCCTGGCTGCCCCCGAGCGCGCCGATGTTCTGGGCCAGCCACAGCAGCAGGCCCAAGGTCACGACCACGAAGGCTCCGAGGAAGATGTACTTGCGATTCAAGGCGGACCTCTTGGTGGGGGAGCTGGCTGGCGGACTGGCGAGGGTCTAGACGACCTTGATCGGGCCCTGCGTCGCGCGGGTGAAGAATTGTTCGAGCGCCGGGTGGTTCTCGGCGAAGACCTGCTCGGCGCGGCCGAAGGTCACGAGCTTGCCGTTGGCGAGCATGCCGATGTGCTCGGCGACCATGCGGGCCTCGGCGGTGTCGTGGCTGATGATGATGAAGGTCATGCCCAAGCTGCGGTGGAGCTCGAGGATCAGCTCGTCGAGGGTCGCCGACATGACCGGGTCGAGGCCCGAGGACGGCTCGTCGCACAGCACGATGTCGGGGTCGATGGCGATCGCCCGGGCAAAGGCCACGCGCTTGCGCATGCCCCCGGACAGCTCGCTGGGGAACTTGTGCTCGGCGTGGCCGACCCCGACCCGGGCGAGGCGGTCGCGGACCTTGTCGCGGATCTGCGCCTCGCTCATGGTGGTGTGCAGGCGCATGGGGAAGGCGATGTTGTCGAACACGCTCATGTCGTCGAAGAGCGCGCCGTCTTGAAAGAGCATGCCGAAGCGCCGGCGGATCGCGAAGAGCTTGGCCCGGTCCTTGGCGCGGCGCTCGTCGAGGGCCGCGACGTCCTCGCCGAACACCAGCACCCGGCCGCGGTCGGGCTTGAGCAGGCCTACCAGGCAGCGCAGGAGCACCGACTTGCCGGTGCCCGAGGGCCCGAGCATCACGCAGATCGAGCCGCGGGGGATCGTGAGGCTGACCCCGTCGAGCACGGTGTGGCTGCCGAAGGACTTGCTGACGTCCTCGAGGACGACGGCGGGGGGCTGTTCGCGCTTAGCCATAGATCAGCCAGGACAGGAGCAGGTTGACGACGATGCACATCACGGCGCCGTGGACGATCGCCAAGTTGGTGGCCACGCCGACCCCGTCGGCGCCGTCGCGCTTGGCCACGCTGTAGCCGTGGAAGCAGGCGATCACCGCGATCAGCCAGCCCATGACCAGGCCCTTGAACAGCCCGACGCCGAGGTCCGCGAGCGTGACCTGCTCTTGGATCTGAGTCACGAAGCTGCCGGGGTCGAGGCCGAGCTGGTGGACGGCGCCGTAGTAGCTGGCCGCGAGGCCGACGACGTCGGCGTAGCCGCACAGCAGCGGGAGCGCGAGGGTCACCGCCCACAGCCGCGGGGCGACGAGGTAGCGCAGAGGATCGACGGCCATGACCTCGAGGGCCTCGATCTGCTCGGAGATCTTCATGTTGGCCAGGCTCGCGGCCAAGTTGGCGCCGATCCGCGCCCCGCAGACCACGGCGGCCATGACCGGGAAGAGCTCGCGCACGCCACCGACGCCCGCGAACAGCCCGAGCAGGTCCTGGCCGCCGAAGCGCTCGAACGAGGCGTAGCTCTGCACGCTGAGGTTGAGCCCGGCGAACACGGTGAGCATGGTCAACAGCGCGAGCGAGCCCCAGCCGGCGTCGACGAGCTGGGTGACGAGCACGTCCCGGGGCGGCAGGCTGGTGAACTGCACGCGCAGGGCGAGGCCGAGGAAGCGGACGAAGTCGGCGAGCTTGCGCATGGGGTGCCCGCGCTAGAGCCCGGCCTGGAGCAGGATCATGCTCAGGAGGTAGTCGGTGAGCAGGATCAGCACGATGGTGCTGACGACGGTGTCGTTGGCGGCCTTGCCGACGTCGGCGGCGCCCTTGCCCACGTCGAGCCCGCGGTAGCCGGCGATCAGCCCGACGCCGAGGCCGAAGAGGGCGCACTTGCCCAGGCCGACCCACAGGTCCGCGGGGGTGATCTGGGCGGTGAGGTTGTCCATGAACGCGCCGTGGTCGACGCCGCCGAGGGGCACGGCGAAGGCCCAGCCCGAGAGCACGCCGAGCAGGTTGGTGAGCACGCTGAGCAGCGGGGCCACGAGCACGCAGGCGATCACGCCGGGCACGACCACGTAGCGCACCGGGTCGATGGACATCACGGCGAGGGCGTCGATCTGCCCGCGGACCTTCATGGTGCCGATGCGCGCGGCGATCGACGAGCCGGCCTGGGCGGCGACCATGACCGAGGCCAGCGCCGGGCTGAACTCGCGGAAGATCGCGGTGCCGAGGAAGCTCGAGAGCATGCGCTCGGCCCCGAAGAGCGCGAAGATCGAGATGCCCTGGAGCGAGATCACGGCGCCGACCGGGGCCACGGCGAGGCTCACGGGGACGATGCAGCGCTGGACGAGGATCGCCATGATCCGCAGGGTCTCGCGCAGGTAGAGCGGGGGGCTGAAGGTGGCGCGCGCGACCTGGGCGATGAACACGACCATCGCGCCGAGGGTATGCAGCGAGCGCAGCAGGCCGGTCATGGCGGTCGCGGCTCAGCGGCCGAAGCCGAGCGGCTCCTGTGAGGCGAGCGGGGCGAGCAGGGGGGTGCCCGAGGCGAGGGCGAGGCGTTCGCGCGCGAGGCGGGCCGCGCTGGGCTCGACGCGCCTACCCTGGCCCCGGGTGGGGGCCTGTGCGAACTCGACGGCCATGCCCGACATTTGTAGCAGTCCCGCAGGTCTGGCTGCTAGCTCGCAGCTCGGCCCGTGGGCGCGGGCTGCCAGGGCCCGGGCGCGCTTGACTAGGCGCGATCTGGCGGACACAACGAGCTGGTGGCATGGCCCGCCCGAGAGAAGATCGAGCCCCGCGTGTGGAAGCGGGGGCCGCTGCGTTGGGGCCTGCTGGTCCTGCTCCCCCTGGCCTGCGGGGCGCTGACCTGTGGCGGCCCGCCGCGCGTGCCCCAGGCACAGGACGAGGCCGAGGCGGGCGAGGGCGACTCGAGCACGGTCGCGGCGGCCCTGCCTCCGGTCGAGGCTGACGAGGGCCCCGAGGACGAGGTCCTGCCGGCCTACAACCCCGAGGCGCTCTCGGCCCGGCTCGAGGCGCAGCGTGTCTTCCTGGGCGAGGACTCGCTCTTCGAGGACGCCGAGGGCAACCCGATGGCGCCCAAGCTCGAGGTCATCGAGGCCGGCGGGGCCGAGGTCGGCAGCGTCGAGGACGACATCTTGCTCTCGCTGCCGGGCTCCTCGGGCATGGGCGCCGGGGGCGGGCTGGTCGGCGAGTCGGAGGCCGTCAACGGCAACGCTCTGGGGCTCTACGTGCCGATCGAGAACCCCGCGAGCGGCCCGGCGCTGGCCCACTTCCACGACGCGCTGCGCAAGCTTCGATCCGGCGAGGACGACGACGGCAAGGTCCACATCGCCGTCTACGGCGGCTCGCACACCCAGGCCGACGTCTACCCCGGCTACATGCGGACCTACTTCCAGCGCCGCTTCGGCGACGGCGGCCCCGGCTTCTACTCGCTGGTCAAGGTCAACCGCTGGTATCGCTACGCCGACTGGTCGATCGACGAGACCAAGGGCTGGAAGAGCGAGCACGCCCAGCGCTCGAGCGCGCGCAAGGACGGGCTCTACGGCCTGCTCGGGGCGAGCGGAGCCAGCGACAGCAAGCGCGACCGCACCAAGCTGATCCCGCGCAACGACTCGACGGTGGCCAGCTTGTACGAGCTCCACTTCCTGCGCCAGCCCGGCGGCGGCCAGCTCGGGCTCTACGTCGACGGCAAGCGCGTGGCCACGGTCGACACCGAGTCGAAGACCGGCGACTACCAGGCCGGCTTCTACGAGTTCACGACCCCCGAAGAGGCCGGCCACGAGATCGAGGTCCGGGTCAAAGGCGACGGCGAGGTCCGGGTCTTCGGCGTGGCCATGGAGCGCACCAGCCCGGGCGTGGTCGTCGACACCCTGGGCATCTCGGGCACCCGCGCCGCCAACATGCTGCGCTGGAACGAGGTCGTGTGGGCCGAGCAATTCGCCCACCGCAAGCCCGACCTCTACACGCTCTTCTACGGGACCAACGAGGCCACCGACGAGAACCAGCCGATCTCGGCCTACCGCGACGATCTGCGCGAGGTCCTCGCGCGCCTGCGCCGGGCCGCGCCCGAGGCCAGCTGCCTGCTGATCGGCCCCGGCGACTTCCCGCGCGAGGTCGAGGAGGACGTCTGGGTCCCGCGCCCACGCCTGGCGCAGATCATCGAGGTCCAGCGCGATTTGGCCTACGAGATGGGCTGCGGCTTTTGGGACACGCTGGCCTTCATGGGCGGCGTGGGTTCGATGCACACCTGGGCGACCTCGAACCCGCGCATGGCCAGCCGGGATCACATCCACTTCTCCAAGCGCGGCTACGTGCGCCTGGGGATGGCGGTGACCGACGCGATCATGGCGGACTTCGACCGCGAGTGATTGTTGCGCGGTACTCGCGGGGTGCCGCTACGAACCCTCAGCTTCGACCCTGATATCGGGGGGCAGCTCCCCCGACTCGGTGACGTGGGTTCCACGCCTGTCACACAGTGAGCTTGCCTGGGGGACGAACTCTGTTTTGGCAGTTTTCCGCAGCAAACGCCGCCAGTGGTTATTTCTGCACTAGGGGAAAACCCCTCGCATTCGCGCGTTTGGATCCGCCATCATGGCGCCGGCCCTAGGAGCCAGCCATGTCCATGCATCGAAACTTACTGACCCTCAGCTTGATCCCCGCCTTGGCCCTAGCCGCGTGCTCCGGTGACGGTGGTCGTCCCGACGACAGCAGCAGCGAAGATGGCATCGGCGACGAGGTCGGCTCGGAGAGCGACGAGGGCACGGAGTCCGACGAGGGCATGAGCTCGGGGCTCAACCTCGACATGCCCGATGAGCCGACGCTCATCGACCTGCAGATCGACCCGCCGGCGGTGGTCATCGAGGTCGTCGACGGGGTCATCCCCGAGCAGATCGACTTCTCGGCGATCGCCACCAACAACCTCGACGAGGAGTACCAGGTCGACGGCAACGGCGTGTGGAGCTGGGACCGCCTCGACATCGCGGAGCTCGATCCCGGACCGGGCGCGCTCACGGCCACGGGCCTGCTGGGCGGCAAGGGGACCTTGAGCTTCACCTACGAGGGCCTCGAGGCGACGGCCGACGTGACGGTGAAGCTCAGCTACACGCTCGACGAGATCGGGGATCCGCTGGCGCTGGGGATGCTGGACGCGGCGAGCACGGCCGACCCGAGCCTCTCGCTGCTCTACCCCTACAACAACACGGTGTTCCCGCGCGGGCTGCTGGGCCCCACGGTGCAGTGGAGCGGTGGCAACGACGCCGACATGTACAAGATCCACGCGGAGAGCTCGACCTTCGAGCTCGACTGGTACGGCACGGCGGCGAACCCCTCGCGCTGGGACTTCCCGGCGCTCCCGGCCGACATGTGGCTGAAGCTGACGGACTCGACGGAGGGCGACATCACCTTCGAGCTCCGGCGCTACGACGGGGTGACGGCCTATACGACGCCGGTGCAGTTTTGGACGATCGCGCCGGCGAACCTGGCGGGGACGATCTACTACTGGGCGGTGAACCAGGGCGACGTGCTGCGGATCAAGCCCGGCGAGGCGGCGCCCGAGCAGTTCCTGCAAAAGCCCTCCGGCACGACCTGCCTGGCTTGCCACAGCGTCTCGACCGACGGCTCGACCATCGTCGCCTCGCAAAACGGCAGCGAGAGCCCGTGGGCGACCTTCAACCCCGACGGCAGCAACGTGTTCTACACGAGCATCGCCACGGGCACCTCGGGCTTCCAGGCGATCTCGCCGGACGGGGCCTACGTGCTGTGGGGCCAGAGCAACGGCTCGTTCCACGCCCAGCCCAACAGCTGGATGGTGCTCAGCCCCAAGGACAGCGTGGACGTGGTCGCCCAGCTCTTCGTGGAGACCGGCTACCCGGTGCACCCGGCGTGGTCGCACGACGGGACCAAGATCGCCTACGGCGTGCGCACCGACGGCGGCTGGCTCGACTTCAACAACTGCACGCTGTGGGTCGCGGACGTCGACCTCAACCAGCCGGCCTTCGCCAACCATCAGCAGATCGTCGGCAACGAGGCCGCGCGGCCGACGGTGAGCTACCCGACCTGGAGCCCCGACAACGAGTGGATCTCCTTTGGGCGCTCGACCCAGGCGCGGACGCGCGGAGCCAGCGGTGAGCTGTGGATGGTCCGGGCCGACGGCAGCGAGCCGGTGCGGATCGACAACGCCAACGGCTTTGGCCACATCGACGACGCCCAGACCGCGCAGAACTACGAGCCGACCTTCGTGCCCGTGGCCTCCGGCGGCTACTTCTGGCTGGTGCTCGTGTCCGAGCGCCAGTACGGCAACACGCTGACCGACCAGGCCGTGGCGACGCGGACCAAGCAGCTGTGGGTCTCGGCCATCGACATCAACGCGCCGGCGGGCACGGATCCCAGCCACCCGGCGTTTTGGCTGCCCGGCCAGGAGATCAACAACAACAACATGCGCGGCTACGCGGCCCTCGACGCCTGCCACGAGCTCGGCGAGTCCTGCGAGGCGGGCTACGACTGCTGCTCGGGCTACTGCGTGGAGTCGGAGCCGGGCGTGTTCACTTGTGACGACGAGGTCCCGATGTGTTCGCCGGTGGGCAGCGCGTGTGAGACCTCTGCGGATTGCTGCGATGAGGAAGCCGACTGCATTGGCGGCTACTGCTCGCAGCTGATCGGCTGAGTTGGTTTTATGGAGGGACCGTCGCCGGTCCCTCCCCCCACCCCCTGCCCGCGCCTCTCGGCGCGTTGGTTTTATGGAGGCTCTATCTGTGTCGAGTCGATGAATTGGGGAGACGCTCGATTTTGCGCTCGCCGTCATTGACGTATGCGCCGGCATGCTTTGACGGATCTGTCATGTCGTGTCCTCGGTGGGCATCACACCCGAGTTTGCTCTCATTGATAGTCGGATAAAGTCCTACCTTTGAAGACATTGGATCCGTCATGATGAACCCCGCGAGGAGCCCTGCCATGTCCATGCACCGAAGCCTACTGACCCTCTCTTTGATCCCTGCTTTGACCCTGGCCGCCTGCGCTGGCGACGAAGGTCGGCCCAGCGACGACAACGGTGACGGCGTCGGCCTCGATGAGGCCGGAGACGGGAGCGACGACGGCCTGGACGCGGGCGATGGCGCGGACTCGGGGCTGATCCTCGACATGCCCGACGAGCCGGCCTTCATCGACCTGCAGATCGACCCGCCGGCGGTGGTCATCGAGGTCGTCGACGGGGTCATCCCCGAGCAGATCGACTTCTCGGCGATCGTCACCAACAACCTCGACGAGGAGTACCAGGTCGACGGCAACGGCGTGTGGAGCTGGGACCGCCTCGACATCGCGGAGTTGGATCCCGGCCCGGGCGCGCTCACGGCCACGGGCCTGCTGGGCGGCAAGGGGACCTTGAGCTTCACCTACGAGGGCCTCGAGGCGACGGCCGATGTGACGGTGAAGCTCAGCTACACGATCGACGAGATCGGGGATCCGCTGGCGCTGGGGATGTTGGACGCGGCGAGCACGGCGGACCCGAGCCTCTCGCTGCTCTACCCCTACAACAACACGGTGTTCCCGCGTGGACTGCTGGGGCCCACGGTGCAGTGGAACGGTGGCAACGACGCCGACGTGTACAAGATCCACGCGGAGAGCTCGACCTTCGAGCTCGACTGGTACGGCACGGCGGCGAACCCCTCGCGCTGGGACTTCCCGGCGCTCCCCGAGGACATGTGGCTGAAGCTGACGGACTCGACGGAGGGCGACATCACCTTCGAGATCCGTCGCTACGACGGGGTGACGGCCTATACGACGCCGGTGCAGTTTTGGACGATCGCGCCGGCGAACCTGGCGGGGACGATCTACTACTGGGCGGTGAACCAAGGCGACGTGCTGCGGATCAAGCCCGGCGAGGCGGCGCCCGAGCAGTTCCTGCAAAAGCCCGCCGGCGCGGGCTGCCTGGCCTGCCACAGCGTCTCGACCGACGGCTCGACCATCGTCACGGCCCAGGACATGAGCGGCTACCCATGGGCGGCCTTCGATCCCGAGGGCACCAACACCTTCGACGCCGCCGGCGGGGCCGGCTACTCGGCCTTCCAGGCGGTCTCGCCGGACGGGGCCTATGTGCTGTGGGGCCAGAGCAACGGCTCGTTCTACGCCCAGCCCAACAGCTGGATGGCGCTGAGCACCAAGGACAGCGTGGGCGTGCTCGCGCAGCTCTTCGTGGAGACCGGCTACCCGGTGCACCCGGCGTGGTCGCACGACGGGACCAAGGTCGCCTACGGCGTGCGCACCGACGGCAACTGGCTCGACTTCGTCAACGCGACGCTGTGGGTCGCGGACGTCGACCTCAACCAGCCGGCCTTCTCCAACCACAAGCAGATCGTCGCCAACGACGCGACGCGGCCGACGGTGAGCTACCCGACCTGGAGCCCCGACAGCGAGTGGCTGGCCTTTGGCCGGTCCACGCAGGCGCGGACGCGCGGGGCCAACGGTGAGCTGTGGATGGTCCGGGCCGACGGCAGCGAGCCGGTGCGGATCGACAACGCCAACGGCTTCGGCCACATCGCCGACGCCCAGACCGCGGCCAACTACGAGCCGACCTTCGTGCCCGTGGCCTCCGGCGGCTACTACTGGCTGGTGTTCGTGTCAGAGCGCCAGTACGGCAACACGCTGACCGATCAGGCCGTGGCGACGCGGACCAAGCAGCTGTGGGTCACGGCCATCGATCCCAACGCGGCCGCGGGCACGGATCCCAGCCACCCGGCGTTTTGGCTGCCCGGTCAGGAGCTCGGCAACAACAACATGCGCGGCTACGCGGCGCTCGACGCTTGCCGCGAGATCGGTCAGGACTGCGAGGCGGGCTACGACTGCTGCTCGGGCTACTGCGTGGAGGCGGAGCCGGGCGTGTTCGCCTGCGACGACGAGGTCCCGATGTGCTCGCCGATGGGCAGCGTTTGTGAGACCTCCGCGGACTGCTGCGACGAGGATGCCGACTGCATTGGCGGCTACTGCTCGCAGCTGATCGGCTGAGCGAGCGCGGCGGAGGGCAGCTCGCGGGGCGCGAGCTGCTCATCCGCGGGCTCGCGCGCGCAGCTCGAACATTCGGGCGCGCGTGAGCGGTCTTCAGCCTGGCTGTGCGGGCGCTTGGGCCCGCGTCTAGCGGGTGTGGCCGTGTTTGCTAAACTGCGCGGCCATGATCTCCGGGGCAAGCGAGGGCGGCGCGAGCATCCTCGAAGACGGTGGGGACGATCCGATCGTTCGGACCCTGAAGACCTGCCGCGAGCACCACGGCGGGGCGGCCGACGAGGCGGCGCTCGAGCAGCTCGAGGCCCGGCTCCGCCGCCGCCGCGAGCTCGGCGACGTCGGCTGCGAGCGAGCCCTGCGGCGCACGGCCACCTTGGCCGCGCTGCGCCTGGATCCGCCCACGCTGATCGCCAGCGCCCAGGCCCTCGTCGGGGTCGGCCTCGACGGGAGCGCGCAGGAGAGCGGCCCGGAGACCGGCTCCGCCCCGAGCCCCGAGCCCGCGGCCGCGGGGGAGGTCGCCGCGCTGCTCGAGGGCGTCGAGCGCCTCGCCGCGATCCACTGGGACGCCCTCGACGAGGAGTCGGCCGAGTCCCTGCGCCGGATGTTCGTGGCCATGGCCGCCGACGTGCGCGTGGTGCTGATCACCTTGTGCGACCGCCTCGAGGTCATCCGTGAGCTGCGCGAGATCAGCGACGAGGAGGTCCGCCGGCGCATCGCCCAGGAGACCCGCGAGGTCTTCGCCCCGCTGGCCAACCGCCTGGGCATCTGGCAGCTCAAGTGGGAGCTCGAGGACCTCGCGATGCGCGAGCTCGAGCCGGCCAAGTACAAGGAGATCACCACCAAGCTCGCGGCCAAGCGGGCCGAGCGTCAGCGCGTGGTCGATCGCGTGCTCGAGCTGCTCGAGACCGAGCTCGACAGCCTCGGCGTCGTCGCCGAGGTCAACGGCCGGCCCAAGCACATCTACTCGATCGTCAACAAGATGCGGCGCAAGCGGGTCGCCTTCGAGGACATCTACGACGTCACCGCCTTGCGGGTGATCATCGAGGCCGAGGACCCGGCGGCCGGCAAGCGCGACTGCTACGCGGTCCTCGGCATGGTCCACGGGCTGTGGACGCCGATCTCGAGCGAGTTCGACGACTACGTGGCGCGGCCCAAGGACAACGGCTACCAGTCGCTGCACACGGCGGTGATCGGGCCGGGCGGCGAGCCGCTGGAGATCCAGATCCGCACCCGCGAGATGCACCTCTTCGCCGAGTTCGGCGTCGCGGCCCACTGGGCCTACAAAGAGGGCAAGCGCAGCGCCGGGGCCAAGAGCGCCGAGCGCTTCAACCTGCTGCGCCAGCTCGTCGACTGGCAAAAGCAGCTCGTCGATCCCAAGGAGCTGGCCGAGGCCCTCAAGACCGACCTGTTCGGGGATCAGGTCCACGTGTTCACGCCGGGCGGCGACGTCATCGACCTGCCCGAGGGCGCCACGCCCCTCGACTTCGCCTACCGCATCCACACCATGGTCGGCCACCGCTGCCGCGGCGCCCGGGTCAACGGGGTGATGGTCCCGCTGACCCACCAGCTGCGGACCGGCGACCGCGTGGAGATCCTGACCAAGAAGCAGCCCGAGCCCAGCCGCGACTGGCTCAGCCCGCACCTGGGCTACCTGCACACGGCCAGCGCCAAGCAGAAGATCCGCCAGTGGTTCCGCCAGCAAGACCGCGGCCAGGCCGTAGTCAGCGGGCGCGAGGCCCTCGAGCGCGAGCTCGCCCGCGCGGGCCTGGGCGCCGGCGCCCTGCCCGAGAACCTCGACGCCCTCGCCTGGCAGCACGACTACAAGAGCGGCGAGGACCTGCTCGCGGCGATCGGCTTCGGCGACCTCGGGCCCCAGGGCCTGGCGGCGCAGATCCTCGAGCGCGAGCAGCCGGCGGTCGAGCCCGAGCCCGAGCCCTCGCCGATCCAGATCGAGGAGCGCCCGCGCGACGCCGCCGGGGTCAGCGTCGCCGGGGTCGGGGACATCCTCAGCCAGCCCGCGCGCTGCTGCTCACCGGTGCCCGGCGACGACGTGATCGGCTGGATCAGCCGCGGCCGGGGCATCGTCATCCATCGCCGCGACTGCCCCAACGTCGTCCACAATCAAGAGCCCGAGCGGCTGATCGAGATCGACTGGGGTCGCAAGCATCGCCACCGCTACCCGGTCAAGCTCAGCCTCGAGGTCCTGGACCAGCCCGGGGTGCTGCGCGACATCGCCGACGTGATCTCGAACATGGGGATCAACATGCGGGCGACCCACTCCTCGCGCAGCAAGAAGCGCTCGGGGACGCAGACGATCACCCTCGAGCTCGAGGTCGATCAGTCGGAGCAGGTGATCCGCGTGCTCGGTCGCCTCGAGGGCCTGCCGGTCGTGCTCTCGGCGCGCCGCGTCGCGGGCTGAGCCTGCGAGCCTGCGCGCCTGAGAGCGGAGCTCGGAGCAGGGCGTGGCGCAGCAGGCTCGCGGCGCTCAGACCAGGCGGTAGCTCTGGCTGCGCGCCTTCCAGGTCCGCGCGACTTTGCCCGCCGCGGCGAGGCGCTGGAGGGCGACGCGGGCCTGGCGAATGGTCCCGCCGACGAGCGCGTGGACCTCGGCGGGGGTCAGCGGCTCGTTGGCTTTGCGCAGCGCGTCGACGACCTGTGCGTCGTAGGCGGCGCGCTGTGAAGTCTTGTCCGCGGTGGCCTGGAACTCCGAGCTCTCGAGGGCCTCGGCCTTGGCGGCGCCCGCCTGACACTCCGCCACCGTCAGGCTTCCGAGCAGGCGCCCCGTCCGACCGTGCTGGATGAGCTCTAGGAACTCGAGCAGCGGGAGGTTCGGGTGCGTACGGACGATGTCGATCAGGCCTTGTCGTTCGGCGAGCGCGAAGCGTTCGGACAGTTCATCCACTGCGCGGACTGTATCAAGAAAGCCGTGTTTTCATGATTCTTCGAGGGCGTTATTGGCTACTGTCGTGATTGGCAAGCGCACGTGGGGGGAAACGCGAAAAAGGCGCGATTCCGAGATGCGTGCTCTGCGCGCCGCGCAGGAAGGGGTCTGAGGGGGGTCAGTGGAGAGGGGAGTGGCATTTCGCTACGTGAGCCCCGTCTCTTAGTCCGGGCCCTCGGGGCGAGTTTGGGGATGGTTTCATGGCCCGCACTTTGCTTTCGAGCGGGGGATGCGAGCGAGCCCGAAGCGGTGAGAAGGGGACCCTGCGGCGGCCTCCGATGTGGAGTCAATTGCTCGCAGGGCGCTGCTGTAGGGCGGATGAAGCGGGGATAAATCGGCTTCGCGGGGCCAATTGAGGTCAATTCGCGGCCAATGAAGCGCATTCATGCGCGAGCGGCTGCGCCTGCGTGGGGGCGCGTCAAAGCGGCTCTCGACGCCACTCGGCTCCACCCGCGCCGGCGAGATCGGCGAGCACGGAGCCGTCAGCGCGCGCGGAGGCGATCGCCGCAGGGTGCACCTGCACGCCTGCGTGGTGGCTCATCCGCGCTTTGCGGATATACCTGCACACCGTTCGTCGAGCCGCGGATCCCCAGGGTTCGCTCTCGCCGCTTTTGCTCGTTCGCTCCATCGCCACTGGACGAGCCGCGGAGAGCCCAGCGCTTCGACGCTCCAGGACCTGCCCATGAGCAACAGCCCGATTCCACTCAAGCCCGACGTCGACGCTCCGAGCAAGGCCAGCAAGGCCAGCAGCAAGTCGCAGGCGAAGACCCGGCTCATCGACGAGCGCGGCCGCAGCGTCGACCCCGTTCGGATGTATCTGCGCAAGATGGGGACCATCTCGCTGCTCACGCGCGAGGGTGAGATCGAGGTCGCCAAGCGGATCGAGGCCGGCGAGAACAAGGTCATCGACATCGTCCTCAACAGCCCGATCGCGGTGCCCTATGTGATCGACCTGTGCGATCGGGTCGAGCGCAACCTGGTCCGGGTCAAGGACGCGTTCGTGATCCCGGCCAAGAACGACGAGAAGCGCCCCGGCGAGGCCGAGGAGCCGACCGGCCAGGAGGCGGCGCTCGAGAACATGAAGGTGCAGCTCAAGAAGCTGCGCAAGCACCAGCGCGAGATCGAGAAGCTCGACGAGGGTGAGGGCGAGTCCGTGCCCGTGACCGTGGCCGTGGCTGGCGAGGCCGTGGCTGGCGAGGGCCCCCCGGTCGCCGAGGCCCCGGTCGACGAGGCGAGCGCGGCCAAGCGCGAGGAGCTGCGCCTGGCTTCGGTCCGCTCGATGAACGACATGCGACTGAGCCGCAAGTCGATCGAGGAGATGAGCGAGGAGCTGAGCGAGACGGTCGAGACCGTGCGTCGCTCGCTGCGCGAGCTCCTGGCCTGCGAGCGCCGGGCGGGGGTCGACCTCGACGAGCTGCGCTCGACCTTCGAGGGCGTGCGCCTCAAGGAGCAAGAGGAGTTCAAGCTCTGCCGCAAGCTCGGCCTGCACCCCTGGGAGCTGCAGGAGCTGATCTCGCGCATGAAGGTCGCCAACAAGCGCATCCGCCGGGTCGAGCAGGACCTCGGGGTGACGGCCGACGAGCTCGTCGCGCTCTACGACGACCTGACCAAGGCCCGGCGCGAGCGCGAGGCCGCCAAGGCCGAGCTGGTCGAGGCCAACCTCCGCCTCGTCGTCTCGATCGCCAAGAAGTACACAAACCGCGGCCTGCAGTTCCTCGACCTGATCCAGGAGGGGAACATCGGCCTGATGAAGGCCGTGGACAAGTTCGAGTACCAGCGCGGCTACAAGTTCTCGACCTACGCCACGTGGTGGATCCGGCAGGCGATCACCCGGGCGATCTCGGACCAGGCCCGGACCATCCGCGTGCCGGTGCACATGATCGAGAGCATCAACAAGCTGATCCGGACCACGCGTCAGCTCGTGCAGGAGTTCGGCCGCGAGCCCACCCACGAGGAGATCGCCGGCAAGATGGGCATGCCCGTGGAGAAGGTTCGGGCAATACTGCGCATCGCCAAGGAGCCGATCAGCCTCGAGACGCCCCTGGGTGAGGACGGCGACTCCAGCCTCGGCGACCTCATCGAGGACAAGACCGCCCTCGACCCCGGCTCCGGCGTCGTCGACCGCCACCTCGCCGACGAGACCCGCCGCGCCCTGGCCAGCCTGACCCCGCGCGAGGAGAAGATCCTCCGTCTGCGCTTTGGCATCGGCGAGGCCTCGGACCACACCCTCGAGGAGGTCGGCCGCGACTTCTCGGTGACCCGCGAGCGCATCCGCCAGATCGAGGCCAAGGCGCTCAGCAAGCTGCGCAAGGCCGAGCGTGCCAAACAGCTGCGCGAGTTCGTCGAGGACTGAGCCGCTCGCGGCGAGTCCGCGTGGGAGGGTCGCTGGCTTGGCTGGCGGCCCTCTCGGCGTTTCCGGGGCGCGGAGTTTGACCGCAGGTCGCAGGCGTGGAATCGAGGGGTGATGATCCCGAGCTCGATCGCGGCGACCCTCGCGCTGACCCTCGCGCTGACGGGGGCGCCTGAACCCTCGACGGCGTCACCAAGGAGCGGCGGCCCGAGCGGTGCTCCGGGTGTCGGAGACTCCGAGGCGGCCGGTGACGAGGCCGGCGGTGAGGTTGGTGATGAGGCCGGCGGTGCGGTCGAGGGCGCCGAGGCGCCGGAGCCCTCCGAGGCGCCCGAGCTTCCCGCTGAGGACGCGAGGGCGCTCGAGTCGGGTGCGGCCACCTCGACCGCCGAGAGCGACGCGACGTCGCTCGACGGCCCGTCTGAGGGCAGCCCCGAGCCGGGCGAGCCGGGCGAGCCGGGCGAGCAGGCGGCGGGCGAGGCGACGCTGGGGCCCGTCGCGGTGCCCGCCCCGCCGCAGGCCATCGCGGTCGACCCCAAGAACTACCGCATGGTCCTCGCCGGCGACGTGCTCGTCGGCCTCGGGGGCGCGGCCTTCATCGTCATGGCCGCGGGCCTGGCCGTGGGCGCCGACGCCAGCCGCCAGCACGACGCCCTGTCCGTCGCCGATGAGCCCGACGCCGACAAGATCGCCAAGCAGGCCGACCGCGCCGCGCTGGGTCGGACGCTGGCGATCACCGGGGGCGCCTCGGCGGGGGCCCTGATGATCACCGGCATCGCGCTGATCGCCGCGGGCCGGGTGCGCGAGCGAAAGCGCCGCGAGGCCATGTTCGCCTCGCCGCTGTCGCTCTCGCTGCCCTTGCCCGTTGTTGGCCGCGAGCAGGTCGGCCTGAGCTGGTCGCTGCGCTTTTGAAGCTCAGGGCTGGTCGCCGCTGGCTTCGTCGGCGGGCGCGGGCAGGCAGGCGGGGGTCTGATCCTCGCCCGGATCGATCGTCGCGAAGCGGATCACCGAGGGGTGCTCGGCGTCGCGCCACAGCCGGTGCTCGGCGGCGACGAAGTCCGCGGCCTCGGCCGCGTAGATGCTGTCGACCCAGGCCTGGGGGTTCTTGTCGACGAGCGGGAACCAGCTGCTCTGGATCTGGATCATCACGCGGTGCCCGGGCTCGAAGGTGTGCAGCACGTCCTGGAGGGGCACGCTGACCTGGGTGGGCTGACCGGGGGTGAAGGGCTCGGGCTTGGCCGGGTCGTTGCGAAAGCGGCCGCGGATGATCTCGCTGCGCACCATCATCTGGTAGCCGCCCATGTGCATGCCCTCGCGCAGGCCGTCGTGGTCCGGGGCGTCGTCGGGGAAGACGTCGATCAGCTTGACGATCCAATCGGCGTCGCGCTGATCCGTGGACACCCACAGCGCGGCCTCGATCGGGCCGGCTAGGGTCAGCGGGGCCTCGAGCACGGGGCCGGCGTAGACGAGCACGTCGGGGCGCTGGGCCGCGAAGCGCTGGTCGTCGGTCATGTACTCGCGGGTCATGCCCTTGGCGACCTGTGTGGTGAAGGGCACGGGGTGCGCGGGGTCGCTGATGAAGGCGTCGTTGGCTGCGGCATCGCGCGGGGCGGCGTCGAGCAGCGCGCCCTCGGGCCCGAGCCACAGCGCGCCGGGCTCGGCCGCGGCGGGCGGCCACTGCTCGAACTGGCGCCAGCGGTTGGCCCCGGTCTCGAAGATCAGGGCCTCGGGCAGGGCCGGGCAGTCGGCGTACTCGGCCGCGCTCGGGTGTTGGAGCTCGACGGCGAAGAAGCGGCGCTCGACCTCGCGCTGGTAGCCCGGGGAGGTCTCGCGCCCGAAGCTGAGGTCGCCCAGGCCGTCGCCGGCGCTGCGCGACCAGCCGCCGTGGAACCACGGGCCCATGACCAGGCTGTTGCGGGCCTGCGGATCTGCGCCCTCGAGGGCCGCGTAGATGTGCAGCGGCCCGTAGAGATCCTCGGCGTCGAACCACCCGCCCACGGTCATCACCGCCGGGCCCACGGACTCGAGCGCGGCGAGGTGGGGGAGCAGGTTTCGGCGCCGCCAAAACTCGTCGTAGTTGGGGTGAGCCATGACCGCGTCCCAAAAGGGCAGCCCGTGCTCGAAGTAGCGCGCGTTGGCGTTCTTCAGCGGGCCGAGGCGGGTGAAGAACTCGAAGCCGTCGGGGGTACCGTGCTCGAAGCGCGGCGGCCACTCGGTGGTGTGGCCGTCGCGGGGCACGCCAAAGCTGGAGATGAAGTTGAACAGGTGGGGCAGCAAGAACGCGCCGTTGTGGTGGAAGTCGTCGTACCACCAGTCGGCGATCGGGGCCTGGGGCGAGACGGCGACCAGGGCCGGGTGCGGCTCGACCACGGCGGCGGCGGCGTAGAAGCCGGGGTAGCTGATCCCCCACTGGCCCACGCGGCCGTTGTGGCCCTCGACGTTGTCGAGCAGCCAGGCCACGGTGTCGTAGGTGTCGCTGCTCTCGTCGACGCCCTCGGGCCCCTCGGTGGTCCGCCGCGGGGTCATGTTGACGAACTCGCCGTCGGACATGAAGCGCCCGCGCACGTCCTGGTAGACGAAGATGTAGCCGTCGCGGGCCAGCTGCGAGTTGGGCCCGAGGGAGCTGGGGTACTCGTCCTCGCCGTAGGGCTTGACCGAGTAGGGGGTGCGCTTGAGCAAGATCGGCCGTGGCGCGCCGGCGTGGAGGGCCTCGGTTGGGGTGTAGATCGCCGTGAACAAGGTCGCCCCGTCGCGCATGGGGATCCTGACCTCGCGCTTGGCGTAGTTCGAGGCGATCCAGGCGGCGAGCGCATCGGCGCTCGGGTCGTCGCTCGACTCGATGTTCGGGCTCGTCGACACGTCGAGGTGCGGCTCCACGCACGAGGCGGTGCCGGGGGAGGTCCGCCCGCAGGCGAGCACGAGCAGGCTCGCCGTGGCGAGGCCGAGGGGGAGGAGCGGTGGCCTGGCGCGGTTGCGAAGCACGGCGAATAGTATACGACGCCGCGCGCGATAGTTGATGCGCCGGGTGTCGATCACGCGCTAGCGTGGAGACGATGCGCGCGCTGCTCTGCCCCTGCCTCGCCCTCGGCCTGTTCGGGGCCGCCTGCGCCAAGCCTTCGCCCACGGGCGTGGCCATCGATCGCAAGGTCCGCGAGCCCTCGGGCCTGGTCGAGAGCGCTGCCCACCCCGGCGTCTACTGGACGCACGGTGACTCGGGCAACGGCAACTGGCTGTTTGCGATCGACGCCGACGGCCAGCTACTCGCGCGCTACCGGGTCAGCAACGCCGAGAACATCGACTGGGAGGACATCTCCCGCGACGAGTCCGGCAACCTGTGGCTCGGCGACATCGGCAACAACAGCAGCGAGCGCCGCGACCTCGCGGTCCTGCGCATCCCCGAGCCGGCGCCCGCGGGCGAGCCCGGCGAGGTCGGCAAGGTGCTCGTCGATCGCGAGCTTAGCTTTCGCTACCCGGACCAGCAGAGCTACGGCCGCACGCACGGGGACTTCGACGCGGAGTCGCTGCTGTGGTGGGCCGACACGCTGTGGGTGCTCAGCAAGGACCGCCTCGACCACGCGACCCGGCTCTATCGCTTCCCCAGCCTCGACGCGAGCGAGGACGAGCTCGTGCTCGAGCTCGTCGACGACTTCGACCTCGGCCCCTACCTGGACGAGGAGCCGAGCGAGTTCGCCGGGCGCACGACGGCGGCGGACCTGGCCCCAGACGGCGCCCACTGGGCGCTGCTCAGCTACGACGCCGTCTACGTGTTCGCCACGCCGGCGCCGGACAGCGCGGCCAGCTTGCTCGACGAGCTCGTCAACCGCGTCGCCCTCGATCCCAGCTACGTCGGGCAGATCGAGGCCCTGGCCTGGGACGCGCGCGGCCTGCTGATGTGCAACGAGGACCGGGCGGTGTTCCGCGTCGAGGATCCGCTCACGGCGACGCGGGTGCCCGCGAGCTCGGACGCCGCGCCGGCGCAGTAGTGTGCGATGCAGGGCACGCCAGCTGCTATGCTGGCCGCGCTCGATGACCGCCCGCCCCGAACACGCGCCCGGCTGGGAATTTTGGATCGACCGCGGGGGGACCTTCACGGACATCGTGGCCCGCGACCCCAGCGGGCGGCTGCACACGCACAAGCTGCTGTCCAACAACCCCGAGCGCTACGCCGACGCGGTCGTCGAGGGCGTGCGGGTGCTGCTCGGGCTGGCCGCGCACGAGCCCATCCCTGGAGACCAGCTCCGCGGGATCAAGATGGGCACGACCGTGGCGACCAACGCCCTGCTCGAGCGTCAGGGCGCGCGCGTGGTCCTGGCGATCACCCGCGGCTTCGCCGACGCCCTGCGGATCGGCTACCAAAACCGCCCGCGCCTCTTCGACCGCGAGATCAGCCTGCCCACCATGCTCTACGAGCAGGTCGTCGAGATCGACGAGCGCGTCGGCGCCGAGGGGGAGGTGATCCGGGCGATCGACCGCGAGCAGGTCCGCGCCGCCCTGGCGCCGGCCGCCGCCGCGGGCGTCGAGGCCGTGGCCATCGTCCTGGTCCACGGCTGGCGCTTTGGCGCGCACGAGCGCGTGGTCGCCGAGGTCGCCCGGGAGCTCGGCTTCACCCAGGTCAGCGTCAGCCACGAGCTCAGCCCGCTGATCAAGCTGGTCGGCCGCGGCGACACCACGGTGGTCGACGCCTACCTCTCGCCGATCCTCCGTCGCTACGTCGAGCGGGTGTCCGCGGCCCTCGGCGCCGCGCCCTTGCAGTTCATGCAGTCCAACGGCGGGCTGACCGACGCGCGCAGCTTCCGGGGCAAGGACGCGATCTTGTCGGGGCCGGCCGGGGGCATCGTCGGCGCCGCGGTGACCAGCGCCCAGGCAGGCTTCTCGCGCATCGTCGGCTTCGACATGGGCGGGACCTCGACGGACGTCACCCACTACGCCGGCGAGCTCGAGCGCAGCTTCGAGACCGAGGTCGCGGGGGTCCGGGTGCGCGCGCCGATGCTCGAGATCCACACGGTCGCCGCTGGCGGCGGCTCGATCTGTCGCTTCGCCGACGGCCGCCTACAGGTCGGCCCCGAGTCGGCGGGCGCGGACCCGGGCCCGGCCTGCTACCGCCGCGGCGGGCCGCTGACCTTGACCGACTGCAACCTGCTCCTGGGCAAGCTGCGCCCGGAGCTGTTCCCGCGGGTGTTTGGGCCGGGGGGGGATCAGGGCCTCGACCTCGGCGCCGTCCACGAGCGCTTCGCCGCGCTCAGCCAGGCCCTGGACGGGCGCGCGCCCGAGTCGATCGCCGCGGGCTTCATCGAGATCGCGGTGGTCGGCATGGCCGACGCGATCAAGAAGATCTCGATCGAGCGCGGCCGCGACCTCGAGGACTACGCGCTGTGCTGCTTTGGCGGGGCCGGGGGCCAGCACGCCTGCCTGGTCGCCGACGCCCTGGGTGTGCGCAGCGTGCTGATCCACCCCCTCGCCGGGGTGCTCTCCGCCTACGGCATGGGCCTCGCCGACGTCCGGGCCGTGCGCGAGCGCAGCGTGGGCGCGGGCCTCGACGCGGACGCCCTGGCCGCGAGCGCGGCGACCCTCGACGACCTGCGGGCCGAGGTCACCGCGGCGCTGCGTGAGCAGGGCCTCGAGCCCACGCGCGTGGAGGCCCGGGCCCACCTGCGCTACGCCGGCAGCGACCGGCCGCTGGCGGTGACCTGGCGTGGGTCCGACGCGAGCGCGGCCGCGGCCATGCGCGCCGACTTCGAGGCCGAGCATGGCGAGCGCTACGGCTTTCGCCTCGACGCCGCGGCCGAGCTCACCCTCGACGCCCTCGAGGCCGAGGCGGTGGCGACCAGCGAGGCCGGGGCGCTCGGGATCGAGGCGCTGCTCGGGCCCGAGGCGCTGGGGGCAGACGCGGGCTCGGGCGGTGGGCAGGGGAGCGGGGCCCCGGAGCTGAGCGTGGACGTCTACATGGCCGGAGCGCGGCGAGCCACGCCGGTGTTTCGCCGCGAGCGCCTGCGCCCGGGGGCGCCGGCGCTGCCCGGGCCGGCGATCATCGCCGAGCGCACCGGCACCACCGTGGTCGAGCCAGGCTGGACCGCGCGCGTCCTCGACACCGGGCACCTGCTGCTGTGTCGCGGGGAGGGGGACACGGGGGAGGGGGACGCGGGGGAGGGGGACGCGAGCGCGGGCGCGGCCGCGACGGCCAGCCTGAGCCGCCCCGACCCCGTGCGCCTCGAGGTCTTCAACAACCTCTACGGCTCGATCGCCGAGCAGATGGGCGCGACGCTGCGCAACACCGCGCACTCGGTCAACATCAAGGAGCGCCTCGACTTCTCCTGCGCAGTCTTCGACGGCGACGGCCAGCTGATCGCCAACGCCCCGCACATGCCGGTCCACCTCGGGTCCATGGGCGCGGCCGTGCGAGCCGTGATCGCCGGGCGCCGCGCGGACGGGCGCGGCCTGCTGCCGGGCGACGCCTACGTGGTCAACGCGCCCTATAACGGCGGCACGCACCTGCCCGACGTCACGGTGATCTCGCCGGTGTTCATCGCCAGCAGCGAGGGCGCGTCGAGCCCGGACTTCTTCGTGGCCAGCCGTGGCCACCACGCCGACATCGGCGGCATCAGCCCCGGCTCGATGCCCGCGCACAGCCGCCACGTCGACGAGGAGGGCGTGCGCTTCGACGACTTCCTGCTCGTCGACGCCGGCGCCCTGCGCCGCGAGGCCGTGCGCGCGCGCCTGCTCGCGGGACCGTGGCCAGCCCGCGACCCGGACCAGAACCTCGCCGACCTCGAGGCCCAGCTCGCCGCCAACCACAAGGGCGCGGGCGAGCTGCGGCGCATGGTCGCGCGCTGGACCTTGCCCGTGGTCCGGGCCTACATGGGCCACGTGCGCGCCAACGCGGCGGAGTCGGTGCGCGCCGCCATCGCTCGCCTGGCCGCGGTTCACCAGGGGGAGGATGGGGAGGGCCTTCGCCGCCGCTTTCGCTACGCCATGGACGAGGGCAGCGAGGTCGTCGTCTGCGTCGAGCTCGACCCCGAGACCCGCAGCTGCCGCGTGGACTTCAGCGGGACCTCGGCCCAGCGCGACAACAATTTCAACGCGCCCCTGGCCGTGTGCCAGGCCGCGGTGCTCTACGTGTTCCGCACCCTCGTCGACGCCGACATCCCGATGAACGAGGGCTGCCTCGACCCCATCGAGCTCGTGGTCCCGCCCGGCAGCATGCTCGACCCGCGCTATCCGGCGGCGGTGGTCGCCGGCAACGTCGAGACCTCGCAGGTGATCTGCGACGCGCTCTACGGCGCCCTGGGGGTGATGGCCGCGGCCCAAGGCACGATGAACAACCTGACCTTCGGCGACGAGCGCCGCCAGTACTACGAGACCGTCTGCGGCGGGGCCGGTGCCGGCCCGGGCTTTGCGGGCGCCTCCGCCGTGCACACCCACATGACAAACTCGCGGCTCACGGACCCCGAGGTCCTCGAGCGCCGCTACCCGGTGCGCCTCGAGTCCTTCGAGATCCGCCGCGGCTCCGGCGGGGCCGGACAATTCCGCGGCGGTGATGGGGTCCGCCGAGCGCTGCGCTTCCTCGAGGACATGCAGCTCGTGCTCCTCGCCAACCGCCGGGAGATCCCGCCTTTTGGCGCGGCCGGCGGCTCACCCGGCGCCCCCGGCCGCAACTGGATCGAGCGCGCCGACGGGCGCGTGGAGGTGCTCGGCGCTGCGGCCACGGTCGCGGTCTTCGCCGGGGATCGCTTCGTGCTCGAGACCCCCGGAGGCGGGGGCTGGGGGCCGCCCGAGGACACTGCTGCGAGCGCTCGCGCCGACGAGGCGTGAAGGACGCGAGGGCTGGAGGATGCCCAAGACGGCCGCGCAGCGCACGGGAGGCGTGATGGGCCCTCGGGGGCTTCACAGCCGCCCACGCTTGGCTACACTCACGCCGATGGCCGGGTACGACTCCAACATCGAACTCAACCCCAACGGCATCATCCTTGGTGCCCTGCTCTTCGTGCTCGTCGGCTTCGGTGTCGTCAGCTACATCATCCTCTTCAGCGAGGCCCAGACGAACGCAGCCGGGGCCAGCGAGTAGCAGTCAGCCAGCAGTCGGTCCGCGCGCACGCGCGAGGGCCAAACAAAAAAGCCGCGAGCTGAGCCCGCGGCTTTTCGATTTGGTTGGCGCGGCCCGGGCGCGGCTACTTCTTGCCCTTCTTCTTGCCGCCCTTGTTCTTGCTGCCGAAGAAGTAGGTGATCGACAGGCCAAAGAAGAGCCCGCCGTGCTCGCCGAGCTCGAAGCCCAGGCCGGGGCCGTCGTCGCCGCCCAGGCGCCCGCCGGCGCCGCTGCCCGGGTTGGTGTCGGAGTTGTCCTGCTCGTCGGGCTCGCGGTTGCCGGGGACGATGCGCGCGACCAGGCCGAACTCGGGGGTGATCGCCACGGAGTCGCCGATGAACACGTGGGTGGTCAGCGGGAGCTCGAGGTCGATCTCGAGCGGGCCCTCGAGGGTCTCGGGGTTCTCGTCGTCGTCGGCACCGAAGCCGACGTAGACGAGGCCGCGAAAGCCCACGCCGAAGTCCGCGGAGATGTACTTGCTGCGGTCGCCCTGGACCGGCCAGTAGAAGGTCTGGACGCCGGCGCCGAGCAGGCCCACGGTGCGCGTGGCGTTGTAGTCGCCGTTGTCGTCGGGCTCCTTGTAGGAGTAGGTCGCGGCGCCGATCAGCGCGCCGATGCTGAGCTTGTCGGTGGCGTAGTAGCGCGCCGAGATGGCGTTGACGCCCGAGAGCGAGCGCGTCCCACCGAGGCCGAAGCGGCCCTTCATGCCCGCGCTGGGCTTGGCCGCGTCTCGCTCCAGATCCGCGTCGGCCGAGACCTCCAGCTCTGGCTCCGGCTCTGGTTCCGGCTCCGGGGCGGCCTCTGGCTCCGAGGCGGCCTCTGGCTCCGCCTTTGCCTTGTCTTTCTTACCGGGGGCGGCCTGCACCTCCGGGGTCGCGGCGAGCACCGCAAACGCCGCAGCTGCCGCGGCGAAACGCTGAACCTGGCCAAGCTTCATGGCCGGGACGATACCGCGAGCAGCGCCGGCGCCAAAGCAATACCGCCGCCCTCGACTGGCGAGATTGGTCGTGCGAGTGCTGATACGAGAAGATCACGGGGCCCGAGACCGCACCCCCACTGAAGGGTTTGGGTGGGGCTTGGGGACCACGATGGGGCCCGCGACTGTGGCTTTGGGGAGGCTGGGCGGCCCTGGTGCGCTGGCCTATGATTGGCGAGTGATGCCGCCGCAGGTCGACCCGTCCACCCACCTGGGCTCCTCGGTGTCAGCGCAGGAGCCCTCAATGGCTGCAAGCCCCCATCGAATCAATATCGTCGCCGCCGGGCTGTCGTTGCTCGTACTCGCCGGTACGAGCGCGTGCCTGGACGTCGAAGGCATGGACCCCGCGAACCCCGCCCGCGGACCCGGCGAGCTCGTCGGCAATGGGGCCCCGATCACCGACGGCAACTTCCCGGGCGGCTACGATGAGGCGCCGGAGGCCCGCGACGTGACCGCGCCGACGGACAAGCCGATCGTCTGCGACGTCGCCTGCCAGAGCTACTGCGACGGCCTCGGCCTGACCAACCCCGTCAACGTCGGCGTGTGCTCGAGCATGTGGGGCGTGGGCATCGCCTCGCAGCCCATCGACCGCCGCCAAGCTTGCCGCAAGCTCTACGCCGACTTCGTCGGCCGCTACCCCACGCCCTCCGAGGTCAACGAGGTCTGCGACCACGAGGACTGGGGCGAGACGGTCAAGACGCTGATGGCGACCGACGAGTTCGTGCTCGTGCAGCAGCGACGCTGGGCCGACCTGATGCTCTACAACAACCGCACGGTCAACGTCGAGCGCATCTACGACATGGATGACCTCGTGCGCAAGGTCTACCAGGGCTACGTGTCCTGGGACCTGTTCGCCTCGGTGGCCGCCTCGCACCCGGTCCTGACCCGGCGCTACGACACCGCCGGCGACCGGGCCGAGGCCGCGTTCAAGCTGTTCTTGCACCGCCCGCCCTACGAGGACGAGCGCAGCGACCTCGGCCGGCTCTACTCGGTGTGGACCAACGGCTACCGCGACCACTCGCACCTCGGCACGGTCTCCGACGCCTACGTCAACTACAACTGCTCGCCCTCGGCCAACGAGGACGGGGAGATCGACGAGGGCCAGTGCACGAGCATCTTGTGGGGCTACCACGAGCTCACGCTCGAGCCCGACGAGCGCCGCGAGAAGTCCGGCGATCAAGAGGGCTTGATGTGGAGCGGCTACATGAGCGCCGACGAGTGGGAGATGGTCCAGCTGCCCGGGCGGATCATGGCCAGCGAGGACACCTTCTGGGAGTCCGCCGTCGACGACGTGGTCATCCAGCTGCTCGGCTACGACCTCGGGACCGAGGTTCAGGAGGTCCGCTACGAGCTCGTCAAGTACTTGCTCGAGAACGAGGCCGACATCCGCTCGGTCTACTACGCGATCGCGACCTCGATCCCCTACCTGCAGAGCTCCCAGGGCGCGCTCGAGACCGACTTCCGCTGGTCCGCCGGCCCGCTCAAGCAGGCGAGCCCCGAGATCTGGATCGACTCGATCAAGCGGACCACGGGCACCCAGATGGGCACCTGTGACCACCGGATCTCCTACCCGGGGGACTACCTCGACGGCGACGACGGCAACCCGGCCAACGGCTGGACCTTCGCCCTGGTCAACAACAGCCGCTGGGTCATCGACGAGAACCGCGAGCTGGTCACCGACTACCGCGGGATCGCCCAGTCCCTGGGCGGCTGCCCGACCAACGAGATCGCCGGGCGCTTCACCACGGTCTCGATCCTCAACACGGCGGTCCAGGAGGCCTTCATCGCCGAGGTCTGCGACCCCTCCATGGCCGGCGGCGGGACCGATGCCTCGCTGCTGCTGCCCGAGGGCATGAGCAGCGAGACGGCCCTCGACAGCGACAACGCCCAGGAGGTCGTCGCTCGCCAGACGCGGCTGTTCTTTGGCCGCGAGCCGACCGAGTCCGAATACGAGAAGGCGGCGGGCTACGCCGACCAGTGCACCCCCAAACCCTGCACGGTCGAGCGCTTCGCTCGCCCGGTCTGCTTCTCGCTGCTGTCCTCGGCGGAGATGCTCTTCTACTGAGCCGGAGCCCAACGATGACGAAGACCAAGCAACCCAAGACCTTCGCCTCGACCCGGCGCGGCTTCCTCAAGACCCTGGCGGCGGGCGGCGCAGCCGCGGGCGCGGCGATCGGCGCGCCCTACCTGTGGATCCCCAAGGCCCACGCCGCGACCTCCGGCTTCGACACGGCCAAGCACTTCATCTACATCCGCCTGTCCGGCGGCTTTCGCTTCACCACGGCCTTCAACTGCGACGTGAGCTCGGAGTTCTCGCCCTGGGGCACGGCGAGCAGCGTGGCCTCGGGCACCGAGTGGGGCCCCGGCGACCTGCTCTCGCGCTCCGACTGGCTCAGCGACGAGCTCTCGGGCCTGGGCATGAAGAAGGTCACCGACTTCACCAACGAGATCGCGGTGATCCCCTGCGTCGACCACGAGCCGCTCGCGGGCTCGGCCGACGGCAACCACCTCACCGGCCTCGAGCGCTTCTTGACCGGCTACGTCAACGGCAGCACCGGCATCTTCACGATGATCAACTACGGCCTGCGGGCCAAGGTCGAGGCCGCCGCCGCCGAGGGCAACGTGCTGCTCCCGGCGATCATCATGGGTCAGCCGGGCATGGGCCGCGGGTCCGGCGAGTACGCGGCCTACCGCCCGCCGGTGCTGCGCGGCGACGACCTCGAGCGCTTCGGCTTCAACACCGACGCGCTGCTGCCCGAGTGGGCCCGGGAGATGACCCAGGACTACGACGCGCGCTTTCGCGATCGCCAGCAGAGCCCGCACTTCTCGACCGTCGACGCCTACCTCCAGTCGCGCGAGGCGACCAAGGCCTACTCGGAGATCTTCTCGAGCGACGCCCTGAAGATCGAAAACGGCTCCGACGAGGTCATCGACGGGGTCAGCAACGCCCAGCTGGCCACGGCCTTCGGCCAGAGCAGCGCGTCTCGCAACCTGCGCCTGGCCCTGCGCCTGTTCTCCTTCGGCTGCCCGGCGATCTACCTCGACCAGGGCGGCTACGACCTGCACTCCGGCGAGGAGGAGGGCCTGCCCGGGCGCATGGCCGAGCTCAACCGCCTGCTCTCGGCGCTGCACTGGGCGCTCAAGACCATGCAGCACCCCTCGGGCGGGACCTACTGGGACCACACGATCGTGTCCTTGGGCAGCGAGTTCTCGCGCAGCTCTCGCGGCGGGCGCTTCAACTCGGCCCGCGGCAGCGACCACGGTGGCGACTACGCCACGCGCTGGATGGCCATGCCCTTCTTTGGCGGGCCGATCCAGGCCCTCGGGCGGCGGATCGGCGAGACCCGGGCCGAGGACCTCGAGCCCCTGGGCACGGTGGTCAGCTACCGCGCGACCATGAAGACGGTCATGGACGCGCTCGGCTGCGACCACGACGTGTTCTTCCCCGCCGACCAGCCCTTCGACGACCTGTTCATCGCCTGAGGAGCGCGACCATGGCCCGCACCTTCGCCTCTAGCTTCAGCCCTCTGCCCCTCGCCGCCCTGATCAGTCTGACCGGTCTGACCAGCCTGACCATGGGCGCCGCCGGCTGCACCATCGGCAGCGACTTCGACCCCGGCGAGATCGAGTTCGAGCCCGACCGCCCCGAGCTCAGCGAGAGCGACGACCCCGATCCCTACACCGGGGACGACGAGATCGTGCTCGAGGCCCAGTCGCAGTTCCGCACCGGCCTCGACGTCCACCAGAAGATCATCTGGCGGACCTGCACGCCCTTCGACGGCGTCTGCCACAACAGCAAGGAATTCCCCGACCTGCGCACGCCGGCCAACTTCGTCAAGGCCTTTGGCGCCAACTGCAACGTGCAGTACGGCGAGTACGAGTCGGTCTACGACCGCTGCGAGCGGCCCGGGGATCGCTTCCGGATCAGCGGCGGCGGCTACGAGTCCGGGCAGATCGAGATCGGGTGGATCGAGAGCATCGCCGGCGACTACTACCAGGGCGAGGACCTGCCCCCGGAGGACTCGCCCGGCCTGCACATCCACCTGGCCGACCCGATGCCCGGGGAGCAGACCAAGGTCTACACCTCCGGCGGCTTCGAGCGCACCTTCATCACCGACGGCGAGGTCAAGGACTTCACCTTCGCGAACTACACCACGCTCTGGTACATCCTGCCCGGGCGCACCCACGTGATCGGTGAGGTCCGCGAGTACCAGGGCGACCAGGTCCAAGAGCTGCTGTCCGTGGGCATCATCGAGGGCGACGCCAACCGCAACGGCACCCTCGGCGCGCGCGAGGGCGACCCGATCCACATGCTCTCGGCCGGCGACCCCGAGAACAGCTACCTGATCGCCCGGCTGCGCGGGGTGATGAGCGGCGAAGAGGTCCCCGGCTCGCGCATGCCCCTGGCCAACCAGCCGCTGAGCATCGCCGAGATGCTCGCGCTCTTTTGCCTGGTCGAGACCATCCCCGAGGATCCGGGTGAGGCCGACCTCGCCCGCGCGGTCGACTACGCCGGCTGCTCCTACAGCGCCGACCCGGCCGGGCTCAACTTGCTGGGCGAGGGCGTGACCTGGGCCGCGCGCATCGAGAAGGTGCTCGAGTACAACTGCTCGGGCTGCCACAACGAGATCACCCCGGAGGCCGACCTCGCGCTGATCGGCGAGGGGGTCTACGAGCGCCTGCTCGAGCCCTCGCAGCAAAACCCGGCGCTCAACTTGATCGAGCCGGGCGAGCCCGAGTCGAGCTACCTCTACCTCAAGATCACCGGGCACGAGGACATCGTGGGCAACCCCATGCCCTACAACCCGCTGACCGGTGAAGGCACCCTGACCCAGGCCGAGATCGCCGACATCGAGACCTGGATCATCAACGGCGCGATCGAAGACGAGTAGGCGGGCAGCGGCTATCATGGCGGCCATGACCTTCAGGACGGCCTTCGCGGCGGCCAGCCTCGGCCTTTGCGCTGCTGCGCTCTCGCTGCTCGCGTGCAACACCAGCCCCGAGGCGCAGCTCGAGACCTACGGCGACGAGGCGGTCGAGGACTACGGCTGCATCGAGGGCGACCTCGAGTGCGCCTGCGCGCCGGGTGACTTCTGCGACCTCAACCTCACCTGCGTCGACGGCATCTGTCAGTGCCTCGAGGACTCCTGCGAGCCCGTGGGCCCGGCGACCTCGGAGGGGGACGACGAAGACAGCAGCGGGGACTCGGGCACGGACACGGACAGCGAGTCGGACGAGTCCGGGAGCGAGACCGCGGACAGCGGCGAGACCGAGAGCACCGAGTCGACGACCGACGAGGGCACGAGCACGGACACGGACACGACCGAGACCGACACGGATACGGACACGACCGAGACCGACACGGACACCGACACGACCACCGGCTGAGCGTCGGTGTTCGCATGCGGCTGGTCGCGCTGGCGAGCTTGGCTGATCGGGTTGGTTGGGCGGCCCGGGTGAGCGTGGACGGCGAGGTCCGGTTGCCCGAGTGTTCCCACGGAGGCGGCTTGCGCATGTTTCGCAGCGCGAGCCCGTCTGCGCAGCGCACGTCCTGCGCATCGAGCTCAGGGGGTGATCGGATCAGCAATGCGTGCTTTCACCGAGTCGAGCCGCCGCGTGGGTGTGGGCTCGACCCGTCTGCTGCGACACCAGGTCCCCGTCACGGCAATTTTCATCGACATTCGTGGCGATGTAGGTGTAAGGGGTAGCAGATAGTACATCCCTCGCTTTTGCCTTCGTCTGCATGAGGACACCATGAACAAGCCGTCGACCCGCACCCGCACCCTCTTTTTGCCCCTCTCGCTGATCTGCCTCGCGCCGCTGGCCTGCGGTGACGACGGGCGGGCCGGCGACGATGACGACGTCGGTCTGAGCGGCAGCGGCGGGGAGAGCGAGAGCGGGACCGACGAGGGCGCCGACGAGGCGAGCACCACCTTCGACACCCTCGACGAGGGCACGGACACCGGGCCCGAGTGCTTCATGGACGCCGACTGCGTTGGCGGGGTCTGCCTCGGCGGGGCCTGCTGCGACACGGAGAGCACCTGCGGCGACGTGTGCTGCGGCGACGCCGAGGTCTGCCTGTTCGACAGCTGCATCACGCCCGGGTCCGAGTGCACGACGGCCGACGACTGCGGCGAGGACCAGTACTGCGAGCTCGGCCTCGGCGAGCCCAGCCCCGGGCCCGGGACGCCGCCGGAGGGTCTGAGCTGCACCCTGGATCTCCCGGCCACGGGCAAGTGTGTGGACCTGCCGGTGGTCTGCACCGGCTCGGCCGACGACCCCGAGGACTGCGTCGAGGCCTGCGAGGTCATGGCCGAGGCTCAGCCGCTCAACGCCGTGGCCGAGTGGCAGTGGGGGCTCGAGTCGCCGCTGCCCGAGAAGACCGACATCTGGTCCACGCCCACGGTCGCGCGGGTCTACGACGCCAACTGCGACGGCGAGTATGACGAGAACGACCCGCCCAACGTGGTCTTCGTGTCGGGCAACTCGAACCTGACCTGCTGCTCTTGCGACGGCGGCGGGACCTGCAAGGCCGGCGACCTCAACTTGCTCGACGGGCGCACGGGCGAGGCGATCTGGACCAACAGCCTGCCCGAGGAGGGCTCGACGGGCTGGTCGGGCGTGTCGGTGGCGATCGGCGACATCGACGGGGACGCGCGCCTCGACGTGATCGCGGCCACCGGCGAGGGCAAGATCGCCATGGTCGACAGCAACGGCGTGGTCCAGCGGATCAGCGATCAGATCGTCGGCAACTACCCGGGCTCCTTTGGCTGGGGCGGCGGCATTGCGATCTCCGACATGGACCACGACGGCTACCCGGAGATCGCCTACGGGCGCACGCTCTTCAGCACCACCGACAACGCGATCACGCGGCTGTGGGTCGGGACCGGGGGCACCGGCGGCGGGACCGGGCGCGAGCTCAGCCACATGGCCGACGTCGACGGCAACGGGATCGGCGACCTGATCGCCGGCAACACCGTCTACAACCTCGACGGCAGCATCTTGTGGCAAAACGCCAACGTCAACGACGGCTTCACGGCGATCGGCGACACGGACCAGGACGGCCAGCCCGAGCTGGTGGTCGTCCGCGGCGACGTGTGGATCCTCGACGCGGCGACCGGGACCATCGAGGTCGGCCCCGTCGACATCCCCTTCGAGGAGACCCGCGGCGGCCCGCCGACCATCGCCGACTTCGACGGCGACGGGGTCCCGGAGATCGGCATCGCCGGCGGCACGGTCTACGTGGTCTACGAGTCCGACCTGTCGATCCTCTGGCAGCACGAGACCAAGGACACCTCGAGCGCGGTGACGGGCTCCTCGGTGTTCGACTTCGAGGGCGACGGCTCGGCCGAGGTCGTCTACTCCGACGAGTGCTTCTTGCGCGTGCTCGACGGCTCGACCGGCGAGCTGCGCTTTGCCGCGCCCAACACGACCTTCACGGCGACCGAGGCGCTGATCGTCGCCGACGTCGACGGCGACGGCTCGGCCGAGATCGCCCGGGTCTCGAACAGCGCCAACTGGAACTGCAACACCTCGCCGTGGATCGACGGCGACCCCGAGACCGGCCTGCCCGCCTGGGTGCCGCCCAGCGACACGCAGAGCTACTACCGCGGGTTGACGATCTTCGGCAGCGCCGACAGCAGCTGGGTGGGCACGCGCACGGTCTGGAACCAGCACGCTTACAACGTCACCAACGTGTGTGATTCGGGCGATGGCGCCTGCCTCGCGCCCAACCTCTACGGCGGAATCCCCAGCTACGAGCAGCCCAACTGGCTGCTGCCCTGGCTCAACAACTTCCGGCAAAACGTGCTCGACGACGGGGTGTTCGACGCGCCCAACGCGACCGTGGACCTCGACGTGGCCTGCGGGGATCCCATGATCATCTCGGTCAAGGTACGCAACGTCGGCCTCGCGCCCTTGCCGGCGGGCGTCCAGGTCGAGGTCCGGCGCCTGCCGAGCACGGTGATCGGCACCGTCGAGACGACCAAGGCCCTCTATCCCGGGCAGATCGAGGTCATCGAGCTCGACTCGATGCTCGAGCTCGACGACACCGTCGAGTTCGAGGGCGAGATCATCATCGACCCCGAGAACAAGACCTTCGTGGAGTGCAAGGAGGACGACAACACCTCCGAGCCCGCTTCGGCTTTCTGTGGCATCGGCTGAAGCTCGGGTATTTTGCACTCGATGATTGACGGGTCGAGGAAGACCAGGGGGCCCGCGGGGGCCGAGCACCTGCTGACGAACATCGAGCGCAGCCCCAGCGGGGCCAGGGGCCCCACAGCCTCCAGCGGGGCCAGGAGCTCCTTGGGGGGCGTCTCACGGCGGATCTTCGTGTGTGGGGCCAGCGCTGGCCTCGCGGCGGCGGCCCTGGGCTGCGCGCCGGGGGCCACGCGGCAGAGCCTCAGCCCGCAGCCCCCGCCGAAGGGGGTCGATCCCGCGCTGGTCGAGATCCTGCGCCTGGCCGCGCTCGCGCCCAGCGGGCACAACGCGCAGCCTTGGTTCGTCGCCATCGAGGGCATGAACCTGAGCATTCAGCGCGACGAGTCCTGCGAGCTGCCCGCGGTGGATCCCCAAAACCGCGAGCTCGCCCTGAGCGTGGGCGCCTTCATCGAGAACCTCAGCCTGGCGGCGGGGGCGGCGGGCTTCACGGCGGAGATCGAGATCGTCGGCCAGGACCCCAAAGAAGATCACGAGCTCGCGCGCGTGAGCCTGATCCCCAGCGAGGCCAGCGGCTACAACCTCGAGCGTCTCGAACAGCGCCGGACGCTGCGCAAGGGCCACCTCGATCGCCCCCTCGACAACACGACCCTGGCCGCGCTGACCGGGCCGCTGGATCACTTCGCCTTCTTCCCCGCCGACTCCGCCGAGGGCCGGCGCCTGGCCGAGCTGACCTACGGCGCCAACGAGCAGCAGACCTGGCGCGACGACGCCCAGCGCGAGCTCGCGATGTGGATGCGCCTGGCCGACGAAGAGGTCGAGGCCCAGCGCGACGGGCTGACCCCGGAGGGCATGGAGATCCACGGCATCGCCGGGGCGGTGGTCCGCCGCTACGACAACGAGGACGTGATGTCGAAGCGCTTTCGTGAGCGCAGCTTGAAGATGGTCCGGGAGCAGCTCGACGCCTACGGCGGCTGGCTGGTGATCCGCGGGCTGAGCGGCCTCGAGGGGCTGATCCAGACCGGGCGCCAGTGGCAGCGCAGCTTCCTGCTGGCTCGGGAGCTGGGGGTGGCCTTCCACCCGATGACCCAGGCCCTCGAGGAGAAGGGCTACGTCGACCTCGTGCTCGAAGAGTTTGGCGGGTCCGGGGGCTGGCCGCAGTTCTTGCTGCGGACGAGCTTCGTCGCGCCCGAGGACTACGCCGCGCCGGTCAGTCCGCGCAAGCCGGTGGCGTGGTTCGTCGACGTCGTGGAGAGGTGAACGGATCCCGGGGCGCCCGGCAATGAGGGGGCATGCGAACACGCTTTGACTGCATGCCTCCCCGGGCGCTGGCCGCCCTCTCCCTCGTGCTCTCGCCGCTGCTGCTGGCCTGTGAGCCGCCGAGCAAGGACATCGGGCAGCTCGACGAGGACACACAGGGCGAAGCCGACACGGAGGGCGAAGCCGACACGGAGGGCGAAGCCGATAGCGAGAGCACGGACGGCGGCGAGAGCACGGACGGCGGCGAGGTCACGGACGGAGACGACGGAGAGCCGAGCGCGTGCACGAGCGAGCGAGAGCTGCTGGTCACAGCCTTCGAAGACAGCGTGGTCACCGACTACGAGTCCTGCGCGCTGATCCTGACCTTCGACTACCAGAGCCTCGCGCCCACGGGCTGGGCGGTGGTCTGCGACACCGGCGACCTCGGCCTCGACGAGGACGCGGCCCGGGAGCAGGTGACCTGGCAGGGGACGGACATCAGCGACGCCGAGGACACGGGCAGCTTCTTGTTCTACGTCCCGCCCGGCGACTTTGGCGGGGCCAGCTGGATCAGCAACCAGGCGGGCCTGCTCTTCGAGGGCAGCATCATCTGGTCGGGCGTCGGTGAGCTCACCTACCCCGAGCTGGAGGATCCGGCGGCGCTCGGCGAAGGCTGCGAGCACCCGAACATCTTCCTCGAGGTCCAGGCCAGCTACGACCTGTCCGTGGGCGATGCGCCGGCGGAGCTGTCGAGCGAGGTGCTCGAGCAGGTCATGGACGCGGTGCAAGACACGGCCGTGTTCATGGCCCTCGCAGACCTCGAGCTGCTCAGCGGGACGCAGGTCGAGGTGCTCCGCTACGCGCCCGCGGTGGGCGAGGTCCTGGAGGAGTCCATGCGCTACGTGGTCGTGCTCGAGTCGCTCTGAGCCGGCTGCCTGGGTGCTCGCGGCCTGCGAAAGCGCAGCAGGTAGAGCACCCAGGCCGCGAGCATCCACGCCGCGCCGATCGCCGCCGCGGCGCGGACCTCGGGGTCGAGCCAGGCGCCGATGATCACCCCGAGCTCGGCGACGCCGAAGAGCAGGGGGACGAGGGGAAAGCCGGGCATGCGGACGGGCCGCTCGGCGTGGGGGCGCTGGCGAGCGAGGACCAGCGAGGCCAGGCCGGTGAGCATGAAGAACACCGCGTCGACCAGGACCACGCCGGTGAGCAGGCGGTCGAGGCCCTCGGGGCCGGCGATCAGCAGCAGGGCCACGGCCATGGCGCTGAGCAGGGCGATGGCCGGGACCGGGGTCCCGCGGGTGGCGTGGACGCGGGCCAGGCCAGGGAAGAGCCGGCCGTCGCGGGCCAGGGCGAGGAGCAGGCGCGGGCCGGTGAGCAGCTGGGCGTTGAGCACCCCGAGGGCGGAGACGGCCACGGCCAGGGCGACGGCGCGCCGGCCTGGATCGGCGTAGACGACGGCGACGGCGTCGGCGGCCAGGGTCTCGCTGCTGGCGACCCCGACGTCGCCGAGCAGCGCCAGGTAGGCCCAGTTGGCCAGGAGATAGACGAGGATCACCGCGATCACGCCGGCGAGGATCGACAGCGGCAAGTTGCGCTCGGGGGCCTCGACCTCGCCGCCCATCCACAGCACCTGCTGCCAGCCGCCGAAGGTGAACAAGGTCGGGACCAGGGCCGCGGCCAGGCCGGCGAGGGGATGCAGAGGTGGGCGCGAGGGCGGCGGGCCCGAGGCCAGGTCTGAAGCGAGGCCAGGAGCGAGGCCGCCAGAGAAGAGCGGCTCGAGGCCAGGCTCGGGGCCGGGCGCGGCGAGCAAGGCCACGGCGCCCACGGCCAGCAAGGTCGCGAGCTTGGCGACGACGGTGAGGTTTTGGATCCGCGCTCCCCAGCGCAGGCCCGCGGCGTTGGCCAGGGTCACGCCCAAGGTCAGCCCGAGGGCGCAGGCCAGCGTCGCCCCGGCGCCGAGTACCTCGCCGCGCAGGCCGACGGCGAGGTTGTCCACGCAGACCAAGGCGATCACCGCGATCGAGCCGGCCTGGGTGGCGGTGGCGTTGCAGATCACATAGACGAAGCCCGTGGCCGGGCCGTAGGCGTCGCGCAGGAGCTCGTACTGGCCGCCAGCGCGGGGGACGAGGGCGCCGAGCTCCGCGAAGGTCAGGGCGCCGAGCAGCGCGATCACGCCGCCGATCACCCAGGCCAGCATCGCCATGTCGGCGCTCCCGGCCAGGGCGGCGACGCGGCTGGGCGTGAAGAAGATGCCGACGCCGACGATCGCCCCGATCACCACGGCGGTGGCGTCGATGGCCGAGAGCTCGCGACGAAGCCCCTGCTCGTCTCTGCCCGCGTCATCCACCGAGGCGAGGGTAGCAGGCGCACCCATTCATCGGGGGCAGATGTCGGCTGCGGGCGCTGGCGCTCGCCTCGGCTGCCCCGATCGCGGGCTGTGGCACAGCGCGAGCCTGGGGCGCTCGACGGGGGTTTTGGGGGGGGGCGCTCGTGGCTCTGACCTGGCGCCCGGGATCGCGGGCGCGAGGGAGTCGAGCGACCGCTCGGGATCTGGCGAGGGCGGGGTCTGGGGAGGGGCGGGCTCAGGCGAAGGCGGGCATCGCCGAGGCCGGCGTGTCCCAGTCGCTCACGGCCCGACGCACGGGCTCGTCGAGCTCGACGGGGACGAGCATCAGGATCGCCGTGGTCAGCTCTTCGCGCTCGGGCTGAAACAAGGTGGCGATATAGCTGTAGCCCCGGGTCTCGAGCAGATCATCCGGTTCGCTGTGGATGATCTCCCCTCGGTCGTCGAGCCACAGGGTGCGGTGACCGCTGTAGCAGGCCAGGTCCAGGACCAGTTCATCGATGCGGGCCTCGAGAGCGGCGAGCTGCATGCGAGGACCGTGGCACGTCCGCGCCGACGACCCAAAAAATCAGCGTAGACACTCGTAGGGGTTTTGCGTGCAGCTTGGCGAGCCCTGGCCGCTCAGGCACTCGTAGGCGTTGACCAGCTCGTTGATGCCGTCAGCGTCCGAGGAGCTCTCGCACTGCGCGTAGCAGTTTTGCAAGCTGAGCTCGAGGTCCGAGGACAGCGAGAGCTCGCCGGGGGGCGCACCCGTGAACAGGCAGTGATAGAGCCACGTGCAGCTGAGGTTGCACTCGTCTTGGACGAGGACGACGTTGCCGGGGGCGGCCGGCTTTCGGACCTCGCGCAGCGCCGACCACGGCGCGGCCATACACTCGGTGAGCTCGCCGCAACTCGAGCGCTCGCCGCAGGCCAGGAGCTGGTCGCGGGCCGCGGCGTCGGCCGGCGCGTGGACGCAAAGGTCGAGGCACTCGAGCTCGAGGTGGCTGGCGCTGGAGCCGTGCGCGGGGTCTTCGTCGCGCAGGCAGTCACCGAGCTGGCCACAGGCCCGCTCGCAGGGGCGGCGCTCGTCCGCGGCGAGGGTGACCACCGCGACGGGCTCGCCCGCACGCAGGGCGAAGGCGGGGCGCTGACTCGAGCTCGGGGCGCGCGAGCCCGAGGCTGCGCCCTGGTCCCCAGCTGCGCCCTGGGAGGCCGCCCTGCCCTGGGCGTCGCGCGAGCCCGTCGCGGTAGTCACCCTCGCCGCGCCTGGCCCGTCCTTGCCCGCGCAGGCGATGGCGATGGCGAGCGCGGGGGCGAAGACGACGACGATGAGCTGGCGTGTGCGCATGGGCTCCTAGTTGAGGAGCGAGGAGCACTCCCACTGCTCCGTGCAATTGCTGACGTCGGTGCAGGCCGCGAAGCCGGTGATGAAGGGATCCGAGGGATCACAGGAGTCCAGGCAGCTCTGGACGTCGCGCCGGTACTGCTCGTCGCCGCTGCTGTCGGTCATCGAGCCGCGCGGGGTGTTGAAGTACATGCACGAGTAGAGCCCCTCGCAGGTCAGGCGGCAGGGGTCCTGGACGGCGTAGTCGACGGTCGTGGCCAGGGTGTGCTCGTCTCGCCAGTGGCGGTGCGCGCAGGCGAGCAGGGGATCGCACTGGCCCTCGGCCTCACAGCCGCGAAATTCCTGGCCGGCCGGGTCCTCGGTGGTCGCGCAGATCGACAGGCAGGACAGCTCGAGGTGGCTGGCCGAGCTGCGCGAGCTGCCCTTGTCGACGAGGCAGTCGCTCACGCGCCCGCACAGGCGCTCGCACACGCCGGCCTGGGCCGAGTCGAGGCCGACCACGGCGATGAGCTGGGTGGGGGTGGACGAGCGGCCGCCGGTCGCCGAGCTGGCCCTGGCCCCGTGGTGAGCGCCCTGGCTGGTCTGGGACCGCGTCGCGTCGGCCTGGCTCGTGGCTCCAGCCGAGGGCGCGCTCCCTCGCGAGCCCTCGGCTGGGGCCTGTCCACCGTGCCCGCACCCGGGCGCGAGGACCAGGGCCGCGAGGGCGAGCCACGGCCGCGGCAGCGCGGCCATGGTGGGGCGGGGCGGTCGGGGGCGGCGCACGCCCCGAGTCTACACGACGTCGACGACAGCAGCGCGCGCGCAGCTTCGCGGCGTGGCCCTCACCCCCTTGCCGGGTCGGCGCTGCGCCGCGCCGCGAGCCCTAGACTGGCCCCCATGCGAAGCGTCAACGAGACCCCCCAGAGCCCTCGCGTTGTTCAGACACGGCCGCCGCGTCCGCGGCGAGCGCTGCGCTTGGTGGGCTTGTGCCTGGCCCTGGCCGCCTGCGACGGCGAGCTCGATCTCGACGACGAGGACGAGCTGATGGACGAGTCGGAGCAGCAGCTGCGCGCTCAAGACCACAGCTCCATGATGCTCTTCGACCCGGACACGGACGCCTACAACATCAGCTACCACAGCTTCCGGATCCCCTCGATCGTGCGCACCGCCAACGGCACGCTGATCGCCTTCGCCGAGGGCCGACAGTGCTCGGCGGCCGACCACGGCAACATCAACCTGGTCTACAAGCGCTCCTTCGACCACGGCAAGACCTGGACCTCCCTGAGCGAGGTCGTCGGCACGGGCGCGGGCACCTGGGGCAACCCCACGGCGGTCGTCGACGACGACACCGGGCGGGTGTTCTTGTTCATGTCGTGGAACGCCAGCGACAAGAGCCAGTCGGCCAACACCAACCCCTGCACCGGCGCCGCGACCACGGCCGTGGGCGTCGGGGATCGCCCGGTCAAGCTCGCCTACAGCGACGACAACGGCGCGACCTGGTCGACGCCCGTGGACATGACCTCGACCCTCCAGCCACCCGGCACGGCCTGGGACGCCGTCGGCCCCGGCGTGGGCATCCAGCTCAGCGTCGGCGCCAACGATGGCCGCCTCGTCGTCCCCGCCATCGGCCGCAACATCTACAGCGACGACCACGGCGCGACCTGGGACTATGAGACCATCCCCTCGGGGACCAGCGAGGGCACCATCGTCGAGCTCTCCAACGGCGACCTGCTGCGCAACGATCGCGCCGTGGGCTCGGTCTGGAACACCGCCAAGCGCCGCTGGCTCTCGCGCGGGACCATCGAGGGCGGCTTCGAGACCTTCTACCCCCACGGCACCCTCTACGACCCGCGGGTCGAGGGCTCGGCGATCCGCTACACCGGCTCCTCGCCGCACCGGATCTACTTCCTCAACCCGGCCTCGACGGTCTCGCGCTGCAAGATGCGGGTGCGGATCAGCTACGACGACGGCGAGACCTGGCCGATCAGCCGCCAGCTCCACGACACCCTCACCGCCCAGCAGACCTGCGACCAGAACCTGGGCGGCTACTCGAGCATGACCAAGACCGCCGACTATCACGTGGGGGCGCTGGTCGAGCGCATCGAGTCGGGGAGCGGGGGGCACCGGGGGATCGAATTCCACCGCTTCAACCTGTCGTGGATCCTAAACGGCGCGTCCGAGCCGATCTGATCCTAGGAGCCCTGGTCGAGAGGACTCGGTTTTGGCCGGTCGCATGGCCGAGCAGCCTGAAGCTACACACCACAGGAGAGGGGCGATGCCGCCCAGCGTGGTTGGTCCCAGTCCCCGAAATTCACGCAGCTCGGCCTCGGAGTGGCGGACGAGGTCGCGGACGCTCTGCAGGTCCTCGCGGGTGCAGTGGGTCAGGATGCGCGTCGGGAGATCGAGCTCGGGGTAAGCGATGGGGAGCTCGAGGATGTGCGCGGGCAAGCGCTCGGGGAGCTCGGCCCAGCTCAGCTGATCGAGCTGATCTTGCGGAGGAGGGGGTGCAGAGTCAGCGGCGGTTTTTTCGCCGTCGGGCCAGCTCAGCGCGCCCTCTCGCAGCGCCATCGCCAGCTCGTCGAGGGTCTCGCCAGGGGCCTCTCGCTGGAGCACGGCCTCGAACTCGCGCAGCGAGGTCCGACCAAAGCCGCGCAGCTCGAGCAACCCTTCGCTGCCGAGGGAGACGGCCTGATGCACGTACTCGAGCCGCTCTCGATGAAACACATTGGTGGTGCGCGCCGAGAGGTGAAAGTGGGCGAGGGGGCGGGACAGGAGCAGGCCGCGGAGCTCCTCGGGGGTGGAGCCCGCGTCTTCGGGGGCGAGCGCCTCCAGCCAGCTGCGCAGGGTCTTGGCCCGGCGAAGGCGCGTCGCAGGTGCCAGCTGAGTGAGCGCGTCCAAGAACGCCTCTGCGCTGGAGGGGTCGATTCTCCACAGCGAGGTCTTGGCCCAGCGAGCCCAGGTCACGCCGACCTCGCTGCGCGAAAAGCAGTCTCGCAAGAAAGCCTGGGGGTCGCCGCTCGACTCGACGAAGTCGACGAGCTGCTGCGTGGGCTGTCCCGAGGTGTCAATGAGCTCGAGCAGGCGCGCGGCCGTGCGGTAATAGAGCGCGTCCCGGCCGCTGAACAGCAGCTCTTGCAGGGGCTCTTGTTGGAAGTGCTGCAAGACCGCGTACTCGAGGGCACGCTCGACGCGGTCGGCTTGGGGGACTGCAGAGGGCTGCAGAAAATCGCTCATTGCAAGGCCGAAGAGTACCCCAGGTTTGTCGATGGTCCTTCGTCATTATGGGGGTCTCGACCAGCCGCGCTGGCGACCACGCGATCCGCTTGACAGCCGATCGCTCCCGGGTGATCTCGTCTAATCGTGACCTCCCCCCGCATCCTCCCTTCGGCCGCCCGGTCCCTCTCGCTCGCGCTCGCGCTCTTCGCCGCCGGCTGCTCGAGCCCAGAGTCCGGCCGAAGCGCAGGCCCGGACCCCGCCGAGGTCCACGAGCCGGCCGCCGACGCCGACGCCGACGCCGACGCCGATGCAGACGCCGCGGAGCCCGAAGGTGAGCCCGAGCAAGTCGCCGCCAACACCCCGCCAGCCCCCGCCGAGCCGCCGCCGCCCGCCTACGAGCCGCGACCCGAAGACCTGATCGAGGACGTCCATCAGCCGCTCGAGAACCCCGAGGCCCTCGCGCCCTTCTTCGACGCGCTCAAAGCCGTGGACGAGGGCGAGAAGCGGGTCGTTCGGGTCGTGCACATGGGCGCGTCGATGATCGGCGCCGACGATCTCCCAAGCGTGCTGCGCGAGCGCTTCCAGACCCGCTTTGGCGACGGCGGGGCGGGGCTCGTGCTCCTCGCCCGCTACATGCCCAACTACCTGCACCGCTGGGTCAAGCTCAAGGCCTCGGGCTGGGAGCACTGCTACATCGCCTACAAGTGCTACAAGGACGGGCACTACGGCCTGGGCGGGACGGCCTTCTACTCCAAGGGCGGCGCCGAGACGACGATCTCCACGCGCAAGGACGAGCTCGGCGACGAGGTCTCGACCTTCGAGCTGTGGTATCTGGCGCGGCCCGGCGGCGGGCGCATGGGCGTGCGCGTCGACAAGGGCGAGCGCCAGGTCATCGACACCTCGGCCGACGCGACGGAGCTCGAGGATCGCTACTACCGCATCGACGTGCCCCGGGGACCGCACGAGATCGAGGTCACCAGCTTGGGCTTCGGCTCGGTCCGCGCCTACGGCGTGCTGCTCGAGACCGACGGCCCCGGCCTGGTCTGGGACCAGTTCAGCAAGCTCGGCGTGTTCACCAACCGCGTACTCGAGTGGGACGCGGACCACCTCGCCGGGCAGATCGCCCACCGCGACCCGGATCTGCTCGTCTTCACCTACGGCGGCAACGACTCGCGGCGCGTGGCCAGCGGCAAGCTCAGCAAGGACGAGTACGTCGCCGAGTACACCCAGGTGATCGAGCACGTGCGCCGCGGCAAGCCCGGCGCGGCCTGCCTGGTCACGTCGATCAGCGATCGCGGCAAGTCCCTCGAGCTCGACATCCGCCCGGAGCACGTCGAGGTGCTGATCACCGGCCAGCGCGAGGCCGCGGCCAAGGCTGGCTGCGCCTTCTTCGACATCTACACGGCCATGGGCGGCGGCGGGAGCATCTACGAGTGGCGCAAGCGCAAGCCGCCGCTGGCCGCCGGGGACCTCAAGCACCTCAACCACGCCGGGCGCGTGCTCGTGGGCGGGTGGATCTACGACGCGGTGATCTCCGCCTACGTGGACTACCGGCGCGAGCACGGCTGAGGTCGGCGCGGGCTCCCTTTCGCTGCGCGCGAGCGGCGGCTGCCAGGGATCATGGGGCTTGTCCCTCGATCGGGACTTGTGCAGACTGCGGCTATGTCGCCCCTCTATCAGCAGGTGCTGCTGTTCCCCGATCGAGCGGAGAACTTGGGGCGCTTTTCGGCCTACAAGGTCCGCTTCGAGCACTGGCACCCGCTCTCGGATCCCTTCAAAGCCTGCTTTCGGGAGGTCTACGAGCGAGGAAGCGCGGCCATCTTGCTGATCCATGGGGAGCAGGGGGCCGGGAAGACGCTGTTCGCGCGGCGCTTGCAAGCCGACTTCGACCGCTGCTTCAACGCGGAGCATGGCACGCCGAGTGACAACCTGTGGCACGCGCTCGTCGGAGAGCCCGGGAATCCAGGTGTCGTGCAGACGGCGACGAACTCGACCACGGTCCAGACCATCAACGCCCAAAATGGCTGGCTCGACGCGCTGGTCGAGCGTTACGAGCGCCCCGAACACCGTGCCCGGGTGTTCATCGCCGATGACGTCCACAAGGCTGGCTTCTTGCGAAGTTGGGCGGGCCTCAACCAGGAGGCTTTTTTACGGACAGGGAAGGAGGCGGCCTTGCCGGCGATCGCCGAGCGCATGGTCGAGCTGTGCCGAAATCAGCTCCGGCAGTCTCTATTCGTGTTTTTCTCCGTGGATGCCGAGCTGATGCTCGGCCTACACGAGGCGATCGAAAAGACGCACCGGGGGCTCTCGCGGACAATTGAACTCCCGCTCCCAGAGGCCGAGATCAAGGAAGAGATCGTCCGTCAGAACACCAATTCGCTCAATTCTCATAGCTATTGGTATTGTCTCGATGGGGCGCGACCAGAGGGGCGGGAGTATCTCTACGAAGTCCTGCACGACAAGCGAGGGTTCACGGATACCTTTCGGGCTGTCGACGATGCGCTGCGGACGACGGTCTCCAACCGCCCGGGGCGCCCAGCAAACCAGAACCTGCTCACGCTGTGCACGCTGGCCTCTTCGACCTCCGACGCGAAAGACTTCATCGCTGCGAGGGAGCTGCCCTTGGAGGAGGAGTACTTCGGGGAGCACATCGCGGTATGGTCGACGGCTCGCTCTTCTTGGGCATCCGCGCTGGTGACGGGCGCTGACGCGAAGCTCGCTCGTCAGGCAGCGTTGGTCGAGTCGGAGTTCGCCTTTCGTTGGGTCGCGTTCGGGCCGCGCGCGACTCGGTCTTTGAAAAAAGGTCTCGTTCCCAGCTTGGACGACAAGCTCCTGGAGATCGTGAAGTTCGCGCCCTCCGTCGGGAAGCCCAAGGAGACCCAGAAGATGGCCGAGCTCATCGAAGCGGTGGACGAGGAGCTCGGCGAGCTCGACGTTGCCGCGCTGGGGGTGAATGCGTTCATGGACGAGCTGGAGCGTCTTGGCCAGCGACGAAGCGTCGTTTACGAGCCGATGATCGCCGAGCACTTCTCGTCCTACAGCCGCGGATTTTCCGCGTACCCCAAGTTACGTCCCGACCTGATCCTGGCCGAGTACGAGCCTTGCGCCATCGCCTCCACTGCGGGGACGTCCGATGCAATCACCCGCGCGATCTCCCGGAAGTCCCGCTCGGTCGAGTTCACGAGCTTCATGGGGGATGGTCTCGGCGGGCTCGAAGGCTATCTCCGGCACAAGATTTCCAAGTACGCGGAGATGCTCGAGTCTGTGTGAAGTGTGCGCGTGCGCCGAGCACGCTGGGCTAGACGCGCGAGATCCAAGCCCTTAGGGTCGCCCCCGACTCGGATCCGACCGACCCCGCCGTGCTCTTTCCGACCTTCGACTTCCTGCTCTTCATCATCCCGACCCTGGTCGGGTTTTGGTTGTTGGCGGATCGACCGGTGGCGCGCGGGCTGTGGCTGCTCTTCGCCAGCTACTTCTTCTACATGGCCGGTCCGAAGACCGAGCCTGCGCCTGCCCCGGCCTACTTCGTGGGCCTGCTGGTGTTCTCGACGATCCTCGACTTCGTCTGCGGCGAGCGCGTGCACGCCCTGGCCGACGCGGTCGAGGACGAGATCGACCGCGAGGTGGTCGGCCCGGCGCGCAGGCGCAAGCGGTTGTGGATGGCGGCGAGCCTGATCGGGAACCTCGGGCTGCTCGGCTACTTCAAGTACGCCAACTTCTTTCTCCAGGCGGTCGCGGACGTCGCGGGGGCCGTGGGTATCGGGGACATCACGCCCTACCACTTCGACGTGATCCTGCCCCTGGGCATCAGCTTCTATACCTTCCAGAGCCTCAGCTACACCCTGGACATCGCCCGCGGGCGCCTCGAGCCCGAGGAGAAGTTCTGGCGCTTCGCGCTCTTCGTGGTCTTCTTCCCGCAGCTCGTCGCCGGGCCGATCGTCCGCGCCCGCGAGCTCATGCCCCAGCTGCGCCTGGGCCCGCGTTTTTCGGCGGCGGCCATGGAGGCCGGGGCGTTTCGGATCACCAAGGGCCTGGCCAAGAAGGTCGTGCTCGGCGACTGGATCGCGGTCCACCTGACCGACAAGATCTTCGACGCGCCGGCGACCTTCACGACCACCGAGCTGCTGATCGCGCTCTACGCCTACACCCTACAGATCTACGCCGACTTCTCGGGCTACACGGACATCGCGATCGGCGTCGCCCAGATGCTGGGCTTCGAGCTGCCCGAGAACTTCCGCCGCCCCTACCAGTCGCGCGACATCGCCGAGTACTGGCAGCGCTGGCACATGACCCTCTCGGGCTGGCTGCGCGACTATCTGTTCTTCCCGCTGGTCGCGCGCATGGGCGCCCGCTTCGCCTACGTGGCGGTGTGGATCACCATGTTCTTGGTCGGCATGTGGCACGGGGCCAGCTGGAACTTCGTGATCTACGCGAACATCCACGCGGGCGCGCGGGTGTTCTCGCGCTGGAACCAGGTCCGCGAGCGCGAGCGCTCCTGGGGCTACAAGCTGCTGCTGTGGCCGATGCTGCTGGTCGCCGTGGGCGCGGCCTTCGTGGGCCTGGGCCGCGGGGTGATGCACCTCGAGTGGGCCGGCGCGCTGACCTTGGGCGGGGTGATCGCCGCGGTCTTCGCCCTGGTCGCCTGGCTGCCGGAGACCGGCAGCAAGCTCAACACCGTCGCGCACGTCGCGTTGACCTTTCACCTGGTCGTGTTCTCGCGGATCTTCTTCCGCGCCCAGGACCTCGACACCGCGCGGGACTTCGTCCACGGCCTGGTCCACCCGGACTTCAGCCACGGCGTGCGCCCGGGCCTGGTCTCGCCGTGGATCGCCGCCGCGCTGATCTTTGGCCTCGTCTATCACTTCACGCCCCAGGAGTGGGTCGACGTCCACGCCAAGAACATCTTCCGCAAGCTGCCCGGGCCGATCCTCGGCCTGCTCTTCGCGCTCTTCATCCTCGGCCTGATGCTGCTCATGGCGGGCAGCCCGCGGGCCTTCATCTACTTCCAGTTCTGATGTCCGCGCCCCAGCCCCAGATCCCGGCCGACGAGGTCGAGACCAGCAAGCCGACCTGGGCCACGCTGCGCCAGGTGGGGCCGGCGATGCTGACCGTGGTGTTCTGCGTGGTGGTGACCTACCTGGTCCCCGAGCTCGAGTTCGCCCGCCCGCTCACGCCCGAGGATCCGCTGCCCTTTTGGAACCTGATCGGCCGACCCTTCGAGAGCGGCGAGGCCCAGGAGCAAGAGCAGCACCACGAGGAGGTCGAGGACTTCGCCCGCGAGGCCCTGGCCGAGGCCTCCGCCGCGGCGCCTCCGCCCCGGCCGGATCCTGTCGAGATCGTCGAGCTCGACGAGGGCGACGCGCTCCCGGCCTACGTGCCCCAGCCCGGCGACGACGAGGCGCCGGTGCGCTCGATCGAGCTGTTCACCGGTCACGAGCTCGACCGCTTCCTCGAGTCGCTGGCCTACAGCGACGAGGGCGTGGCGCGCAAGCTCCATGCCGAAGGGGGCGAGGGGGGCGAGGGGGCCGAGGAGGGCGAAGCTGGGGAAGCGGGCGAGCGCAGCGAGGTCGCCGTGACCCGCGTCGTCCACTGGGGCGACTCGGTGATCGGCATCGACGGCATCCCCGGGGCGATCCGCCAGCGCATGCAGGCGCGCTTCGGCGACGCCGGCCATGGTTTCCACGCGATCACCCCGCCGAACACCTCCTACCGCCACCGCGAGGTCGACTTCGAGACCAACGGCAAGTGGAGCAAGTGCTTCATCATCTTCCGCTGCAAGGACGACGGGCGCTACGGCCTCGGCGGGGTCACGGCCTGGTCGGCGGGCGGCGGGCAGAGCCGCTTCGCGCCGAGCGAGAAGCACAGCTCGGGCCGCGTGGGCCGCTTCGACGTCGCCTACATGGCCCAGCCTCGGGGCGGCAAGCTCAAGCTCCAGCTCGACGATCGGGAGCCGGTGTTCATCGAGACCGCCACCGAGGGCGAGCTGATCGAAGACCGCTTCCACAGCTTCGAGGTCGAGGATGGCGCGCACGAGCTCCAGCTGCGGGCCAGCGGCGGCGGCCAGGTCCGGCTCTACGGCGTGACCCTCGAGCGCGAGGTCCCGGGGGTGGTCTGGAACAGCCTCGCCCTCGTCGGCGCCTTCACCAGCCGCCTGGGCGAGCTCGACGAGGACCACCTGCGCACGCAGCTGGGCCACCGGCCGGTGGCCCTGGCGGTGTTCATGTTCGGGGGCAACGACATGACCCGCAAGTACATGAAGCAGGAGGAGTACGAGCAGGAGCTCGCCGCGGTCGTCCAAAAGGTCCGCCGCGCCGACCCGGAGCTCGACTGCCTGATCATGTCGCCCCTCGACCACGGCAAGCGCGAGGGCGTGCGCATCGTGTCGCTGCCGATCGTGCCGATGCTCGTGGCGGCCCAGCGCAACGTGGCCAAGGCCGAGGGCTGCGCCTTCTTCGACACCTGGTCGGCCATGGGCGGAGACGGCTCGGCGGGGCGCTGGTACAAGCAGAGCCCGCGGCTGATCGGCGGCGACCTCGGCCACGCCACGGCCAAGGGCCACGTGGTCATCGGTGAGATGATCTACCGGGCGATCCTCGAGCAGTACGTGGCCTATCGGACCCGCGACGAGGATGACGCGCCCGCGCCCGAGCCCGAGCCGGCGCCCGAGCCCGAGCCGGCGACCCCGAGCGGGGGCTCGCCGGATCCAAACTGAGCCAACCCGAACCCTCAGAATCAGGCATCAGACAGTGGAGCAGCAGATGCGAGAAGCCAGCTTGCACGGCTATGTGCTCGCCGCCGCCGCGGCTCACCCGGAGCGGCCGGCCATGGAGGTCGACGGCGAGACCCTCAGTTACGCCCAGCTGCGCGAGCGCGCGACCTCGCTGGCGGCGGGCTTGATGGCCCACGCGGCCCAGCGCGACGCCGGCCCGCGGCTGACGGCGGCCCTGGTCGGACGCAGCGCGGCGGGCTTCTCGGGGATCCTGGGCGCGCTGTGCTCGGGCCACGGCTACGTGCCCATGGTCCCCGGCCTGCCCGCGGCCCGCCTGCGCCTGATGATCACCCGCAGCGAGGCCCGCACGCTGTTGCTCGACGCCGAGGGCGAGGCCGGCCTGGACGAGCACGGCGGCTTCGACGAATTCCTCGACAGCCTCGAGCAGCCCATGCTCGTGGTCTTGCTCGAGGCCGAGGTCGACGACGCGCGCCGGGCCAGGCACCCGCGCCACACCCTGGTCGGCCGCGACGAGCTGCCCCCGGCGGCCCAGTGGTCGCGCCCGCGCGTCGTCCCCGAGGACATCGCCTACCTGCTGTTCACCTCGGGCAGCACCGGCGAGCCCAAGGGCGTGATGGTGGCCCACCGCAACATCACGCGCTTTTTGGACGTGGTCATCGAGCGCTACGAGCTCGGGCCGGAGGACCGCTTCTCGCACCTGTTCGAGATCACCTTCGACCTCTCGCTCTTCGATCTCTTCGCGCCGTGGAGCGTGGGCGGCTGCCTGTGCGTGCCCGACAAGCGCGACCGCATGCTCCCGGCCCGCTACGTCGCCAAGGCCGGGCTGAGCGTGTACTTCTCCGTGCCCTCGGCGGCCCTGCTGATGAAGCAGCTGCGCGCGCTGACCCCCGACGCCTTCCCCGAGCTGCGCCTGGCCCTGTTTTGCGGCGAGGCCCTGCCCCTGGCCGTGGCCGAGAGCTTCGCCGCGGCCGCGCCGGCGGCCGTGCTCGAGAACATCTACGGGCCCACGGAGCTGACCTTGGCGTGTACGACCTACCGGATCGGCGCGCACACGGCCGGGGAGTGCGAAAACGAGGTCGTGCCGATCGGCGAGCCCTTCCCGGGCATGCGCGCCAAGATCGTCGACGCCCAGCTCGCCGAGGTCGCCCCGGGCGAGAGCGGCGAGCTGATCATGGCCGGGCCGCAGCGCGCCCTCGGCTACTGGCGGGATCCGCAAAAGACGGCGGCGGCCTTCATGGTGCCCCCGGGCGAGACCGAGCGCTTCTATCGCACGGGAGATCGCGTGCGTCGCCCGGCGCAGGCTGGCGCGCCCATGACCTTCCTCGGGCGCATGGACACCCAGGTCAAGATCAAGGGCTACCGCGTGGAACTCGGTGAGATCGAGGCGGCGATCTGCCGCGAGGCCGGGGTCGCCGCGGCCGTGGCCGTGGCCTGGCCCAAGACGCCGGCGGGCGCCAGCGGGGTCGTGGCCTTCGTGGCCCCGGGAGCCGCGCGCGTGCGCGCGGGCGACATCGACGTCGATGGGATCCTCGACGCCCTCGAGGTCAGCCTCCCGCGCTACATGGTGCCCAGCGATCTGCACGTGCTCGAGGCCTTCCCGCTCAACCAAAACGGGAAGATCGATCGGCGCGCCCTGCTCGCGCGGCTGCGCGAAGAGGAGGACTGAGCCCGGCGGCGGGCGCCCCGAGCCGCGCCTGGGCCCGCGCTCGGGGCCTGGGCCTGGAGAAGCCTCGGGGCGAATTTGCCAGAGCGCCGTCGGGTGCTCTAGCGTGGCCGGCGAGCCGTGACGATCTCCCGAGACGACCTCATCAAGTTCCTCAACCGCAAGACCCGCGCCGACATCAGCGGCGTGGGTGACCAGACCGAGCTGTTCTCGACCGGCACCATCGACTCCTTCGCGATGATCGATCTGATGACCTGGCTCGAGAAGAACAAGGTCAAGGTCGGGCCCGAGGACGTCAGCTACGACAACTTCGACACCGTCGAGCGGATCTTGACCTTCGCCGCGGCCAACGCCCGCAACAAGTAGGCGCGCATGGGCGAGTCCAGCTCCAAGCCGGGGATCATCGTCGTCGGGAGCCCGCGCTCGGGCACGACCTTGCTGCGTCGGCTGCTCGACGCTCACCCGGGCATCGCCTGCCCGCCCGAGACCTACGTGTTCTCGGCCGCGGCGCGCTTTTTACATCACGACCGCTTCGCCGCCGGGCTGCGCATCGGCGTGGTCGACGGCCTGGCCTTCGCGGGCTTCGAAGAGGACGAGGTCCTCGCCCGCCTGCGCGGGATGTGCTTCGGCTTCCTCGACGACTACGCGGCCCGCCAGGGCAAGGCGCGCTGGGCCGAGAAGACCGCCTTTCACAGCTTTCACCTCCCGGCGATCCGCCGGCTGTGCACCGGCCACGTCAAGTTCGTCTGCCTGCACCGCCACGGCCTCGACGTCGCCGTCTCCCTGCGCGACCTCGTCGACAAGACCGGCGGCTACGTCAGCGAGCTGCACGACTACCTGCGCCGCTGGCCCGAGCCGCTCGAGGCCCTGACCCGGGCCTGGGTCGACGTCGAGACCGAGATCGCCGAGCTCGCCGAGGGCGAGGACGCGATCAGTTTGCGCTACGAGGATCTCGTCGAAGACCCCGAGGCCGAGGTCCGCCGCCTGCTCGAGTTTCTGGACGAGCCCTGGGACGCCGAGCTGCTGCCGCGGGCCCTGGGCGAGGCCGGGACCATGGGCTTCGGCGACTGGAAGACCTACGCGCGCAAGGCCATCGACAGGTCCAGCGTGGGTCGCTGGCAGGGCCTGCCCGAGCCCGTGCTCGCCAAGCTCGCGGGGATCTGCAACCCCACCTTGACCCGCCTGGGCTACGAGGCCGTCGAGGCCGACCTCGAGGGTCCCGACCCCGAGTCTGCGCGCCGCCGCTACCAGATGGGGCTGCTGCTCAACCGCAGCCGCAGTGAGTAGCTGGGGGGAGTAGCTGGGGGGAGTAGCTGGGGGGAGTAGCTGGGGGGAGTAGCTGGGGGGGAGTCGCTGCGGGGAGCAGGGCTCAAAGGTCGTCGGAGATGCAGGCGATCGGGCGCGAGGGCGCCGCGAGGTTCTTGCAGTCGACGCTGTCCTCGCCGTCCACGACCATGTCCGCGCCGAGCACGACGGCGCCCGACTCGAGGTCGATGGCGTAGAGCCCCGCGTTGGAGCCGAGCACGCCGCACAGCAAGACCGCGTCGAGGTCGGGGTGGTAGGTCATGCCGACGCCGGTGTCGGTGTCGAAGCTCGCGTCGAGGACGAGGTTGTCGACGACCTGGTTGTTGTCGCCGGTGAAGCTCAGCATCAGCGAGTCCTTGGCGTCGATGACGTAGGCGAGCTGCGAGCTGGGCAGGTGCCAGCTCAGGCCGGCGGAGCCCCACTCGATCCCCAGCCACGCGGTGGTCTGGGTCTGGGCGGTCGCGGGGTCGATGTCGACGACGGATACGTTGCCCTCGGACAGGGACACGCCGAGCAGCCGCCCGGGCTCGGGGGTGTGCTCGGCGGACAGCGCGAGCACCTGGATGTTGGCGCCGCCCTCGCCCTCGAAGGGGCTGATCATCGTGGCCGTGCAGGCGCAAGGGTCGATCTCGACGAGGACCTCGTTGTCGGTGATCCCCAGCAGGCGGTCGCCGAGGAAGGTCAGCGAGACGAATTCGGCGGCCGCGGGCAGGGCCGCGTCGACCTCGAGGGCGTCGCAGATCACCTGACCGACGCCGAGCTCGTCCTCGACCAGGCCGACGCGGATCAGCCGGTTACCGAGGAAGAGCGGCCTGTCGACGGTGACCAACCAGTTCTGCGGCGGGCAGGGCTCGTCGCCGCAGATCGGGTCGCCGGTCTCCGTCGAGGTGTCGGTCTCCGAGTCGCTGCCGCTCTCGGTCTCCGTGTCGGTGCTGCTCTCGGTGCCGGACTCGGTGGTGTCCTCGGCGCTCGTATCTGCGAGCCCGGTCTCGCCCGCGGTCTCGGTGTCCGACTCGGCCTGGTGGTAGGGGTTTGGAACCAAGGTGCAGGCGCCGGCGCACAGCGTCGTGATCGCGCAGGCCGAGGGGAGGTGAAGGTGGCGCCGCATCTCCCCTGTTTTAACAGGGATGCCCGCTTTGCGCAGGCGGATCGGGCTGGGAGCTCGCGTCGCGACCGAGCCTCCTGACAGCCCCGAGCGCGGTCCCCCGGCGCTCGCTCGCGGCGAGGGCGAGGGATCGCCGGGTTCGGCTCGGCTGGGGCCGGTGTGCGGCGCAACGCGCGGATGGTACCTTCGACCCTCGTGACCGACGCAGCGCTGCTTCAGGCCTGGTCCGCTGGCGACAAGCTCGCTGGTGAGCAGCTCTTCGAGCGACACTTCGAGGCCGTCGCCCGGTTTTTCCGCAACAAGCTCTCGGCCGACGCGAGCCACGAGGACCTGATCCAGCAGACCTTCCTGGGCTGCGTCGAGGCTCGAGATCGCTTTCGCGGCGAGGCCAGCTTCCGCAGCTTCTTGTTCGCCATCGCCCACCGCCAGCTCGCCAAGCACTGGCGCAGCCGCAGCCGCAATCGCGTGGATCTCCAGACCATGTCGGTCCACGACCTCGAGCCCTCGCCGAGCGCGGTGCTCGCTCGCGGCCAGGACCAGCGCCTGCTGCTCATGGCTCTGCGCCGGATCCCCCTGGATCACCAGGTCGCCCTCGAGCTGCACTACTGGGAGTCGATGACCGCCGCGCAGATCGGCGAGGTGCTCGGCATCCCGCTGGGCACGGCCAAGACCCGGCTGCGCCGGGCCAAGCAGCTGCTCGGGGTCGAGCTCGACGCGCTGCACCGCGGGGAGGTCAGCGCGCAGACCAGCTCGATGCAGCTCGACAGCTGGGCCCGGGAGCTGCGGGCCGGGCTCTTCGACGAGGACTGAGGCTCTAGTGTGCGCGCCAGAGGACTTGAAGGGTCTCAGGCTTGGAGCACCGGCCGCTGACTTCGTTGCTCGTCAGTCATTTGTGCCCGACAAACTCCCTCCTCGCGCCTCGTCAACAACCGGCGGTCCGGCGCCTGAGACCCTTCAAGTCCTCTGGCGCGCACACTAGTGTGCGAACTGCTCGCGCAGCCACGTCCAGACCGCGGCGATGCGGGGGACGTCGCGCAGGGCTCGGTGGCCGACGAGCCACAGCTGATTGGCCGGGATCTCGCTGACGCTGGCGCGGAGCTTGGCCGTGAGCGCGACCTCGGCCAGGCCGTGGAGCTGGGTATAGGCCGCGGGCACGAGCATGGCGCCCACGCTCGCGCGGGTCGCCTCGATCAGCGCGGTCATGCTGTCGCAGCGAAACACGATCTGCGCGTCGTCGACCTGGCTGGTCAGCCACGACGACTCGGCGAGGTGGCTGAGGCTCGGGCCCCAGCACACCCAGCGGGCGCGGGCCGGGGAGCGCAGGCGGCCGAGCTCGGCCGCGTAGCTGGGGGAGGCCGCGACGGCGAAGGGCATCGTGGCCAGGCGCGCGGCGACGAAGTCACCGGCGGTCGGCCGACGCGTGCGCAGGGCGAGGTCGGCCTCGCGGCGGTGGAGATCGACGTAGTCGACGCTCGACAGCAGCTCGATGTGCAGCCGCGGGTGACGCTCGAGCAGCGCGGGCAGCCGGGCGACGAGGAAGTGATCGACGACCCCCGGGGGCGCGGCCAGGCGCACGCGGCCCTCGGCCTCGGTCTCGATCCCCCCGAGCGCCCGGCTGAAGTCGGCGGCGGCCTGCTCCATGCCCTCGAGGTAAGGGAGCAGGCGCTCGGCCGTGGCCGTGGGCAAGGTGCCGTCGGGGGTCCGGTCGAAGAGGTGCACGCCGAGGCGGGCCTCGGCGGCGTCGAGGCGCCGGGCGACGGTCGAGATGTTGACCCCGAGGACCTCGGCGGCGCGCTTGAGCGACCCGCTGCGGCCGAGGGCGAGGAGCAGGGCGAGGTCGTCCCAGCGCGGGTCTTCCTGGGTTTGCATATCCGCAAACCTAGCTTGTTCATAGCGAGATTCTCAAGTCTATCTGCAAACCTTAGATTGACGTCATGGCGCGAGCCCCAACGACATCGAAACCCGCTCCTCTACACGTCGTCGTCGGCGCCGGACAGATCGGCCGCCAGCTCGCCGAGGTGCTCGCCGGCCAGGGCAAGGCGGTCAGGCTGGTCCGCCGCGGGCCCGCGGGCGAGGCGAGCCCGGGGATCGAGTGGATGCGCGGCGACATCACCGAGCCCGAATTCGCCGACGCGGTCTGCCGCGGGGCGGCGGTGGTCTACAACACGGCCAACCCGCCGGACTATGCGAGCTGGGGCGAGCGCTTGCTCCCGCTCTATCGGGCGGTCCGCGACGCGGCGGCGCGGGCCGGGGCGCGCCTCGTGCAACTCGACAATCTCTACATGTACGGCCGCCCCGAGCGCGCGCCCTTCGACGAGGACACGCCCGTGCGCCCGTGCAGCGCCAAGGGAGCGCTGCGTGCGGCCTGGGCCGAGGAGCTGCTCGCCAGCCACGCCCGCGGCGACGTGCAGGTCAGCGTGGGCCGGGCGAGCGACTACTTTGGGCCCAAGACGCCGAACACCGCGGTGTTTCGCCCGGACGCCTTCTCCCGCCTGCTCGCGGGCAAGGCCGTGTACATGGTCGGCGGGGATCCAGACATGCCCCACAGCTACAGCTACAGCCCGGACGTCGCCCACGCCCTGAGCGTGCTCGGTGAGCGCGAGGAGGCGATCGGTCGCGTCTGGCACCTGCCGACCGCGGCCCAGGAGAGCACGCGCCAGCTCTTCTCGCGCTTCGCCGCGCAGGCGGGGGTGGACCTGCGGATCCGCGTGGTCCCCAAGTGGGCCCTGCGCGGGATCGCGATCGCCTCGCCCATGGCCCGGTCGCTGCTCGAGATGGTCTATCAGTGGGAGCTGCCCTACCTCATCGACGATCGCCGCTTTTGCGAGACCTTTGGGGTCGCGGCCACGCCTGTCGACGAGGCCGTGGCCGCGACCTTGGCGGATTACCTCGGCCAAGATCGCGCGGGCGGCCAGGCGCGGGCGGCCTGAGCCCAGTCGGCTCGAGCTCAGTCGGCTCGAGCTCAGTCGACCACGAGCAGGGCGAGGAGCCCCGCGCCGACGACCAGGGGGGCCACGCCAAAGGCGGTCACCAGGATCAAGGCGGCGACCAGGGCCGCGCCCAGGCCCACCGTGCTCGGCAGGGCGAGGGCGCGGCTGCGCGGGGGCAAGCAGAGCGATGGCGGTGGGCGACCGGGCCGCGCGCTGGGCTCGGGATCCTCAAGCACGTCGCGTCCCCGGGGGCAGGGCCTGGGGCGCGTCGGCCTCGACGAGGACCTGCACGCGCTCGCCGACCCAGTCGAGGGCGCGGCGCTCCTCCTCCATGTGCCGCTGGTGGATCTTCTTGACGACCTCGTAGCCGACCATGACGCCGGCCGCGGCCCCCCCGAACACCAAGAAGGGCTCGACGACGGCGAGCAGGCTGGGGACGATGTCAGTGAGCACGCCGCCCGCGACCAGGCCGCCAAAGAGGCCGAAGAACGCCCCCTTGCGCCGGCGCTGGCGAGCCAGGCGATAGAAGTTGCGGCGCACGGTCAGCAGGGCGCCCTCGGGTCGGCGATCGATGCTCGCCTCGGACTCGCTGTTGGACCAGGCCAGGCCGCTGCCAAAGTGCTCGACCAGGCCGGCGCCGCCGAGGTTTTGCTCGAGCTCGCGGACGATCCGGCGGGTGACCTCCGGGCTGGGCACGGCGGGCAGGGCTCGCTCGCAGTGGATCTGCGTGGGCATGCCCATGTAGGTCCGGTCGCGGTTGCGCTTGCGCTTGGCGGGCTTGTGACCGTGGGTGGGGACGGGCGCGGGGCTGGGCGGGCGCAGGTCGGAGAGCTCGAGGCCGACCTCGTCGGCGATCTCGCGGACCTCGTGCTCGCTCAGCGGGGGCCGGCGCTCGTCGGGCCCCGAGTGCTGGGCGCCAAACACCTGGGCGATCGCCTGGGTGTCGTAGACGAGCTCGTCGCTCGGCTGCGTCGGGGCGGTGGCCAGGGGCGAGGCGCCGACGTCGAGCTCGCCGCGGATCGTGCGGAGCTCGGCGAGCAGGGCGTCCATGCTCGAGAAGCGGCTCGAGGGATCGACGGACAGGCCGCGGCGCAGCAGCGCGCGCAAGCTCGCGGGCACCCGAGCCTCGACCGGCGGCGGCGTGATCCGTCCGCCGACGATCGCCAGGGACAGCGCGCGCAGGTCGTCGCTGGGGAAGGGCAGGCGCCCGTAGACCGCCTGGTAGAGCGCGACGCAAAACCCGAACTGGTCGCTGCGCGCGTCGGCGCGCTCGCCAAGGTGCTGCTCCGGCGCCATGTAGGCCGGCGTTCCCAGGAGCACCCCGTGACGGGACATGCTGGTCGCGGTGGCCTCGGCGTCGTCGGCGAAGCTCGGGGGCGTGGCCGTGTCCTCGTGGCCGTCGGGCGCCCGGGCCAGGCCGAAGTCGAGGATCCGCGGGCGCCCGTCGAGGCCGACGAGCACGTTGTCGGGCTTGAAGTCACGGTGGACCAGGCCGGCCTTGTGGGCCGCGGCGAGGCCCTCGCCCGCGGCCAGAAACACGTCGAGGACCTGGTCCAAGGTCCGCTTGCCGAGCAGCCAGCGGCGCAGGTTCTGGCCCTCGATGTACTCCATGGCCACGAAGAGCTGGCCGTCGTGCTCGCCGACGTCGTAGACCGCGACGACGTTGGGGTGGGCGAGCTTGGCCAGCGATTGGGCCTCGGCGCCGAGGTTGCTGGCTTGGCTACCCGAGAGCTCGGGCTTGAGCAGCTTGATGGCCACGGTCCGGCCGAGGCGCTCGTCTCGGGCCGAGTAGACGATGCCCATGCCCCCCGAGCCGATGCAGTCGATGACCTGATAGCGGCCGATCTTCAGCGGGCTCCGGGCCGAGCCGAACAGCCTGGCCTTGACCTCCTGGCGCAGGCGCTCGAGCTCCAGCGCGGAGGCCTCGGGCGCGGGCGGCGTGGGGCCGGAGCTGGGGGAGGGGTTGCTCACGAGGACGACTGCTTGTGGCGCGCTCATCACGGGACGGCGGGGTAGTACCCGGCGACCCCGATCGAGATTGCGTCATGGAGAATTTTTTTTGCCGTGGAAGTACTCGACCAACCAGCGGCCCGCAGGCCCCGGTGGGGCGGCTGCCCGATGGATCAAGAACATGTCCACGGTGTGAAAGCTGGTGCCCCACTCCCGGACGTGCAGCCGCACCAGGCGCCCGGCCTCGAGCTCCTCGGCCACCATGTGCAGGGGCATGTTCCCCCAGCCGAAGCCCGCGAGCAGGCAGGCTTTCTTGGCGGGCAGGTCGGCGAGGCGCCAGTTGTCGTCGCCGGCGACGGCGAAGTCGATGCCGGCGGTCAGTGACGAGCGGTCCGTGAGCACCAGCTGGGTGTGCTCGCGCAGCGCGGCCAGGGGGATCGGCTCGCCGCACTGCATGGCCAGGGGGTGGTTGGCGGCGCAGACCGTGACCAGGTCGATGACGCCGAGGGGCTCGCGCTCCACGCCGCCGGGAAACTCTTGCAGGGGCAAGCTGATGCCGAATTGAACCGCGCCGTCGGTGACGAGCTTGGCCACGGCACCGAGCGCCTCGGTGTGCAGGTGGACCGGGACCGTGGGGAAGCGCTGGCGAAACGCGGCCAGGGCCTCGAGCAGCACGGGCATCGGGAAGAACACGTCGACGGCGATGGCCAGGCGCGGCTCGAGGCCCTCGCGCATCTGGCGGGCGCGGGCGAGCAGGCGATCGACCTGACCGTTGACGGAGCGGGCGTCATCGAGGAGCGCGCGGCCGGCCGCGGTCAGCACGGGCTTGCGGCCGGTGCGGTCGAAGAGCTCGAGCTCGAGCAGCCGCTCCAGGTTTGCGATCGCGTAGCTGATGGCCGACTGCGCCCGAGCCAGCTTGCGCGCCGCACCAGAGAAGCTGCCGGTCTCGACGATCGCCAAAAACACGACGAGCTGGTCGAAGGTGATCGGCTCTCCAGCCATGGTTGGATGGTTATACCCCCGCGGCCGCGCGTTCGCGGTAGGGGACGCTTTGAACACGCCCCTTTGGGGGCTGCGCGGCATTTTGGGCCGCGCGTCAGCGAAAGTCGAGGCGCTCGCCCTCGTCCGTGGTCAGGGGAGTGACCGGGTGGGCGAGGCCTTGCTCGCGCAGGGTCTCGTCGACGAGCTGGGCGACCTGGGCGACGAGCGCGGTACAAAATCGATGGCGATCGGGCCCGCGAAAATCACCGTGTGGCGCGGTCAGGTCGTTGCAGATCAGGCTCGGGCTCGCCCCGCGATCGAGCTCGGCCTCGACCCGCGCCTGGTAGCGCTTCATCGCGCGCTCGAGGGCGGGCGTCGTCGGCCCCGTGGGATCGGGGTGGCCGAGGAACTCGCCGAGGATCAGCTGCCCGGCGACCACCGCTCCGCAGGTTCCACGACCCGTGATCCCTCCACGGCGCAGGCTCTGGTAGGCGGCCGTCGGGCGGTCGAAGGTCTCGGCGAGGGCGATGCCACAGGAGCGGTGTGGAGTGCGCTCGCCCTCATAGAGGATCAGCGCCTTGCTGCGAATTGCCGAGCCCATGGCGCCAGCGTAGCGCGTCGCAGGGCGTCTGTATTGTGACGGAAAATCAGCTACCCTGCGCGCCATGTCTTGGGAGGATCCGAGCGAAGAGATCCGCGGCCTGGAGCCGACGCTGGTCGAGATCAGGCGAGACATCCACAAGCACCCGGAGCTCGGCTTCGAGGAGCTCCGGACCCAGCGGCTGGTCAAGGGCTGGCTCAGCCAGCTCGGCTACGAGCCGCGGGAGAGCGCCAAGACGGGGCTCATCGCCGACCTTCGCCCCGAGCTCCAGGGACGCGCGCCGACCATCGCCCTGCGCGCCGACCTCGACTGCCTGCCGATGCCCGAGCACACCGACTTGCCCTGGCGCTCGGTCCACGACGGCCGCGCGCACAAGTGCGGCCACGATGGGCACACGGCGATCTTGTTGGGCACGGCCGCGATCCTCGCCCGCTACCGCGAGCAGATCGCCGGCAACGTCCGCTTGCTCTTTCAGCCCGCCGAAGAGGGCGTCGATGGTGGCGGCGCCAAAGTCATGATCGCCGAGGGCGCCCTCGACGGCGTGAGCGAGGTCTATGGGCTGCACAATTGGCCCGGCTATCCCAGCGGCCAGCTGCGGGTCATCGCCGGCCCGACGATGGCGCAGGTCCACACCTTCGAGATCACCGTGCGCGGTCGCGGTGGCCATGGCAGCCAGCCGCAGGACTGCCGCGACCCCATCGTGGCCGGGGCGGCCCTCGTCGGCGCGCTCCAGACCGTGGTCTCTCGGGGGCTGGGCGCCGCGGGCGGGGCGGTGCTCAGCGTGTGCAGCTTCGAGAGCGGCACCACGAGCAACGTCATCCCCGAGTTCGCGCGCATGACTGGCACCATCCGCAGCTACTCCGCCGCGGTCACCGAGCGAGTGCTCTCGCGCGCGCGCGAGATCTGCAAGGGTGTCGGCATGACCCATGGCGTCGAGGTGGACCTCGCCCTGGAGGCCAGCTACCCCGTGCTCGTGAACCACCCCGAGTGTGTGGCGGCCGTGCAACGCGTATCACAGCAGGTCGGCCTCGCGGCCAGCAGCGAAGGGCTGCCCATGGCTGGAGGCGAGGACTTCGCCTACTTCGCGGCGGAGGTGCCGGCGGCCTACTTCTTCCTTGGCGCTGGCCGCGAGGGAGAGGACACGCCCGGTTGTCACCATCCCGACTTCGATTTCGAAGACGAACTGATACCGATCGGTATGCAGATGTTTCTCGGCCTGGTCCGCGAGCGCTTGCCCGCCGTCGGCGCCTGAGTTTTCGCCGAGTCGAGCACCAAACTCTGGGCAAGGTCGCCGCGCCGGGCGCGAACACTAGAGCCATCAATGGTCGTCGCGTGCTCGGCGTCGCGACCTCCGCCGAGCGCGAAGGAACTCAACTCTTTGTTGCCAGCGCTCGGCGGTTCATGCAAAAAATCTTCGACCCCCTTGCGTCTGCAAATGCGCCCGCAACTCGACGCCATCGCCACCTTGCTCGATCAAGGCGCCGCCGACTCGGCGGTTCGACTGCTCCGTAGCTCGTGGGAACCCGAACTCCCCGACAACGAGCGCGTGCCGATCTACTGCATGTGGATCCGCGGCCTGTGTGACATCGGAGACTACGGCCACGCGCTGACTCTGGCCCGTCGCGCGGCCGGAGAGTTCCCGCGCAAGCCGGACATCCTGACCGCGCTCGGCAACGTCTTGGATCTTCACGGCAAGCTCGACGAGGCCCGCCAGGCCTTCGAGGTCGCCGTCGCCCTCGACCCCAACGGCGTGCTTCAGCACTACAACCTCGGCGCGGTGCTCGAGCGCCTCGGCGACGAGCAGCAGGCCGAGACCTGCTACCGCCGGGCGCTCAACCTCGACGAGGGCGCGCCGAGCATGGTCGAGGCCAACGCCGCGCTCGGGGCTCTGCTGCGTCGCCAGGGTCGCCTCGACGAGGCCGAGGAGATCTACGACGCCTACCTGCAAGAAGATCCCCTCGACGTCGAGATGCTCGTCGAGCACGGCATCTGCCTGTCGGACCTCGACCGCCTCGAGGAGGCGATCGAGCGGTTCGAGTCGGCGCTCTCGCTCGAGGGTCTCAACAGCGGGGCGCTCTACAACCAGGCGATCACCCTCTACCGCCTCGGCCGCTACGACGGCGCCCGGGTGACCATGGAGCGGGCTCACCAGGCCGACCGCAGCAACCCGCTGACCTTGGCGGTGCTCGGCTCGTGGGTGCTCGGAGATCCCCAGGGCGATCTCGACGAGGCCCTGCGCATGCTCTATCAGGCCCTCGATCTCGTGGTCACGCTCCACGATCGCGGCGAGCTCGGCAGCGGCTACGCGAGTCTCGTCGCCGAGGAGGTGTTCGAGGCGCTGTGGCAGCACGGCCGCCGGGCCGAGGCCCGCGAGGTCGCGCGCGTGTCCGGTCGCCGCGACTGGACCACCCCGCACATGTTCGAGACGATCAACCGGGTCGACCACGGACTGCTCGCCCAGCCGGCCGAGGCCTTTCGGGTCTCGGTCCGCGCCGAGGTCGAGGCCGAGCTGGGCATCGAGCCCAGGCCCGAGCCCTGCGAGCCGCCGCCGGCCGTGTCGCTCATGGAGAGCTGGCCCGTGGGCGCCCAGGGCTACACCGCTGGGTTCACGGTGATCGCCGCCGACGAAGACGAGGCCCGCGAGCTGGTGATCCGCTACCTCGCGGACCTCGAGCCGGCGAGCGCTCTGTCCTACGACATCCGCGTGGTCAGCCGCGCCGGCGAGTCCCTCGATGGTCGCCGCGCCCGGGGGATCGCCTGTGTCGAGGGCGCGCGCGCCTACTTCGTGCCCGACCCCGCCCGCAAGCCTGCCCCGACCCGCTAGCCTCTGGCCATGTCCACCGCCGCGTCGGGCCCCTTCCATCTAGCGATCCCGGTCGACGACCTCGCCAGCTGCCGGCGCTTCTACGGCGAGCTCATGGGCTGCCCCGAAGGCCGCAGCTCGACGCGCTGGGTCGACTTCGACTTCTTTGGCCACCAGCTGGTGATCCACGAGGTCGACGGTCACCAGGGGATCCACGGGCGCAACTTCGTCGACGGCGAGGACGTGCCGGTCCCTCACTTTGGCGTGGTCCTGACCATGGACGAGTGGGCGCAGCTGCGGGACCGCTTGCTGGCGGCCGAGGTGCGCTTCGAGATCGAGCCGCAGATCCGCTTCGCGGGCGAGGTCGGTGAGCAGGCGACGATGTTCTTGCTCGACCCCGCCGGCAACGCCCTCGAGTTCAAGGCCATGCGTGACCCGCTGGCGCTCTTCGCCAAGAGCTGAGCTGGGCTGGGCCCAGTTTTGGTCCATGGACCAGGCGCGCGAAGGGCACGTACGCGCTATCCTGCGCGTATGCCACACCGCATCGCGCTTGGTCTTTGCCTGGGCTCGGCCCTCGTGCTCTCCGCGGGCTGCAAGGGCGGAGAGGACGGTGACGACGAGGCCGGGAGCACGCTCTACGAGCGCCTCGGGGAGGAGCCGGGCATCGAGGCCGTGGTCACCGACGCGGTCGTCAACCGGATCGCCGCCGACCCCAAGATCAACGCCTACTTCCTCAACGACGACGTCGACGTCGGCGTGACGATCACCTGCCTGGTCAATCAGCTCGGCAACATCTCCGGCGGTCCGCAAGCCTACCCGGGCAGCGACTGCCGCGACATGAAGGAGTCCCACGAAGGTCTGGGGATCTCGGAGCAGGACTTCCTCGATCTCGCGGATCACTTCGTCGGCGCGCTGACCGACGCGGGCGTGGCCCAGGCCGACATCGACACGATCGTCGCCGCGCTCGTCGACATGCAGGCGGACATCGTCGAGGACCCCAGCAACGACGCGACGATCTACCAGCGGGTCGGTCGCAAGCCGGGCATCCAGGCCGTGGTCACGGACTTCTACACGACCGTGAGCTCGGATCCCGCGATCATGGGCTTGTTCGCCGGCGCCGACCAGGTTCGCTTCGAAGCCTGCCTGACCCGCCAGCTGTGCGCCATCGATGGCCCCTGCCTCTATGGCAACGAGGCGACCATGCTCGACCCCAGCTACGGCGGCTCGGTCTGCAAGGACATGGTCAGCGCCCACGAGGGCATGACCCTCACCGTCGAGGACTTCCAGGCCTTCGCCGATGACCTCGACATGGTGCTCGCCGCCGCCGAGACCGAGATCTCGACGCAGGACGAGGACGCGATCATGGCCGTGCTCGACCCGCTGTGCGCCGAGCTCGTCGACGAGCCCGGGAACTGCCCCTGATGCGCGCCAAGGGTCCTCAGCCGACGACCTCCTCGCCGCTGGTGCGCGAGCGCCAGGCGCTGTGGCGCAGGCGCTTGTTTTGGCTGGGCCTGGGTCTGGGTTTGATCGGCCTCGCGGCGGCGCTGTGGTGGCAGTTCGGCCGCGAGCCCGCGGCGCAGCTGCCACCGCTGGAGACCCGGCTGCCGGAATTCGAGGAGCCCGAGCAGGCCCTGGCCAGGGCGCCGAGCAGCGCGGCCCTGGGCGCGCGGGTGGGCTTCGACGACCTCGAGAGCTTGCGCCGAGCCCTCGCCGCGCGCGGCCTCGACTGCGTCGACACCAGCGCGCGGGCCAGCGTCGCCCGGCTGCGCGAGCACAAGCGCGAGCAGATCGCCGCGGCCGGTGACCCCGACGCCGTCAGCGGGGCCTCGGTGGTCTGGCGTCGCTCCAGCCGCGAGTCCAACCCGCAGATTCGCCTCGCCTGCACGCTCGAGACCCTGGCCGCGCTCGACGACGCGAGCCGCCCCCCGGTGGAGGGCCGGGCGCTGTTCGTATTCGACAGCCCCGAGCACCCGCTGCGCCACGCCTCGCTGCGTCGCAGCTACCGCCAGGCCGAGGCCGCGATGCTCGACCTGCGCGAGACCCTGGCGCGGCTCGAGGCGACCTACGGCGAGCCGAGCGTGCGAAGCGGCGAGCTGCCCCTGCCCGGGGACGCGCCGCCGCGGCTCGAGGCGATCCGCGTGGAGTGGCGCTACCGCGACCTGCTGGTGCGGGCCTCGGCGACGCAGATCGGCGAGCAGGTGTCCGTGGACGAACGCGTCGAGGTGCCCTGGCCAGTGCGCGCCGACGCACCGCAGGCGGGCTAATGTATATTTCGCTGAGCAGGCGCCGTGGAGCCTGACTCGAGCACCTCGAGCACCTCGAGCACGCGGCTCGCGGCGCTGGTTCGGTTCTCGACGCCGAGCTTGTCGAACACGCGCTCGAGGTGCTTCTTGACCGTGGCCGGGCGGATCGAGAGCAGCGCGGCGATGTCCGCGTTGGACTTGCCGTAGCGCAGCCACAGCGCGACCTCTGCCTGGCGTGGCGTCAGGTCCAGCGCCTCGGCGAGGGAGCGTGTGTGGGCCTGGACCGCGGTCGCGGGGTCCTTGGCCACGGCCCGAGCTTCGAGGACCAGGACTCCGCCCGAGTCCCCGGGGTGGAGGGAGACGTCGAGGAGCTGATCCCGAGCGCAGCACCGAAACGCGGGTAGGGTCCGCTGGCGAGCGTGATGGAGGGGGGCGAGCCAGCGCCGCAAGGGCGCAGGCAGGCGCTGTCCCTCGAGCGCGAGGCCATGCTCGCGCAGCAGCGCGCGGGCGCGGGGGCTCACCCAGCGCGGGCGGCCGCGCTCGTCGAGGTGGATCACGCCGCGCCCCTCGCTCTCGGCGAGCGCACGCCAGCGCGCCTGCTCGGCGAGGAGCTCGAGGTAGCGCCAGTGATCGCGGATGATCGGCGTCAGGCCGCGCTGGGCCGCGCCAAGCTCGGCGAGCTCGGCGTCGGAGAAGTCGCCGCGCTCGCGGTTGTAGGCGAGAACGAGCTCCATGCCCGGCGGGGCCGGGAGGTAGAGGAGGCACTGGTTTTCGATGTGCAAGGGGCGATAGAGCTCGTTGTAGAGCGCGGTCGCCCGCCACCGCCTGGGCTCGCACAGGTCGGAGTTGCGGGCGACCTGCTGATCTCGACGCAAGCGCCCGGGGTGCTCGTGGAGCCTGCGGAGGGTGAGCGCGCGCTGGTCATCGAGGCTGAGCGCCGCGGTCGGGCTAGCGGGGGTCCAGACCACGAGGCCCGCCTGCGAGAAGGCCTCGTCTTCTGGCTGGATCCGCCACCCTGCTGGGATCTCGTTGTAAGAGAGCATCTCGTTGGGGACGCGCTCGGCCATGGTCGAGAGCAGGTCCTCGACGAAGTGCGTGTGTGTGCGCAAGGGGCTGAGTGGGAGTTGCTCGAGCTGCATGATCACGGCCGACTCTGAAATGGAGTGATCACGAGCGAGGCTTCAGTCATGAAACTCTCCCTTCTGCGGTGAGATGGGGATTGCGCAAGCTCACATTTAATGTGGTGGCGGCAGCCATGCGCCATTAGTCGTATGGCTGCTGTCCTGGCCGACGCCTAGCCTGCCGGCCATGACCACAAAAATCGGCACCGTGTCACACATACTGGCCTGTTTGCTCGGGATCACGACCCTCACGCTCGCCTGCGTGGCCGAGCGTGAGGGCGGCGGCTCCGCCCATGAGCGAGCGGAGCACGACCTCGAGGACTATGCGCTGTGCATCGAACTCGGAGGCGCTTGCATGGAGGAAGAAGAGGCGCTGGCCTCGGCGCTCGATGAGATCGCGGCCAGCGAGGGGCTGCGCACCACGGGGAGCTCGCCCGTGCTCATACAGTGTGGCGGCGGCGAGACCGTGATGTGCTCTGGCCTCAACTGTCTGGGCTACGATGGCTTGGGGTGTTTTTGTACGAATCTCGAGGGGGTCGTCTCCGAATACAAGATGTGCAATTCACAGTGAGCCGATGGCCATGCGCCATTAGTCGTATGGAGCTCGTCCCAGCCGACTCCTAGTCTGCCGGACATGACCACCAAAACCGGTATCAAGTCATCCCTACTGGCCTGCCTGTTTGGGCTCACGAGCTTCGCGTTCGCGTGCGCGCCCGAGCCGGAAGACGGCTACTCGGCCGATGAGCGGGTCGAGCTGGCCTTCGAGGACTACGCGCTGTGCATGGAGAGCGGGGGAAGCTGTGAGGAGGAGGAGGAGAGTCTCGTCTCGGCCTTCGGTGAGCTCGGGGGAAACGAGGGCTTCCGCGTCACGGTGACCGCGACCTGCGGCACGAAGAAGCCCGTGACCTGCACTGGGACCTCGTGTTACGCCACGGATGGCGTGGGCTGCATGTGCTCGAGCAGCAACGGCAGCGCTGGCACGTATCAGTCGTGCAATTCAAATTGACGATCCCAGCCAAGCACGCGGCGGGTCCGTCTGCTGACCCGAGCGAAGAGCCCGTGCGAGCTTCGGGCCGCACCTGATTTTGGTGCGAGGTCCGAATGTGGCGAGCTTCGTGGGCGCGTCCGTGGTCTGAGGGGATCATGCACACGCTCTCCAACAAGGTCGCCATCATCACCGGCGCGAGCTCGGGCATCGGCCGGGCCGCCGCGCTGCTCTTTGCTCGGGCGGGCGCCGCCCTCGTCCTCGGCGCCCGCCGGGCCGCCGAGCTCGACGCCCTCGTCGAACACATCGAGGCCGAGGGCGGTCGGGCCGCCGCCGTACCCGGTGACCTCTGCGACGAGTCCTTCGCCGCTGCGCTCGTCGACACCGCCGAGCGCCGCTTTGGCGGGCTCGACCTCGCGTTCAACAACGCCGGGACCCTCGGCGCGCTCGCGCCAGCCCACGAGCTGAGCCTGTCCGACTGGCGGGCGACCCTCGCGGTCAACCTCGACGGCGCCTTTTGCTGCGCTCGCCACCAGATCCCCGCGCTGCTGCGGCGCGGCGGCGGCTCGCTGACCTTCACGTCGTCCTTCGTCGGCCCGCAGGTCGGCTTCGCCAACATGGCCGCCTACGCGGCCGCCAAGGCGGGGCTCAGCGGCCTCGTCCGCGTGCTCGCGGTCGAGCTCGGGCGCCAGGGGATCCGCGCCAACGCGATCTTGTCGGGCGGAGTCGACACGCCCCTGGGCGCGACGGTGGCGAACAGCCCCGAGGCGCGGGCCCACGTCGAGGGCCTCCACGCCCTCGGGCGCATCGCTGCGCCCGAGGAGATCGCCCGCGTCGCGCTCTTCTTGGCGTCGGACGCCGCCTCCTTCGTGACCGGGAGCATGGTCTCGGCCGACGGCGGCGTCAGCATCAGCCGCGGCTGAATTCCACCACGGGCTCCTAGGACTACTTGGTCAGATGGGGATCGGCAACGATCCCCGGCTGTGATCTGCTGCGGGGGTGACTCCAGAACAAATCTCCCGGGTGGAGGCCGAACTCGAGGAGTTTTTCGGCTACATCACTCATCAGATGGGTCGCAGCGAGCGGCGCGAGGCCCTCGCCAACTACATGCGTGGGCTTCTCCTCGATGGCGAGCGCAAGAGCATGGTGCCCATCGCTCAGCGCCTCGCAGCCATTCCCCGATCATCCGGGGGGCCAGGACGTCTCGTCTACTGTCCTTTGGTGAAGGACGAGGGCGAGGCCGCGTCATCGTGGAGCGCGAGAGGGTAGATCACTCGAACCTTCCCACCGTCCTCGGGCTTGGGGAAGCGCCACTCCCGAACGATCCCTGCGACGCAAGCGCGGAGTTCTTCCTGCTCTCGCGGGGAAGCAGCGAGCTCGATCTGAGAGGTCCTGCCCCTGGCGTCGATCACGAATTCGATGGTCAGCGCCTTCGGGAGCTGCGCGGAGGGGAGCGTCGAGGTCGCGCAGGCTCGCAGCTGAGCACGGTGAGCGCGGACGATCCGGTCGATGAGCGAGCGCTCGAGCTCGCCCTCGATGGTCGCGGGGCTCGGCGGGGGCTCGGCAGAGAGCATGCGACCGCCAAGGGGGGGGCGAGGCGGCTCCTCGTCTCGAACCCGCAGCGCGACCTCCGGGAGCACGCAGTCCACACCCGCGCCTCGGCAGCTCGGCCCGCGTGCCGCGGACGCGAGCGCGAGGAACCGCGCGAGCGAGATGTGCCCGGTGGTGGCGATGAGGGCGAGGCGAGCCTCTGGCTCGTCTCGTCGCAGCGCGGCGGCGAAACTCGCGACCGCGTCGAGATCGTCGGGTCCGTGGCGCTCGGGACTGCCGATCTCTCCACGGGTCAGGTCGAGTCCCTCGCGATCGACCTCGACCTTCATGAAGGGGGGCGTACTCGGAGGCTCGTCGTGCGCGAGGGCGATGAGCACGTAGGTGGGGGCGTAGGCCTCGGGCTCGACGAGGAAGCCGGCGCGCGCGAAGCCGGCCCTCTTGGCGGCGCGCAGGAGCCTCGTCAGCGCAGCGGCGGAGAGCTCGACGTGGGCAGCGACCAAGAGCGTCGGACCCCCGGCCTCCACGCGCTGGCCTCGCGCCTCCGCGGCCGCCTGCGAGAGCACCTCCGCGAGCGAGCGCTGCGCCAGGGGGTCCGCTTCGAGGGCGCCGGGGATCGGGCGCCCCTCGAAACCCAAGGAGTCGAGCGTGACGTAGAGCGTGGGGCCCTCGTCGAGGGCAACGCCTCGAAACTCCGGGAGGCGTAGCTCGCTCATGCGCCAGCTCGGGCGGTGGCCGAGCTGATCGAGGGCGTAGAGCGCCCGCGTGATGGGGGCAGCCGTGTCCGCGCTCAGGCCCTGGTCGAGCAGCCACTGGTGCGCAGCCCAGGTCATGATCGCGGGGTCGGGACCCAGCTCGTCGGGACTCAGCACCGCGTAGCGTCCGAACGCGCAGTCCTCGAAGATCCGAGCCGACGCGCTCTGCTCCGCGCGCTGAGGGGCGATCTCGTCCCATCTTGGGCAGGCCGCGCGCTGGAGCCTGGCCGCCTCGGGATCTCGCTCTCGGAGCAGGACTTGGGGCCTCGAGTCGGGATCGTGAAGCCCACCGAAGTGAGCCTCGAGGGGCTGGGGCATCGCGCCAGCGCATGCCCCGGCGAGGGCGGGCCACACCCGACTCGCCTGCTCGGAGATCGATGCGGAGGGCAGGGTCTCGGCGAGCTCGCCGAGCTCGCCGAGATCACAGCTGGGTGCGGGTGGCTCTCGGCGACAGGCGGCCAGGGCCAGCAAGGCCACAACCACGGCCCACACCGAGCTTGGAACCGAACGCCGCAGGCGGATCCTCGTCACCGACTCGATGCTAGCAAAGCCCGAAGGTCGCAGCCTCCCCCGATCCGGGAGACCTGCGAGGCCTCGCCCCTCTATTGGTTTTGGCCGGCCGGCGGCGTCGAACTCGGACTGGATGGCCTGCTCCTCCGTCGTGGCCTCGATGGCCGCCGTGGTGTCCAGCAGCGCCGTGACCGATTCGAGCAGCCGCAGCTTCTTGGGGAAGTGGCCCGGATCAGCGCCCAGCGCGAGCGCCTGCTGCCGCGCCTCGCGGACGCAACTGCCTCACGGGACTGGTTTCACTGTCTTCCGTGCTGGACCTGCGAGGAGAGCTCGGCCGGCTGCATGCTCGCCAGCAGCCCCTTGATCTCGACCAGCTCGGCCCGGAGGCGGTCGAAGTCCTCCCGCGTCGGCGCGGGTGGTTGGGGCTCGTCGAGGACCGCGGTCATCACTCCGGCGACGTAGCCGAACGCACCGAGGCCCGCGAAGATGACGGCTGCGGCGACCACGTGACCAGCGGGCGTCGTCGGCATGACGTCGCCGTAGCCGACGGTGCTGAGCGTGACGATCGCCCACCAGAGCGCCTGCTCGAGTCCCGTGGTGGACTGGGGCTCGACGGTGCGAAAGGCGATCGCGGCCGCGAGCACCAGCGACGAGACGAGCCCCAGCGCTCGGATCAGCTTCGCCGCACGGCCCTGGAATCTCTGGGTCCGCACGACGATCCTGAGCAGTCTCATCAGCCGCAGGAGCCGAACGAGGCGGAACCCCTGGAACACGGCGCCGAACGGGACCGAGGACAGGAGGTCCGCGACGTTGCTCGGCTCCTTGACGTAGGCCCACTTGCGATCCGCATTGGCGAGACCGACGCACCACTCCAGTAAGAACGGCACGCAGAACCAGAAGTAGAGTCTGGTCGCCGCCGCACGGACGCTCGGGTCCGAGGCTTCGAGCGCCATGAGGGCGAACAAGGGGAGGAGGAGGAAGTTGTTGAGGCTCGACAGCAAGCCGTGAGCTCTGCCGAGCGCGGTCGGACTGGTGTCGTTGGTGTCGCTGGTCACGGCCCATCCTGACGCCACCACGGGCACGACTGCAAGCCCGGTCGTTGGCGATGGTCTCGTCAGGCCAGGCAGCGACCGGCTGGTCCATCGTCAGCCGCGATGACATTGAGGACATGCCCGCTCACATTCGTGAGGAAGTCGATCGCGGACGAAGCATCATGGGATGCAGCTCGAGCTGCCGATCTCCCTTGAGCCCTGGGCCCTGATCTACACGACATGGCGGTCCAAGCGATTGCTCCGGGGCCTGCCGATCGAGGACTACTGGGCCGAGCGCGGCGCCTACTACAACGTGGTCCTCCTCCCGCCCGGCTCGACCTTCCGCGACGCGTTGGCGGCGTTCTACTCGGATCGCGCGGCCTCCGGTCTCGCAGGAGCGCCTCTCGGTCGCGCAGGACGGCCAGCGGTTGGTCTACTCGTTCAAGCGCGCGTGGAGGGACGGCAGCTACGCCGTCGTCCTCGAACCGCTCGATCTTCTCGCGCGTCTCGCTGCCCTGATCCCGCCGCCCCGCTTCCACATGGCGTGTAGGAACTCCAAACGCATGAATTACGGGCCGTACTTAGCGCATGTCAGATGCATGGGTCGCGGCGCCGGGAACGCTTCCCGGGGCCTCGGCGGGAACGAGAACTCGCTCACTGTGTGAGGCCCCAACAACCCCTCCTCGAGATCGAGATGCTCGAGCTGCCCATGACCGCGATGGAGTTCTACGACTTCGACGAGTTCGAGGCGCTGGTCACCGCGGCGACGCGGCTGGACCACCGCATGCTCGTGATGGTCCTGCTCGGCGGCGAGGCGGGCCTGCGCTCCTAGTGTGCGCGGCAGAGGACTTGAAGGGTCCCAGGCGCCGGACCGCCGGTTGCTGACGAGGCGCGAGGAGGGAGTTTGTCGGGCACAAATGACTGACGAGCAACGAAGTCAGCGGCCGGTGCTCCAAGCCTGGGGCCCTTCAAGTCCTCTGCCGCGCACACTAGCCGAGCTGCTCGGCCAAGAACGCGATGCTGCGCTCGAAGGCCAGCGCGGTCGCGGCCGCGTCGAACACTGGCGGGCGGTGGTCGCAGGCGAAGCCGTGGTCGGCGTCGTACTCGTGGACCTCGCCACCCTCGACCGCGGAGCAGATCTCGCGCGCCTTGGCGATCGGGAAGTAGCCGTCGCGCTGGCCGAGGTGAAAGAGGGTCGGGACGCGCGGCCGCGCGTCGACGAACATCGGGATCTGGGCGCCGTAGTAGCTGATGGCCGCGCTCAGGCCCTCGGCCCGCGCGGCGGACAGCCAGGTCAGCGCGCCGCCGAGGCAGTAGCCGATGACCGCGATCTTGCCGACGCCGCTGGCGGCGAGGTTGGCGATCGCAGCGTTGACGTCGAGGATGACCTGCTCTGGATCGAGCTTCTGCGCCAGCCCGAGCCCGGTCCCGAAGTCTGCGTCGCCGTAGCCGAGGCGGACCCCGGGCTCGATCCGGTCGAAGAGCGCGGGGGCGAGGCAGGCGTAGCCGAGGCCGGTGTACATCGCGACGACCGAGCGGATGTGGTCGTTGACGCCGAAGATCTCCTGCAGGACCACGAGGCCGCCGCGGGGGGAGGCTTTGGGGTCGAGGCGGAAGCCGTCGAGTTGGTGGCCGTCGGAGGCGGTGAGCTTGATGTCGGGCACGGCCGGACGATGCCGACTCGGGGGGCGGGTTTCAAGCTCGAGGGAGGTCTCGAGCTGGCCCTCTCATGAGAGGGCCGTGGCTCACTCGACCCTGCCCTCGAAGGAGAACGCGCCGAGCGTGCCCTCGTCATCGTCTCGCAAGCTGACAGCGCCCTCCTCGAGGCGAAAGGCCGGGTCCCCGTCTTTGGCGGTGGTCATGTCTTCGCCGCCCGTGCCATCTTCCTTGCAGGGCACGCTGCTCTCCTCCGAGCCATAGAGCACGAGGTCGCCGCAGGCCAGCCGGGCGCCGCAGCTCCCCGGGGTGGTCGGCCACAGCCAGACCGCGCACTCGCTGCCGACGGTGACCCCGGCGAGCCCCTCGACCTGCTCGACGATGACCTTGCGCGACTTCAGCCCGGCCTCGAGGCGCGGGAGCAAGCTGCTACAGCCACCCGGGCTCTCGGTCTCGGAGCTGCAGCCTCGCCTTGCGAATTCGAGGGCGCGATCGGGATCGTCGAACATCAGGACGCGGGCGGCGACGAAGCAGCTGCCGTAGTAATTGGCTTCGTCGGGCTGGCACTGGCGATCGAAGAGCGCGGAGGCGAGCTCGGGCTGCCTGGGTCCGCCTATGCCCTGGTGGAGGTACTCGGCGAGGCGGGAGCACAAGATGGCGCGGTGCTGTGGGGGATCTCCGTGGGCACATTCCCAGCGTACCCACTCGCGGCCCTGATCGGGGAAGACCTGGGCGCACTCGAAGTAGGACCAGCCGGTCTTTTGGCAGCGGGAGATGTCGGTGTCGGGGAGGGCGCCGGGAGTGCCGGTGATCTCCGTGGACAGTCTGGGCGCCTCGGCGGGGGTCTGCGCGAGGTAGTCGTCGAGAAGGGCCTTGGGATCGGCGGCCGCGGTCTGGGGGGCGGCGTCAGGCGAGGCCGAGCTCGTCGACTTGGCGGTGGGCTCTTTGCTGCTGCAAGCGAGGGCGAGCGCGAAGGGGAGGATGAGGCCGAAGTTGCGGGGTAGGGAGGGGGACATGGCCGATAGTCTACGGCCATGTTTGTGTCTTTGTATAGGTGAGAGTAGCGGGCTGGGTCGAAGTGCTGGCCATGTTGCACTTCTCGCCTCGTTGCGCCCGAGATCGTTACTCCGAGGCAGTTGCAATCGTATGCAAGATATCCGTGGCTCGCCGCCATCACAGTGATGAACCGGAGCGAGGTGTCATGGATCGTTGGGAGACTCGCCGAGCAGGGGCGAGCGCCAGCGTTCACGAGGGTCGCTCACTTGGGCTCGGGCTCGGGCTCGGGCTTGGGCTTGGGCTTGGTGGGCGGGCTCGCTTGGGGCGGGTGCCACTGTGGCCCCGAGCGAGCCGCAGAGCGCGGCGCGCTGGGCTGGTCAGGCGAGGCCGACTGGGGCACGGGCGCGCTGGGCTGGGCGGGCGAGGCCGACTGGGGGGCGGGCCCAGACACGGGCCCAGACACGGGTGTAGGCAGGGGATCGATGCTCGGCGCCGGCACGCCGTAGAGCGTGGTCGGCTTGGAGGTCGACGTCGCAGTCGCGGGCGCTGGCTGGGCCGCCTGGGGAGACTGAGTCGCTCGGGGGGCGCCGACGGAGATGCCCGGTGCGGTCGAGGTGCGCGCGGGCGCTGCGGGAGCGGGCGCAGGGCTCGAGTCGGGCGTGGGCGCGGGCTGCTCTGGACTCGCGGGCTGGCTCGGCGAGGGAGGAGAGCCCACGGCCGGATCGGCCTGGGCCGCGGCTTCGGGCTGAGCCTCGGCGATGTCGGGGCTGGCCCAAGCCGCCGCGTCGGCATCGGCAGCGGCGTCGGCGTCGGCATCGGCATCGGCATCGGCAGCCGCATCGGCCTGCGCAGCGGCGGCGTCGAGGTCCACGCGGGTCGCGGCCTCTTCGCCAGCAGCTTCGCCCTCGCCGACAGCTTCGCCACCCTCGCCTGCTTCGAGCTCGGGATCCGCCGAGGGCAAGTGCCCGTCGGGCATCGCCTCCGCCAGCGCAGGGTCGCTCACGCCCGGCTCGATCCCCGGCCCGGCCACGGGCCCCGGGAGGGTCGCGGCGCGCTCCTCGGCGCGGACCTTGCGAAAGCCGACGGCGAAGATCGCAATCGAGGTCACGACCGCCGCGAACACCATCGCCGGGAGGTTCTCCGTGCCCTCGATGCCGTAGCGCGCCGAGGCGGGCAAGGTGGCGAGCACGCCGGCGGCCATGCCCCGGGGCAGGGAGATCGAGATCATCTTGCGCTCGGGGTCCGAGAACGCGGGCTTGCGGGCGATCAGCATGACCACGGGGATGCGCGCGGCCAGCAAGGAGGCGCCCACGACCACGCCCAAGAAGAGCAGGCTCCACGGCGGGGCCAGCATCAGGCCGATGTAGGTGAAGAAGAAGGACTTGATGATGAAGGCGACCTGGGTGTGGACGGTGACGACGGTGCTGTCGAGCTCGAGCGGCTTGTCGCCGAGGCTGAAGCCGATGCGCTTCATCAGCGGGCCGGCGTTGCCGACGATGATCGAGAAGGTCAGCACGGCCATGGCCGGGTTGCCGCCGATGCGGTCGACGAGCACGTACAAGAAGAGCAGCGCGGCCAGGGTCACGGGGTAGCCGTACTGGTTGCCCGAGAGCAGGCGGAGCACGGGGATCCAGCCCCAGCCCACGAGCAGGCCGATCAGCAGGGCAAAGCCAAAGTTGCGGGCGAGCTCGGCGAAGGTGTCGCCCGCGCTGGCCTCGCCCGAGCTGATGATGTTCATGAGCACGACGGCCACGACGACGCACAGCGCGTCGGTCAGCGCGGACTCGAGGCCGACGAGGTTCGAGACCTTGGCCTCGACCTTGGCCAGGTTCATCGAGGGCATGATGATCAGCGAGCTCGAGCCGCCGAGCATGGCCCCGACCATGAGGCTGTGAAAGAAGCTCCAGGTGTCGGGGAGCAGGCCGGTGAGCGCGGCGAGCTGGAGGAGCACGGCGACGCCGAGGGTCGAGATGATGAAGCTGAGCACGGCCATGGCCGAGGCTCGCGGGGCCGCTTGGACGAGGTCCTTGATCACCAGCTGACGCCCGCCGTCGAAGAGCACGACGATCAGGGTCAGGGCCGAGAAGAGCGGGAGGATCGCGTCGAGGTTGCGCGGGTCGACGAGGCCGGTGGTGCGCAGCAGCACCCCGGCGAGGATCAACCACACGACGTCGGGGATCTGGGTGCGCGAGAAGATGATCTCGCCGGCGGCCCCGAGCAGAAAGAGGCCGCCGATCATCAGGAGGTAGACGCCGGGATCATCCATGACCTGGGTCGGACGGTAGCAGGTCGCGGCGGGGGAGGCCCAGCGAGGCGCCAGGGGTCGCCGGGCTCGGCGGGCGCCGTCACGTGAAGTACGAGTCCCGGCGCGGTCCCGGATGTCGACCGCGCAGGTGCTCGTGGTTGGGCCCGAGCCCTACCTGGGCGGGCTACGTTGCACTGGGGGCCGTCAACGGCGATGCTTCGGCGCGTGAGCGGCCCCAGTTCGCGGCGCCTCGACCCTCGCCCGATGCTCGGCGGGTTGTTGCTCTGTGGTCTGCTGGCCGGGCTGGCCCCAGGCGTGGCCGAGGCCGCGCCGCCCTCGGAGGCGAGCCCCGAGGCGCAGCTGGTCCCGCCCACGGCCAAGGGCTCGGTGACGGTCGAGTATCCGCCGGCGCTGCTCGAGCGCGAGGAGCCGCCGGCGGGCACGGTGATCGTCCAGTATGTGGTCGGGGTCGACGGCAAGACCAAGGAGCTCGAAGTGCTCCAGTCCGTGGACCCGGCCCTCGACCAGGTCGCCCTCGACGCGGTCGCCAGCCTCGAGTTCGAGCCGGCCAGCTACGAAGGGGAGGCGGTCGAGGTCGTGCTCTCGATCGCCATCGAGCTCGGCCCGCCCACGCCCGTGCTGCCGCCCGAGGGCGAGGGTGAAGGCGAAGGGGCGGGCGAACTTGGTGAGGGCGAGGGCGAGGGCGAGGGCAGTGAGGCGGGAGCGGGGGAGGTCGATCCCAGCGCGCTGCCGGTGCGCATCCGCGGGCGCATCCGCGAGGCCGGCCAGCGCACCCCCGTGGACGGGGCCAAGGTCCTCGCGGTCCCGGCCCCGCCGGACTGGCCCGAGGGCGAGGTCCGGGGCAAGCGCTACGAGGCGCCCAGCGAGCCGGCCTGGCAGTTCGAGACGATCACCGACGCCGAGGGCCGCTTCGAGCTGCGTGGCGTGCCCCCGGGGCGGGTGCGCCTGGTCGTGCTCTCGCCGGGCTACGAGCGCCTCGACTACATCGAGGTCCTCGCGGGCGAGGGGGCGATCCTCGAGCTCGAGTACTTCGACCGCCGCGAGGCGAGCAACCCCTACCGCACCGAGGTGGTGGTCGACCGCGACCTCCCCGAGGTCACCCGGCGGACGATCACCCCCGAGGAGATCAACGCGCTCCCGGGCACGCAAGGCGACGCGCTCAAGAGCATCCAGAACTTCCCCGGCGTGGCCCGGGCGCCCTTCGGCGCCGGCTTGTTGGTCGTGCGTGGCTCGGCCCCGAGCGACACCAAGACCTACCTGGGCTACCACGAGATCCCCCAGCTGTTTCACTTTGGCGCGCTGACCTCGGTGTTCAACAGCGACATCCTCGCGCAGATCGACTTCATCCCCGGCAACTTCGACGCGCGCTTCGGCAACGCGATCGGCGGCGTGATCAACGTCCAGCCGCGCAAGGGTCGGCGCGACGGCTACCACGGCTACATCGACGCCGATCTCTTCGACGCCGGGGCGCTGGTCGAGGGCCCGGTGGGCAAGGGCAGCTTCGTGGTCTCGGCCCGGCGCAGCTACATCGACGCGGTGCTGCTCGCGGTCATCCCCGACGACGCGGGCATCGACTTCAACGCGGCCCCGCGCTACTGGGACTATCAGGCGCTCTTCGACTACCCGCTCGCGGGCGGCAACCTCAGCGTGCGGGTGTTCGGCTCGGACGATCAGCTGGCGGTGGTCAGCCCCAGCGTCAACGAGGAGGAGGCCGACGCGAACGACGCCTTCGACACGCAGATCGCCTTTCACCGCGCCGACCTGGTCTGGGAGGCCGAGCACGGGCCGTGGACTTTTTTGCTCACGCCGAGCTACCGCCACGAGCTGCTGACCGGCAGCGGGGGCGACCTGTTCTCCTTCCGGGTCACTCGCGACAGCTTCAACTTCCGCGGGGAGCTGGGCTACCGGATCTCCAAGCGCGCGGCGATCCGCGTGGGCACCGAGGTCAACGCCGGCAGCTACCTGCTCGAGGCCCGCGCCCCGGGGATCCCCAGCGCCGGGGTGGGCGACAGCGGCGAGTACCTCTCGGCCGACGTCGGCGGGCCCTTCGCGATACTCTCGCTCTACACCACGGCGACGATCGCGGCCACGAAGGACTTCGTGATCTACCCGGGGCTGCGCTTCTCCTACAACGGGGTGGTGCTCGACCGCGCCGGCTTGGATCCGCGGGTGCGCTTCGCCTGGGAGATCACCGACGCGACCACGCTCAAGGGCGGCGTCGGGCTCTACTCGCAGTATCCCGACGTCTTCGAGCTCAACGAGGTCTGGGGCAACCCCAACATCGGGCTCGAGAAGTCCGTGCACAACAGCCTGGGCGTGGCCCACGTGTTCGAGGACTACGACCTGCTGATCGAGGCCACGGCCTTTTACAAGTACGTCTACTCCCTGGCCGTGCCCACCGACGCGGTGCTGCTCAACACCGGCCGCGGCGACCTGCTGGTGGCCGAGCGCTACGACAACGCGGGCTACGGCCACGTCGCCGGCCTCGAGCTGCTGATCCGCAAGGACCTGACCCGCAACTTGTTCGGCTGGGTCAGCTACACCTTCAGCCGCGCGCTCTACGACCTCGACGACGGCGAGGGGCTGATCCCCTTCGACTACGATCAGCCGCACATCCTCACGGCGCTGGCGGTCTACAAGCTGCCGCGCGGCTGGAGCCTCGGCGGGCGCTTTCGCCTGGTCAGCGGCAACCCCTACCGCCCGGCCTACAACGGCATCGTCGACGCCTCGACCGGGGGCACCTTCGCCGTCAACGCCCCGCGCAACTCCGAGCGCAACCCCGCCTTCCACCAGCTCGACGTCCGCGTCGACAAGAAGTGGACGTGGCGCTACGTCTCGCTCAACGCCTACGTGGACATCCAGAACATCTACAACCGGCGCAACATCGAGGGCCGGATCTACTCCTACGACTACACCGAGAACACGATCCTCGCCGGGTTGCCGATCCTGCCCTCGGTCGGGCTCAAGTTCGAGTGGTGAGCCGCCGGCCGCCGGGCAGCCGGGCCAGGAGCTCGCGCCAGCGCGCCGGCGAAAACAGGCAGGGGTAGAAGGCCATGGTCGCCCAGAAGAACGGGCCGACGACCATCAGCGTGGCGATCGCGGCGTGGGTGGCGACGCCAAAGAGCATGTAGGGCACGCGCAGGTCGACGCGCTGAAAGAGCGCGCGCAGGCGGCTCTTCTTCCCCGCGTTGTCGGTGGTCTCGCGGAAGTAGGCCGAGACCAGGATCAGGCCGAAGCTCGCCTCCCACACCCAGACCAGGGCGCTGAGCACTTGCGTGAGCGGGTAGACGTAGGCCGCCCGGCTCATGTCGGCGCGCTGCCAGTTGGGGTCCTGGAGGATGTAGTAGAGCGCCGAGAAGTCGCCGATCCACGCGGCGGAGATCTTGGCCAGGCCCGTCCAGGTGTAGAGGATGACCAGCTGGACCACGCCCAGCAGGCGCGGCCAGCAGGGGGCCGTGCGCGCGCTGACCCAGCTGCCCTCGCGCAGGCGGGCGCGCAGCGACCAGGTCAGGTCGCAGGGGGCGAGCACGCACAGCCACAGGGCGTTGCCGACCAGGGCGCCGTAGCTGCCCTGAAAGGAATTGATCCCGCGCAGGGCGAGCAGGCACTGGCCGGCGATCAGCGCGGCCGCGCGCCCGCCGATGCCGAGGCCGAGGGCCAAGGCGGCGACGCTCGTGGTGATCAGCAGGCCCCAGACCACCTGGGGGGTCGCCCCGCCGAGGGTCTGGACCAGCCAGGGGAGCTCGCTGAACTGGAGGTAGCCGCCCTGCTCGGGCGCGTAGTAGAGCACGCCGACGATGTCCTGGCGGACCATGGTCACGACCATGATCAGCACGGTCAGCGCGACCAGGATGCGCATCGCGGCCAGGCTCTCGCCGCTCTCCTCGCGGCCGAGCAGCGCGATCCACCACGACCACAGCCGGCGCAGGCGGCCTGCTTTGCGGGGGGGCTCGCGCGTTGCGTCGTCGCCGGTCATCGCCGGGCCTCCAGATCCAGGACGCGCACGCGCTCTTCCTTGGGCTCGGGCCTGGCGTCGTCGCGGACCTGGGCGGGGGTGGGCGAGCGCGCGCGCAGCCAGCTGACGCGGACCTGCGTGGCCGCGGGGAAGTCGCGCGCGGCCTCGTCGGCGATCCACTGGACCAGGCGCTCGTTGTCGCCGCGGCGGTGGGCCCAGGACGCGCGGTGGATGTGGACGCGGATGCGCTCGGTCCCAAAGCGGGCGGCTTGCCAGGTGTGCACCTCGGACTGGCCCTCGTACACCTCGCGCCACTCGCCGTCGATCTTCACGGCGATCCGCAGCCGGGCCGGCGCGCGGTTGGGGGCGGCGAACATCCGCCAGCGTTGGCGCGCGCCGACGAGGTCGGCGTAGGGCTGAAAGGGCGCGAGCAGGGCGGTGCGCAGCCTGGCCCAGGCTTGCATGATGTCCCAGGCCTTCGCCTCGAGCTCGTCGGGGCCGAGCGCGACGCCCACGTCGTTCAGGCGCGCGGACCAGGCCGCGAGCTCGTCTTGAACCGTGGCGGAGCGCCAGGCCGAGCGGTTGCGGGCCCCGCTGACGTCCGGGAGCGCGAGCAGGCTGATCGCGAGGATGTGCAGGGCGACCAGCGCCCCGCGCAGATGTGGGAGCCAGGCGCGGGGGCTGGGCGCGGTCATTTTGTGGTCTGCGCGGACGCGTCGCTGGGGGTCTGCGCGGGCGTGTCCTCGGCGTTGGCGTCGGCGGTGGGGGCGGGCGCGGGGGTCGGCTCGAGCCCGGGGATCGGACCCTCGAACCATGCGGCAGCGCGGAGCACCCGGTCCACGTAGCTGCGGGTGCGCTCGGGCATCTCTTCGCCCTCGCGCTCCCAGCCCGCGACGATGCCCGAGCCGCGGTTGTAGGCCGCGATCGCCAGGTCGAGCTCGCCGTCGAAGCGATCGATGAGCCGAGACAGCAGCAAGGTGCCGGCGTGGATGTTGAAGTCGGGGTCGTAGGACTTGCGCTTGCGACCCAGACGCTTGGCCATGCCCTGCGCGGTCCTGGGCATCAGCTGCATCAGGCCCTGGGCGCCCGCGGGCCCGCGGGCCTTGACGTCGAACTTGCTCTCGACCCAGATCATGCCGTTGATCAGCGCAGGGTCGACGCCGTGCTCGGTCGCGGCGGCGTGGACGATGGCCTGCACGGCGCGGATCTTCTCGAGCTGATCGTCGTCGAAGGGCGGCGGATCCGGCTCGGGCGCTGGTGTGGGCGCGGGCTCGAGCGCGGGCTCGGGCTGATCCGCGGGCGCTGGCTCGGCCGCGGGCGCTGGCTCGGCCGCGCTCGTGGGCGCGGGCGCGGGCGCGGGCTCGGGCGCCGTCGTGGCGGACGCCTGAGTCGAGGTCGCGGGGTCCGGCGCCTGGCTGGGCGCGCGCGAGCCCGCGGCGCAGGCCGCAGAGATCGCCAGGGCAAAGAGGCCCGCCCACCAGCGCGGGGGGGCGAAGGCGTGGGCTCTTTCGAGGAGCGACACGATGATCGATGCTCGGCTGCGAGCGCGCGGGGGTCAATCGTCGCGAGGCGGCGAAACGCCGGGATGGGTCCGAAACGAGGGGCCGTGAAACATGGCTAAAACCGGCGTTCGCGGCGGTTTCGAGCCTGGCACGGTGCCTGCTTTTGAACGCGGTGTCATGGACATCGCGCGCTCATCATTTGTGTTCCCCCAAAGTCGGGGCTGGCTCACGGCGCTGATCTTCACCCTGGGGGTCGGCGCCCTCGGGTGCTCTGGGGCCAAGGAGTCTCCGGACGCGCCACGCGAGCGCCTGCGCCGCTTCCGCCAGACCCTCGAGGCAGAGGTCCAGGCCGTCGAGCACACCCAGGACATGGCCGAGCTGCACTGGGTCGAGCTCGGTCGAGACGGCGCGGGTCTGTCTTGCATCGACGGTCGAGCGGACAGCGAGATCCTGGGCTCGCCGGGGGGGGACGCCGGCGAGCTGCTCTTGCTCCTCGCCGCGGCCGAGCGCGAGGGCGTGCAGGTGTCCGTGGACGAGGTCCCCGGGCTGATCGCGGCCTGGGTGGCGGACTTCGGCAGCTTCTACATGCACACCGACACCCACGCCCTCGTCAGCTTGCGCCGGGCCGTGGCTGCGGATCCGCGCCTGGCGGATAGCTTGCCGAAGACGAGCGATACGGCGGCGATGGAGGCGTGGCTGCGGGATCCGCCGCTCGACGAGGCCGGCCGCGCGGCCTTGCTCGCGCACCTCGTCGAGCCGAGCAGCGTGGGCTGTGGGCACCTGCGCTCGGTGCTCGGCGCGCCAGAAGACTACTCGGTCCGCCCGGCCCTGGCCGGCGCGGTGATCGTCGGCTTCTACGAGCAGCTGTGGCGCGCGCCCGAGACCACGCGCTTCGTGGTCCTCAGCGGCCACCACGAGGAGCACGCGATCCTCGACGTGGAGGTCGCTGGTGAGGCCGAGCACCCCGTCGGCGCGGTCCCGCTGATCGAGCCGCGGGGTCAACACGATCAGGTCTTCGTGCTCCAGCCTCAGGCTGTCGCAGCTTACCGTGAGCGCGCAATAGGACTCTTTGTCGCACGTCACCCGCAGCTCGACGCGGCGCGCCTGGGCGAAGAGGTTGCGGACCTGGGCGAGGAACATCTCGAGGCGACGCTCGAACACCTCGGCGTGGATCTCCCGACGATCCGCGTGGTCGTCGATGACCGCGATCACCACAAGCGGTCGATCGAGGCCGTGCAAGGACGATGATTATGGGATATGGCTCAAACATGAGGACTCCCCTTTTGCTCATGGCGACGGTGCTGCTGACCGCAGTCGCTTGCGCCAACTCGCAAGAATCGACCGAGGCTCCGCACGAGCACGCGGACGCCCAGGGCGACGAGGCGCCTGCGGCCGAGGGACAGGGACACGGCCACGGTCAGGGCGGCCAGGAGGCCAGCGTGAACGAGCACGGTTACAAGGGCCACCACCGCTTCGACGACCCCGAGAAGTGGACGGCCCACTTCGAGTCCGAGGAGCGCACCGCCTGGCAAAAACCCGACGAGGTCGTGGCCAGCTTGGGCCTGGCCGCGGACGCGCGCGTGGCCGACCTCGGCGCGGGCACGGGCTACTTCTCCGTGCGCTTCGCCGCCGCGGCGCCCCAGGGCCAGGTCTTCGCCGTCGACATCGAGCCGGCGATGGTCGAGTGGCTGGGCAAGCGAGCCGAGCGCGACGGCCTGAGCAACCTCGTGGCGATCCAGGGCGAGGCCAACGCCCCGGCGCTCCCGGAGGCCGTCGACGTCGCGTTCATGTGCAACGTCTTTCATCACCTCGGAGATCCCAAGGCCTACTTCGAGGCGGTGGCCGGCAAGCTCGCGCCCGAGGGCAAGGTGGTGATCGTCGACTTCCGCGCCGACAACCCCGAGGACGCCCCGGGTCCGCCGGCGAAGATGCGCATGACGGCCGAGCAGATCACCGAGATCATGACCGACGCCGGCTACACCCTCGTCTCCGAGGACGACGAGCTGCTCGAGTATCAGTACATGCTGACCTTCACGCGCGGCTGAGCGCGCCGAGGTGGCGGGGAATGCCCTGAGCGAAAGTTCAGGGCATTTTTCTGCGCCCGACGCTCGACCTGGAGAAACATCGGCGAGCTGGGCGTCGTTGGCCGGCCACCCATGACTACCCTTCGCTTTTCACCCCACACTTCCAGCCCCATCTCGCTGTGCCTGGGCCTCTGCGCGGCGCTATGCGCCTCCGCCTGCTCCGACGACGCGGGCGGCGAGGGCGAGGACACCGAGGAGACGGCCGGCGAGGAGGTCGGTACGGACACCGAGACGGACACCGGCGAGGAGGTCGAGGTCGACGAACAGGCGATCCTCGACAGCATCGCCAGCTACCGCGAGGACTTCGTGCTGATCAACGCGGCGGCCTTCACCAGCGAGCACGGCGGCGCCACGGTCAACGTCTACGCCGAGCCGGGCGTCGCGGACGCGTTTCGGGCCATCGACCCCGAGAACCCCGTCGACACCACGCTCCCGGTCGGCGCGCTCATCGTCAAGGAGGTCATCGACGAGATGGGTGACCCCGTCAGCGGGACCGTGATGTTCAAGGCCGAGGCCGGCTACAACCCCGAGCTCGGCGACTGGTGGTTCGGCGCTGGCGATCTGATCGGCGGCGAGCTCTCGGCCAGCGGCCCCGACGTGGGCAACTGCGTCGGCTGCCACCAGGAGGTCGCGCAGACCGACTACGTCTACGGCGTGCCGCCGGCGGATCAGACCTGAGCTGCGCGCTCACGGTGGGGCGGCGCTGCCTCCTCTGGGGGGAGGTGGCGGGGCCGCCCCATTGTGGGCTTTTTTGCGAGACCGCGGCGGCTCAGGGGATCGGCGGGACGTCGTAGATCGGCTTGACGTCCGCGCCGCCGGTGTAGGCGTAGGAGCCCGCGGGCCCGTAGCCGTAGGCGGCCAGGCCGAAGTTGCCGTCGCTCTCGAGCAGGTGCACGCCTTCGTCGATCGGGCAGGTGATCGACCAGTACTCGACGTTGGCGAGCTCGCCGACGACCTGCTCGATGCAGTCGTCGGGCAGGCCGGCGCCGTCGAGGGTGAAGTTGCCCGAGGACTGGCCGTCGCCGCCGATGGCGTAGGGCGTGGTGATCACGATGTAGTTGGCGGTCCAGGTCGGCGGGGTCAAGAACACGTAGCGCTGGCGGTACTGGGCCGTGGGCGGGAAGTAGGTCAGCGCGGGGTCGCCGGTGTAGGCCACGGTGTAAGACTGGCTGACGAGGATCTGCGCGACCATGATCGGCGTGGTCGAGTCGATGGTGATGTCCTCTTGCGTCCAGGTCTCGAACATCTCGCCGGGCTGGAGGGTGAACTGATCCCGGGGCGCGGGCAGGCTGGTGGTCACCGTCGCGGGCTCGGCCACGGCCATGAAGCGCAGCATGTCGGGCTCGACCCAGCCGCCGTCGTTGCGCAGCGGGCTGTGGGCGATGACGAAGCGCGAGCCCAGGGCGGTGGCCGGGAAGACCTGCTCCTCGAGGTGGTCGGTGCAGCACAGCTCGCCGTCCCAGCCGGGCGGCTCGGGCAAGTCGTCGCCGTCGTAGATCGGGCCGATGCCGCGCTCGCCGGTGGAGAACACGGCCACGGGCTTGTCGGACTCGACCACGGTCCCGGTCATGTCCCCGGGGATGCCGCGGCTGGCGATGTTGACGACCTCCCACTTGTTGAGCGAGACGTTGATCTCGTCGCCGGCCTCGGCCTGGATGATGCTCTGCATGTCCGAGGCCGTGGTCGTGCCCGGGCGGATGACCACGCTGGTGCCGTCCTCGGTCCCGAGCACGGTGACCGAGGAGCGGTCGGGGACGCCGGCCAGGGGGATCGGGGCGATGGGGTTGGCCGTGGGGTAGCCGATCACCCGGTGGGAGGTGCCCAGGCCGGTGGTCGGCAAGATCAGCGAGGCGTCGGTGCTGTAGTCGTTGGTGAAGGTGTTGAACTGGTAGACGACGATCGGCGCCGTGGAGGTGATGCGAAACCCGTTGTTGGTCTTGGCCGTGCCCGTGGGCCCTGGCGGGTCCTCGGTCTCGGGCGTCCAGCCGGTGACCTCGGCCTGGGGCAGCTCGATGGTCTTGAGCAGGCCCGAGGGGACCGTGGTCTGCTCGAGCACGACCAAGTTGGGCTCCTCGCCGAGCGCGGCGATGTTGCGCTCGATGATCACGTCGGCGGTGATCTGCCCGGCGTTGGCCAGGACCACGCCCCAGGGCTTGGACGCGGAGTCGCTGACGCCGCGCTCGTTGGGCAGATCCGCCGCCCAAAATTCGCAGCCGACGTTCGAGGGGGTGTCGGCGGCGTCGATGCAGGCGTCGACACAAAGCCCGCTGCTGCACACCTGCCCGGCCTCGGAGTCGCACTCCTCGACGAGGTCCTCGGGCTGGCCGTCCTCGCCGCAGGTGTAGATCGCGTTGCCGTCGCAGGTGTTGACCCCGGGCGCGCAGGGCAGGCAGCCGAGCAGGCCGATGCAGACCTCGTCGGTGTCCTGGCAGTCGACGGGCTCCCCGGCGAGGCCGTCCTCGCAGGGGGTGAACACGGTGCCCTCGCAGTAGCCGCACTCGGCGTTGGTGTCGGCGGTGGTGTCGGAGCTCTCGGCGCCCTCGTCCTCGCTGCTCGAGCTCGAGCCGACGTCGTCGGCGTTGCCGGTGCCGTCGGAGTAGATCGTGCCGGGGCCGTCGTCTCCGCAGCCGCTCACGGCCACGCAGGCGAGGGCCAAGGTGCCAACGAGGGCTCGAAATTCGCACGTCCGCAGCAATCCAGTCATCGCCGCGGTTTTATCACGCTGCCCCGAGCGCGTGGGCGGGGATCGACCCGGCCGCGCCGCAGGGCGCCCGTGATCTGGCTTAAGGGCGCTGGCTCGTGGGCTCAGTCGTCGGACAGGAGCTGGTGTGCGCCGAGCTCGATCTTGGTCTTGCCGATGGTGCGCATCATCTTGCCGCCCGCGCCGAGGGTCCCCGGCTCGTCGACGCCGAACAGCAGATAGCGCGCCGAGGTCCCGGTCTCGCCGACGGTCGCGTCGACGCCGATCCACTCGCCGACCCAGATCTCGGCCCAGGCGTGGTAGCCGGCCACGCCCTGGCCGCTCCTGTCGGCGGCGAGCACGATGCCGTCGACGGCCCGGGCCGGGATGCCGGCGGCGCGCATCAACGCGACCACGAGCACCGCGTGCTCGGTGCAGTCGCCGGCCGCGTTTTGGAGCACCTCCGAGGCCGTGGCGCTGCCGCGCATGCCGGCCTGCTTGTCGATCCCGCTGAACACGGCCGCGATGATGCGGTCGGCGACGACGAGCGCGTCGGTCTCGTCGCCGGCGAGCTGCCGGGCCACGGAGACGATCGCCGGGTCGTCGGACTGGGCCATGGCCGTGGGCGCGAGGTACTTGCGCAGCTCGGGGTCGTCGACGCTCAGGGGCAGCTGCGGGTGCTCGAAGTCCGCGGGCGGGCGCGTGGACAGCAGGGTCATCGTGTAGCGCGAGCCGTCGCGCTCGACCGCGTGGTAGTGCCCGTCCTCCCACAGCGGCGGGAGCTCGGGGTCGTCGCCCTCGACGGTGACCGTGACCTCCTGGCTGGCGAGCATCCACCAGTTTGGCGCGGTCTTGCCGAGCACGGGCAGCTCCGAGTCGATCTTGCCGAGGGCGCTGGGGTCGAGCACCGGCGGCGCGTCGACCAAGCTGGCCAGGAAGGTCCCGCCGGCCTCGAGCATCAAGGGCATGAAGTCCGCGTCGGTCAGGCTCTCGATCACCGTGCCGTCCTCCTCGACGGCGCGAAAGCGCCACGCGGGGATGATCTGTCCGCCGTGCTCGAAGTCCTCGCGGCCGAGCAAGGTCAGCTCGCTACGCTCGAAGCGCTCGCGCTCGGCGTCGAAGCTGGCGAAGCGCCGGGTCGCGGGCTGGCCGGTGCGCTCGAACTCCTCGACGAGCTCGAAGTCGACGGCCAGGGAGCTGCGGTAGTCCTCGGGCAGGGGGAAGCGCTTGATCTCGGGGGTGTCGCGGCTGGGGCCGGTGTAGCTGCTGACGAACTCGCGGCCTTCGAGGGTCAAGCTGCGGGTGATCGTGATCCCGGCCTCGCGCTCGATCTCGGTCTCGGACACGAACTCGTGGGCCGGATCGTAGACCGAGGTGGACTCGGTCGTGCTCGAGAACTGGGCGTCGTCGCCTCCGCCCTGGCGGATCATCGAGAAGGTCACGCGCTCGGCGTTGGTCCACGTCCCGTCGGGGTGCTTGTCGAGCGTGGTCTCGACGTAGCCGACGGGCTGGCCGGCGATGGAGATCGCGAGCACGCGCTCGATGTGGGTCGCGCCCTCGTCCTGACTCGCGCTCGACTGGGCTGGATCGTCGCCGGGCTCGTGGCCGTTGGGGACCGAGCTGCAGGCGCCCAGTGTCAGGAGCAGGAGCGGGGCGAGCAGGCGGGCGCGGGCGGCCGGGGCGAAGCGGGGGGCAGACACCGCTACAAGGTGACAGCCGCGAGCGGGGAGGTCCAGCGGCGTCGCGCCCACTGCTGCGGACGCGAGCGCGGGTACGGGCTGTCGCGCCCCGTCATAGACTCTCAGCCTGCGTCGGCGGCGGCAGAGGGCTCGTCGGCGCTCGGACGCAGCGCCGCCCAGTCCTCGCCGGGCTGGAGCAGAGGCAGCGCCGCGCGGGCCGAGGGCGGCAGCGGCGAGCTGCGCCCGGCCTGCTTGCAGGGGATCTTGCTCATGGCCCGCTCGGCGAGGGCGGTGATCGTCAAGCTGGGGTTGACCCCAGGGTTGGCCGAGATCGCCGAGCCGTCGATGACATAGAGGCCCTCGTGGCCGAACACCCGGTGCTGCTCGTCGATGACCCCGGCCGCGGGCGAGTCGCCCATGCACGCCCCGCCGAGGATGTGCGCCGTGGTCGGGATGTTGAAGGCGGTCTCGGGCAGCAGCGAGCCCACGAAGCCCCCGGTCTTCTCGGCCATGGCCTCGGCGAGCTCGGTGGCCTCGGGGATCGAGGCCGTGGGCTTCTCGCCGAGCTCGACGTCGCTGCCCATGCGCTTGGCGAGCAGGCCCTTGCGGCGGAAGCGGAGCGTGCCCTCGGTCGAGCGCATGTAGAGCAAGATGATCACGCTGCGCGCCCAGTTGGGCATCAGGTAGGAGCGCAGGGCGCCGAGCGGGTGGCGGATCGCCTTGGCCACGGCCTGGATCAGCTTGATGGCCCCGGGCGCGTCGCCGCCGACGTGGGGCGCCATCAAGGTGCGGAAGAAGCCCGAGCCGTCGCCGTAGCGCACGACCTCGAGGTGCGAGTGCGCGTCGGTCTGATAGATCGAGCCGATCGCCACGCCGTGGCTGAGGTCGTGCTCGCGCGAGCCCACGGCCACGCCCGTGAGCGACTCGGAGTTGGTGCGCACGCGCCAGCCCACGCGCTCGGACAGCTGCGGCAAGCTGCCGCGCTCGCGCAGGCGCAAGAGCAGGTCCACGGTCCCGAGCACGCCGGCGGAGAAGATCACCTTGTCGGCGGTGTAGCGCCCGCGCTTGCGAAAGGCCCCGAGCAGCCCGGCGCCCTCGCGGGTGTGGACCTCGTAGCCGCCGCCGGGCAGCGGGCGCAGATCCACGACCTCACACTCGGCGCGCAGCTCGAGGCCGAGGCCGCGGGCGAGGTGGAGGTAGTTCTTGTCGAGGGTGTTCTTGGCCCCGTGGCGGCAGCCGGTCATGCACGCGCCGCACTTGATGCAGCCCGTGCGCGGGGGGCCGTGGCCATCGAAGTAGGGGTCGGGCACGGACTTGCCCGGGCTCCCGAAGTAGACCGCGTTGTGGGTGTTCTCGAAGGCCTCGGGCTGCCCGCGATCCGCGGCGATCTGGCGCAGCAGGCGATCGGGCTCGGTCATGAAGGGCACGACCTGGGCGCCGAGCATGCGCCGGGCCACGCGGTAGTGGGGCATGAGCTCGCGCTCCCACTCGGCGAGCTCGGACCACGAAGACGCGTTGAAGAACCCGGACTTGGGGATCGGCAAGGTGTTGGCGTAGACCAGCGAGCCCCCGCCGACGCCGGCCCCGGCGAGCACCGTGACGTGCTTGAAGAAGCGCATCACGAACAGCCCGCGAAAGCCGAGCCTGGGCATCCACAGCCACTTGCGCAGGTTCCAGTTGGTCTTGGGGAAGTCCTGGGCTTTGAGCTCGCGGCCCTTCTCGAGCATGAGCACGTCGTAGCCCTTCTCGACCAGGCGCAGCGCCGAGACGCTGCCGCCGAAGCCCGAGCCGATCACCAGATAGTCGTAGTGCTTGGACACACCTGCTCCTCGCGCGCGCTAGCGCAGCGCGAATTCCATGAAGATCTCGATCTCGCTGCGCTGGCCGACGGCGAAGCTCCAGGTCTTCGCCTGCTCGCTGACGCAGCGGGCGGTCTGCTCGTCGAAGCCCCGGGCCGCGGCCTCGCTGACCGCGCCGCGGCGATCCACGCTCAGGCTGAGGCTGACCTTGCCCGCGAGCCCCTTGGCGTGGGCCTGCTCGTAGCAGGCGCGCAGCTCGGCCAGGTGGGCGCGGATCGTCCGGCGGGCGAGCTCGGCGTCGATGCCGGTGGCCTCGGCGGCCTGGAGGCGGACCGTGCCCCCGCTCCCGCTGGTTCCGCTGGCGTAGTCCGAGTCCTGATCTTTGGTCTTGTTCTTGGTCTTGTTGTGCTTGTTCGGGATGTCGAGGGGCTGGAGCTGCTGGTTGGGCATGGCGCCGCCCTCGTGCAGGGACTGGGGGTCGAAGCACAGCTCGAGGGGGTCCTCGCCGAGCGCGACCTCGAAGCAGCGCAGCGCGCCCGCGGCCGTCTCGCGCAGCTCGCCGGCGGTCTCGAAGCCGTGGCGACAGGCGACGGCGCCGGCCAGGGTGCCGTCGGGCCAGTAGACGTCGCTGCCGGGGTCGAGCTCCCAGGCGCCAAAGTAGTCGTCGCGCGCAGACTCGAGCGCGTCTTCGGGCTTGGGCTGCTTGCCCGAGCCCGCGGAGATCTGGGCCTGGCTGGTCGCCGAGATCGGGGCGCCGACGTCCTCGGGGAGGTAGAGCTCGAGGGCGTAGCGCGCCAGGGTCTCGACGGGCTGGACCTCGCGCAGCCCTGCGTTGCGCAGCGTCCGGTCGTCGACGGAGCGGACCCGCCGCCAGCCCTCGCGCGTCTCGAGCAGCTCGACGACGGCGCCGGCCTGGCCGAGCTCCGCGTCGTTCATGGCCGCGTTGTTCATGGCCGCGCGGGGATCCGCGAGGGTCAGGGTCTGGGCGCTGGCCTCGGGGTGCAGGTAGAGCTGGCTGCCCCAGGGCACCAGCAGCCAGCGCGGGGCGTCGGCGCCGGTGGTGGCGGCCCGGCTGGGAGGCGCGGGCGTGGCCTCGCTCGCGCCGTGCTCGGCCTGGGTCGCAGGGTTTTGGCTGTGCGTCGAGTGTTGATTGATGCTCGCGCCGGAGACATCGCGCTGCTCCGCCCCCTTGTCGCAGGCACAAAGGGCGGCGAAGGCCGCGAGGGCGAGGCCGAGGGCGCGGGCGCCCGGAGCAGTTGGGGTCTTGGCGGTGTCCACGGGGGCGGGTGCCAGTGTACCCCCGACGCGTGGCCTGGGCCCCCGGACGGCGTTTTTGACCCGGCCGTCCGGGGCCCAGGGGTGGGCTCGCGCACGCGCGGCCCTCGTCGGCTCAGCTGCGTCGACGACGGATCAGCCCCGCGAGGGCGAGCAGCGCGAGGCCAAAGCCCACCCCGCCGCCGCGCTCGTTGGCGGAGCAGCCGCAGCCGGCACTCAGGCCCGCGTCCTCGGCAGCCGCGTCGGCCTCGTCTTGCTTGCGCTGGTTCCACTCCTCGAGCAGCTCGTCGATCGCCTCGGTGTTGTCGACCACGTTGATCAGCGGCGCGTTTTGAGCCATGCCCTCGAGATCGACGTCCTCGACCACGGGCATCTCGTCTTGGAACTCGGGCCAGACCAGCGGCTCACCCGGGGGGAAGTAGACCTCGCGCAGGTCGGGCAAGGTCACGGTCGTGCCGCCGTCGCAGTGCAGGGTCTGGGTCGAAAAGCGCAGGTTTTGGACGTCGGGGAGCGTGCTGTTCTCGCGGAAGAAGGGGTCGTCGTACATCTCGTTGGGCGAGATCGTGGTGTACATCCGCGTCAGGTAGGCGTTGTCCTGGACCAGATCGCGGGCCTTCTCGGCCGGCTTGATGATGCGCTCGTCGAAGCGCTCGGCGAAGAGCGCCGCGTCCCAGGCCTCGAGGTCGATCTGGTCCGCGTAGCACTCCATGCAGTCGTAGTAGAGCACCGGGTCGACGCCCTCGGGCACGGGCATGAACTCGTCGAGCAGCGGCTGGAGCAGCGGGTGGTTGGTCGTGCAGGTGGTGTCCCAGTCGATGTCGCAGAAGATCAGGCCCTGCTGCTCGAGCAGCTCGATCGCGCCCACGGGGCTGTCGGCGAGGTCGAGGAAGGGGGTCTCGTCCCACAGATCGCTGAAGAAGGTGCCGGTCGCGACCACGTTGGAGCTGCCGGCGTACTCGGTCACGAAGGCGTTGCCGTCGGCCCCGTCGGCGTCCACGGCCAGCGAGATCGCCTCTTTGTAGTTGCTGGCGTTGTTGAACCAGTCGATCTTCAGCGGGTTGACCAGCACGTGGCGGTAGTTGACCGGGACCGTGCGCTCGTCGCCGAGGGCGAACACGCGGATGTCCATGTCCTCGACGGCGGCGATCCGGGTCAGGCGCAGGGGCACGCAGGCCTCCTGCCCGGCGTAGCGCAAGATGATCGGGTGGATCTCGTCCACGCCCGCCGTATTCGACAGCTTCATGGCGACGAAGAGGTACTCCTCGGCCAGGTACTCGGCGAGGATCGGCTCGGCGTTGGGGTCTTGCTCGTAGCCGTTGTCGCCCAGCCAGGTCATCACGCCCTCGACGGTGCCGCCGTCGAGCACGGCGATCTCGAACGCGCCGATGGTGCCCTGGTAGACGACCTCGGGGTTGCCTCCTTCATCTTCGGGGTCGCTCCCCTCGCCGCTGCCGTCACCCTCGTCGGCGGCGGTCGTCAGCCCGCCGCCGATCTCGTCGCCGCCGTCGCCACAGAAGTCCTGGGAGATCAGGTTGCCGTAGCTGGGGACGGAGCCGGCGAGCAGGGCGTCGAAGAAGAGCTGCGAGCCGACCTCGAACTCCGGCAGGGCCATCACTGGGATCACCCAGGCGAACTGGGCGGCCTCGGTCTCGGGGTCGTACTGGATCTGGATGTGGACCTCGACGGAGTCCTCACCGATGTGAAACGCGATGTTCTCGCCGGTCTGGTCGACCGGCATGGCCGTGGGCCCGGTGTCGCAGAAGGTGCCGCCGCAGGCCTGGGCCTCGGCCGGGGTGAGCATGGGGAGCGCGGCGGCGAGCGCGGCGGCAGTGAGGGACAAGGTCAAGCGAGAGCTGTTCTTCATGGTCGACTCGGTGGGGGTGTGGGCGTCCTTCACGTGCCACCACGGGAGGGATCCGATCACGACGGCGAATGTCAGATGATGCAATTACCCGCAGACGCCGCGCTAGCCCGGCGTCTGGTCCGCGCAGGGGCGCTCAGGTCAGGGCGTTTTCGAGCCGAAGGGCCACAGCAGCCACCACAGCAGGCCCAGGGGCAGCAGGCTCAGCGGTCCGGGCAGGCCCAGGAGGCGCCCGAGGGTGGTGGCCGTCCCCGGCTGGTCGGCGGCGAAGAGTTCGGGCAGGGCGTAGGCCCAGATCGGGTTGCCGTAGCCCGGCGCCTCGGGGCCGGCGGCGGTGATCAGCACCATGTGGGCGCAGGACAGGGCGCCGAGGACGAGGGTGGCCCAGGGCAGGCGATCCCAGGCCACGGCCAGGCCGAGGGCCAAAAAGGGCAGGGCGGGGACCATGTGCCGGGGCCCCAGGGACGCGCCGCCATCCCACATGTAGTAGGCGCTGTTGAGGCCCAGGTACCAGGCGAAGATCCCGGCAGCGAGCACGAGGTCGCCGCCGCGGAGCGAAGCGAGCGGGTCAGAATCGGCGTCAGCTGCGCGTTTGCGAGTGGCCAGGCCCCAGGCCGCGAGCAGCAGGACCGGGGAGAGATAAAAGAGCCCGCGGTAGCTGCCAAAGAGCAGCTGCACGGCCACGGCGGGGTCGGGTCGGCCGATGCCGTAGGCCACGGCCATGCCCTCGGCGAACTCGGGCAGGTAGACGAAGTCGTAGCCGGTCTTCAGCGGGCCGCCGAAGGCCCACTGGTGGTAGCCGGCGAGGAGCAGGGCCCAGGGCAGGCCGCCCACTGCTGTCCACAGCGCGAGGCGCCAGCCGCGGCGCCAGGCGATCCAGGCGACGATCATCGCGACCGGGACCGCGGCCGTGTACTCGGCGAGCACGGCCCAGCCCAGCAGCCCGCCGACGAGCAGGCCCAGACCCCGCTCGGCGCGTGGGCTGGGATCCCGCGCGAGCGTGGGCGCCGTGAGCACGACCAGGGCGACGCTCGAGATCAGCAGCGCCGCCGTGAGCTGGTGGCCATAGAGGGCGCAGCCGTAGCCCAGGGCCGGGGTGGCCAGCAGCCACAGCAAGCTCACCGCCATGGCCCGGCGGCGCTGGGCCTGGGTCGGCATGGGCGCGTCGCCGAGGATCAGCAGGTAGAGCAGCCCGCCGGCCAGGAGCGTGGGCAGGCTGACGGCGAACATCCGGCACAGCCACAGCGCCGTCAGCTGGGCGGGGTTGTAGACCAGCGCGTCGCCGGGGGCTCGATCCTCGGGCTCGGGCAGGGCGTCCGCGGCGACCAAGGTGGGGTCGAGGGGGGCGACGCGGACGTCGGGCAGGTCGCCGCCGGTCAGCCGGCGCTCGAGCACGAAGAGCGCGTAGGGGAGGGTGGAGAGCAGCGAGACCCCGGGGGCCTTGTCGCTATGGAAGTGGCCGTCGCGGAAGCTCTTGTCGCCCGTGGTCACCTGCCAGTCGTCGATGGTCACGGCGCGCTGCTCGACGAGGGCGCGGGTCAGGGCGAGGCGGGAGTTTTGGTTCCAGGCGGGCGGCCCGACGAAGAAGGCGTAGGTGAAGAGCAAGGCCAACGCGGCCGCGCCCACGTGGGGCTGCTCGCGCAGGCGCGAGAGCAGCGGCCGCAAGAGCGCGGCCAGGGATCGGCCGTTGTCGGGCACGGCGGCCAGGCTGCCCGGACGGACAGGCGCACGCAAGTTCCAGCGTGCGCCTGTGCTATCGATGGTTACCTAACATGACTTACTTCGAGCGCTCCCCCGCCGCCGTCCCCATCCCTGGCCCCAACCGTGAACCCCTAGCGAGCCTCCTCTACTCGGGCGCGCTCTCCCTCGCGGCGATCTCGATGCTCGCCTGTCAGCCCCCGCCGGGGAGCGACGACGAGGCCGAGGCCGAGAGCAGCGAGGAGGGCACGCCCTCGGGGGACTCCGAGTCCACCGACGACGGCCCGACGATCATCTGCGTGCCCGAGGAGACGCGCTGCACCGACGACGCCAGCGTGATCGAGACCTGCGCGGCCACGGGCCTCGAGTGGGAGGCGAGCGCCTGCGGGACCTACCAGAGCTGCAACACCTGCTTCGAAGAGGGCGAAGACGGCAGCTGCGTGGCGGCCTGCGTCGGCCCTTGCGAGGCCCTGCAGGACACGGCCAGCTCCGAGGGCTGCTCGTTTTACGCCACGAGCATGTACCAGGCGGACTCCCAGCTCGACGAGCTGCCCGACGACGCCATGGTCGTCGGCAACCCGCAGCTCGAGCTCCCGGCCACCGTGGAGCTGCGCTTCGCCCCCGAGGGCAGCAACATCGAGGAGCTCGTCGAGGGCCCGATCACCCTCCAGCCCGGCGAGTCCCACGTGTTCAAGCTGCCCGGCGAGCTGACCGAGTACTACGAGGTCACCTCCATGTATCGCTCGGGCGCGGTCCACCACGTCGTCAGCGACCTGCCCGTCGTCGCCTACCTGCACTCGCCCTTCGAGGGCTCCTCGACCAACGGCTCCTCGCTGCTCTTGCCCGAGCACATGCTCACCGGCGAGTACGTGGTGTTTGGCGAGAAGGCCTACGTCGTGCCCAGCTACTTCGTGGCCATCGCCCTCGAAGACCAGACCACCTTGCGCTGGTGGCCGAGCGTCGACACGGCCGGCGACAACCTGCCGCTGCCCTTCGTGGCCGGCGGCGAGATGGGCGAGCAGCTGCTCAACCGCTTCGACAACGTGCGCATCGACACCTCGCTCGAGAACGGCGCGCCCAGCTGCGCGCAGGACCTCTCGGGCACGGTGGTCACCGCCGACAAGCCGATCTGGCTGGTCTCGGCGATCCGCGGCCTGCGGGTGCCCTTTTGCTCGGGCTCGGCCATCGAGGGCTGCTCGCCGCCCCTCGACGTCGACACGGCCTGCAACCGCGGCTCGGACTTCGTCCAGGAGCAGGTCCTGCCCCTCGACTACTGGGGCATGGAGTACGTCGGCCCGCACTCGCCCCTGCGCGGCCAGGAGCGCCACTTTTGGCGGATCTACGCCGGCGCCGACGACATCACCGTCAGCGTCGATCCGCCCCAGGAGGGCACGCCGATCGCCCTGGCCAAGCGCGGCGACTGGGCCGAGCTCGTGGTCGACAACGCGACAAACCTCTACTTCAGCGCCGACGGCCCCTTCATGCCCGTGCAGTACGTGGCCGGGCACTACGAGGCGGACAACCGCGGCTCGCCGGCCATGGTCCAGATGGTGCCCACGGCGCAATTCTTGGATCGCTATGTGTTCGTGACGGGCTACAACTACGACGAGCACTATGTGCAGGTGATCCGCGAGGCAGGCGGGCCCGACGTGGTGCTCGACGATGTGGTGATCGCCGATGCGTTTGCGGTGATCGGGGACTGGGAGGTGGCCAACGTCGCCGTCGAGGAGGGGCCGCACGAGATCCACAGCGAGGGGTCGTTTGGGATCATTCAGTACGGGTATAGCGACTTCAATGGGTATGAAGATCCCTCGTCGGGGTACGGGTATCCGGGGGGGATGAAGGGGGAGGTGATCTACATTCCCTGATCCTCGCTGCAAGGGCATGAAAAAGAGAGGGCCGACGGCGCGCCGTCGACCCTCTCCTTTCGCCCGCAGCCTCCTCGGCCCGAGCGCGCGCTCGATCAGAAGTTGATCGACCGCCCCAGCGCCCCGAGGGCCGCTTCCTTCACGGTCTCCGCCAGGGTCGGGTGCGCGTGGATCGAGCGCCCGAGGTCCTCGGAGGAGGCCGAGAACTCCACGGCCACGGCGATCTCGGCGATCAGGTCGCCCGCCCGGGCGCCGATGATCGACGCGCCCAAGATCCGGTCGGTCTCGGCGTGGGCGATGATCTTCACGAAGCCGTCGGTGGCGTTGAGGGCCTTGGCGCGGCCGTTGGCCGTGAGCGGGAACTTGCCCACGCGGTAGGGGACGCCGGCCTCGTCGAGCTCGGCCGGGGTCTTGCCCAAGCTGGCGATCTCCGGGTGGGTGTAGATCACGTTGGGCACGGCCTCGTAGTTCACGTGGCCGGGCTGGCCGGCGATGGTCTCGACGGCGGCCACGCCCTCGTGCTCGGCCAGGTGGGCGAGCATCGGGCCGGGGATCACGTCGCCGACGGCCCACACGCCCGCGACCTTGGTCGCGTAGTGCTCGTCGACCTCGATGAAGCCGCGCTGGTTGGTGGCCAGGCCGATGGTGTCGAGCTGGAGGCCGTCGGTCATCGGGCGGCGGCCGACGGCGACCAGCACCCGGTCACAGTCGAGGGTCTGGGCCTTGCCCTCGCCGTCCTCGTAGCTGACCTGAGCGCCCTCGGGGCCGCCGACCTTGGCCGAGGTCACCTTGACGCCAAAGCGCAGGTCGAGGCCCTGGCGCTTGAACAGCTTCTCGGCGGTGCGGCCGACCTCGGGGTCCATGCTCGGGAGCATCTTGGGCATGTACTCGAGCACGGTGACCTTGGCGCCCAGGCGCGACCACACCGAGCCGAGCTCGAGGCCGATCACGCCGGCGCCGATGACCACGAGGTGCTTGGGGACCTCGGTCCACGCCAGCGCCTCGGTCGAGGTCCCGACCTTGTCGTAGTCGAGCTCGACGCCGGGGATGGTCGCGACCTTGGAGCCGGTGGCGATCAGCACGTGCTTGGCGGCGACGCGCTGGCTGACCTTGCCCTCGCCATCGACGATCTCGATGACCTTGGCCTCGCCCTCCTGCTCGCCGGTGAAGCGGCCGAAGCCGTGGAGCTCGGCGACCTTGTTCTTGCGAAAGAGCATCGCCACGCCCGAGGTGAGCTGCTTGACGATCTTGTCCTTGCGCCCGAGCATCACGGGCAGGTCGAGGCCGACCTCGCCCACGAGCACGCCGTGGGCCTTGAGGTGACCCATGGCCTCCTCGTACTTCTCGGACGACTCGAGCAGGGCCTTGCTGGGGATGCAGCCGACGTTGAGGCAGGTGCCGCCCAAGGTGGCGTCCTTCTCGATGCAGGCGACCTTCAGGCCGAGTTGGGCGGCACGGATGGCGGCGACGTAGCCGCCAGGGCCCGCGCCGATGATGACGAGATCATAGCTGTCCATGGCTTGTCCTGTGCTTTTGGTGCGTGGCGTCGACTAGAGGTCGAGCAGCAGGCGGCGCGGGTCCTCGATGGCGTCCTTGATGTGGACGAGGAACTGCACGGCCTCGCGGCCGTCGACCAGGCGGTGGTCGTAGGACAGCGCCAGGTACATGACCGGGCGAATCTCGACCTTGCCGTCCACGGCCATCGGGCGCTGGACGATGTTGTGCAGGCCGAGGATACCGGTCTGCGGCGGGTTGAGGATCGGCGTCGAGAGCATCGAGCCGTAGATGCCGCCGTTGGAGATGGTGAAGGTGCCGCCGGTGAGATCGGAGAGCTGGAGCTTGTTGTTCTTGGCCAAGCCAGCGAGGCGGGAGATTTCCTTCTCGATGTCGGCGAAGGACAGCGCGTCGGCGTCGCGGACCACGGGCACGACCAGGCCCTTGCCGCCGCCGACGGCCACGCCGACGTTGTAGTAGTTCTTGTAGACGATCTCGTCGCCGTCGATCTCGGCGTTGACGGCCGGGAACTTGCGCAGCGCGGACACGGTGGCCTTCACGAAGAAGGACATGAAGCCGAGCTTGACCTCGTGGGCGTCGATGAAGTCCTGCTTGAGAGAGGAGCGCATCTTCATGACCGCGGACATGTCGACCTCGTTGAAGGTCGTGAGGATCGCGGCGGTCTGCTGGGCCTGGACCAGGCGCTCGGCGATGCGCTTGCGCAGCGTGGTCATGCGGACCCGACGCTCGCGCTCGCCGGGCTCGGAGGGCGCAGCGGGTCGAGCGGGGGCGGGCTTGGAGGCCGCGGGCTTGGAGGCCGCGGGCTTGGAGGCTGCCGCTTGGACGTCCTCCTTGAGCACGCGGCCGCCGCGACCGCTGCCCTGGACGCCAGCGGTGTCCACGCCGGTGCGCGCGGCCTCGGCCCGGGCGGCGGGCATCAGGGTCTGGCCGCCGCTCGCGGCGGGGGCGGGCTTGGAGGCCGCGGGCTTGGACTCGGGCTCGGAGGCCGCGGGCTTGGACTCGGGCTCGGACTTGGAGGCCGCGGGCTTGGACTCGGGGCTGGCTTCGGCGCTCGCGTCGATCTCGGCGATCAGGTCGCCGACGTTGACCGTGTCGCCCTCGGCGGCGTGCTGCTTGCTGAGCACGCCAGCGCTGGGCGCCGGGACCTCGACGGTGATCTTGTCGGTCTCGAGCTCGACGATGGGCTCGTCGGTGGCGACGCGCTCGCCGACCTGCTTGATCCAGCGGGCGACGATCGCTTCGGTGATGGACTCTCCGAGGGCGGGGACTTCGATATTAGTTGCCATGACGGACGTGTACGGAGGTACGGGGAGGTGGAGCGGAGTAGAGCGTGAGAGCGGAGCGAGAGAGAGGTGTCAGGCGAAGGCCGCGTCGAGGACGCGGGAGAGCTCGACCTTGTGGGCTTCGGGGGAGCCCGTGGCCGGCGAGGCGCTCGCGGCCCGGCCGGCGTACTCGAGGGTGTGGGACTGGCCAAAGCGCTCGAGCAGGCGCGGGTAGATGAACGGCCACGAGCCCATGTTGCGCGGCTCCTCCTGGACCCAGCGGACCATCTTGGCCTTGGGGAAGCGGGCGAGGGCCGCGGCGAGCTCTTCCTCGGTCGAGTCGAAGGGGTAGAGCTGCTCGACGCGGACGAGCGCGACGTCTTCGCGCGCGCGGGTCTCGCGGGCCTCGCGGAGGTCGTAGTGGACCTTGCCGGCCGAGAGCAGTACGAGCTCGACCTTCTCGGGGTCGGCGGCGTGGTCGTCGATCACCCGGTGGAACTTGCCCTCGATGATCCGCTCGCGCGGCGAGAACGAGGGCCGGAAGCGCAGCAGGCTCTTGGGTGACATCATCACCAGGGGCTTGCGCCAGTTGCGGAGCACCTGGCGGCGCAGGCAGTGGAAGAGCTGCGCCGGCGTGGTGAGGTAGCAGACCTGCATGTTGTCCTCGGCGCACAGCTGCAAGAAGCGCTCGAGGCGGGCGCTGGAGTGCTCCGGGCCCTGGCCTTCGTAGCCGTGGGGCAGCAGCAAGGTCAGGCCGCTGATCCGGTTCCACTTGTCCTCGGAGGAGGACAGGAACTGGTCGATGATCACCTGGGCGCTGTTGGCGAAGTCGCCGAACTGGGCCTCCCAGATGGTCAGGCCGTGGGGCGCGGCCAGGGAGTAGCCGAACTCGAAGCCGAGCACCGAGAACTCGCTCAGCGGGCTGTTGTAGATCGAGAAGGGCGCCTGGCCGTCGCGGATGTGCTGGAGCGGGGTCCAGGTCTCGTTGTTCTTGGTGTCGGTGAACACCGCGTGGCGGTGGCTGAAGGTCCCGCGGCGCACGTCCTGGCCGGACATGCGCACGGGGTGACCCTGATCGACGATCGAGGCGTAGGCCAGGAGCTCGGCCGCGGCCCAGTTGAGCTCGGCCTCGCCGGCGTACATCTCGCTGGCCTGCTTGAGCAGGCGCTGGAGCTTGCGGTGGATGTGGAAGCCCTCGGGGATCGTGGTCAGGGCCGCGCCGAGGCGCTCGAGCTCGGGCGTGGGGATGGCCGTCTCGGGCTCGCCGGCGTCGCGCTCGGGGCCGCCCTTGTAGCGCTCCCAGATGCCGTGCATGGGCGCGAAGGCCAGCTTGGGATCGCTGGTCTTGGCCTCGTCGAGGGCCTGGTCGAACTCGGCGGTGAAGCGCTCGGCCATGGCCTCGCACTCGCTCTCGCTGATGGTCTGACGCTCGATCAAGCGCGCCTCGTACTGCTTGCGCACCGAGGCGTGGTTCTTGATGATCTCGTACATCCGCGGCTGGGTGAAGGTCGGATCGTCGCCCTCGTTGTGCCCGAACTGGCGGTAGCAGATCAGGTCGATGATCACGTCCCGGTGGAAGCGCTGGCGCCAGTCCACGGCCAGGCGGGCGACGTAGGCCGCGGCCTCGGGGTCGTCGCCGTTGACGTGGAAGACCGGCACGCCGAGCACGTGAGAGACGTCGGTGGCGTAGACGCCCGAGCGCGCGTCCTTGGGGTCGGTGGTGAAGCCGATCTGGTTGTTGATCACCACGCGGATGACCCCGCCGCACTCGTAGCCGTCGAGGGCCGCCATGTTCAGGGTCTCGGCGACCACGCCCTGGCCGCAGAAGGCCGCGTCGCCGTGCATGGTCACCGCCAAGCTGGCGGCGTGGCCGAGGGTCGACACGGCGTCCTGCTTGGCCCGCACCCGGCCCTGGATGACCGGCGTGATGGCCTCGAGGTGGCTGGGGTTGAAGGCCAGGGCCAGGTAGATGTCCTTGCCCGTGGCCGTGCGACGGATGCGGTGGTACCCGAGGTGGTACTTGACGTCGCCCGCGCCGATGTAGCTCTCGGCGTCGGTGTTCGAGAACTCCGAGAACACCTCCTTGGGCGACTTGCCGAGGATGTTCATCAGCACGTTGAGGCGCCCGCGGTGGGCCATGCCGAAGATGACCTCGCCGATGGCGTGGTCGGCCGCGCCCTCGATCAGGCAGTCGAGCAGCGGGATCAGGCTCTCGGCCCCGGAGATCGAGAAGCGCTTGGCGCCGAGGAATTTGGAGTGCAGGAAGTGGTCGACGGTGTCGACGTTGACCAGGCTGCTGAGCAGGCGCAGCTGCTCGTCCTTGGGCGGCGTGACCTCGTTGAGGCAGCCCTCCATGCGCTGCTGGAGCCAGGCGCGCTGGGTGGTGTCGTAGAGGTGCCAGTACTCCACGCCCACGTGGCGGCAGTAGGTCTTGCGCAGGCGGTCGAGGATCTCGCGCAGCGTGGCCTTGCCGGGGGTCAGCCCGCTCGAGTTGAACAGGCGATCGTAGTGGGCCTCCGATAGACCGTAGTGCTTGGGGTCGAGCTCGGTGGCGTCGGCGCGGCGGGGGCGGGAGAGCGGATCGATGTCCGCGCCCAGGTGTCCGTGGAGGCGGTGGGCCTCGATCAGGTTGTCGACGGCGGTCTGGAGAGCGATCTGCTCTGCGGTCGATCCAGGCTCTGCGCTGTGCAGGCGGGCAGGGGTGGACGAGTCCTCGCCTTGACGATCCTCGAGCAGCGGGATCCACTGGGGATCGACGGAGCTGGGGTCGCGTTCGTAGGCCTCGTAGAGGGCCTCGAGGAAGGCGAGGTTGTGTACGCTGAGCGCGGCTTCGGCGTCCATGCTTGACGCGAGTGTACAAGATCCGTGCAGCGCAGGCCTCACCCCGGCGGCACGAAGTGGTCCTCTGGCACGACGACGCCGACCCACAGGCCCGGGTCGCCGGCGCTGGCGAGGCGGCGAACGCCGACCCAGTACCCGGCGCGAGCGTTCAGCTCGACGCGGAAGACCGCCTCGGGGCGCCCGCGCTCGACCCACTCGCGGTGAGCCGCCTGGGACAGGGGGGCCTGGTCGAGGGATTGGATCCGCGGGGGATCGGCCAGCAAGGCCGCGCGATCATTCTCCGGGACCTCACGCGGGAGGCCGAGGACGCGCGCGCTCGCGTCGAAGACGAACACCTGTCCGCGGGCCACGCCGCGGGGGAGCGCGGCGCTCGAAGCGGTGAGGGCCCGCGGCTCCGCGGCCTGGCCAGCGAGGAGATCCGCCTCGATCGCCCCGGCGAGCTCGTCAATCAGGACCTGGGCGACGCGATCGCCCTCGACCTGCGCGCGCATGAGAGCGCGCCAGCCAGTCGCGCCGACGAGGACCAGGCCGAGGGCGAGCACGCCCGCGAGGATCCGCAGGCCGGCGTAGGTGATGCGCCGGCGTTGCTCGCGAAGTTCGCGCATCCCCAGCTCGGACTGCATGGCCTGTGCCCAATCGGACAGGGCTTGCTCGTCGGCCAGGCGCACGTCGAGGTAGGGGCCCTCGATGCTCAGGCTCACGCTCAGGCTCGACAGCTGCCCGCGCTCGAGCCTCGCCGAGGCCCCGGTCCCGTCGGCGCGGACACAGCGACGCTGCTCGACGAGGCCGAAGGCGTCGACGGTCGCGGCCGCCGGGGAGATCGCCGGCGCGGACGCGGACGCGGACGCGGACGCGGACGAGGCGCTCGCGGCCGCGCGCTCGCCCGAGATGCTCGATCCGCCCAGGGGGTCCGCGCTCGAGATCCGCAGCGCGCTGCTGACCCAATTGCGCGAGCTGGCGATGGCCAGGAGGGTGTCGGTGAGCCGCGGGGCGCCGATCAGCGTCTGGTCCGATCCATGCAAGGTCAGCCGGGCGAGCTGGAGCTCGGGCTCGGGCTCGGGCGGGGGCGGGCGCTCGGCGAAGGAGCGCAGGCCGAAGCGGGCGAGGTTGAGGTCGCTGTTGTCGAGGGCCGCGCGGGCGAGGAGCAGCTGCGCGCGGCCGAGGCCGTGGTAGGCGGTGAGGTTGCCGGGCCACGACTCGAGGGCCTGCTCGAAGCTGGCCACCATCTTGGCGATGCTCTGGTAGTCGACGGCGACGTCGAGCTCGCCGCGCTCGAGCAGCGCGAGCTTGTCCTGGGCGCGGCTGGCCTGCTTGGCCGAGTCGTAGTTGCGCAGGGCCTGGCGCAGGGCGGTGGCGAAGGCCTCGGCGTCGTGAAAGCGCAGGCTCGGCTCGCTGGCCAGGGCGCGGACGATCACCGGGCGCAGCAGCGTGTGCCACGGCCTGAGCTTGCGCGGGATGTCCTCGGGGAAGGACCAGACGTTGGCCTTGGCCCGGGTGATCACCTCCTCGACGCTGCGCCCCTCGTGCAGCGGGCGGCCGTAGAGCACGTGAAAGAGCACGGCCCCGAGCAGGTAGACGTCGGTGGCCAGGCCGATGCGCTCGCGCTGGGCCTTGGCGGTCTCCGGGGACATGTAGGCCGGGGTCCCGCAGACCAGGGCCGAGCGCGGGAGGTCGGCGAGGATCCAGGTCTTGGCCTCGCCGAGCTCCGCGAGCGGGCTGAGGGCCACGGCCAGGCCCCAGTCGACGAGCAGGACCTCGCCGTAGTCGCCGAGCATCACGTTGCCGGGCTTGATGTCGCGGTGGATGACCCCGCGGCTGTGGGCGAAGGCGACGGCCTGGGCGACCTCGAGCAGGATCTCGAGGTGGTCGCGGAGATCGAGGACGACCTCGTCGCCGGCCGCGGTCCGCCGGCGATAGGCGCTCAGCGCCTGATCCCAGGGCGTGCCGTCGATCAGCTTCATGGTGTAGAACACCCGGCCGACCTGGTCGCGGCCGAGCTCGTGGACCGTGACGATGTTGGGGTGGTCGAGGGCGCCGGTCAGTCGGGCCTCGCTCTCGAATTGCCGGACCACCGAGGACAGGCGCTCGCGACCCTTGCGCAGGCGCTTGAGGGCCACGCGCCGGCCCAGCGACTGCTGCCGCGCCCGCCAGACCTCGCCCATGCCGCCCTCGCCGATGCGCTCGATCAGCTCGTAGGCCACGCCGGACTCGGGCGCGCCCGGGGCGGGGTCGCTCGCGTCGCGCTCGGAGCGTTCCCCGGCCTCGCGCACGGGGATCACGAACGGCCCGCTGTCCTGGGTCGAGAGCACCCCGTGGGGCTGCTCGGTGATCTCGTAGACCGAGGCGTGGAGCTGGGGGTCGCGGGTCGGCGAGTCGCTGTCGAGCTCGATGGTCGGGGCCAGCGGCGGCGGCGAGTCGGGGTAGGCCGGGCGGATCGAGGCCATGGGATCCCCGCTGCCGAGCTGGGGCTCGGCCGGCTCGTGGGTGAGCCGCTCGTCCGAGCGATCGACCGAGCGATCGACCGAGTGCTCGGAGTTGCTGGGGGTGCCGTCGATGGCCATGGCTGGTGCGCCGCAGGGCCGGGGCCCCATTGTAGGGGTCCCCGAGGCCTTCGCGCGAGCCCGGAGCCTCAGCCCATGTCGATGAAATTGTGGATGTAGCCGCAGCTCGTGCAGGCGTAGGAGCGAACCGGGGCCGAGGCCGTGAAGCCGCCGTCGGGGGAGCCGAAGCGCAGGGTACTCATCTTCAGGGGCAGGGGGTTGCGGACGTCGTGGCCGGCGACGATGGCCACGGGCAGGAGGTTGCCCTGACACATCACGCAGCTCATGCGCACGTTCTTGCGCCGGGCCTCGAACTCCTCGCGCAGCGCGCTCTTGAAGCGATCCTCGGACGCTTCGAGGGCTTCGCGCAGGCGCTGGTTTTCGCGCTCGAGGATCTTGACCTCGAGCAAGAGCGCCTGCTGCTCGTCCCGGTACGACATCGCGCGCGACGAGTATATCGCCGCTCGCGGCCGCTGGTCTCGCCTGGTCTTCGAGCCGGCCCAGGGCCAGCCTACGGGGGGCCGAGGGCCCATCATCGGCGGCCCTGCGCGGCCCGGGAGCAGGGGGCGCCGCCGCGCTGCCAATGACGGGCGCGCGGCTTTTCAGCGCGCCAGCCCCCGCGTATGGTCCCCGCCGTGCGCTACCAGCCGCGCCTGTGCTCCTCCGCGGCCTGTGGCCTGCGCTTCCCCGTGGCCGAAGGCAGCGAGCTGGGCGCGAGCTGCCCGCTGTGCGGCGCGCCGACCCACTTCGTGGGCGAGCCCTACGAGACCCACGAGATCCGCTCGACCCGGGTGCCCTCGGGCCCGCCGATCCAGGCCCTGCTCGACAACGTCCGCAGCCTGCAAAACGTCGGCTCGATCTTTCGGGCGGCCGACGGGGCGGGGGTCGAGCACCTCCACCTGGGCGGCTTCACGCCCACGCCGGACCACCCCAAGCTGGTCAAGACCGCCCTCGGAGCCGAGGCCAGCGTGGCCTGGACGCGCCACGCGGATCCGCTGGCCGCCGCGACCGAGCTGGCCGCCGCGGGCCTGCGCCTGTGGGCGATCGAGGGCGGCCCGGGCAGCCGCGACATCTTCGAGCTGCTGGCCGACGTCGGCGGGCCCCAGGACCCGGGCATCGTGCTCGTCTTGGGTCACGAGGTCTCGGGCGTCGACCCGCGCATCCTCGCGCTGTGCGAGCGGATCGCTCGCATCCCGATGGCCGGTACCAAGGGCTCGCTCAACGTGTCAGTGGCCTTTGGGGTCGCTGCGTATCTGCTGCGTCACGGCCCCGGCGTCGTCGTGACCTGAGAGTCTGTGAATCCTTCCCCCACGACGCCATGCACGCCCGAGGACCCCGATGCCGGTGTCCCGAGGCCTCGAAATACACCCGCTATGCCTTCGGCTCCGGTCCTGGGCCTCGGGGCCCAGCGACGCACCTGACGACGTACGGGAGAGATTCACAGACTCTGAGCTTGCGCGAGAACGAGCGCGCGCGCCCGTGCGTTGTGCGCGAGGCCGTCGTGAACATGAGCTTGGGTATGAATACGAGCTATTGTTCCGAGTGAAATCGTTACATTCAAATGTCGATGTTCGATTTCGTGCTCGCCCGCAGAGCGGTTGTAAACCCGTTCAGATCGCCGTTGAAGCGGCCTCAATGTCGTGGAAGAGTCGAGCGATGATGGGACGACGCGTGAACCTCTTTTTGTCTTCGAGCCTCGTGTTCAGCCTCGCCTGCGCCGGCGACGACGCGGGCTCCACCGGCGGCGGGCTCGGGACCGACACGGACACCGCCAGCGAGGATGATGTCACCGCCGAAGGCAGCGGCGAGGCCAGCGGCGAGGGCAGCTCGGGCAGCGGCGAGGAAGAGAGCGCGGACACGAGCTCAGGCGAGGGCGAGAGCGCGGACACGAGCTCAGGCGAGGGCGAGAGCGCGGACACGAGCTCTGGCGAGGGCGAGAGCGCGGACACGAGCTCAGGCGAGAGCGAGAGCGCGGACACGAGCTCAGGCGAGGGCGAGAGCGCGGACACGAGCTCGGAGAGCGAGACTGGCGAGTCCGAGACCGGCGACGTGGTCGAGCCGTGGTTGCTGAGCGTCAACAACCAGACCCACGAGCTGCTCAAGCTCCGGGTCTCGGACGGCGCGGCCGTGGCCCTTTGCGAGCTCGACGTCACCGACGGCTACCCCTCGACCACCTTTGGCCTCGACGGCACGCTCTATGGTTCGAACAGCAGCGATCAGACCCTGGACATCATCGACCCTTGCACCTGCGAGGTCACGCCGATCGGGCCGACGAACTTCGGCTCGATCCCCGGGATCACGGCCAACGGCCTCGAGCTCGAGGCGCTCTACGGCGTCAGCGTGTCCTACGACGTGCTCCTGACCATGAGCACGCTGACCGGCAACGGCACGGAGATCGGCCCGCTGGGCCTGGACTTCCACTACTCGGGGACCTCGTGGTCGAGCGAGATCGGTGGGCTCTACGCGATCAACGACACCACCAACACCCTCTACACCCTGAGCACGGCCACCGGCACGGCGACCCCGGTGGCGCCCCTGGACGTGCCCTTCGACTCCGTGGGGATCGAGTGGCATCCCGAGACCGGTGAGCTCTACGCCTGCACCAACGCCAACAACAACTACGTGCTCTACAGCGTGGATACGGACACCGGCCACGCCGAGGCGATCGGCGACCTGCCGCACAACTGCAACAACCTCGCGGCGCCCTGGGTGACCGTGGCCTGCGTGGACGAGGTGCCCTTCGACTGACTCTGTCGGCAGGCCGAGTGGAGCGAGCGCGGTGGGCGTCGAGCCCGCCGCTCTCCTTGTCTTGCCCGTCGTCTTGCCCGTCCGTCATCGGCCAAAAATTTTCAGGCCGAGCACGGCTGTGCCAGCGTGCCGCCATGCGCGAAGGCGAGCCCAGCGAGGCGTCCGAGACCGAGGCCGATATCGACGCGGAGATCGAGCCCGAGCCCGACGCCGACGCTGATATCGAAGAAGGCGAGCACCAGGCGCGCCCCCGTCCGGGCGCCGGCGGCCAGCGAGGCCGCGCGCTGGCGCAGTGGATCCTCGCCAACAGCTGGATGCTGCTCGCCGCCGGCGCGGTCATGGTGCTGTTCAACGTCGTCGAGTTCGAGCCGCCGGAGCAGGTCCGCCTCGACGAGGCCACCGTGGATTTGGTCGGCGAGGCCCCCGCCCAGGAGTTCGACCCGCAGCTGCCCAACCCCCAGGCCGTGCAGATGCGGGCGACGCTGCGGCTCTACCCCCGCGTGGACATGGACGTGCGCGAGGTCGACCCGCAGATCGACGCCAAGGCCCGGGTGCTCTCGCAGCCGGTGGTGACCACGATCTACGCCATGAACGCGAACATCGATCAGACCGTGCGCCTCGACGGCGGCGAGCTCGAGATCGACATTCAGCTCAGCGGGACCCCGCGCCTCGGCGAGGCCGCCAGGAACGAGGTCCCGCCCCTGCACCTCGAGCAGGAGCTGACCGTGACCAGCCGCAGCAAGCCGTGGCTCGGCGAGGCCCACGAGCAGGTCCAGCTGCACACCCGCGGCTCGCTGACGGACGTCGAGGCGCGACCCTATCGCTGGGTCTTTGTCGTCGAGGGCAAGCTCTTCTCCCTCGATCTCGAGCTCTACCGGGGGGCTTGAGCGCCGCTCCTCCCGACTTGGGGAGGTCGCGACGAAGCGTGACATGCCGTCGGTAAAGACACGGGGCGAAGCCTCGTATCATCGGCGCATGTCCAACGAACTTCGCTATCGACTCCTGGGTCGCTCGGGCCTGCGCGTGTCCGAGATCTGCCTGGGCACCATGAGCTTCGGCAACCAGTGGGGCTTTGGCGCCGACGAGGCCACCAGCCACCAGGTCCTCGACGCCTTCGCCGAGGCCGGCGGCAACTTCCTCGACACCGCGAACAAGTACCACGGCGGCGAGACCGAAGAGATCGTCGGAAACTGGCTGCAAGCCGCCTCGGGTCGCCGGGATCGCACGGTGGTCGCGACCAAGTACACCCTGACCATGGACCATGGTGACCCGAACGCGGCCGGCAACCACCGCAAGAACCTGGTCCGCGCCGTGGAGGGCTCGCTGCGTCGGCTCCAGACCGACTACATCGACCTGCTGTGGGTCCACGCCTGGGATCCGTGGACGCCCTGGGAGGAGACCATGCGCGGCCTCGATGATCTCGTGCGCGCCGGCAAGCTGCTCTACGTCGGGGTCAGCGACACCCCAGCCTGGGTGGTCTCGGCCGCCAACGTCGCCGCCGAGCTGCGCAACCAGACCCCCTTCGTGGGCCTACAGATCGAGTACAGCCTGCTCCAGCGCACCCCGGAGCGCGACCTGCTGCCGATGGCCGAGCACTTTGGGCTCTCGGTGCTCGCCTGGGCCCCGCTCGGCGGCGGCGTGCTCACGGGCAAGTACACCCGCGGCGACGCCAGCGACTCGCTGCGCAAGCAGGGCAACGACGCCCACGGGCGGACCGCCGCGCGCAACCTGGAGATCGCCCGGGTCGTCGACGCCGTCGCCGACGAGCTCGGCGTGACCTCGGCCCAGGTCGCCACCGCCTGGGTCAGCGCGCAGGGCTACCGCTATTTGCCGATCGTGGGCGCGCGCAAGGTCGGGCAGATCACCGACACCATGGGCGCCAGCGCGGTCACGCTCAGCGAGGCGCAGCTGGCCAAGCTCGACGCGGCCAGCGAGATCGAGCTGGGCTTTCCCCATGACTTCCTGGGCTCGGATCGGGTCGAGGACCTGGTGCATGGGGAGGTCCGCAGGCGCATCGACGCCCGGCCGAAGCCGGTCTGAGGGACGCGCGGGCGCAACATCGTGCAGGTGGGGGCAGACTCGCCTTGCCCCCCAACTGCACGATGTTGCGCTCGCAGCGAAGACGCTGCGGATGGAAGAGACGCCTGCTTGGTGATCACTAGCGTGGGTCCAGCGGATGCCGAGCTAGTCATGGGCCGTCATCGACCCTCCGACGAAGAGGGCGTCCGCATAGACGAGCCGAGCGTCGGTGGAGCCGGTACGGTCGTGGCGGCTCCGTATCATGCAGAACTCAGGGTCGTCCACATAGCCGCCGGCATCGATGTCGGCCTTGATCTGATCCTGAAGCTCGCAAAGTGCATTGAGAGCGGCCTCTCGGAAGGACGCAGAGCTATCCGCAAGTACCTGCTCAGCGAGTACTTGAGCGAGCACTTGAACCTCGCTTTCCGGCAGATTATTTGCCACATCGGTCACTTCGTCTGCGGAGCGCTCTTTCATCTTCGGGTCTGAGCTTGATAGTCCTTTGATGATGTCGTTGTACATCGATCTACTCCTTGCCGGGGCCTCGTAGCGGGTGGGTCTGGCGGTCACCAGCTGCACCGTGCGTTCGCGGAGAAGCTCGACCAGCCAGGCCCGGTAGCGATCGTGGGCAGCGTTCCGGTCCGCGGACACGGAGAGCGTTCGACCCGTGACCTACGGCTTTGATGCTGCCAGAGTTTTGACCTGAGACTCCACTCGACGCACGAGTTCCGGTGGTCCGTGAATCGACAGCCCGACGTAGGTCTCGGCCTCAACCACAAGCCGTTGGCCATCGATTTCGACTTCGAGGGTCTCCATGTCCTGGGAGCCTCCGACTCCACGAACATGAGTACTCGATTCAGCCCCCAGCTTGCCAAGAACGTCCTCGACGAGCCGTCGTAGTCCCTCGTCGTGTTCATCTCCGAGCACCACCGTTATCTCATTCGCGTTCATTTTCCGAACTTCAGGTCCTTGATCTCGACGGGCTTCAGGAAGGGGCTTCAGGAATTCGGGTTGGTCGCAAGAGAGCTGGGATAGAGGTCGAGGCTGCCGCAGTGGAACAGGATGGCGTTGCAAAAGCGAGCGCGGTTGCGGTAGCCACAGGCTCGCTTCTCGAGCGCCTGGTGGATGTCGTGGGGGGTCATCAGCCCCAGGCGGCTGTGGTGATGTTCGTTGTTGTACCAGTTGAAGAAGTCGCGGCAGTGGCTCTCGGCATCGGAGAGATCATCGAAGCGCCCGGGATACTCGGGTCGGTATTTCGCCTCTCGGGGACTTCGCTGTCTCACACTTGTTGTCATAGAGGGCCAAGACGTCGAGAAAGCGTGCCTCGAGCGTCGGCCTCGCCCGCGTCCATGAGTTGGCCGAGTCGGCTCAGCGCTCCTCTCGGCGCCCATCGGCGTGGATCGCAAAGCGCCCGGCCTCGCGGGGATGCACCGGGTCGTCGCGCTTCCACGGCCACCCGCCAAAGTGCGTGCGCCGATAGTCGACCATGGCCTGTTGAAGCTCGGCCTGGGTGTTCATCACGAAGGGTCCGCGCTGGGCCACGGGCTCGGCGATCGGCTTGCCCTGAAGCAGCAAGAGCTCGGCCTTCTTGGCGCCGTTGACCAGCGGCAGCGGCTGGTCGGGGCGCAGGCGCATGCCGCAAGGTGGCGCGACCTGATCCCCGACCTGGAGGCTCTCGCCGGCGAAGAAGTAGAGCGTGCGGTTGCTGCCGGGCTGCGCGGGGGGCAGGGTCCAGCGCGCCCCGGGAGCCAGCTCGATCGACCAGATCGCCACGTCGGCGTCGGGCTCGGCGGCCCAGGACTTGGGCGGCGGCGCGGGCGGCTTGGCGCCCTCGAGCGCGCCGGCGACCACCGTCACGCGCACCGCTCCGCCCTCGAGCTCGAGCTTGGGGACGGTGTCGCTCCACAGCATCGCAAAGTGCGGCTCGACCATCTTGTTGCGGGCCGGGAGGTTGAGCCACAGCTGAAAGAGCTCCGCGGGGTTCGGCGCCTCGGCCTCGAGCAGCGGGAACATCTCGCAGTGCACGATGCCCGCGCCGGCGGTCATCCACTGCACGTCACCTTGGCCAAAGCGCGCCGTGGCGCCCAGGGAGTCGCTGTGGTCGACGTAGCCGCGGCGCATCAAGGTCACCGTCTCGAAGCCGCGGTGCGGGTGGCGAGGGAAGCCCGGGACCACGTCGCCGTGGTACATGCGCCAGCCTTCCTGGGGCTCGAAGTCCATGCCGATGTTGCGCCCCGCGAGGCTCGCCGGCGGCGGCCCGAGGGTGTCGGTGCCCGCGGGGTAGTGGTCCTCGTGGTGCACGCAAAACAAGAAGGGATCGAAGGCCGGCCAGGCGAAGCCGAGCTCGAACGCGGCGAGGACGGGGGATGTCATGGTGGGAGTGTGACCCCAGGTGTCTGGCGTGGCTAGGGCGAGTAGAGCGCGGTTCTTCGCCTGCCCTGAGGTGACTGCGAGGGTAGATGGGTGTGTTCGAAAGAAGAGATGAGAGACTGTGGATCACGGCGGCATGAGCCCGCAGCTCCCCACCGCACAGCTCAGGGCCGGCTCGCTGGCGAAGGTGCTCACGCCGCCCTGGCACAGCTCGGCCACGACCGCCTCGTTCTCGGGCGCCAGCGGGTTTCCGTCGAGATAGAGCTCGTGGCAGAGGTCGGGATCGGGGTCGAACATCCACTCGGCCGCGAGCAGCGGGCCGAGGTCCTCGATTTGGTTGTTCATGAGGTCCCAGTGCAGGAAGGGAGCCCAGGTCGCCATGGGCGAGATATCGGTGAGTCCACTGTCGCTCAGGTGGACCTCGACGACGCTCAGGCCCTCGGGCAGCGGACCGAGGTTGGGCATGGCGTAGGCCACGAGCCGCCACAGCGTCGGCACGGTCGCCAGCGGACTCAGGTCCACCACCGGCGTCTCACCGACCCCCAAGCTGCCCAGGGCCGGGTGACCGGTCAGCGGACCGAGATCCGCCACCGCCGTGGCCGAGACATTGAGACTCTCGAGGGTGGGGATGGTCGCCACCGCACTGATGTCATCGACCCCGCTCGAACCACAGCCGAGCTCGATCAGCGCCGGGTGACCGGCGAGAGGCCCGATGTCGCCAAAGGGGCTCCCGTACAGCTCCAGCGTCTCGAGCCCGGTCACCTGGGCCACCGGAGCGATGTCCTCGATGCCGGCGTTGTAGGTCCACAGCGTTCGAAGCTGCTCGAGCTCGCCGATGAAGGACAGATCGGGTAGCAGCGTCCAGCTCAGCCGGAGCTCCTCCAATGACACGAGAGCGCCGAGCTCCTGCGGGTTCTCGAGGACGCTGGACGTGAAGATGAGCCGGCTCAGGGGTGCCTTGCTCTCGGCGAGGATCGCGACGTCGAAGCCGTCGAAGAGCAGGACCTCCAGCTTCTCGAGGGCGGGCAAGGTCGCCAGCGGCTGGATGTCCGGGGTGCCCGACACCGACAAGAAGAGCTCGCGCAACGCGGGCAGACCCGCGATCGGAGCCAGATTGTCGATGGCGCTGCCGCCGAGGTGGAGCTCCTCGAGGGCCAGGGCGCACTCGAGACCCTCGAGCGAGTGAACATCTCCGTCGAGAATGAGCCGGTCGAGCCCGGCCATGGCCTCGGCGTCGATGGGCACATCGTCGGGCAGACCGAGGCGCAATCGGACCCGGACCTCGAGCTCGGGGTCGGCGAACTGCACCGGATTGCAGCCGTCGACCACGCCGGTCTCCGTCTCCGTCCCGCTGCCGGTCTCGCTCGTCGTCGTGCCGACCTCGTCCGTGCTCGAGCCCTCCGTGCTGTCACCTGCGCTGTCGCTGTCCTCGGTGGTCGTGCCCAGGTCGTCCTCGTCGCCTTCGTCGAAGCCCGCCGGACGGCCGACGCAGCTGGCGAGCAGACCCAGGAGCGAAAGCTGGGCGAGGAGCCCTACCCTGCATTCGGTAGGAGAGATCATGCCGAGAGTCTAGTGTGCGCGGCAGAGGACTTGAAGGGCCCCAGGCTTGGAGCACCGGCCGCTGACTTCGTTGCTCGTCAGTCATTTGTGCCCGACAAACTCCCTCCTCGCGCCTCGTCAGCAACCGGCGGTCCGGCGCCTGGGACCCTTCAAGTCCTCTGCCGCGCACACTAGCAGGGGCGAACTCGTCGATCTGCCAGCGGTGTTCGATGGCCTCGAGCGCCGGAAGGCGTGCATGATCATGGCCGGCGGCCGGGTCTATTGGGAGGACGGGCGCACGACGGTCATCTTCGACGGCAGCGGCCGCTCGGCTTCAGCCTGCCTGTGCCTGACCGAGGAGGAGTTCGAGACCAAGTCGCGCCACGACGAGCTCGACGACATGCTCTACGAGCTCTGCGAGACCCTGGCCGTGCCCTACGAGGCCGACTCGAACGACTGCCTGGAGCACTACGAGGCGGGGACCTGGCTCCCGGGGGGTTGGTGGGCGGAGGGCGAGTTCGCGTCGATGGGCCGCAACTATCCGCCCTGCGAGGGAGACGAGGTCGAGGGCTGTCGGATCAGCGAGCGCGGGCGCTCCGGCGGGTGGCTGGCCCTGGCCTTGCTCGCCCTCGTGGGGATGCGCCGGCGGCGGTCGAGCCCGAGCTGATTCGAGCCTCGGGCTCAGCTCGCGCGGCGCAATTGCTGGGCGTCGACGCGCTCGAACACCCCGCGGCGCACGGCCGCGTTGAAGGCCGACTTGATCGCGGCCCGGGCTCCCTTGGTGAGGCGGTGAAAGCCCAGGTGGGCCAGGAGCGCGCGGGCGAGCTCGTCGCGCGCGTAGACGCAGCGCCGCCGGGTGATCGAGCGCAGGGCCGCGACCAGCTCGTCGCGCTCGTAGTCTTCGAGGCGGCGCGTGGCCAGGCGCAGCTCGTCGCCGGTGCCGCCCTCGAGGACCCCGCGGCGCACGGCGGCGAGCAGGTGGCCGTCGAGGCGCTTGCGCAGCGGGGCGCTCACGCGCTGGTAGCCCAGGTGCTCGGCGAGGGCGTGGAGCGTGGCCTCGCGCTCGACGGCGCCGCGGCCCCGGAGGAGGACGCGCAGCTGGGCCATGACGGCGGGGGCTTCTTCGGAGGGATCGACGCGGGTCGGCGTGGGGGCGGGGGCGGGGACGGGGAGGGTGGGGAGCTCGAGCTGCCCGCGGGGGGGCGGCTTCGCGGCGGGGGGCTCGGGCTCGGGCTTGGGCGCGCGCTGCTTGGCGGGCTTGGATTTCTTCTTGGGGGAGGCGGCGGCCCGCTCGGCGCGGATGCGCTCGAGGAGCACGCTGGCGGGCTCGTCGTTCGGGTCCTGGGGGACGAGCTCGCCGCGGAAGGCCTTGGCGAGGATGGATTGGTCGAGGGCGGGCAGGCGCTCCCGTTTGAACTCTACCGCGGCCATGGTCCTTGTCGCTCGATCGAGATACTGTCGAGTAAGAACAGAAATTCGGGTCTGTTCGTCGATAGGTGGCAAAGCGATCGGGACTTGCCTTGCATCCGCAACGTTGATCCTCGGCATTGCGAGTCCGAAATGTTTGCTCTTCATCCATTCTTGAGCTTGGGGAGAGCTCAGGTAGTCAGCAAGATAGTCGCCTTGGACGGCAAATGAGGGGCGCATGCGGACAGCGCCCTGGGTAATGTTTGCGCCGTCGAGGCCCGGAGGGACAATGGCAACGCGAAGGTGACGGATGATGCACAGTAAAATGTCGCCTTCTTTGAGCTCGGATTTGGGTTTGGTGGCAGCAAGTTCGGGCGACATGCGCCTCAGCTGATGGACCAAGACGGTTCCATCGACAATGTCTTGACCTCGAACATAGGGGACTCCGTCATCGATTTCGGGGCCTGGCTTGACAACGCCATAGGTGATTATCGTGTCAGGGTGAACAATCTCAGCCGTACTCGCCCAACACCACCCCTCCGGCAGCTCCGGCAGCCCCTCCTCATCGACCGGCTCCGGCTCGACATACTTCGCCTCCGCCTTCGCGCGCGCGGCCTCCACCACCTCGGCCGCGTCGGCCTCGGTCCAGGGCTTGCCGGCGGCCTGGGCCTTGGCGCGGGCCTTGGCCTCGGCCTTGTCCCCGGCGGCGGCGATGAAGCGGGCCTTGCGCTCGGCCCGGATGCGCTCGAGCAGCGCGCTCGCGGGCTCGACGTCGGGGTGCTGCTCGCGCCAGGTCTTCGTCAGGTCGCCCCGGAAGGCGGCCGCGAGCACGGACTGGCGGAATGCCTCGAGCAGCGGCGGGATCGCGTCGAGGGCCCGCTTCGCGGCCTCGCTGCGGGCCTGGAGGGCCTCGATCTTGGCGACGATGCGGCGCTGCTCGTTGAGGGGGGGGACGGGGACTTGCGTTGCCCCAAGTTCTCGAAGGTTCAGGGTTTTGCGGGCCACCTCTCGTGACTCAAGAATGAGGTGGTGTTGAACGTATGGAGTGGAAAGTGCGAATGCTGTCCACTCTGGAAGAGCAATGTGCTCAGGAAAAACCCTGGCTACGGCCCTGGCGATGTTCGCTCCTGCAAGTTCTTTTGTGGCGACGGCGACTCGTCCGATGGAGCCCACGATGGATATTAGTACCTCTCGGCCTTCTAGACGGGAACGGGCGTATTGGTCGTCGATGTTTGGAGCGATTGTGCGAAGTGCGCTTGTGTCTATTTTTCCGTCTTTAATATCGCAAACACGAACGAGGTGAATGCCGCCGGGGACTTCGGGGCCTGGTTGTACGACTCCATAGCACAGAGGTTTGTCGGCTCGGCAAAGGCTGCTGATAGAGGCCGAGACCCAGCCTGTAGGAAGGCTCGAGCTCATCCCTCCAGCTCCTCCATCAGCCCCTCCATCAGCCCCTCCATCTCCTCCGTCGCCACCCGCAGGTGCTCCAAGATCTCCGCCGCGATCACCTCCGGCGCCGCGAGGTCCTCCACCCGCCCGGTCGACTCATCCCGCAGCCAGCTGATGTCCAAGTTGTCCCCCCGCTCGCGGATGAACCCCCGCGTAAAGCAGCGAAACCTCCCCTCCTCGCCCTCGTCCCGCCGCGCCCCGCTGCCGTCGACGGCGTCGCCGAAGGCCTCCTCGAAGGGCCGCAGGGCCTCGCGGGTGAAGGGCGTGCGCTTGCCGAAGCTGGGCATGTTGGTGCGCAGGTCGTAGACCCACACGGCCTCGGTGTTGCCGGTCTCGCTGCGCCCGCGCTCGAAGAAGAGCACGTTGGTCTTGACCCCCTGGGCGTAGAAGATCCCCGTGGGCAGGCGCAGGATCGTGTGCAGCTTGCACTTGTCCATGAGGTCGCGGCGGATCTTCTGGCCGACGCCGTCCTCGAAGAGCACGTTGTCGGGCAGGACCACGGCCGCGCGCCCGCCGGGCTTCAGCCCGCGGTAGATGTGCTGCAAGAAGGCCAGCTGCTTGTTGCTGGTCTGAAAGGTGAAGTCGTCGCGGGTCGGGCCGCCGCCGCCCTTCTTGGTCCCGAAGGGCGGGTTGCTGAGGATCAGGTCGGCCTTGGGCAGGGCGGCGCCGGCGTCCGAGAGCGTGTCGCCCCGGCCGACCTCGCCCTGGATGTCGTGGAGCATGAGGTTCATGAGCAGCAGCCGGTGGGTGTCGGGCACGAGCTCGAGGCCGCGCATGGCGTGGCGGCGCTGGAACTCCTGCTGCTTGGGGCCGAGGGTGAAGAGGTCGTCGGTCTGCTCGCGGATCGCCCGGTTGGCGGCGACCAGGAAGCCGCCGGTGCCCGCGGCCGGATCCTGGACGACCTCGCCGGGCCCCGGCTTGGTCAGCGCGACCATGCAGTCGATCAGCGGCCGCGGCGTGAAGTACTGGCCGGCGCCGGACTTCTTCTCGCTGGCGTTCTTCTCGAGCAGGCCCTCGTAGAGGTCGCCCAGGCCCTCCTCGCGGGCCTCGTACCAGTCGAGCTCGTCGATGCTCGCGACCAGCTTGGTCAGGTTCTTGGGCTCGCGCAGGGCCGTGCTGGCGTTGGCGAAGATCGCCGTGACCTCGGGGGCGACGCGCTGCTCTTTGCCCTGCTCATCCTCGAAGGTCGGCTGGCTGAGGTCGACCAGGAGCTTGCGGTAGAAATTGAGGCGATCGAGGCCGTCGAGGGCCACGAGGTCGCCCCAGCGCCGACCTGCGGGCAGCAGCGCCTCGTTGTCCGTCTCCTGCATCATCTTGAGGAAGAGCAGGTAGGTCAGCTCGGTGACGTACTGGTGATAGGTGATGCCGTCGTCGCGCAAGACGTGGCAGAGGTTCCAAAGGCGCGCGACGATGTCCGAGGTCGTGCTCATGATCGGGGGGGCACCTTAGCCGCTCGCGCCGCGGGGAGCCAGGCGGCGGCGGGACCTGAGTGCGAGGGGGTGGGAGGCCAGAGCGTGCTATGCTCCTGCCATGGCTGAAGCCGAGGTCACGTGCATGAGCTACGCGGAGTACCTCCGGCTCGAGCGGGGCAGCGACACCAAGCACGAGTACCTGCGCGGCGAGGTCTACGCGATGGCCGGGGGCACCCCCGAGCACGCCGCGCTGATCGCCGCCGTGACCATCGAGCTCGGCGTCGCCCTGCGCGACAGGGCCTGCCGGGTCTATGGCTCCGACCTGCGGGTCCGCGTGCAAGCGACGGATCTGAGCACCTACCCCGATGTCAGCGTCGTCTGCGGACCCCTCGAGACCGCCGACGAGGACGGCGACGCGGCCCTCAACCCGATCCTGATCGTCGAGGTGCTCTCGGACTCGACGGAGGCCTACGACCGCGGTCAGAAGTTCGCCCACTACCGGCGGCTCCCGAGCCTGCGCCACTACGTGCTGGTCTCGCAGGGCGAGGCGCGCCTCGAGGTCTACAGTAAGGGCGAAGACGGGGCGTGGATCTTCACCGAGGCCGGGGCCGGCGAAGCCGTCGAGCTGGGCGCGATCGGGGTCTCGCTCGAGGTCGACCGTGTCTACCGTGACCCGCTCGCCTGAGGGCGGCCGCCACCTCCCCTTCGTGCTCGCGTCGATCGCCGTCGTGGGGGCGTGCGTGGATCAGCCGCCCTTCGAGCTGCGCTACGAGACGGAGCACCTGCGGCTCGGCGTGGCCGAGGGCGAGCTGTGCGGCGGGGATCTGGCCAGGCTCGAGCAGCACATCGCCAACCTCGAGGGCCAGCTGTCCACCGAGTTCGAGGGCAAGGCCGACGTCTACCTGTGGCGCTCGTCGCCGGCGGCGCTGGACGGCTACTGCGGCGGCGACTGGGGCTGCTACCACCGCGAGACGAAGACCATCTATGCCAGTGAGGGCTCCCTGGGCCACGAGCTGGTCCATGCCCTCGCCATCCCCCTGGGCGATCCCTCACCGATGTGGTCCGAGGGCATCGCCGAGGCCCTCGACATGCGCCGGAGCTTTCGGGGCTCGGTGCTGCCGACGGACAATTTCTTCCGCGGCGAGGACGAGGTCAGCTACGCCAGCGCGGGTCACTTCGTGCGCTGGGTCTGGGATCGGCACGGCTCGCAGGCGGTGCGGGACCTGCTCACCGACACCCGCGATCCCGAGCTGGCCTTCGAAGCCGTCACGGGGCAGACCCTCGCCGAGGCCGAGGCCGAGTATCTCGCCGAGGCGCCCTACGCTTTCGCGCAGCTCGCCTCGTGCGAATTTCCCGAGCTCACGCGCGACGGCGACACCCGCTGGAGCGAGTCGATCGTCATCGACTGCGCCAACTCGGACACCCTGTCCGACGCCTCGGGCGGCATCGGGACCTTTCGAACTTTCGAGGTCTCGGCGCGCGGCGACTTTCAGCTGAGCTCCGACGCTAGCACGCTGATGATCCAACGCTGCCCGGATGAGGATCTGCCGGTCAAGCCGGAGGGCGAGGACCCCGAGGCGGGGGATGTCCCGTCGGCGACGGCGGCCTCACCGGAGGGGCTCGTCTACACCGTGGACGCGGTGGGGGCGGGGGAGGTCCTCGACCTCGCGGCGGGTCGCTACGAGCTCATCGTGGTCGAGGGCGGGCCGAGGACGGTGGGCGTAGAGATTTCACGGCTGGACCCGACGCCGTGAGAGAGGCCGTGGCTGCCGTTCCTACTCGATGCGACGGTCGACATGCTCAGCTGGATCTCGCGCCGCAGGTAGTCCTGCTGAAAGGCGGTGAGCTCGTAGCGCCCGGGGACGAGGTCGAGGATGTGGTCCTCGCCGCCGGGGAGGGCGAGCACATACTGCTCGCGGAAGGCGGAGGTCACCGGCGGGACATCGCCCAGCGCCGGGTCGAAGTCCTCGGGGTCTTCGAGCTCCCATACCCGCTGTGACCCTCGGCCTCAACCCGCGTCGTCCCAGACCGCCTCGCGCAGCTCGCCGAGCACCTGCTCGAGCTCGCCGCCAAAGATCTTGTCCAGGCGCTTGAAGCCGCCCTGAGCCTTGAATGCCTCGTCCTCGTCGATCACCGCGCGGTCGACGACGCGCTGGACCTCGAGCTGCTTGGCGATGCGCTCGAGCCACTTGCGCTGGGGGGCGCTCCAGCTGCGGGCGGCGAGCAGGCGATCGAGGGCGGCGCGGACCCGCTGCTCGTAGGGCACCAGCGCCTCGCCGAGGGCTTGCTGGCGGATGAAGCCGATGATCGAGGCGGCGATCTCGTGGTTGGTGGACTGGCGCCAGGCGGCCTCGAGGACGGCCTCGGTGTAGCCGGCCTGGGCCAGAGCCATGCGCAGCTCGACGAGCTGGGCGCGGGTCAGGTCGCGGGGGCGCTGGGTGACCACGCTCAGCGCGGGGATGGTGTTGAGGTTGTCGCGCACGAAGGCCGCGAAGCCGTCGAGGTAGTCCTCGGGCCGCCCGTGCTCGCCGTAGCCGGCGCGCACGTCGACGACCTCGTCGCTCTCGAAGGAGATCGGGAGCACGGGGCCGCTGCCGCTGCGCAGTTCGTCGAGCCACAGCGCCAGGGCCGGGCGCGCCTGCCACCAGTCCAGGGTCTGGTCCGGGGACCACGCGCGCATCTGGGCCAGGAGCGCGTCGGGCTCGAGGCCGGTCAGGGTCGTGAAGTGCTCGCCGGCGGCGCCGCGCAGGGCGACGCGCTTGCGCCGGAGCTTGGCGATCAGCTGCTCGCACAGGCGCCGGCGCTCGTCCTCGTGCTCGCCCGCGCCCCCGTCGCCCTCGGTGAGCTTGGCCAGGCCCTCGAGCAGCGTCGCAAAGCGCGTCTGCACGTCGCTGACCACCGGGCGCATGTCGGTGTAGCCGGCCAGGGCGTCGTAGAGGTCGACGGCGTCGAAGATCCGAAAGTGGCGCTTGCCGATGTCGGGGCACAGGCGCGTGGCCCGGCCGAGCATCTGGTCGTAGAGGATGCGGCTGCGGACCCGACGCAGGAACACCAGGTTGACGATCTGCGGGACGTCGATGCCCGTGGTCAGCAGGTCGACGGTCACGGCCACGCGCGGGTTGAGCTCGTTTTTGTAGCGGGCGATCAGCTCGCCGGGGCGGTCGACGGCGCCGGTGATCTTGGCGACGGCGTCCTCCTCGACGGCGCCGTAGACCTCCTTGAAGGCGTCGAGCATGAAGCCCGTGACCTCGTCGGCGTGGCGGTCGTTGGCGCAGAAGATCAGGGTCTTGCCCGGGAGCGAGGGGTCGATCTCGCGGGCGAGCTGGCTGCAGACGGCCTTGTTGAACTCGGGGACGATCGCCCTGCGGTTGAAACCGTCGATGTCGATGTCGATCTCGTCGGGGGTGTGGATCAGGTCCGTGCGTTGCTCGCGGACGCGGTAGACCGAGACCTCCTCGCCGGCGGCCCAGCGCACGCCGCTTTGGCTGCGCGCGGTGGTGATCCGCAGCGGGGGCTCGTGGTCGACGAGGTAGCCCTCGATGACGGCGCGGCGGTAGCGGTAGCGGTAGACCGGCTCGCCGAAGATCTCCGTGGTGTGCAGGGCCGGCGTGGCCGTGAGCCCGATCTTGACGGCGTCGAAGTGGTCGAGGACGCGGCGGTACTTGGAGATGTACTCGCGCTCTGAGCGGTAGTGGGCCTCGCTCTCGGCCAGCTCGCGGTCGAGGTTGTAGCCGCGGTGGCACTCGTCGACGACGATGCAGTCGTACTGGTCCACCGCGGGGGCCCCGGCGTCGGCGTCGAGGCGCCGGACCATGGCCTGGACCGTGGCGATGTGCAGGCGCGTGTCGTCGTCGGGGCAGGCGTCGCGCAGCTCCTTGACGTCGTAGATGTTGGAGAAGGTCTTTTGCTGCTCGAGCTCGAGGTTGTCGAAGGCCTGGTGGGCCTGGACGCCCAGGCTGGTCCGGTCGACCAGGAAGAGCACGCGCTGGAAGCGGCCGGCCTTGATCAGTCGGTAGATCAGGCAGATCAGCGTGCGGGTCTTGCCCGTGCCCGTGGCCATGGCCAAGAGCAGCTCGCGGCGCCCGGCGGCGACGCCCGCCTCGATCGCGCGGATCGCCTCGCGCTGGTAGGGGCGCAGGGGCAGGTAGTCGAGGGCCTCGGCCTCGAGCTTGGTCGCGGCCGCGGCGAGGTCCTGATCGAGGAGCTCGGCGAGGCCCTTGGGCCGGCGCCAGCCCTCGAGGGCCCGGCGGTGGTTGGTGGGCTCGCGGACGTCCAGGAACCAGATCCCCGAGGCCTGGAGGTACTGGCGCAGGTAAGGCCGGCCGTTGGTCGAGAACAAGAAGGGGATCTCGTACTCGCCCCAGGGGCCGAGGGGCTGCATGTCGTCGTCGAATTCGAAGTCCCGGCTGTAGCGCTTGGCCTGATCGATGGCCCCGCGCACGTCCTTGGACTCGCGCTTGGCCTCGACCACGGCGATGGGGCTGAGCCCGCGAAAGAGCACGTAGTCGGCCGGGCCCGAGCGCGTGGGCCACTCGGAGATGGCCAGATCGCGGCCCTTCTCGGGCCGCGTGCCCGCGGCGTGGGTCAGGCGCTTGGAGTCGACCTCCCAGCCGGCCTCGCGCAGCTGGATGTCGATCAGCTCGCGGGTCTGGGCCTCGTTGAGCTCGAGCTTGCCGGCGGCGGCGCGCGCCCGCTCGAGGCGCAGGCGCAGCTGCTGGGCGTCCTCGCCCTCGGCGAGGGCCTGGAGGCGCGCGAGTTGGGCCTCGTGGGCGGCGCGCTCCGTGGGATCCTCGTCGGGCGCGCCGTCGTCGGGCGCGGCGGCGTCAGGGCGCGTGAAGGGGGCGGGATCGAAGTCCGGCTCAGCGGTCGCGCGGTGGAACCACACCGCCAGGGCGTGGGCCATCTCGAGCTGGTGCAGGGCGTCCTGGTCGCTGCCCTCGTCAGCGTGGACGGCGGCGTTGCCGGCCTTGCGCAGGCCGTGGAAGAGCCGAGCGAGCTCGGCGTCGATCAGGCCGCGGTCCTCGAGGGCGTCGATCAGCCGGGCCTGGTGGGCGACGAGCTTGTCGGCCAGGCCGTTGCTGGCGCCGACGTGCTGGGCGAGGAGCTCGCCGAGGCGGCGCAGCTTGGTCAGCGCCGCGGTGGGGTCTCTCGCGAAGTAATGCTCCGCCTGCGCGGCGGTCTTGACCATCAGCGGCGAGTGCTTCGCGAGGAACGCAAAGTTGATCGAGTCGGCGCTCACTGTCGCCATTGTGGGCGACGAGCGAGCGGGAGTTCAACCATGTTCGATCCGCGAATCTCGCTGAGCGCGGGGCCGAGCGAGCTCGCTGGGTGCGGCCGCAGGCCGGGCTCGCCTCACCGCGTCGCCGTCGTCGGCGTAGGCCGAGCAGCCCGAGCAGCGCGAAGGCCGGGATCGCTAGCCACCCGGCGATCTCCTCGTCGCGATTCGAACAGTAGGCGCAGCCGCCCCCGCCCCCGCCACCACCGAGGCTCCCGTGCTTCTCGGGCTTGGGCGGGGAGATCGGTCCCTCGGGCAGCGGCCCGACGTCGGCCTCGATGCGCGCCGCCGCCGACTCGGTCACGTAGCCGCCGAGCACGGCGTCGGGCGGGACGAAGGCGAGGTCCTGGGCGACGGCCGGCTGGCCCGCTCTGATCCCACCGCCGAACTTTCACATGCTCGGGTATCACGGCGTGCTCGCAGCACACGCCAACGCGCGCAGCGAGGTCGTCCCCGGCCCCACACCCGAGCCACTCGAACCGACCCAGCTGCGACTGGAGTTCGACGGTGAAGCAACTGAGCTCGAGGTTCGCAGCAAGCTGGCGTCCCGACACGTGGGCCTGGTCGCTGCGGCGGGTGTTCGCGGTCGACGTCCTGACCTGCGCCAAATGCCAGGGCCCGATGTCGCTGAAGGATGTCGCTGAAGAAGGTCGCGAAGACGCCCGAGGCCATCGCCCGCGTGCTCGCCGAAGTCGGCCTCGGGCCGAGGCCCCCGCCTCGACTACGGCCGCCGCCGCCCGGACAACTCGAGTTCGACCTCACTACTTGACGACAGCCCAGTCCGCCGAGACGGGCTCGCCATGACGCGCGCATGCGACGAGCTGAAAAGTTCGGGCGTTGCGGCCTGGGATGTGACTCCGATGGGGCTCGAGGAGGCACGCCGAGCGTCACGAGATCATCACGCCCCGACCGACATGCCCCGGTAATGACCGTTCATGTAAGCGTGCGGGTTTGACGCAAGCCAAAATTGCCCGGTCGGATGTCTTAGGCGCCTCGGCTGTGAAGCCAAACAAGAGCTGGCGTTCTACGCGCTCGCCCGATGACCCAGGCCCCGATCTTTTATTGCGAGTGCCCGTCATCGCAGCCGCGACCACCGTCAATGAGAAGGCATGCTCACTTCAACGCTGGCTCCTGCATTCCTAAGCCTGTTCGTTTCTGGCCCCTTCGCCTCGGAGCCCGTCGCCGAGCCGATGGCTACCCCCGAGGGGGCGCTCACCATCACCCATGCCGCGGTCGAAGTCACCGACATCGGCGATGGCCAGTTTTCCTCGAGCCTGACGGCTGTCGGATCGATCAGCAATGGCCTCGCGCCCGCACCGACCGCGCTAGCGCTCGACTGCCTGGTGGACAATGCCGTCCAGGTCCTCGATTGCAGCGGCTCGATCAGCGGCCCGGGCGGCGAGATGCCGATCGGCATGACGTGGGTGGAGGGCGTCGCCCACTACTCCACGTCCGCGGCAGCCCTCGACGCCAGCATCAACGGACTGCTCTTCACCAACTGGTACAACGAGTTCCTCGTAAACGTCATCCCGCAGGATGACGACGATGACGACGATGACGACTGTGGCTACTGCGGCGGCGGTGCTCCTCGTGGTGGCGTGATCGTCCTCGAAGATGTGATCGTCACTGGTGATGTCGGAAACGTCATCTTCATGCAAGATGACTGGCTGATCATCGTGGACGGCGTCGTCATGAACCCCGAGCTGATCGACTAAGGTCGTGCACGCCGAGCATTGGCGGGCTCCGTGATCCGCAGCGTAGACCGCCCGGCGGCGAACGGTGCGGGATCGTGGCCCGGCTTGGGGGGCGAAAGCCGAGTCGGGTCAGCGTCTCCTCGACCTCCCGGCTCGTCTGAACGGCGCAGAGGCTGCCCAGCGCCAGTGCGAGCTCGGGGAGAAGCGAGCCATCGACGACACCGATGACCCGATCGAGAGGTCGGAGCGTTGGCCCATTGCGCACTCCTTCTCGACGGTACAGAGGCTCCTCGATCCGGTGGGCTCCCCATCGACCATGGTACAGCCGGCTCGAAGGCTGGGCCATGCGGCGGTAGGGCTCGCCATCGACGATGATCCTGGCGGCGTCTGTACGCGCAGCCTCGAGTCGTTGCTCTTCTCGGAGCCACAGGGCGTCGGCCACGACGCAAAGCTCGGCCTGCGAGGTCTCCATCCACCCTCGCTCACCTCCCATTCGTTCTTCGACGACCTCGGTGATGAGCTGGCCGATCATCATGAGGCGCTTGTCAGTACGGTCGACTTGTGGGATCCTTGCGTTCCTGGGCATCGCGTTTTTCTTTTTGTTTGGCGACTGAAGTTTGACGCGCTCTGCCCTCTTATACTCGTCTGCAAATATCGTGACGGTCACATGTGTATGATGTTCGATGTCGAGCGTTTGACTTGATCGCTGCGACACGCCGGCTGGGTATCTCGGACTCGACTGCCAAATTGACCATGCACGGCTTCGCTGCTCGACCCGATGATTCTGTCGAGTTGTCGTTGGCCCTGGCCTCGACCGCCTCCGCTCGGAAACCCAGCGAGTCCTGCTCAGGCAGCGATCCGTGCCCGTCCCCGGGGTCCCGCGCAGGCTGTCCTCGAGGGCCTCGATCACCGAGTAGATCGAGACGTAGACCAGCTTCAGCCCGGCCTCGGCCATGGCCTGGGCGAACTTGCGATCGGCCATGCGCGTGCCGTTGGTGATCATCCGGACGTGCAGGCCGGCCTCGCTGGCGTAGCGGCAGATCGCCGGGAGCTCGGGGTGCAAGCTGGGCTCGCCGCCGGTCAGGATCACCCCGAAGTAGCCGCGCGCGACGAAGTCGTCGACGAGCACGCGCATGGACTCGAAGTCGTGGGTGTAGGGCGTGGTCGGGTTCGAGCAGAACCCGCAAAAGTGGTTGCAGTGCCGGACGACCTGGATGTAGCGCCGCAGCGCCGCGAGCACGGCGCAGCAGGCTCCGAGCGCCGCGCACGGGGCGTGCGCGCCCTCCGGGCTGCTCGTCGGGACGGCGGACTGCAAAGAACGCGATCGATGTCGCGGACCTGGCTCGAGAGCCCAAGTCCACAGGGTGCAGAGGCGACCGCGTCTCGTGGGGCCAGGTCAGTCTTCGACCCTGACCTCCAACTCTCCCTCTGGCGTCAAAGACACCACCCACGTCTCTCCGAAGCCCGCCATGATGCGGAAAACCCCGTGCTCGCGGACCCAAATGCGATCCGGCTCGTGATGGTTCCCCACGAACAGGCGATACCCCCGCTTGGGTCTCAGGGACTCGATGACGAGCGCACCTAGCTGTGAGCTCGACTCGGTGCCGCCTTCTCCACTGGAGAAGATCGCCGCTTGCAAGGTGCTCAGCTCCGCTAGCCGCGATGGAGAGAGCCGTTTTGGGCTAGCTGTGATCCACAAGCTGGCGCTCTCCACACATGCCGCAGCCACCTCTCCCGGCATCGGCGGCAGGCAATCTCCCTCGGGGCTTGGCTGAAACCCCACCGAGCAGCCTTGCTCGTCCATACAGGACGGCCCACCCGGCGCAAGGCGAGGCGTGAAACGCTCCCCTCGGAGGCCCCACCCATGAGCGAAGTTGCGGAGCCCGAGCACCTCATCGGGCATCACTCGCACGAGCACAGCCGCACCTCGGATCCGCCAACGTTGCGGGCGGGCTGGATCTGCGGAGATCGTGATCTCGGCAGGGGTATCGAGCACCTCCCAGGCTCCTTGTCCTCGTCGTACGCACGTCGGGCCCTCGCTCGACTCTCGGCCTGGCGTGGGGTCGTCACGCCACCACCTGCGAGAAACTTCGAGCGTAGCGGTCGGGCCCTCTCCGATCGCCGGCAGCTCTAGCTGTCGCGGACTACTCTCGCATTGCTCCCCGATGTCCCGCTCAGGGGCCGAGTCACCCGCGGGCTCGTCTCGCGTGTCGAGCCCCGAAGGGGAGAGACGTGAAGGCTCGTCAGGCCGCTCCTCCTTCGCCGGTACGTCCACACGGCAGTTCGTGAGCCCGACTCCGAGGAGAGCGATCGTGAACCCGACGCGAGCACGCATAACCCACACTACCACAACGACCTGCATCTTTCCCATTCTATGAGCCAGCTTGTTGGCCTCCCGCTCCAAGGATAGCCTTCGGACAGGTATCATCATGTTCAAGCTACAGTCAAAAAACAATATCCAGACTTCCCGTCCCAAAAAACCACCGAAGAATGCCATCTCGAGGACCGGGCTACGCCCCTTCACCAGCCCCAGCGTCGAAGCTGCCAGGCGGGGGGTGTCCTCACTAAGCTCCGTCGGGCTCGCCGACACGAAGGTCCTCCGGGGAAGTGACACTGCGCCGCAATTTGAACAACTCGACGCCTCGGCTTTCACCTATGACGACACCATCTATCTGAGCCACAGCGCAAGCAAAGATCCGCACACCATCGCGCATGAGATGGCGCATGCTGCGCAGCAAAAGCTCGATCCGCAGCCACGAATCCAGCGCAGGAAGCGTTCCTCGAATCTCTACACGAACATCCAGAAGGTCGAGGACGGGAAAATCGATGTTCAAGGCGACAGACTATACCACACAATCGTCCGCAAGCGAAAAGGCTATCGCACCATCTCCGAAGTCGCAAAAGAACTCAATGACATCTGGAAAAAGGCAAAGAAGGCTGGCGTCTCCGGATCAGTCGAAATAGACGATGTTGCCAAGGCGATCTTCATGCTCAACAAAGATCGCCTTTTCGCAAGCATGACCTCCGACGGCCCCAAATTCTCCATGTTCTACTGGGAGAGCCGACTGCTGCTCCCGCTAGCGATGCCGAAAATCGGGACCACCGACGCCCCAAAGGTCGACTCTCAAATGATCGCCGATCTCGCCGGCAAGTTCGATCCCGACATGGCGCCGCTGCTGAGCGCGCGCCCCTCAGATCGGAGGACCGAGGAACAGCTAACCCAGTCTGCTGCGTATATCATGTCGCGTGGCAACAGCTCAGATCCAGACGATGTCGAGGACAGCATCGAAAACCTCGCCTCAAAACTCGAAGCCATCGACCTCCGCGAGAGCGAGATCGACATGTTCGGCAACGCCAAGATCGCGGGAATGGAATACATGCTACCATTCTATCGTCTACAAGGAAAGGGGGCAGAGGAACTACGGGCAGATCAAGACCAAATTCGCCTTCAAAGCGAGCAACAAAAGCGCGCACTGGAAACTTTGCGCGCGAGCCAAACCGAGCCAATCGTTACAGCGCTGCTCAAGTTGGCCAACGATCCCCAGACCATGTTCGGCGTGTTCTCCATACTCTGGGACCAGGGGCTCTCTCGCAATGACAACGTCAAGAAAGACGTCGTCCTCGGATTCCTCACCCGAATCAGTGACGCCGACTTCTTGCACCTGACCTCGACACCTCACGGCCGCGACTTCATTGAGCTCATCCGCAGCGAAGTCATCCTGAAGGGGCACGCACGGCTGGAATCGTATGGCAAGATCGGAGACTCTGACAAGAGCGTGCTGCTCGACCGGCTGAAATCCTGTTGCGACCCGATCGATCGGGACAAAGACGAAAACTCATGCATGGGCAAGGTCGCCCTCAACTATGACGAACTATTTCCAATGATGGCGAGCCGAATCTGGAACGATGCATCAGAAGTATCGACGAAGCGTGTCAACGCCGAGGGCTCCAAACGCCGAGTCCACAAAGCGGGAGGGCTATTGCTGCGCGACATCATCGATGTCATGGAGGAGATGGGCATCGCCCGCGAGATCGGGACATCATATTTCGACAAAGATCACTGCTACGAGCACGCCGAATTCCACGAGGATAACCCTCCCGACGAGGACGACCCGTGGGCATGGAAAGGCACCCCCGCGTACCCCGGCAACAAAGACGCGTGCAACCCCTGGAACGGCAGGTTCCCCAAAAACTGCAGCAGCGGCCCGCGCTGGGACCCCTCCCCCATCGACATCATCAAAAATCGGCTCAGCGGGCAAAAAGACGGCCTCTACATGTTCTCCATGTCCATCAATCGCTGGCACACAATTACTGTTCCCACGATCAAGAATGGCAGCAAATTAGAGATCTCGTGGATTGATCAATTGCAGGACGCGCCTGACGCCATGGCCGTCAACCGCGCCAAGCATGGGTGGATGGAGGCCAAGATGTGGAGGTTCGCGCAGAACCGCGACACAACCCGCCTCACGGTGCGCTGCTCGATCCCCGACTCCGTCGTCTATCAGCTCTACCCGACCGCCGAGCTGGAGGCGATCGTTCCTGGCTCTCTGAACTGGTACAAGACCAAGATCGACTGAGGCACGAGGGCGCGGACGAGGCCAGCACCGACGACGGCGATGACGCGAGCACCTCTGCTCCGAGTGCTCCAGCGACGCCGACTGCGACGGGGGCAACTGCACCTTCAACGGCTCGTGGTTCGAGTGCGGGGACGGCCGAGGCCATCGCCCGCGTGCTCGCCGAAGGGGGCCTCGGCCCGAGGCCCCCGCTTCGACCACGGCCGCCGCCGCCCGGACAACTCGAGTTCGACCTCACTACTTGACGACAGCCCAGTCCGCCAAGACGGACTCGCCATGACGCGCATGCGACGAGCTGAAACGTTCGGGCGTCGCGGCCTGGGATGTGACTCCGATGGGGCTCGAGGACGCAGGCCGACCGTCACGAGCTCATCACGCTCCGACCGACATGCCCCAGTAATCACCGTTCATGTAAGGCTGCGTGGTTGACGCAAGCCAAAATTGCCCGGTCGGATGTCTTAGGCGCCGAAGAGGACCTGGTCACCCGCGCGCAGATCGAGGACTGAATGCTGAGCCAGGCCACGCGCATCGCCGACCGCCTGGTCGCCACGGGCATGCGCGGGCGCAAGGTCCAGATCAAGCTCCGCGACGTCTCCTTCACCACCTGGACGCGGCAGGCGACGCTGGATCGGCCCACCCGCGAGGCCCGGGAGATCTTCGCCGCCGCCCGCGAGCTGCTGACCAAGCTCGACGCCGAGGGCAAGCTCGAGGGGCGGCGCTTTCGGCTGACCGGGGTGGGCGTGGGCGAGCTCGTCGACGCCAGTGAGGTGAGCACGAGCGCGCGCGGGCCGGAGCAGCTCGATCTGCTCGAGGCGCGCGCAGCCAGCGACGAGCGAGAGAGCGCCGAGGCCGAGAGCGAGGGCGAGGCGGTGCAGGACGTGCTCAGCGAAGTGCGCCGCCGCTTTGGCGGCAAGGCGCTCTTCCCCGGGGGGCGGGACGACTGAGCGTTCGCGGGCGAAGACCCGTGGCCCTCGTGCTCGGCGTCGAGCCGGAGGCTGGGCGTGGGTCCCGGCCTCCGGCCCGAAGGCGCGCCGCTACGCGAGCGAGCGCGCTCGATCAACCTCTAGCGGCGCCGCTTGCCGCGGCGCTTCTTGCCGCCGCCCACACCGTAGGCGAGCATCGTGATGTCGACGGCCGCGAAGGCGCCGAAGCGGAGCGTGGCCAGGTAGCGCTGGGTCTCATCGTCGATCTCACCCGCGACGTAGCTCGTGTCCCGCTGCTGCTGGGCAAAGGGGCTCATCGAGGCCCCCACACCGAAGCAAAAGGGCGACTCGGCGACGCCCACGGTCAAGTAGAGCCCCGGCGAGAGCAGCCCGGCCACGTTGAAGTTGGCCGGCTCCTCGATCGTGGTCACGGTCTCCTCGGCGGCGCCGGTAGGCTCGCCCGACTCGGCCTCGAGCCACTTCGAGGTCGTGATCGCGCCGAGGTCGATGATCGAGATCATCCCGCCCAGCCGCCAGTAGCGCCCATCCCCCGCGCGCACGGGGCCGCCAAACTCGACGCCGATCGGCGCGAACATGGCCACCTCCTCGGTGACGGCCTGGTCCGCCTCGAAGGCGTAGGCGCCGCCGCCGTAGAGACCCAGGAAGCCGTTGAGCGCCACGAAGGGGCGCTGGTACTTGAGCTTGTAGCCGCCCGCCGGGAAGGCCGCCTCGAGCGCCGCCTTGACGTCCGCGCTCGACTCGGCGTTGCCGATCTCGATCAGCAAGGGCAGGTACTTGCGCAGACCCTCGACGACCGGCTCGAAGTTCGAGTCCTTGGCTTCGCCGCCGTGGGTCTCGAGGAGTTCGAGCGTCAGCCCCAGCAGCTTCAAGGTCGCGCGTGCCCGGTCGCCGTCTTTGATCTCCTCGGCGATCGAGACGAGCTCGGCGCTCGCCTCGAACACCTGATTGAGCTCGTCGAACCCGCATGGGTTCGCCTTGGAGGGGAGGTCCATGCAGCTGAGTGTGGACAGCGTGACCGCCGCGTGGCGGGCGAGGGCGAGCACCTCCTGCTCGCTGGTCGCCTCTGGCGTCTCTCGCCGCTTGAGCGCTGCGATCTGCCGAGCTAGCCACTCGAAGCGCGCGAGGTGCCCCTCGACCGTGGTGGCGATCGCCTGGACATCGTCGTCGCTCAACTTGGACGAAGTCCCGCGCGCGTGCTTGCGGACATCCTCTGGCATCACGTTGAAGAGGCCCTGAAAGTCGATCGCGACGGCGAGGCTCACGAACTTGGCCTGCTCGGCGTTCAGGTCGCCGCGAACGTTGCGCGCCGCCGCCCGGAAGAGCGCCGAGCCCGTGCGCAGGTGGGCCAGGGTCGTCGCACAGCGAGCCTCGCTCGAGTCGGAGTCGCCGGGGGACTCCTCGCAGTGAGCGAGCGCGGCGCCGTGGATCGAGGCCACGTAGTTCACCGGGTTGTTGCGCGCCTGCGCGTCGGTGATCATCGGCAGGAAGGCGCGGGTCAGCGTCGCGGCGTAGGCGACGTCCTTGTCGCGCATCGACGCCAGGACCAGCAGGCGATCGGGCAGCACCTCGAGATCCTCGAGCACCGCCGCGTGCAAGGCCGCGCCCATGGCGGTGAGCGCCATCGAGGACTCGAGCTCCGTCAGCGCCTCGCAGGTCACGGGGATGAAGAGGCCGACGTCGCTGGCACACAGCTCGTTGGTGAGCTCCTCGCGGATGAAGGTCAGCGCCTCCTCCTTGGCGCGATCGATGAGGAACTCGGCGAGCCCCTCGAACACGGGCTCGGCGACCGCCCCGAAGCCACCGCTCAGCGAGATCGAGTTCGCGTTCCCGAGGGCCCCGAGGCGCGCGTTCGCTACGAACGCCTGCCTCATCTTGGTCGCCGATGCCTGGACGTCCTCCAGCTCCTGCTCAGCCTCCTCTACCTTCTCCTTCTTCTTCTCCTCCTCCTTGGGGTTTTTCGCCCTCTCCAGCTTGTCTTTCGCGTCCTTGAGCTTCTTCTCAGCCTCCTCGACGCCCTCTTTGATCGCCTCCTTCTCTTTGAAGTAGGCAGCGATCGTGCTAGCGAGCGGCTTTCCGTCCTGGAGCGTCTTGCTCAGCAGCTCCTGGTAGGCAGCCAGCGCGAGGACATCACCGGCGTAGATCTCTCGCAGCAGCGCGACGTCACCAGAGACGAGCGCAGACCCGCGGACCCGCCCGCAGAGCGCGTGGGTCTCCTTGCCCACCTGCCACAGCCCGAACATCGCCTCCTCGACTTTCTTCACCTTGGGGCTCTTCAGCTCACGCAGAAGCCCGCCGAGCGCCGGTTTGGGATCCTCCAAGCCGAGCTCGCGCTTCAGCGTGATCGCGCTCGACTTAGGCGCTCCCTCCAGCTCCGAGGGCAGCTCCGAGGGCAGCTCCCAGGGCAGCCCATCGCAGACCGCTGCGAAGGCGACGCCCACCGACTGCGCGAGCTGCCCGACCTCGCTTACCTCGACCGGCTCGACGAGGACCTCGAGCGACGCGACCTTTTTCATCCGATTGCGCTCGTCCTCGTTCAAGAACATGAGCGCGCTGGGCTCGCTCGTCTTGCTCGCGTCCGCCTCGCCCGACCCACCGATCGCCCAGGCTCGCGCCGGCGCCATCATCACGAGCGCGACCACGATCGCGCCCAAACATGTACGTTTCATCTCGTCTCAGCCTTTCTGGTTGATGGCCTCGAAGAGGCCCGCTGCGTTCAAGATCGGCACGCCACCGCCGTGGATCGCGCTGCGCCGCAGCACCTCCACCAGCTCATGACGAAGCCACCGCTCCAAGCCCTCGCCGCCGCGCGCTCGCGCGTAGCCCAAGGCCAGGGTCACCACGCCGGCGAGCACCGGGGCGGCGGCCGAGGTCCCGTTGAAGTACTCGCTACCGCCGGGGGTCCGCGCGATGATCTTCCAGCCGGGGGCCGCGATCGTCGTCCACGGACCGATCCGCCCCGGCAAGACCCGGCCCCGCTCGTTTGAGGCGGCTACGGCGATCACACCGCGGGCGCGCTCCGGGAACTCGTGCCCCGGGTCTCCATCGTTGCCCTGCGCTACGATCACCGGCACACCGAGCCGCGCGGCGCGCTCGAGCGCGCGCCGTAGCTCCGGCGAGAGCTGTGGCAACGAGAAGGGGCAGCACACGACGTCCACTCCGCGCTCGAGCGCGACCTCGAGCGCGCGCGCGACCCTCCAGGGCACGGGCTTCGCCAGCGAGCCGTAGACGTCAAAGCACGCGCAGCGAGCCCCAGTGGCGACGCCGGGCGTGTGCACGTCATCCGAGGCCAGCGCGCCCGCGGCCATGGTCCCGTGAAAATCGCGGCGGCGATCCCTCGGGCTCTGCCTCTGGCCATCGGCGCTGAAGTGGGAGAAGCGCTCGTTCATGGTGCCGGAGACAGGGGCGGCCCCCGAGTCGAGCAAGGCGACCTCGAAGCCCGCTCCCCAGCGACCTCGCTCGCCCAACGTGACAAGGGACAACCATTCGATGTGCCAAGAAGGCATGCAGGACTCCTCCGGCGCGCTCGCGTGCGCGCCAAGCTCGAAACCAGCGGGTGATGGGGACGCGGTGGCTCAGGCGAGCGGGCGCTCGTCGAACCACTCGCTCTTCGGGATCGTCCACATGTCGCGGGCGGCTGGCTTCACGAAGGCGTAGGGGAGGTAGGGGTAGCCCTCATCCCCCCGGCGACGCTCCCAGGAATTGCGGTCACCGGGGCGCCGGAGGACCGGGCGATCGCTCTCGATGGTCGTGGTCATGGCCGCATTCACCTCGTCAGCGCGGGGCGCTCGATGATGAGGTGCAGCGCCTGGCCAGACCCGTTCATTTTTTTGTCCGGCCGCCTCGACTTAGTCCCGGACGTCCCTCGCCCAGTCGGCGAGCTCGGTCTCGGTCGTGGGCGGCCGGTCGTGGAAGCGCCGCTAGCGATCGAGCACGCGCTGGAGCTCGTGCTTGGCGCGGCGTGTCGAGGCTCGGAAAGTGACTCCGATGGGGCTCGAGGACGCACGCTGAGCGTCACGAGCTCATCACGCCCCGACCGACATGCCCCGGTAATCACCGTTCATGTAAGTGTGCGGGGTTGACGCAAGCCAAATTGCCCGGTCGGATGTCTCAGGCGCCGCGAGTTTGGGGATTTGACAGACACGGCCGCCAGCTTCGTCCCTACACCGCACACGACCCCTCCCCCGCCGGGTTCAGCTCCTGCAAGCCAAACCCGCCCGGATAAAAATAGCTCCCGTGTGACACGAAGCCCCTTCTTTCACCGGCTGACGAGTCAACTGAGGCAGGGAAACTCGTGGTATGGGAACTGGACGTGAGCGCGCCGAGTCTCGTATCACTCGTGACCGTGATTGCGCTTGCGAGTGCTTGCCAAACTGACGAGCACACCCCCAGCACAGCCCGCGGGCGAGTGCTGAGCGAGGCAGGGCCACGAACGATGAGCACGGCTTCCCTCACGACGAGGGAGCTCTATCGCGGCCCCCTCGCAAGCGCGGCCCCGCTGCAGATCGTGTCCACGGACAGCGATCATGACGGCTGCCCGGAGCTCCTCGTTGGCACATGGGACGCGCAGCAGCTGCTCGTGGGGGACTGCGACCTCGACACCCCGTGGCGAGCGTACGCGTTCGAGTACGACTGGGCGACGCTCGTGGCGCTCGAGCCAGGGGTGCTCGCTATCTCGAGTCACGACGCCCGCAGGGCTCGTTTGACGCTCGAGTGTGGTCAGCCGCGGACAGCGTGGGAGGTGAGCGCGCGCGCCGAGCAGGCGCTCGATGTCCAACCGGTCGCGGTCGCACGCGGCCCGGAGGGGACCCTCGTCGTCGCTGACCAACTCGATGATCTGCACATCTTCACCGTCGCGAACTGTGAGCTGAGCGCGATCAGTCGCCACTCCGCCAACAACGCCCACGTGCTCGCTCTGCGCTGGTTTCAGGCGCCACAGGGTCAAGTCTTGTGCATGACGACCGCGGCCGACGTGCCAGCCATGTTGCTCGAATGTGCATCGTGGCCCCTGGACGAAGACAGCGTATTCGAGCTCAGGGGGGGAGGCTGGCTCTTCGACCCCGACATCTTTCTCGAACAGGACCTGCACATCGAAGCGGCGCGCTTTGGCGTCGCGCAGGTCGCCCGCCTCAGCTTCGGCGCCACAGGGCCCAGCTTCACCCCGCTCGCGCGGCTCCCCGAGCCCTTCACTCCGCAGCTGGTCACGGCGTCGCGCTCGCCGGAGGGGTCGGTCCAGGTGCTCTACACCTCGGACCACAGCACGCTCACCGCCTTGACGCTCGATCCGCCCCAACGCGCTTGGCGAGAGCAGGCGCTCACCGACCTCGGCGACGGCGAAATCGTGGCACTACACTCGACCCTAGTCGATGGGCATCCGGCCACGGTGATCGTCTTGCGCGCTGGCGGGGTCGCCCGCGTGCTCATGCTGCGCTCAAAATCGAGCTAGCTCGAGGGAGCCCTGCAGCGGGCCCGATCCGTCGGCTCCACTGATCCCAATCAGAGAGCGCGGCGACGATGGTCACGTGATCGTGGCACCACAGCGAACTGCCGGTGCCGGGGCTGAACAGGTAGCGGTTGAGCCAGTTGCCCTCGGGGTAGACCCAGCCCACCGCCGGATCGCCGGGGTTTTGCAGGGCGTCGGGGCAGTCGTAGGGCACGCCGACCGTCACGCGCTCATCACGCCCCGACCGAGATGCCTCAGTAATCACCGTTCATATAAATCTGCGGGGTTGACGCAAGCCAAAATTGCCCGGTCGGATGTCTCAGGCGCTTCCACCGCTGGCTTTGTCGCTGTGCCATATTCATGTTGGTTCAGAGCCCTGTTGCGTCTATTTCTACGAGCGCGACCTCGATCAATCGGTCGACGCGGCCGCCCCAACTGAGGAGTCCCCGCGATGATCGCTAGCAGCTTCATGGACCCGGTCCTCGGTCTCGACGTCCACTTCGAGATGGTCCCGATGCCGGCCCCGGTGCCGACGCCGATCCCCAACCCCTTCATCGGCATCGTGTTCGATCCGATCGGCCTCGCCTGCGGCATCGCCCTCGGCGCGGCGATCGGCGCGGTCGTCGGCGCGCCCTTCCAGGGCCCGGTACTCTACTGGACCGCGTTTCCGGCGACCAACACCGGCACCGAGGCCAAGCACATCCCCGGCCACATCCTGATCCCGCCCGGGACGATGTGGGCGCCCTTTCCCAAGGCGCCCAAGCCGGTCATCCACCCGGGCGAGACGCCGACGCCCGGGCTCCCGGTCAAGCCCGAGAACGACGCGATCGTGGTGTTCGGCTCGAAGACCGTCTCGGTCATGGGCAGCAACGCGGTGCGCCTCGGCGACATCGCGCTGAGCTGCTCCGAGCCCCTGCGCCTGCCCTCGTCCGTGGTCCTCGCCGTGCCCAAGGGCGCGCCGATCCTCATCGGCGGGCCGCCCTCCCTCGATCTGATGGCCGCGGTCATGGCCTCGCTGCGGACCCGGTTCGTGTCCGACTCGCTGCACGCGCTGGTCAGCCGGCTCAAGCCGAGCCGGTTTCGCAATTTCCTTCACAAGGCGGTCTGCTTCTTCACTGGTCACCCAGTCGACGTGGCCTCGGGCAAGGTCGTGACCTCGTTCGTCGACGCCGAGCTCCCGGGGCCGCTGCCGCTGACGATCGAGCGCCACTACTCGTCGGCCTTCGCCGCGCGCGAGGGGCCGCTCGGCCACGGCTGGAGCCTGTCGCTCGACCAGGCGATCTGGGCCGAGCGCGGCAAGCTGGTGCTGCTCGCCGAGGACGGGCGCGAGATCGAGTTTGACACCTTCGACTTCCCGCACCATCGGCTCGCGCCCGGCCACGAGGTCTACAACCCGATCGAGCGGCTGCGCCTGCGCTGCATGCAAGACGGGGCCTGGGAGCTGCGCGATCACGCGGGCCTGGTTCGAGAGTTTGCCCCGGTCGACGGGCGCGCCGACGGCCGGGCGATGATCCGCGTGATTCGGTCGCGGTGTGGCTTTCACGAGATCCAGTTTCGCTACGATCCGCGCGGGCGGCTCGAGTGGGTCCGCGACAGCAGCGAGCGATGGATCCGCATCAACTACTACGAGCACGGGCACGAGCAGGGGCGCGTCCGCGAGATCGACCTGCTCCGCCCCCACGCCGAGGGCCACGAGCGCCACCGCAGCTTCCACTACGACGCGGCCGGGGATCTCGTCGAGGTCGGCGACTCGCTCGGCAACCGCTGGCAATTCGAGTACGTCACCCACCTGCTGACCCGCGAGCGCGACCGCACGGGCCTGAGCTTCTACTTTGCCTACGACGGCCTCGGCGAAGACGCGTGGTGCGTGCGGACTTGGGGCGACGGCGGGATCTTCGACCACGTCATCAGCTACGACAAGCGCAAGCGCGCGACCTTCGTGACCAACTCGCGCGGCCTCACCACGCAGTACCACATGAACCTCGTCGGCCAGGTCGTCGAGATCGTCGATCCGCTCGGCGCCAAGACCTGCTACGAATACGATGCGGTCAGCTTGCAGCGCACCCGGGTGGTCGACGCGCTCGGCGGCGAGACCCTGATCCGCCACGACACGCGCGGTAACGAGGTCCATCGCCGCCAGCCCGACGGCGGCGAGGTAGAGGTCGAGTACGACGAGCGCGGACTACCCCGGCGCATGATGACCGAGATCGGCGCGCAGTGGACCTGGGAGCGGGACCGCCACGGACGCCTGACGATCGAGCGGGCCCCCGACGGGAGCGAGCGGCGCTTCTTCTACGAGCGCGGCCTGCTCGTGGGCATCATCGACGAGCGCGGCGCACAGCGGGCGATCGGCTACTCCGACCAGCGCCTGCCGAGCTCGCTTCGGGCCGCGGGCGTCGTGCTCGAGCGCTGGGATCACGATCGCCTCGGTCGCCCGGTGCGCCGGAGCGACAGCCGCGGAGTCGTCCGTCGGCAGCGCTACAACAGCGAGGGCTGGCTCGTCGAGGTCGCCGCGCGCGACGGCTCCCACGCCCGGCTCGACTACGACGGCGAAGGTCGCGTGATCGCTATCCACGACGACGCCGGCGAGACCCGCTTTGTGCTCCAAGGTCGCGGACGCGTACGCGCGCGTCGTCGCGGCCAGGCCGAGGTTCACTACGAGTACGACAGCGAGGCGCGCCTGACCGGGATCCGCGACGCCGAGGGCCGGACCTACCGCTTCGAACTCGACGAGCGCGGCCTCGTGTCGGTCGAGCGCGACTTCGAAGGTCGCGAGCACCGCTACGTCCGCGACGCGCTCGGTCGCGTGGTCGAGCACCACGCCCCGGGCAGGCGCAAGACCGAGTACGAGTACGACGCGTGCGGACGGCCGACGCAGGTCCGCGATGGCGACGGCGAAGCCACGCGCTACGTCTATCGGGCCGACGGCGCGCTGATCGAGGCGACCAACTCGGCCCGCGCGATCGAGCTCGAGCGCGACGAGCTCGGCCGGATCCTGTGCGAGCGCCAGGACGACGTCCGGGTCGAGTCGCGCTACGACTCGGGTGGCCTGCGGGTCGCGGTCCGCTCGTCGCAGGCGGTCGCCAGCGAGCTCTCCCGCGACGCGCTCGGCAACGTCACCGGGGTCGCGGTCGAGACCCGGGCCGGGGCCTGGGCCATGAGCTTCGCCCACGATGGCGAGGGCGCCGAGCTCGGCCGGCGGCTCCCGGGCGACGTGCAGCTGCAGTGGGCCCGCGATCCCAGCGGTCGCCCCGAACGCCACGTGTCGTGGTCGCCGCGGGGGATCATCCACGACGTCCGCTACACCTGGGGTGCGGGCAGTCGGCTCACGGTGCTCACTGATGATCGCCGCGCGCCGGTCGAGTTCAGCCACGACGACGAGGGCAACCTCGTGCGCTGCGAGGGCCCCGAGGGATCGACCCGGTGGCGCGCGCGAGACCGCGTCGGCAACCTCTACCGCAGCGAGGATCGCCGCGAGCGCAAGTACGGTGCGCGCGGCCAGACCCTGGTCGCGCTCGCGGCCGAGGGCGCCACGCGCTACGAGTACGACGACGAGGGCCGGCTGATCGCCAAGCACACGCCCGACGGCGCCAGCTGGCGCTACCGCTACAGCGGCGCCGGTCGCCTGCGCGAGGTCGAGCGACCCGACGGCGAAGTGGTCCGCTTCGCCTACGACGCCTTTGGTCGCCGCGTGTCCCAGGCGGGCTCGCTCGGCGAGCGGACCTGGTACTGGGACGGACACGCGCTGCTCCACGAGGTCGACAACGACGGGCTCGTCACCTGGATCAGCGACGCCGACGGCATCGCACCGCTCGCACGCGTCTCGGGCGACGAGTTCATGGCCGTCGTCGTCGACCACCGCGGCGCGCCCCGGGCGATGTTCGACGCCGCGGGCGAGCTGCGTTGGGAGGGGCGCATGGACACCGAGGGCGCGCTCGAGCTCGGTCAGGGCGATCCGAGCCTGTGCCCCTTTCGCCACGCTGGCCAGTATCACGACGCGGCCACCGGGCTATCCTACAATCGGTTTCGCTACTATGACCCCGAGCTCGGCCACTACATCACGCCCGATCCGATCCGCTGCATCGGCGGGCTGGTCCTCGGCTCCTACGTACGTAGCGGCGACGTCGGCCCCCACCACCTCGACGAGCTCCACGGCTCGACCTCGCTCTACGCCTACGTCGGGGATCCGCTGGTCTGGGTCGATCCCTTCGGCCTCGTTCGCATCCACACTCAGAACGGCGTCGCGGTCAACGCCTTCGCAGGCCCCGCCGCCGGCGGCATCGAGCACGCGCCGCTGCACGCTCACGTCGTCGAGAACGGCAACCGCGAGGTCCGGGTCCTGATGGAAGACTGGATCGACAACGGCCGGTTCAAGGGGGCGATGGGCGACGTCTACCCGGGTGACCCCGCGCTGTCGAAGCGCGCCCGCAAGGTCATCAGCAAGAACCTCGACGATCTCGCACGCAAGACCCGCGAGGTGTTCGAGACCGGGGGCTGCAGCTGATGGCGCTCGCCAAGCTAGACCTGCGCGCGAGCACCCCCGCGGCGACGATCGCCGCGCACTTCGCCGCCAACGGGACCCTGCTCGCCTACGCGATCCCGCCCGAGGTCCCCCGCGAGGAGCTCGAGGCGCTCGCCCGGGCCCACGCCAGCTTCGAGCACGCGGTCCCGGTGTTCGATCTCGTGATCGCCCACCCGGCCTGCGACCCGGCCCTGCTCGATCTCCTGCTCGAGCTCGGCGGAGCGTCGTCGGAGGTCGCGAATTCGGTCTTGACCTCCGGCAAGGCCACGCCCGCGCAGATCGAAGCGCTGCGTCGCTCCACGAGCCCGAGCGTGCGCGAGCACGCCGAGATGGCCGCGCTCGAGTTGGCGCTGCGTGAGGGTCCGGTCGAGGACTTCGCGGACATCCTCGCGCGCTACCGCGATCATGAGACGCTCGGCTACGCCGTTCGCCATCGCCTGGCCACGCACCCGCGGACGCCCGTCGAGGTCCTGCGCACGATCGCCAGCTTCGACGACGAGACGGGCGCGCGCGCGCGTGCACGGCTCGAGGATTGAATCCCCGTTGGACCCTGACGTGCATGGCCGTGGGTATGCGTGATGCCGGCAAAACAGCGCCGCCGGAATTCTTCGTTGAACGTGTCGAGCGCTCGGCCCGTTCCCAGCCCGATGTTGATCTGATCGCCCTCGGGCTTGAAGAGCGCATTCTTCTTCCCCCAAGCGGGAGCTCGAGCTCTCCCGCCACCGGCAGGCCCTTGAAGTCGCCCCCTCCGCGTCGATCACCAAGACGAGCTGCTCGAGTCGGCGGAGCTGGGGTGCCCTCCAAACTGGGGCAGGCTCAGTCCATGCGCTCGTTGCGGCTGAGATCGCAGGCGGCGTAGGCAGCCTTCATCTCGTGACTCTTCCCGGTGCCGTTGGCGCCAATGAGGATGTTGATCCCTGGTGAGGCACGTAGGTCCAGGGACCGAAAGTCTACACGCCGTGTTGTCGGGCGTCAGTCGGGGACCCGTCGCGCCATGGCCTGCCGAGGGGCCAAAGCAGCGCAGCGCCAGCGCGCGCCCTGGCTTTCAGTGCAACGAAAAAGCGCCCCCAAGAGGGCGCTTTGTGATGCGGAGGAGCAGGGATTCGAACCCTGGGTACCCTTTCGAGTACAACGGATTTCAAGTCCGCCGCCTTAAACCACTCGACCACTCCTCCGTGGATCTGGGGTCGAGAGCATGCCAGAGCACCGCGGGCGCGACAAGGCGCGGGGCGGGCTATGCTCGGCCTCGGTGTCCACTCCAGAACCTCCCGTCAGCGCCGGCGCCCCGGAGCCCAGCCCGATCTACCGCGTGTCGGGGATCGGTCGCCCCGTCGACCCGGCTTACCCCACGAACAAGGCCCTGCTGATCCTCATGGCCGCGGCCCTCGTGCTCGGCGCGCTGTGGTCCCTGCGCGGCGGGGCGTCCGTGGGCGGGGCGGCGCTCGCGGGGTTGGGGGCGGCGCTGCTCGCCTTCCTCAGCTGGGCCCTGACCCGCGAGCTCTCCCCCGACGACGACCCGGCGGCCTTCGTGGCGATGGCGCTGGCGCTGGCCGCCTGGGCGCGGGTCGGGGGCCAGTCGCTGATGTTCCTGGTGGTGGCCATGGGGGCCGTGCGGATCGTCAACCGCAGCACGGGCAAGGCCGCGGAGCTGGCCGATGGTCTGATCTTGGTGGCGATCTTCTCGGCGATGGCCTGGCTGAACAGCTGGGCTTGCGGGGTGGTCGGCGCCCTGGCGTTGGCTCTGGACGCGGGCTTGCCCCGGGCGGGGACGCAGGCGGCTCGTCCGCGACACCTGGTGTTCGCGGGCGTGGTCGCGGCCGTGACGGTGGCGCGGGTCGTGGTCGGGGTCGAGCCGCTGCGGGTGCCGGCGCACCTGCCAGTGTTTGGGACCATCGCCGGGCTGGCGCTGCTCGTCGGCCTGTTCTATCCGCAGCCGCGCTCGCGCTGCGACCTGGGCGGGCACCCGCTGGTCGAGATCCGAGTGCGCGCGGGGCTGCTGCTGGCGGTGCTCCTGGTCGCGCTCGGGGCGATCGACGGCGGAGTGGATCAGTTCGAACTCGGGGCGCTGTGGGCCTGCTTGATGGGCGTGGTCCTGGGCGCGCCGGTCATGCTCTTGCGGCGGCGCTAGGAGCCCGTGGTGGAACCCAGCGCCAGGAGCCGTGCTGGGTTTCACCACGGGCTCCCAGTGTGCGCCCGAGTTCGAGAAAAGAGCAGCGAGGTCGCCCCCGCTGCTCTTTTGCTTGGCTGCGCGCTCGGCTCAGAGGTCCCGCATCAGCCGCTCGACCTCGGCCCGCCCAGCGGCGTTGCCCGGGGCGAGCTCGAGGTAGGACTCGAGCGCCTTCTTGGCGTCGGGCCGGCGACCGAGCTCGTAGTAGCTCTCGCCGAGGCGGCGCCAGGTGTCGATCAGCTGGCGCTGCTGGGCGTTGTCGATGGCGTTGTCGATGCCGGCCTGGAGCGCCTTGACGGCGGCGCGGTGCTTGTTGGCGTCGTTGTGCAGCCGGCCCTCTTGGTAGTAGGCCTCGAACAAGCCGGAGTCGAGCTCCTGGGCTTTTTGGAAGTTGGTCACGGCCTTGTCGCGCTTGCCGAGGTCGCGCTGGGCCATGCCCAAGGCGAGGTAGGCGTAGCCAAACTCGTCGGTCTGGGCGACCACGGGCTCGATCAGCTCGATGGCCTTCTTGGCCGCGCCCTCGTAGGCGTAGAGCCGGCCGAGGAGGGCGGCGGCCTGGAGGGCGTTGGGGTCGAGGTCGATGGCCTTTTGGTAGTGGGCGCGGGCCTGGTCCGGGCGGCCGTTGTATTCGAGGGCCTGGCCGTGCCACAGCTCGACCTCGGGGTCGCCGTCGCGGCTCTGGGCGGCCTCGATCTCCGTGAGCGCGCCGGTGTAGTCGCCCTCGTCGAGGAGCGCGCGGCCGAGCAGGAGGTGGGCGCGGCTCGAGGTCGAGTCGCGGTCGAGGACCTTTTGGGCGAGGATCTTGGCCGGCTCTGGCCGGCTCTGGGCCAGGCGCAAGGCGGCGCCGGTCAGCAGGATCTCCACGGAGGCGCCGGGGGCCTCGAGGCTCGAGCCGAGCAGCTGCTCGAGCTCGTCGAGCTTCTTTTGGCGCAGGAGCACGCGCCCCAGGGGCGCGGTCAGGCCGGGGTAGCCGCCGGTGCGCTCGTGGAGCTCGAGCAGCGCCTCCTCCTCGGCCTCGCGGCGCCCGAGCGCGCCGAGGATCTGGGCGCGCAGGAGCTGGGCCGCGTTGTCGCCGGGGTTCTCCTCGACGGCGCGGTCGATGGCGGCCAGGGCCTCGTCGAGCTTGTCGGTCTCGCGCAGGATCTCGGCGCGCAGGCGGCCGAGGACGGCCAGCGGGGCGCTCGCGCGGGGGTCCTCGGACAGGGCCTGGAGGGCCTCGCGCTGCTCGTCGAGCAGGGTCAAGGCGCGCTTGGCCTGCTCGGCCTTGAGCAGCAGCATGGCCTCGCGGACCGTGGCGTCGATGTAGAAGGGATCGAGCTCGCGGGCCTTGGCCCAGGCCTTGCGCGCCTCGGCGACGTTCATGGTCAGGGCGTAGACCTGGCCGCGGAGGTCGTAGGCCTCCGGGTCGGTCTGCGCGGCCTCGCCGAGGCCGTCGAGCATGGTCAGGGCCTCACCCTTGCGGTCGCCGGTCTCGATGGCCACGCGGACCTGCGCCTTGATGGCGAGGGGGTCGCCGGGGTGCTCTTGCTGCATCAAGTCGGCGTCGCTGCGCGCCGAGGCCAGGTCCTGGTTGGCGATCCACAGGTCGATGCGATCGATGCGGGCCGCGAGCAGGCTGGGGTCCGCGGCCAGGGCCTGCTCGAGCAGGCGCAGGGCCACGTCGTTGCGGCCCTGCTCCCGGGCGATGCTGGCCCGGGTGCGCAGGAGCTGGGCCTTGTGGGCGCTGCTCACCGGCCCGGTCTGGATGCTGTCGCCGAGGCTGGCCGCGTCGGCGAGGCGGCCGTTGGCGAACAGCGCGTCGAGCAGCGCCTCCTTGGCGGCGATGTGATTGGGGTGGTCGTCGGTGTGCTTGCGCAGCGCCGCGAGGCCGTCTTCGGGGTTGGCAGCGACGCGGGCCTCGAGGATCACCAAGGCCGCGGCCAGGTCGTTGGCGCGGGCGGTCTTGGCCAGGTTCGCGGCCGTGCGCGCCTCCTCGGGCTTGCCCTGGGCCTGGAGCACCCACGCGCGATAGAGCTGGCTGCGCGGCTCCTCGGCGCCGAACTTGGCGAGGGCGTCGTCGAGGCGGCCGTTGGCGAGCAGGGCGAGGCCGACGAGGCGGGCCACGTAGGGCTCCTCCATGGCGCCGTGGGGTTCGAGCAGCTCCGCGGCCTTGGCCAGGCGCTCGGCGTCGGGGCCGTAGCGCAGGTGCAGCAAGAGCGCGGCCTCGGCCTGGGTCAGGGGATCGGGGGCGCCCTCGAGGGTCTGCACGTAGGCGGCGGGGGAGTCTTGATCCAGCTTGGCCAGGAAGGTCTCGGCGCGCTCGCCGAGGGTGCCGTCGAACTCCTGGGCCGAGCCGTCTTCGCCCTCGTCGCCGGAGCCCTGGGCGGGCGGCTGATCCGGGCCGGTGTCGCCGCCGATCAGGCCGAGCTCCGTGGCGGCGAAGAAGCCACCGACGCCGAGCACGGCCAGGCCGAGCACGCCGTAGACCGCCCAGCGCATCGCGCCGGGCTTGCTGGGTTTGCTCGGCTTGCTGGGCTTGCTGGGCTTGGTCGCGCCGGTCTTTTGCGCGGCGGCCTCGGGCTGCTCGCTCGGCTCGGCCGGCTGCTCGTCCGCGCCTTCGCCCGCGGGGGCGGCGTCGTCGTCGAAGTCGAACTCGACGTCTTCGTGTTCGTCGATCGGGGTCGGGAGGATGTCCGCCGGGGTCGGGAGGACATCGGCGGGCGTCGGGAGGACGTCGGCCGGGGTCGGGAGGACGTCGGCCGGGGTCGGGAGGACGTCGCCCGGGGTGGGCAGGTCGTCGAAGTCGTCGAGCTCCGGGAGCTCGAGGTCACCGCCGAGCTCGGGGGCCGGGAAGTCGTCGACGGGGGCCGGGAAGTCGTCGACCGCCACCGGCAGGTCGGCGCTGGGCATCGGCAGGTCGTCGAAGCTCAGGCTGTCGTCGAGGCCCGGACTGGGGAGATCGGACTCGGGGAGCTCGAGGTCGAAGCCGGCGCTGGGCAGGTTGAGGCCGCTGTCGGCCGCGCCCACGGGGGCGGGCAGCTCGGGGCTGCTCTCGCCGAGGCCGGGGCCCTCGACGGGGGTGAAGAGCGGCTCGTCGGGGGGCTCGGGGGCGGCGGGGGTCAGCGGCGGGCGGCCGGGTGCGCGGGGCGGCTGGCCGGGGGCGCGAGGTGGCTGACCGGGGCCGCGCGCCGCCGCGGGAGGCTGGCCCGGCGGGCGCCCGGGAGGTTGACCGGGCGCGCGCGGGGGCAGGCCCGGCGGGCGCCCAGGAGGGGCTCCCGGCGGGCGAGCGGCGGGCGGCTGGCCCGGGCCGCGAGCGGGCGGGCGCCCGGGCGGCTGGCCGGGGGCGCGGGGCGGCTGGCCCGGGGCGCGGGCGGAGGGCGGCGGCTGGAGCACCGGGCGATCCGCGGGCGGGCCCGAGAACTCGAGCTCGAGGGTCCCATCGGGGGGCGCGAGCGGCAGCTCGAGGCCGTCGTCGTCATCGTCGCTGGGGATGGGCAGGGCCAGGGAGTCGTCGGGGGCGAGGGTGGGGGCGTCGACGTCGAGGCCCTCGATCCCGCTGGGCGCGAGGTTGTTGGTCACGGCGCCGCGCTGCATCGCGGCCTGGGACTCGCTCGGCGGCTCGATCTCGCCGAGCTCGAGGCCGACGCTGTCGCCACCTTCGAACTCGAACTCCGGGACGGCGCGGCTGCGGACGCCGCTGAGCCCGGCCGGGTCCTCGTCGATGAACTTGGTGGCGTCGCCAGAGGTGATCGAGCCGAGCTCGGGGACCTCGTCGGGGCGACCGGTGAAGAAGGGGTCGTCCTTCTCGAAGGTGCCGGACTCGCCAAAGACGCCAGACTCCTCGGGATACACGCCGCTCGCGAAGGCCTGGCTGGGCGGGATCGTGGGCGTGCGCGGGGCGCTTGGGGTCGAGGGGGCGCTGGGCAGCGGTGGCGCGCCGGGGGGCGGCTTGGCCCCGGTCGCCGGCTTGATGATCGGCGGCCGGCCCCCAGGCGCGCCGATGGGTGGCGCGCCGATGGGTGGCGCGCCGATGGGTGGCGCGCCCGCAGGCTTGGGTCCTGCGCTCGAGGGCCCGGGAGGGACGCCAGGGTTGAACTCGGGCGGCGTCGGGAGGATCGGCGTGTCGTCGTCGTCGTCGACGGGGAAGGGCAGGGCGTCGTCGTCGTCGTCGTCCGTGGGGAAGGAGATGCCGCTGTCTTCTGGAGCAGGAGCTGGGGCCGCCGCCGCCGAGGGGGAAGCGAGCGGGCTCTCGTCATCGTCGTCGACGGGGAAGGGCAGGCCGCCGTCCTCGGGCGCCAAGGTCAGGTGGGTGCTGCTCTCCATGCTCAGCCCCGGCATGCCGAACAGGGTCTTCGACGGCGTGCCTCGCCCGGAAGGGGGCGGTGGCGGCAGCGATGAGCCCATGGCCGGCGGGGGCGGCAGGGGCGACGCGCTGTCGTCGTCGTCATCGAATGGCGAGGGGTGCAGGCCGGTGTCGGCGCCGCAGCGAGGGCAGAAGGGCGGCACCTTGACCTTGGTGTCGTCGATCTTGTGGCCGCAGTTCGAGCAGGTGAACATGGCGTGGGGATCTTGCGTGTCCGTCGAGCGCTGGGTGCGGTGCGGACGCGCAGGAGCATAACATCGACGGCCCGTTGGCCCATGTCCAGGGGATCCAGCGGCTCCCGGGGGGTATAAGGCGGGCCGTGATTCTGCGTGATCCCGTCCACGGCCTGATCTCTTTCGCCCCCCGTGCGGGGGGGGCGAAGGAGGCGGCCTGCCGCCTGCTGATCCGGCTGATGGACACCAGCGAGGTCCAGCGTCTGCGGCGAATCCGGGCCCTGGGCCTGGCCTGCCTGGCCTTCCCCGGCGGCGAGCACTCTCGCTTTGCTCACGCCGTGGGCTCGGCCCACGTCATGAGCCGCTACCTCGAGCGCGTGCACTCCCTGGCCGACGAGCTCCCGGCGCACGATCGCCTCGACGCGCACTGGGAGGCCATCGGCATGGCCGCCGCGCTGCTCCACGACCTCGGCCACGGACCCTTCTCGCACACCTTCGAGACCCTGCTCCCCGGGGCTCGCGCGCACGAGCGCTGGACCTCGCAGATCATCTTGGACCCCGACACCGAGGTACACGCCGTTTTGCGGGACTTCGACCCTCAGGCCCCCGCGGCGGTCGAGCGGCTGATCCACGGCGAGTGCCCGATCCGCCACCTCGCCCGCGCCGTGTCCGGCACCTTCGACGTCGATCGTTGCGACTACCTGATGCGTGACAGCCACATGACGGGGGTGCGCTACGGGCTCTTGGATCTCGACTGGCTGCTGGCCTCGCTGCGCCTCTATCTGCCCGAGGGAGCGAGCGCCGCGACCTTGGCCGTCGACGGCGCCAAGGGGCTGACGGCCGTCGAGGGCTTCTTCCTGGCCCGGCTCTACATGTATCGCCAGGTCTACCTGCACAAGGCCGTGCGCTCGGCCGAGGTCGTGGTCCGGGCGCTCTTTCGTCGCTTGCTCGCGCGTCACGCCGAGGGCGAGCGCGAGGTCCCGGGTACACCCGCGGCCCTGGCCGCGCTGCTGCGCGGGCGCGAGATCTCGACGGTCGACTACCTCAGCCTCGACGACTCCCTGCTCGAGGCCGCCATGTGGCATTACGCGCGCAGCGCGGACCCGGTCCTCGCCAGCTTGGCTGGGGCGATGCGCGACCGCAGGCTGTTCAAGAGCGTCAAGCTGCGCGACGACGTGGACGACGCCGAGGTCCACGGGCGCATCGATCCCCTGGTCCGCGAACTCGGCCTCGACCCCGAGTACTTCACGGCCACGGACCGCGTCTCGGTCAAGGCCTATGTCGAGGACGAGGCCCTCGTCGTGCTCTCGGGCGGCGGCGTCGAGAGCCTGCGCTCGGCCTCGCCGGTGCTCAACGGCCTGGCCAGCGAGAGCTTCGTGTCTCACCGGGCGCTCTTCCCCGCGTCGATCCGCGCGTCCGCGGCCGCGGCTCTGGAGGACCTGCGCTGATGGGCCAGCGACGCTTCGTAGCCGAGCGCTGCCCCGACTGCGGCCTGCACGCTCACCTCTGCGCCTGCGCCGAGCGCCCGCAGATCACGCTGGGCACCGAGATCGTGGTCCTGCAAAACAACCGCGAGCGCAACAAGCCCACGAACACCGGGCGAATGATCCCCCAGCTGCTGACCCACTCGCAGCTCGTCTACTACGGCGCGCGCGACGAGCCGTGGCGAGGGGAGGTGCTCGCGCGACCGGGCCGGGAGGTCCTGCTGATCTTCCCGCGGGTCGACGACCCCGAGGGCCCGAACCCGCGCCCCGCCCCGAGCCTCGACGCCGCGTCCGCCGCGAGCTTCGCGGGCAAGCCGCTGACCTTGGTGCTCCTCGACGGGACCTGGGCCCAGTGCTCTCGCATGAGCCGGCGGGTGCCCGAGCTCGCCGCGCTGCCGGCCTGGGGCCTGAGCGAGGCGCCGGGCTCGGACGGCGGGCACTGGGGCGTGCGCACGGCCTCGGAGCCCGGGCGGCTGTCGAGCTTCGAGGCCGCGATCCGCCTCGTCGAGCTCTTCGAGGGCCCGGCTCCGGCGCTGCGCATGCAGGTCTACTTCGATCTGATCGCCGCCCGCATGCTGCACATGAAGGCCAAGCTGTCCGCCCCGGAGGTGCCCGGGGCGTGGATCGAGGCTCGCGCGCGCCGCTTTGGTCAGGCCTGATCAGGCCTGAACCGCCTGGACCTCGCCCTCGATGCCCAGGTGGATGATCCGCGAGCCGGTCTGATTGACCGGGTGGACCGAGCGCCCGATGATCACGCCGTCCTCGGGCGCGAAGTACTCCTCGAGCATGTCGCCGAAGATGTCGCGGACCCGGCCGACGAGCTCGCCTTTGCGCACGTGCTGGCCGAGGTCCGGGAGCACCTCGAGCACGCCGCCGACCTGGGTATACATCCAGTAGGAGCGCTCGCAGACCACGGTGCTCGGGGGCTCGGCGGGGGGCGTGGTCGGGCGCAGGCCGAGGTGCTCGAGGGCGTTGAACACCCCCTGGGTGCTCTCGCGGATCAGGGTGTCCTGGAAACGGTTGGGGTTACCGATCTCCACGGTGATCGACTGGACGCCGCTGTCCTGGGCCGCGCCGCGCAAGGTGCCGTCTGCGCCGGTGTTGTGCAGGACAATCTGCGGGTTGAGGCAGCGGGCCAGCCCCGCGGTCACCGGATTGGCGAGGTCGGCGCGAACATAAAAGGTGTTGATGCGCCCAAAGCTGGCCGTGTGCAGGTCCAGCAGGTAGTCGAGGTGACAGACGACCCGGGACATGAAGCGGTGGCAGTAGACCTGCGACATGGTGCCGTCGCGCTTGCCGGGCATCATCCGGTTGAGGTCGTAGCCGTCGTTGAAGTGCCGGGTGTTGTTGAGGTAGCCGGGAACATTGACGACGGGGACGGCGATGATCGTGCCCCGGAGAGCGCGCGGATCCACGGCCTCGATCACGTTTTGGACCACCCGCATGCCGTTGAGCTCGTTGCCGTGGATGGCCGCGGTGATCCCGACGGTCGGGCCTTGCTCCTGGCCGCGGAGCACGACCACGGGGACCGTGATCAGCCCGCCGAGGCCGTTCCCGACCATGGACAGGCGCAGGCGCCGGGCGCTGCCGGGCTCGACATCCCTGGGATCGAAGGACTCGACGATCTGGACGAGGTGCTCGCGATGGTTGCTCACTTCGCGATGCTCTACTCGCGCCGCGGTGCCTTGGCCATGAAAATCGACCTCGGCGCTCGACTGTGGCAACGTGAGCCTGGTGTACATCCCTGGTGAGAGCCCCTTCCACGTGCGCGGAATCGCCTACTTGGGCATTCACGACGACGTTCAGGCGCGGGTCCCTGGGGGCATGCGCAGCGTCGCCGGGGCCCTGCCCGAGGGACCGCATCGCAACTTCGCGCTCCAAGAGTTCGACGCCGACGAGTGGTACGACGCCCTCCCGCTGCGGCCGGTCACCGAGGTCGCGGCCAAGCTCGCCCGCCTCCCTTGGGAGGACTCGGTCGCCGAGCGAGCGCGCGCGGCTGCCCGCCGCGACCTCACCGTGCTGCGCCGGGTCTTCGTCCGCGCCGCGGGCCTGGGCAAGGTCGTCGAGCGCCTCCAGGAGGCGGCGCTCGAGTACTTCGACTTTGGCGAGACCGAGACCTCGGAGAGCGCCGAGGCCGGGGGCACGCGGCTGGTCTTTCACGGCGTCCCCCAGCCCCTGGGCTCGTGGTTTCTGCCGATGATCAGGGGCTACGGCGCCGTGTTGATCGAGACCGCCGGCGGGCGGGAGCCCAAGATCGCCGGGCGGCTGATCCCCAAGGGGCGCCACGGCGACGGCATGCAGCTCGTCGACGTGCGCATCGATCTCGAGTGGCGGCGCTGAGGGCTGCGGGCAGATTCGCGCGGATTTGCTCACTGGGCGGCGGTGGGCGAAAAATGCAGCGTGTCGGTCGATCCCCGCCACCGTCCCATCACGGCGCGGCTCCTGCTCGAGTCCTTCGTGGGCTTGCTGGCGCTGGCGGCCGCGCTGCTCGCCGTCGACAGCCTGGGCACCGGGCGCGCTGGCGCCTTTGGTGACGCGCTCGCCGAGCTCGACGCGCGCGCGGCAGGGTTCCCGGGGCTGAAGCGCACGGCCCTGGCCGTGCTGATCGCCGCTCAGGGTTGCTGGCTGCACCGGCTCTACGTGGTCGCCCACGAGGCCTCGCACCGCAAGCTGTGGCCCGAGGATCCGCGGCTCAACGACATCCTCGGCCAGCTGCTGCTCCTGCCGCTGATGCTGCCCCTGCGGATCCATCGCAAGATTCACGCCTTTCACCACGGCCACAACCGCCGGGATCATCGGACCTCGGCCCTCGACACCTTCGTGGTCCGCGGCCGCGCCTCGGCGCCGCGCCGGGCGTGGTGCTGGCTGCTGTGGCTGGTCGCCGTATTTGGCGGGGGATGGTTCATCCACTCGCTGATCTCCGTGGTGCTCTTCTTGGCCATGCCCCTGCCCGTGGCCCGGCGGATCTCTCCGGCCTTCAAGGGCTGGCGGACCACGGACCAGCTGCGCTCGCTCGCAACCTTTGGCCTGGGCGTGGGCCTGCACCTGAGCGTGGGCCTGACCCTGGGCGCCCGGGCCTGGGCGCTGACCCTGGGCGCGCCGCTGCTGGCCTTCGCCTGGATCTACTCGGTCTTGGTCTACATCTATCACTACGACACGGACTACGGCCCGGACGTCCGCTTTCACGTCCGCAGCCTGCGACCCAACCGCCTGGCCTCGTGGTGGCTGCTCAACTTCAACGAGCACGCGACCCACCACCGCGCGCCCAAGCTGACCTGGTATCAGCTCCCGGAGCACCGCGAGGCGCTGCCGCCCGAGCACCAGGGCAACCAAAAGGTCGACACGATCCTGGGCGCGATCCTGCTTCAGCTCCGCGGCCCGAAGATCATCGAGCGCGCAGAAGAGCCCGCGCCCGGGGAGCAGGGCCGATGATCGAGCTCGAGCCGGGCGCACGCCTGCGCCGCGGGGGACGTGGGGATCTCGACGCGCTCCTGGCCATCCGCGCTGGCCTGCCCATGCCCCGGGGGGCGCGGACCCGCAGCGGCGGCTTTTTGCTCGGCAGCGACCCCGCCGTCTACGGCCAGCTGCTCGCGGGCGGGCGCGTGTGGCTGCTCGAGGTCGCGGGGGAGGTCGTCGGCTTCAGCGTGACCTTGGACGACGCGGCCCTGCGCCGCTCGGCGCTGTGGGACCGCCGCGAGCAGGTCGACTGGTCGCAGGGCCTCGACCCCGAGGCGCTGCTCGGCTCGCGGATCGCCTACTTCGATCAGCTCGCCGTGCTCCCGGACCGCCGCAACCGCTACTGGGGAGTGTTCCTGGCCGTGCGCGCCCTCGATGAGCTGTTCGCGGACCACGACCTGGTGCTGACCACGACCGTGGTCGAGCCGATCGTCAACGATGCCGCGCTCCCGCTGCTGGTCCGCGCCCACGCCCGGCGCCTGGGGGTCATCGAGGAGCGCTACCCCGAGGTCGGGCGGGTGTGCTCGGCGATCCACCTGATCGACGCCGCTGGCTACCAGGCCGGGCTCGAGGCGCTGCGGGCCCGGGTCTCGCCGCGCGGCCGCGGCTCCCTCGATGCCGTCGCCTTTGGCTGAGGGCCCAGGCGCGGCCTGTTGGACCGTGTCCTTGGCGTGACCGTGTTCGCACATTGGATCATTGGCAATCAGGAAATGAGAGTGTGCCGATAGTTTACTGGGCGTCTTCAATGGACCGAGCCAAGAATGGCCATGAGATCGAAAGTCGATGATCTTGGCAACTCCGGAGGCCTGGGATGGATCGTGCGCCTCGGGGGTGGGTGGGGACGCCAGACCCCGATGGGCCAGGGAAGGTCCAAGTCATGGTCGACCTCACCGACCTTTCTGATTGCACCTGATGCGCGATCACCCTAGGGTCGTCGCGTGATGAATTGGATGACGAAGCGCCCCGTCGCGCTCGCAGGCCTTTGTTTGTTCGCGCTGCCGGCCTGCACGCCGGGCGGGGGCGAGGGCCAGGGAGACGACGTCGGTGAAGAGGGCAGCGAGAGCGCCGGCGAGGACCAGGGCGAGGACGACGCGGAGCTCGTCGAGTGCGAGGCTCCCCACGATCCTGGCCCGGCGCCCCTTCGTCGGCTGACCGGCAGCCAATACAACAACACGGTCCGCGACCTCTTCGTCGGCGCCGAGATTCCCGAGCAGACCATCTTGGTGGATCCCCTGGTCGCCGGCTACGAGAACAACGCCGAGGCTCAGACGCCCTCGGCGCTGCTCATCGAGCAGTACCAGCGGGCGGCCGTCGCGGTCACGGCCGCCGCCATGGTCACGCCCGAGGCGTGGCTGCCCTGCACCGACGACGGCGGCGCCGATCCCCAAGGCTGCGGTCATCAGCTGATCGCAGACTTCGGGCGCCGGGCCTTCCGCCGGCCGCTCGACGCGGCGCTCCAGGCCACCTACGAGGGCTTCTTCGACGAGCAGCTGGCCGCCGAGGACTTCCGCATCGCCGCGCAGCTGACCTTGCAGGCGATGCTCCAGTCGCCGCAATTCATCTACTTCCTGGAGTCGGGAGCGTCGAGCGGCTCGGACGTCCTCACCCTCGACGACTACAGCATGGCCACGCGCCTGTCCTACTTCTTGTGGGACACGATGCCCGACGCCGAGCTGTTCGCCGCGGCCGAGGCCGGCGAGCTGACGAGCGAGGCGGGGCTGCTCGCCCAGACCGAGCGCCTGCTCGCCGACCCGCGCGCGCGGGCGGCCACGGTCAACTTCTTTCGTCAGTGGTTCGACCTCGACTCGATCGAGCAGATCGACCTCGACGTCGCGACCTACCCGAGCTTCACCCCCGAGCTCAACGCGTCCATGCGCGAGGAGCTCGAGCGCTTCGTCGAGTGGGTGGTCTTCGACAGCGAGGGCAGCTACGCGCAGCTGCTGACCAGCGACCAGACCTGGGTGAACCCCGAGCTGGCCGCGATTTATGGCGTCGCCGCTCCCGGCGAGGACTGGGCCCTGGTCGACCTCGACGCCTCGCAGCGCGCCGGCGTGCTGACCACGACCGGCTTCTTGTCGAGCCGGGCCCACGCGGTCAACCCCTCGCCGGTCCAGCGCGGCGTGTTCGTGCTCGAGCACCTGCTGTGCCAGCCGCCGCCCTCGCCCCCGGGCAACGTGTCCACCGAGGTCCCCGAGGACGAGCCCAGCGAGCCCAAGACCAACCGCGAGCGCTACCAGGCGCACACCACGGATCCGCTGTGCCAGGGCTGCCACCAGAACATCGACGGGATCGGCTTCGGCTTCGAGCACTACGACTCGCTGGGAGCCTGGCGGGACCTCGACAACGGCTTCCCCGTCGACGCCAGCGGTGAGCTCTTCGGCAGCGACGTCGACGGACCCTTCGACGGGGCCGTCGAGCTCGCCGAGCGCCTCGCGGTCAGCGAGGTCGCGCAGCGCTGCGCCGTGAACAACTATCTGCGCTGGGCCCTGGGTCGCTCGCCGACCCTCGACGACCTGTGCTTCGAGGCCGACATCGACGCGGCCTTCATCGAGAGCGAGGGCGACCTCCAGACCCTGGTCCTCGAGATCGTCCTCAGTGAGGCCTTCCGCACCCGCAGGAGCGAGGGATGAGCATGTCCAACAACCGATTCCGCGCCCGTCGTCACCTGGCTCGCGCCCAGGCGCGCCGCACCTTGCCCCGCGAGGGCATGAGCCGCCGCAACCTCATGCGCGCCCTCGGCCTGGCCGGGAGCGCCGCCTTCTTGCCCTCGCTCGCGCCTCGGACCGGGCGCACGGCCATGGGCGCGCCCAAGCGCCTGCTGATGATCGTCACCAGTCACGGCACGGTCTACGACAACTGGAAGATGCGGCCCCAGGGCCAAGACGAGGTCAGCGACTGGGAGTTCGACCTCACCGGCCTCGCGCCCGAGGAGTTCAGCACGATCCTCGCGCCCTTCCACGCCGTCCGCGATCGCACCTTGATCCTCGACGGCCTGGCCGCCTGCCCGATCGGCGTGGCCGGCATCAACGAGCACGAGGCCGGCCACGTCGCCGCGCTCACCGGGACCATCGGCCAGGAGGTCGAGAACGCCCTGGCCGTGGCCACCGGCCCCTCGATCGACCAGATCATCTCGCAGGGCATCGCCACGGCCGGCCAGTACCCCTCGCTCGAGTACAGCGTCGGCGGCTGGCCGGTGAGCTTCGACAACCTCGGTCAGCCGATCCCCTACGAGGTCGACGTCTTCGAGGCCTACAACCGGCTCTTCCCCGGGGGTGCCGACCCCGAGGCGATCCCCACCGAGGCCGACCGCATCCGCGCCGCCCAGCCGAGCGTGCTCGACCTCGTCGGGGACCAATACGACGCCATGGTGCCCAAGCTCTCGGGCGAGGACCGGATCAAGCTCGAGCAGCACCGCGACCTGATCCGCGCCCTCGAGCTCCAGCTCGACGGCCTCGCGGCGATCGAGTGCGACGCCCCCGAGCCGCCCAGCGGCCTGCCCGACTGGGCCACGGCCGAGTACCCCCTGGAGATGATTCAGGCCTACCTGAACATCGCCAAGATCGCCCTGAGCTGCAACCTGGCCCCGGTGATCACCCTGCGCGCGGACACCATGTTCAACGCGACCCTCGGGGCCCCGGCCGGAGACATCCACAACGACTTCGCCCACGGGGTCGAGGACTCGGACGAGGCCAAGCAGGTGATGACCGCCTACCACCGCTTCCACGCCGCCTGGATCGCCCAGCTCATCGACGAGCTGGCCGCGACCCCGGACCTCGACGGCAGCCTGCTCGACGACACGGTGGTGGTCTGGGCCAACGAGCTGTCCTCGGGCAGCCACGACTTCAAGCGCTGGCCGGTGGTCATCGCTGGCGGCGACAGCCACTTCTCGCTGGGCCGCTGGGTGCGCTGGGCGCCCACGGATGTCCTCGCGGGCGCGTGGAGCAGCCACGACATCGGCCCCGCGCACAACAAGCTGCTGGTCAGCCTCGCGCAGGCCTACGGCCTGAACATCGACTCGGTCGGCGCGACCTCGATGCCTGCGGCGGGAGGCGGGAGCATCGACTGCACGGGGGCGCTGGACCGGCTCACGAGCTGAGCGAGCGCTGCGTTCCACGCCCGAGCGGAGCGGGGTCTGGTCTCAGGCCTCGCTCTTTTGTGTCCACTTCGAGACCAGCGCGCAGGCCTCGGCGTGCTTGGGGGATTGCTTGGAGACGCGCACGGTCTGGGCGACCTCGAGGGGATCGAGGTCACCCCCGAGGGCGATGATGATCTTCACGTCGCCGCGCTCGATGTGGGCGCTCAGGGCCTCGCGCATGGCCGCGGCCTCGGCCGGCGTGCCACGAAAGTCGAACTCGCTGAAAGAATCACTCGTCGCTGCCATGGCGCGATCCTAGCAGGGCTGGGTTCCACCACGCTCTAGGAGCCCGTGACCCACCCTCGCAGCCTGGGCGGCGCCCTCGCTCAGCCGAGCAGCCCTCGCGCGCACAGCTCCGCCCGCAGCCTCGCCGCGTCGTGAAAGCGCAGCGCCGGCATGCCCACGGCCTTCGCCCCGGCGCAGTTGCTGGCCTGATCGTCGACGAACATGCACGCGCCCGGCTCCCGACCCAGGGACTGCGCGGCGCCCAGATAGGCCTGGGGATCGGGCTTGCGCACGCCCGTGTCGCAAGACACGAAGCTCCAGTCCAGGTAGCGCGAGAGCCCGAGCCGAGCCTCGATCAGCTCGAACCACCGCGGATAGTTGGACAGGGCGTGCATCTCGACCCCGGCCTCGCGCAGCTCGTCGAGCAGGGCTTCGACGCCGGGCAAGAAGCGGTAGGCCTCGGCCATGCACGCGCGCAGGCCCGCGAGGTCGAAGGCGCGCGCGTCGGCGAAGTAGCAGGCGGCGAGGCCGTCTTCATCGAGCTCACCCCGCTCGAAGGCCGGCCAGGCGTGGGGGGACTTGGCCGCGAGCAGGGTGTCCATGTCCATGGCGAAGAAGGCGGGGACCTCGACGAAGAAGGGGTCGTGGACGAGGGTGCCCATGACGTCGAGGAGCAGCACGGGGGGAGCGGACATGGGCGAGGATGGTCGCAGACGAAAAGGGGCCCGTGCCAGCGCACGGACCCCAATGGACTCCGAGGGGAGCCGGTGTCTGGCCTCGCTCAGACCGGCTGGGCCCACTCCACGGCCCACAGCGTGGTCCCGCGCAGCTGCATCAGCGTATGCAGCGAGCCGCGCACGGTCTCGACCAGCTGGGCCTGCGCCGGGCCGAGGCCGAGCGCGAGCTCGTCGAGGACCAGGCTCAGCCCCGGCGGGAGCCCGTCGGCGCCGAGGCCGACGCTGGCTTGGACGGCGGCGGCCTGGTCGAAGCTGCCGAGCAGGTCCTTGAGGGTCGGCTCGCCGGGGTAGACCTCGAGCTCGACCTCGGCGCCGACGGAGCCGAGCTCGCGGGCGGCGGCCAGGGCCTGGTCGAGGCCACCGATCTCGTCGACGAGGCCGCGGGCCTTGGCGTCGGCCCCGGTCCACACGCGGCCCTGGGCGATCTCGTGGACGGCGTCGCGCTCCATGCCGCGGCCGGCGGCGACCCGCGACAAGAACACCTCGTAGGTCTGCTCCATCATCCCCTGGACCAGCTCGCGCTCGCCTGCGGTCCACGGATCCATGGCCGACCACATCAGCGCGCGCTCGCCCTTGGTCACGGCGTAGGTCTCGATGCCGAGGCGCGAGAGGGCCTCGCCGAGGACGATCTTGCCCCCGACCACGCCGATCGAGCCGGTCAGGGTGTCGGCGTCGGCGTAGATCTCATTGGCGCCGCAAGAGATGTAGTAGCCGCCCGAGGCCGCGACCCCAGCCATGGACACGACGATCGGCTTTTTGGTCTTGAGGCGCTCGACGGCGTGCCAGATCTGCTCCGAGGCCAGGGCGCTGCCGCCACCGGAGTCGACGCGCAGGACCACGGCCTGGACCTTGTCGTCGGCGGCGACGCGATCGAGCACGGGCACGAGCTGCGCCGAGGCGATCTCCTGGCGGGCGCCCACGGCCCCCTGGCCCTTGCCGTCGATGATGTTGCCGACGGCGTAGATCAGGGCCACGTGCGGCTCGCTGGGGCGCTTGGGCGGGGCCAGGCCGATGAAGCGCTGCAGCGCCATGGGGTCGGCGAACATGTCTTGCTTGGACTCGACCTTGGCCCAGCCCATGGCCTGGTCACCCTCCCCGCGCACACGCTCGAGGTAGGCCTCCCACGGCTCGACGGTGTCGATCAGCCCGGCCTCGGCGGCCTGCTCGCTGGTGAACAGGGCCGTGTCGATCCAGCCCTCGACGGTCTCGCGCGGCTTCTTGCGGCCTTCGGCGATGCCGCTGACCATGGTCTCGTAGCCGTGGTCGATGATCGCCTGGAGGGTCTCGATCATCTCGGGCGAGGGGGCCTCGCGGGTCAGCGGCTCGGCGGCGCCCTTGAACGCGCCGACGTGGAGGAAGTCGGCCTTCACGCCGAGCTTGTCGAGCAGACCCTTGAGGTGCACGGGGGTGGCCGCGGGGCCGGGCAGGACCAGGGTGCCGACGGGGGCCATGGTCAGGTCGTCGCAGGCCGAGGTCAGGTAGTAGCTGTGGTTGTCGAGGACCTCGGCGTGGCAGTGCACGCTGCGCTCGCCCCCGGCCTTGAACTCGAGCAGGGCGGCGCGCAGCTCCGCGGCCCGGGCCATGTCCATGCTCGTCGAGCCCACGCGCAGGACCAGGCCCTCGAGCTGCTCTTCCTCGCCGAGCTCGTCGAGCTCGTCGAGGAGCGCGCGGGTCTGCTTGCCGCCGCTCGAGCCGAAGGCGAAGGGATCGAAGCTCTCGACCTCCTGGACGGCGCCGGACAGGGCGAGCACGCGCAGGTGCGGGGCGTCGGCGTCGAAGCCCTCGGACTGCTTGGGGGGATCGTAGGGTCCGGGCTCGCCGAGCTTCTTGCCGAGCATCGCGGCGAAGGGGTTTTGGGCCATGGCCGAGAAGGGGTTGCTCTCGTCGTCGTCGTCCGAGTCCTCGCCGTCGTCTTTCTCAGCTTCGTTGGCGGCGTCGCTCGCGGGGGCGTCGCCGGTCTTGGGCTCGCAGGCCGCGAGGGCGCAGAGGGTCGAGAGGAAGAGGCCGGAGGTGAGGAGGTGGCTGAGTTTCTTCATGATGGTGATTCGGCAGCTTGGGAGCGTGCGAGCGCCTGCTTAGTTTCGCATGGCCATCCAATGGTCTGACCTCGCGGTCGGGGCGCGGGCGACCGCGCACAATCACGTTGTTTTGCGGAAGATTCCCCAGCGAGTGAGCGCGCTCGGGTGTGGCGGTGAGCGAGCTGGCGGCCTACCATCGAAAGACGATGGCTCATGGCCGTGCCCCCGTGCTCCGCGGCGCTCAGCTGCTGACCCTGCTCTGGGCTGTCACTGGGGTGCTCGCGGTCCTCGTCGACGCCATCGTCCGGCTGCTGCCGCGGGCCCTCGAGCCGGTGATGGCCGGTGAGCTCGACTTCTTCGGCGCCGCCGCCTACCTCGCCGCGATGGTCGGCCTGGGCTACAGCGAGGGCTACCGCGGCTTTCAGTGCCGGTTCTCGCCGCGGGTCGCCGCCCGAGCCATGCACCTGGCGCGCACGCCCTCGCCGTGGTGGCTGATCGCTCTGGCCCCGGCGATGGTCATGGGCCTGGTCCACGCCACGCGCCGGCGGCTGATCGGCTCGTGGGGGCTGGTCGGGGCGATCATCACGATGATCCTGCTCGTGCGCATGCTGGATCAGCCGTGGCGCGGGGCCGTGGACGCGGGCGTGGTCATCGGCCTGGGCTGGGGGGCCGTGGCGACCGTGGGCTGGGCGGCGACGGTGCTGCGTGGCCGCGACCCGGGGATCGAGCTCGACCTCCCCGAGGACGCCTGAGGCAGCCGCGCTCGGGTGCTCAGGCCGTCTCGATCTCGTGCAGCCCGAGCTCGTCGATGGCGATCTCTCGCATGCGATATTTTTGGATCTTGCCGGTCACCGTCATCGGGAATTCGTCGACGAACTTCCAGTGCGCGGGGATCTTGAAGGTCGAGATCTGACCCTTGCAAAACGCGACGAGCTGCGCGGGGCTGGGGCTCGCGCCGGGCTTGGGCTTGATCCACGCCATGACCTCCTCGACGTACTTCTCGCTGGGCACGCCGATCACCTGGACGTCGGCGATCTCGGGGTGGGTGTAGAGGTACTCCTCGATCTCGCGCGGGTAGATGTTCTCGCCGCCGCGGCAGATCATGTCCTTGATGCGCCCGGTGATCTTGACGTAGCCCTCGGCGTCCATGGTCGCGAGGTCGCCGGTGTGCATCCACCCGCCGGCGTCGATGGCCTCGGCGGTGGCGCGGGGGTCGTTCCAGTAGCCGAGCATCACGCTGTAGCCGCGGGTGCACAGCTCGCCTTGTTGCTCGCGGGCCAAGGTCGCGCCGGTCTCCGGGTCGATGATCTTGATCTCCACGTGGGGGTGGATCGAGCCGACCGTGGACACGCGCTTGTCGAGGGGGTCGTCGGTCCGCGACTGGGTCGAGACCGGCGAGGTCTCGGTCATGCCGTAGGCGATGGTCACCTCGCCCATGTGCATGCGGCTTTGGACCTGCTTCATGACCTCGATCGGGCAGGGCGAGCCGGCCATCACCCCGGTCCGCAGGCTGCTACAGTCGAAGGCCTCGAAGCGCGGGTGGTCGAGGGCGGCGATGAACATGGTCGGCACGCCGTAGAGCGAGGTGCAGCGCTCGGCCTCGACGGCGCGCAAGGTGGCCTCGGGGTCGAAGGCCTCGGCGGGGACGACGATCGTCGCGCCGGTGGTCGTGCACGCCATGTTGCCGATCACCATGCCAAAGCAGTGGTAGAAGGGCACCGGGATGCACACGCGGTCGGCCGCGGTGTAGCGCAGGATCTGGGCGCAGAAGTAGCCGTTGTTGAGGATGTTGTGGTGCGAGAGCGTGGCGCCCTTGGGCGCGCCGGTGGTCCCCGAGGTGTATTGAATGTTGATCGGGTCGTCGAACTGGGCCAGGGCCTCGCGCGCGGCGAGGGTCTGGTCGTCGACGCCCTCGGCCTTGGCGAGCAGCGCGTCCCAGTCGCGGTCGAGCACGTAGACCTGCTCGACGCTGGGGCAGTCGGCGGCGACCGAGGCGAAGATCGCCTCGTAGTTGGTGGTCCGAAAGCCCGCGCTCATCACCAGCACGCTCACGCCGCTCTGGCCGAGGGCGTAGCGCAGCTCGCTGGCCTTGTAGGCCGGGTTGACGTTGACGAGGATCGCCCCGATCCGCGCCGTCGCGTACTGCAAGATCACCCACTCGAAGCGGTTGGGGGACCACACGCCCACGCGCGCGCCCTTGTCGACGCCGCAGGCGATCAGCGCCTTGGCGGCGCGGCTGGTGTGCGCCCACAGCTCGCGGTAGGTGCAGCGAAAGTCCTGGTGGACCGCGACCAGGGCCTCGCCATCGGGGACGCGCTCGACGGTGCGGCGGAGGTTTTGGCCGATGGTCTCGCCGAGCAGGGGGGTCGCGCTGGCGCCGTGGGTGTAGGCGGGCTGGGTCATGGGGTCCTCGCGGTCTCGGTGGATCAGGGGCTCTGGAGGTCGAACTCGATGCGGTGGGTGATCGACTGACCGGCGAACAGGTCGGTGATCTCGAGCTCCAAGGTGTAGTGACCAGGGCCGGGCACCGACACGTTGCCGGTCACGCGCCCGCCCTTGCTGCCGGCCTCGGCCTGGGGGAAGCGCAGGTGGTCGCTCTCGCGCTGGTGGTAGACGCGCTGGCCCTCGGCGTCATAGACGACCTTGGCGACGTTGAGCTGGTGCTCGCGGAACTGCGAGTCGAGGCCCTCGACGCTGAGCGCGTAGTAGACGTCGGCGGGGTCCGTGGGCGCGGGCAGGGGCTGGTCTTCGTCGTCGAGGAAGGCGAAGGCGGTCACGCGCAGGCTGCCGGCCTCGGCCTCGAGGGCGCGGTCGACCATGGCCTGCCACTGGGCGTCGGCGAAGCTGAAGCCCTCGACCTTGCCCGCGACCGCGGTGACCTCGAGCTCGACGCTGCCGCGGTCGAAGTGCGCGAGGTAGCGCCGGGTCTGGCCGTCGGCGACGACCTCCTCGGACTGGGTCTCGAGCTCGACGGGGCCGAGCCAGCGCAAGGTGCGAGCGATGACGGCGAGGTCGCGGCCGGCGAGGGCGGGGCCGAGCTCGGGGCCAGCGAGGGCGTCGAGGGCGTCCTCGTCGGCGGCAGACAGCGCCGAGAGCAGGTCGTAGGCGAGGGCGTCGGCGGGGTCCTTGGCCTCGGGGTCGACGCTGGCCGCGTCTTGCTTCTTGCACGCGGGGGTCAGCGCGGCGGCGCCGAGCAGCAGGGCGACGAGCAGGTGCCGGGGGGCGGGCATGCGCCCATGATAGCCACGCCCACGCGAGCTTTGGGCGCAGGCGGCAAAAAACGCGGGCCAAGGACGTGGTCCTTGGCCCGCTTTGGGGCGGCCGCGCGCAGGGCTGCGCGGCCGAGGTCGGCCCCGGTCGGCTCGGGGCCAACTCGAAGCTAGTAGAGCGCCTCGAAGATGCCCGCGGCACCCATGCCGCCGCCGATGCACATGGTCACCATGCCGTAGCGGCCCTTGCGACGGCGCAGCTCGTGGACGAGCGTGGCCGTCAGCTTGGCGCCGGTGCAGCCCAGGGGGTGACCCAGGGCGATCGCGCCGCCGTTGACGTTGACCTTGTCGGTGTCGAGGCCGAGGGTCTTGACCACGGCGAGGGACTGGGCCGCGAAGGCCTCGTTGAGCTCGAACAGGTCGATGTCCCCAAGCTCGAGGCCGCACTGCGCGAGCACCTTGGGGATGGCCTCGACCGGGCCGATGCCCATGAGCTCCGGGGCCACGCCGGCGACGGCGTAGCCGACGAAGCGGGCCAGGGGCTTGGCGCCGATGGCCTTGGCCTTCTCGGCGCTCATGACCACGGTCATGGCCACGCCGTCGCTGGTCTGCGACGAGTTGCCGGCGGTGACCGAGCCCTTGACGTGGAAGACCGGGCGCAGCTTGGCCAGGGCGGCCGCGTTGGAGTCGGCGCGCGGGCCCTCGTCGACCGCGAACATCGGACCCTCGAGGGTGGTGACCGGGACGATCTCGTCCACGAAGCGACCGGCCTCGATGGCCGCGAGGGCGCGGCGGTGGCTCTCGAGGGCGAAGGCGTCCTGGTCGGCGCGGCTGACCTCGTACTTGCGCGCGACGTTCTCGGCCGTCACGCCCATGGACACGTAGACCTCGGGGCGCTCGGCGACCATCTTGGGGCTCACGCGCGGCTTGTTGCCGCCCATGGGCACCATCGACATCGACTCGACGCCGCCGCCGACGCCACACTCGATGGCGCCGACCATGATGCGCTCGGCGATCATGGCGATGGTCTGCAGGCCGGAGCTGCAAAAGCGGTTGACGGTCAACGCGGGGGTCTGATCGGGGCAGCCCGCCCCGATCCCGATGGTCCGGCCGATGTTGAGGCCCTGCTCGGCCTCGGGCATGGCGCAGCCGATGGCGATGTCCTCGACCATGGCGGGGTCGAAGCCCTCGATGCTCGCCATGGTGGCGCGCAGGACCTCGGCCCCCATGTCGTCGGGGCGAGTGTTTCGCAAGGTCCCGCGCGGGGCCTTGGCGACCGCGGAGCGCTTGCTGGCGACGATGACTGCTTCACGAATTTCGGGCATGGCTTGGTTCTCCTTCGTCGTCAGCGCCTAGTTGCGGAGGGGCTTGCGGGACTCGAGCATGTGTTGGATGCGGGCGAGGGTCTTGTCGGTGCCGCACAGCGACAAGAAGGCCTCGCGCTCGAGGTCGAGGAGGGTCTGGGCGGTGACCGTGCGGGCCGTCGGCGTCATGCCGCCGGACAGCACGTGGACCATCTTCGAGCCGATCAGCTGATCGTGCTCGCTGGCGAAGCCACCCCAGCCGAACTCCTGGACGCCGAGCATCAAGTTGGCGCCGCCGGGGGCACCCATGACGTGGATCGGCTCGTTGCGGTCGGGGGGCACGTAGCCGCTGGCGGCGAGGGCCAGGGCGGCCCGCTTGGCGTCGGCGAGGACGCGGTTGCGGTGGAAGCTGACGCCGTCGCTGGGGCGCAGCCAGCCGGTCTCGCGCGCCTCGAAGGCGGACATCGAGACCTTGCCGGTGGCCGCGGCCTCGAAGCCGCGCCGGACCCAGGCGAACACGTCGCCGCCGGGGACCAGGCTCGCGTGGGCCGAGGCCCGACGCGCGATCTCCTTGAGGCCGCCGCCGGCCGGGAGCACGCCCACGGCGATCTCGACGAGGCCCATGAACAGGTCCGCGTTGGCCTGGATGTGGTCGGCGTGGAGCGAGACCTCGCAGCCGCCGCCCAGGGTCTGGCCGTAGGGCGCGACGACCACGGGCAGCGGCCCGTGGCGCAGGTTCATGACGGTCTGCTGGAGCGCGTCGACGGCCTTGTCGAGCTCGTCGAACTTCTTTTGCATCGCCCACATGCCGATCTGCAGCAGGTTGGCCCCGCGGCAGAAGTGGTCGTCCTGACCGCCGATGACCAGGGCCGAGAAGCCCTTGTCGGCGAGCAGGGCCGGGGCCTCGTTCATCATCGTGACCACGCCATCGTCGAGGACGTTGGCCTTGCTGCGGAACTCGAGCAGTGCCACGCCGTCGCCGATGTCGATCAGCGCGGCCGTGGAGTTGCTGGTGATCTCGGCCTGGGGCTTGTAGGCGTCGAGGATCAGCATCCCCGCCGGGACCTCGACGTCGACGTAGCTCGCGCCGTCGAACACCTGCTGGCCCTTGCCGTAGACGCCCTTGTACCAGGTCGCCTCGGCGCCGCCGGTCTCGAGCAGCTTGGTGATCGCCGGGGCGATGGTCAGGCCCATGGCCTTCATCTGCTCGACGCACCACGACACGCCGGCGGCGTCCATGAGCTCGAAGGGTCCCATGGCCCAGCCGTAGCCCCAGCGCATCGCGTCGTCGATCTGCTTGGGGGTGTCGCAGATCTTCCCGGTCAGCAGGGCCGAGTAGTTGAACAGCGGGAGGTAGACCTTGCGGTAGAACTCGCCGGCGCGGCCCTCGAGGCGGATCGCCTGGTTGACCTTGGACTCCTGCGAGCCGCGCAGCTTGAGCTCGGGGAAGCTCGGCTCCTTGCGCTCGCGGTAGTCGAGGGTCTCGAGGTCGAAGGACAGGATCGTCCGCTTGCCCTGGGCGTCCTTGGCCTTCTTGTAGAAGCCCTGGCCGGCCTTGTCGCCGACCCAGCCCGCCTCGATCAGCTTTTGCATGGCCGCGGAGGGCTGCATCAGCGCGTGCAGGGGGTCGTAGTTGTCCGCCGCGGGGTCGCCCGAGAGGTTCTCGCGCAGGTTGTTGATCACGTGCGCGGCGACGTCGAGGCCGACCATGTCGCCGAGGCGATAGCTGCCGGTCTTGGGCCGCCCGACGGGCTTGCTGTTGAGCGCGTCGACCTCCTCGATGGTGTACTTGCCCTCGAGGGTGGTGCTGAAGGTCAGCAGCATCTCGCCGATGCCGATGCGGTTACCGATGAAGTTGGGGGTGTCGCGGCACAGCACCACGCCCTTGCCCAGGACCACGTCGGACCAGCGCGCGACGTCCTCGACCACGGCGGGATCCGTGAAGCTCGAGGGGATGACCTCGAGCAGGTGCATCCAGCGCGGGGGGTTGAAGAAGTGCAGGCCCAAAAAGCGCTTGCGGGCGTCCTCGGGCATGGCCTCGGCGATGTCCGAGATCGGGATGCCCGAGGTGTTGCTGGCCAACACGGTGGTCGGCTTGGCCGCCGCTGCGACCTTCTTGAACACCGTTTGCTTGATGTCCAGGCGCTCGACGATGGCCTCGATGACGATGTCGCTCTCGGCGACGGCCCGCTCGAGGTCGTCGTCGAAGTTGCCCGGCATGATCCGGGCCGCGAAGTCCTTGGACATCAGCGCCGGAGGCCTGGCCTTGGGCAGGAGCTTGAGGGCTCCGGCCGCGAGCTTGTCGCGGGCGGCCTTGGGGGCGTCGGCGTCGACGCCCTTGGGCACGATGTCGAGCAGGTGGGTGCGGATGCCTGCGTTGGCGAGGTGGGCGGCAATACCAGCGCCCATCGTCCCGGCACCCAGCACGGTCGCTACCAGCTGGTGGGGAGGTCGGTTCAGCGTCACGGGGCGGACGATAGACCCCGCTGGGGGGCTTGACCATATCTGCGCCAGATAAATGGTACAGAGCTCACGATTTGCTAGAATTCGAGGCGTTCGCGCGCAGCCATGGCTGGCATGCACCATAAACAAGGCGCCTTGTGCACCCTCGGAGCGGCCCTCGGCGTATGCCTCGGCTTCGTCGCTTGCGCGACCTATCCGAGCCCGCCGAGCAAGCAACCGGTGGCCCTGAGCGACAGCGAGGGCGCGGCCGAGGCGAGCGAGGCGGCGAAGGCCGAGGCGATCGAAGCTGGCTCGCCAGAGGATGACGCGGCCGACTCCCTCGACGCCGAAGCAGCGCAGGCCGAGCGCGCGCCACCTTGGTCACCCCCGCGAGAGACGATCCTCTCCGGCGTCGAAGGGGCGGGCCAGCTCCTCGCCCTCGGTCGGGCACGAGACGCGCTGGATCACCTCGCCGGGCTCGATGCGCTCGGCGGGGCTGGCGATCTCGCCGGCGCGCCAGCTGGCGACTCGGGGGCCGATGCGGATAGCCAGTCTGGCCAAGGAAGGCCCGAGCGCACCCCCGAGTCGCGCGAGTGGTTCCTGGCCGGGGCGATCGCCGGGCGAGCGCACATGCGCCTGGATCAGCCCGACCAGGCGGTCCTCGCCCTCGAGCCGCTCGCGGCCAGCAAGCAGTTCGCCGATCAGCTGCCCCGGGACATCGTCGGCTACGAGCTCGCCGTGGCGCGGGTGGCCTGGGCCAAGAGCGGCGCGCTCGATCGCGCCGCGGCCGACATCCAGCTGCGCAAGGCCGTCGACGAGCTCGGCGCGCTCAAGAGCCTGTCCCCGGATCGCATGCGCGCGGCCATGCGCGCGGCTCAGGGCGAGGCCATGGCGGCGATCCAGGGCGAGGACGAGCGGGCCAGCAAGCGCGCGGCCAAGAAGGCCGACAAGGCGCTCGAGCGGCTGATCTCGAGCTTCCCCAACCACCCCGAGGTCGGCGTCTGGATGCTCGAGCGCGCCCTGGCCAAGCTCCGCGCGGGCGCGACCGAAGAGGGCGCGGCGGCCCTGCGTCGCGTGTACATCGAGCGCGCCGGCGAGCCCGAGGCCGAGCAGGCCTGGGAGGCGCTCACGGCCCTGGCCGCGGACCAGGAGCGGCCCAAGTTCGACGCCGGTCCGCTGAGCGCCCGCGAGGCCATCGACGCTGGCGGGGCCGCCCGTGTCCTGCGTCGCCTCGAGCGCTCCGCGGCGCTGCTCGAGCCGCTGTGGACCGACGAAGACCAGCCTCGACACGTGCGCCGCGAGGCTGGGCGCTCCCTGGCCTGGACCTACTACAAGACCAGGGACTACGACGCCTGCGCCGAGATCTTCGCCGCGCTCTACCGCGAGGTCCCCTCCCACGACACCCGCGGGGACCTCAGCCGCTGCCTCGAGCGAGGCGGGCGCTACGAGGAGGCCGTGGATCTGTGGGCCGGCGACGAGCCCAAGGACGCGCGCGCGGCCTCGCTGTGGACCGCCATCGAGCTCGCCGTCGACGGTGGGCTCTACCAGCGGGCCAGCGATCTGCTCGAGGTGTTCGAGAAGCACCACCGCTACCACGCCAGCGAGCGCCGCTGGCTGCACGCCTGGCTGCCCCTGCGCCTGGGCCTGGACGAGCAGGCGCGGGTGGCCTTCACCGAGCTCGTCGAGCAAGGCCGCGCGGGCGAGCGCGAGCGAGCCGCGCGCTACTTTCTGGGCAAGCTCGAGCTCGCCAGCGAGGACCGAGCGCGCCACCTCCAGGGCGTGCAGCGCCTGCAAGACCTGGCCGGCGAGGGCGACCAGCGCGTCGCCGCCAGCGGGGTGATCGGCGGGACGCCGATCTACTACGGGCTGATGGCGCGGGCCCGGCTGCGCGAGGCCGGCGAGGATCCGGGGCCCGAGCCGGTGCTCGGCCCGCTCGACTGGGAGTCGCGGTGGATCGACCACGCGCAGACCCTGGACCTGCTGAAGACCGCGGCCACGCGCTACGGCGAGTACTTCTCCTCGCTGGTCCGCGCCGAGCAGCTCTACGCCGCGGGCTGGCGCGAGGAGGGCAGCCGGGAGCTCCGCGTCGCCCTCGACGAGTACATCAACGCGCGCAGCGTCTACGAGGGCGGCGACATGCCGGGCACGCGGACCGAGGCCCTGGTCGCTGGCCTGGCCTGGGCGCCGCAGTGGCGCCACCCCAAGGCGGTGGTCGGCCGCGCCGGTCGCCAGGCCATGCGCGACGAGCAGCTGCGCGAGGACATGCGCGAGCTGTTCATGGAGCTGGCCTGGGCGGGGCAGGAGCCCTACCGCTTCGCCAAGCTCAGCGCCGCCACCTACCCCTACCGCACGCGCTGGCACCTGCGAGCCTACCGGGAGCCGATCGAGCGCCACGCCTGGACGCGCGAGGTCGACCCCCATCACCTGTGGGCGCTGATGTACACCGAATCACGCTTCCGCCGGCACGTGGTCAGCTACGTCGGGGCCCGCGGCGCCCTGCAGATCATGCCCTGGACCGGGCGCCAGCTGGCCGAGCGCCTGGGCGAGCTCGAGCCCGGCGAGCGCTTCGACCCCGACCTGCTGTTTCGTATTGAAGACAACAGTCGCCTGGCCACCTATTACATCAGCGAGCTGCTCGCCAAGTTCCATGGCCAGCCGACCTTCGCCTACGCCAGCTATAACGGCGGTCCCAGCAATGTCGCGCGCTGGCTGAAGGCCAAGGCCCAAGGCCCAAGGGGGGTGGGACTCGACGAATTCGTCGAAGAGATCCCCTTTTCCGAGACAGCCAAATACGCGCGTCGGGTCATGGAGGTTCAGGCCGTCTACGACTTGATGTATCGCGGCAGCTTCCCCCAGTGGTCCAACGAGGTCGACCCCGAATTCGAGCAAAACATCGATTTTTGAGGGTCTCTGCGGCGGGCGAAGCTCGAAAACCAATTTCAGGAAAATGAGTTTTTAGTGCAGCTCCGGCGAGGCCCTCGCCGGCGTTGAAAACCACTTTCGACGGGTTCGTCACCCGTGTTGTCGGGATTCGAGAGAAGATTCATCGATAGTTCGTGGGTTCGCTCCGGTCAGAGGAGACGATTTTTTTGCGCAAAAGCCACGCTCAATCTTGACGGGACCTGGCTCTATCCCGCATCAATCCCCGCACCCTCCGCACCCCAATAGAGAGTCATCATGTTCGCTAAATTCCGCTCCCTGGTCCTCGCCGCCCCCCTCTTCGCCTGCATGAGCTGCGCGATCCAGCCCGGCGACTACGTCATCTACCGCGTCGCCTTCTCGGAGTCCGAGGCTGGAGCCGACTGTGGTGAGCCCAGCGACGACGTCATCGATGACGAGTCCGACTTCACCACGCCCACGTCCATGGCGATCTTCGCCTTCGACGACGTCTACTTCCTCGAGTTTGGCGACGACGGCATGGGTGGAGTCACCGCCCTCGAGGGCACCCGCAGCGGGTCGACCTACAACTTCAGCGGGACCTCCATCGACGTGACGGTGATCAACCCCGACGACGACAGCAAGACCACCGCCGAGTACACCGTCGAGGTCGAGCTGGCGATCAACGGCAAGAACATCAACGGCGTGGCCACGACCTACTCGAGCACGACCTGCTCCGGCGACAGCTGCCCCGAGGACGTCTACCCCTACTCCTGCACCTCGGCGAGCCGCTTTCGCGGCTCCGAGGTGAACGACGCCGACCTCGAGCGCACGATCTGAGCCCTCCTCGCCACGCTCGAGCGTGTGCTGAACGAAGAGCCGCAGCGGTGGACCGCTGCGGCTCTTCGTATTTGGGGTAGCGGCGGTCGCCAGACTCAAGGCTCGCCGCGGAGCTTGAACTCTCGGGTCGTGCGCTCGAGGGCCTCGACCTGGCGGCGCAGGCCGTCGGCGGCGGCGCTGGTCTGAGAGGTGCTCGAGGACGACGCGATCACGAAGGCGGCCATGGACTGCGCGGTGGCCGAGGCCTCGGCGGCGCCGGCGTTTTGTGTCTGGGTGAGGGTCGAGATCATCCGCGCGGCCTCGGCCGTGTCCTGGGCGAGCTTGCGGCTGTGCTCGGTGGCGGCCACGGTGGTCGTGGTCGCCGACTCGATCGCCGCGACGCGGTCGCGGACGTCGGCCACGGTCCCGGTCACGCGCTCGGCGAGGCGGCGCATCTCGGCGGCGACGATCGCAAAGCCGCGTCCGGCCTCACCGGCGCGGGCGGCCTCGAGCGAGCCGTTGAGGGCGAGCAGGTCGCTGCGATCCGCGACCTCGCTGATCAGCGCGAGCAGCTCGCGGATGCCCCCGGTCTGCTCGCTGAGCTCGTTGATCCTCGTGACCATGGCGTCGGTGGTCGCCAGGCTCTGCTCGGCGTCGTGGAGGACCTTGGCGGCGACCTCGTTGATCTCCACGGCGGCGTTGGCCAGGCCCGCCGTGGTCTGGCGCAGGGCCTCGACGCCCGAGGTGTTTTGGTGGGCGGCGGCCTCCTGCTCCTGCATCGCGGCGTGGATCTCGGCGGCGGCGGAGCTGACCTCCAAGGTGGTGGTCTGCAGGCGCGCGACCATGTCGTGGAGCTGGGCGAGCATGGCCCTGAAGGCGTCGTGGAGCTCGCCGGGGTGCTCGAGGGCGACGCGGAGGTCGCCGGCGGCGATCGCCTTGGCCGCCGTCGCCAGCTCCTCGAGCATGTCGAGCATGTCGTTGAAGTTGGTGGTCAGGCTGCCGACCTCGTCGGCGCGCACCGGGGTCGCGCGGACCAGCGCGCCGATCTCTCCAGCCTCGACCATGTTGCGGGTGGCGCGATCGAGGAGCGCGAGCGGCTCGAGCATCACGCGGGTCAGCGAGCCGATGATCTGCGCGGACAAGACGAGCACGACGAGGGTGAGCGAGATGAGGATCAGCAGGCTGATCCCGAGCTGCTCGGGGGGGCGGCGCTCGAGCAGCAGCCAGCGCTGCCCGTCGAGGGGGAGAGCGGCGAGCACCAGCTCGCGGCGGGCGTCGAAGTTGCTGCGTGGCGCGCGGGGGTCCTCGCCCGGCGCGGCGGTGAGCAGGGTCGGGGGGACGCGGTCCACGGGCACGAGGGTCGGGCCGTCGAGGGGGTCGCTCACCGCGGGCGGGCGCGCGAGGCTCGAGCCAGGGGCGCCGAGCTGCGCGGCCTCGCGGGTGAGGGCCTCGCGGAGCTCGGCGCCGGTCCGCTCGCGGATGACCTGCGAGCGCAGCTGAATGGTCACCGCGCCGAGGGTGGAGACGATGGCCAGGACCACGCTGAGCGCGACCAGGGGGAGCTCGCGCGCGAGCGAGGCCCGCGGACGCTGCGGGCGCAGGCGGCGGGCGACGAGGGCCGGCCCGAGCGCGCGCATCAAGTCGTTGCTGAGCTGGCGACAGTGCGGCCAGTGCAGCGTGGGGTTGATGGTCACGCCGATCAGCAGCAGCGCGCCCGAGGCGATCAGCTCGGCCGGGGCCAGGGGTCGCGCGTCGCTCAGACCGAACACGTTTGCGAGCAGCGACAGGCCGGGGACCGCCAGCCAGCCGAGCGCGTAGCCGGGCAAAAAGCGCGCGAACAGCCGCTGGATCGTCTCGTCGGCGGTGACGCAGTCGCGGTCGCTCGCCGCCTCGCCCAGGGCCTGCCAGCGGCGGATGGGCGCGAGCAGCCGGCGCATGTGCAGGCGCATCAGGAGCATCCGCGGCAGGTGCAGCGCGAGATAGAGGCGCAGATCCACCACCCCGAGCACAGCCCAGGTGATCGCCATTGGGATGATCGCGCCGACCTCGAGGACGAGGGCGCGCGCGAGGGCGCGCTCGAGCACCTTGGAGGTCGCCCGGGGACCTTCGACCATGCTCGAAGATATTCGGCGCAGACGCGCATGCACGCGTTTGCGGTGTGAACATTCAAAAGGCGAGGGTTGCTGACGACCCTCGCCTTCGCGCGCCCGACCGGCGCGATCATCATGTTTGGTGCCGGTGGTCGGGCGCCGTCCTGCGCCCGACCGCCGAGGCTGGCGGCGCCCCGCTAGTCGACTTGGATGACCACAGGGTCGGCGTCGACGAGGATCTTGCAGCCGCTCTTTTTGCGGACCTCGTCGACGTTCACGCCCGGGGCGATCTCGACCAGGCGGCAGCCCTCGGGTCCGAGCCGGAAGTAGCCGAGGTCCGTGACGAGCTCGCCGACCACGGCCTTGCCGGTGAGCGGGAGCTTGCACTGCTCGAGCAGCTTGGGCTCACCGGCCTTGTTGCAGTGATCCATGGTCACGATCACCCGCTTGGCCCCGGCGACGAGGTCCATGGCCCCGCCCATGCCCTTGACCTTCTTGCCGGGGATCATCCAGTTGGCGAGGTCGCCGTGCTCGCTGACCTCCATGGCCCCGAGCACGCACAGGTCGAGGTGCCCGCCGCGGATCATCGCAAAGCTGTCGTGGCTGCCAAAGAAGCTGCCCCCGGGGATGGCGGTGACGGTCTGCTTGCCGGCGTTGATCAGGTCGGGATCGACGGCGTCCTCGGTCGGGAAGGGGCCCATGCCGAGCAGCCCGTTTTCGCTGTGCAGTACGACCTGCACGCCCTCGGGCACGAAGTTGGCGATCAGCGTGGGCATGCCGATGCCGAGGTTGACGTAGTAACCATCGCGTAGCTCTCGCGCCACGCGCTTGACGATCTGTTCGCGGGTCAGCGCCATCTCAGGCCTCCCTCGTGGTCCGAAATTCGATCGGCTTTTCGTAGGACTCTCCGACGATGATGCGATCGACGTAGATGCCGGGGGTGTGGATGAAGTTGGGGTCGAGCGCGCCGGGCTCGACGAGCTCTTCGACCTCGACGATGGTGACCTCGGCCGCGGTCGCCATGGCCTGGTTGAAGTTGTTGGCCGTGTAGCGATAGACGAGGTTGCCGTGGCGGTCGCCCTTCCACGCCTTGATCAGCGCGAAGTCGGCGCGCAGCGGCTTCTCGAGCACGTACCAGCGGCCGTCGATCTCGCGGACCTCCTTGCCCTCGGCGACCAATGTGCCGTATCCGGTTGGGGTATAGAATCCACCAATGCCGGCGCCGCCAGCTCGAATGCGCTCGGCGAGTGTCCCTTGTGGCACCAAAGTGACCTCGAGATCACCCGACAAAAACAGCCGCTCGAAGGTCTTGTTCTCGCCGACGTAGGAGCCGGTCATGCTGCGGACCTGGCCGGCGTCGAGCAGGACCCCCAGGCCCTTGCCGTCGATGCCGCAGTTGTTGGAGATGACGTCGATGTCCTTGAAGCCAGCCTGGTGGACGGCTGCGATCAGGTTCTCGGGGTTGCCGCACAGCCCGAATCCCCCGGACATCAAGGTCATACCGTCGCGCATGCCCTCGATGGCAGCGCTCGCGGATGGGTAGGTCTTGTCCATGGCGGGGCCAGTGTCGCGCGGCGGCGGCGACCCGCGCAAGGTTATTGTCCGGGCTCACGCGCTGAAACCACGCGTCGCTTCGAGTGAGCATCGCGAGCGCCTCCGTGCTACTTGGAGGATATGAAACGAAGGCGACTGGTTAACGCGGGCGCGCTGGCGCTGTCCCTGAGCGCGGCGAGCTCGGCGGGCTGTGGAGAGGACCCCAGCGGCGCCGACTCGGGGGAGACTCAGGGCACCGAGGAGAGCGCGAGCGGGAGCGGCGACGAGATTGATGAGAGCGGATCTGGCGAGAGTGGATCCGGCGAGAGCGGCTCGGGGTCGAGCGAGAGCGACTCGGGTTCGAGCGAGAGCGACTCGGGTTCGAGCGAGAGCGACTCGGGTTCGAGCGAGAGCGACTCTGGGTCGAGCGAGAGCGACTCTGGGTCGAGCGAGAGCGACTCTGGGTCGAGCGAGAGCGACTCGGGTTCGAGCGAAGAGTCGACCGAGACCGGCGACCCGCTCGACTGCGGGACGATCCTCGCGACCATCCGCGACTTCTCCTCGAGCCACCCCGACTTCGAGTCCTTCTCGGGCAGCGGCGCGACCACGGGCCTCGTCGAGGAGCAGCTCGGCGGCGATCAAAAGCCGGTCTACTCGGGGACCGGGGCGATGGTCAATCAGATGACCTCCGAGGAGAATTTCAACCAATGGTACAACGACGTCGACGGGGTCAATTACACCTTTGGGGTCGAGCTGGTGCTCGAGGAGGTCTCCCCGGGGCTCTACTCCTACGCCAATAACGCCTTCTTCCCCGTCGACGATCTCGGCTTCGGCAACGAGGGCAACAACCACAACTTCCACTTCACCACCGAGATCCACACGAGCTTCACCTACGAGGCCGGCCAGCAGTTCACCTTCATCGGCGATGATGACCTGTGGCTGTTCATCGACGGTCAGCTGGTCATGGACCTCGGCGGGCTGCACTCGGCGATCGAAGACACGATCGACATCGACGACCTCGGGCTCACGGCCGGGCAGCAGTACTCGATGGACATCTTCCACGCCGAGCGCCACACGAGCGCGTCGAACTTCCGCATCGACACGAGCATCGCCTGCTTCAACCCCCAGTAGCGCCGTCGGTCGCGTTGGCGGCCTCGCGCAGGGCCGCGATCGCGCCGGCGTAGTCACCGGGGTGCTGCGGGCTGCGGAACACCGCAGAGCCAGCGACGAAGACATCGGCGCCGTCACGCGTGACGGCGCCGATCGTCTTTGCGCTCACGCCCCCGTCGACCTGGATGCGCGTGTCGAGGCCGCGCTCGTCGATCATCGCCCGCAGGGCGCGGAGCTTGGGGCGCACCGAGGGGATGAAGGCCTGGCCGCCAAAGCCCGGGTTGACGGTCATCAGCAAGACCAGGTCGCAAAGCTCGAGCACGTGGACGATGGCCTCGAGCGAGGTGTGTGGGTTGAGGCTGACCCCGGCGAGCACGCGGCCGCCGTCGTGGCGCTCGAGCGCGCGGATCTGCTGGAGGTTGCGGTGCAGGTGCGGGCAGGCCTCGGCGTGGACGGTGATCCCGTCGGCGCCAGCCTTGGCGAAGTCGGCCACGTAGCGCTCGGGCTCGACGATCATCAGGTGGCAGTCGAGGGGCTTTGGAGTGACGGGGCGCAGGGCCTGCACGACCATGGGTCCAATTGTCAGGTTGGGGACGAAGCGGCCGTCCATGACGTCGACATGGATCCAGTCGGCGCCGGCCTCGTCGATGGCGCGGACCTCTTCACCCAGGCGGGCGAAATCGGCGCTGAGGATGGAGGGGGCGATGGTGATCGGTCGCGCAGGCATGAGGGCGCGGCATGATAAACCCGGCGCGGTCCCGTGTCTGGTGCGGACGCTGGGCGTGGGCCGTGTCCTGCGCAGCGCGCTGAGGGGTCTGCCGAGGCCGCGCGAGCGAGTCGAGAGCTGCCGTGCAGGCGGGCGCACGTACGGCAAATAGACACCCGAAGTCGCGGCCGCGCGGTCTGGCGCTCGGCCGTGGTTCGGATCGCACCATGACGAGATCGTCGCGGGTCGTCCTGACACGTCCGCGCGCTGACGCGGCGTTCGTGGGTCGCGCGTGGTCGGTGGCAAGGGCCATGGCCACCACACTGATCCGCGTGGTCTCCCCATGCTCGCCTCGTGAGCGCGCGAAGCCATCGCCACGTCTGGCGCCACGTCTGGCGCAGGCGGTGCGTCGATGCCTGCGCAGCAGCGGTGAAATACGCAAAGGCGCGTGCGCCCGCGGTTGGGGGTGATAGCTTGAATTCGATGGGCCAAAGCGCCGCGCAGCCTCTTCGACGCCGGTTACGCCGGCCGCGAGGGCTGGCCGCGACGCTCTCGCTGTTGCTCGCGCTGAGCTGCACGAGCGCCATGAACTTCGACCGCCCGCCGCTGCGCCCCGGGGCCTACATCGAGCTCCACGCCAGCGAGCTCGCCGCGGAGCAGCGCGAGAGCCTCGAGCACCTCTTTTATCGCCAAAACCCCCTGCCGCCCTCGCCAAAGGCCGCCGAGCTGCGCCGCGTCGAGCGGGACCTGGCGGCCGCGCCCCCGGTCGAGCTCGAGGAGCTGCGCGGGCTGTTTGGCGACGACCTCGAGCTGATCGCCTACGCGACCCGGGACAGCGACGGCGACGGCGTGCTCGACTATCGCGTCAGCGAGTACCGCGGGAAGTTCTTCGAGGGCGACATCGACCTCGACGGCGACGGGATCCGCAACGTCTACGACGCGGCGCCCTACGACCCCAACGTGGGCGGCGTGGACACCGACGGCGACGGCGTCCCGGATGAGGCGGGGAGCTTCGCGGACCGCGACGGCGACGGCATCCCGGACCACCTCGACTGGTCGCGGCGCAAGCCCGATCCGCTGCCCGAGCTCCAGGCCGAGCTCTTCGCCGACTTCGACGTGATCCTCGTCGAGCGCAGCGCCCGGTTCACGCCGGAGCTGGCGCAGGCGGCCGCGGACACCTTGCGCTATGTGTTCCGCGAGCCCCTGCCGACGCTGCGGACCATCGCCGTCGAGGACCAGCTGCTGATCAGCCCCGACGCCGGCGACAACGGCTTCATGCTCGGCCAGACCCAGACGCTCACGGTCTGCGCGGGGCCGCTCGAGGGCGCCTCGCCGCTGGTGCTCTTTGGCCTGTTCATCCACGAGGTGGACCACGCCTGGCAGATGGCCCAGGACTTCGACGCCGAGGACCTGGCCAGCGAGAACCGCAAGCTCCACTTCCCGCACGGCACGTTCACCTCGAGCCTCGAGCGCTACGGCTGGCGCGTCGACCCGCACTCGAGCGGCGAGCCCTACGTCCACGTGCTCTACTGGCCGCACTTTTACGCCACGGCGCCGCGTTACGAGTACCGCGGCAGCACGCCGGCCGAGTGGGCGCAGTGGTTCGAAGAGATCGAGCGCGAGCAGGGCGAGGACTTCCTGCGCGCGAGCTCGGTGGTCAGCCGCGGGATGATCGGGCCCTACGCCATGACCTCCCCGTGGGAGTGGCACGCGGATCACCTGATGGCCGCGGTCTACAACCGCATCGACCTGCGCCTGGTCGAGCGCGGCGTCGGGCCGATGGCGGGGCCCTCGGCGGTCCTGCGCGCGCGCATGCTCCAGTCCGTCCAGGATCAGTGGGCGCGCTTCGACTACCGCAACGCCGCGGGCACCGCCGTGGACCGCGAGCTCGGCGAGGCCTTCGCGCTCAGCGAGGAGGAGCTCGACGTGCTCATCGATCGCTACGTGCTCCCGCTGGCCGACATCCCGATGCTCTCCGAGGCCCTCGTGCTCGAAGCCGAGGCCATCGGCGAGGGCTCGATGGCCGAGTGGGCCGCCTTCGTCGAAGGGGCCGAGTGGATCGGCCACTCGCCCGAGCTCCTGGCCGCGCTGATGCGGGTGAAGCAGAACATGTGGCGGGCAGAGGTGCTCGCGGCCGAGGAGGCCGCGGCAGCGCTGCCGAGCGCGGACGCGGGGGAGCTCAGCGTGGATGGAGGCGAGGGTGAGCCGGGCGCGGCGCTGGCCGACACCGCCGGGGTGCCCGCGGATGCGCCTGCGGACGCGGATTTGGAGGCGGGCCGAGGTGACGCGGCGCGCGAGCTGCTCCCCGGCGCGGACGCGGGGCCGTCGAGCCGAGATCAGGACGAGGACGGGGATGAGGACGGGGAGCCCGACGCGGCTGAGGCCTTGGCCGGCGAGCGTCAGGCCGCCCGTCGGGACGCTGCCACGGTCGTCTTTGGCGTGCTCGCGGGCCACTTTGGCCGCGGACCCGCGGAGTCAGCCGCGACCAAGCCAGGCGCCGCCGCGCGAGGAGCCAGCGAAGCGCCGACGAGCGCCCCCTGACCGCAACCGCTACCGCAAGTCAGGCCCGGACCCGCGAGAACGGCCGCTCCCCTCGCAGGCGGGCGAGCGCGAGCATGGGGAGCAGCACATAGGGCAGATAGATGAGCGTCAGCAGCCCCGGGTGGGGCGCCGGCGCGGGCCCGAAGAACTCCATCCACAGGTGCACGACCATCGAGTAGAGGATCGCCACCGCCCAGGCGATGGTCGGCCAGCGCACCGCATCGACCCCGCGCCAAAACGCCCAGGCGAAGAGCAGGTAGAGCGGGCCGAACACCCACGCCGAGATCCCCGACATCACCCGCAGCCACTGCGGGTTGGCCAGGAAGAGCGGGTCGAGGTTGCGCCCGTACCAGCACAGCGCGCCGAAGAGCGAGCGTTGCCCGCAAAAGTCGACGTCGAGGGCGGCCAGGCGATCGACGAAGACGCTCGTCGAGGCGAACACCAAAAAGCCGGCGATCAGCCACAGGTCGCGGCGGCGTTCGGACAGGGGGATGGGCTCGAGCATGGGGGAGGAGGGGGGCAGGGGGTCAGGGCTGGAGCAGGACCTTGCCGAAGTTCTTGCGCGACTGCATGTAGTGGTGGGCCGCGGCGGCCTCGGCGAAGGGGAACACGCGGTCGACCACGGGCTCGTAGGTGCCCGCGCCGACCTCGGCCATCACCGCCTCGAAGATCATCGTCAGGCGGTCGATCTCGTGCCACAGGTGCCCGAGGTTGACCCCGAACACGCCGCGGTTTTGATCGAGGAGCTCGAAGGGGCGAAAGCGCGGGGTCCCGATCATGCCGCGGACGATCGGCCACAGCCGACGGCGCTCCGTGGGCGCGAAGCTCGACGCCCCGAACATGAACAGCCGCCCGGTGTGCCGCAGGCAGCGGTAGCTCTTTTTGTAGGACTCGCCGCCGACGGCGTCGAGGACGATGTCGACCCCGCGGCCCTCGGTGAGGCGCATGACCTCGGCCTCGAAGTCCTGGGTGCGATAGTCGACGCAGTGATCGATGCCGGCCTGGACCAGGCGCTCGTGCTTGCCGGCGCTGGCCGTGCCGATCACCGTGGCGCCGCGGGACTTGCAGATCTGCAGCGCGGCCTGGCCGACGCCGCCGGCGGCCGCGTGGACCAAGACGGTGTGGTGGGCCTTGAGGTTGCCGAGCTCGATGAGCATCAAGTAGGCGGTCAGGTAGGTCACCGGCACGGCGCCGGCGGACTCGAGGGACACGCCCGCGGGCACGGGGACGGCCTGGGCACGGGGCACGCAGACCACGTCGCTGTAGCCGCCGAAGCGGCACAGAGCCACGACCTCGTCGCCGATCTTCAGGTCGTCGACGCCCTCACCCAGGGCGTCGACGCGACCCGAGACCTCGTAGCCGACGACGCAGGGGATCGGCGGCGCGTCGGGATACATGCCCATGCGGGCGGTGAGGTCGGCGAAATTGATCCCGCTGTAGGCCGTGCGAATGCGGACTTCGCCGTGGCCGGGGGTGGGGTCGGGGGCCTCGCGCAGCTCGAGGGCTTCGGGGCCCCCGGCGCGGCTGATCCAGATCTGCTGCATGCGCCGGCGAGGATACCCGCTTTGCGGGGCGCCGCCTCAATTGAGCAGCGGCTCGTCGTCGTCGTCGTCCTCGTCCTCGAAGCCCTCCCCCTCTTCGCTGCGCATGAACTCGAGCTCTCCGCTGCTGAAGCGAGTCCCAAAACTGTGGACCAGCGAGGCGACCTGATCGAGGGCCGAGCGGGCCAGGGCGGGGTCGAGGGAGCTCATCGGGTGGATGAAGGCGGCGAAGAGCAGCCCGTTGGACACGCAGTAGCGCCCGTCGAGGGCGGTGTGAAAGTTGGCCTCGAGCACGCGATCCTTGGTGGGCTCGTCGAGGTTCACGAGCTCGGTGATCGGCGAGATGAAGCGCATGCGATCGAACTCGAGGTCCGTGAGGCAGGCCATGGGGATGCCCTCGTGAACGAACTGCCAGTGCGTGGCCGTCTGGCGAAAATCTTGGGTTGTGGACTCGAGCAGCGCCGCGAGCTCGTCGAAGGTCATGGCGCGACGATAGCAGGGCTCGAAGGGCGAGGGCGCTCAGCTTCGCTGAGTGACCACGGTCCCGGCGATCAGATCGTGGAGGGTCTGGCGGCGCTCGTTGAAGAGCGCGAGCAGGTAGCCGAGGCCCATCGCCAGGCTGGACAGCCAGCGCGCGGCCCAGCGCAAAGACGCGCGACCAAAGCTGAGCTGGCGGCCGTCGACGCCCTGCACGACGAGCCCCATGAGCCGCTTGCCGACGGTGGCCATCCACCCGCTCGATTCCTGGCTGGCGAAGTAGAGCCAGGACACGAGCGAGGCGAGGGCGCCGTGGCTGTCCACGCCGAACAGCCCGGCGAGCAGGCTGGTGAGCGCGCCGATCAGCACGAGATCGATGAACAGGGCGACGGCCCGAGGTACGAAGCGTCCGGCGTTGGAGGTCATCGGGATCCTTTGGTGGGAGGCGTGTCCGCGCGCTCCCGCTCGAGTTTAGAGCGAGTCTCGGCGCAGTGGCGCAGATAGGCGCGGCCGTGGGCTGACACGCCCACGGGCTCGTCTTTCTCGTCGCGGATGGTCGCGCGCAGCTCGATGGACCCGCCGGGCCGCGGTCCAGGTTTCAATTCGAAGAAGTAGAGCGCCCGGCTGGCCGCGAACTCGATCTTCTCGATGCCATTTTTGCGGATCCGCCGGCTTGGCACCTGGAGGCCGTCGACGGGACGATGGCGGCTCAGGTTCAGGCTGCAGCCGGGGCAGCGCCGCCAGTCGATCTCGATCTCGACGTGGCCGCGGCTGGCGACGGCGAGGCCGAAGCGTTTTTCGTCGGGCCCGGCGGTGTCCGGGTCGGGGCTCTCGGCGACGAGGCGGTGGATCTCGTTGGGCTCGAGGTAGCGGACGAAGACGTCGCTGCAGCCGGGCTCGGGCTCCCGGCCCGCGACGCAGCGACGCGCCTCACAGTGCGCGGGGCCGAGCTCGGCCGGGGGCTCGCAGCTGGGGATCTCGCACTGGTTGCGGATCCCCCACTCGCGGCTGACGAGCACATCCCCCTGGCCGCGGCGGTCGATGTAGTAGGGCCCGTGCGGGCACAGCCCCGGCCAGATCTCGGCGCAGTCGTCATCGCTGCGGCAGCGGTTGGCGCGCTCGCGCAGCGCGAGGTAGTCGCGGATGGCTTGGTCGCAGTCTTCGATCGGCGGCGGCTTTGCCTTGGGGCTTGCGCGCAGGCCCGCAGGGAAGCGGGTCCGGGGCGGCCTGGCCGTGATCTCCGCCTCCTCTTCGCCGCTCTCGTCTTCGTCCTCGTCCTCGTCCTCTTCTTCGGAGGAGGACTTGGGCGGGCGGTTGTTGTTGGCCCGCAGCTGCGCGGCTGTCGGAGTTGGGCAGCCGGCGAGGAGCAGCGGGATGAGCGCTGATGCGAGCCGGGGTCGGAGCACGGGCGGACTCTATCGAGAAAGCAGTAGGCGGGGAGACCAAATCAACAAAGCCCGCCGCTGGATCGACCAGCGCGGGCTTCGTAGACCTTTAATGAGGCTCGGAGGGCCTGAAAAAGGACCTGAAAAGGATCAGTGGCGGACGCGGACCAAGGCGCGCTCGAGGGAGACGAGCTCGTGACCCTGGCAGGGGTAGACGACCTCGAGCTCCACGCTGGAGCCGATGTCACCACGGATCGCGCGGGTCCAGTCGAGCATGTCCGAGGGGGCCTGGCCGTCGACCTCGAGCAGCACGGCGCCGGGGTAGATCTTGCCGTCGGCGGGGGTCCCCCTGAACACTCGGCTAACCACGAAGTGGTCGCCCTCTTGGGTGAGCTCGACCCCGATGCCGGAGTAGGTGTAGTAGCTGTCGACGCGGGCGCTGGCGTGGCAGGGGTGCTCGGCCACGCGCTGGGCGACTGCGGCAGCGGTGAACATGGTCCCGGCTACGACGATCGCGCCAAGGGTGAGGCGTCGAGCGGTGCGCCAGCGGGCAATGGCGGACGGGTCGTTGTGCGGCATGAGGTTCCTCCGCACCCAGTGTTTCACAAGCCCGCTCCGCTTACCAGTGGCGCCAAAGGCGATTCTGAAGTCTTTTCACTGCTATCCAGTCCACATCCAGCCCAGCTCGGGAATGTCCAGGACCGGCGGCGCGTGCGAAGCGAACTGATCCTCGCGCTTTTTGCAGGTGATTTTCCCATGCGATCGAACCGAGCTAGCGTCAGCGCCATGATCCGGACCTCGCTCTCGCGTCCGTGCGCCTCAGCGCTTTTTGCGCTGGCTTTTCCCTTGCTCGCGTGTACTGAACCGACCAGCAAGGCCACGGCCCTCGACGCTCCTCAGGCGGGTCAGGCCGAAGGCGAGCCGGGCGAGGCTTCCGACCAGGACGAGGACGCACGCGCAGCCGGCGAGGGCGAGGACGAGGCCGTGCTCGCAGCTGGTGAGCCCGGCGTCGGAGCTGGAGCCGGGGCCGACGCGGGCGAGCCCGAGCAGGCGATCGCCGCGGCCGAGGACGCGCCGCCCGAGCAAGACGTGGCGCCGGCGGAGCCCCGCCGCGTGCTGATCCTGGGCGACTCCCTGGCGGCCACGGGCTTCGGCGCGCTGCTCGAAGACAAGCTCGACGCGCGCCCCGACGTGGTCTGCTACCGCAAGGGCAAGAGCGCGTCCGGCCTCGCGCGCCCCGACTTCTTCGATTGGTTCGACCAGGGCTTCCGGCAGGTCGAGTTCCGCAAGCCCGACCTGGTGGTGGTGATCATGGGCGGCAACGACGGCCAGGATCTCCCGCCCTGGCGAGGCAGCAGCCGCGTGCGCTGGCAGGCCGAGGACTGGGCCGAGGCCTACCGCGGCCGGGTCGACGACTTCCTCGCGCGCGTCACCGAGCCCATCGAAGGGGGGGAGGCCGCGCAGGTGCTGTGGCTGGGCCTGCCCAAGATGGGCATGCGCAGCCTCGAGCGAAAGCTCGAGCTGATCCGTCCGATCCAGGAGCAAGCCGTGGCTGCCCTCGGAGAGGGCGGCCTATACTTGGACACCACGCAATTTTTGGTCGACGAGCAGGGCGAGCTCCTGGACCAGGCCGTCGTCGAGGGCAAGCAGCGCGAGCTGCGAGCCGAAGACGGCATCCACTTCACCATGTCCGGCAGCGAGTACCTGGCGGCGCAGGTCTTGCCCGAGGTCATCTCGGCCCTCGACCTGCCCGCGGAGCCGGCGGCACCGGCCGAGCCCTCCGCCGAGTCTCCTGCCCCGTCCCCTGCCCCGTCCCCTGCCCCGTCCCCCGCCCCATCGCCTGCCGAGTGAGCGAGTCGACCATGCGCCTGACCGACCCACGAGAGAGCCCCCGCCTGACCCGAGCGCGACTCGAGGGGAGGCGAAGGCCGTGGGCACGGGCGCGCGCGGTCGTGGCCGGCGGCGCGCTGGCCCTGCTCGGCTTGCCGCTGCTCACCGCGGCCTCGCCACCAGTCGACCCGCGCTTCTCCGATCTCCCGGATCCCGGCGAGCTCGAGGAGCTCGCCCCGCCCAGTGAGGACACCGAGGTCCGCGAGGGCGCGAGCACCCTGGCGAGCCCCCCCGAGCAGGACCAGGACGAGGATCACGACACCTCGATCGAGGACGAGTCCGCGGTCGAGGAGCAGGACCAGGACGAGGCGGAGGCCGAGGAGGCGTCCGAGCCCGAGGCGCCCAAGGTCGAGATCAAGGTCCTGCGCAAGCCCAAGTGGATCAAGCACACGGTGGTCCCGGGCGAGCGCATCGACGAGATCGCCGACCGCTACCAGATCCGTCGGGCGTCGCTGATCCGCTGGAACAAGCTCGACCCCAAGCGGCCGATGATCTACGCCGGGCGGGACCTGGCGATCTACACCAAGCACATCCCGCCGCCCCAGCAGCAGATCCTCTACACGGTCCAGTTTGGCGACACCTGGTCGAAGATCGCCAAGGCCCACAACGTCGACGCGGACAAGCTGCGCGAGCGCTGGAACCCCAAGGTCCCGCGCAAGTTCAAGGCCGGCCAGGAGATCGTGATCTGGCTCGATCCCTTGAACGACCCCTCGGTGCTCGCCGCGTCGAGCTCCGCCGGGAGCGCGGGCAAGGCCAGCGCAGGGACGACGCCGGGGATCGCCGGCCGGCCCAAGCTCCCGCTGTCGACGATCAAGCGCGGGGCGGTCTCCGTGGGCCGGCCCAACCGCGGCAAGATCGTCAACGGGGCCCAGCTCCCGGAGAACGCCAAGCTCTACACGATCCGCAAGCCGGACGAGTCCTTCGGCAGCACCCACACCCTGCACAACCTACAGCTGGCGATCGCCAACTTCCGCCAGGACACGGGCTTCTCGGGCAAGCTCGTGATCGGGTCGATCAGCAAGCGCGGGGGCGGTCGGTTGCGCCCGCACTCGTCGCACCAGAGCGGCCGCGACGTCGACATCCGCCTGCCGGTCAAGGCCGGGGTCAAGGGCACGATAGCGACCAGCGCCTCGGAGGTCGACTGGGACGCGAGCTGGGGGCTGATCCGCGCGCTCGTGGCCACGGGCGAGATCCAGTACATCTTCTTGAGCCACAGCCTGCAAAAGTACCTCTACAAGGCGGCCAAGCGGTCGGGGGCGAGCAAGGACATGCTCGAGCGGGTGATCCAATACCCCAACAAGAGCGGGACGAATCACGGGATCGTGCGCCACGCCAGGGGGCACACCTCGCATATTCACATTCGCTTCACCTGCGCGGCCAACGAGAGCCGCTGCGAGAGCTACTAGTGTGCGCGCCAGAGGACTCGAAGGGTCTCAGGCGCCGGCCGGTGCTCCAAGCCTGGGACCCTTCGAGTCCTCTGGCGCGCACACTAGAGTAGCGATCGGGTCGGCTCAGCGCTCGGCGAGGGCGTCGGCGAAGCGGGCGAGCAGGCCGTGGGTGTCGTGCGACTCGCGGAGGATGTCGAGCACGTCCTCGAGGCGGTCGGCGTAGCGCTCGCGGTAGGCCATGACCCGGTGGCGGTTGTCGTCTTGGGTGAGCTCCGGGTGGAACTGCGTGGCCCAGATCGGGGCGTCGCCGAAGCGCAGGGCCTGGTGGGGGCTGCGGGCGCTGCCGGCGAGGTGGCGGGCGCCCTCGGGCAGGCGGGTGACGTGATCCTTGTGGCCCTGCTGGGCGTAGAAGCGCCCGGGCAGGTCGCCGAAGACCGGGTCGCCCTCGGCGTGGGGGGTCAGGTCGATCTCGTAGGTGCCGACCTCGGCCCGGCCGGCGTCATGCTCGACGGCGCCGCCGAGGGCGAGGGAGAGGGCCTGAAAGCCAAAGCACGAGGCGAAGGTCGGGAAGCCGCGGTTGGTGATCTCGCCGACGAAGTCGAGCAGGCGCTTGATCGGGGGCACGTCGTCGAGCACCGAGTACTCGCCCGCGCCGCCGATCAGGATCGCGTCGTACTGCTCGAACAGGCGCTCGTCGATGGCGTCACGCAGCACGTCGACGGCGGTGACCTGGCCGGGGTCGACGTCGAGGCGACGCACGAAGCAATCGACCTCGTGCTCGCGCATGGCGTCCGAGGCGTTGCGAATTTGGAGGAGGCAAAAAGACAGGTCAGCGCGCACGGCGATGGAGGATCTATCAGGCTCCGTCGAGGACCGCGAGAGCCGCGAGAAGCGCCTCGTCCTCGCTGTCGAGGAGCGTGCGCAGGTCGATCCACAGCTGGCCGTCGTGGATTCGAGCGAGGAGCGGAGGCTCGGCTCGGCGCAGGCGGGCGGCCGCGCGGTGGGGGACCGCCACGGGGGGGACGAGGGCCACGCTGGGCAGGCGCTCGCCGGGGAGGGAGCCGCCGCCGATGGTGGCCTGGGACTCGCGCAGGCAGTCGGCCGGCCAGCCGAGGGCGGCGATCAGCCGCTCGCCACGCTCGCGCAAGCCGCGAAGCGGCGCGTCGATCATGGCGTGGACGGGGAGCTCGGGGGCGCCGGGGCTGCCCGGCTCGGGGCCGCGGGCGTGGGCCAAGGCGGTGGCGTGCAGGGCCGCCAAGGTCAGCTTGCCGGGGCGGAGGGCCCGGGCCATGGGGTGGCGACGGCAGCGGTGCACGGCCTCGGCCGCGCCCGCGAGCAGCCCGGCCTGGGGTCCGCCGAGGAGCTTGTCGCCGGAGAAGCCGACGATCGTCGCGCCCTGCTCGATGACCTCGGCGACGGTCGGCTCGCGGGCGGGCAGGCCCGCGCCGAGGGAGCCGCTGCCGAGGTCGGCGATCAGCGGGACGCCGCGGCGGCGGGCGAGGGCGGCGAGCTCGGGCAGGGGCACCGCGTCGACGAAGCCGTCTTGGACATAGTTGCTGGGGTGGACCCAGAGCAGGGCCGCGGCCGGGCCGGCGCCGGGGATGGTGCCGTCGAGGGCGGCCTCGTAGTCGCGCAGGTGGGTGCGGTTGGTGCTGCCCACGCGGATCAGCGGGACGCCGGCGGCCGCGGCCATGTCGGCGACGCGGAAGCTGTCGCCGATCTCGACGTGCTGCCCGAGAGAGAGCGCGACCCCGCCCGCGCCCAGGGCCGTGCAGGCCAGGAGCAGGGCGGCGGCGCCGTTGGTGACGACGTGGGCGTCTTGGGCCCCGAAGAGCGCGGCGAGCAGCGGGCGCAGGCTCGCGAAGCGGCTGCCTCGCCGGCCGCTGTGCAGATCCAGCTCGAGGTCGCAGGTCCCCGCGGCCGCGAGCACGGCGGCCTTGGCCGCGTCGGAGAGCGGGGCGCGGCCGAGGTTGGTGTGCAGGATGACCCCGGTGCCGTTGAGCACCGGCCGGGGGTGGTGGCCGGCGAGGGCCTCGACGCGAGCGCAGACCCGGGCGGCGATGGCCTCGAGATCGGCGACCGGCCGGGTGTCGTCGCCGGCCAGCACGCGCTCGCGCTCGGCCTCGATGGCGGCGTTGACCAGGTGGCGGAGGAGCCGGCGCTGCCAGTCGAGGGCGCGGACGCTCGGGTGGTCGAGGACGCGGTCGACCTTGGGGAGCTTGCTCAGGGGGTGTTGGGGCATTGCTGAGAGAACAGTAAGAGGGCGGCGAGGATCGCAAAGCCGAGGGCGGCCAGGGCCGGCGGCAGCATCGAGGGCGCCGCCGCGGTGGCGGTGGCGGTGGTCTGGGTGCGCTCGTCCTCGGGCGCGGCGCCGAGGGCCCGGTGGCCGAGGGGCCGACGCACCGTGACCTCGCCGCTGTTGACCAGCAGGCGGTCGACCCGGGCCCCGCCGTGCTCGAGCTCGAGCACGAGCTCGCCGAGCTCGAGCACGGCCCCGTCGCCGAGGGTGGAGGTGCTGACCCGCCGGCCGTCGACGAGCAGGCCGTTTTTGCTGTGGAGATCGCGGATCCTCGCCCCCTCGGCGTCGATCTCGAGCTCGGCGTGGCGACGCGAGACGTCGGCGTGGCCGAGGACGACGTCGGCCTCACCCACGCGTCCGAGCAGGTGGACGCCGAGGCCGAGGGCGTGGCTGCGTCCGGCCCGGTCGCCGCTGCGCTCGATCAGCCTAGCGATGGTCGCGGTCATCCTCGGATGATAGCCCGGGGCTAGTGTTGGTCCGAAAACTCGGACAGCTCGGGCATCGCCACCCAGCGCCCTTCGAAGTAGCAGGCGAGCGCGCCGGCCTCGGCGCGGACCAGCGCTCGGCCGTGGCCGCCGTGGCGAAAGCGGCACGCTCGCAGGGCCGCGCGCACGCGAGCGCGGGGCGGCGGGCGGCAGCGCCCAGGGCCGTCCTCGACGTGGACGCCCGCCTCCTCGAAGCGGGCGCGGAGGTCTCGTACGCGGGGGTCTCGGTGGACACGCTCGGGGGCCTGGCCGTCGAGGGTCTGCGCGGGCAGGGCCGCGTCGAGGTGGGTGATCACCGCGACGCCCTGGTCCTCGAAGAGCGCGAGCCAGCGGCCGGCGGAGAGGGTCGGCCGAAACAGGCAGGCCGCGCGGGGGCGGCTGGGGTCGGCGACGAGCAGCGAGCGCGAGGCCACGCTGCCCACGGCGATCCACTCGAAGCGCGGCGAGTCGAAGCGCGATGAGCCGTCGCGCGGTGAGCCGTCGCGCGGCGAGTCGGCGGGCGCCGGGACATCGAGCCAGCCGAGGAGCGCGGGGACGAGGGCCGCCGCGCAGACCAGCCGCGGCGGCAGCCAAGGGGGGAGGGCGGCGAAGCGCTCGTGTCGGCGCGCGAGGTGGGGGACCAGGCGGTGGAGGATCAGCGCGGCGAGGGCGAGGCCGGCCAGGGCCGCCGCGGAGGCCGGCGGCGCGCCCTCGAGGGTGGCGGCGATCGAGAGGATCGGCGCGGCCAGGATTCGGGCCGGGACCAGGGCGGCCGCGCCGAGCCAGCCCGAGCTCAGCGTGCCGAGGGCGGCCAGGGGCATGAGCAGGGCGAAGAGGGGGAGGGCCAGGGCGTTGGCGAGGACGCCGACGAGCGGGGCCGAGCCAAAGTGGGCGACGCTCAGGGGCGCGGTGGCCCAGCTGATCCGCCAGCTCATGGCCAGCGGCCCGCGCTCGTCGCGATCCGTGACGATCGCCGCCATCGCGGCCAGCGAGAGCTGAAAGCCGGGGTTCATGGCCCAGCTCGGGCGCCACATCAGCATGGCCGCCGCGGTCCAGGCGAGCAGGGTCGGCCCGTGTGTGGGCCGGCCGACGATCGTCGCGAGCTCGATGCCCGTGAGCATGATGGCCGCACGGATCGCCGAGGCCGGCGCGCCGGTCAGGCCGACGTAGGCCCACAGCGGGAGCCAGGCGAGCAGCGTCGCCTGGCGCGGGGAGGCACCTAAAAGGAGGGCGGCGCGGCGCAGCCCCGCCAGGATCCACAGCGCGGCCACGGCCACGTGCATGCCGCTGACTGCCAGGAGGTGCCCGAGCCCCGCGCGTCGCAGGGCGCGTCTGTGCTCCGGGGGCAGGGCCGTTCGCGCACCCACCCCGACGGCCACGGCCAGGCCGGCCTGGGGATCTCCGCGGCTGAGCGTCCACGCGCGCTGGCGCTGCGCAGCTACCCAGTGCCAGTAGGCATCGCCGAGCTCGGGCGGACGCGCGGGGCGTGGCCACCAGACTCGTTCCTCACCGAGTTCGAAGGTGAGGTCTCCGGCGCGGGCGAGGGGATCTGGGCGCAGCCGACGCGCGAGCACGGCGACGCGATCCCCCGCGGCCCGGGGGCACAGCTCGGGGGGGCCCGACAAGCGCAGGACCCGAGCCCTGCGCGGCTGAGCGCGCCCGCGGACCCACAGCTGACACCGCGGCCCGGGCTCGCTGGCGCGAAGGACCTCGAATTCGCGGACGGCGGAGGGGGAGGGGGCGCCGCGATCCGGGACCCTCGCGGGCTCCTCGGGCGAGGGGCTCAGCCCCCGAAGCAGGCCGACGACGGCCAAGGCTGCCCCCAGACCGATACTTTCGCGCGTCTTTTTGGACACGGGCAGCAGGCCGAGGCTCGCGGACAGCAGCGCGGCCGAGAGCAGGGCGAGGACGACCAAGATCCCCCCTGGCGGGGGGCCGAGATGGGCCGAGGCGATCCCGCAGATCACCGCCAGGAGGGAGACGAGCGCCAAGGAGATGCTGCGCATGCCTTCTTGTCGGCCCTGGCGGGGCGCTCGTGCGCTCCCATGGCTTTTGTTCCACTTCGCGCGCTGAGGGCCTACACTCGCAGGCGGTCGTGCTCTTTACCAAGATCTGGACAGCCATCCTCGCCGTCTTGGCCACCGCGTGCTTGGCCGGCATGTACCTGTTGTCGACGGGCGCCTCGGGCGGCTTCACCAAGGCCGACGAGGCCGCGGTGCGGGCGATCACCGAGGCCGGCATGGCCGCGCTGGCCTCCGACATCAATTCGTCGCCGGTCTCGCTCGGGCCCTCGGTCCTCGCCGACGCTCGCCTCAAGGAGGCCCTCGACAAGTCGGCGGTGCCGCCGGAGGGCGCCTCGCCCGACGAGCAGTCGCTGCAGGACGTGTTCACGCAGGTGATCAACGAGAACCTGCTCAACGAGTACCCGCTCATGAGCATGGCGATCGTCGACAAGAGCGGGAACATCCTCGCGCGCTCGGGCTTCGACGCGCCGCTCTTCGACGAGCTCATGAAGGTCTCGGCGGTCGAGACGGCCCTCGGGAGCGAAGAGGCCGAGCGGCTCTCGGCCACCCTCGGCGGCAAGCTCCACGCGGTCCAGGTCTCGCGGCCGGTGGGGGAGTCGCAGCAGCGTCGCCTGCTGACCATCCGCGCGGTCGAGCTCGGCGGCGGGTCCTTCTTCCGCCGGGTCGTGGGCACGGAGAACCCCGCGGGCCTGGTGCGCGCCGGCGAGGTGCTCGGCGACCCCATCGGTGGCGCCAAGGCCGGTGACCTCACGGCTTGGGTCGAGGGCAACCTCGACAGCGTCCCCCCCGAGGGCGCCAGCCAGGTGTTCCAGATCGGCACCGGCCCCGACGCCCGCATCGGCTCGGCCGCGCGCGTGCCCGGGCCGGCCGGCAAGGGCAAGGACGGGACCTTGTTCGTCGTCTTGTCGAGCCACACCCTGGGCTCGACGCAGCAAGACATGAGCACCGCGCTCTCGGCCGCCCTGGCCAGCGGCGGCCTGAGCCGGCTCAACTGGATCCTGGTCGGTGGCCTGCTGGTGATCAGCCTCGCGCTGACCTTCTATCTGCCCTTCATCGAGTACTCCACGCCCCTGCGTCGGCTGGCGGCCGAGTACCGGGCGATCGCCGAGGCCAAGCAGCACGAGGTCAACCACGACACCTACAGCGGCGAGGTCGCCAAGGTGGCCCTCGGCTCGCAGCGCGCCATGGAAGCCCTGCACCTGTCGTGGGAGAACGAGGCCATGGAGGGCGAGGAGGATCCCGAGCCCTCCGCCTCTGGCTCGCTCCAGCGGCGCACCCGCGGGACCCGCAACCTCCGGTCGAAGGGCCGGCACACCCGCGGCCACAAGAAGCTCGACGACAGCGGCACGCCGCGCAGCGCCGAGGACGATCCCGAGGCCATCGAGCTCCCGGGCATGAAGTCCAAGGCGCCCATCGAGCGCCACGCCTCCGCCGAGGACAAGCCCAAGCCGCCTCCCGCGCCAGTGTCCGCGCCCACCTTCAGTGACGCCGTCGCCGATGGTCCAGCCGTTGCGCTCAGTGACGACGACGACTCGGTGAGTCTCGGCCTCGACGTTGGGATGGACGCCGGGGGTGGTGGCGAGGGGGATCGTGAGTCCTACTACAAGCGGATCTACGACGAATTCGTCGAGACCAAGTCTGCCTGCGGTGAAGACGTGGAGAACTTCTCCTACGAGAAGTTCGCCAAGAAGCTGCGCAAGCAAAGCGACAGCCTGCTGGCGCGAGCCGACGTCAAAGACGTCGAATTCAGCGTCTACGTCAAGGACGGCAAGGCTGCGCTTCGCGCAAAGGTCGTCAAGGCCTGAGCCCGGCGCCCCGCCGCAGGGCTGTCTCTCATGGCTGGCCATGCACGCGCGAGCTGCGTGGCCTCCATGAGTCTCGTCCACTTTGGCGTGTAGCCCGCTCCTCGCTTGGATAATTCGAGCATGGGGGTGCTACGCGAGCGCCTCGGGCTGGGATAGACTCTGCGCTGTGGCGGCTCAGGTCCACTACGAATCAGAAAAAGAGCTCATCGCTACGCTCGGGTCGTTGGTGATCTGGGTCGATAACGGGGGGGACGGTGACAGCGGCAAGTTCGATCGCGTCGCCGATATCTTCCGCAGGCAGCTCGGGAATGACCCTGCGGTCGGGTTGATGCTCGTGATGTTCGAGGGCACCCCGATGCCCGACAGCGCGTCGCGAGAGAAGGCCGCCGCGCTCTTCAACGAGCTCGGCGAGCGCTTCAAGTGCCTGGACGTGGTCCTGCTCGGCGGCGGGTTTTGGGCCTCGGCGCTGCGCAGCGCGATCACGGGCTTGGGCCTGATGCTCCGGCGTCAACGCACGGCTCGCGTCTATACCTCGATCGAGTCGGCCGCCGAGGACGCGGCGGAGCTGCTCGGGACCGGCAACGCGGCGGAGATCGCCGCGGCCTGTGAAGACCTGAGCACGCGGCTGACGGGCTAGGCGCCCGTGGCGAAGCCCGACACGACGCTTCACTTGGTCTTTTCGCCGATGGCTGTGTCGACGAAAACCCCGGCGCGAGCAGCCGCGCTGGGCTCCACCATGGGCTGCTAGTCGTCGATGCGCCGGCTGCTCGGGCGCGCCCTCGCGCTGGCCATCTTCTCGCTCGCGCTCGTTGCCGCGGGGTCGGCCGAGGCCGCGCCGCCCGAGGGCGAGCAGGCCGAGCCGCTCAAGGTCGCCGTCAAGTCGGCGCCGCCCTTCTCCTACCAAGAGGGCGGCGAGTGGACGGGGATCAGCGTCGAGCTGTGGCGGGATATCGCCGCGGAGCTCGAGCTCGACTACGAGTTCGAGGAGGCGAGCCTCACCGAGATGATCGACGGCGTGGCCGAGGGCCGCTACGAGGTCGCGGTCGCGGCCTTGACCGTGACCGCCGAGCGCGAGGCCAAGCTCGACTTCACCTTGCCCTTCTACACCACGGGCCTGGCGATCGCCGTGCCCAGCGAGCACGAGCCGCCGTGGCGAGGCGTGCTGCGGACCGTGGGCTCGTGGGACTTCTTGCAGCTCATCGCCGTGCTCGCGCTGATCCAGCTGTGCGTGGGCACGCTGGTCTGGGCGCTCGAGCGTCGCCAAAACCCCGAGCAATTCCCCAGCGAGGCCGCGCGCGGGGTCGGCTCGGGCTTTTGGTGGGCGACGGTGACCATGACCACCGTCGGCTACGGCGACAAGGCCCCGCGCAGCCCCCTGGGCCGCGCCGTCGCCCTGCTGTGGATGCTGGCCTCGATGGTGATCATCGCCAGCGTGACCGCGACGATCGCGTCCTCGCTGACCGTCGAGCGCCTCACCCAGCAGATCCGCGGCCCCGAGGACCTCGAGCGCGTGCGCGTGGGGGTGATCCGCGCGACGACCGGGGCCAACTACCTCGGCGAGCGCAAGCTGGTCTACGAGGAGTACGCCACCGGGGAGGCCGCCCTCGCGGCGCTGTCCGCCGGTGAGATCGACGCCCTGGTCTGGGACGCGCCGCTCCTGCGCGAGGCGATCGCCGAGGACGCGGGGCTGGGCATCGAGCTGGTCGGCGCGGTCTTCCAGCGCCAAGACTACGCGATCGCGGTCGGCACGGGCAGCGAGCTGCGCGAGGCGATCAATCGCGTGCTCCCGGACAAGGTCCGGGCATTGGACTATTGACCCCACTCGAATCGAGGTAATTGGCGAAATGGCCAATTGTCTCGATTCGAGCGTTGGGCGCCCCCGTACCCGAACTGGGTGTTGGGACCGCGTTTTCGCTTTGAGCGCCGCCTGGGCGCGCATCAAAACTCTGGGCTTAAACCAGGGGTCCGCGCGCATCTGAACCATTTTTTGTCCGCGAAATATATGTTCTTCATCTGACCAGCTCGGCGGATCGAAGACTGCCGATAGGTTGCGCGCTACATCCGCAACAGTCTTCATATGTGTCTAGTTCTTGTGCCGGATTTCATGGGGTGCCAGAGTTCGGTGTGCGTTTAAAAAATCGTTTTGAGTCCCTTCCCTACTCCTCGCTTGGGCTGTGCCTGCTGCTCAGCGCGCCTCTGGCCGCGTGCGGGGACGATGGCGCGAACGACGACGAGGCCGACTCGGCCTCGGAGACGGCGGGCGAGACGCAGACCGAGGCCGGCGAGTCCGAGTCCGACGAGTCGGGATCGAGCGAGTCGGAGTCCGGCGAGACCGAGACGAGCGAAGACACGGGCAGCGGCGAGTCCGACGTGGGCGAGACCGAGTCCGGCGACACGGACACGGACACGACCGGCGGCGAGGAGAACGAGCTCCCCGAGTGGGTCGGCGGCGTCAACCTGTCCGGCGGTGAGTTCGGGAGCAGCTACCCCGGCGACTACGGCTTCGACTACGTCTACCCCACGCACGATCATACCCAGCACTTCATCGACCAGGGCATGACCGTGTTTCGGATCCCCTTCCGCTGGGCGCGGATCCAGTACGACCTCTACGGGGAGCTCCAACAAGAGGAGCTCGACCGGCTGATCGATCTGACCAGCTTCATCACGGATCAGGGCGGCTACGCGATCCTCGACGTGCACGACTACGCGCACCGCGGCGGCAACATCGTGGGCAGCGAGGAGCTGCCCAACGACACCCTGGCCGACCTCTGGAGCCGCCTCTCCGTCGAGTTCGCCGACGACGATCACGTGTGGTTCGGGCTGATGAACGAGCCCTACGGGATCTCCGCCGAGCAGTGGCTGTCGGCGGCCAACGACTCGATCGCGGCGATCCGCGAGGCCGGGGCGAGCAACGCGATCCTCGTGCCCGGGGTGCGCTGGACCGGCGCGCACTCGTGGTACGCCGGGGACGAGGGCTCCAACGCCGCCGTCATGGGCGGCGTGGTCGACCCCGCCAACAACTTGGTGTTCGAGCTTCACCAGTACCTCGACTCGGACTCCTCGGGCACCAACCACGAGCAGTGCATGAGCGAGACCATCGGCAGCGAGCGCCTCGCGGGGGTCACTGGCTGGCTGCGCGACAACGGCTACCGCGGCCTGCTCGGCGAGTTCGCCGGGGCCGACAACGAGACCTGCGAGGCCGCGATCATCGACATGTTGCAGTACATGCAGGACAACCAAGACGCGTGGCTGGGCTTCACCTGGTGGGCCACGGGCATGTGGTGGGGCGACTACCCCTTCTCCATCGCCCCCGACGGCGACACGCCCGCGCCGCAGACCGAGTGGCTGATCCCCTACCTGTGATTCCCCGCGGCCGAGATCCTCGGGACCGAGGACTGCCCTGGCTCCGGGCTCGAGCCCAAGGCTGAGCTCCGAACCAAGGAAAGACGCGACCGACCGCCCCCAGGCCGTCGGTCGCGTGTTTTTTTGTCCTCGATCAGGGCTGCGGAGGGCAGGTGAACTCCGCCTCGACCTCGCCGGAGTCGTGGAGCGCCTCGCAGGCCGCGTTGCACAGCTCGATGCGCGTGTAGTCGGCGTTGGCGTAGACCCAGCCGTCGCCCTCGTCGCAGCTCTCGAGCTGCGGGAGCACCTCGCCGTCGATGGAGATCACCAGCTCGTCGGGCCCGCTCGGGGCCTGGCCGAGCTCCACACTACAGCTGACCGCGGCCGCGATCTCGTCGAGGGCGCTCATCAGGCTCTGGGCGTCGGCGGCGTCGTAGAACGCGACCTCGCCGTCTACACGCGGGACGCCGCCGGCCACGGCGACCTCGTCGAGCTTCTCGCGCGGCGTGGTGAAGGGGTGCTCGCTGGTCTCCTGGATGTCGATGCCGATCACGTAGGTGGGGATGCCCGCGTCCTCCCAGGCCGCGCCGACGACCAGGGGGAGGTCCTCGTCGTAGTCGTCGAAGCGCGCGAGCTCGAGCTTGTCGGCGCCGCAGTTGGCGGCCCCGTCGGTGATCAGGATCAGCGCCGCCGGCCGCCCGTCGTCGAGGGCCTCGAGGTGGGCGAGGGCGGCGTCGATGCCCGCGGTCGCCGGGGTCGCGCCGTAGAGCGCCATGTCGTCGGCGGCCGGGATCGCGGCGAGCATGGCCGCGGTGTTGTCGAGGGCCGTGGGCACCTCGATGGTCGCGTTGACCAGGCAGGCCGCGTCGTAGGCCGAGGTCGCCGCCGTCGAGGGGAACAGGCCCAGACCCAGGCTCATGCCCTGCTCGTACTGCGCCCCGATGCTGGCCACGGTCTGATGCAAGCTGTGCCAGCGCGTGACCTCGGGGGTCTGGGGATCGCCGTCCTCGTCCCAGGTGTTGAGCACCATGCTCCGCGACTTGTCGAGGACGAGGACCACGTTGGGCGGCACGTTCTCGGCCACGGCCGTGGTGCTCGAGCAGGTCGGCGGGCCGTCGTCGGCGCTCTCTTCCTCGCCCTGGTCTTCGCCAGGCAGGTCGGGGAGCGCCGCGTCGTCGTCGGCCTCGGCCTCGTCCGCGCCCTCGTCCTCGGTCCCGCCGCCGCCGGCGAAGGTGATGCCGTCGTCGGAGCCGTCGCCGTCGCAGGCGCTGAGGGTGGAGCAAAGCCCGAGGGCGGTGGTCATGGACAGCAAGAGGGAGGGGCGGTGGCGCAACATACTCCCAAGTAATAAGCAAGGTCTGCGCCACAATGATTAGTGAGTGAAACGAAGTTAGATTGGGAAAATGTTAGTTTTCATGATTCATCGCGTCGTGAAATGGCAATGGCACTCGCCACCAGACGAGGGCCTCCATGGCGAGGGGATCAGCCTCGTCGCGCGATAAGATGGCCTGGTGAGGCCGAGCGCGGGTTTGTTCTTGGGACTGGCGGGGCTGGCGGGGCTGGCGGCGAGCTGTGGTGGGGCGCGGTCCCAGGATGGACCGGCAGTCGTGGCTGGGCCGGGCGAGTCGCCGGCGATGTCGGGGGATGGGAATGGGGATGGGAATGGGGATGGTGAGGCGGGCGAAGCTGCCGAGCCCGAGGCGCTGCTGCTGGTCAGCGATCCCGCCGCCCTCGTAGCCCTCGAAGACGCCGGCCTGAGCTTCGCGGCCCTGCTCCACGAGCACCCGGAGGCCACGGCGCTGGCGGGCTACGGCGAGGGGCCGATCGTCGCCATCGCTCGCGAGCTGCGTCGGGTGCTCCGCGCCAACGCGGCCGAAGATCCCACGCACACGGGCGTGGGCCTGCGCTACGTCCATCGCCAGTTCGACCTGGACTGGCTCGCGGCCGAGGACACGCGCTTCGAGCTGATCGGGGTCGTCAACCGCATGGATCGCGAGGTCTTCGCCAACCCGCGGGGTCAGGGCGCGGCGGGAGAGACCCGGCTGATCTACCGCCTGGCCTACACCCGCGAGCAAGGCGGGGTCGAGGTCGACTCGCGGCTGCCGATGACCGTCAACGTGGTGTTTTGGCAGCCGGCCCCAGGGGGCGGGGCTGCGGGCGAGGGCGAGGGCGGGGCTGCGGGCGAGGGGAGTCGCGGAGCCGAGGCGAGGGCGGGGCGTCGGGCGGTGCAGCGGCGCTGGCAGGCCGACGCGGGCCTGGCCGGGACCGAACTGGCGGCGTGGCTGCGCGCGCCCGGCCACGCCCTCGACCCCGAGCTGCTCGGCGCCGCGCAGCTCGAGGCCGTGGAGATCGACGTGCAGGTCGAGCGCTGGCCGTCGACGATCCGCCCGGACATGGCCGGCCACGCCGAGTATCTGCTCGAGGTCCTGCGCCCGGACCCCGACGCTCCAGGCGGCTACGCGCCGGCCGTGCTCGAGAACACCCCCGACGTCGAGCGCCTGCGCGAGGACGCGGGCGCCCGGGCCGAGCTGCTCGCCTGGCTGCGCGACGCGGACCAGCGCGAGGGCCTCGACCAGGGCACCTTGACCGTGCCGGACCGCTTCCTGGCCAAGGCGGCGGTCTCGGTCACGCCGCGGGGCTTCGCGCGCCTGGCCAACCGCCCCTTCTCGGCGCTCTTCGGTCCCGAGGACTTCGCCGACTACGACTTCGCGGGCATGGACCGGGTGCGCTCGCCGGCCGCCGCCCTGCGCCGCCTCGACGGGCTCAGCTGCCAGGGCTGCCACGAGAGCCGGAGCATCGCGGGCTTTCACCTGCTCGGGGCCGAGCGCGAGGCCGACAAGTCCGTCGACGCCCTGGCCGAGTTCGCCTCGCCCCACTTGCAAGGCGAGCTCGAGCGCCGCCGCGTCTGGCACGAGCAGCTCGCCGCGGGGGTGCAGCCGAGCGAGCGCAGGCAGCTCTCGGAGCACGAGCGCAATCGCGGGGCCTGGGGGACCCACTGCGGCCTCGGGGACCCGGGCTTCGCCGACTGGACCTGCGACGAGGGCCTGGTATGCGCGGCCCTTGGCGACGCGGAGATCGGGACCTGCCTCGAGCCGGGGCCGGGAGGTCCCGGGGGCGTGTGCGAGCGCGGGGAGGTGCGGACGCGGGCGGACCATCACAAAGATCGCGTGCGCTACCCCGAGGAACAGCCCGCCTGCGGCCCCGCAGCGGCCTGCAACGACAACCGCGTGGGCTTCCCCGATGGCATGTGTGCGACCAGCTGCGCCGCGGCCGAGGGCAAGGAGCACGCCGCCTGCGGGCTGATCCCCCAGCTGCGCGGCTTCAACGACTGCCTGTCCGCCAAGCGCCCGTTCGCGACCTGCATCGCCGAGACGGCGTTTCCGGCGGCCCTGCGCACCTGCAGCGCCGACGCGCCCTGCCGCGACGACTACATCTGCGCGCGCACGGGCTCGGAGGTCGGGGTCTGCCTGCCGCCCTATTTTCTGTTTCAGCTGCGCGTGGACGGGCACCCCTGAGCGCGTGCGTCTGCTCGCGTGAACGGCTTTTCCTGCGACAATCAGGAAATTATGCGCCCGCGAAGCTTTGACGCAGGGGGCGAGGGCGGATAGCACCGCGCCCCATGCAGAACATGTCCAAAGTCCTGATCGGCGCCTGCTCCTTCGCCATGCTCCTGGCCGCCTGCGAGAAGCAGGGCGAGACCGCTACCCCCGAAGACGCGAGCGCGGACGCGGCTCCCGCCGAGGGCGAGGGGGCCGAGACCGCCGAGGCGCAACCTCCTCACGAGGGCGAGGACCACGAGCACGACTTCCCCGCGTCGGTGGCCAGCTTCCACGACGTGATGGCCCCGCTGTGGCACGCCGAGCCCGGCGAGGAGCGCATCGAGGGCACCTGCGGCGCCGTCCCGGACATGCTCACCCAGGCCAAGACCATCTCCGGTGAGGCCGCCCCCGAGGCCGCCAGCAGCGAAGAGGCGTGGACGACCAGCGGCAGCGGGCTCATCAGCGCCGTCGAGGGCCTGCAGACCAGCTGCGAGGGGGATCGCGCGGACTTCGACGCCGCCTTCGAGGGGGTCCACGACGCCTTCCATCAGCTGATCGAGGTCATCGGTCAGGGCCACTGAGCCGCTCTCGATTGGTTTGGCCTGGTTTGGCTTGGTCGCGGCCGCAGGCTCAGCGCCGCCGCCGACGACGGAGGGCGACGAGACCGAACAGGCCCAGGGCCCAGCCGAGCCCGCGCTCGGGGGCGGCGTCGGTGCTCGAGCAGTTGCAGCCGTCGTCGAGGTACTCGCCCCCGAGATCGTCGCCGCCGGTGTCCCCGGTGTCGCCGACCTCGTCGCCGACCTCGTCCGCGCTGCCGCCGTCCTCACCGCTCTCGCCGCCGGACTCGCCGGTGTCGCCGGTGTCCTCGGGCTCGGGCGCCTCCCAGCGCGGGAAGGTCAGCTCGATGGTGTCGAAGGCGATCTCGTCGTCGACCACCGGCAGATCGATGGGGATGTCGATGCCCGCGATGTCGTACTCCTGGAAGGCGACCTCCATGACCAGGTGCGGGTTGATGATCAGCGTGGGGGCCGTGCGCAGGCGGCAGTAGGCGGTGGCCGGGAGCACGAGGTCGTCCTCGCCCTCGCCCGGGTCCACGGGCAGGATCTCGTCTTCGTTGGTGAAGCTGACGATCTCGCCGCCGGGGTCGAGGACCTCGATGCGCTCGCACTCGAACTGGGCGTCGATGTCGACGAAGAGGTCGATGTCGAGGTTGCCGGAGAGGATCACGATGTCGGGGATGAGCGGCACCGAGGCCAGGGGGAAGGCGTCGCTTTGCTGGACGATCGACGCCGGGCGGTCGGGGTTGCCGGGCAGCAGGTAGGGGGTGAACTCGACGAGCTCGTCGACGCCCCAGTCGTAGGGCCCGAGCAGGTCCGACTCCCACTGGACCACGGAGACGTCGACCTTGACGCTGGCCTGGAGCTCGAGGCCGACGTCGTATTCGAACACGCCGGCCAGGGGCGAGCCCTCGAAGCGCAGGGTCTCCTCTTCCCAGTCGTAGATCGCGTCGCCGGGCAGGGACATGACCACGGAATTGCTGGCCGAGGCGTAAAAGCGCATCTGGACCGGGGAGCCCTGGGGGATCCAGCCGGTGTCGAGGCTCGCGTCGTCGAAGCCGAGCAAGAGCAGCTCCAAGAAGGGCGAGAAGTCGTCGCTCTCCTCGGGGCCCTCGGCCAGGGCCGGGGTGGGAGCGAGGGAGGCGAGCCCGCAAGTCAGCAGGCCGAGGCAAATACCAAGGGCACGGCGCGCGATCATGGCGGCGAGTATACGGGTCGACTCGCGTCGCGTGGGCGTGAGTTGGTCGCGTGACTGCGGTGTTCACGTGACCACGAAGAGGCAGCGGAGGCTGCCAGCGGGAGCTCGGGGGACGCGCTCGGGGCTGCGATGGGCCAGCGCTGCTCAAAGAGAGAAGGCGTCGGCGCGCTCGGTGTTGCGCTTGACCTGGGCCTTGCCCTCGCGGCTCGCTGCGGGCGCAGAGGCCTCGGCGGCCTGGGAGAAGCCGCCCGCGGCGCTGTCGAGGGCGGTCGCCTGCTCGGCGAAGTCATCGTCGAGATCGCGGCCAAAGGGATCGAAGAAGCCCGGCGCGTTGCTGGCCGTGGTCGCCGACTTGCGGCGCTCGCGGAGCTGGTCGAGGTGATCGTCGACCACGCGCTGGGCCTCGGCGGTGCGCCCCGCGGCGAAGAGCGCGTTGGAGCGCTCGAGGGTGCGCGAGGTCTCGGCGCGAGTCAGGCGGCTGAGGACCACGGGGTCGAGGGGGTCGACCTCGCTCGGGGAGGTGGTCATGCGCGCCGCGAGCTCGCCAAAGCACTCGCCGGTGTCGCTGCCCGTGAGGTCGTCGTAGCGCAGGGCGACGCTGGCGATCGGCCGCGCGCCGGCGGGGCTGGGCGGGACCTCCACGCGCATCAGCAAGGTCTTGGACTCGCCGGCGCTGAAGGTCCCCATGGGTACGCTGACCTGGGCGCCGATCTGCTGGTGGCTGCGGTCGAAGACCTCGAGCGCGCGCACGCCCGGGGCGAGCTCGATGACCAGCTCGCCCTGCTTGGCCACGGCGGCGATCAGGTTCTCGAGCTCCTGATCGAAGATCTGCTCGAGGTTCTCGCCGGTCTCGGAGAAGTAGTGGCGGCCGTTGGCCTCGCGGGCGAGGGCCGACATCAGCTGCTCGTTGTAGTCGACGTCGACGCCCACGGAGGACACGGTCACGCCGCGGCTGCGGGCCCGGCGGGCGAAGATCCGCATGCCCCGCTCGTCGGTCACGCCGCGGTTGGCCTCGCCGTCGGAGAGCAGCAGCACGCGATCGATGCCGGGGCGGCGGCGCTCGAGGGTCTCGAGGCCGAGGTCGAGGCCGCAGGAGATGCAGGTGTTGCCGCTGGGCCGCGAGGCCACGCCGGCGCGCAGCTGGGCGAGGATCTGTGCGCGGCTGCGCGCGTCGATGGTGGTCACGGGTACGGCCAAGCTGGCCTCGTTGGCGTAGACGACCACCGAGACCGTGTCGCCGTCGCGCAGGCGCTGGATCATTCCGGCGGCCGCGTCGAGGGCGTTTCGCTCGCGCTGGCCCTTCATCGAGCCCGAGTGGTCGATGACCACGGCGAGGTTGAGGGGCTCGGGGGTGAAGCTGCCGGGGTCGAGGCCGGCGGGGTCGCTGCGCACGTCGACGAACAAGAAGGTCTCGCCGCGGGCGTCGGCGAGCATGCTGGCGTTGCCCAGGCGGCCCTCGACCATCAAGGTCTTGCCGGCGACGAAGCTCGACTCGTCGGGGAGGTCGAGGGGGTCGGGCTCGCCCGGATCGACGCTGGCGTCGCCGAGCCGGGCGCGGGTCGACAGCCCCAAGCTGGGCAGGCTCGCGCGCGCGTCGGCCGAGGGGGGGGCGTCGGTGTGGGCGTCGTCGGGGCTGGTCATCGACCAGACCGTGGCGCTGGTCAGGCTCATGGCGAAGGCGGTGAGGATGCCGAGGGTGCTCAGGCGCATGTCTCGTCTCGTTTCGTTTCGGGCGCTCAGGTCGTGCCGCGGGCGCTCAGGCGAGGAGCGCTCGGATGAGGTAGGTGATCAGCCCGGCGAGGGCAGAGAGGCCGAGGATCACCAGCGCGGCGGTCTTGGCCGAGACCTCGCGCGGGCCGGCGGTGCCCTCGACCAGGGCGATGGTGTCGAGGCGTGGCGCGACCCGGGCCGCGGAGTCCTTGCGCGCGGGGATGGAGGGGGCCGCGTCGGCGCGCGGCGTGGGCTCGCTCCCCGGGGCGTGGGCGGGGACGGCGTCGACGGCGTCGACGGCGATGTCGCGGCCGCAGCCAGGCTGGGCGGGCGCGAGCTCGGCGGGGCAGAAGGGCTCGAGGCGAGCGCGGACCGCTTCGGCGTCGGCGGGTCGATCCTCGGGGGCCTTCTCGAGCAGCTGGTGGATCAGCGCCTCGACCCCGCGGGGCAGGCCGCGGCGGGCGTCGGCGGGGAGCTGGGGCGCGGGCTCGGTGCACTGCTTGTCGAGGAGCAGGCGCGGCGACTCGGCCGCGAAGGGCGGGCGGCCGGCGAGCAGCTCCCACATCAGCAGGCCGAGGGCGTAGAGGTCGGCCCGGGGGGTCAGGGGTAGGGCGTCGATCTGCTCGGGGCTCATGTACTGGAGCGTGCCGACGCTGTGGGTCGTCGCCCCGCTGGCCGCCTGGACGATCTTGGCGATGCCGAAGTCCATGACCTTGACCCGCGGCGGCGGGCGCTCGGAGGCGCCGGGCTCGAGCGCGCCGAGCAGCATCACGTTCTCGGGCTTGAGGTCGCGGTGGATGATCGCCTGCTCGGCCCCGTGGGCGGCCGCGAGCGCGGCGGCGATCTGCGAGGCGATGGCCACGACCTCGTCCCAGGGCAGGGGGCCGCGGCGGAGCATGTGCTCGCGCAGGGTGTGACCCTCGAGATACTCGAGGGCCATGACCAGCTCGCCCTCGGCCTCGGTGCAGTGCAGGCAGCGGACGATGTGGGGGTCGTCGAGGCTGGCGAGGATGCCCATCTCGTTGACGAAGGCCTGGCGCCCCGCCGTGCTGCGGGCGAGCTCGCTGCGCAGGACCTTGAGGGCGACGCGGCGCTTGGACAGGCGCTCTCGGGCCTCGTAGACCCGACCCATGCCGCCTTCGCCGAGCAGGCGGTGGACCGTGAAGTCGCCGATCTGGGGGAGGCCCGCGAGCTGGGCTGTCTGCTCGGGCTCGGGCTCGGGCTCGGGTTGGGCCGACTGATCCAAAGGCCAGTCGATGATCTTGGGGGCCGGTGCAGGGGCCATCGCGGGGCGAACAACGACGCAGGCGGTGGATCGACTTGCACCTTCTTCGAACTTTGCCCGCGAACGTGGGTTCTCGGCGCTGTGTGGTCGTATGGCGCGCCTTGGAGAAAGCGCCCGCGGCCGGCGAGCGTTGGGCCCGGCCATGACGCTGCGAGGGGACTTGCCGCCGCGAGCGGGGCTCGGGCACCGTGACGCGGTGACGGTGACGGCTCAGCGCGAGGTCCTGGCCGACGGGCGGGAGCGCTGGCGCCTGCCCGCTGGCCAGGAGGCCCTCGCGCGTGAGCTGCTCGCGCTCGGGGCACTGGGGCTGGGGGGCTTCGTCGAGGGCGGCGAAGAAGAGGGCGGCGGGTCGTGGCTGATCCGCGAGGCCGCGACGCGGACGCTGAGCGAGGCACTCGAGCGCTGGGATCGTCGAGCTGGTGGTGATGGTGATGGTGATGGTGGCGGTGATGGTGCGTGGGTCGAGGTCGTCACCTCGCTCGCCGGGGTCGCCCGGCGCCTGGCCGCCGCCGAGGCCCGCGGGCTGTTCCCGGGGTCGCTGCGGCCGGACGAGGTGGTCTGTTCGCCGTCGCAGGAGGGCGCGCCCTGGCTGCGCGCCGACGCGCTGATCTCGACATCTCTCGGCGCGCCCTCCTGCGAGGGCGGGGGGACGAGCGAGGGCGGGGGCGGCCAGCTGCGCCGCGAGTGGCTGACGCCCAGCGCCGCCGAGGGCCGGCCGGCCGACGCCAGCGACAACCGCTGGCTGCTCGGTCTGCTGCTCTATCGCGGCCTCGCAGGCCACGGACCCTTCGCGGGCATGGGCCTGCGCGCGGCCATCGAGCAGCTCGAGCGCGGGGTCCCGCCGCTGCCCGAGGCGGTCGCCGCTGGGCTCCCGCCGGGGCTGCACAGCGCCCTGTTGCGGATGCTCGACGCAGATCCCCAGCGGCGGCCGGCCTCGGCCGAGGCGCTCGTCGAGCTCCTCGAGGGCGCGCTGGCAGGGGAGGTCGCGCGAGCCGACCCGCGCGAGCACGTCGATCCCAAGACCGCGCTGCGCGAGCGGAGGGCGCGGGTCCAGGCCGCCGCCAATCCCCCGGCGCCCACGCGCACCTCCACTTCCCAAGCGCCCACGTGCGCCTCCACCTCCCCAGCGCCCACACGCGCCTCCAAGCCTGGAGCGTCGCGCCCGGCCGCGCCGCGCCGACGCTGGAGCGCCACGCGTCTGTCGGGCGCGCTCGTCCTCGTGGCCCTGGGGATCGCCGGCGGCCTGGGGCTGCTCGAGTGGGCCGCGCCGCCCGTCGACTCCTCGACCGCCACGGCATCCAAGCCGCCCCCCGGCGTCGAGGTCGGCGCCCGCGGGCCCCTCGACGCCGCGCACACCAGCCCCGAAGACTGCGCCGGCTGTCACCCCCGCCAGAGCGCGGAGTGGAAGCGCTCGGTCATGGGCCACTCGGCCAAGAGCCCGCTCTTTCAGGCCCTGGAGATCCTCATCGAGGAGCAGGTCGGGCGCAGCGACGACTGCCCTGGGGGCGCGGGGATCTTGCGCGGCGCCGACTCGCGCACGGCCTGCCGGGATCCAAACACGGGCATCGCGATCACCGGCGCCGGCGGGGCGCTGTGGTGCGCCAACTGTCATACGCCGCGGGAGAACCTGGGCGCCTCGCTGCCGGCCTGGGACGGCCTGGGCGCGGGCGCGGGCGCTCAGGCCAGCCGTCGACCGCTGCGCGACCTCCAGCCGGCGTCGACCACCGAGGGCATCGACTGCGGCTTTTGCCATCAGGTCCACGGCCCGGTGGAGATCGGGGGCGCGCGCCTGGGCGGCTACGAGGGCAACCCCAGCTGGATCTCCACGGCCACGGGGCGGACCTTCTTCATGCGCCCGGAGGACCGGGTGGGCGCGGCGGGGATCGCCAACAGCGGCTACCAGCTCGACCCCGGCGAGCTCCTGGCCGTGGATCTGCTCGAGCCCTCGGCGGCGGATGACGGCCGCACCGACCCGCTCGCGGCCCTGGACCGCGAGCGCGTGCCCGGGGGGATCCACCGCCGCCCCAGCGACGACGCCCGGGCCTATCTCCAGTCGAGCCGATTTTGCGGGGCCTGCCACGACGTGCGCCTGTTTGGCAGCGACGCCGTGGGCACGCCCACCCGCGGCGAGCACTTTCGACGCCTGCGCAACGCCTACAGCGAGTGGGCGGCCTGGGCCGCCGACGAGCGCCGCGCCGGGCGGACGCCCGCGGACTGCCAGGACTGCCACATGAGCAGCTTCCCGGGGATCTGCGTCGAGGGAGAGGCCAGCGCGCCCGTGCCCGGCGAGACCGATCCGAGCGCGCTGCGCCGCGGCTGCCCGCCGGGCACCCACTTCGAGTCGCGGCGCCCCGGCGAGCGCCCGCTGACCCGGGTCGCGGCAGGCTCCGGTGAGCGCCGCGAGCTGAGCACCCACTACTTCTCCGGCGTCGACATCCCCCTGACCCCCGAGTTCGACGCGCGCTACGTCGACCAGCCCGAGCTCGACGCCGCCGGGATCCCCCTGGGCGGCCGCCAGCGCCGGGACCTGCTCCTCGGCCGCAGCTTTCGCTTCGAGCTCGACGGGGCGGCCGCGCGGATCGTGGGCCGCCGCCTCGAGCTGCCGATCGAGCTCGAGAACACCGGGGCCGGCCACAAGATCCCCGCCGGCTTCTCGCAAGAGCGCGAGTTTTGGGTCCACCTGAAGGTCAGCGACGCCAGCGGGCGGATCCTCTACGAGGTCGGGCGGGTGGATCGCGGCGACGAGGACCTGCGCGACAAGCTCTTCGTGCGCGTCAACGTCGACGATCGGCTGCGCGACGGCGCGGGTCGACCCCTGGGCCTGTTCGGCGCCGACGTGGTCGACGGCCCCGACCGCCCGCAGTGGCGCGCCCTCGACGGAAACCCCCGCAGCGAGCACCAGCAGCCCGCGCCGACCCGCTTTCGCGGGCGCGGGCTGATCAACCTGCAAAACGGGTTCTTGCGCTGCGTGCAGTGCATCGGCTTCATCGACGGCGAGGGGCGCTGCCAGGCGGCCAACGCAGCCCAGGCCGCGACCCGGGCCGGGCGCTACGCCGACGGCGGCTTCGACGACGACACCGGCCTGTGCAGCTCGAACCTCGGCGGCGACGAGGCGCTGTTCGAGACCTACTTCCCCGTGGGCTCCCTCGACGCCAGCCGCGGCGTGGTCAAGGGACCCGACGCGATCATCGACGTGCGCTCGGCCCCGCCTGGCGTGGCGATGCGCTGGATCTACGAGCTCGAGCTCCCAGCGGATGTGCGCGGCCCGATCACCGTCGAGGCGCGGCTGCTCTTTCGTGCCTTCCCACCCTTTTTGATCCGCGCCTTCGCGGACTACGAGGCGCTCCAGGCCGCCCGCGGGCTGCGGCCCAGCGGCGCCCTGGTGACCCGCGAGATGCTCGACGAACTCGAGGTCGTCGAGCTCGCCGCGGTCAGCCAGACCCTCGCGCCCTGATCATGTCCTCGCCCTGGCCCGACTCGCTGTTCGCCGCGCCGATCCTCCGCAGCCTCGACGACGTGGGCCGGGGGGCGCTCGCGGCCGCCGGTCGGCTGCGCACGCTGACGTCCGGCGAGGGGATCTACGAGCTGGGCGAGCTGGGCGACGCCTTCTTCGTGGTCGCCCGCGGCGAGATCGAGCTCAGTCGGCCGGGGGTCGGTCTCGAGCCCGGGCGCACGCGCCTGGTCCGGTCCGGGGAGAGCTTTGGCGAGGAGGCGGCGCTGGCCGGGGCGCTGCGGATCAGCGCCGCCCGGGCGCGCGGCGAGGCGGTCGTGGCCGAGCTGCCTCTGGCGCTCCTTCGCCGCGTCCTCGGCCGCGCCGGCGGGGCCGTGGAGGACACGCCCGCCCTTCGCCTGCTGCGGCGGCGGGCGAGCGCCGAGCTGCTCGCCGCCGTGCCTTTGACCGCGGACCTCGACGAGGGCGACCGCGGGCGCCTGCTCGACGCCGTCGAGCACCGCGCCGTCGCGCGCGGCGAGCCGATCTTCACGGCCGGAGACGCCCCTGATGGCCTGTGGCTGATCGTCCATGGCCTCGTGCAGCTCCAGCGCGAAGACCTCGACGGTCGCGCGCAGGTCTGCGCCTACCTCGAGGCCGGAGACGCCTTTGGCGAGGCCGAGCTCCTCGACGGCCGGCCGCGGGGGCTGAGCGCCGTGGCCATGGGCGGCTGCCAGCTCCTGCGCGCCCCGGCCCGGGTCTATCGCAGCTTGCTCGATCGCAACCCCGAGCTGCTCGCCCGGGCGAGGCGGCTGCGAGACGAGCGCCACGAGCACCAGGCACAGGTCGTCGAGGCGGCCCCGAGCTCGACCCGCCACGTGTTCGCGGATCTCTACCGCATGCAGATGGCGCGCTCGCTGCTGACCATCGACCAGGACGCCTGCGTGCGCTGTGGCCACTGCGCGTGGAGCTGCGCGCAGGTCCACGGCGTCGCTCGCCTGGTTCGTCGCGGCGACAAGGTGCTCACGCGGCTGCGCACGAGCGCGGATCAGGGCGCCAGCGAGCTGCTGCTGCCCAACTCTTGCCAGCACTGCAAGAACCCCGCGTGCATGATCGACTGCCCGACCGGGGCGATCGGCCGCGACGTCGAGGGCGAGGTGTTCATCCGCGAGGCGCTGTGCACCGGCTGTGGCGCCTGCGCCAAGGCCTGCCCGTGGGAGAACATCCGCATGGCCCCGCGCGCGCTGGATCCTCGCCGCGCGCCGAGCGAGCAGTTCGACCTCAGCCTGCGCCGGGCCGCCGAGCGCCGCGGGGCCAGCCTCGAGGCGATGTTCCCCGAGGTCGCGACCAAGTGCGACCTGTGCCGCGACTACCAGGCCCCGGCCTGCGTGCAGAGCTGCCCGACCGGGGCGATCGTCCGCCTCGAGCCCCAGCGCGACTTCGCCGAGGTCGCGGCGCTCCTCGGCCTGCCGCCGAGCGCCGCGGGGCACGAGGGGGGAGGCGCCGAAGCTGAACATGAAAACGAAGAGGAGGGCGCGCGAGGGAAAGGGCGGCGGGCATCGAGCCGCGCCTGGCGGCGAGCGGGCGGGCGGGCGCTGCTCGCTGGGCTCGGCGTGGCGGGCGTGGCTGCGCTGGTCCTGGCCGTGGGCCTGCGGGCTCGCGGCGCGCTGGCGGCGAGCCACGGGTGGGGCTGGCTCGCCGGGGTGATCGCCGCGGCGACGATGCTGGCCCTGGCCAGCTACGCCCTGCCCAAGCGCGTGCTCCGTCTGTGGATGCGCCCGCGGGTCGAGGATCGCCGGGCGAAGCTCAGCGGCGAGGCCCCGCGCCGGGATCCCCTGCCGCGCTCGCGCGTGCGCCCGTTTTATCTCGCGCACCTCGGCCTGGGCATGCTCCTGCCCGCGGCCCTCGTCGCGCACGCGGGCCTGCCCGCGCGCTTCGACCTCGCCGGGTTGCTCGCGCTGCTGGCCTGGTCGAGCGTGGCCCTGGGCGGCTTCGGGGCCGTGGCCCAGGCGTTGATCCCCCGGCGCCTGACCAGGCTCGAGCGCAGCGGGGCGCTGCCCGAGGACCTCGCCCGCGAGCGCGAGCGTCTCCTGGATCAGCTCCAGCGCGCGCTCACGGGGCGCTCCCCCGCGCTCAAGCAGGCCGCGGCCGAGGTCGCGATCCCCTGGGTCCGGGCGCCCGCGGGCTGGGTGCGCGCGCTGGTCCTCGGCGGGGAGCTGCGCGCGCTCGAGGCCCAGCTGCGCGCGCGCATCGAGGCGGCGCTGCCCGAGGCGCTGCGCCTCGCGGGCGAGCACCCGCGGGCGCGGGCCGAGGCCCTCGCCGGCCTCGACGCGCTCGTGCGGACCTGCGTCGAGCTGCGCGTGCTCCCGGCGCGGCGGGTGTGGAGCGCGGCCCTGCGCGGCTGGCATGGACCACACGCGATGATCACCGGGGCGCTGCTCGTCGCCCTCGTCGCCCACATCGTCACGGTGGTCTGGCCATGAGCGAGCGCGGTCAGGGTCAGGGCCTGGGCCTCGCCGCCCGCGAGCTGGCGGGTCGCCGACGCAGCGCCCCCGGGCACGAGCGGACCAGCGACGTCACGCGCACCCGCGGCTGGCTCGTCGCCGCCGCGACCGGAGCCCTGGGCCTGCTCGCCGCCCTGCTCATCGACCTGCGCGGGGGCGCCGAGCTCGGCGTGGACCGAGCGATCTCGCCGGCCCACCGCGACGCGGGCCTGGGCTGCGCCAGCTGCCACGGCGAGGGCCGCCCTCGGCCCGCGCTCGAAGGCGGCGTGGACCCGCGCTCGGCCTGCGTCGGCTGCCACGACGACCAGCGCTCGGCCCGAGCCGCGCACGCGCGCCTGCTCGCCGCCGGAGCCTTGACCTGCGTCGACTGCCACGGCGCCCACGAGACCCGAGGTGGCGTGCGCTTCGAGCCCGGCGAGCCGGCGCTGCGCTGGCGCGGCGGCCAGCAGGGACACCTCGATCAGCTGGCGGCGCTGCGCTGGACCGGGCGCGAGACCAGCGACGTCGCCCTGGTCGAGGTCGGCGGCTGCGGGCGCTGTCACGAGCCCGCGCGGCCCGACGATCCGATGGCGCACTGCGTGCTGCAGACGGGGGTGCAGGAGCCTGGGGCGCCGGTGGATCCGCGCTCGCCCGTGGTCTGCTTCGACGAGCACCAGCGCCTACTCGACGCCGCTGGCAGCGAGCGCGCGGCCCTGTGGGAGCTGGCGCGCGAGGCCGCGGCCGCCGAGGCGCCGGGGCTGGACGAGGCGACCCCCGAGCGCGGCGGCGGGGCGCGGGCCTGGTGGTGGCTGGGCCTGAGCCTGGCCTGCGCCGGCGTGGGTCTGGCGGGCGCGCGGCTGCGGGCGCGGCGGCGAGCGCAGGCCGAGCGCCAGCGAAGCGAGGCCCCGGGTGAGCAGGCCGCCGCCGGCCCGGTCCTGCGCCCCGCCGAGCACCGCCGCCTGCCGACCATCGACGCGACTACCTGCATCGGCTGCAACGCCTGCGTCGACGCCTGCCCCTACGACGTGCTCGAGCTGCGGGCCTACGTCGCCGTGCTCGCCCGCCCCGACGACTGCTGCGGCCTGAGCTTGTGTGAGCAGCGCTGCCCCAACGGATCCCTGGTGATCCAGGAGGGCGAGCGCCTGCCCGAGCTCCCGCGCATCGACGACGACCTCCAGGCCCTCGGCGCCCCCGGGGTCCACCTCGCCGGCGACATCACCGGGCTGCCGCTGATCCGCAACGCCATCAACCAAGGCGCCCACGCGGTCGGGGCGATCGCCGACGCCCTGGCCAGCGAGCGCCCGCGGGCGGCCCTGCGTCGCGGCGCGACCCTCGACCTCGACCTGGTGATCGTCGGCGCCGGCCCTGCGGGGATCTCCGCGGCCCTCGAGGCCAAGCGCCGAGGCTTGCGCTACCGCGTGCTCGAGCAGGCCAGCGCCGCCGAGAGCGTGCGCAGCTTCCCCCGCGGCAAGCTGGTCTTCGACCAGCCCCTGGGCATGCCCATGGTCGGCGAGCTGTGGCTGCGCGAGTCGACCAAAGAGGAGCTCCTGGGGAAGTGGCTGCGGATCATCCACGCCGAGGGCCTCGACATCCGCGAGCGCACGCGGGTGATCGCCTGCGAGCGCGTCGTCGGCGGGCCGCCGCGGGGTCACCTGCTGATCCGCGCCGAGGCGCTGGGCTCGGCGGAGGGGGAAGGAGCGCTCGAGCTACGCTGCGCCCGGGTCTTGCTGTGCTGCGGCCGCCGGGGCACGCCGCGGCGTCTCGACGCCGCGCTCCCCGTCGCCGACGAGATGGTCGACCACCTCCACTACAGCCTCGCCGACGCCCGCAGCTTCGCCGGGCGCCGGGTGTTGGTCGTCGGCCTCGGCGACGTCGCCATGGAGGCGGCGATCGCCCTGGCCAACCAGCCGGGCACGGCGGTCGCTGTCAGCTATCGCGGCGCCGACTTCAAGCGCGGCAAGCGGCGCAACGTCGACGCGCTGCGCCGGCTGAGCGCGGCCGGTCGCCTCGAGCTGCTGTGGTCGACCGAGCTCGCGGCCATCGAGCCCGGCCGGGTGCGCCTGCGTGGCCCCGACGGGAGCGTCGAGCGCCCCGTCGACAGCGTCTTCGTGCTGATCGGGAACCTGCCCCCGAGCGGGCTGCTGGACACCTTTGGCGTCGAGCTGAGCTGAGCTCGGCCCAGCGGGCTCAGTCCTGCTCGAGCAGCCCCTTCATCTGCTTTTGGATGATCGACAGCGCGCGCTTGGGCGCGATCCTGCACAGCTTGTCCAGCAAGACCGCGTCCGGCCCCACCATCACGTGGTAGCGATCGTGCTCGACCCCCGCGATGATCTTCGCGGCCGCGTCACTCGCTGGCATCGGCTCGAGGGGGACCTTGCTGTCGCCCGCGAGGGAGGGCGTCTTGACCTTGGAATTGACCGTAATGTTGGTCTCGATCGCCCCGGGGAAGACCACCGTCACGTGGACGCTGGTGTCCATGAGCTCGGCATAGAGGGCCTCGCTCATCAGCTTGACCGCGGCCTTGGACGCCCCGTAGACGGCCTGGCCGGGCACCGGCAAGAAGCCGCCCATGCTCGAGGTGTTGACGATGTGCGCCTCGGGGCGCTCGAGCAGGTGCGGCAAGAAGGTGCGGATCATGTGCAGGACGCCAAAGAAGTTGACCGCCATGACCTTCTCGATCCGATCGTCGTCGAGATCGATGAGCTTCTCGAAGGGCTGAATGATCCCCGCGTTGTTGAACACGCCGTCCACATGACGGTGGTGCTCGACGACCGCCTCGTAGAGCGCCTGGATCGCCTGCTTGTCGGCGATGTCGGCGACGTGCTTGGACAGGCGCTCGCCGGCGTTCGCGGCGGAGGCGAGCTCGTCGAGGGCGTCGCCGTGGATGTCGACGGCCGCGACGCGGGCGCCCTTCGCCAGCAGCTGGAGGGTCAGCTCTCGACCCATGCCGCTCCCGGCACCCGTGACGACAAGGACCTTCCCGTTGACCTTCATGACAGACTCCTTTCGTGGCGCTGCTCGTGGCGCTGCGCTCGCGCGAGCCTATCGTGATTCAAGTGGACATGTATGTCCACTTACGGCGAGCGCCTGGAGGTCACAAAAAGCCGAGTGCTCGCCAGCTGCATGCAGCTGGCGAGCACTCGGTGTCTTCTCGAAGTCGGCGCGCGTGGGGGATGCTGGGGTCAGCCGCCGACTGCCATCAGCGAGACGGTCTTGTTGCGGTTTTGACGCTCGGAGGAGACGCTCTCGAGCTGCTGGCGGGCCCAGACCAGGGCGCGCTCGCGGTCGCTGAAGAAGGCGTGAGGGACACGCGGCGGCTGCATGGCACACAGGGCGCGGACGCGAGCGCTGCCGGCGTTGGGTCCGGTCACGAAGGCCACGCCCTTGTGAAAGGCGGTGACCCGGGTGGCGCGGATCCGCGGCCACGCGCCGCGGGGTGCCTCCTCGAGGCCGCCTTCGACGTTGCTGCCGTCGACGATCATCACGAAGGGCGCGAGGTCGTCGAGGCAGCGGTCGAGGGCGGCGATGTAGTCGGCGAACTCGGCCTCGCGTACGCTGGCGGGAAGCTCGAAGGTGCGCACGGACTCCAGAGATAGTTGCGACGTCGACATGGCGCCTAGACTAGCGACATTTCATTAATTGTGTAGTGAAAAATGGGGTAGCAATGTCACCCACACCAACGATCTGGCCAAACGATCGGAGCGCCGCCCTGCGCGGTCTCGCGCGATTGAAATTTTAGCTTTGGTGAGAACCTGCAAAGCGCGCAGATCAAGCCCTGGGGCCGGTTTTAGCCCATCTTGGTGAAGGGGATTACGCTCTCGGCGGGAGCCCGGACACCTGTGTGTGCGTGCCACTCGGAGGCTCGGACACTGTCCTCGAGATCACCCAGAGGTGGGGCCGAATGATGTTTAGGTGAGCTCTATAGTGTCTATTTTTATTGGCACATTCCGTGGCGAGGGGGGTGTCGAAACCATGAGCATCGGCGCCCGCGCAGGCGCGCATCGGGCTTTGGATCAGCGTGCGTAGCCTGCCAACCAGCGCTCGACGAGCTCCTCGATGAAAGGCTCGAAATCGAGAGGTCGGGAGCAGTCTCCCCCGAGCCCGCGCTGGTGGAGGAGGGCGAGGAGCAGCGGGGAGATCAACGACATCGCGGCGACCCGGAGATCCCCGACCTCGATCTCGCCGCGCTCGGCCCAGCGCGCGAGCATCTGCTCGACGACCGCGATGGTCGGCTCGAGCAGGTGCTCGACGTAGGCGGGGCCGAGGCGCGCCGAGCCCAGGCCCTCGGAGATCCCGCTGCGGTGCAGACCGCCGAGCTTGTCGGGCGTCCAGGCCGCGCCGAGCTCGGTCATCAAGGTCTTCAGCCCCTCGCCGACGGGCAGCTCGGTGAACTGGAGCGCCCGGGCAACATAGGGCTGCCCCGCCACGCCCATGGCCTCGAACACCGCCTCGAGCAGGTGCTCGCGGGTCTTGAAGTAGTGGCGCAGGTTGTTGACGCTGACCCCCGCCGCTTTGGCCATCTCCCGCAGGCTGGGGCGCTCGGGCGCCGCGCGCATGACGAGAGGCGCAATCTGCGCGACCATCTTCTGACGCTTGGCCTCGTGATCTGCGTTTTTCGCCCCGTAGGTTCGCATGACCGCCTCTGTTTGCATGGCACGCACCGACCAGAAAATCCAGCGCTTCGGCTTGCATGGGCTTCGGCGTGGCCTAAGGAGAGCTCGTGCGCTTCGTCGACGCTCGCGGATTGTGGTGGCCCCTCGCTTTCTCCAGTCAGCTCGATGACCGGCCGCTCGCCGTCGTGCTCGCGGGCGAGCGCCTCGCCTTGTTCCGCGACGGCGCCGGTACCCCCCGGGCCGTCTTCGACCGCTGCCCGCACCGCGGCGTCGAGCTCTCCCAGGGCCGCGTCGCCGCCGACGGCTGCCTGGAGTGCCCCTACCACGGATGGCGCTTCGACGGCGGGGGCCGCTGCGTGGACGTCCCCTTCAACCCCGGCGCCAAGCTCGATCGCCTCGGGGTCGGGGCCATGGCGACGGTCGAGCGCGGCGGGCTGATCTGGGTGTTCGCCGACGAGCAGGCCAGCGCCGAAGATCCGCGCGTCCTGGCCGGCCCCGATCTACCCGACTCCCTCGAGCAGCCGGGGCTGCGCCGGCGCGAGGCCGAGTTCGTGTGGCGCTGCCACTGGACCCGCCTGGCCGAGAACATGCTGGACGTCGCGCACCTGCCCTATGTCCACCGCGCGACCATCGGCAAGCGCCTGCGCGACGCCACCGGGCGCTCGCTCGCGCAGCACGTCGAAGACCGAGACTTCGGGTTCGAGATCCACTGGGACGAGACCGGCGAGCGCGACCTCCAGGACCCGGCGGCGCGCTCGGGCGCCTACCTCGGGTGGTATCGGCCGTGCTTGTCCATGCTCGTGCTCAGCGGCCCGCAGGGGATCTATCGTCAGCACATGATGAGCGTGCCCGGGGCGGCGGGCGAGACCCGGCTGCTCCTGGTCTCGGCGCGGCGCTTCGTGGCGGGCGTGGATATGCCGCTGTGGCCAGCGATGAATTGGTACGAGGATCGGATCATCAACGAGGACCGGCGAATCGTCGAGTCCTCGGATCCCGCGATCGCGCCGCCGCCCGCGGACGAGCGCTCGGTCCCCTCGGACGCGGCGACCTTGCGCTTTCGCAAGTGGTACTGGGCGCACCGCCGCTCCCTGGCCGAGGGCGTCACGAGCTAGGAGCGACCACGAACTCGAGCATGTAGTTCTCCTTCAGCGGGACCGAGTCGATCTCGCGGGCGAGCTCGAAGCCCTCGGCGCGGACCTCCGCGAGCAGGGTGGCCTGGTCCTGGCGGACGTGCTTCATCATCCCGGCCGAGGTCTTGCCGGGGATCTTGTCGAAGTCGATGATGATCATGCGCCCGCCGGGGCGCAGCGCCTCGCGGAGCCCTCGCAGATAGACCGAGGGGTACTCGAGGTGGTGGTAGACGTCGCACAAGAACAGCAGGTCCACGGACGCGGGGGCGAGGGCCGGCGACTGTGGCGTGGCCTCGACGACCTCGACCCAGTCGAGCTGCGCCTCGGCGGCGCGCCCGCGCAGCCGGGCCAGGAAGTCCGGGATGATGTCGACCGCGTAGACCTTGCCCTCGGGCCCCACGCCCCGCGCGATGGGCTCGACGAAGGCCCCCGTGCCCGCGCCGATGTCTGCGACGGCCATCCCCGGCTCGAGCTCGAGGGCGGCGACGATCTCGTCGCGGTGCGAGATCACGTCGCGGCGCTCTTGCTCGAAGACCTTGGTCCACTTGTCGACGGCGTCGTCGTCGAGATAGCGGTCGTTGATCCCCGGCGTGGCGCTGGCCGAGCTGCCCGCGGTGTCCGGCGCGGCGTCTGCCGTGGTGCCTGGGCCTTTCGTGGCGTCTGGATCCGAGGCCTGGTGGGCACAGGCCAGGCTCAGAGCGCAGCAGCAGCAGCAAAGGAGAGGGGAGAGCGCGCGCATGGGGGCCAGCATACCCGAGCGCCTGGTGTGAGCCCGCGCCGCGCTGCGCTGCGTGGTGGGGGACAGCCCCCATGATTGATCTTGCGAACAGGTCGGGCGTGTTGGTCGATATTTGTGTGTCTGCTGATACACACTCTTCGAAGTCCCGTGTGTGAGCTAGTGTGCGCGGCAGAGGACTTGAAGGGTCCCAGGCGCCGGACCGCCGGTTGCTGACGAGGCGCGAGGAGGGAGTTTGTCGGGCACAAATGACTGACGAGCAACGAAGTCAGCGGCCGGTGCTCCAAGCCTGGGGCCCTTCAAGTCCTCTGCCGCGCACACTAGCAAAGCGTGGTGAAAGGACCAGGTGCACGCCTTTGTGCAGCCGGCCCTGCCTCGAAACACTCGCAGTGTGTCCGTCTGGACGCTGCCCCGCCACGCGCTCGAGCTTCGTGGTTTGCGCGCGGCAGTGGTGCTGAACTCGAAGCCAGGCTCGAGTACAGGGCGAGCCCTTCGCCGGCCGTGCAGCGCGCTCAACATCGATATTTCACGCCCCTGGTACAGGTTTGATGCAATGCGCGATATTGGGCGTGCGAGAATGGCGCTGTCGTCTCATGTCGCTTTTGTGCGATAAGATCCTTCATATTTTCAATATCTTTGGCACAACGTGAAGTCTCGCCGCGGGAAATCCACATCTCGTGAAAATTATCGACTTTGGATTCGAAGATAATTCTTCCCATGCTGGGGGCTTCCATTTATACATGTTGCGTATGAAGCTGGCCCCAGTATCCCAAAAGCTGAAGCTGTTCATTCGCCCCGCCGCAGGGCTCTTCGCCGTGACCATGGTCCTCGGCGGCTGCGTCGAGGGTGAGGACGACTTCGTTGATCAAGACCTCGAAGCAGACTTCGCGGCCACGAGCCCCGACACGGTCGAGGCCAACGTCCCCAACGCGACGCCGGTCTCGGAGACCTGCGGCGACGGGGTCCTCGACGCGGGCGAGGACTGCGAGCCCAGCCTTGGCGTTGGCTCCACGATCTGTGCGGACGTCGACTCGCAGTTCGACGACGGCACCCTGGCGTGCTCCTCGTCTTGCACCTTCGACGTCTCGGACTGCCTGGTCCCCGGTGAGGGCGACGCCTGCACCTACAGCTCGCACTGCGGCCAGTATGCTCCGGTTTGCGTGAACGGGGCCTGCTCCGTCGGCGACGAGGGCGACGCCTGCAACTATGACTCGCACTGCGGCGAGAACTCGCCCGTCTGCGTCGACAGCGTGTGCTGGGACGGCGGCCTCGGGGACTCCTGCGTCAACGACAACGACTGCATCGGCGCGCCCTACTGCGTCGACAGTACCTGTCACATGGGCGACGCCGGGGATCCCTGCATCTACGACAGTGACTGCAACTCGGGCGCGCCCTTCTGCGCCGACGGGACCTGCTCCGCCGGCGAGATCGGGGACGCCTGCGTCTACGACAACGACTGCTCCGAGGACGCGCCCTTCTGCGCCATCGACCAGTGCTCCGAGGGCGCCGTGGGTGACACCTGTGCCGTGAGCGACGACTGCTCGGAGGCCGCGCCCTTCTGCGGCGGGGGTGCGTGCAGCGAGGGCCTCGATGGCGACGCTTGTGACAGCTGGGACGGCGACTGCTCGGAGAGCGCGCCCTTCTGCGTCAACAGCATGTGCTCCGACGGCGGCGCCGACGATGCCTGTGTCAACGACGGTGACTGCTCGTCGAACGCCCCCTACTGCTCGAACCTCGACAACATCTGCACCACGGGTGAGCCGGGCGAGTCCTGCGGGATCACGGAAGACTGCATCAGCCTGCACTGCAACTACACCGCCGGCGTCTGCAACTGAGCCCTGGCGCTGACAGGCCGGCCTCGCCGGCTGTCCTCCACCCGGACCTCCTCCTCTCGAGTATCGAGACTTGGACTCCGGGTGGAGTTTTTTTATGTAATTTGTTCGCTTCGGGCCCGGGCGGTGTGCAACATTTTGACATGCGCCGTCAGCGCTCATTGTGATCGTGGAGATGACTGAAGGAGGATATGGGGGGTCATGTCCAAGAGCGCGGAAAAGAACCTGGTCAGCGGTGCGAGCTTTGCCAATGTCGAGATCGTTGGTCCTCCAATCGATCGAGATGACTCTGCCATCGAGAGGTCCCTCGTCGGGTCGTGGTATTCGGACGAGATCGCCCACGGCACGCCAATGAGCTATGTGTCCGAAATGAACATGTCAGATGACGAGAAGACGTGGGTGACGAATGGCCTCGTCGCTGGCGTGAGCCCATTTGTGAACCGCGGGACGTGGAGCGTCGAGGATGGGACGCTCGAATACTATATCGCGGAGTCAACCATCCCGAATCTCGGGGGTCAGCGATTTTATGCGCGGGTGATGGATATCGACGGCGAGAAGGTCGTCTATCAGGACACGCAGAAGATCCTGGTCAACTACCGCGTGGACGATCAGAGGATGCACGACAAGCTGATCGGGGACTGGGAGGGGGCGGAGTGCTCGGGCGGCACCAGCTACAGCTACGTGACCCGCTACACCGATGACGGGCACTGGCGCTCCGAAGGGACCATGGTCAGCGGCAAGGTGTCCATGGAGTACGAGAACGAGGGGACCTGGACGCTCTCGGGCGGGGTCTTGGAGCGCAAGGTCACGCGCTCGAACCTGCCTCACCTCCAAGGCGGGGTCCTGACCAGCAAGATCCTGTTCATGACCACCGACACGATGGCGGTCAGGGACTCGGACGGCCAGGCTGTCTACAGTTTCAAGGTCGCGCACAACATGGTGAGCAGCGATCGCGACGAGGTCCTCGCCCTCAACCAGCTCGGATCCTGGCGTGGGGTCGAGACATTCGATGCGGTCCAATATCGATATGTCACGACCTTCTCGAGGGACGGTCGCTGGCTGACGCGGGGTGTCCAGGCAGCGGACGGGGTGACGAAGGAATACCAGGAAGAGGGGGGCTGGGAGGTGAAGGGAGGCAAATTGCGCTATCGGATCGATCTCCCGACCACACCAAAGACTCGCGACCTGACCTTGAGCCACGAGATCTTCTACACTACAGTAGGAACCGGTATGTACGGGACCCCTGGCGCGAACCGGATATATCTCTATCAGGTGAGCGATCACGAGGTGCCGATCATGTGAGAGGAGATATGCAGTGAACCACAACCTCCCTTCGGACAGTGACCTCACCACACTCCTGGTCGGCTGCTGGTGCGGCATCGAGATTACCCATGATATCCCGATGCAATATCTGACCTGGTACGACGCGGACGGCAGCTTGGTGACCAAGGGCAAGATGCAAGCCGGCGGGCAGGACGTCGAATTCGTCACCAAGGGTACATGGAAGGTCGAGGGGGGCAAGCTGGTCAACCATGTCACGGAGTCGACGGTCGGGAGCATCGTGGGTGAGGAGCTGATCAACGACTTCTTGGCCGCAGACGAGAATACGGTGGTGTTCGTGAGCTCCGAGGGCACATTGATCCCCACGGAGCGCACGGACCCGAACGACCCGGATCTCGACTTTCACGATCGGATGGTCGCCCGCAGTCTCCAGATCATGATCGAGTTTCAGGCCACGAACCCCGAGGACTACGCGAAGTGGCTCGCGCAAGAGGTGGTGCGGGTCGACATGCCCAACAGCGCCTTCGAGGCGCGGGAGCAAAGCGGGCTGGACGCGGTCGTCGCGGGGATCCTCTCCGCACAGGCGTCGCTGCGGCACGACTTCGTGGTCCGCCAGGTCATCGAGCAGGCGCAGAGCCTCGCGTTCGAACTCGACGACACGTGGACGGTCGCGGGCGAGGGGTGGGCGTGCGCGGAGGCTGGCCAGGAGCTGGCCGCGCCCACCTGCTCGGTGTACGAGCTGAGCGAGCACCGCGTCGTGAAGTGGACAAATTACGTGGGCCTGGCGCCCTTGGGTGAGGTGAAGAAGATGCCTCACCCAAAGGGGCTCGAGCTGGTCGGAGGCCGCCAATCAGGAGGCCAATCAGGAGGCCAATCAGGAGGGTAGCAGCGCCATGCGGATCGCCAAGGTCACGAGCTCTGCCTGCTGCTCGGCAGGTGTGGGCTCGCCCTTGAGCGAGCCGTCGAGGCGCAAGATCGCGTAGCCGTGGAGCACGGACCACACGCCGATGCCCCGGGCCTTGAGTAGCGCCTGATCGTGGCCGATGGCCCCCGAGTCCGCGATCCGCTGGATGATCCCCCCCATGGCGCGGGCGCGGAGCTCATCGAGCTCGGAGAAGCGCTCGACGTCGTAGAACAGCCGCGACATCATCAGGCGGTAGCAGCCGGCGTTGGCGAAGGCGTAGCCGAGGTAGGCCGCCGAGCAGTGGCTGAGCTGCTCGTCGATCGGGGGCGCGTGGTCGAGGGCTTCGAGGTCCTGGATCAGCGCCTCCCAGCCGACCTTGGCGCAGGCGGCGAGGAGCCCGGGCTTGTCGCCGAAGTGGTGGTAGGGCGCGCCCGATGACACCCCGGCGCGGCGAGCGACCTCGCGGATCGAGAGATCGTCGGGGTGGTCGCGGTGGAGCAGCTCGAGCGCGCAGGTCACGAGGTGATCGCGCGCGTCGCCGTGGGCTGGCTTGGCCGACACGCCTACGAGATTTCATTGGAATTCGCCCGCGTCAAGAAGCTCTTGCCGCTTTGGCCGAGGTGCGCTAAGCAGTGCTCAATTCAACTGAGCGCTGCTCAATCCCAACGAGAGTGCGCAGATCCCACCACTCTACCTCTAGCTCAGCGCCACCGGAACCGAAGCCATGTTCATCCCGTCCTACCCGCCCCCCGAGCCCCGTCACTACGCCGCCTTCGTCGAGTCCATGCCCAGCCTCGAGGGCCGGACCATCGCCATCACCGGCTGCACGAGCGGCACGGGCCTGGTCATGGCGCGGACCTGCGGGCGCGAGGGCGCGCGGATCGTGATGCTCAATCGGCCCTCACAGCGGGCACAGCGAGCGCTGGAGGAGCTGAAGGGCGAGGGCATCGACGCGGCGCTGGTGGCCTGTGATCTCCAGCGCTTCGCGAGTGTGCACGAGGCCGCCGAGCTGCTCGCACAGCGCTACCCCGAGGGCCTGGACGTGCTGTGCAACAACGCCGGGGTCATGGGTCTGCCGGATCGCGCCACGGGCGACGGCTACGACGTGCAGATGCAGACCAACCATCTGTCGCACTTCTTGCTGACGGCGCTGGTCTGGCCGTTGCTCGCGGCCGCGGCCGCGGCCCACGGGGAGGCGCGGGTCGTCAATCATTCGAGCGGGGCCCGGCGAGGCGCGCCCCTGAGCGCGGACTACCTCGCGGCCAAGGGCGGCGAGCTCGGCGGCGACGGCTTCCCCGGCTTTGGCAAGTGGCGGCGCTACCAGCAGTCCAAGCTCGCCAACTTGCTGTTCACCTACGCCCTGCACGACCACATCGCCGCCGAGCGCCCGGGCAGCGGGGTCAAGAGCCTGTGCGCCCACCCTGGCCCGACCAACAGCGGGCTACAGGCCAAGACCTCCGACGCCGGCGGGACGCGGGTGCTGGATCAGCTGATCTTGTGGCGGACCTTGAGGGTCGCCCACGCCGTCGAGGACGGGGCCCTGGGTCTGCTGCGCGCGGCCTGTGATCCCGAGGTCGAAAGCGGCGCGTTTTATGGCCCCGAGGGTCGCGGTCAGCCCGGCCCGGCGATGTTGCTGCCGGCCGAGCGCGACGCCGAGGGCGAGCGTCTGCTGTGGGACGCGAGCTTGGCCGCGACCGGCCTGAGCGCGTTCTTCGAGGCCGGGGAGCAGCTGTGTCGCGCTGTCGTCGACTCGCAGCGCGCCACCGACAAAGTGGCGCAGCTGTGAGCGAGCACCCGCGCGGGCGCTGAGTCACGCCGCCATGTCGGGTCTTCGAGCGCCTGGCATGGTGGTTGCTTCGTCGCCGATGCGTGACTGATCTCGACACGATCGCCGGGGTGTTGCTGGGCACGGCCATCGGCGACGCCCTCGGCCTGCCTCACGAAGGTCTGCACCCCGAGCGGATCGCCCGACGCCTGCGCCGGCGTCCCCTCGAGCACCGCATGTTCCTCGGCTGCGGGCTGGTCAGCGACGACACCGAGCACACCAGCATGGTCGCGCGCGCGCTGGCGAGCTCGGGCGGCGAGGTCGAGGCCTTCACCCGCTCTCTCGCCGCTGCGCTCAGGCGCTGGGTCCTCGCGCTCCCCCCTGGGATCGGCCTCGCCACCCTCCGCGGCAGCTTGCGCTTGCTCGTGGGCGTGCCGCCCGAGCGCAGCGGCGTCGACTCGGCGGGCAACGGGCCGGCGATGCGCTCGGCGATCTTGGGCGTCTGCGCCAAAGACGACGCGCACCTGGTCGCGCTCACTCGGGCCTCGACGCGGCTGACTCACACGGACCCGCGAGCGGAAGACGGCGCGGTGCTGATCGCCCGCCTGGCTCGCCAGCTCTCGCGCGGGGAGCTGGACGACTCGATCATCGCAATGATCCGCGATCTCGAGTTTCGCCAGCGCGTGCGCGAGGCGTGGGGAGGGCAGCGCGGCAGCTACGAGCGCGGGGTCTCGGGCTTCATCGTCGACACGGTCCCCGCCGCGGTCTACTGCGCGCTGTGGTCGGAGGACGCCCGGGGAGCGATCGAGTCGGCGATCCGCCTGGGCGGCGACACGGACACGTGCGCGGCGATCGTCGGCGCGCTGGTCGGGGCGAGGGGGGGACTCGAGGGCCTGCCAAAAGACTGGCTCGAGGGCGTGCGCGACTGGCCGCTCGGTGTCGAGAGCTTGACCGCGCTGGCCGTGTCGCTGGCGGAAGGCAGCGCGCCCGAAGACCAGCGCTGGCTGGCGAGCATCCCCCGGAACCTGGGGATGATCGCGGTGATCCTCGGACACTTGCTGCTGCGCGCGCTGGGGCGGTAGCGAGGGGGCACGAAGAGTAGATCGACGCTTGCCGAGCGAGCCGCGGCTTGTATGCTGGCTGTTCGGCCGCGAACGATGCTACTCACGATTACCACCACGCAACGGCCCGCCACGGACCTCGGCTTCCTCATGGGCAAGCACCCCGAGCGGGCGCAGACCGCCGAGCTCTCGTTTGGAACGGCTCACATTTTCTACCCCGAGGCCAGCGAGGACAGGTGCACCCTGGCGCTGCTCCTCGACGTCGATCCGGTGGCACTGGTGCGCAACTATAGAGGCAGCGAAGGCTTCGCCCTCGGCCAGTACACCAACGACAGGCCCTACGTCGCCTCGTCCTTCCTCGCCGTGGCGATCTCCAGAGTGCTGGGCTCGGCGCTCGCAGGCACCAGCCGCGAGCGCCCCGAGCTGGCCAGCGAGGAGATCCCGCTCGAGGCGAAGCTCGCCGTCTTGCCTCTGCGTGGCGGCGAGCGCTTCACTCGGGCGCTGTTCGAACCGCTGGGCTACGAACTCGAGCTCGAGCGCCACCAGCTCGACGCGGACTACCCCGAGTGGGGCGAGAGCGCCTACGCCACCGTGACGCTGCGGGCGAAGCTGCGTCTTTGCGAGCTGCTGCGTCATCTGACGGTGCTCGTTCCGGTGCTCGACAACGACAAGCACTACTGGGTCGGGAGCAGCGAGGTCGACAAGCTGCTCGCGCGCGGCGAGGGCTGGCTGGCCGAGCACCCCGAGCGCGAGGAGATCGCCCTGCGCTATCTCAAGCGCCAGCGCGGGCTCGCCCATGAGCTGCTGACCCGGCTGGAGGATGAGGGCGAGGGAGAGGGCGAGGGAGAGGGCGAGGCTGAAGCCGAAGCCACGGCCGAGCAGAGCGGGCAGGGCGACGAGGCGCGGCCTGCCCGGAGCGAGGAGGTCCTCGAGAGGCGGCTGTCCCTCAACGAAGAGCGGCTCCGGGCCGTCCACGGCGCGCTCTCGCGGGCCGGGGCGCGCCGCGTCATCGACGTGGGCTGCGGCGAGGGCAAGCTGCTGCGCGCGCTCGTGCGCGACCGCAGCTTCGAGCGGGTCGCCGGCATGGACGTCTCCTTCACCTGCCTGGAGCGGGCCAAGAAGCGGCTGCGCTGGGACGAGATGAGCGATCGTCAGCGGGCCCGCGTCGCGCTCTTTCAAGGTTCGCTGACCTACCGAGACGCGCGCCTGCTCGACTACGACGCCGCCTGTGTCGTCGAGGTGATCGAGCACGTCGACGCCTCGCGGCTCGGGGCCCTCGAGCACACCTTGTTCACGCCCGAGAGCCTCTCGTGCGTGATCGTCACGACCCCCAACGTCGAGTACAACGCGCGCTTCGAGAGCCTGCCCGAGGGCAAGCTGCGCCACCGCGACCACCGCTTCGAGTGGACCCGGGCGCAGTTCGAGGCCTGGGCGCGCGGGGTCGCCGAGCGCCACGGCTACGCGCTCGCGCTCGAGCCGATCGGGCCCGTCGACCCCGAGCTCGGCGCGCCCACCCAGATGGGAGTGTTCACGCGATGAAGCTCGAGATCCCCCAACCTTGCCTGGTCGTGCTCGTCGGCGTGTCCGGGGCTGGCAAGTCGACCTTCGCCAGGCGCCACTTCCTGCCCACGGAGGTCGTGTCCAGCGACGTCTGTCGCGGCCTCGTGTCCGACAACGAGAACGACCAATCGGCGACCAGCGACGCCTTCGACGTGCTCGACTACATCGTGGGCAAGCGCCTCGCGCGGGGCAAGCTGACCGTGGTCGACGCCACGAGCGTGCAGGCTCAAAACCGCAAGAAGCTCGTCCAGCTGGCCCGGGCGCACGACTGCCTGGCCGTGGCGATCGTCCTCAACCTCCCGACCAAGTTCGCCGGGGCGCGCAACGAGGATCGCCCCGACCGCAACTTTGGGATGCGGGTCATCCGTCAGCAGAGCGCCCAGCTGCGCCGCGACCTGCGGGGCATGAAGCGCGAGGGCTTCAGCCGGGTGCACATCTTGACCTCGCAAGACGAAGTCGACGCGGTCGAGCTGATCCGCCGGCCGCTGTGGAACGACCGCCGCGACGACGCGGGTCCCTTCGACATCATCGGCGACGTCCACGGCTGCCTCGACGAGCTCCAGACCCTGCTGAAGACGCTGGGCTACCAGCTCGAGGGCGGGCGCGAGCAGCCGCGGGTCACCCCGCCGCCAGGGCGGCGCGCGCTCTTTCTCGGCGACCTGATCGACCGCGGCCCGGACAGCCCCGGGGTGCTGCGCCTGGTCATGTCCATGGTCGAGAGCGGGGCCGCGGTGTGCATCCCCGGCAACCACGAGGTCAAGCTGCTCAAGCACCTGGGCGGCAAGAAAGTCCGGCTCAGCCACGGCCTGCAGGAGACCGTGGACCAGCTGGCCGAGGAGCCCGAGGGCTTCGGCGCCGAGGTTGCGACCTTCATCAACGGCCTGGTGAGCCACTTCGTGCTCGACGAGGGTCGCCTGGTGGTCGCCCACGCCGGCCTCAAAGAGGCCTACCAAGGCCGCGCCTCCGGGCGCGTGCGCGCCTTTTGCCTCTACGGTGAGACTACCGGCGAGACCGACGAGTTTGGCATCCCGGTGCGCTACGACTGGGCGAGGGAGTACCGCGGTCAGGCCACGGTGGTCTACGGCCACACCCCGGTCCCCGAGCCGAGCTGGGTGAATCGGACGATCTGCATCGACACGGGCTGTGTGTTCGGCGGCCAGCTGACGGCGCTGCGCTACCCCGAGATGGCGCTCGTGGCGGTCGAGGCCGCCCGGACCTACTACGAGCCCGCGCGCCCCCTCGAGCAGCCCAAGCCGCCGAGCAGGCCCGAGGGCGTGCTCGACATCACCGACGTCACCGGCGCGCGGATCGTCGAGACCAGGGTCCGACACAGCATCACGATCCGCGAAGAGAACGCCGTCGCTGCCCTCGAGGTCATGAGCCGCTTCGCGGTCGATCCCCGCTGGCTGATCTACCTGCCGCCGACCATGGCCCCGACCGCGACCGCGCCAAAGGACACGGCCCTGCTCGAGCGGCCCGAGGAGGCCTTCGAGTACTACGAGCAAGCGGGCATCGAGCGCGTCGTGTGCGAAGAAAAGCACATGGGCTCGCGCGCCGTCCTGGTCGTCGCGCGCACCCCCGAGCTGGCCGCGGCCCGCTTTGGCGTGGGCGACGGCAAGCAGGGCGTCGTCTACACCCGCAGGGGGCGGCCCTTCTTTGCAGATGACGCGGTCGAGGCCGCCCTGATCGCCCGCCTCGCCGAGGCGATCGAGCGCGCGGGCTGGTGGTCGACGATTGCGAGCGACTGGGTCTGCCTCGACGCGGAGCTCATGCCCTGGTCGCTCAAGGCCGTCGAACTCCTGCAGTCGCAGTACGCGGCCGTGGGCGCGGCGGCTCAGGCCGCGCTCGCAGAGGTCGAGCGCACCGTCGCGCAGGCGGCCGCGCGCGGGGTCGAGCTCGGCGAGCTCCCGCGCCATGTCGCCAACAGGCGCGCCATGGTCGAGAGCTACTCCCAGGCGTGGCGACGCTACTGCTGGAAGGCCGAGGGCCTCGAGGGCGTACGCCTGGCGCCCTTCCACATCCTCGCCGCCGAGGGCCGGACCTTCTTCGAACACAGCCAGATCTGGCACATGGACCAGCTGGCCAAGCTCGCCGCCCAGGACGAGGCGCTGCTCGTCGCAACCAAGTGCCGCGTCGTCGAGCTCGCGGATCAGGCCCAGCGCGAGGCCGCGGCGGCGTGGTGGCGAGAGATGACCGACGCCGGCGGGGAGGGGATGGTGGTCAAGCCGGAGCACTGGCTGGCCCGCGGCCCACGCGGCCTCGTTCAGCCCGCGCTCAAGTGCCGCGGCCCCGCCTACCTGCGGATCATCTACGGCCCGGAGTACTCGGCCCCAGACAACCTCGAGCGCTTGCGTCCGCGCAAGCTCGGCGTCAAGCGGAGCCTCGCCCTGCGCGAGTTCGCGCTGGGCGTGGAGGCGCTGCAACGCGTCGCGGAAGGCGAGCCGCTGTGGCGGGTCCACGAGGCCGTATTCGGCGTATTGGCGCTGGAGAGCGAGCCCGTCGACCCTCGCCTCTGACGCGCTGGCCAGCGCCGCTTCAGCACGCCGTGAGCGCTGCTTCAGCACGCCGTGATCGATACGGCGTGCTGGGGGCACCTCTGGGGGGAGATGAGCATTCGCCTTCAAACTCTCTCGGCCTCCCTGACCTTCGGCCTGGGCTTCAGCGCCGCCTGCCTGGGCGTGGGCTGTGCCGACGACGAGGCTGAGGATCTCGGTGACGATACGTCTGGGGAGATGTGCGTCGAGAACCAGCCCCTCCCCGCGGAGGTCTCGCTGACCGTCGATGGAGACGATGACCCTTCCAGCTTCATCGCCGCGTGCAGCGTCGACGCCTCGAGCGTGGCGGACGGGCGCTCGAGCGTGACCCTCTCTTGTCTCGTGGACGGAGACGACACGCCGCACGAGGTCGGCATCGAGGCGCCGGCGGCCACGGACGCGGTGCCGGTCGGCCTCGAGAGCGGAGCGCAGGGCGTCGTGCTCGACTTCTACGCGGACACGCCCGCCGACTTCGGGTCGAACGAGAGGCTCGAGGTCTACGACGACGACGGCCTGATCCTCGCGCAATCCCTGGTCAGCACATCGACCGTGACGTGGGAGGGCGTCGAGCTGCGTTACGACAGCTACTGCTACGAGGAGGAGGACGGCGTCGAGTATGGCGTGGGTGGCTTCGTCAGCGCCAGCGTGGGTGAGGAGAGCCACGCCGTCGAGCTCGGCGAGCCGCAGGTGATCCAGAGCGCGGGCGAGGCGTGGGACATCTACGCGACCGCGGCCAGCGACGGCTGCTGTCACGGCTGGACCTTCAGCGCCGCCATGATCCGGCGTTGAAGGCCTCGCTGCCACTCGCGCTCGGACAGCGCGGGCGGGCTCGATTGTTGGCCAGGACGCCGCGCAGCGCCTCCGCGATGCCCACGGCCGCGCGCTGCCCGAGCGCTCGCTCGACGCCGTAGCAAGCGCTGAGCCCGGTGACCTCGTGCTCGATGTCGTGGTCGATGTAGGCCCAGAGCACCGCCGCCATGACCAGCGACATGGGCGAGACTCTAGTACGCCCCGCAACCCCATCAATGCCCAGGATGAGCCATGAGCTCCATGTTCAGGTTGGCCGACACGCAGACGCGGGGCCGCTCGCCGCGATAGGGGTGCACGTAGTGTTGTAGCCAGCCAGGAAAGACCACCAGCATCCCCGTTTGGGGCCGAACGTCGAAGGTGGGCGGGAAGAGCTCCGCTCCAGGGATCGCGCTGCCGGTGCGTCGCGGATCCACGAACGAGAGCAGGCCCGAGGTCGGGTGCGCGTCGAGGTCCGCGTCACCGGCGTCGACGTAGTAGGCCACGGACCAGTGGGACTCGGCGTGGTCGTGGAGGATCGTGTAGTCCCCCTGGCGCATGACCATGGCCCAGGCGTGGACGGCGAAGCGAAACTGCAGCTCGCGGGTGTCCAGCCCCGAGGCTTTGGCGACCTCTCCGAAGGTCAGCTGGGTGTGGTGGACGATGGCGTGCATGAGCGCGCGGTAGCAGGGCTCCTCGCGCTGGCTGAGGTCTGGGGTGGAGTGCCAGCCGCCGACGTTGCTGCGCACGAAGCCGGGGGAGGTCTCGGACTCGGTGAGCAGGCGTTTGGTGAGCTCGTGGTTGATGGGGTCCATGCCCTCGAGCTGGTGGACGACGATGGGGGTGGTGAAGAGCGCGAGGCGGTCCATGGTGGGGCTCAGTTGTCGTTGGTGTCGGCGTTTAGATCATGGATAATTGGGAGCGCCGAGGACCGCGCCAGGGTTGAAATTTTGGTCGATCTCCTGCTCGAACCATCCTTTGAGAGGATGGTCGTCGAGGGTTCCCATGTAGTAGTGGGCGTAGAGTTCGGCGAACCACTCGCCGGGGGCTCGGTATTGATAGTTTGAGACGGCGTCTTTGCGAGATTCGACCTCGAAGCTGACCCACTGACGTGATTTTTCTATTTTGTATGAGCAATGGAAATAGCGGCCTCCAAATGGCTCTGCCATTTCCCTCATGGTGCTGTCGTCGCGGTTCCACGCGCCCTCTGGCCGGTTTTTTTTGAGCATGGAGATGGCGGGGTGAGCTTCGACGGCGCGAATTGTCCGGTTTTTTTCCACTGGGTCTGCTATATTGCTGAAGCTGTTGAGGGGATTGTCGATGGGATAACCGGTTGCTATGGCCCATGCGGCTTCGGAAATGAGATTGCTCCAGTCAGTGTTGTGTGGAAGAAAGATTTGGGGGCTGGTTGATTATCCATTTCGTCCAGCATGAACTTACCCAGTGTAGTTGGCATGTGAGTGCGCCAGCCCCCAAACTCCGGCCTGTGCATATGCGTGTCCATGACACTCCGCTTGAAGTCCACTGTGTGGCCAAGTTCATGAAGGACTGTCATTGTCCAGGCATTTTTGTACTTCATCCTGCTGCTGTATTTGCTCCCGGCTTTTAAAAACTTCTGTCCAAACAGCCTGGAGTAGGGCTCGACGCCACCCATGGTCGAACCTGTGGGTAAGAGACCTCCCATGGCAATATTCGAACCAGGAGCGGATGATCCGATGTTAAATTGGTTTCGCTCGAGTCCATCCACGCATGCCCTGACAGTTCCATCGGGGACAAGATGAAATGCTAGATATGTCTTGCGTAGCTCTGCCTCGCTCCAGTGGTTGCTGATCGTGACATCGAACTCGAGCCTCATCAGTTCCTTTATCCAATCACGATGGCTAGTGAAGGGAGAGCAAGACCAGCCCTCCGCAAGGAGCTTCTGAATTCCCAGTGCGAAGCCGCCAAGTATGCCGATGACTACTGCTGGAACTTTAGCTGGCCATTGTACACCTTCTGAAGGTGGGATGGGTTTCATGACGTTTGTCACCCTGGAGACATCAGGGAGCCAGTTGATGACAGAGCCCTTGACCATGGACTCGAGCAGCTTTTTTCCGCGATCTTCGCCTGCAAGTCGTGATATAAACTCTTTTTTCATTGTGTCAGGTCGATTCGACTGCATGACCCCGAGCACATAGGCATTTTTCTTCACTCCTGGACCCCAAAGTGCCGCGAGGAGTTGGTCGACAGTGGGCGCTGCATTCGCGTTCACGGCGGCAACACCAGCCATCTGGATGACCTCGCGCTGCACCGCCCCTCGCAAGCAGCCCGAGCTACGCACCGGCTCCCCCACGGACAGCGACTCGGGGGAGCTCGAGCGGCCGACATCGATGGCGCGAGCGCCCATGATGTCGGCCTCGCGCTCGAGCCCGCGGTCGTCGTTGATGGCCACGCCGTGGAGGCTCCTGGTGGGCTGGACGCGACCTTGGCTCTGCTGGACGACATGCCAGGCCTCGTGGGGCAAGCTGCGCTCCTGACCGGGCCCGACGTAGATGTCTCGGCCCTGGGTGAAGGCGTGGGCGCGCAGCTGTGCGGGGCGGGGCGAGTCGTAGCGGACGCTGACGTCTTCCATGGACATCCCCGAGAGGGCCTCGATGCCGGCGCGGAGGGGGCCGGGCAGGCCACCCGGACGCGTCACGGCGCGGGCGCGGGCTTGGGCGCCGGGGCTGTGGGCGAAGGCCTCGCGGCGCTGGACGGCCGCGGTGACGCGTGGACTCGCGGAGGCCAGGGCTTGGAGGGAGGCGAGGGCGGTGACGCGAGGGCTGCGGTTGATCATGGCGACCTGAGCCGAGATGCGCTCGTCGATCGGGTCGCGCTCGAGGACGGGCTCGGGCTGGGCGGAGGGAGCGGTGGACGCAAGTGGGCGACGAACGGGGACAGAGGCAGGGCTTCGATCCATCACCGACGAGTCTAGCGTGTGTCGGTGGGCGATGGCAGAGGATGATTGGTGCCAACCGTGAGAGCGGCCTGAGCTATATTGTGGAGGGTATGGAGGACCGATGCACACAGAGTCATGCCAACTATGAGGATGGTGTGACTGAAAAGCCCACTGGGCATGAAGTGTTCGAGGCACCAGCTGACATGAGTCAGAAGGCGGTCATTGATCGCGGTGAGACGCCGTGAGCTCGTGGTTGATTGGGCTTCGAACGGGTGGACGACGATGGGGGTGGTGAAGAGCGCGAGGCAGCCCATGGTGGAGCTCAGTTATCGTTGGCGTCGGGATTTAGGTCCTCGGCAGTTGGAGCATTGGGGACGCCGAGCACCGCGTCGGGGTTGAGTTCCTGGTCGATCTCGCGCTCGAACCATCGTTCGAGAGGATGGCCTTCGAGGGTTCCCATATAGTAGTGGGCGTAGAGTTCGGCGAACCACTCGCCGGGGGCTCGGTATTGATAGTTTGAGACGGCGTCTTTGCGAGATTCGACCTCGAAGCTGACCCAGCTGTTACTGTCGGTGATCCATGTGTCAGTGTCTCCGTGTATGCCAACGAATGTGTCCTTGCTAATCTTTCCCGGATATGAACGGTGGAAGTATCGGCCATTGAATGGTTGTGCCATGTTCTGCATGGTTGAATCACCACGCTCCCATGCGCCAAGTGGCCTGTTCTTTTTGATCATATTCGTGGCGGGGTGGGCCATGATTGCATACTTTATGGCGTTCTTTGTTCGTTGGTTGAATGTGACATTTGTTTGGGCCTCTGATTCGGCGAAGGCGCTTTCGATCGGTTGTTTGTGTACGACTAGTTCTATTGATTGCTCGACTAGTTTGTCCCAGTTGTATTGGCTGAAATTTGCATCTATGACGCCGTTCGGAGCTGTAACGGGGGTTTGCATTGATGCGAGCATGTCCCGGGCAAGGGTCGAGGGGCGGTGAGTCTTCCAACCTCCAAAGTTGGAGTCTTCTCCGTGTGTGTCCATGACTTTACGCTTGAAGTCGACAGCATGCCCAACTTCATGGAGCACAGTCATGGTCCAAGCATTTTTTGTCCGCATCCTCTTGCTGTAAAGGCTTCCGTTTTTGAGAAATGCTCCAGTCTTGAATTTGAAACGTGTTTGGGAGTTGAAGATGTTAAATGCGCTCAAGGTTGAGACGAGTGCCGAGTATGGCTCGATGCTGCCCATCGTTACCTCAGTTGGAACGAGCATTCCCATGTTGATTAGTGGTCCAGGGACTGGTTTGTTCTGGGATGTTTCTTGTGCGAAAGATCCTGAGCTCCAGTTGCGGTCAATGTAGTCTATGCATGCTTTGGCTGTTCCCCTTGGGACGCGGTGAAAGGCTATGTAGGTTTTGATTAGCTCCTTTTCGTTCCACCTTCCGCTAAAGGTCACGCCAAACTCCAGGCTCATGAGGCGCTTTATCCAATTTTTCTTGTTTGAAATCTTGCTACGAATGGGCTCGGATATTAACCTCTGTGCACCGAGGAGTAGTCCTCCTGCCACTAGCGTTACTATCCCCGCCGTGGCTCCCACAGCGACTTGGGGAGCGGGGTGGAGGCTGGTTTTAGACATTATATTTGGAATGTATCCTCCAATGTATGGTATTTCGCTGAATCCGCTCTTTGCTGCGGACTCGAGAGCCTTCTTCCCCTCCTCGTTCGAAGATAGTTCATATAAGAAATCTGAGGCCATAGCCTCATTTTCAAGCGCTAGAATGTTGTTTGAGAGGAATGCCCTCTTGCTGGGTGCTTCCCAAAAATCTGTGATTAGCTGAGCTACAGTGAGGGGGGGAGCGAGAGCGGGGGGCCTATCGAGTTCTTCGACGTCGTCATCGCCATCCATCTGGATGACCTCGCGCTGCACCGCCCCTCGCAAGCAGCCCGAGCTACGCACCGGCTCCCCCACGGACAGCGACTCGGGGGAGCTCGAGCGGCCGACATCGATGGCGCGAGCGCCCATGATGTCGGCCTCGCGCTCGAGCCCGCGGTCGTCGTTGATGGCCACGCCGTGGAGGCTCCTGGTGGGCTGGACGCGACCTTGGCTCTGCTGGACGACATGCCAGGCCTCGTGGGGCAAGCTGCGCTCCTGACCGGGCCCGACGTAGATGTCTCGGCCCTGGGTGAAGGCGTGGGCGCGCAGCTGTGCGGGGCGGGGCGAGTCGTAGCGGACGCTGACGTCTTCCATGGACATCCCCGAGAGGGCCTCGATGCCGGCGCGGAGGGGGCCGGGCAAGCCACCCGGACGCGTCAGGGCGCGGGCGCGGGCTTGGGCGCCGGGGCTGTGGGCGAAGGCCTCGCGGCGCTGGACGGCCGCGGTGACGCGTGGACTCGCGGAGGCCAGGGCTTGGAGGGAGGCGAGGGCGGTGACGCGAGGGCTGCGGTTGATCATGGCGACCTGGGCCGAGATGCGCTCGTCGATCGGGTCGCGCTCGAGGACGGGCTCGGGCTGGGGGGAGGGAGCCGCGGACGCAAGTGGGCGACGAACGGGGACAGAGGCAGGGCTTCGATCCATCACCGACGAGTCTAGCGTGTGTCGGTGGGCGATGGCAGAGGATGATTGGTGCCAACCGTGAGAGCGGCCTGAGCTATATTGTGGAGGGTATGGAGGACCGATGCACACAGAGTCATGCCAACTATGAGGATGGTGTGACTGAAAAGCCCACTGGGCATGAAGTGTTCGAGGCACCAGCTGACATGAGTCAGAAGGCGGTCATTGATCGCGGTGAGACGCCGTGAGCTCGTGGTTGATTGGGCTTCGAACGGGTGGACGACGATGGGGGTGGTGAAGAGCGCGAGGCGGTCCATGGTGGGGCTCAGTTGTCGTTGTCGTTGGCGTGGGCGGCTACATCCTCGGCGTTTGGAGGTGCGGGTGGGGCTAGCATTGTCTCGGGATCGAAATTCTGGTCGATCTCGCGCTCGAACCATCCTTTGAGGGGGTGGCCGTCGAGGGTGCCCATGTAGTAGTGGGCGTAGAGTTCGGCGAACCACTCGCCGGGGGCTCGGTACTGATAGTTTGAGACGGCGTCTTTGCGAGATTCGACCTCGAAGCTGACCCAGTCTTGAGTATATGAGCGATGAAAGTAACGTCCGCCAAATGGCGCTGCCATTTCCCTCATGGTATCATCGCTTCGGTTCCATGCGCCTAATTTGAAGTTCTTTTTGGCCATCTTTACCATGGGGTGGCTGGCCAGTGCGCTTTTTAGATCCTGAGAGTCATGAGGGGTGAGATTATATGTGCGTGTGATGTCTTCGGCCTCTTCTCGGATGGTGTTGTCGCCGTTTCCGTCTGGGGATGCGAAGTCATTTATGCACCATTCGATGGAGTGGTTCCATTTTTGGATTTGCCTGGGGGTCTGAATGCAGTTGGGTGTGGGAGGAGGGACTGTGAGCGATTCTTTCATTTCGTCAGCCAGCTGAGAATTGTGGAAATCGGTCCATCCTCCAAATTCGCTATTTTCGCCATGGGCGTCCATTACTCCTCGCTTGTTGTCTACTGTGTGTCCTAGCTCGTGGAGTGTTGTCATGGTCCAGGCGTTCTTGTACTTCATCCTGCTGCTGTATTTGCTCCCGGTTTTTAAAAACTTCTGTCCAAACAGCCTGGAGTAGGGCTCGACGCCACCCATGGTCGATCCTGTGGGTAAGAGGCCTGCCATGCTGATGTCTGAGCCGCTAGCGAATGATCCTATGCTAAATTTGTTTCGCTCGAGTCCATTCACACATGCCCTGACAGTTCCATCGGGGACAAGGTGAAATGCTAGATAAGTCTTGCGTAGCTCTGCCTCGCTCCAGTGGTTGCTGAACGTGACATCGAACTCCAGCCTCATGAGTTCCTTTATCCAATCACGATGGCTAGTGAAGGGAGAGCGAGACCAGCCCTCCGCAAGGAGCTTCTGAATTCCCAGTGCGAAGCCGCCAAGCAAGGCGATGGGTACTGCTGGAATCATAGCTGCCCATTGCGCTTTTTTTGAAGGTGGGATGGGTTTCATGACGTTTGTCACCCTGGAGACATCAGGGATCCAGTTGATGACAGAGCCCTTGACCATGGACTCGAGCAGCTTTTTTCCGCGATCTTCGCCTGCCAGTCGTGAGATAAACTCTTTTTTTATTGTGTCATGTCGATTCGACTGCATGACCCCGAGCACATAGGCCTTTTTCTTTACTCCTGGACCCCAAAGTGCCGCGAGGAGCTCGTCGACAGTGGGCTCTGCATCCGCTTCCTCGGCATCTACGGCGTCGTCATCATCCATCTGGATGACCTCGCGCTGCACCGTCCCTCGCAAGCAGCCCGAGCTGCGCACCGGCTCCCCCACGGACAGCGACTCGGGGGAGCTCGAGCGGCCGACATCGATGGCGCGAGCGCCCATGATGTCGGCCTCGCGCTCGAGCCCGCGGTCGTCGTTGATGGCCACGCCGTGGAGGCTCCTGGTGGGCTGGACGCGACCTTGGCTCTGCTGGACGACATGCCAGGCCTCGTGGGGCAAGCTGCGCTCCTGACCGGGCCCGACGTAGATGTCTCGGCCCTGGGTGAAGGCGTGGGCGCGCAGCTGTGCGGGGCGGGGCGAGTCGTAGCGGACGCTGACGTCTTCCATGGACATCCCCGAGAGGGCCTCGATGCCGGCGCGGAGGGGGCCGGGCAGGCCACCCGGACGCGTCAGGGCGCTGGCGCGGGCTTGGGCGCCGGGGCTGTGGGCGAAGGCCTCGCGGCGCTGGACGGCCGCGGTGACGCGTGGACTCGCGGAGGCCAGGGCTTGGAGGGAGGCGAGGGCGGTGACGCGAGGGCTGCGGTTGATCATGGCGACCTGGGCCGAGATGCGCTCGTCGATCGGGTCGCGCTCGAGGACGGGCTCGGGCTGGGGGGAGGGAGCCGCGGACGCAAGTGGGCGACGATCGGGGACAGAGGCAGGGCTTCGATCCATCACCGACGAGTCTAGCGTCGGAGGCAATGCGCGATGGCCGGGGATCGCCGACACCAACCGGGAGGTCGGTCCGAAGCGAACTCCATGGTCCTCGCGTTTCATGAACCAAGGCGTCGATGCTGATGCTCGTAGCACCTACCAGCTGATAGGATGGTGAGACCGCACATTTCACGAGGCATCTCGATTTTCGAGACACCCTCTGACGCGAATCTGGAGAGGTTCACCGGTTCCAGTGAGGCCAGCGAGATCAACTAGGCCAAGCTGCGCTCGAGCCATGACGCGCGGGCGGTCTCACACGCTCCCGCCTCGAAGAGATCATCGCTCGCCGCCTGCGGTGGTCTGCGCGCAAGGGAGCCGAGCCCGAAGCCATCTCGGGCGCTCGCCTCGACGAACTGCTCGCGTCACGGTGACGACCCGCCTTCGAGCTGGCTTGCCCCAAGGACCCGCTGAACTATCACGGGAAGGCGTTCAGCTTGGACTGGTATCTGGTGGCGCGCGCCGACGTGCCGCGAGCGATCGATACCGAAGCACGCCTCGACTTCTTCGTCGAGGCGCCGCCCGAGGTCCAGGCCGAGGTCGTTGGAGAAGAGGTCATCACCCACGAGTCGCTGATGGCGAAGAGCAAGCACGTCAGCATGAACTACGTGATTTTAGCATTTGTCTTGATGCTCGTATTTGGGGTGGCATCCATAATCGGGATCGCTCTGCGTGTCCCCGAAGGTCAGAGGATCTATCCGGCGACTGGAGGATCTGCGCTCCTGCTGCTCAGTCTTTTCCTCGTCTGGTTGGAGATGAAAAAGACTGTCGCGCGTCACGGCTTCACGCGCCTGAACTCCAGATTCGCGCGAATCGACGCGACGCGCGTGGCCACAGAGCTCGACTGGTTCAGTCCCACAGTTGTCAACGAGGTCACCGTCGCCTTGGTGGCGGAGGAGAGGGCCACCAGCGGTGTGGGCACGAACAAGAGCGGCTTCTACGCGAAGGTCCACGGGGCGATAGAGCGCCAGCCCATCGGGCGCGCGGGAGCGTATCGCCTTCACCTCGAGTTCGACTTGCCCGAGCTGCGAGAGATCGGCTGGAGCCTCGAGGTCAAGGACAATCAGCTCGTGTGGTACGTGGCCCTCGAGTTCGACGTCGAGAGCGGGCCCGAGCTGGATGAGCAGGTTCCGCTCAGGGTCCGGCCGGTGTTGGGGCCGGCCCAGTGAGCTGGCCTCGGCTCGAGAGCAGCTCACTTGTGAACCCGAGCGCCACTTGGACCCATCGTCTCTCGGTGTCAGCGCCGAAGTGTCACGCGAAGGGAGGGCGACGAGGTGGTTTGATGCGCTGAAAATTGATACTGCTCTCTCGGGGCCAACGCCTCGAGAGAGCCATGTATTCTCCCACTTGTGACATCAGCATCGAGCTCGACCGCGATGATCGTCGTTATCACCCGGGCGAGCGAGTCACGGGCCGGGTCAGGATTCGAACCGACGCCAGGATCAAGTGTGATGGCCTGGTCTTGACCCAACGTTGGGGGACCCATGGGAGGGGGAACTCTGCCTCTGGCGACGGGAGTGAGGTGACGCTCTACTATGGTGACTGGGCGCGAGGGGAGTACGTGTACCCCTTTGATGTTCCCTGCCCCGCGGGCCCGATGAGCTATCGCGGGCGAAACATGAACGTGGAGTGGTATATCGATGTCATGGCCATGCTCCCAGACTTTCTAAATCCTGATGAGCGCATAGAATTTTTTGTCGAAGCTCTGCCGGGTACTGACTTCGAGATTGTGGCAGAGGAAGAGCTCACCGTGGATGCGATGATGTTGTCGGATAGTGACGACGGAAAGGCCCTGCGAATGTTTCGGGGGATAGGCGCTGTGGTTATTGGCGTTCCTCTCATCTTCATGGTCATGGCGGTGGACGGCGCGAAGGTGTCCTTCATCATCGGTTCTGTGATCTTGACGGTGGTGGCGATTTCCTCGATGTCGCTCATCAAGAAGTTCACCGCGCGCAAGGCATTCACGCGGATGAATGCGAGCTTGGAGCGTGTCGATGCCAACCACATCGCCTTGAACATCGACTGCGCAACAACAAAGCTGCTCAACAGCGTCACGGCCAAGCTCGAAGTCGAGGAGACGGCGACCAGCGGATCTGGAACAGACTCGACCTCCTACCGAGAGCTCTTGTATGAGAATGTCCAGGAGGCATACGTTGGGGTCATGGGGGAGAGCAAAGTCCGTCTGGAGTTCGATATCCCCGACGTGAACGAGATCGGCTGGAGCTTTAGCGCTCGGAGTAACCATGTGAGCTGGTCGATGGTGGTCGAGTTCGACATCGAGGGGTGGCCGGACCGCGAGGAGAAGCTGATGCTCGAGCTCTTGCCGGCGACAACGTCGGATCATGCGCGCACGGCTTCCTGATTTTTGGCCGCGCTCAGCCAAAGACATGCTAGTGTACGATCCAGAGGATCGGAAGGGGGATCGACATCGAGTCCCGATGGTGATCTACTGGCCGGGTGACGACGCCAATCTCCGTCGACCTCCGCGCCCGGATCGCCGAAGCCATCGAAGCTGGCGAAGAAAGTCAGCCCCTCATCGCCGAGCGCTTCTCCGTCTCGGTCACCACCGTCGAACGCATCTCGCGGAAGCTGCGCCAAGGCGAGAGCTTGGTGCCGAAGAGTCCACCTGGCCGGACGCCCAAGTTGAAGGAGCGCCACCTCCTGTGGATTCGTGGCGAGATGGAGAAGGACCCCTACCTCGGCTCCTACCACCTCTCGGCGCGCTTCAATCGACGATTTCCCAAGAACCGGGTCCATCGCTCGACGATCCTCCGGGCGCTTCACCAACTTGGCCTCAGCTTCAAAAAAAACTCCCTACGCTCCCCAGCGGGACCGAGCTGACGTCGCCGAGGAGCGCGCCCAGTTTCGGTTGCGACAGCGGCGACTCGACATCGGACGTCTCGTCTTCGTGGACGAATCGGGCACGCATCCAGGGATTGGTCCGCGCCGGGGCTGGTCCCCACGCGGCGAGCCGCTCTACGGACCGCACGAGCCCTATTCCCGCGGTCGCCACGTCTCGATGATCGCGGCCTTGCGCGTCGACGGCATCAGCGCCTTGATGACGACCGATGGCGGGGTCAAGACCGCTGACTTTCTGCGCTTCGTCCGACAGCGCCTGGCACCCACGCTCGAGCCGGGCGACATCGTTTGCTGGGATAACATCAACATGCACAAGAATGCAGAGGTCGTGGCTGCGGTGCTCGAGACGGGTGCGAAGGTCGTCCGCTTGCCCCGGTACAGTCCCGACTTCAACCCGATCGAGGCCGCTTGGGCGAAGGTCAAAGCTTGGATACGCCGAGCGATGCCCACGACCGTCAGCGAGCTCAAGAAGGCGATGCGTAGGTCCCTGCGTCGGATCCGAGCCTCGGACGCACTCGGCTGGCTCAAGTACTGCGGATATCGCCTTCCGTGATTCTGATCCGTACACTAGTGCACGATGCAGAGGAGCTGAAGGGTCGCAGGCTTGGAGCACCGGTCGCTGACTTGGGTTAGTATGACCGCAGTTTCACGAGGCATCGACCTCACGAGACACCACCTGACCTGCTCCCCCCAGATCTGGAACCCATCATGCTCCAAGCCAAGTGTGAGCTCAGCGTCGAACTCGAGCACCCCAGGCGTCACTACCGACCCGGCGAGCGCATCACTGGCTGGGTCCGTGTCGAGGTCGACGCCGCGACCAAGTGTGATGGGCTGGCCCTGACCCAGCTGTGGCGAGCCGAGGGGGCGGGGGAGTCCAGGTCCGGCGGCCGCAGCGAATTCCAGCTCTTCAGCGGCGAGTGGGCACCTGGGGTCCATCGCTACCCCTTCGATCTGGCCTGTCCCGAGGAGCCGGGCAGCTATCACGGGGGCCTGTTCAGCGTGGAATGGCAGCTCGAGGCTCGGGCCGACGTGCCATGGGCGCTCGACGTCGAGGCCAGCGCTGACTTCTTCGTCGAGCTGAACACCGACGTCGAGGTCGAGATCACCCAGCGGAGTGTTCCCGAGTCTTCGATGACCTTCGACGTCATCATGACCACGCTCTTGGTCTTGATGGTTGCTGTCGGCGTATTCTCCACGGTCAACTCGATCATCGAGGGCGACATCGGCATGAGCGTGTTTGGGATCGTCGCCTGCGCGGGCTTTGTGTATATGTTATGGATATACACGAAACGTGCCATCGCCCGTCGAGCATTATCGCGCCTGACCATGAACATCGAGCGCCCAGACGCAGGACGCGTCGCCTTGGACATCGACTGCGCGAGCTCCAGGAAGATCGAGGGCGCCCTCGTCAAGCTCGTCGCGGAGGAGTATGTGAACCGCGTCGTGGACGGGAAGAGGAGCTACAGCAACGAAACCATCTACGAGGACACACAGCACGTGACGCTCGGCCAGCTGGGCCAACACAGCTTCCGCGTCGAGTTCGAGCTGCCTGACTTTGGCGAGGTCCCGTGGACCTTCTCTGCTTCATGCAACGAGATCAAGTGGTATGTTCTTGTCGATGTCGACATTGAGAACTGGCCAGACTTGGAGGAGAGGATTCCGCTCGAGATCCGACCGGTGACGAGGAGGAACGCGGGGCTTCGAGGGATCCCCGAGTCGGAGTTGGCCACGGAGGTCTGACTCAGTTGGCCAGCGTGGCGATGTTCTTGGCGATGAGCTTGGCGCCAGCAGTGAGCTCGGCTGGGTCTTGAAAGTCCTCGGAGAGCACGCGAAAGACCGTATCCTCGGCGATGAAGTCGACCTCGCGCGTGGAGGTCGCGGAGTCGCCGGTGCCGAGCATGTCCTCGACGAGGGCGCCGGCCTCACCGAGCCCCTCGAACTCGGTCTTTCGCCGGTCGATCTTCGCGTTGGCGAGGGCCTCGAGCTGGGCCTTCCTCCTCGCGCCGCGTCAAGGGTCGGCGGTCCGGTGCCTGAGACCCGTCAATTCCCATGTAGCGCACACTCGCCACGATGCTGGGGTGAGGTACTTTCGGATCTCTCCGCAGAAGTCGACCAGGATGCTATCTGGAAGTCGCAAAAGTCCGCTGATGCCGTCTTGCTCGTCGAGGATCTGGGTTTCCCACTTGGCCGCTCGGCCTTGGAGTTGGACGAGCGCGAGAGCACCTGCGCTCTGACAGGCGCCGAGCCCCTCTCCTCCGCCGCCCAGGGCCAGGAGGAGGAGGCTTGGGCTCAGCGGCTGGATCCGGCAGACATGGAAGATGTCGACGCCGCAGCACTCGTCCTCGATGGTTGCCTGTCGTCGACGTAGTACAGCAGCTGCGCATCGCTCGGGTCGGCGTCGGCCCGCGGTGCGTCGAAGCTCGAATCGAGCACCGACAGCGCGACCAGTCGTTCGTCGAGCGAGTCGGGACCCACCACGACCAAGTCTCTGATCCAGTCTTCGTTCATCCCGACGCTCGTGATCACCCTTCTGTTGGCGAGCAGGCGGTACTCGGTCGATGCTCGCTCGGCGAGCAAGCGCTCCTCGCCCGCGAGCGTCATGAACCAGAGCGGCCCATAGCGCGGAGGGCCGGCGTAGATCGGGCCCCAGGTCGCGCCCTTCGACTCTGCGAATGGAGGGCGGTGAGGTGCGCAGGACGGAGGGCGTTGGGCTCGGGCTCGTTTGGAGGGCGTTGGGTCGGCGCTGGGAGGGGGTCAGGGCCAGATCCAGGTGAAGCCGCTGACAGCTCGGAGGTCGCGTAGGCGCTTGCGTCCGGACCAGGATGGGTCGGTGGTCTCGATGTCGACGTGGCCGTTGCCGTCGAATTTGAGGTTGGCGGCGAAGGGCTTGGGAATGTCGCGCTCGCGCGGCAGGGTCACGCACCAGAGGTCGGGGGCAGAGCCGCAGATGATGGTGTAGGCCTCGCGCTGGGTCGGGGTGTCATCGTCATCGTCGCCCGTCAGCTCGGTGCGGGTCACGAGGACGTCGACGCGCAGCTCGGGGCCGGGGCTGTCGGGGGTGAGCTCTTCGAAGGCGACATCGACCTGGCCGCCAAAGTCGGTCCACGGCGCTTCTTCATCGACCACCGTGGTCAGTCGTCGCCACCCGCGGGCCTCGTGGACGGCGAGCTCGACGATCCAGAGCTGGTCGCCGGGGCCGATCGTGTCCAGGGTAGCGACCTCGCTCCAGGGGCCGGATTTGGCGGTCTCGCGCTTGCCGACGCTGCAAGAGCATCCTTCGTCGAATTCGCCGCCGGCGAACTCGGACAGCAGGATCGTGCACAGATCGTCGGGGTCGTCCTTCCACGAAGAGTCGCCGCCGTCGTCGTCGCTGTCGCTGTCGCTGTCGTTGTCGTCGTCGTCGTCGTCGTCGTCGTCGTCGTCGCTGTCGTCACTGTTTAGCGCCGCGAGCTGGGTCTCGACGGTCGCGTTGGGTCGCAGCGCCAGCGAGTCGCGGTAGTAGCTGGCGGCGTCGTCTTCTTGGCCGCGGGCTTGCTGGATGCGCCCGAGGTTGTAGAGCAGCGCGGCGCGGCGGCGGTTGTCGTCGGCGTCATTGAGCGCGGCGAGGGTCGAGCGTTCGGCGAGGGCGAGGTCGCCGGCTTGGAAGGCGGACCAGCCGAGCTCACCGAGGGCGCCGCCGTGGCCGGGGTGGAGGGTCAGCGCCTCGCGGAGCTTGGTTTGGGCGGCGGCGTGATTGCCCTGCTTGCTGAGCTTGCGGCCCTCATCGAGCAGGGCGCCGAAGCGGGCCTTGCTCTGCTCGCGCTCGGCCTTGCTCGGCGGCGCGGGCTTGGGCTCGTTCGGCGCCGCGAGAGCTCTGGCTGACGCGGGCTCGCTCGGCGGCGCGGGCTGGTTTTGGTTTGGAGCAGCTTCGGCCTGGGCGGCGATGGGGCTCGCCGTTGACTGAGGTTGGGTTTTCGTCTGTGCGGGCGCTGACTCTCCGCAGGCGAGGCTCAGCAGGCCGATGATGGCGATGGTTCGAGCGTGGCTCATGCCACGAGCGTATCGCCATCAGCGTAGCCAACGAAAGGCATGTTCGAGAAAGGCTCGCCCGTCGCGGTCGACCCAGGTCCCATGGGCCATGATCACGCGCTCCGGCTCCCAGCCTAGCACCGTGGCGAAGGCCTCGCGGGCCGGCTTGCGGCGGAGGAAGCTGGCCCGGTGGTCGATCGGCGCCATGAAGATCGCCGTACGCGACGCTCGGTGGAAGAACACGACGGGCGGGGCAGAAGTTGCTCATCAAGGCTAGCGAACTGGACGATCATCTCGAAGGTAATTTGGTGCCTGATCAGGAAGTCGTGGTTGCGCAGGAACTCGCGCGAATCGGTCTTCGTTAGGAGAGAACTATGGGTTCGGTCTACATGCGAAATGATTCGCCTTATCTGTGGTGGTCCTACAGCGGTCCCGCTGGGAAGCGGGTGGCAGGGCGCACGCCCTATCGCAAGGGGCAGGAACATCTCGCTCGCAGGGCGCTCGCCGAGATTGAAGCTGCGGTCGCAAGCCGCGGGGCGGAGCTACCCGAAGAGCAGATTCCCACGCTTGCCGAGTACGCCGATGGCTGGGTGAAGTCGCGCAAGGCTCGGGGGTTGCGGTCGTGGCGGGACGATGAGCGCCACCTTCGAGTGCACATCCTTCCGCGTTTGGGCCAGCTGCCGCTCACGGTGGTCTCCAAGGCGCATGTGAAGGAGATGCTCGCGGCGCTGCGCCAGCAGAACAAGGCTCCGAGGACGCTTCGCAACATCCTCAGCACGCTGCGCATGCTCTACACCGATGCGATCGACGAGGAGCTCGTGGAGCATGACCCTTGCGACGTGCACCCCAAGCACTTGGGCCCAGCAGGGGACAAAGATCCCGAGTGGCGGTCGACGGCGGTCTACTCCCGCGATGAGCTCGTTCAGCTGATCAGCCACCCCGAGCTCCCGCCGGATCGTCGTGTTCTCTATGTGATGGCCTTCTTTACGGGGCTACGTCTGGGCGAGGTCGCAGGGTTGCGTTGGCGCCACGTTCAGGACGCTGAGCCGCTCGCTCGCCTGTTGATCGCTCATAGCTATGGCGGCTCGACGAAAAACGACAAGACGCGCGAGGTTCCGATCCATCCCTTGCTCGGGCTGGTGCTCGATGGTTGGCGAGCACAGGGTTTCGGCGAGGCGATCGGCTGGACCCCCGAGCTCGATGACTTTATCGTCCCGAGCCCACGATCACGCGGCGGCAACGGCTCCCACCGCCACCGCAAGGCGGGGACGATGCGGACCAAGAACCAGGTCGGGAAACGCTTCGGGCGAGACCTCGAACTCGTGGGGATCCGTCATCGCCGCTTCCACGACTCGCGGCGGACCTTCATCTCGCTCGCGCAGGCCGATGGGGCGCAGCGCGAGCACTTGATCCCAGTGACGCACTCGAGCTCGGGATCGCGGGCGGCCTTCGACCTGTACACGACGATCCCCTGGCCGACGCGCTGCAAGGCAGTCGCGACTTTCCGCCCGGTTCCACCCTCCAACTACTCGAGCTTGGCGGGGTGGATCCTGGCGGAAGTCGGCTGCTACGCTCGTTGCTACGTAGCAGAGCAAGTCCCTGAAATTACAGGGAAAAATATAGTGGAGGCGCCGGGAGTCGAATCCGGGGTCGGGGGGCGCTTCTCCACTTGCGTGGTATCGAGTTCCACTGGAGGTGTACACGAGAAGAGCTTGGTGGTTCGAGTTTGCCACCAAAGCCCTGGAGCCTACTCTCCGTAATGAGGAGGAGGACGAAGAGCAACGCTCAGCGTTGAGCAAGCGTAGGGCATGCCGACCTCGCAGTGTTGGGTCGCTGGGTTGCACCAAGGATATCCACCTTCGAGTGGGGGATCACAACTTCTGTAGTCCTTTGGGTCGCAGGGATCACCGAAGTTTAGTTGAGGTGTACAAACCCCTTCTCCGTTTTCTTGTAGTCCTTGGCAAAAGCCAAAGTGACAATCGGAAATGTGTGTGCAGGGGTCGCCATACTCTGCCCGACGTTGGCAGACTCCATCGTCACAGTAGAGGTACTCACTGAAGCAGTTGTTGTTCAGCTCCTCAGAGCAGAGATCCCCTTCAGACTGAACATCTGGAAAGGGCGGGTCATTATCGCACACACCGGTGACGGGGTAGCAGTCTATCCCCTCCACGCAGGTGCCGGTGGGATTCATCTCTCCAAAAAGATAGTTGGGGATGCAGGACTCTCCCTCCGCTACCGAGCCATAGAAAGCCGCACACTCGGGAAAGAGGGCGCTGATTTCGCTTGGGTCAGCGCAGCTCTCATATACTCCACTTGCTAAAAAAGCGTCGAAGCACTCTTGGTCGAAGCCGCGGAGCTCCCCAGATATGGCATCGAACTGCTCGATCACCACTGCTTTGCAGACTTCGGTGGACTCGAAGTAGCCGCATCCACAGTTCTGGACAGAGGCACAGAGAGCCGCAGCGTATCGCTGCGCCGTGCCATTGGGGATCGGCTCGGGAATCGGTCGCTCAGAACAGCCCAAGCCCAGCAAGCAAAGAAGAACCCAGTTAAAATGACGACTCACAGTGATACCTCATAACGAAGTTTTAGTGTATGTCCATCACGATTAATCTGAAGCGTGTGCGGTCCTTCTGGCAGTTCGCTGAAATAAATCAGGGCATTCATGGCATCACTGTAGTCAACGATCTGCTGGCTATCGAGGCTGATGACAAGGTCACCGCTCCGCAGCCCAAGAGCGTAGGCGAGGTCTCCTTCACTTACATTGGTAGCAAAAAAACCTCCACCACCGTCCTGGAGGGAAAATCGAGAAGTATCGCAGGTCGTCAAAGGATCAGGGTCTTCAATGAGCGCAAGGAGTGTCTGTCCGTCGACATCGGTCGCCCCATCGTCACCTGGAGAAACTACCGATTCAGGGCTCCAGTTCGTGCAGTCGGCTTGAGCTGAGGAGTCGCAAGAAAGCGCCTGGGCCAGGTAGTCGCTCGGGTCATGAGGATCGTCATCCAACGACCGACACTTGAGGAGAATCTCAGCCGTCTGTTCAGAAAGGGTTAGATTGTCAAGAGCATAGATGGGGTCTGCGCAAAATGCAGAGATTACTTCCCATTTGTCAGCGCTGTTCTTTCGCATGCATTGTTTTGGGTTGTCGCAGTTGGAGTCGTAGACATTGTCAATTAGCTCGCCGACCTCGTCATCGCCACCGAGCTTTCCTTCACAGGCTGACAGCGCCAACGAGACCGAGAAGGATAGCAGGAGCGAGAGGCTTCTTCTTTGAGAGTGGTGCATGGGAGTATGCTGACATCAGAGATACTTGCGGTCAATGGGAGTCCTGGAGCCACTTTTCAGGCTCTCTGCGCCACAATTCACCTACGGGTCGCCTTCCTCAATGAGCTGCCGAGGCCGTCGGCTCCACCGGGCCCGACAGGCCCGCGAACGGGCCCGAAAGTCGAAAGTGACTGACCACCGTAGCGACGGCCGCCTCGTCGCTCGCAGGATCGAGGTCGCCTCAGATGTCTGGGATGCCCCCACGGTCCTGGGGCAGCTCGATGAATGGTTTGAGGACTACGACGAGAATCATCCCCACAAGGGGCTTGAGATGCTGTCTCCGTGGGAATTCCATCGCGCGAGCTAGAGCTGAACTGTGCGAATTGACAGGGGAAGCTCCAGACTCTTCACCACGATTATGTCCTGAGCTGCACGGTGTAATTTTTCTTGAACTGGGTGTGCTGAAGGCCGTGCTTGGCGAGCAGGTCAGCGACGCGCCCTTGGGTCCAGGCTATCCAGGTCTGTGTGGCGAGCTCGGCGACGAACCGAGTCAGGTTGTCCCGCAACTCGTTGAGCCCAGCCGGGTTGAGGACTCGCGTGCCTTTCGGGAAGGTCGCGTCGTGAGCAGCTTGGTCGGAGCGGGAAACGACAATCGGAGTGCCCTGGTACTCGGGGTAGTGCTGGGAAAACCATTGCATCGACGACAAGAGCTGGGCTCCATCATGCTTTGGTAGTTCGCCTTGTCGCTCATTTTTCGCTTCGATCACCCACCCCACTTTCTGCCAGACCCAGAGGTCATCGGGGCCTCGGGAGTACTCCTTCTCGGGCCGCGAGCCGGTCGCTCCGAAGACCGCGGAGACCTCGAGAAGAGCTTGCTCGAGCGCCTCGGGGCTGGCGTCGAAGCTGAGCCGCGACTTCATGCTCTCCACGGCTGCAATCGCTCCGTTGGGGTTCTCGAACCCGTTGTACCAGGCGAGAACGAGCCCCGCGGGGACTTGCCCAGTCCCTTCCGGAGGTCGAACAACTACCCCTGTGGGAGGTGGGCAAAGCCGGCGGTTTCGAGAGTGCGCGCCGGCCTGAATCTGGAGAGCGGTTGCTGGGTCGAACTCGTCTGTGTAGTTCGCCTTGCGCTGTAGGAGCCAGCCGGCCTGTTCCGGCTCCAGGTCGAGTTCGTTGACGACCCTCGCGATTGCTTCGGCGGCAGCCTTGGGCCGGCGGTCGAGTGCGGCGATTAGTGCGACGTGTTCGGCATGCGCCACCTCGATGTCACGCTCTGCTGTGTCCTGGGGCGTGGCCGGCGAGGTTCCGCGGACCCGCGAGTCGTAGAACCCACGCCAGCCAGCATCGCGGTTCAGGCACTTCATCGCCATGTCGTTGAAGGCGTCGGTTGGTGCCTCCGAGACCGCAGTGCGTGCCATGTCGGCCAGTTCGTCGGCCAACTTGAGCTGCGCGCGGGTTCCCTCGCCGACCAAGCCCATCACCTCGCCCTTGGCCAGGAAGTTGGCCAGGTCAGGACCCGCGAGGACCACCACCGCGAAGTCAGCGTGGGAACGGACGGCACGTCCCATTCCCTGCTCGATGCGGTACGCCCAACGCCTCAGAGTTCCACCTGGTCGTCCCGGAATTGTTCCGTCGTACTCCTCGGCCATCCCTTGCCCGCGTGGGACCCCATCAATGACGAGGACCCGGCATGCGTCGTCCGGGAGGTCCACGCCGTCGTAGCGGTTGGCAAACGCGACGAAGCGGGTCGCACCCGACCGGAGCTGCTGGACGGTATCGGTGACACCGTCGCCCATCTCCACAACGGCGCCCACCGACTTCCAGTCGCGGGCCAGTTTTTCGTTTGAGGTCAACACGACGATGCTGGTGGAGCTGGCGAGCCCCTGTGCCCAGCTCATGACCCAATCTCGGTCCAGGCTCGGGTCGACGAGCGCAGGGACTAGGACCATTCGCTCGCCGACACCCTTGTCGCTCGCGGGGATGATTGGGGACGAGGCGGCTTTGACGGAGCAGCCAAGCTCGCGTACGAGGGTGCTATCGTCGGAGAGCGTCGCGGACATGTAGAGCCGGTGCTCGGCACGATGAAACGCATCGACCAGGTGCACAGGCGGAATGTCGAAGAAGATCTCCGCGCCGGCACCGGTGATCACGCACCGACACCAGCGAAGATGGTCACGTAGATGCCCCCACGAGAACACTCCGGGCCGCTTCTGGCCTACCGGGTCAAGCACGTCACGGATGTCCTCGAGGGATGAGCGCCATATCCAGAACGGCACCTCCATGTGCGCAGACCTGTCCCCGTTCTCGATGCCCTTCCAGGGGCCTGGGTGGTGGTCCTTGCAGCCCGGCTTCAGCGTCTTCAAGAGCGCGTCGAGGCTGCTGTCCGTAACGACAAGGGAGAAGTTCTCGCGGATCTTCTCGACGCCAGCGTGGGCGTCATCCAAGACGAGGGCGCAGGGCCTGAGCAGCACGTCGTCTCTGTTGAACGTTGACCTTGCGTTGAACAGCTTGTCGTAGGTGCAGACGATGACTTCCCTGCCAGCCGTCGCATCCGGAGTCGGGTACGGTGTCCCTCCCTCGTAGTGACTGGCGGGAATTCCGAGGTGCTTGGCTTCGGCGACGACCTGCTCGACGAGCTGACGAGTCGGGCAGAGAAAAACAACAGGCCGGCGGTGCTCCACCATCAGGGAGGACGGCCAGTTTTTTGTTCAGGCAATGGTGGTGCTCAAGTCTGTTGGGCTCGGAATCGATAATCCCGCTGTACTCGACCTGTTGACCGGGCCAGCAGTGATCGTCTTCCACGGCGAGATAGTTGACCTAGTGTACGATCCAGAGGATCGGAAGGGGGATCGGCATCGAGTCCCCATGGTGATCTACTGGCCGGGTGACGACGCCAATCTCCGTCGACCTCCGCGCCCGGATCGCCGAAGCCATCGAAGCTGGCGAAGAAAGTCAGCCCCTCATCGCCGAGCGCTTCTCCGTCTCGGTCACCACCGTCGAACGCATCTCGCGGAAGCTGCGCCAAGGCGAGAGCTTGGTGCCGAAGAGTCCACCTGGCCGGACGCCCAAGTTGAAGGAGCGCCACCTCCTGTGGATTCGTGGCGAGATGGAGAAGGACCCCTACCTCGGCTCCTACCACCTCTCGGAGCGCTTCAATCGACGATTTCCCAAGAACCGGGTCCATCGCTCGACGATCCTCCGGGCGCTTCACCAACTTGGCCTCAGCTTCAAAAAAAACTCCCTACGCTCCCCAGCAGGACCGACCTGACGTCGCCGAGGAGCGCGCCCAGTTTCGGTTGCGACAGCGGCGACTCGACATCGGACGTCTCGTCTTCGTGGACGAATCGGGCACGCATCCAGGGATTGGTCCGCGCCGGGGCTGGTCCCCACGCGGCGAGCCGCTCTACGGACCGCACGAGCCCTATTCCCGCGGTCGCCACGTCTCGATGATCGCGGCCTTGCGAGTCGACGGCATCAGCGCCTTGATGACGACCGATGGCGGGGTCAAGACCGCTGACTTTCTGCGCTTCGTCCGACAGCACCTGGCTCCCACGCTCGAGCCGGGCGACATCGTTTGCTGGGATAACATCAACATGCACAAGAATGCAGAGGTCGTGGCTGCGGTGCTCGAGACGGGTGCGAAGGTCGTCCGCTTGCCCCGGTACAGTCCCGACTTCAACCCGATCGAGGCCGCTTGGGCGAAGGTCAAAGCTTGGATACGCCGAGCGATGCCCACGAGCGTCAGCGAGCTCAAGAAGGCGATGCGTAGGTCCCTGCGTCGGATCCGAGCCTCGGACGCACTCGGCTGGCTCAAGTACTGTGGATATCGCCTTCCGTGATTCTGATCCGTACACTAGCCTCACAAATGGAGCAGTTTCTTGTAGTCGATTTTACGCTGCGTGAGCGTATCTGCGTCGCCCTTCAGGGCAAAGGGTGGATGCAGCTCTGGGTCTTGAAATCGGAACTGGAAAATAGGATTCCTGGTGGTGTTCGGGGGCGGGGCGGATCCGATCCTGAGCAGGCTCCCCAGCGCGTTGCAGGAGGACGGCGACTCCCCGGTTGTGGTTTCCGAGGTCTGAGATCATGCTGGGCTGGAGGTCACCATGGCAAGCCGGAAAAAGCCCAAGAAGCAGCCCAAGAAGCCGAACAGTGAGCTGGTGCGGAAGCTCGCGGCGATGATCAAGCAGAAGGTCGACGAGCAGCTCGGGCCAGATGCGACCTTCGAGCAGCGGCGTGATCTGGAGGCGGAGCTGATGCGAGACGTGCTGTGGCAGCGTGAGGACGACGACTTGCGCGAGTCTGTCTCGGAGGCCGACGTGGTCGAGGTCGGAGGCCGACGCTACGCTCGCCTGTCGCAGCGGTCGTCGGCGACCTACCACGGACGCTGGGGGCCGCACACGATCGAGGAGGCGCTCTACCGGGAGCTCGGCGTGCACAACGGGCCGACGATCAAGCCGCTGGAGCTGTGCGTCGGTATGATCGCCCGACGCTTGACCCCCGACTTCGCCCGCATCGCTGGTGAGCTGAGCGCGGACCTGAACAGCCGCGAGCTCGAGAACATCCTGAGGGTGGTCGGGATGCGGCCTCCGAGCCGTTCGTTGCTCGAAAAGCGCGTCAAGCTGATGTCCGCCGACATCGTCGAAGACGTCGACATGCTCGAGGCCGCGAGCAGGGCCGTGGAGGCCATCCCGCCGGGAGTGGCCTCGATCAGCTGCGGGCTCGATCGCTTCTCGGTGCGCATGGCTGAGCAGCTCGACGCCGACCTCGCGGAGGCGGCGCGACCGAAGCGGCGGCTCGCGGAGTACGTCCGCAAGCCGCCGCCCCCCAAGGAGCACCACTGGCGAAAGGCGTGGGTGGGCAGCGTCACCATCCACGACGCGGAGGGACAGGAGCTGCATACCTGGCGATACGCAGCCGATGCGGGGGAGGACGTCCGAAAGCTCGCCGAGCGGGTCGCGGCGGACGTGGCGTGGATCCTCCGTAGCCACCCACAGCTCCCGGTTCACGTGGTCCAAGACGCCGCGCCCGAGCTGCGTGCGCTGCCCGAGGCGTTGGCTCGAGTGCTGCCGAGCGACGCGAAGGTCCGGACCTTGATCGACTTCGAGCACCTGACGAGCAACTACCTCGATGCAGTCGTGGATGCCTGCGAGCCCGAGGGCGATCCCTTCAACATGAAGAGCTGGTATCGCGGCGAGCTCCTGCGCGACGACGGAGCGATCGAGCGGATCTGGCGAGGTCTTCTGGAACGGGCGAAGCGACTGCCGGGCCGGGACACGACCGCTCGCACGGCGGTCGCGGCCGCGCTCAGCTACATACGCCATCGCAAACCACTGATGCGTTATGCGTCGTCGTACGCGGCCAACCTGCCCATTGGTAGCGGCGCGACCGAGAGCACCTGCTGGACGATGCAACGCCGCGTCAAGCGCCCCGCGCAGTCCTGGGAGGTGCCTGGCCTGCGAGGAACGCTCGCACTGCGAGCCCTCGTCATCTCGAAACGCTGGCGCGCCGTTTGGGCCACCTATGCCGCTGTCCATCGCCACGAGGTCACGCTCGCCCATTGATCAGGATCGAATCCACCTCGTTCGGGGGAGTGAATTGTCGTATGCGCTGAGTGTACTTGAGTCAAATAAGAAGATCGAAATACAGTCTGCGGGGGGGACATCTCAGGTTCGTTTGTCGAAGCAAGACATAGCGGGAGAGACTTAGCTCTGGCGCCCTGCTAACTCGCTGCTGCAGCTCGCCAACGTAAGCGGTCAGCGAGCTGCATCTTGCAGCCCGACCAGACCTGTGGTGGCACAGCTACCAGCCTCCCCTCAGGTGGCCGTCTGCGCCCCAGCCCAGCGGTGCGGCAGCAGCTCTCCGACCCGCGCCGCCGGCCATCCCTGGGCCAGCTTCATCAGCACATCCCGCAGATACTCCCACGGCTCCACCCCGTTGAGCTCGCAGGTCCTGATCAGCGAGTACATGATCGCCGCCCGCTCGCCGCCGCTGTCCGACCCGGCAAACAGCCAGTTGTGGCGACCCACTGCGATCCCTCGGAGCGCTCGTTCGGCGCCCGTGTTGTCTATCGGGATCAGCCCGTCGTCGAGATAGCGTATCAATGCTTCTCGCTGATTGATCGCGTAGGTCATCGCTCGCGCCAGCGGCGAGCTCGGCGGCTCGCTCTCATGGTGCTCGGCGATCCATCGGAAGATCCGGTTGAGCTCCGGCCGCCCCAGCTTGTTTCGCAAGCCTGCGAGCTTCTCTGGCGAGATCCCTCGCTCCTTCGCCTTGCGCTCCAGCACGTACAGCCGCTGGATCCACCGCAGCGGCACCGCTGCTCGGGCATCCCCGCCCTCGAGCGCCTCCACGAAATACCTCCGCGCGTGCGCCCAGCAGCCGATCTCCACCGCCTTGGACCCCAGCCGGTTGAAGACCCAGTCGTAGCCCTTGTAGGCATCCGCCTGCGTCGGCCCTTCGCGGTGCATGAGAAAGTTGCGGGCCGCGTCAGCCTTCCAGTTCGGCGTGTACTCGAAGTACGCGAGTCGCTGATCCCCGAGATAGCCCCAGATGTGTCCACGCTTGCTGCCACCGTCGGCGTCGACGTCCAGCACCTGGATCCCCGTGTCGTCGGTCTGAAGCAGATAGGCCTCACGGACCTCCTGCCCGAGGGCATTCACCAGCGGCTCGAGTAGCTCGGCGCAGCGCCGTAGCCAGCCCACCATCGTCGGCGCCGTGACCTTCACTCCTGCCCGCGCGAAGATCTTCACCAGTCGATTCAGCGGGAGGTGGTCACCGTACTTGCTGACGATCACGTGGGCGAGAAGCCCGGCCTCCGCCAGGCCGCGGATGATCACCTGCGGTGGCGGTGGAGCGATGACCACCGGACCGTCACCGTCACGCGGCGCGTACTTGCGGCGCTCGGTGTGGACGTGGATGAAGTGGCCGGGTCGCCAGTCGAGGGTGTGCGCGTCCACGCTGCCGATGCAGACCATCTCGCGTCCTTCGTAGTCCGACAGATCGGGCTCGATGATCCGCTTCTCGACTGGTAGGTGTTCGGGAGGACGTCGGCGTCCTCGCGTCTTCGGGGCCTCGGGCTCCGCTTCAGCGCTCGGTGGGTCGTCACATTGGTCCGCGGCCTCGATTTCTTCCTCCGAGGCCCTGTCGAGTTCGGCATCGATCCGGCCGTCGTAGGGCGCCGCAGCCTCGGCCCCGTCTTCACTTTCTCCCTCTTCGTCTCCCTCGGGCGCCTTGTCTTCCTTGGCGACGAGCCGGAGAAAGAGGTCGAGCTGGTCCGCGTCGAGCCGCTCCGACTTGCGTCCCTGCGCCGACTTGCGCAGGCGCATGAGCTCGAATTCCAGGTTCGCGGTCCGTCGCCCCAGGGTCTCGAGCAAGGCCAGCACCTCGACGACGAGCGCCTCGTGCTCGCCCTTGGCGAGTCGCTCGACCAGTCGCTCGCGGACGGTGTCGAGGTTGAGGTCGTCGCCCTTGCCCACCTCTTGGGGATAGTCACGAAGTGGCTGTCGTGCAAGCGCGACTCGTCGACTTCTTCGCCTGCCAGCGAGGTTGTCGACGCGCGCCCTCGAGATCGATGCCTTCGAGGATCAGCAAGAGCTCCGCGGCCTCGAGCTCGACCTTGCCCTCACCGAGCTCGCTGCGTCGCCGCAGACGAAAGCGACCTCGCTCGAGGCGCTTGTAGTAGATGCACCAGCCCGAGCGATCCCAAAACAGGATCTTCGCCCGGTTGCCGCGACGGTTGAGGAAGACGAAGAGGTGACCCGACAGCGGGTTCTCGGCGAGTACTGTGCGGGCGACGTTGGCGAGGCCGTCGAAGCCCTTGCGCAGATCCACGGGCTCGAGCGCCACGAAGATGCGCACCGTCGGCGGCAGGCTCAGCACGTCGACCCCACGACGCGCAGCACTCGGGCGAGGTGGGCGTCGTCGACGTCGGCATCGACGAGGACCCGTGCATCGCCGAGTTCGATGACGATGGTCGAGGTCTTCGACTCGTGTTGGCCACCGGCCACGACGACCTCGGCAAAGGCGGGACTCGCAGGCAGAAGCTTCGCCCAGCGAGCGAGGCGCTGGACGTCGAGGTCGTGGTCATCGCAGAAGTCCCGCTGACGCTGGCCGCTGCGACGCCAGTGCGAGACCACTGCGGCCGCCTCTGCTCGCGTCCAGCGGCGTTTGTCGAGGATCTTGGCCAGGTTCGTGGGGGTGCTACGCATCCCCCGATCGTGGCCTGGGCTCTGCTCTGGCGGCAGATGCAGTTCACTGACCGCTTACTCGCCAACTGCGGGTGTTTCAGCCCTGCGGGCACTCGTGGAAGCGCCCCAACAGCCTCAAGATCCCTCGCCCCAGCTTCGCTATACCCGCGAGCATAGTAGGGGCGCCGAGCTTCGCCGAGTCACGTTGCTCTGAGTCAGAGTAATTGACACCCGGTCTGAGTCTCAACGAAGTTACTACTGTCCGTCGCGGACGAAGGTCCACCCAGCTGACGATCGTTGTGGGCCTTGAGTCGCCCTAGCCCGGGGTGTGCCGGGGTCCACTCTCACGGCCAGCTAGTTTTGACGAGCCAGGGCTGCCAGAATCGGTGAATGAGGGACCACTCATCAAGTCCCGAAGTCATGACAGCCGACGAGGTTGCCTCGCTCCTCCGGGTCAACCGCAAGACCATCTACGAAGCCGTCCAGCGCGATGAGATCCCGGGTGTAGTCCGTATCGGCCGTGTTCTTCGCTTCCACCGGGAGGCCGTGCTGACGTGGATCCGCACCAGCGGCCAGGTGGGAGGCTGAGCCGTGCCACAGTGGTGCACCGTCCCCGGGTATGGTATCTCGGCCCAACCAAGCGCGCGTCATCCCCATCCGAAAGGTAATGGAGATGAGCGTTAGGAAGCGAAAATGGCGCGACAAGCAAGGTCGCGTTCATGAGAAGTGGATGGTCCACATCGAATACAAACACCCTAACGGCTCCCGGCAGACCATTCGCAAGGTCTCGCCGGTGCAGACCAAGCGGGGTGCCGAGCAGTACGAACGCGAGGTCAGGCAGGCGTTGCTCGACGGTGCGTTCGGAAAGGAAGAAGCACCAGCCCCGGCGCCCGTGCAGGCGCCGACTTTCGGGGAGTTTGCCGAGGAGTTCCTGGCCAACTACGCCGAGGTCAACAACAAGCACAGCGAGGTGGTGTCCAAGCGAACGATCTTCGGCAAGCATCTGGTGCCCTTCTTCGGCCGCATGCGGCTCGGGGACATCGGCATGCGAGAGATCGAGCGCTACAAGGCGGCCAAGCTCAAGACCCACGCAAAGAAGACGGTGAATAACCAGCTCACCGTGCTTCGCAAGACGCTGACCACCGCAGTCGACTGGGGCCTGCTCGAGCAGGTCCCCCGGATCGTGTGGCTCGCCGCTCCGGCGCCGAGCTTCCGCTTCCTCGACTTCGACGAAGCGGATCGACTGATCGCCGCGAGCGAATCGGAGCCCGAGTGGCAGGGGATGATCGTCCTCGCGCTGCGCACGGGGTTGCGACTCGGGGAGCCGCGGGCGCTGCAATGGGGGGACATCGATCTCGCTCGCGGTCGCATGCTCGTGCAGCGCTCGGTGACGCGCGGCGTGATCGGGACGCCCAAGAGCGGCAAGTCGCGAGACATGCCCCTCGGGGCGTCGGTCGTGCAGGCCCTGCAGCGGCATCGCCACCTGCGGGGCCCGTGGGTCTTCTGCCAAGAAGACGGGAACATGTTGAGCAAGGGCCAGACGAAGTGGCCCCTACGTCGGGCGCAGCGAAAGGCCGGGATCCTCGAGCTCGGCTGGCACGACCTGCGGCACAGCTTTGCCTCGCATCTGGTCATGCGTGGCGTGCCGCTCAAGGCCGTTCAGGAGCTGCTCGGTCACCAGAGCATCGACATCACGATGCGCTACGCGCACCTTGCTGAGTCGACCCTGCGCGACGCTGTGGAGCTGCTCGAACCGCAGCACGCGCACAGCACATGGACAGCACATGGAACGCCAAAAATTGAAAACGGGTAGCTAGGATGCCCTAGCTACCCGTTTTCGAGTGGAGGCGCCGGGAGTCGAACCCGGGTCCGCGAGCCTTCCGATGGGACGTCTACGTGCGTAGCCGGTGTACTTGGATTTAACCCTCGCGCATGCCCACCAGCGGGCCCTCTCGAGAGCGATCCCCTAAATTTCGCGGCCCGATCGGGGCGCCCGAACCGCTAGCTCCTGTGATGACGTTCACGAACTACTGGAGCACCTCACCCGTGAACGTGTGGCTTATTAGGCCGCAACGGCCATACGGCCGTAGTTGCTGTCGTTGGCAGCTGTGTTTTCCCGACGTTTTTACGTGGCGTTGGGCCCACGGCACGCTGTCTTCACCTTCCGTACCCACGTCGAACGCCAATGCACCCCCTGAAGTTGTTCCGCTGGAACGACGTGTGACGGCCAGACTATGCGACGCGAGGGTGGTCGTGCAAGGGGGACGTGCCGGGGCTCACATGTGCCTGGCTATGCGAGCAGGTCGCGCAGCTGGTCGAGGTGGAAGCGGCGGGGGTCGTCAGGGCGAGCGGGGGTGCGGAGCTTGGCGCGGAAGATCTGGGCGGTCTTGGGGTGCGCGCGCAGCAGGGGGCGGATGGCTTTGCGGTCGAAGTCGCCGTAGTGGGAGCCGACGCCGTTGGGCCAGGGGGTGTCGATGTAGATGAAGCTCCACAGGCGGGCGGCTTCGACGCCAAGCAGGAGGTTGAAGAGGGCGCCGGCGAGGGCGGTGACGCTGTCGTCGAGCTGGCGGGTGCGCTGGGGGTAGTGAGCGAAGGCGGCGGTGGCGTCGTCGAGGGTGGGCCAGCCGCGGGCGAGGAGGGTGTTGAAGTCTGCGGGGGTGTCGGGGCCGTCGCGGACGATGGCGAGGAGGGCCTGGGCGAGGAGGGCGAGGGCGGCGGGGTCGCGGAGCTGCTGCTGGTCGTCTTCGAGGCGCTTGGCCCAGTAGCGGGTGGTGGTGGCGAAGCCGACGCCCGCGCTGGCGAGGGCGGCGTAGCTGTCGACGATGCGGCCAGCGGTGGGCTCGTCGGGGCTGCGGACTTCGCCTCGGGATCCGTGGCTGCCCAGCTGCCAGCCGGGGGGCATGGGGAAGCGGCGCCAGGCGCTGTGGCTGTGGCCAGCGAGCAAGGCCGCGAGGAGCGGGCCGCTGCCGGCGAGGCGGTGGGTGAGGGAGGCGGAGGCCTGCCTGGAGTCGAGCTCGACGCGCTCGAGCTCGATGGTGACGCCGCTGTGCTGGGCGGCGTCGCGGTAGGGCAAGGCGGTGGCGAGGATGGCCCGCCGGGCTTCGAGCTGGTCGGCTGGGAGCTGGCGGGAGTGCGCCTCGCCGGTGTGCAGGTTGAGGACGCTCTCGCGGTGGGCGGGCAGGAAGTAGAGGCGGCCCTCGGCGCTGGCGAAGATCGAGCCGACGCCGACGCAGGTGGAGGGCAGGGGGTGCTCGCTGGTGTCCGCGCCGCCGAGGTCGAGGCGAAGGACGCGATCGTGGGCGGGCTGGTAGGCGAGCCAGCGCCCGGCGACGGTGGGGACGCCGAGGCTCTCGATGTCGAAGCGCCACGCGTCGTCGCCGGCGAGCACGTCGACGGTCCAGCGCCGACCGTGGTGGATCAGCAAGACACAGCGCTGGGCGTCGGCGTATAGCTCGAGGCGGGCGTCGGGGGCGGTGGTGATCGTCCGTCGCCAGCGCGGGCTGAGGGCGGCGCCGGTGAGCGTGGCGCAGACCAGCTGCTCGCGGTCCCAGCACAGCAAGGTGCCGTCGTGGGCGAGGTGTATGGGCCGGGGGACCTCGGGGGTGCCGTGGCCGAGGGCGAGGGCCGGGAGGCGTGCAGCGGTGGCGCTGCGGCCCGCGAGATCGAGGGGGATCGGGGCGGAGCGGGGCTTGGTCCTGGACTCGGCTTTGGGCCTGGCGGGCGCGTCGAGGCGCAGGGGCAGGCGGACCGCGCGGCTGAGGGGGACGAGCTCGAGGCTGCCGGGGGCGTCGAGCAGGTAGTGGGTCCCCGCGGGGAGGATGGTGACGCCGCGTCGCGGCAGGCGCTCGGCGATCTGGAGGTCGGCCACGGTCCACAGCAAGGCCGGGTCGTTGGGGCTGCCGTGGCTCGCGGCCAGGCTGCCGCTGGCGGAGATCGAGACGCGGCCGGCGGAGTCGCTGCCGCCGACGGTGGTGTTGGTGGCGATGCCCTGATCGCGGCCGAGCCGGGTCAGGCCAAAGCAGTCCATGAACACGAGCTGGGATTGGTCCTTGGAGAACGCGTACATGCTCACTCTCCCACGCTGACGTAGTACCAGCCCTCTTCGCCCTGCTTTTGGTCGTCGAGGCGGGCGTTGGGCAGGGCCAGGCGCAGGCGAGAGACCATGGCTGGCGAGAGGAAGTTCTGCGAGAGGTCGAGGGCGCCGAGGCGGCGCAGGAGCTCGGCGATGGGCAGCAAGAGCTCCGCGCCGGCGTCGGTCATGGTGCCCATGGATAGGTCGAGGCTGCGCAGGGCAGGGGGCAGGCCGGGGAAGCGCAGCTGGGCGGCGAGGGCCGCGGCGAGCTCGTCGGCGAAGTCGGCGTTGGCGAGGGCGAGGTGCTCGAGCTTGGTGAACCTTGGGTTTTGGAGGATCCCCAGGGCGTGGTTGGCGTTGCAGGTGCCGCCGTATTCGTCGGTGCCGAACCACACCTCGAGGTGCTCGAGGGCGGGGAGCTCGGCCTCGGCGAGGGACTCGGCGGCTTCGCCCGGGAGGCCGCCCGTGTGCAGCACGAGCTTGCGCAGGCGAGCGCTGCGTGGGTGCCTGAGCTCGATGAAGGCGCCCTGGAGCTCGAGCATTTCGAGCTTTGGAAGCAGCGGCCACAGCGGGCCGATGTCGTCGACGATGACGCTCGAGATGTCGCTCTCTTCGGGGTATTGGAAGTCGCCGATGGTCATGCGCCGCAAGCTGGGCATGGGGCCGTGCTCGACGAGGGCGCGGATGCAGGGCGCGTAGCCCTCGTCGGCTTCGAGGTCGGTGATGCCGAGGTCGAGCTCGCGCAGGAATTTGGCGCTCGGGTGGGCGAGGGCGTAGGTCAGCAGCGCGGAGACGTCGACGTGCTCGTGGTCGTAGTCCTTCCAGCAGCGGATCCGTCCCCAATAGCCGGTCTGTAGCGTCCACGCGAAGCAGTCTCGCCAGTCGGTGTGGCTGGCGAGCTTGCCGAACCAGGCCTCGGCGTTGGCCTGGAGCAGGGCGTCTTCGCGTGCGCGCAATGTGTCGGCGTCGCCTTGACCGCGGCGCAGGGCCACGCCGATGGCGATGAGCTCTCCGCGGGGATCTCCGGCCTTGGACAGGGCGTCGGCGTATACGAGCCACTCGTCATAGGCCTCGGGGTGAGCGATCAGCGAGGTCTCGATTGCAGAGGCGCCGGTCTCGGAGTGCTCCATGGCGAGGAGCATATTCGGTATTCGAAGCTTCTTCGCGTAGGATTCGTGCGATGTTCCGCACACCGCACTGGATCTTTGCGATCGCGCTCATGGCTTCGTTCACGGCCTGTGAAAAGGGCGAGACGACGAACCCGGAGCCGGCCGCCGAAGCCGAAGCCGAAGCTGCGCCCGAAGCCGAAGCTGCGCCCGAGGACCGTGAGGTCGTCGACAACTGGAAGGCGCAGGTCGGTGATGCCACCGTGTGCCCGATCTCGGGCAAGGTCTTCGAGGTCGAGGCGGACTCGGGGCGCTACACCTACGAGGGTTACGACTTCGTGTTTTGCTGCTCGGGCGAGTGCCTGGATCAGGTGAAGGAAGACCCCGAGAAATTCCTCGGCGAGCTCGTCGAGCAGGCGCGGGCCGAGGACGCCGCGGCGGCCGAGTGAGCGAGCGGTGCGTGGCTCTCCTCGCCGGGCCGCCCGGATGGGGAGGGCCGCGCGCGCTCGCGTAGGCTGACCCGGAGCTGGCTGCTAGGGTCGCGCCATGGAGTACCGCAACCTCGGAGCGAGCGGCCTGAAGGTCTCGACCTTGTGCCTGGGCACGATGACCTTTGGCGAGGCCGACGAGAAGTCGTTCATGCACAAGGTCTCGTCGGACGAGGCCACGGCCCACGCGATCCTCGAGCGCGCCCTCGAGGCGGGGGTCAATTTCATCGACACGGCCGACGTCTACGGCCAAGACGGGCTCTCGGAGCGGGTGATCGGCGACTGGTTCACGAACAGCGGGCGCCGCGACGAGGTCGTGCTCGCGACCAAGTTTCGCTTTCGCATGAGCCCGGGCCCCAACGGGACGGGGGCCTCGCGCAGGCGCATCGTCAAGACGGTGGAGGACAGCCTGCGCCGGCTACAGACCGATCGCATCGACCTCTACCAGATCCACATGCAGGACCTCGACGTGCCCGAGGCCGAGCTGCTGCGCGCCCTCGACGATCTCGTGCGCGCGGGCAAGGTGCTCTACATCGGCGCCAGCAACTACGCGGCCCACCGGCTCAAGGACAGCCTGTGGACCAGCAAGGTCGAGGGCCTCGAGCGCTTCGTCGCGCTGCAGATGAAGTACTCGCCGCTGACCCGGGACCTCGAGCGCGAGCACGTCCCGATCTGCGTCAACGATGGCCTGGGGCTGATCCCCTGGTCGCCCCTCGAGGGCGGGTTCTTGACCGGCAAGTACCGCCGGGACCAGCCGCCGCCCGAGGGCGCGCGCCTCGAGGTCTGGCGCAAGCGCTTCGAGAAGATGATCGAGACCACGCCGGCCTGGGACGTGCTCGAGGCGATCGTCGCGGTGGCCGAGGCGCTCGAGGCTTCGCCGGCGGCGGTGACCTTGGCCTGGCTGCTGCGTCGCCCGGGGGTCGCTAGCGTGATCTTTGGCGCGCGGACCATGAAGCAGCTCGAGAGCAACCTGGAGGCGGCGACGCTCGAGCTCAGCGATGAGCAGGTCGAGTCGATCACGGCGGCGCGCAAGTTCGAGCCGGGCTACCCCTACGAGTTCATCGCGGGCGTGCAGGGCCGCTGGTGAGCGCGTGGACATGCTCGCGGAGGAACCGCTGGTGAGCCGTGCAATGCGGCGGCTTTGCGAGCCGTGCGCACGACTGCACCTCGGCGCCGCGCGGGTGTAGGCTGGCGGGCGATGGCAGGTCGCCCGCGAGACCCGAGTCCGAGCCGGAGTCTGAGCCCGAGGACGGCGGGGGGGGCGTGGCTCCTGTGTGTGGGCGCGCTGTGGCTCGGGGGCTGCTCGCGGACCAAGCCGGCGGGGGAGAGCGAGCCGCCCCCCCGGTCGCCTGCGAGCGGGGCCCCGCCGGCGGCCTTCGTCGAGGCCGAGGTCACCCCCGATCCCGGGATGCTCGCGGCCGGGAGTCCGCCGGTGGAGGGTCTGCGCTACTGGGCGCGGCCGGTGACGACGCCCGAGGAATTCATGGAAGAGGCCGCCGGGGCGGGGATCGAGCTGATGCGCGCGGTCGAGGTGTTCGAGACCCGCGAGCTGCTCGCCGCGATCGCGCCCAACACGATGATCCTGCTCCACCCGGGGCGCTATGAAATCACGGAGTCGGAGGGCCCGGGCCACGGGCTGGACTCGGCTTACTACGACGGGGAGAGCATCCACGATGTCCACGATCTCGCGCTGATCGGCGTGGGCCCTGGCTCGACGGCGCTGATCCAGGCCGACAGCTACGCCTCGGTGCTGAGCTTCACGAACGTCGAGAACCTCGCGCTCTTCAACCTGACGATCGGGCACCGCCCCGAGTACGGGTGGTGCATGGGCGACGTGGTCCGGATCATCGACGGGCGCAACGTGCTGATCGCGGGCACGACCTTGTTCGGGAGCGGGACGGAGGGGCTGTCGCTGGTCAGCGTCGACGGCCTGCGCCTGCACGACAGCGTGATCACCGACTGCAGCGAGCAGTTCTCGACGATCTCCAATTCACGCGATGTGGTCTACGAGGACGTCGACATCGCCGGCAACGACAGCGAGCTGCTGCGCGGCTTTGGGGTCTATCACTCGACGCTGCGCCTGCGCGGGGTGCATGTCTTCGATAACCACGAGCTGGCTTGGGAGGGCGACTGGGGGATGTTCACCGTCGACGGGAGCTACGATCCTGGGCGGCTCTACATCGATCCTCCGACGATCCTCGAGCCCGGGCGCACGGTCAGCGAGATCGTGCTCGAGAACACGGTGATCGACGGCGAGACTTACAACCGCGCGCTCTGAGCGGGCTGCTCACCCGAGCGGCTATTCGCCCTGCTCGGGGTCGACGGCGGCGATCTCGAACCAAAACCAGTTCACGCCCTGACGGCCGTCGCGGACCACGTAGTACATGCGCGCGCGGCCTTCGGGCGGGGTGTCTTCCTCGTCCTGATCGTTGGGCTCGAGGGTCCACTGGTTGTAGCTTTGGGGGTCGTCGCTGGTCCCGGCCAGGAGCTCGCCCCAGGTCACGTACCAGTCGCCTTCGTAGGTCTCCTGGCGATCCTCGTAGCTCTCGCCGTTGTTGACGGCGACCTGATAGGTCTGGAGGTCCTCTTCGGGGGAGTCGACCTCGACTTGCAAGGTCGCGCCGAGCTCGACCTCGACGAGGTCGCCAGCGCTGACGATCTGGGCGTTGCCGATCTGCTGGCCCTGGTCGTTGATGGCGCCCACGCGGACCTCGGTGATCCGCGGGTTGCGGTCGGCCTCGGGCACGTCCTCGGGGTCGGGGGCCTCGAAGCCGGGGATCGCCGCGCCAAAGCTCTCGGCGAGCACGAGCAGCTGCTCGATCGGGCCGACCTCGAGGCGCTGGACGGCGTAGAGGCAGTCGTCGGGGAGGTCGTACTCGCCGGCGAGGAGCTCGCGGGCGCAGGTGTCGGTGTCGGTGCCCTCGGGGACGCCAGCGATCATCGTGAGCTCGACGGCGCCGCTGAGCAGCACGTTGGCCGAGAGCGGGGCGACGTACTCCGGGGAGCCCTCGCGGGCGATCAGGCAGGGGCTGGGGAGCTCGGGCAGGCCGTCTTCGAGGGACTGGAGGTCGGCGAGGCTCGGGGCCTCGCAGGCCGGGAGCGCGTCGAGGGTCAGGGGCATCGCGTCTTGGATGCAGGCGAACAGGCTCTGGCTGATGCTGAGCTCGCAGGCGATCCACACGATGTCGAGCTCGTCGGGGTCGACGGCCCCGGACTCGTCAACGATGAAGGGCTCGAGGGTGACGGTCTCGAAGGGCAGGGCCTGGGCCTTGGGCTGGTCGGCGAGCTCGGCGTCCTCCGGGACCAGGGGGGTGGTGACGGCGGTGCGGATCGCCAGCACCCGGTGGCTGATGATCAGCCGCGGGTCGGGGAGGTCGATCGAGCATCCACTCGCGCCGCCGAGCACCAAGCTGGCGAGGGGCAAGGCGGCGAGGGCGGCGCGGATCCGGGGCATTGGCTCGAGGCGCGGCGACGTGCCGGCGCTGGAGGAGATGATAGGCAAGGAGCCGGAGCTCGAAAAGGGCTCAGTCGTTGACGCGGAAGGCGTATTCGTAGCGCAGCTCGAAGTCCACGGGCTTGCCGTTGGTGCCCATGGCCGGGTTGAAGCGGGCCTTCTTGAGCGCCTTCTTGGCGATGTCGTCGCAGCCCTGGCCGATGCCCTTGACCACCTTGACCTGGCGGACCTTGCCGTCGCGCTGGATCTGGACCTTGAGGATCACGTCGCCCTGGACGCCGAGCTCGGCGGTGGCGGGGCACTCGATCTTGGGGACCTTGAGCGGCTTGGGCAGGTCCTTGACGAAGAGCTCGCTGCGCGGCTGCCAGACGGAGGTGCTGCCTTCGGGATCGCCCTTGGGATCACCGCCGCCCTTGGGGCCCTTCTTGGTGCCCTTGCTGTCGGGGGAGCCGGTGCCGCCGTACTGACCGCCGCTGCCCTGGAGGACCTGGACGTTGCTGCTGCCGCCCTGGGTGGTGCTCGACAGGTCCCAGCGCTTGGGGGGCGGCGGGTCGCCGGGGGGCGCGGGATCGGGCTCGGGGGCCTGCTTGGTCTTGGGTTTGGGCGGCGGCTCCTTGGGTTTGACCTCTGGCTCTGGCTCCGGCTCGGGTTCCGGCTCCGTCTCGGGCTCTTCCTCGGGGGGCGGCTCTGGCTCTGGCTCTGGCTCCGGCTCGGGTTCTGGGAGCGTTGCGACCTCGAATTCGATGAGCTCGGGCCGCTCGGGCTCGACGAGGTCGAGCAGCCGCGGGAGGTAGAGCGCGAGCAGCAAGAAGAGCAGGTGGGCCAAGGTCCCGCCGACCACGGCGATGATCCCGTAGTCGGTCTTCTCGCGGGACAGGGCGTAGAGCAGCGCCGCCACGGTGGCGGCCAGCCACGGCAAAATCTTGGGGTCGATGAAGACCCTCAGGAGATCGACGAGCTGGACCGGCCCAGCCAGGGCGATGTGCGAGGTCAGCAGGTCGATGGAGACGGCCATGGGGCTCGTCGGCTTCAGCCTTCGGCGCGCGGCGGGGGCTCGGTGGCGATAGCGTACTTGGTCACGCCGTTTTCGCGTAGCAGGTCGATGAGATGGACCATGGCCCCGACCTGAGCCTTGGTGTCGCAGTTGACGATGCCCTGGAGCTCGGGGTTTTGGGCGACCCGAGCCTTGATCGCAGCGGCGATCTGGCTGTCGACGGCCTCGGCGCTGTCCCCCGCGACGGGCTCGCCGTCGATGGCGAACTCGTCCTCGCCGCGGCAGACCAGCACGATGCTCTGGGGCAGCTCACCGAGGTTCTTGCCGGAGGCGGCGTCGGGCTTATCGACCTCCATGCCCTCGATCTGGTTGATGGTGGTGGTGGTGACCATGAAGATCACCAGCAGCACCAAGATGATGTCGACCATCGGGGTGATGTTGATCCCCGTGATCTCGTCGTCTTCGTCGAGCCCACCGGCGGCCATGGCCTAGTCCTCGTCCTCTTCGTCCGTGAAAGCGCCGGGCTCGCGCTCGGCGAGTTGGGCCAGGGCCATGCCCGTGAGCCCGTCGGCCCGGGCCAGGGAGCGCTTCACCTGGCGCTGGAAGGCGTTGTAGGCGATGACGGCGGGGATCGCCACGAGCAGGCCGATGGCGGTGGCGACGAGGGCCTCGGAGATGCCCGACATGATCTCCTTGGCTTCGTCGCCGGTGGTCACGCCGGCCTCACCGAGCTGGTTGAAGACTCGGAGGATCTCGAGGACCGTGCCGAACAGTCCGATGAAGGGGGCGTTGGAGCCCACGGTGCCCAAGAAGCCCAGGTTGCGCTCGAGTCGGAGCTTCTCGGCGGCGCGGTTGCCCTCGAGCACGGCCTTCATCGAGCCGACGCCGCGCTTGGCGACGCCGAGCATGGAGGCGAGCATGCGCGCGCCGGGGGAGGGGGCGTTCTTGACGACCTTGGCGGCGCCCTCGATGTCGTCGTTGGCGAGGCGCTCGGCGACGGGCTTCATCAGCTCGGTGTCGACCGAGGAGACGGACTTGAAGAAGAGCAGACGCTCGATGACGACGGCCACGCTGGCGAAGCTCAGGAGGACCAGGATCCACAGCACCCAGTTGGCGCCGAGCAACGCGATTTGTAGAAAGGCTTCTTGAAGGTTCATCGGGCCGCGCGAACGGTAGCTGAAAGGCCGCGCTCGGACCAGGATCTGGGCCCGTGGCCGGTGTTTTTGGGGCTGTGGTGGGCTTCTTTCCGACGAGGCGATCGTCTGGGCGTGGTCGCGGGGCGCGCGTAGAGGGCTTTCACCCCATGTTGATGCCCATGATCTCCCGCAACAACACGGTCGCGTAACTCCCAGATGGCAGACAAAAGCGCAGGGCCACACCGGGGCCGAGCTCGGGGGCGTCGTCCGGTGGCGGGGCGAGCTCTGGGGGGCCGTCGAGGACCGGCCAGATCAGGAGAGGGCGCCGCGTGCCTGGGACGCGCTTGCCGAGCTTGGCGAGGCGGGCGGGCTCGATGTTGGCGGCGGCGAGGAGCTCGCGCTCGAGGGTCTCGGCGGGGGTGTCGGGGCCCGGGGCGCGGGTCTTGCTGCCGACCATGGGGCCGGTGATCACGAGCTCGCCGGCGTCGAGGCGGCGCTGGTCGGTGGCTGGGTCTTCGGACACGAAGAGGCCGCCGGTCTCGCGTTTTTGGAGGACGTCGCCGGGGAGGACGGTCCGCAGCTGGCCTCGCTCGGCGCGTGTGCACAGGTAGAGGTTGAAGAGGGCGGACTGGCCGGCGCTGACGATGAGGTCGGCGGTCTTGGGTCGGCGTCCGCGGCTCTTGCCGCGCAGGGCGGCGAGGCCGTTGTCGAGGTTGGCGCCGCCTCGGCCGAAGCGCTGCTCGCCGTAGAGGTTGGGGAGGCCGCCCTGGGGATCTGCGGCGAGGCGGGTGAGGATGGCTTGGGCGCGGGTGAGGGCGTCGGGGAGGGGGCAGGTGGGCTGGCGGATGACGATGAGGAAGCGGTTGCCGCGGAGGTGACCGCGACGGAGCTTGTGGGAGTGGGGGGCGGCGGTGTCGAGGTCGAGGGTGATCGCGGGGTGGTGGAATTGGGCGAGGCGCTCGAGGGTGGCGGCGGGGTCCGGGGCGGGGACGCTGATCCGCTGGCGGGTGAGGGCGTCGCGGTCCTTGAGGCCGGCGAGGCCGAGCTCGACGCGGGGGAGGGCGAGGTGGCGGGCGATCTGACGGAGGGCGTCTTCGCTGTTGAAGGCGCGCTTTTGCATGGTGAGGAGGAGGTGGCCGGGGCGGTTGTCGGGGGGGTAGGCGGGGAGTTCTTCGACCTGGAAGTCTTCTGGGCGTGCGCGGAGGTGGCCGCCGGTTGGGGGGAGGTCGGCGGTGGTGCGAGGGGGGGTTAGGGCGGCGGTGCGCAGGTCCACGGGGGGAGGATAGGGGATCCCGGTCTGCAGGATAGGGGATCCCGGTCTGGGAGTCTTTGCAGCTCGAGCACTCGAGAGATGGTGGGATCCCGGTCTGGGAGTCTTTGCGGCGATCCCGGTCTGGGAGTCTCTGCAGCTCGAGCACTCGAGAGATGGTGCGAGGCGTCTTCCGAACCATGAGTGAGGGCTCAAAACCACCATTGAAAGCCTTCTGCATGCCAAGTCACCCCACAAAAACGGATTTCTCGTGGGCAAAGCTGTCGAGCAACCAAAGCGATTTACCAGGACCGCCCTTCGCCGCCCTGTAAATCCTCTTCTACGTCGCATCGAAGCATCATGGAGGGCCCTGAGCCACGGCCACCCCTGCGAAGCGCCGCAGCCAGTATGTCCCAGAGGGAAACTCCACCTGTTCTCCCGCGAGCCAAGCCTCTCGAGCAGCCGCGTATGCGCGCTCCCAGGCTCGGTCCCGTTGCAGCAGAGCCATCCGCAGCCACTTCGACGATGCCGCGACCTTCGGCGCGACACCAAAGCGCTCTTCAGCGCTCAATGCTGCCCGGTTCCACCCTTGCTTGGCGAGCTTCCGCAGCCCCATGAAGCGTCGCCCTTTCGATCGGAGCTTGGACTGCGCTTCGAACTCGGCAGCTCGCACCGCAGCGATGAGCCGCTCGTAGAGCTGATCGTCGTCGAGTTCAGAGAACACCCGTGGTCGGACCAAGGTCAGCGAGACCTCAGGGGGCATGCTCCCCGCGTCATCGAAAAACCAGTCAGGCCGGCGAAAGCTCCGCGTTTCACCAAATCGCCAGCCACTGGTCGAAAAGCCCGGCCACTGCCGAGCCCACTTGACGAGACCGGCTTTGACGGGGTTCGTGAGGGTGTAGACGAGATCGGCCAGGGTGTCGTCATCGCTGGAGCGGCGAGTGTCACAAGCTCCATCGCCAGACCAAAAGCGATCGAAGCGTCTGCGCATGACGTTGAGACCGCGGGCGAGCAGGCTGTTGAATAGCTGCTTGAAGGCGGCGAGCTGGCCATGTGGGTCGGTGATGTCGATGTGATAGTGGTTCGACATCATCACGGCGGCGTGGATCTCGATGCCGTGGCTGTTGGCGGAGTGGGCGAGGCAGTAGCCGATGAAGTTGAGGAGGGTCTCGGGGTCGTGGCCAGGCGCGAGGAACATCCGGCGCTCGAGACAGCGCTTGGTGATCTTGTAGCTGCTGCCAGGGTGAATGGGTCGAGCACGAACGCGTGCGTGCGATCGGGCATCGCTGTGTGCGCGATTTCGAGCTCGTCGGTGGGCGCTGTTCTGGGTCTTGGGGGAGCTCACTCCTGGGTATCGGCCCGCGGAGAGGTGCGATGCATCGCGTGTTTTGCGCCCTTGTTTTGATCTTAAGACCAATAAGGAGACTCTCAGACTGTCTTCGGGGGAGGTCTGGGACGCTCGTCGAGCGGACAGCCCGGGATCTCTTCGAGCAGAGTCCCCCAATCGCGCGCGGAAACAGCCGCGACTTCTCGATCCCCCAGCGCAGCCACGCCGACAGCGCCTGGCCAACAGCGCGCAGCTCCCCGAAGGCCGTGCCCGAGTTCATCGTACGAGAGCGGTCCAGCGGCAATGAGCGTCCCCGCGCAGTCCCAGCGCAGACTTCTCCCGGCCGACCACCCAGCCGAAGGAATGGCCGCAAAGGACACATGCGACCCACTCTCGCGGTAGGTCTTTCACGCTCGTGTCGCTCGCTAGCTTGGTTGGCCGTGGAAGGAGCTCTCATCCAGGCCCGCACGCCCTCGGCCCTCATCGCCTCCAGGCTCATGGAGCGCTAGCCGATGTCTGTCGCAGGCGCCTATCTCGAAGAGCTCGCCGGACGCCTCGGCGCCGGACTCCAGGGAGCCTGGCCGCCCGACCGCGTCCTCGCCCTCGGGGAGCGCGGCGTCCTGCGTGGGGGGATCTTCGAGCCGCTCCCCGGGGAGATCGAGAGAGAGGCTCTCGAGGCGGCCGAGAGCCGGGTGAGCCTCGCCGAGCTCGGCCTCAGCGAGCGGCTGTTCTTCACCAGCACCGGCGCGGTGAACGTCCTCGCTGCCGTAGGGAAGGCCGGCGCGGACGGCCTGCGGGAGGTCGACGTCAGCTTGCACTTCAGCCGGCGTGGCGCGGTGTTCTTCTGGGCCAAGGGGTTGTGGGCGGATCGACTCGACCGGCGCAGCGGCCAGCGCAGCAGCGGACGAGAAAGTGAGCGTCGAGGGGGAAGCGAGCCCGCGCCAGCCCACGTCGACGCCCTCGTCCACGTCGAAGCGCTCACCGTGGCGATCGCCCGTGGGGACGCGGGCTGCGTCAAGCTCTCTGGCCGTGCGCAGGTCGAAGGGGGAGCGCCATGCGGGATCGACTATGTTGCGCTGCGCGTGGTCAGGGCCGAAGGCGCGCGGGTGTTCCAGGCGCACGCTGCGACGCCGCTGCTGTGCATCGCACTAGAGCGCTCCTGTCGCTAGTGTGCGCGCTAGAGGACTTGAAGGGCCCCAGGCTTGGAGCACCGGCCGCTGACTTCGTTGCTCGTCAGTCATTTGTGCCCGACAAACTCCCTCCTCGCGCCTCGTCAGCGACCGGCGGTCCGGCGCCTGAGACCCTTCAAGTCCTCTGGCGCGCACACTAGCGCGTCGGCGAGCCGTGGGTAGCGCGGCTGAAAGCCAAGCTCCTCGCGGATGCGACGACCGTCCGGCAAGACATCGAAGGCGCGGGCGCGCCCGGGCTGAGAGCCATCCGGGGGCGGCTCTCCCACGGCAGCAAAGAGCGCGGCGTGATCTGGCGCCTCGTCGTCGACGAGGTTGTAGATGTGATGGGCGGGCGCCGGCGCGTCGAGGAGTAAATTGACAGCCTCGGCCACGTCGGCGTGGTGCGCGATGGCGAGGCGTTGGCGCGGCGGAAAGTGGCGCATGAGCGGGACCGCCTCGGCGATGTGTGGATCTCCGTCGCCATAGACGAAGGGCAGGCGTAGCACTCGCACGTCGAGCCCCTCCATCGTGAGCAGCAGGCGCTCGGCGGCGAGCTTGCTGCGCGGATAGGCGTCGACCGGTGAGCAGCTCGCGTCCTCGTCGGTGAGCGCCCCCTGCTTCGGCCCATAGACGAGGCAGGTGCTGATGAACACGAAGCGCCGGACAGATGCCTCCCGCGCCGCTTCGGCGAGCAGGCGCGTACCCTGCTCGTTGACGGCGTGGGCCTGCTCCGGCGTGGCGCCGCGAAAGAAGGCCGCGCAGTGAACGACCGTGTCTACACCGCGGACGGCGGCACGCAGAGACTCGGGGTCGAGGAGATCGCCGAGCGCGAGCTCGACCGACTCTCCGCGGAGGGGGGCGCCGCGCTCGAGGTCCCGGACCAGGGCGCGGACGCGCTTGCCCTGCCGAACGAGGCGGGGGATGAGGCGGCTTCCGACCTTTCCGGTCGCTCCAGTGACGAGCACGTCTGGCATGCGGTGTGTGTAGCGGGCGCCCTCGGCTCGAGATTGGAAGAATCGGCCAGGCCTTGCGTAGGTGCGCTACCCCCGACAGACTCGTCCCATGGTCTCCGCGAAGGCTTCCCCCATCGCGGTCTGGTCTGTCGATGAGTCGGCGCGCTCCCGGGTGCGTGTTGGGATCCCCCGCGTCGAAGTTCATATTGGCGTTCGCTACGGGTCGTCGGCGCGAAACGGCCTCGATGTCCACGCCATGGGTGCCCGCCGAAGGGTCTACCGAAAGACCATCCTCGGCGGCCAGCGGGCCATCTTCGCGCGCCTGCCCATCGGCGCGTATCGAGCGGCGCTCGGCGCTCCGCCGGCGTCCATCGTTGGACATACAGTCGAGCTCTCGGATCTGTGGGGACCGAGCGAGGCGGCGCGGCTGGTCGATCGGCTCGCCCGTGCTCGCGACGAGGAGGACAGCGGCGCGGGGATCCTGCGCGAGGCCATCGCCGAGCGGGTCGAGCTCGGCGGAGGCCCGAGCGGGCATACAGGGCTGGTGGCCGCCGCCACCGAGATGCTGGAGCTCGCGTCGGTCGCCATGGTTGCCGAGCAGCTGGGCCTGAGCGAGCGACACTTCCGTCGCGTCTTTCGGGACACGATGGGTGTCAGCCCGAAGACCTATGCCCGGCTCCGTCGCTTCCAGCGCGCGCTGGCTGCGGGGCGAGGCGCCGACGAACCAGACTGGTCGAAGATCGCCTTGGAGGCGGGCTACTACGATCAGGCGCACCTCATCGCCGACTTTCGGTCGATCGGCGGCGCGACGCCACGCGTGCTCGTGGCCGAGCTCCGCGCCGCGCTCTGAGCACGCCCGCCAATTGGCCATGTCCCGACCCGCACCGATATGTGAAGCTCGCGTCCCGGCACGCTCGGCCCAATTGAAGCTGCGGGCGCGCTGGCGATGGCGTCAGCACGCCCGCGCCACCTGCCTGTGCTGATTGACTCGATTCGAGATGTCTGACGCTTTGCGTGTGGCACGCGGACAACTGGCTTTGTTAGCATGAAATATAGATCGCATATCGCGACATGCGAACTGTGCGGAGCATGATGTCCATGCGACAAAAGCCCACCTGCATTGTCTCCGCCCCGAGTGTTTCCGTCGCGTGTCATTGCCCCTGGGAGCCGAGCCTCTCGAGCTTTACAAAGACCGAGCGTCGATCATGACTAGTGTGAATTTGCGTGAAGCCCGCGATCTTCTCTCTGAAAAAACCTCCGCCCACAGCACAATGATGTTTTCCCAACAGGACCTCTCCGCTACTGTCGGCGTCGATGATCCCTCTGTCTCGTAAGCTGTCCGCCGAGCTCATCGGTACATTTTGGCTGGTCTTTGGTGGCTGCGGCTCCGCGCTCTATGCCGCCGCCTTTCCCGGCGTCGGCATCGGCTTGCTCGGGGTCAGCCTGGCCTTTGGCCTGACCGTGCTGACGATGGCCTTCGCCATTGGTCACATCTCTGGCTGTCACCTCAACCCCGCGGTGACCCTGGGCCTCGTCGTCGGCGGGCGCCACCCGGCCAAGGAGGCGGCGCCCTATATCGGCGCGCAGGTCATCGGCGCCTGCCTGGCCGCGCTCGTGCTCTACGTGATCGCCTCGGGGGTGTCGGGCTTCTCCGTGGGCAATGGGGCCGGGGCCTTCGCCTCCAACGGCTACGGCGAGCTCTCGCCGGGGGGCTACTCGCTCGTCGCCTGTGGTCTGGCCGAGGTCGTGCTGACCTTCATGTTCCTGTTCATCATCATGGGCGCCACCGACCCGCGGGCGCCGGTCGGCTTCGCGCCGATCGCCATTGGCCTGGGCCTCACGCTGATCCACCTCGTGGGCATCCCGATCACCAACCTCTCGGTCAACCCCGCCCGGTCCACGGGCCCCGCCATCATCGCGGGCGGGCCGGCGCTGACGCAGCTGTGGCTGTTTTGGGTCGCGCCGATCCTCGGCGGCGTGCTCGGGGCGCTGGCTTATCGCGGCGTGGCGGCGAACAAGGTCAGCTGAGCCCACACGAATGGGGTCGATCACCCCTGCAAAAAGATCCGCAGTATGCGGCGCTCGAGCTCGGTCTCGGAGTGGTGATCGACCAACCAGCCCCAGGCGGCGTGGGCCAGGACCAGCCGTCCCACGCTGAGGCGGCGCGCGGCGGTGCCGTCGATCAGGCTCCAGCGCCCGAGCTTGCAGTCGGCGAAGAGCGCGTCGACGTCTCCGCTCTCACCAGCCGCGGCGATCGCCGCGGGGCCGGCCGGGCAGGCGACGCTCCAGGCCGCGAGGGACTCGGGATCGTCGGCGAAGGGCTGGAGCGCGACCGCGCTGATCCGCTCGGGAGGGACCATCTTCAGCGAGGCGAAGGCCTCGGTCATGGCCGGAGGGAGGCGAGCGGCCTCGAGCTCGGTCATGGCCTCGGCGGCGATCAGGGCGTGATACTCTCGCGGCAGGTGGTCGAGGTCGTCGAGGGCCTTGCTCACCTCCTCGACCTTGTCCGCGTCCAGGGGAGGCAGACCCGTCAGCCTCCACCAGGCGAACAGGCCGGCAGCCAGGACGAAGGCCGCGGCCGTCACCGCCAGTCGAGTCCAACGCTGGCGACGACGAGCGGCCTGGAACTCGTCGAGGGCGTCGTCCGGTGAGGCGGGGTCGGTCATCGAGGGGGACGATACCTCAGGAGCCCGTGGTGAAACCCAACACGACACCTCGCTTGGTCTTTTCGCCGAGGGCTTTGTCGCCAAAACTTGCAGTACGTCCGGTACACCTGCGTTTTGGCTTCGCGCCCTCGACGAAAATCCCGGCGCCAGGATCCGCGCTAGTGTGCGCGGCAGAGGACTTGAAGGGCCCCAGGCTTGGAGCACCGGCCGCTGACTTCGTTGCTCGTCAGTCATTTGTGCCCGACAAACTCCCTCCTCGCGCCTCGTCAGCAACCGGCGGTCCGGCGCCTGGGACCCTTCAAGTCCTCTGCTGCGCACACTAGCGCGGATCCTGGCGAGCGGCTCGAGGCCGCTTCGGCTCACCGCGCCCTGCCTGGCTTCAAAACGCGTAGCGCTCGATCACCGCGCCGTTGGCGTCTGGGTCATAGACCTCGGAGAACACGTTGCCGTCGGCGTCGACGACCAGGCCCCAGGGCGAATAACCAGCGTTTTGAGGGACCGTGCCGGGCGTGAGCACACCGTCGGGGAGCGAGACCGGGTCGATGCGACCACCGTCGGCCTGGTGCGCGACGAAGAGCTGGCTCCCGTCGGGGTGGATGGCGAGCCCGATGGGCTGGGTGAGGCCGCTCGTCAGCGTGGTGATGGTGCCCCCAGGGTCGACGGTCACGATCTCCCCCGCGCTCCAGTCGACGCCGTAGAGGGTGCCCTCGGGGTCGAAGACGAGGCCGAGGAGCGTGCTGTCGAGCTCGGCGACGACCGTGGTCGTGAGGCTCTCGACGTCGATGGCCACGATCTGACTGGGCAAGTAGGTGCTGGCGATCAGCTGATCGCCGAACTCGCCGAAGCCCTCGGGGGCGACGGCCAGGCTGAAGATGGGCGAGTCGACGTAGCTGCGCAGCTCGATCTGGTTGTCCGTGTCGAGTGTGTAGATGCCGTCGGTGTTGACGACCTCGCCGTCGATATAGTCCTCATCGTTGACGAAGAAGTAGACGAGGTCGTCGCTCTCGCGGTAGCTGACGCTGGTCATGGCGACGATCTGCTGGCCGATGGGGGTCGTCGTCACGCTCCCGTCGAGCTGCGAGACGCGGTGGATGTCGGGGTCTTCCTCGCCGCCGGTGACGACGAGATCGCAGTTCCCGTCGAAGGTGATCTCGCCGTAGACCGCCTCTCCAGAGAACACCAAGAGCGGAAACTCGAGGTCGGGGGAGTCCCAGGCGCAGCCGGGGGCCTCGGCCCAGGTGCAGGTGTCGGTGCACTCGCCTTCGCCTTCACCCTCGCCGGGATCGCAGTCCTCGACGCCCGCCCACACGAGCCCGTCGCCGCAGATTGCCTCGGCGCAGGTGGTGGTGCAGGCCGCGTCGTCGGCGTTGTCCTCGCCGAGGTCGCAGGCCTCGCCCTCGTCGACGACCCCGTCGCCGCAGATCGCCTCGCTGGTCTCGGTCTCTGTGTCTGTCTCGGTCTCTGTCTCTGATTCGGATTCGGTCTCTGTCTCTGATTCGGATTCGGTCTCTGTCTCTGATTCGGTCTCGGTCTCGGTCTCTGACTCGGTCTCGGTCTCCGAGCCGATCTCCGACTCGGACTCCGTCTCCGTAGAGTCGGCTTCGGTCTCCGACTCCGACTCCGTATCGGTGTCCGTATCGGTGTCGGTGTCGGCCTCTGTGCTCCCTTCATCACCGTCGTCGCCCTGGCCTTGTTCACAGCCGTGGAGGCAGGCGAGGGCGAGGCAAGCGAGGGCGACGTTACTCCTGATGTTCATCCAGTTTTTTTGGATCAATGGCTAGCCTTCCGCATGAATACCCATGAATACACGAGCGCCGTGTAGGCTTCGCGCTATCTATGGTTTGAATTGTACAAACGAGCGCAGAGCAGCGCTCAGCTCGCGGTGGCCATGCGCAGATAGACCCGCACGCTGCGATTTTGGGGATCGCGGATACGGACCTCGTCCCACTGGGTCCTGGCCTCGTCGCGTCGGCCCGCGGCCCAGTAGGTCACGCCGAGGTGGATCCTCGCCTGGATGTAGTCGGGCTTGGCCTCGAGCACGGCCTCGAGCTCGTCGATGGCGGCGTCGACGTGGCCGGCGTCGCGCAAGATGATGCCGAGCTTGGTGCGGATGTCGACGAAGGTCGGGCACAGCTCGAGGGCCTGGCGGAGCTGCTCGATGGCGGCCTCGTGCATGCTCACGCTCTGGTAGGCGAGGCCGAGGTCGAGGTGGAGGTTGGCGAGCTTGCCCCGCACGTAGCCGTCGAGGTTGTCGACGGCCTTGCCCCTGCTCTCGCGGTTGGCGGCGCGCTCGTAGACCTGCTTGGCGTCCTCGTAGCGGCCGATCTCGTTGTAGCAGACCGAGAGGTTGAGGGCGGCCTCGGTGTAGTTGGGGTTGAGGGCCACGGCGCGCTCGAAGTGCTCGATGGCCTCCTTGGGCCGCCCGAGCTGCTGGAGGCTGACGCCGAGCATGTTGTGGACGTCGGCGAAGCCCTGGTGACGGGCGACGACGGCCAGCAGGTGGGGCTCGGCGCGCTCGTACTCTCCGGCGAGGTAGTGCTCGCGACCGACGTTGAAATGCACTCGGGTCTCGGGCTCCATACGCGCTCGGACGCGATTGTATACCCCAGGGCGAGGGATCAGGTCGGGGATCAGGTCGAAGATCAGGGCGCGGGCGACTGCTCGAGGCACAGCGCGCGGCTGGCCGCGTCGAGGCCCTCGTCCTCGTCGGAGTCCAAGAGCAGCTCGCAGCCGCGCTGGACCCAGACCTGGTGGCGTGTGTCCCAGGTGCTCGCGCTGCCCTCGCTGGAGACGGTGAGCAGCTGGGCGCCGTCGGGGGAGAAGAGCAGCTGGCGGATCTCCGCGCGATCCTGAAAGCTGACGTAGCGCTGGGGCTCGGCGCCGTCGACGGCCCACAGCTCGACCGCGCCGTCACTGTCGGCGCTGGCGATCAGGTCGCCCGTGGGCGAGCAGGACAGGCCGGTGATGTCGTCGCGGTGCTCGGTGATCGGCAGGGGGTCCTGGTCGACCATCGAGAGCGGATCGTAGGCCCACCACAGCACGTCGGAGGTCCCCGCGGTGACCAGGTGCTGGCCGGCGAAGCACATCGCGAAGACCGTGTCGAGGCGCGGGTCTTGGAGGAGGCGCGGGTCGTCGTCGCCCTCGAGGTTCCAGATCCGGACGCTGGCGTCGTCGCTGGCGCTGGCGAGGATGTTGCCCCGGGTGAGCGCGGCCAGGGCGTCCTCGCCCGTGGGCCTGGCCAGGGTCCGGATCGCGGCGCTGTGGCCCGAGCGCGCCTCGACGTGGACGCCGGCCGCGGACCACAAGTGGAGCAGGCCGTCCTCACCCGCGCTGGCCAGGCCGAGCTCGCCGGGACCGTCGAGCCACAGCACGCTCAGCTGGGGGAGGTCGCCGGCCTCGCCCGCCGCGAGCTGGCGGCCGGCGCTGGCGTCCCACAGCCGCAAGGTCCCGTCGTCGCTGACGCTGGCGAGGGTCTGGCCGTCGGGGGAGAAGCGCAGCTGATTGACGTCGGCGCGGTGCTCCGTGAGCATGGCCAGGCGCCGGCCGGAGCTCGCCTCCCACAGCCCGATGGCGCGGCCCTCGGCGGCCGCGATGCGCTCGCCGTCGGGGGACCAGGCCAGCGCGTCATTGATCACCGAGGCGCTCTCTTCGAGGGTGCGCAGGGGCTGGCCGTCGGCGCTCGACCACACCCGGATCGCCCGGCGCTCGCCGGCGACGATGGTCCGCTCGGCGTCGGGGGCGAAGCTCGCCACGCTCAGCTCCTGGCCGGCCAGGCGCGTGGTCGGGAGGCCGGTGGGCACCCCCCACAGCTGGGTCTGTCCGTCCTCCGAGGTCGAGACCAAGGTGCGGCCGTCGGCCGAGAAGGCGAGCTGGTAGATCATCGGGGCGGAGCGCGGGTAGGTCTCGAATTCGGCGACGGCCTCGGTGCTGCTCGGGCTCCACAGGCGCACGGCCTGGTCGAAGCCGCCGGTGGCGATCAGCTGGCCGTCGGGGGACCAGGCCAGGGCCTGGAGGTTGCCGTCGCGGCTGTCGAAGTAGGCCAGGGTGTCGCCGGTGCGGGGGTCCCAGATCTGGGCGCTGCCCTCGCTGTTGGCCCCGGCGAGGCGCGAGCCGTCGGGAGAGAAGCGCAGCGCGCCGAAGGACGCCTCGGAGCTCCCGAACACCCGCAGCGGCGCGCCCGACTCGCGATCCCACAGCCAGATCGCCGAGCCCACGGAGGCCGCGACGAGCGAGCCGGCGGCGTCGAGGGCGAGGGCCATGTTGTCGAGGGTGTCGAGGGTGCCGATGTACGCGCCGCTGCGATCCCAGCGCATGACCTGGCGGCGGTCGTCGACGGTGATCAGCTCCTCGCCGTCGTCGGACCAGCGCAGCAGCATGATGCCGCCGAGGCGGCGGTCGCTCAGGCGCCCGTGGGCCTCGCCGGTCGCGGCGAGGATGAGGGTCCCGGCCGCTGTGGCCAGAAGCTCGCCCGCGGGCGAGAAGGCCAAGCCCATCTCGGGGAGCTCCTGCTCGAGGGGGATGGGCTCGCCGATGCGCGAGCCCGAGCGAGGGTCACGCAGCTCGATCTTGGCGTGGGTGGCGAGGGCGAGGCGGTCGCCCGTGGGCGAGTAGCTCAGGGCGTTGAGTCTCTCGTCGTCGAGTTCGAAGGCGACCAGGGGCTCGCCAGAGGCCACGTCCCAGACCCCCGCCTCGCCGGCGGAGCTGGCGAGGGCGAGGCGATCCCCGGTCGGCGAGAGGGCCATCAGCGTCGGCAGGCCGCGGGGGTCCTCGATGGTCCGCAGGCTGTGGGAGCTGCTCAGGGCGTCGACGAGGCCCTGGGCGACGGCCGCCCGCGGGCGCTCGTCTTGCGGCCAGCTCCCGACGGTCAGGGCCAGGGACAGGGCCTCGCGCTCGCGGCCGCCGATCTGGGCGAGGAGCGAGGCCTGGTAGCCGCGCTCGTTCTCCCGGGCCTGCTCCGCGAGGCGGCGCTGGCCCTCGACCTGCCAGCGCTGGCTCAGGGCGATGAGCCGGTGCCAGCGGGCCTCGTCGCGGGCCTGGCGGGTGACAGAGAGCAGCCACGCGCCGGCGATCAGCAGCATCAGCAGCAAGACCCCGACGGCCGCCGAGATGATCAGGGCCTTGCGCTGGCGGTGGCGCTCGGCGGACTCGGACTCGAGCACGAAGTCGCGCTCGTCGTTGGTCACGTCGCTGCGCCCCTCCATCCAGCGCAGCGCCCGGTTGAGGCGCGGGCCGTGGAGCAGCTCGGCGGGGTTGCGCCCGCCGTCGAGCCAGCGGCGCAGGTCGTCGGTCAGCTGGCGATCCGTGACCACGCTGTGCGCCCAGGTGCGGTCGAAGACCTGGGCGACGATCTCGCTGCGCACCGTGAGGTTGCCGCGCGCGTCCTCGCCGACGAGGCCGGCGACGCGCAGCCGGGCGAGGATCTCGAGGCCGCCGGGCCCGAGCGCGCGGCCGTCGGCGCGCACGCGCTCGCCGGCGAGCAGGTGGCGATAGATCTCGAGCATGCGTGGGATCAGCGGGTCGCGGCGGCGCCGGCCAAAGCGGCGAGCGGTGTCGCCGAGCACCGGGTCGAGCTCGCGCCCGCGATCGAGGAAGAGCTCGTGGACCAGGGCGTCGACCGTGGCCTGCTCGTGCCCGGGCTGGATCCCGCGGTCGACGGCCGCCCACAGCAGGCGCTGGCTCAGGGCCGGGTGCCCGGCGGTCCACCCGTGGACCGCGTCGAGGATCGTCGCCGTGTCGCCCTCGACGAGGTCCAGCCCCGGGGCGAAGCCGTCGAGCTCGGCGCGGCTGAAGTCGAGCAGGCGGATCTCCTTGCACTCGATGTTGAAGGGCGTGCGCTCCCAGTCGGCGACGAGGTCGTCGCGGGTCATGACCCCGAGCAGGCAAAAGCTCAGCCGCCGCCACTGCGGATCCTCTGCGCGGAGGTTGAACATCGCGCGGATCGCCGCGAAGAAGTCGTCGCGCGAGAAGCTCAGCGACAAGGTCACGTCGGTCTCGTCGACGAAGACCACCACCGGGCCGTCGACGCGAGCGAGCACGACCTCGGACATGAAGCGGCGCAGCTGCAAGGCCGCGGTCTCGCGCTCGCCGAGCTCGTCCCAAAAGCCGGTGACCTCGCCGGCGAGGCCCAAGGACGCGGCGATCTCCCGGGCGACGCTGAAGTACCAGTCCTCGGCCCGGGCCTCGGCTCCCACGGCGCTGAGGTCGACGAAGGCCGTGCGCACGCCCTGCTCGCGCAGCCGCGTGGCGGCGCGGACCCGCAGGCTCGACTTGCCGACCTGACGCGGCGCGAACACCAGGCAGTAGTCGCCGGCCTCGAGCGCGTTGATCAGCGCGGTGTCGGCCTCGCGCTCGATGTAGATGCCGCGGGCGTCGTCGATGGCCCCGCCGCGCTGAAAGCGAGGGCCGCGCTGGGCTCCGACTATCGGCACAGGCGCTCGAACAGGCGGTTGTAGATGGGGAAGCGCGCGCGGTAGCGCTGGCTGTCGCGATCCCAGCGGATCATGCCCGCGGCCTCGAGGCGCTGGCGGTGGCGCAGGTCGACGCGCTCACCGGCGATCAGCTGACACAGCGACTCGCACAGCGCGATGTCGCGGCCGAGCAGGTGCTCGAGGCGGCGCAGGTGAAAGTCGATCTCGTCGTCGGCGAGGACCTCGCCGAGGCTCCGTCCGCTGCGCGCGACCTCGTAGAGGGCGTGGCGGACCATGTAGGGGTGGCCGCCGACGGTCGAGAGCATGCGCTCGAGGTCGGCGTCGTCGAGCTGCACGCCGTGGCGTTGGGCGAGGTCGAGGATCTGGCCGCGGGAGAATTCCTCGAGCCGGACCTCGGGCACGTTCCAGGGCGACTGGGCCACGCTGTCGATGTAGAGCGCCGGGGCCATGGAGAAGGCCAGCAAGATCCGCAACCATCGCCAGCGCTCGGGGTTGCCCTGACCCGAGAGCACGCGCATGACCCGAAAGAAGCCGTCGCGCTCGGGGAAGGCCCACATGCTGTCGGGCAGGTCCAAGGTCAGGACCATGCCGTCCGCGACGGCCGGGCGGATCTGCGTCTCGAGCACCTCGATCAGCCGGCCCTGGGGGCTGCCGCGCCCTGGCCAGGTCAGCTCTGGGGCCCCGACGGCGCCGGCGATCTGCCGGGCCACGCCGCGGAGCATCGACTCGAGCGAGCTGGGGTCGGCGATGTCGAGGTCGACGTAGGCCAAGGACAGCTCGGGGGCGCGGGTCTGGACCAGGGCCATGATCCGCTCGAGGAACCATGTCTTGCCAAAGTGCAGCGGGGCGCACACGGCCACGGGGACCCCCTCGAGCAGGCTGTCGACGGCCCAATTCTCCTCTTCGGAGTGGGTGATGTGCCAGCGCTCGTCGTAGCGCTGCCCGGGTTTTTGAAGGTCGCTGAAGCTCCCGCTGCTGGTCGCGCGTCGAGCCCCCGAGCTGCTCGCGCTCGGGCTCGGACCCGATGTCGACGCGGCGGGCGGGCGCTCCGGGAGCGCGCGCAGCTCGAGCAGCTCGGCCCGGGTGCCGCCGTCTTCTTCGAGCACGATCTCGCGGTCGACCCCGAGGCGCCAGGGGCCGGCGTGGGTCTGCACGGCGCTGCGCGGCCACAGCCGACAGCGGGCCAGGTTGGCGTCGAGCTCGAGGCGCCCGGCGGTGTAGCCGTGGGCGCGCTCGAGCTCGTCGCCAACCTGCTCGAGGCCAAAGAGCGAGGGCGCTTGCCAGCGCCGCCGCAGGGCCGCGCCGCCCTCGGAGACCGAGTACTGGGCCTGCTCGTGCATGTGCCCGTGGAGGTGGGCGAAGAAGCGCGGGGGCACGTCGATCTCCGCGCGCAGGGCCGAGAGCCCGCTCGGTCCGAGCCAGTCGGGGCCGTGGTGGGTGAGCAGCAAGGACAGGTCGTTGTCCCGGGCCCAGCGCGGTCCGTCACCCTCGCAGGCGCCGTGAAACTGGCGCACGTCGATGTGCAGCTTGCCCAGGAAGTCGCTACCGGTCAGCTGCACGTAGCTGCTGTTGAGCCCGAGCACGCCGAGCTTGCGGCGCCCGCAGGGGATGACCACCGACCAGTCGCCGGGGAGCAGGCCCTCGCGGTAGTGCCAGTCCGCGGGCAGGCTCGCGGCGCGGCGCAACCACCAGTCTTGGTAGGGCGCGAAGATCTCGGCGAGGGCCTCGCGGTACTCCGACTCGGGGTCGTTCCACAGCTCGTCGTGAGCCTCGGGGTTGGTCTCCCACTCGACCAGCAGGCGATGGACCGCGCGCAGCCGCGGCGGGCGGACGAGGTCGTGGTTGCCGGGCACCGCGAGCAGCGCCGGCGTCGAGCCGAGGCTGGCGAGCTTCTCCCACAGCTCGTCCAAGGTCGTGTCGAAGCGGGCGAATTCTTCTTTCGAGCCGCGCTGGGTCAGGTCGCCGGTGAACAGCACGAGCTCCCAGGGGCCGCAGCGATCGTGGAGCCGGGCGAGGTCGTCGAAGAAGGCCTCGCGGACGTTGGGCCACAGCCACCCCTGGCTCCACATACCCTGGTGGAGATCGCTCAGGTGCAGCCAGGAGAAGGACTCGACCATGTCGGTCAAGCATACTGGTCTTGGGTGGTGAGCGCCGCCTCGGGTTGATGGCGCAGACGCCCGTGCCCTGGCAAGAGGCGGGTGTCCTCGCAGGGCCCGCGTCGGGTGGGGCAGATGCCCGAGCGAAGCCGCGCGTCTCGGTCTGCGACCGAGGCTGCCTACGGGGCAGGGCTGGGCTGCTACTCGGGCTCGGGCTCGGGCTTGGGCTCGGGCTCGGGCTCGGGCTCTTCCTCGGGCTCGGGCTCTTCTTCGGGCTCGGGCGGAGCTTCGGTCTCGGGCGGCTCGGCGCCACCGGAGAACTCGGCCGCGGCGTCGCCGGAGGCGGCCTTCTCGGCTGCGGCGTCGCCAGATACCCCTGCGGGGGAGCCCTCGGCCGCGGGATCTTGCTCCGGCGTGGCTTCTGGCGCGGCCTCGGGCGTTGCCTCGGCGGGCGGGCTGGTCGTCTCGCTGGCGTCGTCGGGGGTCTTGGGTTGCCGCCGCTTGCCCTTGGGTGTCTTGGGCTCGGCCTCGGTCGACTCGCCGCCCTCGCGCTTCTTCTGGCGCTGCTCCTTGCGCCAGCGCCAGTCCTTGAACTCGTCGGGCTTGGCCTGGACGGGGGTCTCGGGCGTGGGCAGTGCGCGCTCGGGTCGCGGCCGGTTGGGATCCGGCGGCCCGTAGCGATCCTGCATGTACTTGAGATAGAGCTTGGCCTGCGCCCCGTGGTGGTGCTCGGGGTGCTGCATCTGCAGCTCGGTGAAGATCTCGCGGGCGAGCTCGATCTCGCCGATGCGCAGGTAGGTGATCCCCAGCGAGAAGAGCACCTCGGCGTCGAGGCCGATGCCCGGGTAGACGTCGTGGGCGGCCTCGAGGCGCATGATCGCGGCCTCGGGGCGGTCGCGGTCGAGGTGGAAGCGGGCCACGTAGAGCTCGTGCTCGAGCAGCCGACGCTTGACCTCGGCCTCGAGGTCGCGGGCGAGGGGCTCGAGCTTGGAGCCCGCGAAGTGATCGAAGAAGTAGTCGAGCTCGACCAGGGTCTCGCGCAGCAGGGTCTGGTCGCGCTGGTAGTGCGGCGGCAAGAAGGGCACGCTGCTCGGCGAGGCCATGTAGGCGGCGACCGCGACCATGTAGGGCACCCAGCCGTTGCGCACGTGCTTGTGCGTGGGGTGCAGGCGCATGAACTGGCGAAAGGCGTCCTGGGCCGTGACGTAGTTCTTGAGCTCGTACTCGGCCCGGGCGATGAGCAGCTCGGCCTCGACGGCGTAGCGCGAGAAGGGGAAGCGGATGCGCACGAAGTCCGCGTAGGTGATCGCGTCTTCCCAGTCGCGGTCGGTGTAGTTGGCGACGGCGAGCTCGTAGTTTTGCCGCGCGGTCTGGCCGTAGTCGTCGGACAGGCTGGGGCCCGTGGCGCAGCCTGTAGACGCGGATCCGCTGGCGAGGACGAGCACCGCGGGCAGCAAGCCGACGAGCAGCTTGCGCGGGAATCCTCGGCGCGGACGCGGCGTCGTCGAGGCGCGATGAACGACGGGCATGGAACGCTCGGGCCGCACGGCCGCGAAACTAGCCGCTTTCGACGGCGCAGGCCACCGGCTCCAGGAGCGACAAGGGGGGTTTTGCGGGGGTCCATTGGGGGGGATCACCCAAGGGTGGTGCGGTGAGGCCCTGGGACGCCCTCGCTGGGCGCGCGCGAGGCGAGCGCGCGAGCCCTGCGAGCCAGCGACAAAGGCGACAGATCGGCCTCGCTGGGCTAAGGTGCGCCGGATCGTGAGCGAGCCCGTGCACCAGGATCATCAGGACGGCGGATCCAGCGGCCAATTTCGGACGCTCGGGACCCTCCCTGCGCTGGCGCTGGTGGCCGGCTCGATGCTCGGCATCGGCATCTTCATCAGCCCGCCGGAGGTCGCCGCCCACGTCAGCGGCTCGCTGCCCTTCATGCTCATGTGGCTGCTCGGCGGCCTCGCGGCGCTCTTTGGCGCGCTGAGCCTGGCCGAGCTCGGGGCGATGATGCCCCGGGACGGGGGCGACTACGCCTACCTGCGCCAGTCCTGGGGCCCCGGCGTGGCCTTCGCGGCTGGCTGGCTGCAGCTGCTGGCGATCTTCCCCGGCTCGCTGGCCTCGGTGGCGGTGGCCACCGCCAAGTACCAGCTGCCCACGCTGCTCGGCGAAGGCATGGCCGAGCCGCTGGCTGTCGGTGGCTTGAGCATCCCAGCCTCACACCTGTGGGCGGCGGTGATCATCATCGCCTTGACGGCCATCAACCACGTCGGGGTCAAGGTCTCGGGCGTGGTCCAGGTGCTCGTCACCTCGGTGCCGCTGGCGGTGCTGCTGATCACCAGCTTGATCGTGCTCCTGCACTACGAGCCCGCGGCGGGGGCGATCGAGGCGGCGCCGGGCATCGCTCCGGTCGAGCCGGGCGAGGAGCCCACGGCGCTCGCCCTGGCCCAGGCCTACCTGCCGGTCTACTTCGCCTACTCCGGCTGGAACGCGGCGATCTACGTGGGCGGCGAGATCAAGGATCCGGCGCGCAACCTGCCCCGGGCCCTGGTCGGCGGGACCGCGGCGGTCACCGGGCTCTACCTGATGCTCTGCGTGGGCTTCTTGGCCGTGTTCTCCCTCGAGGGCCTGGCCGGCGTCGGCGAGGCGGGCACGGCCGCGGCCCAGGCGATGTTCGGGCCGGTGGGCGTCACCGTGGTCACCGGGCTGATCGTCCTGGCGATGATCGGCTCGCTCAACGGCTCGGTGCTCACGGGCTCGCGGATCGCCTTCGCCATGGGCAAGCAAGGCGACTGCGCGCGGGCGGCCGGCGAGCTCCACCCGCGCTTTGCGACCCCGGTGATCGCGCTGTGGATGCAGTGCGGCATCGCCTTGGCCCTGCTCTTCCTCGACCTGGTGATCTTCGGCGACGGCCTCGACACGCTGATCGCCTACACCTCGAGCGCCATGTTGATCACCGGCACGCTCACGGTGCTCGCGGTCGTCATCTTGCGCCGGCGGATGCCGGACCTGCCCCGTCCCTACAAGACCTGGTTCTACCCGCTGCCCCCGGCGCTCTATGCCTTGTCGAGCGTGCTCGTGCTGGTCCTGCTCGCCCAGCAAGGCGATCCCTCGGTGTGGATCGCGGGCGGGTGGTTCGCCGGGGCGCTGCTCTTTTATCGGCTGTTTCGCAGCGCCGCGCCGGCGAGCCCCGACGCCGAGCGCGGTCGGGACGCCGCCGACGTGCTACCGTCGGGCCGATGACGCCTGCCCGGGTCGCCCCATTTTTTGTGGTCGGCGCGCTCGCGCTCGGAGCGTGCGCCAGCGAAGAGGGCATCGTCGAGGTCTACTGGGAGATCGAGAACGCCGAGCTCGAGCGCATCTTTCCCCAGGGCCTGCGCTCCGACAGCTGCGGCTTCGAGAGCGAGAGCGGGATCCGCTTCGACCTCGAGGTCCAGCTGACCATCGCCGAGAACAGCACGGCCTGCGCCGAGGGCTGGGACACCTCGGACTGCGCGGTCATCGAGCAGCTGAGCTTCGACTGCGCGCGCAGCCGGGGCACGGCCACGGCGGTGCCGATCTCGGCCTCGGGTGACGAGGACCCGGGCTATCTGATGTTCGCCGAGCTGACCATGAACCCCACGGACAGCGCGGCCTTCGTACCGATCGCCGCGTGCATGGCGGGCCCTGGCCCGCGTGTGCGTCGAGTCCTGCCCGGGCGGATCACCGACCTCGAGGTCTATCAGTTCGTGTTTCACGCCCTGGATCCGGGCAAGCAGGGCCTCGTCGACATCGACCTTTGTCGTGGCGACGACGAAGCTGATAGCATCGACACTGGCTCAACGGACAGCGAGACCAGCGGATGAAGCCCTCCATGCCCATCAAGAGCCGGTTGCGCATCTTCCTCACGTCCCTGGCCCTCGCTGGCCTGGGGGCACAGGTCGCCCTGGCGCCCGCGCCGGCTGCGGCGCACCTCGCCAAGTGGGGCAGCTGGGAGATCACGCACCGCAACCTGATGAAGCTCTTCCCCGACGCGGACCCCAACGCGTGGCGGATCAAGCGTTATCAGTACTCGGATAAAGAGGTGGCGGTGCTCGAGCGCGAGCTGGGCTTCGCCCTCTACCCCGAGGACAAGACCCCCGAGTTCTACGTGGCCCACGACAGCGAGGGCCGGTTTTTGGGCGTGGCGATCTTCATTGATCCGAGGACCAAACCAAAGGTCCTCGACGGTAGCGTGCTGACCCTCGAGGTCGGCGTCGGCGTTGACGCACGTGGGAAGATCGATCGCGTGCGGGTTTACGACTACCGCGGGGATCTCCGCCTGACCAAGCGTGAGTTCCTCTCGCAGCTCGAAGGTCGCGGCCTGGACTCGGAATTTCACATGGGGGAGGGCGGGTTGGTGCCAGTCTCGGGAGAGCCCGAGGAGAGCCAGCTCGTCGCCAACGCAGGCCGAGAGGCGCTGCTGCTCATGAAGGTCGCCCTCGGCAAGGGCTGAGGGCGCGACGCCCAGCGCCACCCGGCGGGCCGGGCCGAGTGAAGGGGCGAACTCGCCCCGCGCAGCCGCCCCGGATTACCGTACAATCGCAGAACCATCAGAGGCACTCACGGTGGATCAAGACGGACAGAAACGAGTTCTCATCGTCGACGACGACATCGACGTCCTCAAGTCGCTTCGGCGGCTCATCCAAGAGTACGCGGAGGTCACCGTCGCCCTGGGCGCCGAGGCTGCCCTCGAGCACATGGAGAAAGCCAACGCCGAGGACGGGACGGTCTATGACGTGGTCCTCGTCGACTTCAACATGAACGGCAAGAACGGGGCCTGGCTGCTCGAGCGCGTGCGCGAGAAGTACCCCGACTGCGAGCGGATGCTGCTCTCGGGCAGCTCGCAGTTCGACCTCAGCAACTTCATCACCCCGGGGCTCGTGAACCGCTTCCTCGAGAAGCCGCTCGACTTCGACGAGCTGATCGAGGCCCTCGGCGCCGAGGATTAGCGGCCGCTCGCGCCATGCCCCGGCACAACTTCGCGCGTCCGCGTGGGCGCCTGGTCGAGATCGAGATCGAGTCCGAGGCGCTGGCCCAAAACCAGCTGGGAGATCCGGCCACGCGGACCTGCGCGGTCTATCTCCCCCCCGGCTACGACGATCAGGCCGACGAGGGCGTCCCGCTCTTCGTCGGCCTGGCCGCCTTCGGGGGCAGCGGGCTCAAGCTGCTCAACTGGACGAGCTTCGGCGAGTCGTTGCCACAGCGCATCGACCGGCTGATCGCCGAGGGCGAGATGGGCCCGGTGGTCCTCGCTCTGCCCGACGGCTTCACCAGCCTCGGTGGCAACCAGTGGATCGACACCCCGGTGTTCGGGCGCTGGGAGGGCTTCGTCCTCGACGAGCTGATCCCCGCGCTCGAGGCCCGCTTCCACGTCAAGCCGGGGCCCGAGCACCGGGCGGTGTTCGGCCACTCCAGCGGTGGCTACGCCGCGTTGATCCACGCCATGAAGCACGGCGAGCGCTGGGGCGCCGTGGCCTCGCACAGCGGCGACGTCGGCTTCGAGCTGCTCTATGGTCGCGAGCTCCCCGGGGTGCTCACCACCCTGGCCGGCTTCGAGGGCGACCCGCAGCTCTTCCTCGACAAGCTGTGGGCCGGCGGCAAGATCCCCGGGCGGCACTTCAACACCTTGATGATGTTGGCCATGGCCGCGAGCTACGCCCCGGAGGAGGGCGCGCCGCTGGGCATCCGCTTGCCGGTGGATCCGGCGACCTGCGCCCGCGACGAGGCCCGCTGGGCCCGCTGGCTGGCACACGATCCCCTCGAGCTCGCCTCGCGCCGCGAGAGCGTGGCGGGGATGCGCTCGCTCGCCGGGCTCTACCTGGACTGTGGCTCGCGCGACGAGTACTTCATCCACTTCGGCACGCGGGCGCTGGTCCGCAAGCTCGTCGAGGCCGAGGTCGCCCACGTCTATCAAGAGTTCGATGGCGGCCACTCGGGGGTCAGCCATCGCCTCGATGTCTCGCTGCCTTACCTCTATCGCGCGCTGTGTTGAGCGGGCCGGCCGGCCGCCGGCCGCCTCGCCACCGCGTGTCCCACAAAAAGCCGAAGAGTCGCGCGCCGAGATGATCGATGCGCGGCATGCTCGGTACACCCTTGGGTGTGGAGCTTCCGGAGCCGCAGGCGGGGTACTTCGAACAAGTCCTCGCCAGCTACCGAGAGGGCATGGGCGAGCAGCTGCCGTGGATGCTCGTGGCCCTGCTCGGCACCGTGTTCCTGGGGACGCTGTGGAACGCGCTGGTCGCTCGCCGGCCCAAGATCTGGGCGGGTGAGCGCTGGCTGCGGCTGGCCATGGTCCTGGCCGTGGTCGCCTACGCCGTCGACGGGGCCATCGAGGTCGCGAGCTGCTTCGACGACGCCTACATCTCGCTGCGCTACGCCGACAACCTGGCCCACGGTCGCGGGCTGGTCTGGAACGCCGGCGAGCGGGTCGAGGGCTACAGCAATTTTTTGTGGACCGTGATGATCGCCGGGCTGATCCGGGTCACGGATCTCCAGGCGCCCGTGATCGCCGTGGTCATGGCGCTCGTCGCCTACGCGAGCAACCTGCTGGTGATCTGGCGGATCAGCCTGAAGATCGCGCCGCCGCGAGACCCCCGCGGCCTGAGCCTGCCGATCACCGTGCTGCTCCTGGCGATCCAGCCGACCTTCGTCGACTACGCGACCAGCGGGCTCGAGACCGGCTTCGCCAGCTTGTTGGTCAACCTCGGGGTGCTCGCGCTGATCCGTGCGCCGGGCCCCGTGGCTGGGGGGGAGCGCCAGCCGAGCAAGGACTGGGTGCAGTGGTCGCTGGCCGGGCTGTGCTGGATCCTGGCCACGCTGACTCGCCCGGACCACGCGATCTTCTACGCCGTGGGCTCGGCGGTGGTGTTTGCGATCTGGGTCGTGCCGGCCTGGCGCGGGCGCAGCGAGGGGCTCGCGGGGATCTGGCGCCAGGGTCTGCGGCCGATGGTCGGCTACGCCTTGCCCTTTTGCCTGTGGCTGCTGCACGCGGCCTGGAAGCTCAGCTACTACGGCGAGCTCCTGCCCAACACCTACTACGCCAAGTCGGCCTACCTCAGCTACTACGCCCAGGGCCTGATCTACGCCCTGAGCTTCCACCTCTCCAGCCAGATCTGGCTGGTGCTGCTGGCCGTGCCCGCGCTGTGGCTGGTCCGCCGGCCGAGCAACACCCCGGGTCGACGCTTCGCGGCCTTAGCGATCCCGGCGGTGCTCGGCTACGAGTTCTACGTGCTGAAGATCGGCGGCGACTTCATGTTCGGCCGCTTTTATATGTCGCTGCTGCCGCTGATCTTGCTGTCCGGTGAGCAGCTCGTGCACGAGCTGACCCGGTCGCGCACGCGCCTGCCCGAGGGCACGCGCGCGCCCCTGGGCCTCGCCGGCCTGGCGATCGCCGGCCTGCTCGCCGCGACGAGCGTGACCGTGCCCATGCACGAAGACCGCGAGGTCCGGTGGTTCATCGCCAACGAGGCCAACTTCTACCGGATCACCACCTGGGAGCCGCTGCGTGTCCGCGGCGTCAACTACCGCGACGGGCGCTACCTCGGGCGCATGCGCCAGGCGCTGGCCAGGCACGACCCCGCGCTGCCCGAGCCGATCATCGCGACGTCGGCGATCGGGCTGATCGGCTACCACTCGGGCCTGCCGCTGATCGATCGCCTCGGGCTCACGGACAGCTTCGTCGCCAACCAGGAGACCGGGAGGCGCGGGCGCCCGGGTCACGACAAGTGGGCGTCGCGCTCGTACCTCGACGCGCGGGGCGTGCACTTTCAGCGCGGCAACGCTCACCCTGGCTGGCTACAGCCCCACGCGCAGATCCGCTTTGGCCACCGCGGCTTTCACTGGTCGATCCTCCGCTACGACCGCGCGCTGATGCAGGGGATCCGCGAGAGCTACCCCAAGGCGCGCTTCACCGACGCCGAGGACGTGATCGACCAGTTCCTGCGCGAGCTCCCCGAGCACGGGCGCAGCTACGTCATGGTGCAGTCTCAGGTGCTCGACGACTGGTACTTCGAGCACAGCGAGGACCCCGTGCGCGAGCAGCTCTTCGAGCGCTACCTGGTGCTGGAGCGCCGCATGGGTCGCAGCCGCTTGACGAGCTCGGGGCGCTGGCGCCAGGAGCTGCGAGAGGCGGGCATCGATCCGGATCCGCCTCAGTTGTAGCGGGCCTCGTAGCTGATCTCCCAGCCCTGGCCGCTGGCCGCGGGGCGACGGTCGAGGATCTCGATCTGCGTGTCCTTGGCGCCCGCGAGCTCGAGGGCCGCGGGCATGAAGCCGCGCCAGGCACCGCACACCCAGCTGACCAGATCCTCGGGGACCTCGGTGATCCGCAGGGTGTAGCGGCCGGCCTCGCTGCTCACGTCCTCGAGGGTGCCGAAGTTGGCGTAGCTGCCCCAGACCCTGGGCACGAAGCGCAGGAACATGCGTGGGCTGCTGACCCACAAGAAGGCGCGGTAGACCGTGGTCAGATCCTGCTTGGCGGTCTCGATCGAGATCGTGGCCGTGAGCTCCTCGAGGTTGGTGTCGCCGAGGCGCTCGGCCCCCCGGCGCAGGGTGTGGATGAAGGGGCGGATCGGGTACCACTCCCCGGGGAGGACGCGGTCGGGCCAGCTCGGGTCGAGCTCGCGGGCGAACTCGGTGAATACGCCCTCGCCAAAGCGGGCCTCGAACCAGTTGCGCGTGCTCAGGGCGCCCGGCCCCTTGATGAGCTGCTCATCCGCCACCATGGCGAAGTGATGACACAGACCCGGCCGTCAGGCGAGGCCCTCGAGGTCCTCGGGGCGGTCGAGGTTCTCGAGCACGCCCGGGTCGTCGAGGGCGAGCTTGCGCCGCCGGGGCGCCCAGGCGGAGGAGCGCAGGAGATCGCGCAAGCTCGCCGTGGCCGGGTCGAGGGCGAGCAGGTCCGTGAAGGCCGCTCGCGGGAGCACGAGGGGGTGGCCCGAGCGGCCGGCGCAGCTCGGCTGCCAGCAGGCCTGGGGTTCGCCGGCGAAGGCCGCGAGCAGCTTCTGGACGCTCTGTGGGCGCACGCGTGGGCGCTCGACGTGGTGAACCAGGAGGCCGTCGAGGCCGTCGAGCCCCGGCCCATCGGCGGCCGCCTGCTCCAGGGCCGCGCGCAGGCCGGCCTGGAGGCTCGAGAGTGGGCCGCGCGGCCAGTCGGGGTTGTGGACCCAGCGGACATCCGGGCGCGGGCCGACGCGCTCGCGCAGGGCGTGGGCGCCCTCGACCACGAGCAGCGGCTGGCACCCGCCGGCAGCCAGCAGGGCCAGGCCGTGGTCGAGGAAGCTGCGGCCGGCCAACTGGACGAGGGCCTTGGGGCCGCCCATGCGCCGGCCCTCGCCGGCCGCCAAGATCAGCCCTGCGACTCGCACTCGCGCTCGACCTCGACGCGCAGCTGGGGGAAGACCTTGGCGACCTTGGCCAGCAGGTAGTCGCCGTAGCTGCCCTGGAGCTCGTGGACGCTGGCGCGATCCCAGCGGTCGGCGCGGTCGACCTCGACGTCGACGCGGGGGCGCTCGTCGATGGCGTGGACGTGGGCGTCGAAGCCGGGATCGAAGAAGAAGGGGAAGGACAGGCGACCGCGCCCGCGACCGGTGGCGTCGGCGCTCGCGTCCGAGTCTGGATCTGCGAGGTAGCGGACGCGGTGCGGGGTCGAGCGGTAGCGGCCCCCGGTCACGCGGTCGAGCATGTCGCCGATGTTGCACACGAAGGCGCCGGGGACCGGCGGCGCGCAGATCCAGCGCCCGCCGCTGCGCACCTCCAGGCCGCCGGCCTCGTCCTGGGCGAGGATCGTCAGCAGGCCGTAGTCGGTGTGCTCGCCCACGCTCCACGAGCCAGCGGCGTGGGTCCCTGCGTCCATCGCCGGGTAGTGGAAGATCCGAAACAAGATCAGCGGGTCGGCGGTGTAGCGCGCCCGAAAGTAGTCGGCCGGGAGCGCGAGGCTGCGGGCGATGGCGGCCATCAGCCGGTGGCCGAGGGCGGTCATGCGCTCGAGGTAGTCGAGCACGGCGGGGCGCAGCGCGGGCGGCTCGGCGGGGAAGAGGTTGGCCCCGTGCATGGGCAGGCCAGCGCGGACCCGGGGATCGTCGGGGCCGAGCTCGGCGCCAAAGTAGAGCCCCTCTTTGATGTCCGGGCGCCCCGAGGTCAGCTCGGCGCCGACGGGGAAGTAGCCGCGCCAGGCCCGGCCGCCGCGGGCCATGGCGATCTCGAGCTTGCGCGCCTCGGGCAGGCCGAAGAAGGCCCGGCTGGCGCGCTCGAGGGCGTCGAGCGAGCGCTGCGGGACGCCGTGCGCGACGACATAGAAGAAGCCGGTGTGCTCGCAGGCGCGGCGCAGCTCGGCGAGGGCCCGGGCCGAGGGCTCGCCGCCGGCCTCGATGGCGGCGAGATCGATCTGCGGGAGCGCGTCGGCCACGGCTCCAAGATACGAAAAACGCGGCGGGCGAGTCACTCGCCAGCCGCGTCTTTTTGCGAAGGGGCGCGAAAGGGATCGCGCTACTTGGCGCTGGCGACCTGGGTGTCGGCCGCGTCGATGGCCTCGAAGAGCTCGCGGATCGTCGTGGCCTTGGCGGGGTCGATGAAGAGCAGCTGCTCGGGCACGCCGACGCCGACGCTGCCGCGCTTGGCGTCGAAGCGCAGGGACATGGCGGCCTCACCCTCGAGGTCGAGCTTGCGCAGCTTGGCCAGGGAGCTCTTGGCGGCCTTGCGCTCGGGCTCGGAGCTATCGGGGGAGGTGGCGACGACGGTGAGCGCGAGCTCGGCGAGCTCGGCGGGGTCGAGGGCGGCGCAGAGCTGGCAGCCGCCGGTCAGCGCGCGGGCGAGGGCGAGGCCGCCGCCCGACTCGAGCCCGGCGTCCGAGGCCTTGGTCAGGCGCCGGCCGAGGGTCGACAAGAAGCGCTTTTGGCCGGCGCCCATGGCCACGAAGAGCTTGCCCTCGGCGACGATCACCGAGACCTCGAGCTTGGGCTTTTGGCCGATGAACCAGCTGATCTCGTCGACGTCGTCGTGCATGCTCTTGGGCACGGTGACCGTGAACAGGTCGCCCTTGAACTTGCCGGCCTTGGAGCCGCCCTGCTTGAAGGCGACCGAGTACTTGTAGTCGGGGTTCGAGCCGACCAGGGCGATGTGGCCCTCGATGGTCTTTTGCGCGGCGCCAAACACCTCGCGCAGCGCGGCCTGGGCCTGGGCCTCGTCCTCGACCTCGGCGGCGAAGACCACGGTCATCTGACCCTTGTCGTCGAGGTAGGGCGCGACCAGGATCTCCTTGGTGATCGCGTCGAGGGACTTGTGCACGCCGGCGAGGAGCTGGCTGGCGTAGGCGTCGAAGGGCGCGGGCACCTGGTCGACGGGGAGGTTGTCGAGCATCTTGTGGAGCAGGGCCGGGTCGCCCCAGGGCATCAGCCACACGCCCATGGCGTCGGGGGGCAGGGTCTTGGCCAGCGCGCTCTCGGCCTGCGCGGCGGGTCCGATGGGGTCGAGGCCCAGGCGCTCGAAGGGGGCGTCGGCGATGGCCACGGCCGTGAGCGCGCGGTCCGTGCCAAAGTCGGCGTGCAGCTCGACGGCCTCGAGCTCGTTGATCACGCTGCTCAGGGCCTGGCCGGGCGCGCCGTAGAGGGGGATCAGATCGCTGATGTCGATGTCACCCGTGGGCAGGTTGGAGACGCGGAGGTTGAAGCGCGGCTGGGCGGGCGCCTTGGCGGGCAGGCTGCTCGCGCGGCCGAGGCTCTCCATGCTCGTCGCCAGCTCGATCGACGCGCTCTGGGTGCGGAAGAACACCTCGACGTCGTCCTCGACCAGCTGCCACAGGCCCTGGCCGACGGGCTGGGGCTGGGCCTCGGAGGGCAGGCTCTCGATCATCCGGGTCGGGTCGATGGCGGCGATGCTCAAGGCGGCGTCGATGTCCGCGTCGGTCGCGTGGGGCTGGCCCTCGTGGGGGAAGGCGAACTCGAAGGCGTGCACTCCGCCGAGGTCCAGGCTCTCGAAGAAGCCCGGGGCGAAGCCTGCCTGGATCAGGCTGACGGAGACCAGGTCGGTCAGGTTGATCGCCGGCATGCCCGGGTCGGGCGGCGACCAGATGTTCATCAGCTGGCTGGCGCCGTCGAGGATGTCGCCGAGGCCGCTGAGGCTGCCCGAGGTCTGGAGCATCTCCACGGGGGGGCGCTGCACGGGCTGCCCCTCGCCCTCCTGGCCGGGGCGGGCGCGCGCGTCATCTTGCTGCGCGTTGGGATCGGCGACGCTGACGTTGGTGTTCTTGGTCTTGCAGCCGATGGACGGGGTCAGCAGCAGGACCGCGCTCAGGGCCAGGGGGGACGCGATGACTCGGCGCGAAGGCATGGCGGCCAATATAGCCGCTTTTTGTGGTAGGAGCCGGGCATGGCCAGGCGCGCCTCGCTCTTCGTCCTCGCCTGCACGCTCGCGGGCTGCTACCTGTTCAGCGACGAGCCGAAGGCCCGCAAGCAGGCGGATTCAGGCGCTGAAAAACACGCGGGCGAGGAAGCGGCGCTTGCAGGAGACGAGGGCGAGGGAGCCCCGGGGCTCCCCGCAGACTCGGGCCAAGACGGCGAGCTGGTCGGTGACTGCCCGGACTTCCTGACTGGCACCGAGACCCGGACGCGCACGATCACCAGCGCGTGCGAGGGCGTGCGTGTCCGTGGCCAATACCGCATCGACGGCGGCGAGCTGATCCTCGCAGCTGGCGTGACCCTGCACTTCGAAGCTGGGGCGGTGCTCGAGGTCGGGCGCAGCCGGCCGGGGCGGCTCGAGGTCCAGGGCAGCGCCGAGCAGCCCGTGCGCATGGTGGCCGCTGCGTCCGAAGAGAGCGAGGGCGAAGCGGGCGAGGGCGAAGCGGGCGAGGTGCGCTGGCAGGGGCTGCGCCTGTTCGCCCAGGCCGGGGGCTCGAGCCTCTCGCACCTCGAGATCGCCGGCGCCGGCGGTCCGGAGGGGCCGGCCCTCGAGATCACCGGCGAGGGCGTGAGCGCCGAGGAGCTGCGGATCGCAGCGGTCGTCGGTGGCCCGGCCGTGGAGCTCGCGCTCTCCGGCGAGCTGGACATCGTCGATCTCACCCTCGCCGGCGGCGGCACGCCGCTGCGGAGCACGCCCGCTGCCCTCGGCGGCCTGCGGGGGCTCCACCTCGACGAGGGCGCCGCCGTGGCGGTGCGCGCAGGCGAGATCCGCCGGACCGTCGAGTGGTCGCCGGGCCGCTATGAAGTCGAGGGGGTCGTGCGCGTCGAGGGGGACCTCGATCGCCCCGCGGGCCTGAGCCTGTCACCGGGGACGGTGCTCGAGTTCAGCCCCGGCGCGCGCGTGGTCCTCGGTGGCCTCGGCCCGGGCTCGCTCAGCGCCCGCGCCGACCTCGACTTCGAAGCCGGCCCGCCGGGCGTCGAGGCCCCCGAGGGTCTGCGAGAGGGCGGCGCGGTGATCTTGCGCGGGGCCGTCCCCGACGGCGGCGGCCCGGTGCCCGCCGGCGCCTGGGCGGGCATCCACGTCCGGGATCACGGCGCGCTGACCCTCGAGGGGGTCGAGCTCGCCCACGGAGGCGAGCGCGACGAGGGGGTGATCCTCGCCGAGGGTGACGCCCACGTGCGCCTCGAGGGCTGCGAGCTCCACGACGACCTCGTCGGCGTCGAGCTGCGCGGCGCCTCGGTCAGCGTCGAGGCCTTCGCCGCTAACCGCTTCGTCGACGTCCCCGTGGCCCTGCGCCTCGCCCCCGAGCAGCTCGGCACCCTGGCCGCGGACAACATTTACGACGAGCACACGCAGATCGAGCTGAGCCGCGGGCGGATCGAGCACGACACCAAGTGGGCCCGACAAGACGCGCCGATCTTCGTGCGCGGCGACGTCTTCGTCGACAAGGGCGCGGGCCTGACCGTGGCCCCGGGCACGCGGCTGCGCTTCGCCGCCGGCGTGGTCCTGGGCGTCGGCTACTACGAGCGCGGGGCCCTGGCGATGCGCGGGACGATCGACGCGCCGATCATCCTCGAGCCCGCCGAGGCCGGTCAGCGCTGGGTGGGCGTCGTGCTCGGCGACCACACCCGCGACACGCACCTCGAGCACGTGCACCTGCGCGGGACCAGCGGGGCGGCCGGCGTCGAGGCCCGCGACGCCGCCGAGGCCACCTTGGTGAAGGTCGACTGCGCCAGCTGTGCCGGGGCCAGCGTGCGCTGGGCCTGCGCCTCGAAGGTCGGGAACATCGGCGTCAGCGCCAGCGAGGGCACGCCGACCGCGATGCTGGCGCCGACCGGCTGCAAGTAGCGGGCGTTCGCGCTCACGGCCAAGCCGACCTCGCGCTAAATCAACCCCAACCCCAACGAGAACCAAAACAAAGAGGGCGACCCGAAGGCCGCCCTCTCGCTGGCAGTTTGCGCCTCGACCCGGGCTCAGTTGCCCTTGGCCTCGCGGTGCTTCTTGATCAGATCCTCCTGGATCTGCGCGGGCACCTTGTCGTAGTGCGCGAACTCCATGGTGAACTCGGCCTTACCCTGGGTGGCCGAGCGCAGCTCGGTGGAGTAGCCGAACATCTCCGAGAGCGGGACGTGGGCGTCGATCACGGTGCTGCCGTGGTGGCTCTCGGAGCCGACGATGGTGCCGCGGCGGCGGATCAGGGTGGTCTGCATGCCGCCCTGGAACTCCTCCGGGCCCTCGACCTGGACCTTCATGATCGGCTCCATGATCACCGGGCCGGCCTTGTTCATGGCCTCCTTGAAGGCCGCGCGGGCGGCGATCTGGAAGGCCATGTCGCTCGAGTCGACCTGGTGAGACTGGCCGTCGTTGAGCTCCATCTCGACGCCGGTCACCGGCGCCTCGATGAGCACGCCCTTGTCCATCGAGTCCTTGAAGCCCTTGTCACACGAGGGGATGTACTCGCGGGGGATGGCGCCGCCGGTGATCTTGTCGTTGAAGCGGTAGTGGGGGTCGCCCTCGGTCTCCTGATCGATGGGGCGCATCACGCCGGCCACGCGGCCGTACTGACCGGAGCCACCGGTCTGCTTCTTGTGCGTGTAGTTGTAGGGGGTCTCGCGGGTCACGGTCTCGCGGTAGGCCACCTGCGGCTCACCGACGATGGTGTCGACCTTGTACTCGCGGCGCATGCGCTCGATGTAGACCTCGAGGTGGAGCTCACCCATGCCCGAGATGATGGTCTCGTTGGACTCCTCGTCGCGGTGGACGCGGAAGGTGGGGTCCTCCTTGGAGAAGCGGTTGAGCGCCTTGGAGAAGTTGGTCTGGCTGCCCTTGTCCTTGGGCTGGAGCGAGTAGCTGATGACCGGCTCGGGCACGTGCATCGACTGCATCGAGTAGCGCACGTTGCCGTCGGTGAAGGTGTCACCGGAGGCGCAGTCGATGCCGAACATCGCGACGATGTCGCCGGCGTAGGCCTCGTCGATGTCCTCCATCTTGTCGGAGTGCATCCGCACCAGGCGACCGAGCTTGTGCTTCTTGTTGGTCTTCTGGTTGAAGATGAACTCGCCCTTCTTGAGCGTGCCCTGGTAGATGCGGGTGTAGGTCAGCTGACCATACTTGCCGTCCTCGAGCTTGAACGCCAGGCAGACGAGGGGCTTGCCCGGATCGGAGTAGAGCATCACCTTCTCCTCGTCGTTGTCGAGGTCGAAGGCTTCGTTGTCGATCTCGTTGGGCGCGGGCAGGTAGGACATGACCGCGTCGAGCAGGACCTGGACGCCCTTGTTCTTGTAGGCCGAGCCGCAGAACACGGGGGTCATGCCCAGCGACAAGGTCGCCTTGCGGATGACGGGCTCCATCTCCTCGGCGCTGACCTCTTCCTCGCCGAGGAACTTCTCCATGATGTCGTCATCGAAGTCGCCCAGCGCCTCGACGAGCTTGGCGCGGTACTCCTCGACGTCATCCTTGAGCGCCTCGGGGCACTCCTCGACGCGGATGTTCTCGCCGTTGTCGCCGTCGAAGTAGTAGGCCTTGCGCGTGCGCAGGTCGACGACGCCCTCGTGCTGATCCTCGGCACCGATGGGGTAGGTGACGAGCACGGCGTTGTGGTGCAGCTTCTCGCGCAGCTGCTTGGTGACGTTGAAGGCGTCGGCGCCGGCGCGGTCCATCTTGTTGATGAAGGCCAGGCGGGGGACGTTGTAGCGACGCATCTGGCGGTCGACGGTGATCGACTGCGACTGCACGCCGGACACGGAGCAGAGCACCAAGATGGCGCCGTCGAGCACGCTCAGCGCGCGCTCGACCTCGACGGTGAAGTCGACGTGTCCGGGGGTGTCGATGATGTTGACGTCGTACTCTTTCCACTGGACCGCGGTCGCGGCCGACTGAATCGTAATGCCGCGCTCGCGCTCGAGCTCCATCGAGTCCATCGTCGCGCCGACGCCGGACTTGCCCTTGACCTCCTCGATCTTGTGGATGCGGCCCGTGTAAAACAGGATGCGCTCCGTGAGAGTGGTCTTGCCCGAGTCGATGTGGGCCGAGATTCCGATATTGCGAACTTTGGCGAGGTCCATGGCGTGTGCCTACGTGACGGTTGAGTGTGCGGAATGAAAATGGCGGGGCTTCAGGCCCCGCGGACGCGCGGAGGATGCCACAGCATCCGCAAGGCAAAAGTGGATCGGGGTGGGAGCGACGTGAGCGAGCCCTCGCGGGCATCCAGAGGATGTGGCGCAGTCTCCGCGCCGCAGTCTCCGCGCCGCCGCGAGGGCCGGCGGTCAGCGGATCTGCGCCCAGCGCTCGATGACGCCCTCGACGGTGAATCCGAACTTCTCGGCCAGGACCTCGGCGGGCGCAGACGCGCCAAAGTGGTCGATCCCGTGGACATGGTCGGCGTAGCGCTCCCAGCCCAGGGTCGAGCCGGCCTCCACAGCCAGGTGGCGCTCGCGGCCGACGCTGGGCGGGAGCACCGACTCGCGGTACGCGGCGTCCTGCTCGGCGAAGGCCTCCCAGCAGGGCATGGAGACCACGCGGATGCGCTCGCCCTGCTCGGCCAGGCGCAGCGCGGCCTCGCGGGCCAGGGCGAGCTCGGAGCCGGTGGCGATGAAGATGCCGTCGAGATCCCCCTCGCCGGCGGGGTCGAGGAGCACGTAGGCCCCACGCGCGACGTCCTCGGCGCGGCTCTCGGCCAGGGTCGGGAGGTTTTGGCGGGTGAGCAGCAGCGCCGTCGGCCCGTGCTTGCGCTCCATGGCCAGGCGCCAGGCGCCGAGGGTCTCGTGGGCGTCGCCGGGGCGGATCACGTAGAGGTTGGGGATCAGCCGCAGGCTCATGGCGTGCTCGATCGGCTGGTGCGTGGGGCCGTCCTCACCGAGCCAGAAGCTGTCGTGGGTGAGCACGTGGACCACCGGCAGGTTCATGAGTGCGGCCAGGCGCACGGCGCCGCGCATGAAGTCCGAGAACACCAAGAAGGTGGCGTCGAAGGGGCGCACGCCGCCGTGCAGGGCCATGCCGTTGCAGACCCCGGCCATGCCGTGCTCGCGCACGCCGAAGTGGAGGTTGCGGCCCTCGGGGTGCGCCGCGCTCTGCCCGGGGGTGTCGGGGAGCAGCACGCCGTTGGAGCCGGCGAGGTCCGCCGAGCCGCCGAGCAGCGTGGGGTGGTTGGCGGCGAGCTTGGACAGGATCTTGTGCGAGGCCTTGCGCGACGCGATCGCCCCGCCGACCTCGAAGCCCTCGAGCAGCGCGTCGAAGCCCGCGAAGGTCTGGGAGGGGAGCTCGCCGGCGATCAGCAAGGCGAGCTCGGCCGCGAGCTCGGGGTGGGCCTCGCGGTAGGCGATCAGCCGCGCGTCCCAGTCCTCGCGGTTTTGGGCGTGCTCGGGCATCTGCTCGCCCAGGGCGTAGCGCAGGTCCTCGGGCACATGGAAAGGATCGGCCGGCCAGCCCATGGCCTCCTTGGTCGCCGCGACCTCGTCGGCGCCGAGCGGGGCGCCGTGCGAGGCCGAGGTGTTGGCCTTGTTGGGCGAGCCCTTGGCGATGGTCGTGCGGCAGCAGATCAGGCTGGGCCGGCGCTCGTCGTCGCGGGCCGACGCGATCGCCTCGCGGATCGAGGGGTGGTCGTGGCCGTCGATGCGCTGCACGTGCCAGCCGTAGGCCTCGAAGCGCTTGGCCACGTCCTCGCCGAAGGAGATGTCCGTGGCCCCGTCGATGGAGATGTGGTTGTCGTCGTAGAGGTAGATCAGCTTGCCCAGGCCCAGGTGCCCGGCCAGGCTCGCCGCCTCGGCCGCGATGCCCTCCATGAGGTCGCCGTCGCTGACGACCCCGAAGGTCATGTGGTCGATGATCCGGTGCTTGGGCTTGTTGTAGCGCGCGGCCAAGAAGCGCTCGGCCAGGGCCATGCCCACGCCCGCGGCGAAGCCCGAGCCCAGCGGCCCCGTGGTCACGTCGACGCCCGGGGTGTGCCCGTACTCCGGGTGCCCGGCCGTCTTCGAGCCCCACTGGCGGAAGTTCTGGAGCTCGCTCATCGGCAGGTCGTAGCCGGTGAGGTGGAGCAGGCTGTAGAGCAGCATCGAGCCGTGGCCGGCCGAGAGCACGAAGCGGTCGCGGTCGAACCACTGCGGGTCCGAGGGATCGTGGACCAAGAACTCGGTCCACAGCACCGTGGCAAGATCCGCGCAGCCCATGGGCATGCCGGGGTGCCCGGAGTTGGCCTTCTGCACCGCGTCCATGGTCAGGCCCTTGATGGTCTTGACCATCAGCTCGGCGGCGTTGAAGTCGATGCTGCGGGGGCGAGCGGTCGCGCGGGTGGCCATGGGCGCGTGCTATCACGGCGCGGCCGACCCCCCAAGGGGGAGCGCCGCGACCGCGCGGACGCGGCGGCCTGCGGGGGGCAGCGGCCAAAACAGTGAGGCTGCTCGCTGGCTACTTTGCGCAGGCCCCCGGGGTCCTCGGCGCCGCGGGCTGGAGATCTCGGCCGGGGCATAGCACCCTTCGGCCATGCGCATCTGCATCCTCGGCGCCACGGGCCTCGTCGGCCGCGAGCTGCTCACCCTCCTCGATCGCGCCTGGCCCGGAGCCGAGCGCGTGCTCTATGCCAGCCGGGATCAGACCCTGGAGCACGGCGGCGAGAGCTTCGCGGTCCACGCGGCCGCCAAGCTCGAGACCGAGGACGCGCCCCGAGGCGATCTGGCCTTCGTCGCCCTCGACGACCAGTACAGCGCCCGCTACTGCCCGCGCCTCGTCGACCTCGGCTACCGGGTGATCGACAAGAGCAACACCTACCGCATGGACCCCGACGTCCCCCTGGTCGTCGCCGGCGTCAACCACCGCCGCGTCGACGACTCGGTCAGCCTGATCGCCAACCCCAACTGCACCACCATCCCCCTGACCTTGGCCCTCGAGCCCCTGCGCGCGCGCTTCGGCTTGGGTGAGGTCACGGTCAGCAGCTACCAGGCGATCTCCGGGGCCGGGGTCGCCGCGCTCGACGACTTCATCGCCCAGACCGCCGCCGGCTTCGCCGCCATGGCCGAGTCGGGGGATCGCCTGGGCGAGGGCCTGGACGCCGCCAACTACCCCGGCAACACCGTCCCCCACGCCGGCAAGACCGACGACTCGGGCTTCTCCTCCGAGGAGCGCAAGCTGATCAACGAGAGCCGCAAGATCCTCGAGCTCCCCGAGCTCGGCATCGGCGCCCAGTGCTGTCGCGTGCCCGTGACCGTGGGCCACTACGAGAACGTCTGGCTCGAGCTGCGCGAGCCGACCACCGCCGAGGCGATCGCCGAGGTCCTCCGCGTCGCGCCCTTCGTCAGCTACCTGCCCGGGGCCGAGGGCGCCGAGCTGACGGCGCTGGCCACCTTGAAGCGCCGGGACAGCGCCCTGGTCGGGCGCCTGCGCCGGGACAACCGCGACCAGGACGGGCGGCGCTGGTGCCTGACCGTCGCCGCCGACAACCTGCGCCTGGGCGCGGCGACCAACGCCGTGCGGGCGGGGTCGGCCTGGTTTGGGGGGGAAGACCCCTCGCTACGCGTGTGAGGGGGAAAGAAGGCCCCGCCAAGGAGAACGCACCGGGATTGACGACCAGTTGCGGTACTCCCCGCTCCCCATGACGGGGCCAAGCTGGTGCGTTGTCGGGGCTGACCGGGCGCGCTCGTGGGAGGAGCTCAGTTGGGCCCTCGCGGAGGCAGCGGAGGTTGGCGAATGCGGTGCGGAGCCGTTGGCGCCGTCCGCTGGCGTCCACTCGAGATGTTGCTGCGCGCAGGCGGCTGGGGCTTGGGGGGACTCGGAGGGCTTGGGACAGCATCCGTCAAGATCTGGGTCGCGCCGGCCCTGCAAAAGAACATGGTCTTGACGCCGTCGAGGTGCTCGAAGTCGCTGTCGTCTTCATCCTCGTCCTCCATGTGTGTCGCGGGCTCCTCGAAGATCCCCGGGGGAGGGGGCTCGAACATGGTGTGTTCTTCGACTGCGGGGGCCGGCGGCGGCAGAGGTGCGGACGCGGTCGGCTCGGCGCTCGGGACTTGTGCGGATCGTGGGGGGACGAAGGCTGGCTGTTGGTGGCCTTGGGCCTCGGCAGAGGTCAGCGGCTCGGGAGGGGGGCGCCATAGCCTCCAGGCGAACAAAAAGAGCAGGGCTGCGAGTGTCTCTCCAACGAGGAGAATGATGATGCTGGTGGCGGTCATGTTCGCCTCAATTGGTGATGACCCGGACCCCGGGGCGCTCTCCGGCTGCTTTGGTCATGAGTAGCGTGTAGTTCTTGCCGGGCTCGATCGTGACTGAGCCGGCCTTGACCCACGGGGCGGATTTCTTCTGGCGCATCTTCACGGCGTAGCGCCCGGGGGAAAGGCGAATCTTCTTGACCGGCTCCACCGTCACTCTCTTGCCGCCGATCTTCACGTAGGCATAGAAGTAGTCGTTGGCCTTGATCACGACGCTGACGGTCTGTGGTTTGACCGGGGGGTCGTCTGATTCATCATCTGGCCCATCATCATCGAAAATGATGAGCCCCCCGGTGTCCTCGGAGCCGGTGTCCTCGGAGCCGGTGTCCTCGGAGCCGGTGTCCTCGGAGCCGGTGTCCTCGGAGCCGGTGTCCTCGGAGCCGGTGTCCTCGGAGCCTGAGGCTTCTACCAGGGGGGGATCCTCTGGCTCGGTCGGGGGCTCCTCGAAGGGAGCTGGCGGGGACTGGACTTGGGACCCGGTCAGGTCGAGAGGGGCCTGCTCATCTCGTGGTGTGAGTTCGTCCGCGGGCCCCTGAGCCATCGCCAGGGGAATGGTCGCAAGCGCGACGGTGATCGCGGACACGAACAAGGGCATGGCGACGAGCTGCCGTTGAGAGAGACTCCTGTGCTGCTGCTCCCTGGGCTTGGGCCTGGGCCTGGCGGCTGGCGTGCGCAGTCTCGAGTTGGTACCTGGGTTGCCCCCTCCCAGCCGCCGAGACACAGAGGTTTCTCCGGCCTCGAGCGGCGCCTTTGGGGCGCTCGAGCTCGCGCTCGGTCGTGAGCTCGAGATCGAACTCGCACTCGAGCTCGATCTGGAGGAGCGCACGGCCGAGGCCGAGCGGCTGTCGCTCCCCCCCGCGTAGTTCGTCTTGGGGATGAACTCGCGAAAGCGCTCGACGTGGCGTCCGAGGTCGATGGCCGCGTTGCGGTAGCCGGGCCAGCTCGTCAGCAACTCCAGGGCCTCGAGTGCGCTGGAGGTGCGTACGTCCAAAGCGGGGGCGAGCAGTCCCACGCGGAAAGCCTCGAGCTCCGGTGGCAGCTCGATACTCGGCGGGAGCGCGGGCACGTCGCCACGCAAGACAGCGCCGAGCAGATCGGATTCGTTCTCCCCAACTTCGCAGCGGAACTTGCGACCCTCGACCATCTCTTGAAACATCGCGCCGACGGCGAAGAGGTCGACGGAGGGGTTTCCCGACTGCCCGCTGAGCTGCTCCGGTGGCATGTAGCGCAGCTTGCCTTTGACGTAGAGCCCGCTAGTCGCCTCGTTGGCGAAGCGAGCCACGCCAAAGTCCATCAGCTTGACCTCGCCGGCCGAGGAGAGCATCACGTTTTGTGGGGAGACGTCGCGGTGGACGATCGCCTCGGACATGCCGTGGTGTAGGTTGTGGGCATGGTGCAGGGCGCGAAGCACCTCGGCGATCACGTATGTGGTGATGTGTAGCGGGAGGATCTGACCTTGGGTCCATAGCGCGCTGTCGAGCTGATTGACGTTGATCCCGTCAATCCACTCCATGATCATGTAGCACTCCGCGTTCTGCTCGCCAAAGTCGAAGACCTGGACGATCGCTGAATTTCGCAGGAGCATGGATAGCCGCGCCTCGTCGAAGAACATGCGGCGATGCTCCTCGCTCTGGGCGCAATGGGGCAGCAGCAGCTTGACAGCCACCGTCTTTGTGATGCCCATGTGATCGCGCTCGCCGATCCAGACCTCGGCCATGCCGCCGGCACCAATTCGGCGGATGAGCCTATAGTCACCAATCTGCGTCATGCCCCGAGCATGGGGCTTTAAATTTTTCCTGGCAAGTACAAAAGCCAGCGGCGCAGATATGGGACACGTGTCCCATAATAGCCGTGGAAGAGGGCAGGTCCCTCAGATATTGTGAGAGCACGACTCGCCGATGACCGCCACTATTCATGAGCACAGTCGGTATCAGGACCAAGAACACAAGACCGAGTCGATGTCTCAAAGAGAAGCCTCGCAAGTGCGCAGTGAACCACATCTGGTCTGTGCACACTCAAATGTCCAAATCGTGCCCAAGGTCCGCTTGGAGCGCTTCTTGGGCTTTGGCGAGTGTACACCCCCGGGGATGATCTCGAGCTGGGAGCAGCCTCTCGTGGCGGGGGAGCTCGTGGCGCGAGCCGGGCTCCAGGCGTGGGTGAAAGAGGATGAACGAGAGGACATCACCGTCTCGATGGAGCCCTATTGGGTCGACGCCGAAGACGCCCCGCAGGTCCGGGGGTCGATGAACTCCGAGGCGATGTCTCGAGCCATGGACGCCGCGGTCTCGCCTGCGCAGCCCCTCGTGAGGCTGCCATCTGGGCCGAGTCAGGCGGCGAGGAGCATGGTCGAGACCCACGGGCTCGGCGAAGCGCTCGAGAGTGACGAGGATGAGCGTGGCGAGCCCATCCTCGCTGGCTCGAGGCGGACGCTGGCCGCCGTGGTGCTCGTCGGCGTGGCGGCGAGCCTCGGTCTGACGTGGTTTCTACTCGAAGACGCGCCAGGGGGCGCTGCTCGAGAGGAGTCAGAAAGCACCGTCCTGGACCCTGACCCCCTCCCGAAGCCGATCTCGGCGCCACCCGTGGTTCCAGACTCGCGTCGGACGCAGCCCACGACTCCAGCCGAGTCTGCGTCAGTCCGCGATGCGGAGTCCGACAAGTCTGGAATACCTCCGAGCGCGAGTGCTGCTGATGATCCGGAAAAGAGCAGTGATGGGAGGGGAGTTTCTCCTCCTGCTTCCAAAAAGAAAAGGACTAGGGGGAACGGGAAAAAACGAGGAGCGACCTATGCCTGGGAGACGCCTGAGTGTGCCCAGTACCGAAAATCAGCCGAGATGGCGCTTGAAGATGGGCGTTGGAAATATCTCGAGCTGATCACGACTGAAGAGGCGAAATGTTGGGCTGATCGCGGTGACAGACTCGACCTACTCGGCACTGCGCTCTTCCAATTGGAGCTCTTCGACGAGTGCGTCTCCGAGACCAGATCTTCGAGGGACCCCAGAGTGGTCAAGTGGCAAGAACGATGCAAGATAAGGAAGTTAGCCCAGCCATGATTGGCGTCCGAAGAGCTCCAAATCGAGCGATCCAGATCATGTTCGCTGTAGCCTTCAGCATCCAGGGGAGCCTCTCGCAGGCGGCCCCACCCGTGGCGTCATCTGACCCGCCTACATCCACGCTCGAAGAGGCGGTGCCGCCTCCGCCAAGAGAGGCTGCTCCAGCCACGTCCCTCGCGCGGATACAGGTCGACGCCTCGAAGATCGGAGCGGACCGGAGCGAGCGGGTCGAGGAGAACATGAGCTCGAGTCTCCGAAAGGCGCTCAGGGCCAAGGCCTACCGCATCGATGACGGCGTGGGAAAGCTCGGCAAGAACACGCTCAGTGTGGGAGCCTGGATCGACTTCGTCGACGAGGACGCGCTCTTCTACTCGGTTCACCTCGAGCTCAGCGCCGACGAGCGAACGCTGGGTGAAGACATCAAGTGCCCGGTGTGTAACGAGGACCGGCTAGTCGAGAAGGTCGTCAACAAATTCCGCGAGATGGTCGCCACGTGGGAGGAGGCCTCCAATACAGAGGCGGCCTCTGGGGCAGAGGCGCTGGCCGCGAATGAGGCGACCAAGGAGAGGGAGAGTCTGTCCAAGTTCGTGGAGCATATCGGACCGCTGGGGATCACTGGTCTGGCCGCGAGCGGCGCGGGCTTGGGGACGATGGTGGCGGGGACAGTTGTCTGCGCTCAGACCAGCGAGCGCTGTGGGGCCCAGGCGAGGGCTTGTCCGTGCTTGAACCCCGAGGGGGTTGTGCTTGCGGTCAGCGGGGGAGGGGCGTTGGCTTTGGGGATCGCGGCGGTCCTGGTTGATTACTACGTCCTGGCTCCGCGGCGGGAGCGGCGGAGGCCGGGAGAGGCTTCAGTTTCGGTTTCAGTTTCGGCGGGCGTTGCTCGCGACTACGGTGGAATTCAGATCTTCGGAAGGTTTTGAAAGATGAAAAAAATCAACGGTTCACTTGGTGTTGTTGTTCTCTCGATGGTTGTGGGTGGAGGGTGCGCTAGGAATGAGTGCTACGAAGGGGGGTGTGATGAGGAACTGGGTGGTGAGTCGAGCGAGGAGTCGACTGAGAGTGGGGGGTCGGAGGACGGCACTTCGGAGGGTGATGGGACTGAGGAGTTCGATGCTGAAGGTGGGGGGGTTGAAACTGAGGGAGAGTCGGGGGAGGAGAGTGACTCTGAAGGAGGTGAGGAGGTGTGTGTAGCCTATGATGCCATCTGTAATGGTATCTATATTCCTTCTGTTGACAATGGGAGGTGCTATGCTGACGGTGAGTATGAGGAGGTCTCTCTGGGTGAGCTTGAAGAGGAGTTGGAGGACGACGAAGGCGGTGTCTTCGCTGTTCATGTGTCTTCTGGGTGGAGTGAGGGAGTTGAATTGAGCATTGGGGGAAAATTTGTTGTTATGATTGTTTCTGACGTCGACGAAGGCGACGGATTCTTCACTTGGACAGGTGGTGGCGGTGCTCTGACCGTTTCTGGTGGAACTGTTTTTGTTCAAGGTGCCGAAATTTCGGGTAGTGTTAGTGTTGCTGAGGGGGGGGATGTGGTCTTGGATCGCGTTAAGCTGATGAGTGATGGCGTAGCGATAACTGTCGGCGAAGGTCGAGTTTTTGTTAATCGAAGTTTTGTTGGGGCAGATGGCAGTGCAGTTAAACTCGAGAATGATGATGCTCGTGTCAGTTTTGAATACTCTTCTGTGTTCTCAGGTGGTGAAGGCTCGGGTAGCGTTGTGCTGTGTGAGTGTAAAAACAGTAACAATTGTGGGGAGAGTGGTCAGTATGGTGTTGTTGAGTCATATGGAACTGTATTTTCGTCGGATGTGACGCTTTTGCCGGGTGAGAGTGGGGATTTTGCTTGTGATCCTGCTGCTAATGTTGAGAGCATGGCGTACTCGACAACAACATCAGGGCAGTTCGGAACCCCTGCTTTGAGTGGAGGTAGTAGTATGTTTGTGGGGGAGGGTGATTTTCATGTGGATGTGTCAGGGTATCCATTGTGGTCGATATATAAAGAGTATGCTCGCTGGTCTAATGGAATTGTGATGTGCGATATTGATGGCGACGAAATTCCTTGGTACGGGTATCCAGGGGCGGATCAGCCAGAATGAGGCGCTGTTTGTGCGTTGGGACTATAGTGTGATGTTGGTCATGCATCTTCTGTAGGTTGTTTTTGTGTGTTGGGTCTTTGTTGTGAGCTCTCGGTCTAATGTTTCTCGAATCAAGCTGTCGTCGTCTTCTTCCCGTTGGAGCCCTGCTGAGCACCCTCGGCTGCGCAGAGCTCACCGCCGTCCCCTGCCTGACCGCTCGCAACTGCCCAACGGATGAAGTCTGTCACATCTACCGCAACGAGTGCATCGTGCCCGATCTCATCGTCGACATCGGCCCACGCGAACAGGGTCCCAACGATCTCGCGGTGGCTCTCGAGGGTGCCTCAACCGAAGAGATCACGCTGATCCGCGTGTGGCCACGGGCGAGCTGGTCGGGCGATGCGGCGAGCTACCAAAGCACGGCGCGGGTCGGGGGAGGACGCGAAATCTACGTCGTCGGTCAGACCGTCAACGGTGTGCTCCCACAGTGGGCGCCCAAAGGGCTCGGCGCTGAAGATAGCGTGGTGCGTGTGGAGGACAGCAGCCGGCTGCGCCTGTCTTCGCTGATCGTCGATGGGGGCGAGGCCGAAGCGGCAGCCTTGAGCGTGGTCGGCAGCGAGGTGGTGGTCGAGAACACCGCGCTTCGTGGGACTGGGGAGACGCTCGCGCTCAGCGAGGGGTCGGTCGTCCACGTCGCGGCCAGCTTCATCTCGGGCCGGCGTGGGCTCCACTTGGACCGAAACGATGAGGTCTTGCTGCGTTACTCCACGGTGGTCGCCACCGAGGCGGTCAGTGCGTGCGAGGGAGAGGGGCTGCTCGAGCTGCGCAATTCACTGCTGGCCAGCCCGCTGGGGATTCCGAGCGCGACGGCTTGCGACTACGAACTCCCCCGGACCTACGTCGACCTCGAGCTCAACCCGGACTACTTCGTGGATCCGGAGGCGGGCGACTTTCACCTGCGCCCAAGCGCGGCGCCTGCTGTCTTGTCCGACTACGCCACCCTCGAAGAGGAGGGACCGGTCGAGGACATCGATGGGGACAGCATTGCGGCCATCTCATACCCCGGGGCAGACCAGCCCGTCGAGCGCTGAGCAAACAGAGGACCAGAAGAAAAATGACACGAACGATGAATCGAACCTCGATGATCCGCCTGGGGCTCTCTGGCCTCGGAGCGGTTGGGCTGGCCTGTGTGGAGCCTTGCGAGGAGGGCGCGTGCGGCGAGCTCCAGACCGGCTTGAGCTCGAGGGGCGAGACGGATGAAGGTGATTTGGAGGACGACTCGGAGGCTGAGGACAGCGGTGTCGAGTCTGGGCCGTGCCATAGCACCTTGGAGTGCGACAGCGACCAGGTCTGCTCAATGGGCGAGTGCACCGAGCCCGACGTGCTGATCGATGTCGAGGGAGCGGATCCCGACGGGATCGTCGAAGCGCTGGAGCTGGCCGGTGGTGGCGTGACCCTGATCCGGGTCTGGCCGCTCTTGGGCTGGGAGGGGCTGCTGCCTTACGAAGGCCACTCGAGCGCGATCGTCGTGTCATCCGAAGCCAAGAAGATCTACATTGTCGGGCAGCCGGTCGGTGGCGCGCTGCCACGGTGGAGCTCGAGCGACGGGGTGCTCACGATCTCGGGGGCGGGCAATGAGCTCTCAATCTCGAGGCTGAAGTTGATCCGCGAAGGCGAGGGTGAGGGCGGGGGCGCCGTGATCTCCGTATCGAGTCATGCGTCACTCTTCATCGAGGCGTCAGCGATGTATGCCGAGGGGGAGGGCTGGGTCGCGGTGAAGGCGGCATCATTCGCCGAGATGTCCGCGGAGAGCAGCTTCTTTGGCGCTGATGGGGACGCCTTGGTGGGAGTGGACGATGCCGTGGTAAATGTTGCATACTCGACGGTTGTGGGCGATGGGAGCCTTCTGCAATGCAGTGATGGTGCATACTTCTCCGTTGTTAGCTCGATCCTCGTAGGGGGCTCTGATGATGTGTGCATACCTCCCGGAGATACAGCGCAAAATAGCACCCTCGAGTTGGATGACCTGGCCTTCTTTAGAGATGCGGACTCTGGAGACTACCACTTGTCGTCGAGTGGTATCGAGAAGCTGATCGCAGACGTCGAGCGTCACGGTGACGGCCCACTGACAGATATAGACGGCGATCCGATCCAGAGCCCCGGCTACCCCGGCGCGGATCAACCTTGAGCGCGCATTTCATCCACCTCTTACCAACCACGGCAAGCCATGTTCCACACGCTCTTGTTCTCTTCGCTCCTACTCTTCACTCCCCCCGAGGGCGCCGGCGAGGCGCCGGCGGAGGCCGCCGGAAATGCGACCCCGACGAACTTCTCCGAGGCCAACGCGCTACTCCTGAAGCTGACAAAGAACTCGCGGCTTCCCACGGAGCAGGCGATCCCAGCTTTGCGCGCGGCCATCGAGAGTTCGCACGAGTACGCGCCCAGCTTTGCCGCGGACGAGGAGGCTCGTGAGCGCCAAGTGAGCGCGCTCCTCCTTCTGGCACGGGAGCTCCAGCGCTCCGGGGAGAACGAGGAGGCTGCGGCGGTCATGGATGAGGCCATCCGCACTGCGCGCGACGATACCCCGAATGCGGGACAATTTGGGCCGACGCTCGAAGAGCTTCACGATGAGCGAATGAGCCACATCGAGGCTGCAGGCGTCGCTCAGCTGAAGGTCGACTGCGCTCGGGCGTGTAAGATCTATGTTGACGAGCGCATGAGCGAGGAGGCTCAGGAGCTCCCGCTGGGTGAGTATCGCGTTTGGGTCGAGGATGTGAGCGGCAAATTTTCCGCGCTTCGTGTGACGGCCAGGCTGACTGAGGTAGACGAGGTCGTGACGGTCCGCTATGCGCCCAAGCCAAAGCCCAAGGTCGAGGCGCTCGAGCTCCAGGTGCCCGAGGCGTCGAAGAAGCCCGAACGAGAGCGACTGCTCGCAGGTTGGGGTGAGCTGATCCTCGCGGGGGTTGGCGCTGGTGGGGTTGTTGGCGGATCCGTGCTGATCCACGAGGCAAAGGAAGATGGGGGCAGGAGTGGGGGATACGCGCTTGTCGTCATTGGCGGCGGGCTGTACTTGACTGGCGTGATCCTGGCGATCGTCGATGAGACCCGGGCGAGCAAGCGAGATAAACGCAAGCAAAAGGCCAAAGATAAGCGCAAGGTCGAGCTCGGCTGGCCGATCCGCTTTTGAGGAGCGCTCGATGAACGCGATGATTGCTTGTCTTGTGCTGGCCTTCTCGGGGCCGCCGGTCGAGAGTTCGAGGGGGATCGATGCGCCCGAGGCTTCGGTCTCAGCAGGGGTGGAGGGGAGCGGCTATGAGCAGGCCAAGCGGGCGCTCGAGATGGCGAGCGAGATGGCGAGCGACATGGCCAACCGAGACCCCGCGGCGGCGATCGAGGCCCTGGAGGCCGCGCTGACCGAGCTCCACGAGTATGCGCCGCTGCTGGCCGCCGATCAGGATGCGCTCGCGGCCAGGAGTCAGGCGCAGCTCAACTTGGCTCGCGCGATGCTGATCGTGGACGATGAGGCGGGCGCCGAGCAGGCCATGGATGAGGCCATCCGGGGAGAGCTGGGAGGTGAGCTCGAACCCAAAAATTTGGGGCCTCGTCTGGTTGACCTCTATCTCCCTCGTCGGGTCGCACTCGACAACCAGGGGCTGGCCAAGTTGATCGTCGACTGCTTCGACTGTGACGTCTACATCAACGAGCGCCGCGTCGAAGACGGGACGCTCGAGCTCTTGCTTGGGGAGTATCGGGTGTGGATCGAGGACCCCGAGGGCAGGCGGGAGCCACACCGAGAACGTGTGAGCCTGACGGACAAGGATGATGTCGAGACGCTCTATTTCGGGACGCCCTGGCGATCGGGAGTGGGCTTTGTTCGCCTCTCGGAGGCGCGGAGCGTGTCGCGGCTCGTTCCTCGCTGGGGGGAGCTCTCGCTGATCGCGGGGGGCGTGACGCTGGCTCTGGTTGGTGGCGTGATCCTCGCTCACGATCGCCCGAGCTGCGGGGTGTCGATGTGCACTCGAACGGTGAAGCCTGCCTTGCCCTTTTTTGTGGTTGGGGGCGCAGCTGCGCTCCTTGGCGGTGTGTTTTTGATCGTCGATGAGGTCCGCGTCGGCGAGCGTCGTGGGCAGCGGGCCATGCTGGGCTGGTCGATGCGATTTTGATCGCGCTCCGAGGAGGTGTGATTTTGTCGAGTCTGAACATTGCGATGTTGGTTGCGCTGAGCTTGAGCTCGGTTGTCGAGCTAACCGTCGAGTCTGGAGGGGAGACGTCTACGGGCGAGGTCGAGAACGAGGTCGCAGCGGTGACCCGGGGGCTCGAGGATGCGCTGAAGCAAGCCATGGTCGACTCGAAACGGGCGATACCGGTGTTACTCGCCGCGCTCGAAGCCTGTATTGCGGTGTCAGAGCCGCTCGACGAGAATGCGTTGGAGACTCGCTTGCTCGCGCAGCTGAGCCTCGCTCGGGCGTACCAGAATCTCGGCGACGATGACGAGGCTGAGGCGGCGGCAGACGAGGCCGTTCGCATGGCGTTAGGGGGGACCATCCCTGCGGATAAATTGGGGGAGCGGCTGGAGAGGCTCATCGGTGAACGTCGGGCGGTGCTCGAGGCAAAAGGTAGCGGAACGCTGCGCGTTCAGTGTGAGGTCCGTTGTGAGGTCTATGTTGATGAGCGCAGAGTGTTTGGGGCCGTCCCACTCCTGGTCGAAGGGAGCTATCGTGTCAGGGTGGTCGCCAAGGATGGGCACCGCCCACCGCTGGAGCAGGAGGTTGATCTCGAGGCTGCGGGCGATGTGGTGGCGATCGATTTCGAGCGTGTGGGTCCGCCTCCCGACGTGAGCTTGGAAGAGTCTGCGCCACGCCGGGCTGCGCCGCGTTGGTCGGAGCTGACGATGATCAGCACGGGGGTGGGGCTGTCGTTGATTGGTGGGGTGGTGCTGGGCTTCGATGGTGTGTGCCCGGAACCCTGTGAGTCGCGGCTGGTGTTCGACAACATCGAGAGTGGCTGGGCGTTGTTTGGGATCGGTGGCGGGCTATGGCTCAGCGGGGTGATCATGCTCGTCGTCGATGAGGTTCGAACGAAGCGCAGGGGCGGCAAGGAGCGCGCGCGCAAGCGAGACGCGGGCAGCGATCTCGCCTGGCTCGGAGGGGTCCGGTTTTGATGCGCGCGCTGTTGCTGTGGGGGCTACTGTGGGCGCTCGAGGCGACCTCGCCGGAGCATGCGCGCGGCTATGAGCTCGCCAAGGTGCGCCTCGAGCAGACCCTCGTTTGGGTGAACAATGGCAGCCAGTCGAACGCGACGAACGCCCTCGAGCAGGCGATCGTCGCGCTCTACGAGTACACCCCGCTGATGGCCGGAGACGACGAGGTCCTCGAAAATCGAGATCTGGCGTTGATGATGTTGGTCAGGGTCTACCTCGCGCAAGAGCGCCCGGAGATCGCCAGCGCGGTCATGGATCACGCGCTGCGAAACGCCGGGGGGCGGGCGTTACCTGCGGCCATGTTTGGCCCGCGCTTGGAGACGCTCCATGACGAACGACGCGCCGAGCTGGAGGCGGGCGGCGAGGGCTCGCTGCGGGTGAGCTGTGCGCAGCCTTGTCGGGTGTTCGTGGACGAGCGCGAGGTCATCTCCGGGCGGCTGTCGATGTTGCTCGGTCAGCACCGGGTGTGGGTCGAGGCGGTGAGCGGTGAGGGGGAGCCGCTGCGTGAGGTCGTGTCGATCGATGCGCCTGGGCAGGTGATCGAGCTTCGTCATGACCCGCGCTAGTGTACGATCCAGAGGACCGGAAGGGTGATCGACATCGAGTCCCCATGGTGATCTACTGGCCGGGTGACGACGCCAATCTCCGTCGACCTCCGCACCCGGATCGCCGAAGCCATCGAAGCTGGCGAAGAAAGTCAGCCCCTCATCGCCGAGCGCTTCTCCGTCTCGGTCACCACCGTCGAACGCATCTCGCGGAAGCTGCGCCAAGGCGAGAGCTTGGTGCCGAAGAGTCCACCTGGCCGGACGCCCAAGTTGAAGGAGCGCCACCTCCTGTGGATTCGTGGCGAGATGGAGAAGGACCCCTACCTCGGCTCCTACCACCTCTCGGCGCGCTTCAATCGACGATTTCCCAAGAACCGGGTCCATCGCTCGACGATCCTCCGGGCGCTTCACCAACTTGGCCTCAGCTTCAAAAAAAACTCCCTACGCTCCCCAGCGGGACCGACCTGACGTCGCCGAGGAGCGCGCCCAGTTTCGGTTGCGACAGCGGCGACTCGACATCGGACGTCTCGTCTTCGTGGACGAATCGGGCACGCATCCAGGGATTGGTCCGCGCCGGGGCTGGTCCCCACGCGGCGAGCCGCTCTACGGACCGCACGAGCCCTATTCCCGCGGTCGCCACGTCTCGATGATCGCGGCCTTACGCGTCGACGGCATCAGCGCCTTGATGACGACCGATGGCGGGGTCAAGACCGCTGACTTTCTGCGCTTCGTCCGACAGCGCCTGGCTCCCACGCTCGAGCCGGGCGACATCGTTTGCTGGGATAACATCAACATGCACAAGAATGCAGAGGTCGTGGCTGCGGTGCTCGAGAGGGGTGCGAAGGTCGTCCGCTTGCCCCGGTACAGTCCCGACTTCAACCCGATCGAGGCCGCTTGGGCGAAGGTCAAAGCTTGGATACGCCGAGCGATGCCCACGAGCGTCAGCGAGCTCAAGAAGGCGATGCGTAGGTCCCTGCGTCGGATCCGAGCCTCGGACGCACTCGGCTGGCTCAAGTACTGTGGATATCGCCTTCCGTGATTCTGATCCGTACACTAGCAGTAGCCGTCGAGCAGAGTCTGGCGAAGAGTTAGGCTCGAGGTTGATTTCAACTAGCCAGGCAGTGCCGAAGAGCGCCTTCGAAACTTCGAGAGGGACGTCCTCATGCTCGACTGCTTGGGGCTCTCCAACGAAGATCTGCCAGCCTCGGCGAGAGAGCGCAAACCCTCCAGCATGCTCTTCCCAGCCGTCGTTGGGGGTGAGAAGCCGGGCCAGTTCTTCTCGTTGCCGGCCCCAGATGTTGAGATCGTAGCTCATCGATGGATCCGGAGTTGGCGTCGGTGTGCTCGTCCTTGCCTTCGGCACTTACTTGTTGACTGGGAGTGGAGACAATACGATGGCTGACTGATCAAACTGCCTCAAGGATACCCCTTCGTCGTATAGTTGCTTTGCCCCGGGCGTATACCTGAAGTTCCTATATGTCCCCTCGGCGCCGTTCTTCTCGTGCCTTCCTTTCATTCCTGCCTTCGTGCGTCGCTTGAGGTCGGATGCAATCTTTTTCCAGGTTGGAGTGCTCTCGAGTGTGCTCAGGTGGCTCTCCGACAGCCCGCGAGGGCCGAGGCTTCCAAGTTCGAGGGTGAGCAGTTTGTTGTTGACATCCATCAAATCGAGACCCGGATTGGAAGGATAGTTAATTTCGGTTTCGCAAAACGCAATTTGTTGAGCTTTTGAGAGGAATGAGAGGGTCTCCCCCACTCGATACTGAATGGGTGAGGCCGAGAATGGAGGGAACGTGACCATTGCTGCATTGATGTCATATTTATCGATCCAAAATGACGCCATGTCAGCCAGCTCTTCGCTTGTTGCATAGAATTGTATGGTTATTGATGACAACTTTTTACCTGTCGCACGGCGTAAAATCTGTGGGGATCTGGCCTGGGCCGTTTAGGTCTTCGAGGGCCTCTACTTCTCGCTTGACAGGACTTCCGTCCGCCCTCTTCCTGCCTTCTTCCAGGTTGGCGTGCTCTCGAGTGTACTCAGGTGACTCTCCGACAGTTAGCGAGGGCCCTACCTTAAACATGATCCCCCTAAAAACAGCTGTCAAGAAGCTTCATCGCTCACAGGACCGAAGTAAATAGGTGAGCCAATGAACTGACGTAGGACAATGCCTTTCTTTGAAAAATCAATGGCCCCTGGGGAAAGGCGGTGGCTTCGGTAGCTTGCGGATGCTCCCGTTTGCTCGTTACGGCCAATGGCTCCAGCGACAGTCCTTCGCTTGAGATAAGAGATAAAACCTCGCCACAAAGGGACGACTTGAGTTGTTCCCAAACTAGACTCTTCCAGTTGCCGTTCGTGTAGACGGCCGACTTCGAGAACTAGAGAGCCAGGGTTTGCATCGAAAAACTGGCCACCGGATTTTACCTCTAGAACGGGAGGACTGAGGGTAAACACAACAGTTTTTGCACTGCCACTCATCTTTGACTCAATATCGTCTGCAGACACTTCTTCCGCATGGAATGGGTAGGTTAATATGGTGGAGTGCACTGCCTGGTTAGATGCTATGTGGTGAGCGAATTCAGTGTTTTCGCCGGGGGTTGCATGGAACTGAGTCATTGATGACGTCATGTTTTTCACCTATCGTAAGGCGTGAAGTCGGTAGGGGTGTGTCCTGGTCCGTTTAGATCTGCGAGCGCTTCCTGTTCTCGTTTGACTGGACTTCCGTCAACTCGAGTCCTTCCTATGTTGCGCCCTCGGACTTTGCCTTCGGGTGTGCGATACATAATGTCGGGACGTCGACCCGACTTTTTTCCGCCAGGAGTTTTTATCAGCTTCTCGGGGCGTTGTCCGCCACCTGCGAGTATTTCGCACCCTTGCTCCTCGAGCTTTTCGGCCTCCGAGCGAATTTTCGCGTTGTGGGGCGCGTTGGGATCCGTCTTGGGCCCGCGCTTCTTCCCTTTACGCTTAATGGACCCCGCGATCAAGATCTCCCCTCCTTCGCGCACCGCCTTGCGCTGCCCCGCGCGCTGGATCCCCCAGCGCAGCGCGCCGCCCACCATCTCGACGTCTCCCGAGAGGAAAAACATCGCCAGCTCCACCGAGACGACCACGTGCGTCGGCGGGTCTTGCATCGTGGCGATCACGCGTGCGCCTGCCTCCTGTGAGACCTCCAGCCGGCGCCGCTCTTGCGAGGGGTTCTCCGGCCGGACCATGGCGTCGGTGAAGCCCTGGAGCGGCGGGGCGTTGAGTTGGCGCACGATCCCTGCGCCGCGGGCTCGGGCGCTGTCGTGGAGCTGCTGGATCTGCGCTGCGCTCGGGCCGATGTCGCCGGCTTGCTGATCCGCCCGCGCGCTCGCGCTGCCGCCTCCGCCGATGTCGCCTTGTTGGGCTTGGCCGCTGCCGGCGACGCCCTCGGCGGTGCGCGTGCCGACCACGGGCACGGTCATCTCGAAGCCGAAGTCTTGGGGCTCGCTGTCGCTGCTGCTGTCGGGATCCGTGGACGCGGCCGTGGGCATGAAGCCCGAGGGATCCGTACTGGACGACTAAGCGTCCGCCGGCATGGACAAGCGGCTGTGCGCTGGCTCAAGAGCGCAATATCATCGCCCGGGGAGAGTCTACTCTGGACCCTCTGTGACCAGCCGATCCTCAGGTGACGCTACTGGATCATTCAGAGAAGATGCGGGGGGAAAATATGACATTAGATGTCCCTTCCTGAACCCAGCCGTGACCGGAATTGAACAGTTCGACAGCACCATCTGTGTAGCCCATATCCTGATAGCTTGATGTTCGCCCCGTAATGATGTTCTTTGCATGTACAGGCGACTTCAAAATCGGCGATATGACTTTTGTGATTTTTGCGTATAGGTGGTGGGTCGCCCTGTTTTCACAAGTGGACCTGATGGCATTATCCCACCAGTCAGACCTCGACTGAATAACGGTCTCGGATAAACGTGATTGATCCAGGCGTGGGGGCACGACCCTTATCCAGCCCAGCTTTCCGGGCATGATGTTGTTAGCGGGGACTGTGCGGAGATCAGTTTTTGACTGAGCGAGATAAATGAATAAAGATGTCAAAAGGGAATTCTTAGAACCATCCCACTCTTCAAGTGCCTGGCCTGGGTTATGTCGAAGAACTGCCGACAGACTGAGTAGAGATGTGCTCTCCTCAATCCACGAGAAAACCTCTGAGGGGGTGGCAAAAAATGACTTTTGTCGAGAACTCATTTGTCGTGATGGATGCAGCGTTTCGGCATTGGAGTTGGATAATCCTTGTCAGAAGATGAGCCGCCAAGAAATTCCTAAATAGCGAGAAGGCCTGGATCGCTCCATACATCCTCATAGTCATCGGTGATCAGAAACCTCCACCCCGGAGGAAGACCGAGATATGGGATGACTGAAGGACACCATTCTATGAGGTGTTCAACATGAAGAGGCTCGAAGAAATCGGGCGCATCGTCGAAAAATTCTCCTGCCCAGAGATACCAGCCTGTAGTATCTCCTTGCGGAGGGTGCCGCAGCCCGTTGAGAGGTTCTTCGCCTGAGCGAATGTTCTTCGAAACCCCTACTTTGTGCTGAAGTGGAGATGCTTGCCAGCGAGCTCCGTACTTTTTGCAAGTCAGCAACTGAGCATCTGTATTGGTTTTGTTCATTTTAATCCTCTTTCAGCAGGGCTCGTTGTTTCGGGGAATAGTGGCTCGTTTTCTCCGCCCTGACGTGAAGAATTTCCGGGGGGGGGGGGGCTTGGTGGTCTGGCACAGTTAGAAAACTGGAGCGTCGGATTCATGGTCGATTGTCATGAATGTGTCGTTGGGCAAAAGCTTTTATGTGCAATTGTGCGGGTCGAATGCGGTATTGTTCTAAGTGCTTTCAAATGAAAACGCCCCTCCCCCTAACAGATTGTCGAGTGCGGACTTTCGATCTCCAAATTCTCGAGGAAATATAAATTCGAGGTTTTCTGCGCTCAAGCGTACCAGTGAGCCCGGCTTGTTTGTGGAAGTTGAGATGTCAAAAATTGCATCGAGAGTGCATTGAGGAAGCTCATATCCTTCGGCTGCGCGGCTCTTCCAAAGAGCAGGTGATAGGAATTCAAAAGAAAAAAGCTCATCGCCAGTTTTTACCATGTCCTCCTTGGACGGGTTGCTGTCATCAATTTTTCCCTCAATGCTCCAAAATACCGACGTAATACGAGAGGAATGCTGACTAGAAACAAAAAATTGGAGATCTGCCAACGATTCCACTTCGCTTCGAAGCGAAACAGGAATGTTTGTCAATTTTGAGACGATGTCAATGGTAGGAAGTTCTTTTATGAAGCATACGCCAATGCAATCATGGCCTGCGAACTGTATCGCCCCACGGTTTCCGCACCCGTCATCGGCAAGGTACAGCGTTGGACTGTCCCAGCGGCGGCTTTCAACGGCTCCATACCTGACTTCGAAGGCTAAGCTCGCAAGTGCAGTGCGAACAGCCCCCTGAAAAACCGAGAGAGAAGTAAAATGAGTCACCTTGGAGATTATAATATCATTTTGCTCCCTTTTTCAAATTGCAGCTTGGGCAAAGAACTTGACCGTTTTCGGGAGAACCATTGCCACCTCGGGCACGTGGAATGATGTGGTCAACCTCTCCTGCATTCTCTGGCTTTGGAACACCTCCCCGAGATTGTGGAGGATCGATGAGATCGTTCCTCCCACAGTTCTCACATGTCAGATTTCCACCATGCTCCGCTCGGTTTCGGCTACGAACGCTCCTTTTTCCCGTGGGGGGTAAAGGGCTGTCCTGCACGTGGGCCGCCAGCGGCACCTTCTTTCTTCCCTTTACGCTTGACGGACCCCGCGATCAAGATCTCCCCACCGTCCTCTGCCAGCTCCCGCACCGCCTTGCGCGGCCCCACGCGCTGGATCCCCCAGCGCAGCGCGCCGCCCACCATCTCGACGTCCCCCGAGAGGAAAAAGGCGCTATCCCCGGGAGCAGTGGGCTCAAACATTATGCCCACAGTGACCTTCCTCGAAATCCCATACCTTATCATTCTCGCCATGCTGGAGAAGATTGTAAGCTTGATAAATGTCAGTGGAAGGAGGGATGTCAACCGTGAAGACTGGCCCTTCTTCATATGTGCAGCCAATCTCTTGGAGTGGGGACCAGTAGCTGGCGAAAAGGCGATCGCAGATCTTTATTATTCGGTAGGTGGAGTGACCTCCTGCAATTGATGTTCCGCAATACTCGAGTTCGCCATCTTTCAAATTGGCAAACACAACATCCCCCAGACTGACTCCAAATGCATAGAAGGGGGAGTTCCTTAGTCGGTATCGGCCGTTTCCTACACCTTCAGCCCAGAGTCGCTCTGTTGTACTTCCATGCCATTCTGACGAATCCAGATGAAATAGGATCCTCACCAAACGGCGATCGTGAGAACCTGTCATTCGGAAACCTTTTTGAGGTATTCTTCTGTCGTCATTGTTCGTTTCTGAAGGTTGCAGTCTCGACATGTGTTCTGTGCATTGTCGAGGGTGTTGTTGCCGCCCCTTGATTTTGGGACAGCATGGTCAGTATTTCGCTGAGTGCCCCCTCGTACTCGCTGTGTCTTCCTTCCGCAAAACACACATCGTCCGCGAGCTTGGGCCTCTGCCATGTCCTTCGTCCCTTCAGAGAAGCGTTTACCTGCGCCAGGACCACCGGTTTGTCCTGGCTTGGGTTTGGGCTTCTTACGCTTGACGGACCCCGCGATCAAGATCTCCCCACCGTCCTCCGCCAGCTCCCGCACCGCCTTGCGCTGCCCCGCGCGCTGGATCCCCCAGCGCAGCGCACCGCCCACCATCTCGACGTCTCCCGAGAGGAAAAACATCGCCAGCTCCACCGACACGACCACGTGCGTCGGCGGGTCTTGCATCGTGGCGATCACGCGTGCGCCTGCCTCCTGTGAGACCTCCAGCCGGCGCCGCTCTTGCGAGGGGTTCTCCGGCCGGACCATGGCGTCCGTGAAGCCTTGGAGCGGCGGGGCGTTGAGTTGGCGCACGATCCCTGCGCCGCGGGCTCGGGCGCTGTCGTGGAGCTGCTGGATCTGCGCTGCGCTCGGGCCGATGTCGCCGGCTTGCTGATCCGCCCGCGCGCTCGCGCTGCCGCCTCCGCCGATGTCGCTTTGTTGGACTTGGCCGCTGCCGGCGACGCCCTCGGCGGTGCGCGTGCCGACCACGGGCACGGTCATCTCGAAGCCGAAGTCTTGGGGCTCGCTGTCGCTGCTGCTCTCGGGATCGGTGGACGCGGCCGTGGGCATGAAGCCCGAGGGATCCGTGCGCGCCAGCGGCTGGTTGAGGACGTAGGCGTAGCGGTTCCAGCCGCTGCTGCTCAGGGGATCCACCACGAAGGGATCTGCGGAGGCCATCCGGCCCAGGTGCGGGTCGTACATGCGGCCGCGCATGTGCAGCAGGCCGCTGTCCGACTGGGCTTCGTGGCCGGTGTAGCCGCGGTTGATCGGGCTGAGCGCGGCGAATTCTTCGGGCAGGGTCCAGTCTTCGGGGTCGCGGGCCTTGCCCCACAGGTCGTAGGATTGGCGGTGCTCGAGCACGCCCGCCTTGGAGCTCAGGGCGTCCGTCGAGCCGAGGTGATCCACGTGGATGTAGTGGGTCGTGCGCGTGGCTTCGAGGTCGCTGTGGGTGTCGACGACGTCGGCGATCAGCCGCTCGGGGCCGGGGATGTAGTAGTGGTGCTCGGTGGTCTCGGGGGTGCGCTGGCGCTGATAGAGATCCGTGACGTAGATGGTTTCGCGGGGGCCGTCCTGGGCTTCGGCGTAGCGGTAGACTCGGGTCTGATCGGCGTCGTACTCGAGCTCGGTGAGCAGGTTGTTTTCGAGGAGCTGGGCCGGGGCGTCGAAGGCGGTGTAGGTGATCTTCAGGGTCTCGCCGGGGGCTTCGCGGGCGAGGAGGTTGCCCTTTGGGTCCCAGGTGTGGGTGCGGCCGTCGGCGTAGGTGAGGCGTCCGTTGGCGTCGTAGTCGTAGGCGCCGCGATCGCTGGCGAAGGCGAGGTTGCCGAGGGCGTCGTAGGCGAAGTGGCGGACGTGCTCGCTGCCGGCCTTGGTGGTGGTCGTCTGGATCGGGCGGTGGAGGTCGTCGTAGCTGAAGACTTCGGACTGAGCGCCGAGCAGGTCTTGGCGGCGCAGTAGCGTGCCGTCGGGGTTCCAGTCGTAGCGCAGATCCTGGAGGTCTCCGCCGAGCAGGGAGTGGGTCTGGATCTGCTCGACGAAGCCGCGCAGGGGGTCGTAGCTGCGGGTGGTCTGGGCGCCGTTGCCGAGGCGCTCTGTGCTGATCTGGCCGGCTTGGGTGAGGGACTCGAGGGTCCACAGCGGGGCGTCGTCGGAGCCGCGGCGGACTTCGACGAGGTCGCCGCTTTGGGCGTGGAGGTTGCGGATCCAAAACGGCTCGCTGAGCTCGTTTTCGGGGTAGTGGATCTCGGTGAGGCGGTCGTGCTGGTCGTAGGCGAAGCGCAGGGTGAAGGGCTCGCCGGCGATGACCTTGGTGAGGGCGCTGAGGCGGCCGTGGGGGTCGTAGTCGTAGAGGTCTTCGTGGCCGCTGGGGCTTTGGGTGTGGGCGAGGGCGCCGATGAAGGTGGTGTCCCAGGTCCAGGTGGTCTGGCCGTCGGGGTCGTCGCGGGTGATGAGGCGACCGAGGCCGTCGTGGGTGAAGGTGGTGAGCTGGTCGTTGGCGTCGAGGATGGCCGCGAGCTCGCCGTGGCCGTTGTAGGCGTAGCTGCGCGGGCCTTCGCTGGGGTCGTGGCTGTGGGTGAGGCGGCCGAGGTCGTCGTAGGCGAAGGACTTGATGGTGGGTGGGGCTTCGCCGGCGGGGAGGTCGAAGCCTTTGTGGGGCTCGATGCAGTTGGGGCGGACTTGGGTGAGCTGCTCGAAGCTCGAGTAGTCGAAGCACAGGCGCTCTTCGTCGGGGGAGCCGAGGGCGCGGACGCTCTCGACGAGGCGCAGGGCGCCGTCGTAGCGCAGGCGGGAGGCCGTGCCGCCGAGGTCGTGGTGGAGGACTTCGTGGCCGGCGTAGTCCCAGCGCTCTTCGCTGAGGTCTGGGAGGAGGTGGCGGACGAGGCGGTCGTCGTGGTCGTAGAAGTAGCGTTCGTAGCCGTCTGGGAGGGTGCCGACGAGGGTGGGGAGAGATTGGGCGATGTGGTGGCCGGCTTGGTCGTAGCGGCTGTGGGTGACGCGTTCGAGGCCGTCGGCGAAGAGGGCTCGTTCGTGGACGATGCGGCCGAGGCGGTCGAGGGCGAGGCTTCGGTGGCCGTGGCCCTTTGTGGTTTGGCGGAGCTCGAGGACGGGGGCGTCGGGGTCTTGGTCTTGGAGGGCGGCGTAGCTGAAGGTGATGTCGTCGCCGCGGGGGTCGTCGCCGGCGAAGTGGCGCAAGGCGGTGACGTGGCCGAGGCCGTCGTAGTCGGCGACGAGGCGGAGGTTGTTTGGGTCGCGGGTCTCGGTGAGTACGCCAAGGCCGGGGTGCCAGCGGAGCTTCGTCTGGTGGCCGAGGGCGTTGGTGGTGGAGATGGGGAAGACGCCGTGGTCGTCGAACTTTGTGGTGTCCGTGCGGACGATGCCGTTGCCATCGATGGCGGCGCGGGTGACTTCGTTGCCGTGGGCGTCGTAGGCGTAGCCGGTGACGAGGCGCAGCTCGGCGTCGTTTGGTTGGGTCTCGTGGTGGAGCAGCGCGCCGGTCTCGGGGTCGTAGGCGGCGATGGACTCGCGCGTGCGGACGGGGATGCCCGGCTGCTCGAAGCTCAGGACGGTCTTCGTGGGCAGGGCCAACAGCCAGGTCTGGGCGTCGTTTTGGAAGCTGGTCTGGGTGCGGTAGGTGAAGGTCTCGCTGCCGGTGGAGGTCGTGCGCGTCCAGTGGGTGGGGTTGCCGAAGTCGTCGAGGTCGAAGACGGTGTGGACTTCGCGGGTGATGCGGTGGTCTTCGTCGAGCTCCGTGAGCGCGCAGAAGTCTTCTTCGCAGGCGTCGAGTTCGTAGCGGCTGGCGAGCGTCTGGGCGGCGTAAGGGAGGTAGCTGCCCGGGCCCGTCGAATGGACTTTCAAGCTGTGGCTGGTGACGCGGACGACGTGGCGGCCGGTCTCGGGGTCTCGGTGGTCTTCAGCGACGAGTGAGGGCATGCCTGCGAAGGGGAAGGCGTGCAGGTCGTCGTCGTAGCTGGGGTCGAAGCGGACGAGTCGGCGGTAGACGGGGAGCGCGTCGCGCCACTCGGTGGTCTCGTGGAAGCGAAAGCCCAGGCTGCGCTGGGCCTCGCGGTCTCGCCGGGCGGTGCCGTAGCGGTGGGTGAAGGTCTGGGGGGCATCGCTGATGCCCGAGTCCACGCGGTGGGCCTCGACCAGTAGCCGCGGGCTGCGGTCGCAGCGGGCGGGGTAGAGGCAGTTCGGACTATCGAGCTCGGCGTCGGCGTAGCCCTCGGGCGCGTCGATGTCTGCGCTCGCGCGGTAGTCGACCTCGATGCGCGCGCCCAGGCCGTTGGTGATGGTCTTCAGCTTGTCGGGGACTTCGCCGGCGTGGGTGCGCAGCTGCCAGCTGCTGCCCAGGAACACGCCGGGGTCGTGCAAGCCGTCGCCGTCGAGGTCGAAGGCGCCCACGCTGTGGACGTTGGATGCGAACTCTTGAACCGGGCTGTGAAAGACCTCGGGGTGCTCGTGCAGGACGCCTTCGCTGTCGAGATTGAAGATCGACCAGTTCCAGGTGTCGTCGTTGGGATCGCTGACGGGCGAGAGCAGATCCAGGCGGCCATCGGCGTCGTAGTCGAGCACGCCCGCGGCCAGAAAGCGGCGAAAGCCGCCTTTGCCCGGCTCGGGGCTGAGCAGCAGCCAGCCGCCGTCGACGAAGCCTGCGCCTGTGTTGCGCCACAGACGGATGCCGCCCTGCTCCGCCCAGGGCGGATCCGTGACGACGATCGTCTGCATGAGCACGCCGAGGTCTTCAGCCGTGTCGCCGGAGACCAGCTCATAGCGGAGGATGTCCGAGAGGCCGTCGCCGTCGATGTCGAGGATCTTGTCGAGGCCGAAGCCTTGCATCGAGCGGGGGAAGTCCTCGTCGAGGTAGGCGTCGTTGTAGTGGGCGGTCAGGCTGGGACGCCAGCGTTGCGCGAGGTCGGGCGGAAGGCCGGTGTCCTCGAGCGAGAGGCTCCAGTCGCCGGGGCTCAGGCGCAGGGCGTGGTAGTTGGACCACTTGGACGAGGGGATCCAGGCGCCGAGCTGCGCGTCCCAGGTGGGGATCACCAGCAGCGAGGCGAGGCCATCGCCGTCGTGGTCGAGGACGAGGAGCTTGTCGTAGACCGAGCAGGGCTCGCCGGTGTCGACGACCTGCTCGGGGGAGAAGGTCTCGCCAGGCAGGTTTGGAGTGAAGTGCCAGGTGCCGGTGCCGAGCTCGGGCTCGTCGAGGGCGTTTGGGAGCGGGTCGCCAGCGCAAAAGAGCAGGTCTCCGAGGCCGTCGCCGGTCTGGTCGTGGGCGGTGAACTGCCAGATTGGAGAGACGCCAGGGTCGAACTCGACTTGCTCGACGCCGCCTTCGGGGCGAGCGAGGGCTAGGTAGAAGGCGTTGCCGGCTGGTGGGGCGCCGCCGAAGTAGTGGATGGAGTCGCCGAGCCCAACGGCGTCATCGCGGCCGTCACCGTCGATGTCGGCCGCGAAGAGCGGCGGCGTCGCGGGGGCGAGGTCGTCGTAGCTGGGGCCGGCGAGCAGGCCCGAGATGGGGTCTTCGTGGACGAGGTAGTGACCCAAGCCGAGGCATTGCGCGAGGTCGTCGTCGCGGGTGCTGCATGGGGCGACGGCCGTGTCGGCCTTGGGTTGGGAGGTCCACAGCTCCCAGCCGCGACCTTCGGGGGCGGGAGTGTTGGACTGGCCGACGGCGAGCAGGAAGTCGCTGCGGCCGTCGCCGTTGGCGTCGAGGATGGTCTGGGCGAGGACGCGGGGAGCGAGGGTGTTGGGCGTGTCGGACCAGATGCTGGCGAGGTAGGGCCAGGCGAGCTCGATGGCGAAGTTCGTCTGCTCGGGGACGGCGTCGAAGTCGAGCTCACCGGCGGTCCACGCGAAGGTGGTGTCCGGCCGACAGACGCCCTGCGCGTCGCACTGGCGGACGGCGTGAAGGAGGCTGCGGCCCGTGATGGAGGGGGTGTCGTAGTCGAGGGCGTAGCGGTGAACGAGCTCGCCCTCGGCGAAGGTGCTCAGGGCCGCGAGGCGCTTGGTCTGTCGCTGCGGCGCGCCGAGGCGCCAGCCTGCGGCCGGGTCTGGCCGGTCTTCCCACTCGAGGCGGACGTGGCGGGTGAAGGCGTGGAGCGTGGTGTGGCCGCCGTACTCGAGGCTGGTCAGCCAGCGCTCGACGTCGGCCTCGCCGTCTTCGAGGAGCTCGGTCTCGTTCGTGTAGTTGAGGGCGTAGACGTTGCCGAAGCGGTCGCGGCGCTCGGCCAGAGACCAGCTGGCGAGGCCGCGCGGATGCAAGGCGACGGCGTCCCGGCGGCAGCCGTAGAGGTCGATGGTGCCGTCACTGCGCCGGACCTCGAAGCCGAGACCGCCAGCACAGGACTGCTTGCTGTCCTCGGCGTGGGCGATGGCGCGGACAGACGAGAGGTCATCGCGCTTGGGCCGGTAGCGGGCGCCGGGCTGGAGGTGCTCGCCCTCGACGAGGCGCAGGCGCTGCCCATCGAGGCAGAGCGCGTCCTCGTCATCGAGGTGGACACCGCGAAAGTAGCCGTCATCAGCGAGCGTCCGCGGACAGCGGTCGATGGCCGACGCCCCAGAGAGCGCCCAGCCAACGCCGAGCCCACCATCCCCGCGCTGGCTGTCGTACTCGAGAGACAGCACCGGCGCGAAGCCGCGAGCAGCCGGCGGAAGCGCGAGCGGAACGCTGTAGCGCGCAGCCCCCCGATCATCGACGACAAAGGTCCCGGGCAGCGTGCCGACGGGCGCGGAAGCGGTGAGCTGGGACGCGCTCTCAGCCAGCGGACCCGCGAGGATCAGGCGCTGGACAAAGCTCCCCGCCAGCGACGTCGCGTCAGCCCGCGGCGGCAGCACGAGTAGCACCACCAGACCCAGAAGCGCGAGCAGCGAGTTCTGACCAGCTCGACTCGGCTTCGCAGCGCGCACCGTCCAAGCATCGCCGATCTCCCCACGAAGATCAGCGCCTCATCCCCGCGCCACCCACCGAGATCGAGGAGCACGAGCAGCGCACGAACCCAGCTCGAATCGCGTACGAGCCCCTGCTCGCCCACGAAGCGGCCGCGCAGCGCAGCTCGGGGCGCCGAGAGATCGAGCGCGAGCGCCGAGCGCGTCGGACGCGTCGTAATTGGTCCAAGAACACGGCCGCATGGCATATCCTCGGCCTTCCGCTGCCCATGCCCAAGCCCAAGAAGCGAAGCGCCCTCGATGCGCTCACCAAGAAGCGTCTGGTCCAGCTCGCGCGGACCTTTGACCTGGATCTACCCAGCAGCCACGCCAAGGCAGCGTTCATCGACGCCATCGCGCGCTCGAAGCAGGCGAGCTTCGCCGCGGTCTTGGCCGAGCTCAACCGCAGCGAGTTGAAGGACATCTGCCGCGCCCACGACCTCGACGACTCCGGCAAGGAGAAGGCGGCGATCGCCGCGCGCATCCTGGGTGAGGAGCCCGCCGCCCCCGCGGCCGAGGCCAAGCCCAAGAAGAAGACCACCAAAAAGCGCGCCGCCAAGCGCAAGCCCGCCGCCGACGCCCCCGGCGAGCAGCTCGGCCTCGAGCTCCCCAGCGACCGCAAGCTCACCGTCGCCGAGCTCGAGGGCTACCTGTGGTCCGCCGCCGACATCCTGCGCGGGTCCATCGACTCCTCGGACTACAAGCAATACATCTTCGGCATGCTCTTCCTCAAGCGTCTCTCGGACGTGTTCGAGGAGGAGGTCGAGGCGCTGATCGCCGACGGCGAGGACCCCAAGATCGCCTGGAGCGACCCCGACGAGCACCGCGAGCTCTTCGTGCCCGAGCGCGCGCGCTGGTCGACCTTGCAGCGCACCGGCACCAACCTGGGCGAGGCGCTCAACAAGGCGTGCATGGCCCTGGAGGAGCAAAACAAGGCCCTCGACGGCGTGCTCGCGGGCATCGACTACAACGACCCCACGCGCCTGGGCGACACCAAGAACCGCGACGACGTGCTCAGCCGGCTGATCCAGCACTTCTCGCGCCTGCGCCTGCGCAACGCCGACCTCTCCGAGCCCGACATGCTGGGCCGGGCCTACGAGTACCTGATCGAGAAGTTCGCCGACGACGCGGGCAAGAAGGGCGGCGAGTTCTACACCCCGCACATGGTGGTGCGGCTGATCGTCGAGCTGCTCGCCCCCGCCGAGGGCATGCGGATCTGCGACCCCACCTGCGGCTCCGGGGGCATGCTCTTGCAGTGCGCCAAGTACGTCGAGGCGCACGGCGGCGACCCGCGCAACCTCTCGCTCCACGGCCAGGAGAAGAACCTCAACACCTGGGCGATCTGCCAGATGAACATGCTGCTCCACGGTCGCCTGGGCACGCGCATCGAGAAGGGCGACACGATCCGCGACCCCAAGCTGCTCACCGGCGATGGCGAGCTGATCACCTACGACCGGGTGATCGCCAACCCGCCCTTCTCGCTCGACGCCTGGGGCCGCGAGATCGCCGAGGGCGATCGCTACGGGCGCTTCGCCTACGGCGTCCCGCCCAAGAGCAAGGGCGACCTGGCCTTCGTGCAGCACATGCTCGCGGTGACCAAGGAGGGCGGCAAGGTCGGCGTGGTCATGCCCCACGGCGTGCTCTTTCGCGGCAGCGCCGAGGGCAAGATCCGGGCGAAGCTGCTGGAGGAGGATCTGGTCGAGGCGGTGATCGGGCTGCCCTCGGGCTTGTTCTACGGCACCGGGATCCCGGCGGCCGTGGTCGTGCTCGCCCGCGGCAAGGACGAGGCCCGGCAGGGCAAGGTGCTCTTCGTCGACGCCTCGGGGGAGTTCGAGGAGGGCAAGAACCAAAACAAGCTCCGCGAGCAGGACGTGAAGAAGATCGCGGCGGCCTTCGCGGGCTTCGCCGACGTGAACAAGTACGCGCGGGTGGTGGCGCTCGAGGAGATCGAGGGCAACGAGTTCAACTTGAACATCTCGAGGTACGTGGACACGTCGGAGGAGGAGGAGCGGATCGATCTCGGGGAGGCGGTGCGACGGCTGCGGGAGCTGGAGAAGGAGCGCGGGGAGGCGGAGGCGCGGATGAACGCGTTTTTGGAGGAGTTGGGCTATGGGGCTGCCTGAAGGGTGGAGCGGTTGCGCGCTCGGGGATGTGGTTGCACTCGAATATGGCAAGCCATTGCCCGCAAAAGGGCGTCGCCCTGGCTCTGTTGCGGTCTATGGATCAAATGGTATCGTTGGACAACACGACGACCACCTCATTGACGGCCCAGCCATCGTTGTTGGTCGAAAGGGCAGCGTTGGGAAAGTTTGCTGGTCGGGTGGATCATGCTGGCCTATCGACACTACGTACTATGTCAGCCCGCAAGTCCAATGTGATCTGAAGTGGGTATTTTACCTGCTGAAAGAGAAAAAACTTTCTCGATTAAATAGCGCAACAGGAGTGCCTGGACTCAATCGGAACGACGCATACTTGCTCAGTGTGGCAACTCCGCCGTTGGCGGAGCAGCGGAAGATCGCGGCGATCTTGTCGTCGGTGGATGAGGCCATCGAGAAGACGCAGGCGGTGATCGAGCAGGTGCAGGTGGTCAAGCGGGGGCTGATGCAGGAGCTGCTCACCAAGGGGCTCCCCGGTCGCCACAAGCGCTTCAAGCGGACCGAAATCGGGGAGATTCCGGCGGACTGGGAGGTCGCCCCCCTCGGAGGTGTTCTTGAGAAGGTCATTGACTATCGTGGAAAAACTCCTCCCAAGTCTGAGTCGGGGATCCCTCTTCTGAGCGCTGCGAATATTGGAATGGGACGGGTCAAGATGGAGCCTCGCCAGTTCATCAGTCCAACTGACTATGATGCTTGGACTACGAGGGGTTTGACTCGGCCAGGAGATATCTTGATAACCACGGAGGCTCCAGTGGGCCACGTTGCGCCCTATCCCGAGAACGGCACCTATCAGATAAGCAGGCGAGTGATGGCTCTGAGGCCCAACGCGGGCCAGGTTCTCAGTAAATACCTAATCTTCGTCTTGCTTGCAGACGATGCTCAGTCACGACTTTTGGACAAAACGCGCGGTAGTACCGTGCCGCGTGTTTTGAAGCCTGATATTCTTGGGCTTCCAATTCCTATGCCCTCCCTGAGTGAGCAAGCCGAGATTTCTCATCATCTGGACAGCACAAACAGCTATTCTGATGCGCTCATGTCAGAGTGCGAGTTTTTGCATGTAACCAAGCAGGCTCTCATGTCCGTCCTGCTCACCGGAGAGCTCCGCGTGACCCCATGACCGCCCGCGACACCACCGAGCTCACCCAGTCCGAGGACCCCGCCGTCGAGCTCCTCGTCCGCCTCGGCTACACCGAGGTCTCCCCCGACGCCCTCGACGCCGAGCGCAGCTCCACCAAGCACGCCGTCCTCGCCGGCCGCCTCCAGCGCGCGATCCAGCGCCTCAACCCCTGGATCACCCCTCAAAACGCCGCCGCCGCCGTCAAGATGGTCACCCAGGTGCCCTCGACGGGCCTGCTCGCCGCCAACGAGGCGATCTACAGAACCCTCACCTACGGCGAGTCGGTGCGCCAGGACCTCGGCGCGGGCATCAAGAGCAAGCAGGTCCGCTTCTTCGACTTCGAGGACCCCCGCAACAACGAGCTGATCGTCGCCCGCCAGTACCGGGTGCGCGGCGTCAACATGCACATCAAGCCCGACCTCACCGTGTTCGTCAACGGCGTCCCGCTGGCGGTGATCGAGTGCAAGCGGCCCGACCTCGCGGACCCGCGCGGCGACGCCATCGAGCAGCTGCACCGCTACCAGGAGTCCGAGGAGCGCTGGCGAAACGAGGGCGCGCCCAAGCTCTTCGAGACCGCGCAGATCCTGATCGCCGCCTGGGGCACGGACGCCTGCTACGGGACCACGCTGACCCCGGGCCGCTTCTACTTCGAGTGGCGCGAGCCCTACCCGCTGGCGGGCGAGGCCCTCGACGCCGAGCTCGCCGGCCAAAAGCAGGGCGTGCGCCAGCAAGAGCGCGTGATCTACAGCCTGCTGCGCCCCGAGAACCTGCTCGACGTCGTCCGCAACTTCATCGTCTTCGAGGTCGAGAACGGCCTCAAGGTCAAGAAGCTGTGCCGCTACAAGCAGTTCGTGGCCGTCAACCGGGCGATCGAGCGCATCACCACCGCCAAGCCCGGGTCCAAGGGGCGCGGCGGCGTCGTGTGGCACACCCAGGGCTCGGGCAAGTCGCTGACCATGGTCTGGCTGGCCCTCAAGCTGCGCCGCGAGGCCGCCCTGCACAACCCGGGCGTGGTCATCGTCACCGACCGCACGGCCCTCGACAAGCAGATCACGCGCACCTTCAAGGGCTGCGGCTTCGAGGTCGAGCGGGCCAAGACCGTCCGCCAGCTGCGCGAGCTCCTGGCCAACCCGATCGGCAAGACGATCATGACCACCGTGCAGAAGTTCCAGGAGCTGCGCGAGGAGAAGGACCCGGGCAAGAAGAAGACCGGCGAGGGCCAGCGGCGCGAGCGTCGGCGCTCCTTCGGGACCCTGAGCGACGCCGACAACCTGGTCGTCATGGTCGACGAGGCCCACCGCAGCCAGTACCGCGGCCTGGCCGCCAACATGCGCGAGGCCCTGCCCAAGGCCGCGTTCTTGGGCTTCACGGGCACGCCGATCGACAAGAAGGACAAGAGCACCCTCGACACCTTCGGGCCCTACATCGACACCTACACGATCCAGCAGGCCGTGGCCGACGGGGCCACGGTGCGGATCGTCTACGAGGGCCGGCTGGCCAAGCTGCGGGTGATCGGGACCAGCCTCGACGCGCTCTTCGACAACGTGTTCGCCGATCGCAGCGAGGAGGAGCGCGCCAAGATCAAGCAGCGCTACGCCAACGAGCGCGCCCTGGCCGAGGCGCCGCGACGCATCGAGGCCATCACCCTGGACATCATCGGGCACTTCCGCGACTACATCGCGGAAAGCGGCTTCAAGGCGCAGATCGCCGCCAGCAGCCGCGACGCCGCGCTGCGCTACTACGACGAGCTCACCCGTCTCAACGGGCCCACGCGGGCGCTGGTGATCTCGTCCAGGCACAACGACGAGGCCAAGTTCCGCCCCCACGCCAAGACCGACACGGAGATCACCCAGCTCGTCGAGGACTTCGTCGAGAAGGACGACCCCAAGATCCTGATCGTCTGCGATCGCCTGCTCACGGGCTTCGACGCGCCGGTGGAGCAGGTGCTCTACCTCGACAAGCCGCTGCGCGAGCACAACCTGCTCCAGGCGATCGCGCGCACCAACCGGCGCTACAAGGACACCAAGACCCACGGGCTGGTCGTCGACTACTGGGGCGTGTCCGAGGAGCTCGAGGAGGCCCTGCGGATCTTCGACCCCAACGAGGTCCGCGGCGCCCTCGAGCCCAAGATCGACGAGCTCCCGCGCCTCGAGGCCCGCCACCGCGCCGCGCTGCGCTTCTTCGACGGCGTGCGCGACAAGGACAGCCTCAGCGACTGCCTGGAGGTGCTCGACGACGACGACGTGTGGGCGGCCTTCGACGACGCCTTTCGCGCCTTCGCCCGCTCGCTGGACATGCTCTACCCCGCGCCCGAGGCCCTGCGCTTCGTCGACGACGCGCGCTGGCTGGGCAAGGTCCGCAAGGCCGCGCGGACCTTGCCGGGGCGGGCCGGGCCCGACATGAGCGACTGCGGGGCCAAGGTCCAGAAGCTGATCGAGGACGCCGTGAGCGCCGAGTCCGTGAGCGTGCTCTTCGAGCAGGCGCCGATCTTCTCGGACACCTTTGACGCCCAGCTGGCCGCGCTGGGCTCGGCCAAGGCCAAGGCGAGCCGGGTCGAGCACGCGCTGCGCCACGAGATCCACGTCAAGCTCGAGCAGGATCCGGCGTTCTATGGGTCGCTCAAGCAGCGCCTCGAGGACATCATCGCGGACTACGAGCAGGGGCGGATCGACGAGTCCAAGCGCCTCCAGCTGAGCTTGGCGCTGCGCTCGGAGCTGTTGGGCGGCGGGCAACGCTCGGCGGAGGCGCTGGGGCTGAGCGGGCGCGGCTTTGCGATCTACGGGCTGCTGGCGCGGGCCGGGGAGGCCGGGGCGTTCGCGGCCGAGGACGCGGACCCCAACTTGCCCCGCGACGTGGCCGCGAGCGTCGACGACGAGGTCGAGAAGCTCAGCCGCTTCGTGGACTGGGACAAGAAAGAGGACGTGCTCAAGGAGCTGCGCCGCAACGTGGCCAAGAAGCTGCGCAAGGCCGCCAAGATGGACCGCGCGTCCTCCAAGGAGCTGGCCGTCGAGGTGGTCGAGCTGGCCAAGAAGCGGGGGGGCTCGTGATGGGTGACGAGAGCTCCTGCGTGCAGTGGGGGCGCACGCGGATCGAATACGCGGTGCGCCGCAGCCCTAGGCGCAAGACGGTGGCGGTGGCGGTGGACCCGGTGGAGGGGGTGTTGCTCACGGCGCCCGAGGGGGTGCCGCTGGAGCGGCTGGACGCGATCGTGCGCGACAAGGCCCGGTGGATCAGGGCGCGCCTGCGCCTCGTCGACCAGGTCGAGCCCACGGCGGCGGCGCGGGAGTTTGTGAGCGGGGAGTGCTTTGCCTATCTGGGGCGGCGCCATCGGCTGCTCGTCCGCGAGCGGGGACAGGCCGAGGGCGGCGAGGTCAAGCTCGACCACGGGCGCTTCGTGGTCGAGGTGGCGCAGGGGCTCGACGCCCGAGCACGAGCTGCCGCGGTCAAGGCCGCGCTGGAGGGCTGGTATCGCGGCCGGGCGCGCGCGCGGCTAGAAGAGCGGGTCTCGCATTGGGCGGAGGTGGTTGGCGTGGAGGCGGCGGGGGTGCTGATCCGCGAGCAGAGCAAGCGCTGGGCGAGCTGCGACGCCCAGGGGGTGCTGCGCTTCAACTGGCGGATCATCCAGGCGCCGATGGGGCAGGTCGACTACATCGTGGCCCATGAGCTGGTGCACTTGATCCACGCGGATCACACGGCGGCGTTTTGGGCCCGGCTCGGGGTGGCGATGCCCGACTATGAGGCGCGGAAGGAGGCGCTGCGCCGGCTGGGGCCGCAGCTTTGGTGGTCGTGACTATTGCAGCCCACAGACCGGGCAGCGCGGCGGATCTTCTCCCGCGCTGACCAAGCGCCACCCACAACCCCGGCAAGCCCTCGCGTCGACGATCGCCGCGAGCTCGCCCGGCTGTTGGCGCACGGCCACGCCATAGTGGGCAAAGAGCTCGTCGTGCTCGGGCTGGGTCGAGCGCTCGCCTCGGGGGGCTTGGCTCGCGTCGGCCTTCTCGGGCGCCGAGGCGTCCTTGGCCCGGGCGCCCACGCGGGGTGGGGGCAGGCGGCGAAAGCGAAGCGCGGGGTCGGCCACGCTCGAACTCTACCGCGGGTGGGGCGTGAATCCCACGAATCGGCGCAGATACCCGGCCGTAAGCGGATCAGCCGGATCAGCCCTGACTCTGGTTTGGGATCTGCACGACGCGGTCCTCCTCCATGCACCACGCCGTGAGCGGCCCGCCGTAGACGCAGCCCGAGTCGAGGCCGAGGGTCCGCGGCCCGCGGTAGTGGCCACGCCAGGCCCAGTGTCCGTGCACGACGAGGGCGTCGCCTTCGTAGAATTCGTCCCAGGGTCGATAGGGCGGGGGACAGTCTTCGGGCTGGCGATCGAAGCGGCTGCGCTCGCCCTCGGCGGTGCAGCAGCGCACCCGGGTGGCGAAGCTGAGGTCCTCGCCGAGCAGCCAGTCGTCGTCGTGGGGAGGGGCGGCGAGGGCGTCGGCGAGGGCGTGGAGGTCGGACCAGCGCGGGTCGAGGCCGGCGTGGACGAGCCAGACGTCGGGGGTGCCTCCGGTGCGCTTGGGCTCGCCGGGGAGGAAGCGCAGGGCCGGGAGCGCGCGCAGCTCGGCGAGGAGCTCGTCGGCGTCGGGGGCCGCGAAGAGGGCGTCGAGGGTGTCGTGTTTTCGCGGCCATCGCCCACTGCGCGCGCACAGGGCGTAGACCTCGTGGTTGCCGATCACCCCCAATCCGCCGACGGCGCGCCACAGGCGGAGGGTGGCGAGGGAGTCGGGGCCGCGGTTGATCAGGTCGCCGGCGGCGAAGAGCTGGTCGCGGGCCGGGTCGAAGTGGATGGTCTCGAGCAGGCGCTCGAACTCGCGAGCGCAGCCTTGGAGATCGCCGACGATCCAGCGCATGGGCGGAACTTAGCAGGCGTGGCGAGCTTTTGCGGGGGCTGCTAGCGTCCGGGCGATGAGCAGCTCGGCCGCGCTACTTTCACCGCTCGTGGCCACCTTCGTGGCCCCCAATCTCGGTGGCCTGAGCTTGCTGGGCAACCCCTGGCTCGACGTCGGCCTGGTCTTGCTCGCCGGGTTGTTCATGGGGCTGATCAACTCCATGGCCGGCGGCGGGAGCTTCTTGAGCATCCCGCTGCTGGTCGCGCTGGGGCTGCCCGCGGGCACGGCGAACGGCTCGATCCGCGTTGCGATCGCCGCGCAAAATGGCGTCGCGCTGGCGACCTTTCACCGCAAGGGCGTGCGCGCCCACGCCTTGAGCGCGCGGCTGATCGCTCCGGTGTTGGCGGGCGCGCTGGTCGGCTCGCTGTTGGCGACGCGCCTCGATGACGCGCTCTTTCGGCCGCTGATCGGCGTGGTGCTCCTGGTCTGGGCGGTGGTGCTGATCATCAAGCCCGATCGCTTCTTGAACCCGCCCGACGAGGCGCGCGAGCCGGTCCCGCTGACCTACGCCCTCGCCGGGGTGATCGGCGTCTACGGCGGCTTCTTGCAGGCTGGTGTGGGCTTCCCGCTGATCGCATTACTGAGCGGTCACCTGGGCTACGACCTGGTCAAGGCGAATTCCGTGAAGGTCACGCTGATGCTCGGCTATACGTTGATCGCCCTGCCGGTGTTCGCGTTCGCGGGACAGATCGCGTGGATCCCCGCGGGGGTGCTGGCGGCCGGGAACATGGCTGGAGGCTGGCTGGGGGCGCGCTGGCAGCTGGCCAAGGGCAGCGCGGTCGTGCGCTGGTTCGTCTTGGTCATGGTGATCATCGCCGGTGGGCTGATGCTCTGGCCGATGATCGCCGCGCGCTTGGGGTAGCATCGTCGCGGGTGTCCGAAGATGGCGTCATGCGCGAGAGCATCGAGCTCGACGCGACCGCGGCGGGTTCGATGGTCATGGCCAAGCCTGCGATCGCGGGGTCGATCGCACAGGGCGCGCTGATCGGCCGCTACGTGGTGCTCTCGCGCCTCGGCGCCGGGGCCATGGGCGTGGTCCTGGCGGCCTACGATCCCGAGCTGGATCGCAAGGTGGCGCTCAAGCTGCTCAAGCCGCGCGGCGACGATCCGGCGGCGGCGCGGGCTCGGCTACAGCGCGAGGCCCAGGCCCTGGCCAAGCTCGACCACCCCAACGTGGTCGCGGTCTACGACGTGGGCATGCATGGGGATCAGCTCTTCGTGGCCATGGAGTTCGTCAAGGGTCACGAGCTCAGCATCTGGGCCCGGCACGAGCGCGGTCAGGGAGAGGGGCGGGGGCCACGGTGGTGGCGCGACATCCTGCGCGTGTTCGGGGCCGCCGGGCGGGGGCTCGCGGCGGCCCACGAGGCCGGGCTCGTCCACCGCGACTTCAAGCCCGACAACGTGATGATCGGCGACGACGGGCGGGTGCGGGTGATGGACTTTGGCCTGGCCCGGGCGGTGGAGGGCGAGGACTCGGCGACGCCGCGCGAGCTTGCGCCCACCGAGGGCCTGAGCTCGACGGCGGAGCGCCAGCTGCTGACCAGCCCGCTGACCCAGACCGGCGCGCTGATGGGCACGCCGGCCTATATGTCGCCGGAGCAATTCGCCAACCGAGACGTCGACGCGCGCAGCGATCAATTCAGCTTCGCCGTCGCGCTCTACGAGGCCTTTTATGGTCAGCGGCCCTTCGAGGCGAGCTCGATCAGCGAGCTGATCACGGCCGTGTCTCGGGGCGAGCTGCGCCCGCCGCCGCGGGGCTTGCGGGCGCCACGGTGGATCCACAAGGCGATCGTGCGCGGGCTCCAGCCGGACCCCGAGGATCGCTGGCCGAGCATGGCGGCGATGCTCGACGCGCTCGAGCGCGACCCCACGCGCCGGCGGCGGATCATGCTGGGCGTGGGCGCGGGCGCGGCCCTGCTCGGCGTCGTCTTTGGCGCGCAGCGGGTCGAGCGGCTCGCGGCGATCGAGGACTGCGAGGTGGTGGGCGAGGCCGCAGATGGGCTGTGGTCGGGGCAGCGCCGCGAGCAGGTCGAGGCGGCGTTCATGGCGACGCGGCTGCCCGGCGCCGCCCAGGGCTGGGCGCGGGTCGACGCGCGCATGGGCGAGCTCGCGGGGCAGTGGCGCGAGCTCGCGGTCCGCAATTGCGTCGAGTACGAGGTCGACGATCAGCGCGACTTTGCGCTGGCGGAGCTCACCCGCGAGTGCCTCGACGAGCGCCTGGGTCCGCTCGAGCGCGTGAGCGCGGCGCTGCCCGAGGCCACGCCCGAGGCCCTCGACGATCTCGTGCGCGAGGTCGCGAGCTTGCGCCCGCCGGCCGGCTGCGCCCACGAGGAGGCCCTGCGCCGGCGCCCCCGCCCGCCCGCGGATCAGGCCGTGGCGATCGATGTGATGCGCAGGCGAGTGTGGCGAAGCGAGGGGCTCGGGGAGCTCGAGGCCCTGCTGGCGGAGGTCGAGGCCGAGGGCCTGGACTGGCTGCCGCTGCGCGCGGCGATCGAGGATCGCATGGTCCACGAGCTGCGCCGACGCGGCGAGTTCCAGGCCGCCAGCGAGCTGGGCGAGCAGACCTTCCTCGACGCCATCGCCGGCGGGGACGATGTGCTCGCTGCGGCGGTGGTCCACAAGATCGCCCAGGCCAAGGTCGAGATGAACGAGACCGACGCGGCGCTGCGCTGGAACCGGGTGGGCATGGCTCTGCTCACCCGGATCAGCCCGCCGGGGACCGAGGACCCCCAGGTCACGCGGCTGCGCGCCGGCCTGCTTCAGGTCCGGGGGATCATCCATCGCCAGCGCCGGGCGTTCGACGCGGCCCTCGCCGACGACCTCGAGGCCCTCGCGCTGCGCGAGGAGAGCCTGGGGGATCGCTCGCCGGAGGTCTATGGCCTGCTGAGCAACATCGGGATCATCTATCGCCACCTCGGCGACGACGCCCAGGCCCTGGCCTACTACGAGCGCGCTCGAGCGGCGATCGTCGAGAGCGTGGGCGAGGATCACGTCGACCTCGCCCCCGTGCTCACGAACATCGCCGTGCTCCAGCGCCGCAGCGGCGAGAGCGAGGCGGCGCTGGCCAACTACCGCCGGGCCCTCGAGATCTACGAGGCGCGCTCACCCAACTCGCCGCGGATCGCCGACGTCCTCGCGCACATCGCCTGGATGCTCGACCAGCGCGGCGAGAGTCGCGAGGCCCTGGGTCTGCGCGAGCGGATCTTGGGGATCCGCGAGCGGACCTTGGGCGAGGGGGCCGTCGATGTCGGGGAGACCTGCGTGAACCTGGGGGAGACCCACTCCAAGCTCGGTGAGCACGCGCAGGCCCTGGCCTACTTCGAGCGCGCGCGGGGGATCTTCGCGGACAAGCTCGAGCCTGGGGATCCGCGCCTGGGGATCACCGCCCGCGACCATGGCGAGGCGCTGCTCGAGGCGGGGGAGCGCGAGCGAGGGATCGCCGAGCTCGAGCGGGGGATCGGGCTGCTGGCCGAGGGCGAGGGCAGGTCTTCGACGCAGGCGCTGGCGGAGGCGCGGCTGAGCTTGGCGCGGGCGCTGATCGACGAGGCGCCCGAGCGGGCGCGGGTGTTGGCTGGAGAGGCGGCGGAGGGCTTCGAGGCGGCGGGGGATGATGAGCAGGCCGCGGCGGCGCGGGCCGTGGTCGAGGCTAGGGACTAGGAGCCCGCGGTGGAGTGCTGCGGCCTCATGTAGGATGCGGCGTGGCCACGACGCGCGCGACGAAGAGCGGACTTTTGATCATGACCATGAGCTCGAGCTTGGTCCTCGCGTGCGGCGAGCAGCCAGGCGGCGACGCGGACGAGGGCGAGGGCGAGACGCAGACCGAGAGCGTCGGCAGCGAGGAGAGCTCGGGCTCGTCGGAGGCGGGCTCGAGCACGGAGGACACCAGCGCCGGGGACAGCGAGAGCAGCGAGTCGGACGAGAGCGAGAGCGCTCAGAGCAGCGAGTCGGACGAGAGCGAGAGCGAAGCGAGCACGGGTGAAGACCCGCCCGCGCTGTGTCCCGAGGGCCTCGATGGCCAGGTCCCGAGCCTCGACGGCCTCGCCTTTGAACTCGTCGCCTCGCCGCCCGAGGACGGCTACGCCGAGGGCTTCGAGATCCTCGAGGGCCCGGTGTGGATCGACGGCGCGCTGCACGTGTCGCATATCGCGGGCGGCGGTCCGCCGCCCAAGGCCCGGATCCTCCGGCTCGAGGGCGACGCCCTCGTCGAGGTCCTCGCCACCGCGGGCAGCAACGGCCTGGCGGTCGACGACCAGGGCCAGCTCGTCGCCGCGCGCCACGAGGACGGCAGCGTCTCGACCTACGCCATCGACGAGCTCGACGCGGCGCCCCAGGTTTGGATCTCCGAGTACGAGGGCGCGCGCTTCAACTCGCCAAACGACCTGGTGATCAGCAGCGCCGGGGTCTTGTACTTCACCGATCCCGACTGGCAGGCGCCCAGCCCCGCCCCGCAGGCGGCGGAGCGGGCCTACTACGTGCTCCCGGGGGCGGACGCGGCGGTGGCCTTCGCCGAGGAGGTCGCCAAGCCCAACGGCGTCGTGCTCTCCCTCGACGAGGCCAAGATCTATGTCGGGGGGACCGAGGGGCTGTTCGCCTACGCCCTCGCGGCCGACGGCTCGGTGGGCGCGGGCGGCCAGGTCGACAGCGTCGCCGGCGGTGGCTTCGACGGCACGGCCAAGGACTGCGCGGGCAACCTCTACTTCGCCGCGAACGGCCAGGTGATGGTCGTGACCCCCGACGAGCAGGTCTACGGGAGCCTGAGCCTGGCCAACGTCACCAACCTGGCCTTTGGCGGCCCCGATGGCACCACCCTCTACGCGACCACGCTCAACCAAGCTGGCGTGTACGCGGTCGAGCTCGGCGTCCCCGGCTTCCCCTACTGACGACGCTCTGGGCCGTCGGCGTGGGAGCCGGGGTGCCGATGGGGAGCGGCGAGGGTCTCAGCAGCCGACGCGCTCGAGCGCGACGACCACGTCGTCGAACCACACCTCGTTGGCGTAGTTGCTGAAGCTATGCCAGCCGAGGATGAACTCGGTGAACTTGCCGTCGAGGAAGTCCGTGCCGAGCACCTTGTTGTTCCACTGCGAGGGATCGTCGACGACGTGGACGGACTCGCCGTCGCGCCAGGCCTCGACGCGGTGGGGGCCGTCGTCGGCGACGAAGGCGACCTCGATGCAGTGCCACTCGCCGGCGCTGATCTCCGGACCCAGGCCCCACTGCTCTTGGGTTGGCGAGATGTCGTCGCTGGGGACCTCGTTGGTCCCGATCACGCCCTTGATCTCGCCAAAGCGGACCTCGTCGCTGGCCTGGCCGGGCGTGCCGCGGATCCCCAGCAGGGTCTCGTGGTTGTTGCCGGGGTTTTGGCCGAGCTTGCCCGTGAGCCACACGTAGGCGCGGACGTAGATCCTGGTGGTCCCGTCCGGGAGCGGGCGGGTCAGCATGGCGGGGTTGGCCCCGCCGACGACGTGCAGCGACTGCGCGCCGGCGTGGGGGCGGGTGGCGTCGACGAGGGCGAAGTTGTCGCTGCCCGGGGTGTTGGCGGCGTTGACCTGCCAGGCGACGAAGCTGTCCCAGTCCTCGGGCATGGTGTCCACCGAGGCGAGCTCGAAGTCCTCCTCGAACAAGATCAGCTCGGGATCGAGGCCGGTGCCGCTGCCCTCGCTCTCGCCCTCGCTGGTCTCGGTCTGCGTGTCCGTGTCTGTCTCGGAGCCGGTCGTCGAGTCCGAGCTCTCGCCCGCGCTCTCGGCCCCGTCCTCGCTCGTGTCGGTGCTCTCCGAGCTCCCGTCGCCGGCCTCGTCGTCGAGGCTCGAGGTCCCGTCGGAGGTCCCGTCGGTGAGCCCGCCTTCGTCCTCGCTGGGCTCGGCGCAGGCCGCAGGCGCGAGCGCCACGGCGAGCGCGAGCCCGGCGAGAATTGTCCTGTGACGAATCGTGTCCATCTCGCGCGGCCTCAGTAGTCGACGCAGTAGCCGAAGGAGACGGTGCCCTGGGCCTCGACGGTCGAGTTGTGGGACTCGCCCACGAAGGTGGTGAGCTCGGCGTCGACGCTGGCGACCGCGTTCCAGTAGTTCGCCAGGGTCCCTGGCAGCTCGATGCTGACCTCCCAGGAGATCGGCGCGTCGGTGACGTTGTAGACGTGGACGGTGTCGCACTCGCCTTGGCCCCACATCGAGTCGACCATGATCTCGATCTCGATGCCATCGGTCATCGACGGGCCCTCGCTGCCCTCGTCACCCTCGTCGCTGGTGTCCTCGCCGCCCTCGGTCTCGCCGCCTTCGTCCGTCGAGGTCCCGGTGTCCTCGCTCTCGCCCTCGTCGCCCTCGTCGCCGGAGCCCGAGGACGCGCCATCATCGGCGCGGCGGCGCAGGAAGTGAGGCGAGGTCACGAGGGCGTCGACGAGCACGTCGAGGCGACCCTCGCTGGCGGCGAAGCGCTCGCGCAGCGAGTCGCCCACGCACTCGAGCTCGCCCTCGAGCTCGGCCCCGAGCGAGTACTCGGCCCACATCTGCACGTAGCAGGATTGAACCTCTTCGCCCGCGGCGAGGATGTCTTGGAGCTGGGCCGCGCCCTCGAAGGTCCCGTCGATGTCCTGGCTGCGCACGATCTCGCCGGCCGCGTCCACGGGGTGCTCGCCGTCGTAGTCGCGGAAGCGGCCGATCGCGTCGTAGTGCTCGAGGCCAAAGCCGATGCCGTCGATCAACTCGTGGCAGCCCGCGCAGGCCGGGTCGCTCGAGTGCTGCTCGTAGCGCTCGCGCGTGCTGAGCGAGGGATCGACCGGCGGCGGCGAGGTGTCGAGGGAGGCCGGCGGCGGCGGGAGCTCCTGACACAGCAGGCGCTCGCGGACCATGACCCCGCGGTGGATCGGGGACGAGGTCGTGGGCTTGGCGTGGGTCGCGTTGAGGGCGCCCTGGGTGAGCAGGCCGCCGTAGGTGACCCCGTCGAGCTCGACGCGGCCGAAGCCTTCGGCGTCGACGTTGTCCGGGGCGGGCACGCCGTAGAAGGCCGCGAGCTCGGCGGTGACGTAGGTGAAGTCGACCGTCATCAGGTCGGCGAGGCTGCCCCCGGCGTAGAACACCTCGGAGGCCACGCGGTGGATCTCGCCGAGCATGTCCGCGCGGATCTCCGCCGAGAACTCGGGGTAGAGGTCGGGATCCCGGGTCACGCTCGATAGCAAGGTGATGTTCAGCCACTCGTCGACGAAGCGCAGCAGGGTCTGCTCGCTGCGCGGATCGGCGAGCAGGCGCTCGGCCTGGGCCTCGAGCACCGCCGGCTCGAGGATCTCACCGCTCTCGGCGAGGGCCACGAGCTCGTCGTCGGGGGTGGTCCCGAGGATCAGGTAGGAGAGCTCGGCCGCGACCTCGTGGGCGGTCAGGGCGTAGCTCCCGTCGCCCGCGTCGACCCCGAGCTCGGTGCGGTAGAGGAAGTTGGGCGACTGGAGCAGCGCGGACACCGTCCAGCGCAGGCCCTCGTCGAAGCCGTCCTCGGCGTCGATGTCGATGAAGAGGTCCATGTAGCGCGCGACCTCGCTGTCGGTGATCGGTCGGCGGAAGGCCCTGGTCCCGAACGCGCGCACGAAGGACTCCGCGCAGGCTTCGCCCTCGGCCGGATCACAGCCGAGGTACTCGACTTGATTATCGACCACGTGATCCGCCAGGGCCTCCGCGGCCTGGCGGTACTGGTCCGCGAGCAGGCTGGAGACCGTGAGCACGCTGGCGTTCTTGGTGAAGCCGTTGATCACGTTGTCCGAGGCGAAGCTCGTGCCTTGCTCGGCGAGCTCGCCGCTGACCTCGACGAGGTCGCTCACGGAGTTGTCGTACTCGATGTGCGAGAGCCGGCGGATGCCCCGGACGCCGAGCTCGGCGAGCTCGTCCTCGCCGCAGACCAGCTCGCCGGCGTCGCCGCCCGACTCGGCCTCGTCTTCGCACTCGAAGGTCCCGCGGGCGCGGGCCACGAACTCCTCGAACACCGCGTACTGATCCGAGTCGGTGCCGAACACCATGCCGCCGCCGTGGCCGTCGGGATGGGTGGAGGTGGGCTTGAGCAGCAGCAGGGACGTCCCGTCGACGTCCTCTTGGGCCATGGCGGCCATGGTCGCCATGTTCGTGGTGACCGCGTCGGCCTCGTCGGGGCCGAGCAGGACCATGCGCGAGTCCTTGGCCGCGCCCTCGACGTTGTGACAGCTGTAGCAGCTCATCGAGGCGATCGGCTGCCAGACCTGCTCGTCGAAGAAGGCCTCGTCGGAGGGGCACTCGCCGCCTTCGTCGGCGCTGCCATCGTTGGCGCAGCCCACCGCAAAGCTCAGCGTGCCGAGCAGCAAGGCCGCCGCCAGGGGCTTCGTGAGATCGTTCGTCATGCGGGTCATGTCGGTCTCCCTTCCTAGCTGGCCAGGCCCTCGAGCGGCCCGGTGCCAAAGCTGGCTTCGCCAAAGGTCTCGTTTGTCAGGCCCATGGCGTGGCAGATCGACACCATCAGCTTGTTGTGGGGCTCGCCGTCGAAGCTCAGGTATTGCCCGGTCTGGAAGTAGCCGCCGCCGCCACCGGCGAGCACGAAGGGCACGTCTGTGCACACGTGGGCCCGCGAGTCGCCCATCTCCTTGGCCCACAGGACCACGGAGTTGTCGAGCATCGTGCCCTCGCCGTCGGGCTCGGGCAGGGCCGCGAGCTGGTCGAGGAGGTAGGCGAACTGCTCGGCGCTCCAGCGCTCGCAGGCGGCGAACTGGGCGACGCCCTCGACGTTGCTGTCGTCGATGTGCGAGAGCGAGTGGTGGGCCTCGTTGACCCCGTCGACCCACGAGAACACCGCGGGGCTGACGGTGTGCGAGAGCTGGATGCTCGCCACGTTGGTCAGCCCGCAGGACAGGCCGGTGACGGCCAGGTCGATCTGCGCCTGGGCGATCGCGGGGATCGAGGTGTCGAGGGACAGGCTGACCGCGTCCGGGGCGATCGGCGCGTCGCAGCTGCCGCTGGCCTGGAGGCCTTGCTCGACGGAGGCCAGGGCCTCGAGGTGGGCGTCGAGCTTGTAGCGCTCCTCGCTCCCGAGCTCGTTGCGCAGCGACTTTGTCTCGTCGTTGAGCAGATCCACCACGCGCTGGCGGCGGGCGCGGAGCTTGGCGGCCTCCTCGTCGCCGCCGAGCAGGTCGCCGAACATGCGGTCGTAGACGTTTTGGGGGTCGTCGTCGGGGGTCATGAACTGCCCCGCCGCGCTGTAGGAGATCCGCGTCTGCGTGGAGCCGCCCCAGTCGCTGGTCTTGATCCCGAGCTCGAGGGACTTGAACTTGGTCGCGCTGTTGAGCTGGGCCGCGATGTACTGATCGATGGACGCGCCGCCGCCGACGGAGCCCGCGTCACCCTTGCAGGTCAGCATGGCCGCCATCCCGCCCTCGTGGTTGTCGGCCTGAAAGAAGTTCAGGCCGTCCATGACGATCAAATTGTCCTGATGGCCAGCGAGGGGCTCGAGGATGCCGCCCGCTGGGAAGGCGAAGTCCGACCCGCCGCCCGTGGGCCGCCAGTGCGAGTGCACGATGCCGTTGGGCGAGAAGAAGATGATCAACCGCTTGGCGACGCCATCGGCTGCGCGGGCGCGCCGAGTTCGTAGCAGGTTGACAAAGGGCGCGGCGACGAGCCCGGCGCCCGCGAGCTTGAGAAAGTGACGGCGGTGTGTGGAGTGCATGGTTGGGCCTCGAGCTCCCTCGCGGGGGGAGCGCTTGGGGGTGGGGCACATGCAGTGCACCCAAGTGGTGCGGCCCCGCGTTTCGATCGGATGAAAGTTTCCGCATCGAGGAGCCTGCTCGACGCCCGGGGGCCCGACATTGTCGTTTTTGCTGGAACAGTCACCGAGAGGCCGCGCGACACCGTAATTTGTGGTCTTGATGGTTGTGTCGCGGTGCTCACCGCGAGTGCATGTGGGCGTCGCCGAAGGTCGTGGCGCTCGCTTGACCCCTGGTAGCCGGCTCCCGATACTCGATAGGTCGAGTTGAATGCTCAGCCTCCTGCTCTGCACCTCGGTCCTGAGCCCCGCGCCCCCGGCCTCCGCGACCGAGACCTCCAGTGACGAGGCCGAGGCCTCGGGCGTCGAGGACATCGCCTTCGCCCTCGTCGGCGAGTGGCCCGAGCTCGATCCCGAGACCCTCGAGCCGGTGCTCGCCTCCAACCTGGTCGACCTCGGCATCGAGATCCACGTGAGCTCGCGGCCCGCTCAAAACGTGTTCGTGCAGCTCGACTGGGCGCGGAGCCTGGGAGCGCAGCGCCGCGGTCGGGCGGTGTTTTGGCTGGTGCGGCTCGATGCCGAGACCGTGCAGCTCTTCGTGATCCCCCCGGGCACGGACCTCGGCTATGTCCGCGACATCCCGAGCGCCGCGGGCTCGGACGAGCTCGCCGAGCAGCTCGCGGTGATCGTTCGCGGCGCCGCGGAGTCCCTGCGCGCGGGGGCGCCCAGCGGCATGCGCAGCGTCGACGCGGGTCCCGAGCCCGAGCCCGAGCCCGAGCCCGAGCCCGACTCCGAGTCTGACGCTGACCCCGAGTCCTCACCCGAGCCCGATCTCGACGCGGGCGATCCCTCCGCGGAGCAGGTCGTGCATGTTCGTCTCGGGCTGACCTATCTCGGCGCGACCTTGGCCGCGAGTGCCCCCTGGCAAAGCGGCGCGGGCCTGGAGCTCGGGCTTCGCCTGCGCTCGCGCCTCGCCCTCGGGCTCTCGGCGGGCTGGGTCACCAGCGAGGCCCGCGACGAGACCAGCCCGCTTCGCGTCCAGCGGGTCCCCCTGTCCTTCGCGCTCGGCTACGCCTTCGATCCAAAGCGGGTCGTCTCTGGTCGCGTGCTGGCCGTGGGCACGGGCGAGTGGATCGGCTGGCAGCCGCGCTCGGGGAGCGCGCCCTCGCTGCGCGGAGGCAGGGATCTACGCGTGGGCTTGGGCGTCCGTGGCGACCTCGTGCTCCACGTTCACGCGGGCCTGGCCGTGCTCGTCGGCGCCAGCGCGACCGCCTGGCTTCGAAACGTGCGCGTCGACGTCGAGGCGTCCGGGGAGCCGCGCAGCGTGCTGGCGCCCTGGCCGGCGGGTGGGGAGCTCCGCGTGGGGCTGGAGTACGAATTTTGACGGGACCCGCGTGACGCAGACGCAGGCGAGCCCGAGCCGGCGATGCTTCGACGCCTGGCTCGGGCTCGCTGCGCTGCTGCGCTGCTGCGCTGCTGCGCGTGGATCAGGCCGCGCTGGCGTCTCGACGGCCAGCGTAGCGCTGCGCGTGGAACATCGCGTCCCCGCAGATCGCCGAGAGCGCCTGCATGCGCTTGAAGTAGAGCCCGATGTCGGCCTCGTCCGTGACCCCGATCCCCCCGTGGAGCTGCACGGCCTGGCGGCTGACGAACTGGCCGCCGCGCCCGAGCTGGACCTTGGCCGCCGAGATCGCGGCCTGCCGCTCGCCGTCCTCGTCCTCGTCCCCGGCCCCGCCCTCATCAGCGCGGATCATCACCTCGATCGAGAGCGAGCGCAGCAGCTCGACCTCGATGAACATGTCGACCGCGCGGTGCTGAAGCGCCTGAAAGCTGCCGATCTTCCGGCCGAACTGCTCGCGCGTGTCGAGGTATTCGGTGGTCATCTCGAGCATGCGCGCGGCCACGCCCAGGCCCTCGGCCACGCTCGCGGCCGCGCCGTAGTCGAGCGTGCGCGCGAGCACCTCGGCGGCAGGCCGGGCCTTCAGCTGCTGATCCGCCCCGACCTTCACCCCCTCGAGCTTCAGGTGCGCGGCGCGGTGGCCATCGATCATCTGGAAGGGCGTGCGCGCGAGGCCCTCGGCGTCGCTGGGCAGGGCGAAGAGCGCCAGCCCGTCTGGGGTGTTCGCCGAGACCACGATGGTGTCCGCCGCGTGGGCGTTGAGCACGAAGCGCTTGTCGCCGTGGAGGGTGAAGCCGCCCGCGCAGGCGCGCGCCTCACAGGCGACGCGCGTCGGATCGAAGCGGCTGTGGGCTTCGGCCCAGGCCAGCGCGAGGCTGGTCTCGCCCTCGAGCGCCGGGGCCAAGAAGCGCTCGTGCTGGCCCTCGTCACCGGCGAGGCTCAGCGCGTAGCCGCCGAGGATCACCGAGGCCAAGAAGGGCTCGGGGACGAGGTTCTTGCCGAGCTCCTCGAGGATCAGCGCGGCCTCGAGGAAGCCCTGGCCGAGGCCGCCGGCCTCCTCGGGGAAGCACACGCCGAGCCAGCCGAGCTCGCCCATCTCGGCCCACAGCTCGGGGCTCCAGCCCCGCCCGGCCGCGTCGTCGCGCAGCTTGCGGAAGCGCTCGATGTCCGAACGGGACTTGCGAAAGTCCGAGACGGTCTTGCGCAGCAGTTGTTGGTCTTCGCTGAGATCGAAATCCATGGTGGTTCTGCTCTCGAGTGATCTCTGCCGGGGTCAGGAGGGAAGCTGGAGGATGTGCTTGGCGATGATGTTGCGCTGGATCTCGTTGGAGCCAGCGTAGATGGTCGCGGCGCGGTCGTAGCAAAAGGTCGGACCCACGCCGCTCTCGTTGTCGGGCACGATGCCGGGCTCGGGGTGCCAGGCGAGGCTGTCGTGGCCCATGACCTCCATGCACAGCTCGCCGGCCGTCTGGATCAGCTCGGTGCCGACGATCTTGAGGATCGAGCTCTCGGCCCCGGGGTGGCGGCCCTTTTGGACCTCGGCGAGGGCGCGATAGTTGGCCATCTTCAGCCCGCGCAGGCGCAGCTCGATGTCGACGAAGCGCTGGCGCCAGTGGGGGTCGTCGTAGACCGAGGTCCCGTCGCCGCGGTCCTGGGCCTGGGCGATGTCCTTGGCCAGCCGCAGCCAACGCTCGACGATGCCGGGGCTGCCCACGAGGTTGCGCTCGTGACCGAGCAGGGCCTTGGCCAGGGTCCAGCCGCCGTCGAGCGGCCCGAGCAGGTTCTCCTTGGGCACCTTCACGTTGGTGAAGTAGGTGTCGCAAAAGGCCGGGCTGTGGCCGAGGGTCAGCATCGGCTTGGCCTCGAGGCCCTCGGACTTCATGTCGATCAGCAAAAAGGAGATCCCCGCCTGCTTCTTGCCCTCGCTGCTCGTGCGCACGAGGCAGAAGATCCAGTCGGCGTACTGGGCGTAGGTGGTCCAGGTCTTCTGCCCGTTGACGAGGAAGTGGTCGCCCTTGTCCTCGGCCGAGCAGCGCAAGCTGGCGAGGTCGCTGCCGGCGTTGGGCTCCGAATAGCCCTGGCACCAGATCTCCTCGCCGGCGAGGATCTTGGGCAGGTAGCGCTCGCGCTGGGCGTCGCTGCCGAAGCGCTGGATCAGCGGGCCGACCATCACCAGGCCAAAGGGGCTCAGGTGGGGCATGCCGGACAGCTCGACCTCTTCTTGGAAGATGAAGCGCTCGGCGGGGGAGAAGCCGGGGCCGCCAAATTGCTTGGGCCAGTGGGGCGCGGCCCAGCCCTTGGTGTGGAGGATCTTGTGCCACTGCATCACCTGGGCGTGGCTGAAGCGACCCGAGCCCCGAGCGACGGTGGCGAGGTCTTCGGGCACGGCGTCCGCGATCCATGCGCGGACTTCTGCCCGGAATCGTTGTTCCTCGGGGCTGAAGGAGAGCTCCATGGCCCGCAGGGTAACGCACTGGGCTGCTAGAGCGGCGACCAGTTTGAATTCGGTGAGCTACGCCGCATTTGCCAGCTTCGGGCACTCCAGCTCATGCTGGATGACCTGCAGATTGACGAGCACTGCCGCTCGCGTGGAGTCGTACTCATTCTTGCGTATGCCGAGGTAGCGAGCTCGGTTGCCTTGGCGCTGGCCGACATGAGCGAGCGTATGCTCGACGACGACGCGCTGTCGCAGTCGCGCGCGTCCGCGCGGTGCTCGTTGGAGGACCCGTAGTTTCGCTTGCAACGGCTCGTTGGCGGCGATTCGGAGGCCTCGGCCCCGGTCCGAGGTCGTGCACTTGGGCTTGAGCTCGCAGGCGTTGCAGACATCAGCCTCGAAGCGGGCGCTCTCGCCGAGGAGCATGGGTTGGGTCTGTCCCCCTGGGCAGGTCACCGTCTGGCTGACGAAGTCGAGGCTGAAGTCGGTCTTGGCGAATTTGTCGCCGTTGGACTGCCGCCATGGCTTGCAGATGACCTCGACGCCGCTGGCCACGAGTTCGGGGACGTCCGAGCTCTCGATGTAGCCCCGGTCGAAGTGCAGGCTCGCGAGTTCGAGGCCCAGATGTTCGACTCGGTCGACGAGCGTGGGGAGGCTGTCTTTCTCCGGCTGGTTCGCCGGAGCCACCGTCACAGCGAGGATGAGCTTGGTGTGAAGACTGACGACGACGTGGCGCTTGTATCCGTTGAAGGACTTCGTCTTGGTCTTGCGACCGTGACGCATGTCGGGGTCCTCGACGGACACACGCCGGTCTTTCGCCACGCCCCGCTTGATGCGCTGGCCTCCGCGGTCGGGGTCGGGCTCGAGATCCTGTCCACGTAGCTGCTCGAGTAGCGCGAGCTGGTCTTGCAACGGAGGCTTGCTGCTCTCGCTCGACAGGTTCGTCTCGACCCACTGTTCGAGCGTCTCAATCTGTCCGAGCAAACGGTTCAACGCCGCGCTCTTGGCCGCAGGGTTGGACCAGTCGATATCGAGCGCCTTCTTGATGCTCGGCTCCGCGAGCAGCGGGATGCCGAGCTCGTCGACGAGCAGCTCCGCCGGTCGAGCGCGTAGCTCGGCGACGCACAGCACGACCTTCCACGCCGCGTGAGCGAGGAGGTTGAAGGTGTCCTCGACCCGACCCGCACCTCGAAGCGGGCTCGAGTCCACGGCGACGTCGAGCTTCTTGGGCAGCTTCTTGAAGTCGAAGGCGCCAGTTCGCTTGGCGAGCTCCCGAGTGCGCTCGAGCAGCTTGCGGTCCATGTCGTGAGCGATGAGCCGCTCGCGGAAGTTGAACAGCGAGCCCTGGGAAAACGGCGGGTCATCGCAACCAAGGCAGCCGAGGACCAGCTGCCATCGAGCATCACAGGCGGCGAGTTCGACGGCCTCCGAGTCCGACGCGTTGGAGTAGCCCTGAAGCAGTAGGGCCATGGCGAGCAGTGCGGGCGGCATCGGGTTCTTCCCGGCTCCGGTGTCGCGGTACATCTGCTCGAGTTCGGCTTGGAAGTCGTCGTCGAACAGCTCGAGCCGGTGGTCACACAGGAAGCCAAACAGCTTGCGCTTCTTGCCGACGCGCTTGCGGATGCGGGCTTCGCGGGGAGACAGAGTGACGGGAGGGTTCCAGCGGGGGAGCGTCATGCGTGGCCTCGTGCGAGGCCTACGGGATCACGACCGCCAGACGTTGTCGAACCGCGCCGCTAAGCGATCGGAATCTATTAACAATTCAAACTGATCGCCGCTCTAGAGCGGCAATCAGTTTGGATTCACACCCTCAGGCACATCTGGGCGGCCCCGTGGTCTTTGTCGCTCGGCGCTCGCAGTGGGTCCACCACAGCTTCGGCCTCGCTCCTCGCCACGAGACCGCCCAGACGCACCTGAGAGCGCGCCTCCAAACTGATTGCCGCTCTAGGGCATACAAGTCATGCAGCAACCAAAGCCCACGGTCTCACCAGACAAGATCAAGATGTTGCTCGCGCTGGCCGTGCCGCCAAAGCGCCAGTCCGTCACGTTGAGCGCCTCGCCCTCGGCGTTCCAGTAGGTCTCGAGCTCCCCGCCGAAGCGCAGGTCCCGGGTCCAGATCAGGTTGTCGGGGGAGACGTTGGTGAGGCTGACCTCCCAGCACGAGCCATCCTCCCACTGGGTCATCAGCGAGAGCTCGACCTCGACGCCCGGATCTCCGCCGAGGTCGATGACACCGCAGGACGCGGGCGTGGGTCCGTCGGTGTCGCTGGTCTCGGTGTCGTCGGTCTCGGTGCCGCTGGTCTCGGAGTCGCCGTCGTCGGCCTCGGAGTCGCCGCTCTCGGTGTCGCTGGTCTCGGTGCCGCTGGTCTCGGAGTCGCCGCTCTCGGTGTCGCCGGTCTCGGGCCAGTCCTCGCCGCCGGTCGCGTCTTGTGCGCTTTCGTCGAGCGCACCAACCTCGTCCGTCTCGCCCTCGTCGATCTGCCCAAGCTGGTGGACTTGGATACAGGCGGGCCCGCAGATGCACGCGGCCACCAAGGAGGTGCGCACCGAGGTCGCCATCACGGGCCCCAAACATCGCCGTATCGGGCGTACTGCGAGGATTTTAGCCATGGGGAGTGGTGCGCAGGGAGTTGCTCGGTGATCGTGATGGGGTTCACCGTGGTCAGCTAGTGTAGCCTACCTAACGAGCGACTTCGCAAAGGTACTTTTGTTCGTCCGTTTCGAGTCTCTCCCGCCCACGCAGGTTGTGTGATGTCCACGGACGCGAACGAGAGTGCGGGCGACGGGGTCGAGGCGGCCGTCCTCGCTGCGCTTCGTCAGCACGCCGACGTGGAGGACGCCTCCTGCCCAACCAGCGAGGCGGACGACGAGGCGCTGATCTCGGCGGCGGTCGAGGCCTACCTCGACGGCGCCAAGGTGACACGGCTGGCCCCGCGTCGCGCTCGTCGGGCGCCCTGGATCGCGGCGGGGGGGCTGCTCGCGGCGGCGGCCGCTCTCGCCCTGTGGTTCGTGCCGCGCGACTCGAGCGAGCTCGCGGATGCCACGGCCACGGCCACGGCTGCGGCCACGGACGCCCAGACGAGCGCGCCGGCCCAGGCGAGGTGGCGGCTCGAGCCCGAGGGCACGCCGGCAGAAGGGGTCGTCGGCGCGGGGCAGGTCGAGCGCTGCGGCGAGCGTCGCGGCGCCCGTGCCTGCCTCGCGCCGGGCTCCCGCGCGCGCTTCGAGGGTGACGGAGACCTCGAGCTCCTCGATGGGCGCGCGCAGGTCGAGGCCGAGGCGTCCATGACCCTTCAGCTCGCGGGCGCTCGCGTGCAGACCTCCGTGGCGGGCTCGGTGTTCGTCGCCGAGCTCCACGCCGAGCGCTGGTCGGTGTCCGTGGACGAGGGGAGCGTGACGCTGACCGGAGCCGACGGCGAGGCGCGGGCGCTGGCGGCCGGGGAGTCCGCGAGCAGCGAGACGCCGGTCGCTGATCCGGCCGCGGATCCGGCCGTCGACGCGGCGGCGGTGGAGGACTCGGGCGCTGGCTCCGAGCGAGCGCCGAAGCAGGCCAAGCCATCGCCCGGACAGGCGGCCGCGCCCACCCCGAGCGCCGACGAGCTGCTCGCCCGCGCTCGCAGCCAGCGCGCGGCCAAGGACTTCGAGGCCGCGGCGGCGAGCTACGAGGCGCTCGTGCGCGCCTACCCGAGCGCGCCAAAAGCCCGGGCCGCGCTCGTGTCACTCGCGCAGCTCTACCTCGGACCCCTCGATGATCCGGGCAGGGCGCTGCGGCACTTCGATCGCTACCTCGAGCGCGGCGGGGCGCTGGCCGAGGAGGCGCGCCACGGCAAGATCCGCGCGCTGCGTGCCCTCGGCAGGGACGCCAAGGCGGAGGCCGAGGCCGAGGCCTTCCTCCGCGACTACCCGAACAGCGCCTACGCCGACGCCCTGCGCGGAGGCTGAGCGGAGGCTGAGCGCGAGACGCTCACTCGGCCCGGGGGACGCCGAGCTTGAGGTCGCGGCGGACCAGCCGGGACAGCTCCTCTTGTCCCTTCTTGATCCGCGACTTCACCGTGGGCACGGGCGTGCTGGTGAGCTCGGCGATCTCCGGGATGGTGTGGCCCATGGCGAAGCGCAGCAGGACCGCGACGCGCTGCGGCTCGGAGAGCTGACGCAGGTAGTCCTCGAGGGGGCGAGGCAGGCGATCCAGGAGCTCGGTGCGCAGCTCACTGCCCCGCGCGTGGGCCTCGAGATCCGCGACTTGCGCTTGGGCCAGCTGGCGCTCTTGCGTCCGCTTTTGCTTGTTCATCCAGCGCAGGGTCGAGCGCGTGGCGATGCGCCTGGCCCAGCCCTCGAGCGGCCCGCGTCCCGCGTAGTTCGAGGCCGAGCGGAGCAGCTCGATGAGCGAGACCTGTGCAGCGTCGTTTGCATCGTCGCTGCGCCGGAGCAGCCCCCGCGAGACCCGGCGGACGGTAGGCAAGAGCCTGCGCGCATAGGTCTCGCACGCGCGCGCGTCCCCCTCGGCGACGGCGCGCGCGAGGGCCAGATCCTCGGCGTAGGCGCTGTCCTCCGCGTGCTCCCCTGGCTTGGCGGTGCCCAGCGCATCCACGGGAGTGGCATCGCTGCTGGACCCCATCGCTGTGAACCTATCGAAGCACCCTGGCCTTGTCCACGGCGATAGGGGCTAGCGAGAGCGCCAGTGCGTCGCCGAGTGCCGGGTAGGCAAGCGCGATCACGCGGTGATTCGTTTGCAGGCGTGTTCTCTTGGCCACGCAATGGTCTCGAGACCAGTGCGATCGTGTAGTTCCAGTCATCGAACATACGGCGTAAAAAATTAAACGATATTGTTGACACGAACGGGGCTTCAGCCCTTATAGTGACAACGCTGATACGTTGGAAGAACAAAGTCGGATATGCGTAAGTTAGTCATCGTCTCCTCCCTCGCCGCCATGTTGAGCGTCGGCTTCGCGGCCGAAGCAAACTCGGCCAACTACGTCGAGTATTACCGCGATAACCTGTTCATCGGGCTCGCGTACCACCGCGTCGCTTGCCTGACCGATTGGAACACTGTTCAGACAGATCAGGACTACGACGGATTCACGAATAAGCGCTACTGCTATACCGGCGCGAATTCGGCCTCCGTCCCCGATGGCCAGTGGTACGACTGGAACCACGCAAAGGACAAGGCGCAGCTCGATAGCTGCGGCCAGCAGGCCAACAGCAAGTACGGGACGCCAAATTACGCGAGCAGCTCGAATTCTTGCAACTACAACATCCTGTTCGACTGCAACAGCGACTGCTGGATTCGCAAGTTCTCGAGCTGCCAAGGTAAGAAAGTATCGATCGCCAGCCCCTGCTGGTGAGCATGGCGGTCATGCAAAAACGCTGGCCGTGGATGGCGGCGACCCTCGTCCTCGTGGCGGGGGGCTTCGTTTGGTCGATGTGGCCCGATCACTCCAAGGGGGAGGACGAGGCGCAGGTCAGGGCCGAGCCGCGGGCGCGCGAGGCCCTGCTCAACCCCGATCGACCCTCGACCCCGCCGCCTCCGGACATGAAGCCGGCCACGGTGGTCGAGCCCTCGGCGCCGCAGGACATCGGGCGGATCAAGGACGAGGCCTACGCCAAGGCGCTCGAGGAGGGCGCGGAGCGACCCGGCGAGGTCGCCTTTCGGGCGACCATCGACGCCTTCATGGCCTACAACGCGGCCTTCGCCGAGGCCCAGGCGCGCCAGGAGGGCGTGACCGTGGCCGAGGTCCACGAGCTGACCTACTTCGGCTTCAAGGTGCTCGAGACCCAGCGCTGGCCCGAGGTCGAGGAGCTGGTCGAGGCCCCGCTGAGCGCCGAGCAGCGCGAGAACGCCGAGGCGCTCATGCACGACACCAACAAGGAGTTCAAGGACGAGATCCGTCGTCTCGTCGACGAGGGCGCGTCCGAGGAGGAGCGCTGGGCGCTGATCGAGGACGTGCAGGACCGCTACATGGGGCAGTACTACGAGATCACGGGCATGGACGCGGACAAGCTCGACGAGCTGCTCGCCGGAGATCCCTCGCGGCGCTTCGCCCCGGCCGACACGCCTCCGCCCGCGCCGGAGGACATCGAGCCCGCGCCGGCGCCCCCGCCCGTCGAGCCGCGCCCGAGCCACGGCTGACGCGCCCCGTGAATCCAGCGAGCGGCTACATCACGGTGAGCAGCTCGATGTCGAGGTAGGTGTTCGGGGAGAAGTCGCAGCGGACGTTGGCGGTGACGCCGGTGTTGTTGGGCGGGTTGCCGTACTCGTCGAAGCTGTCGCCGGGCGCCCACTTCTTCTCGTCGTAGGCCCAGCCGTAGGCGTTGCAGGAGCCGGCGTCGTTGTTTTGTAGGTAGTCGAGCCAGCCCTGGGCCACGGGGTTCGTCGACCACCAGATGTGGTAGGCCGGCTTGACGGTGGCGTCGCCGCTGGGCGCGGAGGCCATCTGCGCGCCGCTCGGGCTGCCCGCCGCGAGCCAGACGTCGGCGTAGTCGCTGGACACGGCGTCGGTCGTGAACGCAGCGCTGGGCACGACCCAGGCCGGCTTGTCCGCCTGCTCGTCGATCTCGGCGTAGAACTTGGGGTTTGGGCAGGTGTCGGCGCCGCTGTAGTTGATGATGTAGGGGCAGCCGTCGTTGCCGCCCTCGCTGCTGTCGTAGGGCTCGACCTTGGTCATGCAGACCCTGGGCATGGGCGCGTCGCAGCTACAGTCGGCGTCGCCGCAGCCGGGCCCCGCGTAGGCCATGGTCGCGTTGGCGTTGAGGCCGTCGACGGCGCTCAGATCCCACCACAGCTCGGCGCCGGTCAGGTTGTACTCGTAGAGCAGGGTCTGCTCCGAGGCGGGCATCTCGACGCCGGCCTTGGTCACCCAGGCCTTGACCCCCGCGGTGACAGCTTGGCCGTCGCCAGCCCAGTACCACTGCGGCAGGTCGTCGACGATCGGCGGGGTGATGCGCAGGGTCTGGCCGGGCTGGAGATCCGTGTGGTTGGAGACCGGCAGCTGGGTCAGGGCCTCGTTGCCCTCGTAGAGCATGAAGCGCGTGCCCGAGGCCTCGAACACGCCATCGGCCTCGAGCTGGGCCCAGTGATCGGCGTAGTCGGCGGGGAGCCACGGGTCGCCGCCGGGGCGGGTGTCGCAGGCGAGGGCCTGGGCCGCGGAGCAGGGCGGCTGCGATCCCTCCAGCCACACGGTCAGGGTGTCGCTGGTGGTGTTGGTGTAGCGGATCGTGAACAGGGAGTCGTCGGTGTCGCCGGTGTCGCTGGACTCGGATTCGGACTCGGAGTCGGTGTCGGTGCTGCTGTCGCTGGGGTCGTCTGCGCTGGAGTCGCTGGTGGAGTCGCTCTCGCTGCTGCCGTCGTCTTCGCTGCCGAGTTCGTCCTCGTTCGTGGTGCTCGTATCGCTCGTATCGCTCGTATCGCTCGTATCGCTCGTATCGCTCGTATCATCCTCGTTTGCCTGAGAGGGGGAACAGGCGAGGCTCGAGCAGAGCAAGGGGGGGATCAGGTGGAGAGAGAGGGACCCAGTGGGGGACTTGGGGGTACGCATGACAGGCTCGTGTCGCCGAAGCTCGCAGGAGCCTAGCAGTCATTGGTGGGGCAACCACGGACGTACGCAGGCCTGTGTGCGCCGATACTCGTATTGCTCGTGGGCCGTGCGCGAGTGCGCCATGGTCGGCGTCACTTTTGTCGTGTGCCTCACCGGGACAGCGATGCGACCTGTGAATTGAAAATATGTGCTTCGAGACGCGTCTCGAAATGCGTCAATTTTCGAGCTCGCCGAATTCGTCGAATCGCTCGAAGCGGTCACACTCGAGGACCACGTCTTTGGCGTTGGCTGTCACCGAATCGAGCACCGCGATGCTGCCACCGCGGCAAAAGACGCGTAGCCCGTAGTCTCCACGTCGTAGGCCGCTCACGGTGAAGTGACCGTCCGCGCCGCTGGTCGCTGGCGCCTGCTCGAAGCCGTGGTACAGGTCTCCCCAGTTCACGGGTCCTCGGTCGCGGGGAAGGGCGAAGATCAGAGCGTCCGCGGCTGGCTCGGCTCGCGAGTCGAGCACGCGGCCGTTGATGTGCGCGGGCTTCTTGGGGGGCTCGGGCGCTGGCGGGGGCTGCTCGGGTTCGACTTCGACGCGAAGCCCCGTGAGCGAGTCGCGCTCGAGCACGGCGCGAGTGGGGGTCGTCGCCGATCGATCGGCGCCGGCGTCGGGGGTGAGCGCATAGATGCCTGGCGAGAGCCCACGAAGCTCGAAGTGGCCGCGCTCATCGGAGGGGGCGCTCGTCTCCCGCGTGCGGACTGGGGAGAGATTTTCGTCGCTCGGGCTCGCCCGCAAGACCACGCCGGGAAGGGGAGTGTCGGCGTGATCGACGACTTGCCCGCTGATCGCGAGGCCGGCGTCGACGGGCCAGACCAGGCCTTCGACGTCGTGCTCGCCGACGCTGAGTTTGTCGTAGTCGTCGCGCGCGACGAAGCCCTCACAGCTGAGACGAACGCGGTACTCGCCGCTCGGGAGGCCGCGGAGCTCGACCTGACCGCGGTCGTCGATGAAGCTGGCGCCGTGGCCGTCTTCGCTCCCGACCCAGACCCAGCCACGGCGGCAGGGCTCGCGCGACGCTCCGATCTCGACCCTTCCGCGGACCACGTGCGTCGCCGGGAGCTCGAGCTCTCCGACGTCTCGACTCTGCGCGAACCCGAGGCTGGTCCGCAGCGCGGTCTCGATGCCGTGAGTGTCATCGAGCGCGCTCAGCCGATAGCTCCCCGGGGGGAGCCCCGAGAGTTCGAAGTGACCATTGGCGTCGCTCCATCCGCGAACGCTGTCGGCGCTGAACAGTCCCAGGGTGGCGTGGACGTGGACCTCGGCCCCGTCGAGGGGCAGGCCGCTGTCGGCGTCCACGACGACGCCCGAGATCGTCGAGCCGGGCAGCATGGCGATCTCGGCGTCGGTGCCGGGGCTCGTGAAGCTGGAGATCCTCATGACGTGGCCGTCTGCGTGGACCTCGACCGCGGCCTTGCCCGGAGCCAGCCACAGCTCGAAGCTGCCGTCGGCTTGGCTGGTGACCACGTGGCGCGGGTGAGCTCCGGCGACCCGCGAGCCCGAGACCACCGCGCCTGCGATGGGCTCGCCGTAGACGTCTCGGACATGGCCACGCAAGGCGCTGCCCCCTCTCTTCAAGACGAGGTCGACGTCTTCTTTGATCTCGCCTGGGTGGAAGTGGACGTCCTCGAGGTGCTGCTCGCCCACGCGCTCGGTCCATGAGCCGGGGGAGAAGCTCGGCGCGCCGGCGTTGATCGTGGCTGGGCCGGGCCACGGCGGCTGCAACCGGTAGCTACCGTCTGTCGCGCTGGTCGTGCAGCTCGGCAGCTCGTCGAGGTAGCTGAGGTTTCTGACAATCGAGGGCCAGGCGCAGACCTGGGCGTTGGCGACGGGCTGGCCGTCCTCGTCGAAGATGTGCCCGCTGACGGCGCTGGCTTGGCTGGGCTGCTGTGCTTCACCCGCGTCGGGGGAAGGCGCGCTCGAGTCTGGCGAGAGCAGCCACCAGGCGAGGGCGAGGGCCGAGGAGAGGCCCGCGGTGACGATCAGGAGGCGGGCGCCGGCGCGAGCTTGCATGTCGCTCAGGGTAGCAGCTAGTGTGCGCGGCAGAGGACTTGAAGGGCCCCAGGCTTGGAGCACCGGCCGCTGACTTCGTTGCTCGTCAGTCATTTGTGCCCGACAAACTCCCTCCTCGCGCCTCGTCAGCGACCGGCGGTCCGGCGCCTGGGACCCTTCAAGTCCTCTGCCGCGCACACTAGTGTACGATCCAGAGGACCGGAAGGGTGATCGACATCGAGTCCCCATGGTGATCTACTGGCCGGGTGACGACGCCAATCTCCGTCGACCTCCGCACCCGGATCGCCGAAGCCATCGAAGCTGGCGAAGAAAGTCAGCCCCTCATCGCCGAGCGCTTCTCCGTCTCGGTCACCACCGTCGAACGCATCTCGCGGAAGCTGCGCCAAGGCGAGAGCTTGGTGCCGAAGAGTCCACCTGGCCGGACGCCCAAGTTGAAGGAGCGCCACCTCCTGTGGATTCGTGGCGAGATGGAGAAGGACCCCTACCTCGGCTCCTACCACCTCTCGGCGCGCTTCAATCGACGATTTCCCAAGAACCGGGTCCATCGCTCGACGATCCTCCGGGCGCTTCACCAACTTGGCCTCAGCTTCAAAAAAAACTCCCTACGCTCCCCAGCGGGACCGACCTGACGTCGCCGAGGAGCGCGCCCAGTTTCGGTTGCGACAGCGGCGACTCGACATCGGACGTCTCGTCTTCGTGGACGAATCGGGCACGCATCCAGGGATTGGTCCGCGCCGGGGCTGGTCCCCACGCGGCGAGCCGCTCTACGGACCGCACGAGCCCTATTCCCGCGGTCGCCACGTCTCGATGATCGCGGCCTTACGCGTCGACGGCATCAGCGCCTTGATGACGACCGATGGCGGGGTCAAGACCGCTGACTTTCTGCGCTTCGTCCGACAGCGCCTGGCCCCCACGCTCGAGCCGGGCGACATCGTTTGCTGGGATAACATCAACATGCACAAGAATGCAGAGGTCGTGGCTGCGGTGCTCGAGAGGGGTGCGAAGGTCGTCCGCTTGCCCCGGTACAGTCCCGACTTCAACCCGATCGAGGCCGCTTGGGCGAAGGTCAAAGCTTGGATACGCCGAGCGATGCCCACGACCGTCAGCGAGCTCAAGAAGGCGATGCGTAGGTCCCTGCGTCGGATCCGAGCCTCGGACGCACTCGGCTGGCTCAAGTACTGTGGATATCGCCTTCCGTGATTCTGATCCGTACACTAGTGCTGCTAGGATGCGCGCCAGCGATGACGCGCGATGACGGCAGCGAGGCCGACGTGAAGACGTCGGTGTTGGAGGTGAGCGGGTCGAGGGAGCTGCCGGAGCTTTCACCTCGACAGGAGAACCGAGCGGGGATCGAGACGCGCGAGCGCAAGGCAGGGGTCGTGGCCGCGCTCTTCGGAGACCCCTCCCCGGCGGTCAAAGTCGGCCGCTTCTCGATCGTGCGCAAGCTCGGGAGCGGGGGCATGGGGGTCGTCTACATGGCTTACGACGAGCAGCTCGATCGCCGCGTCGCGGTCAAGCTGATGCGCAGCGCCGACACCAACACGAACGGGCGCGTGCGGATGAAGCGGGAGGCGCAGGCCATGGCTCGGCTCTCGCACCCGAACGTGGTCACGGTCTACGAGGCCGACACCCACGAGGGCCAGCTCTTCGTGGCCATGGAGTACGTCGAGGGCGAGGACTTGCGGGTGTGGCTGGCGGCGCGCGAGCGCAGCTGGAGAGAGGTCTTGGAGCTGTTCAGGCAGGCCGGGGCCGGGCTCGCGGCGGCGCACGAGGCGGGCTTGGCCCACCGCGACTTCAAGCCGGACAATGTGCTCGTCGGTCGGGACGGGCGGGCGCGGGTCGCCGATTTTGGCCTCGCCTATGGCCTGGAGGGCCTGGCGAGCACGCCTGAGCCTGCGCCCGAGAGCGAGCCGGGCGCGGAGGCCTCGCCTGGTGCGCTCGAGCAGATGCTCACGCGCACGGGGGCGCTCATGGGTACGCCGGCCTACATGGCGCCAGAGCAATATTCGGGTCAGCGCGGCGACGCCCTGAGCGATCAATTCTCGTTTTGCGTGGCGCTGTGGGAGGGCCTGGTGGGCAGCCGGCCCTTCCGTGCCCCGAGCCTGGTGGGGCTCTCGGCCGTGATCATGAGCGGCAGGCTCGAGGCGCCCCCCGAGGCCGTGCGCGAGCAGGTCCCCGAGTGGATCTTCGCGGCCATGCGCCGCGGCCTGGCGGTGGATCCGAGCGAGCGCTGGCCGTCGATGGCTGCCCTGCTCGAGGTCCTGTCCGAGGATCCGCGGGCGCGTTGGCGTCGGCGCTGGTTGTGGACCTTGGCGGCCTTGCTGGTCATCGCTGCGCTCGCGGCCACGAGCTGGGTCGCGGTGACGCAGATCCAGGCCAAGATCCGCGCGCACTACTGGAGCGGCCTGACAGAGGATCTCCTGGCCCTCGAGCGCGAGCGAGGGCTGCGCCAGCTCGTCGACGACGGGGCGCGGGCCCGGGACGCCGCACGCATGAGCGTGATGCGTCGCTATCGACCAGAGCGCGGGCTGGTTCAGCACGCCGACCCGACCGTGGTGGCGCTCTTGCTGCGCGAGGTCGAGACGGGGGTGCGTGAGAGCAGCGCGTGGAGCTCTGCGGCCAACGAGACCCTCGGGGAGCCGCTGAGCGAGGTGATCTTGCGCGGTCACGATGCCGTCGTCACGGCGATGGTGTTCGACGACGCCGGCGGGGCGCTCTACTCCGCGGACAGCAAGGGGGCCGTGTGGCGCTGGTCCGTCGACACGGGGGAGGGCAGCGAGCTCTACCGCCACGGCGCGGAGGTCTCGAGCCTGGGCCTGAGCCCGGACGGGCGCAGGCTGGCGAGCGGCTCCGTGGATGGCGAGCTGCGTGTGTGGACGCAAGCCGGCGGGAGCCTGAGCCTGGCGCGCTACGGCGGGGCGGTGTCTCAGCTGCGTTTTTCGAGCGACGGCGGCCGGCTGCTGTCTGCGTCGAAGGACGAGCTGGCTCGCGTCCATGACCTCGTGAAGGGGACGACGCAGACCTTCGTGGGTCACACGGGGCCGGTCTACTCGGCGGCCTTCGACGCCGCGGAGGCGCGCGTGCTGACGACCTCCAAAGATCGCAGCGCCCGGGTCTGGCGAGCGGACACGGGCGCGCTCGAGGCCGTGCTGCGCGGTCACGAGCGCGGCGTGTTCTTCGGGGCCTTCGTCGGCGCGGACGGGGGGCGCGGGCGAGGGCAGATCTTGACGGCGGCGGACGACGGGCAGGTGCGTCGCTGGAGCCTCGCGGAGGATGGGGCGGCGTCGAGGGGAATGGTGATCACCGAGCACCAGCGAGCGATCACGGCCTTTGCCGTCGAGGGGGAGCGCGTCGTCACGGGCTCCGTGGACGGGGAGGTGCGCGTGGCGAACTGGCGCGCCGGCGCCGGCGCGAGCGAGCGCCTCGTCGACCACGGTGACGACGTGCGCTTCGTGGGCTTTGGTCCGCAGGGGGTGGTCTCGGCGGGCATGGACGCCCGCGCCTTCGTGACTGCGCCAGGGCTCTCGGGGCCGCCGCGAGCCTTCGAGGGCCATCGCCAGGTCATCTTCACGGGCGCCATGGACGGCGGCGGGCGCCGCTTGGCGACGGGCTCGTGGTCGGGAGAGATACGGGTCTGGGCCCTCGATCAGGCGCCCCTGGTCACGGCGCTGGAGCGCCACCGCGAGCGGGTCTTCGACGCGCAGGGGGACGCCGCGGGGACGCGCTTCGTCACGGCTTCGTTCGATGGCCGGGCGCGGATCTGGCGAGCCGAGGACGGGGCGCTGCTCGAGACCCTCGACGCGGGCAACGCCGTGGTCAACGCGGCCGTATTCAGCCCCGACGGGCGGCGCCTCGCTAGCGCGGGGCGAGGCCCAGTATCGCTGTGGGCGCTCGGGTCTGCATTCGGATCGACAGCCGGAGCTGGGCGCGAGCCTGCGCTGCGCGTGCTCCTCGACGAAGGCGCGCAGGTCTGGGACCTCGCCTTCGACGACGAGGGCGCGCGCCTGGCAGCGGCCTCGTCCGACGCGACGGTCCGGGTGTGGGAGCTGGCCGAGGACAGGATGCGCGAGCTCGAGGGTCACCGCGGGCGCGTGGTGAGCGTGGCCTTTCAACCTGGCGGCGAACTGCTGGCGAGCGCGGGGGCCGACGGCAGCGTGTGGCTGCATCGTTTCGATGCCTCGGGGGAGACGAGCGTCAAGCGGGTGCTCCAGGGTCGGGACCCGCTGGCCATGGACACGCTCTCGTGGAGCGCGGACGGGCGCTGGCTGGCGGCCGCGGCGGCCGAGGGGGGCGTCCGGCTGTGGTCGAGCGCGGACCTCGATGCCCCTCGCGCGCTGCGGGTCGACGAGGCGGGGGCGACCGCGCTGGCCTTCGACCCGAGCGGGGAGCGGCTGGTCGTGGGCTCGCGCGACGGCCTCGTGCGGGTCTGGGCCGTCGAGGACGGGGCGCTGCTCGCCACGCTCGAGGGACACACCGGCCCGATCGTCTCGGCCTCGCTCTTGCCGGGGAACCGGGTGCTGTCGGCCTCCTTGGACAGCGCGCTACGCCTGTGGCGACTGGACACGGGCGCGTCGGTGGTCTTGTCGGGTCACGGCGCGGAGGTCCTCGACCTCGCCCTCGCGCTTGCGCCCGGGGGACAGGAGCGAGCCCTGTCCGTCGGCGAGGACGGGAGCGTGAACCTGTGGGACCTCGGCCAGGTCGAGTGGGACGCCGGGGCGCTGATGGACGCGCTGGGCCAGCGGACCTGGGCGTGCCTCTCGCCCAGGATGCGCGAGGCGGAGCTGGGCGAGGAGCGCAGCGTGGCGAAGCTCGCCCTCGCGCGCTGCATGGGCGAGGCGAGCCGGCGGCTCAGCGGACGATGACCTCGCCCATGGCGGTGCGGCCGTTTGCCAGCCCGAACACCAGCGTCGCCGTGCTCAGCTCGGCCTGGGTGAAGCCGATCACCGTGATCTCCTCGTCGGGCGCGGTCCTGAGCGCGCTGATCTGCGAACTCGTGAGGTCGTGGCGGCCGATCGGGGTCCCGGTCACGTCGAGGGCGAGGAGGTAGCCGGAGGTGACCGCGTTGGACCCGGACTTGAAGCTCTCGAGCAGGTCGATGTTGAGCGCGTGGCTCTCGTTGTCGATGCCGGTGTCCACGTCGCAGTAGGGGCACGCGGGGTTCTCTGGCGTCGGCTTGCTCAGCGCGTCGGGCTGGGGGTCGATGCACGCCAGGGGGGCAGGCGTCGCCATGCCCCGATCCACGAGAACTCCGAGGTCGAGGACCTCGTCGAGGGCCTCGTGAACGGCCTCTCGGTGGCCATCGGCGGCGGGCGCTTGCGCTGCGCAGGACACGGTGTTCGAGCTCAGCTTGGAGACGACGTTGCAGACCGAGAGGCGGCGGACCGAGTCTGCAATCGAGAGCCCGAAGTCGGGGAGCAAGTCAGTTTTGTAGCCCGTTCCATAGACGAGCTCGTGGACCTGGCTCGCGCTCATCGCAGGTTCGATGGCCCAGGCCAAGGCCATGGTGGCGGCGGTCACCGCCGTGGCCACGGACGTCCCCGTTTGGGGTCGCATGTTCCCGGTGGGGTTGCGGACCCACGCCTGGGTTCCATAGGCGACGAGATCCGGGAGCGCGGCGTCTCGAGACAGGGCGGGGAGCTCGCTCCAGGCGTCGACCATGGCGACGGCGTCGACGAGGGCGCGGTCGGCGTAGCTCACGGGGTAGCCGTCGATCTCGGGCGCGCCGAGGTCGATGCAGCGCGCGGCGCTCGGGGCCTCGAGATCGGCGAGGCTCGCGGGGTAGAGGGCGCCCTCGTTGAGCTCGCAGCCCGGGTCGTTGGCGTTGCCCGCGGAGGCGACGAAGATCGCACCGCTACATGCGACGAGCTCGAGGACCTCGCCGAGGGCCGCGGCCGCGCCCCGCTCGGTGTTGACGGCCAGGGCAGGGTTGGCACCAAAGGCGCCCATGATCACGGCGTGATGCTCGGGCTCCTTGGTCGTGGGGTCGCTCGCCTGGGCTCGCCAGCGCATGATCGCCCGATAGACGGCGAGCGCGATGTCGACGTGGCTGCCGACGTAGCCCCCGCCCAGCTCGGACTCGAGGGCCCCGTTTTCTTCGCGGACCAGCGCAGCTTCGAAGTGCAGGTGGTTGTCGCATAGCCAGCTCGAGCTCTTGTCGGGGCAGAGCACGTCGCTGACGATGTAGCCCATGTTGTGGCCGTGATCGTGGGGCGTGTTCGTGCCGAACTCCCACTCGTCGATCTGGTCGATGATGTAGACGCCGACGGCGGTGAGGTCCTCCTCCTCGAGGCTGTCGACGGCGCCGATGTTGGCGCGGAAGGCCTCGTAGAGGCTGTCGTCGACGCTCGAGTTGTCGTCGAGGCCCGCCATGCCGCTGAACGCGACGCAGTCGACGGCGGCTGTCTGGGCCATGTTGGGGATGATGTCGAGGGCCTGGTAGAGAGCGTTGTAGTCGCTCTGAGCGGGGGTGCCGCCCGTGAATGTGTAGAGACAGTAGGGCTCGAGGCCGGCGGGCACCGGCAGACCCGAGACAGGCTCGAAGAAGGGCGCGGCGTCCCAGTCCAGCGGCAGGACGCCTCCGCCGAGGTCGCAGCCGATCGGGAGGTCGGGGAGGCGCGCCGTGACCATGCCCGTGTCGATGCCCTCATCGGGGGTGCAGGTCATGTACCTGGCGCTCTTCCTGCTGCCCTCGGCCTGGTTCGACGAGTCGAGCTGGAGCGCGGGCTCCGACTCGGGCTCCGACTCGGGCTCCGACTCGGGCTCCGACTCGAGCGTGAGATCCGCTTCGTCGGTGTCGGCTGTGATGGGGGTCATCCCGTCGATGCAAGCCGAGAGGGTGAGGCCCGCGACAAGTAGCGCAGTTTTCGAGTGAAGGGTCGGGGTTGGCATGGCCGTTCTTTGCGCCCTAGGAGCCCGTGGTGGAACCCAGCGAGGTGTCGTGTTGGGTTTCACCACGGGCTCCTAGGGGGCTCTCCAGGGAAATACCGGTGTGGGCGGGTATGGATTAACGTCACGGGAATTCGTGGGTGGCACGTTGCGCAAGGACTGGGTCACTGGAGGGTGCCGCGTATACTGGTGGTGTGCGCGACGACGACACGCTGCTGCTGGCCTGGCGGGAGGGCGACAAGCACGCTGGCCGTGAGCTCTTCGAGCGGCACTACGCCGCCGTGGACCGCTTCTTTCGCAACAAGGTCGGCGAGGAGTGCGGAGATCTGACCCAGCGGACCTTCCTGGGGGCGCTCGAGAGCGTCGAGGCCGATCGCTACCGCAACCAAAATAGCTTCCGCAGCTGGCTGTTCGCCATCGCCTACCGCCAGCTGTGCAAGCACTATCGAACCCGGGCGACCATGGACAAGCGCTTCGACCCGGCCGTGTCCAGCGTGCAAGATCTCGACCCGACCCCCAGCACCATGCTCGGGCGCTCGGAGGAGGAGCGCCTGCTGCTCGCGGGCCTGCGCCAGCTGCCCATGGATCTCCAGGTCGCCCTCGAGCTGCACTACTGGGAGCAGCTGAGCGACGCCCAGATCGCCAAGGTCCTCGACGTCCCTCTGGGGACGATCAAGAGCCGGATTCGCCGGGGTCGGCTGTTGCTGGCCGAGTCCATCGTGGCGGCAGCCGAGGTGGGCCGCGCGGCCGAGGACACCCTCGCCAACCTCGAGGGCTGGGCCGAGCAGCTGCGTGAGCGAGTGTTCGGGGTCTGAGCGTGTATGATGGTCAACGCTCCGAGGTCGCATGCCAGCTCGATTTAAAACACCAGCCACAGCCAGCTCTTCGCGGGCACTATCACTATCACTGTCACTCGTAGTCGGGGGCGCGTTGGCGTGTGCCGCACGGGAGGCCGGTCCGGGTGGGGGCGCGTCCGCGGGTGAGGCCAGCGAGGGGCTCGCGGAGACATCGGAGAGCGGCGAAGCGAACGCCGAGTCCAGCGAGAGCGACACGACGGGGGTGGAGGCCCCGTGTAGTGTGCTGGCGCGAGACTGCCCCAAGGGCCAAAAGTGTACCTACCTGAACGAGGAAGACTTCAGCGTGGGCTGTGTGGAGGTCACAGGAGTGGCGCAGGTTGGCGACCCGTGCACCCGGGAAGGCGGGGGCGTGGATAGCTGTGACGCTGATTCGTACTGTTATGACTATGAGGGAGGTGAGGAGGGAGACTGTGTGGCGTTTTGTGTCGATAGCCCCAAAGATGCGGACTGCTCCGATGAGGGGTTGATCTGCCATAGTCCTGAATTTCAAATCTGCAAATCACACTGCAGCCAGTTCTTGCAAAACTGTCTGGAAGGGGAGAAGTGCGTTCCGTATAGCGATAATGAGCTATATTTCAATGACAGCAAGTGCGTTGACGTGCTCGGGGACCAGGCGCCGGGAGAACCTTGTTGGACCGACGGGATGTCTGGTATGCATGATGATTGCGCCTTTGGTGGTTTTTGTTGGTTTCTCGAGACAAATGGCGATGAGTATGTGGGAAAGTGCATCAGCTTTTGTGATGGAGACAGCATTGAGGACCTGAGTTGTCCCGCGGAGACGAAGTGTCGGGTTCTGGGGCAGGAAGGGCCTTTCGTCTGCTGGCCCACCTGTGATCCTCTTGGGGATGATTGTGAGGATGGAAGCGTGTGTGCTTATGTTGGGAGTGTTGCGGGTATGTTCGAGTGCCTGATATCGACGAACGCTGCCGAGCCGGGCGAGGCCTGTGACTCCTTGTGGGACTGTGCCTCGGGAATGTGCATCTTTGAGGGAGGTATGCCGGACTGTGACAGCCTCGGTTGTTGTGCGCCGTATTGCGATACTACAGACCCTGACTGTAGCGCGATCCCTGGCTCTGAGTGTGTGCTGATGTTCGAGTCTGACGCTCCGGTTGGGGCGGAGAGCGTGGGCTTGTGTCGGCTTCCCTCCTGATCGGAGACGGAAGCCGAGCGAGCGCTCACACTCAGGCATGAAAAAAGACCACCGACCGAGCCTGGGCGGCTGGGTCGGTGGTCTGTTCGCGCGGGTGGGGTGGGTGCGCGTTCGGACGGCTCGGACTACTCGGACAGGTGGCAGCTCAGGCAGCCGAACTCGCCCTTGCCCGTGGTCACGTCGGTCTCCTCGCCGAGCAGCTCTGCCATCTGCGGGAGCACGGTCGAGACCATGAACTTGGTGGCCTCTTCGTCGAGATCCATGCCCGACTGGATCGGGTTCTCGGGGTCGAGGGGGGTGAGGTCGTTGGGCATGGCGAAGTCGACCTCCTTGTAGTCGGCGCCGTGGCAGTTGGCGCACTTGAAGGAGTCGACGCCCTGCTGCATGAAGGCTTCCTTCATCTTGGGCATGACCGTGGTGCCCATGTATTCCATGCGGGCGGAGCGGTCCATGTCGGCCCAGGCGAGCTCGCCGCCGGCCGCGTCGGCATCGGCCGCGTCACCCTCGCCAGCCGCGGCGTCTTCGCTCGCGTCGGCGGGGGCCGTGGTGTCGCCCTCTTTCTTGCAGCCGACGAAGCCGAGGCCCGCGGCGAGGAAGAGAGACAAGGAGATCGTCAAATTCGTTGAAGGGGAGGTCGTGCGCATGCGTGGGTCTCCGAAGGGGTCAGACCTACCACGAAAGCGCGCCGGACGTCAGGGCGGGTCAGCGCTCCCAGGTACCAAACAACCAGTCACCCAGGGGGATGGCGAAATTGAAGTTCACTCGTCGCATCTGCGCGGGATCGTGGTGCAGGCTGTGGTGGCGCCGCGCCCGAGCGACGCCGGGGAAGCGGCCAAAGGCGCTGTCCTCGGGCATGTGCGTGGCTAGGTGCAGCCACTCGTAGGCCAGGTAGTAGAAGACCAGGCCGGCGTAGGCGAGCAGGCCGACGTCGAGGCCGAACACGAGGGCGACGAGGCCCGCGACCGGGGCCCCGATCGCGACGAGGAAGAAGAGCGAGAGCCAGGCGGGGAAGATGGTCACGTGAAAGTCACGTGGGTCATCGATGGCCATGCGCTCGCGCGAGAAGAAGCGGTGGTGCTCGCTGGTGTGGCGCTTGTAGAGGCGCCCGAGCACGGGCTGGAGGTGGTGCATGGGCCCGCGGTGCACGGCGTACTCGACCAGGTTGGCGATCAGCCACGAGGTTGGGATGACGAGCAAGCTGGCGGCGCCGAGGTGATCGACGAGGCTCAGTGCCAGGCCGATGGCGGCGAGGCACAGCGCGCTGATGAGCGCCAGATGTCGCCAGCCGTGGTAGCGCGGGGGGAGCTTCTCGCTGCGGTAGTCCTCGCGGAAGGCACGGACTCGTTCGGGGGTGAGGGCCACACCACAGCCTACCAGCTCGCCTGGAGGTGGTCTCTCGCGATCAAATTGGTAGCGAGCTTCACCGTCTGAACGCGTGGGCGTTCGCGTCGGTGAATCGTCATTGGTCGCTCGTGCCGAGACATGGAAATTCCATTGTTCACAATATGAGCGGCTGCGGGCGTCGCTGTCACGCTCTCGTTTCGCGGCCGAGGCCCCGCCAGGTGGAGGGCAGCTTGCCCAGCGCGGGCTTTCTCGGTAGGAGCCCGGCATGGAATTTCTGCGCGCGGGTGGGTGGAGCCCCATGGCTCTCGTCACGATTGTCACGGGCGTCACGGGCGTCATGGGCTGTGGCGGCGAGGAGCTCGGGGACACCTTTGGCGAGGGCGTGAGCGACCTCGGCGACCTCGATGACGGGTTCTCGACCACGTCGACCGCCGGCGGGGACGAGTCGGACACGGACATGGGCGAGGGCGAGGGCGAGAGCTCGACCGGGGGCAGCTCGACGGGCACGGGGACCGACGACGAGGCCAGCGCGGACAGCTCTGGCGAGGAGACCAGCGCGGGCTCGACCTCCACCGGCGAAGACGAGGAATTTGCCCACGACAACATCTTTGGCATCGGCCTGGTCGCGCCTGGAGACCAGCAGCAGCTCGATCTCGCCGCCAACTTGGCGGGCAAGCACGGGGGCGTGCGCCTGACCTTTGCCGGGATCACCAAGGACATGCACGCGGCCTCGGACGAGTGGAAGCAGGCCGTGCAGCTGACCTACGACCGCGACCTGGTGCCCTACGTGCGCCTCGGGCCGCCCTGGGGAGATCGCCGAGTCCGCAACCAGTCGGACGACGGCGCGCACGCGAACTATGCCGCCTACGCCCAGGCCTACGCCGACACGGTGGCGAGCCTGCCCAAGCGCGAGGGCTGGCCGCTCTATGTCGAGGTCCATAACGAGCCCAACCTCTGCTACGAGTGGGCCTGCGACGCGGGCGATCAAAACGACGGCTGGCTGGGCTATCAGGTCGCCGCCGCCGAGTACGCACACATGCTCGCGGACGTGGCCGACGCCCTGCACGGTCTGGGTGACGCGCGGATCAAGGTGATGAATGGCGGCCTGGCTCCGGGGGGAACCGTGAGCTGTGAATGTGGTGGGGACGGCTACGAGGCCGGGATCACCTCGATCGAGTACATCCAGGCCATGCTCGCCGCGGAGCCCGGTCTGGCGGGCAAGCTCGACGCCTGGGCGAGCCACTCCTACCCTGCGGAGGGCAAGGGCTGGGGGTTCTTCGTGGCCTACGACGGCGTCAACGGCCAGGCGCAGACGGGCTTGGTCTACTACCAAGACGAGCTCGCGGCGATCGGGGCGCAGCTGCCCGTGGTCATGACGGAGACCGGCTGGACCACGGAATACGGGAGCCAAGATCAGGTCGCGAGCTGGACGGTCAACGCCTACAACTACGTCTGGCTGGCCGACGCGGGCATTCAGGCGATCTTGCCTTTTCAGCTGATGGACGCGAGCTGGGATGCATTCGCCTGGGCGGACACCAGCGGCAATCCCAGGCCGGTCTACAACGCCGTTCGCCAGCTCCGCTGTGATCTCGGTGTCGGCGGAGGCTGCTGAGAGTCTGTGAATTTTCCCCCACGACGCCATGCACGCCTGAGGGCCTGCGGGAAAAAATCACAGACTCTGATTTGTAGCGGCACGAAGGAGCAGCGCTATGCTCGTTGAGCATGCACTGGGTGCCGAGTCCACAATCGATCTTTTTCGTGTGCCCGAGTGCGCACACAATTCGGAAAAATCAGTCTGATGCGTGTCCCCAACAGCTCTGGGCGCGGAGGGGCACATGAGTCGAAACGCAGGGAGCCGCGGGCTCGAGCGCTTCACTGGGTCGAAGGGGGAGATCCTCGTCGACGCTCGCTTTGCTCCGCTCTACCTGACGAGCTGGCGCGGCAAGGTCGACGCGGAGGTGCTCGACAAGCTCTACGCCTGGCTGCTCGACGAATCCGCCGCCATCGCCGCAAAGGGTGGTTGCATCGCTTACGTCAACGATCTCGGGGCGATCGAGACCGCGTCCAGCGGCGTGCGCCAGATCTTCGTGGATCGAGCGGCGAACCTCCGGCACACGGTCCACGGCCAGGTCAACGTCGGCGCCTGGCATGTGGTGGGCGAGGGCGAGGCCCGGGGGATCTTGGCCAAGCTGGCCTGGGTCTCGCCAAACGACTGGAAGGGGTACGAGGTGTCGAGCTGGGCAGAGGGCATCCGCGCTGCCCAGGAGGCGCTGCGCGAGGCAGGGATCGAGATCGAGGAGCCCGAGCCGGAAGACTACGCCTTTCCGGATTGACCGCGAGGTTGATGGTGTGTGTCCCTGGCGCGGGCTGCTAGCCTGCGGCGGTGCAGTGTTCGCGGCAGAAGTCTTCTTGGCGAGGTGTCCGTGCCCGGCTCGTGGCCGTGGCTGCGCTCGCAGCCCTCTCGGTTCTCTCGGCGTCGGTCGGGTGCTCGAAGGCGGCCGAGTCCAAGGCCGAGGCCGAGGCCAACGCCAGGCGGGTCACCGCCGACTCGACGGTCGACGCGACCAAGCCGATCGTCGACGAGGACTTTGGCTTTCGCCTGAACTTGCCGGGCGAGGGCTGGAAGCTGCTCACTGAGCAGGACGCGAGCCAGCTGCATCCCGACGCGATCGCGGGCGGGCTCGACGGCAAGGGGGCGTTTGGGATCGTGATCGTCGAGCGCTTGCCGGGGGCGAGCCTCGAGCAGGCGGCGGCGCTGCTGTGGGCGGAGCCGCTCCCGGATCAGGAGATCGAGTCGGAGGAGGACGTCGAGCTCGAGGGGGTGGCGGGCAAGCGCCGGGTGTTCACGGCCACCCTCAACGGTCAGCGCTACCGCTACATGTCGTCGCTCTACTATCGCCAAGAGCACCTCTATCAGGTGGTCTCCTGGACGCTGGGGGGCGAGGGCAGCGAGCGGCAGGCGGCCTTCACGGACGCCTTCGCGCTGCTCCCCGGGGAGGTCCGCGGGCGTCGGGTCGAGCACGCGCCGGTGACCGCGTTCGATGGGGTCGGCTGGCGGGTCCGCGAGGGACGCTTCGAGAGCGCGCTGAGCGGGCTCGCGGTCGAGGTCGAGGCGCCCTGGCGCATGCTCGTGGGCAACGAGCTGGAGATGCTCAGCGCCGACGCCGAGATCGCGCTGAGCAACGACGCCGAGGGGAGCTACGTGCTGCTGATCTCCGAGCGGGTGCCCCCGAGCAAGGCGGGGGCGTTGGCCGCGGTGACGCGCGAGAACTTCGCCGAGGGCTTCGAGCAGGCGGTCGCCGAGCCCGAGGTCCACACGATCGCGGGTCAGGACGTTGAATTCACCCACTATCGCAACGGCCCGATCGACTACCTGCACGGGGTCATGACCACCCAGGCCTCGATCACGCAGCTGATGTGCTGGTACCCGAGCAGCAGGGGGGAGGAGGGCGAGGCCGAGGTCTACGCCGCCCTCGCCGGGATCGGCGTGCTGCCGGCGTCGCAGCGCGAGCAGCTGCGCGCCGAGCTGCTGCGCACGCCCCCTCGGCAGCGTCGCTATGGAGACCGCCGCTCGTACTGGGGAGGGCGCTTCCGCGACTTCGCCAACGCGCTGACCTGGACGTCGCCAGATGGGTTTTGGCAGGTCGACGACTTCGAGAAGGCGCGCGCGCTCTCGGCTTCGACCGTGCTCCGTGTCCAGGAGGTCGAGCTCGGGGCCCACCTGATGATCGAGGCCTTCGTCAGCGACATGACGCCGGCGCAGACCCTCGACGCGCTGCTCGCTGACAAGGACGTGCTCACGCGAAATCGCGCGACCATCGACGGCGTCGAGGTCGAGCGGGCGCGGGCGATCGATCGCAGCGTCGATCCACCTTTTGCCTACGCCTTCATGCTGGGCACGCACCGCGGGCAGGTCATCGCGGTGTCCACGTGGACCGTGGGGGACTCGCCCGCTCACGACGCGATCTTGACCGCGGGGCTAGCTGGCCTGGGCTTCGAGGGCGAGCTCGCGGAGCTGAAGGACGAGGGGCGCGTACACATCGACCAGCGCTACGGCTGGCGCGTCGAGGTCCCCGCTGGCTTCACGCTCAAGCCTGGCTCCGAGGTGCCCGGCGGCCGCGTCGAGGCGTGGGGACAGGGGGGCGAGGAGCTGACCGCCATGGTGCTCACGGAGGTGGCGAGCTCGAACGAGAAGGACTGGGTCTCGAGCTACATGGAGCAGCTGCTCCGCGATCAGATCGGCCCCGACAAGATGCTGGGCGCGCCCACGCGAGACGAGGTCGAGCTCGACGGGGAGCGCGTGCGACACCTGCGCTGGAAGGGGGTCGGCGGGCAGATCGACGCCGATCTCCTGGTCCGCGACGGGATCGTCTATGGCTTGCTCTACACGAACCTCTCCGACGAGGAGATCGCGAAGATTCGCGCGAGCTTTGCCGTCCTCGAGTAGCCGCTCTAGGGATAAAATTGGCTATACCAGCGGCGCATGCGGTGAATCGGACCGTCGCCTTTGGCCAAGATCGGCTTGTCCAGGTAGATCTTGTTCTCCCAGATATCAATGTCATTGGCCCATTGCGACACCCAATTGCCGATCACATAGGACACCAGCAGCCGCGGCATGCTCTTGTCGGCGAACCAGTGAAAGTCCACCTTCTGCTCCATCGGGCTCAGGGGTAGGTGGGTCTGGAACATCACGATCTCCCCCATGTCGGGGATCGTGAACCGAAAGGTCACCACGCTGCCGGGGCCGATGAAGGTGATCATCGCGCTGGCGCGGGTGCGCTCGAGCACCCGGCCAAAGGCGTGAAGCACGGCCCGGTTCTTGAAGTAGGCGAGGTGCGAGTGCTCGGGATCCGGCTCCCAGTCGGCGACGTGCTCGACGGCGATGCCGGGGACGGTGATCGCCGTCCAAGGCACGAACATCTTGCCGTGGACCGGCGCGAAGTGGGCGAAGTCGACGCTGTTCTCGGCGAATTCGATCAGGTGCATGTGCACCGTGTTGGCGTCGTGGCGGCCGCGAAACACGAAGCGGCCGTCGTCGACCTCCGGGATGTCGGGGATCTCGTAGGCGGGCACGTCGTTGGCGCTCGCGACCCGATCCCCGCCGCTGTACCACATGAAGATCTGACCGTAGCGCTCGCGCACCGGCCAGGTCTCCTGGCGCGCGCGCGTCGGCAGCTTGTCGGCATAAGGGATGTGGCCGACCTTGCCGTCCTCGCACAGCTGCCACTGGTGAAAGGGACACTCGATGCGCTTGCCCTTGACGCAGCCGCCGGCGAGGTTGGCCCCGAGGTGCGGACAAAAAGCCGACATCGCGTGGACCGTGGATCCGTCGGCGCTGCGATACACGATCAACTCGCGGCCGAGGCATTCGCGGTACTGCACCTCGCCCGGCCCGAGATCCGACGAGGCGGCCAGGCGGTACCAACCGTCCGGATATCCCGGTGGGTACGTGGCCGCGCGCATGGAGGTCGAAGGCCTGACGTGTGACATGGGACACACATCGTAAGGTTTGTTAGCTTCAATAAGCTAGCGCGACTTTCACGCAATCTCGCTCGGAGATGTGCTCGCCTTCGGTGTAGGGGATGCGCGCACTGGTCATGAGCACAGTTCAAGGGATGGGAAGGCGAAGGAACGTCTATCATGGACCCGTGATCCGCCGAGCCGCGCCGCTTTGTCTGCTCGCTTCTCTCGCCTGTTCGTCGAGCCCCGGCTCCGACACCGGCTCGACCAGCACGACCGAGGACGAGGGCACGACCGCCGAAGGCGGCAGCGAGGCGAGCACGAGCGACGCGAGCGACGCCGAGACCGAGACGGAGACCGATAGCGAGACCAATAGCGACACCGGGACCGCCGGTGAGACGGAGACGGAGACCGGTAGCTTGGGCGAGTGCCCGGAGATCTCGAGCGGCGAGGTCGCCGGGACCGTGACCCTCGCGGAGCTCGACGAGGCCTCGGGCATGGTCCGCAGCCGCTCGCAGGAGCTGCTGTGGGTGCACAACGACTCGGGGGACCTCGCCCGGCTGTTCGCGCTGGATCTCGGCGGCGAGCTCGTCGCCGAGCTTCGGCTCGAGGGCGCCGGGGCGCTCGACTGGGAGGACCTCGCCATCGGCCCAGGGCCCGAGCCCGGCGACTACCTCTACGCCGGGGACATCGGAGACAACGGCGAGGCCCGGCCCTACATCACGATCTATCGCCTGCCCGAGCCGGCCGACGTCGCCTCGCTCGGCGACGATCCGCTGCTGGTCGCCGACTGGGACGCGCTGGAGCTGACCTATCCCGACGGCTCGCACAACGCCGAGACCTTGCTCGTCGATCCCGTCAGCGGTGACCTGTTCATCGTGACCAAGGGCGAGGAGACCGGGCTCTACCGCCTGGCCGCGCCGCTCGCCGCCGGCGAGCTCGAGAAGCTGGCCGATCCCAACTACCCGAGCGCGCTGGCGACCGGCGGCGAGATCTCGCCGCAAGGCGACTTCGTGGCCGTGCGCGGCTATATCGACGCGTTTTTGTGGCCGCGCGCGGACGGCCAGACCATTGGCGAGGCCATGCTCGCCGAGCCCTGCGAGATCCCGGTCGCGAGCGAGCCGCAGGGCGAGACTCTGGCCATCGACGCCGACTCCATGGGCTACTTCACGCTCAGCGAGGGCACCGGCCAGCCGCTGTGGCGCTTCGAGTCCTCCTCGCGCCTCGTCTGGGACCGGCGGCCCGGCGCCTGAGACCCGTCACCCACGGGCAGGATCAGGGTTGCGGCGGCTTCGGCCGCGGGAGCGGCACCGGGATGTTCGGGGTGATCGGCGGGTAGAGGTGCTCGTTGTCGATCTGTTGCCCGCTCGCTAGCCAGTTCGGAACGTTGAAGCCCGGGCAGATCTTGTTCGAGACCTCGTGGTGCCCGTGGATCGTCGCGTCGCAGTACGTCCCCTTGAGCGCTGCGAGCTGGGCCTTGAGCGTGATCCACTGCGCGAGCGTGAACCTGTCCGTGCCGATCAAGCAGATCCCGAGGCTATCCCTATTGTGCATGTAGGCGTGCGCCCCGATCTCCTGGATGTGCCGGCCAGTATGCAGGGATCCGTCGATATAGATGATGAAGTGATAGCCGATATGCTTCAGCTCTTTGTTGAAGGTGTCCTTGTACTTGGACTTGCGGTTGAAGTCCCTCTCTCCGTGCCAACGATCGATGTCCTCGGCGGTGAAGGCCTTGCCGTTGGGCGTGGCCGCGCAGTGCACGAATAGCCGCTTGATCTCGCGCCCAGGGACCTGGACCTTCTTGCGCTCCGTGTTCTGTGTTGGAGAGGTCGAGGAGCCATCTTCGCTGACCACGCTGCACGACGAGTCCCCCTGCGGGAGGGTCGCCGGGAACAAGTCGAATGCATCCTTCACGCGCATGTCTACCAATCCTCTTCCAGGGTCTCTTCTGCGTCGAGGACCTCGATCTTCACGTCCTCGGGCTGAAGGCTGAACACGACCATGGTGCGCCCCTTTTCATCCGTGCGTCCGCGGATCTTGCGGCCATCGGCGAGCGTGAGCGTGTACTGGCGATCGGGGACCGGGTCGCCGTCGGCGTCGACGATGATGAAGCCTTCATCGTAGACGGGCTGCTCCGTGAAGCCGTCGCGGTCACCGATCAGGACGTTGTCGCTGCCCTGGACCAGCGTCCCGCCGCCGCCGCAGTGCGCGGTGGAGTCGCCCAGGCGGTGGGCTGGGACGCCGTTGATCATGACCGTGCTCGAGCCCGATGTCGCGTGCCAGGTGTTGGGTCCGCAGCACGCGGAGTGGACCCCTGGGTCGCCGACACGGACCGCGCTCTTGTTGTTGATGGAGACGTCGGGAGAACCCGCGACCGCGGGACCCGAGACTCCGTGCGCGCAGCAAGGCGCTCCGTGGGAGTCGGCCGGGCACGCCGCGTTATCACCTACTCGTCCAGCTTTTGGCATTGCGGGCTCCTAGCAGTTGAGCTTGATCATGCCGCCGCGGATGTCCGTATCCCCGGAGGTCTCCGAGTCGATCTTCGTCCCGCGAATGACGATCTCGCCGTTGCTGCGCAAGACGATCGAGGCCTTGCCGCAGACGATCGCGTACTCCTTGCCGACGGTCAGCACCTTCTTTGCGCCGACGCTCTCGTGGCTGTCGACGCCCACGGTCGCGGTCTTCGTGTCGCCGACGCCCTCGCTCATGTTGTCGCCGACGACCGTGTGCATGTCCTCGCCGACGGTGGTCGACATCACGACGCCGACGGCGACGGTCTTGTTGACGCCGACGGTCTCGGACATGTTGAGGCCGATCGTCTCGGTGTGGTTGGAGCCGACGGCGATCCAGCGATCGTTGCCGATCCGCTCGCGCTCGTCGTGATCCACGGTCTTGGTGCGATCGTGGTAGACGCGCGCGGTCTCGTCGTGGTGGATGTGCTGGTCCTTGTCGTTCTCGATGACGATGCTCCAGTCCTTCTGGCCATGAATGTGGATCTCTTCATGGCCAGTGGCGTCCTCGAAGCGCAGCATGTTGTAGCCGTCGCTGTTGGGCGAGCTGCGCGTGCGCCAGCCGCTTTGGGTCTTGTTGGCCGGGGCCTCGAAGGGGAACTCGTTCGCGCCGTTGTACACGCAGCCCGTGACCAGGGGGCGATCGGGGTTCCCCTCGATGAACTCGACCATGACCTCCATCCCTCGCCGGGGTATGAACTGCGCGCCCCAGCCCGGCCCCGACCAGCTCTGCGCGCAGCGGATCCAGCATGACGCGTCGGCAGCGTGGCTGGGCGTCTCTTCCCAGTGGAACTGGACCTGGATGCGGCCGTGCTCGTCCGTGTGGATCTCGTCGTCGCCGACGACGGTCGCCGTGTGCGGCCCGTGGACTCGGGGCTTGGGCGTGCGTTGGCGCGGTCGGTAGAGGCGCTCGCTCGGTCCGCAAGTGAACTCGTTGCCGTAGGTCGAGCCGTCCTCCGTGTCTTGGTACTCGTGCTTGACGCGGGTGACGAGGTACTCCTGCTCGAGCTCCGCGCTCGCGTCGGTCAGCCTGAAGCGCATCCCGGGCATGAGCGCGCTGATGTTGCTGCGGGCCGCGAGCGCCTCGCCCTCGAAGGTTTCGGCCGCGCTGGTGTCGGAGACCTGGTTGTCGAGGTCGTCGTGGATGTAGCGACGGTGCTGGTGGAGATAGACCCGGCGCTGGCGAGCGCGTTGATCCTCGCCTTCGCTGCGCTCGTCGAGCCAGCTGTTGGGCTCGCGCCAGTCGTAGTCGCGGCGCAGGGCGCCGGTCACGGTCAGCCTGCGAGCGTAGCCGAAGGCCTGGATCGACTCGAGGAGGATGTGCGCGGCGTCGTTCTCGACGAGGGGGACCTCTTCGCTGCCGTCGAGGTTCTCGAGCTTGGGATACTGGTTGTTGGCGTCACGCAGCGTGAGCTGCTCGACGCCCGCGCCGGGCTCGTGGACGTAGTCGTAGGCCAGGCCCTCCTCTTCGAGCAGGCGACGCACGAACGCGCGATCCGACTCGCGATACTGGACGCAGTAGTCGCGCTTGGCGGCGCCGCGCGTGGTCATGCCGAAGTCGAAGCTGCGACCGTAGGCGCCCAGCGAGCGCTCGAGCACTGTGTTGATGATCTCGCGGACCGAGCGGTGCTGCCAGATGCGGGTGTTTTGGCCCATGTCGAGCAAGGCGAACGCGGGCACGACGCGAAGCTCGACCCAGTGCTGGTGATCGAGCTCGCCACGATCTTCGACCTCCTCGATCACCCCGAACAGCCGCCGCCGCTCGATCACGCCCCGCGAGATGACGAGCTCACAGTCCGCGCCGAGCAGCGCGTTCGGGTCGAAGTCCTCATGCGAGGAGAGCATGAGGTTGGCTTGGTAGTCGCAGTCGACTTGCTCGCTCAACGACAGCCGACGGACCTGCAAGGTCGCGGGCTCGGTATCCTCACACCTAAATTCGACCTCGAGTGTCGCTAGTGCTAGTGGATTGGCGATATTCATCAACTTGGCGGCAGCATCTCGAATCTGCGATGTCGAGGTCAAGCCTCGATCTTCGTGCCGGCGTATCGATCTTGTGTCTTCCAGCACGGAGCCATAGACTGTCCGCCAGGCTGCGTGGTCCACTCGGAACTCATCATCCTGGCCCTGGCCTCGATTGTCGCGTTCTTGCTCTTGGGCCTGGCGTGGTGGGTGTGGCGGCATCACTCGATGCCACGCTCGGACCCCCAGCGAACGTCCCCGCCAAGTGTTGACACCGAAGGGCGCGCGATGGATCGCTTCGCCGCCGAGCAGGGTCGAGGGTTCGAAGCGCCGCAGGCCAAGGTGCATGTCGGCCACGAGCCCGCCGAGACCGAGGCGTACCTGCGAGATGAGCCATCGACGGATGTATTCGCCGTCAGCTACACCCCGTCCGAGCGCGGGGGGACAGTCCTCAGCGCGCCGCCCGAGCGCGGGGGGACAGTTCTCAGCGCGCCGCCCGAGCGCGGGGGGACAGTTCTCAGCGCGCCGCCCGAGCGCGGGGGGACGGTTCTCAGCGCGCCGCCCGAGCGCTCGGAGACCCTCATCTATACCTCGCAGGTGAGGGGGAGCATGGCGCGACCGCGTCGTGCCGCGCCCAGGATCGGCCAGAGCCAGGGCACGGCGGTGGTGCCGCTCGAGCGGATGCCCTTCGCCATGGACCCCGTGGACCCCGTCGATGACGTCGAGCAGGCCACGCAGGTGATTTCGCTATACGGCATGCAGCTCGCCGCGAAACTGGGTGAGGATGATGAGCCCACGCGCCTCGTGTCGCGCGAACAGATTTTCGCCGATCAAACTATCACGATTCCGCGTGATGAAATTATCGCAATGGCGAAAGCTGCGCGGACCATCGCGCGCGAGGTGAGCCGGGTTGCACCGGCGCCGACGGATCCCGAGAGCGTTCCGCCCAAGGACCCAACCCACGCGCGAGCGCGGCCGCCGAAGACGCTCGAGCTCGACGAGAGCGCGCTGCCGCCACCCGCGTGGACGAGTGAGCCCGAGTCCGCCCCGAGGGCGGAGCCTCACAGCGCGCCAATCGAGGTCGGCAGGGTCCAAGACCCATCGCCTGCCAAGGCGCCGGAGCTGTCCGAGTCGGTGTTCGCCGAGCACTTCGAAGCTGCCGTCGCTGCGCTGCACGAAGCGCTCTCGGACGCGCCGGGCCGAGATCTGAGCGCTCTCGCCGAGGGTGCTCAGGCGCGCTGGGAGTCGAGCCTCGGCGTGCTCGAGCTCAACGGCGAGCGCGCGGCCGAGCTCGTGCTGCTGCCGACCTTGTTCACGGCAGAGCAACCCGAGCAGCAGCGCTTCGCGGCCGCGATGGCGCTGCTGAACATGAAGGGGAGCCCCGGGCTGCTCGACGCGCTCGAAGGCTTCGACGAGGGGTGTCATCACGCGGTGACGCGCGCGCTCGCGTACCTCGATGACGAGGTCCGCGCCGAGTCGATCGCCGCCATGGGCAGCGCGCTCGTGGACGGTGCACAGCGCCTGAGCTGGCTGGATGTGTTCGTGCGTCGAGCCGCAGACCCGGGCGCGGAGTTGATCCACGAGCTGCTCGACGCGAGCGAGCGGGACGCCCTCGCGATGGGCCTGCGCATGCTCCCCTTTCATGCCAAGGCCCAGTCCTTCGCCACACAGGTCGACCGGAAGCTGCTGTCGACCAAGCCTGCGATCCGCAGCGAGGCGATCGTCGCGGGCCTGGTGTTGGATCGTCCCTCCGCGTGGATGCAGTGCAAGCAAGCCGCGCGCGCCCCCGACTTCCCCGCGCCCTGTCTGCTGCTGGCCACGCTGGGCACGAGCCGGGATCGGGAGCGCCTCGTCAGCTGGGCCTCGCGCGCGGCCGCGCCGGCCTACGCCGGCTGGGTGCTCGGCGTCAGCGGATGGCCCGTAGGCATCCGCGCGAGCCTCGAGCTCGCGCAGCGCGGCGAGGAGCAGGAGTGCGCGCGCGCGCTCGCGGGCTTCAACGTGGCCACGGGCGCGAGCGCGGACACGGTAGACGCTGCGGCGGCGTGGTGGGAGGCGCACGGCGATCGCTTCGAGGATGGACGGCGCTACCTCGGCGGTGAGCCCATGACCTCGGCGTCGCTGGCTGCGGCGCTCTCGCTGGGCAGCCAGAGCTGGCGTGAGGCGATCGCGCTCGAGCTGCTGGTCCGCAGCAAGGGGGCGCTGCGGCTGCCGACCGCGTTCATGCCTGCGCGCGCGGGGGATCTGGCCACGCACATCGAGCTCTGTGGGCTCGACCTCGAGGCTGCCTATCGAGCGAGCTAGGAGCCCGTGGTGGAACCCAGCGCGGCTCCTGGCGCCGGGATTTTCGTCGAGGGCGCGAAGCCAAAACGCCGCTGTACCGGGCGTACTGCCAGTTTTGGCGACAAAGCCCTCGGCGAAAAGACCAAGCGAGGTGTCGTGTTGGGTTTCACCACGGGCTCCTAGAGCGGCGCTCGTGCGCGCTCCAGAGGACTCGACGGGGTTCCAGGCGCAGGACAGGTAGGCAAGAGCCCCGCGGAGCCGCTCAGAGCAGCGCGTCCACGCGGATGGCGGTGAGCGCGGCGACGAGGGTGAGGGCCGCCAGGGGGGCGAGGAAGACCGCGAGCAGGCGCCTGCCGACGGGGGCCGAGGCCTGGCCGATCCAGACCGCGCTCTGGACCAGGCCGATGAGCGCGAGGATGGCGATGGCCCAGGGCATGGCCGGATGGTAGCGCCGGGGCAGCTTTTTTGCGCCCCGTCTGGGGCGCGATACAAGCGAGGGGATGCTCGTCAGCCCCGACGCCGAGCTTGGCTACGGCCTGGCAGCTTTCTTGGGCGCCGTGCAGGGGGTGGCGGAATTCCTGCCGATCTCCTCCTCCGGTCACCTGTCCTTGTTCGAGGCCTGGCTCGGGGTCGACGCCGAGGCGGCGGGGCACAGCTTCAACATCGTGGTCCACGCGGGGACCCTGCTCGCGGTGCTCCTGGTGTTCCGCGAGGATCTGCTGGGCTTGCTGCGGGGGCTCTTCGATCCCCAGCGGGTGCCCTGGGCTCGGCCCACGCTGCTCGCGCTGATCGTGGGCTCGCTGCCCCTGGGGGTGGTGCTGATCCCCGGTGTGGAGGAGCTGGTCGTGCAGATGGAGGGCCAGGTGCGGGCGATCGGCGTGGCCCTGCTGGTGACCGCGGCCATGCTCGGCTTCACCCACCGGAAAGAGGCGCCCCTCGACGAGCGAGACGAGCCGCCGAGCTGGCGCGCGGCGCTGGTGATCGGTGTGGCGCAGCTGGTGGCCGTGGTGCCCGGGATCTCGCGCAGCGGCTCGACCATCGCGGCGGCCTTGGCTCTGGGTTTGGGCCGGGCCAGGGCCGCGCGCTTCTCGTTTTTGCTGAGCATCCCGGCGATCACCGCGGCGACGGGCAAGGAGGCGCTCGACCTGCTCACGGGGGACGTGCCCGTGGCCATCGCGGCGGGGCCCTTTGCCGTGGGCTTCGTGTGTAGCTTCTTGGTGGGGCTGGCGGCGCTGCGCTTGTTGTTGGCGTTGATCGAGAAGCTCGGGTTGCTTCCCTTCGTGCCCTATCTGGTGCTGGTGGGGGCGCTGGCGGTCATCTTGGGTTGAGCCCGGCCGGGTCGGCGAAGGTCCACCACCTCTGCGGGCTCGCGGGCTCGCGGGCTCGCGGGCTCGCGGGCTCAGCCGCCGAGGCAGTCGACGGCCTCGCCGAGCACGACGGCCTCGCCCGAGAGGATCGTCGCCTCGAGGTAGACCAGGCCGGAGATCGGGCGCACCCGGGGCTCGCGGGCGACGACCTCGGCCTCGCCGACTTCCCCCGTGGGGCCGCGCCAGCGCAGGCGGGCGCCGAGCTCGAGCTCGCGGGCGCGCTCGGGCTCGACGGCCAGGCGCAGGCGCAGGTCCGCGGTGTCTTCGAGGCGCAGCACGGTCTGCCCGGCCTCGACCCACTCCCCGGCCTGGGCGAGGAGCTGGGTGATCTGGGCGTCGAAGGGCGCGGGGACCTGCCCGGCGGACAGCTCCCCGTCGACGATCTCGAGCTCGCGGCGGGCGACCTGGGCCCGGGCCTGGGCCGCCTGGGCGTCGACGCGGGCGAGGGCGGCGGCGCGCTCGGCCTCGGTGATGTCGCCCTGGGCGACGACGCCCGCGAGGCTGCGCAGGGCGTCTTGCTCGTCGTCGTGCTGGCGCGCGCGGACCGTGGCGCGGCGGCCCTCGGCGTGGGCGACCTCGACGGCGGCGCGGGCCTTGGCGCGGCGGGCCTGGTCGACGCCGCGCTCGACCTCGAACAGCGGAGCGTCGGCCTGGACCAGGCGGGCGAGGGGCTGGGCGTCGGCGAAGCGCACGAAGCCCGAGCGCGGCGCGGCGAGGTCGAGGTGGCGGGCGCTGACGACCACGGCGGGGGTCGACCACGCGAGCTCGGCGGGTGCCTCGGCGGGTGCGGGTGCGGGTGCGGGTGCGGGTGCGGAAGCGGCGGGCTCCGGGGCCTGGGGGCTCGGGGCGGGGGGCTCGCGGGGGGGCGCCTCGCCGACGCAGCCCGCGGCCAGGCTCAGGGTCAAGGCGCAGCCGAGCGCGGGCAGGGAGCGGTCGCTCGAGCCGCGCACGAGACAGCGGAGCAGGCCGTGGAGGAGGACTCGGAGGGGGATCATGCTGCGTCACCTTTCGGGGTCTGGGCCGCGGCTCGGGTAGGGGAGCTCGCGCCCTCGGCGAGTAGCTCGAGGGGGCTGGGGAAGGCCGCGCGCGGGTCCTGGGCGCGGACGAGCTCGGCGTAGGCCCCGTCGGCGGCCAGGAGCTGCGCGTGGCTGCCCTCCTCGACCACCCGCCCGCGCTCGAGGACCACGATGCGGTCGGCCCGGCGCACCGTGGACAGGCGGTGGGCGATGATCAGCTTGGTGCAGGGCAGGTCGTGGAGCTTGGCGTGGACGCGGGCCTCGGTCTGGGTGTCGAGGGCGCTCGTGGCCTCGTCGAGGATCATCAGCTTGGGGCGGTGGACGAGGGCGCGGGCGAGGGCCAGGCGCTGCGCCTCGCCGCCCGAGAGCGAGCTGCCGCCCTCGGCCACGGGGGTCGCGTAGCCCGAGGCCTCGGCCATGATGCGAGCGTGGAGCTCGGCGGTCTTGGCCGCCCACTCCACGGCCTCTTGGGGCGCGGGGTGGCCGAAGCAGATGTTGCTGCGCAGGCTGCCGGCGATGAGCTGGACGCGCTGGGGGACCACGCCGATCTGCCGGCGCAGGTGCACGGGGTCGAGGGTCTGGAGCGGCCGCCCGTCGATGCGCACCTCGCCCGCGTCGGGGCGCTCGAAGCCGAGCACCAGGCGGGCGAGGGTGCTCTTGCCCGAGCCCGTTGACCCGACCAGGGCGACGGTCTCGCCGGGCGCGATGTCGAGGTCGAGGTCGCGGATGACCGGCTGATCGGCGCCGTAGCCGAAGCTCACCCCGCGCAGCTCGACGCGGCCCTCGAGGGTGTGCAGCGCGAGGCCGGGGTCGAGCTCGGTGGGCTCGGCGAGCACCTCGTTGGCGCGGCGGGCCACGGAGCGCGCGTCGGCCAGCTGCTCGACGGCCGACACGAGGTTGGACACGGGGCCGATGAACGCGGGCGAGAGGCTGCTTACGGCGAACAGGGCCCCGAGGGTGATGTCCCCGCGCATCACGGCCGCGCCCGCCAGGGTGATCACCGCGGCCGGGACGAGCACGAAGTTCAGTGTCGACAGGGACTGGACGAGCACCTGGAAGTTGGCCCGGCGGCGGCGCTGGTCCAAGCTGGCGACGAAGTCCCGGGACCAGCGCTGGAGCATGGCGACCTCGCGGCCCATGGCCTTGACGCTCTCGATGTTGTGCAGCAGCTCGACCTGGCGGGCCTGGCAGGCGGCGTCGGTGTGCAGGGCGTCGGCCATCATCTGCTCGCGGGCGCCGCGGGTCACCCGGACCATGGCGGCCTGGAGCCCCGCGAGCAGGCCGATGACCAGGGCCACGCTCGGGACCAGCCACAGCAGCGCGAGGAAGAAGAGCGCGGCCATGCACGCGTCGAGGACCACCGACAGGGCCAGGCCCGAGATGGCCTCGCGGATCTTCCCGTGGCCGTTGACGCGCTGGAGCAGGTCGCCGGTGGGGATCGCCGCGTGCACCCGCGGCGAGAGGTGGGCGAGGTGAAACAGGAAGTGGCCGCGCATCTCGGCCTCGAGCTCCACGTCGAGCTGGGCGAGGACGCGGCCGCGGACCACCTGGGTCCACATCTGGGCGAAGGCGGCGATGACCAGGGCCGCGCCGAGCATGGCGAGGCCGCGGGCCTCGGACCAGGGGATGAGCTCCTCGACGGCGAGGGCGAAGCCCGTGGGCACGGCGAAGCCGACGACCTGGAGCAGCAGCGAGCACAGCACGGCGGCGGCCAGGGCCCGGCGGGCGCCGAGCACCCGGCGGATGTGCGGCCACAGGGGCTGGCCGCGGTCGTTGCCGACCTCGAAGTCGTCGCCCGGGCAGAGGTTGAGCACGACGCCCGTGAAGTGCCTGGAGATGGTCGCTAGTGGCAGCCAGCGCCGGCCCGCCGCGGGGTCGAGGATCTCCAGCTCGACGCGCCCGGCCCGGCGCCGGCGCCCGCCGAGGACCACGAAGTGGTTCATGTCCCAGTGCAGGATCGTCGCCGTGGGCCCGCCCAGGGGCCCCTCGCCCCGGGCGACCGCGGGCAGCTCGTCGAGCTCGATCTGGTAGCCCTGGACGCGGACCCCGAAGCTCGCCGCGGCCTCGGCGATCTGCGCCAGGCTCACGCCCGTGGCGGGGATCGGCCCGAGGGCGGCGCGCAGGCGGCTGGCGGTGGTCCGCCGCCCGATCCGGGCCAGGGCCATGGTCAAGCTGGCCAGGCCGCACTCGCTCGCGCGGCCTTGGGCCACGAGCTCGCGGCGACCGGCGCGGCGGTGCATGGCCCCGCGCAGGGCGTCGATGAAGGCGCTGGCGGAGGTCATCGCAGGGCTCCTTCTTGATCGGGCTGGTCGGGCTGGTCGGCGGGGGCGAAGCCCAGGCTCTCGGCGGCGCGGCGCAGGGCCGAGCGCTCGCGGAGCACGAGCTGGGCCTCGCCGAGCATGCCGTCGCGCAGCTCGAGGCCCGCGGGCGCGCGCTCGAGCCGGGCCCGGACCGCGACGACGCTGTGGGGCGCGCCCTCGAGGCCCGCGCTCCGCCCGAGCTCGGTCAGCGCCCGCGGATCCTCGGGGTCGATCCAGTCGCGGCTCACGGACACCACCCGGAACAACGCGGGCTCGCGGCCGCGCCCGCCTTTGGCGAGGTCGACCTTCAAGACCGCGCCGACCTCGATGCTCGCGGGCCCGGGGAAGTGGGCGAGGAGCTCCATGGGCGCGGCGAGCTCGTCCTCGGCATCAGGGGCGAGGGTCGCGACGATGTCGCCGCCCTCGACCCGCGCCCCGACCTCGGCGCGCAGCGAGGACACGACCCCGACCCGGGGGGCCCGGAGCTCGAAGGCCGCGAGCTCGACCGCGGCCGCGGCCTGCTCGGCGCGGGCGGCCCGAAGCTCGCGCTCGAGGGCGGCGTCGTTGGGCGAGCGGAGCGAGGCGAGCATGGCCTCGCGGGCCCGGGCTCGAGCCTGGCTCAGGGCTCGCTCGCGCTCCGGGGCGTCGAGGCGGGCGAGCAGCTGACCGGCCTCGACGGCCTCGCCCGGGGCGACCTCGATGGACTCGACGTTGGCGCCCGCGGCCGCGCGCAGGTGCGTCGAGCCAGGGGCCCGGAGCACCGCCCGGCCGCGGCTGAGCTCGTCGCCGGCCATGAGGGAGGCGGCCGCGATGGCCATGCCGAGCACGCCCGCGGCGAGCAGGGGCAGGCGCAGCACGGCCGGGCTGCGGATCTCGACGGCGCGGGGGGCCGCGAGGGACAGGGGGCCCAGGGCGTCCTCGTCGGCGTACATGGCTTCCGTGCGGAACTCCATCGCGGCTTCCTTCGAGGCGCCGCGCGCAGATCTGACGCCGCCCGCTGGAGGGCTCCCGTGAGCGCGGGTCCGCGCGCGCTCCGGGGCGGCGCAAAAAATCTCAAAAAAATCGACGCCCGGGCATCAGGTTTTCGCGGCCCGCAGGCAATGAGCTGAGTGTCCAGGGCGCGTCGCCCCGAGCAGCGCCCGAGCATCCAGCACCTCCAGCATCAAGGAAAACCAGACATGTTCAACGCCAAAAAAGAGCTCACCCTCGCCGACCTCCGCAACGTCCGTGGCGCCTACGCCGAGGCGACCGCGACCGCGACCGCGACCGCCGAGGAAGAGAAGAAGACCATCGAGGTCCGCACCGCCGAGGACTTCTTCACCACCGACGAGCAGCGCGCCAAGTGCGAGTGGGAGGGCTGAGGCCCGCCTCGAATCGACTCCCGAGGGGCGTCGCGGCGGAGCCCCAACTCCGCGCGGCGCCCTGCTCTTTTTGCCCCTCCAGACCCCGACGAGCCCGCCATGAACGCCCCCCTCGACGCCCGCACCGAACCGACCTCTCCGCGCGCCGCTTCGGCGCGCCTGCGCAGCCTCGGGCCCGTGGGGCAGTGGCTCCGGGACCCCCAGGTCCGGACGATCCGCCAGCCCATCGACGCCGAGTGGGACTATGGCCGCCACACCTCCCGGGCGGGGGTGGGCTTCAACCCGGTCCGGGCCGAGGTCCACATCGCGCAAAACTCCCTGGTCGCGCGCTGGCTCGACGGCGAGCACGACCTGCGCGCTCTCAACGTCCGCGATCAGTTCGTCCGCGAGCTGATGTTCTGCGTCCACGACTACCTCCACGCCTGGGCGTCGCTGCAGATCAACGAGCTCGCCCCGGCGCTGGGCTTCGGCACGGCCACGCTGAGCCCCGAGGGCCTCGAGACCCAGGCTTGGGCGCTGCTGGTCACCGAGGCCGTGGCCGTGGTCGGTCTCGACTACTGGTGGCTGTCGCGCATCGACCTGCGCGCGGAGCTCGACATCGGCAGCACCTTCCGCCAGCTGACCATCTCTTACCGCGAAGAGGACGCCCCGGAGTTTCGCCGGGCCTGGCCCGAGTTCGACGCCCAGCGCCCCGAGTTCCTCCGCGCCCTGGGCGAGTTCTACTGCCACGGCCGCTTCCAGGGCTTCGACCTCCAGGACGTCAGCCGCAGCCCCGCGCTGTTGCGCTGGCTCGAGCACGAGCTGAGCTACGGCGAGGTCCAGCGCCGCTACATCCGCGAGTGGCTGTGCCACCTCGGCGGCCTGCCGGCGCCCTCGCGGGAGGCGGCGGGCGAGCCGGTGGCCTGCGACGCCGACTGGCAGCGCGAGGTGCTCGACGAACTCGGACGGCGGCTGTGGGCCAAGATCGTCGGCGGCGAGGCTCGGCTGTCGCGGGCGCCGATCGACGCGGCGAAGACCTGGCGCGCACCCCTGGCCGGGGGCCCGCAGGGCTCCAGCGGCTCCAGCGGCTCCAGCGGTATGGCTCAGCCCATCGACGCTCGCTTCATCAACCTCGCCGCCTTCCCCGACCCGGACGCCGCCATCGCCGAGCGCGGCCTCGCGCCGGCGTCGCGGCTGCACTGGTTCGACCAGCGCCTGCGCCTTTGCAGCTTCGCCGGCAACCCCGAGCTGCTCGGGCTGCTCCCCGGCCTGCGCGCGAGCCTCGACGAGGACGAGGGGGCGCTGGCGCGCTGGGTGTTCGCCAAGATCCCGCGGGTCGAGGCGACGCCGGTCTCGCGGCTGAGCTTCCCGCCGACCCGCGACCTGTTCTTCCCCAAGTGAGCGCCGCCCCGTCAGACCCGGGCGCGGGCCCGCGAAGGGGGCGGTGACCATGCACCGCGAAGCCATCGACCAAGGTTGGGCGACGAGCCCCTGGGCCGCGCCCGTGCCCCTGCGCCCGGGGGGCTTCTCGTCCCTCGACCCCGCCCACGCCGCCTTCGACCTGGTCACGGACCTGGGCCAGCTGACGCCCTTCGGCGTGCCGAAGGTCGACGCCGCGCGGGTCGAGCTCCTGGGCTACGCCGACTACCAGCTCGACGCCGAGCTGCCCCACGCCCGCCGCCAGGGCGCTGGCCGGGCGGTGTTCTTTCACGATCCGCGCGCGGGCGAGACGGTCTACCTCAAGGGGGTCGGGCGCACGCCCCTGGCTCTGAACTGGTCGAGGCCGCGGGAGCTGACCCACGCCACCGGGCACATGCCGGCGAGCGCGGGCGTGCGCGAGCTCGTGGCCAGCCGCTACCTCCGGGCCAAGGGCCTCGGCGAGCTGATCGTGCCCTGCGAGGGCCTGCTGGTCCGCGCGATGGCGCCGGAGTTCGCCGCGAATTGGCGCGCGGCCCTCGGCGCGGCCGAGCTCGCGGCGCCCGCTTGCGACCGCCACCTGCAGGCGATCTCGGTCAAGCCCGGCGAGTTCGCGCGCTGGTCCAACATTCTGTGGCTCGCCCACCACAGCGCGCCGCTCGCGGGGACCCTGAGCACCCTGGGCGAGGCCATCGCCCGCTTCGTCCGCGGCCCCGGGCGCCCGCGCTTGCGACCCGAGGACTGTACCCCCGAGCGTCTCGCCGCCGAGCTCGAGGCCGCGTTCACGGCGGGCTGGGCCCGGCTCGCCGCGGCCCTGCGCCACGGCGTGCACTGGTGCTCCTACCACAACAACTTCACCCTCGACGGGCGCTTCCTCGACCTCGAGCTGCCGGTGCTCCTGGGCGAGGGGTTGTGCGCCAAGGTCATCACCTCGCGGGCCCAGGGCCCCGTGCCCGCCGAGCTCCTGGCCCGGGCGGGCGACCCCATGGGCTGGGAGCTGGGCAATTACCGCCGCCAGGTCCGGCTGGTCATCGACGCCCTCGGGGCCCGGCTGCGCCAGCTCTCGGCCATGGCTCGGAGCTCGCTCGTGGCCGAGTTCGCGGGCGCCCTGGCCTCGGCCCTCGACGCTCGCTTCCCCAGCGATCACCTGCTGCGAGACGCCGGCCGCATGCGCGCCGAGCTGCGCGGGCTCTACCTCGAGCTCGGGGCGTCCGCGGCCGAGCTCCCCGCGCTGCTCGAGCACATCGCCTGCGAGGAGCGGCTCGACCAGGCCAGCGCCGACTTCCCGGCGATCCCCTGCCGGCTCAGCGCCGTCGCGCTCCCGCGCCCGGAGCTGGGGGTCCGCGCCCGGCTTGCGACGATCGGCGCCGCCCCGGGGCCGCGCTGTCCCCAGGCCGCCCACGAGCGGGCGCTGCTCGCCGAGCTCTTCGCCGAGCTCGACGGCATCGCCGACGCGGAGGACTACCTCGACCGCCTGCGCGGCTGGCTGGAGCGCGTCGACGCCGAGGTCCGGCCCGCCGCGCCCGCCGTCGAGGTCGCCTGATGCCGAACCCCTGGCTCGCTGGCAGACAGTCACTCGCAGACTTTGGTGCCCAGCTGGTCGACGCAGGTCAGCGGGGCGACGCCGAGGGAGGGGGGACAACAACCTCCCCTGCGCGTCGTCCTCACCTCCATCGCTTTCCTCGGCTCCGTCCCCGCCCTCGTCGGGCGGCGTGGTCTCGCCCTTGCGGCGCTCGCAGCCCCCGAGCGCCTCGCCCTCGACGAGCTGGCCCGCGCGCGAGTTTGGTTCAGGCCCAGCTCGCGTGCACGGCTTCCATGGTGAAGCCGGGGCCGAACGCGAGCACGAGCCCGTCGTTGGGCCGGCCGGCGAGGTCGAGGGCCTCGCGCGCGTAGGCCCGGCGCACGACGTCGAAGACGCTGACGCTGGCGGTGTTGCCGTGCTCGCGGAGGCTCGCGCGCGAGTGGTCGACGAGCCGCTCGTCGATCTCGAGCGAGAGAACGACGCCATCGATGATCCGCCGGCCGCCGGTGTGCGCGAGCACGAAATCGAGGCGGTCGACGCCTTCGTCGGTCAAGAACTGACGCAGCAGCGGCGCGAGCTTGGGGACCGAGTGCATGACCTCGCGGTCGAGGGTCAGGTGATAGCCGGCGTCGGTCACGAGATAGCGGATGTAGTGATCCGAGCTGGGCAGGGTGTAGCTGAGGCTCGCGCCAAGCCGCAGGCACCCGGCCCCGTCGTGGGCCGAGCCCGACACGATGCAGGCCGCGGCGCCATCACCAAAAATGCTCGCGCAGACCGCCGAGGTCAGGTCCTTGTGCTCGCTGAAGAAGCACAAGGAGCTGAGTTCGACCGCGACGACCAGGACCCGGGCGTCGGGGTAGGCGCGGCAATGATCGTTGGCTTTGGCCAGAGCCGAGGCCCCCGCGACGCAGCCGAGCTGGGCCAGGGGCATGCGCCGCGTCGTCGGCCGAAGCCCGAGATCATCAATCAGGTAGGCGTCGAGCGAGGGCATCACGAAGCTCGTGCACGAGGCGACGATGATCATGTCGATGTCGCGCGGCTCGAGCCCGGCGTTGGCGAGCGCGGCCTCGGCCACGGTTCGGGCGAGCGGTCGCGCGTGGGCCATGTACGAGGCCGTGCGCTCGGCGAGGCCGCTTTGCTTGCCGAGCTCGTTGGCCGGCACGACGAAGCGCCGCTCGGCGATCTCCGTGTTGGTGATCATCCGCTCGATCACGCGAAACTGAGGGGTCTCGCCGTAGTGCTCACGAGCCATGTCGAGCATCCCGGCGAGGTCCATGCGGTGCGGGGGGTAGGCCAGCGCGGGACACGAGACCGTCGAGTGGTAGTGCGCCATCGTCCTAGCCCGACTTGGTCTCGGCTCCCGCGGGCAGCTCGGCCTCGGGAATCAGGGTCTGAGCGAAGAGCGCGAACAAGGTCAGCGCCGCGATGATGAAGACCGCCAAGCGCAGGGGCAACACGCCCGCGAGCAAGGCTGGAAAGGTCAGGCACTCGGTCAGCCGACCCGACTTGAGCGCGGCATAGCCCACGCTCGCGTTGGGCGTCCGCAGCAAGCGCAGACGACTGTCGAGGGTCAACGCGGCACCGAGCGCGAGCGGAATGGCTGGCAGCGCGCCGCACAGGCCGAGGCCGAGCGCGAGCAGTTGCACGGTGATCCCAAGCAGGCCAACGAGCAGGGCTGTGAGTACGGCTGGGCGTGAGCCCCACACGAGGGGGAGCACGCGCTCGTGAGCCGCGCCCTCGAACAGGTCTTTGAATGTGCCAATTATGTTCATGTTAATGTCAATCAAGAAGATCGAACATGCGGCAAACCAGGCGAGCGCGTGGACCTGGCCCGTGGCCAAGAACGACCCATAGATGGGCATCAGGCCGAGCGCCGCTGGCAGCAGTAAATGATGAATGAGCGAGCTTCGCTTGAGCCGTGAATACCAGCGGGTGAGCAAGTAGACGAATCCGACGATCGCCGCCGCCCAGCCCGAGTAGATCAGCGACAAGCCCGCCCAGATGGCGATGAGCACGTGGCCGACGATCAAGACCTCGTGCGGAGCGAGCACGCCGGATGGAATGGGCCGAAACGCCGCGTTCTGGCCGTCGACCTCGCGGTCTTCGTAGTCGTTGAAGCACTGCGTGGCGGCGCAACCCAAGATCGATGCCAGCGCCAATACCCCCCACAACTCGCCAAGTTGGCTCGATGCAGCGCAGGCACCAACCAACATCCCGGCCAGCGGAATGGGGATATTGAATACGCGAATGAGCTCGAGCCAAGCCAACCCTTTATGTGGCTTCACTCCCATGCCTCCAACTGAGGTTCGGCTTATAGCACCGGGGACGAACGCCTGTAACTCGTCCCAAGGTCAGCACAAAGTCCGTCCTCAGTCTCGTGTTTTCGCGCGTGTCTCACGGTAGCGCGCCCACTCGCCAGCGAGCGCGTAGCGAACCCCGAGCTTGCATGCTTCGCGATCGGCGAGCCGCGGGTTGTGGCTCGAGCTCGCGCCGCTTTTCTGGAGCATCATGCGAATGAAGGCGGTGTGACCGAGTGCCCCCACGCGGCTGACGACCATCGTCGGCGATGAAAAAGCCAGCATCTGCTCGACGAAGACCAGCTTGTCGCCGAGCCGCACGAGGCTCTCGCGGCCGGCGCTCATCGCCTCGCCCGCGAACATCGGCAGCTTCAACAGCATGGCCCCAACGACGCTACGCTCGAGCGCCTCGGGCTCGATGACGCGGCCGTCATCGTCGGCGACCGACCACGTCGCGCAGTACTCGACGGTCTCCCGGTGCCGGAGCATGAGCGCGCAGTCAGGCCCATAGTTGCGCCGGGCGATCAGGTGGGTGATCGGCAAGATCGCAACGCGACGCGCGGCGAGCGAGGCGATGACGACCAGCCAGCCCGCGCCGAGGACCGAGACCGCCGCCTGCGCGACTTGGACGATGACGACGATCGCCAGCGCGATCGGATGAAAGGTCGAGATCTCCGTCTCATCGACGAGGTGGCGGGCCGTCAGGACGGGCAGGCGTGTGAGCAGCAAGTTGATCGCGCTCGCCGATCCGATCAGCACGGCCCAGTTGGCGAAGACCATGGCGAGCTCCCCACCGAGTAGCCAGCGGACCCCGAGGTCGACGGCGATCATCGCGGCGATCGCCGCGTAGTAGACGAGCACGTAGCTCGGGTTGCGGATGTATCCAACCGCCCCTGACCCGGCGAACACGGCACCGAGGAGGCCAAGGCCGAGGGCGATCAGTGGCACATGAAGGCTCAGCCAGGGGCTGAGCGTGGTCGTCGAGAGTTGGTCGACGAGGATCACGACTGCGGCCATGACGGCGATGGTCACGGACTCGGCGAGCACGGCTGCGCGAGCGGTCAAGACGTGCGCATGGAGCTGGATCTCGGTCACCGCGGCTGCACGCTAGCAGCGGGCCAAGTGCCTTCGAACACCCCGACGGTCGATCCAAAACCCCACCTCGGACGCCGCCAAAGGGGCCATTTCTGGACCGCGCAAGTGACGCAGCGATGACTCGGCACTCAGGTGGGCCCGACCCCAATCAGCAAGTATGCTTCGCGCTCGTGGAGGCCGTCGACACTTCGCAAAGGCCGCTCGTGCGGATCACCCTCGAGCCGACGCCGACCCTGGAGTCCTTCGACCAGATCTTCGCCGAGGTCGAGCTGGAGCTCGCACGGCGCGAGTCGATCTGTGTCCTCGCCGACGCCGAGCAAACCACGCGCATCGACCTCGCCCACGTCAAACGCTTCGCGGAGTTCGGCGAGACCAACCACAAGATGCTCGAGGCCTACGTCCGGGCCCTGGCCTTCGTCGTGCCCTCAGCCATGGTTCGTGGCGCGCTCAAGGTCGCGTTTCAGCTCAAGCCGCCGCCGCACCCCTTTTCGGTCTGCAAGACCCGGGACGAGGCCGAGGCTTACCTCCAGCCCTTCATCTCGATTCTCGCCTAGCCCGGAGTGGCACGGCGACGCGGTTGGGGTCAGACCCGCCCGCGCGCCCGTTGTGGTGATGTCTGGGACCCTCGACGCTGGTGGCCTGTGCACCCTCTATTTGTCGTTCTCGGTCTGAGCACGGCCTCGGTCGTGGCAGCGCTCGTTGCAGGTGTCCCGTGGCTGTGCGCGCCGATCGTGCTCGGGACCCTCGCGGTGCTCGCGTTCGTCGATCCGGCCAAACACTCCACCCACCCGCGCTTCGTGCCCGGTCGGCCCTCGTTTCAGCGCAAGCGCCGGGACCAACAGTGCCAGGACGATTGGTACGTGACGATCAGCGCGCCGAGCTCCGGCCAGAGCCTCGACGTCGCGTTCCTGATTCGCAAGTCTGGCGGCAAGCATCGCAACAATGAGGGCGCGTATATCCTCGTGCTCGACTACGCGGCGATGGTGATCTTCTACTATCGCTATGAGCTGTCCGAGGTCCGGATCCCGACCGCGCAAGGCGAGGGGCTCGAGTTTGCGATCGAGATTGGCGGTAACTCGTTTACGAGCGAGGGTCTCGAGCTCAGGTTGCCGCGCACGCGCTACTGGGGTCGAGAGCTTGGTGACCACAGCAACGACGCGAGGCTCGACGCGCTCGGCGGTGTGCCCGAGCTGCTCGAGGTCTCGGCGACCTACGCCGACAAGGGTCCCAATCACCCCTACAACTGGTTTCAGCAGTCGATCATGGGCCTGATGACCCTGATCCCCTTCAACACCTTCTTCCCCGACATTCTGATCTCCAACGCGAGCGTCAGCGGCTACTGGAGGGGACCGATGGGCCGGGTCGACTTCCATCCGGTGACCCATCGCGCCTACATGGAGCGCTACCACGGCACCGGCTTCCCGAGCTCGTGGATCTGGGGCGGCTGCCAGCAGTGGAGCGAGCCCTCGGTCAGGGCCTCGCTCGTGTTCGGGATCGTCTACGAAAAAGGCAAGATGCCCGGCGCCGGCTGGAGCTTCGGGCTCCAGCTCGACGACGCGTTCTACTCGTTTAGCCCTGGCCACTTCGGAACGCTTCACGACTTCACCTTCACCGAGGTCGACGGCGTCCGGGAGATCCACGCCGAAGCATCGGACGCGCGGGGCAATCGGCTGGTGTTCGACTGCGTCGGCGCGCGTGCGTCCGAGTCGCTCGTCGTCTACGGGATCGAGGACAAGAGCTTCGAGGTCGGCAAGATCCTCGATCACGGTTGCGCAGGGTCGATCTGTGCCTCACTGCATGTCGATGGCCGGCAGGTTTGGCGCGCCGAGTCGCTCAACCCCGCGTTCGAGTTCACGGGCGACTATCACGGCGTCTACGCCAAGCTGCGCGAGCAGCTCGGCCGCAGCTGAGCGGAGGCAGGCCCGAGCCGTGGGGCGCTCGCGTCAGCTCTCTTCGCCTTGCCAGGCGACGCGGAGCTGGGCGGCCCAGGTCTCGAGGCCCTGGATGACGCTGTCGAGCTGGGTCTGCGTCCGCGTCCGCGTCAGCTCGTCGAGGACGCAGCGCAGCTCCTGCTTGGCCTTGCGGATCCGCGAGCGCGCCAGTCGGGGTTACCCTCTGCCCATGCACGCGCGCGCGTTGATCGCCACAGCTCTGCTCACCGCCTGCACTCGCGCTCCCTCGCCCCCCGTGGAGGGCGAGGCGCGGGCGCGCGAAGAGCAGGGCGCCCCCCCCAGCGAGGCGACGGGTCCCAAACCGGGCGATGGGTCGCTGGCGTCCGGGCCCTGCGCGCGAATCGGCGAGCAGCCCTGGCAGTGCCCCGATGCCACGCATCCGCTGGCGGGCGAGAGCGACGTGGTCACAGCGAGCGGCCACTGGCGCACGATGCTCTGCGTACTCCACGCGGATCGACGCCTGCAGTGCTACTATCGAAAGCAGCCCAGCTACAGCTACGAAGCGATCGACGACTTCGAGCTCAACGGCCTGTTTTTGGTCGTGGCGAGCGGAGGCCGACGTGGGGAGGCATCGCTCGTCGACGATGGGGAGCTGCGCTTCGACGAGGACGAGCGCGAGGGGGAGATCGTCGAGATTTCGCGGGCCGGGGGCTGTAGCAGGACACGCCAGGGAGTCCTCGAGTGTGAGCAGGGTAGCCTCGAGGGAGTCACCAGCTTTTGCGAGCAACGTGGGTACTTCTGCGCGCTCGTCGGCGACGAGGTGATCTGCGGGGGCGAGAACGATCGCGGTCAGCTCGGTCTTGGTGACCGCGATCGACACAGCGATCCTCAGAAGGTCGAGCTGCCGCCGGCTCGCCAGCTCGCCTGCACGAAGTCGGGGGCCTGTGCGATGACGGCCGAGGGGGAGGTCTGGTGCTGGGGCGAGGACGACACCGGCGTCCTCGGGCGCCCGCCCTGGGAGCCCGCTTCCCCGACGCCGAGGGCGATCGCCGGGCTCGACGGCGCCCTCGGCTTCGCTCTCTTTCACGGCTACGGTTGCGCCGTGATGCTCGAGGGCGAGCTGCGCTGTTGGGGCGAGGTGCCAGAAGACCTCCCCAGGCTCGCCGCAAAGAGGGGCTGCACCGAGCTCGACCTCTCTGAGTGGAGCTCGGCGATCCAGTCCGCGGAGGCCGGCGCGGCGACCAGCGAGCTGCTCCACGAGCTCGGCTTCTCGCGGCGGTGGTTCATGTGGCGGAAGTCGAGCGCGCGCCCACTCGCAGCGGAGGCCGTCGAGATCCACGAGGTCGAGCTCGACGGCGCAGAGCCGAGCGAGCGCGTGGTGGAGATTCGGCTGACCACGGGCAGCGAAGAAAGGATCGCTGTGATGGTTCTACGCGCTGACGAGTCAGGGCGCTGGTGCCCCCTCGACGAGAGCCTCTCGATTACTCAGGCCATGGAACGACGGCCTGCAGAGCCGTGGCCTGCGCGTCCCGATTTTGTCGGTCCGCAGACCCTTGGCTTCGTCGAATTGAGCGCGCCGGGTCGCGTAGCCATCGAGGTCATCGAGGGCGGCGGCGAGTCGAACGAGCTGCACGAGAGCGGCTATATCCTGCGATACGTCGAGCTGCGCGGCGATGCCCTCACCGACGTCTTTGGTCCCTTCACGCTCTACCAGAGCGCCACCGGGAGCGAGCCGGAGCCGACGCTTTCCGGGGTAGTGAGCCTCAGCGGGGATCTTCCAAAGGTCATCGAGACCGAGACGACCACCGACTGCGGCGGTGTTCGGGCCGCCTGCGAGGCGGGGAGCGTGAAGCGGCGCTGGACCTTTGACGGCGAGCGCTACCGGTGATGACCGGCGGGGGCGAGCCCCTGCGTGTCCGTGAGCGCCTCGAGGCCGAGAAGAACACCTGTCGTACGAGCGGGACTACTGTGAGGCGCTCGCGGTGAGTCAGGCCGCATGAAACCAGGCGTCCGAAATTTCGGGGCAAGACCAGAGCTGGAGAGGCCCGAATACGGGAGGGGAGATTGGGCGGCTCTTGTCTGGCTCAGCCGCTCGCGCTGTTGATCTCGTAGCGCTTGAGCTTGTCGTAGAGCGTGCGCAGCCCGATGCCGAGGTCCTCGGCGGCCTTGCGACGGTTGCCCTCGTGGCGCTCGAGGGCGGCGAGGATCGCTTTGCGCTCGAGGTCGGCGAGGGTCTGGACGTCGTCGGGGGTGACTGGGCTGGTGGAGCCCGTGCTGGCGGAGCCCGTGCCGGCGGAGCCCGTGCCGGTCGGGGAGACCCGGCCGCGGCCGGGCATGGCGAAGAGCAGGTCGGCGGTGATCTCGTCGCCGTCGGCGAGGATCGCCGCGCGCTCGAGGGTGTTGGCGAGCTCGCGGACGTTGCCCGACCAGGGCGCGCGCTCGAGGGCCGGGCGGGCGTCCGCGCCCAGGCGCATGTCGGGGCGGCCGAGATCGGCGGCGACGCGCACGAGCAGGCGCTCGGCGAGGGGGACGATGTCCTCGCGACGCTCGCGCAGCGGCGGGAGGTGGACCGGGAACACGCACAGGCGGTGGTAGAGGTCCTCGCGGAAGCGGCCCGCGGCGATCATCTGCTCGAGGTCGCGGTTGGTCGCGGCGATCCAGCGGACGTCGGCGCGGATGGTCTGGTTGCCGCCGACGCGCTCGAACTCTCGCTCTTGCAGCACGCGCAGCAGCTTGGCCTGGAGCTCCGGGTCGAGCTCGCCGACCTCGTCGAGGAAGAAGGTCCCGCCGGCGGCGAGCTCGATGCGACCGCGGCGGCGGGCGCCCGCGCCGGTGAAGGCGCCCTTTTCGTGGCCGAAGAGCTCGCTCTCGAGCAGGCTGGCCGAGAGCGCGGCGCAGTTGATCGCAATGAAGGGGCCGCCGGCGCGGCGGCTCCACTGGTGCACGGCGCGGGCGCTGACTTCCTTGCCGGTGCCGCTCTCGCCGGCGAGCAAGACGGTGGCGTCGGTGACCGCGACCTTTTGCAGGGCGGCGATGACGGGGGCCATGGTCGGGGCGCCGTAGCTCAGCGGCTGCTCGGGCTCGGCGTCGCGGACGACCGCCTCTTGCAGGGCTCGCAGGCGCTGGCGTTCGAGGGCGCGCTCGACCAGCAGGCGCAGCTCGGCGGGGCTGTCGAGGGGCTTTTGCAGGTAGTCGAACACGCCGAGCTTCATGGCCGCGACGGCGCTGGTCACCGAGCCGTGGGCGGTGAGCATGACGATCTCGAGCTCGGGCTGGTGCTCCCGCGCCCAGCGGACCAGGCTCATGCCGTCGAGGCGCGGCATCTTGATGTCGCTGAGCAGCAGCTGGTAGGCGGCGCGCTCGAGCTTGGTCTGCGCCTCGAGGCCGTCGGCGGCCATGTCGACCTCGTAGCCCTCGTCCTCGAGGACCTCGGCGATGAACTCGCGGATGCCCTCTTCGTCGTCGGTCACCAGGATCTTGGCCATGTTCGCGCTGCGCTCCTCGTTCACGCCCGGGGGATCTCGACCACGAAGCGGGCGCCGCCCTCGGGGTGGTCGTCGACGCGGATCGTACCGCCATGGAGCTCGACGATGCGCCTGGCCATGGCCAGACCGAGGCCGGTTCCGCGCACGCGGGTGGTGTGGAAGGGCTCGAAGATCGCCTCGCGGGCGTCGGGGGGCACGCCGGGGCCGTGATCTCGGACCTCGAACACGCAGCGCCGCTTGGCCGCGAACACCCGGAGCTCGACGCGGGCCTGGGGGTCTTCGTTGGCCTGGAGGGCGTTGTCGACGAGGTTGGTCAGGACCTGCTGCATGCGCACGGGGTCGAGGGACCAGCTCGATGGCGCGCGGGCGCAGTCGAGGTCGACGCGGGCGATGTCGAGATCCGCGAGCGCGGCCTCGACGACGCGGCGGGGATCCCTGTCCTCGCGGGCGAGCTCGCCGGCGCGGACGAAGGCCAGGAGATCCTGGCTGAGGACCTCGATGCGCCGGGCCTCGGAGACCACGCGGCTGGCCTTCTTGCGCGTGCGCGCGTCGACCTCGGATCCCTCGAGGCGCTCTTCGAGCAGCTGGGCGTGGCCCTTGAGCGAGGCCAGGGGGTTGCGCAGCTCGTGGGCGAGCACGGCCGACATCTCGCCGAGGGTGGCGAGCTGGCGCTGCTGGATCATGCGTCGCTCGTTGCGTTCGACCCGGAGCGAGAGCCGCCAGAACACCAGGGAGGCGAGGACCATGAGCAGCGCGCCGACGATGCCCACGGCGAGGGTGCGGTTGGCCTGGACGCGCAGGGCCTGGGCGCGCAGCGGCTCGAACTCGACCACCATGTGGAAGCGCGGCGCGCCGGGGGGCGGAGCCGTGCCGTCTGGGAGGGCGCCGTCTGGGGGCGTCCCCGCGGGGAGCCGGCCCGCGGGGGGCGGGCCCTCGCCGCGGGGCGGACGGCCGGCCCCGGGAGGTGGCCGGACGCCGTCGGGGAGCGGCCGGGCGCCGTCGGAGAGGGGCTGGCTGCCGTCTGGGGGAAGCTGCGCACCTTCGGGGGGCGACTGGCCGTCCGCGAGAGGATCGATCACGCCCAGGCGGGGCAGGGGAAAGGCGGTCCACGTGGTGGTTCGCCCGTCGACGCTGCGCTCGAGCACGCGCGCGCGGATGAGCTCGTGGATGAAGCGCGGATCCAGGGCCGCGCTCGAGTCCCCGAAGCCGGCCACGAGTTGACCCGGGCCATAGATGCCGACGTGGACGAGGCCGAGCTCATCGAGGCCCTCGCTGGCGCGCTCGAGCTCGCGGGCGCTCGGGAGCGGGGGCGGGCCGAGCAGCGGGTTCGGGTTGGTGTCGAGCTCGAGGGCGCGGATGAGCGTGGACTGAAACAGCGCCGCCTGGCCGGCGGTCACGGTCTGGGACAGCTCGCGGGCGCCGGCCCAGATCGAGATCGTCGTCGCCAGCATGATCGCGGCCATGGTCACGCCGGCCAGCACGAAGCCGACGCGCAGGCGCTGCGAACGAAGCCGAGGCTCGAGCTTGGGCGAGAGCAGCAAGGTCGGGGTCATGTTACTCGGCTCGCGGGGGCTTGGTGCTGCCCGGTTCCCCGCACTAGTGACAGGCGAGCGCTCAACCGAGCTGCCGAGGCGAGAGCAGCTCGATCAACAGCGCGCGCTGGCTGGCGTCGAGGAGCGGGAGCAAGCTGGCGACGAGATCGACCTGCGCGCTCGCGCTGGGCGGAGGCGGGGGCGCGTGGCGAGGGGCCGCGATCGCCTCGGCGAGCTGCTCGCGCTGCTGGGGGCTGAGCGCGAGGGCGTGAAAGAGCGCCTTGGGCCGCGGGAGCAGGGCGCCGGGAGGGAGCGGGGCGCCCTCGTTGCAGCCCGGCTCGGACTCGGCCAGAGCCTCATGGAGCGCGCGGGCCTGGTCCGGGCGCAAGGCAGCGAGCAGCGCCTCGTGCCCCGGCCGCGCCACGGCGGCGAGCTCGTGCGTGGCCGCGTCGAGGTTGGCGGCGGCGAGCTCGTGCTGTGCAGGATCGAGGCTGCCCGCGGCGACGGCCTCGCGCAGCTCGCTGGCGAGGGCGGCGGTGGCAGCAGCGGCGGCGGTCTGCGGGTCCTCGAGCTGCGCGCGCAGCTCGGCGATCAGCTCGCCCTGGGCAGCGTCGAGCTCGAGCTGCGCCTCGGCGACCTCGAGGACGTGGGCGAGGGGCGGAGGCCTGCGCGCGTCGGGGTGCATCGGGCCCGGAGGCTCCATGTCGGCGAGGGGGTCGTGTTCCTCGATGTCACGCAGGTCCGAGTCATCGAGGGCAGGATCGCAGCCTGCGGCGGCGAGGACGGCCAGCGCGAGGGCGGCCAGGGGCAGTGTTCGCGTCATGGTGTAGCCACCAAGCACGGATCATTCCGCCCCGAAATTTCAATGATCTTCGATGGATGTCGATGGGGGACGGCGCTCGGGGGCTGCGTTTTCCGCACGGAGGTGCCGGGCCTGCAGCCCCCGCAGGGCCGCGCTCAGTCCTCGCCGAGGATCATGCTCGCGGCCCGGTAGCCGATCAGCATGCTCGGCGCGTTGAGAGCCGAGACCGGGACGGCGGGGATCACCGAGGCGTCGGCGACCCGCAGGCCCTCGACGCCGCGGACCTTCAGCTGCGGGTCGACCACGCTGCTCGCGTCTTCGCCCATGCGCGCGGTCCCGGCGAAGTGGTAGGTGGTCATGGCGTTGGCGCGGATGAAGCCCTCGAGCACCCGGCGCGAGCGCAGCGCTCGGCCAGGCAGGAGCTCGCGGCTGCCCCACGCGCGCAGGGCCGGGGCGCCGGTGACCCGACGCGCGAGCTCGATGCCGCGGACGAGGGTCTCGAGGTCCTCGGGGTCGCTGAAGTAGGCCGGGTCGATGCGCGGATCGTCGCTCGGCCGCGGCCCGCCCAGGGTCACCTGGCCGCGGCTCTTGGGCTTGCCGAGGATCACGATCATCCCATAGATGCGCTCGACGAGGCGCTGGAGCTGGCGGCTGCGGAAGGCCAGCGAGACGGCGCCGCGGATGCCCTCGGGCAGCGGGCTTCGGTCGCGCAGCTGGGCCGGGAGGATCATGGTCGGCAGCATGCGCATGACCATCTCGCGCAGGCTCGAGCGCGCCGGGTAGAACACGTAGCAGGTGTCGGGCTGCCCGGGCGGGAGCTCGCTCTCGGTGTTGGCGCGGTGGAAGCCGTAGAGCTGCGGGTACTTGGCGTCGACCTCGTTGCGGCCGAGATAGAAGAGCGCGATGTTGGGGTGATCCTGGAAGTTCTCGCCGATCTCGGGGCTGTCGCGGACCACGGGCAGGCCGTGGCGACGCAGCTCGGCGGCGGGGCCGAGGCCCGAGAGCTTGAGCAGCTTGGCGCTCTCGACCGCGCCGGCGCAGAGGATCACCTCGCGGCGGGCGCGGACGCGGACGACCTGGCCGCGGCGTTCGTACTCGACGCCGATCGCCCGGCGATCACCAGCGAAGATCACCCGCCGCGCGCGGGCCTCGGTCTCGACCCGGAGGTTTGGGCGATCGAGGGCGGGCTTCAAGAACGCGACGTAGGAGCTGCGCCGCTCCTCGCCGCGGTAGTTCATCCACTCGTGGCCGAGGACGCCGTCGAGGTCGCCGGCGTTGAGATCTTCTTCGTGGCGAAAGCCGGCCTGCTCGGCCGCGGCCACGCAGGCGTCGGTGAAGGCCGTGGGCGGGCGGCGGTGGGGATCCAAGACCCGCTCCATGCCCTCGTAGTCGCCGACGACCTCGGACCAGCGCCACGCGTCCACGCCCCAGTCCGCGAAGTCGGCCACGGAGCTGCGCAGGTAGACCATGGCGTTGATCGCCCCGCTCCCGCCCAGGCCGCGGCCCGAGCCCACGAACAGCGACTTGCCGAGGCAGCCCGGCTGCGGGGTGGAGTTCTTGGGCCACATCACCCGGTCGTTGATGAAGGCCTGCTTGTAGCCGTCGACGATCAGCGTCTCGGGGTTGTCCTCGCCGTGCTCGCCGAACTCGAGGAGCAGCACGCTGGCCGCGCTCTCGCTCGCGAGGCGGGCGGCGACGATGCAGCCCGCCGAGCCCCCGCCAACGACGATGTAGTCGACCTCGTGTTCGAATGACGCCTCGCTCATGGCGCGGCGATGATGAAGAGCCGAGGCGCGCGGGGTCCAGGCACATGGATCACAGCGCCGCGGGTGTTGGCGGGTGCCACCCCCCGGCGCCTGCCAGCAGCCAGCGCGCTGGTGTTTGCGGCCTTCGAGGCTGTGAAGCGCGCACCAGGATCAAAAACCGGGCCGCTGCGTGTACACTGACGCAGCCCGCGAGTGGGCGCGTCTTTCATGCGCTTTGGCCCCTACCAGCTCCTGCGACAGATCGGCTCTGGCGGCATGGGCGAGGTCTGGCTGGCCCGGCGCGAGGACGCCGGGGTCTCGCGAACGCTGGCGCTCAAGCGCGTGCCTCGGCGCCTGGCCCGGGAGGAGCGCTACCGCCGGAGCCTGGCCGAGGAGGCCCGGCTGTCGATGATGCTCAGCCACTCGAACATCGTGCACGTGTTCGACGCTGGCGAGCACGAGGGCGAGGCCTACATCGCCATGGAGTACGTCGACGGCGAGGACCTCTCGCGCTTGTTCAAGCGCATGCGCGAGCTCGGGCAGACCATGCCGACGGCGCTGATCGCCTATATCGTCGCCGAGCTGCTCCAGGCCCTGAGCTACGCCCACGAGCTCGTCGACGCCCGCGGCTTCGCGACCTGCCTGGTCCACCGCGACATCTCCCCGCACAACGTGATGCTCTCGGCCTCGGGGGAGGTCAAGCTCGCCGACTTCGGGGTCGCGCGGCTGTCGAGCGAGGACACCTCGGGGACCCACGTCAAAGGCAAGATCCGCTACATGCCGCCGGAGCAGCTGCGCGGTGAGTCGCGCTCGCCGGGGGTCGACCTCTTCGCCGTCGGGGCGATCATGCAGGAGCTCTTCGACGGCGAGGTGTTCCGCGGCGAGAACGTCGAGGACGCGACCTTGCTGGGCATGGTCATGGAGGGCGTGGTCCCGACCCCGCTGCGCCCCCAGAGCATCCCGCCGGGCCTCGAGGCCGTGCGCCGCGGGCTGCTCCAGCCCGACGCCCGGCGGCGCATCGCCAGCGCCCGCGAGGCCCTCGAGATGGTCTACGCGTGGCCCGAGTACCGCAACGCCTCGCTGGCCGCGGCCGAGCTCGTCAAGCGCCTGCGCGGGCCCAACGAGTGGGCCGAGGCGCCGCTCGAGAATTTCCTCGACACCGAGGAGGCCTCGGATCACCTCGGTCGCCAGGACACGTTCTTGCAGAGCGACGACGCCATCGCCCTCGAGTCGGACCTGCTCGATCCGATCAACGAGATCGGCGCGGGCCTGGGCCTCGACGACATCGGCCTCGGGGCGGGGGTGAACTTCGAGCCGGTGCCCGATCCGCCGGCGCGAGGCGACGCGCCGCTGCCCGCGGAGGGCGGCTTCGCGGGGACCGGGGTGGGCTCGCGTGGGCCGCGACCGGGCGCCGAGGCGCGCGAGCCCAGCCGCGGCCACGAGCAGGCGACAGGCGGCGAGCGGCTCGAGCTCCAGTCCGAGTTCGAACCGCCGGCGAAGGTCCAGGCGCCGGTGGACACGGGGGCCCTCGAGCTCGAGCTCGGCGATCGAGGGGGCGCGCGGGGACGCGGGAGCGGCCTGGAGCTCGACGTCGACGACTATCCGCGGCCGGGCGTGGGCCAGGCAGGGCGCGGCGCGGCGCGGCCGAGCGCGGGTCAGCGGGCGCCGACGGGCCCGCGCCCCACGCTGGGTGATCACGGCCAGCCACCACCTCGGCGCCGGCGTCCATTGCTGCGAGCGCTGCTCGCCCTCGGGGTGATCGCTGGCCTGGGCGTGGGGGGCTTGTTCGGCGCCTCGGCCCTCGGGCTGATCGACGGCGAGGCGCTGAGCGAGAACCTCAGCGAGAGCCTGGGCGGCCTGCTCGACGGGGGCGCGAGCGATGGCGGCGAGCAGGTCGTGGACGGGGCGAGGATCGTGGGCGGTGGCCTGGTCGCGGAGGGGCTGCTGGCGGACGAGCTACCGGGGCTGCGCGAGCGGGGCGTCGACTATCAAGGCGAGGACGCCCCCGGCGGCGCGGCCCTGGAGGCCCTGGCCGCTGGCGAGGCCGAGCTCGCGTTCACCACCCTCGATCAGGTCCTGCGTGCGCGCCCGCCCGGGAAGATCGTCGCCCTGGTCGAGCTCTCGGCGGGCGGCGACGGCCTGGTCCTCGACAGCGCGGAGTACGGGGGCCTCGACGCCCTCGAGCTGCTCCCCGCCTACCTGCCGGAGCACGCCGAGTCCTTCGCCTCGCAGCCGCGCTTGGCGATGGCCGAGGGGCCCGACGAGCGCTTCGGCCTCGAGCTGCGCGAGCTGCTCGCTGCCCTCGGCGACGAGGACGAAGGCCCGCCCCCGCGCCTGAAATTCGACGCGAGCTTCGTCGACGCCGCGGCGGCGTGGGCGGCGGTCTCGGCCGAGGGCAACGGGGTCGTCGGGGCGGTGCTGCCCGAGCCCTGGCTGGGGCGAGCGGAGGCCGCGGGCATGCGCGTGGTCGCGAGCAGCGCGGATCTGCCAAAGACGATCATCGGCGTGCTCGTGGCCAGCAACGCGCTCATCGATCGAGATCCCGAGCTCGTCACCGAGATCGTGACTTCCTACTATCGCGGGGTCAGGGCCCATCAAAAGGGAGGCGACGGCCAGGCCCTGCGCGCGAGCGTGATCCGGCGCTTTGGGGTCGAGGCCGAGGCGGCCGAGCGCATGGTCGCGGGCCGCTGCTTCCTCGACGCCGCCGGCGCGCGGCCGTGGTTCGTGGCCACGGGCGGGCGCTCCTCGCTCCTGGATCAGGCCCTCGCCAGCGCGTGGTCGACCGCGAGCCGGGCAGGGATCCTCGACGGCGACGCGGCGGCGCAGGCCCCCGTGGTCAGCGACTTCGTCTACGCCTCGGCGACCCTGACCGCGCTCGAGACCCTCGGCGCGCAGGACCCCGACGCGGGGGAGGGCGGGCCCGGATCCCTCGAGGCGTGCAGCGAGGGCGCGCCGACGCTCGCGCAGGGCGGCCCGCTGGGGGAGCTTCGCCTGCCCGAGGGCGGCGACGCGGCCGGGTCTTGGTTCATCGACGCGGCGCTGCATCCCGAGGCCCAGGCGGCCCTCGAACAGCTCGGAGATCGCCTCGCTCGCTTCGACGCGGGGCGCATCGAGGTCGAGGTCGTCGGCTTCGGCGAGGACAAGAGCAAGGCCGCCCGGACCCTCGGCAAGCAGCGCGCCGAGGCGATCATCGCGGCCTTGCGCGGTCGCAGCGTGACCCTCGAGCTCAGCGCCAGCGGGGCGGGGGTGAAGGAACCACCGGCCAGCCGGCTGCGTGTGCTGCTGCGCCGCTCGCGACCCTGACCCGTGTCGGCGAATGGGTGAAGCTCGGTGAACGCGCGCAGGCGCGCGGGGCTCTGCGACGAAACGATGACAGTGCGCGGCTCGCATCCCGCGTAGGCTCGGCCTTGGTGAAGCGCCTCAAGCGGTTCCTGGGCAAGGGCTATCTGCGGCTGATCGGCTGGCGCTGGGAAGGCGAGCGCCCCGAAGTCCCCAAGTACGTGCTGATCGCCGCGCCCCACACCAGCAATTGGGATCTCTTCCACATGCTGGCCTTCGCGTGGGTGTTCGACATCCCGCTGTCGTGGATGGGCAAGCACACGCTCTTTCGTGGCTTCGGCAAGCGCCTGTTCCTCGCCCTGGGCGGGGTGCCGGTGGATCGCCGGGCGCCCCAGGGTCTGGTCGCGCAGGTCGCCGAGGAGTTCTCGCGGCGTGAGCGCATGGTCCTGGCGGTTCCTCCAGAGGGCACCCGCGGCTACCGCGACTACTGGAAGTCGGGCTTCTACTACATCGCCCTGGCGGCCAAGGTGCCGATCTTGATGGGCTTTTTGGACTTCGGGAACAAGCGCGGCGGCTACGGCCCGCTGCTGTGGCCGACGGGCGACGTGAAGGCCGACATGGACCAGATCCGGGCGTTTTACGGCGACAAGAGCGGCCGCTACCCGGAGCTCTTCGGGCCGGTGCGCTTGAAGGTCGAAGACGGCCTCGAGGACGCCAACGCTCGCTCGCTGCCCCTCGCTGCGGGGGAGTGAGCCCGGCCGCCCGGCCGCGCTCGACGGCTCCGAAGACTGAGCCTCGGGGCCCAGCGACGCACCTGACGACGTGCGGGAAAAATTCACAGACTCTGAGCACGGCGCTCAGCCCTCGCGGGCGGCTCGTCGGCGCGCCCGCCGGCGCTCGCCCTTGCGGCGGATCAGGTAGAGCGAGGGCACCAGCAGCAAGGTGATCGAGGTCGCGAAGATCAGCCCGTAGCCCATGGCCAAGGACATCGGCGAGAGCATGGCGTCGGCGCCACCGAAGCCGTAGGCCGTGGGCATGACCCCGGCCACGGTCGTCAGCGTGGTCAGCAGCACCGGGCGCAGGCGCTCGGCGGCGATGGTTGCGATCTCGTCGACGAGCTCGTGGAGCTCGCCGCCCTCGCCGTGGCCGGTGCGGTTGAGCGAGGTGACCATCACGATCGAGTCGTTGACGACCACGCCCGACAGGCCGGTGACCCCGAGCAGGGCGAAGAGCGAGATCGGGATGCCGTGGGTGGCGTAGGCCCAGACCACGCCGATCAGCCCGAGGGGCACGGCCGAGACCACGAACAGGGCCTGGGTCAGGGAGCCGGTCAGCAGCATCACGACCATGATGATGCCGAGCAGCGCGAGGCCGAGGACCAGGGGCATCTCGCCCAGGGTCTCGCCGGTCTTGGTCGCCTCGCCGCCGATGCTCACCCGCAGGCCGGGCTCGAGCGCGCGGTACTCCGGGAGCAGCTCGGCCTCGATGCGCTTGGCGAGCGAGGTCGCGGTCTCGCCGGAGCCCTGCTCGACCATCCCCATCAAGGTCGTGGTCCGCACGCCGTTGCGGTGGTGGTGGGCGGCGAGGGCGTCGACCTCGACGGGCTCGACGAGCTCGCGCAGGGCGTGGAGCCGGCCGTCCTCGCCGCGCACCGGGGTGGCGAGGAGCATGTCGAGGTCGGCGCGGGCGGCCGGGTCGAAGCGCACGCGGATGTCGACGCGCTCGTCGAGGTCGCGCAGCTCGGTGATCGGGAGCCCGAAGAAGGCGGCCTTGACCGTGCGCGAGACCGTGTCGACGCTGACCTGCTCGAGGGCCAGGCGGCGATAGTCGAGGCGCAGATCGATCTGGCGGATGCCCGGGCGTGCGTCGCTCTCGAGCTCGGCGACCCCGGGCAGGCCGCCGAGGTAGGCGCGGACTTGGTTGCTGACCCGCCGGCGCTGAGCGTCGTCGTTGCTCGACACGTGGACCTGGACGGGCTTGCCCATGGGCGGGCCGATGACCTTGGCCTCGTAGAGCACCTCGACGGCCGCGGGAACCTGGAGCTCTCGCTTGACCCGAGAGATCCACGCGTGGGCCGAGTAGCTGGGCTCGTTGCGCAGATAGACGCTGACGTGGGCTTCGTGCTCGGCGGCCCCGATCTCGCGCTCGAGCTGGAGGATCTCCTGGTGCCCGACCCGGGCGGTGACGCCCTGGAGATCCTCGCCGACGATCGCTGGGAGCTGGCGCTCGAGGTCGCGGACGATCGCCTCGGTGCGCTCGATCGGCGTGCCCAGGGGGGCGTTGACCTTGATGTAGAAGGTGTCCGAGTCGTCCTGAGGGAAGAGCACCACGGGCATCGAGGTGCGCAGGTACTGGAGGGTGCCGACGAAGAGCAGCAAGAAGAGCAGGGCGATCAGCCCGCCGCGGGGCAGGATCTTGCGCAGCAGCGCGCTATAGCCCCGCTCGAGCGCGACCATGAAGCGGGCCTTGGGCTTGTCGAGGGTCTTGGCGCCCTCGCCCTTGCCGACGATATGCCCCGGCAAGATGAAGAAGCACTCGAAGAGCGAGACCGCCAGGGTCATGATCACGATCGCGGGGATCGCCCAAGAGAACTTGCCGGGCAGGCCGCCGAGCAAGAACAGCGGCGAGAACGCGAGGATCGTCGTCAGTGACGAGCCGATCACCGGCACGGCCATCTCGCGCGTCCCGGTCACCGCGGCGTCCACGGGCGGGAGCCCGGCCTCGAGGTGAAAGGCGATGCGCTCGGCGATGATGATCGCGTCGTCGACGACGATGCCGATGACCAGCACGAAGCCGGCCAGGGAGATCATGTTGATCGAGATGCCCAGGGCCGGGAGCAGGGCGGTGACGCCGAGCAGGGCGAAGGGCAGGCCGAAGGCGACCCAGAAGGACACGCGCGCCGAGAGGAAGATCAGCAGGACCGCGAGCACCAAGACGACGCCGCCGACGCCGTTGGTGATGACCACGTCGAGGCGGTTGCGGGTCTCGCGGGAGACGTCGTTGTAGATGTGGGCTTGGACGCCCTCGGGGAGCGCGGCCGCGTCGATCAGCGCATAGATCGCGTCGACGGTGTCGAGGATGTCGGCGGACTCGCGCTTGCGGACGATCAGGCTGACCGCGGGCTCACCCTCGGCGTGGACGCGCAGCCCGGTGTCCTCGACGGTCTCGCGGACCATGGCCACGTCGCGCAGGCGCAGCGCGCCGCCGGTGGGGTGAAAGCGGAGGATCGACTCGCGGATCTCCTCGACGTCGCGGTACTCGCCGGAGAGCACGACCTGGCGGTGGAGCGGGTAGGCCGTCAGTCGCCCGCCGGTGCTGGCGACGTTGCGGCGCTGGAGCGCGGCCATGACCTCGTCGAGGGTGACCTGCTGGGCGCGGGCGCGGACCGGGTCGAGGAGCACCTCGATCTCGCGGTCGCCGAGGCCGACCTCGCTGACCTCGCCGACGCCGCCGAGCTCCTCGATGCGCGGGCGCAGCAGCTCGGTGGCCTCGCGCAGCGCCGCCGGCGGCCCGGTCAGGCCGATCTCGATCACCGGGCGCTTGGCCGGGTTGAAGCGCGTGAGCACCGGGGGGGCGTCGAGGTCGTCGGGGAAGTCGGTGATCGCGTCGACGGCCTTTTGCAGGTCGCGCTCGGCGGCCTCGACCTCGCGCGGCCCGAGGTCCTCGTAGAGCGAGACCACGATCTGCGAGAGCCCGTCTTGGGAGGTGGAGCTGGTCTCCTCGACCCCGTCGACCTCGCGGATCGCGTCCTCGATGGGCACGGTGATCTGGGCCTCGACGTCGTCGGGGGAGGCGCCGGGGAGCACCGTGGTGATCACCACCTCGTTGATGGTCACGGCCGGGAAGCCCTCGCGCTGGCTGCGGGAGAGCACCAGGATGCCGATCGCGAGCACCGCGATGGTGATCACGTGGACGAGCATGGGCCGCTGGAGGAAGAAGCGGATCATGGGTCCGTGGGGGGGGCGTCGATCTCGACGAGCACGGCGTCGGCGAGGGCGTGCTGGGTGGTGGTCGCGACCTGCTCGCCGACCTCGACGCCCGCGAGGATCTCGACGAGATCGTCTCCGTAGGCGCCGGCCCGGACCTCGCGCAGCCGGGCGACGTGGAAGCGCTCGCCCGTCTCGCTGCCGGCTCCGTCGGGCTCGTCGGGCTCGAGCACGAACACGGCGAGCTTGCCCCCGCGGCGGGTCAAGGCGGCGCGCGGGACCAGCACGCGCTCGGGGCCGCCGCGCAGCGGCAAGGAGACGCTCGCAACCATCCCCCCGCGGACGGACTCGTCGGCGTTGTCGAGGTGGAGCTCGACGTCGAACAGGCCGGTGACGGGGTCCGCCGTCGGGGCGACCGCGGCGATGCGCCCGAGCTGCTCGCGGCCGCCGAGATCTTCGATGACGATCTGCACGTCCGCGTCGCGATCGAGGCGGGCGATCTCGGCGCCCGCGAGGCCCACGTGCACGCGGACGCGCGAGAGGTCGACGATGTCGAGCAGCGGCGTGCCTGCGCCGATGGTGTCCCCGAGGTCGGCGTGCCGGTTGGTGACGAGCCCCGCGATTGGCGCGCTGATCCGGGTGTCCCGGGTCGCGCGCCGAGCCGAGCCGAGGTCCGCGTTCGCGCCTCGCAGGGCGGCCTCGGCACGCTCGAGGTTGAGCCGGGCGACGTCGAGCTGGGCCGTGGGCAGGCTGCCCTTGGTGGCGAGGGCTTGCTTGCGCTCGAAGTCCGTGCGCGCGAGCTCGACGTCCTGCTCGAGGGCCGTGACCCGGGCAGAGGCGCCCGAGACCGCGATGCGCTGGCGGGAGCCGTCGACGCGCAGCAAGAGATCGCCGGCCTCGACCCTGTCTCCGTTGTCGACCTCGAGGGCGACGACCTGCCCGCCGGCCTCCGCTCGCAGGTTGGCGTCACGCCAGGCCACGGTCAGGCCGGTCGCGGTGATCTGGCGCTCGAGCTGACCGAGGCGCGCGGGGGCAGCCTGGACGCGGATCGCCCCGTGCCCGACGCTCAGCGCTGCGCTCGGCGCTGGCGGGAGCGCCTCTTCGCGCTCGCATGCACCCGCGGCTGACAGCGTTGCGATCAAGCTGACCAAACTGACTCGCGGCGCGAGGGCACCGACCCGCGGGCGTGTGGTCATGGCTTTTGATCCCATGGCCCTAGGGGCCACGTCAATTCACATGGCCACTGGGGAAACAATTCGACATCGTCCGCGACCAGCGTTTCACCCATCGCTCGGGAGCTCGAGTGATCTCGCGATGTGTCATCGCGCCTCGGCGGTGGCGCTGGCCTGTTTTCGAGCGCAAACTTAGCTGGGCTGAAGTCGCCCGCACGAGCCTGCCCCGAGGATGGCCACGGGTGATCGGTCGTCCCCGGTGCTTCGAAGCGTTGGCGCCAAGGTTCATATGACGCAGTGGGGCGATTCAACCCATGGGTCGTATTTGGGCGGCCGGTGACTGTGGACCCTCGGCCCGCGATCGGTCGCGCATCCGCGCTTTTGGGAGGGGTGAGCGCTGGCGCGCTACTTTGGTGGCGCCGAGGGTAATCGCGCTTGCGGCCGATCTGTCTGACGAGGGTGTCGGCGTGGTCGCGCTTTGTTCGAATGAGCGTGCGAACCAGAAATCTGGCACCATACATAACAGTGCCGATGGAGCTTATCGCCAACCGATTCGGCGTGCTGCGCGAGCTTGGCAGCGGCGGAATGGGCACGGTCTACCACGTCGTCGATACCCTCGATGGCGACCGCGAGCTGGCGCTCAAGACCTTCCGCTCGGACCTGCCGATCACGCAGGAGCGGAGGCTTCGTTTCCGCGAAGAGTTTCGGGCGATGGCGCGGCTTCGCCACCCCAACACCGTCGAGGTCTACGACTGCGGCTTCCTCGACGGGCAGACCGAGTACCTGACCATGGAGTATGTCCCGGGGCAGGAGCTCTCGGAGCTGCTCCAGGCCGGCACCCTCGAGTTCGCAAAGATCTACGACCTCACGCTCCAGCTGCTGCTCGCCCTCGAGTTCGTTCACTCGCGGCTCTACGTCCACCGCGACATCAAGCCCGGCAACCTGCGCGTGCGCGAGGACGGCGTGCTCAAGGTGATCGACTTTGGGCTGATGGAGTGGTCGGGCAGCCGGAGCTCGGCGAGCCTGATCGGCACGGCGGCCTACATGGCGCCCGAGGTGATCCTCGGCGGGCCGCTCGACACGGCCTCGGATCTCTACTCGGTGGGCTGCGTGCTCTACGAGCTGGTCTGCGGGCGCCCGCCCTTCCTCGGGACCAAGAAGGAGACCCTCCAGGCGCACCTCTTCCAGACCCCCGAGCCGCTGCGCGCCTACCGGGACGACGCGCCGCCGGGGCTCGAGGCCATCGTCCGCCGGCTGCTCGCGCGCGACCTTCGTGAGCGCTACGCGACGGCGGCCGAGGTCGCCGACGACCTCGCGCGCCTGGCCGGGGTCCATCGCATCCGCCAGGACCTCGCGGTCAACGAGAGCTACCTGGTCAGCGACATGATGGTCGGCCGGGCGCGGGAGTTCGAGTACATCGAGGTCCTCGCCCACGAGGCCGAGCACGGCCGGCGGCGCTCCGTGTTCATCGGCGGCCCGGCGGGGGTCGGCAAGTCGCGGCTGATGAAGGAGGTCCTGATGCAGGCGAAGATTCGCGGCAGTCATGTCCTCCACGCCGAGTGCAAGCCGGGCGTGACCCCCTACGAGCCGATGCTCCACGCCCTGCGCCCGCTGCTCTCGCTGTCGAACGCCGACGAGGTCGAGGCGCACCGCGAGGTGCTCAAGGACATCGAGCTCGCCGCGGCCGAGCTGCGCAGCGGCCAGGCCAACCTCGACAAGCTGCGCCTCGCCGACGAGGTCGCGCAGTGGCTGAGCCTGGCTGGCTCGCGCAGCTCGGTGGTCGTCGCGATCGATGACCTGCAGTGGTGCGACCGCCCGAGCCTCGAGCTGCTCAACCACTGCATCCGCAACATCTTGGGCACGCGGCTGCTCTTCGTGGCGACCGTGCGCAGCGACGAGACCTGGCTGGGCAGCCCGCTGTGGTTCACGGTCCAAGACGGGCAGACCGAGCGCCTCGAGCTCGAGCCCCTCGGCCGCGAGCAGGTCCGCCAGCTCGTCGAGTCGATGCTCCCGCGGCTCCAGGCGACCGAGGACTTCGTGCGCTCGCTCTACGCCGCGACCGCGGGCAACGCCTTCTTCGTGACCGAGGTGCTCCGTGACCTGATGGAGCAGGGCTCGCTGGTCGCGAGTGAAGATCACTGGGCGCTGCCGAGTGACTGGGAGCCGCACGCGCTGCCGAGCAGCGTCGAGAGCGCGGTCCGCGAGCGCCTCGCCCGGCTCGAGCCGGGGGTGCTCGAGATCGCCAGGGTCGCGGCCGTGCTCGGGCGCTCGCTCGACCGCGAGGCCCTGCTCGCCCTCGCCGACGTCAGCGAGGAGGGGCTGTTCACGGCCGTCGAGGTCCTGACCGAGCGCCAGTTCCTGACCCGCGAAGATCGCCGCCTGGTCTTCCCCCACGATCGCGTCCGCGAGGCGCTCTACGCCGACATCCCCGTCGAGCGCAGCCGCTCGCTGCACCAGCGCGCCGGAGAGCACCTCGAGGGGCGCTACGCCGGCGAGATCGAGCGCCACCTCCACGAGCTCACCCACCACTTCAGCCGCGGCGAGGACCTGCTCAAGGCCCTCGGCTACGCGCTGCAGGCGGGCGACCAGGCCAAGGCCGCGGGCGCGGACGCCTCGGCCATCGACTACTGGAGTCAGGCGATCAACATCCTCGAGAGCCCCGAGCCGCCGCCGCGCGAGGATCGAGACGCGCTGCTCTTCGAGCTCCAGGCGCGGATCGCCGAGAACGCCCTGGCTTTGTGGCCGCTCAAGACCGTCGAGATGTCGGCGCGCTGCCGCGAGGCCCTCGAGTCCCGCGACGACCCCGAGCGCGTGTCGAGGCGGATGAAGCGGGTGGTCGCGGTGATCGAGCGTTGCCCGGCCTTCATCCGCAGGCGCTTCATGGCCGGGCTCAACAAGCCGGTGGTCTACCGCCACGAGGCCGCGGGGACCGGCCTGTTCAAGCGCCGACCCTCTCCGGCGGCGTGGATGCCCAAGCTGCTCGAGAACTACGTGCTCGGCTGCGTGGCCTCGGGTCACGCCGGCCAGCCGCTGAGCGGGATGAGCCTGGGCGAGCGCGCGCTCGAGCTGCTGCCCGTGCGCGGGACGCCGCTCGAGGGGGCGATGTGCACCGCGGTCGCCGGCTGCATGCAGTCCGCCGGGCACTTCGACGACATGAGCGAGATCCTGATCCGCGCGCGTGAGCTGCTCTTCGACGGGGACCTCGAGGGCCAGAGCTTCGCGCTCTCGGCTCGGGTCGGCGCGGCGGTGTTCTCCAACTACGCGGTCTTTCAGGGCCAGCGCTTCGAGCAGCGCCTCGTCGACTTTGGCATCGCCGCCGTCGACGAGCTGCAAAAGCCGGACTTCTACAACCAGGTCTGGGCCTACCCTTGCCTGTGGTACGCGTGGACCGGGCGCTACGAGCAGGCCATGGCGCAGCTCGAGCTGATCGAGTCCAACTGCCGACGGATCGGCGTCCCGCCGGATCCCTGGGTGCAGTACCTCAAGCCCTACCTGGCGTGGCAGCGCGGCTCCTTCGAGGAGGCCCAGGCCCTGATCTCGCGGGCGCTCCAGTACTCACCGATCGAGCGGATCATGCTCGCGCGCGAGCACGCCTGTGTGCTCGCGGGTCACATCCACCTCGCGCTCGAGGAATTCGGCGCGGCGCAGGAGCGCTTCGCGGGTGTGGAGAAGCGCGCGCGGGCGGCCGGCATGGAGCTGCTGGTCATCCAGGCGTTGATCGGCCGCGGCTCGTTGGCGGCCGCGCGCGGGAAGTTCGACGAGGCCCGCAGCCACCTCGTCGAGGCCAGCGAGCGCGCGTCCTCGGGCCCCGCACGAAACCCCCTGCACTACGCCATCGCTCAGCGCACCCTCGCCGAGGTGTTGATCGCCGCCGACGACTTCGCGGCCGCGGTCGCGGCCCTCGACCACGCCCGGGAGATCGTCTGCGCCGAGGAGCAGGACAATTTGATCGAGGCTGGGATGTTGTGCCGCGCCGAGGCCGAGCTGGCGATCGCCCGGGGGGACACCAGCGAGGCCCTGGCCTGCCTGTCCCGCGCCGAGCATCGCTTCACCGAGATCAACAACGGCTACTACGTCCGAACCACGCGCGAGCGCCGGCTCAGCGCCGGACTGATCGACTCTCGGCCGGTGCGCAAGCGGCCGCAGGAGCACTACGCGCCCTCGGACTCGAGGACCGTGGAGATCGAAGATCAGACCGTCACGGACCTGCGCGAGAGCGACGCGCTCGACTCCTTCTTGCTCGACACCGGCGGCTCGCGAGCCGGGCACTGAGCCGGAGACCGGCGCAGCTGGTGCGCTGCGGGGTCGTGAGACGCGAGGCGCGGACGCGAGCGCCCGCGTCCGCGGTGCAGTGGCGGGCGCGGGCGCGGGCGTCGAGAGCGGCTCAGCTGGTCGGCGCCGAGTTGGCGAAGGTGTAGCTGAAGGTCGCCTCGCCGGCGCGCTGGTCGGGGGGATCGAGGGCCAGGCCGCCGAGGGCCGTGACCACGCAGGTCGCGAGGCTCTCGCTGACGGTGCTCCGGTCGCGGTCCCAGGTTACGGAGGTCAGCTCGCCGGACTTCTCCTGCACGGTGAAGGTCACGGTCAGCTTGCCGGCCATGTCGGGGCTGCGGGTGAGCTCCTGGTCGTAGCAGGCCTGGAGCTGGCCCTCGCGGGTGTCGAGGAGCTGCGAGGTGTCCTCGCGGTAGCTGTCGGTGTCGCGGGCGGCGAAGGAGCAGGCGCTCGTGAGCAGCGCGAGGCCGAGGGTCAGTGCGGCGGTAGTGGTTCGCGTGGACATGGCTATTCGACCTTCTGGGTGGTCTCGACGGAGGCCTCACCGGTCTCGGGGTCGACGGTGGTGGTCGTCTCGGTGAACTCTTGCTCGAGGATCGTGAACTCGACGCGGCGGTTGGCCTCGCGGCCGGACTCGGTGTCGTTGTCGGCGATCGGGCGGTCGGGGCCGTAGCCCTCGGACTCGAGCCGGCCCTTGTCGACCTTGCCGCGCTTGACGAGGTGGTCGAGCACGGCCTTGGCCCGGCGCTTGGACAGGTCGACGTTGTGCTTGTAGTCGCCCTCGGAGCTCGCGTGACCTTCGACGCGGATCTTCTTGATGCGCGGGTTTTGGTTCATCACCGAGGCGACCTCGGCCAGGAGGTCGTCGGACTCGGAGCGGATCGTGGCCTTGTTGTAGTCGAACTGAACCTTCTCGCGGATGACGATCTTGTCGTCGGTGACCTCGACGCGGGGCTCTTCTTTGGGGGCCTCGGCGACGACGGGGGCGGAGGGCTCGATGACCTTGGCCGTGCTGCCCTCGAAGACCCGGGGGCTGCACGCCGCGAGCGCGAGGGGCAAGAGCAGGGCAGGGAGGGCGTGGAGGGAGAGAGGGGGTGATTTATGTCGTGGTGCGATCATGGTCGACCTCGGGAGGACCCTCGACGTCGACGTAGGCCAGGCGGATGTAATCATCGGGGCCGACGGCGTCGGAGCGAGAGCTCGGCGGTGGCCGGGTCCTCGCCGATTGCCTAGCACATTCGTCTGCTGTCATCACGTGGTGTGGTCTCGATGGCTGGATCCAGGGGTATGATCAGGGGGTGAACGACCTGCGACCCTGGAGCAATAAGACACCGGATGGGTCCTTCGACTACATCGTGATCGGCTCGGGCATGGGCGGGATGACCTGCGCTGCCATGCTCGCCAAGCTGGGCAAGCGGGTGCTGGTGCTCGAGCAGCACTATGAGCCGGGCGGCTTCACGCACACCTTCAAGCGCAGGGGCTGGCGCTGGGACGTGGGCGTACACGCCGTTGGTGAGGTCAGCCAGCATACGCTCCCGGGCCGGTTGCTCGAGCACCTCAGCGGCGGGCGGCTGCGCTGGGCCAGCTTGGGCCCGGTCTATGATGAATTTCACTGGCCAGAGGGCTTTCGGATCGACTTCCCCGACTCGCCAAAGCAATTCAGGACCAACCTCCTGGATGCCTTTCCCGGCGCCGACGCGGCCGTCGATCGCTGGCTCTCGCTCTCGCGTGAGGTGTCCGAGGCGATGCGCCGCTACTACCTCGCGCGGACCCTTCCGGCGCGCTTTGGGGGCCTGGCGGACCGGCTGATCGCAGGCTCGGCGAAGCGGCACTTCGAGCGGCGCTCGGCCGACGTCGCCGGGGAGCTGTGCGCGGATCCACGCCTTCGCGCCGTTCTGCTCTCGCAGTGGGGGTATTACGGCTCACCGCCGAGTCGCTCCTCTTTCGCCATGCAGGCCCTGGTCACGCGTCACTTCGCCTGGGGCGGCTACTACCCGGTCGGGGGCTCACAGCAGATCGCCCACTCCCTGCTGCGGACGGTGGCCGCGGCCGGCGGGTGGACCAAGATCCGCGGTGACGTCGACGAGATCATCGTCGAGGACGACCGGGTCGTCGGGGTGCGCCTCGTGGAGCGGGACGGCGACCGCGGCCAGCTGATCCCCGCGCGCGGGGTGATCAGCGCTGCGGGGATCTGGTCGACGATCAACCGGCTGCTCCCGCCGGACTATTGCGACCAGCCCTGGGCGCGCTCGATCCTCGAGCTCTCGCCCGGGCCGGCGCACGTCTGCCTCTATCTGGGCTTCGAGGGCGACATCCGGGCCGCGGGGGCGGGCTCGGCCAACAAGTGGTTCTACGAGGGCTGGGATCCCGAGGTCGCGGCCTGGGAGGTCGAGCCGGGGCGGGCGCCGGGGCGGGCGCCGGTGCTCTACTGCTCCTTCCCCTCGCTCAAGGATCCGACCCACGACCCCGGCCCCCACCAGCGGCACACGGGGGAGGTCGTGACCTTCGTGCCCTGGTCCGCCTTCGAGCGCTGGCGCGGCACTCGTTGGCACCACCGCGGCCCGAGCTACGAGGCCTTCAAGCAGGCGCTCGGGGATCAGCTGCGCGCCCAGCTGCTCGAGCGCATGCCCGGGCTCGAGCCGCTGATCGTCCACGCCGAGCTGTCCACGCCCTTGAGCACGGCCCACTTCGCGCGGCCCTACGCCGGCTCGATCTACGGCCTCGAGCCCACGCCCGAGCGCTTCCGCAACCCCTGGCTGCGCCCGCGGGCGCCGATCGAGGGCCTGTACTTCGCCGGCAGCGAGGTGACGACCGTGGGCGTCATGGGGGCGATGCTCGGGGGCGTGCTCGCGGCAGTCTCTGCCGAGCCGATCGCTGGGCTCCGGCTGCTGCGGAGCCTCGAGCGCCCGTGATTGCCAGGCATGTGACGATGGGGTATCGGGGTCGGCCATGGCCGAGTACCGCCTCGAGAACGTCATCGACTGCCCCATCGAGCGCAAGTGGGCGCTGTTCTTCGACGACGCCTTCAACGTCGAGATGTACGAGCAGGGCTTGGGCTTCCCCAAGTGCGAGATCGCCGAGCGCCGCGACGACGGCGAGGTCCTCCACCGGCGGATGATCTGCGTGCCCAAGCTCGAGGTCCCCAAGGCCCTCGCCAAGATCGTCGGGGACAGGACCGGCTACGAGGAGATCGGCGACTGGGTGCGCAGCGCCGGCGAGTGGCGCTGGCGCCTGGTCCTCTCGGCCTTTGGCGACAAGGTGGCGATCAACGGAACGATGCGCCTCGAGCCCCTGGGCGAGGGCAAGTGCAAGCGCGTGACGGTGTTCACCGTCGCGGCCAAGGTCTTCGGCATCGGCAAGATCGTCGAGAAGACCGCCGCCGACAACGTGATCTCGGGCTGGAGCGACAGCGCCAGGTGGATCAACGGCTGGCTGGCGCGCAACCCCGCCTGAGCGCGCTCAGAGCGAGCGCGTGACCTCGAGCTGATACTGGCTGCAGGTCTGGTCGTTGGTCGTGCGGAACACCCGGACCCAGACCGTGGACGGCCACAGCACCATCTCGAGGTAGTCGAGCTGCTCCTCGGCGCCGGGGTCGAGGTCGTTGAAGGACCACTCGAGCAAAGGCGGCGCGTTCGAGCCGAACTCCGCGGCGAGGCCCTGACCGTAGACCTGAGCGCCGCAGTCGCGGAAGAGCTCGAAGCGGTAGTCCTCGTTGTCGTTGGTGGTGAAGCTGATGCTCGCCGTGCCCGCGCTCGGGCGGGGGTTGGCGTCGTCGATGGGGAAGTCGAAGCGGTACCAGTCCTCGTAGCCGTTGCCGAGGCCGTTATCGACCATGTAGATCGTGCCCAGGGGCAGGTCCGAGAGGGTCTCGCCGATGGCGATGGACCCGTAGTTGGCGTTGTCCTGGCCGCAGCTCGAGCCGACGGCGTCGCTGGAGGTCGCGCACTCTCCCTCGGTCTCCCCGCTGTCGGCCCCGGTCGTGTCGGTGCCCGCGGTGGTGGTGGTGTCGTCGTCCGTGTCGACCCCATCGCTGCTCGACTCCTCACCCGTGCCGGTGCTGTCGGTGCCCTGATCCGCGTCGCCGCTCTCGTCTCCAATCTCGTCAGCAGTGCCGGTCCCGTCTTCGTCGGTGCCGTTCGAGGTGAACTGCGGGCCCGTGTCGTCCGTCTCCTCCCCGCCAGAGCAAGCGAGGGCGAGGGGGAAGAGCAGGGCTGGGAGGATGCGGTAGGCGTTGCTCATGTGTATGTCCAAGCCAAACGACGGGCGGAGGATAGCATAGCCCCCCCTAGATGCCCCAAAAGCGAGCTGTGAGCGTCCAGGCGTAGGGTCCGCGGGGAAGGGCCGAGGGGGCGCGCAGGTCCTTGCGCCCCGGCCTGCCGGTGTTTGGGAGACTTCGCAATTTACTCGAAGCGTTCGCAAGGGTCTTCAAACTCGCGTAAAACGATATCAAGTGAGTGGCGACTGATGGACGTCAAGGTCTTCAGTGACGAGGGCAGAGGCCTCGACGCGCATTTTGAGGTCGCGGGGGCCTCTGGCGCCGACGCGGTCCTGCGCTTTCGGAGCGCAGGGGGCCGGCCAGCTCGCAACGCGGACTATAACGAGGGTCTCGAGCTGCTCCTCGAGCGCCTGGGCGCTGCGGAGGCCTCGCTGCTCGCGGTGGAGGTCGACTCACAGGTGACGGCGAGCCTACCCATCCAGGCGCGCGTGGTGGCGCTTGACGATATACGCCTCCCCCTCGACCTGAGCGCGCTTCGAGACTACCGGGCGCTGCGGATCTGTATTGGGCGGGGGGCGGCGAGGATCGGCCGGGCGGCGGACGCCAAGCCAGGCGGCGGGAACACACAAAAGCAGCTGGCCCTGCATCTGCGCTTTCCGGCCAGCGCGCCGCTGTCCGAGCCGTGGCTGCGCGCGTTCGTTTCGGGGGAGCCCTGGACGCACGAGCACCGGGAGGCGGCGGGGCGAAGGCGCGCGGGCGGGGCCCTGTCCGCGGAGGAGGAGCCCGGGGGCTATCAGCTCAGCGACGCCGACACGCGCGAGCGCCTGCTCGTCGAGATGGTCCAGCGGCGAGGGCAGCAGCGCTTTCGTCGGGCGCTGATCGACCGGGATGGGGCGGTGTGCGCGATCTCCGGCTGTCGCGTCCGCGAGGCCCTGGAGGCGGCCCACCTGTCTCCCTACCGCGGAGAGAAGGACAACGACCTAGCGAACGGGGTCTTGCTGCGCGCAGACTTGCACAAGCTCTTTGATCGCTTCCTTATCGGCGTCCACCCGCAGCGGCGCAGCGTTCACCTCAACCCCGTGCTGAGTGACAGTGAGTACGCCAGCTTTGAGGATCAGGGGTTGCACATCGCGGAGCCGCAGCGCCTGAGCGAGGAGGCTTTGGCGGCCCATTGGGCGCGCTTTGAAGCGGTGGCCAGCGAGGGAGAGGGCGAGGGTCTGGGGGGAGCGCACCGCGTAGAGGCCGCTGAGCCGCCGACTTGAGCGGTCTGCAGGCTCCTGCCCTGGGCTCGTCGAGATCCTGTAGAATCGGGCCCCCGCGATGCGCTTTCGTCTGGAAGAGGTCACCTTCGAGTTGCCGGTCGAGCTCGGCGAGCCCGTCGCGCAGCACTACCGCGACGACGCCGAGCACACCCTCGCCGTCGAGCGTGGCGATGACGGCGAGCCGGCCAAGGTCGTCGCCGAGCTGCGCGCTCGCCTGCTCCAGGTCATGCCCGACGCCGACCTGGGGGAGGCCGAGGACGCGGCGCTCGCCGGTCGCGCGGGCCAGCGCTACAGCTTCGCCCTGCCGGCGCAGGCCCAGGCCGGCGCGCAGCTGCTGGTCGCCCTCGACCCCGAGCGCTACGGCGCAGGCGCGATCCTGCGGGTGGGCTGGTTTGGGCCGGGCACGCGGGCGGACGCCGACGCGGCCATCGATGAGCTGATCGCCGCGGCGGTCGAGGCCACGGGCCGCGAGGGCTCGGCGCCCGCGGGGACGCGGCGCTGGTGGATGGCTGGCCTGTCCTACCTGCTGCCCGAGCGCTACCACTGCGCGCCCAAGCTCGAGCACAGGGGCCTCGGCGGCCGCGCCCTGCTCGAGGTGATCGTCCACCCCCTCGATGGCCCGCGCGTCGAGCTCGAGGCCGAGGCCGAGCAGGGCAGGGACCTGCGCGGCGGCGAGTCCGAGCTCGCCCGCGAGCTCGTGCCGATCATCCACGGTGAGTGGCTGCGCCTGCGCGCCGGCCAGGACCCGAACGCCGCGGCCGAAGACCAGCGAGTGATCAGCCGCTCGGTCCAGCGCTACGAGGTCGGCAACCCCATTCAGATCCGCCAGCTGGAGGTCCGCCTCTCGGGCCCGGGGGATCTCGGCCAGAGCCTGCGCGAGATCCATGAGCGACTCCTCGCCAGCGTGATCGTGGAAGGCGCCCGATGACCAACGACGCGAGCACCCACAACACCCAAGTCTGCCGGCAAGACGACAACGTCCTCGAGACCGGGACCATCCCCATCGTGTTCGTGCCCGGGGTCATGGGCTCGCGGATCTCGATCCCCAACGCCTTCGACTGGGACCCGGACCACACCGCCACGGTCATGCTCCCCGGCTGGGTGATGGCACTGCCCAGCTTCGTCAGCGACAAGCTGACCCCTCCCGAGGACGGCGCCCGGGCGCCGCTGGTCCGCGAGGGCAAGGGCCTCAGTGACGAGCAGGAGGCGCGAGGCTGGGGAGAGGTCGCCAAGGACTTCTATCGCAAGGTGCTCGAGAACCTGAGCAAGATGCGCTTTGGTCGCTACAAGACCCCGGTCTACGCCGCGGGCTACGACTGGCGCCAGTCCAACAAGGTGTCCGGGGCCTACCTCGCCACGCGCATCGGCGAGATCATGGAGGAGAACGACGCCGAGCGCTTCGTGCTGATCAGCCACTCCATGGGCGGCCTCGCGACCCGGGCCTGCCTCAAGAACGACGACGGGATCCGCGAGAAGTGCCTGGCGGTGATCCACGTCGCCCAGCCGGCCGACGGCGCGCCGGTGTTCATCCGCCGGATGTTCGACGGCGCGGCCCAGGACGGCTTCGTGATGAGCCAGCTGCTCGGCAGCAGCCGCGAGTCCTTCCAAAAGATCGTCTCGCACTCGACCGGGCCGATCCAGCTGCTGGTCACCTCCAACTACCGCGACGAGGCCCCGGCGCAGGCCTGGTGGTACACCTACGAGACCTTCGAAGATCCGGGGGTGAAGCGCAGCTGGGAGGGCGACACATGGACGCTCTACAAGCGCAGCGATCGTTCGCCGGAGGGCCTGCTCGCGGCCGAGGGCGAGCGCGGGGCGATCCCCAAGAAGTACCGGGACGCGCTGCTCTCCAACCTCGACACCGCCAAGCAATTCCACGACGAGATCGGGCGCTGGAAGTACGAGGGCAAGACCTGGACGATCTACGGGACCGGGGTCGAGGGCACGGATACGCGCTGTCACTTCAAACTCCCGCCCGAGGACCCCGAGCTCGGCGACGTGATCCCGACGAGCCCCTACTCTCCGCCGGTCATCCTCTACAAGGCCACGCGCAGCAACGGCGAGACGGTCAGCCTGACCGAGGCCCAGGCCTTCCCGGATGATCGCGGCTACGTCACCACGCGCAACACGCGGGGCGACGGGACGGTGCCCGCGACCTCCGCCAGGGCGCTCTTCCCGGATCAGTCTCAGCGCTACAAAGCCGGCACCGACTACGGCGCGGTCCGGCAGTTCGAGGTCGTGGATGGCAAGAACGGCGGGGCCGCCCACGACGCGATCTGCGACCACGGCGACGCGGTCAAGCTCCTGCGCGAGATCATCAGCCACGCCCTCGGCCAGGTGCACTAGGAGCCCGTGGTGAAACCCAGCGCGGCTCCTGGCGCCGGGCTTTTCGTCGAGGGCGCGAAGCCAAAACGCCGCTGTACCGGGCGTACTGCAAGTTTTGGCGACAAAGCCCTCGGCGAAAAGAACAAGCGAGGTGTCGTGTTGGGTTGCACCACGGGCTCCTAGTGTGCGCGCCAGCGCGCACACTAGGAGCCGTGTTTTAGCCAAAGAGCTCGTGCCGGGCGCTCTCGGAGATCGCCACGACCCCCGGGTGCTTGAGCCGGCGCTCGATCGAGATCGCGTAGAAGCGCTCCTGGATCTCGTCGGTCCGCCCGAGCACCTGCACGCCGTACTGGCGCTTGATCTCGTCCTCGATCGCCGAGGGCCCCGCGAACACGCCGACCCCCGACTGGCCAAAGACCTTGAGCAGGGCGCTGTCGTCGAACTGGCCGACGACCTCGGGGGTCAGGCCGTGGCTGTCGAACCACCGATCGAGCTCGCGGCGGACCGTGCTCCTGGGCATCGGCAGCAAGAAGGGGGCGCGATCCAGGGAGCCAGGGAAGTCGCGCTTGTACTTGCTGGCGAGCGCGGGGGCGGCGAAGAAGCTCAGCCCGCACGAGCCCAGGGGATGGTTGAAGGCCTTGACCGAGACGTTGGGGCCGATCGGGGCGTCGGAGATCAACAGGTCGAGCTCGTGGCTGGCCAGGCGCGTGAGCAGGTTCTCGAAGGTGTCCTCCTGGCAGACCATGTGGATGTTCTCCTCGAGCTCGAGGGCCGGCCGGAGCAGCTGGTAGGCGATCAGTTTGGGGACCACGTAGGTCACGCCGACGACCAGGCGCAGCGGTTGGCCGGTCGGCCGCTCGTGGAGCACGTCGACCATCTCGCGGCCTAGAGAGAAGATCTCTTCGGCGTAGCGCAGGGCGACCTGGCCGGCCTCGGTCAGCGCGAGCCGCCGGCCGGAGCGGTCGAAGAGCGCGATCTCGAGGTGCTCCTCCAAGGTGCGGATCTGCGTCGAGATCGTCGGTTGGGAGACGTGCAGACGCTTGGCCGCGCTGGCGATGCTGCCTTCCTTGGCGACCATCCAGAAGTAGAGCAGGTGGTGGTAGTTGATCCAGGACTGCATGGCCGCGCCGAAGGTTCGGTTTCATCTAATTAAAACCTATTGTTTTTCTATTTGTTCAAAGAAAAACCGAAGCCAAGCTGCCTGCGGTGGATCTCGACTTAGGCCCAGCCCTCCTCGAAGACCCAGAGCTCGGTAGCCTGGTTCAAAAGCGACTGAATAGTCAGCTGGCGCGCTATGCCGACCTGCTCCGGGGGATCTCGGTCCGGCAGATCCAGGGCGAGGAGGAGGGGACCGGCTCCTCGCGCTGCGAGGTCGAGGTGCACTTCAACAGCGGCTCGACCCTGCTCATCAGCCAGACCGGCGACGCCGAGCGCGACGCGCTGATCTTCTTGCTCGATCGCGTCGCGCGAGCGGTCGCGCGCCGCGTGGCCTTCGATCGCGGCTGCTGAGCTGCTCGTCCGCTGGGGCGCGCCGCCCACGAGGGGCCTCACGGCATCCGCCGATGTGGCGACGACTTGGCCGCAGAGGTACGAGTCGAGCCGGGGGCCGAACCGGCCTCTGTGGCGTCCAGGTGCTCGTATTCGCCGCGCGGCGGAGGTTTTGGACCGCGGCGTCACGGTGAGGGCGGTGGCCCGATTTGGTCAGGGGGGTGCCTTGAGGACCTTTCACAGGAGGGACAGGGGCGCATTTGCCTCACCGGGACATGCGCCCGAGCGGCTCGACGCCGCGCGTGGGCAGAGCCGGCGCACGGCGCCGACACGTCCCTCGAAGTCAGGTTCGCGCTTCGATGCTGCGTGCGTCGTGGATGTGCCCGCGTGGCGTTGTTGCGGCGAGCCTGCTAGCTTCGAGAATCGTGTCCAGCCTGGAGCAAGTGCAGCTTTGCCTCGCGATGCTCGCCTACGCGGGCTCGACGGGGGAGGCGGCGAAGGGCGGTCCGGCGCTGCGGCGATGCGTCTCGACCTGGCTGACACGCACGCCGCCGACGCGAGAGCTGGAGCTGTTGTGGGGCCCGGCGAGCGTGCGCGTCTGGTGGCAACCGAGCGCCCCCGCGGTGGTCGCGTTCGTGGTCGGCGCACCGCAGGCGCAAGAGTGCTTCTTGGTGCTGCGCGGTGGTGCCCCCGCGAGCTTGTGGGACGCCAGCCTCGAGAGCTTTGGCTGCCTCGAGCAGGAGCCCTGGAGCTGGGCCGGCGACGCCGACGGGCTCGCCCCGGCGATCTGCGCGGGGCTGCATCGCAAGCTCGGGGCGCTGCGCGAGCTGGCCCCCGAGGAGGGCTGCCTGGGGGCAGGTCGCACGCTCACGGAGTTCTTGCGCGAGCGCCTGGTGGACGCGTCTCGAGATCGTCGCTTCTCGCTGCGGGTCACGGGGCACGGCGCCGGCGGATCGCTGGCGGTCGCCGCCGCGCTGTGGCTGCGCGACACCCAAGACGGGGCCTGGGCGCGCGACCCCGCCTGGGACGCGGAGCGCCGCGCCAAGGTCCACTGCACGGCCTTCGCCGCGCCCTGCTTCGGCAACGGCGACTTCATCTCCTATCTCGAAGACCGGCTGCCCGAGGCCGAGTTCATCCAAAACCATCTCGATCACGTGCCCGCGCTGTGGGACCCACAGACGATGCTCGAGCTGCCGAAGCTCTACGCGCCCCACGTGCGCGAGCCGGCGATGATCCGCGTGCTCGTCGAGGCCATCTCCACGGAGATCGAGCGCCAGGGCGTCGAGTACGAGCAGCCCCCCGCGCACGTGCTCGAGGGGCGGCTCCAGACCTCGCTGCAGCCCACCTTCACCGCGCAGGCCGAGTACCAGCACCTCCACGCCTACGTGGAGCTGCTCGGGCTCTCGGAGGTCCTCGACGTCGATGAGATCTTCGAGCGGCCCTCGGGCAGCGACGACGGGCCGATCGCCCAATAGCGTGAACCCATCGCGTGAACCCATCGTGTGAACCAGTCGCGTAGACCCAGTACGCGAACCAGCAGCGCAGACCAAGCGCGACCATCGACGTGCCTCGCCCAGTCTCGAACCCGCCCAACCCCTGGTCGAGCGAGCACGTCGAGTGGCTGGGCGCGCCGCCGGACGCCAAGCTCGAGATCTTCGAAGAGCAGGCGCGCTCGATCGTCGTCGAGAACGACAGCCCCGACATCCCCTTTCGCTGGTCGCTCAACCCCTACCGCGGCTGCTACCACGGCTGCATCTACTGCTACGCGCGCCCGGGGCACGAGTACCTGGGCTTTGGTGCGGGCAGCGACTTCGAGCGCAAGCTCGTGGTCAAGGTCAACGCCGCGGCGCTGCTCGAGGCCCGCTTCGCCAGGCGCTCGTGGATCGGCGAGCCGCTCGTGTTCTCTGGGGTCACGGATCCCTACCAGCCCCTCGAGGCCAACTATGGCCTGACCCGGGCGTGCCTCGAGGTCTGCCTGGCTCACCGCAACCCGGTCCAGGTGATCACCAAGGGCGCGCTGGTCCGGCGGGACGCCGAGCTGCTCGCGGCCCTCGAGGCGGAGGCCGGGGCGACGGTGACGATCTCGATCCCCTTCATCGACGACGCGCTCGCTCGCAAGATCGAGCCGTGGGCGAGCGCGCCCAGTCGACGGCTGCAGGCGTTCGCGGCCCTGAGCGAGGCGGGCGTGCCCGCGGGGGTCTCCCTTGGACCGGTCATTCCCGGGCTCAACGACGAGCAGATCCCCGAGATCCTCGAGGCGGCCGCCGACGCCGGCGCGCGCTGGGCCTTCATGCTGCTCGTGCGCTTGCCCGGGCCGGTGCGCCCGGTGTTCGAAGAGCGCCTGTCTTCGCTGGTGCCGCTGCGCGCGGGCAAGGTGCTCCACGCCATCGAGGACATGCGTGGTGGTCGGCGAAACGACGCGCGCTTCGGCGCGCGGATGCGCGGTCAGGGCCCGCGCTGGGCGGTGATCGAGGCGGTCTTCGAGGCGCACCGGCGGCGCCTCGGCCTCGGCGTCGGGCCGGAGGCGCTGCATGAAGGCCGAGACAGGCGCTTCCGACGCCCGAGCGCTCAGCGCTCGCTCTTCGAAGATTGAGCGGAGATCAAAACGAGCGTGCGGGCCTCGGGCTTCGTGAGAGGAGCCCGAGAGGAGGCGTTGGGCCGAGCGCTGGCGAAGAAAAAACAGCGTCTAGTCGCCTGTTTTTCCCTGACTCGTGGGCCCGCGCGCGTGAGGGCGCCTTGGGCATCGCGGCGCGCGAACGCAGCCATCGAGCTTTTTTGGGGCGCGGCCAGGAGGCAGGCGACCGAAAGCAGAATAGGATACGCAGGATGTTTGCGAACCGCACCCAATCGTTCCGCCACGCCTTCGTGCTGACCATGGCCTTCGCCTCGGTCGCCGCGTGCAAGAGTGAGATCGACGAGAAGCCGCCGGCGAAGACCGAGCCGGCCGCCAAGGTCGAGGACAAGGACGCCGCCGCCGAGGCTGGCGCGGACAAGGCCGACGCGGACGCTGGCGAGGCCAAGACCCTGTCGCTCGCCGCCGACACCTCCAAGGTTGGCTTCATCGGAGCCAAGGTCACCGCCGATCACAAGGGCAGCTTCAGCGACGTGAGCGGGAGCCTGACCATGGCCGGCGACAAGCCCGAGTCCCTCGAGGTCACCGCCAAGCTCGCCTCGCTGAGCACCGACGCCGACAAGCTGACCGAGCACCTCAAGAGCGGCGACTTCTTCGACGTCGAGACCTACCCCGAGGCCAAGTTCACCAGCGTCAGCATCACCGAGAAGGCTGGCGAGGGCGGGGCGACCCACGAGATCGCCGGCAACCTCGAGATGCACGGCAAGACCAACAAGATCACCTTCCCGGCCACGGTCACGGTCGGCGAGGGCGAGGTCGCCGGCAAGGCCGAGTTCAAGATCAACCGCAAGGACTGGGGCATCGACTACGCCGGCATGGCCGACGACCTGATCAAGGATGAGGTCGCGATGGAGCTGGACCTGCACTTCCCCCGCAACTGAGCTTCGGGTCGATGACCCGCTGTGGCCCGCTCGGCGCTCGCCGGCGGGCCACTTCAATTTTTGCGTCGCGTGTGCGCTCCAGTGGACCCGAGGAGTCTCGGGCGCCGGACCGCCGGTCGCTGATGGGGCGCGAGCTGCTCCGAGCCTGGGGCCTCTCAGGTCCTCTGGAGGACACGCTCGCTCAGGCCTTCGCGCCGGGGACCTCGACGAGGGCGTGCTCGCCCTCGAGGCGGAGCTCGAAGCGCTCGAGGCTGGCGCCGAGGCAGGGGCCGCTCTCGCAGTAGCCGCTGCTGGGTTCGAAGAGCGCCCCGTGGTTGACGCAGAAGATCCGCCCGACGACGCGGGAGTAGAACCGGCGCTCGCCCATGTCGAGGTCGACGTTCCAGTGGGGACAGCGGTTGAGGAAGGCGGACAGGCCGCCTTGGTGACGGACCACGAAGCCCTCGAAAGCCTCGCCGTCGCGCTCGAAGTCGAACACGCGGACCTCTCCAATGGCCAGACTGGCGACCGCTTCGACACGGATCTGTGTCATGACGACGTTGCTTAGCAGCCGGCGCATGGGGGTGCTAGCGCGCGCTCCGTGACTTCGTCGTGGGATCGGGGGCCGCGCGCTTGCCAGGGCCAGGGGCCCTCGCCATCATGCCGGCCATGAACCTGGCCGAAGCAGGGGCGCCCCTTCGCGTGGGGGTGCTCGGGGCCGGTCAGCTCGGGCGCATGCTGGGGCTCGCGGCGCTGCGCCTGGGTGTGGCGATCCGCTTTTTGACCCCTCGAGACAGCGGCGCCACCGCTGGCGTGGGTGAGCTGATGGTCGGCGAATGGCGAGATCCGCAGGTCCTGCGTGAATTTGCCCGCGGCTGCACGGTGATCACCGCGGAGGCCGAGTGGGCGCCGCTGGCCGAGCTCGAGCGGGTCCTCGCCGAGCTCGAGGCGGCGGGGGAGGTCCCGCCGCGCTGCTGGCCGCGGGCGCAGACCATGGCGCTGATCCGCGACAAGCTCGTGCAAAAGCGGACCCTGGTCGACGCTGGCCTCGCGGTCGGAGAGTTCCGCGGCTGCGCGAGCCTGGCCGAGGCCGAAGCCGCGGCCCGAGGGTTTGGCTGGCCGGTGCTCGTCAAGCGCCGGCGCGGGGCCTACGACGGCTACGGCAACCGCCGGGCCGACGACCTCGAGCAGCTGCGCGCGGCCTGGGAGGCCCTCGCCGAGGCGCCGGAAGAAGACTCGGGCTTCGAGGGGGGCGTGCTCATCGAGGCCTGGGTGCCCTTCGTGCGCGAGCTCGCCGTGAGCGTGGCGCGGGGCCCCGAGGGCGAGAGCGCCGTCTACCCGGTGGTCCACACCGAGCAAGACGACCACCGCTGCGCGGCGGTCGTCGCTCCAGCGCCGATCGCCGCCAGCGTGGCCGAGGCGGCCCGCGCCCTCGCGCAGGCGGCCGTCGAGCGCTTCGAGGTCGTGGGCGTGTGCGCCGTCGAGCTGTTCGAACTCGCGGATGGTCGCCTGCTGGTCAACGAGCTCGCCCCGCGCCCGCACAACAGCGCGCACTACAGCATCGAGGCCTGCGCGAGCTCGCAGTTCGAAAACCACCTCCGGGCGACGCTCGGCTGGCCACTGGGTGACCCTTCGCTGGTGGTCCCAGCCGCGCTGATGCTCAACTTGCTCGGCAGCCGCGCGGGGCCGACCCGGGTCGAGGGCCTCGCGGACGCGCTCGCCGTCCCGGGGGTGGCGCTGCATCTCTACGCCAAGCGCGAGTCTCGTCCGGGCCGCAAGATGGGTCACCTCACGGTGCTCGGCGAGGACATCGACGAGCTGCGCGAGCGCGCCGAGCGGGCCGCAGGGCGGATCACGCTCTGAGCACGCTATGATGGCGGCGATGAGCGACGCGACCACGAAGGCCGCCCCCCTGATCGGGATCTGCATGGGCAGCGACTCGGACCTGCCGGTGATGCAGGCCGCCGCGACCACCCTCGACGAGTTTGGTGTCAGCTACGAGCTGCGCGTGCTCTCGGCCCACCGCACGCCGGAGCACATGTTCGACTACGCCCGGGCCGCCCGCGAGCGCGGCCTGCTCATGCTGATCGCCGGAGCCGGCGGCGCCGCCCACCTTCCGGGGATGCTGGCGTCCCTGACCCCGCTGCCGGTGATCGGCGTGCCCGTGCCCAGCCGCCACCTCCAGGGCCTCGACTCGCTGCTCTCGATCGTCCAGATGCCGAGCTCCGTGCCCGTTGCGACCATGGCCATCGGCGGGGCCAAGAACGCGGCGCTCTTTGCCCTGCGGATGTTGGCCACCACCGACGAGGCCCTGCGCGCCAAGCTCGACGCGAGCATCGCGGCGACCGAGGCCCGGATCCGCGAGGTCGACGCCCGGGTCGCGAGCACGGGCGCCTGAGCCCGCTCAGAGTCTGTAAATTTTTCCCGCACGTCGTCAGGTGCGTCGCTGGGCTCCTAGGAGCCCGTGGTGAAACCCAACACGACACCTCGCTTGGTCTTTTCGCCGAGGGCTTTGTCGCCAAAACTTGCAGTACGCCCGGTACAGCGGCGTTTTGGCTTCGCGCCCTCGACAAAAATCCCGGCGCCAGGAGCCGCGCTGGGTTCCACCACGGGCTCCTAGGAGGCTTCGGGACTCTCAGCTCTCGTGAGCTCGGGCCCGGTCGCGCAGCTCCTTGAGCTGCTGCGGCGTGATCACGAGGGCGAGCAGCTTGCCCACGGTCTGATGCTGCTCGATGGGGTGACGCATGGGGCAGTCGATGTGGATGACGTAGCTGTTGCGCCGACCCTCGCGGAGCCTGGTGAGCGCGCCGGCGTGCTCGAGCTCCGAGACGATCTTTTGCACCGCGCGCTCGGTGATGCCGACGTTCTCGGCGACGTCTCGCAGGCGGATCTCGGGATCCTTGGCGATGCACAGCAGCACATGGGCGTGGTTGCTGAGGAAGGTCCAGGTCGAGCTCATCGATGCCTCGAAGACACCCTAAACAAAGGCTGCGCGACATGACAGCGCGCAGGTCGGGGACTCGACTCAAAGTCGTGCGCGTAACGCTCGGGCGCGGCCAGTACCCTACTCATGGCGGTCTGAACTGCCTATTTGAGCTGTAAACGAGGTGATCGCGAGCTTGGCGCTTTCTGGCTGCTAAGCGGTGGCTGTTCGGCTGCGCGACCCAATTGCGCGAGGCCCTTCGCGGCAGCTCGGTGCCGGAAGGGCCTCGCGGTGAAGGTTGGGATCAGCGGCGGCGACGGCCGATGGAGACGAGGCACAGCAGGCCGAAGCCAAGCAGCGCGCCACCGCCCCGCAGGGGGTCGTTGTCGTCCACGCTGCAGCCGAGGCTCACCGAGGCCGAGGCCGAGGCCTCGAACTCGACCTCGATGTCGAGCAGAGCCGCGAGCGCGTCGATGCACTCGTCGAGGTTCGCCTCGCTGACCTCGATGAACTGCCCGTCGCAGAACAGCGCGCCCTCGGGCTGCTCGCACTGGGCCTCGCAGCCGCCTTGGAGCTCGGCCTGGCATTCGACGTAGAGATCGGCCTGGCAGTCGATCTGGCAGTCCATGTTGATCTCGGCCCGGCACTCGCCGGAGCAGCAGCCCTGGCACTGGGCAACGCAGTCGACCTCGCCGGGGTCGACGTCGCAGCCGGCATCGCACTCGAGGCCGCAGGTGGCCTCGCAGGAGGCCTCACACTCGGCGCGGTCGGAGTCGGCGGCGCAGCGCGAGGAGCAGTCGGCCGAGCAGTTGCCCTCACAGGTGGCGCGGCAGTCGAAGGTCGCGGGGTCGACCTCGCACTCGGCCTCGCAGGAGCCCTGGCAGCTGCCGGTGCACTCGACGTCGGCATCGATGTCGCAGCTGCCGGAGCAGCCCAGTGAGCCCTCGGCGGCGCACGACGCGTTGAAGGCGAAGGGCTCGCACTGGGCCTGGCAGCCGCCCTCGACGAGGATCTCGCAGTTGGCTCCGGGATCGATGAAGATGTTGCCGCAGGCGTCGAGCTGACCGGCCTGGGCGGTGGAGGAGAGGAAGAAGGCGGAGGCCAAGGCCGCGGCGCCGACGAAGTAGTTCCAGGAGTTGCGCATCGTGGGGTTTAGATCCTTGTGGAATAAGTGAGCGTCGCTCGGGGCGGCTTGGACGTGGGCCGCGCGGGAACTTTACAGTGGGCCCGTGATTTCAGCGAGATCCCCGTGGGTGACCAGGGTGATCGGACCTGGAGGGAGGGCCCCAATCAGGGGTGATCACTCGACGTCGTCGAGGTAGTCGAGGAGCACGCGGCAGGTCTTCAGGGCCGGCTCCCGACCGCTGGGGTCGAGGGCCTGGATCTCCTTCTCGAGCAGCCTGCCGGGCTGGATCGACTCGTTTCCGGCGTCTCGGACCTTCCTGCCCCAGGCGGTCCTGGGCTCGATGTCGGCGTAGTAGTCCCCGAGCGTGCCGTCCTTGTAGTCGTGGTCGATGGCGACGCACATGTCCTCGAGATCAGCGAGCTTGTCGGCGCGCTCGGGGTCCTCGCCCCCAGCCCCTGGAGCGGTCGCAGCCCCTGCCCCGGGAGAGGCGGCCGCGGGCTTGGGCGGCGCTTCGCCGGACTTGGAGGAGGCTTCGGCGGTGGTCGAGGGCCGCTCACAGCCGAGCTGGGGAGCGAGGAGGATCACCAGCGCGAGGCAAGGAGAGATCACCGAGGAAAAATCGTGGGCTCGGTCGCGCACGCCGCCATGCTAACTGCGACGGGTCCATGTGCCGAGCGAAGCGCCCAAGACCAGCTGCGAGGCCGCTCGCGCTGCAATTGGGCTCGTAGGCCGTGGAGCTTCCGCACGGCCTCGCCCCTGGTGAGCGCGATGCCAGCGTATATCCTTGGCCCGCGTCGATGCCCCTATCTGCCGCCGAATTGCCGCCTGTGGCCGCATCTGAAGCGCGCGCCACCGCTGCGCTCATCAGTGAGCTGTGTAAGCAGTTTTACGGGCTCGGCTGGGTGAGCGGCACGGGCGGTGGGATCTCGATCCGCGACGACCGAGGGGTCTGGATGGCGCCCTCGGGGGTGCAAAAGGAGCGCATCGCGCCCCAGGACGTGTTCTTGCTCGAGGCGCGCTGGGATCGAGCCGAGGTCATCGAGCCCCCGGCGAACCCGGCGCTGCGCCTGTCGGAGTGTCAGCCGCTGTTCTTCAATGCCTTTCGCCTGCGGGGCGCCGGCGCGGTAATCCACAGCCACTCGCTGTGGGCCGTGCTCGCCGCTCGCGTCGCCTGTCCCGATGGTGGCGCCGGGGTGTTTCGCAGCCGCAACCTCGAGATGCAAAAAGGTCTGCGCGGCGTCGGCTGCTTCGACGAGCTGCGCGTGCCGATCATCCCCAACACCGCCCGCGAGGCGCAGCTGCGCGACAGCATGGCCGAGGCCATGGTCGCGCACCCCGACGTCGACGCGGTGCTCGTCGCTGGACACGGTATCTATGTGTGGGGTGAGGACTGGGTCCGGGCCAAGACCCAGGCCGAGTGCCTCGACTACCTCATGCGCGCGGCCGTCGAGGCGCACCGCCTCGGCCTGCCGCTTTGAGCTTCGTTTCGACCCCCGCCCCGATCCCCCCGCCCCGATCCCCCCGCCCCGGAGCAACGCCAACGCCATGGAACTCGCCTGGCTCGAACCCAAGCCCGACTACCCCTCGCTCAGCGTCGATCACCTGCGCGGCTGCGGGGTGACCTACGAGCGCCTCGAGCTCGCGGGGGAGCGCTACCAGGGGCCCCTCGACGCGCTCAAGGCCGCCGAGGGCTACATCGAGCAGGACATCGTCGAGCTGCGCCCGGACACGGGGGGGCTCGACGAGATCTGTGCCAAGTTCGCCGACGAGCACCTGCACACCGAGGACGAGGTCCGCTTCGTGCTCGAGGGCGAGGGCGTGTTCGAGATCCGCGACGATGACGACCGCTGGATGCGGGTCACCGTCCAGCCCGGCGATCTCATCGTCGTCCCCAAGGACCGCTATCACCGCTTTTTCCTGACCGAGCGCAAGCAGATCCGCTGCGTGCGTCTGTTTCAGGACCGCGCCGGCTGGGTCCCCCAGTACCGCGCCTGACGTTCAACTCAACACATACAGCAGCAACATCATCATGGAAGCCGCCCGCGAAACCAACACCCCTGATTACAAGGTCGCCGACATCGGCCTCGCCGAGCTCGGTCGCAAGCAGATCGCCCTCGCCGAGAAGGAGATGCCGGGGCTCATGTCCCTGCGCGCGCGCTACGGCGAGAGCAAGCCGCTCGCCGGCGCCCGCATCTGCGGCTGCCTGCACATGACCGTGCAGACCGCGGTGCTGATCGAGACCCTCACGGCCCTCGGCGCCGACGTGCGCTGGTCGTCCTGCAACATCTACTCGACCCAAGACGAGGCCGCCGCGGCCATCGCCGTGACCGGGGTCCCCGTCTACGCCTGGAAGGGCGAGAGCGAGGAGGAGTACTGGTGGTGCATCGAGCAGACCCTGCGCTGGGCCGACGGCAGCGGCCCGAACATGCTCCTCGACGACGGCGGCGACCTGACCATCGTCGTGCACCGTGATCACCCCGACATGCTCGAGGGCATCAAGGGCCTGTCCGAGGAGACCACCACGGGCGTCCACGCCCTGGTCAAGATGGCCGAGAAGGGCGAGCTCAAGGTCCCGGCGATCAACGTCAACGACTCGGTGACCAAGAGCAAGTTCGACAACCTCTACGGCTGCCGCGAGAGCCTCGCCGACGGCATCAAGCGGGCCACCGACATCATGGTCGCCGGCAAGACCGTCGTGGTCTGTGGCTACGGCGACGTCGGCAAGGGCTGCGCCCAGTCGATGCGCGGCTTCGGTGCTCGCGTGCTGATCACCGAGATCGACCCGATCTGCGCGCTCCAGGCCGCCATGGAGGGCTACGAGGTCACGACCATGGAGGCCGCCGCCCCCGTCGCCGACATCGTGGTGACCGCGACCGGCTGCTGCGACGTGGTCACCCACGCGCACATGAAGCAGATGAAGGACGAGGCGATCGTCTGCAACATCGGCCACTTCGACAGCGAGATCGAGATCGCCGCGCTCGAGAAGGACTCGACGATCACCGAGATCAACGTCAAGCCCCAGGTCGACCGCTTCGTGTTCGCCGACGGCCACGCGATCATCGTGCTCGCCCGCGGCCGCCTCGTGAACCTGGGCTGCGCCACCGGCCACCCCAGCTTCGTGATGTCGAACAGCTTCACCAACCAGGTCCTCGCGCAGATGACCCTGTGGCAGGAGCCCGAGAAGTACGAGCGCGGCAAGCTCTACGTGCTGCCCAAGAAGCTCGACGAGGAGGTCGCCGCGCTCCACCTCGCCAAGGTCGGCGCCAAGCTGACCAAGCTGACCAACAAGCAGGCCGAGTACCTGGGCCTGCCCGTCGAGGGCCCCTACAAGCCCGAGCACTACCGCTACTGAGCGGCTCTCGCGGGCGCCTGGAGCCCGCGAGCAGACGAGCCCGTCATCGGCGTACGCCGGTGGCGGGCTCTCTCTTTTTGCCAGCGGTGAGCCACGCTACGCGCTGCTGGGCGGTTGTAGATGGAGCGCGATGGTGCGCAGCGCGGTGAGCCGCGGCCAACCGAGGTTGGCGTCGGTGACTATTGGTTACACCAGGTTCGAGTCACCAGGGGTGGGGCTCAGATGGGCTCCAAGGTCGTGAATTGGGCACTTTTGACCACCCGACCCGGGGTTCGGGTTGGAGACCTCGCGGTTGCGCTGGCGTCCCTGACGGTCCGGGGGGGCTGGCCGCATCTTGAAGGCAAGAAATCGGACGCAAACGATGACTCGCCAGCAAAACGCCCCCATCACCCTGCCCTCGCTGACCTCCACCGAATCCCTCCAGGGGGCCGTGGATCGCCTCGCGCGGGATCTGGAGGAGGGGCGGGGCTCGGTCCGGCCGTGTTGGGTGGTCTCGCAGCTCAGCCGCAAGCCGGCGGCCTCGAGCTCGACCGAGGTCGCTACGGTCGCGGCCGAGACCTCGACCCTGGATGGGGTCGCCGCGGTCGGCCGGGCCATCCCCCAGGTCGCCGCTTGGATCTGGCCGCGCCGCCAGCTGATCCTCAACGAGCTGCGCTCGGCGCTCGCGCCCAAGGACGAGGATCACGCGCTCTTCGTCCGCCTCGACCGGACCTTGGAGCGGGCGGCCGCGCAGATCGGGCGCTGAGCGAGTCACGTGAAAAGTCGCGCGCCGCCGACCTCGCTCGAGGTCGGCGGCGCGCTCGTCTGAAGGCGCTGGCCCAGGCGATGAGTGGTCCTCTCACAGACTCTCTCCTCTCATGCGCTGGCGTCGATGGCTCTGGGCCTCGGCGTGATCATGGTGATCAGATTGATCAGATTGATCAGATTGATCAGGGTGCTCAGTGTGATCAGGCCTCGGCGTGGGGATGGCGGGCGCGCTCGATGGTCTCGGGCGGCTCGACGTGGGGCATGGTCATGCTCTGCGTTGCAGGGTGGCCGTCGATGGTCGGGTTGCCGCTCTTGAACAAGCCCGCGTTGGAGCTGACGCCGCCGGCCGCACCCTGGGCGCTGAAGGCCGAGAAGCCGAGCATCACCACGGCGAAGATGGCGCTCATTCCAGCAATTATCATACTCGTTCCCATTTTGATCTCCTTTGAATCATGGTCTGCGCAGCGCCAGGGGACGGCGCTTTGACGCGTGGGGGCACTCTCTGGGCCTCTGCGCTGCCTCCTCGAACGAGGGCCCCTGGCGGGGTCGTGAGAAGTGGCGTGAGTCGTCTCGAGAAGTGCGTTCAATCAATTACTATCACGTAATCGCGCAGATGCAAGCCAGGCGGCCGCTCGGCACAGGCGCCGCACAGACACGTCACCGCGTAGACGCGCCGCGCAGACGGGTCACGAGGCCGCGGCCGCGGCCGCCAGCTCGCGCAAGGATCGGATCGAAAACGGCTTCTCGAGCCAGCGAACTTCGACGCCGTCGGGGAAGCGCTGCTCGTGACCCGAGAGGTCTCCGCCGGTCATGAACACGAGGCGCTGACAGATCTCGGGGCGCTCTTCGCTGATCCGCTCCCACAGCTCGATGCCGGTCAGCTCGGGCATGAACAGGTCGCAGAGGATCAGGTCCCAGTCCTCGTTGAGCAGGCGGTCGAGGGCGGCGCGACCGGTCGACACGGCGGCGACCTCGTGGGCCGAGAGCGCGTCGCAGACCATCTCGCGGATCAGCGGCTCGTCGTCGGCGACCAGCACCCGGGCGTGGCGGCCCTCGGCGTTGGCGCTGGGCGTGCGGACGATCCGGGCGGGGCGGCTGGGGTCGTGGACCTCGGCCGCGGGCAGGCGCACGCGGAAGGTCGTGCCCTGGCCGACCTTGCTCTCGACGAGCAGCTCGCCGCCGTGGGCGTTGACGATGTTGTGGGAGATCGCCAGGCCGATGCCCGTGCCCTCGCCGGCGGCCTTGGTGGTGAAGAAGGGGTCGAAGATCCGCCCGAGCTTGCTCTGCGGGATACCGCAGCCGGTGTCGCTGACCTCGACCTCGACGCGACCGTCGGGCAGCCCGCGGGTCGCGACGTGGACGCGGTTGTCGCGGGGGCGGCCGGGCTCGATGGCCTGGCCGGCGTTGACGAGCAAGTTGAGGAAGACCTGGCCGAGCCGACCCTCGCTGCCGCGGACGGTGTTCGCGGCGCGAAACTCCCGGGTCAAGCGCGCGCGGTGGCGGATCTGGACCTCGGCGATCTCGAGGGTCGAGTCGAGCAGGGCGTGGAGATCGACGACCTCGTCCTCCATGGCGTCGGAGCGGGCGAAGCGGGTCAGGTCGCGGACGATCCGGCGCACGCGCTCGGTGCCCTCCTGGGCGCGGGCGAGCAGGTCGCGGACGCGGGCCCGCGAGCGCGCGACGAACTCGGGGTCGTGGTTCGGGTCCTCGCGCATGCGGACCTGGTTGTCGAACTCGTCGGCGAGCAGGCCGAGGTTGCCGACCACCCACGACAGCGGGTTGTTGATCTCGTGGGCGACGCCCACGGCCAGGGTGCCGACGGTGGCCAGGCGATCGGCGAGGAAGAGCTGGCCCTGGAGCCGGCGCTGCTCGCCGACGTCGCGGATGAGCGAGATGATCGCTCGCTGGCCGTCGAAGATCGCGGGGATCGAGGCGACCTCGCCGACGAAGGTGGCGTCGTCGCGGCGCGTGAACTCGATGTCGCGGTTGGTGGCGGGCTGACCGCTGGCGAGCATCTCCTCGACCCGCGTCTGCACCGACTCGAGCTCCGAGGGGTGGATGCGATCGTAGATCGAGGTGTGCATCAGCTCGGTGGCGTCGTCGTAGCCGAACTGCCGGACCGCGGTGGGGTTGATGTAGAGGAAGCGGCCCTCGCTGTGCACGATGATGCCGTCGGGCGAGGCTTCGAGGACCGAGTGCAAGCTGGTCTCGGACTGGCGCAGGGCCTCCTCGGTCAGCCGGCGCTCGGTGATGTCGGTGAAAGTCCCGACGGCGTAGCCGCCGCTGATCCACCGCGCGCTGCCGGACACCCAGTAGGTGTTGCCGTCGGTGTGGCGCAGGCGCAGCTCTTTGTTGTGGATGATGCCCTCTTCGACGATCTCCTCGCGCAGGTCCTGGACGTCCTCGGCGACGAAGAACTCCTCGAGCTGGTGGCCGATCATGCTGCCGAGGGGCTGATAGAAGGCGCGCTCGAGCTCGCGGTTGCACTGCACGAAGCGCCCGTCTCGATCGACGAGGCCGACGGGCGCCGGCATGACGTCGAGGACGCGGCGCAGGGCGAGGGCGTCGACGCCCGGGAGCGAGACCCCGGGGGGCTCGTGGCTGGGCGCCTGGCTCGGGCTCGGCGGCAGATCGGGGGCGAGGGCGCCGCTGGCCGTGGCGACGCGCAGGCGGACCTCGAGGGCCTCGCGTGTCAGCGGCGGGAGCAGGCAGTCTTGGGCCCCGGCCTCGAGCGCCACGCGGACCTGCTCGGGGGGGACGAGGGCGACGATCCAGCGCGCCCGTCGGGTGCGGCTGAAAGCCACGCACAGCTCGGGGACATCTGGGCCAGCGACGACGAGCAGATCCGTGCGGGGCATCGTCGCGCCAGGGTCGAGCTCGTCGAAGGCGTCGACCTGGTGGCCGGCTTCGGCGAGCCAGGCGAGGGTGTTCTCCTGGCGAGCGCGCTCGGGATCGACGACGACGACCTTCATGTCGAGGATCCCTCGGGCTCGGCTTTGGATCGTCGCTTCAAGGCGGCTGACTCCGGCGGCGCGGGCGTGTCGAGCGCTCGCGTTGGGCGACGATATTACCCTAGGAGGCTGTGGTGGGGCTGGGCGAGGCGGCCTTGGAGGTGGGTCGAGGCGAGTCGAGGCCGCGGCTCACAGGTGGGCTCGCCACGCCCTGGCCGGTGCGCTGGAGACAGGGGGCCTGGCGTGAGCCCGCGAGCGTAGGGCGGCTCACGGGTCGCGACGTGGGTGGAAGGCAGGCGCCACGGGGAGCGCGCGTTCGAGCGGTGGGCGCCCGCTCCTGCGCGCCTCCCCCCTTTTTCAGGCTTCGCTCAGCGCCGGCGGACCCGGGCGAAGCGCAGGGGCCTCGCGGCGAGCGAGCCGCTCAGAAGCACAGCTTCTTGCCGCCGATGAGCGACAGACATGGTCACGGTGATGCAGCCGTCGCGGCCGGGGCAGTTGTCGTTGGTCAGGCAGTTGGCCGCGCTGGGTTCCACCACAGGCTCCTAGAGTTGGGTTTCCGGCCCTCGAGGGTGGCGCGGTGGCGTCCATATCCACCCGTCCTCGAGCCACATTTCGCCGAGGGCGTCGACTGCCGCGCGCAGCAACTCGGGGTCGCCGTGTTCGTTTTCGCGACTGTCTGGAGGCTGCGATACCGCAGGGGAAGCGAGCAGGTCTTCAGGGCCACGCCAGCGCTCCTTGGCCCAGCAGTAGGCGCTGAAGGCCGAGACCACGGCGTGGAAGACATGGACCTTGCGGACGACGAGGTCGGGCCATACGCGGTCGAAGGCCATGCCCTCGGCGAGCTCGCCGAGGAGCTCCTTGCGGACCTCCCAGGTCTGGGCGGCGGAGCCGTGCCGAGTCCTGCGCTCGCGGCGGTCTCCAAACAGGCGGATCAGCGTGGCCCTGGGGTGAACCTCGATGAGGTTCTCGTGCAGACGCAGCGCTGGCGAGAGCGCGCGGCGGAGGTAGGCCGCCCGCGCCGCGAGTGGACCCATGCCCTGGCCGAGGGTCTCGCGCGGCTGCAAGGTCGCGCGCTCGAGCAGCAGCTCCGTGGCCCGCTGGGTGTAGGGGGTCAGCGCGGGCTTGCGGGGGTCGCTGCGTCCGCGGCGGATGACGAGGCGCTCGCCGTGCTCGCGCATCCACGCGACGACCGGCACCTCGCAGCTGGCGATGCCGGGGCAGGCGAGGGTGCAGCGCACGCAAGGCGGGAGAGTGAGCGGGGCGTCGAAGGCGACGACCGTGCGCTCGTCGACCCAGCGGCCGAGCCACTCGACGAGCACGTCGTCGCGGAAGGGCGCCTCGGCGTGCTCGGAGCCCTCGGCGTCCTCGACGAGGCCGCCGCCGCGCTGGCCCCAGCGCGAGCGGGCCTCCGCGAGCACCAGGCGACCGTCGCCCTCGTACTCGAAGCGGGCGATGGCCGTGGTCTTGCCGCGGCCACCACCGAGGCTGACCCCGACGAAGCGGCGCATTCGCGCGCGCTCACAGCCGGGGTCCCCTGGCTGGAGGTGTGTCGGGTCCATCGACCTCAGTCGTGGACCGAGGGCATGCGCTCGTGCAAGAAGCGCAAGTAGGCGATGGCCGAGGGCAGCTCGAGGGCGGGGAGCTGCTCCACGAGATCCTTGGCCTTGCTGCGCAGGGTCTCCGTGGGCCCCTCGCCGCGGCGGCCGACGGGCTTCTCGAGCGGGATGTCGGGCTCGGGCGGCTGGTCGGGGCTGCCCCAGGGCGGGTTCTCGCCCAGGGCGATGTCCTTGGTGCGCAGCCAGCTGTTTATATAGATGTGCAGCAGGTTCGCGCGGTAGCTGAACCACCGGTCGCGCTCGACGGGGTAGGACAGCAGGACATCCTTGAAGCGCCGAAACGCGCCCTTGCCATCGATGGCGAGGATCAGCCGCTCGCGCAGGGCCGGGTCCTCGACGGAGGCGACGAAGCGCTCCATCCACCGGTACTGCTCCCGCGAGGAGGCTGGATCGAGGTGGACATAGCGCCCCGCTTGGACACGGATCGCTCGACGTTTGTCTTCGTCCTCGGGCCGGCTATCCACGATCGTGACGACCTGTCCGGTGTCCAGGTCGAGGTAGCTGTGGGTCTCGGGGGCGTTGTGTTCGAAGGCGGTCTCGAGCGCTGACCAATCGGGTTTGGGTCGGGAGGGATCAACTCGCATGCTTAGTCTGGCTTCCTCTGCAAGGTAATTGCCGACGCAGCCCCGTAGGTCGGACGAGGCTCCCGCGTTGAAGGGGGGTGTTCGGCTGCGATGCCGCTGGTCAGGCGGCGTGGTCGGTGCTGCGCGGTCGTGAATCGCGCTAAATGAGGATAATCCCACACCCTTCGACCAGGCAAGGGACTTGCCGAGATCGCCTATAGAAGTTTTTTGAGCTCGCGGTGGAGCTCGAGGGCCGACAGCCGTCCGCCTCGCTCGAGCTTCCTGAGCAAGCGCTCGATCTGGCCACGTGCGCGCTTCCAGTGGCGGAGACGGGCTGAGCTGGGCTGAGCGGTTTCGACGATCAGCGTGAGCTCCCCGTCGTCGAGCTCGTCGTCGAAGTCGTCGTCGAAGTCGTCCTCGTCGTCGAGCTCGTCCTCGTCTGCGCGGCTGGCGAGGGCGGCCTCGGCGGTCTGGAGCTTGGCGCGAAGGCCGGCAAGCTCGGCCTCGAGGGCCTCGACGGGGCGGGCCTGGGCGAGCTCGAGCTCACCGCGCAGGCGCGCCAGCTCCCAGCGCAGGGTCTGCTCCCGGGCGAGGGCGGCGTCGAGGCGCGGGCTGTCGTCGGCCTCGCCGGACGGCTCGTCGTCGCCGACCTCGAGGGTCTCCTCGAGGCTGGCGATGCGGTCCTCCGCGAGCTCGAGCTTCTCGAGCAGCTCCTGGCGCTCGATGGCTTGGAGATCGCCGCGGCGCTGGGCCTCGGCGAGCTGGGCACGCAGGGCCGCGGCGCCCTCGTCCCCGGCGCTGGAGCCAGCGCTGGATCCAGGCGCGGAGGCGGCGACCTGGCGCTCGCCTCCGCCGGCGACCTCGACGAAGGTGACGCCCTCGCTGGGCAGCCGCCGGCCGATCACCGCGACGAAGGCCTCGAAGCGCGGGGACTCGCTGCCGAGGCTGTTGTCGACCTCGATGCCAGGCTCGTCGTCGCTGCCCTCGCCGCCGCCCTCGGACTCGAGGACCGGGCCAAAGTCGTAGAACGCAGCCACGCGCGGCCGGGTCAGGCCGTAGACGCGGCCGTCGCCAAAGAGCTCGTCGACGAGGTCGGCGAGCTGCTCGTAGCAGGCGTCCTCGTCGAGGCCCGCGCAGCCCACGGTGATCGCCACGCTGCGCTCGGGATCGTCGCTGGCGCGCTCGCCGAGGAGCTCGAGCAGGGCCTCGAGCTCGGGCGAGAGGCCGCCGGACTCGTCGGACAGCCCGCCCTCGCCGAGGTCGACGAGCGCGACCTCCCACGGCTCGTCGCCGGCGATCTCGCCGGCGGCGTCGAGGTCGAGGAAGATCGTGCCCCCGCGGTCGCGGGCGAAGGACGCCGCGCGGCGGTCGTTATCGAGGGCCATCCACACGCGGGCGTCGGCGCTGGCCCGGGGGATCAGCGCATCGATCAGCGTGGCGAGGGGGCCGTCCTCGGGCTCGCCGCGATGCAGCGGCTGCTCGAGGCTCCGGTCGTAGATGATCCGGTTCCGACCTCGCCACAGCTCTTCGAGGAATTGGTAGCCCGCGGCCCAACGTCGCTCGTCGCCCATGGCGTGCGATTCATACCTGCCCGCTCGGCGCGAGGCAATCGTGATGGACCACACCCTCTGGGCGGCCATTGCTGGCGCCCGGGGCCGGTGCTAAGTCTGCCGACTCCGGGGCCGGCCCGTAGGCCCGCACACGCCATGCACCCCAGCTTGCGAGCAAAGATCGAGAGCATCAGCGAGCGCCAAGAGGAGCTCGGCGAGATGATCTGTGATCCCGAGGTCGTGTCCGACAAGGCGCGGTTTTTGGGTCTGTCCCGCGAGCACGCCGAGCTCACCCCGGTGGCACTCGAGTTCGCCAAGTTCATCGAGCTCGAGCGCCAGCGCGAAGAGGCCCGCGAGCTGCTCGAGGACCCCGACATGCGGGAGGTCGCCCAGTCCGAGCTGCGCGAGCTCGACGAGTCGATCGCGGCCAGCGGGGCCGAGCTCCTGCGCCTGCTCACGCCCAAGGACCCCAACGACGACAAGAACGTGATCCTCGAGATCCGCGCCGGCGCCGGCGGGGACGAGGCCGGGCTCTTCGTCGCGGACCTGTGGCGGATGTACGGGCGCTTCGCCGAGCGTCGGGGCTGGAGCATCGATCAGGTCGAGTTCTCGGAGAACTCGGCCGGCGGCTTCAAGGAGATCAGCGGTCGCGTCCAGGGCCGGGGGGTCTACGCCCAGCTCAAGTTCGAGCGCGGCGTCCACCGGGTCCAGCGCGTGCCGGCGACCGAGTCCCAAGGCCGGATCCACACCTCCACCGCCACCGTCGCGGTCATGCCCGAGGCCGAGGAGGTCGACATCCAGCTCGACCCCGCGGACCTCGAGTTCGAGTTCATGCGCTCGAGCGGCGCCGGCGGCCAGCACGTCAACACCACCGACTCGGCGGTGCGAGTGACCCACAAACCCACAGGCCTCGCGGTCCGCTGCGACCAGGAGAAATCCCAGGTCAAGAACCGCGAGCTCGCCGTGCAGCGCCTGCGCTCCAAGATGCTCGAGGCCGAGATCGAGCGGGCCGATGCCGAGCGCGCCGCCTCGCGCCGCGAGCAGATCGGCACCGGCGAGCGCTCCGAGAAGATCCGGACCTACAACTACCCGCAGGACCGGATCACGGATCACCGCGTCTCACTCACGCGCCACAACCTCCCGGGCTTCATGGACGGCGACATCGAGGACGTGCTCGCGGCCCTGCGCTCCGAAGACGAGGCCGCGCGCATGGCCGAGCTCGCGTCCTGATCGGGTCGAACAGCCAGATGTGGCAAGCTGCCAAAAGCCCAGGCGAGAGTTCTGATATGCTCGCGCGCGGGAGGGTGCCGTGAAGCAGTCGGTCAGCGTGGAGATCGCCGGGCAGACCTTGTCGATCCGCAGCGACGAGGGTCCCGAGTACGTGCAGGAGCTCGCCGACTACGTCGACGGTCACCTGCGCTCGCTCTCGGGCGGACGTCGCACCTACTCGCTGCAGCGCATGGCCCTGCTCGTGGCCATGCAGATCGCCGACGAGCTGTTTCGCGAGAAGGACCTGCGGGCGCGCTACAGGGCCCGAGTCGAGGCGCGGCTCGAGGCGCTCGAGCAGGCGATCGGCGAGCACGAGGCCGAGCTCGCGGCGCTCGAGGTCTCGCAGCCCTGAGCCCTGCTCTTTGCGCTCCGCTTTCGCGTTGTCGGTGGTCAGCCACGAGGGCCCGCGGAGGCGCGTGAGCGTGCCGCCGACGAGGCCGGCCACAGCGCAGGATTCGTCGCTCGCGTCACGCCGGAGCCTCCGCTACCTTCGGCCACCATGGCAGACCAGCCTCCCAGCGTGAGCTCGCCGGCGCTCCAGGTCCTCATCGAGCGCGGCTTCTTCGAGCAGGCCTCCGATCTCGCGGTCATCGACGCCGCCATGCAGGCCGGGATGGTCACCTTCTACAACGGCTACGACCCCACGGCCGACTCGCTCCACGCTGGCAGCCTGCTGACGATCATGGCCATGCGCCACCTCCAGCGCGCGGGCCACCGGCCGATCGTGCTCATGGGCGGGGCCACGGCCATGGTCGGCGACCCCTCGGGGCGCAGCGAGACTCGCAAGCTCGTCGAGCTCGAGACCATCGAGCGCAACTGCGAGGCGATCCAGCGCCAGTTCGCGCGCTTCGTGCACTTCGACGAGGGCACGGCCAACGACGCGATCATGGTCGACAACTCGCGCTGGCTCATGGGCCTGGGCTACATCGAGTTCCTGCGCGACATCGGCCGGCACTTCTCGGTCAACCGCATGGTCGCGGCCAAGACCTACCGCGACCGCCTCGAGAGCGAGCTGCCCCTGTCCTTCTTGGAGTTCAACTACCAGCTGCTCCAAGCCTACGACTTCCTGCACCTCAAGCGCGAAGAGGGCTGCGACCTCCAAGTCGGCGGTTCGGACCAGTGGGGCAACATGATCGCCGGCGTCGAGCTGATCCGCCGCGTGGCCGCCGAGCAAGGCGAGAGCACGGGGGCCTACTGCCTGACCTACCCGCTGCTGACCACCGCCGACGGCAACAAGATGGGCAAGACTTTCAAGGGTGCCGTCTGGCTCGACCCCGACAAGTTCTCGCCCTTCGACTATTACCAGTACTGGATCAACTGCCACGACCGCGACGTCGAGGGGCTGCTGCGCTACTTCACCGAGCTGCCCATCGAGGAGATCAACGGGCTCGCCAACCGCGAGGGCCGGGCGCTCAACGAGGCCAAGGCCGTGCTCGCCTTCGAGGCCACCAAGATGCTCCACGGCGAGGATGAGGCCGGGCGGGCGCGCACGGCCTCGGTCCAGGCCTTCGGCGGCGGCGACGACTGGAGCGCGGTCGATTGCGTCGAGATCGCCGAGTCGGAGATCCGCCTGCTCGACCTGGTGGTCCACGACCAGGTCGTGGGCTTCAAGTCCAAGCGCGAGGCTCGCGAGCGCATCAAATCCGGGGCGGTCAAGCTCGACGGTGAGGTGGTGACCGAGGCCATGGAGAACATCGACGCCGCGCGCTGCGGAGGTGAGGGTCTGCGCCTGCAGATCGGGCGCAAGCGACGCGTTCGCGTGAAGCTCGTGGGCTGAGCGCGCGCTCGCGGCTCGCTGGCGCCACATTCTCGAGAAAAGTGGCTTGCGCACGAGACGCCGGCTTGCGCGATTGCGATGCGGACTTACAAGCGTCTGTCATGGATCCGTCGATCACTTCAGCCGTCGTGCAGGCGCTCCCCGAGACCGGATCCACCATGGCCTCCGGCGTCGATCTCGCGGAGCTCCGCGACGACCTCGAGCAGGTCGCCCTCGAGGCCCTCGACGCGCGGATGCGGGGGATCAGCCTGGCGGAGGCCGTCACCGACGAGCGCTTTGCGAACCTGGTGGCCTTTCACAGCGGCCTGCGCGACGCGCTGCTGCTCGAGATCCCCAAAGAGCTGCAGCCTTGGGTGGCGACCATCGGCGGCGACGAGGTCAGCGAGCGCCTGCCCGCGCGGCGCGGCGCCAAGGGGATCAGCGAGGCGGTCGCGGCCGAGCAGATCGGCCGGCTCGCGCACCTCCAAGACGACCTCTTCGTCCAGGCCCAAGGCGCCGACCCAGCCAGCGCTGGCGACGGCCCGGCCCAGCTCCAGGCGGCCCTGTCCGAGCTGCTGATGTTCGAGTCGGTGCGCCTGCGCCTGCTGGTCACGGCCTGGAGCTCGACGGAGTTCGAGGCCCTGGGTGGAGACGATCAGAGCATCGACGCGATCGCCTGGGCCGAGGTCGAGGCGCTGCTCGCCGAGCCGGCCCTGGGCGAGGGCGACATCCGGCCGCTGCCGGTGATGGTCGCGGCCGGGAGCCTGGCCCTGGCCCGCGACGCGGCCGAGCGCGTCGAGGCGCTGCGCCTGGTCAGCGAGGACGAGCGCGAGACCCTGCGCATGCGGGCGCGCCTGCGGGCGGCGCTGCGCGAGCTTCGTCTGCCGGAGTCGGTGCTGCTCGAGAACGCCCTGGCTGGGCTGCTGGGCGAGGACCGCATGGAGGTCACGGATCTCCAAGAGCAGCGGCCCGTGGCGCTCGACGGGCTCTCGCGCCAGGCCATGGATCAGCGGGTCTCTCGCGGCCGCCGGGCCCTTTCCAAGTCGCCCGAGAGCTGGCCGAGCCGGCGCAAGCCCGCGCTCTTCGATCTCCTGCGCGCGGCCGAGATCCACGAGTAGCCGCTACTGGATCCGCCCTCGAATCATGGTCGCCGCCACGCCTCCGGCGGCCAGGCGATCGATCACTCGGCGATGGATCGCGCCCGCGTCATCGCTGGCAACGCGCAGGCCGAGGGGCGCGCGCTCGCTTTCGAGGTAGCCGAGCTTGGCCTCCCACAGATGGTTGTAGGGGAGCAAGGTGATCGCCTCGACGCCGAGGGGACGCAGCCGGTCGAGGAGGCCCGCGAGGGCGTCGTCGCCATCGTTTAGGCCGGGCACGATCGGCATGCGGACCTCGACGGCGGGGCCGCCAGCGCGGGCGCGGGCGAGGACCTCGGCCAAGTTGGCGTCGATGGTCTGCGTGGGCTGACCGACGAGCTCGAGGTGGCGGGCCTCGCCGCCGGCTTTGACGTCGAACAAGATCAGGTCGAGGTGATCGAGCAGGGGCTCGAGCAAGGTGAAGGGGTAGTGCCCGCTGGTCTCGAGGGTGACGTGCAGCCCCGCGGCCTTGGCCGTCGGCAAGAACTCGGCGAGGAAGCGCCCGTGCAGCACCGGCTCGCCGCCGGACAGGGTCAGGCCGCCGCCGCTGCTCGCATGAAAGGGCGCGTCGGCGAGGACCTCGGCGAGCAGGTCCTCGCCGCTGCGGGTCAGGCCGACCATGTCGAGGGCGGCGCTCGGACACGGCTCGACGCAGCGTCCGCAGTGGGTGCAGGCTTGCCAGTTCACGCGCGCCTGGATCTGGTCGAGGAGGGCGCCCTCGGGGCAGGCGTCGAGGCAGGCGCGGCAGCCGGGTAGGCAGCGGTCGGCGTGATAGGCGAGCTCCGGGGCGTGGCGCTTACCCTCGGGGTTTTGGCACCACACACAAGACAGGTGGCAGCCCTTGAAGAATACGACCGTGCGGATGCCCGGGCCGTCGTGGACGCAAAAGCGCTGAACGTCGAAGACGACGGCGCGATCGGGGTGCTCGCTCGCCTCGCTCACGCGCGCAGCTCTTCTTGGGTGATTGTGTCCACGCTGACGCCGACGCTGGGGATGGTCCGCGTGGGGTCGGGCTCCTCGAGCGAGACCAGCTGACACGCCGGGCGCCCGTGCAGGGTGCGGGTGATGATCTCGTCTTTCATGGCCGGGGTGAGATCGTTGAAGTAGGCGCTGTAGCCGGAGATGCGCACGACCAGGCCGCGGTGGCGCTCGGGGCAGCGCTTGGCGTCGAGGAGCTCGTCGATGTCGACGACGTTGTATTGCACGTGCATGCCTCCGGCGGCGAAGTAGCCGCGGTCGAGGGCGTCGATGAGGGCGGCGCCCTCGGGTCCGCGGGCGAGCTGGGGATCGAGGCTCTCGTTGACCGCGAGGCCGTTGGCGACGTGGGGGCCGGCGAGCTCGGCGGCGCTGAGCAGCGAGGCCGTGGGCCCGCGATCGTCGACGCCGTTGACCGGCGAGGCGCCGTTGGCCAGGGGTCGGCCGGCCTGGCGCCCGCTGGGCAGGGCGCCGAGCCGGGCGCCGAAGCCCACGTGGGTGGTCATCGACCAAAAGCCCGGGGCGTAGGGGCCTCCGCGCGGGTTTTGGTGGGCGCGGACCAGCTCGCAGTAGCGCTCGGCCACGCGCTTGGCCCAGCGCTCGGGGCGACCGCGGCCCTGGCCGTACTTGGGCAGCTTCTCGAGCAAGGTCCGGCGCAGCGCCTCGTGGCCGACGAAGTCGAGGTCGACGGCCGTCATGAGCTCGCCGAGGCCGAGCTGGCCGCCCTCGACGACGATGGCCTCGATCGCCGCGAGCGAGTCGGCGACGTCGGCCAGGCCCACGCCCTGCATGCCGGTGGAGTCGTAGACGGCCCCGCCGGCGGTCACGTCCTTGCCAGACTCGATGCAGCCGCCGACGACCACCGAGAGCAGGGGCGTGGGCCGAAAGCGCATGTGCGCGGCCTCGATGGCGTCGTTGCCACGCACGGCCTCGGTGACGGTCTCGGCCAGGCGGGCGCAAAAGCGCGACCACAGCAGGTCCATGGTCGGGCGCGGGTGGGCGCGCAGCTGCTCGTCGGCGAGGACCTCGAGCAGCACCGCGGGCAGCGAGATGAAGGCCGCGCCCGCGGCGGGGAAGGACTTGTAGGGCACGCCCCACTCGACGCAGCCGACCACCGCGAAGTCGCGGGCGTCGGCCTCGCTGACGCCGAGGGCCTCGATCGCCGCGATCACGGCCTGGTCGTTGAAGAGCGAGGGCTGACCGCCGCCCTGGGCGAGGATCTCGCAGGCGAGGGTGCGCAGGGCCGCCGGGGTGTCGGGGCGCACCCGCATGTGCACGTTGGGCTGGCGCAGACGCACGCGGTCGTAGGCGATGAGCAGCAGGGCGCTGAGCTCGTTGCTGGCCTCGGCGCCCTCGCGGTCGCTGCCGCCGATGGTCAGCCCCGAGGCCGAGGACAGGCCCGAGAAGAAGTCGGTGGCCAGCTGGTTGAAGAGCGGGAGCTGCTCGGAGGCCTTGGCGAGCAGGCAGCCGAGCAGCTCGACGGCGCGGGCGGGATCGATGCGACCCTCGGCGCGGTCGCGGGCGTAGTAGGGCCACAGGTACTGGTCGACGCGGCCGAAGGAGACGCCGTGCTGAAAGCTCTCCTGGTGGATCGCCACCCAGGTGGTGACCACGCTCTGCAGGGCCTCGTGAAAGGTCCGCGCGGGCTTGGCGGGGACGCGGGCGAGGATCTGCGAGAGCGCGCGCAGCTCGGCGGCGCGCTCGCTGGCCTCGCGCGAGCCGAGGCGCTCGTGTCGGGCGGCCTCGGCCGCGCAGTACCGGCTCCAGCGGGCAGAGAAGCGCAGCACGGCGTCGATGGTGATCTCGGCGGCGTCATAAAAGTCCCGGCGCTCGCGGGCGCGCGCTGGCGTGGCGGCTCGGGCCGCGCGGACCTGCTCGCGCAGCCCCTCGAAGCCGTGCTCGAGCACCGCGGGGAAGTCCAAGGTCACGTGCGAGATGCCGGCGAACTGGGTGAGCACGAAGCGGCGGCCCTCGGTGAGCTTGTTTTGCAGCTCGAGGTCGTCGGCGAGCAGCGGCGCCCGCGACATGATCGAGCGCGTGAACCAAAACGGGAAGATGTCCTCGCGCAGGACGTGGAGCTGGGCGTCGCTGACGGCGAGGGGGTTGACCGGGCGCGTGCGCAGCGAGTCGAGCTCGGGGAGCAGGAGCAAAGCGCCATAGTCCGGGTGCAGGGCCGCGCCGACCCGGTGCCGGGTCGGGTTGCCGACCAGCAGCTCGTCCGGGTAGATGCGCAGCTCGGCGTGGTCGAGGACGTGGGCGAGGCCGCGGGCGAAGCTGACGATCGTCGCCTCGCTGGCGGCGCGCTCGTCGAGGCGCAGCCACAGCGTCTGGAGCAGCTTCGAGGCCTGCAGCTGCCTGCGGGTGGCGGGCTCGCCCGAGCTGAGGTTGCGGGCCAGGGCCTCGCGCAGGGCCGCGAAGTGCAGGGGAGCGAGGTAGCGGGTCAGCGCGGGCATGGGCGCGTGGTCGTGCATGGCTGCGGTCAGCAGCTCCGCCTTTTGCGTGCACAGGCCGTACTCGGCGTCGAGCACCGCGTCGCGCAGGCGGGCCAGACGAGGGAGCGCGGGGATGTCCTCGCGCCGGATCTCCGCCTGCACCTGCGCGCCCACTCCCGTATCGAGCTGCAAAGACTCCACGAGATCAGTATGGTCCGCTGGGATCGAGCAAAAGCCGCATGTCTTGCGGCGGGCGAGAGCGCGCAGGCTCGCCCGACGCCCGGGCGTCGCATACCCTCCGGTCATGCGCCCTGGTCTTCGGCGTTGGCTGACGGCCGCGTGGATCTCCGGGGGGATCATCGCCGTCGACCAGCTCAGCAAGGCCTGGGCCTTCGCCCATCTGCGCGGTGGCGAGCGTCGCGTGCTGGTCCCCGGCGTGTTCGAATTCGACTACGCCTTCAACACCGGCTCGGCCTTTGGCCTGTTCGCGGATCGAGCAGGCGCCCGGGCGGTGCTGATCGCCCTGACCCTCGCCTCGGTCTTCTACATGGTCGCGCTCTTGCGTCGGCTGCCCGCCGAGACCGGCGCCGGCGGCCCCGTGGCCCTGGCGATGATGGTCGGGGGAGCCCTCGGCAACCTCGTGGACCGGCTGCTGCGCTTCGACGATGTCCGCTTCTTCATCGCCCGGGAGGGGATCCCCTTTCGCGTGATGATCGACCACCCGCGAGCGCTGGCCGAGGCGGTCACCCGCGGGCGCAGCTTCGTCGACCTCCCGCGCCACGGAGTGGTCGACTTCATCGTCGTCTACTACTGGCCCGGGCGGCGCTGGCCGTCCTTCAACGTCGCCGACATCTTCTTGGTGGTCGGCCTCGGGGTGTTCTTGATCTACCTGGCTCGCAACGCTCGCAGCCTGATCCCCCCGGAGGCCGACCCGCCCGAGGCCGGCGAAGAGGCTGTGAGCTGACGCAAGCGTCTCTGGGCGGCTCGACGCGATCCTCGGCCAGAGCCGCGCGCAGCGGCGAGTAGCCTCGGGGCAGGGCGCGCATGACCAGAGCCGAGCACGCGCGCTCGCACCCGACGCCCTCGGTGGTCGAGGCGGACCGCGCTTGCTAGTCTTCGCCGCTCATGATGGCCCAAGCCGGCAGCTCCAGGGAGCCTTCTCGCGCCAGCAGGCTGATCCTCGTGGGGGTCGTCGCCCTCGTCGCCCTCGGTCTGGATCTGTGGTCCAAGGCCTGGGCCTGGGAGCACCTGCGTGATCAGCCTGCGGTGGAGGTCATCGAAGGCTTCTTCTATCTGAAGTTCGGCTTCAACACCGGCGCCGCCTTCAGCTTCTTGCGCGACGAGTCCTGGGCGCGGCTCTTCTTCATCTCCGTGACCTTCCTGGCCCTGGGCTACATGGGCTGGCTGGCGCTCAAGATGTCGACCAAGCGCGCCTACGGCTTCGTGGCCGTCGGGCTGATCGCCGCGGGCGCGAGCGGCAACCTCCACGACCGCTTCTTCCGCATCGACGAGGTGTGGATCAACGGCGAGTTCGCCCCGCGCCACGGCGTGGTCGACTTCCTGCAGTTCTACTACCCGTGGAACCCCGAGAAGTACTGGCCGATCTTCAACGTCGCCGACACGGCCCTGGTCTGCGGGGTCGCCCTGCTGCTGCTCTTCTTGCACTTCCACGGGGCCGAAGGGACGCTCGCGGCCGAAGACGACAAGTCGAAGGCAAAGGCGAAGGCGGACGAGGCCGACGCGTCCGCCGCCGAACCCGAGGCCGAAGACGCGGGCGAAGACGAGGACGAGTCCGAGCTCGTCCCGGCCTGAAGCCGCTCGACCCTCCCCGGAAACAAAAAAGCCGCAGGTCGCCCCTGCGGCTTTTTTCGGTGGTGGTGGGCGCTTCAGGGCGCGCTCTCGATGATGATCCACGGCGCGCCCGTCAGCGAGAGCGCCACCGTGCCGGCCTCGGGCTCGGCGTGGGTGAGGGCCTCGGTCTGGGCGTAGTCCCAGGCGTAGAGGTCGACATCGCCGTCGACGGCGAGCGCGTACTCGGCGGCCGCGTCCTCGCTCGTGCCCTCGGCCACGGCCCACAGCACCCAGGCGGCGCGCGCGTCGGGCAGGCGCAGGGCGACGCCGTCGACGTCCGCGGGCAGCCCGAGCTCGGCGGCGCTCGAGTCGAGGACGGCCTCGCCGAGCAGGCCGCCGTAGGTCTTCAGCGCGACCCCGGTGTCGGTCAGCGCGGCCTCGTTGGTCTCGGCGAGCGCTCCCACGTATTCGTAGAGACCCATGAAGGCGTAGGGGTTCTCGGACCCGGAGTCGAGCGCCTCACCGTCGGAGAGCAGGAACCAGTCGACGCCGAGGATCCCCGCGCCCTGGGCGAGGGCCATGACCTTGATGATGTAGTTGCGGGCGTAGGCGGGCCCGCTCGGGGTGTCGGCGATGGCGACGTGGGAGGCCCCGGACTCCGTGGACACGAAGGCCTTGCCGGTGACCCCATTGGCCGCGAGGACCTCGGCGAGGGCGTCGCGCTTGGCGACGAAGGCCCGGGCCGCGCCGCTCGAGTTGGCCGGCTCGTAGTGGGGGTAGAAGTGGTAGCTGACGATGTCGAACCACGCCCCGCCGCGCTCGGGATACTCGGTCGTGACCGCGCCGCCCTCGGGGTTGTCGGTGTAGCGGACGATCGCGTCGAGGAAGTTGTCCCAGCCGATGCCGCCGAGGGCGATCTTGGCCTCCGGGTCGGCGAAGGTCGCCGCCTCCTTGGTGACCCGGAGCATGCGGATGTAGGCGAAGATGTCGGCGTTGAAGTGCGGGAGCTGGTCGGCCGTCGGCGGCTGCGTGTCCCAGGTCTGGGTCACGGTCCAGTCGGAGACCCAGTCGGGCTCGTTCCACACCTCCCACAGCTTCACGTAGTCCCCGTAGGTGCTGACCGTCTGAAACACGTAGTCGGCCCAGTAGTTGTCGGGGTTGATCTCCCCGTCGACGAAGATGGGCTCGTAGAGGTTGCGGGGGGCCCAGTTGTCGAGCTGCCAGTTGGGCGTGTCCGCGGGGGCGGTGGCGTGCTCGAGGGTCGGGCCGACCAAGAAGGCGAGGAGGTCTCGCTTGCCGTCGTCGGCGTAGGCCTGCATGTCGCCGAGCTCGATCTCCCAGCCCCACTGGTCGAGGTGGTACTCCGGGAGCTTGGCGCGCAGGCTGTTGCAGCCCGCGGCGGCCGAGAGCGCGCTGAGATCGGCGTCACTCCACGCGCTGTTCGGGTAGCCGTGGTTGATGCCGACGCGGAATTTACCGTCGAGATCGAGGGGGTCCTCTCCGCCCTCGGTGTCGCTGCCCTCGGTGTCGTTGGCGTCGGTGTCACTGGCGTCGGTGTCGCTGCCCTCTGTGCCCTCGGTGCCGCCTGTGCCCTCGGTGCCGCTGCCCTCGGTGCCGCTGCCCTCGGTGTCGCCGAGCTCGTCTCCCCCGCTCGTGTCGGTGTCGCTGCCCGGGCCGTCATCGCTGGCGCAGGCGCTGGTGAGCAGGAGCATCGCGGTGAGGGCCGAGCTGGCGAGCGCGAGGCTCGAAGCAAGCACGCGCTCGCCGAGACGAGGCTGTAATTGAAGTTGCTGGTTCATCTTTGGCCTGTTCGTGGCGCCTATCGTGGGCACCAGGGAGTCGGTCGACGCAGGCTTTGGCCTGCTCGATTCACGACTCCTTCGTGCCCGCGCATGCGGACGACCATCCCGAAACGGATGGAGCTCACGCTCAGACCAAGAGCACGTCGATCTTCGCGCAGGCGGCCTCGGTGACCAGCGAGAGCGCGGTGAGCTCGGCCAGCGGATCCTCGGGGATGCCGTTGGACAGCAGCCGATTGCGCAGGGTGAGCAGCGGGACCGAGTCGCCGTCGAGCCAGGCCACGAAGCGCTCGAGCGCCTTGGCCTCATCGAGGGGCAGGTTCTCGCCGCGCAGCTCGAGGGTGTGGTAGCCGATCATCGTCAGCCGCTCGAGGGCCTCGCGGAGCACGGGGTCGAGGCGGCGCTGATCCGTGGCCAGGCACCACAGCACGCGGTTGCGCAGGCGGTGGCTGAGGGTCCGCAGCGCCCGCTCGAGCTCGTGGCGGAGGTCGGAGGGGGTGATCTCGAGGCTAGCGAAGGGGTCGTCTCCGGCGAGGACCACGTTGCGCGCCCGCCACTCGGCGATCTCGAGGGCGTGGACGTCCGTCGAGCCGAGCAGCTCGAGGGCGGTCACGGTGCGGATCTGCAAGCCGGCACGCAGTGGCCCGGCGAGGCCGAGGGCGAGGTCATGGAGGAGCGCGGGGTCGAGGGTCTGGGCGACCACGAGGAGCTCGGGCATGCCCCCGCGATAGTTGCGGTTGGGGCCTGCCGCGGCGCCGATCAGACAGACCGCCAACAAGCGCTCGGCGAGGGCCGCCTCGGCGGCGCTCGCTGCCTCGTGAATGTGCGCGCGGGTCTGCTCCGGGAGCCACTCGAGTCCGGGCATGGGGTCTACAATAGCCGAAGGGCGGCTAAACCCGCAGAGATTGACGAAGTCTGGCGGCACCGTGTGCGCATTGACCGGGCCGTCGGCTGGTCGAGCGTGCGGCCCGAGCTGTGTCTGGGCCAGCTGCGAATCGCGCTGCGCTCGCGGACTCGCAGCTCAGGCGTCACTGGCTCGAGCGGCCGCCTCTAGGCTCGCGTCGACCGCCTGCCAGCATGCCTCCAGGCTCGCCTCGTCGCTGGCCTGGCCGAGGCGCTCGAGGGCGGCCTCGACCTGCGCCATGGCCTCGGACACGGCCTGGTAGCCGTAGGTGCCGGCGGTGCCGTGGAGGGTGTGCGCCGTGCGGTGAGCCGTTTCCACGGCGCTGGCGAAGTCTTCGGCGCTGGCCGTGCGGACCGTGTCGACGGCCGCGCGGAGCCCGTCGAGCTTCGCGCCGAGGCCTTCGGCGTAGCGCTTGCGCAGGGCGTCCATGCGGTTGCGGCCGCGCTGCTTCGCGGGCTGCGCAAAGATGCTCTTGACCTCTTCGGGCAGGCGCATGGGATCGAAGGGCTTGGCGATGACCCCCGCCGCGCCCAGGCCCACGTAGCGCTCGCGCTCTTGGGTCTGGACCTTGGCGGTCATGAAGATCACGGGGATGTCGCGGGTCTCGGCCTGGGCGGCGAGGGCCTTGAAGGTCTCCACGCCGTCCATCTCGGGCATCATCACGTCGAGGATGATGACGTCCGGCTTGTGCCTGGAGGCGAGCGCGATGGCCTCCTGACCACAGGTTGCGAGGAAGGTCTCCCAGCCGCCGACGTGGGCCAGGCTCATCTGGGCAATGGTGCGAATGTCGGGCTCGTCGTCGACGAGCATGATCGAGCGAATGGTGGTCACCGGGGCCTCGAGGGAGCGCCCTCGAGGGAGCGCGCCGACGTCCAGTTTGAGGGACGCGCGCGCTCCATGTCGAGGGTGAATCCCGCTGCCACGGGGCGCAGGGTCATGCGCGCGATCTTTGCCGGCGCCGGCTCGGAGTCTGTGAATTTTTCCCGCGCGTCGTCAGGTGCGTCGCTGGGCCCCGCTCAGGCCTGGCGGCGAGTCTCGTCTTCGAGGTTGCGCAGGGCCTCGGCCAGTGCCTGACGGTGGTCGCGCTCGTTGGCGAGGTTGTTGCTCGCTGCGAGGTTGTTCAGCACCGTCGACAGGCGCAGCAGCCCCGAGCGCACGGGCACGGCCAGGCCGCGCTGGCGGGCGAGCTCTTTGGCGCGCAGGTGCAGGCGCTGAGTCAAGCTGCGATCGCCGTCGCTGTTGGGGGAGCCGATCAGGACCACCGACTGATCGATGAGATCGAGGATCGCGTCGAGCGAGCGGTCTTTGGTGCGCGGCCGCTCGCTGGCCGCGTGGAAGGGGCTGGACTCGGCCCGAAAGCGCCGCTGGGGGCGGTCGAACTCACCTTCGCCGATGGCAAAGTGAAAGCGCGAGCCAACCCCGGGCTGGCTCTCGACCCCGATGCCGCCGCCGTGGGCGTCGACGATGGCCTTGGAGATCGCCAGGCCCAGGCCGCTGCCGCCGACGGAGCGCGTGTCCGACTCGTCGAGCTGGGAGAACTTGCGAAAGAGCTTGGACATCTGCTCTTCGGGGATGCCCGGGCCCTCGTCGCACACGGAGAAGCGCACCGTGCCCGAAGAGATCTCCTCGAGCTCGACGGTGACCGTGTCCCCGGGCTTGGAGAATTTGATCGCGTTCGAGAGCAAGTTGATCAGCACCTGGAGCAGGCGGTCACGGTCGCCGTGGATCTCGCAGGTCGCCCCGAACTCGCGGACGAGGATCACCCCACACTCCTCGGCGAAGCCCGAGATCTCGGCGATCGCGTCCTCGACGAGGCGGACCGGGTCGAGCAGCTCGTTGCGTAGCTCGAGCTTGCCGGTCTCGATCTTGTCGAGGTCGAGGATGTCGTTGACCAGGCGGATCAGTCGCTCGGTGTTGCTCAGGGCGATCTTGACGAGGCTCTGGACTCGGGGGTCCAGATCACCGGCGACGCCGCCGTCGAGCAGGCCCAGGGACCCGCGGATCGAGGTCAGGGGCGTGCGCAGCTCGTGGCTGACGATCGACACGAACTCGTTTTTGAGCCGCTCGATGCGGGCGCGCTCGGTGATGTCGGTGGCGATGCCGACCACGCCCTCGATGTGGTTGGTGGCGCTGAAGGCCGGGGAGCAGCGCAGCTCGAAGGTCATGCGGCCGATCGGCGCGCTGGTGACCGCGGTCTCGCCAGACATGGCGCGGCGGACCGCACCGAGCATCTGGGGGACGTGGGCGAAGACCTCGAACACCGAGCGGCCGACGACGCGCTCGGGAGAGACGCCCAGGCCGGAGGCGCCGAGGCCGTCGAAGAGCGACAAGATCCCGTCGGCGTCGACGGAGAAGAGCACGATCGGCGCGCCCGTGATGATCGTGCGCAGCTGGTTTTCGCTGGCCAGCAGCGCCTCTTGGGCCCTGCGTCGGGAGGTCACGTCTTCCTCCGTGACCAGGGCCATGCGCGGCGCGCCCTCCACGGCGCTGACCTGGATCGCGTACCAGCAGCGGCCGCGCGGGCCGTCGCGGGCGATCTCCAGGTCGAAGCAGCGCCGGCGTCCGTCGAGGACCTCGAGCACGCCGGCGACCAGCGAGCCGAGCTCGTCGCTGGGTCCACGCGGGTTGAGGCGCGCGACGTAGTAGCTGCCGATCGGTCGCCGAGGCGGCGCGTCCGGGGGGTCACAGTCTGGCGGAGAGAGCCAATTGCCGTTGGCTGCGATCACCCGACCCTCGGCGTCGAGCAGCGCCGCGCGGCTCGGCATCGCGTCCAGTAGCTGATCCGCCCAGGCGCGGGGTCGCTCGCGTAGGTCGGAAGTCACCGGCGTTCGAGTATGCCGCGAGCCCGGACGGACCACCAATTTGTGCGACGGCCCAGCCCCCAGGCTTGGCGAGAGAGCGGTGCTCAGCGGCTCGCGCGCGTATAATTCGGAGCTTTCGGGCCCAGGCCCTTGTCACCCGCCGAAGCTGCCTGCCATAAAGTACAGCAATGGCCAGCGACTCAATCGCACGCAAGAAGGCCAGGGTGTTGGTGGTGGACGATGACGTCGACCTCCTCGCCCTGCTCGAAGCCGGGCTCGAGGACGGGGGCTACGACGTCGACGTATGTGGGTCCGCAGAGCGGGCGCTCGAGATGCTCGAAGTCGCCGCTCACGACATCATCGTCACCGACATCAACCTCCCTGGGATGAGCGGCCTCGAGTTCTGCTCGCGGGTGGTGTCCGAGCGCGCCAACGCGGTGGTCATGGTGATGACCGCCTTCTCCAGCATCAAGTCGGCGGTCACGGCCCTGCGCGCGGGCGCCTACGACTACCTGATGAAGCCGCTCGACATCGACGCCCTCGTCCACCGCCTCGATCGGGTGGTCCGCGAGCGCGACACCCAGCGAGAGGTCGAGCGCCTGCGGGAGATCGTCGCCGAGGAGCGGGGCTTCGAGGGCCTGCTCGGGACCTCGGCGCCGATGCAGAAGCTCTACGATCTGGTCGCCCGCGCGGGCGAGACCGACGCCTCCGTGCTGGTCACCGGCGAGAGCGGCACCGGCAAGGAGCTGGTCTCCCGGGCCCTGCACCGTCGCAGCGCCCGCAGCGCTGGGCCCTTCGTGCCCGTGAACTGCTCGGCGATCCCCGATCAGCTGCTCGAGAGCGAGCTCTTCGGTCACGCCCAGGGGGCCTTCACCGACGCCCGCAAGTCTCGCTCGGGGCTCTTCGTCGAGGCCACCGGCGGCACCCTCTTCCTCGACGAGATCGGCGAGATCCCGCTCCTGGTCCAGCCCAAGCTGCTGCGCGCCCTCGAGGAGCGCAAGGTCCGGCCGGTCGGCGCCGACAAGGAGGCCGACGTCGACGTGCGCCTGGTCGCCGCGACCAACCGCGACCTCGAGGCGGCCGTCGAGGACGGCAGCTTCCGCGAGGACCTGTTCTTCCGCGTCAACGTGATCCACATCCACGTGCCGCCGCTGCGCGCCCGCGGTGGGGACGTGCTGCTCCTGGCGCAGAGCTTCCTCGAGCGCTACGCCGCGCGCTTCGGCAAGGGCGTCGAGGGCCTCAGCTCGGCCTCGGCCGAGCGGCTGATGGCCTACAACTGGCCCGGCAACGTCCGCGAGCTGCGCAACTGCATCGAGCGCGCCGTGGCCCTCGGGCGCGGGCCGGAGATCCAGGTCGAGGACCTGCCCGAGCGCGTGCGCACCCACAGCCGCGCTCAGCTCGTCGTCGGCAGCGACGATCCCTCGGAGCTCGCCGAGCTCGCCGAGATCGAGCGCCGCTACATTCTCCATGTCATGGAGGTCGTCGGCGGCAACAAGAGCCTCGCGGCCAAGACCCTGGGCCTCGACCGCAAGACCCTCTACCGCAAGCTCCAGCGCTACTCTCGGGCCGAGAGCGGCGGCGCGGCCTGAGCCGGCCGGCGCCGAGCGAGCAGTAGACGACCTCGTGGGCTCGGGTGCCAGCTCTTGGCCCCGAGCCCGCGCTCAATTGGGCCCGAGAGCGGCGGCCTGGGGCTCGCTGGTGGCGGCGAGTCCCGGTGTGCCAGGTCCGGTCCGTGCTGGCGCGCTCGCCCAGGGCGGCGCGTCGAGGCCGTCGAGGGTCCACGGCTCGAGGATCACCTGCTTGACGACCTTGGCGAGCACGCCGCCTTGGAAGCCGTCGATGAAGCGGTGGTCGATGGTCGCCGTGATCGTCACCTGGTTGCGGACCTCGAGCGCGCCATCGACGACGGTCGCGGCCGGGCGCACGGCCCCGATCAGCACGTAGACGGGCACCCGGGCGAAGGGCGTGGGCGGGACGAAGGCCTCGTCGAGGCCGAACATGCCGACGCTGGTCACGATGCAGGCGCCGAAGGGGAAGGGCTCGAGGCCGACGCCGCGCATGTCGAGGCCGAGGGCGCCGGTCAGCCAGCCCGTGAAGTGGACCAGCGGGCGGATGATCCAGGTGGGCAAGAAGTGCAGGGGGCCCTGGGTCTTCTCGAACTGCTCGTCCTCGCCGCGGTGGAGCTTGGTGGCCAGCGCCCGGAGCTCGCCGGCGATCCCGGTCACGGGCTTTTGGTCGATGTCCTCGACCTTGGCCTTGGCGAGGTTGCGGCCGCCCTCGAGGGCGACGAGGAAGGCCACGTTGACGCGCTCGTGGGGGTGGTAGCGACCGAAGCGCAAGAAGCCGTTGAGGGTGGGCGCCTGGGCCAGGGCCATGCCCGCCGCCTTGCCGACGAGGTGGGTCATCGTGACCTTCTCGCCGGTCTCGGCGCGCAGGTGCTCGATGTAACGCAGGGCGTTCTCGGCGTCGACGGTCATCTTGCCGTAGATGTTGCCCTCGCTGGGGCTTCGCCAGGTTGCGATGGCGAGCTTGCGGCGCACGGTCATTTTGGCCATGGCCGCTGACTGTAGCTGGTTTGGGGCCCCGCGGTCATTTGCGGCGCGCCGACACGCGCGAGCCCGCCGTCGGCTCGTGGCCGAGGCGGGCTCGTGTCATGCAAAGACCGGCGTTTGGGCGCTCAGTTGCACATGCAGGCCGGCGCGCCGACGAGCTCGCGGCTGACCTCGGTGCCGACGTAGGTCCAGGTCACCGTGGAGTTGTCGTCTTGCTCGATCACGGTGGTCGCCATGGTGAAGCCGCTGAAGTCGGCGTTGAACACGAAGTCGCTGGCCGGCTGATCCTTGACCTCGTCCTGGGGCACGGGCTCGCCGTCGGGAAATCCGCCGAGGGAGCAGAGCAGTCCCGTGCACAGCAGCTGGCCCATGGACTCCATGCCGACGATCGCCGCCGGCTCCCAGGCGACGGTGGTGCCGTTCACGGTCCCGGTGGTCACGCCGCAGGCGTCGGGGCCGGCGCTGGTCTCGAGGTCCGTGGCCACTGTGACGGCGGACTCGACGACGAAGTGCAGGCTCATGTCGTAGGAGACCATGGCCGCGAGTCCCCCGGGGTCGCCGTCGACATCTTGGAAGCGGAGCACGAAGTTGCCGGGGCCGACGTGGTCGTTGTCGGTGTAGGGCTCCTGGACGACGTTGACCTGATCCCCTGCGCCAGCAGCGGGCGTGTCCTTGATCTCGAACTCGCTGTCGGTAAGATCGTAGGTGATCTCCCAGACCTCGCACACGCTCTCGGTGGTCTCCGAGGTGTCGGTCGAGTCGGTGTCGGCGTCGGTGTCGGTGGACTCGGTGGTGTCGACGTCCGTATCGGTGGACTCGGTGGTGTCGGTGGACTCGGTGGTGTCGATGTCGGTGTCGGTCGAGTCCGCGGTGTCGGTGGACTCGGTCGAGTCGCCAGCGGTGTCGTCGACGTCCTCGCTGCCCTCGCCACCGCCGTCGTCGCTGCACGCGACGAGGGAGGCGAAACAGAGCCCGAGCCCGAGGAAGAGGGAGGTCTTAGGAAAAGCGCGCATTGGAGCAGGATAGGCGCGGGTTTTGGAGACAAATGTGATCTGGATCAAGAGTCCCCACCTACCGAATTGGCTGCGCAGATGGGCAGAAAGAGGTCCTGCTCACACGAAGAGAGCGTCTTTGCCCCGGAGATTCGCCGAAAAACTGCGAAGCGTGCATGGATCGGGCACGATCCATGAACGGGCTCGTCCCGGTCGTGTCATGCGTTCATGTGTCGTCCTTTTCCTACCCGGCGTGGTGCTGGCGCTAGCGCCGGCCGTGGCTGGTGCCGGTCAGCCGGCCGAGCAGCGCGAGGCTGCGGAGGTCAGCGCTACTCCAGCGGATGAGCCCACAGGTCAGCTCGACGCGCGAGCACCCGAATCGGGGGACGATTGGGAGACGCGTCGAGAAGAGGGGGGATGGGAGGCGCCGGAGGAGGGCCCCGCCGAGTCCGACGCGCGCCAGACGGGGGAGCGAAAGGACATCCCGTGGATCCGCCGCTGGGCGCCGGAGGCGAACACCGGTGAGATCGGGATCTACGGCGGCGTGTTGCTGCTCTCGGCCGACCACGAGCTCTTCGAGCCCGACCTCGACCAGGACGACCAGGGCTTTCGACCCTTGCGTCGCGTCAACCCGGACCTCGGTCTGCGCATCGGCTACTACCCGCTGCGCTTCTTCGGCCTCGAGGCCGAGGGCGGCGTCGCGCCGAGCCGCGTCGACGACGGCCAGGGCGTGATGCCCTTCATGGTCCGCGGTCAGGTCGTGGGTCAGCTCGGGCTGTGGAGCGTGACCCCCTTCGTGCTCGTCGGCGGCGGGCTGATCGGCGTGCGCTCTGCCCGTGAGGCCCTGGGCGACGACGTGGATCCGGCGCTGCACTTCGGCGGCGGCGTGAAGTTCTACCTCGACCGCTGGGTGAGCCTGCGCCTCGACGTGCGCGACGTGGTCAGCAACCGCCGCGGCGTCGAGCAGACCTTCGAGGCCCACAACCTCGAGGCGCTGCTGAGCCTGTCGATCGTCCTCGGGCGCTCGCGAGCCCAGCGCAAGTCGACGCCGCCGCCGCCGGACGAGCCGCGCGACAGCGACGGCGACGGGATCTTCGACGACGTGGATCAGTGCGTCGACGATCCGGAGACCGTCAACGGCTTCGAGGACGAGGACGGCTGCCCCGAGCAGGACCGCGACGGCGACGGCTTTTGGGACGCGCAGGACGCCTGCCCCGACGAGGCCGGCGTCGAGCCCGATGGCTGCCCGATCCGCGACACCGACGGCGACGGGATCTTCGACGACGTGGATCAGTGCGTCGAGGAGCCCGAGACCGAAAACGGCTTCGAGGACGCCGACGGCTGCCCCGACGCGCTGCCCGAGGCCGTCGAGCGCTTCAACGGCAGCATCAAGGGCATCACCTTCGAGACCAACGAGGCGATCATCAAGCGCAGCTCGCTGCCGGCGCTGGACGAGGCCGTGCGGACCTTGACCAAGTACCCGGACGTGCGCATCGAGATCTCCGGGCACACCGACAGCAAGGGCGCGCGCGACCACAACATGGACCTGTCGCGGCGCCGCGCCGAGTCGGTGGCCAGCTACCTGATCGGCATGGGCGTGGCCGAGGACCGGATCACCACGGTGGGCTACGGCCCCGACGTCCCGGTCGACAGCAACGCGACCCGCGAGGGCCGGGCCAACAACCGGCGCATCGAGTTTCGCGTGCTCAAGGGCGCGGAGGCCCGCGGCGGGAGCGAGCCGGCGCCCGCGGTGGAGCCTGCCGGGACCGCGGCCGAAGGTGAGGTCTCCGTGGGCGCGCAGGGCTCCGAAGCCGGCGAGTAGCGCCGGGCTGCTCGTCGGGAGCGCGCTCGCGGCTGCGCTGGGGTTTTTTCACGGGTTCGCTCGCGCGAGAGCAGGCCTCCCGAGCGAGGCCTGCTCTCGCGCCGCGCCCGCTTCGGGCCGCGCCGGTGCTCGAGGTGAGCGATCCTGGTCGCCCGCGACTTGTTCGCCGCGCCCGGGGGAGACATACAAGCTGGGTGCACCACCAATTCGTCGGTGACCTCGCCATGCTCCTGGGCGTGGCCGCGCTGATCAGCGTGATCTTCCAGCGCCTGGGTCAGTCGAGCGTGCTCGGCTACCTGTTCGCGGGCCTGGTGGTCGGCCCCTACATCCCGATCCCGATCTTCGCCGACGCCGAGCGCATCGGCGCGCTCTCGGAGTTCGGGGTCGTGCTGGTGATGTTCGCCGTCGGCCTCGAGTTCAGCGTGCGCCGGCTGTTGCGGGTGCTGCCCACGGCCGGCTTCACCGGGCTGTTTCAGGTCTGCGCGCTGATGGCCGTGGCCTTCTCGGTCGCCCGGGGCCTGGGCTTCGAGGTCATGGACGCGGTCTTCCTCGCGGCCAGCGTGGCGATCTCCAGCACCATGGTCGTCGCCAAGGTGTTCGCCGAGCGGCCGCCGGATCCCCGGGTCCGCGAGCTGGTGTTCGGGGTGCTGGTGATCCAGGATCTCGCGGCGCTCGTGCTGGTCGCCGGCCTGACCGCCGTCGCCGCCGGCGCCGGGCTCTCGCCGGAGATGCTCGGCTCGACGCTGCTCGAGCTGCTCGGGGTGTTGGTCGGGCTGACGGTCGTCGGGCTGTTCGTGGTCCCACGCCTGGTCCGCTTCCTCGCCGACCGCGGGAGCACCGAGACCTTGCTGGTCGGCGCGATCGCGCTGTGCTTCGTCATGGCAAGCCTCGCCGAGCACCTCGGCTACTCGGTCGCGCTCGGGGCCTTCCTCGCGGGCACCTTGGTCGCCGAGGCCGGCCGCACTCACCGGATCGAGGAGCTCGTCCACCCGGTCCGCGACCTCTTCGCCGCGGTCTTCTTCGTGTCCGTCGGCATGTCCGTGGACCCGATGTTGGCCATCGATCACATCGGCCTGTCGCTGCTGGTCGCGGCGGTGGTGATCGTCACGCAATTCCTGGCCGTCAGCACTGCGGGGATCCTCAGCGGCAACGGGGTCCGGCGCTCGGTCACCGCCGGGCTCTCGCTCGGGCAGATCGGCGAGTTCGGGTTCATCATCGCCGCCATCGGCGTGAGCGCGGGGATCGTCGGTGACTACCTCCAGCCGGTGGTCGTGACCGTCGCGGTGCTGACCGCGTTCACCACCCCGCTGATGGTCCGGGTCTCGGATCGCCTGGCCAAGGCCGTGGACCAGGTCCTCCCGCGGCCGCTACAGACCTTCGCGAGCCTGTGCGAGTCGTGGTTCGAGGCCGTGCGCGAGGCCCCGCCCTCGCCGGACAAGCGCTCGCACCTGCGCAACACGGCGATCGTGATCACCATCGACGGCCTGGCCCTGGCCGGGATTTGGGTGTTGATCTCGCACTTCCGTGTGGAGATCGGCGCTTGGCTGGGGCCGCGGGTGCCGGGGATCTTGGTGATCCTCGCCGGGGCGATCCTGAGCCTGCCGCTGATCATCGCGCTGCTGCGCTCGGCTCGGCGGGCCGGCCACCTGCTCGCCGAGCGGGTGATCCCGATGCGCTCGCCCGGGGCCATGGACCCTGGCCAGGCGCCGCGTCGGGCCTTCGTCGTGGCCCTCCAGTCCATGGTCGTGCTCGCCGTCGGGGCGCCGATCGTCGCCCTCACGGCGCCCCTGGTCGGCGCGCCCTGGGGGCTGATCGGCCTGGCCGCGCTCACCTTGGGCCTCGCCGTGCTGTTTTGGCGCTCGGCGACCAACCTCCAGGGTCACGTGCGCGCCGGCGCCACGGCGCTCGTCGAATTGCTCGGGCGTCAGATGGCCGACGAGAGCGAGCACCCGCAGGGCGACGCCCGGGCAGGGGGGCACCCGAGCCCCGGCCCGCGGAGCGAGGACCTGCTCCCTGGCCTGGGCTCGACCTCCCGGGTGGTCGTGTCCGCCGAAGCCTGGGCCGCGGGGCGGACCCTGGCCGAGCTCAACATCCGCGCCCTGACCGGGGCCACCGTCATCGCGATCGCCCACGAGGGCGAGACGACCTCGATGCCCTCGGGCCAAGACCGCCTGGATCCCGGCGACAGCCTGGTGCTCGCCGGGGCTGCCCACGCGGTCGAGGCCGCGCGCGGCCTGCTCGACACCGGAAAGATCGAGTAGCGAGAATTTTTTTCATGCCTCGAGCGCACTCGCGGCGCGCCCGGGCCGAAGACTGGGCATGTGGACGCTACTCTTCCCTCCCACCTGTCTCGGCTGCGGCTGCCTGCTGCGCCATGATCTGGCCCTGGCCCTGTGCAGCCGCTGCGGCCCCGAGCAAGCCCGGCTGCCCCGCTCGCTGAGCGTGCGCGAGGGCGTGCGCGCGGCCTGGAGCTACGACGGGCCGCTGGCGCGGGCCGTCGTCTCGCTCAAATTCTCGGGCGGCCTCGCCCTCGCGGGGCCCCTGGGTCGGCTGCTCGCCGAAGATCCCTGGCTACGCGCGAGCCCGAGCGGCGCGCCCTGGGACGTGATCACGGCGGTCCCCCTGCACTGGCGGCGCCGCCTCGCCCGGGGCTTCGATCAGAGCGAGGAGCTCGCGCGCTGGGCCCAGCGCCACGGCGCGCGCATGGGCGCCGCCGAGCTCCAGCGCGTGCTGACTCGCCGGCGGGCGACCACCCCCCAGACCGAGCTCGGCGCCGACGCCCGCCGCGTCAACGTCAGGGGGGCCTTTCGCGTACGAACTCGAGCTCGGGTGTCGGGCCGGCGCGTCTTGGTGATCGACGACGTGACCACGACGGGGGCGACCATGGCGGCCTGCCTCGAGGCCCTGCGCGAGGCCGGCGCAGGGGAGGTCGCAGGGCTCGCGCTGTTGCGGCGGATCTGAGCGCAGCGGGGTTGCGCGGGCCGCTGGGCGGTGATGGTTCGAAATTGCTCGCGAAGCGGTTCAAGCTCGATCCACGCCCACGGCCCGCGCCTCACCCTGTACTTTGGACAGGCGCTTGGGAATTTCAGTTTTTTCGTCAGATCCCTGCGAGAAGATGCAACGATCATCACCTCGCAGCGAACCTCTGGACCGGGCCACTCACCCGAGTCCCACCTGCGCCGCCTATCATGTTCGACAGCAACGTAGCCCTCGCCAGCGCCGCCGCCCTCTCTCTGCCCGACTTGACCGCGATCCCCGTCGCGGTCATCAGCGCGGACCCCCTGGTCGAGTCGGCCCTGCGCACGCGGCTGACCTCGGCGCGGGAGCTGGCGGTGGTCGACGAGGTCGAGCGCGCCCGGGTGCTGATCTGGGACGCCCTCGGCCTCGAGCTCGGCGAGGACGGCATGCCCGTGCTGCCGCCGGGTGCCCTGGAGCCGCGGCGCGAGTCGGGCGAGCCGCCCACCGTGGTCGCGCTGCTCCCCGAGGGCGTCGACCCCATGCCCTTGCTGGCCCTGGGTGTGCGCGGGGTGTTGGACCGCGACGCCGGCAACTCGCGGCTGCGCGCGGCGGTCCTCGCCGCAGAGCTCGGCTTGGTGATCCTCGACGAGGACCCCGGCGACGCGGTGGTGGCGAGCTGGTCTCCGGAGCAGACCGTCGCCGAAGCGCCGGCCGCCTCGCGGGCGCGTCCGCTAGCCGAGCTCACCCCGCGCGAGCGCGAGGTCCTCGAGCTCCTCGCCGACGGCCTGTCCAACCGGGTCATCGGTGAGCGCCTCGGCATCTCGGCGCACACGGTGAAATTTCACGTCGACGCGCTGCTCGACAAGCTCGAGGCCCGCTCGCGGACCCAGGCCGTGGTCCAGGCGATCCGCCGCGGCCTGCTCGAGCTGGCCTGAGTACGAGCGACACCCGAGCGCGAGAGCGCCGCTCGTGCGACGCTCGTGCGCATGGCCCAAAAGCCGCTGAAGATCGTCGCCAAGGTCGCGCTCGGGCTCTCGCTCGCGCTGCTCGCCTACCTCGCGCTGTGGCCGGTGGCCTTCGAGCCCGAGGCCTGGGAGGCTCCGCAGGCGCCAGCCCTGACCGGGGATTGGGCGGTCAACGAGGCCCTGGCCGAGGTCGAGCTGCTCGAGCTCCCGCCGGGTGAGGCCGGGCCCGAGGACCTCCACGAGCTCGGCGGCTTCATCTACACGGGCACCGACGCCGGGCACATCGTCCGCTGGCCGCGGGCAGGCGGGGCGCCGGAGATCGTCGCGGACACCGGGGGGCGGCCGCTCGGTCTGCACGTCGACGGCGAGGGTCGGCTGGTCATCGCCGACGGCGAGGCGGGGCTGCTGCGCCTCGAGGCCGACGGGAGCCTGACGACGCTGTGCGACCAGACCGAGGACGGCAGCCCGGTGAACTTCGCCGACGACCTGGACATCGCCGCCGACGGCAGCGTGTGGTTCTCCGACGCGAGCACGCGCCACAGCTACCACGACTCGATCGCGACGCTGATCGAGAACCGCCCGGACGGACGGCTGCTGCGCTGGCTGCCGGGGCGGGGGACCTGCGAGGTCGTGCTGAGCGGGCTCTACTTCGCCAACGGCGTGGCGCTGGCGGCCGACGGCAGCTTCGTGCTCGTCAACGAGACCGCGCGCTACCGCGTGCGTCGCTACTGGATCTCGGGGCCGCGGGCGGGGGAGGACGAGGGCTTCGTCGACAACCTCCCGGGCTTCCCCGATGGCGTCAGCCGCGGCGAGGACGGGCTGTTCTGGGTCGCCCTGGCCTCGACGCGCAACCCGATCATGGACGCCCTCGACGACAGCCCCGGCCTGCGCGAGGTCGTGCTGCGCCTGCCCGCCTTCGTCCAGCCCGCGCCCACGCGCCACCCCATCCTCGCGGTCTTCGACGCGCAGGGGACCCTCCAGCGCACGCTCCAAGATCCCGAAGGGCGGCGCTTCGCGGCCCCGACCAGCGCGCAGCAGCAAGGCGAGCGCGTCTACATCGGCAGCCTGACCGAGCCGCGCGCGGCGTGGCTCGAGCGCTGACGTCTGGGGCGAGCGCTGACGCTGTGGACTCGGGCGCCGCGTGCCGGAGCGCTGACGCTCAGTCCTCGTGCGCGCGGCCGAAGCTCCAGCCGTTGTCGACGCGCAAGTTGACGTGAAAGCGGGTGTACTCGCCCTGGGCGCTCTCGACCTCGAGCTCGCCGCGGTGCTCGCGGACGATGCCGTGGCTGACCGAGAGTCCCAGGCCCGTGCCCTCGTCACGGCCCTTGGTGGTGAAGAAGGGGTCGAAGATGCGCTCGAGGACCTCGGGGGCGATGCCGGTGCCGTGGTCTTCGACGGTGGTCCGCACCCAGGGCTCCCCCTCGCGCAGGATCGTGCGCGCGCTGATCGTGATCAGCTTGTTGTCGTCGAACTCGGGGTAGCGGCGGTTGAGGGCCTCGCGGGCGTTGCCGAGCAGGTTCATGAACACCTGCTGGATCTGCTGGCTGCGGCACTTGATCTTGGGCAGGTCCTCGGGGACGTCCACGCGCAAGACGATCTGATCGCGGCGCAGGACCGCGCGCATCAAGGTCAGCGAGGACTCGACGATGTCGTACATGCGCGCGGGGCTGTGGTGCTCCTTCTCCTGGCGTGCGAAGGCCAGGAGGTTGCGGACGATGTCGGCGACGCGCTCGGTCTCAGCGACGATCTCGCCGGCGAACTCGGCCACGGGGCCCTCGGGCTCGGCGCGGATCTGCACGAGGTCCGCGTAGTTCATGATGCTCTGGATCGGGTTGTTGATCTCGTGGGCGACCCCGCTGGCCAGGGTGCCGATGGACTCGAGCTTCTGTTGCTGGCGCAGCTGGGCCTCGAGGTTGGCGCGCTCGCGCTCGGCCGCGCGGCGGTCGGTGATGTCGGTGCCGACGAGCAGGAAGCCGCGCGCGTCGCCTTCGACGTGGGGGACGACCCGCATCGACCACCAGGTCTCCCACATGCCCTGGTAGGCCGGCCGCGCGTCCGACCCGAACGACGGGCCCGGCGGGCGGGCGATCTCGTAGCTGGTCGGCTCGCCGGTCAGCCGCGCGACGCTCATGGCCTCGCGCAGGGCCTGGGCCCGCTCCGCGTCGAGGAAGTCGAAGATCGGTCGGCCGTAGAGCGCGGCCGGGTCGAGCTTGCCGAGGCCCCGGTTGGTGACGACGACGCGGCCCTCGTCGTCGAGCTCGGTGATCTCGTCGGGGACGTTCTCCCACAAAAAGCGCCAGCGTGACTCGGAGCGGCGCAGGGCCTGCTCGGCGAGGCGTCGCTGCGTGACGTCGGTGAGGATCATCGTGATCGCGGCGACCTCCCGGCCGCGGATCACCGGGGCGGCCTGGACCTCGTACCAGCGCGTCGCGGCGGCCTCGGGGCTGGGCTCGTCCTGGCCGTCGCCGCGCCCCTGGAGCATGAACTCCTGGGCCTCGTTGGTCTCGACGATGCCGGCGATCACCTCGCGCATCGCGGCCTGGCCCCGCTCGCTGGCGAGGTCGAAGACCGTGCTCCCGATCAGCTCCCAGGGCTCGCGGCCGTCGCCGGGCATCTGGCGGTTGACGAAGAGGATCGTGCCCTCGAGGTCGATCGTCACGATCACGTTGGGCGCGTGTTCGACCAGGGAGAGGAAGCGGGCCTCGACGTGGCCGAGGGCGTCCTCGGTGCGCTTGCGCTCCGTGACGAGCTCGCCGCTGGCGTAGATCCGCCGGCCGATCCCCTCGCCCCGGCCCTCGAGCCGCTGGCGGACCCACATGAGTGAGCCATCACGACCGTGCAGTCGGAATTCGTGAATTGCTTGATCGCGCCCACCGGCCTCCCGGCCCGCGAGCACGGCCGCGATGGTCTGGGAGACGCCCTCGAAGTCCTCCGGGTGGACGATCGAGGGCGATAGCAGCTGGCGGATGTGCTCGGCGTCGTAGCCCGTCGTCCGCGTGAAGCTGCGCGTCGCCCAGGCGCGGCGCTCGAGGATGGGGCTTTTGTCATCACGCAGGGCCTGGACCTCGGCAAACCACCAGTAGCCGGAGGTCAGCTGTGAGAACACGTCCAGGTCGTCGCGGGCGCGCCGCAGCTCCGCGCGTGCTCGGGCGAGTTCGCGCCGTAGCTCGATGATCCTGGCGTCTTCTTCGTCGCCCGTCTCGTTTTCGTCACCCGTCTCATTGCCCGTCTGGGCGCGCGAGTGATCGCTTGGCCAAAGACGCTCCGCGCCCGGGGCGTCGCCGCCCCTCCCGACGCCAGGCCCCTCGCGGTCGGGGTCTTCCGACTCTTCGTCGCTAGTTCCCATGTCGGCGGATCGGTTCGCCATGTTATACCGGCACGACCCCGCGGAGAAAGGTCGGACGCAGTCCGCGTCCGGCGTGCGTTACAAAGCCATGGCCCGAGTCCTCGTCGTCGACGACGAACGCAGCTTGCGTCGCACCTTCGCCCTCTTCCTTCGTGACGATGGCCACGAAGTCGAGACGGCGGAGGATGTCGATCAAGCGCTGACAACGCTCGAGACCGACGACTTCGACGTCGTCGTCTCGGACATCATCTTGCCCCGCCGAAGCGGCGTCTCGCTGCTCGAGGCGATCGCCGAGCGCTGGCCGAACATCAAGGTCATCCTCGTGACCGGCGAGCCGACGGTGGAGACGGCCGCGAGCGCGGTTCGCTCGGGGGCCTACGACTACATCTCCAAGCCGGTCTCGAGCACCAAGATCCGCAAGGTCGTGGCCTCGGCGGCGCGGGTCAAGTCGCTCCAGGACGACAACCGGCGCCTGCAGGCCGAGAACGATCAGCAGCGCAAGGAGCTCGCGCGCCTCGTCGAGCTGCGCACCGCGGAGGTCCGCGACACCCGCGAGGCGCTGGCCTCGACGGAGGCGCGGATCAGCCGGATCGCCTCCAACATCCCCGGCGTGCTCCTCCAGTTCGAGCGTCGCCCCGACGGAGACTTCGCGTTCACCTTTTTGGCAGAGAGCGCCGAGCAGACCTTCGGGGTCGAGCCCGACGCGGTCCTCGCCGACGCGCGAGCCTTCCTCGATCTCATCCATCCCGAGCACCGCGACGACCTCGGCGAGTCGCTGGCCCGCTCGGCGGCGAGCTTGAGCCTGTGGACCTGGGAGGGGCGGCTGGTCATGCCCAACGGCGAGATCCGCTGGCTGCAGGCGCAGTCCCGGCCGATCCGCGAGGAGGACGGCACGGTCGTGTGGGACGGGGTCATGCTCGACATGACCGACCGCAAGGATCTCCAGGCTCGGCTGATGCTCTCGGATCGCATGGCCTCGATCGGCACCCTGGCCGCTGGCGTCGCCCACGAGATCAACAACCCGCTGACCTACATCCTCGCCAACCTGCACATCCTGGGCAAGCGCGCCGAGAAGGCGATCGTCCCCAGCGAGAAGCAAGACAAGGCCCGCAAGCTGCTGTGCTCCGAGGACACCCTCGAGCTGCTGCGCGAGACGGCCGACGGCGCCCGCCGGGTCCGCGACATCGCCCGCGACCTCAAGACCTTCTCGCGCTCCTCCGAGGAGACCCAGCCCGTCGACGTCCGCAAGGTGCTCGACTCCTCGGTGCGCATGGCGATCAACGAGATCCGCCACCGTGCCAAGCTCGAGCGCAGCTACGAGGACGTGCCCAAGATCCTGGCCAACTCCTCGCGCCTCGGCCAGGTCTTCCTCAACCTGATCGTCAACGCCGCCCAGGCGATCCCCGACGGCGCCGCCGACGAGAACCTGATCGAGCTGATCACCTGCACGGCCGCCGACGGCTGGGCCGAGGTCAAGGTCTCGGACACGGGCACGGGCATCCCCAAGGAGCTGATCGAGCGGATCTTCGAGCCCTTCGTGACCATGAAGCCCGTGGGCGTGGGCACGGGCCTGGGCCTGTACATCTGCCGCGACATCATCCAGGGCCTCGGCGGCGTCATCCAGGTCGACTCGCGCCCCGGCAAGGGCACCACCTTCATCGTCCGCCTGCCGCCGGCCCCCGAGGGCGCGACCGGCAGCCCGAGCAAGGAGCTCAAGCCAGCCCAGCCCGAGCAGACCGTGCCCCGGGCGACGATCCTGGTCATCGACGACGAGGCCAACATCGGGCGCAGCTTCGTGCGGACCTTCCCCGAGCACGACATCACCGTGGTCACCAGCGGGCGCGAGGGCATCAAGCTGCTCGACGACGGCCGCAGCTTCGAGCTGGTCTTTTGCGACATCATGATGCCCGACCTCACGGGCCGCGACGTCTACGAGCACATCCTCGAGCACCACGCCGCGATGGCCGAGCGGGTCGTGTTCATGACCGGCGGGGCGTTCACCGAGCGCGCCGCCGAGTTCATCGAGCAGATCCAGACCCGGCGCATCGACAAGCCCTTCGATATGGCCCTGCTCCAGCGGGCCATGCGTGAAGAGCTCGAAAAACACCGCCGCAAGGGCAACTGACGCCACCCCCCACCGACTGTCGTGACCACCCCGCCCGGCTTTGAACCCGGCCCGCTGATCCACGCCGGCTCCCGCTCGAGGATCCTCAGGGCTCGGCGCGAGGACGGGACGTCGGTCGTGCTCAAGACCCTCGACGAAGATCGTCGGGGCACGGCCGCGCTCAGCCGCCTGCGCCGGGAGTGGGAGCTGGCCAGCGACATCGAGCACCCCAACGTGATCCGCTACCTCGGCCTCGAGCTGGGGGAGGACTACGCGGCCCTGGTCATGGAGGACTTCTCGGCCCTGACCCTGGCCGAGCGCATCCCGCCGCAGGGCTTCGCGGTCGAGCGCTTCTTGGCGCTCGCGGTTCAGCTCGCCCGCGGGCTCGCGGCGATCCACGCCCGCGGGGTCGTGCACAAGGACGTCAAGCCGGGCAACGTGCTCGTCGACGAGGCCCTCGAGCGCGTCAAGTACATCGACTTTGGGGTCTCGGCGCGCCTCGACGAGGGCGGCGAGCTGACGGCGACGACCAACCGCCTCGAGGGCACGCTCGCCTATATCTCGCCCGAGCAGACCGGCCGGATGAAGCGCAGCCTCGACCGCCGCGCCGACCTCTACTCTCTGGGCGTCACCTTCTACGAGCTGCTGTGTGGGCGGGTGCCCTTCACCGCCTCCGAGGCCCTCGAGCTCGTTCACTGCCACCTCGCCAAGCTGCCCGAGGCGCCCCGCTCGCTGCGCCCCGAGCTGCCCGAGCTGCTCTCGCGGCTGATCATGCGCCTGCTCGCCAAGGCGCCCGAGGACCGCTACCAGAGCGCGCGCAGCCTGCTGCTCGATCTCCAGCGCTGCCGCGAGTCCCTGGCCGCGCACGGGAGCATCGAGGACTTCGAGCTCGGCCGCCACGACCACGGGGCCCAGCTGCGCGTGCCCCTGCGCCTGTTCGGTCGCGAGCGCGATCTCGCCGCGCTCGAGCGGGCCTGGGCGGCGGCGGCGTCCGGGCGCGCGAGCACGGTGCTGGTCACGGGCAGCTCCGGCGTGGGCAAGTCGGCGCTGGTCGGCGAGCTCGAGGAGCGCCTGCGCGGGCGGCCGGGCGTGCTGATCAGCGGCAAGTTCGGGCAGCTGGCCGGGCGCGCCGCCTACGAGGGCTTCGCCGAGGCCTTCCGCGGCCTCGCCGGGCGGATCCTCGGGGCGGGGCTCGACGACTTCGCCGCCTGGCGGGCGCGGCTGAGCGCTGCGCTGGCCAGCAACGGGCGCGTGGTCCTCGACGTCGTCCCCGAGATGGAGCCGATCGTCGGGGCGCTGCCGCCCTTGCCCGCGGTCGGCCCCGAGGAGTCGCAGCACCGCTTCAACCTGGTCTTTCGTCGCTTCGTCCGGGCCTGCGCCAGCGCCGAGCACCCCCTGACCCTCTTCCTCGACGATCTCCAGTGGGCTGACCCCGGGAGCCTGGCGCTGCTCGAGAACCTGGCCTGCGACGCGGATCAGGGCCACCTCTTGCTGATCGGGAGCGTGCGCGCCGACGAGCTCGACGTCGAGCACCCGACCCGCGCGACCATCGAGCGCCTGCGCGAGCGCGGGGTCAACATGCTCGAGCTCCCGCTGCGCGGGCTCGCCCTCGACGAGGTCGAGGCGCTGATCGTCGAGACCCTCGGGCGACCCCCGGAGCGCGTCCGCGCCCTGGCCGAGCTCGTGCTCGAGCGGACCGGCGGCAACCCGCTCTTCGTGCGCACCTTCTTGCAGTCGGCCTGGGAGGAGCAGCTGCTCGTCGCCGAGGAGCTCGCGCTGGTCGAGGAGCTCCCGAGCCTGTCGTGGCGCTGGGACGAGGCCGGGATGCGCGGCATGCAGGCCAGCGAGTCCGTGGGCGAGCTGCTCGCCCGGCGGATCCGCCAGCTACCCAAGGCCGCCCAGCACACCTTGAGCAGCGCCGCCTGCGTCGGGGCCTCGTTCACCTGCGAGACCCTCGCGGCGATCAATCAGACCAGCGCGGCGGCGACCTTGGTCGACCTCGAGGCCGCGCGCCACTCGGGCATGCTCTTCTTTGGCCGAGACGAGCGCTGGGACTTCGCCCACGACCGGGTCCGCGAGGCCGCCCACGCGCTGCTGCCCGAGCGCGTCCGGGCCGTCACGCACCTGCGCATCGGTCGGATGCTGCTCGCCAACACGCCCAGCGATCGCCTCAACGAGCGGGTGTTCGCGATCGTCGACCACCTCGACTATGGCCGCACGCTGATCGACGCGCCCGAGGAGCTCGTCGAGCTCGCGCGCCTGGCCAGCCTGGCCGGCTCGCGGGCGCACGGGGCCGCGGCCTACGCCAGCGCGGTGCGCTACCTGAGCATCGGCGTCGAGGCCCTGGCGCTGCTCGACCGCTTCGAGGACACGCCCGGCCCGACGCTGCGCGCGGCCTGGCGCGACCACCACGAGCTGAGCTCGCGCCTGCATCGGCAGCTCGCCAACGCGGAGTTTCTGATCGACGACGTCGAGTCCTCGCGGCGGCGCGTGGCCGCGGCCCTCGAGCACGCCCGCGGCCCGGCCGAGCAGGTCGCGCTCTACGATCTATTGGTCTTTCAGCAGACCATGGCCACGCGCTACGCCGAGGCCCTGGCGACCGGTCGGCGGGCGCTCGCGCTGCTCGACGTCCACCTGCCCGAGAGCGAAGACGGCGTGGATCAGGCCATCGCCCGGGCCCTGGCCGAGTACCGCGAGGGCCTCGCCGGGCGCTCCGTGGCCTCGCTGATCGAGCTGCCGAGCATGACCGAGCGCGAGACCATGGCGCTCGGCCGCCTGCTCGCAACGATGATGAGCGCGGCGCTGTCGGCCGACGTTCACCTGTTCCCGCTGATCACCTTGATGCTGGTCAACCTCAGCTTGACCCACGGGCTGCTGCCGGAGTCGAGCTACGGCTTCGCGCACCACGGGACCTTCGTCGGGGCGGTGCTCGGGGACCACGTCAGCGCCCACGAGTGGGGCAAGCTCGCCCTCGCGCTGGCTCGCAAGCAGGGCGACCTCGGCCAGGAGTGCCGGGTCTGCGACATCGTCGCGGGCTACATCCTGCCCTGGCGGATCCACGTGCGCGAGTGCGACAGCCTGCACGAGCACGGGCTGCGGGCGGGGATCGAGTCGGGCCAGCTCCAGTTCGTCGGCTACATCCGCTACCACCGCCAGCTCCACGAGCTCTTCTCCGGGGCCCCGCTGCCGCGCATGGCCGGGCAGCTCGCCGACGCCCGCGCCGAGCTCGAGCGCATCAACCACGTCTACGCGGCCAACGTCGTCCGCGGCCTGCAGCTCGTCGTCGCCAACCTGCTCGACGAGCCCGGGGGGGACGACGAGGCCCTCGCCGTCCAGTCCCGCGAGTTTCAGGTCGCGAGCCGCCAGGCCCAGAGCTACATCGCGCTGTGTGTGCACCAGATCTACCTGGCTCAGGCGCGCTACATCCACGGCGACCCGCTCGCGGCCCTCGAGGCGATCAACGCGAGCAAGGAGTTCGCGCCCTACGCCCTCGGTCACGTCGCGCTCGCGGATCGCAACCTCTACCACTCGCTGGCGCTGATCTCCGCCATGGGCGGCTTTGGCGAGGAGCGTCGGCGGCTCGCGCTGGTCACCATCGAGCACAACCAAGACCAGCTGCGGCTGTGGGCGCGCAGCTGCCCCGAGAACTTCGAGCACAAGTACCTGCTGGTCGCGGCCGAGCTCGCGCGCTGGGACGACGACCTGCTCGGGGCCCTCGACCTCTACGACCGGGCGATCGAGGCCGCCGCCGAGCAGGGCTTCGTGCAGGTCTACGCCATCGCCAACGAGCGCGCCGCCCGGATGTGGTTCGCCCACGGCAAGCGCAAGCTCGCCCGCCCCTACCTCGCGGCCGCGCTGACCAGCTACCGCAGCTGGGGGGCGCCACGCCGCGCTCGCCAGCTCGAGGCCGAGTTCCCCGAGCTGCTGCGCGACCTGCCCTTCTCCGAGCGCGCGCGGGCGGCCTTCGTCAGCTCCGAGATGTGGATCGGCTCGGGCAGCTCCCAGGCCCTCGATCTGGCCACGGTCACCCGGGCCTCGCAGGCGATCTCGAGCGAGATCGACCTCGACCGCCTGCTCGCCAGGATGATGCGGATCATCCTGCTCAACGCCGGGGCCAGCCGCGGGCTGCTGATCCTCCAGGCCGAAGACGGCCTGCGCGTCGAGGTCGCGGCCGACAGCGAGGACAGCATCAACCTCCACCAGCGCTACCCCCTCGACGAGGCCGAGCTCGCCCTGAGCATCGTCCGCCACGTGCTGAGCACCGGGGAGAACGTGGTCCTCGAGGACGCGGCCGAGCTCGGGGCGTTCACCGGCGACCCCCACGTGCTGCGCCGGCGCCTGCGCTCGGTGCTGTGCACTCCGATCCGCCACAAGGACGAGCTCGTCGGCGTGCTCTACCTCGAGAACGAGCTGACCGCCGGGGCGTTCACCGGGGCGCGCACCGAGGTCTTGCAGATCCTGCTCTCGCAGGCGGCGATCTCCCTCGAGAACGCGCGCTACTACGACGAGCTCAAGGCCCTCAACGAGGAGCTGCGCGCCCGCGCGGACGAGCTCGCCGAGTCCAAGAGCCAGCTCGAGGCCGAGATCGCCGAGCGCGAGCGCAGCCAGGCCGAGCGCATCGAGCTCGAGGCTCAGCTGCGCCAGTCACAGAAGATGGAGGCGATCGGTCAGCTCGCCGGCGGGGTCGCACACGACTTCAACAACCTGCTGACCACGATCATCGGCTCGACGGACGTGCTGACCAGCCGCGCGCGCAAGTTCAGGATCGAGGCCCCGGAGCTCGACGCGGCCATGGTCCTGGTCGATCGCAGCAGCGAGGAGGTCCGGGTGATCCGCGAGGCCGCCGAGCGCGGGGCGGCGCTGACCCGCCAGCTGCTCGCGTTCTCGCGCCGCCAGGTGCTCCAGCCCGAGCTCGTCGACCTCAACGACCTCGTCGCGCGCAGCGGCAAGATCCTCGAGCGCCTGCTCGGGGCCGAGTACGAGCTGCACATCGAGCTCGCCCTCGATCTCGGCCGGGTCCGCGTCGACCCCGGCCAGCTCGAGCAGGTCGTGCTCAACTTGGTGATCAACGCCCGCGACGCCAGCGAGCCGGGCAGGCCGATCCTCGTGTCGACCCGCGAGGAGCAGCTCCGCCACGCGCGCCCGGCCCAGCCTCAGACCCTGCTGCCGGGGCGCTACGTGGTCCTCGAGGTCAGCGACGAGGGCTCGGGCATGGACGAGCACACGGTCGCGCACATCTTCGAGCCCTTCTTCACCACCAAGGGCGTGGGCAAGGGCACCGGCCTGGGGCTGTCGACGGTGCTGGGGATCGTTCAGCAGTCCGACGGCCAGATCACCGTGGACAGCGAGCCCGGCGAGGGCACGCGCTTCGCGGTCTGGCTGCCCTGGGCAGAGGGCTCGAGCCAGGTCGCGCCGGCGCCCGAGCCCGAGGAGGTCGAGCCGAGCCTGGCCCAGGGCAAGGAGACGGTGCTCGTCGTCGAGGACGAGGCCCCGGTCCGGCGCACCGTCGAGCAGATCCTCCGGCTGCACGGCTACGAGGTCCTCGTGGCCGAGGACGGCGAGGCATGCCTCGAGCTGATCGCCGGCTACGACGGGACCATCGACCTCGTGCTCACGGACTTCGTGATGCCGCGCCTGGGCGGCCTCGACCTCGCCCACAGGCTGCGCGAGATCAGGCCGCAGACCAAGATCCTGTTCATGAGCGGGTTCACCGATGGCCAGCTGGATCAGGCCAAGGTCGCGGCCCTCGGGGGCATCGATCTGATCGAGAAGCCCTTCCGGGCGATGCAGCTGCTCGAGCGCGTGCGCGGGATGTTGGAGTCCTCGTGACAGCCGCGAGACTCCGCGGTGACTGTCTCGTGAAGTCTCTCCAGGCCCATCGTTGGGGCCACCGAATTGCGCGGGCGTGCAGGCACCACGTGCTGGACTGACCCAGGGGGCGCTGGCATCGTTTTTCAATGAACTGGCGCTCCTCTTCTGCTTTCATCCTCATTGGGCTCATGCCCTTGGCGGCGTGCTTCGACCCGAACACGTCCGCGGCCGAAGGCGCCGAGACGGGCTCGGAGGACGACGTGACGGCCGAGGGGACGCAGGGCGAGGGGGACAGCTCGTCGAGCGCCGGGAGCTCGGAGGAGAGCGCCGACACGAGCGAGAGCACGGTGACGGGCGACCCGGACGAGTGCGACGCGAGCTCGATCTGTGTCGATCCGGTGCCCGATGGCTGGAACGGGCCGGTCGCCCACGACGTGACCCCCGCGAGCCAAAACCCGAGCTGCGGCGAGGGCTACTCGATGACCGCGGTCACGGCCGCGAGCGAGCTCGATCCCGGGGCCTTCGAGTGCGGCTGCTCGTGCGAGGCCACGGGGGCGAGCTGCCCGACGAGCGGGACCTTGGAGATCTGGGATCTCGACGGCTGCAGCGGGACCCCGGATCACACCGTCGTGCTCAGCGAGGCCAACGCCTGCCAGTCGATCACCGGCAACTTGCCCACGAGCCTCTCGGACGACGGGGGCAGCTCCAAGCCCCTGGCCCTGGACTGGTTCGGCATGCAGCCCAGCGCGATCCTCGGGGGCACCTGTCAGGCCGAGATCAGCGCAGACATCGGGCCGGCGGCCTTCGAGGTCGAGTACCTGATCTGCGAGCCCGCGGGCAGCCTCCCGGCCTGTGCGATCTCCGAAGGCCTGTGCGCCCCCGTCCCGGCCTCGCCCCTCGAGCCCGGCGTGTGTATCTGGAAGGCCGGCGTGGAAGAGTGCCCCGCGGGCAGCTACAGCAACAAGGTCGAGATCTACGGCGGCATCGAGGACAGCCGGTCTTGCGAGGGCTGCGACTGCGGGGATCCGGTCGGCGAGTGCACGGCGACCATCAACCTCCAGGAGCTCGACGACAACGACTGCGTCGGCCTGTTCACCGTCAGCGCCGAGGACTGCACGCCCTCGGACACCGCGGACGTGGAGCTCGCGACCTTCAACCCGGGTGAGCCCGAGGCGAGCTGCGACGGGGAGGGCGTCGCCGAGCAGGTCGGCGAGGTCGCGGCGAGCGAGCCCTACACGCTGTGCTGCACCGACTGAGGGCGGGTCAGCGCGGCTCGTCCTCATCCGTGTAGGCGTCCGCGCTGGCGTCGAGGTTGTCGCGCAGCCGAAGGGCGGCGCGCGCGGGCCGAGGTCGGTCCGATGATGCAGACTCTCAGTCGACCGGGAGCGTGTGCGGCTCAAGGTAGACCCGCCCCGGCACGTGGCCGAGCTGACCCCAGGTGTCGTCGCCCCAGCAGGTCACGCGGCCGTCTTTGTGGCGGGCGCAGACGTGCTCCGAGCCGGCGGCGAGCTGCGCGACGTCTCCCCCGAGCTCGGGGACCTCCAGCCAGACGAGGGTCTCGCTGTAGGGGTTGTCGGCCCAGCAGCGCACGCCGCCGCGCTTGTCGAGGGCGCACAGCTTGGTGCCTCCGGCGACGAGCTGGACGACGCTGTCGATGCCGATGTCCTTGGGGGTCTGCGCCTTGTAGCTGACCGCCTTGACGTGGGAGCCGTCGTCGGTCCAAGTGGTCTCGGTCCGGCCCACCCAGCAGGTCACGCGCCCGTCCTTGCGCAGAGCACAGTCTTGGAAGTTGCTGCTGACCAGGTCGAGGGCCTGGCTGATCCCCGGGATCTTGGTGATCTCGCGGGGCGGGGGCTGCTGGTCCCAGAAGTAGTAGTCGCCAAAGCAGCCGACCTTGCCGCCGTCGTGGATGACGCAGGCGCGCATGTTCGCCGCGGAGACGGAGGTGGGCGCCTTGAGCTTGGACTCGACCCGGAGCGAGGCCACGTCCTTGCCGCACTGGAGCTCGCTGCGCCCGGACTTGCCGATGATCGTGCACAGCGGCGGCGGGCCAGCGGCGAGGTCGCGGACGTCGGTGTTGGTGATCGTCACGTTGAAGCTCGGCGCGGCCTGGGCGGAGCCGGCGGAGGAGGGCGTGGGCAGGGGCGAGGGCGAGGCCCCCGAGGTCGACCAGTTGCCGCACTGGAGCTGGCCGCTCTCGCCCAGGAAGCAGGCCTCCCAGCCGCTGGACATCGCGCGCAGGCCCTTGGCCATGGACGGGAGATCGATGGGCGTCGGGGTCGAGCCGACCTGGATGCCGAGCTGCTCGATCATGTCGGTGCCCCAGCAGCGCAGGGTCTGGGTGTCGTCGACGGCGCAGGTCGTCCGCCCCGAGGCGGCGAGCGAGCCGGCGCGCAGGCCCTCGATGGTGTTGACGTGGACGTCCTCGCGGCCCATGGCCTCGCCGCGGTCGAAGCCCCAGCACGAGATCGTGCCCGCGCGGGTGGCCGCGCAGCTGAGGTCTTCGCTGAGCGAGAGCGCGACCACGCCCTCGAGGCCGACGACCGGGGTCGGGGCGTCGCGCATGGTGGCGGTGCCGTCGCCGAGCTGACCGTAGACGTTGCGGCCCCAGCACTGGACCTTGCCCTGGGCGTCGATCTGGCACTTGTGGCTGCGCGAGGACTCGAAGCTCTGGACCCCCGGGTTTCCGCCGACCTCGCGCATGGCGAGCTCCTCGCCGCGCAGCAGCGAGAACAGGTCGTGCTCGCTGCACATCACGCGCCCGTCGCTGCGCAGCACGCAGAGGTTGTTCCAGCCCGAGAGCATGATGTCGACGGCCTCGTGGAAGCGGCCGACCTCCATGGTGTCGGGGAAGTCCTGGTCCTCGGAGGGCGGCTGGTGTGTGCCCCCGGTCCCTGGCGGCGCGTTGAGCTGGACGTTGTAGCGGTGCCAGTCGGAGACCGGCTGTCCCCAGCACAGCACCTCGCCCTGCGCGGTCAGGCCACAGCCGAGGCTGTCGCTCGCGGTCACGGCGATGACGTTGTCGAGGCGCTGACGAGGGATCCCGTAGTCGTCCACGCCCCAGCACCACAGCGCGCCGCCCTCGAGCAGCGCGCAGGACTGGCCGTCGCTGATCTCGATGTCGACGGCGTGCTCGATGCCCGGGATGTCATAGAGGTGGTGGGCGCCCCAGCGCGCGGCGCCCCAGCAGCGCACGCGCCCGCCCTCGACCACGGCGCAGCCCAGCGAGGAGGCCGTCGACACCTTGGTGGCGTCGTGAATCATCGCCAGGCGCGAGGCCGGGCCCCACTTTCGGGTCGAGTTGAAGTCGAGGGGATCCGTCGAGGGCTGGGCCGGGAGCTCGCGCAGAGCCATCTCCGCGGCTGGTCCGCGCCCCCAGCAGTAGACTCCGCCGGTGCGCTCGACGGCGCAGCCAAACTCGGACTCGATGGCGATGTCGACCCAGCGCGGGCCGAGGCTCGCGCCCTCTCCATCCTGGACCTGACCGGCGGCCTCCGGCGCCTGGAGATCGCCGCCGTCGAGCGCGGTCGCCTGGCCGATGTCGGCGGTCGGCCGGTGCTTGCAGGCGACGAGGGAGAGGGCTGTGCCGAGCCAGATGAGGCCGAGGCGGCGGGTCATGGGGCGCATGCTAGAGCGGCGATAGTTCGGGATCCACGCCTGGGCACACGCGCGAAGCTGTCGCAGGTGAGGGAAAGGCGCATGTGGAGTGAGAGACGGCCATGGGAAAATCGCTCATGGAGGGAGCTGACGCTGGCGCTGGTCGCCGTCGCAAGGATCTTCCTGGTGGGAGTGAAGCTTCGGTATGGCCGCCTTCGCTCGCTTCAGGACGAGCTTGGCTCTCGGTGCCAACCGGACATGACTGTCCGGTCTTGGTTTACAAAACGTGCACACAATCCCACCGATATATCGGTGGGCTTGAGTCAGTCACGCCATCCATGGATAATTTTCCCGCTCGATTTCGGTGCGAGCGTCGGCTTGACCATGCTGGATCGACTTCAACTCTTCCACGACATTTCGGTGGCCTTCGATCGCAGCGCAAACCTCCGGACTCTGCTGCCCCGGCTGACCCGCGCACTCCACCGAAATATCGCTGTCGTCGAGGTCGAGATCGCCGAGCTGGATCCGAGGCGAGACGCGGTGATGATCCGGGCGCTGTGTCCGAGCACCGGCCAGCGCTGGACCCGGCAACGCTCGTCCCGCTTCATCGAGCGGCAGGAGGTATCGGCGCCCGAATTCACCGAGGATTCGGTGGGGATGCCACGCATCAGCCTGGCCGAGGTTAGGGCGCAGGTTCGCGTCCCGGTGGGGAATTACGGGCTCCTGAGCGTGCTCCTCGAAGATCCCGTGGACGAACTCGTGGAGGATGAGGGCCTCCAGGCGCGCCTGCTGGAGGCCCTCGAGGCCGGCTCTCGAAAGCTCGTGTGGCTCGCACGCACGGCGGCGCAGTGCCGAAGGAGTCACCGAAATATCGGTGATCTCCAACGCGCCATCGGTGAACTCGAGCGTGCCGAGACTCCCTCCGAGCCCCCTGCCAGCGCTCCGCAGGTTCCTGCCCTCGATGCCAAGCCTGAAGATACCGAAATTTCGGTATCTTCAGATTTACCTTCACGAGACCTTCAGACTCTAGACGCGGCGATCGTCGAGTGCATCTCGAGTGCGCTTCGCGCATCAGCGGGGAAAATCTACGGAGAAGACGGTGCAGCGGCCCTTCTAGGGCTAAAACCCAGCACACTCCAGAGCAAGATGCGAAAGTACAATATTCAGCGCCGGCGTTTTACCGGGACGTAAATCTGTCGGTATGCTTAAGATTCTCTAAAGGTTGTCGGTTCAGCTTGGTGGTCATGTCCGACCCCAAAGCCCCACCCCCCTCCTTGACCCGGCGCCGTGTGCTCCGCGGACTCGGGACTGGCCTCGTGGCCGCCCCCATCGTTCACCTCCTTGGTTGCACGGATGACGGCGGCGCTGGCGATGGCATCGCCTCCGACACCGGTACTGACGGAGATACATCAGACTCCAGCGGTGACACCGAGACCGGTGACACCACTGACGGAACCGGAACCAGTGACGCTGGTACCGAGTCCGATACCGAGGGCACCACGACCGACACCTCTAGCGAGTGTGGCGGAGCCGCCGACGCCTGGGCCATGGGCGGCACCGCCGCGATGGTCTCCAAGGCTTGCTACCCCGATCCCTTCGAGGAGTACGAGAACGCCTGCCTGCTGATCTGCGAGACCACAGAGGGTCCTTGCACGGCGGACACGGCCGTACGCGAGGACATCAGCGACGGTTGGACGGGCCTGCCCGTTCGCCTGTGCCTGCGCTTCGTCTACGAGGACACCTGCGAGCCCATCGAGGGCGCGTCCATCGAGATCTGGCACACCCAGCGCACCGGCGTGTACTCGGGCGTCACGCCCAGCGGCTCGTTTTGCTACGGCGACGACGCGGACGCGGAGAACTACCTCTACTTCCGCGGCACGCAGGTCACGGACGACGACGGCCGGGTGTACTTCGATACTTGCTACCCCGGCTGGTACTCGAGCCGCGCGGTTCACATCCACTTCCGCGTGTGGCCCGAGGGGCTCGAGGGCTCGGTCTACACGACCTCGCAGCTCTTCTTCACCGATGAGCTGAACGAGGAGATCTTCGACTCGCACCCCGAGTACTCGGAGTTCGGTCAGCCCGACACGGTCAACACCACCGACAACGTCATCGGCGGCGAGGAAGACATGACGCCCTACCTGCTCGATACCGAGCGGATGACCGACGGCGTGATGCTGGCGTGGAAGCAGATCGGCCTGCGCTCGGCCGACGGCGAGGCCTGTCAGGCCGAGGGCGCCGGTGGTGGTGGTGGCGGCGGCGGCGAAGGTGGCGGTGAGCCTCCTCCCTGATCGTTAGCGATTGTGCGAGGCTCAGGCGGTGAGTGAAGGGATCCTACTCATCGAGGACGATCTCGAGCTGGGTCGTCAGGTGGTCGAACGCCTGCGCCAAGCCGGTTACACCGTCGCCTGGTGGCGACGAGGGCGACGCATCGAGCGAGAAGAGCTCGCGGGCGTCGCCCTCGTCATCTTGGACGTGATGCTCCCCGAGGTCGGGGGCATGGAGATTCTTCAGGATCTGCGGGCGAGCTCCGAGGTCCCGGTCTTGGTACTCAGCGCCCGTCACGACAGCCGTGACAAGGTCCAGGCGCTGCGCCTGGGCGCCGACGACTACATGACCAAGCCCTTTTGGCCCGACGAGCTGATCGAGCGCGTCCGGGCCCGCCTGCGTCGCCCGGCGCTCCAGCGCGGCGACGTGATCGAGCACGGGTCGCTGCGCATGGACCTCGCCGTCCCGGAGGTCCGCATCGGCAACGAGCTGATCTCGCTCACGCCCACGGAGCTCGCCTTCCTCACCGCCCTGGCTCGGCGGCCAGGTCAGGCGCTGACCCGCGAGTGGCTGGTGGAGAACGTGCTGGATCCGGAGCGCGAGGGCTCGGCGCGGACCTTGGATGTCCACGCGTCGCGGCTGCGCAAGAAGCTCGGTGACGCGGTCGCAATCGAGACCGTGTGGGGGATCGGCTATCGCCTGGGAAGGAAGAGCGAGGAGGAGCCTTGAAGCTGCGCCTGCGCTCGCGCCTGGCCCTGGCGACGCTGACCGTCACTGGCCCGCTGATCATCGGGCTCTACGTCGTCGACGCTCGCTTTCGCCATGACGCGGCCGAGCGCCTGTTGGCCAGCTCGACGCGGCTGCACGTGTCGGAGGAGCGCAGGCGCTGTGAGGCGGACCCCGGGGCTTGGGGCGGCAATCCGGTGGTCCCGCTGATCCACGAGGGGCCGATGCGCGAGGGACCTGGGCCGGATCGTGACGGCCGGCGAGGCCGTGGCGGCCCGCCGGATCACGACGGCCCGCCGGATCACGACGGCCCGCCAGGCGATGACGACTGGCGAGATCACGACGGCCCGCCAGGCGATGACGACTGGCGAGATCACGACGGCCCGCCAGGCGACGACGACTGGCGAGATCACGATGGACCGGCGGACCACGACGGTCCGCCGGGCGGGGATCGGGAAGACTACGACGACCTGCTCAGGAATGACGGCCCCGGCCCCTTTCGAGACGGGCCACCCGAGCGCAAGCAGCGACGCAAGGGCCTCGGCGGGCTCAAGGACATCCTCACCGAGCTGTTCTCGGATCGACCCCACGGAGAGCCGCCGGTGCTCTTCCCCTACGACGCGCAGCTGGGCTCGCTCGATCCCGAGGCGCCGCCTCTCGATCCCGAGCTGCTCGCGGGCTTCGAGGAGCGCTCCTTCGTGAGCGTCGACGAGACCCTGCTCAACGATGACGTCCTGGTGCTCGTGAAGATGTCGTGGTCCGAGGGGCCGTGCGCGGTGATCCTCGCCCAGGGCACGACCTCCGCCGGCTGGCTCGGGGCGATCTTGCCGGCCAAGCCGATCTGGCTGCTCCCGGTCCTGGCCATGCTCGCGGCGGTGCTCGTGGCCTCGGGGCCGATCCTGCGGCGGATCCGTCGGCTCGCGGACCTCGTCCAGCGCTCGGCCTCGGCAGGCTTCGCCGAGCCCGTCGAGCTCGACGGCCGCGACGAGATCGCCGAGCTCTCGCGCGCCTTCTCTGCCGCCGCCCGCGAGGTCCGCAACCGCTTCGCCGAGAGTCAGCGCCGCGAGCTGGCGCTGCGCGAGTTCGTGGCCAACACCACTCACGACGTGATGACGCCGCTGACCGTGCTCGCGGATCACATGACGACCCTCGACGAGCAGCTGCGCGCCGGCGAGCGCTGCGAGCGGGAGACCGTGAGCGCGGCCATGGACGAGGTCCACTACATCGGCTCGATCCTCTCCAACCTGGCGATCGCCGCCAAGCTCGACGCCAGCGAGCCCATGCGCCTCGACGAGCCCGTCGATCTCTCGGCGCTGATCAACCGCGTCATCGCGCGGCACCGGACCATCGCCAAGCAGCGCGACATCTCCCTCGACGCCAGCGAGCCCGAGGAGCCGGTGTTCGTGCGTGGGGACGTGACGATGATCGAGCAGGCGGTCAGCAACGTGGTCCACAACGCGATCCGCTACAACCGCCCCCACGGCCACGTCGCCGTGTTGCTCGAGCGCCTGGCCGAGGAGCGGGTTCGGGTGCGGGTGATCGACGACGGGCCAGGCGTGCCCGAAGAGCAGCTCGAGCGGCTGATCGAGCGGGGGGCGCGGGGAGACGAGGCGAGGACGCGGGCGCCGACCGGCCAGGGCCTCGGCCTGGCGATCGTGTTTCGGGTCGCGGCGCGCCACGGCTTCGCGCTCGAGCTCGGGCGCGCGGACCAGGGCGGCCTGCGCGTCGATCTGATCGCGGATCGAGCCACGCCCGAAGATGTCGCGGTCTAGGAGCCCGTGGTGGAACCCAGCGCGGCTCCTGGCGCCGGGTTTTTCGTCGAGGGCGCGAAGCCAAAACGCCGCTGTACCGGGCGTACTGCAAGTTTTGGCGACAAAGCCTTCGGCGAAAAGACCAAGCCAGGTGTCGTGTTGGGTTTCACCACGGGCTCCTAGGAGCCCGTGGTGGCACCCGGCGCGCGGGCGGCCGGGGTCGCCTCAGCGCTGAAAGGCGAGGTCGTCGGCCAGGCGCGCGCGCGCAGCCTCGAGCTCTCGCTCGCGCCGGGCCGCGTCCCAGCCGAGGACCGCGGCCATGGCGTCGGCGAGCGGCTCGATGGCCGCGGCCGCGCTCAGACCGTAGAGCGGCAGGCGGGTGCGGCGGTAGAGCATGTCCTCGAGGGTCGCGGCGCCCTCGCGCTCGACGGCCCAGCGGACCTCACCGCTGACGCAGGTGGCCCCCTCGAAGAGCGGCTCGGCGCCCTGGGCGAGGACCTGCTCGGCCTCGGCGCCAAAGAGCCGGGCGAGGCGGGCGGAGGTCACCTCGTCGAGGCCGTGGCGCTCGGCCAGGCCCGCGGCGAGGGCAGGGAGGTCGCCGTCGAAGTCGCCGCCGGGGAGCGGGCCCTCTTCCTCCATGCTGATTGTGGGCAGCTCGCGGCCGAGGCGCTCGGCGACGGTGCCGAGCACTCGCCGGGCCATGCCGCGGTAGCCGGTCAGCTTGCCGCCGGCGACGGAGATCACGCCCAGAGGGCCCGTCAGCAGCTCGTCGCGACGCGACAGCTCCGAGGGGTTCTTCTTGGTCGGATCGGCGATCAGCGGGCGCAGCCCGGCCCACGCGCCGACGACGTCGCCGAGGCCCATGGGCCCGGTGTTGAAGTGGCGGGGGATCGGCTCGAGCAGGTACTCGACGTCCTCGCGGGTGATCTGCGGCCAGATCTCGGCCCCGGGCTCGTAGGTGGTGTCGGTCGTGCCGATGTAGACGACCTCGCCGCGGCGGATCGCGAAGATCCGTCGCTTGTCGGCGGTGTCGAGGACCAGCAGGTTGCGGACCGGCAGCTTGCTGGCGGGGATCGAGATGTGGATGCCCTTGCTGAGGTGGAGCAGGGGCGCCGCGTCGGGGTTCTCGTACTTCTGGAGCGCCTCGACCCACGGCCCGGTGGCGTTGACGATGACCTTGCCCTGGACGGTGACCTCGGCGTTGGTCAGGGCGCAGCGCAGCTCGACGCCGGTGGCCCGGTCTCCGCTGCGCAGCAGGCCGACGACCGGGGCGTGGTTGATGACCCGCGCGCCCGAGGCCACGGCCGCGCGCATGTTGGCGATGACCAGGCGCGCGTCGTCGGTCAGGTACTCGCGGTAGGCGAGGGCGTGGGGGAAGCGCTTGCGGTCGAGGGCCGGCTCCTCGTCGGCGAGGGTCGAGCCGCTCCACGCCCGGTGGATGTCGCGGGACTCGACGGCGCCGAGGCGCTCGTAGGTGGTCACCGCCAGGCGCAGGCTATAGAGCTTGGTCCGCCCGCCCATGGGCATGACCATCCAGCGCGGCTCCGAGAGGTGCGGCGCGAGCTTGTAGATCTCCTTGCGCTCGAGCGCGGTCTTGCGGACCAGGTTGATCTCGCCGCGCTCGAGGTAGCGCAGCCCGCCGTGGATCAGCTTGGAGGACCGGCTCGAGGTCCCCGAGGCGAAGTCGGCGGCCTCGATCAGGGCCACGCTCAGCCCGCGCAACGCGGCGTCGCGGGCGATGCCGGCGCCAGTGATGCCGCCGCCGATGACCACGAGATCGAATTGCTCGTTGGCCATGGCCTCGAGGGTGGCCTGGCGATCGAGGGTGTCGAGCTTGGGCGCGCTCACCCCAGCACCTCCGCCATCTGCTCGAGCAAGAATGCGTTCTCCTCGGGCAGGCCGATGGTCAGGCGGAAGTAGGGGTCGTAGCTGAAGCCGCAGGCCGGCTCGAAGATCTTGATCAGGATCCCGCGCTGGGCCAGCTTGGCCTTGAGCTCGGCCCCGCGCCGGCCGTCGGTGAACCGGCAGAGGATGAAGTTGACCTGCGAGGGGAAGGCCTGGATGCCGTCGAGCTCGGCGATGCCGGCGTAGAGCTGCTCGCGGGCCTTGGCCGTCACCTCGCGCACGAAGGGCAGGTGGTCGGGGTCCTCGAGCGCGGCCACGCCGAGCTGCTCTTGCAGCGTGCCCAGGCGGTAGTCGGTGATCTGCTTCTCGAGGTCGTGGACGAAGCTGGGCTTGGCCAGCAGGTAGCCGATGCGCACGGCGGCCAGGCCGTAGGCGAAGCTGAAGGTCCGGCTGACCATCAGGTTCTGGAAGCGGGGGACCAGCGAGGAGAACACCCCGTGCTGCTCGGGGTCGACGTACTGCACGTAGGCCTCGTCGATCCAAAAGCGCGCCTCGGGGAAGCGCTCGAACAGCGGGATCATCTGGTCGCGGGTGACGAGCACGTTGCCCGTGGGGTTGTTGGGGTTGACGATGTAGACCAACCCCGGCCCGCGCTCGAGCCGACGCTCGAGGCGATCGACGTCGAAGCGGAAGTCGTCGCCGGGATCGAGGGGCAGCATGTCGACGTGCATGCCGCCCTCGGCCGCCTTCTTGGGCACCTTCGAGTAGGTGAAGCGCGGGGTGATGATCGGGAAGCCGGCGCGGCTGACCGCGTGGCGGAGGATCCGGCGCGGCGAGTCGAGCACGCGGCGCTTGAGCAGGTAGGGGATCGCCTGCTTGAGGATCGGCCCGGTCCCGTTGTGCAAGAACACGTTGTCGGGCTCGACCCCGTCGACCTTGGCGATGGCCTGGCGCAGCGGCGCGTTGTCGGGGGTGCCGTAGTTGCGCAGGTCGGTGCGCGAGGTGTAGCGCTTGAACACCTCGAGGCAGCGCTGGGGCGCATAGGTCCCGTCGTTGAGGCCGAGGTTGAGCGGGAGCTCGACACCCTCGGGCGCGTTCACACGGTCTTGCTTCGGGCTGTACATTCCTGATCTTGGCGACGCCCGGTCGGGCGAGGCGGCGCCATGAAAGCACTTTGCAGCGAAACCCTGAACCGCTGCGCCGAGCGCTGCGAGTGACAACGGTCAAATTGACCGCGCGCGTGTGTTTGTGGGGCTTTGCGGAGAGAGTGATGAATCGCCGCGCACGCACCCGCGCACCTGCGGAGGTCGTGAACGGTCTTCACCGCGAAGCCTCGCGCGGAGCTGCGCGCTGACGTTGCGCGCGCCTCGTCGATCGCTCGCGTCTGCTGCGCAGCTCGAGGCGCGTGCGCTCGAACTCGCCGCTCTCCCGAACTCGCCGCTCTCCCGAACTCGCCGCTCTAGAGGGACACGCGCCGACTCTGGGACGCGATCGGCCTGGCGGCGGCGACCCGGGCGAGCTCTTCGATGTCGTCGGCGGCGACGAGTGCCGGGGGCGCGACATTGCGATCATGGCCGGCATCGTCGAGGGCCTCGAGGCCGGCCACGGTCAGCAGCGCGCCGGGGACGATGGCCAGCAGCGGCGCGTGTAGCAGCAAGGTCAGGGGCAGCAAGAGCAGGGCGAAGATCGCCAGCTTTCCCGGGCGTCGGCGGCCGCGTGCCCGCTTCGCGGTGGTCGAGGCGCGCGGGGTGCTGTGTCGGCGGTCGGGGTTCGTCACGGCTGCAAAGCTGTGTCGGCGGCGAGCATGCGCAACCCCGGCGCGCGCGAGGATTTTCGAGGGCGACGATGCCCCCGAAGTCGGCCGCGAAAGATCAGCGAGTGACCGGCGGGCGGCGACGACTCTATCCAGTGGCAACTCGAAACATGGCGATTTGGCGATGGCTCCATTGCGAGCACGCGCCTCGACGCTTTTGAATTTTGTGATAGATCGACTACGTGTTGTTGCCGTTGGAGTTGTCATCATGAGTGCGCCCGCACAAAAGCAAGCCGAGGCCGAATTCGACGATCTTCTGGGTCAACTAGCCAATGAGTTGGCCATGACCCCAGCCGCAGAGAGCGCGGTTCAGCTCGTTCCCGAGCCAGAGCCCGATCCGAGCGTCCACATCGCGTCCACCGGTTCGATGGCCGCAGACGCGGCGGCCGCCGCTGCTGCCCGCGGACAGGCCCAATCCAGCAATACGGTCAAGATCGTCGCGATCCTCGCCGCTTCGGTCAGCGCAGTCGCCATCGCCGCGCTGGTCGTCCTCGGCAACCCTGGGGTCGAGACCGGGACCCAAGCCGCCGCTGGGCTCGCGGTCGCCTCCGCCGAGGTCGACGAGGCCGAAGAGGCCGCGCGCGTCGCCGCCGAGGAGGCCGAGGCTGCGCGCCTGGCCGCGGAGAAGGCCGAGGCCGCGCGCATCGCCGCGGAGAAGGCCGAGGAAGAGCGGATCGCCGCGGAGAAGGCCGAGGCCGAGCGCCTCGCCGCCGAGAAGGAAGCCGCGGAGAAGGCCAAGAAGCGCCGCCGTCGCTCGACCAAGTCCACGAAGTCGACCAAGTCGACCAAGACCACCGTCACGCCCTCGACGTCATTCGAAGACCTCTAGTAGATCTCTAACGACGGCGCCTCGCGACCACGCCGCACTCCATGTGCTCGGTGTAGGGGAATTGGTCGAATAGCGCGAAGCGAACCCCCTCGTGGGTCTCGCTCAGGCTGCGCAGGTTGGCGGCGAGGGTCTTGGGGTTGCAGGAGATGTAGATGATGGTGTCGTAGGCGGACACCATCGCCAAGGTCGCGTCGTCGAGGCCCGCGCGCGGCGGATCGACGAAGACCGTGCGCAGGTCGAAGCTCCCCAGTGGGCGGGGGAGCCCGGCCAGGCGCTTGAATTCTCGCACCCCAGCCAGGGCCTGGGTGACCTCCTCGGCGGACAGGCGCACGAGCTCGACGTTGGTCACGGCGTTGGCCTCGAGGTTGTGCAGGGCGGCCCGAGTCGAGTCCCGCGCGACCTCGGTGGCGATCACGTGGTCGAAGTGCGCGGCCAGGGGCAAGCTGAAGTTGCCGTTGCCGCAGTAGAGCTCGAGCAGGTCACCGTCGAGCTCGCGGGCCGCGGCGCAGGCCCACTCGATCATCTTGGTGTTGACCTCGGCGTTGGGCTGGGAGAAGGCCTGCTCGTACTGGCGGTAGTGGTAGGCGCGGCCGTCGATGACCAGGCGCTCGGTCACGTAGTCGCGGCCGACGACGAGCTTTTGCCGGCGGCTGCGCCCGACGATCGAGATCTCGAGCGCCTCGGCGAGCGCGGCGGCCTCGGCCTCCCAGGCGTCGTCGAGCTTGCGGTGGTAGATCAGCGTCACGCAGGTGTCGCCGGCGAGGGTGCTGAGGAACTCCACGCGGAACAGCCGGCGGCGCAGCTCGCCGGTCTGGAGGCGGACGAGCAGCCGGGGCATGAGCGCCTGGATGGTCGCGCAGGCCACGGGGAAGTCGGTGATCTCGATCGGGTTGTTGGACTCCCCGGGGGGGAACATCGCGTAGAACAGGCGCTCGCCAGCGTGCCAGGCCCGAAACTCGGCGCGCATGCGGTAGCCGCTCGGCCGCGAGGGCACGATCGTCGGTGGGGGCAGGTCGAAGGGGGCGAGCAGGGCCTGGACCTCGGCGCACTTGGCCGCGAGCAGCTCGGGGTAGGCTTGGGGGTCGACGAGCTTCGCGGTCATGGGGTCCTCGCCGCCCTCAGCGGCCGAAGGGCGGATGATAAACCCCTTCCTCGGGCCGACCGCATCGCGCTCGCTCCGCGCTCGCGGGGAAGACCGAGCTTGGCGGGCCGCGCGGGGCTATCCTCGCCCGGTGCAGGTCTGGCCCGCCGCCAAGATCCGGGTCCACGCGGTGGTCGCCGCCGTGCTGATCGCCGCCGGCTTGGCGAGCCTGGCCAGCGAGGGCGCGCCGATCATCGTGGCCGTGCTCGGCGTCGGCGCTGGCGCGCTGTGGTACCTGGGCATGACCTGGCGCTACTACCGGCGGCGGCGCCTGGTCTCGACCCCCTTCCCCGACGACTGGCGGCGGGTGCTCGAGCGCCGCGTCGCCTTCTACTGCGAGCTCGACGCGGGCGAGGACCGGCGGCGCTTCGAAGACGACGTGCGCATCTTCCTGGCCGAGCAGCGCATCTACGGCACCGGCCCCGAGGACGCGCGCCTACCCCTGGGCGACGAGACCCGCCTGCTGATCGCCGCGTCGGCGGCGATCCTCGGCCACGGCATGCCGCGCTTCGAGTGGCCGCGGCTGCGCGACGTGGTCGTCTACCCTCGGGCCTTCGACGAGGACTATCACGCCGAGGGTCACGAGGGAGAGGACATCGCCGGCATGGTCCACGCCCAGGGGCCGATCCTCTACTCGGAGCGAGACCTCCGCCGCGGCTTTCGCCGGCGAGACGGGCACAACGTCGGGCTCCACGAGCTCGCCCACGTGCTCGACTTCGCCGACGGCCACGCCGACGGTCACCCCGTGGGCGCGCAGTGGGCGAGCGCGGCCCCGTGGACGGAGATCATCGCCGACCGCCTGGCCCGGCTCCGCCGCCACCGCTACCCCCACGTGCTGCGCGACTACGCGGGGACCAACGAGGCCGAGTTCTTCGCCGTGGCCGTCGAGGCCTTCTTCGAGCGCCCGCGGGCCCTGCAAAACAGCGACGCGGAGCTCTACGAGATGCTCTGCGAGTACTTTGGCCAGGATCCCGCGAGCAAGCCCCCGCGGCGCAGGCCGGGGAAGTTTCACTGAGCGCGGGCCAGCTCGGGGCTGGCTTCAGCGTGCGCCGAGGCGCTCGAGCACCGCCTCGATGCAGGCCACGGCGTCGTCGTTTCCGCAGCGCAGCTGGGTCGGGCGGCGGCCGGTGTAGCGGTCGAGGCGGCCGAGGAAGGCGCGGAGATCCGCGGCCTCGGGCACGCGGTGGTAGATGGCCTCGCCGAGGCCGTCGCGCTCGAGGTAGAGGGCGTTGAGGGTCTGCTCGAAGATGCCCTCGTTGGGCATGACCAGCAGCGGCTTGCCGAGGTAGAGGGCCTCGGAGATCAGCGTGAACCCGGCGGTGCAGACAACCGCCTTGGCCGCGGCGAGGTCGCGCAGGAAGCCCTCGACCTCCGCGGCCACGAACTGGATGTTGGGCATGGCCGCGGCGTTTGCCGGGGGCTCGAAGTTGTAGGCGATGAAGCGCTGCTCGGGGAGCGCGGCCATGGCCTCGAGCAGCCCGTGCAGGCCGGTGGGGTCGTTGTGATAGACGAGCACGTGCTCGCCGGTCTGCGGCTCGATCTCGCGGATCGCCCGGCGGAGGATCGGCGCGACCAGGGACGAGCGCGCCGGGTCGCGCAGCGGGGGATAGAAAAAGGAGCTCACGAGCACGTGCTCGGCGTTGTTCGGCGCGGCCATGTTGACCACCAGCCGGGCCAAGGCCGCGTCCGCGAGGTAGCGCGGGGGGACCTCGTAGCGGGTGTGCGTCAGCACCTGCTGGTGGTTGAAGCACATCAGCGGCAGGCCCATGCGCCGGGCAGCGCGGACCGAGTAGCTCTCGAAGTCGGTGATCAGCAGCTGGGGGTCGAAGGCCCGGAAGCGCTCGACGAGCGCAGGGATGACCTTGTGCGTGCGCGCGGTCACCAGGCCCATGGACGCCAAGCTGGTCCACAGGCGGATGCGGTTGTTGTGCATCTTGTGGCGCAGGACCGGGACCGAGACCACGGTCCGCCCCGACTCGGCGAGCAGCTGACCAGCCCCGCCGCCAGCACAAAAGAGCAGCTCGTGGCCGCGGGCCTCGAGGGCCTCGGCCATGGCCGTGACTCGCGAGCTGTGCCCGCGGCCTTGGGAGGTGAGTGCGTAGACGATCCGCGCCATGGTCCTCGGCGGCCGCGGACCATAGCACGGGCGGTCCGGGCGGTCCGGCCGCAGCAGGGCTCGTCGTGTGCGCTCGCGCGGTGTTCGTGAGTCAGCGGGCGTCAGCTCGCCGCAGCAGCCACTCGCGGGCTGCTGTGGGCGCAATCACATCGCCCGCCTGCTCCCAGGTGCCCCGGGAGCGCACTCGCACGCGCGCGGCCGTCGAGCCCGGGCTGGCGCGATGGCCAGGGGGTATCGACGGCCGCGCGGCCTGGCTCAGCTCGGCGCGCCGAGGAGGGAGCCCGGCGCGGGCTCAGGTCGTGGTCTCGAAGATGACCGCGACGCTGGTGTAGTTGATCGAGGACACGGGGAAGGTCATGTCCTTGATCAGGCTGCCGTTCGTCCCGTAGTTGAGGATCTTGTTGGCGGAGGTCAGGTAGACGTCATTGTTGGGGCCCGCGGCGATGCCAGCGATGTTGACACCAATGTTGTGGAAGGCCCGCTGGCTCAGGTCGAGCTCGCGGATGGTGAAGCCGAGCTGCGAGCCGTTGTAGGCCGCGAACACGGTGTTCCCGAGCACGGAGATGTCGGTGTAGTTGATCGAGGACACGGGGAAGGTCATGTCCTTGATCAGCTGACCCCCCGTGCTGTAGTTGAGGATCTTGTTGCCCGCGGCGATGTAGACGTCGTTGTTGGGCCCCGCGGCGACGCCGTTGGCCTCGACCCCGGTCGCAAAGAAGGAGCGCTGCTCGAGGCTGAGGTCGCGGACGGTCACGCCCTTTTGCGAGCCGGTATAGGTCGCGTAGACCCGGTCTCCTCGCACGACCACGCTCGAGTAGATGATCCCCTTGTCGGGGAAGGTCATGTCGCGGACGAGGGTGCCGTCGATCTTGTAGTGATAGATGTGGTTGGCGGCGGTCAGGTAGACGTCGCCGTTGGTGCCGGCGGCGATGCTGCTGGCGCTCACGCCGTTATTCGAGAAGGAACGCTGATTGAGCGCGAAGTCGCGGACGGTGAAGCCGAGCTGCGAGCCGTTGTACGATGCGTAGACGTTGTTGCTCATCTGTGCATCATTTGGTTTTTAGCGTTCATGCGCGCCAAGGTAGCAGTGGCGAATGTTAAGTCCAGTGGTTTGTTAATGTTGCAGTTCGTGAATTGCCATAATTGTCTTTGCGTGCCTGGACTGTGGATATGTGCCTCGCCTCCCCACTGGGCTGCGCCCGGAGAGCGGCCCGTTCTCGAGGCGATGGGTGATTGGATTTGATTGTGCTCGTGTGCGTGTGTTGGCTTGCGGGTCGTGCGTGCGCGCGGCTGTCTTTCGATCAGTCGTTGGGGCTGGAGATCGGAGGTCGAGAGGGCGCGCGAGCGAGGACGGCTCGGGTCTCGCTCACGCGGTCTGTGGCGATCGGCTACACTCGCGCTCGTGAGCTCACGATCTCTCGTCCTCCCCAGGCCCGCACCCCCGCGGGGACGCACGGCCTGGCACGCCAGCGCTCGCGCGGGTCTGGTCGCTGGCCTGGTCGCTGCCTTGGCCGTCGCCGCGGGCTGTCGTTCGGCTGGGGGCACGGAGGCCCCCGACTCGAGCGCCTCGATGGGCTACGGCGGGAGCCTGGACATGGCGACGGGCTACGAGTCCGAGCTCGCGTCGAGGCCCGCGCCCACGCCCTGGGAGACGCCGGCGCAAGACGAGGACGAGGCGTACTTGGACGTCGTCGCGCCGCAGGCCATCGGCGAGCTCGTGGATCTGTGCCTGGCCGTGGCGAAGCTCGCCGACGCCGAGCCCGAGCGCAGCTGCCCGGCCCACATGGACACGGCGAGGGCGTTTCGCACACCGGAGGGTTGGGCCGAGCTCTCGGCGTGCATCTACGCCGCGCGCTCCCCCGAGGCCGCGCTCGCCTGTGAGACGCAGCACCCCGCGGGGGTGCGGGCGGTCGCCGCGGCGCCGCGGGAGTCGGCGGCGTGCATGCGGATCTTGGCGGTCTCGAGCATGGAGCCCTTCGCCGAGGTCCCTGGACTGAGCGCCGAGGCGCTCGCGGACTTTCAGCCCCTGCTCGAGGGCTGTGTGGATACGCTCCTGGCCGAGGCCGAGACGCGCAGCGCCGCGACCCACGAGGCAGTGCTGGGCTGCATCGAGGTCGCCTATGACAGCGCCGATCTCAGCGCCTGCGAGGGCGAGGGATGACGCACCAGGTCCAGCTCTTCACCTACAAAACCGGGCTGCTCTCGCGCGTGGCCCACGACCTGCGCCTGAGCGTCGGCGGTCCGTGTGTGGGTCGATCGGGGGAGCGCGTGCACGCGAAGCTCGACCCGGCCGCGATCGTCGTCGACGGGGTGATGTCGGCGGGGCGCCTGGACCCCGAGGCCCTCGGCCGCCGCGATCGCGCCAAGATCGTCGCGACGATCCGCGACGAGATCCTGCACGTCCGCCGCTTCCCCAGCGTCGACTTCGAGGGGACGCTGCGCGAGCAGGGCGAGGGGCTGCGCGTCGAGGGCAGCTTGACGCTCCACGGCGTCGCGCGCTCGCTGACCATCCACGCGACGCGCGACCCTGGCTCGGGCCGCGTCCGGGCCAGCGTCGAGCTGCGCCCGAGCGAGTTTGGGATCCCGCCCTACAAGGCGCTGGCCGGGGCGATCCGTCTGCAGGACCGCGTGCGGGTCGAGCTCGACCTCGACCCAGCGCTCTAGCTAGTGTGCGCGCCAGAGGACTTGAAGGGCCCCAGGCTTGAAGCACCGGCCGCTGACTTCGTTGCTCGTCAGTCATTTGTGCCCGACAAACTCCCTCCTCGCGCCTCGTCAGCAACCGGCGGTCCGGCGCCTGAGACCCTTCAAGTCCTCTGGCGCGCACACTAGCTCCTCGCCACGGAACCGCCCAGACGCACCTGACGGCGCGCCTTCAAACCGGTCGCCGCTCTAGTGATGGTAGGGGTGCCCGGCGAGGATCGTGCCGGCGCGGTAGAGCTGCTCGACCAGCAGGACCTGGGCCAGGCGGTGGGGCAAGGTCATGCGTGACAGGGCGAGCACGCGCTCGGCCTCGCCGCGGTCGCTGTCCTCGAAGCCGTGGGCGTCGCCGATCATGAAGTCCACGCAGCGCACGCCGCGGTCGCGCCAGTCGCCGAGCCAGGCCGCGAGGCCCTCGCTGTCGAGCAGCTCACCGCGCTCGTCGAGCAGCACCTTGGGGGCCTCGGGCTGGGCGCGAGCGCGGGAACGCAGCGCGTTCATGTCGCGCAGCCACAGCGCCTCGATGGGCAGGAAGCTGCGCGAGCGCTTGCGATAGTCCTCGACCAGGGCCTCGAGGCCAGGCTGCTTGAGCTTGCCGACGGCGAGGAGGCGCAGACGCATCAGGGCTCGAAGAGATCGTCGTCGCTGGCGGGCGCCGGCGTCGGGCGAGGGCGCTCGTTGGCGGGCGCGACGACCCCAGCCTCGTCCTCGTCCTCGTCCTCGAACAGGCTCTCGTCGTCGTCGCCGAAGTCGTCGTCGCCGAAGTCGTCGTCGCTGAAGTCCTCGTCGTCGAGGTCCTCGTCGACGAACTCGTCGTCGAAGCCGCCGAAGTTCATGTCGCCGCGGAAGTCGGGCATGGGGTCCGGCGCCGCGAGGCCGTCGAGGTCGCTGGCGTCGAGGAGCTCGGCGGGGAGCTCGAGCTCGACTCGGGGGGCGTCGCTCCACATGCTCTCGAGGTCGTAGTGGCGACGCACGGGGTGGTAGAACACGTGGATCAGGAAGTCGCCGTAGTCGAGCAGCGACCACAGGTAGTGGTCGAGGCCGTCGCTGCCGAGCAGCTCGACCTCGTCTTCTTCGCTGTCCTCGGGCGCGGCGGGGGCCTTGGCGATGGCTTCGACGACGCCCTCGACGACGCCGCGCACCTGACGATCGGAGCGAGCGGAGAGCAGCAGGGCCCAGTCGGTGTAGCCGGCGACTTCAGTCAGGCGCAGGATCACGGGCAGCCGCGCGCCACGCTCGATCGCTGCCTCGAGGGCGAGGGCGAGGGGTCGCGGCAAGTCGGCGCGCGTCCATGTCTGCTTTTGCTGCACCGGGGGGCTATAGCTGGGCGCTCAAGGGCCGGCAAGCCCGTCCAGGAGGCGCGCGCGGAGCAGCTCGGGACGCTCGCGCTCGGGCAGGGGGCTGGCGGCGGCGGGGGCCTCGACGCTGGGCGCCTCGGCGAGGGGCTCGACGCTGCCCGAGAAGCGGACCTCGCCCTGGATGCGCCGCGGCCCGCCAGAACCCCCAGGGACGACCTGAGTCCAGCGGATCTCGAAGCTGGCAGCCAGCCACAGGCCGGTGGCGCGATCGAGGGTCAGCTCGCCGCTGCGCAGCTCGATGTCGGCGTCGCCGCGCCAGGGGGTCGGCGCCTCGACCACCCGCTCCGAGTGAGCTTCGCTCGGGCGCAGGCTCACACGCAGGACCGGGCGGCCGTCGATCTCCAGGGCCTCGACGCCGTCGATCTCCGCGGCCGGGCCCGCGAGCGCGACGAGGTCGAGGGCCGCGTGCTGAGCGTCGTCGAGCCACACCTGCCACAGCTGGCCGTCGAGGGGCATGGCGTACCAGCCGTAGTGATCGACGCGGCTCCAGGCGCGCTCGTCGAGGACGGTGAGCTCGCGGCCGCGCTCGGGGCCGGTGCGCTGGTCGAGGTGAAAGCGCGGCGCCTCGCCGGGGGCCGCGGCCCAGGTCAGCTCGAGCTGCTCGTCGACCGAGAAGGCCTCGTAGATCGGATCGCCCACGGGGACGGGCGGGAGCGCGCCGGACTTGGGATCCGCCTCGATCCCGAGGGGCGCCGAGCGGTAGCTCGCGGTGTAGCGCAGGCGGTGCGGGCCGAGGAGCTCGCGGGCGAGGGCGTGGTCGACGGCGAGGAGCTCGACGAGGCCCTCCCAATCTTGGGCGCCCGAGAAGCGCTCGAGTCGAGCCTCGGCGTCGGCGGCGGGATCCCGGGCGAGGGTCTCGGGGATGGCGCGCAGATCCTGGAGGTCCTCGCCCTCGCTGCACGCGGCGGCCAGGAAGGTGAGGAGCAGCGCCGGGCAGACGCCGCGGCGTCGAGGCTGGGTCTTGGGCCCCATGCGCAGCGAGGATAACCGCTCTTGGGGTGCTGTGAACGGGGGGAGCCGCGCGGGGGGAGTCGGGGGCCGTGCGCAGAACGTCGCGCGGGCGAGAGTTTCACCACCGGCTCCCAGCCGTGTCACACTTGGGCGGTGCTCGGCAGCGCTCCCGCCGTCTTGCCCGTTCCGGTCGATCCCACGATCATCGAGCTGTTGCTCAGCCCCTGGCTGCGCGTGGCCGCGTTCGTTTGGGGGACGCTGTGGGGCTCCTTCGCCAACGTGGTGATCTATCGCTTGCCCGCGGGGGAGTCGGTCTCGCGCCCGCGCTCGCGCTGTCCCGACTGTGGCACGGCGATCGCCTGGTACGACAACATCCCGATCCTCTCCTACCTGATCTTGCGCGGGCGCTGCCGTCACTGCGGGGCGCCCTTCGCCTTGCGCTATCTGCTCGTCGAGCTCGTCGCCGGGCTGCTGAGCTTCGCGCTCTACATGCTCTACGTGATCACCCCCTTGCTCGAAGGTGGCGGCGTCGAGGGCCTGATCACCTGGCAAATATGGTTCTTGTTCTGCCTGTCGCTGGTGATCATCACCTTCACCGACCTCGACGCGTGGATCATCCCCAACGAGGTCGTGCTCGGGGTCTCGGTCGTCGGCCTGATCGTGGTCATCGGCTGGCCCGAGCGCCTCGACGCCGTGACGATCCCGTGGATTGTTTCGGGCGTCAGCGGGCTCGCGCTGGTAATTGCGATCCGCTGGATCTACCTGAAACTGCGCGATATCGAGGCGATCGGCCTGGGTGACGGCAAGCTCCTGCTGATGGTCGGGATCTTTGGCGGGCCGATGGCGATCGCCTGGACCTTGGGAGCCGGCGCGCTCCAGGGCTTGATTGTTTCGGTGCCCATGCTGCTGACGGGGCGCAAGCCGGCGAACAGCGAGCTCGAGGAGATTCATGGCGACGATCCCGAGCTGGGCGAAGAGGACCCCGACGCGGGGGTCATGGGCAAGCGTGTGCCCTTTGGTCCCTTTTTGGCGCTCGCTGCCCTCGAGTTCGTGCTCTTGCGTCGGCAGATCGATGGATTGTTCGCTTGGATGATGGGTGTGTGAGCGGCGCCCCCGGAGGGTGAGCGCGTGAGGGTGATTCATGTGGCGTCCCGCCTCGGCGCTGAGAACCCGCCAGTGGCCGACATGCAAAGGTTGCGTGACTTCCTGCGGCACGACGCCCCGACTCGGGTCATGATTTGAGCGAGGTCAGCATGGCAGCGCGTATACGACCACAGCGATTTCGGTGGGTCCGTCACGAGCGGACGCCGACGCCCGAGGAAGAACGCAGCTGGGAGGAGGAGCGGCGGATCCACGCGCCGCCTCCGCCCCGAACGGAGCATCGGCCGGCGCACCGCCCCGCGCAGCGGGAGTCTGGGAGCGCGGTCGTCGAGTTCGAGATCTGAGCTCGAAACATCATTGAGGGCGAAAGACTGCGGGCGTAACGCGCTAGAGTGCGCGCGTCATGGCCGACTTCAACCTCGACAACGTGACGCAGCTACGTGCGCGCGCGGGAGATGTCACTCAGTACCTGTGGATCGCCGCGAGCGCGGTGATCCTCGTGGCGATGGTGTTCATGTCCTTCACCACCATCGAGCCTGGGCAGGTGGCGGTGCGGGTCAACAACCTCACCGGCTCGTCCACGGCGGTGACCCAGCCCGGCTGGGTGTTTCGTCTGCCCTTTGGGATCCAGAGCCTCCACGTCCTCGACGCCAGCCCGCAGACCTTCCAGATGAAGGGCGACGTCAGCGAGGACGACCTCCACGTCGAGAAGCTGACCGTGCGCGCCAGCGATGGCGCGAATTTTCACTTCGAGGACACCACGCTGATCTTCCAGGTGCTCGGCGACGAGGCCGTGACCGTCGCCCGAGACGCTGGCACCGAGTATCGCTACAGGGCATGGATAAAACCCTACGCGCGCGCGATCTTGCGTGATGAATTCGGCCGCGAGTCGACGATCACCGTGTCGGATCCGAGCAACTACGGCGCGGCGGCGACCCGTGCTCAAGACCGGCTCAACGCCTTCTTGAAGCCCCACGGCGTCGTCGTCACCCAGATGGTCACGCCGCGGCCAAAGTTCAACTCGCAGTACGAGCACCTGATCGAAGAGCGCAACCGGCTGCGCAACGAGCTCGAGGTCATCAAGTCCAACCTCGAGCGGGCCGCGACCGACCGCGAGCGCCAGCTCTCCGAGGTCGACCGCGACGAGAACAAAAAAATTCAGGAGCGCCGCGCCGAGCTCGAGTCGGAGCTGGCCACGGCCGTCGCCGACTACGAGAAGACCAAGCGCGCCGCCGACACCTACAAGATCGAGAAGATCGGCGAGGGCCAGGCCAAGCTCGCCGCGGCCAGGCGCAAGGCCGAGGAGCTCGACGGCCAGCTCGCGGCCAACTTGCGCGCGCAGCGGGCCGAGATCGAGGCCTTCCGCAGCCAGCCCGTGGAGCGGGTCATGGAGCGCCTCGGCGAGAGCCTCGAGGGCGTGACCATCAACATCGAGCCTTGGGCCAGCGACGCCAGCCCGAGCAAGGTCGTGCTCGAGCAGTAGGAGGCCGCCATGCAAGCGCTCAACAAAATTTGTCGCGTGTTCGTGCTGGTCTTCTTGGTCTTGCTGGTGATCCGCGGCCTGCTGATCGCCAACGTCGAGCTCGGCGAGGTCGGGGTGCGGCGCAGCAACGTCGCCGGCGTGGTCGAGCAGGACCTCGACCCGGGCTGGCAGCTCGAGGTGATCGGCCTGCACAAGATCGTGACGCTCCCGGGGACCTATCAATTCCTCGACTTCCTGGGCAACGACGCCCTCGAGATCCGCACCAAGGACAACAATATCGTCACCCTCGACATCTCCGTGCCCTACCGGATCCGCCCCGGCGAGGCCTGGGAGATCGTCAGCGCCGGCAACCATGTCTCGGACGGGCAGAGCGGCTACCGCTTCCAGCGGCTGACCCGCGAGACCACGGTGGGCGTGCTCCGCCAGCACCTCGCGGATCTTCAGAGCAGCGACTTTTACGACACGGATCGCCGCAACGCGGTCTCCGACGCGGCCCTGGACGTGCTCAACGAGCAGCTCGCGGCCCTGCACGTCGAGGCCGACGCGATCTTGATGCGCGCGGTGTTCTTTCGCGACGAGTACGAGAGCCAGCTGCTGCAGATCCAGCTCAACGCGCAAAACAAGCTGCTCGACGGCGCGCGCAAGGAGGTCGCCGACAAGCAGCAGAAGCTCGACAACTTCCAGCAAAAGACGATCGCGCTGGGCAAGGCGCGGGGACAGGACTGGGTCGCCAAGCTCGCCCGGGTCGACCGCGCCTATCAGGTGGGCTTCTTGGCCATCAAGCCCTCGGGGGAGCTGGTCTTGGGTGGCGGGGGCGCGCCGGGAGAGGACGGGGAGATCGCCGAAGGTGACGAGGGCGCAGGAGGAGAGGGCGCCGAAGGGGAGGGTGCCGAGGGGGAGGGGGCCGAGGGAGAGGGGGCCGAGGGAGAGGGGGCCGAGGGAGAGGGCGTCGAGCTGCCCGAGGCGCCGCAGCTGAGCGAGGCGGAGCTCGCCGAGCTCGAGGCCCTGGTCGCCGAGTCCGAGGACCTCGAGCCGGGCGCGGCGCGGCGTCGCCTCGAGCAGCTGACGAAGGCGCAGAAGCTGGCCTTGCAGCTCGAGGCCGCCAAGGCTCTCGGCGGCGAGGCCGGGGAGTACGGCGACAACTACCTGCTCGGGATCAAGAACATCGAGGCGGAGACGCTGGCCTACGACAAGCGCGTGCGCGCGGAGGCCGAGGGCGTCGCGGCGCGCCTCGAGGCCGAGGGCGACGCGCTCGTGGCGGAGGTCGTCGGTGAGTACCAGGCGAGCCTCAACCAGCTGCTCGGATCCCCCGCGGGCCGGGCCTTTGTGGCCTGGAAGGCCGCCGCCAACGTAAAGTTCGCCGATGAGCTCACCTTCCAAAGCGACGACGGCATCCCCTCGGTGCTGCGCCTGCGGGACTTCGCCCGTGCGTTCATGGGTCAGTGAGCGCGCGGGTCTGCTGACTGCGCTGGGTCTGGCCGCGGCCGCCTGCTCGCGGCCCTCGGCGCAGATCGACGAGCCCGCCGGGGGCGCCGCGGCGGCGCAGTCGTCGGGGGAGCAAGACGAGCCCGAGGCGCAGCGGCGCATGCCGAGCCAGGCCACGCCGGCCTGCGTCGCAGAGATCGACGGCGACCTGATCGTGATCGGCGAGATGTCGACGCGTCTGCGCCTCGACGATGGGGTCGATCGTCGGCGAGTTCGCCTACAGATCCTGCCCTGGGATGAGGACGAGATCCTGCTCGCGGTGGGCAGCCAGCAGCCGTGGTGGTCGATGACCCAGACCGGCCTCGAGGGGCGGCTGTGGCGGGTGCCCTGCGCCGAGCCCAAGGCGCTCGAGCTCGTGGTCGAGGTCCCCGAGGTCGACCTCAGCTGGTCGGCCCTCGACCCCGAGGGCGGCGGGCTCTACTTTGGCTCCCAGGCGGTGCAGCGCTACGACTTCGCCCTGGGCGACTGGGGTCCGATCGCCTCGGCGCCGGTCTTCGAGGGCTGCTGGATGGCAGAGACCGCGATCACCGGCAACGTCTACGTGGTCGAGTGGCTCGCCGACGGCCAGCTGCTGGTCTACGAGGGCGGGCCGTGCGGCTTCGAGGCCGAGTGGCTGGGCGCGGCGAAAGTAGTGGAGATCGACGAGGCGGGCGAGGGCCACACCCGCGACCTCGCCCACGTGGCGAGCGTGACCAGCGACGGCCAGGGGCAGCTGTGGCTCGCCGACGGCGGCCTGTGTGGCGAGAGCCAGACATGGATGAGCCGCGGCTCCGAGGGGCTGTGGCGCAGCGACGACTCGGGCGAGAGCTGGGCCTTGATCGAGATCCCCGACCTCGAGAAGCGCGGCCTGGTCGCGGTGTGGGCCGAGGGGGACCGGCTGATCGCGTGGGAGGAGTGCTGCTACTCCGAGGCCGCCGACTTTTGCCAGGGCGGCGAGCTCTTCGTCAGCGAGGACGGGGGCGACAGCTGGGAAAAACGCTCACCTCGGCACGGCCAGCCGGCGCCCAACGACTACGGGCCGGTCGACGCCGTCGCCGTCGAGCCTGGCTTTGGCGTGATCATGGTCGAGCAGCAGGGCTACGAGGGTCCGCTGCGCATGCGCAGCGACGACCTCGGTCGCAGCTGGTCGGCCCTCGAGGTCGGTGCTGCGTTCGAGGCGAGCGCGCCGAGCGAGCGCGCCGAGGTCGACGGCTACGTGTTCGAGATCGGGCGCGAGGGCCTCTATCAGCTGGGCGCCGACGGCGGCGGTCGGCGCCAGGTCTGGCCGCGCAAAGTTCGAGTCGATCGCTAGATCCATGGAACATCGATTCCCCTCGGATGGGAGGGGAGTCGCTCGCGCCTCGCAGATCCCCGTCGATTCTCGCTGGGGCTCTGGGGCTCGGCGGCCTAGACTCGAGTCATGGCACGCGGGGTAGATCGCCGACGAGAGCCACGGGTCGAGCTGCGTGGCGTGGGAATGATCGACTTCGGCAGCCGCGTGTTGCCCTGTCGTCTGCTCGACATCTCTCGCACCGGCCTGGCCCTGGTCACCACCGTGGGCCCGCCGGCGGGGATCGTCCGCGTCCGCTTTCGCCTGGGCTCTCGAGACGCCGCCTGGACGGAGGTCGACGCCAGGGTCGTGCGGGCGACGGACTGGGATGTGGCTGGGGAGCGCAAGATCTGGGGGATGAAGCTTCAGCCCATGGATCTCGGCACGAGGACGCGGCTGCGCGGCTTTGTGGCCTACGCGACGCGGCCTTGAGGCCTGACCCGGTAGTTGGGCCGAGGAGAAGGGTGCCCGGGACTACGCGAAATGCATGCGTCCATGCTGGCTCGTGCAGTCACAGACTGTCAAACTATTAGGCGCATGGCTGGCACGACCGGATCGTTAGCGAAGATGCTGCCGAGCGGCCGGGAAAACTTTCATCGGATCGCGGCGCTGTCGACACCGAATAGGGCAGACACGCCGTGATGACTCCGATCTCGATCTCGCTGACCACGCTGCTCGCGGCCCCACCAATGGTGAGGGCTGCTGCGGTCGAGGCTCGGGCGGGCGTCGAGACCCGGGCGTCCGACACCGCGCTCGCTGCCGAGCCGGGGGCAGAGGCCAACGCAGAGCTGGGCCGCGAGGGCGAGCTCGGGGGAGCGCTCGTCGGCGTGCAGGTCGGCGAGGCCCTGCCCAAGCGCGAGCGAGAGTCCGTGCGCGAGAGCTTCGAGCGCAGCCTCGACGAGGTCTGTGAGCCGCGGCCTTGCACCGCGGGCTGCGGGCCCGAGTCGCGCAGCCTGGGCCTGCGCGTGGACGGCGAGAGCCGCAGCTACACCCTCCACTGGGAGGCCCGCGACCCCGCGCTGGAGGGCCCGCTGATCGTCGACTCGAGCTGCGAGCTGTGCAGCCTCGTCGAGCTCGAGGCGCAGATCGCCAGCGACCTCGGGCCGCTGTGCGAGCGCCTGGCTCGGCTCGAGGCGGCGCCCGGGCGCGTGCAGATCACCAGCGATCCCGACGGCGCCTGGGTGCGCATCGACGGCGGCCGGCGCGGGTCGACGCCCTGGACCGGAGAGCTGCCCATCGGCAGCCACGAGCTCGAGCTCGGGGCCCGCGGCTACAAGGCCCAGTCGCGCGAGCTGAGCGTCGTCGGTGGCGTCGAGGAGCGGCACCACATCACGCTGCTGCCGGTCGCCGCGCAGCGGCCGAGCTGGCCGGGCTGGAGCTCGCTGGGGCTGGGCGTGGCCATGGGCGTGGCCGGCTCGGTGCTCATCGCGTTGCACGACAAGCCCGTGGCCGGGCGGTGCACGGGCCTCGACGTCGACGCCGAGGGCGACTGTCGCTACGTCTACACCACGCGGCCGCTGGGCGTGGTCCTGGCGGTGCTCGGCGCGGGCAGCTTCGCAACGGGTGTCGGCCTGGTGGTCTGGTCTCAGGGTGGGGAGCAGGGGGGGACCTTGAGCTTGAGGGGGCGCTTCTAGCAGTGAGCGCGTCCGCAGGGGATTCGATGCGGGCCGCGCTCGTGCGCACGCAGCCCGACGAGCAGCCGCGGGCCGCGTCGGAGCCGAGCGAGGCGGCGGCCGACGCTGACGCTGACGCCTCGCGTCCAGTGAAGCTGACCCCCGGGAGCACGATCCCCGGCACGCGCCTGCAGCTGATCCGCTGGCTCGGCCAGGGCGGCATGGGGGTGGTCTTCGAGGTCCGCCACCTGGACATCGAGCGCCGCTTCGCCGCCAAGCTGCTCGACTCGGGGGCCAACCCCGTCCGCACCCGTCGCTTTCGCGAGGAGGCGCGGACCATCGGGCGGCTCGGCTCGCCGTGGATCGTCGAGGTCGTGGACTTCAAGGCCCTGCCCGACGGTCGGCTGATGCTGGTGATGGCGCTCGTCGACGGACCCAGCCTCTACGCCGAGCGCCAGCGCCTGGGGAGGCTCGAGCCGGCGCGGCTGCTGGGCCTGGCCCGCCAGGTCTGCAAGGGCCTCCAGGACGCCCACGATCAGGGCTTCATCCACCGCGACGTCAAGCCCGAGAACATCATGCTCGGCCGAGACGCCAAGAAGCGCGAGCAGGTCAAGCTCGTCGACTTTGGCCTCGCCGCGCTGCTCGACGGCTCGGGCGGCAACTCGGGCAAGCGCGGCGGCTCACCGGCCTATATGTCGCCGGAGCAGTTCCGCGGCCTCGAGCTCGACGAGCGCACGGACATCTACTCCCTCGGCGTCACGCTCTACGAGCTCGCCTGTGGCAAGCTGCCCTTCTCCGGGAGGAGCGAGCGGACCCAGCGTGAGGCGCACATCAACGAGCTCGCGCGCCCGCCCTCGACGCGGATGGAGGGCGAGCTCCCGGCCGGTTTCGACGCGCTGATCTTGCGCTGCATGGCCAAGCGCCCGGAGGCCCGCTTCCGCTCGGCCGCCGCGCTCGAGGCCGCGCTGATCGAGCTCCAGCTGAGCTTGGGGATGCGCACCGAGTGGGACGATTTGCCCGCGCCGCGGCTGCCCGACGAGCGCCAGACTCGGCGCCTCGAGGCTGGCCTGTCGGAGCTGCGCAGCGTCGAGCAGCGCGCCCAGATCAAGCGGCGGCTGCTCGGGGCCGCGCTCCTGGGCGCGGTCGCGGTCGCCGGCGCGACCGCCCTGTGGCTGGACTCGACCGGGAGCGAGCCCGTGGCCGAGGAGAACCGCGAGGTCGCGGCGCTGCGCGACCGAGCTCGGGCCTCGGCCTCCCACGCGCGCTGGATCTACCCGACCGCCGACGACCCCGAGGCCGACACGGCCTACCGGGTCTTGCTCGCGCTCGAGACCCTCGACTACGCCGAGGCGCCCCGCGTGGGCACGCAGCTGCGCGAGGAGTTCGCGGCCACCCTCGCAGGCCTCGGCGACACCTACTGGGATCACGAGGGCGGCCGAGAATTCGCGCGCGAGTTCTACGCGCAGGCGCTGATCTTCGAGCCCGAGCACGAGGTCGCGGACGCCCGCGCGGGCCTGAGCCCCAAGGAGCTCGTCGAGCTGCGCGCGCGCGCCGAGGCGGGGACCTTCACCCCCGGGCAGCTGGTCGCGCTCGAGCCCCTGACGGCCCTGGCCGAGACGGATCAGGCCCGCCGCAACGACAAGCTGGCCGCGCTCTCCAGGGAGCAGGCCCTGTCCAGGCGCCAGTCCGAGGACATCGGCCTGCTGCTCGACAGCCTCGCGAGCCCGGACGGGGACGCGGGGGAGGGCGCCGAGGCTGCCGCGCTGACCGGGTCCGGCATGGCCGAGGAGGCCGAGGAGGCCGAGGAGACCGGTGAGACGGACGAGACCGGTGAGACGGGCGAGACCGGTGAGACGGGCGCAGAGACGGGCGGGGCCAGCGGAGCGAAGGGCGAGCTCACCAAGCCGGGGCGCGACTCGGCCGAGTCGCTCGTCGTCTCCGCGCGCGAGGCCTACGAGGGCGGGGATGACGGTCGCGCGGAGCGGCTGTTCAACCGCGCCCTGAGCGGGGATCGCCGCAACGTCGACGCGCTCATCGGCCTCTACCAGCTGCACTTCGATCGCGGCGAATTTCGTCAGGCGCGCAGCTTCATCGAGCGCGCCGTGGAGCTCAGGCCCAAGCGCGCGCGCCTGCACGTCTACGCCGGGGACGCCTGCGTGAAGACCATCGACTATCGCTGCGGCCTCGAGCGCTACACCGAGGCGGAGCGCCTGGGCAGCTCGCTGGGGGGCGAGCGCCGGCGCTGGCTCGAGGCGCGCATGAAGGCCAAAGAGTGAGAGTCTGTGAATCTTTCCCGCACCTGACGACGTGCGGGGAAATTCACAGACTCTGAGCATTCAGAGCAAGCAGTCGGTGTCCCCGGCCTCGCACTCGAGGATCACGAAGTCGTAGTCGCCGGCCTGCTCGACGCCCTGACCGTTGACGTAGGTGTCGAGGGTCAAGAAGTAGGTCCCGGGCTCGAGCGTGGCCTCGATCATCGTGTCGTCGCGCAGCAGGCAGTCGGCGACGTCGAGGCCGTCGAGCAGGTGGAGGTCGACGTCGACGCCGGCGCGGTCGAGGACGATGGCGCGGATCGCCGTGGTCTCGGCGAGCTCCAGGCGGTAGACGTGCTCGGGCCCGGACTCGTCGGCCGTGGAGCCGCAGCCCGAGTAGACGTCGAGCTCGAAGGTCGGCCCGGCGGCGCTGTCGCGGGCGTCGGCGAAGGGCAGGGCGGGGATCTCGAAGGGCGCGTCGATGCTGCCCTCGCCGGCGAGGCTCGCCGCGCCCTGGTCCTCGGCCTGGGGCTGATCCTCGAGCAGGGCCGCCGAGACCCGCGCCAGGGACTCGAGCGCGATCAGGTTGCGGATGTTGTAGCCGTGGCCGAGGCCGTCCTCGGTGAGCACGCAGGCGCCCTCGGCGTAGGCCTCGAGGTGCAGGCCGTCGCCCGAGATGCCGTAGCCGTCGAGGTGCTCGAGGGCCTCGCGCAGATCCACGAAGGGCAGCGCCCGGGCCTGGGCGAGGCCGCGGGCCACGGCGTTGTAGCTCTGTACCCACAGGTCCGCGCTATCCTGATCCAGGCGCCGCGACAGCCCGAACACCACCGGGACCACGCCGCGCTCGGTGAGCAGATCGAGCAGGTCGCTCATGTTGGCGTAGTAGCCGGGCAGGGCCGAGGCGTAGGTCAGGCCCTGCTGCATGTCGTTGGTGCCGTAGTGAACCAGCGCGAGGCTCGGGCCCGCGTCGGGGTCGCCAGCGGCGAGGGCCTCGAGCTCCTGCTCGAGGGGCGAGGGGTCGCCGGAGAGCGCCCAGCTCGCGGTCTTGCCGACCTGCGCGGCGAGGGTCTCGCGGTCGAAGGGGGTCGTGTCCACGGCCTCGCCGGCCAGGAACCAGTCGAGCGTGGACCCGAGGGCGCCCTCGTGGAGATCGAGATCCACCGGGCCCTGGGCGAAGCAGTACAAGGTGTTGGTGCTGACCGTGCTCGACGCGCCGACCTTCATGAACAGGTCCTCGGCGGCGCCGGGGGCCGCGGCGCGCAGGGTCTGGAGGGCCGCGACCACGGGGGCGGTGATCGGCGAGTGCACGCGCCCGCCGGGGTAGAGGGGCAGGCTCTCGTCGCCGCCCTCGGTCTCGCCCCCGGTGTCCGAGTCCGTGTCGGAGTCGGCCTCGTCCGAGCCCTCGTCGTCGGGGATGTCGGGGCGGGGGTCCGTATCGACCCCCGTGTCATCGTCGGGGCCATCCCCGGGGTCATCGTCGAGGCCGCTCTCGCCGTCGAGGCTGGTCTCGCCGAGATCATCGTCGAGGCCATCGCTGATGCTGACCTCGAAGTCGACGACGCAGGCGAGGGGCCCCGCGGCCAGCAGCGAAGTCGCGAGCGCGAAGGTGGCGAGGCGGGCGAGCATGGGAGGCTCACCCGCGCCAGGGCATTCATCTAGAGTGTCGATGCCCGGAGTATAGCGAGGTCGCGTCGCGCGATGTGCCCGCGACCTCGCTACTTTACGCTTACTTGAAAGCGGCGATGTAGAGGTAGTTCTCGGGTCCGTTGATGACCTCGCCGACGACCACCGCGCCGTCGGGGCCCTCGGCCATGCCGTAGCCGTAGCTCGAGGCCGGGACGATGCGGTCGTTGTCCCAAGTGTGGGTCTCCATGCACTCACCCTCACCCGCGCGGCTGAAGTTGGCCACGAAGACCTCGGACCAGTCGAGGGACTGGCCGACCTCTTCATTGGTCAGGCGCCCGGAGATCGTCAAGCTGTCGTCTTCGGCGACGTCGAGCCCCGCGAAGATCCAGTTGCTGGTCGGCGCGAACTCGAACAGCTCGTCCTCGAGCTCCCACTCGACCTGGCCGTCGGCGGACACGCGGTAGATCCACGAGCGCGGGTTGGCCCCGGTCTGGCGGATCACGAAGTAGCCCTCGTTTTCGGGGCCCGCGGCGGCCACGGTGCCGTAGTGGGTGTGCGCGGATCCGGAGGCCCGCGGGGACACGGCCCAGCTGGGCTCGCCGCCGTCGGGGCCAAAGGCCACGAGCACGCCCTCGCGGGTCTGGTAGTCGACGGCCTGGGAGCCGGCGACGTAGGCGGTGCCGTCGGGGGCGACCGCGAGCTGGGTGACCTGATCGATGGAGTAGCCGTTGGCGTCGAGCTCGCCCGAGTAGCTGCTGGTCCACAGCTCGGACCCGTCGGCGACGGCGATCTTGCGCAGCTGGATGTCCCGGTCCTGCGCGGCGGCGTAGACCCCAGCGGCGACGAGCAGCGCGCCGTCGGGGGCGAGCGCGATGTCGCCGGGCTCGTTGTCGCCGTGATCGCTGGGCTCGCTCATCGACCAGATCACGCTGCCGTCGGCGACGCTGCGCCGCTCGATCCACAGCTCCTTGTCGGCCGCGCTGGCCTTGCTGCCGACGAACACCACGTCGCCCTCGGCGTCGAAGGCCACGCCCTCGGCGTAGTCGTTGCCCATGCCGCTGTCGATGGTCTCCTCCCAGACGAGCTCGCCCTCGGCGTCGTAGACCGCGATCCAGGCGTCGTTGTCGTCGTTGCCGACCAGGCCCACGGTGACGATCGTGCCGTCGTCGGCGATGTCGACGTCGTAGGCCGCGTGGGTCTGGCCGTTGGTCTTCATGGCCAGGGCCTCCCAGCGCAGCGAGCAGGGCGTCTCGGCCTCGCCGGTGTCGGACTCGTCGCTCGAGTCGGACTCGTCTGCGGAGCCGGACTCGTCTACGGAGCCGGACTCGGAGTCGATCTCGTCGCCGCCGGAGGTCGAGCCGGTGTCGGTCCCGCCGTCGCCCTCCGTCCCGGCGGCGTCGTCGGAGCAGCCGGTGAGGGCGATGAGCGCCGCGAGGGCGCAGGTGGGTGCGTGGGTGAACAAGTCAGTCTTGGTCATGGAGAGCTTTACTCGGAGGCGGGGGCCTGGCTGGGCGCGAGGAATTGGCTGTCGTAGCGACGGACGACCTCGGCCCGGGGCACGAGGCTGGGCACGTCCTTGGACACGCGGACGATCTCGGCGACGAGGTCGAGCTCCGAGTCGGGGACCTCGGCCATGAAGTAGCGGGTCTTGTCGTCGTCGAGGACCCAGCTGGCCGCGGGCTGCTCGGCGATCAGCTCGCCCTCGCCGTCGTAGAAGGCCACGCTCTCGGCGACGCTGAGCATCTCGGGGGGCAGCTCGCCGGCGGAGGTCCACCAGCTCTGCTCGCCGGAGGGGTGGACCCAGCCGTGGAGGATCTCGTTGAAGTCCTCGTCGCCGGACTTGCCCTCGTAGTCCCACGAGGTCAGCTGGCGGACCTGCTCGTGCACGTAGGCCCAGGTCCAGTCGGAGACCCAAGTCGGGGTGCAGTAGCTCATGTAGTCCTTGCGCGTGGGCGGGTACCACTGGCCGGTGAGCACGTCGAAGCCATAGACACCGATCGTCGCGCCGTCGTAGGGGTAGTTGGGATCGGGGCCGTCGGGGTCGCCACAGGGCGAGTGCGGGCGGCCCTGGTTGTGGCCGAGCTCGTGGACGAAGGCGCCCTTGGACCACTCGACGCTCGCGAGCAGGCCGGTGGACACGCGCAGGTCGCCGAGGCCCTTGAGGGGCATGGGGGTGCCTGGCGAGAGCCCGCCGGCGCCGTCGATGCCGCCGGTGCACGCGTCGAGCAGCGCGAAGTAGTACTCGTTGGGATCCGCGAAGTCCTGAAAGCGCCTGGTGACCAACATGTTGTTGATCTGCGAGAGCGTGGTGACCTCGAAGTCGACGACCAGGGGCTCCTCGTGGATCGCTACGTTCAGGGTGTGGATCGGGTTTTGCGAGAAGAAGTAGTTGGTGAAGGTGTCGAACTCTTCGGTGAGCGTCTCGGTCGTATCGCGCACGCAGTTGCCGTTGGCGTACTGGACCGGGACCATCCACAGCTTGACCTCCATGGGCTCATCGGTCACGCCGATCGGCTGCATGCCGCCGCTCGGCGTCGAGGGCGAGGCGCTCGACGCCGCGACGCTGCCGGGGTCCTCGGCCTCCCACAGCTCGATGAAGAACTCGAGGTTGCCCTGGAAGTTGTCGGCGGGCAGCTGCCAGGTCAGCGCGCCAGCGAGGCTGCCCTGGCTGGGCTCGCCCTCGATGGTCTTGGTGACCTCGTAGGTGCGCAGCGTGCCGTCGGTCTCGCGCACGTGGAGCTTGGCGAGGATCGGCCGTGGCTGCCAGTTGGCGGGCACGCTCCAAAACGCCTGGATGAGCGCGTTGCGATCCTTGACCAGCCCGGGGCGCTGGTCCGCGGGCACGAGCTCGCCGTTCTCGACCACGGTGATCGCCACGCCCTGGTTGACCTCGACGCGCTCGATGCTGATGTCGCCGTGGGCCCAGTCGGCCTCGTCGAAGGGCACGAAGGGCTCCGCGCTGCCCCCGGTGTCGTCCGTGTCCTCGCCGGACTCGCCCCCGCCAGACTCCCCCTCGCCCCCGCCGGACTCGCCGGCGGATTCACCAGCGGACTCGCCCTCGCCGGCGGTGGAGTCGATCTCGTCGCCGCCCGTGGATTCGAGGGCGTCGTCGCCGGCGGTGGAGTCGTCTGAGCACGCCGACATCGAGGCCAGCGCGAGGGCTGTCGTGCAGGGTAGAGACCAACGTCGCATAGCGCACTTTTACCACCCCTGGGGCCTCCGCGGCGCGTGAAAGCCCGGCGCAGATGTTCCGTGCGCGGGCTTGCCCGGGCGCCGAGGGAGAGCCCGCGGAGTGCACGCCGAGCCCTCGAACATCTGCGCCTGCTTTCGTTATTCTCCCGCCCATGGCTCCTAGGAGCCCGTGGTGAAACCCAACACGACACCTCGCTTGGTCTTTTCGCCGAGGGCTTTGTCGCCAAAACTGGCAGTACGCCCGGTACAGCGGCGTTTTGGCTTCGCGCCCTCGACGAAAAACCCGGCGCCAGGAGCCGCGCTGGGTTCCACCACGGGCTCCTAGGCTGGTCCCCGTCCTCGCCACTGTCTTGCTCGGCGCCTGCGCCCACGCCTCCGAGGCTCCCGCGACCTTGTCGTGGGTCGCGAGGCCGAGGCGACCCCGCGCGGCGAAGCCCTGACGGCAGAGGACCTCGTGGGCCTGCGTCAGGTCTCGGACGTCGAGCTGTCGCCCGATGGCAAGTGGGTCGCCTATCTGCTGTGGGCACCCCGATCCCTCGATGAGCCTGGGGGCGCGCGGGGACAGATCTGGATCGCCGACGTCGCCGGCACCCACGCACCGAGGCGTCTGACCCCCGCCGGCAAGAGCTCTCGGAGCCCGCGCTGGTCCCCCGACGGCCGGCGCCTGGCCTTCATCTCGGATCGCCCCGGAGACGATCACGCGCAGGTCTACGCCATGCCCATCGACGGCGGCGAGGCCGAGGTCTCGTTCGAGTCGTCGAGCTCCGTGTCCAGCTTCGAATGGTCGCCCAAGGGCGATCGGATCGCGTTCACGAGCGCGCGCGAGACCGACGCCGAGCGCGAGGCCAGCGAGACCGGGCGCGACTGGATCGTCGACGAGGCCGGCGGCACCAAGACCCGGCTCTTCGTCCACGACCTGGGCAAGGACGCGGCCACGGAGCTCGGCGCCGACAAGCACGTGATCGACTTCGCGTGGTCGCCCAAGGGCGATCGCCTGGCCGTGCGCGCCAGCGAGAGCGCCGCCGTCGACCACGTCTACATGTACTCGGCGCTCTACACCGTGGCCGCCGCGGGCGGCGACTTTCAGGCGCTGACCAAGACCGAGGGCAAGCTCGGCGCGATGGCGTGGTCGCCCCAAGGTGATCGCGTGGCCTTCTTGGGGGCCGCGAACATCAACGACTCGACGGCCGGCATCGTCCACGTCGTCGACGCTGGCGGCGGCGAGGCCCAGGCGCTCACGCCCACGCGCGAGGCCACGGGCGCCGGGCTCGCGTGGACCAGCGACGAAGAGCTGCTGGTCCTCGCGGATCAGGGCACCGAGACCGTCTTTTGGCGGCTGCCCGCCGCTGGCGGCGAGCCCACGCGGGTCCTCGCCGACGACCCGATCTGCCACGACTTCGACCTCGGCGGACCGGCCAGGGCGCCAGTCGTCGCCTGCGCCGGCGACACGGCCACGCACCCCCGCGAGCTCTTCGCCGGGACCCTGCGCGGCAAGAGCCTGCGCCGGCTGAGCGTCTCCAACGCCGACCTGCTCACGCGCAAGCTCGGCGAGCAGTCGGTGGTCCGCTGGACCGCCAAGGACGGCCTCGCGCTCGAGGGCATCTTGATCCTGCCCGTCGGCTACCAAGCGGGGACGCGCTACCCCCTGGCCGTGCTCCCCCACGGCGGCCCCGAAGGCGTCACCCTCGACGGCTGGGGCTCTCGCCCCACCTACCCCGCGCAGCTCTTCGCCGCCCGCGGCTACGCCGTCTTCATGCCCAACTACCGCGGCAGCGCCGGGCGTGGATCGAGCTTCGCCATGGCGGATCACCAAGACCTCGGCGGCGCCGAATTCGAGGACGTCCTCGCCGGCATCGATCACCTCGTCGCCGAGGGCATCGTCGACGGCGAGCGCGTGGGCATGGGCGGCTGGAGCTACGGCGGCTACTTCTCGGCGCTCGCGGCCACGACCTACAGCGATCGCTTCAGGGCGGCCATGGTCGCCGCGGGCATCACCGACTGGATCTCGTTCACCGGGACCACGGAGATCGAGCACGAGAACTCGCTCGTGCACTGGAAGCTGTGGCCCTGGGACGACGTCGAGCTGCCCTGGCAGCGCTCACCGCTGGCGCATATCGAGGGCGCGAAGACGCCGACGCTGATCGTGCACGGGGCCGCCGACAGCCGCGTCCCCCTGGGCCAGTCCACGGAGCTCTATCGTGCGTTGCTGCGGCTCGGGGTCGTGACGCAATTGGTGGTCTATCCGCGGGAGGGGCATGGGATCCGCGAGAATGTGCATGGTGTGGATTTTTCGAATCGGTTCTTGGATTGGTTTGATACGCATGTGAAGAATCGCGGGTGAGCGGGTGTTTTGTTGCTGATCTTCGTGGGGAGATCGGCGATGCTTGGGCGATGCGCGCTGCGAAGCCGAGTCGAGCCCGTAAAAACTCGCTGCTCGCGCTTCTCGGTCTGGTCGTGCTGCTCGTGCTGCCGCCGCGGGCTGGTGCGACGTCGCTGGCGGCGAGCTTTGTCCAACGCCTGACCCTCGCGGGGCCGCTGGCTGAGAGTGCGCCCCAGCTCACCGCGTCTGCACCCGTCGGGACGCTGCCCGGGACCTTTGTGGTCGATGATCGCGGGGCTGCGCGCTATAGCGTTCCGCTCGCGCTTCCGCCGGCTGCCCGTGGCTTTGCGCCAAGCCTCTCCCTCGAGTACGACAGCCAGCGCGGGGACGGTGGGCTCGGCGTTGGCTGGGCGCTCTCTGGGGCCTCGGCCATCGACCGCTGTCCGCGGACGCTCGCTGATGACGGCTACTTTCGCGGTGTCCACCTCGATGACGAGGACGCGCTCTGCCTCGATGGGCAGCGCCTGCGCCTCGTCGAGGGCGAGCACCTCCAGCCCGGCGCCCGCTACCGGCCCAAGCGCGATGACCTCTCGTCTGTCCGCGCCATCGCTTTCACCGAGAGCAGCAAGCAGTCTTGTCACGGTGGTCTCGGCTTCGAGGTCCGGCGCAGTGACGGCACCATCGACCTCTACGGCTGCCGTCGGGACGCCGTCGCCTTGCATCCGCGCGGCCTCGCCAGCTGGTCTCTGGCCGAGCGCCGCGACCGCTTCGGCAACGTCTACGCCCTCAACTACACGAACGAGACCGAGCTCCTCGAAGACGGAGAGGCCGACGTCGAGCGCTGGCTGACCAGCCTCGAGTACGGCGGCCACACCACGCTCCACGCCTTCACCCGCCACGTCCGCCTCGAATGGGAAGACCGCCCAGACCCGGCCCAGGGCTGGCGCCTCGGCGCGCCGCAGCGCCAGACCAAGCGCCTCGCGGCCCTGAGCACCTTCGCCGAGGGCGAGCTCGTTCACCGCTACGAACTCGACTACGACACCCCCTCCATCACGGGCCGCAGCCTCCTCCACGCCGTCCGTCAGTGCGACGCGCAAGGCGTCTGCCGGCCGGACACCACCTTCGCGTGGACCGCCGGCGAGCTCGACTTCGACGCCGTCCCCGAGCAGACGAACTTCGCCATCGAATACGCCTGGCCCTACCTCGCCAGCATCTGGTCCGACACGCCAAACACCCTCGCTCCCCGCGTCCTCGCCCAGACCATCCTCGACGCCAACGGCGACGGCCGCAGCGACTTCCTGCTCGCCGTCGGCCAGTCCAACACCCCCGCCCCCGAAGGTCGCGGCTGGGAGCTGTGGACTTCTCAGCCCAACGCCGACACGGCCGTCGCCCCATGCAGCACCCGCGACGACGACCTCGCGCAATGCCTCGGCTTGGGTCACTACCTCGTCCACGAAGACCCCATCTCCGGCCTGCTCGCCGGCCCCAGCTACGACGACCTCGCCCCGGCCACGCCGCCGCTCTTTGCGGCCGACATCGACGGCGACGGCCGTGATGACGCCGTCGGCCTCGGCGATTCCATCAATTACTTCGGCGGCGCCCCGCCAGCCGGCAGCGCCTTCTACCTCGCCCTCGCCCGCCCCGAAGGCGGCGTCGAGCAAGTCGAGTTCGATCCCGGCGTCTCTCCCATCTGGCAGTTCACCGCCCACGACCAGACCGGCGACGGCCTCGGAGACCTGCTCTTTTGCGCTGGCGACCCGCTGCCAAACGCCCTCGACGAGCCCGAGCTCGGCACCGGCACCTGGCACTTCACCCCCAACCTGCCTGGCGAGACGTTCTCCCCCGAGCAGGTCGTCGACACCGGCGAGCCCTGCTCGGTCTACGACAAGCTCCTCGCCCTCGACCACGACGGCGATGGCCTCGCCTCGCTGCTGGTAATCCCCACCTGGGACGCGCAGCTCGGCGCCTGGATCCCTTCATCCAAGTGGTCCAACTACCACGCCCTGCGCCTGAGCCCCGGCGACTGGAGCCTCTCGCTCGAGGACACCGGCCTTCCGCCCGACCTCGCGCAGCGCTGGCGTCCCAGCCTGACCGCCCACTACAACGACGCCTACCTCGACGAGGACTTCCCCCGCTCGATGCAAGGCTTCGGCCTCGACAAGATCCTCGACATCGACGGCGACGGCCTCTCGGACATCCTCCGCTATGAGCTGGTCTCCGGCGACACGGCCGAAGACCTCGGCGTGCTCATGCAGACGATCGTCGTCACGGATCCGCCCTGGGCGGAGCAGGGCGGCATCCGTCTGTGGCGCAACACCGGCGCAGGCTTCGTCGACGGCGGCTGGCTGCTGCTCAGCCCCGAGCCCGGCAAAGGCGGCTTTCGCCGCTTCCTGGCCGCGGGCGTGCTCGACTACGACGCCGACGGCCGCCTGGATCTGCTCTCCCCCGTCAGCGATCCGAACGACGACACCTGGAACTGGTCGATCTTCAATCTCGACAGCGAAGGCGTCCTGCACGAGCACGCCGAGGTCTTTCACAGCCCCGTTCAAGAATTCGCATCCAACGTCCACAGCGTGGGCGCCTTCGACCTCGACGGCGACGGCCTGCACGACCCAGGCGTGTTCCTCGGCAGCAGCTGGCAGCTGCGCACCCACGCCGGCGAGGTCCCCGACAAGCTGAAGGCCATCACCAACGGCCTGGGCGCGCGCATCGAGGTCGACTACCGCGCGAGCGCGGACATCGACGCCCCCGAAAAGTACGCCGACGCCGAGCTCGATAGCGTCACCTGCCTCTACCCTGCCCGCTGCGACCGAAGCCCGCGGTTGCTCGTCGAGGCCCACCGCGTGGACTCGGGCATCAGCGATGCCCCCCAGACCTTCACCCACCGCTACGGCACCGCCCGGCGAGACCGCGAGGCCCAGCGCAGCCTGGGCTTTCGCTTCCACGAGACCACCGAGTGGCGAGACGCGCTCCCCGTCTACCGCCGACTCGTCCGCTTCGACCCCAGCTACGACGACGACCTCCACGCCTTCCCCTTCGCGGGCATGCCCTCACTCGTCGCTGAAGACCGCCGAAGCCCCGAGACCGGCCGCCACGTCGTCCGCGTCACCAGCCACAGCTTGAAAGTCCATTCGACGGGCCCGGGCAGCTACCTCCCTTACGCCGCCCAGACGCTCGCCAGCCGCTACGAACTCGACGCCTGCGAAGAAGACTTCTGCGCGCTCACGGCGCTCGACGAAGACCACCGCATCACCCGCGAGGTCCACACCGTCTTCACCCTCGACGACTTCGGCAACCCCACCCACTGGACGCGCACGACCTCCACGGGCAGCGAGACCTTCACCTACCGCACCCAGACCAGCTACCAAAACGACGCCGAGACCTGGCTCCTGGGCCTGCCCACGAAGACCGTCCTGAGCTTCGAGCAGCCGGGCATCCCCGTCCGCACGCGCGAGTCCATCGCCGCCTACGACCCCGAGACCGGCGCGCTGCTCCACCACGAGACCCAACCAAACGACGCCGAGCTGCGCCTCGTCACCGGCTACGCCTACGACGCCCACGGCAACGAAGTCACCCGCGCCGCCATCGACACTGGCGGCATCCTGCGCACGGACACCACAAAGTTCGACGACCACGGCGTCTTCCCCATCACCACCACCAACGCCCTCGGCCACCAGACACAGCTCCGCTGGCACCCCGGCCTTGGCGTACTCACCGAGACCCGCGACCCAAACAACCTCCGCCTCGTCGCCAACTACGACGGCCTCGGCCACGTCACCGCCTTGCGCCACTTCGCCGGCGACGACCCCCGCGGCGACGACATCACCTTCAGCTACGCCGCCCTCCAAGACCAAGACCCCGACGCCCCCGTCCTCGAGCTCCGCCAAACCACAAAAGGCCACGGCCACCGAAGCCTCGCCCTCGACCGCCTCGGCCGCATCATCCACGAACGAGCCCTCTTCGCCGACGGCCTCGAGCGCGTCACTCACAGCCGCTACGACCAAGCCGGCCACCACATCGCCCAGTCCCTCCCCACCCTCGTCGGCACCCTCCCAGACGGCTACGAGCGTTTTTTCTACGACCACGACGACCGCCTCGTCCGCCACCTCCTCCCAGACCTCAGCGAAGAGCGCTGGGACTACGCCGGCCACGAAGTCCTCCACCACGACCTCGGCGGCACGGCCTCCCGCCTGCGCTACGACGGCGCCCTGCGCCTCGTCGAGAGCGTCCGCGCCCTCGGCTCCCCCGACGAAGAGCGCCTGTGCTTCGACTACTCGAGCTTCGAGCAGCTCACCCAAGTCCGCCCCAACTGCATCGAGCCCCACAAAGGCTTCGACCTCCCCGCCGGCGAAGCCCCGCCCACCATCAAGTCCTTCGCCTACGACGACCTCGGCCGCCTCACCCACAGCCACGACCCCAGCGAAGGCCCGCGCAGCTACGCCTACAACGGCCACGGCGAGCTCGCGGCCATCCTCGACGCCAACGACCAGCTCACCACCTTCACCCACGACGGCCTCGGCCGCCTCATCACCCGCGACGACCCCGACGGCCAGACCACCTGGACCTGGGACACCACCTTCATCGGCGCCCTCGCCCACACCCAAAGCCCCAGCGGCCACGAAGACCTCTACGACTACGACCCCCACGGCCGCCTCAGCGCCCTCACCAAGGTCATCGCCGGCGAGCCCTTCGCCCTGGGCTTCGCCTACGACCAGCACGACCGCCTCGCCGAGATCCACTACCCCGAAAACGAGCTCAGCGAGCCGTTTTGGATCCGCAACCTCCACGCCCAAAGCGGCGACCTCGTCGAAGTCCGCCGCGGCTCCGACGACGCCCCGCTATGGACCCTCGAGTCCCTCACCCAAGCCGGCCGGATCAGCACAGAGCGCCTCGGCAACGGCGCCCAGACCACCCGCAGCTACGACCCCCTGCGCGGCTTCGTCGAGCAGATCCAGACCCACTCCCTGCTCGGCGGAGACCTCCAGGATCTGCGCTACGACTGGAACCCCGACGGCACCTTGCTGCGCCGCCAAGACCTGCTCGGCGCCCAATCCGAAGTCTTCAGCTACGACGACCTCCACCGCCCGATCCAGACCACCACCACCAAGTCCGGCAGCGAGCACGTCCGCCACTTCGCCTACGACGCCCTCGGCAACCTCGCCTTCGCCAGCGATCGCGGCGCCTACGACTACGACGCCAACGGACGCCTGACCTACGCCGACGGCCGCACCCACACCTGGGACCCAAAGGGCAACCTCCTCGCCCGCGAAGCCCCCGGCGAGACCCTGAAGATCACCTACACCGCCTTCGACGCCCCCGCGCAGCTCCTCGAGAACAACCTGCTCACCGAGTTCGAGTACGACGCCGATCAAGCCCGGGTCTACCGCTACGCCGAAGCCCAGGGCGGCCCCCGCGAAACCATCTACGTCACGGATCTCTACCAGCGCCAGCGCACCCCCGAGACCACCGAGCACCACTACTACATCCCCGGCCCCGAGCGGCTGATCGCCGACGTCGTCGACACCCACAGCGACCTCGAAGCCACGCGCACGACCCACTACATCCACGTGGATCACCTCGGCTCGACGGACGCCCTGAGCTCCAAGGCGGGCGTGCTCGAGCACCGCCAGTCCTACGACCTATGGGGCAAGGCCCGCGACCCCGAAGACTGGACCCTGCCCGAAGAATTCGCCGCGCTCAGCCCGATCAACCGCGGCTACACCGGCCACGAAGCCCAGTCGGACAGCGGCCTGCTGCACATGCGCGGCCGCATGTACGACCCGCACCTGGGCCGAATGGCGTCGGCAGATCCCTTCGTGGTGGATCCGCTGAGCAACAGCGGCTGGAACCGCTACGCCTACGTCCTCAACCAGCCGCTGGCGCGCACGGATCCCTCGGGCTTCATGCCCACGGCCGCGTCCACGGATCCCGACAGCAGTAGCGACAGCGAGCCCCAAGACTTCGGCTTCGAGATGACCGTGCCGGTAGTCGGCACACGCACCGCCGAGGGCGTCGCCGGCAGCGGCCAAGCCCAACAAAGCGACATCGGCGGAGGCGGCAGCGCGAGCGCGCGGGCGGATCAGCAAGCCGGCGACATCGGCCCGAGCGCAGCGCAGATCCAGCAGCTCCACGACAGCGCCCGAGCCCGCGGCGCAGGGATCGTGCGCCAACTCAACGCCCCGCCGCTCCAAGGCTTCACGGACGCCATGGTCCGGCCGGAGAACCCCTCGCAAGAGCGGCGCCGGCTGGAGGTCTCACAGGAGGCAGGCGCACGCGTGATCGCCACGATGCAAGACCCGCCGACGCACGTGGTCGTGTCGGTGGAGCTGGCGATGTTTTTCCTCTCGGGAGACGTCGAGATGGTGGGCGGCGCGCTGCGCTGGGGGATCCAGCGCGCGGGGCAGCGCAAGGCGGTGCGCGAAGGAGGGGAGACGCTTCTCGAAAACCTGGGAAAACGCTGGAAGCGCAAGAACCGCAAGAAAACAGGTGGCAAGGAGCCCGTTCTCGCCGGTCAGGCTGGAGAAGCGGCGGTTCGAGAGGTATATGACATCGGACCAAAGCAAGTCATCGAGATCAACGGACGCCGCCGAATACCCGACGGAATGACAGAAAATTCCATAAGCAGCATTGTCAGCGAAGTCAAAAACACAAAAAAGCTAAGCTATATCTCCCAGCTTCGGGACTTCTCGGCTTATGCTCAAAAGACTGGACGTGAATTCCATCTGTACGTTCGCCCAGAGACGAGTCTATCAACTCCCTTGAGGGAAGCAGTAAAAAGCGGAGACATTACCCTTCGGTTCATCCCATGACAAACAAAAGTGAAAAAAATACCGCCAAGAGCTTTCTCGAGAGTCTTCATGACGATCCCGAGTGGGTCCAGAAAATGGAAGAGAGGGCTGAAAAACAAAGGCGCACACAAGCTGAACTCCTGGCTGCACAGAAGCCCATCATCGATGACCTTCACACAGTCGGGGTCAACGTAAATCGTGTATGGGATCTGCTGAACAACGAGACTCCCCCTAAGGTGATCCCCATTCTCATTAAACATATCAACAAGCTCTATCCGCCCCGTATCCTCGAGGCCATTGCTCGCGCACTCGCAACACCCAGCGCGAGCACTCACTGGGCTACACTTCTAGAGAAATTTGAGCGAACCACGGAAAAGGAGGTCAAGGATGGACTGGCAGTCGCCCTGGCAAAAATCGCTTCGTATGACGAGCGTTTCCTAGGCGAGGTAATTGACCTACTGAAAGACGAAAAGCATGGAACCAGCCGGGTCCTCTTGCTTGAAGCACTAGAAAATTCAAAATATCCACGCGCTCGAGAAATCCTTCTCGAGTTGAGGAATTTCCCATCTCTTCAGCAAGAGGTCGAACGTTCCTTGAAAAGGTTGCGATAGGCCGATCCCAGGTGGGGACGAAGCCCGAGCAGCTGCGCAAGCGCGCGGCCAAGCTGCGCCTGTACGGTCTCCTGGCCGCCTGGGACGCCCTCGGGCGCGAGCCTTGGGTCGCCAAGCTCCTCGACCTCGAGGAGCGCGAGCGGGCTCGGCGAAGCCGCGAGTACCGGATCAAGTCGGCCAAGATCGGCGCCTTCAAGCCGATCGTCGACTTCGACTGGAAGCACCCCAGCAAGATCGACCGCGCCCTCGTCGAGGAGCTCTTCGACTTCGACTTCCTGACCGAGCCCGCCAACGTCGTCTTGCTCGGGCCCAACGGCGTCGGCAAGACCATGATCGCCCAAAACCTCGCCTACGAGGCCGCCTTGCGCGGACACTCCGTCCGCTTTTGCGTCGCCGCCGACTTGCTCAACGACCTGTCCGGTCTCGACGGCGCCACGCTTCGCACCCGGGTCAAGCGCTACGTCGCGCCCAAGCTCCTCGTCCTCGATGAGGTCGGCTACCTGCGCTACGACGACCGCCACGCCGATCTGCTCTACGAGGTCGTCCGCCGCCGCTACGAGCGCGGTGTGCCGATCGTCGTGACGACCAACAAGGCCTTCTCCGAGTGGAACCAGGTCTTCGAGAGCGCCGCTTGTCTGGTCACCTTGATCGACCGCCTGTGCCATCGCGCTGAGATCATCGAGATCCGCGGTGCCTCGTACCGCGTCAAGGAGAGCAAGGCCCGCTCGACTCGAAAGCGTAAGGCCCGGCGCAAGCGCTGACTCCAACTCCGGCCGCGCTTTGAGAGGGTCGAAGTCCCGCGCTCGAATTCCCGCGGTTCCTTGCGATCGTCTACAGGCAGCGGCCAAGCCCAACAAAGCGACATCGGCGGAGGCGGCAGCGCGAGCGCGCGGGCGGATCAGCAAGCCGGCGACATCGGCCCGAGCGCAGCGCAGATCCAGCAGCTCCACGACAGCGCCCGAGCCCGCGGCGCAGGGATCGTGCGCCAACTCAACGCCCCGCCGCTCCAGGGCTTCACCGACGTCATGGTCCGGCCGGAAAACCCCTCGCAAGAGCGGCGCCGGCTGGAGGTCTCGCAGGAGGCAGGCGCACGCGTGATCGCCACGATGCAAGACCCGCCGACGTACGTGGTCGTCTCGGTGGAGCTGGCGATGTTTTTCCTCTCGGGAGACGTCGAGATGGTGGGCGGCGCGCTGCGCTGGGGGATCCAGCGCGCGGGGCAGCGCAAGGCGGTGCGCGAAGGAGGGGAGATCTTGATCGCGGGGTCCATTAAGCGTAAAGGGAAGAAGCGCGGGCCCAAGACGGATCCCAACGCGCCCCACAACGCGAAAATTCGCTCGGAGGCCAAAAAATTGGAAGAAGAGGGAAATGTCATAATCGGAGGTGGAGGACGCAAAGAACAGCTCATCCATACTCGTGGAGGACACAAGTCAGGGCGCCGACCTGACATCCTATATAGGACTCCAGAAGGAAACATTCGCGGGCGAAACGTTGGCAGGACGAGGGCGGACGGAAGTCCTGTCAAGCGAGAAGTAGAGGCCCTCGAAGACCTGAATGGTCCTGGCCAGACTCCTACAGACTTCACGCCATACGACAGGTAGAGAAATGTCATCAATATCATCGCAATTTTATGCAACAGAAGAAGAATTGGCAGAAATGGTTTCGTCATGGCTGAAAAGCTACGACATTAATGGTGCTGCGGTCTTTTTCTTTCCATTCTCAGTCATAAATATCTCTTCTCAGACAATCGAGGCGGGGGGGCTCTCAGCATGGCCTGATGAGTTTGTGTTTAGTGAATGTGAGATATCTTGCTCAGCAAAAAAACAATCTGAATTCATGGATGCCAACACTGACATCCTCATCCTCAACCTTGGAAGCCTCGGCCCTCGCGGACTGACGGAAAGCCACCTGAGCACACTCGAGAGCACGCCAACCTGGAAAAAGATTGCATCCGACCTCAAGCGACGCACCAAGGCTGGGATGAATGAAAGGCACGAGAAAAACGGTGCGGAGGGGATCTGTAGGTATTGCAGGTATACGCCCGGAGCAAAGCGGTTATACGAATCAGGAATATCGTTGAGGCAGTTTCCTCAGTCAGCCATCGTATTGTCTCCACTCCCAGTCAACAAGTGAGCCCCGAAGGGGAGGGACGAGCACGCCAACCAACGCCAGCTCCAGTTCCGTCGATGAGCAACACTCTCGAGACTGGACCCGGATGGGCCACGAAGGCGGCTCCCGCTTGTCCATGCCAGCGGACGCTCAGTCGTCCAGCACGAAGTCCCAGCGGCCGACGAGGACCTTGCCCTGCATCGGGTCGTTGTCGATCGCTCGCACCGTGACGTCCCCGCGCATGCTGCCCTCGGTGAACGAAATCTGTTCGAGCAGCCCGTCTTCTCCGATGTGCTTCATCGTCGCCAGCTGCGGATCCACGTACCACTCCAGCTCTTTCGTGCGATAGGGAAGCTGAAGGTCGTAGGGCGTGCTCGGGTGGATTTTGTAGGTCTTCTTGGTCTCGGTGCTGGCCTTGAAGGTGTCCACGGGATCCCCCTTGCTGCCGTAGCCCTCGGCGGGCTGCGGCCGACCGGCCCCGAGCACGACGGAGCGCGGCACATCGACGGCCATCCCTGCGCGCAGGCCGTGACCCGCGTTGGTCCCGAAGTGCTCGGCATAGCGGATCTCACCGGTGACGCGCGCGCGGATCACTGTCTTCTCGGCCACGATCACGCTCGCCGAGATCAACTCGCGTGCGGCCTCATAAGGGCCGACCGGTCGACTCTCGACGCCAAAGACGATCACATCTCCGGTCGCGAGCCCCGCGCTACGCGCAGGCTCGCGCTCGGATTCCCGCAGATGTCTGCCATCGTCGACACCGGCCGGATGGCGTCGGCAGATCCCTTCGTGGTGGATCCGCTGAGCAACAGCGGCTGGAACCGCTACGCCTACGTCCTCAACCAGCCGCTGGCGCGCACGGATCCCTCGGGCTTCATGCCCACGGCCGCGTCCACCGATCCCGACAGCAGCAGCGACAGCGAGCCCCAAGACTTCGGCTTCGAGATGACCGTGCCCGTGGTCGGCACGCGCACCGCCGAGGGCATCGCCAGCAGCGGCCAAGCCCAACAAGGCGACATCGGCGGAGGCGGTAGCGCCAGCGCGCGGGCGGATCAGCAAGCCGGCGACATCGGCCCGAGCGCAGCGCAGATCCAGCAGCTCCACGACAGCGCCCGAGCCCGCGGCGCGGCGCTCGTGCGCCAGCTCAACGCCCCGACCGCCTCGACAACGGCCGTGTCGAGGGCCTCAACGGTAAGGCCCGGACGATCACCCGCCGGTCCTACGGCTTCCACTCGGTCGCCTCGCTCGTTTCCATGCTCTTTCTATGCTACGGCGACATTCATGCGTATCCTGCCTACATCTACCCATTCTGGATCCACTAAACCTTGAGGAGAGCCCAAAAAAGGACAGTGTTGGCCGCGAGCCTGAGCGCCGCGCTCGCGTGCGCCGACGACGGCTCCCCTGCGGACCCGGACGAGAGCGAGCGAGGCACCGAGACCAACGAGGCCGCCACGGACAGCGAGACCGGCGAGCCACCGCCCGCGGACCTCCCCGACACCCCGACCCCAAACCCCGACTACCCCCACCTCTTCGTCCGCGCCGAGCACAAGCCCATCGTGCTCGAGCGCATCGAGCGAGAGCCCTACGCCAGCGTGCTCGCGGCCCTGCACGCGCGCGTGGACAAGGCGCCCGCGCAGCGCCCCGACGCCGAGGTCTGGCACCTCGACACCGAGCTCCACAACGCCCAGATCGTGCGCGGGGCGGCCTTCTTTGCGTGGTTGTTCGACGACCCCGACTACGCCGAGATCGCCCGCGCGCGCCTCGACGCGTTCCAGGCGGACCTCGACACCGGGCCGCTGACCGACAGCAACATTCGCCTGCTCCACATCACCTACGCCTACGCCGACGCCATCGACCTGCTGCTCGGCGCGGGCTACCTCGACGAGGCCGAGGCCGAGCCCTACATCGAGGAGTTCATCGCGCTCTGCGAGCAGATCCACGAGGTCTTCGTGGTCCAGGACATCGCGCGCCTGCTCTACCTGACGCCCTCGCAAAACAACCACCCGATCCGCACCGCGCTGGCCATGGCCTATATCGCCAACGCCTACCCCGAGCGGACCGAGGGCGCGGCCTGGCGCGACTGGAGCTTGTCGGAGCTCGACTACCTGCTCGGCCCCAAGGGGCACTACATGAGCGAAGGCGGGGCCGTGTCCGAGGGACCCGACTATCACCAGTTTGGCTTCTCGGCCTCCTATGTGTTCTTCCTGGCCATGGCGGTGAGCGGCAACGAGGGCCTGTCCGCCACCCGCGACTGCATCAACCGCAACGACGCCGATCCCTGGGGCGACCACGGCTGCGTGCAGGGCGAGGCCTTCACCTTCACCAGCGCCTTCGAGCACCCGCCCTACCTGCGCGGCCTCGACTGGCAGCTGGCCTTGCGCATGCCCTCGGGCCACTGGCCGCCCTATGAGGACGGGCGCCTGCGCTACTTCCCTGGCGCCGCGCTCGAGACCGGGCGCAGCGGCGAGGGCGGCGAGTATCTGTGGGCTTGGCTCGACGCCGATGAGCTGTCGATGACCCGCGGGCTCGAGACCATCGCCCACCACCTCGTCCACGTCGACGACAGCGTGCCTGCGCACGAACCCGCCTTCGAGTCGCGCTTCTTCGACGCCGGCGGCGTGGCCGTGCTGCGCAGCGGCTGGGACCGCGACGCTCGCTGGCTGCTCTTCCTGGCCGAGCACGGCGACGTCCGCAAGACCCTCCACGACCACGTGGACAGCCTCTCGTTTCAGGTCGCGGCCTACGGCGAGTACCTGCTCATCGACCCCGGCTACTACAAGCCCTCGCCCCTCGACAACGCGCGCACGGCCGACAGCTGGGCCCACAACCTGGTGCTGATCGACGGGCGCACGGCCCCCGACAAGGGCCTGCTCGAGGACTTTGGTGACGCCGACGCGTTCATGGGCGCGACCCACGACGGCGAGGCCCTCGACTACGCCGAGGGCTCGCAGAGCTATCAGGACACGCTGGTCGAGCGCGCCGTGGTCATGGTCGACGAGCGCTACTTCGTGGTCGCCGACGCCCTGAGCACGAGCGCGGTCGCGGCTCGGGAGCATCGCTTCCGAGTGAGCGGCTGGGCGGGCTACGACGCCGGCGGGAGCTTCGAGCTAGCGAGCACCGGGGCACGCTGGGAGCGGAGCCTGGCGGGGGTCGAGCTCTACTTGGCCAGCACCGCGCCTGGCCTGAGCCTGGAGGAGCCGGCCTTCGTCGAGGGCGAGGCGCCCCATGTTCACGAGATCACCAGCGGGCATGGGCACCACGCCGTGCTCGATGGGGTGATCGACGCGCTCGCGCCGGGCTTCCTGGCCGTGGTCGCGCCCTATCGCGTGGCGGCGGCGCCCGGGGAGCTCGAGGCGCCGCTGAGCGTGGCGGCCCTCGATCTCGGGCCTGGAGTCGCGGCGTGGCGGGTGGCTGGTCCGGACTTCGTGGATCTGGTGATGAGCCGGGAGGCGGATGTGCCGGGGCCGTTTTTGTTGCCGGATGATCGCTTGTTGAGCACCGATGCGCGGCTGGTGGTTTGGCGGATGGAGGGGGAGGCCTTTGTGTTGTTGTCGCGGGGGAGCGTGCTGGAGGTCGATGCGGTGACGGTGGTGGATGGTGGGGATATTGATGGGATCACGGTGGTCGAGGGGTAGATTTGTGCATGGGTGAATTGATTGTGATTGTTCTCATGTTGTGTGCGTGGGTCGAGTTGGGGTATTGAGGTGTAGGTTCGTTGCACGCGGGGTTGGACGCAGTCAAACCCCGGTCTTGCGTGCAAAATGACGAATTCGGGGTCTGAGGTGGGTGTGGCGGGCTGTTTGAAAATTGAAGAGAGACACATGAACGGAGTTCACCCACGCGCGAAATCGCCCTGCGTGCAAAAGGCCTGAGAAAGCTTGTAATTTCATGGGGTTAGAAAATAGCCCCTTCCGCCCTCGTTTGAGGGCGGCCCCGTTGAAGCAACACGAACGCGCTCCGCATCGGGATCAAGGAGGAGAGTTGCCTTCCGCCCTCGTTTGAGGGCGGCCCCGTTGAAGCCCCTCAGGCCGGTCCCTGACCCCTCGCTGTTTCCCAGCCTTCCGCCCTCGTTTGAGGGCGGCCCCGTTGAAGCCATGAAGCCGCCCGAGCTCCGCCTCGACATCATCGGCCTCCTTCCGCCCTCGTTTGAGGGCGGCCCCGTTGAAGCCGTGGCCGCATCGAATATGCGCTTTTGGGCCGTGGCCTTCCGCCCTCGTTTGAGGGCGGCCCCGTTGAAGCCCCACTTTTCAGACTGGAGCGAGTTTTAGGGCTGGCCCTTCCGCCCTCGTTTGAGGGCGGCCCCGTTGAAGCCTTAGGTCTCGCGCCGTACACACCATTAGCTTAGCCTTCCGCCCTCGTTTGAGGGCGGCCCCGTTGAAGCCCTGGCTATCCGCAGACGACCAGGATCACACGATTGCAGCCTTCCGCCCTCGTTTGAGGGCGGCCCCGTTGAAGCCCGAACACCTCTGCCACCACTCCCTCGCGGTGCAGGCGTCCTTCCGCCCTCGTTTGAGGGCGGCCCCGTTGAAGCATCCCAACCGCGCACCGGGTCCGCCAGCGCGACGCTGCCTTCCGCCCTCGTTTGAGGGCGGCCCCGTTGAAGCAAGTGTCCAAACAGCGTCGCGTTATCCGCGACAGTTTCCTTCCGCCCTCGTTTGAGGGCGGCCCCGTTGAAGCTTGCGGGGGGAGCGGCGCGAGACCCTGGCCGGGGCCCCTTCCGCCCTCGTTTGAGGGCGGCCCCGTTGAAGCTCGGGGGCGATGATGTCCGGCAGGAGATTGGCTCGGCCTTCCGCCCTCGTTTGAGGGCGGCCCCGTTGAAGCAGCGCCTCGGCCTCCTCGTCTAAGCGCTTGCGGAGGACCTTCCGCCCTCGTTTGAGGGCGGCCCCGTTGAAGCCGGTGAGCGAGTGCGAGGCGCGCCCGAGAAATCTGCGGCCTTCCGCCCTCGTTTGAGGGCGGCCCCGTTGAAGCGACATACCCCGAAAGCCCCGCCGCTCACGCCGTGAACCTTCCGCCCTCGTTTGAGGGCGGCCCCGTTGAAGCATAGCTTTCGGGAGCCGCGACGGCCATTGATATAGTCGACCTTCCGCCCTCGTTTGAGGGCGGCCCCGTTGAAGCGACACCCTCACCAGGGCTGCCCAGCTGGCGATCTCCGGCCTTCCGCCCTCGTTTGAGGGCGGCCCCGTTGAAGCACCTCGAGTCCGATCTCCACGCTGGCTCCGCCGGCAGCCTTCCGCCCTCGTTTGAGGGCGGCCCCGTTGAAGCGCTGCATTGCTGAACTTGTCGTCATACCCTCGGGCCTGTGCCTTCCGCCCTCGTTTGAGGGCGGCCCCGTTGAAGCGCTGGCGAGTGGTAGGCGACGGACTCGTACACTTTCCTTCCGCCCTCGTTTGAGGGCGGCCCCGTTGAAGCAGGATCCCGCCCTCGGGTGGTGAGGGCACCTGCTGCCTTCCGCCCTCGTTTGAGGGCGGCCCCGTTGAAGCTCGTGGATCAGGATCGCTCGGCGCTCGGCCGCGGCGCCTTCCGCCCTCGTTTGAGGGCGGCCCCGTTGAAGCCGTAACTGCCCGAGACACCCCGCCAAAACCGAATCACCCCTTCCGCCCTCGTTTGAGGGCGGCCCCGTTGAAGCTCCGACTCCCTTTTGCGTTTTCCCCACCAGTCCCTCCCGCCTTCCGCCCTCGTTTGAGGGCGGCCCCGTTGAAGCCCCGTCCTCGCCGCGGCAGAGCACCTGCCCGTCCGCCTTCCGCCCTCGTTTGAGGGCGGCCCCGTTGAAGCCCGGTCTGAGCGTAGGGAGCGAAGGGCGGGTAGTCGGTGCTGTCCTTCCGCCCTCGTTTGAGGGCGGCCCCGTTGAAGCGACCTGTTCGTCCCCGCCTTGCTCGTCTACCCGCCCTTCCGCCCTCGTTTGAGGGCGGCCCCGTTGAAGCGCTTTGACAGGCCCCTCGCGTGGCCGTAGCCCGTCCTTCCGCCCTCGTTTGAGGGCGGCCCCGTTGAAGCTCGCCGATCGGAGCGGGGCTGGGGAAGGACATGTCCGCCTTCCGCCCTGGCTCTTGCGGTTCGAAAAGATCCTTCCGTCCCACGACAACGTCCCTGGAGCATCCTCACACAAAAAAACACCCGCCCCCCTCGATCCATCCCCGCCCCTCGCTCACTCCCCCCAGCGAGCCCAACGCATGCAATCCCCCAAGTTCATCCCGCCCAACCCGAACGCCGAGCTAATCCCCGTTCGAATGTGCAATGAGTTGGTCTATTGCGAACGCCTGTTCCACCTCGAACACGTCCAGGGCATCTTCGTCGACTCTGCCGATACCGTCACCGGTCGCGCCGAGCACGAGCGCGCCGCTCGTAGAGGCAGACGCTCGCGCAAGTCTACACAATCCCCAGAACCACCGCCTTGGCCCGAGCTGCCGCGGACCCTCGAATCGAACGCGTCCAACCTGGGCGTCTGCGGCAAGATCGACTTCCTCGAGGTCGAGGACAATCGCGCCATCGTCGTCGAGGCCAAGCACGGCAAGGCTCCCAGACCGGGACCGCAACAGTGGCAGGACATGGCTCTCCCCGAGGGGATCTGGCCCGCCGACACGGCGCAGCTCGGGCTCTACATGGCGATGCTGCGCGAGCTCGGCCTCGAGGTCTCCGAGGGCAGAATCTACTATCGACGATCTCGGACCTCCGTGACCCTCGAGTGGTCCGAGGAACTCGAGCGTTTCCTGCACGCGGTCATCCGGCGCGCGCGCGAGGTCACCGAGCTCTCGACACCTCCAGCGCCGCTGCGCGACAGCCCGAAGTGCCCTGGTTGCTCGCTGCATGGCGTCTGCCTTCCGGACGAGCACTATGCCTTGCTCGAGCACCAAGCCGCACCGCGGCGGCTGCCGATCGCCAGAGACGAGCGCAGCGTAGTCCACGTGACCTCCCCCGGCTCGGTGGTCCGCAAAGATGGTCAGGCTTTGCGCATCGAGACCCGCGACGGTGAAGATGTACGCGTCTTGCTCAAGGACATCTCGCACTTGTCGATCTTCGGGCCGTCGCAGGTCACCGCGCAGACCTTCTCTGGGCTGCTGCGCCAGGGCATCGGGATCTCGCATCACACCGGCGCCGGCACGCTCTTGGGGATCAGCCAGCCCCTGGCCACGCGCAACGTTGGCATGCGCAGAGCCCAATACCGCGCGGCCGATGACGAGCAGCGCTGCCTGAGCGTCGCGCGAGGGCTGGTCATCGCCAAGATCCGCAACCAGAGGACCGTGCTCCGTCGAGGGCTTCGCCAAGGCGATGACGATGGCGCCCCGCTCAGAGCTGCGATCGAGCGGATGAAGCCGGCGCTGCGCTGGGCGGAGCGTTGCGCCGACCTCGAGGTGCTCCGTGGCCACGAGGGGGAGGCCGCACGGACCTACTTTGGTGCGCTCCCGGAGCTGCTCCCGCCGGCCTGGCGAGGCGATCTCGCGGGCCGCTCACGGCGACCGCCACGCGATCGGGTCAACGCCATGCTGAGCTTCGCCTACACGCTCCTGGCCCGCGAGGCGATCGCGGCCATCGGCCGCGTGGGTCTGGATCCCATGCTCGGATTCTTTCACTCGATGATCCCGGGGCGCCCGGCCTTGGCTCTGGATCTGATCGAGCCATTTCGCCCGGCCTGGGCAGACACGGCGGTGCTGAGATTGTTGTCCACGGGCGGAATCGAGCGCGAAGACTTCAGCGTTGGCTCGTCGGCCGTCTATCTCAACGACGTGGGGAGGCGCAAGCTGATTGGCGCCCACGAACGGCGAGCGCGCGAGGAGACCCGCCACCCCCGCTTCGACTACCGCATGTCCTATCGCCGAATTCTGGAACTAGAGGTCCGCATACTCGGCAAGTTCTTGCTCGGCGAGATTGACGAATATTCTGCAATGTGGACACGTTGACATGCGCAGGCATTATCTGATTACCTACGATATAAGCAGCGAGCATCGCCTGCGCAGAGTCCACGGCATCGTCCGCGACTTTGGTCAACCCGTGCAGTACTCGGTCTTCCTCGCCCAGCTCGATGGCCTCCAAAAGGCCGAGCTCCTCCGCCAGCTCGGTCACGTCATTCACCATGAGCACGATCAAATCTTGCTCTTCGACCTCGGCCGCGCCCACGGGCGCCACGAGCTCGAGCTCCCCACGCACGAAGGCGTAGGCCGACCGCTCGCGGTCGAGACCAAGCGCGCCCTGATCCTCTGAATCACGAGTCCACACTCATGAGCACCGACGCGACCCCTCTCTCCCTCGATCTCCTGACCAAGGCCGTACAAGGCAGCGGCGCGGCCCTGCGCATGCGCGCGCGTCTGCAGCCCGCCGGTGGCCCCGGCGACAAGGTCTTCCCGCCCACCTACGCCGAGGGCCAGGACGGCAAGAAGCACGAGACCCGCTACGCCAGCGAGCAGCGGGTCATCGATGGGGAGCGCAAGCCCACGGTGCTCCTCGACTCGGTGGCCTCGCAGGCCAACCGCATGGAGCTCGCGCTGCTCGAGGCGCGGCGCCGTGGGCAGGCCAGCGTGCCGCTGATCGCCGTCGACTTCCGGCCGCACTTCCCCGACCTCGGCCTGCTGAGCACCCTCGAGGCGCCGCACCGGGTCTATGACGCGATCATGCGCGACAGCACCCTCGGGGGCGAGGCTTTCCGCGCTTCGACACTGGGCCGTCAGCTGACCGAGACCAACACGGCCGACGCGCGCTCGATGCTGGCGCACTGTCCCACGGCGCTGCTCTTTGGTGCCTGGGACTCGACGGGACCGCGCGGCGGCATGGGCAACAAGTTCCAGCGCGCGCTGGTCAGCGAGGTGGTCGGCGTCGACTTCGAGGCCGGGGCCAAGGTCGCCAGCCGCATCGACCCGCTCCAGAGCTCCGCGAGCGTGCGGCTGACGATCCCCAAGGAGAACTCCGACGACTGGAGCGTCGACGAGTCCGGCAAGTCCAAGCAGCGCCCCTCGGAGGTCAACCATTCAAACATCGCCCCCACCCGCGACGAGGAGTCGGGCGGCGTGACCTTCACCTACGCCCTGCATACGGCCGTGCTCTCGCTCCCCGCCCTCCGTCGCCTGCGCTTCGGCGACTGGAGCGACGCCCAGACCGACGCCGCGCGGACCTTGCTGGCAGCCCTGGGCGTGCTCTGCGTCGTCCTCCAGCGCCGCGAGGGCTACGACTTTCGCAGCCGCTGCTCGCTCGTCCCCGAGGGCCCCGCGCGCCTCGAGCTGGTCAGCGCCGAGGGCAGCGTGGAGGCGCTCTCGATCTCGGTGGACGAGGCCTTCGCTCTCTACGCCGAGGCCGTGAACGCGGCCAAGGCTCAGGGGGTCGACTGGGCCGAGGACGAGGTCCACCTCGAGCCGATGCCCAAGCTGATCCAGCTGATCACGGCCAGCCGCGAAGCCTATCGAGCTGGCACCGCCGAAGAAGCCTGAGTTGGAGCCGCACGATGCTGGCGCTTCGTCTCGAGCTGCTCACGGGCCGCTACGTGGCCTCGGAGTTCAATGATCGCAAGCGCGCCGAGTGGCCGCCCCACCCGGCGCGGGTGTTCTCGGCGCTGGTCGCCGCGTACTACGAGGGCGGTCGGCCGCAGGGGGGAGACAGAGCCCTGCGCTGGCTCGAGACCTTGCCGCCGCCGCAGCTGTGTTTCTCGGAGGCGGCCCGCCGCGACGTCAAGGCGCACTTCGTCCCGGTCAATGACAAGGCGCTCAGCGACGGGGCGCCGGTGCACAAGGCGTGGGTCAAGGTCCATGCGGCGCAGCGCGAGCTGGTGGCGCTCGCTGGTGGCGAGGGGACGCCCGATGCGAAGGCCAAGAAGGCCGCGGACAAGGCCCAAAAGGCGCTGGCCAAGGCCAACGAGGCGCTGCGCACCGCCTATGAGCGAGCCGGGGCCGAGGACAAGAAGCTCGGCAAGAACTTCACAGACGCGATCGAGCACGTGCTCCCGGCGAGCCGGACCAAGCAGCAGCGAACCTTCCCTTCGGTCACGCCCGACGATCCGGTGATCCACTTCGTCTGGGACGAGGACCCGGAGCCTGCGCTGCGCGAGGGTCTCGACGCTCTGGCCGCGGCGCTGGTCCGCGTGGGCCACTCGAGCTCCATGGTGGCGGCGTGCTGGACCGCGGACGCGCCAGCGCCCAGGTGGGTGCCGCGCGGCGCAGACGAAGAGGCCGACGAGGACGACGCGCGCCTGCGCTGGGTTCGGCCGGGGCAGCTCGACGCCCTCGACGAGCTCCACGCGGCGGAGCCCTTTGGCGAGCAGCGGGTGATGCCCTACGCGATCGCCCGCTACCGCGAGCACCGGCCGCTCTCACCGCGCTCGAGGTCGAGCTTTGCCCGGCACTTCGTGGTCCTGCGCCGCGTCGCCGGGCCGCGGCTGCCCATGCAGGCCACGGAGATCGTGGCCAACACGGTCCGCGCGGCGTTGATGAGCCACGGGGGAGATTCGACGCCAGCGCTGATCTCCGGTCACGGCGAGCGAGACCTGCCGCTCGAGGGGGACCACCTCGCGGTGGTGCCCTTGCCCTTCGTGGGCAGCGGCTACGGCAACGGCGAGCTCCTGGGGGTCGCGCTGATCCCCCCAGCTGGCCTCGAGCTCGACGCGCTGGAGCCTCTCTACGCCGCCATCGCGCGCTGGGAGGCGGCCCACGACGGCATGCGCAAGCAGGCGCGGGCGTGGCTGAAGCTCGGCAAGGACGGCGACTACGGCGTGTGGACGCTCGAGCGCTGCGTGGACAGGCCGGAGAGCCACAACCTGCGCGAGCGCACCTGGACCAAGGCCAGCAGGGTCTGGGCCAGCGCGACGCCGATGATCCTCGACCATCACCCCGGCTCTTTTCGCAAGCACCGCGAGCGCGCGGTGGCCAGGGCGAATGCGTCGATCCGTGCGGCCTGTGAGCGCATCGGGCTGCCGGCGCCGGTGGAGATCGAGCTCAGTCCTTCGCCCTTCTTTCGCGGCTCGATCGCGGCTCGGAGCATCCGCCGTCGCCCGGGCAAGGGCCACGATCCGCGGCCGCCGATGCACGTCCGGCTGCGCTTCGAGCATCCGGTCAGCGGCCCGGTGCTGCTCGGGGCGGGGCGCTATCGCGGCCTCGGTCTGTTTCGTCCGCTCGGAGGTGGGCTTGGCGTTGGGCTTGGAGGTGGGCGATGACCGCGTTGCGACCCGAGGACTTCGATGCCTTCATGCGCGAGGTCACCGGCTTCGAGCCCTTCCCCTGGCAGCGTCGGTTGCTGCGCGAGGTGCAAGCTCAGGGCTGGCCAGCGCTGCTGGACTTGCCCACTGGCGTCGGCAAGACCTCCGTTTTGTTGATCGCGCTCTTTCACCTGGCGATGGATCCTCAGCGGGGCTTTCGGCGGATCGCATTGGTGGTGGATCGGCGGATCATCGTCGACCAGGTCGATGGCTTCGCGCAGAAGACTCTCGACGCCTTGAACTCCGCGGATCCAGACAAGGCGATCAGCGCCAAGGTGGCCGAGCGCCTGCGCGCGCTGTCTTCGGACCCCGAGGCGGCCGCGCTGCACGTCGCCCACCTGCGCGGCGGCATCCCGCGTGACGACAGCTGGATCCAGGCCCCCGACCAGCCGACGATCATCGCGTCCACGGTGGATCAGGTCGGCTCGCGCCTGCTCTTTCGTGGCTACGGCGTCAGCGAGGGCATGCGGCCGATCCACGCGGGGATCCTCGCTCGGGATACGCTCTATTTCCTCGATGAGGTCCACCTGGCCACGGCCTTCGAGGAGACCCTCGCGCAGCTCGAGGATCGCTACGCGGGCTGGGCAGCGCGCGGCGAGGACACGGGCAGGCGCTTTGGGGTGGTGCGCATGAGCGCGACGCCGGGCGGAGACCCAGCGCGCGCTCGTTTTGTCCTGGATGATGACGACCGTGCGCACCCCGAGCTCGAAAAGCGTCTGAATGCCCCGCGATTGGCGAGCCTGGTCCAGGTCAAGACCGCGCGCAGCAAGGAGCCGGACGCGCGCGCGCGCAACCGCGAGAAGCTGGCGCTGGCCGCCTGTCAGCACGCGCGCCAGGCCGTGCAGGAGAGGGGGGCGCGGGGGATCGGCGTGGTCGTCAACCGCGTCGATACGGCCAGGCGGATCGCGGCTCGCCTGAAGGCGATGAAGCTCGGTGAGGTCTTGCTGATCACCGGGCGCATGCGGCCTTTCGAGCGTCGCGCCGTGGAGGCCGAGCTCGCGCGGAGCGTGGCGACGGGGGTGAGGCTCGATCAGGAGCGCAGGCCCACCTTCGTGGTCGCAACCAGCTGCATCGAGGCTGGGGCGGACCTCGACTTCGACGCGTTGGTCACCGAGGTCGCGAGTCTCGATGCGCTGCGCCAGCGCTTTGGTCGCTTCAATCGCCTGGGGAGGCACGAGCACACGGCCGCCTGGGTGCTGGGATGCAGCGATCAGCTGGGCAGCAAGGCCGCCGACGACCCAATCTATGGCGCGGCGCTGCGCGAGACCTGGGCGTACCTCGAGGAGGTCGCGTCGAGCGAGGGCAAGGCCAAGGTCGTCGACTTTGGACTCTCGGCCTTCGAAGAGCTCGAGAAGCTCGAGGACCCGGCGCGACGCGAGGCGCTCTTGCCCCCGCGCGCCGAGGCCCCGCTGCTCTTCCCCAGCTACCTCGACATGTGGTCGGAGACCCGACCGGCGCCCTACCCAGATCCAGACCCCGCGCTGTGGCTGCACGGCAAGCGCGAGCACGAGGAGCGGGACGTTCAGGTGGTGTTTCGGGCCGATGTCCCCGCGCCGCTGGCCGAGCCCCGCGGGCGGGAGCTGGAGTGGGCGAGGGAGGCGGTGGAGTTCTTGCCGCCGGTCGCCGAGGAGGCGGTGAGCGTGCCCAGGAGGGAGCTCGTCGACTGGCTGGGCAAGCAGGGCTTCGCGTGGCGGTGGACGGCCGAGGGCCTCGAGAGCGTGGCTGTCGAGACGCTCGGGGTCGGCGATACGGTCGTCGTCCCGGCGGGCCGCGGGGGCCTGGGCAGCGGGACCTGGGACCCCGCCGCGAGCGCAGCCGTGGAGGACGTCGCGGAGCAGGCCCTGTTCGCGCTGCGCGGGCAAGCTCGGCTGCGCATCGACGCGCGCTGTCTGCCGCCCGCGCTGAGGGAGGGCTTGCCTGCGCCCTCGCGCTCGGGGGATCCGGAGGCGCTGGAGGCTGCGCGCGAGGTCGCGGGGCGCTGGCTCGACGGCCTGGTCGACCTGGTCGACCTGGTCGAGCGGGCGCCGGCCCTCGGCGAGGCGGGCGAGCTCTCGGCGTCATGGCGAGCGCTGCTGACGGCGATCGGCGAGTCGACGCCCGAGGCGCGAGCGCTGACGATCGCCGAGGGGGAGGAGGGCCTGGTGTGGCGGGTGGTCGTCGAGCCCACCCAAGGTGTGGCGCTCGAGGTCTCGAGCGAGGACGCGGTCTCGTCCTTCACGGGTCTCGAGGTCTCGCTGAAGGATCACCTCGAAGACGTGGAGGCCTGGGCCGGCGAGTTCGCGCGGCAGGCAGGCTTGCCCGAGGCGCTCGCCCGAGACCTCGCCCTCGCGGGTCTGCTCCACGATCTGGGCAAGGCGGATCCGCGCTTTCAGGCGCTCTTGCGCGGGGGAGACCTGATCCGCGCGGCGGGCTCGGGCCTGCTGGCGAAGTCGCAGCAGTTTGGCTCGCGAAGCGAGCGGGCGCGGGCGCAGGCGCGCAGCGGCTGGCCGCTGGGGCTGCGCCACGAGCTGGTCTCCCTGGCCCTGCTCGACGCCAGCGAGGCGCTGCAACAAAAGGCCAGCGACCTCGAGCTCGTGCGCCACCTGGTGGCCAGCCACCACGGCTGGTGCCGGCCCTGGGCGCCGACCACCCGCGACCCCAAGCCGCAGCGGGTCAGGGTCGAGGTCGCGGGCATCACCGCGGAGGTCTCGACCGCGGCCCTCGACGACGCGTTCACGAGCGCCTGCGCGGCCCGCTTTCGTCGCCTGTGTCGCCGCTATGGCTGGCACGGCCTCGCCTACCTCGAGGCGCTGCTGCGCCTCGGAGACCATCGCGCCAGCGCCAGGCCAACGCTGCGACCGAAGAAGGAGCCGTCATGAGCACCCACGAGATTCGCCTGACTGGCCTCGACGCCCAGGACCCGCTGGGCTTCTTGGCTGCGCTGGGCTGCCTGGCCGCGCTCACGGAGCAGCTTCGCCGGGCGGGGGAGCCCGAGCCCGCGATGTACTTCGAGCTCGACGCGGCGATACCGGTGCCGGTGCTGTGCAGCGCGCTGGCCGATGGCGACGCAGTGATCGAGCTGCTCCAGGCCGACCTCGACGCCCTCGCGGGCCGCGGCCGTGACCATGACCGTGACCGTGACCGTGACCATGAAGAAGACGGGCCGGATCCCTTCTTGGCCTTCTCCTACGCGGACGACAAGGGCAACCAGGTCCGGGACCTCAAGCCCAAGCCCGCGGACTTTCGACGCGTCGCGCAGGAGTGGATCGCCGCGGCCGAGCCAGGGGCGCGGCGCAGCGTGGACTGGGCGGCGGCGGTGCTCACGGACGTGGCCACCGACAACAATGGCAACGCCAAGCCCTTCGCGCTGCACTTCACCGCCGGGCAGCAGCGCTTTTTGACCATCGCCCACGAGCTCATGCACGGGGCCGGGAGCAAGCCCCGCGAGCGCGGGGTCGACCGAGAGGACCTGCGCGCCGCGGTGTTTGGGCCGTGGCCCAACGATCGCCAGCTCAAGGTGTTCAGCTGGAGTCCCACGCAAGACCGTCCCTACGCGCTGCGGGCGATCGACCCTTCGAGCGATCAAAAGCTCGGCACGCCGGGCGCGGACTGGCTGGCGCTGCGCGGGCTGGTGCTGCTGTCGAGCGCGCCCTCGAGCGCGGGCAGGCGGTGGGGGATCCGCACGGGCGGGGTCGAGGGTCGCTGGAAGGACGGGCGCTTCAGCTATCCGCTGTGGCCGCGGCCGCTCGGTGAAGACCTGGTGCGCTCGCTGCTGCGTCACCCCGCCGTCTGCGAGAAGCCCTCCGCCAGCGCGCTGCGCAGCTTGCCGCGCGGGGTGGAGGTGCTGACTTGCCGGATCTCCCGCTCCGAGCAGGGCGGCTACGGGGCCTTCTCGCGGCCGACGCGACACTGAGCCCAGCTCGGGTCCACGCCGCGCTCAGGCCATCGCCTGTAGCCGAGCCGCGAGCGCGTCGCGGTCGAGATCTGCGGGGATGCGATAGGCCAGCAAGGTCCCGGTCGCGGCGAAGTGCGCGGAGAGCTCGCTGGTCGAGGTCGAGGTCGTCAAGGTTGGCGCGGGCATGAGTGAACCACTCGCGGTCGGCCGAGACTACTCCGCCGTGACCACTGACTTGATCCACAAGCTTGGCCCCTTCATTGCGGCCATGACGCTCCCCCTGCTGCTGACTGCCTGTCCCGACGTGGCCGCCGAGGACGAAGGCGAGGAGGTCGACGAGACCGCTGACGAGACGACTGACGAGACCGACACGGGCTCGGAGTCGACGACCGGAGACGAGACCGAGACCGGCGAGGAGGAGCCGGGGGAGTCGGGTGACCCGATAAACGAGGGCACCGAGGGGCAGGACGAAGAGACCACCGGCGGGAACGAGGAGATCGACCCCGAGGCCGAGGCGCTGTGCACCACGGCCTGCGAGCTGTTCGAGAGCTGCGGCCAAGACAACATCGATTGCTTCGAGAGCTGCGTCGAGTATTTCGGGGGCTTCTCCGATGACCAAGAGTGCCTCGACGCCGGCAAGGCGCTGACGGAGTGCATCGGCGGCCTGACCTGCGGGGAGGTCGAGCAGATGATGCTCGAGGAGCCGCAGCCCTACCCCTGCCAGGCCGAGCAGGAGGCGGCCTGCGAGCCAGAGGTGTGCACCGTGGCCGCGGGGGTCGGGGAGGAGTCGCAAGAGTGCGAGCTGAGCATCGACTGCGAGGGCGATCCCCTCTACTCGGTCGAGTGTGACGCCGAGGGCTGCATCTGCTTCGAGGATGGCGCGGAGCTCACGACCTGCGCGCTCCAAGAAGAGATCTGCGGGAGCTCCGACGCCGACCTGATCTACACCTGCTGCTTTGGCTGAGCTCGAGCCGCTAACGCGCGGAGCGGGGGCCGACCATGCCCATGCGCACGCCGGTCTTGGGGCCCAAGGTCACGTTGCGCCGGGTGATGGCCACGGGCCCCGGTTCGCGCAATTCGAATGTCCACTCGCGGAGCATGGTCGCGAGGGCCAGACGCGCCTCGTAGTGGGCGAAGGCCGCCCCGATGCAGCGGCGCTGGCCGCCGCCGAAGGGCAGGTATTCGAAGGGGCCGGGCTTGCGCTCGAGGAAGCGCTCGGGCCGAAAGCGCTCGGGCTCGGGGTAGAGGTCGGGGCGGTAGTGGACGGTGGCGACGGCCGCCATCACGGTGATACCGGCGGGCAGGTCGTAGCCGGCGAAGTGCCACGGCTCGCCGAGCTTGCGGGAGACGATCTCGGCGGGCGGGTACATGCGCAGGAGCTCGTCGATCACGGCCCCGAGGTAGGGGGCCTTGGCGATGTCCTCGGGGGCGGGGTCGGGGCCGAGGGCGTCGAGCTCGTCGAGCAGCCGGGCCTCGACCTCCGGGTGGCGGTGGACGGCGTCGAGGGCCCAGGCCAAGGTGATCGCGGTGGTCTCGTGGCCGGCGAGGAGCAAGGTCCGCAGCTCGTCGCGGATCTCGGCGTCGGACATGCGCGAGCCGTCCTCGTAGCGCGCGCAGAGCATCATCGAGAGGATGTCTGCGCGGGACTCGGCCGTGTCGCGGACGCGATCGATCTGGTCCTGGAGCAGGCGGTCGGCGGCCTCGAAGCGGGCCTTGTAGGTGGCCCAGGGGCCGAGGCCGAAGGGCGCGACTTGGGTGGCCTTGGCGAAGAAGAACACCGGCTTGGCGGCGTCGAAGGTCGCGGCCGTGGCCCGCATGTGCGCGTCGATCAGCGCGCGATCGTCGACGCCGAACACGGCGCGGATGATGACCTCGAGGGAGATCGCCTGGGTGCGCTCGATGGCCCGGAAGCCCTCGCCCGGACGCAGCGCGGACATGGCGTGGCGCGTGGCCGCGATGATCGCCTCGCCGTAGGCCCGCATGCGCTCGCCGTGAAAGGGCGGGTTGAGCAGCTTGCGCTCGCGGCGGTGGGCCTCGCCGGTCAGCAAGAGCAGCGAGTGCCGACCGATGATGGCGGCGACCGACGAGCTGGCGAACACGTCGAAGTTCTCGACCTGCCTGTAGGTGAAGAGCTCGCGGATGTGCTCGGGCTCGGCGGTGACCACCACCTGACCGTTGAGCGTCGAGAGCGAGTAGGGGTCGCCGTAGCGCGCGCGCATCTTCGCCATGAACTCGAAGGGGTGCAGGGCGGAGTGGTAGGTGTTGCGCAGCGTTGCCCGGGATCCTGGAGGGAGCGTACCCATCTGCGCGATTTTAGCAGCGGGTGTCAGGAGGGCTCGTCGTCTCGTCCGAGCTGGACGCGCAAAAAAAGAGGCCCACGTCGCTGCGTGGGCCTCTCGCTCGTCCGCTCGCCGTGGGCGAGCTGGGATCAGATGGTCTCGATGATGCCGCGGCGCTCCAGCGCCCGCATCAGCCGGTCGACCTCGCGCTCGATATCGAGCTCGTCGCCGTCGACCATCACGTCGGGGTCATCGGGCGGCTCGTAGGCGTAGCTCGCCTCTTCGGGGTCGCGGCCGAGGGCCTCGAGGCGGCTGCGGCAGGTCGGGAGCTCGGCGTCGAAGAAGGCCTCGATGAACTCGAAGCGCTCGCCGAGGCGCTCGCGGGCGCGGTCACGATCGCTGCGCGCCGGCGAGGTGAAGGCCACGATCACGAGCATGCCGGAGTCGGCGGCGAGCTCGGCGGCGTCGATCAGGAAGTCCAGGGCCTTGCCCTGGGCCTGACGCTCGACGCGGCTGATCCGCCGCGGGTCGAAGACATAGGCCTGGTGCCCGGCGTCGAAGAGCCGGCGCTCGAGGGAGCGGGCGACGACGATCTTGCCGGTGCCGGCGCGGCCGGTCATCCACAGCACGGCTGGCTTTTGGCGGAAGCGAGCGGCGCGCTCCTCCGCGCTCAGGGCCGCGGCCACGGCCCGGCCGTCGTCCTGGTAGTCCTCGCCGTGGCCGCGGATCATCCCGGCGGCGATGGTCACGTTGCTCACGCGATCGATGATCACGAAGGAGCCGGCGGTCTTGTCCCGCACGTAGTCGTCGAGGATCAGCGGCCGGTTGAGGCTCAAGGTCACGTCGCCGATCTCGTTGAGCGCCAGGGTCTGGGTGGGCACGCGCTCGAGCGTGTCCATGTCGACGCGGTGGTCGACGGCCACGACCGTGCCCGAGACCAGGTTCGTCATGTGCTTGATCAGGTACTGGCGCCCGGGCTCGAGCGGGATGTCGTGCATCCACACCAGCGTGGCCTGGAGCCGCCGGCTGACGTGCAGGTCGTTGTCGACCCGGGTGATCACGTCGCCGCGGCTGATGTCGATCTCGTCGGCGAGGGTCAGGGTCACCGACATCGGGGCGAAGGCCTCGGGCAGATCCCCGTCCCAGGTCACCAGGCGCTCGATCTTGCTGGTCTTGCCCGAGGGCAGGACCTTGATCGCGTCACCGGGGCGCAGCGAGCCGGCGGCCATGGTCCCCGCGTAGCCGCGGAAGTCGAGGTTCGGGCGCGAGACCAGCTGGACCGGGAAGATCGGGCGATCCTCGTCGCCGGCGCTGGCCAGCTCGATGGTCTCGAGGTGCTCGAGGATCGGCTTGCCGCCGGCGGCCGCGAACCACGGGGTCTTGTCCGAGGCCGCGACGACGTTGTCACCGAGCAGCGCGCTGACCGGGAAGAACTCGACCTTGGCGAAGGCCAGCTGCCCCGTGAAGGCCCGGAACTCGGCGACGATCGCCTCGTAGGTGCCCTGGTCGAAGTCGACCAGGTCCATCTTGTTGACCGCGACCAGCAGGTGCGGGATGCCGAGCAAGTTGGCGATGTAGGCGTGGCGCCGGGACTGCTGGAGGACCCCGAGGCGGGCGTCGATCAAGATGATCGCGGCGTCGGCCGTGGACGCGCCAGTGGCCATGTTGCGCGTGTACTGCACGTGGCCCGGGGTGTCGGCGATGATGAACTTGCGGTGCTTGGTCGCGAAGTAGCGGTAGGCGACGTCGATGGTGATGCCTTGCTCACGCTCGGCGACCAGGCCGTCGGTGAGGTTGGCGAAGTTGATCACCTCCTCGCCCTCACCCTCGCCGCTGGTCACCGCGGCGAGCTGGTCCTCGAACACGCCGCCGGTCTCGTAGAGCAGCCGGCCGATCAGCGTGGACTTGCCGTCGTCGACGGAGCCGATGGTCACGAAGCGCAGCAGCGTGCGCGACTCGTAGTCGGCGAGGAACTCGAGGGTCTCCTGGTCGCTGCTGTCGGGGGCGGGGATCGTCTCGATCAGGCTGCTGACGGGGCGATCTTCGGCCGCGGGCGGCTTGGCGGGGAAGGGGTAGCTGCGGTGCTCGACGGCCATCAGAAGTAACCCTCCCGTTTCTTCTTCTCCATGGAGGCGTCCTCGTCGCGGTCGATGACGCGACCGGCGCGTTCGCTGACGGTGGTGGTCAGCATCTCGTGAATGATCTGAGGCACAGTGGTCGCGTCGGACTCGATCGCGCCGCTCAGCGGATAGCAGCCAAGGGTGCGAAAGCGCACCATTTGCATGCTGGGCTGCTCATGGGGCTCCAGTCGCATGCGATCATCGTCGACCATGATCAATGTTCCATCACGATCGACGACGGGGCGTTTTGCCGCGTAGTAGAGCGGGACGATCGGTATTTGTTCGAGGTGGATGTATTGCCAGACATCCAGCTCTGTCCAATTGGACAGTGGGAAGACGCGGATGCTCTCGCCCTTCTTGTGGCGGCCGTTGTAGAGCCGCCAGAGCTCCGGGCGCTGATTTTTCGGGTCCCAGGCGTGGTTTCGGTCCCGGAAGCTGTAGACGCGTTCCTTGGCCCGGGAGCGCTCCTCGTCGCGTCGTGCGCCACCAAATGCCGCGTCGAAACCGTATTTTGTCAGGGCCTGCTTGAGCCCGTCGGTCTTCATGATGTCCGTGTAGGCCGCGCCATGGTCGAAGGGGTTGATACCTTCGCGAACACCATCTTGATTGATATGCTCGAGGAGTTCGAGACCTGACTCACGACAGAGCTGATCTCGGAAGCTGATCATCTCGCGGAATTTCCACGTGGTGTTCACGTGGAGCAGCGGAAAGGGCAGCGGACCCGGCCAGAAAGCCTTCTGGGCGAGGCGCAGCATCACCATCGAGTCCTTGCCGATCGAGAACAGCATCACCGGGTTTTCGAACTCGGCGACGACTTCTCGGATGATGAACAGGCTTTCGGCTTCGAGTTGGCGTAGGTGCGTGAGACGGCGGGCGTCCATCGGAGGCGGAGGGTACTCGCTGGAGGTCGGGTGCGGAAGGGTGCCCCACAAAAGGGGCTTGGGGCGTTTTGCCTCATGCCGAGGATGCCGCGCAATGGGCTCTGAGCGCGCTGGAAAGGGCTTGCGCGCCGCTCCGCCGTGGTGGTAGCGTTCCGACCGCTTTCGTTGCCGTTTCAAAAGAGTTGGGCAACGGTGTTCAACTCAACCCAGGAGAGAGCGAGAGGCCAGATGAAACGACCGGATCGTGACTTCATCTTTGTCAAAAGCGATAAGTGCAACGCAGTTGTCGATGCCCGGCATTTTCCGTTGATGTTCACATTCACGGATGGCGAACTCACGATTCCTGTCTATGATGTCTTTCTGAAATTCCGTGCTGAATGGGCTGACTATGCTGCCTCGGTCGGGACGCGGGTTTACATCATTGGCATCATCGAGAAGATGTCGCCTCCCCCTTCGACGGTCCGCAAGTACCTCGCGGAGTCGCTGAAGAACGACACGGAAAACCCCGGGCTGCTCGGCTCGGTGACCGTGGTCCCCAACGCCCTGATGCGCGGTGTGATGACCGCCGTCCTGTGGGTCGCGGGCAAGGAGCGCTCGGGCATCTCGGAGTCGAAGGCCGACGTGCCCGCGGCCTGGGGCGACGCCGTCAAGGCTTGGGAGGCCATGGGCCTGCAGCCGCCGGACTTCGATCCCACGACCTGGTCGCTGCCCAAGGAAGAGGACGCGGAGCCCTCGCAGATCGTCTACGTCAAGACCTAGACCCTGCTGAGGTGCGCGCCTGGCCATCCGTCGGGCGCCGCGCAGCAACTGTCGCGTAGCAACTGTCGCGCAGTACTGGGAGCCCTCTCGATCGAGAGGGCTCTTTGCAATTGGGCCGCGAGCCGCGGGCCTCAGCCGGCGCGCGTCAGGCCACGCCGCTCGAGCCAGGCCTTGATGATCTCGCCGATCTCGTCGACGTGGCGCTCTGCGACGAGGTGAAAGTGGGTGGCGTGGATCGTCTCGAAGTCGAGGTCGCCAAAGTGCTTGGGCCACGACTCGCGCGGGTGCAGGAAGGTCGGGTCCGAGCCGTCTTCGTAGTCGTAGCCGTCGACGGCGTGGACGAACAAGGTCGGGAGCTCGAGCTTGCCGAGGGCCAAGGAGGCGTACATCGAGACGTTGTTGTGCATCGCGGTGACCTCCTGGAGGAAGTTCTCCAGGGCGGCCTTCGACGAGTCGTATTGCATGTAGTAGCGCACGGTCCACAGCATGAACGCGGGCACGGCGTAGAGCGGCATCTCGTCGGGGTGGGGAGCGTCGAGCAGGATCAGCGCCTTGGCCGGGGTGCCCTCGGCCGCGAGCTGGGCGGCGATCTCGAAGGCCAGCCAGCCGCCGGAGGAGTAGCCGAGCAAGACGAGGTCCTTGTCGGCGAAGGCGCGCTGGACGTGCTCGACGTGCGGCCTGACCAGGTCCTCGCGCGCGGAGGGCAGGCGCTCGTCGGGGGCGTAGCCGGTGTTGGCGGCGGCCCACAGCTCGACGCGATCTCCCACGGCGTCGGCGAGGCGGGTGTACTGCAGGGGCGTGGACGGGACCGCGAGCGAGGGGGTGCAGTAGATCGCCAGCTCGCGCTCGTCGCGGGACAAGAAGAGCGGCTGGTGATCGTGCTCGCGCAGGGCCTGGCTCTGCTTGCGGATCTTGGCCAGGGTGCTCAGCAGGTTCCAAAATTCCTCGCTCTGGCGGGAGCGCAGGGCGTCGTGGAACATCTGCATGAAGCCGATGGCCGGGCCGGCGGCGGTCGGGCTGTAGCTGCGCCACTCTCGGATGTTGCCGAGGATCGAGCCGTCGTCGTCGCTGGCGTCGGCGCTCGCGGTCGTGGTGCGCACCTGCGCGGCGTAGTGCTGGGCGAGGGCGAGGGGGGTGGGGTGGGTGAAGAAGTCGGCGGTGTTGATGTGCAGCGCCAAGCTGGCCTGGAGGCGGTTGCGCAGCTCGACGGCCATGAGCGAGTCGAGGCCGAGCTCGCGGAAGGGGCGGTCGGGGGCGGCGTCCTCGGGGCGGGCGAGGCTCATGACGGCGGCGACCTCGTGCTGCAGGAGCGAGACCAGCACGGGGACGCGCTCTTGCTCGGTCATGCTCCCGAGCCGGGCGAGGGCGTTCGCGAAGGACGAGCGGGCTTCGTTGCTCGCGGCGCGCGGGGCCTCGCGGATCAGGTGGCGCAAGACCTGCGGCGCCCGGGTGCGCTCGCCGAGGCGGCTGGCGTCGAGGCGCAAGGGGACGAGGCTGGGGGCGGGGTGGGCGAGGGCGGCGTCGAAGAGGTGGCCGACCTCGAGGGCGGAGAGGGTCTGGACGCCGGCTTGGCGCAGCTTGGGATCGCCCGTCGGGCCGTCGGGATCGGCCCAGGGGCCCCAGGCGAGGCTGGTGGCCGGGAGGCCGAGGGCGCGCCGGTGGGCGCACAGGGCCGCCTGCCAGGTGTCGAGGCTGGCCCGCAGCGCGCGACGGGGCGCGCCCAGGGTGCCGCAGCTCGACGAGAGCAGCACGAAGTGGACGAGCGGCCGCGCGCGGGTCAGGGCGTCGAGGTGGGTGAGGGCCTCGACCCCGAGGCGGAAGGCCGCGGCCAGGTGATCGTCGATGGCCGACAGCGAGCTCGGTGGGAGCGGGGCGTCGCGGTGGACGAGGGCGGTGAGCGGGTGGGCTGGATCGATGGCGTCGAGCAGCTGCGCGAGGGCCTCGCGGGCACCGAGGTCACAGCGCGCGAGCGCGACCTCGGCACCGAGGTCGCGCAGGGCCTCGGCGAGGGCCTCGGCGGGGTGTGGGCCGACGCTGGTCTCGGCTGGAGCGTGGGCGGCCAGGAGCAGGTGGCGCGCGCCGTGCTCGCTCACGAGGCGCTTGGCGACCAGGGCCGCGAGGCCATCGAAGGCGCCGGTGATCAGCACGGTGCCCGCGGGGTCGAGGGGCGTGGCGGTCTCGAGGGCCTCCGAGGCCGAGGCGCCGTCGAGGCGAGGGGCGTAGGCCTGGCCGCGGCGCAGGGTCAGCTGGGGCTGCTCCGCGCCCACGAGCGCGGCGAGCAGCTCCGGATCGAGCTCGTCGACGTCGACGTCGATGTCGAGGATCTCGATCCGGCGCTCGGGGTGCTCGGTCTGGAGGCTGCGGACCAGGCCCCACACGCCGGCCGCGGCGAGGCCCTGGGGGTCGTCGTCGGCCGCGACCTGGAGCGCGCGACTCGTCAGCAGGCAGACGCGGGTGGCCGCGAAGCGCTCGTCGTCGAGCAGCGCCGCGAGGGCGCGGGCGACGACGCGGGTGAGCGCGAGGGGATCCGTGCTGGCGGGGTCCTCGGCGTCGGGGAGGGCCGAGAGCAGCAGGTGCTGCGGCGCCTCGCTCGCGGCGAGCAGGGACTCGAAGCTCGCGTAGTGGGCGACGCCTTCGAGGGCGAGCGGGCGGCCGGTGGTCAGCAGCGCGTCCGGTCGCGCGCGCTCGCTGCCCAGGGCGACCGGCTGCCAGCGCAGCTGACGTAGGTGGGGCAGGTGAGCCCGGGCGATGGTGTCCATGATGCTGGCGCTCGACATGGCGCGCAGCTGGATGTCGACGCGGGCGACCGGCTGACCGGCGGCGTCCACGGCCTGGACCGCGTAGCTGCCGGCGACGCTGGGGTGAGGGCGAAGGGTCACGCGCAGGGTCGAGGCGCCCGTCGCGAACAGCCGGGCGTTGGACCACGAGAAGGGCAGGTAGGCCTGGCCGTCTCGGCTGGCCTCGAGCATCGCCAGGGGGTGGAGGGCGGCGTCGAAGAGCGCGGGGTGGAGCAGGTAGTCGCCGGCCTGGCCGGCCTCGGGGCGCTCGGGCAGCTCGACCAGGGCGTGGAGCTGATCGCCGTCGCGCCAGGCCTCGCGCAGGCCCTCGAAGCTGGGCCCATAGCGGAAGCCTCGGGCCGCGCCGGCCGCGTAGAAGCCCTCGAGGGACAGGGCCTCGCCGGCGGGCGGCCAGTCGCGCAGGCCGTCGCTGGCGGCCGGGTCGAGCGTCGCGTTCGGGTCCGTGGCGGGGACGAGGCTGCCGGAGGCGTTGCGGACCCAGTCGTCGCCCACGCGAGCGTGGATGGCGAGGCGTCGGACGCCGGCCTCGTCGGGGCTGGCCACGGTCAGCTGGACGAAGATCGCCCGCGCGTCCTGGACGATCAGCGGCGCCTCGAGGGTGAGCTCTTCGAGGTCGAGCGCGCCGGTCTGGGCCTGGACCTGGACCTGGTCCGTGGCTGCGAGGGCGAGCTCGAGGAAGGCGGTCGCGGGGATCAGCGTGTGGCCGAACACCGCGTGCTCGCCCAACCACGCGGCCTTGGTGGGGTCGAGCTGGGCCGTGAACAGCAGGTCGCCGCTGGCCAGGGTGGTCGTGGCCACGAGCAGGGGGTGGTCGACCGGATCGAAGCCGGTGGCCGCGAGCGCGGTGTGCCCGGTCTGGGGCGGCGGCCAAAAGCGCTGGCGCTGGAAGGGGTAGGTGGGCAGCGCGATGGGTTTTGGGGCGGCCGCCTGCCACAGGGTTTCGATCGCGCAGGCGCAGCCGCGGTTGAGCAGCTCGCCCAGGGACAGCATCACGCGCTCGAGCTCGCCGTCCTCGCGGCGCAGCGTGGGCACGCTCAGGCCCTGGACGCCGGCGGCGTCGAAGATCCCCGCGAGCGCCACGGGCATGACCGGGTGGGGGCTGACCTCGACGAAGAAGCGGTGCCCCGAGCGGAGCAGGGCCGTGGTCGCGCCGGCGAAGGACACGGCCTGGCGCAGGTTTCGATACCAGTAGTCGGCGTCCATGGTCTCGCCGGCGACCCAGGCCTGGGTGACCGTGGACATGATCGGCGTCGCCGCGGGCTTGGGCTCGAGGCTGGCCAGGGCCGCGAGCAACTCGTCGCGGACGGACTCGATGTGCGCGCAGTGGGAGGCGTAGTCGACCTGGACCCGGCGCGCGAACACGTCCTCGGCCGCGAGCGCGGCCACGAGCTCGTCGACGGCGGCAGGATCACCCGAGACCACCGTGGAGGCCGGGCCGTTGTCGACGGCGAGGCTGAGTCGGTCGCCGTAGCCAGTGAGGCGAGGCGCGAGGGCCTCGGCCGAGAGGCCGGTGGCGGCCATGGCCCCGCTGCCAGCGAGCGAGGTGATCACCCGGCTGCGCAGCGCGACGATCTTGGCGGCGTCCTCGAGGCTCAGCGCGCCGGCGACACAGGCCGCGGCGATCTCACCTTGGGAGTGGCCGATGACCGCGTCGGGCTCGACCCCGAGGCTGCGCCACAGCGCGGCGAGGGCGACCATCATTGCGAAGAGCGCGGGCTGGACCACGTCGACGCGGGACAGCGCGGCGGCGCCGGGGCGGCCGTGGAGCACGTCGAGCAGCGACCAGTCGACGTGGGGGGCGAGGGCGCGATCGCAGGCCGCGATCGCGTCGGCGAACACCGGGGCGCTGGCGAGCAGGGACTTGGCCATGTCCGGCCACTGGGAGCCCTGGCCGGGGAAGACGAACACGACCTTGCCGGAGAGGTCGGCGCGCCCGGACACGAAGCGCGGCGCTGGCTCGCCGCGCTCGAGGGCGGTCAGGGTGTCGACGAGCTCCTGGGTCGAGCTGGCGATGACCGTGGCGCGCTGGCCGAGGTGCGTGCGCGTGGTGTGGAGCGCGGCGGCGAGCTCGGCGAGGGGGCGCTCGGGGGTGGCCGCGGCGAAGGCTCGCACGCGCTTGGCGTGCTCGTCGAGGGCGGCCGCGTCGTGGCCCGAGAGGCGCAGGGGCAGGGGATGTGCGTGGGCCGGGGTCGAGCCGACCGCCTGATCCTGAGCCTGATCCCGATCCCGAGCAGGAGCGAGCGGGGCCTCCTCGACGAGCACGTGGGCGTTGGTCCCCGAGATGCCGAAGGACGAGACCCCGGCCCGGCGCGGACGCTCGCCGCGTGGCCAGTCGACGGCCTCGCGCAGCACCGCGACCTCGTCCTCGTCCCAGTCGACGTGGGGCGAGAGGGTCTCGGCGTGGAGGGTCTTGGGCAGGCGCTCGTGCTGGAGCGAGAGGATCACCTTGATGATCCCCAGCACCCCGGCGGCGGCCTGGCTGTGGCCGATGTTGGACTTGAGCGTACCCAGGCGCAGCGGGGTGCCTGGCGGGCGTGCGCGGCCGTAGGTGGCCTGGAGCGCCTGGACCTCGATGGGGTCGCCGAGGCCGGTGCCGGTGCCGTGGGCTTCGACCGCGTCGACCTCGCTGGGCTCGAGCTTGGCCGAGGCGAGGGCCTGACGGATCACGCGCTGCTGCGAGGGGCCGTTGGGGGCGGTCAGGCCCTGGCTGCGCCCGTCTTGGTTGATCGCGGAGCCGGGGATCAGCGCGAGGATCGGGTGACCCTTGGCCTTGGCGTCGGACAGGCGCTCGAGCACGAGCACGCCGCCGCCCTCGGCCCAGCCGGCGCCGGCGGCCTGGTCGGAGAAGGCTCGGCAGCGGCCGTCGGGGGACAGGGCCTTGAGCCGGCTGAAGAGCACGAAGGGCTCGAGGGTGGCGTAGATCGTCGCGCCGCCGGTGAGCGCGAGGCTGCACTCACCGCGGCGCAGGGCCTGGCAGGCGAGGTGAGCGGCGACCAAGGAGGTGCTGCAGGCCGTGTCGACGCTCAGCGCCGGGCCCTCGAAGCCGAAGGTGTAGGCGATGCGCCCCGAGGCCACGCTCGAGGCGATCCCCAGGCCCTTGTAGCCGTCGCTGGCCTCCTGGATCGTCGGCCCGACGTGTTCGAAGTCGTGGTAGCAGACGCCCACGAACACGCCGGTGTCGCTGCCGCGCAGGCTCATGGGCGCCAGCTTGGCGCGCTCGAGAGCCTCCCAGGACAGCTCGAGCAGCAGCCTGTGCTGGGGGTCCATGGCCTCGGCCTCGCGCGGGCTGATGCCGAAGAGCGCGGCGTCGAATTTGTCGGTGCCGTCGAGGAAGCCGCCGCCGGTGGTGTAGTAGGCGCCTACGCGCTCGGGGTCGGGATCGTAGCGCTCGGCCACCGGCCAGCCGCGATCCTCGGGCAGCGGCGTGATCGCGTCGCGGCCCTCGTCGAGCAGCGCCCAGGCCTGCTCCGGGGTCTCGACGCCGCCGGGCATGCGACAGGCCATGGCGACCACGGCGATCGGCTCGCTCGCGGCGGCCGCGAGCTTCTTGTTTTGCTTGCGCAGGCGCTCGACCTCCTTGAGCGACGCGCGGAGGGCTTTGGTGACCTTGTCGTTTGCTTCTGTCATGGCGCAGTGAGGGGGCGGAGATCAGTCATCGTCGTCGTCGTCGTCGTCGTCGTCATCATCGCCCAGGGCGAGGGCGACGAGGTCGTCGAGGGACATGTCGTCGAGGGCCTCGCCCGCGTCGTCCTCACCTTCGGGCTCGTTCTCGGGGGCGGGCGCTTTGCCGGCGCTCGGGGCGAGGGCGAGGAGCTGGGTGAGCAGGCCCTGCGCACGCAGGGCGTCGAGGGGCAGGCGCGCGAGCAGCTCGCGGAGCTCGTCGTCGGACATCGCGCTCGCGTCCGCGTCGGGGCTGGTGCCCGGGGTGGTCGCGGCGGCGGTCGTGGGGGCCGCGTCGCGCAGGTCGAGCTTGTCGAGCAAGAAGCCGGCGATCTGCTCGGGAGTGGGATAGTCGAAGGTCAAGGTCGCCGGCAGCCGGGCGCCGCTGGCGTTTTGCAGCCGGTTGCGCAGCTCGACGGCCATCAGCGAGTCGAGGCCAAAGCCGCGCAGGGGCTGATCCGCGGGGATCGACGCGGGGTCGCCGAGGCCGAGGACCGTGGCGGCCTCGAGCTGGACGAGCTCGAGCAGCAGGCCCTCGCGCTCGCTGGGGTCGTGGGCGCGCAGCCGCTCGGCGAGCGAGACCGCTTCGGCCTGGCCGTGGGCGCTGGCCCGCCGGGGGGCGGCGCGGACCAGGCCACGGAAGATCGCGGGGAGCTCGTGGGCGCGCTGGCCGAGGGCCGCGAGGTCGAGGTGGACGGGGATCAGCACCGGGTCGGGGTGCGCGAGGCTGGTCGCGAGCAAGCTGGTGCCCTCGGCGAAGGACAGGGGCGGGAGACCCTGTCGCTTCATCCGCGCCCGGTCGGCGGCGGACAGGCGGGCGGCCATCCCTCCTTCTGCCCAGGGGCCCCAGGCCAGGCTGGTCGCGGGCAGGCCGAGGGCGTGGCGACGGGCGCAGAGCGTGTCGAGGTAGGCGTTGGCGGCCGCGTAGTTGGCCTGGGCGGCGGAGCCCATGGTCCCGGAGATCGACGAGAAGACCACGAAGTGGGCCAGGGGCTGGTCGCGGGTCAGCGCGTCGAGGTGAGCGATGGCGTCGACCTTGGGAGCGAAGGCCGTGGCCAGGCGCTCGCGGTCGAGGTCGAGGAGCATGCCGTCATCGAGCACGCCGGCGGCATGGATCAGGGCGGTCAGCGGGCGCTCGCTGGTGATCCGCTCCAACAGCGCGGCGATGGCCTCGCGCGCGGCGAGGTCACAGGCGGCGATCTCGACCGAGGCGCCGAGGGCCTCGAGCTCCGCCGTGAGCTCGGCGGCGCCCGGGGCATCGGGTCCGCGCCGCGAGGTCAGCACCAGGTGGCGGGCGCCCCAGCGCTCGACCAGCTGCCTGGCGGTCAGCGCTCCGAGGGCACCGGTGCCGCCGGTGATCAGCACCGCGCCCTCGGGGTCGATGGCGCGCGGGGCCTCGAGCACGACCTTGCCGATGTGCTTGGCCTGGCCGACGAAGCGGAAGGCCTCGGGCGCCCGGCGAAGATCCCAGATCTTGGTGGGCAGCGGCTCGAGGGCGCCGGACTCGAAGAGAGGCAAGAGCGCGAGCAGCATCTCCTGGATCCGCTCGGGCCCGGCGTCGATCAGATCGAAGTCCGTGTAGCGCACTCCGGGGTGCGCGGCGGCGACCTGCTCGGGATCGCGGACGTCGGTCTTGCCCATCTCCAAGAAGCGGCCGCCGCGGGGCAGCAGGCGCAAGGAGGCGTCGACGAACTCGTGGGCGAGGGCGTCGAGGACGACGTCGACCCCCTCGCCGCCGGTGGCAGCCATGAAGTCCTGCTCGAAGGCGAGGGTGCGCGAGTTCGAGATGTGCGCGTCGTCGAAGCCGAGCGCGCGCAGCGTGGGCCACTTGGGCGTGCTGCCGGTGCCGAAGACCTCGGCGCCGATGTGCCGGGCGAGCTGGGTCGCGGCCATGCCCACGCCGCCGGTCGCCGCGTGGATCAGCACGCGCTCGCCGGGCTGCAGGGCCGAGAGATCGGTGAAGGCGTAGTAGGCCGTGAGGAACACCAGCGGCACGGAGGCGGCCTGGGTGAAGCTCCAGCCGCGGGGGACCGGGGCGACGAGCTGGCGATCGATGATCGCGTGAGAGCCGAAGCCCGCGCGCAGCAGGCCGAACACCGCGGTGCCCACGGGCAGGTCGGTGACGTCGTCGGCGACGGCCTCGACCACGCCGGCGCCCTCGTAGCCGAGCGGGCCGGGGTCGCCGGGGTACATGCCCAGGGCGTTGAGCACGTCGCGGAAGTTGAGCCCCGTGGCGCGCACGCGGATGCGGACGTGACCCGGAGGCAGGGGATCGTCGAGGAGCTCGGAGGCGTCGACGAAGAGCAGGTTCTCGAGGGTCCCCTTGGCCGAGGAGTCGAGGTTCCAGGCCCGGGCCGCGGGCGGCGGGAGCAGCAGATCGGGGGCGCTCGCGGGGGCGAGGCGCGGGGCGAGCAGGGCCTCGCCGCGCGCGGCCAGCTGCGGCTCGTCGCTGGCCAGGGCCCTGGCGAGGCGCTCGCTGGCGGCGGGCTGGGCAAGCGCGGCGGCGTCGAGGTCGACGTCGAGGATCGCCAGCTCGCGGTCGGGGTGCTCGGCCTGGGCCGCGCGGAGCATGCCCCACAGCGGCGCGTGGGCGAGGTCGAAGGCCGCGCTTGGCGCTCGCGTGTCCTGCTCGGCGGCGGCCGCCGGCTCGGCGGCGGCCGCCAGCTCGGCGTATACGGCGTTGCGGGTCAGCAAGGTGACGCGGGCCTCCGCGAGGCGCTCGTCGGCGAGGACCTGCTTGAGGACCTCGAGGGCGGCCGCGCTGGCGTCGAGGGGGCTCTCGAGGCCGTCGTCGAGGGTCGAGATCAGCAGTCGCTGCGGGCTGCCGGCGGCGAGCAGTTCGTCGAGCGTGGCGTGGGCGCGCAGACCCAGGAGCCCGGGCGCGTCCGCACCCGCGTGCCGAGCCGTGACCAGCAGGGCGTCGGGGCGCCGAGCCTGGGCGGGCAGGGGCTGGGCGGTCCAGCGCAGCTGATACAGCGAGGTGGTCTGCGCGCGCGCGAGGGCGTTGCGGATGTCGGCGGGGGCGGCCGGGCGCGTCTGCAGGTGGGCGCTGGCCACGGTCTGACCGGTGGCATCGGCGATGTCGAGGGCCACGCCAGACTCGCCGGGGCGCAGGCGCACGCGCAAGTTGGCGGCGCCGGTGGCCATCAGCCGGGCGGCGGACCAGGCGAAGGGCAGCTCGACCTGCTCGGTGAGCTCGCCCTTGGCGAGGGCGAGCAGGTGCAGGGCCGAGTCGAGCGCGGCGGGGTGAAGGGCGAAGCCCTCGGCGTCGCCGCTGTCCTCGAGCTCGAGCTCGACCTCGGCGAAGAGCTGCTCCCCGAGGCGCCAGGCTCGACGCAGGCCGCGGAAGCTGGGCCCGTAGGCCAGGCCGATGTCGGCGAGGCGCTCGTAGAGCCCCTCGACCTCGATGACCTCGGCCTTCGCCGGCGGCCAGGTGCGCAGCTCGAAGTCGGCGGGGGCCTCGGTGGGGGCGCGCAGGCTCCCGGCGGCGTGGCGCAGCCAGCCAGCTTCGCCGCGGGAATGGATCGTGAGCACGCGGCGACCCTCGTCGTCGGGGGCCGCGATCGCCAGCTGGAGGTCGACGCCCTCACCGGCGCGCAGGACCAGCGGGGCCTCGAGCGAGAGCTCGTCGATGCTCGGCTCGCCGAGCTCGGCGGCGGCCGTGAGCGCGAGGTCCAAGAAGCCGGTGCCCGGGAAGAGCACGTGGTCGAAGACGACGTGGTCCGCGAGCCAGGGCGCGCGGGCGAGGTCGAGGCGGGCGGTCGCCAGCAGGCCACCGTCGGCGAGCTCGGTCAGGGCGCCGAGCAGGGGGTGCTCGCTCGCGCCGAGCCCGGCCGACGAGAGATCCCCAGCGCCGCGCGAGGCGGTCGCGAGCCAGTAGCGCGCGCGCTGGAAGGGGTAGGTGGGCAGGTCGAGGGCGCGCAGCGGGTGCGGAGCAAGCACGGCGCCCCAGTCGAGGGCGACGCCGTGGCAGTGCAGGGCGGCCAAGGCCTGGGCGAGGGCCTCGGGCTCGGGGAGGTCGCGGCGCAGCGAGGTCTGTAGGCGCAGCGCGGTGTCGCCGGCAGCGTCGCCGTCGTCGGACAGGCAGCCGGCGGCCATGGCCGAGAGCACGCCGTGGGGGCCGAGCTCGAGGGCCATGGTCACGCCGCGTTGCTCGAGCACGCGGACGCCGTCGACGAAGCGCACGGCGGCGCGGACGTGCTCGACCCAGTAGTCGGGCGAGGTCAGCTGCGCGTCGCTGGCCATGGTCCCCGTGACGTTGGAGACCAGCGGGATCACGGGCGGGCGCAGCTCGAGGCTGGAGACGATCGCCCGGAAGTCGTCGAGCATCGGCTCCATGCGCCGCGAGTGGAAGGCGTGGCTGACGGTGAGCCGGCGAGTCTTGCGACCCTGGGCCGCGAAGCGCTCGGCGAGCGCCACGGCCGGGGCCTCGTCGCCGGAGATCACCGTGGACATCGGCCCGTTGAGGCCGGCGAGGTCGACCCCGGGGTGCTCGGCGAGCGCGGCCTGGACCTCGTCCTCGGCGGCCTGGATCGAGATCATGGCGCCGCCCTCGGGGAGGGCCTGCATCAGCCGACCGCGGGCGGCGACCAGGGTGCAGGCGTCGTCGAGGGAGAACACGCCGGCGACGTGGGCCGCGACGATCTCCCCGATCGAGTGGCCGAGCAGGAGCGCGGGGACGAGGCCCCAGGACTCGAGCAGGCGGAAGAGCGCGAGCTCGAGGGCGAAGAGCGCGGGCTGGGTGTAGGCCGTGCGGTCGAGGGCGTCGGACTCGGCGGCGAAGATCACCTCGCGCAGAGGGGTCTCGAGGTGGCGGTCGAAGGCCGCGCAGATCTCCGTGAAGGCGCGCTCGAACTCGGGGTAGGCCGCGGACAGCTCGCGGCCCATGCCGACGCGCTGGGCACCTTGACCGGTGAAGAGCAGCGCGAGCTTGGGGTCGGCGTGGGCGAGGCTGGAGGTGGGCTCGGCGCTCAGGCCTGCGAGCAGCTGCGCGCGGGTGCTCGCGACCACGGCCGCGCGGCGCTCGAAGTGCGAGCGCGCCTGGAGCAGGGCGTGGGCGAGGTCGTCGAGGGGGAGCTCGGGGTGCGCGTCGAGGTGCGCGCGCAGGTGGGCGAGCTGCTCGGCCAAGGCGGCGTCGTTGCGCGCGCTGAGCACGAAGGGCAGGGGGCGCTCGAGTGTGTCAGCGGGGACCTGGGCTCGGGCGGGTTCGCTGGCGGGCTCGCGGGTGGGCGCCTGCTCGAGGATCACGTGGGCGTTGGTCCCCGAGAGCCCAAAGGCCGAGACGCCGGCGCGCCGCGGGGCACCGCGCGAGGGCCACGGCCGGCGGGCGTCGACGACCTCGACGGCCATCGCGTCCCAGTCGATGTGCGGGTTGCGGGGCTGAGCGTGCAGCGTCGCGGGCACCTCGGCGTGGTGCATGGCCGCGAGCACCTTGGCGACGCCGGCGAGGCCGGAGGCCGACTCGAGGTGGCCGATGTTGGTCTTGATCGCGCCGAGCAGCAGCGGGCGCTCGGCGGGGCGATCCTCGCCATAGACGGCGGCCAGGGCCTGGACCTCGATGGGGTCGCCCAGGGAGGTGCCGGTGCCGTGGCACTCGACGAGGTCGACCTCGGCGGGGCTCAGGCCGGCCGCGTCCAGGGCGGCGCGGAGGACCTTTTGCTGCGCGGGTCCGTTGGGCGCCGTGATCCCGCTGCTCGCACCGTCGTGGTTGACGGCGGTCCCGCGGATCAGCCCGAGCACGGGGCGCCCGGCGGCCTCGGCCGCGGACAGGCGCTGGAGCGCGAGCACGACCACGCCCTCGCCGCGCCCGTAGCCGTCGGCGTTCTCGGAGAAGGTCTTGCAGCGCCCGTCGGGGGCGAGGGCCCGGGTCCGCGAGAGGGCGATGAAGCTGTCGGGGGCGGAGATCACCTGGACGCCGCCGACCAGGGCGAGGCTGCACTCGTCGGCCTGGAGCGATTGGCAGGCGAGGTGCAGGGCGACCAGCGAGGACGAGCAAGCCGTGTCCACGGACAGGGCCGGACCCTGGAGGCCCAAGGTGAAGGCGACACGCCCGGCCGCGAAGGACATGTGCGTGCCGAGCAAGCTGTAGGCGTCGCCCTCGCTGAGCCCGTGCTGCATGGCGTAGTCGCTGGGCCCGATGCCGACGAACACGCCGGTCTGAGAGTCGAGCAAGCGCGCAGGCACGACGCCCGCGTGCTCGAGGGCCTCCCAGCTGGCCTCGAGCAGCAGCCGGTGCTGGGGATCGATGGCCGCGGCCTCGCGCGGGCTGATGTTGAAGAAGGTCGGGTCGAAGCGATCGACGCGATCGAGCAGCCCCGCCGCGCGGGCGTAGGTCTTGCCCATGACCTCGGGATCGGGGTCGTAGTAGGCGTCGACGTCCCAGCGCGAGGCGGGGATCGGCGCGACGGCGTCGGTCTCGGCGCAGAGCATGGCCCACAGGCTGTCGAGATCGTCGACCCCGCCGGGCAGGCGCAGGCCGACGCCGACGACGGCGATCGGATCCTCGGCCACGGCCGGCTCGCGGGCGTCTGCCTTGGCGGGGTCGCGGGGGGCCTCGGCCGCCTGGACGAAGAGCCGAGTCTCGAGCATGCGAGCGAGGCGCTCGCCGTTCGGGTAGTCGAAGGCCAAGGTCGCCGGAAGGCGCAGGCCGGTCTCTCGCTGGAGGCGCTGGCGGAACTCCACGGCCATGAGCGAGTCGAGGCCGAGGTCGGAGAAGCCGGTGCGCGGGGACAGGCTGCCGGGATCCTCGACGCCGAGGATCTTGGCGAGCTGGCCGAGCACGAGGGCGATGAGCCGGCGCAGGCGCTCGGCCTCGGGGAGCTCGCGCAGCGCGGCCACGCCCGCGGCGAGGGGGGAGCCCGCGCGCTCGGGGCCGCTGGCGGGCGTGTCTTCGTCTTGCTGGGGCTGGAGCTCGTCGAGCAGCGGGCGCGGGCGGGCGGCGGCGTAGGCCGGAGCGAAGCGCTCCCAGTCGATGTCGACCACGGTCACCTGGCTGCGTCCGTCCTCGAGCACGGCCTGGAGCGCCGCGAGGGTCTGCGCGGGCGAGATGGCCCGCAGGCCGCGGCGACCGAGGTGGCGCATGGCCTCTTCGTCGGCCATGCCGCCGCCGCCGAGGGGGCCCCAGGCGAGGGCGGTCGCCGGGAGCTCGCGGCCGGCGCGGTGCAGGGCGAGGGCGTCGAGGTAGGCGTTGCCCGAGGAGTACGCGGCCTGGTCTCCGCTGCCCCACACGCCAGAGATCGACGAGAAGTAGACCATGGCGTCGAGCTCGAGCGCCTCGTGTTCGCTCAGCACTCGCGCGCCGACGACCTTACCGGCGACGGTCTCGGCCAGGGTCTGGGGATCGAGCTGGACGAGGGGCGTGAACGCGCCGGCGACCCCGGCGGCGTGGAAGACCGAGCGCAGGGGGGGCTCGCTGGTCTGGAGCTCGGTGAGCAGCGCGGACAAGGCCGCGGCGTCGGCCGTGTCACAGGCGACGACGCTGACCCGAGGACCGAGGGCCTCGAGCTCGGCGACGAGCTCGGCGGCGCCGGGGGACTGCGGCCCGCGGCGGCTGGTCAGCACGATGCGCTCGACGCCGCGCTCGGCGAGCCAGCGGGCGACCTTGGAGCCGAGGGCGCCCGTGCCCCCGGTGATCAGCGCGGTCCCGCGGGCCACGAAGCTGCGCGAGCCGGGGCTGCGGAGGTCGGGGGCGACGCGGCGAGCGAACAGGCCGGTGTCGCGCAGGGCGAGCTGAGCCTCGTAGTCGTCGCGCTCGGTGGCCGCGACGACGCGCGAGGCGAAGGCGGCGAGCTGGCTCGCGCCCTCGGGGAGCGCGGCGAGGGCGGGGAGATCGAGCAGCCCGATCTGCCGCTTGGGCAGCTCGAGGGAGGCGACCTGAGCCAGGCCCCAGGTCATGGCCTGGAGCGGATGGGCGAGGGGATCCGCGGCGCCGGTCGAGGTCGCGCCGGCGGTCAGCAGCCACAGGTCGGCGCGCGCGTCGAGATCCTCGACGGCCTGGAGCAGCGCGAGGTTGCCGGCCAGGCCCGAGGGGATCGCGGCCTGCCCGGGGCAGGGGCGTTGGTCGAGGGCGAGCAGCGAGAACAGGCGCGCGTGCTCGCGGCCCTCGAGCAGCCCGCGCAGGCGCTCGGCGACGGCCTCGCGCGAGCTCCCTGCGTCGAGCTGGAGGCGGTGCGCGGCGTCGCCGAGGGCGTCGAGCAAGGGGGCGAGGGCCGGGTCGGCGGCGCTCGCCGAGGACAGCAGGACCAGCGGTGGCTCGCCGCCTTCGCGGCCGGAGGACTCGGGCAGCGGGCGCCACTTCGTGACGTACCGCCAGCCGTCGATGGTCGAGCGCTCGCGTTGGTTGCGACGCCAGGCGCTCAGGGCCGGGAGCGCGGCTCGCAGGGCCTCGCCCTTGGACGCGTCGGTGTCGAGCAGCGCCGAGAGAGCCGCGTCGTCGCTGGACTCGACCGCCGTCCAAAACGCCTGCTCGCTCGGGTCGAGCGCCGCGCTCGCGGTCCCTGTCTGGGCGCCGGCCTCGGCCTTGGGCCAAAAGCGGTGGCGCTGGAAGGGGTAGGCCGGCAAGTCGACGATCTGCGGGTCGATGGGACCGAGGATCGCGGCCCAGTCGAGGGCGACGCCGCTGGCATGCAGGGCGCCCAGGCAGGCCGCGAGGGCCTCGTCCTCGGGCAGGTCGCGGCGCAAGGCCGGCGGCAGGATCGTCAGGGCGAGCTCGCCCTCGTCGTCCTCGCGGGACAGGCAGCCGGCGGCCATGGCCGAGAGCACGCCGTGGGGCCCGAGCTCGAGGGCGAGCTCGATGCCCTGGGTCTCGAGCTCGCGGACGCCGTCGAGGAAGCGCACGGCGTGGCGGACGTGGCGGGCCCAGTAGTCGGGATCGCACAGCGCCTCGGGGCTGGCGAGCTTGCCCGTGAGGTTGGAGACGATCGGAATCGAGGGGGCCGAGCGCGCGAGAGAGCCGACGAGCTCGCGGAACTCGTCGAGCATCGGGGCCATGCGCTGGGAGTGGAAGGCGTGGCTGACGGTCAGCCGCCGGGTCTTGCGGCCGAGACCTTCGAAGTGGGCGGCGACGGCCAGGGCGGGCTGCTCGTCGCCCGAGATGACCGTGGACATCGGCCCGTTGAGGCCGGCGATGTCGACCCCGGGGTGTTGGTCGAGCACGGGACGCAGCTCGTCCTCGCTGGCCTGGATCGAGATCATGGCGCCGCCCTCGGGCAGCGCCTGCATCAGGCGGCCGCGGGCGGCGACGAGCTTGCAGGCGTCGTCGAGGGAGAACACGCCGGCGACGTGGGCGGCGACGAGCTCGCCGATGGAGTGGCCGAGGAGCAGCGCCGCCTCGACGCCCCAGGACTCGAGCAGGCGATAGAGCGCGAGCTCGACGGCGAAGAGCGCGGGCTGGGTATAGGCGGTCTGATCGAGGCGCTGGGCGAGCTCGGAGCCCTCGGCGGCGAACACCACCTCGCGCAGGGGCGTGGGCAGCAGGGCGTCGAAGCGAGCGAAGAGCGAGTCGAGGCGCTCGGCGAAGGCCGGGTAGGCCTTGGCGAGCTGGCGGCCCATGGCCAGGCGTTGAGCGCCCTGACCCGTGAACAGCACGGCCAGCTTGGGACCGCTGCGGCTGGTGAAGGGCGCGAGCTCGGGCGGCGCCTGCTCGCCGCCGAGGCGGGCGAGCAGCTGCGCGCGCGAGCTTGCGACGATCGCCGCGCGGCGAGGGAGCTGCGCGCGGGTCGAGAGCAGGGAGAAGGCGAGGTCGGCGAGACGCAGCTCGGGGTGGGTCTCGACGTGGGCGCGCAGGCGGACGGCCTGCTCGCGCAAGGCCGCGTCGTCGTGGGCGCTGAGCATCAGCGGCAGCGCGGGCGAGGCGGCGGGCTCGGGTCGCAGGGACTCGGCCGTGTCCTGGGCGGGCGCCTGCTCGAGGATCACGTGGGCGTTGGTGCCCGAGATGCCAAAGGAGGACACGGCCGCGCGGCGCGGTCGAGCGAGCTGCGGCCAGGGGCGGGCCTGATCGAGCAGCGCCACGCCACCGCCGCGCCACTCGATGTGCGCGGAGGGCTGCTCGGCGTGGAGGCTGCGCGGGAGCGTGCCGTGCTCGAGGGCCAGCACGGCCTTGATCACGCCGGCGACGCCGGCGGCCGCCTGGGCGTGGCCGATGTTCGACTTGAGCGAGCCCAGCCACAGCGGGGCGTCGTCGCCGTGGGCGCGGCCGTAGGTGGCCTGGAGGGCCTGGGCCTCGATGGGATCTCCGAGGGGGGTGCCGGTGCCGTGGGCCTCGACGAGGTCGACGTCGGCGGGCCCGAGCCTGGCGTCGGCGAGCGCGGCTTTGATCACGCGCTGCTGGGCGGGCCCGTTGGGGGCGGTCAGGCCCTGGCTGCGCCCGTCCTGGTTGATGGCCGAGCCGCGGACGATCGCGAGCACGCGGTGGCCCTTGGCGGTGGCGTCGGACAGGCGCTCGAGCACGAGCAGGCCGGCGCCCTCGGACCAGCCGGCGCCGTCGGCCTGGTCCGAGAAGGGCTTGCAGCGGCCGTCGGGGGCCAGGGTCTTGAGGCGGGAGAAGGTGAGGTAGGGGTCGAGGGTGGCGAAGACCGTGGCGCCGCCGGCGAGGGCGAGGTCGCACTCGCGGCGCTGGAGGGCGCGGGCGGCCAGGTGCAAGGTGACCAGGGAGGTGGAGCAGGCGGTGTCGACGGTGATCGCGGGGCCCTGGAGGCCGAGGGCGTAGGCGATGCGGCCGGAGGCGACGGAGTCGATGTTGCCGAGGGTTGGGTAGCCGTCCTCGGCGTGCTCGGGATCCGGGAGCAGGCGGCGATAGTCGTCGTAGCAGACGCCGACGAACACGCCGGACAGGGAGTCGCGGAGCGAGGCGGGGTCGATGCGGGCGCGCTCGAGGGACTCCCAGGCGAGCTCGAGGAGGAGGCGCTGCTGGGGATCGAGGGCGATGGCCTCGCGCGGGCTGATGCCGAAGAAGGCGGGGTCGAAGCGGTCGTGGTGATCGATGAAGCCGCCGCCGCGGGTCGCGAGGGTGCCGGGTCGGTCGGCGGCGGGATCGAAGCGGGCGTCCGCGTCCCAGCCGCGCTCGGCGGGGAAGGGGGAGATGGCGTCGACCTCGTCGACGAGGAGCTGCCACAGCTGCTCGGGTGACTCGACGTGGCCGGGGAGGCGACAGGCCATGGACACGATCGCGATGGCGTCGTCGTCGACCGAGGCGCTCGCGGTGATCGCCTTGGTCGGCCGGCTCGGCGCGCTGGCGCTGGCGCTCGGGCTACTCACGAGGCTCTCTTCGAGCCCGTCCCGGAGCATCCGCGCGAGCTCGTTGGCCGTGGGGTAGTCGAAGAGCAAGGTCGCCGGCAGACGCAGCTGCGTGGCCTTTTGCAGGCGCCCGCGCAGCTCGACGGCCATCAGCGAGTCGAGGCCGAGCTCCTGGAGCGGGCGGTCGGCGGGGATCGAAGACGCGCTCGCGCCGAGCACGACACCGGCCTCGCCGAGGACGAGCTCGAGGAGCACGCGCTCGCGCTCGTCGGCGGAGCGCGGGGCCAGGCGAGTCAGGAGCTCCGAGCCCGCTGCGCCCGAGGACGCGGCCTCGCCGGCGCTGCGCCGCGGCGCCCGGCGGACGAGGCCACGCAGCGTGGGGTGCAGGGGATCGTCGCTGGCCGCGAGCGCGCGCACGTCGAGGGGCGCCGCGACCAGGGCGGCCTCGCGGCGGCGCAGGGACTCGTCGAGCAGGGCGAGGCCGTCGGCCACGGCGAGCTGGCGGAGGCCGCGACGGCGCAGGCGCTGGCGGTCCGCCTCGGACAGGCGCGCGGCCATGCCACCTTGGGCCCAGGGTCCCCAGGCCAGGCTGATCCCCGCCAGGCCGCGGGCGCGACGATCTTCGGCGAGGGCGTCGAGGAAGGCGTTGGCGGCCGCGTAGTTGGCCTGGCCGGGGTTGCCGAGGGTGCCGACCACCGAGGAGAAGAGCACGAAGGCCGCGAGCTCGAGCTCGGCGGTCAGCTCGTCGAGGTTGCGCGCGGCGGGGACCTTGGCCGCGAACACCCGGGCGAGCTTGTCGGCGTCGAGGGACTCGAGGGTGCTGTCCTCGAGCACGCCGGCGGTGTGGAAGACGGCGGTCAGCGGGCGCTCGGCCGGGATTGCGGCGAGCAGCGCGGCCAGGGCCTGGCGATCGCTGACGTCACAGGCGACGAGCTCGACGCGGGCGCCCGCGTCCTCGAGGCGCGCGCGCAGCTCGGCGGCAGCGGGCGCGTCGGGGCCACGGCGCGAGACCAGCAGCAGGTTGCGCAGGCCATGGTGCTCGACGAGGTGCTCGGCGACCAGGGCCCCGAGCGCGCCGGAGCCCCCGGTGATCAGCGCCGTGCCCCGGGGATCGAGGGCGCGCGGGAACTCGAGCACGACCTTGCCGATGTGCTTGGCCTGGCCCAGGAAGCGCAGGGCCTCGGGGGCCTCGCGGATATCCCAGCTGCGCAGCGGCAGCGGCTCGAGGGCGCCGCGCTCGAAGAGCGCGAGCAGCTCGCGGAGCATGGCCTGGATGCGCGCGGCGTCGACCTGCAAGAGGTCGAAGGCCTGGTAGGCGACGCCGGTGTGGTCGGCCGCGACCTGCTCGGGATCGCGGACGTCGGTCTTGCCCATCTCCAGGAAGCGGCCGCCGCGGGGCAGCAGGCGCAAGGAGGCGTCGACGAAGTCGCCAGCGAGGCTGTCGAGGACCACGTCGACCCCCGCGCCTTCGGTGGTGGCCATGACCGCGGCCTCGAACTCGAGGGTGCGCGAGTTGGCGATGTGCGCGTCGTCGAAGCCGAGCGCGCGCAGGGTCGCCCACTTGGGCTCGCTGGCCGTGGCGAAGACCTCGGCGCCGAGGTGGCGGGCGAGCTGGGTCGCGGCCATGCCCACGCCGCCGGTCGCCGCGTGGATCAAGATCCGCTCGCCCGCGCGCAGCGAGCCGAGCTCGACCAGGGCGTAGTAGGCGGTCAGGTAGACGGCCGGGGTCGCGGCGGCCTGCGCCATGGTCCAGCCGGCGGGTAGCGGCGCGAGCCAGCGGCGATCGGCGACGGCGATCGACGAGAACGCGCCGGGGAACATGCCCATGACGCGGTCCCCCGGGCGCAGGTCCTCGACCGCCGCGCCGACCTCGAGGACCACGCCGGCGCCCTCGAGGCCGAGCGGCCCGGCCTCGCCGGGGTACATGCCCAAGGTGTTGAGCACGTCGCGAAAATTGAGGCCAGCGGCCTGCACGGCCACGCGGACCTCGAGGGCTCCGAGGGCGGCCTCGCCCGCGGGGTTGGGCACCAGGGCCACGCCGTCGAGGGCGCCCTTGTTGGTGATCGCCAGCTGCCAGGCGCGGGCCGGGGGGATCGCCAGCCCCTCGGCGGGGGCGCGGACCAGGCGAGGCTCGAGGCTCTGACCGTCGCGCAGGGCGAGCTGGTGGGCGCCGCTGGCGAGGGGCTCGAGCGAGGAGAGATCGAGGCTGACCGCGTCGCCGGTGCCCTGTTCGGCGTCGAGATCGACGATGCTCAGGCGGACATCGCCGAGCTCGACCTGGGCGCTGCGGACCAGCCCCCAAAGCGGGGCCGCGGCGAGGTCGAGCTCGGGCTGGGTCTGGGTCTCGTCAGTGACGACGGCGCCCCGGGTCACGAAGATCAGCGCGCTCTCGCCGAGGGCGTCCTCGGACTGCCAGCGCTGGATCAGCGCGAGCGCGGCCTCGCTGAGCGCGAGCGGGTCGTCGCCGGCGTCGATGAAGCTGGCGAGGATCACCGCCGGGGCCTCGCCCTGGGTCAGCGCCGCGTCGAGGTTGGCGAAGCGCGGGAGCGTGTCCGGCGAGGCGCTCAGCGGCGCGCCGGGCCCGAGCTGGATCCACCGGCCCGCGCTCGCGCCCGCGGCCTGCTCGGCCGGGACCCAGCGCAGGCGATGAAATTGCTCTGCGCTGCTGCGCGCCGAGGCGTCGAGCTCGTGGCTGGACACGGGGCGGGTGGCGAGGCGATCGATGGTCGCGAGCCGCTCGCCCAGGCCGTCGGCGAGGGTCAGCGAGACCGAGCCGTCGTCGTGGTGATCCAGGCGCGCGCGCAAGCTCGTCGCGCCGGCCACGGCGAAGTGGACCCCGGACCAGGCGAAGGGCAGCGGCACCTTGCCCGCGGGCAAGCGCTCGTCGAGGGCGAGGACATGCAGCGCGGCGTCGAGCAGCGCGGGGTGCAGCAGGTAGCGCTCGGCTCCGGGCCAGGCCGGCTCGGGCAGCTGGACCTCGACGAAGCTCTGCGTCCCGTCTTGGCTGCGCCAGGCCGAACGCAGGCCGCGAAATTGCGGGCCATAGGCGAGGCCGGCCGCGGCCAGCGTGGGGTAGGCCTCGTCGAGGGGGAGAGCCTCGGCGCCCGCGGGCGGCCAGCTGCTCAGGCTCGGGTCGCTCGCGCGCGTCGAGCTGGCGGTCGACAGCGCCAGCAGGCCGCGGGCGTGGCAGATCCAGCCGCGCTGGGGATCATCGTCGTCCTCGCGCGAGTGGATCGTGAGCTCTCGGCGCCCGCGCTCGTCGGGCTCGCCCACGTAGATCTGCACGGCCACGCTGGTGTCCTCGCCGAGCTCGAGGGGGGCCTCCAAGGTCAGCTCCTCGAGGGTGTCGAGGCCGAGGCGGAGCCCCGCCGCGCAGGCGAACTCCACGAACGCGGTGCCGGGCACGATCGCCCGACCAAAGACCACGTGATCCGCCAGCCACGGCTGCGCCGCGAAGGACAAGCTGCCGGTCAGCAGCAGCGCGTCGTGCTCGGCGACGGCCAGGGCGGCGCCGAGCACCGGGTGTTCGGCGCTGCGCAGGCCAGCGGCCCCGAGGTCCAAGCTGCGCTCGATGGCCTCGGGCCAGTGGCGGTGGCGCTGGAAGGGGTAGGCCGGTAGATCGACGACCTGGGGGCTGAAGGGCTCGAGCAGCGCGCCCCAGTTGATCGCAACGCCACTGGCATGCAGCGCGCCCAGGCAGGCCGCGAAGGCCTCGTCCTCGGGCAGCTCGCGGCGCAGCGCCGGAGGCAGGATCGCCAGGGTGCTGGCGTCGGACAGGCAGCCGGCGGCCATGGCCGAGAGCACGCCGTGGGGTCCGAGCTCGAGGCAGAGCTCGACGCCCTGGGCCTCGAGTTCGCGGACGCCGTCGAGGAAGCGCACGGCGTGGCGGACGTGGCGAGCCCAGTAGTCGGGATCGCACAGCGCCTCGGCGCTGGCGAGCTTACCCGTGAGGTTGGAGATCACGGGTATCTTGGGCGGATGCAGCTCGAAGCTGGCGACGAGCTTGCGGAACTCGTCGAGCATCGGGGCCATGCGCTGGGAGTGAAAGGCGTGGCTGACGGTCAGCCGCCGGGTCTTGCGGCCGAGACCTTCGAAGTGGGCGGCGACGGCCAGGGCGGGCTGCTCGTCGCCCGAGACGACCGTGGACATCGGCCCGTTGAGGCCGGCGATGTCGACCCCGGGGTGTTGATCGAGCACGGGACGCAGCTCGTCCTCGCTGGCCTGGATCGAGATCATGGCGCCGCCCTCGGGCAGCGCCTGCATCAGGCGGCCGCGGGCGGCGACGAGCTTGCAGGCGTCGTCGAGGGAGAACACGCCGGCGACGTGGGCCGCGACGAGCTCACCGATGGAGTGACCGAGGAGCAGCTCGGGCTCGACGCCCAGGACCGAGAGCATGCGGTAGAGCGCGAGTTCGATGGCGAAGAGCGCGGGCTGGGTGAAGGCGGTCTGATCGAGGCGCTGGGCGAGCTCGGAGCCCTCGGCGGCGAACACCACCTCGCGCAGGGGCGTGGGCAGCAGGGCGTCGAAGCGAGCGAAGAGCGAGTCGAGGAGCTTGGCGAAGGCCGGGTAGGCCTTGGCGAGCTGGCGGCCCATGGCCAGGCGCTGAGCGCCCTGACCCGTGAACAGCAAGGCGAGCTTGGGGGCGATCCGAGCCGGCCGCGGCGTGGGCGGAGCGTGCTCGGGGGCGAGGCGCTCGAGCAGCTGCTCGCGCGAGCGTGCGACGATCGTCGCGCGTCGGGGCAGCTGCGCGCGGGTGGTGAGCAGCGAGTGGGCGAGGTCGGCGAGGCGCAGCTCGGGGTGAGCCTCGACGTGGGCGCGCAGGCGGGTGGCCTGCTCGCGCAAGGCCGCGTCGTCGTGGGCGCTGAGCATCAAGGCCAGCGCGCGCGTCGGCGCCTTGGCGGGGGCGGGCGCCGGCTGATCCTGCTCGGGCGCCGGCGCCTCCTGGAGGATCACGTGGGCGTTGGTGCCCGAGATGCCAAAGGAGGACACGGCCGCGCGCCGCGGCGTCTCGCCGCGCGCCCAGGGCTGGTTGGTCTGGAGCAGCTGGACCGTGCCCGCGCTCCAGTCGATCTGCGCCGAAGGTGACTCGCTGTGCAGCGATCGCGGCAGCCGCTCGTGCTCGAGGGCGAGGATCATCTTCATCACGCCCGCGACCCCGGCCGCGCCCTGGGTGTGGCCGATGTTCGACTTGATCGATCCCAACCACAGCGGGCGCTCGGGGCTGTGCGCTCGACCGTAGGTGGAGATCAGCGCCTGAGCCTCGATCGGATCGCCGAGCTTGGTGCCCGTGCCGTGGGCCTCGACAACGTCGACGTCCTTGGCCTCGAGCTGCGCGTCGGCGAGCGCCGCCTGGATCACCCGCCGCTGGGCGGGCCCGTTGGGCGCCGTCAGCCCCTGGCTGCGCCCGTCCTGGTTGACGGCCGTACCCGCGACCAGAGCCAGGACCCGGTGACCCTTGGCCTTGGCATCGGACAGGCGCTCGAGCACGAGCACGCCGGCGCCCTCGGCCCAGCCGGCCCCGTCGGCCTGGTCGGAGAAGGCCTTGCAGCGACCGTCGGCGGACAGGGTCTTGAGGCGAGAGAACGCGACGATCGGCTCGGGCGTCGAGAACAGCGTCGCGCCCCCGGCCAGGGCGAGCTCGCACTCACCACGGCGCAGCGCCTGGCAAGCCAGGTGGATCGTCACCAGCGAAGTCGAGCAGGCCGTGTCCACCGTCACCGCAGGGCCCTGGAGCCCGAGCGTGTAGGCGATGCGCCCCGAGGCCACGCTGTAGAGATTGCCCAGGGTCCCGTAGCCGTCCTCGGCGACATCGGCCGAGGGCAGCAGCTGGGCGAAGTCGTCGTAACAGACCCCGACATAGACCCCCGTGCGGCTCTCGTAGATCGACTCGGGCACGATCCGCGCGTGCTCGAGCGCCTCCCAGCTCAGCTCGAGCAGCGCCCGCTGCTGCGGGTCGATACCCGCGGCCTCGCGTGGGCTGATGCCAAAGAAGGGCGCATCGAAGCCCGCCGGGTGGTCGATGAACCCGCCGCCGCGGGTGTAGGTCGTGCCCACGTGATCGGGATCGGGATCGTAGAGGCGCTTCACCTCCCAGCCGCGGTCCTCGGGCAGGGGCGAGATGGCGTCCACACCACCGTCCAGCAGCGACCACAGCTGCGCCGGATCGCGGACTTCGCCGGGCAGCCGGCAGGACATGCCGACGATCGCAATTGGCTCGTGCTGACGCGCCTCGAGCTCCTGCAGCTTCAGCTTGGTTTGGCGCAGCGCCGAGGTGGCGCGTTCGAGGTAGGCACGGAGCTTCTGGTCGCTCGTATGTTCGCTCACGAACTCAATCCTTCGTCCGCTCGGGACCATGTACCTGGTCCCCGTTCGGACCTGATGCGTGGTGTGCTCGCACCCTAGGTCCTCACTGGAGCGGGTCCAGAATAGCGGATGCAAAGCCCGCTCTGGGCGCGTTTGGAGGTGTGGGGGTGCCCGGTCGTGTTCGTGCTCGCCCCCTTTTGACGCGCCTATCCCGAGCTCGGTCATGCGCCCTGCGCGAGGTGATCGAAGGGACAGTGACCGACGTTCGAGCTTGCTTCGGCGCGGGCGCTGGTGCTACGGTCCTGCGCCGCGCGGGAGTAACTCAGTTGGTAGAGTGTCAGCTTCCCAAGCTGAATGTCGCGGGTTCGAACCCCGTCTCCCGCTCTCTGAATTCGGCGTCTCAGGTACCCTGGGACGCCGTTTTCAATTGTTCGGGCCGGGCGATGCCGCCATGGCGCCGCAGGGCGGTCACGGGACGGGCTGGAGTGCGCCCGGCCGAGGGGCCAGTGGCTGGAGAGATGGGCGTCGCGCGTGGTCATGTCTGTGACGACGCCTACCTCGATGAGATCGGCGCGCCGCTCACCGATGGTGAGGGCACCAGGCTCTCTCGATTTTGTAAGTGGACCGGACCCGACGCGCCGCTGTGGGCCGACCACGTGTGTTGCTCGATCGGTATGAGTGCGAGCTGCACGGCCGCCGACCAAGATGTGGTGCGACTACGGAGAGGAGGTGAACGGGGAGGTGGTGTGCTACCGGTATCGTGACTCGCCCTATTCGAACTCCGATGGGGCAATTGGCTGCGGCGAGGGATAACACTTCTTGCTGCTCGAGGCCGAGGCTGGCGCGCACACTAGCCCCACGAATTCCGCCGCTCATGACGAAGAACACGCAGCGGACCTCGAAGGTGAGGGGGCACGACGGCGAAGTCGATCGCCAACAGCTCATGACAGTGGTTGGCGAGGAAGGTCGACCAGGTCTGACGAGATCCGGGTCGAGGTTGATCAGCGTCAATTATTTTTTCCGATTGGCGACGATTATTCCTGCCGGTGCGAGACTTGCGCGTCCCCGTGCACGGCGACCTCGCGCGCGGGGTAGTTGTCGTTCGGGCAGTTGTCGCAGCCCGGTGTAGTTGTCGTCGGGCGTCAGCCCTTCTTGCGCCCCTTGGCCTTCTCGGTCCGGTAGCTGGACACGTTGAATTCCAGGATCACCGAGTGGTGCACGAGCCGGTCGATCGCGGCCGAGGTCGCCATCTTGTTGTTGAAGATCCGGTCCCACTCGCTGAAGACCAGGTTGCTCGTCAGCGCCGTCGAGCGTCGCTCGTAGCGCTCGGCCAGCAGGGTGAAGAGGACCTCGGCCTCCTCGGCCGACTGCTTGACGTAGCCGATGTCGTCGAGGATCACGAGCTCGAAGTTGTCGAGCCGACGCAGCTTCCGGGGCAGCTCCAGATCTCGCTTGGCCGCGAGCAGCTCCTGGATCAGCGAGTAGGTCGGCGTCCACAGCACCGAGCGGCCCTGCTCGACGAGGGCGTGGCCGAGGGCCGCGAGGGCGTGGCTCTTGCCGACGCCGGGCAGGCCGAAGGCCAGCACATTGATCGCCTCGTCGAGGAAGTCGCCGGCTTGCAGCTCGCGGAGCTTGCGGACCACCGGTCGCGGCAGCCGCTTGTCGTCGAGGGTCTCGAAGGTCTTGCCGACGCTGAGCTTCGAGGCCCGGCGCAGGCGAGCGACTCGGCGAGCGTGGCGGGCCTCGGCCTCGAGGTCCAGGACCTCGGCGATCGTCGCCAGCGCTGGCTCGTGGCCGTCGGTGACCAGGCGCGGGACCAGCTCCTCGGCCGCGGTCGTCAGCTTGAAGCTGCGCAGCAGCGTGGTGATCTGCTCGGCGTGGGCGGGGGGTCGAGGGTTCACGCCGCACCTCCGAGCAGCTCGTCGTAGACGCTCAGATCGGGCTCGCCGACCTCGAGCTGCGGGACCTCGGACTCCGTGGGCTGGACCCGCTGCTTGACCGTCGCGTAGTCGAAGGGCGCGCCGGCCTCGAGCAGCTGCGCGAGTTCGGCCTCGACCGTCGACTCCATCGTCATCGCCGCGAGGTGCAAGATCCTCACGTAGTCGACGTGGCCGCGCCCGGGTCGAGCGCGCTCGAGCGCGTCGTAGGCCCGGCGGAAGATCAGCGAGGGGTACAGCTCCTCGCGGAAGCAGTAGTTGGGGAAGGCCCCGGGCTTGCGCACCAAGGAGGCGATCACGTGGCGGTAGTCGATGCGGTGCGCGCCTTCGCCTCGCAGCCGCGGGAAGGTCTCGACCACCTCACCGCCGTAGCGCAGCTCGACCTCGTTGGCGTGCAGCCGGACCTCGACCTGGTGGCCGATCAGCTGCGAAGGCACCGAGTAGATCCGCCCCCGCACCTTGATCGTGCTCCAGCGCCGGACCTTCGGCGTCTCGGTCGTGTAGGTCGGCACCGGCTTGATCGGCAGCGGCCTCAGCAAGGGGCTCTCGAGCTCGAGCTTCGCCGTGACGTGCTGGTTGTGCTCGCGCTCGAGGGTCTGCTGGACGAAGCGCTCGTAATCCTCGACGCTGGCGAAGTCCCGGCTGCCCCGCAAGATCAGCGCCTGCTTCAGCAGCTTTTTGGTTCGCCGATGCCGGACCTCGACCGCGCCGTTTTCGTGCGACTTGCCCACGTTGATGCGCCGGACCGTCTCGATGCCCAGATGCGTGCACGCATCCGCGAAGCGCTTGTTGAGGCTCCGGCCCCGCGCCTTCTTCAGCTCGTGCGTCGCCGCCGACATGTTGTCGAGGGTCAGCTTCCGCGGCACCCCGCCCAGGGCCCACAGTGCCCGCTGGAGCCCCTCGACCAGCGCCTCGTAGCTCTCCGACAGCGCCACGCAGGCCCAGGTCCACGCGCTCGCGACCAGGACCAGCTCGAAGAGCAGGTGGCGGAAGGGCTCGCCCGCGATCGTCACCTGCAGCTCGTTGCAGTTGGTGAAGTCCAGCGCCGCTTCCTCGCCGGGCGGGTGCTCTTGTTGGAAGTAGACCTCCTTGTCTGGTCCGTGCAGCGCTCTCCAGTCCCGGACCCGCCGCTGCATCGTCCGCAGCTGGCCCTGGTTGAAGCGCTCGGGCTTCTCCTCGATCAGCTGCTTCAGCAGCGTCTTGGCTTCGAGCTCGCCCTCCTTGTCCCGCTCGAGCAGCGGGACGATCTTCTCCTCCCACACCCCCTCGAAGGGATCCTTGCGCGTCCGCCAGTGCCGCGGCTCCTTGGTCTGCGAGGGCAGTGGCCCGCTCTGCCACTTCCGCGCCGACCTCACGCTCATTCCCGCCGCCGCTGCTGCGGCCTGCTGTGTCTTGCCTTGGTTCATCTTGCTCCGTAGCAGCCGTACTTGCTCGTCCGTGACCACGTGGGGGCTCCTGCTCCCCAGCGTCCCACGCGCGTTCTGGCTGGCTCGGACCGGCAGGTTTAGTTGTCGTCGACCGGCAAAAGTTATTGTCGTCGATCACGAGGTCGTTTCCCACGGTGGCAGAGCGTGGACAGCTGCTGGCGCAAGGCGAGGTCGACTCGATCTCGACAGGAGGATCCGAGCTATCCTATGGCCGTCTTGAACCCCGCAACACAAAGTGTCCTGGACGCCGCGATGGAACTCCCGGAGGACGAACGCGCTGAACTCGCTGCTGTCTTGGCTGACAGCATCGGTGACGGTCGATCAGAAGCGGAGCTCGATGCGGCATGGTTGGCGGAGGCCAAACGCCGGCTCGAGGCGGTCCGCGGTGGACGTGCGACGCTGGTCTCGACCGGTGAGGTCGAGCAGGAGCTAGAGGAGCTGATCGAAGGCACATCAGCGAACCGGCGCGCCGGTTGAGCATGCGCGTCGTTCTGACCGCAGAGGCTCGGGAAGGCTTCGAGAGGCCACACGCTGGTATGCCGAGCGCTCCAAAGGAGTCGCTCGGCGATTGTAAACGCGTACAAGCACGCTCGAGGTCTCATCGAGGAAGCTCTCGAGCGTTGGGCCGAGCTCGATCCGGGTGTTCGTCGGGTTGTGCTTCAGAAGTTCCCGTACTCGCTGCTGTTTACGATCGAAGCCGATGTCGTTGTCGTGCTGGCTGTCAAGCATGACAAGCGTCACCCCGACTACTGGCGCGAGCGGTGAGCCCGTCCTTCAAGTCTGCAGGTCATCCAGCATGAGCTGGAGTGCCCGAAGCTGGCAAATGCGGCGTAGCTCACCGAATTCAAACTGGTCGCCGCTCTAGCACGGGTCGATCCCGGCTTGGGCCTGCTAACCGGTGAGCTGAGGACAGACAAGACCGTGGCACTCGCAACCTGGGCGTAGACTTTCCCCAGAATTGGACGTGGGTTTACGCAGCCAACTCGACTCCTTGCACATGTAGCTCCTCGACGGGACAGGGCTCAGACACCCGCTGGGGGCCGAGTAGAGGGAGCGAGTCGAAGCGGGAGCCGAGCAAAGCCCCACTCAACCCGCATGTCGACTCGCGGACCACGAAGACTGTCCAGCTGATCACCAAGCTGTCGAGCAGTCATGGGGGTGAGGTCCGTCGGCCCCGTGCTAACGACGACGATCAGCTCACACTCTCCGGAGTGGTCCTCCGGGACCTCCGACGGCCACTCGAAGCGCTTTGGCTTGCGCGCGAGAGGCTCTCCGGTGAAGAAGTACGCGGACGTCCTCGGTGCCACGCTCAGACCACCGCGCGAGTAGGTCGTCACCAGGCCGAGCTTGCCGGCGACGCCATGATCGAGCAGCGAGAAGTGTAGCAGCGAGGAGTTGCCTCGGGATCGATTTGTGAATCGGACGCAGAAGCGATCACCATGGTGAATCACATCGTTCGGACTCAAGACTCGACGCTCGTCACCGAGGAGTAGCTCGATGGCCCAGTCGAAGGCGTAGGGCGCGTCGGGGATCAGACCTTCGTGCTCGGGAGCGAGCGCGGCGACGAAGGCCTCGGCGCGAGCGAGCGCCTCGACATCTGCGAGAGCGGCGTCGAGGGCTCCAAGTTGCCGTGGGTGACGAATCGGAATCCCGCCGTGCTCGAGCGTGATCACGTCGTCGATCGAAAGCACGAGGGGGGATTGTGTCGAGAGCTCGACGCGGCAAGCCGTACGTAGCCGATCGCGCGCACGCTCGGCGAGAGGCGAACGTCCGCGGAGGTCGACGCCGAGCTTGGTCGCAACCGACTTCACCAGAGCGAAGGCGCCAAGCTGTGGGCGTGCTTCGGTCTCGAACACGACGCGCGCTCGCAGGCCCTCCACGCGGTCGACCCGAGCAACGACCGGGGGCTCGTCCTCGTCTTGTCCTCGAAATTCGACGAGAGTCTTTAATTCGAGGCCCTGCAGGCTACCTCCGCGAAGCCAGACGTCACCCGCGTAGGCAACGTCACCAACAATCTCGACGCTCTCGGTGGAGAACGGCAGACGGCCTCGGGGTCCATGGAGCACCGGGCTCCGACCGCCCATATGCTCGTGGATCGCCGCGAGATGTCGTGCCCAGGGGCGCCGGTCAGCGCGGGGTTGGTTCAAGCGATCCGTCAGCAGCTGCGTGAACAGGCTGCCCTCGCGCGTCGATTGCGCCGACCGAGCGGCGCGTGGACTTGAGGCGAGTTGGACCACGTTGGGGTGCTCGGTGGCCAAGGTTCGCTCGTCCCGCAAGCGTTTGAGCGTCTCGACGAGCCGCTCAAGGTTCACCGGCGCGGGGAACGTGTCCGGCGGGCGACGGACCATGACCTCTGCGTGGCAGCAGTCGAGCACCGTCGTGACGTTGACGGTCACCTCGGCAAGCGCGCGGACCCGCTCTGACAATTCCTCGGACAGTATCCCCTCGAAGGATCCATCGTCGCGCGTCGGTACGGTGACGAGGTAGGGCCACAGCCGCTCACCTGCGACGCCAGCGAGGAGCTCGCCCTCGAATTGACACAGGCGCGCGTGGCCCGTGTAGTAGATGACGTAGGCGCAGCCTTCGTCGGCGGTGGCGAGGAGGGTGTCGAGGCGGCCAAGGACCCCCTCACGGGTCGCGGCTGGCCCTTGGCACAGCGGCTCGACTCGAAAACCGTGTTGGTGCAGGCACACGGACATGCGGTGAAGATCAAGGTCAACCGTGAGAGCGTCTGTCGCGCAACCGATGAGGAGGGCGATCCGTTTGGGAGCTGTGGTCATCGTGTCCTCTTATCTAGGTCAATATCGGTCGCTAGGAGGAGATTTTTTCGTCGATCGGTCAACATTTTGGAGCACTGCGGAGACGTGCACCTTGGAGACTTCAAATGCCCCCAGAGGAACACCCCGACACCGAACTCCTGCGCCGTTGGCTCAAGCGCGATCCCAAGGCCGACAAGGAGTTCAACCGAACACTGCGAGCCGAGATCCGTCGGTTCATGCTGCGTCGCTTCCCGCCCTGGGAAGCCGACGATCGCACCCAGGAGACCCTGTGCGGATTCTTGGAGTCGTCGGCCAGCTCGCCCAACTTCGCCCCGACGCGAGTCTACTTGTTTGGCGTGGCTCACAACGTCGCACGAAAGCGTCGGCGAGGGTGGCGGGAGCAATACATCGATCCTGTGGAACTCTTCTGCCCCGACCCGTCGACTCCCAGCCAGAAGGTTGCCCTTGGAATGAGGGACTTGTCCCGAGCCCTGACTGTTCTGCGAGAGGAAGAGCTCAAAGTGCTCGAGCTGTATTACGCCCACCAGATGACCTTTGCCGAAGTCGCGCAAGTCATCGGGAGTCCCGCAAGTACGATTCGAGGCCTGGGGCCAAAGATCAAGCGCAAGCTCAAAGGGAAACTACCAGAAAATTTTCTCGACATCCTCAAGAGCAGCGATGACGAAAACGCAGATCTCGAGCTCAAGCTCGAGGAGCTGTTCTACACTCTCGACCGCCTCACGCGTGAGCGGGGCGAGGAACACGAGCCAGACTGAGCCAGCGGTCAACGGACTGTCACCGAGGTCTCCCCCGGAGCGGGGAACGAGTGGTAGCTGCGCCCCGACACGTAAAACCGTGGCCTGGCCCGTCGAGGCGTGGGTGACCGTGGCATAGCCACGGTTGTCTGTGTACGCCGGCTTAGTCATGCCGCCGCTGAAGCCCAGTACGACGCGCGTACTCGAGCACGGGGAGCCATCACCGTAGGGGACGTGAATTGTTGATGTGTGCATATGGATCATTGTCCAAAATTCGATGTGTGCTGCAATGGGTAGTTTTCGTTCTGGTCCACAGAGTTCGTTTGGTGAGTTGAGATGAACAATATTACACTCTCGGGCTAGGCAATTAGTTGATAGCACGCCCAAATTGAAGGGTCCCAATTGGTCCGCGATCCGATCGATTCGCGCTGAGCGGTCAGCATTGCCATGGGCACGTCCTTGCATCGAGCGAGCGCGGCGTAGAAGGATGCCCAATAGTCGGGCGCGGCCATGTCGACGACAGGCCAGCGGGCGGCGATGACCATGTCGACGCCGGCTGACTTGAACGCCCAGGACAGGGCCATGATCCCCTCCGAGCGGCGCCGTGGTCCGACCATGGTCGAGCACGCGCTGAGCACGACCAGGCGGGTCTTGGACAGATCGAGGGTCGTGATCTCGTCGAAGCCGAGCACAGCCGTAACCTGATCGCCCTCGCCCGCGAGGACGAGGTAGGAGCGCTCGGGGTGGCCCTCATCGGCGACACCGTGGACGGCGATGTGGACGATCTCGGGCCGTTGCTTGAGGGCCTCGACGAAAGCGGCTGGCGTCGCCCGAGCGCCGATCAGGTCTCCGACCAACGACGGGCCGAGTGCGCGACGGATCCGCGTCGCTTCGATCGTCGTACCTGGGAGGTCGGGCAGAGCGCCGCGGTAGCTGGACAACGCGAGGATGAGGCTGCGGGCAGGGTCCGAGAGGGGACGCAGTTGATGGTCGGGATCGCCGATTCCCGAGAGCAGGATCGGGAGGCTGCGCTCGCCGAGCCAGCGCTCGTCGACGACGATGGCCGCAAAGGGGACACGCTGGGCGAAGCCACTGGCGCGGACGCCGAAGATCTCGGGGAGTTCGCCACGGAACACGTCGCCGAAGCGACTGGAGTAGAGCGTGTCGCCGCGCAGTGAGGTCGCGCTGATGTCACCAGAGGTGACGAGGGCGTCGAATGAGTCGCTCGAATCGTTGGCTTCGTCCCAGTCGTCGTCGTCAGCAACTTCACGCAGGCGTCCGCGGCGTGCTCGAGTCGGCTGCAGATCGTGCAGCAGGACGTCGGTCCGCTCGGGTAGATCGCAGGGGAATTGGGGTGTCTCGGGCTCGGACAGCTGACCGGCGTGCGACCAAAACGCGATGGTGTAGACGTCTTCGGAGCCTGAAAACGGCCCGCAGGTGGCGAGCAGCAGCTCCGGGATCCTCCGCGACGGGGTTACAGCAGGGAGCGCGGGTGCGTCACGACGGATGCCGTAGGCGCGGGCGTCGAGCTCACGCCGGAGCCTCCCGAGTTCGTCGTAGTCCCTATGCGCGAGCTTGCGGGACAGCTTGCGAGTGAGCTCGAGCAGCCAAGGGGGGCGGCCGTCGAGGCCCTGCTTCCACACGACCTCTCGGCGCAGCCGTGGCGAACACAGCAGGTTGAACAGGCGATGGATTAGCGCGTCGCGGCGCTCGTCATAGGCGGCGAAACCTGGCGCGTCGGCACCAACGAGGATCATGAGCGTTTCTTCGAGGTTCGGAATCTCGAACCCCGCTTCAGTAGCGACGTGCTCGGGAGTGCTCGATGACCACTCGGACTCGAGCGCGGCCAGCTTGCGCTCGAGGTAGCCGAGATAGTCCGGCCACAGTTCGAGGAGGTCGACGGGGCTCGAACTAGCGATGGCCTTGTGCACGGGGCGCGCATCGAAGGGATCCTGCGTGAGCGCATCACGCATAGCCTCGACCCGCGTCGGCCCGCTCGCGTCGGCCCCGTCGAGGACGACGAGATTCACGAGGTGCTCGGCGTCGAAATCGCGAGCGAGCTCGCGCAACTCGGGCAGGAGGTGGGGCGGACAGTCGGCTTGTTGAAACTCGAACCACGCTAGCATGAACTGGATCTGGGGCTCACCTACGGCTCGAGGTTCTTCGCGTATGAAGGCGCGAATGGCCTCGATGGTGCGCGTCAACAACTGCGAACTGAGCGGGACCGCCCCAGCCTCGATCGCCTGCACTTCTTCGTGTAGAGCCACCATCATCGCGTCGAGGTGGGTGTTCGCAGACATCGCCAGAGGTAGTGACTCGCTTGAGAACAGCGCGGCTTGAACTTCGTCGAACATCAGCCGGGTGGCCTCATCGCTGACCTCGTCGACAGCCAAGACGCGGCCGCGCTCAGCCCACGCGCGTGCCTGCTGGCCGTCGCCCTCGGCCAGCGCCAAGCGTGTTCGCATTATCGCGTAGCGCCAGCCTTGCACGCGCCGCAGCATGACTTCGTCGGCGTACTCAAGCGGATCGAAGTAGGGGAGCCAAGCCGCGACACGCTCCGGCTCGCCGAACTCGATCGCGTTGTTGCAGTAGTCACTGAGCACCACCACGTGCATGCTCAGAGCGAGCTCGTAGTCGAACGTGCCGTCGGTGTCTTCGAAGTGTTCCCGGATAGAGGCCTCGCTCTGGCGGGTGTCGAGGCCCACGCTCGGTACACACTCGACGAACAACACTAGGAGCTGCTCAGCCCGCTCGAACTCCGCGGCGTCGGCAAAGTGGCGAACGGCTCCCCCTGACAGCGCCATCTGCGCGCGAAGATCGTGGAGTGTCTCGGCTTTGGGGGTAAGCCAGCGGCAGATCAACCACGCGGCCTCGAAAATCCGCGCGAGTAGCATTTCGAACAGGCATTCCTCCTGCTCCGAAGTATCTTTTGGGAGCAGCTCACGCAGCGTGAAAGGGTTGTCGAGGACGGCGTCTGCGTCGGCGCCGAGTTCGACGACGACCGCACGAGCCGAGCACAGCAGGGTGTCGAGATCGGCCTGACGATGCTCGGGGATCATGTGACCGAGGGGGAGGATCGCTAGCGGCCAGAGCTCGTCCGCGATCTCGATGAGTCGACGCTGCGCGCGATCGGTAAGGCTCAGGGCGGTGTTGTGGAGGGGGTTCATCGATTTGAATTGCCGGTCCGGTTGTCGCACTGCGCCGATGTTCGTTTCACAAAAATCAGATCGGTTATAGGATATTCGTGTTCAGCACGCCACGTGAAACGTTTCTTCCCAACGTTCGACTAGCCGCCTCGCCGGACTCATACATGTTCGAGGACCCGTTCACGATCCATGATCTCATCCGCTTGGCGAAGCTCGCGCCGCGCGAACTCATCGCGCGCTTCGACCAGGACTTCGACTCGGTCCTGCGCCGCTACCCCTTTATCGGCCTACTCGAAGCCAACGCCGCGTTTTCAGCCGGCGCGCGTGATCTCGCCGTGATCGTGGGTGCCTACTGGTGCCGGATTGTCCAGTGGGACAGGGAGCATGAGCTGTTTCGTAGTCTCGAGGCGGTCACCGACTCGCAGGGCCACGCCAACGCGCTGCGCGAGGTCACGAGTGTCGGCGGCTTCGAAGCCTACGTGCTCGCGCGCTGGCACGACGCGAGCGGGCGAATTCAATTTCGCTGCGGCGACATGGTGTCGGCCCGGCTTGCGTTCGAGCTCGCCTGCGACACCGCCCAAGCCGCCGAGCCGTGGCGCTGCCTGCCAGATATGCGTAGCAACTGGCTCCGCGCGAACTTCGATGAGCGCGAGCAAGCCGGGGAACATCGCAACCTGGTCAACGAGGCCCGGAAGTTCACAGCGCTACTCGCTGCAGTCGAGACCGAGGCCAAGGAACGCGGTCTCGCGCTGCGCTACGAGCAGCTTGGCGAGCATCTCGACGACACGATGGCACAAGACCAGCTGCCCGCACCCCGTCAGGTCTTGCGCGCAACGCTGGGGCTCCAAGACGACGACGAGTCGAGGCGCAGGGGCGAATTCCTTCGCGGTCTGGCTAACATCTATCACAAAACCTCGATCGTCTGGGAGCCAAACTCTGCACGCAACTGGAAGGGGGATCTCGATCGCGCGCTGAAGCTGGCGCGAGCCAGCGCCACGCTTGCATACGGGCTCGGCGACGAGTACTGCCTCGCGCAAGCACTGCGCCACCGCGCCGCCCTCTACCTGCGTCACGCTGACACGATCGGCGACGACGCCGAGGCCCGGGCCCAGCGCTGGTTTGAGGTCCTCCATAATTGCTGGAGCTGGCGACGTGGGCGCTGGATCGCCGCCCAGTCTCTCGCCCGGCTGTCACCCTCGCTAGCCACGGCCGAACGCCTGCGCGATATCCTCGCGGAGTTGGAGACCCGTCGGAGGGAGCGCGGTGAGGAGAGCGGCTTCGACGTCGACCTGTACCGCTACACTGTCGCCGCGCTGCGGTCGATCCAGCCGGCGCTGCCCGAGGCCGACCGAACCTCAACACAGGAGCTACACGTTAGCGAATTGGCCGCAGCCGCGAGCATCCGACGCGTCGTCAAGGTCGCAACCTATCGCGCTCGCGTCGCCCAGGTCATCAATCCCGTCTACCTCGCCGAACTCGACCGGGCGCGGGATCGCGCCTGCCTCGACATAAGTGACGTCGAGGCCCTCGAGGAACTCCTCGCGCGCGTCGAAGAAGTCATGGCGCGCGATCTGCTCGACACTCTGGTCGACGTGAGTCGCTCCGGTGCACAACCCGATCAACTCCCGCCCATCGAAGGCCAAGCCCAAAACGCTAAGCGGACAGACGAGACCCGTAGCTCGCTCGTCCGCAGTGGGCCCGACTCCGCAGCCTACATCGCGGTTAACCAAGCGCGTCAGGACTTCGAGACCGTCGCGCTGCAGCGGCCCGTGACCTTCATCGCCCACGACGCGGAGTTCTCCAGCGCGCTGCGGTGCCTGACCGCGATCCAGCCCGGGCTGAGCGTGGTCCGCTACTTCCCCACAGGCTGGGTCGACGGTCATCCACGTCACATCAACGCCCTCCTCGCACAGCGCGGTCGCCTCGTCCTCGTCGAGTTCGACACCGACGCCATCCGAGCCCTACTCAACGCGCCGTCCCCCCCCTGCCCCAGTCCGACCTACGCAGCCGCGCTGTGGCGGTTGTTTATCGCGCCGATCTGGGTCCACGTCGAGGCTCAGGCCCCACGGCACCCACTCGTCCTGATCCCTGCGCCGGGGATGTTCAGCCTACCGCTGCACGTTGCGACCCCCGACGCCGAGCAGGTAGCGCCGCTGTGCACCCGAATCGAGCTCTCGTTCTCGGTCAGCGCGACGGCCCTCGTGACACACTGGCGCTACCTGCTTCGGACTCAGCCCCGCGACCCTCGTGGCGATTTGTGTGCGCTCGCGCCCGAGCAAGTAGGCGTCTACCCTGGCGAACTCGAAAACGTCGAGTGGCCGCGAGAATCGTTCCACCTCGCGGGTTTCAAGCCAGTGCGGCTTCAAGCCGATCACTTCCAATACTGTGGTGACGGCGACCAAATCGGGCTTCATCGCTTGCTCGCAACCCAGGCCGAGCTGTTTGTGTTCGCGGGTCATGGTGTCTCAGTGTCGACCAACGCTGGTGGGGTCGAGATAGTACTCAAGCTAGCGAACGACGAGTTTCTGACGCAGTACGACCTCGCCACGAGCTTGCGAATGCGACGCAACAAGTGGGCCGTGCTTGGGGCCTGCGTCAGCGGACTCGGCGGTGACACGGCCTCAGGCGAGGTCTCGGGCTTCATTCGCTCGTTCATCGCGGCCGGCGCCGGTGCCCTCGCTGTCAGCCTCTGGCCCGTGGCCGACGCGCTCATGGCTGAGGTCGTCGGTCAATTGCTCCGAGGGATCGCCGCCTGCTCGGACAAACCCTTCGACATCGTCCGCAGCCTGTACGAGATCCAGAACGCGATGGTCGAATCGAGTCGGAGCTGGCAGTCACATTCGCGCGAGGTCGCGGACGACGACGATCCCCTGACGGGCGCGGAGCGTCTGCTCAAATGCCCGCTGCTTGTCTACCTCTGACGCTTCACCGTCCACGCAAGCCGATGCCCAGCACTGACAGCGACATGAACACAAAGGCCCGGAGGCAGGCGAAGCTGCCTCCGGACGGAGCAACGATTGTCTCGGTGCGCTCAGGGCTTCGGGTGCAGCACGATCTTGATCAGCTTGACCGTGGACTCCGAGCTGTTGTCGGCTTCAAGCCTCAGCGTGTACGTCTGGATCGTAGTGACCTTGTCGAACACGAAGTAGCTGCCGTCTACAAACCGCGGCCACGTCTCGACGACTTGAGTGTCCTCGTTGATTTGGAGCGCGGTCATGATCCAGAGGCCCCGGCCGTCAACGAAGTCATCGACCTCCATTCGAACCGGCAGGTCGTCATCGACGAATTCGACCTCCTCGTAGTCCCCAAGAATGTTGTCATCCAAGGAGATTTGCAGTACACCGCTCGTGGCGATCAACGCCACGAGCACCTTGATGAGAGCTGGACTTGTCATGTCGAACTCATCTCGGAGAGGCCACGAGTTGTTGGGCGCTCGCGTGTGTGCCTACGGCGAGCGCTCGACTCAACAATTCACGGACTTCGTGCGCGCGCGCGGAGCGGGGCCTGGGACCGTGTGAAGCGATGAATGTGGTCGACGAGCGTGGAGTCCTTGGACCACTCGCACGTGACATCGTCGCGGAGCTGCAGCTCGCGCAACTACGCGACAGGCTTGACCTAGTGGCCGAGTTCGAGCCCATCGCCCTCGACCACGACGGCCGCTTCTTGGTCTACGAGATCATCGGCGTGGGCGGAATGGGCATCGTCTATCGCGGCCATGACCTACGCCTCGATCGTCAAGTCGCACTCAAGGTCTTGCGTCGCCGAGCACTGCAAGCTGAGCAGATCGAACACCGCCTGATCCACGAGGCCCAGACCTTGGCCAGCATTCAAGACCGCAACATCTTGGTCGTCTACGACATTGGCCGCTCCCGCAACGGAGATCTGTTCCTCGCCATGCAGTACATTCACGGCCCGACGTTGCGCGAATGGCAGGTGGGGCGACCTCTGATCGAGATCCTGCCTGTCTACCTTGAGGCCGGTCGCGGGCTGATCGCGGCCCACGAGCGCTCGGTCGTTCATCGCGACTTCAAGCCCGATAACGTACTACTCGAGGGGGAGACGCCACCGCGAGTCTACGTCGCCGACTTCGGCCTCGCCTGGAGCCCCGAGTTCGACACACAGATCGGCGGAGGCGTGCTCGGGACGCCCGAGTACATGGCGCCTGAGCAGCACCAACGCGCTTGCGTGACGACACAGAGCGATCAGTACGCCTTTTGCGTCGCGCTCTGGGAGGCCTGCATCGGCGCTCGACCCTTGGCCGATCGACCGGGTCCCGCACGCCCCCCGGGCATGCCCCGCTGGCTCTACCGCCAGCTGATCATCGGTCTGAGCCCAAGGCCCGAGGATCGCCACCCGAGCTTGGCGATGCTACTCGAGCGCATCGAGCGAGTGCAACGTCGAAAGCGACGACTGCCGACGCTTGGTGTGGCCGCGGGTCTCGCCGTGCTGATCGGCGCGCTAGGCTACACCTACGGTTCTCGACCACCCGAATGCAGCGAGGCCGCGCACATCGACAAGGTCTGGACTGACGCGCGCGCGACAAAGCTCCGCGCACACCTCGAGAGCTACGACTTCGACTATGCTGCTGAGCTTGCCGAGCACGTCATCGCGCGGCTTGCTGCAAACGTTGAGCTACGTCACCAGTCTTGGCGCGCACTCTGCGAGCAGCGCGAGCGAGTCCCAAATCCCGAACTCCTCGCAGGGCGAGAGCGCTGCCTTGAACGCTGGCGCTTGCGCACGACTGCGCAGCTCGAGGCTCTTGAGGCTCTCGAGTCCGAGAAATTTCCCCAGGCCATGCGCTTGCTCGAACCCCTCGTCGCCTACGCCGAGTTGTGCGCACGCATGGAGGCTCCGGCTCCGCTCGACGCTGGTGTCCAACAGCTCCTTGAAGAATCCGAGAACGCATCGCTCGTGCTCGATCACGCCTTCGCCCAGTCGCTAGCCCGATACGCCCTTGAGCTCGCCGGCCACGTCGGGCGAGGCTGCACCAGCCAGGGTGAGTACTCGCGCGAGCAGGGTTTCGCTCGCCTTCGTCTCGGTCTTTCACTGATGCAGGCCGGACAGGCCGAGCTCGCGCGGCCCGAGCTCCAGGCTGCGCTGATCCACGCGAGCGCATGTGCTGACGACTCCTTGGCGATTAACGCGCACACGAGCTTGGCCAGGCTGCTCGCGCTCGAGCTCGAGCTCATCGACGCGGCCTGGCCCTCGCTTGGGTTCGTCCAAGGGCGCCTCGACGGCCTCGACGAGCCAAGCGAGTCGATACGGCGTGCGGACCTCCTCGAAGCCGAGGGCTTTGCGGAGCTCAAATCGGGGCAGTTGCCCCGAGCGATCGAGCGCTTCGGACAGGCTCTGGTCGCGCTCGGCGCGACCGAGGATCATCCCCTGCGTGTTGCGAAGCTATACGAGAGCATCGGCGCCGCCGCCCACCTGCTCGGGGACTTCGATGGCGCACGCGAGAACTACGCACGCGCGCACCACACTATCTCCACGATGCTTGCGACCGAGCACCCCCTCGCCCAGCGCGCGCGCCGGTCGGTCCAACTCAACGAAGGCCTGCTGGCGTATGCGACCGGCGAGACCGAGCGTGCCCTCGAGCGACTCACGCCGTTGCTCCGCGCCCCCGAGCTCGACACGCAGGTCGCGGCCACAACCACCTGGCTCTACGTCGAGTTCGACGGCGAAGCGACACCCGAGCAGTTCGCCCTTGCCCGCGAGCTACTCAAAAATGTTCATGCGCAACCAGCGCTGGAGACCCGGACCCGCGCCGAGGCCCTGACTGTTGCTGGGCAGGTGATCGCTAGCGCCGGCGATGAGTCCGGGGTATCGGCCCTTCGGGAGAGCTTGACCCTATGGATGACGCGCTTCCCCGAAAGCGAGAACACTGGCCGGGTCGCGGTAGCGATCGCACAGGCCCTCTACAACCTCGGTCGCATCGACGAGGCACGGGCAGAGGTCCGCCAGATTAGCGAATGGTCGTCAACTCTGCCAGCGGACGCCGAGGCTGCTCTCACCGAAATCGAGCCCCTGCTTGAGGCTAACCATGGTACGAACTAGACATGTCGGACGCACCGGACCTAGAGCTAGCCGCGCGATGGCGTGAGGGGGACCGCGCTGCAGGCGATGAGCTCGTTGGTCGATACTACGACCAGCTTCGTGGCTACTTCGTGAACGCCGTCGGCGAAAAGGAGCACCTCGATCTGCTGCACGATACGTTCGTGCGACTGACTACCGCGCTCGCTCGATTCGAGGCAACCGCCAGCTTCCGCACGTTCTTGTTTGTGATCGCACGAAACACGCGGATTGACTACTACCGCAAGCACTACAAGATCGCCAAGAATTTTGATGCGAGTCACTCCTCGGTTGAAGACGTTGCCGGCGTCACGCCGTCGACCGCAGTAACCAGGCTCGAAGAGGGTCGTCGACTCAATGCGTGCATTCGCTTGCTCCCGATCGACGATCGCGAAATGGTCGAGTTATTTTATTGGCACGGCTGGCGGGCCACCGAGATCGCGGAGCTCTTCGGCAAGCCAGAGGCGACCATCCGCACGCGCCTGCGCCGAGCTCGGCTCTCCGTTAGGCACTGCCTAGGGGAGCAGCTCGAAGAAGTATCCCGCGGCGACCTAGTCAACGAGCTTGAGCAACAGTTGCGCGAGCTCGGGTGCGAACTCGGGATCCCCGGCGGCCGCGAGGTTATAGACCCGTGACGACCTGGACCGCGCGATGCAACGTCGACAGCAGCCGCGCGATACTCGCGTTCGAGATCATGTCCGCGAGCTCCGCCGCTTCCCACCAGGGCAGCACCCGCGATCGTTACGAAGCACGACAGCGTCTGTTTGGCGTTGCCGACCTCGACGCGGCCGAAGCTGCCCCCAGTCGACCTGGGCCTGTTCGCCCGGCAGTGTGTTGAGGCGCAAGAAGGCCTCTCGGCCACCCGAGGGCCGGATCCGACGAGCGTAGCGGCGGACGATGGTCACCGACCCCTCGAAACCGCGGGCGACGACCATGTCGTAGAGCCGAGTCGCGCGCAGCCGCGGGTACTCCTCGAGGGCCTTGTGGATGAAGTCCTTGTAGGGGTCGAGCTTCGACGGGCACACGCGTAGCGACACGACCTTGCGCTTGCCGAGGGCGCGCCGGACCGTGTCGTGGTGCAGGCCGAGCTGGGCGGCGATGGTCCCGACCCGCCAGTGCTCGGCGTAGTGGAGCCGGCGGATCTTCGCCCGCGTCTCGTCGTCGATCATCGCGGGCCTCCACGCGCGTGGTCACTGTCACGGCGGCGGTCGTGCCCACGTCGTCGTCGGCGCCTCGCGCATGCGCGCCAGCGTCGTGTGGCGGATGAAGTCGGCCTCTTGGCCGCAGGTGCGGCAGCGGGGCCTGGGCATGGGCTCAGCGTTGGTGTCGTCATCGTCTCCTCCTTCGGCCGCGGGGGCCTGGGTTTCGACGACATCTACGGGCTGCAGAGGATCTTCTGGACCCTGATCCATCACGGCGCGTTGACGAGTTCGGTGGGTCTTCGCGAGACAGGGTGGCGGACATCGCACACCGCGAGCAGTCAGGATAGCATCCCCCGATGCAGAGCGAGCAGCTCTACGCCCAGATCCTCGGAGTCCACGCCCCTTGGCAGGTCGCCCACGTCGACCTCGACATGGCCAAGAAGCAAGTCGTCGTCCACGTCGAGCTCGACCCAGACGAGTCCGCCGTCTGCCCCGAGTGCGGGGCTGCGTGCCCTCGACACGACACGAAGAAGAGGAGCTGGAGGCACCTCGACACCTGCCAGATGCGGACCTTGCTGACCGCCCAGGTCCCGCGCGCGTCGTGCAAGGAGCACGGGGTTCGGCGGATGAAGGTGCCGTGGGCCGAGCCGGGCTCGAGGTTCACGGCCTTGTTCGAGGCCCTCGTCATCGATTGGCTCGAGACCGCTCCGACCTCGAAGGTCGCGGAGCGCTTGGGCCTGGGCTGGTGGGCCGTAGACGGCATCATGCAGCGCGCCGTCGATCGCGGCCTCGCGGCCAGGCCCCGTCGACTTCCGCGGAGGCTCGGCGTCGACGAGACCAGCTTTCGCAAGCGCCACGAGTACGTGACGGTCGTCCACGACCTCGACTCCCGCGACGTCATCTACGTGGCAGACGGACGCGGGAAGCAGGCGCTGCTGGACTTCTTCGCCCAGTTTGGTGAGGAGGAGCTGGCCTCGGTCGAGCTCGTCGCCATGGACATGCACGGGCCCTACATCGCGGCCGTGCGCGAGGCCGTCCCGGGTGGTGACGGCAAGATCGTGTTCGACAAGTTTCACGTCGCCGCGCTGTGGTCGAAGGCGGTCGATTTGGTCCGTCGCCAAGAGCACCGCGCGCTGATGGCCGAGGGAGACGAGCGGCTCAAGGGCTCGAAGTATCTGTGGCTTCGAAACCCGACGAAGATGTCGGACGCGGTCTGGGAGGGCTTCGAGGCGCTGCGCGAGTCGAAGCTACGGACGGCGCGTGCGTGGGCGATCAAGGAGACCGCGATGGAGGTCTGGGGTGCGCACCTCGACGAGGACGAGCTACGCCGCGACTGGAGGCGTGTGTTGAGCTGGGCAGGCCGCTCGAAGCTCGAGCCGATCAAGCGCGCGGCCAAGACGATCCGGGCGCACTTCGAGGGGGTCCTCCGGGCGCAGCTCTACGACGCGACGAACGCGAGCGCGGAGAGCATCAACTCGCTGATCCAGCGGTCGAAGTACATGGCCCGGGGCTTTCGGAGCCGGGAGCGCTTTCGGACGGCGCTCCTGTTCTTCCGCGGAGGGCTCGATCTCTACCCTCGAGGTGCGGGGTGACGGCAATCCACTCTAAATCGCGATGAGCCAGTTCGGTACTCGCGGTTGCGATCTCGGTGGTCGAGGCGGCCCTCCGGGCTCTGTTGGTGGCGGCGGCGGGCGTCCCGTAAAGACGCGGCTCGGGCCTGTTCAGAGCACGCTGACGAGCAATATCGATGACCGCGGTCGCAGCTCGAGCACAGGTAGAACAGCTGGCCACAGCAGCCACAGAAGATCATCCGCAGGGTTGGTTCCACGCACGCTCGCTCGAGTCGAAAATTCGACAACGTGCTCGTGGCGTGGCATCAGAGACCCACCTTTTGCTGGGGTAGGGTCGGGTTCGGCGTTGTCGATTCCGACTCTTTTTGGGTTTCAGCTTGGTAGCGGATGTGCGCGAGATGCGGAAATTCTTCGTACTCGCGGGTGGCGATCAGATCCCTAGCCTGCATCGAACACACACGCGATGAGATCGTCGCTCTCGGTCTTGTTCCATCCGGAGACGAGGCGGGCGAGGGCTGCGAAGTCTGCCTCGTGCGCTTGCGACGGCGACGACAGCAGCTGCGTGAAGCGTCGCATCAAGGTCGGGTTCAGCCGCGCACGGACGTCCTCGCGGGGAACCCCGGCGCCGCGCAAGCGTCGGAGGATGGCGACTCCCAGCTCGCGACGAACGCCGTCATTTGGGACCGAACTGGTCGCGCTCTCGAGCAGCGCCGGTGGGATCTCGGGGGAAGACTGCAGCAGTTGCTCGAGCATCGCCGCGTCCACCCACTGCAACGTCTCGGGTGGGAGCACGTGGCCGCTCGCGGCGAGCCCGAGCAGGTAGTTGGCGTGGAGCTGATTGAGCGCGCCCCACTCCTCGACGCCGTACGGGCCGGGGTCGGCCGCGAGGACGTGGGCGGGGACGAGGAGTCGCCAGCCGCGGGCCTCGCTCCAACCCTGCTCGGTGACCAGGGTGACGAGGGTCGTACTGTGGGCGCCACGATCGAACACGTGGACGAGCAGATCGGCGAGCTGGTTGGCGTCGAGCTGGGGCGGCTTGGTCTTGGGGAACGCGCGGGCGAGGAACGACAGTGTAGCGACGTCGGTCGCGTGCTTCATCAGCGCAGGGACGTCGAAGTCGAGCATGTCGAGGAGCTCGGGCTCGAGCACCACCGCGCCCCTGGTCAGGGCCTCCGTCTGGCCTCCGGCGAGCGCGCGCAAGCAGGCGATCATCGGATGGGTGCGCGCCTCGACGGGAGGCGCGATCTGCAGTCCGAGCCTGGCGAGCGCCCGCGCGCGGTCGACCGCGATCTCCGGCATGCTCGTGAGCCCCTCGAGCAGCTGCTCGAGCAGGTTGGGATCGGAGCGCAGGCGAGCGCGACACCACGCGTCTGCGATGTCGGCGTCACGCCCGAGAGTGCTCGTGCGCACGCCCAATATAGCGACGGAGTAGGGCGCCCCGACCGACTTGGCGAGGTGTCGGACGAGGCTGGTGTTGTCGAACTGAAGCTCGAGCGACGGCCACGCGTCGAGCAGGAGCCTGGTCATGCTCGGGCTCAGCTCGCGGGGGTGGCGACAGGACTCGGCGGCGAGCTCGGCCGCGAACACGAGTCCCGTGGTCGTGGCCACATCGTGCGGTCGCCCATGTTCGACGCGCGCGTTGTCGGCCAAAACCATCGCCAGCCACGGGCTGTGCACCGCGATCGCGTCAAACAGGCGGACGAGCACGTGTGCGTCCACGGGCGCGCAGTTCGACGCGAACGCGATCAGCCGCTCCAGGTCATCCGACTCGACCTCACGCAGCGCGCGAAGCAGCGCCGCGACGCCGTCATGCTCGGGCAGAGCCCGGAGCGCGTGCGCGAGCTGGCCGGGGCCGCCCGGTGGTGCGAGTCGCAGCGCGGCCCACGTCCACGGGATCCACAGCGCGTCGAAGCGTCGAACGAGCCACGACTGTGGTGGTGCATCGACGACGAGGTCGAGCCAGGCCCCAGGCTTGGCCTCGACCAGTGCCGGCCGCAGGCGCTCGAGCAGGTTTGCTTCGATGCCGTCGGGCAGCTCGAACGTGGCGACCGAGGCGAGCAGCGCCGGGCTCGACAGCTCACCACGGTCGACGAGCTGCATGACCTGAGCGACGTCATCGCCGTTGTCGTGGGCAGGGAGCCCGGCCCATGCATCTGGCCAGGCTCGCTCGGCAAGCGCGGCCAGTTCGAGCGTTCGCCCGAACGCGCTCACTTCGTGACCACGCCATTGGTCGACGGCGCGCTGGCAGACGGCGAGGATGAAGGGCCGCCGCCCCCACTTCATCATCGGCAAGCTCTGCAGGCGTCCTGCCTGCAGCTCGACCAGTGCCGCGCGGGCGGTGCCAAAGTCGTGCAGGCGCTCGTCGACCGAGCTGACGGCCCGGGACCAGGGCACGTCGATAGCGACGATCTCGAGGCTGCTCAGCTCAGGCGCGGCCTCGGCGATCGCTGCGCTGAGCTCGGCGGTTGACCTGCTGCCAGCCGCGTTCGCGTGCAGCCACTCAAGATACGCGTTGCCGGTACGAAAGTCGAAGTCCGACGCGTTGCGCGTCGAGCCCCGGAGGACGCGCAGACCGCCGAGCGCCGCGACGCCGCACGCGAGTGCGGCGTCACCACGCATCTGGAGCACTCCCGCGTCGATCGGCAGGCGCCAGGTCAGCGTAGCGGGTAGAGCCGCCAGACACCAGCTGACCTGAACGAGGAATTCGTCAATGCTGATCTCCCAGTCTTGCTCGCTCCACGCGACCCCCGACATCACTGCGCGCAGCTTGGGCCCGACCCTCGTCAGCCAGTCATCGGGTAGCTTGAGGGGCTGCGCCCGGGCGAGCTCGACCGGGCGCAGCTGGTTCGAGACCTCGAGCCGGGGCACGGCGAACAGGTGCCTGGACAGCTCCAACAGCGACGTCGGTCTGTACAGCCTCGCCGGCAAGGCGACGTAGTGCGCCTCGCCGTAGAGCCGGCCGCTCGCGCCCTCGCCTTGCTCGGGGCGCTCGCGGACCCGGCCCGCGAAGATCCACGGCTGGCCGCCGACCTGCGCCGGACGCTGCACGATCGCGCCGTCGGGGGCCCACGGCGAGTGCCGCCACGCGGTCGAGTCGCGGCTGCCGAGGCCGACTTTGTTTGGGTGGCACAGGTGCTCGAGTTCGGCCGGGAACGCCGGGCTGCGTCCCGTGCAACCGTGCTCCCAGCCCCGCACGATCGGGCCATCGGGTGATTCGACGAGCTTGCCATAGACATAGCGCTGCCAACTCGTCACGCCGTTCATCAGGCTCCCCGGATCGCTCGCTCGATGGGCTTGAGCAGCCACGTGCCGATCGTCACCACCAGGAGCACAGGATAGCTGACCAGGTACAGCGACCACAACGCGACCTGGCCGACGAGTCCGGGAACAAACCCCAGCCACGGTCGCGCGTGCACGAAGTTGCGCAGGCCATACTGGATGAGGTGGAGCTCGTAGTTGACGGTCTGCAGGGCCCTGCACATCGCGTCGTGGGAGAGCTGGGGCGAGCCGCTCATCCGAAACTCCAGCCCAAGAACAGCGCCCAGGCGAAACCGACGTAGGCCAGTGTTGGCCACAGCAGGCGCAGCCCCAGCACGGGGACTTCGTCGGGGACGGGCGCCGCGGTCATGGGCAGGTAGGTCCGCAGGTTCGGGTTGATCGCACAGACCCGACGGATCACGCGGACAGCCACACTCGCGACGAGGGCGACGGCCAACCCAACCGTGATCGTCGCGAGCAAGCTCATGAGCTGCTCGTGATCGAAGCTGGCGAGGGTCGCTCGCAGCGCGGCGAACAGGAAGTCCCAGGCTTCGATCCGCTTGGACAGATCGACGGTCGACTCGACCATGTCCCCATTCCACGCGGTCCAAATGTCACCAAAGATCCATCGGCTGAGGCCGCAGACCAGCCCCGCATAGATGAGCGCCAGGACCCCCCCGACCCCGGCGCCCTCACCATCGGACTCGCTCATGACGAAGCCGAAGATGATGACCGCTCCGGTCCAGATCACCAACTGAATGATGACCACGACCACGAGGAGGATCACCCACAGGAGCCACCAAACCGCGACGATGCTCGCCGACACCACGAGCGCGATGATGTAGATGACGAGCAGCACCGCCGGCAACACGGAGATGATCAGCAGCGTGAGCGTGACGAGCTCGATCAACGCCAACCCCTCGCCGGCCGCGGTCTCGCGCGCGCGGATCACCAGCCCGGTGAGCGCGCCCAGTACCGCCATGACCGCGACGACGTCGAGGTCGAGGCGAAACTCGGCCACGCTCCCACGCAGCAGGTGCTCGACCAGCAGCCACAGCCCACCCGCGACCGAGGTGACGACCATGACGAGCACGAGCCGAGTTCGATACTGGGTTTGATCTTCGTCCATGTTCGACCTCTCAGTGAATGTGCTCGCGCCACGCGATCCCTCGCCCGAGAAACTCGATCGGCTCGAAGACACGATAGGGGTACCAGGCGTTGCGAAATTCGTCGGTGTCGAGGCGCAACCGCCAGCCGCGCGGGCCGTCGAGAATGGCGGCGACCTCGCCGCTTTGTTCGAACCCGAACGCCGAGACCAGCGCGTAGTAGTCTCCGCCGCTGGGGACGAGCGAGCGCACCGTCGTGAGGAAGCCGTGCCCGAGTAACTCGGCGAAGGTCTCGCGTGGGTTTCGAGCGTCGAGCATGGCGAAGGCTTCGTCGCCGTGCTCGAAGTCGAGCAATTCGGCCATCGTCATGACGACCGCCACCCGCAAGAAGGGGGGGGCGCCGGACTCGCCCCTGTGCAGCTGGGCGCTGAGTCGCTCGAGCCGCTCGGGGAGGTCGTTCTCGGGACGGCGCAAGAGCGCCGCCGGGATCATGATCATGAGGCAATTCGCCTGGGCCAGGGCCTCGATCGAGGTCGTCGACAGGCTCTGCTCCGGGCCCGGCATCGAGTGGCCTCCCGGCCCGTCGATCAGCCGGAGGTTGATCGACTCCTCGCCGATGCCAAACAGACGAGAGCCTGGCAGGTGGACGCTCAGCTCGAATTGCTCGAGCGCCGCCGTGGCTTCTGGGGTCTGGCCTTGGAGGATCTCGAGCGCGAGCTGGCGTAACCTGGCGTCATTGGCCGCGCCCGCGGACCGGATCTTGACCGGGCGTCGTCGTATCCGGGGGCTGAACCCGGCGCGGATCAGGCATGCCAGGTACACGGTCTTGCCTGCCCCGCTCGGACCGACGATCGCCACGCTCGTCATACGAAGTCCCTTGCGCGAATGACCGTGAGGTTGGGGATCCTGAAACCCATCAGGAACATGAAGGGCTCGAGCACTCGGTAGGGGTGCCAGGCGTTGATGTCGGCGACGCCGCTCGCCCTGCGGAGCTCATCCGTGTCCTCGTCGTAGTTCGGTTCCCCCTCCGGCATGAACCCGTAGGGGGAACACCAGCTGATAGCGATCTTCACGTTCGGCTTCAGGAAGTTGGACAGCGCAGACTTGACGGCAGTGGGCATGAGCTCGTCGAGGCGCGCTCGGGCCGAGTTTGGGGCCTCGGCAGCGGCGCGCGCCTTCGTTGCTTGCCTGTAGAAATAGCGATCAACCTTGGTCAAGCAAATATATGCTTTGGTGACGGGCAATTCGCGTTGCCCGGTCTCAAACAGGAAGTCTGGCAGCGAGCGAAACAAGCTCTTGTGCGCGTCGGGGTCCGTGGAGTCGATGCAGAGCATCAACCCGTTCGCGCCCCGCAACGCGCCCACGAGCTGGGTCCGGAATTGCTGGTGGGCGACCATGTCGGTGAATTGCCCTACCTGGGGAAACAACGTACCGCCCGGACCATCCCACATTCGGAAGGTCATGGAGTGTGTCCTGTAGAAGATGCGGTTGCGCTTGATCTTCAGGTCAAACGTGAACTGCTCGACCGTGTCGCTCGCGGCGAGCGGGAGCCTGCGCTCCTCGACGATGGTGTTGGCGATGCTGATGATCCGACGCGCGGGCTCGGACTGGGGATAGAATTGCGCGTGTATCTTGGTCGTGTTCGGCTTCATGTTCGCGCACGCGTGGTAGAGGGACGCGAGCAAGGTCGTCTTGCCAGATCCGGCCGGGCCGATGATGAGGTTGGTGCTCTCAGCCATCGGACGGACTCCCGAGCGCGGTCGACAGCAGGCGCTCGACGGACTCTACCGCGGGCCGCGACTGGAAGCCCGTGATCGAGACCAGGCCGGAGCTCGTCACCGAGATCGTGCAGCCCTTCTTCTGGTCGGCGTACGCTCGCTCGAGGTCCGCGCGGGAGTAGGCGGCGCTCAACCTGTGGACCGACTGATTCGACGAGCCCCGCCAGGCGAGGGTCTCGTCGTAGAGCGAGTCCATGTAGGGTCCATCGACGAGCAAGTCGACGTGGGCGAGGATCTGGCCGCGGCCGTCGACGTCGCGGCGCAGGGCGGTGAGCGTGTAGCCCGAGTAGACCATCGTCGTTAGACCAAGCTCGCGCACGCGTCGCAAGAGCTCGGCGAGGGGCCGGGCCTGATCGGTCGGCTCCCCGCCGAGCACGGTCAGGCCTTTGAGTCGAGGATAGACCGCGGCGATCGAGCGCACGCGATCGCTAACCTGCTCGACGGTGTGGCGGTGGCCGCCACGGGGATCGAGCAGGTGAGGGTTGAGGCAGTCTCGCGTGCAGCGCAGGCTGCAGCCTTTGAGCCACAGCGCGACGCGCAGGCCGGGGCCATTATGGCTGCTCGGCCGGAGGGTAGCGAGCGGGTGCCCGAGCTCGAGTGATGCGTCCATCTCAATCCTCGTCCTCGATCACGATCTCCGAGCCCCCACCGTCGATTCGCCACTCGCTGACCGCGAGCCGACGACCACGGATCCGACCCAATTCCAACAGCTTCATCGACAGGGCCTCGGCGACGGACTCACGAAAGCGATCCTCGATGCCGCGGACCCCCTGGCCCACGTCGGCCATACAGTACGCTGCGAGCGCGTCGCGGAACTCGGGAGGCACCGCGAGCTCCGCGCCGCGTGTCTCGTGTAGGCGCTCGATCAGCGCATCGAACATCTTGTCGAACAGGATGCGGGCGAGCGAGCCCGAGACGTAGTCGAACACCATGATCCGCGCCTTGCCTATGCGCCCGAGCAGCTCTAGACGGTTGATCGAATTGAAGTGCTCGATGACCGCCTGCTTGATGCGCCGCTTGACGCTGGCCCTCTCCATCTTCGGGTTGACTTGGGTGACGCCGATGTTCGAGGTGAAGATGAACACGCAGTTCTTGAACGAGACGGTCTGTCCGAGCGCCTCGTCGGTGTAGGTCCCATCGCCTATGATGGGCAGGAGAGTGTCGTAGACGCTCGGGTGGGCCTTCTCGAATTCATCGAACAGGACGACGGAATTGGGCTGGGCGAGGACCGCCCGCGGGAGCGGGCCACCCTCGGTCGAGCCGACATAGCCCGGCGGCGAACCGATCAGGCGCGCGACGTCGTGCTCGTTCTTCATCCCGCCCATGTCGAAGCGAACCAGGGCCTGCTCCGTGCCGAACAGCAGCTCGGCGATCGCCTTGGCCAGCTCGGTCTTGCCGACGCCCGTGGGGCCTGCGAACACGAACACCGCGCGAGGTCCCTGGCGCCCTCGCTCGCCCTTGTGGGCGTGCTCGAGCCCCGACGCGGACAGCGAGAGCAGGCTAACGAGGGCGTTGATGGCTCGCTCTTGCCCGATGACTCGCTCACGCAACACGCTCGCCGCGGTCGGCAACAAGCCCGCGAGGCGGTCGGGCTCCCAGGGATCGGCGACGGGCCCGTGGGCTCGGGTGACCTCGACGGGGGTCGTGCGCAGCGCGTCATAGAACGACTTCGACGCGTCAGCTCGACGCAGGTAGGGCTGCCAGGCGTCGGCGCGCTCGAGCGCGGGAAACTCGACGACGCGGGCGTTGGACCACGCAAACGCCTCGTGGCCTCGGGGGGCGTCTTGCTGACCAAAACGGCCGACCTGGCGCTGCAGAAACGTCCCCTCGGCCAGGGCCGTCGCGGTCTCGGCGTCCTGACACCAGATGATGAGGTCGCAATCCTGCGAGAGTCTCGGCAACTCGCGGAACCGAAACGGGAGGCTCGTCGCGGCGTTGAAATCGGCGCGGACAGCGCTGACGTCTCGCTGACGCAGTGCGAGGAAGTGGTCCTGGATGAGGACCAGCGATCGCCGCGCGCGTCCATCGGCTTCGTGCTGTCCGTTGAGCCAGCGGACGCCGCAGCGTTGCTCGATCTCCGCGCAGACCCTGTCCATCGTCTGTAGCCAGGTCTGGTGCGAGCGAGGCCACAAGAGCCGCCCGCGATCGTGTTGGTGGGTCGAGACCTCGACAAGACCGAACAACGAGATTGGGTTGTTCGTTTCGGGCGGGGGCTCGGGTGCAGCCTCCGATTCCTCGGGCTCGCCCCGCAGCAGCCACGCGCCCGCGCGCTGGCCGACGGTGAAGTCCGCAGACAGGCGCAGCCGCGGCAGGCTCGAGTCGATCTCGGAGAACACGAGCACGTCCTCGTGGGCGCCGAGCAGCGCAGCTTGGAGCACGACCTCGAGCAGGGTCTTTGCCGGCGCCCGGTCGAGGCCCGCGTAGAACGGTCCGCCGCAGCCATGGCAGATGAGGGTGGCGTTGCCCTCGCGCGTAGCTTCCCAGACGGCGGACAGCGGCTCGGCCAGGCTCATACGTCGCGCTCCGCGTTGGCCAGTATGGTGGAGATCTGCTGCCACTCGGTCTCGGTATTGACCGCGAGTTCGGGCGTCGTGCGGTTTTGTCCGCTGAGGGTGGGCTCCTCCACGTGCCCAAACTCGGCCCTCAACTCGCGGGCGAGGGCCTTGCCCATCGCGTGGCAATCTGCGTTCGAGCCGAAGCCAAACGCGTCGACGCCAAACCCGCCCTCGAGTGGCAAGTGCAGGAGCACCTTCGGTCCACCATAATTGCAGGTCAACATCGCCGTCGACTTGTAGTCACCCGGTACGGACTGCGAGTCGTTGGGCGCCTCGAACGCCGGGCCCATGAGTTGATTAAGGCTACTGATCAATCGCGCGCCGATCTGCCGCCGCTGCTCGTTTTGTTCGATGATGTTGTCGACATTCGTCAGCATCATCTCGACGGCGTCTTGCAATCGCTCGACGATCTTCTCGTGCTCGCGCGCGTCGACCTCGACCTGACTCCACTTCTCGTAGCTCGATTCGACTCGGCGCTGGAGTCGGTTGAGCATTCTGTCGATGCGGGTGAGCTCCAGGGTGAACCAGGTCTTCAGGCGAGCGTCGTCGGTGCTCACCCGCAATTGCTCGATCCGAGCGAGCATATTCTGGCGCGTCGCGCTCATCCGCGCGCGACGATCTCGACTCATCTTGGTCAGAGCGCGCGACTTGGTCAGGGCCTGAATCGCAGTCGACAGCGCCGCCGTCGGTGAGTCGGCGGCGAGCTCGCCGTGGGCGTGCGCGAGGTTCTCGCGGATCTCGTGGGCGTCCTCGCCGAGGTCGGCGCGCTCCCAGTCCTGCTCGGCCGCGTCGAGGAGCTGGCCGGCGCTCGTCAGTGTCTCGCTAGCCCGGGCCTGGTCGGTGGCTAGGCGCTGCAGTCGAGCTTGGCGTTCGCGCTCGAGATCGGCCTCGACGGAGGCGATCTTCGCGTTGTACTCCGCGCGCATTTGCTCGCGCTCTCGCGACGCCCTGGCGAAACCATCGGAGACCTCCTGGCGGACATTGGCGAAGGTCTGATTGACCTCCACGACGTGGCGTTCGTGCGCGCGCTCGAGCTGGGAGAGGTCCGCGCGGTTCTTGGCGGCTTCATTGCGAACCTGCTGGATCGAGCGGGTGAGGCGCCTGTCCATTGCCTCTTGTTCACGCGCGAGGCGGTTCTGAAGGCGCTCGAGGTTACGAACCTCTTCGCCGAGCTGCGCGTTGACCCGCGCCTGTCGCTCGGTGTTCGCCTCGGATGTACGAAGCTCCGATCGGAGTTGGGAGACGCGCCGCTCGGACGCGCGCAGCTGCTCGCGCGCGCGGTCGGCTGCGGCTCGACTCTCGCGTTCGCGCCGAGCCTGGGCGGCTCGCATCGCGGCACCATAATCGTAGGTTGACCTGGTATTGATCGTCGCGCTCATGTTCCGTCTCCATTCACCGAATGGCCAATTAGTGCGTCGAGGAGCCCGAGGAAGGCTCGATGCAATTCGAGCTGAGCATCGATTGCCTCGACCTCTGCCTCGAGTTGGGTTTTCCTCTCACTGGCCGTGCGTGCCCTCTCGATGTAGGCGTCGAGGCGCGACTCGAATTGCTCGCAGACAGGTCGCGTGAGGACGCTATTGCGGAATTCTTCGGCCAGCGCGCGCAGCTCGTCGTCGGCGCCGATAGGCGCCGCGAGCTCCCCCAGACCCAGCATGTCCCTTGCCCGCGCGACCTTGCACGAGCGGGCCTCGAGCGCGGTGGTCGAGACCTCGTCCGGGGCGTTGTCGAGAGCAGAACTGACCGCGCGCTCGAGCTCGAGCAGCGTCTGAGCGACCGGTTGCCCGCGCTGGTACTGCTGACGTAGGGCGGCGACCGTTCGTTCGAGCTCGTAGGGATCGATCATCGCTCCAGCCCCGCAAAGACGTCGTCGGCCAGGGCCCAGTCGCGCTCGCGGCCAAACTGGGCCAGCGCCGCCTCGAGCACGCGTGTCCGGTGGACCTGAGCACTGCGCACGCTCAGGTTGCGCAGCGAGTCGAGGACCTGCTCCGCGACGCCGTGGCGCAGCCGCAGGGTGTGACGCAGCTGCTCGAGCTCGGCCCGTCGGGTCGCTAGCTGCCCCTCGAGCTCGCGGCAGCGTCGCTGCGCGACCTCACCCGATCGCGTCTGGTCGACCGCGTCGGACAGCCGCTCCTGAAACCCGCCACGGAGCGTGTCGCGTCGGAGCGCGAGCTGAGAAAGGTTGACCTCGAACTGCGCGAGGCTCATCGCGTCGTAGTTCGCCAACGTGGGGAAGCTGCGCCCGAGCTCTTCGAGTAGCTCGTCATCGAGGCTGGCGCGACGCATGGCGGCGAAGGCCGCGAGCTTGCGCAGGCGCGCATCTGTCTCGATGCGCGCGCGCTCGAGCTCATCCTTCTGAACGCTCTCGAGCTCACGCTCGAGTCGTTCGCAGTCCTCGCGTATCTGTGTGACCTCGCGGCGCAGGCAATCCCGCGTCGAGGCCAGGTCCGAGAAGCTGTCGAGCTTGACCTTGAGCTCGACGATCTCGTCGCGTAGCGATCGCTCGAGCTCTGTGCGGGAGTCTCGGCCCTGACGACGGATCGCGTCGAGCCAAGCGGTTGCGTCATTGTTGGTCATCTCGACCTCGCTTGGAATCGCGGAGCTGAGCTTCGAGTGTAGCGCGATGCTTCGTCAGCTTCGTCAGCTGTGTCCGCAGTCGGTCGATCTCGGTTTGTGTGGTCCTCTCCGAGTCGACCATCGCTCGTTGGATCTCGGTCCAGCGCGCGCGCAGCTCGTCGCGTTGGGCGACGAGGGGCGCGAGCTCCTTGGATTCGAGCCAAGCCACACCGTCCTGCTGGAGGGGTTGCTCGCGGAGGGAGGCGACGAACTCACGGGTTCGGCCGCGCTCGCCCATGATCCCCGAGCACAAGCGCCGAAAGGCGATGCTCAGGTCACCGTACTGGGACTCATCCGCGACGAGCACCTGGTTAGCGATCGCCTCGCGGCAGTCCTCGACGCCACGCTCGACGAGGAGCTCCCACCAGGTCCTGGCGATCTCTGCGCTGCGGCTCATCGGCGGAGCCTGACCTTGCTCTTTGGCGGGCGGGCGAGCAGCGCGAGCGCGTCCTCGATACCGGCGCGTAGACCAGGCTCGTCGGCCTGCGCTCGGACGAGTTCGACGTCGGACTCGAGCGCCAGCGCGACCTTGTTGCTGAGCGTCATCGCGCGGTTGTAGTCGTGTGATCGCACGTCGAGTTCACCAGGACGAAACGCGTGCTCTAAGAACACGTACACTACCCGAACCTCCTGCTCTTCGCAACGCCGCAACACAGACGCCCAGAGATCGGTCTCGAAGCGTGGAAACGTTCGATAGCCGGGGAACTCGAGCAAGTTGCGAATTTTTCCGGGTCCGAACGAAACGGTTGGTGGCGAATTCCCGACAATCAATACCGCGGCTGATCCTGCCCCGACGTTCTCGAGGCGTTCGATTGCGCACTCGAGGCCGCGCTCGATCGGATCGAAGAGGTCGATCCCCGTGGAGTAGGTGCAAGGCTCGAACGCGTGCGCGAGTTCGGAGCCCGAGCGCCTCGTTAACTCGACGACGACGTCGCTCCGCTCGTGGCTGTCCTTCACGGCCCAGGCGTCGACCGGAACTTCCGGGTCGAGGACCTCGGCGAGGGCCCGACCCAGCGTCCTGCGAATCTCGGAATTGAAGTCCTCGGGGTCGACCGTATTGGGTTGCTCGGCGCCCCCCCACTCCGACTGCTGCAGCGCCGGACTCAGCGAGCTGTAGTGGTCGGCGTTCGGTCCGCGCCGCGACCACGCATAGGCCCGCGCCCAGGACTGGGTGTCCGGGCACGTTCGATCGAAGACCAGCGCGAGGTGCTCGAGGTGAAATCCACGATGATGTTGGTCGGGGGCGGGGACGACTTGGACGTTTCGTCGGGAGCCGGCGTACACGAGCTTCCAGGCGTCCCCGTCGACCATTGGCTCGATGTCGATCACCAACTTGCCCGATGGCGGTCCGTCGATGCAGATCCACAGGGGCGTGGGCAGGTCGGTCGCGTAGGACGAACTCGACGCGATGCGGAGCACCCGTTGACTCGGACCGCAGCTGGGCACGCTCACCTCAATCTCCACGGGCAAGTCACAGCGGTTGCGCCGCAGCGTGTTCGCTCCTTCGACACGAAGCTGCGTCGAGCGGCCGAGAACGGGCACGGCGTTGGGGTTCCACACCAATTCGTTGCCGGCGTGGCTCGAGATTCCATCGGTCGCTCGGACGATGATCTTCGCGTCGCGCTCGAACAGCTGGTCGAGCTCGAGGCAGTCCTGGTCTTGCTCGACGAGCGCGACGAGCTCGCGCGCTGGGTCGAGCGAGCTCAACCAGACCGAGAACGAGCCGCTCGCCGGGACCACGCGCAGGCCACGGCTCGACCAGCAACGGCGAAAGACGTGGCCAAACTCGCAAGCGCCGTCGCGGAGATCGCAGTACGCGAGATTCGCGGTGTATTGGGTGGCCCATCGTTCACCGAACAATGCCCACAATTCATCTAGGCTCGCGTCATTCACGTCCGCTCCTCCAGTGCTCCCAGCCAGGTAGCTCGCCGACTCCACGCAAGAGCTCCGCGTGTCGCCTGCGTATCGCTAGGTCGGGCGCTGCCAGAGGCGGAGCTGCCGCGCGGACGATCGCGTCAGCGAGGGCTGCCCCAAGCTGGAGATCACCGGGCTCGGGAGTGCTCCGCGCCAGCAGGGGGCGTAGGATTTCACGGGTTGGATGCAAGAGCGGGAGCAGCTCTCGCAGCAGGGAGGTCTCGATGGCTGGCGGCGCGAGGCGTGGGCGGAACTCGAGCAGCTCGCCCGACAACCACGCGCGCAGCTCGGACGAGATGGCGGGGGCCGCCAGCAGCATGCGCAGCGCGGTGTCGCGCGCCGGGCCGGAGGTCGAGCGGGCTGTGGTCATGACGTGCGCGCAGACGACCTTCGCGGGCAGCGACTCATGAACGAGCTCGAGCTCGCTCGGGCTCAGGTCGACACGTCGATCGAAGGCGGCGAGGACCCGCGTCAGGAGGAGCTCGGTCGTGGTGCCCCGCAGGCGCTCGGTGCACCACTCCAACAGCGCCGCGCTCACGAACCCGGCGAATCGTCGCCAGAACCATCGCTGGTTCGACGCGCGAGCGAGCAGCACGTCGAGGCGCGGGTCCCAGCGCCGCGGTGGCGCCAGGGGTGGTGTCTCGTCTGGGTCGATCAGCGCGAGCGCGACTTCGTCGACGTCGATCGCTCGCAGCCAGGCGGTCGCGGCGCCGCCGGTCACGGCGAGCATGACGTCGGCGTCCACGACAAGCCCGACGCGGCGAACCGCGGCGAGCTGGTCGAGGTCTTCCGTGGTCGGTCGTTCGTCGCTGGGTTCATCGGACAGCAGGTCTACGAGCGCCCGCGGTCCGCCGTCGAGCGACCGGAGCAGCCGCCCGACCTCGCGCCGATCGATGGCGCCGTGCCCTCGCCAGCGTCCGAGCGTAGCGTGGACGCGGTCATGGGCGATCGCCTGCGAGCGAACCTCCGCCTCGAGGTGGGCGACCAGCGTGGGCGACCAGTCGGCGCGATCGAGATCGAGTGCGGCTCGCCCGAGCTGAGGGTGGGCCTCGACGATCGCTCGCCACCATGGGTGCCAGCGATCGTCGAGGCACGCCCAAACCCCGGCTCGCCACACGAGCGCGGCTTCGAGCCCCTTCGCCCAAGCTTTGCTAGCGGGCGGGGCGGGCGGTTCGTGGGGAGGAGCGAGCAACTGTTCGTCTCCGGTCAGGGCGCGGCATACCGCCGCGGGCATCCCCGCGTCGAGCAAGAGCAGGTCGAGCCCCGCGGCACTTGGGCCGTGGTGCTCGACGAACCAAGTCAGCGCTCCGTCTCGTCCACGCAGCAGCTCGGCGGTGGCCCGCGGGGGCTCGCCTCGCAGCCGACCCTCGACGAGTTCAAAGTCGATGAGGCCGGCGTCGAGCCACGCTGCCAAGCTCGCTAGCTCGGCCTCGGCGATCGCTCGGTCTCGGCCGCCTGGGGTCGCTACCAGCCACGTGAGCGCCGCGGGCGACCACATCGGGTCGATCGGGCCACCGCCGACGCAGCCAACCAGCGCGCGGCGAGTCTCGGGTCGCGGCGCGATCGAGAAGAGCGCAGGCAGATCGAGGCTCGTGAGGTCAACGCCGCGGAGCTCGGAGGAGATCGCCGGCGCCGTGAACTGGGCGCGGCTGATGGCCAGGCCGAACCCCGGCGGCCAGCGCGAGGGCCAAGTGTTGCGCATCACGGCCAGGTAGGCCAGGTTGTCGGCGCCGATTCGGCGGGCGACTGTGGACGCCGTCGCCGGGTTGACGACGACCGCCGGCTCGGAGCTGGTGAGCATCGTCCACAGCCCGAGCTCGGCCCCTCCGACGTCGGCCTGGGTTGGTCCCGCGAGCTCGACGCGGCAGCTCGGCCCCTCGCTGGCCTTGGCGTCGGGTTGGTGATGCAGGTGCATGCCAAACACCAGGCGGGCGAGCAGCTCTGGGTCGCGCGTAGCGACGCGACCAAACACGAGGTGCCGCATCGTCCGCCCGCTGAAGTCCGTCGCAGCTTCATCTACGGCGCGCAAGACCCAAGCCCCGCGCTCGTCCAGGACCGCGAACTCCGAGTGAGGGTTGCCCGCGTCGATGTGAACTTGCAGCCACGCGAACAGGAGCTCGAGCTCCTCACTCGACACGTGCCCGTGGGCCCGCGTCAGCCCGAAGTCGTCGCGCGGGTTCGGCTTGCTGATCAGCCCGAGCTGCGTGATGTCGATCGTATCCTTCACTCGATTCCCACTTGCTTCAGGGCCCAGAGCAGCGGCACTTCGACGTTCTTCGGGCGAATGTTCCAGGGGAGCTCGTTGCCAAATTCGTCGAGCATGACGGCCGGCCGCCCCGTCTCTCGGTCGTAGCCGAACGACGAGATCGGCCAGACGGCGTCCCCGAACAGCTCGATGATGCTCGCGTGGGGCCGCAGCAGCTCGCGCTCGCGCCACCAGCCTTCGCTACACTCCCAGTCATCGTCGCGCAAGTCGAACGCGGTCTCACACTTGGTGAACACCAGACCCCAGCGCTTCGTCGGCGTCGCGTCGAGGCCGTCGCGGACCGCGAGGAACTCGTGGCCGAGGTTCGACGAGCGCCAGCTGACGAAGAACAAGATCACGTCGGCTTGCTTGAGTCGATCGGCGACTCGATCCTGGCCCAACAACTGCGTGTCGCCCCCGCGGACGTCGGACAGCGCGACCTCCTGCCCGGCCGCCAGGGTCAACTGCAGCGGGGCCGGGCTGACGGACGTCGGGTTCATGCCCTGCTGACTCATCAGCCGCCGACGACTGCCGAGCAAGGTAGCGAGCGCCCGCTCCGAGCGTTCGCGATCGAACAGCCTGGACACGGAGCGATGGCTCAGGGCCATCGTCATGTATGTCGTCTTGCCGACTTGGGAGCTGCCCCACATCGTGATGAGCGGTCGAGTCATGTCGCGTCCTCGGGGGCGGGGTGGAGGTCGAATTCCACGAGCAGGTCGTGCAGGCGCTGGGCCTCGGCGGGCCGCAACATCGCTACGTTGGTGCTGGAGTTGGGGGGGCCCGTGGGGCCCAGCCGATCGACGCCGACCTGCGCGAGCAGAGACATCAGCGTCGCTAACTCGCCGTCGGTCCAGTGGATTTGACCGAGCTGGTCCTCGCGCTCCAGCGCCGCACGCAGCCGCTCGACGCGCTGGCGAAACGTCGCGCGCAGTAGCTCGAATAAGTTCGACCACAGCGCGGCGAGCGTGGTAGACGAGCGGCCGTAGTGTTTGACGACCTCGTTGGCAGCATCGATCGCGGTGCGCGCCTGGGCTCGGAGGGCCGCGTCTTCGAACAGCGCGATGTGGTCGCGTGTGAGTCGCTCGACGACGGCCAGGGCCTGACAGCGAGGATCGCCGGGTATCAGCCACAGCAGCTTCGCCACGGGCGGCGATTGCAGGGGTCGAAACATCCGATTGTGGTCGCGGACCAACTCGAGCAGCTCGTCGATGGTCGAAGCCAGGCGGGATAGGACGTCGAAGTCGGGCGCCTCGAGGCTCTCGAGCACGCGGGCCTCGTAGTCCCGCAGCGCCACGAAGTTCTCGCTGTGACGCTCGAAGCGAGCGAGCAGTCGCTCGCGGGCTTCGGCGAACAGGCGGGCCTGCCACTTGCCCCACGCGTCGTATCGTCGCAGCGCTCGCACCAGCGCGACGAGCTGGGCGAAGCCAGCAGCGGCAAGCTCGACGGTCGCAGCGTCGAGGTGCTCGTCGAGTTCGAGCTCGATGTCGAGGGGCGCATCACGCTCGAGCCAGCGGCACAGCTCGCTACAGGTCAGCTCGGATTGCTCGCGTTCGGACGCGAGGACGTCGATGATGGGCTGAGCACGATCGAGGATCGCCGCACTGGCTCCCTCGATGTCGTCGTTGGGCAGGCGGAGCTCGGTCGCCACTTCTGCCGGAAGCTGGGCGAGCGCGCGCCGCCAGGTAGCAACGTCACGCTCGACTCGCGCGAGCTCGCGCTCGACTCGCGTGAGGTCGCGGACGAGCAGGTCGAGATCCGTGGACTGTGCCGCGTATGAGAGCGGGGCCGCTCCTAGCGAGGTGAGCCTGCGTCGCGTGTCCTCGATGCGCGCAAGGATCGTCTGCCGTATCCGGCCAGCGACGAGCATCGTCGCGACTGCATCCCGGTGCTCGACGAGGAGATCTCGCCACGACTCGACACAACACGCGAGCTCGGCGACCTCGGGCTGTGTCTGCCATCGCCGGCCATCACGCAGCAGCGACGCGAGCTCTGCGGCGAAGTCGCGTGTGCGCTGCACGCCCGCGTCGAACTCGGTCTCGAACCCCCTTCGAGACAGCGCCGCGTACCAGCGCTCGCCGCGATTGATGAACTCGTTCGTAGCCCGGTCGACCCCGAGCTCGCGCTCGAGGTTTTCGACGAGCTGACGCAGGCGCGCGTGGTGGTCCCGCCTCGCGCGGTCGAGTTGCAGGCACATGAGCTCGTCGATGGTCAGCTGGGGGCTCGGGGGCGGCGTCTGGGTGGTCGCGCCGAGTCGGCTTCGCTCATCCGTGAACTCTCGCTCGAGCCGCTCGAGCTCATCGAGCGCGACGTAGCGCTCGCCGCTCGCCGCTCGCAGACACGACTGCAGGCGCTGCCAGTCCGGGCCGCGTGCAGCGATGACTTCGTCGATGTGCTGACACAGCGAACGCTGCAGCTCGACGCCCAGGTCGCGGGCTTGCAGAACTCGCGCAGCCGTGGCGCGGCCGCTAGCGATCTCCGAGCGCGCGGCGAGGAAGGCCTGGCAGTCGCGAGCGAGCTGTGAATCACGCACGAAGCGCGCGGGTTCGAACTGGAGATGAGGCGCGGTCAGCTGGCGCAGAGCGCTCGCAACCGCTCGAATCTGGTCAGGACGGGATGCGATGGCGTGGACGCGCAGCACCCGATCGACCTCGTCGAGCGGAACGCCGCCATTGTGGAGGTCGATCCACTGGTCGATCTGCGCTGGCCAACCGCGCAGCCAGCTCGCGGCCTCCGGAGCACCGGCTACGCGCGCGATGACTTCGCTGGGAGCGGGCGGCGGCGCGTCGCTCGGCCAGAAGTCGCGGACCAGCGGCGCGAGCCCGGGACGTCGCACGAGGATGTCGATGGCCTCGGGCGCCGACATGGACGCATCGACGGCCGAGTCAGGGGCCAACGCCGTCACGAAGGGCACATCGGAGTCCATCTGCTGCCAGCGCCAGGCTCGTTCAAAGACGAGCTTCCCGACGCCGGTGGGCAGCCCGTCGAGGCGATCGAGGTCACTCTGGGGGAGGCTGTCGACGAACTCGGTGGACTCGGGGAAGCGCTGACGCCAGCGATCGCGCGCGGGGTCTCGCGCGGGGTACACGGGAAACTCTGGGTTCTGGGTCAGAGCCTCGATCGCGTCTCGAGGCGGATCGCTCAGCGTGCGCCACTCGTGCACGCCGATCCACGCCAGCGTGTGCCCGTCGACTTCGACGAGTGAGCCCGACATCGAGACGCCCCTCGGCGCGTCGGTCGCGACGAAGACGCCGCCCCTACTCTCGATCTCGACCGTGGTCGACGCCCCGTTCGTGAGTTCGCGGACGGCGTTGATGACCTTGGCGTAGCCCTGGTAAGCCCACAGGCGGACGCGAGCGCCACGCGGTGCGTCGACAGTGATCCGCAACGCGCTGCGGTCTGGGCTCGACATGGTCTCTACACGCACGGGGCTGGCCGAGCAGGCGGTACTGCGGCGCAGCTGGACCGCCGGCCCCCATCGCGCGCTCCCGTCCCGTGGCGCGATCAGGGCGCTGTCCAGAGCCGCAGACGGCGAGAGATCCAGGAGTGAGAAGTGGAGCTGCTCCGGCTTGCGTCGGCGCAAGCTCGCAAACTGGGGGGCCTGGGCGATCTCCGACGAACTCGAGAACTCGATCTCGAGCCGGCTCGCGTGCTGCCAACTCCCCGTCCAGCTGTCACGCTCGAAGGCAACGCAGACCGCTCTGGAGAACTCGGCCCGCTCGATGACCTCGCCCGTGAGCGAGGTCCAGGTCAGCGAGAACGTGTCGGTGCCTGGGCTCGTGACGAGAAGCGAGCGGCGTCGCTCGAACTCGTGCACGCACTCGGATCGGCCCCCGGCGACGACCTCGAGTCGCCCACTCCGCGCCGTCGAATTACTGCCGTCGAGGTAAACGAGGCCCTCGTCTCGCAACCAGAAATAGCGAAATGGCGCGTTCATGCCACGAAGTCCGACCCATCGTAACATGCTGGACGTGCCCGAAACATGGGTCGAATAATCGAGCAGACTGTTCCGCTCCCGGTTGGATGAACATCAGATAGTCGGTGGAGCGGAAGGACCGTTTCAAAAAAAAAAATCGGCCAAAAACGGCGTTTATCTGGCCCTTGCGACACACACACACCGCCGCCGGAACGGCAAAACGGCACCAGTCTGCCATGTTGCGCTTGTATTCTCCCTGGCCAAGGTACCTCGCCGCCGAGCCGACCCCTTGTTCGACATCTTCCTCACGCGCGAAGTCCCCCCCGGCGCCCACGAAGTGTGCTTTCCTGAGGACGATAAGGCTGGACCGGCATCCCATGGTTTCGCATCTGACTTTCGAGTTCGTCGCGGTCTCCACCGCGTCGAACACTGTCAGAACCGACGAGAGCTGCAACGTCCAGCCGCACGCGAGGCCCGCGCTGCAGTCGGCCTCTTCATTGGTTTCCCGGTGCCGCTCGAAAATCCAATTTCACGCTCGCCTCGGACCGCTCGCTCTCAGCTCGCAGGCTCGCCAACTCGGCGGTCGCAGTCTTGTCAGCCCAACGAACGCTGAAGTGCACCATCAGGAGATCCACGAAGGCCAGCGTTGCGAACGCGATAGCGCCAAGGGCGGGACAACTACACGTGCTGCCCGCGGGCGCGATGTCATCTTCCTCCATCGGCCTCGGGTGCGGGTCATGGGTCGGCGGCGGCGGACGGCGTGGCGAACGAGGGCTTTGGCCGGCCGCGCGGGGGGCGACGCGGACGCTGGACGACGCGGACGCTGGACGACGTGCGTCCGCGGTCGAGAGACGCCAGTGCAGTGCTCCGGTATGGCACTGCGCGAATTCGCCAAGGGTCAGCTTGGGGCTCAGAACCAGCTCGCTATTTATCGTCGACCGTGAAGCTCAATCTCTGATGGTGCGAGGGACCGACCACATGACTCGACAATGTTCTCATCATATCGCTGCACGAATTCGGCCGCCAAATCGGCGCAGTGTTCTGCGTGGACTCGCCGGCGGGTCGGCGTGTGCCCTCTCATGTGAAGCGCGCCGCAGATCAGCGCAATTATCACTTCGAGCTCCACTTGAGATTGTAGTACAGTTCATCTTCCGAGTGAATGGCACATATCGATTGCATGCTAGGCGTCCTTCACTGTACCGCTCATTCACCCAGTCTAGATCATGGCTGCACCAACAAGCATCATTCTCGTCAATAATCGGATCAGCGCTCGAGATACATTCCCGGCGTCGGGGACGTTCTTGGGCATCGCCAAGCGGCTCTGGTCAAAATACAGCGATACACTGATCGGCGTCGGCCGGTCGGATGTCGGCAACTTGATCGCGGATCGAGAGCGAATGCCGATTCGCTTTCAGTACGTTGACGCGGGCGGATCCCAGGTGCTGATCGAGCCTTCGGAGGAGGTCGCGGCAATCTTGGCCCAAGGGGCTGATCAGATCCTCTGGGACCACGTTCCGACTGGAGGAGGACCCACGTTCCGGCAGATCTTTGGCCAGCACGCCGTCGATCTGGTCAGCCGTCCGGCCTACAGCAATTGGTCCTGCGTGTACCAAGACAAACCTGGATACGGAATCCAGGCCATCGGGCCGGATCGCAATGGCGTCATTCGGACCATCACCATCACACCGAGTGGCAACTATCCGAAGACGCCTCCGACAGTTGTCTCCGAGCCTCCCTTCTCCGATGACCCTTGCTGGTCTCGCGGAGTGCTTCATTACACGAAGTTTCACGGCGGGGGGGCGCCGTGGACTGATCTCGCGGACGACTGGAGGAGCGGGCTCAATCCTCTGCACGCTCTGATCCAGGAGCTGCTGCAAAAATATGGTTTTGCCATATAGGAGCGGGAGTGGAGGGCGACAATGGACGAGTCCAAGAACGGGACACCGGAGCCGGAGCAGGGTCGCGCCGATGTCCAGGACGCGGAGAGTCACAACCCATCGATGCAGCAAAGCGCCAATGGACGGGAGGAGGGGGAGGAGACAGCGCCTAAGAGTGAAGCCGAGCTGAGGCCTGAGGCGGATCCAGAGCAGCCCGACGGCGAAGGGACCGATGAACAGGCCGAGCAGACTCGTGGCGACCGGGAGCCTCTCGCCGAGGAGCTCGAGCGGGAATCGTCGGTGATCGAAGGTATTCGTGTCTGGCTCAAGAAGAGGAAAGAGCACTGGCAGGAGAAGCACTGGCGGCAGGGCGAGAGCGAGGCGACGCCGTCGGAGGCCACCGACGAGGAGTCGGATGACAACCGCGCAGAGCCGGACAAGGCACGTGAAGCGACGGATCGCACGCGCACGACGTCAGATGGCAGCCGGGCGCCGGGGGTCTCTGCCAGCTACGTCCCCAAGCTCGTGGAGGGGCGAGTGCGGTATCCCCTCGATCTGCCCGCTCGCGGGGCCAGCGGGTTGTCTCGGCCGCGATCGACGGGCGACTTTCGCGTCGTCATCGACGCCCGCGCGTTGTCCGAGTGCGTCCGAGAGCTTCGCGGCGTACTCCGCCGACTCCTGGACTTCGTCGAGGTCGGAGGCCCGCTCGTTGGCACCTTCGATGGCAGGCAGCTCACGATCATCGACTTCCTGCTCGATCATGACGCCGAGGCGACGGCCGGGTCGATTCGCCTGAGCTTCGACATCCTCGACAGCGCCGAGCGCCTCGCGCTGCGGCGCTCGCGAGACTCGTCACGGACATTTGGCTTCATTGGTACGTGGCACGTTCACCCGCCAGGCTACGGATCGCAATTCTCGCAAGTCGATCGCCATCAGCTGTTTCAAGAGAGAATCCTGATCAACGCGGGTGAGCCCTTTGCCACAACTCCCAAGACTCACTTGATCTTTGACGGGGCCACAGGGAATTTCCGCATTTACACGATGACGACCGTGGCCAGCTTTACGCGGAAGTCGGAGGAGTTCGACGACGAGCTCGCTCGCGAGATCGAAGAGCGACGCGAGGGCGGCGCTGACATGGGCGCATACTATGGCGAACGGTGGGCCGATCTCTCGTTCGAGTCGTACGATGACATGTTCTCACCCTCACCGAGCCATCCGATCATCGGATTCTGGAAGACGTTTCCGTTCGAGCGTATCCCGGATTCGTTCGAAGACGTGTTCCTCGAGAACTTTCATCGCAAGCTGAATATGACAAAGTTCAAGTACTCTCGTGTTCTTGTCAACGAGGGGGCGCAGACGGTTCAGACAATGGCGATCGAGCGTCGCGCGGGCCGGAGCCACGGCGATGCGGTCGATTTCCACGACGCGGAGCATCGCGTCGCGGAGACCCAGTGGCAGCGATATGAAGACTGAAGACGAACAGGGAGAGGCCGGCGTGGACGTTCGAGTCCAGAGCCCCCAGACGGGGGAATCACACACCGTCGCGCTCGACGAGGACATGACCATCGGCGCGCTCTCGCGCGTGGTCCAGGGCCTGCGCGAGGATGACTCGAGCTTGCTGATCTACGGCTATTGTTCACGAGACTTCGCCGAGGGTCTGGCCGACCGAGCGCGGGTTGACGGCGACGAGGTCTACTTCCCGGAGGACATGCTCGCGGTCGAGGCGCTCGCGGGGCTTCGCGATTCTCGGCTGCCCTTCTACTTCAACGTCGGCGCGTTGTCGGACGAACTCGTGTTCGAGTTTCGCACCGATCGCCTGCGTCGGGTCGGCTACGGCACCGACGTCCTGCAGACCAAGCGAGTCGTCCTCGGGGGCGCCGGACTGCTGGGCAACGAGGTCGCATGGGGGCTGTGCGTGTGCGGTGTCGGTGAGCTACTCGTGCTCGATTCGGGGAGGGTGGATTGGTACAACATCTATCGCCAGCAGCTGTTTGGTCGCGAGTCGGTCTACGAAAACAAGGCCGTCGCGCTCGGCCAAGCGCTAGCGAAGGTCGGCGGTATCGAGTGTGAGGCGGAACAGCGGGAGGTCCCGTGTCTGGCGAGCCCGCCCGATCGTGCCTGGTTCGGCGAGCGGATCGCTACGCTGTGGAGGCAGATCGAGCGTGCCGATCTCGTGATTGGGGCCTTCGACATCTTCTCGGCGCGGGGCGTGCTGCAGGTCCTCGCGCGCGTGTTGAACAAGACCTTCGTCTCGTCCTCGCTCGACGCGGCGATCGGTGAGGTCGGCGTGTTTCGTCCGGACGAACAGGTCTGCTATTGCTGCGGACATTGGCCCGGGCAATTCGCCGACGGGGGTGCTTGCACGTTGGCGCAGTTCTCGGCCCAGCGCATCGTTGGCGCCGTCACTACGGAGTGCGTGCTCGCCGAGCTCATGGGCCGGGGGGCCAAGTACAACTTCGTCTCGTTTGCGGGCGCGTACATGCACATGGAGAGCGGCCGGCGTCGGGGCGCGCGGGGCTGTGTGGTCTGTGGTCCGGACTCGACGTTGGGAGGGGTTCAGGACGCGGACGCGGCCGCTGACTGGATCTACGCGTGGTTGTTCGGTGAGCCGGAGGCGTCATGACTGTCGTCATCTGTCAAGAGCTGGGGACTAGGGACACCATTGATCCGGGACAGACGCCAAACCGGACGATCGGCCAGCTCATGGCCGAGCTGCGGACTCGCTACGCAGAGACTATCAGCAGCACGCTCGGCCACGCGGGTCGGAACTGGCAGCCGTCAGTCTATCTACTGTGCAGGGATGGCCAGATCTACGACTTGGACCCTTCGACCACGTTCGCGCAGCTGCGGTCGAGCTACCCTGAGGGCACGGTCCACTGGTCTTACAACCGACTTCGACGGAGGCGGACGAGGCGGCTGGTTTGGTGGTGGCGCCGCGCGACCTCGGCCTCTGCGCCGAGTCGGATCTACGTGAACCCGGCAGCTGTCGCTCCGCCGCCGCCGCCGCCGGCACCCACAGTGCAGGGGGGGGCTGCCCAGAAAGCGATCTTGGCGGTCGTGGCCGTCCTGGTTGGGTGGCTCATCTTGTTCGCGGGCATCGGGATGTGTGACTCGAGCTCGGGAGGAGGCAAGAAGACAGCCTCGTCGACGTCGGGCTCCAAGAAGCGCGAGCCGAAGCGTGAGCGAGAACCGGAGCGTGAGCCGGAGCGTGACGAGAGCCCGCCGAAACCGAAACCGAAACCGAAACCGAAATCGAAACCGAAACCGAAACCGACTCCGACGCCCACTCCGGCCCCGACACCAACCCTGCCTCCGGTTCCGAAACCAAAGCCCATTCCGAAGCCGGCCCCAGTGGTGCCGCCGAGTTCGTCCACGACTTGGTACTGCATGTGCTACAAGTCGATTTCCTACGAGTTCAGTGACGACGGAGAGATCCGAGCGACGACCGCGTGCCGGCCCAGCTTCACCACCTGCTCGAATTTGGCCAATCGCGTCGAGGAAGGCAGCAGGTTGATCATCGCTGGATCACAAACGCGCGGGTGCAAGCGCGTTCGCGGGGATCACCCGGGCGATGCACTGGGCTCGCCTCACCTGTGGGAGCCGTCGGCGTTCGTCGGTTCGTGGTACACGGACCACGGGTGCCTGCTTCCGTGACCATGAAACGGACCTGAGCGTCCTGCGACAAACACGGGTATGACGAAAGCAGCGAATTGTCCGAACTGTGGTCAAACTTCCAACACGCGTGGGCTGACCGTTCCGCAGTACTCGTGCTGGCATTGCAAGACCAAGTACTGCCGCAAGTGCGGTCCATCGTCGTGCCCGAGGTGTGGCCGAACGAAACGAACTCACTACGACGACTTCACCTGTCGCTGAGGGTGGGAGACCGGCTGCGCCGGAGTCTGACACAAACCTCCGAGCGCAGCAGGGCCGAGCATGGCCTACTTGCAGCGATACATGACCACGGAGCGGTGCGTGAAGTCCTTGGTGTCGCTCCAAGTGCGGCGCTTGACGCTGTCACAGGCGTAGCCTCGCTTAACGGCGTCCTTGCTCGACCACGTGACCCGCACCTCGATGTTCTCAGTCAGGTGGCCGGTCTCGTCGTCGACCTCCAGCGCGATGACCTCGCCGGCCCAGATCACCGACCAGGTGTTGGCAGTCACGACCCAGCGGTCTGGCGGACTCTCGCCGGCCTCCCTGAGCTTCTGGCAGGCTTGTTCGTAGGTGATCCAGCTCGCCTCTGCGGTCGAGGGGAGTGAGCAAAGGGCGAGCGCGGCTGTCAGCGTAGCGGTGAGGAACTTGGTGCACATGGTGGGGTCCTGGGCGGAGTGTTTCGTTGGTGGCCGAGGCAACATCGCCTCGGCGAGACCTTAGTCGGACGTGCGACCCGTCCGTTTCAGGACATCGCGGGCGGACGGAGCCAAACGACAGCATCGCCGCTGAGACCACGAAACATGTTGAACACGTCAACGTGATCAGCCCGAAGATAATCACGATCGCCATCGGCGCCTGGATCTCGCTGCCGGGCTCGCCAAGCGCGAGCGCGAGCGGCAGCCCGAGGCCTCGAGCGGGACTCAGGTGCCACCGCTGGTAGCGACCAGGGTCCGGCGGATCGCGTCGAGCTCCGAGGCGTGGATGCCCTGGGCGTGCTCGTCCAGCTCGGCGCGGCCGGTGCGTAGCGAGGTCGAGACGACCTCCAGCTGATCGAGCAAGATCGTCTCGGCCTGGGGTCTCTGCGTCGGATCCGAGCCTCGGACGCACTCGGCTGGCTCAAGTACTGCGGATATCGCCTTCCGTGATTCTGATCCGCACACTAGCTTTGGCCTGGGGCTGCGCAAGCCGCCGGTCGGTGGCCTGGCGTTGCTCTTGATCCGCCTCGGGGAGCGGCGGGACGTCGGTGGGAATATCGATATATTGATGTGAAGATGTCTCGGCGAGATGCTCAGCGAGCATAGTCGTCCCAGGCGAGGTCGATCAGCTCGTCGAGAATCTCTCGCAGCTGGGCCTGCGTTCGGCCTTCGAGGGCCACGGTGCTCAAGTTGGCGTGAAAGCGCGGCAAGACCCGCTCGATGATGGCGGTGGGTTGTTCCTCGAGCGCGTCGATGCAGGCGGCTGCGGCCGGTCGGTAGTGGGCGAAGCTGCGGATGAACACCTGGATCGCCAATGACTGCGACGCGAACGCGCGCTTGGTGAGGCTGTAGTCGTCCTCGAGCCGAGTGAGCTCGGCGATCCACCACAGGCGCGAGAAGGTGTTGCTGTCGTGGCGAAGACCGGCCCGCCAAAAGCGGGCGCGCATCGTCGTCCATGACTGAAACTCGTAGCGATGACGGATGAAGGCGGGATGGACGACGACGGCGAGGAAGCGCCAGATCCCGGTGTCGGCGGCCTCGCGCCGGGAGAGGGGGAGGGCCTGGTGGATGAGGGGCGCGGCGCGGGCGTCGAGCTCGGTCGAGTGCGCGGGGATCTCTGCCTGGAGGCGCGCGATGGCCTCGCCGAGCTCGTCGAGGGGGTGGTCTCGCTCGAGCAGATCGCAGTGGGGCGCCCAGACCTCGCGGGGGTGGGTATCGAGCTCTCCCTTGGCGAGCTCGGGGGTGACGAGGCGCCGACCCGTGGGTCCGAGCCGATGGAGGTGGGTCGTCGTCACGAGAGCTCGTCCATGAGCTTGGTCGCCAGCGTCGCCAGCTTGCCCTCGACCTGGAGGAGGGCGTCGAGCCGGGTGAGGAGAGCGGGGAGCTCTTGATAGTCGCGCTCGAGGTGAGGCTGACGCAGGTCTGGCTGGTGTTCGGGGTAGAGCCGCGGGAGCCACTGGTCGAGCACGGCTCGCTCCCAGTCGTAGGCGGGCTCTCCGTCTTCGACGAGGCGAGCGCTCACGCGGAGGATGAGCTGGGTCCACACGCTGGCCGCGATCCGCTCGAACACGAGGTCGCGGACGCGCGCCCTGGGGCCTCGCGTGCCCTTGCTGTCGAGGGTCGCCCGCAGCGACTCGTGCTCGGCGTTGAGGTAGAGGATCGGCGCCTCGTTCTGGAGCTCGAGGCGGTAGAGCGCGCGCGAGTCGGGGGCGCTGGGGTCCTTGGAGAAGCGGCGGTACTGGACGTCGAGGTAGTTGCCTGCGCGGACTTCGGGTTGATCGATGATCAGCGTGAGCGTGCGCGAGGCGGCGAGGCGGGTGCCTGGACGAGAGGCCAAGCGAGCGTCCTCCAGCGGGGCGGGGAGCGGGGCCGTTCGGATCAGGTGGGCGTCGAGCTCGACGAGGCCGGCGAGCTCGTGGCGCGCGAGCGCGAGTGGGAGCTCGAAGCGCTCGCCCTCGTGGCTCGGCCACGGCTCGAGCGCGACGCGTCGTCGGAGGTGGGTCCGGGGGCAGCGCAAGGTGAGCAGGACGGCGACGGGGGCCGCCTCGCGCTCGCTCGCGGCGACGAGGCGGCGCACGAGCCGTCGGGGCGCTCGCAGCTCGAGCTCGAGCGCGGCGTGGTCCCAGCTGCCGCCGAGCTCGAGGCTCGCGGCGTTGGGCTCGACGAGCTCGACGGGGCGGGCGTCGAGGGAGAGGCCGAGCACGCGCAGGCGGAGCCCGTGGCCTTCGTAGGCCCAGGGATAGAAGCGTTGCTCGTGGCTTTGCTTCACCCCGGGTCTCCTTGCTCGCCGACGACGCGCAGCCCGATCTCGGTGTAGCGCAGCTCATCCTCGACGGGGATCGAGCGCCCCGCGAGGGCGAACGCGCTGACGCCGAGGGGGACGGTGACCTCGACGGCTTCACCGCGCTGAGTGAGGGGCAGCGGCGGCTCCGTCTCGAGTGATTCGATCGCCAGGTCGCGGGCGTGGCTGCCGTCTTCGGCGAGGTGATGAAGCGAGAACTCGACGCGCCACGGCTGGGCGTCGAGCTCGGTCGTGACGCTCCCGTAGAAGCGCCAGGCCTCGTCCACGAGGCTGGCCTCGAAGTCACGCAGGGCAAATAGGTCTCGTGAGGCGGACGAGGCCCGGCCCGCGCGGCCAAGGGGAAAGCGCTTGCGCAGGCGCTCGGGGCCCTCGACCCCAGCTTGGACTGGGGGCATGAGCAGCTGGCGCAGCGCGGTGTGGACGCTGCCCCACAGGTGCACGAAGACCTGGCCCGAGCCGCGCAGCCAGTTGTCTTTGATCGTCGGCGTCACCTCCCAGGCGTCGTGGCCCGGCGGCTCGGCGTCTCGCAAGAAGCGATCGATCATCCGGTCTTCATCACTGGCCGCGCCGGGCGCTCGACCGCGGCCACAGGCGAGGATGGCGTGGAAGGGGCGCAGCCCCGAGAGCCCGGAGAAGTCTCGATACTCGACGACCATGCCCGCGCCGCGGAAGGTTGCGAGTCGCCGGCTCATGGGCGCGTCCTCTTCGGCGAGGCGGACGAGGAGCTCGACCTCGCCGCGCGTGCGCCGTGTGCCATTGCGCGGGCGCGGGAGCTCGACGCTCAGGGGGATCCGGGCGAGGTCACCGGGGCGCTCGAGCTTGGCCTCGGCCCCGGTCTTGGCCTCGTGGCGACGGCGCCAGGCGTCGACGAAGGGGGCGAACTCGGCGTGGCCCTCGGCCCTGACCTCGGTCGCGCCAGAGCCACTCACGCGCAGCTCGAGCCCGCGAAAGTCGGCCTCCATCGCCGGCCAAAACCACCGCGCGGCCTCGTAGGCGAGCTCGCTGGCGATCTGCGCGGGGCTCTGGACCTGCTCGCGAGCGGGCTCGCGGAAGCCCAGGATCAGCATCGTCGTGCCTGGGTCCTCGTGCGCGCGGGACATGCCCAGGCGCTCGGCGAGGGCGCTGGCGCGCTTACCCCAGACCGACTCGGCGCGCAGACCTCCGGGGACCTCGACCTCGCGGCCGAACCATCCCGGCCCCATGAAGCCCTCGCCATCGACCGCGTGATAGGGGAGCTCGGCCCGCCCGATGACCCGCGGGGAGCGGCGGCCCCTGGGCAGCTCCGAGAGCGCCGAGGTGAACAGCACCGTCGAGAGGCCCGAGAAGGTCCAGAGCACCGATTTGCCGAGGCCGTAGCTGCCTCCCGCGTCCTCGCTGGCCTTGACGCTGAACAGCGTGTCCTTGCACAGCGCACGAAAGTGCGAGCGCTCGCCGTCCTCCTCACCCGTCAGGCCCATGAGCCCACGGTCCTCGATGCGCAGGAGCAGGAGTCTGCGCTCGGGCTCCATCGTGGTCAGGAACTCGCGCAAGCGTCGGCCGCTGGGCGTCTGCGTCTCGCCGGCGCCCGCGAGGTGGCGGTGCAGCTCGGGCCAACGCAAGGCGCCGAGCAGCTCGGCGAGGGCGTCACCCTCGAGCTCGACGAGCTCGAAGTCGACGCGAGTGGACTCCTGATCGTTAGCGTTTTGACAGACCTCGCGGACAAACTGACCGAGGCCGTGGCCAAAGGCATGCTCGGCGACCTGTCCGCCACGGCGCGCGCCCGAGGGCGGGAGCTCGTCGAAGACCCAGCGGAGCGGCGTGCGCGGCATTGGGCGCACTATATGACAAGATGCGCCAGATCCAGGGGGAGGGGGAGAACCGGCTCGGGGAGCCAAGAAAAATCGCCCGAGTGGTGATCCTTTCTTCTCAGGGGATCACCAGTAGGACATGGCAAAGACACAAAAGCCCGGAGAAAAGCCCGCGAAGCCAGGTGAGTACGTCGAACGTGGACCCCGTGGTGGAGAAGTCCCCGAGCCCCGCGAGGTCACGATCGAGCCCGGCGACAGCCCGCTCCCGCCGACGGCGAAACCCAACCGAAGCTGGGAGCGAGTCGGGCCGCCAAAGAAGTCCGACTCATAGCGGAGACACTACGCTCCGTTCAGCAAAAGATCCCGTTCCAGGTCTCGCGCATCAACCCCATGCGCAGCACGTCAATCCGCCCAGCCTCCCCCGGCAGCTCCTGCAAGAGCACGCCCTCGAGGTTGAACCCGAACTGATTGTTGATGTTCAAATTCCGAACATTGATGTCCGTAGAATAAATATAAACCTTCTCGATCTCGAGGATCCGAAACGCATAATACAAGAACCCAAAGGTCGCCCGCTTGCCGATCCCCATGCCCTGGAGATCCCGGCGCCCGACGAGCTTGCGCATCTCGAGCCTGGAGGTGCGGGTGTCGAGGTTCTCGGCGCCGATGAAGCCCACGGGCTCGCCCTTGAAGTCGATCACGAAGTAGCTGCGCCGCTCGCCGGCAAAGTGGGCGGCGAGCTCTCGGGGGTCGCCGGGGTAGGGCGAGACGAAACCCATGGCGGTCTTGGGGTCGGACAGCCACTCGCCGATGTCGGAGAGCAGCTCGGGGAGGGTGCCGGCGTCGAGGGGGCGCAGGAGGATCTCGTCGCCCACGGCGATCTCGCGGGCCTCGGTCCAGCGGTCGGCGATGCTCTCGAGGTCGAAGACGCGGCTGTAGAAGCCGGTCTGGGTGCTCACGGAGGGGTCGGGGCTGGAGACGTGGCCGAGCAGGTGGGTGGCGATGGTGACGATGTCACTCTCGGGGACGCCGTAGTTGATGAGCTCGTTGTAAAAGCCCTTGGTGATCAGCTTGAGCATCTGCTCTTGCTGACGTCGCGCTACCTGCTGACGTTCTGGATCACTCGTCATGCTTCACCCCCTGACCCGAGGACGTTAGCACGGGAGCCCATGGACCTGCGCTTGGAGAGGTGGGCGGGCGATGTTGCTCGTTCGCAGTCTCGAGGGCCGGCCGGTCAGGCGGGGCGACGATGGGTCGTGGTGGATCTCGGCTCGGCGATCTCTCCTCGTTGGTGTCGGTGCTGTCGTCGTCGACGAGACCTCCCAAGACCCGCTGGTCCAGTCCCAATCTGGGCACGCGGGTATCGCACGGTGTCAGGGCCCCGGGCTGTGCCCGAGGGTTCAGGGGCGCTGGTCGGGGGCTTTCTCCAGCCACGAAGGGGAGTGTGTCGGGGACGCTGTTGCGCGCCGCGCTCGTGATATCCTCGCGCGCGAATGAGCCGGGAGGTCGAATCGACGGCGCGGCTCGCCCCTTGCCCACACTGCGGTGAGACCCACGGCGAGGACCTGCTGCGTTGTCCCAACACGGACATGCCGCTGGACCTCGAAGGTCGGCGCCTGGACAAGAAGTTCCGTCTGGTCGAGGCCCTGGGCGTCGGCGGGATGGCGACGGTCTGGCTGGCGATCAACGAGCGCGTGGATCGTGAAGTGGCGATCAAGTTCCTGCGCCCGGAGATCGGCCGTGACGCCGAGGTCATCGCGCGCTTTCGCAGTGAGGCCAAGGCGGCGGGTCGGATCGGGAGCGAGAACATCTGCGAGATCATCGACCTCGGCGAGTCGCCGATCGGTCCCTACATGGTCATGGAGCGCCTGCGCGGGATCGACCTGGCAGGGCTGATCAAGCGCCAGGGGCTGCTCCAGCCCGGCTATGCGGTCCGCGTGGTTCGCCACGCCCTCGAGGGGTTGGTCGCAGCCCACGAGGCGGGGATCGTCCACCGCGACCTCAAGCCGGGGAACGTCTTCTTGCACAAGACCCCCGGCGGCGAGACGGTGGTCAAGCTGATGGACTTCGGGGTCTCGAAGTTCCTCGACGGCACGGGCGAGGCCGAGACCAAGAGCGGGATCTTGCTGGGCACGCCGGAGTACATGGCGCCCGAGCAGCTCGACGGCGCCCACAAGATCGGTCCGGCGGCCGACATCTTCGCCATGGGGGCGATCCTCTACCGAGCGATCACCGGACATCAGGTGTTCTCGGGCCCGAACCTCGCGGCGGTGATCCGCTCGATGGCGGTGGACGAGGTCACGCCGATCTCGCAGCTGGTCGAGGGGGTGCCCCCCGAGCTCGAGGCGGTGATCCACAAGGCCCTCGAGCGGGATCCGGACAAGCGCCACGCCACGGCGAGCGAGCTGTCCGAGGCGCTGCTGCCCTTCGAGTCCCTGGATGTCATCGTCCGCGCCTTCGACCAGCCCGAGAGCACGCGCAGCGTGGCGATCCACAGCGAGCTCTCGCCGGTGGCGGCGGCCCTGGCCTCGCAGGACCGGGCGGCGCCAGCAGAGGCGTCGGAGTCGGCCGGAGCCGATGTCGAGGCCGAGGCCGAGGCGGCGCCAGACGATCTCGACCCGGGGGTCTCCGGCGTCGAGTCGACCCGGCTGTGGCGCGAGGGCGAGGCCGCTCGCGCGGATCGAGATCCGGGCGACTCCATGGCGGAGGCGACCCAGCTTCACGAGGTCCCCGAGCTCGAGGCCGAGCTCGAGGATGAAGACGAGGCCGGCGAAGAAGTAGAGGCCGAGGTTGTCGGCTCGGAGGACGCTGAAGTCGCGAGCGAAGCGGTCGCCGCGAGCGAGACGGCGGAAGAAGTAGAGGCCGAGAGCGAGACCCCGGCGTCGGACGCTGGCTCGCCAGCGCCCGCGAGCGCAGCCGAGCTGGCCGTCGCGGCCAAGCGAGCGTCCGAGGTCGCGGTCGCCGAGGAGTCGCGCAGCCGCGCGGGCGTGTGGATCGGGGTGCTCGTGGGCCTGGCTGCGCTGGTCGGGGTGTTCGTCGTCGGTGGCGATCGCCTCTTTGGCGGGTCCGAGCAGGGCGAGTCCGACGATGTCGCGTTGGTCGAGGACGCCGCGCAGCTCGAGGCCGGGACCGAGACGGAGACCGGTGGGCTCGCTGCGGGCGACATGGGGGCGCTGGCGATGGCGTCGGAGACGGGTGAGGCGGAGACCGGTGGGACCGAGACGGGGACCGGTGAGACCGAGACGGGGACCGGTGAGACCGAGACCGGCACGGACACGGACACGGACACCGGCGAGGCGCAGACCGAGACCGGCGACGAGGACGTCGGCGACGAGTCTGGCGGGGACCCGGCCTTCTCCACGGAGCGGCCGGCGCCCGCGGACACGGTGCGGGGAGGCGGCTTCATCACGCCCCTCGAGGCCCCAGGGACCACCGACTTCACCGGCGCCAAGGCGGCCTGCGAGGCCCTCGCCGCCGAGCGCTTCGCGGGGGTGTCGAGCTGGAGCCTGGCCAACCCGGCCCAGCTCGCCAAGTTCTTCGGCAGCCGCGAGCTCAAGCGCGGTCGCTACTGGAGCTCGGCGGTCTGGCAGGGCAAGGCCAAGGTCTACGGCATCCCTGGCGGCAAGCGCAGCTCCGAGAAGATCGGCCGCAACGCGGCGCGGCCCTTTTGTGTGTCGCGCTGGTAGCCGAGCCGACTCGCGCGTCGCCAACCACGAGAGAGCCCGCCACCGGTCGACCGGTGACGGGCTCTTTCGTGGTTGACGCTGGCCGTCGACGCTGACCGTCGGCGGGCGCTCGCTCAGCCCTTGGCGAGCTTGCGCAGCACGGTCTGCAGGATGCCGCCGTTTTTGTAGTACTCGACCTCCACGGGGGTATCGAGGCGGACCTGGGTGTCGAACTCGACCTTGCTGCCGTCGGCCTTGGTGGCCGTGACCTTCAGGGTCTGCAGCGGCTTGACGTCGTCGGTGATCGGGATGTCGAAGCTCTCGCTGCCGTCGAGGCCGAGCTCGTCGGCGCCCTGGCCGTCGACGAAGCACAGCGGGAGCACGCCCATGCCGACGAGGTTGCTGCGGTGGATCCGCTCGAAGCTCTTGGTGATCACGGCTTTGACCCCGAGCAGCAAGGTGCCCTTGGCGGCCCAGTCACGGCTCGAGCCGGTGCCGTACTGCTCGCCCGCGAGGACGACCAGGGGGGTGCCGGCCTCGACGTACTTCATGGCCGCGTCGTAGACGAACTCGACCTCACCGGACGGCCAGTAGGTGGTGTAGCCGCCCTCGGTGCCCGGGGCGATCTGGTTGCGGATGCGGACGTTGGCGAAGGTGCCCCGCATCATGACCTCGTGGTTGCCGCGGCGGCTGCCGAAGCTGTTGAACGCGGCCTTTTGCACGCCCTTGGACACGAGGTACTTGCCGGCCGGGCCGTCGGCGGGGAAGGAGCCCGCGGGGCTGATGTGGTCGGTGGTCACCGAGTCGCCGAGCTTGAGCAGCACGCGGGCGCCGGAGATCGGCGAGAGCGCGGGGATCTCGGGGGTGATGCCCTGGAAGAAGGGCGGCTGCTGGACGTAGGTGGACTCGGCGTTCCAGGGGTAGAGGTCGCTGTCGGCGACCTCGATGGCGTCCCAGCGCGGCTCCTCGGTGACGTCGCCGTACTTGGCCTTGAACATCTCCGGGGTGATGCACTCGCCGAGGACCTTGCGCAGCTCGTCGTCGCTGGGCCAGATGTCCTTCAGCATCACGGGCTTGCCGTCGGCGTCGGTGCCGATCGGGTCCTCGTCGAAGTTGATGTCGAGGGTGCCGGCGATGGCGTAGGCGACCACCAGGGGCGGGCTGGCCAGGTAGCTGGCCTTGACCTTGTTGTGCACGCGGCCTTCGAAGTTGCGGTTGCCCGAGAGCACCGAGCCGACCACGAGGTTGCCCTCGGTGATCGCGGCGTCGATCTCGGCGGGCAGCGGGCCCGAGTTGCCGATGCAGGTGGTGCAGCCGTAGCCGACCACGTTGAAGCCGAGCTTGGCGAGGTCGCCGAGCAGGTCGGCCTTCTCGTAGTACTCGGTGACCACGCGCGAGCCGGGGGCCAGCGAGGTCTTGACCCAGGGCTTGGTGTTCAGGCCGCGGGCGGCCGCGTTGCGGGCGAGCAGGCCGGCGGCGAGCATGACCGCGGGGTTGGAGGTGTTGGTGCACGAGGTGATCGCGGCGATCACCACGTCGCCGTGGCCGAGCTTGAAGTCCTTGCCGGCGACGGCGACCTCGGTGTCGAGCTTGTCCGCGGCGACGCCGTGGCCGTGCAGGCCCAGGGGCGCGGTCAGGCTCTCGCTGAAGTGCGACTTCATCTGCGAGAGGTTGACGCGGTCCTGGGGACGCTTGGGGCCGGCGAGGGCCGGGTCGACGTCGCCGAGCTCGAGCTCGAGGGTGTCGGTGAACTCGGGGTCGGGGGTCTCGGCCGTGCGGAACAGGCCCTGGGCCCGCAGCGCGGTCTCGACGTCACGGACGTGACCCTCGTCGCGGCCGCTGAGCCGCATGTAGGCCAGGGTCTGATCGTCGACGGGGAAGAAGCCACAGGTGGCGCCGTACTCCGGGGCCATGTTCGCGATGGTGGCGCGGTCCGAGAGCGAGAGCGAGTCGAGGCCGGGGCCGTAGAACTCGACGAACTTCCCGACCACACCCTTTTGGCGCAGCATCTCGACGATGCGCAGGGTCATGTCGGTGGCCGTGACCCCGGCGCGCAGCTTGCCGACCAGCTTGAAGCCGATCACGTCGGGGGCGAGCATGTAGACCGGCTGGCCGAGCATCACGGCCTCGGCCTCGATGCCGCCCACGCCCCAGCCGAGCACGCCCAGGCCGTTGATCATGGTGGTGTGGCTGTCGGTGCCGACCAGGCTGTCGGGGTAGAGCTGGATCTCGTCGCCGCTCTGCTTGCGGAACGCGACCTGGGCGATCCACTCGAGGTTGACCTGGTGGACGATGCCGCGGCCGGGGGGGACGGCGCGGAAGTTGGAAAGGTTGCGCTGGCCCCACTTGAGGAACTCGTAGCGCTCTTCGTTGCGCTTGTACTCGATGTCGAGGTTCTTGAGCAGCGCGTCGGTGTGGCGGCCGTCGACGTCGACCTGGACGGAGTGGTCGATGACGAGGTCGACGTTGACCGCGGGGTTGACCTTGCTGGCGTCGCCGCCGAGCTCGACCATGGCGTTGCGGCAGGCCGCGATGTCGACCACGGCGGGCACGCCGGTGAAGTCCTGGAGGATCACGCGGGCGGGGATGAAGGGGATCTCGCCACGCTCGGCCTTGGGCTTCCAGTTGGCGATGGCCAGCACGTCGTCGTCGGTGACCAAAAAGCCGTCATGGTTGCGGAGGGCGGCCTCGAGCAGCACGCGGATCGAAAAGGGCAGCTTCGCAAGCTTGGTCAGGCCGGCGTCTTCGAGGGCCTGGAGGCGAGCGACGATGCCTTTGCGGCCGTCGGCGAGGGCGATGGTTTCACGGGTGTCGTTGGGAAGTGCGCTTGCCACGAGCTTGGATCTCTTGGGGTGTGTGTGGGGGGGGAGGCGGGCGGACTATAGCGCAGACCCGCAGCACCCGCAGGTGGTGGAAATCGGCCGAATTCGCCCGAATTGCTGAAATGGTCGGGGGGCGCGCGTCCGAACGGCCAAACTTCGTGTAGCGTCCCGCGGGTGACAGAAGCCAAGCGCGTCCAGGGAGGCGAGAGTACCTCCGACCTCGTCACCAGCGCCCACGTCGGCGACAACGCCGAGCTCTTCCGCAAGATCATGCAGCTGCACGTGCCGCCGCGCAGCAAGGTCGCCGACGTGACCTACGGAAAGGGCGTGTTCTGGCGGCGGGTCACCCCGGGGACCTACGATCTGCTGGCCTCGGACATCGAGCTGAGCGCCGGCGAGCAGGACATGTTCGTGCGTTACCGCGACGGCGTGGACTGCCGGGCGCTGCCCTACGAGGACGAGAGCCTCGACTGCGTGGTCCTCGATCCTCCCTATATGGAGGGCTTCTACCGCAGGGCGCACGAGCACCGGGCGGGATCGGGCTCGCACTCGGCCTTCCGAGACGCCTACGCCGACAGCAGCACCTACGAGGCCGAGGACGGCGCCCCCAAGTGGCACGACGCCGTGACCGATCTCTACCTGCGAGCCGGGCTCGAGGCGCGCCGGGTGCTGCGCGAGGGCGGGATGCTGATCGTCAAGTGCCAAGACGAGGTCAGCGCCAACAAGCAGCGCCTGACCCACGTCGAGATCATCACGGGCTACGAGGACATGGGCTTTTACTGCAAGGACCTGTTCGTGCTCGTGCGGAGCAACGCGCCGGGCGTGAGCCGCTTGCTGCGGCAGGTCCATGCGCGCAAGAGCCACTCGTACTTCCTGGTCTTCGAGCGCTGGAAGGGCAAGGCCAAGCGCCCGCGGAGCGTGTGCTGGTCGCCCGAGCGTGATGCGGAGCAGGCGCGGGAGGAATTGGAGCAGCCGCGCAGGGAGCGAGCTGTGGCGGCCGAGGTCGAGGCGGCTGGGGACGCTGTGGTGGAGGTGACGGCTGGGGAGCAGGCTGTGCTGCCGCAGGTGGAGATGGTGGCCGGTGGGGGGTCGAAGAAGGCGGCTGCGAAGAAGACGACGGCCAAGAAAAATGCCTCGGCGAAGAAAAAAACGGCAGCCAAGAAAAAAGCCTCGGTGAAGAAGACCGCGGCGAAGAAGAAGACCGCGGCGAAGAAGAAGACCGCCGCGAAGAAGACCGCCGCGAAGAAGACCGCGACGAAGAAGAAGACCGCCGCGAAGAAGAAGACCGCCGCGAAGAAGAAGACCGCCGCGAAGAAGAAGACCGCCGCGAAGAAGAAGGCCGCCGCGAAGAAGACCGCGGCGAAGAAGAAGACCGCGGCGAAGAAGAAGACCGCGGCGAAGAAGAAGACCGCGGCGAAGAAGAAGACCGCCGCGAAGAAGACCGCGGCGAAGAAGAAGACCGCCGCGAAGAAGAAGACCGCCGCGAAGAAGAAGACCGCCGCGAAGAAGACCGCGGCGAAGAAGAAGACCGCCGCGAAGAAGAAGACCGCGGCGAAGAAGAAGACCGCGGCGAAGAAGAAGACCGCCGCCAAGAAGAAGACCGCCGCCAAGAAGAAGGCGGCCGCCAAGAAGAAGCCGGCCGCCAAGAAGAAGGCGGCCGCCAAGAAGAAGCCGGCAGCCAAGAAGAAGGCGGCCAAGAAAAAGGCCGCCAAGAAGAAGCCGGCCGCGAAGAAGAAGTCGGCAGCCAAGAAGAAGCCGGCAGCCAAGAAGAAGCCCCGGGCCCGCAAGCGCGCCTAGCCGCCGCTACGCCGGAGTCACAGCGAGTCGAGCCAGCTCCGAGCCGCCTCGACTCGCTGCTGGTCACGGCTGCGCTCGATATCATCCACAGCCAGGCGAGCGAGGTCCCGGGCTCGGCTGTGGTCGCCCGGCTGGTCGCGCTTGGCGAGGGCGCGCGACAAGGTCAGCTGGGTCTGGCCGAGGTCGCCCGGCGGCAGCCAGCTCTTTTGGCGGACCTCGAGGGCGCGCTCGCAGCGGGTGATGGCCACGCCAAAGTCCCCCTCGGCCAGCGCGACCTCGGCCAGGCCGGTGAGCGAGTAGCCGAGGTCCGCGGCGTCTTCGCCCAAGGTGGCCTCGATCAGCGAGAGGGCCAGGGTGTAGTGCTCGCGGGCCGCGGCGAGCTTGCCCTCGCGCAGGTCGAGTTCTCCGAGGTTGTCGTGGATCAGCGCGAGGTCGGGGTGGCGCTCGCCCAGCTTGCGCGTCCAGGTGGACAGGGCGGCCTGGTAGAGGGCCCTGGCGCGGGTGCGCTCGTCGAGGCGGGCCAGGGCGTAGCCCAAGTTGAGCTGCGAGGTCGCGGTGGCGACGTGCTCGGGGCCGTAGTGCTTGCGGCGCAGGGCCAAGGAGCGCTCGAACTGCTCGGCGGCCTCGGTGAAGCGCCCGGCCGAGAGCAGGACCAGGCCGAGGTTCTCGAGCGAGGTCGTGACCCGGACGTCGTCGCTGCCGTAGCGGCGCTCGCGGGCGGTGAGCAGCTGGCGGTGGATGTCCTCGGCCTGGTCGAGCTGGCCGAGGCGCTCGAGTACGGCGGCGTAGTTGTTGAGCCGAGAGGCGTAGGCGGGGCTGTCCTCGCCATAGCACTCGCCGATGATCCGCAGGGCCTTGTCGTAGTAGGCCCGGGCCTGCTCGTAGTCGCCGCGCTCGTAGGCGTCGTGGCCGAGGCTGCCGTAGATCGCGGCGACCTGGGGGTGATCGGGGCCGTAGGCGGCGCGCCGGCGGTCGAGCACGCGCTCGTGAAAGTCGATCGCGCGCTGGTAGTCGCCGCGATCTCGGGCGACGGCGCCGAGGGCTTGGAGCACCGGGTCGACCTGGGCCGAGTCGGGGCCGTGGGCCTGCTCGAGCACGGCTACGGCCTGGCTCAGGGCGCGCTCGGCCGCGCTGAACTCGCTCGCGCGGGCGTGCACGCGACCGACTTGAAACCACCACTTGCCGCGCAGATCCATCGGGTCTCCGATGCGCTCGAGCAGCGGGTCGGCGATCTCTTGCCAGTGGCGGGCGTCGGGCGGGCGCTCGAGGGTAGCGCCGAGCAGGGCGATGAGCTCGATGGCGACCTGGGCTCGCAGCCAGTCTTCGCCCTCGCGCTCGGTGAGGGCGTAGGCGAGCTCGAGCTCACCGACGGCGGCGTCGCTCTCTCCGAGCTTCTCCTCGAGGTCGGCCAGGGCGATCAGCGCGCGGACCTGGGTGCGACGGCTGCCGAGGGCGCCGGCCTCCTCGGCGACCTCGCGCACGCGCTCGAGGCCGGCCGCGGGCTCGCCGAGCTGGGCCAAGGTCGCGGCCTCGGCCAGGCGCTGCTCGAGCTGCTCGACGCGCTCGCGCTGCTCGGGCTCGCCCAGGGGAGAGCGCAGGCGCTCGGGGTCGCGGCAGGCCGCCACGGAGGGCAGGGCCTCGGCCGCGGCGAGGGCGTGCTCGGCCATGCTCGCAAAGCGCTCGGGGTCGGCCTCGAGCAAGGTCGCGGTGTAGGTCGCGAGCTCGCGGCGGCGCTCGTCGAGGCAGGCGCGCTGGGCGAGCAGGGCGGGGGACTCTCCCTGGAGCTGGGTGGTCTCGCACAGCGCCTCGCGGGCGTCGATCCACTGGTCGGCGTAGGCGTCGAGGCGGCGCCCGAGCTCGCGGCTGGTGAAGTCGGCGTAGGGGAGCTCGCTGGCGAAGAAGCGCTTGGTGATGGCCTCGCGCGCCTCGGCGTTCCAGATCGGGTCGAGCTCGGCGGCGGCCTCACAGCGCGGGCCCGCGCTGGGGGCGTCGGGCTCGAGGCGATCGGCCACGAACACCCCGGCGGCGAAGAGCAGCGCGCCGCCGAGCAGGTTCGCAGACCAAAAGCCGATGTCGCGTCGGCGCCGACGACCGGCGTCCTGGCCGAGGGCGGTGAGCAGGGCGGTGATGTTGGGGAAGCGCTCGCCCGGGCTCGCGCTCAGGCCACGGAGCAGCACGCGGTGGACGTGTCCGGGGACGTGCCTGTTGGCGTAGGGGCCCGTGTCTGGCGGCTCGTTGATGCGGCCGTCGATCACCGCCCGCGACAGCGACTGGTAGTCGTTGCCGGGGAAGGGGCGCTCGCCGTAGAGCGCCTCCCACAGCGCGATGCAAAACGCGAATTGATCGCTGCGCGCGGTCGCGGTCTGGCCCAGGTGCTGCTCCGGGGACATGTAGGCCGGCGTCCCCATGGCCCGGCCGGTGAGCGTCAGCGAGATCTCGAGGGAGCGCTTGTCGGGATCGAGGAACTCCTCCGAGGGATCCCGGGCGTAGCCGTGGCGGGGCTCCGGCGGCGGGGGCAAGGTGGGCTCCTCGGCGCTGTCGTCCGTCAGCAGCTCCTCCCCGGCGCGGCGGACCAGACCGAAGTCCACGACCCGGGCGTGGCCGAGGTGATCGAGGAGCACGTTCTCGGGCTTGAAGTCGCGGTGGATCAGCCCTGCCTCGTGCGCGGCCGCGAGCCCGCGCCCGGCCTCGAGGAAGACCTCGATGATGTCCTCGACGGGGCGCGGGCGCTTGCCGTCGGCGGCCAACCAGGCGCGCAGGGTGTGCCCCGCGACGAACTCCATGGCCACGAAGACCCGGCCGCGGTGGGTGCCGACGTCGTGGACGCCGACGACGTTGGGGTGGCTGACGCGGGCCAGGGCCTGGGCCTCGCGTCGCAGGCGTCGACGCGTGGCCTCGGTGCTGCGATCCGTGCCGGGGTGGAGGAGCTTGAGCGCGAGCTTGCGATCGAGCTCCGGGTCGTAGGCGCTGTAGACCACGCCCATCGCCCCCGAGCCGAGCTTGTCGAGGATCACATAGCGCCCGATCTGTGTGCCGCGGGACATCGGCTCATGGGCGAGCTCGCGCGCGAGCGCTTCCGAGGGCGAGCGCGGCCGCTCCGAGGGCGACTCGGGCGAGTCGTCTCGGGTCATGGACACCAGGCCTGGCGCCGCGTTGGGTGGGTCCTCGTTCACGCCGTCTCCAGCATGCCGCAGGGGCTCTCGAGCGTACAACGAAGGTGAGCGCGGCGCTCGATCCGCCTGGATCTCGTCTGCGTGGACCTGCCCACCCGTACAGAGCGCAGATGGCCAAAAAACGGACTGCCCAAGCACACTCGAGCAGTTACAATCTCGCCGTCGGTCACTTTGATCAGTCGGAGCTCCTCGTGAACGAAAACCCGTATTCCCAGCCGCCACCCAACTTCTCGCCGAACGATCCCTACGCTTCGTCGAACAACCCCTACGCTTCGTCGAACCCCTACGGCATGGGGCCCGACGCTGGTCCTGGGTCCGATCCCGCTCCTGGTGCGCAGCAAGCCAACCCCTACGCCCCGCCGAGCCTCGGCGCCGACGCGGCACCCTGGGCCCAGCCCGAGCTCGCGGGCAGCTTGCCCCTCGCCGAGCGGGGCACTCGCCTGGGCGCGGCGCTGCTCGACGGCCTCTTGATGGTCGGCGCCATGCTCCCGGGCGTCGCGCTCGTCGCCGTCGACGAGACCGCGATGATCGTCGTGATGATGCTGGGGATCCTCGGGTTGCAGATCTACCAGTGGTACCTGATCACCAACACGGGTCAGAGTTTGGGCAAGAAGTGGATGGGCATCCGGATCACCATGCTCGACGGCTCGCCGGTGGACTTCGTGCACGGGGTGCTACTGCGCAGCTGGGTCATGGGCCTGCTGGGCCAGATCCCCTTCGCTGGTGGGATCATCGGCCTGGTCGACGTCCTGATGATCTTTGGCGACGAGCGCCGCTGTCTGCACGACCACATCGCCAGCACCAAGGTCGTGATCGCCCAGTACTGATCCGGTCTCGGCTGCGCTGAGCCATACTCCCGGGGTGTCTACCGACGCCTCGTCCTCGCCGCCCGCGTCGCCCTCTTCAGGAGGCCACGCGGGCGATCTCGTTCGGGTCGCCTGGGCCTACGTCGTCGCCCTCGCAGCGGCGGCCGCTGTGATGGCGCTGAGCGCTGGGCTCGATGGGCTGCTGTGGCGCCTGGCGGCTGCCGACCTCGCCGCGACCTTGGTGATCTTTGGCTTCAGCCTGCGCCACGACAACACGAGCCTCTACGATCCCTACTGGAGCGTGATCCCCCTGGCCCTCGCGCCCTATGTCGCGGTCGTGGGCTGGGGCGGCGGCGCCGATGGGACGCGCGCGCTCCTGGTCGTGGCCCTGGTCGGGTTTTGGGGCGTACGCCTGACGCACAACTGGGCCCGGGGCTGGACCGGCCTCGACCACGAAGACTGGCGCTACGTCGCCTTCCGCGAGCCGGGCGGGCGGGCCTACTGGCTGATCAGCTTGTTCGCCTTTCACCTCTTCCCCACGGTCCAGGTGTTCTTGGGCTGCCTCCCGGTCGTCGCGGCTTGTGCGTGGTCGGGGCGCCCGCTGGGGTGGCTCGACGGCCTGGCGACGCTGGTCACGGCGGGCGCGGTGATCCTCGAGCTCGTCGCGGACAACCAGCTGCGTGACTTCGTCCGCGAGCGCCGACGCCCGGGGCAGACGATGACACAGGGCGTGTGGTCGTGGTGCCGACACCCCAACTACCTGGGCGAGATCGGCTTTTGGTGCGGGCTCTATCTCTTTGGCCTCGCCGCCCTCGGCCCCTCGGGTTGGTGGCTGGGCGTCGGGGCGCTGGCGATGATCGCGATGTTCAACTTTGCCAGCATCCCGCTGATCGAGAAGCGCATGGCCAAGCGGCGCTCCGACTACGCCGAGGTCTGCGCGCGGATCCCCAGGCTGCTACCTTGGGGGATCCTCCGCAGGCAGGACTCGTAACGACCCAGGGTCATCACCGTACAGCCCCCAAGACCCACCGATGACTAAAAAAGAGCTCTCCGCATCTCAGTTACGCCGTTTTTCGGCCGCGGCTCGGCGCGAGCGGGTGCTCGCCTCGCCGCGCTATCTCGACAAAGAAGGGGGCGGCGTCTTCGCCAACGCGAGCGGGGCGGCGCCGGGCCTCGACCCCAACGCGAGCTCGCCGACGCTGCGTGACTTCGTGAGCAGCCGGTCGCTGCGTCGTCCGCCGGCGCCGCTGCCCGCCCACGATCCCCGCGAGCGATGGCGGCGGGCGGCCGACTCTGGCCTGCGGGCGACCTGGCTCGGCCACTCCACGGTGCTGCTCGAGATCGACGGCCAGCGGGTGCTCACGGATCCGGTCTGGGGCCAGCGCGCCTCGCCGCTGCCCTTTGCCGGGCCCAAGCGCTTTCAGCCCGTGCCCGTGGCCATCGCCGCGCTCCCGCCCCTGGACGCGGTGATCATCTCCCACGACCACTACGATCACCTCGATCGTGGCAGCGTCGTCGAGCTCGCCCGTCGCCAGCCCCATGTTCGTTTCTACACCTCCTTGGGGGTGGGGGCGCACCTCGAGGGCTGGGGCGTGGATCCTGCGCGGATCGTCGAGCTCGACTGGTGGGAGCGCGTCGAGATCCCGCGCGCCGACGGGCGCAGCCACCTCGAGCTCCACGCCGCGCCTTCGCAGCACTTCTCGGGTCGCAGCCTGCGCGACCGCAACCACACCCTGTGGTCCTCCTTCGTGATCCGCGGGCCGACGCGCTCGGTGTTCTTCAGCGGGGACACGGGCCTGACCCCGGAGTACGCCGAGATCGCCGCGCGCCTGGGCCCCTTCGACCTCGTCATGCTCGAGGTCGGGGCCTTCCACCCCTCGTGGGGCCACATCCACCTCGGCCCGGACAACGCCCTCGAGGCCCTGCGCCTGCTCGGGGATCCCTGCTTCTTGCCGGTGCACTGGGGGACATTCAGCCTGGCCCTGCACGCCTGGGACCAGCCGGCCGAGCGCCTGCTCGAGCTCGCCCCCGCCCGCGGGATCGCGCTGCTGATGCCCGAGCTCGGCGCGCCCGTGGAGCCCGCGCGCTTCGATGGGCTGACCAAGCCGTGGTGGCGGCGCCTGGGCGAGGCGGTGGAGCCCGAGCCCGAGCGCGAGCGCGAGCCGGATACCGGCGGGCGCCTCATCGTGCCAATCGACTGAAGCATCGTGGACACTGCGTGCACGGTTGGTGTGCCCGAGCGTTGGAATTGCAAAAAGGCAGGCCTCGGGGCCTGCCTTTTTATTATTCGATTGCGCCATTGTTTGGGCTGTGTTTTACCTTCTGACGAACGCATCCGTTGATGCTTGAATGGATACACCCTGGTTTTGAGAGTTTGATATGACAACGAGTGAACGTTTCATCTTCACGAGCGATGACGGCCGGCTGCACTACAATGGATTTCGTGCGTCGGCGATCGTGGGCGACCTGATGTTCCAGTGGGGCCAGGACGTCAGCACCGCTGACAAGGCCCAGAGCTTCTTCTACCACCGCGAGTTTGGAAGCCGCTGTCACGCGATGCTGGTCTGCTGCTCGCGGAGCAACGCGCGTCAGGCGGTGCCCGTGCAAAACCGCGGCGCCAGCGAGTTCGTGCTCGACCGCGGTAAGGACATCGACGGCTACTACCCCTTCTACTGGTTTGCGGTCGGAGACGCGCCAGACACGGCTCAGGACGATCCCCGCAGCGTGAGCCTCGGCGAGACCACGCTGATGTGGGGAGACGCGACCAGCACCAGCGACAAGCTCGAGCGCTTCGAGATGCCGGCGGCGCTCGGCGTTGGCGTGGACGCGGCCCTGGCCACCGTGACCAAGGCGAACGTGCGCGCGGTGCTCTCGATCTCCAGCTTCGAGGGTCCCGCGGCCAAACTCACCCTCAACCGCCACAACGACTTCTCGGGCGCCGTGGACTTCAACTACGTGGCCGTCGGCGCGAGCGAGGGCGAGCAGAGTCGCGGCGTTCAGGACTGCGGGGGCTTCAAGCTCCAGTGGGGCCAGGCCGTCAGCGACACGGACCGCGAGCAGCTGTTCATGATGCCGGAGCCCTTCCGAGACATGGACTTCGCCGTGTTCACCTCGAGGTCGCAGAGCAACACCAAGGCGATCCTCCCCCTGGCTCGGCCGATCAATTCGAATAGCTTCATCGTCGAGCGGAACTCGGCCATCGACGGGGCGCAGTCCTTCTACTGGCTGGCGATCGGTTTTTGATCGCGGCCCGCGCTGCGGCTCAGACCAGCCGCAGCGCGGGCGTGGGCTCGAGGCCGAGCAGGACGACCATCGGGGTGCCGACAATGGCGACGGCGCCGGCGATGGGGCGCCCGCTGGGACCCAGAGGGGTCTGCGCGCGCGTGCGCAGGTCCACGCGCCACAGCTGGGCGTTGTGCTGGATCACCAGCCAGGGGCCCCAGCCCGCGAGCATGCGCCCAGGCGCGCGGTGGACCACGCGGTGCTCGGCGTCGCAGACGATCCACTCGGCCGCGCCCGCGCGCGTGGGACCGAGGCGCTCGACCGCGCCGCCAGCGAGGCGGTAGGTCGGCGCCTCGAGGCCCACGACGTAGCGCAGCGCCGGCGAGGGGCCGAGGCTGAGCGGGGCGAAGGCGTCGCGGGCGTCCTCGTCGGCCTGCATGGGATCCCCGGGGAAGCCGTCCTCGCCGTCGGCGCGCACGAACAAGAGCGCCCTTGGCTCACCGCGCGCGCGCTCGGCCAGACAGAGCTCCCCGAGTTCGCGCCAGCGCAGCGGTAGCCCTGGAGTCAGCAAGCTGTCGTGCTCGTAGGTCGACGCGCATGCGCCGAGATCCGCCGCGAGCTGGACGGTGAGCGGCTCGTTGTTCTCGAAGCCGTAGAGCTTCTTGGCGTGGCCGCACGGCCAGTCGTGGCTGCTCGCGGTCCACCACGCCGGGCCGCGGGCCGTGATCACGCGCCAATCGAAGTGGCAGCGGCCGCCAGTCCAGGCCACGCGGCCGCCGGGGTCGATGGCGATCGCGCGACCCCAGCCGCCGCCGCAGGCCTGCGCTGGGTGGCCCAGTCGGTGGAGCGTCCAGCTGGGCCGAGCGTCCCCGGGCGCGCGTCGTTGATCGAGCCAGCCGCCCCCGGGCGCCGCGGCGATCGGCCACCCCGGCTGGGCGCTCCCCGCCAGGCCATCGATGTGTTCGCGCGCGCCGGTGCGGAGATCGACGCGGACGCCGGCGAGACCGTCGAGAAAGAAGGGCCGCCCGTCGCCATGGCCGAGGCCCGCGGCGAGGTGGCGCAGCGCCTCGTTCGTCTCGCAGATCGGCCTTCGCCAGCCTGGTGGCGTCCACGCGATCCAAGGCCCCGCCTCGCTCGCGGTGGTCGGCTCGAAGGTGGGCGTGGGGGCGAGCGTCGGCCAGCTGCGCGTGCAGCTGCTGGCGCGCGCGCGGGCCAGCGTCAGCGCGGCGTCGATCGCCTGCTCGAGGGGCTGGGCCGGGGACACGTCCACGAACTCGAGGGGGAGCGCGCCGAGCTGCGCACGCAGCTGCTCGCGCTCGATCCCGGCGAGCTCGCGCAGCTCGGGGTCGTCTTCGTCGTGACCCGGATCGTCGCGGGGATCCACGACCAAGATCAGCGCGTCGGCCTCGGCCAACCACGGGGCAGCGTCCTCCAGCCGGGCCCAGGTCAGCGAGCGCGCGACGACCACGAGCACCGGCGGAGGCGCGAAGGTGGGCGGGAGCAGCGGGCCATCGAGCTCGCGGCTCGCCGCCCAGCTGGGCGCGCGATCGCTGATCCACGGCGCGAAGGCGCATAGATCGTCGAGAAAGATCAGGCCGATCCGCGCGGGCATGCAGCTCAATCGTACTCGACCGCGCCGATGTCCGGCGCCCCGTCCCGCGGCGTGCCATAGACGTCGGCCGCGGGGACCTCGAGCGCGCTCGTGCCCGCGTCGATCGCCGGGCTACCCGCGACCAGCTCACCGAGCACGCCGCCCTGATCGAGGAAGTCCTGGATGTTGCCCGGGATCTCCACGTAGGGCAGGGCGTCGCCCTCGGCGATGAACATGTTGTCACCGATATAGCCTTGGTCCTGGGTCAGCGTGGTCGCCGTGGTGAAGATGTTGTTGTAGTAGTCGTGGCCCTCGGGGTTGCCCCAGACCTGGATGTAGTAGGCCGAGGCGCCGGGGCTGTCGAGGTTGTCGGGGTGCATCTCGCGGCCGAAGATGCTGGTCCAGATGTCGCCGGGGGCGAAGAGCACCGTGTTGTGGCGAAACACGAAGGTGCCGACGAAGCTGCTGCCCTGGATGAAGGCGATGCCCCCGGTCGGCCCGAAGATGTTGTTCTCCCACACGAAGTTGCCCCAGTCGCCGGTCCCCGAGTCGTTTTGGTTGATCATCACCCCCATGGACTCGAGGTGATAGAAGATGTTGGCGCGGAACACGAGGTTGTCGGCGAAGTCGGCCCACTTGACGTTGTAGTAGCCGCCCTCGTGGATGATCGTGTGAATGTGGATACCGTCGACGTGATAGTTGGGGTAGTCGGCGATGTCGTCGTCGTCGAGGCCGTCGTCGAGGTCGTGGAAGATGTTGCCCTCGACCAGCCAGTTGCGGCCGCCGTAGACCTTGAGGCCGTCGTGGGTGCTGTGGTGGATCTCGTTGTTGGCGAGCACGAAGTCCGTGGTCATCGCCTGCACGCCCATGCCGCAGTGGTGGAGGTCGTTGCCGGTCACGCTGACGTACTGGCCGTTGATCACCGAGATGCAGGAGTCGTCGGACAGCTCGGTGAGCTCGCCCTCGGCCTGAACCTCGCAATTGCGGATGTCGACGTAGCGGCTGCCGTAGACCTCGATGCGGTCGCGGATCTCGAGGCCGTCGATGCGCAGGCGCAGGTCGCTGTTGCCGACGATCTCGAAGGGGATCGCGTCGGTCGAGGCCTCGCTGCCCCAGGTCCCGAGCACGATGTTGCCCGCGGAGGGGCTGTGGCCGTCGTCGGGGCGGATCGTCACCCAGTCATCGAAGACCTCGGGGATCGCCAGACCGTTGTCGGCACCGAACTCGAGGTCGCCGTAGTCGCCGTCGCGCAGCAGCACGCCGTCGCCGCCTTGGACCTGGGTCAGGGCGTGGGCGAGGGTCGAGAAGGGCGCCTCGGCGCTGCCGGGGTTGTCGTCGCTGCCGGCGACCGCGTCGACGTAGTAGAGGTCGCCGGTGATCTCGTAGTCGGGCTCCTCCTCGCCGCCCTCACCGGTGTCGGCGCTCTCGCCCGCGTCGGCGCTCTCGCCCGCGTCGGCGCCTCCGTCGGTGGTCGAGGTGTCGCCGTCGCCCTCGCTGCTGTCCTCGCCCTCGCTGCCGCTCTCCCCCTCGCCAACATCGTCGTCGGCGCCGGACTCGGGCACGCAGCCGGCGAGCGCGGGGACGCTCGTCAAGGACAGCGCGAAGACGCGAGTACGAACACAGTCAGTGATATGCATGGGGAGTGACCTAGTCGCGATCCGAGCGTCAAAAAAGCCGGGTAGGGCCTACACGAAATGCATGAGCGCGCCCGGGGAGCTCGCCCCCCAAGGGGCTCAGTTCGGCTATGCTGGAGCGATGTCTTCTCGGCCGCGAAGCGCAGGTGGTGCACGGAGCTTGGAGGCTCGCTACTACTGCTCCAACGCGATCTTTGCCGAGGAGATCGAGCGCATCTTCATGCGTCGCTGGCTCTACGCGGGGCGGGCCGAGTCGCTGACCGAAGCGGGCAGTCGGATGGTCTTCGAGCTCGCGCCCGAGTGCCGAGGGCCCGAGCTGTCCCCGCGAGAGAGCGCGCTGATCGTTCGCGCTGAGACCGGTGAGCTGCGTGGGTTTTACAATCTGTGTCGCCATCGTGGCGCCCGCCTGTGCGCGGGGCCTGGGGTCTCGCCCTCTCGGACGCTGCGCTGCCCCTACCACGCGTGGACCTACGCCCTCGACGGGCGCTTGATCGGCGCGCCGCAGATGGACGAGGTCGCGGGCTTCGATCGCGCCGATTACCCGCTACATTCGCTGGCGACGGCGCAGTGGCAAGGCGGCGTGTTCGTCAATTTCGCGGACGCGCCGGCGCCCTTGGCCGAGGCCTTCGCCGCGCTCGCGGGCAAGCTCGAGCCCTGGCGCATGCCCTCGCTGCGGGTCGCCGCGCGCCGCGAGTACGAGATCGCCGCCAACTGGAAGCTGATCTTCGAGAACTACGTGGAGTGCTACCACTGCCCGATCATCCACCCGCGCCTCGAAGCGGTCTCGCCGGCGCGCGCAGCCGACAACGACCTCGAGCAGGGCGAGCTCCTCGGCGGGCCGATGCGCCTCGTCGGGGTCGAGACCCTCAGCGAAGACGGGCGACGCTGCGGCCCGCTGCTCGTCGACGGCCCCGCGCGCACGCAGGTCTTCTACTACACGATCTTCCCCGCGCTCTTCATCGCCCTGCACCCCGACTACGTGCTGACCTATCGCCTCGACCCCACGGCGGTCGACCGCACGCGGATCACCTGCGAGTGGCTCTTCGATCCTGGCTACGTCGACGACTCGGCCAGCGACCCCGAGCGCGCCGTGGTGTTTTGGGATCGGGTCAACCGCGAGGACAAGGCGCTGACCGAGAGCAACCAGCTGGGCGTGCGCTCGCGGGCCTACGTGCCGGGGCCCTACGCCGAGCGCGAGAGCCTCTCGGCGGCCTTCGATCGCGCCTACCTGGCGGCGCTGGGCCACGACGCCAGGTAGGTGCGGGCGCGGGCGCGAAGCAAGCGTGGATCGGCGCGGCGGGACTGCCCGCTTTGGGCTGGAGGTCGCGCCGCGCGGCTCACTTGCCGCTGAACTGCGGCGCCCGCTTCTCGTTGTAGGCGGCCAGCCCCTCGCGGGCGTCCTCGCTCTCGAACAGGCGCTGCTGGAGCTCGCGCTCGAGGGCGAGGCCGTCGGCCAGGGCGATCTCGGCCCCCGTCTGGCAGGCGCGCTTGATCAGCCCCACCGCCCGCGAGGCCGCCTTGGGCGGGACGAACTGCCCGGCCCACTCGCGCACCTTGGCGTGGAAGTCCTCGTGGGAGTCGGCCTCCCACAGGTGGTCGAGGACGCCGAGCTCGAGGGCGCGCTCGAGCGGGAAGACCTCGCCGGCGGCCATCAGCTCGATCGCCCGGCTCTTGCCCACGACCCGGACCAGGCGCTGCGTTCCGCCGGTGCCCGGGAGCACGCCGAGCTTGACCTCGGGCAGCCCGCACTTGCCGACGCCCTTGCGCGCGACGCGAAGATCACAGGCCAGCGCGACCTCGAGGCCACCGCCGACGCAGTGACCGTCGATGGCGGCGATCACCAGCTTGGGCGTGTTCTCGAGGCGCAGCAGCGTCTCGTTGGCGTGCAGGCAGAAGTTGTACTTGAAGTAGGGATCCGCGCCCTGGAGCATCGCGATGTCGGCGCCAGCGCAGAAGAACTTCTCGCCGGCGCCGCGGATCACGATCACGTGCACGCTGGGGTCGAAGCGCGCATCGAGGATCGCGGCGTCCAGCTCGCTCATCATCTCGCGCGAGTAGCAATTGGCCGGGGCGTTGTTGAGGGTGAAGGTGGCGATGCCGTCTGCGGTCGCGGTCTCGACGAGGGACATGGGCGGAGCATACACTCGCCGCTGCGCCGCGCCGTCATGACGAACCCCAGCGATCCAAGCTCCGCGACCCCCGCGACCCCCGCCGCGCCCCACGTCCACCACCTCGACATCGGCTTTGGCGACTGCGACCCCGCGGGGATCGTCTACTTCCCGCGCTACTTCGACTTCTTCCACCAGGCCATGGAGAGCTGGTTTCCCGCGGCGCTGGGCATGGGCTACGCCGAGTTCGTGCGCGGACGCAAGCTCGGCTTCCCGGCGGTGCACAGCGAGGCCGACTTCGTGGCGCCGAGCCGCTTTGGAGATCGGGTGGCGATCCACCTGCGAGTCGCGAAGCTCGGGCGCAGCTCGATCACTTTGGATTACGAGGTCCGCGGCCCGGTGGAGGGCGAGCTGCGCGTGAAGGGGCGGACGGTGTGCGTGGTGATGGACCTCGACGAGCGCTCGCCGGGGCACGAGCGTGCGGTGCCGGTGCCAGAGGATCTGCGCGGGCGGATCGAGGCGTTCGGGGTCGGCTGAGGGCGCGATTGCCCTGCTGGGCAAATAGATGGTGGGGAAATATGTTGGGCTCGGCCACGGCGTTTCGGGCGCCGGGGGGGGCGTTTCAAAGCGCATCCTGGAGACACACTGTGCATATGTAAATGGTGGTCTTCGCCTCGAGTTGGAAACTCTAAATGGTTGATTGTCGATGTCGTTAGCAGGCGTGTTCTGATACTGTGCTATACTCGTCGAGCTGCCCGCGATGGTGCGTGCGGCGTGGTAAACGGCGGCTGTTCAGGCAGCCGAATCGGAAAGGTAAGACATGGAAACTCCTCGCTACCGCATCTATCCATCCATCGGAGTCGCACGCCTTGGCAACGGGAGGGCAGACAAAGTCGACGCGATCTTCAGCCCCGAGATTCCCTGGGCAAACCTGTTTGATCCGGGAGCTCAATATCTCAACGAAGAGGGAGCGATCCGCAAGCAGGCCCAGCGCTTCTATATCTACGAATGCGATGAGCGAGGGTTCCCGAAGAGCAAGCTCAACGCCGAAACTTACAAGATCGAGTGGACGGTCGAGGTAGCGAACAAGAAACCATTTTGGTATGACTTCAACAACTGCCTCGATCTGTCCGCCACGCTCGAGAACCATAACAACTTGAGCGCGAGCTTCTTCGAGCGGAAGCTCGCCCCGGGGATTGGCGCTTCCTATCGCAACCCCAACATCCTCAGCGCCGCGCAGACCAGTGACAACTACAACTACCGGCGTGAACTGGTAAATAACCCTGATGCGGTGAGCGTGTCCGAGGACGCCCCGCAGAGCCCCATCGAGGGCTGCTTCCCCAAGCCACAGAGCAAAGAAGTCTCGCAGATAGCTCGGGCCATGGACCTCGAGCCCAAGAACGTCAAATTGGGCACGGTTGAGTACGACGAGGGGAGCCTCATCTTCTATGCGGGTGACGGGGTGTCTGCAGCCCTCAACCCCTCCGACCTGAACACTGATTTCGCCGACAACTCCAACTGGTACGACGACATCTGTGATGGCCGGGTGACGGCGACGATCCGGCACCGGGGGACCGGAGAGGTTGTCGCCGAGCTGAATTGCGCCCAGACGGCCGCGTGGGTAACGAGCGCCCCCCCGGACTACGCCCCCCAGATCCAGCCGCTGGCGACGATGTACGACCTCATCTGCGGCGCGGGGAAGACCGTATACGAGACCGACTTCAGCCTCGTGTTTCCGATCTTTCTGCGCCTATATCGAATGCAGTGGGTCAACCTCGGCGACTTCCTCGCTCCATCCTTCCGCGAGGTGATCGACGAGCTGATCGCCAGTGGGGAGTTCAGCAAGCTCTACGACCCCAGTCCGGGGGCCCGCGGCGTCCGTGAGGCCGTGTTCAGCTTGTTCCGCAACCCGAGCTATCCCAACGACAACGAGCCGATCATCCCCAGCAAGGAGAAGACCAGCATCGGCAACCCCGGGACTGGCACCCAAGAGCTCAAGTTGCCCTACTACCCTGGTGATGGCGTCAACTACCCTGGCAGTCCCGCGCAGTGGTTTGCGATTCCGCCGCTGCTCTATCGTCAGCTCGAGGCCTGGCGTGATGGTGACTTTCCGCCCCTCGCGGGAAAATATTCAGACATCGACGCGCTGGCGAGGCACTACCAGCAGCAGTTCGCGGCGGCGGCCGAGGACCCGGGCAAGGCCGCGCTGCTGATGACCCGCGCGGTGCTCGAGACGCTCTACGGTGGCGGATTTCACCCTGGGGTCGAGCTGACCTGGCCCATGCGCCACGAGCAGATGTACGCCGTCAATCAGCAAGTCGTCGACGACGTGGCGCCCGGGAGTTCGCTCATGGGACTACGTGAGATCCGAGTTAACGCCGCCAGCGAGGAGGAGCAAGCGCAGATCTACTACAACGACTTCGGCCTGCAGATCACCTCGCAAAACGTCACGGACTCGCTGAAGCCGGGGAGCGCTTGTGCCTGGCTATGGAAGTCCACGCCCGGGGATCTGACCAAGTGGATGGGCATCCCCTGGCAGTCCGATGCCGGTAGCTGCCAGGCCGTGTTCACCGACAGCGAGTACCCCGTGCCCGCATGGTGGGCCGCGAACCTCCCCGTCGACGTCCTCACCGAGGAGAGCTTGGTGAAGATCCAGGACGTGTCGGTCCTCGATTCGACCAGGCGCAACATCTACGCAAGCCGTCTCCCCTGGCTGAAGACTACGGACACTGGTTTTGTTGGCTATCACGCAGAGGGGGGCTACCTCAATGGGCTCATCAATATGGTCTATCAGTGGAGGGACATCGGTATGATCGCGGGTCGTCCGTCCGGCGTCGAAGTCGACGGCATCCCCAAGCTCGTGTACGTGTCTTCTGGCAGTGAGAACCGCAAGGACCGCCTCGCGGTGTTCCTCGGAGCCGCCTACCCCAACGAACCTGCGCCACCCGACTCGCCCACAGTGTTCTACCAAAACTCCCGGGATACAATCTGGATCCCCAAAGATAGGAAAATTTGGTTGAGTTCGAGGCCCGACGGGACAGGTGACACCCGCGTCGACGACGTCGTGAGGATCTGGGCCAGGGGCGGGCAGGTCTTCGAGCATGACTACAGTCACGGGTGCAGCGGTCAAGTCGTGCCGCTCGCGCCTCGAGACATCACCGACGCCTTCGCGGAGGTCGCGGGCAACTACGTCACCTTGAAGATCGAGTACAGCGACAAGTGTGGCGGGTCGATCGGGGCCTCCGAAATCTACCTGTGCTTTCAGTAGTGGCGCACGAGCACCATGCTGGCGAACGAGCGCCGGTCGTCATCGTGGGAGCAGGGATCGCGGGCTTGTGCCTGGCCTTGCGCCTGCGGGCGGCCGGTGTTCCGCATTTGGTGCTCGCTCGCCAGGAGCGGGTCAGGGCGTGCTCGCTGGCCGAGACCCTTCCTCCGACCACGCTCGCGCTGTTGGAGCGCGAGGGGCTGCTCGAGCTGTTTTTTGCCCACGGGCGCAAGACCTTTGGGTACTGCGCCCAGTGGGGAACTGGGCCGCTGCGTCGGGTCGACTTCTTTGGTCAGGGCCGCTACGGCCATGGGCTCAAGGTCGACAAGGCGGGGCTGATTCACCAGCTCACCGAGATCGTTGGGGATCGAGTCGTCACTTTGAATCAGATTGTGGGTATAGAGCCTCGGCGAGGCCGCGTGCGAATCAGCTGGGCGCAACGAGGGCGCGAGATGAGTGCCGACGCGGCCCTGCTGGTCGACGCCACGGGGCGCAGGCGCGCGGTTCTGCGCAGGTTGAACGTCCCGAGCTTGGTTCAGGATCATCAAGTTGCGAGCTCCTGCCACGTCGAGGGCGTACGGATCCCCGAACTGTGCCATGGCGTGGTCACGGAGAGCTTCGCGGGGGGCTGGGGCATTGCCTCCGCCCTGGATGAGACGACCAATGTCCTGACTCTCTTCGCCGAGCGGGGCAGCCCCGTGGCGCTGGCGATGCGGGACTTAGGGCGCTGGTCCGAGCTGCTCGCGGATACGCGGTTGCTGGGACGTCTCCTCGCCCCTGCTCGGGCGCCTACCCAGGGCGCCGTGGGAGCGTTGGCGAATTCCTCACGCGCGAGCCAGCTGTGCGGGCCGGGCTGGTTGGCGGTGGGAGACGCCGCGATCGCCTTCGATCCGCTCTCTTCGCACGGCATCAGCAACGCGGTGTTCTCGGCCAGTGTCGCGGCTTCGGCCATCGAGGTCTGGTACACGACGGGCGATACCACCTTGGTCGCTCGATATGCGGGGAGGATGGAGACGATCTTCGCGCAGTACCTCGCACAGCGACGCCAATATCACAGGTCTGCTAGTTCATAGCCGAGTCGAGTCGTTTGGCGCGAGGGGCGTGATGTTGACCTGGGTCGATGGGTGATGGAGAACATGTTGATATCGATTAGGCGCCTCGCGCGCCGGGGCTGGCGACGCAAAAAAATCGCCATCGAAAAAGCGTGAAAGGATCTAACACCGAGACGCAAACGGGCATATGTATTCGAGAGCGGGCTACGGAACGATGCAAATCATACAGTTGGAAACACTGGAGAGTACCATCCAAAGTGGGTCCTGGCATGGCGAAGGAGGCGCTTCGCCTGGTGATATACCCGAGCGGGGCTCAATCGTCGGTCGATACATCGTTTTGTCGAAGATAGGGGCTGGCGCCATGGGAGTGGTGCTCTCGGGATACGATCCCGAACTGGAACGAAAGGTCGCCCTCAAATTCATCAAGTCCCAGGCGGGGGGGCAGGAAGCAGCCCGTACCCGGCTACAGCGTGAGGCGCAGGCGCTCGCCAAGCTCGATCATCCAAATGTCGTGACGGTCTACGATGTTGGTGTCCACCGAGGTCGACTCTTTGTTGGCATGGAGTTTGTCGAGGGCAACACCCTCAAGGCATGGATGCGATCGACGGAGCAGCAGCGGACCTGGAAAGATGTTCTAAAGGTGTTCTCGGAGGCGGGGCGGGGCTTGGCGGCGGCCCACGCCGCGGGCATGGTTCACCGCGACTTCAAGCCCGAGAATGTCATGTTGGGTGACGACGGGCGCGTTCGAGTCATGGACTTTGGTCTGGTGAAGGCGGCCGGGCAAGAGGGCGAGGAGGGCCTCAGCTTCCAGGCGATCTCGGACACGCTGGAGGCCGGAGAGAAGTGTCTGTCGAGGAATTCTCTGACCCGGACGGGGACGCTGCTCGGGACCCCCGCCTATATGTCTCCCGAACAGATCGCGGGGGGAAGCGCGGACGCGAGGAGCGATCAGTTCAGCTTCTGTGTGGCCTTGTACGAGGCCCTCTACGGCGAGAGGCCGTTCTCGGGCGAGAACCTCGGGGAACTGGGAAAAGCGATCTTGAGCCGCGACGTCGCGCCGGCATCGAGGTGGTCGGATGTTCCCTGCCATGTCCGCAAGGCGCTCTTGCGTGGACTCGAGCCCCACCCAGACGCTCGCTGGGCGACGATGACGGAGCTCCTGGTCGCGCTCTCGGATTCTCCGCGGCGCTCGTGGCGGAGCTGGCTCGCTCCAATTGCCGCGGCTGCTGCCATTTCCGGTAGTGTATGGGGATTTACCCATGCGGGGGATCTCCACGAAGTTTGTAGCGATGGCGAGGAGATGCTCGCGGGGATATGGGACGAGGGCGCACAGCGCGATCTTCGAGCGCGCACCCTGGCCTCCAATTTGCCTTACGCCGAGCAGACCTGGCGTATCGTCGCCGATGGCTTCGACGACTGGAGCGAGAGCTGGCGCGCCGCCCGACTTCAGGCCTGTCAGGCGACTCGCCTGCGTGGCGAGCAGACCGCCGACGTTCTCGAGCTGCGCCTCGCCTGCCTCGACCGCCAGCTGGTCCGCTTCGAGACCTCCCTCGGGGGGCTTCGAAAAGTAGATCTCGAGCCGGGGGTGCTGCTCGATCGCCTGGTCGAGCAGCGGGAATGGCTGCCCAGCCCCGAGCGCTGCGACGCCCTGAGCATCCTCGAGGGAGGGGGGGGCGATAGCTCCGGTGAGCTGGCTGCCGATGATGCCCGCGGAGCGCTGCTCGAGCGGATCGCGGGTGTGGAGGGCCTGCTCGATGCGGCGAGCTACGGTGAGGCGATCGAGCAAGCCGAGAGGGTGGTCAGCGACGCCCGGCTCGTTGACGACGAGGCGCTAGAGGCGGAGGCCCTGCGCATTTTGGGCACGACCTTGCACGCTCGCGGTCGCAGCCCCGAGCGCGCGAAAGCGACGCTGCGTGAGGCTGCGTTGCTGGCGAGGCGCTCGAGGGCCGAGCGCGTGTTCGTGGAGGCGGCGACGGTGCTCGTTGGCGAGTATGCGCTCTCGGATGTCGAGCTCGCCAAGCTGTGGTCCGAGCTCGCTCGGATCGCCCTCGAAGAGCTGGGGGGCGACCTCGAGTTGGAGGTTGGCCTGGGGCTAGCGATCGGCGACCTGGCGATGGTCGAGGGCAACTACGAGCTGGCCCTCGTTCACCATCGCCGGGTCCTCGGGCTCGTCGACGAGAAAACCCCCAGCCACCTCCGGGCGCTGCGCAAGGTCAGCGACGACCTGCGCGAGATCGGGCGCTTCGAGGAGGCCCGAGAGCTGCTCGAGCAGGGCCGCGAACAAGCGATCGAGGTCTGGGGCCCCAAGCACCCCGACGTCGCCCGTACCCTCGTGGCCTTGGCCAATGTCCTCGCCGAGCAGAGTCGGTTTGGCGAGGCCCTCGAGTTCGCCCAGCGCTCCTTGGCGATCAGCGAGGAGATTCATGGACCGAGCTCGCTCGAGGTCGCGCGCACTCTCAACAGTATTGCGATCATCCACGACGAGGCGGGTCGCTACGGCGCGGCGGTGCGTACCCTCGAGCGCGCGAGGGCGATCATGGTGAGGCATCGAGGCGAGGCGCACCCGGACGTGGCCGTCGTCGAGGTCAACATCGGCTCGGCCAAACAAAACCTCGCGCGCTACGACGAGGCTATCGAGCACTACGAGCTCGCGCGTGAGATCCTGTCCGAGAGCTTGGGTGGCGAGCACGTGAGCGTGGGCGTGTGTCTTCAGAACATCGGCGCGAGCCAGGTCGAGCGCGGCATCTGGGGCGATTCGCGAGGCGATTTGGAGACTGGCCTCGCTAGCCTCGACCAGGCCGAGCCGCTGTTCGCTGCCGTGTATGGGCTCGAGCACCCGGCGATGGCCGCTCTCGACCACAACCGGGCCGTCGCCCTCGGCGGGCTGCGGCGCTACGACGAAGCCCTGGCCGCCGAGCTACGCTCGCTCGCCATCAAGGAGCACATCCATGGCGACGACCACGTCGAGCTCGTCGGGTCGCTGGCCTCGCTCAGCGCCATCGAACTCGCCCGTGGGGAGGAGGGACGCGCGCTCGCGTTAGCCAGCAGGGGAATCTCGCTGTGCACCGAGGGCTGCAGCCCTAGCGAGTTCGGCAAGATCAAGCTCGCCTTTGCCGCCGCGCGCTTTGGCCTCGCGGGAGCGGACATGTCGGAGAGGAGCGCCGCACGGAAATATGCCCGTGAGGCAATGAGGCAGCTGGAGGACGCCGAGGGAGCCGCGTTGGCGCGTCACAACATCGCGCGGTGGTTGAAGGCCAGCGCACACTAGGCCGCCCTCATGAGGTGATGTGCCGATCTGTTTTGGCATAGCTGAATCAATTGAAGAGCAGGGAGGGATTTGTGCATTCATCCCAGGGAAGTTGGCGAGTATGGTGGTGCTTTCGTATTTTGAAGATCGAAACGCCTGTCATGTTCTCGAGTGGAAACAGGATTTTCTCTGTACACTCAGGCAGCGAGCGCATAATTCGCAGTCGGCGAGGGGGGATTTTTGGGAAGCTTTTGGAGCGGTGCTAGGGTGTCATGAACGACGCCGCCCCTGGCGTCGAGTGCAAGAGGGAGACAATGGCTGGAAATGACTGGATGTCGGGGCTGTCCGACGCGTCATGCATCACTCAGATTGCGATCCCGGGGACACACGACAGCGGCGCGTACCAGCCTCCCTGGACGATCCCTCGGCCGATGACCTACGCCCAGCACGTGGACATTCCCACGCAGCTGGGATACGGGGTTCGGGTCTTCGATCTTCGGCTTGGAACAATCTACAACCCCTTAGCGGGCGGACTCAACGGATACGCTCTATATCATGGGCCTTTCCAGCTGCCGAATAGCAACGTCGAGAACCTGATGGACGACATGATTCAGTTCTTGACCAACAACCCGACCGAGTTTCTGATCTTCATGCTCAAGTTCGAGGTCTGGCACGGTATGGATTGGAGCAACCATTTCAACGCGGCCCTCAATGCGAAGCTCGGGGCCAGGCTGTGGACGCACCCGCTGCCGCGGGGCCTGTATCACTGGCCCGCGGTGGACGAACTCCGGGGAAAGGTGTTGGTCCTCAGCCGCACCAACATCCCGCACGCGAGCTACTACAACGTGACGGGGTGGAACGGGAATTCCGATCAGATCAACGTCAATTCAATCGGGGGGAGCCTGACGGCCGAAGTCCAGGATCGCTTCAGTGGAGTCAATGCGCACCAGAAGATGGTCGCAATCAAAGCGGCCCTGAGGCGGGCGCGGACTGACAAATTCAAGTTCAACAGGAAGCGGCTCTATCTGAACTTCACTAGCTATGTGGTTCAAGGTCAGCAGCCGCGAGTGCACGGGGACGCCATGAACACTCAGCTCCGGCAGATCCCTCAAGGCTATCATCTGCCCATGGTCGGGCTCGTCTGCATCGACTCCGCGGACGCGAACACGACTCGCTTCATTTATCGGCAGAACGAGCGCTGTCAACATCTCTGAGCAGGTCTCGGGCCTCGCAAGCGAGCGCGCCTGGAGAGGGGTCGTCCGCGCCCGTCGGGCGTCCCGCTCAGCCCCGCCCCGGCGCCTCGTGGTGGCTGGCGGCCACGTACTCGGTGTAGTTGCCGGGATACTCGAGCGGTCCGGCCTCGCCGAGCTCGAGCACCCGCGTGGCCACGCGGCTGAGGAAGTGGCGGTCGTGGGACACGAAGAGCATCGTGCCCTGGTAGTTTGCCAGGGCCTCGATCAGCACCTGCTTGGTGTCGAGGTCGAGGTGGTTGGTGGGCTCGTCGAGGACCAGCAGGTTCGGCGGCACGTAGAGCAGCTTGGCCAGGACGACCCGGGCCTTCTCGCCGCCGGACAGCACGCGGCACTTCTTGTCGACGTCGTCGCCGGAGAAGCCGAAGGCGCCGAGCAGGTTGCGCAGCGAGCCCTGGCTGGCCTGGGGGAAGGTCTGCTGGAGGAGCTCGAGCACGGTCAGGTCGGCCTCGAGCAGATCCATGGCGTGCTGGGCGAAGTAGCCCATGGTCACGCTGGCGCCGATGTTCACGGTCCCCGCGTCGGCCTCGGTCGCGCCGGCGACGAGCTTGAGCAGCGTCGACTTGCCGGCGCCGTTGATGCCCATGACGCACCAGCGCTCGAGCCGGCGGACCATGAAGCTGAAGTCCTCGTAGATGACCTTGTCGGCGTAGCGCTTGCCGACGCCCTCGAGCTTGATGACGTCGTTGCCGGAGCGCGGCGGGCTCGGGAACTCGAACTCGATGCGCTTGCGCTTGCGCGGCGGCTCGAACTCGTCGATCTTGTCGAGCTTCTTGACCCGCGACTGGACCTGGGCGGCGTGGCTGGCCCGGGCGGCGAAGCGCTCGATGAAGGCGCGCTCCTTGGCGAGCATGGCCTGCTGGCGGGCGTACTGGGCCTCGTATTGCGCCGCCGCCAGGTCGCGCTGCTGCTCGTAGAAGGCGTAGTTTCCGGAGTAGGTGGTGAGCTCGCCGCCGTCGATCTCGACGACCTTGGAGACGAGGCGGTCGAGGAGCTCGCGGTCGTGGCAGGTCATGACCAGGGCGCCCGGGTAGCCGCGCAGGAACTCCTCGAGCCAGATGATCGACTCGATGTCGAGGTGGTTGGTGGGCTCGTCGAGCAGCAGCACGTCTGGCTTCATCAGCAAGATCCGCGCGAGCGCGACCCGCATCTTCCAGCCGCCGGAGAGCTTGCCGACGTCGCCGGCGACGACCTCGGCCGCGAAGCCGAGGCCGGCGAGGATCTCCTGGGCGCGGGGCTCGAGCTCGTAGCCGCCGAGGGTGTCGAAGCGCGGCTGGACCTCGCCGTAGCGGGCGAGCAGCTGCTCGAGCTCGTCGCCGCGCGCGGGGTCGGCCATGGCCTGCTCGAGCTCGGCGAGCTCGGCGGCCAGGGCCGAGACCTCGCCGGCGCCGGCGATGGTCTCGGCCAGCACGCTGCGCCCGGCCATCTCGCCGACGTCCTGGTCGAAGTAGCCGACGCTGACGCCTCGGTCGATGGTGATCGTGCCCTCGTCGGGCTGCTCCTGGCGCATGATCAGCCGGAAGATCGTCGACTTGCCGGCGCCGTTGGGCCCGACCAGGCCGATCTTCTCGCCCTTGAAGACCTGCATCGAGGCGTCGAGGAAGAGGATCTGGGCGCTGTGGCGCTTGCTGATGTTCTCGAGCTTGATCATGGGCGCCGGGACCTTACAAGTCAGCGGGCGCGGGCGCGAGTTCAGCTGGTGATCCACTACGCGTTGCTCGCCAACGACGGCCGGCTCGACGCGGGGATCGTGGGCTCTGTCGAGGGCGAGCAGGCTCGGTCCATGGCATGGAGCTTCACGCGCACCCGCCCCCTGGAACTGCTAGGCTGGGCCGATGGGACTCCTCGCCCGCCTGGGAGTGAGCTTTCGTCGCGGCTTTGGCCGGATCACGCCCGAGCCCTTCGTCCTCGCCGTCGGCCTGTCCTTGCTGGTGCTCGTCGCGGCGCTGGTCTTTGGTGACTGGCCGGGGCTGGGCGAGCGCAGCGGCGAGCCGCTGGCGAGGCTCGAGGCGGCGCTCGACGGCTGGGGTGGGTCGGGGCTGTGGAAGCTGCTCGCCTTCTCCATGCAGATGGTGGTGATCCTGGTGCTGGGCACGGCCCTGGCCGAGGCGCCGCCGGTGCGCCGGGGGATCACGGGGCTCGCCAGCCTGGCTCGAGGGCCGCGCATGCTCGTGGGCATCACCGCCTTCGTGAGTGTGGTGCTCTCGCTGCTCAGCTGGTCGCTGAGCCTGATCGGCGGGGCGCTGCTGGCCCGCGAGGCCGGACGAGTGGCGCGGGCGCGCGGCTGGACGCTGCACTACCCGCTGCTGTGCGCGGCGGCCTACACCGGGCTGATGTGCTGGCACGGCGGCTTCAGCGGGACGGCGCCGCTCAAGGCGACGACGGCCAAGGACATGAGCGAGGTCCTCGGGCCCGCGCTCGCCGAGCAGGTCGGGGTGATCCCGCTGAGCGAGAGCCTGCTCAGCCCGCTCAACTTGGTGATCAGCGGCGGGCTGCTGGTCCTGGCCACGGGGCTGTTCATGGCGATGACGCCGGCCGAGGGCGAGGACCCTTCGCCCATGGCCGCGCCGGCCGCCGTCATCGATGCGAGCCGGGAGAGCGAGAAGAGCGAGAGTGCGAGGGCCGAGGGCGCCGCCTTGCTCGATCGTCTCGAGCGCTCGCGTGCGGTGGTCTGGATGCTGGCGCTGCCGATGCTCGCGGCCCTCGGCTTTCGCTTTGCCCGCGGCGGCCTCGCCAGCCTCGACCTGAACACGGTCAACCTCTGCCTGTGGGTGGCGGCGCTGATCCTCCACGGGCGCCCGGACAGCTTCCTGGCGGCCTGCGAGCGAGGGATCCGCAGCTGCACGGGGATCGTGCTCCAGTTCCCGCTCTACGCCGGGATCATGGCGGTGATGGCCAGCTCGGGGCTCTCGGCGATGATCACCACCACGGTCGCCTCGGCGGGCCCCGATCTCATCGCCCCGCTGACCTTTTTGAGCGCCGGGCTGCTCAACTTGCTGGTCCCCTCGGGCGGCGGGCAGTGGGCGGTGCAGGGGCCGATCATCATGCAGGCCGCCGTCGACACCGGCGTGGCCCCGGGTCGGGTGCTGATGGCCATGGCCTACGGCGACCAGTGGACGAACATGCTTCAGCCCTTTTGGGCGCTGCCGCTGCTCGCCGTCACCGGGGTGCGGGCTCGGGACATCGTCGGCTATGCTGCGCTGTGGATGCTCGTCGGCGGGGCCTGGATCCTCGCCGCCCTCGCGCTGCTCCCCTGAGCCACTTTGGCTTGGAATGACCCCGAGCGCTCCCACGTCCGCAGACGCCATGGCCAAGCTCGACCGCATCGATCTCGCCGTCCACCAGGCCAAGGTCCAGGCCCACCGGCTGCTGCGCTTCGTGGCGGATCGCCGAGAGCCGGTGCCTCTGGCTCGTCACAGCCGGCTCCTGGTGGATCGCCCGGTGATCGCCGAGGACCGCAGCGCGCTGTGGAACCACGACATCCTCGCGGCCGATCCGCGGGAGTGGCCGCTCGAGGGGGGCAAGGTCGAGAACCTGCGGATCGCGGCGCGCTCCCTCGACGGCCTCGAGCTCGCGGCCGGGCAGGTGTTCTCGTTTTGGCGGCAGGTCGGCCCGCCCCTGCGCGCGCGCGGCTTCGTCGACGGTCGAGAGCTGCGCGAGGGCTGCGTGGTCCCGGGCGTGGCCGGTGGTCTGTGCCTGCTGTCCAACGCCCTGTTCGCCGCGGCCTCGCGGGCGGGCATGACCATGCTCGAGCGCCACGCTCACAGCCGCCGCCCGCCGGGCTCGCGGGCGGCCCTGGGCACGGACGCGACGGTCGCCTGGAACTACATCGACCTGCGCTTTTGCGCCGACTTCCCCTGGCGCCTCGAGCTTCGGCTCGACGCCGAGTGGCTGCACGTCGCCGTCCGTGGCGAGCGGCGGCGGACCGGGGTGAGCTTGAAGGTCGTCGAGGAGCGCCGGCAGGCCGAGCGGGGAGGGTGGTCCGGCGAGGCGCAGCCCAGCTGCATGTCTTGCGATCAGCCCTGTGGTCAGGCGCGCGCGCCCCTCGGGCCCGACGACGCGCGCGCTCGCTGGGGTCGGCGGGCGTGGCTCGTCGACGGCGTGTGGCCCGAGTTCTCCGACTATTTGCGCAGGCAGGGGCGCACGAGCGACCGCCTGCTCGCGCCCCTGCCCGGAGAGCAGCTCGCCGCGCTGCCGATCTCCGCGCTGGCCGGACCGGGCTCGCGCTACGCCTGGCCGCGGGCGGCCGTGGGTTCGCGCGAGTACTTCCCCGCGCGCGCGCTGACCCGATCTCTGCGCGCGCGCAGCCTCGCCAGCCAGGGCGCCGCTCGCCAGCGCGCGCTGCTGGCCGACGACGCCGCCCTCGCGGCCGCCATGGCCGAGGCCCTGGGCCCCGAGGACACCGCGCTCGTCGTCAGCCAGAACTTGCTGCCCTTCTTGTGGCGGCTGGGGGCGCTCGGGGGTCGGCGGGTCACGGTGCTGATGCAGCGCCTGCCCCTCGCGGCGCTCCAGGCTCGCCTCGACGAGGCGGCGGCGCAAAACCCCAATAGCCCGACCCTCGCGGACTTTCGCGCGGATCCGCAGCTGGTCGAGGACGAGGCGCGGGCCCTGGACGAGGCGATCGCCGTGGTCACGCCCCACGCCGAGGTCGCCGCCTGCTTCCCCGACAAGGCGGTGCGCCTGCGCTGGGCGGGAGGGCGCGCGCGTGCAGGCGGGCTCCTAGAGGGCGAGGCGTGGGCGGGCGAGGGGGGCGATCTGGACGCGCGGCGCGAGCCTGGGCGGCGCGAGGCCGACGCGCCGCTGCGGCTGTGGATGCCCACGAGCACCGTCGGTCGCAAGGGCGCCTGGGAGCTGCGCGCGGCCATCGAGCGCCTGCACGCCCTGCGGCCCGAGCTCGCGCTGCACCTGTGGATCTCCGGCCGCGAGCTCGAGGGCCCGCGCTTTTGGGCGGACACGGGCGCAACGCTGCACCAGGGCGCCCCCACGCGCCTCGACCAGCTCGACGCCGTGGTCTGCCCGGCGTGGGTCGAGCATCAGCCGCGCAGCCTGCTGCGGGCCGCCGCCGCGGGGGTGCCGGTGATCGCCTCTCGAGCTTGCGGTCTCGCGGGCGTGGCGGGGATCCGCGAGCTCCCCACGGGCGACCGCGACGCGCTCTTCGAGGCGCTGAGGGAGCTCCTGGGCGACGCCGAGGGAACCGAGGTCGCCGCCGCCGAGCCTGCGCGGCGATCGCATTCGCCAGAATCTGGGTCGACGATCCTCCCTTCGGTATAGGATCGTCATGAACGCGCTCGTGATGGGATCCCCGACCCACGACTCCACCGACACCCCCGCTGCTGCTGCTGCCGGGACCGCTCGGCCCCTGCGCGTGATGATCGCCGGCGGCGGCACCGGCGGGCACCTCTTCCCGGGCGTCGCCCTGGCCGAGCAGGTGCTCGCGGCCGGCGGTGAGGTCCGCTTCGTGGGCACGGAGCGCGGCATCGAGGCCCGGGTGATCCCCGAGCTCGGCTGGACGCTCGACCGCATCGAGGTCAGCGGGATCAAGGGTCGAGGCGTGCGCGGGCTGATCTCGGGGCTGCTGCGCCTGCCCAAGGCCTGGCTGCAGAGCCGGCGGATCATCGCGGGCTTCGACCCCGACGTGGTCGTGGGCGTGGGCGGCTACGCCAGCGGGCCGATTGTCGCCACGGCCTGGCTGATGCGCCGGCCCACGGCGATCCTCGAGCAAAACTCCGTCCCCGGGATCACCAACCGGATCCTGGGTCGGCTGGTCCGCAAGGTGTTTGCGACCTTCCCCGACGTCCACGGGCGCTTCCCGGCCCGCAAGGTCGTCCTCGCCGGCAACCCGATCCGCGCGGCCCTGGTCGAGCGCCTCGAGCAGGCCCGCTCCGACGCCAACGCCAACGCCGAAGCCACCAGCGCGGCGGGGGGACGTCCCCCACGGCTGTTCGTGTTCGGGGGCAGCCAGGGCGCCCAGGCGATCAACGGCGCGATGATCGAGGCCGCGGCCGCGCTGGCCGAGGCGCTCCCCGGCCTGGAGATCTGGCACCAGACCGGCAAGAGCGAGGTCGAGCGCGTGCGCGAGGGCTACGCCGCCGCCGGGCTGAGCGAGCCGCGGGTCCGCGCGGTGCCCTTCATCCGCGACATGAGCGAGCCCTACGCCTGGTGTGATCTGGTCTTGTGCCGAGCGGGCGCGACCTCGCTGGCGGAGCTGGCCGCGGTCGGCTGCCCGGCGCTGCTCGTGCCCTTTCCCCACGCGACCGACGACCACCAGACCCACAACGCCGCGGCGCTGGTCGAGGCTGGCGCGGCGCGGCTGATCCCCCAAAGTGAGCTCGACGCGGACCGTCTGGTCGCGGAGGTGGGGGGGCTGCTCGGAGACGAGGCTGGGCTCGAGAAGATGCGCCAGGCCATGCTCGGGGCTGCGCGCCCGCGGGCTGCGGCGGAGATCCTCGCGGGGCTCGGCGAGCTGGCGAAGCGCTGAGCTGCGCCAGCTCGCGGGGGGTCTCTCGCTGACGCTATGCTGCGTCAGCCATGGACACCCCCCTCGAGCGCGCAGAGAAGACCCTGGCCAGCCTCTTCGAGGGCGCACCGGCGCAGGCCGACGAGGCTCTGCGCGCGCTCGAGCGTGCGATTGGTGGCTGCGCCGATCCTGCGCGCCTCGGGGCGATCGCCGCGGCGCTGCCACGCGAGCTCGCAGGGCTCACGCCGGAGATCAACCTGCGCCTGCTGCGTGTCGCCGAGGCGCTGGTCGATCACGGCGTGGTCGCGCCGCGGGACGTCGACGCGCTCGCGCCGGCGCTGCGCGTCGCCTGGCTGCGCGTCTCGTTGCGCGCGGGAGCCTCTCTCGGGGCGCTCGACGAGCTGTGGCTGCTGCGCGCGCTCGAGGGCCCCGAGGGTCTCGCCCCGCACGCGGCGCGGGAGCCCTTCACGCTCTTGCGGCGCATGGCAGGGGCTGCGGATCCACGCTTGCGGGCGCGGGTCTGCCCGAGCCTCGGGCCGGCGATCGAGCACCTGGCGATCTCCCCGGCGCAGGCATTTGCGTGCCTCGAGGCGCTGGCCGATGCAGAGGACCTGCACACCCGCCGCGCCCGCTATCGGGCGCTCGGGCAGGTGTGGCTGCGCGTGCTCTCCCCGGCCGCCCAGGCCACGCGCGCGGGTTGGATCGCCGCGGGCCTCGAGGACCACGACCCCGTGGTGCGGGCAGCCAGCGTCGCGCTGGCGGTGGCGCTCGAGGGTCGAGACTGGTTGGCCGCGGCAGCCTGCGACGAGCGGCTCGACGAGGCGGCTCGCGGCGACGCGCTGGCGGGGCTCGGCGTGCTGGCGAACGAGGAGGACGTCGAGTACGCGCTGCTCCTGGCCGCCGCGGATCCCCTCGCCTTTGGGGCGAGCAGCCGCGAACACGTGCTCGCGGCGCACCGCCACGGCGCCTTCGTGCGCGAGCCGCTGCTCGCCACGCTGCTCGCGGCCTACGACGGGCACCTGGGCTGGCGCCCGGAAGAGCTCGTGCGCGTCGCTCACCTCGCCCGCCGGGCGCTGCCGGCAGCGCTCGCCGAGCTCCCCGCCAACGATCCGCGCTGGATCCGACGCGCGGGGATCCTCGCGGTCAGCGTCGACGTGGGCGCGCAGCAGGTCATCGCCGCGCAGCTTCGTGCCTGCGAGGCGCCGCGGGTGGCCGCGGCGCTGATCGACGCCGCCGCGCGCTCGCCAGAATTCGACGACGAGGCGGCGCTGCTCGCCTGGCTCGAGCGCCTGCCGGAGCAGGTGATCCCCGCGCTGCGGGTCAAAGGTGGTGAGGCCGCGATCCTCCGCCTGCGCGAGCTGGCGCTCGATGAGCGCTCGCCGGCGCCGCTGCGCAGCCTGGCGATCGAGAGCCTGTGGGCGCTGACCAAGGATCGCCGGGAGCTGATGCGTACGCTGTCTCGGCGCCTGGGCCCGCGCGAGAGCGGGCTCCTCGATCTTCGCCGCTTGCCCGCGCACGACGACCTGGCTGCGAGCCTGCTGCTCGAGCAGCCCTGGATCGAGGCAGGGCTGGCCGACTCACTCGATCCGCTCGAGCGCCTGACTCGGCTGTGCGCGAGCGACGAGATCGCGCTCCTGCCCGAGGTCACCCGCTGCTTTCGCCAGGTCTTTCGCCGCTATGTCGGCGAGGCCCTCGCCGGAGACTTTGCGGTCAAGCGCCAGCGCATGCCGGCGCTCGAGCAGCTGATCTACCGCTACGGTCGCCAGCTCGCCGCCAGCGGACGCAGCGTTCGTGGGTGGGCCGAGGCGGGCCCCGAGGGCGGCCGCGCGCTCCTGCTGCGCCTGGTGATCGACTGGCTGCGAGAAGATCCGCAGCCCGAGCCGGCGGTCTGTGTCGCGCTCTTCGAGACCCTCGGTCGTCACCGCCCCGAGGGCGTGGCGCTGCGCATGGTCGAGGACTTTTGGCGTCACCGCGAGGTCGAGCTGCGGCGCGCGGCGATCGAGGCGATCATCGGTGGCCAGGACGAGGAGGGAGGGGCAGGGCGAGAGATGCAGGCCGAGCAGGCCCGCGGTCTGGAGCGCTCGCTGGCCAGCCTCGTCGCCGCGGAGGAGCCCCGGCTGGCCCGGCAGGCGCTCGCGGCCGTCGCACGCCTCGAGGCGCGCTGGGCCGAGCCGCTGGTCCTCGCGGCGCTCGAGCGGCCGCAGATGGCGGTCAAGAAGGAGGCCGCGGCCGCGCTCGCGCGGGTCGGCAGCGCGCGGAGTGTCCCCGCGCTGCTGCGCTGGATCTCGCGCCACGACAACGTGGGGTTGCGCGAGCGCCTGCTCGCGGCGCTCGAGGCTGTCGCTGGGGCCTCGACGCTGGCGCTGCTCGTCGACGCGCTCGCGGGGGAGCCGGGGAGCGAGGAGCCCGTTGACCCGCGCCGCCGCGCGCTGCTCTACGACGCGATCAGCGGTCGGCTCACCCTCGCCGCGGCGCTGCGCCTGGCTCGCTCACCCCGGCCGACCCACGCGGCGCTCGTCGAGGCGGCGCTCGCTGGCGACGTGGGGATCCGCGGCGGGCGAGATGCGCTGGCCCGCGCGCTGCACCGCGAGAACCTGCGCCCGATCGCAGCCAAGCCCGAGGACCCCGCGCAGCGCCTGCGCCTCGAGGGCTTCTCCGAGGCGGGGGCCGAGGTCTTGCTCGCGGCCCTCGAGCGCGGGGAGGTCGAGCGAAGGGCGGTCTTGGCCGTGGCGCGCGAGGCCGCGGCGACGTGGCTGCGCTGGGTCGCCGAGCTGCCCCGCGAGCGCGCAGCGAAGCCCGCTGGGCTGGCGATCGAGGCTGCGGGTGCCGAGCAGCGCGAGCTCGTCGATGGCCTGCTGACGCTGCTCGAGTCCCTCGAGCCGGGCGCGCTCGAGCCTGGGATCCTCGCGGGGTTTTGCGAGCGCTGCCTCGTCGGCGCCTCGGGGACGCCGGGCCAGCGCTTGCGGGGGCTGGCCCTGCTGCGAGCGCAGCCGCCCTCTGGTCGCGCGGGAGAGCTCGGCGGCCTGCGGCGCTACGAACTGCTCGCCGAACTCGGCGGTCTGCGGACCCGCGAAGATCTCGACGCTTGCCTCGCGGATTGCCGGCTCGGGCCGCGGATGGCCAGCGAGAGCGAGGCGCTCTTGATCCGGGCGCTGGCCATCCCGAGCGCGGACACGGAGGCGGACCAGGCCCGTGAGCGCCGCGAGTTCGGCGAACGCGAGGCAGAGGAGCGCGCGGCGCTGCGAGAGGGCGCCGCGAGCTGGTACCGCAAGGAACCCGCCCAAGCCCGCGAGTGGCTCGACGCGGCGTTGCGCCGGCGGCCCCTCGGGCTGGTCGCGCCCGAACCGACACCGGCCCCCGCGAGCAGGCCTTCGACACCGCCACGGACGCGCGGGCAGCTCGCTGAATTGCTCGCGACCCTCGAAGACGAGGCGCAGCTGCCAGCGCAGCGCCAGCGCGCCGCCGAGCGCTTGCTCGCGTGGCCCGACGCGAGCCTCGTCGAGGACAGCTGGGGGCGAGTGCTGGCTGCCCACCTGCGTGGAGCGATCGAGTTGGAGTCGGCGCAGCTCGCTGCGCTCGTGGCCAGCGAGGCCGTGGTGATCGATCATTGGCCGCGAGAGGAGGGCCCGCGGCGCCGGGCTCGAGCCCTGCTGCCGCACCTGAGCGCGGCCGCAAAAGCTCGGCTTCTCCCGTTGTGGATCTCGGACTGGGAGGCGGAGCTCGACGGCGCGGAGGCGCTGCTGCGCGACGTGGGCCAGGCGCTGCTGCTCCCTCGGGCGTGGGATCGGGCGCTTCGGGGAGACGGCGCGCTCTTGGCCCTCCTGCACCGCGAAGAGCGGCCCTCGCTGGCCTTGCGCGCGCTGATCGAGCTCGTGGAGGCCCGCGACCCGGAGGCCGTCGCACACCTCTCGCCCCCACCTCCCGAGCCCGAGCTGGACGCGGACGCGCCGCTGACAGATCCGCTCGCGGGCAAGGACCTCGACGCGCTCATGGCGACGATCGAGGAGCGCGGCGTCGAGCTCGGCCTGGCGGTGCGGGCCGTCCACGCGCTCACGGAGCAGGGCGAGGGAGGTGTCGATGCGCTCGAGGCCCTGAGCTTGGATCGTCGCCCGCGTGTCCGCAGCGCGGCGCTCCGAGCCCTGCGCAAGGTCGCTTCGCGCGAGCGCAGCCTCGCCGCCGCAGCGGCCGTCTTGGAGATCGAGACACGCCGCGACGTGCTCATCTCGTTGATGGCGAGTCTCGGCCACGGCCGCCATCAGCCGGCGCGCTCGCGCTTGATCGACTACCTGCGTCACCGCGAGCCCAAGCTGCAGGAGGCGGCCGAGCGAGCGCTGATGGGCTGGGGGCCGACGCTGCTGCCGGACTTGCGGCGAGCGGCTCGCAAGGCGCGGCCGGACCATCGAAGGCACATCGAGGCGCTGATCGCGAAGCTCGAGGCCTGAGAGAGCGGCTCAGCGGTACTCGGTCGCCTCGACGCCGAGGCCGTCGACCCAGGGGAAGGGGTCGTTGCTGCTCGGCAGCGCGTTCGCGGGCCCGCGCTGGCTCAGGCCGAGGGTCAGCGTCGAAAAATCAATCAGCTCCGCGAGCATGCGCAGCTGAGCGCGGGCGGCCTCGAGCTCGACGCGCAGGCGATCGAGCTGCACGCGGATCTTCAGCGCCTCCTCGACGGTCTTGGCCCGCGCCAGGAGCAGCTCGAGCTGGGCGACGATCTCCTCGAGCACGCGGACGCGCGACTCGAGGTCGAAGTACTCCGCGGTGACGTCGTCGGCCTGGAGGGTCTCGGCGAGGACATCGCCTCGCTCCGAGAGCGCGTCGATGACCTCGAAGAGCGCGTCGGCGGGGACCCGCAAGGTGATCTGGTAGTCGTAGCGCGACTCGATCCAGCCGCCCCAGCGCTGCGGTACGGCCTCGGCGAAGGCCATGGTCGCGTCGCGGTCGTAGACGGCGAGGGCCAGCGAGGCGGTGGCACAAGGTGCCGCTCGGGACAGGAGATTGACTGCTTCAACGCTGGCAAAGGCATCTTCGCGGCGGGGCTTATCGAGATCCCTGGTGAATTGGCGATCCACTGCCAGTTGGGCCCCGCGGAGTCAGGCTCAGCTCTTGCCGACCTTCGGGCCGATGCCCGGAGGCGCCCAGCTTGGGCTGGTCGGACGCTTTTGACTCGGGGTGACACCAGGTGCTGCCATGATGCGACGGTCCATGGTGAGCTTGGTGTTCCCCGGTGGGTCTCGCTGACCTCGCGTGCAATCGCTGCGGCTCCTGGACGATCCAATTGCGGGCCGGTCAGAAAATTGACGCGTCGAGTCGAGGCGTGTTCAAGATTAAACGCATGCCAGTCAGCCACGCCGACCTGGTCGACAACACTGAAGACTTCGTCCGTGACTATCCCTTTGCGCTGCGGGACAACGTGGCCGTTCAGGGGAACAACAGTTGCCCGGTCTCCGGGTACAGCCCCGCCGCCTTCCAGAGCGCCCGCGATCAGGTCTGTCGGGGAGAAGGCGCGAGGGAGTGGTTCACCGTCAAATCGACCGCCGCCAACTACCGATGGGGCGCGGTGGAAGTCAGCCTCGAGGTAGGCATAGTCAAGACGGCCCAAGAACCGACCGCGACCGTGGCCCGCAGCAAAAAGCGGGCCTTCATACTGCCATGGGCGCGCAACGCCATCACGCGGGTGAAGCTCTCCGATCGAGCCGACTTCTTCTTCACCGCGCCACTGACGGGCTGCACCATCTTCGTCGACACGAACACCATGGGTGGACCGACGGTCTATCACGCCAACGCTAGCGACATTGGTAAACAAAGTGACAAAGATGTATTCATGCAAGGTGCATTTGAATGTTGGAGCAATCGGGCTCACAACGCCGCCGGCGTTCTCTCTTACGTCTCACGATCTCACATCGCTGTGAATGCCAAATCGACGCTCGCCATCGCCAAGGGGATGGCGAAGCGCACAGGCTGGCATTGGGAGAGCTTTGGCGTCAGGAGTGGCCGCTCGAATGTCAGTTGGCTGACCATCGGCGCCAACGTCATGGGGGTTCGGACCGATGCCGGCGCCTGGACCTTCTACCGGCAGGTCGTAGGAATCCTCGATTACGACCTTGCGAAATGGACATTGAGTGGAGGCACGCAGATCCGCAAGCACATCATGAGCACAAAAGAGTTCGCGGTGGTCTCGACTGGCGTGCTGGGCGCGTAAGGCTCACTGTGGCGCCATCTCGCTGGTCCGCTTTGTGAGACCAACGATGCGGGCGCCGGAAGATCCCCAGGCGCGCTGCTCGGACCGACGAACCAGCGAAACTGCGCGCCGCGGCGCCGGTGAGAGTCGATGACCGCGGCGATGCGCTCGTCGGCTTCGTCGGCGTCGAGGCGCACCAGGTAGCTGCGCACTCGAGGCTGCGCTCCCGGGTGGCGCCTGAACTTGCGCACCCAATCCCGTGAGAGGCCGCACCAGCGGCGCGCGTCATCGCCTCCAGAGCAAGATGGTCGACTTCGCCGGCTGGCACATGCCGTGCGGTGTCAGGGCGCTGTGTCTGGGTCGAGCGCGTTCAATCGCTCGACCATGTCAGTCGTGATGGCGCCACGGGTATCGCCGCGTCGGAAGACAGCAGCCCCTCGGGGCTGGCGGTTGTCGCCCCAGCACGAGACCCCGCCGTCCTCGACCACGGCGCAGCTGCTGTCTCCAGCCAGGGCCATGGCGGTGACGGGCGCCAGCTCTTGCACCGGCGCCGGTGTGGCGGACCAGGAGGGGCCTTCGCCTCGACCGAGCTGGCCGCTGCCGTTGTCACCCCAGCACCACAGCGCAGCGGCCTCGGTGCGGGCGCAGACGTGGGCGGCCCCGGCTGCGAGCGCCACGACCGGCGGCAAGCCATCGACCAGACGGGGCAGATGGGCCGGTGAGTCAGGGGTGGTTCCCCAACACCAGACCTCGGCCGTGCGCGTGCGGGCACAGGCCGAGGCTTCGCCCACCACGACGGCATCGACCGGCGGTAGATCGGCGACCACGACCGGCGCGAGGATGTCGACGGGCTCGCCGTCCTCGAAGAAGGACTCGCCCCAACACCGGGCGCGCCCGTCGGTCATGGCCACGCAGCCGCGGGAGCCGTACACGCTCAGGGACTGCACCCCCGTCATCTCGACCTCGTGGGCGCCGCGGAGCCAGGGCGGCGACTGGGCGTCGACCGGCAGCAAGGCGTCGAAGCAGCCGAGGCTGTGCTGCGAGAGCACGCAGCCCCAGCTGTCGCTGAAGGCGAGGACCGAGGGGCGCAGCGCGGGGGCCAGCAAGCGCCAGCCGTCTCGCGCGTACTGATGAAGGCCGCCGTCCAGAGTCGCAAATAGGCCGCTGGCGCCGAAGTCGGCCCTCGCCACCGCCTCGCCGACGAGGGCCGGCTTGGGTCGCTGGTCTTCGACCGCCGCCAGCGACCCACCCCAGCACCACAGCGCGCCGGCCTCGGTGCGGGCACAGGCGTCCGTCGGTCCGAGCAGCACGTCGACCGCCGGCGCGATGCCGGAGACGCGCCGGGGCCGAAGCACGCGCGGGGAGGACTCGGCGTCGCCGAGGCCGAAGCGATGGTTGTCTCCCCAGCACCACAGCCCCTCGTCCTCGTCGCGTCCGCAGCCGTAGTCGTCGCCGACGCGCAGCTCGACGATATGCTCGGCGCCGGGGATCCTTCGGGCGAGGGGAGCCGGCTCCGCGAGCGGCCAGCAGGCGACATCGCCGTCGTCGAGGCGGGCGCAAGCGAGGGCCTCACCGACCGCGACGGCGACCGCCCCCTGCAGCGCGGCGACCGGCTCGGCCTGGTCCTCACCGCGCCAGCAGGACACGCGGCCCGAGCGAAGCACAGCGCAGGCCTGCCGCGGGCCGACGTCGACATCGACGGCCTCCTCGACGTCGCGCCGGCGTCGGGCTCGGGCGCCGTCCTCCCAGCAAGACAGCCCGCCGTCGCGCAGCCGCGCGCAGCCGCGACCAGCGCTCGAGGCGACCGCGACGGCCTCGTGGACGCCACGAACGCGAGCGGAGCGGCCGTCCAGATCCCAGCAGCGCACGCCGGCGTCGGCGTGCACGACACAAAGACCGTACTCGGCGTCATCGTCGATGGCGGCGATGGTCCTCGACGCCGCGCTGCGGGCCCGCGTGGTCTCGGCGATCGTACAGCTCGAGCCCCACTCGGCGGTAGCGAGGCAAGCCGTCCGTGCGCTCGCGGGCAGGGTGTCCAGACCCTCCGGCGCCGGGAGCCGCTCGCTGCCCCAGCAGCCGGTGCGACCGGTCTCGGTGGTGAAGCAGGCCAGGGTCCCCCAGTCTCGACCGATCCACAGCCGACCCGCCGACATCGCCGTGACCGGCCCCCGCAGCGCGGGCTGGCCGTCGGGGGCGAGGACGAGCTCGGGTTCACGGGTCGCGACGCAGGCCGAGACCCCGAGCAGCAGCGAGGCCCCCAGGGTAGACGCCGCGCCGCTCGCTATCATGCCGCGAGGGCTGGTGTCCGGGCGCTGTCTCATGAGAGCGGCGAGACACTAACACGGCTCTCGAGGACCGTGATCCAGAGTCGGAGAGATGCCGGCGGCCCGGGTGAGCATCTTCCAGACGAAGTCGCCGAGCGGGTGGCCCCAGCAGAGCACTCGACCGCGAGCTCGCGGGCACAGGTCTGGCGCTTGCCGACCGCGAGCTCGACGACATCGTGCACTCGCGGCACTTCCTGCGGCTCGTCGACGACCTCGGGTGGGTGCATGCCCTCGGGCGTCGAGGCCTCGGCCGTGGTCGCAGCCTCACCCGCCGCGGGGCGACTCGGGGTGCACGCGGCCAGGACCGAGGACGAGAGCACTCACCTCGATCGGATCGCCCGTACCATGCACGACTATTCTACTCGCTGGCAGGGGGGCCGTGCATGGCCTTCAGCCGCGCGGCGGTCTTCGAGCGCTCGGACTGGTCGTAGTCGTGGCCGTAGGTCACGGAGTCCCACGCGCCGTACTCCGGGTTTGGGAGCATGAACCACTGGGTCCCCCAGCGCTGCGCGTGGGCCTCGACGACCGCGTCACGCTCGGCGGGGGTCTTCCCCTTGGCCGCGTCCCCGCCGGTGAAGTCCCCGAGCTGATCGCCAAAGAGCATCAGGATCCGGTAGTCCTGCGCCACGAGAGCCCGGCGGGAGCTCTTGTCGCTCGTCCACTCGGGGCGCTCGTTCTTGGTCAGGACCACGTCGATGTCCTCGGCGACGGGAAAGCCCGCCGCCACCAGGTTGGCGCGGGTGCTCGCCTCGAGCTTGCTGTCGCGGTTCGTGACGTAGAAGACGGTGACCCCCTGGCTGGCCGCGAAGGTCGTGAACTCGAGGGCGCCCGCCACCGGCTCGGCCGCCTCGAGCTCGCACCACGCGTCCCATCCTTCGGGGTGCTGGAGGTCTTCGTTGATCGCCTGGACCTGATAGGGAGAGTTGTCGAGGACCGTCTCGTCGACGTCGAGGATGACCGCCACGGGCTTGTCCGCTGCGTCCTCACCCTGCTCGAGGGCCGCGGCCCAGGCCTGATCTTTCAGCGCCGCCGGCAGCTGGAGCTTGGCGGCCATGTAGATCGTGCGCGTGGACGCGTGGTGCTCGGCGGCGCTCTGGGCGTAGAGCGTGGCGGTGATCTTGGGGTTGCTCGCGGGGTCGTAGGCCTCGTCCGCTTCGGACGCTGCGGTGGGCTCGGCGCTGTAGACCAAGGGGGGGTCGTGGCTGTCCTGGGTCTGGGTGTCGAGGCAGCCCGCGAGCAGAAGCGCGGACAGCTGGATGCAGCAAACTAGCCGAGTGGTGGTCATGTCTGGTTCAGGTGGAGTGCGGAGGCGTGTGGTGGTAGGGCAGCGAGGAGTGATGAGCCACGATCTTCAGGCCAGGCTTGGACTCGCGGTACGCAAAGGTGTACTCGACCTTCGTGATCTTTCCGCTGGTGTCCGTGAAGTAGTAGTTGCCCATTGCGAGCGCCATGTCGCTGGACATGGTCATGTTCGCGTTGATGAATTCGACCGCGATATAGGGCGCGAGCGCGAAGCCCTCGTCCTCTGGAAAGTCATGGTTCCCGCTCACGAAGTAAGACAGGGCGCCTTCGAAGGTCGGGCGGAACTGCCGGTGCTCACACTTGGTCGGCTTGAACAAGACCTCGTGTGTACCGTAAGCGTAGAGCTCCCGGATGTGCTGGGTGGCGCGCGCCGAGTAGTCTGCGCCGTTGGTGAACGCCGCGCCGATCTCGACGATCCCCCGACCCCACTCTTTTTGTGCCTCGAGGACCTGTGCTTTTGTGATTGCCATGGAGATAAGGTCACCAAAGTGAGCGGACTTGGCAAGCGCAGACGCTCGCGAGCGTCAGCGCCAGGGGGTCGGCGTCGCGCTGAGCTCGAAGTCGGCGCTCGAGTCGTCTGTGTCGATCGATTGTCCGTCGACCCGGCGACGCACCACCGCCTCGCCCGTGTAGGTCCCGGACGCGAAGGTGAAGCCGCGGTCGACGGACTGCGGGAGCCGCTTGAAGGCCTCGCTGTCGCCGTCCTTGACGATGTCGACGGCGTCGATGACCGCGGCGCTGGAGATTTGAACGAGCGTCCAACCTTCGTGTTCGAAGTAGGCGGCATCCTGCTCCGAGAGGATGGCGACGCTCGGGCCAAATACCGTAATTAGCCAGTCGTAGCCGGCGTTGTAGTGCAGCAGCTCGAGGTTGGGCGCCGTCGGCGAGTCCTCGTCCTGGCCGCTCTCGGCGACGTAGGTCTCGAAGTCTGCGCCGCTGAGATCCACGCTCGAAAAAGGGCTGTGGTTGACGCCGTCCTGGGCGATCAGCAGGCGCGCGCCGGGCTCGATCACCACGTCCTGCGGCTCACCGGGGATCCGCCACAGGTTTTGCATGTACACGTGCTCCTCGTCGTCGGCGAGCGCGTTTGGCTGGTCGCCGGCGTTGATCTCCCCGGCGAGGCCGAACACGTCTCCGATCAGCAGCCCGCCAGCGGCGACGGGCTCGTCGCTGATGTTTCGCAGCGCGATGAATTGGTCGGAGTAGTAGTGATCCGCGCCGCCCGCTGGCGGGCTGCCCGTGAAGTAGACCTCGTCGATGACGAGGCGTCCGCTCGGTAGGCTCGGCTCGGGGTCTTCTTCGCCAGCCTCGGTCTCGCCTGCGCTGTCCTCTTCTTCGGCGGCGTCCGCCGGCTCGCCGGCGCAAGCGAGATCGCCGCTGACGAGGATGAGGGCGAAGGCGAGATGCCGCTTCATCATGCAAGCCAATTGCATTAGAGTCTCGGGCATGTCAAGCGCATCACCCATGCGCGCTCGCGGCCTGGTCCTGCTCACGCTGGCGCTGGCCGGCTGCGACGCGGACGCATCGGCGGAGCTGGAGGAAGAGGACACGAGCGAGCTGCCCACGAGCGAGGCGGAGATCGAGCTGGGCCTCGGTCCCGTGGACTGGCGCGCGCTCGAGGAGGGGGACCCGGTCGAGCTCGTCGCGGGCCTTCAAGGCGGCTGGCACGTGGACCTGGCCGTGCGCGGGGAAGGGCTCGAGCCGGGCGGGCTGTGGCTGCGCTATGAAGCCCGCGATCCGAGCACCGGGGCCGCGTTGAGCTACGTGACCGAGGCCCTGCTCGACGAGGGCAACGTGCTGGAGACCGACGAGGGCTGGCTGCGCGTGGGGGATCGCGTGGTGTTCACCATCGACGGGCCCGAGGTCGTGGTCGGCGCGGAGGTCTGCCTGTTCGTGACGGTGACCAAGGGGAGCTGGGAAGACGAGGACTCGCGCTGTGTCACGATCGTCGATGAGCTGGGCTCCTAGGAGTGGCTAGATGCTCGACTGGTTGATCCTCGGTGCTGGCGTTCATGGCCTGCACGCCGCCGCCTGCCTGCGCTCGCAGGGGGCGAGGCTGCGCCTGCTCGATCCAAACCCGCGGCCGCTGAGCGAGTGGGACCGGCGGGCCGAGCTCCTCGGCATGAGCCACCTGCGCTCGCCCATCGACCAGGACATCGACGTCGGCCAGCTCTCGCTGCATCACTTCGCGGAGGCCCAGCCGCGGCTGGAGCCGGGCGCGTTCTCGGGGCCCTGTCGCGCGCCCTCGCTGGCGCTCTTTCGTCGTCACGTCGCGTGGATCCGCGATCGCCTCGGCCTCGACGCGCTGCTCGAGCGGGGCGTGGCTCGGAGCGTCGAGCTGGTCGAGGGGGGCGTGCGGGTCGAGAGCGAGGAGGGGAGCCTGCGCGCGCGTCGGCTGATCCTCGCGATCGGTCGGCCGCGGACGCAGGTGCCCGCGTGGGCCGAGGGCATCGGCGGCGCGGCCTTGCACGTATTCGACGGGGGCTTCGACCACGGCTCGCCTGGAGGCGCGGCCGTGGTCGTGGGCGGCGGGCTCTCGGCGGTCCAGCTAGCCTTGCGCTGGGCTCGCGCGCGGCCCGGTGAGACGACCCTGGTCTGCCGCCGACCGCCCTCGATCGCCGAGCTCGACGCGGCCCCACGTTGGGCACGCCAGCGCTGGTCGTGGCGCTTCGCCAACTTCTCCCTGGCTGGGCGGATGGCGATCCTCGACAGCGAGGTTCGCCGCGGGAGCGTCCCCTCGCAGGCGGCGGCCCGCCTGGCCAGGGCGCAGCGAAGCGGACGCCTGCGGGTCGTGTTCGGCGAGGTCTCCAGCGCGCGAAAGGAGGGCGGCGAGCTGCTGCTCTCGATCGACCATCACGGCGCGCTGCGCTGTCGCAGGCTCGCGCTGGCGACGGGCTTTGCCCGGGGCTTCGATGGCGTGCCGCTGTTCGAAGGGCTCGCCCAGACCCTCGGGCTCGAGCGCGGCCCGTGGGGGATGCCGCTGCTCGACGGGGCGCTGCGCTGGCATCCCCGGATCCACGTGCTCGGGGCGGCGGCCAGCCTCAGCCTCGGGCCGCTCGCGGCTAACATCGCGGGGGCTCGACTCGCGAGTGGCCGGCTCGCGTCCATGGGCCCAAGCTGAGCCGGGCGCCTCGCCATACCCGAGGCGAGGCCCTGTTCGGCTTGGCTGAAGCCTTCGACTCGTGGGCGTTGCCTGTGGCGCTTTGGCAGCGGATGACGATGGCGGCGAAACGACGCCGTGACACGGATGTGGTATGAATTCGCGGAAAGCAGAGACCTAGTGCGCGCACCAGAAGACTTGAAGGGCCCCAGGCTTGGAGCACCGGCCGCTGACTTCGTTGCTCGTCAGTCATTTGTGCCCGACAAACTCCCTCCTCGCGCCTCGTCAGCAGCCGGCGGTCCGGCGCCTGGGACCCTTCAAGTCCTCTGGCGCGCACACTAGTCAATATGAATACCTGTAAGATGAGTATCTGCACAGTGGCGCTGGTCATCTCTGCCTGCGTGACGCCCGAGGGCCCCGCCAGCGACGACGAGGGGACGACGACCGGGAGCGAGGAGAGCGGGAGCGGGACGTCGGGGGAGGGCGGGACGGAGGTCGGCGCCAGCGAGAGCAGCGACTCGCAAGGGGAGAGCGACTCCGTGGGCGACAGCGACTCCGTGGGCGACAGCGAGAGCGCTGGCGAGGAGTCCGATATGGGCGAGCCGGAGCCCAAGTGCGGGGACGGGCAGGTCGACGCCGAGCTCGGCGAGGAGTGTGACCTCGGGGCGCTCAACGCCGACGACGGCCAGTGCACGACGAGCTGTGCGCTGGCCGTGTGCGGCGACGGTCTCGTCTATCTCGGCGTCGAGATGTGTGACGACGGCAACCAGGACAACGACGACGCGTGCACGACCGCGTGCATGTCTCCCGGCTGCGAGGATGGGCTGATGAGCGGAGACGAGAGCGACGTCGACTGCGGCGGCAGCTGCCTGCCCTGCGTGCTGGGTCAGGCCTGCAGCGCGGCCACGGACTGCGAGACGGCTGGCTGCGTGGACGGGCAGTGCGTCTACACGCACAGCTGCGCGGCGATCGAGGCCGGCGATCCCGAGGCGCCCTCGGGCCGCTACACCGTGGACTTCGACGGCGAGGGGGAGGGCGAGCCCCAGGAGGTGTGGTGCGAGCTCGAGCGCGGCGGCGGGGGCTGGACCTTGGTGATGGTCTCGAGCGACGACGACCAGGCGAACTGGACCTGGGCCAACCGCGCCTGGATGGGCACAGATCCCACGGTCCTGGGCACCCTCGACGAGCTCAACCGTGACTTCAAGTCGCGGGCCTACAACGAGCTGGCGTTTCAGGATCTGCTGTTCATCCACCAACCCTCGGACGAGTGGGCGCAGTATGACGCGGTCGGCGACGGGAGCACGGACCTCGGCAGCTTCATCGCCGCGATCGAGGCCCCGGTGTGCGACTACGAGCTCGCGGGCAACGGCTACGTGATGACCGACGGTACGCTGATGGCCGAGGAGCAGGTCGATCCCGAGGAGCAAGAAGAGCTGGTCGAGGTGCTGTGCGACACCCAGCTCTACTTCAACGTCGGCGACCAGGAGGGCCCCGTCGAGGACTGCCTGGCGATGACCGCCTGCGCTGCGTCGAGCTACGGCCCGACGTGGAACCGCGGCGGGAACCAAGGCTGCGACTTCGACGACTCCAACATCGGCGGGCTGGGGCCGTCTTCTCCCTGCGAGTGCTGCAACGAGGGCATCGAGATGGTCGAGACCGTTGGCCGCGGCTTTGGTCGCATCCTCGAGCTCAACGTGGGGTCGCCCGGGACGGGAGAGATCTTCATGCAGGTGTACGCTCGCTGAGCGTTTTCTTGCCGGGAGCGTGGGCGATGCGGGCGCATGAGTCGTGCGAGGGCATGACTCGCGCCCGCAGTGGAGGCCCTCGTCGACGTGATGGTCTAGTGTGCGCGGCAGAGGACTTGAAGGGCCCCAGGCTTGGAGCACCGGCCGCTGACTTCGTTGCTCGTCAGTCATTTGTGCCCGACAAACTCCCTCCTCGCGCCTCGTCAGCAACCGGCGGTCCGGCGCCTGAGACCCTTCAAGTCCTCTGCCGCGCACACTAGCTTGGGCTTCGGCGGCGGCGAAGCGCGCCAACGAGGCTGAGCAGGACGAGGGAAAGGGAACCTCGACGGTGCGCGGGGGAGCTGGCGTCGCAGCTACATCCGCCCTCGTCGTCGAGGCCAGCGCTGTCGCCACCGCTCTCGTCGTCCCCCGCTTCGTCGCCGCCGGTCTCATCACCCTCGTCACCCTCATCGTCGCCCCCCTCATCGGGGAAGCACTCGGCGACGAAGTCCGGCGGCCCGATGCACAGCCCGGTCTTGGCCGAGCTGTCGAGGTTCGCGGGCAAGGTTGCGACGATCCAGTAGCCGCCCGCCGCCCGCTCGCCCAGGTCGATCGGCCCGGTCAGGTCGGCGCTCCACTCGAGCACCTCGGCTTCCACGGGCCCGTCGAGGGCGCCCTCGGCGACGGGGTGCAGCGAGAAGCGCAGCTGCGGGTGCAGGGTGTCGACGCCGGCCGCGAGCGGTCCGCCGGCGTGCTCGATGTGATAGTAGCGCGCGGCCAGAGGCGAGATCCGCTCGTCGTCGTCGGCGAAGGTCGGGCCCGAGGCGGTCGCCAAGATCCCGTCGAGCTGGTCGGCGAAGTCGTAGCCCTCGACCACGCCCGCGCGCGGGCCGGTGGCGAGGTTGAGGCGGACGAACTCGATCCACGCGGCCTCGAGGCTGTCGTCGGCGGCCTCGAGGGCCGCGGCCACGCCGGCGACGATGTCGACGTCCTCGCCGTCGCTGCTCTCGCTGGCGAGCTGCAAGGCGACGTCGAGGGCGGCGCCGTGGCGCTCGTGGAGGAACCACCAAAACAGCGCGGTGCCGTAGGCGAAGCTCTGCACCGGGCCCGAAGGCGGCTTGTTCAGCGGGCGCTCGCTGAGCTCGAGGTAGGCGTCGCACTTGGCCACGAAGTCGGGGCTCTCGGGCCAGTAGATCCGCTGGGCCCAGGTCGCCGTGCCCTCGCTGAACCAGGTCGGCTGGGACCCGTCGTAGGCGGCCTGGACGGCGTGGAAGAGCTCGTGGGAGACGACGGTGTCGACGGCGGCGGCGAGGCTGGCGTAGCCGTAGCCGGAGAAGTCATTCTCGATCGCAAACCATCCGGCGCAGTGGCGCGGGGCCGAGGCGCAGGCGTCGACGGAGAAGGCCCCGTCGGCCGAGCCCTGAAAGTCGACCAGGTAGATGTCGAAGGCCTCGCTGCCGCCGAGCTCCCCGAGCCCGAGCTCGGCCTCGGACACCGGCGGGCGAAAGCCGAGCTCGGCGTAGAGCGCGAGGGACTCGGCGGCGACGGCCGCGATGTCCTCGACGTAGTCGGGCACGCCGCTGTCGTCGTCGTCGTCGAGGATCGTGACGCTCGGGCCGGAGACGGCGTAGTGGATGCGCAGGCCCCCGCCGGGCGCGTCCCAGGACGTGACCTCGTCCTCGTCGGCGAAGGTCCATAGCCCGCCTTCGGTCGGCCGCGCCGCGTGGGCGGTGGCGCAGGTCAGCGCCGCCAGGACGCAGGCGGGGAGGGCCAGAGAGCGCGCGCGCGAGGGCTTCACAGGAAGCGCCACCGCCAGGTGACCTCGGCCGAGCCGGTGCCCATGGTTCCGCTTTGATTGCATGTTTCTTGACCCTCGGCGTAGTAGGCGTCGACGACGAACTTGACCACGCCGGCGTCGCCGAGGTCGATCAGGTAGACCTGACCCGTGGTCGTCACGCAGCCGGTGTAGCCCCACCACTGCGCCATGTTGTAGTTGGGGTTGCCCGCGAGCCCCGAGGCGTCTTCGATCAGCACGCATTCGTCGTCGTAGAAGTTCTCGACCGAGAAGCTCGCGTCGCCAGGGACGGCGTCGATGTCCGCGTAGGCGCCGTTGGCCGAGGCGACCGTGACGCAGCCGGGGCCGGCGCTGCCGCTGTTGACCCGGATGCCGTAGCGCTTGGTTGCGATATGCCAGTCGGCGGAGCTCAGCGCGTCGTAGTCGTCGATGTCGAGCTTCTCCAGGCCGGCGGCGCCAAAGCGCATGTACACCCAGGGGTTGGTCGCCGCGTTCGCGGTCCCGCCGGCGGTCGCGTCGACGCTCGACACCCAGTCGTCGCCCTCCTGGACCGAAGACACCGCGCCCTCGGCCACCTTCTCTTGCAAGGAGAGGTCGAGGATCAGCGCGTCCTCGCAGGGGATGTCCCCGCACAGCTCGCCCTCGCCGGTGTCGGTGGTCTCGCCGACGTCGGTGCTCTCCTCGCCGACGTCGGTGTCGGTGTCGGTGTCGGTGTCGGTTGTATCGTCGCCAGCCTCGGTGTCGGCGGTCTCGCTGCTGCCGGTCTCACCGCTCTCGTCGGTGTCGGCTCCGGCGTCGTCGGTGCAGGCTCCGCTCGAGACGAGGAGCGCGAGGGCAGGAGCAAAGATAAAAATCTTCCTGATCATGAAAGTGATTTTCAATTCTTTTCATCTTAATTCGAGGTCAAAACGGCTTTTTCGTCGAGACTAAACTCTCTTTTAAGGATTTTGAATATGGTTTTCATTTTTGTTAAATTTCTTGGGCTTGGATGCGGCTCAGCCTCGCCATGACCTGTCTGCTCGCCATCTCACTGCTCCCGAGGTCCGCCCGCGCGGGGTCGGGGCCTGGAGAGGACGCGCGCGTGGAAGCGGGGGAGGCGGGCGAGGGAGAGAGCGAAGAGAGTCAAGAGGGCGAGGGTGGTGAGGGCGACGCGGACGACGATGATGATCGCGCGCGCGAGGATCGTGCGCGTCGCATCCCTCGCGGCGAGGCGGATCCACGAGAGCGGGTCATCGAGGTCTCGACCGGGACGCGGACCAAGCACGACGCGGCCACGGCTCCAGTCGCGACCACGGTGATCACGCGTCAGGACATCGTCGACTCCGGCGCCGAGGACCTCTCCGAGTTGCTCGAGCAGAGCGACGCCAGCATCCAGACCACCGAGGGCGTGGGCGGCACGGAGCTGTCGCTGCGCGGCTTCGACACCGAGCAGGTGCTGATCTTGATCGACGGCCAGCGCGTGACCGGGCGGGTCAACGGGACCATCGACCTGTCGCGCTTCACCGTCGAGAACATCGAGCGGGTCGAGGTCGTGCAGGGCGCGGGCTCGGTGCTGCACGGCTCCGACGCGGTCGGCGGGGTCGTCAACATCATCACGCGCCAGCCCGAGCCGGGCGTGCAGGGCGAGGCCCACGCGGCCTACGGCAGCCGCAACACCGTCGACGCGAGCGGGCGGATCTCCGGAGGCATGCGCCGCTGGCAGCTCTCGGGCTTCGGCGGCTACCACCGCACGGACGGCTGGGACGCGGACCCCAGCGACGAGGCGACGACCGGGGACCAGGTGAGCACCTGGAACGCGGGGCTCTCCGGCAATTTTCGCCCGGTCGAGGGGCTGCGCCTGGGGATCGCGGGCACCTATCTACGCCGCGACAGCCGCGGGACCGACGTGAACACCAGCAACGCGATCCTCGATCGCCGCAACCTCAGCGAGACCGCCGACACCACGCTGAGCGTGGACTGGAGCGGCGCCGACAGCCACCTGCGCGGGACGCTGCACTACAACCTCTTTCACGATCAGTTCCGCCAGGACCAGCGTGGTGACGACGCCCTGGATCAGTACCAGCCGACGGTCGACCAGCTCGTCCAGGCGGACCTCCAGTACGACCAGATGGTTGGCCGCCACGTGTTCACGACGGGGCTCGACGTCCAGGCCGAGTGGCTGCGCACCGATCGCATCGCCGTGGACACCGCGGCCAGCGACCTCGCCGAGCGCCAGCGCGTGGCGATCTTCGTGCAGGACGAGTGGACGCCGAGCCTGCACCCGCGGATCACCGTGCTGCCGGCGCTGCGCCTCGACTACGACTCGCGCTTTGGCCTGTATCCGACGGGGCGCCTGGCGCTGCTCGCCGCGCCGCTGGAGACCCTGACCTTCCGCGTGTCCTATGGCCGCGGCTACCGGGCGCCGGGCTTTCGCGAGATGTACCTGCTGTTCGCCAACTCGGGGGTCGGCTACCGCGTGCAGGGCAACCCCGCGCTGCAGCCCGAGCAGGCCTGGACCCTGGACCTGGGCATGAGCTGGCTGCCCCGCGAGGACATCACCGTGCGCGTGGGCGTGTTCGACAACCAGCTGCGCGACCTGATCACCGTGGACCTCGTCGAGACGGGCGAGGCCGGCGGCCTCGACGTGTACAGCTACGTCAACGTCGGCTCGGCCTACGTGCGCGGGGCCGAGGCCGCGGCGTCCTTCGCGTTCTTGCGCTGGTTCGAGGCCGAGGGCAGCTACACCTTCTTGCACGCCCGCGAGCACGGGACCGGGCTGCCCCTGCCCGGGCGGGCGGCGCACCAGGGGACCTTCGCGCTGCGCTTTCACCAGCGCAGCTGGGGAACCAGGGCGGTCGTCCGCGGCCGCGTCGTGGGTCGCCGGGCCTACTCCGTGGACAGCGAGGCGATCACCTACGCCGATCCCTACGCGTCCATCGACCTGCGCATCAGCCAGAGCTTCCTGCGCTACCTGACCGCCTTCGTGGGCGTCGAGAATTTGCTCGACGCCGGCGACGCGCTCGCCAACCCCATCGCCCCCCGGTCTTTCTACGGGGGCCTGACATTTCGCTACTGAGGACGAAGTCATGCATCGCAAGTCCAACCGACCGAACTTTTTGCCGCTGCTGCCCGCGCTGTTGATCGCGGGCCTGGCCCAGGCCTGCGTCGAGGACATCGGCTTCGACGACGAGGACCAGGGAGAGGACGAGACCGCGGACACCGGCGAGGACGCGGGGGAGCACATCAGCAGCAGCCAGGACGGCGAGGTCACGACCAGCCTCGTCGACGCGAGCAGCGAGTCGGACTGGGTCTACTTCGATCTCGATGGCTCCGCCGAGGTCACGGACGCCGACGCCTGGGAGCTCGGCCTGCGCCGCTTCGAGATCATCGTCAACGGGGGGATCAGCGGCGACGCGGGGGTCGAGGTTGCGATCCTCGAGGGCGTGGATCTCGACGAGGTCGACGCCGCGCCCGAGGACGCCGAGTGGGTCACGGACGCGGTCGACGCGGACGACGACGGCACGGACGAGCTCGTGTTCATCGACTGGTACGACTACGACTTCACGACGCACCTGCTCAGCCCCAAGCAGCGGGTCTACGTGGTCCGCTCGAGCGAGGGGGCCGACTTTGGCGTGCAGATCGACGGCTACTACTCCGAGGCGGGGACGTCCGGGGTCCTGACGCTGCGCTGGAAGCCCCTGGGTTGAGTCATGACGGTGGCTGCAAGCGCGCGGGGTGATCGCGAGAGGCTTTCTCGGGGCTCGAGCAGGCGCATGGCGCTGCTCGCTGGCTTCGCGCTGCTCGCTGGCGCAGGCGTGGGGTGCTCGAAGAAAGAGGACGCCAGCGCTGCGGGCAAGCGGCGCATCGTCGTCTTGGGCGGCCCCTTGACCGAGATCATCTTCGCGCTGGGCTTCGGCGACGAGGTGGTCGGGGTCGACGCCTCGAGCGTCTACCCGGACCAGGCCACGCAGCTCGACCAGGTCGGCTACTTTCGCCACTTCTCCGCCGAGGGGGTGATCGGCCTGGGCCCGACGTTGGTGGTGCACAGCGACGGCGCCGGGCCCAAGGAGGCGCTGGCGCAGATCCAGGCGGCGGGCATCGAGACCTTCGAGGTCGCGGACCCCGAGGACTTCGAGGGCGCCCGGGCGCGCGTGGAGATCATGGCCCGGGCGCTGGGCGCCGAGAGGCAGGCCGCGGAGATCCTCGCGCGCTTCGACGCCGATATGGCCGCTGCCGAGGCGCTGCGCGAGCAGACCCAGTCGCGGCCGCGGGTGCTGTTCTTGTACGCGCGCGGAGCCGACACCCTGCTCGTCGGCGGGCGGGACACGGTCTCGGCCGTGATGATCACGGCCGCCGGTGGTCGCAACGCCGTCGACGCCTTCGCGGACTTCCGCCCGCTCTCGGCCGAGTCGGTGGTCGCCGCGGCGCCCGAGGTGCTGCTCGTGCCCGAGCGCGGCCTGGTCAGCGTCGGTGGGATCGAGGGCCTGCGCGGGCAGCCGGGCCTGGCCGAGACCCCTGCGCTGAAGCAGGGGCGCGTGCTCGCCCTCGACGATCTCGCCCTGCTCGGCCTCGGACCGCGCACCGGGGAGACCTTGATGACGCTGATCCGCGGCCTGCACCCGGAGCTCGAGGCGTGAGCGAGGCCGTGGTCGAGCGTGGCGAGCTCGGCCTCGAGGGCGGCGCGGCGCGGCGCCTGCTGCTCGAGCGCGGGGTGCGAGTCGTCGCGCTGACGCTGCTCGTGCTCACCTTCTTGCTCGAGGTCGGCGTGGGCAGCATGGCGATCTCGCCGCGCCAGCTCGCGGCGATCGTCCTCGACAGCCTCGGCTTCGAAGGGGCAGGCCTGGCCAGCTATGGCGCGGCCGAGCGCACGGTCTTGCTCGCTCTGCGCCTGCCTCGGGCGCTCGGGGCGGGGCTTGTCGGGGCGGGGCTGGCCGTGGCCGGCGCGGCGCTCCAGGGGCTGTTTCGCAACCCGCTGGCCTCGCCGCAGCTGATCGGCGTGTCGAGCGGGGCCGCGGCCGGGGCCGCGCTGACCCTGGTTTTGGGCGCGCCCTTGCTGAGCCTGGGCCTGGGCGCGGGTGGGCTGCTCTCGGCGGCCGCGTTCTTGGGGGCGCTCGTCACCAGCGTCACCGTCTACAAGCTCGCCAGCGTCGACGGCCGGCCCTCGGTCACGCACATGCTGCTCGCTGGCATCGCGATGTCGGCGCTGTGCGCCGCGCTGGTCGGGGCCATGCAGTACCTCGCCGACGACGTCGAGCTGCGCGACCTCTCGCTGTGGATGCTCGGCGACGTCGGCCGCAACGGCTGGGACGAGCTGCCCTGGCTGGCCCTCGGCGTGCTCCCGGGGATCGTCCTCCTCCAGCGCCTCGGTCGCGCCCTCGACGTGTCCGTGCTCGGCGACGCGGCGGCCCACGATCTCGGCGTCGATCTCGTGCGCCTGCGTCGGCGCGTGGTCTTGCTCAGCGCCCTGGTCGTGGGCAGCGCGGTCGCCTGCTCGGGGCCGATCGCCTTCGTCGGCCTCGCCGTGCCCCACCTGGTCCGGCTGCTGCGAGGGCCGAGGCACAGCGCGCTGATCATCGACTCGGCCGTGCTCGGCGCGGCCTTGCTGCTGGGCGCCGACGCCCTCGCGCGGACCATGGCCGCGCCGGCGGAGCTGCCGGTCGGGGTCCTGACGGCCTTCATCGGCGCGCCCTTGTTCATCAGCTTGCTGATCCGAGACCTGCGAGGTCGCCGATGAGCGAGCGCCTCGACGGCCCGCGCCCGAGCCCGCGCCGGAGCTCGGTCCCGGCGCTCACGGCCGAGGGGATCACGGTGCACCGCGGCCGCGGTCGCCAGCGCCGCGAGGTCCTGCGCGAGGTCTCGCTCGCGCTCACCCCCGGCAGCGTCACGGCGATCGTCGGGGCCAACGGCGCGGGCAAGACCACGCTGCTGCGCGCCCTGGCCGGCGAGCTCGCGCCGAGCGAGGGGACGCTGCGCCTTTGCGGCCGCCCGCTCGCCGCGTGGTCGCGGATCGAGCTCGCCCGGCGCCGGGCGGTGATGAACGCCGGCCTGAACATCGAATTTCCCTTTTGCGTGGAGGAGCTCGTCGCCCTCGGTCGCCACCCGCACCCCGATGATCCCGAGGCCGACCGCCGCTGCGTGGCGGGGGCCATGGCCTTCGCCGAGGTTGGCCACCTGCTCGGGCGACGCTACCGCGGGTTGTCCTCGGGCGAGCGCCAGCGCGTCGCCTTGGCGCGGACCCTCGCGCAGGTCTGGGACGCGAGCTGCGAGGCGCCCGCTTGGCTGCTCCTCGACGAGCCGACCGCGAACCTCGATCCGACCCACGCGACGAGCACCCTCGAGCGCGTGCGCGCGCGCAGCCGTCGAGGGCTGGGCGTCGCGCTGATCGTCCACGACCTCAACCTCGCGCTGCGCTTCGCCGACGAGCTGCTGATCCTCGCCGGCGGGCGCGTGCTCGCCCACGGGCCGCCAGCGATGGTGCTCGAGCGCCCCGATCTCCTGCGCGTCGGCTTCGGCCTCGACGCCGACGTCATCCCTCACCCGCGCGGCGGGTGGCCGGTGGTCCTACCGGTCGGCGCCGCGCCCCGATCCGCCGAGCTCCGCTCGCGCCACGAGTCCCCATGACCCAGCCTCAGCCTGTCACCCCGAGCTCGACGCTCTCTGCCTCCTCTTCGTCCTCCCGCGAGTCGCTGCATCAGCGCTGGCAGACCTTGCTGCGCGAGCAGGGCAAGCTGCGGATCCGCGCCGCCGCGGACGAGCTCGGGGTCAGCGAGCTCGCGCTACGCCTGACCCAGATCGGGCGCAGCGGCGGCGAGGACGAGGCGCCGCTCTCGGTCACGCGCCTGGCCGGCGACTGGCGGGCGCTGATCGAGCGCCTGCCCGAGCTCGGCGAGGTCATGGTCCTGACCCGCAACGCGGCCGCGGTGCACGAGAAGGTCGGGACCTTCGGGGCGATCCAGTTTGGCGAGGGCTTTGGCCTGGTGCTCAACCGCGAGGTCGATCTGCGCCTGTTCATGAGCCGCTGGGCCCACGGCGTGGCGGTGATCGAGGCGGCGCGAGGCGGCGGGGTCCACCGCAGCTTGCAGTTCTTCGACGCCTCGGGCACGGCGATCCACAAGGTCTACCTGCGCGATGGCTCCAACCGGGCGGCCTACGCGGGGATCGTCGACGAGTGGACCGCAGCAGATCAGCAGGCCGAGCTGGCGATCGAGCCGGTCGCTCCCCCGGCGGCGCCCAAGCCCGACGCCGAGATCGACGTCGAGGGTCTGCGCGCCGACTGGCTCGCGCTCCAGGACCCCCACGAGTTCTTCCCGATGCTGCGTCGCTACGAGGTCGCGCGCACCCAGGCCCTGCGCCTGGCGCCCGAGGGCCACGCCGAGCGTATCGGCGACGACGCGATCGTGACCCTGCTCGAGCGCGCCTCGGCGACGAAGACCCCGATCATGGTCTTCGTCGGCAGCCCCGGCTGCATCCAGATTCACACCGGCCGCGTCGAGCAGATCAAGGCCATGGGCCCGTGGATCAACGTGCTCGATCCGGGCTTCAACCTGCACCTGCGCACGGACATGGTCGCGGAGTCGTGGATCGTGCGCAAGCCGACCGCCGACGGCGTCGTCAGCTCGCTGGAGCTCTTCGATGATCAGGGACAGACGATCGCGCTGCTCTTTGGGGAGCGCGAGGCGGGCACGCCGGAGCTCGCGGCCTGGCGGGCGCTGCTCGGCGAGCTGAGCCAGGCCGCCCAGGCCTGATTGCCGCTCTGAGCTCAGGTGATGGTCTCGAGCACGCCGCCGGGGCCTCGGTGGATCTGGCTGCCGTCGCTGAAGCGAAAGTGCAGCGAGCGGCCGCGGGCTTCGATCAGCCGCGGGTTGGGGAGGGCGAGGGCGGCGATCAGCTTGGGCGAGGCGCTGCGCCTGGGCAGGCCGAACTCCATGGGCAGGTCTGCCGGCGGCGCCTCGATCAGGTCGCGGATCGTCAGCTCGACGGCGTAGTCGGGCAGGTCCTCGCAGACCAGGGCGACCTCGGCGGCGCGGATCAGCACGGCGTGGAGCTGCTCGCGGAGCTCGTCGGTCACGGCCACGCTGAGGTAGCGGATCCGCTGGCGCTGCTGGGCGACGTAGCGGGGCGAGGCCAGGGCGGCGGTGGCCATGGCCGCGCCGTGAAGGGCGATGCAGTCGTCGATCAGCCCGTAGCCCGCGGGTAGGTCGTCGTGGATCAGGTCGTGGCCGCAGGTCAGGTAGGCCAAGCCCATGAGCCGGACGAGGCGCTCACCGGCGGTCAGCGCGGCAGTCGAGACCGAGCGCTGGAGGTCGTCACACAGCCGCGGCAGGAGGCTGACCTCGCGCACGTGATCTCGCGCGATCTCGTGGGCCGCTACTATTGCGGCCGGGCCGGAGGCGCCCCCCTCGAGGGCCTCGAAGAGCGCTGGGTTGCGCGCGAGCAGCTCCTCGGCGTAGCGCGGGGCGTCGCGCTCCGGGTCGAGCTCGCGGATCCCAACGAGCTTCTGCATCACACGCTGAAACAGGACCCACTGCATGGTGCGGACTATACGGTGATCGACGCCTCGGCTTGACCGCCGCGCGGTGGGCGAGACGGGGGCGCGCTTCAGTGCCTTTGCGCACGGAGACCAGCCGCGCGCACCCTCGCCGCGCTGCCGCGATCCGATATGGTGCCCCCGCCCGCCGCCGGGCGGGCTTTGCTGCGAGTTCGCCATGGCCGAGCACACGCCCACCCCCTCGCTCTTCGCCCCTAGTGACACGTTCCCGCGTCGGCACATCGGCCCGCGCCCGGAGGACCTCGCCGCCATGCTCGAGCGCTGCGAGGCCGAGAGCCTCGACGCCCTGGTCGACGAGACCATCCCGGCGGCGATCCGCATGGACGCCCCGCTGCGCCTGCGCGGCTTCGAGGCCTACGGTACGCCGGGGCAGCCCCAAGGTGAGCAGGCCCTGCTCGACCACCTGCGGGCCATGGCGAGCAAGAACCAGGTTCGCAAGAGCTACATCGGGCTGGGTTACTACGGCTGCATCACGCCGCCGGTCATCCAGCGCAACATCCTGGAGAATCCCGGCTGGTACACGGCCTACACGCCCTACCAGGCCGAGATCAGCCAGGGCCGCCTCGAGGCGCTGCTGACCTTCCAGACCATGGTCGCGGACCTCAGCGCGCTGCCCCTGGCCAACGCCTCGCTCCTCGACGAGGCCACCGCCGCGGCCGAGGCGATGTTCATGGCCCACAGCCTCGCCAAGGGCAAGCGTCAGGTCATCGTCGTGGACCCGCGGATCCATCCGCAGACCCTGGCGGTGGTCGAGACCCGCGCGGAGCCCCTGGGCATCCGCGTGCGCACGGCCGAGGTCCGCGGCGTCGAGTTCGACGCCGATGTGTTCGCGGTGCTCGTCCAGTACCCCGACACCGAGGGCGGCGTGGAGGACTGGTCGGCGGTGGCCGAGGCCGCCCACGCGGCGGGGGCCAAGCTGATCGTCGCCACGGATCTGCTCGCGCTCACCTTGCTGCGGGCGCCAGGCGAATTCGGGGCCGACATCGCCGTGGGCTCGGCCCAGCGCTTTGGCGTGCCGCGGGGCTTTGGTGGGCCACACGCGGGCTTCTTGGCCGCGCGCGACGACTACCGCCGGCAGATGCCGGGGCGGATCATCGGCGTGTCCAAGGACGCCCAGGGCCGCCCGGCCTACCGCATGGCCCTGCAGACCCGCGAGCAGCACATCCGCCGCGAGCGGGCGACCTCCAACATCTGCACCGCCCAGGTGCTGCTGGCGATCATGGCCGGGATGTACGCGGTCTACCACGGCCCCGAGGGGCTGCGGCGCATCGCCAGGCGCGTGCGCGGCCTGAGCAAGCTGCTGCGCGGCGAGCTCGAGGCCCTGGGCTATGGGCTGCCCCGGGTCGAGGGCTTCGACACCTTGCTGATCTCCCTCCCCGAGGCTGGGCCGTGGCCCGACGCGCCCGCGCTGGTCGACGCCGCCGCGGCCATGGGCATCGATCTGCGCCGCGTCGACGCGCGCCGTCTGAGCCTGAGCCTCGACGAGACCACGAGCCTGGCCGACGTCGAGGTCCTCGTCGGGCTCTTCGCCGGGCCGGGCAGCGAGGGCGGCTCGCCGAGCCTCGCGGCCAAGGCCGCTGCGCTGGCGGACGAGCCCAGCAGCCTCGACTACGCCGAGGGCCTGGCGCGGCGCTCGGACTTCCTGACCCACCCGATCTTCTCCAGCTACCACGCCGAGCACGAGATGCTCCGCTACCTGCACCGCCTGCAAGGCCGCGACCTGAGCCTGACCAGCTCGATGATCGCCCTGGGCTCGTGCACGATGAAGCTCAACGCGACCAGCGAGATGATCCCGGTGACCTGGCCAGAGTTCGCCGACATTCACCCCTTCGCCCCGGCGGACACGGTGGCCGGCTACGCCGAGCTGTTCTCGAGCCTGTCGGCCTGGCTGTGCGACATCACCGGCTTCGCCGCGGTCTCGCTCCAGCCCAACGCCGGCTCCCAGGGGGAGTACGCCGGCCTGCTGACGATCCGCGGCTACCACCGCGCGCGCGGCCAGGGCCACCGGCGGGTCTGCCTGATCCCGACCTCGGCCCACGGCACCAACCCGGCGAGCGCCGTGCTGGCTGGCATGAAGGTCGTGGTCGTCAAGACCGACGACAAGGGCAACGTCGACATCGCCGACCTGCGCGCCAAGGCGGACAAGCACGCCGACGAGCTCGCCGCGCTGATGGTCACCTACCCCTCGACCCACGGCGTGTTCGAGGCGGGGATCCGTGAGATCTGCGAGATCGTGCACAGCCACGGCGGGCAGGTCTATCTCGACGGGGCCAACATGAACGCGCAGGTCGGGCTGTGTCGCCCCGGCGACTACGGGGCGGACGTCTGCCACCTCAACCTGCACAAGACCTTCTGCATCCCCCACGGCGGCGGTGGCCCCGGCATGGGCCCGATCGGCGTGGCCGAACACCTCGCGCCTCACCTGCCCGGGCACCCGCTGGCCGCGGCCGGCAGCGCGACCGCGAGTGCGAGCGGTGGCGCGGTCGCGGCCGCGCCCTTCGGCAGCCCGCTGATCTTGCCGATCCCCTGGGTCTACATCGCGCTCATGGGCGCCGAGGGCCTGACCGAGGCGACCAAGGTGGCGATCCTCAACGCCAACTACATGGCCGCCCGGCTGCGCGAGCACTACCCGGTGCTCTACGCCGGGGCCAGGGGCCGCGTGGCCCACGAGTTCATCATCGACCTGCGCCCCTTCAAGCAGTCCGCCGGCGTCGAGGCCGAGGACGTGGCCAAGCGGCTGATGGACTATGGCTTCCACGCCCCGACCATGAGCTTCCCCGTGGCCGGGACCTTGATGATCGAGCCGACCGAAAGCGAGTCCAAGGCCGAGCTCGATCGCTTCTGCGACGCGATGATCGCGATCCGCGAGGAGATCGCGGCGATCGAGCGTGGCGAGCTCCCGCGCGAGGACAACCCCTTGCACCACGCCCCGCACACGGCCGCGGTGGTCTGCGCCGACAGCTGGGAGCACGCCTACTCCCGCGAGCGCGCCGCCTTCCCGCTGCCCTGGGTCCGCGAGCGCAAGTTCTGGCCGGCCGTCGGGCGGATCGACAACGCCTGGGGCGACCGCCACCTGATCTGCAGCTGCCCGCCCCTCGAGGACTACGAGGACGCGGCCCAATAGCGAGGAGCTTCGATGGCCAAGATCGTCTACGCCAACTTCGATCAGAGCGAGCGCGCCGAGGCGGCGGCGGCCGTGCTCAACAGCCGCGGTGAGGCGCGCCCGAGCTTCTCGGTGCAAAGCCACAGCGAGGCGCCGCTCGACGGTAATTTCTTGCCCGAGGCGGCCACGGAGATCGGTCGCAACACGATGATCGCCAACGTCGCCGGCGGGATCATCGGGCTGATCATCGGCCTGGTGATCGCCTCGACCATGGACATCATGGGGCTGACCCCGGCTCTGGGGGCGATCCTCGGCCTGGTCACGGGCGTGCTCCTGGGGCTGCTCAGCGCGATGATGGCCGGCACCCGCGAGCCCAAGGCGGCGCTGCGCGAGGCCGCCCTGCGCCTGCCCCCGAAGGGGCGCGAGGGCAGCGTGCTGATCACCGTGGAGGTCGACGACCCCGGCCACGTCGAGGTCGTCGAGGACATCCTCGCCGAGTACGACGGCGACGAGATCGGCGTGTGCTGACCGGCCTCCCCGCTCGTCGAGCTGCGCGGACAGCTTGAAGGGGCAGGGAGGGCACAGACGGGCGCGGGCGAGGTCTGGCTCGCAGACCCCGCCCGCGGCGGTGTGGCTCCCGAGGGGAGAAGGGAGAGGACTCAGGAGGCGTTGCGCGCGGGAGCGCCGGTCGCCGCGCGCAAGGGCGCGGTCCACTGGCGGCCGCTGACCTCGACGAGGCGCAAGCTGACCGCCTCGGGGGCGCTCACGGGCAAGGCCACGCTGGCCCGAGCACCCAGGGGGAGCACGAGGCCGTGCGGCCCGGTCTTCACCTTGGCGATGTAGAGGTTGTCGATCGCGTCCTCGGAGAGCCCGGAGAGGACCTCGGGTTCGAGGCGCTCGACGACCTGACCGTCGGCGTCGAGGTACTCGGCCGCGATCACGAAGGCGCCGTGGGTGTCGGGGCCCTCGTCACGCATCAGGTCGACGTGGACCGAGTCGCCGTCCCGGGCCGCGGCATAGATCTCCACGTGGGGCTTGGCCGAGAGGTTGTGGAGCTTGCCCCACACGCCGCCGTGAAAGATCTGGTTGGTGGCGAGGGTCAGGACCAGGCAGGCCACGGCGCCGCCGATCACGAAGTTGCGCGGGAGCTCGCCGCCGGCGAGCAGCGCAAAGGCGCGGGACGACTCGGCGCCCGGGCGCTTGGCCCAGCGCGCGTCGAGGGAGAGCGGGCCCGCGCCGGCCACGGCGATGGCGGCCCCGCCGGCGATCCCGAGCACGCCGATCTGCCACTCGTCGAGGCAGGTCGTGCCCAGCCAGCCCGCGCTCAGCAAGATCGTGCCGGACAGCAGCGTGACCAGGGCGCCGGCGAAGCGAGACGCCAGCCCGAGCAGGAGCAGCAGCCCGGCGAGGCCCTCGAGCAGCGTGACGACCCAGAGCATGAGCTCGAGCACCTCGGGGTGGCGCAAGGTCCACTCGAGCATCTGCCCGGGGTCGATGGCGTGGGGCAGGAAGTGGTTGGTCTTCTCGGCCAGGCTGCCCGGCGCCCACACGTCGAGCTTGCTCGGGGAGAGCACGGTGCGACGCCACAGCGCCGAGAAGAACAGCCAGCCAACGACCCAGCGCAGCGGCACGAGGGCCAGGCTCAGGGAAGACTCTGGTTTGGACTTCACGCTGCCTCCTCCGTCGTCTGGGTGGTCACGGGCAGCCCGGCGAGGCGCCAGTCGGCGATCCCCTCGGGGACACGCCGGGCGTCGAGGCCAAAGGCGCGCAGCTTGGCCGTGCCTTCGATGGCCTTGGCGCACACGGGGCCGCGGCAGAACACGGCGTAGTGGGCGTCGCGGGAGAGGCCCTCGAGCTGCTCGTCGAGGGTCTCGAAGGGCAGGTTCTGGGCTCCGGCGGGGTGGGCGAAGAGCCACTCCTTTGCCGGGCGCAGGTCGAGCATCCGCGTGGTGCCCTCGTTGACCGCCACGGCGAGCTCGCGCGGGCCCTCGTGGATCAGAGGCGCCTGCTCCTCGGCCCGACGCATGCGCTCGCGGACCCGCGCCGAGTGGTTGAGGGCGAAGTCGCGGTGCGCCAAGAACAGCGCTAGCGCCGCATCACTGGCGACGCGGTGTAAGCGCCGGCGGCCACGAGCCTCGCGGATGAGCAGGCCCGCGTCCCGTAGGACCTTGAGCTGGGCGCTCGTCGTCGCCTTGCTCTGGCCCATGAGGGCAGCCAACTCGTCCACACCGCGCGGGGTCTGGGCGATGAGGTTCATCAGGCGCAGCCGAGGTGCGGAGGCGAGGGCCGACGCGACCTCGGCAGCCTGCTGGTAGCAGATGCGAGCGGGGGTAGGCTCGTGTTCCGTCATGGGGACGGTTTTAATCCCGGCAGTCAGATAGTCAAATAATCTTTTGATAGATGTTGGCCGCCTGACAAAAAGGACAGGGGCCATGGCACGAGGAGTAAGAATATGACCACGCGTGCTAGGCGCCGATTTGTAGAGGTGTCCTGCCGCTGGGTGCCGGCGGGAGGCTGGGGGAGGGGCCCGAGGGGGAGGGGGCCGAGAGAGAGGGGGCCGAGAGGGGAGCTCAGCCCTGGCAGCAGAGGGTGACCGTGTCCATCGGCGCCACGTCGCCCTGAGCCGTGACCGGGTTCGGCTCGCAGCCGCTCACCGTCGGGGTGTCGATGATCATCGCGGCGCCGCTCAGGGAGCCGCAGCCAGTCCCGGTCTCGCGGGTGTCGACCGCGGCACCGCTGCATGCCTCGTCGTCATAGGTGTTGATCGTGCTGACGCACGCGGGATCCGTGGGCCCGTCGCAGCTGCACTCGCTGCACCCACGCTGGTCATCGACGCCGACGGCGAGGCCGCTCTTTTGCGGCCAGTCGGCGGGGCAGTCGAGATCGCCGCTGGCGAACACGCACAGCGGCCGCTCGCTCGAGGGCATGCACTGCTCGCCCTCGTCGCAGCTGCCGGCCACGGCTTGGCCGCCGCACAGCCGGCGCTCGTCGACGTAGGTGGGCGTCGGGAGCTCGACCGCGGCTTGGGGCGCGCAGCTGGCCGCGGAGAAGTCGGCGCCGTTGAACTGGGCGAGGCCGAGCTGGGGGTTGTTGGGCGGGACGTGGCAGGTGTCGAAGTCTTCGACGGCCTCTCCCACGACGGGCTGCGTGCAGTTGATGAACCACACGAAGTTCACGGGGCCGCACTCGGCTCCCTCGACGCCGCACTCGCAGGCGCACTCGGCCGGCTCCGCGCTGACGCTCGAGCCGCCCTCGAGCTGGAGCTGGCCGTAGTCGCCGACGCAGGGGTTGAGCGGACCCTCGCGCAGTTCGAAGGGGCCTTCCCACCCATCGGGGGGCGTCGGCTGGCAGGCGCCGCCTTGGGTGGCGCAGCTCGGGTCTTCGCTGCCCGTGCTCTCGCTCGTCTCGCTGCTCTCGGACTCCGAGCTCTCGCCGACCTCGGTCTCGCTCTCCGATCCGACCTCGGCCTCGGCCTCGGCCTGCGTCTCGGTCTCGGTCTCGGTCTCGCTCTCGCCTTCGTCGCCTTCACGGTCGGCTACGAAGCATCCCTGCGCGGTCAGACAGACGAGGGCAGCTGCGACGAAGGGGGAAGATCCGAGGGAGCGCGGTCGAGAGAGCATGGCCGAGGTGTATACGAGAAATGGCTTCTAGGAGCGATCGCAGCGCGGATCGGCGCGCTCACGGGTGACGCATGCGAAGAGCGTTCAGACCGCTCGGTATGCGGTTTGAGCGCTCCTAGGAAGAGGTGACGACCAGGGTGGGCGGGGTCGAGTGGCCGTGACCGTGGGCGGCCTGCTGGCTGAGCGAGCGCAGCAGCTCCTCGTCGATGGTGCCGTCCTCGGAGAAGGCGTCGAGCTGCTTGGCGATCACCGCGAGGAAGCGGCGCTTCTCGTGGAAGGGCAAGAAGGAGCTCTTGAAGCCGTTGAGGATGATCTGCTTGATGTCGCGCAGTGACAGGCCGATCTGGGTGTGGGCGAGCCACAGCTCCTTGGACACGGTGGTGTCGGTGATCAGCCGGTTGTCGGTGTTGATCGTCACGCGCGCGCCGAGGTTGAGGTAGAGGCGCAGCGGGTGGCTGGGCAGCGAGGTGATGGCCCCGGTCTGGACGTTGGACGAGGGGCAGCACTCGAGCGGGATGCGGTGGTCGACGACGTAGTGGAGCAGGTCTCCGTCCTCGCGCAGGCGGCAGCCGTGGCCGATGCGGTGGGCGCCGCAGACGTGCAGGGCCTGGGCGATCGAGGGCGGGCCGTAGGCCTCGCCGGCGTGGATGGTGACGTTGATGTTGTTGCGCCGGACGAGCGAGAAGGCCTCGTGGTGATCCTTGGCCGGGTGGTCGTACTCGGCCCCCGCGAGGTCGAAGCCGACGACGCCGCGGCCCTTGTAGGCGACGACGAGCTCGGCCATCTCGAGGCTGTGCTCCGGGGAGATGTTGCGGATCCCACACAGGATCAGTCGGCTCTCGATACCGTGGTCGAGCTCGGCGTCGTGCAGCCCGCGGATCACGGTCTCGACGACCTCGGTCAGGCGCAGGCCCTGCTCGGTGTGGAGCATGGGCGAGTAGCGGACCTCCATGTAGCGCACGTTCTCGGCCGCGGCGTCCTCGGCGAGCTCGTAGGCCACGCGATAGAGCGCCTCTTTGGTCTGGAGGACCTTCAAGGTGATGGCGAAGGCCTCGAGATACTTGACCAGGCTGCCGGTGTTCTCACCGGCGTGGATGGCGTCGCGGAGCCCAGGCACGTCGGTGGCGGGCAGCGTGACGCCTTGCTCGCTGGCCAGCTCGAGGATGGTCTCGAGGCGCAGCGAGCCGTCGAGGTGAACGTGGAGGTCGGTCTTGGGGAGACGCTCGAAGAACGAAAGAGGAAGCTCGGTCACCGTGCTCGCCAAGGTAGCACGCTTGGCGCCGCCTGCCCGAGGTGGCGGGCGGGTCGCCCCAGTGACCTGGGGAGGTGAATTTAGGCGCCGCGAAACGATGGCTCGAGGCGATGGCTCACACGCGAACGCGAGCCGTGAACCGGCCCTCACGGTGCGCATGACGAGTGAGCAGGGCGTCGAGCTCGCCGAGGTAGTCGTCGACCTGCGCCGGTGCCCGGCCGACGTAGCGCGCCGGATCCAGAGCCCCCTCGACGTGCGGACCGAGCTGCGTGTCGGCCTGCATGCGCGCGACGAGGTCGTTGCCGCGGCCGGCCTTGAGCTCGGCGGCGGCCTCGTGGCTGAGCACCCGGATGCGCTCGTGCAGGGCCTGGCGATCCCCCCCGGCCTCGACCGCGCGCATGAGCACGTTCTCCGTGGCCATGAAGGGCAGCTCGTCGGCCATGTTGCGGCGGATCATCGCCGGGTTGACGACCAGCCCCGCGCTCACGTCGACGACCAGGTTCAAGATCGCGTCGGTGGCCAAGAAGCCCTCGGTGAGTACGAGCCGGCGGTTGGCGCTGTCGTCCAAGGTCCGCTCGAGCCACTGGTTGGCGTGGGTCTCCCGCGGGCTGCTGGCGAGCGAGTGCACGAAGCGGGCGAGGGCACAGATCCGCTCGCTGCGCATGGGGTTGCGCTTGTAGGCCATGGCCGAGGAGCCGATCTGCTTGGAGCCGAAGGGCTCCTCGAGCTCGCGCTCGTGGGCGAGCAGGCGCATGTCGCTGGCGAACTTGGCCGCCGAGCCGGCGATGTCGGCGAGGGCCGAGAGCACCCAGGTGTCGATCTTGCGGGTGTAGGTCTGACCCGAGACGGGGATCGAGCGGGTGAAGCCCATGGCAGCGCAGACCTGACGATCGAGCTCGCGGATCTTGGCGTCGGGATCGTCGAAGCTGGCGAAGAGCTGGCGGAAGGACGCCTGGGTGCCGGTGGTGCCTTTGACCCCGCGCATGGGCAGGCGGGCGACGAGGGCCTCGAGGGTCTCGAGGTCGAGGGCGAGGTCCTGGGCCCACAGGCAGGCGCGCTTGCCCACGGTGGTCAGCTGCGCCGGCTGAAAGTGGGTGTAGGCGAGGATCGGCTCTTCTCGCCACTGGCGGGCGAAGGCGCCGAGCTGACGGATGCAGGTGTAGAGCCGATCCATGAGCAGCTCGAGGCCCTCGCGGAGCATCACCAGCTCGGCGTTGTCGGTCACGAAGCAGCTGGTCGCGCCGAGGTGGATGATCTTGGCGGCCTCGGGTCCGGCGAGCTCGCCAAAGTGGTGCACGTGGGCCATCACGTCGTGGCGCAGCTCGGCCTCGAGCTCGGCGACGCGCTCGAAGTCGACGCGCTCGCGGGCACCCTCGAGCGCAGCGATCTGTGCCGGGGTGATCGACAGGCCGAGCTCGGCCTCGGACTTGGCGAGGGCGATCCACAGGTCGCGCCACAGCAAGGCCCGGCGGCGATCGGAGAAGTTGGCGAGCATCGCCTTGGTCGCGTAGCGGCTGGCGAGGGGGCTGCGGTAGTCGTCGCGTCCTGCGGTGGTGGGACGCTCGGGGTCTTGTCGCTTGCCTTCGCTCATGGGGCGGGAGGATATCGTCGAGGCGCCGCCTCACAAGCTGACCCGCTCTAGAGCGGCGACCGGTTTGAATTCGCACCTGACGGCGCGCCTTCAAACCGGGCTCCTACGCCGCGGCTTCGGCTATGCTCCCGGGGATGTCCGCCTCCGCTCTGGCCGCCAGCGACCGCGACGCGCTCCTCGATGAGCTCGCGTGCTATCTGCGACCGCCGGGCCAGGGGATCCACGCGGTCTCGACCGGTCGGGCGGAGCTGCTCGAGAAGACCCGCGCCTACCTCGGCCCGGCCTGGGACCCAGACGCTGCCTGGCGGGACCATCTGGCGTCGGCCTTGGGAGATCCCGCCTCGCTGCCAGCCGTGGCGCTCCTGGCGATCCCCTCGGACACGGGCGCGGGGATCGTGCGCGGAGCCGCGCGGGGCCCCGAGGCGATCCGCGCGGCCCTCGGCCAGGCTCCGGTCCTCGACCTCGGCGACGTGTTCTCGATCCCCCAGCTCCTCGGCGAAGACATGCTCGGCGAAGACCAGCGCGCGCGCTGCCAGGACGCGCTGTGGCCGGAGCTGCCGCTGGCGCGTCGGCGTGCTCTGGCGGTCTCGCCGCTGGGCATGGCAAGGCGCGCGCGTGCGCTGTTGCTCGCGCTCGCGCCGGACCTGCGCGTGATGATGCTCGGGGGAGATCACACGGTGACGTGGCCCGTGTTGGCGCCGCTGCTCGAGGTCGAGGGAGACGAACTCGAGGCGGGCGTGCGAGACATCGGCGTGGTCCACTTCGACGCCCACACGGACCTGCTCCCCGAGCGCCTGGGCATCGAGCACTGCTTTGCGACCTGGGCCTACCACGCCAACGAGGCCCTGGGCCGCGGCCAGCGGCTGCTCCAGCTGGGGATCCGCGCATCCGGCCGGGATCGCGGTCACTGGGAGGAGCACCTGGGCGTCCGCCAGATCTGGGCCGAGGAGGCCAAGGCCCTCACCCCGCAGGCGCTAGCTGCGGAGGTCGGCGCGCACATGCGCGCTCGCGGGGTCCGGCGGATCTACATCAGCAACGACATCGACGGCACCGACGCGCGCTGGGCCGCGGCCTGCGGGACACCCGAGCCCGGGGGCCTCGAGCCCGAGCAGGTCGTGGCCGTCATTGACGCGCTAGGCCAGGAATTCGCGGTCTTCGGCGCGGACTTGGTGGAGCTCGCGCCGGGCCTGTCCCTGGACCGAGAGGCCTCCGCGCGCAGCGTCGAAGTGGCCACGCGCTATGTCCGCGCCAGCCTGGCTGCGCTGACGGGAAAAAAAGAGAGGGAATAGCCATGGCAAAGCCCGGTTCGACGCGCGCAATGGAAGCTGCCGCCCGGCGGGACTTCGAACAGACCGCCCTACCCCTGCTCGACAACCTCTATGGTGCCGCGATGCGCCTGACCCGAGACCCGGCCGAGGCCGAGGATCTCGTCCAGGACTCGATGGTCCGTGCCTATCGCTTCTGGGACACCTTCAAGCAAGGCACCAACGTAAAAGCCTGGTTGTTCACGATCCTCCGCAACACCTTCATCAATGGCTACCACCGCAGGGGCCGGCGCAGGAGCTTTCACAGCGACGTCAACGCGCAGATGCGCAGCCTCGGGCCGACGGTGGCCGTGGGGAACTCGACCAGCCAGCCGCCGGGACCCGAGGAGGCGGTGAGCAGCAGCGTCACCCAGGCGAGAATTCGAGCGGCCCTCGACGCGCTGCCCCCAGACTACCGAACGGCGGTCACCCTCGCGGACCTCGAGGGGCTCTCCTACAAGGAGATCGCCGAAGTCATGGATTGCCCCATCGGCACCGTGATGAGCCGGATTTATCGCGGCCGAAAACAGCTGCACAAGCTGCTCTACGACCACGCGGTCGAGATTGGCATGGTCGCCCCGGAAGCGGGCGAGGGTGCCGTGGACCTCGCCGCCTATCGAGATCGCAGGAAAAAAGCATGATTGACCGAGCCCCGAACGCGAGGTGTGTGCGATGACCCTCGACACCATAGAGCCCGATCGCGCCGAGCTGATCAGCTTGCTACAGCCTTATATCGACGGTGAGCTCGCGGACGACGAGCGTGAGCTCGTCGCGGTCCAGGTCGCCGAGAACCCCGAGTATCAGGCCATCGTCCGCGAGCAGCGAGAGGTCCGCGCGCTCTTGCGCGGGCTCGAGCGAGAGGCCGCCCCGGCCGAGCTGCGCGAGCGCGTGATCGCCGGGCTCGATGCCGTCGATGCGGAGCAAGGGGGGCGGCTCGCCCCGATCATCGGTCGCATCAAGGCCTTCGGGCGTGGCAGCATGCTGATGGCCCCCGCGGCCGCGGCCGCCGTCGCGCTCTTCTTTGTGGTTCGCGGGGGGGTCTTGGACGATGTGGACGTCGCGGTCGATGGGACCCACGTCGACGGGGGCCTGACCGCTCCGCTGCGCGCGGCCAAGGACAGCCGAGGCAGCGAGGGGCACAGCGCGAAGCCCGAGGAGGCGGGCGCTGGCCTGGCCAAGCCCGAGGCAGGAGCGCTCCCGGTCCACGTCGCGGCGGCGCGCTCCCTGCCCGAAGGCGTCTCGCTGGTCAGCGACGTGCCCCAGCCCGGCCCCTCTTCGGTGCTCCGCTATGGGGATGGGGCGCAGCGGATGATCGTCGACACGCAGCGAGCGGCGGGGGACGACGTGCCTCGAGGCACCCGTCAGGTGTTTAGGGGCCACGCTTACTTCCTGGGCCGTGACGCAGAGGGCCGCGCGCAGGTCGAATTTCTCCTCGGGCCGGTTCATCATAGCCTGGTCTTCGAAGGGCGAGGGCGCCCCACGGCCTCGCTGAGCGCCGAGGAGCCGGACTTCGCCGACCTGCTCATGGTCGCCGACGCCCTGCGGAGCGCCCACGAGCGCTAGCGGGACCAGGTTGGACCGGCCGACTCCCGCGACGCGAGCGGCCGGACGTGCAGGCAAAGACGATGGCCGGATAGGTGCGTCAGGGCTGGCCGTGGACACGGCGAGGCGATAGTCTCGGATGCCGTGTTCGCTGCGCTGATCATCGACGCCGACGCCGAAGCCCGTAAAATGATCGAGTCCTCGCTGAGCCCCTTCGGGGTCGAATGCGCGAACTCGGAGGACCCTGGCGACGCCATGAACATGGCGCGAGCGGCCACGCCAGACATCATCTTGTTGCGTGTGGAGCTGCCCGGCGCCTCGGGCTTCTCGGTCTGCAACAAGCTGCGGCGCAACGCCGAGACCAAGGACATCCCGCTGATCATGTACGCGTCGGACGTCACCGACGACGTGTTCGCGCAGCACAGCAAGCTCAAGACCCGCGCCGACGAGTACCTCAGCTTGCCGGTCAGCCCCGAGCAGCTGCTGTCCACGGTCCGCACCTTGTTGCCGCTGCCGAGCGAGCCGATCGCCGGCGCCGCGGGGCCCGGCCCCGAGCTCGACCTCAGCGAAGAGTTCGAGGACATCGATCTCGAAGAGGACGACAGCGGCGGCGCCGAGCCGGTGGCCGACATCGACGCGGCCTTCGACGCGCTGACCTTCGACGATGATGACGACGACGACTTCGAGATGGACGTCGCCGACGTCGTCGAGCCCGAGGCAGTCGAGCCCGAGGCAGTCGAGCCGGAAGCGGTCGAGCCGGAAGCGGTCGAGCCCGAGGCGGTCGAGCCCGAGCCGGAAGCGGTCGAGCCCGAGCCGGAAGCGGTCGAACCCGAGGCGGTCGAGCCCGAGGCGGTCGAGCCCGAGCCGGAGGCGGTCGAGCCCGACGCCATCGAGGTGGAGGTTGCCCCCGAGCCCGTCGAGCCGGAGCCGCTCGCGGTCGAGGACGCCGAAGCGCCCGAGCTCGGCCTCGACGTCCAGCCCGACATCCCTGGAGCCGTGGTCGTGGACGAGGTCGAGCCCGCGGCGCCCGAGCCCGAGCCCGAGCCCGAGCCCCCGCCCCCCGAGCCCGACGAGGTCTCCGTGGAGCTGGTCGAGGCCGAGGCCGAGGCTGCCCCCGAGGCGGTCGAGCGCGAGGCCTCTGGAGGCAACCGCTCCGCGCGGCGCGAGGTCCTGCGCCTCAAGTCCGAGCTCAACAAGAAAGATCGCGAGCTGCTCGGGCTGCGCGACGAGCTCGAGGCCAAGGAGCGGGCGATCCTCGATCACAAGCACCGCAACCGCGAGCTCGAGACGCAGACCCGAGACGCCGAGGCCAAGGCCCTGGAGCTCGAGGATCAGCTGATCTCGGCGCAGGAGCAGGCCGAGGCCGCGACGCGCAACATCGAGACCCAGCGCAAGCGCGAGGACAGCTACAAAAACCGCATCGAGCTGCTGCAAAAGAAGTCCAAGGAGCTGGAGGCCAAGCTGATCGAGGCGACCAAGACCGCCAAGCAGGCGGGCGAGCTCGAGGGCAAGCTCGGCGAGCTCGAGCAGCAGCTCGAGGAGGCGCGCGCAGGCAAGGCCGCCGCCGAGGAGGCCCGCGACGGGCTCCAGGCCAGCCTCGAGGACGAGGCGCGCGCCGCTGGAGAGCAGGGCGAGGCGCTCGAGCAGGCCCAGAGCAAGGTCAGCGAGCTCGAGGCGAAGCTCGCCAGCGTGGCCGAGGAGCACCAGCAAGAGACCGACTTCTACGAGCAGCGCGCGGACGAGCTGCGCGCGCAGATCAAGGCCGCCGCGGACGAGTCCGGGGGCAAGATCTCGGAGCTGGAGGGCAAGCTCGCCGAGCTGGAGGGCAAGGCGGGCGAGTCCGAGGGCAAGGCCACGGAGCTGGAGGCCAAGGTCGCGGAGCTGGAGGCCAAGCTGGGCGAGTCCGAGGGCAAGGTCGCGGAGCTCGAGGGCAAGATCAGCGAGTCCGAGGGCAAGGCCACGGAGCTGGAGGCCACGGTCGGCGAGTCCACGGCCAAGGTCGCGGAGCTGGAGGCCAAGCTCGCCGAGCAGGGCGAGGCCCTCGCCGCGGCCGAGTCCAAGGTGAGCGAGCTGGAGGCCAAAGACGAGGCGACCCAGGGCGAGCTCGCCCAGGCCCTCGCGGAGACCGACGAGCTGCGCGGTCGCTTCGAGACCCAGCTGGCCGAGCTCGAGGTCAAGCAAGGCGAGCTCGAGGCTCAGCTGGGCGCGCGCACGGAAGCAGCCAAGCGCGCGCAGCAGGCCCTCGCCGTCGCGCTCAAGGTCCTCGATTGAGCGGCCTTCGCCCCTCACACCCCCTCGCTAGCCCCAAGTACGCATGAGCGACGTCGTCTTCGGCGATACATCCAGCCTCAAGCCCAGCCAGGCGCGCACCTTGGCTCGCCTCGGCGAGCGCCGCGTGCCGGCGGACACGGTGATCAGCGCGCCTTTGGCCCGCGATCTCCTGGCCCTCTCCCACGAGCTCAACCGGCGCATCGGCCTGTTCATCGATCGCCGCGGGCGGATCAGCCGGGTGATCCTCGGCGACGCCCACAGCCTCCAGCTCCCCGAGTTCGAGCGTGTTCGCGGCGCGGACGGCCGCCTCCGCGGCATCCGCCTGGTGCTCACCCATCTCGTCGCCGACGCCCTCGATCGTGAGGAACTCGCCGACCTCGCCAAGCTGCGCCTCGATCTGCTCGCGGGCATCCACGACAGCCCCGGCGGGGTGCAGATCGATCTCGCCTGCCTCAAGCCGGGCGAGGACGAGCGCCAGGGCTTCTCGGTCCGCAGCATCGCGCGGGCGCCCCTGGCTCTGCTCTCGCCCGATGGCGGCGGCCGCAACCGCGAGGCCCACCCGCGCCCGGACCTCCCCCAGGATTTCTCGGCCTTCGTGCGCGAGCTCGAGACCTCGCTGGTCGCCGCCACGGCGCGGACCAAGGCCGCGGGCGTGGGCACCCGCGCGATGATCCTCCAGGTGCACAGCGACGTCATGACCCGCCAAGGCGGGATCGAGGCCCGCCAGTCGGAGCTGCGCGAGCTGTGTCGCACGGCCGGGGTGTTCGTCGTCGATCTCGTCTGTCAGCGCCGCAAGCACCCGGACCCGCGCACCTTCCTGGGCTCGGGCAAGCTGCGCGAGGTGCTGATCCAGGCGCTCGAGCAGGACGTCGAGCTGCTGATCTGCGACCCCGAGCTGAGCGCCTCGCAGGCCCGGGTGATCAGCGAGCAGACGGATCTGCGGGTCATCGACCGCACGATGCTGATCCTCGACATCTTCGCCCAGCACGCGCGCAGCAGCGACGGCAAGCTGCAAGTCGAGCTCGCGCAGCTGCGCTATCGCCTGCCGCGGATGGTCGGCAAGGGCACGATGATGTCTCGCCTCGCCGGCGGCATCGGTGGCCGCGGGCCCGGCGAGACCAAGCTCGAGATCGATCGCCGCCGCGCACAAAAACGCATCAACGAGCTCGAGAAGCGGCTCGGCCAGCTCTCGCGCCAGCGCGAGCAGAGGCGCGCCCGCAGGCGACGCAGCGAGGTCCCGCAGGTGGCGATCGTCGGCTACACCAACGCGGGCAAGAGCACGCTGCTCAACACGGTGACCGAGTCCGAGGTCCGGGCCGAGAACAAGCTGTTTGCGACCCTCGATCCCACGGTCCGGCGGATCCGCTTCCCCGACGAGCGCGAGATCGTGCTCCTCGACACCGTGGGCTTCATCCGCGACCTCCCGCCGGCGCTGATGCAGGCCTTCTCGGCCACCCTCGAGGAGGTCGCCGAGGCGGATCTGCTGCTCCACGTGGTCGACGCCACGGACACGGACAACGCCCAGCAGATCTCCACCGTCGAGTCGATCCTCGCCGAGCTCGGGGCCGGAAACGTCGAGCGCTTCATGGTCTACAACAAGGCGGATCTGCTCGCGCCGGATCAGCGCCTGGGGCCCAAGCAGCTCCCGCGCAACACCTTCCAGGTCAGCGCCCTCGACCGCCGCAGCACGCGACGCCTGATGGAGGCCGTCGAGGACTTCTTGTGGGCGCGCGGGCGCGTCGACGAGCCTCGTCGGGGTGCCCGTGGCTCCGAGGAAGCGCCCGCGGAGGGCGAGTCGTCCGGCCCCGAGGAAGCGCCCCCGGGCTCCCTCGGCCTCGAGGAAGAGCCCCCGGGCGAGCCATCCGAGCCTTGAACGTGAAGACCCTCGGAGGCGTGGGCCATCCGAGGGTCTGTTCGGTCGTTCGGTCGTGAGGGCGGGTCCTCGGAGGATGAAGGTCGGCGATCCTCCGAGTGGCAGCCATCGAGTGCCTCTGGCGCAGGGGACACTCAGTGAAAGAAAATGGCTACGCGCTTTGCGTAACTAGGGTGTCCCCAATAGCCGCACTATCCGCAGGCCGAGATTTGGGGGTGCTCATAGCGCCGCTCGATGAAGGCTCCAATGCGCTCGTACGCCTCGTTGGCCTCGGGGAGAAGGGGCGCCATCAAGTGCCAGACGTGCCACATCTCGGGCTGGACCTCCAGCTCGACGTGTACGCCAGCGGCCCTCGCCGACTCGGCGACGCGCTCGGAGTCGCTGAGCAGGATCTCGTGGTCACCGACCTGGATCAGGGTCGGCGGGAGATTTGCGAGATCCGCGTTGACCGGGGAGACCAGGGGGTCGGTGGCCGAGGTTCCGTTGCACAGGTAGAGCGAGCGATTGTCCTCGCACAGGCCCTGCTGCAGCCAGGGATCGATCTTGGAGCGAGTGACCAGGCTTTCACCCGACATGGTGAGGTCGGTCCAGGGCGAAATCATGACTAGTGTCCCAGGTTGGGGCAGCCCACGCTCCTGGGCCAGCAGGATCGCCGACATGGCGAGACCACCACCTGCGGAGTCGCCCGCGAAGATGATCTGCTCTGCCGCGTGACCGCGCTCGAGCAGCCACGCGTAGCTGGTGATGACGTCCTCGAGGCCTGCGGGGAAGGGGTGCTCGGGCGCGAGCCGGTACTCGATGACGAGCGCGCGGGCACGCGCAGCGGTTGCCACGCGGGCAGCGATGGCTCGATGGGAGTCACAAGAGCCCATGATGAATCCACCCCCGTGGAGGTAGAGGACCACGCGCTCGGTGGCGTTGGCGGGGATCAGCCACTCGGCCTCGAGGCCATGGATGCTGACGCGCTTGACGGCGACGCCTGCGGGCATGTCGGCGCTGCCACCAATCTGGTCCAGGGCGACGCGCTGCTCTTCGACGGAGCGACCCTCCAAGGCAGGGCGGATCTCGTTGGTCATTACAGCACGTAGTTGATCTCGAATCAGTCCATCGCTCATTGGTATTGACCTCTGATGAACAGTAGATCGATATGCAGGCTGGAGTTCACTTTTTTTTCTCGCGAAGTATGTGAACTGTGCAACGAAAATCAAAGCGTTCTTCCCACGTGCTTCGACGGGGTCGAATTCTTACAGTGGAGCTGAAAAAGTGATCTTTCGAACCAACCTCAGCGCGACTTTCGCAAATCGAGGCTAGCCTCGGCGAGGGCGGATATGACTCGAGAATCACTTCCGAGTGCTCCTGGTACCAAACGCAACAATATCGTGGGGAAACGCGCATGTGCGCGTGTGACTGCTTCGGGTATGTCGCGTTTGACGTGTTTGCCGCCTGGTGAGAGCAAAGCTGGGATGACACAAATTTGCGTCTCACCGGCGGCTACGAGGCTAGCGATCGCGTCCTCGACGGTAGGTGGGTGCGCGAGATAGGCGAGACTGATGCGTTTCGCCCCAATGCGCGCTGCGAGCTGATCTCGCAGCGCTTCGAGAGGGCGTCGCCAGTCGGGGTCCGGGGACCCGTGGGCGATCAACACGATCGCCTCGCCCGCGGAGCTCACGATTGCCCCGCGTCTCCGCGCAAGTCGACGCCGAGCACGGCCTCGTGGCTGCGCAGCTCGTCGAGGAGCTCCGCGCTCGGCTCGTTCTCGACGGTGATCGTCGCCGACGCGGCCCCCTCGGCGCCTCGGAAGACCAGGTTGCTCATCTCCTGGACGTTGAGCTGGTGCTTGCGCAGGGCCTCGAGGATCCCGGCGAGCACGCCCACGCGATCGTGGTGGCGGATCACCAGGGTGAAGCGAGCCTCGTGGCCGTCGTCGAGGTTGACCACGTTGGGGACGACGCCGCGCTCGGCGAACTCGCGGATGATGCGGACGGTCTCGGCCGCGATGGCCTCGGCGGCTTGCTCCGTGGACGCGCCGATGTGTGGGGTGCCGTAGGCGCCGTCGAGGCCGCGCAGGGGGCTCTCGAAGGGCGCCTCGCCCTGGGCCGGCTCACCTTCGTAGACGTCGAGTCCCGCGCGCACGCGGCCGGCGGCGACGGCCTCGGCGAGGGCGCGGTCGTCGACGACGCCGCCGCGCGAGGTGTGGATCAACAGCGCACCCTCGCGCAGCTTGGCCAGCTGCGGGGCGGCGATCAGGTGGCGGGTGCTCTCGCGGTAGGGGACGTGCACGCTGACGACGTCGCTGGCAGCGAGCAGCTCGTCGAGCTTGTCGAACACCGCGACCTTCTTCATCGCGGCGTAGTCACGATCGATGCGCGGGGAGTAGGCGCCGACTCGCATGCCGAAGGCGCGCGCGCGCGTGGCGACCTCGCGCGCGATGGACCCAAACCCGACCAGGCCGAGGGAGCGGCCGTAGAGCCCGCGACCTTTGCTGTAGGCCTTCTTGTTCCAGCGCCCCGCGTGGAGCTCGGCGTTGGCTTCGGGGAGGCGGCGATCGTGGGCGAGGATCAGGCCCATGGCCAGCTCGGCCACGGCGATGGCGTTCTTGCCGGGGCAGTTGGCCACGAACACGCCGCGGTGGCTGGCGGCTTCGAGGTCGATGGTGTTGACGCCCGCACCCGCGCGGATGACGAGGGAGAGTTCTTTGCCGGCCGCGAAGGCGGCCTCGGTGACCTTGGTGGAGCGGACGACGAGGATCTCGGGGCGACGCTCGGCGAGGGCCGCGGGCAGCTCCTCCGCCCCGAGGCCGGGCTCGCTGGTGACCTCGTGGCCGAGGCCGCGCAGCGCCTCGAGCCCACGGGGAGAGAACTTGTCGGCGATGAGAATACGCATCGCCAAACTGGTACCATGGCCGCCGGCGGGGGGTTTTGGGAATCGTCGCCCGCGCTGTGACGTCGGCGTGCCACGCCGCGCCTGCGAGCCGCGCCCGTCGGTCTGTGGCTTTTTCGCGCCGCCCTCGCTATGACCCCACCCATGCGCCCGGTGATCGCTCTCGCGCTGACCTTGCCGCTGCTCGGCTGCGGCGGGGGGCGTGCGTCGACGGACGAGCCGCCTGGCGGGGGGGAAGCCGGCGCGGCTGGGGGCGCGACCGCCAAGGGCGAGCCCGGCAGCGGGGACCCCGAGACCGAGGCCGAAGAAGACGAGGCGCGCGAGCCCCTCGCCGCGTTCATGGCTCGCTTCGAGCGCGAGGCCGAGGCCGAGGCGCCGCGTCCGAGCCCCGCCGACGCCGGTCAGTGTCCCAAGCGGGGCGAGCGCGACCGCGACGTGGGCCTGGTGATCTCGCCCGAGCACCCGGCCAAGGGCGAAGAGGTCCGGGTGTTGGCGGCGACCCTCGACGGCGAGGCGCCTCTGGCCGTGCGGATCGAGGTCGACGGGGAGCCCGTGAGCGCCGAGCTCGAGGTCCGCGCAGGCGTCCCGGCGTCCACGCTCGCGCGCTTCGTCCCCGCGGACAGCGGACGCGTGCAGGTGATCGTCGGCCGCGAGGGCGAGGGCTTGCGCTGCCAGAGCTTCGGGGTTCGCAATCGCCACTATAGCGACGATTCGCCCGTCGATCTCACGGTCACCTGGCCCGTCGATCGGGCGTGGACGGCCTCGGAGGAGGCGCTCTACAGCGCGTGGATCCGCGAGCTCTTCGCGGGGCCGGCCGATCAGGACCTCGCCTGGGGGGCGCTGAGCGAGGTGACCTCGGATCCCGAGCGCAACCTCTTACATGATCACCTCGGCCGCGGGGAGGACCACCCCTCACAGGGCATGGAGCTGATCCCCGACTGCGCCGACACGCCCTACTTTCTGCGCGCCTACTGGTCCTACAAGCGCGGGCTGCCCTTCGGCTTCCGCAAGTGCTCGCGGGGCCGCGGGCAGGCGCCGACCTGCTTCGATCTGCGCACCAACTTGGCCGCGCCCGATCGCCGCAACAACTGGATCGATCCGCCGCCGCCCGAGGGCGAAGAGCCGCCCGCGCAGCCTCCGAGCATCGCCGGCTTCGGCGCCCCCGAGCCCGAGCCGCCGCCGGACGCCGTGGTCCCCACGCACAACGAGAAGTACGAGTACTTCTTCAAGCGCACCGTGGGCTGGGGGGTGCACACCGGCAACGGCCGCACCGCCTACGGCGACTCGGACAGCGACTTTTATCCGGTCGCCCTCGACCGCCGTGGCCTGCGCCCGGGGATCATCTACGCCGACCCCTACGGACACATCCTCGTGCTCGTCGAGCTCGTCGCCCCGCGGGGGAGCGCGCCGGGGATCCTGTTCGCCATCGACGGGCAGCCCGACGGCTCGATCACTCGCAAGCGCTTTTGGGAGGGCAATTTCCTGTGGAACCAGGCCGACTCCAGCCTCGGCGGGAGCGGCTTCAAGGCCTTCCGCCCGCTGAGCGTGATCGATGGGTCCGCCTCGGCGCTGGTCCAGGTCAGCGACGAGACAATCGCCGACATGCGCAGCTACGGCGACGTCTCCGACATGCAGCAGGCGCTCTCGGCGACGGACTTTTACGATCTCATGGAGCGGCTGATCACGCCGGGAGTGCGCAGCCCCTTTGCCGCCCAGGCCGAGCTCGTCGCCGCGCTCGCCGAGGCCGTGCGCGTTCGCGTGACCTCGGTCGAAAATGGCGTGCGCTGGCACGAGCAAAACCCCGACGACCTCGTCGAGATGCCCTGGGGCCACGACGTGTTCGAGACCTCTGGCGCGTGGGAAAATTACTCGACGCCGGCCCGCGACCTGCGTTTGCTGATCGCCATGGACGTCGTGCTCGGTTTCGCCGACAAGGTGCGCCGCAACCCCGAGAGCTTCGGCCTCGATCCTCAGGGCGATCCCGAGCTCTTCGAACGCACCTTCAACTATCTAGAGGAACAGCGCGGGCAGCTCCTGGCTGATCCAAAGTACGCGATCTCCTACGAGCGCTCCGATGGCAGCGCCTGGGAGCTCGGCCTCGACGAGGTCGTGGCCAGGGCCGAGCGCTTCGAGATCGCCTACAACCCCAACGACTGTCCCGAGGTACGTTGGGGGGCACCCGAAGGCAGCGAAGAGCGCAAGTCCTGCGACCGCCGGGCGCCCGAGGACCAGCAGATCAAGATGCGCTACTACCGGACATGGTTCGAGGAGCGCCGCCGGCCCGCGCGGGGGGACGAGGGCCCGGAGATCCCCGAGCTCGCCGAGGCCCAGGTTGCCGCGCGCGAGGCCGACTAGAGCACACCGCGGACCACATCGCGGCCGCGAGCGGGCGGCCGTGGCTGCCGCGGGCCTGGGGGGTCGCGCAAAGGCGCATGCTGATCGTCCGCACACCCGGGGCCCGGCGGCTCGCTGATCCCGCGACCGGCCAAGGAGATGGGTCACCGGCCCGAGTTCTGGTGTAAACTGCCCTCATGTCGTCGATCCAGGGCGCCGGCGATCCAAGCGAGCGCCGAGACAATCAGCGCTTCGACCTCGAGGTCGTCGTTCATGTGGAGCGCAACGGAACTGTCGCCGTATGGCCGAGCGAGGACGTCAGCGCGGGCGGCATGCGCCTGCGTGTCGACGATGAGAGCCAGGTGCCCAAGGTTGGAGAGCGCTTTGCTCTGAGCTTCACGCTCCCCTTGCTCGCAGACCCGGTCAAGGCGGAGGGCGAAGTGCGGTGGGTGGACAAGGGAGCGCCGAACATCTGCGGCATCCAGTTCACGACCGGCTTGCGTGCCCGCGAGGTCTGGGCGATCAACCGTCTGCACACGCGGCGGTGATCGACTCGAGCACAACTCTTCTCTTCGCGCGGCCCCAAGTGGGTCGGGCGGGCTCGCGTCTGCTTCGTGGCGTCGCGGCGGGCACGGCCCTGTGTCTGGGCCTGAGCCTCGGCACGCCTGCCTGGTCGGCCGCGCCGCCGGAGGCGAGCCCCGACGTCGACGCGGCGAGCTCCGAGACCGACGCGGCGGGGAGCGAGGGCGCGGGGGGCTGGGAAGAAGGGGACATCGTCGAGATCGCGGTGCCGACGACCGCGGCTGATCAGCCAGAGACTGCGGTAGAGGCTGGGGCAGAGACTGGGGCAGAGGTCGAAGGAGCCGACGCTGCGGTCGACGTGCCGACGGCCGAGGCCGACGCAGCACAGAGCGGCGCGGCCGAGGCCGTGGTCGTCCCACCCGCGCCGAGCATCTCGGGTCCGCTCGAGACCGTGCACGTCGCCGTGGGTCTGTCTTCGGAGCTCGACGGCAGCAAGGACGAGAAGGCCCTGCTCGATCGTCTCGAGCGCTCGGCCGCGGCCTCGCCCTCACCGCCGACGGTCGTCCGCCGCCTGCGGGTCGGCGCGGCCGAGCCCCAGTCGATCTGCCGCGAAGGTCGCGACGACCTCGTGATCACCATCGGCTACTTGCCCGAGCGCGCGGACCCGGTGCTGATGACCCGCGACTGTCTGCTCGACAGCGAGCTGGGCGTGCGCGCCGAGGCGGCGGCCGACGACGCGGACCTCGTGGGCGTGCTGTGGGGTGAGCACGTGCAGGCCGTCGACGCGGGCGCCAAGGTGCGCCGTCGCGTTCGGATCTCGCCCAAGCTGCGCACGGGCTTGATCGCCGGCGCGGCCGTGGCGGTGATCGGCGTGGCCGTGGGCCTGCTGATCGCCGGCGCCGTTCAGCGCGAGACCGTCGTCATCAGCGTCACGAGCCCTTGAACTGGAGCGGCTCGCTCGAGGCGAGGGCTTGGGGCGAGCTGGGCTGACTCGAGCCGGGCTGACCCGCGCCTGCTGGGGCGGGAGCGGGAGCGGGAGCGGGAGCCGGCGCTGCGGCGAAGCTCGGCATCTGGCGGATGTAGACGTCGTGCTTGGAGTAGGGGATCTCGATGCCGGCCGCGTTGAGGGCCTTGTAGACCCGCGTGGTCATGTCGTCGACGACGAGCTCGCGGACCTTGGGATCTTCGATCCACACCCACAGCTCGAACTCCAGGCCCGAGGCGCCCAGCTCGCGAAAGCGGGCGTGGGGCTTGGGGTGATCGAGGAGGTGATCGGCGCCCTCGGTGGCGGCGATCAGCACCGAGCGGGCCTGATCCACGTCGCTGCCGTAGGCGATCGAGACGCTGATCCGCAGGCGCTGGCGCGGGTGCGGTCCGCCGGTCTCGTTGAGCACCTGGGCGTTGCCGATGACCGCGTTGGGCACGGTGATCTCGACGTCGTCGGGGGTCAAGATCCGCGTCGAGCGGATGCCGATATGGGTGACCTCGCCGCGCAGCTCGCCGTCGAGGACGATCCAGTCCTTCACCTTGTAGGTGGCGTCGGCGATGATGAAGATGCCCGAGAACAAGTTGGCCAGGGTGTCCTTGGCCGCGAAGCCGACGGCGATGCCGATGACCCCGGCGGAGGCCATCCACGCGGTCAGATCGATGTCCCAGGCCAGGAACACGAAGTAGAAGCCGCCCGCGATGACCACGGTCTTGAGCAGGATGTCGAAGACCGGCAGCGTGGTCGGCTGGAGCATCGAGCGCGCGCGGGTCTTGTCGCTCCAGCTGCGCAGGACCACCGTGCCCGAGCGTATGCCGGCCATCGACCAGATCACGATCGCAAAGGTCTTGAGCAGGGCGGGGACCGGACCCGAGACCGAGCTGGTGACCGCGCCGGTGAGATCCTCGTGGGGGTTCACGAGCAGCGCGTAGGACTTGTAGATGCCGTAGAGCAGCACGCTCAAGAAGATCGGCCGACGGACGATCTCGACGATCGCGTCGTCGACGTCGGTCTTGGTCCGCGAGGCGGCGACCACCAAGGTCTTGCTGATCACGACCTCGACGAGCCAGGCGGCGATGACCGAGAGCACCAACACCCCGCCGGAGGTGAAGTACTTGTTCTCGAGCAGTTCGCTGATCAGCTCCAGCATCAGGGCGATTTCACCCTCCAGAAGGGGTCTCGTCCAGGCCCGCCGGGGATCGCGCTCCCCCTCCCAGATCGTCCAGGGGCGGCGTGTCTGGAGGGAACCTCGCGGTGCTATCTTCGTAATCCGCGCACGAGGGGGGCGTCTCGTCCGAGCCGTGCGCGCCCCTACTGGGTTTGCCGATGTTCACCACCACTCGCCAGCTCCGTCGACGTCTGAGCCTCGGGCGCGGTGTCGCGCGCTTCGTGGCCGCCTTGCTCCTGGTCCTCGCGTTTTGGACGCTCGGGCCGCAGACGGCCAAGGCCGAGCAAGGTCGCCTGGATGGGTGGACGCTGGCGAGCGCGAGTGAGGAATTGGTCGTCGGGCGGGCGGTGATCCGTTACGAGCCGGGCACGGCCGAGCAAGCCTTCGAACTCGCCAAGCTGCTACCCGGGTGGTGGTCGGAGATCGAGCAGACCCTCGGGCGTGACCTCGACGACAGCATGACGATCCACGTGGTCAGCCACGCCGGGCGGGTGGCGCAGGCCACCGGCATGCCGCGCTGGGTCTCGGGCGTGGCCCACCCGCCCCGGGGCGAGATCGCGATCTCGCTGCACGACCCCGACGGCTCCCCGAGCGAGCTCTCGACCCTGCTGCGCCACGAGCTGGTCCACGTCGCGCTCTTTCGTGCCACCGCGGGCGCCGAGCTCCCGCGCTGGTTTCACGAGGGCGTCGCCGACAGCGTCGCCAACGAGGTCAGCTTGATGCGCGCCGAGACCCTGGCGGGGGCGATCTTTGGCTCGGGGGTGCCATCGCTCCCGGCGCTCGAGGCGTCCTTTCATGGCGACGCCCGCCAGGCGTCCATCGCCTACGCGGCGGCGCGGGACTTCGCCACGTGGCTGCGTTTTCACGACGCCGAAGGCGGCGAGTTTCGTCAGCTGCTCAGCCAGCTCCGCAAGGGGCGGGGCTTCGAGCAGTCCGTGAAGGACGCCTACGGGAGCCCGCTCGCTGCGCTCGACGAGAGCTGGCGCGAGGGGCTCTCGACGCGCTTTTTGTGGTACCCGCTGCTAGGCTCGGAAGGGCTCCCCGTGCTCTTGCTCGGCCCTCTGGTGGCGTTGGCGTGGTTTAGGCGTCGCCAGCGACTGGCCGCCGACTGGGCGCGCCTCGAGGCCGAGGACGCGCTGGAGCGGACAGCGCGGCTCGGCCTCGCGCCTCTCGCTTCCTAGGAGCCCGTGGTGAAACCCAACACGACACCTGGCTTGGTCTTTTCGCCGAGGGCTTTGTCGCCAAAACTTGCAGTACGCCCGGTACAGCGGCGTTTTGGCTTCGCGCCCTCGACGAAAAACCCGGCGCCAGGAGCCGCGCTGGGTTCCACCACGGGCTCCTAGGCACTCCAAAGACGCCGAGAGAGTAGACTGGGGAGGTGCACTATCTCCCTTTTTGGCTCGGAGGCCTGGTCCTCGGAGGCGTATGCGTGTGGCTGTGGTTGCTCGAGGGGCGGACCTTGGGCGTCACGGGCCAGGTCACGCGTCTCGTCGAGGCGCTCGCGGATCCCGAGGCGGAGCAGGAGGCCGTCGAGTTCTCCATGCGCGACCCCGACGACGTGCTCGCGGCGCTCGCTGCTGCGACCGCGGCGGAGATCGGGATCGAGGTCGACGCGCCCAAGTACAACCAGGCCGACGGCTCGCGCCTCGACATGCAGCGCCACGTCCCGCTGCAGCGCCGCGTGCTCTTCTTGGTCTGCATCGCCCTCGGGGCGATGGCCGCCGCGCTGTGGGACGGGAGCTTTGCTTTGCGCTTCGACTTTGGGGCCGCGCACACGGCCCTGACCGGGGATGGCTGGCAGCGGGTGCTGCTGCTCCTCGGCGGGGGGATCGCGGTCGGCTTCGGCACGCGGATGTGTGGCGGCTGCACCTCGGGCCACGGGCTCAGCGGCTGCGCGCGCATGGTCCCGCGCAGCCTGCTGGCCACGGGCATCTTCTTGGGGACGGCCATCCTCTTCACCCTTGCGACCAACGCCCTGCTGGGGAGCTGAGCTCGTGACCATGAACGAGTTCATCCGTACCCTGCGCTTCGCCGTGCCAGGCATCCTCTTGGGCGTGGCCCTGCACGCCGTCGGCTTCACCAACTTCGACGAACTCCACGAGATGTTCTCGCTCGAAGACCCGCGCCTGTTTTTGACCTTCGCGGTCGCGGTCGCGGTCACGGCCGTGGCCGTCCACACCGCGCGGCCCAAGGCTCGGGCGCGCCTGCCTCGTGGCCCGGTGCACCCGGGGATCGTCCCCGGGGCCGCGCTCTTCGGCGTCGGTTGGGCGCTGACCGGGGGCTGCCCCGGGGTCGTGTTCGCGCAGATCGGCGAGGGGCAGCTCCTCGCGCTGATCTCCTTGGCGGGGGTGTTCGCCGGCAACTGGATCTACGGGGTCGTCCACCGCCGATTCTTCGAGTGGGACACCGGGAGCTGCGACATCGGATGAACGACAAAGCCAAGACTCGAGCGGGGGAGTGCCCCCACGCCTACGGCTGCGCGCTGTTTCCAATCCTGCGGGCGAGCAGCGCCATGGAGTACTGGACGCAGGCCTACTGCACGGGGGATTACGGCCGCTGCGCTCGCTTCGAAACCCTGTCGAAGGGGCTCGCCGTGCCGCCCAACTTGCTGCCCAACGGCAAGAAGATCTGATAGGACACGGCCTTGGCCGTGTCGAAGCTGCAGGTCGTCGAGGAGCGCGTGCACGAGGTGGTCGTGCACGAAGGCCACCGCGCGCGCGTGCGCTGGCAGCTGCTCGAGCTCGTGCCCTCGGACGGCCAGCCGGCGCTCGCGGTCCAGCGGACGGTCGCGGCGGGGGCGGAGCAGGCCCCGCGCACCCGCGGCACGGTGATCTTGGTCCACGGCCTGGCCCAAAACAGCCGCAGCTGGCAGCTCTCGGGGCGCTCCTTGCCGGCGTGGCTGGCCGAGCGCGGCTACGAGGTGCTCAACGTCGACCTGCGCGGCCACGGGCTCTCGCGGCGCCTGGGCTCCTTGCCGGCGCGGCGCTTCGACGACTACGCCGACGACCTGGTCCGCCTGGTCCATGCGCTGCCGCGGCGGCCCTTCGTCGCGGGCCACTCCATGGGCGCGGCGGTGGCCATGCGCGCGGCCCCGCGGGTGGCCCTCGCCGGCCTGGTCCACTGGGCTGGCGTCTACACCTTCGCCCGGGAGAACCTCGCCCTGCGCGGCGCGGCCCACCTGAGCCTGGCCATGTCCGGGTTGCTGCCCGAGGGGGCGGCGATGAGCTGGCGCCCCGCCGGTCGGCTGATCAGCCGGCTGCACCGCGTCGCCGAGCCGCTCAATTACATCGCGCCGATCCGCGGCTGGGGCTGGCGCTCCTTCGAGCGCCCGCTGCTGCGCGAGCGCGTGACCGAGGGCTTCGACGTGACCAGCTTCGCGGTCATGGAGGAGATGAGCCGCTGGGCCCTGGGCGAGCCCGTCGACGACGGCGCCTTCGCGGCCCTCGAGGACCTGCCCTTGCTGGTGCTCTCGGGGACCGCCGACAAGCTGGCGACCGTGGGGGACGGGCGGGCCTGCTACGAGACCTCGCGCAGCCGCGACCGGACCTTCTTGGTGTTCTCGCGCGAGGTACATGGTTTTTCCCCCGGACACCTCGACATCGTGCTCGGGGCCAAGGCGCCGGCGCTGATCTGGCCCGAGGTCCTGTCCTGGCTGGACGCGCGGGCCTGAGAGTCGGCCGGCGCGCGCTGCCGCCCCGGTGGCGGGCGAGGGGGACAGGGGCGCCTCGAGGCTGTGTCCGGCCCTGGGCTGCGAGTACACTCCGCGACGTGTCAGGCGTCGTCTCAGCTGGAAGTCTTCAGACCGCCGAGGCCGGCGCGGCGATCCTTCGTGCAGGCGGGAACGCCGTCGACGCGGCCTTGGCTGCGGCCTTGGCCTGCTTCGCGGCGGAGCCTCTGCTGGCCTCGGCCGGCGGCGCGGGGATCATGGTCCTGCGACCCCCGGGCGGTGACCCGGTAGCGATCGACTTCTTCTCGGTCGTCCCCGGCCTCGAGGGCCGCCCGGAGCGCCTCGACTTTCAGGCGATCGAGATCGACTTTGGGGCGGCGGTCCAGGCTTTTCATGTCGGCCGGGCGTCGGCCTGCGTGCCCCTGGTCTTCGAGGGCGTGGCCGCGGCCGCCCAGCGCTTTGGGACGCGGCCGCTCGCCGAGCTCGTCGCGCCCGCGGCTCGCATGGCCCGCGAGGGGGTCGTCGCCGACGCGCTGACCGCCAGGACCTTCCGCCTGCTGTGGCAGATCCTCCGCCGCGACCCCGAGTGCATGGCCGAGATCGCCGAGGGCCTGCCCTGCGATCGCCCGCCGGGGATCGGTGAGCGCGTCCGCAACACCCGGCTCGCCGACACCCTCGAGGCCTTCGCGGCCCTCGGCGCGACGCCGCCAGCGCTGCAGCGCGGGTTGATCGAGGAATTCGGGATCGCTCGCGGCGGGCTGATCTCGGCCAGGGACATCGAGACGGCCAGCGTCAACGTGACGGCGCCACACCAGTTCACCCTCGGCGAGTGGCAGATCGCGACCTCGCCGCGGCTGGGCGGGCGCTTGGTCGGGATGATCGCCGAAGCCCTGGGCGAGCAGGCCGAGAGCGACGAGGACACCGAGGTCCTCCGCCAGGCCAGGGCTTCGCAGGCAGGACACCGCGCGCGCCTGGCCTTGCCGCCGCCCGGCGTCCGGGGCAGCACCACGCACGTGTCGGTGGTCGACGGGGAAGGGGGCGCGGCCTCCGTCACCTTGACCGCAGGCGAAGGCTGCGGGCACGTCGTGACGGGCACGGGCGTGCACATCAATAATTTCCTCGGCGAGGAAGACCTCAACCCGGCGGGCTTTCACCTGCACGCGCCCGGTGCCGCGCTGCCCACGATGATCGCCCCCACGCTGGCCATGCACCCCAGCGGCCGGGTCGTCGCGCTGGGCAGCGGCGGCTCCAACCGGATCCGCAGCGCCGTGGGCCTGGTCCTCGATGGCCTGGTGCGCGGGCGCTCGATCACCGAGGCCGTGACCAAGCCGCGGGTGCACGGAGAGGATCACGCCGTGTGGGTGGAGCTCGCGGAGCGCGGAGATCCGACGGGGATCCGAGCTCGCCTCGCCGAGGGCTTCCCGGCAGTCCATGACTTCTCGACCCGAGACTTCTTCTTTGGTGGCGTGCACGTGGCCGAGCGCGGCCGAGCTGGCGAGCTGCGTGGCATCGGGGATGCGCGGCGCAACGGCGCGGCGGTGATCGTCGACTGAACGGCGTATGTGTCTGGCACCAAGTGGCCGGCTGATCTTTTTACAGATTTGACAAAAAAAACCTGATCGATCTTCGTCGTTCGGGATACTTAAAAAACGGTGACCACTCACCATCTCGGCTCGTAGCCGACCTCGGCCCCGCGGACCGGAGCGTGCGCTCCTGTGTCGTCGTCCGCGGATTCGTCAGGGGAGCTTCGGGGGGAGGACCCCGTCGAGGTCGGCTCGAGTCGAGGCTCATGTCTTCAGGGAAATTTTCGTGACGTAAACACGGGCTCGTGGACATTGAGTTGTTGGGCGGTCAGGCGCCCAGGTGAGACCAAAGCGGCGAGTCGGGGGGCTCGCTGGCCCTGACCATTTTTTCACGCGAGACGCCAGGGCGAGAAGAGGGAGACACCACAGTGAAGCATCATCGGACGCGAGCGACCTTGACCTCGACTGGGCTCGGGCTGCTGCTGATGGCGCCGGGCTGTCTTCCGGATCTTCCTGGGACCGACGACGAGTGGGGGGGGACCCTCGACGAGACGATTGGGGACGAGCTGGGGGAGACCACCTTTGGTGAGGAAGAGAGCTCCTCGGAGGAGGAGAGCAGCTCGGAAGAGGGGAGCTCCTCGGAAGAAGAGAGCAGCTCGGAGGAAGAGAGCTCCTCGGAAGAAGAGAGCAGCTCGGAAGAAGAGAGCTCCTCGGAGGAAGAGAGCTCCTCGGAGGAAGAGAGCAGCTCGGAAGAAGAGAGCTCCTCGGAGGAAGAGAGCTCCTCGGAAGAAGAGAGCTCCTCGGAGGAAGAGAGCAGCTCGGAGGAAGAGAGCTCCTCGGAGGAAGAGAGCTCCTCGGAGGAAGAGAGCTCCTCGGAGGAAGAGAGCTCCTCGGAAGAAGAGAGCTCCTCGGAGGAAGGGAGTTCCTCCACGGAAGAAGAGAGCACGGAAGAAGAGAGCACGGAAGAAGAGAGCACGGAAGAAGAGAGCTCCGAGGAGGGCACCTCCGAAGAGACCGGCAACGAGGAATTCTGCGGCCTCGTCATGCACTCGCGCCGCAGCCTGATCGAGACGGCGCCCGCGGCCCTCGATGGGACCTCTCTGGAGGAGCTGCTCGCTCAGGCCGCGTCGACCACGGATCTCGTCGCCGACGCGGACTTCACCTACACCCGGCTCTTCGACAGCTTCACGACCTCGGACGCGGGCGTGCTGGCTGGCGGCTCGCACTGCGACGACGAGCTCGTCGACGGCCAGGCGACGCTCAATGGCTTCCCGCTCGCTTGCCCCCGCGATGAGGCCGAGCACGTCAGCGACCTCGACAGCTGGTTCCCGGTGGCCTACGTCAACCGCTTCGACCTCGCGGCGGCCGACGGCAGCGACTGCGGCGAGCAGCGGGTGATCATGGCCAGCAACAGCCTCGGCCGGGCCTTCATCATCTTCGAGGCGCGGATCCCCAACCCCACTCCCGAGTGCGGGCCCGCGGCCTGCATGCCCGTGGCGACCTTCTGGGCCAAGCTCGGCCAGATGGAGGACCCCGTCGAGCGTGGGGAGCAGCTGCGCGCGGCCTTCCTCCACGGCCACGAGGACCTCGAGGCGGCGGGCTTCGAGCCGTTCATGACCGGGGTCAACATGACCTTCGGCTCGGGTCAGATCCGCACCAACACCTTCGACGACAACCCCTGGACCCTGCGCCAGTTCGAGTTCACAACCGAGGACGATCGCCTTGGCGTGGTCGAGGTCCCGGTGTCGAACAACTCGCAGGCGCGGCTGTGGAACGACCTCGACGATCACCCGGCGGGCCTGGCCTGTCGGGCCAGCATCCTCGCCAACCTCGACAGCCTGGTCAGCGACAACGTGGCGCGCATGGACCTCCCGCTCGCGCCGGCCTGCTTCGCGGCGGAGAGCCGCGACAACGACGGCGAGATCGACTACGCCGAGGCCCTGCTCGCGGGCAGCGGTGAATTCGAGGCCTCGCTGGCCGAGAAGCTCGAGGAGCTCGGCAGCGACCTGAGCCCCGTCGAGGTCGCCAACCGGGCGGCCTTCGCCAGCAACTGCATGGGCTGCCACGCCAACGCCAACGGCTTCGACCTCGGCCACGGGATGTCGGCGCCCTCGTCCATGGGCTTCGTCCACGTCAACGAGCTGTTCACGCAGACCTGCGACGGCCTGCCCTGCTTTGCGATGTCGCCGGCGCTGCGCGAGGAATTCCTCCCGGATCGCGAGTCGGTCATGGAGGACTACCTCGACGAGTTTTGCGAGGCGGTCTGTGATCCCAGCGGCGCGGCGGATGCCGACGCGCTGCTCCTGGGCCCCGCGACCGTGGGCTTGCCCGACGGCTACACGCCCCTCGACGAGCTGCTCGCCTGGGAGCAGGCCTACGAAGGCTCGCTCGCGCCGCTGACCATGGGCGGCCGCCCGCGCTCGGTGCACTGAGCGGCGGGCGGGCGCGGATCGCTGCTAACCTCGGCCAATGTCCGAGTCCGCTCCGCCCGAGGGCCGCGTGACCACCGAGGTCCACGGCCACCTGCTCACGATCACCATCGATCGCCCGGCCAAGTACAACGGCTTCACGCCCGAGATGCTCGACCAGCTGGCGGCCGCCTACACTCGCCTCGAGGACGAGGACGCGCTGTGGTGCGGCCTGCTCGTCGCCGAGGGCAAGCACTTCACCGCGGGCCTCGAGCTCTCGCGCTTCGACATCACCAAGGGGCTCAGCGACGCGACGCAGATCGATCCCCTCGACCTCCACGGCCGCCGGCGGACCAAGCCCGTGGTCGCGGCGGTCCACGGGATCTGCTTCACCATCGGCATCGAGCTGATGCTGGCCGCGGATCTGGTGATCGCCGAGCGCGGGGTTCGCTTCGCCCAGCTCGAGGTCCAGCGCGGGCTGATGGCCTACGGGGGGGCGACGATCCGCATGGTCGAGCGCGCCGGCTGGGGCAACGCCATGCGCTGGCTGCTGACCGGCGACGAGTTCGACGGCGAGACCGCGCTGCGCCTGGGCTTCGTGCAAGAGCTGGTCGATGCCGGCGAGGGGCGGGCGCGGGCGCGGGCGATCGCCGAGCGGATCTGCGAGCAGGCCCCGCTGGCCGTTCGCGCGAGCCGGCGCTCGGCTCAGCTCGCGGCAGAAGAGGGCGCGGCGGCGGCGATCGCCGCCTTCCCCGAGCAGCTGGCCGCGCTCGCCGGGAGCGAAGACTTTGCCGAGGGTGTGCAGTCCTTCCGCGAGCGCCGAGCCGGGCGTTACGTGGGCCGCTGAGCCAGCGCGGCCCGAGGCGTTCGCGTGCGTGAGGTCACCTACTCGAGGCTACGGGCCGCCCGTGGCCTCGGCTATCCATCCCGAATGCAGCGCGTGGTCGCAGGAACGCTCCGAGGGCGCCGGCTGCTGTCCTTGCCAAAGGCGGTCTCGGGGGTGCGCCCGAGCTCGAGCCGGGTGCGCGGGGCGATCTTCGATCGCCTCCAGCGCGAGGTCGTGGGCGCTCGGGTGTTGGATCTCTTCGCGGGCTCCGGCGCCCTGGCGATCGAGGCGCTCAGCCGCGGGGCGGCACACGCGACCTTGGTCGAGCGCCAGGCTGGGCTGACCCGCTTCTTGGCCGAGCAGCTCGCGGCCCTCGAGATCTCCGCGCGCGCACAGGTAATTCACGACGACGCCCGCCGTTTCCTGTCGCGCGACCGGGGTGCGCAGGCGGCTTTCGATCTGGTACTGGTGGATCCTCCCTATGCCGAACTCGACCTCTACGGCGAGGTGCTCACGAAGCTCGTCGAGGCCGATCCTCGCACCGGCGCCAGCTGGCTGGCGCCCGAGGCGGTGATCGTGGTCGAGTATCACAAGCACAAAGGCCGGCGCCCGGCGATCGTCGTGCCGGCGGGCCTCGTCAGCGAGGCCGTCCGCGACCACGGGCAGACGGCCCTGGAATTCTTCGAACGAGCGAGTCAAGCATGAGCCATCCCCTCGACATCAACGCGCGCGCCAAGGCGATCCAGCCCTCGGCGACCCTGGCGATCTCGGCCCGCGCCGGTGAGCTGCGGGCCGCGGGCCGCAAGGTCTACAACTTCAGCGCCGGACAGCCGGACTTCGCCCCGCCCGCCGGGGTGACCCGCGCCGTCACCGAGCGCCTCGCCAACGCGCCGGTCGGCTACGCCCCGGTGCCCGGCACCCCCGAGCTGCGCGACGCCGTCGCGGCCGAGCTCGCCGCCTACCACGGCGTCGAGATCCAGCGCGGTCAGGTGGTGGTCTCGTGCGGGGCCAAGCACAGCCTGGCCAACCTGTTCATGGTCACGCTCTCGCCCGGCGACGAGGTCGTCTTCCCCACGCCCTACTGGGTGTCCTACCCGGAGATGGTCCGCCTCGGCGGCGGCGAGCCGGTGATCGTCGAGTGCCCGCGCAGCCAGGGCTTCAAGCTCCAGCCCGAGCAGCTCGCCGAGGTCGTCGGACCCAAGACCAAGTTCTTGCTGCTCAACAGCCCCAGCAACCCGGCTGGCGTGGCCTACTCTCACGCGGAGCTGCGCGCCCTCGCAGAGGTCCTGCACGCGCGCGCCCCCCAGGCGTGGATCCTCAGCGACGACATCTACCGCAAGCTCGTCTACGGCGACGCCGGCCACGCCTCGATCGTCCGGGCTTGCGCGGGCATCCCCGGCCTCGAAGAGCAGATCGTCCTGGTCGACGGCGTGTCCAAGAGCCACGCGATGACCGGCTGGCGGATCGGCTTTTTGGTCGCGCCCGCGCCCATCGCCGCCGCTGTCAACGCGCTCCAGGGCCAGACCACCTCGGGCGCCTGCACGCCGGCGCAGTGGGCCGCGCTCGCGGCACTGACTGATCCCGAGTGCATCGCCGCCGTCGACGAGATGCGCGGCCGCTTCGCCGAGCGGCGCGAGGCGATGATCGCCGGGCTGCGCTCGGCCGGCGTCGAGCTCGTCGAGCCCGACGGCGCCTTCTACGTGTTCCCGGACTTCTCGGCGCTCTGCGGCGAGGGCGAACGCTTCGCCGACGACCTCGCCCTGGCCAGCTTCCTGCTCGAGGACAAGGGCCTGGCCACGGTGCCCGGCTCGGCCTTTGGCGCGCCAGGCCACCTGCGCCTGAGCTTCGCCTGCGGCCTCGAGGACATCCGCGAGGGGCTCGCGGCGCTCGAGCAGGCGCTGGCCAGCGCCTGAGCGAGGCGAGGGTGACCTGGCGCCTGCGCGGGCCGGGTCACCCTCCGTGTATGTATCGTTTCCTCGGCCAGCGTTTTCACATTGGGAAATCGCAAAACCGCGTGCTGAGGATTCACGTGGCGGCGAGCCCGGCTGCACGGGATGACGAGCGAGCCGCCGCTCAAGACCCGCAGGGGCCGTCGGTGAAGAACTTACCGAGCTCGTAGAGCTTGTCCTCGAGGTCCGTGTCGTCGATGGCCGCCTCCTCCGACTGCTGAAGATCAGCCTGGAGAGCCAGCCTCGCGGTGCGCAGGCGACCGCGGACGGTGACCTCCTTGATCTCGAAGACCTTGGCGATCTCCCGCGGGGGGACGCCTTGCCAATAGTAGAGCTCGAGCAGGAGCTTGGTCTGCGTGGGGAGGCGACGCACGCAGTGGAGCAGGCGAGTGTGGCGATCGAGAGAGGCGATGATCCGCGAGGGGTTGAGGCCGCTGTCGTCTTCGACCGAGTGGGTCAGGGGATCGAAGTCCGACTTTCCGCGGTAGCGCCGTCGAAGGTGGTCGTAGAGCACGTAGCGGGCGATCCTCAAAGTAAACGTCCGAAAGCTCGCCCGGCCTTCGAAGGAGGGGAGGGCGGAGGTCAGGCGGGTGAAGGTCTCCTGAGTCAAATCTTCGCGTTCGCGATCACTGACCGAGTTGATGAAGAACCGGCGAACGGCGTCGAAGTGGCGATCGTAGAGGTTGTTCCCTGCGCGCGAGTCTCCACCTCGCCACAGCGCGAGCAAGGTGAAGTCGTCGTCCTCTTCGTCCTCACTCATGCTCGCGCGGACCTCGAGGGCGCTCGCCCGGCTCTGCGGCGCTCCCTGTGTCCGCGGCGGATCACCTTTACAGCTGGCCTGGCATGGGCCGCGTGGGTAGCTGATGACTGTTGGATCCCTGGGCTCCAAGATCTGCGTCGTGTACATGTCGTCCCCAAATGGCGAAGTTGGCTCATTTTCTGTGTCGCCTCGCAGACGTTCGTTTGCTCCGAATCGACCTGGAGCCGAATTTTGTGATCAGCACCTCATGGCGCTGTGCCTATCTTCAGTAGCGTTTGGGCCTTACACCTCGAAAAATCATCCCAGAGCGATACCCAGAGCGATATATTTAGAGGTCCAAGGTGGGCGAACGAGAATGTCGAGGTCCGCTGGTATCGGCGATACCGTCCGCTCTGTGCATGAATTGGAGCATTTCCGGACTGGTCGGGGGGGGCGGGTTTCTCTCTGGCCGTGCGCGAGTTTGAGCATTTCAATTTGTCGCTCGGGCTTCGGAGGGCAGGGCGAAGTCCAGTGGCGGCCAATGAGTGAGGGAGCTCTCTGGCTGAGGAGGGATGAGGTGATCGCGCATATTGGGCCTGCGCGCGTGGAGGTGCTGAACAAATCGGCCGGTCGCTCGCAAGCTCCGAGCGGCCGGCCGATTTGTGAAAGGGCCTCAACGATGTCGCTGTGAGATCAGCGCAAGTAGACGGCGCCGCTCCACCATGGGTACCAGCCCTCCGACTGACTGCCGGCCTCGCCCCAGCCGATGCGGAAGGCGCTGCTGGTCGTATCGACGGCGAAGGTCGCCATGTCCTCGGGGAACACTGTCTCGCAGTCGAAGCAGTCGATGCCCGCGGCCAAGGTCGCGCCAAAGCTGGTCGTGGGTCCGGTGTTCTCGGCCGCGCCAAAGGACACGTCGCCGAGGGTGCCCTGGCCGGCGCTGGCCCAGTCGCTCTGCACGAAGGAGGCTGGGTTGATGTCCGAAGTACCGCCGGCCCCCGCGTTGGCCTTGATGATGAACTCGGACAGGTAGAAGGCCTCGAAGGTCGGGGGAAATTCGATGTCCCAGTAGTAGGTGTGGCTCCCGCCCGCGTCCTGGGTGAAGGGTCGGCAGGTGTCGTCGATGCCCTCGGTGGGGGCGGCCTCGACCGCGGTGACGAGGGACTCGAGGTCGCCGTTGCAGGTGTTGGTGACGAGCAGGCCGGTCCAGCCGCCGCCATCGGTGTCCATGTCACAGTCGACCTCGAACACGGCGTCGGGGCCCATGACGCCGACCTGGTAGGCGCCGCTCTCGGCGAGGGCGTCGAACTCGAGGATCTCGAGGCAGCTGGCGGGGACGATGCAGCTGGCGAGGCAGCCGTCGGCGCTGTCTTCGTTGGCGTCGTCGCAGGTCTCGGGGCCGTTGACCTCGGCGTCGCCACAGTGGGGCCCGAGGCTCATGCAGTCCTCGGCGCAGCCGGCGTAGGACCCGTCGTTGACGCCGTCGTCGCAGACCTCGTCGCCGTTGACCTCGCCGTCGCCGCAGACTGCCACGTCTCCGTCGGTGGTGTCGCCGTCGGTGGTGTCCGTGGTCGAGCCCTCGGTGGTGTCGGAGGTCGCGTCGTCCGTGGTGTCGGAAGTGTCGGAGGTCGCGTCGTCCGTGGTGTCGGAGGTCGCGGTGTCGGTGTCGGTGTCGGTCGAGCTGGTGTCGGCGGTGGTGCTGGCCTCCTCGCCAGAGCTGTCGATCTCGTCGTCGCCGTCGGTCTCGGTGTCCGGGTCGGTGCTACTCGAGCTGCCCTCGGTGCCGGTGTCGTCACTGCAGGCGAAGGTCCCGAGCAAGCAAGAGGCGAAAAAAAGGGTCGATGCGCGGTGTTTGATATTGAACATGAAGAGCTACTCCTGTCTGTTCAATTTTCGAGATCGATGGTCGCGACCTCAACCACCACGAGGTTGGGAAGCAGGGGCAAAATCCCCTCGAAGTGGCCATGGATGGCGCGTACCTGCGCCTCGATGCTCGACCTCGCACTTGCGCGCGAACCCAAGCATCGACCACGGAGCGACACGATTGAAGCGGCCGGCACCTCGCGCGCTGCGAGGGCCGGCCGATCGTGTGAGCGCTCAGCGATGTCGCGTCGAGCTCAGCGCAGGTAGACGGCGCCGCTCCACCACGGGTACCAGCCCTCGGTCTGACCGCCGGCCTCGCCCCAGCCGATGCGGAAGGCGCTGCTGGTGGTGTCGACGGCGAAGGGCACCATGTCCTCGGGGAACACGCCCTCGCAGTCGAGGCACTCGAAGTTGGCGTCCAAGGTCGCGCCAAAGCTGGTCGTGGGTCCGGTGTTCTCGGCCGCGCCAAAAGACACGTCACCGACGCCAGCGCCCTGGTGCGCGATGCTCCAGTCGCTCTGGGCGAAGGTGCCAGGGTAGATGTCCGAGGTGTCGCCGGCGCCCGCGTTGGCCTTGATGGTGAACTCGGACAGGTAGAAGGCCTCGAAGGTCGGGGGGAACTCGATGTCCCAGTAGTAGGTGTGGTAGCTGGAGGTGTCCTGGGTGAAGGGTCGGCAGGTGTCGTCGATGCCCTCGGTGGGGGCGGCCTCGACCGCGGTGACGAGGGACTCGAGGTCGCCGTTGCAGGTGTTGGTGACGAGCAGGCCGGTCCAGCCGCCGCCATCGGTGTCCATGTCACAGTCGACCTCGAACACGGCGTCGGGGCCCATGACGCCGACCTGGTAGGCGCCGCTCTCGGCGAGGGCGTCGAACTCGAGGATCTCGAGGCAGCTGGCGGGGACGATGCAGCTGGCGAGGCAGCCGTCGGCGCTGTCTTCGTTGGCGTCGTCGCAGGTCTCGGGGCCGTTGACCTCGGCGTCGCCACAGTGGGGGCCGAGGCTCATGCAGTCCTCGGCGCAGCCGCCGTAGGACCCGTCGTTGACGCCGTCGTCGCAGGCCTCGTCGCCGCTGACCTCGGCGTCGCCACAGATGGCCGCGTTGCCGTCAGTGGTGTCGCCGGTTTCGGTGGTGTCGCTCTCAGCGGTGTCGCTCTCAGCGGTGTCGGTGGTGTCGGTGCTCGCGTCGTCGGTGGTGTCGGAAGTGTCGGTGCTCGCGTCGGTGGTGTCGGTGCTCGCGTCGTCGGTGTCGGTCGAGCTGGTGTCGGCGGTGGTGCTGGCTTCTTCGCCAGAGCTGTCGATCTCGTCGTCGCCGGCGGTCTCGGTGTCCTCGGTGTCGCCCGAGCTGTCCTCGGTGCCGGTGTCGTCACCGCAGGCGAAGGTCCCAAGCAAGCAAGAGGCGAAGAAAAGGGTCGAAGCGCGATGTTTGATATTGAACATGAGGAGCTGCTCCTGTCCGACCGAGTGTCGAGATTGCTGGGCGCGGGCTCAACCACCACGGGGTTGGGGCTCGGGCGCAAAAACCTCTCATTGTGGTCATGGAAGGCGCGAGCTCGCGCTTCGAAGCTCGACCTCGCGCTTGCGATCTCCTGGCACGCATCATCTGCGGACCAGGAGATCGGGCACGCGTGGCGCTCAATCGCGTCGCGTCGCGTCGCGTCGCGTCGAGCTCAGCGCAGGTAGATGGTGCCGCTCCACCACGGATACCAGCCCTCGGCCTGCGTGCCGGCCTCGCCCCAGCCGATGCGGAAGGTGCTGCTGGTGGTGTCGACCTCGTAGAGCTGGAGGTCGTTCGGGAAGGGGGTCTCACACGCGCTGCAAGACAAGCTCTCGTCCAAGGTCGCGGCGAAGCTGGTCGTGGGTCCGGTGTTCTCGGCCGCGCCAAAGGACACGTCGCCGACGCCAGCTTCGGAGCCCAGATAGGCGAGCTCCCAGTCGCTCTGGACGAAGACGTCTGGGCTGATGTCCGAGGCGAGGTCCGTGCCCGCGTTGTCTTTGATGGTGAAGCCGGACAGGTAGAAGGACTCGAAGGTCGGGGGGAACTCGATGTCCCAGTAGTAGGTGTGCGGGCCCTCGGCGTCCTGGGTGAAGGGCCGACAGGCGTCGTCGATGCCCGCGCTCGGGGCGGCCTCGACGGGGGTCAGGGTCGACTCGAGGTCACCGTTGCAGGTGTTCCCGACCCGAATGCCGGTCCAGCCGCCGCGGTCGGTGTCCATGTCGCAGTCGACCTCGAACACGGCGTCGGGGCCCATGACGCCGACTTGGTAGGCGCCGCTCTCGGCCAGGATGTCGAAGTCGAGGATCTCCTGGCAGCTGGCCGGGACGAGGCAGGTGGACAGGCAGCCGTCGGCGCTGTCCTCGTTGGCGTCGTCGCAGGTCTCGGGGCCGTTGACCTCGGCGTCGCCGCAGTGGGGGCCGAGGCTCATGCAGTCCTCGGCGCAGCCGCCGTAGGACCCGTCGTTGACGCCGTCGTCGCAGGCCTCGTCACCGTTGAGCACGCCGTCGCCGCAGACGGGCGCGTCACCCTCGGAGGTGTCGGCCTCGGAGGTGTCGGCGCTCGTGCCCTCTGAGGTCGCGTCGTCGGTGTCGCTCGAGTCGGACTCACCGGAGCTCGAGTCGGCGTCGGCGCTCGTGTCGTCGGTGTCGCCGGAGTCGGACTCGCCGGTGGTGCTGGTGGCGTCGCCCTCCGAGGTGTCGGCGCCCTCGCCCTCCGCGCTCTCGGTGCCATCATCATCGTTGCATTCATCACCATCGCCGCCGGGGCCATGCATGCAGGCGAATGTTCCGAGTAGTGATGTTGCAAATAGAAATGTCGAGGTGTGTCGTTTTATGGTCGTCATGGGTGACTGATCCTGTCGCCCATCAATTACGAGATTGTCCGTCGCGGGCTCAACGGCCGCGGGGTTGGGGTCCAAGGGCAAATGTCTCCCCCATTGTGGTCATGCACAATGCGGGAGGGCGAGGCTGTGAAAAATGGGGGTGTCGATTGTATATGAGTGTCAGCTGTTGCCGTGCTGACTGATTGGGGCGCTTCGCCTGCGAGGAATGGCGGCGAGACCGAGCAGCCCCAGCAGCAGACCGAGCCGCTGACCCCCGGGCTCGTCGCTCGCGCTCGAGCAGCTGCAGCCTGCGTCTTCGCTCGCGCCTGCGTCGAGCCCTGCGCCCGCTTCATCGTCACCGCCGGACTCGTCACCCTCGCCGGACTCGTTGCCCTCGCCGCCCTCGCCGCCCTCGCCGCCCTCGCCGCCCTCGTCTTCATCCGCGACGCAGAGGCCGTCGACGCAGCTCGCCCCGGGGTCGCAGCCGCCCCCGGCCGTGCACGCGCAGCCGGGCTGACCGATGGGGCAGTCCTCGCCGCCCTCGTCACCCTCGTCGGCGTAGGTGAAGCGGACGCTGTCGTAGGCCAGGGGCACCATCAGCGCGTAGTCCTCCCCCGTGTTGTCCGGGAGCTCGATGAACTCGTCGCCGCCGCCGTCGAAGTCGAACACGCCCAGGCTCTGCCAGCCCTTTTGCGCGGCCTGGTCCACGCCGACCTCGTCGATCTCGCCGGCGTGGTGGACGTGGTAGACGGCCCCCTGGGCGTCGGCCGAGGCGCTGGGGATGTGAACCTCGACCTCGTAGTCGCCGGGGACCTCCACGCCAAAGCGCCAGCGGCCGTAGGTGTCGGCGTAGTCGGCCGCCGTCGCGGCCGTGTACCAGTGGTGGCCGTCGAGGCCCTCCTCGGCGTCGGTCCACCACTGCGTGAAGCGATCGAAGCAGCGGACCTCGCTCTCGCTGATCGTCGTGGTTGTTCCGGCCAGGGTCGCCGGGCACGGCCCGCAGTTCTCGCTGACCACCGACTGGCCGTAGGCCACGACGCCGTAGCCGTAGAACTCCGCGGGGATCGACTGGCACCACCACGAGCCGCAGACCTCCTGGGTCTGGTAGTGAAGGTGCGGCCCGCAGGTCCAGCCGGTCAGCCCGACGCGGGCGATCACATCACCGGTCTCGACGACGTCGCCGACCTCGAGGTTCGAGGACTCGCCCTCGACGTGGAGGTAGAGCCCGGCGGTCCCGTCTTCGTGGTCGATGACCACGTGATTGGACAGGTTGGCGTAGTCGCTCGAGCAGCCCCCGGTGGTCGAGTCCATCTTGACGTGCGTGACAGTCCCGCCATGGACTGCGTGAATGTCGGTACCCAGGGGCATGCCAAAGTCCCAGGCGTACTGGGCGTAGCCCGTGTGGCTGGTCTCGCCGCCGTTGCCTTGCGTGCAGCTGTAGATCCCCTCGCAGGCCCAGGGTGCTTCGAACACCGGGGAGGACAGGAGCGAGGTGAGGGCGAGGGTCGCGGCGAACACGGCTCGAAAATACCCCGATCACCGGCCACAGGAGGGGGCAGGGCGCTCGAAAATACGCCGAGCCCACCCGCCGAACGGTGAGAAATGAGTGATTTGAAATACAAAATGTAGAGGGATATAAGCGGGCCCATGTCCACGAAGACGGTTGCCCCCAAGGGCGAAGGCGCGCAGCGGCGCGCGCGGAGGTTGGCGCTTGGTTTGTCGGTGGTGCTCGCCGGTGGCTGCGCCTACTTCACGGACGCGAAGACCAAGATGGAGGAGGCCGCGCTCGCCGAGGACGCTGGCGACGAGGCCCGCGCGGAGGAGCTCTACCGCGAGGTCATGCGCAGCAAGAAGGGCACGGACGCCGAAGATGCCCGGCGCGCCCTGGTCTCGCTGCTGCTCGGTCGCGCCTCCAAGATGATGGAGAGCGACCCCGACACGGCGCTGCCGATCTACCGCGAGGCGCTCTCGCTCAGCCCCAACCTCGACGAGCCGCGGATCGCCTACGCCCGCGCGCTGATGAAGGTCGAGCGCTACACCGAGGCGATCGACGTGCTGATGGAGAACAAGGACTGCCGCGGCTGCAAGAGCCTGGTCGCGGTGATCTACATCGAGCGCGGCCACGCGGGCATCCGCAACGGCGACTACGCCGACGCCCTGTCCGACTACGACCAGGCCCTGGCCATGCAGCGCGACCCGCTCACGGTGCTCGCCAAGCTCGAGGCCTACATCCAGGGCAGCTACGGCGAGGCCGCCGACGCCGTGGCCTTCCTGGATCAGGCGCTGCGCCTGATGCCGATCGACCAGATCGGCGTCCAGCAGGTCTGGTGGGACAAGCGCCAGGAGGTGCTCTACCACGCGGCGACCCGCGGAGAGCACGGCGCGCTCAACTCGATCTTGGCCCTCCAAGATCCCCGCGCCCGCGTCGACGAGCATCAAAAGCTGATCGACCTGCTCAACTTGCGGATGTACGCGGCCTCGCTGCAGATCTACATGCGGGCCTACGACGAGGGCACCCAGCGCGGGCTGGCGACCTTCGCCGACGCCGAGAAGCAGCTCTCGGGCGCGGAGCTCGAGAGCCTGCGCCAGACCCTGCTGGGCTTGTTCATGCAGCGCGTGGCCGCGCACATCGCCGCCGGCGAGACCCGCGAGGCGATCGAGTTCGCCAAGCAGGCCCTGGTGCTCGAGGACACCAACCAGACCCTCAACCTCCAGCTGATCATCGCAACCTCGATGCGCAACAGCGGCGACGCCCGCAAGATGCTGGCCGACTGGGAGAGCCACCCCGCCTACGGGCGCATCCGGGCCGTGGTCGAGACCGCCTACGCGGCCAAGATGATCGAGGTCGGCCAGTTCGCCGCGGCGCGCAAGGCCATCGAGCGCGCCGAGCGGGCGGCCCCCGACCTGCTCGAGACCGCCCTCGCCCGCGCCGAGCTCGAGGCCGAGGTTCGCCTCGAGGGCCTGCGCAAGGTCTGGGTCGAGACCTTCCGGGCCGACGATCCCTTCAGCTACCCCAAGGCGCGGATCAACGCCTACGGCCGCTCGCTCGCCGCCCTGCGCCTGGCCCAGAGCCTCTACACCGACGCGGCCGCCCGCGACTATCTGCGCGGGCCTCAGGTCGCCACGCGCATGGCCGCGCTCGAGCAGCGCATCAAGGCCTTTTACCCCTACGAGGCCGAGTGGATCGGCGGCGAGGACTGCTACGTGGTCGTGACCCGCGAGGAGGGCAGCGGGACCAAGATCAAGGTCACCGGGCCCAAGAAGGTCCACGAGGCCGAGGTCCCCGACGACGGCGAGGCGGAGGTCAAGCTCGAGGCCTCGGGCCTGGCGATCGTCGAGACCGAGGCGGGCACCCGCAAGCTGCTCTTCGCCGAGCCCGGGGTGAAGATCATCGTCGCGCTCTGAGGCTCCCCGCTCCCGAGCCCAAACGCAGCGCGGGCGCCCCACAACAGGGCGCCCGCGCTGCGTTTGGCGCTTCGGAGCGGGGAGCGCTACTCGGCCGTGCCGAACAAGATGTCCGGCAGCGGCGAGATGCTGGCGAAGTTGCCGGCCTTCATGCTCGCGTGGTGCCGGGCGTGCTTGCGGTTGAGGTAGGCGAAGGGCCGCAGCAGCGGGTGCTTGAAGTCGAGGCCCGAGTGGATCACCACGTTGAAGATCGAGAACACGGTGAACACGATCGCAAAGGCCGGCAAGGAGATCGGCCCGACGATGGCCACGCAGGCCATGACCAGCACGACCCCGGCGAGCATCTCGATCGGGCTGGCGTAGAGGCTCTCGAAGGCGGTCGGGAACTTGTGGCTGTGGTGCACGAGGTGGACGTCGCGCAGCCACTTCCACTCGTGGAACAAGAACCGGTGCATGAAGTAGTAGAGCAGGTCGTAGAGCGCGAGCACGGCCACGGCCTGCCAGGCCACGGTGAGCGCGGCGTTCGGACCTTCGTCGAACAAGAAGTCGCGCAGCAGCAAGCTGACACCGACCGCGGCGCCGCCCGAGTAGAGCCCGTTGAGCAGGATGTTGCGCGCCCGCCGGGCGAGGGTGAAGCGCTTGGCTCGCTTGGGGTAGATCTTGATGGCGTCGGTCAGCTGCGACTCGTAGGCGTAGTGCAGCCCGACCATGGTCAGGCCAGAGGCGGCGAGGACGACGAAGAGGATCAGTTCGAGGGTCATGGGAGTTCTTGTTGGCTAGAAGCGCACGACCATCTTGCCGATCTTGGCGCTCTTGCCCCCGACGAGCTCGCGCAGGGCGTCGGGCAGGCTCTCGAAGCCCTCGCGGACGTGGAGCCGCGACTCGAGCTTGCCCTGAGCCACCCACGCGCCGAGCTTGGCGGCGGCCTCGGCGTAGCGATCGGCGTAGTCGAGGATGATGAAGCCCTGCACCTTGAGGCGGCGCATGAGCACCATGGGGAATTGATAGGGGCCGGGGAGCTGCTCGCCGGCGCGGTTGTAGCCGGACACCATCCCGCACAGCGAGACGCGGCCGAAGTTGTTCATGCGCAGCAGGATCTCGTCGAAGATCGGGCCGCCGACGTTCTCGAAGCACACGTCGATGCCGTCGGGGCAGGCGCGGTCGAGGCCGGCGCCGACGTCCTCGTTCTTGTAGTCGATGCAGGCGTCGAAGCCGAGCTCCTCGGTCACGTAGGCGCACTTCTCGGGGCCGCCAGCGATGCCCACCGCGCGGCAGCCGTGGAGCTTGGCGAGCTGACCGACGAGGCTGCCCACGGCGCCCGCGGCGGCGTCGACGACCACGGTCTCGCCGGGCTTGGGCTCGCCGATGTCGAAGAGGCCAAAGTAGGCGGTCATGCCCGAGGTCGGGCCGACGGTGGCCAGGAACATGCCGGGGTCCGTGCCCTCGGGCAGCTTCATGCAGCCGAGGGCCTCGGGCTTGCCCTGGATCCGGGTCTGCCAGCCGATCATCGTCGAGACCTGGTCGCCGACGGCGAAGCCCGGGTGCGTCGAGGCCTCGACCTCGGCCACGCCGATGCTGCGCACGACCTCACCGATGGCGATCGGCGGCATGTACTGGGGGATGTCGCTCATCCAGATGCGGATGGTCGGGTCGACGGACATCCAGGTCGTGCGCGCGCGGATCTCTCCCTCGCCCAGCTCTGGCAGCTCGACCTCGCGCAGCTCGAGGTCGTCGTCGGAGAGTTCGCCCTCGGGGCGGGACGAGAGCAGAAATTGGCGGCTGGTGGGCATCGCCTTTCTACCTATCAGACTGGGGCTTTTGCCGCTACGAGCAGCCACACCAGCCCTCGCGCAAAACTGGGGGGTCAGCCGTCCTCGCGCACGAAGCTCCACGCGCCGAGGCCCTCCGTGGCCGCGCCGTAGCCAAAGGAGCCGGTCAGCGCCGTGTCTTCGCGGTTGATCAGCAGCCAGCCGTGGCCGCGGCTGCCGAGGCCGTCTTGCCAGGTGAAGGTGGTGCGGTTGCTGGGGACCTCGCTGCCCTCTTCGGAGGTCACGTAGGTGTGCTCGAGCAGGAGCGTGTATTCGGTACCCTTGGTCACGAAGGAGCCAAAGTAGGCGCGCTCGTCGAGCTCGCCGATGGTCAGCACGCCGGGCAGGCCGCCGATGTCGCCTCGCCACTCACCCGCGAACTCGGGCTCGAGCTCGTAGATCGAGGCCTGGGGGTAGGAGGCCGAGCGCGTCGAGCTGCCGCCGGGGAGGGAGGAGGTGCAGGCCGCCAGGGCCAAGGCCGCGGCCGACCAGGCACCTCGCGGGGTCCAGGCCGTCACAGGCGCGCGGATCGCTTCGAGCGCGGAGAGCACGTGGCCGGTGCATAACATTTGTGCGCAGCTTCGACAGCAGGGGCGATCGCGGTGGGGTCTTTGCCCAGGCCGGGCGGACCGCTATCCTGCCGCCCGGATGCCCCGCAAGGCCGCGCTCGAACTCGATCCCGCACGGGCGCTCGCCTGTGTGACGGCGATCGCTCTGGTCGCCGCGTCGAGCCCGGCCCTCGCTGCGCCTTCGCCGGGGGGCGCGGCCGAGGCTCAGACCGAGGCGCTCGCGCCGGGCTCGCCGGCGGACGATCCGGCAGCCCCCGAAGCTGGTGCCGAAGCTGGCCCCGAGACCGAGGGCGAGGCCAAGACCGAGCCCGAGGGCGAGACCGAGCAGCCCGAGGTGGAAGTGGAGGCTGGCGAGGGCGCGGCGGTCGAGGTCGACGCGGTCGAGCCGTCCAATGTACCTAGCGGTGGCGGCGTGGCCGGGGCGATCGTCGATCCCGACGATCCCAACGCGACCCGGGCGCAGTCCGATCTAGAGGGCGAGAGCCTCGACGACATCGAGGGCGTGCCCGCCCGCCTGCCCCCGCTCCAGGCGGCCGGCTGGTGGACGGTGTTCGCGGGGGTGACCCTGGCCACGGCCGGGGGCGTGTTCGCCGGCATCGCCGAGACGCGCGAGGACGCGGCGGATCGCATGGCCTACTCCTTCAGCCTGACCACCGGCGCGACCACGCTCTACGCCGACGTGGCCGACGACTACGAGCGCACCCTCCGCGAGGGCGAGGCCTATCAGTGGGCTGCCCGCGGTCTGATCATCGCAGGTGGCGTGGTAGTGCTGACTGGCCTGGGCCTGTTCATCGCCGAGGGCGTCCGCCACCGGCGAGCCGGTGAGCGGGCGGCGGTGCGCGTCGACCCTGGCCCGGGTGGCCTGCGCCTTCGTTTTTGATCCCTCGCCCTCTGGAACCCGCGGTGACGCCACTCGACCCTCAGCGCAGCCTTCAGCGCGCCAAGCACTCGACCGCCGGACGACCCGCGCGGGGACGCCTCGCGCGGGCTGGTGTGATGGCGCTGTGGAGCCTCGGCATCGGGCTCGGGCTCGGGCTCGGCCTGGTCGGCGCGTGTTTTTCACCGCCGGGGGACGACGTGCTCTTCTCCTGCGAGCCGCAGGGCCGCGACGACTGCCCGGATGGCTACGCCTGCGAGGCCGACGGCTGCTGTCACGCGATCGGATCCGACGTCGAAGCCAGCTATGGCGGCTGCGCCGTGGGTGTCGAGGACGCCGGGACGGGAACGGACGGCGAGACCGGCACCGAGACGGACAGCGGGACCGAGACGGACAGCGGGACCGAGACCGAGACGGACAGCGGGACCGAGACGGACAGCGAGACCGGCGGCGAGACCGAGACGACCGGCTAGGTCGAGGAATTGCGACATATGGGACTCAAGGACATGTTTTTTGGCGGCGGCAGCGGGCGCGGGAAGACCCGGGCCGAGCGACTGACCAAGCGGGCGACCAACCAGTATGCCCAGTCGGCGGACCGCTACGGGGCCATGGAGGACTTGCTCGGGCTCGCAGCGAAGACCTGGGACAAGGCCCTCAAGCTGCCCGAGGGCACGCCGGAGCGCCTCGAGCTCGAGCGCTCGGCCGACGACGCCTACGTGGGCGTGCTCAAGCGCTTCACCACGGTCGCGAGCAAGACGATCGACGACGAAGAGGAGAAGGGCTGGCTCTATCGCCGGCTCACGGCCATCGGCAAGCCGATGCTCGGGCCGATCAAGCGTTTCGTGGTCGAGGCCGAGGGCGTAGCCTGGGCGCTGCGCATCGTCGAGGACGTGGCCAGCGAGGAGGAGGAGTGGGAGATCCTCGACGCCCTGCTCGAGGCGCACCCCCCGGTCTACGAGCGCGACTCCTCGCCCAAGCTCCAGACCCTCACGCACCTCAAGGAGATCGACGATCCGCGCGTCCGCGAGATCCTCTCTCGCTACCTCGAGGATCCCGACGAGAGCGTGCGCTTCTTTTGTGTCGAGGCGCTCGTCGACAACGCGGAGGTCGAGTCACTCGACGCCCTCATGTCACAGCTGGGCAAAGCCGAGGAGGACTCGGTGCGGCTGCGCGCGCGAATTCTCGACGGCCTCGCGGATCTGGGCTGGGACGTGTCCGCGCACGCGGAGGTGGTTCGCAAGCACCTCGACGACGAGCACAGCTTCGACGGCGCGCGAGTCAAGCGGCGCTGAACGCCGGTTTGCGAGGCGCAGTTCGCCAAGGTAAGTAGCGGCGAGCTGCCATGCCTCGTCGCGACGATATCAAGCGGATCTGCGTCCTCGGCTCTGGCCCGATCGTGATCGGTCAGGCCTGCGAGTTCGACTACTCGGGCACTCAGGCGATCAAGGCCCTGCGTGAGGAGGGCTACGAGGTCGTGCTGATCAACTCCAACCCGGCGACGATCATGACCGATCCGGAGCTGGCCGACGAGACCTTCGTCCGCCCGCTCACGCCCGAGGACCTCGATCAGGTCCTGCGCAAGACCAAGCCCGACGCGGTCCTGCCCACGGTCGGCGGCCAGACGGCCCTCAACCTGGCGCTCGAGGCCGGGCGCCGCGGGATCTTCGAGCACCACGGCGTCGAGCTGCTCGGCGCGCCCCTCGACGTGATCGAGAAGGCCGAGGACCGCGACCGCTTCAAGGCGGCGATGGTCAGCATCGGCCTCGAGGTCCCGCGCTCCTTCTACGTGCACTCGATCGTCGAGGCCCGCGAGGCCCTCGACCAGATCGGCTTCCCGGCGATCATCCGCCCGAGCTTCACCATGGGCGGGTCCGGGGCGGCGATCGCCTACAACCGCGAAGAATTCGAGCGCATGGCCAGCCACGCCCTGTCCGAGTCGCTGCGCGGCGAGGCGCTGATCGAGGAGTCGGTGCTCGGCTGGAAGGAGTACGAGCTCGAGGTCATGCGCGACGGCAAGGATAACTTCGTCGTGATCTGCGCGATCGAGAACCTCGACCCCATGGGGGTGCACACCGGCGACTCGATCACCTTGGCTCCGGCGCTGACGCTGACCGACAAGGAGTATCAGCACATGCGCAACGCGGCCCGAGCCGTGGTCACCGAGATCGGCGTGACCACCGGCGGCTGCAACATCCAGTTTGCGATCGACCCGGCCAGCGGGCGGATGATCGTGATCGAGATGAACCCGCGGGTCAGCCGGTCCTCGGCCCTGGCCTCGAAGGCGACCGGCTTCCCGATCGCCAAGTTCGCGGCCAAGCTGGCCGTTGGCTACACCCTCGACGAGCTCGACAACGACATCACCAAGGTCACCCCGGCGAGCTTCGAGCCGAGCATCGACTACATCGTCACCAAGATCCCGCGCTTCGCGTTCGAGAAGTTCAAGGGCGCCGAGGACACGCTGACGATCCAGATGAAGTCCGTGGGCGAGGCCATGGCCATCGGCCGGAGCGTGCGCGAGTCCCTGGGCAAGGCCATGCGCAGCATGGAGACCGAGACCTGGGGCTTCGACGCGACCGTCGGCGACCTCGACCTCGACCAGCTCGAGGCGCTGATCAGCCGGCCCACGCCCGAGCGGCTGTGGCTGATCGGCGAGGCCATGCGTCGGGGCATGACGATCGAGACGGTCCACCAGCGGACCGGCATCGACCCGTGGTTCCTGCATCACATCGCGGCGATCATCGCCCTCGAGCAGCGCATCGCCAAGGGCCCGCGGGGCAAGGTCCCCGGCTCGCAGCTGCTGCGCGAGGCCAAGCGCTCGGGGCTCTCGGATCGCCGCGTGGCCGCGCTGCGCGGGACCTCGGAGGACGCGGTCCGCGAGCGCCGGCTGCAGGCGGGGATCCGCCCGGTGTTCAAGACCATCGACACCTGCGCGGCCGAGTTCGCCGCGCACACGCCCTATCTCTACTCGAGCTACGAGGAGGAGGACGAGTCGGCGGTGTCCGGGCGCGAGAAGGTGGTCATCCTCGGCGGCGGGCCCAACCGCATCGGCCAGGGCATCGAGTTCGACTACTGCTGCTGCCACGCGGCCTTCGCCCTGCGCGACGCCGGCTACGAGACCATCATGGTCAACTGCAACCCGGAGACGGTGTCGACGGACTACGACACCAGCGACCGGCTCTACTTCGAGCCGCTGACCCGCGAGAACGTGCTCGACATCCTGGATGTCGAGGCCGCGAGCGGGGAGATCGTCGGGGTACTCGTGCAGTTTGGCGGCCAGACCCCGCTCAAGCTGGCTGCGGCCATCGAGCGCGCCGGCTACCCGCTGCTCGGGACCCCGGCCGACTCCATCGACCGCGCCGAGGACCGCGGGCGCTTTGGCGAGCTGGTCAACCGCCTGGGCCTGCACGCGCCGCGCTGGGGCGTGGCCCGCTCGGAGGAAGAGGCCTTCTCGGTCGCCCACGAGATCGGCTTCCCGGTGCTCGTCCGCCCCAGCTATGTGCTCGGGGGCCGAGCCATGGAGATCGTCCACTCGGACGAGCAGCTCGACAGCTACATGCAGCTGGCCGTGCGCGCCTCGCCGGACCACCCGGTGCTGATCGACGAGTTCCTCCACCAGGCGATCGAGTTCGACGTCGACGCCGTGGCCGACGGCAAGGACGTGGTCATCGCGGGGATCATGGAGCACGTCGAGGAGGCCGGGGTGCACTCCGGCGACTCGACCTGCTGCATGCCGCCGGTCAGCGTCAGCACGGCGATCACCGACCAGATCCGCGAGGTCACCGAGGCCCTCGCTCGCGAGCTCGGCGTGGTCGGCCTGATGAACGTGCAGTACGCCCTCAAGGGCGAGCGCCTCTACATCCTCGAGGTCAACCCTCGCGGCTCGCGGACCGTGCCCTTCGTGTCCAAGGCCGTGGGCGTGGCCTTCGCCAAGATCGCCGCGCTGGTCGGCGCGGGCAAGAGCCTGACCGAGCTCGGGGTCAGCGAGCGCGTGCCCGAGCACGTCTCGGTCAAGGTCCCGGTGTTCCCCTTCATGAAGTTCCCCGGCGTCGACGTGCTGCTCTCACCCGAGATGCGCAGCACCGGCGAGGTCATGGGCATCGCCAAGGACTTCGGCGCGGCCTTTCACTCGGGCATGGCCGCGGCCAACGTGTTCTTGCCCCAGGGCGGGACCGTGTTCATCAGCGTCGCCGATCCGCACAAGCTGGCGGTGGTTCCTGCGGCAAAGCACCTGCGTCGGCTGGGCTTCTCGATCCTCGCCACGCGAGGGACCGCGCGCGTGCTGCGTGAGGAGGCCATCGACTGCGCTGAGGTCAACAAGGTGCTCGAGGGCCGGCCGCACGTCGTCGACCGCATGCTCAACGGCGAGGTCGCCCTCGTGATCAACACCACCGAGGGCCAGCAGTCCGCCCGGGACTCGCTGTCGATCCGCCGCACGGCCCTGAGCCTGGGCATTCCTTACTTCACGACCATCGCCGGCGCGCTGGCCACCGCGCACGCCATCGAGTCTGCGCGCCTCGGCGGGAGCGTGCTCGAGGCCGTGTCGCTCCAGGAGTACCACCAGCGTCCGCACTACACGCCTGGTCAGGAGCCCGCCGACCGCGACGCCTACCGGCCCAAGCCGGCCTGAGCTACCATGGCCGAACACGCTCACCGCGAGGGGGCGCTGGTTAGGAGCGCCGGGGTCGGCGCGTGCTGACGCCGGCGCCCGGCGTTGTTCGAGCGAAGAGTGACACGATGACCCAACGAGTCCCGATTACCCCGAGCGGGCTGCAGACCCTCCGCGACGAGCTGCGCAACATCAAGGAGAACCTGCGCCCTCAAAACGTCGCCGACATCGAGACAGCCCTCGGCCACGGCGACCTGCGCGAGAACGCCGAGTATCACGCCGCCAAGGAGCGTCAGGCCGAGCTCGCCGCCCGCCAGGCCTACCTCGAGAGCCGCATCTCCCTCGCCCAGGTCATCGACCCCGAGGAGACCAGCTCCGATCGCGTCGCCTTTGGCGCGACCGTCACCCTGGCCGACGCCGACACCGAAGAAGAGGTCGTCTATCGCCTCGTCGGAGAGGACGAGTCGGACGTCAAGGCCGGCAAGATCTCGATCTCCGCGCCCATCGCCCGCGCGCTCCTCGGCAAGGAGGAGGGCGACGACGTCACGGTGCACCTACCCAAGGGGGACCGCGAGTTCGAGATCCTCAAGGTCGAGTACATGAGGATCCCCTGATGCACCCGCTGCAGCCGCCGAACAGCCCCTGGTCCGTGCTCGCTGGACTCTCTCTCCGGTTCTCCGGGCAGGAGCGCGCTCGCCGGGCGCCGGGGCTGGCTCGCGCCGCGGCCGTGTGGGCGATCGCCCTGGTCGCTGGCGCCGGCGGCTGCAAGAGCCCTACGGGTGAGGTCTGCCGCTGCGCCTCGGACTGCCGCGATGGCCTGGTCTGTGTGATCGACGAGCGCGACGTGCTCGAAGATGGCGAGTGCGCGATTAATCTCGAAGTCGGCTACTGCGTCGACGACGACTCGCTCCCCGGCCAAGATGCCCTCTCGGACATGCCGATCTACGACGACATGCCCAGCAAGCGGGACATCGGCGGGGGCTTCGACGACACCGACTCGGACACGGAGACCGGGACCGACACCGATACGGACACCGGGACCGACACGGAGACCGGGACCGACACGGAGACCGGGACCGACACCGACACCGACACGGAGACCGGGACCGACACGGGCACGGATACGGACACCGAGACGGACACGGACACCGAGACGGGGACCGACACGGACACGGACACCGGGACCGACACGGACACGGACACCGACACCACCACGGGGTGAGTGGCGGGCCCAGGGCCGAGGGGATGGCGGACGATCAGACACACTGGCTTTGGCGCCTCGGCGCGGGCGAGTGGCTCGACGCCGCGCGCAACGATCTCGAGCAAGGCCGGACCAAGCTCGGCTCGCGCCGGGCGGCGGTCACCCTCGCGCGGCGGGCTGCGGGCATGGCCCTAAACGCGGCGTTGGTCGAGATGAGCACGCGCGGGTGGACGCGCGCGCGCTGTGAGGACATCTGGGGCCGCAGCTACGTCGACCACCTGCGCATGCTGGGCTCGGACCCGAGCCTGGCGGGCCCGCTCGGACCGAGCCTGGCCGAGCGCTGCGCGTCCTTGATGGCCATCCCGGTGATGCCTCCCCAGGGGTTGGTGCGCCTCGGGTTGCGCCGCGACGATGCGGCGAGCCGCGCCCTGGACGAGGCCGCGGCGATCCTCGCGGCCTGCACCGAGCTGAGCTCGAGCTGAGCGCGGCTCAGTGGTTCAAGACGTCGGCCTTGGTCCCGCCGACGATGGTCATGGCCTCGTCGATCAGCGCCTGGGCGACCCCGAGCTCGTGCAGGGTCGCGTCGAGGTGCCCGGCGATCGCGTTGAAGTGCACCTCGCCGAGGCCGCGGGCGACGAGGGGGGCGTGGGCCGTGCGAAGGTCTCGGCCCGTGTAGCCGTGCGGTCCGCCGAAGGCCATGGTCATGAAGGCGATCTGTTTTTTGATCTGCCTCGGCATCTCGTAGCCGTCGAAGAAGGGCGCGACCAGGGGATCATTCATGATCTTTTGATAGAAGATGCCAACTGCCGCGGTGATCGCATCGCGGCCACCGATCCGCTCGTACAAAGATGATGTCGCCAAGCTCGACCTCCGACTGAAAAAGCTAGTGTGCGCGGCAGAGGACTTGAAGGGTCTCAGGCGCCGGACCGCCGGTTGCTGACGAGGCGCGAGGAGGGAGTTTGTCGGGCACAAATGACTGACGAGCAACGAAGTCAGCGGCCGGTGCTCCAAGCCTGGGGCCCTTCAAGTCCTCTGCCGCGCACACTAGCGGAGGTGGTGGCGAGGATCCAGTTGATACGCCGTTCAGGGGTGGTATCGCGCAAAATTCTCGTCACGGCCTGCTCGATCGGGCGCAGGCGCGATCGCGGGCTCACTGCGGGACATAGCAAGCGCCGATGTCTTCGAGGCCGGGGAGGGGGTCGAGGGGGAGCTCGCCGCAGCTCATCGGGGCCTCGCAGGGATCGGTCCCGGCGAGATCGCACAGCGAGGTGCAGCAGGCCAGGTCGCCGCAGCCGGGGATGATCTCGCCGGTCTCGCACACGAAGCCCTGGGCGCAGCCGCGGTCGGTGGCGGCGTCACAAGGATCGGCGGTGGTTCCGTGGTCGTCGCTGCCGGGGTACTGGCAGACGAAGGCGCTCTGGGCCACGCGCTGGCAGACCTGCTGGCCGGGGCACAGGGGGCTGAGGGGGTCACAGATCGCCGCGCAGGTCGGCACGAGCTGCTCGGGTGCGGTGGTGCACAGCGAGGCGTCGTCGCAGTCGTTGTCGTTCTCGCACAGCTCGAGGCACAGGCCCTCGCTGCCCTCCTCGGCCGCGATGCAGGTGTGGCCGGCGGGGCACATGTCCTGGCCGGTGCTCGGGTCGGGCTCGCAGGCGTCGAAGGCCAGCAGCGTGCCGTCATCGTTGACGCAGTCGTAGACGAGCTCGCCGTCGGCGGTCAGCGCTGTGCACTTTTGGCCGTCGGGGCAGGGGCTTTCGCGGCCGGGCTCGCAGTTATAGACCGGATCCCCGGAGCCGGCGCTCGATGACTCGGCGCTGGTCGAGGCCTCGTCTTCGCCACCGCTGCTCGAGCTCTCGTCCCCCGCGTCGTCGTCTTCGAACACGGTGGGCTCGCAGGCGAGCAGCCAGGTGGGGAGCGCGAGCGAGGACAGGACCAGGGAGAGCTTGGAGGGGCGCATGGGTGCTCGAGGCGAGGGACCGAGGGGGAGGGGCAGAGGTCAGCGTAGCAAGTCGTTCGCGGGCCCGGGCCGGGGGTGTCATCCGGCCACGCTTTTCGCTCCAGGCGTGACGATGCGGCTCACTTCGAAGGCGCCTCGAGGCCAGAGCTCGTGCCTGGCGCGGGCGCCGACCGGAGCTCCGGCGAGGGCGCGTTGGTACGGCGCTTGCTCTGTACTGGAGGCATGTCCTCTCGCAAGCGTGTTGGCCTGTGGATCCTCGGCGCACTCGCGCTGGCTCTCGTCCTCGTCGTCGGGGTCGCCGCGCTCTTCCTCGACGCCATCGCGCAGGTCGTGGTCGAGCGCAAGTTCGAGAGCGTCGAAGGCATGACCGCCGAGGTCGAGGACACGCAGCTCGAGGTCTTCGATCGCCACCTGGTGATCTCCGGCGTGCACCTCAACCCCGACCAGGGCGGCGTCGAAGACGATCTGATCTACGCCGAGCGCCTCGAGATCGACGTCTTCGGCCCGATGATCGCCGGCTCGGCCAGCGAGTCCGAGCTGGTCATCCGCGGCCTCGCGCTGCACTTCGTCAGGAGCGACGATCCCAGCCACGAGCAGCTGATCAGCGAGCAGGCCCTCGAAGACATCCGCGCGCTCTCGTCTTGGGACTCGCGCGAGATCACCGTCGAGGACAGCCGCGCGCGCTACGTCGACGAGCGCACCGGCCTCGACCTCGAGCTCGTCTCGCTCTCGGGCGAGCTCGGCAACCTCGACGACGCCGACGAGGACACCACCCCGGCGACCTTCGCCCTGAGCGGCGAGGTCGAGTCGGGCGGCAAGGTCGAGCTCTCGGGCGACTTCGCCAAGAACGGAGAGACCCCGCGGGCCTTCTCGATCGACGCGCAGCTCGAGGGCTTCCGCCTCGAGGCCATCGAGCCGCTGATCGCCAACTACGTCGGCGTGCGCGTGACCGACGGCTACGCCGCGCTGGGGGTCCACCTCGACGGTGAGGGCGGGGATTTTGGCGGGTGGATCGAGCCGCACTTCAGCAAGGTGAAGATGAAAGGCGAGCTCGAGGACGGCCTGAAGCGTCCGCTGATCGCCCTGGGCATCGAGATCGGCTCGAGCGTCGTCGAGGACCCGCTCGCCCTGGGACCCAACAACAACATCGAGGTCGAGGGTAGCTATGGCGACGAGCGCGGCTTCTCGCTCCAGGCCACCGACGAGAACAACTCGTGGCTGCAAGAAAAGCTGCTAAAGATCGGCGACGCGCGCGAGCGGGTGAAGGCCGAGAAGCGCGAGCAGGAAGCGGCCCGCGAGGCGCGTCAAGACGATCGCCAGGAGGCGCGGGAGGAGCGTCAGGAGGAACGCGAGGCGCGTCGAGAGGAGCGTCAGGAAGAACGCGAAGAGCGTCAGGAAGAGCGTCAGGAAGAACGCGAGGAGCGTCAGGAGGAGCGCGAGGAGGCGCGGGAGGAGCGTCAGGAGGAACGCGAGGCGCGTCAGGACGAGCCCGAAGACAAGTCCTGACGCGGGCTCTCGCTCGCGCGGTCTCACGAGTATCGAGGCGCTCAGTCGACGTGCATCGAGCGCTCGAGCTCGAGCTGCTCTTTGTAGGCCAGGCTGTAGCGCGCCCACGGGCGGGCTTCGAGCCGTCGAAGCTCGATCGGCTCGTCGGTCCCCTCGCACAGCCCGTACTCGCCGCGTCGAATTTTACCGAGCGCGTGGTCGATGAGGACGAGCAGCTTGCGGTCCTTGCCAGCGAGCTTGAGCTCGAGGGTCTGGGAGGAGTGGACGCTGGCCTGGTCGAACTCGTCGGGCAGCTTGAGCTGCTCTGCGAGCGCCTCGGAGGATCGCGCCTGGGAGCGCGCGAGGATCGTGGCCCGCTCCGCCTGGAGCTTGGCCTCCAGTCGGCTGGTGTCCTCGGGTGTCAGATCGGGGTGCGCTTGAGACGTGATCACGGCGGAGTAATATGCAACCTATTTGCAAAATGGCAAAATTTGCCTGCTTCGAGCCTTCAGAACGCCGATTTTCGCTGCACGCGGGGGTCTCGGGCCGTCGCGGGCTACTCTACTCGGCGCTGGACCCGGCGCGGGTCGCTTCTGCGCTCATGTCCCGCAGCCACGCCGTGCTGAAGTAGCGATCCCAGCTGTCGGGGAGCACCGTGACCACGGGTCCGGCGAGCTCGCCCCGGGCCGCCACGCGCAGCGCCGCCGCGACGTTGGTCCCCGCCGAGCCGCCGACGAGCAGGCCCTCCTCGCGGATCAGCCGCTGGGTGGTTGCGACGCTCAGCGCGTCCGAGACCGACTCGGCGGCGTGGATCAGCTCGCGGTGGAGGTTGGCCGGCGCCGCGCTCGAGCCGATGCCCTCGACGGCGTAGCTTCCGTCGGGCCCGAGCTCGCCGGTCTCGATCCAGTGGGCGAGGGAGGAGCCGATGGGGTCGGCGAGGATGATCTTCACCTCCGGGCAGGCCTGGCGCAGCGCCCGAGCCACGCCGCTGATCGTCCCCCCGGTCCCGGCTCCGGCCACGAAGGCGCCCACGCGGCCGCCGGTCTGGCGGAGGATCTCCGCGCCGGTGGTCTTGGCGTGGACCTCGACGTTGACGGGGTTTTGGAATTGATCGGTCAGGAAGTAGCCGTGGGCCTCGGCGAGGGCGCGGGCGACGTTTTGAAAATTGTCGGGGCTGCTCGGTGGGGCGTTTTGCGTGATCACGAGCTTCGCGCCCATGGCCGCGAGGGTCCGCCGCTTGTCCACGGACATCTTCTCGGGCATCACGCAGACTAGGCCGTAGCCGCGGGCAGCCGCGACCATGGCCAGGCCGACCCCGGTGTTGCCGGCCGTGGCCTCGATCACCGTCATGCCGGGGCGGAGCAGGCCGCGGGCCTCGGCGTCGTCGATGATCGCCTTGGCGATGCGATCCTTGACGCTCCCGCCGGGGTTGAGGTGCTCGCACTTGGCGAGCACCGGCGTCGGCAGGCCGCGGGCGAGGGCTCGCAGCGGGACGAGCGGGGTCTCGCCGATGGCGTCGAGGATCGTCACCGCTGCACTCTCGAAGGCGCGCGCGGGGCTGTCAATCTCGGGCTTCACTCGGCCGCGGGCTGCGGCACCTCGCCTCGTCCCCGCAGCGCACGCAGGGCGCCCGTGGACCACAGCGCCCAGGCGATCAGCAGCGGCTGAAAGAGCAGCCGGATCAAGCGCGCGCGGTCCGAGTCGAGGCCAAAGGCGTCGATGTGGTGGGTGTATTGGTGGATGTTGCCGGGGAAGATCAGCACGTAGAAGGTCGCCAGGGTCAGACCCACCCAGACCTTCCACTTGCCCGCGAAGAGCATCGCCGCGCCCAGGCCGACCTCCACGACCCCGGAGAGGATCACGACGAGATCGGGATCGAGGGGGATCCAGCCGGGGACCTGGGCCTGGAATTCGAGGCGTTGGAAGGTCATGTGGCCGATGCCGGGGAGCACCATCATCAGCCCGAGGAGGATGCGAAAGACGTCTTGGATCTTGGTGGTCTTGATGGTCGAGGGGATCACGGTGCGTACTCCAGCCATGGCAAGCTCGCCGAGCTGGCCAGTCGTGAGGTGGACGAGGTGGATGATTGGATGAGCTTGGGCGCTGGCGCGGGCGGATCACCGACCCTCGGCCGCGCGAATCTTCTGGGTGAGCGCGACCAGGGCCTCGCGCAGGGCAGCGATGTCCGCTGGCTCGCCGCCGTAGCGGCACATCAGCGAGCCAGGGATGGACTTCGCGCGCCGTCGCAGGCGCTTGCCCTCGGTGGTCAAGAAGACCTCGACCACGCGCTCGTCGGCGCTGCTGCGCTGGCGCCTGACCAGGCCGTTGGACTCGAGGCGCTTGAGCAGGGGGGTGAGCGTGCCGGAGTCGAGGCTCAGGCGCGCACCGATGCTGCGCACCGAGCAACCGTCTCGCTCCCAGAGCACGAGCATCACCACGTACTGCGGATAGGTCAGCCCGAGGGGCTCGAGGAGCGGGCGATAGGCCGCCGTCATGGCGCGGGAGGCCGCGTAGAGGGCGAAGCACAGCTGGTCGTCGAGGGCGAGGCTCGGCTCGAGAGGGCGGCTCACGAGCTTTTAAATGGCCTGCAAAAATATTGTACGCAACTTAATTGTTTGGCATCGAGTGTGGCGCGCAGGCGCAGCCCGACACGCGGAAGCCCGACACGCGGAAGGCGACCGGGGGCGACCGGGGGCGACCGGGGGCGACCTGGCGCGCGTCAGCTCGAGCGCGCGGGCCCGTCGGCGGGGGCGAAGGCCTGCAGCTGGTTCATGAACGCGCTGGCCATCTCCTCCATGCTCTCTTGCGAGAGCTTCTCCTGCTCGCGGACGTCGTAGTGGGCGATCACGCCGCTGTCGTCCCCGGGCAGCTCCTCGAGGAAGCGGCTCGGGCGGATCTCGAGCTCGCGGCCACGGTCGACGCGGGTCGCGGCGCGGGTCAGCCACAGGCGGTCGCGGGCCCGGGTGATGCCCACGTAGAACAGCCGCCGCTCCTCCTCGATGTCGCCGGAGATCGCGTCGGACAGGCGCGGCGCGTCGGTGCGCTTGTGCGGCATGGTGCCCTCCTCGACGCCGAGGATGAACACGCAGCCCCACTCGAGGCCCTTGGCCGAGTGGAAGGTGGAGAGGGTGATCTGGCCCTGGCCGGCGTCCTCGCCCTCGCCCTCGTCCTTCTTCTTGAGGTCGAGGTTGCCGAGGTAGTCGCGCCACTTGGGCTTGCCCTCGGGGTTTTGCTTGCTGCCGCGCTGCTCCCAGGCGCGCTGCTCGTAGCGAGACACGCTCTCGAGCAGGAATTCGACGCCGCTCCAGCGGTTCTTGGCGGCCTCGCCGGAGCCGACCTCCTTGACCATGTTGTCGCGCAGGCGGACCTCTCGCAGGAGCGCGCGCAGGGCATCGGCCACGGAGCCGTGGTGGGCCTCGCCCTGGGCGTGGCGGATCTGCTGGGCGAACTGCTGGAGCGCGTGGAGGGGGCGCCCGCTCAGCCCTTCGATCTCGTCGGCGTGGTAGACGGCGTCGATCAGCCGGCGGCCGTTGAGCTCGGCCCAGCGATCGAGGCGCTCCACGGTCTTGCGCCCGATCCCGCGGTTGGGCGTGTCGAGGGCCCGGCGCACCGCGATCTCGTCGCTGGGCATGACCAGCAGCTTGAGGTAGGCGGTGGCGTCCTTGACCTCTTTTTTGTCGTAGAAGGGCTGGCCACCGAGCACGCGGTAGGGGAGCCCGTGCTCTTGCAGGTTCTGCTCGACGATCCGCGCCTGTCGGCTCGAGCGATAGAGCACCGCGATCTCCCTGGGCGGGGCCTGGCGCTCCTTGACCAGGGTGAGGATCTTGTCGGCCACCCACTTGGCCTCCATCGGCCCGTCGGGGGTGACGACGATCTGCACCGGCTCGTCGCCGCGGCGCTGGGGGATCAGCTGCTTGTCGTGGCGGGCGGTGTTGTGGGCGATCAGCGTGTTGGCGCAGGTCGTGATCGGCGGCTTGGATCGGTAGTTGGCCTCGAGCTTCACGACCTTCGCGTTGCGAAAGTACATGTCGAAGCCGAGGATGTTGGCGACCTTGGCCCCGCGCCAGCCGTAGATCGCCTGGTCGTCGTCACCGACCACGCACAGGTTCTGCTCCTCGCCGAGGAGCTCGAGCAGCATCTGGAACTGGGCGGTGTTCGTGTCCTGGTACTCGTCGACGAGCAGGTAGCGGAAGCGTCGCTGCCAGCGCCGCTTGGTCGCCGGGTCCTCCTGCAGGCGCGAGGCGATGCGGCACACGAGGTCGTCGAAGTCCACGGCCGCGAGGCTGCGCAGGCGATCTTCGTAGGGCTCGAACAGCTCGGCGGCGATCTCGTCGTAGTCGTTTGACGAGATGATCTTGCGGACCGCCTGCGTGTCGAGGAAGTCGTTCTTCCACAGGCTGATGCGCTGGACGATCGCGTTGATGTCGAAGCGCTTCTTGTTGGCCGGGCCGTGGTAGCCGTGATCGCGCAGGAGCGCGCGGATGATCCCGAACACGTCGCCCTGGTCGAGGATCTGGAAGCGCTTGGGCACGTCGAAGCCCTTGGGATCCTCGCGCATCATCCACGAGCCGAGGCTGTGGAAGGTGCCCAGCTGGAGGGCCTTGGCCCGCTTTTGGCCGACCATCTTGGCGATGCGCTCGCGCATCTCCTCGGCGGCCTTGTTGGTGAACGAGAGCGCGACGATCTGCTCGGGGCCGACACCCTGCTCGAGCAGGTGCGCGATGCGGTGGGTGATGACGCGGGTCTTGCCCGAGCCGGCGCCGGCGAGGACGAGCAGGGGGCCCTCGGTGTGAAGCACGGCTTCGCGCTGGGCAGGGTTTAGAGAGGAGAGATCCATCGGCGCGAGCCCGGACTTGTACGGGTTTGCGATCGACGCCGCAAGCGCGCACGGCCGGTGATAGGCTGCGGCCATGGGCCGGCTCGAGATCCATCAGCTCGAGGTCGGGCTGCTTCAAAATTTTTGTGAGGTGATCGCCTGTCCCGAGACCGGACGGGCGGCGCTGGTCGATCCCGCATTCGAAGTGGATCGCCTGCTCGCCGTGGCCGCGCGCGAGGGCTGGACCGTGGACACGATCCTGCTGACCCACACCCACGACGATCACGTCGCCGGCCTCGACGAGGCCTACGCCGCGACCGGTGCCGTGGTCCGCTGCCACCCGCTCGAGGTCGAGATCGCGCGACGCTTCGCGGATCGTGTCGAGGCCGTGAGCGACGGCGAAGATGTCAGCGTTGGCGCCGGGCGCATGCGGGCGATCTGGGCGCCGGGGCACACGCCGGGCTGCGTGTGTTGGTACGGCCCGGAGAGCGAGGCGCTGATCACCGGCGACGTGCTCTTCGTGGGCTCGTGCGGCGGCGTGGGCTACCCGGGCTCGGATCCCGCGGCGATGGTCGACACGCTCCAGCGCAAGCTCGGCTCGCTGCCCGAGCAGACCCGCGTCTACCCGGGGCACGACTACGGCAAGACGCCGACGAGCACCTTGATGTGGGAGTTCGCCACGAACCCGGCGCTGCGCGCCGACAGCGTGGCGGCTTTTTGCGCGCTCAAGGGCGTCCCCGTGCCTGGCTGAGCCCGCGCGCGCCTGGATCTCCGTGGCCTGCTCTGCCAAGCTCGCCCTCGTGCCTGGTCAGCGCTCCTTGTATCCCGCGATCTCCTCTCACGAGAGCGGCCACCTCCGCGTCTCGCCGATCCACGAGCTCTACTGGGAGCAGTCGGGCAACCCCGCGGGCAAGCCCGTGCTCTTCCTCCATGGCGGCCCCGGCGGCGGCACGGATCCCAAGCACCGCCGCTTCTTCGATCCTTCTCGCTATCGCATCGTGCTCTTCGATCAGCGCGGCTGCGGGCGCTCGCGCCCGCACGCGAGCCTCGAGGACAACACGACCTGGAGCCTGGTCGAGGACATCGAGCGCCTGCGTCAGCACCTCGGCATCGAGCGCTGGCAGGTCTTTGGCGGCTCGTGGGGCAGCACCTTGGCGCTGGCCTACGCCCAGACTCACCCGCAGCGCGTCACCGAGCTGGTCCTGCGCGGGATCTTCACCTTCACCCAGGCCGAGATGGACTGGTTTTACGGCGGAGGCACGGCGACGCTCTTCCCCGACGCCTGGGCCGACTTCGTGGCGCCGATCCCCGAGGCCGAGCGCGGGGATCTGATCCGCGCTTACCATCGCCGGCTGACCAGCGACGACCCCAAGCTGCGGGCGCGCTGCGCGACCTCGTGGAGCCTCTACGAGTGCCGCGTGGCCACCTTGATGCCGGACCCCGAGGTCGCGGCGCACTGCCAGGACCCGAGCTTCACGCTGCCCTTCGCGCGGATCGAGTGCCACTACTTCGTCAACGGCGGCTTCCTCGACCACGACCGCCAGCTGCTCGAAGACTGCGCCAAGATCCGGCACATCCCCACGAGCATCGTGCACGGGCGCTACGACGTGATCTGCCCGGTGCGCAACGCCTGGCAGCTCCACCAGCAGCTGCCGGAGGCCGAGCTCGAGATCGTGCCCGACGCGGGGCACTCGGCCTTCGAGCCGGGGATCATCTCGGCCCTGGTCGCGGCCACGGATCGCTACCGCTAGAGCGGCGACCGGTTTGAATTCGCACCGCCAGGCACATCTTGGCGGCCCCGTGGTCGTTGTCGCTCGGCGCTCGCAGTGGGTCCACCACAGCTTCGGCCTCGCTCCTCGCCACGGAGCCGCCCAGACGCACCTGACGGCGCGCCTTCAAACCGATCGCCGCTCTAGCGCTCGTGTGGAGCGTTAGCCGATGAAGTCGGAGAGCTGCGCGCGGATGCTGTTGCGGCGCAGCTTGTCCAGGGCGCGGGCCTCGATCTGACGCACGCGCTCGCGGGTCAGCGAGAAGGCCCGGCCGACGGCCTCGAGGGTCTGCTCTTCCTCTTGCTCGCCGAGGCCAAAGCGCAGCTCGAGGATCCGCGTCTCGCGTTCGGTCAGCCGGCCCATGGCGCTCTGGAGCGCGCGGGCGAGGTCGTCGCCGTCGATGCGCGCGAGGGGGTCGGGGCTGCGCTCGTCTTGGAGCAGGTCGCCGATCTCGGTGTCCTCGCCCACGGGGGTCTCGAGCGGGATCGGCTCGGGGCCGATCTCGAGCAGGAAGCGGACCCGCGGCACGGACAGGTTGAGGCGCTCGGCGAGCTCGGTGGCGTCGGGGTCGCGGCCGTTGACCGCGATGGCCTCGCTGCGCATGCGGGCGAGCTTGTGCAGGGTCTCGACCACGTGCACGGGCAGGCGGATGGTGCGGCCCTGGTCGGCGATGCTCCGGGTGATCGACTGGCGGATCCACCAGATCGCGTAGGTCGAGAAGCGCAGCCCACGTTGGGGGTCGAACTTCTCGGCCGCGCGCATCAGCCCCAAGTTGCCCTCCTGGATCAGGTCGAGCATGGGCAAGCTGGCCCGCGAGTACTTGCGGGCCACGGCGACGACGAGGCGCAAGTTGGCGACCACCAGGTCCCCGCAGGCGCGCCGGGCCTGGCGGAGGCTGCGGTCGAGGCTGGCCTCGAGCACGGTCCAGGTCGAGGGGGGCAGGCCCAGGCGCGCGGCGAATTGCCGGCCCTCGGCCTCGCTCGTCGACGGCTCGAGGGCGGCCCTCAAGGTCGCGGCGAACTCCCCGACGATGTCGTCCCAGCGCTGAATCTTGGCCGGCAGGTGGGGGATGTAGGGGCGCAGCCGAGCGAGCGCCGTGGCGGCGTCGATGCGCCCACAGGCGAGCGCCTCGCGGCAGGCCTCGCGCTGCGCGAGGGCGACCCTGGCCTGGCGTTGACGATGTTCGGTCTCGCTGGCGGGCAGCTCCTCGAGCGCCTTGTCGAGGGCGGCGCTGCTCGAGGCACTCAGCGCGGCGGCAGCCCGGGCGTCGACCAGCGCGAGCTCGCGCCGGCGGGCAAACTCGAGCTCGCCTTCGCGGGTGAGCAGCGCGACCTGGCCGATCTGCGCGAGGTAGTTACGGACGAGGTCGTCGGCGCGCGCGCCGGCAGTCTCATTGGAGGTGTTGGCGGTGGCGACCATGGCATTCGGGATCGAAGGGGGGTCCAACTCGCGGGGCTCCAAGGCCACGCGCTAACTCGAACACATCTGGAGACAGTCTGGCGCGAGCGTGGACCCGCCGCCACCGATCCGGTCGCGGCGGGCGAGTCGAGCGCCCGCTGGAGTGAGCCCAACGGGCGCTTTTCTTCGATGAGAGCCTGATGTGGAGATCAGGCCACCGCTATTTTTTGATCGACTGGAGCGACTACTCGACGGGCTCTTCGTCGTCGGCGGCGGGCTCGCCGTCGGCGGGCTCTTCTTCGTCGGCGGCGGGCTCTTCGACAGCGGGCTCGGGCTCGGGCTCGGGCTCGGCAGCGGGCTCGGCCTTCTTGTCTTCGACCTTCTTGTCTTCGGCCTTCTTGTCTTCGGCTTTTTTGTCTTCGCTCTTCTTGTCGCAGCCGCTCAGCGCGACGAGGGAGAAGAGCAGGGGGGCACAGACGAGTACGCGGAGGAGTTTCATGGTCGGGGGCTTGGAGCCGTGCGCTGGAAAAAGGGTTCAGCTCGGCCCCGGGGCACCTCCTGGAACACCAGTTTTGGGGCTAAGTTACTGAAATTACATGACTAAAATTTTTTGTCCGAGAGACCGTCTGCGACCGGCGGAGCGCGCAGCCTCGCCCGCGATACCATCGAGGCGCCCGTTCCTCCGGGGTCTCCATGCTCGTCCGCGCCGGGATCCACATCCGTGATCGAGCGCTGCGCGAGCGCGCTCGGGAGCTCATGTCGACGCGGTCGCGCGTGCGTGATCGCGTCGACCGTCGGCGCTTCGCGGCGGTGATCGTCAGCGAGCTCGACGCCGGCGCAGACCTCGTCGAGAGCCTGCGCAGCGAGCCACAGGATCTCGTGCTCACCGAGGTCTCCAGCGAAGACGAGGACGTGCTCACCGGAGCCCTCGCCGACGCGCTCGCCAGCCTGCCCGAGCGGACTGGGATGATCTTGCTGCACCCCGATGACGACCCGCGGGCCCACGCGGCCCTGCTGGCGGCGGGGGCCCTCGTGGTGCTGTGGATCGGCCTGTCCGACGCCGGCCTGTCCGAGGCCCTCGCCACCTTGATCGAGCGGCGCCGCGACGAGGTCATCGCGCAGCACCGGGCGACCCGGGTCGGGGCGAGCCAGCCCCCGCCGATGATCTCGGCGAGCGCGGCCATGCGCGAGCTGTTGGGCACGGCGCAGCGCGTGGCCAGGGCCGACTCGCCGGTGCTCCTCCTGGGGGAGACGGGCGTCGGCAAGGAGCGGGTCGCTCAGCTGCTCCACGAGTGGAGCCCCCGCAGCCGCGGCCCCTTCGTCGCCGTCAACTGCGCGGCGATCCCTGGCGAGCTGTTCGAGAGCGAGCTCTTTGGCCACGAGCGGGGCGCCTTCACCGGGGCCCAGCGGGTCCGCCGCGGCCACTTCGAACTCGCCCACGGCGGCACCCTCTTCCTCGACGAGATCGGCGACGTCCCCCTGCCGCTCCAGGCCAAGCTATTGCGCGCGCTACAAGACGGATCGATTCGCCCACTCGGGGCCGACCGTGAGCTGGTCATCGATGTCCGGGTGGTCGCCGCCACGAATCGTGATCTGCGCAGCGAGGTCGAGGCCGGGGCCTTCCGCCGAGATCTCTACTATCGCCTGAGCGTCGTGGAGCTCGAGATCCCGCCCCTCAGAGCGCGGCGCGAGGACATCGAGCCGCTCGTCCGCCGCTACGTGGTCCGCTTCGCCGAGCGTCTGGGTCGGCGAATGGGGGAGCCGCGGCCCGAGGCCATGGCGGCCCTGCAGGCCTACGCCTGGCCGGGAAACGTCCGTGAGCTGGTCAACGTGATCGAGCGCGCGGTCTTGCTATCCGTCCACGACAGGCTCACCCTGGGAGACCTGCCGGCGGCGATCGCCGGCACCGAGACCCCCGCCGCAGCGATGCTCGCTCCCTCCGCCTCGTTTTGCGCTCCAACCGGGCCAACACGGCCGCTTGGGCCAGCCGCACCGGTCGAGCCGACCGGCTCGGCCCTGGGCCTGGCTCTGCCCCCGGCCTGGCTCGAGCGCCCGTGGAAGGAGGTCCGCGAGCAGCTGCTGCGGGCCGGGGAGCGGGCCTACCTCGAGGGCTTGTTGCGGGCCAGCGGGGGCCGGATCGGTGCCAGCGCGCGCCGGGCCGGGATCGCCGAGCGCTCTCTCTTCGAGAAGATGAAGCGCCACGGCCTGCGTAAAGAAGACTTCCGCGACGGCGAGAGCTGAGAGACCCTGCGAGAGATCATGGTTCGTGTCGGACAACGCCTCGGCAAGTACAGGCTCAAGCGACGCGTGGCCCGTGGGGGCTTCGGCGACGTCTACGAAGCCTACGACACCATCGAGGGCATCTCGGTGGCGCTCAAGATCCCCCTCGGCGGATCGGTCAAACCCGAGCAGCTCGACGACTTCCGTCGCGAGGTGCGGATCACCGCCAAGCTCGAGCACCCAAACATCTTGCCGATCAAGAACGCCGACTTCCTCGGCGACGTGTTTGCGATCGTCCAGCCCCTCGGCGAGCAGAGCCTCGACGATCGCATGAGCAAGCGGATGACCCTCGAGCGCCGCCTCGACTACATCGACCAGATGCTCGCCGGCCTCGCCCACGCCCACGAGCGCGGGATCATCCACTGCGACATCAAGCCCGACAACATGATCCTCTTCCCCGAGGGGCGCCTGCGCCTGGCGGACTTCGGCATCGCCAAGTTCGCGCGCAAGACCATCAACGCCTCGGCGTCCGGCTCCGTGGGCTACATGGCGCCGGAGCAGGCCATGGGCAAGCCCTCGGCCCGCTCCGACGTGTTCTCGGCCGGGCTGGTGATCCACCAGCTGCTCACGGGCAAGCTCCCGCAGTGGCCGTTCGAGTGGCCAACCGAGGGCAAGGAGCGGCTCAAGGTGCTGCACCCCGACCTGCGCGAGTTCGTTCGTCGGGCCCTCGAGGTCGAGACCCGCAAGCGCTTTCGTGACGCGGTGGCGATGTACCGCGCCTTCAAGCCGGTCAAGCGCAAGGCGCTGCGCTACGCGACAGAGCGCCGGACCAAGAAGAGCTGAGCCGTGCGGGCGCATCTGTTCCTCCGCGATGATCTGCGGGTGCCGGTGCTCGTGCCCGTCGCGGGGGGCACGGCGATCGCGTACACGGCCCCCTCGCCGGTCCCCGCCGACCGCCTCAACGAGGACGGCGTGGCGATCTTCGACCTCGGCCCGGAGGCGGCGGTGCTCGCCGTCGCCGACGGGGTCGGGGGACACGGCCGCGGGGACGAGGCCGCGCGCACGGCCTTGCTGACGATCGCCTCGGCGCTCGAGGAGATCGGCGAGCTCGCGCCGGGCCCCGAGGGCGAGGCGCCACCAGCCGACCTGCGCGAGCCGGTCATGGCCGCCATCGAGCGCGCCAACTCCCGCCTCGTCGCCCGCGCCGGCTCCCTGGCCACGACCTTGGTGGTGGCCACGATCCACCGCGGCGAGCTGCGCTGCTACACCGTGGGCGACTCGGAGCTGCTGGTCGTGGGCCAGCGCGGCAAGCTCAAGCTGCGCACCATCCCGCACTCGCCGGTCGGCTACGCCCGCGAGTCGGGCCTGCTCGGCGAGGCCGAGGCCCTGCTCCACGACGAGCGCCACCTGCTGTCCAACGTCCTCGGCATGGAGGGCATGCACATGGCCGCCACCTCCGGCATCCAGCTGGCCGCCCGCGACACGGTGCTGCTCGGGAGCGACGGGGTGTTCGACAACCTCTATCACGACGAGATCATCGAGCTCGTCCGGGCGGGCGAGCCCTACGCCACCGCCGAGCAGCTGCTCGGTCGCCTGCGCGGGCGCATGGCCGGGCTCGACCCCGAGCCCGAGATCCCCTGCAAGCCCGACGACCTGTCCTTCGTGCTCTTTCGGCCCCAGGCGCCGCGACCCGAGACCCACGAGCGGGCCGAGCGGGCCGAGCGGGAGCGCATCGAGGCCGAGCAGGCCGAGGGGCAGGGGAGCGAGCAGCCCGCTGCGGCTGGGCAAGACGAGGGGCCGGCGGGGGGCTGAGAGTCTGAGCCCAGCCGGGCGGCGAGGGGACGAGGGCTCCGATCGGAGGTTGGAGATCCGATGGATCGGATGCCAGGCCTCTGCTTCTCCCCGGGCACCCAAAAAGTCCATGAAATTACACTGTTTTTTAGGCGTCGAGGGCGGGAGCGGAGCTTGCTACTGGCAGACACGTGGACCTCGCTCCCGTCTGTATCTCCGCCTCCGGCCCTCGCCACGCTCGGGTCTGCGTCGCTCGCTCGGCTCGCAACGAGGACGAGCTGCTCGCCGCCGCGCGCCTCGGAGATCGTCAGGCCCTCGACGAGCTCCTGCGTCAGCACCGGCCGCGCCTCCAGGCGATCTGTCGCCGGATGTGTCGCAACGAAGAAGAGGCGGCCGAGGTCCTGCAAGACACGCTCATGGGCATCGCCATCAACATCGAGCGCTTTCGTGGCGACTCGAGCCTGTTGACCTGGGCCTACACCATCGCCCGCACCTACTGCGGCCGTCGTCGTCGCGGCCGCTCCGTCGAAGCCAAGGCCGCGCACATGCGGGTCGACCTCGGCGAGCGCTTCGAAGGTCTGCCCGGTGAGAGCCTCGACCCCTACGAGCGCATCGTCGACGGCGAGCTGCGCGAGGCCCTGCTCGCCGCGATCGGGGCCCTGCCTGCGGTCGACCGCGAGGTGCTCTTGCGCCGCGACCTCGAGGGCTTCTCGGCCGCGGAGGTCGCGGGTCAGCTCGGGCTCTCCGTCCCCGCGGTCAAGACACGCCTGCACCGCGCGCGCGTGGCCACCCGCGAGCGCATGCGTCTGCACGCCGCCTGACCGCCACGCCGAGCGCTGGTCTTGCAAGGCGACCAATTCCGGTTCACGGTGGCGCCCGGCATGACCCAGTGGTGGGGAGATTTCGAATTCGAAGAGGGCTGTCGGCGCTGGCAGATAGGCCCCCTAGAGCTGTGGATCACGCGTCTGCGTGGGGAGTGGCAGGTCGTCAGTCGTTGGTCCGAGGACCCCCTCGAGCCCCAGGTGGTCGTCGCCGAGCCCTGCGCCGAGGGCCCTCCAGAAGACCTGGAGCGTCGGCGCTTCCTGGTCGCTGGCGAGAACAATCGCCTGCGCCTGACACCGCGGGTCGCAGATCGGGCCATGGTCACCCGCCCCGAGACCCCGGTGATCATCCCCGCCGGCCAGCGGACCACCGTCTACGTCGCCACGCCCGTGTGGGTCGAGCTCGCCGCGGGGGAGCCGCTGCTCACCTTCGCCGAGATCCCGACCTGGCGCCCGTCCAGCACCTGGCTGGGCGAGAACACCCTCGAGGGTCGGCTGTGCTACGCGACCCGCACCCTGGCTCGCCTCGCCCTCGAAGGCGTGGCCGTCCTCGGCCCGCGAGTGGCGACCTGCCTCGAGATCAACAACGCGCACCGAGAGCCGCTGCGGATCGAGCGGATCGCCCTGCCGCTCCCGCAGATGTCGATCTTCGTCGACGAGCAGGACGCGCTGTGGACCGAAGTTGCGACCGTCAACTACGACCCCTCCGGCAACGCGCCGGCCAAATTCGGCGTGGCCCCACCGGCCGGCGCCGGCTCGACCACGCGGGTCTCGGACCCCCGTGAAGACCGCTCCTCCAACGCCGTCGGCAGGGTCCTGGCCGCGGCCTTTCGCGGGTTGATGCCATGAAGGTCGGCGCCATCAAGATCAAGGGGAGCGCCGCCGAGTGGCTCGCGGAGCTGCTCGACGTCAAGGCCACGGACCTGCTGGCGATCGGCGTCCAGATCGCGCTGTTGATCGTCGCCGGCTTGCTGCTCGGGCGCCTGCTCTCGGGCACCGCCGCGCGCCTGGCCGCGCGCCGCGGCAGCGCCCAGGGCGTGATGATCACCCGGCGCTTCGTCTTCTACGCCATCTTGGTGCTCACGGTCCTGGCCGTCCTCGACACCCTCGGGGTCAGCCCCAGCGTGCTCCTGGGCGCCGCCGGCATCCTCTCCGTGGCCCTGGGCTTCGCCTCGCAGACCTCCGCCTCCAACGTGATCTCGGGCGTGTTCTTGCTCGGCGAGCGCCCCTTCTCCGTGGGCGACGCCATCGTCGTCGGCGAGACCACCGGCGAAGTGCTCTCCGTCGACCTGCTCTCCGTCAAGCTGCGCACCTTCGACAACCTCTACGTGCGCGTGCCCAACGAGACGCTGATCAAGTCGGAGATCGTCAACCTCAGCCGCAACCCGATCCGCCGCATCGACATCGACCTGCGCGTGGCCTACGACGAGGACCTCGACCGCGTGCGTGCCCTGCTGCGTCGCATCGCCCTCGAGGAGCCGGCCCTGCTCCAGGAGCCCGAGCCGATCATCTGGGTCGATCGCCTGGGCGACTCGGCGATCCACGTGCGCTTCTTGGTCTGGGCCTCGAACCGCGGCGGGTTCTTCGACACGCGCTCGCGGGTGATGGAGATGATCGCGCGGGCCTTTGCGAAGGAGGGGGTGGCCGTGGGTTACCAGAAGGTGCGCGTCGACGAGCCCGGCGGGACGGGGGCGGCCGTGGGCTCGCTTCAGGGGCCCGACGGGGGGCCCTGAGACCCCTCGAGTCCTCTGTAGCGCACACTCGCTGGAAGGGGGTGGCCGCGAGATTGATCAGGCTGCCTCCCGCAGAGAGACGGTGGGAGCCCGGTGCCGCAGCGCGACGTCGCGTATGACCGGCCAAGCATCGCTCTGGGCGAGCACGCGCAGGAGCAGCACATGTCGCCCCCTATCTTCTTTCCAGCGCGCCTCCGCTCGTTCATGCGGACCGAGACGACCGTCTTGCACGTCGCCTCGACGGTGCCGCTGCCGACTCTTGGCCTTGCGGACTGCTCGCGTCATCCAACTGCCGACCTCGCGCATGACCTCGCCGATCGCGTTGCACTCTTCTGGAACTTCGATGATGATCTGAGATCTACACCCGTCAGAGATCAGTCCCCGGATTGCGCGGCAGCATCGCCGCATCCACAGCGGTTTCGATTTCGTGCGTTACCCAGTCACGTTTGAGGTCCCACCCGAGACCGAACTCCGTTCGAACCCATGACTCGACCTCTGTCAGAAAATGGTTCCGCGCCTCTTCGGCCGTAATTGGGGCGGAGCCGATCCTGAGTAGGCTCCCCAGCGCGTTGCAGGAGGACGGCGACTCCCCGGTTGTGGTTTCCGAGGTTTGAGATCATGCTGGGCTGGAGGTCACCATAGCAAGCCGGAAAAAGCCCAAGAAGCAGCCCAAGAAGCCGAACAGTGAGCTGGTGCGGAAGCTCGCGGCGATGATCAAGCAGAAGGTCGACGAGCAGCTCGGGCCAGATGCGACCTTCGAGCAGCGGCGTGATCTGGAGGCGGAGCTGATGCGAGACGTGCTGTGGCAGCGTGAGGACGACGACTTGCGCGAGTCTGTCTCGGAGGCCGACGTGGTCGAGGTCGGAGGCCGACGCTACGCTCGCCTGTCGCGGCGGTCGTCGGCGACCTACTCGAAGGTGCGGGCCATCGAGGCGATGAACACGTCGCGCTGCTGGGTCAGCGTCGCCTTGGCGTAGGTGTAGTTGCTTGCGCCGAGTACGGCGACGAAGAGCTCGACCTCGATCACCTCGCCGGTCTCGCGGTCGGCGAGCATCGGCTTCATCCCGGAGTAGTCGACGAAGGTCTTTTCGCCCGCACGATGTTCCTGGCGCATCGACGCGTCGACCTGCTCGCGAAATTTTGCATGCCGCTCGCAGAACTGGCTGTACTGATAAGGGCGCAGCTGCTGGGGATCGCTCAGCGAGGCCTCGCGGTACTCGACCCACAGCAGCTGAAGGGGGACACCCTTCTTGCGCATCTCTCGGTGGACCCACGCGTGATCGATCGGCACGCGGTCGACCGGGAGGTTGCGACCTGGGGTCTTGAACAGACGCGCCTCGAGCTCGCTCTCGCTGAGCTCGCGGGCGCTCTCCCAGTCGAGGCCGGCCTCACGAGCTCGGCGCAGGTAGGTGCTGACCGAGCCTTTCGACAGGCCGGTGGCCGCGGAGATCTCTCGGTGACTGCGGGATGCACCAAGAAGGCGACTGGTGGCTTCGCAGCGGCCACCCCACCTACGCCCCAGACAAGTTCTTTCAGGTCACCGCCGTCGAAGATCCCTTTGAAAACGTCTACACCACCACCTACGACGCCCACGCCCTGCTGACCCTCAGCAGCACGGACCCGCTCGGCAACACCCTCACCGCCGCCCACGACTACCGCCTGCTCGCGCCCTGGCAGCTCACGGACCCCAACGGCAACCGCAGCCAGGTCGCCTTCGACATCCGCGGCTTCGTCATCGCCAGCGCCGTGATGGGCAAGGCAGGCGACAGCGACGGCGACACCCTCGAGGACCCCACCGCCACCTTCGAGTACGACCTCTTTTCCTGGGTCACCACAGGAAAACCCAACTGGGCAAAGTCGAGGGCCCGCGAGACCCACCAAGACCCGAGCACCCGCTGGCTCGAGCAGCGCACCTACTCTTCAGAAGACTGGATTCGCGTCCATCTTGATGGAGGGCGCTTTGTCGGCTTTGGAGGGCCAAAAACCTTCATGAACTCCTGGATGTTTTTCTTGCGTGGGCGTTGTCTCCGTCGACGGATTGATTCGGCACATGCCCCACGGGCCCAAGAGACAAGGGGGACCGTCCGGCTCTTGTAACCTGAGCACCGTCAAATCTGACGAGCGGCTCCAGATGCCTGCATGCGGACGATTGGGGCCGTTTCTCGTTTGATGTTCGACGACGACGCCTCCGGCCAGATTCCGAGCAAAGTAAGCAGGGGCTTCTGGAATTTGGGTTGGTCACGGGCGAGAACGGCCGCCTAGAGAAATTTGAGAGAGCGCCTTGCAACGTAAGCACTCGGTGAGGGCATCTGTCGCCGGCTTCGACCCAGGCCGACGAGCGGCGGACGCCAGCAACCCCGCTCCCCCCCACCAAACTCGTCCAGATCACCGCCAAGCGCCGCTGGTCTCGTCCCGATGCCGCCAAGGTCGTCCAGGCCTGGCGCGACAGCGACCTCAGCCGCCAAGCCTTTTGCGAGCGCTACGACATTGACGAGCAGCGCCTGGCTCGCTGGGCCAAGAACTTCCCGGCGCTGCCTCGACTGGCCGAGGTCGTCGTGGTCGGCGAGCTCCCCATTTCTCAGCGTCGCCCACAACAAGACCACCACCAACGAAGACGAGTACATCGAGACCCGCAGCGTCCTCGACATCCAAGGCAAAGTCCTCGCCGTCATCGACGCCCGCGGTAACACAGCCGAAGCCCGCACCTACGGCATGCTGGGCCAGTCGCTGCGCGTGACCAGCGTCGACGCCGGAGACCGCTGGCACCTGCGCAACGCCCTGGGCCAGCCCATGCGCGTCTGGGACAGCCGAGACCAGCGCTTTTCCTTCTCCTACGACGCCTTGCGCCGGCCCACAGACCGTACCGTCAGCGTCGCTGGCGACAGCTCCGAGAAGTTGCTCGGCCGCATCCTCTACGGCGAGCAGCTCGACACGCCCGCCCTCACCAACCACCGCACCCGCGTCTACCGGGCCTACGACGGCGCCGGCGTGGCCACCACCGACGCCTTCGACTTCAAAGGCCACCCCACCTCCGAGCAGCGCCAGCTCGTCTCCCAAAAAACCGCTCAGCCCGACTGGAGCCCGCTGCTCGGCACCAGTACAATTCCCGCCATGGCCAACGCCGCCGCCCCACTGCTCGACGCCGAGGTCTTCTCGGCCAGCAGCACCCGCGACGCCCTCGGCCGCACCCTCACCGCTGTCTCCCCAGACGGCAGCGAGGTCGCCTACGGCTACGACGAAGGCGGCCTTCTCACCCGCGTAGACCTCCGCCACCGCGGCGGCCCCACCGTCGAGTCCCTCGTCGGCGACATCGCCTACGACGCCAAGGGCCAGCGCCAGTCCATCACCCACGGCCCCATCGATGCCCCCACCTCGACCACCGCCTACACCTACGACCCCCTCACCTTTCGTCTACAGCGCCTGACCACCACGCGCACCAGCGACCAGGCCCTGCTCCAGTCGCTCCACTACCACTACGACCCCGCCGGCAACCTCACCGACGTCCGCGACGCCGCCCAGCAGACCCTCTACTTTCAGAACACCGTCGTCGAAGCCGCCAACACCTACACCTACGACGCCCTCTACCGCCTCATCGAGGCCACCGGCCGCGAGCACGCCAGCGACGGCTCCGCCCAGCGCTCCCACGACCAGCTCCCCGTCGGCCCCCAGCCGATGACCTCGGACCCGTCGGCGATGCGGCGCTACACCCAGCGCTTCACCTACGACGTCGTCGGCAACATCCTCGCCCTCCAGCACATCCCCAGCACGGGCACTGGCTGGACCCGGCGCTACCAGTACGCCGAAGACGGCAACCGCCTCCTCGCCTCCTCCGCCCCCGGCGACGCTCAGAACGTCTACACCCACGCCTACACCCACGACGCCCACGGCAGCATGACCACCATGCCGCACCTGGCCGCGATGCTGTGGAACCACGACGACCAGCTCGAGCAAGCCACCGCCGGCACCACGACCGTCCACTTCCAGTACGCAGGAAGCAGCCGCGCCCGCAAATATACCCAGCACGCCGGCGCCACCACCGAAGAGCGCATCTACCTCGGCCCCTTCGAGCTCTACCGCAAGCGCGTCAACGGAGACCTCGACCTCGAGCGCGAGAGCTTGCACGTCAGCGACGGCACAGGCCGCATCTGCCTCATCGAGACCAAGACCATCTCCGACGGCGCCGCCATCCAAGACCCCCTCCCCATCTGGCGCTACCAGCTCGGCAACCACCTCGGCTCTGCGGCCATCGAGCTCACCCGCGCCGGCCAGGTCATCTCCTACGAGGAGTACCACCCCTACGGGACAAGCGCCTACCGTGCCCTCGACGCTGCCATCGACGTCAGCCCCAAACGCTACCGCTATACCGGCATGGAGCGCGACGAGGAGACGGGGCTCGCGTATCACACGGCGCGCTACTACGTGCCTTGGCTCGGGCGATGGACGGCTGCAGATCCCATCGGCCTCTCCTCCGGCCCCAACCGCTATCAGTACGCAACCTCCTCGCCAGTCTCACTCTCAGATCTGGAAGGCTGCCAGACCCTCGCGGAGCACTTTGCACAAGTACAAGGTCAGATCCGCCAGCTGGAGTCCAATCACCATCACCTCGAGCAAGCCATTGCACAGGCATTATCCACAGGAGACTTCCAGGCCGCGGAACAAGCCCAGATCGCCTTGCTCGAGCAAGACATCGCCCTCGGCCAACTCAGGCAACTCAAAGCACAAACAGAACACGCGCTCGCCCAAGCCACAGCCAAGGCCCTCGTTAGCGCCAACAACATGATGACTTCGGTCAATTCGAGTTCGGACACGAGGAACAACGAACTCGACATCCTCCAACTCGAACTCGACGCAGCCTCAGTCGCCTCCGAGTTGACGGTGTTTGGTGAGCCTATCGCAATGGTGCTCGACATCACAAATGCCGGCATCTCAGCGACTCGAGGCGACTGGGTCGCAGCTGGACTCTCAACAGCTGCCGTCATACCAGCTTTTGGCCTCATCGGAAATTTTGCTTTCGCGGCTCGTCTCGGCGACGATGTCATTGACGCCGGCGGGGATCTCGCAAAAAACTCCGTTCGCAAGAGGACTCCTGCCCCAGACGCCCCCAAGAAGAGCACGCTCCCCGATGGTGAGGGCGCCCAAGCTAACAGGGGTAACAGTGCTTCGTCTGCCGCAGAGGGGGGAGCTCGGGCACTACCAACGATTACAAAGGGCTCAAACCGTGAGATGCTCGGGCAAGCAGTTGGGCACCTGAAGCAAATGGGTGGATCGGCCGCAGACAAAGCCGCCACGTTCGAAGGTATGGCGGGTCAGATCAACAAGCTCAGTGGTGGAAGTTGGTCGGCCGCTCGATCTGCCGGCGCTGACGGAGCCCACATCTTTGCCGGTGAGTTCGGCGAAGCGCTGGTAGTGTGCCCCTCAGGTGCTCTGTTCCGGGGCAACGTTACCAAGATCGGGAGCGAGTTCGGCGTCGGCGCGGGCGGCAAACTCCAGCCCATCTACTCCGCGCTAAAAGGACTGTGATGGCCGGAAAATACGAAGAAGCATCAGCATTGATCAGCGAGGTCGAAGACCCTCGCAAGCGCGCCTTCCTGAGTTTCGGGATGAAGACCGCGCTAATGGACGAAAAAGTCACCGAGGTGGACCCCGAGTTCGATGTCCACAGGTTGTTGACCATTCTCTCGAAAATGTTCGAGAAGCCCAAGGTGATCGAGACCATCGTGAACGGGTCTCTAGACGAACTGACCTGGTTCCCACAGGAGCCCCGTGAGTAGTGGTCGACCTTTCAAAGCTCTAGGGCGACTATGAACGACTCAACAGCAATCGAAGAAGCGCGAAAGATGCACGGAGCGGGCGAGCCAAGGAACGCCATCCTGACGATGCTCCGGGCAAAAGGAACCTCGAAGGTGATGTCCATCAAGGTCTTGGCTGAGCTAGGGACTCCGCTAGTGTGCGCGCCAGAGGACTTGAAGGGCCCCAGGCTTGGTGTAGACGATCGCAAAGAACCGCGGGATTTCGAGCGCGGGATTTCGACTCTCTCAAAGCGCGGCCGGAGTTGGAGTCAGCGCTTACGCCGGGCCTTACGCTTTCGAGTCGAGCGGGCCTTGCTCTCCTTGACGCGGTACGAGGCACCGCGGATCTCGATGATCTCAGCGCGATGGCACAGGCGGTCGATCAAGGTGACCAGACAAGCGGCGCTCTCGAAGACCTGGTTCCACTCGGAGAAGGCCTTGTTGGTCGTCACGACGATCGGCACACCGCGCTCGTAGCGGCGGCGGACGACCTCGTAGAGCAGGTCGGCGTGGCGGTCGTCGTAGCGCAGGTAGCCGACCTCATCGAGGACGAGGAGCTTGGGCGCGACGTAGCGCTTGACCCGGGTGCGAAGCGTGGCGCCGTCGAGACCGGACAGGTCGTTGAGCAAGTCGGCGGCGACGCAAAAGCGGACGGAGTGTCCGCGCAAGGCGGCCTCGTAGGCGAGGTTTTGGGCGATCATGGTCTTGCCGACGCCGTTGGGCCCGAGCAAGACGACGTTGGCGGGCTCGGTCAGGAAGTCGAAGTCGAAGAGCTCCTCGACGAGGGCGCGGTCGATCTTGCTGGGGTGCTTCCAGTCGAAGTCGACGATCGGCTTGAAGGCGCCGATCTTGGCCGACTTGATCCGGTACTCGCGGCTTCGCTGAGCCCGCTCGCGCTCCTCGAGGTCGAGGAGCTTGGCGACCCAAGGCTCGCGCCCGAGGGCGTCCCAGGCGGCCAGGAGGCCGTACAGGCGCAGCTTGGCCGCGCGCTTGCGCAGCTGCTCGAGTTCGTCGTCAGTCATCATTGGGCTCGTCGGAGTCGCTGGTGAAGTCGTAGGTGGACAGGTCGTGGGGGCGGACGGCGAGGTCGCGCAGCTTGGGGTCGGGGAGCTCGACGGGGGTCCGCGGGCGGCGGCCGGCGGCGTGGCGACGCTGCTCGAGCAGCTGGCGGACGGCGGGGACGTGGACGACCTCCCGGGCGTTGATCTCGACGAGGGCAGCCTCGAGTTCGGCCGGGCCGTACTCGTCGAGCAAAGTCAGCAGCTGGGAGGTCACCCCGCCGAGGTTGAGGCCGCGCTCGGCCGCCCGGCGCAAGAGCAGATCCGCGGCCGGCGTCGCCGCCTGCAGCCGACCCATGCCGCGGCGGGCTCGGGCGCGCTGCTTGACCTCGGCGAGGGCCTCGACGTGAGCGGCGTCCTCGATGCGCTGGCCCTTGTCGTAGCTGCGCGCGTGCTCGGCGAGGAGCTCGTGGCCGTCGACGATGCGGACCCGCTCGACGCTGGCGAGCACGGTCAAGGTCGTGCGCACGGCCGTGTGCGGGACCGAGTAGTCGTTGTTGTCGAAGCGGACGTAGGGCGTCTTGCCGACCCGGACCCCGACGTGCTCTTGGCTCTCGAAGCGGTCATCGGGCAGGGCCAGCAGGGCCTCGCGCTCGTCGGCGGCGAAGGCCTCGGCGACGGACTTACCTGCGCCTCGCTCACCCGGCCACGGTCGCGCGTCGGCGACGGTCGTGCACCATTCGAGGGCTTGTGCGTTGAGGGTGTCGAGGTCGATGAAGTCGCGGGCGGCGAAGAAGCTGTCCCGAATGTAGCGAATGCTGCGCTCGACTCGGCCCTTCTCGTTGCCGCGGGCTGGAGCCGCCGCGCGAGGGCCGAAGCGGTAGTGACTCGCGAGCTCGAGCAAGGTCGGGTTGAAGCGGATCGCGTCGCCGAGGCGCTCGGTCACGGCGCTCTTCAAGTTGTCGTAGAGCAGCTCGCGGGGCACCCCCCCGAAGTGCTCGAAGGCGTCGACGTGACCGCGCAAGAAGCTGGCTGATCGACGACAATAACTTTTGCCGGTCGACGACAACTAAACCTGCCGGTCCGAGCCAGCCAGAACGCGCGTGGGACGCTGGGGAGCAGGAGCCCCCACGTGGTCACGGACGAGCAAGTACGGCTGCTACGGAGCAAGATGAACCAAGGCAAGACACAGCAGGCCGCAGCAGCGGCGGCGGGAATGAGCGTGAGGTCGGCGCGGAAGTGGCAGAGCGGGCCACTGCCCTCGCAGACCAAGGAGCCGCGGCACTGGCGGACGCGCAAGGATCCCTTCGAGGGGGTGTGGGAGGAGAAGATCGTCCCGCTGCTCGAGCGGGACAAGGAGGGCGAGCTCGAAGCCAAGACGCTGCTGAAGCAGCTGATCGAGGAGAAGCCCGAGCGCTTCAACCAGGGCCAGCTGCGGACGATGCAGCGGCGGGTCCGGGACTGGCGAGCGCTGCACGGACCAGACAAGGAGGTCTACTTCCAGCAAGAGCACCCGCCCGGCGAGGAAGCGGCGCTGGACTTCACCAACTGCAACGAGCTGCAGGTGACGATCGCGGGCGAGCCCTTCCGCCACCTGCTCTTCGAGCTGGTCCTGGTCGCGAGCGCGTGGACCTGGGCCTGCGTGGCGCTGTCGGAGAGCTACGAGGCGCTGGTCGAGGGGCTCCAGCGGGCACTGTGGGCCCTGGGCGGGGTGCCGCGAAAGCTGACTCTCGACAACATGTCGGCGGCGACGCACGAGCTGAAGAAGGCGCGGGGCCGGAGCCTCAACAAGCGCTTCGCGGACGCGTGCACGCATCTGGGCATCGAGACGGTCCGGCGCATCAACGTGGGCAAGTCGCACGAAAACGGCGCGGTCGAGGTCCGGCATCGGCGAACCAAAAAGCTGCTGAAGCAGGCGCTGATCTTGCGGGGCAGCCGGGACTTCGCCAGCGTCGAGGATTACGAGCGCTTCGTCCAGCAGACCCTCGAGCGCGAGCACAACCAGCACGTCACGGCGAAGCTCGAGCTCGAGAGCCCCTTGCTGAGGCCGCTGCCGATCAAGCCGGTGCCGACCTACACGACCGAGACGCCGAAGGTCCGGCGCTGGAGCACGATCAAGGTGCGGGGGCGGATCTACTCGGTGCCTTCGCAGCTGATCGGCCACCAGGTCGAGGTCCGGCTGCACGCCAACGAGGTCGAGCTGCGCTACGGCGGTGAGGTGGTCGAGACCTTCCCGCGGCTGCGAGGCGAAGGCGCGCACCGCATCGACTACCGCCACGTGATCGCCTCCTTGGTGCGCAAGCCCGGGGCCTTCCCCAACTACTGCTTCCGCGAGGAGCTGTACCCCTCGCTGATCTTCCGCCGGGCCTACGACGCGCTCGAGCGCGCTCGACCCGGGCGCGGCCACGTCGACTACGTGAGGATCTTGCACCTCGCGGCGATGACGATGGAGTCGACGGTCGAGGCCGAACTCGCGCAGCTGCTCGAGGCCGGCGCGCCCTTCGACTACGCGACGGTCAAGCAGCGGGTCCAGCCCACGGAGTCCGAGGTCCCGCAGCTCGAGGTCGGCGAGCCCGATCTGGGCGTCTACGACGAGCTGCTCGGAGGTGCGGCGTGAACCCTCGACCCCCCGCCCACGCCGAGCAGATCACCACGCTGCTGCGCAGCTTCAAGCTGACGACCGCGGCCGAGGAGCTGGTCCCGCGCCTGGTCACCGACGGCCACGAGCCAGCGCTGGCGACGATCGCCGAGGTCCTGGACCTCGAGGCCGAGGCCCGCCACGCTCGCCGAGTCGCTCGCCTGCGCCGGGCCTCGAAGCTCAGCGTCGGCAAGACCTTCGAGACCCTCGACGACAAGCGGCTGCCGCGACCGGTGGTCCGCAAGCTCCGCGAGCTGCAAGCCGGCGACTTCCTCGACGAGGCGATCAACGTGCTGGCCTTCGGCCTGCCCGGCGTCGGCAAGAGCCACGCCCTCGCGGCCCTCGGCCACGCCCTCGTCGAGCAGGGCCGCTCGGTGCTGTGGACGCCGACCTACTCGCTGATCCAGGAGCTGCTCGCGGCCAAGCGAGATCTGGAGCTGCCCCGGAAGCTGCGTCGGCTCGACAACTTCGAGCTCGTGATCCTCGACGACATCGGCTACGTCAAGCAGTCGGCCGAGGAGGCCGAGGTCCTCTTCACCCTGCTGGCCGAGCGCTACGAGCGACGCTCGACGGCGCTGACGAGCAACCTGGTCTTCAGCGAGTGGGACCGGATCTTCAACAACAAGATGGCGACCTCGGCCGCGATCGACCGGCTCGTGCACCACTCGGTGATCCTGGAATTCAACGTGTCCAGCTACCGGACCGAGAAGGCCAAGGGGCGCAAGAAGGGCTGACGCCCGACGACAACTACACCGGGCTGCGACAACTGCCCGAACGACAACTACCCCGCGCGCGAGGTCGCCGTGCACGGGGACGCGCAAGTCTCGCACCGGCAGGAATAATCGTCGCCAATCGGAAAAAATAATTGACGCTGATCACCCGGCCGACGACGACCTTGCCGAAGTGGCCCCAGTCGACCTGGGCCTGCTCGCCGGGCAGGAAGGTCAGGCGCGCGTAGGCCTCGGCCTTGGGTCGCGGGCGGACCTGGGCGACGAGGCGACGAAAGTGCGACTCGCAGCCGGTGTAGCCGCGGGCCTTGACCATCTGGTGCAGGCGGCTCGCGGTCAGCTTGGGGTAGCGCTCGAGGGTCGCGCGGATGAAGGGCATGTAGGGGTCGACGATCGACGGCCGCGGAGACTCGCGCGGCGCGGGGATCCCAGCCTGGTCGAGGACCCGGCGGACGACGCCGTGGTGGACTCCGAGTTGGGTCGCGATCGTGCCCACGGGCCAGCGCTCGGCCGCGCGTAGACGCAGGATCTCGGCCTCGAGCTCCGCGCTGACCCGCCTCATGACCAGGCTCCGTCAGCGTCGTCGCGGTGGCGGTCGGGCGCGGCCTCGAGCTCGGCCGCGGGCCAGGTACTCGTGGCGCAGCCAGCCGCTCGTTGGTCGGCCACAGTGAGTGCAGCGGGGTCGTGGTCGTCGGGGTCGTATCGTCGGGTCATGGTCTTCGGCCGCGACGTCCTCGTCTGCGGCGACCTCGACCCTGCGAGCGACGAGGCCGTCGTCGCTACGGTGGTCCGTCACTTTCGACTTTCGAGCCCGATAGCGGGCCTGTCGGGCCGCGTGGAGCCGACGGCCTCGGCGGCTTCGTTGGTACCGGGCGTTGCTCGCCCGCCTCGACTCGCGTCGGGCGAGGGTCGAGCAGGCTCGGCCACAGTAGACGTTGCCGTGATCGCAGCGGCGACACAGAACGACGAGCTGGCGACATCGACCGCAGTTGAACTGGCGGGCGCTCTCGGAATTCGGCGCGGGGACGGGTGCTCCTGTCCGTCAGCCAAAAATTGGACAGCGGCGTCTGGGTCGGGCACACCCGGCCTCGGTTGACACCACGGCTGCTTGCTCGGCAGCCTTTTGGAGGTCGGGAATTGCTGTCCCGGCCTTCTGCTTTGGTTGACCGCTGCGCCTTACTGGGGGTCTGGCGAGAGTCCAAGAAAGTCGACGAAGCCCGGGCTCGAGCCCCGCACTACGCGCAGGCTCGCGCTCGGATTCCCGCGGATGTCTGCCATCGTCGACACTTGGAGCACCGGCCGCTGACTTCGTTGCTCGTCAGTCATTTGTGCCCGACAAACTCCCTCCTCGCGCCTCGTCAGCAACCGGCGGTCCGGCGCCTGGGACCCTTCAAGTCCTCTGGCGCGTAAGCACTCGGTGAGGGCGTCTTGCGAACGCGAGCGCACGGAGGCTGTGGCACCGCCCTGCCCGAGCTCGAGCACCGAGCTCGATCAGCCAGCCACGACGCGGATGATGTGTATGGCCTCCGGTGGGATGGGCGGCAAGCTCCCACCTGGATCATCGATAACTACCTCACCCGGCCCGTGAGGCGAGTGCCTATCTCGCCTATTGTGGCCACATTATGTGACTACTTGATCTCCTGCTGAGCCCGAGAGAGAACGTCGCATAGCCAGCCCACTGGTACCACCGTGTCGCTAGTGTCAGCGAATACCCGGAGAGCAAGCTCGCCTTCGCTATCCTTCTCGACTCGCGCAAAGTGTTCCTCTCCATTCCAGATGTCGATGCAGAGTTCGTAGTCGTTGGCAGGGTCGTTCGTCAGGTCTGCTTTCCAAGTCATTGTGTCTACCTCCTTGTGAAGCGCTCCAGAAGGCCCACGAAGCGTCCACCCTCAGTGAACTGCGCTCCTGCTCCGTTTGGCAGTCGAATGTCGACCACTGGCCCGTGTACTTTGTGGGTTCGTCGCGTCACCGTTTTCGCGGGGTTTGCAAACAAGTTGTTCAGGAACTCTTCTCCTATCGCCGCGTTCTTCTGGGCGTTTCCGCCTGCGCTCTCGAAGAAGGTTACCTCCCTTTGTCCGTGCTTTTGGATTGCCCTGCCGACGGGAGAGACCCCTCCCTTACCTACCTGCGTTGCGTTGGCAAGAAACTCGGCTTCCGTTGACACTGACAATGCTGGCAGCGCCTTTGGTCCTCCCCCCCCCTGCGGCGGATGAAACGTTGCTTCGTACGGGTTTGGGCGTCGGTCTTTGAGCGGTCGGCGGTTTCCGTGGTGAGGGCGTCGCTGGGCGTTGACTCCGGGGACCTCCTCCCAGTGGCTGGCGTATTCCAGGAGCCATGACCGAGAAGGCCCCTCCGACACTGTTGACAGCCTCCGCGAGTTCAACGTTGCCGGTAACGCCAAAGGTCACCGCACCCGCAAATGGGCCAGTGACGACAGCCGCCTCACGTTGAAACTCTTGAGCATGTAGCTCCGATTCTGTAAATTGGCCACCGGCAGTCAGATAGACTCGAGAGGCCTTTGCCTTTTGGTCGCTCTCTAATTCATATTTTGCCTGCTGGTTCTGGAGCGACAATGCACGTCGTCCGATATCATACCTTAGGGTGAGCGAGATGCCTGATTTACTTACGCGTTCCGCCGCAGACTGATCCCCCGCAGCCAGATCGAGTACGGCACGATTGATGAATGCGGCTTTTTCGAGGTCCGCTACGACTGCCCGCAGTTCCTCGACTTCGGTCTCTGTCGCTCCGCTGCGCTCCAACTCTGATAGAATCGCGCGTTCACTCTGCAAGTCGCGTTCCAGAGCCCTGGTATCTTCTTGTTGTCGGCCCAGGGGGCTGTCGACGCCAACTTGGTAGGTTCTCCAACCAGTCTTTTTTGGTGGTGCGTTTCCATTTGGGTCGGCGACGCTGGTAGGGCGTTCTCCTGCATACCCATAACGATTCGGGCCATCTCCCAGCCCAATCGGATCCGCCGCTGCCCACCGCCCCAGCCACGGCACATAGTACCGCGCCGAGTGATACGCCAGCCCCGTCTCCTCGTCCTGCTCCATCCCCGTATACCGGTACCGCTTCGTCGACACGTCCACGCTCGAGTCCACCGCCCGATACGCGCTCGTCCCATACGGATGGTACTCCTCGTACGAGATCACCGCCCCAGACCCATCCACCTCCGCGCACGCCGACCCCAGGTGATTCCCCAGCTGGTATCGCCAGATCCCCACCGGGCTCCCCACGGCAGACCCACCATCGACGGTCTTCGTCTCCACGAGGCAGATCCGTCCGCTCCCGTCGCTGATGTGCAGCGACTCTCGCTCCACGTCCAGCACCCCGTTCACCCGCTTGCGGTAGAGTTCGAACGGTCCCAGGTAGATGCGCTCTTCCGTCGTCGTTCCCGTTTTCTGGGTGTACTTCCGGCTCCGGATCCCTCCCGCGTACTGAAAGCAGACCGTCTCGCTCCCAACCGTCACCTCCCGCAGTTCGTCGTCATGGTTCCACACCATGCTCGACAGATGGGGCATCGAGGTCATGCTCCCGTGCGCATCGTACGAGTACGTGTGCGTGTACGGTCCATTCGCCGGATCCCCCGGCGCCGAGTTGGCCTCGAGTCGGTTGCCGTACTCGTCGTACTCATAGCGCCGCGTCCACCCCGTCCCTGACGCCGGAATGTGCTTGATCTTCAGGATGTTGCCGACGCTGTCGTAGCTGTACGTTTGCGTGTACCGCCGCATTGCCGACGGATCACTCGTCATTGGCTGGGGTCCGCTCGAGATCTGCACGTCCGTCCGCTGGTTCGTCCCCTGCGTCGAGTGCTCGCGCCCGGTCGCCTCGATCAGCCGGTACATCGCGTCGTAGGTGTAACTGTTCGCTGCCTCGACCACGCTGTTTTGGAAGTAGACCGTCTGCTGCGCCGTGTCCCGGATGTCGGTGACATTCCCCACCGGGTCGTAGTGGTAATACAGCCTTTGCAGCGACGTATCGTCGCTCTCGCGGAGAGTCGACAGGTGCGCCAGCCGGTACGTCTGCGGGTCGTACCGGTAGCTCGTCGTCATCGTCGGGCTCGACGTCGAGCCGTGGATCACCTGTTCGCGCTGGCCCTTGGCGTCGTAGGCGATGTCGCCGACGATGGTGTCGAGGGTGGGGCCGCCGCGGTGGCGGAGGTCTACGCGGGTGAGGTGGCCGCCTTCGTCGTAGCCGTAGGTGACTTCGCTGCCGTCTGGGGAGAGGGCGGTGAGGGTGCGGCCGAGGGCGTCGCGGGTGCTGCTGGCCGAGAATGTCTCGGCGTCGAGCAGTGGGGCGGCGGCGGTGGCCATGGCGGGAATTGTACTGGTGCCGAGCAGCGGGCTCCAGTCGGGCTGAGAGGTTTTTTGGGAGACGAGCTGGCGCTGCTCGGAGGTGGGGTGGCCTTTGAAGTCGAAGGCGTTGGTGGTGGCCACGCCGGCGCCGTCGTAGGCTCGGTAGACGCGGGTGCGGTGGTTGGTGAGGGCGGGCGTGTCGAGCTGCTCGCCGTAGAGGATGCGGCCGAGCAACTTCTCGGAGCTGTCGCCGGCGACGCTGACGGTACGGTCTGTGGGCCGGCGCAAGGCGTCGTAGGAAAAGGAAAAGCGCTGGTCTCGGCTGTCCCAGGTGCGCATGGGCTGGCCCAGGGCGTTGCGCAGGTGCCAGCGGTCTCCGGCGTCGACGCTGGTCACGCGCAGCGACTGGCCCAGCATGCCGTAGGTGCGGGCTTCGGCTGTGTTACCGCGGGCGTCGATGACGGCGAGGACCTTGCCTTGGATGTCGAGGACGCTGCGGGTCTCGATGTACTCGTCTTCGTTGGCGGTGGTCTTGTTGTGGGCGACGCTGAGAAATGGGGAGCTCGCCGACCACGACGAGCTCGGCCAGTCGAGGCAGCGCCGGGAAGTTCTTGGCCCAGCGAGCCAGGCGCTGCTCGTCAATGTCGTAGCGCTCGCAAAAGGCTTGGCGGCTGAGGTCGCTGTCGCGCCAGGCCTGGACGACCTTGGCGGCATCGGGACGAGACCAGCGGCGCTTGGCGGTGATCTGGACGAGTTTGGTGGGGCTGAGCGGGGTTGTTGGCGTCCGCCGATCGTCGGCCTGGGTCGAAGCCGGCGACAGATGCCCTCACCGAGTGCTTAGTGCGCCGGGATAAACCGGCAGAGAGGAAGGAATGAAAGAGTCCAACACCGAAGGAGTAGCGACCCACGGTGACCCCGAGCCATGCGTCGACGATCGCGAGGTCTCAGGCGAAGCGTTGACAGGGGCACGTGCGGGCAGGGTATTGAGCCGCGAAATCAGGTCAACTCGGGGTGCCGACGCTGTTAAGCAAAGCGGAAGGCCACACGCCCAGCGCCGTCAGCGCGAGGAGTTGGGTGACCCCGCGCGGTCGGAGACCCCTCGCACGCACGGAACCTCTTTGCGCGAGAACCGGGAGATCTCCACCCCGCCCGAGCGAGATGGTGGCTCGGGCCGCACCGGGAAGGCCGTCGGCCACACGCCGGTGGTGCACGGGATGGAGAGGTCGGACGGGCCCATAGTACCGACGAAGCCGCCGAACGACGCCCGCAGGGCTGAGGAGGTGGTGGAGGGAAGGGGACCGACCAAGGGGAACACGGACGAGCAAAACGTGCGCCGGACGCAGTGCCGGGGAAGCACGCCAAGTGCGCTCGATCGTGTGCGGGAGGCGGCGAGGAAAGACAAGAAGATGAAGTTCACGGCGCTCTTTCATCATGTGACGCTCGAACGGCTGAGGGCCTCCTACTACGCGCTGCGTAGGCGGGCGGCTCCCGGCACCGACGGCGTGACATGGGCGGAGTACGGGCAGCGTCTCGAAGACAACCTTCGTGACCTGCTCGACCGACTCCACCGAGGGGCGTACCGAGGGAAGCCGACTCGGCGTGTCTACATCCCGAAGCCTGGCGGGCGGCAGCGTCCGCTGGGTATCGCGTCGTTGGAGGACAAGATCGTCCAGCGTGCGGTGGTCGAGGTGCTGAACGCCATCTACGAGACCGACTTCCTCGGCTTCTCCTACGGGTTTCGGCCTGGGCGGAGCCCTCATCAGGCTCTGGATGCCCTGGCTACTGGAGTCCAGCGGAGGAAGGTGAACTGGGTGCTCGACGCGGACATTCGTGGTTTCTTCGATGCCATCGACCACGAGTGGATGATCAAATTCGTCGAGCATCGGATCGCGGACAAGAGGATCGTTCGGCTGCTGCGCAAGTGGCTCAAAGCCGGCATCCTCGAGCAGGGGGAGATGACGTACCCCGAGGGTGGGACGCCTCAAGGAGCGACGATTTCGCCGCTTCTGGCGAACATCTACCTTCACTACGTTCTCGACCTTTGGGCCCAGCAATGGAGGAAGCGTCATGCTGTCGGTGAGATGATCATCGTGCGGTATGCCGACGACTTCGTGGTGGGCTTCCAGCGCGAGTCGGATGCGAAACGGTTCCAGAACGCTCTGCGCGCGCGACTGCACGCGTTCGAACTGGAACTGCACCCCGACAAGACTCGCTTGCTTCGCTTCGGCAGGTGTGCTGCGGCGCAGCGTCGAGACCGAGGGGAGGGACGGCCAGAGACCTTCGAGTTTCTGGGCTTCATCCACATCTGTGGGAAGTCCAGGCGCGGACGTTTCTTGCTGTTGCGTCACACATCGACCAAGCGCATGCGGGCGAAGCTGAAGGCCATCGGACGAGAGCTGATGCGTCGACGGCATCATCCGCTACCCGCTCAAGGAGCATGGCTGGCTCGCGTACTACGAGGTCACCTCGGGTACTATGCGGTGCCGACCAACATCGAGAAGCTGGGACAATTCTGCCGAGAGGTCGTCCGTCTCTGGTTGCGAGCGCTTCGGCGCCGAAGCCAGCGGCATCGACTAACCTGGGAGCGGATGAAGAACCTGGCTGGCCGATGGCTGCCGCGAGCTCAGATCCTTCATCCTTGGCCAACCATCCGCTTCGACGCCAACACCCGAGGTAGGAGCCCAGTGCGGTAGTTCCGCTCGCTGGGATCTGTGCGGGGGGCGGGCCGAACCCTCGAGCTAAGGCCCGTCCCTACCGCGACCGTTGCAAGGCGCTCTCTCAAATTTCTCTACGCGGCCGTTCTCGCCCGTGACCAACTCGAATTCCTGAAGCCCCTCCCGCGGATCTTCGCCATTGGTCACAGCTGTTCCCGTAAATCCATTTTCGGTCAGAGTGTCCTGTCAAATAATGTATATGCACCTTCGTGATGAAACATCCAAATCAGACTGCCGCCGAGTTCCGCAATTATCACATCTCCGTTAAAGAGGCATTCTCCGAACAGTATCAGGTGGCCAGCTACCAGCTCTTTTAGTTGCGACGATGCGACCGCGAGCCCGCCCCCATTGCTAGTGAGTGAATGGTCAGACACGACCATCAAATTCCCCTTGAATGGCGTGGGCAGTAAGTTCGCCATAATAGCGAGTTTTGCGTCTTCGTACTGCTCCCAATTGTTAATCGATGTCCAATGAGTGCTGCCCGCGGCATCACTGATCGAGTCCGGTGTTAGGGCGGAGGGGGTCGTACCTAAAATCCGGCCGAGATTGGCGAGGGCCATGGACGGCGTTATGCTGGTGGGTTTTGGCAAGGTCATCGGAGTGTCTCCTTTCCTTCAATAAAGATCTTCTCCACTACGCTGTGGCGTTTGCCGTCAAACTGTCGAATGGTAACATGTGGTCCCTCGTTCATATGTAAATGCCCCTCCAAATTGAACTCGATACGCGTTTTTCCATCTGGACTCTTCCTCCCGGGGCGGAGCCGATCCTGAGTAGGCTCCCCAGCGCGTTGCAGGAGGACGGCGACTCCCCGGTTGTGGTTTCCGAGGTTTGAGATCATGCTGGGCTGGAGGTCACCATGGCAAGCCGCATCGCTGGTGAGCTGAGCGTGGACCTGAACAGCCGCGAGCTCGAGAACATCCTGAGGGTGGTCGGGATGCGGCCTCCGAGCCGTTCGTTGCTCGAAAAGCGCGTCAAGCTGATGTCCGCCGACATCGTCGAAGACATCGACATGCTCGAGGCCGCGAGCAGGGCCGTGGAGGCCATCCCGCCGGGAGTGGCCTCGATCAGCTGCGGGCTCGATCGCTTCTCGGTGCGCATGGCTGAGCAGCTCGACGCCGACCTCGCGGAGGCGGCGCGACCGAAGCGGCGGCTCGCAGAGTACGTCCGCAAGCCGCCGCCCCCCAAGGAGCACCACTGGCGAAAGGCGTGGGTGGGCAGCGTCACCATCCACGACGCGGAGGGACAGGAGCTGCACACCTGGCGATACGCAGCCGATGCGGGGGAGGACGTCCGAAAGCTCGCCGAGCGGGTCGCGGCGGACGTGGCGTGGATCCTCCGTAGCCACCCACAGCTCCCGGTTCACGTGGTCCAAGACGCCGCGCCCGAGCTGCGTGCGCTGCCCGAGGCGTTGGCTCGAGTGCTGCCGAGCGACGCGAAGGTCCGGACCTCGATCGACTTCGAGCACCTGACGAGCAACTACCTCGATGCCGTCGTGGATGCCTGCGAGCCCGAGGGCGATCCCTTCAACATGAAGAGCTGGTATCGCGGCGAGCTCCTGCGCGACGACGACGCGATCGAGCGGATCTGGCGAGGTCTTCTGGAACGGGCGAAGCGACTGCCGGGCCGGGACACGACCGCTCGCACGGCGGTCGCGGCCGCGCTCAGCTACATACGCCATCGCAAACCGCTGATGCGTTATGCGTCGTCGTACGCGGCCAACCTGCCCATTGGTAGCGGCGCGACCGAGAGCACCTGCTGGACGATGCAACGCCGCGTCAAGCGCCCCGCGCAGTCCTGGGAGGTGCCTGGCCTGCGAGGAACGCTCACACTGCGAGCCCTCGTCATCTCGAAACGCTGGCGCGCCGTTTGGGCCACCTATGCCGCTGTCCATCGCCACGAGGTCACGCTCGCCCATTGATCAGGATCGAATCCACCTCGGTGACTTGTCTCCGGGGCTTCGCTCGCAGCGCCCCTGATCCTTGGCCTGCGTCGCGTGTACCGGTGTGCAAGGAAAAGCGACAACTATCGGTCCTCCCAGTCCTCTACAGCGTCACTCAAAGCCGCAATGAGCGATTCTACCATATCTGGTGATAGATCGAAGCGAAACAAGTCGGCTGAGGAGTCAGAGGAGAGCGACTTGAAGCTAAAGACTCCTTCCCTCCCTACTAGGTGCAGGGGAACGCCGAGTATCTCTCCGACAATCAACTCTCGATTCTCGCCAGCTCCCGTTGTGAGCATACCTTGCATCGCTCGCAATCCTCCGTCTGGCAACGAGTGCCACTGGAGGCCAAACTCTCCCGCGTTCAGGGCGACGGTGAGAAGACCTTCCTCCTCACCGTCGATCAGGAGATCCACGTGTACTGCTTCTGTGCTTCGCATGGGACTAGTCTCTCTTCAGGGGATTACCGTCGAATCCTACGTTCTGATGAGTCTTTCCACCATTCATTTGGACATCCCAGTGTGCTGGGTAACCAGCATGAGGTTTGTCTCGCAGCCAGATTCGCCCTTCCGTGTCAACGCGTCCTACTTCGCCCTGCCGGGGGCCATGCGCCACTTCGGCTGTCTTCACTTGTACTTTTCCTCGCTTCGTGACGAGGGCCGGTTGAAACGGAGTCTCTCCTCCTAGCGGAAGCTGCGCTTTGTCAATCTGCTTCCTCACCTTGTCCGGGAGCTTCTCCACCCACTTGGGCACTCCCTCGCTTGCGGTGGATGAAACGTTGCTTCGTACTGCTGCTTTCGCTTCGTGACGGGCCTCGCCATTTACACCTTTTGCCGAAAGCGTGAGGGCTTGAGCCTCTTTTCGGGCGAGTTTTTTTGCGGATCCTGCAATAATTCGGTCTCCCCCAAATGTGTAGATATCTAAGACCGTGAAGATGACGTCGAGGCTGACTTGTGTGAGTGCGTTGCGTGCTCTTTGTTCGTCGCCAAGCTCAATGGCCGCTCCTAGTTGTCCTGCATCGTGCGGGAGGTCTACTAATCCTATTAGCGGAAGGAACTCTGCGATTAGTGGCCGGTTGTAGTGGTCGGCGTCTTCGACTTCGAGTTGGTGCTCTAACTCTCGGTAAACTTCTGCCTCATACTCTGCGTCGGTCTTTTTCCGCGGCGTGGGGTTGTCTTCGGTTTGGGATGTTGCGGTTTCGCTATGTTCTGTTTCTTCTTCAACCTCAGTCGTCTGAGGTGACTGCGGTATGATATATGAGGGATAGAGCTCGGACGTGGGGGAAGATGGCGTTGGAAAAGAGTCTATTGTGTTTGATAGCCATCCTTTGTTCCCGTTTGGATCTGTTGTTATGGTGGGTTTGTTTTTTGTGTAGGTGTACTGGTTCAGGCCATCGGCTAGCCCCATGGGATCTGCAGCCGTCCATCGCCCGAGCCAAGGCGCGTAGTAGCGGGCCGTGTGATAGGCGAGCCCCGTCTCCTCGTCGCGCTCCATGCCGGTATAGCGGTATCGCTTGGGGCTGACGTCGATGGCAGCGTCGAGGGCACGGTAGGCGCTTGTCCCGTAGGGGTGGTACTCCTCGTAGGAGATGATCTGGCCGGCGCGGGTGAGCTCGATGGCCGCAGAGCCGAGGTGGTTGCCGAGCTGGTAGCGCCAGATGGGGAGGGGGTCTTGGATGGTGGCGCCGTCGGAGATGGTCTTGGTCTCGATGAGGCAGATGCGGCCTGTGCCGTCGCTGACGTGGAGGGACTCGCGCTCGAGGTCGAGGTCTCCATTGACGCGTTTGCGGTAGAGTTCGAAGGGGCCGAGGTAGATGCGCTCTTCGGAGGTGGCGCCGGCGTGCTGGGTATATTTGCGGGCGCGGCTGCTTCCTGCGTACTGGAAGTGGACGGTCGTGGTGCCAGCGGTGGCTTGCTCGAGCTGGTCGTGGTGGTTCCACAGCATCGCGGCCAGGTGCGGCATGGTGGTCATGCTGCCGTGGGCGTCGTGGGTGTAGACGTGGCTGTAGACGCCCTGGGCGTCGCCGGGGGCGGAGGAGGCGAGGAGGCGGTTGCCGTCTTCGGCGTACTGGTAGCGGCGCGTCCAGCCGGTGCCGGCGCTGGGGAGGTGTTGGACGGCGAGGATGTTGCCGACGACGTCGTAGGTGTAGCGCTGGGTGTAGCGCCGCATTGCCGACGGGTCCGTCGTCATCGGCTGCGGGCCGACGGGGAGCTGGTCGTGGGTGCGCTGGGCGGTGCCGTCGCTGGCGTGCTCACGGCCGGTGGCTTCGATGAGGCGGTAGAGGGCGTCGTAGGTGTAGCTGTTGGCGGCCTCGACGACGGTGTTTTGAAAGTAGACGGTCTGCTGGGCGGCGTCGCGGATGTCGGTGATGTTGCCGGCGGGGTCGTAGTGGTAGTGCAGCGACTGGAGCAGGGCCTGGTCGCTGGCGCGCGTGTTGGTCAGGCGCTGTAGACGAAAGGTATGGGGGTCGTAGGTGTAAGCGGTGGTCGAGGTCGGGGCTTCGACGGGGCCGTGGGTGATGGACTGGCGCTGGCCCTTGGCGTCGTAAGCGATGTCGCCGACGACGGTCTCGACGGTGGGGCCGCCGCGGTGGCGCAGAGTCACGCGCTGTAGGTTGCCGCCTTGGTCGTAGCCGTAGGTGACCTCGCTGCCGTCTGGGGAGAGGGCGGTGAGGGTGCGGCCGAGGGCGTCGCGGGTGCTGCTGGCCGAGAATGTCTCGGCGTCGAGCAGTGGGGCGGCGGCGGTGGCCATGGCGGGAATTGTACTGGTGCCGAGCAGCGGGCTCCAGTCGGGCTGAGAGGTTTTTTGGGAGACGAGCTGGCGCTGCTCGGAGGTGGGGTGGCCTTTGAAGTCGAAGGCGTCGGTGGTGGCCACGCCGGCGCCGTCGTAGGCTCGGTAGACATGGGTGCGGTGGTTGGTGAGGGCGGGCGTGTCGAGCTGCTCGCCGTAGAGAATGCGGGTCAGGAGCTTTTCGGGGCCGCCGGCGACGCTGACGGTACGGTCTGTGGGCCGGCGCAGGGCGTCGTAGGAGAAGGAAAAGCGCTGGTCTCGGCTGTCCCAGGTGCGCATGGGCTGGCCGAGGGCGTTGCGCAGGTGCCAACGGTCTCCGGCGTCGACGCTGGTCACGCGCAGCGACTGGCCCAGCATGCCGTAGGTGCGGGCTTCGGCTGTGTTACCGCGGGCGTCGATGACGGCGAGGACTTTGCCTTGGATGTCGAGGACGCTGCGGGTCTCGATGTACTCGTCTTCGTTGGTGGTGGTCTTGTTGTGGGCGACGCTCAAAAATGGGCGGCCGAGGGTGTCGAGGTGGACGACGCTGGGCGTGTTGGCGTGGGCGGCCGCGAGCTGGGCGGCGCGCTTTTCTTTTTGCAGGGCTACGTCGCTGCCGGCGTAGTCGATGCGCTGGGAAAACCAGGCGCTGTCGAGGACGGTGTCGTTGGGGTCGAAGCTGGTCTGCTGCCAGGGGTCAAACTCGACAGACGAGAACGTCCCGTTCGGGAGCTCGGTTCGGATCAGACGGCCGAGCGGATCGTAGTGGTTGAGGGCGGTGACGCCCTGCTCGACGAGCTCGGCTTCGTCTTCGTAGTCGGGGGTGCTGGAAAAGTAGGGCTCGTAGGCCTTGAGGGGGTTGCCCTTGTTGTCGCGGATGACCCGGCCGTTGCCCACCCAGCGCAGGTCGGGGCTGGTGTCTTGCATGACGAGCTGGCCCTCGCCGTCGAGGACGAGCTGGCCGTTTTGGTCGCGCTGCGGCGCGAGTCCGGGGCGGGCTTGGGCCTTGGTCATGACGACGGCGCCTGCACCTGAAAAGTAGGTGCGCTGCTCGAGCCAGCGGGTGCTCGGGTCTTGGTGGGTCTCGCGGGCCCTCGACTTGGCCCAGTTGGGTTTTCCTGTGGTGACCCAGGAAAAGAGGTCGTACTCGAAGGTGGCGGTGGGGTCCTCGAGGGTGTCGCCGTCGCTGTCGCCAGCCTTGCACCGAGACGATGGTGTCGATCACGTCGTTTCGCTCGTCTCCTGCTCGCCCTCGCCCTCGCCCGTCTGCTCGCCCTGACCGGGCTCGCGCGCTGGCGTGGGTGAAGAGAAGGCCGCGCTGACAGGCGCCGGTGCGACCGCGACCACGACCGAGACCGGCGAGCTCGCCGACATCGTCGGCTCCGCCTCCTGCATCACCCGGTCTGCGATCGCGTCCGCCTCTCGCTCGAGCGGATCATCGACGTCGCCCACCTCCAGCTTCGCCTGCACCCCAACAGGCAACCCACCGAGTCCTGCTCAGGCAGCGATCCGCGCCCTCCGTCGGCTGCCATCCCTCACAAGTCTCCGCGATCCTTCGCATCGTCGCGGCCTCGTAGCGGGTGGGTCTGGCGGTCACCAGCAGCACCGTGCGTTCGCGGAGAAGGTCGACCAGCCAGGCCCGATAGCGCTCGTGGGCAGCGATCCAGTCCGCGTAGCAACCTCGACGGCCAAAGCGTTCGGCACTGTTCTCGGCGAGGGTGTGGTTGAGGTGGAGCAGGACGATGGGCTCAGGGCGGGTCTCGCGGAACAGCGGGAGCGTCATCCGGCTCTCAGTCTAAGCCCAGAGTGCTCGTCCAGGCGATCGCCGAGTTGAAGTTGTCCGGCCGGGCGCGTCGATCTCTTGCAGCTTTATCGTTGGCCGGTTCACTCCCACCGTGCTCCTTGGCCCGTGTGGCGTCTGCCGGCCACCTTCAGGTCACCCTCGGGTCACGTATCCGATTCGCGCCGCTTCAGCATCGACGCGAGTTCCGCCGTTGAGTTCTGAAACTGCAACTGACTTTTTGAATCGAGCACACGGTCTCCGGCACTCACAGGCCGGTTTCCAACCGCGGCCTCATCCGCGATACGAATAAGAACAGGGCGCAACCGTTCGGCAACAGTCTTTTCCAGCAGTGAGAGATGAAGCCCATCCAGCGCAACGGCTTGATCTACGCAGTACAGAAGCTCGTCGTCGTTTCCGACTTCCTCCTTCACGTGGGCAAGGAATCCACAGAAAGCCCACCGGGCTACAGTCCACGCCTCATTTTGGTTGTCTCCGGTGCTGATCGTAGGCATCTAGAATCCAATCCTGATTATCCGTGCTTGGCTGGCCGAGGGCAAGGCATCCACATATGCCGCTACCGCCGCTTTTTGAGCAGATGTGAAGCCAGTCAGGTCAATGGCGGTAAAGTCGTTCGATTTGAGGAGGTGATGGTCGATGGACTTGAAGAACTGCTTCTCGTTCCAGAACTTTGATGCTGCTGGTCGTCCAAGTGCGTCGTAGCTGCGACCCAGGTCGTCTATGTATTCCGCGCCCTCGTGCGGGCTCTCCTTTAGCCTACGGCCAAGTTGATTGCTGAGCCGTTCACCGGTAGCGAGTTCGTCGGGATGAAGTCGGGTTGCCCCCTCGATTGGTCCTCCCCCCCCTGCGGCAGACGAAGCACTGTTACCCCTGTTAGCTTGGGCGCCCTCACCATCGGGGAGCGTGCTCTTCTTGGGGGCGTCTGGGGCAGGAGTCGTCTTGCGGACAGAACTCTTTGCGAGATCCCCGCTGGCGTCAATGACATCGTCGCCGAGACGAGCCGCGAAAGCAAAATTCCCGATGAGGCCAATGCCCGGAAGGGTTGAGAACATTGAAAGACCGAATCCAGACTCGTCTCCTCGTTTGGCAGAGATGTTGGCGTTTACGACGTCGAGTAGTATTGCGACTGGCTCGCCGACGCCTGTAAATTCGACTGCGACTGAGGTTATGTCGATTTTGATCTGGAGAAGGTCAAGTTCGTTGTTTTTTGCATCTGTGCTCGCCCTCATCAGTGACATCATGTTGTTGGCGCTCGTAATGCCTGGAGCTTCGTTGATTTCTTGTTTTGTTTGTGCTTCGAATTGCCTGAGTTTGCCGAGAGTAATGTCTTGCTCGTGCAAGTCGATCTGGGCTTGTTCCGCGGTCCGGAAATCTCCTATGGATACTGCCTGTGCAATATTTTGCTCGATGCGATGGCGAGTAGACTCTGCTTGACGGATCTGATTTTGGAATTGAGTGAGTTTTTCCGCGGGGGTCTGGCAGCCTTCCAGATCCGAGAGTGAGACTGGCGAGGAGGTTGCGTACTGATAGCGGTTGGGGCCCGAGGAGAGGCCGATGGGATCTGCAGCCGTCCATCGCCCGAGCCAAGGCGCGTAGTAGCGGGCCGTGTGATAGGCGAGCCCCGTCTCCTCGTCGCGCTCCATGCCGGTATAGCGGTAGCGCTTGGGGCTGACGTCGATGGCAGCGTCGAGGGCACGGTAGGCGCTTGTCCCGTAGGGGTGGTACTCCTCGTAGGAGATGACCTGGCCGGCACGGGTGAGCTCGATGGCCGCAGAGCCGAGGTGGTTGCCGAGCTGGTAGCGCCAGATGGGGAGGGGGTCTTGGATGGTGGCGCCGTCGGAGACGGTCTTGGTCTCGATGAGGCAGATGCGGCCTGTGCCGTCGCTGACGTGGAGGGACTCGCGCTCGAGGTCGAGGTCTCCGTTGACGCGCTTGCGGTAGAGTTCGAAGGGGCCGAGGTAGATGCGCTCTTCGGAGGTGGCGCCGGCGTGCTGGGTGTACTTGCGGGCGCGGCTGCCTCCTGCGTATTGGAAGTGGACGGTGGTGGTGCCGGCGGTGGCCTGCTCGAGCTGGTCGTCGTGGTTCCACACCATCGCGGCCAGGTGCGGCATGGTGGTCATGCTGCCGTGGGCGTCGTGGGTGTAGACGTCCTGAGCGTCGCCTGGGGCGGAGGTGGCGAGCAGGCGGTTGCCGTCTTCGGCGTACTGGTAGCGGCGCGTCCAGCCGGTGCCGGCGCTGGGGAGGTGTTGGACGGCGAGGATGTTTCCGACGACGTCGTAGGTGTAGCGCTGGGTGTAGCGCCGCATTGCCGACGGGTCCGTCGTCATCGGCTGCGGGCCGACGGGGAGCTGGTCGTGGGTGCGCTGGGCGGTGCCGTCGCTGGCGTGCTCACGGCCGGTGGCTTCGATGAGGCGGTAGAGGGCGTCGTAGGTGTAGCTGTTGGCGGCCTGGACGACGGTGTTCTGAAAGTAGAGGGTCTGCTGGGCGGCGTCGCGGACGTCGGTGATGTTGCCGGCGGGGTCGTAGTGGTAGTGGAGCGACTGGAGCAGGGCCTGGTCGCTGGCGCGCGTGGTGGTCAGGCGCTGTAGACGAAAGGTGAGGGGGTCGTAGGTGTAGGCGGTGGTCGAGGTGGGGGCATCGATGGGGCCGTGGGTGATGGACTGGCGCTGGCCCTTGGCGTCGTAGGCGATGTCGCCGACGATGGTGTCGAGGGAGTCGGCGCCGCGGTGGCGCAGAGTCACGCGCTGTAGGTTGCCGCCTTGGTCGTAGCCGTAGGTGACCTCGCTGCCGTCTGGGGAGAGGGCGGTGAGGGTGCGGCCGAGGGCGTCGCGGGTGCTGCTGGCCGAGAAGACCTCGGCGTCGAGCAGTGGGGCGGCGGCGGTGGCCATGGCGGGAATTGTACTGATGCCGAGCAGCGGGCTCCAGTCGGGTTGAGAGGTTTTTTGGGAGACGAGCTGGCGCTGCTCGGAGGTGGGGTGGCCTTTGAAGTCGAAGGCGTCGGTGGTGGCCACGCCGGCGCCGTCGTAGGCTCGGTAGACATGGGTGCGGTGGTTGGTGAGGGTGGGCGTGTCGAGCTGCTCGCCGTAGAGAATGCGGGTCAGGAGCTTTTCGGGGCCGCCGGCGACGCTGACGGTACGGTCTGTGGGCCGGCGCAGGGCGTCGTAGGAGAAGGAAAAGCGCTGGTCTCGGCTGTCCCAGACGCGCATGGGCTGGCCGAGGGCGTTGCGCAGGTGCCAACGGTCTCCGGCGTCGACGCTGGTCACGCGCAGCGACTGACCCAGCATGCCGTAGGTGCGGGCTTCGGCTGTGTTACCGCGGGCGTCGATGAGGGCGAGGACCTTGCCTTGGATGTCGAGGACGCTGCGGGTCTCGATGTACTCGTCTTCGTTGGCGGTGGTCTTGTTGTGGGCGACGCTCAAAAATGGGCGGCCGAGGGTGTCGAGGTGGACGAGGCTGGGCGTGTTGGCGTGGGCGGCCGCGAGCTGGGCGGCGCGCTTTTCCTCGAGCAGGCCAGCGTCGCTGCCGGCGTAGTCGATGCGCTGGGAAAACCAGGCGCTGTCGAGGACGGTGTCGTTGGGGTCGAAGCTGGTCTGCTGCCAGGGGTCAAACTCGACATACGAGAACGTCCCGTTCGGGAGATCGGTTCGGATCAGGCGGCCGAGCGGATCGTAGTGGTTGAGGGCGGTGACGCCCTGCTCGACGAGCTCGGCTTCGTCTTCGTAGTCGGGGGTGCTGGAAAAGTAGGGCTCGTAGGCCTTGAGGGGGTTGCCCTTGTTGTCGCGGATGACCCGGCCGTTGCCCACCCAGCGCAGGTCGGGGCTGGTGTCTTGCATGACGAGCTGGCCCTCGCCGTCGAGGACGAGCTGGCCGTTTTGGTCGCGCTGCGGCGCGAGTCCGGGGCGGGCTTGGGCCTTGGTCATGACGACGGCGCCTGCACCTGAAAAGTAGGTGCGCTGCTCGAGCCAGCGGGTGCTCGGGTCTTGGTGGGTCTCGCGGGCCCTCGACTTGGCCCAGTTGGGTTTTCCTGTGGTGACCCAGGAAAAGAGGTCGTACTCGAAGGTGGCGGTGGGGTCCTCGAGGGTGTCGCCGTCGCTGTCGCCTGCCTTGCCCATCACGGCGCTGGCGATGACGAAGCCGCGGACGTCGAAGGCGACCTGGCTGCGGTTGCCGTTGGGGTCTGTGAGCTGCCAGGGCGCGAGCAGGCGGTAGTCGTGGGCGGCGGTGAGGGTGTTGCCGAGCGGGTCCGTGCTGCTGAGGGTCAGCAGGGCGTGGGCGTCGTAGGTGGTGGTGTAGACGTTTTCAAAGGGATCTTCGACGGCGGTGATCTGAAAGAACTTGTCTGGGGCGTAGGTGGGGTGGCCGCTGCGAAGCCACCAGTCGCCTTCTTGGTGCAGGTAGCCGCCTTCGGTCTCGAGCTCGGTGTCGGAGGGGGCGCCGGTGAGCGAGGAGAAGACTGCTTGGCGCTGGGCCTCGGTCATGGCCAAGGTCTGGGTCTCATGGACCAGGGCCTTGCTCTCGACGGTGCCGTGGGCCAGCGGGGCCGAGAGGTCATCGGCGAGGTAGAGCGTGCGACTGCGACCGAGCAGGCGCTTTTCCAGGGCGCCGACGCCGGTGGGCGCAGCGGTGGGGGCGATGGCGACGGCCGTGTCGGCGGCGTCGCGCAGGGCCTGCCAGGAGAAGGCGGCGGCGCCGTCGAGGGCCAAGCCGTGCAGCTCGTAGCTGCGCGACTCGACCGGGACGGCGAGGCGCAGGGCGGCATCGAGGTCGTCGAGGTGCACGACGGCGGCCTCGCTCAGGGTGACGTGCAGGGCGGCCTGCTCTGCATGGGCCGGGCTGCGCCGCGGGTAGACGACTTCGGCCCCGCGCAGCACGGTGCCGTAGTCGTCGACCTCGAGCACGAAGCCGTGAGCGAGCCGCGGGTCATCGACGTCGCGTTCGTAGTGAACGCTGAGGGTCTCGCGGCCGTGGGTTTGGTAGACGCCGTTGCGGTTGGGGCCGGCCGGCTGAAGCTGCCGCACGGCGAAGTTGGCCTCGCTGACGGTGTAGGGGATGGGCTCGAGCGCGGAGCCGTCGAGGGCGTAGACCTCGGTGCGCAAGCTGGAGCCGGCGAGGGCGCGCAGGGCTTCGCGGCGCTCGGGGCCGCTGAGATCCGCGGGCAGGGCGGTGTCGGGGAGCACGAAGGCGTCGGCGTCACCTCGCCAGTACTCGTCGGCGAAGGCGGTGGAGATGCGCGCGCGCTCGATGAAGGCGCCGGTGTGAAACCACTGCTTGGTGTGGACGGGGGGCTGGTGGAGGTTGTGCTCGACGGTGTCGAACTGGTCGAAGGTGAACAGGCCGTCGTGGGTGAAGTCGTCGAAGGACTCCGTGTCCCAGGTCTCGACCATGCCGAAGCCCCGGAACTCGCGCTCCTGACCGTCGAAGCAGCCGTGGTGGTAGGCGTAGCGCTGGACGAAGCGCTGGCGGGCGACGTGATCGATGGCCTCGACGCGCTCGATGACGTGGACGGGGAAGGGGAGCTTGGTGGCCCAGGGCTGTCCGGCTCGCGCGTCGGCGAGGTAGAACTTGGTGGAGGGGGCGTAGGCGATCCTGGTCTCGGCGCCCATGTTGTTGCGGGAGGCGACGAGGAGGTGGGGCTTTTGGGCGCCCATGAGGTCGATGTAGCGCAGGCGAGGGCCGCGGCCGGCGGGGAGGGCCGAGGACCACAGGAGGCAAGCGGTGCCCGAGCCCCGGAGGTCCACGACCTCGGCCCAGTCGACGCTGCGCATGCCGGGGAAGCGCTCGATGGGCTCGGCGGGGGCGAAGGCGTTGCCGGCGAGGTTGCGGTGCAAGGAGGCGCCGCGCTCGTGGAGGTAGAGCAGATCCGTGGTGCCGGAGCCGTCGACGTCGGCGAAGCGCAGGCGGGCCGGGTCAAAGAGGTCGCGGGGGCAAAAGGGCGCGAGGCCTGGCATGCGCAGCATGGGGCCGAAGCGGCCGTGGCCGGTGTTGGGCCAGTAGGCGAGCTCGCCGTCGCGGACGCGGACGATGTCGAGGAGGCCGTCGCCGGTCATGTCGGCGAGCTGGATCGCGGCGCGGGCGTCGAGGAAGAGCAAGACGGGCTTGCTGCGCTCGTCACGAGGGTTTGGGAGGCGGCGGGGGGCGTCGAAGCCCTCGGGGCCCTTGCTGCGATACCACGCGAAGTGATCGCCGCGATCGAGGAGGAGGTCGGGGAAGCCGTCGCCGCTGAGGTCGACGAGCTGGAGCCCGGGGTCGCTCCAGTCGATGTTGGGGATGGCGGAGAAGCGACGGAAGTTGGTCCAGCCCTCGTTGGCGACGCGCTTGAAGAAGCCGGGGGTGGGGGCGACGAAGTGGACGAGCTCCTTGCAGCCGTCGCCGTCGAGGTCGATGAGCTGGGCGCCGGCGAAGCCGGCGGTGGTCGGCTGGGCGGGGAGGGCGACCATGGGCCCAAACTGACCGTCGCCGAGGCCACGCTTGAAGTACCAGTGGCCGGCCTGCTCGGAGATCACGCCGGGGAGGCCCTCGCCGTCGAGGTCGACGAGGCGGTGCAGGCGACCGTCGATGCCGGCGGGGAGGTTTTGGAGCGTGGCGGGGTCGTCGAGCTCGTGGAGGGTGGGATCGAGGGAGGCCTGGCTGTAGTCGAACTCGAGGGTGGGGAGCTGCGCCAGGTCGTAGTTGCCGGTCTGCTCGTCGCGCAGGTAGCTGCGCTGAATGACGCCGACGAGGCGGGTGAGGGCCGGGTCTTCGTCGTGGACGAAGTCGGTGGAGGCGACGAGGGTGGGCGCTGGGCCGAGCTCGTCGAAGTGATGGAACATGAGCACGCGACGGCACAGCCGACGGGTGCGCAGCTCGAAGCCGGCGCGGTAGGTGGAGAAGGTGTCGAGGCGGACGGGCCAGGGGCGCGCGGGGGTGTTGGTGAGCTCGGGCGTGTCGTACTCGCCGTAGTCGAGGACGAGCTCGAACAGCCAGTCGCCCGCTTGAAAGGGCGTGGTGTTGCCGTAGTAGATGCGCTCGAGGTAGCGCTGACTCTGGACGAGGGTCTGCTCCAGGCGGGGGCGCTCGGCGGGGGTGCCCTGGTCGACGCCGGCGAGGTCCTCTTGCTTGTACTGATAGACGATGATGTTGCCGCGGTCGTCGTGGCTCTCCTCGAGCAGCCACGAGAACACCCGCGCGCTGTCGAGGGGATCCGCGATCCGGGCGGCGCTGGTCTTGCCAAACACGCTGGTGACGTTGGCGGGGCTGATGGTCCGCCAGTGGGTCTCGCCGGTGGTCAGCGAGGTCCAGCGCTCGATCCGGGAGAAGCCGCCCTCGACGCGGGGGTGAAAGCGGTGGATGCGGTGGCCGTCGCGCGTCTGCTCCCAGGCCTCGCCCTGGTCGTCGAGGGCGTGCACGAGGTCCTCGACGCCGGCGAGGATGAAGGTGTCGCGCTGGCTGAGGTCGGGGTGCTCGTCGCGGTACTCGGGCAGGCCCTTTTCGGTCTTGCGAGAGATCGCGGGGACGCCCAAGAGCCAGCCGAGGCCGAAGGGGCCGTTGCCCTGGCCGGAGCCGTAGCGCAGGGCGAGCTCGGGGCCAAAGCCGCCGCGCCCCGGGGAGCAGGCGATCGGCACGGACATGGAGCCGCTGCCGGTGAAGGGGTTGGCGGAGAACTTCTCTCCGATGCTGCGCAGGGCGCCGCCGCCCGTGGGCAGGCTGATCGCGGGGGAGAAGCTGGCGGTGGGCGACTGGCCCTCGCCGGCGTTGGCCTGATCCCCGTAGGGCGAGCGCAGGCTGTCGGCGAAGGGGTTTTGATCGTCCTTGGACTGCGGGCCAGCGCCCGGGGCGTCGCGCCCCGGGGTGAGGCCGGCGTTGAAGGGCTGGCTGGGTTGGGGGCCGTGGATCGGGAGGGAGGGGCCGGCCGTCATGCCGGGGCCGCGTTGCTTGCTGTCGTCGGTCATCGCGGGCTCCTGCTCAGTTGGCGGCGAGGGTGTAGCGGACGAAGACGAGCAGCCCCGCGACCTTGTCGCGGTCGAGCCACTGGTCGTCGGTGTCGAGGAGCTCGGCTGGGCCGGCGCCCGCGTTCACGGACCACGTCCAGGTCGCGGGCTGTTCCCCCGAGAGCTCGCCGGTGCTGCCCACGTAGTGGCTGCCCTCGCTGGCGGTCATCGACAGCGCCTCGGGGTCGAGGTCGAGGGCGGCGTCGAAGGGGGACTGGGCGTCGACGCCCTCCTGGGCGAGGAGGGCGAAGTCGACGCCGACGACCTCGAGGCCGCGGCGCTGGGCGAAGTAGGGGAAGTGCGCGAGCGAGAGGGGCAGGCGCATGTCCTGGCTTGTCGCTCCCTCGTCGGGGGAGAGCAGGCGCTCCCAGTCGTTGGGGAAGGCCTCGTGGGCGACGATCAGCTGGGTGAGGGTCTGACCGTCGACGGCGGCGTCGAGGCGCTCGGCCAGCGAGTCCTCGGCGGCGGTGCGCAGGGCGTCGCCGCCGTCGCGGGCGGTGTAGTCGACGTGGATCACCACGTCGGCGATGCTGCGGTAGTCGAACTGGCGCAGCTGCTGAGGCAGGCGCAGGGTCCAGCTGCTCACGGCCCCGGCGTACTCGAAGGGCAGGTAGCGCTCGTCTCGGAAGTCGAGGTTGAACAGCCCGGCGTCGGCGACGGCGGTGCTGGTGGCGATGGCCTCGCCCCCGCCGTAGCCGCGCTCGAAGCGGCCATCGACGGCTTCGTCTGCGTAGTCGCTGCCTGGAGCGGGGCTGATCCGCGTGCGGTGCTCGACGAGCTCGAGGCGGGCGCCCAAGCTGGTGTAGGGGCCGACGACGGCGGGGATCGAGACCCGCATGGCCCGGATGCGGCGCAGGTAGTGGCCCGGGTGATCGAGGTCGAAGAGCGGCTCGGGCAGGGCGAAGCTGCACGCGCCGGTCTCTTGCAGGTCGCGCAGGGCCTGGGGCGAGAGCGCGGCCAAGGACACGCTCTTGCGCAGCTCGAACTCGCGGCGGTCACGATCCATGTAGGCGAGGTCGAGGCGCTCGAGGTCGTGGGCGAGGCGCTCCCCGGCGAGCAGGCCGCGGCGCAGGCTGTCCCAGTAGCCGTACTTGATGATCGGCTCCCCGGCGGGGATCGCCAGCTCGCGGCGGTAGGCTCGCTCGGCCCGCTTGGCGAGGTCGAAGGCGAGCTGGTGGGTCTGGAAGTAGAGCGTCGACAGCTGCCCGGTCATCCAGTCGTAGAGCTCGCGGTTGCTGAACTTCTCGCGCATGGTCGTGTCGAGCTCGCGGGTCTGCTCGACCTGGAGATCGTGGTTGGCGAGCTCCTGACTCGAGATCTGGATTCGCAGCTGGGCGGCGAGGATGTCGTGATCGAGGCGGGCGAGCTCCATGTCGGCTTGGTCGCGCTGGTGCTCCCAGTCCTCCCGGCGGCGCCTGAAGCTGGCCTGCTGCAGGGCCTTGTTGGCGTAAAAGTCGTGACCTGCCGCAATGGTCTGGTGGATGCTCGCCAGCGCGGAGAACACGTTGGCCAGGTGCTGGCCGCCAAAGCTCGACACGGGAGGGAGGCCGAATTCGAATTGCGGGATGATGGCGAGCATCGCCCCCGTGTTGGACATCTCACCGGCGACCTTGCGAGCCTTGTGTGCGTCCATGGCGAGGTCGAAGTGCCTCTTCTCGTGTTCGGAGAGTGAGTCTGACTCGCTTTCGGCGGCCAACGTGTCGTAGTGACTGCGCCGCTGCTCGACGGTGGCGCGGGCGGCCTGCAAGGACGCGAGCTGGCGCTGCGCCTCCTCGAGTTGCTGGGCGCGGATGTCTCGCACGCGATCCAGGAGCTCGATCTCGTGGTCGCTGCGCAGGCGAGCCATGGCCTCGCCGTCGCGGCGCTCGATGGCCGAGAGCAGCGCGCCGCCGAGCGAGCGCAGCGAGGCGCAAAAGCCCACGGCGCGGCCATGTACGGCGCGGAAGCGGTAGGGTGGGAGGCCCGAGTCGAGCTCGGCGAGCACGGACTGGATGTCGACGCCAGCGGCGGTGGCTCGCACCAGCATGCCGGGGTCGATGGGCGGCTCGAAGAGCGCGAGGCTGCGGGTCACGCCCTCGATGTTCTGGCAGTGGCGGATCTTCCACAGCCGGTCCTCGACGAGGTCCCAGTACTTCAGCAGCTCGGGGTTGGGCGGGTAGCAAAAGTACCAGGTCCGCGAGATCACGGGCACGCGCACCCAGGGGTCCGAGCTCGCCTGGGTCGTGGACGAGGCGCAGCCGAGCTTCTTGGCCGTGCCGGCCGGCAGGTGAGCGTAGCTCTCGAGCTCGACGAGCGCGTTGGAGAAGGCGTCGAGGCCCCCCGCCTCGAGCTCGGCGTAGCTGTGCGCGATGCTCGAGTCGGGCCCGGGGACGGCCTGGGGCCGCGGCCCCAGCAGCTGGGCGACGAGCACGTAGAGCATCGTGGCCTCGTTGATCGACTCGATGCTGTCGCGGCGAAACAGGGTGTCGGCCCAGGCGATCAGGTTGTCGAAGTACTTGCGCAGCAAGGTGCGCTGGTAGACGCCAGGCCGGATCCGGGCGACGGCGTGGGGGTCGAAGGGGTTTTGAGCCCACACGGCGACCTGCTCGGCGAAGTCGGCCACGGCCTGCTCTTGCTCGGCCGCGCTGACGCCGATGCCGAGCATGACCTCGAGCTGGTCTTTGGCCAGGCTCCCCGCTTGCGCGACGAAGGGCTTGATCCGCCAAAAGCGCGCGTTGCTCTCGTCGCCCTCCACGGGCTCGATGGGGTTGAACACCCGGTGGTGCCAGCGCTGGGCGTCCTCGAAGCGCTGCTCGGTCGTCAGCTTGGCGGCGATCAGCATCGGGACGTGGAAGAAGAGCTCCCAGTTGTAGACGCCGTAGGGGCTGTCGTAGCCGAAGTCGAAGTCATCGAGGGGCGCGGTCTCGGGGTCGACCAGCGAGGTGTTGAGATCGAGGGTGTCGGCGCCATGAGGGTCGAAGCTGCCCTGCTGGCGAAACAGGTCGTCGTCGGCCTTTGGACTGTAGAGACCGTCGATCCCCCGGGTGGCCAGGCGCTCGACCATGGTCCGCGAGTAGGGGTGGAAGAGCGAGACCAGGCGCAGGCCGTAGGAGGCGGGCTTGGTCGACTCGGCGCTCTTTTGGCCGGAGCCGCCCAGGGGGATGGTCGAGGCGCGCGCGGTGGCCTGGGCCTCGCCGAGCAGGTCGGTGGCCTGCCAGCTCGCGGGGTTGTAGGCGCTGCTCGAGACCTCGCTGAGGCCCTCGATCACGCCCGGGATGCCGGCAGACCAGGCCGTCGCCTCGCTCAGGCGATCCTGGAGCTTTTGAGTCTGAGCCAGCGACGAGCTGACGCTCAGGCGCTCGGTGGTGCCCGCTTCGGGGCACAGCCAGAAGTTGTCGACGACGGTCGCGCCCGCGACGTAGGGGTTGACGGAGCCGCTCTCTTCGGCGGCGGCTTGCTGTTCGTAGCGGGGGTAGGGCTCGAGCAGGTACTTGCGGACGGCGTCGTCGTAGGCCGCGGGGGTGGTGACCAGCTCGCCCGTGGTGTCCCAGATGTCGGGGTGGTGGATCAGCGCGGGGGCATTATCTGTGGATGAGCGGCCGTCGAAGAGCTGCTCATTCCAGTCTCCCTGGCAGAACCACGTTCCTCCAACGATGTTCATGTTGATGACTGTCTTCGTGTCCTGGTCGGTGTAGTAGGTGTTCTGGTAGCGTTGCCCTTCGATGCCGTATCCTGGTTGGAGACCGATGATGGACTTGTCGAGGGTGTAGGCGAGCGAGTTGCCCTGCGTCAGCTTTGGAAGGCTATTGAACCGAGAGCCAAGGTAGTCGAATCCCCGGCTGGCTGGCTCGAAGCGGAACGCGTCGGTTACGTAAATGGGCGACGCGGGGTTCCAAAAGATTACCACTGCGATTCGTATGTCAGCCTCGAGGTTCCAGATCTGTAGCTTGTAGTTTGTTTCGTTGTGTATGGTGCTATGTTCGTGGCCGGGATCGGAGAGCTGAATGGGGCTCCATCCGTCGTCCGTGCGCTCTACGTGGCTGATGCGGAAGGATAAGTATTGGGCACTGTTTTTGACGCTGTTTTGCTTTGTCAGCCAAAACAGGTGCACCCGTCGTTCGCGGACCACGATCGTCACAGCCTCACCGCTGATCTGACTCGGCACCTCCTCCCAGGGCGACCACGCCCCAGCCTGGCTGCGCTTGCGCACGAACCACTTGTGGGGCGTGGCCGCGCTGCGCCCGAGCAGCCACAGGTCTCCCCACTTGCGGTCCTCGTAGAGCCCCGCGATCTCCAGCTTCGACACGCGGTCGAGGCCCTCGAGGTAGGTGACCAGCGCCTTCTCGACCCGCTTCTCGTCGAGGATACCCTGCATCAAGGAGGCCTCGAGGGTCTCGAAGGCCGGGCTCTTGTCGCTGCGCAGCTCGGGCTCGATCCAGTTCTCGGGGTAGAGGAAGACCTTGCGGTTGGCCTCCCAGACCCGGTAGTTCTTCATCCACTCCCAGCGCGCGACGGCCTCGCTGCCGAGGGTGACGCTGTTGTCCTCGAGGCCGAGGAGCACGCGCTGGATGAAGAGCTGGACGGAGCTGATCGCCTGCTTGATGCGCGAGGTCAGCATGCAGGGGCTCATCTCGACGTCGATCAACAGCTCCGCGAACAGGGCGTCGCGGTCGGCGAGGTCCTGGCGCTGCGCGAGCACGGCGTCGACGAGGGCGTCGCGCTGGCGCGAGCGGATCTCGTCGCGCAGGGGAGCGGCGACGCGCTGCCACTGGGCGTCGTCGTACTTGGCCCGGACGGCGGCGATGACCGCGGTCGCGGTCTGAGCGCTCGGGGTCGCCTCGGTCCAGCCCATGGCGACCTCTGGGCTCACGCCCAGGCGCGCGGCGATCTCGGCGACCTCGCGCAGGTGAACGAGGGCTTGCTCGTCCTCGAGGTCGGCGACCTCGCTGTAGCCCAAGGACGCGGCCACATTGGCGAGGGCGCTCGCGTCCCACTCGGGCTCCTCGGCGAAGCGCGCGACGGCCTCGTCGAGGGACGCGGCCGCGAGCAGCTGCGCGTGGGTCAGCTCATCCGCGGGGAAGACCTCGCGCAAGCTCAGGGCCGCGTGCAGGCGGGCGAAGGACTCGAAGCTCGCGTCGGCCTCACCCTCGACCGCGGGCAGGCCGTCGAGGTCCAGCCACGCGCCGCGGCCCGAGTACCACTCGAGCTCGTCGGCGCCCAGCTCCAGGGCGAGGCAGGCCGCCGCGGCTTTGGCCAGCTTGGTCCAGCCGACGAAGTGTTCGACGTGCTCGGCAGGATCGATGCCGGCGATGATCTGGGCCTCGCTGGCCAGGGGCACCAAGAGCAGGTCGCCGAGGAGGGCGGCGCCGTCTTGCTGCTGATGGAGCAGGCCGAAGGCGAGGGCGTCGGCGAGCTCGGCCGAGACCTCGAAGCGCGCGGACAGGTTGTCGATGATGAGGGCGCGCCGGCGCTGGTAGCTGACGATCTGGCTCAGGAGCCAGGTGCGGCGGCTGGGGACGTCGGTGAGGCGATCTTCACCCTCGTCGATCAGCGCGGCCTTGGCCTGCGCCGCGTCCATGTAGGCCGCGAGGTGGTCGTCGATGCGCTGGTGTTGCTCGGCCGTAGTCAGGGCGCTGTCGAGATCGACGATCTCGAGCAGCTCGGCGAGGGCGACGTCATCGACCAGGGCGCCGAGGTTGGTGCGCAGGGCGTCGAGGCTGGTGTCGGTGAGGGTGGCGGTCTCGTCCAGGATCGTCTGCAGACCGCGCGCGAGGGTGACCAGCTCGCGGGCGCTCTGGTCCTCGTCGAAGGGGGGCTCGCCGCGATCGCGCAGCAGCCAGTCGAGCTCGTCGATGTCCAGGCCGCTGTCTCGGATGCGCTCGACGGCGGCGATGAAGCGCCGGGTGTCGGCTGGGCTGGCGAAGGGGTCGATCCCCGTCAGGCCAGCCTCGGCGCCGGCGAGGGTCAGGAAGTCCTCGATGCTCAGGCGCAGGGCCCGGGCCAGGGTCGCGCAGGCGAAGAGCCTGGTGAGGTTGGCGAAGGCGAGGCTGTCGTCGGCGAGGCTCGAGGCGACCAGGCGCTGATAGTCGGCCTCGCTGACGCGCAGGCCCGCGAGCACCGCGGGCAGGTGCTCCTCGTCGCTCAGCGAGAGGTTCAGGGACTCGCCGAGGAGCGCGTCGCCGGCGGGATCGAGGTACTGGGAGACCGCGTGGCCCTTGGGTCGAAAGCGGCGGTCGTAGAGCGAGCGCGGCCCGTCGGCGTAGGCCCTTGGATCGATCACGGCGCTCCAGAAGCTGGCGAGCTCGTCCCAGGGCAGGCGCAGCTCGGCCTGGAGGGCGACGATCCCGGCCAGGCCGGTGAGCGCGTCGGCGTCGAGGGTCCCGCCGAGGGCGTCGACCAGGAGCAGGTTGAGCATCCGCGCGGGGATCTGGCAGCCGCGCTGGAGGCGGGTGAAGCGGTGCAGCCGCTCGAGCTGCGCCTCGTCCAGGAAGGCGATGCTCGCGTCCGTCAGCGCGCAGCTCTCGGACCACTGGAAGGCCACGTTGCCGTCGGGATCGATGAAGTCGAAGGTCAGCAGCTCGCGCAGCTCGTCGAGGCTGTAGCCGCCGCGACGCAGGAGCTCGCCGACGTCACCCTCGGCGCTGTCGGTGCCGTTGAGGACGCCGACCCAATTGGCGTCGGCTGGCGCCGGCGCGAAGCCCCAGCACTCGCGCGCCTCGGCCGAGTGCGCCCCCGTGACCAGCTCGACCTCGGCGGCGGACAGGCCCAGGCCCTCGCCGGCCCTGGCCTGGGTGAGCGCGGCGTCGGGGCTGAGCGGGGTGTAGATCCGCATGAGCTCGGCGCGCGGGACCCCGAGGTGCTCGAGGTAGGTCCGGGCCTCGATGGCGGACAGGGAGAAGGGCAGGCTCCAGGGGTGGACCAGGCTCGCGGGCGCGCCGAGATAGACGCTGTCGTCGAGGTGCTCGGGGTGGGCGCGGAGCTCCTCGGCGGACCAGGTCGTCTGCTTGGCGCTCTCGCCCAGGCCCCCCGCGAGGGTCGCTTCGAGGACCTCGTTGACCAGATCGATGTAGGGCAGCGTGGTGTTGGTGTTGTCGCAGTCGAGCAGGACGTGGCGAAGATCCGGGCGGCGCAGGCTCAGGGCCTCGAGGGCGTTGTCGGCGATGCTCGAGGGCCGCGACTGGAGGTAGTGGAGCAGGTCCGCCAGGTAGGCGGCGGGGCTGAACACCGAGCGGCAGTGCTCGCAGGCGCAGTAGTCGAGGTTGCCGAGGATCGTGGCGAGCTGGGCCAGGCCGCCTTCGGCGTCCTCGAAGGCGTCGGCGCCGGGCATGGCGACGGGCGTGAAGTCGGCCTGGGTCTTGGCCAGGGCGAGCTGCGAGGCCATGGCCACGGTCGCGCCGTGCACGGCCGAGGCCCTGTCCCAGACCGCGCCGGCGAGGGCCTCGGCGCTGTGAATGTCCTCGGGCATCTGCGCGCCGAAGTCCGCGACGAACTCCTCGCGGGTGCGGCCGACGACCTGGGCCGCCGAGCGCACCCCACCGTCGAGCAGGGCCTTGGTCGTGGCGTAGCGGCCGATCCGCGGCGTGAGGCGATAGACCCGCTGGACCCGGGCGAGGTTGCTGCGCGCGGCCTCGAGGTCCTCGCTGGCCACGCCCTGCCAGGGGTCGGCGGCCTGGTCGAGGTAGTTGGCGATGGTCGAGCGCTCGATGTCGAAGTCGGGGTTTTGAGCGAGGAAGGTGACGACGTGAGCGGTGCCCGCGGGCGCGCTGGTGTCGGCCTCGTCGCGGGCGATGCTGTGGCGCAACACGGCCGTGGGGTAGGCGTCCTCGGTGAGGTGGTTGAGGGCGCGGGCGTAGGCCTGACGCTGTGCGCTCGCGTCGGCGCCGGGCAGGCTCTCGGGCGCCGCGATCTCGCGGTTGACCAGGAAGTCGTGCCAGTCGCTCTCGCTCCACGCCGCGAGGTCACGCAAGGAGGAGAGGCTGCCGGCGCTGCGCTCGGCCTGGAGCCCCTCGAGGGCCTCGACGTGGTCGCCCACGAAGGCGGCGGCGCGGATCGTGAATTGGAAGGTGGCCACGCGCGTCGCGTCGAGGCTCGCCTCCAGATCGGTCCAAAACTGGGAGATGGAGCCCGTGCGTGCGACCCATAGCTCGTTGAAGGTGCGCTGGTCGGCCTCGGACAGCCCCGCGGTGTCAAAGCGCGTGCGCTGATTGACGACACCCTCGGTGGTGCGGGTGAGCGCGGCCTCGACGAGCAGCTCGCGCATCGCGTCGAGCTCTTGCGCGACCCGAGCGTCGAGCTCGGCGGCGGTCCCCGTGCCGGGCGCGGTGATGGTCATGCGCGCCCAGCCCAGGCGAAGCGCGCGCTCCCAGGCGGCCTCTCCCGCGCGCAAGAGCCCGGGCAGATCGGCGGGCAGACCCCCCTGAAGGAAGGCGTAGCAGCTGCTCGCCTCCACGCTGCGCTGATCCGCCAGGCGGTGGGCCTGGATGTAGTTGCCGAGCTGGGTGGGGAGCACGTCTGCCCGCCGGGCGAGCCACTCGATGCGGTCGATGGGCAAGTCGACGATGGCGCTGCCCTCGAGCAAAGGAGTGACTCTGCCGGCGATGCGCTCCCACTCGCTCTGCCCGCGGTAGCTGCCCTCGCCGAGGATCAGGTCGACGACGGCGCCGCCTTCGAGGTCGCTGAGCAGCGCCGAGTCGACGCTTGTCTCGCCGTCTTCGGCGCGGACGAAGAGGTCCCAGGGCGTCGCGGGGGCCTCGGTCTCCTCCCAAGTGAGCACATATCGACCCTCGGTCCCGGTGGTCGTCGTGGCCTTCGTGGTGTCGGATGAGATGCTGACACGCTCGAAGACGGTGACGGAGACGCCCGCCTGGGGGGCGCCGGTGATGGAGAGGATACGGCCGGAGATGGTGTATTGGGACATTGGGTGGAGATATCCTGTCGCACGGCGCTCAGCTGGCCGTGTGGAGGGGAAATATAGTGGCTCACCGGCAATGAGTGCCCGGTAGACGACAACGGTGAAGGAGGGCGCCGGTGAGCCGAAGTGGAGAACAACGTAGCAGTGAACGGATGCGTGCTCCACTAGAAAATATGATGAAAATGGTGAGGTTGCGTGTGCAAGAAAATATGACTGGTTTGCTGCTTTCAAGCACGCACGCTCGGTTGGGTGTAATTGGGATATGTTGATTTTAGTATATGAATAAAAGACGCACTCGAGGGCAGCTGGCGAGCCCTCGAGTGCGTCGGGTGTGTCCGGGTTGTTGGTGTGTTGGCGAGGCCCGAGTGACAGGCCTCAGTAGAGAAGATGGAACTCGAGCTGATCTGATCACTCGAGCGGCTGTGAGTGATGTCACTGACCTGGCCGGTCTCACTTCGGGACTCGCTCAAAAGCCCACGAAGGCCCGCTCAGAGCAGATCAGCAGCTGCGAGGGTCGGGCTGAGCTGCTCACTAAATAGCGCGTAGACGCTGCTGCCCTCCGCCAACTCGAGGTCACCACGGTGAAGCAAGGCCAGAGCCGGCGCCTCGGTGAGAGCGTGCCCGGCCTCTGGCGTGGGCTGGGCCGTGTCCGCCTGGAGCCGGGCGAGGAAGGCCTGGGCGGACTCGTCGGCCTGGCGCCTGTAGACCCGCAGCCCACCCGGTCCACGCAAGACGACGCAGTCGCAGCGCGCTGCTGCGTGGAGCAACGCGAGGCGGCGCATGTCGAGGCGGACGCCGCTGGCGAAGTACTCGATGGTCTCCGGGCAGATCGTGGTGATCTTCTTGTTCGAGCTGTCCACGTTGTTCATGGCCAGCTGGCCACGGGCGTAGACGTCGAGCCAGTGCAGCTCGTCGCGCTCGAGGTCGACGCACAGGGGCATGTAGATGCCGTTTTCGCCCTGGAGATTGAAGCGCAGGGCGACGCTGCGTGGATCGAAGTGGTGGCCGCCGGGGTCGTCGCGGAGCATCAGGCCGGCGAAGCCGCGCTCGAGCTGGGAGAAGGGCTCGCCCGCGTAGGCGTTGACGACCATGACGGCGTAACGGATCCCGGCCGCGCGTGCGGCTTCGCGGTCGAGGTCGACGAATTCGCTGGCGCCCTCGGGGTAGGGGGCCGAGGTGAAGTCGCCGGAGCTGCGCGCGATGTTGCGTCGCTGGTGATCGAAGCTCAGCTGGTAGTAGGAGCAGACGCCGACGTAGGTCCAGCTGGCGTCGTAGAAGGCGACGGAGAGGTCGATGTCGGTGGTCCGCCCGCGCTGGGGCTCGCACCAGTGCAAGAACAGGCGGATCAGCTTGCCCGGAGGGACGGCGACTCGGGAGCCGCGGGGGAGGTTGATCGCGGCTGGTGAGGCGGTGCGCTCGTTGAAGGGGGCGATGATCTCGGCGAGGGCGTCGTCGACCACGCCGAGGGCGAAGCGGGGACGCTCGGCGAAGCGGCGCAGGAGCTCGCTCGTGACTGGTTCGTGGGCGGCGACGATGCTCGCCTGATGCAGAGGCTGGCGCTCGTCGGGGGCGGTCACGCCGAGGGCGAGCTTCCCCTTGGGCCAGAACATCCGCCGCGCGGCCGGCTGGGCGCGGGTGGGGAGCAAGGCGTAGAGGGTCAGGAGCAGTGGCGTGGAGTAGGCGCGGATGGCCGCGGTGAAGTTGGTGAGGACCTCGGCGCGGGCTTTGGGGTCGTCGCCGGCGATCCGCAGCAGGAGGTCGAGGCGCCGGGCGTACTCGCCGGGGCGCTGGCGCAGGAGCTCGACCATGGCGTGGCTGTCGGCGGCCGCGGTGGCGCGCTCGACTTGGCTGTAGAAGCCGTGAAAGGGCGCGGCCGGGGTGCCGTCGGGGCTGCGCTTGCGGACGACGCGAAAGGCCCGGGCGACCTTGGGGAAGCGCTTGGCGTACTCGCCGGGGTGGAGAAATTCGCCGACCCACACCCAGTAGGAGCGGTGGCGGAGCATGTCTTCGATCAGCGTGTCGCCGTCGAAGCGCTCGAGGTGGCCGAGCAGCGCGCGGCGAGTGGCGCGGCCGAGCTTGGCCATGGGGAAGCGCTTGACGACGCGGAAGTTGGTGGTGGTGATGAAGCTTCGCTCGCCGTGGGCTTTGGCGGCCTCGCGCTGCTGGGGCGTGAGCTGCTGCCACCAGGAGGTGTCGGCGTAGCGGGTCTCGACCTTGTCGCAGATCGTGGCGCCCTGGAGCGCGGGGTCGGCCCCCGAGGCCGCGGCGATCAGCCGCAGTAGGTCGGTGGCCGTGCGCAGGTGAGGACGGGCGACGGTCAGGACGCGCTCGGCGGGCAGGCGCAGCAGGGCGCCGCCAAAGATCTGCGCGACGTTCTCGCGCAGGGGGATCTCGGCGGGGAGCCAGTCGAAGATGCGCTCGCCGTATTCTTCGACGAGGGTCGTGAGGGCTATCTCGTCGTCGGGGTTGAGGGCCTGGGGGCGGGCGCAGAGCGCTTCGAAGAGCGCGCGGGCGGCTGCGTCGAGGTCCTCGCCGAGGTCGAGGCGTTTGAAGCGGACGCGCTCTGTGGGCGCCTCGCGGGCTTCGTCGGGCTGGAAGAAGGGGGAGCTGCGGTCGACCTTGTGGTTGCAGATCGGGCAGGCCGAGTAGTTGGCGCCGTCGTAGCAGCGATCACAGACGACGTGCTCGCAGGGCCGAAGCACGTGGGTGCTGCCCTGGGCGCCGCAGTGCAGGCAGGGCTGGTCCGGGGCCTGAAAAAAGTGGCTGAGCACGCGGCGAAACCACAGCGCTTGGGTGTCTTCGGGCACGTCCTGGGGGAAGCGCCGAAACAGCGGGGTGTGGATCTGGTTGCTGCCGAGGGCCTCGTGCAGCGCCTGCGTGGTCCAGTCGCGCAGCTCGCCGAGCTGGGCCGTGGACAGGCGCTCGAGGGCGAGGCGGAGCTTGGTGGAGCCGGCGTAGCCGAGCTTGGCGAGCTCGAGCAGGACAGCGCCGATGGCGTTGGCGCTCCCTGGCGACGACCGAGGGTCGGGCTCGGGCAAGAAGACCAGCCCGCGCCGCGTCAGCAGCAACTTGGAGATCCGCTGGGTCTGCATGCCGGGAGAGCGCAGAGAAGCGGCAGGAAATCGCCCGAGCTGAATTCAGAGGGTTAGAAGGAAGCCCAGGCTTGGCCTGCCGCGGGCCAATCTATCACGTCAAGGCACGCCGCGCTCGACTCGATCCTCGGCCTGGTTGGCCTTCTCGAAGATCTTGTCGTTGCGCCGCTGCATCTTGGCTTCGGCGCCCTCGATCTCTTGCTTGGCGCCCTCGAGCTGGCGCCCCGGGGCGGTGCGGGCCTCTCCACCTTGGAGCACGCTCTTGCCCTCGTCGATCTTGGCGGGCGGCGACGGGGTCTTGTCGTCGCAGGCGGCGAGGGCGAGGGCGAAGCTGGCGAGGACGAGGACGTTGGGCAGGGAGCGCGTGGACATGGGGCGATCTCATCACGGCGCTGCGTGGGGGTAAAGCCGGGGAGTTGGGCCGCTCGCGCGGCCTCGGGGCCGAGCTGGGCCGAGCTGGGCTAAGCTGGCAGCGATGCGCGGGGCCTCGCTGCTGATCTCGTTTTGGTTGGGCTCGTCGATCGCTTGCGGCGGGCGGGAGCTCGGGGACGCCGAGGGCGGCGCCAAGCCGGCGAGTGCCGCGGCGCGCGGTGATGATGACGCGGTGCAGACCGAGCGGCCGGGTGAGGCCGAGCCGCGCGACGCGGTCGAGCAGCCGGACGAGGTCGAGCAGTCGGGCGCGCGAGAGCAGGTGGTGGAGGCGATGGCCTCGCCCGAGGGCCCGCCGATCTCGGGCGAGCTCGGAGACGCGTCGAGCCAGGCCTGCCGCTCGGCCATGGCGCGCCTCGCCGAGCTCGAGGGGCTGCGCCGCAAGTCCGAGGCCAGGGGGACCCGGGTCTCGGGGGAGGCCGTCTTTGCGCTGTGGACCAAGGCCGATCGCCACGGCGAGTCGCTGCGCGAGTGGGTGGCCGCGGCGGATCTGCGCCTGGGTCGGGTCCCGACGCGCGGCGACGGTCGCGACGTGGTGCTGATCGGCCAGGCGCTCGAGCAGCTGCGCACGAACGAAGACGACGGGGTCGCGGCGCGGGCCCTCGTCGACGTGATCACGCAGCTGCGCGAGGTCGCGTTCCTCGACCATCGCCGCCTGCTGGCGGAGGTGAGCGAGTCTCAGGAGCGCGGCGATGGGCTCGGCGCGCGCCTCGGCGGGCAGTGGGACGAGGCGTGGTGCCTGTGGTCGGGGGCGGTCGCGCCGCTCGCCGAGCACCTCGACGCGGCGGACGAGGACGCGGTGGACGAGGGCGCGGGCTGGGAGGGCTGGTCGGCCCTCGTCACCGATGCCTTTGCATCTGGGCGCGCGGGGATCCACGACGACGGCCAGGACCCCGCGAAGACCAGGCCCGCGCGGCGGATCATCGACGCGGCTGGCGAGGCGGTGGTCCTGCGGCGGGTCCTGGAGCTCGCGGCGCTGGGGGCCGAGCAGCCCGCGGGGCCGCTGGAGGCGGCGATGCTCCTCGATCTGCTCTCGGCCCCGATGTCGGGGACGAAGCGCAGCGGCCGGACCCTGGCCGAGATGCAGCGCATGCTCTACGGGGATCCGGCGCAGGTCGAGGTCGCGAGGATCGAGCGCGGCCTGGCGCAGACCTTTGCGGTGCTCGCCCGCGCGGGCTGTGACGAGGCGGTGGACCGCGGCACGCTCGGCGACCCCGCGGGGATCGCCAGCGCGTGGGAGGGGCTGATCTATGCGCGGGCGCTGCTCCCCGGCATGCGCGCGGCCCTGGGCGAGGCGGGCTTCGACGCGGCGGCCTATCTGGACAGCTGGGCGACCTATCGCAGGGCCGTGGAGGACGGGGACTCGACGCGGGCGGCGGCCGTCGCCGAGGCGCTCGTGCGCTGGAATTGTGCCTACCGAGAGGCGCTGGGCGAGGTGAGCTGCGCGGCCGATCCGGGCTGACTCGGCCGCGCTTCGGCGCGAGCGGTGGGCTCAACGAGCGGCCTCGTCGAGCTCCGCCTCGACCGCGGCGAGGGCCTCGCGTCCGCGGGGGTCGAGGGCGCTGACGATCACGCCGACGAGGGTCGAGCAGAGCACCGAGGGCGGGAGCTCGCTGAGCGTGGCGATGGTCTGACCGATCGCCCCGAGCTCTGGGACGACGAAGGTGAACAGGGGGACGGCGAGGAAGCCGGAGAGCATCGCGGCCAGGGCCCCGCGCCGGGTCATGCCCTTCCAGAAGATCGACAGCACGATCACCGGGCAGAAGGTCGCGGCGATCCCCGACCAGCCGAAGATCACGTACCAAAACACCGACTGGCCGTCGCTCACCCAGGCCACGCAAAAGGCGATCGCCAGGGCGAGGAGGGCGAGGACCACGGTCACGCGCCGGCTCAGGGGCACGAGGTCTTCGTCGCGCAGCAGGGGGTTGCGGACTTTTTGATGGACGTCGCGGACCACGGCGCTGGCGGCGAGCACGAGCAGGGAGTCGACCGTGGACATGATCGCCGAGAGCACGATGGCGATGAACAGGCCGACGAGGGCCAGGGGGAGCACGGCTTCGACGAGCTGAGGGAGCACGTCCTCGCCGGCGTGGCCGAGGATGGCCTCGACGCTCTGGCCGGGATCCGTGAGCAGGTGGCGGCCGACGAGGCCGGTGAGCACGGCCCCGGCGTCGGCGAGCAAGGTCCAGGTGATCGCCACGAAGGCGCCCTTTTTGAGCTCGTCTTCGCTGCGCAGGGCCAAGAAGCGCACGAAGATCTGCGGGGAGCCCAAAAAGCCGACGCCGATGGTGACGAGGCCGATCACGCTGAACACCGCGCCCAGGCTCCAGCCATCGGCCTCCCCCGAGGGGCTGAGCAGGGCAGGGTCGATGGCCGCGAGCTCGGTGGTCATCGGTCCGAGGCGGCCGGCGAGGCTCAGGGCGTAGAGCGGGAGGCCGACGAGGCCAAAGAACATCAGCAGGCCCTGGAAGACGTCGGACCAGACCACGGCCACGAAGCCGCCGCTGACGATGTAGACCAAGACGACGGCGAAGCCGACGAGGGCGCCGACGTAGTAGTTCCAGCCCAGGAAGCCCGCGAAGGCCGCACCGGTCGCGTGGATCTGGGCGCTGACGTAGATCGTGACGAACACGGCCAAGGTGCCGGCGGCGACGCGGCGCAGGCGCTGGCCGCCGCCCCGCTCGCCTGAACCATCCTCGCCCGGGCCGTCGTGAAAGCGCGACTCGAGGTAGTCGGGGATCGTCAGCGAGTCGTAGCGATCCGTCAGCCGCTTGAAGCGACGCGCGAGGACCAGCCAGGCGATGGCCACGCCGAGGACCTCGCCGAGCACGACCCAAAACGCCTTGACCCCCACGAAGGCGCCCATGCCCGTGAGCCCGAGGAGCAGCCAGGCTGATTCACCGGTCGCGCGGGCAGAAAAAGCGACGGCGAAGAAGCCCAGCTGCTTGCCGCCGGCGAAGTAGTCCCGCATGTCCTGCATGCGCCGCGAGGCCAGCGCGCCGATGACCAAAAGCGCGCCGAGATAGAGCGCGACGCCGCCCAGCTTGAAGGCGGTCTCGAAAGCAGGGCTGTTCATTGGCCCCTCACGCTATCACGCAGGTACACTCCGGCCGTGCCCCATCGGCCAATTCGAAAGCTCCTGTGTGCCAACCGCGGCGAGATCGCCATCCGCGTGTTCCGAGCGGCGACCGAGCTCGGGATCCGCACCGTGGCGATCTTCAGCCGTGAAGATCGCGTTCACCTCCACCGCTACAAGGCCGACGAGGCCTATCTCGTCGGTGAGGGCAAGTCGCCCGTCGCCGCCTACCTCGACATCGAGGGGATCATCGACGTCGCCAAGCAAAACCATGTCGACGCGATCCACCCGGGCTACGGCTTCTTGTCCGAGCGGGCCGACTTCGCCCGGGCCTGCGAGGCCGCGGGCATCCGCTTCGTCGGGCCCTCGCCCGATGTCATCGACGTGCTCGGCGACAAGACCCGGGCCCGCGACCTGGCGATCGCCGCCAAGGTCCCGGTCGTGCCCGGGAGCGACGGCCCGGTGGCCGACGTCGCCGCGGCGCAGGCCTTCGTGGCCGAGCACGGCCTGCCGGTGATCATCAAGGCGGCCATGGGCGGCGGCGGCCGGGGCATGCGGGTGGTCCGAGAGGCCGGCGAGCTCGCCGAGGCCTTCGAGCGCGCGCGCTCCGAGGCGACCTCGGCCTTCGGCGACGGGACCGTCTTCCTCGAGCGCTACATCGAGCACCCGCGCCACATCGAGGTCCAGATCCTCGCCGACGCCAAGGGCGAGGTCATCCACCTGTTCGAGCGCGACTGCTCGGTTCAGCGCCGCCACCAGAAGGTCGTCGAGGTCGCCCCCGCGGTGGGCCTGGACCCCGAGACCCGCGAGGCTCTGACCCGCGACGCCGTGACCCTGGCCCGGCACACCGGCTACCGCAACGCCGGGACCGTGGAGTTCTTGGTCGACAGCGAGGGGCGCCACTACTTCATCGAGGTCAACCCGCGCATCCAGGTCGAGCACACGGTCACCGAGCAGGTGACCATGGTCGACCTCGTCCAGGCGCAGATCCGCATCGCCGGCGGGGCGACCATGGCCGAGCTCGGGCTGAGCCAGGAGGGCATCCAGACCCGCGGCTTTGCGATCCAGTGCCGCGTGACCACCGAGGACCCGCTCGCCAACTTCCAGCCCGACACCGGGCGGATCGAGGCCTTCCGCTCGGCCTCGGGCATGGGCGTGCGCCTCGACGGCGGCTCGGGCTACGCCGGCGCCCGAGTCTCGCCTCACTACGACTCGCTGCTCGTCAAGGTCACGGCTTCGGCCCTCGACTTCGGCGGGGCCGCGGCCAAGCTCCACCGCGCGCTGGCGGAGTTTCGCGTGCGCGGGGTCAAGACCAACATCCCCTTCCTGCAAAACGTCCTGCGCCACCCCACCTTCTTGTCCGGGGACGCGCGCACCGACTTCATCGATCAGACCCCGGAGCTGTTCCGCTTCCCTCGCCGGCGAAACCGCGCCCAGCGAGCGCTGCGCTTCCTGGGCGAGGTCGCCGTCAACGGGCCCACGGTCGCGCCGAGCAACGAGCTCGCCCCCGGCCCCGAGCCGCTGCTGCCCGACTCGCTGATCCCCGCCCCGGGGGCGCGGCCGCCCGAGGGCTGGCGGCGGGTGCTGCTCGAGGAGGGCCCGGCCGCCTTCGCCCAGGCGGTGCGCGGCCACCAGGGCCTGCTGCTCATGGACACGACCTGGCGCGACGCTCACCAGTCGCTGCTGGCCACCCGCGTGCGCACCCGCGAACTCGCGACCATCGCCCCGGCGACCTCGCACGTGCTCTACAACTGCTACGCCCTCGAGATGTGGGGCGGGGCGACCTTCGACGTCGCGCTGCGCTTCTTGCGGGAGTGCCCCTGGGATCGGCTCGAGCGCCTGCGCGCGCTGGTCCCCAACGTGCCCTTCCAGATGCTGCTGCGTGGGGCCAACGCCGTCGGCTACACCAACTACCCCGACAACGTCGTGCGTCGCTTCGTCAAGCTCGCCAAGCAGCGCGGCGTCGACGTGTTCCGGATCTTCGACTGCCTCAACTACCTCGAGAACCTGCAATTGGGCATCGACGCCGTGGGTGAGGCCGGCGGGGTGATCGAGGCCGCGATCTGCTACACGGGCGACGTCAGCGACGCGCGGCGGACCAAGTACTCCTTGCAGTACTACGTCGACCTCGCCGGGGCCCTGCACGAGCGGGGCGTGCACGTGCTCTCGATCAAGGACATGGCCGGGCTGCTCAAGCCCGGGGCCGCGCGCCTGCTGATCTCGGCGCTGCGCGAGTCCTTCCCCTACCTGCCGATCCACGTGCACACCCACGACACGGCGGGCACCGGCGTGGCCTCGATGCTCGCCTGCGCCGAGTCCGGGGCCGACGTGGTCGACGTGGCCGTCGACGCCATGGCCGGCCTGACCTCGCAGCCGGCGATGGGGGCGATCGTCGCGGCGCTGCGTGATACCCCGCGCGACACCGGCCTCGAGCTCGAGGACATCCAGCCCCTCAACGCCTACTGGGAGCAGGTCCGCCGGCTCTACGGGCCGTTCGAGTCGGGCCTGCGCAGCGGCAGCGCCGACGTCTACATGCACGAGATGCCCGGCGGCCAGTACACAAACTTGCAGTTCCAGGCCCGCGCGCTCGGGCTCACGGGGCGCTGGGAGGCGATCAAGCGGACCTACGCCGCCGCCAACCGCCTGCTCGGCGACATCATCAAGGTCACGCCGAGCTCCAAGGTGGTCGGTGACCTCGCGCAGTTCATGGTCCAAAACGACCTCGACGAGGAGGCCGTGCGCGAGCGGGCCGAGACCCTCTCGCTCCCGCGCTCGGTGGTCGAGTACTTCCAGGGCTACCTGGGCGTGCCCCACGGCGGCTTCCCGGAGCCCCTGCGCACCAAGGTGGTCCGCGACCTGCCGACCATCGAGGGCCGCCCGGGGGCCAGCTTGCCGCCCCTGGACTTCGACGCCCTGCGCCGCGAGCTCGAGGGCAAGTGGGGTCCGCACATCCGCGAGGTCGACGTGCTCTCGGCCGCGCTCTATCCCCAGGTGTTCACCGAGTACATGAAGTTCCGCAACGACTTCAGCGACGTCTCGCTGCTGCCGACGCGCAACTTCATCGGGGCCATGAAGCTCGGCGAGGAGATCAGCTTCGAGATCGAGCGCGGCAAGCTGCTGATCGTCAAGCTCACGGCGATCGGCGACGTGCGCGAGGACGGCCTGCGCGAGGTCTTCTTCGAGCTCAACGGTCAGCCGCGCTCGATCCTCGTCGCCGACGCCTCCGTCAGCCAGGAGGCCGTCAGCCGCGAGCGGGCGCGCCCCGAGGTCGAGGGCTCCGTGGGCGCGCCGATGCCCGGCGTGGTCATCGAGGTCCGCGCCAAGGTCGGCGAGCGCGTGGCCCCGGGCGACGCGCTGGTGGTGCTCTCGGCCATGAAGATGGAGACCGTGGTCGCGGCTCCGATCGCCGGCAAGGTCACGCGCATGGCCGTGGACGTCGGCGACGCCCTGGCGGCGGGGGACCTGCTCGTCGATATCGAGGCCGTCGCCAGCGAAGAGAGCTGAGCGTGAGCGCGCCGCGGTGAGCGGGCGCCCCTCGGATCCGATCTCGGTCGGGGCCGAGGGGCGCGCTCACTTCTGGGCGCGCAGCAGCTTGCGGTGGCCGACCCAGGGGTTGTCGGCGAGAGCGAAGCGCCACGGGCGATCGCGGTCTTCGGGCGCGGCGAAGTCGATGCCGACCCGCGCGCCGACGAGCAGGCCAGGGTTTTGCCAGTCGGGCTCGGGCCCCGCGAGGACCAGCTCGCCGGGCTCGTAGAGCGGGTGCCCAGACCAGCTCGTGTCGAGCTCGAGGGCGGCGCCGACCTTGCCTGGGCCGTCGAGGAGGGTCGGCCCGGTCTTGCCGCCCCGGCGCGCGCGAACCTGCTCGAGGCCGGCGAGGGGCTCGCAGGCGCGGATCAGCACCGCGCTGGCGCGCCCGGCTTCGCCAGCGCTGATGTTGAGCATGTTGTGGATGCCGTAGCACAGGTAGACGTAGACCCGGCCGGCGGGGCCCCACATCACGGCGGTGCGCGGCGTCTCGCCGGCGCGGGCGTGGCTGGCCGTGTCCTCGGGGCCGGCGTAGGCCTCGACCTCGGTGATCCGCAAGACGACCTCGCCGCGCTGGAGTCGACAGCCGAGCAGCGTTCGGGCGAGGGCCTCGACCTCGCGGGCGCAAAAAGACTGGGGCAGCGGATCCAGGACCATGGCGAGGACAGCTTACAGCCCGTGGCTGCGCTGGTCCGCGGCTGTTAGGCTCCGCCGACGTCATGGCGATTCGAACGCTCAAATCCATGGATCTCGCGCGGCTGCCCGCGCTCGCGCTCGCCTGTGTCGCCCTCACCGGCTGTCCTGGAGACGACGATCCAGGCGGCGGTGAAGGGACCGAGACCGGCTCCGATACGGGCTCCGAGGGCGACTCGAGCTCGACCGACACGGACACGACGGGCGAGGGCGAGGGCGAGGGCGAGGGCGAGGGCGAGTCGAGCGGCGAGGAGACGAGCGAGACCGACACCAGCGTCGACTCCCCGATGATCGCCGGGGACTGGCAGCCGGGGGCCGGGTTGATCCTCGGCAGCTGTAGCGGCGAGGCCTACGCTCAGCCGCTGACCACCGACGCCTTCGTGGTCGAGGCGCTCGGCGGGGGCGAGTACAGCCTCGCGTTCGCCGAGGGCTGCGAGGTCCCGATGACCTGGGACGGCGCCCTGGGCTTCGCCTCCGGCGAGCTCGCGCTCGAGTGCGCGGTCGAGTTCGAGGGCGAGGCGGCGAGCGTGACCATGACCGCGCTGAGCCTCGAGCTGCGCGGCGAAGACCTCGACGACGAGGCCGTGCTGACGGCCAGCTACGCCATGAGCTCGGCGATCCTCGACTGCGAGCTCGAGCTCTCGGGCCAGCTGACCCTCGACGCCGGCCCTGCGCCCCTCGAGGTCGTCGAGACCTTCGCGGCCGGGGACTTCCTCGAGTCCGTGGCCACGGACGACCAGGGCAGCTTGTGGCTGACCAACCGCGGGCCCACGGGCACGGGGGTGTTCACCGTGTTCGAGGGCGAGCTCTTCTTTGCCACCCCCTTCGTGGAGGGCGCGCTGAGCAACCTGGTCATCGACGAGCTCGGCGACATCTACGGGACCTTGGTGGTCCCCGAAGATCCCGAGGGCCCGCGCGAGCTGATCTTGGTCGAGGGCGGCCAGGCCACGACCTTGGCCGAGCTCCCCCAGGACAGCCGGCCCAACGGGATCGCCGTGGACACCAGCGGCAACCTCTACGCCGCCGACAGCACCGGCCGGCTGTTTCGGCTCGAGTTCGAGGGCGCCTTCGCGGAGGTCTGGGCCGAGGGCTCGCTGCTCGACCAAAAGGCCGGCGGCTTCCCTGGCCCCAACGGCGTCGAGATCTTCGACGGCTACGTCTACACCTCGAACTCCTCGCAGCTGTCCATCGTCCGCGTCCCGATCCTCGACGACGGCACCGCTGGCGAGGCCGAGCTCGTCGCCTCTGGCGTGGCCGTGGACGACTTCGCAATCGACGTCGAGGGCAACCTGTGGGCGACCACGCACCCCTTCAACGGCGTCGTGCTGATCCGCCCCGACGGCAGCGTGCGCCTCGTTCACGACAAGCTCGACGAGGTCTGGGGTCCAGCCGCGGCCGCCTTTGGACGCGGACCCGACGACCAGACCGTGCTCTACGTGTCGACGGACGGGAACCTGTTCGGGTCCGCGCTGACGCCTCCGCTCCAGCAGTCGGCCGACATCATGCCCGCGGCCTTGCTGCGCGTGGACGTCGGCGTGGCGGGGGCGGCGATCCCCGGGGAGTGAAGGCGCGCCAGCGAGGGGGTGGTGGTGGCGCGTGTTCGCGGTCAACCAAACCGGCTCGCGGGACGGCGCCTGGTGCCTCGGTGAGTCGCGGGGAGAGGCGTCGATTGTGCCAACTGTGGCGTGGGAAGAGCATATTTGCTACCAAGTGAAGATGGCTCCCCAGGCGACTCTTTTGGCCCACTGGCGTCTCTCCACAATCTTGCCGCTCTCGTTGCTGCTGATGAGCGCATGTATCCCCGGTGGAGACGACGACGCGACGGGCGGATCTGGCAGTGAGTCCGAGGAAGAGACGACCTCGACCGGCAGCGAGTCCGAGTCGACGACGGACACCTCGACGGAGTCGGAGAGCACGGAGTCGACGGAGTCGGAGAGCACGGAGTCGACGGGCACGGAGTCGACGGGCACGGAGTCGACGGACACGGAGAGCACGGAGTCGACGGACACGACGGATGGGGACACGACGGATGGGGACACGACGGAGAGCGAGACGGCCGAGACCGACACGACGGAGACGGACACGGACACGGGCGGAAACCTGGACTGCCTGCCCGCTGACGCCTTCGAGGACAACGACGTGGCAGAGGAGGCGTTTGCGGTCGAGTGGAACGACTGGAACGGGTTCGAGCTCTACGCGAGCCTCGAGGCGTCGCTGTGTGAGGAGGAAGACTGGTATTTCCTCGACGTCTCCTCCACCGACTTCGAGTCCGACCCAGAGGACCGCGCGTTCTATGTGGACATCATCGTCGAGGGCTCGAGCTGGTGTGGTGTCTGGTGCGAGCAGCCCGAGCTGCCGGTGGCGGTGGAGAACACGGTCTCCGTCGAGGTCTATGACGCAGAGAGCATGCAGCTGCTCGTCGCGCAGACCGCGGAGAATGGTCGGGTCAATGTCGACAAGACTGGGGCGGCCTATGACAATGATCTGCTGGTGCGGGTCTATGGGCCCGCGGTGGTCAACTATAACTACAAGCTGACCCTGAGCGTGCGCGAGCAAGACGGCGAGGACGAGTGCGAGTGCTGAGCTCGCGTTGAAGCGGTCGCGCGAGCGCCCGAGGGCCCTCTGGCTCGGGCCGCTCGGGCATCTCGTCTGTCTCGGGCGGCGTGAGCAGCCCGAGACAGAGGGCGGGTGAGGGCCCGCCCGGATCACTCACTGGTAGGACACGGGGCCAGCGGAGGCCGGGGTCTCGTCGTCGCCGATGTTCTCGGTGTTGCCGTAGCCGAGCCGGCCGTTGGAGCCCCAGCCCCAGCACAGCAGGTTGTCGTCGGTCAGGAGCGCGCAGGTGTGATAGGTGCCCGCGGCGACCTCCACGGCCACCGCGCCCTCGCCGAGGTCCACGTCGCCCATGGTGTCGGGGGTCTCGTCGTCGCCGATGACCGCCTCGTTGGCGTAGCCGAGGCGGCCCTGACCGCCGTTGCCCCAGCAGCGGACCGCGCCGCCGCTCATGAGCGCGCAGGTGTGCTGGTAACCCGCGGTGAGCTGCACGGCGGTGCCGCCGATGGGGACGTCGCCGGCGGAGGCTGGGGTCTCGTCGTCGCCGATGTTCTCGCCGTCGCCGTAGCCTGTGGCGCCAAAGCCCCCGCGTCCCCAGCAGCGGACGGCGCCGCCCTCGAGCAGGGCGCAGGTGTGGTTGCCGCCCGCGACCACCTGCACGGCGGCGCCGCCGAGCTGGACATCACCGGCCTCGGCGGGGGTCTCGTCGTCGCCGATGCTCTGGGAGTTGGCGTAGCCCAGCTTGCCTTGGGAGGCGCTCCCCCAGCAGCGGACGCCGCCGCCTTCGAGCAGGGCGCAGGTGTGGGTAGTGCCCGCGGCGATCTGGGTGACGACGCCGCCGACGTCGACGTCGCCGATCTCCTCCGGGGTCTCGTCATCGCCGACGCTCAGGGTGTTGGCGTAGCCGAGCTGCCCGGAGAGCGAGCGACCCCAGCAGCGGACGCTGCCACCCTCGAGCAGGGCGCAGGTGTGGGTGGAGCCCGCGGTGATGTCGATGACCGGGCCGCCAACGGGGACGTCGCCGGCCCAGTCGGGGGTCAGGCCTTCGCCGATCGCTAGCGTGTTGCCGTAGCCGAGCTGGCCGTAGTCCGCGGAGCCCCAGCAGCGCAGGCCGCCGTCGTCGAGGCGCGCACAGGAGTGGAAGCCGCCAGCGCTCACGTCGATGGCGAGGCCGCCGAGGGCGACGTCGCCGACCTCCGCGGGGGTCTCGTCATCGCCGATCGTGGTGGTGTTGCCGTAGCCGAGGGCGCCGTCGAAGCCGTGGCCCCAGCAGCGCACCGCGCCGCCGCTGAGCACGGCGCAGGTGTGGTTGTTGCCCGTCGCGACGTGGGCCGCGAGCGTGCACAGCGATTCTTCGCAGGCCCCAGACGTGCAGTCGCTGGCGGCCTCGCAGGCTTGACCCGTCAGGCAGCCGGCGCAGCTGCCCCCGCAGTCGAGATCGCTCTCGTCACCGCTGAGGATGCCGTCGTCGCAGGTGGGCGCCTGGCAAAGGGTCGTGCAGGCGTCGGTCTCGTCGGCGTTGCCGTCGTCGCAAGCCTCGCCCTCGTCGAGGACCCCGTTCCCGCACAGCTCGCCCTCGGTGTCGGTCCCGGTGTCTTCGCCGGTGTCGGTGTCGGTGTCGGTGCCGGTGTCGGTCTCGGAGCCTTCGTCGGTGTCATCCGAGCTGGTGTCGGTGTCGGTCTCGGAGCCTTCGTCGGTGTCGTCCGAGCTCGAGTCGGTCTCGGCGCTCGTGTCGTCGGTCTCATCGGCGGATGACTCGCTGCCCATCTCGTCGGTGTCCGCCTCGCCTCCGTCGTCGGTGCACGCCGAGGTGACGAGGAATGTGGCGACCACCAGGCCGCAACCTGCCTTGCTCAAATGCATCACCGAGCCATTGTCGGCATGGTGCGCGACATTGGTCAATGTCGATGTCGATGTCGCCCTTCGAAGATCGATCGTTCCATACGCGTCGCCTCTGCTCCGTTTTGTACCGATCGATTGACATCAGGTGCCCGGTGAGCGGGGCGTGAGCGCTGGTGTCGGTGGCGGACGTCCTGGTCCGCGCGTCTCACTCGTCCGACGCTGGAGGCTCGGGGATCCAGCGCTGGGCCTCCGTGTCCTCGTCGTAGTCCATGGGCGAGGGCAGGCGCTCGAACTCGATGAGCAGGCCCCAGGGGGTCAGGCCAAAGCGCCCGCGGTTGCCGGGGCCGGCCTCCTGACCCATGAGCGGATAGGGTCCCTCGAGCAGCTTGCCGCCCGCGGCCGCGAACGCAGCCGTCACGGCCTCGATGTCGTCGACGGTCACGCTGAAGTGGCTGATCCCCATGTCGGAGATGCCGCGCTCGCCGGTGTGTCGGGGCGCGTCGATCTCGAAGATCTCGAGGTTCGCGCCATTTTGAAACCGGAGCATGGACACGGCGACGATGGCCGTGCCAGGGAGCAGGCCGTTTTGTGCGCCGACCTCCTCCGCGGTCAGCGGCGCCCGGGACTTGTCGACGAGGGAGAACAGGACCTTGGCCCCGAAGGCGGCCTCGAAGAAGTGCACGGCGGCGGCGTGGTCGGGGACGGTGATGCCGATGTGCTCGATGCCGCGGGGGCGGGCGCTGGGCGTTGCTTGGCTCATGTGGATCCGTGGCGAGCTGTCCGCGGCGCCGAAGAACAGGGCGCGCGCGGGGAGCTCGGTCTCGCCAAGGTGACCCTGCGAGCGGGGGCTGTCGATCAAATTGGCGCTCGAGGGCCGTCGCCGTGAGCTGGGGGCGCTCGGGCGTGGATGGCTCGCGCGGACGCGCGCCCACGCGAAGGTGGCGCTGCGCCGCTCAGGCGATCGAAAACAACCCGCGGGCCGAGCGTCCGCAGATCCACTCGAGGGTCTCGGGCTTCAGCGCGTAGTCACGCAGCAGCCGCAGCTCGCGGTCCCAGGCGTAGGGGATGTTGGGGAAGTCCGTGCCGTAGAGCACCCGCTCGGGTCGCATCTCGAGCAGGCGCCTGGGCGGCGCCGACGGGAAGTAGTCGGCGAGCATCATCGTCGAGTCGAGCCACAGGTTGTCGTGGCGCTCGAGCAAGTCGGCGTAGCCCTCGAATTCGTCGGCCCCGAAGTGGGGCACGCACAGGCGCAGCTTGGGCCAGTTGCGCAGGACCTGCTCGACGCGCTCGACGGCGCAGACCTCGTAGGTGTCGCAGGCGTAGGCCGGGCTCTTGGGCTCGCGGCCGGCGTGCATGACCATCGGGCGATCCCAGCGCACGCAGACGTCATAGAGCTCGGCGAGGGCAGGATCGTCGGCGGCGAAGCACTGCACGTGGCAGTGGAGCTTGACGCCGCGCAGGCCGTGCTCGGCGAAGGCGCGCTCGAGGATGTCCGCCGCCCCGGGCTCACCGGGGAGCACCGTGGCGAGGGCGGTCAGCCGCGGCTCGTCGCGGGCGAGCTCGGCGGCGAAGGCGTTGAGGACCTCGGCGACCCCGGGCTTGTGGGCGTAGTGCAGGCCGACGACGTGCTCGACCCCGCGCGAGAACAAGAAGTCGAGGACCTCGCGGGCCTGGAGGCGGTAGCGGATCGGCCAGCCGTGGGCGTCGAACCACCGCCAGATCGCCGCGAACAGCCGCGGGGGAAAGAGGTGGACGTGGGCGTCGACCAGGGGCGGGAGGCCGTCGGGGACGCGGGGTCCCTCCTCGTCGTCGAGGGCCGGGAGCGGGGTCGAGAGCGTGCCCGGGCTGCTCGCCGCGCAGACCGGCGCGGGCAGGTTGGCGAAGTCGTGGTCGTGGAGATGCAAGTCCGGGTGTCCGTCGTCAGTCGAAGATCGTCGGCAGGTCTTCGGGGAAGGCGCCCTCGACCACCTCGCCATGGTCGAGCAGGCCGCTGAGCAGCTCGCAGCGCGCGGCCTCGGCTTGCCAGTCGCAGTCGGCGAGCAGCGCGTCGAGGCCGTCGACGTCGACCAGCGAGGTGGCGACGGGCTGGAGGGCCAAGGACGCGTGGGCGCCGGGGCGCTCGGCGACCTCGTACTCGTTGGCGTGGCAGACCCCGCAGCGGGTCAGGCCGTCTTGGTACTCGAGGTCGTAGGGATCGCCGGGGTCGATCGTCTCGGTGATCGGGAAGGCGAGCTCGCCCTTGATGGTGTGCGTGCTGTCCACCCACTCGCTGAACTCGAGCAGCGGGGCGCCGTCGCCCGCGGGCACGACAGAGAGGATCAGGCCGTCGCCGAGGATGAACAGCCGCGGGTTGTCCTCGCCCACCGCTGGCTGGATGCTGAACTCGCTGTCGGTCGCGACCACGCTCAGCGGTCGCGGCAGGCTGGCGAGCACGCAGGGGATGGTGACTGGGTGAGGCAGGGCCTCGATGCGCGCGACGAGCTCCGGGATCGACTGGGGCGCCGGCTCACCGGTCACGCAGGCCGCGGGGATCGGGCCGTCGTCGCTGGTGTCACCGGTGTCGGTGTCGGCCGTGTCGCCGGCCTCGGAGTTGGCCGCGCTCGTCGCGTCGTCGGCCTCGCCGGACGCGTCATCGCTGCCGCTGCCGTTGCCGTTGCTGCTGCTGCTGCTGCTGCCTTCATCGGGCGCCTGCGCCGCGGGGGCGCAGGCGAGGAGTCCCGCGAGGGCCGCGGGGATGCGAGAGCGGAGGCGCACGTCGGGAGTATGCCAAAGCCCGGCGGGCTCAGCGATCGAAGCCGGCGCGGATGTAGTCGTTGACCGCGGTGGCGCTGAGGTCCTCGCGCCAGGCCATGCGCCCTTGGCCGGTGGCGAGGGCCAGGAAGTCCTCGAGGGTCGTGCCCGCGCCGACGACGACGGCGTAGCTCTCGATGTCGCGCTCGGGGTCGCTGTAGCCGGGGACGGCGGCCAGCGCCGTGGCCCCGGTCTCACCGCTGGCGGCGACCCATGCGTCGAAGTCGACGTTTTGACCGCCGGCGCCGAACCACGCCTCGGCCTGCGTGTAGTACCGGTTGTCGGCGTAGGTGTAGGCCGCGAAGCTCGGCTGGTGGACGATCATCCGCGAGGCGAATTCGGGATCGACGAATTCGTTGTCGAGGATCGAGAGATTCGAGGTGCTGGCGATCTCGTTGACGATCATCGACCGGTTCTGGAGCCGCCAAAACAGGTTGTCCTGGATCAGGTAGTCCCTGGCCGAGGTCCCGCCGAGCTGCACGCCATAGGAGTTGGTGACGCTGTCCTGGCGGTGGTTGAGCATCAGGTTGCCCTCCACCACCAGGCCGTCGTGATCGGAGAGATCGAGCGCCCACGCCAGGTAGCGGTCGGTGGGGCGGGTGCGGCCGATGTCCGTGAGCACGTTGTCGCGGATGGTGGTGTCGACGAAGCGGTACTCGCCCTCGGCGTTGCCGCCGATCGACATGCCGATCTCACCCTCGATGATGAAGTTGTCGTCGATCACCAGGCCAGTGACCACCCCGGGCTCGTCGGAGCGCATCTTGATCTGGATGCTCGACGCGCGCGCGAGCAGGTTGCCGCGGATCACGATGTCGTGGCCGCCGAGGTAGAGGTTGTGGTTGTAGATCGTCGCGCAGGCGCTCTCGACTTGCTCTGGGTTCCAGCCGTTGTGATCGAGCAAATTGTCCTCGATCAGCAGGCCGTCGACGTGGCTGGCGTAGATCCCCGAGGGCCGGTAGGTGGCGCCGGTCGTGCAGGTGTTTGCGTGGTAGGCCCGCTCGACGATGCTGCGCCGAAATTCGATGTTGTCGAGCTCGCCCTCGCCGTAGCTATGGAACACGGACTCGGCGTACTCGAAGTGGCAGTCCTCGATCAGGTGGCCGCTGCCGTTGCCCACGTAGTGCAGAGCCCCTGGGCTGTCGGACTCGTCGTCGAATTCGGGGTCGCTGGGATCCTTGTGCAGGCTGATCAGGTGCAGGCCGATCAGCGCCACGTAGCTGCGCTGGGCGCCGTCGTGGTCGATGAACCAGTCGACGAGCTCGAGGCGCGGGCGCTCGGTCGACTCGCCGTAGGAGGCGATCACGAGCGGGTGCTCGGCGTCGCGGCCCGACTTGAAGCGGTAGAGGTCCTCGCCGCGCCAGGTGTCGCCGCGGCGCAGGAGCAAGAAGTCGTGCTCGGCGTCGCGGACGAGCGCCGCGCCAGCCGCGAGGGAGGCCACGGGGGTCTGCGGGCTGAGCCCGTCGTTGGCGTCGTCCCCCTCGCTGCTGACGTAGATCGCCAGGCTGTCGTCGCCGATCTCGAAGGTGGTGAAGCCGTCCTCTTCGTCGCGGCTCAGGGCGGCCTCGGTGTGGTCGCCGGGACCGTAGCAGCCGAGGTCGTATTGCCAGTCCGTGTAGCCGTCTCCGTCGTTGTCGATACCGTCGTTGCACTCGGAGAGCTGCGTGCCGGTATCTTCGGTACCGGTCTCGGTACCGGTCTCGGTCTCACCCTCGCCGCCGGTGCCGGTCGTGCTCCCGTCGGTGGCGTCGAGGCCCTCGTCTGTGCCCTGGGTCTCGGTACCGAGTTCATCGTCGCTCGAGGCGCCGGGGTCCGTGCAGGCGAGGACGGCCAGGAGCATGGGCGCTGCGCACAGTGGCGTGCGCGTGGCCCAGGCGGAGAGGTGGGGCTGCGAAGAAAGTGTATTCGAGGACATGGCGATTTCGATTGACGGCTCGAGGGAGTGGCGCTCACCAAAATGAATGTCCGAATGGACAGTTCACCGGTGACGTGATCAAAGCGTGAGCGGGATATCGTTGAATATGGAGCGGATCATCAATATCCCGCAATCGATGGTTCATACTCGATTACCCACGACCGAACCAGCGTGAATTCGAGGAGGCTGAGGATCGAATGTTGGTCGGTCCAGCGGCGCAGGACGAGGCGCTCGTGTAGATCACCCTCGAGCTCGCTCGCGGGCGAGATACCGAGGAGGGCCCGCTCGCCCGCGGCGCCGCGGGGCGGAGCTCGGTGCTCGTCGCGACCAGTCGAGTACGCAGCGCAGATCAGCGCAGGGCGTAGTCGTCGGGCCCGTGCGCTCTCCGCCCCGCCCGGAACCAGCCTCGAGGCGCTCGGCCAGGGGATCCACGAACATGATTCGCGCCCTGGCGCCGAGGTCGGGCGCCAGCACAGCGGCGAGGCTCAGGCCGGCCAGACCGGAGCCTGCGAAGAGGTAGCGCGGCCTCGGGGCCATGACCATGGCTTCGCCGAGCGCGGAGGTCGTGAAAAGCCCGGGCGTGCGTGTTAGCACGCCCGCCTTCGGTGTGGCAATCGAGGGTGCATGGCCCACGGCGAGGGCATTACTTTAGTGGGGTCATGGCGGGAGAACTCGAGGCCCTCGTGCGCCAGGTCGAGATCAGCGCGCTGACGATCAACGAGCGCATCGCTCGGATCTACGACGCGCTCCACGCCTTGCACGACCTGACGATCCTGCTGCATCGCGTCGAGGTCGGGAAGCGTGGGGCCGCCGAGGCATGGCACCACGAAAGCGGGTTTGGGATCGACGCCTACGGATATTACGAGCGTCTGGAGCTGCTCGCGCGGGCGCGGGCTGGCGAGGTCGACCCGCTGCACCAGATCTACTATGCCGACGCGCGCGTGGCCGTGGATCCCCTCGCGCGGGCGCGGATGTACGCCATGCGCGACATGGCCGCGGCGATCGCGGGGATCAAAGAGCGCCTCGCCGGGCTGGCGTGGATCTACTACCAGGACGCCACCGGCTTCGCGATGACCTATCCCATGCACGACCCCTGCACGGTCGTGCCGCCGGACTTCGACTGGCACAGCTATCACACCTATGTCGCGGCGGGGCCCGAGGCCAACCCCGCGCGGAAGATCCGCTGGGCCCCGCTCAACCTCGACTACGGCGGTCAGGGTCTGATGGTCTCGCCATCGATCCCGCTCTACGTCGGCGACGAGCTCGTCGGGGTGTGGAGCTTCGACGTCAAGGTCGACGAGCTGATCGCGCTCAGCGGTATCGAGCGCAGGCGCTCGCGCACGACCTTCATCGTCGAGGGCGACGGCAGCTTGATCGCCCACGACGGCATGCAGACCGTGGTCCGCGAGCAGGGCGAGGTCTTCCGCGAGGAGCTCGCCAGCCTCGGAGGGGACTTCGCCGAGCTCGACCTCGACGACATGCTCGCGCAGCGCTCGGGCACCCGCGAGCTCGTCGATAGCTCGGGGACCTCGCTGCGCCTGATCTATCGCGCGATCCCAAACCTCGGCTGGTTGTTGATGTGCACCGTGCCCACGCGCAGCGTGCTCGAGAACGTCGAGCGCTCGTTCTTCGAGGCCTTCGAGCGCGCCAAGGCCGGTGACCTCAGCCACCGCATCGCCGACGTTGGCGGTGACCTCCAGGCCGTGGTCGACGGCTTCAACAGCATGAGCGCCTCGGTCGAGGAGACCCTGGCCGCCAACGCGCGCACGATGAGCGCGCTCGAGGCCAGCCGGGCCCACGCCCGCGCGCTCTTCGAGGCCGCCCCCGTGGGCCTGGCGCTGCTCCGCGGCCTCGAGGGCGAGATCGTCGACGTCAACCCGGCGCTGCGCCGGGCGCTGGGCCGCGAGCCGCGGGCGGAGCAGGTCAAGCTCGGGCGCAAGGAGCCCTCGGCGCTGATCGGCGAGCGTCTGCCCGCGCTCACGCCACAGGACTTCCGCGGTGACCTCGAGGCCTTGATCGCCGACGCCCTCGCCTGCGGCCAGGCCGGCCCGGTCGAGCGCGAGCTGCTCGGCCGCGACGGCCAGCTGGTCCCGGTCCGGGTGATCGGGCGTCGCCTCGAGCGCGACGACGGCTGCTTCGTGCTCGCCTGCGTCGAGGACATCACCGAGCAGCGCCGGCTCCAGAGCCAGGTGCTCCACGCCCAGAAGATGCACGCCATCGGTCGCCTGGCCAGCGGGGTCGCCCACGACTTCAACAACCTGCTGACGGTGATCATCGGCGGGGCCTCGCTGCTCGGCCTCGACCTCGACGAGGGCGAGCCGAGGGAGCTGCTCCAGAGCATCGAGGACGCGGCCGAGCACGCGACCGCGCTGACCAGTCAGCTGCTCGCGTTCAGCAAGCGCCAGGTCGTGCAGCCGCGGCGCCTCGATCCCATGGCGATCATCGAGCGCTGCCAGCGGATGCTGGTCCGCCTGCTCGACGACGATCTATGCCTCTCGCTGCGGGTCGCCGAGGACCTGCCGGCGATCCGCTTCGACGACGCCCAGCTGGTTCAGATCGTCATGAACCTGGTGATCAACGCCCGCGACGCCATGCCCGAGGGCGGGACGATCGAGATCGAGTTGACGGCCGAGGACGAGGGCTCGGCTGGCCCCGAGCTCGTGCTCAGAGTGCGCGACGAGGGCGAGGGCATGAGCGAGGCGGTCCGCGAGCGGGTCTGCGAGCCCTTCTTCACCACCAAGCGCACGGGCACGGGCCTGGGCCTGGCGACGATCAAGGAGATCCTCGACGGGGCCGGGGGGCGCCTGGAGATCGAGTCGCGGCTGGGCGAGGGCTCGACCTTCACTTGCCGGATCCCGGCGATGACCACGGCGCCGGTGGTCGCGGCGCTCGAGCCGTCGAGGCAGGGGCCGCTCGAGGGGCTGATCTTGGTGGTCGATGATGACCAGCTGGTCCGTGACATCGCGGCGCGGAGCCTGCGGCGCGAGGGCGCCGAGGTCCTGACCTGCGCCGGCGGCCACGAGGGCCTCGCGGCGCTCGAGCGGCACGCGGACGCGCTGCGGCTGATCATCACGGATCTGATGATGCCGGGGCTGTCCGGCCGCGCCTTCGCCGAGAAGGTGGTGGCGGCGGGCTGGCGTGGCCCGATCTTGTTCATGTCGGGCTACACCGACGACGAGATTCACCGCCAGGGCATCTCGGCCCAGTCTCGCGGGCTGCTGCGCAAGCCCTTCACGCCGAGCTCGCTGCTCGAGGCCACGCGTCGGGCCATCGCGGATTCACGGCCCTGATTCAATTGCGGCGCGCCGGGGTTGTGGGACAATCGGTGCATGTCGAATGAAAGCTTCGAGGCGCTCGACCCCAGAGTGACGAAAAATGCCGCCTCGCTCGGGAAGTGGATGCGGCTGACTGGTGTACTCACGCTCGTGCTGCTCGGTCTCTTCGTGCTCGTGGCGCTCGTGTGGCTGTTCTCGAGCGCGAGCTTCCTGAGCGCGCTCCCTGGCCTGGGGCCCTTGGGGCTGGTCTACGGGGGCTTCATGGTCGCCTGGGTCGTGGCCCTGGTCGTTCAGTCGATGTGGCTGTTGAAGGCTGGGAAGGCGTTCGGGCGCGTGTCCGAGGTGGGGCTGAGCGGGGAGCTGAAGCTGGCCTTCTCCCGGCTCAGGGACGTGATGATCGCCGAGGTCGCAATTGGTGTACTGCTGAGCTTTGGGCGCGTCGTGACGTCGCTCTTTGGTCTGCCGCTGCTGTAACTGAAAACGATGGACGAAATGAACGATAGCGATAATTCCACGCCTCCACTCGGCGTCGAGGCTGGCAGCGCCGAGCCCTTCGTATGCAGCGAGGCGCTGCGCGAGAGCAGCGCGAGGATCTCGAGGCTCGCGTTGGTCGCGGGGACCCTCGCCTTGCTCCGCGAGCTCGCCGCCATCGTCGACGAGGGCGTGTCTGAGCTGAGCATCATGTCCTCGGCGCTGCTGCTCGCGGTCGCGGTGTTCTTGCTGCTCGCGGGCTGGTCACTGCGCCGGCTGAGCCGGCCCGAGGGGACGCGCGAGGATCTCGCCAAGGGCCTGAGCTACCTCCATGGGGTGTTCCTGACCCGCGGACTGATGCTGCTCATCTTGGTGGCCTGCGGCCTCGGTGGGGCCCTCCTGGTCCTCGCGCTGGGCTCCGACGTGGTCGCCGGGGGGCTACAGTTTTGAGCGCCCTCGCGCGCGCCCGTCGGGGTACCCTGAGATAGGTGGCCGCGCCGAAGCGATACGACGACGAGCAGGTCGGGCTGATCCTCAAGCGAGCCGCGGAGCTCCAGGCCAAGTCGCCCGGAGACTCGCGGCGGATGTCCATCGAGGAGGTCGAGGCGATCGCTGGCGAGGCCGGCATCGACACGGCGCTCGTGCGTCAGGCCGCCCGCGAGCTCGCCCAGCCCAAGCCGCGCGAGCAGAGCGTCAACCCGCTGATCGGCGCGGCCTCGAGCCTGCACTTCGAGGCTCGGCTCACCGGCGAGATCCCCGAAGACTGCTTCGACGAGCTGATCTTCGAGATCAACGCGGCGCTCGGCGAGCCGGGGAGCATCAGCCGCAGCAACCGCAGCTTGGCCTGGCACTCGGTCGTGACCCAGGGCCAGCCCGGGCGGCGGATCGCGGTGACGGTGACGGCGGCCCGCGGTGAGACGATGATCCGCATCGATGAGCGGCTTCAGAACCTCGTCGGGGCGCTCTTCGGCGGGATCGTCGGCGGCCTCGGGGGCGGCGGCATGGGCCTGATCGCCCTGCCCATCGTGTTCGCGCCGACGCTGGTCCCGGTGTTCGTGCTCGGGTGGTTCGGGGGCGCCTACGCCCTGGCGCGGATGCTCTATAAGCGCCAGGTCGCGCGGCGTGAGGCCGAGCTGGGTGCCCTGCTCGATCGGATGGTCGGCGTGTGTGAGGGGTCGATCGGGGGCCGGGCTGCGCTCGAGGCCTGAACGCATCAAAGCGGCCCGCGTGGGCGGACCGCTCTGATGGGTTCAGGCCTCGCAGCTGTTCTGCATGCCGAGGTCGGGCTCGAAGACGGTCTGCTCGCCCTCGGGGGTCTGGATCCACAGCCGGCCGTCGACCAGCTGCGCACGGAAGCGGGCGTCGTTGCGGCCGATCCAGCGGTTCGGGATGGTCGTCCTGGGGATATCGACCTCGAGACCCTGGCTGCGCACGACCCCGACGGCGCAGCGCATCATGAATTCACGGAACAGCCGGTAGGTGAAGCCATAGATCTCGGGTTCTCGGGCAGCGGCGATCTCGAAGCAAAATAGGGCCGCGTAGAACTCGGGGACCTCTTCCTCGAGGAGCTCGCGGGCGTCCTGGAGGCTGCTATATGCGAGGGGATCGACCGAGCCGCCCGAGCTATATCGCGCTTTGATACTCTCTTCGGCGAGCTCGTAGCTCGCCTCCATCACCGAGAGGTACTCCTCGAACGTGTGGATGTTGCTGAGGTAGATGTGATCCGTCAGGTACTTGGGGGGCATGGGACCTCGGGCATCCGGCTTCTGCTCGGATCACCCAAGGTTGATGTGGGGATATGGGCCAGAGTGATCAGTTTGTTGTACTTGCGTAAGCTCACGTGTTTCTCAGTCGCAGTCGATGACCTCGACATCGTAGCTGATCGCCTCGCTAATTCCGGTGATCTCGACGTGGTAAGTCGTTCCGGATTGGGTCGTCCAACCGTCGGGGATCATGGTGATCGCGCTGGTGCTGCCGTAGCCAGATGCGAGGCTGGTGACCGATACCGCGCGCGCCTCTCCATCGACGGTGATGCTGACTTCGGCCGCGCCGAGGTCGATGTCATCACTTTGAACCGTCCAGCCGGTTTCATCGATGCCACCGCCCCACCACAGGGGATTGACGGCCCCGAAGGGAAATTCCCCAGGAGGCGGGTAGGCCGTCCATGCTTTGCCGGCGTCGCCGCTACCTCCGAGGGTCCACATGCACGAGTACTCGTCGGTCGAGCCGATGCCTGTGGGTCCCAGTGAATTTGAAAGTATCCACCGACGGTGTCCCATGGTCGTGGGGTTGCCTGGATCGACCATATAGAGATCGACGGCGGTGACCGCTGGCGTGCTCGCGAGATTAGCGCTGCCGGCGCCTTGGGATCCATCTTCGGACCAACAGGTCCAGTCTTCTGGAGGACTGTGGTTCAGAGAATTGTTAGCGCTCATCATCAGGGCGCAGGCCTGGGCCTTCGCGTCGCGCTCGCTCGAGGTCGTGACCTCGGGGAGGTCGGCGAGGAAGCGGTAGAGGTTGACCTGGAGCAGCGCGCGCTCGCGCCAGTCGGCGGCCATGTCGGCGGGGTCACAGCTGTCGACGGAGCCGTCCCAGCTACCTTCGTAGACCTGGGCACGGTCCGCGTTCCAGCGCTCGCAGACGCTCGAGCCTTGTCCGCCGGTCGTGCCGCTGGTGCCCTCGTCCGCCGAGCTCGAGCTGCTGCCTTCGTCGTCCGTGTCCGGGCCGGTGGTCGAGGAGCCGTCGTCGTTGGTCGCGGACGAGTCGGACCCGTCCGCGCTCGAGTCCTCTCCCGGTGAGTCGTCCGCGTCGGAGCCAGCGTCTTCGAGGCTGGTCTCACCGTCGGCGATCGGCGGGTCGTCGATGCCGTGGTAGCAGGCGAGGATCGGCGCGAAGGCGAGCAGGATCGAGGCGCGAGTCCACACGTCGATCATGAGACCACAAAGCAAAAGAGAAGAGGCGGCCACGTGGGGCCGCCTCTTCGGTGTGTCTCGAACGTGATGGCACATTCGTCGCTCCGGTGAAGCTCGGAGCGATCGATGTGGTAGTGACGCTAACGCTCGACACCGTCACGGAAATTTTGCCGAGCTTCGAACAACGTTCGAAAACGGGCCGCTAGCGGGGTTCTGTCCCCGCGGACGCCGCGCGAGCTCTTCGATGCGCAGCCAGCGATCAGCCCGCGCTGTCGAGCGCTAGCGGGTCACCAGATGTCTCGTCGAAGGGCTCGGCGAGCAGGTGGTGGGCCGCCATGAACGCGCGCAGCTCGGGCCAGCGCTTGGCGATGTGGTCGAAGCGGCCGCGGCGGGTGCCGTGGAGCATGGCGTGGATGTCCTCGCCGGAGTGTAGGCCGCGGTAGTTGTCTTCGCGCTCCTGGAGCTGGGTCAGGGCGAAGGCCTTGAGCAGCTGGAGCTGGCGGATCCCCACTCCAGAGACGGTGCCCTCGATGGCGTCTTGGTGCCGTTCGAGGAACTCGAGCAGCTCGGTCCAGCGCTGGCGGCGGGCGAGGACGTAGGCGTCGCTGACGAACCAGTGGCGCTCGAGGCTGGCCGGGGAGCGGCGCCCGAGCTCGCGCCAGCGCTCGGCGTCCTCGAGGTCGCCGTCGAGGGTCGCGGCCAGGGCCATGCTGGCGTAGACGCCGGGGGCGATGCCCTGGAGCGTGCGGCCGTTGTTGACCCACTGCGAGTCGAGGACGCCGTGCAGGCGGGCGCGGGCGTCGGCGTAGTCTCCCCGGCGCAGGGAGGTGAGCGCGCGGTAGTAGGCGGCGAAGCAGCGGATGCTCGGCGGGGTCCGGCGGCTGGCGAGGACCTCGTCGAGGACGGCCTCGGCGTCATCGAGGGCGCCGAGATCGAGGAACTCGCGGGCGCGCTCGTTGGCGGTCATGGCCGCCTGGAGGTTGCCCCGGCGCTGTCGACCCCAGAGCATGGCGGCGCCGACGAAGAGGCCCAGGGCGAGCCAGGCCGACTGGCTCAGGGCCCACAGCACGCCGATCACGATCTCGGCCCCGAACACCATGCCCACGGCGCGCAGCGAGGTCTGGCGGGGCGTGAGCAGCTTGGGCAGCTCGGGCGGCCTGGTCTTCTGCGCGGCCTGTGGCGCCTGGGGACTGAGAGCGTTCTCGACCATCGCCGAGGCTCTATAACATCGCGGCGCCTCGTTGGCTGTGAGCGTCGGCTGTGAGCGTCGGCTGTGAGCGTCGGCTGTGAGCGCCGGCTAGAAGCGCCCACCCACACCGAGGGTGGCGCCGCCAGGTAGCAGGGAGAAGCTGGGTACGAGCTGGGCGCTGGTCCCGGTGTCCTGCGCGATGCGCCAGTGTCGGAAGTTCTGCTGGCGTCGCGCGCCGATGACGAGCATGGGGATGCTCGCGACGACGGCCGCCGAGCCGAGGCCGAGCATGGTCTCGCCGTAGGGGAGATCATCCTCGTCTTGGATGGCCATGGAGACCACGCCCAAGGTCATGCCGATCGGGCCGGCGATCACACAGGTCACCCCGGCGGCGCGCAGGCCATTGCCCTGGGGCGGGACCTGATCCTCGCGCAGGCTCGCCCAGCCCCGATATTTTTTGCGCAGGCTCGAGCCGATGATCGTGGAGACGATGCCGGCCGCAGTCGCGACGCTCCCGATGGCGAGGCCACCAAACCACAGGCCGGTGTCGCGCTCGGCGACGATCAGGGCGCTGGAGATGCCGGTCAAGGTCACGCCACCGGCGAGGACGATCCCGCCTGCGGAGAGGAGGCCGAGGCCGTCCCTGGGCACCGCGAGGCCGGGCTCGGGTTTGGCGATGGGGCTGGCCGAGGGGGTGTCGGCGTAGCTGGGGAGCTCGCTGTAGCTGGGCAGGCCAGCGTCGGGCGGGGGAGCCTCGGTGGCGGCGGGCTCGTCCGGGGAGGCCTCGGGGAGCTGCGCGGGCTCGGCTTTGGTCTCGGCCTCTGTCTGGGCGCTCGTCCCGGGCTGCGGCGACGCGCTGGCGTCGGGCGCGGCCTCGCGCTCGGCTGGGACGCTCGCCGCGTCCGGGTCGGAGCTCGCCTCGCTCTGCGGACGCTGGACCGTCGGGGCCGCCCAGGCCGTCCCCTCGAGGGCGCCCGCGCTCGCGCACAGCGTGGCGATGACGGCCGCGCCAGAGATTGTCGACCACCGCTTCACTTGGACCTCGCCAATGACGGTTCTACACCAAATCGGCTGGGGGCGGACGTCGCGTCGCGCATGGCCGTGGTCTCGCGGGCGTGCATCATCCCCTTCGTCCCCACAGCTGGGGATCGGTTCAACGGCCCGTGGGCACGCAGCGCTCAGGTCAGCTGGGGAGCTGGGCGAGCCGGGCCAGGAGGGCGACGGCGGCGGTCTCGACCCGGAGGATCCGTGGCCCGAGGCTGATCAGGGCGTCGCCCAGGGCGGCGAAGCGCTCGCGCTCGTAGTCGATGAAGCCGCCCTCGGGGCCGAGCACGACGGTCGCCGAGCCCGAGAGGCCGAGCGGGCAGGGGGTCGCGCCCAGGGGATCGCCGACGAGCACGGGGCCCTGCGTGCGGGCGCTGGCCAGGCGATCCTCGGCGAAGGGCAAGAAGCGTCGGTGGAGCTCGATCGTGGGCAGGTGAGTGTCGCAGCTCTGCTCGAGGCCGAGGAGGAGCTGGCGGCGGAGGGCCGCGGGGGCCAGGGCGGAGGCGTCCCAGTAGCTCTTCTCGACCCGGCGGCAGTGGAACAGGCAAAAGCGCTTGATGCCCAGGGCGGTGCCCTGCTGGAGCACCTTCTCGAGGGTCGCCGGGCGCGGCAGGGCGACGGCCAGGGTCAGCGAGGAGGCGGGCGGCGGGTCGGCGTTCAGCGCCACGCGCAGCTCGAGGGCCTCACGATCGATGCGCAGGACCTCGGCCTCACCGACGCGGTCGTCGAGCAGGCCGACGCGCAGGCGGTCGCCGGGGGCGGCCTTGAGGTGCTTGCGCGCGTGGACCAGGCGGCGGTCGACGAGGCGCACGCGATCCTCGGCCACGAAGTCCTCGGGCTCGAGGATGATCAGGTTCAAGGCAGGCCCTCGAAGAGCGGGGTGCAGCCCTCGCTCAGGGCGGCGGGCTCGCTCGGGGGGCGCACCTGGCCGAGCTCGTCGAGGGTCCACTCGCCGGCTCGCTCGGTGAGCGCGTCGGGGAGGGTCTCGGCCTCGGCCGCGGGCAGGCGAGGGGTGGGCAGCAAGGTCAGCGCGCCGGCGCAGTCGAAGGGCGCCAGGGCGAAGGCCGGGCCGATCCGCGTGTGATCGGCGACGGCGCTGGGGCTGTGCCAGCTCGGGGCGAACACGAGCTGCGCGTCGATGAGCCAGCCCCAAAACACCTGCTCGGGGACCTCGCTCTCGTGACCGCGCAGCGCCGCGCGGACGAGCGGGCCGAGGCTCGTGGCGTGGAGCTCGAGCTCGCAGCGCTGCACGTCGACGCCACAGGCCGAGGGCGCCTGGCCGCGGCCGAGGAGCTCGGGCTCGGGTTCGGTCGTGGCCTCTGCGTCGGGGATCGGGCGGTGCTGCACGACGGACAGGCCCGCGCCCCGATCCGCTTCGTCCGCTGTGCCGGCGTCGGCGTCGGTGTCGGGAGTGGGCGCGTCGAGGACGACGGCCATGGGGCAGGGCGCAGGCTCGGGCGCGGCCACGGAGGCGAAGGCCAGGGTCTGCGCGCCAGGGCTCGTGCAGCGCGGCTCGGCGGCGGCGGCCCGATCCGCGGGGCGGGGATCGGCGATCTCACCGTGGTCCGCGCTGCTCTGGGCGACGCAGCCAGACACACAGCCAGACAAGGAGAGGAGCGATGAGATCGCGCCCGCGGCCGACGTGAGCCAGCCGCGATGCGCGTCCTTCGCAAGCCTCGCCAAGCGGCTACTTCCGGGCGAGCGTGACGCGCAGCGGGGCGCCCTGGTTGGTCGTCGCTCGGCTGGATCCGGGCAGGGTCGAGATGCCCCAGATCTGCGTGCCGTTGGCGTCTCGCCCGATCAGCCCGTTGACGTTGAGCTCGACGATGGGCGAGCAGCCGGCGAGGTCCTCGGTCGGCAGCGGCCCGATGTTGAGCTCGCGGTAGGAGAGGCTGCTGGGGTCGGTGATCGTGAAGGTGACCTTGAGGTTGTAGACGTCGGTGCCCTCGAGCAGCGTCTGGTCGATGGAGTCCACCTCGCACTCGGGGGCCTCGTCGTAGTCCGTGCACAAGGTCTCGGCGAACTGATCGAAGACCGGGGCGCCCTCGGGGCCATCCTTTTGGTAGTCGGTCCTGTCGATCAGATAGAAGTCTTGCAGACAGTCCTCGTAGTTCACCGTGGCGATGACCTCGGTGGTTCCAGCGAACACCGTGTCGCCCTCGCCGCCCAGCGGGCTGAGTTCGATGCGGACGGTTCCGAATTTATCCGGCTCGGGCTCCTTGCAGCTGGACGAGGCGGTCAGGGCCAAGAGCGCGGCCCCCGTGGTCAAGGCAGACTTCGTCACCTTCATTTGAGCGCGAGTGTGGCAGAGGCCACAGTGGTCGAGCAAGCCGGGATCGAGGCCGCCCTCGAGCGCTGCGAAGGCGGACACGCCGTGAATTCAAAATCGCGTGTAGCTAGCAGAATACGGCTACCTGTGGCGGTTTTGCGACACCCTGGCTGTGATGGCCGTCACCGGGAAGGGAAGAGCGCGCGTGTATTCTGGGACCGCGTTTTGCGCGCCCCACGCCGTCAACTGGTGACCGCCGCCATGCTCGAAAAACCGACCGTCAGCGAACCCCGGACCCAGTCTCGTCGCCCCCGCGCGGGTCAAACTCTGCCGGCCGCGAAGGGGCCTGGCGCCGACGCTCCCCTCGACGCCGCGATCGCGCGGACCCACGGCTGGTGTCGCACGTGGTGGCAGCGCTTCCACGCCGCGAGCCCATGGTTGATCGCGGTCCCCGACGTCGGCCCGACCTGCGAGGTCTTGCTGGCCGACGCGCTCTTTCATGATCTCGACGCGGACGAGCGCGAGGGCATGCTCGCGTGGATCCGCAGCCAGCAGGGCAAAGATGGTGGCTGGCGCGACCTCGACGGCGAGGTCGACCTCTCGCTGACCTGCCTGGGCTACTGGGCCCTGGTTCAGCACGGCGACGACCCCGAGGGTGAGGAGCTGGTCCGGGCGCTGCGGCTGATCCACGAGCTCGGCGGCGCGAGGCGGGCGAACCTGACGGTCCGCCTGTGGCTCGCCCTCGCCGGCGCGGTGCCCTGGGACTGGGTCCCGGCGGTGCCGGCCGAGCTCTACCTGCTGCCCGAGTTCGCCCCGCTCTCGCCGGCGCGCCTGTCTCCCTGGGCCCGGCAGATGGTCGCGGCCTTTCACCTGCTCGCCGAGTCCTCGGCGCGCATCCATCTCTACGAGGCCAGCGAGCTGCTGCTCTACCGCGACGACGAGCCCATCCCCCCGCGGCTGACGGCGCCGGGGCTGGCCGGGGACCTGCTGCAGGCCTTCGATCGCACCATCAAGCTGGCGCGGGCGCTGCCCCGCGGCGCGGTCCATCGTCGGGCGCTGGCCGTGGCCACGCGCTGGGTCGACGAGGCCCAGCAGCGCCACGGCGGCTGGTTCTCGGCGCGGCCGACCCTCTACAGCCTGCTCGCGCTGCGGGCGATCGGCGTGCACTCCGACGACCCGCGGATCCGTCGCGGGCTGGACTACCTGCGGACCGCCCGGGGCGTCGTCGAGGTCGAGGGCCGCGAGCTGCGGGCGCAAGGCCTGAGCGCGCGGCCGCTGACCAAGGTCGCGCGCCTGGGGATGGTCGCCGGGGCCGAGCTCGGCGAGCCGGCGGCGATGGTCCGCGAGCGCCTGCTGGCCGCGGAGATCAGCGCCGTCGGTGCCTGGCAGCGCCGAGCCGACGCGCCGATCGGCGGGTGGCCGAGCGAGGCCCAGGCCGAGAACCTGCTCGATCTGCGCTCGACCTGCGTGGTGCTCTCGGCCCTGCGTGGGGCTCGGACCGCGGCCACGCGGGCGAGCCTGCGCCGCGCCGCCGAGGTCATGCTGGCGATGCAGGAGCCCGACGGATCCTTCGCCAGGTTCGAGCGCGGCGAGGCCGACGTGCCGCTCTCGCACCTGCCCTGGCGCGACGCGGATCAGCTCAACCTCGGCGCGCCCGAGGACGAGGCCAAGGTCTCGCTCTCGGCCATGGTCCTGCGCGAGCTCGCGGTCCTGGGCTGGCGGCGCGAGGACGACCGCGTGGCGCGGGCGCTGACCTGGCTCGGCGAGGCCCTCGAGCTCCACGGCCACGCGTGGTCGGTCTCGACCCTGGCCGAGGTGCTGCGCGCCTGCGCTGCCCAGTGCCCGCCGGGGGATCCGCTGCGTCTGGCCTGCGAGGCCGCGCTGCGCAAGCGCCAGTGGGAGGACGGGAGCTTTGGCGACGAGCTGGCCACGGCCCGGGCCTTGCTCGCGCTGCTCGAGCTCTCGCCCCGGGGCGAGGCGGTCTGCGTCCAGTGTCACCGCGCCGCCCGGGCCCTGATCGCGCGCGTGGGCCTGCTCGCGCGCGAGACCCTCAGCGCCGCGCCGAGCAGCTGCGAGGGCGGCCTGCCGGGCTACGGCCTGTCACCGCGCCTGCACGATCCCAGCGCTGGCGTCCGCGACGTCCACGTGGCCCTGCTGCGTTACCGCGAGCTCGACATCCAAGAGGAGACCCAAGCATGAACGCCGAGATCGGGAAGTCCATCGAAGACGACAGCCTGGCGGATCGCTACGACGTGATCATCGTGGGCGCGGGCGTGGCAGGCTGCGCCGCGGCCCAGGCCCTCTCGCGCGCGGATCAACGCAACCGCCGCTCGATCCTCGTCGTCGACCTCCACAAGCAGGTCTCGCCGCGCTTCTCCGGCGAGTACATCCACCCGCGCGGGGCGGAGATCCTCGACGACCTCGGCTTCTACAACCGGCTGATCGCCGAGGGTGCTGTCGATGTCGACGGCTTCGTGGTCATGGAGGACGCCGAGGTCGATGATCCGGTGGTCCTCGACTACAAGTCGATCGTCGGCGAGCGGCCCCAGGGCATCTCGGTCCACCACAAGACCATCGTCAAGGTGATGCGGCGGACGATGATGGAGCGCGAGCAGGTCACGATGCGCGCCGGCTGGCGCGTCACGGATCTGATCCGCGACGAGCTCGACGATGAGCGCGTCGTCGGCGTGGTGATCCGCGATCCCGCCGGGCGCCTGCGCGAGGCTCGTTGCGACCTGCTGATCGCCGCCGACGGTAAGGCCAGCACCGTGCGCAAGCTGGCGGGGATCCCCGATCGTCGCCACACCCTGGGCTTCACCGCCGGCCTCGAGGTCTCGGACGCGGCCGTGGCCCACCCCCTGCACGCGACCGTCTACCTCGGCGGCCCGGGGCCGATGCTCTGCTACCCGATCGCCCGCGAGGGCGAGTCGATGCGCTACCGGCTGACCTTCGACCTCCCGCACACGCTCCCGGCCAAGGGCAGGGCGCTGAGCGAGTATCTGCTCGACGCCTTCGTGCCCTACCTGCCCACGGAGCTGTCGGAGCAGGTCAGCGCGGCGCTCAACGGGCTCAGCCGCCCCGTGGAGATGGCGCCCACGGTCAACCTCCCGGCGCCCCCGGCGACGGCGCCAGGCTTGGTGCTGATCGGAGACGCCGCCGGGTGCTCACACCCGATCACGGCCAGCGGCATGACCATGGGTCTGCTCGACGCCAAGTATCTCGGCCGGGAGGCGCGTCGCCGCGCCGACGTGGGCGCGCGCGAGCCTTGGCTCGACGATCGCTGCATGCGCCGTTTCCGCGTGGAGCACGATCGCTATGTGCCCACGCGGCAGGCGCTGGCCGACTCGATCTACGAGGCCTTCCGCGGCGAGGGCTCGGGTGCTCGCGGCATCCGTCGCGCCTTGTTCAGCTACTGGCGCAGCGGTGAGCGGCAGCGTGTGCGCTCGCTTGCGCTGCTGGCCTGTGCAGAGCGGCGGCCGCAGATCTTCTTGAGCGAGTACCTCAAGACCGCTGGCCACGTCGTTCATGCTAGCCTCGCGCCACGACACGCCGCCCACTATCCGGTGAGGGATCGCCTGCGCCAGGTTCAGGGTGCCGTGGGCTTGGCTGGGACCAAGGTCGGGATGGTGGCGTCGGTGGCCTGGTCGCAGATCCGGCCGAGCTGGATGGTGGCCTGAGCCCCGGCGCGGGCCGCCCTGCGGCCTGCGCTCTTCGCTCGATCGCGTTGGGCCACAGGATCTCCGCACCCTTTCGTTGACACGCCGCAGCGCCCCACCTAGGCTGCGCAAGTGAGCCAGATCAGGGTGCTCGTGGTCGACGACGACCCCTGGATTCTCCGCATGGTGTCTTCCAGCCTGGAGAAGAAGGGGACCTATGCCGTCGATACTGCTCGCGACGGGGAGCAGGCGCTGCGCAAGGCACAGGCCGCGAAGCCAGACATCGTGATCACCGACGTGATGATGCCGGTGATGGATGGCTGGGCGCTGGTCCAGGCCATGCGCGCGGACCCGACCCTCGCGGACATCCCCGTGCTCTTCCTGACGGCCCTGGGCAAGGACGAGGATCGACTCCACGCCCTCGGCCTCAAGCCCGACGACTACGTGTCCAAGCCCTTCCGCTTCGACGACCTCGAGCGCCGCGTGCTCAAGGCCCTCGCCAAGCGCGGCAAGGTGGACGACGGCATGGGCTACGGCGGCGCGCCGGGCTATGGCGGTGGTGCAGGCGGGAGTCCTTTCTCAGGTGGCTTCGGCCCGGGTCCGCGACCCGGCGGGGGCATGTCTGGTGGGGGGATGGCCGGGCGTCAGCCCTTCGGCGGTGGTGGAGGCGGAGGCTTCGGAGGTTATCCGCAGCAGGGCGGCTACCCGCAGCAGGGCGGCTACCCGCAGCAGGGCGGCTACCCGCAGCAGGGTTACCCGCAGCAGGGTTATCCGCAGCAGGGTTATCCGCAGCAGGGCGGCTATCCGCAGCAGGGCGGCTACCAGCAGCAGCAGCAGCAGCAGCAGCAGCAGCAGCAGGGCTACGGACCGCCCGGGCAGGTGCCTGGACACGGCGGCTTCGACCCGGGCTTCAACCCGTCCGTGCACGGGCCACCCGGGCAGGCCCCCAATCAGACACCTGGACAGCCCCCCGGGCAGCCCCCCGCGCGCGCGCCAGAGGAGCCTGCCGGAGACACCGGCGACGCCTCGGCCAGCGGCTCATTCTCCGGCGCCATGAAGCGCACCGGCCTGTCCGGGCGCCTCGAGCAGCTCGGGCTGTCGAGCCTCCTGGTGATGATGGAGATGGAGCGCAAGGACGGCGTGCTCCAGCTTCAGCACGCCGCGGACAAGCAGATCGGGCGGATCTTCATCCGCAAGGGTCAGGTCATCAACGCCAAGATCGACAAGGACGCCGAGGACCGCGACGGACCCAACAGCGTCTATCACATGCTCACTTGGGACAAGGGGCGCTTTCACTTCACGGCCATGGAGGTCGACATGGAAGACAAGATCCAGACCTCGACCACGAGCTTGCTGATGGAAGGCGCGCGGCTGATCGACGAAGCGAACCGCTGAGCGGAGCGCTCGGCTCGACGCGAGGATGAGGCCCCGCTGGTTCGCCAGCGGGGTCTCGCGTTTTCGTCACTGGCGATTCGTCCAAAGAATGGTCCAAAGGCCGTTTCTGGCGTCGAATGCCCGGGTGCTCGCAAAGCCTTCGTGGGTGGGCGGCCCACAGAAGCTGGCCAAGTGCTGGACGCGGGGCCGATACCCGGGCGAGGATGGCGACATGAGCGATCCCGACGGCCGGGACGATCTGTCCGCGCTCGAGCCAATTGCGAGTCGCAGCGGGGCCTTTTCACCGAGCCCTTCCGACAGCTTGCGAGAGACTCTGGATGACGAGGACATCCAGTCGGGCATGAGCATGGCCGAGCTCAAGGCGCAGCTCGAGCGTGAGCGCGAGGCGACGGCGAAGGGCAACGGGCTGGTGGCCTTCGAGCTGCGTCGCAACGCGCGGCCGGGCAGCCGCGACGACGAGCTCCTCGACGCCCCGCCGCGGGGTGAGCATCACCTCGGCCGCCTCGGTGGGTGGAACGCGGGACGCAGGAGCCGGCAGCTGATCGCCGCGGGTCTGGGTCTGGCCATGCTCGCGGGGATCGTCGCGATCGTCCGCTACGAGCGGGAGATTGGTCATCGCCGCCTGCACCCTCTGCCCGAGGTCGAGGCGACCATCGCCCCGGGGACGCCGCGAGAGATGAGCCTGTCCGAGGGCAAGTTCCGCGTGGGCCTCGGCCGCGAGGCGCCGGCGATCAACGTGGTGCACCTGCCCGATCGCGACCTCACCTTGGCCCCGGGCGCCGACAAGGCTCAGTTCAAGATCGAGGTCATCGAGGGCCGGACCACCAAGATCCAGGTGCTCACCGGCGAGATCCAAGAGTCGCTGCGCGCGGCCGATGCCGAGCCGCTGCTCTGAGCTGGGCTCGGCTCAGCAGCCCGGCGGGAGCGGGAGGATCGCGGCGAGCTCCTCGGGCCAGGGCGCCTCGAAGCGCACGCGCTCGCCGGACTCGGGGTGCGGGAAGCTCAGCGTGCGCGCGTGCAGGGCGTGGCGCCACAGCCCGAGCTTGGCCTCGAGCTCCTGCACGGGCCGGCCGTTCTCGACCACGTCGAGGAAGTCCTGCTCGCGCACGGCATAGATCTTGTCGCCCAGCAGGGGGTGGCCGTCGAGGGCCAGGTGCACGCGGATCTGGTGGGTTCGCCCGGTCTTGGGCCGGCAGCGGACCAAGGTGATCGGCTGGTCGCGGAAGCTGGCCCAGGCGATCGGCTCGACGTGGGTGCGCGCAGGCAGGCCGCCATCCTCGAGCTCGCGGCGACCGACCTTGATCAGGATCTGCGAGCCCTCGGCGGGACCCAGAGGGTCGTCGAGGATCCGCTCGCCTTCGAGGTGCCCGGAGACCAGCGCGAGGTAGACCTTGTCGACCTCGCGGCGAAAGAAGCTGCCCTTGAGCTGGGAGGCGCTGCCCTTGCGGCGGCCAAAGGCCATCACCCCGGAGGTCTCGCGGTCGAGGCGGTGGGCCATCTCCCAGCCATGGCCGAGGCCGAGGCGGCGGCGCATCAAGGCCGTGAGCGTGTGCCGGTGATAGCGGGCCGAGGGGTGCACGGGCAGGTTGCCGGGCTTGTCGAGGATCAGCAGCGAGGGATCTTCGTGGAGCACGCTGTAGTCGAGGATCACCGCCGGCTCCTCGGGGGCGGGGCGGCGGATCACGATCACCTGGCCCACGCGCAGGCGCAGGGCGTTCTTGACCAGCGGCTCGCCGCTGCTGCGGCAGCGGACGCCGCCGGCCGCGAGCATCTTGTGCACGCGGGTGCGTGACATCCGGGTGAAGCGCAGCGACAAGAAGCGGTCGAGGCGGTAGCCGCCGTGGCCCGGGCCGACCTCGAGCTCGAACTCGATGAAGGCCTGACCGTGCTCGTCGACGATGAGGTCGTCGTGGAGCTCGAGCTCTTCGTCGCTGAGGAGCGCGAGCTCCTTGGCCGCGTCGGCGTCCATCGGCGGGATGATAGTGCCGCGCTCGTGACGGAGTGCCGAGGCGCGCGCGACGCGAAGACAAGCGGCGCGTGCGTCGCTGCGCGAAAAGACGGCTAGAGGCAAAACTAACAAAGCTGGCTGCCTCGGAAAGAGTGCTATATTGCGTCGCCATGACTTCCCCTGATCCCAAGTCGAAGCAGGGCAGCGATGGCGGGGGCATGCTCCCCGCCCTGCTCGCAGGCGTAGGCATCTTGCTCGTCGCCGCGTTGTTCTTCTTTGGTGGAGACGAAGACGAGGACAAGGCCGCCGCCAAGGAGGCTGCGGGCAAGGACCAAGCCAGCGCGTCTTCGCGGACGGCTTCCGGCTCCAGCAAGACCGGCATCGCGGCCCGGCGCACCGACGACGCGCAGCCTTCGGCCCCCAAGCCTCGCCTCAACCCTCGCATCGCCAACTCGATGGTGGGGAGCGGCATGGCCCCGAACTCGGACAAGCCCGAGGAGCCCTCGTCCTTCGAGTCGAAGGACGAGGAGATCATCTACTGGGAGGACGAGCTGCGTGCGGCCAACCAGACCCTCGAGATGCGTCAGCGGGCGATGGAGCACATCCCCGCCATCGAAGAGAAGATCCGCAATGGCAAGGACGCCGAGCGCAGCCTCGCCGAGTTCGAGAAGCGCAAGGAGGTCGTCGAGGAGAACCTCGAGAAGGCCGAAGATCGCGTGAAGACGATCGAGGAGAAGCTCGAGAAGCTGCGCGGCTGATCGACCCGCAGCTTGCACCCGGGGACACTCGCATCCGGCGACCTGGGGACCGCGCGTCGTGGCATGCTGGCCACGATGCGGACAGTTTTGACCGCTACGTTCGCGCTCGCGTTGGTGGCTTGCTCGGGTTCGAGTGAGACCGACGCGGGCGCTGTCGATGTGGGCAGCGAGAGCAGCTCGGACACGGACGAGGTCGGCACGGGCACGGGCGGGGACACGGACTCGGGCACGGGGACGGATGCCGACTCGGGCACGGACTCGGACTCCGACACGGGGGAGGAGAGCTGGCGCAGCGTCCTCTACCCCGAAGACTGGACGCCCGAGCTCGTCGACGAAGACGGCCGCTTTCTCCACGACTTCTCCTACGCCGGCTACCACGGCGGCGTGCTCCCGCTGCCGGAGCAGATCCCCGGCGTCGAGCGCTCGGTGCTCGACGACGGCGCCGATCCGACGGGAGCGGAGGACAGCACCGCGGCGATCCAGGCGAGCATCGACTTCGTAGGGGAGGCCGGCGGCGGCGTGGTCTGGCTGCCGCCGGGGAGCTACCGCTGCGACGGCCTGCTCACGGTCGCGCACGCCGGCGTGGTCATCCGCGGAGCCGGCCCCGAGACCTCGCTGTGGTTCACCCGCACCGCCGAGATGAACGGCCAGGAGCACCTGAGCTTCCGCGGGCAGCTGGTCCAGGGGGCCGAGCTCGCGCTGCTCGAGGACGGGGCGCCGCGCAGTGAGACGGTCCGGGTGGGGGCGGACGCCGGAGACGCCCTCGCGCTCGGTGACGACCTGGCGATCGGCTGGGTGATCACCGACGAGTTCGTCGACGAGCACGAGATGGCCGGGATGTGGGCGAGCTTCAACGGACAGTGGCGGACCTTCTTTCGCCGCGAACTCGTGGCCATGGACTGCGACGCCGCAGGCTGCACGCTGACCTTGGACGTGCCTCTGCGCTACCCGGCCAAGCTCCGGGATCAAGCCAGCGTGCGCGTCGAGACCGGCTACCTCGAGGAGGTCGGCCTCGAGCACCTGCGCCTGTCCACGGTCAGCGCCGACTGGGACGCGGCCTGGACGAACCCGCGCAGCCACGCCGCTGCGATGATCGCCGTCAAGGACAGCTGGATGCGCGGGCTGTCGAGCTTCGAGTCGCCCAACAGCAGCGATGATCGCCAGCGCCATCTCATGTCCGGTGGCTTGTTCGTGAGCGACGCCAAGCGGGTGACGGTGGCCGACTCGACCATGGCGTGGCCGCAGCACCGCGGCACCGGGGGCGCCGGCTACCTGTTCGAGATCTCGCGCAGCAGCGAGATCATGACCCGCGACAGCGTCGCCAGCGGCGGGCGCCACAACTTCATCCAAAACTGGGACTTTGGGACCAGCGGCTGCGTGTGGCTGCGGGTCGAGAGCGAGGCGGGCGCGGCCTTCGTGGACTCGACGGAGTCCGTCCCCCTGCCGGGCTACAGCGACTTTCACCACTCGCTGGCCATGGCCAACCTCATCGACGGCGCGCGCATCGACGACGGCTGGCATGCGGTCAATCGCACCGGCTTCAGCAGCGGGGCCGGGCACTCCGCCACCCAAAACGTGTTCTGGGCCGTTTCCGGGGCCGGCGTCCTGCGCAGCTTTCAGTGGGGCTGGGGCTACATCATCGGTAGTCACGGCCTGAGCATCGAGCGGGAGCTGGACGAGGGGATGCTCTTCGAGTCGCTCTACACGGCGCCGGAGGACTGGCTCGAGGGGGCGGAGGTCGCGGCGAGCCTCGAGCCAGCTTCGCTCTATGAAGACCAACTCGCGCGGCGGCTCTCCCCCTGAGGGACGCCGCGCTCGAGCACGTGAGCGCTTTTAGCTTGCGCATGGGTGCAAACTGGCACCTTGGTGACATCATGTCACCGTGCGTCCTTTTTCACTCCGATCCTCGAGTCTGGCGAGCTCTCTGAGCTGTTTGATCATCGCAGGAGCGAGCTCCGCCTGTGGCGGCGCGAGCGGTGAAGGCGAGGCGCTCAGTGTCAGCGAGAGCGGGGCAGGAGACGACATCGACACGGCGGGGACTGGTGAGACGGGCGAGGGGGGCGAGGACGTGGGCGAGGACGAGGGCGAGGCCGAGCTGCCCCCGGAGCTGATCGTCGACGCAGACAACCGCGCGCTGATCTTCCACGGCATCAACGTCCACAACGCCTCCAAGTACCAGGCCGATCGCCTGCCGACGATCACCCAGGACGACGTGGCCCGCATGGCCCACGACTGGGGCTTCAACGTGGTCCGGCTGCTGATCTTCTGGGACGCGATCGAGCCCGAGCCGGGGATCTACGACGACGCCTATCTCGCGGCCATCGGCGAGCGCATGGCCTGGTTCGCGGACGAGGACATCGCGGTGATCCTCGACATGCACCAAGACGTGTACTCCGAGGCCTTTTGCTGCGACGGCGCGCCGACCTGGGCGATCTTCGACGACGGGGAGGCCTTCGAGCAGCAGTCGCTGTGGTCCGCCAACTACCTCCAGCCCGCGGTCCAGCACGCCTTCGACAACTTCTGGGCGGGGGACGGGGGGGCGCACCCCGAGCTCCAGGAGCACTACGTGCTCGCCTGGCAGCACGTCGCCGAGACCTTCGCGGGGACGCCCAACCTGATCGGTTACGACCTGATGAACGAGCCCTTCCCGGGGACCGCCTGGGAGTTTGGTGACATCGACGCGGCCGAGCCCAGCGCGGCGGTGGCCGCCTGGGGTCAGGACGCGCTCACCCCTTTCTATGCCCGGATGACCGCGGGGATCCGCGAGATCGACGAGGACAGCTGGATCTTCATCGAGCCGCGCTACGGCGCCGCGGCTGCGGGTCGGCCCGCCGTGCTCGGGCACGTGGAAGACCCCCGGGCCGCGGGCCCGCGGATCGTCTACTTCCCGCACCTCTACCCGATCGAGGCCGAGGTGTTCGGGGCCTGGTCGGCCAGCAACCCGACCCTCGACAACTGGGAGAGCGCGCGCGAGGCCGAGCAGGCCGAGCTCGGTGGAGCGGTGATGCTCGGGGAGTTTGGGATCATGCCCGACTGGGACTTTGGCCCCGAGCTGCTCGAGGACATCTTGACCATGGCGGATCGCGCGACCTCGGGCTGGACCTACTGGAGCTACGACACCAACGGTCGCGGGATCATCGACCCCATGGGCGAGGAGCGGCCGGCGGCGGCGGTCCTCACCCGGCCCTACGCGCGGGCCGTCGCGGGCACGCCTTTGGTGCACGTCTACGACGCCCATACCCGCGAGCTCCACCTCGAGTTCGAGCACCGCCAGGGCGTCTCGGGACCCACGGAGATCTATATCCCGCAGTCGCGCTGGTACCCCGAGGGCTGGGAGCTCGTCGTCGACGACCCCGAGGGCAGCTGGACGAGCGAGTGGGACGCCGCGCGCGAGGTCCTGAGCCTGACCACGGACCCGGGCGAGAGTCCGCACGTGGTCGAGCTCCGACCGGCGCTCTGATGGGCTTTCGTCGGGCTCGAAGGGCGAGCCTCGCTCGCCCCGGCCCGCCGCGTTTTTCGGGCTCAGGCGACGAGCAGCTTGCCCGTGGCCGTGGGGTCGATCTGCCCGCGGATGTCGGCCTGGGCGAGGATGTTGATCGTGCACGCGGCCGAGGTCCGGTCGCAGTGCTCGGGCAGGTCGAGGTCGACGCTGACCTCGCGTTCGTCGCCGGGCTCGACCTCCTCGTGCACGGCCACGCGGACCTGCGCGAGCAGCTCGCGGGTCCACGAGGGGGTCAGGTGGCGGCGATCTTCGAGCTCGCTGGCCTGCTCGTCGGTGAACACCATGCCCTGGCCATCGCTCCACTGGCGGTGACGGATGAGCACATAGAACATCACGCCCTCGACGCGGGCGGTCTTGGTGCCGCCCGAGAGCCTGACCTTGGCCTGGCCGGCCTGACCGGGAGCCAGGCGCGCAGCCCAGCCCTCGTCGTCGGTGAGCACATCGATGCGGGCGCCTTCGCTGCCCAGGGTCTCGCGCATCTTGTCGGAAAAGCCCATGGTCGTGATCCTCGCGGGGACGACCATAGCAGGCCGAGGCCTGCCGTGGTCGTCAATTCGGCTGGTGGTTGGGGGCGTGCTCGGCCTCGCGGGTGTCGCCGTTGGGCAGCTCGCGCGGATCGTTGAGCGCGGTCGGGGGCTGGTCGAAGGCCTTGCCGTCGGTGCGCAGCAAGGTCTCGCCGTCCTCGGCGACCTTGGTGAACTGGACGCGCAGGTCGTTGCCGCTGCTGAGGCCCTTGCCGCTGTCGAGGGTGAACATCAGGCGCTCGCGGATCATGTGCGGCTCGCCGGCGTCGGCCCACAAAAAGAGCGTGCCCTGGACCTGGCCGGTGCGCAGCGTCTCGTCGCTGCTGCGCTTGTAGATCTTGCCGGCGTACTCGAGCTGCGCGCGCACGCCGTCCTCGCTGTCCTCGAGCTTCGCCAGCTTCCAGGTCAGCTCGCGGGTGACGACGGTGCCGGCCTGGCGCAGGCGGCAGGCGTCCTTCCAGGTCGCGCCCTCGCCCACGGCCTCGGCCGGCAGGCGGATGCAGAACATGCGGTGGACCTCGGCGAGCGCCTGGCCGGCCTCGCCCGCGGCGGCGATGGCCTCGGCCTCGCCCGAGATCTGCGTCTGGGTCAGGCGCAGGCCGCTGGCGTCGATGCGGTGGCTGGTGCTCAGGCCCGCGACCTCGCGCTCTTCTTTTTCGAGGCCGGCGCCGGCGGGCGGCTCGGCCTCGTAGTTGCGGTAGCTGTGGGTGAGCAGGCAGCTGCGCCCGGGACCTTCGCCCGCGCACTTGCCGAGGCTGAGCTCCTCCTCGCGGGCGAAGCCGGTGGGCTTCTCGATCAGCGGGAGGTGGACCATGCCGATGGTCGTGATCCGATAGCGGGCGCCCTCGTCGAGGGCGAGGCGCAGCTCGGCGCGGCGCTCCTCGGCGCCGGCGTTGATCAGCTTGGCGGGGCCATCGCGGGCGGGGATCGGGACGCCCCCGGCGTCGCGGGTGAACCCGTCGGCGTCCGCGCTGGGAGCCTGGCCGGGATCCTCGGGCTGCTCGCCGGCCTCGGCCTGGCCTGCGACGCTCTGGCCGCCTGCCTCGGCGTCTCGCCCGGCGCTGGGGCCGTCCGCGTCGTCGGCCGCGGCCATCTTGGCGAGGTTGGAGGCCTCGTCCTCTTTGTTGCACGCGCCGAGGCTCGCGCTCAGGAGCAGCGCGGGCAGGACCCAGGCGAGGGGGGAGGGCACGCGCACGCTCAGCCGCCTCCAGAGATGCACACGCCGGACACGCAGGTCTCGCCCTCGGCGCAGCTCTCGTCGCTCTCGCAGAGGACCCCGCAGATGCCCGACTCGCTGTCCTCGTCGACGGCGATGCACTCTTGGGGCGCCGAGCAGACGTCGTCCCCGATCGGGCAGATGCTCGCGCAGTAGCCGTTGAAGCACACGGGCGCGTCGGTGGAGCAGTCCTCGTCCTGCTCGCCGCCGCAGGGCTGCTGGCACAGCCCGTCGGCGCAGACCTCTCCGTCGCCGCACTCGCTGGTCTGGCTGCAGTCGTAGCGGAAGGCCGGCGCCCCGCCGGACTCGAGGAAGCAGCCGCTGATGCTGAGCCCGAGGCCGAGGAGCAGACCCGCGCCGGGCAGAAGCTGGCGCGCCGGAGCGTGACCGTGGTCAGTCATCCATGATCTCCGCTTCTTTCTTCTTCACGGCCTCGTCGACGGTGGCGACGAACTTGTTGGTCAGGTCCTGGACCTTCTCGAGCCCGCGCTTGAGCTGGTCCTCGGAGATGTCCTTGTCCTTCTCGGCCTCCTTGAGGAGGTCGTTGGCGTCGCGGCGACCCTGGCGGATGGCGATCTTGGTGTCCTCGGCGAGGTCCTTGACCTGCTTGACCAGGTTGCGGCGGCGCTCCTCGGTGAGCGGGGGGATCGGCACGCGGATGATCACGCCGTCGGAGCTCGGGTTGAGGCCCAGGTCGGCGTTGAGGATCGCCTTCTCGATCGAGCCGATGCTGTTGGCGTCGAAGGGCTTGACGATCAGCAGGCGGGCGTCGGCGGTCGAGACCGTGGCGACCTGGTTGAGGTTCATCTGCGCGCCGTAGGCCTCCACGCGGACCCCGTCGAGGAGGGCCGGGTTGGCCCGACCCGCGCGCACGCGGGCGAGCTCCTGGGCGAGGCGCTGGGAGGCCTTGTCCATGGCGTCTTGAGCCAGTTCGAGAGCGTCGTCGATCATGTTCGTTCCTGGGGGTTGGGGGCTGCGTCAGCGGGGACGCTCGAAGTTGGGAGGCGCGACCAGGGTGCCGAGGGGTTCGCCGCAGACGACCTGGCGCACGCTGCCGGGGCCGAGCATATCAAAGACGATGATCGGCAGGTCGTTGTCCTTGCACAGCGAGATCGCCGTGCTGTCCATGACGTGCAGGCCCTTGGCGAGGACGTCGAGGTAGCTCAGGCGCTCGTAGCGGACCGCGTCGTCATGGAGCAGGGGATCCTTGTCGTAGACCCCGTCCACACGGGTGGCCTTGAGCAGGACCTCGGAGCCGACCTCCATGGCGCGCAGGGCCGCGGCGGTGTCGGTGGTGAAGTAGGGGTTGCCGGTCCCGGCCGCGAAGATGACCACGCGCCCCTTCTCGAGGTGACGGGTGGCCCGGCGGCGGATGTAGGGCTCGGCGACCTCTTTCATCTCGATGGCCGAGAGCACCCGGGTGTAGACGCCGATGCGCTCGAGGGCGTCCTGCATGGCGATCGCGTTCATGACCGTGGCCAGCATGCCCATGTAGTCGGCGCTCGAGCGGTCCATGCCCTTGGCCGAGGCCTTGAGGCCACGAAAGATGTTGCCGCCGCCGATGACCAGGGCGGTCTCCACGCCCAGCTCGATCAGGGCTTTGACCTCGCCGGCGATGTTCGCGAGGACCTCGGGATCGATGCCGTAGCCCTGGCTGCCTTGCAGGGCCTCGCCGGAGAGCTTGAGGGTGACTCGCTTGAACTTCGGGGTCATGGGACTGCTCGGCTCGACTCGGCTGGGAGGTTGGTAGGGGGAAGGGACGCTGAAAAAGGGGCAAAAAAAAGCGGGGCCGAAGCCCCGCTGTCTGGCTCAGCCGCCAGAGGCGGCGACCTGGGCCGCGACCTCGGCCGCGAAGTCCTCTTGCTTCTTCTCGAGGCCCTCACCGAGCTCGTAGCGGACGAAGCGGCGGATCTTGATGTTCTCCCCGATGGTGGAGATCTGCTCCTTGAGCACGTCCTCGACGCTCTTCTTGTCGTCCTTGACGTACTTCTGCTCGAGCAGCACGTTCTCCGAGTAGAACTTGTTGACCTGACCCTCGACGATCTTGTCGACGATCTTCTCGGGCTTGCCCTCGTTGAGGGCCTTCTCGCGCAGGATGTCGCGCTCGCGCTCGACGGCGGCCTGGTCCATGCCCTCGCGGTCGACGGACTGGGGGTTCATGGCCGCGATCTGGAGGGCGATCTCGTGGCAGAAGTCGAGGAAGCCCTCGGTCTTGGCCACGAAGTCGGTCTCACAGTTGACCTCGAGCAGGACGCCGACGCGCCCGCTGTGGATGTAGCTGACGACCGCGCCCTCGGTCGCGATGCGGCCGGCCTTCTTGGCGGCCTTCGACAGGCCCTTCTTGCGCAGGTACTCGACGGCCTTTTCCATGTCGCCGTCGGTCTCCTTGAGCGCGTTCTTACAGTCGAGCATGCCCGCTTGCGTGCGCTCGCGGAGCTCCTTGACCATCGCTGCAGTGACTTTCGCCATGATGATTGCTCTTTTGTATCTACGTGGCTGAGGTTGCGCTGAGGATCAGCTGGGGGCCGTCGAGGGGTCGGCGGCGGTCTTCTCTTCGGCCTCGGGCGTCGCCGCGGCCTCGGGGGTGGGCAGCTGGGTGCGGCGCGAGACGAGCTCGACCTTGGGGCCGTCGCCGCCAGTGGTCACGCGGATCGGCGCGGGGGTCGACTCGACGTCGGCATCGGCGACGGCGCGCTGCTTGCCCAGGCGGGAGCCCTCGGCGGCGGCGTCGGCGATCTTGCTGGTGATCAGCTTGATCGAGCGGATCGCGTCGTCGTTGCCGGGGATGATGTACTGGATCTTGGCCGGGTCGGCGTTGGTGTCGGCCAGGGCGATGACCGGGATCTGGAGGCGGTTGGCCTCGGCGACCGCGATGTACTCCTTGGCCGGGTCGATCACGAACACGGCGCCGGGGAGCTTGGGCATGTCCTTGATGCCGCCGAGGTTGCGCTCCAGCTTGGCGCGGCTGCGCTCGAGCTGCAGGACCTCTTTCTTGGTCAGCTTCTCGTAGGTGCCGTCCTCGGACATCTTCTCGATGTTGCGCAGCTTGTCGACCGACTGGCGGATGGTCTTCCAGTTGGTCAGCGTGCCGCCGAGCCAGCGGGTGACGACGAAGAACTGGTTACAGCGAGAGGCCTCGCTGATCAGCACGTCCTGGGCCTGGCGCTTGGTGCCGACGAAGAGGATCGGCTGACCCTCGGCGGCGACGGAGCGCACGTAGGCGTAGGTGCGGCGCAGCAGCTTGGCGGTCTGCTGGAGGTCGATGATGTGGACGCCGTTGCGCGCACCGAAGATGTACTGCTTCATCTTCGGGTTCCAGCGCTCGGTGCGGTGACCGAAGTGCACGCCGCACTCGAGCAGCTGACGGATCGTGATGATCCGCTGGGCCTCGTCCATCATTCCCATGCCGGGATCGGCGGTGGTCTCGTTCTCGCTCATTCTTTTTGTTCCTTGCGTTGGGCCTCTGCCCCTTTCGTCGAGGTCGCCCACCGCTGCGTCGGATGCTCCGCGAGCGGCACGCTGGCTTCCCCTCCAGGGGCATGGGGGTTGAAATGGCGGCGGTAGGTACCACGCGCCCAGGACATCGTCCAGCTGCGCGGGTCTGTGTCTAGGCTGCCTCGTTTGCGTGAGGGCTACCACGCCGAATTGCGCGCGAGAAGGGGGCGCGCGGGGGCCTCGCCGGTGCCCTCGGCGGCGGCCTCTGCTACCGTGCGGGCGTCGAATCCATGGCTGCTCCCTCGACCCTGCTCCCTCGCGCGCGCCGCTTCGCTGGCTCGATCTCATGTGTGCTCACCGTGGCCCTCGTCAGCTCGGGCTGCGCGGCCTTTGGAGACTCGGGCATGGGCTCGGGCTTCAGGGCCCCGGGCGCGATGACGCGAGCCAACGTGGATCTCTCACGCCCGGAGCTCCAGCAGTTCGCCGTGGCCAACACGATGACCGATCTCGAGCGTGACGTTCGCATCGAGACCGGCGGCGAGGTCGAGCACGAGAAGGTGACGCCGGCGTTGTTTTGGACGGGGATCATCGTCGGCACGGTGGCGGCCGCGGGCGCCATCGGCTTTGGCGTGGGCGGCTACGTGACCCGGGGGCAGCTCCAAGACGGCTACGAGACCAGCATGACGGAGGCCGAGCGCGACACTCTCGTCACCCGAGGCGAGCGCTTCAACACCCTCGCCGCGACCGGGGCCGCCCTGGCGGTCATCGGCTACGCCCTGGCGATCGTCACCTACGCCGTCGACTGGAACCGCTGCGGGCCGCTCGTCCGCAAGCACGAGAAGCGCAACGCCAGGCGCGGCTGCGACGCGCTCTGAGGGCCCCGGGGCCCTGCTCCTTGTCCTCCGAGCCAAACTCGCCCGAGCCGAGCGCGAGCCCGTGGGCCTGGCCGAGCTCCGCGCGCGGGCGGCTGCTCGGCGTCCTGGCGGTGATCGCCGCCGCCCACCTGCCGCTGCTGGGCTTTGGCCTGGTCTACGACGACAGCTGGACGCTGCGCAGCAACGGCTTTCTGCGCCCGGGGCACTTCGAGCCGGCGCTGCTGTTCTCGGCCGAGGCCCTGGCGCGTCACATCCCCGACGCCTTTCGGCCGACCTCGGTGTTCGTCGACATGCTCAGCTTGCGGCTGTTCGGGCTCGCGGCCTGGGCCCACCACGCGCTCTCGGTGGCCCTGCACGTGGGCGTGTGCGCGCTGCTGGCCCGGCTGCTGCGTCGCCTGGGGGCCCCGGAGACGCTGAGCCTGGGCGCCACGGCCTGCTTTGGGCTGCTGGGGATCCACGCCGAGGCCGTGGCCGTGATCTCCTACCGCGAGGATCTGCTGGCGGCGCTGCTCGGCATGGCGGCGATGCTCGCCGGGCTGCGCGTCGCCGAGGCCCGCGGCCTCGCCCGGGCTGGCTGGGCGGCGGCGGCGGTGTTGGGCATGGCGCTCGCCTGCGCGGCCAAGCTCTCGGCCGCGCCGCTGGTCGCCGTGTTTGGGCTGCTGGCCTGGGCGCAGCCGTGGCCGTGTCCGGCGCTGAAGCGGCGCGCGGGCGTGGCCGTGGCCCTCGTCGCCCTGGGTCTGGGCGTGGCCGCGGCCGTGGCCCAGACGGCCGCGGTCCACGGCGGCCTGAGCCCCTACGGCGTCGAGAACCCGCGGGTGCTGGCGGCTCGGATCGGCCTCGGCCCGGTGCTGGCCGCGTCGACGCAGATCCACGTCGGCTACCTCGGGCAGATCTTCCTGCCTCTGGGCCTGTCGCCGGAGTACAGCGATCGCGGGGCCGCGTGGACGGATCCCGAGACGGTCCTGGCCGCGGGCTTGCTCGCGCTGATCTTCGTCGCCGCGGCCTGGGCCTGCGCGCGTCGGGATCGGGGCGCGCCGGGGCGCCTCGGCCTGGCCTGCGCCGCGCTGGCGTGGATGCTGCTGTGCGTCCCGACGAGCAATCTCGTGGGCTTGCCCAACATGCGGGCAGATCGCTTCATGTACCTGGCGAGCGCGCCGCTGTGCGTGGCGCTCGCGGGGATCTGCCTGCACCTCGGCCAGCGCTGGTCGGCCAAGATGGCGGTGGAGATCTCGGGTGCGGGAGGGGCCGAGCCAGATGGAAAGGCGGAGACGCTCGGGGTGGCCGCCCTGGGACCGTGGCTGCCGCTGCTGCTCTTCGTGCTGGTGCAGGGCTCTCTCGGCCTGGCCGCCACGCGGACATATGTGAGCAACACCACTCTTTGGCGCGTAGCCCTGCGCCGCGCCCCGGACTCGGCCCGTGCCCACGCGCTCATGGGCCTCCAGCGCCTGGCCACCGGGCGTCAGGCGGACGGCCTGGCCCCCGGAGTCGAGGAGGTGGCGGCCCGCGACTGCGCGCGCGCTCGGGAGCTGGATCCGCGCTACGAGCTGCCCTGGATCTGCCTGGCCGAGCTCGCCGTCGCCCGGGAAGACTGGGGCGCGGCCTTCGAGGCCCACCAGCGTGCGGTGTCCGTGAGCGTGGATCGCAACGATCGCTCCATCGCGGCCATGGCCCAGCTGGCCCTGGATCTCCCAGGCGAGTGGCTCCAGGTGCACCCCGAGCTCGGCGAGGATCGCCGGGCGCTCGCGGGATCTCTGCTCTCTCGCGGCCTGCGCGCTTACCCCTACTCGCCCGAGCTCCACGCAGCCGCCGCGCGGGTCCACCAGCGCATCGGAGAGCCCGAGCAGGCCCTGGTCCTGGTTCGACGTGCAAGGTCTCTGCGACCCGACCGTTGGGAGACCATCGCCCAGGGGGTGGAACTCGCCCTCGATCTCGGCGATGCTGCCGCGGCTCACCAGACCTGGTGGGTCGAGCACGAGGTGCTCGAGCGCGCCGACCCCACGACGCGCGCTCGACTCGCTCGCCGCCTGGCCCGGGCCCGGCAAAGCCCGGACTTTTCTCTGTTACACTCGCTTCTCAGCCCCGGAGTCTTCCCAGATGACCCGTAAAACTTTCACTGCCTTCCTCGTCATCGCAACGCTCGCCATCGCCATCGGCGGTATGGCCTGTGGAGACACCCTCGAGGAGCTCGACAACATCGACGAGACCTACGGCGCCACCTGAGGCGTCTCGGATCCCCGCCTGTCTCGGCCTGTCTCGGCCCGGCTGATCCCCTCTTCGGGATGGGTCTTCGGGATGGGGCTTCGGGATGGGGCCGGCCGTGGCCGGTAGAGTCCCGATGAGACAGGCCAGGGCGACGGCGCACGGGCGCGCGAGGTCTTGCAGGCCGCAAAAGGCGGCTCATAGTGTGGGCCTGGCAGCGAGCCGAGGCCTCCGTGGACGAAACTCGAGATCAGCGTGGGCAAAAGCGGGCCCTGCGGACCGCGCTAGCGACCCGCCGAAGTCAGCGCTGGGAGGTCCCGCACCCGGCGGAGCTCACGGCGCGCCACGGCGAGGCCCCGGCCGCGCAGCTGTGCCCCAAGACCCTGCGCGTGCTGGTCTGGAACGTGTTCAAGGGCAAGCGGCGCAGCTTCGGCCCGCGCTTTGGCGAGCTCGCCCGTGACCGCGACCTGATCTTGGCTCAGGAGCTCGTCTTCGAGGACAGCACCCGGGCGCTGCTCGACGCCTACGAAGGTGAGTGGGCCACGGCGACCAGCTTTCGCTACGCGCGTCGCGGGGGCGTGGGCACCGGCCTCGGCACGGCGGCGCGGGCGTCTTCGCTGCGCGTCCGGGCGCTCCAGACCCTGGGCCGCGAGCCGTTCACGCGCACCCCCAAGCTCGCGCTCTTCACCGAATATCGCCTCGGGCCGAGCCCCGACAAGACCCTGCTCGTGGCCAACGTCCACGCGATCAACTTCGCGGGCTTCGAGAATTTCCGCGATCAGCTGCGGCGGATCGAGGCGGCCGTGGGCGAGCACCGCGGCCCGGTGCTGCTCGCCGGTGACTTCAACACCTGGACGACGCGCCGCCTGCGTCGACTCGAGGAGCTGACCCGCGGCCTGGACCTCGCGCCCGTCGAGTTCGCCGACGATCGCCGGACCACCCCTTTGGACCACGCCTTCGTGCGCGAGCTCGACGTGCTCGACGGTCGGGTGCACCACGGTCGCGCCTCGGACCACGCCGCGCTGAGCTTCGAGCTGGGCGCCGAGCACCTGCTGGGAGAGTGATCGCCGAGCTGGCTGCGGGCGTGGGCTGTCAGCGCTTGGCGCTGGGGTAGGGCACGGTCGCGCGGGTGCTGCGTGTCGCCGGTGCGACGGGCGAGTCTTCGTCGGCCTCGGCCTGGAGCTCGTGCTGCTCGATGTACTCGATGTGATCGACGAACTCGACGGGGATCGTGCACAGCAGCAGGTCGCGCTGGCGCTCGCGGACGCACAGCTCGCACTTGGCGTTGAGCACGACCTCGATGTCGTCGTGGACGTTGGCCTTGAAGATCGTCATGACGCCCGCGCGGACGACCACCGTTGGCAGGGGGCCGCTGGGCGAGTGGACGCGGGGGCGGGGGATTGGGCTGGGCGAGTGGCTGGGCATGGCTCGGGAGGCGGCGAGGCGCACTCTTGGTGGTGCGCCTCACTCGCGATCCCGTCACGCAACTCAAAAAACGTCGATATCGAGCGCCCACGGCTCGTCGGGCTGCAAATCTGCCGTGGGGCGAAAGTCCCCGGCCTGGGCGCTGGCGCGGGAGTTGTTCGCGGGTCTGTGACAGACCAACCTCCATGTCAGCGATCGGCCAGCCGGCGCGTCGGTGACAGGTCAACCAGCGCGTCAGTGACAGACCAATCGCTACGCCGACGAGCGGCGGACCAGGTGGAGTTGGTTCAGCGGTAGCGGCTGGCGCGTCGTCGGGCGCTGGCCTCGACGTCGAGGCACTCGAGCAAGCTGTGGGGCAGGCCCGCGGCGTCGAGGTCGGCGGTCTCGAGGTCGACGAGGCGCTTGCCCTTGGCACGCTGACCCGCGACCAGGGCGCCGATCTTGCGGTAGGCCTGGCGGAAGGGGACCCCGCCGGCGACGAGGGCCTCGGTCAGGTCGGTGGCCACGGCGTCGCCGCGCTCGAGCACCGCGATGCAGCCGGCCTGATCGAGGCGCAGGTGCTGGATGCCGAGGGCGACCATGCGCAGGCAGTCGACGGTCCCGTCGACGCTGGCGAAGAGCACCTGCTTGTCCTGCTGGAGGTCGCGGTGGTAGCCGGTGCCGAGGCCCTGGAAGGTGGCCATCAGCGCGTTGAGCTCGCCCAGGCGCAGGGCCGCCTGGCCGCGGACGAGCTCGAAGAGGTCGGGGTTGCGCTTGTGGGGCATCATCGACGAGCCGCAGGCCACGGCGCCGCCGAGCTTGGCGAGGCCGTCGGCGCTGAGCTCGACGACGTCGGCGCAGAAGCGGCCGAGGTGCTGACTGATGCGCGCGCAGGCGAAGGCGAGGGTCAGCGCGTGATCCCGGGAGCCCACGGCGTCGAGGGGGTTTTGCGGCGGGCTGGTGAAGCCGAGCTCGCGGGCGGCGACCCAGGGATCGATGGGCAAGGTGTTGCCGGCGATCGCCCCCGCGCCCAGGGGAGACTCGGCGATCTCCTCCTCGACCACGGCGAGCAGCCGGCGGTCGCGGGCCATGGGCGAGCGCAAGGCGGCGCCGATCCACAGCCGGGCGAGCACGGGGATCGCAACCTGGCGGTGGGTGTAGGCCGGCATCGCGAGCTCGCCTTGCTCGGCGATCCAGTCCTCGCAGACGACATCGAGGCGCTCGAGGGCCTCGAGCAGGCGGCCGATGGCTTCGCGGACCCACAGCTTGAGATCCGTGGCCACCTGATCGTTGCGGCTGCGCCCGGTGTGCAGCTTGTCGGCGAGCTCGCCGACGGTGGCCCGCAGCCAGACCTCGACGGCCATGTGGACGTCCTCCTCGAGGGGGAGCTCGACCTCGTTGCGGGCGACGCGGCCGGGCAGGCTGCGCAGGGCGGCCTGGAGCGTGTCGCCCTCTTCGCGGGTCAGCAGCCCGCCGGCGACCAGGCCCTCGACGTGGGCGACGCTGCCGGCGACGTCGACCGCGAGCAGGCGGCGATCGACGGGCAGCGAGGTCTGCCAGGCCAGGAAGTCGGGGTCGAGGGCGCCGCCAGTGGCTTCGGTGCGGGCGATGGAGCTCATGAACCCGAACCTATCAGCCTGTAGTGAAAGCCACCACGGTCACACACCGAGACCGCGGAGGGGGTTTTGCTTGCGCAGATCGCTCGTGGGACGGGGGGGGCGAATCCTTGATAGCGTACGAATCCGCTCATGCCGTCGAGTGCTGATCCATCGTCCGACTCGAGAGCCGAAGCGTCCGATCTCGAGGACACCCTCTCCCCCACGCCGGGCTTCGAGGAGGCGATGGAGGCGACCATCGCGGGAGATGACACCTGGGGTGGTGAGGACGAGGAGCTCGAGGACGATGAGTTCGAGGACGAGGCGCTCGAGGACGAGGCGCAGAGGGTCGCGCGCGGGCCGGCGCGCCTGGGTCGCTACGTCTTGCTGAGCAAGCTCGGCGAAGGGGGCATGGGGGTGGTCCACGCGGCCTACGATCCCAAGCTCGAGCGCAAGGTGGCGGTGAAGCTGCTGCGGGTGGAGTCGGACCTCCGCGGGCGGCGTCGGCTGGAGCGGGAGGCGCAGGCGCAGGCGCGCCTGGCTCACCCGAACGTGGTGCGGGTCTACGAGATCGGCGAGTACGAGGGCCGGGTGTTCATCGTCATGGAGTTCGTGGCGGGGCAGACCCTGGCGGGCTGGCTGCGGGGCGCCAAGCGGGGCTGGCGGGAGATCGTGGGGGTGTTCGAGGCCGCGGGGCGCGGGCTGGCGGCGGCTCACGCCGAGGGCCTGGTCCACCGCGACTTCAAGCCCGAGAACGTGATGCTGGCCGAGGACGGGCGGGTGCTGGTCATGGACTTCGGCGTCGCCCGGGCGGATCGACCGGCGACCATGAGCGAGGGAGAGCTCGCCGGCGAGAGCGAGGAGGCGCAGCCGGGGCCCTCGGGGCTGACGGCCACGGGCGCGCTGCTGGGCACGCCGGCCTACATGGCTCCGGAGCAGTTCGACGCGCGGGGGGTCGACGCGCGCTCGGATCAGTTCAGCTTCTGCGTCTCGCTGTGGGAGGCGCTCTATGGCCGGCGGCCCTTCTCGGGGACGAGCTTCACCGAGCTGTGCTGGGCCGTCAGCTCCGGCAAGCTCGAGCCGCCGCCGCCCAGCGACGTCCCCAGCTGGTTGCGCGAGGTCGTCGAGCGCGGGCTGGCGGTGTCCCCCAAGCGGCGCTGGCCGTCGATGGACGCGCTGCTCGAGGCCCTGGGCGAGGACCCCTCGCGGCGCCGCCGGCGGTGGCTGATGCTGGGCGGCCTGGTCGCGCTGGTCGCCGCGGTGCCCGTGGGCGTGCGGGTGAACGCGGCGCGGGAGCAGGCGGCGACGGAGCAGCTCTGCGGCGCGGAGGCGGGGGCGCTGGACGAGCGCTGGAACGAGGCGACCCGAGAGGCGCTGGGCCAGCGCTTCGCCGCGGCCAAGCCTGGCTTTGGCGCCGAGGCCTGGGCGCATACGAGCGGCTGGATGGACGCCTTCGCGGAGGACTGGGCGGCCGCGCGCGCGCGCAGCTGCGCGGAGGCCCTGACGGGGCGCACGCAGGCACAGGCGGCCCGCCACGCGGCGATCGACGCCTGCCTGGACGAGCGCAGGGCGTCCTTCGAGGGGCTGCTCGCCGCCTGGGAGCGCCTCGACGGCGAGACCCTGGCCCTGGCGACCTCGGCCGCGGCCTCGCTACCCTCGCCCACGCGCTGCCTGGAGGACCCCTCGGAGGGCGCCGCGGCGAGCGAGGTTGGATCCTGGGCGCTCCCCGATCCCGAGCAGGCGGCGCTGCGTCAGCAGCTCGAGCGCGGCTGGGCGCTGGACTTCGCCGGCAGGTACGAGGCCGGCCTCGAGCTGGCCACGACGCTCGCCGAGCGGGCCGCGGCCACCGGCGAGCGTGGACTCGAGGCCGAGGCCGCGCTCTTGGTCGCTCGCTTTCACGGGCGCCTCGGAGACTACGAGGCCGCCGTCGACGCGGGCGAGCGGGCCTACCTGGCGGCGGTCGCCGACGGCGGCTCGGTCATCGCCCTGCGCGTGGTCAACGAGCTCGCCGCCGTCGAGGGTCGAGACCTGTCGCGGATCGAGCGGGGGCTCTATTGGGGCGAGCTCGGCCGCATGTACATCGAGCGCTTCGGCCTCGAGGGCTCGGTCCACGAGGCCGAGCTGCTCGCCAGCTTGGGCGGCGTGTACATGCGCGCGAGCAACTACGAGGCGATGCGCGAGGCCTACGCCCGGGCGCTGGCCATCGACGAGGCGGCGCTGGGCGAGGTCAGCCTCGAGACAGCGGACATGCGCGACGCCCTCGGCACGGCGCTGCGCTCACTGGGGCGCTACGATGAGGCACTCGAGAGCGCGATCGCGGCCAAGCAGGTGCGCGAGCAGCTGCTCGGCCGCTCGCACCCCGAGGTCGCGGACTCGCTGTACAACATCGGGCTGATCTACTCGGCCGAGGAGCGCCACGATGAGGCCCTCGCGGCCTTCGACGAGAGCCTCGCCGGGCTCGAGCGCACCCTCGGCCCCGCGCATCCACGCGTCGCCAAGCTGCTCAACGCCCAGGCCAAGGTGCTCGCGGGCAAGGGGGATCTCGAGGCCGCGGGCGCCGCCCTCGAGCGCGCCTTGGCCATCGACGAGGCGAGCTTGGGCGAGGACCACCCCGATCTCGCGGGCTCGCTCAACAACATCGGCAACATTCACGGCGCCCTGGGAGAGTACGAGGAGGCCCTCGCCGCCTACCACCGGGCGCTGAAGATCTGGGAGGCGAGCCTCGAGCCCGGGCACGTCCACCTGGCCATCGCGCACAACAACATCGCGGTGGTCCTGCACGCGCAGGGACACTACGAGGCGTCTCTGCGCGCCTACGAGCGGGCCCTCGCGTTGCGCGAGGCCAACTTGGGCGAGGAGCACCTCGAGGTCGGATCGACCCTGCACAACATGGCCCTGGTGCTCGGTGAGCTCGGTCGATACGAGGAGGCCATCGCGGCGGCGGAGCGCTCGCGCGAGATCTTCGAGGCGAGCTTGGGCCCGGAGCACTTCCGACTGATCTGGAGCTTCGAGGCCATCGCCAATTTCTTGCGCGAGCAGGGCGAGGACGAGCGGGCCCTGGAGACGCTTCGACGAGCGCAGCGCTTGTGCGCGACCGTCCCCGAGCAGTGCGCCGAGCGGATGGTGGAGGTCCACCGGAGCTTGGGCGAGCTGCTGCTCGAGCGAGGGGAGCTCGAGCAGGCCGAGGCCGCGCTCGCGCCGGTGGTCGAGGCGCTCGCGTCGACGGACGCGCGGGTCGAGGCCGAGGGGCGCGTGAAGGCCTACTTCGTCCTCGCCAAGCTCGCCGACGCGCAGGGCGAGGACGAAGCGCGCGCGCGAAACTGGGCCGCGGCCGAGGAGGCCGCGCGCGCGCTCGAAGACGAGAGCTCGGGCTCGCTCGTCGAGGACTCGCTGCACGCCGAGCACGCCGAGCACGCCGAGCAGATTGCAGCTTGGGGTCGCGCGCGAGGGTTGCGAGCGCCGGCCGCTCGTGGCGCGAGGTGATCCCCGCAGCCCTGGGCGGGCGCGTCGGGCTGGCTCGCCGTCGTCGACGAGGGCCCGCGCGGCAACGCGAGGCCGATGCCGCCTGCGCCCTGGTCGCCTCGCGCGGGACGGGGTCGAGGGCGGGCGCTGACACTCGGCGATGAATCAATCGATTGGTGGGTCTCGAACTCGTGAGCCTCGATTCGCTCACTTCGATCCGTGACTCCCATTCACGCGAACGCGTGGTCTCGAGCAGTCGATCATTCGCGCTCGAGACATTGCTCGAGGACGATTCAGCGTGGCAGGATACCCGCGAGCAATAGCTCGTGGGCGCGCTTGATCCTCTGCTGGCGCATGTTGGATTGATCGTTGCCGATCACCACGACCGAGAGCATCGCGAGCATGATCAGCACGTCGGTCGGGGACAGGTCGCTGCGCACCTCCCCAGCAGCCTTCGCGGCGCGCAGCGGCCCACGCAGCAGGTTCCTGGTCCGGCGCTCGAGCACGCGGAGGTCGGGGTTTTCGCTGGCCAGCAGCGAGGGGAAGAGCGCGTGGCTCTCGAGCTGTTGCTCGACGACGGCCGAGAGCAGGACCATGAAGGCCCCAGGCTCTCCGCTGTGCTCCTTGGCGAGGGTCTCGAGGAACATGATGTTGTCCTCGAAGATCGCGGTCGCCAGGCTCGAGCGATCGGGGAAGTTGCGGTAGAGGGTCGCCCGGCCCACGCCGGCCTCGCTGGCGATCGCGCTCAAGGGTGCTTCGTAGCCCGAGGCCGCGAACACCTTTCGCGCAGCTTGGATAATTCGCTCGCGGTTTTCCTGGGCGTCGCGTCGGCGCGCCGTCGGTGTCTTGGTCGACCCGGCCACCCCTGCATGATAGCGCCAGGTCATCGATCGGTCCTTGGCGGGCGGGTCGAATCACCGAGTTGAGGGGCGGCAAAAAAAAAAGATGCGCGAAACGCACTTTTTAAATGGACATCCATGTCCACTTCAAATAGGGTGGAAACCATGAGAGCGATACGTTGGATGGTGCCGATGGCGCTCGCCGTCGCGGGTTGTGATTCAGACGCAGATTTCAGCGACTCTTCGGAGGAGACAGCAGGAGAGACGGCGTCCGGAGAGACGGAGTCCGAAGACACGGGTGAGAGTACCGACACTGGCGCAGATACGGGCGCGCAGACCGAAGACAGCGAGACCACGGGTCAGAGCGAGCCCGTCTGTGGAGATGGGGTCGTCGACGCGGGGGAGGCCTGTGACGACGGCAACGACGACGACTTCGATGGTTGCTTGTCGGACTGCAGCGCGGTCGAGCTGCTGGCACCGCCTGCGCTCGAGTGGACCTACTTCGAGATCCCGGGGACCCAGTGCATGAACGGCTCCACGGCAGGCTTCGCGGTCAACTACAACCCCGACTCGCCCGACGTGATGATCTACCTGGAGGGGGGCGGGGCGTGCTTCAGCGACGGCTGCGACTTCATGTCCTTCAACATCCCCTATATCCCGCCCTCCGACGGGATCTTCTCGCGCAGCAACGCCGCCAGCCCGGTCAAGGACTGGACGATGATCTACGTGCCCTACTGCACGGGGGACATCCACGCTGGCGACGCCGAGGCCGAGCTCGGCGGGCAGCTGCGCCAGTTCCGGGGCTACAGCAACATCGGGACCTTCCTTCAGCAGTGGGTGCCGAGCTTCCCGGCCGAGCGGGTGCTGCTCACGGGGATCAGCGCCGGCGGCTTTGGGGCCGCGCTCAACTCCACGCAGGTCGCCGACGCCTACGGTGCGGGCGTCGACATCACGGTGATCGACGACTCGGGCCCGCCGCTGAGCGACGAGGTGATCCCGCCTTGCCTCCAGACGCTCTTTCGTGACACCTGGAACCTCGACGGCACGGTCCTGGCCGAGTGCGCGAGCTGTGACCCCAACGACTTTGCGACGGGCTTCCTCGAGCACGCGCTGAGCAACTATCCGGACATGAAGTTTGGCGTGTTCTCGAACACCTCCGACGCGATCATCAGCGCCTACATGGGGGCGGGCTGGGGCAACGGGCAGTGGAACAACTGCGGGGGCCTGTCGACCTCGGTGCCGGCGCTGACCTACGCCGAGGATCTGCTGTCGATCCGCGCGCTCAACGAAGACCGGATGTCGACCTTCTACCCGGTGGGGATCGGGCACACGGTCCTGCGCGTGGGCTACAACATCACCTCGGTCGGGGGCACCTCCGTGCCCGAGTGGATCGGCCAGGTCATCGACGGAGACATCGTCCACGTCGGGCCGTGAGCACCCGCGCTCGCGCAGCTGTCTCGCTCAGCTGTACAGGGCCGTGCGCATGGCGGCGATCGCCGCCTGCGAGGGGCGCTCGCCGAGCCACAGCTCGAGGGCGGCGACGCCCTGCCACAGCAACATCGGGAGGCCGTCTTGGACGCGCAGGCCGTGGGCGGCGGCGCGATCCAGGAGGCCCTCGGGGCGCCGGGGGTAGACGATGTCGACGACGCGCGCGCGCGGGTCGAGGCCGCCGAGCTCGAGCGGGGCCGGGAAGTCCTCGGGCCCGCCGGCGAGGCCGACGATGGTGGTGTTGACGAGCAGCTGACCGCTCAGCTCGCGGAGCTCGGACCAGGCGCAGGGCTGGACTCGGGTCGCGGCGTCGGGGATGTCGGCGAGCCCGGGGAGCTGCGCGGGGATCCGCTCGGGGCGGCGGCTGACCCAGCGCAGTCGGAGCCGGGGGAAGCGGGTCAGCAGCGCGTCGACGATGGCCAGCGAGGCTCCGCCGGCGCCGAGCACCGTGGCGCTGGCCCGCTCGCCGAGGGCGTCGAGTTCGCCGAGATCACCGAGCTCGGCGAGGGCGTCGAGGAAGCCGCGGCCGTCGGTGTTGTGCCCGCACAGCCGGCCGTCGACGACGCGCAGGGTGTTCACGGCGCCGATGCGCGCGGCCGCGGGCGAGCGCGCGTCGCAAAGCGCGAGCGCGGCCTGCTTGTGGGGGAGCGTGAGGTTGACGCCGCCGAAGCCGAGGGCCGCGACGCCGCGCATGGCCGCGGCCAGGGCCGGCGCGGGGACGTGGAAGGGCAGGTAGCGGTGGGGCAGGCCGAGCACGGCGAAGGCGGCCTGGTGCATGACCGGCGAGCGCGAGTGGGCGATGGGATCGCCGAACACCCCAAAGCAGCGCGGCAGCAGTTTTGGGGAGGCGCTCACTCGTCTTTTGTCCCCTCGTCTAGGAGCCCGTGGTGGAACCCAGCGCGGCTCCTCGCGCCGGGGTTTTCGTCGGGGGCGCGAAGCCAAAACGCCGCTGTACCGGGCGTACCGCAAGTTTTGGCGACAACGCCATCGGCGGAAGGACCAAGCGAGGTGTCGTGTTGGGTTTCACCACGGGCTCCTAGCTGGGGGGTGGGGGGGAGAGTGGGGGCGGGATCGGCTCCGTGCGTGGCCTCGACGCTGACCTCGAGGGCGCCGCGGGCGAGGCGAAGCGCCAGGCGATCCCCGCGCTCGACCTCGGCCGCGTCGCGGATCACCCGGCCCTCGTCGTCGCGGACCAGGGCGTAGCCGCGGCCGAGCACCGAGAGCGGAGAGAGGGCGTCGAGCTTGCCGGCGGCCCGGGCCAGGCGCGGGCGGAGCTCGGCCGTGAGCGCGCGGCCGGATCGGAGCAGGCGCCGCTCGAGGGCGCGGAGCTCGGCGCGCTCTTCTCCCAGGCGCGCGCGCGGATCGTTGGCCCGCAGGCGCTCGGCGAGGGCTCGGTGGCGGGCGCGTTGGCTGCGAAGCTGGGCCCGGAGGCTGCGCTCGAGGCGGGCCGAGGCCACGCGCAGGTGCTCGCGCTCGCGGCGGACCAGGGCCTGACCCCAGCGCTCGAGGCGGCTGCTGTTGCCGTGCAGCCGGGCGCCGAGGTCGACGGTGTGGCGCTCGATCCCGCGGACCAGGCGGCGCTCGTGGCTGGCCAGGCGCTCGCGCAGGGCTTCGCGGTCGGGGACCACGAGCTCGGCCGCTTGCGAGGGGGTGGCGGCCCGGCGATCCGCGACGAGATCGCAGATCGAGACGTCGACCTCGTGGCCGACGGCGGACACGACGGGCAGCGGACACTCGGCCACGGCCCGGGCCAGGCCCTCGTGGTTGAAGGCCCACAGATCTTCGAGCGAGCCGCCGCCGCGGCCGATGATGATCACGTCGACGGCGTCCTCGCCCTCGACGGCGGCCAGGCGGCGCAGGGCGGCCATGAGCTCGAGGGGCGCGTCGGGGCCCTGGACCTTGGCGGGGGAGAGCAGCACCGGCGTGGGCATGCGCCGGCGCATGACCTGGAGGATGTCGTGGATGGCCGCGCCCGTCGGGCTGGTGACCACGCCCACGCGGCGCGGCCAGGGCGGGAGCGGGCGCTTGCGGGCGGCGGCGAACAGGCCCTCGTCGGCCAGGCGGCGCTTGAGCTGCTCGAGCTGCAAGGTGCGCTCACCCACGCCCCCGGCGGGCTCGGCCCGGTCGGCGTAGAGCTGAAAGCGGCCCTGATTGAGGTAGATGCCCAGGCGGCCAAAGACCCGCAGGCGCTGGCCGTCCTCGAGGCGAAAGCGCAGGCGGCGGACACTGGTCGCCCACATCGCCGTGGACAGGGCCGCGCCGCCGCCTTCGAGGGTGAAGTAGGCGTGGCCGCTGCGCGGGAGCGAGAGGTTGGAGACCTCACCCTCGACCCACAGCGCCGGCAGGGCGCGCTCGAGGGTGCGGTGGGCCAGGCTCACGACCTCGTGGACGCCGTGGATCCGCGGCCCGGGGCGCCCGCGGGGGTGCTGCTGCTGTTGGGGAGGTGCGTCCTGCGGCCCGGGGCCCGGGCGCTCGTGCGCCGGATCTACGCCGCCGCGGCCGCCCGGGGCGGGCGGGGGCTTGCCAAATGGGATGCCGCGGCGGGCCACGGCGAGGGTTGTAACACCGCCGCGGGCGGAAGGTGAGCGGCGCTCAGGGATCTCCTGCCGTGGCCACGGCCTCGCCCAGCTCGGTGAGGCGGCGCTCGAGGGCCTCGACCCGGGCGGCGAACTCGCGCACGACCTCGTCGAGGAGATCGTGGTTGCGGCGGTCGTAGCTCGCCTGGATCTCGAGCTCGGTCACCCGGGCCTCGAGGGCGTCCACGCGCTCGCGCAAGGCGGCAGGGTCCTCGGGATCGATGGTCGGGGGCGCGGCCGGGCTCATGGTCCTGGAGCATGCCAGAGCGCGGCCTTTCCTGGCACCAGCGCCCTTTTGCGGTTTTTTTGCTGACCCGGCGGCCTTCGTGTCCCACTGCGAGCCGTGAACCGCCGCGCCGCTTCGCTCCTCACCCTCGCCCTCAGCTTGGCGCTCGGTGGCTGTGACTTCTTCCAGGAGCTCGAGAGCCTACCCGGGGCCGAGGAGACGGACACGGGGGACGACGACGACACCGACGGTGACGACGACGACACGAGCGACGACGACGACGAGGCGTGCACCGTCCTGGACGACTACTGCGCGGATCAGGACTCGCTGTGGACCTGCGACTACGACTCCGGCGAGCTCGTGAACTACGACTGCGCCTCGGTCTGCGGGACCTCCCTCAACGTGACCTGCACGCCCACCGAGAGCTTTCAGCATGCCTGCTGGTGCACGACCCCGGGCAGCTACAAGAACAAGAGCTGCAGCGAGCTCGAGGCCTGTCTGACCAATTGTGGAGACCCGGCCACTGACTGCGCCGCGGCCTGCTTCGCGTCGACCACCGCCCAGACGGCGCGGCTCTTTGGCTCGCTCTACTCCTGCGCGGATCTGGCCTGCGACGCGATCTGTGCCAGCTCCCCCGACGACTGCGGCAGCTGCCTGGTGGCGGCCCGGGCCGGGCTGTGGGGAGACTGCGGCGTCGAGCGCTCGGTCTGCGACGCCGACGCGACCGACGAGCCCAGCTGGCCGTGACGGTCGCGGCCAGCGCTGAGCTGGCTGCACGACGGGTCGCAGGACTGGGCGCAGGGTCGCGCTGGCGTGGCTGCGCCGGGGTCGCGGGTCCTGCGTGGGCGTGGGTGGGGGCGTAAGCGGGAGCGTAGGCGGGGCGGCGGCGGCCCTGGCCTCGGGTATCATCCCGCGACTCATGGCCTCCCTCTCGATCGCCCGGGCGCCGCGCCTGTTGCAAGGACCTCTGGTCGCGGCCTTGGCGTTGGTCGCGACCGTGACCGCGTCGGCCTGCGCCGACGAGGACAGCCCGCACGCCGAGCTCGTGTGGGAGATCTGCGACCACGGCCAGCGCTTCGTCGACGGCGAGTGCATGGGCCCCGCCACCCTCGCCACCTGGGGCTCGGCCATCGACGGCTGCGCGTCGATGATCAGCGAGGATGCCGGCTCGCGCTGGCGCCTGCCCACGCCCGCGGAGCTCGAGTACTTCGTGCGCGCCGACCCCGAGGTGGACTCGGCGCGGCGCTGGTCCAACGCCCGGGACGAGGAAGACGACGAGCCGCTGGCGGTGGACCACGGCGGCTATCCCCGCGGCCAGGTCCCTGGCAAGCGCCTGCGCTACCGCTGCGTGAAAGACTGAGGACGTGGCAGGCAACGGCTTTGGCGAGCGCTTTCGCGTGACCACCTTCGGCGAGTCCCACGGCGGAGGGCTCGGGGTGGTGATCGACGGCTGCCCCGCGGGGCACCCCTTCCCGCACGCGGCGATCGCCGCCCAGCTCGCCCGCCGGCGCCCCGGCCAGAGCGAGCTGACCACCCAGCGCCGCGAGGCCGACGAGATCGAGCTGCTCGCGGGCGTCGAGCCCGAGTCACAGCGGACCTTGGGCACGCCGATCGCCATGCTCGTCCGCAACCGCGACCATCGCAGCGGGCACTACGGCGACCTCGCCGAGCTCTACCGCCCCTCCCACGCCGACTACACCTACGACGCGCGCTTCGGCCTGCGGGCGGTGGGCGGCGGGGGTCGGGCCTCGGCGCGCGAGACCGTGGCCCGGGTCGCCGCGGGGGCCCTGGCCGAGGACCTGCTCGCGGCCTGCTTTGGCGTCGAGATCGTCGCCTGGGTCGAGCAGATCGACGCGCTGCGCTGCCCGGCGATGGACGAGGCCAGCATCGATCGCGCGCGGGTCGATCGCTCGCCCACGCGCTGCCCGGATCCGGCGGTCGCCGAGCAGATGGACGCGGGGATCCGCGAGGCTCGCAAGCAAGGTGACAGCCTGGGTGGGGTGGTTCGCTGCGTGATCCGTAACGTGCCCCCGGGCCTCGGCGAACCGGTCTTCGACAAGCTCAGCGCCGCCCTGGCTGGGGCGATGATGAGCCTGCCGGCCAGCCGCGCCTTCGAGATCGGCGAGGGCTTCGCGGCGGTGACCATGCGCGGCTCGACACACAACGACCCCTTCTTCATGGCCGAGGATCGCGTGCGCACGCGGACCAACCACAGCGGGGGGATCCAAGGTGGGCTCAGCAACGGCGAGGCGATCCGCCTGGCCGTGGCCTTCAAGCCGGTGGCGACGATCTTCAAGCCGCAAGAGACGGTGACCCGCGACGGCCGCTCGGTGACATTCGTGCCTCGCAAGGGTCGCCACGATCCCTGCGTGCTGCCTCGCGCCGTGCCCATGGTCGAGGCCATGGCGGCCCTCGTGGTCATGGACCACGCGCTGCGTCGGCTGGGCGCGCGCGTCGGAGATCTGGTGGCCGCCGCGCCAGGAGACGAGCGCGGATGAGCGGCCCCCGGGGACGGCTGCAGCTGGTCGCGGCGCCGGAGGATCGTGCGCGCGAGGCCGGCGGCGAGGCGGGGGGCCCCATCGACGCCGAGCTCGTCCACGGGCCGGGCCCCGCGGGCAGGCGCTTTGCGGCGCACGCGCCAGCTTCCCCGGGCACGGTCCCCCTCGAGCTCGCCCGGCAGCTTCGCCCTGGTGAACCCGTCATCTGGTGGAACCACAAGGCCGAGATCAGCTGGTGGCCGGTGGTCTGGGTCGGCCTGGCCAGCTTGGTCGTCCTCGGCCTGGCCACGCTCTTCGCCCCCGAGATGTGGCGGGCGCCGCTGAGCGAGCAGTGGAAGACCCTGGCCCCCGTGCTGGCGCCGGCGCTGCTCCTGGGCGGCCGCGAGTGGCTCAGCCGCCGCGCCGTGCTGGTCACCGATAATTCGGTGGTCGTCCTCGATCACCGCGGACGCCCGCAGCGGCTGGCTTTTCGCAACGTCCGCCGGGTCCGCCGAGACCTGCTGACCGGCGGGATCTTGCTCGAGGGCGCCGAGGTCAAGCTGCGCCTCCCTCCCCAGCTGGCCGAGGACGCCCGCGAGGCCATCGCGAGCCAGACCCAGCACGCGATCCGTGGTCAGGGCGAGGGCCCCGACGATCCCCTGGGCTGGCTCCCCTGGTGAGCCGCGGCCAGCTCCGGGCGCGCGCCATTTTTGCCGCGTCCGAGCCGTGAACGCGTCCAACGTTGCACCGGCGCCGCGGTCCGTCTGGGCGTAGCTTGTCAGAGGAGCAAAGGCTCCGCTGTCCATCCTCTGGGCCCCACGCGGCGATGGTGTTGCGTGGGGTGCTTTTTTGGATCGGCTCCTAGAAGCGCAGGGTCCACGAGAGGCTGACCTGCCGCCCTTTGTGGCGACCCAGGCGGACCTCGTCGACGGTGAGCATGACCCCGCCGACCAGGGTCGTCACCGCGCCCACGCCGATCGCCACGAAGCCGGGGACGGTGCTCTCGTAGAGCGAGGGGCAGTCGGCAGCGTCGTCGATGGGGTCGAGCTTCTTGGGGCACTTGCCGTCGAAGCTCAGGGCGACGCCACCGCCGACGATCGCGCCGATGCCGACGACGGTCAGGCCAATCTCCGCCCAGCGCGGCATCATGCGCTGGTAGGGCGGAGGGGGCGGCGGCGGCTCGTCGCTGGGCAGGCCGGCCAGGGGGAATTCGATGACCTCCACGTCGTTCGCGCGGTCCAGCTCGAGGGTGTGGCGCTCGGGCGGGAGCGAGCCATCGGCGGAAATCACGCGGACTCGGTAGCTGCCCAGGAAGAGCGAGGCGTCGGTGTCCGCGGGGCGCTCGTCGATGGCGACTTCACAGGGCAGGGCGCAGACCACCTGGAGCTCGGCGCGGCCCTCGGCCTCGAGGGCGGCCAGGCGCTCGTCGTGGAACTCGACGAGGGTCGGGCCAAAGCGCTCGACGGGCATGGGCTGGCCCTGGCTGGCGCGGATGGCCTCGTCCATGACCACGGCCGCCTGCGCGTCGTCTGCGACGAGCAGGGCCCGGGCGAGGTTGAGCATCGAGAGCTGGACGATCTCCTGGGCCTCGGCGTCGTCGCTGAGCTCGGCCTCGAAGTCACCGAGTTGCTCGAGGGCCTCGGCGAGCATCGCGTAGTTGCTCTCGGGGTCACGGTTGACCTCGATGTTGGCCTCCTCGACGCGGGTGAGGGCCTCCTGGTAACCCGGTGATTGCTCCACGGGAGCGAAGAGCAGCAGCCCGGAGAGCGCGGTGGCGGCGAGCACGGCGGGGACCATACCAAGATTTGCGGACTGTACAGATCATGGGGAACACGCCGTCTACTAGTGCCCTACAGGTACTGGTAGGCGGCTGCGCGAGGTGCCCCGATGGCGGGCTTGGGTGTGAAGGCTCGCGCACGTCCTGTCAGGGCGAGGTCCTTCGCCGTGTCTCCTGTCACTTCGTACAGCTGGGCTCGGTCGACGTGGGGTGGGGGCTCGGACGTACAGGTGATGAATTGGCAGATGCGTGATCTACCAGGGGTTACTTACTGTAGAGAAACCGGGGCGCCCCAGGGCAGCCCGGCGCAGGGCTTCGCGCTTCTTGATCGAAGGCCGATACCCCGTGCAACATGGCGACTCGACGCCCACCCGGGCGCCACTGCATGCGTTACCTCGGCCCATATCAGCTGCTGCGCAGGATCGGCACTGGCGGCATGGCCGAGGTCTGGTCTGCGCGCCGTGCCGCGTCGACCTCGACGGTCGGGGGCGACAAGTTCCTGGCGATCAAGGTGCTCGCGCCACACCTCGCGCAAAAGCAGCAGTATCGAGACATGTTCCTGGCCGAGGCCAGGCTGTCGATGCTGCTGAGCCACAGCAACATCGTCCAGGTCTTCGACGCCATCGACGAGGGCGACGAGTGCTACATGGTCATGGAGCTGATCGAGGGCATGACGCTCTCGCAGCTCGAGCGTGGCCTGGGCAAGCAGGGCCGCAAGCTCCCGGTGCGGGTCTCGGCCTACGTGATCGGCGAGCTGCTCCGGGCCCTGGCCTACGCCCACGAGGTCCGCACGCCGGCCGGCTCGGTGATCGTTCACCGCGACGTCTCGCCGCAAAACGTGATGGTCACGACCTCCGGCGAGGTCAAGCTGATGGACTTCGGCATCGCTCGCTTCGCGACCGAGGAGACCCAAGGGGTCTTCGTCAAGGGCAAGCTCCAGTACATGCCGCCGGAGCAGCTCAAGAAGCAGACCCGGAACCCGACCATCGATCTCTTCGCCGTCGGCGGCATCCTCCACGAGCTCATCGACGGCCGGCCCTTCCGGGCGCGGATCGACGAGACCCGGCTGCTGGGCATGGTCCTCCAAGGTGAGGTCCCCGAGCTCAACGTCGACCCCACCGAAGTCCCCGCTCAGCTCGACCTGCTGCGCATGTGGCTGCTCGAGCCCGAGGAGGTCGACCGGCTGCAGAGCGCCAAGGAGTCCCTCGAGCAGCTCTACAAGTGGCCGGACTATCGCAACGAGTCCATGGGCCTCGGGGCGCTCGTCCAGGAGTTCGTCGAGCGCTCCTCGGCCTACGCCATCCCCGAGGAGATCCTCGAGTCCGAGGGCTCGTTCTCGGGCGTGCCGGTGCCCTCGGCCTCGCAGTCGAGCGCTGCAATTTCTCGAACTGGCTCGCGCACCGGCTTGCGGACGGGTCCTTCGCCCTCGGCCTCGCAGAGCTCGCCCTTCGTGCGCGAGGTCCCCGACAAGGCGCCGGCCGTGCCCACGGTGGGCTCGAGCCCGCGGCGCCAGAGCTTCTCGCCCGGGGCGACCCCGGGGCAGTCGGGCAGCTACGCGCAGCAGCGAGACGAGGGCGTGCGCGCCGACGAGTTCGCTGGCCCCGACGAGGTCACTGTGGTCTCGAGCGCGCTCGAAGACTCGGCTGCGCCCACCGGCGAGGTCGAGCCCGGCGGCGCGCCACGGCAGCGAGACTTCGAGACGAGCGCGGCGCTGAGCCTGGACGCCGCGACGCAGGAGGTCGCTACAGGTGCGGCGACGCGGGCAGACGCCGCGGCGGAAGAGGCCGCGGCGGAAGAGGCCGCGGCGGAAGAAGCTGCGCGAGAAGAGGCGGAGTGGGGCGCGGCGCGAGAAGAGGCCGCGCGAGAAGAGGCGGCCGCAGAAGAGGCGGCCGCAGAAGAGGCGGAGTGGGGAGCCGCGCTCGACGGCGCCATGGCCTCCGCGGCCGCCCCTGCCGCGGCGGGGGAGCACCCCGAGGCCGCCGGCGCGCTCGTGCAGGCCGCCTTCGACAGCGACAGGACGGACACGGATCTGCGCCGGATCATGGGCTCGTCCGCCTCGTCCGCCGAGTTCCCCAAGACCGAGCCCGAGCGCGAGCTCGCCTCGGACAGCGGGCTCTACTACGACGGAGGCATCGGCGGCCTGGGCAGCGGTCGCCCCAAGTGGCTGATCCCAGCCCTCGCGGGCGTCGGCCTGCTCGGGCTGATCGGCCTGAGCGCCGCGATCTTTGGCGACGACGACGACGAGGCCAACGATCGCGACGCAAAGCCGGTGGTGACGCGTCACATCGAGCCCGACCCCGAGCTGGCGAAGGCCGCCGCGCAGGAGATGGCCGAGGCCGGCGAGGCGGGGGAGACCGGTGAGGGCGAGACCGGCGGGACCGGAGAGACCGGCGAAGACGCGGCCGAGCTCGCCGCTGCGCCCGAGGACGAGGACGAGGCCGAGGGGGGCGACGAAGACGAGGACGAGGACGGCGACGACGCCAAGTCCAAGCGCCGGGTCTCCGTCGAGTTCGTCGCCAACGAGTTCTTCTTCGTCTACGTGAAGGTCGACGGCCGGGTCATGACCCTCGAGCCGCGCCGCCAGGCCCGGCTGACGGAGGGCCGCCACGCGGTCTACATGCGCCAAAAAGAGGGCGACTCGTGGAAGCGCGCGGGGACCATCGAGGTCCGCGCCGGCAGCAAGTACCGCGTCGAGATGCGCAAGCCCGCCGGGCTCAAGCTGGTCAAGAAGTAGGCGCGTCGGCCTCGCGCCAGCGCGGGCGCACCATCAGCCCGTGCTGGGCCCGCAAGGTCAGCCCCGTGGCGTCCAGCCCGGGCTCGAAGCCGGGGAGGAGATCCAGGCGGCAGCGCTGGAGCAGCGTGGCGGTGACGAGCTTCATCTCCATCATCGCGAAGTGCTGGCCGATGCACTTGTGTGGCCCGACGAAGAAGGGCAGGTAGGCGCAGGCGTGGCGCTCGGCCCTGGCCGCGGGGGAGAAGCGCTCGGGGTCGAAGCCCTCGGGGTTGGGCCACAGCTCGGGCCGCCTGTGGGTGACGTAGGGCGAGAGCAGCACCCAGGACTTCGCGGGGATCGTGAACCCGCCGATGTTGTCCTCGGCGACGACCTCGCGGGCGAGCAGGAAGGTCGGCGGGTACAGGCGCATGGTCTCGAGCAGGACCTGCTCGAGGTACTCGAGCTCGGGCAGGTGGGCGGCCGTCGGTGTGGCGTCGCCGAGCACCCGCGCGAGCTCCTCGTCGACGCGGCGGGCGACCGTGGGGTGGCGAGAGAGCGCGTAGAACAGCCAGGTCAGGGCGTTGGCCGTGGTCTCGTGGCCGGCGATCAGGTAGGTGAGGACCTCGCCGCGGAGCTGGTCGTCGTCGAGGCCGTCGCCGGTCTGGGGGTCGACGGTGGTGAGCAGCATGGCCAGGAGATCCGGGGGCGCCTCGCCGCGCTTGCGCCGGGCCGCGAGGGTCTCGTCGACCGTGCGCGTGAACAGGGCGTGGGCCCGGCTGTAGCGCAGGTTGCTGGGGGTCGGGACCGAGCTCGGGAGGCGAAAGGGGCTGGACGAGCCGGCGGCGTACTCCAAGGTCAGCGCGAGGGCCTCGCTGAACGCCCGGGTCTGCTCGGCGCGGAGGTCGATGCTGAACAGCGCCAGGCCGATGATCCGCAGGGTCAGGCGGTGGAACTCACCGGCGAGCTCGACCGCGCCCCCGGGCTGCTCGCGGGCGGCCCACTCGTCGACCATCTCGTCGGCGCAGCGGACCATCATCGCGCTCATCTTGGCCAGCGAGTCGCGGTGGAAGGCGGGCTGGGTGATGCGGCGCAGCGCTCGCCAGTCCTCGCCCTCGGTGGTCAGCACGCTCTTGCCGACGATCAGTCGGATGCGCTCTTGGCTCTCGCCGCGGATGTAGTTGTCGGTGCGCTCGATCAGCACGCGCTTGATGTGATCGGGGTGCGAGATCAAAAACCACTCGTTGCCTGGGATGCGGACGCGGACGACGTCGCCGTGATCGTTGAGGCAGCGCAGCAGCAGGCCGAGGGGATCGCGGCTCAAGGCGGCGAGCTCACCGACGAGCACGCTCCCCCGCGGTCCGGGCACGCTCGGCACGGGCTCGGCCTCGACCCGCGAGACGATCTCGCGCCAGGTCCCGGCGTCGCCGATGCCAAAGGCCTCGGCGATCGTCGCCAGCGCCTGCTCCTCCTCGGCGCTGATCGACTCGGTCAGCCCCCACATGCCGCCGGCGGCCTCGGCGACCTCCTTGCAGAGCACCAGCAGGCTCGACAGGGTCTGGACCGAGACCGCGCGGCCGAAGCCGCGGCGCTCGTTGGCCAAAGAACGCAGCAATTTCAGGCCCTCATCGATGCTCGTTGGCGTCGGCGGCGTGGACAGCCAGCGCTCGAGCAGGGCCTCGCCGCCGCCGGTCAGCCAGCCCTTGTCTCGACCCACGCGGCGGATCAGCGAGCCCTCGGCCCGCTGCACGGTGCCGTCGGCCCAGGCCACGTAGACCAGCGGCAAGAGACCCAGGGCGCGATAGTTGTCGCGATCGATCCCAAGCTCGCCCATGGTCTTCGAGATGTTCATGGCAGCTTCGAGCATGACCGATCTTCGCGTGGCCTCGAAGCACGAGCTGCGTTCCTCGCCGACACCAGCCCGGGAGGTGGGCCGCTCGGTTACGTGTTTGCAACGCTGTCAGGCGCAACATCTGCGCTTTTGGGGCACGTACAGGGGGAGGAGTCTTGGTGGCGTGAAGCGAGCGTTGATCTTCAATGGCTCTCTCGGCGGGGGGCACGACGGCTGCGATGCGCTCAGCGCCCGCCTCGCCGCGCGCTTCGAGGCGCTGGGCGTCTCGGCCGAGGTCCTGTGTCTGCGCGAGCTCGAGCTCGCCCACTGCGTGGGCTGCTTCGAGTGTTGGGTCGAGAGCCCCGGGCAGTGCAAGACCCACGATCAATCTCAGGACATCGCGCGGGCGTGGATCAACGCTGACGTGACCTCGATCGTCACGCCGGTGACCTTTGGCGGGTTCTCCTCGGAGATCAAAAAGATCCTCGACCGGCTGATCTGCCTGGTCGAGCCCTTCTTCACCAAGGTCGAGGGCGAGGTCCACCATCAGCCTCGCTACGATCACTACCCCGCGAAGCTCGACGTCGGCGAGCTCGCCTCGCCCGATCCCGAGGCCGCGGCGGTGTTCAGCAAGCTCGTCGGCCGCGTGGCCCTCAACACCCACGCGCACATCCACCTCCCGCTGGTGGTCGCCGCAGGCGAGGCGCCGGCGCGCCTCGAGGTGGCGCTCGACGGGGCGATCGCCGAGGTCCTCGCCCGCGTGGCTCGAGAGGAGGCGGTCGCGTGAAGGTGCTGCTGCTGATCGGGAGCGGGAAGCCGGCGGGGACGAGCGCCTCGGAGTCGCTGCTGCGGTTTTTGGGCGAGCAGCTCGCGGCCCAGGCGGGGGAGGGCGAGGCCGAAGGGATCGAAATTGAGATCGAGCGCCTGGTCGTCTACTCGCACCGCGGGCAGGCGCTGTGCGAGAAGGTCGACGCCGCCGATCTCGTCGTGCTCGCCAGCCCGGTCTACGTCGACTCGCTGCCCTACCTGGTCACGCAGGCCTGCGAGCGGATCGCCGCGCACCGCGAGGCCCAGGCCGAGCCTTCGCCCACGCGCTTCGCCGCGGTCATCAACTGCGGCTTCCCCGAGGCCGCGCACTGCGAGACCGCCGTGGATATCGCGCGGATCTTCGCGCGCGCGGCCAAGCTCGAGTGGGCGGGCGCCCTCGCCATGGGCGGCGGCCAGCCCATCGGTGGGCATCGCCTCCAGGAGGCCATGCCGCACGGGCGCTGGGCGGTGCCGGCGCTGACCATGGCCGCAGAGGCCCTCGCGCGCGGCCAGTCGATCCCCGCGCGGGCCGTCGAGCTCATGAGCCGCCCGACCATGCCGCGCTTTTTGTACATGATGATCGGCAACACCCAGTGGCGGACGCGGGCGCTGGGCAGCCACACGCTCACGCAGCTGCGCGCCAAGCCCTTCGCCGAAGACAGCTGAGCGAGGGGCCGGCCGCTCGGGCCGATCCAGCCGGCCGTGAGGGCGCGCTGGTCCGCTCGCGCTCGCCAGACGCGAGCGTGCTGGCCTGGAGGGCCAGCAGCTGGGCTCAGTTGCCTGGGTTGGCGGCCGAGGGCAGGTCGAGGCCGTAGGCCGGGAGGATCTCGCCGGTCAGGGCCTGGAGGTCCGAGCGCGCCTTGAGGTAGTCGAGGCCCGCGAGCAGCCGGGTGTTCTCGGCGCTGAGCAGCTCGTCGATGCGCTCGAGCACGTCGTAGTTGGTCGAGCGGCCGACCTCGAAGCGCGCCTGCTCGGCGGCGAGGTTCTGCTCGGCGAGCTCGATGGAGAGATCCGCGAGCTCGATCTGCTTGAGCGCCGAGCGCATGCTGTTGGTCGCCGTGATCACCTGGGTCGAGGTGCTCTGGCGCGTGGACTTGAGGTTGAGCTCGGCCTGGCGCAGCTCGGCGAGCACGCGCTGGTGGTTGCCCTTGGCGGTGCGGTTTTGGATCGACCAGGTCAGGTCGAGGGCGCCGGTCACCGTGTACTCCGCGATCAGGCCCTGGCTGGCGATGTCGGCGGTGACGAAGTTGCGGAAGGCCTCACCCCAGCTGCCGGCCTCGCCGGCCTCGCCGGTGCTCGAGTCGGCGCTGGTGTCGACGCTGCGGCCCTGGGTGGAGAAGTTGCCGGTGAAGTCGAGCTGGGGCAGGCGCTCGTTGGCGGCCTCGAGCTCGTCGATGCGCTTGCTGGCCAGGGCGATCTCGAGCTGGCGCACGGAGGGGTTGGCCTGGAGGGCCTTCTCGATCGCGGCCTGGACGTCGACGGGCTCGGGCTCGAGGAAGCCGACGGGGTCCGTGGTCGGTGTGACCCCGAGGGTGTCGCGGCCGGCGAACTCCTGGCCCATGAGCGTGCGCAGGCCCAAGCTGGCCTCGAGCAAGGCGTTCTCGGCCAGGAGCACGTCGGTCTCGCGCTGGGCCAGGCTCTGCTCGACGGCCTTGGCCTCGACGGCGGCCAGGCGCCCGGCGGCGACCTGGGCCTCGGTGCGCGTGAGTTGCTCCTTGGCCAGCTCCACGCCGGTGCGCTTGTTCTCGAGATCGCGCTGGGCGTAGAGCACGTCCCAGTAGGCGCTGATCAGATCACGGATGGCGTTTTGTGCCGAGACCAGCTCGTCGGCCTCGGCGCTCGAGCGGGCCAGCTTGGCGCGGTCGATGGCCGCGCGGTTGACCTTCACGCCCATGCCGCGGAGCAGCGGATGCGAGAAGGTCAGGCGCGGCTGGATCGAGTAGGAAGCCAGGGTCGTCGACCCGCCGGTGGGGTCGATGATGCTCAGGGGCTGGTCCGTGAGGCTGCGGGTGACGTCGACCTGCACGGAGAAGCTGCCGCCGGTCTCGAGCTGGCGGGACACGCCGAGGTAGCCCGAGAGCGAGCGCGAGCCGGTGCTGAACACGTAGACCGAGCCGCGCGGCGTGCTCTTTTGCAGCGAGGCCTCGAGCCCGGCCGTCAGCTGCACGTCGAAGGCGCCCGTGGCCGCGAGCACGTTGGCCTCGCTGATCTCCACGGCGACGAGCTTGTTTTGCAGCTCGATGTTCTCGTCGAGGGCGAGCTGCAAGACCTCCGAGAGCTGGAGGTCCTCGGTGGCGAAGGGCAGCACGTAGTCCGTGTCTCCGAATGCCTCGCTGCGCAGGCTCTCGGGATCGCTGACGTGGCTGTCTGCCATCGCGCTCGCGGGTTGATCGGGCGCGTCGACCTGATCGGGTGCGTCGACCTGATCGGGTGCGTCGAGCGGCTGCTCGGAAGACGCGCCCGTCGGCGGACTCCAAGCGGCGAGGCCAGCGAGGAGCGCGAGGGTGAGCGACGTGGAGAGGGACGCAGACACCGGAGTCGTGGGCTTGACTACGCTCCGGGGCGCGGAGGGTCAAGCGTTGGAGCCTTCGACCCGGCCGCGTTCACATTGGTTTACATGAATTTGTGGTGGAGAGGTGCTGGAACTCTCGTCCGGGCTGGCCGCGGGCTGAGCCGTGGGCCGGCCCAGCCATGGCCAGAGGAGCACAACGCGCGATCCGAGCGCGTCTTTCTGGAAAAAATCGCCAGTTCTGTCGCTAGAGCCGTAAGTCGACGCACGACTCTCAGTTGGGGTTAGGAATGGGCGATTTCTCGACGAGGCCGTTGAGAGCACGATCTCGGACGCCGCGGCGCCCTGGCCCGGAGAGGGTCGATGTAAGGTGGACCGGAGGGCCCCGTTGAGCACGCGAACCTCACTCGCGTCGCCCGGTGACCCATCATCCCGACCAGGGCCTGTGCCCGGACCGGGAGGGACGCAAGTGACGAGCGCGACCCCGACCTCCGATGCGACCGATGAACCAGGCGAAGTGGACGAGCGCGCGCTCGTCGAGCGGGCCCAAGCGGGCGACCAGCGGGCCATCCGAGCGCTCTACATGCTCCACGCGAACACCGTATTTCGCTGCGCCATCATGCCCATGGTCCGGGATCGCAACCTCGCCGAGGACCTGCTCGCCGACACCTTCCTGCGGGCGATCGAAAACCTCCACCGCTTCAGCTGGCAGGGCAAGGGCTTGCTGCCGTGGCTGATCCGCATCGGCAAGAACCTGTGCCTGGATCACCTGCGCAAGGCCGGGCGCGTGGGGGCCTGGCCCGAGGGCCTCGAGCATCAGCTCCCGGACCCCACGGACGACGACGCCGAGTCTCTGCTCGGTCGCGCCGAGCTCTCGGACGTGCTGCGCGAGCGGATCGACGCGTGCATGGCCGAGGTCAACCCGCGCTACCAAAAAGTCCTTCAGCTGAGGATCATCGACAAGCGCTCGCGGGAGGACGCCGCCGCGCAGATGGGGGTGACCATCGGCACCCTCGATGTACTCTTGTTTCGGGCCTGCAAGTCCTTTCGCAAGATCTATGTCCGTCGCTACGGCGACGAGGCCGGCGCCGAGTCCTGGCTCGCGCCTTGAGGAATTCACACCAGCGATGACGTCGCCAAGCAAAGACACGATCGCGCGCGAGCTCGCGGCCCTCGACGAGGCGCCGCTGAGCGAGGACGAGCGCGCCCTGCTCGAGTCCGAGGGGGCGCTCGAGGGCCGGGCGGAGATCGCCGAGGTCGCGCGGATGCATGAGCTCGCGGAGCCCCTGGCCTTCGAAGACCTCTCGGAGCTGGAGCTGCACCGAGGCTGGCGGCGGGTCGAGGCTCGCTCGGCGCCCGCGCCCGACGAGCAGGGATCGACGCGCGGCCGAGCGGGGGGCGGTGGACGTCGGCGCTGGCCGCTGGCCGCCGCCGGGTTGGCGGCCGCGGCTGTCCTCGCCGTGCTCGTGCTGCGCGAGGGCGAGGGCCCTTCCCAGACCGAGCTCGCGGAGCTGGCCGAGGTCGGCGAGCACGCGCGGAGCCTGCTCGAGGCCCTCGATGACGGCGTGGGCGACAGCGAGCGGGCCGCGGCTCTGGCCGCGGACTACGAGCGTCGGCTGCGTGCCGGAGGTGGCGGGTGAGTCGACGCGTCAGCGCGCGGGGGCTGCTCGCCGTGGCTCTGAGCTGTGCGGTGCTCGGCGGCTGCGCCGAGGAGGGCTCGGTCAGCTCGGAGCCCGAGCTGGACCTTCGCCTCGAGACCCACGCCCTGCTCCCGGGGGAGCCCAGCGAGGCCGGGCTGGCCTACGTCGAGGCCGTCGCTGCGGCGCATGGCCGGGCCGACGCGATCGCCGACGCCCAGGCACGCGCGGCGGTCCTGAGCGCGGCCCTCGAGCTCGAGGCGCCCGCAGGGGACGGCACCGCGGAGCTGCTCGAGGTCCAGCTCGCGGCGCGCCTGGGCGAGACCCTGATCGAGGCCGGGGAGGCCGAGCGCGCGCTCGAGCTGCTCGAGCGCTACTTCGCCCCCGAGCGCTCGCTGCCGCTGGATCGCGTCAGCGCGCGCGGTCTGGTCGCCATGGGTGACGCGGCGGCCCGCAGCGGCGATCATGCCCGGGCCATGAGCGCCTACGCCCGCGCCCTCGAGGTCCTCTCCCTGCTGCTCGAGGAGGTCGAGTCGTGAGCCGTGTCCGTCCTTTGATCGGTCTGTCTGGCCTGTCCATCTTCGCCCTGCTCGGCCTCGGCATCGCCTGTGACGAGCGCGGGGGCGCGAGCACGGTGATCCCCACGGGGGGCGGCGGCGGGGACTCGCAGCTCAAGCCCGAAGGTGAGTTCGAGGGCGAGTCGATCGACGAGCTCGATCTGCGCCTCGAGCGACTGACCGAGGAGCACGAGGCTCGGATCGCCGCGGGGACCAACGACCCCAGCGAGTGCGAGGCGCTGTGCGAGCTCTCGCAGGCGATCTGCGAGGTCAAGACCAAGATGTGCGAGATCGCCGACGATCGCGTCTCGGACAGCGAGTACCAGATGCTGTGCCGCAAGGCGAAGCAGCGCTGCGAGCAGGCCTCGGACAGCTGCGTGCGCTGCGTGGAGCACAACCAGGACGCGGCCAGCGCTGGCGCCGAGGCTGGCAGCAGCTGCGCCGGTGAGCCCGAGCGCTGACGCGCCCACTCGACGGCCTGCGGGTGTTTGCCGGCGCGGCTGGGATTGTGAGAGAGTCCGCGCGCGAGCATGGGACGAATCCCGCGGATCAAGTCGGTCATGACGGCCTTCCCCTTCTCCATCGCCCCAGGAGAGGACCTGGCGCGCGCGCAGGAGATGATGCGCGAGCATGGGATCCGTCACCTGCCGGTCTGCGAGCAGCACAACGTGATCGGCATCCTGTCCGAGCGCGACACCCGGGTGGCGCTGCGCGTCGACGCCCAGGGGGTGCCGCTGACCGTGGGCGACGTGTGCACGCGCCAGCCCTTCATCGTCGGCCTCGAGACCCCCCTCGACGAGGTCGCCGAGGAGATGGCCAGGCGACAGATCGGCTCGGCCCTGGTCATGCGCGGTGACAAGCTCGCCGGCATCCTCACGACCACGGACGTCTGTCGCCTGCTCGCCGAGACCCTGCGCGACTGCTTCGACAGCGAAGACGACGACGTCGCCTGAGCGCGCTCGTGCGCGATGGTCCGCGTCGCCCCTGCGGGCTCTCGAGCGCGTCGAGGGCCGGATGCGCCCGCGCGCTCGTGCGTGGTGCACGAGCACGCGAGGGCGTGCGCTCTCAGCCCTCGCCGGGGCCGACGATCAGCACCTGGAACCACTCGTCGGGCGTGTCGGTGCACTCGATCTCGTGCAGGTGGCCAGCGGCGCCGACCCAGATCTCCGTGCCCTCTTCGCCGCCGACCTCGGCGTAATTGGCGTCGAAGATCTGGGCCTCCTCGCCGGCGATGGTCGTCATCAGGGCGAGGCGCTCACGCTGGCCGCAGCCGTCCGAGACGGGCTCGCATAGGTCGTAGACCGCGGTCAGCTCGACGGGCGAGGTGAACTCGAATTCCTCGGGCGGCAGGAGGCTGTCGCCGTCGATCAGCGTGAGCAGGTGGCCGGTGCCCTCGACGTCCAGGCGCAGGTAGGTGTTGAACCACCACGGCCCCTCGAGGATGTAGCGCATCGAGATGGCCTCGCCGCCGACCAGGGGCAGGCTCATGTCGGGGCTCACCGCGATATCGATGACGGCGACGTTCTCGAGCTCGGGGCAGTCGAGGATCAGCACCTGGGTCACGCCGTCGGTGTCGATCTCGGCCAGCGTGCAGGCGAGGTCGAGGTCGACGGAGGGCGGCTCGTCCAGGGCGCCGACCTCGATGCTGTAGGAGATCGTCACGTCGCCCTCGGGCTCACAGCTGAGGTTGCCGGTGTCGGTCTCCTCGGTCCCGTCGGTGGTGTCGGTCTCGTCGGTGGACTCGGTCTCGTCGGTGGACTCGGACTCGTCGGTGGACTCGGACTCGTCGGTGGACTCGGACTCGCCGGACTCGTCGGTGGACTCGGACTCCTCCGCGCCGCCGTCGTCGGAGCAGCCGCTGGCGAGGGTCAACGAAGAAATTAGGGTCAGCGCGCAGATACTCGCGCGAGCTCGTAGGTGCTCAATGCTCATCTTCGTGGTCTAGCTCGCTGATGGCGCATGGCAAGCGGCCTCCATCGGCGGATCGAGATGTCGCAGGCCCCTCGATGGGGAGGCTGCTCGTGTGTTCCTCACTCGCCGCGCTGCAACAGGCGTTTGCGGCCGGCTTTGCTGTTGGTGGCGCGCTCGCCCAGGCGGGCGCGCAGGGCCTCGGCGCTGGCGCTGGCGACCCGTTCCACGAGATCCGAGTCGGCCAGACTCCGCATACCCCGGAGCTCGTCTTCGTTTACACGCAGGGTGAAGGCCAGAGGAAAGTCACCGCCGAGGCGCTCGAGCGTGGTCTCTGCGGCCTGGAGCATGAGCTTGGATCGCACGCTCATGTCTTCGCCGCCAGACAGCTCGAGCGAGCGCAGCTCGAGGGCGAGGTCGAGCTCGACCTCGGCGGGCTGGTCGGGGGTCGCGGCCGGATGGAGGCGGTTGGTCATGCGTAGATCCGCCTGGCCGCTGGCGCGGATGCCCGCCCGGGCCTCGAGCGGGCGCGCGAGCGCGTCGAGGGGGAGCTCGCGGATCTCGAGGGTGGTCTGGGCCCGACCCTCGAGCTCGGCGCTCGTCAGCTCGAAGGGGAGACCGGCGACCGATCCGCGGCCGCGGCTGTGGGTGAGCAGATCGAAGACCGCGGTCTCGCTGCGCAGCGGCCCGAGGTCGAGCTCGAGGAGCTCGATCTGAAGCGCCCGCGGCGTGGCGGCGCCGTCCTGCGCGATCACGGGGTGGGTGTGGTCGCGCAAGCTCAGCGCCAGCTCGCCCACGTGCATGCGCTCGAGCTCGAAGTCGCGGGCGGGAGGAGGCTGGGCCCGGGCGCCTGCCTCGGCGGCGGCGAGGTGGTCCCAGCTGCCGCGGGCGCCCTCCAAGGACAGCTCCTCGACGGCGAAGTCGAGGCGCAGGAGCCGGGCCGTGTCCATGTCGATGACGAATTCACCGATCTCGAGTTCGAAGCGATCGCTGGGGGCGTCCGCCTGGCCGCGGCGCCCCGCGAGCACCAGATCCTCGAACTCGATCCGCCCGAGGATGAAGCTGCCCTCGACCTTCGTGTAGTAGACCTCGAGATCGTCGCGCTCGTCGACGCGGGCCAGGGACAGGCTGACGAGGGTCTCGAAGAACACGAGGTCGGCGAGCAGCAAGGCCGTGCTCAGGAAGATCAGGCTCCACAGCAGGCGCTTTCGGACGCTGCGCCAGCGGTGCTGGAGCGCCCCGGTGACCGTGCGTCGCCCGAGCAGGACCGCGACGACGGACATGGCCACGCCGAGGGTGAGGTCCAGAGCAATCAGCGCCCACAGCAGCAGCGGGACGGCGAGGAGCTCCGCGACGATGACGAAGAGGGCGTCCATCGGCGTGCTCAGAGGCTGCCACGAGGGCGAGCGTTTGGGCCAGCTCTAGGAGCCGCGTCGAGTTCCACCACGAGCTCTTCGTGCGCGCTCCAGAGGACCGGAGGGGGCTCAGGCGCCGGACCGCCGGTCCCTGACGAGGCGCGAGGAGCCAGGTCACGAAGGCTCACGCGTTGCATTTTGCAGCGGTGAATTACCACATTTGCACGCTGAAAAGCCGTGCTAAGAAGAATGCGCTGATAGGACCGCCGATGCAACGCCACCTGACCTCCTCGCGCACGATCTCCTCCGCTGTCCTCGCCATCGGGCTCACTTTGAGCTGGTCCGTGCCCTCCGTCGCGCTCGCTGGCGCGCCCGCGCTGCCTCCGGAGCCCGCCGCCGAGGTGGCGCCGGCCCCCGCCGCGGAGCCTGCACCGGCGCCGGCGCCCACCGAAGCGATCTCCGTCGCGCCGGCTGCCCAGCCCCAGCCGGCCGCTGCCCAGCCCGCGCCCCAGCCCCAGCCGGCGCCCGCTGGCCAGGCCCAGCCCGGCTACGCTCAGCCTGGCCAGGCCCAGCCGACGAACGGCTTCCCCCAGCCGGGTCAGGGAGAGGCCGCCCCCGGCTTCCCCCAGCCGCAGGGGACTCAGACCGCGCCGCAGGGCCAGCCGGGCACCGTCTACGGCCAGCAGCCTCCGCCGCCCGCGGTCCAGCCCGCGCCCGCGCCTCGGCCGGTGCCGCCGCGCTACAACCGAAACAAGGGCCTGGGCATGACGATCGCCGGCTACTCGATCTTCGGCGTCAGCTACCTGATCTCGGCGGCCTCGGCCACGGCGGTCATCGACGCGGGCGACCCCTACGGCATGGGCCGCCCGATGCTGATCCCCGTCGTGGGCCCCTTCATCTCGGCCGCGCGCTCGCCCTCGGCGACCTTGGGCTTTGGCCTCGGCATGGTCGGCGTGACGCAGCTCTTGGGCCTCGGCCTGGGTGTCGGCGGCACGATCACCCTGGCCAAGGCGCGCCGCAACGCGCCCCCGCCCCCGCAGCTGTCGGCGACGCCTGACGGCCTGATGCTGCGCTTCTAGAGCGGCAATCAGACCACGGGGCCACCCAGACGTGCCTGAGGGGGTGAATCCAAACTGATTGCCGCTCTAGTGTTCGCTCCGGGTTCGACCATTCACGCGGGTGCGACCCGAGACGTTTGACTGGCCAGGCTCGGAGCGCCTCGCGTCGGGCCTTTTTGAGCCTGGGCACTGGGCACGGCTGGGACGGCCAGTCCATGGGTCACTGTCCCGTGAGTTGGCCGCCTTCGTCCGGGTGCTCCCGCGAGAACACTGAGAAATTCGCCGGCACGCGCCTTGCGACGTTCGGCGCCCATGCCCGGCATCCTCCACCAGGCGATCGCGCGCTTGTTCACAGACGAGCCCGCCCTCGGCTTCCGTGCCCTCCGAGAGGTCTTCGACCTCGAGCTCCCGCCGCTCGCGGACATGCGCGCTCATCCTGCGGTCATCGACCGTTTCGCGCCCTGCTTTGGCGACTCGGGTGAGCTTCGTCCGGACGGCGTATTGTCCGGAGACAACCCAGAAGATCCACACGGTGGCGTGGGCATCGTTGTCGAGGTTCAAGGCCGTCCGGATTGTCAAAAAGCGCTGCGCATGTCGGTCTATTGGGCGCTGGTCGCCGAATCACTCGGCTATGTCACGGCGACGCTGGTGCTCTCGCTCTCGGATCGAGTCTCCGCGTGGGCGCGCGCGCTGGGTAGACGCGAGCTACCGCCTCGGGACTGGTTGCTGGTCCTGGACAGGCAGAACATGCCGGTCGTCGAGGCGGTCGAGGATCCCGAGCGTCCAGGCTGGCTGGTGCTCTCGGCCGTCCTGCATGCCGTCCATGGCGACCTTCGAGCGCTGCGGGTAGCGTTGCCAGCAGTGCTGGCGCTCGAGGATGAGCGGCGCTGGCGATACGCCTCCTACCTGTTGTCGGCGGTCGACGACGAGGCGCGAGAGGTGCTCTTGGGAGCGATGAAGATGCAAGATTACGAACTCACCGACATCGAGCTGCGCAGCTTTTTGTACAACGACGGCATCCGAAAGGGCCGGGCCGAGGGCAAGGCCGAGGGCCTCGCGGAGGGACACGCCAACGGCCTGGTCGAGGGGCTTCGCGAGCTGATCTCGACGATCCTCGAGCTGAGGGGGCTGTCGCTGCCGGCGGATCTCCGCGCGCGCCTCGGCGAGTGTACCCACGTGGAGGAGCTCCAGCGCCTGCGAGAGCGGGCCAAGGTCATCGGCGACGCGGGGGCGCTCTTCGCCGGCTCCGAGGCCTGAGTCGCTAGTGTGCGCGGCAGAGGACTTGAAGGGTCCCAGGCGCCGGACCGCCGGTTGCTGACGAGGCGCGAGGAGGGAGTTTGTCGGGCACAAATGACTGACGAGCAACGAAGTCAGCGGCCGGTGCTCCAAGCCTGGGACCCTTCAAGTCCTCTGCCGCGCACACTAGTCACCGCCGCTTCTCCCGGGCTCGCTCGTGGCGAGCGCGGGCGAAGCGGTGGCGGAGGCTCGCGTTCAGGGAGCGAGCACGGGCGGGTCGACCTTCTCGGCGGCCGGCTCGCCAGCCTCGAGCAGCCGCGGCGTCCCGGTCTCGACCGTCCACGCGGCCCCGTGAGTGCTGCCCGAGAAGCCCGGCTGGCCGATCTGGCCGCCGGAGAAGTGCCACCAGTCGGCCTGGATCCGCTCGGCCTTGATGTCCAAGGTGACGTAGCCGCGGTCGAGGGCGTTGACGAAGCGGTTGTGCGGGTTGATGACCCGCAGGGCCGCGACGGTCGCGTCGTCGAGGGACAGACCCGGCGAGGTGATCCCCGGCGTCACGAACTCCACGGTCACGGCGCCCTCGCTGGTCTCGGGGTCATAGTCGACGTAGGGATCAAAGGTGATCTCGTTGGCGAAGGAGGTGTGGATGTCGCCCGAGAGCACGACGACGTCGCTGATCGCCTCGTCGACGATGTGCTGGAGCAGGCGCCGGCGGGCGTCGTCGTAGCCGTCCCACAGGTCGCCCTGGAAGGGTCGGTTGGGCTCGCCGTCCTGGCCGGGCTCGAGGATCAGCTGGCCGATCATCACCTGCTGGGCGATCAGCTTCCACTGGCTGGTGCTGGAGCTCAGGCGCTCGAAGAGCCACGCCTCTTGCTCGGCGCCGAGCATCTGGCGGCCCTCGGCGTACATGCCGGCCAGGCCCTCGGGGGTCGAGGTCGTGAGCTGCTCCTCGCGGCCCTCGTAGCGCGTGTCGAGGACGATCAGGTCGACGAGGTCGCCGTAGGCGAGCTGACGGTAGACCCGGCCCGGCTCCCCCTCGCGCAGGGGCAGCCACTCGAAGTAGGCCTGCGTCGAGGCGGCGCGGCGCTCTACCCAGCTGCCCTCGGTGTCTGGGTCGTGGTTCTCGGCGCCGTCCATCCACCCGTCGTTGCAGGTCTCGTGATCGTCCCAGGTCACGACGAAGGGGTGCTGACGGTGGACCTCGGCGCAGTCGGGGTCGCTGCGATAGTGGCGGTAGCGTCGGCGGTAGTCGTCGAGGGTCACGCACTCGTGGGGCGGGTCGTACTCCCGGACCTCGCCATAGATGAACGAGCCGTACTCGTACATGTAGTCACCGACGTGGACGATCAGATCGAGGTCGGCGCGCCCGGCCATCTCGCTGTAGGCGTGGAAGTAGCCGTGGCCGTAGCTCGAGCACGAGCACAGCACCATGCGCAGGTGATCGCTCGCGCCGGCCGGGGCCGTGCGCGTGCGTCCGATCGTCGAGACCCGACCCTGGGCGTAGAAGCGGTAGTAGTAGGTCGTCGCCGCCTCGAGGCCCTCGAGGTCGATCTTCATGGTGTAGTCGCGCGCAGCCGTGGTCGCCTCGGGGATGTAGTCGGCCGCGACCCGCTCGCTGAATTCGGGGTCGAGGGCGACTTCGAAGAAGAGCTCCACGTCCTCGTCCGCAGTCGGGCTGACCCGGGTCCAGAGGATCACCGAGTCGGCGAGGGGGTCCCCGCTGGCCACGCCATGAGCGAATATGCCCTCGGGGCCGAGCTCGCCATCCCAGCTGTATTCGGGCAGATCGTCGCCCCCCGTGGTGTCGGTGCCCTCATCGGTGTCCTCAGTGCCGTCGCCCCCTTCGTCGTCGTTGGCGGCGTCATCGCCCCGGCAGGCGGCGCTGAAGCTGGGGATCAGGGTGGCCGCGCCCAGCAAGCTGGCGCGACGGAGGAGCTCTCGTCGTGTAATGCTCATGGCTAGATCTTCTTGGGTAGACCTGGCCAGCATCCCCTCTGGGCCGTGGCCCTGTCGAGCGGTGGGATCTCCGCGATTCGAGAGTCGACGTGTGGTCGATGAACGACGCTTTTCGCCATAGACCAGGTCGTCGTAGATTCGTGGCCATGGCCGATTCTGCACCAAACTCCAAATTCGTCTGGCTCGCTGTCCCTGCGCTATTCGCTCTGGCGTGCGGTGACGACACGGTCGGCGCGAGCGATGAGGTCTCGGCCACCGAGACGGCCGGGACCAGCGGGAGTGAGGATGAGATCGGTGACACACAGCCGGAGACGAGCAGTGACGGTGTCGACACGAGCGAGAGCGAGACCGAGGCGGACGAGAGCGAGAGCGGCGAGACCACCGGCGGCATGCCGACGCCGCTCCAGGCGGGTGTCGCCATGCGTCACCTCGATCGCCCCGTGGGCATCTCCTTGGCCGGCTACGGCGGGCGCGTGGGTGGGACCGACACGCCGTGGAGCGGGCTGTTTTGGGGGACCCGCGGGCTCTACAACTTCCCCACAATCAAGGCGATGGTGCTCGAGTCCGACGAGGGCGAGCGGCTGATCATGATGAAGACCCCGATGATGAGCGCCGAGTCGGGGATCACGGACGCGGTCGCGGCCAAGTACGAGGCGCTCTACGGCGAGGACCTGCGCGGGCGGATCATCATGGGCGGGACGCACTCCCACCACGCCCACGGCCGCTACTGGCGGCTGCCCGACATCTTCGGGGCCGTGGGCGCGGACACGGCCGACGAGGAGGTGATCGACCTGATCGCCACGGCCTTCGCCGAGACCATCCACGACGCCGTCGAGAACATGGGCGACGCCGAGTGGGGCTACACCTACCTCGATGATTGGGATCCCGAGGACAAGGTCTATCGCGACCGCCGCAGCGGCAACAACCCGATCTACGGCAAGGACCCGCGGCTGACGGTGCTCGGCCTGCGCCGCCCCGACGGGACCCCGCTCGCGGCGCTGTTCAACTTCGGCATCCACGGGATCTCCGTGGCCTACGAAAACGAGCTGCTGACCGAGGACGCGCCTGGGGCCCTCGAGCTCGAATTCGAGGAGTACTTTTATCAGCAAAGCGGCGAGCCGATCTTTGGCTTCTTCGCCCAAGCTGGTGGCGGCGACGCCTCGCCGGGCGGCGGGTTCCTGGGCCACGACGCGCCCACGCAGAAGACCGAGCTGCTCGGGATGGTCGCCGCGCCGGTGATCTACGACGCCTTCCAGAGCCTCGAGTGGGACGACGACCCGGAGATCGTCGTGCAGTCGCGGCGCGTGGACCTGAGCTACGAAAAATTCGGTTACGACGAGAACGGCGAGTTCTCGGGGCTGATCCTCGACATCATCCCGATCGACTACGAGTGGGGCGGCTGGCAGTGCACCGGCGTCGAGGAGGACGACGACCTCGAGACCAGCATGGAGGGCGAGCCCAAGCAGTGCATCCCCATCGACACCTTGCTGATCGGCAACGATCTGCCGCACGCGGAGATCCACCAGACCTATCTGAGCGTGGCGCGGCTCGGGCCGCTGTTCATCATGTCGATGCCCGGCGAGCCGGCCTACTCGATCGTCAAGTACGCGCGCGACGAGTTCGCGGCGGTGATCGGGGACGAGCCCCTCGACCTCATGGTCTGGGGCTACTCCCAGGATCACCTGCTCTACTTCACGGCCCCCGACGACTGGTATCAGGGCGGCTACGAGTCGGAGATGAGCCTGTGGGGGCCCTACGGCGGCAGCTTCATGGTCGACACCAACATGTCGATGATCGAGCAGATCCTCGTGGGCAACATCGGGCCCTCGCTGATCGAGGAGAGCCCGACGCTGGCCGAGACCGACTCGTTCTCGCCGCGCGGCGTGGAGGTCAGCCAAAACGCCGGCGATGATCTGCTGGCCATCGCCAGCGAGCGCCAGCGGACCGAGCGCGTGCGCTGGCGCTTCGGCGCCGGCGACCCGACCCTGGGCGCGCCGATCGTCCGCGTCCAGGTCGACGCCGGCGAGGGCGAGTTCGTCGACGTCCCGCACCCCGCGGGCTGGGCCGGCCGGGCCTACGACAACACGCGCAACGAGATGATCACCCACTACGATCCCGACCCCGCGCCCAACGGAGACGTCGCCGTCGGCCGCAAGCACGAGTGGTGGGTGGACTGGGAGGTCCCCGCGGACTGGCCGGCGGGCGTCTACCGCCTCGTGGCCAGCGGGCCCTACTTCAACGGCACCATGGAGACCACCTTCGAGTCCGCGAGCGGCGAGTTCATGGTCGTCCAGCACGCCCAGGCCGAGCTCGCGGCCAACCTCGTCGACGCCGAGACCCTGGCGCTGAGCCTGGTGCTGCCCCAGCCGGAGCTGGTCATGGACGACACCTGGCCGGTCTACGGCTGGCGCCTGCACGACGCCTGGCACGCCCCCGAGGACGACATCCACGTGCGCGCGCCCCTGAGCTTGCAGTTCATCGTCGACGGCGAGGCTCAGGCCGAGACCTGGGCGGCGGAGTACGACGTCCAGCTCGACGCCTACGTGTTCGACTTTGCCCAGACCGGCATCGATCCCGAGGCCGATCTCGAGGTCGACGCGTGGCTGGCGAGCGACCACGTGGCGAGCCCGATCTCGGCGACGGTCGCGAGTCTCTGAGCGCCGCGCTCGACGACTAAATGGCTGCTGGGTGGCCGTCTGACCGCGCTCGCGGGTCCGGCGGCTGCCCGCGCCGTCGTGGACGGGCCGCCGCGCGTCGCGTTTTGTGGTAGGGGCAAGGTCATGAACCCGTGGGAGGCTCATTCACATTGACGCAGGCTGAAGATCTGTTCATCGAGCGCCTGGAGGAGGAGACCACGGCGCTGGTCGCCTGGTGCGACCGTCTGCTGACCAACGGCGAGGACCCTGCCCACGCCATGGACCACATCGCCCAGCGCCTGGGCGCGACGGTGCGCCACGAGGGCGAGCGGACTTGGGTGGAGTTCGGGCTGTGGAGCCCGGACCTCGACGCCCTCGGCGTGGCCCCGGGGGACGTCTACCTCGAGCTGCTGATCGACGCGGACGACGCGCTGGACCTGGCGGTCAGCCAGCAGGAGGTGGCGCTGCGTCGGGTGCTGATCCCCATGCAGCGATCGGGGCGCTTTTTGTGGGCCGCGGTCAGCGGCGTGCCCGTGGGCAGCCGCGCGCAGCTCGGCGCGCTCTACTGGCTGCGCTTCCGCGATCGTGACGGCGAGTGGCGGACCGGGGCCGATCACCTGGCCCGCTCGCTGCCCTTCGGCGCCTTCGGACCCGCGGAGGTCTACGACGTCGAGGCGATGCACGCCCAGCGCGGGGACCTCGACTGGTACGCGAAGATCGGGGCCAAGGACGAGGACCGCGAGGCGCCCCGGATCGCGCCGCCGATCAACCTGCTCGAGGTCCACATCGGCACGGCCTCCTCGGGGGGCACGGTAGCGAGCCTGACCCGCCGGCTGCGGCGGATCGCCCAGCGCGTCGAGGCGGGCCGCCCGCTGACCCCAGCCGACGAGGTCTGGCTGGGCTACGAGGCCGTCCAGCTCATGCCGGTCCACCCCACGGTGGTCTTCGAGGGCGGCCCGGCCTTCTTCGAGGCCGCGGACGAGCAGGGCGAGACCCTGGCCGAGTCGGTGAATTTCGTGCTGCGCCGGCCGACGACCACCAACTGGGGCTACGACGTGGTCATCAGCGGCTGCGGGGCGATCAACCCGGCGCTGCTCGAGTCCCGCCGCCCCGACGAGCTCGTCGACCTGCTCGAGATCCTCCACGCCTTCCCCAAGGGCGGGATCAAGGTGGTCCTCGACGTCGTCTTTGGTCACGCCGACAACCAGGCCATCGGTCTGCTGACCCCCGAGTTCTTCGCGGGCCCCAACATGTACGGCCAGGACCTCGCCTACCGCCACCCGGTGGTCCGCGCGATCCTGCTCGAGATGTACCGCCGGCTCGTCGACTTCGGCTTCGACGGCGTCCGGGTCGACGGCGCGCAGGACTTCAAGATCTGGGACCCCGAGGCCCAGGTCCTGCGCCACGACGACGCCTTCTTGCGGGCCATGAGCCTGTCGGAGCAGTCCGTCGCCGGCCGCCGCTATCGCCCGTGGATGATCTTCGAGGACGGCCGCCCGTGGCCGCGCGAGGACTGGGAGCTGGCCAGCACCTACCGCGCGGTGATCGAAGATCAGGTCCACGACCCCGAGGTCTTCCAGTGGGGGCCGCTGACCTTCGCCCACAACACGCCCTTCCTCTACACCTTCTGGATCAGCAAGTGGTGGCGGGTGCTCGAGATCGTCCACCACGGACAAAACTGGATCACCGGCTGCGCCAACCACGACACCGTGCGGCGCGGCGCCCAGCTGAGCACCAAGCTCAACATCAACACCCGCCTGGGCGACACCTACTGCGCGATCCTCGATCACGCCTACGACCACCCCGCGGCCAACCTGCTGACCCACGGGATGCTCTCGGGCGTGCCCATGGACTTCCTCAACGCGAGCATGCGCGCGTCTTGGGGGTTCATGCGCAACACCGACGACCGCTACGGCGTCAAGCTGATGGCCGAGGAGAGCAGCTTCTTGATCTGGCAGGTCGACGACATGTCCTACAACAAGGTCGGCCGCTTCCCGCGGCTCAAGGCCTTCGGCTTCGAGCACGTCGACGACCTGCGCGCCTTCGTGAAGGTGCTCGAGGCGGGGGTCGAGGCCACGGACTACGACCTCGACGCGATCGCCGACATCATGCGCGTCAGCACCTTGCGCCTCGAGGGCCCGCGGGTCGTCGACGTGCCCACGCTCAAGCGCGTCGCCCGGGCGTTCATGGACGACCTGCACGACTACTGCAACGTCTCGCACTACGTCGCCGAGCTCGACCCGGCCCAGGTCCACTTCAACCTCAGCCTGCGTCGCTTCCGGCGCGAGCGTCCGTGGCTGCGCGGGGCCTTCGAGTCGCAGGATCACTTCGATCGTCGCTGGCCGGCGGACGGCACCGTGCTCTTCCGCGGCTGGCGAAAGGGCCCCGATGGCGAGCAGGTCGGCTTCGTGGCCAACATGGAGGGCGCGCCCGTGGAGGTCGTGCCCGCCAAGCTGCTGGCCGGGGCCGGCGAGGGCTGGAGCCTGGCCCTGGCGACCCCGCACACGCTGTGCGAGGACGTGAACGAGCCCGTGGTCCTGCGCGACAGTCAGGGCCTGCTGCTGACGCGCCGCTGAGCGCGAGCTACCAAAACGCGAGCACCAGCCCCAGCGTCGCCGCGGTCAGCACGATCGCGCCGACGCGGACGGGGCTGGGGGCCGGCGTGTAGCTGGCCCTGGCCACGGCCGCGCGCTGCTCGGGGCTGGCCGCGGGCAGCTTGGCCAGCGCCTGCCAGGCGAAGATCGCCGCCACGGTCAGGGCGAAGAGCCCCCCGGCGACGATCGTGAAGTGGACCTCGTGCCAGCCGAGCTGCGCGCCCACGAAGAGCAGCGCCGAGATCAGGTGCCCGCTGACCACCCCGCGCAGCGCCGCCTTGGTGCCCACGCGCGCGCTGAGGAAGGCGACGGCGAACACCGCGACCAGCGGCGGCGTGACATAGGCGAAGGTCTGCTGGAGGTAGGCGAAGAGCCCGGGAAAGTTGTCGATCATCGGGGCCCAGATGGCGGCGATGACCATCAGCGCGCCGGTGCACAGCCGCCCCCAGCGGGCGAGCTGCTCGCGGCTGGCGTCGGCGCGGCGCGGCTGCACGAAGTCGACGATGACCAGGGTCGAGGCCGAGTTGAGCGTGGAGTCGACGCTCGACATGATCGCGGCCATCAGTCCGGCGATCAGCAGGCCGGCCAGGCCCGGCGGGGCGAACTCGGCGACCAGGCGGGGGAAGACCGTGTCGGGCCGGGCGAGGTCCGTGAACAGGGCCGCGGCCATGGCCCCGGGCAGGACCATGATGAACAGCGGCAGCAGCTTGAGGGCCGCGGCGATCAGCGCCCCGTAGCCGGCCGAACCGACGTCGCGGGCGCCGAGCAGGCGCTGGGCCACGTACTGGTTCATGGTCCAGTAGTAAAAGCCGAGGATAGGCAGGCCGATCAGCGTGCCCAGCCAGGGCAGGGCGGGGTCGTCGATCGGGCGGATCAGCGAGAGGTGCTCGGGGTCGATGGCGGCCTCGACCTGGGTCCAGTCGAAGTCGAAGCGCGCGAACACCAGGCCAGCGAGCAGCGCCGAGGCGACGAGCAGCACGCAGGACTGGAGCACGTCGGTGTAGGCCACGGCGCGCAGGCCCCCGAAGGCCGTGTAGAGCCCGGCGAACACGGCCAGCCCCGCGCAGGTCGGCGCCAGCGAGAGCCCGGGGATGAACAGCATCAACACCAGCGCGCCGGCGTAGAGGCTGCCGGCGGTGTCGAGGACCACGCTCAAGAACAGCGAGCTGGCCGAGAGGTACTTGCGCATGCGCGCGTCGAAGCGCTGCTCGAGCAGCTCGGGCACGGTGGTCAGGCGCCGGCCGATGAACACCGGGAGCACGAACACCGCCGTGAACAGCAGGACCAGCGCGGCCATCCACTCGTAGTTGGCCACGGAGATCCCGTGCTCCCAGGCCGCGCCGGGCAGGCCGATCAGCGTGGTCGAGGAGATGTTCGAGGCGAAGAGCGACAGCCCGATCACCGCCGGGCCGAGGCTGCGCCCGGCCAAGAACAGCTCGTCGACGTCGGGGGAGCGCCGGCTGACCCACGCGCCCACGGCGAGGACGACCAGCGCGTAGCCGATGAGGATGGCGTAGTCGACGGTGTGTAGTGAGGCGCCGCTCACGAAGCGAGGTCTTTGCGGACCGGCGGCTCGGGCTCGCGTCCGCGCTCGCGCTCGCGCTCGCGCTCTTTGTTGCGCGCCGCGACGGCGTCGACCGCCGTCATGAAATCGTCACCCCAGCGCGCGATGTCGTAGTAGCGGACCGAGTCGTAGGCCTCGGACAGGCGCTGACTCGCCTCCTCGGGGCTGAGGGTGAGCGCGAGGTGACAGGTCGAGACCATGTCGTTGGGGTCGTGGGGGTTGGTGAGCAGCGGACCGCGCAGCTCGGCGGCCGCGCCGGCGAACTCCGAGAGCACGAGCACCCCCTTGCCGCCGGTGAGCCCCTGGGTGGCCACGAATTCCTTGGCGACCAGGTTGAGGCCGTCGCGCAGGGGCGTGACCCAGGCGACGGAGGCGGCGGCGTAGTAAGCGACGAGGCGCTCGAAGGGCACGGCGCGGAAGAAAAAGCGCAGCGGGGCCCAGTCGAAGCGGCCGAAGCGGCCGTTGATCCGCCCGACGGTCTGCTCGATCTGGATCTGGAGCTCCTCGTAGATCGTCATGCCCTTGGCCGCGGGCACGCAGATCGTCAGCAAGGTGATCTCGCCGTGGAGCTCGGGGTGCTCGTCGAGCAGGCGCTCATAGGCCTGGAGCTTCTCGAGGATGCCCTTGGTGAAGTCGAGGCGCTCGACCGAGAGGATCATTCGGGTGTCGCCGAGCTCCTCGCGCAGCTCGCTGATGCGCGCCTGGATGTCCTCGCGCGCCAGGGCCCGCTCGACCCGCTTGAGGTCGAGGCCCACGGGGTGAGCGCCGATCCCGATGCGCCGGCCGGAGACCTCGATCTCGGCGGTCATCTCGTCGAGGCCCACGGCGCAGCCGTAGGTGAAAAAGCGCGGCGCGCAGTTGACCTTCTCGACGATCTCGATCGGCATCACCCCGCGCGCGACGTCGACGAAGTTCTCGGCCTGGCGCGGGATGTGAAAGCCGATGTAGTCGCACTGGAGCAGGCTGCCGACGATCTGTCGGCGCCAGGGCAGCACGTTGAACACGTCGGCCGAGGGGAAGTAGGTGTGGTGGAAGAAGGCGATGGTGACGTCGGGGCGGGCCTCACGGAGGTAGGCCGGGACCATCCACAGGTTGTAGTCGTGGATCCAGACCACGGCGCCCTCGGCGGCCTCGGCCGCGGCGCGCTCGGCGAAGCGGCGGTTGACGTCGAGGAACACCGGCCAGTGCTCCTCGTCGAAGCTCGCGCGCTCCCAGAAGGTGTGCAGCGTCGGCCAAAACGCCTCCTTGGAGAAGCGCTTGTAGAACACCTCGACGTCCTCCTCGCTCAGGCCGACGCGGGCGGCGACGAGCTTGGGGTAGTCGCGGGTGTCGACCTCGGTGTGGACCTCGAACTCGCCGTAGCGAGGATCGTCGATGGCCCAGGCGACCCACGAGCCGGCCTTGCCGTCGGCGAAGAAGCTCAGCAGCGTGGGGATGATCCCGTTGGGTGAGCGCGGGCGCCGGCGCTTGCGCACGCCCTTGTCGACGAACTCTTCATAGGGCAGCCGGTGATAGACGATCACGAGGTCGGCCTTGCCGGGCTCGGCGACGACCTCGAGCTCGGCCTCGATGCCCTCGCGGTCGAGGAAGCCAAAGTGCTCGAGGGCCTCGACGATGCCGCCGGCTCCAGGCTCGCGCGCGTGATAGACGTTGGGCAGCTTCTGCGTGGCGAGCAGCAGGCCCTCCTCGGAGTCGCCCACGCACACGCCCTCGAAGCCGTGCTCATACATGGATAGATCGTTGAGCGTGTCACCGGCGACCATGACGTCCTTTTTGGGGTCGAGGCCGAGGTGCTCGATGAGGCGCGTCAGCGTGCTACCTTTATTCACACCGGGCGGTAACACATCGAAGTATTTGCCGGCCGAGAACAAGATGTCACAGCCGAGCTTGGCGACGATCTCGCGGACCTCGTCGTCGATGTGGTGCTCATCGCAAAAATAAGAGCAGCGTCGCTCCTGAGGCACCTCTTGATGCTGGAGGCCCTCGATGTGCGCGAGCGAGTCGGAGACGAGCCGACGTCCGGGCCAGACCTCGTCAATTGGGCCCTGAACGGGCCCCACGGGCTGCTGCGTGTCTCCATGGACGATCGTCGCGCCGACATCACAGATGATGTAGTCGGGCTGCGGGATCGTCGGATCCGCGAGCAGCGGGAGCACGTCCTCGAGCCCCCGACCAGTCACGAACGCGAGATCGATGTCCGGCCTGGAGCTGATGAGTTGATAGAGCCTCATGCGGGCCTCTTGGTCGCCGCCGAGGAATGTTCCGTCGAGATCTGTTGCTAATAACATAACGCTGGGCACATCGTGTCAGTGACGAGTGATTGTCGTCAGTGTCACGAGCGCCATTCGTGCCGTGTTGGCGGGTAACAAACGTTGTATTGCGCGCACTATAACAGAGTTTGTCCGAAAAGACCAGCGTGCACGGGGCGCCGTCAAGTGGTGACTCGGCGTCAGCGTGAACTGACGGCGAGTCACCACTCATGAAGCGCGATGTGGCGCTGCAATGTGAAGGGGCTTCGCGACGAGAGCGCAATGACGCTAGCGACCGGAGCGCTCGACGTGACGCTGGATCCACGGCTGCGCCGCGGCCAGGTCATCGCGCGTCTTGATCGGCATGAAGCGACGCGCGCGATCGACCTCGACGTAGGCGGTCGATGCAAACTCGGTGATCTGCCCGATCAGCCGCTCGAACTGGACGATCGCCAGGCTCTCGCCATCCCAGTCCACGCTGCGCTGGACGGGGAAGTAGGTCAGCGGCGGGCGGCTGCCGAGGGCGTCGATGGTCAGCCACAAGGTGTTGGTGTTGAAGTGGCCGTAGCGCGTGGGATCGGTGTCGCTGGGCAGGCGGAAGCCCTCGACGATCACCGGGCGACCGTCGACCTCGGCGATGCAGCCACCGACGTCGCCGGGGCTGCGGCGAACGACCTCGACGCTGACCTGCGCGCCCTCGTCGGCGGCCGCGAGGTGGAGGCCGACCTGCATGGGGTCGAGGGTCGCGCCGAGGTTGTCGACGTTGGAGATCAGCACGTGCCGGACGCCGCGCTCGCGCAGGCGCTCGACCACGCCGCTGGCCACGACCTGCTCGAGGGTGTCACCGTGCCCCGGGGCGGCGAAGACCTCGTTGAGCGGGCGCCCAGCCGCGTTTTCGCGGGTATAGAGCGGCGCGCCCTGGAGGTCGATGCGCGGGAGCACGGACTGGTCGAAGCTCAGGCGCTCGGCGGGGGCGATGCCCGACCACTCGATGGCCGCGAGGTGGGCGTCGCTGGCCTCGCGGGTCGCGAAGGAGCACATCACGACCGCGGGGATCTTGGCGTCGAGGCGCTCGCCGAGGGCGTGGACGTCGGCCAGCTTGAGGGCCAGAAAGCTGCGCGAGGGCTCGCCCGCGATGGCCGGGACCACGCCCTTGACCACGCCGCCAAAGCGCGTGGCCAGGCCGCCGTTGAGGATCAAGGTGGCGACCTCTCCGGCGCGCAGGGCAGCCTCGCCCGCGGCCGCCAATTCGGCGATCTCGGCGTCCGTGCTGGGCAGCTGGACGAGCCGGCCGTCGTCGGGGCTCAGGGCCTTGGGGGGCTCGGGGAGGCGGGCCTTCTCGCGGCTGAGCGCGCCGCGCAGGAAGTCCTCGCGGAGGCTGGCGAAGCGCTCGCGGTCATAGGGGAGCGGTGCATCATCGGGTGTCGAAGTCATTGGTGCGATGCAGCCATTGTTTAAAAAGTCGCCGGCGATGTCGAGGCGGCGGCGCGGCGGCGCGTGTCAGCGTGGGACGCGAACGCCCGCGAGCGCGCAGCTGTGGCCGCGTCGAGACAAAATCGAAGCGCGAGGCTGCGCGAGTGATCGCCCAGCGTCGCGCCGCTTGGTCACGAAAGTGAAGGGGGCTCAGTGAGGTGAGGGCGCCGTCGGAACGAGCGCGCCGGTCATCCGCTCGCCGTCGCGGAGGTACTCGATCTCGACCTCGACGCCGGGCTCGAGCTCGCCAAAGCAGGCCATGTAGTCGTCGATGTTGTGGACCTCGCGGGCGCCGATGCGGGTGATGACGTCGCCCTTTTGTAGGCCGGCCAGGGCCATCGGCCCGCCCTCGCGCACGCCGGCCAGGGCCAGGCCGTCGACGTCGCGGCCATAGTCGGGCATCGAGCCCAGGGACACCTTGAAGGCCCTCCGCCCGGCGCTGGGTCGCTCGACCTCGACGAAGGTCAGGGGGTCGCAGCGCTGCATCAGGCCCACGAGCACCCGCCCGGCGAGCTCGCCGACGCGCGCCGTGCCCTCGGTGTTGAGCGTGTCGAGGTCGTCGCTGGGCTTGTGATAGTCGTCGTGGGAGCCGGTGAAGAAGTGCAGCACGGGCACGCCCTCGCCGTAAAACGAGGCGTGGTCCGAGGCCCCCCACCCGCTGGGGTCCCCCTCGAGGACCAGGGCCTCGACGTCCGCGCCTTCAGCCGCGCCCTCGCCACCGCCGTTGGCGGCCTGGACCAGCGCCGGCCACTCCTCGGCGCTGCCCTGGCCGTTGACCATCAGGCGCTCGCGCAGGCGCCCGACCATGTCGAAGTTGAGCATCGCCATGATCCTGGCGCGCTCGGCCGCGTCGAAATTCTCGACCATGAACTTGCTGCCGAGCAGGCCCATCTCCTCGGCGCCGAAGGCCACGAACACGAGGTCGTGGGGGCGCTGCGCCGGGGGGATCGCGGCCATGGCCTCGGCGAGCGCGAGGATCACCGCCACGCCCGAGGCGTTGTCGTCGGCGCCGTTGTGGATGGCGTGCACGCCCGGGGTCAGCGAGCTCGAGGTGCCCATGCCCAGGTGGTCCATGTGCGCGCCCACGTAGATGCGCTTGCGCTCGGCCTCGGGGTCGCTGCCCGGGAGCACGCCGATGACGTTGGCGGTCTCGAGGATCACGGGCTCGATCGGCGTGCTCAGGCCGAAGGCCTTGCGGCTGGTCGCGCCGAGCTTGGGCGGGGCCTCGCCGCGGGCGCGCAGGGCCTGGCGCAGCGCGGCGCTGCCCGACTTGCCCACGAACACCGCGGGGACCTCGAGCTCGCTGAACTGGCCGTGGTTGGGCAGGGGCGCGTCGCTGTTGGGATCCCAGAGCACGAAGCCCACGGCGCCGCGATCTCGGGCGGCGATCAGCTTGCCCTGGGGGCGGCTGCGCGCGGGGTTGGCGTGGGGATTTTTACTGCCGACGAGAGCGACCACGATCGCGCCCTTGACCTTGGCCTCGATGCCCGCGTAGTCGCCGGCGTCCTCGCCCTCGCCCGCGACGCCCTCACCCACGAACACCAGCTTGCCCTCGACCCCCGCCTCGCCGCTGTCGTGGCCGAAGGGCAGCAGCGCGTGCGCGAGGCCGGGCGCGTCCGGCTTGGCGCCGCGCTCGGCCAGGCGGCTCGACTGACCATCGCGCAGGGCCACGCCGTCGCCGACCTCGAAGTGCTGGACGAAGGCCTGCCCCGCCTCGGCGCCGGGCTGCAGACCGGCGGCCTGCATGCGCTCGATGATCCACGCCTGGACGGCCGCGTCGTCCTCTCCGCCCGGGGGCCGGCCGCCCTGGGCGTCGTCGGCCAGGAAGGCCACGGAGGCGTAGATGTCTTCGGCCGAGAGCTGGGGGTTCGCGGGCGCGGGGGTCTCGGACTGGGCCTCGGGCTGCGCGGGGGCGAGGGGGGCCGGCGTGGGCTTGGCGCAGGCCACGCTCAGGGCGAGGGTGAGGAGCGCGACGTGGAGCGAAAAAGAGCGCATGGCCGGAAGGTACCCGCCTGGGCGCAGGGCCGGCCAGCCCCGGGCCGAGCTGCGCTCGAGGGACGCGAGCGCCAGCGTTGGCCGTGTTGGCGGACGATCGCGTAGATTGTCGCCCGTGCGCCGAATCTCGCCCGTGATCGTGCCTTTGCTCCTGGCCGTGAGCGCCTGCTCCTCCGCCTCGAAGCAGGGGGAGCAGGCCCAAGACGGGCAGGCCCACTCGGGTTCGCCGGACCAGGCTGCCGAGCAGGCGCAGGTTCAACCCGAGCCGAAGCCGGCGCCCGCCGCCGAGGCGCCCGCGGGTCCGCGGGTGGAGATCGGCAACCGCGGCGAGCCCTGCCAGCGCACCTTGTGCATCGCCGGACCCGGGCCGCTCGACCAGGGCGCGAACCGAGACCTGCGCGAGCTCTGCCATCAGTCGCCGGGCGTGGTCCGGCGCTGTGAGGGCCAGGGGGACGAGCAGGTCTGCTTCAGCTTGTGGTCGGGGCAGGACTGGCGCGAGGGCATGGACGGCTTGATCACGAGCATGGACCAAGACGGCGACGGGAAGGTCGGCGAGGGGGATCCGGCGTGCTCGATCTACGCCGTGGGCTGGTCGACCGGGGCGACCCTCGCCGGGGACGCGCTGCCGAAGGCGCTGGCCGACGACCCGCGCGTGGGCGAGGGGCGGGGGGAGATCGAGCGGATGGTGCTCATCGCTCCCTACGCGCCGGGGCAGGACACGCTCGAGATCCCCGGATCGGTGCGCAACGCGTGGATCTATCGCAACACGAAGTCACCGGAGGGGGACTGCTCTCGGGCCTTCGAGGGCGGGCCGTGGTTCAGCCCGAAGCCGGTGTGCGGGGAGGGGACGCAGTGCTGGGACTACGACTACTCCTACGAGCCTCAGCTGGCGTTCTTGAGCCGCCAGGGGGCGCGCTCGGGGGCGGTGATCGGGCACTGCAACATGGCGTCGGTCGTGGCGAAGATCGGCTTGTTCAACTTGATCGGCGGGCAGGAGGCGTGGGCGGATCAGACGCCGCGCTTTAGTGATGGGACGCCCAGCGGGGCCGAGCGTCGGCACCCGGATGAGCCGCCGGGGCTGCGGCTGCCGCCGCCAAACATGGACTGACGCTCAGGCGTAAAGCCGGCCAATCTCATCGAGGTAGCGCGCCGCGAGCTCGTCGTTTCCGGTGTCCGCGGGATGAAAGCCCGGCCTGAGGTACTGAAGCAAGGCCCCGGCCATGCGTCCCCCGCTGGCGTGCCCGCTCTCGATGGCGTGCTTGTACTCCCGGGCCAGCCGCCCCCAGTCGAGCTCCGGCTCCTGGCGCAGCAAGATGATCGTCGCCATCACCCAAAAGCCCCCGAGCAGCGCCGCGCCAGCAAAGGCGCCCGCGGCCCGCAGCGCGTAGCTGTCGTCCACGGCCTGGAGCACGTCGAAGGCCACGTCCTTGTGCTCGATCTCCTCCGCCGCATGCCACAGCAAGAGCGCGGCGATCTCCGGCGGGGTCCGGGTCTCGAAGAAGCGCGTGCTCAGGGCGTGCTCGGCCAGGGTCGCCGTGAAGTGCTCGAGGGCGGCGGTGATCGCCAGGCGCAGCTTGGGGTGGACGCGCGGCTCGAGCCACTCGTAGGCCATGCGCTGATAGGGGACCAAGAAGGCGTCGACGTCGTAGCCCTGCTCGCGGAGGATCTCGAAGAAGCGCTGGTGCTCCTTGGCGTGCTGGCCCTCCTGGCCAAAGAAGCGCTTGACGCGTTCGTGGAGCGCGGGGTCGTCGAGGCTGTCGAGGTAGCAGTTCACGCTGCGCACGAAGAAGCGCTCGCCGGCGGGGAAGAGCAGGTTGACGCCGTTGGCGAGGGCGGTGCCCATCACGCTGCCGTCGAGCCAGTGCCGGGGCAGGGCGCCGGCGTCGAGGGCCGCGGCGAAGTCGAAGTCCATGCGCCGGATGACCGGCGCGCGCTCGCTGTTGGCGGCGCGCGAGCTCGGGCTGGAGGCGGCCCGCTCGCGGGCTCGGAAGCGCTCGATCAGGTGGCGGGGATCGACAGACAGCTCCATGACGACCCCAGCTTAGCAGCTCGATCGCGCCCGCGCGCCCGCAGCCCGCGAGCCACGGCGTTGACTGTGTTCGAGGTCTTCGCCCTCACCCTCGATTCGCCTCACTCGCTGCGCCAGCCGCCTCCGAGCGCGCGATAGAGCCCCACCCGGGCCTGAAGCTGGAGCTTCTCGAGCTCGATCAGCTCCATCTCGGCGTCCAGGGTATCGCGGCGAGTCATCAGCACCTCCATGTAGTCGGCCCGCGCCGAGCGATAGAGGGTGTTCGAGATCTCGGCGGCCTGGCGCAGGGTCTCGACCTGCTGCTGGACCCGGTCGTAGCGCTCGGCGAGGTTCTTGGTCATCGCCATGTAGTTGACGACCTCGGTGAAGGCCGAGAGCAGGGCGCGCTCGAACTCGAACACGGCCTGGATCTGCATGGCGTTGGCCTTTTGATAGTCGGCCTTGATCGCGGCGCGGTTGAGCAGCGGCGCGACCAGGCTGCCGGCGAGGCTGTAGATCAGCGACTGCGGCGTGTCGACGAGGTGGCGGGCGTTGAAGGCCTGGTAGCCGAGCTCGGCGTCGATGCTCAGCGAGGGGTAGAAGCGGGCCTTGGCCGACTTGACGTCGAGCTTGGCGGCCTCGAGCAAGCGCTCGGCCCGGCGCACGTCGGGGCGGTTGTCGAGCAGCTCGGCGGGGATCCCCGCGGGCAGGTCGAGAGAGGTGCCCGCGTGGAGGCGCGCCGCGTCGCGCTCGACGTGCTGGGGGTAGCGACCGACGAGCAGGTTGATGCGGTTCTCGGCGACGACCCGGCGCTGCTCGAGGTCGAACTTCTTGCCCTGGTTCTCGAGCACCTCGGCCTGGAACTTCTGCACGGCGAGCTCGGTGGCCCGCGCGGCCTGCTTCTCGAGCTTGACGATCTTCAGCACGTCCTGCTGGAGCGCGATGTTGCGATCGATGACCTCGAGCTGAGCGTCGAGGGCGAGCAGCTCGTAGTAGGCGTCGGCGATCTCGGCGATGATCTGCGTGACCAGGAAGTTCCGGGCCTCGACGCTGGCCAGGTAGCGCTGGTTGGCGGCCTTGGCCGCGTTGCGCAGCTTGCCCCAGACGTCGAGCTCCCACGAGGCCGAGACCCCAAAGCCGAGGTCCGGGAGGTTCGCCGCCACGCCGTGGCTCTCGTCGCTGACGCCCTGGCTGGTGAAGCGCCCGACCTTCTCGATGCCCCCGCCGACCCAGCCGTCGAGCTTGGGGATGTACTCACCGCGGCGCGCGGCGATCTCGGTCTGGGCGATGATGATCTCCTGGAGGCTGATGTTGAGCTCCTGGTTGTTGTCGAGGGCCTCCTCGATCAGCGCGCGCAGGTGCGCGTCGGCGAAGAACTCCTCCCACTTTTGCTGCGCGGCGGCGGTCGTCTCGCCGCCCGCGTCGACCTCGACCTGCTCGCCCCAGCTGTCCGGTGGCTCGCGGTCGGCCTCGCGCGGCGGGTTGTTGGCGAGGTAGCTCGCGCAGCCGCCCGCGGGCAGGAGCGCGACGAGGGCCAGGCCAGCGAGGGCGCGGCGGGCCCGCTTCAGGGTCGAGGGGCGGCTAGGCATCGTGGTCCTCCTCGTTCTCGGGCGCGCGGCGAGGTGTGGCGGCGAGCTCCTGCGAGTGGGCGGGCGCGTCCGAGACGGCGCTGCTTGGCTCGCTCGAGCGTTCGACCGCGGGCATCTGCAGCTCCGGGGGCGTGTCCTCGTCCGGGAGGGTCTCCCGGATGCGGACGCCGGAGGGCTCGGGCAGGTTCGCCTCGTGCTCCGAGAGCGGCTCGTGGTCCTGGTCGCGGATCAGCTGCTCGCGGTCCGCGAGCTTGCCAAAGATGTAGTAGAGGCCGGGGACGATGACCACGCCGAAGAGCGTGCCGAAGAGCATGCCGCCCAGGGCCGAGGTGCCGATGGTCCGGTTGCCGATGGCCCCGGGTCCCGAGGCGCTCGCCAGTGGGAGCAGGCCCGCGATGAAGGCGAAGGAGGTCATCAAGATCGGGCGGAAGCGGGCGCGCGCGCCCTCGATCGCCGAGTCGAACACGGAGCTGCCCTTGCGGTGCTCCTGGACCGCGAACTCGACGATCAGCACGGCATTCTTGCCGAGCAGCCCCACGAGCATGACCAGGCCGACCTGGGCGTAGATGTCGTTGGCCAGGCCCATGGACTCGAGCAGCAAGAACGAGCCGAACACGCCGGCCGGGAGCGAGAGGACCACGGCCAGGGGCAAGATGAAGCTCTCGTACTGGGCGGCGAGCACGAGGTAGACGAAGGCGAGCACGATCATGAAGATGTACAGCGCCTCGTTGCCGCGCCGAGCCTCGTCGAAGGACAGGCCCTCCCAGGCCACGTCGTAGCCCCGCGGCAAGACCTCGGCCGCGACTTCTTCGACGGCCTTGATGGCGTCGCCGCTGGTGTAGCCGGGCGCCGGCGCGCCGCGGATCGCCGCGGAGTTGTAGAGGTTGTAGCGGGTGATCTCGTTGGGCCCCTGGCGCTTGTGGATGGTCATGAAGGCCGAGTAGGGGACCATCTCGCCCTTGTCGTTCTTCACGTACATCTCGAGGATGTCCGAGGGCATGCGCCGAAACTCGGGCGCGGCCTGGGTGTAGACCTTGAAGAAGCGCCCGAAGCGGATGAAGCCCTGCTCGTAGGTGCTGCCGATCATGATGTCGAGGTTCTCCATGGCCGCGCCGATGGAGACGCCCTTTTGCATCGCCAGCTCGTTGTCGATCTCGAGCTCGTACTGCGGGTAGTTGGCGGCGTAGAAGGTGAACAACCCGGTGATCTCCGGGCGCTCGCGCAACTTGGCCATGAACTCCTGGTTGATGCGATCGAAGTCCTGGTAGTCGGTCGAGTTGGTCTTGTCGAGCAGGCGCAGGGCGAAGCCGCCGGCGGCGCCGTAGCCGGGCACGGCGGGCGGCTCGAAGAACTCGATGACCGCGCCGAGGTCCTTGGTCTTCTCCTCGAGCTCCTCGATGATCTCGTGGACCGAGTGCTCGCGCTGACTCCAGTCCTCGAGGCTGATCAGGCAGGTGCCCGCGTTCGAGCCGCGACCCTCGGTGAGGATCTCGTAGCCGGCCAGCGAGGACACGGACTCGATGCCCTCGACGTCCTCGGCGATGGCCTGGAGCTGGTGCGAGACCTCGTTGGTGCGCTCGAGCGTGGCCCCGGGCGGGGTCTGGACGATGGCGTAGATCATGCCCTGGTCCTCGTTGGGCACGAAGCCGGCGGGCAGGGTCAGGCTGACGGCGATGATGCCCCCGACGAAGGCGAGCAGCAGGCCCACGGTCAGCGCGCGGCGTTTGACGGTCTTGCGCAGCACGCCGACGTAGACCGAGGTGCCCTTCTCGAACACCCTGTCGAAGCCGTCGAGGCCGCGACGCAGCAGCGTGCGCCGCTTGTGCCCGCCGTGACCGTGGCGCTCGAGGATCATCGCGCACAGCACCGGGGTCAGGGTCAGCGCGACCATGCCCGAGAGCACGATCGAGGTCGCCATGGTGATCGAGAACTGGCGGTAGAAGATGCCGACCGGGCCGGACATGAAGGCCACGGGCACGAACACCGCGGCCATCAGCACGGTGATCGCGATGATCGCCCCGCTGATCTCACCGAGCACGCGCTTGACCGCTTGGTAGGGCGAGATGTCCTCCTCGGCCATCTTGGCGTGCACGGCCTCGACGACGACGATCGCGTCGTCGACGACCACGCCGATCGCAAGGACGAGGGCGAACAAGGTGATCAGGTTGATCGAGATCCCGAACGCGGACATGAAGATGAACGCGCCGATCAGCGAGACCGGGACCGCGAGGGTCGGGATCAGCGTCGAGCGCCAGTCACCGAGGAACACGAACACGACCAGGGCGACGAGCACGAAGGCCTCGCCGAGGGTGTGCAAGACCTGCTCGATCGACGCGTCGAGGAAGCTCGAGACGTCGTAGCTGATCTTGTAGTCCATGCCCGGCGGGAAGGAGTCGCCGCGGATCTCCTCGAGCTTGTCCTTGACCTGCTCGATGACCTCGCTGGCGTTGCTGCCGTAGGTCTGCTTGAGCACGATCGCGGCCGAGGGGTGGCCGTCGAGGTTGGAGTAGATGTCGAAGAATTCGCTGCCGAGCTCGACCTTGGCCACGTCCTCGAGGCGCAGGGACTCGCCCTCGGCGTTGGCGCGCAAGATGATCTTCCCGTACTGCTCTGGCTTGTTGTAGCGGCCCTGGTAGACGAGCACGTACTCGAGCGACTGGGCCTGCTTGCCGGAGCTGCGACCCAGGCGCCCGGGCCGGCCGATCACGCTCTGCTCGTCGATCGCCTTCATGACGTCGTCGGCCGAGATCCCGTAGGCGCGCATGCGATCGGGGTCGAGCCACACGCGCATCGCGAACTGCCGGCTGCCGAGGATCTTGGCGTTGCCGATGCCCTTGATGCGCTTGAGCTCTGGCAGGATGTTGATGTTCGCGTAGTTGTAGAGGAACTTCTCGTCGGCCTCCTCGTCGGTGCTGTACAAGTTGACGTACATCAACATGCTCGGCTGCACGCGCGAGACGACCACGCCCTCGAGCTGGACCAGCGGGGGCAGGCGGTTGAGCACCTGGTCGACGCGGTTCTTGACGTTGACGACGGCGCGGTTGGGGTCGGTGCCGAGGTCGAAGACCACCTGGATCGTCGCCTCGCCGGCGCTCGTGGCGTCGGAGATCATGTACTTCATGTTCTGCACGCCGTTGATCGAGCGCTCGAGGGGGATCAGCGTCGACTTGACGAGCACGTCCGCGCTCGCGCCCGGGTAGGCGATGGTCACGATCACCCGCGGCGGGGCGATCTCGGGGAACTGCGACACGGGGCGCTCGCGGATCGCCAGCGCGCCGAGGAATACGACGATCAGCGACAGGACGATGGCGAGGACGGGGCGGTGGATGAATTTCTCGAACATGTGCAGCTACTCCGCGTGCAGCTGAAGCTGGTCGAAGGCCTCGGCGGGGGCCTGGTACTCGACCTCGATGGCTTCGCCCTCGTGGACCTTGCGCAGGCCCTCGAGCAGGATGTGATCGGACTCTTCGAGCCCCTCGGAGATGATGTAGCGATGGGGGAGCTCGGCGGCGACGGTGATCGCCCGCGAGTGGACCACGCCATCCTCGCCGACGACGTAGACGTAGTGGCGATCGAGGATCTCGAAGGTCGCCTTTTGGGGGATCTGCAGCGCGCCCGGCAGCGGCATGGTCATCAGCACCTTGCCGGTCTCGCCGTGGCGCAGCAGGCCCTCGGGGTTGGGGAAGCTGGCTCGAAACGCGATGTTGCCGGTCTCGTTGTCGAAGTCGGCCTCGATGGTCTCGATCTTGCCGGGCTCGGAGAACAGCTCGCCGGTCGCCATCTGGAGCTGGACCGCGCTGAGATCCTCGGTCTGGGAGCGGCGCTCGTAGTCGAGGTACTCGCGCTCCGAGAGGTTGAAGTAGGCCCACACGGTGCTGTTGTCCGAGAGCGTGGTCAGCAGCTCGCCCTCCTCGAGCAGGCTGCCCTTGCGGGCGAAGAAGCGGCCCATGATCCCGGAGAAGGGCGCGTGGATCTCGGTCAGCTTGCGGTGCGCGGAGGCGAGCTCGAGCTCGGCCTTGGCGCGGTGGAGCTTGGCCCTGGCGAGGGCGAGCTCGCTCGGGGAGACCACGTTCTCATCGGCGAGCAGCTTGGCGTTGTCGAACTCGATGCCGGCGAGCTCGGTCTCGGCCTTGGCCTTGCTGACCTCGGCCTGATAGATGATCGGCATGATCTGGAACATCAGCTCGCCCTCCTCGAGCTGCTGGCCCTCGTCGACGAAGATGTCCTCGAGGTAGCCACGCTCGAGCGCGCGCAGCTCGATGTGTTGGATCGCGCGGATCTGAGCGACGTACTCGTGGGTCAGCTCGGCGTCCTCGCGCAGCGGGCTGGTCACCAAGAAGGTGCCGGCCTCTTCCTTGGTCTGGTGTTGCGCTCGGCAACCCATCACCGTGAAGGCGACGAGCAGCAGCGTGATCAATCGAAGTCGAAGCATGGTTGGTCTCGGACGGTCGCGCGCTGGGGGCGACGAAAGCCGAGGCCTTGCATGCGCTGTTCCAGACCTTCAACGGGTCGTGAGAGCGCGTTGCCAGGGAGGAGCGCCGCGCGAGAGGGCAGCGTCGCCGCGGTGAAGCGAGGAGAAGCTCCTCGCTTCGTTCAACCTCTCCGCGGATTCAGGACTCGCCATACGCATATTGGGGCGCGGATCGGGCACCACCGCGCGCCGGCGCGAAGCTCGGGCTCTCACCCGCACTTCCAACTGCGTCGGGTTGTGTTGGGCCGCGCCCCTGGGAGAGGCGAGCGCCGGAGCGAACGCGCGCTCAGTCCTGCGGCAGGATGTTCTTGCGCCGCAGCAAGGTCGCGTTGAGCAGCAGCGCCGCGCCCCAAAAACAGATCGTCAGCCACGGGATCCCCCACAGCGCGATGGGCAGGCCGGCCACGCCGATCACCGCGGTCCCGCAGATCAGCAGGGCGATCGAGAGCGCGGCGCGGATCGCCCGACCGACGCGGAGGTCGGCGGCCTTGTGCTGGAGCGCGAGGGTCTCGGGCGCGACGCCAAACTTCATTCGCCCGCCGCCGAGCTCGTCGAGGAGCACGGGGATGGTGTTGGGGATCGTCCGCGCCATGCCCGAGAAGGCGATCAGGTCGCGGGTCGCCTGCTGCTTGAGGCGCTCGGGGCTGTAGCGCTCGGTGATCATCTGGGTGATGAAGGGGCGCGCGAGCTCGATCGGGTCGACGTCGGGGGCGATCGCCTTGGCCAGGCCCTCGGTGGTGATGATCGCCTTGAACATCATCGTGAAGTCCGTGGGCATGCGGACCTTGTGGCGGGCGGCGCCGCCGACGAGCTGCTGGAAGAGCTCGCCGATCTGGATCTGGGCGAGGGGCACGCCGAGCAGGTACTGCTCGGCGATCGCGATCGCGTCGGCCTCGAAGGCCGGGTAGTCGACGTGGCCCTGGGGGATCGCGAGCTGGAAGAAGGTCCGCGCGAGCGCCTCGAGGTCCTCGTTGATGACCGCGTGGATGATGTCGATGACCTTGTCGCGGCGGCTGGGCGCGAGCCGCCCGACCATGCCGCAGTCGAGCAGGCCGAGGCGGCCGTCGGGGGTCAGCAGCACGTTGCCCGGGTGCAGGTCGCCGTGGAAGAAGCCGTCGATGAACAGCATCTTGTAGGCGACGTTGAAGTAGCGGCGCACGAGCTCGTCGGGGGCCTCGCCCTCGTCGATGACCACGTCGAACTTCTTGCCCTCGATGAACTCCATGGTCAGGACCTGGCTGGTGCTCAGCGCCTTGAACACGGCGGGGATGCGCACGTCCTCGCTCGCGGCGAAGTTTCGCCGGAAGCGCTCCATGTTGTTGGACTCGACCTGGTAGTCGAGCTCCTGGGACAGGGACTTGGCGAAGTCGCGGACCATGCCGCGCAGGTCCATGATGTGCGCCTCCTCGAAGGCCTCCTCGAGGTAGCCGGCGATGGTGTGCAGGATGTTGACGTCGCTCTCGATGGTCGGCCCGATGCCCGGGCGCTGGATCTTGAGCACGACCTTGGTCCCGTCTCCGAGCACGGCCTGGTGGACCTGGCCGATGCTCGCCGAGGCCAGCGGCTCGTCCTCGAAGGACTCGAAGTGCGCGCGCCAGTCCTTGCCGAGGTTGCGCTCGAGCTGGGCGTGGATGTCCTCGATGTCGACGTGCTCGACGTCGTCTTGCAGGCTCTGGAGCTCGGAGACGATCGAGGGCGGGAGTGCGTCGTGGCGCGTGGACAGGATCTGACCGAACTTGACCCACGTCGGGCCGAGCAGGGTCAGCGCCTTGACCAGGCGCTTGCCGGTGTCGGGGCTGTTGAGCGCGGCGCGGCCGAGGTCCTCGCCGTCGTGCTCGATCTGGAGCTCCCGGCGTAGGCGCAGCTGGGCGACGACCCAGCCGAAGCCGTGGGTGATGAACACCTGGGCGATCTCACGAAAGCGTACGGCGTCCTTGGCGGTGGTGACCAGGGCGCGCGAGGAGTGGACGATTGTGCGGAGGACCGACACGGCGGGCGGGTCGGAATATATCCGATTCGTCCGAGCGCTGGCCCCCGGGGCTGCGCTGGCGTAGCTTGGGGTGCCATGGGCGGACCACGGATGACCCGCTTGTTCGCGCTGGCGCCGGTCTTGGCGCTGGCGCTGAGCTGCACGCGCGAGCAGGCAGAGGACAAGGCACGCGCGGCGGCCGACGAGGCCCAGCGCCGCGGCCAGGCGCTGGCGGGGGAGCTGGGCGACAAAGCTGGTGAGCTGGGTGACAAGGCCGGTGAGCGGGGCAAGGCGCTCGCGGGCGAGCTCGGCGACCAGGCCAGCCAAAAGGGCGCGGCGCTGTGGGCCGAGCACGCGGGTGACGGCCAGCTCAGCGCCGCGGTCGAGGACCTGCTCTCGCGCGGCGCCGCGGCCTCGGGCCAGGGGGTCGAGTCGCTGATCGCCCACGGCGAGCAGCTCGCCCCCGCGGCCGCCGAGGTCTGCCGCGGCCTGGCCGAGGTCGTCGACGGCGAGCGGATCATCGAGCCGATCGTCCAGGACCTCGCCGACGAGCAGGCCCAGCGCGAGCTCGACGAGCGCATCGCCGACATGCCCCGGGTCGAGACCTTCTCGGGCGTCGACGTCGGCTTCAAGGAGCTCACCCAGTACGACACGGCCGGGCGGTCCACGGAGTCCGCCTACCTGATCTTGTGGCGCCGCGAGGACAAGCTCGTCGGCCTCGTCTACCGCTCCAGGCAGCGCATCGAGCTCGACGTGCTGCTCGCCGAGGCCCCGCGGCTGCTCGCGCTGGCCCAGGGGTCGCTATGAACCGCGAGCAACTCGAGCGCAGGCTGCTGCGCCAGATCTCTCGGCTCAACCGCAGCATGACGCTGATCGAGCCCGGCGACCGGATCATGGTCGCGGTCTCCGGGGGCAAGGACTCGTGGGCGATGCTCCACCTGCTGCGCGCCTACGAAAGGCGCCTGCCCTTCGACTTCGAGCTGATCGCCGTCAACCTCGACCAGGGCCACCCGGGCTTCCCCGTGGAGATCCTGCGCGAGCACCTCGAGGCCGAGGGCTTCGCCCATCGCCTGGTCGCCCGCGACACGCACACGCCGGTCAAGGCCAACACGCCGGCGGGCAAGGCGTTTTGCTCGCTGTGCTCGCGGCTTCGCCGGGGCATCCTCTACGACGTCGCCGTCGAGCTCGGGGCCACGAAGATCGCCTTGGGTCACCACCGCGACGACGTGATCGAGACCTTGCTGCTCAACTTGTTCTACGCCGGGCAGATCAAGGCGATGCCCGCCAAGCTGCGCTCCGACGACGGGCGCAACGTGATCATCCGGCCGCTGGCGACCTGCGCCGAGGCCGAGATCGCCGCCTACGCCGAGGCCGCCGGCTTCCCGATCGTGCCTTGCGATCTGTGCGGCTCCCAGCCCAACCTCAAGCGCGCGCAGGTCAAGGCCCTGCTCGCCCAGCTCGAGCGCGACAACCCGCTGCTGCGCAAGAGCCTGCTCGCGGCCGTGGGCAACGTCAAAGCCTCGCACCTGTGGGACGCGAGCTTGGCGGGCGCCGGGGCCGTCGCCGAGGTCGGCGAGGACGACCTCTTTGGCGAGGCCGCGGCCGCCGAGTCCGAGCTCGTCCCCCTGAACCTGCTGCGCTGAGCGCGGTGACCTCCCATGCGCGTCGAGCCCGAACCCTGCCTCCTCCAGCGTCGTCGAAGCCTGCGCCTGCTGGGCGTGGGCCTGGCTGCCAGCCTGGTCGCCGCGCTCGGCTGCGGTGACGCCTGCGCCTGCGCGCAGCTCCCTCAGGCCGAGCCGATCACCGTCTATATCGTCCGCCACGCCGAGAAGCAGGTGTCTCCAGGCGAGACGGGCGACATGGCGGCGGACGAGGCGGCGCGCCGGGATCCGCCGCTCTCCGCCGAGGGGCAGGCGCGAGCCCTGGCTTTGGCCGAGGACCTGCCCCTGCGCGAGCTCGACGCGATCTACGTGACGGCGAGCAGGCGCTCCGAGGAGACCGCGGCCGCGGTCGCGGCCGTCACTGGCATCGAGCCCACGCACTATCCGCCGAGGGACATCGACGGCCTGCTCGCGCGCCTGCGACGTGAGGCAGGTACCGTGTCCCTGGTCGTGGGTCACTCGAACACCATCCCGCCGCTGCTGGAGGCCCTGGGCGTCGAGGAAAAGGTGCGGATCGGCGAAAAACAGTACGGTGACCTATGGATTGTGCACACCCTTCCAGAGGGCGGTACATCGCTCGAACACCGGCGCTTTGGTGAGGCAGTGGCGCGATTCGACCTAGAAAAATGAGCTGTGTTCACCGGGAGTCAGCGCGCGCGCTGCCAGTGATGCTCATCTTTTTGTTTATCGTTGACATTTCTGGCTGAGCGGCCGAACGTCGGTGCGTGACCAAGGAGCGCGACGCCGACCTGCTCGAGCGCTGGCGCGGTGGTGACGAGCACGCCGGGCGTGAGCTCTTTGCCAACTTGGCGCCGGCGCTGATGCGCTTCTTCAGGAACCGGGTGCGCGGGGACCAGGTCCAGGATCTGGTCCAGGAGACCATGCTCCGCCTCGTCGACGGCCGCGATCGCATCGACAAGACGGTGTTCGGCTACGCCTACGGCATCGCCTGGAACCTGTGGCGCGAGCACCTGACCAAGGCCCAGCGCCTGGTCGTGGACCCCCTGACCCACACCCTCGAGGACATGGGCATGGGCATGAGCACCATGGTCGGGCGGGGCGAGCGTCAGCAGCTGCTCAACGAGGCCCTGCGCCGCCTGCCCCTCCAGCTCCAGGCCGCCCTCGAGCTCTACTACTTCGAGAGCCTGACCTCCGCGCAGATCGCCGAGTGCTTCGACACCAAGCCTGCGACCATGCGTCGCCGCCTGAGTCGGGCGCGCGAGCAGCTCGAGCGGATCATGCTCGAGCTCGAAGCCTGAGCCCGAGCTCGAGCCGGAGCGCTTTTGGGGCGGCCCGCGGGCCTTTTCAGACGCGTCGGCGGGGCACTATCCTGGCCGCGCCATGCCCTTCACCCCTGGCGTCCACTTCCTCGAGCCGACCATCCCTCTTTACGTGTTCGAGGCCCGCGAGCCCGGACCCACGGCGCTGATCCAAGCTGGGATCCACGGAGACGAGGTCGCGGGGGTGCACGCGCTGCAAGAGCTGCTCGAGGCCGCGCTGCGTCCAAGCCATGGCCGGCTGTTGGTCTGCCCGGTGATGAACCCGCGCGCGTATCGGGCGCGTGAGCGCGCGGCACCTGGTGGCCTCGATTTAAATCGCATGTTCCCGGGTGACGCGGACTCGCCCGAGTGGGAGCGTCGGCTCGCGCGCAAGTTCATGGACCTCGTCGAAGACGAGCGCCCGGCACTGATGGTCACGCTCCACGAGTCCAAGAAGCGCTACGACCCGAGCCTGGACTATCCGACCTTTGGCCAGACCATCGTCTATGGCGTCGAGCCCCGGCCGGAGATCGTCGACCGCACGCTGGCGCGGCTCAACGCGCGCTTCGACGGCGAGCAGGAGCACTGGGACCCGCACTACTTCCCCGTGGCGACCTCGTCGACGGAGGTGATCGTCGACGCGATCGGCTGTGTCGGCCTGTGCATCGAGACCTGGATGGGCTTCGAGGAGGCCCGGCGGATCGAGATGCAAAAAGCGGTGGTCGAGTACTTGCTCGATGACGTGGGCGTGCGCCGCCTGGGCTGAACCCTGGGCGGGGCCCCACTGAAGGGCAGGCGTCGCCTCGGCTCCGAGGCGCTATCATGCTCGGCGAGTATGAGCGCGGTCAGCTACAACAAGCAGCAAGACTACGACGTCGAGACGGTCAAGCGAATCCAGCGGACCGTGGGCGCGAGCGCCGACGGCAAGTGGGGCAAGCAGACTGTCAAGCAGATCCAGGCCTGGCAGCGCGCCCAGGGCATCGCGGCCGATGGCAAGGTCGGTCCGGGCACCTTCGATCACTTCAAAAAGGTCTGGGTGCGCGACGACGAGCCCTCGGGGGAGGAGGAGCTCGACGACGTCGCCGAGGGCGAAGATCCGCACGACGACGATGACGACGATGACGAGGCCAGCGACGCGCCGCCCCGGGTGTTGAGCGTCGGCCAGGCCTTCGCCTACTTCGACGCGGACGCGGATCTGCGCGAGGGCGACTCGGGCGACGCGGTGCTCGCCCTGCAAAACGATCTGTTCGCCTTTGGCGTGTGCGACGACTCGCCCTCGGGGAAGTTCGACAAGGCCACGACCAAGGCCGTGGTCGCCTTTCAGACGGCCGCGCGGGCAGAGGACCGCATCTCCGCCTACGCGCGCAAGCGTGTGCGGGTGTCCTTTGGCCAGGCCCAGGCGGGGATCGTCGACGCGCCGACGCGGGCGGAGATCCGCGTGTGGAAGCAAGCTGGCTTTCGCTGCCAGAGCGGAGACTTCGTCGAGCGGAGGGTCCGCGTGGCCCGGCTGGGCTCCGTGCCGCGCAGCTCCGCGGTCCTGGTCGAGGTCCCCGGGACCGGGGGCAAGACGCGGCTGCTCCACCGCCTCGCTGCCGTCGACCTCGCGCAGCTCGTGGCCGCGTGCAAGCAGGACATCGGGGTCGAGCTGCTCGTTCAGTCGGGCTGGCGAAGGCACCGCTGGAGCTCGCGCAAGCAGTACGAGCAATACGTGACCAAGAAGTACGGGAGCGTGAAGGAGGGCCGCAAGTGGCTGGCCTACAGCTCGCCCCACGAGACTGGCCTGGCCGTGGACTTCGGCACGGGCGGCCTCGAGCCCAAGAGTAAGACGGCGGCCAAGCAGAAGAAGACGCCGGCCTACGCGTGGCTGATCGCCAACGCCTACCGCTTTGGCTTCACGCCCTACAAGCGCGAGCCCTGGCATTGGGAGCACCCGCTGAGCCTGCGCGCGTGGACGACGGGGCTGTCGGACTGGCGGCTGAGCGACGAAGACGAGTGAGCGGGCGCCGGGCGCCTCCGCTCACTCGTCTTTGTATTTGTGTTTGCCGGGCGCTCTCGCTGTCAGCGGGCCGCGGCGAGGAGGCTCAGCGCTGACGCCGACGCCGGCGGACCAGCGCGAGGCCCATGAGCCCGAGCAGCGCCCACGGGCTGGCGCCGCGGCGCCCATCGCTGGCGCAGGCGCAGCCACCTTCGTCGCCTGCGTCCTCGGCTCCCGCGTCGCCGGTGCCGTCGCCCGTCCCCGCGTCGTCGCCCGAGCCCGCGTCATCGCCGAGCTCGTCGCCCGAGCCCTCGTCGCCGGTCGAGCCGCCCTCGTCACCGGTCGTCGAGCCGCCCTCGTCGCCGGTGTCCTCTTCACCGCCGGTGTCTTCTTCACCGCCGGTGTCGTCCTCGCCCCCGCCGCCATCGTCGGCGCAGGACTTGAAGCCCGACTGGGGGATCCATCCGGGGTTGTCGCTGCCCATGTGCTCATAGGCGCCGACGTCCGCGGTCGCGTCGCGGGGCAGGCAGTTGAAGTCGAGCTCGGCCCAGGCCTCGTTCGCGGCCGCGAGCAGGCTCGAGCCGTCTTGGGGGTAGGCGTGGTGCTCGTCGGGGGCGAGCAGCTCGGCGCTGGCGCTCTGGATCGCGAAGGTGCCCTCGCCCAGGCCGTCGAGGGCCCCGATCACGCCGTTGTCGTACCACGTGCCGCTGCCGGCGTTGACCAGCTTGACCGCGGTCCCGCCCTCGCAAAAAAAGGCGTTGCCGGCGATCAGGTTGCCGCTGTCCTCGGGCCAGTCGTTGCCGCGAAAGCACGGGCCGTTGTCGTCGATCACGGTGTTGTGGACGACCGTCAGATTGCTGGGGACCTCGTCTTGGCTGGGCTTGGCGTGGATGCCGTTGCCGCCGACGTTGAAGATCACGTTGTTGCGGACGATCGCGTCGCCCACGGTCTGGATGCCGTTGTCGACCACGTTCCAGATGATGTTGCCCTCGATCACGTTGGGCGCCTCGCCCTGGGTGCCGTACATGGTGATCCCCGGGTACTTGACGTCGTGGATCACGTTGTGACGGATGGTCACGTCGTAGGAGCCGGTCTTGAGCTCGATGCCGTCGCCCTGGCTGGAATTGGTGGTGTCGTGGCACCAGTTGAACTCGACGAGCGAGGAGAACACCGTGCACGAGCCGTCGTTGCAGCCCAGGTACATGCACTCGCCGGTCCCGGCGGTGTCGTGGATGTGGACGCGGCGGATGGTGATGTCCTCGTAGACCTCGCCGGTGCGGTTGCAGGACAGGCCGACGTCGGCGGTGTCGTGGATCTCGAGGTCTTCGAAGGTGGCGTGGGCGGAGTTGCCGACGCGGACGCCGTGGGAGCCGCCGATGATCTCGAAGCCGGCGAAGGTGTAGTAGGTGCCGGAGATATCGATGGCGTTCTGAGCCGAGATGCCGGTGATTGACACGGCCTCGCCCTCGGCGGCGCGGATGATGATCGGCTGGTCGGCGGTGCCCTGGAGGTTGGGGCCCCAGTAGCCCTCGGTGGCGTAGTCGCCGGCGTGGAAGATGACCTCGTCGCCGGGGGCGGCGTTGGAGACGGTGGCCTTGAAGTCGTCGCCGGGGTTTAGGTGGATCTCGGCGGCGAGGGTGGTGAGTAAGGCTAGTGTTAGGGGCATTTGTGGGGGTTATCGCATGGTGGGGTGGGGGTGTTGGGTGTTTTTGGTGTGGTGGGGATGGGGGTGTTTGCTTGGGGGGATGCTGGTTGTTCGCGAGGCTTGCGAGTGTTTCGCGATGTCTTTTGTGGGGGCTTTCTCGATGGCGAGCATGCGCACGGGGGCCGTCGAGTCTTTTGCGGGGGCTTTCTCGACGGCGAGCAGGCGCACGGGGGCCGTCGAGTCTTTTGCGGGGGCTTTCTCGACGGCGAGCAGGCGCACGGGACAGCAGGGGACCCTCGCGGCTCAGACAGGTCGCTGACTCCGGAGGGGCTCCGGTGGCTGGGGCGGTGTGGTTGGTGGGGGGTGTCTCGCTAGCGGTGCTGTGCGTACGCGAAACTCGCCGAGAGGGTCCCCTGCTGTCCCTTTTGTGCGCCTCTTCGGCGGGGAGATGCTCCGCCACAGGCGACGGGGAGGCGTCTTCGTTGGAGGGAGACGCTCTGTCACAGGCGACGGGGAGGCGTCTTCGTTGGAGGGAGATGCTCCGCCACAGGCGGCGGGGAGGCGTCTTCGTTGGAGGGAGACGCTCCGGCACAGGCGACGGGGAAGCGTCGTCGTTGGAGGGAGACGCTCCGGCACAGGCGACGGGGAAGCGTCGTCGTTGGAGGGAGATGCTCCGCCACAGGCGGCGGGGAGGCGTCTTCGTTGGAGGGAGACGCTCCGGCACAGGCGACGGGGAAGCGTCGTCGTTGGAGGGAGACGCTCCGGCACAGGCGATGGGGAGGGGTCGTCGTTGGAGGGAGACGCGCTGCCACAGGCGACGGGGAGCGTCTTCGTTGGAGGGAGACGCTCCGGCACAGGCGAGGGGGGAGCGTCGTCGTTGGAGGGAGACGCTCCGGTGCAGGCGGCGGGGAAGCGTCGCCGTCGTCGGAGAGCCGGGGGGTCAGCCTTCGGGAGCCATCCAGCGGTCGTTGCAGCGGGAGGCGGCCTCGGTCTGGGCGACGTTCTCGCTGTCGGGGCCGAGCACGCGGTAGCGGCCTTGCCAGCGGCGGTCGCGGAGCATGGAGACGCCCTCGAGCAGGCGGTCGACGTCTTCGAGGGTGTTGTAGAGGCCAAAGGAGGCGCGCACGGCTCCCGGGGTGGCGCCGGGCTCTGCGGTGGCGCCGGCTTGGTTTTGGAGCAGGCGGTCGACGTAGACGTGGGCGCAAAAGCGGCCGTTGCGGCAGGCGATGCCGCGCTCCTGGGCGAGGGCGGCGGCGGCGAGCAGGTCGGAGACGCCGGCGATGTTGAAGCTCAGGACGCCGAGGCGGGCGTCGGGGTCTTCGGGGCCGTAGAGGGTGACGCCGTCCATGGCTCGCATGGCGGTCATGGCTTTTTGGGTCAAGGCGCGCTCGTGCTCGCGGATGCGGTCGAGGCCGATGGTGTCGAGGAAGCGCAGGGCCTCGGCGAGGGCGATCACGCCGCCGATGTTGGGGGTGCCGCCTTGGTGGCGATCGGGGGAGGCGACGAATTCGGCGGTCCGGGCGGTGACGCGGCTGGCCGTGCCGCCGCCGGGGAGGTAGGGCGGGGCCTGGTCGAGGAGCCAGCGCGGGCCGTAGAGGAAGGAGGCGCCGAAGGGGGAGTAGGCCTTGTGGCCGGCGCCGGCGACGAAGTCGAGGTGGGCGTCGTCGTCGAGGTCGAGGACCTCGATGCGCTGGTGGGCGAGGAGCTGGGCGCAGTCCAGGGCGATCAGGGCGCCGTGCTCGTGGGCGATGCGGGCGAGCGCGTGGATCTGGGGCATCCAGCCGGTGACGTTGCTGGCCCCGGTCACGGCGAGCAGCTTGACCCGGTTGAAGCGCAGCAGGTCGCGGACGTGGTCCATGTCCAAGCTGCCGTCCTCGCGGACGCGGGCGCGCAGGACCGGGCCGCGCTTGCGGTAAGGGAGGTCGTTGGAGTGGTGCTCGAGCTCGGTGATCAGGACCTTGCCGGGCAGGGGATCGACGACGTGGGCGACGAGGTCGATGGCCTGGGTGGTGTTGCCCAAGAACACGATCGCGCCGCGCTCGAGCTCGCCGCCGATGAAGCCGGCGACAGTGGCGTAGCACTGGTCGAAGGTCTCCGTGGCCGAGCGCGAGAGCTGGTGCGTGCCGCGGTGGATGTTGGCGTACTCCTCGGCCATGAAGTGCACGTAGCGATCGAGCACGCAGCGAGGGGCGTGGGTGCTCGCGGCGTGGTCGAGGTAGAGCAGGCGCTCGGCGCTGCCGTCGAAGAGCTCGACCTTGCGGCAGGCGATCGGGAACTCGGCGCAGACCTGGGACCAGCTCGAGAACAAGGAGGCGTCAGCCATGGGCCCCGGTTTACCAGGCTCTTTGCCGGGAATCTCCGTCCTCGAGGTGGGGATCAGGATGCTGCTCGCCCGTTCACCACCGCCACCACGCGCCTCGGCGACGCGGGTTTTTTGGGGATCCCGCACACGGGATGTATCGCAGATCAGCGGCCGATCTCACCCCACTCGGCGGCTGATCTCTCCCATGAGCACCTCTCCCAAGCGACGCCCACGAACCGCCTCCCGCGCGGCCCGTGGTCGCAACCAGCGTCGCCAGCAGACCGGCCGCAACCGCAACGTCCGCAAGCCCCGCGAGGGCGCGCGGCGGAGCCAGGGTGCCAAGGCTCGCGCGACTCGTGCGGGCGCCAGCTCGGCCCGCGAGCGGATGAAGGCTGCCGGCGAGGGCCTGCGGGATCGCCTGCGCGAGCGCCAGGCTCGGCGCGCCGAGGCGAGCGCCTTTCTCGAGACCCGCACCGACGCGCCGCGCCGCGAGTGGCCGCGCCGCCTCGGTCGCGTGGGCCTGCGCCTGGGCGCGGTCATGGCCGTGGCCTGGGCGCTGCTCGTCGCCGGCCGCGAGGTCTACGAGTACGCAACGACCTCGGCTCGCTTCGAGGCCAGCCACTTCATCTACGAGCCCACGGCGCACATCGACGACGAGACCCTGCGCGAGCTGCTGGCGATCGAGCCGGGGACGAACATCCTGGCCCTCGACCTCGTCGCGCTCAGCGAGAGCGTCGCGGCCCACCCCTGGGTGGCCGAGGCCACGGTGACCCGCAACCTCCCGGACACGCTCGAGGTCGCGGTCGTCGAGCACGAGCCCGAGGCCATCGTCCTGGCCGAGCGCTTCTACCTCGTCGACAGCGCGGGCCGACCCTTCAAGCAGGTCGAGCGCGGCGAGCGAGGCGAGCTGCCGATCATCACCGGCATCGACCGCGCCGAGCTCTTCGACGAGGACGGCCGCGAGCGCGCCGTCGAAGACATCGCCGAGGGCCTCGAGCTCCTGCGCCAATACCAGAGCAAGCAGCGCCCGCGCCTGGGCGAGCTGCACATGGGCGACGACGGCTCGGTGACCCTCTACACCGCCGAGGCCGGCACCGCTCTGGTCCTCGGCCGTGGCGAGTACGCCGCCCGCCTCGAGCGCTGGGACGCCCTGCGCGCGGCCCTGGGCGAGCGCGCCGATCGTCTCGCGGTCGTCCACCTCGACCACGACAGCAAGCCCGATCGCCGTGATCGGGTCGTCGCTCGCTTCGCCAGCGAGCGCGATGAGGCCCTGCTCCTGGCCGCGGTCGAGCGCGCCGAGCCGGACCTGGAAGAACCTGAAGATCAACACCCCGCGGGGATCGCCGACGAGCCCGAGCGCAAGCCGGCGCGCGCCGCCGGTCGTCGCAATCGCATCCCCCGCTACGAGTAGCAAGCGAGGACGGAGAGAATGGCTCAAGTCGGAGAAGTGATCGTCGGCCTCGACATCGGCACCACCAAGGTGGCTGCGGTGATCGGTGAGGTGACCTCGTCGGGTATCGACGTCATCGGCGTCGGGACCAGCCCCTCGGAGGGTCTGCGCCAGGGCGTGGTCGTCAACATCGAGGCGACCACCAACAGCATCGCCGCTGCGATTCAAGAGGCGGAGCAGATGGCCGCCGTCGACGTCCAGTCGGTCTACGTGGGCATCGCGGGCGGGCACATCCGCGGCTTCACCAGCCTCGGTCAGGTCAGCATGCGCAACCGCGAGGTCACCGAGGCGGACGTCGCCCGGGTGATCGACCAGGCCAAGGCCGTCAACATCCCCCTCGATCGCCAGATCATCCACACCCTGCCGCTCGAGTACATGATCGACGGCCAGGGCCAGATCCGCGATCCGATCGGCATGTCCGGGGTGCGCATGGAGGTCCGCGCGCACATCATCACGGCGGCCGTGACCTCGGTCCAGAACATCGTCAAGTGCTGCAACCGCGCAGGCCTCGACGTGGTCGAGGTCGTGCTCGAGCCGGTCGCCTCGGCCAACGCCGTGCTCCACGACGACGAGCGCGACCTGGGCGTGGTGCTGATCGACATGGGCGGCGGGACCACGGACCTGGCGATCTACTCCGAGGGCTCCAACATCTACACCTCGGTGATCGTCATGGGCGGCCACCGCGTGACCCAGGACATCGCCCACGGCCTGCGCACCTCGGTCAGCGAGTCCGAGGCGATCAAGCGTCAGCACGGCTGCGCGCTGGTCTCGATGCTCGAGCAAGACGAGATCATCCAGGTCCCCGGCGTCGGCCCCCGGCCGCCGCGCGAGTTCCAGCGCCGCTTCCTGGCCGAGATCATCGAGCCGCGGGTCGAGGAGATCCTCGAGCTCGCCCGCCAAGAGCTGCTCTCGAGCGGCTTCGTGGAGCTCGCCGCCTCCGGCGTGGTCCTGACCGGCGGCGCCTCGCAGATGGCCGGCATGTCGGAGATCGCCGAGGACATCTTCCAGATGCCCGTGCGCCTGGGCGCGCCGGTCTACGCCGACGGCAACGGCCGCGAGATCGGCCTGACCGAGGGCGGCTTCGCCAGCGTGATCCAGGACGCTCGCTTCGCGACCGGCGTGGGCCTCGTGCTCTACGGGGCCCGCAACGAGCCGGTCGAGATGGAGTTCGACGTCGCGCCGATCCACGCGCGCGGCGGAGCGCCGGGGCCGAGCTTGCCGCGGCGGTGGTTCGAGCGCGTGCGCGAGATGTTCTGAGCGGCCGCGGGCTCGCGGCTTCGATGGGCCTCCTCGGCGACGAGGGGGCTCGTCGCGTTCGTGCTGGGTCGATGTTTGCGCCGCAGATCTGGGCCCGGAATTGGTCGTGCAAGTCCTCACTGCTTTCATGGCTTTGAGCGTGTGGTGTGGGCGGCCTCGCTCAGCCGGTGTACGGCTCATGTGCCATCATCGCGGTGGGTATGGGAACCTACCTCCTCGATTGGCTCGAGCTCATCGTCCGCTGGGCGCACCTGGTGTTCGGTGCGGCGTGGATCGGCACCTCGTTTTACTTCAACTGGCTCAACCACGCCCTGCGTGAGCCCGAGCGACCGGATCAGGTCAGCGCGGGCGTCGGCGGCGAGGTCTGGTCGATCCACGGCGGCCACTTCTATCGCGTGCTCAAGTACGAGGTCGCGCCGGAGCGCCTGCCCAAGACCCTGCACTGGTTCAAGTGGGAGGCCTACATGACCTGGATCAGCGGCGCGCTGCTGCTGACCTTGGTCTACTACCTGGGCGCCGACCAGTTCTTGATCGACGCGGGCGTGCGCGCGCTCAGCCCGGGGGTCGCGGTGGGGATCGGGGCGGGCTCGCTGGTGGTCGGCTGGCTGGTCTACGACCTGGCCTGCCGCTCGCCCCTGGGCCGGCACACCCTGGCCTTCGCGGCGATCGGCTTTTTGGTCATGACCGGCGTGGCCTATGGCCTGACCCAGACCTTTGGCAGCCGCGCGGCCTATATCCACGTGGGCGCGATGCTCGGCACGATGATGGCCGCGAACGTGTTCGTGGTGATCATCCCCAACCAACGCAAGACGGTGGGCGCGATGGTCGAGGGCGGGGAGCCCGACCCCAAGTGGAACCGCGACGCGGCCCAGCGCTCGCTGCACAACAACTACCTGACGCTGCCCGTGCTCTTCATCATGGTCAGCAACCACTACCCCTTCACCTACGGCAACCAGTGGAACTGGGCGCTGCTCGCCGCGATCGCGCTGGTCGGCGCGGGCACCCGGCACTGGTTCAACCTCAAGGACGAGGGCAAGCAAAACGTGTGGATCTTGCCGGCCGCGGCGCTCGCCATGGTCGCGCTGGCCTTCGTGTCCAAGCCCAAGAGCTACGCGGACTACCGCACGGTCGGCTTCGAGGAGGTGCGGACGATCGTCGGTCAGCGCTGCGTGACCTGCCACTCGGCGGCGCCGACCCACGGCGGCTACAAGGCCGCGCCTCAGGGGGTGATGTTCGACAAGCCCGAGCAGATCGCGACCTTGGCCCCGCGCATCAACTCGGTGGTCGTGGTCGCCAAGACCATGCCCCTGGCCAACCAGACCGGGATGACCGAGGAGGAGCGAGAGATCATCGCGGCGTGGATCGCCCAGGGCGCCGACGTCATGGCGGTCGCGGAGGTGAGCCGATGAGCGCGACGACGAAGGAAGGGCGCTTCGCGCTGGTCAGCGAGCGGGTGCTGACGGATGAGGGCCTGCGCCCGGCGGCGGTGATCATCGAAGGCGAGCGCGTCGCCGCGGTCGTCGAGCCCGGCGCGCTACCTGGCGACCTGCCGCGGCGCGAGCTCGGTGATCTGGCGCTGCTCCCTGGCCTGGTCGACTGCCATGTCCACGTCAACCAGCCCGGGCGCACGCACTGGGAGGGCTTCGAGACCGCGACCCGAGCGGCCGCGGCGGGGGGCGTGACCGCGCTGGTCGACATGCCCCTCAACTGCTTGCCGGTCACGACCACGGCCGACGCGCTGGCGCGCAAGCTCGAGGACTGCGCGGGGCAGTTGTGGATCGACGTTGGTTTTTGGGGCGGGGTGGTGCCCGGGAACGCCGAGGACATCGGGGCCCTCGCGCGCGACGGGGTGCTCGGCTGCAAGGCATTTTTGTGTGACTCGGGCATCGAGGAGTTCCCGGCCAGCAGCGAGGCGGATCTGCGCGCGGCGATGACCGCCCTGGCGGCGGCCGGGCTGCCGCTCCTGGCCCACGCCGAGATCGTCGGCGCCCTCGCCCAGGGCGACGCGAGCGCGCCCGAAGATCCCCGCGACTATCACAGCTGGCTGCACAGCCGCCCGCCGCAGTTCGAGGAGGCGGCGATCGCCTTGCTGATCGCGCTGTGCCGCGAGACCCGCTGCGCCGTGCACATCGTGCATCTCTCGGCGGCCAGCGCCCTGCCCATGCTCCGGGCCGCCCGCGCGGAGGGGCTGCCGGTCAGCGTGGAGACCTGCCCGCACTACCTGTGCTTGTGCGCCGAGGACGTCCCCGAGGGGGCCACGCAGTTCAAGTGCGCGCCGCCGGTGCGCGAGGCCGACAACCGCGAGGGGCTGTGGGCGGCGCTGCGCGAGGGCGTGATCGACCTGGTGGTCACGGATCACTCGCCTTGTGCCCCGGAGCTCAAGGCGTCCGAGCGCGGCGACTTTCTGGAGGCTTGGGGCGGCATCGCCTCGCTCTCCTTGGGCCTGTCGAGCGTGTGGACCGAGGCGTCTGGCCGCGGCATCGCGCTCGAGCAGGTCGCTCACTGGATGTCCGCTGCGCCGGCGATCGTCGCGGGTCTGAGCGGACGAAAGGGGCGAATCGCACCGGGCTACGACGCGGATCTGCTCGCCTTCGACCCCGACGCGCGCTTCGTGGTCGGCCGCGAGCACCTGCACTTTCGCCACCCGGTCTCGCCCTGGTTGGGTCGCGAGCTGCGAGGCGAGGTGCGCGGCACTTGGCTGCGCGGTCACTCGATCTATGCGCCGGATCAGGCGGAGCGCTTTCCAGGCGAGGCGCAGGGGCGTACGCTGCTTGGTCGACAGACATGATTGTCACTGCAAGCGATGCCCCCAGCTTCCCCGGCCTCGTCGATCTCGCCAGCGCGAGCCTCGGCGGCCGGGCCCTGGGCTGTAGCGACGAGTTCTTCGCCGCGGCCGCCAACCTCTGCAAGGTCGAGGCGGCGATCTTCGACCCCGAGCGCTACACGGAGCGCGGCAAGTGGATGGACGGCTGGGAGAGCCGACGGCGGCGCAGCCCCGGCGAGGACTGGTGCGTGCTCGCCCTCGGCGTCCGCGGCCGGGTGCGCGCCGTGGATCTCGACACCAGCCACTTCCTGGGTAACCACGCGCCCTTCGCCCGGCTCGAAGGGGTCGACATGGGCGCGGGCGAGGCGACGCTCGAGGCCCTCGCCGACGCCAGCTGGCGGCCGCTGCTCGAGCAGTCGCCGCTGCGCGCCGGCTCGCACAATTGCTTCACCCTCGCGGGGGAAGAGGCGATCACCCACCTGCGCCTGACCATCACCCCCGACGGCGGCGTCGCGCGGCTGCGGGCCTTTGGTGAGGTCGCGGCCGCGCCGAGCAGCTGGCCGGCGCCCGACGACGTGGCCCAAGTCCAGGCCCAGCTCGATCCGGCGGCCCGCGACCTCGCGGCGCTGCGCAACGGCGGCCGGGCGCTGGCGTGCTCGGACATGTTCTTCGCGCCCATGGACAACCTGATCGCCCCGGGCCGCTCGACCTTCATGGGCGGCGGCTGGGAGACCAGGCGGCGGCGCGGGCCGGGCCACGACTGGATCCTGCTGCGCCTGGCCGCGCCCGGGCGCCTGGACGTGATCGAGGTCGACACCGGCCACTTTCATGGCAACCACGCCCAGCGCTGCGCGCTGTGGGGCTGCTTCGCGCCGACGGCCAGGACCACGGACCTGCTCGTGGGGAATGTCAGCGAGGGCGGCTGGCAGGAGGTCCTGCCCCAGCCGGCCGAGGCGCCGCGCTGGCGGCGGATCTTTGGCGAGCACACCCTCGGGCCGGACCGCCGCGAGTTCATCGCCGCGCTCGAAGATCGCGGCCCCTTCACCCACTTGCGCCTCGAGACCTTCCCCGACGGCGGCGTCGCGCGGCTGCGGGCCTATGGACGGGCGGTGGAGGAGGGCGGGTGAGTGAGGCGGGGCGAGGGCCCGCGGCGGCCCTGAACACGATGGACGAGGCGGCCGCGGAGGCGGCTTTGGTCCGGTGCTGCGGGGCCTCTCGCTGGGTCGCGGCCATGCTCGCGCGCCGGCCCTTCGCCGGCGACGAGGCGCTCTACGCCGCGGCATTGGCCGAGTGGGCGAAGATGGCGCGCGCCGACGTGCTCGAGGCCTTCGATCATCACCCGCGCATCGGCGCCGACCTCTCGCGCCTGCGCGAGAAATTCGCCGACACCGCGGCGCTCAGCGCTGGCGAGCAAGCGGGCGCCGCCGCGGCCAGCGAGGCCGAGCTCGAGGCCCTGCGCGACGCCAACTTGGCCTACGAGGCTCGCTTTGGCCACATCTTCATCGTCTGCGCCTCGGGCAAGAGCGCCGCGCAGATGTTGGCGATCTTGCGCGCGCGCATGCCCAACGACCCCCAGACCGAGCTTCGCGTCGCCGCTGGCGAGCAGGCAAAGATCACCCGGCTACGACTGGAGACCCTCGCATGAACGATTCTCGCAGCCCGATCACCACCCACATCCTCGACACCGCGCGTGGATGCCCCGCGACGGGCGTCTCCGTGACCTTGTGGCGCCAAGATCGGCCCGAGCACTGGGAGATGCTCGGCCGCGGCAAGACCGACGAGGACGGCCGGCTCTCGGGGCTGATCTCTTCGGGGAGCATGCGCCCGGGGATCTACCGGATCCACTTCGACACCGCGGAGTACTTTGGCGACGCGCCGAGCTTCTATCCCTGGGCGGAGATCGTGTTTCAGGTCGAGGATACGGACCAGCACTACCACGTGCCGCTGCTGCTCAGCCCCTTTGGCTACTCTACCTACCGCGGTAGCTGAGCAGGCCGCGGTAGCCGAGCCAGCCCGGGGAGTTGGTAGACTCCCCAGCCATGTCCACGCCGACCACCGACCTCGTCGACGAGATCGCCGACACCCTCGCCGCCCTCGACATCGCCTGCGAGCGCTTCGCGGATCGCCACCCCGGGGAGCGCGGGGATCGCCAGCCGGTCCACGTGGTCTACGGCGGCGCGCACCTGTTTCGCCGCGACACCGCGGTCAAGCTCGGGGCGCTGGCCGTGCGCAGCCTCGACACCTACGGCGCCGACCCCTTCGAGTTCGCCCGGGCCATGGGCCTGCCGGGCGCCGAGGGCCTGGGGGAGGACTCGGCCGCGGCCATGGCCGAGTTCGCGGAGGACCCCGACTCGCTGCGCCAGCTCCAGCCCAGCGCCTGGCTGGCGCTGAGCGTCCACGAGCGGGTCCGGGCCAAGCTCGAGCGCGAGCCGGTCGAGGACTTCCGCCTCGACTTCGAGGACGGCTACGGCAACCGCCCCGACGACGAGGAGGACGCGACCTCGGTGTCGGCGGCCAGGGAGCTCGCGGCTGGCCTGGCCGCGGGGACGCTGCCGCCTTTTTGTGGCATCCGCATCAAGCCGCTCGAGGGCGCGCTCATGCGCCGGTCGATCCGCACCCTCGAGCGCTTCGTGACCACGCTGGTCGAGGAGGCCGGGCGCCTGCCCGACAACTTCGTGATCACCTTGCCCAAGATCTCGGTGCCCGAGCAGGTCTCGACCCTGGTCCGCGCCTTCGAGGCCCTCGAGCGCCGCCTGGGCCTCGACGAGGGCGCGCTGGCCATGGAGCTGATGATCGAGCTCGCCCACGGCCTGCTCGACGACGAGGGCCGCTGCCTGCTGCCCCAGCTCCTCGCGGCCGCCGAGGGGCGCTGCGTGGGCGCGCACTTCGGGACCTACGACTTCACGGCCAGCTTTGGGGTCACGGCGGCCCACCAGCGCATGGATCACCCGGCCTGCGACTTCGCCCTCGACCTGATGAAGGCCAGCTTCGCCGAGACCGGGGTGTTCTTGTCGGACGGGGCGACCAACGTGATGCCCGTGCCCCTGCACCGCGGCGAGGACCTCGACGACGAGCAGCTCGCCGAGAACCGGGCCGCGGTCCACGGCGCCTGGCGCCTGGCCCATGGCCACAACCGGCGCTCGCTGGTGCGCGGCTTCTATCAGGGCTGGGACCTCCACCCCGCCCAGCTGCCCGCGCGCTACGCCGCCTGCTACGGGTTCTTCCTCGAGGGCTTCGACGCCGCGGCCAAGCGCCTGCGCAACTTCGTCGAGCAGGCCGCCCAGGCGACCTTGGTGGGCGACGTCTTCGACGACGCGGCCACCGGCCAGGGGCTGCTGAACTACTTCCTGCGCGCCCTGGCTTGCGGGGCGGTGTCCCTCGACGAGCTCGCGCGCACGGGGTTGAGCGAGGCGGAGCTGCGCAGCCGCTCGTTTTTGACGATCCTCGAAGGCCGGCGCGCGGCCGGCTGAGCGCACGGACGTAAAAGCTCACAGGCGCCCACGAAAGAGGCGAAGGCCCGCTCGAGCATGTCGAGGGGCCTTCGCCTTTCGCGTGCGCGCGAGCTCGGGCGCGCGCGGGTCCTCAGTGGTTGAGGTTTCGGTCCCCGCGTCGCCCCGACTCGGAGTCCTTCTCGATGAACTTCACGATCGCCTCGGCCACGTCCTTGCTCGTGGCCTTCTCGATGCCCTCGAGCCCCGGCGAGGAGTTGACCTCCATCACCAAGGGCCCGTGGTTCGAGCGCAGGATGTCGACGCCGCCGACCCGCAGGCCCATGGCCTTGGCCGCGCGCACGGCCGTGCTGCGCTCCTCGGGGGTCAGCTTGATGGCCTCGGCGCTGCCGCCCCGGTGGAGGTTGGAGCGGAACTCGCCCGGGGCGCCCTTGCGCATCATCGAGGCCACGACCTTGTCGCCGACCACGAAGCAGCGCAGGTCCGAGCCCTTGGCCTCGGCGATGAACTCCTGGACCAGGATGTTGGCGTCGAGGCCCCGGAAGGCCTCGATCACCGAGGTCGCGGCGTTGTGGGTCTCGGTCAGGACCACGCCGATGCCCTGGGTGCCCTCGAGCAGCTTGATGACCAGGGGCGCGCCGCCGACCATCTCGACGAGGCCGTCGACGTCCAAGGTCGTGTGGGCGTAGCCGGTCAGCGGCAGGCCGATGCCCTTCTTGGCCAGGATCTGCATGCTGCGCAGCTTGTCGCGGGCGCGGGCGATCGCCTGGGAGCCGTTGACGCAGTAGACGTTCATCATCTCGAACTGCCGGACCACGGCGGTGCCGTAGGACGAGTGCGCGGCGGAGATCCGCGGGATCACGGCGTCGAAGCCCTCGAGCAGCTGGCCGTCGTAGGTGATCGTCGGCCGGTGCGTGGCGATCTTCATGTAGCAGCGCCGGTAGTCGATCAGGTGGCACTCGTGACCGCGGCTGCGCACGGCCTCGACCATGCGCTGGGTCGAGTAGAGCTCGGGACGCTGGGAGAGCACCGCGAACTTCATGGGCTTGACGGGTCGCTTCTCGGTGGTCGCGTCGCCCTGGGCGGGGTCCTGGGACGCGGGGGCCTGGGTCTCTTGGTCGTCGCTGGTCATGACGCTGCGCCAACCCTACACCCGCGCGGGCTGCGACGCGTGAGCTGGCGCTGACAAAGAAGGTGGGGCGGGTCACGTCGGGGCTTGGGTTGTGGCCTGTGACAGTCGACTTAGTTTGGGCCCATGGCCGCGTTCAAAGTCGATCCCAAGGGCCTGCGTCGGCCCTGTCCTCGCTGTGGGAAGGTCAACCGAGTCCCCTTCGCCAAGCTCGACGAGCCGGCCAAGTGCGGGAGCTGCCACGCGCCCATGGGCGAGGGCGCGGACGCCCCGGCGGAGGTCCTCGACGAGGCGGCGTTTCGGGCGCTGATCGAGACCTCGGCCCTGCCCGTGCTCATCGACTACTGGGCGCCCTGGTGTGGGCCGTGCCGCATGGTCGCCCCGGAGCTGGAGACCGTGGCCAAGCGCAGCGCGGGGCGCTTCTTGGTCGCCAAGGTCGACACCCAGGCGCTGCCCCGGGTCGGCGCGCAGATGGGCGTGCGCTCGATCCCCACCATGGCCGTCTACCACCGCGGCCGCGAGCTCGAGCGCGTGGCGGGGGCGCGACCGGCCCCAGCCATCGAGTCCTTCGTTGCCCAGGCGCTGAAGGGTTGAGCGCCCGCGCGGCTGGACTCAATCATGGACGCAAAAGCCCAGGCCTTCGTCGCAGGTCATCGGGCTGGGGCAGGCGAGCCCGCCCGCGCAGGCGAGCACGCAGGACTTGACCGGGTCGCCCTCGACCAGGGCGAGACAGTCGACGGTCGCGCTGTCGGCGTTGGCCTCGGGCGCGGCCCAGCAGTCGCAGGCGTCCTCGCACTCGCGGCTGCAGGTGCCCGCCTCGGCGCTGACCAGGCAGACCAGGGGCTGGCCGTCGGCCATGCAGGCCGCGGTGCCCGCGGCTCCGCACTCGGCGTAGGTCCCCGTGGGGTTGCAGGCCCCGTCGGTGTCCGTGTCCGTGTCCTCGGCGTCGGTCTCGGTCCCGGTCCCGGTCCCATCGTCACCACCGTCGTCGGCGGGCGTGGAGCAGGCCGAGAGCGCGAGGGTGGCAGCGAGCAGGAGGAGGCGGGGGGACCTGTGCATGGGGTTCGCCACGGGGATCCAGAGTAACACCGCGGCCCCCAGGCGGATCAGTCCTGGGTCAGGTCTTGATTGTAGTCGTCGCCACCTTCGGGGTTGATGAAGCGGACATTGACCGCGTCCAGGGCGGGGTCGAAGGTCAGCACGCAGCCGCGCGGGTCGCCCACGCCGTAGTCGAACTGGGTCGACAGGCCCAGGGTGTCACCGGCGAAGTTCGTCCGCCCGCCGGTCACCGCGATCTCGCGGGTCCGGGCCGAGAGCGTGGTGCCCATGGGCTCGAGGCGCGAGACGAAGCAGACGTGGAAGTCGCCGGCGATGAACCAGACGTTCTCGATCTGGTGGTCGTCGATGAACGCGAGCAGGGAGTCGCGCGCGCCTGGGAAGCCCTCCCAGCGGTCGTCGGCGGCCACGTCCCACAAGATCGGCATGTTGGTGATCGGGACCGAGTTGAGGATGACCTTGAAGTGGCAGGGGCTGGCCATCAGGCCCTGCTCGAGCCAGTCCATCTGCGCCTGGCTGATGTACTCGCCCAGCGAGGGCCGCCGCTCGTAGCGGCAGTCGAGCACGAAGAACTCGACGCTCAGGCCCCAGCGAAAGCTGCGCCACAGCTTGTAGTCCTCGGCCTCGGCCTGCGCGATCGGCAGGACCTCGAAGTAGGCGTTCAGGGCGTTGTCCTTCTTCTCGAGCTGAGCGGGGTCCTCGGTCTCGGGGTCGAAGGCCGAGTTGTCGGTGATCTCGTGGTCGTCCCAGGTCGCGTAGAGCCCGGCGAGGGCGTAGACCGACTTGAAGCCCTCGTTGCCGAGGTACTGCTTCCACTTGGCTCGATACTCGTCGCGGGTGAACGCGCCGTCGTTGTAAGCCATGTCGCCGAGGTGGCAAAACACGTCGTAGTACTCCTCGGCGGTGCGCTCGAGGGCTGGCCAGTCGAAGCTGTTGCCGTTGCAGGCCGAGATCGCCACGACCACCGGCTCGAGCGAGTCCTCGGCGATCGCCGTGCGGAACTCGGCCACGCGGCTGCGGGCCGTGAGCTCGCCGTCCTCGTCGCTGAAGTAGGCGTAGCGGTACCAGGTCCCCGAGCACAGCCCGTCGACGCCGAGCTTGGCGTAGCCGTCGGCGTCGGGCACCACCTCGCGCTCGGCGATCAGGTCGATGACCCCCGGCTGGTCGCTGGGCCGCCACACCCGCAGCAGCCTGGGCGCGGCGTCCTCGATGTAGACGGCGAGCATGACCGAGTCGGGGCGCATCTCGCCGGCCATCAGCGCGAGCGGGAAGCCGAGCTCGTCGAGGGCCACGGCCTCGGGGTCGAAGTCGATCAGCTCGCCCTCGCACTGCTCGAGCGGCTCGCCGGTGTCGGTCTCGGTCTCGCTGTCCGTGCCCGTCTCGGCGTCGGACTCGGCCTCGTCGCTGCCCGTGTCCGACTCGCTGGTCCCGATCTCGTCGAGGCCGGCGCTCTCGCTGCCCGCGCTCTCGTCCTCGGAGCCTGCCTCGAGCCCGGCCCCGTCGTCGGCGCAGCCCACCGCGATGCTCGCGGCCGCGGCCGCGCCCATGCGCAAGAAGGTGCGGCGATCGACTGGCTCGAGGGCGTCGCCCTCGGGGGCCTGCGCGGCGTCAGGGGTCTCGAGATCCTCGGGCAGCTCGGGGGGCAGGGACATGGCGAGACCATGATGCCGAGGCTGGCTCGCTGAAGATATTGCAAAGTCGTCGAGGACCCCGCGCCTGGACCCTTTCGAGTCTCCTGCGTCGCGCACGAGTCTGTGTAGTTGTGTTTCCCGGCGGCTTTCGTGGCCGCGAGCTGCTGCGTTGGCGGCGAGCTGCAATAGGATTGGCTAGAGCCGTGGACCCCGAGGCCGCGCCTGTTGGTTCCCACGAAGGTGGGAGGCGTGGGCGTCACGGGGCGTATTCGGTGAGGAGGACGAGATGCGTCGAGATTCGAAGATTCTGCCTGCGTTGGCGTTGTCTGGGCTGCTCGCGCAGCTGTGCTGTGGGTGCGCCGACGATGCGGGCGAGGGCGGGGGCGAGAGCCAGGCCGACGAGGGCGACGAGAGCGAGGGTGAAGGCGGGGAAGGCGAGAGCGCGGGCAGCGAGAGCGCGCCGGGGGAGGGCGACGCGGCACAGACCGAGGCGGGCGAGGGCGCGGTTGGGGAGGAGATGACGGCCGAGGCCGAGTCGAGCGCCGACCAGGGGGCCGAGGCCCCCGCCGAGGGGCTGCTCGCGCACTTCGAGGACGCGGGCTTTCGCGTCCAGGAGGGCGTGGTCACGTCCTTCACCGTCGCGGACTGCGAGCTCCTCGACGACTGCTACGGCAACAACCCCTCGACGCCCTATCTGCTGTTCAGCGTGCCGGCACACCCGGATCAGCCGGTCGCCCTGGGCCCCGGATCGGTCGGCGGCGCGCCCAAGATCCCCGCGAACATGAGCTCGTCCTACCTGCTCGCCGCCAACGAGGTCGTGGTCATCCACGGCCAGACCCCGCCCGCGGCCAGGTACTTCGGTTTCACGCCCTACCTGTTCTCGCGCGTCGACGGAGAGGGGGAGCGGATCTCGGTGTTCGCCAGCCTCGGCGACACGCTCAACCTCGTCAACGCGGGCACGGGGCCCGGCGGGCCGTTCTCGGCCGAGATCGCGGTGATCGCCGGATCGGACGCGGACGCGGTTGCGGCCGCGCGCGGGGCCCTCGAGGCCGAGGGGGTCCCCGGCGAGGCGATCAACGAGCTGGTCTTCCCCCAGGCGCTGGTCGACTTCGGCCTCGATGAACAAAGCGCGGACGCGACGATGCTCCTCGGTCGCGTGGCGCTCTACGAGGACGCCGCGGCCGGGGCCGCCTACACCGAGGCGCCGCCGCTCGCGGTCTATCGCCTGACGCCCGAAGGCAGCGGGGCCGCCCTGGCAGCGCCCGCGCGCACCCCCCGGGGGATGGGGTCAAAGAGACCTCGCTGCTGCCGGCCCTCAACGCCCTCGACGCGGCGATCGTCGACAGCTTTGGCGAGGCAGACTTTCAAAGCGTCGGCATCGCGAGCTCGGCCCTCGTCGCGATCCCCATCGATCCGCAGCGCTGCATCGACTTCGTCACCGAGTGCTTGGGAGACAACGGCGACGCGACCTACGCGGCCGGACCACTTTCGGTATTTCAGGGTACGGGCAGCCTGAACCTGGGCCCAAACGACTACTTCGTCGCTTTTGGGGTCAACCACGCCGCGGCCGGTAAGGCCACATACTCCAACGCCGGGCTCTATAGTCAGCAATCACGCGTTGGTGTGGCGGCGATCAACAGCGATCAGATGCAAGGCAGCGCTTTTGCTTACCTACCCAATCACCCAAATGCGGATCAGCTTTGGGCTCATGAGATTCGTCGGGATTGCACGGGCAGGGAGAATTGCCTGACGCTGCCCACGGCGTTCCCGGGCGTGGCGCTCGACGACAGCGTGTTTTTCATCTTTCGGGCCTATCTAAACCCAGGGCTCACGGTCTCGCCGGATCACGACGAGCTGCTGACCGAGCGGGTCTACGTGGTTCGCGGGGGCTGAGGACCTCGGGCAAAGGGGGAGCGCAGCGGTCTCCGGGTCGGTCGCGCGGAGGCTATGCTCGCGGCCATGGTTCTCAGGCTTGGAGACGCTGCCCCCGACTTCAGCGCGCAGACGACACAGGGCGAGCTTCGCCTTCACCAGTGGTTGGGCGACGCGTGGGGCCTGCTGTTCTCGCACCCCAAGGACTACACCCCGGTGTGCACCACCGAGCTAGCCCAGATCGCCAGGCTCTCGCCCGAGTTCGCGCGCCGAGGCGTGAAGGTGATCGGTCTGTCGGTCGATCCCCTCGAGGAGCACGAGGACTGGATCCGCAACGTCGGCGCGGTCATGGGCGTGGACCTCGACTTCCCGCTGATCGCCGACCCCGATCGCAGCGTGGCCAACCTCTACGGGATGCTCCACCCCAACGCGGCCGACACGACCACGGTGCGCACGGCCTTCATCATCGACCCGGCCAAGCGGATCCGGCTGAGCTCGAGCTACCCGGTCAACGTGGGCCGCAGCTTTGGCGAGCTGCTCCGGGCGATCGACGCCCTCCAGCTCGGCGACCATTACCCGGTGGCGACGCCGGCCGACTGGCAGCGCGGCGATCGGGTGATCGTCTCGCCGCGGCTCTCGGACGAGGAGACGCGCCGGCGCCTGGGGGAGTTCGAGGCTGTCTCGCCCTACCTGCGCTTCGTCGACCAGCCCGACTAGAGCGGCGATCGGTGCTCCAAGCCTGGGGCTCTTCAGCCCCTCCGCAGCGCGCACTGGTGCTACTCGCGGACGAGGGCGGCGACGGCCTCGGCGACGGGAGTCTCGCCGTCCGTGAGCTCGATGATCTCGCGGCGGATGGCCGGGGTGTCGACGAGAGCGGCCAAAAGCGCGGCGACGCTGCCGCGGGCGACGTTGCCATAAGGGAGGGCGAGGCCGGCCGCCACGCGCCCGTCGCCGTCCGCGTGGACCAAGGTCCCGGGGCGGAGGATCACCCAGTCGAGCTCGGTCGCCGCGAGGGCGGCGTCGGCCTGCTTCTTGACCTGCATGTAGAGCTCGAAGCCGGGCCTGATCTCGAGGCCCCGCCTGGCCTCGGGGAAGGCGGAGACCAGCAGGAGCCGGCGCAGCCCGAGGGCGCGCATGGCCGCGATGACCGTGACCGGGCCGTGACCGTCGATGGTGCGGGTCCGCTCGGGGCCGCTGCCGGCGGCGCCGGCCGAGAACACGATCACGTCGTGATCGCGGATCAGCTCGATCGCCGCGTCGACGTCGAGGGTCATGAGGTCACCGAGCACGGGCTCGACACCGGCCGCGCGCAGGGCCTCGGCCTGGGCGGGGTCGCGGTGCAGGCCGCTGACGCGGTGGCCTGCGGCGATGAGCAGGGGGCACAGGCGGTGGCCGACGCCACCGGTCGCTCCGAAGATGAAGACGCGAGACACGGCCGACTCATGGCAGCGAGGCGAGCAGAGATCCAGCCGTGGCGCTGGCGAAGGATCAGTGGCGGAAGCGCCTGGGGTGGAGCTGTTAGGGAAATGGCTGGCTTTGGCGGTGTGAGCGCTGGCGTTCATGTGTGAGTTTTGCGCGGGGCGCGGCGCCTCAGCGAGCGAGCGATGCATGTTCTGTCGGTGATAAACGCGAATCGTCGTTGTTGGAGAGTTGATGATTGTTGTGATCTCGAATGTTGATGTTGTCTTGACGCTCAGCGGGGCGAGTGGGAGGCTGTCGGGGCGCTGGCGTGGGTGTCATGTCAGGGCGAGTGGCGTAGCGCCTTTGGTCATGAAATGACCCATGGCGCCTCCTCCAATGCTCGGCGAGCTCGAATCGACGTTCGTGCCCCCGTGTGCGCCGAATCATGCCAAATGAGCTGAATGCAGCTCGTGAAACAGTAGAGAAACAAGGAGAACAATCATGGCCGTATCCAATGTCGTCGTCTGCCGTCCTTTCCTCAGTGAGGTCGAGTGGGCCAAGAAAACCGTCATCGAGATCAACGACTACAAGTCCAAGAACTGGGCCATTGGCCTCAATGGCGACACCGGTAAGCCCGATGGGTTCACCGTCTCCTTCGCCGAACGCGACATGAACTTCGTCACCTACATTCGCGGCGCGGGGCTCTCGATCGGGTCGCCCGCGGCCTACGATCAGAACATCGCAATGCTGACGACCTACATCGATCGTGAGCGCCAAGAAGAGGTCTCGAGCGTCAACGGCGTGATCTCGCAGCTCAACGACTACAAGTCGCGCAACTGGGCGATCGGTCTGTCTTGGCCCGATGGTCAGCCGGACGGCTTCACCCGCTATTTCGCGGTCCGCGAGCTTCCGATTCAATACTACTTGCGTGGGAACATCTCGGTCGGCGAGCCCTCGGCCTACGACGCCAACATCAAGACCCTGCAGGGCTACCTCGAGAAGGTCGGCAACGCCAAGCTCGGCTGATCCGAGCCGAGCCGGCGCGACGAGTGGGGTGCGCTCGCGCGGCACCTCGCTCGTCGAGTCGCGCTCGGTGCGTGCGTGATGCACAGGAGCTTCGTGGGGCTTCCCCGCGCACACTAGCGTAGCCGCAGGGTGTAGGTGTCTCGGCCGCCCTCGACGGTGGCGGGGAAGTCGATGCGGTAGACCTGCCGGACCACGCAGCGCCCCAAGTTGGTGTCGCCAAGGCCTCCGAGCACGCGGGCGGCCTCGACCTCGCCGCTGGGCTTGACCTTGACGGCGACCTTGAGGGTGCGACGCATGCGAGAGTCGAGGCAGTTGCTGACGATGCCCGCGCGCGCGGAGACCATGGCCTCGCGGAAGTCCTTCTCGCTGAGCCGCTGGCCGCGGGCGCGGGTGGGGCCCTGGGACACGGGCTCGGGCACGAGCTCGGCGAGGACCTCGTTGACGTCCTCGGGTCGACCTGCGGCGATCGGCTTGGGCGTGGGCTTTGCGGGCTCGGCGGAGGCGGACGCGGCGCCCGGTCCGGCGGCGCCTGGCTGGGGCTCCTGCGCGGTGGTCGGCGCAGTGTTGGCGGCGAGCTCGTCGCTGTCCTGGCTGCCTCCGAAGATCCGCCAGCCAGCGAAGCCCAGCAAGGCGAGGGCGAGCAGGGCGACGACTCCGAGCTCGAGGGGTCCAAAGCGCCGGCGCTGGCTCGGCGGCGTGATGCTGGCGATGGCGGAGGCGTGAGCTGGATCGTCGAGCTGAAGCGGCGTGGGGGTGGGCTCGGATCGCGCGAGCCCGGCGGTGACCACGGGGGTGGTCGGTCGCGGCGAGGTGAAGGGCGTCGGCGGAGCGCTCGGGGTCTTGGAGTTGATCTCGCCGGATTGGGCGGCGAGGGGATCGGCGGGCTCTTCGAGCGCCTCGAGCCCCGCGTCGTGCAGGGCCTCGATGGCCGAGTCGATGGCGGCGGCGGTGGTGTCGTTGCGCAGCGGTGCGGTGTCGATGCTCGACTGTGGAGCCTGCGGGGCGGCCTGGGAGTCGCTCGACTCGAGGGTGGGCAGCGGCCTGGTGGGCGGGCCGCGGCGAGTCGCCGACTTGGTGAGCACGGGCTCGGGGGGCGGCGTGGGCTCGACGCGGCGCTGAGCCTTGGTCGTGGTCGTTGGGATCGCCGCTGGGACGCCCGGCGTGGCCGAGCGCGCGCTGGGGAGGACCGGGACGGGCTCGGTCGGCTGCGCGCTGGGTCGGTGGATGCGGCCGGCCGGCGGCCTGCGACCGTCGGCCGAGGGCAGCTTGGGCGGTCGCGGGGTCTTGGGCGCGGACTTTGGACCGATGCCCAGGTGGGTCTTCTTGGTCTCGCTGGCGCGGGCAGGGGGCTTGGGCGCGGCCGGCTTGGGCGCGGCGGGGAGCTTTGGCTTCGCGGCTGGCTTTGGCTTCGCGGCTGGCTTTGGCTTCGCGGCTGGCTTTGGCTTCGCGGCTGGGGCTGCCGGCCGCGCCGGTGACGTGGGGGCGGTCGGCTCGGCGCTCTCCACGAGGGCCGTGAAGGTGCTGCGGAGCTCCTCGACGCTGGCGAAGCGCTCGCCGGGATCGCTGGCCAGGGCGAGGTGCAAGAAGGCCTCGACCTCGACCGGCGCGCCGCCGGGGCGGGCGAGCTCGGGCAGGGCTCGCCCGCGGGCGTCGAGGACCTGGGCGCGCGTGCCGGTGATCGGCGGGGCCCCGGAGACCAGCTCCCAAAGCAATAGGCCGAGGGCGTAGGTGTCGCTGCTCGCGGTCGGCGGCTCGTCGCGCAGCTGCTCCGGGGAGAGGTAGGCGGGATCGCCGAGCAGCGAGCGGGTCGTGCTGTCCCCGCGAGAGGTGCTCGCGCCAGCCTCTCCAACCAGCGCCCGGGCGAGGCCAAAGTCGACCACGTGCACGCGATCACCCGGGGCCAAGAGCACGTGCAGCGGGTTGAGGGCGCCATGCAGCACGCCCTTGGCGTGGGCGGCGACGAGGGCGTCGCAGAGCTGCGTGGTGATCTTTTGGACACGCTCCCAGCTCAGCGGCGCCTCGGCCTCGAGCGCCGCTCGCAGCGAGCGCGCGTCGGAGTGCTCCGGCATGACGAGGAAGAGCCGGCCGTCGAGGTCCTCGCCGTAGTCGGTGAGGTCGACAATCGCCTCGTGCTCGACGCTGGCGGTCGCGCGCGTGTCGAAGAAGCGCTCGCGGACGGACTCCTGGGAGAACGCGCGTTCGAGACGCAAGAGCGCCACGCGCAGATCCATGGCCGTGTCCTCCGCGAGGTAGACCTGGCCAAAATCGCGCTTTTCGCAATAGCGAATGATCCGGTAGCGGTGACCCACTACCGCGTCGGGATCGAAGACGTCCCCGTGATCACTGCTCATTGCTCGAGTGGTCGTGGACTGGTTGGGCGCTGCGACCACGAATTTCGCCCGAAACGCAGGGTATCAGACAAGTTCACGTTTGACAGATGAAATATGAGTTGGGGAGGACACTTTGTCCGAGGAATGTGTCGGTTCATGCAAGCTGCGGCGGGGATTGCATAGACTTTCGGCGATGCGGATCTCCGATGAGCCGATCGCGCTGACCTGCGAGCCCCACCCGAGCCTGTGGCTCGGTGCCTTCGTCGCCCGCTTCGACGCGAGCTTGGAGGCGACGCCGAGTCCCACATGGTTGCGCGCGGGCCTACAGCTCGACGCGGCGCAGCTCGACGCGACCCCCGAGCTCGCCGGGCGCCCGCAGCCGGCGCCCGACGACGCCCTGCGCAAGGCCGTCCGTGATCTGCTGCGCCACGGCGGCTTCAAGCCCGCGGGTCGCAGCAAGCCGGCCTGCGAATTCCTGCTGCGCGCGGCGACCCGCGGCGAGCTCGGCTCGATCAACCTCGCGGTGGATCTGTGCAACGTCGCCTCGCTCCACGCCGGCGTGCCGATCAGCGTCGTCGATCTCGAGCGCGTCGAGGCGCCGCTGCGCGTGGGCGTCGTCGAGCAGGGGCGCTACGTGTTCAACGCTTCGGGTCAGGAGATCAGCCTCGACGGGCTGCTGTGCCTGCACGACGCCGCGGGGCCCTGCGCCAACGCGGTCAAGGACAGCCAGCGCAGCAAGACCCACGCGCAGACCCGCGAGACCTTGTGCTTGCTGTGGGGGACGCAGGCCTTCGCGGCGCGCTGCGAGCAGGCCCTGGCCTGGTACCGCGCGCTCCATCGACACGCTGGCGCGAGCCTCGGCGAGGTCGCCATCTCCATCCCCGATTCGAGCCGATCCTAGCGCGTCTCCGAGAAAACTTCGAGTCTTGCGCCGGCGGGCGGCTTGGCGCAGATCGTGCGAATGGCTGCGCTCGCCCGTCCCTCGCTTGGTCGCCCCCCGAGCCCCCCCGAGCTCGCTCGTCTCGTCGAGCTCGAGGGCCTGTGCGCCGCGCTGTGGGAGCTCAAGCCTGGCGCGCAATGCCTCGGGCGCCTGCGGGTGCGCAGCGCCGGGCGGACCCGCGACCTGCTGCTCGGGGGCGAGTCCTTCGTGCGCGGCGGGGTCGGGATGATCGACTGGGAGCAGGCCCCGCTGGCCGAGGTCTTCTTCGCCAACGAGGTCGGCGACGAGTACGAGGTCGAGCTCGACGACGACCACGCCATCGAGGGGGAGGTGCTCGCGCGGGAGCTGCTCGTGGTCGCGGCAGGGCGGCTGGCGGTCGTCGATGACGGGGAGCTGCGCTTCGTCCGGGTCGAGAGCGGGGGGGATGCAGCCGTGTGCTGGCGCGTCGAGCCTTCGCAGCTGCGCTCGCCCCTGGTCCCCCGGGACAGCCGCGAGCGCGACCGGGTCAGCTCGCCGATCGAGGTCGAGCTCGATCCGGTGCAGCGCGGCGCCGTGGAGCTCGAGCCCGGGTGCAGCTTGCTGATCCTCGGCGAGGCCGGCTTCGGCAAGACCACCGTCGCGCTCCACCGCCTCGCGCGGCTGCGCGCCCAGGCTCGCCGCGAGCGACCCAAGCCGCAATTTCGTGCGCTGGTGCTCGTGCCCACGCCGGGCCTGCGCAACCTGCTGACCGCGCTGCTCGAGCGTCTGGGGGTCGACGACGCCGAGGTCGAGACCTTCGCGGGGTGGATCGCCGCGCAGGGTCGCCGGGCCTTTCGGGACCTGCCGGCGCGAGACAGCCGCGACACCTCGCTGGCGGTCAGCCGGGTCAAGCGTCACCCCGCGCTGCTCGAGCTGCTCCCGCGGATCGTCGCCAAGACCGAGGCGATGCGCGAGCTCGAGGCTGGCTACCGCGACGACGAGCGCGTCAAGATCCGCGACGACCTGCTGCACCTGTTTGGCGACCGCGCGCTGCTCGACGAGCTCGTCGCGAGCAGCGGCGGCGAGCTCACGGCCGGGATGGCCGCCCAGGTGATCGCCCACACCAAGATCCAGTTCTCGCCGACGAGCGAGCAGCGCTACGCCCACGTCGACGCCGACCGGCTCCAGACCGTCGACGGCCTGGCGATCGACGAAGCCACCCCCGACCAGGACGCCGAGAGCCTCGACGTCGAAGATTTCGCGCTGCTCTTCGAGCTCGAGCGCCTGCGCCGGGGCAAAAACCCCAAGCTCGCGCGCTACGATCACGTGCTGCTCGACGAGGGCCAGGAGTTCGCGCCGGTCGAGTTCGCGGTCATCGGCCGAGCGCTGGCGGCTCGCGGATCCCTGACCCTCGCCGGCGACGCCAACCAGCAGGTCGACGAGACCCTGCGATTTTGCGGCTGGGAGCGGGCGCTGGACGAGCTCGGGGTCGCGACGCGGACGCAGCGGGTGACCTTGAAGGAGAGCTACCGCTGCCCGCCCGCGCTCGAGGACTTCGCCCGCCGGGTCGTGGATCCGCAGGCGGGCGCGGGGCAGCAGTCGGGGGGCGTGGCCGTGGACGACCCCGCGCTGTGCTTCACGCCCGCGGCCCACGAGCTCGATCTCCTCGCCCGGCTGAGCGCCGCCCTGGCCGAGCTGCGCCGTCGGGATCGCCTGGCGAGCGTCGCCGTGGTCTGCCGGCGGGCGGCCTCGAGCCGGCGGATGTACGCGCTGCTCGAGCGGGCCGTCGACTGTCGCCTGGTGGTCGACGGGGACTTTCGCTTCACGCCGGGGATCAGCGTGACCTGCGTCGACGCGATCAAGGGCCTGGAGTTCGACATGGTCGTGCTCCCCGACCTCAACGCGGCCAGCTACGCCGCGGACGCGGCCTCTCGCCGGGCGCTCTATGTCGCGGCGACCCGGGCGATGAGCCGGCTGTGGCTGCTGTGGGCCGGGCGGCCCTCGCCGCTCCTGCAGGCCGCCGGGGTCGAGCTCGACGCGCTCGGCCGCAGCCCTGGCGCGCCTCGTCGAGCTTGAGCGGCGCGCAGGTTGCTCAGGGATCGAGCCCTGCGCAGAGCGCCGCGAGACCCTCGGTGGCGGTCGTCCGCAGGTGGTGATCGTAGGCGTGGCTGATCGGCGTGTCCTCGGGGTTTATCTCCACGAGGGTGGCCCCGCCGCGCTTGGCGATCAACGGCATCTGGGCGGCGGGGTAGACCACCGCCGAGGTGCCGATCGAGACCAGCAGATCACAGGCCGCGAGCGCGTCGGCGACCTCGCGGATCACCGCCTCGTTCAGCGGGTCGCCGAACCACACGATCCCCGGGCGCTTGTAGGCGTCGCCGCACGCGGGGCAGCGCAGCGCGAGCACGGGGGCGGCGTGGTCCTCCTCGGACCAGCCGCAGGCCTCGCAGTGGACGCGCCACAGGCTGCCGTGGAGCTCGAGCACGTCGACGCTGCCGGCGGCCTGGTGCAGCCCGTCGATGTTCTGGGTGACGACGCGGACCGAGGGCAGCTGCTGTTGGCAGCGAGTAATCAGCTGGTGCCCGAGGTTGGGGGCGCACTTCGAGACGAGGCCGCGGCGGTAGTTGTGGAACTCCCACACGTACTCGGGGTCGCGCTCGAAGGCCTCCTGGCAGGCGCAGTTTTGGTAGTCGTAGGACTTCCAGATCCCGCCCTTGCCGCGGTAGGTGGGCACGCCGCTCTCGGCGGACATGCCCGCGCCGGTGAAGAACACCACGCGCTCGAAGTCGCGGATGTCGAGGGCGGCGCTCACTCGTGGTCGTCGGGGCCCAGCGGCCGGCTGATGCGGTAGTCCTCGTCGAGCCAGCGCCCGAGGTCGACCATCTTGCAGCGGTCGCTGCAAAAGGGGCGGTGCGTGGTCTCGGGGCCGGCCATGTGCTGCTTTTTGCAGGTTGGGCAGCGGTAGCGCCTGGTCGCCCCGGCGGGCGCGGTCTCGGATCCTCGGGCTGGCTCGCTCATGGTCGCCTCACTTGCGTCGGTTCTTGCGCCGCGCCTTGTTGGCCTGCTTGCGCTTGGACTTGGTCTTGGTCACTTGCTTGCCGCTCTTTTGCTTGCCGCCCGGATCGGCGCCGCCGAGCAAGCTGGCGAGGTCGGGCATGCCCGCGCCGCCGGGCATGCCCATGCCGCCGGGCATGCCCATGCCGCCGGGGAGCCCGGGCATGCCACCGCCGCCGCCACCCATGAGCGCCTGGAGGGCGTCGGGGTCCTTGGCGAGCTTGCGGACCGCGTTCATCTGCTTCATCTGCTTGAGGCCGGGGATCTTGCCCATCAGCCCCGAGCCGCCCATGAGGTCGCCGAGCATGCCGAACATGTCGCGCATGACCATGAAGCGCGAGACCAGGCCCATGACCTCCTCGCCCTCGCGGCCCGAGCCGCGCGCGACCCGGTTCACGCGGCTGTCGACGAAGTCCTCGGGGTCGAGGGCCGAGGGATCCTTGGCCTTCTTGGGCCGCTTCTTGCGGCGGCTGAGCTTGCTGTGCGCCGGCGTGGAGGTGCGCGCCTCCTCCTGCAAGAAGAGCTCGGGATCCCGGCGCTCTTGCTTGGTCATGGAGTTGATCATCGCCTCGATCTTGACCAGCTCGCCGTCGTCGGCGGCCTGCTCGAGCACCTCCTCGGGCAGGTCGCCGCCAAAGAGCGAGCCGAGCGGCATCTTGTCGACGAGGTCGCGCAGCGAGCCCATCGACTGGATGGTCTTGATCTGCTGGAGGAAGTCGTCCATCCCGAAGCCGCCGCCGAGCATCTTCTCGGCGTCGGCCGCGGCCTGCTCCTCGTCGACGACCTCCTGGAAGTCGTTCATCAGGCCGACGAGGTCGCCCATGCCGAGGATGCGCCCGGCGAGGCCCTCGGGCCGGAATTCGTCGAGCTTGTCGAGGCCCTCGCCGATGCCGAGGAACTTGATCGGCTTGCCGGTCGCGGCCTTGATCGACAGCGCCGCGCCGCCGCGGGCGTCACCGTCGAGCTTGGTCAGGATCACGCCGGTGAGCTCGAGGCGCTCGTCGAAGGCCTTGGCGGTCTTGACCGCGTCCTGGCCGATCATCGCGTCGATGACCAGCATGATGTTGGCCGGGTGGACGCTGGCCTGGATGTTCTCGAGCTCCTCCATCAACGCGTCGTCGACGGTCAGGCGCCCGGCGGTGTCGTAGATGATGTAGTCGAAGCCCTTGCGCGCGGCCTCCTCGGTGGCCTCGCGGCAGATGTCCACGGGGTTGCCCCCGGGCTGGGCGAAGACCGGCACGTCGAGGCGCTGGCCGAGGACCTGGAGCTGGTGGATGGCGGCCGGGCGGTAGACGTCGGCGGCGACCAGCATGACCTCGTGCCCTTGCTTTTGCAGCTTGCGGGCCAGCTTGCCGCTGGTCGTGGTCTTACCCGAGCCCTGCAGGCCGACCATCATGATCCCGGTGATGCCCTTGCTGGCCTGGGCCAAGCTGGTGTCGACCGGGCCCATGAGGTCGACCAGCGCCTGGTGGCAGATCTGGACGAAGTGGTCCTCTGGGCGGACGCGGATCGTCTTGTTGTCCTTGCCCTTGGCGGTGAGGCGGACCTCCTCGCCGAGGGTCTGCTCCTTGACGGCGCGCAGGAACTTCTTGACCGTACGAAATTCGACGTCGGCCTCGAGCAGGCTCAGGCGCACGTCCTTGAGGGCCGCGTCGACGACCTCTTCGGTCAGCTCGCCCTTGCCCGTGAGGCGCTCGCGCGCGGCCCGAAAACCCTTGGAGATGGTCTCGAACACGCAGTGGAGATAGCACAAGTGTCGGGGGGCTTGCCCACTGCGCGGACCTGCTTGCCCGCTGCTCGGAACTAGAGGAGCCTGGACAGGTGGCGACCGCGACCCCCGGCGATGCCCCCGAGCGGGCCGCAGGCGTGGCCGTGGCCCTCGCGGTGGCGGTGGTGGCGATCTCGACGGCCGCGCCGGCGATCCGCCTGACGCCTCCTCTGCGGCCCGAGGCGGTGGCATGCCTGCGGGTCTCGGTGACGACCCTGGCGCTGGCCGTGCTGACCTTGCCGGCGACCGCGCGGGCGCTGCGGCTGCTGATCGCCTCGCCGAGAGAGGCCAAGCTCACGCTGCTCGCGGGGCTGTGCCTGGCGGCGCACTTCGAGGCGTGGATCGCCTCGCTGTGGATGACCTCGGTGGTCCGCTCGGTGGCGCTGGTCACTACCCAGCCGCTGTGGGCGGGGCTGCTGGCGCGGGCCGTGGGCGACGAGGCGCCGCGGCGGATCTATCTGGGCGCCCTCGTGGCGGTGGCTGGCACGGTGATCATGGCGGCGGAGCCCGGCGCGCTGGCTGGGGGGAGCTGGCGAGGAGATCTGCTCGCGCTCTCGGGCGCGCTCACGGCGGCCGTGCACCTGGCGATCGGCCGCCATGTCCACGCGCGCCTCGGCGACGCCCTGCCGGTCGAGGGCTACTTCGTGATCATGAACCTGGTCGCGGCGCTGGCCCTGTGGGCGGTCGTCTTCGCCCGGGGCGTGGCCGTGACGCCGGCGCAGACTGGCGCAGGGGCCACGGCGCTGCTGGCGATCTTGTGGCTCGGGCTGATCCCCGGCGTGATCGGCCACGGCCTGCTCAACTGGTCGGTGCGCCGGGTGCCGGTGCACACCGTGGCCATGGCGGTGATGCTCGAGCCGGTCGGCGCCGCGGGCATCGCCTGGCTCGCCCTGGGGGAAAGCGTGGCGCCCCGCGAGGGCCTGGGCGCGCTGGTCCTGCTGGCTGGCGTCGGCCTGGGCCTGCCGCGGCGACGCCCCTGAGCGCTCGGTCGAGCGGAGCGCTCTGCCGAGCGGAGCGCTCAGCCGCCGAACTGAGCCCGGCCGTCGGCGTTCCACCACTCGACCCACTTGCGGATGCCGATCTCGCGCTCTTGCTTGCTGCCCGCGGCCAGGAAGTTGATGCGCTGGCCGGTGATCCGCCGGAGCTCGTCGGCGGCCCAGCGGCGCACCGAGAGATCCTTGTGGGCGAGGCTCGAGATGATCCACTCGACGCGGTGGTGGTGGGCGTTGTCGCCGTACCAGCTGCGCCAGCGGTGCGGCTTGAGCCCGAGCTGCTGCCCGGTGACCGAGCACAGCGACTCGAGCGCGGCCTCCTGGATGTAGCGCTCCTTGCTGGTCAGCAGATCGATCAGCTTGGCGACGGCCTGGATGTCGCGGACCGTGCCCACGGCCCGGGTCGAGTGCAGCTGGCGCGTGCGGTTGGGGCTGTCGAGCTCGCGGCGGATGGCCGCGACGGCGGCGTCGAAGCCCGGCTCGCCCGAGTAGGTCTCGAGCACGCGCATGGCGATGGCGCGCACGTCCGCGTCGGGGTCGAAGGCGAGCTCGCCGAGGGCCGAGACGGCCGCCTCGAAGCGCAGCTCCATGAACACGAAGGCGACGTAGAAGCGGACCGTGGGGTTGGGGTGATCGACGATCTCGAGCAGGTAGGACCCGAGCACCTCGCCGAGATCGAGGACCGCGCGGATCAGCGGGCCGTGGGCCGGCAAGGGCGGGAGCGCGTCGAGGTCGCGGCGGGCCACGTCGAGCTCGCCGGGGAATTTTTTGATGATCCGCCGGAAGGCCGGGTCGCCGAGGCGCAGCAGGTGCTCGATGGCTGACCCGCTCCCGCGCATGGCCTCTTGGATGGCGGCGTCGATCTCCGCCTTGGTGTCGTCGCGGCGCGGGCGATCTTCGTCGTCGAGCTGGATGCGGCCGCGCATGGACGCACCGGCGTCGGACTTGCCGGCGCCGAGGGGCGGCGAGAGGGCCTCGACGCCCCGCGACTTGGGGCGCGGCGAGGCGCCCGAGTCGGCCTGGGGGACGCGGACCGGGGGCTTGCTGTCGGGGACACCCGGCGCGGAGCTGGGGACGCCCGCGGGAGGGAGGGGCGGCGCGGAGCTGGGGACGCCCGCGGGAGGGAGCGGGGGCGCGGCGCTGGGCAGCGGCGGCGGGCTCGGGATCGGGCTGGGCCCAGAGGACGCGTGCGCGGAGGCGGGCAGGGGCCCCGACTGCGGCGGCTCGGGGGAGGCGACGGTGAAGGGGGCCGAGGGGGCCCTGGGCGAGCCGACCGGGGCCGAGGGCGGGCGAAAGAGCGGGCCGGTGCCGGGCGGTGGCGCGCCAAAGGTCAAGGTCGGGCCGGAGCGAGGCCGCGGCGGTTCGAAGGCCGGCGGGCTGGCGACCGGGCCCGAGCTCGGCGTGGGCGAGACGGGGATCGGCGCGGGCGTGGGCGAGACGGGGATCGGCGCGGGCGCGGGCGCGTCGGGGATCGGCGCGTGCTTGACCGTGTTGGGGGCGGTCTGCGGGCGCGCGACCGGGCTCGGGGCGCTGCCGCCCTCACGGATGTTGCGGAGCACCAGCTCGAGGGTCTGGCCGGCGACCTCGCACAGGTCGCTGGCGGCCGTGATCTCCTCGGGCGCGAAGGCCTCGCCGTCGCGGTCGAGGTAGAGCATCAGCACCGGGCGCTCGTGAACCTGGATCGGCAAGAAGATGCAGGGCACCGCGACCTCCTGGCCGACGGCGATGCGCAGGTCGAGGTCGACCACGCGATCGAAGCTCGCCTGACCCTCGATCACGGCGTCGACCTTGGGGCTGATCTCGACGAGCTGATCCTTGGCCTCGGTGATCTCACCGGGCGAGTCGAGGCCGCGCAGGCCCTCGCGCTTGATGCCGAAGAGCGCGACCCGAGGGCTGAGCACCATGGCGGCGCGGACCAGCGCGTCGGTGGTCTGGTCGCGCTTGGTGGCTCGAGCCAAGGTGCTGCGCGGGCCGGCGAGGCGCTCGCGCAGGGCGTCGGAGATGGGCGCGCTCGCGGCCGCGCCGAGGGGCGGCGCCGAGGCAGCCGCCGATGTCGATGTCGATGTCGGCGGGCGAGGGGAGGCCGGCGCGTCGAGGGGCGGGAGCTCGTCCTCGTCGTCGTCGGTCAGCGGGGGGAGCTCGTCCTCGTCGTCGTCGGCGACGGGCAGGCCGTAGAGGAAGGTCGAGCTGCGCTGGCCGGGCTCGGCTGGCGGCCGATTCTTGAGCACTGGGCTCGAGGGCGGCGCCGGGGCGTCCGTGGGCGGGACGGCGAAGGGGGCCGTCTCCGAGGCCACGCTCATCCACGGCGCGGGCGCGCCGGCCTCTCGCTTGGGCGGCTCTTCACCCTGCTCTCGACGCTGGCGCATGGCCTGGATCCACCGCAGCGCCAAGATCGCGTAGCGCTGGGGGATGACCGAGGCGCTGCGCTCGGCCGCGAGCTTGGCCAGGCAGGCCTCGCAGGTGACGAGGACCTCGACGTGCTCCACGGCGCGCTCGAGGGCCGCGCGCTGATCCGCGGGGATCTCGGGGTGGATGGCGACCTGGATCATGCCGTTGTGCCTGCGCAGGGGCATGACCCAGCCGAGCTGAGCGAGGTCCTCGGGGAGCGCGTCCCAGGGCCGCTCGGGCCCGGGCTCGAGCACGGCCACGGGGACCGCCTCGCAGCGGTTGGCCGCGCACAGCTGGGCCTCGAGTTCGTAGGGATCGATGAGCTCGAGCTCGAGCAAGACGGTGTCGAGGGAGCCGCCGTAGATCTGTTGACGGCGCCGCGCCGACTCGAGCGCGCGCTCGTCGACGAGACCAGAGGCGCGGAGCTGATCGAGCAACTGGGTCACATTGACCTCACGACGTAGGTGCCCGCGACGAGGTCATGGAAGGCTCGTCGCTCGCTGTCGAAGGCGATCCACAGCGGACCCAGGGCGGCGGCGAGGGTGCCGACGACCTGGGCGAGGGTGCGCACGATGGCGACCACGGGGCCTGGGCGGCCGCCGTGGCGATCGATGATCCGCATCGCCAGCACGCGCTGGCCGAGGGTCTGCCCGGTCCACAGGGTCATGAACATGAAGTAGAGGGCTGCGAGCACGATGAAGGGGCCGGCGCGCCGGAGCAGGACGTCGAGGTCCGTCGCGCCCACGGTCAGCAGGAGATCGATACCGCGGGCGTTGGGCGCGAGGGGGAGGGGATGCGTGACGCGGTGGATCGCCCAGCTCACGGGGCCGGCGGTCAGCGCGAGCAGGCCGAGGTCGATGGCGCCGGCGGCCAGGCGCCGCCAGAAGCCCGCGACCTCGGCGCTGACGCAGGGCAGGCCGCAGTGAGGGCAGCGCGGCTCGGGCTCGGCGGCGAGCTCGCGGGGGAGCTCGCCGTCACAGTGAGGGCAGGGCATGGCCCGGCGGCGCAGGGGCAGATCTTCGCTCACGCGATCCCTCCTGCTTCGCTGCGGGCGGCTCGGCGGCCACGCGGGGCGAGCTTCGAAGTCCCCTGAAGCACAGGCCGACACTAGCAGGCCGCGCAACTTCACACCACGGGCCGAGGACCCGGCGCGGGTGTCCCCGGTGCGGGTGTTCACCGCAGGAGCCGAGTCAGCCCCGCGACGACGGCCGTGGGCGTCCGCAACACCCAGGGACCCAGGCCCAGGGGGCTGAAGCCCGAGGCGCGCAGGGCCTCGACCTCGGCCGCGTCGAGGCCCCCCTCGGGGCCGACGAGCAGGCGCAGGCCCGGCTCGATCGAGGCGCTCGCAGGCACGTTTTGGGCGGCCTCGGGTCCTCGCTCGCGCTCCCAGGCGAACCACCCCGGGAGGTCTGCGCGGTGGGCCAGGGCGCGGGCGAGCGGCCACGGCTCGTCGAGGCCGAGGATCCGCGGGGCCCGTGGTCGTCCGCACTGGCGCTGGGCAGCCCGGAGCACGCGATCCACCCGCTGGACCGAAGGTACGCGGCCCTGGCTGCGGGCGCAGCGGATCAAGATCACCTCCGTGGCCGCGAGCTCGCTCGCCGCGGTCAGTGACTCCAGGGTCGCTGGGGTGTCGGGGATGCCGAGCAAGAGCACGCGCTCGGGCAGCTGGGGCGTGGGCACGAGGACCTCGACCTCGACCTCGACCTGGCCACGGCCTCCGTCGGCACCGAGCACGCGCGCGCGCCACAGCCCGCCGGCGCCGTCGAAGAGCTCGAAGCGGTCGTCGGGGCGCAGGCGACGGACCTTGAGCAGGTAGCGCGACTCCTCTGCGTCGAGGCGAAGGCGGGCGCCCGGCTGGAGCCCGTCGCTCGCTCCTGCGCTCGCTCCCGTATCGGCGAAGGCGCGGACGCTCATGGGTCTCCGGCGCGGCGCAGGGCGAGGGCCGTCCACCCGCCCTCGCTGCGCCGCGCGAGCTCTTCGACGGCGCCGGCGTAGGCGGGCAGCAGCGCGTCGACCTCTTCGTCGAGGATCCCCGAGAGCACCAAGGTCCCGCCGGGCGCGAGGCCGGCGATCAGCGTGGGCGCGGCGGGGCCGAGCACCGAGGGGCGGATGTTCGCGAGCAGCAGGTCCACGGGCGCCCCGGGGAAGGCCCCCGTGGCCAGGAGATCCATGGCCACGGCGGTGATCCGCGGGCCGGACTCGGGCTCGCCGAGCGCGAAGCCGTTCATTGTCAGGTTCTCCGCGCTGGTCTCGACGGCCTCGGGATCGAGGTCGACGAGGACCACCGAGGCGAGCCCGGGGAACAGGCGCAGCGCCGCCAGCGAGAGGATCCCCGAGCCGCAGCCGAGGTCGGCCAGGCGCGCGGGGGCCTGGTCGACGAAGCCCCCGAGGTCGACGAGGAGCTGGAGGCACAGGCGCGTGCTCTCGTGCAGGCCGGTGCCAAAGGCCCGGCCCGGATCGATGATCACCTCGAGCTCGGGGTCGCCGTCCTCGCGGGGGATCCAGCTCGGCCGGATCATCAAGGCGGCGGTGTCGGAGCGAAAGCGCAGCGAGCGATAGTGGCGCTTCCACACGTCTCGCCAGTCATCGCCGGCGTGGTGCTCGAGGGCCGTGGAGGTCCGCGCGCCGAGGGTGGTAGCGAGCGCAGCGATCGCGGACAGGACCGCCTCGTGATTGACCGGCGTGGTGTAGACGACCAGCTCGGGGACCTCCGGCGCCTCGAAGTCGGGGCCCTCGGCGATCGCGTCGGGGTCGCGGCACTCGACCCCGCCCACGTCATCGCGCTCGGCCAACAAGGCCGCGAGGCCCTCGAGGGTCTCCAGGGCCTCGGCCTGGCTCGGTGCGGGCTGGTCTGGGCTGGGGCTCATGCGCACGCGGATCGTGGTCCACGCGTCTGGCGCTCGCTCGAGGTCGGTCACGCGGTGATTCTGACTCCTGGGCGCCCGGGGTGAAACCCGTCACGACCCCGGGCTCACCTCCGAGCACCGACGCCCGTGTCCCAAAATCTGCGCTATGCCCGATAGGGCGGCGCCCAGCGACTCCGAGCACGGCTGCCAGTCCGCCTGGGTTCCATCCTGGGTGGATTTTTCCTTTGAGATTGAAAGGCGCAGTGGTACACACGCCTCCTAGTCGAAGGGCGGAACATGTCGGTCTCGTACAGCGGAGTGAAGGTGTTTTCGGCGACCAAGGCTCGTGAGCGTGAGATGCTCGGCGAGCGCATCACCGGTTGGCTCGCGGACGCGGGCGACAGCATCGAGCTTGTCGATACCAAGGTCACGCAGAGCTCCGACCGCGAGTTTCACTGCCTGACGATCACGATCTTCTACGAGCACCGCTGAGTGCTCGGCCACAGGCCAGCGCAGCTCGCTGGCCTGTGTGACGACGATGGTGAGGGCGAGCACCGGCGAGTGCTCGGCCACGGGTCCGCGCGAGTTCGCTGGCCCGTGTGGCGACGACGATGACCAGCGAGCACCGGCGAGTGCTCAGCCAAAGGCCAGCGCGAGCCCGCTGGCCATGACGGCGACGACGACGATCGTGAGCGCGGTGAGCCACGGCCCGCGGAGATGATCGCGTGGCGCCGAGTTGGCTCGCTCGAGTGCGCTGACCAGCGCGTCGACGTCGGGCCAGCGCGCGCTGGGATCGATGGCGAGGCCGCGGGCGAGGGCGGTCAGCACCGCGCGGCGCCGGGGCCCGCTCGAGCGCGCGGCCGCGAGGGGGTCGTGGGGCGGCCGGCGGCCGGTCAGCGCCTCCCAGGCGAGCACGCAGAAGCTGTACTGATCCGCCGCAGCGTCGCGGCGTCCGGCCTTGCGGGCCTCCGGGGCCATGTAGCGCGGATCCCCGGCGTAGTTGGGCTGGTCGCGCTCCCAGGCGCCGGGCTCGGCGTCGAGCAGGCGGCCAAATTCGAAGTCGATCAGCCGCGCCTGGCCGCGGTCGTCGACGCGGACGCGCTCGGGCCCGAGGTTGCAGTGCGCGACGCCGGCGCGGTGCGCCGCCGCGAGGCCGCGGCCGACCTGCAAGAGCACGTCGAGGCGCTGAGCGTCCTCGGGGCCGAACTCCAGCCACGCTCGCAGGCTGCGGCGCCCGACGGCGCCCATGAGCAGACAGGGCTCGTCGCCGACCTCGCCGATGTCGAGCAGGGGGACGACCTCGGGGTGGTCGATGCGCGCGAGCAGCCGGGCCTCGTGCTCGAGGCGGGCGAGGGCCTTGGGGTCCTTGCCGCGATCGTCGTCGAGGAGCTTGAAGCTCATCGCTCGGCCGAGGCGCTGATCCTCGGCGGTGTAGAGCGCGGTCAGGCCGCTGCTGGTCAGCTTGTGCAGCGCGCCGAAGCGCTGGACATCGAAGCGCGTGCCGTGGGCCTCACATCCCACGGCGGCATCGAGACGCAGCAGTGACTCTTCGGCGGCGATGCTTTCGAGTCTAACCGACCGGGGTCCCAGCGCCAGGAAGTCGAGCTTTTCGCGGTCGCTAAAACGGATTCGGCCAGCGCCGATGATGCTCCACCAACGCTGGCCGAAAGGACAGACGAAGCCCGGCTAGGAGCCCGTGGTGGAACCCAGCGCGGCTCCTGGCGCCGGGTTTTTCGTCGAGGGCGCGAAGCCAAAACGCCGCTGTACCGGGCGTACTGCCAGTTTTGGCGACAAAGCCCTCGGCGAAAGGACCAAGCGAGGTGTCGTGTTGGGTTTCACCACGGGCTCCTAGAGCCGAACTTCAGTCAGGCTTCAAAAAGTGAAGCCCGAGCGGATGTAGTCGCGGTTGAGCCACGCGATGGCGTCGACGCTGATCTCCTTGGGGCAGGCAGCCGAGCACTCACCGTGGTTGGTGCAGCCGCCGAAGCCCTCGGTGTCCATGGTCGAGACCATGCTCGCGACACGGCTGCGGCGCTCGGCCTGACCTTGGGGGAGCAGGGCGAGGTGCGCCACCTTGGCGCTGACGAAGAGCATCGCCGAGGCGTTGGGGCAGGCGGCGACGCAGGCACCACAGCCGATGCAGGCCGCGTAGTCGAAGGCCGCGTCGGCGTCGTGCTTGCCGATCGGGATCGCGTTGGCGTCGGGGGCCGAGCCGGTGGCGATCGAGACGTAGCCGCCGGCTCGCTGGATGCGGTCGAAGGCCCGACGGTCGACGACCAGATCCTTGATGATCGGGAAGCCGCGGGCGCGCCACGGCTCGATCACGATCTCGTCGCCGTCCTCGTACTCGCGCATGTGCAGCTGGCAGGTGGTCGTGCCCTTGCGCGGACCGTGGGGCGAGCCGTCGATGACCATCGAGCACGCCCCGCAGATGCCCTCGCGGCAGTCGTGATCGAAGGCGACGGGCTCGCGGCCCTGCTCGAGCAGCTGCTCGTTGAGCACGTCGAGCATCTCGAGGAAGGACATGTGGGGGTTGGCCGTGACCTTGTGGTCCTCGAAGAAGCCGGGTTGCTCCGGGCCCTTCTGACGCCAGATCTTGAGCTTGATGTCCATCTCTACTTGTAGCTCCGGGTGGTCAGCTTGACGTTTTCGAACTCGAGCTGCTCAGTGTGCAGCGTGGGCTTGGTGCCGACGCCCTCGTACTCCCAGACCGCGCCGTGGGCGAAGTCCTCGTCGTTGCGCACGGCCTCGCCCTCCTCGGTCTGGTGCTCCTCGCGGAAGTGTCCGCCGCAGGACTCGTCGCGGTAGAGGGCGTCGTGGCACATGACCTCGGCGAACTCGAGGAAGTCGGCGACGCGGCCGGCCTTCTCGAGCCAGGGGTTGAGCTCCTCGGAGCCCCCGGGCACGTAGGCCTGCTTCCAGAACTGCTCGCGCAGCTCGGGGATCTGGGTCAGGGCCTGCTCGAGGCCCTTGGCGTTGCGGGCCATGCCGCAGTTCTCCCACATGATCTTGCCGAGGCTGCGGTGGAAGTCGTCGACGGAGCGCTTCTTGCCGCTGGACTTGCCGATCTCCAGCAGCTTGCGGGTGCGCTCGCGGACCTCGGCCTCGGCCTTGACGAACGCGGGGTGCTCCGGGCCGATCTCGCCCTTGAACTGCGTCGCGATGTAGTTGCCGATGGTGTAGGGGATCACGAAGTAGCCGTCGGCCAGGCCCTGCATGAGCGCCGAGGCGCCGAGGCGGTTGGCCCCGTGATCCGAGAAGTTGGCCTCACCCAGGACGTGGAGCCCGGGGATCGTGCTCATCAGGTTGTAGTCGACCCACAGCCCGCCCATCGTGTAGTGGACGGCGGGGTAGATGCGCATCGGCGTCCCGTAGGGGTTCTCGCCGGTGATGCGCTCGTACATGTCGAAGAGGTTGCCGTAGCGGTCGGCGACCGCGGCCCGGCCGTCGCGCTCGATGGCGGTCTTGAAGTCGAGGTAGACCGACTGACCGGAGCCGACGCCGAAGCCCTCGTCGCAGACCTTCTTGGCCGCGCGCGAGGCCACGTCGCGGGGGACGAGGTTGCCGAAGCTCGGGTAGCGCTCCTCGAGGTAGTAGTAGCGGTCCTTCTCGTCGATGTCCTTGGGCTTCTTGCCGAGGTCCTCCTTGTTGCGGGGGACCCAGACCCGGCCGTCGTTGCGCAGCGACTCGGACATCAAGGTCAGCTTGGACTGGTAGTCGCCGCTGACCGGGATGCAGGTCGGGTGGATCTGCGTGAAGCAGGGGTTGGCGAAGCCGGCCCCGCGCTTGTAGGCGCGGTAGGCAGCGGTGACGTTGCTGCCCATGGCGTTGGTCGACAGGTAGAAGACGTTGCCGTAGCCGCCGGTGGCCAGGATGACCGCGTCGGCGGCCCAGCGCTCGATCTCACCGGTGACCAGGTTGCGGGTGATGATCCCGCGCGCGTGGCCGTCGACCAGGACGAGGTCGAGCATCTCGGTGCGCGGGTGCATCTTGACCTTGCCCCGAGCGATCTGCTTGTTGAGCGCCGAGTAGGCCCCGAGCAGCAGCTGCTGACCGGTCTGACCGCGGGCGTAGAAGGTGCGCGAGACCTGGGCGCCGCCGAAGGAGCGGTTGGCCAGGGTGCCGCCGTACTCGCGGGCGAAGGGCACGCCCTGCGCGACGCACTGGTCGATGATGTTCACCGAGACCTGCGCCAGGCGGTAGACGTTGGCCTCGCGCGAGCGGTAGTCGCCGCCCTTGACGGTGTCGTAGAACAGGCGCCAGACGCTGTCGCCGTCGTTTTGGTAGTTCTTGGCGGCGTTGATGCCACCTTGGGCCGCGATGCTGTGCGCGCGGCGAGGGCTGTCCTGGAAGCAGAAGCAGTCGATGTCGTAGCCGAGCTCCGACAAGGTGGCCGCCGCGGAGGCGCCGGCGAGGCCGGTGCCGACGATGATCAGCCGGTGCTTGCGCTTGTTGGCCGGGTTGACGAGCTTGAGTTCGAAGCGGGCCTTGTCCCACTTCTTCTCGATGGGTCCCGAAGGGATCTTGGCGTCGAGGTCCATGGTTCAGTTGCCTCCAATCAGGCCGGTCAGCACGGCGAGGGGCATGGAGATGTTGCCGAGGCCGATGATGACCCCGAAGGCCGGGCCGAGCACCTCGAAGGGCACCCGCCAGCGCCCAGCGGCGAAGCCGACGGTCTTGAACATCGAGGTCACACCGTGGGCGAGGTGAGCGGCGAGGGCGAGGTTGGCCACGATATAGGTGATAGCGATCGCCGGCTGGCGGAAGCTGTGGATCACGTGCTCGTAGAGATCGTGGCGGGCGACCCCGTCGACGGTCTCCATGGCCTCGTAGCCGAGGTCGGCGTGGAACCAGCCGATGGTGAAGTGGCCGAGGTGGTAGACGATGAACAGCAGCAGCACGATGCCGAGCTCGGCCATGTACATGGCGGCGAGCGAGGTCCGCTTGCGCTTGGTCTCGGCGTAGCCCTCGGGGCGGGCCGCGGCGTTGCGCTGGACCAGGGCCACGGCGGAGGCCACGTGCAGCGTCAGGATCGTCAGCAGGCCGAGGCGAACGACCCACTTGATGCCGCCGAGGCCTTGCATGAACTCGGCGTAGTTGTTGAGGGCCTCGGGACCGATGAAGACCTGCAGGTTGCCCACCATGTGGAAGAGCACGAAGCCGGCACCGAGCAATCCGGTGACGGCCATCACGATCTTCAGGGAGATGGTCGAGGTCAGCGCCTTGACGAGGCGGTCAAATGGGGGAGCGCTTTCGTTGCTCATACTCGAATCTCTCTTCTCTCCTCGCATGGGCGGCGTATCACATTTTGGCGGCGTGGGGAGCCCCCGGCCCCCAGCAATCCGTCGACGGTCTTCCGGGGGCACACGTGTTCACCACAGCCCTGGCGAGGGTTTCGCCGCACACCGCTCGGCGCATGTTGCTCGCCACCAAGCCACCAACGACGCACGGCCGACGCACGGCACCAGCGCTTCCGCGCGACTCGCCCACCCAAATTGAATTTGGGATTCACTAAACGGGGCTGATTGTTCCCTTCCGTAGCAGGAGAGATCCATGCGCCGAGAGGAGGAGAGGGCGAGAGCAGAGGATCGAGAAGCGCGAGAGAACCAAAGGGGGAACTGCGGGTCACGACGTGCGTATCGTCGAGCACCAACCATCCCGCCCGAGGCCGCCGAAGGTGGACTCGAGCGAAGCAGCGCGGGGGTGAAGGCAGCCGCAGCCTAGGAGCCCGTGGTGAAACCCAACACGACACCTCGCTTGGTCTTTTCGCCGAGGGCTTTGTCGCCAAAACTTGCAGTACGCCCGGTACAGCGGCGTTTTGGCTTCGCGCCCTCGACGAAAAACCCGGCGCCAGGAGCCGCGCTGGGTTCCACCACGGGCTCCTAGTGAATCGTCGGCCGTTCGGCCGGCACCCAGCTGAGCTCGAAGTGCCCGAGCAAACAAGGATCATCCGGCGTCATGCGAACCACCGGATGGCTCGGCCCCTCGCTCTGCCCCGTCGGCCGCACGCCGTTGGTGCTGGCGAGGTCGTAGACGAGCAGCGAGTTCGGCCCCTCTTCGGTGACCAGCGCGTGCACCCGAGACAGGTTGCGCCCCTGGCCGGCGAGGGAGCAGCGATCGCTGTAGCGCCCGATCAACAGCCCGCGCTGAAGCAGCTCGCTGTCGATCTCGAGCTCGCGGACCTGGGCCGAGTCCTCGCGCTTGCGGCTGCGATGGCTGCGGCCGCGGTCGGGCTTGGTCGAGCGCAGGCGCAGCGCGCCGCGAGGAGAGGGGCGGACGTCGATGTCGATCGGTCGGTAGCCGCCGATCTCCGCGACGCCGGGCTCGGCCATGGCGGAGATCGCCAGGCGATGGCCCGCGCCGGAGGTGTCGAGTCCCGTCAGCTTGCGGAAGGCCTCGGCCTCTTCACCCTCGAGCATCTCCTGCCCGGCGGGGCCGCCAGGCAGGACGAAGAGTGAAGTTCTGCCGAAGGCGAGGGCCACCTGTCCGTGGGCGGAGAACCCGGGCACGCGCTTGCCGTCGGCGAGCACGACCCCCGCGCGGCCGCCGAGGTCGTAGCCGCGCAGCCGCATCGGACCCTGGCCAGGCCAGGCCGTGAGCAGCAGGTGCCGCAGGCTCACGCGGCTGTCGTTGGGGATCGAGAGCGCGCAGCGGTTGTGTCGACCGATGACGACGGCGTGGGGCAAGTTCTTGGGCCGCTCGATCACGCGCTGCGCGACGGGGAAACCATTTTGATCCGTCGCAACGATGACGGCGTCTCCCTCTTTCACGCCGGTGACGAGCGCGGACAAGATCGAACGCGCTCGCGCGAAGCATTCGGCGAGCGCGACTCGATCACGCGCGGGCTCTTCGCCACTCGAGCGCGGCTGCGGGCCGCTGTCTTCGATGATCGACACCCACGGCTAGCGTATGGGAGAGCCGCGGTGTTTTCCATGTTTCGACGAATGGCGATCCAATGACCAGTTGAAAAAGCGCCTGGGCGGCCGAGGATCGGGGCCCCGAGGGTCGGCGATGGCACCCCGGCGCGACCCTGCGGAGGTGGCGCTTCGCGGCTGGACTGCCGAATTCCGCAATTTTACCGAGTCTCCGCGTTTCCCGGCCCAAGGTGGCCACAATCGTGAGTAGCCGGCTGGGGCCCAGGTACGGAACCATATTTTCAGGGTGTGCTCCGGGTCGGGGATACCGTACCGTCGTGCGGCCGATGAGCAGCGAAGACGTCACCACCATCCTTGGAGAGGGCTCTTCTTTTGAAGGAAAGCTCACGTTCGAGGGGACGGTCCGCATCGACGGGCGCTTCTCCGGAGAGATCCGGACCGAGGGGACGCTGATCGTGGGCGAGCGCGCGGACATCAAGGCCGACATCCAGGCGGCCGTGGTGGTCGTTCAGGGCCGCCTTCAGGGGGACGTGAGCGCGAGCGAGTCGCTGGCGATCCAGGCGCCGGCGCGGGTCGAGGGCAACCTCTCGACGCCGAGCCTCGAGATCGAGCAGGGCTCGTATTTTCAGGGCAGCTGCGCGATGTCGCGCGACGAGGGATCGGCGGCCAGCGTGGCCGCGGCCGCCCCCGCCGCCGAGGCCGGTTAGCCCCCAAAACGACGATCTCTGCGCCCCGAGCGGCCCGCATCGAGGTGAGGAGTCCCTCGCCGAGCCGGCGCCTCGGGCCCCCGTCGAGGGTGCCCAGGGGGCGCTGGAGGTCGGCGATCTCCGGCCGCCGAATTTGCGGTAGCGCTCGACCAGCTCAAACCGGCATTTCTTGGCGTTTTTGGGCGCTTGCGCACCGTTGACGCGGAAACCCCACCATGCTACCTGCTCGCCGCCTTCGCCCGCAGGCGGGCTCAGGGCCAAGGGACACCATGCCCACCTTGCTACCTCTCCTCGCCCTCGAGGTTCCGGTTGTCGACATCGACAACACGGTCTTTCTTCAGGCAGCGATCTTTCTGCTCCTGATGCTCGTCCTCAATTACCTGCTCTTCAAGCCTTGGCTCGAGGTGCGCGACCGTCGTGCGGCGCGCATCGGCGGGGCTCACGAGGAGGCCGTCCTGCTGCGGGCGGCTGCAGATGAGCGAGCCGCGGACTACGCCGAGCGCCTGGCCAAGGCCCGCGACGCGGCGATGAGCCTGCGCTCGGACAGCCGCCGCGAGGCCGAGGCCGAGGAGACGGAGATCGTCAGCGTCGCGCGACGCGAAGCGACCACCGCCCTCGACGAGGCCAAGGCCAAGGTCGCCAGCGAGGTCGAGGCCGCGCGGGCGCAGCTCGGCGATCGGGTCGACGCCCTCGCCACCGACATCACCCAGCAAGTGCTCGGGAGGTCCGCATGAACATCTGGACGCGACTTCACACGCGCCTGAGCGCTGCCCTGGTGGTCTCCCTGGGCGCGTGGATCGTCCCCGCGCTGGCGCTGGCCAGCCCCGAGGGGCACGGCGGCGAGCACGGGGCCGGTCACGACGGCGGCCACGGAGGCGGCGGCTTCAAGTGGATCGGCGACGGCTTCCTGGGCGGCGCCGGCGACGACGGCAAGACCGGCTACCTGGTCATGCTCTTCAACTTCTTCTTGTTGATGCTCCTGCTCAACAAGTTGTTGTTCAAGAACCTGCGCCGCAGCAACGCCGAGGCCAGCGACGCCATCCGCCTCGAGCTCGAGCGCGCGACCTCGGCCCGCGCCGAGGCCGAGGCCCTGGTCAAGGAGTACGAGGCCAAGCTCGACGCCCTCGACGCCGAGATCGCCGACATCAAGGCCGAGGCGGAGCGCTCCGCCCAGGCCGAGCGCGCGCAGATCCTGGCCGAGGCCAAGGAGCAGGCCGAGAAGATCCGCCAGGCCGCGCTCCGGGCTGGCGAGCGCGAGGCGGCCATCCGCCGCGCCGAGCTCGAGAACGAGATCGTCGAGCAGGCGGTGGCCCGGGCAGAGGCCGCGATCCGCTCGAGCTTCGGCCCCGCCGACCAGCGTCGCCTCGTCGACGCCTGGGTCGACGAGGTCACCAACACCGAGCTTGGCGCCAGCGCCGAGGGGGTGAACTAGGATGATCAGCGGCAGCCTCGCCAAGCGCTACGCTCGCGCCCTGCTCGGCCTCGCCAGCGGCGCCGGCCAGCGCGACAAGTTCCTGCAGAACCTCGAGGACTTCACTCGGGCCTGCAAGACCCACGACCCCAGCGACCCCTCGGGTGAGAACGACCTGATCAAGGTCCTGGCCGCGGGTCACCACACCCTCGCCAACCGTCGCGCCATCCTTCACGCCGTGCTCCAGCGCATCGGCGCGGATCCGACGGTCGGCAAGTTCTTCGAGCTCGTGCTCGAGCGTGGCCGCATCAGCGGCACCGAACAGATTTACCTGCACTTCCGCGACCTCGCCGACGAGGCCGCCGGGCGCATCCGGGCCACGGTCCAGACCGCCTCGGCCCTCGACCCGGCCGCGACCGCCCGCATCAAGGGCGCGCTCGAGAAGGCCACCGGCAAGCAGGTCATGCTCGACACCGAGGTCGACCCCGAGCTCATCGGTGGCCTCGTGGCCCACGTGGGCAGCTACACCCTGGACCGCAGCGTGCGGACCTCCCTCGACCGCCTGCGCAGCTCGCTGCGTAGCTGAAACTTCTCTCCCTCCCGCTTCTCTTCAAGCAACGACAGGTTTTCGAGACATGGAAATCCGAGCCGACGAAATCAGCCGCATCATCCGTGAGCAGATCCAGGGCCACGACACCTCGACCTCGGTCGAGGAGACCGGCACCGTGCTGACGGTGGGTGACGGCATCGCCCGCGTCTACGGTCTGTCCAAGGCCATGGCCGGCGAGATGCTCGACTTCCCCCACGGGGTTCGCGGCATGGTCCTCAACCTCGAGGAGGGCAACGTCGGCGTCGCCCTGCTCGGCAACGACCACCTCATCAAGGAAGGCGACATCGTCAAGCGCAGCGGGACGATCATGTCGGTCCCCGTTGGTGACGCGATGCTCGGCCGTGTGGTCAACGCCCTCGGTGAGCCGGTCGACGGCCAGGGCCCGATCGAGACCGAGCTCCGGCGCCCCGTCGAGGTCAAGGCCCCCGGCATCATCTCGCGCAAGTCGGTCCACGAGCCCATGCTCACCGGCCTCAAGGCCATCGACTCGATGGTCCCGATCGGCCGTGGCCAGCGCGAGCTGATCATCGGCGACCGCCAGACCGGCAAGACCGCCATCGCGATCGACGCGATCATCAACCAAAAGGGCCAGAACATGGTCTGCGTCTACGTGGCGATCGGCCAAAAGCAGTCGACGGTCGCCTCGGTGGTCGAGCGTCTGCGCCGCGAGGGCGCGATGGAGTACACCATCGTCGTCGCCGCTGGCAGCTCCGAGTCCGCGCCGCTCCAGTTCCTCGCGCCCTACACCGGCGTCACCATCGGCGAGCACTTCCTGCACAACGGCGGCCACGCCCTGCTGATCTACGACGACCTCTCCAAGCAGGCCGTCGCCTACCGTCAGCTCTCGCTGCTGCTGCGCCGCCCGCCGGGTCGCGAGGCATACCCCGGCGACGTGTTCTACCTGCACAGCCGCCTGCTCGAGCGCGCCTGCAAGCTGTCCGACAAGGAGGGCGGCGGCTCGCTGACGGCCCTGCCGATCATCGAGACCCAGGCTGGCGACGTCTCGGCCTACATCCCGACCAACGTCATCTCGATCACCGACGGGCAGATCTTCCTCGAGTCGGACCTCTTCCACCGCGGCGTCCGCCCGGCGATCAACGTCGGCCTCTCGGTCTCGCGCGTGGGGGGCTCGGCCCAGATTCCGATGATGAAGCGCCACGCTGGTCCGTTGCGGACCACCTTGGCCCAGTTCCGCGAGCTCGAGGCCTTCGCCCAGTTCGCCTCCGACCTCGACGCTGCCACCCGCGCCGACCTCGAGCGTGGCCAGCGTCTGGTCGAGCTGCTCAAGCAGTCGCAGTACCAGCCCCTCGACGTGGCCCTCCAGGTGATCACGGTGTTCGCCGGCACCAAGGGCTACACTGACGACGTGGAGCTTCGCCACGTCCGCGCCTTCGAGGCCGACCTTCACAAGTGGATGAAGGCCGAGCGCTCCGCGCTGCTCGAGGACATCCGCAAGGCCAAGAAGAAGCCCGACATGGTCAAGGCCGACGAGGAGCTGGCCGCCGCGATCGATAAGTTCAAGGGTCAGTGGAAGCCCCCGACCGACAAGAAGGTGGGCTGAGCCTCCTGCGCTGAGCCCAGGGATCCCCTGCCATGGCCAACCTCAAGGAAATCCGCAACCGCATCGGGGCGGTCAAGAACACCCGGAAGATCACCTCGGCGATGAGCCGCATCGCCGCGGCGCGCCTGCGGCGTGCTCAAAACGCCATGGAGGCGGCCCGCGAGTACGGCACCCGCATGGCGGGCATCGTCGGGGAGATCCTCAACGAGTTCGAGGAGCCCGAGGACCTGCACCCGCTGCTCTCCAAGGGCTCGCGCTCGGCGGTGGCGGTGGTCATCGTCACGGCCGACCGCGGCCTGTGCGGTGGCTTCAACAGCGCCGTCAACCGCGAGGCCGAGCGCACGATCAAGGCCCTGCTCGAGCAGGAGCGCGAGGTCGAGATCATCACCGTCGGCCGCAAGGGCCGCGACTACCTCAAGACCTACAAGGTCAAGAGCCTCAGCCACCACGCGGCCCCCGGCAAGCCCGACGAGATCGTCGACATCGCCAAGGCCGTCGCAGCCGAGGTCCAGGCGCTCTTCCAGGGCCACTGGGAGCTGGTCGACGTCGACGGCGACGGCATCGGTGACGTGCCCTCGGACCACCACGTGGGCGAGGTCCGGATCATCTTCAACTACTTCCGCAACGTGATCACCCAAGAGGTGTTCAACGACATCCTGCTGCCGGTGCCGGTGCCCGCGCCGATCGACGCCGACGGCGACGGGATCCCCGATCCCGCGCGCCCGGCCGTCAGCCACGCCATCCGGGCCTTCGAGCCCGACACCACGGCGCTCCTCGATCACCTGCTCCCGGTCGCCGTCGAGACGGCGATCCAGCAGGCGCTCTACAACTCTGTCGCCGCCGAAGTCGCCGCGCGCCGCTCGGCCATGGACTCGGCGACCGACAACGCCTCCGAGCTCATCGGCGAGCTCACCTTGCAGTACAACCGCGAACGCCAGGCTGCCATCACCACCGAGCTGATGGAGATCATTGGCGGCTCCGAGGCCCTCAAGGGCTGAGCCCAAAACGTCTTTCCTCCCTCCACGAGACTCCGCCATGTCCGACGAGAAGAAGTCCCTGTTTTCGCCGCCGCTCTCCAGCCCGCTCAAGCCCCCGGCCGGCGCCGCGGCGAGCCCGGCGGCTGCCCCCGCCAAGACCCAGGACGGCCCCGTCCGCGTCGGCGTCGTCACCCAGGTCATCGGCCCGGTCATCGACGTCGAGTTCGAGGGCGAGCTGCCCGAGGTCAACAACGCGCTGACCGTCACCAACCCCTCGATCAGCGACCAGCCCGACAACCTCGTCGCCGAGGTCGCCATGCACCTGGGTGAGCGCACCGTCCGTGCGATCTCCATGGACACCACCGACGGCCTCGTCCGCGGCATGAAGGTCAAGGACACCGGCAAGCCGATCATGATGCCCGTGGGCAAGTCTGTGCTCGGCCGGATCATGAACGTCATCGGTGAGCCGGTCGACGAGCAGGGTCCGATCGGGTCGACCGAGTTCCGCCCGATCCACCGCAAGGCCCCGGCCTTCGTCGAGCAGAGCGTCAAGGTCGAGCCCTTCGTGACCGGCATCAAGGTCATCGACCTGCTCGCGCCTTACCGCCGTGGTGGCAAGATCGGTCTGTTCGGCGGCGCCGGCGTCGGCAAGACCGTGCTGCTTCAGGAGCTGATCAACAACGTCGGTAAGACCCACGGTGGTTTCTCCGTGTTCGCCGGCGTCGGCGAGCGCACCCGCGAGGGCAACGACCTCTACTTCGAGATGATGGAGTCCGGGGTCATCAGCGCCGACTGGGACGAGGACACCCGCGAGGTCAAGGAGATCCGCTGCGAGGACTCCAAGGTCGCCCTGGTCTACGGCCAGATGAACGAGCCGCCCGGCGCCCGCGCTCGCGTGGCGCTCTCGGCCCTGACCCAGGCGGAGTACTTCCGCGACGAGATGGGCCAGGACGTGATGCTCTTCGTCGACAACATCTTCCGCTTCACCCAGGCGGGCTCCGAGGTGTCGGCGCTCCTCGGCCGCATCCCCAGCGCCGTCGGTTACCAGCCCACGCTGTCCACGGAGATGGGCGCCCTCCAGGAGCGGATCACCACGACCACGAAGGGCTCGGTCACCTCGGTGCAGGCCATCTACGTCCCCGCCGACGACCTCACCGACCCGGCCCCGGCGACGACCTTTGCCCACCTCGACGCGACCACGGTGCTCAACCGCGCGCTGACCGAGATCGGCATCTACCCGGCCGTCGACCCGCTCGACTCCTCGAGCACCATCTTGACCCCCGAGATCGTCGGCGACCGCCACTACGGCGTCGCCCGCGAGGTCCAGCGGATCCTCCAGAAGTACAAGGAGCTCCAGGACATCATCAAGATCCTCGGCATGGACGAGCTGTCCGAGGAGGACAAGCTGCTGGTCGCGCGCGCGCGCAAGATTCAGAAGTTCCTCAGCCAGCCCTTCGACGTCGCCAAGGTGTTCACCGGCGCCGACGGCCGCCAGCTCACCCTCGAGCAGACGATCACCTCCTTCGAGGAGATCCTCGAGGGCAAGCACGACGACGTCCCCGAGCAGTGCTTCTACATGAAGGGTGGCATCGACGAGGTCGTCGCCCACCACAAGCGCCTGCTCGAGGAAGAGGCCAAGAAGGCCAGCTGAGCCTGAACTGGAGCCCCGATCATGGCCGAGTATCTCAACCTCGACATCCTGACCCCGAACGGTCGCGTGGACTTGCGCCTCGTCGAGGGGGGCTCGCCCGAGCGCTCGATCTCGACAATCCCGGTCGAGGCCGTGGACCTGCCCGCCGCCCTCGGCGAGATGGGCGTGCGTCCGGGCCACATCCCCTTCCTCACCCCGGTGGTCCCTGGCGTCGTCCGCTTCCGCTTCGAGGGTGAGGATCGGCGCCTCGCCGTGGGCACCGGCTTCCTCGAGATCTCGGGGGATGGCACCGTCACTTTGCTGACCAGCCGCGTGCAGCGCTCCTGGGAGGTCGACGTCGCCGCCGTTCGCGAGGAGCTGGCGACCATCGACGAGGAACTCGAGAAGCGGGCTTCGGCGCCGATCGACGACGCCGAGGTGGTCAAGCTCAAGGACCGCCGCGCGTGGCTCGACGCCCAGCTCGAGGCCGCGAAGGCCGCCTGAGCGAGGTTCAGCCAGCGCCGCAGAGGCCGCCTTTCGGGGCGGCCTTTTTCAATTGCCAATGTGCAAGATGCGCGCGTTCCCAAGCCTCTATGCGATCATGCAGATGGCGACGATGCATATGCGCATGATTCGCATGTCGAAATCGACGCTATCGGGAGAATCTGCTATCCATATTGCGGTATTGCATTCATGAGTGACGTTCTCGCTGACCTACCCACCTTCCTGAATGACTCCGAGCCATGGTTTCGCAGCGCCCTGCGGACCCTGGTCGAGCAGCCCACGGTCAGCCCGGGCATGGAAGACGACGCGGCGATCCTCGCCGGTGTCGAGGTCGCGCGGGGGGTCATCGCGGACAGCGGCGCGGAGGTCGAGGTCGTGCCCAGCGGGGGCACGCCGGCGTTGATCGCCCGCTTCGCGCACCCGCAGCCCAAGGCGCGGGTGGTGATCTACAACCACTACGACGTCCAGCCGGCCGACGCGAGCAAGTGGGCGCAGGACGACCCCTTTCGCTTCGAGGTCCGCGAGGACGCCGAGCGCGAGTTCCTCTACCTCGGCCGCGGGACGACCGACGACAAGGGCCCGGCCCTGTGCGGGCTGCGGGCCGCGAGCTGGGTCGCCAAGCACGACCTGCCCATCGAGATCATCTGCCTGTGGGAGACCGAGGAGGAGATCGGCAGCCCCAACCTCGGCGACGTGCTCGAGGCCCGCAAGGAGCTGCTGTCTGGGGACTGCGTGATCGTCTCCGACACCATCTGGCCGAGCGCCGCCCAGCCGGCGATCTCCACGGGCCTGCGCGGGGGCATGTTCGCCACGGCCCGGCTGCGCACCGGCAACAAGGAGACCCACTCGGGGCTGACCGGCGGAGGCGCCCGCAACCCCCTGCGCGAGCTCGCGGCCCTGGCCGCGGCCATCGAGCGCGCGGGCTTTTGGCGCCTCGACGTGCGTGAGCCCAGCGCCGAGGAGATCGAGAGCTACGGCCGCTCGGGCTTCGACATCGACTACTTCCGCGCGGCCCACGACCTCGAGAAGCTGGCCACCGACGTGCCCATCGAGATGATGCTCAACTTGTGGGCGCGGCCGACCTTCGAGGTCCACGGCCTGGCCGGCGGCTACCAGGGCAAGGGCGTCAAGAGCACGGTGCCCCCCGAGGCCGAGCTCAAGTTCAGCTTCCGCCTGGTCCCCGACCAGACCCCCGAGCGCCTGTGGGAGCGGCTCTCGGCCTTCGTGCACAACTTCAACCCCGACGTCGAGCTCACCCGCCTGGGTAGCTTCGTGCCCTACCGCGGGGCGATCGAGGGCCCGGTGCACGCGGCCATCGTCCACGGCATGCGCGAGGGCTTTGGCAAGCAGCCGGCCCTGGTCCGCGAGGGCGGCTCGATCGGCGCGGTGCCGATGATGGCCCAGCTGCTCGGCGTGCCCGTGCACTTCCTGCCGCTGAGCCTGCCCGAGCACGGCTACCACGCGCCCAACGAGCGCTTCGACTGGAAGCAGGCCAAGGGTGGGATCGCGGCCTTCGTGCACACCTTCGCCAAGCTGGTCGGCTGAGCTTCGGCTGGACTTGGGGCGGGAGCTGGGCGCTCTCGGCTCAGCCCTCGCGCAGCTTGAAGCGCTGGACCTTGCCGGTCGCGGTCTTGGGTAGCTCGTCGACGAAGTCGAACCACCGCGGGTACTTGTAGGGCGCGAGCTGAGCCTTGCAGTGGGCCTTGAGGGTCGCCCGCATGGCGTCGTCGCCGGTCTTGCCCGCGGCGAGGACCACGAAGGCCTTGGGCTTGATCAGCCCGGCCTCGTTTTGCTGGCCGATGACCGCGGCCTCGAGGACCTCGGGGTGGGAGGCGAGCGCGGCCTCGATCTCGAAGGGCGAGACCCAGATGCCGCCGACCTTGAGCATGTCGTCGGCGCGGCCGGCGTAGCGGTAGCGCCCGTTCGCGTCGCGGACGTACTTGTCGCCGGTCCGCGCCCACGTGCCCACGAAGGTCGCCAGGCTCTTGGCGCGCTGGTTCCAGTAGCAGGTGGGGATCGTCGGGCCCTCGACCCACAGCTCGCCGACCTCGTCGGCCGCCGTGATCGTCTGGCCGTGCTCGTCGACGAGCTTGACCTCGTAGCCGGGCACCGGCAGGCCGGTGGCGCCTGGGGTGACGTCGCCGGGGCGGTTGGACAAGAAGATGTGCAGCATCTCCGTGGACCCCAGGCCGTCGATGATGTCGACGCCGTGGCGCGCCCGCCAGCGCTCGAGCAGGTCGCCGACCAGGGCCTCGCCGGCGCTCACGCACAGGCGCAGGGAGTCGGCCTGGAGCGGCGGAGAGGCGAGCATCGTGGCGTAGAGCGTGGGCACGCCGAAGAACAAGGTGATCTCGTGCTCGGCGAAGCGCTCGGCCATGCCCTGGGGCGTGGGGTGGCCGGCGTGGAGCACCGTGGTCGCGCCGACGTGGAGCGGGAAGCTCATGGCGTTGCCCAGGCCGTAGGCAAAGAAGAGCTTGGCCGCCGAGAGCACCAGGTCGTCCTCACAGATCCCCAAGATGCCCTCACCAAAGAGCCGGGCCGTGGTCTCGAGATCGCTGGCCGTGTGCACGACGCCCTTGGGCTGGCCGGTCGAGCCCGAGGAGTACAGCCAAAAGCCCGGCTCGTCGGAGGCGCTCGGATAGAGCGTCCTGGGCTCCGGCGAGGCCGCGGCCATGGCTGCGCGCAGGCTGGCCGTGCCGGCGGGGGGCTCGTCGGTGTCGTTGACGAAGACCTGGTGGAGCAGGGCCTGGTCGCGCGTCGCCGGGCCGACGCGCTCCCACAGCGCCGCGGACACGACCACGGCGCGGGCGCGGCTGTCGGCGAGCATGAAGCGGATCTCGGCGGCGGTCAGCAGGGTGTTGACCGGGACCGGGACCGCGCCGATCGCCATGGCGCCAAAGAAGCAGGCCACGAAGTCGGCGGTATCGCGCATGCACAGCACGACCCGCTGCTCGGCCATGACCCCCGCGGCCTCGAAGGCGCCCGCGGCCCGGCGCACGTTCTCGGCCAGGGCCCGGTAGCTCGTCTGCCCGCGTTCGTCGATATAGGCGATCTTATCCCCCCGGCCCTCGCGGAGGTGACGTTCGATGAAGTGGTCGACGGCGCGATAGGGACGAGGCGGTGCGATCATGTTGGTCGATGGTGATCCGGCTGAGTGGATTGGCTGATTGAGCAGGTTGGCAAAGTCAGTGGTGGCGCGCGACGAAAGAGACGATCGCGTCGAGGGTGGATTGGGGGCGGCCGCGGGGCGGGTTGTGGCCGCAGCCACCGAGCTCGAGCACGTCGACCTCGGCGTCGACGGCCGCGGCGATCGCTTTGCACTGTGCCATGGTCCCGTACTCGTCGGCGCTGCCCTGGATGAGCAGCATCGGCATGGAGATCTTCGCCAGGGCGGCCTCGATGTTCCAGGCGCGGAAGTCCTCGTGGAGCCAGATGTCGGACCACGCGCGGAAGGTGTGCGCGGGGTCTCGGTGATACTTGCCGAGCTTGTCGCGCAGGTCGGTCTCGGCGAAGGCGCGGACCGCTTCCTGCACGCCGGTGATCGACTCTGGCTCCACGAATACGTGTGGTGCGATCGCCACGACGCAGGTGAGCGCCGCGTCGAGCTCGGAGGCCGCGTAGAGCAGGGCGATGCTCGCTCCGTCGCTGTGCCCGACGAGCACGCGGGGGCCGGCGAGGGCGGGGTGGCGCTCGCCGAGGCGCGCGAGCATGCGCGGGAGGGCCGTGTGGGCCTCCTCATGCATGAACGCGGGGCTGCGCGGCGCGGAGATGGGGGAGGAGCCCCCGTGGCCGCGGCGGCTGTAGACCAAGGCCGGGGCGTCGAGACATCGCGCCACGCGCCAGGGGAAGTCCTTCCATTGGCGTGCGCTGCCAAGCCCCTCGTGCAAGAAGATCAGCGCCGGCCGCCCGGCAGCCCCGGGCTGGAACATGTATTCGATGTCCACGCCGTCGACATCGATGAATTCGGGGGTGGGCACGAATTACATTTCTAGCACATCGGGCGGCGGGGGCGTCGAGGGCTTTGCCACGCGGGGGTGGCGTCCGAGCGACTGGTCCGCAGATCAGCCAGAATCATCGGGTGTGCGAGGCCTTGCGCGGCAAAAGGCCAGGTCTAGGTCCAGTCCAAAACCGAGGGCCGCGAGGGTCGTTTTGCTGCACAGTCGCGGTGATGGTGAATATGACAATATTTGCGATTTGCTGTGAACCTTTCGCGTTTGGCGATACGAAACTATATCAATGACGATGTTCTTCATGTTTGACATGGACATTTCTGGAGACTTGAATGATGGTTTGAACATCGAGGCCATGGCAGGTATGAAGATTCATCGCAATCTCGTTGTAGTCGCATTCCCCCTCTCCCTCACCATCGGTTGTCTCGCAGAGGACGAACAGGGCGAATTTTCCGACGATCTCGCCCTCGAGCTCGCCGAACAGGAATTCGACGAAGACCTGGAAGACGCGCCGCCGCGGGTGATCGAGGTGCTCGACGGCTTCGACGTCCAGGTCCCCGAGGAGGGGATGTCGGTGACCATGGAGATCCTCTACGAGGACGGCAACTCCGAGCTGGTCAGCGTGCACAACGAGGGCGGCGAGCTGCGCTTCGAGCATCACAACGACTTCGGTATCGAGGCCTCCGCGGGCGAGGCAGCCTGCTCGGCGAAGTGCTCGGACGGCGCCTACAACCTGCTGGGCTACAGCTGGAGCAGCCAGTTCAAGTGGAGCTACCGCGACGCCAACCGGCCGTCGAGCGTGACCAAGGCCGACGCGATCGCGGCCTTCAAGCACGGCTTTGGGGGGATCCAGAGCTCGCGCAACGCCTGCAGCCTGAGCGACTCCGTCTCGGCCACGCACGCCTACCAGGGCACGACCAGCAAGGCGCCTGGCGTGAGCTCGACGGGTTGCACCAGCAACGACGGCAACAACGTGGTCGGCTGGGGGTCGCTGTCTTCGGGGGTGCTCGGGCTGACCTGCACCTGGTATTCGGGCGGCCAGGCCGTGGAGTCGGATCAGCGCTACAGCAACAGCATGTCGTGGTACGCGGCCAACGCCGTGCCCAGCGGCTGCTCGAGCGCCTTCTCGCTGCGAGCCGTCGCCACCCACGAGGCGGGTCACACCTTTGGGCTCGGTCACACGGGCTGCTATCAGACCATGGCGCCCTCGGTGGCTCCGTGTACGTCGGCGAACCGCAAGTTCGGTCGCGGGGACGTGCTCGGGCTGCGTGCGATCTACTGAGCCCCGGTGTCGCCAGTGGGCGACGTGAACGAGAAGGGGATATTCAGCGATACATGATGTGTCCTACGGCACTGTATGTATTAATTGCGCGCGGTGATTGATACTTCATATTGTCTCGCGTGTTCGATGGCGACCCGCTGATTCGTCCTCCGTCTCGTCGGTGGGAGGGCTTTAGCCCTCTCGCCGAGCGCTTCTCTCCCGACCTCATCGTCGAGGTCACCTCCGTCTGTGACCGCAAGTGTCCGGGCTGTTACTCGCCCACGCTGCGGACCACGGACGACCTCGAGGAGACCTTTCGGGCCCGGCCAGAGCTCTTCTTGGACGCCCGGACGCTGAGCGCAGCGCTCGCGCAGCTGCCAGAGATGCCCGGGGGCATCGCGCTGCGGGGAGGGGAGCCGTCCCGCCATCCGGCGCTCGAGTCGTTGATCGTGGCCAGTCGGCGGTTCAGCGCGCGGGTCTGGGTGGAGACCCACGCGCGCTGGCTGCTCGAGCCCGATGCGCTCGGGCGGCGCTGGCTGGCGGTTCTGCGTGACACCGGGTCCATCGTCAAGATCTCCTTCGACCGCATGCACGCGCTTCGCCGCGAGCAGCTCGAGGCGGTCTGCGAGACGCTCGGTGCTCATGGCGTGGATTGGATCATTGCGATCACCGAGCCCACGCTCGAGAAATTCTCGATCTCGCGTCAGGCTTGCGCGTGGGTGGACGATGACAAGGTCGTCTTTCAAGAGAAGGTCACCGACCACCGCCTGCTGGTTCAGCCGCGCTTGGGGACCCTCGATGTCGGCGGTTCGCTCCAGCGCCAACCCACCGCCAAGCTCTCGCTGCGCGTGGTGGAGGCCTGAGCATGGAAGCGCTCGACAACCCCGTATGGTGGAGCTTGGAGGGGGCGCACGCTTCGGTGGCCGAACGAGCGGGGGAGGTCGCGCGCTACCCTTCGAGCTACGCGCCCTTCATCGCGGTCGCGGACGCGGACGCGGACGCGAGCGGGGCGAGGGAGCTGGTGGCCGTCGGGGAGACTGTGTTCTTCCTGGGTGAGATCCCGCGTCTCGACCCCAGCCACTGGCAGCGGGTCGGGGACTTCGAGGTCATGCAGTTCACGGGTGAAGGCCGCAGCGCCGCGGTGTCAGCGGACGCGCAGATGGTCGAGCTCGGCGCGGCCGATCGCGCAGACATGCTCGGGCTCGCGGAGGCGGTCTACCCCTTCTTCTTTCGCGCGCACACGGCCGACCTGGGCCGCTACCTCGGCTATCGCTGCGCCGATGAGCTGGTCGCGATGGGCGGTGAGCGCATGCGGCTGACGGGGTTTCAGGAGGTCAGCACGCTGTGCATCAAGCCCGAGCACGCGCGCTCGGGGATCGCATTTCGCCTCTTTCACCAGCTGGTCGCGTCGATCTGGGCCCGAGGTCGAGGCGTGTTCGCGCACTGCGTGCGGGGTAACGACGCGGTCGCGCGCTTCACCGAGCGCGCGCTCGGGGAGCTTGGCGGCGGCCTGCGGGCGACCCTGCCCATGGCCAAGGTCGTCCGCAGGGCTTGAGCAGGGTCGAGCCCGCGGGTTGCGAGCGCATCAGCTGTGCTCGCGTGCCAGCGCCTCGAAGGCGATGGCCACGGCGACGGCGCCTGGATCGGGGACGCCCGCGAGGCGCTCGCCGGTCAGGTAGGCCGCGCGACCGGCCCCCGCTCGCATCATGCTCGCCGTCCGCTCGGCCCCGGCGCGGGCGGCCGAGGCAGCTTCGCCGAGGACTCCCGATCCCCGGAGCGCCGCGAAGGCGGGCTCGAGGGCGTCGATCATCGTGCGGTCGCCCAAGCTGGCCCCGCCGTACTCGCGCACGCGGGCGAGGCCGGCGGTCAGGGCGGGGATCCAGCCCTCGCCGCGGGCGAGGGCCTCGGCCGCGGCGGTGCAGAAGATCGAGAGCAGCACGCCGGAGCTCCCGCCCATGACCTCGGCGAGCAGCTCGGCCAAGCTGGCGAGCAGCGCCGAGGGCTGGGCAAAGGGGAGGGCGTCGAGCTCGGCGAGGATCGCCCGCGCGGCCCCGGCCATGGTCGAGCCGGTGTCGCCGTCACCGATCTTGGCGTCGAGGGCGTCGAGCTCGTCCTTGGCGGCGATCAGCGCGTCGAGCATCGTCACCAGGGCGGCGCGCAGGCCCGGGTCGGCCGAGGGAGAGGCGCTGACTCGGGCTGCCCTCGCGGATAGGGCGGGCAGGGCTCGCAGCTTGGGGGCGGCGCGCGGGCGCACGGCCTCGGGCCAGGCGACGACCTCGCAGGCCCCGGTCAGCGCGGCGCGGCGCTCGTCGTCGAGGGGCAGCAGCGAGAGCGAGAAGCCGTTCATGTCGAGGCTGGTCATCAGCGCGGCGGGGCCGATGACCAGCGCCAGGCGCGGGCCGAGGGCCGAGCGCAGGACCTCGCTGGCGACCACGGCCATCTCGATGCTCGGTACGGCGCCGAGGTTGTTGAGCAGGGCGACGAGCGGGCGCGCGTCGCTGGCGGGGTCGGGGAGCGTGGGCAGCAGGCGCTCGACCATCAGCGCGACGAGCTCGCGCACGGAGGCCAAGGTGAAGGTCTCGACGCCGGGTTCGCCGTGGATGCCCAGGCCGAGCTCGCCCTCGTCGTCGGCCAGGCGGGCGGCGCTGGGGCGCCCGGGGATCGTGCAGCCCTCGAGGCTGACGCCCAAAGAGCGCACCTCGGCGGCCACCCGGCGGGCGGCCGCGGCCACGGCTTCGAGGCTCGCGCCCTGCTCGGCGAGGTGGCCGGCGATCTTGTGCACGAAGAGCGTCCCGGCCACGCCGCGGGGCTGGCTGGCATCGGGGATCGCCACGTCGTCGGCGACGATCACCGTCTCGACGCGCTTGCCCGCGGCCCGGGCCCGCTCGGCCGCGAGGCCGAAGTTGAGCCGGTCGCCGGTGTAGTTCTTGACCACCAGCAGGCAGCCGGCGTCGCCGGTGGCGGCCATGATCCCGGCGTAGACGGCCTCGACACTGGGCGAGGCGAAGATCTCGCCGCTGACCGCCGCGCTGAGCATGCCCCGGCCCACGAAGCCGGCGTGGGCCGGCTCGTGGCCGGCACCGCCCCCGGAGATCACCGCGACCTTGGCAGGGTCGAGGTGCTCGCGGAGCACGACCTTGATGTGCGGGTAGCCGTCGAGGCGGAGGAGCTCGTCGGCGGCCAGGCTGGCGACGGCGTCGAGGGCCTCGACGACGATCGTGTCGGCGTCGTTGATGAAGCGCTTTTGGGTCATGGCCGGATTTTTTCGGGCGGGAGGTCGACGGCCTTGCCGGCGAAGTCCTCGCGGCCGTGGCGCTCGGGCACCTGGCCGCTGGGGTCGCCCCAGGTCCGGTTGACCATGGCGCCGCGCTTGGCCGCCGGGCGCTTGGCGATCTCGGCGGCCCAGCGGTTGACGTGGGTGTACTCGTGGGTCGCCAGGAACTCGCCGGCCTCGTAGAGCAGGCCCTTGGCGAGGGCGCCGTACCACGGCCAGATCGCCATGTCGGCGATGCTGTAGCTGTCGCCGACCATGAACTGGTTGTCGGCGAGGTGGCGATCGAGGAGGTCGAGCTGGCGCTTGGTCTCCATCGCGAAGCGGTCGATGGCGTACTCGAGCTTGACCGGGGCGTAGGCGTAGAAGTGGCCGAAGCCGCCGCCCAGGTAGGGCCCGGCGCCCATCTGCCAAAACAGCCAGCTCAGCGCCTCGGTCCGCTGCGCGGGCTCACTGGGCAGGAAGGCCGAGAACTTCTCGGCGAGGTAGAGCAGGATCGACCCGGACTCGAACACGCGCTGGGGCGGGTCGACGCTGCGGTCGACGAGCGCGGGGATCTTGGAGTTGGGGTTGATGGCGACGAAGCCGGAGCCGAACTGGTCGCCCTCGGTGATGCGGATCGGCCAGGCGTCGTACTCGGCCCCGGCGTGGCCAGCCTCGACCAGCTCCTCGAGCATCAAGGTGACCTTGACGCCGTTGGGCGTGGCCAGCGAGTAGAGCTGCAGCGGGTGCTCGCCCACGGGCAGGTCTTTGTCGTGGGTCGGGCCGGCGATCGGCCGGTTGATGTTGGCGAAGCGTCCGCCGCTGTTCTTGTCCCAGGTCCAGACCTTCGGAGGGGTGTAGTCGCCTTCAGCCATGGCGAACGTGTAGCACGGGAGCGCGGCGCCGCGTGAGCACGGGGGCGCACTCGCCGAGGCTCGGGAGTTTTACCCGCGCTCGATCGTTCGCAAATTAGCCGGGGGCGGGCCTCGGAATGAAGCCCGCCCCCTCGTGCGCCTGCGTGGGCGGCTGGGTGTCGTCAGGCGGAGCCGCTCGAGGTCGCGACGACGCCGGTCGCGGGCAGCTGGCGCCGCTTCTTGCCGAGCACCCCCGCGAGCACGGCCAGGCCGATCGCCAGGCCGAGGACGACCCAGGGGGCGACCTGGTCGAGGGTGTTGAACTCCGCCTCGAGGCCGAGGTCGAGGCCGACGCGCTCGAGCAGCCAGCCCGTGGCCGCGACGATGACGATCGAGGCTCCGCCGATGCGGAGGTAGCGATACGCCGGGGTCCTCGCCAAGACCAGCAGCGAGGGGGTGATCGCGACCACGATCAGCAGCTGAACCAGCTCGATGCCGATGTTGAAGCCAGCCAGGCCGAGGCCCAAGGACAGCTTGTCGGGGGCGAAGTCGGCGAGCTCGGACGCGAAGGCCAGGCCGTGGATCAGCCCGAAGCCCGCGGCGATCCACGCCTCGTGGCGCGGAAAGATCGGGCGCAGGGCGTGGGCCGCCGAGACCACCAAGGTCAGGGCGATGGCGATCTCGACGGGCTGCGAGGGCAGCCGGACCACCCCGGTCACGCCGAGGATCAGCGTCAGCGTGTGGCCGATGGTGAAGGCCGAGACCACCCAGGCGATGGCGCGCAGGCCCTCGCCGGTCGGGCGCCCGCCAGCCCAGCGACCCGCGACGGGGCGGACGACGGCGGCGAGCAGCAGCGCGAGGATGAACAGCAGGTGATCGCTGCCGTGGGCGATGTGGTCGGCGCCGAGGCCGACCATGCCGACGAAGCCGCGCCACCACGAGCCGCCCTCGTCCTCGATGACGACGGTGTCCTTCTTGTAGTGCAGCATGCCGATCGGCAAGGACTCCTCGGCGAAGCGGGCCTGCTCGAAGTTGCGGCCGCGGACGACCAGCAGCCGGTGGCTGACCACGCGGTGGACGATCGCGTCGCTGCGCAGGTGGATCGGGCCGTCGACCTCGCCGGTGGGCGGCGTCGCGCGCATCCTCGCCACGATGTGGGGGAGCTCGTCGATGAACTCGAGGCGCAGCGCTGGGGCGCCGAGGATCCACTGCGTCCCGTCTTCGCTGGCCAAGGCGACGTGCTCGGCGACGTAGGTCTGGAGCTGCGCCTCGTTGTCGGCGAACCACACGGCCGGGTCGTCGACCTCGCCGTGCTGCAATGCCATGAGCAGCTGATCGACCGGCAGGCGCAGCTCGACGCGGGTCTCGCTGGCCCCGCGCTCGACGAGGATCAGGCTGGTCGCGGCCGGGTGGGCCTGCGCCGGCGTGGCCAGGCCAACGAGTAGCAGGAAGGCAAAGAGCCACAGCCCCGCGGCGCGGACCCGCCCGAAGGCAGGCCCGAGCCGCGGGCCGCGGCGTGTCCGACCGCGATTACAGGCTCCCACCGTAGTCCCGCGTCTTGTCTCGGAACATGGTGTGGTAGTGGGTCTCGTCTTGGATCACGACGCCGTTTTGGACGGCGAGCTCGATCCAGACCGCGGGGCCGTCGATGCGCACGTAGCAGCCGTTGACGTCGGGGTCGGGGGCCTCGGCGTCGCCGGCCCAGGCCACGTAGGTGTCGGCGTAGGCGTCCGCGGAGGTGTACTCGGCCATCAGCGCGTCGGAGATCTCGGCGGGGTAGTCGAGCACCCAGGCCTCCATGGCCGCCTGGACGAGGGCCTGCTGGTCCGCGTCGAGGGCCGAGACGAGCACACCCTCGCGCTCGGTGCCGGTCGGGAACGCGACCGCGTCGTAGCTGCCGCTTTGGTACTCGACCGGCCCGAGCAGCACGTCGCCGAAGGACTGGCCGTCGAGGTAGGCCGCCTCGAGCTGGGTGCCGTCGAGGGCGTCGAAGAGCGCGAACATGGTCTCACCCTCGTCGAGCAGCGGGCTGTAGGACTCGCCGCCGACCTCGAACTCGCTCTTGGGCTCGCAGGCCACGTGGTTGGGCGTGACCGTGGTGTCCGCGCTGGTGAAGGTGATGTTGTAGGCCATGTGGTGCTGGCCGAGCTGGAGCATCCAGTCGTCGGTCGTCGAGGGCTCACCGATGAACGCGACGATCGACGTATCCGAGGAGTAGGTCAGGCCGCCCATGCCGCCGCCGCTCTGCTCGCCGAGGTAGTCGTCGGCGGCGAGGGTGCCGACGTAGTCCTCGTAGCCCTGAGCGCTCAGGGCGACCTCACCGATGTAGAGCGCCGCGGCCCGGCTCTCGTCGCTGAGATCGCCGAGGGTGATGCCGTTGCGGGTGACCCCGGGCAGGTTCGACCAGGTGGTCTTGGCCTCGGCGTCGTCCCAGTCGAGCAGCACGGTCGCCTGCTGGTCGGCCTCGAGGGTGTCGTAGAAGGCCTGCGCCGCGCAGACGACCGCCTCGCGGTAGTCGCTGACGTCCTCGCAGGCCCCGGTGCCGGTGTCCGTGGTGTCCGTGGTGTCCGTGGTGTCGGTGCCGTCGGTGTCGGTGTCGGTGTCGGTGTCGGTGTCGCTGCCCTCGGTGTCGGAGTCGGTGTCGCCGTCAGTGGTCCCGACCTCGTCGTCGGTCGTGTCGGAGTCGGAGTCCGTGTCGCTGGTCTCGGAGTCCGTGTCGCTGCCGGCGTCGTCGCTACACCCGGCGAGGGTGGTCAGGGCGAGGAGCCCAAGGGAGGATGCTCGGGTGACTATTTTGGTTTTGATGAACATGGGGATGAACGCTTTCGCCACAGCTTCAGGGGGAGAAGCTGGGTTCGAGTATTGCGGGCGTATCTTTCAAATATCTTTCAGTGCACTTTCGAGCGCTGATGGGAGTTCTTGCGAAAGCCTTGCGTAGACCTTGCGGCTACTCTGACCAATATCTTGCAAAGGTCTTTCGGGAGATTGAGCGGAGGCGACACGCATGGACCACGCGCAGAAGCTCGTGCTCGCGGTGAACGGGCCTCCACGCGCGTTTTGTAGCGAAGCGGGGGCGGCTCTCGCTGTCGCGCGTCGGAGCGTGAAGGCCCGGACCGGTCAGCGGGAGCGTCCCCCCTCTTTGTCGTTTTCGTATGTCAGCGCATGCGACGATCGAAGCTTTCGATCGCGCGAAAAAGTGACTTTGGGTGCTCTCGCTGGGGCGCGTGCCCGCAAGCTTCGAGGACTCGCAGCTGCGCGTCAGGGAGCAAAGTTGCGACACGATCCCCCTGCGCAGGAGGCACAATCTCGTCGCGGTCTCCCCACACCAGCATGGTCGGCTCGTTGCGCGAGCGGATCATGTCGTAGAGGCGCGCCCGCGAGCCTGCCGGGGCGCCGTCGTGGAGCGCGTCGATCTGCCGAAGCATGGCCTCCACGGCCTCGAGCCCGCCGTCGCGGCACAGCCGATCCCAGTAGACGTCGACGTCGTGGTCGAGGGGCTCGCGCTCGAGCAGCGCGGGGTCGGCGAGGCAGCGCCGCAAGAAGCGGCGCAGGTCGGCGCGGCGGAACACCGTGCGCAGGACCAGGGGCGAGAAGCCCAGCCACCGCCAGCTCCGGCGCAGGGTCGGGAGCGGACCTGGCAGCGCGATCGGGGCCTCGACGGGGAGCACGTGGGGGGCGACGAGGATCAGCCGGCGCAGGCGGACGCGGTGGCCGGCCTCGGCGCGGGCCAGGCGATGGGCGAGGGCGATCGCAATCGTCCCGCCATAGCCGTGGCCGACGAGGTCGAACTCGCCACTTTCGATGTCGACGCGATCGAGCAGCCGGGCGAGGAGCTCGGCGTGCCACGCGAAGCCGTAGCCGGCTGTGTCGGCGGGCGGCGGGCGGTCGGAGTTGCCGCAGCCGAAGAGGTCGGGGATCAGCACCCGGCGCGCGCCGGACTCGTGCCAGGGGGCGACCAGCTGGCGAAAGTCCCAGCCCGTGACCAGCAGCGAGTGCAGGAGCACGATCGGGACCTCGCCGGCCCCGCGCTGCGGGCCGCGATCGTCGAGCCACAGCCGCCCCGGGGCCATGGGCCACAGCTGCGAGCGGTCGTCGCTCATTCGCGCACCACCCGGCCGACGCTGGAGATCGGCTCGTCTTCGATGTCGATGTCGACGCCGGCGGCGTGCTGGAGGTGCTCTGGGAAGCGCTCGCCCATCTCCTGAATGACCAGGCGGCGGGCGTCGGCGGCGGTGTCACAGGCGAGCACGGCCGCGGCCAGGGCCTCCATCTCGTCGAGGGTCGAGGCGCGGATGATGTTCTTGACCACGGGGATCGCCGAGGCCTGCATCGACAGCTCGCGCAGGCCGAGGCCGACGAGCACCCAGGTGTAGCGCGGGTCCGCGGCCATCTCCCCGCACAGCGAGACGGGGACGCGGTGGCGGTCGCCGGCGTCACAGACCGTCTTGATCAGCCGGAGGATCGCCGGGTGGAGCGGCTCGTAGAGGTAGTTGACCTCGTCGTTGTCGCGGTCGATGGCCAGCGTGTACTGGATCAGGTCGTTGGTCCCGATGCTCATGAAGTCGACGTGGCGGGCCATGAGGTCGGCGGTGATCGCCGCGGAGGGGACCTCGATCATCACGCCCACGCTGACCTCGTCGGCGTGGGGCAGGCCGAGCTCGCGCAGCTGGGCGCGGGCCTCGTCGATCGCCGCGCGCCCGGCCGCGAGCTCCTCGAGGCCCGAGACCAGGGGGAGCATGATCTGCAGCGGCCCGTGCAGACCCGCGCGCAGCAGCCCGCGCAGCTGAGCCAGAAATTGCTCGGGCCGGCGCAGGGCCAGGCGCATCGACCGCAGGCCCATGGCGGGGTTGTGCTCGGCCTCGCCCATGTCGAGGGAGCGGCACTGCTTGTCCGAGCCGAGGTCGAAGGTGCGCACGCGGACCGGGTGCGGGGCCCAGCGCTGGAGCAGGGCCTTGGCCATGCGGTAGTGCTCCTCATCGCTGGGCGCCTCGTCGCGGTTCATGAACATGAACTCGGTCCGATACAGGCCCACGCCCTCGGCCCCGAAGCCGCGCGCGACCTCGTTCTCGTCGTCGAGGGCCAGGTTCGCGCGCAGGCGGATGTTCTCGCCGTCGTCGGTCTGGGCCGGGAGCGCGTGCTCCTTGGCGATCTCGAGCTCGAAGGCCTCGTAGCGCTCGACCTCGACCTCGAGCGCGGCGATCTGCTCGGGGGTCGGGCGGACGTGGGCGAGGCCGTGGACGCCGTCGACGATCACGAGGTCGCCGGTGTCCACGGCGCTGAGCAGATCCGCGACGCCGACGACCGCGGGGATCCGCAGGGCGCGGGCGATGATCGCCGTGTGCGAGGTGGTCCCGCCCTCCTCGGTGATGATCCCGGCGACCTGGGCCTGGGACAGCTGCGAGGTGTCGGCGGGGCTGAGGTCGTGGGCGACGATCACCGCGCCGGCGGGCGGGTTGATCGCGTCCTTCTCCTCGCCGCCCAAGGTGGTGATCAGCCGCTCGCCCAGGAAGGCGACGTCGTACTGGCGGGCCTGGAAGTACTCGTCACCGACCTCGGCGAGCTTGGCCCGGATCTCGTCGACGGTCTTGCTGACCGCCCACTCGGCGCCGATCAGCTCCTCGCGGATCCACGTCTCGGTGCGCTGGATCAGCCCCGGGTCGCGGAGCATCATCTGCTGGGCCTTGAGGATCTGGCGGTGCTCGCCCTGGGGCAGGCGGCCCTTGACCGCCTCGAGCTGATCTTGAGCCCCGCGCAGCGCGGCCCGGAAGCGCTTGAGCTCCTCCTCGACGTCGTCGCGCTCGATCAGCGTGTGCGGGATGTTGACCTCGCGGCGATCGACGACGTAGGCGGGGCCGATGCCGAGGCCCGGGCTCACGCCACGGCCGCGACGTTCGAGGGGCTCGCGCGGCTCGCGGGGTTCGGGCTTGTCTCGCTCGTCGATCATGGTCGCGGCCAGTGTACGGCGCCTCGACGGCCCATGTTAGGCATGTTGGGCGGGTCGAGGCGACGCGCGGCAGGGGGCACGAGCGCCCCCTGCCGCGCGTCCGCGTGATCACGAGCGAGGGCATCACTCGGGCTTCTCGTCGTACTGCTTCTCGCCACAGACCACGGGCTTGTCCCAGGTCGTCCAGCACCCGGTCACCGCCAGGGCGCAGACCGTCTCGGCTTCGCCCTCGGTCTTGCCGTCGTCTTGCTCACCGGCGATGCAGGCGTTGCAGCTGGCGTACTTCTTACACAGGTTGTCGGGGCCGTCGCCCTCGTCGCCGGCGGGCTCGGGCTCGGGGGTCTTGTCTTCCTCGACCTCGACCTCGACCTCGACCTTCTTATCCTCGTTCGCGCCCTTGTCCGCGGGCTCTTCGACGGCGGGCTCCTTGTCCTTGTCGCAGCCGATGAGGAGGCTGGGGCTGAAGGCGAGCAGGCAGCTGATGAGCAGGTTGCGGGAGATGTTCATGGCCACGGACAACCGCAAGCGCCATGCCAGACACGCGAAAAAGCGGCTGCGGGGCGCTCGGGCGCCGCAAACGAGGGTTTGGCGGGGCTCGAGTCGCTGCCCTCGAGCTGCGCGGGGTCGGGCGCGGACCCGACCCGTGGTGTGTCAGAACGAGCCGCGGTGTGCAGCCTTGGCGAGGCTCAGATCTCGCCGAAGCCCTGGCCGACGAGCTCCGCGAGGGCGTCGTAGGCCTTCTCGGCGTCGCGGCCTTCGACCCGCAAGCTGATCTTCGAGCCCTGGCCGCAGGCGAGCATCAACACGCCGAGGATGCTCTTGCCGTTGACCTCCTGGCCGTCCTTGCCGATCCAGACCTCGGACTCGTACTTGTTGGCGAGGCCGACGAGCTTGGCCGCGGCGCGGGCGTGGAGGCCGAGGGGGTTGACGATCTCGAGCTCGCTGGACTTGCTGCGGGCCATTGTTTGGGCGGCTTTCTTGGGAGCGGTCAGCTCGGACAGTCGCTCGACTGGCGAGCCTTGAGGTCCCAGACCTTGACGCAGACCGAGCGGGTGCCGGTGTCGGCGCAGGCCTGGGCGAGCTCGGCGGGGCTGACCTCGCGATCGGCGGTCCCGAGCTTGATGAGCATGGCGAGGTTGAGGCCCGTGACCAGGGCGACCCGGCGGCCGCTGCTGCCCTCGAGGCCGCAGGTGCAGGGGCTCGAGCCGAGCAGGTCGGAGATCAGCAAGATGCCGCGGCCCTGGTCGAGTTCGTCGATGGTGGCGCGGATCTGGGCCTGGAGGGCAGGTGTGCGTCCTGCGCCCGCGTCGAGCGCGACGACCTCCGCCAGGCCCTCGCCGGGGACGATCATCTTGGCGGCCTCGAGCAGGGCGGTGGCCGTGGAGCCGTGGCCGATCAAGATCACCCCACACTTGGCTTCCGAGCGCTCGCTCGTGCCCTGTTCGGGAGAACCAAGGGTGATTCCGTCGGCTGGCATCGCCTCGCTTGCATGCTGCCTCCAGCAGGCCGCGCGCGCAACCGGGGGCGCCTCGTCGCCCGTGGGTGCTTCGACCCCCACCCGGCCGAACATCGATCTCCTTGGAATTACCGAGCTTTTCGACGCGAGGAAGGGAAAGGTGAGCGCGCTGGCGGGGAACTTCGTGCTGGACACAAAGGCACGCACGCGGCGCGCTCCGATCAGCCCAGGTGCGCCGTGTCGGCGAGGGCCTGCTCCAGGTCGCGGTGGCGGATCGAGAGCACGGGCGCGGGCTGGGCGAGGGGCTCGGCCAGGCAGCGCTGGTGCAAGGCCTCGACCAGCGCCACGGAGCGGTGCTGGCCGCCGGTGCAGCCGAGGGCGACGGTGAGGTAGGAGCGGCCCTCGCTGATCGTCCGCGGGGCCTGGAAGCGCAGCCAGCCCTCGATGCGCTCGAGCAGCTCGCGGGCGTCGTCCTGCGCGAGCACGAAGTCGCGGACCGAGCCGTCGAAGCCGCCCTTGGCCCGCAGCTCGGGCACGTCGAAGGGGTTTTGCAAGAAGCGGGCGTCGAACACCAGGTCGGCCTCGCTGGGCAGGCCGTTCTTGAACCCGAAGGACATCAAGACCAGGTGGAGCACGCCCCCGCGGGTGGCGTAGCGATCGCGGATCAGCTGCCTGAGCTGGCGCGAGCGCAGGTTCTCGCTGTCGATCACCGAGTCGGCCAGGGCGCGCAGCTCGGCGAGGCGCTCGCGCTCGCGGCCGATCGCCCCGGGCAGCTCGCCCAGGGGGTGGCGCCGCCGGGTCTCGGAGAAGCGCCGCACCAAGGTGGAGTCGGGGGCCTCGAGGAAGAGCAGCTCGAGGCTGTGGCCCTCGCCGAGCAGGCGCTCGCGGACCTCGGCGAAGGCGTGCAGGTGATCGTTGGCGCGGGCGTCGACGCCGACGGCCAGCGGCCGCGGCCGGGCCTGGCTGCGCTCGAGCTCGAGCTTGCTGGCGACGAGCGCGGGGAGCAGGGGGACCGGGAGGTTGTCGACGCAGTAGTAGCCAAGATCCTCGAGGGCGCGCAGGCAGGTCGACTTGCCCGCGCCCGAGAGTCCGCTGACGATCAGGATCTCCATGGCGGGCATCTTCGCCGATCTGGCAGGCCAGACCTACTCGACGTCACCCAGCTGCACCCGCCCGGAGCCCTGGGGCGGCAGGGGGGTGGCGGGCGCGCCGTCCTCGGGGCTGGTCGAGGGTAGGGGGACGCCGGTGGTCATCGCGATGTGCGTGGCGATCTTCTCTTGAAACTCCCGCGCCGAGTCGATGCCCCGGTACTTGAGGATCTGGTTGCGGGCGACGACCTCGATCAGCGAGGAGATGTTGCGGCCGGCTCGCAGCGGGATGCGGACCAGGGGGATGTCGACGCCGAGGACCGGCCAGGCGTTGTTCTCGGTGCCCAGGCGATCGTAGTCGTCCTCGTGGAGGTCCGAGAGCTCGACGACGACCTCGATCTTCTTGTTGTCGCGGACCGCGGCCACGCCAAAGAGGTGCGTGATGTTGAGGATGCCCATGCCGCGGATCTCCATGTGGTGCTGGTGCAGCTGCGTGGCCGAGCCCCAGATCGTGTCCGGCGGGCGGATGGTGACCTCGACGACGTCGTCGGCGACGAGGCGGTGGCCGCGGAGCACCAGGTCCAAGGCGGCCTCGCTCTTGCCCACGCCGCTGCGCCCGATCAGCAGCAGGCCCACGCCGAGCACGTCGACGAGCACCCCGTGGATGTTGGCCCGGGGCGAGAGCAGCTCCTCGAGGCGCCGGGTCACCCGGGTGATGAAGCTCGAGGTCATCAGCGGCGTGCGCAGCACCGGGATCCCGTGCTGCTCCGCGAGCTCCATCAGCGGGGGCGGCGGCTCGAGGCCGCGGGTCAAGGTGATCGCCGCGAGCTTGCGCTTGCAGTACTTCTCGACGCCGACGCGGGCGGCCTCCTCGCCGACGCTGAGCAGATAGTCGATCTCCGTCAGCCCCAGGACCTGGAGGCGATCCCCATAGACGTGCTTGACGAAGCCAGACAGGGCCAGGCCCGGTTTTTGGATGCGTGGTCGGGTCAGCAGGCGGTCGAGGCCGCCCCAGGTCGAGAGCACCTCGAGCTGGAGAGCGGCCGAGTCTTCGTCCAGGAGCCGGCTGACTTCGACGGCGACGTCACGACGCATGTGGGAGAGGGTGGCATGGTTCAGGGACCGCCGCGTAGGGCGCATACCCTTGGGACCTGGGCTTTGGAACAGTGAATGTCGAAAACGCGCGCTTTTTTTGGGCGCACTCCCACCTGGAAGGGGATCCGGCCATTCATCACACGCGGGAGCAGACTTCTCACAGAAGGTGTGCTGGCTATCTAAATTTTGGCTCGGTGATCTGCGCTAAAAACGCTAGTGACATTTTTTGTCATCACTCGAAGGTGTGTCTCGAAATTCGTCACTGGAAAGCGCAAAAGACCTCGCCATACCCGAGAGCGTGGGCTGCCAACTCGCATCTTTCGAGCACCTTCTCGTCGTCCGCTGGGGTCTGCCGGAGATCCGCGACTGCGCGATCATCGACGAGAAGGTCAAGCGCCTGCGCGAGACCTCGGGGCGAGAGGTGGTCTACATCGCGGTGATCCCAGAGGATCTGAACAACTTCGACGAGGACCAGCGGGCGCGCTTCGAGCGGCTCTCGGAGGGCCTGATGCCCCTGCTGGACCGCATGGTCATCGTGATCCAGGCGACGGGCTTTCGCGGGGCCGTGATGCGGAGCATGACGACGGCCCTGATCCTGGTCGCCCGGCGTGCGAACACGCTCAAGGTCGTCAGCAGCCTGGACGCGGCCCTCGACGAGGTGCTGGACCGACTACCGAGCGACCACGTGGCGGTCGCGGACGCCTTCCGCGAGGCGGGGGTGGACGTCCCGGCCAAGCTCCCGGCCGCTTGAGTCGCGGCCCACTGTCAGGCCAGCTGGCGGCGCAGCTGCTTGCGGGCCCGGGTCAGGCGGACCGAGACGTTGCGCTCGGTGATACCCAGAGCCTCGGCGATCTCGGCGTAGGAGAAGCCGCGCAGGTGGAGGCTCAGGGTCGACTCGAGGGTTCGGGGGAGGTCGGCGAGGGCCTGCTCCATGCGCGCGCGGTCGTCCTCGTGGAGCAGGGCGGCCTCGGGGCAGGTGTCGGGATCGCTCAGCGGGGTGTCGTCGACACTCTCGGCCCCCGGGCGACGACGGCGGAGGTGGCGGAAGCAGGCGTAGCGGGCCACGCGGTGGACGAAGGTCTTGAGCGAGGACTCGCCGCGGAAGCTGGGCAGGGCGCGCCACAGGGCGAGGGCGATGTCTTGCTCGAGGTCCTCGCGCTCGGCGCTGTGGCGGCCGTAGCTGGCGGCCATGCGCGAGATGCTGGAGCCGTGCTCGCGCAAGACGGCGGCGAGCTGGCGCTCGCGGTCTTCGTCGAGCTCGTCGTCCTCGACGAAAATCGCGGCGCCAGGAGCCGCGCTGGGTTCCACCACGGGCTCCTTGGCCAGCCCCGGGGCAGGCAGTCCGCGGCCCTGGAGCTGAGACGCGCCGTAGCTCCCGTTGGTGCGGTAGCCCGCGGTGCTCCCGGCGGCCAGGCGCTCGTCGATGGACCACAGCAGCCCCGCGAGCTCGCGGATGCCGTCGGCGGCCTGCCGACCCCCGCGCATCGACTCGATCAGCGCGCGGCGGACCTGCTCGGGGTCGACGCCCAGACCCTGGAGCTGGGCGCGGTCGCGCTCAGCGAGGCGCTCGACGCTGCCCAGCCAGTCGTAGACCTCGCGGCGGGTGTCCATCAGCGGGGTGAAGTCGCCGAGGTCCGAGAAGATGAAGGAGCGCAGGCCGCCGAGGCCCGCGCTGGCCTGCTCGACGTCCGCGGCGTCGTCCGGCCAATGGCGGGCGAGCTCGCTGCGTCGGCGCAGCTCCAGGGCCAAGGTCCGGGTGTCGCGGGCGAGCTTGCCGAGCGCCGGGGTCAGGCCGTCGAGGGTCAGCGGCCGGGTGGGGTCGACAACGGGCTTGACCGGGCGCAGCCAGCGGGCGAGCAGCCGCGTCAGCCAGCCGGTGGTCGAGACCAGCATGGCCAGGGCGCGGATGGTCGGCAGCGCGACCAGGGAGAGCAGCACCATGCTGCCGAGGACCCAGTAGATCGTCGAGCCCAGGTAGGAGATGGGTACGAAGAGCGCTTCGACCATGACGAGGTGCCAGTGTCGCGGCCAGTCAAAACCCTACATCGAAAAATCGCTGCCGGCCCGAGAACGGCGATACGCGCAGACACGGGGCGAAGCGGCCGTGGCCTCGCCCCGTGTCTGCGCGCTGTGCGGAGCTCGCTCCCGCGGCCCGCTCAGGTTCGGGCGGGCTGGCGCGCCGGCCGACGGCTCTGCACCGTGCTCGCAATCCACAGCGGGATCGCGCACATCAAGCTCCACGCGAGGGGGATGACCACCAGCGTCATGCCCCTCGCGCGGCCGAGGTCGTAGTCCGCCGCAGGGATCGTCTGCAGCGCGGCCGCGAGGTCGATGCTGCCGAAGAGCGTGCCGAGCAGGCCAAAGCCGACGCACAGGACCACGAGACGATCGACGACGCGCAGGCCGTCGTCGCTCGTCTGACCGAGCTTGAGCGCGCGGGCGTGCAGCGCCAGGGCGAGCACGCCGATCGCCGCGGTGATCGTGATCGCGTGATTGAACACGCCGCCATTGATGTAGAACTGGATGAAGTCCATCGATTCCTTGCTCCCTTCATCTCCACGGTGTCGGCGGGCGCGAGGACCCTACGTGAAATCTCCAAAAATGTGATTTGTGCGCGCTTTGCTGGCAAGGACCGAAGGACCCTTGTCGACCGCGAGCACCACCTGGATCGAGCACGCCCTGGCGCCGCTGGATCGCCTCCGCGCCCGGACCTTGCGGGCGACGATGCCGGTGTCGAGCCACTTCGCGGCCCGCCGTGAGCCTCGCGTCGCGCTGATCGGCGCGCTCTCGGTGCTCGCGGCGTTGATCGGCGTGGCCAGCTTTCCGCTGTGGATGCTCGCCCTCGGCCCGATCGTCCTCGGCGTCCCGCACCTGCTCGCGGACCTTCGCTACTGCGTGGTCAGACCCGGCTGGCACCGCCGCCCCGCGCTGTGGCTGGGCGTCGGCCTGCCGCTGGTCGCCGTGGCCGTGGGCGCCGACATGGCCGTGGGCTTCGCCGCGGTCGCGGGCGCGTGCGTCGGCCTCGACGGCCCGCGTTGGCGGCGGCTCGTCGGGGTGCTGGCGGCAGCGATCGCCGCTGGCGTCTGCATGGTCGCGGGCCCGCGCTCGACCCTGGTCCTGCTCCACCTGCACAACGCCGTCGCCCTGGCGCTGTGGTGGCGCTGGCGAGAGCACGAGGGCGGCCTGCGGCGCTGGCCGGCGCTGGCCGTGCTCGGCGGCTGCGCGCTGATCCTCGCCGGTGGCCTCGACGCCGCCTTCGTCGAGCACGCCCCCGCGCGCCTCGACCTCGCCCACCACCTCCAGGCTCTCGCGCCGGGCTTCTCGGGCGCGGCGGCCCTGCGCCTGGTGCTGCTCTTCGCCTTCGCCCAGTCGGTCCACTACGCGATCTGGCTGCGCCTGGTCCCCGAGGACGACCGCGAGCGCGCGACCCCGCGCAGCTTTCGGGCGAGCTGGCGGGCCCTCGTCGCCGAACTCGGGCCGCTGGCCTGGGTCGCGCTCGCGGCCGCCATGGGCCTGGCCGCCTGGGCCCTCGTCGACCTCGCCCAGGCCCGCGCGGGCTACCTCCGCCTGGCCCGCTTTCATCTGTTCTTGGAGCTCGCGCTGCTGGCCTCGCTGTGGACCCGCGGCCGCGCTCGCGTCTTACCGCACTGCCGAGACCAACTCGCTCGCATCGAGGAGCCCGTGGTGAAACCCAGCACGGGCTCCTAGAAAACTAGAGACCCGACCATGAAGCACATCGCAACGAAATTACTCACCGCCTCCTTGCTGACCGCCGGCCTCGCGACGCCGTGGCTGATCTCCACGCCGGCCCACGCGGACGTCGCCAACGAGCCAGCCACGGCGGAGATCACCAGCCCGACCAACGGCCAGGTCTTCGACGGGACGACGGCGACCTTCGACGTGAGCCTCGATGTCTACGAGGGCGACGGCCTCGGCAGCGTGCGCCTGCTCGTCGACGACGAGGAGGTCGCGGTCGACTCGGCCGCGCCCTGGGGCTTCGAAAACGTGCTCGTCACCGGCGAGGGCATGCACACCCTGGTGGCCGTGGCCGTGAGCACCGACGGGACCGAGAGGACGTCCGAGACCGTCGAGATCGCGCTCATGGAGGGCGGGTCCAGCGAGGAGGAATCGCGCGGCTGCTCGGTGACCTCGGGGGCGCGGCTCGGGGGCGCCGGCGGGCTGATCTTGTTTGGCCTGTTCACCATCGGCCTGGCCCGGCGTCGGGGGCGGCGCGAGTGAGCGCTGCCCTGCGCTGGCGCGGTGCGTGGGATCGCAGCGCGGGCTGGGGTCGGACGTGCGACTCCTGATGCGACCCCGCCTCAGGGGCGCGCTCGTGGCCGCGGCGCTGTCGCTGACGGCTGTGCCCGCGCGCGCGGACACGGGGGAGGCGATCGTGATCGAGTCGCCCAGGTCGGGGTCGCGGGCCCAGGGCGAGCCGGCCGTGGTCCCGCTGGTCGTCGGGCGAGCGCAACCCTGGGCGATGGCCGTGCGCGTCGAGGTCGACGGCGAGCTCGGCCGCCCGCTGCTGCCCTGGCCGCGACGCAGCACGCTGGAGCTCGAGCCCGGCCTGCGCCGCGTGGCCGTGGTCGGCGTCGACGCCCGCAGCGGCGCGCCGCTGCGCTCGGAGGCGGTCAAGATCGCCGTGTTCCGCGAGCCCGAGCGCCACCTCGGCCCGCGGGGGCGCAACGCGCTGGTCACCGCCGTGGCCTTCGTGGTCGCCGTTGGCGGCGCCGCGGGCTTGCGTCGGCGAGGCGCCGCGTGAGCGCCTGGATCCTGGCCTTCACGGCGACCTCGGTGATCGAGGTGCCGATCCACGCGCGGGCGCTCGCCGCCCTCGACGGTCGGGCCAGGCGTGTGGCCGTGGCCTTCGCCGCCAGCGCCCTGACCCATCCATTCGTCTATCTCGTGTTCCCGCGCCTGCTCGGCAGCGGTCTCGTCTATCTGCTCGTCGCCGAGGCCTTCGCCGTGCTCGTCGAGGCCTGGTGGCTGCGCCGCTTCGGGGTCCGCGACGCGCTGCTGTGGTCGCTGGTCGCCAACGCCTCGAGCGTGGCGGTGGCGAGCGCGTTTCGGGTGCTTCAGACCTTCGCGGGCTGACTGGGCGCGGCGACCGGGCGCGGCTGGAACACCTCGATGCCGAACTCCTGGCGGATCTCGGCCAGGGGCACGTCGAGCCAGGCGTCGTGGTCCTTCCACGGCCACTTCTTGGTCATCCTCCGGCTGCGCAGCCAGATCTCGAGCATGTCGGGCAGCGCGCGCAGGGACTCGCCCAGGACCTTGATCCAGCCGACCTCGCGGACGATGTCGATGGCCAGGGGCTCGTTGAGGTAGCTCAGGTAGGCGCCCACGCCGACGTCGGTGCCGGTCATGGACCAGGTGTCGGTCATGGCCTCCTGGCGCACGCTGGTGTCGGTGCCGAACACGACGTGGACCACGTCGTGGTTGCGGAACAGATCCGCGGCCTTCGAGCCTTGCTGCTCGAGGGCGTCGGGATCGATGAGCTTGGGGTCCGAGCGGAAGTACTCGCGCAGGCCGTCGCGCAAGCTGATGGTCGCGTCTTGGTGCTGGTAGGCGTGCATGGTCATTGCTCCTCTTCTCGTTGCAGTTCCGGTCGCAAGTCAGGCGCGGCGCCCTCGAAGGGGAGGGGTCCGCCCTTGGACAGGGTCTCGATCAACATCTGGCCGAAGTGCATGGAGCCGCGCATCTCCTCGAGGCGCTCGCGCAGCGTGGCGGCCTCGTCGTCGGCGTACTCGCCGGCCGCGACGGCGCGCTCGAGGTCGCGCTCGAAGTCGGCGACCATGTCGGCGCCGACGCTCATCTCGGGCTGGAGAAAGTGCCGGGCCCACTCGCGCAGGATCTCGGCCGGGTCCGTGAGCGCCTCGTAGTAGTCCCGGCGATCGCTGCCGCGGGGCAGGCGGCGGACGAAGCGGTAGCGCTCGAGGCGGCGCAGCGCGACGCTGGTGGTGCTCTTGGCCGCGCCGCTCGCCTCGGCCAGCTCGGCGAGGCTCATGGGCACGGTGCTGAGGTAGAGCTGGGCGTAGAGGCGGCCCAGGTTGGAGGGGATCCCGTAGATGTGGCAAACTCGCGCAATCGACGCGATCACCCCTTCCTCGAGCTTCTGCCTGTGTTCTCCGCTCATTTCCTATCGTTCGGTATGGACCGAACGATAGGAACGAGCAAGGCCAGGGAGGAGAATTTTTTTCCGCCGGGCCGCTATCATCGCGGCGATGAGTCACAAGTGGGACCGCCGCTTCCTCGAGCTCGCCCAGCACATCTCCCGGTGGAGCAAGGACCCCTCGACCCAGGTGGGCTGCGTGGTCGTGGGCCCGGATCGGGAGATCCGTAGCACGGGCTTCAACGGCCTGCCGCGCGGCATCGAGGACACCTTCGAGCGCCTCAGCAAGCGAGAGCTCAAGTACCCGCTGATCTGCCACGCCGAGGAGAACGCGATCATGCACGCGGCGCGCATCGGCGTGGCGCTCAAGGACTGCAGCGCCTACGTGACCTGGCCGCCCTGCACCCGCTGCGCGCGCTCGCTGATCCAGGCGGGTGTCCGCGAGGTGATCTTCCCCGGGCCGATCGTGATCCCCGAGCGCTGGGTCGAGGACTTCGAGATCAGCACGCGGATGCTGCAAGAGGCCGGGGTGTTCGTGCGCGAGGTCGACCTCGTGCCCGAGACAGGCGAGCCCGAAGCAGGCGACTGAGCGCCGGCCGGGGCGCGAGGGCGCGGGCTCAGGGCATGCTCGCGTCGGAGGACACGAGCACCTCGACGCTGAACACCTCGTCTTGCTCGCTGGCCACGAGGTGGACGATGTCGGGGGTGTCGTCGTCGGGGTTGAACTCGTCGACGTCGAGCCCGCCCCCCGGGATGCCAAAGCTGTCGAAGGACACGAACTGGCCGCCGCCCTCGCCGTCTCCGAGCAGCGCCCGGATCTGGGCGGTGGTCCCGATGTTGAACACGAGGTCTGTCGCGCTGTCGCAGTTGAGATCGGCCAGGGTCAGGCCGCTGAGCAGCTCGCCGCCGGTCTCGAGCAGCTCGCCGGGGCTGAAGGCGCCAGAGTCGTTGATGAACACGCGCAGGCTGCCGGCGACGTCGAGGAGCGCGAAGTCGGTGTTGGGATCGCCGCCGATGTTGCCGGCGATGATCTCGTGGCCCTCGATGGCCGGGAGATCGATGGTCACCGGCGTCTCCCAGCCGAGACTGAGCGGGCCGAGGTCGCGGCGCAGCAGCAACACGCGGGGGATGTCGTCCAAGGAGCGCCCGCTGATCAGCAGATCGTCGTAGCCGCCGTCCTCGGGGCCGTCGACGTCGGCGAGGGCGAGGTCGTGGATCTCGTTGAGCCCGGTCAGCAAGGTGAGGGCCTCGCTGCTGAAGTCGAAGTAGGTGCCGAGCTCGTCGTGGAGGCCGTTGTCGCCGGAGCCGACGTAGACCGCGAAGCCGCTGACGTGGTCGACGACCAGCGCCGCGTCGGGGAAGATGTCGCCGTCGAGATCCCCGAGCTCGAGGCCGACGAATTCGGGGGTGCCGGGGATGTCGACGCTGTGCTCGCCCCACATCGCCGGCGTCTCGCCTTCGCTGCTCTTGTAGGTGTAGAGCTCGATCGCCTCGCCGGAGGCCCAGGCGGCCGCGACGATGTCCAGGCTGCCGTCGATGTCGAGATCGACGACCTCGAGGTCGACCACGCCCTTGTTGCCGTAGTAGGGCAGGGACTCGCTGCTGCCCGGGAGGTCGAACTCCTGGCCCATGCCCTGGCCGTACTCGATGACGCGGACGTAGGCGCCGTCGCGGGCGGCGAAGACCACGTCTGGCGAGGCGTCGCCGGCCAGCTGCACGAAGTGAGCGGCCAGGGGCATCTGCCCGGCGTTGTTCTCGCTGAGCGGCCCCTGGCCATAGTCGAAGGCCGAGCCCTCGGCGTCCTCGCAGAAGTTGAGCTCGAGCGCGCCGCAGGTGCTGGCGTCCTCATCGTCGCCGTCGGGGCAGTGGGCCTCGCCGTCGCAGGTCAGCGCCGTGGGCAGCTCCAGGCCGCTGGCGCAGGTGAAGCTCTCGCCCTCGCCGTAGCAGAGCGTGAAGTCCTCGTCGCGTCCGTCGGCGCAGTCGAGGGTCCCGTCGCAGACCAGCTCGGGCTCGATGAACCCACCCTCGGCGCAGGCGAAGCTGCCCCCGCACAGGCCGTCGATGCAGTCGAGCTTGGTCCCGCACTGAAAGTTGCTGGTGCAGGGCAGGCCCTCGGCCTCGAGGCCGTTGAAGCAGGCGCCGAGGCCGACACCGGCGAGGGTCGTCAGGCCCAAGGTCAGGAGGAGGCGGGCGCGGCGGTGCGTGGTCTGGGGGGGCATGGTCGAGTTGGAAAAAGTAAGGATCAAAAGCGGCCCTGGATCGACAAGCCGGCGCCGCGGGGGCCCAAGCTGGGCAGCACGAGCGCGCGCGAGCCGAGGTTCGCGGCGCGCTTGTTTCGTTTGACGCCGACGGCGATCAACGCGATGCCCGTGGGCAACATGAGCCCGCCGATCACCAGGCCGGACACCGCCATGCCGTTGCCGATCGAGCCGGAGCGGAAGGCCTCCTGGCGATCTTCGAAGTCGAGGTAGTCGATCTCGGACAGGTCGTTGGCCTGGGAGCCGATCACGGCCCCGGCGATGGCGATGCCGCCAAAAGCCAGGCCGACCGCGGCCAAGGTGGCGCCGGCGCCGATCAGCGGGGCGCCGGGCCGCGGCGCAGGCCCGGGCGTGCGCGGCTCCGGCTCGACGGCGAGGGCCGGAGGGGGCGGCTCGGGTTCTGGCTCCGGCTCCGGTTGGGCCTCGGCCTCGGCGAGGCGGGCGTCGATCTCGGCGATGCGGGCGTCGATCTTGCGGGCCTCCTCGGCCTGGTCGGCCTCGTCCTCGTAGAGCAGCACGACGCCGGACTTGAAGGTCTCGAGCAGCTGCTGGGCCTGCTTGAGGTGGATGACGTCCTCGTCGAGTTCGAAGGCCTTCACGTGGGCCTGGGCGAGGTTGTAGATCAGCAGCGCCTTGATCGACGCGTTCTCGGGGGTCGGATCGACGAGGGTGTAGGCGTCGGTCCACAGCTCGATGGCGCCTTTGTAGTCGGCGGTCTCGTACTTGGCCTGGCCGCGGCGAAACAAGGCCTTCGCCTCTTTCGTGGGGTCTTGGACCGGGGGAGGCTCTGGCTGCGCGTCGACCTGAGCCTCGACCTGGGTCTCTGGGGCCGCGAGGGCGATCTGGCTTGGGCCGAGGCCGAAGCCGAGGCCAAGGCAGAGCCCGAGCCCGAGGCTGAAAGGGTTGCTCGAGCACGGCGACCCGTCGAGGCGGCTAGCGCGAGACGAGAGGAGCACAGGCACATCCTCGGACACGACCGGGCCAGTTTATCAGCTCACCCAGCAGGGCGTGGTGAAACCCAGCGCGACACCTCGCTCGGTCCTTCCACCGATGGCGCTGTCGCCAAAACTCGCAGTCCGCCCGGTACAGCGGCGTTTTGGCTTCGCGCCCTCGACGCTCGACGTCGAATGGTGCAGGTCCCGCATTTCGCCTGCCGAATTCGCAGGCAGTGAGGCGGGGAAAATCGAGCGTAGGCGAAGCGTGAGCGGGGGCGAGGAAAGCGAGTTTGTCTGATCTGATTGTGGCCGCTGGCCCCCGGATCGAGGTGGAGCCTCGTCCTCATGGCGGGGGAGCGAGCACCGGACCCTCGGCCGGTCGGGTGTCTCACTCGTCGCCATGCTCGATGGCGAGCGGCGGCGAGGTCCGCGAGCCGTCCTCGGCGACCACGACCTCGCGGGTGTAGCTGGAGAATTCTCCATCCCCGTCGAGGTCGCCCTGGGCCCGGGCGATCAGCCGGCAGCCCTCGCCCACGGCCTCGGCCGTGAAGCTGTAGTGGAAGCGATGCCCGCCCTCGGGCTGCCACGCGAGGGTCGACCACAGGGGATCTTCGGTCCACACGCTCGCAGGGTAGCGCCCCGGCGCGTCGCCTTGGGCTGCTCGCTGGGGTCGGCAGCGCCCGCCGTCGCCGGCGTGGCAGGGGACGTCGAGGGCAGGGGTCGGCCCGGCGGCGCCGATCAGCGCGGCGCAGCTGCCGGTCTTCTCGCGCACGGCGAGAGCGGCGGCGAGCATGGCCTCGGTCTCGGCGGTGGCCTCGGCCTCCTGCGCGCGCTGGAAGTATTGGTCCAAGGCGGGGACGATCAGCGCGCTGAAGATACCCAGCTCGAGCATGTCCACGGCCGCGTGGTGCGTGGGGGCCTGGCCGAGGCGCGCGCGGTAGCTGGGCGCTCGCGGGGACGCGGGGTAGCTCTCGAGCAGCTCGCGATAGCTGGCCGTCGCGCGCTCGCTCGCGCCCGCGAGCACCGCGTCGAGGGCGGCCGTGGCCGCGGCGGCCTCGGCCTGATCGACCCCGGCGCCTGGGGCTCCAAAGGGGACCAAGCTGACCTGGGCGAGCCAGCGCTGATCGACCTGGCGCAGCCACAGCGCGAGGCTCGACCACGGCGCGAGGGTCTCGAAGAGGGCCGCGAGCTCGGCCGCCGCGGGGCGCTGGTCCTCTGGCACGCCGGCGAAGAGGGCCGCGAGCTCGGCCTCGGCGGGCGGGGCCTGCCAGTGATCGAGGACCAGGTAGGCGACCAGGCCGACCTCGCCAGCGAGCAGCGAGCGGGCCAGGGTCGGCGGCAGGGCGGCGACGGCCGCGGGCGAGGGTCCCTCGCCGCGCAGGCGGACGAGGGCCTCGGGGATCGCCGCGTCGCCGGCCGCGAGGCTCAGGTAGTCGCCGTAGGCCCACAGCCAGGCCTGCGGCGTGATGCCCAGGGCCTCGGCCCAGGGCTGCGCTCCCTCGCCGCTGGCGCGCAGACCGATGGTGGGCACGAGCTTGCCGTCGAGGCGGATGGGGTCGCGAGAAAACTCGACGCGCACGCCCGGAAATTGCTCGGGCTCGACGGGCGCGCTGGGGATCGCCTGGCTCGCGCTCACGCCCTGGATCGCCTGCGCGGCCTCGCTGGCGTCGCGGATCCCCGCTTGGAGGACGATGCCCGCGGGCGCGTCGATCGGGCCCAAGAAGAGCTCGCCGGTGACGAGCCGCTCGGCCTGCGCGCCCAGCCCCGGCGCGCCGGCTTCGAAGCCGGCGGGATCGAGCTGAAGCCAGGCGAAGGGGCTGCCGGGGACGAGCGCGCGCAGGGCCTGGGGTCGACCCGGGCGCAGGACCTGTGCGCCCTCGGGCAGGGGCATGGGCACGGTCAGCTCCCACAGCTGCGGATCGGTGCGCAAGGTCGCGTCGATGGTCGCGCGGCCGTCCTGGTCCGCCTGGCCGCCGCCGAGGGAGAGGGCAAGGTTGACGCGCTCGAGGTCGACGCCGCGCTGGCTGGCGGCGAGGCGCTCGACCAGGGCCGCGCCCCCTCGCCCCGGGTGATAGCTGGGCGGGTCCGCGTCTTCGCGGGCGGGGCCCATGCGGCAGGCGAACCACCCCGGCTGCTCGGGGATCGGCCCGCAGCCCGCCGCGAGCTCGGCGGCCTCTTCGCCGACCAAGGACGCGAGGGCGCCGAGGCGCTCGAGGTCCTCGGCCGCGAAGATCAGCAAGGGCGCGCCCTCGGGGTCGGCGATGACCAGGCCCTGACCGAGCTTCAGGCCCGCGCCCTCGAGGGCCGCGAGCAGCAGCGCCAGGGTCTGGCGCCCGCGCCGGAGCTGGGCCAGGCGCGCGTCGCCGAGGGCCTCGCCGCCGCCGAGCTTGGCCAGGGCAGGGATCGCGCGCTCGAGCGGCCCGGCCATGACCTGCTCGACGCGCCGCGCCTGGGCGATCAGCGGGCGGAGGTCTCGGACCACCAGGTAGTCGTCGACGCCGGCGGGGATCAGATCGAGCTGCTCGGCGAGGCTGCGCGAGTAGGCCGCGGCCTCGACCTCGCGCACGTCCTGCTCGCCGCCGGCCTCGACCTGCTCGTAGGTCGTCGGCTCGGCGCGGCGCGCCTCGGCGGGCTCGTCTCGCTTGCAGCCCGGCGCGAGCAGGGCGAGGCCCGTGGACAGGCAGAGGGCGAGGCGCCGAGGGGGCGTGGAGGGGCGTGTGCGCACCGGGGGAGGGTAGCGCATCCGCCAGCCTCGAGGCGGGAGCCTGCACACCCCGATGTCCGCATACTCGGGCAGAAAATCGTCCACGCAGGGCAAATGGGATCGGCGGCTCATCGCCGAGGAGGGGGGACGCAGTCGTTCAAGCCGGGAGCATGCACACGCCAATATCTGCGTACTCGGGCGGGGTCTCGGAGCCCTCTTCGTAGAAGGCGACACATTCGTACGCCGGGTCGATGACCTGGCAGGGGGCGTCCCCCGCCGACAACGAGCAGAGGGAGGCGCAGCAGGACTCGCCGGCGCAGCTCGACAGCGCGCTGGCCTCGAGACACAGCGCGCTCGGGTCGCAGTCCTGGCTGTCGGCGCAGGGCTGCAGCGGATCGACCTCGCCGAAGGTGGCGGTGCACTCGAAGGCGGAGCCCGACCAAGCGCAGGCGTAGTCTTGGTCGGCGCAGTCTTGCTGCAGCGGATCGCAGCTCGAAAGGCACAACCCGAGGCCCAATTCATCGATCTGGATGCACGACTTGTCGGAGGGGCAGGAGGGGCCTTCCCAGCAAAACGCCACGCACACCTCGTCGCCGCCCGCGTCGGTGGGGAGGCACCAGCTGTCCATGTCGCAGTTGTCCGTGGACAGCTGCCCGGGGTCGCAAGCTTCGCCCACTGATTGTTGGCCGAGGACGGGCACACAGACGGTGCTCTGCCATACGCCGTCGACGAAGGAGGAGGGGACGCACTTCGAGTCGTTACACTCGACCCAGGCGCTGCACCAGCCGTCCTCGGCGTGGCCCGAGTCGGGGCTGACGAAGGTGACGCCGCTCGAGATCGGGTCGTCGGCGTCTTCCTCACCCGAGCCGCCAGTGCTCAAGTTACCAGCGCTCGAGCCCCCGTCCATGCCGGTCGTCGTACTCTGCGCCTCGTCGCCCGAGTCGCTCGTCTCGTCGTCGCTCGCGGACGAGCTGGACCCGCAGGCACAAAGGTCGAGAAAGAGTGCTGTACAGAGTGGTCGCCACATAATGGATAATAAAACTAACGCAGGGGGTTTGTTTTGCAAGCTTTTGGTTGTCGGGCGTCCGAACGCGGGGCCCCGATGTCTGGCGCTGCCACCTCGTGTACGCTGACCGCTTCACGCTGGGGGTGGTGCCTGGAGGCACCTGAGAGAGTCCCCTCGAACCTGATCCGGCTCGTACCGGCGGAGGAAAGCGTATGCCCGACACCCCGAACACATCCGACAAGCAACCCAACCGTCCCGCAGGCCTGAAGCTCGCTGGTGATGAGGTCACACCACTGCGCACCATTCCCCCGCTGGAGCACAGCTTCCCCAGCTCGGAGAAGATCAGCGTGGGCGAGCTCGAGGTCCCCGCGCGGCGCATCGACCTCGAGGGCGACAACCCCTCGATCGTCGTCTACGACACCACCGGCCCCCAGGGCATCGACCCGCGCCAGGGCCTGCCCAAGCGGCGGAGGCCGTGGATCGAGGCTCGCCGGGCCCGGGCCGAGGCCGACGGCAACTGGACCCAGATGCACTTCGCGCGGGCTGGGATCATCACCGAAGAGATGCGCTTTTGCGCGATCCGGGAGAACGTCGAGGCCGAGTTCGTGCGCAGCGAGATCGCCCGCGGTCGGGCGATCATCCCCGCGAACATCAACCACCCCGAGCTCGAGCCGATGATCATCGGCCGGAATTTCCTGGTCAAGATCAACGCCAACATCGGCAACTCGGCCGTGTCCTCGTCGATCGAGGAGGAGGTCGAGAAGCTGCAGTGGTCGACGCGCTGGGGCGCGGACACGGTCATGGACCTGTCGACCGGCAAGCAGATCCACGAGACCCGCGAGTGGATCATGCGCAACGCCCCGGTGCCGATCGGGACCGTGCCGATCTACCAGGCGCTCGAGAAGGTCAAGGGCAAGGCCGAGGACCTGAACATCGACGTGTTCCTCGAGACCCTCGAGGAGCAGGCCGAGCAGGGCGTGGACTACTTCACGATCCACGCCGGGGTGCTGCTGCGCTACATCCCGCTCACGGCCAAGCGGGTCACCGGCATCGTCTCGCGCGGCGGCTCGATCCTCGCCAAGTGGTGCCTGGCCCACCACGAGGAGAACTTCCTCTACACCAACTTCGAGCGCATCTGCGAGCTGATGAAGAAGTACGACGTCAGCTTCTCGCTCGGCGACGGCCTGCGCCCCGGGTGCATCGCCGACGCCAACGACGAGGCCCAGTTCGGCGAGCTGCGCACCCTCGGTGAGCTGACCAAGCTGGCCTGGGAGCACGACGTGCAGGTGATGATCGAGGGCCCGGGTCACGTGCCGATGCACAAGATCCAGGAGAACATGACCGAGCAGCTCGAGCACTGCCACGAGGCGCCCTTTTACACCCTCGGGCCGCTGACCACGGACATCGCCCCTGGCTACGACCACATCACCTCGGGCATCGGCGCGGCGATGATCGGCAGCTTCGGCTGCGCGATGCTCTGCTACGTCACCCCCAAGGAGCACCTCGGCCTGCCCAACCGCGAGGACGTCAAGACCGGGGTGATCACCTACAAGATCGCCGCCCACGCGGCCGACCTGGCCAAGGGCCACCCCGGCGCCCAGGCCCGCGACGACGCCCTGAGCAAGGCGCGCTTCGAGTTCCGCTGGCACGACCAGTTCAACCTCTCGCTCGACCCGGAGACCGCCCGGGAATTCCACGACGAGACCCTGCCGGCCGAGCCCGCCAAGACGGCGCACTTTTGCTCGATGTGCGGCCCGCACTTTTGCTCGATGAAGCTCACCCAGGACGTGCGCGACATGTCGGCCAGCGGCGAGCTCGACGAGATCACCGCGGGCATGCAGCAAAAGGCCGAGGAGTTCCGCGAGCGCGGCAGCGAGCTCTACCTGGACGAGGGCGAGGCCGAAGCCGAGGCCAGCGAGTGAGGCGGCCATGAGCGTGACCCAAGCGCAGGCGTCCCATCCCCAGGGCAAGGTGTTCGAGTCGGCCGAGGCCGCGCTCTTCGACCTGCGAGACGGAGCGAAGATCGCGGTCGGCGGCTTTGGTCTGGTCGGCAACCCCGAGGCGCTGATCCAGGCGATCGCCGCCAAGGGCTGCAAGGACCTGACGATCATGTCGAACAACTGCGGCAACCAGGGCCGCGGTCTGGCGGTCTTGCTGCAGCAGCGGCAGGTCGCCCGGGTGGTCTGTAGCTTCGTCGGAGGCAACCCCGACCTCGAGGCGCAGATGCTCGCTGGCGAGGTCGAGGTCGAGCTCAACCCCCAGGGCACCCTGGCCGAGCGCCTGCGCGCCGGGGGCTCGGGCATCGCCGCCTTCTTCACGCCCACGGGCGCGGGCACGGTGGTCGCCGAGGGCAAGGAGGTCCGCGAGTTCAAGGGCCGCCCGCACGTGCTCGAGACGGCCCTCGAGCCCGACTTCGCCGTGGTCCGGGCGGCCCGGGCCGACCGCTTTGGCAACCTGTGCTTCTACAGGACCTCGCAGAACTTCAACCCCCTGGCCGCCATGGCCGGGCGGGTGACCGTGGCCGAGGTCGACGAGCTCGTCGAGACCGGCGCCCTCGACCCCGACGAGATTCACCTGCCGGGGATCTTCGTCCAGCGTATTGTTCATGTGCCAGAGCACCTGAACTTCATCGAATATCGAACGACCTCGCCCGCCGAGTGAGCTGCTTTGCTCGGGCCCGCCACCGGGCCTGACATCGTTCCAACGCCGTCGCCCGTGCCGCCCTCGCGTCACGGGCGACATTCATGTTGGCGCACCGAGGACGCTCACGAGCATGAATTTGAGGAAATGGGGCGGAGAGGAATATGCTGGGCAAGTCATGTGGGATTCGCGCGTCACGGCTGGAGTGGGTTTGTTGGGTCTCGGGCTGTGGTTGAGCACGGCCGCGCCCGCGCAGGCCGACGACCTGTCCACCCAGGTCGATCAGGCCAGCCAGGCCGCCGCCGCTGCGACCATGGCGACCATGGCCCCCGCAGGCACCGGCAACGTCGACGAGCGCTCGTGCTCGTTTCGGGGCATCCGCCTCGCGGGCAAGGTCAAGGTCGTGGACAGCTTCCCCGACATCCGGGTCAAGGCCGTGCCGAGCTTCCCGGATCTCAAGGTCAAGCGGGTCGACGCCTTCGCCGACGACTGCGGCGAGTGGCAGTTCGTGGACAGCTTCCCCGACTTCAAGATCCAGTACGTGGACAGCTTCCCCGACGTCGAGGTCGCCTGGGTGGACAGCTTCCCGGGCATCCCCTGAGTCAGGAGTCATGGGGTGCTCGGTTCTCGGGGCGCGTTGCCTGCGAGGGCGCCGCTCGGCCTGCGGCGCTCCTCCCTCCTCGGCGTCAAAGTAGGCGCATGTATAAAAGTGTGGCCGAGTTGAGATTCTCGCTCGCCCGGTAGGCCCTGGTGTGTCAGCCTGCTGGGTAAATGGCGAACCAGGTCCAAATTAGAGTCCTGTCCGAGGTCGACGCCGAGGTCGAGTGGGTCGTGACGGGCCTACAGCTGACGGAGCGCTTCAACCAGCCCTATAGCTTGCGGGTGGAGATGCGCACGAGTGACCTGGCGGCCGAGCCGGCGCGTCTGGTGGGCTCCAGCGTGAGCGTGAGCCTCGAGCGGGGCGCTCAGACCCGGGAGATCAGCGGGATCGTCGAGCGAGTCGAAGATGGCGGGCGCGACGGCGAGCAGCACCTGCTGACCACGCTCTTCGTGGTCCCGGCCCTGCAGGCGCTGCGCTACCGTCGGAACACGCGGATCTTCTCGGACATCTCGATCAAGGACGTGCTGGTCGCGGTGCTCGAGGAGGCGCTGGGCGGCTACGGCCGCGGGGTCGATGTCGGGCATCTGCGGGGGGACTACCCCGCGCAGGAGTACACGGTGCAGTATCGGGAGACCGACCTCGACTTCGTCCACCGCCTGATGGAAGAGCACGGGGTGAGCTACCGCTTCGAGCAGGGCGAGGGCGTCGAGACCGTGGTGCTCTTCGACGAGGAGAGCGCCCACACCAAGCTGGTCTCGCTGGACTCCCAAGAGGGCATGCTGGCGATGGTTCAGCAAGACGGCGGCTCGGACGAGACCGAGGACATGCGTAGATTCACGCGCGTGTCTCAGCTGCGCTCGACGGTCGCCCGGACCACGGTGTTCGACTGGGGCGCGCCCGCGGTCACCGAGGACTTCGAAAATGACGAGGCGCCGGCGGGCGAGCTGCCCAGCGGCGCCGCGACTGGCCCCGAGCGCGAAGACTACGACCACGAGCTCGCGGCCAAGCTGGGCTTTCGCAGCGCCGGCCTGGACCCCGCCGCGGTCCAAAAACAGGCGATGTTGCAGCGCAGCCTCCACCTGCGCGACGCGGTGCTGTTCGCGGGGGAGAGCACGGCGATCAACATGCGCCCAGGCGCGCGCTTCGAGCTCGTGGACCACTCGCAGGGCGACCTCAACGGCGAGTACGTCGTCGTCCGCGTCGAGCACGGCGCGGGCGACCTCGTGCTCGGCAAGGGCGGCGAGCTGGCCTACTGCAACCTGCTCGAGTGCGTGCCCGCTGGTGTCCGCTGGGTCCCCGAGCGCATGACCCTCCGGCCGCGGATCTTCGGCGTTCAGACGGCGACGGTGGTCGGCCCCGGTGGCGAGGAGATCCACACGGACGACGCTGGCCGCGTCATGGTCCAGTTTCACTGGGACCGGCGCAAGCAGTACGACGAGCGCTCGTCTTGCTACGTGCGGGTGGTCCAGCCCTGGGCCGGGGACGGCTGGGGGTTCATGTTCCTGCCGCGGGTGGGGATGGAGGTCGCCGTGACCTTCGTCGACGGCGACCCCGACCGGCCGATCATCACGGGGGCGCTCTACAACGGGGCGAACTCTCCGCCCTACGCGGAGGCGGACAAGACCAAGAGCACGATCAAGTCGAACAGCTCTCCCGGGGGCGGGGGGTTCAACGAGCTGCGCTTCGATGACGCGGTGGGGCTGGAGGAGATCTATGTGCATGCGCAAAAGGACATGCGCGAGGAAGTGCTCAATGATCTCCGGGTAAAGGTGGGAAACAACCACCATGGTGAGGTCGTCGGGGATCAGGCTCTAAAGGTCCATGGCAACCAGGATGAAATCGTCACCAAGTCTCAGTCTCTCGCTGTGGGAGGTCATCGCAAGATGATCGTGGACCAGGGCTACGAACACGTCGTCAACAATGGCGAGAAAGTGACCATCTCGGGAGGGGCCTCTGAAACCGTGTACGGTGACAGGGAATTCGAGGTCCATGGCGGGAACAAGGAGCAGGTCAATGGGAACGTCATGGTGAAGATCATGGGGCACGTAAACGAGGAAATTGATGAGGGCGAGTCGCGGGTGGTTGGTGGCTACCTCAACGAGAGGGTTGAGGGTGATACCGTGTACACGCACAAGGGGAATGTCAGTGATCATACTGGGGGGTACTACAGTATTTTTGCGAAGGATGGCATGAGCCTGAAATCTCCGGGCGGAGTGCGCGTGGTCTCGCCAGGAGGGATTAATGTTGTGGATCCTACTTCGACAACGGTTGTTAATCAGTCCTCGAGCCTGTGTTCCTTGACTTCGACAAGTGTCATCGGGGTGAAATCGGTGATTTCAGGGGTGCAGTTTGCTAGTTATGGGTTTTCTGCTGGGCGTACCTTGGTCAAGTATGATAGGGTGGGCTTAAAAGTTGATAACTGCAATGTGTCGTATAAGCTCAGGACTGCGCTCGAGTTTAAATCTATCGAAGCTGAACTTAGTTCTGGCAAGATGAGCGTGGGAACCTTTCTTTGGACGATAATTCAGTGAGTTGATCATGGAAGATATTATTTTTTTAATCTGCGTCTTTGCTGTCCCTGTTGTTTTGTTCGGTTATGGATTCGTTTCTGGAATTGTCAAGAAACCCGAGGAACCTCCGGTTGCTGTCGTCAGCATTCGTATGAATGCGACAATTCTGTCGGTTACAGGGAGAGGTTTCACCGATACATCTAGATCGGTGGACTTTCTTGTTGAGGTCGAGCCCGAAGGTGCTCCCCCATACAGAGCCCACATCGCCGATGTGAGTCTCGAGAACTTGGACTTGATGAGTTTCTATACTGTTGGTTCAGTGATTGAGGTGCGGGTTTCTACTGAGGATCCCCACTCTGTCTACCTGGTGGGGCCGAAAAAAAGGGCAGAGATGGATGTGGTAGGTGGTGTCGAGGCCGAGGCCATGATCGTGTCGATGCGCAAGGCCACTGGATCGAGTTCGGCTGGCGGCAAGACCGATGTTCGGTTCTGCTTCCGGGTCGAGCAAGCCGGCCTCGAGCCCTATGAGGTGAAAAGGGACATCGCCGTGGATATCGTAGACCTCGTTCTCTACTACCGGCCGGGTGCCAGGGTCCGCGTTCGCTGCGACCCAAGCAACCCCAAGACCGTCGTCCTGGTCGGCCCGCTCGAGGGAGCCTCTCCCCAGGGTCTGGACGTGAAAGCCCCATGAAGGTCATCAAGCCCACCAAGTTAGGCATCCTCACCCGCTGCTTCGAGCACAGGCGCCGCTTCCACTTCGGCGTCTCGATCCTCGCCTTCGTCCCGCTGCGCTCGGCCGAGGTAGAGGCGAGCGACGCGGGCGTGTCCTTGCTACCCGAGATCTCGCTGTGGAAGTTCGTCACCGAGCGGATGGGCGCGCAGGTGGCACTCGACGCGGGGGTGCCCAAGTGTAGAGGCGAGTATCTGGTCCACGGCCAGGCCTTCGCGCCTGGGGGCGTGGCGGCGCCGATGGTGCCGGTTCGCGCGCGGGTCGGTGGGCTCGAGAAGTCGCTGGCGGTGTCGGGGGATCGCTACTGGGAGTCGGACTTCTCGGCCAGCGATCCGCGACCCTTCACGTCGATGATGCTGGACTGGAGCCGGGCCTATGGCGGCCCGAAGTACGCCAAGAACCCGCTCGGGCGCGGGCACGGCGAGACGCTGCTCCACGGCGAGCGCCTGCGCTTGCTGCCAAACGTCGAGCGCCCGGGCGCGGGGCTGGGCTCGGCGGACGAGCAGGCGGAGCCCGCGGGCTTTGGCGCCATCGATCTGTCCTGGCCGCAGCGCCAGGCGCTGGTCGGGACCTACGATCAGGCCTGGCTGGATCGGGACTTTCCAGGGCTGGCGCGCGACGTCGATTGGGGCTTTTTCAACATCGCGCCCAGAGACCAGCAGCGCGAGGGTTTTTGGGAGGGGGGCGAGGCCTACGCCTTCGACAACCTCCATCCCAGCCGGGCGCGGCTCGAGGGTCGGCTGCCCGACTATGTCGCGCGGGCCTTCGTCACGCGCGTCCCACCGCGGACGCCGCTGCCCAAGGGGGAGGCGCGGGCCGAGAAGGTGGAGGCGCTCGCGGCCAAGCTCGAGGAGATCGCGCTGCGTCTGCAGACGCTGTGGTTCTTCCCCGACGCCGAGCGGGCGGTGATGATCTTTCAGGGCTCGCTGCCGATCGCCACGGACGACGGCACGGATGTCCGCCACCTGGTGATCGCGGCCGAGCGCAAGGGGGACGCGCACCAGCGGCCGCAGGCTCACTATGCGCGCGTACTCGCGGATCGCCTTGACCTCGAGCACGGCGCGCTCGCGGGTATGCGTGATCACGAGCTGCTGCCTGCGGGGGCGGGCAAGCTCCTCGATGACCCGATCTTCGACGAAGAGCGGGCGCTCCACGAGAGCCAGGACCTGCTGGGCAAGAACCTCCACCGCAGAGCCGTCCGCGAGCACGCGGCGAAGATCGCCGAGCTGCGCGCGCAGGGGATCGATCCTTCGCTCTTTCCCGATCCTCCCGCGCCACCCGAGCCCACGCCGGAGCTCGATGAGATCCCCGCGTTGATCGAGAAGGTCATGGCCGAGGCGGAGGAGACTCGGGCGCGCGAGGAGGCGCGGATCGAGCAGGACAAGGAGCGGATGTACGCCAACGCCGAGGCCGAGGGGGTCGATGTCGAGGCGCTGCGCGAGGGCAACGAGCGCGGGCAGGTGGGGCCGCCGACCTACACGGCCGAGGCCCAGCGCGAGATGCTGCGGGGGGCGATCGCGGACTGTCAGCTCGCTGGGGCGTCGGCCGAGGTCTTCGAGCAGATGCTCGCGGACCCGGAGCTCCAGGCCAGCTGGGATCAGGCCGAGCTCGACATGCGCGAGGGTTATCGGATGTCGGCGCATTCTCAGTCGCCGGCGCCTCGACTCGAGCCCGAGCGTCGGGACGCTGCCCGGGCGGCGGTGCGCGAGGCCTTGCTCGTCGGCGAGGACTTCTCGACGCTGAACCTGAGCGGGGCGGACCTCTCGGGCATGGACCTGCGCGGGGCTCAGCTGCGCGGAGCGCTGTTCGAGAGCGCCAATTTCGATGGCGCGGACCTCTCGGGGGCGGACCTGTCCAAGGCGGTGCTCGCCCACGGGTCGTTGGTCGGGACCAAGCTCGACGGGGCGCGCCTCGATGGGACGAACCTCGGCAAGGCCAGGCTCGAGGGCGCGTCGCTGCGCGGGGCCCAGCTCGTCGAGACGATCCTTCACGGTGCGGACTTGACCGGCGCGAGCTTGGCGGGGGCCAGGCTCGAGGGCGTGCTGCTGATCGAGGTCGTGCTGAAGGACGTCGATCTCAGCGAGGCCGAGGCTCACGAGCTGAAGTTGATCGAGCTCGAGGTCAGCGGGCTGCGAGCTCGGGGCGCGCGCCTGCTTCGCGCGGTGTTCATCAAGCTCGATCTCGCCGCGACGGACTTCAGCGGCGCGCAGCTCGAGCGCTGCAGCTTCTTGGAGTGCAGCGCGGTGAAGGCCGAGTTCTCGGGGGCGAACCTGCAACACGCGAGCTTCGTCGGGGCTTGCGAGCTCGACGCTGCCCGCTTCGTCGAGGCGAAGCTGGCGAGCTGCAACTTGCGCGGGTCCTCGATGAAGGGGGCCGAGCTCAGCAAGGCCCAGCTCGACGGGGCGGATCTCAGCGCGGCCCGGCTCGAGGGGGCGCGCTTTTATCGAGCCGTGGCCCGGGGCGCGCGCTTCGACAAGGCGGAGCTCGGCGAGGCGGTGATGATGAGCGCGAACTTGATGGGCGCCTCGTTCATCGGGGCGGGGATCTGTGGCGTGGACCTGCGCGGCGCGAACCTCTACGGCGCAGACATGGCCCGGGTGCGCACGGATGAGCGGGTCCAGCTGCAAGACGCGCTGCTGACCAAGGTCCGCGTCAACCCGAGCTACGACCCGCGCAGCGAGCAGGTGGGAGAGGAGCAGCGACGTGACCAGCCCAGCTGATTTGATCGAGATGATCGCCCAGGGCGAGCAAGCTACCAAGCTCGACCTGGCGGGCGCAGACCTGTCTGGCGCCGAGCTCGGTGGTGGGGTGTTCCGCGAGCTCGACTTTCGCGGGGCCTCGCTGGCCGGCGCGAGCATGCGCGAGTCGATCTTCGAGGACTGCCGCTTCGACGGCGCGGACATGCGCGGAGCCAGCCTGCATCAGAGCGTGGTCTACAGGGGCAGCCTCGTCGGGGCCAGCCTCGAGGGCGCGACGCTGACGGGCTTCAAGCTGATCGAGAGCGACGCCAGCGAGGTCAGCTTTCGCGGGGCGGACCTGCGGATCGCGGCGGTCAACGCGACCAAGCTGAGCGCCGCGTGTCTGTCGGGGGCCCAGCTCGAGCGCAGCGCCTTTGTCGAGTGCGACACGGCGGGCATCGACCTTCGCGAGACCGCGTTGGTCGCGGTGACCGTGATGGGCGCGGACCTGCGCGCGGCCAAGCTCGAGGGCGCGAGCTTCGAGCGCGTGGTGTTGATCTCGGCGGATCTCTCGGGGCGTTCGCTCGCCGGGCTGCGCTTCGTCCATACCCAATTCATGGCGGCCAAGCTCGAGGGCTGCGATCTCGGCGGGGCGTCCGTCGCCAACTGCAACTTCAAGGACGCCTCGCTCGTGGGCTGCTCGCTGGTCCAGGCCCACGCCCCCAACGCGCTCTTCGTCGCCGCGGATCTGCGCGACGCCGCGCTGGTCCAGGCTCAGCTGACGCAGTCGATCTTCATCGACGCGGTGCTCGAGCGAGCGGACTGCTCGGGGGCCGACATGCAGCAGTGCATCTTGCACCGGGCACGCTGCGCCGGGGCGCGCTTCGTGGCCACGAAGCTGCGCGACGCCGACTTCTCCCACGCGGACCTCTCGCGCGCCGATCTCAGCGGCGCGACGATGTTCCGCACGAACCTGCACGGGATCCTCGACGTCGACGCGAAGATCCCCAATCGCGCCGCGGCGCTGGCGAGCGACCCGGAGCTCGCGGCCGCCGAGGCCTGGACCCCCAAGTATTGAGTGTCACCGACCGAGGACAGCCATGAACGCACGAGCGCACGATCTTCAACCCTTGCAGCGAAGCGCTGCGTCCCCCAGCCAGGCTCGCCAGCAGGCAGCGCCTCCAGCTTCTTCATCGAGCCAGGGCGTGGCCCGAGTCGTGGGCGAGGCGCCCGCGGGCTGGTGGCTGCGCATGGGAGAGCGCGAGGTCCTGGCCCAGCGCGCGCTCAGCTGCCTGCTCGCGCCGGCCGTGGGAGATCGGGTCTGGGCGGTGGGCGAGGCGGGCGGCGAGCACTTCGTGTTGGCCGTGCTGGCCCGCGAAGGCGAGGCGCCGGCGCAGCTGCGTGTGCCCGGAGACCTCGAGCTGCGCGCCGAAGGTCGGCTGCGTCTGCGCGGTGATGCGGGCGTCGAGCTCGAGACCTCTGGTCGCGCGCGCTTGCTCGCCGACGCGCTCGAGGTCCAGGCCCGCGACGCCCAGCTGCGCTTCGTCGAGCTGCGCGCCCTCGCCCGCGAGGCGGTGGGCAACTTCACCCGCAGCACGCGGATCGGCCAGCGCCTCGAGCTGCTCGTCGACGTCGTGGCGCAGCGCAGCAAGTCGAGCTATCGCGCGATCTCGGAGCTGGACCACACCCAGGCCGAGACCATCGACTACCGCGCCCGGGGTGGGGCGCACATCAAGGCCGAGCACGCGATCGTCAACGGCAAAGAGCTGGTCAAGGTCGACGGCGGCCAGATCCACTTGGGCTGAGGAGGACGGACAGATGTTTGCAAACTCGCAGATGATGGGCACGGACACGGGCTTCCCCGACGTATGCCTGACGCCGACGCCCGCGGGCCCGGTCCCGGTGCCCTATCCAAACGTCGCGGTCGGCTCGATGGGAGTGCCCGCCGCCTACAATGTGCTGTTCATGGCGACGCCGGCCCACAATATGTCGACGGTGGTGCCGATGACCAATGGCGATAACGCCGGCGTCGCGCTGGGCGTGGCCTCGGGGTCGGTCATGGGGCCTTCTCGCCACCTGACGGGCTCGACCACGACCTTGGTGGGGGGGATGCCTGCGACGCGGGTGACCAGCGTATCGCTGCAAAACTCCACGAATTGCCCGGGGGCGAGGACCTCCCCGAGTCAGGTCAAGGTCATGATCCTCGCGCCCTGAGGCTTGTCGTTCACTCGTAGATGGCCTCGCACAGGCCGGCGTCGCAGCTCACCTCCGTTGGCGGAGGCGGGCAGTCGCATACGCCCGAGGTGCAACCAGCGGCCTCGTAGTCGTCCGCGAGCGCGCCGAGCTGCGCTTCGTCGATGTCGATGCTGACGGCGTGATAGCAGCCGCCGATGCCGGCGTAACAGTGGCCTTCGACGATCTTGCAGTCCTCGTCGACCGAGCAGGTGCGCATGCCGATGAGCGCGTCGTACTCGGCTAGGATGTCCTCGCATTCGAGCGCGCCCGTGTCGGTCGCCGTGGCGTCGCTGGTGTCGGACTCGCTGGACTCGTTCTCCGAAGCGTCGGATTCGCCGGACTCGGTGTCCGTGCTGGATGTGTCGTCGGCGGTCGAGGTGTCGGCGTTGGTCTCGCCGCTCTCCTCGGTCGACGTCGCCGTGTCGGTGGTCGAGGTGTCGGCGTCGGTCTCGCCGCCATCATCGGTGCAGGCCAAGGAGATCGAGACAACGCAGAAGAGTCGCTGTAATCGAGTCATGAGGTCATTGTAGCGGTCGCTGATGCGCGGCTCCGCACCAGTCTGCGCGCGTGGTGGGATGCTGGTGCGAACTGAAACCCGGCCTGAAAACTCTGTATTTGAGTTAATTCCCCGCTCCGAGTGGTCGCGGCCCATGGCTCGGGGACGCTGATAACAGTCAGGAAAGCCCAATGGTCGATTCCAAGTCAGATCTCAATCAGCTGGTCATCTTTGCCAAGGTCGTCGAGGCGCGCAGCTTCACCGCCGCGGGTCGCTCGATGGGTCTGCCCAAGTCCACGGTCAGCCGCAAGGTCGCGCAGCTCGAGGAGCGCCTCGGAGAGCGCTTGCTCGAGCGAACGACTCGCAGGCTCTCGCTGACGGAGGTCGGCGCGGCCTTCTACGAGCGCTGCGCCCGGATCTCCGCGGAGATCGACGAGGCCGAGCGGGCGGTCGCCGAGGAGCGTCGGGTCCCGCGCGGCCTGCTGCGGGTCACGGCGCCCCGCGGCCTGGCGGCGGCCTTCCTCGCCGACGCGGTGGCCGAGTATCTGCTGACCTACCCCGAGGTCGACCTCGACCTCGAGCTCACCGAGCGGCCGGTGGATCTGCTCGAGGAGGGCGTGGATCTGTGCATCTGCTCGGCGAGCTCGGCGAGCGAGCCGGGGGTGATCTCGACGAGCCTCGGGGTGGTCCGCCGCTTCCTGGTGGCCAGCCCGGCCTACCTCGACGCGCGCGGCGTGCCGCAGCACCCCGAGGAGCTCGAGCGCCACGATCTGGTGATCTCGACAAACCCCCGGCGACGGGCGCGGCTCGAGCTGGTCGGCGTCGACGGCGACCGGGTGATGATCGACTCGCGTCCGCGCATGGTCGTCAACGGCGTCTACCTGCTCCACGAGGCCGTGCGCGCCGGCGTCGGGGTGGGGGTGCTCCCGGCCTCGTGGTGCGCCGCGGACATCGGCTCGGGTCGCCTCGTCCACTTCCTCAAGCAGTGGGAGCCGGCTGGGGCCACGCTCTTCGCCCGCTACCCGACCTCTCGCCACCTCTCGACCAAGCTGCGCAGCTTCCTCGACTTTTTGGTCGAGCGCCTCGAGCCCGAGGAGCTGCGCACCTTCGGGGCGCCGAGCGGGACGATCGTCGCGGACAGCCCCTCGCTGAGCACCAACTGAGCGCGCGCGCCATGAGCGTTGCACGGCAGGCCGGCTCCTCGCGGAGGCCGGCCTGCTGCGCATCGTTCATAGCGCGTCGATGTGCAGCTCGAAGGTGCCCGAGCCTTGGAAGCCGTCGACGAAGATCGAGATCACCTGCCCAGCCTGGAGGGCGAGGTTGACCTGTGAGCTCAGGTCGCCCCCGGAGTCGTCGTTACAGGCGAGCTCGGAGCCCTCGCAGCCGCCGTCGCGGACGTAGAGCAGCGTGTCGTAGGCGGAGCCATTGGTGGAGATGCGGTAGCTGCCCGTGGCGGGCGCGACCCACCAAAATTCGCGCTCGGGGGCGGGGTTTTCGGAGCAGCTGCCCTCGAAGTCGTTGCCCGCGCTGCCAGTGGTGCCTTCGATGGCGATCGGGACCATCGAGGGCAGGGCCTCGCCGCAGCCAAGGCCCGACTCGGCGGGGGCGATGGTCAAGTTGACGGCCTCGACCACCTCGGGCTGCCACTCGGCGACCACGAAGAGCGCCTGGCCCGCGGCCATGGACACGACCTGTTCGGCCTCGCCGGTCGAGACCTCGCAGGTGAAGCTGCCCTCGCAGCCCTCGGGGAAGAGCGCGAGGGCGGCGGGGTTGGTGCCGGCGTCGAGGCTCACGTCGTAGAAGCCGGCGGTCGGCGCGACCCAGGTGAAGCGCCGCTCGCCGGTGAAGTTGGAACAGCCGGCGAAGCTGTCGTCGACGGACTCGATCGACGACCAGGTCACGCCGATGGTCTCTTGAGACGCGAGGGCGGTGGCGTCGCAGGCGGGGGGCTCGGGGACTGAATCGAGGAATTGGGCGTGGAGCTGGTAGGTGCCCGAGCTCGCGCCGTAGCCGTCGACGACCACGGTGACCTCCTGACCTGCCGCGAGCTCGAGCTCGATGATGGAGTCCAGCGAGTCGAGCTCGTCGTCGTTGCAGGCGAGCAGCGTCGCCTGCTCACAGCTGCCTTCGAAGACGTGGAGCATCGTGTCGTAGGACGAGCCCTGGGTGTCGAATCGGTACGTCCCGGAGAAAGGCGCCTCGAAGAGGTAGGCGTGATCGGGGGCCGCGAGCCCGCCGCAGCTCGAGGCGAAGCTGAAGCCCTCGCCGCTGGTGTTGCCCGCGGTCGAGAAGGGCAGGGTGTCGATCTCGCCGAAGGGGCACAGCCCAGGGTCGGGGGCGGGGGCGATGTCGAGCTCGAAGAAGTCGTCGCTGGTCGAGGCGTTGACGATGAATGTGAATTCCTCGCCAGCCTCGGCGTCGAGCTGGAAGGTGCTGGGGAACTGCGAGCTCCCGCAGCCGAGGAAGCTGCCGCCACAGCCTGCGCCGGCGTGGACCTGCAGCTGCGCGCCGAATTCGGGGAAGAACACCAGGTTGTAGGTGCGCTGGCTGGGCGCGCGCCAGGTCATCACATAGTCGGGTCCCTCGTCGCCGCAGACCGCGACCACGTCGTCGCCATGGCTGCCGTCGAAGAAGTCGGTCCAGACCACGGTCTCCTGGCTGGGGAGCTGGACGTCGACGCAGCTTGGATCGGGCTCGGGCCCCGTGTCATCGAGGGTCCCGACGTCGTCGTCGGTGTCCTCGTCGGTGTCCTCGTCGGTGTCCTCGCCGATGTCACCGAAGCCCTCGAAGTTGCCGGGGAGCCCCGGTCCGCAGGCGGCGGCTCCGAAGCAGGTGGCTAAAAAAGCAAAGCTGCGCGTACGCATCCCCCGATTTTAGCGCGCGAGGCGGTGAAGACGCACCAACTCGGCGAAGTCTGCGGACTTGGCCGTCGCGCGGCCTTCTGAGCCCGCGTGAGCACAGTCTCTGATCGGGGGTCGGCCTGGCCCGGAGGGGCTGACGTGGATCACGTGGGGTCACTCCAGGAGGCGGCGGCGCTTGGGCTGGGGCCCAGCCTTGGGCACCATCGCGCCGTGCACACGACCAGTCTCGGAGAAAGCCTGCGCCAGGGCGTGACCGTCGAGGGCGTGCTCTTTGGCCTCGCGGCCTACGGCGCCTTCATGGTGGTGCTCTTCTTGCTCGCCAAGTTCTTGCCGGGCAAGCGAGTGCAGGGCCAGCCGCTCCCCGGCAGCGGCGGCAAGCGCTTGACCTACGAGATGAACGGCATGGCGCTCTTCGTGGCCACGCACATGCTGCTCTTCGTCGGCCTCTACATCTTCGACATGTCGCTGACGCCCCTGCTCGAGCACTTTTGGTCGCTGCTGGTCGCCGCCAACTTGCTGACGATGGCGTGGTTGGTGCTGATGATCCGGGCCGGGCAGGGCCGCCTGGCCGCGGCCGCCGAGCGCGGGGAAGAGGATCGCGAGAACGCCGAGCGCGGGCTCCTGGCTCGGCTGTGGTACGGCATCGAGCTCAACCCGCAGTTTTGGGGCGTCGACCTCAAGGTCTTCGCCTACCAGCCCTCGCTGATCGGCCTGGGTGTGCTCAACTTCGCCTTTGGCTGGGCGCAGTACGAGGCGCTGGGCACCCTGACGCCGCAGATGCTGGCCTACCAGGCGTTTTGGTGGCTCTACCTGTTCACCCACTACTGGATCGAGGACAACGTCCTGTCGATGTGGGACGTGATCGCCGAGAAGTTCGGCTTCATGTTGCTGTGGGGCGACCTGGTGCTGGTGCCCTTCTTCTACTGCATCGGCGGCTGGTGGCTGCTCGCCAACCCCGAGCCCATGGCGCTGTGGCAGGTGCTGGGGATCTGCGCGCTCTATGGCCTGGGGCTGTGGATCTTCCGCGAGTCGAACGCCCAGAAGAACCGGTTCAAAAAGGACCCCGAGGCCAAGATCTGGGGGAAGACCCCCGAGGTCCTGGGCGGGCGCCTGCTGATCTCGGGCTGGTGGGGGATCGGCCGCAAGATCAACTACACTGGCGAGATCATGGTCTACAGCGCCTTCGCGCTGTGCACGGGCTTTCACTCGCTGATCCCCTACCTGCTGCCGCTGTGGCTGTGCATGCTGCTCCCGCACCGGGCCTGGCGCGACGAGCAGCGCTGCGCGGACAAGTATGGCGATCTGTGGGTCGAGTACACGAAGATCGCCAAGTTCCGGATGATCCCCTTCATCTACTAGCGCATCGAGCAGTGATCGAGCAGTCGTCGAGCGGTGATGCGCGTGGAGCAGGTGAGGCTTGCCAGGGCGTCTTTGGCGCGGGAGCGCGGCGGCGGGGCCCCGTTGTCATCGTGGGGGCGCACGCTTGCCAGTTTGTCAACGCTGCGCCCGCGCCCGGGCGGTGAACGCCAGCTGGGCTCGGCCCCAGGCCTGGGCGTGATGGCACCTGCGTTGCATAATGGCCCGAAGATGCCGAGGGCTACGGAGAAAGAGCGCGGCGGCCGGGTGCGGCCCTTGCCGCAGCGAGCGCCCGCTTCACTGGGCTCCGGGAGGCTGGTCCGCGCCGGTGCGCTGGCGCTGGTCGGGCTGGGGCTGACGCCCGCGGCCCAGGCCGAGACGCCGACCAGCGAAGACTTCCAGATCACTTACTACACCACCGACGAGTACGGTGAGCGCGTCCGCCAGATGGACGAGCTGGACATGCAGCAGTTCGTCAACACGGCGCGCTGCGAGTGTGGCCACTCGATCATCGCCAAGATCCAGCTGGACGGGAACAGCACCGGCAGCGAGCAGCTGCGCGCCATGGTCGGGCAGGAGTGCGATACGGCTCAGGCTTCGCCGGGGCTGAGCAACTACTACCCCTGCGCCCAGCTCGTCGCGGCCGCGCCCGCGGTGTTTCAGCAGGGCCCCGAGTACGCCTTCGAGCCGATCTGGCTGGCCTACGGCTCGACCGGTGATCAGGCGATTGCGACGGCGGTGCCATCGGGAGAGTGCAGCGGCGTCGAGTCCCAAGGCGGGGTCTGGGTCTGCTCCGGGACGACCTCGTGCACCAACGGCGACTTCCTGATCTCGGGCGACGTCAACGTCAACACCGAGGACAGCGACAGCCCCCAGGGGATCAGCGTCGACTTCGTGCCCCCGGTCAGCCCGCCGACGAGCTTCACGGCCGAGGCCGGCGACTCCGCGGTGAAGATCTCGTGGACGCTCTCGGCGGTGGCCGACATCGCTGGCTACCGGGTGCTGTGCGCCGACGCCAACGGGGATCCGGTGGACAACGGCATCGACAAGCCCAGCCCCTCGATCAGCGCGATCGTCAACGGGACCATCTACTACACCCGCGACAACCTGTGTCCTGGCGGGGTCTTTGGTGAGGACTACGACCCCGAGGGCTCCTGGGAAGACGAAGACGAAGACGAAGACGACACGGGCGACACCACCGAGGGCGGCGACGAGACGGACACGGGGACGGACACCGGAACCGACACGGATACGGACACCGACGCGGGGACGGACACGGACACCGGCTGCACCGCGGGGGAGGTCGGCTGTGAATGCGGCACGAGCGACACCTGCGATGTCGGCCTGACCTGCGAGAGCGGGGTCTGTGTCAACGCCGACAGCGAGATCTACAACCTCGGCTGGGAGTACGTGTGCTCCAACCACATCGCGGCGGGCTCGAGCTCGGCGCGCATCGAGGGCCTCGAGAACGGGCAGACCTATCAGTTCCTGGTCGTCGCCTACGACTACGCCGGCAACCCGGTCTATGGGGATCTGGTGATGGCCGCCCCCGTGGAGACCGACGGGCTGTGGGAGCAGTGCGAGAACCAAGGCGGCGTCTGCGGCAGCGGCTGGAGCTGTAGCGTCGTCGACGAGGGCGCCCGCGGGGTCCTCGGCGGGTTCTTGGGCCTGCTCGGCCTCGGCCTGGGCTTCGGCGCCTTCGCGTGGCGGCGACGGAGGCGCGGGTGAGCGCGGTCGCGTTTACCGCGTTGTTGCTCCTGGCCGCCGCGCCCCCGCCTCCGCCCTCGGAGACCGGAGACGCGGACGGTGCCGAGGACGAAGCTGGGACCGAGGAAGCTGGGACCGAGGAAGCTGGGACCGAGGAAGCTGGGGTCGAGGACGCGGCCGAGGACGAAGCTGGGGCGGACGCCGAAGCTGCGGACGCCGAGCCAGCTGCGGAGCCCACGGACGAGCTGCCCGTCGACGAGCGCTACGATCCGATCCTCCCCTACGGCGAGGCCGACGACACCAGCGAGCTCGAGTACGCCGACGAGCCGCCGCCGCCGCCAGAGCTCGAGTATGGCGAGGGCTCGTCTGCCGACAGCGAGGCGGTCGAATACGACGAGGGTCACGAGCGAGCCACGCCGGACGTGGTCGCCATCCAGCGCCAGTCCCACGAGAGCAGCGCCCTGGGCGAGGACCCCTTCGACGGCCGCCGTGACTCGCCCCAGCGCTTCTTGATGGAGCTCAAGTTCGGCCCCTACCTGCCCGGGGTCGACTCGCGCTGGACGGGGGCGGGCCCCGGGCCCTACGCCATGGTCTTTGGCGAGGTCGACGAGTACGGCGAGTTCGACGGGGCGATCCGCCAGGGGCTGCTCTCGGTGCTCGGCTTCGAGTGGCAATTCATCAACCTCGGCGGTCCCCTGTCCGTGGGCACGACCATCGGCTACTTCCGCGACACCGCGGACGCGCTGCTCGCCGAGGTCGACGAGGACTCGGAGACCGCCCGCGCCCCCGCCGACGAGGCCGTTTTTCACGTCATCCCGATGACGCTGCTGCTCGGCTACCGCTTCGAGCTGCTCGCGGATCGCTTCCACGTCCCGCTGGTCCCCTACGCCCGCGGCGGCATCGCCTACGGGTTTTGGGTCGCGACCAAGGGCGGCTCGCGGACGACCAACTCGGCGGGCGAAGACAGCCGCGGCGGCAGCGTGGGCTGGCAGGCGAACTTGGGCCTGATGCTGCGCATGGACTTCCTCGAGCGCGCCGTGGCCCTCGACCTCGACCGGCTCGCGGGCATCAACCACACCTATTTCTTCGGCGAGTGGCAGTTCTCGCGCCTCGACGGCTTTGGCAGCGAGACGGCCATGTCCGTGGGCGACGACACCTTCACGGTCGGCGTAGCGGTCGAGTTCTGAGCGCGCCATGGCCCCGCGCAGGCAGTCACGCGTCGAGGCCCTCGCCCTGCTCGTGGGGGCGGCGGGGCTCGCCTTTGGTCTGGGCGCGTGTCGGCCAGCGGGCGATCCCCAGGCGCCGCTGCGGGGCGAGCTCGAGCTGTGCTGCAAGGAGGGGGGCGAGGACGGTAGCGAATTTCGCGGCTGTCGCAGCGAGGGTCGCTGCCGGATCGCGGAGCCGATCTGGGTGCGTGGCCCGCTGCGCTGCGGCCCCATCGACGAGTCCAGCTGCGCTGGCGGGCGCTGCTGCACCCTCGACGTCGTCGTCAACGGCGCAGCGCAGGTAGAGAGAGACGCGGGGGAGCAGGGCGAAGACGAAGCGCCCCCAGCTGCGCGCGCCCCCGCGGCCATCACCCCGGTCCCGCTCGACTGGCGAGCCGAGCCCACGCCGGTCCTCGTGCCCAAGTACGTGTGCCCGGTCAGCGTCGAGCGCGGGCTCGTCGGCGAGGTCGTGCTCCACGTCGAGGTCGCGGCCGACGGGCGCGTCAGCGAGGTCGAGGTGCGCCAGGGTCTGGATCCCGAGTGCGACACGCTCGCCCGCGACGCGCTGCTGCACGCGGAGTTCGAGCCGGCGCGGAGCCCCGAGGGCGAGGCGATCGCGGCCTCGCTGCGCTGGGTCTACCGCTTCGAGCGCTGACGCGACTGGCTGGGGCCGCAAGGGCCCCGCGCTCAGGCGCGCAGGGTCTCGATCAGCGCCAGGTCGATCTGCCGCCGGGCCACGGACACGTCGACGACCTCGACGATCACCCGGTCTCCGATCGTCAGCGTCCACCCGCTGCGCTCGCCCACGGTGCGCACGCCGGTCTCGTCGCGCTGCATGGCCTCTTTGCGGTCGCGCTCGAGGTCGCCGACTTTGACCATGCCGTCGACGAAGGGCGCGTCGAGCTGGACGAAGATCCCGAACTGCGAGAGCCCAGACACCGCGCCCTCGAAGCGGTCGCCGATGCGGTCACGCATGAACAAGGCCGCGAACAAGTTGTTGGTCTCGCGCTCGGCCGCGCTGACCTCGCGCTCGCGCTCGCTCGAGCGCAGGGCCTGAGACTCGCTCTCGGCGACCTTGGGCATGCGCGGGACCAGGGCCGCGGGCCCGCAGGGACCCCCGTGCTTGGCGATCCACGCCTTCATGACCCGGTGGGAGATCAGGTCCGGGTAGCGGCGGATCGGGCTGGTGAAGTGCACGTAGGCCCGCGAGGCGAGGGCGAAGTGGCCGAGGTTCTCGGTCGAGTACTGGGCCTGGGCCATGGCCCGGAGCATCAGCATGTTGAGCGCCGAGGCGTATTCGCGGCCGGTGACCCGGGACAGGAATTTTTGCATCCCGCGCGGGTGCTGGAGCTTCTCGGGATCGATCTCGAGCCCGAGGCTGTGCGCGGCCTGGGCGAGGAGCATGAGCTTCTCCTCGTCGGGCTTGTCGTGGACGCGGAAGACCACGGGCAGCGAGTGGGCCACGGCGAGCTCGCCGACGCCCTCGTTGGCGGCGATCATCAGCTCCTCGATCAAGTTGTAGGCCCGGGCCATGGACTTGCTCGAGCGGCTCTTGACCACGTCGCGGATCCGGCTGCGATCGTCGTCGTCGAGGACGACCTTGGCCTCGGTCAGGTCGAGCTCGATGGCCCCGCGCCGCAGCCGAGCGGCGCGCAGACGGTCGGCGCAGGCCCGCAGAGCGAACACCCGCTCGCGGGCCTTCTTGCCCAGGGGGTCGTTGTTGGTCGGGGGCTGGTCCTCGCCGCGGTCGAGGGCGCGGGCGACCTCCTGGTAGGTCAGGCGCCGGCGGCTATGGATGACCCCCGCGCGGACCTGGTGGTCGGAGGTCTCGCCGCGGGCGTCGATGCGCATGCTGACGACCATGGCCAGGCGGTCTTGCTTGGGCACGAGCGAGCACATGTGCGAGCTGAGCTGCTCGGGGAGCATGGGGATGGCGCGGTCGGGCAGGTAGGCCGAGAAGCAGCGCTCGACCGCCTCGGCGTCGATCGCCGTGCCCTCGCGGACGTAGTGCGAGACGTCGGCGATCGCCACGTGCAGGCGGTAGTCGGCGGTCTTGGGGTCGTCCCCGAGCAGCTCGACGCAGACCGCGTCGTCGAAGTCGCGGGCGTCGGGGGGGTCGATGGTCATGAAGGCCAGACCGCGCAGGTCGACGCGCTGCTCGAGGTCGTCCTCGCCGACCTCGCTGGGCACGGCCTTGGCCTCGGACAGGATCTCGTCGGAGAAGAAGTCGTCGATGCCGTGCTCGATGAGGATCTTTTGAACCTCGGTCTCGAGCGCCCCGGCCTCGCCCACGGTCCGCTGCACGCGGACGGTGAGCTCGGGGTCGGGGCCGGCGGGGTAGTCGAGGATCTGCGCGACCACGATCTTGCCGGGCTCGCCGGTGCCGGGGCCCTCGGGGCAGCGCACCGGCCAGATCAGCCGCGGGTCATCGACCTCGAGCAACCACCCCGCGCGTCCGGCCCGGGTCAGCACGCCGACGATCCGGGTGCGCCCGCGCTTGACGATCTCGTCGACGCGGCCCTCGAGGCCCTTCTCGCTCTCCCAGTAGGCGACGAGCAGCTCGTCGCCGTCGAGGGCACCGCGCAGGTGCCCCGGGGGGATGAATACATTGCGCTCCTCCTCACCCTCGAGCGGGTGCGCGAAGCCGTAGCCCGCAGGAGTGACGTGAAGCTTTGCGCGAACTTTCCAGGCTCGGTCCATGAGCGTCGCGGACCCTGGCACGCCTGGGGGGCCGGGGCAAGGCGAGGCGCGACGAGAACGCGAAAGCCGGGCGGGTTAGGCGCCCGAGCGCGGCTTCGGGGGCGCGGGCCCAGGCTCAGTTTTGCGGCCCAAAGGCGCGCAGCTGGCCATCGTCGGCGCCGACGATCAGCGTGCGCCCGGGGGCGATGGCCACGGAGCTGTCGATGTCCGCGCCCACGTCCACGGCCCACAGCACCTCGCCGGCGGGGGACAGGGCGTAGAGGTGGTCGTCTTGGGAGCCGACATAGATCCGGCCCTCGCCGTCGACGACCGGGGAGGCGTGGATGATGCCGCCAGTGGCCAGGACCCACTCGATCTCGCCGCTGGGGGCGAGGGAGTAGAGGTTGCCGTCGAAGCTCGTCGCGTAGAGCTGGCCGTCGGGGGAGACCCCGAGGCTCGAGCGGATGTCTCGCTGGGCGACGAAGCTCCAGCGCAGGCTGCCGTCGGGACGCAGGGCGTAGATGCGCCCGTCGTCGGCGCCAATGTACAGGGCCGCGTCGGGGCCGATGACCCCGGAGCCGTCGACGTCGGCGCGGACCGTGTACTGCCAGCGCTGCTCGCCGGTCTCGGCGTCGAGGGCCGTGACGAAGCCGTCTTGGCCGCCAAAATAGAGCCGCCCGTCCGCGCTCAGGACGGGGCTCGAGAACACGTGCTTGGCCCGCTGATCCTCGGGCGCCTGGCCGTCGGCGAGGGGCGGCCAGTGCCAGCGGAGCTCGCCGGCGGGGGACAGGCGATAGACCCCGTCGGCGCCCACGAAGAGGTCGCCGTCGGGGCCGATGGTCGGGCCGCCGTCCACATCACAGCGCGCGCCCTCGGGCCCGGGCGAGCGGGTCTGCTCGCAATTGCCGAGGCGCTTTTGCCAGCGGATGGCGGCCTCTCCCCGCGCGCTCGGATCGATGGCGAAGAGCGTGTCGTCGTCGTTGCCGACGTAGAGCGTGGGCCCCTCGCCGAGGGCCGCGGTCGCCCAGATGCGTCCGCCGAGATCGAGATCCAGGCCGACGCTGCCCGCGTCTTCGCCCGAGACCGCGACGCCCACGAAGCGCCCACCGTGGGTGCCCACGAAGGCCGTGAGCGCGCCGTCGATCTCGACCAGGGTCGGGGTCGCGAAGACGACCGCGCCCAGGTCCACGGACCAGAGCTGGGTGGGCTCCTCGACGGGCCCGAGCGCCGCGCTCGCGCCCGCGTGGCCAGGGCCCCCGCGAAACCAATGTTCTCCCTGGCCGGCGGTCCGTCCGCGCTCGGTCGTCGCCTGCGCGTCCTCGGGAGTCGCTGGCGCCGGCGCCATTTCAGGGGCGACGCACGCGCCCTCGATACAAATCCGCGCACCCTTGCAATCGGTGTCCTTGCCGCAGCCGGTGCTCGGCGGTTGGCTCTCTCGGCAGCCACCTGCACACGCCAGCGCGAGCGCAGCGAACCCCGTTAGGGATTGGTTCGAGAGCCGAGCGTTCTTGGGCAAAGGGATCCTCACGAGGGGGACTCTGGGTGGGGAGGGTAGGGCGGCCGAAGATCGCACGGTCACCTTGTTTTCGGTAGTGTGCGATGGTACTGCTACGCTACCGGTCTTCGTCACGGGCCGCAAACCCTCGAAATCCTTGCGTCAATTGGCTTCAGGTCGCTGCACGCGGGGTCCAGTCGAGGTTTCGGCTCGTCTTCAGAGATCAAATTTCCGTATCGGCGACTCTCGGATACTCTTGACAAAAAGTCTCAAACGTGGTCGAGAAGTCGTCTTCGCCCCAGAATGTGGGCGTTTTTCCCTCTCACGGAGCACACATGGCAAATCAGGCCGTACAGGCGAGTGAGCCTGCGGGTCCGGTCGAGGAGCATTACTATCGCCGCGGCGATATCGACTTTTGCTTCCTCCTGAACCGGTCTCATCACAATCTCCGAGTCTTCGACTACCGCGTCGGTAACTACCAGCAAAAGCGCGACTTCTTCGATCGCATCGCGCGCTCCGAGGGCCTGCGCAAGGTCTTCACCGTCGTCGAGAAGCAAGACTCCAAGAGCTGGCGCAGCGTCGGCTTCTCCCGCGAAGGGGCGATCCCCGGCTACTTCCGCACGGCGGACGCCTACGTGATGAGCCGGGTCTACACCGAGGACGGCGACCCCATCCAAGGCGGCGCGCCCAAGCTCAACGCCCCGGGGATCACCGCCAAGGAGCCCAACCTCACCAAGCCCCGCGGCTTGAACATCGAGATCGTCGAGGACACCGCGCGCCTGGCCGCGATCGCCGAGGAGTACGGCGAGGTCGCCCTCTACGCGCCCTTCCGCCGCGGCATGTTCCACCCCGACATCGCGGTGCACGGCCGGGCCGGCAAGCGTGACTACTGGGTGGGCGCCGAGACGGACTCGTCCTTCGGCCACGCCAAGGTCGACATCATGACCCCGCCCCGGGCCAACAAGGAGGCCGATCCGGGCGTGCTCGAGTTCCTGATGCAGGGCCTGCTCGACGAGCTGCTGCGCCGCGAGACGGCCAGCGTGTTCTCGCTGATCGCCGCCGACATGCTGCCCAGCCAGCAGGTGATCGCCAACTTGGGCTTCAAGGTCACGGCCAAGCTCACCGATCACATCGTGCGTGAGGACGCCTACGTCGGTGGCCAGCTGTGGCACCGGCGGCTCGCGGCCAACTCGGGCCCGCGCCTGTCCAACTTCACCTGAACCGGTGAACCGGTCGGCTCGCCGCTCGGCGAGCCGACTCGATAAGCCCCCCGCTGGCGCGAGCTGGCGGTGGGTTTTGCGTATTTAATCCGTCGACACCGGTCGACAGCCTGGGCCGCGAGAGGTGTGAACACACTCACTTTTGGCCTCGCCTTGACCGCCGCCTCGACCTGTTTAGGTTGCGCCCCGCCATGAGCGCCGAAGCCCACGAATTCAAGGCCGAAGTCGCCGCGCTGCTCAAGCTCGTCACGAACTCGCTGTACACCAACAGCGAGATCTTCTTGCGCGAGCTGATCTCCAACGCCGCCGACGCCCTCGACAAGGCCCGCTACCAAGCCCTGATCGACGCGAGCTTCGCCGGCAAGGAGCTCGAGCCTCAGATCCTGATCACCGCCAACAAGCAGACTGGCAAGCTGATCATCGAGGACACGGGCGTGGGCATGACCCACGAAGAGGCCGCGCGAAACCTCGGGACCATCGCCCACTCGGGCACGCTGCAATACCTGTCCGAGGTCCAAAAGGCCCGGGCCACCGGAGACCTCAGCGAGGCCGGCGAGATCAACCTGATCGGCCAGTTCGGCGTCGGCTTCTACTCGGCCTTCATGGTCGCCGACGAGGTCGTGGTCCACAGCCTCTCGGGCAAGGCGGGCAGCGAGCCGATCGTCTGGCGCAGCAAGGGCGAGGGCGCCTACTCGCTCGAGCCGGGGACCCGCAGCGAGCGCGGCACGACCATCGAGCTCCACCTCAAGGAGGAGGCCGCGGAGTTCCTCGACCGCTGGCGTCTCCAGGGCCTGATCAAGCGCTACAGCAACTACGTCATGCACCCGATCAAGATCCGGGTGATCGACGAGCAGGGCGAGGACAAGGACCCCGACCCCGCGCAGATCAACGCCGCCTCGGCGATCTGGGCCAAGAGCCCCAGCGACCTCGAGGACGGCGACTACGCGGAGTTCTACAAGCACGTCATGGGCGGCTTCGTGCTCCCGGGCGACGAGCCCCTGGGCAAGCTGCACTTCTCGGCCGACGCGCCGATCCAGTTCCACGCGCTGCTCTTCGTGCCCGGCCGCGCGCCCGCGGACCTGTTCCAGGAGGACCGCAAGTCGCTGCAGCTCTACGCCCGCCGCGTGCTGGTCATGGAGAACTGCGACACGCTCCTGCCCCAGTACCTGCGCTTCGTGCGGGGCGTGGTCGACTCCGAGGACCTGCCGCTCAACGTCTCGCGCGAGACCCTGCAAGAGAACAAGCAACTCGCCGCGATCCGCCGCCAGCTGACCCGCAAGGTGCTCAAGCTGCTCGCCGAGCTCGCCGAGGAGGACGCCGAGGCCTACGCCAAGCTGTGGACCGAGTTCGGCTCGGTCATCAAGGAGGGCGTGCACCTCGACGGCGGTCAGCGCAAGGAGCTGATCGGCCTGCTGCGCTGGCGCTCGGTCGCCAAGGGCGACACCCTGGTCTCGCTGGCCGAGTACGTCGCGGCGATGCCCGAGGATCAAAAGTCGATCTGGTACATCGCCGGCCCCGACGAGTCGGCGCTGCGCAACAGCCCGCACCTCGAGGCCGTGCGCGCCCGCGGCGAGGACGTGCTGCTGATGAGCGACCCCGTCGACGAGTGGGTGCTCCAGAGCCTCAGCGAGTACGAGGACAAGCCCTTCCGCAGCGTGACCCAGGGCGACCTCGAAGAGGCGGCCGAGGACGACGCCGCGGACGAGAACGCGGACGAGGACAGCGAGGACGAGGCGGCCAAGGACGAGGGCAAGCGCGAGCCCTCGCCCATCGATCCGCTGCTCAACCTCGCCAAGGTCGTGCTCGGTGATCGCGTCCGCGACGTGCGGGCCTCCAAGCGCCTGACCGAGTCGCCCTCTTGCCTGGTCGACGCCGCCGGCGGCCTGAGCCGCAACATGCAGCGGATCCTCCGCATGGCGCAGCCGGGCTCCAAGCTCGAGGCCGCCCCGCGGATCCTCGAGCTCAACCCCGACCACCCCTTCGTCAAGGCGGCGAGCGGGCTGAGCGAGAAGAACAAGGACGACCTGCGCCTGCCGGAGTGGATCGAGATCCTCCACGATCTCGCCGCGCTCTCCGAGGGCTCCGTGCCCGACCCCGCCGGGGCGGCCAAGCGCTTTCAAAAGGTGCTCAACGAGGTCGCCAGCGCGGCCGTGGAGGGCGCTGGGGGCTGAGCCCTCGGCGCCTTCGGGCAGACACATGGGCGCGCGCCAGCGGACGGTCTTGATGATCTCCCGCTACTTCCCCCCGATGTTCGACGTCGGGGGGAAGCGGGCGTACCGCTTCGCGCGCTATCTGCCCGAGCAGGGCTGGCGAGCCGCGGTGCTCACGGGTCGCGTCCCCGAGCGCCGCCCCGTCGACGACGCGCCCCTGGAGCTGCCGGAGGGCACCCGCGTCGAGCGGGTCTACGAGCCGTTTTGGTTCCGCGAGATCGGCCGCCGACCCTCCGACGGCACGGTCTCTACCCCGGTCCGCAGCCCCGCCGAGCCGACCCAGGAGAGCCCGCGCCGGCGCCTGCTCGGCCTGCCCGTGGGGCCGGATCTGGCGATGCTCCCCCACGTGGTCCGCGAGGCCACGCGCCTGGGCCGAGAGGTCGAGGCGGACGTGGTCTGGGCGACGAGCTCGCCCTACGCGACCTTGGTCCAGGGTCACCAGGTCGCGCGCGCGCTGGGCAAGCCGTTGGTCCTGGATCTGCGCGATCCTTGGACGATCAATTTTTTCCAGCGTCGGCGCGCGCGCTGGGCCCTCGAGGTCGACCGTCGCGTCGAGAGCCGGCTCTTTCACGCTGCCGACAAGGTCATCCTCAACTGCGAGAGCGCGCTGGCGTCCTACCGCGAGCTCTACCCGGAGCTCCCGGCGGATCGCATGCTGGCGATCCGCAACGCCTTCGATCCCGCGCAGCGCCCCGAGCCCGAGCCCGAACACGAGCGAGGCGCCGACGCGCCGATCCGCCTGCTGCACTTTGGCAATTGCTACGGCCCGCGCCGGCTCGAGACCGTGCTCCGGGCCATGGCCGCCGTCCGCGAGCGCAGGCCGCAGGCGCCCGCGGTGGTGCTCGAGAACCTCGGCCGCGTGGGCACGGCGGACCTCGAGCTCGCCGCCTCCCTCGGCCTGAGCGAGCGCTTCGTCCACGGCGTCTTCGTGCCCTACGCCGAGGGCCTGCGCCGGCTCGCCGCGGCCGACCTCGCGGTCCTGGTCGCCTACGGCGACGAGACGCTCTACATCCCAGCCAAGCTCTACGACTACCTGCTCGCCCGCGCGCCGGTGGCCTGCCTGAGCCAGCCCGGCGAGCTCGCGGACATCGTCGAGGGCTGCGGGGCCGGGCGGGCGGTGCGGCCTGGAGACGTCGAGGGCGTGGCGACGCTGATCGACGCGGCGATCGACGCCCGCGCTCGCAACGAGCGGGCGTTCACGCCGGACGAGGACGCCCTCGCCAGCTACGGCGCGCCGGCGACCACCCGGGCCCTGGCCGGCGTCTTCGACGAGCTGGCTCGCTGAGCGCTGGCTGGTCTTGCCCGCGGCCGGAGGGGCGGTCGGGGCTCAGCGCAGCAAGGTCAGGTAGGCGTCGACGGTGTAGTGCCCGCCCGCGCCCGCGAAGTCGAGGCGGAAGGGCTGGGGCCTGAGCAGCCCGGCGCGGGCGTAGGCGCCGTCGTCGAGGCCCTCGAGCTGGAAGCTGATCATCTGCGTGCCGATCAGGTCGTTCTTGGACCAGCTGCGCATCCACCCGAGGAAGGAGCCGACCACCCAGGTGGTCACGGCGACGGTGGGCACGGCCTGAGAGGCGACCGAGGCCATCCCGACCGCGGCGCTCAGCCGCGAGTCCACGTGTGGCTTGAGGCCCTGCCAGAGCTTGGCGAGCTCGGTGTCGAAGCCCTCGCAGTCGCGCTCGATCAAGGTGAGCGTGATCGAGTAGGTGGCCGGCCAGCTCGGCGCGCGCGGGAGGATGTCGACGCAGGCGAAGATCTGGCCGTGCTCGTAGCGCACGGTCTCGCCCTCGTCGAAGTCCGAGTCGATCAGCTGGCTGTCGAGGGGGGTGATGTTGCCGAAGGGGTCGGTGCAAAACCCCCCGAGCACGATCTCGTCGGCGCCGGCCTCCGCGGTCTCGGCCCAGCAGTGCACGGCGGTCCCGACCAGGGCGACGCGCGGCCCGGGGCCAAAGGCGCGGCTGGTCTGGGACTGAGAGGGGTCGCTGATCTGGATGGCGCCGCTGGCCGGGGCGCGGCGGGTCTGCATCAGCGCGATGCGTTGGAGGGACTGGGACACGGCGCCGTCGGAGAACTGTGGGGCGGACTCGGGCTGGCTCATGCGGGCTCGAAAGTCACGCTGGAGCTCGTCGAGGACCTGCCGGCCGATGGCCTGGGCGCGCGGGTCCCCAGGCACGATCGTCGGCGCGCTGACCTGCGCCGGGGAGGGCCGCCCAGGGCGGCGAAGCGCCGGGCTGGACACGGATGGCAGGAAATACTTGGGCATGGCCGACGCGACGATTATGCGTCATGTCGCTCGGTCACGCGACGTAGCCTCTCGGCCTGGTCGCGCGGTCGGGCTTGGCTCAGGGGCGAGGCGGACGGGGAAAGAAGGCGCTGGTCCGGCGGACGTATTCGGCGTAGCCACGGCGGCGCTGCGTCAGATCTTTTTCGAGCAGCGGGACGCCGGAGATCCGGGTGAGCAGAATCGTCATGATCACCGGGCTGACGACGGTCCACCACGGCGCGCCCACGCCCAGCGCGATGGCGAAGTGCCCCCACCAGACCAGGAAGTCGCCAAAGTAGTTGGGATGCCGGGTGTAGCGCCACAGCCCGCGGTCCATGACGGCGTCGGCGTTTTGTGGGTCGCGCTTGAAGCGGGCCAGCTGCGCGTCGCCGATGGCCTCGAAGCTCAGGCCGATCGACCACAGCAGCGCGCCGACGACCACCAGCGCCGGCGAGGCGGGGCCCGTGCTCGTCAGCGCGGTCTGGACCGGCGTCGAGATCATGGTGATCAGCGCGCCTTGTAGGCCAAACACCGTGATGAGGCTGAGCAACCCAAAGCGCTGGCCGATGCGGGCGCGCATGGCCTGGTAGCGACGATCCTCGCCGGCGTAGTGGACGAGGTTTCGCCAGCCCAGGTAAGCGCCCAGGCGCAGGGCCCAGACGCTGACGGCGATGAGCAGCAGCCAGCGCGCGGGGTCGAGGTCGAAGCCGCGCTCGTAGGCGCAGATCCAGGCGAGCAGGGCGTAGCCCGGGCCCCAGAACACGTCGATGATGCTGGCGTCGCGCAGGGCGAGGCTGACCAGCCACAGCAGCAGCAGACAGGCGGTGAGGATCAGGGCGGCGAGCGGAGAGATCATGGCGGAGGCTCCGTGGTGGCGGGGGGCCGCGCGGAGGCGCTGGCTTCGGCGGCCTCGCGGGCGCTGATCCAGCGATCGAGCTCGGCCCAGCGCTCGCGGATCCACGCGCCGCGGGCCGCGTCGTCCGTGGGCAGGGCCGACGCGGGGTAGCGCCAAAAGGCCACGTGCACGCTGCGATCGAGGAGCGCGCCGGACAACATGTCGGCCAAGGTCGCGAAGCCGCCGAGGCCGTGGTGGCCGACGATGACCACGTCGGCCTCGGGGGCCCCGCGCATCAGCGCCAGGGCGCCGCCGACCCGCGGCAAGAGGGTGTGCTCGAGCGCGCGGGCTTGCGCGGCGAGGGGGGGATCGCTGGCCGCGAGGCTGGCGATGACCCGCGCGCGCTTGCCAGGGGTGAAGCGCGTGCCCTCGGGGTAGATCATCAGGCCCTCCCCGGGGTCGAGACCGGCGGCGAGGGCCTCGATCGCGCGCAGCTCGTGGCCGGAGTCCTCGGGGATGCGATCGACGAAGTGGTTGGGGATCCAGTGCCCCGCGATGTCGAGGCAGGGCTCGTTGAGCAGCTCGCGCTTGACCACGCAGCGCAGCGGGATGCTGTGCGCCGCGGTCACGAAGCGGTTGGGGACCATGGTGTCGATCAGCGAGGCGTGGCGGACCAGGTAGATCGCTGGCGCCGGCTCGACGCGCTCGTCTCCCTCCACGGTCCAGCGCAGCCGCCACAGCCTGCTGGCGATGGCGAAGAGCAGCCCCGCCCAGTGGCGCTGGATCCAGTAGGTCCAGCGCCCGCGCAGCTCGGGGGCGAGGCCGAAGCCCGTGGCGATCCAGGCGCCGAGCAGGAGCAGCTGACCGTAGAGGTTGATCGCCAGGTAGGCGCCGAGAAAAAACCACGCTCGCAGGCCACACAGGCGCCGGCGACGAGCGATGTCGCTGATCAGCACGGCCAGGCCGGTGAGCGGGGCGAGCGTCCAAAACAGCGCCGCGGCCAGCCAGAAGCTGGGGATCGTCAGAGCGCGACGCCGCAGACGGGCGCCGAGGGTGCTGGGATCCGATCGCCTCCGGGAAGTCATGGCTCGCCGACGCGCTGCGCGAGCCAATGTAGCAGGAGCGCGCGGCGCGGGTCGACACGGAGCCTCGAATCGACCCGAGGCGGGGGCTCGGAGAGGAGCTGGTGTTCAAGGCCGCCACAGGGAGGGGGGCAGCAGCTCCTCCCCCGTGGTCGAGAGGACGCGGCGCAGCTCGTGGGCGCGCTCGCTGGGCTCGCGCATCATCCCTTCGAACACCCTGATTTCCTCGGGCAGGAGATCGGGATGCCAGAAGTCCGTGAGCAGGATGGCCCGCGCGCCGGGGCCGTCGTTCCACACGTCATGAAAAAAAGAGTCGTCGAGCAGAGTGCAGCGCCCCTCTCGCCAGCGAAATTCGACCTCACCGACGCGCATGCCACAGCGCTCGGGGACCTCGATGCCGAGGTGACAGCGGATGCGGTAGTTCCCCGGGCCGTAGTGCGGGCGGACCCGCGTGCCCGGGGCGTGGGCCGAGAAGTAGGTCACGCCCACGCGAGCGCCATCGTCGAGCAAGAGCGCGGACACGGTGGGGCAGGCGGCGGCGTGCTCCTCGATGCGCCGGCTCTGCACGCGCAGGTGCAGCTGACCCCAGGTCCCCTGGTCGACGAGGCTGCCGTCGGAGTAGCGGCGCAGGCCGAGGGTGTCGCGCAGGGCGTGGTACTCGGCGCGCACGGCCGCGAAGTTGGCCTCGAGGCCGGCGACGGCCGGGAAGCGCTCGCGCTGATCGTCCCACAGCGGCTGGCTGCGCAGCCCCGGCAGACGCATGGTTCGGCCCTGGCTGGGATCTTCGTCCTCGATGCTCGCGGAGAACATGGTCTCGAGCCCCGCGCAGATGCGATCGCTGCCGCGGGCGCCGACGCCGAGGTCGTCGGCGACGGCCCGGACCATGGCCTGCTTGCTGGCGAGCAGGCGCTTGGCTTGCTCGGACCGGCTCACGCTGGCCCCCGCATGCGGAGCACCCGGCGAGACCACAGCGAGAACACCTCCTCGGCGAGCTGCTGACGACGCGCGGCGTGGGGGCTCTCGTCGATGAGCGCCGCGAGGCTGCGCCGGCCGTCGGCGCGCAAGAGCAGCTCGTGGAGCGCGTCGGAGATCTCGACCGCGGCCTCTCCAAAGAAGTCCGAGGCCGCGCTCTCGATGCGCCAGACCTGCGCCCAGCCGCCAGCGCCGGTCTCGGCCTCGGCCTCGGCGGCGCAGGGGAGCTCGCGGCGCACGAGCTTGTGCTGACGATCGAGGGCCGGGGCGAGGGCGAGGGCGATGTCCTGGGCGGAGCGCTCGCGCTTGTGGACCAGGCGCTCGCCGATGGCCAGGTAGCGCAGGTCGGTGGTCAGCAAGGTCGCGAGCGCGTCCTCGGCGGAGGTCACGATCGGCTCGGCGTTGTTGTTGAGCGAGGTGTTGAGCAGCGCGGGCACGCCCGTGCGCTCGGCGAACTCGCGGATCAGGGCGTGGTAGCGGGGGTTGTCGGCGGCGCTGACGGTCTGCACCCGGGCGGTGCCGTCGACGTGGGTGATCGCCCCGAGCCGCGCGCGCTGCTCCTCGCGGACGCGCAGCACGGTGATCATGTAGGGGTGGCGCGCGCGCTCGGGCGGGACGTCGAAGAGCTCGGCGCAGCGCTCCTCGAGCACGCTCGGCGCGAAGGGGCGGTAGCCCTCGCGCTTCTTGATCAGCGCGTTGATGCGGTCGCGGTTCTCGGCCGGGCGTGGGTCGGCGAGGATGCTGCGCTGGCCGAGGGCCCGAGGTCCGAACTCGGCGCGGCCTCGAACCCAAGCCACGACCTCGCCCGCCGCGAGCAGGTCGGCGGCGCGGGCCTCGAGCGCGGGGGGCGACTCGACCTCGACGAGGGCGGCGTAGCGAGCCAGGACCGCGTCGAGGTCTTCGCCTGACTCGACGGCGGGGCCGAGGTCGAGGCCTGTCAGGACGCCGGCGTCGGGGCGCAGATCGGCGACGGCGAAGGCCGCCCCGAGGGCGCCGCCGGCGTCGTGGGCCAGGGGCTGGACGTAGAGATCGTCGAACAGGTCCGAGTAGAACAGCCGGCCGTTCATCGAGCAGTTGTGGGCCACGCCGCCGGCGAGGCACAGGCGCGAGAGCCCGCTGGCCTCGCGGTGGTGGCCCAGCAGGTGCAAGACGATGCGCTCGAGCTGACGCTGGAGCGCCGCCGCGAAGTCGCGGTGGATGTCTTCGAAGGGCTCGCCGCGCTTGCGGGCCTGGGCGAGCAGGCCCTGCTCTCGCAGCACACGCAGCTCGAGGGCCGCGCTGGCGTCGAGGGAGTCCTTGCCGAGGAAGGAGAAGCGGCCCTCGGGCTCGAGGCTGACCATGCTGTCCATGAGCGCGGCGAAGCGCTCGGGGTCGCCGTAGGGCGCCATGCCCATGACCTTGTACTCGTCGAAGCGGAAGTAGCCGCAAAAGGCCATCATTCGCCTGTACCAGTGGCCGAGCGAGCGCCCGGCGCTCAGCCGCTCGCGGACCTCGAGCCTGCCTTCGCGGGCCTCGAGGACCATGCCGGAGAGCCCGTCGCCCTCGCCGTCGAGGGTCACGACCAGGGCTTCGTCGAAGCCTGAGGGGATCCACGCGCTCCAGGCGTGGGCGAGGTGGTGGTGGACGAAGCGCAGCTTGGGGGCGACGAGGTCGAGGTCGAGGCCGAAGGCCGCGGACAGGGGCGCCGCGAAGTGCTGCTGCGCGGAGCGGAGCGGGCGGCGAGGGTCTCCGCTCGCGCGTAGGGCCATGAACTCGGCGGCGAGCTCCGAGACGTTGAGGGCGAGGGCGTCGATGGCCGCGAAGCTGTGCGGGTCGCCTGGATCGAGGCCGGCCTCGCGCAGGCACCAGGCCACGGCCTCGCGCGGGAAGGCGTTGCTGTGCTTGACCCGGTTGAGGCGCTCGTCCTCGACGGCGGCGACGAGCTCCCCGTCGCGGAGCAGGACCGCGGCGGCGTCGTGGCGGGCGAAGCCCTCGGGGGCGTCCTCGTGATCGAGGCGGCTGGCGCCGTGGATGCCCAAGATCAACATGGTGGGTCCTCCTGTGTCTCGTCTTGATCGGGGTCGTGGGGGTGATCGTGAGCGGGGGAGCCGCGCTCGCGCAGGAGCTGAGCGCCGGCCTCGAGCAGGAGCTCGGGCAGGGGCAGGCCGACCGCGCTGGCGTGGTCGCGGGGGTCACTGGCGAGCAGCCCAAAGCGCTCGCCGTACCAGGTGTAGAGCTCGGCGGGGGAGAGCCCGAGGCTCTCGGCCGTGGGCAGCACGAGCTCGTGCTCGTTGACCGCCGACCAGGCCGCGCGCAGGTCGTCGAGGCTGAGCTCGAGCTGTCCGCGGGCGGCGAGGGCGTGGGGCAAGAAGAGGTCGACCTGGGCGCCGTGGACGGCTCGCAGGTGGCGCTCGAGGGCCAGGGTCCGCGCCTCGACCCGGGCGCGGAGCTCGGGGTCGTCGAGCTGCTCCCCCTGCGCGCCGAGGTCTTCGTAGGCGTCGATCCAGTCGGTGTAGAACCCCGCGCGCAGGCCCTCGGCGGCGAGCAGCAGGCGGTGGAGCGCCTCGGCGTAGAGCCCGTCTCGCTCGGCGTGGGTGGCCCGAACCATCCGCCCGAGGCTGCGCGCGCTGCTGCGGTGACGGGTGCGGGGATCGGCCGCGAGCGCGTCGGGGGGCAGCGAGGTCTCGTCGAGCAAGGTGGTCATGACCGCGGCGTGCTCGAGGCGAAAGCTCGGCTCGTGGGGGGCGTCGAGGCGACCCGCGGCGAGGTCGGCGGCCACGCGCTCGAGCCCCGCGCGGGCGTCGGCGGCCTTGGTCCCGGGCGCACGCGAGCGCACGAGCGCGCGCAGCTCGGCGCAGCGGTCTGCCTTGAGGCCGCGCTCGCGGGCGTCGATCAGGGTCTGCCCCCAGCTGCGCTCGGGGTAGAAGCGGCGCTTGGCCGCTGTGATCAGGGCGTCGTGTTCGTGCGCGTCGATCAGGCCGTCGTCGCGGGCGGCGGCGAGGCCGTCGCGGAGGTTGACCATGGCCTCCGAGAGCGGGCGCCAGCCGGACTCGGCGGAGCCGTGGCTGACGGCGACCTCGTCGTCGTCGTCGAGCTCGCCGGCTCGAAAGCGGGCGTAGATCGAGCCCACGCCGATCATCCCAAAGCCGTCGAGCTCGCAGGCCCGCAGCGCGCCCATGCTCGCCGCGCCGTAGACCCACACGCCGCGGGAGAGCGCGAGCAGCAGCTCCTTGTGCCAGACCGAGGGCGTCTGCTCGAACAGCCCGTCGATGATCACGATCGCCCTGGGCCGCCGACGCAGGGCGCGGTAGACGTCGCCCATGGCGACGGGCGCGAGGTAGGTGGCGTCGAGGATGGCGCGGGCCTCGTCGAGAGGGAGGCTCGGCCCGAGGAATACGAGCAGCTCCTCTGGTCGCGGCCGGGCGTGCTCGCCGAGGCGAGCGTCGGTGTCGCTCGTGGTGCTCACGCGTCGCCTCCCGCGCCCTGAGTCTGGGCGGCCCAAAAGGAGCGGGCGCGCGGGCCGGGGGTCGCGTGCATGGACTCGAGGCCGGGCACGATCACCTTGACCACGGGCACGCCGAGCTCGGCCTTGCTGAGATCGACGACCACGGCCTGGCGGAGATCGGCGCCGCGCAGGGCGTCGAGCAGCGCGTGGAGATCGGCCTCGAAGCAGCCGCTGGCGCGCTCGTCCGCGGCGTCGAAGCGGCGCAGCGCCCGGCCGTCGCGCAGCGCCTCCCAGGTCGCCGCGTGCAGCTTGGGGTTGCGGCTGCGGGCGTAGTGCTCGCGGGTGAGGTTGTCGCGGGCGCCGGCGACGAATGTCACCCTGGCCTGGACGGCCTCGGTCAGCGCGCGCAGCAAGGCGATGCGCGGGGACAGGTGCGCCCCGCTGCCCATGTCCGCGGTCATCACCCGCAGGCGCCCGCGGTCCGGGGGCTCGAGGGCGAGGCAAGCGTAGGCCGGGACGCCGAGCTCGGTCTGCAGATCCCAGACTCCCACGGCCAGGCCCGCGTCGGCCATGGCCGCGAGCACCTGGCGGCAGGCGGGGTCGTCGACGCTGTCGAGGTCGACCCTGCGCGCGTCGGGGGCGTGGTGCAGACCTCGACGACCTCGCCACAGCACCAGGCAGTCGCGCTCGATCACCTCGCACAGTCCGTGGCAGATGGCCTCGAGCAGGTGGTTGCCAGAGGCGAGGCCGTTGGTGTCCTGGACGAGGCCTCCGCGACCGCGGCGCAGGCCGGGCATGAGTGAGACCGCTGGCCAAGGTACCCAGGTGGGCTGCTCGGCGAGCAGGTCTTCGCCGCGGATCCACAGCTGGGCCGCGTGCTCGTCGGGGGCCGGCCCCGAGCGCGGGAGGAGCCCAGGGTCGACGCAGGCCTCGGCTTCGCGCAGCTGGGCGTGAGAGCGCAGGCGCAGCGGGAGGTCGACGTTTTCGGCGTGCCAGGTCTCGAGGGCCTCCATCAGCGCCGACACCCGGGCGGCGTCGAGGTCGAGGCCCTTGCCCAAGGCCGTGGTCGAGGCCGCGCCGTTGGGCCGGATCGCGGCGACCACCGGCACGCGGATGTCGGCGAGGCCGGTGATGTTGGCCAGGCGGGTGATCCCCAGCTGGGGCATGAGCGGGCGCACTCGAGCCAGGGTCTGCGCCGGCGTGCACAGCCGGTGCGTGCCACGAGTGCATGCCTTGTCCGCGCGGGGCTGACCCGCGAGCAGCTCGATCACACCCACGCGTCACCTCCGGAGAGCGCAGACAGGGGGACGCGGCGGACGAGGCCCTCGGCCTCGAGCTCGGCGAGGGCCTCTTCTCCACAGCGCGCGGCGATCTCGTCGGCTTGGTGTAGGCCGTCGGCGAGGCGCAGGGCCTCGCCGGCGTCGCCCTCGAAGATCACCGGGCCGGCGGCGAGGCGCTCGTGCAGCCCCGCGGATAGCTGCGCGAGCTCGGGGAAGAGCGCCGTCGCGGCCAGGCCAGCGCCCGTCGGCGGCAGGCTCAGGCGCAGCGAGCCCTCACCTTCGGGGCGCAGCACGAGGCCGGCCTGGCGGACGAGCAGGGGCGCGGGCGAGGGCGCGAGGGGCAGCGCGCGGGCGCCCTCGGCGTAGAGCAGCAGCGCCACGCCCTGGTCTGCGTCGAGCTCGAAGTCCATGGTCGCCCGGGGGCCGAGCTCGCAAAGCGAGGTCTCGGCCGTGCGGGCGTGGGGCTGGGCGAGGCGCAGGGGGAGCGCCACGTCGGCGTCGTTGGCCACCCGCGCGCGCAGCAAGCCGCGCTCGCGGACGCAGCGGATCAGCCGTGGGCGATCGACGAAGAGCTGCTCGCGGTGGAGCGTCGGCGTCGCCCCGATCTGGCTGGACCCCGGCCCGGAGATCACGATGGTGTAGGCGCCGGGCAGCGCCTGCTCGGGGACGCGCCAGTGCCAGTAGAGGTGGCTGGACGCCCGCATCACCGCCATGTCGAGGGCCAGGCGGCGGGTGGCCTCACCGGGGGCGAAGCGCTCGACGAGGCTGGCCATGACGGCGCGCATGCGCCCGGCTTGCTCGGCGGTGAGCGGGTCCGTGCTCCGCTGGCTGCGCTGCATCAGCGAGAACAGCTCCTGCTCGGCGGCGTTCGACAGCGGCCCGCGATCGTGTTCTCCGCGGTCGAAGTGGAGCAACAAGGGCGTGTAGGCAAAGCGTGGCTGGGAGTCGTGTCCGAGCTCGTCGAGCTCGTCGAGCATCGCCGGCAGGAACGACAGCAGGTCGCGGGTCTCGTGTTCGACGCGCTCGCCCTCGGGATCGAAGATCTGCAGGTCGAAGCGAGTCAGGCCCGGGGCCGCGCCGGGCAGCAGGAGGTGACGCAGGTGCACGGTGACGGCCAGGCCTGGGGCCGCGCGCTTGGGGAAGAGGCTCATAGATCGATCCCTCCTGGGCAGGTGGACACGAGCGCGCGCAGCTCGTCGAGATCGCGGCCGACCTTGCGGTGCAGGCGACCGTCGCGGGCGTCGTGATAGGAGATGGCGCGGCGCGTCCAGGGGGTCCGCGCCGCGACCTCGATGGTCGGGTGATCGCTCAGGGGCATGGCGAGCAGCTCGGGCAGGGAGCTGCGCACGGGCACGACGCGCAGCGGCGGGCGATCGAGGGGGGCGTCCTCGGGCGCGTTCGCGAGGGTGTCGATGGCCGCGAGGAGCTCATCGAGCTGCGCCGGCGGGGCGGCCAAGGTCAGCGCGCGGGCACGCTCGAGCCAAAAGAGCTCGCGGGCGAGGCTCGCTCGCGGGTGGCGCTCGGCCGTGGCCGCGGCCAGGTCCGCGTAGTGCTCGACGAGCGCCTGGGCGCCCCAGCTGGGGTCGGGCAGGCGGACCCGCAGGCGGACCACGTCGTCGATCGCCGGCGCCCCGACCTCGGAGATGAAGCGCGGCAGCAGCCGGCGCATGGGCTCGGCGAGCCGGACGAGGTAGTGAGCTCGGAAGCGCTCGACGCGGGTGCGCTCGCGGTAGGCGCGGAAGCGCTCGCCGACCTCGTCCGCGAACACGTAGGCGTAGAGCGCTTGCTCGAGCTCCCTCGTGGCGGCCTGGGCCTGGGCCTGGGTCTGGACCTGAGGTCGAGTCATCCGATCCGCTCCCGCACCGCCTCGAGGTCGCGGCGCATGCCCTCGTGATCGTCGAAGTTGGCCTCGCGCTCGATGACCACGAAAGCCGGATCGAAGCGCGCGAGGGCGAGCTCGAGCAGCTCGAGCACCCGCCCCGGCAAGCTGGCGTCGTGGCCGTCGATGTACTCGCCGCTGGGGACGAAGCGCTGCCCCCCCGCGAGGTGGAGCTCGCGGACGCAGGCCGGGGGGATCTCGGCCAGGAAGGCCGCGGCGTCGAGCCCCCGGTTGCGCTCGTGGACGTGCAGGTTGTGGAGGTCGAGGAGCAGGCCGCAGCCCGAGTTGGCGACGGCGGCGAGGGTGAAGGCCTCGGGGGTCATGGTCGAGGCGGCGTGCTCGAACTGGCAGGGGATGTTCTCGACGAGCAGCTCACGGCCGCCGAGGGCCGCGCTGACCCGATCGATGTGCGCGACGGTTCGGGCGAGGCTGGGCGCGTCGTGGACCGGAGGCAGGTTCCCGTCGTAGCGGAAGCTGCCCACGCAGCTCGCCGACAGGTGCTCGGAGACCAAGGCGGGCTCGAAGTCCCGCATGGCGGCGGCCGCCGCCTCGAGATCGTAGCGCGCGAGGAAGTCCGGGCTGGCCAGGGACATCTCCGTGAAGTGGAAGCTGTAGGGGACGCCGAGCGTGTCGAGCACGGCGCGGAGGTAGGCGGCGTTCGTCGGGTTGCGGAGGTAGTGGTCTGGGCAGATCTCGACGGCGTCGAGCAGACCCGCGCGCAGCCACGCGCGGATCGCCTCGCGCAGCGGCGGCAGGTAGGTCTGGGCGATGAGGGGGCGGGGCACGGCGGGCTCTCGTCGCGGGTCGCTAGCCCGCGCAGCGACGGCGGAGGTCGGCGCTGAGGGTGTCGCGGTCGGTGAAGCACCAGTGCTCGACGCGGCCCGTGCTCGGGCTGAGGTAGATGACGCTGGCGCGGGGGGAGGGAGTTCGAACCGTCCAGTTGGGGAGCCCCACGGCGCGGCGCAAGGTCGCGAGGCTCTCCTTGAGCGAGGTTCGCAGCTGGACGTAGTGGAGCGCTTCGCCGTCCCAGCTCCCGCCGCTGGCGTCGGCGCGGGCGAGGGTCGGGGCGTCGAGCAGCGCCGCCTCGTCGAGGAGCTGCGCGAGGCTCGTGGACGGCCCGTGGGCGGCGAGCCGTTTGGCCCGCTCGACCCGCAGGAGATCCGCGAGCATCTCGGCCTTGGGAGCGCCGACGATCAGCCGCTCGGCGATCTCCCGGTAGTAGTCGAGATCCTCGGGCAGGCGGGCGCCGTCACGCAGCTCGATGCGCAGGTCGACGAGCTCGGCGACGCTCAGCGACCCGCGCATGCGACAAAAGAGCGGGTAGAGCCGGGCGAAGCGCTCGTTGAGCACGCGGGCGTAGATCGAGCGGAAGCGCTCGCGTCGGGAGGTCTCGTCGTAGGCGCGGAAGCGGTCGTCGACGCAGGCGTCGAAGACGTAGGCATAGAGCGCGCGCTCTTGTTCGGCGGCCAGGGCCGCGCGGGTGCTCACGAGATCAGCCCCCGGACGCGCTCGAGGTCAGCGATGATCCCCGCGTGGTCGTCGAAGTCGTGCTCGCGCTCGAGCACGATCAGCGTAGGCGAGCAGCGCGCCAGGGTCAGCTCGAGCAGCTCGATCACCCGGGCGGGGATCGACGCGCAGTGTCCGTCGACGTACTCGCCCCAGGCCAGGGTCTCGCCCCCCGCGAGGTGGAGCTCGCGGACCCGCCTAGGATCGAGGGTGTCGATGAAGGCCTCGGCGTCGAGGCCTCGGTTGCGCTCGTGGACATAGAGGTTGTGGAGATCGAGGAGCAGGCCACAGTCGGCGCCTTCGAGCACCGCGAGGGTGAAGTCCTCGGGGCTCATGGTCGAGGCCGCGAACTCGAACTCGCAGGGGATGTTCTCGACGATGAAGGGGCACTCGCAGCCCGCGGCGAAGGCCCGCGCGGCCGCGCGGACGTTGTCGACGACGCAGGCCAGGCCGCGCTCGTCGTGGACGCAAGGCAGGTTGCCCTCGAAGGCGAAGCTGCCCACGGACGCGGCCGAGAGGTGATCGGAGATCATCAGCGGTTCGAAGCGAGCGATGGCCGCGGCGCGGCGCTCGAGCGGGTAGCGATCGGGGAAGTCGGGCGAGCCCAGCGACATCTGGGTGAAGTGAAAGGAGTAGGGGGCGTCGATCTTGTCGAGCATGCGCGCGAGCAGCTCGGTCGCAGCTGGCTGGCCCAGAAACTCGTCGGGCACGACCTCCACGGCGTCGAGCAGGCCCCCGCGGACCGCGTCCTCGATCAACGGACGCAGCGGCGTGACCACGGTCTGAGCGAGGCGTGGGCGGCTCATGAGGTGGCGGCGGGGGGCTCCGGGCTCGCCATGCCCAGGGAGCCGATCGGGTACCAGGCCAGCGGGGCGAGGCGGACGTAGTCCTCGAATTGTGCCCACTTGGCGTCGAGGGCCGCCTGGATCGTCGCGTCGTCGAGGGGCTCCGCGCTCGGGCGGTAGGCCTCGCGCAGGTGCAGGTGCAGCCCGCCGTCCTTGCGGGGGAGGATCGCAACGCTGAACACCGGGCGCTGGGCGGCGTGGGCGATGCGGATCGGCCCGCTGGGCGCGTAGAGGGCGTGGCCAAACAGCCGCGCCCGGAACTGGCCGTTCCCGCGACCGGGCTGGGTGGTGTCGCTGAGCATGCCCACGCAGGCGCCGGCGCGCAGGGCTTCGACGCTGCGCTCGAAGATCTGCTCGGGGTCGACGAGCACGGGGACGAAGGCCTCGGGCATGCCGCTGAGCTCGTAGGCGCGGCGCATCAGCTGCCACTCCACGCGGTTGCGGTACATCATGACCTCGTGGAGCTCGCCCAGGCCCGCGCGCGTGGCCAGCAGGGGGATCAACCCGTGGAAGGGGCCGATGTGCGGGCCTGTGAGCAGCACGCCGCCCTCGGCCCGCTGGCGCCCGAAGGCCTCGAGCTCGGCGGGATCATGGCTGACCATGTCGGCGTAGGCGGCCTCGTCTTCGGCGTAGACGTGCAGCAGGATCGCGTAGAAGTTCGAGCGCTCGCGGGTGAGCATCAATTCTCGGACGAGGCGCTCGTCGTCGGGCTCGTTCGCGAATAGCCCGTGGACGCGGAGGACCTGGAGTTCGCGCAGGGCGTCCGCGCGCCACTGGCTGCGCACGCTCCGGGCCGCGCTCTTGGGGTCGTCGACATGAGCCCGCGCCGCGGCCTCGAAGATCCCGAGGGTGCTGCGCCAATTCAGGCGCTTCGCAAATTGCGCATACATTCCATAGTGCGCGAGCATGCCTACGCTGCTCCCAAAGGGAGATGTACGCAAAAACTCATCGGGATCGAAGTTGGCCATCGTCACGGCGGGGGAGAGAACAAAAAGCGAGATGACCGCTCCATGTGAGTCGAGCAGCCATCTCGGCGGAGGGGATGGGGATCAGAGGGAGGCGGGGGTGCAGGGGTTCGACCACGAGAAGGTCGCGGCGTCGTGGCAAAGGCAGGACTTGTCCGCGGCCATCTTGACGGCCTCCATCTCCTCGGGGGTCAGCTTGATCTTGCTGTCGCGGGCGGGGAGCACGATCTCGGGGCGTTTGTTGGCTTCTTGCTGCAACATCTCTTTTATCTCCAGGCGTTCTTGTCTTGTCCAAAGGTGCCAGGTGTATCGACCCTAAACGTGTCAACACCGGCTTCTGGCAAATTCTGATATCACAAGACTTCGTGCTCGGAAAAGTATAAAGTGAACATTTTTTGGACAGACTTCAAGGTGTGTTCATTGTCCTGGTCATGGCCTGGCGCTCGATATGACTGGTCGTGGGGCCAGGGGCCGCTCTGCGGGCTGGTCCCCGGCCGACAGACACGTGTTAGAGGGGGAGGAGATGGCTCGCATCGCGTGTATGATCAATTGGGAGTTGGGACACTCTTACCCGACCTTGGGGCTCGCCCATGAGCTACGGGCGGGCACGAGGTCGTGTGCTTCGGGATCCCCGACGCCTGCGCCCTCGCCAGGGCCGAGGGCTTCGCCTGCGTGGAGCTGTTCGGATCGCTGTGGCCCCCGGGCTCGGTTGCCGCTCGAGGCGAGCGCCCGCGCGCGGCACAGATGATCCAGGCGGTGCGCCACGTCGAGCGCTTGTGCGATGGCGACGAGCTCCCCGAGGCGCTCGCCGAGCAAGGCGTGGCGCTGATCGTGGCGAGCAGCTACGCGCCGATCGAGAGCGCGCTGATCCTCCTGCGCTGCGCCTTGCCCATGGTCATGCTGACCACCGAGCTGCGCGAGGCCGACGAGACCGTGGGCGCTCGCTATGACCTGCGCATGTCGATCCTGTCGCGGATGCCAGGCGGCCCCGCGCTGATCGAGCGCATGCGCGGGCTGTGTCCTCCTGGGGTCGAGCTCGAGGCCTTGGGGTCGATGCTCGACGCGCTGCCCGAGGGGATCGCCTGCCCCGAGGACCTCGAGGACCTCCCGCGCGCGCGCGGGCCGGGGGTCGTCCACCTCGGCCCCTGCCTCTGCCCGCGGCGAGGTCGAGGGCAGGTCGAGGGCGGGCGGGCAAGGCCGCGGGTGCTGGCGGCGCTCGGGAGCCAGGCCAGGATGTTCCCCGAGCGCGCTCGCGAGGTGCTCGCGGCGGTGTTCTCGGCCGCGGCGCTGGCCGCCGCCGAGGGCCTGGACTGGGAGTTCGTGGTCGCGACCGCCAAGCTGGTCGAGGCGCCTGCGCAGGCCGACAACCTGAAGGTGCTCGAGTGGCTACCGCAAGCCGAGCTCTTGCCCGGAGCCGCGGCGATGATCACTCACGGTGGCCTGGGTACGGTCAAGGAGTGCGTCCTCGCCGAGGTCCCGATGGTCGTGGCGCCGCTGGGCCGCGATCAACCTGCGAACGCGCGCCGGGTGGTTCACCACGGCCTTGGTCGGGCCTTCGTCGGTTGCCGCTCTAGATCTCCTCGATGTTGAGCAAGAAGGCCCCAAAGTCTCCGGGCCCGCGACCGTCGACGACGATCGTCGGCTTGTCGCTCGGGTTGAGCTCCAAGATCAGCTCCGACTGGAGGTCGAGGTCGTTGTCGTCATTGCAGGCCAGCGGGGCCTCGTCGCAGGCGTCGAGGATGTAGAGCACCGTGTCGAAGCTGCTCCCGGAGGTGTCGACGCGGTAGGTGCCGGGGCCCGGGGGGATGAAGCGGAACAGCGCCTCGGGGGCACCCGCGCCGCCGCAGGCGCTGGCCAGCTGATCCTCGAGCTCCGTGGTGTCACCTTGGAAGAGCAAGGGCAGGGGCGGGGTCAGCATGGTCGTCTCGCACTCGGGGTCGGGGGCGACGTCGACGGTGAGCGTGAAGTTGCCGAGGCTGAACGCGTCAGCGCCGTCGACGGTCGCGGTCACCGTCTGACCCTCCTCGAGGTCGATGAGCACGCGCGACTCGAGCACCAAGAAGTTGTCGTTGCAGGCGAGCTCGCTCCCCTCACACCCGCCCTCGTTGATGTAGACGACCGTGTCGAACTCGCTGCCGGTCGTGTCGAATTCGAAGCTGCCGGTCCACGGCGCGGTGAAGCGCAAGCTGTAGTCGGGGGTCGAGTCGTCGCCGCAGCTGCCGACGGCGTCGTCGAGCAGCTCGCTGGTGTCGCCAAAGAAGATCACCGGGAGCTCGTCGCCGGCCCAGGCCTCGTCCCAGCAGCCGCCGAGAGGGTTGCGGCCGGTGTCGGTGCCAGTGTCGGTGTCGGTGCTCTCGCCAGCGTCGGTGTCGGTGTCGGTGCTCTCGCCGATCTCGTCGTCGGTGCCCTCGGTATCTTCAGTCGTGTCGACACCCTCTGTCGACGATGTCGTGTCGAGTGGCACCCCATCGCCGAGGCCGTCACCGCTCTCGCCCTCGGCCTCGTCATCGGATTCGTCATCTTCGCTACCCTCTGGGCAGCCACTCGCGAAAATTAAAGCGAGGAGCGGGGGCGCGAAAACAAACCAACGAAGCGACATACTTCCAAACACTAGCACGCCGCCATGCTATTGATCGAATGCGCGTTGTCCCCACGTGGTGATGACACGCGTGCTTTTCTTTTTCGAATCGAGCTGCTTGAATCGCGCGGTGACGATCTTTGTCAACGCCCCTCCAAAATACGTCCGCGTCCGTATAACGCCCTCTATCTTCGCGACTCTCGTCTCGCTGAGTGCATGTACTGGTGGATCCTCTAGCGAGGGCGATTCCACACAGGACGATGAAACCGCGCAAAGCGAAAGTTCACAGGGAGAAGAGGACATCGGTGATTCCAGCGATACCGGTGAGCCCGACCCCACCGATTACCACGCACTCGGAGCGCACCCGGTGGGCAACTCGAGCTTCGTGCTCGAAGATCCCGAGGCGCAGCGGGATCTGCTCGTCGAGCTGTGGTATCCCGTCGCGGAGGATGCAGCCGAGCTCGCGGAGCAAGGTCAGGACATAGAGGCCTTTGTCACCGCGGAGCCCGACGCGTCGACCTTCGCCGCCTTGGTCGACGCTGGCCCGGACGCGTGCGTGCGCAAGCAAAGTCGTAGCGCTGGGGGCCAGGCCCCGGCACTACCGCAGGATGGGGAGGCGTGGCCGACCGTGGTGTTCTCCCACTGTCACGGCTGCGCGCGCTTTTCATCCTACACCCTGGCAGAGCACCTCGCTAGCCACGGGTTCATGGTCGCGGCCGTGGATCATGCCGGGAGCACGGTCTTCGATGAGCTCGAAGACGCGCTCCCGGACATCGACGAGGACACCCTGGCCACGCGCGCGCAGGACATCGAGCGGGTCATCGACGAGCTGCTGGATCCGGCGGCGCTGAACCTGCCCGCGGCCTTCGTGGGCCTCGCCGACGGCGAGCGGCTGGGGATGTTCGGGCACAGCTTTGGCTCGGTGACCACGGGCAAGGTCTTGCAGGATGATCCGCGGGTGAAGGCGGGGGTCGGGCTGGCCGCGCCCTTTGAAAACCCGCTCTTGCCGGGGGTGACGATGGCGGACATCGACGATCCGCTGATGCTCGTGGTCGCCGTCGAGGACAACAGCATCACGGAGTTCGGCAACAACGCCATCCGTAGCAATTTTCAGGCCGCGAACACGCCGGCGTGGAAGCTGGAATTCGCGGACACCGGGCACTTTGGCTTCTCCGATCTGGCCGGGCTCTACGACTACTTCGAGGCGGGCTGCGGAGAGGGGATACGTCAGACGAATGATGAGGCCTTCACCTACCTCGACCCCTTCGTGGTCCGCGAGCTCGCCGCTGGGCGCATCGCGGCATTTTTCGGGCTTCACCTGCTCGGGGATGCGCTCGCTCGGGATTATCTGGAGGCACAAGACCCGCTCTTGGAGGTCTCCGTGCGAGAGTGAGCGCGCGCGCTCGCCCGGGTACTGCGGCGGCAAACGCTGTTCCGTGGCCCGCGGCTGCGGCGTCGGCTCGGTCCGGCGCCGCCTCGGGTCCGGCGAAACTTGAACTAGGAGCGCGCGCGAGGAGCCAGCGTGGATGCATGAGCGGCAGCGCTCGGCTTACTCTCGCGTCATGCACCGACGCGCCTTACCCTCGATCTTCGCTTGCGCCCTCCCCACGCTCGCCGTCGCCTGCGGTGACGACGGGCGCCCCGGTGACGACGAAGCCTCCGAGACGGGGCTGAGCTCGATGACCGAGTCCAGCGACGACGGGAGCTCGACGGCGGAGACGGGCGGGGGCAGCCAGGACACCAGCGACACGGGCGTGGTCTGCGAAGAGGACGAGGTGGCTTGTGAGGACACCTGCTGCGCGACGGGGGAGGTCTGCTTCGAGGGCGCGTGCGCCGATGACTGCGGCGGGGAGCCGGCCTGCGGCTCCCCGGGGGTGTGCTGCGCCGGCAGCGAGGTCTGCTACCTCGGGCAGTGCGTGGTCCCGGCCGGAGCCTGCTCCGACTACAGCTGCGCGACCAAGGACGATCCTTCGTCCTGCGACGCCGGCTACACCTGCGACGGCGATCTCGGGCTGTGCGTGCCGAGCCAGGCCGATCCCAGCTGCGAGTACGTGCCGCCGACGGCCGAGTTCAACCCGCGCCCGGAGTTCACCTGGGGGGCGCGCGCGCTGATCCAGTGCGCCGACGATAGCGTGTGCCAGACCGCCGAGGTCTGCCTCGACGGCTACTGCCAGGTGACCTGGCCGCACCTGCAGCCGGCCGACGCGATCGAGAACGTGCACGTGTCCTCGATCCCCGTGGTCGCCGATCTCGACGGCGACTGCGTGCCGGAGATCGTGTTCAACACCTACAAGTACGGCGTCGCGACCTCCGAGGGCGTGATGCGGGCGATCCGTGGTGACACGGGCGAGCAGCTGTGGTCGGTGACCGATCCGGAGTTCTACTCCGACAGCACCGCGAACCCGGCCGTGGGCGACATCGACGAGGACGGCCGACCCGAGGTCGTGGTCCAGGGCGAGACCAAGTACCTGGTGGCGATCGACGACGACGGCACGCCGCTTTGGACCTCCGAGGCGTTCGCGGGGGCCGAGAGCAGCGGGGCGGTGTCGATCGCCAACATGGACGTCCAGGGCGCCGCCGAGATCGTGTTTGGCGCGGCGGTCTACGCCAACGACGGGACCTTGCTGTGGGAGGGCGGGGCCGGCATCGGCCGCGACGGTCAGGGCCCGATCTCTTGCGTCGCCGACCTCGACGGGGACCTGCGCCCCGAGCTGATCGGCGGCAACACGGTCTACAAGACCTCGGGCAGCGTCGCGGGCGGCGACTTCAGCGGTGAGATCTGGTGGCAGGCCGAGGTCGGCGACGGGCGCTGCGGGGTCGCGGACTTCGACGGCGACGGCCTCGCGGAGGTCATCCTCGTGCGCGGCGGGCAGATCTACGCGCTCAATGGCCAGACCGGCGAGACCCTGGCGAGCTTCAACATCCCCGGCTCCGACGACCGCGGCGGCGCGCCGAACATCGCCGACTTCAACGGCGACGGGCAGATGGACATCGGCACCGCCGGGTCCACGCGCTACGTGGTCGTGACCTTCGACGGGACCACCTTCACCCAGCTGTGGTACGCGGTCACCGAGGACGACTCGAGCCGGGTGACGGGATCCTCGGTGTTCGATTTCGACGGCGACGGGCGCAACGAGGTCATTTACAACGACGAGAAGTACATCCGCATCTACCCCGGGGTCGAGCCGGACTGCACCTTGGATCCGCCGGGCCCGCTCTGCGACGGGGTCATGGACGACACCGAGGTGCTGTTCCGCGACTACAACTCCTCGCGCACGCGGACCGAGTACCCGGTGGTCGCCGACGTCGACGGCGACTTCAAAGCGGAGCTGGTGTTCTCGACCAACGCCGACATCTCCTGGGGCCGCGACGCCGGCATCGAGGTCTGGGGCGACGCCCTCGACAACTGGGTGGGCACGCGGCCAGTCTGGAACCAGCACAGCTATCACATCACCAACGTGGGCATCGACGGCACGATCCCGGTGATCGAGGAGAGCTCGTGGCTGGTCCCCGAGGGCGACCCCTACAACGCCTACCGGCGCAACGGTCAGGGCAGCTCGGACTTCTGCGCGCCGGATCTCCAGCTCTTCGACCTGCGCATCGAGGACGGCCAGAGCTGCCCGCAGCTCAACTTGAGCGTGGACGTCGCCAACCTCGGCTGCCTCGGGGTCGGGCCTGGGGTCAACGTCTCCTTTTACGAGGAGGAACTCGGCTACCTGGGCACGGTCCAGACTCAAAACCAGCTGCCGGCCGGGGCCAAGGAGACGGTCACGCTCGAGAGCGGCCAGTCCGCGGACGCCGCCACGCTCTGGGCGGTGGTCGACGACGACGGGGAGGGCGTTGGCGCGCTCAACGAGTGCGACGAGGAGAACACCTCCGAGCAGGTCCTGGTCTGCGTGCCCATCGGGTAGACTGCGGGGGTGACTCGGCCCGCGACGAGCGTGCTCCTCGGGCTGCTGGCGCTGGCATGCGTGCCGGCGACCGGCGGCGCCGAGACTTCGGCCTCCAGTGAGAGCGAGAGCGAGGGCGAGGTCGGTGACTCGGACTGCGTGATCGCCAGCCTCGGCTGCGCGTGCACCCAGGGGGGCGGCTGCGAGGCCGGGCTGACCTGCGACGCGGGCGTCTGCGTCGACCTCGGCGAGGACGAGAGCGGGGACGAGGGCGAGGAGGACACCGGCGCCTGCGAGACCCTCGGCTGCGCCTGCGACGGCTCGGAGGGCAGCTGCGCGGCGGGGCTGAAGTGTCAGGGGGGCGTGTGCGTGACCAACTCGTGCGGCAACGGGGCGCTGGACGCCAACGAGGTCTGCGACGACGGCAACGGGGCCGAGGGCGACGGCTGCGACAACGATTGCACGCGCACGGAGATCCTCGACATCGTCGCGGGCAGCTCGCACACCTGCGCGCTGATCGAGCGCGGTCGGGTGCGCTGCTGGGGCTACGGCGTGACCGGCCAGCTGGGCTATGGCGCGACCGAGAGCGTGGGCGACAACGAGTCACCGGCGGACGTCGGCGACCTCCCGCTGCCGCCCGTGGTCGCGATCTCGGCGGGGGGCTTGCACACCTGCGCGGTGATCGAGGACGGCGGCGTGCGCTGCTGGGGCTTCAACGGCACGGGCCAGCTGGGCTACGGGAACACCGAGACCCTGGGCGACGACGAGGGCCTCGCCGAGCTCGGCGAGGTCTCGCTCGGGGGCCTGACGAGCGGGCTGGCCCTGGGGGCGGCGCACAGCTGCGCGCGGATCGAGGGCGAGGCGCGCTGCTGGGGCCTCAACGGGAGCGGCCAGCTCGGCCTGGGCAACACGGCGCCGGTGGGCGACAACGAGCAGCCCTCCTCGGTCGCGCCGATCTTCCTCGGGGGAGAGGTCGCCTCTTTGTCCGCCGGCGGCAATTCGACCTGCGCGCTGCTCGTCGGCGGGGCCGTGCGCTGCTGGGGGGAGAACGGGAGCGGGCAGCTGGGCTACGGCGGCACCAAGGACATCGGCGACGACGAGACCCCCGGCAACGTCGTCGCGCTCTCGCTGATCCCCGCGGGTCAGCCCGAGGGCACGACGGTCTCGCGCCTGAGCATGGCGCTCGAGTACAGCTGCGCGCTGCTGTCGAGCGGGGCCGTGCTGTGCTGGGGCAACAACGACGAGGCGCAGCTCGGTCAGGGCAACCAAGACAGCTGGGGCGACGGCCCCGACGAGCTGCCTTCTGCGCTCGAGCCCATCGATCTCGGGACCGCGGCGGTCGGGCTGGCGACGGGCTACGAGCACAGCTGCGCCCTGCTCGACAGCGGCGCGCTGCGCTGCTGGGGCAACAACGACACGGGCCAGCTCGGCCTGGGCCACGAGGAGCTGATCGGCGACGACGAGGTCCCCGGCGACGTCGGCCCCGTGAGCCTCGGCCGCGGCGTCATCGACGTCACCGTGGGCGGCGCCCACACCTGCGTGGTGCTCGATAACCACCGCGTGATGTGCTGGGGCAGCAATCAGTTCGGCCAGCTGGGCTACGGCTTCAGCCACAACGTCGGCGACAACGAGCTCCCGACGGCGGCTGGGACCGTGGACCTGCTGTAGGCCGGGCGCCGACGAAGGCGGACGCTGCGCGCGCCTGCGTGATCGATCCATGGCCGCTGCGGCACGAACAGGGGCAATGCGCTCATCTCATTTGTTGACCCTCGCGGTGTGCCTGTCTGCGCTCGCTTGCTTGCCCAATGATCCCCCGGACGCGGGCTCCGACTCGGATACGGGCGAGGCGACGACGGACGAAGAGACGACCGGTGAAGAGACGACCGGTGAAGAGACGACCGGGGAAGAGACGACCGGGGAAGAGACGACCGGGGAAGAGACGACGGGCGAAGAGACGACGGGCGAAGAGACGACCGGGGAGGAGGAGACCACGACGGGAGGCGGAGAGCTGCACCCGCAGTGCGATATGCCCTCGCCCTCACCCCTGCCCGCGCTGCCGGCGATCAACGTCGACGCCCTGGGCGACCCGCTCTTCGCGGACTGGGAGAACATCGCCTGCGAGGGCCTCGAGATCGAGCTGTGCACCGAGGATGAGCCCTGCGGCGGGGGAGGGGGCGGGATGTGCCTATTCGGCGATATCGACGGCCAGGGGGTGTGCTCCGGGGCCGACATCGACGTGTGGTGTGACGGCGAGGGCGAGGCGATGAACTTCATGAGCTTCGCGTGCTTCGTCTGTAGCCCCGTCGAGGTCCACGCCAAGGCCTGCTGCGAGGGCCTCGAGGGCTTCGACTGCCGCGCGTGGCCCTACCCCTCGGACGGACCACCCAATTCGGTGTGTGCGCGCCACGAGGACTGCGAGCCCGGGCTGATCTGCGGCGAGCACGTGGGCTCGGGCTATGGCGTGTGCCAGTGCCCGGGGGTCGGGAGCGTGGACCTACCCAACAGCTGCTGGGGCTCCTAGGAGCCCGTGGTGAAACCCAACACGACACCTGGCTTGGTCTTTTCGCCGAAGGCTTTGTCGCCAAAACTTGCAGTACGCCCGGTACAGCGGCGTTTTGGCTTCGCGCCCTCGACAAAAATCCCGGCGCCAGGAGCCGCGCTGGGTTCCACCACGGGCTCCTAGAAGGCGTCGATGATCGCCTGCTTGACCGCGGCGTAGCCCTCGTCCGTCGACAGGTTCGTGGGCACGTCGCCCTCGATGGGCAGCGCCATCGAGAGCGTGCCGTCGGCCGCGTAGACGAAGATGTCGTCCTTGCCGCTGTCGTGCAGGCCCCAGGCGTCCTGTTCTGCCGTGTCCTGGAAGAGCGGGAAGGCGCAGCGGTCGACGAGCGCCTGCTGATCGTCCGCGTTGTCGGCCGAGACCGCGTTGATCGCGATGAACTGGGCGTCGTAGCCCTCGAGCTGGAGCTCGAGGCGCAGCTGCTCCATCTTGACGGCCTGGCTCTGGCAGTAGCTGCACCAGCCGGCGAGCATGGCGACGAGGGTGACGTGGCCCTCGAAGGACTCGAGGCCGTAGGTCTGCTCGAAGCCGCAGCTTTGCGGCTGGAAGTCGTAGAGCGCCCAGGCTGGGGCGCAGTCGGGGCAGACGGGGTCGTCGGTGTCGGCGCTGGACTCGGCGCCCGCGTCGGCGTCGGCGTCCGTCTCGGAGCCATCGATGAGCGGCGCGACGCCGACGCAGACCCCTTCTTCGCTGGTGTCGGTGTCGCTGGTCCCCGCGTCCTCCGTCGAGCCCTCGGCCGTATCGGTCGAGGTGTCGGTCGAGGTGTCGGTGGCGTCGTCCTCGGCCCCGCTCGTGGCGTCGTCCTCGGCTCCGCTCGTGGCGTCGTCGGAGTCGGCGGGCTCGTCGACGCAGGCGAGAGGGAGCAAGCACAGCGCCGCGGCCAGGACCTCGATTGTGACGAAGGACGCCTTCATGGCGCCAGTCTATCGTGGGCGACATCGGGCGTGTTAACCTGATCCACGGCCATGCCGCGCGCTGCACAGCTTCTATGGACGACCTCGCTGATCTCGCTGATCTCGCTGTTGGCCTGCGCGCCGGTGGACGAGCCGGGCGGCGAGGCGAGCGAGGGCAGCGAGGGCGAGAGCGACGCGGGGCAGATCAGCCTCGAGCACGGCATGGCGCTCTATGCCGAGTACTGCGCCTTTTGCCATGGCGAGGCGGGGGAGGGCTACGCGGCGGACAACGCCAACGCCCTCGCCAACCAGGAGTTCCTGCGCCTGGCCAGCGACGAGTTCCTGGCGACGAGCGTCCGCTACGGTCGGCCCGGGACGGCGATGTCGGCCTGGGGCGAGGAGCGTGCCGGGCCGCTGACGGCCGGTGACATCGACGACCTCGTGGCCTTCATCCGCAGCTGGCAGGAGGTCGAGGACGCCATGGTCGACGAACTCGAGCTCGATCCCAGCGCCTCGGTGATCCGCGGTGAGACCTACTACCAAGTCTATGGCTGCGAGGGCTGCCACGGCGAGCTCGGCCGCGGCGGCGAGTACATGAGCCTCGAGAACCCATGGTTTTTGACGCAGGTCAGCGACGGCTATCTGCGCGAGAGCATCACGCGGGGCCGGCCCGACACGGCCATGGCCAGCTTCGACGACCAGCTCACGGCGCTCCAGATCGACGACCTCGCCGCGCTGATCCGCAGCTGGGAGCGCGAGGTCGACAGCGAGCCGCTGCCGGCCTTCGAGCCCGACGTCAGCGACGCCGCGCTCAACCCTGGCGGCCCGGATCCGGACTTCGCGGTCAGCGAGGGGCGCTACGTCGGCGTCGACGCCGTCGCGGACGCCCTCGCGCTCGGGGCGACGATGATCCTCCTCGACGCCCGCCCGCACGCCGACTTCGTCGACGGGCACATCGAAGGGGCCGTGTCCGTGCCCTTCTTTCAGCTCGAGCAGGTGATCGACGCGCTGCCCCAGGACCTGTGGATCGTCAGCTACTGCGGCTGCCCTCACGCGATCTCGGGCCAGGCCTTCGACAGCCTGGCCGCGGCTGGGTTCACGAAGATCGCGGTGCTCGACGAGGGCTACTACGAGTGGGTCGAGCGGGGCTATCCCATCGCCGAAGGCGAGTAGGCCCATCGCCGAGGGCGAGTAGGTTCAGGCCGGCCGCGTGCGGGCGTTGCCCACGGCCTCGTCGATGATCGCCTGGTGCTGCGCCGGGTCGGCCCAGCGCGCGCGCCCGGCCTCGGGCAGCAGGTCGATGGGGTCGAAGTAGCAGTAGTAGGCGTCGGCGTCGACGTTGGGGCTGCGGTAGACGCTGACGCCGGTGGTCCGGTCGTACCAGTCGTAGGAGTGGGCGTCGCGCTTGCCACCGCCGCCGGGGGCGTCGACCACGAACACCGGGGTGTTGAAGCCGGCCGTCAGCCCGCGGACTTGCTTTTCGATCTCGGTCGCGGTCTGGACCGTGGTCCGCAGGTTCTCGACGCCCTTGACCAGGTCGTGGACGTACACGTAGTAGGGGTGCACGTTGACGTAGCTCAGGCGCTTGACCAGCAGGCCCATGGCCGCGGCGCTGTCGTTGACCCCGCGCTGGAGCACGCTTTGGTTGCGGACCGTCACCCCGCGCTCGAACAGCTTGTTCATCGCGCGCTGGCTGATCTCGGTGATCTCGTTGGGGTGGTTGAAGTGGGTGTGCAGGCAGACTTCCTTGTGCACCGCGCGGCCGCGCTCGACGAGCTTGGTCAGCGCGTCGACCCAGGCGTCGTCGGTGAGGATCTTCTGCGGCATCACGGCCGGGCCCTTGCTGGCGAAGCGAAAGCGCCGGATGTTGGGCAGCGAGAGCAGGCGCTCACCGATGGTCTTCAGGTGGTCGCTGCGCAGGTTGTAGGCGTCGCCGCCGGAGATCACGATGTCCTCGAGCTCGGGGCGCGAGGCGATGTACTCGAACGCGGCCTCCCAGCGGTCGTTGGTCGGCTTGAGGCTGACCTTCTCGTACTCGTCGGTGTCGAGGCCGACGGCGTAGCTGCGCGTGCAGAACCGGCAGTAGACCGGGCAGGTGTCGAGGGCGAGGAAGAGCGCCTTGTCAGGGTAGCGGTGGGTCAGCCCGGGGACCGGGGCGTCCTCTTGCTCGTGGAGCGAGTCGAGGTCGAGCTCGGGGTGATCGGGGAGCAGCTCGGAGCCGGTCGGGATGAACTGGCGGCGGATCGGGTCGGCGTAGGGCTCGTCCCAGTCGATCAGCGAGAGCATGTAGGGCGAGACGCGCACGGCCATGGGGGCGCGGCGGAAGCCGTCGCGCATGTCGGCGATGAAGTCCGCGCTGGCCAGGTCCTGGAGCGTCGCCAGCAGCTTGTCGACCTTCGTGACCGAGTGCTTCATCTGCCAGCGGTAGTCGAGGAAGGTGGCCTCGTCGACGTCACGGTAGGCGGGGATCCGTCGCCAGAAGTCGCCGCCGAGGAGCGCGCGGTGGTTGAGCGTGGCCGGGTCGACCGGGGGCTTGACGCGACGCACGGGCTCGGCAGCGCGGGTCTTGCCCGCAGGTACGGTGGGCAGATGTTTGTGCGTAGCGTCGTCGGTCATGGCGATCCTCCCGCAGACACCCTCGGGGAAGGCCGGGGTGCGCGTCTAGGGCGAAGGCGCAGATCACCGCAACGACAGCAAGGTCGCGGGCGCTGGCTGCGGCATGGCGAGGCGCGCGAGCTGGTCCGAGCTGCGCGCAGCTCGTAGACTCGCGTATCGCCGGCGAAGCTCAGCCGCCACGACCGCAGTGGCCCCCGCCGCAGATCGTCGCTGTCCGCGAGCGCGCGCGAGCGCAGGCGATGCTCGAGCGCATCGTCGCTCGCGGGCCCAAGGTCCTCGGCGTGGCCATGGAGCTGCGCACGCGCCAGGGCGCGCGCTTGCGCAGCGGGGATGACCATCGCGGAGCCAGCCTCGAGGCCGTGGCGATCGCCGTGCCCGAGCCCCGGGATGGTTCGGGGGAAGGGGCCACCGGGGTAAAGGGAAGCGGGACCAAAGTGCTGGTGCTCGAGCGAGACGCGCTCGCCGAAGGGGGCGTGGCCGTGCTCGAGGGCCTGTGGGCCGGCGTGGATGAGCCGCCCTACCTGGTCTTCGCCGACGCCCACCGCTCGCTCGCGCTGCTCGCGGGCGCCGGCGTGAGCAGGCCGCCCCGCTATGGCTGCGTCACGGTGGCGGCGACCTTGCTCGCGGAAGGCGCGGACCGTCGACGGGATCATCGACCCCTCGATCGCCTGGTCCGCGAACACCTCGAGCGCGAGCTCCCCGAGGGCGGGTTGTTGCTCCAGACCAACAACCACGAGCGCGTCGCGAGCGAGGCCGAGGCCCTGCTCGCGCTGCTCGAGCACATGACCCCACAGCTGCGCGAGCGTCGGCTGGCGCGGGTGTTCCAATTCGAGTGCGAGCTGCTGCCCGCGGTCGTCGACATGGAGTCGACGGGCATCGCCGTCGACGCGCCGGGCTTCGAGCGCGTGGCCTCCAGCTGGGTCCGCGAGCGCAGCGAGATCGCGGCGCAAGACGAGGCCGAGCGCGACGCGGCCCGCGTGGCTCGCCTCGACAAGCTGATCTCCACCTACCGCTGGTGGGCGCGGGACTTCGTCGATCCCGATCACCGCATCCGCTGCCGACTGCATCCCCTGGCCGCCGACTCGGGGCGCTTCGCGTGCACCGACCCCAACCTCCAGCAGGTCCCCAGCGAGCACACGGCGCCAGGCCTGCGTGGCTGCTTCGTGCCGGCCCCGGGGCACACGCTGATCATCGCCGACTACGCGCAGATCGAGCTGCGCGTCGCCGCCCACATGGCCCCCTGCGAAGCCCTGCGCGCGGTGTTTCGCGCGGGCCGGGATCCGCACCGGGCGACGGCCGCCAACTTGGCGGGTAAGCCCGAGCACGCCATCGATGCGCACGAGCGCAAGCTCGCCAAGGCCGTCAATTTCGGGTTCTTGTTTGGCATGGGCGCGCGGCGCTTTAGCGAGTACGCCCGGGACTCCTACGGCCTCGAGCTCGACGAGGCCGCGGCCGCGGGGGCACGCGAGGCCTTCTTTCGCACCTTCCCTGGCATCTCCGCCTGGCACCGCCGGATCCGCGGGCTCTCGCGGCGTGGAGATCACGAGGCGGTGACCGTGACCACGGCCATGGGCAGGCGGCGGACCTTCCCCGCGGGGCGCTTCTCCTACAACGCCGCCCTCAACATCCCCGTGCAGGGCAGCGCGGCCGAGGGCTTCAAGCTCGCCATGGTCCGTCTCCACCGCGAGCTCGCCGCGATCGGGGGACGAGGCGTGCTCGTGGTCCACGACGAGTACCTCGCGGAGGTCCCGAGCGCGCGGGCCGAGGAGGGCAAGGCGCTGGTCGAGCGCGTGATGATCGCGGCCATGGCCGAGCTGATCGACACGGTCCCGATCGTGGTCGAAGCCGAGATCGCCGAGCGCTGGAGCTAGTGTGCGCGGCAGAGGACTTGAAGGGTCCCAGGCGCCGGACCGCCGGTTGCTGACGAGGCGCGAGGAGGGAGTTTGTCGGGCACAAATGACTGACGAGCAACGAAGTCAGCGGCCGGTGCTCCAAGCCTGGGGCCCTTCAAGTCCTCTGCCGCGCACACTAGGAGCCCATGGTGCTCGGACCGCTCTAGTTTTCACGATGCCCCGTTTGGGGCAGACCTCGGGTGGAGACCTCGCGTTGGGGGGCCAAGAGCGTGCCCGTGAGGCGTTTTGGTGTATCAGCGTCAGGTTGAGATGTGATAGGTATGGTTGGTGTTTTCCGTGGTGAGCTCCGAGTCGACGCAATGTGTCGACATTCGCGGCCGGGCGCTTTCGATACCTTTCAAGGTCGCCTTCGAGCAGGCGTCCGCGCGGCGGCTGGGCTCCGAGGCGGTCTTCGTCCACGCGCAGCGCGGCGAGTTCGTCGGTCGCGGGGAGGGCTGCCCGCGGGTCTATCAGACCGGTGAGACGCTCGCGGAGGCGGTCGCCTGGATCGCCGATAACGCGGCGCTGTGGCGCCACTGGCTCGATGATCTCGACGGCCTGCAGGGCTTCGTCAACCGCTCGGGCGCGCTCATCGACCGCCACCCAGCCGCCTGGTGCGCCATCGAGACAGCCGTCTTGGATCTCTTCGCGCGCGAGGCGGGGCTCGGCGTCGAGGCGCTGCTCGGCCTGCCCGAGTGCCCGCGCCGCTTTCACTACACCGCGGTCCTCGGCATGCGTCCACCTCGCATGCTCCTGGATCGGATTGGGACGATGTCGCTTTGCGACTTCAAGATCAAAGTCGGCCGCGACCTCGAGCGCGACCGCGAGCTGATCGCCCACGTCCGCCAGCGTCTACCGGGCGCGCGGATCCGCCTCGACGCGAACAACGCCTTTGGCCACGACATCGAGGGCGCGCTGCTTCATCTGAGCAAGCTCGACGGCTACTGGGCGGTGGAGGAGCCCCTGCTCCGCGGTCGGCCCGAGGCCGTCGCGCTGATCGCCAGGGCGCTCGATGTCCCGGTGATCCTCGACGAGGCGATCTTGACATTGGAGGATTTCGAGCGCTTCGCGGCCCTCGATGCCGAGTGGATCTTGAACCTCAAGGTCTCGCGGGTCGGCGGAGTGCTGCGCGCCCTCGGTCTGGTCCGCGCCGCCCGGGAGGCGGGCTGGGGGATCATCGTGGGGGCGCAGGCGGGGGAGAGCTCGCTGCTCACGCGGGCGGGTCACCTGGTCGCGCGGGCGGCTGGTGGATCGCTGCGTGCCATGGAGGGGGCCGTGGGCACGCACATGTTGCATTGGGAGCCGAACGCACCGAGCTTACGCTTTGGACGCGGCGGCTGCCTCGACCTCGACGACTTCGAGTTGGAGCAGGCAGGATGGGGGCTGCGCGAAGACGGGGCGCCGCCCGAGCCTGTCGCGCAGGGGTCGAGCATCTTCAGCCCCACCTCGCTGCGCGCCTCGTCCCTCGAAGGAAGCATGCCTTGACTCGGCTCGACTACGCCCGCGTCCAGCTCGAGCTGCTCACGCGCCGCTTCGAGGCCTTCGAGATCGAAGACCCGCGCGACTACGCGGCCTGCGTGGAGATCATCGACGAGGTCCGGCGCTGGGAGCTGCGGCGCATGGCTGGGCGCAGCGCCCTGGAGAGCTCGGGCTTCGACGAGCAGCGCGCGCGCACGATCATGCTGGCGGTGCGCGAGCGTCGAAGCGGCGAGATCATCGGCGCCGTCCGGGGCGTGTTCGGGGAGAGCGTCGCCGACGACCCGGAGGCCCACCGCGAGTATCGCTTCGACCTGCTCCCGCAGGAGCTGCTCGTGCACACGGGCATCGCCGCGCGCATGGTCATCCGGCCGAGCTACCGCAAGAGCGCGGCCTCCTTGGTGCTGACCCGCAAGCTCTACGAGATCAGCCTGCGCAGGTACGGCATGCAGCTGTTTTGCGTGTCCTGCGAGCCGGCGCTGCTCGGGCTCTACCAGCGCATGGGCTACCGGCCCCTGGCGCGGGTCTGGGCCAAGCCCGGCGGAGGCTATCGCGTGCCCACGCTGCTCGCCGGCTACGACGAGGCGGGCATGGCAGAGATCGGCTCGCCGCTGCTCTCGGTGCTGCGCGAGGTCCCGCGCCCGTGGCCGCGCGAGGGCCTGGAGTGGTTCGAGCGCGTCGCGCCCCAGCTGCCCCGGGACTGTGGGGTCCGCTACTGGAACCCCGAGCTCGACGACCCCCTGCTCACCGACCTGAGCGCAGACATGTCGACCCGCGGCCGCCGCGAGCTGCTGACCAACGCGGTCTGCGTCGACGGTCGGCCCGGGGACCTCGCCTTTTGCGAGGGGGACGGCGTGCGCGGCGTGGCGGTGGTCCTGGCCGGGGCCGTCGAGGCCCGCCTCGATGGCCGCCCGCTCGCGCAGCTCGGCCCCGGAGAGGTCTTTGGCGCCGTCACGACCACCCTCGATCGTGTCCGCCACGCCTCGCTGGTCGTGCTCCGCCCCGACACCCGGCTGCTCTTCTTGTCGCGCTCGGCCTTCGAGCGTGTGCGCGACGCGGACGACCGCGCAGCGCTGTGGCGCAACGTCGCCCGGACCCTCGCGGGTCGAGTGGTCAGCGCGACAAGGGCGACGCAGCCCAGCGCGGCGCTCGAGGAGCTCGGCCAGCGGGTCGCGCCGCCTGGCGGGGGAGAGTGTTAGCCTAGGAGCCCGTGGTGAAACCCAACACGACACCTCGCTTGGTCTTTTCGCCGAGGGCTTTGTCGCCAAAACTTGCAGTACGCCCGGTACAGCTGCGCTTTGGCTTCGCGCCCTCGACGAAAATCCCGGCGCCAGGAGCCGCGCTGGGTTCCACCACGGGCTCCTAGTTTCGGGAACTTAGGCAGAGTCGTCGTCGTCGGGAGAGCGCGACGAGCAAGCCCAGCGAGAGCGCCGTGGCCCCCTTGGGCTCGTGGCGGGTGTCACAGCTACAGCCTTCCTCCTGGTCGAGCCCCCCTTCGCCCGAGGTGTCGCCTACCTCGTCGGCAGACTCATCGGATCCCTCGTCGCTCTCTTCGACCTCGAGCGAACAGGTGGAGCTGCAACCGTCGCCTGAGATGTCGTTTCCATCGTCGCATTCTTCTTGTGCCTGGACGATGCCGTTTCCACACGAAACGGAGCGCAGGGAGAGAAGTCGTCTCTGTATGCTCTCGTCGACGCTCCAGGCCGAGAGGCTCAGGGGCCAGGTTGGATCAAAGTCTGCTGCTGGGTCTTGGACTGTGAGTCCTGGGTATTCCCCTGTGTGCAGACGCGCGGGGCCGATGGTTGCCCAAAGTGACGAGGAGGTGTCGAGAAGGCTCAGTCGTCCACGGACATCGAGTTCGGTCAGTATCTCGTGGGAGATGATCTCGTGGGAGATGGGGGCATTGTCGAAGTCCAATTCGACGACTCCAAAGGTAGGTCCGCCGACTACTTGTTCCGAAAATGGGACCAGGCAGCGTGAACCCAGGCAGTGTGGCCTACCAGCCTCGAACACCTGTAAACCGTCGACTGGCATCGCTGAGCCGTGGGGAGCACCGCTGCTGTCGAAGAGAAAGATCTCGAGTGTCGCGTCGATGCTTCTTGGCATTACAACGATGAACAACTCGAGGTCTGGGATGAACCCCGCTGACATGCGGTTGCTCCGCAGCTTCTCTGGAGACTCATGATAGACCCAGTCGAACGACTGGCGCGAGCGCGTGGCGGTTCTCAAAGTCGCCAGCGTCGAGGTCGTCTGTTCGTCTGCGAGCCAAGCGATGAAGACTCGCTCTTCACCGCCAGCCCCCGATGGCAGCTACGGGGCGTGCGAAGCTCACTCCACTGGTGCCTTCATCGACGAGCGTCTGAGGGAGTTCCGAGGGGGTGAATGAGCCGGTCTGATCGAGGGTGGTGTGGACGACCTGATCTGTAAGCTGAAAAGATTGCAGGGGAGGCCGTTTGCATGACCCCATTTGACCCTCCCTCTGGTCCAACGTGGACGCCTCCGTTCCCCTCACACTCTTCTTTACTGATGTTGCTGTGCGCGAGGCCAAGTGCATGGCCGAGTTCATGAAATAAACCTTGGGAAAGGTCGGGGTTTCCTGAAATCGTCCACTTGTTTTCGGGGGTAGATATGATGGGGCAGCTGTCTGGCATGAAAAAGATCCAGGACTTTGTCGACTGGTCGGGGAACCCAAACGAGCCTGTGCAAGCGTGGACGCTGGGGTTCTCGATGGGGTTGCAATAGATTCCGTGTTGCATGCTGTCGAGGGACTCGAGTTCCTCGCAAGACACGCTCAGTATAGTGATCCCTGGGGGCAGAGAGTTCCGCAGCGGAGAGGATGAAGACGCTGGTGACCAGTCGAGGGAGAGAGCTTCCGCGTGCAAGAATTTGGGCAGGAGAACCGCTTCGTCATGTTGGGCGAGAACTTCGGCGAGCACTCGCTCCACGTCGTTTGGTGACCAGCCAATGAATTCTATTGATTTGTTTCCAGATGAGACGATTCTGACTGGGATGTTGAGATCAGGGAACTGCTGACTCCATGCATCTAGATATTGGGTGCTGGTCAGGCAGTAGCAGTGGGCCGTGCGTTCCTGAATGAGGAAAGTGAGAGTTAATGTGAATGGTGATCTCGCTAGTATTCGCGGGAGGGAGGGGCGTTTCATATGTGGCGAAGTTCTCTATTCGACATCGGTGAGACAAGACGCAACGCTGGCCTTCTCGGAGGTCGTTCGGGTCGAGGACGAGAGCCGCAGGCGCTCACTGGAGTCCCAGCTGGCGGCTTCATATCGAGTGTGTTCGTAGCCTGTGGTGGCGTGCTGTCGCTCCCACAGCGGCGCTCCTTCGAGGTCGAGGCCGACCATCCAGCCTTGCTCGGAGCCGTCGACGATGGTGTAGCCGAGGGCGATGACGCCCCGCGTGCTACGAGCGAGGTCGAGGATGACGCGATTGTCCTGGTCGCTGCGCCACTCCCAGCCCTCGCTCGGGTGGACTCGGACGACGAGGGCGTTGCGCGGATAGGAGAACGGGGGGACTTCCTCGACCCACTGAGTTCCTCCGATGAGCCAGCCGCCCGCGCCATCGGGGACGAGGCCCTGGGCGTGGGTGGCGACGCTCTCGCCTTCGTCGCCAAGCTCGGTGCGGAAGATCTCCTCGCCGTCGAGGTCGAACTCGACGAAGAGGAGCTTCGAGGACGGTTCGAAGCTCTGATCCCCCTCGCTGCTCGGGCTGGTCTCGATGACCGCGAGGAGGCCGAGGGAGTCACCGCCGTAGGCGAGGGCGGTGGCGCGAGCGGGGTAGGTGGCGGGGGCCTCGTTGAAAGACGTGCTCAGCTGCTGGGTTTTCGTGTCGAAGCGACCCATCCAGACGCCCCCCTTGGAGCCTGCCATCCACAGCGCGGTGTCGGTGTTGGCGAGCGCCGTGACGTTGAGGTCCTCGTCGGGAGGATCGCTGAGATCAGGTAGCGACCAGTCGTGCTCGAGGGTGCCCGAGCCGTCGATATGGATGAGCTGCTTGCCGCCGTATTTGCTGGCGATGGCCCAGGTGTTGGCGTCGGTCTCGTCGATGGCCAGCGCGAGGATGGTCGCGGCGTCGATGTTCTCGCTGCTCGGGTGAAGGAGCCAGCGGGGGCTGCCGGTCGCCTCGAAGTGCCCTATCCATGCGTCTTGGAGGGGAGGTGTGCTCGCCGTGATCGCACCAGCGGCGATGAAGGATCCATCGTCCATGGACAATAGGCTCTGGGTGCCGTCGCTGCCCGTACCCGCGCCCTCGAGCAGGGTTACGCACTCGACGAGGGCTCCCGGGAGCTGGCAAGTGGCGCTGCAGCCGTCACCGGAGACGAGATTTCCGTCGTCACAGGTCTCATCACCCTCGACGACGGCATTGCCACAGATGGGCTCATCACTATCCGACGCGCTGCTCTGCTCCTCCATGCCGGGGTCGTCGCTACAACCTTGGAGCAAGCACAGCGTCAGTAGAGAGAGCGTTCTAGCTGGTCTCGTCGTTTCTGAACCCATGACGGGCGATTCAACCACAGAGTGGTTGGTGAGTCGAGCGCACGCCGTGCGCCAGCACCTTGCGCCAAAAGAAAGAAGCCCGCGACCGGAGTGCTCCGGTACGGGCTCGCTTGCGCCAGGAATATCGATAGTCGTCGAGGCCAGCCGAATCGATCGATTCAGTTGCGGTGCTGGTAATCGAGCTCTTCGACCTCGAAGGCCAGCGAGGCGCCCTCGACCATGTCGCCGACGGCGATGTCAATGTCGATGTTCCAGACGCCCTCTTCGGTGAGCACGACATTGTCGAGGGCGTAGGCGCCGTCGCCGAGGTAGGTGACCTCGACCTCGCTCTGCATCGAGGTGTCGGCCCCGGGCATCCACGCGTCGACGAAGAGCTCGGCGCTCGGGATGCCGCGGCCCTCGGCCTGGGCGTCGTTGGGGTCGTGGAAGCCGACGCGGAGCACGAGGTCGTTGCGGCCCACGCCGATGTCGCCGCGCTCGGCCGAGAGCACCAGGCGGAAGGCGCCCGTGTCGCTGTCGAAGCCCATGCCGTCTTGGAACTCGACGACGCTGCGGAACTCGTCCTCGGACTCGGTGCAGGCGGCGAGGGGGGTGGCGAGGGCGAAGGCGAGGGCGGCGGCGGCGATGCGGTTCATGGCGGGTCCTGTGCTCGGTCGTGAGGGGTGGTGCTCGATGGTGCGGGGTGGTGCCCGCTGGGCGCACATGTATTCAAGCGTCGTTCACCTCGTGGGTCAATCAGAAAATGCAAGTAAATGTACTTTTTATCCGACAGGTAGCATTATTATTTACTAATGTTGAATTTGGATACATCACATGGCTAATATTTGGTCGATATAGAGCATTTGTTCCTTTCGATTGAGGCGATGCATCCCTGTAAAGCTGGGATCGCGGTCACCTAGGCCTACACCACCTACAGTGCTACGGTCCGTGTCCGCCGATGAAACGCCAGCCCTCGTTCGAGTTCGACGCGCTCATGGCCCTCCGCCATACCCGCGGCCTGCAGCGTCTCCACGATGAGGCGCTCGAGCCCCTCGCCCGCGAGCTGAGGCTCGCGCGCTACGCCCACGGGACGACCTTCTTCCGTCGCCTCGAGGAGTACCGCCGGGCCCCGCTGCGGGTCGTGGTCCAGGGCCAGCTGTTTTGGACGGCCTTCGCCGGGGTCGATCCCGCGGGCGCGCCGACCTTGGACGCGGGGGCGGTCTTTGGCCTGGCCTCGGTCAACGAGTGGGCGAGCAAGCACCCCGCCGCGCGGCGCTTCGCGGTGCCGGAGAACCCCGGCTTCGTGGCCGAGGCCCACGAGGAGCTGTGGGTGCTCGAGCTGCCCCGCGAGGCCTACCACCGGGCCTTCGCGCCGCCGCAGAGCAAGCGCCTGGTCAGCCGGTTGATCGGGCTCTACGGCGCCCGCCCGGACTCGCCCAAGTTCATCCGCGCGCTGCGGCGCACGCCGGAGTTCTCCAGGGCCTGCCCGATGCACGTCGCGCGCCTGGTCGAGGGCGGCGTGCTCGAGCGCTGGCCGCCCGGATGGACGATCCCCGTGAACGGGAGCCGCGCGCAGACGGCCCTGCGCTACGTGGTCACCGGCAAGGTCCGGATCATCGACGAGGACACGGGCCAGAGCACCATCGTCGGCGCGGGGGAGCTGATCCCCGAGCACTCGATCTTCTCGGATCGCGGCCCGACGCGCTCGCTGATTGCGATCAGCGAGCACACCACCGAGGTCATCCGCATCCGCCGGGATAGCGTCGACTTCACGATCCGCACCACCCCAGGCTTCGCGCGGACCTTGGGCCCGGCGACCCTGGGCAGCTGGATCCGCGAGCCTTCGGGCCTCGACCACTGCTACCCGATCATCGCCGCCGGCGAGATGACCCTGGTGCTCGCCGATCCGGCCACCGAGGCGCTGCCGGTCTCGGGGCTCGTCAGCCTGCTCGCCGAGGCCGCGCACGATCACCTCGATGATCGCGTGGCGGTGGTCCGGCTGCTGCGCGAGGGCCCGGGGATCGTGGCTCGCAGCTCGCCCTTTGGCGTGCCCGAGGCGCTGCTGGTCCCGCGCGGACCCGAGTTCGCCGCGGCCGTGCGGGCGCTGCTCGTCGACCTCGCCGAGCGCTGGGGGCTGCTCTTCGATCACATCCTCGTCGACGCTGGCTCGCTGGCCCTCGACGCGAGCGAGCGGCTGACGCTGATGCGCGCGATGGTGGATCTGCCCTGTCCCTCGCAGATCGCCTATCTGGTGGCGAGCCCCGACGACTGGGCGTCGATGCCCGAGCGCGTCGGCTTGCTGTCGGGGGTCTCGGTCCTGCCCACGGCGCTGCTCGGGCCCAAGCCGCCCAACCTCGAGCTCGAGCGCGTCGGCGAGTGGCTGCGCGAGCTCGGCGATGGCGGGGGGGGCAGGCCGCCCGGTCGCCCGCGCCCGGGTCGTGTCCGCGGGCTGGCTGCCCACGCGGGGCACGTCCTCGCGCAGCTCATGGGCGTGCCTGGGAGCGACCCCACGCCCTGGCCGCTGGATGCGATCCGCATGCGCCTCGACGCGCAAACCCTCGAGGTCCTGCGCGCGCGCGACAACCCGCGGACCATCGACTGCCTCGCGCTGAGCGTGGCCCAGGCGGATCAGCTGCGCGCGTGCATGGAGCGCTGGGCTCGGGCGGTGACCTGGCGACGGATCGGCGTGGGCATCGGCGGGGCCGGCTGCCAGTCCTACGTGGCGATCCCCTTCATCCGACGCCTGCGCGAGGTCGGCATCCCCATCGACGTGTTCTCGGGCTCGAGCACCGGCGCGTTCATCAGCGCCTTCTACTCGGCGCTCGGCGACCGCGGCCTCGACGAGCTGGTCAGCAAGCGCCACCACTTCGGCTTTGGCGTGGCCTTCGCGTGGACCGACAACACCCCCTTCGAGCTGCTGCTCACCTACCTGCTCGACGGCCTCGACCTCAACGACCTCGAGCTCCCGGTGATCGCCGTGGCCGCGCGCGCAGCCGATGGCGAGACCGCCTACCTCTCGTCCTCGCTCGCCGGTCAGGCCTGCATGGCGAGCGGCTCGCTGCCGCCGATGGTCCCGACCTACGTGCAAAACCGCCGCCTGCTCGACGGCGGCCTGACCCTCGACGTGCCCACGGCGGTGCTGACCTCGGCCGGGGCCGAGCTGATCGTCGGCGTCCAGCCGATCCCGCGGGTCAACCCCAGGCCGCTGATGCCCCGCGGGCTGCTGATCCCCCCGGGCCTGCGCAAGCTGGCGAGCATCAACACGCCCCAGCGCGCGCTCGACTACTACCGCGCCTACCTGATGCTCTTTCGCCAGGCCGCCCGCGGCGACGAGCCCAACGCCGACGTGGTCTACGAGGCCACGACCCGGTCTTCGCACGCCAGCTTGTTCTTCCAGGCCAAGCGCGTGGCCGAGGAGGCCGAGGGCAGCCCGGCCCTCGAGCGCGCGGTGGAGGACACCGTGGCCGAGTGGCGGCGCATGCTCCTGCGTCCGCCGGGGCGGGTGATCCTCGATCCCGAGAGCGGCAAATTCCTGCTCGGGAATTCGAGCGCGATCGCCCTCGAGGGCCGGCGCAGCGCCGAGTGCGAGTGGATCCCCCCGCACTCCCGCGCGATCGTCCATCAGATCGCCGAGTTCGTCGCTCGCCACTCGCACATCGATCTGCGCGCCTGCTTGTGCGTGCCCGAGAACGAGTCCGACGAGAAGATCGCCCGCTGGCTCGATCTCCTCGACGAGACCCTGCGCGGCGAGGACTGCCTCGAGCGCCGTCGCTTCGAGCGCTCGGTGGTCCGCGATCCCTCGCTCTCGCGCGTCCAACTCGAGCTCGGCGTGATCCCGCGCTTCGCCGAGGGCGTCCGCGCCGAGCTCAGCGTGCGAGCCCAGGATGCCAGCAGGGACGATCCCCGCGGGCCGCGGTCAGGGTCTGGAGGTGAACCAGCGCGTTGAGGGCGACCTCGACGCAGCGACCCTCGGCGCCGGCCTTGTCGGCGTCGTCGATGAAGGTGTTGTCGACGCGGTTGGCGTAGACGGCACACACGGCCCCGGCCCGAAAGCCGCGCAGGGTCGAGAGGGTCAGCAGGGTCGAGCTCTCCATCTCGAGGTTGCTGACGCCCTGGCGCGAGAGCTCGGACTCGATGTGGGGGTTGCGAGGGGGGAAGCCGGGGACCTCGCGGCCCTGGGCGCCGTAGAAGCCCGAGGCGGTGGCCGTGACGCCGAGGTGGTGGGTCGCGCCGGCGTCCTCGGCCGCCCACAGCAAGGACATGATCGCCTCGGGGTGGGCGAGGGCCGGAAAGCCCGGGCCGACGAAGCTCAGCGAGGTCTCCTCGAGGCGGTAGGAGCCCTGGGTGATCACCAGCTCGCCCAGGCCGATGCCCGGCTGGAGCGCGCCGCAGCTGCCCGCGCGGATGATCGTCAGGCCGCGCGGATCCTCGAAGAGCGAGCACAGCTCGATGACCGCGATCTCGGTGTTGGCGGCGCCCATGCCCGTGCCCATCACGGTCATCGGGAGCCCGCGGTAGCGGCCGGTGTAGGTCACGAACTCGCGCTCGGAGATCGGCTCGCCGTAGGACTCGAAGTAGCCCTCGGCCACGCGCTTGGCTCGCTTGGGATCCCCGACCAGGAGGATCGCGGGGGCGACCTCGCCGGGGCGCAGGCCGATGTGGTACTGGCGATCATCGGCGCCGTGAGGGTCGTTGGCCGAGCGTTCGCTCATGTCGGCCACTGTAGTCGCGAACCCGCGCTCAATCCAAGGCGTCGAGCAGCAGGGGGTCGATGGTCTCGCGCTCTCCGTAGCGCTGGACGAAGCTCGAGACCTGCCCACGGGCGACCTCGCTGCGGGCGAGGGCGGCGAGCAGGGCCGCGGCCTCGCGGCGCAGGGCGGGCAGAGCGAGCAGGGCGTCGATGGCCGCCTCGAGGGCGCGCGCGTCGATCTGCGCGGCGAGGGCGAGGGCGAAGAGCTCGCGGCTCGCGGCGATGAAGGTGTCGTCACGCAGCAGCCGGCGCAGGCTCGCTGCGCTGAGCGCTGCGCTGGTCTGTGCATCGAGGATCGCGGCGATCGTCGCGTGGCCGGTGGGTGCCTCGGCCAGGACCGCGGCGAAGTCCACGAGCAAGGTCGCGCCGCGCTCGGGATCGCCGAGGCGCCGGGCGAGGCGCTGGGGGTCGTCACCCAGGCGCTCACCGAGGCGGCGAGAGAATTCGGGATCGTCGAGGTGGCTGGTCACGACCTCGGCGAGGGCCTCGGCGCCGTCGGCCTCGATGAGCAGGGCGTGGCCCAGGGCAGGCCCGGCGTCGGCGAGCGCGGCCGTGAGCGTGCGCCGCAAGAGCGCGGTGAGCTCGGGCCGGGTCAGGCGCGCGTCGACGAAGGCGATCAGGCCTGCGCTGGTGATCCCCTCGCCCTGGGCCGCGCGGGCGTAGTCGACGAGGGCGGCGCGCATGGCCGGGCTGTCTTGGAGGGCGGCGAAGAAGTCGTCGGCCTCCGCTGCCAGCTCGGGGTCTTCGGCGACGCGGGCGAGGGCGCGCTCCGAGGCCTCGAGGATCGCGGCCTCGCCGAGCAGGGATTCGAAGCAGCGGGCGAGGGCGGCCTCGACCTCGGCTTGCTCGGCGGCGGCCTCGAGGCCATCGACGGCGGCGGCCCGGGCGGCGCCGCGATCGAGCGCGGGCCGGGTGGGGACGCTGCGCTCGCGGGGGCTGTCCTCGCTCGCCTGGCAGGCGACGAGCCAGGCGAGCGCGAGGGCGCAGGCGGTGCAGGTGCGCGCGGACAAGGCGCTCACGCACTAAAAGCGCAGGACCAGGCCCGCGTGCCCGCCTTGGCGGTTCATGCCAAAGGTGGGCGTGAGCTGCAGGCGGGAGGTCTCGGGGAGGCCCCAGGCCTCGCGGAAGCGCTTGCGCTTGCGCTTGCCGACGGCGAGCATCGCCGCGCCGCCGCCGGTCATGAGCAGGCCCGGGATCAGCATCGGCATGCTCAAGAACAGCCCGGAGGGGTAGATGCCCAGGAAGACCGTGCCGGTGAGCGCGAGCGCCGAGCCGGGGATCAGCAAGGACACCCCGGCCGCGACCAGACCGCGGCCGTCCTGGATCGGGCGCTCGGCGACGGGGCCGACGCCAACCGGAGCCTGGGCCTGCGGTTCGACGGGGCCGACGTGGAGCCTGACCCCGGCGACGTCGGCCTTGGGCACGGAGACCACGATGGCGTCGGCGCTGCGGGCGATGGCGAGGGCCGCGGAGGACTGGGCGACCAGGTTGCCGTCGAGGCTCTGGCCGTTCTTCATGGTCAAGATGACGCGCTCGTCGAGCAGCCCGGCCCACAGCGCGTCGCCGGTGAGGCTCAGCGAAGTGCCGGCTGGGCCGCGCGGGGCGGCGTTGGTGCTCGCCCCCGCGTTCGCCATGGGGGGCGCGGCCGTGCTCGCGGCGTCGGGGCTGGGACCCGCGGGCGCGGCCTGGTCGGGCGCGGGCTGGGCCGGGGCCGCGTCGGGGCTGGCGGCAGCGGCGGCTTCAGCTTCCTGGGGGAGCTTGGGGGGCGCCTCGACGATTGCGGCGGGCACCACCCTGACCTGGCTGGGCCCGGCGGCCTCGGCCACGGCGGCGGTGAAGAGCAGCGACAAGCTGCCCGCGGCGACGAGCAGCGCCCGGCCGAGGGCGCGCTGGCGCTGGCGCTGACGCCCGGCTGTGAAGTCCGGGGTGATCAGCTCTGCGTCGAGCTGGCTGCGCAGGCGCCAGGCCGTGGTGTCGAGCTTGGCGCTCGGATCCCACGGCGCGACGGGGATCCCGACGCGCGGGGTCTCGCAGCTGAGCACCGGGCGCTCGCCGGCGAGCTCGGTCAGACCAAAGCTGCGCCGGGCGATCGCGTCGGCGGCGAGCAGCTCGATCAGGCCAGCGTTGCGCTGGCTGGCGGAGAGCTGGGCGGGGGTGTGGAAGTCGGTGGCGACGTCGTCGTCGATCCACTCGGCCTCACGGCAGCGCAGATCGAAGGTTTCGACGGGGGCTTCGGCGGGGGCTTCGGCGGGCTCGTTTGCGTGGGAGTCGTTGGGCGCCATGGTGGTGCTCCTCAAAAGCGCAGGACCAGGCCAGCCTGACCGCCGCTGCGGTTGAAGCCGAGGGTGGGCTGAACTTGCAGGTTGGTCATCTGGGGCAGGCCCCAGGCCTCGTTGTAGGCTTTGCGCTTGCGCTTGCTGGCGCGGATCATCGCCGCGCCTCCGCCGATCATCGCCGCGCCAGGGAGGACCAGCAGGGGCAGGCTGTAGTAGACGGAGTACGGCCAGATCGCGAGCAAGACGACGCCGCTGAGGGCCGCGGCCGAGCCCACGCCGGTCATCAGGGCGCCGCCGGCGAGCAGGCCAAAGCCGTCCTTGGTGGTGCGCTCGGGCACGACCAGGGGCTGCTCGTCGAGCTGCTCGCTCTGGCGCATCTCGAGGCCGGCGATGTCGGCCTTGGGCACGGAGACCACGGTGCCGTCGGCGGCCCGCGCGACGGCGAGCTTGCCCTGATCTTGGGCGACGACCTTGCCGGCGAGGCGCTCGCCGTCCTTCATGACGAAGGTGACCCACTTGTCGTGCAGCCCGACCCACAAGGTCGTGCCGGTGAGCGAGAGATCGTCGGCGGAGGCGGGGGCGATGGCCGGCGGGGGCGGGGTCGCCGGAGCCGAGGAGGGCTCGGGGGCGGGCGCAGGGGCGGGAGCGGGAGCGGGCGCAGGCGCAGGCTCGGCCGTGGGCTGGCTGGCGTCGGCGGGCGCGTCGCCCTCGACCCCGCTCAGCGCGGCGACCACGTCGGCCTGTGGACCCTCGCCAGCGTGGGCCAAGGTCGCGCCGAGCAGCACGGGCAGACCAGCCGCGACGGCGAGGAGCCCGTGGTGGAACTCTGCGCGGCTCCTGGCGCCGGGATTTTCACCACGGGCTGCTGGCTTGCGGCTCGAAGAGGTGGTCGACGCGGAGGAGGAGGGACGCGAGGACCGAGCCTCGCGTGCGGCCTGGGCCTGCCCAGGGTTCGTCCAGTCGGCGATCGGCGGGAGCTCGTCCGGGGGCGCCAGCCTGGCGGGGATGGGCGCGTGCCCGGCCTCGCAGCTGAGCATGCGCTGGCCGCTGGTGTGGCCGGCAGCCTCGAGGGTGCTGCGGAGCAGCGCGTCGGCGAGCAGGGTCTCGACGAAGGCGGCGTCCTGGTGGATCGGGTCGGTGGCTCCCGCGGGTCGGGCGAAATCGCTCAGGGCCGCGGGTTGATCGAGCCACTGCGTGTCACGACAGCGCAGACGAAAGGTCTGTCGGGGGTTCTCGGCGGTGGTCATGGCGTCTTCGGCGTGCGGGCGGGTAGTCCAGCGAGGCGGCGATCGGTTCAAGTCGAGCTGTCGTCTTGCTCGCGCAGCAAGCTGCGCGCGGCGCTGATGCGGGCCTGGGCCTCGTGGGCGAGGATCTGCGGGCGCAGGGCGAGGTCGGTCTCGTTGAGCTTGGTCAAGAACGCGGCCGAGAGCGGGAGCCCGCGGTGGATGTGGTCGTAGAGCTCGTCGAAGACCTCGACGAACTCGGGCTCGAGCGCCGGGGTCGGGGCCTGGGCGCGCTGGGTCTGGTGTTGCGGGCGGACGGCGGCCACGGCCGCGTCGAGGTCCCCGCGCTCGAGCCAGCGCAGGACCTCGGCGATGGCCTCGTGGGGGTCGTCGAGGAGCGACTGGTAGGAGCAGACGTGGGCGGCGTAGCGGCGCGTGGCGATGTCGCGCAGGAGCGCGAAGTTGTCGAGCCACCACTCGAGCGCCGGAGGCAGGCGGCTGCGGAACAGCTCCTCGTGGGGATCGAGGCCGAGGTGCTGGTCGATCATGGTCTGCAGGCGCTCCCGCGACGCGCAAAACTGCCGCCACTCGCGGACCGTGGCGACGACGCGATCGAGGTAGGCGATGTCGCTGCGGACCAGGCCCGGGATCATGATCTTGACCGCGTGAAAGCGGGTCTGATCGGGGAACAAGAACGCCCCGGTGAGCGGGTGGGGGTTGCTGCGGTAGTAGACCCCGCCGAGCAGCTGCGACTCCCAGTAGCCGTCGGGGTTGGCCTCGCGCAGCAAGGAGCGCCAGTCTCCGGGGAAGGGCTCTCCAATGGCGTCGAAGCCCGCCGCGACGAGGATCTGCATCCACATCGAGGTTCCGGAGCGCGGGGTGCCAGTGACGACGAGCATCGCGCGCAGTAGAGCACGAGGCGCGCGCAAAAGGGAGCAAAATGCGGGGACCGCCCCGGTCTCGCGGGCGGTCTCGGCTCGGCACAGACTCTCAGCGCAGGACTCGGCAGAGCGTCGACTTGAGGTAGGCGCCCTCGGGGAAGCCCAGGGGGACGGGGTGGTCGAAGCCCGCGCCGCTGCGCTCGAGGATCTGCAGCTCGACCCGCAGGCCCCGCGCCGCCTTGGCCAGGGTCTCTTCGAAGGCGTCGCGGTCGACCTGGCTCGAGCACGAGGCCGCGAGGTAGAGCCCGCCATTGGTCACCGCGGGGATCGCCGCGGCGTGCAGGGCCTGGTAGGCGGACAGGGCCTTGTCGCGGGCGGACTTGCGCGGGGCGAAGCTCGGCGGATCCGCGACCACGAGGTCGTAGCGCCCGGCCTTGGCCTCGCCGAGCCAGCGCGCGACCTCGACGGGGGCGCCGCGGTGGCGGTGGGGATCGAGGCCGTTGGCTGCCCAGCCGCGCTCGGCCAGGTCGATCGCCGGCGCGGCGACGTCGACGGTCACGACCTCGCCGGCGCCGCCGAGGCCCGCGGCGATCGAGAAGCCGCCGGTGTAGCCGAAGAGGTTGACCACGCGCGGCCCCTGGCTGGCCGCGCCCACGCCCGCGGCCTTCAGCCCCGCGACGCGCTCGCGCACGCCCAGGCGGTTGGGGCGGTGGTCGAGGAACATGCCGGTCTTTTGTCCGGCGCCGAGATCGACGAGCAAGACCATGCCGTGCTCGCGGACCGCGATCGCGGCGCTGGGGGCCGCGCCGAACAGCGCCTCGACCTGCTTGTGCTCGCCGCGGCCGCTGCGGCGCAAGAGCGTGGTCACGCCGCGGGCGCGCAGGCGCTCGCTGATCATCGCCTCGAGGCTCGGGCGCCACGGCTCGATGGCCTCGCCCTCGAAGCGGAGCACGGCGCAGTCGGCGTAGCGATCGCAGACCATCCCGGGCAGGCGATCGCCCTCGCCGTGGACCAGGCGCAGGGCGTCGGTCTCGGCGGGGGCCAGGCGATCGCGCAGCGCGAGGGCGGCGTCGAGGCGGGCGGCGAACAGGGCCTCGGTCACCGGCTCGTCGCGCGTCGTCAGCACGCGCACGGCGATCGGTCCGCGCTCGGCGAGGCCGCGGGCCAGGAAGCGGCCCTTGCGATCGAGGACCGTGACCACGCTGCCGGGCGCCGGCGCGCTGCCTGCCAGGGCGTCGCGGAAGATCCACGGGTGCCCGCGGCCCACGGCGCGCTCGAGGGGCTTTGCCAGCTTCACGCGCGCGTCTGCGCTTGCTCGTGCTCGTCGAACCACGCCCGAGTGTCGTCTGTGGCCGGCTCGACAGACAAGGGGGGATCGAGCATGCTTCGCAGCCCATGGCACCGCCGGATCCCTACTTTTCGCACTGGGCCGACCATGCCGCCACGCGCACGATCGCGGCGAACGCCGACGCCGAGGTGATCACCGTGGCCGCCGGCATCACCCCCTCGGGGGTGGTCCACGTCGGCAACTTCCGCGAGATCATCACCGTCGATCTCGTCGCCCGGGCCCTGCGCGCGCAGGGCAAGAAGGTGCGCTTCATCTACTCCTGGGACGACTTCGACGTGTTCCGCAAGGTCCCCGTGGGCATGCCCCAGCAAGACATGCTGGCCGCCAACTTGCGCAAGAGCATCGCCGACGTCCCCGATCCCTACGGCGAGCTCGACAGCTACGCCTCGCACAACATCGCCGCCCTCGAGCACAGCATCGAGCCGCTGGGCATCGACTGCGAGTTCATCCGCCAGTCTCGGCGCTACCGCGCCGGCGACTACGCCGAGGGTATCCGCCAGGCGCTCCAGCACAGCGCGCAGATCAAGGCGATCCTCGACCAGTACCGCCGCGAGCCGCTGCCCGCCGACTGGCTGCCGATCGCCGGCTTCGACCCCGAGACCGGCCGCGACGACTTGAAGTTCAGCTGGGACCCCAACGAGGACGAGGGCTGGATCGTACACTACAGCGTGGCGTCCACCGGTCGCGTGGGCAAGATCGACCTGCGCGAGGGCGGCGACGTCAAGCTGCTGTGGCGCGTGGACTGGCCGATGCGCTGGGCCCAGGAGCGCGTGATGTTCGAGCCTGGGGGCAAGGACCACAGCTCCGAGGGCGGCAGCTACGACACCGCCAAGCAGATCGTCGACCAGGTCTACGGCGGCTCGGCGCCGCAGTACGTCGCCTACGACTTCGTGTCGATCAAGGGCATGGGCGGCAAGATCTCGAGCTCCAAGGGCAACGTGGTCACGGTCGCGGACTGCCTGCGGATCTACGAGCCCAAGCTACTGCGCTGGCTCTTCGCCTCGACCCGGCCGAACACCGAGTTCGCGATCAGCTTCGACCTCGACGTGCTCAAGATCTACGAGGACTACGACCGCGCCGTGGCCCTCGCGCACGAGCCCGAGGAGGGCGGGCGCAAGGACAAGAAGCGCGCCGTCGCCCGGCGCACCCTCGAGCTCGCCGATCCGGCCGGCGTGCGCGTCGAGCCCGGGACCACGCCGCCCTTCCAGCCCAGCTTCCGCCCGCTGTCGATGATCCTGCAGATCTACGACGGCGACATCGACCGCGCCCGGGCCCACTACGAGGACAGCGGCGAGCTGCGCAGCGACGAGGAGCGGGCGCTCTTCGACGCGCGGGCGCGCTGCGTGTGGAACTGGATCGATGACTTCGCCCCGGCGGAGTTTTGCTACCGGATCCGCGAGCAGCCCGTGGTCCGCGAGCTCGAGGACGCGCCCAAGCAAGCGCTCGCGCGCCTGGTCGCGGCCCTCGAGCAGGCCGCCAAGCCGCTGCGCGAGGCCGACCTGGTCCCCCACATGAAGGGGCTCTTCGAGGGCCTCGAGCTCGGGCCCAAGGAATTCTTCCCGCTGATCTACGACCTGCTCATCGACCGCGAGAAGGGCCCGAAGCTGACCACCTTGGTCACGGTGATGGGCGCCGAGCGGGCGCTGCCCCTGCTGGCCGCGAGCCTGTGACGGGCTCCTAGCTCGCCCACGGCCGGGTGACCTCGACGCAGCGCAGGTCGCCCGAGCCGAGGTCGAGCCTGTACTCGTGCAGGGTCTGGAGGAGGTCGCCATAAAAGGCGCGTGAGAGCGTATGAAAGCCCAGGTGTCCGTCGAGCAGGCTCGGCGTGAGGCGCTGGGGGGTTAGCCCGAACACCTTCTCGGCGAAGTCCTCCCGGCACGAGGGCCCGCCCACGAGGTCGCCGAGGCGCGAGAGCTTGCAGATCGTCAGGGCCAGCACCCGCAGCTGATCCGCGTCGAGCAGCCCGGCCTCGCGGCGGAGGAATTTACGGACGGCGTTCGGGTTGCGGGTCGTCCGCTCGCGCCTGCCGTCGACGACACAGCGCGCCCAGAACATGGTGTGGATGTTGAGCGGGGGGGCGCCAAAGAACTCGTCGTTGCGCTCGGGAGGGTCGCGCATCAAGACCAAGGTCTTTGGCGGCACACGCAGCCGCGCAATCTCGACTGGCTTGGCTGGCTTGGCCGGCTCGACCGGCTCGAGTGGCGGCGGGGCGCTCGCCTTCCTCTTGGATACACGTCGTCGCATCGAAGCATCCGCCCGCAGAGCCACCACATGCTCGCTCGGACCGTCCGAACAATACCCCATGGGACTGGCCTTTGGACCGAACTTTGCGTCGACGTGCCTTTCTAGAATTTTGATTCCAAATCATCACTGTAGCGATGGCCGAGCTCGCGCCACGGACCAGTGATTCTTCACGTTGAGGGCCATTCAGGCCGTGATCAGGGGGGCGACACCGTAGCGAGCCCTGACCGCGTCGAGCGGCTCGGCCCAGTGATCTTCCCATCGCACGAGCAGGAGCGGGGAAGCCCGCTTACCCATGCGGTAGGCGGAGATCAGCCCGCGGCGCAGCGCGTCCCAGCGACCCTCGAGGACGAGGTGCTTGATCCCCCCGAGGCTCACGATCAGCGCGGAGTTTGGCAGGCCCAGCTGACCGAGGACGAAGGCGTGGAGCAAAACCTCCTCGTGGCCGGCGACGCCGAGATCCAAGAGCACGTGCCAGATGTCGTGGACCTGGCGGTAGCGGTGGATCAGGTAGCCGACGTCGGGGTCGCGGATCACCCGGGTGGAGGTGGGGTCGAGGTAGAGCTCGAGTCCGTGGCGCTCGAGGTGGCGGACATAGGCGCCGCCCAAGCTGTCGGCTGGGAGCGCGCGCAGGGCCTCGAAGTCCACGCTCTCGTGGTCGATCTCGGGGCGCTCGCGCAGCAGCGGGCTGTCTTCGCGCAGGGCCGCGTCGAGCAGGGCCGCGTAGCGACGCCGCGAGATGATCTCGGCGATGATGTGCAGGTCGTCGATGCGCGCCGAGTCGCGGGCCAGGCGAGCCATGGCCCCGGTCAGCAGCGCGAGCTCGCGGAGGTTCACGAGACCAGCCCGGCGGCGTCGAGCTTGGTGCGCAGGACCAGGGCGAGGTCGCGGGTGGTGGTCTCGACCCCGTCCTCGGCGGCGCCGGCGACCAGCGAGAGCCCGGCGTCGCGCTCCCACTGCAAGGTCACCGGGGTGCCGCGGTGGACGAAGTCCCAAAAGCGCAGCTCGGCCGAGCTGAACCGGTCCTTGGCCTCGGCCCCGGCCTCGTGCTCGAGCAGCTCGCCGGCCTTGCGCAGGGCGTAGGGGTCGGTGTTTTGGGTCAGCGGCAAGATCAGCCGGCCCTGGGGGTCGCGTCGCTCGGCCTCGCTCATGCCGCCACTGTGCCCCGCGGCGGTGAGCGACGCCAGCCGTCAGCGCTGGTTCAAAAGCGCAATTTTAGCTCGAACTGGGCCGAGAGCGGCTGCTGGAAGCTGGTCTCGACCCCGTAGTTGCCCTGGGGCTGGACGATGTCGCGGGAGAAGAAGTTGTCGGCGCCGCCGCCTTGCTCCCAGACCTTGGCGTGCTTGAGGTCGCTGGTGTCGCCGCCGGCGATCGGCCGCGCGGCCTGGTAGGTGTAGATATCGTCGACCCGGAGCACCGCCTTGGCGTTGGTCACGTTGAGCACGCGGGCGTTGAACTCGAGCTCGAGGTCGTGCTCGCCGGGCAGGGGATAGGCGTAGCCGGCGGTCACGTTCCACTGGTAGCTGGGCTGGACCTGGCCGCCCTCGCCGCGGGGCAGCAGGTAGACCAGGTAGGCGCCCGAGTAGTTGAAGTTCGGCGTGTCCGAGCGGACGTTGACCGGGACGCCCGACTGCAGCCGGAAGCTGGTGCCCAGGGTCAGGCGCCCGCTTTGCTTGAAGTCGAAGCTATAAAAGCCGTCGATCTTCAGGCGGTGGGGGATGTTGCCCGAGAGCGGGCCGTAGCTGTTGCGCACGAGCTCGGGGATGTCGTACTGGGTGCTCGCGCCGATGTTGATCGAGCCGTTGGTCGAGTCCACGAAGCCGTCGTAGTTGCCGATCAGGCGGCTGTAGGTGTAGCTGGCCATCAGCAGCCAGTTCTTGGCGAAGCGCTTTTGCAGCTGCAAGGTCCACGCGTCGTAGTTGCGCGTGGGCTTGTCGAACTGCTCGTTGATCTGCTCGTAGGCGTCGACCAGGAAATTGCAGCGGTTGAGCTCGCGGGCGACGACGTTGCGGTCGTCGTCGTTGGGCGAGAAGCTGTCGTACTCGGTCTGGAGCGCCGAGCAGGTGTCGCGCTGGGCCTGGATGTCGGACTCGCGCACGGCCTCGCCGGGGTTGGCGATGATGAAGTTCTGGCCGCCGTTGGTCGACACGTCCTCGACGGCGCGGCCGAGGTCGGTGTGCAGCCAGCGGAAGCCGAGCACCAGGTCCTCGATGACCTCCTGCTCGTAGCCGATCTGGAACTGCTGGTTGTACTGGCCCTTGAGCCGCGGGACGATCGCGCCCTCGACCAGGCCGGTGGTGCTCGCGTTGGTGTCGACGCACCACTCGCTCGGCTGGCCGCCCTCGTCGACGAGGGGATCGCCGGCCGCGGTGCTCCGGCCCAGGCAGTCGTTTTGCTGGTAGCTGCGGGCGACGTTGACCAGCCCGCCGAACACGCGCGAATTCAGCTGCAAGGGCAGGGGCTGATAGAACCACCCGTAGCTGGCGTAGAGCCGGCTGCGGCCCTCGTCGGTCCAGTCGTAGACCACGCCCAGGCGCGGGGCGATATTGTCCCAGATCATGATCTTCGTGTCGCCGAAGATGTCGCGCATGTCCTGGAGCTCCCAGCGCACGCCCGCGCTGACGTAGAGGTTGGAGAGGATCGCCCAGCGGTCCTGCAAGAAGAGCGCGTAGTTGAGGGTCGAGAGCGTCTCGTCGTAGCTGTCGACGCGCGCCCCTCGGCCGAGGGAGTCGGCGAGCGCGCGCAGATCCCCCTGCTCGCGGCGGATCGTCCCAAAGCCCCGGGTGGTCCGGTTGTTGGGGTTGTCGGTGTCGACGAGGATGAAGCGGTGGTTGTTGACCCGCGACGAGCGCGTGAAGCGATACTCGTTGGTCGCGGGGTTGTAGCAGTACTCGCCGCCGCCCTCCTCGCCCGCGTCGCAGTTGTCGTAGAACTCGGCGTCGTTTTGGCCCGAGTAGGTGAAGGTGCTGTGGCGTTGGAGCCACGAGACGTCGCCGCCCCACTTGATCTGGTGCGAGCCCACGGCCTCGAAGAAGTGGGTCAGGTGCAGGCGCCCGGTGACCCGGCGGTTGATGTCCTTGTCGTACTCGCCCAGGCCCCCGGACAGCCAAAAGCGCGTCGGGCAGGCCTCGCCGGGCAGGTCGGAGCCGTTGCAGGCGTCCTCGACCTCGGGCACGAGGTCCACGGCCGAGGAGCGGTCGAGAAATTCGTAGAGGTTGCGGCCCTGGGCGTCCTGCTCCTGGGTGGCCGGGATGTTCTCGAGCTCGGGGTGCTCGAGGCGCCAGGCGTCCTCGGACACCGACTGAAAGTAGGACACGCCCGCGTCGATCTCCATCTTGTCCTGGAGCACGCGACCCTCGTAGTTGAGCGCGACCAGGGTCGTGTGGGCCAAGCTGACGCCGAAGTGGTCGTTGACGACGCCGGTGGCGATCCGCGAGCTCCCGCCGAGGTCGGCGCTGGGGTTGGTGCCGAAGGCGTTGGGGTCGAAGCTGAAGGGCAGGCGGTAGCTGGTGCGCTGGAAGCTCGGGCCGCCCTGGGCGGTGAGCCCCAGGCGGTGGCGCGGGGTCACGACCCAGTCGAGGCCGGCGATGTAGCCGAAGTTGAAGGCGCCGGTGTGAAAGCGCTGATCCGCGAAGCGCTCGCTGTCGATGTAGTTCCCGCCGTCGACGCAGTCGTTGGCCCCGTTCTCGTAGGGGCAGTCCTCATAGCCCCCGGAGCTGTCGCGGTCGACGCGGCTGTAGAAGCCTTGGGTCAAGGTGTAGCGCGTGCCGCTGGGCGTGACGCCGATGGTGAAGAAGAGCTTGTCCTTCTTGATCGGGCCCGAGACGATGGCGTAGGCCTGCGCGTTGAAGTCTCCGACCTGGGTCACGCGCAGGGCCTCGTCCGTGCCGGTGATCAGCCGCGGCGCGGCCAGGCGAGGGGCGAAGCGGATGCCGGCCTCGCCGCGGACCGTGTTGGTCCCGGCGATCCGCCGCGCCGAGACCTGGCCCGAGGACGCGCCGCCAAACTCGGCCGCGTAGCCCGACTCCTTGATCTCGACCTCCTGGACGAACTCCTGGATCAGCGTGGCCGCGACCGTGCCAAAGGCGGGGCTGGTGATGTCGGCGTTCTCGAGCGTGTACTTGGACTCGGCCCCGGTCCCGCCGGCGAGGGTGAAGCCAGCGCCGTCCTTGCCGGAGGTGGGCGCGACCTCGATGACGTCGCTGAAGTCGCGGCCGGTGCTGTTGCCCAGGGGCAGCTTGCTGATCTCGTCACCGGTCAGCTTGGTCGTGCCGTCGGTGGTCATCGGCAGCGGGACCACGACCTCGAGCACGGTGATCTCGGACTGCTTGGGATCGAGGCTGAAGTTGGCGCGAAAGCGGGCCCCGCTGGGCAGTTGGGCGATCTTCGAGACGTCGGCGCGCCCGGACAGGACCTGGATCGTGTAGCTGCCGGGGGGCAGGCCGGTGAACGAGTAGACCCCAGTGGCCGAGGTCTGGCGCTCCTGGGGGCCGTCGAGGCAGCTGCACTGCAAGATCACCAGGGCGTACTCGAGCGGCTCGCCGGTGATCGAGTTCTCGACCACACCGTTGATGACGCCAGAGCTGGCGGAGGGCGGCGCGGCCTGGGCCACTCGAGCCACGGGCGCGGTGGCGAGCAGGCCCACGCAGGCGGGGATGGTTGCGAGCAGCGGATGGGCACGGAACAGGCAATGCAGCAGCGAGCGCTTCACGACGAAGCTCCTTGTCGGCGGGAGGCCAGGGGAGGGCGAGCCTCGCCGCGTCGGGGCCATGCTCGGCTCGGGCGAAGGCGCCGATGCAGAGCGTGGCCGCGGTGCGGGAGGTGGCTGCGCGTAGCAACTCGCGGCAGCGCTCGGACAACGGGCGCGCCGCGGCGGCCTTACACGCCGCCGGCTGTCAGCAACCCAGGGGCGAAGCCCACTGCTGACAGCGAGCGCTCAGGCTGATAGCGAGCGCTCAGGGGGCCGCGACGTGGGGGGCTTGCTCGATGAAGCCGCGCTCTGGCGCGACGATGGCGGCGATGACTGGCGGGCGCGTCGGCGCGTCGAGGGCCTCGTCGCGCGCGTCCGCCTCGCGGTCATCCTCGGCGCCGAGGTAGCCGCCCTCGAGGCGCTCGGGGTGGACGATCATCGCGCTGAGGTAGACCTCGCCCGCGCTCGGCGGCTCGGCGAGCAGGGCCTTCGGGACCGCGTGGCTCGCAAACAGATCTTCGTCGGCGAGCAGGGCTCGCAGCGGGACCGAGTCGGCCCCGGACTCGGGGTTGGCCAGGCGCGCCTCGAGGCTCGCGGCCGTACGTTCGAGCCACTCGCGGTCGAAGCGGCGCTGGGGATCCGTGCACAGCAAGACCACCGCTCGGCCGGGGCGCTTGCCCGGTCGGCGCAGCCAGGGGGCCGAGCGCAGGACCACGCCGAACACCAAGGGGCCCGACTCGAGGGCGGCCTGGCGCTCGCGACCCGAGCGCGCCTGGCTGACGGCGCCGACCGCAAACCCACCGACGAAGAGGGCCACGCCGACGTAGACCCAGGCGAAGCCGACCCGGCCCATGCCCGAGAGCACCAGCAAGATCACCAAGGTGATCGCGCCGGCGCCCGCGAGCAGGTCTCCCAGGCAGCCGCGATCGCCTCGCTTGAGCCTGTCCATGTCATCGCCGTCGAGGCCGCGCGGGGTTGCCTCGTAGCGATCGCGGACGTGGCGCAGACCGGTGGACACGCCCGCGGTGTATCAGGTTATCCCGCCACGGTCATCCCACGATGCAGATGCCGACGTCCTCGTATCCCTGAGGTGCCTGACCTTCCTCGAAGAAGGCGACGCAGCTGAGGCCGGGCATGCCGGCGCAGGCCTGGTCATCGCCGAGGTCACAGAAGCTCGCGCAGCAGGCCGCGCCCTCGCAGTCGAGGAGCGACTCCGCCGAGATGCACATGTTGCTCGGCGCGCAGTCGTTGAGGAAGCCGCAGGGCACGCCAGTCTCCAAATCCACGGAGGTGTTCAAGCACTGAAAGCTGGCGTTCGCCCAGTAGCAGCCCTCTCCTGGCGCGCAGTCCTGGACCAGGGGATCGCAGGTCGGGAGGCAGAAGTTGACCGTGCCGTCGTTGCTGGCCAGGCAGGCGGTGGACTCGGGGCACAGCGGCTCATCGATGCTGCCCGAGCACAGATCGATGCAGGTGTCGGAGAGGCAGTAGAGCCCCGCGCCGCAGTCGTCGAGGCCGGTCTGGATGCTCTCCAGGGTGCAGGACTCCCCGGCCTGGGCGTCGCCCTGGATCGGGACGCAGAAGTTGGTATCCCAAGTGTCGTTTGTGGCGATCGGCACGCACTTCTCGCCATTGGAGCAGTCCTGGGCGAAAGGATCGCAAATATCTTCGGGTAGATCGGGATCGGGGATGAAGACCTGGCCCTCTTCGGAGGATGATTCACCCTCGGAAGAGGATTCGCCTTCGGTGGTCTCGCCTTCGGAGGACGACTCGCCCTCGGATGATTCACCCTCGGAGGTCTCGCCCTCGGGTGACTCTCCTTCGGTGGTCTCGCCCTCGGAAGACTCACCTTCGGAGGTCTCGCCTTCGGAGGACTCCCCCTCGGAGGACTCACCCTCGGAGGTCTCCCCCTCGGAGGACTCCCCCTCGGAGGTCTCCCCCTCGGAGGACTCACCCTCGGAGGACTCACCCTCGGAGGTCTCGCCCTCGGAGGTCTCGCCCTCGGAGGTCTCCCCCTTGGTGGTCTCGCCTTCGGATGACTCTCCGCCGGTGGTCTCCCCCGCGGTCGTCTCACCTTCGGAGGTCTCGTCTTCGCTGCCGATCTCGTCGGCCGCGTCGTCGTCGTCCCCCTTGGTCTCGCAAGCCGGGGCCAATAGGGTCAAGCACAGCATCCACGCATGTTTGTCGAGCTTCTTCATCGTCACTGGTTCAAATTCCCCCAGGTATCAAAATAGAGGCGATGCATCGACGAGTCACGGAAGATGCGCAAAAAAAGATTTTGTGAAGGGAACGCGCGTAGAGATATCGCGCAGAACCACGAAAAACGGCGGTCTACATTGCTGCAGACCGCCGCTCCTGGGCCGACGCGCTCGGGCGGATCAGCGAATTGTGCTCTGCCCTACTTCTTGCGCACGATATCGATGGTCGAGATCGTCACGTCGTCAAAGGGCTTGTCTGGGATCGGCCGGCTCTGGGTGCGGACCTTCGAGATCTCGATGGGCACCTTGGTATCGCAGCGCCCGAAGATCGTGTGACGATCGTTGAGCGGCGCGGCCGGGTTGACGGTCACGAAGAAC